>CAVREY010000016.1:0-211669 GCA_963720225.1 uncultured Acidobacteriota bacterium | reverse complement strand
AGAACGGGCTTGAGGCGGAAGTCGCGAAGACGGTCGGTCCCAATGACGCGCCCGAGGTGAGGCTCAAGAAGCTCTATGATCGAGCGCAGCAAATCCGGAATCTCGACGTCGAAGAGCAGAAAACAGAGAAGGAACAGAAAACCGAAGACATCAAGAAGAACTCGAACGCCGAAGACGTTCTGCATCATGGCTACGCCTACGGGCTCGATGTGAACCGCTTCTTCGTGGCGCTGGCCCGCGCCGCCGGTTTCGAAGCAGACCTGGTCTGGGTCGCGCCGAGAAATGCCACGCTGTTTATGCCGAACCAGGAAGATAAGAGCGAGCTTGCGGCGAACATTGTGTGGGTCCGCGCAGGGGGGAAGGAATATTTCCTCGATCCCGCCGCGCCCGGCTATCCGTTCAATACGCTGCCCTGGTACGAGAAAAACACGCAAGGAATCCGCGTAAGCAGCAAACCAAACGATCAAATCACCGTGCCGCTTCCGAAAAGCACGGACGCCACGCTTGAGCGCCATGCGGACATCGCCGTGAATGACGCCGGCGAAGCCACCGGGACCGTCACCATCGGCTTTACGGGACTCGAAGCCGCGCTGAGGCGCGAGCGCGGGCTGCGTGAGGACGAGACCGGCCACAAAAAAGACCTGGAGGACGAGATCAAGGGTTGGCTGCCGGCGGGATCGAACTTCGAGCTTACAAAACTCGACAACTGGGATAATCACGATCGGCCACTACAAGTGCAAGGCAAGGTCACCGTTCCGTCTTTCGGCAGCCTGGCCGGGCATCGCATTCTGATTCCGGTAACGATCTTTGTGCCGCCCCAAGCCAAGGGCTTCCAGACTGCCAAGCGCCAGAATCCCATCTATTTTCACTATGCTTGCCAGGAAAACGACGACATGAAATTCTCCGCGCCGGCCGGTTACAAGATCGAAACGCTGCCGAAACCGATCGCTACGAATCCGGCCTCGATCGTCGTGTATCAGATCACTCCGTCGCAGAACGGATCGGTGGCCGAAGTGAAGCGCAGCCTCTCGATCAATTCGATTTTGGTCGAGAAGCAGTATTACGCGGCTCTTCGTGCCTTTTTCAATTCGGTGAAAACGAGTGACGAAACCCAGATCGTCCTTCAGAACGCGGAATCGGCGCAGAAGTAAGCTGGCCTCCGGCCTCGCGGCGTGCGCGCTGATCGTTGTTGCGGCGCCGCTGGTCGCACCCGTGGCGCGCGCCGCATCGGACTCCGCTCCGGAATGGCTTCGTACCGCCGCGCAGCAAACCGTTCCGGAATACTCGAAGGAGACCGTCGCGGTCGCTCTTTACGACGAGCAAGTGACCGTCGTGAAAGACAACGGCGACATCGAGATCACGCATCGCCATGCGTGCAAATTCCTCCGGCCCGAAGCGCGTGAGGAATGCGGCTATGTCGGCGTCCGGTTCGACAACCAGACCAAGATCTCTTACTTTCGCGCCTGGACGATTCTTCCGAACGGCACGCAGATTCAAGTAAAAGAGAACGAAGCCGCCGAGACCAGCCTCGTCGATTTCGAAGTCTTCAACGACCAGCGCGCCAAAGTCATCAAATTTCCCGAAGCCAACGTCGGAAGCGTCGTCGGCTACGAATACACGCAAAAACAGCGCCCATTCGTCTTCGAACAGGGCTGGCGATTTCAGGATACGATCCCGACGAAATTCGCCCGCTTCACGTTGTCGTTGCCGGCCAATTGGGAGTTCACCGATTACTGGTCGAACTACGATGAGCAGAAGCCCGTCTCCAGCAACGGAAATCAATACATCTGGGAAGTGCACGACGTTCCGGCGATTGAAGTTGAGCCGGAGATGCCGCCATTCCTCGCAATCGCCGCCCGCATGCGAATCAAGTATTTCCCGCGCGACTTGAGCCTGCGCGAGAAAACTGTCGGCACGTGGGACGACATCGCCTCCTGGTACACCGGCCTCACCACCAACAGCCGCGTTCCGTCGCCGGCGCTGCAACAAAAAGTCACCGAGCTGACCGCCGGAGTCACCGATCCTCTTGCGCAAATGAAAATTCTTACCTCGTATATGCAGCGGAATATCCGCTATGTGGCGATCGAAGTCGGCATCGGCGGTTTTCAACCGCATCCGGCGGCAGACGTCTTTGCGCACCAGTACGGGGATTGCAAGGACAAAGCCACGTTGCTCAGCACCATGCTGAAGCAGATCGGAATCGATTCATACTACGTTTCGATCTACACCGAGCGCGGCATCGTGAATCCGAAGTTTCCCTCGATCAGCTTCAATCATATGATCCTTGCGATTCGTTTGCCGGATTCGGTTCCAGATGCGGGTTTGTATTCGCTGTATAAAAGCCCAAGGTTCGGCCGCCTGCTTTTCTTCGACCCGACAAACGAGTACGTGCCGCTGGGTTACCTGCCGAATTATTTGCAGGACAACTACGGTTTGGTAATTACGCCCAACGGCGGCGAACTGGTCTTGTTGCCGCTTGCCGCTGCTGCCACCAACCGTCTGCTGCGCACGGCCTCATTGAATCTTGCCCCGTCCGGCAACCTGACCGGAGAAGTACGCGAGCTTCGCTACGGAGGCCCGGCCGTCGATAGCCGCGAGCAATTCCTTCGCGCCGCGCCGGCAGACCGGCAGAAAGTCGTCGAGCGGTTTCTGGGAAGTTCGCTTTCGAGTTTTTCGTTAAACAGCGCGACCGTGGGCAATTTGGAAAAATACGACGACAGTCTGCTGCTGAGCTATAAATTTACCGCCGATGGCTACGCGAAAACGGCAGGCGACCTTTTGATCGTCCGCCCGCGCGTGGTCGGCGCGAAGGGTTCGAGTCTGCTGAGCGGCAAGCCGCGGAAATATCCCGTCGAATTTGAGGAAGCGTCGCGCCAGGACGATGTCTTCGATATCACCTTGCCCGCAGGCTATGTGGTGGACGAACTGCCCAAGCCGGTTGAGGCGAAGTGTCCGTACGCGACGTACAAGAGCGAGGTCGTAGTGAACGGCAACGTTCTTCGCTACAAACGCACTTACGAAATCACCGACATTCTCGTGCCGACGCAGCACCTCGATGAAGTTCGTGATTTCTTTCATGAAATCGCCGCCGACGAGAAAGCCAGCGCCGTGCTCCGCCGTTCCACGCCTTAAAACTCACCCGACCCTCAGCCGCGCGTATGTTAGCTTCGAGCCGCAACGTGCATTTCTCGCGTGCGGAGATCTCGATGCGTCGATTCGTCAACTTTTATCCCGTCTTGCTCGCAATTTTCTTGGCGTTTGGTCTGCTTTTCGCTCCAGCCTCGCGAGCCCAGCAGTCGAACTATCCGCCGCCCGTCACGTTCACCGCCGACCAGGACCATCAAAACATGATGGATCAGCTTGGCATCAAGAAATTGCGTGAGGGACCCAGCGGCGACGAAAAAGCTCCGAACCACGCGAACTACGACGAGTCTGTCGCGAATCCATATCCGAATCTGCCCGATCCACTCACGCTCGCGAACGGACAGAAAGTCACCAGCGCCGCGATGTGGTGGACCGAGCGGCGCCCGCAAATCGTGGAAGACATGGAACGCGAAGTTTACGGCCGGCTGCCGAAAAATATTCCGAGCGTCACGTGGAAGGTAGTCGTTACCGATCGCGAGTATGTCGGCTTCACGCCAGTAATCGCGAAAAAACTCGTCGGCCACGTCGACAATTCTTCCTACCCGCTCATCAATGTCGATATTTCCATGACCGTCGTTGTGCCGGCCAACGCCAAAGGCCCGGTTCCTGTGCTAATGATGTTCGGCCAGAGCGTCCTGCCGAATCCCACGCAGCCCCCCCAGCAAGACCTCGACAAAATCAACGCCGCGCTGAAAGCGCTGCTCGAACAGAACGATCCGTCGCTGAAAGCGATTTTCGATCAGTATCCCGGCTACAGTCCCATCCCATCGCAAGTGCGGCCATTCACGATGCGCACGCCGGGAACTCCCGCGCCCGAACCGCCTTCCACGCAAGTGCTGATCGAACATGGCTGGGGCTATGCGGCCATCAATCCCGCCAGCATTCAGGCGGACAACGGCGCCGGCCTCACGCGCGGAATCATCGGTCTCGTAAATAAGGGCCAGCCGCGCAAGCGCGACGATTGGGGCGCGCTGCGTGCGTGGGCTTGGGGAGCCGCGCGCGGTCTGGACTATCTGGAATCTGAACCGGCCGTCGACGCCAAGCACGTGGGGATCGAAGGCGTCTCGCGTTACGGAAAAGCCGCGCTCGTCACGCTCGCATTCGAGCCGCGCTTTTACATGGGGCTGATCGGCTCATCCGGCGAGGGCGGCGCGAAGTTGAACCGCCGCAACTGGGGCGAATCCGTCGAAAGTCTCACCGGTTCCGGCGAGTATCACTGGATGGCCGGAAACTTCATGAAGTACGGCGCCGCCGAAGCCACCTTCGGCAGCAAGAATGCCGGCGATCTGCCCGTCGATTCGCACGAGCTGATTGCACTCTGCGCGCCGCGCCTCACGTTCATCAGCTATGGCGTGCCGGAAATGGGCGACGCGAAGTGGCTCGATCATCAAGGCAGTTTTATGGCCGCCGTCGCCGCCGAACCGGTTTTCCGTTTGCTCGGCGCGAAAGATCTGGGTGTCACCGAAGACTACAGGACGGCAAAGATGCCGGCCGTGAACGTTGGCCTGCTCGATGGCCAGCTTGCCTGGCGCCAGCATGATGGCGGTCACACCGACGCGCCCAACGTGAAATATTTCATCGACTGGGCCGACAAATTCATCGACGAAAAGTACGTTCCTGAAGCGCCGCCACGCTGACGGCGATTTTCATTAAACGCAACCGCGTCCCGCACGCGTTTTCGCCTTTTCTACGGCTCTTTTTTGTGACCGCCTCGGCAATATCGCGCCGGGCACCGCAGCGTCACACCGCCGGTCCATCTTCAATTCGCAGTGCTACCTTGTCATCAGGCGAACCCTGGAAAATTTCGTTTAGGGACGTATGTCTATGCGCAACCGCTGGCTTGCTCTGTGCGTGGTGATTCTCACCGTGGCGTCGGTGGCTTTTGGCACTGATTTCGCCGTGGTCGTGAATCCATCGAATCCCGTCCGCCAATTAACTCTGGCTGACCTGGGCAAGATTTTCAAAGCCAAGACCGCAAGTTGGCCGGGCGGCAAAAGTATCACCATCGTGCTGCGCGATCCTGACGCTGCCGGCACAAAATTCATTATCGAAAAAGTTCTCGGCGCGAACTTTGACGAGGGCAAGGCACTGCTCACCGATCCTTCGCGCAAGACGTCGGTGCCCGTAGTCTTCGCCCAGAGCGACGACGAAATTTTGAAGGTCGTGGAAGGAAACGCCGGTGCGATCGGTGTGATCGACGTCTACAACATCACCGGCGGCGTAAAAGTTGTGAAGATCGACGAAAAACAGCCTTTCGATCCCGGCTACGCCCTGAAAGGCCACTAACCCATCGTGAAAACCATGCGAGGAACCGTGAAAACCCGAACCGCGTCACCCTGGTTGGCTGTCGCGTTTTTGCTCGCAGGCGTCAACGCGCCCGCTCACGCGCAGGACGCTGCTGCGCCTGCCGCCGCTCCGACGACCGCCGCGGCGCCGCCATCCGACACCTTGCCGCTGTCGACCACATCGGTGATCGCGCGCGAGGCGTACGAAATGGCCATGGTGCAGCGCGAAGACCGTCTCTTCGTTGATGAAGGTTTGGAATTCATGCGCCAGGCCGTGAAAGCCGATCCGAATTTCGCGCTCGCTCATGGCGCGCTCGGTTATTTTGCGATCGACCCGAAGGAAGCCAAACGCGAAAGTGCGCTGGCGCTGAAGTATCAGGACAACGCCAGTCCCGACGAAAGGTTGCTGATCGCTTTCTTCAATGGCACGAAAAACGGAGATCTGGTTGCCGCGATCTCCGCCATGAATGATCTCGCAGCGAAATATCCGAACGACAAGCGCCTCGCCAATCTTTACGGAGAATGGCTATGCTCGGTGCAGGGTGCATTCGATCCCGGCGAAGCGGTTCTCCATCGAGTGCTGAAAGCCGATCCGCGTTATTACCCAGCGCTCAATAACCTCGCATATTGTTACGCGCTGAGCGGCCAGCCGAAGCTTTCGCCGCCGCTGATGGAGCAATACGTCGCGCTGCTGCCAAACGAACCGAACCCGCAGGATTCCTACGGCGAGATGATGCGCATGCTCGGCGATTATCACGCTGCGCTCGATCACTATCAAAAGGCGCTGGCGATCAATCCGAACTTCAATCCTTCGCAAGTCGGAGTCGCTTCCACCTACGCGTTGATGGGCGAAGAAGACGAAGCTCGCGATCAGTATCTGGTCGCGATTAAGGGCACCAAAGAGCGCGGCACTCAGATGAACTACCGCATTCTGTGGGCGATGACCTTCTACCGCGAAAGCAGCGACCATCGCGCTCGCCAGGAAATGTTGAAGCTTGCCGCGCATGCGCATGCCGAGGGGCTGCCGGTTCAGGAAGCGGAAATTCATCGCACGATGGCGATTTTCAACGACGATCCCGCCGGAGCACTCCGCGATCTGGATGCGGCGCATGCGGTGCTTCTGGATACGCAACACGTAATGTCCGGCGATCGCGACAATGAGCTTGCCGTCATTTTGCAGACTCGTGCGCTCATTGCGGCCGGAGCAGGGAAGACCGCAGCCGCGGAGCTGGCGTTGAAGCCGCTCGCGACCATGGCCAAGACCAGCCGCAGCGCCACCGTGCAAAAGGCATTTCACTCCGCCAATGGCGCCGTCCTGTATGCCAAGGGCGATTTCGCCGCCGCGATTCCGGAGCTTCAGGAAGATTCGCTCAATCCGCTTACGCTGCGTCTACTCGTCGAAGCACAGACCAAGGCCGGACAAGCCGCTGAAGCGCAGAAGACTCTAGAAGCGTTAGCCGCCATCAACGACGAACGCGCCGAAACGGCGTTCGCCGCCACCGAAGCCCGGGCCGCGCTAAAGTCCGCGCGGCAACAACCCGTGCAAGGCGGCGGCAGATAGAGTAGTCGAGCGCCTAACATCCTCGGTGAATCGACCCGGCTACGAAAATCGGTAAGCTCGCGCAGGCGCTCGAGTTGACTCACAACGAGCCTGTCGACGATGCCGCGACTACGGTTTTTCCTTGCTCTGGACTGCGGTCGGCATAGCCCGACCCGCGCGGCAGCTTCCCCCACACCGAGTCTCGGTCACTGTGGTGTGCGGCCGATGGCTTCTTCCAGTTCATCGTAAGCTTGCAAATATTCGAGTTGCGACTGAAGGAGCGCGGTGTTTGCGTCGAGTTCGTGCGCCGCGGCGGAATCCACCTGCGATTGGAGCGCGGCGCCCTGAGCCAACTGCTGGGCCGTTACGCGGTGCGCTTCCGTGCGGAGCGCGACGACCTCTTGGGAAACTTTCAACATGTCGCGCGTCCGTTCGAGCCTGTTATAAGAGGTCTGCACGCGAACCTGGACCTCATCATTCATCCGCGCCAGATTTTCCTGGGCCTTCGCGAGTTGCGCTTTGCGCTCGCCGATCTCCGCGTTTCGCTTCCCGCCATCGAACAGGTCGTAGCCGAAGTGCACTCCAAACGTTCCGAAGTTTCGCGCGAGGAAGGGAACGTTGTCCGAATAGCTGTAACGCGCGAAAATATCGAAGTCCGGAACATATGCGCGCTTGGCCACGCGCACCGCGGCTTCGGCCTTTTCGACGTCGGCGCGCGCTTCCAGAATCTCGGGATGCGAATCGAGCGCAAGTTTCAGGCAGGCTTCACGCTCGCAGCTTGTGCCGGGCTGGCCAACGGCGGCATCGAGATCGAGTTTCGTCGTGAGCGGCAAACCGATCGCGTCGTTGAGCTTGATGGTCAGATCGGAAGCCTGCAAGTCGGTGGTCAGCAGATCTTGCCGCGCCTCCAAGGCCTCGGCGTTGGCTTCAATCGCCGACGTCTCCAGCTTGGCGCCCAGTTTCACTTGCTGCACGCGTTCGTTGCTCAGGCTTTCGCTCGCGCGAATTTTGGCTTCGACCGCCTGGCGGTGGGACTGCAGAATGAGCAGTTGGTAATAGAGCCCGTCGACGGCGAGCGCCACTTCATTCTGCGTCTGTTGGGATTTGTCGCGCGCCGCTTTCATTTCGGCGGCCGCCACGTCGTTCGCCGCGCGGATTTTCCAGAGTTCGCCGATCGGCTGGGTCAAGCCTGTGCCGCTGGTGATCAGGTCCAATCCGCCCTGATTGATGACGGCGGTCTGCTCGGGAATCGGAGTTCCGGCGGCGGTGCCCAGGCTGCCTTTGGCGATGGCGATGAATTGCGTATCCGTGACGTGCAAATAATTGCTGTCGTTTCTCAGCTTCGGGTAGTAGCCGCTCCGCGCCACATCTTTGGCGTGCTGCGATTCCTCGACGTTATAGCCCGCGATTTTAACCAAATGGTTGTGCTTCAGAGCCAGTTGCACCGCTTCGGCGAGCGTAATGTGCCGAGGCTCGTTCGAACTATTCTCCTGTGCCGCCGCGGGCATCGCCACCAGAGCGGCAAGCGCCACCATGCATACCTGCGCTTTCACGATCCACCTCCCTTGGTTTCCAATTCCATTTCGCGCGCGCCGAACGCGAGTTCGTTGTAGTTCAGCGGAGACTTTCGCAGCAGCGCGGTGAGAATCAGCGCGACGACGCAGCCCCACGCGATCAAATGAAAGCCGTCGATGAACGTGAGCGTGTAGGCCTGAAGCTTGGTGCGGCCTCCGATCAGTTCCACGGCGCGTCCGGCGGCGGTGTTTAGCCCGGAAGACTTGCCGTACAGCCCTGCAGTGAGCTGGCGGATCGACGACTCGGTGATCCATTCGCCGCGCTGCACGTGCAGGCCGAGCAAGTTCGAATGAACGCGCTCCCGGATCGCGATGAAGTGAGTCATGAACGCGACGCCGAGCTGTCCGCCGAACAATCGGATCACGTGGAAAAAAGCCGAGAAGGTCAGCGCGTTCTGGGGTTTCAGCAGGCCGCCTGAGAATACGGCCTGCAACACGATGTCTGCCACCAGGCCGATGAACGCAAAGGACTGGCCGAGGCCCATCAAGACTTCGGAGCGGAAATAGTTCTGCGCGGACCATGCGCTGGTGTACTGCGCGTTCAAAATGGAGGCAAACGCCATGCACGCGAAACCGGCTGTCATCATGATTCGCGCGTCAAAGCCGTCCACAAGAAGCAAAGCGGCGATGAACGCGAGAATCAGAAGCGGGACCGCGGACCAAAGCACTGCCGGTCCATACTGACCGGCTTCCAGACCGTGAATCGCGAGCGACTGCGGAATCAGGATCACTGTTGCCAGCAGGCAAAAGCGGAACAAAATAAGCGCGAAGCCGAGCAGAATCGTGTTCCACCGGCGCAGGAAGGGCAGATCGACTAACGGGTTCGGACTGCGCAGACGGCGAACCAGGGACGCCGCAAGGAAGAACGCGCCGGAGAAAAACAGTGCGCTAAAAAGCCCGGAACGCCACCAGTCGAGCCGCTGACCTTGATCGAGCGCAGCGAACAGCAATGCGAAACCGGCGCTGGCGTACAAAAATCCGGCAAAGCTTGGCGCCGGGCCGTGCTTCGTCGCCGACGGGCTCGGCGGAATTCCGAAGTACACGCAAAGAATCATGATCGGCGTGAGGACCACGAAACAGAGGAACATCCATTCAAACGAAAGATGGTCGCGAAACCAGCCGTATAGTGAAGGAGCGATGTTCACGGCGCCGTCGACGAACGTGGCGTACAGCGCCACCGTGAACGGCAGAAATTTCAGCGGAATGTTGCGCAGCGCGAACGTCAGGGTGAGCGGATAAAAAGTTCCTGACGTGAGCCCGGCCAGCACCAGGCCCGTAATCAAAACGCCGTAACTGTGCGCTTGGGGAAGCAGCAGGCAGATCATCGTGAATCCTGTGGCCGCCGCGAGCAACACGCGGCGCGGTCCGAGCAGCCCGCCGATGTAAACGGTAAACGGCCCGATGAACATCAACGCGATATTGAACGCGCTGCCGATCCACGCTCCGTCGTCCACTCCGATTCCGAGGCTGCCTTTCAAATCCGCAGTGCCCAGAGTGAGCAAGCGGCCCATCAGCGTCACGATCCCTGCGCCCATCACGACGCCCAGAATCCCCAGGACCGGCGCCTTCGACAGCTCTGAAGGCACTGCGCCCGCGAGCAAGTTCGCAATTCGCCGTGCTGAGAGTGGCTGAGCTGACGCTGCTACCGGTGCCGTAGTGGAAGCCATGTTCGAATCCGGGTCCGACGGCTACTTGACGTGCACTGTGGTGACCACGGAAAGCCCCGGCTGCAGAGCGGCCGCCGCTGCCGGATCGTCGAACGTGATTTTCACCGGGATACGTTGCGTCACTTTCGTGAAGTTTCCCGTGGCGTTGTCCGGCGGAAGCAAGGCGAATTGAGAGCCGCTTGCGGGCGCGATCTGTGAAACTTTGCCCCGAAAGACCCGGCCAGGAAGGGTGTCCACCGTAATGTCCGCGGCGTCGCCGACCTTCATACGCGTCAGCTGCGTTTCGCGGTAGTTCGCTTGCACCCACTTGGTCTCCGCGACGAAAGTGAGAATTTGCGCTCCGGGCGAAAGCAACTGCCCTGGCCGCACCTGGCGCTCGCCGACGACGCCGTCCGCCGGCGCGTGAATCTTGGTGTAGCCCAGATTGATCTGCACGACGCTCAATGCCGCGTTCTTCGCTTGCAGGTCGGCGTCAAGCTGAAGTGCCTGCGATTGCAGCACGTCTTTGCCGCGGCGCTCCGCTTCAACGGCGATTTCATTTTCCTGTAGCGCGCTTTTGGCCTCTTCCAGGTCGGCGGTGCGGCTTGCTTCCATTGCGGTGTAGCGCTCCTGGTCCGCCACGGCCACTTCCAGTTGCTGCGGCGTGGTGGATTTCACTGCGATCAGGCCTTCCTGACGCTTCCGTTCGGCTTGCGTCCGAGTCACGTCCGCCTGCACCGCACGAATTCCGGCCTGCGCAGCGGTGATTTGCGCCTTCGCCAGATCGATTCCCGCCAGCGCCTTCTGAATTTTTGCCTCCTGCAGCTTCTGTTGCGCGATGTTATTGCCGATCGCGGCCTTCGCCGCCGCCACGGCCGCGACTGCCTGCGCCACTTGCGCCTGATAGTCCTGATCTTCGAGTTCAACCAGCAAGTCGCCGGCGTGGACCTTCTGGTAGTCCGATACCAAAACGCGGCTCACGATGCCGGGCACGCGCGTGCTCAGCGGCGTCAGATCGCCGCGAACGTAGGCGTCGTCGGTCGCCTGTTCCGGTTTTCCGCCTTCATACGCGTTCCAGTCGCGCGTGAGCGTGACGACGATCAGCGCCGCGATCAGCAGAATCGCGAGCGGCGTCACGTACTTCAGCCACGGCCAGCGGCCGCCTGCCTCGGGCGGTTTCGTCTCGACGTGTGCTGCGGGTGGTGGCGTTGCACTTTGAGCCGGCGCTGCACCGGAGGCCATTTTTGTTCTCCTTCACGCCGCGAAATGTTTTTCGCGGATCCTCTTACACTGCTGTCTGAGCGGCGACGGGTAGTCCCCACGGACCACCTTGAAACGGCAAGCTATCACGTTCCGGCCTATCTGGAATACGTGAGTAACTGTTAGCTCACAGTGATTGGCTGCGAGCGCAAGGACGATTCAGCTCCGTCGCTCGGTACGCGAGGCAGTCCCGCCGTCGAAGGCGCTCTTACTCGCCGCAGCTCCGAAACTCGTTTCGACAACACTCCAGCCCGCACATCGACACCGACAAGCGCATCCGGATTGCCCTCCTCGGACCCGGACCACACTCCGCCCGCTCCCGTATGGCTTATCCATTGCAACCGCAGCCCATGCCGATACCCCCGACGCGGTGAAACCGCGCTTCCGATGTTTCACACACTCGCACGGTCATTCAAACTTCGGGGCCTTAACATTCCGCTGCGCACGTCACAAGAAAACGCTCGTTCTCCGGGTTATGCCTTGCGGGTTGTCGAGAGCGGTTGACCCAAGGGCACTAACCCGAGATGTGAAATCCTAGTTTCCGATTACGCGACTATACATCCGCTGAGATACAACTGCTCGTTGCGATGCGGCACAGAAGTACAAAAACGCGGCGGTCGAACCGAGTCCGACGCGGAAACTGGAGCGCGTCATGCGGTATCTGCGTCGAGCGGCTAGTCGGATTCCGCGGCGGGCTTACAGGGGATGACAGGAGCGTTTGCGACAGGCGGCGCGACGGTGAGAATGACTTCGAGCTTGGCGTTGTCACAGTGAATGCCGACTGGGCCGCGGGTGCGCAGAATTTCGGGCGACAGCTCACCCCGCCAAACCAGGGCCCCGTCGACGAAGACGAGTAGCCGGGAACCTGTGATTTTGGCGCGTAGAGTGTGTGAAACGCGCTCTCCAGCTCTCACCGGAGGAAGAGGTAATTTATATTCAGCCTCGGCGGTTATGGTACCGCGCCTCCCGCACTCGCCGTGGATGTGCTGTTGAGGATTACTTTTGACGAAGACACCAATGTTTGACTCGGGCTCAAGACGCCACATGACATAAACGAGGTTGCAGGCGTCCTGAGCGAAAAGCTCGAAGCCAAACTGATGGTGGTTTTGACCAGAGGAAGCGGGGTCGCTTTCGCCGCTGGGCCCAAGATAGACAAAATCTGCTTCAATATCCTGCGGCGTTTCGCGATTCAAGGTTGCATGCACGTTGGGGTTGGTGACCAACAGGCGATGGGCGGGCAAAGCGGTAATCGTTCCTTCGGTAACGCAGAGGTCGGTCAGGGAAACATGCATGCGTCGCGAGCGGCCGATTTGTAACGTTACGGGAACCGCGAGACCGACATACGATATGAGAGCGAGTGCGAGAGAAAGACCCGAAGCACGCATAACCACCCTCCGAACTGGGACGAAGGGCCTGAACCTCCACTAAGAGTCGCCTACGTTACCGCAGAGAACGCATTCCGTCACGCGGTTACGGTCATCGGACACGCCCCGCTCCATCGGCGTCGGCCCCCGCGCAAGTCGAGGGCGGTTCATGTCCGCCGGATCCCGAACCCCCCACCACCGCTGCCGCTTTGCGCCGCGGAGATTTATTACAGACCCGTCGCTCACACCTTTCGTATCGCAAATCACGCGTTCTGGTTTGTAACCGGTGTGAATAATCAGAACTGGATAGTTGACGGTGGCCCCCTGCCCGCCATCGCCCGTTGCAGTACGGATATTTGACCGCGTTCATCGCACCGGGTTACCAAAGCGTACGATTCAAAGCGGGCGATATCTACACTGCAAACCTCTGGCAGGCTTACGCCGGGGACGATGCCTGCTACGACGTGTCTTCAATTCTGCTGCGAGAGGCGATATTTCCGGATCCGTTATTCCGTATAAAACTACTGGCCCTAACAGCAACAGCTTTGCACATTGGGTCGGAATGTTCCCATTTGCGCCGAGCAGACCACCAAGGGCAGTCGGATGGGACGTACCGATCGTGTTTTGACAAGTTACCACCGATGAGACCCGAGCGCAGCAGTTTTACAACGACCGTACGAAACTTAATAGGAGCATGATGGGACCTCGATTTTTTGATCCAAAATCAGAGTTAGTTTTCGGCAAAATCTAGACCTGGAGAGGGAGGGTCTTGCCATGAAGAAGAAGTGATCAGGTCCCAGACTGCTTGTTTAAGAAACGGGGAGGACCCGGGTCGTGGAATTTCCACGCCATGCTTTGTTGCCAGCGCAAAGCAAACTCTTTTGGCTCCATACGCCGCAAGATTTTTCCCGTTCTTGCTTCCAGTTCGTAGCCAACACTCTGGCAGGCGATTCCGCTAAGCGACGGGCCGCAAGGAAGTTGTGCCAGCACGGCGAGCCCAGATGAGCCGTCAATCCAGTCGATTGCGAGCACGTAAGCGAAGTCAGGATTATTTTCACCCACCTGCGCACAGTCTTCCAACGGCGGAGCGGCCTTGCATGGCGGAAAACTGCGAAGCATGTCCTGCTCGACGGGCTCCTTCACGGATTGCAAGCCCAGTTCCGGTGCGTCTAAAAAGAAAACTTCAAAGTAATGGAACCGTTCGAGTGGATGGGAGCTTTCGCCACCGTTGATGGCGAAGGCATTTGAATCGGGAGACCAAACGAGTTCATCCTCATAGCTGCCGGTGAGTCCTTCGGTCCGACCCACCACCTTTCCGTCCGTGCTGACAGTAAGCAACACCTCCACGGCGTCAGGCCTGTCGGGTGGCATGGCGTAAGTTACCGCGACTTCGCTTTTTCCGTCGGGTGACGGTATTCGAAGGGGTGTGCACTCCTCAATCGGTTTCCCCACCCCCATCGATTTCGATGCACCGGAGATAGGTCGATCGCAAATCGACGGGAAAGCGATACCCTTTTTCGACCAGATTGATTTTGTCGTGTTCTGGCTGGAGGCGGAACAGAGGACGACAGTCGCCAAGATAGCGAGAATTGGAACGCGCAAAACGGCTCGCTTGAGCATTGATGGTCGCAGTCTACATCAACCTTGCTGAAAAGGATGACGAGTTCTTTTAATCCCGAGGCAGGCACCGTTGCATACACATACGATCCTGACAATAACGTTCTGACGAAAACTGACGCGCGGGCTATAACGATCACATACACGTGGGACGCGTTGAACCGCATGCTGAGCAAGACCTACTCCAATGGTGACCCGTCGATTAGCTTTAAATACGACGAAGCCACCTGTGTCGTAACTTCCCCGTGTTACAACATTGGCCATTTAACATCCATGACGGATGCCGCAGGTTCAGAAAATCTGGCGTACGAGAAGATGGGAAGGTTGGCCGGCACGAAGCGTGTCACGAATGGCGTTACGATGACGACCGGATACACCTACAACCTCGACGGGTCGTCAAACACCATTACTTATCCGAGCGGTCATTCCATTTATTTCGTTATGGCTGGCGCAGGACGCGCGACCTCTGAAGGTGATTCCGCCGTCGTGGCCTACATCACCAGCGGTCAATATACACCGTGGGGAGCAAATTCTTACGCGAGCCTCGGGCTCAAACTGTCGAAGTCGATTCTTTACAACACTCGACTTCAGCCTTGCTGGATTTACGCGCCTGCCAATCTAACCGCGACAACTTGTTCCGCCTCGTACGCGACAGGAGCGTATATCGACCTAAAATACAACTTCAATCTCGGTGCAGATAATGGAAATCTAGTTGGAACAACCAACGACATAAACGCGAACCGAAGCTCAATCGTCGCATATGACCAATTGAATCGCATTACGAGTGGTGGAACGACTTCGAGCTGCACGACTGGATGCTGGAGTTTGACATTCAGTCCAGACGAGTGGGCAAACCTGCCAACGGTCACAGGAACCGGCGCAGCTGCAACGGCTAGCTACAATATCCAAGTTAATAGTTCAAACAGGATCACAACAACCCCGTTTACGTATGACGCGTCCGGGAACCTATTGACGGACGTGACGTCGTCTTATGCTTGGAACGCCGAGAGTCAGATCAAAACTGCGGATGGCGTGAATTATATCTACGACGGCGACGGCAATCGCGTCGAGAAGTCGGGCACCAAGCTGTATTGGTACGGTCAGCACGGCGAAATTTTGCAAGAGACAGACACCACGGGCAGTACATCAAATGCGGCGTTCAGTGAATACATTTATTTCGATGGCGAGCGCGTTGCTCGTCGCGATTACCAAAATAACGTATTTTATTATTTTGAAGATCCAGTTCACAGTTCGCGAGCGATTGCCGAGATTTCCAGCAGCGGCGCCCAGAGCCTCTGCTACGACGGCGATCTCTTTCCCTACGGTGGCGAGGACGTATTCACAAACACCTGCCCCCAGAACTACAAGTTCGAGGGCAAAGAACGCGACACGGAAACCGGAAACGATTATTTCGGGGCACGTTATTACTCCTCAACGTACGGTCGCTTTCTGTCTCCGGATTGGTCGGCCACCCCTTCTCCCATCCCATACGCGGATTTCACAAATCCGCAGAGTCTCAATCTTTATGCGATCGTGAGGAACGATCCAGAATCGTTCAGCGATCTCGATGGACATTGTGCGCCTCCATACGACGCTTGCGGTCTCGGAGGCGATGATGCGGATAATCGGCCACGCACCGATGGGCAGTCAACGCAACAAAAAATGACTGCAAGTAACGTAGCCTCGGGGACCGCGCAGGTCGGAAAGGACACTTTGTTTGGCGGAGCTAAAGGGATTGCCAACACCTTCATTGGAATCAACAATTATGGTGCCCAGTTACTGAACGCAGCGATATCGCCCCTTACCTCGTTCCAGTTCGGCCAAGTTCCTGAATATAAAGCCGCCACCCCAGGAGAAGGGAGCGCGATGGCGGGAATTTTCATCGTCAGCTTTTTGACCCCCGCTGGCGAAGAAAAGGCCGCTTCCTCAATTCCAGAGGTTACAGCAGAGGCGGAGAAGCTATATCCCAAGCTTGCGGGCAAGTTCCAGAACCACCACATTGAGCCGAAATATCTGGGAGGTGCTGCCGATGGAGCTACTGCGAGAATCCCGGCTGCATATCATCAACTCATTACGAATGAATTCAGAGCGCTCGCGCCTTATGGCCAGCAGATCCAGCGAACGGCTGAAGAAGTGGCCAGCATAATGAAGGCGGTTTATTCGAAATATCCACTACCATGAGAACATTCAGTGCTCGTCGTTCGGTGCTTTGAACGATAGGAATAATCTGGAATGACTGAATATGTGAACGTTCGTGCTTCCGAAACTCTGGGTCAGCAAGAGCTGGTCGCGTTCCTAAAGGCGCGATTCCCCAAATCGACGCACTCCGTGGGACGGAAGATTATCGCGGGCACTGAGTGCGTCGAAACCAGGGTGCGAACTGACTCGCAGGAATTCGACGCGATTAGCGACTTCATTGAGGGCCAGCGAGCACAGGGCGTGGCAGGCTACGCCGATTTTTCGATCGGCTGGTATCTTCGAAAATACACCAAGGTTGAGCTACGGAATGCCGAACTTCTCCTTGTAAAAATCCCTTCCTACTTCGAGCCGACGGGCGAAGAATGTGGGACGATCTATGAGACGTTATGTGAGTTTTGCAACTGGGGCAAACAGTTATCGAGTTTGAGCTTGGACCTTCGACGAGTGCCTCAGCACAAAGATATCGCGCAGACAGTGGCTTGGGTCGAATGGGTTGTATCCGACAAATTCGTTAAGCTATTTCAAGCCAATCAATTAACGGGCGCAGAATTTCCGCCTGTATTCGATTCTCGCAAACCCACAAACTCATCGGTAAACTGGTTTCAGCTCAAGGTGACCGGCAGCGCAGGTCCGATTGCCGAATCCACTGTCCTTGGTCGCGACGCGTTCACTCCCGGAAACGTCAGTTGGAAGTGCCCACTTGGGCACTCAGTCGTGGCTACCTTTATTTCGGAAATCAACGTGCGACGAGACTCTTGGGACGGATCAGACATTTGCGTGACGAATAGCCTATTTGGACAGGGGAGAAATCTGCTACGCCCCGCTCCACTGATTTTGATCTCACAAAAAATGTACCGTGTCATCGAAGAGGCAAGTCTGCAGGGCTTCGCGTTCGAAGTCGTTCGATTAGTGTGAACTTTGAGCAGAGCTAGGAATTTTGCTTTTCTCCTTCAGGTTACGTTTGCAGCGCTCGACTACTACGAAGATTTGATCTCCCAGTTCCCGTTCAATTGATTCCTGCTCTGGCATCTTCGATGGACGATTTTTCCAGAGCAGTTCTCCCAGATCGACGCAGGGACTTTTGCTCCGATCGGTGCGGTAAAATCCAGCCGCAAAGTAGCCGCCCAAATATAAGAACGGATGCGGATATGTGTTATGAACGGTCAGCGCGACAGCGCCTAGCGAGGACTCTTCGATTGCAGCGATCCGTGCGGTTTGGACCACGCTAAAATGCGTTATTTGAAATTGAGGCCAAAGAGAGAGAATAGCGTAAGGGTCAAGTAGAAGGTTCTCGGGTACCTCTTCGTTACTCTCTCTAGTGAAAACATGCAATGCAACGGAATCAACCAAATGGAACTCCGGTTCGTTGATTTCCGATTTCGGAACAGAGTTTGAATTGGGCTGCGACTCGGTTGCTTGCGGCATGGGGTGACCGTCTAACGGAGTCGAACCGGATTCCGCCCCAACTTGATGAGCTTGGTCGCTGTTTGGTGTTTTTGATACTGTCAGCGCAACTGGAGTCCGACCGCCGCTAAAATCCGGGGAGTTCGTCGAGTTCACGTCTCTCTCGATACCTGACTTCTTGTCAGCTTGCCCGGCTGAACTGGATACATTCGATTCAGCCGATTCAGAGGGCGTAATGGACTGGGATTCAGGAGGCTCTGCTTCGACATCAGTTGATGAACTTGAGTTAAAGATATTCAGAAATGTGTGACGGCTTAAATCTAACGGCCCGTGAGCTGCATATGCCCATGCAACCAGGCTCAAGACGGCGAGGGGAGACGGCGATTCACAACCCGCGACGCTCACGGCGACGTAGAGAAAAGTTGAACAAGTTAGTGGTTATTCCGGTCCGAATTGCTGTTGGCCGCTCTTACGAAGGGTACGCGGAAGTTACTCGAGAAAACCGCCGCCTCTAACTTGCTGCAAATAAAAGAGAAAAAATGGTGGAGGCGGGGGGAGTTGAACCCCCGTCCGAAAAGTCTTGCGACACGAAGACTACATGCTTATCCCGATCCGAAGGTTTCGCTGGAGGAGCTCAGAGCGGGCAAGACGCGCCTCCAACTAGTCCGATGATCTCGCCGCCGCAATCCGGACCGAAAAGCGGCGACCAGCCTACTGTGTGACGCCCGACCCCAAACGCGTAGGTAACGCCTGGGCGAGCGCGTAGCCTAATTTAAGTTAGGCTGCGAGTGCCAACTGTGAGTTGCCAGTTGTTTTGTTCCACTCGATTACGGGCAAGTGGAGCCCGGCATGCCTTCGAGCCGCGACAACTTCCGTCGAAACCGTGTCGCCCCCGTTGGAAGTCTTAGATTAACATCCGCCGGCGCCCACCGCCAAATCGGGCAGCTCGCGGGTGTGCAGAAGCCCTGGCGTGTATTTGCTCTTGCGTCCGTTAGCTTCTCGCGCGCTACTTTTCTTCCACAATCGGATTGCCGCAGGCCGCCGCGATTCGCGTCGCGATTTTCTTTGGCCGCATGAATGTATACGAATTGAACCTGAAGTACGCCCCCTCGTTTCCGTTCACCGTATACGTCTGGCAGTTCCCGACGCGTTTGTGCGACACGCTCTCGATGCTACCCCACGGCATCGAATAATCTGCGTAACCGCCGTTCTTCGCGTAGTGAAAGTTCATGCCCGCGCTATCCAGCACCACGCGGCTGTTCCACGCTTTCACGCTGAGCCGCCAGAACATCCTCGCCACCGCGAAAAAGCAGTACGCGAACACCAGCCACTGGAGTGCTCCGAGCACGCTCCAGATTGCCGTCACCTTCAGCTGCATCAGCATGTAGATCGTCATCATCGCGCCGATGCTGGATAGCGCCCAACTCCCGAGCGAAAACAAAACGCAAATCGCCAGAATGCCTCGACTGTTGTGAATCGTCTCGGTGCGAATCACCGGAACCGGCACCATTGCGCTCCTGATTTCCGCTCGTCCGCGTCGCCGTTCCTGAGCAAATGCGAGCGCGGTGGCAGCATCTCGCGCCTAGTACGGCGAACCATCTCCGTGCACTTGCTGCTGTTGCGTCCAGGTCCCTTGCAGCACGCCGTTCGGATTCGCGTTCGGATCGTTGGTCTGATAACTCACCTTTCCAGTGCTATCCACCCAGGTATGCGTGAAAGAGTTCGAAACTTTGTTGAGCTGACCAGTGTTCGGATCCACCACGGTTTTCTGGTCCAGCGCGTAATCCACCCAGTCGGATGTTGAAGTGCTCCGCGCGTTCATGCTCGCCTGCGTGCGCGCCATGGACATATCCGTCCCGCGCTGCATTGTGGCCAGGAATTGCTCGTGCATCTGTTGCCGCACGGCCTGATCGTGATTGAATTGTTGCTGCTGCGCCTGCATCGCGGCGTTGGTCCGCGCGATGCTCGCATTCATGATTTGCTGCGCCTGCTCGCGATTTCGTTCTACCCAGGCTTGTTGCCAGTCGTCCAGCATTCGGCCGCCGAGATCGGGCGCGTCCCACATTTTGCGGATGGCCGCGAACCGGTTTTCCGGCGCAACTGTGTAGCGGACTCCGGCGGTGCAATGATGGGTGGTGGTTGACGGACGGTCCGCCACTCCGCGCAACTGCGACTTCATTCCCGGAAGAATGTTCTCGGCGCAATCGATGCGCACCACGAACAGGCCTTTCATCTCGAAGGTTCCGTTCTTGTACCGCACGATCGCGCGAGCGATTTCGGAAGTGTCGGTTGTCTTCAAATAACCCCCGGCTAATGCCGCGGTCAGGTCCGCCGCTTGTTTGTGTACTTTTTCCTGCAGCTCTTCAGGAACCGGCTCGTCCGCCACGTACTCGACCTTCATCGCAGACGCCAGATATTTCAAGAAATCCTGAGCGCCAAGCGGCCCCTGCAGCGGAAGGCAATCTTTGTTGGCCTTCGGTGCCATCGGACCGGAACCCCATCCCCAGCTTAGTGCCGGAAGACGCTCGACGAAGCTTAGACCGTCGGGACTGGACGTCCGAAAAACGAAGTAAGGAATCGATGCGCAATTGCCAGCCTGAAAGAGCACGCCTTGAAAATGCCATTTCGCCGGAATCGACACAGCGACAGCGTTCATGCCATTGAACGACGGGTCGGTAATGTATTTGACCTGACGCTCGCCGGAAGTCTCATCGGCCGAAACCGCCGACGCCGGCGCCGCAGTCGATGACTTGGCCTTGCTGGCGTTCGCCTTCACGGCTGCTACGCGAGCGTCATAGTCGGGCTTCGTGATCACCCCACTGGTGTACGCATCCAACAGGGCAGCAAGTTTCTGCTTATCGTCAACTGACAACGTGGACTTCTGCTGCCCTTGGGCGCAAGCACTCGTGAGCAGCGCCAGCATCGCGATAAATCCGAACAGGGATCTCCGTCTCATGAAATAAATCCTTTTGTTGGGTCGCCGTGCGCCAATCTCGATGGCCGCTCGTCAAGCCGAGGTGACCAGGAACGTACGCGGCGGACTCTACCAGCGAACCGATTTCGTGCCTACGGACAGGAAAGGACACCTGAGGGCAATTCGGGACAACTCATTCGGTACAGCCGGACTTGAACTCAGCCGGGGGGTTGGCACACTTCTTGCGCCGTTGAATGCGGAAACTCCATTTCGAATAGTTCCGCGGGCGGGCCGAGCGCGGAACTGCCACTCAGGCTTTTGTCCGCGCGCGAATAAGCTCCCCGAACGCTGGCCATCTTTCAATCAGCTCTTCGCGCTTTCCCGTCTCGTAATCCTCGTACTCGAACCCTGGCGCCATCGTCGTACCCACCAGCGCAAACGATCCGCCGCCGCGCAGACCCGATCCCTGCCACACGCCGCCGCGCACCACGTGCTGGAGCTTCATTCCCCTCAATATGTCTTGTCCGAGTACGATCGTTTCGCCCGACCCGTCTTCGCGCAGCTCCAGCATCTCCACCGGATCGCCCAGGTAAAAATGAAACATCTCGTCCCCACGCACCCTGTGCATCGCCGAGATCGTTCCCGGAGTCAGCATGTAGTAAATTGCGGTCGATAGCGACCGCGCCGCCGGATACCCGGCCAGCGCCTCCCTCGGCACTGCGCTCGCCGCCCTGTATGTTTCCGCAAAGTAACCGCCCTCCACCGGATGCGGCCGCATCTTGAGAGCCTTCATGATCTGTTCCGCGGTCAGCTGCACTCGAATCTCCCTTCAAATGGAATCGCCGAAAGTATTCGCGGGAACGAAGCTACTTCGCCGGGGAGAGAGAGTAAAGCGTCGAGAGTCGACCGCAATCGCCTAGGCTGGCTGCGTGGCCACCGGCTCTGAGCTGGCACCAGCTTGTTTCTGCCCCGGCTCACGATAGAACCAGAATGGCAGAAAGAGCATCAGGTGCGTCAACCACATCGCAAAAATCACATAAACGAAAACCCAGCGGTTTGAGTTAGCCGGCGTCGGCTCCGATTCCATGAAGCCGATTCGGAAGCCAATCATAACTGCAGCGGCGGCCACGCGCGATTCGTCTCACTCCAGTCCGATGGCTGTTCGTCTGGCTCCTGCACCTCTTGGGTCCCGTTCTGCTGTCCGAGCGCGGTATGAGCGCAACCGAGGAGAATGAATACCGTGAAGGGGACAAGAAAGGGACGAACGATCCGGGAACGCATCCGCACCACCGCCCTAAGGCAAATGACTGCGGGGGAAAGTATCTCAGACGTACCCAGGTCTGCCCCCTTCGGCATCCGTTCTCGTGTGCGATCCCTTACAACTACTTTAGTTTGCTTCGTTTAGCCGCGTATCTCGACATTTGCTGAAAAGTACAGCTAACCCCTAGGAACGCCTCCGGGGAATCTGCGTTGACACCCCTGAGCACCGTTTTCATAATTAAATTGAGGCAAAGTCCCCTTGACCGCTGGCAAAAAGTCGCTCGAACACGCCCTGGAAGAGGCCGTTTCTCGCGCACTTCGCGATAATTTGGCACCGCTTCAGCGCACCGCCGACGAACTGCACCACGCCTGCGCCGATTTGGTGGCTGCTTGCGCGTCCAGCCGCCCCAGCAATGCTCTGCCGTCGCTCCTTCGCGCCCAGACCGCAGCTTCGGCGCTCGCAGCCGGACTTTCTGTCCTTTCGAATTTTGTTGCTGTGGCGCTAAATCCGCGCGAACAACATGCCGCAGAAGGGTCGGCGACTGCCGTCGAGGATCCCGCTCCTGCGGTTGACGTTGACGCCGAAGCGGAAACCGTCGAAGAGGTGGTCGACGAAGCTCCCGAGACCGTACACGAGCCCGAACCGGTTCATTCACACGCCGTAACGCCCGCGGACGAAATCGCCGCCGAAGCTCACGTCGAAGAGCATCCCTCCGTCGAAGTTCCTGACGAAGTTTTTGCCGCACCGGTCGCCGAAGAAAAACCTAAAGCGTTCGATGTCGCCGCTCTGCCCACCGAGCTTCAGGACATGCACAAGCGCGCGAACCGCGTTGCCAAAGTCGCCATGCAGGACATCAAGCTGCTTCAGCCCAAGGAAGTGCGCGCCGGGCGCGAGCACAAGGACATCTGCACGCGGCTGAGAGTCGACATCGACAAAGCTCGAAAGGAATACGACCGCCGCTTCCGCGCCATTCAGGATCATCCGGTCGACTACTTCCATCACTGGATGGTCGAGATCCTGGCCGGAGGCGACAGCAACGCGCTCGGCGAGTATCCGTATCCGTCACCCGTCCTGCACCGTTAAAGACTCGGTCAAATACGTCCGTGCTAAAATGGAGTGTGCGCTTTACCTTCGCTTTGAGTTTTGTCTTTCTTTTGTCGCTCGCCGGATCCGCAGCGCCAAAACCTGCATCTGCGCAAACAAAAAAGAAAACTCGCGCCGCTTTCGCGCCTCACGCCGCCAATACAGCGTCATCAAAACAACTCGAGCAACTGTCGCGCGATTTGAAACAGAAGAACGCTTCGGCCGCATATGCGAAGTTGAGCGCCATCGCGAATCAGAAGTCCGCGGGCCTCACTTCTGCGCGCGCGGCCCTGGCGCTCGGCTATTACGATCTCGGGAAATCGCACTATCCCCAGGCTGCGCAGTGGCTCAGCCGCGCGGAAGCCGATCCGCTCCTGCACGACTACGCGCTCTTCTACACGGCCCAGGCAAATCTTGAACAGAACCGTAACCCCGAAGCTTTCGCGCAGTTCAAGCAGTACCGCAAAGAAAATCCTGACTCCGTCCTCACCGATCAGGCCGTACAAGGCCTCGCCACTGCCGCGCTCGCCACAGGGCAAGCTGGCGAAGCCGTGGCTGCGCTCGATCTCTATCCTGAAACCAAAGACAAACCCGCGCTCCTGCTTCTTCGCGGCGACGCGCACGCCGCGTTTTCGCAGCCCTTACAAGCCGCTGTCGATTACCAGGCAATTTATCTGAAATTTCCGACCAGCGACGTCGCGGGGAAAGCCGAAGAAAGGCTCGACAGCCTCCGCGGAACCCTCGGCGGAAAATTTCCGGCTATGTCGCTTCAGCATCAGCTCGAGCACGCCAACACAATCTATGGCGCGCATCAGTGGAGCAACGCGCGCAACGAGTACTCCCGCATCATTTCCGAAGCCACCGGCGCCGAAAAAGAGCGCGCCGAACTTCGCGTTCTCGCTTGCGGCCTCGCCTTGGGCGCAAGCCCCGTTTCGATCGTCGCCCTCAGCATTTCCGATCCCGACGTCGACGCCGAGCGCTACTACATCGTCGCCAATCACTACCGCATCCAGGGCAGGGAAGCGGACATGCTTGCTGCGATCGAATCCGCCGCCGCCCGGGCTCCCCAAAGCAGTTGGACCGAATCCGCCTACTTTCTCGCTGGTAATTACTTTTGGGTTGAGCTGGATCGCGACCGCGCCGCCACCTACTACAAGCGCCTCGTCGATTCTTTTCCGTCGTCCGTGGATGCGAACAACGCGGACTGGCGCGTCGTGTGGGCATCGATCATCAAGCGCCAGCCCGACGCCGCTGATCTTGCCGTCAAGCACCTCTACCGTTTTCCAGCCTCGCCGTACACATCCGACGCGCTTTACTGGCTCGGCCGCCTCGCCGAAGAATCGGACAACGTCGCACTCGCTCGCGCTTACTACCAGAAGTTGCAGGAGCGCTTCCCGCAAAACTACTTCACGCAGCTCGCCACCGCTCGATTTCGCGTAATCGGCCACGGTCCCGGCGCGGCAGCCCCCGTGCTCGAAACGATTCCTCCGGTTCCGTCCGTCAAGCGCCTCGGCGACACGATTCCGCCGGCCGCCGCAAATCGGAAAGCTCGCGCCGATGCGCTTCGCTCCATCGCGTTCGACGCGTCAGCCGAACTCGAGCTTCGTGCCGCCTATGCCGCCACCGGCGAACCGCGCCTGCTGCTCGAAGCCGCGCAGGAAGCCGTCAACGCCGGCCACGTAGGCGCGGCAATCGTCACCATTCGGCAGATGTACCCGCAGCTCGAATCGCGCCCGCTCGCTGAAGTTCCGCGTGAAGTTTGGTTCGCGTCCTACGCCTTGCCGTTTGAACAAGCAATCCGCCGCCGTGCGGCACAGGTTGGCGTCGATCCGATGCTCACCGCCGGTCTGATCCGCCAGGAATCCGCATTCGCGGCCGACGCCCACTCCTATGCCAACGCCTACGGACTGATGCAGCTTGAGCCCAAAACCGCGCGCAAACTCGCGCAGCGCAATCGCGTCCGGTATTCCTCGTCGCTTCTCGTCGATCCCGATTTCAACATCCGCATCGGCACCATCTACTACGCAGGCCTCCGCAAGAGTTATGGCACGGACGAATCCGCTCTCGCCGCGTACAATGCTGGCGAAACGCGCGTTTCGCAGTGGAATGTGGGCCAGTCCTATCGCGAGCCCGCCGAATTTGTCGATTCGATTCCGTTCACCGAAACGCGCGAATACGTGGAACTGGTCACACGCAACGCCGAGATTTACAGGAAGCTGTACGGGGAGCCCAATGAATCCCGCAAAACCGCAACCGGCCACGGCGGCAAGTAGCATCGCGCTGTCGCGAAAAGTCGCGCTGTTCACCGAATCCGTCATTCGCGAGATGACACGTCTGGCCATCGCCCATAAAGCTGTGAATCTTTCCCAGGGCTTTCCGGATTTCCCCGCGCCCGCCGAAATCAAGCGCGCCGCCGAGGACGCCATCTCCGCGGACATCAATCAGTACGCCATCACCTGGGGCGCGAAAAATTTCCGCGACGCGATCACCGCGAAATGGGCCGAGCGGACCGGCATCGCCATCGATCCGGAGCGCGAAATCACGGTTTGCTGTGGTTCCACCGAATCGATCATGTCCACCATGATGGCCATCATTAATCCGGGCGACGAAGTCGTCATCTTCGAGCCGTTCTACGAAAATTACGGCCCGGACGGAATCATGTCCGGAGCGACGCCACGCTTTGTGAAACTTCGCGCGCCCGACTGGAATTTCGATCCCGAGGAACTTGCCGCCGCCTTCGGCCCGAAAACCAAGGCCGTCATCCTGAACACGCCGAACAATCCCACCGGCAAAGTTTTCAATCGCGCCGAGCTCGAAATGATTCGCGACCTCTGCGTTCGGTGGAATTGCCTCGCGATCACCGACGAAATCTACGAATACATGCTTTACGATGGTGCCGAGCACATTTCGATCGCCACGCTCGACGGCATGCGCGAGCGCACCGTCACCATCAATGCGCTTTCGAAAACCTACGGCGTTACCGGCTGGCGCGTCGGCTGGGCCATCGCTCCGCCCGAAGTCAGCTTCGCCATTCGCAAGTGTCACGACTTTCTCACCGTCGGAGCCGCCGCGCCGCTGCAGGATGCGGGCGCTGTGGCGCTCAAATTTCCCGCGGAATACTATACGAGGCTCGCCAGTGACTACGTCGCGCGCCGTGAACGTCTGCTCGGCATTCTCACTACCGCCGGGTTCCGTTGCTTCAAGCCGTTCGGCGCCTACTACATCATGACCGACATTTCCGCATTCGGTTTTCCGGATGATGTCGTGTTCGCGAAACATCTCGTCACGGAAATCGGTGTCGCGGCCGTGCCAGGCTCGAGCTTCTATCGCAATCCCGCGGACGGTCGGACCCAACTTCGCTTCACGTTCTGCAAAACCGAGAAAACATTTCAGGCTGCGGAAGAACGTCTCGCGAAGCTCAAGCCGCTCGCGGCGCCCTGGAAGTAGTCGCGCGCCACCACGCGGCATCGGTTCGCGCCGCGTGCTAGAATCCGCCTCGGTCACGTATGCCGCTCTCTCTGCTATTGATTCCGGCTGGCACGCCCCTCGTCGAAGACGGCGAAGGCTCGATCTTCGATCTTGCCGCCAGCGAAACGCGCACGTTCCTCTGCACGATGGAAATCACCGCGCAAGTCGAGCAGGAGTCTGTCGAACTTTCCGTTTGGGGATCCGAGGATCGAGAAACCTGGGAGAAAAGGCCGCTGCTGATCATGCCGCAGCGTTTTTACAAAGGCGATACCAGCCAGATTCTTGACTTGTCGCTGCGGCTTGAAATCCATTACATTCGCGCGCGCTGGAATGTTTTTCGCTGGGGCCGCGTTGCGCCGCAGCCCATGTTCGTTCTCGGTTTCACCGCCGCTGAGATTCCCGCGTTCTCTCGACAACGAGCGTAGACCGCGTTCGCGAGCCGTACGTCACTGATGCTGTTGTAGCGTCGGCGCATTTCCAGCTGGCGGTGTGGGCTGGGAATCCACTTTCTGCGCCACCACTTCGCGCAATTCCTTCGCCCGGCGCCCCGCGGCGCTGTCCGGATCGAGCTTCACGTATTCGTCGATGTCCGCCTCGGCCGCGCGATAGTCCTTTTCCTTCAGGTGAATGTTCGCGAGCAGTCGGTAAATAATCGGCGCAGCAGGCGCCAGCGACCGCGCCTGTTCGGCCGACGCCTTCGCTTCGTCAATCCGGTCTTCAAGAAAAAGCGTCCGCCCCAATTCGTAATGCCCCAGCCAAAAATCCGGGCTCAACGTTATGCCTTGTCGCAACTCTTTCTCCGCTTGCGTGTAATCTTTACGATCCGCCGCCAGCGTTCCGAGCCCCACGAATCCTTCACCGTACTTTCCGTCGCTCATATCGATCGACTTCTGAAAGCTCGACGCGGCTTCGTCGCGTTTTCCCTGCGTCAAGTAAGCCATCGCCACTTCGTATTCCGCCTCGTAATAATTCGGCGCCAAACTCATTGCTTGCTTGAAATCGTCGAGCGCGCCGGCGGCATCGTGTTGCTCGTTCAATTTCGTCTTCCCAGACGTCACCAGATCGCGCGCCTTCTTGGGTATTGAGAGCTCGTGGCTCGAAACAGAAGTCGCCTTGTGGGAGATGTCGCTGCTCTCCACCGGCTGGAGCGTAATCACCAGTCCCTTGCTGGACGCGAACGACAAATCCACCGACACGCTTGCGCGTTCGTAGCCCTGCACATCGAGCGCGAGTGTGTACATCGCCGGCTTCAAATCGTAAATCACGAAGCCGCCGGACTCATTCGTTGCCGCGTCCAGCCGGTCCGCGCCGTCCTCCGCTTGAAGTTGAACCATCACGTTGTAGGCCGGATGAGACGTGTCGCCCAAATACACGTTCCCCGATATGGTGAAGCGATGCTCGGGTGCCGTTGCGGCATCGTTCTGAAAAGCCTGAACACAGCAGGGAACCGCGAGGAATGAAGAAAGGAGTAGGACGGCGAATCCGAGACGGGTCATGGCCCACCTCCACCCGGAAGACTCGCCCGTCAGTATAGCACTCGCGCGCCGGTGTGGACCGAACCTTTACAATTACGATTTGCCCGCGAGGCTGGCCTTGATGTCTCCGCCCATACGCTCGACGATCGGCGTATTTTCGTCGTCGCCTACATACTGTCGCACCACGTTGCCGTCCTTTCCGATCAGCACGTACGTCGGCAGCGCGTTCGCGCCGTACTGGTGCATCATTTCATGGTTCGAATCGATTTTCTGCTCCCAATTCATCCCGTTGTTCGCGACGAACGTGCGCCACTGGTCCTCATCTTCGTCTTCGCTCACGCTCACGACTTCCACTTGGTCGCTTCCGTAGATGGCCTGAAGCTGCTTTAATCCCGGCAGCGCGTGGCGGCATGGCCCGCACCACGTTGCCCAGAAATCCAGAATCGTCACCTTGCCGCCGGACGAACTACCACCCGAAAATCCCGGCGCCGCTTGGCCTTCGGCAATCGGAGCGTGAGGCATGTTCTGCTCGTCAAAAATCTTCACGGCTTTGGCCTGTGTGCTTTTCTTTGCCCGTGATGCCCGCGCGAGTTCGCCCAGTGAAGTCGGCTGGTCCGCTTGGGTCCACGTTTCTCCGTTTTGCGCGAACGAATTCGCGGCGGGCGTGGCCTGCTTCGCCGTAGCGTTCGCGGGCGCCGGTTTGCCGTAGGCCCCCGCAGCAACTGCGGACGTCGAAGGCGCCGCGTGCGGCGTGGGACTTTGCGCCCCAGCCGTCGCACCGAACGCCATCGATAGCATTCCCAGCCCGAGTGCGAGCGATATTTTCATCATGAGCATCACCTCATCGCGCGCCCGCGCTCCGGGTTACCGCGTGTTGATCACCGCGTCCGGTTTCGTGAACAGGGAACTGTCCACCGGCGCGTTGTTCTCGATCTTCGTTATGTGAACCGTATAAACGTCTCCCTGCTCCACATGGCGCAACTTAAACGGAAAGAAAACTCCATCCACCGAGCGGTAATCGTCCAAAAATGTCTGTACCGTGTAATCGCCACTTGAGAGGTGCACTGTGTCGTCGAGGCGCACGGGGAAACCGCTCACGCTGTCGAAATACGCTTTCGACGAAATTTCCTTCTGAGGCTGGAAGTCCAGCACGTAGGTGGAGTATTTTCCGACCTGCGCCGTCGCGACCGTTTTGCCGGCGGGAAGCTGTAGCAGGATGTTCACGCTCCGGTTGAATTCCGAGTCGTGCATCCACCCCACCCGCGCCGCTCCGGTGAACTCCAGAATTCCGCCCCGCGGACCCTCGATCCACGCCGTTTTGCCGTTGCAGGTTTCGCGCAGCGCGATGCCATTGCGAAACGTGATCTTGGTGAACCGCAGGTTCGGCGCCTGCGCGAAAATTTCAATCGCCGCGAATCCGGACTCGTCCTCGGTCTGGTAAATGCCCTTCATGTAGCGCGACGTGAAATGGGACCACGCCTCGCGCCCGCCCACGGCCGCTTCGTATTTCTGAAGGATTTCGCTCGGTGTCGGAATCGGCCTGGTGGCGTCTCCGGTGATCACCGGAGCCGGGGCCGACGCCGAAGTAGCCAGAGCCGCCGTCTTCATCGGCTCCCCTAGCGTAGACTGCGCGCGCAGCACCGGTGCCGTCGTAATCGCGATTGCTACCGCGACCGTACAAATCCACGCTTCCGTGACCCTCATCGGCCCCTCCCAGCGCAAGGTTCCCCTGCTGTTTCCAGTATGGGTGCCACGAATTGCGAGACCGATTCGTCGAGGGACGGGCGTGGCGAACAGGGAACTGTACGAAGGGACAGGACGACAATTGGGCGAGTTCGAGACGGCAAAAACGGCTGCGCGCGACGAGCCGAAAAAAAGGAAACGCGGCGCTCTGCCAGAATTCGACAGACCCGCCGCGCCTTCCACAAAATCAACTTTTTATTGCCGACCGTCGAGCATCAATCCGGGTGCGCATGGCGCCATTCCCAATACTGCTCCTGCTCTTTGTTGGACGCCTTGGCCCATTCATGCTCCTTCCAGTGTTTTTCCTGCTGGAAGCGGACCCAGGCCGCATTCTCGCGATCGTCCCACACGTGATAGTCCTTGTGCTTTTCGTCGTACACCCGAACTTGAACGCTGGTATCCTGCGCGATCGGGGCGGCAACGGCAGCCATCGGCGCAACCATCGTTCCCGCGAGAATGAACGAAGCAAAATAGCGTTGAACTCGATGCATCAAGTGTTTCTCCATGCTCTAAGGAAAAAGGTTTCGCCGAGCGCACCCATACACCGAATCCGGTAATGCTCCCGCATCCTTTCCTGATGTAAGTGCCTTCTTTTTCCCGGAACAAATCTATTCCAGCAACGTAACCGCGCCGCTTCCCAAATCGTAGTAGGCCGGCACCACTTTCACTTTTCCGGCTTTCACCATCTCGGAAATCACCGTGGACGACTCTCTCAACAGCCGCGCCTGCACCTTCGCATTCTCTTTCGTGGTCGCTTCCGTCTCCGGACCGGCTGCGTCCACCGCCGGTTGCAAGTGCGGGAACAGCGAACTGATTTGTCCCGGCACGCCTTTTCCCTGAATCGCCGCTTTCACTGCGCCACACGAACGGTGTCCGAGCACTAAAATCACTTTGGTTCCCAGGACCGCCGCTCCGTACTCTAGGCTGCCGATGATCTCCGGCGTCACGACGTTTCCCGCCACGCGCGCCACGAAGACGTGCCCGATCGTCTGGTCGAACAGGATTTCCACCGGCACCCGCGAGTCGGCGCACGCCAGCACCGCCGCATACGGCTCCTGTTTATCCACAGTCTTCGACTTCAGCATCTCCACGTCGTGCTCGAACGAAGTCATTTTGTTCGCCGCGAATCGCGCGTTGCCCTCCATCAACTCCTTCAACGCTTCGTCGGGCGTCAGGTTGCTCTGCGCCGCCACGCGCGCGGGCAGCGCCATCTCCGCACTCGCTACTCCCACCGCTCCAGCCACAGCTGCGCCCACGCTGATTTTCAAAAACGCGCGTCGGCTCTCCGCGTCATTCACCGTAGGCGCGTGCGACTTCTTCACCGCATTGAATTCGCTCATCGTCCTTTCTCCTTTCGTCGCAATGTCTCCGCATTACGGCGTATCCAAATCCACAGTGTCCAGGTAGGACGGGATCGTCACCGGCCAGTGCAGCCGTGTCGTGATCGCGCCCTCGAATGATTCGAGCGCGTTCGGCTCACCATGAACCAAGAACGTCCGCCGCGGAGCCGCCGAAAATCCCGAGAGCCAGCGGAGCAATTCGCTTCGGCCGGCGTGTGCCGAAAGCTGTCCGATCGACACAACTTCCGCCCGCACCGGCACTTCCTGCCCGTGAATCCGCAAAAATTGCGCCCCGTCCTGCAGCGCGCGCCCGCCCGTGCCCTCACCCTGATATCCCACCAGCATTACGGCATTCTTGGCGTCCGGTAAACGATTCACCAGATGATGCAGCACCCGCCCCCCGTTTGCCATGCCGCTCGCCGACAGGATGATGCACGACGCGACATTATTGATCGCCTTCGATTCGTCCACGGTCCGCGTCATCTTCACTTCGTTCAAGTTCAGTGGATCGCGGTCGCCCTGCTGTTCGGCCTGCGTGAAATCCATGTCGTGATCTTCTTTATGCTTCGCGTACAGATTCGTCACGCTGATCGCCATCGGGCTGTCGACGAACACCGGCACCTTGGGAATCCGCCCCGCATCGCTTAGCTGCCGCAGGTAATACATCAACGTCTGCGTGCGGCCCACAGCGAACGCGGGAACAACCACTGCGCCGCCGCGTCCCACGACGCGATTGATCACATCCGCGAGTTCGTCGGTTACCGAACCGGCCGGATGATCGCGATCGCCGTACGTCGATTCGCACAATAAAATGTCCGCGCGCGTGGGCGAAACAGGATCATTTAAAATCGGCTGGTCGTAACGCCCCAGATCTCCCGAGAACACGACCAGTGTCTTTTTGCCGTTCTCGGTGATGGTCAGTTCGAGCCAGGTCGAGCCCAGAATATGTCCCGCATCGTGAGGCGAGACTCCAAATTCAGGGCCGATCGTCCACGGCGCCGACCGGGGAACTTCCTTGAACAGTCCCAGAACCTTTCGCGCTTCGGCGACAGTGTAGAGCGGCAGTGGCGGCTTATATTTTGTGTAGCCCTTTTTCTCCGCAAACTTCGCGTCCTCTTCCTGTAGGTGGGCGGAATCGAGCAGCAGGATGTTGCACAGCTCGATCGTCGCCGCGTCCGCGTAGATCGGCCCCTTGTATCCCGCCTGAACCAGTTTCGGTAAATATCCCGAATGGTCGATGTGCGCGTGTGTGAGCATCACCGAATCGATCGTTCGCGGGTCGATCGTCAGCGGATTCCAATTCCGTTTTTGCAGATCGCGCGAACCCTGAAACAGACCGCAATCCACCAGCAATTTCTTTCCATTCGCTTCCACCAGGTATTTCGAGCCGGTAACGGTTCCTGCAGCACCCAGAAAGGTTATTTTTGGCATGGGCGGGTATTCTAGACCACAGCCCGCGCAAAATCTCAGCGCGATTTCCGCTCGGCTCTGCGAACGGGGAATTGCGCTTGACCGCTACCCTTTGCCGCTTTACTCTGCCGTCTCGCATCCTCTCGATTCCAGCTTCGAGGAATTCTTTTGAACATTCTTCGCGCCACCAGCTTCCGTTTCGCTCCCGTCTCGCTGATTAACCTCGCACTCACATTGGCAGTGCTGTTTTTCGCCGCATCGACCGCTCGCGCGCAAACCTCGTCCACCGCTCCCGCCTTGTCGACTACCGCTGACCCCGCAACGGTCGATTTGGTCCACGAATCGCTCAAAACAGGCGCCGTAAGTCTCGGTTTCCTCGGCGGTGGCGGCGCTGGCCTTGGAAAATCGGACAATACGCAGTTCGCCTACGCCGGCGGCCGCGTGGGAATCGTTCTCACGCACGAATTCCTTCCGGGGCTTCTGCGCGGTAATTTTGAATGGGATTTCGACGTTCTTCCGATGTACGCCGTTCTTCCGCCCAGCGATGGCGTTTGGGGTGGCAGTATCCGGCCCTTGATCTGGAAATGGAATTTCACTCACGGCAAGAAAATCGCACCGTACTTCGCCGCCGAAGGCGGCATCGTCTTCACGCGTGACAACGTTCCGCCCGGCGACACTTCTCAGGTCAACTTCACTCCCGGCGCAGCCTTCGGCGCCAATTTCTTTCTCAAGCATCGCCGCTCGTTTTTCCTCGAGGGCAACGTTGGCCATCTATCCAGCGCCAGCCTCGGCAACCACAATCCGGGTTACAACGTCACGTTTCTGGTCACCGCCGGCTTCAGCTTTTTCAAACACACGAACTAGCGCTGCGGTATGAGGTGCCGATCATCCTGCGATGAAACGCCCAGCGGGCATCACCATCACCGCCGTCATCGATTTCGTAGGCTGCGCCTTCACCTTTTTCGGCGCGGGGATTTCGGTCCTGAGCATCGCCCTGCAACCCTTCATCGCTCGTGCTGCAGGCGCACCCGATCCGTTTGCAGCGGCTCCGGGCTTGAAGTACATCCAGATGCTGACCGTTCTGTTCATGCTCGCACTTGGGGTCTGGGGCGTCGCCACCGGCATCGGACTACTCAGGCTCCGCGAGGGGGCACGCATCTCGCAGATTGTATTCGCCGCGTTTCTCACGCTCATCGGCATCTTCACGATTCTTCTGTTCCTGTTGATCCAGCTGCCTGTCCCGCAAAATGACGCCAACCCCGAAATGACGCGCCACGTCATGCAGTTCACACGTGTCTTCATTCCCCTGTTCTATGGCGCGCTTTCCGCAGTCGGTATTGGGTGGCTTGTTTATTTCAACAAACGCGCCATCCGCGACGAGTTCCGCTCTGGCGCCCCGGCGCACGTCGCACTCCCGGATGGAGTCCCCACTTCCGCCGCGCGCTTCGAGCCTGTTCCCGGCCCGATGAACGTAGGGCGGCCGGTCAGCATCTCGATCATTGCCGCCCTCATGCTGATCCGCCTCGTGAATTTTGTTCTCGCGCCGTTGCTTCATTTTCCGGTTTTGTTTTTTGGCCAGTTCGCGACCGGCTGGAACCAGCTCGCCGTGCTCGTCGGATTCGGAGTGCTACAAGGCGCGGCAGGTTACGGTTTACTGAAGCTAAGAATGTGGGGCTGGACGCTCGCAATCATCGCCGAACTGATCACTATCGCGAACCTGGTCGCTACCGCGTTCCTTCCCGGCAGTCAGGCCCATTTCGACGAACTGATGCAGGCGGTCTACGAGCGGATGGCGCTTCCTTCGGATATTCCGATGATTCACTTTCCGGTTGCCGTCTTGATGCTGCCCGCGATTCCAATCGTTCTCGTGGAACTCTATTTCATCGTCACACGCAGATACGCCTTCGTCGAAGCCGAGCGCAAGCGCGCCCAAACCTCCGCATAAACAGCCGCGAACTACGATCGGAATCTATGCGTGCTTGTATCCACGGAAACCGAAGTACGCAATGTAGAGGTAGCAAACCACAGGCAAGAAGAACGCGTGATGAATTCCAATGCGGTCCGCAATCGCACCCTGCGCCAGCGGAATAATTGCACCGCCGACAATCGCGGCCACGAGTAGCCCCGAACCGTCCGCCGTCAGCGGCCCTAACCCTTCAATCGACAACGTGAAAATCGTCGGGAACATGATCGAGTTGAAGAATCCCACCGCGATGATCGTCCACATCGCCACATTGCCAAACGTCAGCATCGAGGCGCAAACGAGTGTCCCCGCGATCACCGCAAATAAGCCAAGCAGGACATTGGCGCGAATAAACTGCTGCAGCCCGGAGCCGAGCAGCCGCCCGACCATCGCGCCGCCCCAGTAGTAGGCCACGTATCCTGCCGCTGCTTGCAAAGACAAATTCGCGATAAACGGCTGATTGAAATAGTTGATCAGAAAACTTCCGATCGAGACTTCCGCGCCTACGTAAACGAAAATCGCAAGCGCGCCAAGCAGGAGATGCGAATGCCTCCAGATCGAGTCGCGCCCAGCCGCTCCCTTGGAAGCCTCCGCGGATCGGATCGTCGGCAGTTTGAAAAGCGCCATGATTACGGCAAGCGCTATCAGCACGGCTCCGAAAATCAGGTAGGGCGTCTTCACCGTAGCGGCTTGGCCGAGGCGATACGCTTGCAGCGCGTCAGGCGAGAGCTTCCGCATTTCAGCCACGGCCAGAGGCGCCGCCGCCCCCAAGATCAGCAATCCGCCCACCTTCGGCGCCACGGTTGTGCCGAAGGAATTGAAAAATTGCGCAAGGTTCAGCCGGCTGGCCGCCGTTCGTTCCGGCCCCAGCAGCGCCACGTACGGATTCGCCGAAACTTGAAGCACCGTCATCCCAGCTGCCAGTACGATCAGCGCCGTAAGAAAAAATGGGAACGATGGAACCATCGCCGCCGGTATAAACAGCAACGCTCCAGCTGCCATGATCAGCAAGCCGCCGACCATTGCCTTTTTGTAACCAACCGCATCGATCAGCTTTCCCGCTGGCAGCGCGAAGACGCAGTAGGACGAAAAGAACGCAAACTGGACCAGCATCACCTCTGCGTAATTCAGATCGAAGATAGATTTCAGGTGAGGAATCAGAATGTCATTCAGGCTAGTGAGAAAACCCCACACAAAAAATAGTGTGGTCAACATCGTGAAAGCTGCGTAATCCGTTTTCGTTTGCGACGATGCTGTGGCGCCGTTCGATTGGTTCGAGCTGGCAATGGCCATTAGGTTGGTTGTCTCCTGCAATTCTGACCGGATTGTATACCGAATCGAAAAGCGAATCGTGCGAACTACCCCTTCGTGCGCGAACTAATCGTCAATGCCCATCGTCACGCTGGTTTTCCGGGCACGAAAAGCCACGCCGCAACCGCGCTAGCAATCGATAGCCCGATGCAACACAGCAGCACCAGCCGCAATCCCGACCGGAACGATTCATTCACAAGCCGCCGCAACTCCTCGCGCTGCTCGGCGTCTAACTCCGCAGGTGCCGCCAGTTGCGTCAGCTGCACGGACCGCGCCGCAATCTCTTGCTCCGTCGATTGCGCCACTCCAAGTCTCGCCACATTGCTTTCGAGGTGTGCCCGGAACGCGCCAAGCATCACCAGCCCCAGCACCGCGATCGCCAGCACCGCCGCTACCCGCGCCACAGCGTTGTTGATTCCCGACGCCGCGCCCGCCTGATTGTTGTCCGCCGCGCTCATCACCACCGTCGTCAGCGGCGCCACGGTCACCGACATCCCAAAACCCAGTACCAGGAACGTCGGGAAGAATGTCCGCCAGTACCCGCCTCCGGCAATTGCCATCGCCATGAATCCGAACCCACAGGCGATGATCAGTGGCCCAATCACCAGCGGCAGCCGCCCACCATACTTAGCGACAAGCCCTCCGGCCCATCGAGAAAGCAAAAACACCAGCAAGATCAGCGGAAGCGCAGCCGCGCCCGCTGCCGTCGCCGAATACCCCTCCACGCTGATTAAATCCAGCGGATACAGAAAGAAAAAAATCCCCAGCGCGGCGTACAGAAGCAGCGTGATCAAGTTCGCCGCACAAAACGAACCGGAATGAAAAATTGAAAGCGGCACCATCGGCTCGCTCGTCCTCCGCTCGAAATACAAAAACGCGCCGAGGCAAACCACGCCAATTGCCACCAGACCGGCCACTCGACCATTCCGCCAGCCAACGCCGCCTGCTTCCAGAAGCCCTGCCACCAACGCGCCCAGCCCGATCGCCGCAAGCGCCGCGCCGGTCCAATCGATTTTTCGCGCGCCCGCCGCGCGGCTTTCCGGCACGCGCCCAATACTCAGAACGATCACCGCAACCGCCAGCGGCAAGTTCAAAAAGAACGCCCAGCGCCACGATGCGTGTTCGATCAGCCATCCGCCCAGCACCGGCCCCATCGCCATCGTCATCGACGTCGCGCCCGACCACGTCCCGATCGCTTTTCCGCGCGATTGTTCATCGAACGAAGCCGCGATAATTGCCAGGCTCCCCGGCACCAGCAGCGCTGCGCCCACTCCCTGAATCGACCGCGCGAAGATCAGCCAGTGCACATCCGTCGCAGCGCCGCATCCCGCCGACGCCACCGCAAAAATCACCACGCCCGCCAGAAACACCGCGCGCCGCCCCAACCGATCGCCAAGCGCTCCGCCGACCAGAATCAACGCCGACAGCAGGAGCCCGTACGACTCCACCACCCACTGCGCGTCCACAATGCTCGCATGCAGCGCGCGCTGCAGCGTCGGAATCGCCACGTTCACCACAGTGCCGTCGATGAACGTCATGCTCGACGCCAGCACCGTCGCCGCCAGAATCCACGGCCCCGCGTTCGCGCTCGCCGTTGGACGCGACACAGCTTCTGTGCAATGCCGCGCCAACTCCGCTTCGCAAGGCGACTTCAGCACGCTCATACCCACCGCCTCTTAGGTGACTACACGCTCGCCCACGCCAAAGCAAGCGCTCGCTTCACGCGGACGCAAGCGAATCCCAGCGAGCAAAGTCATGCGGAGACACAATTCGACCGCCATCGAATCGAAAAATCACACAAGAGAAACTACTGCGCGAAGGGAAGTGCTGAATTGGTGGAGCCGGCGGGGTTCGAACCCGCGACCTCCTCGATGCCATCGAGGCGCGCTCCCAACTGCGCTACGGCCCCACAGGGAACTGAAGAACAACGACCATCCTTTATAACACCGCGCCCCGAAACCGTCAAACCCGCGCCCTCGCCTTCCGTTCGCCCGCGCCATCCAATTGAAAAGGCGATGCTTAAGTCTCCAAACCCCTCGTTTGCCAGCATAGTACCTACGGCTCGCGCGCTCCCCCAGGTTTTCTGCTATTCTGGCAACAATCCGGGCGCCCCGGTGTCTAACTATTCAGGGACGCGCCTTCAAGGAGACACGGCGGACGGCATGTCCAACCTCGCACAATCTTTGTCGTGGGGCCGCGATGAAGCCGAGCTCGTTACCGAGCTGCAGGCCGGCTCCGACGCTGCCTTCGACTGGCTCGTCACCTACTATCACGCCGGAGTCTACAACTTGGCCTACGGAATCCTTTCCGACGCAGCCGATGCCGCAGACGTGACCCAGGAAGTTTTCCTGCACGCTTTCAAAGGGATTCGTGGTTTCCGTCAGGGCAGCTCGCTAAAGACCTGGCTCTATCGCATCTCCGTCCGTCAGGCTCTAAATCACCGCCGCTGGTGCTGGCGCCATCATCGCCAGCAAATCTCGATCGACGTCGAACAAGAAGGCCGCAGCGCCGCGTTCGATCTTCCCGGCTCCGAGGCTTCTCCGTTCGAGCAGCTCGAAACCAGCGAAATGCAGGCGCGCGTTCGTCTGGCGCTCGCGCAAGTTCCTACGATTTTCCGCAGCGCCGTGATTTTGCGCGACCTCGAAGGTCTTTCCTACGAAGAAGTCGCCGAAGTTCTGGAAGTTTCCGTCGGCACTGTGAAGTCGCGCATCCTTCGCGGCCGCCGCACGCTTCGCGAAATTCTCGATCCCCTCATGCACCCCGCAGCGCACTCCGCGCCGGTGCATCCTGAAAATTCTACTGAAACCGCCGCCGCGAGATCATTCCCGCTGCGCAACGCGCCGGTGGTTTCCTCCGTCTCGACCGGAACCCTCTTCTTTGCCGCGAAGGCAAACGGAGGCCGCAAATGAATTGCGCACAGGCCAAACGCCAACTCGCCGGCTATCTTGACGGCGCGATTTCAGCCGCAGCTCACGACCGCGTCCGCGCGCATCTGGCCGATTGCCGTGAATGCTTGGCCGAAGTCGAAAATTACCGCCGCCTTGCCGTGTGTCTGGCGAGCGTTGCGCCGGCGCCCGTGCCATCCGATCTTGCATTGCGCATCCGCCTGCAGGCTTCGCGCGTGGAATCGCGCGTCAGCGTTTTTCAGCGCCTCTCATCGCGTGCCGCTCTTACGTTCGAAAATATTCTCCGCCCCATCGCAGTTCCGGCGACGGGAGGCTTGCTCACGGCGCTCGTCGCATTCGTTTTGATCGTGCAGAATATTCTGGTCGGCGTGCCGATGGGCGGCATCGTTCCTAACGATCTCGCTCTCCACCTTGTCCAGCCCGCGCGCCTCGAAAGCCTGGCTGACTTCCAGGTTCCGGGAATCGACGCTTCGATGGGCAGTGCGGGCGTTCTCACCGTGGAAGCCACGCTCAACGCGGAAGGCCAGGTCGTCTCTTACTCGATTCTCGCCGGTCCCGATGACGCCGCGGTCCACCACCAGCTCGATCAGGTCATGATGTTCTCCCGCTTCAGTCCCGAGCTCAGCTTCGGCGTCCCCCAATCCGGGGGCCGCGTCCTGATCAGCTTCTCCGAAGTCCGCGTCCACGGTTAATCTCGCAGGGCGTCATTGTAGATTGCCGCGCGTTATAATCCGCCTTCCTTGACTCTCCCCAAGCCGCCATTTACAGTTTTCTTGCATCTCTATTCGAAGCAATTCGCGCCCGTCGCGGCGTCCATCGCCTATCTCCAAAAAGGGAAGCGCAACGAATTGAACTCCAACCAACCCTCCACGCCGTCGCACAAAAATAAGCGTCTTTCCGCTCTCGCTCTGGTCTCCGCCGCGCTCATTCTCCTTGTCGCATTCGTTCCCGGCCTCACTCGCCTTCACGCACAGCCGCAGGTTCCCGGCGGCGAAACCGGCGTCAGCGTGGAATCCAGCCAGCAGCTTTTCGCCACGATGTGCGCGCTCGATGCCGCCGGCTTCGATTCCGATGAAAGCACGCTCGCCGAAATGCCGTCGCGTCTAAAGCTCCGGGAGGACTTGCTCAGACTGCAGGGGCCTTCGGTCGACGCGCTGCGCCAGTTCTATCGTGACCACGAGCTCGCCGATCCGGGCGAGACGCTCTCACGCTTTATCACCTTCGCCGTCGTGGTCGGTCCTCCGCCGCGCTTCCAGTTCGAAGTCGACCGCGACATTCTTCCTCCCGATGCGCTCGCCATCGAAGGCTTCCAGGAAGTCCTTGCAAACTTTTACCGCGAAGCGCACCTTGACCGGAGTTGGGTCGAAGTCCAGCCGGAATACGACCGTGCCGTTCAGCGCGACGAGTCTCCGGTCCGTCACATCGTCCTCACCGCCAACGGCTACCTCCGCGAAATCTACAAACCGAAGTTCGGCCACAGCTTCACGGTCTACGTCGAGCCTCTTGTCGGCAAGCGCACCAATTTCCGCAACACCGGCGATCACTATTCGATCGTCGTCGGTACTGGCAGCGAATTTCCGTACGACGACGTCCAGCACGCCTACTTGCACTTCATGCTCGATCCACTGCCCCTGAAATTTCGAAAGGAAGTCACCGCGAAGACGCCGCTTCTTAATATCGGCGCGAAATCGCCGCGCCTTCCCGCCGAGTACCGCTCCGATTTTCTTGCCTACGCCGACGAATGCTTTATCAAAGCCGTCGAACTTCGTCTCCAGCGACTAAAAGACGACAAGCTCGAAGCCGCGCTCGCCGAAGACGATCAGAATGGCTTCACCATGGTTCGTCCGCTGGTGGCGCAGCTTCTGAAATTTGAAAAGGCCGAGCCCTCGATGAGCCTTTATTTTCCGGATCTCATCAACGGCATCGACGTTCCCGCCGAACAGAAGCGCCTCGCCAACTTCGTTTTCAAATCGGATGCGGAACTCGCAGGCGGAACGAAAGCCAAGCCCGCTCTGGCCGATCCTGGAACTGAACTCGACCGTTGGCTCGCCGACGGTGACCGACAGGTTGCCGTACAGAACGCCACCGCCGCCACTGCCACTTTCGAAAAAATTCTCGAAAAATACCCCGGCGACCCGCGCGCGTACTACGGCCTCGCCGTCGCATCGCTCCTCAATCAGGACATCGATCGCGCCCAGCAGATTTTTCAAAACATCGTCGAATCCTCGAGTGGATCCACCGCTCCCGCAGGTGGCCAGAAAATCAATCCACCGGATCCTAACGTGCTTGCCTGGTCGCACGTTTATCTCGGCCGCTTGCACGATGTCGCGGACGAACGAGACCTGGCAGTGGTAGAGTATCGGGCGGCGCTTGCCGTGCCCGGCGCCCCTGAAGCGGCTCTGGTAGCCGCTCAGCGCGGCGTGGACCGGCCGTATTCTCCCGCAGCGAACGCTGCCGGCAACAAGCCCGACGCTTCACAAAAAAATTAACCATCAGACGCCCTCAGCCCGCGTCCGTGGCATCCAACAGGAAGGGACCCAAATGAAGTCTTCATCGTTCCGATTCGCCGCGGCAACTGCCGCTCTTCTGCTCACACCCGTTTTCATTTCTTCCACGCGCGTCGCAGCTCAGCAGACGCCGTCCACTACGCCTTCCACCACGCCGCCTGCGCAACAAAATCAGCAGCCCGGCCAGTCCGCCGCTCCATCCGATCTTCCGAACGCCCTTCCTCCGGCCACCGTCGATCCCGCCGAGGAAACCGACTATAAAGCCTTCGCAGCAATTCCGGCTACGGACGCCGATAAACGCATCGCCGCCGGCAACGATTTCGTTAAGAAATATCCGGCGGGGCACTACACCGGCGCCGTCTACTCCGCGCTTACCCAGGCCGAATATCAAAAGCAGGAGCCTGCGAAGGCGGAAGCGGACGGCGAAAAGGCCGTCGCCGCAAATCCGGACGACCTCAGCAGTTTGATCATCCTTGGCTCGCTCATCCCGCGCGATAAAGACACCGCCGGAGATCCCAAGGAACTCGACAAGGCTGAAGCCTACACCAAGCACGCGTTGAGTTTGATTCCGGCGCTTCAGAAGCCCGCCACACTGACCGACGAACAGTTCACCACCATGAAAGCCAACGCCGAAATCCAGGCTCACAGTGCTCTCGGTTTGATCTACTTCCGCAAGCAGAACGTCGCCGGCTGCGTAACGGAATTGAAAGCTTCCACGGCTGATCCCAAAAATGCGGACGCCACCGATTACTACGTCCTGGGCATCTGCCAGAACGCGCAGCAGAATCACGCCGACGCCGCAGACTCCTTTGGAAAGTGCGCCGCGATGCAAAGCGGCCTCGCCGCACAGTGCAAGCAAAAGGCGGACGACGCGAAAAAGCAGGCCGCAGCCAAACCCAGCCTTTCGAAGTAAGCTGCCGGAGGCATTTACCGCCGATGGCTCAACCCGGCAAACGAGCTGCGACGCAAGACGAACGTTCCGCTCTCGAAGCGGTGCTTGGCCACCGCTTCGAGCATCCCGAACATCTCGACCTCGCGCTCACCCACCGCTCGCATCGCCAGGCCGTGCATGATGCGGACAACGAACGCCTCGAATTTCTCGGTGACCGCGTCCTCGGTCTCGTGGCCAGCGAACGTCTCTGCCGTACTTTTCCTGCGTGGGATTCCGGCCAGCTCTCGAAAGGTCTTGCCCGCCTGGTGAACGCCACTTCCATCTCAGACGCGGCGAAACGCCTGGGCATTGGCGCATTTCTCCGCCTCGGTCCCGGCGAAGAGAAAACCGGCGGCCGCGATAAGAAGCGTCTGCTCGCCGATGCCTACGAAGCGGTGCTCGGCGCGATCTATCTCGATGCCGGCCTCGCCGCAGCTACGAATTTTGTGGAACGGACGCTGCTCGATCCCGCGCTCGCCGCGCACGCCGAAGCGCTCGAACGCGCCGACCACAAATCCGCATTACAAGAGTGGGTGCAGAAGCGCGCGCTCGCCGCCGTCGAGTATCGCATTCACAGTGAGTCCGGCCCGCAGCACCAGAAGACCTTCGAGGTCGAAGTCTGGCATGCGAATCTCCGCCTCGCCGCGTCTCACGGCAGCAGCAAAAAAGAAGCTGAGCAGGACGCCGCTCGCGCCGCTCTTGAACTTCTCCGCACGCGCGACGGTTCGGGAGTAGTCTGAAACTGCGAATGCCGCTCGAAAACACCTCGCCGCCGTATGCCGTCAACGAACCGGCCTCGATGCCTGAGGAAATCACGGCCACCGTGCCCGCACAAACCGAAAACACGCCATCGCCGGGAGGTAGAGTGCGCCATCGCACTTACCTCTCCGAATTCGCCGAATCGCTCCTCGTCACGATTCTGATCGCCCTGTTCGGCACCACCTTCATCCTGCAAGCCTTCAAAATTCCGTCCGAATCGATGCAGCCCACGCTTCTGATCGGCGACTACCTGCTCGTCAACAAATTCATCTTCGAAGGCCGCGGCGCGTGGTACGAAAAAGCTTTGCCCTACCGTCCGATTCAGCGCGGCGACATTATCGTTTTCAAATTTCCTTTCGATGATCACCAGCACTACGTGAAACGCGTCGTCGGCGTTCCCGGAGACCGCATTCGCATCGTCAACCAGCGCGTTTACGTCAACGACACGCCGCTCGCCGAGCCCTACGTCATTCACGACCCGACGTATGAGGATCCCTTCGGCGATAATTTTCCGCCCACCTCGCAAAATTTCTTCCGCACCGCGGTGCGACCCGAATGGGCCGATGAGATTCTTAAGCACGTCGTGAGCGGAGAACTCGTTGTCCCGCCCGATCACTACTTCGCGCTCGGTGACAATCGCGACCGCAGCCTCGACAGCCGTTACTGGGGCTTTGTCGATCGCAACGCCATCATGGGCCGCCCCATGATCGTCTACTGGTCGGTCCGCGCCGTCTCGAGCGACTACACCGACCGGGGCCTCTCCGGCACGCTCTACCGCATGCTGGAAACCGTCCGGCACCTCCGCAGCAGCACCCGCTGGCACCGCCTCTTCCACACCGTCCACTAGGCGTATTTACTCGCCAGCCGTTCGCGCGTGCAACGCGTGCGGTAGCCGTTCTGGCTGCGCAACGCGTGGATTAGACATTCGTGTCTGCGCAACACTGCCCGCGTCACGATGAATTGTGCGCGCACAACTCCCACCCGGCCACAAATCGGTCATCGTGAAGGCGCTTGAGCGGCTCAAGGATCGCTCCTCGCCTTTATGCGGCGCGTACCAGCAAATCCCCCAAAACTGTGAGAAAGTTTTACCATGGCTGACACCGTCACCATCCCAACGCAAGCCACCGAAGCCGACGCGCCCCCGCGCACCTGGCTGCGTTGGCCGGTCTATCTCGCCGCGTTTATCTTCGCGGTCTGGCTTACCGGCATCGTCGTCACGCTTCTAATCCACCACACGCGCCTTCAGCGCAAACTCACCCACCGCCTCGAATCCGTCTTCGGCCGGCCCGTCGAAGTCGGCAACTACGAATTCTCGCTGTGGAGCGGGCCCACGCTTGTCGCCGAATCCGTCACCTTCAGCGACGATCCTCGCTTCGGCCACGAATATTTCCTCCGCGCCGAATCCGTAAAAGTCCGCCTTCATTGGCAGAGCCTTTTCCGCGGCCACATGGATCTCGGCACTGTCACCTTCGAGCGCCCCAGCCTGAATCTGGTTCGCGACGCAGAAGGGGACTGGAACGTGGCCGAGTGGCTCCCGCGCATCACCAACGATTCTTCCGCGCCTGCCACAACAGCCGCGCCTGCCGCAACATCGTCGAATACCGCTGCCGGAGAGCCGCAGCCGTATGTCCGGTTCGACCGGATTCTCTTCGACGATGGCCGCATCAACTTCAAACGGGCCGACGAAAAAATTCCCTTCGCGCTCACCGAAGTCACTGGCTCGGTCGAGCCTGACGCTCCCGGGCGCTGGCGCATCGATTTGGAGGCTGTGCCGACGCGCGCTGCCGTTCCGTTGCAGCAGCCCGGACTTGTACACGTCGCTGCGCAGGTCGGCGGCACCTCCTCGCGTTTTCGCCCGGTCACGCTCGCGCTTTCGTGGCAGGAAGGCTCGGTGTCCGATCTACTGCGTCTCACGCGCGGCTACGATTTCGGCGTCCGCGGTGATTTCTCGCTTGCTGTGAATGCGCGTGCCACCGCCGACGACTGGACGCTCGAAACGCGCACGAGTTTCCGTTCGCTCCACCGCTGGGACATGACTCTCCGCCCGGACAATCCCGATTTCAACGTGCTCGCGAATTTCACGGTGCATCCGCAAGCCTCCGGTTTCGACATCGAGCACGCCATGATCGAAGCCCCTCACTCTCGCGCCGAAGCCACCGCGCATATTTCGTGGACTGCCGTTCCCACCACCGCGCAGGCAATCGCGCTGGCCAGCGGCGAACCCATGCGAGAAATCACCGGCGCCGCCTTTGACGCCGCCGCTGCACCATCGACAATCGAAATCACGCAGTCGCAGATTGACCTTCGCGACTTGCTCGGCTGGATCCGCGCGTTCCACCCAGAAGTTCCGCCAGAAACTTCGCTCGCCGGCTCCGCCGTCGTTACCGCCTCTATCGCAACCGCCCCCGCGCGCCTTGTCGCCGCCGATGTCCGTGTCGACGGGGCGGAACTGTCTGGCTCAGCGCTTCGCACAGCCGCGCGACTCACTCCGTTCCAATTCCATTTCGATCACGAAGCCGTCTCGCTTACGTCCGCCGCGCTTTCCTTCGGGGAGTCCTCAAGCGCGCTCCACCTCGACGCCGGATCCAAATCCGCAAGTCGCGAAATTCCCGGCTACCACGTGTCGGGCGCCGTCGATCAAGTCCGCGACCTCGTCGCCGCCGCCTCGGCCCTTGGCTGGCCCATTTCGCGCGGCTGGGATGTGGCAGGCCCGGCTCGCATCGACCTCCGGTGGCCCGCGTCTCCGTGGCCTTGGCGATCGAAGCCTGTTGGCACTGTCGACCTCGGTGCCGAAACCATCGCACCCATCGCCGTCGCCGCCGACATGGATAACGCGCAGCAACGCGACGCCACCCTCCTCGCGCCGTTTCTGAACGAACCGGTCCGCGGAATCAAAGCGCACCTCGATTTCAGATCCGAAGATAGGCGGGTCACGCTCGCCGCAGCCGATGCATTCGGCGCCCGCTGGACAGGCACTCTCGAGCACCACGATGCAGCGCCGGGCTGGCAGTTTGCGCTAAACGCCGACCATCTTTCCACGGCCGACGTCGATCGCTGGCTCAATCCACGCTGGCGCCAGAGTTTGCTCGTGCGCGTCCTTCCGTTCCTTGGCAGCGGCGCGCCGTCTGCAACTCCTGAGGACCTTCACGCCTCCGGCCGCCTCGTGGTCGATCAGCTCACCGTGGCGCCGCTTGTCGCCCGTCACGTGCAGGGCGACCTGAAGCTGAACGGCCGCGCCATCGAATTTTCAAATGCCACAGCGCAGATCGCCTCCGGCAATCTCTCCGGCACGCTGAACGCGATGTTCGCCGCCGTGCCCGAATATCAAGTCGCGATCAATTTTTCGGGAGTCGATCTTGGTGGCCTCACCGCGTTCGCGCCATCCCTCGCGAATCAGCTCGACGGCTCCGCCACCGGAGAAATCGCGCTCTCTTCGCGCGGCGCAACGCGGTCCGATCTGATCGCCGCTCTGGCGTGCGACGGCAACGCCCGCATCGCATCGCTCCAACTTAAGAATTTCAACCTGGATCAGTCTTTTCGACAGTCCGAGCTGCGCCCCGGGCCTGAAACCTTCCATGAAGCCGCGGCCGTCTTCACCTGCGCGAGCGACGCCCTCAGGTTCCGTCGCCTCACACTTGTAAATCCCGCCGAACGGCTCGACGCCAAAGGCTCGGTCGGCTTCTCCCACCAGCTCGAGCTCAGCTTAAAGTCTTCAACAACTCCCGACGCCACCTTTGCACTCTCCGGCCCCTTGTCCGCTCCTTCAGTAAAGAAAATTCCCACCAACCAAACGCCTCGCTAACGTAAAAGTAGGATAGCCGACCCGGCTGTCGTCCGACGTCCCGTAAGTTAACGTCGCGCCCGACTCGTTGTCGTACCGACCAAGACGTCAACGCGTTTTGTGGGGTATCCCATCTTGTCTGCGCCACGCTGCCCGCGCCCAATCGAAATGTGCAAACACACTCCTCCGCTTTGCGGGCGCTACCCGCAGACACGCCCGTACCCAATTACGCTCCTCTTCCCTCAGAAATGTTTATGGTTGTAGCGAAGTGTTGTTGTTCGACTGCCCAGGCGTCAACTTCCGAATCAAAAACTCCTGCAGCACATTGGCTGCAGCCGTCGTGCCGATCCCAATCAGCGTATTCTCAAACACCAGCGCCGCCCCGCGATCGCTCGACGGATAATACGCGTTCGAAATTCCGCCCGAAGCGAGATCTCCCAAAATCGAAGAATACGCCGGCTGCCATTTGCGATTGTCGCCCTTGCAGATCACCGCATTCGCAATCGCGTACAGGAATCTCGAACGCACCGTTCCGGTTCCCTTATAGAAGTAGCGCGGGTCCTGTTTGAACAGCGACGGAAACACCGCTCCGCCAAGAAACGTGCCGGTTACCGTGTCCGCGTAGATCGCCCCGTAACGTTTGGCGTATCCCTGGGCGCCTTGCCCATATCCGCTGAAATTGTTCTGCCACTGTTGGACGCCCGCCGTTGCGCCAGTCAGCACGAAGGTGACCGGATCGATCGTGGTCCGCCACGCCAGCTCGAACTTTTGCTTCGAGCTGAGCGGCACCGCGTCGGGATCGTAGCTCACGTAAAAATTCGGAAAGACGCCGAGGACGCGCTGCTTTTCTTGGATTTTAATCTCGTCTTCCGCCAACTCGACGCGGCTTACCGATACTTGAACCTGCGTCGATTCGCTCGCCACCGCCAGCGTGATCGTCGGGACCGTGCTTGCCTGGTCCGCGATTTTCGTCCCGGTGTATGTCTGCGAGGCCAGTCCCGCCGCCGCAATCACCACCTGAAACGCGCCAGGCGGCACGTCGGCGAACACAAACTCTCCGTTCGCGTCGGAGAGCGTCTCGCGTGCGGGAGTCGCGTCGTCGTGCGTCAGCGTCAAATGCGCTCCTGCCACCGCCGCGCCTGACGAATCGACGACGATTCCGCTCACGGCCCCCGGAGCCTGCTGCGCCGGTTCCCCGGTTGGCGTCGAAACAGAAGTACCCGCCACAGTACTCGCCGCCGATGCCCTTAGCGGCGCGGGAGGTGCGCCGTCGGATGGCTGAGGTGGCGCCCCAGAGTTCTGCGTTCGCGCTGCACCGGAACTGCCGCAAAAAAGAAGCACAACCACGATGAGCAGGATATACCCGAGCGGGAAGGGTTTAAGCGCGGCGATTCGGCGATCGTCCTTGAGTTTGATTTTCGCCGTGGATGAGTTCACACAATTATTCTAAACGCATTCCTTTAACGCACGAAGCCCGCAGGCCATCTGGTTTCTTCGGGCGCGCGGCAAACTCGCGTTAGCTATCTCTTGGAGTTGTGTTTAGGAGAAAGCGTTGTATGCTCGCCTACCGATCGCGCGCCGCTTTCGGCGCCGCGATGAGTTCACGAGATTAATTCCGGTTCTCGCACCTGATTCCCAGCGTCCGCTCCACTTCGTGCGCGCACTCGGGTCCCCAGTGCTTTGTCACTTCTCGCACCACCTGATTCACCGCCGTCTGTCGCGCGCAACCGGTCTGCGCCAGCCGCGCCAGGTGTGTCTCGGACCACCGGATCGCTCGGTTCCGCATCTGCTCGTAGAATTCGGCCGGAACCGTCTCGTCTGAATACAGCGTGGTAACTCGGTTCTCGTCCATAATGAACTAAGCCTAAGACTTGCGGCGTCGCTCGCCCATCCCGAAAACGCTGTAATCCAGCACGGAAATCTTCTGTACCTCCTGTATCCGGCCCTACAGGCACCCTCCGCGCATTGCTGCGCCCTAACCCGTGTGCTAGCGTTTGTTTATGCCGCCTTCGGGAAACGATGACGAACGGGCCCACCGTCTCTTCCTGAGATATTCAATTCGCACTTCCGCTGTCGTTGCGCTCGCCGTAGTCTCGCTCGCGGCAGCGCCGTCCGCCGAACGCATCCACCTCTCGCCCCGCTTCGTCGCCGGCGAAACGCTCCGCTACCAGATCGAAACCCGCACCAGCACCACCGGCAAAGCCACTTCGCCCATCGTCGATCCCGAAGCTGCTTCCAAGTTCGATCAAATCGCAAATCTCGTCGTCCGCCTCGACGTTCTCGACGTGAAGCCCGACGCCGATGGCGCCACTTCTCGCGTCCGCCTTCGCGCCACATACGAAAAATCCGACGCCGTCCTCGAAAGCGATTCCTACGATCCCGGCGCCGCTGCTGTCCAAGACCAGTACGAAAAACTTCAGGGCCGCGCCTTCCAATTCACCATTGAGCCCGACGGAAAGGTTTCCGGTGTCACCGGCATTGACGACGTCCTCGCGAATCCCGCCTCCGCCAGCGCCGTGCAATCCTGGATGAACGGCCTCGCCTCCACCTCAAAATTCCCCCGCGAAGGAATCGCCATCGGGCAGAAATGGACCGACGACCGGCCGCTCGACAACACTCCCATCGCGAACCTCACGTTCCACACCGAGTCCACTTACGTGCGCGATGAAGACTGCCATTCCTCCGCGATCGCCGACGCGACCGAGTCATCCACACTACCGAGCTCCGCCGCCTGGCCGCCTCCTGCTTCCCAGGGTGAGAAAGTTTCGCCCGCTCTGCCAAGGTCAGCCTCCGCGCCGCAGCTAGCTTCCCCGGTTGAGCCCAACGTAGACGTCTGCGCCGTGATCCTCACCCAATTTAGAATTTTTCGCCCCGGTGGCGGCCACGGCGACGCGACGCCCGAAGCTTACCTACACAACGGCCTGCGCACTTCCGGCACGTGGACCGGCACGGGGGAAAGCCTCGACACCATTTCACTTTCGACGGGGATGGTCGTCCGCTCCACGCAAACCGGCCATCAGGACATGGACTTCGAAATCGTGAGCGCCGTCTCCGGCTCCAAAATGCAATACAAGGGCCACGTGGACAGCCAGTCCGAAATCGTGCTCCTTCCGAACGAGTCGCATCCGTAATCGGACGCGCCGCTCCACTCCGAACCCTCATTACGTTCGAATTCGCGTCGTTTAATACTTCCGATACGTAAGACTACTTGATCAACCCTGGTTGTTTCGGCGACGATGTAGCGGCTTGGGTCGAGCGTAGCAGAGGCCTCCTAGGCGCGCTTCTCAAGTTCGGCAGTATCGACGTTCAACCGCCCGCCGTACAAGCCATCAACGACGTGCTCGAGTCTTCGCCGCAGATCCGAAACATCCGCTGGCATTTCGCGTCCGACTTCAGCAAGGGTAACGAGGACGGCGGCGAAGCCAAGCCGTTCTGAATTTCGCCCGCGCCTCACCCCTTGCCACCTGCGTTATAATAGAAGATTCACGACCCCGCATTTTTCGTGCCTGAGGTGCGCGCCATGAAATTCCAGCTTGCCAGTGACTACGAACCCCGCGGCGACCAGCCCCAGGCCATTGACCAGCTCGTCCGCGGCGTGAACGACGGCGACCGCCACCAGGTACTCCTCGGAGTCACTGGCTCTGGCAAAACCTTCACCATGGCCAAAGTCATCGAAGCGGCCAACCGTCCCTCCATCGTCCTGGCGCACAATAAAACTTTGGCTGCTCAGCTCTTCCACGAGTTCAAGACCTTCTTCCCGCGCAACGCCGTCGAATACTTCGTCAGCTATTACGACTACTACCAGCCTGAAGCCTACGTGCCCGCCAGCGACACCTACATCGAAAAGGAATCGACGATCAACGACGAGCTCGACAAGCTCCGCATGAGCGCCACGCGTTCGCTGCTCGAGCGTCGCGACGTAATCATCATCGCCTCCGTCTCTTGCATCTACGGCCTCGGCTCACCCGAAGCGTACTACGGCATGATGCTGGTCCTCGAAAAGGGCCAGTCGATCGCGCGCGAATCGATTCTGCGCAAACTCGTGGAAATCCAGTACGAACGCTCCGAAGCGCTTGGCCGCGGCAGCTTCCGAGTTCGCGGCGACATGATCGAGATTTACCCTCCCTACGAAGACTTCGGCTATCGCATTGAGATGTGGGGCAGCCAGATCGAAGCCATTCGCAAGATCGATCCGGTGACCGGAGTGATCGATTCGAGCGGAGAGGAAATCACCCGCGTCCCCATTTATCCGAAGTCGCACTACGTGATGCCCGCTGAACAGCGCGAGCGCGCCATCCAGTCCATCTACGAAGAACTCGAATGGTGGAAAGGGGAGCTCGACAAACAGGGAAAGATCGTCGAATCGCAGCGCATCGTCCAGCGCACTCACTTCGACATTGAAATGATGCGCACTATCGGATATTGCCACGGCATCGAAAATTATTCGCGGCACATGTCCGGGCGCTTGCCCGGCGAAGCTCCGCCGACGCTGCTCGATTACATTCCTGCCGACTACTTGCTCTTCATCGACGAGTCGCACCAGACCATGCCGCAGCTCCACGCCATGTACGCCGGCGACCGTTCACGCAAACAAACTCTGGTGAACTACGGCTTCCGCATGCCGTCCGCGCTCGATAACCGCCCTCTCACTTTCGAGGAATTCGAGCACCGCACCAACCAAGTCATGTACGTCTCCGCCACGCCCGGAGCTTACGAACTCACCAAAGTCGGCGGAGTCGTGGCCGAGCAAGTGATTCGTCCTACGGGCCTTGTCGATCCGGAGGTGGAAATTCGCCCCGTGAAAGGACAAGTTGACGACCTGCTCGAACAAATCCGCATCCGCACCGCGCGCAACGAACGCGTTCTGGTCACCACGCTCACCAAGCGGATGTCCGAAGACCTCGCCGAATATTTTGCCGAAGTCGGCGTTCGCTGCCGCTACCTGCACTCCGAAATCGAAACCCTCGAGCGCGTGAAAATTCTGCGAGATTTGCGCCGCGGCGAGTTTGACGTGCTGATCGGCATCAACCTTCTCCGAGAAGGACTCGACCTACCTGAAGTCTCTCTGGTGGCGATACTCGACGCCGATAAGGAAGGCTATCTTCGCAGCGCCACGTCGCTGATTCAGACCATCGGCCGCTGCGCACGCCACATCGAAGGCCGCGCCATCCTTTACGCCGACCGCATGACCGACTCGATGAAGCAGGCCATCGGAGAAACCAGCCGCCGCCGCGCCAAGCAGGAAGCCTACAATCGCGAGCACGACATCACGCCGCAATCGATTATCAAGTCGCTGGACATGGAGCTCGCGAAGATCGTCAACGCCGATTACCTGCCCGTGCCGGATGACGTCCCCGCCGCCGCGGACATTCAGAATACGGCTCAACTCATGGCCGCCATTCGTCAGCTCGAAACCCAGATGCGCGCCGCAGCCAAAAATTTCGAATTCGAAAAAGCCGCCGCGCTTCGCGACCGCATCAAGGCCATGAAGCAGCGCGACCTGTTCGCCATCTTCGGCTCCGCCGATCCCATTGCCGTCGACGGCACGCCACCCACCGCCGACGGAGCGTGGTCTGAACCTTCGTCATCCGTTAAAGCTTCGGCTGTGTCAGATTCCGGTTCGGTCACCGCATCGCTGGTCTCCGACACGACCGCGCAACCACGCAAGCCGCGCTCGCTCACAAAACGCACCTCAAAAAAGTAATGTCAAAAGTCGTGGCACAGACACTCTTGTCTGTGTGATGTTGGGATCTGCCGTGGAATTCCTAGGATCCCCGCGTTGGCGCAGCGAACATCAACCTCTCGAAATCTCCCGGCGCGCGATGCGACAATAGAAAGTCGGATTCAGTATTCATATGCAGCGTGATGGGTGGGAATCGATGCGAACGATTTACGCGACGGCGATTGCTTTGATCTTCGGGTGTTTTGCATTCTCGCCGTCCGCCTGCGCCCAGGCATACAGCGCGACAAACCCGTTCCCGCCGAACAACGAATTTGGCGTCTGGGGCGCGTATTCCTTCAGCAACGACACGATGATCGGCACCACCACCGACCGCCAGATCGGCGTCATTGCGCTTCGTTACAGCCGCACGATATTCGATCGGCGCAGCGTCGCGCTGCTGTACACGCTCGATATCGTTCCGATGACGCTCATCCGCCAGCCCTCTTACGTCGCTTGCGGCGGAGGCGGGACCTATCCCGGCTACTGCGCGAGCGGGCGCGAATCGGTTTACGGGGGCGGCATCAATCCCATCGGACTGAAACTCAATTTTCGCCGCACGCACGCGCTCCAGCCGTTCCTCGCCTCCACGGCCGGTTTCCTCGCGTCAGTTCGGCCGGTGCCGGTCGACATTCCCGGCGGCACGCAATTTAATTTCACTTTCGATTTTCAGACCGGAGTCCAACTCTACAATTCGAATCGCACCCGTGCCTGGACGTTCGGCTTCAAGTACGCCCACATCTCCAATGCCTACCGCCACAATTTCAATCCCGGCGTCGACGCCAACGAACTCTTCGTCGGCTACTCCTTCTTCCGTTAACCGCAACCGCGCCTCAACAAAATGTGCGACCACCACCGAGCCGCAAGAGCCGTTGCGAGTGCCGCATCCTTTTGCCGTCAAATCGATGCGCGCCACCCACCGACGCACCCACGTCAACTCGCACAAGCACCACGCCCCGCAAAGAAAACGGGTCCCCTGAGGCCTGATTCAGCCGGCCGAAGGATGTCTGTTCGCTTTTTGTCGCAACTGCGCAAGCCCGTACGACCGTCAGACCATCCCTTTCCTCAAATCACTCAACCTGTAGAAAGTCCCCCTCCAGGTAATCCCGCCATCTCTCAACGTGACAAACGTCGACCGGATCAGCATCCAGCACAAAAGCAGCGCCCCCGCCGGCATCGTCAGCGCATAGAGTGGCGACACTTCAAATTCCATCGTGACGCCTGCCTGCATGGCGATGCCAACTCCAACTGCCACCGCCGCGAAAATCATCGCCCAGCCATGCACAAAAAAGATCGCCACCCACGGCAGAATGCACCCGAGCAGCACCGCCGCAACCTGCGCCGTCACCGTAGCCACGCTGTACTGCGAGGTCGCGAAAAAATTCTTCGTCGTCCCGCGTATCGTGGCTGCAACACCCTGGTGCCAGTGAACGCTCACGCGCCGGTCCGCAATCGCCACCTGCGAGCGGAACCCGCCGTCCTGCATCAGTTTGCCGAGCTTGATATCGTCCACCACTTCCATTGCGAGGCGTTTGTGCTCGCCGATTGCGACGTACGCGGTCCGCCGCACCATCTGAAATGCGCCGATCCCCACGTAAAATCGCGAGCCCGGCCGGCCTTTTTTCCACGGCTTGGTACCCAGCGCGAAGCTCAGCGCGAAAAAAGTCATCAGCACACGCTCGCCAAACGTATATGTCTCCGCATATCCGAACAGCGGGAGGTGATCGATCCCGTCGCGTTTCGCGAGGCCCACGGCGCGCCGCAGTAGGTCCGGCGAAAATTTCACGTCCGCGTCCGTGAACACCAGCCACTCGCCCGTCGACGCTTCGAACCCCTTCTGCAAGCCGTGCGTTTTCCCCAGCCATCCCGTCGGCAGCTCGGTGACATGAATCACTTTCAGCCGCGCATCCCGCGCCGCCGCCCGCTCCAGAATCTGCTGCGTCGCATCCTCCGACCGGTCGTTCACCGCCACCACTTCGAAATTGGGATAGTCCACGCTCAAGAATGATTCGACCGCCGCACCCACTTTCTCGGCTTCGTCTCGTCCAGCAAATAAAATCGACACGCGCGGACACTCCGCATCCCCAATCGGCGCCACACCCTTCAGCTTCGGTATCCCCCGCAGCCCCCAAGCCACCTCGAGTGCCTGCAATACCCACGCCCCCGCCACCAGACCCAACGTCCCGGAAAACGCCCAGTGCCATACCACGCTCCGCACCTCTCATTGGCCTTCGTAATCAAACACCATCCACGCTAGCATGCGTCATAAAGCGAAAATCCGCCTGGCCTTGTTATCAAATCGCCCACCGAGTTGCACGCATCCCGCCAATGGCCGATAATTTAAATTCGCGCAAACACACGCACGCTGCACTGAGGTGAAGCCTTGAAACGTCTGCACATTCCCGTCGAACACACTACGCTTGCGAACGGACTTCGAGTGGTCGCGTCGCCTGACCGCACCGCGCCGTTCGTCACGGTCGGCGTCTATTACCAGATCGGATTTCGCCTCGAGCCGTTTGGCCGCAGCGGCTTCGCGCATCTGTTCGAGCACATGATGTTCCAGGGCTCGGAAAACGCCGGCAAAATGGAGCACATCCGCCTCATCAATTCCTCCGGCGGCCTGCTCAACGGCACTACAAACTACGACATCACCAATTATTTCGAGTCCGTCCCCTCGAACGCGCTCGAGCGCGTCCTGTGGCTGGAAGCCGATCGCATGCGCGCCCTGAAAGTGGACGACGAAAATCTCCGCAACCAGCGCGACGTGGTCAAAGAAGAAGTCCGCGTGAACGTGATGAACCAGCCCTACGGCGGCTTTCCGTGGCTCGATCTTCCGCCGGTCGCGTTCCGAAACTGGCCGAACGCGCACAATTTTTACGGCGATTTCGTCGACCTCGACGCCGCCACGCTCGAAGACGTGCAGAAATTCTTCCGCACCTACTACGCGCCCAACAACGCCGTACTGCTGATCATGGGCGATTTCGATGTGAAAGAAGGCTTCGCGCTGGCGAAGAAATATTTCGAAGACATTTCGAAAGCGCCGCTTCCGCCGAAAGCCGACGTGACTGAGCCGCCTCAGCTCGAAGAGCGTCGCGGCGAAGTCCTCGAACAATTCGGTCCGCTCCCGGCGATGGCTATCGGTTACACGTTTCCTCCGCGCGATTCGAGCGACTGGTATGCAGCAACGCTGCTCGATGGCGTTCTCCATGGAGGCCGCGCCGGACGCATCCATCGCGAACTCGTGCTCGAAAAGCAGATTGCCGTCGAAGCTTCCGGTGGCGCCGATCCGATCGACACCAATGGTCCCACGCAAATGGTCACGCGCATTTTTCACCGGCCGGACGTCAAGTCCGACGACGTGATCGCCGCTTTCGATTCCCTCATCCGCGACCTTGCGGAGAAGGGGATCGCGGAGGATGAACTCGCGCCGGTGAAAGTGAAGCTGCGCTCCGACTATTACTCGATGCTCGAAGGCGGAATGGGTTCGCACATGCCGCGTTTCGGCTTGATGCATTACCTCGCGTGCTTCACTCTGTTCGACGGCGATCCGAACCGCATCAACACAATTCTCGATGGCTTCGAAGCCGTTACGCCCGCGCAAATTCAAGCGGCGGCGAAAAAATATCTCCTCCCGAAAAATCGCGCCATCGTTCTTCGCCTGCCGGTCGCGAAAGACGCCGCACCGTCCGCCGTCGCCAGCGAAAAGGAAGTGGTCCAGTGAGCCAGTCCGCCAAGAATTCCGCCGCCACCCCCACCGCCATCATCGAAGCGCCCGATTCCTCGAAGGCGCGCAAATCCGCCGTTCCTGCTTTGCGCGAAGAGCGTCCCGTCGCCTGGCCCAAGCGCACCGTCCGCACGATATCGAACGGCATGCAGGTAGTGCTGGCCGAATCGCGCACATTCCCGAAAATCACCGCGCAGCTTTTCTTCCGCACCGGCAACGCCTCGGTCGCGCTCACCAGCCCCGGCCTGGCCGAGATGACCGCCAAAGTCGTCCGAACCGGGACTGCGTCGCGCCCCAGCCGCCGGATCGAGGAAGACCTTCGCCGGATGGGCGGCGACCTGGGCACGACGGCCGGCGCCGACAACACCGCCATCTCGATCTCCGGCCTCGCCGAATTTTCCAATGGCCTGCTCGAGCTCGTCGCCGATCTGGCGCGCAACGCTTCGTTTCCCGTGGATGAATTCGAGCGCGAGCGCCGCCAGAAAATCGAAGGCCTCCGCGTCGAACGCACCACGCCCGGCTTTCTCGCCAGCGAACGCCTCCGGCGCGTTCTTTTCGGCAACCATCCCTACGCAATCATTTCGCCTACCGAAAAACAGGTCGGCGCGTACGATCCAACGCAGCTGAAAGATTTCTACACGAAGACCTATTCGCCTTCGAACGCGCTGCTTCTCGTGGTTGGCGATTTCGCCGGAGACGAAATGCTGGCTCTTGTGGAAAAGCATTTCGGCAATTGGAACGCGCCCGCTCCTACGCCGCTGAAGGGCGATGCGCCGCCGCAATACATCGGCCGGCATGTCCATCTTGTGCACGTCCCAGGCGCGGTGCAAACGCAAATCGTCCTCGGCAACATGGCGATTACGCGCCGCGATCCGGATTGGTTCCGCCTGCTTCTGGCCAACGCGATCTACGGCGGCGCATTCCACTCGCGCCTGGTGATCAACATCCGCGAGCAGAAGGGCTACACCTACAGCCCGCGCAGCGGCGTAAACTCGCTCCGCGACTACGGCTACTTCACCGTGAGCGCCGCGGTACGCAATGAGGTGGTCGGCGCGTCGCTCACCGAAATCTTCTACGAACTGGACAAAATGCGCTCGCTGCCCGTGACCACGGAAGAACTCGAATCCGCCCGCGCCTACCTCACCGGCGTGTTCTCGCTCGGCGTCGCCACGCAGGATGGCGTTCTCGGCCAACTTTCCAGCGTTTATCTGGATCGCATGCCCGATGATTACCTGGAGACGTATCGCGAGCGGATCCACATGCTTACCGCCAAGGATGTGCTCGCTGCGGCGCGGCGCCACTTTGATTCCGCGAACGCGCAAATCATCGTCGTCGGCGACCGCGACCAGATCGTCGAGCAGGCCACGCTATTCGGCCCCGTCACTTCCTACGACGCGAGCGGCGAAAAACAGTAAGCCCAGGTTCGAGCGCGAATGAACCGTCGAACAATCCATCGAGTAGCGCACCGAATCGCGGTCGCCGCACTCTGCGCCACGGTCGTCGCTCGTGTGACCCTCGCGCAATAGAAATCGCCGCCTGCAACGCCGCTCGATCGGAACACCGCCACAGCCGCGCAACTTCAGCAGGTGCCCGGCATCGTGCCCACGACCGCCCCATCCATCGTCCACATGCGCGAAAAAAGCGGCCGGTTCCATCGCGTCGAAGACCTGCTGGCCAGCCACGGCATCTCCCCCGCTAAGTTCGAAAAAATCCGCCCCTCTGTGTTCGTCACCGCGCCTCCTGCGCCGAAAGAACCCGGAATCCTGGCCGGTGGTAAACTGATCCAATAGCTCCATACGCCATGACCGACCGACAACCACCGTTTGCCACCGTAGAAGAAGCGCTCGTCGAAATCCGCGCGGGACGAATGATCGTCCTGGTGGACGATGAAGACCGCGAAAACGAAGGCGACCTGACCATCGCCGCCGAAAAAGTCACGCCGGAAACAATCAACTTCATGGCCAAGTTTGGCCGCGGCCTGATTTGCCTTGCGATGACAGAGGCTCGCTGCGACGCACTTGCGCTCGCGCCGATCACTCCGCGCAACACTTCGATGTTTGGCACGCCGTTCTGCGAGCCGATCGATGCGCGCATCGGCACCACCACCGGAACAAGCGCGTCCGACCGCGCCATCACGATTCTTACGGCGACGAGCCCCAATACGCGCCCCGAAGATCTCGCGCGGCCCGGCCACGTCTACACCCTCCGGGCGCGCAATGGCGGCGTCATGGTTCGCGCCGGGCAGACCGAGGCTTCCGTCGATCTCGCGCGACTCGCCGGCCTTGATCCCTCCGGCGTCATCTGCGAAGTGATGAATGACGACGGCACGATGGCGCGCATTCCGCAGCTCATCGAATTTTGCAAGCTGCACGGCCTTGCGCTGCTCACTGTCGCCGACCTGATCCGCTACCGCATGCAGCACGAGCGGCACATCCGCCGCATCGCCGAATCGACGCTGCCCACTCGGCACGGGAATTTTCAAATGATCGCCTACGCCAGCGAAGCCGATCACGAATTGCACGTCGCGCTCGTGCGCGGCGACGTGGCGCAGGGCGATGAAGCCGCAGACAAAATCGGGCCGCCTCTGGTCCGCGTGCACTCGCACTGCCTCACCGGCGACGTTTTCGGTTCCACGGCGTGCGATTGCCACGACATTGTGGACGCTTCGCTCGCCGCCATCGACCGCGAGAATCGAGGCGTGTTCGTTTATCTGCATCACACCGGGCGCGGCTTTCAAATCGACCAGCGCGAGCCCGAATCGAGCGAGCTGCCGCGGATTCATTTTCACAATCGTGAGCAGATCGATCGCGACCTGGACCGCCAGCGCCTGGTGCAGCGCGAAAGCGGAATCGGCGCGCAGATCCTCATCGACCTCGGCTTGAAGCGCATCCGTGTTCTGACCAATCACCCGCGCAAAGTCGTGGCGTTGGATGGCTTCGGCGTGAAGATCGTCGACCAAGTTCCCCTGAACCTTGGCGCGACCAAGCCCACCCACCAAAAAATCTGATGGCTGCATGTCTCAATGCCTGTAAAGGCGGGTCGATGCGACGAGCATCGACCCGCCAGCATTCAGATTTCTGTCTCAGGCCTACTCGCCCATGAAACTGATCTCGGTCAACGTCGGCCTCCCGCGCGAAATCCTCTGGCACGGCGTGCACGTTACTACGGGCATTTTTAAGGAATCGATCGGCTCAACGCGCGTCGTGGCGCGGAAGCTCGATCTCGACGGCGACCGGCAGGCCGACCTCAACGTGCACGGCGGCCAACTGAAAGCCGTCTACGGCTATCCGCTCGAACACTACGAATTCTGGAAATGGGAACTCGCTCGCGACGATTGGCAGCACGGCATGTTCGGCGAAAATTTCACCACCGAAGGCCTGCTTGAAAAGGATTTGTGCATCGGCGATCAGATTTCAATTGGCGCGGCGGTGTTTGCGGTCGCGCAGCCGCGGCTGCCTTGTTACAAGCTGAACGTAAGGTTTGACGACAGCTCGATGGTGAAGCGGTTCCTTGCGAGTGGCCGCTCCGGCTTTTATTTCGCGGTGGTGCGCGAAGGCGAAATCGGAGCCGGCGACGAAATTACGATCACCTCGCGCGACCCGAACCGGGTCTCCATCGCCGATATCAACCGGCTCTTCACCGCGAAAGAACTCGGCCCGGCCGATGGCGACACCATGGAACGCGCTCTACGTGTGCCAATCCTCCCCGAATTCTGGCGGGAACAGTTCTCCCAGCAGCTCGAATTCCTTCGATCCTAGCGGAGGGCGCCCCTAGCCAACGACACGCCTAGGCAACGCCGGACAGCGCGAACGGCTGACAGGAACGCCGGGTCGGCTGGGGCGTCACGCCGAGCGAATCATTTTTCTAACTTCACAACCGCGAGAGTGTACCTAAGGGACGGAGTCTCCTTTTTTGTGTTCATCGAGTTACGAGGATTCCCTTCCTGCGAGTGTACCGAAGGAAATTGCTGATTTTTCGACCGCCATAAGATCTTCGGCGTCGAGCTTGTCTGGAGCAGCCCCGAGCCGCGACCGAGTGACGTCCAGAACTTCGGGAGCCGCGGCAGACGATAGGTGCTGCGTTTTCAGTCCGACGCGCTAGGGGAGCTTGTTCTATTTTGGGAATGAGTGGGCGCTAGCCGCCCCGTCTTGGCGAATCCGCACCTATTCGGGCTTTTGGATGGCGTGGCCGAAGGCGATCAGGTTGCCGTCGAGAGCGAGCACCAGAAGTTCGCGCTGCTCGTAGACCTTGTCGGCCGGACCATGAACCTCGCCCTTCGGCAACGTGTCGAGCTTCGGCTTCAGTTCGGCGTAGAGCGCATCGACGTCCTGAACATCGACGTAATAGGCGAATCGGCGCGTACCTGGCTGGAACGGATTCCCCGGGCTTTCCTGGAGGATGCGGATGCCGGCGGTCTCGCGGTGGATGTAGGCATACTCGGAATGCCGCACGAACGTTTTGAATCCGAGGCTCTCTTTGAAGAACGCCAGTGCCTTATCGAGATCCGGCACCAGCATGAATGGGGTGATTTGGATGAAGTTGGACATGACGCCGCGAGAATAGCACAGCGCAGATTCGCGGGCGTTTGTTCACTTCGGGATGGGCTGCCCGGCATCGAAAAGCAAAAGGCGCTCCGGTCGTGAAGATCGAAGCGCCTTGAGACTCATACAGAGTGTAGCTTTGCCGCTTACTTGTGGTGGCCGCCGCCCGAGCTATGTCCACCACCATGGCTTCCGCCACTGCCGTGCGAGCCGCCGCCGCTGTGTCCGCCGCTTGAATGGCTGCTCTGCTTGGGAGCAGAGTAGTGCGGGCTGGACGGGTGGCTCGACGGATGACTGGAGAAGCTGCGGCTCGATCCGGAGTTGCGTGCCAGGTTCTCGCGCGAGCTACCGAAATTCGAGCTGCGATTCTCGGTGGCTCGGTTCTCGGAGCCAAAGTTGCCGCGCGACATGCTGCTCTCGTTCCGCGCGGTGTTGTTGTTGCGGTTGAAGTCGTTCGCGCGATTCACATTCGAATGGCGTGAAGTGTTGTGGTTTTCGAAGCCGCGGGAGTCGTTGCGGCTCACGCTGTTGCTGCGGTCAAAACGATTCGACCGGTTGTTGGTGGCGGCAAAGTTCGAGCCGCGATTCTCAGAGCCGAAGCTGCCGCGGTTTGCCGTCTCGTTGCCGCGATCGAACTCAGATCCGCGATTCGATGCCACGTTATTACGGTTCGCCTCCGCGCCACGGTTGAAGTCGTTCGAGCCCCCAAAGTCGCCTGCACGGCTGGTTGCGCCGGTTTCCGGACGGCCGTGGTTATTTGAAGCGAACTGCGCACGGTTCATGCCGGCCGCGTGTTCCTGCCGCGACTGCTCGCCGGTTTCGGAGACATGCCGGTCGCGCCCCGCATTCAATTCTTCGCGGCTCGCCCGCGCATCGACTCCGCCGCGGCCGCCGTTGAAGCTGGTGCGGTTGTTGTTGTACGCGACGCTGCGGTTGTACACGTTGTGCCCGCCGAAGCCGACGTTGTTCACGGCGCGGTTGTACATGAACTGGCCGTGATTCCAGTAGCCGCCCTCATAGCCGTGGCCGCCATAACCGAAGCCGTAGTTAATTCCGCCGTAGAACCCAACGTGCGGGCCCCAATATCCCGGATGCCAGAAATATCCGCCGATGCCGAAGCCCCAGTAGCCCGGCGTCCACAAAAAGCCGATCGTCGGAGGCTGCACCCAGGTACCCGGCACCCAGTAGTAACCCGCATCGCCGTAAGCCCAGTAACCCGGAGTGAAAAGGTAGCCAGGCCCAGGGCAGATCGGTTGCGAGTAGATCGGAATGGGAGGCGGACCGAAATGAACGTAGAAGCCGAACCCGAAAGCGGAAGCGTTCGGCGCGGTGGCAGCTGGAACTCCGACGGCCAGCATCGCCGAGAGCACCGCCGAGCGGATGAATTTTGCGTATCGCATAAAGCCCCCTTGCTGCGTAGGCCAGCCTTGCGCTGCTGGATGGCGAGTTGACCTACAGCCGATAAAACACCACGCAAGGGCGAAAGTCGTGTTTGCGTAAGTCTAATGGAATGTGGCGATTGAGGCGTTTTCGCCCTGAGCGCAAAAAATGGTTCAGCGCGGGTGCATGCTAAACGCCACATGCATTGCCGACGATTCCGGCGGTGGCTGCGAAACTCTGGGCGGCGGTGCGCCAGAAGTGCTGCGCTCGGCGGCGGAGGGTGTGGAGTCAGGCGCCGTACTTTTCGTAGAACTTGTTGGTGAAGAGGCCGATTGGATCGAGCTTCTTTTTAGTGGCGAAAAAGTCGTCGATGCCGGGATAGGACTTCTTTAATTGCTCGCGGGAGTAGAAAAGCTGGTAGGGGAGATAGTGCGTGCCCTCGCATTGGTGTGCGACATCGATCAGATCGGCCGTGGTCTTCCGGAGAATTTCGTTGTCGCGAGCCTTGAACTGCACATTGAAGTAGAGAACCAAGCCGAACATGTTTGTCGTCGCGTAAGGGAGAGCGGTGATTTCGTCTTTGTGAACGGTTCGGATGGTGACGTTCAGCAGGTTAGCGCCGTTTCGGAGGACCACGTCGCGGAGGCCGTCGACGAATTCGGGCATGCGGTCATACGGCACGAAATATTCCTGCAGGATATCGGTGTCGCGCAGGCGATTGTGGAGGTAGGCCATGTCATCGTACATCTCCTCGTTGCGCGAGACCAGGCAGACGTCCAGAGGCTGATTCAGCGCCTGATTGCGCGGGAGGCAGTCGTGCAGGTGCGGCTCGGCATGCTTTTCAAGGAACCAGCGGAACCAGCGGCCGCTGCTGCTGGCTTTTGAGACGTTGATGACGAAGCGATCGATCACGTCGTGCTGCGGCGGTTTGAGCCGCGGGAGCGTGCCGTCGAAGTCAGTCTTCTCGTAGGTGTGAATTACAGTCTCGCTGAGGTAGGCGTGCGGAGAAACCGACAGCCGGCCGAACACCAGGCCGATCGCGGGATTATTTTCGATGTTCTTTTTGTAATAGGCCGGGAAATCAGTGTGGGCGAGATAGGTCGCCTTGCGGGCGTACATTTCGTTCGGCACCACGGTAAGCTCGGCGTCCAGAATGACGCCGAATAGCCCGTAGCCGCCGAGGACGTGGCGAAAAAGCTCGGTGTTCTGGTCGGGCGTTGCGGTGACGATTTCGCCGCTACTGAGCAGGACACGGACCGAGCGAACCGTCGGAGCGATCGGACCGGGCATCGGGTCGATGCCATGGGCGTTCACGCTGAGCGTGCCGCCGACGCTGAAAATGTTGATCGACTGCATGGATTTTACCGAAAGGCCGTCCGGATCGAGGCGCTTCTGCAGTTGCCACCAGCGCACGCCGCTCTGCAGGTTGACGATTTTGCGTTCTTTATCGAGGCGGATCTGATTGAAGTCGCGGAGGTCCAGCACGATGCCGCCGTGCGAAAAGCTCTGGCCGCCCATGCTGTGCTGCTGGCCGGCGCAGGTGATTTTCAGGCCGTTGTCGCGGGCGAACCGAACGGCGTTGCGAATGTCGTCTTCGGTTTTTGGGCGGACGATGCCGTAGACGGCGGTCTGGTTCAGGTGGCTGGCGTCGTTGATGAAGCCGCCTAACTTCTCGAACGCGATCGGAGGCGGCGCTGGTTTTGGGATGGGCGTGGCGGGAATTTCCTGGGTAGGATCGGAAGGAAAAACGAAATCGCTCTGCTTGTCGGTGTCGGGAGCTGCGGCGTAATCAAAAACTTTTTTCGCGCCCACCGCGCAGACCGCAGCGAGCGCGCCGCCCATCGCGAGCAATGCGTGTCTACGGCGCAGAGCGGTCTCCTTGCGCGATTCGCCGCGCTTCCCACAAATCGGCTTGCTTCGGGTACGACTTTTGCAAGATAGTAGCAGCACTTAAGTCCATGCCCAAAAAATTCAGCACGATTCAGAAGTGCGCGTTCGGATTTGCGGCGCTGTTTCTCGCTGTGTACCTTCTCGATTACGTGCCCGGCGTCATGGAACCCAACGGGAAGATGTTCGGCCTGTTTTCGATGACGCGCATCGTGGACATCGGCCATCTTGCGTTGGGCGCGCTCGCGCTGATCGCCGGGTTTTGGTCTCCGGCCGTGGCGCGCGTTTACTTCTGGCTGCTCGGTTTCTGGTACACCATCGATGTGGTCGCATACTTCGTTGGGCACTTGCACACGCTTCCGCTGACGACGAATTTCCTCGTGAATTTGCCGCATCTGATTATTTTCATCGCGGCGTATTGGATCGCCCTCAACGTGGGTAAGCCGAAGGCGGCGGCCGCGGCTTGAAATTGCGCGCGTTTCTGCGCCGGACGCTGAAATTCTTCCTGTTGTGTTTCGCACTGCTGTTGATTGTCATCGCCGTATCGCTTGCCGCGGGCTGGCGCTGCGCGCTGAAGAGCCAGATCCAACCCGGCTCCGCCGTCTCTCCCGAGGAAAATCCGTACGCAGCGAAGATCAAGGATTACGTGCGTCCGGAAGACGACGCGTATCTGGGTTATCCCGAGTGGTACATCGTGTGGAGCTACCAGGAAAAGGCGGACTACCAGCAGAGCCATTTGCCGAGCGGCTTCCCGTATTTCGGAGCGGTGCGGCAATACTGGTCAAGCTACTGCTGCATCTCGCGGCTGATTCACGGAAAGTATCCGTTCAACGGTGGCGAGCAAGTGATGTTGGTCGTGATCGGCACGAGCTTCTCCGCCGAATACATTCTGAAAGGCGCGTACGAGACAACGATTGGGCGTTTCACGGAGTGGCTGAGCGGCGGCGAGGCGGTCGCCGAGGACGCCTACGCATACAAAGTGGCGAGGGACTACGCTGACTTCGTCCACATTCGGCCGTTCTATGAATTTCGGTTCGCGCGCCGGGTGCCCGAACTATGGCGAGAGACGCCGCTCTGGGGCCCGCATCCAATCCGGAAATGGGAGCGCAAACTTTTCCTATCACTGGATTATTTACTTGAGGCTTTCTATTGCTGGGTGATCCAGGGCGGGACGCACTTGACCTACGGCTACGAACCCGCGGAGACCTACGCCGCGATCGATCACGCGGATGAAACCTTTGTTCGAAGTATTCCGCACGTGAAGGTCATTCAGAAGCTCGGCCCCGACGCTTTGGTTGTGGATATTCCGAGATATCAGGAGTTCACGGTCGTGGCGGAGGCGATGGCGCAGCAAGGAATCCGGTTCACAGACATCGCCGGCAACACGCGAATCACGATCTCGGTGCTCGCACCGACATCGTGGCGCTATCCAGACGCGGACGCGCAGGAACTTTTCTCCCAGCCAATGTTGACACAGCCGGGCATCAAGCGTGTCGTGCTCGGCTGTGAGGTGAGCGTGCTGAACGTGGTGACGCAGAACATCCGCGCGCAAGGCGTCCACCTCGAGCACGTTTACGACTATTAGCGGCCCACGATTAGTCCTCCGCTTTACCACCTTCGCTTCAAAAAAACGAAAAGGCGCCCCGCGAGAAATCCACGGGACGCCTTTTCGTTGAATCAGGGATGCGTTGAAGCGCTGGACGGTGTTTAGTACATGCCGCCCATGCCGCCTGGTGCGCCGCCGCCGTGGCCGCCTGCGCCCGCCGCTGCCTTGTCGTCTTCCTTGATGTCCGCCACCAACGCTTCGGTGGTGAGCATCAGGCCCGCGATCGACGCCGCATTCTGCAGCGCCAAACGGGAAACCTTGGCAGGGTCGATGACGCCGGCCTTGACCATGTCGCCGTACTCGCCCGAGTCCGCGTTGAAGCCGAAGGTATCGTCCTTCGACTCGCGGATCTTACCGAGCACCACAGCGCCTTCGAAACCGGCGTTGTGCGCGATCTGGCGAAGAGGCTCTTCGAGCGCGCGCTTAACGATGTTCACCCCGATGGCTTCGTCGTCCTGCAGCTTCAGCTTGTCGAGAGCTGCAATGCAACGAATCAGGGCCACGCCGCCGCCGGGGACAATGCCTTCCTCGACTGCCGCGCGGGTTGCGTGCATCGCGTCTTCGACGCGTGCCTTCTTTTCCTTCAGTTCGGTCTCGGTAGCCGCGCCGACTTTAATCACGGCCACGCCGCCGACCAGCTTCGCAAGGCGCTCCTGCAGCTTTTCCTTGTCGTAGTCCGAAGTGGTGTCTTCGACCTGCGCGCGGATCTGACGGACGCGACCTTCGATTTCCGACGACTTGCCGGCGCCTTCGACGATCGTGGTGTTGTCCTTATCGATCGTCACCTTCTTGGCGCGGCCGAGGTCTTCGGGCTTGACGTTTTCGAGCTTGATGCCTAGGTCTTCCGTGATGGCCTTACCCCCGGTGAGGGTCGCGATGTCTTCGAGCATAGCCTTGCGGCGATCTCCGAAGCCCGGAGCCTTCACCGCGGCGCACTGCAAGGTGCCACGGAGTTTATTGACCACCAGCGTCGCGAGAGCTTCGCCCTCGACGTCTTCCGCAATGATCAAGAGGGGCTTGCCCTGCTTGGCGATCTGCTCGAGCAACGGGAGCAAATCCTTCATCGAGGAGATTTTCTTCTCATGGATCAGGATGCGGACGTCTTCGAGGGTGCATTCCATGCGTTCCGGATCAGTGACGAAGTACGGCGAGAGGTAGCCGCGGTCGAACTGCATACCTTCGACCACTTCGAGCGCGGTTTCCATCGTCTTCGACTCTTCCACGGTGATCACGCCGTCTTTGCCGACCTTCTTCATCGCTTCGGCAATGATCGAGCCGATCTGCTTGTCGTTGTTCGCGGAGATCGTGCCGACCTGCGCGATCATGTCGCCCTTGACGTCCTTGTGCTGCTTCTTCACTTCTTCGACGGCGACTGCGACGGCCTTCTCGATGCCGCGCTTCAGAGCCGTGGGACTGGCGCCGGCCGCGACGGCCTTCACGCCTTCCTTGAAGATCGCCTGTGCGAGCACGGTGGCGGTGGTGGTGCCGTCGCCGGCGACATCGGAAGTCTTCGAGGCGACTTCACGAACCATCTGCGCGCCCATGTTCTCCAGGGGATCCTTCAGCTCGATTTCCTTTGCCACGGTGACGCCGTCCTTGGTGATGATCGGCGAGCCGAACTTCTTTTCGATGACCGCATTGCGGCCCTTCGGTCCGAGGGTGATCTTCACCGCGTCAGCCAGCTGGTTGACGCCGCGGAGGATCGCTTGGCGGGAATTTTCACCCGTCACGATTTGCTTAGCCATTTTCTGTTTCTCCTATTCGTTTCGTACGAAGCTCGCGCGTGGCGAGCGGTGATTGATTCCGGATGCGGCCGCTGAACGGTTCGCGGTCCGGGTTTGGTGCCGGAGTTACTTCTTGCCCGCTGCTTTCGCGGCCGGGCCGAGCTTGGCGAGGATTTCGTCTTCCTTCAGGATCATGTATTCCTCGTCGTCGATCTTGATGTCGCTGCCGGAGTATTTGCCGAATAGAACGCGGTCGCCGGGCTTGACGTCCAGAGGGATCAATTCGCCCTTCTCACGACGGCCCGAGCCCACTGCGATCACTTCGCCTTCTTGCGGTTTCTCTTTTGCCGAGTCGGGGATGATGATTCCGCCCTTCACGGATTCCTTCTCTTCCAAGCGCCGCACGAGCACGCGGTCGTGCAGAGGCGTGATGTTAACTGCCATTTTGCAATTCCTCCAATTGAGTGGTGAGTCCGCCGCCGGAGAGGTGAGATTGGGCCGGGGTGGCCCATTAGCACTCCTCGGTGACGAGCGCTAATATAGCATCTATGGATGGAGTGTCAAGGAAAAATCTATCAATCCCACACTCAAATCTGTGAATTTCATCGCCCTGTAACACACAGATACAAATGGCGTTATACCTGTCCGGAATTCCCTCCACTTTCGCATTGAGTTTCGCCCTCCCGACAGCTTACTATGCCCCCAACCGTGGGAGGTCGCTTGGCCGCTCTGTTTTATCTGCGCCTCATGGTGCTGACGGTCGGCACGCTGATCTACCTGTTTCTTCTGGCGCTGATTGTTGGCCACCGCAAGCCGCGGCTGCTGGAGCGCCTGCTGTTCTTCGTGTGCTTCGCGGCATTCCTGATCTACTCGGGCGGCTTGCTCGAGATCAATTCGTTCATTCAGTACGGCACGCCGCCGCTCACGACGCAATTCTTCTACACCACCCTGGTTAACGTGGGCCTGGCGTTCTTGCCCGCGCTGATCGTTGCGGCGAACCTCGCCTACTTTCAATCCATTCGCGGCCGGCGTGCTTCGCCAGGGGAGTGGGCGCTCGTCATCGTGCTTTTTTTCGTTGTACCGGTCCTCTGGGTTCTGTGGCACCGGCATGGCGGGTTCACGCCGACAGGAGTGGGCGCGTGGCTGGACTTTCAGACGTTCGCGTTCCGGCTGGCGCTGGTGTCGATGCGTTGGGTTGTTGTTCCGGCGATGGGCGTTGCCGCCGTGTCGGCCTACGCGCTCTCGCAATCGGCGCGCTCGCCCGACGAGCACGGATTTTTCCGTGCCGTGCTTGACGTCGCCTGCGCCGGCTTCCTTGCGCAGATTCTCCTGCTCGCGTTTGGAAGGCGCTATCCGGATTTCGCGGCGGGGATTTCGGCCACCATCACCGTACTTGGCGTGCTTCCGGGCGCCGCGCTACTTTATTACTCGGTCCGGCGGAATTTTCTCGAATACGGCGCGCAACGAAACTTGGTGTATGCCTTGCCGGTCACCGTGCTTGCGCTTTTGTACCTGGCGCTGGTGCGCCGGGTGGGGCAGTGGCTGGAGCCGGTCGTACCGCCCGAAGCAACGGCCAGCGTGTTGCTGTTTGTGCTGATTTTCCTGTTCGAGCCGCTTGAGCGCGTGATCGGGCCTTATCTTCAAAAACGGTTTCAGGAACGCGTGAGCGGAGTCCAGAAGCTGAGCCTCGAACTCCAGCGCTCGGCGCGGCGCGGCAACGTGGCGGAGCTAATCGCCAACGCCGAGCGGCGCATCCGCGAAGACTTTGGCCTCGCCGCAGTACGGATTTCTGTGCCGCTCGATCCCGCACGGACCCCGCTGCAGTCGCCGGGACGCCTGGGACACGTGGTGCAGGTTCCCCTTGCCAAAGGCAGCGAAGTGATTGGCGCGCTGGAAGCGGCATCCACCGGTTCCTACCTGACCGGCGAAACTACGGGTTCGCTGCAGCTTCTTGCCGACCAGCTACCTTCGATGATCGATCTTTCGCGTCTGATCGAAGACAAAGTGCGGCTCGAGAGGGAACTGGCCGAACGCGAGCGCCTCGCCTCGTTGGGACAGATGGCTGCGAGCGTCTCGCACAATTTGCGAAACCCACTGAGCTCGATGAAGACGGTGTTGCAGGTGCAGCTCGAAAACCCGGATCTGCCAGTGGACATCCGGCGCGATTGCGCGATTGTGGTGACGGAAATCGACAGAATGAGCGCGAAGCTGACCCAGCTTTTGCGTTACGCGAAGCCGTCGGTGAATGGTGAACGCGTCGCGGCGGTGAATCTTGCGCGTCAGACCGCGGTGCTGTTCCGCCACGACGCTGAGCGCCGCAACGTCCGCCTCGAGTTCGAGCAGCCCTCTGCCGAACTGTACGCGCTCGCGTCCGAGGATTCGCTGAGCGAAGTGCTTTCAAACTTGATCGTCAACGCGATCGAAGCGCAGCCGGACGGCGGGCGCGTGAAGGTGAGCCTGGCGGCGAGCGGCGAGCGCATCGAAATACTGGTTGAGGACGACGGGCCGGGAATCACGCTCGACCTGCGCGCGAAAATTTTTCAGCCATATTTCACCACCAAGCCTACCGGCACCGGGCTCGGGCTTTCGATTGTGGCGCGACGTGTAGATGAAATGGGCGCCTCGCTTGCTTGCGAAAGTCCGCTGCGTAATGGGAAGGGGGCGCGCTTTCGGCTGAATCTTCCGATTGCGCGAGATGGCGCTGGCGCACTCGGTCACGACACTCGCGCCAACGGCGGAGCGTTGAAAAGTTGATGGCGAGGCAAACGATCCTGCTGATCGACGACGAACCGACTGCGCGTTACGGCACGCGGCGAGCGCTAGAATTGAAATACAAAATCGTCGAAGCCGGCTCGGCCAGTGAGGCTCGCGCGGGGCTTGAGCTTGGGAAGCCCGATCTGATCCTGCTGGACATGGTGATGCCGGAAGAAGACGGCATCACGTTCCTTCGCTCGCTGCGCGCGGCCGGGAACTCGACCCCGGTACTGGTCGTGTCCGCGCTGGATACGGCCTCCACTGCCGTGGAAGCGCTGCGTTCCGGTGCGCAGGATTACATCGTGAAGGGATTTGATATCGAAGAGCTGCGGCACCGCGTCGCCAATATTTTGCGGGCGTCGTCGCTCGGCGCTGAAAACGAGCGGCTCAGACGAGAGCTGGTGGGCGATGGCCAGTTCGGCCGGATGATCGGCGCGTCGGCGGAAATGCGCCGCGTTTTTGAGATGGCCGAGCGCGTAGCCGCGACCGACGCCACGGTGCTGATTCTGGGCGAAAGTGGCACGGGAAAGGATTTGCTGGCGCAGGAAATTCACGACCGGTCGCCGCGGGCGGGCAAGCCGTTTGTTGCGGTGAACTGCGCTGCGTTGCCTGAAAACTTGATCGAGTCGGAACTTTTCGGCTACGAGCGCGGTGCCTTCACCGGAGCGGCGCAGCAGCGGAAGGGAAAGTTCGAGCTGGCATCGGGTGGCACGCTGTTTCTCGACGAGATCGGCGACATGAATCCTGTGACGCAGGCGAAAGTGCTGCGCGCGCTGGAAAATCGCAAGATCGAACGGCTCGGCGGATCGCAGCCGATCGACGTGGATGTCCGCGTGATCAGCGCGACGCACCGTAATTTGCCCGCAGAAATCGCGGCCGGGAAATTCCGCGAAGACCTTTACTACCGGATAAGAGTCGTGACGCTGGAACTGCCGGCGCTACGTGCGCATGCGTCGGATGTGCCGATGCTGGCATCGAGCTTTTTGCGGCAGCTGGGCGCGCGGCACGGGCGCGAAGCGAAGTTAAGCGGCGAGGCGGCGGAAGCGCTCAGGAAATATTCGTGGCCGGGAAACGTGCGCGAGCTTCGAAATGCGCTCGAGCGAACTGTGGTGCTATCGAGTGGCAGCGAAATCGCGCTCGCGGACCTACCGGAAGAGATTCGCGCAGGGAAAGCTGCGTCGCCAGGAACAACGGCTGCGGCGGCGTCGAACGGGGAGAGCGCATTTCTCGGCGAAGCCGATTTTCGCGAGGCAAAGCGACAGTTCGAAGTGGCATTTCTGAAGCGCAAGCTGGAAGAGCACCGTTGGAACGTTTCGAAAACGGCCGAGGAAATCGGCTTGCATCGGCAAAGCTTGCAGGAGAAATTGCGCGAACTCGGAATTCAGAGGCCGGTCAAGTGAACACGACAGTACGCGAGAGCGCCGGCGCTGGCCGTGCAGCATTCGTGTTGGCAGGTGGAAAAAGTTCGCGGATGGGCCGCGACAAGGCACGACTCGAAGTCGGCGGCGAGCCGGTGATCGTTCGGACCGTGCGACTTGTGGCGAGCGTTGCACGCAGCGTGCGAGTGGTTGGCGGCGCAAAATCGCTGCGCGGGCTGCCGCTCGATATAATCGACGACCGCTGGCAAGGTGCAGGACCGCTCGGCGGAATCGCGACGGCGCTCGGCACGACTGAAGCGGAGTGGAATGTGGTGCTTGCGTGCGACCTGCCGCACCTCACGCAGGAATGGCTCGAATATCTGGCTGCGCGCGCGGAGAATTCGCAGAAGGATGCTGTCGTCCCGTTTGGCGAACGCGGAGCCGAACCGCTTTGCGCGGTATATCGGAAGCGCTGCCAAGCCGACGCCCGCCAGGCCGTCGAGTGCGGCGAACTCAAGGTTCAAAACTTCATCGCGATGCTGAAAGCCGGTGGCCGGCTGGAGGCCGTGGAACCCGCCGAATGGAAACGCTTTGATTCCAGTGGCCGCCTATTCAAGAATATGAACGCGCCGAGCGACTACGCGGAAACCGTGACGGAGTTGGGCGGCGGGCGCGCCAAACCGTGAGCGACCACTACTTCGAATTTCAAAACGTATACAAATCCTTTGGCGAGAACGACGTGCTGAAGGATGTGAGCTTCTTCGTCAACCAGGGCGAAACTGCCGTGATCATGGGGCGCAGCGGCGTGGGCAAATCCGTCTCGCTGAAGCTGCTGCTCGGCTTCTTGCAACCGGACGCGGGGAAAATCATCGTCGCGGGCAACGACGTGACGAATTGGACCGAAGCGCAATTTTCCGAAATCCGCAAAAAAGTGACCATGGTGTTTCAGTCCGGTGCGCTTTTTGATTCGCTCACGATCGCCGAAAATATTGCGTTTCCTCTCGAAGTGCGCGGAGGCCATCTGAACGAAGAGCAAGTGACGAAAATCGTGACCGATTTGATGAAGGACCTGGAAGTCACGGACGTGGCGGACCGGCTGCCCGCCGAGCTTAGCACCGGTTCCAAACGCGCGGTCGCCATCGCGCGAGCCCTTGCCGAAGACCCCGACGCGATCCTTTACGACGAACCGACGACCATGGTCGATCCGATGATGGCCGCGCACGTCGGCGACCTGATCGCGAAGCTCAAAGCCAAATTGCACAAGACGTCGATCGTGGTGACGCACGACACGCACCTTGCGAAAAAACTCGCCGACCGTTTGATTTTCCTCCACGAGGCGGGCGTGGCTTTCTTCGGCACGTGGGCCGAGCTTGAGAGTTCCAAGGATCCCTTTCTGAGAAATTTCCTCGCGCAGGACGAAATGATACCCGCGCTGGATACCACCGAGTGATACCTCCTCCGCCAGGTGCGCACGCCGATGGCGCTACCGGCAATCCGAAGAGCCAGCTTCGCCGCGTAATGGGATTTTGGGACCTGCTGCTGTTCAACGTGGCCGCCGTGCTCGGCCCACGCTGGATCGCCGCCGCATCGCACAACGGAGCGTCCTCTATTTCGCTTTGGGTGCTCGCCGCGATTGGTTTCTTTTTTCCCACCGCGCTGGTGATTGTTGAACTTACGTCGCGATTTCCGGAAGAAGGCGGCCTGTACGCATGGACCAAGCTCGCGTTCGGCGATTTCCACGGTTTTCTTGCCGGATGGACCTACTGGATCTACACAATTTTTTATTTTCCGGCGCTCTTGCTCGCGAGCGCGGCCATGAGCGCTTACGTGATCGGTCCGGGCGGTGCGCAGCTCGCTCAAAACCGCTGGTTCTTGCTGACCGGGTCATTCGTGCTGCTGATTGTTGCGGTGCTGCTCAACATCGTTGGGCTGAACATTGGCAAATGGCTGCAAAACGCAGGTGGCGTCTCGACATATCTTCCGCTGCTGATTCTTGCAGTGATTGCCGTCGTTTTGTTGCGCGGCACGGGGCATTACTCGGTGACGTCGTTTTCGTGGGACGCGATGATGCCGCACTGGAATTGGGACACGGTGAATTTCTGGCCGCAGATTGCATTCGCGTTCACGGGCCTGGAAATCGGCGCGATGATGAGCGAGGAAGTGAAAGACCCGCGGCGGACGTTCCCGCGCGCGATTTTTGCGTCAGGCGCGTTGATCGCGGTGATCTACGTAGTCGGAACGCTCGCAGTGCTCTCGATGGTGCCGGCGACCGACGTGGATCCAAAGAGCGGCGTATTTCAGGCGATCACGATGGGTTCGACGCTGCTGCGCGTCGGATTTGTGGGAGTCCTCGCGGCGTTGCTCGTGTCGGTGGGGAACGCAGGCGGCGTCGGAACCACCGTCGCGGGAGTTTCGCGCGTGCCCTTTGTTGCAGGCATCGACCACTACATGCCCGCCGCGTTCGGCAAAATCCATCCGAAGTGGAAAACGCCCTACGTCGCAATTCTGGTGCAGGCTGTGGTTTCCGCGTTCGTGCTGCTCGTGACGCAATTCAACGAGACCGCGAACAGCGCGTACCAAATTCTTGTCGACGCGACGACGATCGTCTATTTCGTCGCGCTGATTTACATGTACGCCGCCGCGATTCGGCTTGCTTATCGCAAAGACCGTACTACCACGCCGAACGCAGTGCTGATTCCTGGAGGCGTCGTCGGCGTGTGGATCGCGAGCGTGCTGGGGATTCTCGTGGTGCTCGCCGGCATCGCGCTTTCGTTCATTCCGCCGGCCGAGTCGGAGAACAAGCCGCTCTTCGTCGCGAAACTCATCATAGGCACTGTAGCTTCCGTTTTGCTCGGACTGATCCTCTATTTCCGCGGCGCGCGCGCGAAAGCACGCGAAGCTGCCCTGCGCGGCTAATTTTTCGGCGGCGTTGCGGTTTGAGCAGGCGCCGCAGGTGTCGCGATCATCGAATCCGCGAGCGGCGCCACGTAATATCCGGGCCGGGCGCGCACGGTGATCCCGGGCTTCGTCACGGTGACATCAATTTTGTGGAAGCCCGCGGCGCGCGACGTGCTCGGACGGTAGGTCAGCAGGTACTGCGCGTAAAGTTCGTCTCCGATTTTGTGCAGCGCACTGCGGATTGTCGTGTCGCGAAATGCGCTGTACGACACGCCTCCTGTGGCCGCCGCTGCTACGGCAAGCTGATGGTGCTTCACCTGGTTCGTCCCGCGCTCGAGCAGCCAGATCGCCGGCGTCATCTCATCGAAAAACGGCCGGTCCATCTGATCGTTTTTCGGCGGATTCGTGTAGACCGGCGGCGCATTCCCGAGTTTCAGCGGCGCGGGAGCCTCCTGGGGCAAGCGCAAGTCGGCGGCTACGCTGCTCGGCCCGATCACGTAAATCGTGATGTTTGCGCGCGAGGCTTTGCGGACGATTGTGCCGAGCTTGGCTTTGCTTTCGTCGTCCTGCGATTCGCCCAGCAGCAACAAAATTCTGCGGTGATCTTCGGGCTGTGCGGCAAGCATATCCACGGCTTGCTCGAGCGCGTCGTAAAGGCTGCGCTCGGCGGCGATGAATTGGGTCTCGGAGATCGCGTTGGCGACAGATTCGTGATCCGTGGTGAACGGCTGGCGCACGTCGACCGTGGAATCGTAAGTAATTACGGCGGCTTCCCCGTCGAGCGCCATCACGCTCTCGGTGAAAATGTTTGCCATGTCGTGAATCGCGGGCTCGGCAGCGCGCAGCCGGGAACTGGTTTCAATCACGAGCGCGACCGCCAGCGGCGTGCCGCCCAAGTCCCAGTGGTCGATCTTCTGCTCCACACCATCGTCGAACACGTGGAAATTCTTTTGTTCGAGGTCGAGCGTGAAATTTGCGGCTGCATCCATCGCGGTGACGGCCACAGTGACTTCTTCGGTCACCACGCGAATTTGACTTTGAGATTGCGGTAGTTTCGACTGCTGCTGCGGCGATTGTTCCCGCGTGGACGGCGGGTGCGAATTTTGCGGCGGAACAAACGCCAGCACGGCACCGAGCGCAGCAGCGAGCGAGTTCGCTGGGAGTTGGCGCATCGCGGTTCGTTGCACAGTGCGATGCCGCCGCAAGCGGCGGGGTTGTAAGCGGCACTAGTGGACGGCGCGGTTTTGTGTGGCGAGTTTGGTTGCGAGCGAAAATCGCGGTTCAACCGGCATTTCCGGCGCGGATTTGCCGAGCACGTGGGCTGCGACGTATTCGCCTACGGAAGGCCCGTGCTTGAAGCCGTGGCCCGAGCCGCCGCCGACGAGCCAGACGTTTTTCATTTCCGGGTGGCGGTCGATCAGGAAATCTCCGTTCGATGTGTTCTCGTACTGGCACACGCGCGTTTCCACCACCGGAGCATCGGCGAGGGCAGGGAACCGGCGAGCTACAAATTGCCACGCCGCTTCAGCCGCTCCGGGCGATGTGACTCGAGACTGGCTATCCGGATCGACACGCGAGCCGTGGCGGTCGTCCGCCACCTTCAAGCCGCGATTCTCGATATCCGGCATTCCATAAAATTCATCTGCGAGATACAGCCATGTCGGGAGATGTCCTTCGGAGTACTGCGAGTTACCCAGCGGCAGGCCAAAAAAGAAAATCTCCTGCCGCGACGGAAATATGCGCGGTCCGAGAAGCGCCGGAAAAACTTTGCCGAGCCACGAGCCGCACGCGAAAACGAATTGGCCGGCAGTGATGGTATGCCGATCCGACGTGTTAATCGCAGTCAGCGGTGATTCAATTGCCAGTCGCTCCACGGCAGCCGCGCGAAACTCTCCGCCGTACTTTAGAAATTCGTCCACCACGGCTTGAACCGCGCGCCGCGCAAGCAGCACGCCGCTGTCGGGCTCCAAGATGCCCCAGGCGTCATCTTCAAATGCAATTTGCGGGTAGCGATGGCGCAGCTCGGTGAGCGAAAGTTTTTCAGCGGGGATGCCGAGCCGTTGCATCACCGCCAGCGAGTCGAGAGCGTACTGATATTTTGGGGGCGCAATCCACAGTACGCCGGTACGGCGATACAGCTCAGGCCGACCGAGCCGCGCGAAAAGCTGTTGCCAGAGCGGAAGCGCGCGCCACGACCAGCGCGTGTAAATCTCGTCCGCGCCGTAGCCCATGCGGATGATGCGCGATTCGCCGCCGGAGCTGGCGCGCGAGTGCGCCGGACCGTACGCATCGAGCAGCACCACGTCCGCACCGGCGCGCCGCAATTCATGAGCCGTCCACGCGCCGAAGACTCCGGCGCCGACGACGGCTACGTCAAAATGACTCTTCGCGGCGCTCACGTGTAAAAGCCTTCGTCGACCAACTGCTTTACGGTGATCTGCGAGGAAGTTGGCCGCTTCACGTCCGCGAGCAGGCTCTCGACATATTTAGCCAGAATATCCGTCTCGAGATTTACCGCGTCATTGGGAGACATGGCGCGCACGTTCGTCTGCGCGTAAGTGAAGGGAATAATTGCGATGTCGACGATGCCGTCGTGCCAGCGCGCGACGGTGAGGCTGATGCCGTCGATCGCGATCGATCCCTTTTCGGCGACGTAGCGCTCTAGGTCTTCCGGCACGCGGACCGAAAGCCACCAATTGTCGCCTTCGGGGACGAGTCGAGTGACGCGACCGATGCCGTCGACATGACCTTGCATGAAATGTCCACCCAGCCGCGCGCCTGCCACGAGAGGGCGTTCGAGATTTACCAAGTCGCCCGCTTTTTTCTCACCAAAGTTCGTGCGGCGCAGCGTTTCGCCCGAAAGGTCCGCGGCGAAATCGCGGTGGTCGAATTCCACGACGGTGAGGCAGCAGCCATTCACCGCGATGGAATCGCCGAGCTTTGTGCCCGCCGCGATTTCTTTCGCTTCAGCGCCGGTGCCCAATGCGACGACCAGCCGCCCGCCGTCTGCGCCGCGCTCGAGCGATTCAATTTTTCCGACGTGCTCGGTGATCCCCGTAAACATCGTGAAAGTATCCCTCGACTGCGAAGTCGGTTCCGTACTGCGTGAGACGAATCTGCTGGAGGGCCGGCAGCCGCGAGAATTCCTTCGACGGAATCCTCGCGAATGGGACTCCACCGACGCCCATAATTTTCGGAGCGTAGTACAGTATCATTTTGTCCACAATTTCAGCTTCGAGCGCCGCTCCATTCAACTCCGCGCCGGCCTCCAGCAACACGTTCAGCATCTCGCGCCTGCCGAGTTCCTTCAGCAGCGCGTTCAGGTTGACGCGCCCACGTTTCGCTTTCACGCGCAAAACTTCTACGCCTGCGTTTGCCAACGCTTGAGCTTTCGGCGACGTTGCGGCCTTCGTGGTGGCTACGAGTACGTCGCTGTCCGCCGACTTTACCAGTTTCGATTTTAGCGAGATGCGCAAATCCGAATCGACTACCACGCGCAGAATCTTGCGCCGCCGCGGCTCTCCCGTACGGTCGGTAAGAAGGGGATTGTCGACGAGAACAGTGCCGATTCCCGTGACAATCGCGTCCGCCTCGTGGCGAAGCCGCTGCACCGAGGCGCGCGAATGATCATTCGATATCAGAGTATTCGCGCCGGGCCGCTGCGCGATCTGCCCATCGAGCGTCAGCGCGCTCTTCAGCGTGACCAGCGGCCGGCCGGTGAGAATCCAGCGCGCAAAATCCGCGTTGTGATGCCGTGCCGGTTCTTCAGCGACGCCGACGCTGACGTGCAATCCCGCTTTGCGCAGCTGCTCGATGCCCTTGCCAGCCACGCACGGATTGGGGTCCAGCATCGCCACTACTACGCGCACGATCCCGGCATCAATGATTGCCTTCGTGCACGGCCCGGTGCGCCCGGTGTGGCAGCAGGGTTCAAGCGTCACGTACATCGTCGCTCCACGAGCCTGCTCGCCGGCCGCTTTCAGCGCGACGACTTCCGCGTGATCGAGCAGATCGTACTGGTGGAAGCCCTCGCCCACGATCACTTCGTTTTTTTCGATTACCGCGCCGACGATGGGATTCGGATGCGCGAGTGCGATGCCCTTCGCCGCGAGGACCAGCGCGCGAAGCATTCGCTCGTGATCGCGGTCGCGAACGCCGTCAGTCGAAGAGGGAATTGACATAAGTTTGCGCGTCGAACGGCACCAGGTCGTCGATCTGCTCGCCCGTGCCGACAAAGCGCACGGGCAAATTCAGCTCGCGGGTGATGGCGATGACGATGCCGCCCTTGGCTGTGCCATCAAGCTTCGTAAGGACGATGCCGGTAACACCGGCCTGGCTCCAGAATTCGCGTGCCTGATTCAATCCGTTCTGTCCAGTGGTCGCGTCGAGCACCAGAAACACATCGTGCGGCGCGCCCGGGACAACCTTTGCGGCCGTGCGTTTCATTTTTTCCAGCTCGGCCATCAGGTTCGATTTGGTGTGCAGGCGGCCGGCCGTGTCGACCAGCACGACGTCGGCTTTGCGCGCCGTCGCGGCTGTAAGCGCATCGAAAACCACCGCCGACGGATCGGCGCCGGGCTTCTGCTTGATCACTTCCACGCCTGCGCGGCGCGCCCAGATTTCCAACTGTTCGATCGCGGCGGCTCGGAATGTGTCCGCCGCGCACAGCACCACGCTCGCGCCTTCCTTGCGAAAGCGATTCGTGAGTTTGCCGGTGGTTGTGGTTTTACCGGTACCGTTCACGCCGACGATGAACATCACACGCGGGGATGTCTTTAGATTTGCGTTCGGATCGCCATTCGCAGCCGGTGCGGTGAGAATCTTGAAAATTTCGCTCTTCAATTCGCGGCGGAGATCTTTGGCTTCCACGAGCTTGTGCTCATTCACTTTTTGGCGCATCGCCGCGAGGATTTCTTTTGTGGTGCGGACGCCGATGTCTGCGCTCAAGAGCGCCGATTCGAGTTCCTTCAGGAGTGCGGGATCGACGGGGCGGTCGCCGGTGAGGATCTGTTCGACGCGCGCGGAAAGCTCGGTCTTGGTCTTTGAGACCGAATCCTTCAGGCGCTCCAGTAGCGTAGGCTCGGGTTTTCCGAAAAGGGAAATCATGAGGTGACACATTCAGGCTAGCACAATCGGCGGGAAATTCTGAGACGGGGCGGCGACACTCGAGAGAGGCGGAATTAGACTTCGACGAGCGTGGCGGAGAGGCGAAGCTTGCCGGAGTCGATCGCGGTCACGAGGGCTTGCACGACTTCCGGGTCGAATTTCGAGATTGCCAGGGACTTGATGCGGCCGACCGCGAACTCGACGTCCATTGCGGTCTGGTAAGGACGATTCGTGGTCATGGCGTCAAACGTGTCGGCGACGGCGATGATACGCGCCATCATCGGAATCTTTTCGGCGGTGAGGCCGAAGGGGTAGCCCGCGCCGTCCATGCGCTCGTGGTGCAGCTCGATACCCGGCAGCATTTCTTTCAGCTGGGTAACGGGACGCATGATGTTGGCACCCTTGGTCGGATGCTGCTTCATCAAATCGAATTCTTCGTCGGTCAACTTACCCGGCTTCTTGAGCACGCGGTCGTCTACACCGATCTTGCCCACGTCATGCAGCAGCGCGGAAATTTTCAAGCGATCCAGCTCGTCAGCAGGCAACTTCAAGTTTTCGCCGATCAGCATTGAGTACTTCGCCACGCGGCCGGAATGGCCTCGCGTGTACGGATCCTTTTCGTCGACCGCCGCGGCGATCATGCGGATCGAGCCCAAGAACAATTCGCGGTTCTCTTCGGCAGCCTGCTTCAAGCGCTCGATGTAGCGCTCGATGTCGCCCGCCATGGTGTTGAACTGCTCGGCCAGCTCTGCAATTTCCGCCGCGCCTTCCACTTCCACGCGTTCGTGGAATTCGGCGCGACTCATCGCGCGAACGGAGCGCGCCAGCATGCTGATAGGACGCGTGATTCGCAGCGCGAACAGATAACCGAAGAGGAGCGCGATCAGCGAGACGCCGATCACGAAGCGGAAAGCTTCGTTGGTCAGTTCGTTTACCCCGGCGTCGACGCGCGCGTCGTCCAGGCTGCGCTGCGCGATCACCGCCCAACGCAGTTCGGGGATCGTGCTGTACGTACCGATCATTTCCACGGGGTGGCGAGGCGATTTGCCCGGTACGTTGAAGTGCATGGTTTCGGTGGCCCGCAATTCCTGCGGCAATTCTTTGAGGTGCGTCACAACGGGCGAAGTGGAGGTGACGTCGCGGCCTGGAACCATCTCGCGCGTGTCCGGATGCGCGACGATGTGGCCGTGACCGTCGACGATGAAGACGACCCGGTCGCGGACGCTGGCATCGCGAATGCGTTCGAGCAAGCTATCGATCGAGACGACCGCGGCAAGCATGCCGGTGAATTGGCCGTCGGAAGAGAGCGGGACGGACACGATCAGCGCGGGCCGGTTGTCTTTGCCGAGCGCGATCGGTTCGCTTACGAAGTTCAGGCCCTGGATGCTTGCGGTGAATGCGCGTTTGAGCGCAACCTGCACGAATGGATCGAGGTCGGCGCTGAAACTACCGGCGGATTGTCCCTTGGCCTGCTGGTTGACCGCCGTCACATACAAAATGTTGGGATTATTTTCGACGAAGCTTTGCAGCAGGCGCGCAAGCTCGGGCGCATGCGCTGAATTGTCGACGTCCTGAATCCATCCGGTGAGCGCGAAGACCTGGCGTTCGCTGAGAAGTTGCTCTCGGAAGTTCTGCTCGAACTGGAGTGTCTCGCTGGCCAGCGAACGCGTGATCTCGCTCTGCTGCAAACGCTCGGTGTCTTGCAATTTTTCTTCGCTGAGCCGCAGCACTTGCCGGTGATAGAGCCAAAGCGGCGTGGCGCTGACGAGCAAAAGCGCCCCGAGCACGATCCAGAGGATGCGCCAGCGGCGAAGATACCAGTGATGTTCAGCCCGAGTAGCCACAGTGTTCCCTGAAAAATCGTAGCCTGGGCGAAAGTCGAGCACAACGGGACCAAAGTACTAGAGTTGGCGGATAAGCTACAGACAACGCTGGGTTTAGGGCGTGGTACAGGTGGGTCGAAAGTACTGGAAAGACGGCACTTGCGGGGGATTCTGGGGGCGAATTGGAGTGAGCGAGTAGCCTGTGAATTGAAGCAACTATTTGGAAAATTTAATCTTGGGTTCCTCGCCGGACAGCAGGCGCTGGATGTTGGGGATGTGTTTGATCAGTACCAGGCACGAGACGAAGGTCGTGCCGAAGGTCACGAGGTCCGGAGGCGCGAGGCCCGGAGCGTAAAGCACGTACATGAAAATCGGTAGGCCTGCCGCCGCGGCGATCGAGCCCAGGGAAGCGTACTGCCAGAAGAAAACGACGATAAGCCAGAGCGCGACGGCGAGAACGACGGCGTGCCACGAAATTGGAATGAAAACTCCGAGGCCCGTCGCGACGCCCTTTCCTCCGCGGAGCTTTAGCCAGACGGGAAAAATGTGCCCGACGACGGCGCACATCGCTGCAATCATCATCCATCGGATGTTCCCATGCATGAGATGCGCGGCGATCCAGACGCCGAGGTAGCCTTTGGCTGTGTCGAGCACAAGCGTGAGCGCTCCGGCGATTTTTCCCGCGTTGCGCGCTACGTTTGCGGCGCCAATGTTGCCGCTGCCGACGTCGCGGATGTCGCGGCCGGCGGTGAGCTTGACGATTAGCAGACCAAAAGGAATCGAGCCGAGCAGGTAGGCGACGGCCGGAATGAGATAAACAGGAGTCACTCGGCATCCTGGACGAAGCAGAAATTTCGAAGCCACGCGTATTCCGCGCCGGTCGGTCTGAGAGTGCTTTGGAAAAGTTGAAATTCACGCACGTGCATCGTGCCGAAATCATACGACGCGAAGGCGGCGGCTGCACGCGCGAGATTGTCAATTCCTTCGGGCGACTGGATCCGCGCCAGCGTGATGTGCGGCGAGAACTCGCGTTCCTCGTTGGCGAAACCCAAGGCGAGCATTCTTCGTTCAACCGACGCTGCGAGCGCCGCAAGCTCCTCGCTTTCGCGAAGACCGGCCCACAGCACCCGCGGCCGATCGTGCTTTGAGAACGAACCAACGCCGCGAAATTGAATTTCGATCGGCCGTGCCGCGCGAACTTCGCGAAGCGCCGCGACAACTGCGTCGAGTTGCTCGGGCTCTACGTCGCCCAGAAATTTCAGGGTGAGGTGCAATCCTTCGGGGCGCACCCAGCGGGGCCAGCGCGAAAGCGGCTTCAGCTGCTCCATCGTGCGGATTAGGCGCTGGCGAATTTCTTCCGGCGGAGTGATGGCGACGAACAGGCGCATCGGGACTACGGCCGCGTGGGCGTGGCGGGAAAAAGAAAATGCCGGCGAATGGTGTCGAGCGCAGCCTGCGTGGCGTAAGCGCGGATGCGGTCGCGGTCGCCGGTAAAGCGAAATGCGCGCTCGCGCGGCCCGCGCTCATCCGCGATGCCGATGTGAACGAGGCCCACGGGTTTTTCCGCCGTGCCGCCGCCCGGGCCGGCGATGCCGGTAATTCCAACGCCGAGGGTAGCGCCGGTGCGGCGCCGAATGCCATCCGAAAGAGCGAGCGCGACTTCGGAACTTACCGCTCCCTTCGCTTCGATCATTTCAGTGGGCACGCCAACAAGCGAGGTCTTCAGCTCGTTGCTGTAGCAAACCACGCCGCCCAAAAAATACGCGGAACTTCCCGCGATGTTCGTGAGGCGCTCGGCGAGCATCCCGCCCGTGCAGCTTTCGGCCACGGCGACGGTCGCGCGATTTTCGGTGAGCAGGCCCGCGACAACTTCTTCCAGCGTTTCGCCGCGCGTCGAGTACAAATATTCGCCGAGCGCGAGGGCCATGCGGCCGGTGATTTCGTTCAGCAGAGCGTCGGCGTGCCCCGCGTCCTTCGACCAGATGCGCGGATGAAGCTGAATTCCCGTCGGTGCGGAAAGAATCGTGGTTTCTATATCCGGATAGAGCGCATACAGCGGCCGCACCCGCGTTTCCACTTCAGACTCCGGCAGACCCGTGCTCCGCAAGTCGCGTGCATACAGCCGTTCGGACGGCGCCACCCGCGCGAGGCGCGCGCGCACTTCGGTTTCAAACAGTCCCTTCAATTCGTGCGGTACACCGGGCAGCATCACGATGATGTGCCCTCCCGCTTCGAGCCACAGCCCCGGCGCCGTGCCGCGCGCGTTGGGAAGAATCGTCGCGCCTTCCGGAACCATGGCCTGCCGCGCGTTGATCTCCGGCATGGTCCGCGCGAACCGCCGGAAGCGCTCCTGAATCCCGCGCAAAATTGCTTCATCGAGCTTGAGTTTGCGGCCCAGAAGTTCCGCGACGGTTTCGCGGGTGCGGTCGTCGTCTGTCGGGCCAAGGCCGCCACACGAGATGATCACATCGGCACGATCGAGCGCGTGCTGGAAAGACGAGCGCATGTCCTCGGGATCGTCGCCGACAATCGCTTTGTGGACCACGCGAATGCCGAGCCGATTCAATTCATTGGTGATCCAGAGGGAATTGGTGTCCTGCCGGTAGGGTGTGAGGAGTTCGGAACCGACGGCGATGATTTCGGCACGCATCCGGGGCGTTATCCGTTCAACGCGATGCCCTCGACATTCCAGTCGAGTGAATACAGCGAATTCGTGGTGGTGATGTAGGCGCGGCGTGAAGGCAAAAGAGCCAGACCTACAATATTGCTGCCGCTCAAAACGAGTTCGGCTTCGCCGTTCGTATTGATGCGCGCGATGCCGCGACGCCCGGCGAGCGAACCTGCCACGTAAAGATTTCCGTGCTTATCGAATGCGAGTCCTTGCGGCCGGCCCATGCCACGATAGAAAGTGGTCACTTCGCCGGCGGGATTGATCCGGTAGACGCGGTCGAAGCTCGACGTGGTCGGCCCGGTGACGTACAGCTCGCCCGCGGGGCTGAAGGCCAGATGGTAGGCGGCCACGGAAGGTTCGAGCGTTGCGAACACAAAAATTTCGCGGTTCGGACCGATCTTGAAAATCGTGCCGCTGCGGTCGCCCACGTAGAGGTTTCCCGCAGCGTCGAAGGCGATGCCCGTGGCGATGCCCATCCCTTCAATCCATTGCATGGATTCGCCGGTCGGCGACACACGGTGAATCGTGCCGTCGTTGCGTGACGACACAAAAAGAAATCCTTCGCGGTCGATCGCGAGGCCCGAAGGATTCATCAGCTCGGTGAGAAACGGCTTGATGGTTTGCCCGGGCGTCACTTTGTAAAGCGAGACGGGCACCTTTTGGCCGCGTTGGCCGCTGAAAGTGACATAAATATTACCTTCAGCGTCGACGGCCGGATTCGATACCGGATGCAAGTTGTCTGCGATCTGCGTCCCGAGGGCAATCGGGTACGGCGCGCTGTCCGCTCCCGCGAGCGAAATCCGAACCGTGCCGCCGGCCGCGCCTTCGGGAACACGCGCAATCACGAAATCCTCCGAGGCGACCATCACGCTCGCATCTGCGGTTCCGAACTGAACGTGCGGCCGCGCGTGATTCCTGGTGCTAAATCCCGCTCCGTGGATCGACACTTCGCCGGTCGGCAACGCCGCGGCGGGCTTCACGCTTTCAATTCGGGGAGTGCCGTCGAGTTTCAACCTTGAAGTCCTCGGTAAAGGTTTGATGCATTGTGCGCGGGGCGCCGCTTACAGTCCCACGGAGCGCGCAAGCCACAGCCCAATCGCCGCGTAGATGCCGGCGATCCAATCGTCCGCCATGATGCCCCAACCTGAGGGCAGCGATTCGGCTTGCCGCGCTGGAAACGGCTTCCAGATATCGAACAGTCGAAAAAGTATAAAACCCACGAGCAAATATTTCCAGTTCAGCGGCGAATTCGCGCTCATCATCCCGAGCGCGACGTTCGAGGAAGGCGCGGCGTGAGCGAGCGGCGGCAGAGTGCAGCCGATCAAGAGCGCAAGGTGCTGACCGGAAACTTCGTCGATTACGACACGCTGCGGATCTTGCTGGCCCCAGTAACTCGCCGCACGCGAGGCGGCCCATACGCCCGCGAACGCGACGACAAGTGTGATGGTGAGTTGTGCGGCGAGCATCGGGTCGATCGGAGCGAATGGCCAGTGGAACGCCAGGGTCTCGGAGTCCGATTTTTGGTGCGCGAGAACCCAGGTCAGGCCGAAAATCGAAACCCACATCGGCGCCATCGCCAGCAGGCTTCCGGCGATCGAGCCGAACGTGCCGGGTGCCTTCGGAAAGTAGCCAAGCCCTGCGGCGGTAGCCAGAAACATGGCGAAGCGCGGTTTCTTTTGTGGCGCGGGAGCGCCTGAAGGCTGCGCGTCAGTTTTTGCGGCCATCTTTATGATCGTCACGGCGATCGGCATGCTGATCCAGCGGAGCGCGGGACATGGAGTCGTCAAACAACGAATCGTCGAACGCTGGCTCGCTGATCGTGTACTTCTCGCTGGCCCAGTTGCCGAGATCGTGCAGGCGGCAGCGCTCGCTGCAGAACGGGAATTCCGGATGCGTCTGAGTGGCGGTGGGCTTTTTGCAGATGGGGCAGCGGTGCGTCATGGTTACTCGCCAAGACTAACACGAACTGATTTTTCGTGGGGCCGGCAGCGCGCACCGGAAACGGGTCCTTCAGCGATGGACGTTCGCTAGGGTCGAACGACACGAACTTTAGATTCGGTGGCTACCTCGAGGCACCTCGCCCAGCTTGAAGCATCCTCCGACCGAGTGCGAAACGACGAGTATCGGCGAAACCGAAATCCCGGGGAATCAGAAAACGCTGCTCGGCCTGTGGTGCACGCCAAATAATCTCATCCGATTTTCCGTCGAGTCCTTCGTCGAAACCTGCATGGACCCCGTGTCCCAGGCCGACAAGAACGGCTGAAAGCATTACCGTTAGGTTCTCGTCCAGCTTGATTTTTAGTTGAAACGCGGAAGTTCGTAGCGGGGCCTAGCTCAAGATTAGAAAGGGCGATTCGGGCGTTGGCGCGGGCCGGTTCGAATTTGCGCGAGGCTTCTCGAAGCTGGTGACGCGACCGATCAGGTCGTAGGCCTTCGACTCGGTGATCTCGATGGTCGCCATGCTGCCCGGCTCGGGCAGGTCGGCTGCATCGTCCACGCCTTCGAATTCCGTGACGTAGACTTTTCCGTCGATTTCCGGCGCCATCCCTTCGAGACGCGCTTCCCACACCAAGTCGGTTTCCTTTGAGGGGCCTTCGAGCATCACCTGGAGTGTCTGGCCGACTCGTTGCTTCAATTTTTTCGTCGAGATTCTCTTTTGCAGCGCCATCAACGTGTCGCGGCGGTGCGCGATCGTCGTAGCGTCGACCTTGCCGTCGAGTGCGAAACTTTTCGACGTATCTTCGTCCGAATACGAGAAAACACCGAGCCAGTCGAGTTCCGCTGCGCGTACGAACGAGCATAGCTCCTCGAAATCCGTTTCGGTCTCTCCGGGGAATCCCACGATGAACGACGTGCGTATCGAAACTCCGGGGATCGCCTTTCTAGCGCGCTCGAGCATTTTTAGAAATGCGTCGCCGTGAGAGCCGCGCTTCATGCGCGCCAGCACATTCCGGCTGGCATGCTGCAGGGGCACGTCGAGATATTTCGCGAGGCGCGGGTGCGCCGCAATCGTATCCAGCAGGCGCGGCGTGATCCGGTTCGGGTAGCAGTACAAGAACCGCACCCAGCTGAGATCGTCAATTTTGGCGAGACGTTCGAGCAGCGTCGCGAGGCCGTCACGAATGCCAAGGTCTTCGCCGTAAAAAGTGGTGTCCTGGCCGATTAGCGAAATTTCGCGAACGCCGGCGGCAGCGAGATTTTCCGCCTCGCGAACTACGGATTCAAACCTGCGGCTGCGGAATTTTCCGCGAAGCTGCGGGATCACGCAGAACGTGCACGGGTGGTCGCAGCCTTCGTTGATCTTGATGTAGGCGGTGTGCTTCGGCGTCGCGAGAATGCGTGGCGTAGCGTCGTGGTAGAGGTACGTGGGCAAGTCTGCCGCGCGCGGATCGTCCGCGCGAAGCTGGCCTTCGCAGACTTCCAGAATTTTTTCGATTTCGCCGGTGCCGATGACGGCGTCGACTTCAGGAATTTGCTTGCGGATGTCGTTGCGGAAGCGCTCGACCATGCAGCCCGCGACGATTAATTTCTGCGCGCGGCCGAATTTCTTGTACTCCGCCATCTCCAGAATCGAATCCACGGATTCTTTTTGCGCGGGCTCGATGAAGCTGCAGGTGTTCACCACCAGCACGTCGGCTTCGGCGGCGCGGGGCGTGAGTTCGTAGCCGGCCTGGTTCAAAAGGCCCATCATCACCTCGCTATCGACGAGGTTCTTCGGGCATCCCAGGCTGACGAATCCGACTTTAGGCATTACGGCGCGGTTCCTTTGAGTGGCGCGGAAATATCGATTCTAGCATGTTTGCGGTGATTTACGCCGACGGGGGTGCTCACGGGTACCCGGCGCTCGATCATTCGCAAGATCCAACAGGCCGAAAACGCTGCGGCAACGTGCTTTCGCGCGTGGCCACGTACGGCCTGATGCGTCGCTCCGTAGACGGAGCGGTCCGCGACTTCGAGCACCTTCGCCAACGCATAAAATCCGAGCGCGACCACAAAATCGTAGCCGCGCGTGTAGCGTGGCGCAAAAAGGGCGAGCAGGAGCACCAGCGTCACAAGTGATCCGAATTGCGTGAGAGCGTAGAGTCGCAGATCGCCGTGCCCGCGCGCTTGGGTAACGTCCCAATCGAAAACGCTCAGCAGGCCGAACACGAGCAGCGGCGCAAGACTTGTCGGTCCCGTGCGAACGCTGATCTGTTCCGCGATCATCGCCGCGAGCAATGACATAAAACCGAGCGTCATGGGCAGGCGGTCCCACACCAGCGTCGCGTTGTTCGGATTCCAGTGGTAGTACGAGGATCCGAACGCCGTGAGCGCGACGCCCACGAAGAATACAAAGTACGGCCAGCGCTCCGCGGCATTCAGAAATCCGTGCGAATCGCCCGGCTCCTGCCGCCGCACGGTGAAACGAATTCCTATCACGCCGACAGGAACAGCGCGTTCGATAACACGTTCCATGTGTCAGGAATTCCGGCAAACGCGCGCGTATCGGCGAAATTGTGGTACGCGGGGTACTGCGGGACAGCAGGGAAGTGGAAGACGATTGCGATTCACGCGGCAATGGCCGCCAGAAGAACGGCAATGCGCCAGTTCATCGCGGGGGAAGTTTGCGCTGCTTGATCATTTCGCGGATTGAGGCGATCAGCGTGGACATATGCTCGATCCGGGCGGGATGTTCGCCGAATCGAGCGGACTGGTAGAGATTCGTGAGCTGGGCAACCGGGCCGGCCAATTCGTGCGCGTGAAATTGTGCGGCAAATTCTTCTGCGGTCTGCGAATGTGATTTGCGCCAGCCGGCCTTTTCGAGCAGGCGCAGCATTTCGCGATATTCGAAAACGGCCAGCGACGCCTTCGCGTCGCCACTACGCGCCAGCAGCGCCCAGCGCGCCATCAGGTGCGAAAGCATGTCGCGCCCGCGCAGGAAAATCAGCAGCGCCACGAGCATCGCCAGAATGCTCGGCAGAAAATATGGCGACGCTTCGGTCTTTTTATCCAGCTTGATAATTTCCGTAAGCAGCGCGTCGCGCTTGGCCACGTAGTATTTCCGCGCGTTGTCGCCGAAGTTGCGCGAGCTTTTGCCCATGTTCTGCGCGAGAGAAATCTGGTGGACGAAGTCGTAGTTGATCACCCACTCGCCCCACGCGAACTGAAACCAGTCCCAATATTTTCCGATGGTCGCAAAAATTCCGCCGTGCTGTGGGCCGCCGCCGGGCGTGGGATCGAAAGTCATCCACCCGTAGCCGGGGAAGAACACTTCCACCCAGGTATGCGCATCGCTCGCACGGATGATCCAGTCTCCGCCCACGTCGTTGTACTCGCCGGAAAGAAATCCGCCCACGTAGCGGGTAGGAACGCCGAGAGAACGGAGCATTACGGTCATTGCCGCGGCAAAATATTCGCAATGGCCCGCTTTCTTCGTGAACAGGAAATAGGCGAGCGGATCGTTCGTCGGGGGGCCGGAAAGATCGAGCGTGTAACTCAGTTTCGTCTTCAGGTAGCGCTCGATGTTCGCTGCTTTATCGTAGTCGTTGGTCGAGCCGCGCGTGATCTCTTCAGCGAGCGCTTTGATCCGCGGATCGATCGGCGGAAGCTGCAGGTAGTGAGCAGTGATGTCGTCGGGATAATTCGCTCCCGCCGCGCGGAGCAGAGCAGCGGGAATCGCAGGAATTTCCGATGAAGCTTCGTAGCGTAGCTTCGAATCGTTGTGCGTGGGATTCGAAAGCGAACCGGTGTAGTCGAGCACCAGATAGCCTGGCCTGTTCGCCGCGGAGCGTTCCGATCCCGCGCCAAATCGCCCGTGTAAAGCCATGATGCGCGGCGCCACAAAGATCGCGTCCGAAGCATTCGGTTCCATCAGCACGGTGTAATGAATGAACCGCGCCTGGTCGGGCGGCAACCGCTTCGACGGGAATATGTAATCGCCGCTCGAGCTGGGCGAAACAATGATGTCGTCGCGTTGCGGCGTGAACCAGCGCTTACCGTCGAAATTGGTAAAGACGATTCCGCGCCAGTGCACGTCGACGCCTTCGTTGCCGGCGTCGCCCTCGAAACTGATGCGCATCACCACGGCGCTGCTCTGCTTGATGACGCCGATCTGGCCAAGCGTCACGGAATCGCCGAAACCGGTCATCAGGCTCGGCTGAAGATTCAACGCGCTCAGGTATCCCGAGGTGTAGCGCGGAATCATGAAGAAAATCACGGCTCCCAGCGCGAGAGCTCCGGCCGCGACGAACACGGACGTGAATCCGAGCGCGCGGTTCAGTTGCTGCGCGAGAGGCGAGCCGGGTTCAAGCGCCGGTGACACCGCGCCCGTCGCACTGCGCCGCATCTCCAGCGCGACAAACGTCGACACCGCGAGAACGAGGAACAGTGCCAAAGCGACCAAGAAACTCGTTTCCACGGTGAGTATCGCGGACGCCAGCATGCACGTTACCGAAAGCACGGAAAGAAACGCGAAGTCTCGGTTGGTGCGCGCCGAGTAAAGCCGGACGAGCGTCGCAAAAAGCAGCAGGTGAACCGCGGCAAGGAGCGCGGCGTAAAGCGCTGGGTTTGGAGCGTTTTCCGCCAGATTGCGCGACAGGAAGAAAAGATCGAGTGGAAAGAAAAGGAAGTACGCGAGCACCAGCTCTGTGGCGAAGCGAACCGAAATTTCGGGCCCGCGGCCGCGCCACAGCCGGTAGCCCTTGTAAAGAATCGCGACGGGCGGGGCCACGAGGGCGATGGTGTCCAGCTTGCCTGTCGACACGATGGCCAGGACTCCCGTCGAAACCAGCAGAAAAAGCGAAATTTCAAAGTAGCGCTGCACGGCCGGGACCGGCTGAGCGGGCGAAGACACGGGTTGCGCGGCGGCGGACATGGCGTCCTTCGATCCTAGCACCCGCCTTGGCGGACACCGTGGCTTAGACGCGAAAGACGCAATGCGGTTTGCGGAACTGGCTCTCGGTACAGGCTTTATTTTTTAGCGGGGAAGACCGCGGCGACTGCGGCGCAGGCGATTTTGCGTGTGGCGCTCGAAATCGGGACGGTACCGAGCTTCTTCAAGTTCAGCGCACGAGTCTTTGCGCGCTTCGGCAGCTTCGCGACGCGGACAAGGTACGGCTCGAGGGTGATGTCTCGAAACGTGACGCCGTGGCGAGCCTCGGGCAACTTCTCAAGCTTGATGTTGTCGCCGTCTAGCCCGAGCGTCGCGCGCAGATGCGCTGCGAGCTCTGCTGTAGCATCCTTTTTTACGTGGACGGCGGGAAACTGCCACATGCGCGAGAACAGCACGTCGTCATGGTCCCCGGGATCGCGCACGAGCAAGCTGCGTCCCCGGGGATCGAGAAGCACGGCTGCGGCGATTTTCATTCGCACTGTAGCGCGTTTCCGACGCGGCTCCGGAATTTCGCCGGTGACGCCTAGCGCGTAGGCGCGGCACTGATCCGCCACCGGGCACACCAGGCACGCCGGACTCTTAGGCGTGCAGACCACCTCGCCCAACTCCATCAGCGCCTGATTCCAGTCGGCGGGCGCTTGCTCGGCGAGGTATTTTTCGGAAGCGTCGGTGAGCGCGGACCAATTCTGGGATTCGCGCAACTCCCCGCGCACGGCGCTGATGCGCGCCAGCACCCGCGCTACGTTTCCATCGAGCACCGCGAGCGGCACGTCATACGCGATGCTCAAGACAGCCGCCGCCGTGTAAACGCCGATGCCGGGTAGCGCGAGCGCCGCATCGAGATCGAGCGGAAATTTGCCGTGGTGGTTCGCCACCACAGATTTCGCGGCGGCATGCAGGTTCCGGGCGCGGCTGTAGTAGCCAAGCCCCGACCACATTTTCAGCACGTCATGTTGCGGCGCATGCGCCAGAGTTTGAAAGTCCGGAAATCGCGCCAGGAAGCGTTCGTAGTAGGGAATCACGGCCGCGATGCGCGTCTGCTGCAGCATCACCTCGGCGATCCAGATGCGGTAGGGATCGCGGCTCGCGCGCCACGGCAGCTCGCGCCGATGCCGCCGGAACCACGACAGCAAGTTCGATTGGAATTTTTTAAGCTGCGCGCCGGTCAGAAGTTCGTCCATCGAGCCGCTAGTTTCGCATGAAGCCGTGCGGGTGGGGCTACAGCCGGTCGATGAAAATGAAATAGGAGGACGACCACAACACCGAGGGGATCGACGCCTGCGGCCGCGCTGTCACGATGATCTTGAAAAATTCGTGCTCGGAGGCCAGCTCGTCCAGAAACGCGCCGCCCACGGACGAAGTGTCCGGCTGCACGGTGGCCAGCTCGCGAAGCGCATCGTAAATCACCTCGCTCGCCGGCGCCATCGGCGTGGAAAACCGGTCGGTGCGGAACTGCAGCCCTGAATCGAGTTGGTTGAAATGCCAGGCGATGCACGCCGACAACTGCACGGCTCGCTCGAAGCGCTCTGCGTGCGCCGCCTCGCTCGTTTCCGTGCTCGCCGGCCCAACGAATGGATCGAACACCAGCAGCACGCGGCGCTCATCCTCGCGCGCGAATTCGCGCACCATCAAGTGGCCGGCTCGCGCCGACACTTTCCAATCGACGAATCGCGCGCTGTCCGTAGGCGTGTATTCACGCAGCGAATGTAGCTCGTGCCCGCGCCCGCGAAACTGGCTGGCCATCTCGCCGCTGATCAGCGGCAGCACTTCGTAGAACGGATCGGTTTCCGCCACCGCCGGATAGACGACGATTTCCAGATTCGAATCGACGCTCCGCGTTTTCTCGAAGAATCCGAAAGGGAATCGCGTGCGAATTCCGAAGGAATCCTGCTTGTACACGCCACGCCGCAGAAACGTGACTTCCACTTTCTGGCGCGCGGAGTTCATCCGCGGAATGTACGGAAAAAATACCGGCTGCGACAAAATTTCGCTCGCGCCGCGTTTGGATTCGCCAACCACGCGCAACGAAAACGAGGGCAACATCTGCTTCTCGTTGCGCAGCTCGATTTCCGCAAGCACCGGCTGCCCGGCGAATATGTGCTCCGGCAAATCGAATTTCAGGTCGACCCCTGTCAGGACGGTCCGCGAGAGCACGCCCGAAATCAAAATTCCCGCCAGCGCGCAGGCCAGAATCATGAACAGCATGTTGTTGCCGGTGTTCACTGCGGCCAGCACGAGAATGAACACCGCGCCGAGGTACATCATGCCTTCGCGCGTCAGCTTGTAATCCACCTGGTAGACGATCCAGCGCAGGCTCGTCCGCCGCGCCAGCTTCGGCACGATGGTAATCGCCACCCATCCCGCAAGACCCAGCGCGATCGCCGTGGTCAATGCCGCGAGACCGACACGCCCCTGCTGCGCTGCGGCGGCCGAGAACAGCGCAACGAGCAGCGCGCCGGAAAGAATCAGGATCGCCAGTGCGAAATTCCGCCAGCCATGCCGGTCGCGCTGTTCCCACAGACGCGATACGAGACCGGCGGACATCAGAGGGGACTCCCGAAACCAGAAGGAGTCTTGGAGAGAGAAGCTGTGGCGCGCTTCGGCATCCGCTTTACACCGGAACGCGTGTGGATTCGACGATCTCGCCGAGGATGGCTTCGGCCTGTTCGGATTTTTTCTGCGTGGAAACGTAACGTGAACTCACCACCACGCGATGGGCGAAAACCGGGACGACGAGCTTTTTGAAGTCGTCCGGAAGGCAGAAGTCGCGGCCTTCCACGAAAGCTCTGGCCTGCGCCGCGCGATGCAGCATCACGGCCCCTCGAGGGCTGACGCCGAGGCTGAGGAGCTCGGTCTGGCGAGTGCGGTCGACGATTTCGAGCGCGTAGTCCAGCAGGCTGTCATGCACCTTCACGCGCGAAACGGTTTCCTGCATGGCCACCACGTCCGAGGCGTCCATCACCGGAGTGATCGCCTCCACCGGCGCGTGGCCGGCGTTGTTGCGCAAGATTTCTTTTTCGCTCTCACGTCCGGGATAGCCCATCTTGATGCGCATCAGGAAGCGGTCGAGCTGAGATTCGGGCAGCGGGTACGTCCCGTGATGCTCGATGGGATTCTGCGTCGCGAGGACGAGGAACGGATTCGGCAGCGCGTGAGTGTGATTGTCCACGGTTACTTGCGCTTCGTTCATCGCTTCGAGCAGCGACGACTGCGTCTTGGGAGTGGTGCGGTTGATTTCGTCGGCAACGATGATGTTCGCGAAAATTGGGCCCGGCTTGAACTCGAACTCCTGCGACACTGGATTGAACATGCTGATCCCGATCACATCACCCGGCAGCAGGTCTGAGGTGAACTGGATTCGCTGGAAAGAGCAACGGAAGCAACGAGCGAGCGCGTGCGCCAGCGTGGTCTTGCCCACGCCCGGGACGTCTTCGATCAGCAGGTGGCCGCGCGCGAACAAGGTGGTGAGGGCGAGCTTGATCACCTCGTCCTTGCCCTTGACCACTCGCGAAATCGAGCGGACCAGGTCGGCGATGCGCGTGCCTGCGGGATTCATAGTCGTGGTTTGCAATTCCCAAGGCCTTCTGCTACAAATTTAGATTCTGCGGGCGACTAGCTCAGTTGGTTAGAGCGCTCCCCTCACACGGGAGAGGTCAAAGGTTCAAGTCCTTTGTCGCCCACCATCACCCTGTCTAAAGTCGTGCCCACCCAGTTTGCCACTACCCCATAGACGGCTTGAACGGCGAAATTGCTTCCTTGTGCTTAAGCTGTGCCTGTACTTTTGTCGGCAATCGGCCGAAACTCGGTTGGCTTTTGTCGAGTCTAACCTGTGGGATAGAGGCTAATGACGAACTTTTTGAGGTTCTTGCAGGTGCTGGCGCTGGGGACGTGGATTGGGTCGATTTTTTACTTCAGCGCGGTGGTTGCTCCGACGGCGTTTGCGGTGTTGGGTTCGACAGATGAGGCCGGACGGCTGGTTGGGCCTTCGCTATCGCGACTGCATCTGCTGGGATTGATCGCCGCGATCGTCTATCTTCTTGCCGGGGGAGCGATCGAAGGATCGATTCGCGCGTTCGGGCGGCCGGGAATGATTGGCGTGGTGCTCATGGTGCTGCTCACGGCGATCTCGCAGAACAAAGTCACGCACCGGATGGCTGAGTTGCGCACGCAGATGGGCTCGGTGGAAAAGACGCCGCCGACCGATCCGCGGCGCGCCGAATTCGACAAGCTGCACTCCGTTTCGGTGGGCCTGGAGGGCGCGGTGTTTCTAATCGGGCTCGCGTCGCTCTATCTTACAGTGCGCAATCCCATCGAGTAGATCACAGGCAAAACTTGCCTATTTTACAAGCGTGCGCGGCCATTGTCAGCGGCCAAGCACGTGAGGTTTTGCCAGAATTGAAATCGTCGAAATGCAGCCAGCGAGCGTCGCGGTCGGCAATCGGAAAGTTGGCTGACGCGGGTAGCATCGGCACGTTTCGTAGGTAAAGTTTATTACCTTCGCTTGACGCGACGATTTTTCGTAGCTCGTTTCGCCTTACGCTTCGTTAGAGGCCTCTTGGTTGGTATCTTCCTGCGTTTCTTCGGCGGTTCTTTGGTCACCCTGCGTTTTTTTCCATAGTGTTCGACGGCGCGCCACATGTACCAGCTGGCGATGCTGCGATAGGGCCGCCACCGCTCACCAAACGCCGCCAGCTCGCGCGGCTTGGGAATAAATCTCTTGCCGTACGTGAGCGCGTAGCCCTTCTGCACGCCGTAATCGTGAATCGGCAGCACGTCCGGCCGCCCCAGGCGGAAAATCAAAAACATTTCCACCGTCCACGCGCCGATGCCACGAACAGTAATCAGACGCTCCACCAGTTCCTCGTCCGTGAGCGCGTGAGCCGCGTCCAGCGTGGGGACCACGCCGTCGAGCGTCTTCTGCGCCAGATCGTGCATCGCCGTGGCTTTCGCGCCGGAAAGACCGGCTTCGCGGAGCGCTCGAATCGGGGTCGCGAGAATTTGCTGCGGAGTAGGGCAGCGGCCTTCGAAGCCGAGCGCCTTGATGCGCGAATAAATTTTGGCCGCGGCTTTGCCGCTAATGCTCTGGTAGACGATCGCTTCGAGCAGCGATTCGTACACGCTGTCGCAGGTGTCCAGTTGAAATTTAAATTCGCCGTTTTTCTCGATCAGCCGCGCGAGGCGCTTGTCTTTCGCCGTAAGATGCGCGTGCGCGCTGACGTGGTCGTAGGGAAGTTTCAGTTCGCTAGCCATGGTTGAGTCCACAGGATAAACCACAGAAGCCGAAACAGGTCATGCCGCGAAAGAGAGAAAGTGAGAGGTAACAAACAGTCGCACATTAACCTTGCCAGACCGGATTTCAAAGGTAGTAAAATGTTGATTCCGGCCTCAGGAGCGACTTTAGAAATGAGGATCATCTCCTCCCGTTTTTCGGCTGCCTGCATTTTTGCACTTTCGAGTATCGCTGTTGTCACGCAGCTGTTCATTGGAACGAAATCCGCTCGCGCGGATGGGGCGACTTTCGATTTGGCGGGCCCGCGTGTGGAAGTTACCGTCACGCGCGGCGAAAAGACGCTGCCGATCTCCGATGTTCCGAATCTTCAGCCCGGCGACCGGGTGTGGATTCATCCGGATTTTCCCGACAGCCAGTCCGTCCATTACGTCCTGATCGTCGCGTTTCTTCGCGGGTCGACAAACCCGCCGCCGGACGACTATTTCATCCGCGCAGACACCTGGACGAAACAAGTGCGCGAGGAGGGAATCGTCGTCACCGTGCCAACGGAAGCTCAGCAAACGCTGTTGTTTCTCGCGCCCGAGACGGGCGGCGACTTCACCACGCTGCGTGCGGCAGTGAAGGGGAGACCGGGAGCATTCGTCCGCGCGTCGCAGGACCTGAATCAAGCCAGCCTGGACCGGTTGCGTCTGGAGAAATATCTGGAAGAGGTGAAGGAAACCTCCGACACGGATCCCAAAGAACTTAAAGATCGCTCGGCGCTGCTCGCACGCACGTTAAACATCAAAGTAGAACAACAGTGTTTCGATAAGCCGACCGAGCAACAGGCGCCGTGCCTGGTGCAGAATACCGATCAACTTGTGATGGATGATGGGCACACGCAGTCGATGGTGACTGCGCTTACCTCCGGCCCGTCTTCGGATCTGATCAATGCGGTCAGCACAACTTCGCTGATGGGTAGTGGCTATTACAGCCCGTATGTGGCCGCCGTAGTGGATCTGGCGCGGATTCTGGGCAACATCCACACGGCGGAATACCAATACATACCAGCTCTTGCGCTCCCGAAGCATCTGGAGTTGAGCCTTCGACTCAACAACCCTCCCTCGTTCCGCAAACCGAAGTCGGTGCTCGTCGCTGCGCTTCCGGCGGTGGAAGCAGCGCAACTGCCTCCGTTGCGGCCGGTGGATTCCAAAGAAATTTTCTGCTTGCAGAAAGCGCCGTTGGTTCTGTCGGTCGAGGGCGCTCCTTTGGCGTTCGCAACGAATTTCGCGCATGATTTCGTTCTTCACGTCGAGAGCAAATCGGGTCCAGGCATCGATCTTCCGGCCGAACCAGATGCCGCGCGGGGCGGATTTCTAATCGACACGAAAAAGCTGCATGCCGGGCAACTGGATCCCGAAGCGAAAGGCACTCTTCGCGGGAAATGGGGGTTCGACGCGTTCACAGGCCCGGCTTTTGAACTGCGGTCGGGGCGCGTAGCGAGTTGGATTGTCCCGCCGGCGGACCAGAGCGCCCTGATTGTGGGCCGCGAGGATTCCATTCATTTGCGATCGACGTCTGCGTCGTGCGTGGAAAAAATTACGGCCGCTGCAGCGAACGGCGACGATTTGAAGGTGACCTGGAAGCTCGCTAAACCGGACCAGCTCGAAGTGCAGATTCCGCTGAAGGACCAAACGGCCGGGCAAGTGAAGCTGAAGCTGAAGCAATACGGCCTGGCCGAGCCGGACGAACTGAGTCTGCACGCGTATGCAGAGGCCGCGCATCTGGACCGGTTCACAATTAACGCCGGCGACCGGCAGGGCGTGCTGAAGGGAACGCGGCTGGACGAGGTAGGCAGCGCCGAGCTGAACGGAATTCATTTCGTTCCGGCGAAGTTTTCGCGCGCGGAACAAAAAGACGAGCTGCAGCTCATTACGCAGAACAATTCCCCGGCCGCGACGCTGCAGCCGGAAGAAAAGTTGGTCGCGCATGTCGCGCTCACCGACGGACGCGTGCTCGATCTGCAAACCACCGTTCAACCGCCGCGTCCAAAAGCCGAGCTCCTTAACAAAAGCGTGCAGCGCGGTCCCGCGGACTCGGCCATACGCTTCGGCAATGACGACGAGCTATCGCAGGACGGGCGGCTCTCGTTTTTTGTGAAGGTCGAAATGCCGGAAAAGTTTTCGCGCGGGGAAAAGATCGAAGTGGCCACCACGGATGAATCGTTTCATATGCTGCTGAGCGAGGCGGGCGGCAATTTGATCCTGCAGGATACGCAGACGGCGCTCGCCATTTTCAATCCGGCCAAGGATTTCGGCGCGTCGGCATTTGGGCCGGTGAGGTTTCGACTGATCGACGCCGACGGCGTAAACGGCGACTGGATGCCTCTCGTGAATATCGTGCGCGTTCCGTCGCTAAAGGAAATCCGCTGCCCGGACCAGCCGGATCGCCAGTGCGAATTGAGCGGGACGAATTTATTTCTGATCGATTCGGTGGCGTCCGACGCGCAGTTCAAAAACACGGTTCCCGTGCCCGCCGGATTTGTGGATTCCACGCTCAGTGTGCCGCGACCGAATGGAACACTGTTGTATTTGAAGCTGCGCGATGATCCTTCCACCGTGAGCACGATGGTGCTGCCGGTCCTTCCGGACGAGTAGCGCGCGGACAGCCTCGCCAAGCGATCGCTGCCGAAGTACCGATAAGGACCTCCCTGTAGCGATGGTGACGCCGTCGAAGCGCGTAGCGGTGCGGCGTGGTACTATCGTCGGCTTATGAAAACAGGAATTATTGGATTGCCGCAGGTAGGGAAGTCGAGCTTGTTCCGGATCCTCACGAAGGCCAAGGTGGAGGGCCGGAGCACGCCGAATCAAGCGCACGTCGGGATCGCAAAAGTGCCCGACGCGCGCGTGTTGAAGCTCGCCGAGATTTATCACCCCAAGAAAAACACGTTCGCCACGATCGAGTTTGTCGATGTCGGCGGACTGCAGAAGGATCGCGAGAAGAATTCCGCGTCGCTGGTGCCGCTTCGCGAGGCGGATTCGCTCGCGAGCGTGATACGACTGTTTGAGAATCCGGCCGTGCCGCACGCGGGCGACAAGCTGGACGCGATGCGCGACATCGAATCGGTTGAGATCGAACTTATGCTCAACGACCTAGAGCAACTCTCGAAGCGGATCGAACGCGTTGAAAAAGACCTGAAGAAAAAGAAAGAGCCGGCGCTCGAAGCGGAATTGGGGGTGCTGCAAAAGTGCCGCGCTGCTCTGGAGGCGGAGACGCCGCTGCGCGAATTAGAACTGAAGCCGGAAGAACTGAAAATGCTGAGCAGCTTCGAACTGCTTTCGCGCAAGCCGATGCTTTACGTGTTGAATCTGGGCGACGAAGAAGCGGGCGACATCGATCGCGTAATCGAAAAGCACCAGCTGGAAAAGCTGACGTCGAAGCCGAAGACGCTGGTGGTTCCGTTCTGCGGAAAAATCGAAGCCGAACTTTCCGAATTGCCTGACGCGGAAATGGCGGAAATGATGAGCGCGTACGGGCTGAAGGAGTCGGGGCGCGATCGCCTGATTCAGGCAAGCTACCAGCTTCTCGGGCTGATTTCGTTTTTGACCGCCGGCGAACCCGAATGCCGCGCGTGGACCATCAAGCGCGGAATGAACGCGCAGGAAGCGGCCGGCGCGATCCATAGCGACATCGAGCGCGGGTTCATCAAAGCCGAAGTGGTGAACTGGGAAAATCTGGTGAACGCAGGCAGCATCGCCGCCGCGCGCGAAAAGGCCCAGGTGCGCCTGGAAGGCAAAGAGTACATCGTGCAGGACGGCGACGTGATTACGTTCCGCCACTCTGGGTAGTAACTCGGGATAGCGCGCTATCGTTTCTTTGGGGCTCGCGGTGAAGGTCGCCGCGCAACTTCGATGGACCTCAACTCAAACCGAATGCTTTTGGGCGCGCTGCTTGGCGTCACGGCGGCCGGCGCGAACGTGCTCGGCGGCGTGCTGGTGGCGCATCGCGAATGGTCGCGTCACTATTTGAAATATTTCATCGCCGTCGGCGCGGGCTTCATGCTCGCCACTTCGGTGCTGGAAATGATTCCCGAATCGCTCGCGCTGACGGGCGAAGGTGGCGCCGGCTCTCACGCGCTCGGGGACACTTCAGCGGTTTTCCTGTGGGTGCTCGCCGGATATTTCCTGGTTCACTTTTTCGAGCACACTCTGGCGCCGCATTTTCATTTCGGCGAAGAGGAGCACCACGACGAAGTCGCTCACTCCCACGCCAGCTATGCAGCTCTTCTCGGTCTGGGCATTCACACTTTTTTCGACGGCGTAGCCATCGCCGCCGGACTGCTGGTTTCCAGTTGGCTTGGCGGCGTCATCTTCGTCGCGATATTCCTGCACAAGCTCCCTGAAGGATTCACAGTCGCCTCGATCATGCTCGCCAGCGGACGCAGCCGCCGCACCGCATTCCTTTCGTCTGTGCTTCTGGGCGCCGCGACCCTCGCCGGGATGATCTTCATGTTCGCAGTCCGCGGAACGGTGGGCTACGCGCTTCCGCTTTCAGCCGGAGTGGCCCTTTACGTAGCAGCTTCTGACTTGATTCCCGAAGCCAACCGCGAACCCGGTCCCGGAACGGCCGTTCTTGTCTTCGTCGGTGTCGCCATAGTGGTTGCGGTGAAACTAGCGTTTCACCTCTAGGCGTCTTCCCGTGGGTTCGGTGTATATCCGAATCGTTCCCGACGTAAGCCGATTGTTAATAATGGTTTGCGTGGTGTTGCGCGACAGCACTGCTGCGCCGCCCGGCACGGCTCGACGAGGCAACTTTTGCCCCGGTGACGGGTTTCATCTCTAGGGACGGAGAGCCCCACGTATGGAACACGCTGAAGCCTTGCAACTTTATGGTGCGACGGGTGTTAGATACAATGTGGAGGCTATGACCAGGTCTGACGTCCAACTGATGCTGGACGTGAAGGCAGGGGACGAAGCGTCCTTTGAACTTCTGCTGCAGAAGTATCGCTCGCCACTGGTGAACTTTCTGTTTCGAATGGTGCGCGACCGGGCGACGGCTGAAGATCTGGCTCAGGAAGTCTTCCTCCGCGTCTACAAAGCGCGCGCACAATATTCTCCCAGCGCGAAATTCACGACCTGGCTGTTCCGGATCGCGACGAATCTGGCGTTGAATTCGGTGCGGGATAACCGGCACCGCCAGCTGGACGTTTCGATCGACGCTCCGGTCGAGGAAGATGAAGCTCCGCCGCTCCAATTGCCGTCGCGCGATCAGCGCATTGACGAGCACATGATGGAACGCGACCGCACCGAATTCATCCGCCAGAAAATATCGGCGCTGCCGGAAAAGCAGCGCGTTGCGGTATTGCTGCACAAGTACGAAGAGATGGATTACGCGGATATCGCGAAGATTTTGGATTGTTCGGAAAGCGCGCTCAAGTCCCTCTTGTTCCGCGCTTACGAAACCCTGCGAGTGCAACTGGCCCCTCTGGTTTCCCAGCCGGCTGAGCCTAGCAGGGGAGGACGGGCCTGATGACCATCAAAAAGTGTGACGACGTTTCGAAACAACTGATTGCGTACCTGGACCGCCGGGCCAATTCGGCGGACCGGGCCGAGGTGGAAGATCACCTGGCGTCGTGCGCGAGCTGCCGGATGCGGGCCGAAGAGTTCCGCATGCTGTTCGGCGCGCTGGACCATGTGGAAGCAATCGAGCCTTCGACGGGATTCGATGCGCGCGTTCGCGAGCGGATCGCGCAAGAGGCGCGTCCGCGTTGGTTCTCGTGGCTTGTGCCCCAACCGCGGCTGGCGTTCTCGATGGCGCTGCTCCTGGCATTGAGCGTTTGGATGGCGAAGCTTCCGCGCGAGAATGCGAATCCGAACCTTGGAGCCGATCAGCAGGACTTTGAGGCGATCAAGGATCTCGACGTTTTGGAAAATTACGACGTGCTGAGCAAGTTTGACGCACTGTCTGAAGTTCCGGCGGATCAGGCGACCGAAGCTCAGCCCGCCGCGCAGCCGGCCGATCAGAAGACCGGACAGCAGCAACCGGCGACCGAGGAATAACTCCGGCGATGGCAGCGGAGAAATGAGATGCGTAGCAGAAGGACACTGGGTGCGATTGCGCTGGCCCTCCTCGTAGGGCTTGCGGCGCCGTGTGTCCGCGCGCAACACCACGGCGGTGGCGGAGGACATGCGCCGGCGCCGCGCGTTAGCACTCCTCACCCGAATTATCACCCGTATGCGAATCGACAGGCAGGCCGCGGTCCCGGTGGATACCGCGCTCCGGCGCGGGCTGCCGAGCCGCAAGCCGGCGCTCCAATGCGCGGACAACCAGCGAACAATCCCAGCGCGTATAACCCGCAAAGGTCCAACACGATTCCGAGCATGTCTGCGAGCGCGCCGCGCACCGGTGCGATTCCTCAATCCGCGAACGGCGAGATGAATGCTTCTCGTCCAGCGACGAATTCGCAAACAGCGAATGGCGGGCGCGAGATGTCTAACCTGCCCGCGAAATGGGCGGCGAATTTAAGAGACCGCTCGCCGGAAGAGCAGCAGCGATTCATGCAAAACAACGAGCGGTTCAGGAATTTGCCGCCGGCGCAGCAGGCGCAGATCCGGCAAAACTTGCAGAAGTGGAACAGCCTGTCGCCTACGGAGCGCAACGCGATTCGCGACCGCCAGGAAACCTGGCAGCGCATGTCACCCGAGCAGCGCCAGTACGTGCAGAGGACACTGTTGCCGAAATGGCAGGCGATGTCACCGGATCGCAAGCAGCTTGTAACCGGGCGGCTGCACACGCTCCAACAGATGAGTCCCGCCGACCGCCAGGCGGCGCTAAACGATCCGCGATTCATGCAGGGGCTTTCGCCCGACGAGCAATCCGTGCTGCGCGGCCTTGATTCGGTCCGCAATCCGTAATTCGCGCGCTTTTGCGCGTGTGCAGTTCGATAGAACCGCCCCGCCTGACTCAACACCGCAACTCAGTTTCGACGAGCCGGCGCAGTTCCGGTTCGGAACGAGCGCGCAGTCGCGTCGTTGCAAGCGAAGCCGAACTGGTACGCCCAACGGCTGCCAGCTCGCGCGCATCGCGAGCAGGTGAAGCCGTCTCAAACTTGCGAAAGCAAGCAAGAGATTCAAAAAAGTTGGTGCGATGTTGACTCTTACGAAACACGCCAAGAAGCATTCTGCAACGCTGTATGCAGCGCTTAGACACCGCGAGGGTGCGTCCCACAATTAGTAGTGGTTTTGTCTGAGGCGTTCCACAAGAGAACTTTTCCTCGCAAAAAATATTCCCACAAGAAAAAAGAGAAACGCCGCGAATAGGCCTTGACATGGTTTGCAGTGCATCTACAATCGGGGACCAAAGTGGTAGAAAGTGGCGCGAAGTGGTAGCAAATGTTAAACAGTGGTCGGGCGGCCAGCGAGTGAAAGAAAGGGCGCACACGCGGGGCGAGTGGCGGACGGGACTTCATGCTGCGGGGCAACTATCTAGCGACGGTCGACGAAAAGGGCAGAATGAAAATTCCTGCCGACTTCCTGGTCGAACTGCGCAAGACGGGCAAGAAGTTCTACATCACCAGCGACACGGGCGCTTACGCCAGAATTTTTCCCATGAAAGCGTGGGAAGAAATCGAACGCAAGCTGGCGAAAGTTTCCTCGCAGAACCAGGCCAAACAGAAATTCCTGGCCCGCGCCAACTACTACGGACAAGTGGTCGAGGTGGATGGGCAGGGGCGCATCCTGATTCCACCCGTGCTTCGGGAATCGGCGGAAATGAAGGGTGAGATCGACGTTCAGGGGCGGTTGACGTTCCTGGAAGTCTGGAATCACGCGAAATTCGTCGACCAGCTGAACCGCAACCCGATCACGGCCGAAGATCAGAAGGAACTGGAAAGCCTGGGAATTTAAGTTTTGACCGTTCTGCATACGCCGGTCCTGCTGGCTGAAGTTTTGGACTGGATGAGGATTCGGCCCGAGGGAACGTATGCGGATGCGACGGTCGGAACCGCCGGCCACATTTTAGAGATTGCGAAACGGTTGACCACGGGGCGGGTGCTGGGGCTGGATCGCGATCCGCAGGCCTTAGCGATCGCCAGGGACAGGCTGGAGCCTTTCAGGGAACGGGTGATTCTGGTGCACCGGGAATTTTCACAACTCGGCGAAGCGGCGGTGGAGAACAAACTCCCGCCATTCGATGGAGTGATCGCCGACCTGGGAATTTCCACTCTCGAATTGGATACCCCTGAACGCGGATTTTCGTTCCGCTGGGCTGCCGACCTGGACATGAGGATGAATCCCGACAATCCGCTAACAGCGGACGAAATTGTGAATCAGTGGTCAGAGAAAGAGCTGGCCGATCTCCTCTATAACAACGCCGAGGAGAGAGATTCCTACAGAATCGCCAGGGCGATCGTGCGTGCGCGACCGATCCGCGATACCGAGCACCTGGCAACGGTTGTGGCAGGGGGACGTACAGCAAGGGGAAGGCAGAGACTGCATCCCGCGACAAAAACGTTTCTGGCGCTGCGGACAGCGGTGAATCGAGAAGAGGAGGAACTCGGGCAGTTTCTTTCGCGGACCCCTGCCACTTTGAATCAAGGAGGACGTTTGATCGTCCTCAGCTATCACTCGCTCGAAGATCGGGTGGTGAAGCGATCGTTTCAGGACCTGGCTCGCACGGGCGAGTACAAAGTTCTGACGAAGCACGTGATCGTGCCGAGCGACGCGGAGACGGCCACAAACCCGCGAGCGCGGAGCGCGAAGATGCGAGTAGTTGAGAAGTTGGCGACGGCGGAAAGCCAGGCGCCCGAGGTGCGGGGATGACGGAATATTTCACAGTAAAACGAATTGATAATTCGCGCCTGATTCGGCCCGTGGCCCCGGCGCGTTTGAAGGATTACTGGCGCCGCGTAGCGGTGGGCAGCGCGATCGCTGCGTTTCTTTTGATTTACGCGTGGCAGCATTTCGAGTGCATCCGGCTGCGCTACGAAGTGCAGCAACTGGAGGCGCAGCGAGCGGAGTCCGCGGAACTGAACAAGCGCTTGCACCTGCAAGTCAGCTCGCTCGCTTCATCGGGGCGCGTCGATTCGATCGCGGAAAACGAACTGGGAATGACGGTGCATCAGCCCGGCGAAGCGGTCAGTTCGGACGGAAGCGCAGAGCCGGTGCTGGCCCAGGCACGTCTAGCTTCGGCGCAGCAGCCATAGCGCACGACAAAATCGCGCGGTCGGAACGAACAATTGGGCTCGCTCGATGCAGCCCGCTTCGGCGCCTGACGGACGGTGGCCGGCACGAGTTTTTCGTACGTTAGGCGGAATCGATGGAGCAGCGCAAGCCGCGTCTCCGCTGGTTGTTGATCTGGGCCGTGGCGGTGGTTTGGATGGCGGCGGTGGTGGGCCGCCTGGCGTATCTCCAGCTTTTCTGCTACGGCGAGTACTTCGCAAAAGCCCAGCGTCAACAGCAGCGCACATTCGAAATCAGTCCCACGCGCGGCCCGATCTACGATCGAAAGGGCCGCGAACTCGCCGAAAGCATTCCGATGGATTCGGTGTTCGGCGATCCTTCGGACATCAACGACGCCGGCATGGTGGCGCGGCTTTTGTCGCGCGCGCTGGACGTTCCCGCCGAAGAACTCGAACAGAAAATCGTCAATGCCAGCAAGCCCGTGCGGCTTGCCAAAAAACTTTCCCCCGAAACGGTTGAACGCATCGAGGAAATGAATCTGAAAGGCGTGTTCTTTCAGAAAGAGAACCGGCGCGTTTATCCGCAGCACGAGTTGCTCGCGCACGTGCTGGGCTACGTCGATACGGATGAGAAGGGCATCGGCGGAATCGAGCACTCGCTGGATAAATGGATTCGGGGAAAGCCGGGCCATGGCGTGGTGATGGCCGACGGCAAGCAGCGGCATTACGACGCGCACGAAGCAGCGGCCGATCCGGGCGCAAGCGTGACGCTGACGATCGACGAAACGCTGCAATACATCGCGGAAAAAGAGTTGGCGCGCGGGATGGAAGAATCAAAGGCCCCGAGCGGGGCTGTGGTGATTCAAGACCCGAACACAGGGAATCTTTTGGCGGTGGCAAACTCTCCGATTTTCGATCCGAATGACGCGGGGAAATATTCGGACGAAGTGAGGATGGACCGCGCGGTTTCCGCGGCGTACGAACCGGGCTCGACTTTCAAAATGATAACGATGGCCGGCGCGCTCGAGCGAGGCCTGACGAATCCCAATGAGTTAGTTGATTGCCAGATGGGCAGTATCGTGGTGGCGGGCCGGCTGATCCACGATCACATGCCATTTGGCGTCTTGAGCGTGAGCGACGTGCTGGCGAATTCGAGCGACGTAGGCACGATCAAGATCGCGCTGCGATTGGGCGCGCCGCGTTTTTATCAGACGATTCGCGACTTCGGGATCGGGCAGCTGACCGGAATCGAATTGCCCGGTGAAAATCGCGGAATTCTAAGGCCAGTGGAGAACTGGACGCCGAGTTCGATCGGATCGGTGGCAATCGGGCAGGAAGTGAGCGTCACCCCGATTCAAATCATTTCTGCGGTCTCAGCCATCGCGAACGGCGGGACGCTATACACGCCGAAGATTATAGAGTCTGTGAGGGGCGGGTCTGGCGGTCCGCTGCCGCCGCGCGCCGAACCGCATCAGGCGACGGACGAAAAAACGGCGGCGACGTTACGCGAAATGATGGAGACGGTGATCCTGAAGGGAACCGGGAAGTCAGCCAAGCTTGATGGTTACACCGCGGCGGGAAAATCCGGCACGGCGCAGAAAATTGACGAAAAGACCGGTCGGTATTCGCCGACCAAGTACGTGGCGTCGTTTGTCGGGTTCGCGCCGGTGAATACACCGGCGATAACGATCCTCGTGATGTTCGATTCGCCGGTCGGCCAGCACATGGGAGGAAATCTAGGTGGACCGGTCTTCAAAAGAATTGCGGAGCAAAGCCTGGCGTACCTGGAAGTGCCGCACGACGTGCCGTATGTTTCGAGCGAAGAGACTGCCAGCAACGTGAAACCGAACAGGGGCGCAAAGGAAGTGACGACGGCGGCGGATTCCAAGGATGAGGCGAGTTTTGAAGCGGCGGCAGCGCAAACGTCGTCCAGCGGCCCAACGAATGATACGGTGGCGATCAACGATCAGGGGATCGAATTGCCGAATTTTGAAGGGCAGCCCGTGCGCGGCGTGATTGAGGAATGTTCGCGCCTGGGCATCACTCCCCGGTTGATTGGCAACGGTCTTGCGGTTGAGCAAGCGCCCGAAGCCGGGACGGTGGTTCCACGCGGAAGTGAAGTGACCGTGCGGTTTGGACGCGCGGCGGCAAAGCTCGTGCCCGCCTCGGCGGCGAGGGCGGCCCGTTGAAAATGATGATGGAAGGGGAACCCGAAGTGCGGACAGCGGCGGCTCGTTTGGCTCGCGATGGTGCGAGCACGATGGAATTGAGTGATGTGCTGAAAGGAATTGATCCGGCACGGCTGACGCGCGCGAATGATGCAAAGCTGCGCGTGAGCGGAGTTGCGTGCGATAGCCGCGTGGTGGGGCCCGGTAGTTTGTTTTTTGCGCTGCCGGGTACGAAAGCCGACGGAAATGAATTTGTGGGGGCGGCGATTGCGGCGGGAGCGATGGCGGTGGCGAGCGCGCTGCCGCGTCCTGCGAATGCCCCGGCGCATGTTGCGTGGATCGAGCTTACGGCGCAGAGCGAACGGAAAGCGCTGGCGCTGGCGGCGGCGAATTTCTACGGCCATCCGGCCGATGCGCTGAAGCTGGTCGGAGTTACGGGAACAAATGGGAAGACGACGATTACGTTCATCGTCGATTCGATTCTGCACGCTGCCGGATTTACGACGGGACGAATCGGGACGACGGGCTACCAGACGCCGAAGGGCAGCCGGAAGTCGAAGAACACCACTCCAGAGTCGGTGGATTTGCAGCAGATGTTTGCGGAGATTCGCGACGCGGGCGGGACCCATACGGTGATGGAAGTCAGCTCGCACGCCTTGGCGATGGATCGCGTGTGGGGCTGCCATTTCGCGGCAGCGATCTTCACGAACCTGACGCGCGACCATTTGAATTTTCACAAGACATTTGACGACTACTTCGCGGCGAAGCGGACGCTTTTTGAGGGGACTGGCAATGGTGCGCCGGACGTCGCGATTATAAATGCGGATGATTTGTACGCGCCGCGTCTTGAGGGTCTGGCGAAGCGAACGTTGACTTACGGTTTTGCGGACTCGGCCGATCTTTGCGCAAGGAAAGTGGCGCTGAGTTTTGAGGGACTGGAATTCACCGCGCAGACGCCGGTGGGAAAAATCGACGTGAAGGCGCCGCTGGTCGGGCGGATCAACGTTTACAACATACTCGCGGCGATTGGCGCTGCGATCGCGCTGGACGTTCCTGCGACGAAGATTGAAGCGGGCATCACGAACCTCGAACAGGTTCCCGGACGGTTTCAGCGGATCGATGAGGGGCAGCCGTTTTTGGTGGTGGTCGACTACGCGCATGCGGACGACGCGTTGCGCAATCTGATCTCAACCGTGCGCGAGCTGAATCCTTCCGGGCGAATCATCACGCTTTTCGGCGCAGGCGGAGAACGCGACCGCTCGACGCGGCCGCCGATGGGCGAGGCTGCGGGTGCGTTGAGCGATCTGGTGATTCTGACGAGCGACAATCCGCGCACGGAAGATCCGCTACGGATCATCAACGATCTAATCGTCGGCTTGCAGAAAGCAAACGGGAATTACCGCATCGAGCCGGACCGCGAAACCGCGATCGAGCTGGCGATCGATGAAGCCCGGAAGGGCGACATCGTGCTGCTCGCCGGGAAAGGCCACGAGAATTATCAGATCTATCGCGACCGGACGTTTGAATTCGACGATCGCGAAGTGGCGCGAAAGATTTTGCGGCGCAAGGGATATTCGAAGGCGGCCAGGTAAACCAGTGCAGTAGAACTGGCAGTCCAATCGAGCGCTTCGACGGTGAGCGTGCGAATGAGACCCAGCCTTGGGGAGATGGACGATTGCGGTGGACGGCCGGCCAACTCGCCGAAGCTCTGGGCGTCGCGCTCCCGGCGCAGCTTGCCTCCCTGGCCAGGGTGGCCGGCGTCTCGATTGATTCCCGAACGATTCAGCCCGACGAGTTGTTCGTTGCGATACACGGAGCGCGTCACGACGGACACGGTTTTGTGGCAAGCGCTCTTGATGGTGGCGCGGTGGCGGCGGTGGTGGCGCGAAGCCGTGCAGCGGAGTTCAGCAACGAAATTGCAGGGAAAGTGTTTGTTGTGGACGACACGCTCGAAGGTTTGCATCGGTTGGCCGCCCGCGCCTGCCAGATTTGGAGGCGGGCGAAACCGGGGCGGCGAATCGGCGGCGTGGCCGGGTCGGTGGGCAAGACCACAACAAAAGAAATCTTCGCGGCGCTTTTGGGCTCGCGGATGCGCGTTCTGAAAACGCAGGGGAACCTGAACAACGAGTACGGCTTGCCGCTCACGCTGCTGAAGCTCGATGACGAACACGACGCGGCGGTGATTGAGATGGGCATGTCGCACACGGGCGAACTTGCGCGCCTGACGAAGATCGCGAAGCCCGACGTGGGAGTGATCACGCGGATTGCGGTGGAGCATTTGGAGTTTTTTGCCTCGATTGAAGAGATTGCGCTGGCGGAGCGCGAACTGATCGAGCATCTGCCGTGGCCGAATGCGACGGCGGTGCTGAATGCGGCGGATGAGCGCGTGGCGAAGTTTCAGAGTGTCGCGCATGGCGACGTTCGTTGGTTCGACGGGACGGGCGACGCGGCGGCTTCGAAAGGCGCAGCGGCGTTTCGCGCGGAAAAGATCGAAGAGCGCGGCGTGAGTGGAACGAGTTTCGATTTTGTGTGGCCGCAAGGCAGGACGCGGCTGGATTTGCCATTTATCGGGAGGCACAACGTGATGAACGCGGTAGCGGCGCTGGCGGGGGCGAGCGTTTGGGGCATCGGCGCGGCCGAAGCGGCGGAAGTTTTTCCAGAGCTTCACCCGGCGGACAAGCGCGGCGAAGTGGTGCCGTTCGAAGCGGGATTCACGGTGATCAATGATAGCTACAACTCAAGCCCAACGGCGCTCGACGCCGTGGCACGACTTCTTGCCACGACGCCAGGTTACAAGCGGCGGGTTCTGGCGGCGGGCGAGATGCGGGAATTGGGCGGAAGTTCGGCGGAACTACATCGCGATTGCGGGCGCGTGGTGGCGGCGCTGAAATCGATCGATTGGTTGATCGGAGTGAATGGCGACGCGGCCGAGCTGGTGCATGCAGCGGTCGATGCGGGTTACCCGAAAGAGCGGGCAAAATTTTTCGTGGATTCGAAGGAAGCGGCAAACTTTATGACTGCGTTTGTCGAGCCGGGAGACTTACTGCTGCTGAAGGGCTCGCGCGGCGTAAAGATGGAACGGATCCTGGAAGCGATCGACGCGGAACACAAGCGCGCGGCGAAATCGAAAGCACCCGCTGAGTCCGCGGAGAAAAAAGGCTGAGATGCTCTACTGGCTCCTGGTTTACGCGCTGCGTCCGCATTTCAGCCCGTTGAACGTGTTTCGCTATATCACTGTGCGAACAGCGGTGGCGAGCCTTACGGCGCTGCTGCTCTCGCTGCTGCTTGGCCCGTGGATGATCGAGCGGTTGCGGGATTTGCAGGTGAAGCAGTACATCCGCGAGGAAGGGCCGAAGGGACATCAGAAGAAAGCGGGGACGCCGACGATGGGCGGCGTGCTGATCGTCGCATCGATTGTGATTCCCACACTGCTGTGGGCCGATCTGCGCAATGCGTACGTGCTGCTTGCGATTGGTGCGACGTTGGCGTTCGGCGCGATTGGATTCATCGACGACTACAACAAAGTGGTGCGTAAACGGAACATGGGGCTGACGCCCCGCGGAAAATTCTCGCTGCAAGTGCTTACCTGCGTTGTGGTCGGCATCGTACTGCTGGTGCTGCAGACGCACGGCGCGTATTCGACGCAGTTGAGCGTGCCGTTTTTCAAGCGGCTGCACCCGGACCTGGTGATCGATTCGATGCTGGGCGTGAAGTACGTGTGGGCGCTGGCGTACGTGCCGCTGGTTCTGTTCTTGGTGCTGGTGATTGTGGGCTGTTCGAACGCGGTGAACCTTACGGATGGACTGGACGGTCTTGCGATCGGATGCGTTTTGGTTTCCGCCGTCGCGCTGACCATTCTGGCGTATTTGTCGAGCAACGCGCGCTTCGCAGACTATCTGGATATTCAGAAGATTCCCGATGCCGGCGAGGTGGTTATTTTTTGCGGGTCGCTCGTGGGGGCGTCGCTTGGGTTCCTTTGGTACAACGCGCATCCGGCGGAAATGTTCATGGGCGACGTCGGCTCGCTCGCGCTGGGCGGAGCGATCGGCACGGTGGCGGTGATCATCAAACAGGAATTTTTGCTGCTTTCGATCGGCGGCGTGTTCGTGTTGGAAGCGCTTTCGGTGATCCTGCAGGTGGGTTCGTTCAAGCTGACGGGCAAAAGAATTTTTCGGATGGCCCCGCTGCACCATCATTTTGAATTGTTGGGCTGGAGCGAATCGAAAATCATTGTGCGATTCTGGATTGTGGCGCTGGTGTTCGCGCTGTTTTCGTTGACGACATTGAAATTGCGGTAGATCGGCGTTCGACAAGCAGCGCGCGGAAAACGAGAGGATGGTTCGGTGAGGCCGGGTTTCGATCTGAATGGCAAGCGGGTGCTGGTAGTGGGGCTGGCTCGCACGGGAGTGGTCACAGCGCTTTTCAGCGCGGCGTATGGCGCGACAGTTACGGCGACCGACGACCGCAACGAAGCCGAGCTTGGTGACACGATAAAGCGACTGCGCGAGGCGGGCGTTGCGATCGAGCTGGGCGGCATGCGGCCGGAAAGTTTTCTCGAACAGGATTTGATTGTGGTTAGCCCGGGGGTTCCGGCGAATCTTCCTGCGCTTGAAGCGGCACGCAAAAAAGAGATTCCGGTTTGGAGCGAGATCGAGCTGGCCTGGCGCTACCTACGCGGAAAGCTTGTTGCGATCACGGGCTCGAACGGGAAGACGACGACCACGTCTTTGGTGGCGCACATTTTGAAGACGGCAAACATTCCGACGCACGTGGGCGGGAACATTGGGACGCCGCTGCTTTCCTTCGTCGAGCGGTCTTCGGATACCGATGTGACGGTGGCCGAAGTGAGCAGTTTTCAGCTGGAGACCGTCGACGCATTCCGGCCCGAGATTGGCGTGCTGTTGAATCTGACGCCGGATCATCTGGACCGGCACGCGACGTTTGAAGAATATTCCGCGGCGAAAATGCGGATGTTTGAAAACCAACTCGAGAGGGACTGGGCGGTACTGAACGCGGACGATCCGGAGATTACTAAGCGAACGCCGGCGAAGCCGCACCTGTGCTGGTTCAGCAGGAAGAAGCGCGTGGCCGTGGGCGCGTTTCTATTGAACGACGACATTCTATTTCGCAATGAAGGTTTTGAAGTCGAGCTCGCCAAACGCAGCCAGATCGCACTGCGCGGCGAGCACAACCTGGAAAACGTCCTGGCGGCTTGCGCGGCTTCGTATCTCGCGGGGGCGACCCCTGCGGCAATCGCCAAGGGCGTGAAGACGTTTCAGGCCGTGGAACACCGGCTGGAATTTGTGGCGGAGATTGGCGGCGTGTCGTTCTTCAACGATTCGAAGGCCACGAATGTGGATGCAGCCGTGAAAGCGGTTGAAGCGTTTCCCGGAAAGCTGAGAGTGATTCTGGGCGGGAAAGATAAAGGAAGCCCGTACACGCCGCTGACGCCGTTGCTGAAAGAGCGCGCGCGGCAGATTTTGCTGATTGGCGCGGCGGCTGGAAAAATTGCGGAAGACCTCGCCGAGATCGGAACGATCGTGCCGATCGAACGCGCAGATACTCTGGATCGAGCGGTGCATTTGGCGTATGCGTCGGCAGAGGCGGGCGACACGGTGCTACTCGCGCCGGCGTGCTCGAGCTTCGACCAGTTTGAGAATTACGAGCAGCGCGGGCGCATGTTCAAGCAAATCGTCCAGCAGCTTGCGGAAGAATCGTCAGCCGGGGCGGGCGCTACAGCGACGCCGCTGCCGGAAAAAGGATAAGCAGCAAGAACGCCTAAAGGATCGCGATGCCGAGAAGCTTGCAACCAGACCGGAAACTGTTTGGCGTGACGCTGGCGCTTTGCCTGTTCGGCGCCGTGATGGTGTTCAGCGCATCGGCGATGACGGCAAGCGAACAGTTTGGAATGGGCTACATTTTCCTTTTGCGCCAGATGGTGTATGTCGCGCTGGGGATCGCCGGGATGTTCTGGCTGGTGAACACGGATTACCGGAAGCTGCGCCAGCCCAGCGTGATCTTTACCTGCATTTCCGTAACGCTCGTTTTGCTGGTGCTGGTGTTTCTGCTTGACCGGTCGCATTCGGTGCATCGCTGGGTGCGGATCGGGCCGCTGAGTTTGCAGCCGTCGGAGCTGGCGAAGCTGGCGGTGATCTTCTATCTGGCGTGGTTTCTTGAGAACCGGCGAGCGCCGGGAGGTTTTGGGGTTAACGACATCCGGCACACGCTGCTGCCCGCGCTCGGCACGGTACTGATGATCGTTCTGCTCGTGCTCGAAGAGCCGGACATGGGCACGGCATTCATGATTTGCCTGATCGCTTTTGCGATGCTTTGGGTGGCGGATATTTCGCTGCGATATATCGCGGTTACGCTGGCAGCGGCGGTACCGGCGATCGTGGTGCTGATTGTGAGCTCGCCGTATCGCCTCGAGCGGGTGAAGACGTTCTTTTCGCAGTCGGCCGATCCTCGCGGACACGGGTTTCAGCTGGCGCAGTCGTTGATCGCGGTGGGATCGGGCGGGATGACGGGCGTGGGACTGATGGAGAGCCGGCAGAAGCTGTTCTTTCTGCCAGAGGCGCACACGGATTTTATTTTTTCGATCATCTGCGAAGAACTGGGGTTCATTGGCGCGGCGGTGGTGATCGTGCTGTTCGCGGTGTATGGGTGGCGCGGATTTGTGGCGGCGATGAAAGCTCCGGATGATTTCGGGAAGTTTCTCGCGCTGGGGATTACGACCATGATCGTCGGACAGGCGCTGATCAATCTGAGCGTGGTGATGGGAATGCTGCCGACGAAGGGAATTCCGCTTCCCTTCATCAGCTACGGAGGCTCAAGCCTCTTTGGCATGCTTCTTGCTACGGGTGTATTGCTAAATATCAGCCAGCACGCGGAAGAGTTGTGACGCGAAGGAACTCGGGCGCAGCGCCGCGGCGGCATGAAATCCGATGAGCGCGGGCGTCGATCGCACGAAGCGGTTGTTGATTGCCGGAGGCGGTACGGGCGGGCACGTGATTCCGGCGATCGCGGTGGCCAGAGAATGGCTCCGGCGCGAACCGGAGGGAGTGCGCAGCGTGGTGATCGTAGGAACCGAGCGCGGGATGGAAACAAGGCTGGTGCCGCAAGCGGGATTGCCGCTTGAAACGATCCGGGCAGCGGGTCTGAAAGGAATCGGCGGGCTGAAGCTGGTGAAGAACGCCGCAAAAGTTCCGGCAGGGATCTTCGACTCGATTCGAATTCTGAACAAACACAAGTTCGGTGTAGCGTTCGGCGTTGGCGGCTACGCGTCCGGCCCGATGATTCTGGCGGCGCGGCTATCGGGCGTGCCGTCGGTGGTGTTCGAGCCAAACGTCGAGCCGGGATTCACGAATCGCGTGCTGGCGAAAATTTCGTCGCAGGTTGCGGTAGGCTTCAAGGAGACCGCTGAGCGGCTCGGTCGCAAGGCCGTCGTAACAGGAAATCCCGTTCGTAAAGAGTTTTTCGGGATTCCAGACCACGAGCGCGCGGCCGGCGATCCGTTCCATATCCTGATCACGGGCGGCAGCAGTGGTGCGCTGCCGATCAATCGTGCGGTGATCGACTCACTGGACGTACTTTCGTCCCGAAGAAATCAGCTTTTCATCGTGCATCAGACCGGAGAACGCGACTATAATGCGGTTCGCGTGGCTTATGCGCGACGTGAATTCCGAGCGGAGGTCGTACCCTTCATCGAGAATATGGCGGAGCGGTTTGCCCAGGCGGACCTAATCGTCTGCCGCTCGGGCGCGATCACGGTGGCCGAAGTTGCCGCCGCCGGGCGTGCCGCCATCTTCATCCCCTTCGGAGCCGCCACAGACGCGCATCAAACGCTGAACGCCGTGGCGATGCAGGACGCCGGTGCGTCGCGACTGCTGCCGCAATCGGAACTTACGCCGGAACGGCTCACAAACGAAATTTTCTCCCTGCTGGACCAGCCCAGTAGAACAGCCGAGATGTCCCGCAATGCGCGGAAGCTTGCCCGGCCGCGCGCGGTGGAAGACATGGTGGACATGCTCGAAGGACTGGTGCGGCGATGAACCGCGCGTTTCGCAATTTTCAACGAATCCATCTGGTGGGCATCGGCGGCAGTGGCATGAGCGGCATTGCCGAAGTGCTGCTTTCGAGCGGCTATGCCGTGTCCGGTTCGGACACGAAGCTATCGCCGGTGACCGAGCGCCTGACAGAACTGGGCGCGAAGGTTTTTCAGGGGCACGAAGCGGAGCATGTTCACGGCGCGCACGTGGTGGTGATTTCTTCGGCGGTGCAGCCTACGAACGTAGAATTGCTTGAAGCGAGCCGGCTGAAGATCCCGGTGATTCCGCGCGCCGAGATGCTGGCTGAGCTGATGCGGCTGAAGTACGGGATCGCGGTGGCGGGCGCGCATGGAAAGACGACCACGACATCTCTTGTGGCTGCGGTGCTCGATGCCGCTGGGCTCGATCCGACGTTTGTGGTCGGCGGGCGCGTAAATCACGCGGGCTCACACGCGGGCGTGGGCAAAAGCGAATACATGGTGGTTGAAGCAGACGAGAGCGACCGGTCGTTTCTGCTGCTTGCCCCGGTGGTTGCCGTGATCACGACGATCGATCGAGAGCATCTGGACCAATACAAGTCGCTCGAAGAGATTCAGGATGTGTTTGTGCAGTTTGCGAACCGCGTTCCGTTCTATGGAGCGGTGGTGCTTTGCCTGGATGAGCCAAACGTGCAGGCGATTCTGCCGCGTGTGAAGCGTCCGCTGATCACGTACGGGACGTCCAAGCAGGCGGACCTGGTAATCAGCGACGTGAAGCTCCACGGAATCGCGAGCGAGTTCCGCCTCAGCTACAAAGGCGAGGACCTCGGGATTTTCCATCTGCCATCGCCTCCGGGAATTCACAACGTGCGCAATGCAGCCGCAGCGGCGGCTGTGGCGCTTTCGCTTAACGTTCCTCCGGAATTGATTCGCAAGGGATTTGAGAAGTTCGCGGGTGTGGGGCGGCGATTCGAAGTTAAAGGCGTTCACGCAGGTGTGACGCTGGTCGACGACTACGGCCATCACCCGTCAGAAATTCGCGCGACGCTTTCGGCTGCGCGCGGTTGCGGATTCCGGCGCCTGCTCGTCCTGTTCCAGCCGCACCGCTACTCCCGCACCAAGCAATTGTGGGACGAATTCTGCAACTCTTTTAACGACGCGGACGTGCTCGTGGTTCTGGACGTGTATCCGGCGGGCGAGCAGCCGATATCGGGTGCAAACGGCGAGCGGCTATCGGAATCGATCAGTTTTGCCGGCCACAAAAACGTGGTGTACGCAAACTCGATGGATGCGGGAATGGAATTCATGCTGCGCGAGGCGCGGCCGGGCGATGCAGTGCTGGCGATCGGCGCAGGCAACGTGAATCGCGCGCTCGAGCAGCTTGCGACGAAGCTGGACGCAAAGTTCGCGGAGTCTCATGCGAATTAGCGGCCGGCCGATCGCAGCGAAGCTGAAAGAACGGGGCGTGGAGCTGGTGCCCGGCGCTTCGATGGTCGAGAAGACCTATCTCGGCATCGGCGGCACGACGGACATTCTGGAATTGCGGAAGCACGAGACGATTCCCGATGTGATTCGTCTGTTGAAGGAGGACGGCATTCCGTACCGTTTTTTGGGCGGCGGATCGAACGTGTTGGTCGATGACGGAGAGTTAAGCCACGTGATGTTGCATTTGCCCACATCGCTGCCGGGAATGAGCGTCGAGGGGAACCTAGCCCACGTGGATGCGGCGGCGGATCTGGGCGGTACGGTGACGTTCTGTGCGAAGCGCGATTTGGGCGGGATGGAAGGATTGATCGGCGTTCCGGGCAGCATTGGTGGCGCGTTGCGGATGAACGCAGGAGCATACGGAACGCAAATCGGAACGCACGTGCGCGAAGTGGAGCTGTACCGCGCAGCGACGGGCAAGATCGAGAAGCTCGAAGGCCACGACATCCGGTTCGACTACCGGCACACGTCGTTTTCGCCGGACGATTTGATGTTGCGCGTGAAATTGGAGCTGCCGTCGAAGCCGTTTAAGGAAATTTTGGCGGGCATCAAGGTGTGCAACGAGAAGCGAAGATCGAGCCAGCCGCTGAATCAGAAGAGCGCCGGCTGCATTTTCAAAAACCCGCCGGGCGGCTCGGCTGGACGAATGATTGATGAACTCGGATTAAAGGGCCATCATGTAGGCGACGCCAAGGTGAGCGACCGACACGCGAATTTTTTTGTCAACGCAGCAAATGCCAGCTGCGCGGACATGTTGAAGTTGATCGATGACGTTCGCGAACGCGTTCGCAAGGCTTACGGTGTGGAACTCGAGAACGAAGTAATCGTGTGGAAAAATTGAAGGCCATGAACGCAGACGCCTATCCGCAGGAAGTGCTGGCCGACGAGGAACCGAAGTATCTCCGGCGGCAGAAGCCGCTCGAGATCAAGCGGCGCAAATTCGGCAAGAAGGCGTGGAAGACCTATGCGCGCCTAGCGGTGTGGTCGATGGCGGGTGTGGTGTTCGCGGGAACCGGATATCTGGTCGGGAATTTTCTCCTGTCTTCGAAAGAAATGGCGCTGCTGCGGCCGGATCAATTGACGCTGAAGAATGCGCACTACGTCGCGACCAGCAAAGTGATGGAAATTTTCCGCGCGGACCGCAATCGAAGCGTGTTGCGTGTTCCACTCGAGGAGCGCCGCCGGCAACTCGAAGCGATTCCTTGGGTCGAGCATGCGACCGTGATGCGTGCGCTGCCGAATCGTATTGAGGTAGACATTAAGGAACGCACGCCGATCGCATTCTTGCGCGAAGGGAACGTGTTGGCGCTGGTGGATGCACACGGCGTGATCCTGGAGCGTCCGCTAAAAGCAGATTTTCATTTTCCGGTGGTGACCGGAATCAGCGAAGACATGCCGCTCGAAGATCGCGAGCAGCGCATGCAGATGTATTCGAGTTTTTCGGAGCAGGTGGAATCGGCGAAAGCCGGCGCCATGGATCAGGTGAACGAAGTCGATCTGACCGAAGCGAAAAATCTGAGTGCGACGATCATCGGATTGCAATCCGGCGTGCCGAGCGCGAATGTGCCTTCGGGCAGCGCAAGCGGGCCATACGGCGGCGATCCCGAGCCGCTCGTGGTGCATTTTGGCGACACGGATTTCAAGGACCGCTACCTGGCGCTGATTTCAGACATCGGGAAATGGAACACGGCGAAGGGACGTTTGAAATCGGTGGATTTGCGATTTACGGGCGAGGCGGTGGCGGTGCCGGAAACGACGTTGCTCGCGCAGAACACGGAGCCCGCAGCGGCTCCAGCGAAAGCGGCGGCTTCTGCTCCAGCGAAGCGCTCGCATCCGGCACCGAAAAGACATTCGCGGTAACGCCGGTGGGCGCCGGCGAAGCAGTGCGGGTTCGTCGTAGTCGGGATTTCAGGAGAGTCGCATTTGACGAAGAAAGAGCGGCACATTGTTGCGCTCGATATCGGCAGCACGAAAACGTGCGCGCTGATCGGCGAGATGGACGATGACGGCGGAGTGAAATTCGCGGCGCTTGGCGCGGCGGAATCGAAAGGTTGGCGCAAAGGGCAGATCGTGAATCTGGATCTTGCGGTCAGCTCGATCCGGCGCGCGGTGGAAGAGGCCGAATCGATCGTGAGCGTGCCTGTGGAGTCGGCGCTAATCGGCGTCGCCGGAACGCACGTGCGCGGAGTGAATAGCCGGGGCGGGATGACGATTGGGTCGCGTCCTCGCGACGTGCAGCGCGACGATGTGCGCCGTGCGATCGAAGCGGCCCGCGGTATCCAGCTCCCCGAAGACCGCGAAGTGCTGCATGTGTTGCCTCAGGAATTTTTTCTCGATTCGCATGACAATATCCGCGACGCGATCGGAATGGTGGGCCAACGCCTCGAAGCGAACGTACATATCGTGACCGCTTCGGGATCGGCCACCCAGAACATCGTTACCGCCGTGAATCGCGCCGGCGTCCGCGTCGATGACACTGTGCTTGAGCCGCTTGCCTCGGCCGAGGCGTGCATCACACAGGACGAGCGCGAACTGGGCTGCGGCCTGCTCGATGTCGGCGGCGGGACGACAGAAATGATCGCGTTTGCCGGCGGCGTAGTTCGGCATACGGCGGCGATTCCCGTGGGCGGAGATCACTTTACGAACGACCTCGCCGTGGGGCTGCGCACGCCGATACCGGAAGCTGAGAAGATCAAACGCGAGCACGCATGCGTGTTCCGCGCACTGCTGGGACAGGACGATCCAATCGAGATCGCCAGCGTAGGCGACCGGCCGCCGCGAACCGTCTACCCGAGGATGCTTGCGGATATTGCCGAGCCGCGGGCGCAGGAACTGTTGATGCTCGTGCGTGATGAGTTGCGGCGCGGTGGGGTTGAGAAGCTGATTCCGGCAGGGCTCATACTTACCGGCGGCGGAGCCCACCTGCGCGGCCTGTGCGAACTCGCCGAAAAGATCTTTAACCTGCCCGTGCGCGTGGCCGTTCCGCGCGGACTCGAGGGCATGAGCGAAGAGGTTTCCCAGCCGGAGTATGCAACAGCCGTAGGACTCGTTCTGTATGGCGCCCGAACCAGGCGAAACAGCGGAGCGCGTCCGAATGGCTGGGTAGGAAAATTGAAAAGCATGTTTGCAGGGGCCTGATAAAGGACTAAAAACATTCGCAACTCGCAAAAGACCGGAGGAAGCATGACGCCCAAAGAATCAGGCATTCGAGTTTCGTTCGCAGAAGAAACACACAACGGCGCGAAGATTAAAGTGATCGGCGTGGGCGGCGGAGGGTCGAACGCCGTAAACCGCATGATCCGAGCCAAGGTCGAAGGTGTGGAGTTCATCGCGGCTAACACGGATTTACAAGCGCTGAAACTGTCGCAAGCACCGGTGAAACTGCAGCTCGGCGCGAAACTCACAAAGGGATTGGGAGCGGGCGCGAATCCCGAGGTCGGCCGGAAGGCAGCGCTTGAGGACACCGAAAAAATTCTCGAGGCGCTGGACGGCGCCGACATGGTGTTCGTGACGGGCGGCCTAGGCGGCGGCACCGGCAGCGGCGCGGCGCCGGTGGTAGCGAATCTGGCGAGTGAACTGGGCGCGCTCACTGTGGCGGTGGTGACCAAACCGTTCGCGTTCGAAGGCAAGCGCCGCATGGAGCAGGCCGAGCAGGCGTTGGCCGAACTGGTGGGCTGCGTCGATACGGTGATCGTGATTCCGAACGAGCGCTTGATGGAGTGCGTCGAGCCGGGCACGAGCTTCTTCGAAGCGTTTCGTATCGCCGACGATATTCTGCGGCAAGCGGTTCAGGGCATCTCGGACATCATCACGATCCCCGGCATCATCAATCGCGATTTTGCCGACGTGAAAACAATCATGTCCGGCCAGGGCTACGCGGTGATGGGCACCGCGGTTGCGAATGGGCCGAATCGTTCCGTGGAAGCGGCGACGCGCGCGATCAACAGCCCGCTGCTGGAAGACAACTGCATCCAGGGCGCGCAGGGGATTCTGATCAATATCACGGGATCGACGACGCTCAGCTTGCAGGAAGTGCACGAAGCTTCGTCGGTGATCCAGAAGGCGGCGCACGAAAACGCGAACATTATTTTCGGCGCGGTGATGGACGATGCGATGAAGGAGTCGGTAAAGATTACCGTGATCGCGGCGGGATTCCGCGAGGTCGCGACGAAGAAAGCCTCGACGTCGCGACCGTCGTATGTTCCGAAGACCTGGAAGGCCACGCGGGAGCAACCAGAGCCTGCGAACGTCGTGCCGCAGCAGACCAACGTAGTCCAACAGGTGGCACGCAACGTAAATGAAGTGATGCACGACGTGCAGTCGGACGACCTGGACGTGCCAACGTTCCTCCGGCGGCAGGCCCAGAAGGCATAACGAAACGTACGATCGAGCGGTACCGGCGGGAGCGGATCTGAATTCGCTCCCGCTTTTTTATTGCGCGCGAGTTACACTTTGCGCGTGGCAGCTGCACTCAAAATTCGAATCGACGCTCTGCGCGTAATCGAGAAGCACGCGCAGCAATTTCCAGCCGAGGAAGTCTGCGGACTGCTTGCGGGCAAGAATGGCATCGTCGAGCTTGCGCTGCGCACCCTGAACGCGTCGGTGAAGCCGGCGGTGGAATACCAGATCGCCCCTGTAGAGCTTTTTGCCGCGATGCGCGCGATTCGTGACGCCGGCATGCAGTTTATGGGAATTTATCATTCGCATCCCAACGGAACCGGCGAACCGTCAGCGCGCGATGTCGACGAGGCGAACTACCCGCATGTGGCGTACGTGATCGCGACGGTTCCAGAAGATGGGACCGTGAATGTGCGCGCGTTTTCGATTCGCGACGGCGCTGTAGAAGAAATGGCGATCGAAGTAACGAGTGGTTCGACCCCAGTACCTTCAGCGCGACGGCGGTAAGGTCGACCTGCCGCTGGCCAGCTCCTGGGTATCGGCGGATCGCGTGGAACAAATCGTCGAGCGAATCGTCCGCGTTTTTGCGGCGCGCGTGTTTCCAGAACTCTCCCAGCACGTTCCAACTGAGGTCTTCGCCGCGATCGTTTTGAAGTTCATGAATCCCATCCGTTGAGAACAGAACGGAGTCCCCGAGCTCGCGCTTCACGCGGTACGAATCATAGGCGAGGTCAGCAAAGAGTCCGGATGGAATGCCGCCTTCGCCGATCCAGCAGCATCCGGCTCGGCAAGAAAGCAGAGGATAGAGCGCGCCTGCGTTCGAGAAACAGAGTTGGCGGGACTGCGGATCGAAATCGGCCTAGAGAGTACAGCTGTAGCGGCCCGGAACCGGGCGAACGAGCAGGCGTTTATTCAGCAGGGCGGGCACATTGGCTGGATCTTCGCCGATTTTGTTGGTGGCGCGCATCGTGCCCATCGCGAGGGCGGCGTACATTGCAGCTGTGAGGCCTTTGCCGACGACCTCTACCAAGGTAGAGCCCGAGGTGGCCGTTCGGCAGCAAGAAAAAGTCGGCGAAGTCGCCGCACAGGCTTCGCGCGCATTTCGGGCGTACTAACCGCGGGCATCGAGACTCTGCTCATTCCACATATCTATCGGCGTTCGCGATTCCAAATTGCGTGGAGAAGAACGCCAGGTCCAGCGGGCGGGAAATGACTTAGCTGAATTGCGAGAATCGCGGTGGACTGGAAGAGCAGAGCGGTGTCCCGTCGCGGTGCGCATGCGCGCGATTGAACCGGTTACGGCTTATACCGGCACGGACTCGGCTTAACGTGCCGCGTGTGAGTGCTGCGCCGCCTCTGCCGCCTCGAGCTGCGCCCCGTACAAGGGGAACTGCGAGGCAAGCGCCGCGACTTCCTTGCGAATGCGCTGCTCGACGGCAGCATCGCCGAGGCTCGAGAGAATTTCCGCGACCCACCCCGCGATCTTTTCCATTTCCGGCTCGCGCATGCCGCGCGTGGTGACAGCCGGGGTGCCCATGCGAATGCCGCCGGCCTTCATCGGCGGCAGGGGGTCAAACGGAATCGAGTTCTTGTTGATGGTGATTCCTGCGCGGTCGAATGCCGGTTGAGCAGCGCTTCCGGTCAGTCCGCGGGAGTGAATCTCAACGAGGAAAACGTGATTGTCGGTGCCGCCACTCACGATCCGGAAACCGCGCTTCGCGATTCCGGCGGCTAGCGCCTTGGCGTTCGCGACAACCTGCTGTTGGTAAGCACGGAATTCAGGTTCGGCGGCTTCCTTCAAACAGACGGCCTTTGCGGCGATCACGTGCATCAGCGGACCACCCTGGTCCCCGGGGAAAACAGTGCGGTCGAGGTCTTTGGCGTATTTTTCGCGGCAGAGAATCAGGCCGCCGCGCGGGCCACGCAGCGTCTTGTGCGTTGTGGTGCTCACGAAGTCAGCGTGTGGCACCGGTGAAGGATGAACGCCCGCGGCAACAAGGCCGGCAATGTGCGCCATGTCCACGAAGAAAATCGCGCCGACAGACTGAGCCGTTTTGGCCATGCGTGCGAAGTCGATAACGCGCGAATAGGCACTCGCGCCCGCTACGATCATCTTCGGCTTGTGCTCTTGCGCGAGGCGATCGAGCTCGTCGTAGTCGATGGTTTCAGTATCCATTGAGACGCCGTAGGGCACGAACTTGTACATCTTGCCAGAAAAATTCAGCGGATGGCCGTGCGTCAGATGGCCCCCGTGCGCAAGATTCATTCCGAGCACCGTGTCGCCGGGTTGCAGCGCGGTCATGTACACGGCGATATTGGCTTGCGTGCCGGAGTGAGGCTGGACGTTCGCGTGCTCCGCTCCGAACAGGGATTTTGCGCGATCGATTGCGAGCTGTTCCGCGACGTCCACGAATTCGCAGCCGCCGTAGTAACGCTTTCCAGGGTAGCCCTCCGCGTACTTGTTCGTGAGTACCGAGCCAGCGGCCTCGAGTACCGCTTCGGAAACGAAATTTTCCGAGGGAATCAGCTCGATGCCGGTGGCCTGGCGGCGCACTTCATCGCGAAGGACTTCGGCGATTTGCGGATCGACGGCGTCGAGCGGACGGCTCATTCTGGCAAGTTCGGGCGATTTCACGGTCATTGGGATTTTTGCCTCGTTACGATTCGGTCGCGAAGAATCTCGGGTGATACCCGCATGGAAATTTCCGGGTGCTCGTAGAAAACCTTCAAGCGCATTCCGTGGTTCTATTCGCACAGAGTTTATCGGAGGGCGCAGGTCATTGCAAACGCTGCGGCGGCTCCACATTCCTTGATCTGCTCTCGCTCCACCCAGCGAGAACAGTGGGCTGAAAACAAGAACGCCGGCGATCTGATCGCCGGCGTTCTTGTTTTTCGTCAGAGAAGTAACGCGGAGCTATGGTTTGTCCTGCGTAGCGGTTGAACCCGTGACGTTCGATACGATCGGCACATGCACTTTGTTCAGCAGGGTGTGCGGACCGCCCCAGATGAATTCGAGGCCCAGGTTCATGCCGACTTGATCCAGCAAGTTGTAATTGCCCATGCGGAAGCCATCCTTCGCTCCGAACCGGCTCGGATACCAGACTAGGGCTGCGGTTTCGCTGCCGGCATACGGCGCCAGAATCGCAGGGATTGAAAACACGCGATGCCCGTCGTCGCCTTTGCGCGCGGTTACCGTCGAAATCACGGCGTGCTTGATGCGAGGCCACGTCCCGGTGCATTCGCAGCGGTAATAAATGGTGTCTTCACGCAACAGCTCAGAGACTGCGTACCGCGTGGTTTGCGTCACGACGCTGACGCCGTATGCGCTTCCGACGCGCGCTCCCCAAGCTTGCCAGCCCTGACCCCAATCCGGCGGAGCGTTGGTTGCCTGGTGAATCGAACCCGCACCGATTGAACCGACGATGGAATAAGGGCCAAACGCGTCGAAAAGATAGTTCGTAAATTTTTGATGATGCGTGGGCTTCTGGTACGCGCGGTAGGTGAAACCTGGTTGCGCATGCGTCGTCTGGGTCGTCGAAATACTGCTTTGCGGGTTAGCGCCCTGGCTGGACACTGTCGCGCTAAACCTTGTCGCGCTTGTCGGGGTCGCGCTGGCCGGAGTCGTGGCGCTGAAGGGATTGCTGAAGCTGACTCCGGACAAGCCTGCGGCAGATTGTCCCTGCGCGGGCACTGTGGCGGCGGCCATCAGGCCAGCAAACGCGCACAGCGCTAAAAATGGACGGCCCATCTTCATCCCAACTCTCCTTGAACGAATTTGTGCCCGCAGATGGGGCGTCAACGGTGCAAAACAGGCTACACGTTTTTATTTGATTCTTCACGCGGAAATTGGGCCTTGAAGTGGCTCGATTGACTTCACACAACGCTTCCCCTAACCTCTTAACGCTCGTCGTGTGAAACACTACGCCGCGCGATTCCGTGTGTGCTCATGCGCCGGAATTCCGAATCCTACAAGAGAGAATCCTGAGAAATGGCTGAACCGAAGCTGCCCACGCGCGCAGAAGACTTTTCAGAGTGGTACAACCAGCTGGTTTTGAAGGCGGAGCTTGCCGATTATGCACCCGTTCGCGGTTGCATGATCGTCAGACCGTACGGCTGGGCGTTGTGGGAGAACATCACGGCGGCGTTGGACTTTCGATTCAAGGCGACCGGACACGTGAACGCGGCGTTTCCCCTTCTGATTCCGCGAAGCTTCATCGACAAAGAAAAGTCTCATGTGGCCGGATTTTCGCCCGAGCTCGCGGTGGTGACTCACGGCGGCGGTGAGGAATTGGAAGAGCCGCTGGTCATTCGCCCCACGTCGGAAACGATTATTGGGCACGCTTATTCGAAATGGATTCAGTCGTATCGCGATTTGCCCGTTCTGATCAACCAGTGGAACAGCGTGGTGCGGTGGGAACTGCGCACGAAGCTATTTTTGCGGACGCTTGAGTTCTACTGGCAAGAAGGCCACACCGCGCACGCGACGTTTGACGAAGCGGAAGCCGAGACGCGACAAATGCTGGACATTTACACGGACTTCGCGATGAATGAAGCCGCTGTGCCCGTGATTCCGGGCCGCAAGTCCGAATCGGAGCGGTTCGCAGGCGCGGATCAAACTTATTCGATCGAAGCGATGATGGGCGATGGAAAGGCGCTGCAGGCGGGCACGTCGCACAACCTGGGACAGAATTTCGCAAAAGCATTCGAAATTCAGTATCTCGATAAGACCGGCGTGCTGCAGCACTGCTGGACCACGTCGTGGGGACTCTCCACGCGATTCGTCGGTGCAATCATCATGGTGCATGGCGACGATCAGGGTCTGATCCTGCCTCCGCGCCTCGCCCCATACCAGCTCGTAATCGTTCCGATTTTCAAATCGGACGAAGAGAAGGCAAGCGTCATGGAGTGCGCGCAGCGAATCCGTAAGGAACTGCTTGCCGCCGGAATTCGCGTGAAGTTGGACGAGCGCGAAGGACAGAGTCCCGGCTTCAAGTTCAATGATTGGGAAATGCGCGGCGTTCCTCTGCGCATGGAACTCGGCCCGAAGGACGTGGCAAAGGGTTCGGTGGTTCTTGCGCGACGCGACCGGCCCGGCAAAGAAGGCAAGACGTTCGTGCCGCAGCAGGGCATCGCGCCCGTGGTGGCGCAGATGCTGACAGAAATTCAACAAGCGCTTTTCGATCGCGCGCTTGCCTTCCGCAAAGCCAACACGGCGGAGCCTATCGATTTTGCGGAATTCAAGACGGCCGTTGAGAAAGGCTTCGCGTTTTCATGGTGGTGCGGTGGAGCGGACTGCGAAGCTTCGATCAAGGAAACCACGAAGGCCACAATGCGCTGCATTCCGCTCGAGCAGCCCGGCGGTTCAGGAACCTGCATCCAGTGCGGCAAGCCCGCCAAAGAGAAGGCCATCTTCGCAAAGGCATACTAAATCCCTGTCTTGCCCAAGCTTGCGGCCGGAGTGGCGTGCGAAAAGGCTGCAAGGTCCGAGAGCGGGACCGGCCTTTAGAGTCCAACCTTGCCCTCGCGATTCGAGTCGGCCGTTGGTTTACTGATTCACGACAACTGTCCTACGTCGCCGGTCCAGTCCGGTTGCGCGGTGCTACCATTCCTCTAGTAATACTGTCCGTCCTCATTCGGAGGAATTCCTGGCTTGCGCGCGCGTACCCATCGTAATCCGGAGCACGGCGGCTCAAAGCTCAGCGCCCTGATCGTATTCGCGGTACTCGGCTGCCTGGTGTATGGAGCGATCCAGGTGGTTCCACCGCTGATGGCCAAGTTTCAGCTCCAGGATGCGGTGACCAGCGAGGCGCGATTCGCCGTAGCGAACCGCAAGACCGACGATGACATTCGCGCCGACATCATGAAGAAGATCGGCGAACTGGAAATTCCCGCTACGGACAAGGATCTGGTCATCACGTCCTCGCGTGACACTGTGGCGATCTCAGTGCACTACACCGTGCCGATCGACCTGAAGGTCTACCAGTTCAATCTGGATTGCAACGTTTCGGCAGACAGCCACTCACTCTAATCCAACATTCTTATATAGTTGAAACAGGGAAGACGCCTCTCACGCGCGTTGCTGTGTTTGACGTTGCGGCTCGGCGTGCGTCTAACTAACTAGAACTACGGCTTCCCGGAGCGCACGGATTGCGAATTCGACTGGCCCCTGGGTTTTGGACATCAAAGATCGGACTGGCCATTCTCGGCACGGTCTTGTTTCTGTTTGTTTTAGGTGCGTCGTTTTTCGCCTACTACTACATTCAATTTGGGAAGCTGATCAACCAGCGCCTAACCGGCCAAATCTACCAAAACACTTCGCGTGTGTTTTCCGCTCCCGGCCACCTCTTTACGGGCGAAACTCTCAAACCGAACGACCTGGCTTCCTATCTTCTCAGCGCCGGCTATCAGGAAGGTCCAGTCGAAGGCGCACCCGGAGAATTCAAAGTCACGTCGTCGAACGTCGAAATCCGGCCGGGGCAGGCGTCGTACTTCCACGGCGGCAACGCTATCGACGTTCATTTCGCGGGCGGGAAGATTTCGCGGATCTCCGAAGTTCCCAGCGGCTCGCCGCGCGATTTCGTGGATATCGAGCCCGAGCTGATCACGAATCTTTTCGACAGTTCGCGCGAGAAACGCCGCATCGTCCGCTTCGACGATCTTCCCAAAGTGATGGTGAACGCGGTGCTCGCGGCCGAAGACAAACGATTCTTCGAGCATGGCGGTCTGGACATCGTTCGGGTGTTCGGCGCCGCGTTCGCCGACCTTCGCCGCGGCCAGAAGGCGCAGGGCGCCAGCACTCTGGACATGCAAGTGGCGCGCAGCTTTTTCTTCGACAACAAACGCGACTGGCGGCGCAAAGTAAAAGAAGTGCTGATGGCGACGGAGATCGATCAGCGTTTCACCAAGCAGCAGATCTTCGAGATGTATGCGAACGAAATTTACATCGGCAATCGAGGCAGCTTTGCAATTCGCGGATTCGGCGAGGCAGCACCGGCCTACTTCGGCAAAGATGTGCGCGACCTGACGCTAGGCGAAGCCGCATTTCTCGCGGGTATCATTCGTGCGCCGAATCGTTATTCGTCGGCGGAGCGCCATCCGGACCGGGGCGAAGAAGCGCGCGACCGCGTGCTGGCTCAAATGGTGGAAGACGGCTACGTGACGCAAGACGACGCCGACGCGGCGAGGAAGCAGAAGTTGAAATTCGTCAACGGCGGAGTGAGCGGAACCGCCGCGCCGTATTTCGTGGATATGGTGAAGGATCACCTGCTCGAGCACTATTCGGAAACCGATCTCGAGACGCAGAGCTTTAGGGTCTACACCTCGCTCGATCCCGAGCTGCAGAAGGCCGCCGAGGCCGCCATACAGTCAGGCGCGGTGAGCGTCGACAAATTGCTCGCGAAAAAATACGCCGCGTGGAGGAGGAAGGGCGAAGTGGTTCCGCAGGTGCAGCTCGCTCTGATCGCGATGGATCCCGCGACGGGTGAGATTCGCGCGCTCGTCGGCGGCCGCAACTACGGCGAGAGCCAATTGAACCATGCCATTGCTCGGCGCCAGCCTGGCTCGGTGTTCAAGCCGTTCGTTTACGCGGCGGCCTTTGACAACGCCACGAAGGGACTCACTCCGGTCATCACTCCAGTCACGACTGTCGACGATGTGCCCACCACGTTCGAATTCGATGGCAAGGAATACACGCCGGACAACTACGGTGAAGAATTCTACGGCACGGTCACTGTGCGTGAGGCGCTGATTCATTCGCTCAATGTGGCCACGGTGAAAGTCGCCGAGATGATCGGCTACCGACGCGTTGTCGATCTTTCGCGCCAAATGGGCCTTGGCAACAACATTCAAGCCACACCTGCGGTGGCGCTGGGCGCCTATGAAATGACGCCCGTCGACGTTGCGGCCGGTTATACGGCATTTGCCACCGGCGGCACACGGGCCGAGCCGCTCTTCCTGCTGAGCGTGATCGCTGCCGACGGCTCGGTGGAAGAAACCGCCGGACCGCGCACCCGCCCCGTGCTCGATCCCCGGGTCGCATATCTCACGACGAGCTTGATGGAAGACGTAATCGATCGCGGCACAGGCGCTTCGGTGCGATCGCTGGGATTTACGGCGCCGGCCGCCGGGAAAACCGGCACGTCGCGCGACGGTTGGTTCGCCGGATTTACCTCGAATCTGATTTGCGTGATCTGGGTAGGATTTGACGACAACCGCGACCTGGGCCTTTCGGGCAGCGCAGCCGCCGCGCCGATCTGGGCGGACTTTATGAAACGAGCGGTGGCGCTGCCGCAATATCACAACACGCAAGACTTCGAGCCACCCGACGGTATTTTGAAAGAAACGATCGACCCTCAAAGCGGCCAGCTTGCTACATCGAAATGTCCTCAGACTTCGCAGGAGTACTTCATTGCCGGGAGCGAGCCGACGCAGATGTGCGAGTTGCACGGCGGTCAGAACGCCTCAAACCCCGCTACCTGGCTTGGCCATTTGTTCGGAAAGGGCGATCCGGCGCAGCCGCCGCCCGCCAACGCCCAAAACGGCGCAAAACCTGGCGAGACTCCGCCCGGGGCCGCCCCTGCCGATCCGGCTCAGCCCGAAAAGAAAAAGGGGCTCTTGGACAAGGTTTTTGGTATCTTTGGGTCAAGTAAGAAACCTGCGGACCCGCCCAAACCGCCTCCGCAGTAGACAGGGCAGTCAAGGAGTTGGCAATGAGTCAAGCGACTCGGTTTGCCGTCCCTCTGGCAATCGTGGTTCTCCTCCTTTCCTCCGCAATCGTTTCCAAAGCTGAATCCGGTGACGCTAAAACGAACGTGCACCACTCGTCCGCGAAAGCCGCGTCGGAACAGTCGAACAGCGCGTCGCCCACCGATCCCGCGAAGATGACGCCGCGCCAACTGGCCGAACTCAAGGCCGATATTTTGATGGCGCGCAAAGAGTATTCCCAGGCGATCGACAGCTACGACAAGCTGCTCCAGAGCGAGCCAAAGAATGCCGCGCTTCTAAACAAGGTCGGTGTTGCGTATCAGGAGATGGACGACCTGATCCGAGCCGAGCGCTTCTATAAAAAGTCCATGCACGTGGACAAGCACTTCGCCAGCCCGGTGAATAACTACGGAACGGTGGAGTACACCCGGAAGCGATTCGGCAAAGCGATCGGCGCTTACAAAAAGGCGCTGGTGCTGACCCCGGATGCCGCGACCATCTACGGAAACCTCGGCTACGCCTATTTCGCGAACAAGGAATATCCGCGCGCGATGGATTCGTTTGAGTCGGCACTGAAAATCGATCCCTCGATTTTCGACCGTAAGGGCGGCTACGGCGCAATCATCCAACAGCGCTCGAGCACCGACCCCGGACTGTTCTACTATTTTGTGGCGAAATCGTTCGCACAAACGGGCGACGCGATTCACGCCGCGCACTATCTGAAGCTGGCGCGCGACGAAGGCTACGCTGACTTCGTGAACGCGCAGACCGATCCGGCGTTCGCCAAGGTGATCAAGGATCCCGGCGTGCAGGAAGTATTCCAGGTTCAGCCGGCGTTCATGACCACGGCGAGCAAGCAATTCCACAATTAGCGCCGCAGCGCCCGAGGGACGAGGGGTATCGAGTTTGACGCGCTTCTGCGCGCAACTTGCTATACTACTGTCCAGAATGTACGTTTTTTCACGCCACGGAATCCTGGTTCTTCTACTCCTAACCGTCGCTCTCACCGTAAGCCCGCAGACCCAGTCTCAAAAAGCGGGAGAGAAAGCTGCGACTTCGCCGGTTCCGACCACGACAATTTCGGATGTGGTGGAGCTGAAGCTTAACGGAGAAGTGGAGCCTCTTCTTGCGGAGTACATTGTCGGCGGAATCGCCCAGGCCAACGCGCAGAACGCCGGGATGATTCTGATCACCGTGAACACGCCGGGCGGCCTGGACTCTTCGATGCGCGAAATTATCCAGGCCCTGTTGAGCTCGCGCGTTCCGGTGTGCGTATTCGTTGCGCCTACGGGCTCGCGCGCGGCATCGGCGGGATTTTTCATTCTGATGTCGGCGGACGTGGCGGCGATGTCGCCCGGCACGGAGACCGGCGCGGCTTCACCGTTGCTCGAGTTCGGCGGCTCGCCGGTGAAGGTGGACGACACGCTGACGCGGAAGATCACGAACGACGCGACGGCCTACCTGCGGAGCTACACGTCGCAGCGCGGGCGCAACGTGGAACTCGCAGCGACGGCCGTTACCGACGCAAAAGCTTTCAGCGACTCGGAAGCCCTTAACGGGAGATTGATCGACGTGGTCGCGAGCTCGAATCAGGATTTGTTCGCCAAGCTCGAGGGCCGCACGATCACGCGTTTTGATGGCGCGAAAACTCAGCTTCACTTCGAGCATCCCGCGGTTTCGCTCATCGAGATGACGGGCCGGCAGAAATTCCTTACGCGCATCGTGCAGCCGGACATGTTTTTTATATTGCTGATCGTCGGCGTTCTCGGCCTGTACACCGAGTACACGCACCCGGGAGTTTTTGCGCCGGGCGTAATCGGCGGCATCGCGATCGTGCTTGCATTATTTGCGATGCATATGCTGCCGGTTAGTCTTGCGGGACTGTTGCTCATCGCCGTCGCCTTCGCACTCTTTATTTTGGAGGCGAAATTTCCCACTCACGGCGTACTGGGTGTGGGCGGCGTGGTGGCGATGGTGCTGGGCGCGGTGTTCTTGGTGAAGTCGCCGCTCACGGGCATGGGGGTGAGCCTGTTCACCGCAATTTGCGTCGCGATTCCGTTCGCGCTGATCGTGATCTTCCTGATGCGTCTGGTGCTGAAGTCGCGAAAGTGGAAAGTCGCTACAGGCAAGGAAGAATTGATTGGAGAGTTGGGCGAAGTGCGCGAGGCGGTCGGCACGGGGGAAGCGGCGGGCTCGGTTTTCGTGCATGGCGAGTTGTGGCGCGCTGCTTCGAGGCCCGGCGAAGCGATTCCGGTCGGCGCGCGGGTTCGCGTGAAAAAAGTGAATGGGCTGACGCTCGAAGTGGAGCCGGTCGAGCAGCGCGGCTAGCGATATGGAAGAAAGTTTTGAAGAGCAGGGAAGGAGTGGCAGATGGATGTCGTAACGATTGGAATCGGGATTGTCGTAGTCATTTTCCTGTTCTGGCTGTTCAATTCGGTCTATGTGATCAAGGAATGGGAACGGGGAGTGGTGTTGCGCCTTGGCCGCATGCTTCCGGAAGCGAAAGGCGCTGGCTTGCAGCTGGTTTTTTTCCCCATCGATAAGCTGACGCGCATCTCGCTCCGAATCGAGACGCTCGACGTTCCGCCCCAGGACGTGATCACTCGCGACAACGTTTCCGTGAAAGTAAATGCGGTCTGCTATTTCCGGGTGGTCGACGCGAATCTGGCGCTCTCGCAGGTGCAAAACTACCTCTACGCGACTTCGCAGCTGGCCCAAACCACACTGCGCAGCCTGGTGGGCCAGTTCGAGCTTGACGCCATATTGTCTGAGCGCGAAAAGGTTAACGCCAAGCTCCAACAAATCCTTGACCAGGATACCGAGCCCTGGGGTATCAAGGTTACGAAAGTTGAGGTCAAACAAGTCGACATTCCAGAGAATATGCAGCGTGCGATCGCGCGCCAGGCCGAGGCCGAGCGCGAGCGGCGCGCGAAGATTATTCACGCGGAAGGCGAATACGAAGCGTCGACCAAGCTGGCCGAAGCCGCGGAAGTGCTGGAGAAACAACCCGCTTCCATTCAACTTCGATATCTTCAGACGCTGACGGAAATCGGCGTTGAGAAGAACACGACAATTGTGTTTCCGCTGCCGATCGATTTGATCTCGCAGTGGGTGAAATCATTGGGCGGCAAGCCGTAAGATAGAGGGCGATGGCGAAAAACGGAAAACGTGGCGGAGGCGACCGGGTCCTGGAGAGCCGGCATCTGGTACTCCTGTTTCTGAGCGTCGTGCTGCTCTGCGGTGTGTTTTTCACTCTCGGATATGTAATGGGCCATACGCAGTACGGTGGCGCGGTCCACGCGGCTGACGCTCCGCCGAAAATTACAACGCCAGCAACCGCGCGAAACAAAGAAACGAGTTCGACGCCAGCGAATTCCGATCCAAACTGGGACAATTACGATCCCACGAAGAAAAACGCCGACAATCACATTGAGCCCGCGCCGAAACCCGCACCAAAGGCTGTACCTGCGACAAGTTCAAGGACTTCCAATCCGCCGTCAACCGTTCCTGTTTCGGCCAAGAGTCCGATTTCCGCGGCGAAGCAGCCCGCGAAATACGCTCCACCGGCTTCGGTCGGGAAGAATTCGATCGTGCTGCAGGTTGCGGCCGTGAAGCAGCAGCGCGACGCACTCGAAATGGCGGATGAACTGCAGAAAAAGAGGTTTCCCGCGTTCGTGACCAGTTCGAGCGCCGACGGCTACTTCCGCGTCCAGGTTGGCCCGTACCCCGACAAAGGCGCTGCCGACGCGGCTCGCCACTCGCTCGAAGGAGCGGGCTTCAAGGCTATAATCAAACGCTGAATGAATCTTCCCCGGTACGCGCGAGTTCTGCTCGCCCTCGGTAGCGGCGCAGCCCTCGGCTTCGCGTTCCCGAACTACAATCTGACACTTCTGGCGTGGATCTCGCTCGCCATGCTGGTGCTCGCGTCGGTCGACGCGCCTGTGCGGCAGGCGCCACTCTACGGGTTTCTTCACGGACAAATTTTCTACCCTGTTGTGCTTCCATGGGTCGATACCGTGATGCGCCAATACGGCAACATTTCGCCGTGGGTCTCCGCCGCGTTCGTTGCGGCGATCGGCACGCTGGGCGGATCGGTCTGCATGCTTTTCTCGACGGGCATCGCGATTGCGTCGCGGCGCAGCAAGCTGCTCGCGTGCGTGTTGGCGCCGTTTCTGTGGACCGCGGTGGAATATTTCAGGACCAATCTTTGGATCTTTGGCTCGTCCTGGGATCTGTCAGGCTACCCGCTGACGAAGAATCTCGCGTTTCTGCAGCTCGCGTCGGTGACCGGGATTTACGGCCTGTGTTTCGTGGTTGCGGCGTACGGATCGCTGCTCGCTTATGCGGTAATGGTGCGGAGCAAACGGAATTGGTTCATCGTAGGGGCGGTCACGGCGGCGCTGATCTTTATCGGATTGATTGGCGCGAGGCTCGTGCCCCTCGCGCAACCGCAATACGTCGCGCACCTGGTGCAGACGAATTTTCCGCAGTCGGAAAGCTATCCCGCGGATTGGATGACCATTCACGCGGGCGATTTGAAGCAACTCGCGGACATCAGCGTCGATGCGGCGAAAGCTAAACCCGGCTTGATCATCTGGCCGGAAGTTCCCGCGCCGTTTTCGCTGACCGATCCGACGTTCGCCAGGTTCGCGGCTGGCGTCGCGCAGCAGTCCGGCAACTACTTCCTGGTTGGCGTCGTGGACTGGAAACAAGATCCGAACGGAAAGTGGCTCGCATCGAACACCGCGGCGCTGCTCGATCCCACCGGCAGGCGAATTTTTTCGTACGACAAGATTCACCTGCTGCCTTTCGGCGAGTACGTTCCCTTGCGCGGCTGGCTCACGTTCGCGAAACGCCTGACGGCCGACATTTCCGATTTCACGCCGGGCACGATTGAAAGCGTTGGACAGCTTCCGCAAGGCAAGTTTGGCGCATTTATCTGCTACGAAGCAATTTTCCCCAGCGAAGTTCGGATGTTTACGGCGAATGGAGCGCAATTCCTGATTACCATTTCAAACGACGGTTGGTTCGGCCGCTCATCCGCGCCTGAGCAACACATGATGATGGCGCGCGTGCGCGCGGTGGAAAATCGCCGCTGGCTTTTGCGCGACACCAACAACGGGTACACTGAATCGATCGATCCGTACGGCCGCACCGTGGCGCAACTGGCGCTCGATATTCGCGGCCAGCTCAACGCGCCCTACGGAGTTCGCAGCGATCTGACGCCGTATGTGCGATTCGGCGACTGGTTTTCATTTCTCTCGATGTTTGTTGCCGCTGCGCTGATTCTTTTCGCGCTGCTGAAGCCGCACGATGGGTCCGCACGTGAAGTTGCAGTGGCGGCCCGAAACTCTCGAAGGAAGTAGCGAATGGCTGAACATATCGAAGACCTCCAACACCGCTTCGCCGAGCTCCAGAAACGCATCGAGCTCGTGCGGAGCTTTCTTTGACGCGGAAAACGCGCGCAAACAACTCACCGCTCTGCAAGAAAAAACCAACGATCCGAATTTCTGGAACGATCCGACCGCGGCGCAGTCGACGCTGCAGGAACGCAAGAAGGTCGAAGATCGCGTCAACGCCGAAGCCGCACTGGATCGCAAAGTCGGCGACATCGAAACCTACATCAGCCTGGCGCGTGAAGAATCGAACGACGCTGAACGCACCACGCTTCTCGATGGCCTGAAGACCGAACTCGATTCCACCGACACATACCTCTCCGACCTTGAAACGAAAACGCTTCTAGCCGGTGAAACGGATGGCATGAACGCGATCCTCACCGTGAAGCCTGGCGCGGGCGGCACCGAGTCGCAGGACTGGGCAGAAATTCTGTTGCGGATGTATTTGCGCTGGGCGGAGCAGAAAGGTTTTCGCGGCACGGTGCTGGAATCGACTCCCGGCGAAGAAGCCGGCATCAAGTCCGCCACGGTGCAGATCGAAGGCGAGAATGCCTTCGGGATGTTGTCCGGCGAGAGCGGCGTGCACCGGCTGGTCCGGATTTCGCCCTTTGATCAGGCCGCGCGCCGGCACACGTCGTTTGCTTCCGTGTTTGTGATCCCGGAAATCGACGATCGCATCGAGATCGTCATTAAGCCCGAAGACCTGAAGCTCGATACCTACCGATCCGGGGGTAAGGGAGGCCAGAACGTTAACAAGGTCGAGACCGCCGTCCGTATCACGCATATCCCGAGCGGCATTGTCGTGCAGTGCCAGGCCGAACGCAGCCAGCACAAGAACCGCGAGATGGCGATGAAGCTTCTCCGGTCCAACCTCTACGAAAGGGAACTGGAGAAGCGCCGCGACGCGCTGCAGAAGCTGGACGCCTCCAAGCCGGAGATCAGCTTCGGCAGCCAGATCCGCTCGTACACGATGCAGCCCTACCAGCTCATCAAGGACCACCGCACGAAGGTTGAGCGTGGGGACGTGCAAAAGGTGCTCGACGGGGATCTGGACCCCTTCATCCGACCCTATCTTCTATACCGCCGCGACCATGGCTCGGGCTAGTTATGGAGTGGCCGCGAGCGTTGTCTCAAAATGAACAGCTCGCCCGCCTCGTGGTGCATTTCCAGCCCCAAAATCCCCATTCAACCTGACATTAAGGCCTTTCGATGCATCAGATTGACAGTGCGAAAACCAGCGTGTTAGCCTTGTTTTTCTTGGATAATTACCCGAGAACGCACGTAGGCCTCGATATCGCCCGATAATCCGCCGGAGGATACAGTTTTGGCTCATTCTGAAGAAAAGTTTCTGTTTACCTCGGAGTCTGTGACCGAGGGCCACCCCGACAAGATTGCCGACCAAATTTCCGACGCGGTGCTGGACGCCGTGATGAAAGATGACCCGAAGGGCCGCGTGGCATGCGAGACGCTGGTCACCACCGGACTGATCGTCGTTGCCGGCGAAATTACGACCACCACTTATGTTCCCTTCGCGGAACTCGCGCGCGACGTCATTCGCGACGTGGGTTACACTCGTGCCAAGTTTGGTTTTGACGCCGAAACCTGCGGCGTGATCTGCACGATCAACAAGCAATCGCCCGACATCGCCATGGGTGTGGACACCGGCGGCGCGGGCGACCAGGGGCTGATGTTCGGCTTCGCTTGCGATGAAACTCCTGAGCTGATGCCCATGCCGATCCAACTGGCGCACAAGCTCACCGAGAAGCTCGCCGAGGTTCGCAAGAAGGGCAGGGTCGATTACCTCCGCCCCGACGGCAAATCCCAAGTCACCATTGAATATCAGGACGGCCGACCGAAGCGCATCGACGCCGTCGTGATTTCCAGCCAGCACAGCGACAAAGTCTCCCTCGAGACGCTGAAAGATTTCGTGATGAAGGAAGTGATCAAGCCCGTTTTGCCGGCCGAGATGGTCGATAAGAACACCAAGTACTTCATCAATCCGACCGGACGCTTCGTTACCGGTGGACCGATGGGCGATTGCGGCCTCACCGGACGCAAGATCATCGTCGACACCTACGGCGGCTATAGCCGGCACGGCGGAGGCGCGCTCTCCGGCAAGGATGCAACGAAGGTCGACCGCTCTGCGTGCTACATGGCGCGTTACGTCGCGAAGAACATCGTCGCTGCCGGCCTAGCCACGAAAGTCGAAGTGCAGCTCGCATACGCGATCGGCGTAGCGGATCCGGTGTCAGTGATGGCCGACACTTTCGGCACGGGCACGATTCCCAACTCGCAAATCACCGAGCTGATTCGCCAGAACTTCAAGCTCACGCCGAAAGGCATCATTGAAACGCTCGACCTTCGCCGTCCGATTTACCGTCCGACGGCCGCCTACGGCCACTTCGGCCGCAGCGGGCCGGGCTTCACGTGGGAGAAGACGGACAAGGCCGAAGCGCTCCGCAAAGAAACCCGCGGGGCCGTGGCCGTCACGCGCAATTAACGCTTTCAACGCATTGATCCGATAGGGCAGCAATCGATTTCAAATCGAAGGGGAGTGTCTCGTGGAAACAGCAACGAAACTGGCAGGCGACGTGAAAGACATCGCACTGGCAGAGAAGGGCAAGCGCAAGATCGAATGGGCGAATCAGCAGATGCCCGTGCTTCAGTTGATTCGCAAGCAGTTTATCAAGGACCAGCCGCTGAAGGGCATTCGCATGGCGGCCTGTCTGCACGTCACGAGCGAAACGGCCAATCTGGCGATCACACTGCGTGACGGCGGAGCGGACCTGGTCCTGTGCGGCTCAAACCCGCTTTCGACGCAGGATGAAGTCGCGGCATCGCTGGTGAAGGACTACGGCATTCCGACATACGCCATCAAGGGCGAAGATAACGCGACCTACTACGCGCACATCGCTGCGGCGCTCGACCACAAGCCGCAAATCACCATGGACGACGGCGCAGACCTTGTGACTCAGCTGCTCACCAAGCGCACGGATTTGCTGAAGGGCGTGATCGGTGGCACCGAAGAAACCACAACCGGCGTAATTCGTCTCCGCGCGATGGCCAAGGACGGCACGCTGAAGTTCCCGGTGATCGCGGTAAACGACGCGCTTACCAAGCACATGTTTGACAACCGCTATGGCACTGGCCAGTCTACGATTGACGGCGTGATCCGCGCGACGAACCTGCTGATCGCCGGCATGCGCGTCGTAATCGCCGGCTACGGCTGGTGCGGACGCGGCGTGGCGATGCGTGCCAAGGGCCTGGGAGCGGACGTGATCGTCACCGAAATCAACCCGACGCGCGCGCTCGAAGCCATCATGGACGGCTTCCGCGTGATGCCGATGGCCGATGCCGCCAAGCTCGGCGAAATTTTCATCACCGTTACCGGCAACAAGTCGGTGCTGGCGCACGATCACTTCGAGCGCATGAACGACGGCGCGGTGATCTGCAATTCGGGCCACTTCAACGTCGAAATCGACATCCCGGCGCTGGAGAAGCTTTCCAGCTCGAAGCGTGAAGCCCGTCCGTTCGTGGATGAGTACGTGATGAAGGACGGCCGCAAGATTTACTTGCTCGGCGAAGGCCGCTTGATCAACCTCGCCGCCGCCGAAGGCCACCCTGCGGTAGTGATGGATATGAGCTTTGCGAACCAAGCCCTCGCGTCCGAGTACATGGTGAAGAACGCGAAGGAACTGAAGCCGCAGGTTTATGCCGTCCCTGAGCACATCGATCGCGAGATCGCGAAGCTCAAGCTGGCCTCGATGAACGTGAACGTCGACAAGCTGACGGCCGAGCAGGAGCACTACCTGGCTTCGTGGTCGGAAGGCACCTAAACCGCATCGCGCCCGGCTGATTTTGGCCAGCGCCCGGTTCGGCAAGTGCCGAACCGGGCGTTTTTCTTTTTGTGGTCCATTGCAGCGCGAAGGCCCGTGCTAAAATTTCGCGATGCAATTTCTTCAGGTTCCCGGTCGATCCCGCCCATGATGCAGGACTGGGCCAATTGGTCAATCGAAACGGCCCTTCGCCGCGGCGCCACGTATGCCGACGCGCGGGTGATGGACATTCGCCAGCGCGACCTGAGCACGAAAAACGGCGAAGTTGGTACGCTGGTTGAAGGCGAGACACTGGGAATCGGTATCCGCGTAATCGTGAACGGTTCGTGGGGTTTCGCTTCCACGGACTTGCTAACGCGCGAAGGTGTGGAGGCATGCGCCGCGCAAGCAGTCGCGATTGCTAAAGCTTCGTCGCTGGCCAAGAAAGCGGACGTCGCCCTCGCGCCTGAGCAAGCGTACGTCGATACCTGGCAGAATCCGTTCCTGAAAGATCCCTTCAAGATTCCGGTCGAAAAACAGATCGCGCTCCTGCTCGCCGCTGACGCCGAGATGCAGCGCGTGAAAGGAATCACGCTCGCCGAAGGGTCGATGACCTTCAAGCGCATCGAGCAGCTCTTCGTCTCCAGCATCGGCTCATCGATTCATCAGGTGAAGATGCATTCCGGCGCGGGAATCGTGGCGACGAGCTTCGCGGGGAGCGAAATTCAAAAGCGATCGTATCCCAATAGCTTCGGCGGACAGCACGCGCTGCAGGGTTACGAGTTGGTTGAGTCGTTCGATCTGGTTGGCAACGCCGGGCGCATCGCCGAAGAAGCGGTCGAACTGCACTCCGCGGCGCAATGCCCGCAACAAACCGGCACGATCATCCTCGGCGGCTCGCAGCTCGGGCTGCAGATTCACGAGTCGATCGGCCATCCCATCGAACTCGATCGCGTGCTCGGCCAGGAAGCCAACTTCGCGGGGATGAGCTTTCTCACCATCGAGAAATTGCGCAATCTGAAATATGGGTCGGACATTGTGAATGTCGTTGCCGACGCGCGCCTGGAACACGGCCCCGGCCTTGGCACATTTGCCTACGATGACGAAGGTGTTCCGGCGCAGTGCACTCCGATCATTACCAATGGCCTGTTCACGGGATACCTGAGCAGCCGCGAAACAGCTTCCGCGATCGGCGAGACGCGTTCGGGCGGCACAATGCGCACGGAAAGCTGGAATCGGCTGCCGATGATCCGGATGACGAACATCAGCATCAATCCTGGTACGTGGAATTTCGAAAATCTGATCGCCGACACGGATGACGCGATTTTCATGGAGACGAATCGGTCGTGGTCGATCGATGACCGCCGGTATCATTTTCAATTTTCTACGGAGATCGGTTGGGAGATCAAAGGCGGGAAGAAGGGCCGCATGATCAAGAATCCCAGCTACAGCGGCATCACCACGGAATTCTGGAACAGCTGCGATGCGATCTGCTCGCGCGAACATTGGGCGCTGTGGGGCACGCCGAATTGCGGAAAAGGACAACCGATGCAGACAATGGGCACGGGCCACGGCGCATCGCCCGCGCGTTTTCGGAATATTAATACCGGAGTGGCGTTCGCCAAGTAATGGCCAAGCCCAAGAAATCCGCAGAATCGAAAGTTGCCCCGCGGCGGGCAGGCAACAAAGGCGCGGCCGCCGCTCGCGTCACTTCGCACGTGTCTGGGGCACACTATTCGGCCTCCGATCTCGAGCACATTGCCGCGCGAATCCTGACGCTGAGCGAAGCGGACGAGACGGAAATCGAGATCGACTCGTCCGTCGATGCGTTGACCCGTTTCGCGAACAACACGATCCACCAAAACGTCGCCGAACAGACGCTGGTTATCAGCGTCCGCGCAATCCTAGATGGCCGAACGGCCCGCGCCACCACGAATAAAACCGACGACGAATCGCTCCGGCGCGTTGCCGAAGCTGCGGCGCGGCTTGCTCGCAATCAACCGAAGAATCCCGACCTGCTGCCCATGCTCAAGCAGCAAAAGTACCTGCCGGTCACGCGGTTCTTTCCTGCGACAGCTGCTGCCACTCCGGAAGCGCGCGCACGCGCCGTCACGCGCGTCTGCAAAATGGCGGATGCGGCGAAGCAGACCGCTGCAGGAATTTTCTCGACAGGCTTTGCACAGTCGTTGCTAGTGAATTCGAAGGGACTTCTCGCGCGATACGACCACACCGACGCGGAATTTTCGATCACCGTGCTCGAGGAAAAATCCTCGGGCTGGGCCAAGTCCAGTTCGCCAGATATCGCCAATATCGATTCCGAAGCGCTTGCCCGAAGCGCGAGCCACAAAGCCGCGGCGTCGCGCGAGCCGCGCGAACTGAAACCTGGCCGCTACACCACAATTCTTGAGCCTTCCGCCGCACTTGATCTGGTTGGCTCGCTCTTCTTCGATTTTTCCGCGACGGCCGTGATGGATAAACGCTCTTGCCTGAACGATCGGATGGACCGCGAAGTCGTGGGCAAGAACATCACGCTCTGGGACGATGCTTACCACCCGCTGCAGTTAGGACCGCCGTGGGACGGCGAAGGCGTGCCGCGCGAAAGAGTACTGCTGATCGATCAGGGCGTGCCGAAAAATCTGGCGTACTCGCGCGCGACGGCGAAAAAACTGAAGAAGAAACCGACTGGCCACGGATTCACGTTGCCCAATGAATACGGCGAAGCTCCCGTGAATTTGGTTTTCTCGGGCGGCGATTCGTCCGTGGACAAAATGATCGCGTCCACCGAGCGCGGCGTTCTCGTCACGCGCCTTTGGTACATCCGCGAAGTCGATCCGTACGAAAAGACGCTGACCGGCATGACGCGCGACGGCACGTTTCTCGTGGAAGACGGGAAAATTTCGGGCGGAATTCGTAACTTCCGCTTCAATCAGAGCATTCTCGCCGCGTTGTCGAACGTGGAAGCCCTGGGTCCGGCAGTTCGCGCCGCGGGTGAAGAGTCGTTCGAGATGGTCGTACCTGCGATGAAGATTAAGGATTTTCACTTCAGCGAAGTCACGAAGTTCTAGCCGCGGGCCGCCTCAGTGCGGCATCGCATCCGGGTGGCGTACGAAAAACTGCTTCTTGTCGACGGTCGGCGCCACCGCGACGTCGAAAAATCCCACCATCATTTCATCGTCGGTCTGGTCGCCCCAACGCACCGCCGCGTCGGGATCGGGATTATGCGGGTTATTGCGCGAATTATCGTAGAGCGCCACGGCCTGCAACTCGGTTCCGGCCTTCAGCGGCAGAGGCTCGGCCAGCCGGTAGCTCATCTGCCAGTAAAAATTCCAGTGGACGCGCAGCAGAGGCTCGATCGTGCCGTTTGCGTGGACGATGTTGTAATCGAACTGCTTTCCGCGCAGATGCATGTGCGGCAGAAAACTGAGCAGAACCGCGGCATTCGGCAGCGTGCCGCGAGATTCCACGCGATAGTCGTCCGCACCCGGCGGAATCACGAAGTGATCGTTGGTGAGTTGTAATGTCAGCACGCGTTTCAGCGGCGGCACTTTCGCAAATACGATTCCCAGGCTGGTACGGTCGGTGGCCGGCTGTCCGTGCGTAGTGTAGTGCATTTGAAAAACGAAATCGGATCCCGCCGGCACGAACTTCGCGAAGCCTTCCGGCCATGCGTCCGGCGAACTACCGGGCGCGTAGACGAGCAGCACGTCGCTGTCGGTCCAGTGTGCATCGCGCCGGCTGGCTTCATCGGTGAGATCCGAAGCGGTGAACGGAACGCCCACGGGCGCAGTCCGAAGCCACTGTGAACCCGGCGGCCGCACGTAGACAACGGCGTGATGAACGTTTTCGCGGCTCGACGGGCGCACCTCGGACATGCGGATCCATTTATCGTCGGTGAATCCCGACGGCACGATCTCGTAGGTGTATTCCACGTCGCCATCGGCGGGCAGCGCGACGGGCTTCGGCATGGTCACCACGAGATCCGGCGCCGGAATGTTCCAGCCTTTCGTCCAGACGCGAGCCGCCGGTGCCTCCTTGGGATCACCGGCAGGAGTGCCTGCGTCCGCCCAAGCCTTGAGCGTGGCGATCTCCTCGGTCGACAGTGAAGGGTCATTCGCGAAGTGTCCGATGTGCGGATCGGCGAACCACGGCGGCATCACGCGCCGGCTCGTAGCATTTGCAATGGCGACTGCTTGCGGTTTCGCTTCTTCGTAGGTAACGAACGACGTGGGCGCGATTTCGCCCGCGCGATGGCAGCTCTGGCAGTGCTGCTGAAGAATCGGCGCGACGTCTCGATAAAACGTAGGAGGCGCGCTCGATTGCGCACGCGAGCGCGAGACGGTCACTACAAGCGATACGCCTGCGACAGCGCAGAGGACTAGAGCGCAAATCCCAGATGAGCGATCGGGCACAAATATTAGTTACGCTGAATTTGCGGCGGGTTGCAAGTGCGTTGCGAACTTCACTTTGTGAATTGCAGGCTGGAAATCGCGCGAGCGATTACATTTTCCTGGATTTGTACCAGATCAGTGTCCGCTACCGTCATGCCGAAGATTGTGTAGACCTGCTTGTCCTTCGGCAAATAGACGACAACGCCGGACCAGTCTTTCTGATCGACCGAGCCGCGAAAGTGACGCTCGATCGCGGGAAGGCCCGCGATGGTCACGCGCTTGTCATCAATTGGGCGGAAGTTCTCCAGAATGTCGCGCAGGCGTCGCTCGGTGGAGTCGATGTCGCTCGCGAGTGATTTTCCGGCGGGGTCCTGGCCGATTAGCAAGTATGTCGTCTGATCGTCGGTGCCCATCGCAGTGATGGACCCGGGCAAAATCGCGGGCGCGCCTTCGATTACCTTCCAGGCCGGTGGCTTGTACATCTGAAAACCGTACGTGTCGTTGGTATAGGTCGTGCCAACGACGGTCTCGCGCATCGGCGCGGGCGCCGCAGGTTTCGCAGGCGCTGGAGCAGCCGCGGGAGTTACCGCGGCAGAATTTGAAGCGGCCGATGGCGCGGACTTCGCCGCATTCGTGGCCATGTTCGGCGCGGCTGTCGTTGCCGGCGTCGCCGAAGGTTTTGTCGCCGGCGGCGGCGTAGCTGCCTTCGGAGCCTCGGGCTTCGACGCTTTCGCTGGAACTGCACCACCCGCATCGGAAGCTTTTCCGGAGTCTGAGATCGTGATGGAGACCACCTGGTCTTTCATCACCACGGCAAATCCGTAGCTGGTCTTCACCTTAAACGAATTTTCTTCGAAGCCGACGATCGTGCCCGTCACCTTCGAGCCGTCCTTCAGCTTCAATTCGTCCGCGTGCGACGCGCCTACGGCACACAATGCCACAGCCAGAGCGAGTGAAGCTGCCGAAGGCAGTCGGAGCGTCATGCTTCCAGAGTATCCTGCGCAGCGCCGCTTGAGGCAAGCGTACGCATTCGCGCGTGCCGGATGAGTCAGCAACACTTCCCGCCTTCGACGCGATCTGACGAACCCACACAACGCCGAAATCGGCTTCGCGCCGGATGCTGTAGAATCCGCCGATGGTCATCGTCCTCATTCTGGTTATAGCAACTTTGGCGTTCGGTGCGGCGGGCGCGCTCGGCAGTTCAGCTTTTGTCTTGTGGGCCGCTTCCGCGCGTTGGGCGCTCGCGCTAATGTTCCTTTTTACCGGCGTGGCGCACTTCACGAAACCCAAGTACAGCATGGCCGCAATGGTGCCGAAGGCTTTTCCGAATCCGATGGCGATGCTTTATTTCACGGGAGTCTGCGAACTGGCGGGCGCGGTCGGCCTTTTGCTGCCGCAAACGCGGAGTCTGGCGGGTTGGTGTTTGATTGCGTTACTGATCGCGATGTTTCCCGCAAACGTGAAAGCTGCGCGCGAACATTTGCTCATTGCGGGTAAGCCGGCGACGGCTCTGTGGCTGCGTTTGCCGATGCAGATCGGATTTATTGCGCTGGCGTGGTGGGTGAGCCGCACCTGAGAGTCGTTAGCGCGGGAACGGCGGTCCGGAGAGCCGGGCGCTCATCGATCGAGTGCCCTGAGCGGCTATGGGGCCGCCGCGCCGCGCGCTGATGACCCAAGTGTGCACACCGAAATCGTAGGCGAATACAAAGCGAAAGTCAAGCGAGGGGTCATGAAAGCGATATCGCTCGGCATTCTTGTGCTCATCACTGCGGCAACGTGCGGCGCGCAGACATCTCTTTTTCCACGGCATATCGAACCGCCGGTCTATCCGCCGATCGCATACCTCGCGCACATTTCGGGGGTCGTCGTGCTTACGGTTACAATCGACGCCGGCGGCCGAGTCTTAACGGCGGAAGCAGCCGACGGTCCCCCTTTGCTCGTCGCTGTTGCCATTAGGAACGTCCAGTCCTGGACATTCGATAGGCCGGCTGCTGCGCCGTTCGCTGAGACGTTCGTTTACGATTTTCGAATCAATGGCGAAGCTCCGCAGGAAGGGGAATGCACTGATCCGAGTTCACGGGTGACATTCGACTTGCCGAACCGAGTCACGATCGAAAGACGGCCGGAACGGATCGTCGACCGATTTCCAAGGAAAAATAAATCCAACTCGCGTGCCTGCGTTGATTCGAGCTAGCGGTGCGACGGCTTCTTGGGCACACGGCGCTTTTTCGTTGCCGTAGAAATTGGTTTTTGCTTGCTGGCATGGGTTTGTGCGGACGCGCCACTTTCTTGCGTTGCGCCAGCAGGAAACAGCGCGCGCAGTTCGCGCACGAGATCCAGGTAAGCCTTTTCAAGTTCGCGCAATTCGCTGCCGGCTGGAGTGAGCTTGCCGGAGCGGCCGATGTTCTGTAAGTTCCGCGCGGCGGTGACGGCCTTCGGCGCGCCGAAAATCGAAAGCGAGCCTTTCAGCAAGTGCGCGGCGCTGGCGAGCTTCTCGGCTTTCTTCTGCTTGTACGCCGACTGAATCTGCTGCAGCGCTTTTGGTGCGTCGGCCAGGAACGTCTTCACCAGCGAACGGGCTAGTTTGTCGTTTCCGCCGGTCATGCGTACGAGCTGCTCGCGTACGCCGAGAGATCCGTCCGTTGACGGAGAAGTCTCCGTGAGCGAGGCTGACGTCACAACGTTCACCGCCATCGGCGCATCGGGCGGCGGCACCGTCGCCGAGGAAGCGAACGCGGCGTCCCACTTCAATCCCGCGAGCGCAACGGTCTGGTAGAGCTTCTGCATGTGAATCGGCTTGGTGAGAAACGCGTCCATGCCCGCTTCGAGCATACGGCGCTCGTCTTCTGCCGTCGCGTTCCCGGTGAGGCCGATGATGAACTGGTGCGCCTTGCCGCCCTTTTCTTTTTCGCGAATCGCGAGCGTGGCTTCGACGCCGGTCATGTGCGGCATCTCTTCGTCCATCAGCACCGCGTCGAACTGCTCGCGTTCGAGCGCTGCCAAGACCTTGCGGCCATCCGAAACTCCGGCGGCTGTGTAGCCGTGTTTTTCGAGCAACTCGATCACGAGTTCGCGATTCAGGTCTGCGTCGTCGGCCACCAGTACGCGCAATGGCTTCGCCGCTTTGCCGCGATCGCCTTGTTTCGCGGTAGCGGCCGATTTCTCGCGCGGTGCTTCGGCCTTCGATTCGGTCGGCGCGGCTGCGGCTGCAACCTGTGCAGCGCCACTTGCACGCGGCAATCGGAACCAGAAACGCGAGCCGCCTTCAGTGCGGGTCTCGGCGCCAATCGTTCCGCCCCAACGCTCCACGGTGATTTTGCAGAAATACAGGCCGAGACCCGCTTTTCCGGAGTGCGCTTTGCCGCGCGCGAAAAGCTGGAACATCTGGCTCTGCGGCTTGTCGGTCGGAAGTCCCGGACCTTCATCGTTCACCGATGCGCGAACCGAGCCGCCTTGATCCTCAATCCCGATCGTCACCGTGGTGCCCTTGGGGCTGTAGCGCAGCGCGTTCTCAAGCAGGTTGCCGAAGATTCGTTCGAGGCGCGACGATTCGCCCGTTACGCGCCAATTCGCGGAAGCTTTCACCGCTGGGTCGAGCCGCAGCTTTATGCCTCGGTCCCGATAAGCGTTTTCGAACGCTTCTATCGTTTGTTTGGCGGATTGTACGATGTCTGGCGCGTCATGCGGCTCGGTGCTCACGGCTTGTTGCGCTGCAAGATCCGAAGAGAACGCCTCCAGAATTCCGCGGATCATCATTTCCTGCCGCTGCGCCTCGCGTTCGCCAGACTTCACAAACTTTTTCATCTGCGGCGAAAGCGGCTCCATGCTCAACAGGTGAAACGTGCCGCTGATCGCGCTCAATGGCTGCGAAAGGTCGTGCACGATGCAGTGCAGCAGAATTTCTTTCTTTAGGATTTCACGCAGAAGGCGCTCGTGGGACAGCAGGGAATCGCGGGCGGTCTGATACATTTCCTGCTGTTCTGCGTAAGCTGAACCGAGGTTGCGGATCATCAGGATGGGTCGGCCTGCGAGCGAGACGGCCGAAGCTTCCAACGGCGTCGACTCGCCGGATTCGCCCGGCTCGATCCAATTGCCTGAGTTGATTGAACCGGACGATTTCGCGTTCCAGAATCCCTCAGCCTCAAATAAAAAATTCTCGAGGAATGCCGATTTTTCGCCGAGCCGGATGGTTGTTCGTTCGACCGGCGCCGCGCCCCACATTTTCACGCACCACGCGGGCCAGTCGCCGATGGGGCGAAACTCGCCCGCGCCCGCGGCTTCGAACAGTGCATAGCCCTGGCTGGAAACGAAATTCTCGAAAATGGAGTGTGTCGCCATCAAAATACTTTACGTGGCCAGCATGGCTTGCGTGAGTTGCATAAACACTTTTTCGACGCCGTCGCCGCTGCGCGCGCTGGTCCGGACAATCGTCCATCCGTCCTTCACCAGCTTAGCCTGCTGCCCTTCGTCGATTTCCCACTGATCCATCAAGTCGCTCTTGTTCAGCACCAGGACCGCAGGAACGCGACCGACCTCCTTCATCACGCGTTCGCTCAGCGACAGCGCGTCGATCAGCGTCTGGCGCCGCGTGCCATCGGTCACCAGCAGATAGCCTGACATCCCGCGCAGGTACGACATGCGCATTTTTTGGTAGATGTCCTCGCCGTGGATGTCCCAGAGGACCAGCGTCACATCTTCGGCGCCGGACTTTACGACTTTCTTGTCCACTTTCACGCCGATCGTCGTGTGGTATTGCTCGTCGAACATGCTTTCGACGAACCGGCGAACCAGGCTCGATTTGCCCACTGAGAAAGATCCCAGCATGCAGACTTTTTTTTGTAACACGCGCGCGGCTCTCTATTCGCCCGCGGGTGCGATGGGGCTCGCGCCTTGCAAGGCAGTGTTGGCTTGTGGAGTGAAACTGAGTTTGAACGTGACGCTGCGATTGAAATGCCGGTCCTCATCGGTGGCTTCGGAGCGGACAGGTTGCGAAACGCCGACGCCTGCAGCACGAAGATTCGCGGGCTTAATACCGCTGCGGAGGAGCATTCCGCGAATCGCATCCGCGCGCTCCTGGCTGAGCAAAAGGTTGGTGCCTTCGATTCCAGTCGAGTCCGTGTGCCCGACCACATCCACGGTTACCGCTTCTCGCATGTGGCCGGCCTGCGCCAGAAGATCGCGGAAACTCTTTTCGAATCCCGCTATTTTTTCTTCCTGACCTGAGTCAGGCGATGCGCTTCCAACCGGAAATGTAAGAACGGTCGATTCGATTTCAGTCTTGAGCGGTTTCAGAGCGATCAAGTCAGCATTTTCGAGGTGCGAGTCGTCGATCTGGGTCACGCCAGCGATCCAGGGAGCGCGCTCCTCGAATCGAGCAATCCACCGTGACGGCGCCGAACCTTCGGCGATCAAGTCGCCGCTCTTCGCAGTCAGCTTCACGCCGGAAGGCGGACCTAGCATTTCGGCGGAGCGCTTCGCGACCATTGCATCGTCGAGCGAGAAATAGGGTGCGAATTCAAATTGGGCGTCGGAAGCTGTAAGCCCGGCCTCTGAAACGATCTTCGCCGGATCTCCGGACAACGGATCGCGGAATCCGGTGATGTGGAATTTTCCGTCTTGCCGATCGTGAGACACCACCACAATTCCCGGTTGATCATGCAAAGCGTGGAGGAACTTCGACCACTGCAGCAGCAAGTACGTGGAGTATCCGAGCCATCCCAGCACGAGTGCGCCAACGACAGCGCCGACCACAATCGCCGCAATCGGCTTCTTCCTATCTTCCGGGGCGAGCTTGTAATGCGTTTCGAGTAGTGGCGTCAGATGTTCGTCGACAGCGCGGAACGGACCGGCGTCGCCCTTGAATTGCGCGAAACGTGGGCCGAAATGCCGCTGAATATTTTCGAGCGCTTCGCTCATCTCCACCCGGTAATCCGCCGGGGCATGCCCGCGGATCACCGCGGCCAACACGGCATCCGGACTCTCTTCCAACCAGACTTCCAGGTCGCCGATGTTCAGGCTGCCGAGTGCTTCGGTCTGTTCCGAGCTGAAGGAATCGCGCACAAACTGCTGGATGGCAGTGAGCATTCCCGCGACCATGTCCGGATCCTGCGTGGCGACCGTGGGAGCGACAACGTGATTCAGCACCAGGCCCGTCTGTCTGTGGATCAGGAAAACCTGCTCCACGCGGAACAGCAGGCTGTGCATCATCACAATTTCCGCGAACGGTTTACCGGTCCGCATCGCTTCGATGCGCCACTTGATGCCGCGCCACGAAAGGCTGTTCTCCAGAGCCTCGTTGAAAGACTCCAGCATCGAGCGCAGTGTTTCGGTGATCGATTTTCGAATCGCGGGACCCATCACGGGGAACAGCGCGTCGGCAAGCACGTGCGGATCGCGGCGGACGGATTCCCGTAGCGTGGATTGAATGGTTGGTGCGAGAGCTTCGGCAAGAGCCTGATCGTCGCCCCGGTCGCGGCGCAACTGGATCGCTTCGGCGACAACCGAGCTTACGTCCGCGGTACGACGCTCGACGTTTTCGAGGCGGTCCTGGATGTCGGAGATTTCGGTCTGTTCGGGCGCTACAATCAGGCGGCGTAACTCGGCATAATCGCGTGCATCGGCCGCGCGCTTCTCTTCCGTCGGATTTTCCTGAGCTTGCCCCACGATGGGGGCGCGGCGTTGCGCTTGCTCGGCCATGTTGGAAGGAGGGAGGTCTCGCCCGGCGGTTTGCGTCGTCTCAGCCACCGTGTTCTCGTCGTCGCGGCCTCGCGGATCTCTACTCGTCGGGCAACTCGAACTTGTTCTTCAAGCGCAGGCTGAACTCGCTGAAGAGGTCCGCCAGTCCGGCGCGGTCGGTCTTCTCGTCGCGAAGCTGTTCCACTTCGCGATTGAGCGCGGCGGTCGAGTCGCGGCGGAGCTTGTCGATTTCGGCAGATACGGCCTTGGAATGCTCGAGCAACTTGGCGCGGATTTCGCTCTGGCCATCCGACATGCCTTCTTCGAGTTGCGAAAGCTTTTTCTCGAACGCCTTATGCGCATCTTTTACTTCACGCGCAAATTCCTTCGAGCTTTCAACTCGTTCGCCCTTTTCCGTCTTGATGCGCTGGCTCAGCGAATCCACTTCCTGCTGGACGAAATTCGAAAGCGTATCGAGGCGCTTGGTCATGTCTTCGCGCAGCGTGTCCATTGACTTCGTGACGGTCTCTTCGAGGCGCATGAAGCGCTTCTCGTAGTCGCGCATCTGCGTGCCAAAAAGTATGTCGCGAATTTTGTCTACATTTGCGCCTTCCGCGCCTTCTTTGCCGGATGAATTGGGTATTTTTGCGTCCGCCGGGGATGCCATGCGCCTACCTCTCCTTTTAACGTCCTGAGCTCGCTTGGACTTCACGTCACTTCGAGGGGGCCGTCGCCTTTGCGGTCGAGGCATGCGGTGGAAGGTACTACGAAAGCGCGGGCTGCCGCAATAAGCAGATGGTTACGGCTCGGAGAAATCGGAGTAGTGAGAGTCCTAGAACAGGGCCGTGTATCAAACTGCGACGGCGTAGTACTCGCTCTGGGTCGAGGCAGTTTCGCCAGTCTACTTGTCGAGGATTTCGCGCAACCGTGCGTAGCCGGAGCGGCTGATGGGGATCTGCGAACCGGTGGAGAGTACAGCGACGTGGCTGTCTTTCGCGTAGGGTTCGACGCGGACCACCTTTTCGAGGTTCACGATATAGGAGCGGTGTACGCGTAAGAAACGCGCGGGATCGAGCGCTTGCTCGAGGCTGGAGATGGTTTGCTGCTTCAGGTGTTTCTTGCCCTCGGACGCCAGCGCGACGTAATCATCCTGCGCTTCGGCATAATCGAGCTTCGCGACGGGGATAATGAAGACCTTGGTGCCGTCGCGGACTGCGATGCGATCGAGATGCTGGAGTGGAGCGCGGGCCGAAGCCGACAGATCTGCCGGCAGCGGAAGCTCCTGCGAGTTTTTTCCAGCTTTGCCGCTCAGCCGTTCTTTAGCGCGTTCCAGCGCGCCGTTGAATCGGTCAGCCCCATAAGGCTTCAGCAGGTAATCGACGGCGTGCACGCCGAAGGCTTTGATCGCGTAGCTGTCGTACGCGGTGACGAAGATGACAGCGGTTTCGTTGCCAATCAGTTCGAGCACTTCGAAGCCGTCGAGTTTAGGCATCTGGATGTCGAGGAAGAGCAGGTCGGGCTTCATCTCCATCACGGCCTTCACGGCTTCAAAGCCGTTGGCGCACTCGGCGATGATTTCGATTTCCGCGTGTTTGGAGATGAACTCACGCAAAACCTGGCGCGCCAGATCTTCGTCATCCACGATGATCGTGCGAATCTTCTTGGTCACACCGGCTTCGGCGCTCATGCGGCTTGAACCTCTCTTTCCGCGGGGAATTTCAAAGCGACGCGGAAACTCTCACCCTCTGGTGCGTAACTGAACATCGCCTGGTTCCCGTAGCGCGCTTTCAGCCGCTGCCTTACGTTCACCAGGCCGACGCCGCTCTTCCGCCGCGGAGGCGCTTCCGGATCGAATTTATTCTCGACGGCGATCGAAAGATCGTTGCCCGTGCAGTCGATTGTGAGGCGAATCCATCCGCCTTCCACCAGATTCGCGATGCCGTGCGAGACCGCGTTTTCAACCAGCGGTTGCAACAAGAGTGGCAGCACCATTACATTCAGCGCCCCCGGATCAACAGTCTCTTCCATTCGGATGCGCGCGCCGAATCGAACTTTCTCCACCGCGAGGAACGCGTGAATGAGCGAGAGTTCTTCTTCCAGGCGAATCGTGGATTTCTCGCCGAGGCCGAGTGTCCGTCGCAAGAAATCTCCGAGCAGAATGCACATCTCGCGCGCTTTCGCCGGATCGGAGGTGGTGAGCGCGCTGATCGAATTCAAACTGTTGAAGAGAAAGTGCGGATTCACCTGCGCTTTCAGCGCTTTCAGTTCTGCTTCGCGCGCCAGCACGCTGGCTTTCATCATTCGTGCTTCGGCGTCTTTCGAAGCTTCGAATTGCATGTAAACGTAGTAGAACGCGATCGAAAGCAGGTACAGCAGGATGCCGGTTACGCCGAGCAGCGGAATTTCAGGGAAAAAGCGATCGTCGATTCCTGGAAACGCTCCCGAACGGGCCAGGGCGTGTGAATACCATCGCGCGGCAAGCACCCAGAGACCCGTTGCCACCATCGCGCCGCCTACGTGCGCCATCACGACTTTCGAAAGGCTGGATTTATCGAGTGGCGTGACGCGGCACGAATACCAGCCGCTCAGGCAGACGAACGCAAAAAGCAAACACAGCGGCATCGCCAGGACAACGGCCTCGCGCCCGGAGAGGTTGCCGGTCGCCGTCAGCAAGTAGGCGACGAGTGCCGTGATTGGCTCCCAAACCAGCAGGTACAGCAGGAGCCGCCGGATATTGGAGAGTAGCGGGTGCATCAGGGCTCGATCGCGCTCAGTTCTTGACTTCTACTCCGCCAAACAGTGCCACACCGCGGAGAACCAGCTTCTTTGCGTTTGGCGGCAGATCCGAGTCCATCACGTTGCGGTCGTCGGAGTACCCCCCAAAAATTCCGGTGCCTTCGAGCAAAACGTTCCAGTTTTCGGGGACGCGAATCTCGCCGCCGCCGAAAACCGACGTCGCTTCGAGGATCGCCTGATCGCCTTCGATGTCGCACTGGCGAAGATCGAGCTGGTATCCGCCGAACATCGCGACGACGCGCCCTCCGCGGAACGATTTCGTTTGCAGCTTGCGCTTAAATCCGCCAAACACTGCCATCGCGTCCACGTCGGCGTCGGTGAGTTTCGTGGTCCAGTTACTGAAGCGGATGAATGTTCGGAGATCCGCGCTCCCGCCCATCGACTGCCAGATCATCACGATTCCCACGGCGATGATCATCACGGGCCAGATCATGTCCCAGCGGACGCGAAAAAGGCCCAGCTCGTTGCCCATCAGCAGCAAGCCGCACGTGACCATCACGATGCCCCAGACGTGTCGGCCACCGCGGCCATCCTCAAATAAGTTAGCGAGGCCGAACACGACGAGAATGATCGGCCAGAAGCCGAAGATCCGCCCGCTCACCAGGTCCAACTGGTTCAGCAGGATCGCTACGCCCCAGGCGATGATCGAAACACCGATCAACAGGCCGGAGCTGAATCGTCGGGTGTTAACGGGCATGTCTGGGTCCCTTGCGGGTTCGTCCGAGGCGGTTTTCCTGCGTGGCGAGCATGATCGACAGCCCCAACCCTACCAGAATCAGCGGCCAATACCGCAATACTTCCTCGACCGTCGGTCCGCCAATGTGCGTGGCCATCAAGTTCCACAGGTCGGAAGCCACCACGGAGACGAGCCATAGATTGTCCAGGCGGAAGTGTCCCAGGCCCAACTCGCCCGCCTGGAAGACCACGCCAACTAAAATCATCAAGGCCGAGCTGATGAAGAGGAAGCTGGACCCCGAAAGGGAAGTCGTGGACGTCTCGCGCTGTACGCTGGTCATTGGCTTGGCTCCTGCGAATTGGTACGTGCCGTTCATGAGCGGAGAATAACCGAAGGCTGAAAAGACGTCAGTTGGTATTCGGCCAGCGGCGGGTGTTTACCGGCGAACGGCGGTTCGAGGGGTAGGACCGGTGAGGAGGGGTTCGGCGAAATTCACCGATTTTCGCGAGGTTTCGAAATCTGGGACGAGCCAACCCGTGGCCCAGTGAATCTGAGCGGTGTGTAAGCCATTGAAACTACATCCACATACCCATCCAGAAAGCGGCGGTTAGGACACCGGTAAGGATCAGCATAAGGCGGAGGCGCTTGGTGCGAATCCCATAGATGATCACGGCCATCGCGAACGCGGCGAAGGCAAGTTCAGGCCAGAATACACCGGAGCGTAGCGGATCGTTCGCTTCGCTGGCCGCATCGCCGATCCAGTAGCTGGCGAACGAAGCGGCACCGGTCAGCGAGGCCGCAACCGCGCCCGCCAGCGCCATCCCCTTCGCCCAATCGGGGACCACCCATTTTCGATTCGTATCGCGCCAGTCCATCCAGGTCTGCGCGACCACCAGAGCCACGATCACCAGAACGAACAGCGCCACGCTCGCCTCCCCAGGCGGTTGCCGTCCCTGTTTTGGCCTCAGCGGGGTGCTGCGCCTGCGAACGCCGCTTCAGACCCCAGGCCGAATTGCGGAACAGCGGTGAAGCCGCTGCCGTCGAATCACACCCTCAGGACACCGCCGCCTTTGCGAGGCGCGATGCCACTGTGCCGACAGTTCCTGCCGTTTTGTTCGTGCTGCTCTTGCGCTCGTCTTCCGCAAGACGCTGCAACATTGTTTGCATCACGGAACTGCTTTTCGGTGCCGCCATTTCGAAAAAAACTCCTGATCCAGCTCGCGGCGGATGAGCGGTGAAAAGGAGAGTTCGCCCAAAGCGTCCGAGAGGGACGCTCTGAGCTTGGCAATCGACGCGCCAAATGGCATGTGATCGACCATTTGGAGCTGTCCGCAAGCTCCTGTTAGGGCGGCACTTGCGCCGCTTGCTCAAACCGTCGCAAGCGCTTAAATGGCGGCGGGCGATTATTCGTGGCGCCGCTGCCACGCAAATCGCGCAATTAGGAAAGCATTTGCACTTTGTCGGTTTTCGCGGCGCTCGGTCGAGTACCGAGAGTCGCGATCCGATTTCGGCGCGAACGCAGCCGTCCTAAGGGTTAGAAGTTCGACCCACACTGCGAGGACGACCCAAAGGAGCGGCGCGTTTTCCTGCTACCATGACGCCATGCGGAAGCCTTGGGTGATTGCGCATCGCGGAGCATCCGGTCACGCGCCGGAGAACACCATGGCTGCATTTCAGCGCGCCGTGGAGCTGGGTTGCGGATTCATCGAAACCGATCTGCAGCTCACTCGGGACGCCCGGTTCGTGGCCATGCATGACGCGACGCTGGACCGCACGACGAATGGCAGGGGCGCGGTTCACCAGCACACCTTGGCCGAGTTGCGCGAGCTCGACGCGGGAAAGTGGTTCGATCGTGAATTTATGGGTCAGCAGATCCCCACGCTGGAAGAGATTCTGGAGTTCAGCCGAGAGCACGACGTGATCTTTTATCTGGAAGTGAAGTACGACTCGGCGCTCGGTATGCACCACTCGCTAGTGGCTGCGCTCAATAAAGCCGGAGATGCTGCGCGCAGCATCGTGATTTCGTTCGACCAATCGACGCTCGCTGCGTTGCGGCAAGTGGACACAGCATTGATGATGGGTTTACTTGTGGAGGAGCCAGCTGCGGACCTGCCGAAGATGGCCATTGAACTTGGCGTCCGTCAACTTTGTCCACGCGCGGACCTGATAACCACCGAGCTCGTGGATGCGGCGCACCGGCTCGACCTGCAAGTTGCAACCTGGACCGTGGATGAACCCGCGCAAATCCGTTCCGTGGTGGCCGCCGGCGTCGACGGAATCATTACCAATTTCCCCGATCGCGTGCAGGCCACTCTCGAGGATATGCACTAGACGAGTCAGTTTCCTCTGCTGCTGTCACGCTGAAATTTCCTTAAAAATTGTGGCGAACTGGTCGAGCGTGAGTTGTTCTGCTCGAGCGTCCGGACGTGCGCCCGCTTTTTCAAGCGCAGCGTGAATGCGGTCGTTGCTCGAGGTGCCGAGCAGATTGTTGCGCAGCGTCTTTCGCTTCTGCGCGAAGCAGACCCGCAGAAACCCGAAGAACTTTTCCGGATGCGCGATTCCGAGCTCGCCCGCCTTTCCAGGCAGCGCCATTTCCACCAGCGCGGACTGCACTTTCGGCGGCGGCCGAAAAGCTCCCGGCGGAATCCGGAATGCGATCTTCGGATGCGTGTAGAACTGGCAGATCGTCGAAAGGTAACCGTAGTCGCGACTTCCCGGTTTGGCGGCGATACGCTCGGCAACTTCGAGTTGGATGACGATGTGAATCGACTCGATGCGCTCGGCCCACTGGAACAGGTGATGGAGAATAGGCGAGGTGATGTAGTAGGGAAGGCTGCCGTAGACCCGGAAGAGTCCGGGAACGATCGCGCCGATGTCCGCTTGCAGCACGTCGCTGGTGACGATTTCAACATCGGGCCATTCGACTGGATGCGAATCGATCGCGGATTCGAGCCCGCGGGCGAGGACGGTGTCGGCTTCGATCGCGACGACCCGGCGGCCTTCGCCCACGAGAAGTTTCGTCATCTCGCCGTGGCCCGGTCCGATCTCGACCCAGGTTTGGTTGGGCTGGAGATGGAGGTGTTCGACGATGCGCTTTCGCCAGCCGCCATCGCCCAGGAAGTGCTGGCCCATTTTTTGGCGTGACATTCGGGTGTGATTTTAGCAACGGCTTTCGATTGTAGATAGGGATTCGCACCAAGGCGAAGAGCGATCCTTCAACCCGCGGACGCAGGACATGAGGCTGGGAATTGGCTCGGCCCGCGTTGGGGGCGACACGGTGGCGATCGACAGCGCTCGAATCGTGTTGGCCTGTACGAGGCGGCGAACGTTGCTGCGCGCAAGATTCAAGGCGCTTGTTCGGACGAATTTCCAGTACTAATTTGGCTTCGTGACGGCGCATCGCTCGCTTTAGCGGGCTACGCTGCCCTCGCGAAATTCGGCGCTTGACTATAAGCACTGACTTATATAGACTATAAACTATGAATCAAGCAGCGCAACTCGACGCGGCCTTTCTGGCAATGGCCGATCCTACCCGGCGGGCGATCCTGGCTCGGCTCGCGAAGGGCGAGGCCACGGTGATGGAGCTGGCAAAACCGTTCGACATGACGCAGCCCTCGATCTCGCAGCATTTAAAGGCGCTGGAGGAGGCGGGGTTGATCGTGCATCGGGTGGATGGCACGAGGCGTCCGCGGCGGCTCGCGAAGGCCGGGGTGGCGGCGATGGATGAATGGCTTGGGATGTTGCGAAAAGCGTTGGAGAAAAATTACGACAGGCTGGATGACCTTTTGGCTGGCATGGAAAACTCAAAGAGAGGCGAGCGAAGATGAGCAAGCTGAGCCTGAAGACGGAGGGCGACACCCACATCATCGTGACGCGGCATTTTGCGGCGTCACCGGAAGTGGTCTATCGCGCACACACCGAACCGAAGTTGCTGCAGAAATGGCTGCTGGGACCGGACGGGTGGACGATGCCGGTTTGCGTGAGCGAAGCGAAGCCGGGTGGAAAAATTCGATATGAGTGGACCAACGGTAAGGGCGGCGACTTCTACATAACGGGCGAATTTGTGGAACTGGAGCCAAACCGGCGCATCGTCCATGTTACGCGAATGTTCTTGCCGGAGCGCACGCCGGACAATCACCAGGAAACTCGATTTGAGCTGGACGGCACGGGCTCGGTGATGACGATTCGGATGACTTTGCCCGATGAGAAGACGCGGGCGATGATGCTTGCGACTGGCATGGAACATGGGATGGAAGCCAGCTACGCGCGGCTTGAGGGATTGGTCGAAGCCGGGCTCGAGACTGCGAGCAAGCACGCGGGTTGACACGGTTGCATTGCGCGGCGCCCGGTCCTCCTTCGCAACGAAGAAGGACTGGGCGTTCGCGCGAACTTCAGGCGGTTGCTGCACCCGCTTTGCCCTGGATGAATTCGAGCAGGTCGCGGTTGATGGTGTCAGCGTTGGTGGTGGGCATTCCGTGCGGGAAGCCCTTGTAGATTTTCAGAATCGCTCCCTTAACGAGTTTGGCGCTGAGCACGCCAGCGTCGGCGTAGGGAACGATCTGATCGTCGTCGCCATGCATGACGAGCGTAGGCACACTAAATTTTTTCAAGTCTTCGGTGAAGTCGGTCTGCGAGAAGGCGACGATTCCATCGTAGTGAGCTTTCGCCCCGCCCATCATTCCCTGACGCCACCAGTTCTGGATGATGGCAGGGGACGACTTCGCACCGGAACGGTTGTAGCCGTAGAACGGTCCAGTAGGAAGATCCGTATAAAACTGAGAGCGGTTGGCGGCGAGTTGGGCCTGGAGACCATCGAAGACTTCTTTCGGCAGACCGCCGGGATTCGCAGCTGTCTGCACCATGAGCGGAGGAACGGAGCTGATCAACACGGCTCTTGCGACGCGGCTTTCGCCGTGGCGGCCGATGTAGCGCGTGACTTCGCCGCCGCCGGTGGAGTGGCCGATGTGGATAGCGCTTTTCAGGTCGAGATGCGCGGTGACGGCGGCAAGATCGTCGGCGTAATGATCCATGTCGTGGCCGTCAGAAACCTGGCTGGAGCGCCCGTGACCGCGGCGATCATGCGCGATGACGCGATAGCCGTGGTTCAGGAAAAACATCATTTGGTTGTCCCAGTCGTCCGCCGAGAGCGGCCAACCGTGTGAGAACACGATGGGCTGACCCTTACCCCAGTCTTTGTAAAAAATCTGCACGCCGTCTTTGGTCGTGACGTAGCTCATTGGCTGTCTCCTGTATTCCGAGTGGTGGTCGAATCGAGGACCGCGAGACACGAGCTTAGCTCTTCCAGTGGGGCGGAGGCAAATTAAACGGGCGTGAACGAGCGAAACCAAAGCGGCGAAATCGAATTTGCGCTTTGTGCCCGTGTCATCGCGGCTTGACTTCGTAACGGCCGAACCTTCCTGCGAGCATGTGATCGCTGATGTGGCAGTGGTACAGCCAGATGCCGGGGGTGTCAGGGACCATGTCTGCCGTGATCCTCTGTGCGGAAGTCACGACAACGACGTCGGTGCGCTGACCTGCGACCAGGACGGTGTTGCCGTGCCAGAGCGGCCTGTGCGCGTTGTTGATATCGCTGAGCGTGGCGACGTACCACCGAACGCGGTCGCCTTCCTTCATGGTCATCAACGGCGGGTTCCCGAGGATGTAGCCATTGATCGTCCATTTGATGTTGGTGCCCGCAAAGCCCGTGCCGACGATCGTTCCCGCCATTCCGCTCGGAGGGTAGACACGAACTTTCTGCGATCGACGCCTGCGGGGTCGGCGGTGTGATCGCGAATGTTGACTTCGAGATACCAACTTTCATTTTCGTTGAGGGCGATGTACATGCTGACGAATTCGTGGTCCACATCCTTCTGTGCAGTCGAGCCACCGCACTCCATAAAAGTGGTGCCTTCCTTGCGGCGTCGCTTGACTCCCCGCGGATATGTACTGTAGGCTGCCGGCCAACCGGATTCCGTCCACCCCAAAAATTAATGGCTTCTGTCCCAACCGAACCCTCTGTCGTTGCAACCAGCGTCGAAGCAGTCGCGAAGCCGCCGTGGCGTCCGCGTGTTTCCGGGATTGGGGGATTTCTGTGCGGGCCGCTTGCCGGTGCAATCATCGCCTTCATCAACCTTCGCCGATTGAACGAGAACCGGAAGGCGAACTGGACACTGGCGTTGACGATTCTTGCGTGTCTGATCTTCGGCGTGGTGATCGCCGAGGCGACAGATACTTTCGCGACGGTGATCGGCAAAGTGATCGGCAACGTGGTTAGCCCGTTCCTGTTTCCGCTGCTTCAGAAAAAAGCGTTCGACGAATGGGCGAAGAATCATCCGCTGGCCGAGTCGAGCAACGGTTGGCGTGCTTCGGGTTGGGCGATTCTTGGATTGGTGGTGTACTTCGTGATTGCAGTGGGAGCTGCGCTGGGTGTTTCTTCGAAGGACGTGCCCAAGAACATCAAAGTGCGCTACGGCCTGCCCGCGAATGTCAACGCTGGAGACCCGGTTGAGATCACGATCGAGGTTGCGAATGAGGCCAATCGTCCGCAACTGCTCTACAGCCTGGATTTTGACACTCACTTCCTCAAGGGCATCTCGGTCGAGCATTCGAGTCCGGCATTCGAATCCACCAAGCCGAATATGCTCGCGCCGATCCTAAGCTACGTTTTCGAGCAAGACATCCCCGCGAACGGTAAAATCGATGTCGTATTCCACGGCCGAGCGCTGAGCGCGGGAACGTATCCGCTCAGTCTCGACGCCTGCGTGAAAACAGCGATGGCGTGCGAAAACTACAAATTGGGAACAATTGTCGTTCATTAAACGAAGGCTATTCCCCCCGAAAACGCGATCGGCTTCCCGACTTACCGCAAACCGTTGAACCCTCAAAACTGAAAATTTGTACGCAAGGTCTGGCGTGGCTGCCGTTCTATGGGCAAGCGTGTGGAACGGCACGAACGGGCGGCGCTGGCGCGATGCCTGCTGGCGCGACAGCCTACCCGTGCGTCCAAGGGAGAACATTTATGGATCAGAGGCGAATTGCGTTTCTTACGGTGCCCATTGCGATTGCGACGCTGTTTTTTCCGTCGTTGAGAAAGACGGAGGCGGTTGCGGAGGCCGGTGGGCAGTCGGACGTTTCGGGATTCACCGTGCTGGAGCCGATCCGAAACGGAAACTTGACGGTGTTTCCGGTGGTGGCTTCGAAGTCGCACGACACAGGGCAATTCCTGACGCTCGATGATGGATTCCGGTCGGGTGAAGTGGTGGTGACGGAATACGGAAGCGTGAGCGGGCTGGTGCGACGGCAACCGACACAGGGGGCGCGCCAAGGTAGCGCGGAAGTGAACCGGCTCGTCCTCGTGAACAATTCGAAGCGTCCGCTACTGCTGCTGGCGGGCGAGATCGTGACGGGTGGGAAGCAGGACCGTGTGATCGGGAAGGATCGCATCGTTCCGGCAGAGAGCGATCCGATCGACCTGAGCGTCTTTTGCGTCGAGCCGGGGAGATGGGTGGCGTCGAGCACGCAGTTTGGCGCGTCGGGCGCGACCTACGGCGTCGCAGGGAAAAGTGGGAGCGTTGGCTCACACGCGGCAGCGGCCGCCGGCACGATGATGGCGCAGCCCTCGGTGCGCAGCAAAGCGATGGCAGACAAGGATCAGGGGCAGGTGTGGGCGGAAGTGAGGAAGCAGCAACAGTCGATGGCGGTCGAGGTTGCGGGCGGTGCGCCACAGCCAGATGCCGCTACAGCGAGTGCGCCCGCCGTCGCCATTAACTCGACGACCTCCTACGCGCGCGTGATGGAGAATCAAGCGGTGAAGGACAAAGTGGACGAAGTGGCGAAGCCGATCGAGGAAAACTATCAGAGCGTGATTGCGAAATTGCGAGATCGCAAGGCTGTGGGAGTCGTTGTTGCGGTCGATGGCCGGATTATCTGGGCGGATATTTTTGCGAGCCCGGAGCTTTTGGAGAAATATTGGCCGAAGCTAGTGCGGTCGTATGCGTCCGAGGCGGTGGTGCAGCGCGTGAAGAGCGAATACGTATCGGTCGCGCAAGCGCAGGCGTTCTTGCTATCGATGGAGGGACACAAGGAAATCATCGAGACCGAGCCGGGTGTCTACAGGCAATCGGAAGTGAATGGCGATGGATTCAAGGTGTTCGCGTTGACGTCACTGCTGCCGAAGACGGGGTTTGAAGTGCACGTGGCGAAGATGACGGAGTGAGGAGCGCGCGCTCTCTTGACGCGGAGGGGGGAGTCCGCTACCGTTTTCTCACTCTGAGAAAATGAAGATCCTCTTCGTAGCTCCGGAAGGGCTCCCTTACTCCAAGACGGGTGGACTTGCGGACGTCGTTGAGGCGTTGCCGAAGGCCCTGGCGTCGATGGGCAACGAAGTAGCGGTGCTGCTGCCGCGTTATCGCGGAAACCGAATCACATCCACAATGATTTCGAGCGTGACGGTTACGCTCGGCGACAAGCTGCGCTTTCCCGCGATTGCTGAAGCGCCGTCGCTCGGCGGCGTGCGCTATTTCCTGGTGGACGATCCCGGCTTCTTCGATCGCGAGCAGCTGTATGGCGAGACCGGTGTCGATTATCCCGACAACGCAGGACGCTTCTGCGAATTTTCGCGCGTAGCGATCGAATTCATGAAGCGTGTGTGGCTTCCCGACGTGGTGCACTGCCACGACTGGCAGACCGCGCTGATTCCCGTCCTGCTCCGCACGCAGCACATCGACGATCCCGTGATGAGATCGCTGCCGGTGGTGCTGACGGTGCACAATCTCGCGTACCAAGGCGTGTTCCCGAAAGAAATGCTGAAGGCGCTGAGCCTGCCGGAGTCGCTGTTCGCATTCGACCGGCTCGAGTTCTGGGGCAAGATCAATTACCTGAAGGGCGGTATTCTTTTTGCCGATTACGTAACCACCGTGAGCCGCAAGTATGCGCAGGAGATTCAGACTCCGGACTTTGGGTGCGGACTTGAAGGCGTGATCAAGCAACGCGGCGATCGCGTGATGGGAATCGTCAACGGCGTGGACTACACCGTCTGGAGTCCGGAGATCGATACGTTCATTGCGCGAACATATTCGGCGCACAATTTCGAAGGAAAGAAAGTCTGCAAGCGCGATCTGTTGCAGCAGTTCAAGCTGCCGGCGGATAAGCCGGAGCATCTGGAACGGCCGCTAATCGGAATTGTCTCGCGGTTCGTCGATCAAAAGGGCTTCGACCTGATCGCGCAGATCTGCGGCGACATGATGCGCGAGAACCTTTCGCTGGTGGCCCTTGGCACGGGACAGCCGGAGTATGAGAGACTGTTTCGCGACCTTGCGGAGCGTTATCCCGGGCGCGTTGGCGTGAAATTGGGTTACGACAACGCCCTGGCGCACAAGATCGAAGCGGGCGCGGACATTTTTCTGATGCCTTCGCGCTACGAACCCTGCGGGCTGAATCAGATTTACAGCTTGCGGTACGGCACGGCCCCGGTAGTGCGAGCGACGGGAGGGTTGGACGACACGATCCAGAGCTTCGATCACCAGACGCTTCACGGAACCGGTTTCAAATTCTACCCGTATGAAGGCTCGGCGCTTCTGAACTCGATTCGCGAGGCGCTGCACACGTACCGCGAGCCGAAAGCGTGGCAGGCGCTACAGAAGAACGGCATGGCCAAAGATTTTTCCTGGAAGGCTTCGGCTGCGTCGTATGTCATGCTGTATGAAGCAGCTAAGAGGTCCCGAATCCCTAAAGCAGTTCCAACATCTAAAGCGTAACGTCGCAGACCTCCGTTATCGGAAAACGAGGCTGCCGGCGAAAAAAGGAAGACCATGTCAGAAACACTTGCAGCGGTAACGGACGCGAACTTCGAGAAGGACGTGATTGAAGCGAGCAAGACCCAGCCGGTGCTGGTAGATTTTTGGGCGGACTGGTGCCGCCCCTGCCATATGCTCACTCCCACGGTGGAGGAGATTGCGCGCGAGAACGCAGGCAAATTGAAAGTGGTGAAGTTAAACGTCGACGAGAACATCAACGCGGCCGGAAAGTTCAACATCCGCGGCATCCCCACGCTGCTCGTATTCAAGGGCGGACAAGTGGCGGACCAGCTCGTTGGAGCGCAGCCGAAGGAAACGATCGTGAAGGTATTGCAGCGCCATATTTCGTAAGCGCGCAGCCGCGAGGGTACGGGAGCGCATCAGCGCCGGTGATTCAGCGCCAAGGTCGGGCGACGGATCACCGGCGCTTAAATTGTGTGCACGCTGTGGCAGGGAATTTCATTGCGGCGCCGAGGCGGGAAGTTGCTGGTGCGAGGGCGTGAAGTTGCCGCTCGCGACGTCGCAACGCCTGCGAGCGGAGTTCAGCGACTGCCTTTGCCCGGGCTGCTTGGCGGCGGAAGCTGCCATCGACACTGGGCGTGCCTAGAACGCTCCGATCCCAAATTTCAGGTATTCTCCTCTCGCATGACTCCGAAGACGCCCAAAGAAGCGCGGCGCTGCCACTGGGCCACGAAGCCCGCGATGATCGAGTATCACGATACGGAATGGGGCAAGCCTGTTCACGATGATCGTGTCCTGTTCGAATTTTTGATTCTGGAAGGCGCGCAGGCCGGCTTGAGCTGGGAGACCATCCTCAACAAGCGCGAGAATTACCGAAAAGCGTTTGACCGTTTCGACGCGAAGAAGATCGCGCGCTACGACAAGAAGAAAGAAAAGGCGCTGCTCGCCAACCCCGGCATCGTGCGCAACCGGTTGAAAATTTCCTCGACGATTTCAAACGCCCTGGCATTCCTCGCGGTGCAGAAGGAATTCGGATCGTTCGACAAGTACATCTGGCAATTCGTCGGCGGCAAGCCGAAGCGCAACGCCTTGCGCTCTGTGCGTGAGCTGCAGGCGCGGACGGCGGAGTCCGACGCGATGAGCAGGGACTTGAAGCAGCGCGGATTTCGTTTCGTTGGCACTACAATTTGCTACGCGTTCATGCAAGCCACTGGGATGGTGAACGATCACCTCGCAGACTGCGCCTTCGCTTAACCTCCGCGCCGGCACTTTTCATTGAACACCGAACCGGCGATGAGCCGTCAGGTCTTGCGTCGCACCCACTCCGCAGGTAGGATGGGGAGTCGCTGCACGGCGGTTTCGCCCACCTGTACCACTTCAGAAGTGAGTCACAGAAGGCAAAGTGCGGTTTGACCATGGCAGGGGCGCCAGCGTTGACCGAAAAAAAGCGAGCGAAAGGCGTCGTCGTTGTTGGAGCGCAGTGGGGCGACGAAGGCAAGGGCAAGGTCGTCGACTACCTGGCGCAGTCGTTCGACTACACAGCGCGCTACGCGGGCGGCCACAATGCCGGCCACACCGTCATCTTCGATCACCACCGTTTCGTCCTGCAACTGATTCCCAGCGGGATCCTCCGTCCCGGCAAAAAGGCCGTAATTGGCGCGGGCACTGTGGTCGATCCAGCCGCGCTCGTGGCGGAACTGGAAAACCTGAAGCGCTCGGGCATCGACATTCGCGGACGCTTGTTTCTGAGCGATCGGGCCCACCTGATTTTTCCTTATCACCGTGAAATGGATAAAGCCGCCGAGACTGCGCGCGGAGCCGCAAAAATCGGCACCACATCGCGCGGCATCGGGCCGGCCTACGAAGACAAGATGGCGCGGCGCGGGATTCGGGTCATCGATTTGCTGGCGCCGGAACGTTTTGCGGAAAAGCTCGAACGCGTCATCGCAGAAAAAGATGCGATCAGCCGGGCAGCGTACGGGCACCCGCTCGATACCACCGGCCTGCTCGAACAATACCTGGAAATCGCCGCTCACATTCGCGGCTTGGTGACGGACACGTGCGTGCTGCTGAACAAGGCCATGGACAACGGCGAGAGCGTGCTGTTCGAGGGCGCGCAGGGCACGATGCTGGACATCGACCACGGGACCTACCCGTACGTCACATCATCGAATGCCACATCGGGCGGCGTGGCGACGGGATTGGGCGTCGCGCCGACGCGGATCGTAGGAGTGGTTGGCGTGACCAAGGCTTACACAACGCGCGTGGGCAGCGGCCCGTTTCCGACGGAGATGCCGGACCTGGATGCGCAAGCGGTGCGCGAGCGCGGCAACGAATTTGGTGCCGTAACCGGAAGGCCGCGGCGCTGCGGCTGGCTCGACCTGGTGGTGCTGAATTACGCCAAGATGCTGAGCGGTATCGACACCTTGGTGGTTACCAAGCTCGACGTGTTTGACGCGCAGCCGGAGATTAAAGTGTGCACCGCCTACACGCACAAGGGAAAAACGATCACTGAAATTCCCGCGGACGTGGAAACGCTCTCCGAGCTTGAGCCGGTCTATACGACATTGCCGGGGTGGATGAAGCCGACTCCGGGAATCAAAGACGTGAAGGATCTTCCCGAAGCCGCGCGCAACTATCTGAGATTTATTTCGGACACGCTGGAACTGGAAATCGGCATGGTTTCGACGGGTCCGGAACGCGACGCGACGATCGTGCCGCCCGGAACTAAGCTCGCCGGCTGGCTATAATCCGCATGTTGTCCTACGAAGAGGCCCGGGCAAGAGTCATTCAGGTAATTCAAGATCGACCGTGTCCGGTCCCGCCGGAAGCGGAAACGATTGAGTTCGCGGACGATCCTTCGCGCGCCCTGGGCCGCGTGCTCGCCGAAAGTATTCTTGCCGACCGGAACTATCCTCCCTTTAATCGATCGACACGCGATGGGTTCGCGGTGCGCGCCGCGGATGCGACCGTCGCAGGCACGAAGCTGCGCATCGTTGGCGAAAGCCGCGCCGGCGTCCCGTACGATGGCGTAGTGGAAACAGGCACCGCGGTCCAGACGATGACCGGCGCGCCCATGCCGCGCGGATCAAACGCGATCGTGATGAACGAGCACGTAAGCGTTGAAGGCGAGTACGTCACGCTGAATGAACCGGCGCGAATCGGCGCGCACTTCGTTCTCGAAGGTCAAGAGTCACGCGTGGGCGAGACCGTAGTTCCGCGAGGAAAGCGGCTGGGATTTGCGGAACTGGCGATGGCGGTACAAGTGGGCCGCTCTTCGGTGGTCATAGCGAAAAAACCTCGAGTGGCGATTCTCTCTACGGGCGATGAATTGATTCCGCTCGAGCAGGCTCCGAATCGCTATCAGATCCGCAATACGAACACCACCTCGCTTGCGGCGCAGGTGACGCTCGCGGGCGGCCAGCCTGTGATGCTCGGTTCGGCGCCGGACAAGCACGACGATTTGCGCGCACATCTGGAGAAGGCGCTCGAATCGGACATGGTAATCGTCACCGGCGGCGTGTCGGTGGGGAAGTACGATCTGGTTGAGCAAGTATTGAAGGAAATGACGGCCGAGTTTTATTTCGACGGGCTGAAGATTCGTCCAGGCAAACCCGCGGTGTTCGGGTACTGCAAAGGTAAGCCGGTGTTCGGGCTTCCGGGCAATCCGGTCTCGACCATGGTCACCTTCGAACTGATTGTAGTCCCGGCGATCGATTTGCTTTCGGGCCACGCAGCGGGACCGATACCGACGTTTGAAGCGAAGCTTGCGCACCCGCTCGACGAGAGGCCACCGTTCGCACATTTTCTGCCGGCGCGAGTGAGCTGGCCGGGCGGCGTGCCGACAGTGGAAGCGATCCACTGGGAAGGCTCCGGCGATATTGGCGCGGTGGTACGCGGCAACTGCTTTTTGGTCGTGCACCAATCGAAATTGAAGTACGCTGCCGGAGAGATGGCTTGCGTGCTGCTGCGGCGCGGCACTTTCTAGCGGCAGCCGCTCTGGCGCCCGGCTCAAGAAGTTCGTAGACGCACCGGCGCCTGCTAGCGTGCCGTTTACTGGTCCGTTCAGGCGCTCCAACCCAAAAGACCCATGGCGAAAAAAGCCGGTCGAACGCTTTCCCATTACGATGCGAAGGGCCGCGTGGCGATGGTCGACGTGACCTCGAAGCCTCACACCTGGCGCTCGGCCCAGGCTCGGGGTTTCGTCCGCATGAAGCCCGCTACGCTGAACGCTCTTCGAAGGTACAAGTCCGCCAAGGGAAACCCGCTCGAAATCGCCCGAATCGCCGGAATTGCAGCAGCCAAGCGTACTTCGGAGCTGATACCACTTTGTCATCCACTGGCGTTGACGCACGTAGATGTGCGCGCGGAGCTATGCAAGAATGGAATTGAGGTCACTTCGGAAGTGACCGCCACCGGCCCGACCGGCGTGGAAATGGAAGCTCTGGCTGCCGTCTCAATCGCTGCGCTGACTATCTACGACATGTGCAAGGCGGTTGAGCGCGGGATCACGATCGGTGAGATTTACGTGCTGAAAAAGACGGGCGGGCGAAGCGGCACCTACGAGCGGCCCGGCGGGCGCGCGCAACACGGGAAACGACGCGGATGAAAGACGTAAAAGTTCTGGTGGTCGACGATAACGCGCTGATCCTGGACCTGGTAATGAAGGGTCTGATGCCGCATTGCGACGCGCGCGCGGCAGCCGATGGCGGCGACGCGCTTCTGAAAATCGTCGACGATCCGCCGGACCTAATCGTCTGCGACTACCGAATGCCGGGCCTCGACGGGCGCCAACTCTACGAGAAAATCCGGGGGCGCCAGCAGACTCACGCGATTCCGTTTATTTTTCTGGCGAGCCGCGGAGACATCGAAGAAAGGTTGCGCCCGATCACCGAGGGCGTGGAAGAGTTCATCCCCAAGCCATTTTTCATAAAGGACCTGGTCCGCCGCGCGAAGATGGTGGTCGATCGCGTGCATCTGGAGAAAATGCAGAAGCGCCAGGTGCGACCGGGCGTGGTGCAGGGCCGCCTGGAAGAGATGAGCATCATGGACCTAATGCAGTCGCTCGAAATGGGGCAGAAGTCCTGCCAGCTTTCGATTCGCAGAGGCGGCGAGAACGCTGACCTGTATTTTTCCGCGGGGCAGTGCAAGGACGCGAAGCTCGGGGCACTGGAAGGCGAGGCGGCCGTGTATGAATCGATTCGCTGGACGGACGGCGAGTTCGAGATCGACTTCAACGCGGCGCCCTCGCGCGACATCATTTCGCGTACCACCACGGGCTTGTTGATGGAAGGGCTTCGTCTGATGGACGAAGGCCAGCGCGACTCCGCCGACGCCGATGCAGCCGTCACCGAAGGTTAATCCCGCACAACATCTGCGCGTCGCCGTGCTTACGGTGAGCGATTCGGTTTCCGCCGGCACCACGGAAGACCGGTCCGGTCCCGCTGTGATCGCACACTGCACGCATCTTGGATGGATCATCGCGCATTCCGATGTGATCGCCGACGACCGCTCTCGGATCGAGAATTTCCTGAAGACAACTGCGGATGCAGGCGAAGTGGACTTGATACTCACGACCGGCGGAACCGGCGTGAGTCCGCGCGACGTGACTCCCGAAGCCACGTTGGCGGTGTGCGAGCGGCTGGTGCCTGGGTTTGCGGAGCAGATGCGCGCCGAGGGCCTGAAGAAAAATCATCGCGCCACACTTTCCCGCGCGGCAGCCGGGATTCGTGGCAAGACATTCATCATCAATCTTCCGGGCAGCCCGCGCGGAGCCGTTGAGTCGCTCGAAGCGATCGCGTACCTGCTGCCTCACGCTGTTTCCGTGTTACACGGCGCGCGCCACGACTGATTTTCCTTCGCCGTAGTATGGGGCACGTCGAGGCTCATTCCGTATAGTCCGCTTCCGGTCGCTGTGCTAGCATGACCTCGTTCGCACACGAAAATGCCGGCACAATACATTCCAATCCTGATTTTCGCGGTACTCGCCGCTGCGTTTCCTGTGGCTACGCTACGGCTCGCGAGATATCTGCGCCCGCCATCGACGGCGAATGGCGCGAAGCTGGAGGCGTACGAGTCCGGCAATCCGATTGAGGGCAGCGCGCGCGGACGGTATTCCACGCGGTTCTACATCATCGCCATACTGTTTGTTATTTTCGACGTTGAGACGATTTTTCTTTTTCCGTGGGCGATTCGGTTCAGCCAGCTTGGGCTGTATGGTCTGGAGACCATGCTCGTGTTTCTGGGAATTCTGCTGGTCGGATACGTATGGCTTTATCGAAATGGCGCACTCGACTGGCTGTAGTCCGTAGTAATTCACGACGATGAGGTGCGGCCTCCGCAATGGTGAAGCACGGCAACGACGACGACTCCTCCAGCAAGCGGCCAGAGGAGAATCGCGCGTCGGACGCCGATCACTCGGCGCACAAGATTCTTCCGTTCCCTTCCCCGAAGTCGGAACCCAGCGCTAAGCCTGAGACGGAACCGCCGCGTCCTGCGCGACGCGTACCAGGATCGGCGCCGCCGCGTGAAGCTCCGCCCGGTCCTTCAAGGCTCGACAACGATTTGACCGGCCGTTTGTCCGCGCGATTTGGTGGCGCGATTCTCGACGCGACACTCGACCGCGGGCAATCGATCGTGCTGATCGACACCTGCGCGGTACGTGAAATCGCGCTCGGCTGCCGCGACGATGAGAAGTTTGAAATGCTCGTCGATCTGACGGCGGTGGACTGGCCGAAGCGTGAGAAACGCTTCGATCTGATTTGGAATTTGTATTCGTTCGCCAAGAACGAACGCCTGAGGCTCAAGGTGCACGTAGCGGCGGGTGAGTCCGTTCCGAGCGCGACGGAAATTTGGGCTGGCGCGAACTGGCTCGAGCGAGAATGCTTCGATCTTTTTGGAATTAGGTTCGAAGGGCATCCTGACCTGCGCCGCATCCTGCTCCCCGAACAGTGGCAGGGGCATCCGCTGCGCAAGGACTACGACATCCTGAAGCAAGACACCGAGTGGGTCCGCGAGAATCTCGGCATCGAGAGCGGCCAATGAATACCGGCCACGAATCTGCGGGATTCGGGACGCAGCACGGCATCGACACGACCGTCCTCGGCGCCGACGAAATTATTCTGAACATGGGGCCGCAGCATCCTTCGACGCATGGCGTGCTGCGCGTGAAGCTGCGGCTCGATGGCGAGCGCGTCGTCGATTCGGAATGCATCATCGGCTACCTGCATCGCGGCGTGGAAAAAATCGCCGAGCATCGGAGTTATTCACAGTTCGCACCGTACGTGGACCGGATGGATTACGTGTCCGCGGTTTCGAACGGGCTGGGCTACTGCGAGGCAGTCGAAAAACTGCTTGGAGCCGAGGCGCCGATGCGCGCACGCGTGGTGCGCACGATTCTCACCGAGCTGCAACGCATCGCGAGCCACCTGCTGTGGCTGGGCACGCACGCTCTGGACATCGGCGCGCTGACTCCGATTTTTTACGCGATGCGCGAACGCGAAGAGATCTTGAAAATTTTCGAGAAATACTGCGGTGCGCGGCTCACAACGCATGCGTTTCGCATCGGGGGATTGCAATACGAGACCTACGACACGTTTGAGCGCGATGTGAAGCGATTCTGCGAGGATCTGGAGAAGAAGATCGATCAGTACGAAACGCTGCTCACAGAAAACCGCATCTGGGTCGGACGCACCAAGGGCGTCGGTGTGCTTAGCGCGGACGACGCTGTCGCGCTGGGAGTGACTGGGCCGGTGCTGCGCGCGAGTGGCGTCGAGTGGGACGTGCGCAAAGCGATGCCGTACGCCGCGTATGAGCGCTACCAGTTCGATATTCCCACGCGCGAAGGAGGCGACACATACGACAGATATTTAGTGCGCGTCGCCGAGATGCGGCAGTCGCGTCACATCTGCCTGCAGGCGATCGACGACATTCCCGAAGGCCCGATCATGGCGCGCATCGGAAAAGTACTAAAGCCGCCACCGGGCGAGGTGTACCACTCGGTGGAGGGTCCGAAGGGCGAGCTGGGCTACTACATCGTGAGCGATGGAACGATTCAGCCCTATCGCGTGCGCGTGCGGCCGCCATCGTTTTTCAATTTGCAGGCGTTTCACCGGATGGCGCGCGGCGCGATGATTGCGGACGTTGTTGCGATCATCGGCTCGATCGATATCGTGCTCGGCGAGGTCGACCGCTGATGCACGCAATTCCGGATTCGATTCGCGCGCTTGCGCTGCCTGTGCTTTGCGCCGTCGTGATCGTTCTGGTCCTGCCGCTGCTCGCGGGCTATATCGTATTGGTCGAACGCAAAGTGATGGCGCACATGCAGGCGCGGCTGGGGCCGATGCGCGTGGGACCGCACGGATTGCTGCAACCGCTTGCCGATGCCTTGAAGCTGCTTTTGAAGGAAGACGTGATTCCGGCGCGCGCCGACAGGCTGATTTTCTGGTTCGCTCCGGTAACCAGCGTGACGGTGGCACTGGTCGCGTATTCGGCGCTGCCGATTGGGCCAGCGTTTCAGATTGCCGATCTCAACGTCGGGCTGCTCTTCATCGTTGCGGTCAGTTCGCTGGGAATTTACGGAATCGTGCTGGGCGGATGGTCGTCCAACAGCCACTACTCGCTGCTTGGCGCGATGCGCAGCGCGGCTCAGTTGGTAAGTTACGAGGTAGCGGCGGGGCTGGCGCTGGTGTCCGTGTTGCTGCTGGCGGGTTCGCTCTCCATGAAGGAGATCGTGCAGGCGCAGCTCGATCAGGGCGTTTGGTTCGTGTTTTACGTGCCGTTTGGATTTTTTGTCTATCTGGTGGCTTCGATCGCGGAAACGAATCGCGCTCCGTTCGATCTGCCCGAAGCGGATTCGGAAATCGTGGCGGGTTACATGACCGAGTTCAGCGGTTTCCGCTGGTCGCTTTATTTTCTGGCGGAATACGCGAACGTGATCATCGTTGCCGGAATCGCGACCACGCTATTTCTGGGAGGATGGCTGCGGCCGCTCACGCGATATCGCGACCATTTTCCCGGAACGTCGATTGAATTGCTGGATGTAGTGCCCACGCTACTACTCGTTGCGCTCGCCTGGTATTGCCTGCGGCTCGCGCCAGCGCAGCCGGTGAAAGTGCAGAAGAGCGTGATGGCGGGAGTGTCGGGGGCTTGCTTCGGGCTTGCCGCGATTTTGCTTGGCGCGCTGTTTGCGCCGGACGCGGTGCGGCAGGGAATTCACGGCGCGTTCTGGTTTCTCTTCAAGGTGGGCGCGTACATTTACTGCTTCATGTGGTTCCGGTTTTCCTTTCCGCGCTACCGGTTTGACCAGTTGATGCGGCTGAGCTGGCAGTTTCTGATTCCGCTGGCTCTGGTGAACGTGATCGGCGTGAGCATTGCGATCGTGCTGCGCGAGCGATGGGATTGGAATCCGTTTTTGTCGCTGGTGCCGACCACTCTCGCGACACTTGGCGTGGCCGCGTGGCTGACCGCCGAAGAATCGGACTTCGTACGCGATGCGGACCCGACTGCGACGGACGCGGGCGACGGCGCAGGTGCGGCAACCCCAGCACTGCCAGCGGACGGTGAGTAGATGGTCCTCGCGAATATTCTCTTCTATATTTTCGCGACGCTCGCTGTGGGTTCGGCGGTAATGATGGTGACGCGCCGGAACATCGTGCACGCGGCGGTGTTTCTGGTGACCACACTGCTCGCGACCGCCGGTATTTTTCTGCAGCTTCAGGCGGAATTTCTTTTTGTAGCGCAGATCCTGCTATACGCGGGCGGGATCATGGTGCTTTTTATTTTTGTGATCATGCTCGTAAATCTCGACGTCGAAATGCGCCTGGTGCAATTCAATCGCCAGTGGATGGTCGCCGGCTCGCTCGCATTCGTACTCGGCATACAGGTGCTGATCGCGTTCTGGTCGGGGCGCAACACGTTCCACTTGCCCGTCCCGACCGCAGCTCTGGCCGCGAAAAACACGGAAAGTATTGCGGACGCGTTGTTCAGCCACTTTTTGCTGCCGTTTGAGATCGCGTCGATCCTGCTGCTGGTAGCGATGATCGGAGCGGTGGTCATGGGCAAGCGGAGAGTGGAATGATTCCGGTGAGCCACTATTTGTTTTTGAGCCTCGCGTTGTTCGCCGTAGGCGTGGTCGGAGTACTAACGCGGCGCAACGTGATCATCATGCTGATGTCGATTGAGCTGATCTTGAATGCCGTGAACATCAACTTGGTGGCTTTTTCGCGTCTGTACGGCACCGTGACGGGACAGGTGTTCGCAATTTTCGTGATTGCGGATGCGGCGGCGGAAGCGGCCGTTGGGCTAGGAATCATCCTCGCGTTCTTCCGCAACCGCAAGACCATCCTCGCGGACGAAATGGATCTTCTGAAATGGTAACGGTCAAATGGTGACTCCGCGCCCATGAACGCCACTCTTCCATTCTTCCTGCGCGACGTATGGCTTGCGCCGCTTTTTCCGCTGGCGACGGCGGTGCTGATGCTCGTCGCGGGCCGGCGAATCGCGAATCGCGCGATCGGTTATTTGTGTTGTGGCAGCCTACTGTCATCCTTCCTTTTTTCGTGCGGCGCATTTCTTGAATTGATCGCGCGGCCCGTTGGCGGCCGGCTCGTTGTGCTGACACTTTTTGAATGGTTCCCGGCGATTCCGTTTCACGGCGCTGGTGGTGTGCTGGGCAGTTTTTCGGCGAACTGGGAATTTCAAGTGGATCCGCTATCGGCGTTGATGCTGCTGATCGTCACCGGCGTCGGATTTCTAATTCACGTCTATTCGATCGGCTACATGGAGCGCGAAGGCGGCCTCTACCGCTACTTCGGAGTTATGAACCTGTTCGTGTACTCGATGCTCACGCTCGTGCTGGCCGGAAACCTGGCGATGTTGTTCGTGGGATGGGAAGGCGTGGGCGCGTGCAGCTACCTGTTGATTGGATTCCACTTCCACAAGCGCGCCGCGGCGGACGCCGGAAAGAAAGCGTTCGTGGTGAACCGTGTGTGCGACGCTGCATTCCTGCTGGGGATTTTTCTCGCTTCCGCGACACTGGGGACGATGCGATTCGAGGAATTTGGGCCTGCGCTGGCAGCGGGAAATTTCGCGCCCGGCAACGCGGCGATCACGGCAATCGCGTTGCTGATCTTTGCGGGCGCGGTGGGCAAGTCCGCGCAAATCCCGCTCTACATCTGGCTGCCGGACGCGATGGAAGGGCCGACGCCGGTAAGCGCGCTGATTCACGCGGCGACCATGGTCACTGCGGGCGTCTACATCGTCGCGCGGACGAGTCCAATTTTCCTACTCGCTCCGGCGGCACTGGCAATCGTCGCGCTGGTGGGCTCGATCACGGCGCTGCTTGCCGCGTCGATGGCGGTGGTACAGACGGACATCAAGAAGGTCCTGGCGTACTCGACGATCTCACAGCTTGGCTACATGTTCCTAGCCTGTGGAGTAGGCGCGTTCGCGGCGGGAATTTTTCACCTGATGACTCACGCGTTTTTCAAGAGCCTGCTGTTTCTCGCGGCGGGAAGCGTGATTCACGCGCTATCGGGCGAACAGGATTTGCGCAAAATGGGCGGACTCGCGAAAAGTCTGCCGGTTACGTATTGGGTTTCGCTTATCGCGGCCCTGACGATCTCCGGCGTTTTTCCGTTTGCCGGATTTCTGAGCAAGGACCTGATCCTCGGTAAAGCGTACGAAAAAAATGTTCTGGTCTGGTTCATCGGCTATTTCACGGCGGGCATGACGGCGTTCTACATGTTCCGGCTGATCTTTCTCGCGTTTCACGGCGAGCCTCGCGAGCACTCAAGCGAAGAGATCGGGCCGCACGGCTCTCACCGTACGATGGTGATCCCCATGCTGATCCTCGCGCTGCTGGCGATCACCGGCGGATGGATCGGCTGGCCCGAAGTGTTGGGCGGCAGCGACCGGCTGGTGCATTTTCTGGACCCGGTGATGGGAGCGCCGACTGCCGCGCGCTTTCAGCCATTGCACGGAGCAGGATCGAACGCCGGCCAGCTTGCGCTGATGGCGCTCTCGGAACTTTTTGTAGGCGTGGGAATTTTCGCGGCGTGGTATTTGTACGTGCGGCGGACGGAGCTTCCCGCGCTGATCGCGCACCGCCTCGGGCGATTCCACGAAGTGGTGTGGCACGGCTACTATCTGAACGCTTTCTATAACCGAGTTTTCGTTGATGGTACAAAGAAACTCAGCTTGGAACTGGGAGCGTTCGACCGTTACATCATCGACGGCGTCGGCGTGCGCGGCACGGCGTCGACGGTCCGTGCGGCGTCGCGTGCATCGATGTGGTGGGATCGCTGGGTGATCGATGGTTCCGTGCGCGCGGGTGCGGTGATCACGCAGATCGCGAGCCACCTCACGCGGTATGTACAGACAGGACTGGTGCAGGCGTACATGCTGTTCATCGCATTCGGGCTGGTCGGTTTTCTCGGCTACTACTTTTATTTGGCGGCACATGCGGTGCATTAGCTTGCAGCGCCGATCGGCAGTGCTGGTTTCGCGACCGGACCTATAGAATTTCGCAGCGACCGACGCAGAGCGGAGACACGATTTGTTTTTTTCGGACTCGTACATTCTGAATACGGTGCTCTTCACCCCGCTGTTGGGCGCGCTCGTGATTCTTTTTATCCCGCGCGAAAAAGCCGGGATGCACCGGCTCGTGGGCAATGCCTTCGGTTTGCTGGGGATCCTGGTCGCACTACCGCTGATCTGGAAATTCAACGCGGGCGAAAGCGCCGCACGGTTTCAATTTGTTAGCGATCACAGCTGGATTCCTTCGATTGGCGTTCGATACACGTTGGGGCTCGACGGCCTGAGCCTGCTGCTTGTGCTGCTCACCGTGCTGCTCGGTGCGGTCGCGATTCTTTCGTCGTGGTCCGCGATCCGCGACCGCGAAAAGGAATTCTATTTTCTGATTCTTGTGCTCCAGACCGGCATGCTCGGCGTCTTCCTTTCGCTCGACTTCGTCCTGTTCTACGTGTTCTGGGAAGCCATGCTGGTGCCGATGTATTTTCTGATCGGCTTGTGGGGCAGCGAGCGCCGTGTGTATGCGGCGATTAAATTTTTCCTGTACACGCTGGCCGGCTCGGTGGTGATGCTGCTGGCGATTCTCGCGATCTCCTACACGCGCGGCACGTTCGACATGCGCGCGATCCTCGAGACGCCGTTCGGCGCAGGTCAGTTTCAGATCGAGAAGTGGCTGTTCTGGGGATTCTTCGTCGCGTTTGCGGTGAAGGTGCCGATGTTCCCATTCCACACCTGGCTGCCGGATGCGCACACCGAAGCGCCGACGGCGGCATCGGTCCTGCTCGCGGGCGTACTGCTGAAAATGGGGACATACGGATTCTTGCGGATTTCGGTGCCGATGTTTCCGCACGCGTCGGCTTCCTACCGAGGCTGGATGGTGATCCTCTCGCTAATCGCGATCGTCTACGGCGCGCTGGTGTGCCTGATGCAGAAGGACATGAAGCGGCTGATCGCGTACTCGTCGGTGAGCCACATGGGGCTGTGCACCCTGGGAATTTTCGCGCTGACGCCGCTGGGAATTTCCGGAAGCATCTTGCAGCAAATCAATCACGGCCTCGCGACTGGTGCACTGTTTTTGCTGGTCGGAACGCTGTACGAGCGGCGTCACACCCGGCTGATCTCCGAATTCGGCGGCCTTGCCAGACCCATGCCGAATTTCGCAGCGATCTACATGATCATCACGTTCAGCTCGCTGGGGCTGCCGCTGCTGGGCGGGTTCGTGGGCGAGTTCACGGTGCTGCGCGGCGCGTTTGAAGTGCGCTGGCAGTGGGCGGCGTGGGGACTCCTCGGAGTCATTCTGGGCGCGGCGTATCTTCTGTGGCTTTACCAGCGCGTGATGTTCGGCGAAATCACCAACCCCGCGAATGATGCGCTCAAGGACATCAACACCCGCGAGTTTGCAACGCTACTGCCGCTCGTGCTGTTGACGTTCTGGATCGGCGTGTATCCCGCGCCGCTCTTTCGCGCGATCGAGCAACCGGTGAAGCGAATTGTACACGCGGTGAACCCATCTTACGCGCTGGAAACAAACGTCGAACCTGCGACGGTGCGGGATCAGGCGCGCTAGATGAACTGGCAGCTCATCTTCGATCAGGCGCGCAACGATTTCATATTCGTTTTTCCCGAGGCGATGCTCGTTTTCTTCGGGCTCGCGATTCTGCTGACGGACTTCTGGCTGACAAAGGCGCAAAAATCGTGGAACGCGTATACGGCGATGGTCGGTGTCGCGTTCAGCGCCGTGTCGCTCTTTCTGGTACGGACGCCCGCGCGCGACCACTATCTCGGATTCGACGGCTCGATCGTGATCGATCCATTCTTCATTTTTTTCGGGTTGATTTTTCTTGCGTCGACCGCGCTCGTCCTTGTGCTCTCAGTCCGCTACCTGGACGTCGTCACTGAACAGCACGGCGAATACTACGCGCTGATGCTGTTCGCCGCCGCGGCGATGATGTTCCTCGCTTGCGGCAACGATCTGGTGGTGCTGTTCCTTGCGCTCGAAACGATGGGAATTAGCTTTTACGTCCTCGCGGGTTTTCTGGTGCGCGAGCGGCGCTCGAACGAAGCTGCCATCAAGTACATGCTGATGGGCGCGTTCAGCTCGGGCGTCCTCGCGTACGGATTCTCGATTCTGTATGGCCTCTCCGGCTCGACCAACCTGCAGACGATCCAGCAGCGCATCGCCGATCGCGCCGCGCAATTCCCGCACGCGGGCATGCTGTCGTTCTTCGCGCTCGCGGCCGTCGCCGCCGGAGTGTTCTTCAAAGTGGCGGCAGTACCGTTTCACCAGTGGGCGCCAGATGTCTATGAAGGCGCGCCCACGCCAATCACCGCCTACGTGAGCGTGGGATCGAAAGCGGCGGCATTCGCGCTACTACTGCGGCTTTTTATGACGGTCTACTGGCCCGTGCGCATGGATTGGATAGCGATTTTCGCTGCCGTCGCGGTGCTGTCGATGACGCTTGGCACGCTCGCGGCGCTCACGCAGTCCAACATCAAGCGGCTGCTTGCGTACTCGTCGATCGCGCAGGCCGGCTACATCCTGCTGGGCTTCGTGGCGTCGGTGCATAAGGACGGCACGTTGAACCAGCCCGGGCTTCGCGCGATGGCGTTCTATCTTTTCGCTTACGCGTTTTTCAATACGGGCGCATTCGCGGTTGTGGTGGTTTTGCAGAAGCGCGACGTGATCGGCGAAAAGATCCGCGACTTCGAAGGGCTGGGTTATCGTTCGCCGGCGGCCGCGGCGCTAATGCTGCTATTTTTTCTTTCGCTGGCAGGCATTCCGCCGACGGCGGGATTTGTGGCCAAGCTGCTGATCTTCTGGGCGCTGATCCAGACCGGGCATCCGTATCTTGCGCTGCTCGGCGTCGCCTACATCGTGCCCGCGGTGTATTACTATTTTCGCGTGGTCGCGGCGATGTGGGCGGGAAGCGCGGACGACGCAACCGCTCCTGTCATTTCCGCTGCGCAGAAATTCGCGCTCGGAGCCGTGGCCGTGATCACGCTCGCGGCGGGCATTTTCCCGGAGCAATTCTTGCGGCTCGCGGGCTACAGTCTGCTCTCGCCGATTTCGCGATGAACGAGACCGCACCGGCCAACGTCGCTCGACAACTTCGTGCCATACAAATATGAACCTCGAGAATCCACCCCCCAAATCGAAAGCCGGTGCAGTCGCGAGGCAATTCGCGCTCGCTACGGAACTGCCGTTCCTCGTTGTGGCGGGAGCGTTCGGCGGCGGCTTCCTCGGATATCTGCTGGACCGCTGGCTCCATACCAAGCCGTGGCTGATGCTCATCGTGGGCGCGGTTGGGTTTTTTGCGGCGGTTCGCGATATGCTCAGACGGCTCGATAAACATGACCGAGACGCCGCTCCCAAGCCCTGATCCCGCAGCACAGGAAAGATTCCACCAGCGTTATTCCCGGCGAATCCTCACCTACACGCTCATCAGCGGACTTGTAGCTGCGACGGCGGCCGCCATCGTGGCCCATGCATACCGCTGGGGCGCCGGCATCGCGGTCGGCACTGCGCTGGCCTGGCTCAACTACCGATGGCTGGATCAGGCGCTGGGCGGCTTGGTAACGTCGGCTCAGGCTCAGGAAGGCAGCCCGAAAGCCATGGTTCCGCTGAGCCTTTACGCGAAGTTCATCGGCCGTTACCTGTTGATAGGAATCACCTTATATGTTATTGTGAAGTTCTTCCGAGTGCCAATTGTCGCCTGCCTAGTGGGTCTTTTGGCGTTGGGGTCTGGAACAATCGCTGCAGCACTACAAGACGTCTTCTCAGGGAACGATTAGCGAATGAAAGAGCAAGTGGACTGGTTCACAGGGCTGGTCAATAAGTATCTTGGCGCGTTGGCGCTGAAGCTTCTCGTGGCCCTACACATTACGCCGGAAAATCCGAATCTTCCCATTCCAAACTATATAGCAGCATCGCTTCTGGTGTGCATCATCGCCGCAGTGTTCTTCCTGTGGCTCCGGCCTAGGATCCGGGCGGACCGGCCGGGCGCTACCCAGCAGGTGATGGAGATGTTGCTCACGAATCCGATGGGTGTGGGCATCCGCGACCTGCTGGACGAGAATATCGAGCATAACGCGCGACAATATTTGCCGTTGGTTGGATCGCTTTCAATCTTTATTCTGTTTGCGAGCTCGATCAGCGCGATACCCGGCTTTGTTTCGCCGACCAGCCACCCGGCCGTGCCGCTGGCGTGCGCGATCATGACTTTCCTCTATTACAACTGGTCGGGGCTGCGCGAGCTGGGTGCGGTTGGCTACGCCAAGCAATTCGCAGGTCCCGTTCCGGCGCTATCCTGGTTGATTTTTCCGGTGGAAATCATCAGCCACACCGCGCGGCTCCTTTCGCTCACGGTCCGCTTGTGGGCGAATATTTTCGCCAGCGAGTTGATCTACCTCATTTTTCTTGCGCTCAGCATGGCTCCGCGGCAGGCCGTTTTGCGCGCGCATCCGAACTGGAGCATGGCTCTTGCCATATTCCCCGCGGTGATTCCAATCGTGTTCCTGTTGCTGCATCTTTTTGTGGCTGTCGTTCAGTCGTTTGTCTTTACCATCCTCCCTTCGCTCTACATCGGAATGGCCACATCGCACGAGCACTAGATGAAAAACACCTTCATAGATGTGAATTCATAACCGGCATGATCGCCGTTTCAGTGTGAGACCGGCTGCTTAAGGATGACGGAAACCACCTCCTGACGGCATATTCATACAAGGAGAAACACGATGAAGAAGTTGATTCAGTTCTGCACCATGTTGTTCGTTGCCGGAATGGCTGCCATGCCCGCTCTCGCGCAAGGCACCGAAGCGACGGCTAAGCCGCCCGAGCACGTCGCGGTAGGCATTGTGTTCGCTGCGGGTCTTTCCATGGCGATTGCGGCCGCGTTCTGCGGACTCGGCCAGGGGCGGGTTGCGGCAGCGGCTTGCGAGGGCATTGCGCGCAATCCCGGCGCCGCCGGCGCGATTCGTACGGCCATGATTCTAGGTCTGGTGTTCATCGAGACGCTGGTGCTGTTTACGCTTGCGATTGTGTTCGTGAAGGTCGGCTACTAACCGACACGTCGAGTAAGTTCACGCGGCCCGGAGGCTCAGTTGCAGCGAGCTTCCGGGCCGTTTCTTTTTTGTGGGAGGGAGTAGCCGATCAGGAGCGGACCTGCGGAGCCCGAAGTGTGTGGCAGGGAACGGGTTGCGAGCGCGTTAGCGCAGGAGCAAAGACTGCGCGGCGGCGTGAGCGTAGTCGAGGACTCGTCCGGGCAGAATTCCGAGGTAGAGCGTGCCCAGCGCCGCCAGCGAGAGCGCAAAGACCAGTGCGGGTGCGACCTTCGAGGGCGTGTACTCCTTCGACGGCTCCCAGAAGTACATCGCAATCACGATTCGCAAGTAGTAGTAGGCGCCGATCACGCTGTTGATCGCGGCGATGATCACCAGCCATACCATGTGATTGTCGAGCGCGGACTGGAACGCAAAGAACTTGCCGATGAACCCGCCCGTCGCGGGCAGGCCGAGCAGCGCGAGCAGGAACAAAGTAAAGACAGCAGCAAGCACCGGCTGGCGAACGCCGAGGCCCGCGTAGTCGTTGATATCGAGATGCTTCTCGTCCTGCTGGCCGAGGTGCGTCACCACCAGGAATGCGCCGACTTTCATCAGCGCGTACGCGGATAGGTAGAAGAGCACCGCGGTGACGCCCGCTTCGCTCGACGCCGCAAAGGCCACAAGGATGTAGCCCGCATGCGCGATCGATGAGTAAGCAAGGAGGCGCTTCACGTTGGTTTGCACCAGCGCGGCGAAATTGCCGACGAACATGGTGAGAATCGCACATCCCCAGATCGCCCAGAACCAGTAAGGCTGCGCTGAGCCGTAGGCCACGTAGAAAACGCGGAGCATAAGCGCGAACGTCGCGGTCTTCGGCGCGGAGGCGAGCAGCGCCGTCACCGGACTGGGCGCGCCTTCGTACACGTCCGGGCCGTAAATCTGGAAGGGAGCAGCCACCACTTTGAAGCCAAGGCCGACAAACATCATCGCGATGCCCAGCACCGCGAGCGACGGAACGCCCTGTCCGCCGCCGACAGCCGCGGTGAGCGCTTCTCCGATCAGGTTGATCCGGGTGGTGCCGGTCGCTCCGTACGTCATCGCGATGCCGTACAGGAAAAATGCGGTGGCGAACGAGCCGAGAATGAAATATTTCAGCGAAGCTTCGTTGGATTTCAGGGAGCGGCGGCGGAACCCGGCCAGGATGTAGCTCGAAATCGAGCTGAGCTCGAGGCCGATGAATGCGGTGACCAATTCATTCGCGCCGGCCAGAATCCCCATGCCGGCGGCGGCAAAAAGCACGAGCGCGTAATACTCGCCCTTCTGGATGCCTTCTTCCTGCAAGTAATCGATGGATCCGAGAATGCACAGGGCCGCAGCCGCCAGAATCACCACGTGGAAGAAAATACTGAAGGTGTCGGCGCGAATCACGTCGCTGTAAGCGCCGGTTGGCCCGCCTGCTGCTGTTGCATGTTGCATCAGGTGCACGCCGGCGATCGCGGCGAGCGTGCCGATGAACGCCACCCAGCCCAGCGCGCGCTGGCGCTTCGGTCCGAGCACGGGATCCAGCAACATGATCACGATTCCGAAGAAGCACAGAATGACTTCGGGCGCGATGCGGTGCAGATTTACGATTTGCTCGACGGGAACTTGCATCAGCGCGCCACCTGCCCTGCGGATGCGACCGTCTGCGAAGCTGTAGCAGAGACGGGCAGCAATGCAGCGTTCGCCGATGCGGCCCTGTGGTCAATGTCCTGCCGCGGCCTGAAAGCAGGTGGGAGCTTGCCGTACTCAATCGTTCCGGTGCGCGAGGTGTCGTTGAGCAGCTTGTTCGCCGAAACTTCCATGCGGCTGGTGAACATCGTGGAGCCGACGCCCATCACGATGATCGCGATCGAAATCGCAACGAGAATCAGCCGTTCGCGACCGGAAGCATCAGGCAGCTCGCGGTTCTTCTCCACGGTAACTTCACCAAGCGCCACGCGCTGATACGACCACAACAAATAAATCGCGGACAGTACCGCGCCGCTGGCAGCCCAGGTCGCCCAGAAATGGTGGTGTTCGAACACGCCGATCAGGATCAGGAACTCACCCACGAATCCATTCAGCGGTGGCAACGCCAGCGACGACAAGCAGATGAACAGGAAGAACGCCATCAGCACCGGCATCGGGTTCACGAGCCCGCCGAACTGTTTCATCTCGTAGGTGTGGCGGCGGTCGTAAATCATTCCGAGGCCCAGGAACAGGCCGCCGGTAGAAACGCCGTGCGCAACCATTTGGTACACCGCGCCCTGCACCGAAATCGCGGTGAACGAAAAGATCGCCAGCACCACGAATCCCAAGTGGCTGATTGAAGTGTAGGCAATCAAGCGCTTGTAATTCGTTTGCACCATCGCAACGAGCGCGCCGTAGACGATGCCGATGATGGCAAGAACCGCGATCCACTTCGCGCAACGGTGCGCGGAGTAGGGGAACAGCGTTACGCAGAACCGCAGCATTCCGTAGGTTCCGAGCTTCAGCATCACTCCCGCCAGAATCACGGAGCCCGCCGTGGGGGCTTCGGTGTGCGCGTCCGGCAGCCAGGTGTGAAGAGGGAAGAGCGGCACTTTGATCGCGAACGCCAGGAAGAACGCCAGGAACAGCCACAACTCGATGCCCGGCGCGATATGCAGCGAGCCGTGCTGGAAGCGCGCCAGGATCTCGGGGTAATCGAAGGTGCCGCTCAGGTTGTAGAGCCACAGGATCGCCACCAGCATCAGGATCGATCCGAACATTGTGTACAGAATGAATTTCACCGCGGCGTAAATCCGGCGGTCGTGGCCCCATATGCCGATCATGAAATACATCGGAATCAGCGTGATTTCCCAGAACAGGAAGAACAGGAACAGGTCCAGCGAAACGAACACGCCGATCATCGCCGTTTCGATGATCACGATCGCGACGAAGAAGCCTTTCACGTTCTCGTGGATCGAATTCCAGGAGCACAGAATCGCGATCGGCGTCAGGAACGTGGTTAACAGGATAAGGAACAGGGTGATGCCGTCCAGTCCGATGTGATAGTGAATCGCCGAGCCGATCCACGCACGATATTCCTCGAACTGGTAGCCGGAAGCCGCGCTGTCAAATCCCTTGAGCAGCCAAAGCGAGATTGCGAATTCCACCAGCGAAACGGTAAGCGCGATGCGGCGGATCCAGGCGTGGTCTTCCGAGCGCAGAATCAAAAGTGCCGGCACGCCCAAGAGCGGAAAGAGCGTGATCAAAGTCAGCAGATAGGATTGCGTGGCCACCTAGCGCACCATCCCCCAGAGTCCGAGCATCAACACGGTGGCGCCTACGCCACCGATCACCACCCAGGTAGCGTAGCTGCGTGCGTTGCCCGATTGAATTTCGCGAACATGGCTTCCGGTTTCGCGGGCCACACGGGCCGCGCCGTTCACCGTGCCGTCAATCACGCCTTCATCCACGAAGTGCCAGAACACATTGGTTGAAATCCAGATCAGCGGCTGAATGATCAGGAAGTTGTAAATCTCATCCACGTAATATTTGTTGTGGATCAACTTGTAAGGGCCGCTGAGCGCCTGAGCCAGCTTCTTCGGCGTCTCCGGGCTCTGGATGTAGAACCACCACGCCAAAATCAGCCCGAGGATGCCAACGATGACCGGCCAGCCCGTTAGCGCGTGGAACAGCATCGTAGCTGATGATCCAGTTTCCGCGGCGGATTCGGCTGCGCTGCTGGCAACTTCCGGCGCGTAGGCGGTAAACACAGGCCGCAGGAAATTCGTAAAGTGGTCCGGACCGCCAACCAGATGCGGCGCCGCAAACCAGCCGCCAATCGTCGAGAGAATCGCCAGCACGATGAGCGGGCCGGTCATGGTCCACGGCGATTCGTGCACGTGAACCTTATGCTCGTCGTAGCGCGGCTTGCCGAAGAACGTGAGGAAAATCAGGCGGAACATGTAGAAGGAGGTCATGCCCGCAGCCACCACGCCAAGCAGCCAGAGCCAGAAATTCGCGTTCGGGCCGTCTTTGGTGGCTTCAAGGATCGCGTCCTTCGAGAAGAAGCCCGCAAATCCCGGGATGCCGGCGATGGCAAATGTGGCGATCAACATCGTCCAGAAGGTGATCGGAATTTTCGTGCGCAGGCCGCCCATGTGCGGCATTTCCTGGTCGCCGCCCATCGCGTGAATCACGCTGCCGGCCGCGAGGAACAGCAGTCCCTTGAAAAAGGCGTGCGTCATCAGGTGGAAAATGCCGGAAGCGTAGGCGCCGACGCCGCAGGCGAGGAACATGTAGCCGAGTTGTGAAACCGTGGAGTAGGCGAGAACTTTCTTGATGTCGGTTTGGAGCAGGCCGATTGTCGCGGCGTAGAACGCGGTCAGTGCGCCGATCAGCGCGACGACGAACATAGCGAGCGGTGCCCGCGAGAACAGCGGATTCATCCGCGCGACCATGTACACGCCCGCGGTGACCATCGTCGCCGCGTGAATCAAAGCGCTGACCGGCGTGGGGCCTTCCATCGCGTCCGGCAGCCACACATACAGGGGAAGCTGTGCGGATTTTCCGATCGCACCGGTGAACAGTAGCAAGCAAATCGCGGTGAGTGTGCCGCTTACGCCCCATGCTTCGATCGGCATCGCGGCAGCCTTCTGGAAGATCGTCGTGTAGTCGACTGAGCGGAACGTCCAGAACAGCAGCAGGATCCCGACCGTAAAGCCGAAGTCACCGATACGCGTGGTGATGAACGCTTTCTTCCCCGCGCTGATCGCCGATTGCTTCAGGAACCAGAATCCGATCAGCAAGTAGCTGCACAGGCCCACGCCTTCCCACCCGACGAACATCAGCACCACGTTTCCAGCCAGCACCAGGGTCAGCATGAAGAAGACGAACAAATTCAGGTACGAAAAGAAGCGATAGTAGCCCTCTTCGTGCGCCATGTACCCAGTGGAGTAAATGTGCACCAGAAGACCGACGCCGGTGACGACCAGCAGCATCACCACAGTGAGCTGATCCATCTGCAGCTTGAAGTCGACCTGGAAAATTCCCGCGTGAATCCAGGTGAAATACTGCTTGATGACGGGTATCTGGTCGGCGGGGAGCTGCGAGAACTCACGCACCGCTTCGAGCACGCAGAGAAACGAAAGTCCCACTGCACCGATCGCCACCGAATTGACCACGATCTTGGGGAACTTCTGCCCGAGCAAGCCGTTGATCGCCGAGCCGGCAAGCGGCAGCGCAATGATGATCCAGAGGTAGTCGAGTATGTGCATTAGAATTTCAGCAAGTTAATGCGCTCAATGTTGAGCGTCTGGCGGTTCTGGTAGACGCTGATCACGATCGCCAGGCCCACCGCGGCTTCGGCCGCCGCCACTACAATCACGAAGAAGACGAACACCAGCCCGTCCAGTTGCCCATGCGCGCGAGCGAAGGCGACGAACGCCAGGTTCACCGCGTTGAGCATCAGCTCAATCGCCATGAAAATCGTAATAATGTTGCGCTTGAACACAAATGCGACGATGCCCAGCCCGAACAGCACGGCGCTGAGCACCAGATAGTAGGAAACCGGAATCACGGTGAAGTTCATTCGCCCTTCTTCGCCAGTACCAGCGCGCCGACGATCGCAATCAGGATCAGAATCGACGTCGCTTCAAACGGCAGTAGGTATTGCTGGAATATCATCCGCGACAGCGCTTCGGTGGACACCGAGGTCGAATTCTCTGCGGTTCCGTTGGCTATGCTGCGGCCGATGATCGAGCGCGCCATAAAGAACGCGACTTCGATGATCATGAAAAACGCCAGCGGGTATCCGATGTACTTCGCAAGCTTGCTGAAATCCGTGCGTTCTTCCACACCCGCGTTGAGCAGCATGATTACGAAGACGAATAAGACCATAATCGCGCCGGCGTAGACGATGATCTGCACTCCGGAGATGAATTCGGCGCCAAGCAGAAGGTACAAAACGGCGAGCGAAATCATCACCAGAATCAGCGACAAGGCGCTATGGATCGGCTCGCGCGCCAAGATCAACATGACCGCGCCCGCGACGGCCAGGAACGCCAGCACGAAAAACAGGATGAATGGCAGACTCATCCGCGCCTCAGAATCAAAACGAATGCGGTAACCACCAGGTTCGCCAGCGACACCGGCAGCAGGAACTTCCATCCGAACTTCATCAGCTGGTCGTAGCGGAAACGCGGCAGCGTGCCGCGCACGATCACGTAGAAGAACATGAACACGATGATTTTCACGGCGAACCAGAATGCGCCGATGACGTAAGGCTGCACGGCAGGGATCAGGCAGGCCGCTCCAAGCGTGGTGCAGATGAGCGTCACCACGGTGAGCTGCAACCGCGCGATGCCCTTCATGTAAACGACGGTGTCGAACGCGCAGTAGGCCGCGAGACCGAGCAGGCCGATCGACGGCAAATAATTCTGCCACGTCCACGAATCAGGAAAGGGCGACAGCCAGCCGCCGAAGAAAAGAATCGTCGCCAGGCACGAGACCGTGATCATGTTCGCGTATTCGGCCATGAAAAACATCGCGAACTTGAAGCTGGAATATTCGGTGTGGAAGCCCGCGACAAGCTCGGTTTCCGCTTCAGGCAGGTCGAACGGGACGCGGTTTGTTTCCGCCACAGCCGACGTCAGGTAACAAAGGAACCCTACGATCTGCGGAAAGACATGCCAATTCAGAATGGACCCGGCTTGGTTCGCGATGATCTGGTTAAATCCGAACGAGCGTGATAGCAGCAGCACGCCGACGACCGACAGCGTCATCGAAACTTCGTAGCTGATCATCTGCGCCGAGCTGCGCACGCCGCCCAGCAGCGGGTATTTGCTGTTGGACGACCAGCCCGCCAGCGCCACGCCATACACTCCGATTGAAGTGATCGCAAAAAGAAAAATCAGCGAGATTCCCACGTTCGCCACGACGAAGATCGGCTGGCCCCACAGCGTAAGACTTGGCGGCCCGAAGGGAATCAGTGCAATCGCGGTAAGCGCGAGCGCCAGTGCCATGAACGGAGCGAGCACGTAGACGAATTTATCCGCCAAGGGCGGCGTCACGTCTTCTTTAAAAAGGAATTTCACTCCGTCCGCCAGCGGCTGCAACAAGCCGTGCGCGCCGACGTAGTACGGACCCCATCGCGACTGGATGTGCGCGACGACTTTCCGTTCAAACCAGGTAAGGTACGCCAACGCCGTCATTACCACGAACAGCAAAACGGCAATCTTGATTAGCGATACCACCAGGACTGCATGCTGGGTGATGAACTCCACGGCCTGTCTTTTGCCTCTTTGGTCGATTCGAGCTTGGAACAGTAACGGCCAAGTGTGCCGCTCGTAAAGAGAAAATCGTTGGACGAAAAAATATTTCCGAGTGGAACATCGTACGCCGCGTCGCGCGCTTTCGCGGCGGCGCCATTCTGCAACGCAGCGCCTGCAAGAAGCCCAGCGACGGAAAGATCGTAGCCCGCCACGTTCTGCCGGATTTCTTCGAGTGCAGCTTCTGCCGTGCGCAGTTTGATCGGCGTGCCCAGTCCGAGCATGCCGAGCTGGTGCGACAAAATACGAATCAGATCGAAATCACTGCGCGGGCCCTGCGGGTCGATCGAGCGGTGCGTCATCTGCACCTGTCCGGCGGTGTTGGTGAGCGTGCCGTCTTTTTCGTAAGACGACGCGGCCGGCAATACCACATCGGCGCGCTGCGCAGTCTCCGTGAGGAACATGTCATGCACCACGAGCAAATCGAGCCCGCCCAGCTTATCGGCTTGCGCCACTTTGAACGTCTTCACCGGGTTTGCGCCAATGACGTAGAGCGCCTTCAACTTGCCCGCCGCCGCCGCTTCCATCATTTGCGGCGCAGCGAGCCCTGGCTGATCGGAAATCTGTCCGCCCCAAAGCTTGCCGAATCGTTCGCGTTCAAAGCCATCAGAAAGCCGAGCGTAGCCGGGCAGTCGGTCAGGCAATACGCCCATATCGGCAGCGCCGCGTGAATTCGAATAGTCGCCCAGCGCCATGTACTTCGTTTTGCCGGCGAGGCGCGAAGCGAACGAAATCAAATCGCGCAACGCCGCGCCTTGAATTTCTGCGCCAAAGATGACGACAACGTCCGATTCCTTTTCCACTTCGGCTTTCAGCTCGGTGAGCGCTTCTGTCGCGGTGGCATCGAAATTGCCTTCGACGACCGCGAGCCACTTCACGGCGGCGGCTTCCTGGCCGTCCGGCACGCGAGCAAGGTACGCGGCCTTGCGGTGAATCGCGCTGTCGCGTCCGTTGACAACGTAGAGACGCGTTCCGTGATGGCGGACACCGGTGCGAATTTGCCAGGCGACCAGAGGATTCTGCTGCGTGACGTCGTTGCCGATCAGGAGAACCGTCTGTGCGTTATAAACGTCCGCCATTGTCGCAAGCGAGTCTTTCGCGTTCGGTCCGAGCAGCGAGGCAAGGCCCACGTAGTCCGCGGTCCGATGGTGGTCGATGTGGTTGGTGCCGAGCGTTACGCGCGCGAAACGGTTCAGCAGGTAATTCTCTTCGTTGGTGGTGTGATTCGAACCAATCACGCCAATGGACTCCGGCCCATGCTGGTCGCGCACCTGTTTCAGGCGGCGCGCCACTTCTTCCAGCGCGTCTTCCCACGTCGCAGGCTCGAGTTTGCCGTTCTTGCGCACCAGCGGCTGGCGAATTCGCTCGGGATTCGAAGTGAAATCGAATCCGAACCGGCCCTTGCCGCACAAAAACTCGTCGTTCACGCCGGAATGATCGCGATTGTTCGCGCGGAGGATTTCGTTGTTGCGCACGCTCAGAGTGGTCTTGCAGCCGTTCGAGCAGTGCGCGCAGGGATTCGGAACGTACTGCATCTCCCACGGCCGCGTCTGGTAGCGATACGTGCCGCTGGTGAGAGCGCCGACCGGGCAGATGTCGATGCACATGCCGCACTCTTCACAGGCCAGGTTGCCCGGCTCGTTCGGGATGATCACCGAATTCACCCCGCGCGCGCCGACGCCTAGCGCCTTCACGTCCATGCCTTCATCACAAATACGCACGCAACGGAAGCACATGATGCAGCGCGGAGCATCGTAATAGACCAACGGCGACCACTTTTCTTCGGGATAATGCAACTTTTCTTCAGCGAAGCGGCTGTGATCCAGTCCGTAGCGGAACGTCATGTCCTGCAATTCGCACTCGCCGCCCTTGTCGCACACCGGGCAATCCAGCGGGTGATTCGAAAGCAGGAACTCGATCATGTTCTTGCGCGCGCCGTGGACCTGCTCGGTGTCGGTCTTCACCGCCATGCCGTCGGAAGCGACCAGCGTGCATGCGGTCTGCAGCTTCGGCATCTTCTCGACTTCCACCAGGCACATCCGGCAGGCGCCCTGTGGCGCGAGCCCAGGGTAGTAGCAGAACGAGGGAACTTCCACGCCCTGAGCCTTGGCGGCTTCGATCACCAGGGTGCCTTCCGTGGTGGTCACCGCCTGCCCGTTGATCGTAAATTTGATTCGCTTCGGCTCAGCCATGCCTGTCCTAGTGCGCCCCGAGAACTGCTTCTGCGGGTTTATAGGCGCATTTTCCGTGGAGATGGTCTTCGAATTCGTTTCGCCACTTATTCACGATGCTGATCGTCGGCATCGCCGCTGCGTCGCCCAGCGCGCAGAAAGTGCGGCCGAGCATGTTCTTCGAAAGATCGTCGATCAGCGGAATATCTTCCGGGCGTCCACCGCCGTCGTGGAAGCGGTCCAGCATCTTGCGCAGCCAGGTGGTGCCTTCGCGGCAAGGGATGCACCAGCCGCAGGATTCGTGCGCGTAAAAATGCATGATGCGGCGCGCCACGTCCACCATGCAGGTGTCTTCGTCGAGGATCACCGTGCCGCCCGAGCCGAGCATCGAGCCGATTTTCGCGACAGCGTCGTAGTCCATCGCAACGTCGATTTCATCAGCGGACAGCAGCGGGCAGGAGCTTCCGCCCGGGATCACCGCCTTCAATTTCTTTCCGTTGCGCACGCCGCCCGCGACTTCCTCAATCAGCTTCCGCAGCGGAAAGCCCAGCGGCAGTTCGTAAATTCCCGGCCGGTTCACGTGACCGGAAATCGAATACAGCCGCGTTCCGCCGTTCTTCGGCGTGCCCAGGCTCGCGTACCAATCGCCGCCCTTGCGGATCACCGCCGGAACGGTACTGAGCGTCTCGACGTTGTTAATGACCGTCGGGCAGCCGTACAAGCCAACCACGGCAGGAAAGGGAGGCTTGATGCGCGGGTAGCCGCGCTTGCCTTCGAGCGACTCCATCAGCGCGGATTCTTCGCCGCACTCGTACGCGCCCGCGCCAGTATGGGTATACAAATCGAAGTCGAAACCGGAGCCGCGAATGTTTTTACCCAGGTAGCCGCGGTCGTAGGCTTCCTTAATCGCGACGTCCATGAGGTCGATGATGTAGCGGTATTCGCCGCGAATATAGATGTATCCCTGATTCGAGCCGATCGCGCGCCCCGCGATGATCGTTCCTTCGATCAACTGGTGCGGGTCCATCTCCAGCAGCGGGCGGTCTTTCGACGTTCCCGGCTCGCTCTCATCGCCGTTCGCCAGAATGTATTTCGGCTTGTTAATGTTTTTGGGGACGAAGCTCCACTTCATGCCTGTGGGGAATCCTGCGCCGCCGCGCCCGCGTAGGCTGGACTTCTTCATCTCGTCGATAATCTGATCGGGCGTCATTTCCTTCAGCGCTTTTTCGAGCGCCTGATAGCCGTCCGTCGCCAGATACGTATCGATGCTGCGTGAATTCTTCATCCCGAAGCGCTGGCTGATCACCGGAATTTCGGCGGGATTGCGTTCGTGGATGCCGCCCGTAATCACCGGCACGGGAGGAGGGATCTTGCCGTCCTGCAACTGCTCGAAAAGCGCGTCGATCTTGTCGGGATCGAGATTCTCGTAGAAATCGTAATTCACCTGAATCGCCGGAGCGCCCGTACACGCGCCGATACATTCCACTTCCTCCAGCGAAAACGTGCCGGTCTGCGAAACCTGCTTGTTGCCGATGCCCAGGCGCTTCTGAACGTGTTCGTACAGTTCCTGGCCGCCTCGCAGCATGCAGGAAATGTTGGTGCAGACCTGAATGTGAAATTTTCCCGCGGGCTTGCGGCGCAGCATCGAGTAATACGACAGCGTCTCGGTCACCTGCGTCATGTTCAGATCGAGTCGCTCGGCGATGTCCGCCAGCACTTCGTCCGAGAGCGCGCCGAACTGGTCCTGCGCGTACATCATCATTGGAATCAGCGCCGAGCGCTTCACCGGATAGCGCCCGATCAGCTGGTTATACTTCGCTTCAAGTGTCGGAGGTACTTGCATAATCCCTTTTCGCCGCTCATGGTCCAGCGCAAATTCAGGCGCAGGCGCGTTCTAGCGGTCGACTTCTCCCAGCACAATGTCCGTGGTTCCGATGCACGCGACCACGTCGGAAATCAGCCGGCCCACGGCCAGCGTCGGCAGTATCTGCAGGTTCACGAAAGAGGGCGTCCGCATCTTCACCCGGTACGGTTTGTGCGAGCCATCACTCTTGATGAAATAGCCTAGCTCGCCGCGAGGCGATTCGATCGCCTGGTAGACCTCGCCTATTGGCGGCGCAAAACCCTCAGTGAAAATTTTGAAGTGGTAGATCAGCCCTTCAATCGACGCCTTCATTTCTTCGCGCGACGGCGGGATGATGCCCGGCAATTCGGCGCGGAACGGTCCCTCGGCGGGGATCTTCGCCATGGCCTGCTTCACGATCTTCAGGCTTTCGCGGATTTCCGCTACGCGTACCTGATACCGCGCGTAGCAATCGCCGGCAGTCTGCGTCTGCACGTTGAAATCGAATTCTTCGTAGCTTGAATACGGGAACGCCTTCCGCACGTCGTACGGTACGCCGCTCGCACGGAGCAGGGGACCGGTGCAGCCCATCGCAATCGCGTCGTTCGCGGACATCTTTCCCACGTCCACCGTGCGCGCCAGCCAGATCTTGTTCTTGGTGAGCAGCGTTTCGTATTCGTCGATGTGCGCCGGCAGGTAATCGATGACGCGCTGCACGCGCTCCAGCCAGTCCGGCGGCGGTTCCAGCGCAAGCCCGCCAACGCGGAAATAGCTGGTCATCATCCGCTGGCCGGATAGATACTCGAAAATTTTCAGGATTTCCTCGCGTTCTCGGAAGCTGTAAAGGAACACAGTCATCGCGCCCAGGTCGATGGCGTGCGTTCCCAGCCAGACCAGGTGCGATGCGACGCGGGTCAGCTCCGCCAGCAGCACGCGGATGTACTGCGCGCGCTTTGGAACTTCCAGTCCCAGAATCTTCTCGATTGCCAGGCAATAACCGAGGTTATTCGAAAGGGGAGCGAGGTAGTCCACTCGGTCAGTCAGCGTGACGCCTTGCGAATAGGTCTTCGACTCCAGCGATTTCTCGATGCCGGTGTGCAGGTAGCCGATCACCGACTCGGCTTTTACAACAATCTCGCCGTCCAATTCCAACATCACGCGCAGCACCCCGTGAGTCGACGGGTGCTGCGGCCCCATATTGAGGACCATCGTTTGCGATGTTCCGGTGGCGGTTTCGATAGTGGTACTCATGGTCTGGTGCTCCCGGGTGTTTCTACCGGTACCCTTCGGTCGGATAGTCCTTCCGCAGCGGATAGCCTTCCCAGTCGTCGGGCATCAGGATTCGCTTCAGATCGGGATGGCCCTCGAATCGAATCCCAAAAAGATCGAAATTCTCGCGTTCGTGCCAATTTGCGGTCGGCCAGATGGGCACCACGGACGCAATCGATGGATCGTTGCCCGCTAGGCGCACTTTCAGCCGGATCCGGTCGCGCCGGTCGATCGAAACCAGGTGGTAATTAATGTCAAAGCGCGGCTCCAGCGGAAAGTTGTCGACCGTCGTTATGTCTGAAAGGAGGGAAAACCGCAGCGCCGGCTCGGTCGCCAGGTACTGCGCGGCGTTGAATAGCTGGTCTTGCGGTACGACCACGGTGATTTCACCGCGGAATTCCAGCACTTCCGCCACCGCCTGCGCGTTCCATTCCTTCAGTTTATGGACTACCGGCAGCTTCTCGATGTCCTGTGGTTCCAAGTGAGTTCGTTTCCTGAGGGCGGCGTCTATTGATCCCAGCTGAGCGCGCCCTTCTTCCAGAGGAATATATAGCCGGCCAGCAAGATCCCGATGTACAGCATCATTTCGATAAAACCGAACAAGTGCAGGTCGCCGTACACCAGCGCCCACGGGTAGAGGAAGATCGCCTCAATATCGAACAGGATGAATAGAATGGCCACCATATAGAAGTGGACCGAAATGGGATCGCGCGCATCGCCAGTTGGCCGGATGCCGCATTCGTAAGGCGTGTCTTTTTCTCGCGTCCGCTTGTGCCGCCCAACGATTTGCGACGCCACAATCAGCACACCCGCCAGGCCGCAGGCGAGTATAAACATCAGCAACAACGGCGCATAACCTTCGAGGTAGTTCGTATTCATTTTCTTCGCGCTGGTATAATAACGGCAGCGGTGCGACGGGTCAAATGAACTCTCTCGCGTTTCATTTTTTCATCTCATTCGACTTGAATGGCGCCGCAACCCGTACAGCACACGAGGATTCCGGCAGCGGATCGACAACCGATGAGCTCTGGTTTTAATACAGACGTTAAATTGGGCGATCGCGTTCTTCACGTGCAAACCGAGGACCGCGGGCCGAACCATCCCTCGATTGATACCGTCGTGTATCAAAACGGGCGTATTTTCCACCGGAAAGCTTCCAATTACGAACAATTCGCTACGTCTCCTGAGTTTTCCGCCGACGAGCTTTATCGCCGCGTCGCCGAACAGCACCGCACCGTGATTGAATCGATTCGCGCCGGCGAACTCGATTCCGAAATTGCCGCCGCCGAAGCGGCTTCGAATGCCGCCGCGAAGGCTGCGGGCATCCAGGTTCAGCTTCTAAATCCGGGCTCGTGGCTTTCCGCAGGGAACGTCGCGCTGGACGTGGAAGTATCGCGCCGCGCCGACAATCAGCCGCAGAGTGGCGCCCAGGTGGAAGCTACTATCGAAGGTTCGCTCAGCGGCGAGCGTCACTCCGGCGTATGCGACGATCAGGGGCGCGTAAAAATCAAATTTCCCCTGCCGCAGCTCGGCAAAGACGATCTCGCTCTCGTGATTCACGCTAAAGCCGACTCGGGAAAAGACGAAATTCGCTTCTCGATGCGCACCCGCGCCAAGAACTCCCCTTCTTCGGCGACAGCTCAATGAAGGTCAAGATCAACGGAGACGTCCAGGACGTTCCGGAAGGACTCAGCGTCACCACGCTGCTCGAACATCTCGGCATGCCCGCGGGCCGCGTGGCGATCGAACGCAATCTCGACATTCTTCCCCGCGCGAAATGGACGGAAACGCAGGTCGCCGCGAACGACAGCTATGAAATCGTGCACTTTGTCGGCGGCGGCGCGGCTGCCTGGCTGCTTGGTCTGACCGAACCGTCTTAGCGGATTAGGCCCTGACGAGTTTGACCAGTTCGTCGATGCATCCGTTCCATCCGCCCTTGTGATCTTTCACATCTTGCTCGGTCTGCAGGAACTCATGCGTCAGCACCAATCCGGTCCCGGCTCCATCCTTGTGGAATTCAAACGTCACCACGGTCCCCCGCAGCTCACTTACTAAGTTTCCTTCCGCGTCGTAGTGTTCGCCCTCCCACAGGAACACAATCTTCTCGGGCCGCACGATTTTCTTGTAGGTGATGAGCTGCATGTATTTTCCGCCGCCTGGCATCCGGATATCCAGCGTGCACCCGCCGCCTTCACAAAAGTCGAACTTCACGTAGGTGATCACATGCGACGACGCGTCGCGGCACATCCACTTGTCCATTTGCTCCCGCTTGGCGAACGCGTCGAACACGCGCTCCCGCGGCGCTGCGATTTTTCTATGGATCACTAAAGCAGGCTGCATCTTCTTTCCGCTGGCTTGCGTCATCTCGTTCTCCTTTTCCGATCACGCGGCACACGCTTCTCTACGGCCCGCGTCTCGTGCAGGAATTTCTCCAGCGAATCGAGCTGCGCTTCCCAGAATCGACGATAGTGCTCGATCCACTCGCCCGCGTCTTTCATCGGAGCAGGAACCAGGCTGCAACGGTGGACGCGCCCTTTCTTCTCGCGCGTCACAAGCCCGGCCCGCTCGAGCACACTCAAATGTTTCGAAACCGCCGGTAACGAGATCTCGTATGGCGCCGCCAACTCGCTCACCGTTGTTTCGCCGCGAGCAAGCCGTGCCAGGATCGCCCGCCGCGTCGGATCGGAAAGCGCCCCAAACGTCGCATCCAAAGCTCTTGAATCAGTGCTCGCCAAATGCTTAACCATATGGTTTAGTATTGCCGCCGCGCCTGCCGAAGTCAACCCCGAACATCCGCGGCAGCCAACTTCGCCTCCCCGCCCAGAAATGTTCGCGACGATTTCGCTCGCGCTCCCGAACAGCTCCCCAGTACCTCCGAACAGGTTCCAAATCTGTACAGGCGCCCAGTTTCATCGCGGTGCTCAGCACTGCTAGCCTCGCGTAACCGTTTCCGCTCGCTGCCACACGCCGCGGGCGAATGCTTCATCCCTGGCCTTGGTGGAGGGTACCGAGTTTCCGTTCGTGTCGATGCCCGTTGCTCGTGGTGTCTGGATTCGTCGAGGAGGGTTTTGTGCGCCGCTGGAACGTTGTGCCGCTGATCCTGATTCTTCTCACCGCTGCCGGCTGCGCCCTCACGCCCGCCGGCTATACCTCTGCTCCGCCACCTGACTCGACGACACTTACGATTTCTCCAGCCACCGCCAACGTTCGCGCGGGATCGAGCCAGACTTTCGTTCCTTCGATCACTTCGGTGCCGCTCACCTGGTCCGTCAATGGCGTCGCGGGTGGCAGTTCGAGTGTCGGCACGATCACTTCAGCCGGCGTCTACACTGCGCCTGCAACGCTGCCCTCGCCGAACAACATCACGGTTTCCGTGGCCGAAACCTCGAAGACCAGCATCACCGGCTCAAGTGCCGTCACGCTACTCAATCCGATTCCGCAAATCTCCGGCGTCTCGCCCTCGCAGCTTCAGGTCGGCACATTCACGCTAACGATCACCGGCTCGGGTTTCGTCACCGGCGCCACCGCTACGTTCGGCGCAACCAGCCTCAGCATTACGTCCGTCAGCGCAAATCAAATCGTTGCGACCGGTGTCGCTTCGACCACCGAGATCGGCACCAGCGTTGCGGTGGTGGTCGACAATCCCAATCCCGGAGCCACGGCTTCCAATAGTTCGAGCGCACAAGTGCTTGGCAACAGCACGCCGCAAATTCCGGCCAACGTCGCCTCGCGCTTCCTCCAGCAAACCACGTTTGGGCCAACGGAGGCTTTGATCGCGCAAGTGCAGTCGGTCGGCCTGCAGGGCTTTCTCACCAGCCAGTTCGGCTTGCCCGTAACGCCCTACCCGCAACCGGCATCGAGCGAGACCGGTACGGGCGCGGTGCAGCAACGCTTCTACATGATGAACATCGGAGCGCAGGACCAGTTGCGCCAGCGCGTGGCCTTCGCGCTCAGCCAGATCTTCGTGGTCGGCTCGGACAAAATCGGCGACCCCAACGGCGAAACACAATGGGTCCAGCTGTTGGAGAAAGACGCGTTCACCAACTATCGCCAGGTCATGTACGACGTCACCACCTCTCCCGCAATGGGCGACTGGCTGGACATGGTGAACAACGGCAAGCCGCAAACCGGCGAGGATCACGCTAACGAAAATTTCGCTCGCGAGAATATGCAGCTCTTCACCATCGGTACCTCCATGCTGAATCCCGATGGCTCGATGCAGCTCGATGGCAGCGGAAATCCGATCCCCACCTATTCGCAGGCGCAGGTGCAGGAATTCGCTCTGGCGTACACCGGCTGGACGTATCCAGTAACGCCGGGAAACACAGCGCACACCTACAACCCGCAATACTGGATCGGACCGATGGTTGCCGTCGATTCGAATCACGACATGACGGCGAAGCAGTTGCTCACCTATCCCGGTGTCGCGAACGGCGGCCTATTGCCAGCGGGACAAGGCGCTGTCGCCGACCTGAACGGTGCGCTCGACAACATCTTCAATCACCCGAATATCGGCCCGTTTGTTTGCCGCGAATTGATCCAGCATCTCGTGACGAGCAATCCGAGTCCGGCCTACATCCAGCGCGTTGCGGCTGTCTTTGACAACAATGGCCAGAGCGTGCGCGGCGACATGAAATCCGTGATCACCGCCATCCTGATGGATCCCGAAGCGCGCCGTGGCGACGATTCCTCTACCGCGGTAGCCACCGACGGCCACCTCCAGGAACCCATCCTCTATATGGTCGGTCTGCTGCGCGCGTTCGGCGCCACCACCTCCGCGTCGAGCCTTGGCTATCAGGGCAGCACCATGGGACAGAATGCGCTCGATTCACCCAGCGTGTTCAACTTCTACTCCCCGAACTACGTGATCCCGCAGTCCACCTCCTACGGGCCGGAGTTTCAGATTCTCACCACGTCCACGGCGCTGTACCGCGTCAACTGGACCAACAGTCTGGTTTTCAATCAGATCTCGTCGGACACCACGGTCGACTACTCGTCCTGGGCCGCGCAGGCCTCGAATCCTTCCGCGCTGGTTGATTCGCTCAATACGTTGATGCTTCACGGAACCATGTCTGCGGATATGAAGACGTCAATCCTCACCGCGATGCAGGCCGTCCCGGCGGGATCCAATCAGCAGCTTCAGGAAGCTGAGACGGCGATCTACCTGATCGCCACCTCGTCGCAATATCAGATTCAACGTTGATGGCCTTCGAAGTCGGCCGCTTACTTTAGGAGTGTGAAGATGTCTCGCAAAAAAGGTCTCTCGCGCAGGGATTTCGTTCGTGCCGGCTGCTGCACTGCCGCTTCGTTCGCCATGGGCGCTGCCCTAGGCCGCCTCAACATGATTCACGCTCTGGCCGCGCCTCCCTCCAGCTACCAGGCGCTGGTCTGCGTGTTCCTTTTCGGCGGCAACGATTCGAACAACATGCTTATCCCGTTCGATAGCGCCGGCTATCAGAATTACGCGACGATCCGGCAGAACCTCGCGCTGGCCCAAAATTCACTGCTCCCGGTCACCGCAAAAACTTCCAAGGCGCCTTACGCCTTCCACCCGCAGTTGCCCGGCACGCAGGCGCTGTTCAATTCAGGCAATCTTGCCGTCGTGGCCAACGTCGGAACTCTTGCCGCGCCTCTAACGCGCACCCAGTACATGGCAGGGGGCGACAACATCCCCATCAATCTTTTCTCGCACTCCGATCAGCAAGGCCAGTGGCAGACCGCTCAGTTCGATGGCTTTAACAACACGGGTTGGGCCGGACGCACCGCGGACGTCCTGCAGCCGCTGAACGCCGGCGCGCAATTTCCGCCGATCACTTCCGTCGCGGGTGGCGCGGTGCTTTGCAACGGCGCACAGACCGAGCCCTACGCGCTCAACCCAGGCTCCACGCCGGGCCTCAACGGCTATTACGGCTCGACCGCCGAGAACGCGCGTCTGGTTTCGTTTCAGCAGTTGCTCACATTCGACACCGGAATTTCGCTCGTGCAGGATGCCAGTTCGGTGATGACGCAAACTCTCGCCCAAAGCAAAACGCTCGGCGCCGCGCTCACCGGCTTGCCCACGATGCAGACGCAGTTTCCATCGACTGGTCTTGGCAACCAGCTAAAGCAAGTCGCGCAGATCATGCAAGCTCGCGCCGCGCTCGGCTTGCAGCGCCAAATTTTCTTCTGCTCGCTTGGCGGCTTTGATACGCACAGCGCGCAACTCACCACGCAGCAGGCGCTCTACACCCAGCTTGACGGCGCGATGTCCGCTTTCTACAACGCTACCGTCGAACTAGGCATCGCGCCGCAAGTCACTTCATTCACGCTTTCAGATTTCAGCCGCACGCTCCAGCCCGGCTCCAACGGCGGCACGGACCACGCGTGGGGCAGCCATCACTTGGTCATGGGCGGGGCAGTGCAGGGAGGCGACCTCTACGGAACGTTCCCGACGCTCGCGCTCGGCGGCCCGGACGACACCGGCACAAACGGCCGCTGGATCCCGTCCACGTCCGTCGATCAATACGGCGCCACGATTGCACAGTGGTTCGGCGTGCAGTCCAGCGACTTGCCGACCATTTTCCCGAACATCGGCAACTTCACCACGCCGACACTCTCATTCCTCGGCTAGCGTGCCACACATCGGCGCGAGGATCGCGGAGTGCGTGGAAACTTAGCCGTACCATTCCGTCTCGGAAACCAGGCGCAGAAATTCCCGGCAATCCGCTTCAAGCACCAGCTCGCAAAAACCAATCAATTCAAACTGTTGATCGAGATCTTTGGCTTCGCGCAGTTGCGTACACAACCAGTGCAGCGAATCGAGCGTGGCCCTGTGGCGCGATGCGGTCCGCTCGTATTCGTGCGCTGTGCGATGAGTGCGTATCGCCCCGGCCACGATCGGTAAGAACAGAGCGGCGAACGCGAAGCCGTCTTCCCAGTTCCACGGATGCTCGCCCGGGTTTTTATCATTCGCCCTTTGGCTGTCCGTATTCTCGACCAATTTTCGGTCGCCGGCGTCGCTGGACGCGTCCCTGGAGATCACGGTTGGCGCTTGAGTCGTTGTGGCCGTCGCGTTTCCACGCGGGTAACTTCCCACCAAATGCACAAGCACAAACGCGAAGCTCGCGAAGAATAGCCACCGTACCCCATTCGCGGTCCGTTCTCCCAGTTCCTCCACGACGACGGATTTTCCTTCGAGATAAGACGTCTGAACATCCAGCCGCTTCGGAATGTAATATTGCACCAGCTCGCGCAGCGCTTCGCGGCACCGGTCCTGGCAAGGCGGACCGGCGGCCTTCGGCTTCACGCCGTGCGCGGACCATACTTTGGCATCGTCGTAGCGCTCATCGGTGATGCACCTGACATCCTCTCGCAGCGCCCCGGCCGCCTTCTCCATGTCCTCCGCTTCGCACCATAGACTCGCATCGGTGAGTTTTTTGAATTTCAGCAGTCGCAGGCGCTCCGCTTTGTATCGCGACAAAATCCAATTGGTCTTGAACTTCCGCGCTGTCCCGTAGGCGATAAAGAAAAGCGTTAGAAGGACGGCCAGCAACTCTCCGTACCAGGCGCGAACGCCCGCACCTGTAACTCGCATCATTTCCAGGAACGCAAAAAATACGGACGATGCTCCAAACAGCACCGCCCCAATCGAAATCCGGGTATACCACTTTTGATTGTTCACGGCTTGCCGGTCGTAATGCAGGTACGAGGCATATACTTCGTCCTGTACGACGCGCATGGCTTCCGCCAGGGGCGCGTAGTCCCGGTTGCCGTCGCGGATGGCGATGTTCAGGCAATCCAGGTCCCCCGAATCGTCCATGTCGTCGTCGTAGTGCGCCGGCCGCATATAGACGGCCTTCGACGGGTTTGCCGTCTGCTGGTTCGAAGGAGGGTTGGGGGAGGGATTCGCTGGGGTTGCCATTTCGTTACCTTTTCTCGATGGTGTAGCCCAAGGATAAAATCGACTTCAGCGCTTCATTCACCAGCGCGCGATCGTAGCTCTTCTCCGACTCGGAAAGCTCCTCGTACGGCACCAGCGACGGATGCGTCTTGAGCTTGTCGTTTCGCTCCGGCCCGTACGTCCAGCCGTCCTCAAGCCGCTTCTGCGACCACATTTCATGCGCATTCTTCGCCAATTGTTCGAGCAGCGGCTCAAGGTGTGCCAGGCTGATTTGCGATGTGTCGATCGGATGGGGAACGTAAGCCGTGTCAGCCATCGGAACTCCCGTTTCGGCGAGCTAGCTTCGGTGGCGGCCAATATATCAGAACTCCCGGCCCGCCAGCACCCTCGCCAGGTGCTAGACGCGGGCTGCGACCGAGCTCTATGCCGTGCATCCAAATGGTGATGGACGCTCGATTATTACTTCACACTCTTGCCATCGCCGTCCTTGGTCTCATGTGCGGCAGCGAACTGAATGTCGGTCTGTTCGCGCACCCGCTCTTCCGCAATCAGCCCCTGGCTATCCATGTTCCGATGCGCGCCGGATTCGCCGCGCTCTTCGGACGCGTCATGCCTTTCTGGATGAGCGGCTCGACGCTCCTGAATCTTCTCCTGCTCTTTCCGTTCGTGCGTCTGTCGGATTCCGCTTGGCGTTTGGCCGCCGTTGCTTTCGCAATCCAGGTCGTCTGCGTTGTGTTCTCGTTACTTGCTCCCGTGCCTATCAACAAAGGCATCACCCGCTGGACGCCCGAAACCCTGCCTGCCGATTGGAGGGTCCAGGAGGAACGCTGGGATTCCTATCACGCGGTCCGAACCTTCGCGTTAATCGTGGCCTTCGTTCTGTTGATCTTCAGCCTCGCCGGATTTTGAAAATCTCCGTTAACCCATTAGAATACCTTCTCGAACGGCCGGGCTCCCCGCACGGCTCGCCGGAGAAGGAATGGACTCGCCACGCAAGCTGGTTTTTCTGAGCTATGTGGAAGAAGACGGCGACGTAGCCCACGCGATCGCCGAGGGCCTCGAAGCGAAAGACTACTCCACGTGGTACTACGAGCGCGATTGTCCCACCGGCGCCGACTACTTCGAGGAAACTTACAGGGCCATTTCAGATTGCGATGCGATGATCGTGCTGATCTCGCCGCGCTCTCTTCCGTCCGATCAGATCACGCGTGAAATCGTCCGCGCCGTGGAAAGTTCGAAAGCCACGCTGCCTCTTCTGCTCGAAGTTTCGCACGATGAATACGCCAAGCGCCGCCCCGGCTGGAAACAGGCCATGGCCGCGTCCAACGCAACGCGCGTCGCCGTCGACCGCATCCCCACGATCATTCCCGCGCTCGTCGCTGGACTGAACGCCAAAGGCATTCGCGCGACAAACGGCCTGAGCACCACCAATCTAAAAGCGCCACCGGCGGACATGATTCCGCTCGCCGCTGATCGCATCACCGCGACGCCGGATTCAGGCGCATACACCTGGCAACAAACTCCTTCGGCAACGCAGACCGCTTCGGGCTCAACGACGCGCGTCACGCCCGGCTCCGGTGTCCTGACTCCGCCCGAGCAAGCCCCCGCATCGGACACCGGCACGCACACTCCGCCAACCCAGACCGCCGCGCAATACACGCCTCAAACCACAACGTACACGCCTCCTGGCACGAAACCTTCCGGCGTGTCCCCTGCCGTAATGATCGGGGGGCTCGCGGCGCTCGCGCTGGTCGGTGTTTTCGTCTACAAATTCACGCGCCCGAAACCCGTTCCACCTCCTTCGCCCGCTCCGGTCACCGCAACCGTGGTGTTGCAATACGCGCCTGATCGGCATAACTGCACGCCCGAGGTAAATGTCACGCTCGGGGGAAAATCCATTCATCCGAACGCGCCGTCATTCGCCGTCTCTGGACTCACGCCGGGCCCGGCGGATTATTCGGTGTCCGGTGTGGTTTCTTGTCCAGGTCGAGCTGCCACAAAAGTTGTGGGGAGCGGCTCGCTAGCGGTGAAAGAAGGCGCCGTCTTCGCCATCGGCTGGCAGGGACATCCCGGCAACTTCACCGCAATCGACATCCACGACGCGGGTGCGCCCCCTGCTGGAGATTCAGATGAGATAAAGCGCGAGCCTGTGAACGCGGTCAAAACGCCGTCTCCCAAGCCGCCGTTGAACCACAACAACGCTCAGGTCGTGCCGCCCGCAAACGTCGCTGCGGGCCAGCAGATGTTTTTGAATTCGCAAGCCGCCCTAAAGCAAGGTCACATCTTCACGCCGCCCGTCGGATCTTCACTCTATTGGTCGATTCAGTCGCGCGCGGCAGGGAACGAAGGCGGCAAGGAAATGGAGGCGCAGCTCATCCACCTCTACAGCCAGCAGGTGTCGCAGTACTACACCGCGCGGAATTATCCGGCCGCGCTGGAGCTCTGCAGGGAACTGCTCGTCTACTACCCCGCCTCAACCGGCCTGCAGCAGGACGAAGCCCGCATCCAGGCCGCGATGAACGGCAGCGCGCCCCCGCCCAACGGTGCAAACCCCGGCCAGCTCTTCCATCAGCAGTTGCAGCAGCTCCAACAAATGGTCCCCCAACAGCAGCCCCCTCCCCACCACTAGCCGCAAATGCCTATTGCCGCGCGGTCGGCGCAGCTCTGTGGAAAAAGGCGAAGTGGCGGAAGTCTTTCGACCCGGAAAAGAACCAAGACGTTGAACCGCCCATTTGCTCCGCAAGGCGATTGATCGCCTGTCGCACGGTCACGCGTTCATACGTCACAGTCCAAGGTTCGGGAGGATACGAAGAATCTCCCCCCGCTTGGAGGATTGCCACCTGCTCCGTGGGCGGTGGAAGTTGGTGCACGATCGCCAGAAATCCATCTTGGATGTCTACTGCATGATCCAAGCGGAAAGAATAAAGCTCTCGATTCATGAGGTATGCCGGATCCGAGGAAACCGATTGCGGATAAACATTCACCGTAGCGCCGTCGATAGACCACGTGTAACGCGGATCGGCGGCACAAATTGCGAACAGTGCGGTGCGGAGCGTGGCGCCCGACAGGTCCAGTGACATCGCAGGGGACGGTACATCCGGATCGTCTAACGTTTCCGCTAACACGTCTTCAAACCCCATGTCGACGCCCTCGACAGACGTGAACAGTTCCTGCACCACATCCCGGATTGGCCGGTTGTCGACCTTGTACGCGGACACAACTCTATCAAGGACGTCGGACGGCGAGCGGTTGATCGGTAAACGAGGACGAGAAATCGCGGGCGTTAGAGTCAGAACGAATATTTCGCCGCAAGCGACTATCAACGCTAAAAATCGGCTCACGCTTCGATTCCCCATCTCACACCCATTTACCCCTTCCGATTCCCGGTTCATCGATTTGGTTGCAGCTGCCACCCCGCCACATCTCAACATCTGAAACGCGGTTGCCTGTGTGAAACGCTTCTTGCGCCTCCGCCGTCTCAGCGCACAGAATCAGCTCGCCCAAAAGGTGGCCACGCCGTGAACATCAAGCACACCGCCGCGTTCGCATCTGCATTCGCGCTCCTGCTTTTCACCACCAGCGCCGCGCTCGAAACCGCGCAGTACCAATATCCATTCCAGAATCCCAATCTTCCCGTTGAAGCGCGCATCAACAACATCCTTGCGCTCATGACCACCGAAGAAAAAATCGCCGCGCTCAGTACCGATCCCGACGTGCCGCGCCTGGGCATCGTCGGCTCCGGACATCTCGAAGGACTGCACGGCGTGGCGCTCGGCGGCCCCGGCGGATGGGAAGGCCACGGCCTGAAGCCGCTTCCGACCACGCAGTTTCCGCAAGCCGTCGGTCTCGGCGAAACCTGGGATCCCGACCTGCTCCAAAAAGTCGCAGCGCTCGAAGGCTGGGAAGCGCGATACGTTTTCAACACCGATACGCAGGTCACCGTGAATCGCCGTGGAGAAAAGCATCGTCGCGCTGGCATCGTGATGCGCGCGCCCAACGCCGACCTTGCTCGCGACCCGCGTTGGGGCCGCAGCGAAGAATCCTATGGCGAGGATCCTTACCTCAGCGGCACGATGGCAACCGCATTCGTCAGAGGCCTACAGGGCGACAATCCGAAATATTGGCTCTCGTCCTCGCTGATGAAACATTTCCTCGCCAATAGCAACGAAGACGGCCGCGACGGCTCTTCCTCTAATTTCGACGACCGCCTCTTGCGCGAATATTACTCGGTTCCGTTCCGCATGGGCGTCATCGACGGCGGCTCGCGCGCCTACATGGCTTCCTACAACGCCTGGAATGGCGTTCCCATGACCGCGAATCCCATACTCAAAGAAATCACCATGCGCGAGTGGGGTCAGGACGGAATCATCTGCACCGATGCCGGCGCGCTCACCAACATGGTCACCAAGCACAAATACTATTCGGACATCGACATGGCCTCGGCCGGCGCGATTCACGCGGGCATCAACCAGTTTCTCGACCGCTACTCCGACGGCGTTCACTCCGCCATCGACAAAAAGCTCATCAACCTGGCCGAAATCGACGACAACCTCCGCGGCGTCTACCGCGTGATGATTCACCTAGGCCTGCTCGATCCGCCCGACATGGTGCCGTACAACAAAATCAAAGGCGACGGCGCGGTCTGGGATCTCGACGACCACAAAGCCCTCGCGCGCAAAGTCACACAGGAATCCATCGTCCTGCTGAAGAACAGCGCCAACACTCTTCCGCTCGACCGCACGAAACTAAAAACCGTCGCCGTCGTCGGTCCCTACGCGGACATCGTCGCGCTCGATTGGTACAGCGGCACGCCGCCGTATGCCGTCAGCCCGCTCGAAGGCATCAAGAACAAGCTCGGCCCCAACGTGCAGGTGAATTTCGCGAAGGACAACACCGACGACGCCGCCGTGAAAATCGCGAAGTCCGCCGACGTAGTGATCGCCGTGGTAGGGAATCATCCGACGTGCAACGCCGGCTGGGCCAAGTGTCCGCTTGCGAGCGACGGCAAGGAAGCCATCGACCGCAAATCCATCACTCTCGAGCAGGAAGACTTGGTGAAGCAGGTTTACGCCGCGAATCCGCACACTGTCGTCGTGCTGATCGCCAGCTTTCCGTTTGCGATTCAGTGGACCCAGGACAATGTTCCCGCGATTCTCCATATGGCGCACAACAGCCAGGAGGAAGGCAACGCGCTCGCCGACGCGCTTTTCGGCGACGTCGACCCCGGCGGCCGCCTCGTCACGACATGGCCCGCTTCACTCGATCAACTTCCGCCGATGATGGACTACGACATCCGCCACGGCCACACCTACATGTATTTCAAAGGTAAGCCGCTCTATCCGTTCGGCTACGGCCTTAGCTACACCACGTTCGAATATTCGAATTTGAAAACCAGTTCCGATCGGCTCGCAGCCGATGGTCGGGTAGGAGTGAACGTCGAAGTGGAGAACACCGGCTCGCGCGCCGGCGACGAAGTCGTGCAGCTCTACGTCTCGCACTTCGGCTCGAAAGTCGACCGCCCCGCCGAAGAGCTCAAAGCCTTCCGCCGCGTCACGCTAGCCCCAGGAAAAAAGACCACCGTGCAATTCCTGCTCAAAGCCAGCGACCTGGCCTACTGGAGCACCGAAAAAGGCTCCTGGCAGATCGAGCCCGACCAAATCAACATCCAGATCGGCGCGTCCTCTGCTGACATCAAGCTGAAGAAAACCATCTCCGTAAACTAGTGAATAGCCCGCCGCGCCGGCAGTCATCCGACGATCTCGCAGCATATGGATCCGCACTCGACGTCGGCGCAATGCGGATCCAACCGCCGTGGGGCAGACACTCCTGTCTGCGTGCCGTTTCTTAATCCATCACGACGCCCGAGGCCCTACCCAGCACTTCCACATCAAATCCAAAATCCCTGAGCGCCTCCTGCACCCGCTGATACACCGGCTTCTCCGCCTCCAGCGCCGCCCTCCGCCAGTCCGCAGGATCGCGCGGTATCGAGCCCGGCCCCGGCACGTCTCGGCACGTCGGCGCCGCCGCTGCTGAAGTCTCCGCCCCAATCACAGTTGCCGGCGTCCGAAATGAACTCGTGATCGTGTGATATCCCAGCGCGCGGTAACTCTCAAACTGCGTCTCTGAAAACCACTGGTCCACCGTCGACTCGTGCGGAAACGCAGAACATTCTTTGCTGTAGTTTTTCACGTCGGTCGGCTCGTCTCCCACCAGCGATGCCTTCACATAAATAATCGTCCCGCTCGGCGCGCCCGAATCGGCGTTCTCATAATGAATCGTCCCGACTGCGCAGTGTGACCCGCTAAAACCAGTTTTCTCATCCGGCACAATCGCGCTGATGTCCAGCTGAACGTCCACGCCCAGATCGATCCTGCATTTCCGGATCGCGTTCCCCAGCCCCGCGAATTGATACAACCCGTCGGCCTCAGCATCGCACACGATCACCAGCCCGCACCGCCGCTTCACCATTTCGTACAGCGCCATGTTTTCGAAGTGTCCGCCATCCGATAGATACACGTAGCTCGCGTTGTCGTTCGTCATCCCGAGCAGTTCCGCCAATAGATACGTCAGCCCCCAGAACGGCGTCGGAGTGGTCCACGCTTTTTTGTTTCGCGGATTGCCCAACCACTGGCCGAGCCTCACGTCGAACACCGTCATCAAAAACGCGACCGGCGCCGATGTGTAAAATCCCATGTTCGGGCTGGCCGCCGCGCCCGAAATCGCCATCGCCAGTCCCAATCGCGGCCCATCTCCTGGCGGTGGAAACGCGTACCGGTCCGTCGGCCGGAATCCGAACGGGTCCAACGCTTTTTTCATCGGCACGGATGTCGGGCTCCCCGGATTCTCGCGCGACCGCGCCGTCATCGGACTGTCCTGCTGCTCCACCCACACGTCGTATCCGCAATACAGCGGCGACATCACAAACGATTCTGCCTTGCGCTCCTGCCACGCCAAATCCTTTCCTTGCACCAGATTTAGCGACGCGTTCAACACCGGATACGGCCCGTCATAGTCGTACCCTCCGCTTGCGCGCAGTGACTTTAATGCCACATCGTCTGCCTGGCAGAATCCCGTGTAACGGTTCGGCTGGCGGTTCTCATTGGAAGCGCCCAGATAGCACCGCACGATCCGGTTCCGGTAGAACATGTGCATCGAGAATTGATTGATGTCCACCCGCAGCGACATCCCTACGGCCACAGCCGTGCACGTCGCAAACAAAATGAAAACGAAATAGCGCTCGTGACCCACCAGCGCTTTGTCCGCCACCCACGAAATCCAGCACAGCAGTCCAAAAATAAATACGTATGGTCCGATTTTCGCGATCAGGTCTCGGGCGTTCAGCGATCCCGGCGTCCCCGTCGCTGTGGATTTACCAGCGATCACGCTGCTGATCGTCGTCAACACCCATGCAGGCGTCAGGATTTTCCATGAAATGATTTTCTCCAGCATCGGCTGCCAATGGTGGTAACGCACGAAGTCGGGAAACATCAGTGCCATCATCGCGAAAACCAGCCAGCACAGCGCCACCAGCAGCAAGCTTCCGCCTGCCCGGCCCCACCATTCGCGCTTCGCCTCTGGAAACGCTACTCCCATCAGCCCGATGTGTAGCGTCCCGCACAAAAGCAGAATCGCGATCGTGAGTGGTACGCCGAACGAGAGCAGCGGCCCGGTATACCAACCGGCGAGCCACCTCGCCAAATAGCCGTACATCACTCCCGATACGAATCCCGCCACAACAGCTGAAATCACGGCCACCACGAGCCCCTTGAGCTGTTTCCATTTGTCTGCATCAGCGCTCGGGCTCGCCGTCTTGGGTCGCGAATCCACTACGTATGAAACGATCGCCGCAAGCAGCCACACGCCGCCAAACGTCGCCGCCGCGCGCCAAGCCCAGCCCAGCGGCGTAAGAACATCTTTCGTCCGCCACGGCCACAGCGCGCCTTCAATCGCCACCACGGCCAGCGGCGCGCACACACAGAAAAACACCACGGGAGGTTGGGTCCACCACATCGAGCGGATCGGCGGATTCTTCTCCAGAAATCCCATGTTGATGAACGTAACCCAACAAGCGCCACCGATCAGCGCGAGGGCGACCGCGATCCACGCCGGCGTCCAAATCGCGCCGTTCATCCAAAGTTTCAAGCACCGCTCGAACGCTCGCGGAAAAATCATCGCCGTCGCCAGCGCCGCCAGCACCACGATCAAGTTCAGCAGCATGTTCCGCGTGTAAATCGCCACCATCGCCCAGGTGTCGCCGCTGAAAAATCCCAGCTTTGGTGTCAGGTAGTTGCTGAACGTTCGGAGAAAACGGATTTCTTGCGGCTCCTTGTTTTCTTTTTGTTCCACGCGGCTGTTCCCGAGCCGGCGCTCCACTTCGCCGAACGATTTCCGCCGCCCAATCCACGCCGCGAGCCAGCTTCCGATATACCCGCCGCCGGACACCGTCGAAAGATAGTCGAACCGGTGTAGCAGCTTCAGCTCTGCCAGCGCCTGCAGCACGCCCAGGTTGAACGTCGCGCTCCGGATCCCTCCGCCCGAAAAACACAGTCCGGTCAGATTCGCCGCGTGCGCGTCCGTCACCGCCTTGACCCAATCCGGGAAAATCTGAGCGAGTGTGGAAGTCTGCGCCGCGCCAGGTTCGAGCGCCGCACTTTTGGTCTCAGTCCGGTCGACCGTTGCCGCGTTCGCCCCACCTACCGCCAGCGCGGCAATGTCCGCGGATTTCACCGCCGGCGTCCGCGCCTTACCTTCGCGGACGTCGAGCCCACGCGTCCTTCGCAGCTCGCGAATCCTGCGTATCTCCGCGAGTTCGTCCGCCAGTACTTCTTTCCACTCGTGCGATGGGTCCATAAAAGTTTTCATGCGAAGCTACCTCGCAGCAGGCATTTTGCATGTACAACCAGAGGGCCGGGAAGACGATGATGTGCTGGGGCGAAGGTACCTCCAAAGTTACGGATCCGTCAAACATGATGGGATAGCCAACCTGGCTGTCGTCCTACGACCTCCCTGCATGTAAGCGCAATCTCGCCCTCGGGCCATCAGACTCCATAACGACCGCACGCACCCCAGCCGCGCGCAACAAGACACGGCTCAACGAAACGCGCGCCAAAAATCCGATTGTTTTACTCAGTAGGGATTCAATTCAGGAGGGAAGTGGAGCCGAGCCACGGGCGCGGCCCGGCAATCCGTCACCGCATCACGCCCGCCGAGTCTCACCCGCCGCATGCCGGATCGCCGCCGAAAGTTGCGCCGCCATCAGCGTTTTGTCAAACACACATTCAATTTTGAATTGCCGAGCGATCTCCACCGAAAAATTATCATCGGACGTGGTGCTCACGATACTCGGACATTTGCATTCCGCGATGAATTTGCGAACCTCGTCGGGCTTGTCCGTCGCGTTGGACCGGAGAATTACAACGTTCGGACACACGATCGCTGCAAGTTCCGCCGCTTCCCGGACGTTATGAGTTCGGGCCACCAATCGAATGTCATGATCGGCTTCGAGCGCGCTCAAAAGCAGGTCGTCGAACTGGTCCCGTTCGTCTTCGTTCAAAAGCGCCCCGGATGTAAGTAATCGGATCATCTCACCAACTTTATCGGCTGAATCTGGGTTCTGCTTGAATGTTGGATGACGAAATCATGAAAACGGTCTCGCCCAACCCTGGTTCTGCCATTTCGTCACAGCGATTTCCGCAATCCAAGCACCAGGTCCACTATTCCTTTCCCTTCGCCGTTGCAAATGACGTCCATTCGTTGCGCGATGATGACAATGCAATTACCGCGAGCTCGCCGCGCCGTACCATCGCCCTCGAGATGAGCTTCCACGTCTGAAGCGTTTCCAAATCGGGAATCTGCTCGATGGACTTTTTCAGATCCGGACTTCGGGAGAGAACTCAGACTTCGCCAACACGAACGGGGAGCGAACACACCGCCCCGTTGGCGTCTAACCGTCAGGAACGAAAGAAGTGGAGCCGAGTCCCGGACTTGAACCGGGGACCTGCCGAT
>CAVREY010000015.1:0-98370 GCA_963720225.1 uncultured Acidobacteriota bacterium | reverse complement strand
GCGACGCCCGGCTGGGGAAAAATTAGGAAGGAGCGAAATTTTTAGAACCGGGAGAGCCCGCGTAACGCCACATCGCAAAGTCATCGGAACCTTCGCGCCGGTGGTACGGACTCTTCTTCGCCGTATCGATTCCAGTTTATATTATTCTCGCCATTCCACTTTCCTGGGCAGACACGACATCGATCCGCAGTACGTTCGGACCGCCGAGCAACCGGTGCGCGACATTACTGTCGCTTGGACACTCGAGCCCCAACAAGGATAATCAATTGGAAATCGAACACGAACCATTACATTCTTCGGCGCGCAACCTGCAGAAAACATTAGGTGTCGCCGGCACGTTCCAGTCGTCTGGAAGGCTCGTCGACGGGTTTGCATTCGCCGGAGGAGCGGATGGCCACGGCGGAGTCATTTACCTTCTTAGTGCATCCTCGGTCGGCATCTCGCCGCGTCTTTCCCGACCGAAATCGCCAACAGCTAAATCGCAGGCTTACCGAACAATTCGTAGCCCAGGAGGTCCAAGGTTCAAATCCTTTCGCCCCGATCATTTCCCCGTTCTATTTTCAACCCACTTGGCACGGAATGGTCAGCACCGGTGCGACTCAAAAACTCGACGCACGTAGCGGCGTCGCTGAAATCGCGCTGCACGAATTGGCAGTTCGCCGTGGGAACCGCGACGGCGCCGATGCAGTTCGGCAGCGAGCAGAATTCACGGAATTTCCAGTGCGTCTGCGCCTGGTGGTTAGATCGATCGGCAGCGGAGGTTTGCGCGGCCGACGCGTTATGCGGTTGGCCGGCTGCATTGGATAGAGAAGGCAGGCCGTCCCCCGCCGCTTTGACGCGTGCCTCGTTGCGCGTCCAGTGATACAAGAATGCGGCTGCCCGCAGGCCCGACGGGGCGTTCGCAATATCGGCGCATTCGCGGGGCGAGAACAGCGAGGGACCGACCTCGTCTGCTTCTGGAATGGCGCGAAGCACTTCTATATCAACGCCGACCTCACAGCTCCGCGAGACGGCAACCGCGAAGCAATTCTCTGATCGCGAAAGACTAAAATGAACGTCATCGCCTAATGCCAAGGGCAGCGAAGGTTTGCCGCGCGGGCCGTACTGATAAGCGATCTCTGCAGCCTGTCTGCCGGTATACCACGCCAGAATTTTCCGCAACACTGCGTGCGAAACGACATAGGAATTGCTCAGCGCCTCGAATCGAAATGACGCCGCTCGCGCTTTCTCTTCGAGTGAAAGAATCTCAAGAAAATCCGCGACGGTATGGCCATCGAGCGCGTGATGTACGATCCACAATTCGACATTCGTCATTTCTTGATTGCCGGGAGCGTTGTGCTGGGGCGGACTTTTCGCAACCATCGATATTTCCGGGGACGAACGCCTCTGCAAATGCGGGCGAAATACCGCGCTATCTTTCGGTAGAGTAGAACATTCTTACGACTTCAGGCAGCCAAAAAGACCGGAGCAAACTTGAATACTCGCGTTCTAAATTCCCGTGTCCCGGTGATCGCTCTGACGGTGCTCTTTGCCGGCTTCGCCATCGGTGTATATGCCAGCCGTAGAATCGTGGTCTCGCCAAAACCCAGCACAATTCAGGGATACTTAAGTTTTAAAGGTGACGCACCCGCAGCGGTTCGTGAGGGCGTAATTCGATCCATGAAGGATTTTCAGGCGGGTTACTCGCGGCGTGATCCTGAGCAGCTCGACGACTTCATGAGGGCGCTGTTTCCCAGCGACGAATCCACCCGCGTGATCGGCAGCGAAGTGAACGAATGGAAAAATGGCTCGGCGGGAGTGGCGCGCCTGATCGGCAGCGACTGGCGGACGTGGGGAGATTTGCAACTCGCCGTTGAAGACAGCGTGATCGATTCGAAAGATAACGTTGCGTGGCTCGCGACAACCGGAACCGTAAGATGGCCAAGCTACGATCGATCACTTCGCTTCGCCGCTGTTCTCACGCCCCGTGAGGGCCGCTGGGTGTTCCGGCAAATCATTTTCCAGTGGGACGAGCGCCCGCTAACTCTCTCTGACTTAACCACAAAAGAAAGTATTTCGCGGATTCATCTCCGGTAGGCGCGAACCCAGCATCTGAATTCCTCGGCAACCATACACTACGACCTCCGCTGGCTTCGTACGCGAAGAGGCGAAGCCTGAAGAAATTTGGCACCCGTGAGACTTTTGCTTCCCTCACAGCCGTGTAGGCCGGGCCAGACGCCGCCTCCTCGTACGACGTTGAGGGTACAAATCGGGCCAAGCTCCTTGTTTGCAGGACTTTAACAGGGTGCCGATTCGGCATACGGAAGTGTGTCATTGGCGGTGAACATGCAATACAGTAACCTTCGCCCGAGCGGAACTGTGGGCGAACCTGAGATGAAAATCCTTGGAATCAGCGGGCTGGCGAGCTCCGTGTCTTTTAAGCGGACCGAATGGCCCGGGCTTGCTCCGCGCGAATACCATATTTCTCAAGGACACGATTCCGCGGCGGCGCTGGTGGTGAACGGCAAGATCGTGGCAGCGGCCGCGCAAGAACGCTTCGACCGGCAGAAACATACCGGTGCGTTTCCCATCGATGCGATCCAGTATTGCCTCTCGGCGGCGGATTTGGCGATGGAAGGCGTGGACGAAATCGCGCACGGATTCGACTACGAACCTTATCGTGAAATGTATTCGCTCGATCCTTCATCGTCGAAACTTTTCCGTGAAGTGTTGTCGAGAGACGCGCTTCTCAAGCAGATTCACCAGCACTTCCCTCGATTTCCCGGGGATCGAGTGCGTTCCGTGGCCCACCACCTGGCGCACGCGGCGAGCGCGGCGTTCACATCAGGTTGGGATGATTGTCTGGTGGTGGTGAACGACGCGATGGGCGAAGTGCAGGGCGTCAGCGTTTATCGCTTCGCGCAAAATCAATTCGAAAACGTATTCGAAATATCCGCCAACCATTCCATTGGAATTCTTTACTCGCTAATCACGCTGCACCTCGGCTTCGATTTCAACGCGGATGAATACAAGATCATGGGCCTGGCGCCGTACGGAGACCCGGCACATTTTCGCGGCTTTTTCGAAAAGGCGGTCGAGTTGAGGCCGGATGGTTCGATTCGCGTTCCGATTCTAGGACTGAACCGATCGCGCCAGGACCGGGAAACCTATCGCGCGACAAGGGCCTATCTCGACGAAAATCTGATTCGTCGCAGAGAATCGAGCGAAGCCCTATCGAAGGACTGCGAAGACGTCGCGGCGGCTCTGCAGGAATGCCTCAATCAAGTCGTCCTTCACATTTGCGGGCATTTCGGAAGAAAGATTGGATTGCGTCGCTTGGCGCTGGCAGGCGGTGTGGCACTGAACTGCACTGCCAACCGAAAACTCATCGATTCCGGACTGTTCGACGAAGTCCACATTCAGCCCGCGGCAGGTGACGATGGGACGGCGCTCGGCGCTGCGCTTTACCGCGCGTCGTTGAGCGGCGGCGTCGTGAATGAGCGAATGCCCGTTCCGTTGTTGGGCCCGTCGTTCGGAAAATGTGAAGTGGAGAATGCGCTCGAAAAATTTGGCGGACGAATTCAGGTCCGTCGCTTTGATTCGCTCGAGGCTGTCGCTGCTGAAGCCGCATCGCTGATCGCCAGAGGCAAAGTGCTGGCCTGGTATCGCGGACGAATGGAATACGGGCCCAGAGCGCTTGGCAACCGCAGCATTCTGGCCGATCCGGGCCACCCGGAGATGCGCGATCGGATCAACAGTATGGTCAAGATGCGCGAAGCGTTCCGCCCGTTTGCACCAGCTTGCAGCCGCGAGCAGGCTGACACGTGGTTCGAAGTTGCGCCCGGCACTTCACTTCCGTACATGATCAACACGGTTCAAGTTCGGGATCAGTACCGCGTATCACTTCCAAGCATCACACATGTAGACGGATCGGCCCGCTTGCAGACTGTTTCTGAAGAAGACAATCCAGACTTTCACATGCTGCTTCGTGCTGTTGGCAAAACCACGGGGCGCGAGATGGTTTTGAACACGAGCTTCAACGTAAAGGGTCAGCCCATAGTGCGCACGCCGGAGGAGGCCATCGAAACGTTTCTTGGCACCGGCATCGACGTTCTTTTCCTGGAGAACTATCTTGTTACCCGCGCCGGCGTGGAATCGAACTGAGATCGATTTCCCGCGAGAAAAAACGATCAGTCAGGTCGTTGAGGAGCAGGCCGCTCGCACGCCGGATGCAATCGCGCTGATCGCCGGGCCTCGCCAATTTTCATATCGAGATCTGAATGCGCGCGCGAACCGCCTGGCGAACCGTCTGCAAGGAGCAGGGGTCAGGACTGAAACCCTAGTCGGAATCGGGATCGAACGATCTCACGAATTGGTGGTGGCTCTTCTGGCTGCGCTGAAAGCGGGCGCCGCCTACGTCCCCATCGACCTGAATCAACCACAGCCGCGCATGATCCAGATCCTGCAGGATGCCCGGCCTGCGGTTTTACTGACCACTCAACGCAGCCGGTCGAAATTGCCTGCAGTGGCACCCATCATCATTTGCGATGCGGAAGAAAATGGCCTCAACGGTTCGGGCGGAGCGAACGCAACCGAATCCGCGGCGAACTCTGAACATTTGGCTTACGTCCTGTATACATCGGGGTCGACCGGCAAGCCGAAAGGCGTGATGGTCGAGCACCGGAGCGTGGTCAACTTCTTTACGGCGATGGATCGAGTGATCGGCTGGGTGCCTGGAGTCTGGCTGGCGCTCACCGGAGTGGCTTTCGACATTTCCGTGCTGGAATTGCTTTGGACCCTCAGTAGAGGATTTACGGTGGTACTTCACGGCGACGAGGGTGTGCAGACGATCACAGGAGAAATCGAACGTTATCGGGTCACCCATCTCCAGTCCACGCCGTCTTTGATGAGGTTGATGTTGCTGGACCCGGGAATTGCGCGCGCGCTGGGTTCGGTCCGGCACATCGTTCTCGGAGGCGAGGCGCTGCCATCTTTGCTTGTTGCGCAATTGCGTGGGCTGACCTCCGCGCGGATATTCAATGCGTACGGGCCGACTGAGACGACAATTTGGTCAACCACGTACTTGATTGAAAAAAATACGCCGAACGTTCCGATCGGCCGACCAATCGCAAACACCCGGACGTACATTCTCGACGACGCATCAAATGTTGTTTCGGTGGGCGAGACGGGTCTTCTGTACATCGCAGGGGATGGGGTGGCGCGAGGGTATCTGAACCAGCCGCGCCTCACGGCGGAGAGATTTGTGCCGGAACCCGCTGTGCCGGGAAGCCGAATGTACAACACGGGGGACCTCGCTCGTTTTCTGCCCGATGGCAACCTCGAGTACCTCGGCCGGACCGATTTTCAGGTGAAAATTCGAGGTTTCCGCGTTGAAACGGGAGAAATTGAAACCAATCTGGAGTTACATCCGTCCGTTCAGCAAGCGATCGTCACGGCCCGTGAAGATCAATTCGGAGACAAGCAATTGGTGGCGTATATCGTCCGAGAGCCGGCGACGCCTGCTGCGGTAACGGGGCTCGACCTCCGTTCGGCACTTCGCGAAAAATTGCCCGAATATATGATGCCGTCGCGGTTTGTGTTCCTTGAGCGATTTCCACTGACGCCCAATGGAAAGATCGATCGGAAAGCGTTGCCGGCTCCGTCCGTCTCCGCCCGCGACGAGGCTGCTGAACAAGTCGCCGGCGAACGCACCTCGGACGGACTACAGACGGTCATAGAAAAAGCATGGGCTGAAGCGCTCTCAATCGACACGGTAGGCCTTCACGAGAATTTCTTTGATCTCGGCGCCAATTCCCTGATGGTCGCCGAAGTCCACGTTCAACTCCGTCAACGTCTTGGTCGCGACTTCCCGCTTGTCGATCTGTTTCAGTTTCCGAGCGTGGCGGCGCTCGCAAGCCATCTTTCTGGAGAAGTCACAGCAAAGCCGACGGCCGGCGCGGATCGCGCCGACAGACGCAAGGCGGCGCGTGAGGCTCGAGTCCGCCCATGAAGAACTCAGCCATCGCCGTGATCGGAATGGCGGGCCGTTTTCCCGGCGCAGGCGACGTCGATACGTTCTGGGAAAACCTCCGTAACGGCGTCGAGTCCATTCAAGAACTGAGCGAGAAGGAGCTGCTCGCTGCCGGCGCTCGCAAAGACGAAATTGATAATCCGGATTACGTAAGAGCCGCCGCCGTACTCGAGAATGTGGCGATGTTCGACGCTGCGTTTTTTGGATTGAGCCCAAAAGACGCGGCCATCATGGATCCCCAGCAGCGGCACTTTCTGGAATGCGCGTGGGAAGCGCTTGAAAACGCCGGCCACGCTGCGCAGGGTTTTGAAGGTTCAATTGGCGTCTATGCCGGATCGGGCATCAACTCCTATCTGATTCACAATTTGCTTACCAATCGGAACTTGCTGGAGAACACCGGACTGTTCCTGCTCAAGATGACCGGCAACGACAAAGACGTGCTTGCCACGCGCGTTTCGTATCACCTAAATCTTCGTGGTCCGAGCCTCAGCATCCAAACCGCATGCTCCACTTCGCTGGTCGCGGTTCACACGGCGTGCCAAAGCCTGCTTTCTAACGAATGCGATTTAGCGCTGGCTGGGGGCGTGACGATCGAGATCCCGCACGGCCGTGGATATCTTTATCGGGAAGGGGAAATCCTTTCGCGCGATGGTCATTGCAGGCCGTTCGACGCGTCCGCCAGTGGAACTGTGTTTTCGAGCGGCGCCGGTGTGGTGGTGCTGCGGCGGCTCGAAGATGCGATCGAGGACCGCGACACCATCCAAGCCGTCATTCTGGGTTCCGCCGTGAACAACGACGGCTCCCGCAAAGTGGGATATTTCGCTCCGAGTGTCGAAGGTCAGGCGGATGTGATTGCCGAGGCTCTTGGGGTGGCGAACGTTCCGGCCGAAAGCATCTCGTATGTGGAGACACACGGTACAGGCACCAAAGTTGGCGATCCGATCGAAATCGAAGGCCTGACGCAAGCGTTTCACAATTCGAGGAGCGCGAAAAACACCTGCGCGCTCGGCTCGCTCAAGAGCAACGCAGGCCATCTCGATGCCGCCTCCGGCGTCGCGGGCTTGATCAAATGCGTTCTCGCACTCAAACATGGCGAAATTCCCCCAAGCCTGCATTTTGAAACACCCAATCCGCTGATCGATTTCAAGACCGGCCCGTTTTACGTGAATTCCAAGCTCTCAAAATGGAGTGTGAACGCCGGCGTTCCTCGCCGTGCTGGGGTAACTTCGCTGGGCATCGGCGGAACGAATGCGCATGTGGTGCTGGAAGAAGCTCCGCCTGTTGAGCCTACCGGCGACACGAGAGAGGAACAGCTTCTGGTGTTGTCAGCGAAGAGCGCGAAGGCGCTGGATCAGGCCGCGTCCCATCTAACGAACTATCTGGAACGCAATCCTGGCGCGAATCTGGCAGATGTCGCATTTACCTTACAGGCGGGACGAACCGCCTTCACGCATCGACGCGCTGCCGTAGTGCGAAACGTTTCGGACGTATCCAAGGCACTCTCAACGCAAAGTGGAGAGTCGGTGTTTTCCGGCTCGAACGCGGGAAATGCTCCGTCCATCGTTTTTCTGTTCTCTGGGCAGGGCTCGCAGTATTGGGGCATGGGTCGCGATTTGTACCGTACACAAACGGTTTTCCGCGACAACCTCGACGCGTGCGCGGAATACCTGCGCCCAATTCTTGGCGTAGATCTTAGAGATGTGCTCTTTTCTTCGCCCGAGCACGAGAAGGAAAATGCCAAGCTTCTGAATCAAACCTGGATCACGCAGCCCGCTCTGTTTTCCGTCGAGTACGCGCTAGCGCAATGGTGGATGAAAGCCGGGATTCGGCCGTGGGCGATGGTTGGGCACAGCGTGGGTGAATTCGTGGCGGCGTGTCTCGCTGGAGTGCTTTCGCTGGAAGACGCGTTGGAATTAATCACGGTTCGCGGACGTCTGATGCAGCAAATGCCGGCGGGATCGATGATCGCGGTACCGCTCGGGGCCGAAGAACTGAAAATCTCGGAACCGCTTTCCATCGCGGCGATCAACGCGCCGAAACAGTGCGTCGTTTCCGGACCTACCGAGGCGATCGAAGCGCTCGAAACAGATCTTGCCGGCAGAGGTGTCGTCACGCAACGGTTGCGGACTTCGCACGCGTTTCATTCTCAAATGATGGCGCCGGTGGTGAGCCAGTTCCGTGAACACATGTGCGGCGTCGCACTGAATGCTCCCAGCATCCCCTTTCTCTCGAATGTCACTGGTGACTTCATTACGGCCACGGAAGCAACCGATCCCGAATATTGGGTGCGTCATCTGGGATCGACTGTGCGGTTCGCCGAGTGTCTGTACAAATTGCGAGCGCGGCCGGATCTCGCGCTACTCGAAGTTGGACCCGGCCATGCGCTAGCAATACTGGCGCGCCAAAACATCGGACGTAGCGCGCAAGTATTTGAATCCATGCGCGGCCCCCAAGAAACAGTTTCGGATTATGCGCACTTGCTGAAGACGGTCGGAAAGCTTTGGGCAAGCGGACAGCGTTTGAACTGGAATGCATTGCATGCCGGCGAAAGCGTGCGCCGCATTCCTCTGCCGACGTACCCATTTGAACGGCAGCGTTACTGGATCGATCCCGGGAGCGATTCTTTGCCGGGGACCTCGATTCCTGTTGCGAAGGCGGATTCGACGAGCACGATCGAGCGCTGGTTTCAAACGCGCACCTGGCGCCAGACACCGCTGACCGTAGCCGGCGCGAATGCGGCCGCATGTTGCGTCGTTTTTTCCGATGCCGCCGGACTGAGCGACGAGATCGTGAAGCAGCTTCGAAGCTCCGGGAATCAGGTGATTACTGTCATTCCCGGCGAATCGTTCGCGCGTACAAGTGACGAAAAATACCAGATCCAAGCGAGCGCGCGCGCCGACTACGACGCGCTGCTTGCAGACCTCGAAGAGCGCGGCCGCCATCCGCAGAAGTTCATTCATCTGTGGTCGATGCGCGCTGAATCGACGACGATTTCTCTCGAACAAGCGCTCAATTTCAGTTTTTACAGCCTGTTATTTCTTGCTCAGGCGCTCGGCGATCAGGACCTGAAGAAAATTGAGATCGCGATCGTTTCCGATCGGCTGCAATCCGTTTTGGGAGAGACGATCCACGAGCCGGTGCGTGCGACCTTGCTTGGTCCTGCAAAAGTCATCTTAAAGGAATTTCCGGAAATGGGGTGTCGTGCGATCGATATCAACCTTGGCACCGATCGCCTCGATCGTGCGGCCGCCCAGATCATCGGCGAGCTTTCTGTTAGGACGGACGACGCGATCGTTGCTTATCGAGGCGGCGAACGCTGGACTGAAAGTTTGGAAACCGCACCGCTAAGACGCAGTTCGTCCGGCACACGCTTGCGGCAGCACGGGACGTATTTGATTACCGGTGGCACCGGTGGAATCGGCATGGTGATCGCCAAATATCTGGTGAAAAACTTCCAGGCGAGGCTTGTATTGCTGAGTCGTACGCAGCTGCCTGCCGCGCATGAATGGAAACACACTCTGACACTGGCTGACACGCCCACGCGTTTGAAAGCCCGCCTCCGCGAGCTGCTCGAGCTGGAAGCGATGGGGTCTCAAATTCTGGCGATCGGCGCAGACGTAACTGATTTTGACGGGATGAAGGACGCGGTGGATTTTGCGACCGGGAAACTGGGAATGATCCACGGAGTGATCCATGCTGCCGGCATTTTGGAAGACAGCCCGATCCTCACCAAGACGCGCGAGAGCGCGTCGCGCGTCTTGAATCCAAAAGTCAAGGGCACGCTGGTTCTCGCCGAACTTTTTCGAGGTAAACCACTCGACTTTCTGGCGCTGTTCTCTTCGATCAGTTCACTGGACCCTCCGGCTGGCCAGGTGGATTACGCCGCCGCCAATGCATTTCTCGACGCGTTCGCGATGAGCGGCGCAATCCCATCGGCCGTTGCCATCAATTGGGGTAAATGGCGCGACGTGGGAATGGCGGCGAAAAGCGCGGGGGTCGCGCACCCGCTGCTCGAGCAACGGATTCTGGCAACGGCGGACGAACAAATCTACGTGACTCGGTTGAGTTCGACGCGTGACTGGCTCCTGGACGAGCATCGCTTCCGCGGCGGGGACGCTCTGCTGCCCGGGACCGGATATATGGAAATGGCGCTGGCTGCTTTTGGTCCGATTAACGAAGGCATTGAACTTCGACACGTGTCGTTTCTGGCGCCGTTCTCCGTCGCGGACGGCGAGACCCGCGACATTCGGCTGAGGATTAGGAAAGAGGGCGCATCGTCCCGTTTTTCCGTGTTCTCCGAGGAATCCCAAGGTTTGGAATTCGCTGCCGGCGATATTTCACGGGCCGTGAATCCGCGGCCGAAGGAATCGAATCTGAGGGCGCTTCGGTCGCGCTGCGACGGGCGGGAAATCCGGTTTGGGCGCGAGGGCGACACCCGGCAGAAAAGGTTTATCGATTTTGGAGGACGATGGAAAAACCTGCAGTGGATTTACCTGGGCGATCGCGAAGCCCTCGCGGTTCTAGAACTGCCTCCGGAGTTTACGGGCGATCTGGAAAGTTATCTCGTGCACCCCTCTTTGTTTGATCTGGCAACCGGTGCCGCACTTTATTCAATTCCGAACTACGAGACCTTCGAAGGACTTTACCTTCCGGTTTCTTATCGTAGAGTTTCGATTTACGGGCGATTGCCGCAGCGAATTTACAGTCACATTCGCTCGCGCGAATCGAATTCTCTGCGCGATGAAGTGGTGACGTTCGACATCACGATCATGGACGAGACCGGAACGCCGTTGATCGACGTCGAACAGTTTTCCCTGAAGAAAATCAACGACGTTGCGCGGCTTGCACAAAAACGGATTCGAGGTGCCTCGATCCCGTCCACAAATGGCAGCGCGCCCGTACGCGCGGTGGACCCGCAAACAATCGGCCCCGAAGAGGGAGCGGAAGCGTTTGGAACAGTACTTGGTGCGGAAGCGTGCCGAGAAATCGCCGTTTGCCCGTTTGCGCTAGCGAATGCTGCGCCTCGCCTGGAGTCGAAGGTTGCAGCTCTGGCGCCGGATGTCTCTGCCGCCGCTGAACCGAATACCTCGCCGGATGAAGTGCGCTTGCAGCTCAAAGCAATTTGGGAAGACCTTCTCGGCGTGAAACCGGTGCAACTCAACGACAACTTCTTCGATTTGGGCGGCCATTCCCTGCTGGCGGCGAGGCTCGCGGCTAAAGTCCGGAAAATCTGGGGAGCAGAACTTCCTCTCGCCACACTTTTCCAAGCACCCACAATCGAAAAACTCGCGACCGTGTTGCAAGGAACCATCGCGTCGAAGGGTTCGCCGCGGGTGGCCGCGATCAAACCGGAAGGATCGCTACCCGCGTTCCTGTGCGTGGATGCCGGTCCCTATTTCCGGCTGCTCGCGAAGCGTTTGAATCCGGGCCAGCCGTTCCTGGGACTTCGGCTCGCTGACACGTCTGGATTGCCGGTTCACTTCGCGATGTCTGACATTGCCGCGTATCACATCGAAACGATTCGCGAGATCCAACCGAAAGGTCCCTACTTCCTGGGCGGTTGGTCGGCGTCGGGCCTGGTGGCTTACGAAATCAGCCAGCAGCTACGGTCGCAGGGTGAAGAAGTAGCGCTGCTCGTGCTGTTCGACGTCTTGAACACGGCTCCGCCAAACCCTCCTACCCGATGGGAGTCGTTCCGCGAACTCTGCGGCTTTTTCGCGTGGAAAATCAAGTTCCATGCTTCACGGTTGGCGCAAATGAAGAGCAAAGATCTCGGCGCGGAATTCCGCTACTTGCTTCGTAGAGTTCGACTGGACTTAAGCCGAGCCTTCTGGGTCGTGGGCGACATGGTTCAGCGCCGTGTATCGAAGCCGCTCTCGGTTGCACCGCGCGAGGCGAGCAAAGCCGTATTCGTTGCGGCGCACGAGTATCGTCCGGAACCGTACGACGGAAACGTGGTGCTATTTCGATCGGCGGTTCAATCGGAGGGTCCTTACCGCGATCCGAGGCTCGGTTGGGGACATCTTTTGAACGGAAGCTTAGAGATTCGCGAAATGCCCGGCGATCATGAAGACATGTTCCGCGAGCCCTACGTGGAGCTTCTTGCGAAAGAACTGGATCGGGCGCTCCTGGGAGCGACGGAACGGAACAACCCGGTGCCTGCGGCTCGCTGAACTGCGGGCCGATCGAGCGTCATCGGGTCGGCCGATGCGGGGCGGTAACCCCTCATATTTTGACCCTCAGTCGATCCGCGACACCAGTCTCGGCCTCAGCCCTCGGTACAGGCGGGAAGCTGCTTTTTTTGAACGAGTTGACGCTTTTGGGCAACAAGTGGAAAAATCTTTGACCATGGGAAATTCGATGGCAGCACGAGAGGCAATATCTTCCACTCCACTCCCGATTCCTCGCTTCGCCGTGCGTTCGTGTTGAAGCACCGCACGGCCCATACGTCACTGAAATAACGAGACTTAGCCAAGAATTCGTCTGGCGTTAAAAATCTATTAATGATGGTGGTCTGAGTGCACTACAATTTCGCCCGCGGGATTTAGGTGTGTTTGTTTACCCACACACCGATCCATGGAGCCGGAATGAATGAAGAATTAGACGAAAAACCACTTCCCAGCTTAGGACAAATCGTCGCGGTGGTGCGCCGACGGCGCTGGTGGATGCTGATCTCGGTATTCCTTTGCTGGTCCCTGGTGTGGGGTCTCGGCTGGCTCTGGCCGTCATCCTACGAGTCCGAGGGCCTGATCCTCGTGGAGCAGCCGAAGGTCCCAGAACAGTACGTGGTTCCGAACGTCACCTCGGACCTTCAGGACCGAGTGCAGAGCATGACCCAACAGATTTTGAGCCGCACCCGGCTTCAGTACGTGATCGATCGTTTCCATCTGTATCCGCAACACCACTCCTTGACCAGCGCCATCCAGCCGACGGACGCAGTCGAACAGATGCGCCGTGACATCAAAGTGGAATTGGTGGAGTCCGACAAGCGAGATGGTCGCGGCGGTTTGACGGCATTCAAGATTTTTTACACCGCGCGTACTCCCGAACTGGCGCAGAGCGTGAATAGCGAACTCACATCTTTGTTTATCGATGAGAACTTGAAGGCGCAACAGCAACTGTCTGAAAGCACGACTGAATTCCTGGACAGCCAACTTGCCGATGCCCGCGCCAAGCTCGATGAGCAGGAAGCAAGTGTGCGCGCATTTAAGGCAAAGCACATGGGTGACTTGCCGAGCCAGTTGGAAGGCAACGTACAGATACTGACGGGCCTGGAAAACGAACTGCAGTCCGATCAACGCGCGCTGGACGGCGCCAATCAACAGCGGCTCTACCTGGAGTCCTTGCAGCAGCAATATCAGTCGGTGCAGAACGACGATCTGAACAAACAGCTCGAGAATCTCCGTTCGAAGTACACCGACGATTATCCCGACGTCGTAGCGTTGAAAGAAAAAATAGCGCAACGCGATGCCGAGCGTCGCCAGATCGAGAGCCAAGTCGCTGCGAATCACAAGCCCGGTCAACCAACCGCGACTTCCGCTGACAATGCATCCGCCGGAGGACAGAACGAGCCGACGCCGATGATGCAAATCGCCAGCCAGATCAAGGCGAATCAACTCGAGATTTCGAACTACCAGAAACATCTGAAGGTGCTGCAAAGCCAAATCGCAACCTACCAGGCACGCTTGAATTTGACGCCGGAAACCGAACAGCAACTGGCCGAGGTCTCGCGGGGATATGACGAATCGAAGGCCAACTACGATTCCTTACTCCGCAAGCAAAGCCAATCGTCACTAGCAACGAGCCTGGAAAAACGCCAGCAGGGTGAGCAGTTCCGGATCCTGGATCCGCCGAGCCTTCCGGACAAGCCATCGTCTCCCAACCATCTTGTGATCAGCCTGGCGGGTCTGGCGCTCGGTTTTCTGGTGGGTTGCGCGGCGATCGCACTGCGAGAACTGACGGACGTGCGAGTGCGTCGCGAGAGCGACCTCGAAGGACTGATCCCTGCTCGCGTTCTGGTCGGAATCCCGCATTTGGTGACCTTTGGCGAGGATAAGGATCGCGAAAAGCGCGGATGGGTCGAATTTGGCTCCGCCGCGGTGATTATCGTTCTCATGCTTGCCGGCAACTTATACGCATTCTTCAAAGGCTAGGCGGATGTACAAGAAATACTATGGATTGACGCGAAGCCCCTTCGGTGTCAGTCCCGATCCCTACTTTTTCTACCCAACCTCGCAGCATAAAGAGGCTCTGGCGGTGTTGCACTATGGCGTGCTCGGGCAAAAGGGATTCGTAGCCGTCACGGGCGAAGTTGGGACCGGTAAGACGTTGATGGTGCGTTGCCTGCTCGACGCGTTGAGCCGCCACCGTATCGCGTTTGCATACGTCTTCAACCCGCGGCTTTCGGTGACCGATTTTCTCTCGCAAGTCCTGGTGGATCTCGGCCTGCCGTCGCCGCCGAAGAATAAAGGCGAAATGCTCGCGGTTTTGAGCAGTTTTCTGATGGCCCGGTCGCGCCAGGGAGCGATAACCGCACTTGTGGTCGACGAAGCTCAACTGCTCAGCTGGGAGTTGCTCGAAGAGATTCGCTTGCTGACAAACCTCGAGACATCACAGCACAAGCTATTGCAGATCGTTCTGGTCGGCCAGCCGGAGCTGGATCGGAAGCTGGATTCCGAGGAATTGCGCCAACTGAAGCAGCGAATCGGGCTGCGTTGCCATTTGCAACCGCTCACGTTGAAAGAATTGCATGGCTACATGCACCGGCGGCTCGAGCTTGCGGGCGCTAATTCGCATAGCGCGCAGATTTTCCGCGAGGATGCGATCGACGCGATTCATCAGCACTCGTCGGGCATTCCGCGCCTTGTCAATACGCTGGCTGAGAACTGCCTGATATTTGGCTACGGAAAGCAAGCCAATCCGATCACCCCGGAAATCGTGCGTGAGGTAGCCGCGGAGTTGCGTCTTAGCGCAGGCGGTCCGAAGCCCGCCGATTCCGGAGACGATGCGGAAGAGCGCCGCAAAATTCGCAAGGCGCTGCTTCGGATGTTGGATGAATTAGATGGCGTTTCACCGAAATCCATTACGGATCATAAGTTCCAAGCGGGAGTCGAAACCACGTGAGCAAGCTCTACGAAGCATTGCGGCGAATGGAACAGGAGAAGCTCGGCCCCTCCGGAGCCCTTCCGGAGACGCACATTCCGGTTGATTTCCTGGGAACCGCGTTCGAACCACCGGTCGAATATGTCGAAGATGCACTCTCTGCGACCCTTGCTCCGACTCCTCAATCGCGAGTGATTGCCTTCAACGAGCCGCGCAGCCTCGGAGCGGAGAAGTTTCGTGCGCTCGCGACGCGCCTTGAGCATCTCCGCCGCCAAAAAGAATACAAATCCATGCAGGTGACCAGCGCGGTCATCAACGAAGGCAAAACGCTGGTCGCTGCGAATCTCGCGATCACGCTCGCGCGCCAAGCCGGCTCGCGCGTACTGCTCGTCGAGGGCGACCTGCACCGCCCGTCTCTTACGTCGCTGCTTTTCCAAAGCTCAATGAATGGGATCAGCCATTGGTGGACGGAAGCAGAGGGCAGTCTTCAGCCATACATCCGTAAAGTGAGCGATTTGTCCTTGTCGTACCTAAGCGCAGGAATGCCTTCGGAGGAGCCGGCGCAGCTCTTGCAGTCCGCGCGGTTCGCCGAAGCTTTCTCGAAGGTCATCAGCGCATTTGACTGGGTGGTGGTCGATTCCACTCCGATGTCGCCCGTGGTGGACGCCAATCTTTGGTCGCGGCTTGTGGACGGCACGCTGCTGGTGGTTCGTGAAGGCGTGACTCCCACCAGAGAGTTGAAGAAAGGGCTGGCGAGTCTGGACACTCCGAAATTGCTCGGCGTGGTGCTGAATGAAGCATCCGAATTTGATTACATGCACTATCAGGATCAGTACGGATATCCGCCGCGGCTCGAAGCCAGCGGAAACGGCGGGCCACGGTTTCGGCGTTATCTTGTGCACGTGGATCGAGTTCGGACCTGGCTGCAAGCGGACATGCGCCACTCGGCACGCCGCCCGCGCAGGAAAAATTAACCGCAGAGCGCTCACGTGACGATTCGATTCCTTCACGCGCATTTTCCCACCCGGACCGTCGTACTCGGCGTCTCCGAGGCGTGTCTCATTGCGCTCGCGTTCGTCACTGCTACGATCGCGCGATTGGGCCCGAACGATGGATCGATCGTTCTTGGCTACGAACAGGGATTTTTCAAGATTCTCGTCGTGGCGATCGCTTTCATTGCCTGCATGTATTACTTCGATCTCTACGACTCGCTGATCCTGAATAACCCGCGAGAAGTTCACACTCGCATGGTTCAGATGTACGGAACGGTATCGATTCTGCTGGCCGGCTTCTATTACATCTATCCGCCCCTCGAACTGGGTCGCGGAATTTTCCTGATCGGCTTTATATCGGTGCCGATTCTCCTGTTCGCCTGGCGCTACGCGTTCTTGAAGGTGAGCACTCTGCCCCGGTTCGCAGAACGCGTGGTGATCCTGGGTAACGGGTCGGCGACCGATACTTTAGTGGCCGAAATGCACGAGCGGCCCATCCTCGGATTGAACCTCGTCGGGCAACTGAAGACCTTTCAGCTTCCGAACGATCCCGGATCCTCGGCATCGGGCCACGAATACGTCGATTCATTGCTTCATACGATCGCCGGATATGATCCGGACCGGGTGATCGTCACGTCGCAAGATTGGAAGAGCGATGTGCCGCTCAGCGCGCTGATCGAGCTGAGCAACCGCGGCGTGAAAATCCAGGACGGACGAGAAGCGTACGAAGCCGTCACGGGGAAAATTTCGCTCGAGACGCTCGGTTCAAATTGGCTCTTTTATTCGTTCGGATTCACCGCGTCGCCGCCATTGCGCGTATACAAGCGGCTTGCGTCAATTATAGTGTCGTCGATAGGTTTGCTCGTATCGTTGCCAGTGATGGCTCTGATCGCGATTGCAATCCGCGTCGATTCTCCGGGGCCGGTAATCTTCCGGCAGAAGCGGGTTGGCAAAAAAGGAAAGATCTTCACACTTTATAAATTCCGGACGATGTCCGCGTCGGCAGATTCGAACGAGAAGCACGTACCCACCGCGGTGATGGACAGCCGCTTCACGCGCGTCGGGCGGCTCCTGCGGCGCACGCGGCTCGATGAGCTTCCGCAGTTCTTCAACATCTTCGTCGGCGACATGAATCTGATCGGCCCGCGTCCTTTTGTTCCGTCCGAGGAAGAAGAATGCGTCCGCAACATTCCCTTTTACAGGAACCGCTGGGTTGTGAAACCGGGTGCTACCGGATGGGCGCAAGTGAATCGCGGGTATAACGTGACGCTGGAAGATAACAAGGAAAAACTCGCTTACGATCTGTTCTACATCAAGAACATGTCGATCGGGTTGGACTTGCTCATTCTCGTGATGACCGCCAAGAACATGCTGCTCACGCGGGGAGCGCGGTGACGCGGGTTATTGAATTCGTTTTTTGGCTTAGCGTCTGCTGGCTCGGTTATGTGTACTTGGGTTATCCCGCCGCGCTTTGGATACTCAGCCGTTTCCGCACATTTCGTCCGACGGTCTCCAACGACTTTCTCCCTAAGGTGTCCGTGCTGGTTTCTGCGCGAAACGAGCAGCAGGATATCGGCTGGAAAGTGGCGGAGACTCTTTCCTGGGACTATCCGCGACAGCAGTTGGAGATGCTCGTCGCTTCGGACGCCTCGGACGACAACACCGACGCTATTCTGCAGAGTGTTACCGACCCGCGGCTGCAGTATCTGCGCCTGGAGCAGCGCCAAGGCAAAAACGAAGCGCTGAACCGGTTGAATCAACGGGCCACCGGCGATCTGCTTTTCTTCACGGATGTGAACGCACACATCGAACCCGATTGCTTGCGCAAGCTGGTTCGATATTTCGCCGACTCTCGCGTGGGCTGCGTGACGGGCTCGGAATGCACCATTCGCGAATCGGAAACTCATGCCGCTACGGCGGGCATTCGCAGCGCGATCGGATACGAATCGTACGTAAGTTCGCTCGAAAGCGAAATGGGTTCGGTGCTGGTCTGCGATGGTTCGATTTTCTGCATTCGTCGTGAACTTTTCCACCCGCTACAGCCCGAGCTCGCCAACGATCTCGAATTACCGTTGGAGATCGGCGCACGCGGCTACGCGATTCTGTTCGAGCCAAGGGCGTTGTCCTACGAAAAGGCGAGTCTGCCGAGCGAGGAGCTCCAGCGAAAGCGCAGAATCTGCGGGCAGGGCGCACTGGCACTCTGGCGATTGCGAGGCCGAGTGCACGGTCTGCGCGCGTGGCAGTTCTTCTCGCGGAAAGTGATGCGCTGGATGGGCTTGATCCCGATGGCGCTGATTTTCATCTGTAGCATAGCGCTGATGCGGATTCCTTTTTACGGAGCCGCGCTCGCTGTTCAGGTTTTAGGGATCGCGTTGGCCTGGATCGGCGGTTCGGTCGTGGCCCGAAACCGAGAAGGCTCGTGGATTACCGCGCTTCCTTATTTCTTCATTCTTGCGAATCTGGGAGCATTCAGCGGCGTGATCGGTGCACTGCGCGGCGAGCGTTTCAGCGTGTGGCAGAGCGCGAGCCATTCGCGAGGTGCCGATCACGCGGTAGTCGCAGAAGCTCGCAACGGCGCAAAACCAGCGTTGGCAGAACATGAAACCGGCGTCCTTGCAGGATCAGTCGCGCGCGGGCCGGCGCTTAAGACCGAGAAATATCGATCATGAAATGCATCTTCACCATCGACGTCGAGGATTGGTTCCACATTCTCGATCTTCCGTCCACGCCTCCGATCGCGCAGTGGAATTCTCTACCATCACGGGTAGAAGGCAATTTTCACAAGATGTTGGAAATTCTGGACGAGCACAACGCGAAATCGACTTGTTTCTTCCTCGGCTGGGTGGCGGAACGGTTTCCCACGCTGGTGCGCGAGGCAGCGGCACGAGGCCACGAAATAGCCTCCCATGGGTATAGCCACCTACTCGCGTATCAGCAAACCGCTGAAGTGTTCTACGCCGATGCGGTGCGGGCCAGAAATGCGCTTCAGGACATTTCCGGACAGCCGGTACTGGGTTACCGAGCCTCCGGTTTCTCCGTGACCGAAGAAACTCCCTGGTTTTTTGAGAAGCTGATGGCCGCGGGTCACCGGTACGATTCTTCAGTGTTCCCCGGAACCCACGGACACGGTGGCATGACCGACGTGCCGTGTGCTCCCTACGAAGTGGAGCCCGGCTCGGGCTTCGTCGAATTTCCAGTCTCGGTGGAACACGTCGCCGGACGACCGGTCTGCTTCTTCGGCGGCGGTTATCTCCGCCTGTTTCCTTACTCAATCATCAGCAAAATGACGCGCCGCGTTCTCGCAAAGCGCCGTCCGGTGGTGTTCTACATTCATCCGCGTGAGATTGACCTGACCGCGCCGCGGCTGCCGATGAGCTTCACTCGGCGTTTCAAATCCTACGTAAACCTGGCCTCGACCGAACCAAAACTTCGAAGCCTTCTTACGGAATTTCAGGTGACCAGCTTCCGCGATTTCTTGGCGAAACAGGTTGAGTCGATCCCCGGCTGGCAACCCGATCGATTGGAAACATTCGCCGCGAAACGAGTTGAGACCACGAACGCATGAGCGTGCAACGAACCGACGATTATGCCACTACGGATTTCGCCGCGACCGCGACGGAAACGCCGGCAGTGCCGGTTGTAGGGCAGGCTTTGCGGCGCGCCACGCAGTCTGAACGGGAAATGTCCTCGCGGACGTTTGCGGAGTCTTTGGGCCGCACGGTTTTTACTTTCTGGCGAGGGCGAATCGCGCTGTTTGCGATTCTGAAAGCCATGCACATCGGTGCCGGCGACGAAGTCATTGTCCCGGGTTACACCTGCTTCGTGCTGCCGTCGGCGATCATTTTTTCGGGCGCCAAGCCTCTGTATGCCGACATCGATCCCCGCACTTTCAATCTGTCCGTCGAGACGATCGAGGCGGCGTTACGCGAACGCCCTCAAGCCAACCCCAAAGCGATCGTGATCCAGCATACATTCGGGCTACCCGCGGACACGGCGCGAATCGTCTCCTGGGCGCGGATGCGTGGAATAGCCACCATTGAGGATTGCGCGCACGCCATCGGCAGTGGTTACCGCGATCCGTCCGGAGCGCGTTTCGACGCAGGCGCACTTGCTGACGCCGCGTTTTTCAGCTCGCACTGGAACAAGCCTGTCTCCACTGGAATCGGCGGATGGGCGATCGCAGCTAAACCAGAAATTCAGGATGGCTTGCGCCGATTCTGGAACGAGCAGTGCATCGCTCCAACAAAAATGGAAACAGCGATGCTGGCCGCGCAAGTGGGCGCGCGAAAGATCCTGGATCTGCCGCACATGTATTGGACGGTTCGAAGCGTATATCACGCGTTATACAAGCGCGGCCTGGTTGTGGGATCGTCTTCGCGGGAAGAGCTGCGCGGCGAAATGCCCTCGACTTACGCGAAGCGGATGTCGGCGTTTCAGCAGTGGCTGCTAAAGCGCAGAATGGCTAGCGATTCGCTCGTCGAGCACCGGCGAAAAATTCAAAAAGTCTACGACGCGGCTCTCATCGCCGCCGGTATGCCAACGTTCGCTGTGCCCTCGTACGCCGATCCCGTGCTGCTCCGCTATCCGGTTCGCGTTTCGAATAAAAGCCGAGTCCTGTCTGAAGCAAAACGTCGAGGAGTTGAAATCGGCGAGTGGTACACCAGTCCCGTGGATATGCCGGAAGGCGTCGGCCTGGATACCGTTGGATATGAGTCCGGAACGTGCCCGGAAGGAGAACGCGCCTCGCGTGAAGTGATCCATTTTCCGATGGGCCGGAACGTGTCGGAAGAATCGGCGCGGCAGATGTTACGTTTCGTAAAAGATCTATCGTAAAGCACGATGCCGGGAAGAAGATCAGGTCCGAATGCCAAATATATTCGTCCTAATTGATGCGCTAGGCTGGAAGTATCTCGAAAGCCGCGAATTTCTCGGCGATGTCCTTCCCTACCGGGCTCCGCTTAAGACCGTGCTCGGATTCAGCTCCGGCGCCATTCCGACGATTCTGACCGGCACTCCTCCGTCGGTGACGGGACACTGGAATCTTTTTTATTACGACCCCCAAGGTTCGCCGTTTCGATGGCTGCGCCTATTTCAATTCCTTCCGAACAAAGTTCTGGATAACCGGTACACGCGCAAAATCTTAAAGGAGCTGGGCCGGAGAGTTCTGGGGATGGGGCCGCTGTTCGATTGCGCGGTGAGCCCGGCGCTGTTGGATAAGTTCAATTACATTGAGAAACACAGCATCTACGGTCCGGGCGGGATCGAAGGATCGTCATCCATTTTCGACAAGCTCCAGCAGCGCGGCATTAAGCAGCGAATTTATTCCTACCACGACCTGACGGACGCGCAAATCCTGGAGCGATCGATTCAAGACATCCGGGCGCGCGAGGCCTCTTTTTATTTTCTGTATCTCAGCGAAATGGACATGTTTCTCCACATGCACTGCAACGAGCCGGAGCAAATCGAGCGGCGCTTGAAGTTCTATGATGAAAACCTGCGAAAGGTTCTGGCCGCCGCGCGAGAAATCGATGCGAACTCGACAATGACTGTGATTTCGGACCACGGGATGACGCCGATCGAGAACCGCTACGACTTGCTCGAAACGATAACGGGGCTCGGACTGAAAATGCCGCAGGATTATCTGGTCGTGTACGATTCCACCATGGCCCGCTTTTGGTTCTTCAATGAAACCGCCAGAGACAAGGTGGAGGAGTGTCTCGCCAATCTGCCTTGTGGGCGGATCGTTCCCGAAAGCGAATTGCGACAACTGGGAGTGTTCTTCGAGGATCGCCGGTTTGGCGAGACCGTTTTCTTATTGCACCCTGCATGGATCGTATCCAAGAGTGACTTCAACGGATCCGGCTGGTCGCCCAAAGGCATGCATGGCTACCACCCCGATGATCCTTACTCGGACGCGATTTTCCTGAGCACGAAGGAACCGCCGATTCCGGTGAATACGATTGCGGACGTGTTTGTCTGCATGGAGGACGCGGCGGGGATCAGTTCGCCTCGAGCTGCTTTACCGAAGCCGGAGCGGGCGCATGTTGTTTAATTGGAACGCTGGGAATGCGGGCTTCGCGTGTTGTCGGAGCGCCACACAACCTGGAGCCACGGATATTTTCGTTTCGGCGTAAGAGCGCAACCGCAATGATCGTCTTCTACTTTCTAATTCTCGTGATGCCGCTCAGCGACCACCACATCTGGTCGCAATTCGTCGGCGATCTTACTGGCATTAAGTACATCGGCGTTCTCTGCATGATGTACGCGATTTACCACCGAATTGTGCGCCGGACTCTGCCTTCCTACCTCGGAACATGGCAAGCGCGCTTGTTTCTCCTGCTGTTTTGTCTGGGAACGCTGTCGTACATCCTGATGCCGCCAGAAGTGTTCTGGTACGAATCGCACTGGTTTACCTATGTCTCGCTGCTGATGCTTTTCTTTATCACGCTTTCGGTCGTGGATACGCTCAACCGGCTACGGTGGACGCTTCTAACGGCCACCACGTCACTGGCCCTCGCGTCGCTGTATGCGATCCGCGACTGGCAACTCAATCGGCATCTATTTCCCGGCTATCGCCCGGCGGGTGTAGTGGGAGACGCTAATTATTTCTCCGTGGACATTTTGTTGTTCCTGCCGATTGCATACCTCCTGGCACGACGAGCAAAGCCGCGATGGCAAAAATGGTTCTGCATGGGCTGCTTCGTCGTGACGTTGTTCGCTCTGATTCTGTCTTCGTCTCGCGGCGCCTTTCTCGGGCTGATCGCCTCTACCCTTTACCTGGTGCTGCGGTCCAGGAATCGAGCGCGTAACCTAACGGTCATCGCGGTGTCGCTCGTTCTGGTAATGCTCGTGTCCCCCAATTCGCCGATCGAGCGCCTGCGAAATCCGTCTGCTGGTGACGAAACTTCGGCCGACACGCACGTCGCGCTGATGCACGGCGGCATCCGCTTGATTCTGGCGCATCCGGTCCTGGGCGTGGGTTTGGACAATTTCATTACAAAAATCGCCGATTACATCACTCCCGAAGAAGCTTCGCGGATGGATCGCGTCGCGCGCGTCGCGCATAACAGTTACATCGAAATTGGCGCCGAGGCGGGTGTTCCCGCCCTTCTTGCTTTCCTCGGGATACTCGTCTGCAGCTTTCTCTCGATGGAGAGGGTGGCGCGCACGTCGCGCAGGTACGGCGCCACCCTGCTTCAAGACGCGGCCTTGGGCCTTCAGGCGGGCCTGATCGGCGCGGGCATCGCCATCTTTTTCATTTCGGCGGAGTACGAAAAGCTCCTCTGGATGTCCATTTTTATCGGCATGTGCTTGCCTCCTCTGGCTGCGGCATGGAAGAAAAGGCATAAACAGGCAGAGGCGCGGCGCGAGATCGACCTAACTTCGGATGCTGGGGATCCCGGAACTCCCGGCGAAATTCTTGAGCCGATCCATACCTGGTAGCCCACAAGACTGGGCGAGGCTCCGCCGGCTTCGCGCCGCTTGGTTCCAGCAATCGAGCTTTGCGGAAAACTTTCACCCTTGCCCAACGAGATAGGAACATCGGAGATGTTGCCGGCGGTCCCCGTGGCCCAAAGGCGCCGAATCGTCATCGGCATGCGCTGGGCCGTGTGGCTTTCCGCGGTATCGCTTCCATTTAGCTATGGCACAACGATTCTGCTGGCGCGAACCAGCCCCGAAGCCCTGGGGACGTACGGACTCCTCAACATCTATATAGGCGTCGTGCTGGGTTTGTTCTTCTTGGGTGGCGATCCCGTCGTCATTAAGTTTTTTCCCGAGCTTCGAAGCGAACGGCTGTCGTTTCTCGCCTCCTATTTCCTGGTTACCTGCGTTGCGCTGGTCCCGTGGCTTCTGGCTGCCACGATTTGGCGAGGTTCGATTCATTATCTGCTGGGGCGTGGCGCGAGTCCGCAATTCCAACTCGTCATCATGTGCCTTGCTCCGATTGTCGTTTTCACGTCGCTTGTCTCGGCCACATTGAAAGCCTCTCTCGAGTTTGCCTGGGCGCACATTACCCTGCGCATGGTGACGATCGGCTCGTTCCTGATTTTCGCCGTACTTTTTGCGGCGGCGCCGGACGTTCTGAAGCGCTCCTATTCGCCGATCATCTGGTGCAGCTACTTTGGCTTGTGTGCGATCGCCGCCGTCATCGGGCTGCATATGCTACTCCACGCGAAGCACTGGCGCAGTCGCCTCGGCACGCTGCACTTTTATCTGCCACCCGGCTTCTGGCGCTACACGCTGTCGTTGCAGCAACTGAGCGCGCTGGGTTTTCTTACACAGCGCATGGACGCCGTGCTCGTATTGAATTTCGGTGGTTTAGCGATGCTCGGAAAGTACGTCGCGGTGGTGACCCTGGCCGAAGCCATTCGCCTCGTGAGCCGCTTTTTCACTGACACGCTCCTGCCTTCGTTGACGAATATGCTCGCGGCGGGCGATATGAAAGCGGCAGCCGACGTCTTTCACACGCACATGCGCATTCTGTTCCTCGTGAACACGATGAGCACGTGTGGCTTGATCTTGATTGCGCGGCCCGTCACAGCCTTGCTCGGCGGAAACTATCTGAGTTTGGAGAGGATGGTCATGGTTTTGGCGCTCTGCGTCGGACTCTCGACACCGGGGGGCGCCGGAGCCACGCTTCTTTCAAGTATTGGCAAACAGCAAAAAGCCGTCTGGGTGGCCATCGGGCAGCTTGTGGTGTATCTGAGCCTTTTCCTATTTCTCTGGCCGCGTCTGCAGCTACTCGGCGCAATCTTGGCCTACGGCATCGGATGGGTAATCGGAAATTCGATCCTGATTATCGTGGCTCGCGCGAACTCGCCGTTTCGGATGACCATTGGACGCGATTACGGCATGTTCGTGGTGGCGGCGCTGGGTGCGGCGGTCGTCGCGCACTTCTTGGCTCTGAACCTGGTGGAGGGCCTCGGGATTTGGTGCGTCTTCTGCTTGCTATTCCTGTTCCTGGCCAAATTTACGATCGAGGAATGCAAAAACCTGGTTCAGTGGTTTACACCGTTTTGAAGGCGCACGAGCAAGCCCGGTGATCACCGCGCGACTGGCATTGACGTTTCGGTGTGGAGTTATTTGGAATTCTTCAAGCCATAGTACAAAGTGCGTCCGGCGCCGAGTTCCTGGCGCCCTAGCGGAAGCGGGCTAAGTTTCGCAATCGCGGACGAACCGGGCCGGATGCCGACCCACTCTTTGCGGTAAATGCCTTTCGGACCGCTTTTCGACAAGCGTTCGCGCAGGAACGCTTTTGCGCGGAACAACGGGAGCAGCCAGGCGCTCCAATCGCGCGGCGAGAGGGTAAACGCGATCAGGCTGCCCGGCTTAGCGACGCGAAACATCTCGGCCAGATACGAGTGCAACGCTTCGAGTGACGGCAAATGTTGAAAAACGCAGTATGCCAAGCACAAATCGACGGAATTATCGGGAATTCCCGGAAGCGCGAATCCCTGCGCTGCGCGGAATTCGGCATTCGGCAATTTTCCTGCGCGGGCCATTTCGAGCATCTTGTCCGAAATGTCCAACGCGATCACGTGCCCGACTTCCGGCGCGATCGCCCGCGTCAATCGGCCGATTCCGCAGCCGATCTCAACGACAGTGTCGGTCGCTTTCGGAGCATAGTTGGTGGCTTTCTTGATATCCGCCCAGATGGAGCGGCCGCTCGCCCAGAATTGTTCCTGGTCGCGGGCCGCGTCGTAGTCGCCGTAGGAGGAAATGTACCAGTGCGGATTAGTAGTGGCAGCCTGTTCCCAAAATGTCTTGATGCTTCGCTCGTTCGGCATAGAGAGTTACGACCTTCATGAACGTTAACAAGAGCTGGGATACCGACAGCTTAACAGTAGAGCGGCACCGCGGTCGGATAGAAATTACCGAAAATGATTGTTTTTCGGGACCAATCGGTACGCTCGTCGAACATGTACTCGAAAAACAACAAATCGCGTTTAATGCGAAGCTGACACTCGGCTTCGTCGTATGCTTCAACAACTCAATCTGATGGCCGGTCCGATCTCACTACTGTTTTTCTCGAATTCGGTGGCGCGAGGTGGTGCGGAAGAGCACATCTTAACGCTGCTTCGAAAACTGGATCGCCGAAGTTTTCGTTTGCATCTGGTATGTCCAAACGAATGCGTGGAGAAACTCCAAGCGGACATACCGAAAGACGTCTCAGTGACGGCTCTTGCGCTGCAGAAACCGTACCAGGTTCGTGTGGCACGGCAATTCGCAGGTGTGCTGCGTCGCGAGAAGGTTCAAATCTTGCATTCCCATCTGTTCGGGGCGAGCTTCGCAGCGTCGCCTATCGGGTGGATGTGCGGAATTCCCGCGATCATCGAAACACCGCACGTGCGTGAAGCCTGGAGGCGGGGCTGGATTAAAGGGAACTTCGCGGTCGATCGGTTCGCCGGTCGATTCGTGGATTACTACATCGCTGTATCGCGCGCGAATGCACGTTATCTGATCGAGGAAAAAGGCTTGCCGGCCGAAAAAGTGCGAGTCATTCGAAACGGCAGCGACCTCGCGCGTTTTTCGCCCGAACACCGCGGGCCTGAAGGGATGAAACAGTCTCTTGGCTTCGCACAGGATGATTTCGTGTTGCTGGTGGTAGGGCGCCTTGAACCTCAGAAGGGCCACGCCGTTTTGCTGGATGCTTTGAAGGAAGTGGCGGAGCAGTTTCCTTCGACGCGCTTAGTTTGCATCGGCGATGGCGTGCTCCGAGCGGATTTGGAGAAACGCACTATCGAATTGGGATTAAGCGAAAACGTCCGCTTTGTTGGCTTTCAATCGAACGTAGCCGACTGGCTTCGACTTGCCGACGTCAGCGTCCTGCCCTCCTTCTTTGAGGGATTGCCGCTGGCTGCGATCGAATCGCTTGCCGCAGAGCGGCCGATGGTGGCCACCGATGTCGATGGCACCGCTGAAGTTGTGGTAAACGAACAGACCGGACTGACCGTTCCGCCGGGCAACGCAGGTGCGCTCGCCGACGCAATTGTCCGCCTTTTGAAGGACGCAGGATTACGAGCGCGACTGGCGGCCGCGGGCAGGAAGTGGGTGCTCCAGCATTTCAGCGAAGAACAACAAATCGCCGAGACAGAAAATTTATACGTCGAGGCGCTTCGTGAAAAACGCCCGGGAGACGACACCGCTACGGAGACAATCGAACGCACTGCGTTGAACCGCTCGCAGCGGTAGGCGATGCCGAAATCGTGAACAGAGAATTGACCACGCCGAACAAACCGAATGTCGAGACCAACGGGATGTCCGTCGACGCTTCGACGAAGGAATCGCTCCGCGAGCTGATTTGCGGATCCGTGATTTCAGAATGCACCCGCACGCTCGATGGCCGCCTGAAGGCGATTGTTCTTACGGGAAGCCTGGCGCGCGACGAAGCATCGTTTGCGCGCACCGGCAACGGGTGGGAACTCCACGGCGACGCCGAATTCCTGGTCGTCATGAAGGAGGGATGCGGCCGGCCATCCATTCCCGATAGCGACCAGATTCGGCAACAAATCGTGCGGAATTTAGAGAGTAAGAGACTCAGAGGCACCGTTGATGTCGGATTTCTCCGGCCATTCTTTTTCGCGCGCCTCCCGGAGCACATCTTCAGCTACGAATTGAAGCACTGCGGAAGGGTGGTATGGGGCGACGCCGGCGTGCTTGGGGCAATACCCGACTTTCCGGCAAGCTACTTGTCTCGCGAGGATGCCTGGCGGCTTCTGACGAACCGCCTCGTCGAGATTTTGGAGTGCGCTCCGGAGATGACGCAACCGGCGGCAACGGCATCGTCGAACCTGCAGTATCGACTCGTGAAGCTGCACCTCGATACGGCAACTTCGCTCTCCGTCTTCTTGAACTTATACCAACCGAGCTATCGAGGCAGGATGGAAGCTCTGGCGAACCTGGCCGCTGAAAATCACGACTGGAAAATTCCATTCGACATTCCGGTCTTCAACGACCGCTTGGAACGCTCGACAACCGCGAAGCTCAGCTTTCCGGCGCGTCTCGCGGAGTGTTCTGGGATCGAATGGCGTGATTCGCTGCGCTCCGCGCTCTCCGTTTGGCGCTGGGAACTCGTGCGACTCACCGGGGCCTCGGAGGCTCTTTCTGGCGCAGAGCTGTTCGAGACCTACCGGCGGCGACAGTTGTACTCCGAGCGGCTCCGCGGGTGGCTGTACGTGGCTCGCGCGTGCGGCTGGCACCGCAGCTACCACCTCTGGCCGCGTTGGTTGCGCATGTCCGGCAGGATGTCGCCGCGATATTGGATTTACTCCCTGACCGGCCGGGCTCTTGAAGAAGCGACGAAATCAGACACGGCTTTCGATGCCAACGACACCACACTGTTTTTTGAAGCGCTCCGTCATGAGTTACCCGTACCAAATGAGCCCGTGAGCCCCGCGAATCAGCCGGCATTCCTGGCGTTGGCGGCGGAGATCGTTTGGAACTACAAGCAATTCGTCGTCGGAACGCGCGCCTGATGGCGCCGCGCAATCACGAGCCCGCCATTGGCCCGTGCTGAACCAATAAAAATGCGAATCCTGCTCCTATCCACGACCATTCCTTATCCGGCGAACAACGGTGTAAAAATGCGCTCCTGGTCCGTGCTTCGTACGCTCGTCGACCAGGGGCATCGCGTCACGTTAATCGCTTTTGCGGAGGGAAAGGAACAGCCCGATCCGGCCATCGAACGAGTGTGCGACGCCGTGGTTCTTATCCCGCACCGCATGCGAAGCGTTTCGTCGAGCCGCGACCACATGGGCCGGCTTTGGCGTCTTTTTTCAAGCGTTCCGTACGGTACGGAAAGTTTGCGCTCGCCCGAGATGGCGGACAAAATCGCATCGCTGCTTCGCGACGGTGCGTTCGATGTTGTATTGAGCGAGCAGACCGATTTGCTTATCAATTTTCCCGATCGCTCGAAAATACCGTTGGTCATCGACTTTCATAACGTCGACTACTTGATCCTGGAGCGCTACATTCGGTTCGAGCGAAATCCCGCAAAACAGCTCTACGCATGGCTCGAAAGCAGCAAGATGCGCGCATGGGAGCGGCACGGTTGCGAAATGGCTGCGCTGGCGCTGGCATGCTCCGAGCATGATCGTGCGATTCTGCAAACGATGAATCCGCAGCTGCCTACGTTTGTGGTCCCCAACGTCGTAGATACCGATTCGTATCCAACAAACGGTGAGGAAGATCCCCTCAAGATTCTTTTCCAGGGTGGTATGGATTGGTATCCGAATCGGGATGCCGTGCAATTTTTCGCGTTGCAGATTCTTCCGTTGATCCGTCGCGAGATTCCAAACGTCCGATTGGTTGTGGCCGGAAGAAATCCGCCGGAGGACTTCAAGCAGCGACTCAGCGGAGTTGAAGGAATTATTTTTACAGGTACTGTTCCCGATATGCGCACCGAAGTCGCGAGCGCCGCTGTGTGCATCGTTCCCCTTCGAATCGGTAGCGGAACACGGCTCAAGATATTGGAAGCGTCCGCAATGGCTAAACCGATTGTCTCGACGCGAGTCGGTGCCGAGGGCCTGGAATTCGTGAACGGACCTGAAATATTGATTGAGGACGATCCAGCGGCCTTCGCAGGCGCGATCGCAAAGCTATTGAAGTCACCCCAAATGCGAACCGCGATGGGAAGAGCCGCGCGAGCGCGCGCAGAACAGCAGTACAGCTTGCCGGCTATGAACAGAGCCATGCTGGCAGCTTGGACGAAAATTCGCCGCCAGGCCTGAATGTCACAGCCTCGCTAAGGCGCGATGCTGAGCCACAGCGAATTCGCCTGGCGTACTTTAGAGATGTAGTCTCCGTAGTCACCCGGCTCGCCGCCACACGACAAGTTCTGAAATGGCGACGAGCAAGGCACTTTCGCCGTCACGTCTTCCTTGCCGTCGTAAGCGTTGTCGAGGTGCGAAACTAAGCCCCAATTGCTTTGCTCCGACCATTTGTCCATCCATGCCCACAACATGAATCCGATGTGCGGGTTCACGCCAGCCGAGTTCTTCGCGTGGAGCAAATACGAAACGGTCTCGGCGTACTTATCGCCCTTCGCTGATTGTGTCTTTATAGCGTCAGGCTCGATCGATTCTCTCAGCGATTTCGCACGAAACGCAGAATCCAGATTCGCCTGGAGAAATAAGTCGGGCATGTAAGGCTTGTTCCCGTAGTTCTTCGTCATAAAATCCATCCGCGCTTGATCGAACACCCCGCCGAGTTCGCTATTCTCGATGATGTCGAGGTATTCAGATGCGGCCTGCAGAACAGGCGCCGGAGGAACGCCGGACCATGTGCCGAGTCCGAGTAGAACCATGGTATTGGGAAACTCACTGTGAATTCCGTCGCGGAGCATCTTGAAATACCACTCCGCCATTTCCTTCAGGAAAGCATCCAGATCGGTGCGCACTGCAGGATTCATTCGTCGCGCGCGAGTTCGATTCGCTGAACCGCCATACCAATCATCACCGAGCCAGGAATGGTGCGCCGCGCGCATGTCTTCATCCAGGAAGCCGGTGCCGATTTCCCAGCCGTTCTGCATGTAGCTGGCATTCAACCGTGATCCCGCAGGCGGTGCGTGGCCGGGTTTAAACAGCAGCCGGATATCGCCCGTTTTGTAATTCACTGTTCCAGAAAGATTCGGTCCGTAGAGATTGCCCTTCCCGTCATCGCCGCCAACGACGGAATCGTTTATGCGGACTTGCACGGAGTCGCGGCTCGCGGTGGTATGAGAGATCCGCCCGATAAAAGAGAGCGTTGCGCCGTCACCTCCGGCGAATTGATCCGCGGTAATCTGCCTACCTGATGAGTCCAGCGTTGTGTAGTTCGAACCCCACGCGTGATTCAGCGCTTCAACGGTCTTGTACTTCGTCCCCAGCGCGTCGCGCAGCGCGAGCTTGGTGTGCATTGCCGAGTCAGCATAGACAGCCTCAAGGTCCGGGTCGGCCGTTAGCACCGGAGACTCGGAGAGGATGAGAAGGGCCAGGTCCGGATTGTTCTTTCCCGGAGGCGCGGTGGGAAAATCGGGGCCCGCCGAAAAGCCCTGCAATTCATCGCCGTCGTCTCCAAAGATGCCCAGCAGGTAATTGTTGTCGGGGCTGGCTTTGATTGCGGCGAAGCTCCAATCCTCGGTGATGGCCTTCTTCATCCAGATTTGCATCTTGGGATCGAAATAATCGCCAACGCCGCCCGGAGGTAGGTATCCGGTAAAATACGAACTTCGCGCCGCAAATACATTCTTGACGGGATCGGACAGGAAGCGTACGTCCTGGCCTTTCCAGGTGTGGATGCTGGGATTTCTCATGGAGTAAAGCGCGGGCCGGACTTCGGAGAAAAACGGAAGCTTGATTGAGTGTGAATGGCCCGGCCCAGGCAATCCATTTTCGCGAGCGGTGGGCCAGACCATGTTATAGGCATACACACCGAGCGCGTTGAACCCCCATTGGGTCAGCCGCTTCAGTGTTGCTTCGGACCACGGGACAGCGCCACCGTACTTTTCCTGCATTTTCTGAGTCGCGAGATCGTCCGTCGACTCGACATCTTCGACTCCTTGAATCAGGAGCCCGTTGCCATCTGGTGTGCACACCCACCACCGGTTGCCGATCTGCTGGGTGCGCCACTTCCCTGCCTCTCCAGAGCACCGGACATCTTTCCGGCCGCCATAACGATCGAGCGATTGTCCCTGGCAAGGGAAGCCCGTAGAAAAGAGCGCGATCAATGCAAGAAAAAGCGTGGAAAAAACAGTGCTCAAGCCGAATGTCGGGGCTGGAACGGAGTGTTGGTGAACGCAGCGCGAACACGATTGTAGAACCCGCGCAGCGAGCAGATCCTTTTTACGCATACGCTCGCTACACTAACAGGCCCGAATCAAACCTGTCACTCCCAAGTTCGCCGCTTCGCGGTAAGACCGAACGAAGTCGAAAACGTTCTTAGTGCTGAACGCCTTCCATGATCTGGCTATGCGCGCTCTTGACTCCCGAAATCACGTCTCCATAGTTTCGCTGCTCGCCGCCGCACGAGAGCGCGTTCAGCGGTGGACTACACGGAACTGAGCGGACGCCCACGCCGCCCGAACCTTTCACGGCCTCATTGCCATCGTAGGCGTTGTCCGAAGGCGATACGAGTCCCCAGTCGCTCTGTTGCCCGACGTTGTCGATATACTCCCACCAAAACACGCCCACGTAAGGCCGGCTGCCATTGGCCGTGTATGCCGCGTTTGGATATTTGGTTACATCCTCCGAATAATTCTGACCGCGGGCTGCCTGCGTCGCGAACTGACCAGTCGCGCGATAGGGAAACATCGCCGAGTCTGGATTCGCCACGCGAAACTCTCCCATGTAAAAGGGCTTGTCGCCGAAATACGTGTAAATGAAATCGAGCATCTGCTGGGTCAGCGGGCCATCGGGTCCGCTTCCCATAATCATCACGTCGACACTCTTCCCTGCGGCTTGCAGCACTTGCCGGCTCGACGGCGCTCCCCAAGTCCCGAGCGATGTGGGACCCAGGTACATGACCCCAGGCATCCAGCTTTGAATTTGCGACTTACACATCGAAAAGTAGTGATCGGCGATCTGATACAGAAAGTCGTCCAGATCGGATTTCACATTGGCGTTCACGTCCGAAAAATACGTGTAATCGATGCCGGTCCAGGCCTGGTGCGATGGCCTGGCGTCTTCATCCATTAAGCCGGTGCCGATGCCCCAGCCGTTTTGTACGTACTGAGCGCTCAGTGCTGCTCCCGATGCGGGGGCGTACCCGCTGCGAAACGTAATGCTGAGCTGGCCCGTCGTGTAGTCCACGCTGCCACTGACGTTGGGTCCCCAGACGGTCCCGTCGCCCTGGTCGCCGGCCACCGGCTGGCCGTTAACTGAAATTTGTAGCGTGAATGCCGCTACGGTCGTGCTTAGAAGCGTGGGGCTGAATTCCAGAGTGGCACCGTCTCCTGTTCCGATCGCATCGGTTGCGCTGGTTCCCGAGGAATCAAACGTCGTGTAGTTCGAACCCCAGGCTGCATTCAGCGCCGAAATGGTCCCGTATTTGGCGACCAATGCATCGTGCAACGCCTTCTTCGAGTACACCGTCGTGTCGGAGTAGACGAAGCCCTTTGACGAGTTGGCCGTTTGCGATGGCGAAAGCGTCAAAACCATCCAACCGAGATGCGCGTTGCTATATCCGGTACGGAAATCCGGTCCGTTTCCAAAACCGTACAACTGGTCCGAATCGTCCGTGCTCACACCAATCAAATACTGTCTGTGCGCCGACGCCTTTACGGCGGTGGCGAAGGGATCCTGAGCCAATTCGGCCTGCAGATAAAGGTTCAGGTTGTTGTCGTAATAGTCTGCTTCGCCGGTGCTGGGTCGATATCCGGTGTAGTACTTGGTCAGGCCGTAGAGCATGTTTTTCACCGGCTGCGGCGCCCACTGATTCAAATTCGACATGCCGTAGAACGACGGCCGGAGTTGACCAATGAAAGGAAACTTGATCGGGTTTGTGTGATCCGGCGTGCTCCAGATGTTTGCGGTTCCAATCGGCGTAACGTACGCGGACGCGTACGGTCCCACGGTGTTGAAACCCCACGATTGCAGCCGTTGAAGCTGCGCGGTGGCCCAATGGGGGCCGGCGTCGCCATACTTCGCCGTGACTCGGGCGTTGTAATTGCCTCCCATGGAATCATTCGTGCTGTTTCCGTTGAGCACGTAGATTCCAACCATGAAGAGACCATTGTTTGCGGGATCCACGAGCATCCACTTATTTCCGAATTTCTCGGTACGGAAGACTCCCGTGGACGGATTCGGCGAGGGCATGCTTACGAGTCCGCCGTACGCGTCGAATGAGCTGCTGTTGATGACAATGGTGTTGGGCTGAGTCGCACTTTGTTTCGGGTTGCTGGAGTCGGTTACCTTTAGAGTGAACGGATAGCTACCTGCAGTCGTTGCCGTTCCGCTAATTCCGCCGCTCGCGCTCAGGCTCAGTCCCGGAGGGAGTTTCCCAGACGACACGCTCCATGCATACGGCGAGGTTCCACCGGTCGCCGACACGGTTTGAGCGTAGCTCTGCGAGACTTCACCATTCGGCAACGTCGAGCTTGAGATGGAAAGTGGATCCGATTGTGCGGGATTGGTCGGTTGAGTTGTGTTGTCCGAGGAAATATTAAATCCAAAATTCGCGGTATCGGTCTCGGGATAGGGCTGAAAGTGGTCGGTAACCGCAACCACAACACTCCATTGGCCCGCCTTCGAAGGCATACCAGAGATGATCCCGGACTTGGAATCAAGCGTCAGCCCGTTCGGCAATTGGCCTTTTTGGACCTTCCAGGCGTAGGGCGGCAGTCCGCCTACGGCGACCAATGTCGCTTGATACGAGGATTGCGTCGTGCCTGCCGGGAGCCCGGACTCGACGATCGTTAATGCGGGCTGCTGATCCGCGGCTGCACACGCAAACATTGAGGCGAGCAGCGTTAGAGTAAAAAGCAGCGCCGCTAGATTTTTGGGTCGTTCTGATCGAGCTCGGCGGAGCCAACGTCGCGCTGCGGCGCGCGCTTCGCCCTTTTGAGCCTTATTCATAGCCGTCCAATACCTAGGAGAATGAGTTCAAAGAACTGACGATAGCGGAGTCTGCAGGTTGAGTCGCCTGTCCGAACGGGCAGAAAAAGGGCAGTGTACGAATGAGACGGGTGCTATTGACAAGTACTAGAGGACGACGAAAGCGAGCGTCGCTACGGAATGCATTTCGCAATCGGAGGGCCAAGAACTTTGGATATCCCCAGAGGAAGCTTCTTCCAGGCGTTGATAGCTGCGCTGAATGTCGGGTTCCTGCGATCCAGTTCGGTGGCTTTCTGAGGTGCTGCCGACCAGTGGTACCAGAACAGCGGCACGGTCCTGCAGTTCCATTCCAACTTGAATTTGTGGGTAGGCGATCCGATCGAGGAACGGCCAAAATCGAAGATGGTGTAGCCCTTGGTCGCCACATAGCACATCGATCGCCAGGCCATGAACATACTGGCTTTCAAGTTCTTGCCTTCCGGGAGCGCGGCCGCCCAATTGGATTCGATCGAGTTCCTGAAGCCCGTCATGAATGACGCGCCGACAATTTTCTCCGTAGTTCGCACTCTGCAAATGAAGGTTTCTGTAGGAAAAACCTTCAGGATCTGTTCAAAGAATTTTTTGGAGTAAACCGGTGTGCCTAGATCTCGCATCCTGTGGGCAAAGATCTGGTAAAAGTCGTCCAAAAATTCAATTCCCCCGAACTCCGCTTCCAGGCCGGTTTTGCAGCTGCGCCGGACATTGCTGCGCATCTTTGTATCAAAACTGCGCAAGATCACTTCGGGATCGGGATCGATATCCAGCACCATCGCGACTCGATCGGTCTTTACCGGAATGTCGGTCTTGAGTTCCGAGGTCTGGCGAAACTGCATACTTTTCGATTTGAGTTTTTTCGCCAGCGAGATCGCTTCGGAGATCAGCAGCGCCTCGGCTTCGGGCTCGGCAGCAAGTACTCCGCCTTCGCTGAAGTACGGCATTGACGTCAGGAGATTTCCGAAGAGCCGAGACTTTTGCCAGACCAACGGTAGGACGCCGCGCACTTCCCCTGAATCTTCGGCCATCACATAAAAGGTCTGCCACTGGAACGCCCGCTCCATTACCTGCTTCCACTCCCACCTGATGTAGTTCACGGCGGCGGGATGCTGTATTACGAACTCGTTCCATTTTTGAGCGTGCTGCTCGCTTGCGACCACGATTTTCATGACAGTTGTGATTTTTAGAATTGTGAGCCGCCGTATATGCGGCTCACTAGGGCGGGAAAGCGCTCCGATTCGAAAGATTAATGCGTAGTTTCCGTTTCGAGTCTTCCGGAAATTAGCGCGAAACTCGAAAGCCAGCGCTTTACGTATGATAACTCAAGCTGAAACGCGCGCCACGCTTCCGGGGCGGCGCGTGCGCAGAGAGGAACTGTGCATCAGCTCGTGCCGCAGGGGTCATGCCGACTCGGCGGGATGCGAGCAAACCTGAGATATCCGCCGTTATGACTACTTCACCGCACCGCTGATCGACGGCCGAAACTCATCTCTTTCGCATACAATCATCGATGAATGAGCGCGCCGAAATCCCTATCCATCATCATCCCCACGAAGAACCGCGCCAAGGCTCTGAGAGACACGCTCCCCACCCTTCTGAGCCAGACAACGCCGGCGACTGAGATCCTGATCGTCGATCAGAGCGCCAACGATGAGACCCGACAGCTCGTAATCGACGCTGAAGCTGGATCTGGTAGTCTCGGAGCTCGTGCCCCACAGTTTGTTTACATGTATGAGCCGAAGCTCACCTGCGCCGGAGCCGCGAGGAACGTGGCGATTGATCGCGCATCCGGAGACATCCTTGTTTTTCTCGATGACGACGTTCTGCTTGAGCCGGACTTTCTGGAACAACTGATCGCCACGTACGACCAACAACCCAATCTCGGAGGAGTTTCCGGCGTTATAACCAACTATCCGGAGCCATCCGCGAAACAACGATTGATAACCCGGATATTCTGGACTGGACCGTTCCATGACGAGCGCCAGGAAATCTACTGGAATTGCGACTCTCTCCGGAACGCTGCCCCCTTCCCCGTTCGCAAGTTCGGCGCCGGACTGATGAGTGTGAAACGCGAAGCGCTCGGTGAGATTCGCTTCGATCCGCTCTACAGGGGCTCGGGGGAAGATGTCGACGTCAGCTGGAGAGTTTCCGAACGTTATCCACTTGTCATCGCGCCGCGCGCGCGCTTAGTCCACGTCCGAACCGGCGAAGGCATACCCAGACTGCATTGGCTGGCCTCCGATATGCAGGGCAGCTACTTTTTGTACCGCCGCCATTGGCGGCAGGGACTCCGGAATTGGCTCAGCTTTGCATGGCTACATGTGGGCTATGCTGCGCTGGCGTTTCTGTCCAGCGTCAGGCAAGGTTCGTGGAAGCCCTTGCGGGCTTTCCGCGAGGGTTTGCGGTTAGGTGCTGCGACCTGATGCTGGCCCGCCTCCGGTTTCGATCGCACCGGGCCAGCATTCGTTGACAGAGGGTCGCTTTAGTTGGAAAATTTATGTTTAGGAAAGAATGCACAGTCGGTAATTGTTGGCGAAGAAAAGTCGAATCCGATCGCCTGTGATGCTGCCTTCAGTACGCAGCGCGAGTTCAACGAGCCACAACCGTGCAAACCGCTGCGACTGTTCGGGCAAATGAAACGTGGTGGAAGGACCGCAGCGCCTTGCTTTGGTCCATTGCGCTCGGATGTTTAATCGTCCTGCTTTACGGGTCGGTGCTCGCTTCGCTGGTTTCGGATTGGTGGACTGATCCCGATTACGGCCACGGTTTCTTCATTCCTCTCTTCTCCGCTTATGTGCTTTATCGTGAGCGCGAACGCTGGACGAATACTCCCGTAAAACCAAGCAACTTCGGCCTGCTGGTGATGGTTGGAGCAGTCGGCCTGTTTCTGGTGGGTTCGCTCGGGGCGGAACTCTTTACCGCGCGATTTTCGCTGCTGGTTCTGCTGGCGGGCATGATCCTGTTTCTGGCCGGCTGGAGAATGCTTCGGGCCGTGGCCTTCCCTCTCGGCTTTCTGATCCTGATGATTCCGCTCCCCAACATTGTTTATAATCAAATTACTTTTCCCCTGCAATTATTCGCCTCTCGCTTTGCTACCTTCTGGTTAGAGCTGTTTCGAGTTCCGGTGCTCCGGGACGGAAACATTCTGCTTTTCTCGAACTACTCTCTGGAAGTGGTAGAAGCCTGCAGCGGAATTCGTTCCTTGATGACGCTGATCTCGCTCGCCATTGTGTACGGCTACCTGATGGAGCCGCGCCGACATGTTCGCTATGCCCTGGTACTCCTGATGGTGCCGATTGCGGTGGTAAGCAACGCGATCCGCATCATGGGCGCCGGTTTGATGGCCCGTCACTTCGGTCCGGCGGCCGCCGAAGGTTTCTTGCACGAGTTTTCCGGTTGGGTGATTTTCCTGGCGGCGTTGCTTTTACTTCTTGGTTGCCACTGGCTGCTGCGGCGTATTCCGCCACGCCGGAAGGTTGAGTCCCACGCTTAGAATCCCCATCACGATGAGGCTGTGGATCACCGTAACCTTGTTGATAGGCTCGACGGTCCTGCTACACGCAAGCGGGCATGGCGAACCAGTCGTGCTCACCGAAGACTTACGAGGTCTTCCGTATAACTTCGGCGATCATGCCTGGGTTGGTCAGGAGCACCCCCTCGATCGGCACGTGCTGCAATCCGTCGCCGTCACCGACTACACCAACCGCGTTTACTCGAATGATTCGGGCAGGCCGGTGCAGCTCTACATCGGCTACTACGCAAGCCAACGCACCGGTGACACCGTCCACTCTCCCAAGAATTGCCTCCCCGGTTCAGGATGGGATCCGATTCGTTCCGGATACGCCACGATTCCGCTGGCGAATGGCCACTCGGTGGATGTTAACGAATACGTGATCCAACGCGACCAGGACAAAGAGCTGGTGTTTTACTGGTACCAGGGCCGCGGCCGTGTGATCGCGAGCGAATACGACGGAAAGTTCTGGATGGTGGTCGACGCCATAAGCCGCAATCGCACGGACGGATCCCTTGTGCGAATCATCACACCTATCGATGGCGATGAAGCGAAAGCGCGCGCTCGACTCGTTTCGTTCGCACAGGACTTATTCCCGCATCTCGATAAGCTTTTGCCAAACTGAATGCACTTAAAACGGTGAACCGAAATGATAGGCCGTAAAAAACAACTCACTCTGATCGGCGCGTGCATCGGCGCCGTGTTGTTTCTCGCTTCTTGCGCCAAAGATCCGCAGAAGGCCAAGGCAAAATATCTCGCCAGCGGCCAGGACTACATGAAAGACGGGAAATATGGCGATGCGGCGATCGAGTTCCGCAACGCACTGCGGCTGGACCCTCGTTTCGTCGACGCCTACTACCAGCTCGCCCAGGCGAATCTGGCGCAGAGCGACTGGAACGCGGCTTATACGTCGCTCGAGAAAGCTGTGGATTTGGATCCGACCCGGCTTGATGCACGCCTGGAACTCGGTCGTCTGTATCTCGCGGCCCGTCAATTCAGTCGCGCCGAGGACGAAGCGAATCACATTCTGAGCCAAGAACCGAACAACGTTGCTGCATACCAACTTCTCGGAGCCGCTCTCGTCGGCGAGCAGAAATCGGCCGAGGCGCTTGTCGCATTTGCGAAGGTGACGCAGTTGCAACCAAACGATCCGAGCGCCGCCGTCAATCTGGCGCTGGTCCAAATCAGCCTTCGAAATTATTCCGAGGCAGAACGAAATCTTAAGAAGGCCGTCGAGCTCGATCCGAAATCGGTGGAAGCCACCGCCGATCTCGCGAATTTCTATCGTCTGCAGAATCGGATCCCGGACGCCATCCAAGTGCTTCAAGACGGTGTCTCGACGAATCCCGCGTCGTCGAAACTCTACGTTCAGTGGGCCTCGATTCTCGACTCTCAGGGAAAGAAGCCGGAAGCGGCTGCGGTTCTTGAAAATCTGCGAAAAGCCGCGCCGAACTCGCCGGATACGGCGATCGCCATCGGCGACTACTATTTCCAGGGGAAGCAGCCTGATCAGGCTCTCACCGAGTACCGCCAAGGACTCGCAGCTTCCCCGAATAATCTCGACATCGAAAAGCGGCTTCAGGAAGTTTACCTCGCAACGAATCAAGTACAGCCGGCCACGGAGATGGACGCGAAATTAATGAGTGTTGCTCCGAAAGACGTCAACATCCGCATCAACCACGGCAGGCTGATGGCGATGAAGGGTGACCCTCACGGGGCAACGATTTATCTAGAAAAGCTCGTCGCTGATGCCGCAGACTCGGCTCCTGCGCGTTATTATTTGGCGCTGGCGCTCTGGCAGGACGGCGAGATGAGCCAGGCGCAGACCAGCCTGATGGATTCGCTTAAGATTGCCCCCGGTTCGCCGTTCGCGCTCCAAGCGCTCGCACGCCTCAGCATGGATCAGGGCAATGCCTCCGACGCCAGAATTTACGGCGAAGAATTGGTTCGGAGCTACCCGACCGACGCCGTCGACCGCCAGCTCCTTGCGGAATCGTGGATGCGGCTCGGAAAATTTCGCCCTGCGGATGAACAAATCACGGTGGCCAAACAGTTGTCGCCGAACGATCCGGCGATCAGCGTGGATGCGGCGCAAATATACGCCGGCGAAAATAAGATGCGCGAGGCACAAGATGAGTTCAATCGCGCGCTGGCCTTGGCTCCGCGCAGCGCTACCGTACTCAGCCAGTACGCCGATTTCCTTGCTGCACATAAGCAGGTCCCTGAGGCACGTACCCGCGTCGAACAATTCATCGCCTCGAATCCGAATGACGCAAATGGCCATATGATCCTTGGAGCTCTGGAAGCGCAGTCTCAAAATTACGGCCCCGCACAGTCCGAATTTGAAAAGTCCATCCAGCTCGATCCCAACCTGATCCAGGCTTATCTGAGGCTTGGCAAAATCTACGAAACTCAGAATCAAACCGATCAGGCGATTTCGACGTATCTGAAGGCGCTCAGCTTGCAGCCCAAGCTCGCCCCTCTCGCAACCATGGTCGGATCGCTCTATATGAATAAAGGCGATTCAGCCACGGCTCGTAAGTATTTCGCTCAGGCAGTCGACGCGGATCCCAATTACGCTGTGGCTATTTCAAATCTTGCGTGGCTGGACGCTCAGGACGGTAAAAATTTGGATGTCGCGTTGGGTATGGCGCAAAAGGCCGAACAGTTGATGCCTCAATCGCCCTCAATTACCGATACGCTCGCCTGGGTGATGTACAAGCGAGGTGACTACGCCGGGGCGACGCAACTGCTGCGCGAGTGCGTGCAGAAGGCCCCTAGCTCGGCCGAATTTCATTATCATCTCGGGATGAGCCTGATGGCCCAGGGTCAAAAAGCGGAAGCCAAAGGACAATTGGAAAACGCCCTGAGGCTGAAATTAGAGGCCTCGGAAGCGACAGAAGCACAGCGGGCTATCGAAGGAACGCTTTAAGAATCAATACTTTACATGGAATCGCGTATCCGTTACGTCCTATTACGTCAGTACTATTGACTTCAGTACCGAATTGGGACTAACTTCCAAACCCCGGCCAGAAGTCTTCTTACATTAACGTCAGCTTCATCGGAGTTTCATCATGCGGAAGGCAATTGTTGCACTGGCATTTCTCGCTGTCGCCCTGTTGATTCATCCTGCGGCTGCTCACGCCTCGGGCTCGACCGTTAACCTGCTGACTCCGACCACGGGGACCATTACTTTCACCCCAGGCGCCGGCACCACAGACATGACGGTTACGGGCATAACCGGAACGGCGATCGGTACCGGATCGTTGAGTGGGGGAACTTCCTACTCGTTGTCGGGCAACCTGGTTTTCACCGCGACTGGCCCTCAAGACTACGCGGCGACAGGTACGCTCAGCTTTACCGTCAATGGCGGCTCGCTATTGACCGGCACGCTGAGCGGCGTTACCGCCGAGCAGGTCGGAAAGCTTTTAATCCTGACGGGCAATCTTAGCGTTTCCTCGGGCACTTCGGGAATCACCGGCGGTCAGGTCGCGCTGGTGATCGACTTGCCGAGCGCAACTCCGCTTTCCGGCTTGACCGGCGCTGAAATGGCCAGCTTGAGCGTTGGCGAGGGCGTGGGGAGCGTAACACCTGAACCCGGCACGATGGTCCTGTTCGGCTCCGGCATCCTGGTTTTCGCCGGTCTGGTTCGCCGGAAGCGCACTTCGTCCGCAAGTTAACGATTATTTCTCGTCTTCCGCTTTAGGGGCTGCTGCGATATCGCGGCAGCCCTCTTTTTTTGTCTGTCCGAAATCTGGATTCAGCGCCTCCCCGCACGGCCCCATTGTCACCGACCTCCCGATAGTCAATTCGTGAATTCGAGGCGATAGACCAACGAGCACATAACGGTTGGGGCATCGCGGGCGATGGTCGTGCGTGGCGCGAAGGGGGGCGCTGATACGATTTACGGAAGGCGATGGTCACGCTTCCCATCCTGGCTGTTCTGGTGTTCGATCTGGTTCTCTTCCTCGGTGGTTTCTTTCGTTTCCGGGAGTCGCGCCAGCAGCGCGAACGTGTGATTCTCGGTATCCTGTTTTTCGGCTCTGGGATGCCTGCGCTGATTTACCAGATCGTCTGGCAGCGCGCGCTATTCTCTATCTACGGCGTAAACGCGGAATCCGTCGCCGTGATCGTGGCTGCGTTTATGCTGGGCCTCGGCATCGGGAGCTTGCTCGGTGGATGGATTTCATCGCGATTCCCGGCCCAAGCTGTATTGCTTTTTGGCTTTTCGGAGCTGGGGATCGCGGTCTTTGGCATGGCGTCGCTGCGCGTGTTTCATTGGGCTGCGGGATTCAGCGCGGGCGCGAATTTGCCAGTCACGATTCTGTTTGGATTTCTACTTCTGATCATACCTACGGTATTGATGGGCGCCACTTTGCCGCTACTCGTGCAGCACCTCGTCGCGCGATCCGGCAGCGTGGGCTCGTCGGTAGCGCTGCTCTATTTCGTGAATACCTTCGGCTCGGCCGTCGCGTGCTATCTGTGCGCCACGTTTTTGCTTCGCGACTTCGGTCAATCCGGCTCGGTGCAGTTGGCCGCGGGCGTGAACGCGCTCGTAGGCATCACGGCGTTGCTGCTGCGAAATTACAAGCCTGCTCAAGTCGAGCACACCGGACCGTCGGATGCCGTTCAGCACTCCGGTGAGACGCGCATCGCGCTCGGCTACGTGATGTTGATCGCGGGAGTCTCGGGCTTCATCGCGCTGGGATTTGAAATCGCCTGGTTCCGGGTTTTCGAACTCGCATCGCGAGATCGAGCGCCCGCGTTCGCGCTCTTGCTCTCGACCTATCTGGCGGGAATCGCTGCTGGCTCCTACGTGGCCGAAAACCGCACGAAGCAGAAAAATCCAGGCGATGTGCTGCGGATTATTGCGGCGCTTCTCCTCGTCGTCGGAGCTTGCTCCGCGTACCTGCCGCCGCTCGTGGCGCTGCTTCAGTGGAAAGGGAACAAACTGTTCGACCTCGCGTCCGGCCGGATCCAGATTCAATCGATGAACATGTGGTTTCTGCTTGCCGCTCCGGCGCTGTTTCTGATCGCCGCGCTGATCGGCTCCGTGATGCCGCTGCTTTGCCATTCCGGCATCGCGGCAGGGGCGCGTACGGGACGCGAGGTGAGCTGGACCTACGCTTCAAATATTCTGGGCTCGACGTTGGGCAGCCTTGTAGTGGGATTTGTCTGGATGCACCATTTCGGATTGAAACAGACCTCGCAGGACCTGGCGTTGCTGGCCATCATCACCTCGCTAATCGTGCTGGTGCTCGCGCCGGGGACCCAACGCTCCGTCTTGCGCTGGGCAGTTCCGCTGACGGCTGCAGCCTCGATTTGTCTTGCGCTTGCGCCGACTACGTATCGGCATTTTTTTGAACACCTGATCCTTGGTCCCGGCGCGGAAGTGCGCGGACCGTTTGTGCATGTAGTTGAAAATCGAAATGGGGTGATCGCGGTCGCTCAGGACGCGACGATCTATGGCAATGCGGTGTACGACGGCGCTTTCAACACCGATCCGAACCACGACGTGAATCACGTGATGCGCGCCTACGCATTGAGCCTCTTCCATCCGAATCCAAGACGCATTTTGATGATCGGGCTATCCTCCGGATCCTGGGCGCAGATTCTCGCGAACCATCCAGACGTGGAAACGCTCGACATCGTAGAAATCAATCCCGGATATCTATCGCTTTTAAGCGATTATCCGGAGGTAGCTTCACTGCCACAGAATCCTCACGTCCACATCACGGTGGACGACGGCCGGCGCTGGCTCGTCTCGCATCCCGATGCGCGCTATGACGTAATCGTGAACAATAACAGTTTTTTCTGGCGCGACCACTCTTCGGTACTGCTCTCTGCCGATTTTCTGGAGATGATGCGCCAGCACCTGAATCCTGGGGGCGTATATTTCTACAATACGACCGGTTCGGATGACGCCGTCGCAACCGGACTGCACGTGCTTCCCTACGGGCTGCGCGTCCAGAATTTCGTCGCGATCAGCGCAAGCCCGATCGACTTTAACGAAGCGCGCTGGATGTCGATTTTGCTGCGCTACAAACTCGACGGCAAACCGGTCTTTGATCCGAAGGATCCGCAGTCGGGCGTCACCCTAGAGCACTACGCCGCCATGGCGGACGACCTCGATAAGACGACCGAACTCGACGCCCTCGAAACTTCGCGGTCTCTCAATGCGCGAATGCAGCACGCGCTGATCATTACCGATCGCAATATGGGCTCCGAATGGCGTGATCCTCAAGCATCCGTGAATCCTTCCGCACAACGATAGCCAGTTCGAAATTCGGCGCTGAACGCGATCTGCGTTTAGTGCGGAGACGCTCAATTCAACGAGCGCTTTTTCTTTTTGGGCGGTTTGGGTTTCTTGCCTGAACGGCCCGTCGTCGGGCCCGAGGCGCTTCCGATAGCCACAAGAAGCTTCTGGCCGTTCGGAACGCCCCACCCGGAGATCGCGTCGTATCCAACGCCAGCCGAGTAGCCGCCGACTTTGTCCGTGTCATTTTGTCCAGACGTTACATCCGTGCAGCCCAGGGCGCCAATGGTGGTTCCGGATGAGTTGCTCGGTGGTGCGTAAAGCAGCGGCGAGAGATAACCGATACGTCCGGCCGAGCCGCGCTGCGCGTTGATCAACGTAATCAGGCTCGCCCACAGCGGCGTTGCAGCACTGGTTCCCCCGTTGCCCTGCGCGCCTCCATCGACGACCAGCAAGTAGGGCGATTTCACCCAATCGGCGTTCGCAGCCACGTCGGGAACAGCGCGGCCCACGATCGCGCCGGAGTTCACCGACGAAACTTTTACATTCGATTGCCACACCGGCCGTGCAAACTCTGCGCTCACTCCGCCTCCCGTGCTACCGCCACTGTCCGCGCGCAGGCCGTCTCCTTCAAACCAGCCGATGTCCTTCGCCGAACCGGTCTTCGAAGGAATCGTCGTGCCTCCAACCGCAAGCGAGTACGGACTCGAGCTGGGAAAATCGACGTGAGCGTTTCCGTCACTGATCGCGTCACTAGAACCGTCGTCGCCGGCGGCAACGCAGAACGTGATGCCGAGGTAGGCTGCCTCCTTCAGCGACTCGCTGATCTGAGTCATGGCCTGTCCGGTCCAGATGTCGTTGTCTTCCGCGTAACCCCAGCTGCACGAGATCACGCCGGGATTGTTTTCTTTGTCTTGCGTCACAGCGTCGAGAATCGTGATCCAGCCTTGCTCGGTGAATGCAGCGAAGTAGACAGCGATCGTCGCCTTCGGGCACACACCGGCCACGACCTCGATATCAAGCATCACCTCACCTTCCGCGCCGTCCTTCGACGACGTCGAAGTCCCGTCCGTACTGATCGGATTGACGGTCGGCGTCGCTACGTTCGCGAGCTTGCAGAATGAAGCCAGGTCCGCCGGAAAATATCCGCCTCCGAATTCAAGCAGTCCGACGGCCTGACCCGATCCGTCGCCGGAAGGAAAGCTGTAGTGCGAGGCGAGCTGGCTCGGGATGTACCACGATGCCGGAATCTGCGTCAGCGCTTTTGCGCGGTTGGACGGGGGGATGGGCTGAGGCCTTCGCCGCACCACACAGCGGTTGTCCATGCCGAACACGCCCTGCACGATCCCGCTGAGTTCTTTCGGGACGTGCACAGCGCCAACCCGGCCGCGATAGTCTCCTCCCGGGTGCGTGTAGTCGAACAGCTTCACATCAAACGCCTTCTCCATTTCGCCCGCCGTTCCAGCGAAGTGAATCGTTCGCGTCGCGAGATTCGAGGACGTGACTTTGAGTCCGAACTGGCCGAGCACCGTGCTGACCTTCTTCACGTCCCCGGGAGACGCGCCGTACGCGGCGGCCAGTTGTTCACGCGTGAGAGCCTTCTTCGGGCGGGAAATCAGCTCCGGCAAGCTTTTCTTGCGGCGAAGCTTGATCGTGACGTTCAGAGTCTGCTCCGGATTCGTGCGGCCAACGGCGCGGGCTCCCGGCAGTGCCTTGCGAGTGCTACCCTCTACGGGCGTATATGCGCGCTGTTTCATACAGCCTCCTCGGTTGTTTCATCGAATCCAGCATTCCTAGAGTAGGGATCGATTCGATGCGACGCGTGCGCTGGCCGGGTGCCGCGCGGCGGTTTGCGTTACATTCCAGCGATGACGCCCCAGCAGGCGAATGCGCTATTGAGCGTCGTACAGTATTGATATACGCCGTAAATGGCGCCGGCGATTCCCTTCAGTTTATCGATGATCACAGTCGGTGAAGTGCCCGCCAGAAATTCAGCCGTCACAATTTGAGGCTCGGATGCATTGCGCACCGATAGCCATTTCGGCCGTTTGGCTGCAGCGATGCTGCCGAGCGCGTAGAAGGCGAAAGCATCGTCCGTGTCGTTCATCACGCCTAACGCCTGCAACCCTTCCGCATCGTGATTGTCGTCGACAGTGAGGTAATCGGCGGAGACGATGTCCATCGGCTCGGGACCGGGGACGGGATTTGCGCCCTTCACGTAGATCGAGCAGGGTGCGGTGTTTTTTTTCAGGAAGGAATATCCTGGGCGCGTTCCAATCCTGGCGTAGCACTGCTGAAGGCCTGCCAACGAAAGCTTCGTGAAATTCGACGCAGCGTATTGCACGTACGACCCGGACACCGCGGCAGCATTCGTGATTTGTCCGTGCGAGCTGGAGAGCGTATCGATTTGAGGGTACGAAAGATAGGTGGACCGCACGTGAAAGCGCGCAGCGTTGGTGATGATCACGTCCCCGCAATTCAACGTGCTGCCGACCGCTCCTGCCGTGCCCGTGCTGATAACCAGCTTCGGGCTTAATTCGGTGGCGAGCTGCGCAATCACCGGAATAAACGGAAGCTGTAACCCATTCGATTTGGGATGCAGTTCCGTCTTGTAAAGCGCCACTTTCTTCGTTCCGATCATCATCAGCGAGAGATATCCGAAATAGCCCGCTTTCAGTGCGTCGTTCTCATCGATACCTTGGATCTTGGGCTTGATTGCAGCGAAGTTGTGGCCGTAAGCGTTCCAGGTTTTCTTGCGCGAAGGTGCCCAGCTCGAATCGCCGCTGAATACATCGAGCAGCGCGCTGATTTCGAGGTCCGTATAAAGAATGACCAACACATCCACCGACTCGGCTATCGCTGTAGTGATCGGTTGTCCGGGAGGGTGTCCCGAGAACGCCGAGGCGGTCGGCGCAAAACCGGCCGGCCAGGTGATCGGCGGCAGATTGACGGTAACCGGCGTCTGCTTCAGCGCGGCGAGCGCGAACGTGTCGGTCCTAGGAACGCCCGTGAACGGACCGGACTTGAAGAGGGGAGTTCGCATGGGTGCCTCTTATTATTATCGATACTGAGTGCTAACGTCGCCGGGGAGTTATGAATAACACCGTGTCCCAGCAGCGTCAAGCGAACAGACCTCGCGGCTGGCCCATCTCGATTTTCGGCTTACCGGTCGGGCCTGTTTTGCGGTATTTTCGAGTCACCGCGTTCGTGCGCGAGCCCTCTCGAGGTTGCGATGAATTCCGTGGTGCCCATCGACGCGAAGCCTTTTCCCGTCCGCACCGTGCTGCTCGTGGATGCCGATCCGGCGATCGAGAATATTTTCAGCAACGCATTCAAACCGGGCTCTTGGGCCGTCCAACACGCACAAGACAACCTGGCCGCGCTCGCCGCGGCCGAAGCGCGCGCTTACGACCTGATTCTAACCAGCGAGCGATCATCGGGCGCGGACGACGTGAACCTGCTCCGCCGGATACGGCTGGTCCGCCCCCACACCCGCCTGATCATTCTGGCCCACGAGAGCACCCCGCAGGACGTGATTGCATCCATGCGGGCACACGCTTTCAGCTACTTCGCCAAACCGATCGATATCGACATCCTCACCGAAATGATCCGCCTGGCCGCCGAAGGTCCAACGTGGGACGACGGCATTGAAATCATTTCTGCCACTCCCGAATGGATTCGCCTCTTGGCCCGTTGCGATTTGAAAACGGCGGACCGCGTGGTCCATTTTCTAGGTGAAGTCGCGGAGCTTCCCGAAGACGAGCGCATTTCCGTTGGAATGGCCTCGCGCGAAATGCTGATCAACGCCGTGGAGCACGGCGCGCGAATGGACCCTACAAAATATATGGAGCTAGCCTACGTCCGCGGAAAGAATATGGTGATGTGCCGCGTGAAGGATCCGGGCGAAGGATTCACGCTCGACGAAATTCCTCATTCCGCGATCGGCAATCCGAGCGACGACCCTCTCCTGCATCTGGAGCTGCGCCAGGAACAAGGAATGCGGCCCGGAGGATATGGCGTGCTGCTCGCGCAAAAACTCGTCGATGAGCTGATTTACAGTCAGAAAGGAAACGAAGTTCTGCTGGTGAAGTATCTATCCCCGCCGCCGAAACCCGCCGCCATCTGAGTCCTGTTGACGCACACCTAGCGCCATCGGGTCATTCATGTAATTTTTGCGGCGGGAAGAATTTATTGCACGGCGTCCGGCCTCTCGCAAAAACTTCGCCTGTGGAAAACTCCGCCACTTTTTGTCAACTTCCCTAAACTGTTTGTTTGCCATGTCTTCAGCGATGACTCTCCGAACACATTTGTGACGAACTTCGCTACTTCACGCCCGCTTCGGAACGCTCATTGCCTCTCCCTGCCCGCAAGCGAACTCCAGCGCACTCAGCCACCGCCGGATATCCAGGGGGAAAGATGACAGGCCATATTTCAACCGAAACACCCGATTTGCACGCTCCCGCAGAAGCGCGGGTTTGGCAGGCTGTAATCACGAAAACCATTCAGGAATGGATTTCGGGCCCGCTGCGCCGCAAACGGGAAGCGGAGGAGTATTTGTTCCGTGATCAGAAAGACTTTCCGCTGGTTTGCCAGTCTGCAGGGTTAGACGTCGGGCAGTTGCGCGCGCATCTGATGCGCCTGAGGCCCGTAGCTCTAACAATGCCGAAAACTGCGTAAGTTGGGGCAGCCGTAACTCGAAAGCCGCGGCCGTTACACGCGAAACATCGAAGGGGCGTGTAACGGCCGCGGTTTTTTTTAGCCATAGACTTCGAACGATCCTGCCGATCCGTCGCAACCAAACCCTTCTACTGATCCCGCGTGAACGCTTGCTGTTCCGGCATGGGAGGCGGCGTGTCGAACAGCACATTGTAGATGATGCCGCCAAGCGCTCCGCCGACAAGCGGCGCGAGCCAGAACAGCCACAGCTGATGTACAGCCCATCCACCGACAAACACGGCTGGACCGGTACTGCGAGCTGGGTTCACCGAAAGGTTTGTCACCGGAATTCCAATCAAGTGAATCAGCGTAAGCGCGAGGCCGATCGCGATACCCGCAAATCCCGCCGGAGCGCGCTTGTCCGTCGCGCCCATGATCACCAGCAGAAAAAAGCAGGTGAGCACGATCTCCGCAACCAGACACGCTACCAGCGAGTAACCCCCGGGTGAGTGCTCTCCGTATCCGTTCGACGCAAAGCCGCCTGAAAGGTCGAATCCGGCTTTTCCGCTCGCGATCACGTACAGTACCGCGGCCGCCGCGAGCCCTCCGACGACTTGCGCGATCCAGTAGGGAATCAATTCCGACGCCGGAAACCTTTTCCCTGCCACGAGGCCAAGCGAGACCGCTGGATTCAAATGGCATCCCGAAATGTGACCGATCGCGTAGGCCATCGTGAGCACCGTCAATCCGAACGCCAGCGCCACTCCCACAAATCCGATTCCGAGCGCCGGGAACGCCGCGGCCAGCACGGCGCTGCCGCAACCACCAAACACAAGCCAGAACGTGCCGAAAAATTCGGCCGCCGTTCTTTTTCCCAAACTCATCACGCGCCTCCTTGAAAATATGCAGGTGAGGGGCGTTACTTAGCATGGCGGCGCACGGGTGACAAGCGGTTTGGAAACTCGCCACCGCGCGCCTCGCGGCTCGCAGCGCTGTTCGATGCTAAAATCATGATTCCGGGAGCAATCGCGAAACACTTCGTTGCCCATGCCCAACATTCTGCTGACCAATGATGACGGCATCCACGCCCCGGGTCTGCGCGCGCTGATTCCCGCGCTGCAGGAGCTCGGCACGGTAACCGTTGTAGCGCCGTCCACGGAACGTAGCGCGTCCGCGCAATCGCTCACGTTGCGCCAGCCAATTTATTGCGATCAGATTGGCGAGCGCGAGTACTCCATAGAAGGCACTCCGGCTGACGCAGTGATCCTCGCCTTTCACTCGCTGCTGCCGGCGAAACCCGATCTGGTGGTTTCCGGCATCAATCGCGGTGGCAACATGGGTGAGAACATCTATTATTCCGGCACGGTGGGCGCGGCCATGGAAGGTGCGATCAACGGAGTTCCGGCCATCGCGGCTTCCCTCGCTTGCCGCCCCAAGTCCTGCGACTTCAGCGCTGCCGCTGAATTCATTCGCGTACTCGCGCCGCTCGTATTGCAACAAGGCTTGCCGAAGGGCGTGATGCTCAACGTCAACGTGCCGCAGCCGTGGAAAGGTGGCGTTCGCGTCGCGCGCCAGTCTTCGAAGATTACGCGCAACCTGCTCACACCTGGCCAGGATCCCCGCGGACGAAAATACTTTTGGCTGCACGAACAGCAGCTTGTCGACGGCATCGAGCCGGATACGGATATGGCCGCGATCCGCGACGGAGCAATCTCGATCACACCCCTGCAACTCGATCACACCCACATACACTCCATGAAGCATCTTGCGGAGTGGCTGAAGGTCCTCGAGCCGCTGGTAAAGTAATGGGCTGCGGCTGTAGCGGCTTACTCGCTCGACTGCCAGTCATTGCCTTTACGCCGATGGTGTCACTTCGCGACTGAGGCTTCGCCTCAATGTGATAGCCTCGCTCGGATATGTTCTGCGGCCGACTTCCCCGCTTTCGTCAAACTTGTTACATCGCTCGATTGTGCGGAGCCGTTTTCATCGTGTTTGCGATTTTCATCGTCGTCACAAATCCTGCACCAGCGCAGCAACAGACGCGAATTCCCGTCCCGGCGATCTACGAAGGCGTGAAAAAAGTTCAAACCTGGATTCCGATGAAGGACGGCACGCGTCTCGCCGTCAATTTGTTCATGCCCGACGGCGCGAAGCCCGGCGACACATTTCCCGCGATTCTCAGCTATCTCCCCTATCGCAAAGACGACTGGAGCCTCGCGGGCGATTGGCAGCAGATGTCCTTCTTCGTGCGTCGCGGCTACGTGGGCGCGCGCGTGGACATCCGCGGCACAGGCGCGAGCGAGGGCGATCCGCCCGATCGCGAATATTCCGAACAGGAACAGGAAGACGGCCTGGAAGTGATCGACTGGCTCTCCAAACAGCCGTGGTCCAGCGGAACCGTCGGCATGTTCGGCATCTCCTGGGGTGGCTTCAACTCCATCCAACTCGCGCGCCGCAATCCGCCCGCGCTCAAAGCCATCATCGCGGTCTGCGCGACCGAAGAGCTTTTCCACGACGACATCCACTACATCGACAATCTGATGCACGCCGATGAATTCGAACTCGGCATGGACCTGATGCTCGGCATCACCCGCGCGCCTGATTTTCCCGTCGATGAAGAATCGCTGAAGGCGCGATTCGACGCCGACCCTTGGTTCCTGCTCTACCTGAAGCACCAGCGCGACGGCATATTCTGGCGCCGCGCCTCGCTCGCTCCCGATCACTACGCTGACTACAAAGTCCCGACCTTCATGATCGGCGGCTTCATCGACGGCTATCGCGACAGCATTCCGCGGTTCCTGGAAAAAGTGAACGCACCGGTGAAAGCGCTGCTCGGCCCTTGGAATCACACTTGGCCCAACGACGCCGATCCGGGCCCCGAAGTCGAATGGCGAACCGACGCCGTCCGCTGGTGGGATTACTGGCTCAAGGGAAAGCAGAACGGAGTGATGGACGAGCCGCGCTTCGACGTCTACATGCGGCATTACTACCCGCCTGACGTGAACATCCACGAAGTTCCCGGCGAATGGCGCGCGGAGAAAACATTTCCGGCGGCGAATACGACGACGGGAATACTGTACCTTGCACCGTCGCACACCCTCGCAACCGCGCAAACCGCGCCTGCGGCCGCGAAAGACGAACTGAAATATGTGCCGTCTGCAGGCATCGAAGCCGGATTCTGGTGGGGCGACTTCACCTCCGACCAGCGGCCCATCGACGCAATGAGTTTGGTGTACGACTCGGCACCGCTGGAAAACGACATGGCCATCCTCGGGTGGCCGCGTGTGCAGATACAGGTCTCAGCGAGTGCGCCGCTCGCCGATTGGTTCGCGCGGCTTTCCGACGTGGCGCCGGACGGCAGCGTCACCTTAATTACCGGCGAGGGCCAGAGCGGCGCGCAACGCGACTCCGCCGATGATCCTAAATACTTGAACCCCGGCGAATTCTACCCTCTGCCGATCGAACTGCACGTAACGAGCTGGGTGTTCCCGAAGGGCCATCGCATTCGCCTCGCAATTTCAAACGCGCTCTGGCCCATGATCTGGCCGACGCCTTACTCCATGACCACTTCTCTGCAGCTCGGAGGCGCAAATCCGTCGTGGCTCGAACTGCCCGTCGTTCCTGTCGAACCGCCGGCGCGCCCGGTCTTCGATCCGCTCGTGAAGGAGTCGCCGCCGAAGAGCGAAGTCGAATGGTCCGGTGAAACCTGGCCGCCGCAAACATGGACCGTCACGCACGACCTACTCACCAGCTCGACTCGCGTTTTCTGGAGCAGCGACGACTCCGGAAAATTTCCATTTGGCATCATGAAGGATCACGAGCAGATGTCCTACGACGTTTCCGATGACCATCCGGCTGTGAGCGTTGTGCACGGGGAAGCCTCCACGTCCGTCGATCTGCCCGGCCGCGCGCTGGTCTGGGGCGTGGTGTTGAATCTGAAGAGCGACGAGAAGAATTTCTATTACCACTTCGAACGCACCCTCACGGAAAATGGAAAACAGATTCGCGAGAAGAAGTGGGATGAGACCATCCGGCGCGACCACCAATAGCCGGATCGAGTGAACTTTGAAAAAGACCGCCACTCTGTTGATCAGTTGCCCCGACCAGAAAGGCCTGAACGCCGCGATCCACGACTTCATCTTTCGCGCGAACGGAAACACGCTGCACGCCGACGAGCATCAGGACGCCGATCGCAATCTATTCCTCATGCGCGTCGAGTGGGACCTTACCGATTTCGCGCTGGACATGCACGAATTCGCGAAACATTTCCAGCCGATCGCCGACCGTTTTCAGATGACCTGGCGCGTGGCGCTTTCCACGGATCGCCCGAAAGTGGCGATTTTCGTTTCAAAGTACGACCACTGCCTGGTTGACCTTCTGAACCGCCACCGCAGCGGCGAGCTCGCCTGCGAGATTCCACTGGTGATCAGCAATCACCTGGACGTGAAGCGCTGGACCGATTTCTACGGAATTCCACTCCACGTGATCCCGGTGACCAAGGAAAATAAAGTTGAGGCCGAGCGCGAGCAGCTCGCTGTGATGAAACCTTACGGAATCGATCTGATCGCGCTGGCCCGCTACATGCAGGTACTCTCGTTGGATTTCATCCGGCAATATCCGCCGCACCACATCATCAATATTCACCACTCGTTTTTGCCCGCGTTTATCGGCGGACGCCCGCACCAGCAGGCTTTCGAGCGCGGAGTGAAATTGATCGGCGCGACGGCGCACTACGTTACGGAAGTTCTCGACGACGGGCCGATTATCGAGCAGGACGTGGTGCGGATTTCGCATCGGGATACCGTCGAGGAATTGGTGCAGAAGGGACGCGACCTGGAAAAAGTCGTGCTATCGCGCGCGGTGCGCTGGCACATTGAAAACCGAATCCTGCTCTACGGCAACAAAACCGTGATTTTTGACTAAGGGAAACGAGCGCACGATCCCGTGCGCGTAGTTTTCGTCTTGGACTTCTCGTTCCGAAGCTTATCGCGCCACGGCGGCCTTCGTGTCGTTCAGGTCGGCGGCCAGCAAACGGTGGAACAGGTGCTCGCCTGTCTCGCGCCGCACGGAGAGCCTTCCTGCATTGTAGGCCCGCGAACTGAGCCCGCGCTGCACGCCATCGCAGATCACGATGTCTTCTTGCTGCACCAGCTCGCTTACGCCCATGCTTTCGCGGATGTACGCCATGTTGTCTTCTGTGACGTCGCCGAAATAAAAATCGAAAATCACTTCGCACTTGCCCGCGCCCATTGGCAGCACCAGATTCGTATCCAGGTAGCCTTCGTACCAGTTCAGCATGAAATTCGGATACTGCCAGAAATAGAACGCGCGATCGCCCTTGCGCGTGTTCGCAGCGCTCGCTTCCGATGAGCTGTCAACGCTCACGGGACTCGACTGCACGCAGGTGCGGTCGACGTTTTCGATCGTGTACTTTGTATAGTCCAGCACGCTGTTCAAGCCCTTGTGCATGTGCGGCACGTGATAGCCGCCGTCCAGAAAATTGTCTACGTACACTTTCCAGTTGCAGTCCAGCACGTAGCGTCGCCGCTCGACAAACGTAAGCCCGCCAAATCCGAGCGGCTTCGCGAGGCCGACCAGAGCACCCAGATAATCGTGCAGCGTGCCCGCGTGTGGATCCAGATTCACAAACACGAAGTTTTCCCAGGTCTCGACTTTGATCGGCACCAGGCCGTTGTCCGCGCGTTCGAAATTCTTCACGCCTTCGAACTCCGTCATGCCGCGAAGCTCGCCTTCCAGGTTATACGTCCATCCGTGATAGGGGCAGCGCAAGTGCTGCGCGTGGCCGCAAGGCTGGGTCATCACCGTCATCGCGTGATGGCGGCACACGTTGTAAAAACCGCGCAGCACATGGTCTGAGCCGCGCACGACTACCACAGGCTCGTTCGCCACGGTCGCCGTGACGTAGTCGCCCGCCTTCGCAACTTGCTCCTTGCGCCCCACAGCCTGCCAGTTTCGCGAGAAGACGTTCTTCAGTTCGAGTTCCGCTACGCGCGAATCGGTGTACCACGGCGCCGGGATCGTGTAGGCCTCGGTGAGCGGCGCGTTCGCGTCGTAAGAGCCGAGAATTTCTTTCAGAGTGCGCTCCATCGAGCAGTCTCCTGAGTGAAATTGTTTTCCGTGTTACAGGATGCCTTCGAGCAGCGGATGATCGCGCGAAAGCCGAGAATCAAACTCCAATCGCTCCGCGGAGCACCATCAAGAATTGATGGATGCGCGCGCGATTCTTCTCCGGATCGGCCGGATGCGGAAACAGCCCCGGATCGAGTTCCTCGGTAAGCAGCGCATCCTGAAACCGCTCCATCGTCCAATCCAGGATCGAAACGATCAGCGCCGGATCGATGTCCGACCGAACTTCGCCTCGTGCAATCCCGAGCCGCACGAACGCCGTGCTGCCGTAAGGATCTTCGGTAAGCAAGAACCGGTTGATCTCCCGCTTCAGCGCCAAGTCCACGCCGTAATTTCCAAGCAACGCCACGCGGTAAGGAATCCAGTCGTCGCGCAGCAGCCGCTCGGTGGAAAGCAGCCAGTAGTGCAGGATCTCGAAGAATCCCTTCTCGCGAATTTGCGACGGGCATTCGAGGTACGTCGGAAACGAGCGCACAGCTTTTTTGTAGACTTCGAGAAACAACCCTGCCTTGCTGCCGAAATATTGAAAGATCGATCCTTTAGCGACCCCGAGCTGCGCGGCAAGATCCTCGATGCGCGCAGCGTGGTAGCCCTGCGCCGCGAAATGCCGAAGCGCCTCGTCCACAATGCGCGTGCGTTTTGCTTCCAGGCGCCCCGACGACGGCGCGCGACGCAATTGCGACTCGACAAGCGACCGGCGTGATTTCGACCGCTGGTTTGACCTAAGGTCAGGAATGGAAGCTTTCATTGGACTTTTTCCCTGTTTATGCTATCAAAGTTTCACCGAGTGCAGCACTGACTCGCGGTCATACTAAATCAATTGCCTCCTCTGCGCAAGTCCTACGACGCAATCGTCATCGGAGCCGGTCACAACGGCCTCACTGCCGCTGCTTATCTCTCGCGCGCCGGACTTTCCACGCTCGTCATCGAGCGCCGCGACATCGTGGGCGGCTGTTGTGTCACCGAAGAAATCGTCCCCGGTTGCCGCGCCTCCACCACTTCATATGTCGCCAGCATGCTCCGGCCCACCATCATTCGCGATCTCGATCTCGGCGCGCACGGCCTGCGCATGGTTCCGTGCGATCCCGGACTTCTCGTCCCGTTTCCTCAAGACAACGAAGTTCTCGCGTGGTGGGCCGATCGCGACCGCACTCTTGCGGGCTTTCGCAAAGTCTCCGCGCGCGACGCCGAAACTTTCGTTCGCGTCGACGAACAACTGAAGAAACTCGCTCGCTACCTCCAACCGTTTTTCCTGGAAGCGCCGCCCGATCCAGCGCCCCGCGGTGTGGGAGGCTGGCTGGAACTTTTACGCGTTGGCAAGCGCTTCCGTGGAATCACCAGCGAAGAGATGGCGCAGCTGGTTTCCTTTTTGACCGGAAGCCTCGGCGATTTTCTCGATCGCCACTACGAATCGGAAAAAATGAAGACGTTGTTTCTCGCGAACAACGTGTACGGCAAACACGGCGGCCCGTACGCTCCCGGCTCGGCACTCGGCCTTCTGTTCCATCTGCTGAGCGGCGGCGAAGGCGAGATCCAGGGATTCTACGGCCACGTGATCGGCGGCATGGGCTCGATCACCCAGGCACTCGCGTCCGCCTGCCGCAAGTCGGACGTTGAGATTCTCACTTCCACTCCCGTTGCGCGAGTGAGCGTCCGTGGCGGCCAGGCCTACGGCGTCTCTCTGGAAGACGGCTCGGAAATTTCCAGCCGCATCGTGCTTTCGAACGCCGATCCCAAGCGCACGTTCCTCAGCCTCGTCGATGCCAAAGAATTGCCTGACGACTTTCGCAGCGCGATTGGCGGAATCAAGATGAACGGCCCGTGCGCAAAAGTGAATTTCGTGCTGAGCGAGGAGCCGCGGGTCACCGGCATGCCCCGGGATTGGCCGCTCTCGCAGCGCGCCCTGTTTACGCTGGTTCCGTCGCTTGAATTCGCGGAGCGCTGTTACGACAGTGCAAAGTTCGGCGACATCCCCGAAGAACTCTGGGTCGATTGTGTCGTCGCTTCGAACGCCGATTCCACGCTCGCGCCTCCGGGCACACACATCATGACGACCTTCATTCAATATGTGCCGTACAAGCTGCGCGAAGGCGCCTGGGACCAGAAGCGCGAGCTGCTCGGCGATCGCGTGGTGAAGAAAATCGCGGAGTACGCGCCCAACGTGCCGCGTTCGATCGTCGCTCGCCAGGTTCTTACACCCCTCGATCTCGAACGCACCTACGGCCTGACCGAAGGAAACATTTTTCACGGCGATCTTTCGCTCGAGCAACTTTTCTTCATGCGCCCCGTACCGGGCTGGTCGCAGTATCGCACGCCAGTCGACGGACTCTATCTCTGCGGCGCGGGCGCGCATCCCGGCGGCGGCGTGACGGGCGCGCCGGGCTACAACGCAGCGCAGCGCGCGCTTCGCGATTGGAAGGGCGGCAAGACCAGGCGCGCATCGGCATAAAACAATTTCCTGGGCCGCGGGTTTTTATCTCGCGGACGTGGTTGTAAAAGGGGGCGTTTCGTTATGGCAAAGAAAAGAAATCTTCTCGAGATGCTGGCAGCGGGGCCGGTGCTCGGAGATGGCGGTTACCTGCTCGAACTCGAAAAGCGCGGCCGGGTTCGCGCGGGACCATTCACGCCGGAAGTCGCGCTGAATAATCCCGAAGCGCTGCTCGAACTTCACAAGGAATTTCGCGATGCCGGCGCGGACGTGCTTCAGTCGCTCACCTTCTACGCCAGCCGCGACAAACTCGCCACGGTCGGCATGGAAGACCGCGTCGCCGAACTCAATCGCGCCGCCGTGCGGATCGCCAAGCAAGCCGCCGGCGACCGATGCCTGGTCGCGGGAAATCTGAGCCTCACCTGGATGTACGAGCCCAACGACAACGCTTCGTCCGACAAAGTCCGCAAGACTTTCGACGAGCAGCTGGAAGTCCAGGTCGCCGAAGGCGTCGACTTCATCATCGGCGAAACGTTTTCATACGTCGGCGAAGCGCTGCTTGCCGTCGAACGCGGCAAAGCTACCGGCTTGCCCGTGATGGTTACAGTCTGCTTCGAAAATGAAGACGTCACCACCGACGGCCGCACCGCCGCGCAAGCCGCGCGCGAACTCGCCGACGCCGGCGCGGACGTGGTCGGCATTAACTGCCTGCGCAGCCCCGAACACACCTTGCCGTTGATGAAAGAAATGCGCGACGCCGTTCACGGCTACATTGGTTGCCAGCCCGTCGCGTACCGAACCACGCACACGCATCGCGACTTCACCAGCCTGCCTGCGTTCCCTGACCAGCTCGAGCCGTATCAACTCACTCGCCGCGAAATGGGTGAGTACGCCGCAAAAGCCCGCGACATGGGCGTCAACTATATCGGCTCATGCTGCGGCGCGGTCGCCACGCACGTTCGCGAAATGGCACGCGTACTGGGAAAACTGCCTGCAGATGACCGCGTGTGGAAGAAAGGTGGGACGAAAGCGATGTCCGCCTACGAATACTACGACCACGACAGCAAACCGAAGGCGTAGCTCAGTTCGAACGAACCGGCGTCACTTCGTGTGCAAGCGGCGCCGGCTTTTTGTTTTTGCGCGACGTGAATTCGATCAGCCGCCAGGTTTGCCTTGCGGATTGTTCCAGCCGCCAATATCCATCGCCAAGCGCTGCGCTTCGTCGGGGCCCCACGTGCCGGGCTCGTACTGGTGAACGTGGACCGTATCATTGAGGATCGGATCGACGATCACCCAGGCGGCGTCCACGGCGTCCTGCCGGACGAAGAGCAATGGATCGCCCTTCATCGCGTCGGTGAGGAGTCTTTCGTACGCGTCCATTTCGTTTGCGAGCGACTGCTGCACCGCAGTCAATTCCGTTGCAATTGTGTCGATAAGTGGACCCGGCCGCTTGATGCGTGCTCCGAGGCTGAGCGACAGGTCGGGGCCAAGGCGGAAGCGGAAGAAGTTCGAACCAGGCGGAAGCTTGCTGAGCGGCGGCTGCCGCAGTTTCACCAGAACTTCCGTCGCGGTCACAGGCAGGCATTTGCCCGCGCGAATCAGGAACGGCACGCCTGCCCAGCGCCACGAATCGATTTCCAGGCGCACAGCTGCAAAGGTTTCCACTGTCGAGTTCGGTGCGACGCCCGGTTCCTTTAAATAACCGCTGAACTGGCCGCGCACCACGTTTTCGGGCTTCAGCGGCGGAATCACGTGAAAAATTTTCACCTGCTCGTCGCGCAGTGAATCGGCATACATCCGCGTCGGCGGTTCCATCGTCAAAAAGCCGATCACCTGGAGCAGGTGGTTCTGAATCACGTCGCGGATCGCGCCCGTCTCGTCATAAAACTTTCCGCGCCCTTGCACGCCGAATGATTCGGCCATGGTGATCTGCACGCTGTGAACGTAATTGCGATTCCAGATCGGCTCGAGGAAAGAATTGGCGAAGCGGAACATCAAAACGTTCTCGACGGCTTCTTTGCCGAGGTAGTGGTCGATGCGAAAGATCGATTGTTCCGGGAATACCGAGAGCAGAATCTTGTTCAACGTGCGTGCCGATGCGAGGTCGTGGCCGAACGGCTTTTCGATGATGACGCGGGCGTCTTTCGCGCAGCCGGATTTACCGAGTGCTTCGACGACCACGCCAAACAAGCTCGGCGGAATCGCGAGATAGTGCGCGGGATGCTTTGCGTTACCAAGCATCTGACGCAGCTTCGTGAAGGTCGATGGGTCTTCGTAGTCGCCGTCGATATAGTTCAGCAGCGTAAGAAGCTTAGCGAATGCATTCTCGTCCACCCCGCCGCCGAACTTCTGGATTCCGTCCCGGGCGCGCTCGCGCAACTGCTCCAGATTCCATCCAGCTTTCGCGACGCCGATCACCGGCACGTTCAAATTGCCGCGCTTGATCATTGACTGCAGCGACGGAAAGATTTTCTTGTGCGCCAGATCGCCGGTCGCCCCGAAAAAAACGAATGCGTCAGACGGGATGTGATCGGAGTTGTTCAACTGAGGTGCGGAACTCATTCGAAAACTCTCCTTCGCTTCGAAATTCGACCGGCTGGAGTTGTTGAAGCCGGAACGCCGCTACGTCTGCGTTCTGTCTGCGCACCTGCGCGGCGCCCCGAAATTACGCCTTTTGTTCGTGGTGGCCGCCAAATTCGAAGCGCATGGCGGAGAGCAACTTGTTCGCGAAGTCAGCTTCGCCGCGGGACGTGAAGCGTTCATACAACGCTGCGGTGAGTACCGGCGCCGGGCTTCCCTCTTCGATCGCCGCCTGAATCGTCCAGCGGCCTTCGCCGGAATCCGAAACGCGGCCCGTGAAGTTCGCAAGGTCCGGCGATTTTGCCAGTGCGATCGCGGTCAGATCCAGCAGCCACGACGCGATTACGCTGCCGCGCCGCCACACTTCCGCCACGTCCGGAAGGTTCAAGTCGTACATGTAGTGCTCGGGATCGCGCAGCGGCGTGTTCTCTGCGTCTTCGATGCGCTTCACTTTGCCCACGTTCGCGTGCTTCAAAATGTTCAACCCCTCCGCGTACGCGGCCATCACGCCGTACTCAATTCCGTTGTGAACCATCTTCACGAAGTGTCCAGCCCCCGAAGGACCGCAGTGCAAGTAGCCCTGCTCCGCCGTTCCGCCCATTTTTTCGCGGCCCGCTGTCTTCGGAATGTCGCCGACTCCCGGCGCCAGCGTCTTGAAAATCGGATCGAGGTGTTGCACCACGCCGTTCTCGCCGCCGATCATCATGCAATAGCCGCGCTCCAGGCCCCACACGCCGCCGCTGGTGCCAACATCCACATAATGAAATCCCTTCGCGGTCAGTTCTTTCGCGCGGCGTATGTCGTCGATGTAATACGAGTTGCCTCCGTCGATCAGGATGTCGTCCTTGGCAAGCTTCGGTATCAGCGATTGGAGCGTGCTATCCACCACCGCGGCCGGCACCATCAGCCAGATCGCGCGCGGCGTTTTCGTTTTCGCGATGAAGTCGTCGATCGACGTGGCGCCCGTCGGTCCTTCCTTCGCCAGCGCCTGTACCGTGGCAGGACTCATATCGAACACCACGCACTCGTGCCCGCCCTTCTGCAAGCGCCGAACCATGTTCGCGCCCATCCGTCCCAGTCCGATCATTCCGAGTTGCATATGAGACTCCTCTCCGTATCAGATTCGCCAAAAGCGGTTCGCGCAGCAGATGATTCCGCAGGATCGGGCGTAAAACTTCCCGGCGACTTGAACGCCCAATGAACGCACGCGCAGACCAGTATTAAGCCACAGATTCCGGGATCCCGGTACTGGGAATGCTTTCGCGCGCCGCAGCCACCTCTAGCACAGGGAAGTTACGCTTTCAACATCGGCGCCAGAGCCGCGCATGAGCTCGCACAACATGCGAAGTACACTGTGAATCAATCGCCGCTCCAGAAGAAAAAGAGGTTTTCGCTTGTCCACCGCTGTCGAACCCGTATCCGCGCCGCCACACGCGGAACCGCCAACATCCACTGCTGCCGCGGCAAAGCCCACCTCGCCGTGGATTTATACTCCGTGGCTCGACTGGCTTGTCGGATGCGGCGGATGGTCCGCTCCGCTTCTCGCAGCCACATTTCTGTTCGCGCCCGGAAACTCGAAAGGCTGGGCGATCACCTTTTACATCCTCGCGGTAATCTTCAACTATCCGCACTTCATGGCCACGATTTACCGCGCCTATCATTCCCGCGCGCAATTCGAAAAATACAAGATCGTCACGCTGCATGTCACGCTGCTGGTCGTCCTCACCGGCGTCGTGATGCACGCGTCTCCAGGTTTCTTCCCGTGGATTTTCACGCTCTACATTTTCTGGAGCCCGTGGCATTACACCGGTCAGAACTTTGGCCTATTGATGATGTTCGTCCGTCGGAGCGGTGCCGATATTCAGCAGGCCGAGCGGCGCTGGCTCCGTGCAGCATTTGTCGCGTCATACCTGATGCTGCTCGCCAGCTTCAACACCGGGGCGTCGAACGATCCGCTCATTCTCTCGCTCGGCCTGCCGTCGAAATTCACGTGGCCCGCGCGGGCGATACTGGGTGGCGCTTTTGCGATTTTTACTTTTCTCGGATTGCACCGCCTCGTCCGAATCAAAGGCGCTCGCGCGATGGCTGCTCCGCTCACTCTCGCCGCGACTCAGTTTCTGTGGTTCGTGCTGCCCACGCTGATCGAAATGCGCTCCGGCGGTGAAATTCCGCAAACGCGTTACAGCAGCGGCATCCTGGCCGTCCTGCACTCCACGCAATATCTTTGGATCACCAGCTACTACCAGCGCCGTGAGGCTCGCGCCGAAGGCATCACGAAATGGAAAATGGGCGCGTACTTCGTCACGCTCGTCGCAGGCGGCATCGCGCTCTTCATCCCGGGTCCCTGGCTGGTCAGCATCCTGTTCCATTATGACTTCAGCACCAGCTTTCTGATTTTTCTCTCGTTGGTAAACATCCACCACTTCATTCTGGACGGCGCGCTCTGGAAGCTGCGCGACGCGCGCGTCTCATCGATGCTCGTTGACCGCGCCGCGCAGTCGCAAACCGACACCACCGCTACGGAAATCGTTCCGACGGCCACACCATCGCACGCCGCGTGGCGACTCGTCGGGCGTGTCGCGATCGTCGGCGTGCTGTTCCTGTGGGGCGGATTCGAAGAAGCGCACTTCGTGATGCGCAATAGCGAAGGCAATCTCGCATCGCTCGAGCGTGCCGCGCGCATCAACCCTTACGACAGCGGCACCCAGCAACGTATCGCGCGCACCGAAGCGCACGACGGGAGAAAAGACGCAGCTCTCACGGCGTTCGCCAAAGCGGTCGATATCAATCCCACGAACATCGCGCTGCAGGAATCCTACGCGCGCGCGCTGATCGACGACGGTCGCTACGACGAAGCCTATGCCGACTACCAAAAATTTCTCGAACGGTTCCCGAATGACGTCGACGCGCTGGTGAATTACGGCCTGCTCGCCGCGAAATTCCAACATCCCGAAATCGCGATTGATTCCTGGAACAAAGCCATCGAGCTCGATCCAAACCAGCCGAACGCGCATCTGTATCTCGCGCGCGCTTACGATGCCACCGGCTCTTACGCTTCCGCCGCTCGCCATTGGAAGGCCTATCTCGATTCCGCTACACCGCAAACCGGAAATCCGGCAGCCGCCACCGCGGACACCATCGCCGGCACCGTGCAGCTTGGCGATGACGAAGCTCAGCTCAATGAAACCGCCGCAGCGCTGAAAAGCGAGTCCATCGCGCTCGAAATGGCGCAGCAGGCCAATCAGCCTAAGCTTGAAAGTCTCGCGCTCGTGCATCTCGCCGACGCACAGGAGAAATCCGGTGACCTGGCCGGCGCTCTGAAATCCTACCAACGAGCTCTCTTGCTCGACGCGACCGCCGGCGATCCCTACGCCCAGGGTCTCGACTGGTTCAACTACGGCCAGTTCCTTCGCCGCCGCGGTGTCGAAGACGATCTGGTATACGCCTGCTTGGTCCGCGCCGATGCTCTTATGTCGACAAAACCCGGCACCGAACTCGACACCGTCCGCGCCATCCGTCGCCAAATCGAAGCCAAACTCGGCCAGCAAGCCCCAGCGGCCGAACACAACCTCGACGCCCTACTCCCCCGCGCCCTCTCCCTCCCTTCCGCTTCCCTATGAGCCATAGCGGACGTGCCTTCACTCCCGTATCCGTGTAGAATTTCTTCGCGCAATGCCCACTCCCGCCGAACGCCAGGATTCCAAACTCATGCGCGCGATGTTCAACACCATCGCGCCGCGCTACGACTTCGTTACGCGCATCCTTTCCTACGGCATGGATCGCCGCTGGAAAAAACTCGGCGTCGCCCGCGCCACGCTTCCAACGAACGCGATGGTTCTCGACCTTGCCTCCGGCACCGGCGATTTTTCAAAACTCGTCCAGGAAAAGCTGCCGCATGCGCGCTCCGTCGCCGTCGATATTACCGAGGGGATGCTGCAACTCGCGCACTCGCAAGGCGTCGCCGAAGCGGCTTGCGCGGACGCAACGCTTCTCCCCTTCGCCGACGCGTCATTCGACTGCGTCTTCATCGGCTACGGCCTGCGCAATTTTCCGGACCTGAAGAAAGCTGTGCGCGAAATCGAACGCGTCACACGACCGGGCGGAATGATGGTGAGCCTTGATTTCTTCCTGCCTGCCAATCGCGTGTTTCGCGAGATGTATCTCGGCTATCTCTACGTGCAGGGCGCAGCGTGGGGTCTGATGCTGCACGGCCGCCCGCGCATTTACACTTACATTCCCGATTCGATTCGCAGTTTCACCACCATGCGGGATTTCTCGTCGCTCTTGCAGCAGATGGGATATTCCAGCGTGGACCAGCGCGCTTTCATCCTCGGCGGAATCGGCCTTCACTGGGCCGTAAAGAGGTAGGACCGTCGCGCGACGCGACGGCGTCACTGGCCGGAAGCGCGAATCTAGCTCTCGAGTTTGTACCGCGTCGCAGCCACCGAATAGAGTCGGCGCCACACCAGCCGGTTGATCGTCACTACCATCGCCGCCATCACGATCGTCGCGCCAAGCAGCAGTGCAAAGTTCCCGGTATCCGTCGCATTGCTGATCACCGCTCCAAGTCCAGTCACCGAGTAAGTCTTCCCGCGGAACCTGAAATATTCCGCCACGATACTCGCATTCCACGCGCCGCCCGACGCCGTGATAAATCCCGTAATCAAAAACGGGAAAATTCCCGGCAGGAACAGCCCGCGCCAGCGCTCCATCCGACCGAACCGGAACACGCTGGTCACTTCCTTCAAATCCGTCGGGATCGACATCGAACCCGCAATAATATTGAACAGCAGATACCACTGCGTCCCGAGCAGGAGCAGCACGATCGAGCCGATTCCCAGCCCTCCTCCGGCGCGAATCAAAATCAACAGGATCACGGGAAACAGGGCCGTCGCCGGCACGGACGCGAGTATCTGAACGATCGGTTGCGCGATTGCGGCGAGCTTCGGTTTCAGTCCGATCAACACGCCAATCGGCACAGTCCACAATCCCGCCAGAAACAATGTGAAGATCACGCGAAGCAATGTCGCGCCCGCACCCCATCCGATGCTCGAAAGCTCCGGACGCGTCAAATGGGAGAGAAGTGCGATAATTCGCGCCAGGGCATAAAGCAGCGCCGCCGCCGTGACCAAGGTCGCGAGCCGCCAGATCCACGGCCCGCTCTTGCTCGGCTCCGGAACGTCTACTTCCGCCGTGCGCCGCCGCGCAAAATATAGCGTCACGTATTCACGCGCAGGCCGCGTCGTGAATCTTCCCAGCCACGTCAGAATCTTCGAGCTTCGCAGAAAATCGAGCACCGGCGAGTGCGGCGCGTCCGCCGATTCGACCTGCTCGAATTTGAATTTCTCCGCCCACGCGATCACCGGCCGCCAGATCAGCTGGTCGATCAGGATGATGATCGTCACCATCACTCCCAGACCCCAGAAAATCGCACGAGTGTTGCCTTCGTTAGCCGCCGTCTGCAGATACGAACCCAGCCCCGGCAAACGCAAGTCGCGATTCCCCAGCGTGAACATCTCGCACGCCATCAGGAAAAACCATCCGCCCGCTACGGACATCATCGAGTTCCACACCAGGCCGATCGTCGCGTACGGCAGCTCCATCTGCGTGAATCGCTGCCACCAGCTCCAGCGATACACTACCGCCACCTCGCGCATCTCCCGTGGGATGCTTTTGAGCGACGAGTAGTAACTGAACGTCATATTCCACACCTGCCCGGTAAAAATCAGCAGGATCGAACCGAGTTCCACGCCGATCTGCCGCGTGGGGAATAGCGACACCATCGCGACCATCACGCCGGGAAGAAAACTCAGCACCGGGATCGATTGCAGCGTATCGAGCAGCGGTATCATGAACTTTTCCGCGCGCGCGTTGTAGGCGGCGATGTAGCCGTAGATCAGCGTGAAGCCCAGGCTCAGCAGGTAGGCAATCGCGATCCGCAGCACCGAGTACATCGCGTACTTCGGCAGCGCGGACGGCGAAAGGTTGATCTGTGTTTCGACGCTCACCGGCGTGAGCCAGTAGTGCGTGAGCGAAAGCAGCGCGTAGAAAAGCGCGAACGCCGCGAAAATCACCGGTAGGTCGCGCACGATGGAAGGAACGGCCGCGGGAATCGTGCCCCAGGTGAGCGGCGCAGACGCTGGCGCGTTCTGGCGTGCCATTAGCCGCGCGTACCCGTTTCCGCTACAGTTTCAGTCTGCCCGGCTCCGTGGAGACGCAGAGTATCCGTATCAGGATCGTAGGTGAAAATTTCCGCGTAGCGGCCCCACTGAAGCGCCGTGTCGATCTGCTGCTCCACTTCCACTTGTGCGAATCTCTCGTCCAGCAGATCGCGGAAGAATTCCAGCGGCATCGAATGGTCGGATTTCTTGTGCAGCGCGGAGTGCATTTGCTGCAGCAGCGAAATATGGGCGAGCACTGCGTCGCGGAACAAATCTTTACGCGTGGAAATGTCCGCTTCGGCGAACGCTTTTCCGGCCGGCGTCAGCTTCACGTCCCCTTCATTCGCCGTCGCGAGCTCGAGCATCTGCGACGCTTCCAGAATCGGCAGCAGGTCGTCGACTTCTAGCCGCAGATCGTCCGCGACGTGATAGATGTCCTCTTCTCCGCCGCGGTCGTTCAGCAACTCCACCAACCCGGAAATTCCGCCCGGCCGCGCGTGCGGAATCATCTGCGCAGCGGCGCGCTCGGTGTGTCCCGCGCGTGTCGGCGGAGCCAGCTTCAGCTCCGGCTGGGTCATAACCTTATAGATGTAGTCCACGTAGAGCACAAATGCCGCGGATTTGCGGTCGCGCGGATGCTGCAGCGGCACGCGAAAATCGGCCCGAATGCGCGCCGGATTCCGCCCCAGCACGATGATCCGGTCGGCCAGCAGCACGGCCTCTTCGATGTTGTGGGTCACGATGAAAATGCAGCGCGTCGGAATTTTCTTCGCCAGCCACAACTCCAACAATTCGCCGCGCAGCGACTCCGCGGTCAGTACGTCCAGCGCGGAGAACGGTTCGTCCATGAAAAGAATTTCAGGCTCGACGGCCAGCGCCCGCGCAAATCCTACGCGCTGTTTCATTCCGCCCGAAAGTTCCTTCGGGAACGCGTTCTCGAATCCCTTCAAACCGACCGACGCGAGCGCGCTCAACGCCTTGCGGTGCCGCTCAAAATGCGACGTCCCTCGCGCAAGCAGCGGCGCTTCCACGTTGTCCAGCACCGTGAGCCACGGAAACAACGCGAAACTCTGAAACACAATCGCCACGTTCGGTTGGCAATGCCCCATCGGCTTGCCGTGCCACAGGACTTCGCCTGACGTCGGCTGCGCCAGCCCCGAAAGCATGCGTAGCAGCGTAGACTTTCCCGATCCGCTCGGCCCCAGCAGCGCGATGATCGTGTCCGGTTCAATCGAAAAATCCACCGGCGCAATCACTTGAATGTCGCGTCCATCCGGTTGTCGATAGCTCTTCTCGATCTGCCGCGCCTCCACAATCGGTTCAACGACGGGCTCGGTAACCTGCGCAGCCTCTGGCGCAACTTCCTCTACGACCACGCTGCCCGACTCGGTCAACGCTTCCGGCCCGGCATCCGGCTCAGCCGAAACTTGCCCCACACTCTCGATGGGCGCTAACACCGCAGCTGGCGCCGCATCCTCATTCATCGCAGACGTTGGCGTCGCGGACTCTGGGCTCGCGCTCGCTGTTGAGCCACCCGGCGCATTCGCCAGTTCGTCCTGCAAGAGTTTCCACGCCTCTTCCGGCAGCGCATCCAGAAAGTGGCTCCGGTCGCCCGGCGCCATCGAGTCGATGATCGCCTTCATTTCCTTCAGAGGACGCGAGTGCAGTAGCACGTAGGCGTGGTAATACGGCAGGTGAACGATCAGCGAGGCGGCCAGATCCACATGCAGGCGATGAAACAGTTCACGCTGCCGGTCGAACGGAAGGCTCATGAAAAAATCGGCGGCCTCGCCGGTATCGAGTTTCCGCAAATGCTCGATCGCCGAGCCCCAGTGGCGGCGGTTCACCAGATTTTTCAGCTTTTGTCTTTCGGCCTGGTTCATGAGTGCAGGCCAAAGCCTACTCGCTTTTGAAAATCGTGCAAAGGCCGGAAACGGTGATTCCCGCGAGAAATGTTACGGAATTGTGACGCAATCCAAGTGAACGCGCGGACTGATTCAACGGCGCTGACGAACAACTAGGGCTTACCCTCCAGCACCTGACTCCCGCGGGAGCTAGTGCTTCCGCCCGCAGGCTCATCGGTCACCACCACGCCCGCCATATCATTCAAATCTTCGCCTGGCGCCACAAATACAGTGCCGCGTCCCTGCACATCTGTTTGCACTACGCCTGCGCTCACGATCGCAGGGTTGCCTTTGCGCAGAATCCACAGCTGGAACACGCGGTTGTCAGGAAGCTCCGGTAGATTGTGCGCGAGAAGCATCAAGCCGCGGTCGTTGTCCCACACCACACGCGCGTTCGCTTCACCGGCGAGCGGGCTCACCGCTTTCAGCGACAGTTGATGCAGCGATGTGGACTCCAGCAGCCGCACCATTTGCTGATTCTGCGTGGAAAGCAGATGCGCGCGCCGGGCGTCGTCCTCCGCCTGCGCGAGTTGCGCGTGAATCGCGGACGCTTGCGACTCCGCGATCACGCGCCGCTCTTCGGCGCCCTTCAAACTGTTCTGAAGCGCCGCGACCTCCAGATTCACGGAGTTCAGTTCGGACTCCAACCGCGCCGCTTCTCGTTGCGCTGTCCCCGCCTGTTCATTCGCTTGATCGACCGATTGCCGCAACTGGTCGATCGTCGCGCGCATGTCCTTCACGTCTTCTTCGCCAAATGTGTCCGGCCGCGTGATGATCGGGCGCTCGTTCTGGGTAGTCGTTGCCGACAGCGGCTGCAGGGTCGCCCAGTCGCGTTTGATCGTCAGATACGCGCGCTCGGCCATCACAAACAGCACAGAAAATAATACGGCGAGCACCCACGGCGCGGTCGTCCAGAAATTCCCCCGCGCCCGCGTCGCGACCTGCATGTCCAGCTCACGCGATGGCTGAACCGGCACTGGCAGCGTTTTGATCGCTGCGACGCTGCTCTCAGCTGCCCTATAAAACTCTGCGCAATCCCGGCATCCGCTTTCCAAATGCGCGGACATCTCCTCACTTCGCGCTTCGTCCAGACTTCCGAGCGCGAACAGCTCCCAGTCTTCGCGGTGATCTTCGCAGAATGGCGCCATCGCGCGAGCACCTCAGAACGCGATTCTAACGGAACGCTCTCAGCTGAACCGACCTTTTTGATCGTGCTAGAGGTGTAAAGTGCCTGCTCCGAGGAACGGATGGACGGTGTTCACTTCGCATGACCCAATGCCGGTGCTGTGAAATAATGTCGTTCGCAAAAAAAAGAGCGGAGACTGTTTCCAGTCGCCGCTCAAAGTTTCGTCGAAGCCCGAATTCTAGTGCGTTACTTCGAACGGCTGCGGCCCTTGCCGCTTCCCGTCGCCACCGGCGTGAACGATTCCACATGGTGTCCGTTGCCGCCGTTCTTTCCGTTCGCTACCGCCGCTCGAACCGCGCCCTGTTGCGGCTTCTCGTTGCGCGTCCGCCGCCAGTTCACGCGCGGCATGATCAGCGAAGGATCGATGCGGTCCTGATACTTCACTGCGATCTTCAGCAGCGAATCGAGCAACGCATCGGAGAGAAGATGCGGCTCGAGGCCCAGGTCGATCAGTTTCGAATGTTTCGCGTTGTAGTAGTGCTCTTCGGCTTCCACGCGCGGATCGGGCAGGTGCGTAATCTCAACGTCCAACCCGATCTTTTTGCCCGCAGCCTGCACCAGATGCGCGATGTCCAGGATCGAGAACCGCTCGGTGAACTGGTTGAATACTCGGAACTCGCCGGCCTTCGCCGGATGGTTGCACGCAATCTCGATGCAACGCACGGTGTCGCGAATATCCAGGAAACCGCGCTGCTGGCCGCCCTTGCCGTATACCGTGAGCGGGTGTCCGATTGCCGCTTCCACGCAGAAGCGGTTCAGCACCGTCCCGAAAATCTCGTCATAGTCGAAGCGATTGATCAACGCCTCGTCCATCGCCACTTCGTCCGTCACCGTGCCGTAGACCACGCCCTGGTTCAAATCCGTCGCGCTCAATCCCCACGCCTTGCACGCGAACATGATGTTGTGGCTGTCGTGCACCTTCGAGAGGTGGTAGAACGACCCCGGCTGCTTCGGGTACGGCAGCACGTCCTTGCGGCCGTTGTGCTCGATCGTGATGTAGCCCTCTTCAATATCGATATTCGGAGTGCCGTATTCGCCCATCGTTCCCAGCTTAATCAGGTGGCATTCCGGCTTGTGTTCGCGCACTGCAAAGAGCAAGTTCAGTGTGCCGACCACGTTGTTCACCTGCGTGAACACCGCGTGGCGCTGGTCGATCATGGAGTAGGGGGCCGAACGCTGCTCGGCGAAATGAATGATCGCCTCGGGTTCGAACTCCTGAATCATGCCCGCCAGAAATTCGTAATCGGTTACGTCGCCGATGAAAGATTGAATGGTGTGTCCGGTAAGCTGGTTCCAGACGCGGAGCCGGTCGGAGAGAGGGCGGATCGGTGTCAGGGTCTGAGCGCCAAGCTCATGGTCCCACTGACGCCGCACAAAATTGTCGATGATGGCGATCTCGTGCCCTTGTTTTGAGAGATACAGCGCCGTTGCCCAGCCGCAATATCCATCTCCCCCCAGAACTGCAATCTTCATGATTCCTCCGCTTCTTGTGATCAGACTCGGCGGTGTCAGCGCCTCAACCCTGTGCCAAACTCTGGTAAAACTCAGTTCATCTTCGCGATGATATTAGTTCCACTATCTTACAATGCCCTGCCGTTTCTTGCGATAGCCGCACGCGAATTCATGCCCGTTACGGCAACAATTACGGCGACGTTTGCGTCAACGGCTGGTTCGTCAGCAGCAGTTTTCCGCCGCTCTGAATCACCGTGTCGATCTTCGCACCACCGACCGCATCCTTAACCTTCGGCAATCTCGATGCAGCGACAATCAGGTAACACCGCTTCGATGCGGTCCAAAGCCTGGCAAGCTGCGAATCGTCGATGAACACATCCGGCGCTCCCGGTGCATTTGATCCATATTCCAGGTTTTGGATTCGTCCGTTCCAAAGCAGGCTGTCTCTGTTCGCATAGAAGAACACCGAAGAATACGGATAGTAGTGCCGCTCCGAAATCAAAGTTCCGTCCGGTGAACGCATCAGCGCCTCGGCGATCGGCCGCGATGACAGATACGGATCGAAAACCACCATCGCCAACCGCGCCGCGTGTAGAAACAAAACCATCATCACGGCCGACGCGAGATACGCCCGCCATCGCTTCGCCGAAAAATTCGCAACCGCTCCGATCACTGCCGCAAATGCGGCGATCAGAAGCGGAACCCGCAAGTACGCGAACGATCCCATCGTGAGGTCCAGCATGTGGCCGAGGGAAAGTGTGTACGCGCTCGGATGGCGCGACAGCGCGTCGGAGATATCCCCCGGCGTTGGAAGATTGCGAACGTCCCAGTAAATCGCAAACGCAGCGATCGCAGCGACTCCGCAAATCACCGCCAGCACCCGTGTACAGCGCCGCACCCACACCACGGCATCCACACTCGCCATCGCCGAGCCGATGAGCAGCGCGAACGCCGGGTAACACGGCATCGAGTAATACTCCTGCGTCGTCGAAAACGTGAAAAAGATCAGCACGAATCCGATCCAGCACAACGCAAGCAATCGCGTCCGTCCCGCACGGTCCATAGGCTTGAACGAAAGCTTCGCCACCGCAGGCAGATACACGCTCCACGGAAAAAGCCAGATCAGATGAAACAGCCAGAAATACACTCGCGGCACGGTGTTGTAGTCGTGCGGGAATCGCCGGCCCAAAAATCGCAGAACTTGCTCGTTGATTACGTAGAACCACAAAAATCCGTGATAGTGCCCCGGGCCGCTGTAGAGCGTCGCCGCAAAATACGGCGGATTCCGCAGCGTCGCCAGAATGTGCCACGGCGCCGCAATCAGGAGCACCACAAGCGAGCCACTCACCACATGCAGCCGCTTCCAGATCCGGCGCGAAAAAAGCTGCTGCGTTAGCAAGAGATAGACGATCGCCACACCGACAGGGAAGACCACCGCGATCAGGCTTTTCAGCAAAAGCCCCGTGCCGATGCTCGCAGCCATTAGAAACGCCCAAAGCCGGTCGCGCGTTTCCTCTTCATCCACAATTCGCAGGAAGGCCCATAGCGCGACACACGTGGTCGCCGTCAGCATCACGTCCGGAATCAGGATGCGCGTGAAAAGAAAAAGCCCTACGCACGTGGAGAGGCACAACCCCGCATAAAGTCCCGCGCGTTTTCCGAACGCCCACACACCAAACCCCGCCGTCAGCACGCACAACGCAATCGCCGAGAGCGCAATGGGAATCCGCGAAACCCAGTCGTGAACTCCGAAGATTTTGTAGCTGATCGCGATCGCCCAGTAAACCAGTGGAGCTTTCTCAAAGTACGGCACGCCATCGATCCGCGATGTTACCCAGTCGCCCGAATCCAGCATCGTGCGCGCGATCTGCGCATGCACCGCGTCCACGTCGTCCATCAGGGACGGCGGCGAAACGACGCATCCCAAATAAATCGCAGCCGCGAACAGCACCACAATGAGGTAGGGATACCAGCGCTTCGATTCCAGCGAAAATCCGTCGGCGGGAAATACTTGATTCAAGCTGGACCTTCGTTCGTCAATACGACTGTTCGGCTTCTCACGAGATTAATTTCTTCCGATGAAAACCAGCGCCACGCCCAGGCACACCAGAAGAACTCCTCCCCAGCGCCGCCGCGAAACCTGCTCACCTAAAAACATTTCGCCGCCAAGCGTTCCCGCAGCGTAACTCAGCGCCGTAACGGGAACGACAAAACTCACGTTCTCCAGCGACAATGCGCCGAGCAGCGAAAAGAACGCAATCCCCATTAGCGATACGCCGAGCCACATCCAGGGAACACGAATCGCCCGCAGCATCACGCGAACCAATGCTGTAGGGCGAAAATCCGTCACTTCGCCTACCACTTTCATCGCGCGTGTCACGCAAAGCTCGCCGAAGGTGCCCGCCACAACGATGAGAAAGAGTAAGATGCCTTCCCAGATCATGAATTTGGTTCCGTGGTTCGCGGGTGCGTATTCCCTACGACCAGCACGCCCAGGCAAATCACGCCGACTCCGATCCACCGCGTAATTGAGATCGGCTCCTTCAGCGCGAAATGTCCGAGGATTGCCACCACGCCATACGACGTCGCCGAAGCCGGCTGGACGAAACTGTAATCCGCCCACGACAGAACCAGCGTGTACGCCACAAAAAACAGCAGGAGAAAAACGATTCCGATCGCGATGTACGGACTGGAGAAGACTTGCACGAACACGCGCGGAATGTCCGACAGCCGGTTCACCGTCAGCGCTCCCACCGTCTTCATCCCCTTACTCAGAAACACGTTTCCGAGCGGCGCAAATAGAACGACGAAAAAAATCAGGACGTAAGTTTTGAAGCGTAAGCCGGATGAGGACTTCATGCTGCGCAACACCTGAGCCGCGCGTCGCGCAGAACCACGCTGAATCGTTTGAATGAATTTTTCATTTTCGATTTTTAGTTTACTTGAAGTGCGGTTGATCGGGAACGGCTGCCTTCACGGCGCTCGCGGCAGTGTGAGCGGCCGGCGATGCGAGCCGTCCGTTGCGTAAGTAGTAGTCGACGCCTCGCCAGCGAATCGTTCGGCGCCCGAAGCTGACCAGCCAGATCAAAAACGCCATCGCGTCCCACACCGGCACCAGCGGCATTTTCCTCCACACGCCGCTCTGTTTCATGCCCCACACTCCAATCATCCACGTCATCGCGATGCGGAACGCCAGATACAATCCGAGATACGCTGTCGCCGTCGCGACGGTCGGATGAACGGCAATCGCGAAAAGCGCCCACGGTAATCCCCAGGTGAAAATCAACCCCAGATGTCCCCACGGCCGCATCAGCCGCATCACCGTCATCCATCGCACGCGCTTGTAAAGCAAATCCTGCAGCGACTGAAAATCCGCCACCGTCTCAACCACGTACGGCAGAAGTTTTACTTCATAGCCCTGTTCCGCCACCAGGCGCCCCGCCCACACATCGTCCGCCGGACGATCCTCGATCGTCTTGTAGCCACCGTAACCTTCCACGGCTTTGCGCGTCGTCACGATCGTTTGCCCGAACGTAAATTTCACGCCGTCGAGCTGCCAGGCCACCATCACGCCCGCAAAAAAATCCGAAATCATCGCGATGGATTGGATTTCTTGAGTGAGATTTTTTTCTTCCGTTGAAGCGTAGAGGCACGTCGCCGCGCCGACTTTGGGATTCTGAAATGGCGCCACGACCGATCGCAGATAGTCCGCTCGCAGCCGCACGTCGCTATCGGTAATCACAAAAATGTCGTACTTCGCTTCGTTCACCAGGCGAGTCAGCCGCGCTACTTTATCGTTGATTGCGTTGCGGCCCGAGCCCATCAGCAACCGGATATTCCGTTCGGGAAAATCGCGGATCAGTTTTTCCAGCACGGGCAAAGCGGGATCGCCCGGATCTACGCAAAACACAATTTCGTACTCCGGATAATCCTGCCGGCAGAAGCTTGCGTAATTTTCGTACGCGTCTTCATCCAGGCCTTTGACGGGCTTCAGGCAACTGACCGGCGGCGTAAAATCGTTATTCTTGGGGGTTTCCCGGCCGTTCGCCGAGAAATATCGTGCCGTGCTGTAGACCGCGAGAGCGTAGTAGATAAACGGTATGGCGGCGAGAAAAAGAAGGATGTCCGTGGTAATGGTCAAATTTCTTCGCCTGTCGTTACAATGCGCCGGGCCCGAGCCTGATAACTAACTCCATATCACCCGCACGCAACTTCGCGCAAGTGTCGCTGTGCTCTGCTGTACAAATGAGCTGGAAAGGATTCCTGCATCGGGCGGTTCGCCGCATTCCCGCACGCCTAAAAATTGTAGCATAGCGGTCCACCGCTTATGCGCCACGCCCGTCTCGATTTGCTCGTCGGCCCGCGCGGTTGATTTTTGGACGGAAAAGAAAAGCGAAGCAGAGGATTCGAAATGGTCGGGACGCCGAGATTTGAACTCGGGACCTCACCCACCCCAAGGGTGCGCGCTACCAGGCTGCGCTACGTCCCGACCGGAGGAAATGCGAGTAACGAGCGTATCACTCGTCTTCGAGAAGGGTCAAGGCAGCGCGAAGCTCGTCACGCAGCGCAATCAGCGATTCTCTATCGATCAGTGGACGTTCGGACTTCGATGAACCGCGAAGAGAGGAAGCTGCGCGGGCCGCGTGCGGGTCGTGGAATCCCGCGCCTGAAAATTCGAACAGTCCATTCGAATTTCCAGCTTGCACGTGAGAATGACCGTTCTCCGAGGTGCCGTTTTCGTGAGCGAGATCGCCGCTCCCGCCGCCTAAATGCTTCCGCGCGCCGACAATCGTGAAGCCCTCTTCGTACAGCAGCCGCTTGATTTCGTTCACCGTGTCGATGTCTTCCCGGCGGTAAAGACGGTGCCCGCTCGGGCTTTTCACCGGCTGCAGCATGGGAAATTCGGTCTCCCAGTAGCGCAGAACGAAAGTTTTGGTGTTGGTGATGCGGCTGACTTCACCGATTCGGAAGAGAGTTTTTTCTTCCACGGGCAGACGTTCCGGAGCTGGAGCTGCGCTGGCCATCAATCTGTATCGTAGGCCGATTTAGCCCGGTGTCAACCCCGCATCCCGAGCGCTCTGTGGATTTCGTGGGATCGCCTGCCGCGCCGGTTGTCGTCCTACGATCGCGAACTCGGTTGAGTTGTCACGCGATCGCGACGGAGCCCACTCCGATACGTGGAGCCCTGCCGTCTGCGTGCCGTTATCTGCTTCGGCCCTTTGGATCGTGCCTATCCCGCGGATCGTGTCGCTCCCGCTGCCGGCTCCCACGCTTCTTCAATCTCTGCGTGAACCGTATCGGCGTCCCCATAAAATCGAATTCCTTCCGCAGCTCATTCTCCAGAAATCTCTGATAACTGAAGTGCAGCGGCCGCAGCTGGTTCGTAAACAACACAAACGTCGGCGGCGAAGTGGTCGCCTGCGTGATGTAGAAAATCTTCACCTCGCGCGACGCCGGAGAAGTTCCGCGCGTCAGATCGACCTTCGCCAGCCAACGGTTCAGCTCGCCGGTCGAAATCCGTTTGTGGCGCGCATCCACTACGCGGTCGATCAAACTGTAGAGCCGCTCCACACGTTCGCCCGTTTTCGCGGAAAGAAATACCACCGGTGCATACGAAAGGAATTTCAATCGCGCGCGCACCAGCGGCTCGTACTCCTGAATCAACTTGTTCGCGTTCCCGCCGTCGCCTTTTCCGCCGCGCCGTCGCTCGCCGGCCGATTTTTCCTCGGCGGCTTCCAGCGCCAGGTCCCACTTATTCATCACGATGATCACAGAGCGGCCCGACTGCTCCGCGTAACTCGCGATCGTTGCGTCGTGCGACGTTACGCCCTGCGAGGCATCGGCCACCATCAGCGCGATGTCCGCGCGCTCCAGATGCTGCCGCGCCATAATCACGCTCAATTTTTCCGCGATCAGTTTCGTTTTGCCCTTGCGCCGGATTCCCGCGGTATCCAGGAACCGGTAATCCTTTCCGTTGCGCTCTACCACCGTATCGACGGCGTCGCGCGTCGTCCCCGGCACATCCGATACGATCGACCGCTCCGCTCCCACAAGCTGGTTCAGCAGCGTCGACTTGCCCACGTTCGGCCGCCCGATGATCGCCAAGCTCACATACGGTGCCGCTGGCTCGGCTTCGCTCTTGGGCATGTCTTCGGTAATCGCATCGAGCAGCACATCCACGCCGAAGCCGTGCTCCGCGGAAACCGGGAAAATTTCGTCGCCCAATTCGTAGAATTGGGCCGCCAGCTCCGCCTGCTTGGGAATGTCCACCTTATTCACGGCGATCACGGGCGGTTTGCCCGCGCGCCGCAATAGCAACGCCAGTTCCTGATCGAGCGGCGTCGGCCCGACGCGCCCGTCCACCACCTGCACCACGCGCGTCGCGTTCTTAATCGCAAAACTCGCCTGCCGCAGAATCTCGCCCGGAATTCCGGCTTTGTCTTCCGGCACGATTCCGCCCGTATCGACGAGCTCGAACGCTTTGCCTTCCCAATTCGCTTTGCCATAGATGCGGTCACGCGTGATTCCCGGTTCGTTCGTCACGATCGATCGCCGCGTTCCGGTCAACCGGTTGAATAGCGTCGACTTTCCGACGTTCGGCCGCCCGACGATTACGATCGACGGTCGCGCCGCGCCCTTTGCCAAGCTCTCTGCCACGCTCGTTTCTGGATTCGTTTCTGCCATAGAGGAGTCAGTACGTTACCACGATCCAGCCTTCGATTCCGTGCTCACCCCGAGCCCGCATCGACTCAGTTCCCGATAACCGAGTTTGTCGGAACCTACGGCGAATTGTTTCCGATAAACTCGGAAGCTAGAACGCAATGAAACAAAACTAGAAAGATCAAAGCCGCACGAAAGATGCCTATCTATGAAAGTGCTCAGCGCCGAAGAGATATCGAAGTGGTTTCAAGGATTTCACAATTGTCATCCGCTGGCCGCCAAGTCTGATTAACCTTGCGATCTCAACTGAGCAGTACTTGCACGGGTGTCTACGAACATCGCGTGATAGATCAAATGCGTCGCAGCATCGATCTGCCGCCCCAGTTGCGCGCGTGAAAATCCGGATGCCTGCGCGAGCAAACTCCAGAAGAACCGGTCGATCGCCGCTGCCACACCAGTCATATCCACATCCCGGCGGGCACCGGGTAGGCTCTGCAACAGTTTCAGTAGCCGCAACGTTCGCGCCGTGCTCCACGCGTGAATCTCCTCCTGCTTCTTTTGCAGATCGCGATCGGCGAGGGCCGCCTCCTGCCATGCGCGGCACGCCCCCAAATATCTCAAATCGTGCGAGAACGCGATCGCGAGCATTCCCCTCAGCGCTCGAGGAACGTCGCCTGCGCGCTTCCCTGCTTCTGTAGGTTTCAGTTCCAGCCGGCTCAGGCCCTCGAGCAATTCGTCCATCAGAACGAGCAACAGTTGTCGCTTCGACCGGAAGTGAAGATAAAACCCGCCCGTAGCCAGCCTAGCCTTCTGCGCGATGGCGCCAATTGAAGTGCGCTCGTATCCCAGCTCTCCAAATAGAACGAGAGCCGCTTCCTTCAGCCGTTCTCCATTCTCGATGCTTCGCTTCTGAACGGGCTTCGCCGGCAGTCGCTCGCCGCGCAAAAGGTCGGGCCGCTTCAATCCGCGCCTCGCGTCCACCCAAACATCACTCCCGCGAACGCTGCTGCGCTACACCACAGAATCCATGCGCCGAAAATCCCGGCGAATCGCGCGTTGATGTTTGGATAGACCAGCGGAAATAGCACGGTCGAGAACGAATCGAAGAACAGCGTCGGCAACGCGATCGAGGCCGCTCCGCTCACCCATTGTTCCTGCGGAAGCTTCGCACCTGCGCAGAGCGCGCGCACGAGCCACGCCATCGCCGGAAAACTCACAAGAAAAACCACGATGATCGCCAACTCGTTCTCGAATCGAAACAAATGCTGCCCCCAAAGCCGAAGCACAAGCGTCGCCCCCGCCCAGATCAACACGCCTCGCATCAACAGCTTCGTATGCACATACATGAACATGAGTTCATGTTCGTATTGTTCGATCATCTTGTCAAGGGCAAAAGGTGACCGCAAAAACAAGCGGCAGCCCGTCATCCTGAACCCGATTCATCGGGTGAAGGATCTGTCTTCGCCTTTCGTACTGCGTTTTCGCACCGGCCTCCGTCACGCACCTCCCCGCAGCGCCCCACGCGTCTGTGTTAACGTAGATTTTCCGCGTCCCGCTACTCCGGCACGCCGACGCAATGCCCAAAAAGTCCGCGCCCAAATCTCCCGAAGAAATTACCGTCGAAGACATCTTCGGCGAAGGCGGCCTCCTCGAGTCCCGCCACCCCGGCTACGAATTCCGCGCCTCCCAGCTCGCGATGGCTGAAATTGTCGACGAAGCGTTCCAGCGCCATCTCCACGCCATCATCGAAGCGGGCACTGGCACCGGCAAAACTCTCGCCTATCTGATCCCCGCCATCCGCAGCGGACGCCGCGTCGTCATCTCCACCGCCACAAAATCTTTGCAAGAACAGCTCTTCAGCAAGGACATTCCCTTCCTCCAAAAACACTTCGCCCCCGAACTGAAGGCCGTCCTGATGAAAGGCCGCAACAATTTCCTTTGCCGCCAAAAGGTCCACCAGATCGAAGGTCAGGCACTATTTAAAGGAATCGACGAAGTCGACTGGTTCTCTCAAATCAAGCAGTGGGAACAACTCACCGACACTGGTGATCGCTCCGAACTCACGTTTCTTCCCGACGATTCGGATCTGTGGAACAAGATCGACGCCCGCAGCGACCTCTGCACCGGACAAAAATGTCCCGAGTTCGCGCGCTGCTTTATCACCACCATGAAACAGAAAGCCGAACAGGCCGACATCGTCATCGTCAACCACCACCTGTTCTTCGCCGATCTCGCGATCCGCCAGGAAGACTTCGGCGCGATCATTCCGGAATATTCCGCCGTCGTTTTCGACGAAGCCCACGAAATCGAAGACGTCGCCAGCGAATATTTCGGCCGCCGCATCTCCAGCTACCAGTTCGACGTTCTGGTTCGTGACACCGAAAACATGCTTCGCATGCTGCAGATTGACGCGTCTCCGCTACGGAAGCACTTGGTCCGCGCCCGCGAGCGCGCCCGCTCGTTCTTCGAACAATTTCCCGAACGCGAAGGTCGCTTCCCGTTCGGCATCGCCGAACGCAGAGCTTTCCTCGAACGCAATCAGGAATCGTTCAGCGAACTCGCTGCCGCCGTGAAGCGCATCGAGACCGAGCTCTCGGCGCTCCAACCCAAGCCCGAGGAAGTGATCACGCTCGCCCGCCGTGCTTCCGAACTCCGCCGCGAATTTGCCTTCCTTCTGGAAAGCGAAGAAAAAAGTTACGTCTACTGGTACGAGCGTCGCGGCAAGGGTTTCATCCTCACCGCCACGCCGATCGACGTCAGCCCGATCCTCAGCGAACGCCTCTTCGAACAGATCGACACTGTGATTCTCACGTCCGCCACGCTCGCCGTCGGCGGCAATTTCGATTTTCTGAAGCAGCGCCTCGGTCTCCAGGCCCCGAAAGAAAAAGCTCTGAAAGCCGAGTTCGATTTCCGCGAACAGGCTCTTCTCTATATTCCGCCCGCCATGCCAGACGTCCGCGACCCCAGCTTCTCCGCCAAAGCCGCACAGGAAATCATCAAGCTTATCGAAATTTCAAAAGGCCGCGCCTTCTGCCTCTTCACCAGTTATTTTCAAATGAAAGATGTCTTCGAACGCGTCTCGGGCCGCATCCCTTACCCCATGCTTCTCCAGGGCACCGCGCCGAAATCCATCCTGCTCGATAAATTTCGCACCACTCCGAACGCCGTCCTGTTCGCCACCGCCAGCTTCTGGCAGGGTGTTGACGTTCCCGGCACCCAACTCTCCTGCGTCATCGTCGATAAGTTGCCGTTCGCTGTTCCCAGCGATCCCGTCGTCGCCGCGCGCGTGAAAGCTCTACAGGAGGACGGCCGCAATCCCTTCGCGGAATATCAGGTCCCCGAAGCCGTCCTTGCGCTGAAACAGGGCTTCGGCCGCCTCATCCGCTCGAAAACCGACCGCGGCATCCTCTCCATTCTCGACAACCGAATTTCCCGAATGGCCTATGGTAGAATTTTTCTTGAGTCCCTGCCTGATTACTCAACCACGCAGGACCTGGCCGAAGTCGAGCGGTTCATGGAAAACCACCCGGACTGAATCCAAATTTTCCGGCCAGTGCGTCTCCACGGTTTCCGAAGACGCCAAATACTCGAGGGCTGCCGCATGTTCGAAGTCAGTGTGGACGATAGCTTCGCCGCCGCGCACAACCTGCGCAATTACAAGGGCAAGTGCGAAAATCTCCACGGCCACAATTACAAAGTCCGCGTCACTCTCGCCGGCAAGGAGCTTGACGCAACTGGCCTGCTCTACGATTTCGTGCATCTCAAACAAGTAGTCCAGACCGTGATCCGTTCGCTCGATCATCAATATCTGAACGAGCTAAAGCCGTTCGACGTGCTCAATCCGTCCGCCGAAAATATCGCCAAGCATATTTTTGACGAGACTTCGCGCCAGATGAAATCGACTCCCAACGGCGCGGGAATTTCCGCGATCACCGTCTGGGAATCGGATATCACCGCCGCGACGTATCGCCCGTGAAAACGGGCACGCCGCGGTATCGAAATCGATCGTGCTCGGCCGCGCAAACTCTTGCCGTCCAAGAGCCCAAGCGGGTATAAATAGCGCGGCAAAAAGGGTCTGCCTTTGAAAGGAATAGGAGAAATCGTGATGCGAAAAGCGATGCTGGTTTTCGGTGCGTGGCTGGTGCTTTGTATGTTCGCGACGGTTGCCGCGGCACAAGGAACGGGTCGAATCGACGGTGAAATCATCGGACAGGACGGACAGCCGTACGCCGACAAGACCGTGCTCTTGAAGAATCCGGACACCGGCCAGACCTTCACGCTCAAGACCGACAAGAACGGCAAGTTCACCCAACTCGCCCTTCGTAGCGCGCTCTACACCGTCACCCTGCCCGACATTAATTACTCTGAAAAGTTTCAGGTCACTGACGGACAAGACAACAACTACAAGCTCGACCTGAAAGCCGTCGCCGCCGCCACTCTCGCAGCGCATCCGGAAGAAGCCAAAAAGAAGGAAGATGACGCCGACAAGTTCAAGAACATGAAGACCCACTTCGACGCCGGCGTCGCCGCCATGACCACTTCCGACGGCCTGAAGACGCAGCTACGCACCGCGCCCGCGGATCAAAAGTCCAGCCTCCAGTCGCAGCGCACTGCCGCCTGTACCACTGCGGCCACCGAGTTCTCAGAGGCCGAGCAGGGCGTCACTGAAAAAGATGTCAACAACCACGCCATGATTCTCGGCAATCTGGGCCAAGCCGATGAATGCGCCGGAAAATATGACGATGCCGCCGCGGCGTTCCAGAAGGCCATCGATCTCAAGCCGGCCTCTTCGTATTACACCGGCCTCGCCACGAACCTGGCCAACATCGGCGCCGCATCGAAAGATCCCGCGGACGCCGAGGCTAAATTCACAGCGGCCTCCGCCGCGTGCGCCAAGGGCGACCAATTAGACGCAGCCGCTACAGGCTCTGCCGCCGCGCCTGCGACGGACACCTGCTGGAAAAATCTCGGGATCGTTCTTAGCAACAAAGGCAGGTTGAAAGAAGCGGTGCCGCCATTGCAGAAAGCCACAACCATCAATCCGAAAGATCAGCAAGCCTGGTATCTGCTCGGCAGCGCCTACACCGGCACCATCGATACCAAGCAGGAAGGCGAGAAGATGACCTACATCATCCCGCCGGGAACCAAAGAATCATTTCAGAAGTGCATCGACTTAGGTGCCGACAACGCGCTTGGCCAGCAGTGCAAGCAGACACTGGACGGCATCAATCAGATGAGCGGCGGTGAAGATACTTCCGTCGGCAAACGCGCCAAGAAGAAGTCCTAAGCCGCCGAACCGTAACAACGGAGCCATCGGCTTGTCATGTGCCGATGGCATCCTGATTGCTTCGTATTCGAGGATCGGGCCGGGCCACCGGTCCGCACTAACGACTCTCGACCAGAGATTTGCGGGACTGCTCTTGGTTCACCCGTCGATTTCAAGGAAGCCGGTGTTTTCAGTGAACTCAGCCCACTCCAGCAAGGAAAGACGCCGCAGTGAACGCCTTTTTGAGGCTCTGCCGCTGATCGTTCGCGGCACCGATCTCCTCGGCCAGCCTTTCGAGGAGCGTACCAGTACGCTTGCTTTCAATCTGCATGGCTGCCAGTACACTTCGAAGCACCATCTCCCGCGCAACTCGTGGGTAACGCTCGAATTGCCCGATGCCCACTCGAACGTTCGCGCCCGCGTTGCCTGGGTCCAGCGGCCGCACTCGATCCGCGAGTTCTTTCAAGTTGCCGTCGAACTCGAACGTCCCACCAACGTCTGGAAGCAGGGATCGCTACCGGAAAATTGGTTGAAAGCGGAAACCCACTTCCCTTCTGCAAGTCACAGCGAAGCTGTCCCCACAGCGCGCCACGCGGATACCGGTACCGGTGCGGTCGCTACCACCCTAGGTCATTATATGAGCGCGGCGTTCCACGATACTTCGCGCGACGCTGGCATTCCTGTCGCCGCCGATTCCGAAGCTGCGCATCCGCTGCTTCGCGATCTGCGCGCGGACTTTGAACGCACCAACATGCAGAATCGCGAAACGCCGGAAGCCGCGCCTGGCTCGGTTGCGATGCCCGCGGCCCAACCGCCATCGGTCGAATCGAAAGTGTCGGAAAATACCGCTGCGTCAGCCGCGCAAATCACCGCTGCCATCGACGCCGGCGTTCGTGAATTTCGCGACGAACTCGATCAGCTTCGCGCGCGCATCCAGAGCGAATTTTCCGAGCTGCTCAACGCCAAAGCCAAAGAAATGGCAGACGGCCTCCGCGCTGAATCAGATTCCAGCTCCGCCCGCGCTCACGAGTTGTTGGGCCAGCTCAAGCTCCAGGCCGACCAGCTCCGCGCCGAACATGACGCCGCACAGCAAGCCACCAGCCGCGTCGCCCAAGCTCGCCTCCAGCTCGAAGCCATCGAAGCCTCGCGTGCCGCCCGTCCCACCGTCGACGTTTCAAAAGAAATTGCCGCAGCCAGCGATCGCGCCACCGCCGACTGGCGCAAGCGCCTCGAATCTGAAATGTCGCTCGCGCAGTCGCAGTGGAATGAACTTCTCCAATCCTCTCTCGACGGAAACCTAAAAAAAATGGTCGAGCAGATGGCCGAGCGCTCCGCTGAAGTTGTTCGCAGCTCCGAGCATCGCATGATGGAAAAGTTGCAGGATTGGCAAGGTCCGTTCGCGCAGACCGTTTCTGAAGCCCGCACCAACCTCACCGAAATTCAATCCAAGATTGCCCAGGAAGTCGCGCAGGCTCGCGGTTCGCTTGCCGACGTTGAGCAAGCCGCCGGACGCACCAAGGAATTTTCTTCGCAGATCGAAGCGGCCACGCATGACACTCTCAACGAACTGCATCGCCGTCTCGAAACGATTTTGAATTTGCAGACTTCTGAGATGAATCGCCGCGCTGAGAGCATTGCCAACGCTCTCACTCAGCGGCTCTCGCCCACGCTCGACACCATGGGCCAGCAGTTCATCGAGCGCAACTCCGCGGAAATGGAAACCCGCCTCACTCCGCATCTGGAAAAGCTGCCCGGGCTGATTCGCGATTTGAATTCACGCGAAGCTCAGGCCGAGGAAAGCCTGCGGCTCTATCGTGAACGTCTCCGCCAGGCCGCCGAAAATAATCAGCGCGAAGCCGCGGCCCAAATGGCCGGCGCCATCGCCAGCCTGCAAAATGATTTTGAAAATGCCCGCAAGCAGGCGCTCGCCCAGTGGACCGAGGAACTCGATTCCACCGGAGTCCGCGCCGCGCACGCCACCGCCGAATCCATGGGCCGCTCTTCCGAGTGGTTCCAGCAGGAAGCGCGCGCGCGCCTGCAAGTCTTGGTCGAACAGGAACTCGTCAACGCAAGCGCCACTTTCTCCGCGAAAACCGACGAAGCCGCGCAAAAGTTTGCCGGCACGCTTGCCGAACAGAGCGGCTCGCATCTGGATCATGCCCGCTTGCAGGTGGAAGCTGTCGCCGTTGAAGCGTCCGCAAAGGCCCGCACTCAGGTTGAACTCGCCGCCCAGGCCGCAGCCGCATCCTTCGGCACGGTGTTGAGTGGCGTTTCAGCCGAAGAGCTCGAACGCTTCAGGAACGCCAGCCATGGCTTGATTGAAGAACGCACTCGGGAATTGGAAGGTACGTCTCGCGGTCTGCTCGACAATCTGAATTCCAGTGCCGCTCACTCTGTCGAACAATTCCGCTCGCAGTTTGCAGCGCATCTCGAAGCCGGCTTGAACGACGGCCGCACTACTCTCGCCTCCGAATTTAACTCCGCGATGGATCGTTATCGCGCCGAACGCGAAGCGCAGCATCGCGATTGGGCGAGCCATCTCGACCACCTTCGCAACGATGCCTCGACGAAATTCCAGGAACATCTGCAATCCACCTCCGACAATTGGATTGCTTCCTCGATGCGCCGCTTGAATGAACATGGCCAGAACGGAATCGAGTCCCTGCTTCGCAATGCCGATCTAGCGCTGCGCGATGCCTTCTCCAAAGTCTTTGAAGGTCTCGCCGAGTCCCTTCGCGACCGCTCCGTCGCCGCCACCGCTTCCGGCGTCTCCGGCTTCGCTCCCATCCCGGCGCGCGACCCAGAAGCCTCCGGCCCTCGCAACGAACACAGCCGGTAGTGGGATAACCTGCCGCGGACGCGTGGGAGCGCCGAACCACTACTCCTTACCGACAATTTCCGTGACCGCCGCGGCCACATACTCCACCTGCTCGTCCGTCATCTGCGGAAAATCGGGGATACTCACCACGGTCTCGCACGCTCGTTCCGCATGGGGAAACGTTCCCGCCGGATCGCCCAGCGACGAGTACGCGGGCTGCAGGTTCACCGGACGCGGATAATGTACCGCCGTCTCGATTCCTTTCTCCGCGAGCTTCGCGATGACCGCGTTCCGGTTTCCCACGTAGATCGCAAACTGGTGGTACACGCAAGAATCCCGCGGATCGTCCTTCGGCATCGTGAGCCGCAGCCCCTTGAATCGTTCGAGATAGCGAAGCGCGACGGCGCGACGGCGTTCGTTCCATGCGTGCAGCCGGCGCAGCTTGATGCGCAGAATCGCGCCTTGAATTCCCTGCATGCGGTAGTTGTAGCCGACAAACTCATGCTCGTATCGCGCCGTCTGTCCGTGGGAGCGTGCGGCCCGCGCGTATTTCGCGATCGAGTCGTCATTCGTCGTCAGCGCGCCGCCTTCGCCATAGGCGCCCAAATTTTTCGATGGATAAAAACTGAACGCCGCGCAGTTTCCGATTGAGCCTACGCGCTGGCTGCGATACCGCGCCTCGTGCGCTTGCGCCGCGTCTTCTAATATTTTCAAGTTGTGTTTCGCGGCGATTTCGCGGATCGGATCCATGTCCGCCGGACGTCCGTACAAATGCACCGGAAGAATCGCCTTCGTGCGCGGCGTGATCGCGCGCTCGATCAGCTTCGGATCGATATTCGCCGTGGTGGGATCGATGTCCACCAGCACCGGCCTCGCGCCGCAGTACGTGATCGCTTCTGCTGTCGCCAGAAACGTGTTCGGTGTGGTGATCACTTCGCAGCCGGACTGGACGCCCAGCGCCAGCAGCCCCAGGTGCAGCGCGGCCGTGCCGTTCGCCAGCGCCACGCAATGTTTCGTGCCGCAGAAATCTGCGAATTCGCGCTCAAATGCCGCAACTTCCGGCCCTTCCACAAACGCAGAGGACTGGCATAGCTTGTCGACGGCCTGTAGAATTTCATCGCGGAGTTCGGCGTACTCCGCTTTCAAATCCAGCACGGGAATTTTCATCAGTCGCCTTTCTGGCTGATAAAACTGTACTGTACGGGGAACCGATGGACAAGCGCGCGGCATGCAACCGGTTTCGTGCGCGTGTTAAAGATTCATTACATCGCACGAGGAGACTCGGAATGATTCGTTCTTCTTCGGGAAAAACAATTCGCGCGGCTGCTTTCATTGTCTTTGCCCTCTCGGTTTCGCTGGCCACTTTCGCTGCGGGCAAATCGCTTCAGATTTATTTCATCGATACCGAAGGCGGCCAGGCCACGCTCATCGTCAGCCCCACCGGCCAATCCATGCTCGTCGATACCGGTTGGCCCGGCTTCGATTCGCGCGACGCAGACCGCATCGTCGCCGCCGCAAAGTCCGCCGGCGTCTCCGCAATTACCTACGTCGTGATCACGCACTTCCACCGCGACCACGTCGGCGGCGTCCCCCAACTTCTCAGCAAGATCAAAGTCGGTACGTTCATCGACCACGGTCCGAACCGCGAAGATTCCGACGTGACGCGCGAAGATTACGCCGCCTACGAAAAAGCCATCGCCGGCCTAAAACGCGAATCGCTGAAACCCGGCGATCTGATCCCCATCACCGGCATCAACGTAAAAGTTCTCACCGCCGACGGCGAGCACATCACGTCGGCGCTCACCGGAGCGGGCGAAGAGAATCCCTACTGCGCCGGGCAACCCGCCGCCCCCGTTGACGCCAGCGAGAACGCGCGCTCCCTCGGCACGCTCATCACCTACGGAAAATTCCGCTTCATCGACCTCGGCGATCTCACCAAACAAAAAGAATTGCAGCTCGTCTGCCCGAACAATCTCGTCGGCACCGTCGACCTCTACCTCACCACGCACCACGGCCTGAATCTCTCGAACTCGCCCGCCATCGTCGACGCCCTCCATCCTCGCGTCGCCATCATGAACAACGGTGCGACAAAAGGCGGTAGTCCCGAAGCCTGGCAAACGGTCCACGATTCCCCAGGCCTCCTCGACCTCTGGCAGCTTCACTATTCGATCGAAGGCGGCAAACTCCACAACGAGCCCGACACATTCATCGCCAACCCTGAAGGCACATCCGACGCGGGCCACTTCATTAAAGTCACCGCCGAAGTCGACGGAACCTTCACCGTGCTGAATTCTCGCACCGGCGAAGAAAAGACCTACAAGAAGTAACCGGTGCTCGCGTGGTGGTGATGATTATGGGCGTCACGGGATCGGGCAAGACCACCGTCGCGGAATTGATTGCGCGCCGGCAGGGTTGGGAATTCGCCGACGCCGACGATTTTCATTCCCCTTCGAACAAGCAGAAAATTCGCGACGGAATCGCGCTCACCGATGCCGATCGCGAACCTTGGCTTCAATCGCTTCACGCGAAGATCGTGGAGTGGCTCGCGCAAAACAAAAACGCCGTTCTCGCTTGCTCCGCACTGAAACAGTCGTACCGCGAGGAAATTGCCGTCGACTCCGCGCCCACCGTCGTCTACCTCAAGGGTTCCTACGAGCTGATCGTTTCGCGTCTCCGCGAACGCCATGGCCACTTCGCCGGAGTTAAAATTCTTGCCAGTCAGTTCGCCACGCTTGAAGAGCCGCGCGACGCCGTCACCGTCGACATCTCTCCCACGCCCGAACAAATCGTCAGCGAGATTGAGCACCGCTTGGGGCTTGTGTGAGTTCGAGCCAAGTGAACGTACCTCGCGACGATTCCGCTGATCGTGCGCTAGCCGCGCGCGTCTTTTGGCGCCTCGTACCGTTCCTCTTTCTGCTCTACGTCGTCGCTTACCTGGACCGCATCAACGTCGGCTTTGCCGCGTTGCAGATGAAGCAGCGCCTAAGCTTCAGCGACGCCGTCTACGGCTTCGCCGCCGGCATCTTCTTCGCGGGATATTTGCTCTTCCAGGTTCCCAGCAACCTGCTCCTTGAACGATTCGGCGCACGTCGTTGGATCGCCACGCTGATGGTCGCATGGGGTTTGGTCTCCTGCTCGATGGCGCTGGTCCACACGCCTCGCCAGTTCTACGCACTGCGCTTCGCTCTCGGTCTCACCGAAGCAGGGTTCTTTCCCGGAATCATTCTGTACATGAAGCGCTGGTTTCCGGAGTCCACTCGCGCGCGCACCGTGGGTGCGTTCATGACCGCCGGACCGATCTCCGGCGTGATCGGCGGCCCTATTTCCGGAGCGATTCTCGGAATTGGCGAAGGGGGCTCAATTCAAGGTTGGCAGTGGTTGTTCTTGATGGAAGGTCTGCCGGCGATATTTCTCGGCATCGTCGTCTACTTCTATCTCGCCGATCATCCTTGCGACGCTAGGTGGCTCTCTCCGGAAGAACGTACACGGCTCGTTGCCACTCTCGACGCCGAATCGAAACTTTACGCTGCAAACACCGTCGCGCCGAACGTTCTCTCCGCCTTCACCAGTCCAACGGTATGGATTCTCGCGTTCGTCTATCTGGGATTGAACTTCTGCTCTTACGGGATGAGTTTCTGGGTGCCTAGCCTGATCCGCAGCTTGTCCGGCATCAGTGACTTTCTAGTGGGAGCGCTCACCGCCGTACCGTACTTCGCCGCCGCCGTGGCAATGGTGATCACCGGCCTGCACTCGGATCGCACCGGCGAGCGTCGTTGGCACGTAGCTGCCCCGGCCTTCGCCGGAGCCGTCGCGTTCGTGGTCGCATCCAGCACCACCTCCCTGGTTCCCATGATTCTCGCCGTCGGCCTTGCAGTTGTCTGCGTCAACGCGATGATCGGCCCGTTCTGGGCCATGCCTACGGCAATCCTCTCTGGCGCCGCGGCCGCGCCTGGAATCGCCTTCGTCAATTCGATTGGGAACCTCGGCGGATTCTTCGGTCCGTATCTGATCGGCAGGTCGAAAACCGCTACAGGCGACTTTCAGGGTGGCTTGCTTCTTGCGGCCGGCGCGCTGACCGCCAGCGGTGCTCTCGCTCTAAGTGTCCGAATGAAGCAGCGCAAGGCGGCGTCACCACTTTCCCGCTAGATGTGCGTAAGCGTGCCCGTGATTTTCGTGCGTCGCAGCGCCCACGCGAACACCCCGAACGATACCGGAATCAGCACCACGGCAAAAATCAAAAGCGCAGCAATCGACGGCCACAGCACGGACCATCCGGCTCCTGACAACAACGCCGCCCGCATGCCTTCCAATGAATACGTCACCGGAATCAAGCGTGCGATTGCCCGCAACGGCCCCGGCAGCACCGAAATCGGATACATCATTCCGCCTACAAGGCCCGATACGCCGAGCACCAGCCATTTCGCCGGATTGCCTCGTTTGAAAAGCACGGTGTAGCTCGCGGACAGCACGCCCAATCCCGTGAAAGCCAGCATCGAGGCGATCAGAATCGCGACCGCGCCAAGCCAGTTCGCGCCGCGCGGCGAAAATCCAAACAGCAAATATCCCCACGCGAAGTACACGCAAGTTCGCAGCGCCAGCGCCACAAACGGATATGCCGCTGAACCGGACAGAATCACCGGCAGCGGCGTCTGCGTCACCAGCAACGCTTCGAGCGTACGGTTCTGCCGCGCCTCTTCAATGCTCGATTCGAACGCCGTGAGCGCGATGCCCAGGTAATCGAAGAACGCAAAGCCCACCAGCGCAAACGCAAAGTAGTTGTTCCCGCCGGGAATCGAACGCGAGAGCTCGGCGCTTGAAACGAATCGCGATAAGTAATAAAACGTCGCGACACCAAACAACGCTTCGAGCGTCTCCAGCACCAGCGCTCCGCGATATCCGCGCGCGATTCCGAAATCGCGCAGGAAGAACGCCAGCACTTTTCGAAGCGTGGCTGTTACGTTGGGGCGCGCGCTCACTGCGTCGCCTCCGCAGAGTGAAACGCGCGCATCAACTTCGGCACTGCGTCCTCAAGCGTCGCCACCCCACCTGCCAACGCGCACAATCGGGCAGGAGTATCGACCGCCGCAACGCGTCCCTTCTCGAGCAACACCACCCGGTCGGCAATCTCCTCAACTTCCGCCGCCGAGTGGGACGAAAACAAGAGCGTGGTGCCGCGGCGGCTAACCAGCTCTTCCCGCAACAAACGGCGGAAGTCTGACGCCGCAAGGGGATCGAGGCTTCTGGTCGGCTCATCCAAGAGCAGCACCGGCGGCTCGTGTAGTATCGCGCGCGCAAGACCAAGCCTGTGCGTCATGCCCGTCGAGTACGTGCGGACTTGCGCGTCGAGCGCATCCGCAATTCCCAACCGCTCCGTCACCGAGCGGATCCGCGCAACGATCTCGGCCCGCGTCAAATTGTTCATCGCCGCAAAGAACGCGAGATTCGCGCGGCCGGTCAAGCGCGTGTAGAAACCCTCGTCCCCGCCCGTGTGATACCCGAACTGCGCTCGCGTGCCCCTTTGCTGCGTGCAGACATCAAATCCATTGATGGCGGCGCGCCCTTCGGTGGGAACGATTAATGTGGCCAGGATGCGGAACAGTGTCGACTTCCCGGCTCCGTTCGGCCCCATGATTGCCACGCACTCACCCGGCTCGACGCTGAATGACACACCCGCAAGAGCGCACTGTGTGGGCCGCGTAAACGGCTGCAGGAAGGCGCGCCAGCCGGCTAATGCGGGAGGGAAAAATTTCTGGAGGTTTTGCACGTCGATGGCGTGCACAGGCATCCCAAGGTTTATAGCCGAAGTGCTTAAGGCGAATCCAGTTCCGTTATTGCCGTGCGGCGATGCACCCGGTAGAATTGACGGAGTTTCCGGCAGCCCTGCTTGCCGGTCCGGTATCATCGAGCGGCCCAGGTTCGACGAGCGGTTTCTTTTCATACCATTTCATAACGGAGCGGTTCGGTGGGCACCCCACTCTCATTCAACTCCATCGTCGTCGTTTCTCCCGATCAGGTCTCGTGCCCGCTAGGTGATGAGTCCGCGATCCTAAGTCTGAAAAACAGCGTGTACTACGGCATGAATGAGGTCGGCACTCGTGTCTGGGCGTTGCTCAAAGAGCCGAAACGCATCGCCGAAGTCTGCGATGCCATCGTCCATGAATACGAAGTGGATTCGGACCGCTGCGGGCAGGACGTTCTCGATCTGATTGAAAAGTTGCGTACCGAAGGATTAATCGAAGTGCGCGAAGCAGCTGCGCGCTAAGACGGCAGGAGTCCGGCGCTGCTGGAACTTTCGCTCTGGAGGCGGGTTGTTACCGAGCGTGCAAACTTGGCGCAGGTTCCTGGCGCTTGCGGCGCCGGAGCGGATGATCGTACTTGAAGCGGCCGCAAGGCTTTGCCTCACGTGGCTTGATGTTCGCTTCCTCGGGATGGATTCGCGCAAAGTACACTTGGAACGCCGTGCGCCTGCAACCGGCGCCGCCGATCAATCCGCGAAGGTTGTTGAAGCTCAAAAAATCGCCCGGCTCGAATCCTCCGCCGCTCGCCACCTGTTCTTCTCCCCGAATTGTCTTGTTCAATCGCTGGCGTTGCGCGCGATGTTGCTCCGCCGTGGAATCGATCCCGATCTCCGCATCGGCGCGCGACAGGAGCCCGGCAAATTTGAAGCTCACGCCTGGCTCGAATTCAATGGCACCGTGCTGAACGACGCATCGGGCGAGCATCACCACTTCACTCCGTTCGAGGACGCTCCCACCGCCGCCGAAACTCACGCGGCTGCCGGGACGCGCTCGCGATGAGCGGCATCGCCGGTCTTTATCGCCGCGACGGCGCTCCGGCCGACCGCGGCCTGATCGACGCACTGACGCGTTTCCTTTCCTTCGTAGGTCCCGACGCCCGAAACACCTGGGCCAGCGGCCCAATCGCCCTCGGCCACACACTTCTTGCAACCACGCGCGAAGCGAAAGGCGACGCCCAGCCGGCCTCGCTCGAAGGGAAATTCTGGATCGTTGCCGACGCTCGCATCGACGCGCGCGATGAGCTCGCCACAAAGCTCGCAAAGTTCAAGCGAAGCGTGCGTGACGACGCTGCCGACGTCGAGTGGATCCTTCAAGCTTACGCAGCCTGGGGTCCGAGTTGCGTCGAATATCTCCGTGGCGATTTCGCATTTGCCATTTGGGATGCAGACTCGAAATCGCTTTTTTGCGCGCGCGACCATTTCGGCGTGAAGCCCTTCTACTACGCCGAGCTCCGCGATCAATTCGTTTTCAGCAATGTGCTTGACTGCGTGCGCCTGCACCCAGAAGTTTCTGCGGAATTGAATGATGCAGCCGTCGCCGATTTCCTGCTGTTCGGTTTGAACTGCAACGTAGGAACCACAACGTTCCGTGATGTCCAGCGCCTCCCGCCGGCACACACGCTCACTGCTTCCACGGCCGGGATTCGCATCGAGCGCTATTGGTCCGCGCCAACCGACGGCTACATTCGCTACAAGGACGTTCGCGCCTATGCCGAGCATTTCAACGACATCTTCCAGCCCGCCGTCGCCGACCGTTTGCGCAACGATCGCGTTGCGATCCTGATGAGCGGCGGGCTCGATTCCGCTGCGGTTGCCGCCACGGCACGGGACGCATCTCGTTCCGCGAAACCCGGCTCGGGCGCCGACATTCACGCCTTCACGATGGTGTATGAATCGCTTTTCGCGGACGACGAAGGCCGTTATGCGCGCGAACTTGCTGAGTACCTGCAAATTCCCATCGAGTGCATGGCGCTCGACCGGCTCCGTCCGTTCGAAGGGTGGCCTGCCGCAGGCGCCGCGGCATCCAATCAGAGTGGCTCCGATTTGGACGGTGGCTGCTACTGGCCGGAACCGGTGGGCGACCCCTTCATGGCAGGCCTGTTCGTGCAGTTTGGTGCAATTGCGAAGACCTGTCGCGTGGCGCTCTCGGGCGACGGTAACGATAACTTGATGCATTTCGAAATGTGGCCCTACACTAAATCGCTAGTCCGCCGAAGCGAGTGGAATACTCTCGCGCTTCAGCTTCCTGCGTACCTGCGCCGGCGGAAGTCGCCACTACGCGGTGCCTTGCGACGCGTGACGAAGATATTCGGAAACGACGAGTTGAGACCGGAAATCCCAAAATGGGTCTCGTCCGCTCTCGTGGATCGGTTGAAGCTGAAGGATCGCGCGGCCGAGTGGTGTCAGTTGACTCCATCTCGGCCTCATCCGGTGCTGCCCCGCGGCCACGCGTCACTTTCGCTGCCGCAGTGGTCAAATTTGTTCGAGATGCAGAATGCAGGCGTGACAAAGTGCCCGGTCGAGATGCGGCACCCATTTCTCGACCTTCGCGTCGTCAACTTTCTTTTGTCGCTTCCTCCGTTTCCTCTCTATATGGAGAAGAAACTGCTCCGGGAGGCTTTGGCGGGTCGTGTTCCGGAAAGTGTCAGAACCAGAAAAAAGACGCCGCTGGCCGGCGATCCGCTGGGTCACTTCCTTAAGCAGTCAGACTCAGTTTTCCCGCGCAATGTGAAGTGGGCCGAAGAAATGGATGGGTATGTCGATACGTCAAAATGGGAATGCCTGACTCTGGAGGAAACGAAAATTTACAATTCCACCTCGAAAACAAATCGAATTGAGTCATTCGTGCGTCCGATTTGCCTCAACTTTTGGTTGCAGTCCATGAGTCGAGTCCGGTATAACTTGCATGCGGAGGCCCGCAATGGTTAAGCCCGTCGAACGGGACCTTAAAAAGCCATATCTATCTCCCGTACTTACCGTTCACGGAACGGTGCAGAAGCTTACCCAGCATACCGGACTGACAAAAAGCAAAGACGGCGGACGATTCCCGAGGAGCAAAACCCATATTTAAGTTTTGTTTCATAGGGTTTAGAACCATCGCAGCAGGCGGAAAAGAAACTTCTTGAGCATTCGATAGCCCTAGTTAGGAGGCTGCGGGGTTTACACCTTCCAGCCTCCTTTTTGTTTCTAGGGACAGCGCGAAATTGACGTGAAACTTCACTACAGCGTCTTCGGTTTGCAAGTCACCTCGAATCTTCCCATTCCGGAATTAACCGCGATGTCATCGCCGAGCCCGATAACGGACCTCGATATTCATTGGAAAACTTCACCCAATCTCACTCGGACCTCAGCCGAGCTTGCCTCCGAATTGACGTACGTCAGTTCCTACACGGATCACACTGGCGCGCCTGAGCTAAAGATCTGGTCGATCCCGTCGCAGAACTTACTGCGGCTGGAGTATTCCGACGGCGCTCAATTTTGGGTCGACCGCGGCGGAACCGAAATATGGTCGGTCTGGCCGGAGTCGCTCTCGATTGACGATACCGCGACATATTTCCTTGGTCCGGTTCTCGGACTGGTCCTCCGTCTTCGAGGAATACCGTGCCTTCATGCCAGCGCGATCTCCTTCGGTGGTCGTGCGGTAGCATTCGTCGGCGCCGAAGGTGCTGGCAAATCCACCACCGCGGCAGCCCTCGCGAGAAAGGGTTTAATCGTGATTTCGGACGATATTGTTGCGCTTGAGGAGCAGACTGATCGAATCCTCGTGAAGCCGGCGTATCCGTATTTGTGCCTCTGGCCCGAGTCCGTTACTGCGCTGTACGGCTCGCCCGATGCGCTGCCGCGATTCGCTGCAAACTACGAAAAGCGCTGCCTTTCTCTGGCACGCCAGTCGCTTGAATTTGCAGCGGATCCCTTGCCACTCAGCTGCATTTATATTCTCGGCGCGCGCCGTTCAGATGGTCCGCCAGCGATCGAACCGGTCCCTGCACTGGAAGCTCTGCTCACGCTCGTGGCCAACACCTACGCCACAAACATGCTCGATACCGCGATGCGCGCCCGTGAGTTCGAATCCCTCGGCCGATTGATGCGGCGAGTACCGGTTCGGCGCGTACGGGCACACTCCGACCCCGCGCGGATCGACGATCTCTGCGCCACAATTCTGGCCGACGTAAAAACGATTCCTTGACTTCCGGCTTGGAACGCACGACTGTCTCGAAGGGGTGCGTATCCGTTTGCAGATATTACCCGATTGGTATTTTGAACACCCTCGGGAGATTTTCGAACAGGCCTGTACTTATCGTATTTGCGCCTGTGCTACTATGCGCTTCCGAACGGCGAGCTCGCGGCTCGACGCTCCGCGTGTCTCCGCGCGACGCGACTCGTAGCCACAACCCAGTGCCCGGCACGAGCAACGCGGGGCGCAACACACTTACCCATCAGCCCCATAGCAGGATTCGGGAAGACGCAAACTGAGGAGAACGACCATGCAGACGAAGTCCCAAATCGCAAGAATCGCATCGGCACTCGCGATTGCGGTAATTCTGCCCCTGGCAATCTTAATGACGATGGTTCACGGCGGCAAAAAACCGCTGGCGCAGCCTGGCGTGAGCACCACCGCTGTCGCTGCAAATGTTCCTTCCAAAGTTTCGCCCGAAGAAGCCCGGAAAATCGCCGAGAACTACGGCCGGCTTCCGATGAGCTTCGAGCCCAACCAGGGCCAAACAGCTCCTGAAGTAAAGTTCATCTCCCGCGGTCCCGGCTACGAACTGTTCCTCACCGGTCAAGAAGCCGTTATTGCGTTGCGTCACGTCTCTGCGAAGCGCGCCTTATCAGTTCAACGATTAATGACGCCGAGTGAGCGCTCCGCCGCGAGACGCGCGGCGAAGACTTCGATCGTTCGGATGAGGCTCAATGGCACGGATTCCGATGCGCAGGTCTCCGGACTCGATCCTCTCCCTGGCAAGATGAACTATTTCATCGGCAATGATCCGAAGAAATGGCACACCGACATTCCAACGTTCGCCAGCGTAAAATACTCGGCTGTCTACCCTGGTATCGACCTGGTGTATTACGGGAATCAGAAGGAGCTTGAGTACGACTTCGTCGTCGCGCCCGGCGCGGACCCGAAATCGATCGCGTTCGACGTCGATGGTGCGTCGGCTGTGCACGTCGACAACAAGGGCGAGCTTGTGTTGAAAACGGCGAGCGGCGATGTCAAGTTCCAGAAGCCGTTCGTGTATCAGGAAAATGCTGGCCAGCGCCGCGAGATTGCGGCCAGCTTCGTGCTTAGCGGCAAACATGAAGTTCGATTTGCGCTGGGTACGTATGATCCCTCGAAAGAACTGACGATTGATCCTTCGGTTCTGATTTACTCCACATATCTAGGTGGCAGCGGGATAAACGGCGACTTTGCTTACGGGATCGCGCTCGATGGGCATGGCGACGCGTGGGTAGCCGGCAGTACCTCATCGACGGATTTTCCGTCGTCAAACGGCATCACCCCCGTTCCGCCGGAACTGGCCAACGGTTTCAGTGCGGCCTTTGTGACCGAAGTAAATCCGAGCGGCACCAGTTTTCATGTATTCGACATTCCTCGGCGGATCGGGCAATGCTAACGGCGGCGACTATGCCAACGGCTTGGCTGTCGACGGGAATGGAAACGTGTACGTAACTCGGTGTGACAGAATCCACAGACTTTCCCGTCTCTGCGAACGCGGTTCTAAATTCCCCTCCAAACGCCGCAGTCACGGGATTCGGAACTGGATTCGTGACCGCACTTCACCCAGCGACGGTTGGAATTCGGCAGCTCGTCTATTCGACCTACCTGGGCGGCGATGGAGTTAACAACGGCGGAAACGGTGCCGTCGATGAGGCCTACGCCATCGCGACGGACGGATCTGGAAAGGTCTATGTCTCTGGTGTCACGACCTCGGACGACTTCCCGGTCTCTTCAAATGCGATCATCGCGGCCCCGGCGAGCCCGAATGGAAATGCATTTTTCGATGAAATCGATACCAACGCCACTTCCAGCGCGACGGCTCTGATATTCGGCACCTACCTCGGCGGCTCCGGCGCAGGCGCCTCCGACGGAGCGATTCCATTCGGCGATGTCGGCTTCGCTGTTACTCTCGATCCCGCAGGTCATACCTATATTACGGGCGCGACGAGTTCCCTTGATTTTGCGCCGATCCCAGCGTCCGGCAGCACTCCTTGCGGCGACGCAGGCTACGCAACGGAGTTTCTCCTGGAGATCGATACGACAGTAGCAACGCCTACCTCGCTCTTCTCCTACTGCTACGGCGGCGCTACGGGCAGCACAGTTGGTTTCGGCGTCGCGATCGATCCCAAGGATGCCACAGCGGTAACAACGGGGCAGACCTATGCGACCGATTTCAGAGTAACGAATTCGATTCCGATTCCACCAAACGTTCCCAGTGATGCCAACAACCTCAGTCTCGTCGCTTTGGTGAAGTACAACACTACCGGCACCCCGGCGGTACCATACGCAACGATGTTTGGCGGCTCGACAGGCGACACTGGCCGCGGCGTGGTGGCGGATTCGACCGGAGCCGTTTACATCGGCGGCGTAACAAGTTCCGCCGATTTCCCAATTACTCAGGGCGCGCTGCAGGTTGCCAACAACAATCCCAATGGGGCCGGCTTTGTCATCAAGCTGAATCCAGCCGGAGGCGGAGCTTCCGACATCGTTTACTCCTCTTACTTTGGCGGGGCAGGTCAAAACATGCAATTCCCCGATGAAGTCAACGGAATTGCGGAGTCCTCGGGAAATACCTACATCGCAGGGCAGACTTCTTCGGCGAGCACGGGCGCGACGCCATTCCCGATCACCACGGGTGCCGCCCAAACGTCGCTCAGTAACG
>CAVREY010000014.1:0-390873 GCA_963720225.1 uncultured Acidobacteriota bacterium | reverse complement strand
CCGGTTGTCACCCGTGCCGCTGAAAAAAGCCACGGAACCGGATCATCGGTCGAATCTGCCCCTTTTTGCCCCCGCGTGTTTTTGCTAAGTGCCTACCGGCCAGAAGGATGGTTGGTAGGGGCGGTGGGGATCGAACCCACGACCTTCGGCTTAAAAGGCCGCTGCTCTACCACTGAGCTACGCCCCTACAATCAATCCAAGTAGTTTACCTGAAACTACGCGCCGCGCGCGACGAACTCGCACCGTGCTCTTCGGTCCCTGCGAACGGAGCGATTCATTCGACCGCAAATTCGAGGCAGCCCAAGGTGAAGTTGAACGGGAAGGGGCCGGGTTCGTTCTTTTTGTAGATGCCATCGAAGAAAACGAAACGGCGGTGCGGGTCGGTTTCGTGGAATTGAAGCGACGGCTTCCAGGGGCCGGTGTGCCAGCCTTGGTCGGCAGCAGTCATGAGTTGGATGGGTTCGCTCCAGTCGGCCATGTTTGACCACGGGATTTCCCCGCTGATGCGGCACCACCAAAGTCCTGTTTTTGCGGGCGCCTCTCCCGCAGCAACGTGTACTCGCGAAAAAACCGCTTCATAGCCGTCCGCAGTTTTCGCAACGCAAAAGTCGAACACTTTCTCTTCGGGCGCGAACACGATCTGATGATCGGACCAATTCGCCCGTCCGTCGACGCTCTCCGAGTAGCCCTGCACCAAGTGGTTCTCGCTGTTGGATCCGGCGACGTACCACATGCGCCATTTCCCGTCGACGTAGATAAGGTTGGGTTCGTAGACGCTGCCTCGTTCCCAATTTTCGCGCGCGACCAAAACGGGCTCGGGCTGATCCTGCCACTGTTTTCCGTTCCACTCCAGATAGCCGATCGCGTACGGACCCATCAGATTTTCAGCGCCGCCCGCGTAGTAAATGCGTTCGACCCACTCGTTTCGAATAGGATCCCAGCCTTTGACGTACGACGGGCAGTGGCGGCCACCTTTCAGGTCCCAAGGCGCGCTGCGATCTTGCGTGGCGAGCATCGCTGTCCTTGTGGGATCGTTTGGATCGGGAACCAGCGACCATCCGCTTGCGGAAAGGGGCGCACCAGCGGGCAGGCACGCGCTGAAGATCTGAATCGCTTCTCGTCCCCAGATGCGTCCCGCAAGACACATCCACCACCGTCCGTCGCGTTTCGCTACCGACGCGTCGGTAACCTGCACCGCGTCTTTCACCGCACCAAATCCGTCCGCGGGATCGAAAATCTTCGTCTCGCCGAGACTCGTCACTCTCGCCTTTGAGCTCATGCCACGATTCTCGCGCACTACTCGCATCGCTGCGAGAGCCAAATCGGGCTGCCCAACGCGAACCCGCGCCAAGATGCGCCCCGCACAAAAAAATCGAGGCCCTTCCTCCTGCCAACGCCAAAAGCGCCGCGCGGAAGAAGGACCTCGTCGTATGCCCAACCTAGTTCACTTCAACGCCGGCCCGTCGCGTTCACTTCGGGTGCTGCGTCTTGTCGTTGTGCTTCTCGTTGTGAATTTGTTTGCTTTCCTTGTTCTGTTCCTTGTTGACCTGCTTCTTTTCGGACTGCGACAGGTGCCCGCCATTGGCCCGGCGATCGGCGTGGACCTGCTGGTTGATCTTCTGCTCGTTGCCTTCCGCGTGCGCCGCTTCGCCCGCCGTCATTTGACCGCTGGAGACGCCGTTGGCGATGCGTTGCTGCTGGTTGTTCTGGCGCTGCCCAACCTCGCTGTTCGCGCCCGGCTGAGTCGCGGCGTTGTGCTTGTCGTCATAGATTGAATTGCTGACGTGGTTCTGCTGCGCGTTCACCTGTGCGCGTTCCTGGCCCGTCAGGTGACCGTCGTTCGCCGCGCGATCCGTCGCCACTTCGTGATTAATGTTGGATTCGCGGTTCTCGAGGTTCTTGGTCTCCCCCGGCGTCAACTCACCTGAGCGAACGCCGTTCGCGATCCGCTGCTGCTGATTTTCTTGGCGCTCGCCAACGTGGCTCATCGTCGGGTTTGACGGACGGCCATGATTTTCAGAAGCCCAGTTTGAACGATCTGCGCCGGCCGTACGTTCGTGCTCGGCCTGCTCGTTCGTCGCCGCCACGTGCGATTCGTTCATGTAGCCACGCTCCGCCGCTGTTGGCTGCGCTGCGATTCCACCAGGGCCGCCGTTGAAGCTGGTGTGGTTCACAACCGTCGTGTTCACCACGGTGCGATCGACGTAGACGTTGCGCACGAGGCCAGTGTTCACATTAACGACGGCCGTGTTATACGCAAACACGCCGCCGCGCCAGGCGCCACCGACGAACCCAACACCGCCGTAGCCGAATCCGTAATTCACGCCGCCATAAAATCCAACGTGAGGGCCCCAGTAGCCGGCGTGGAAAACGTATACACCGCCGCCCCAGCCCCAGTATCCCGGCGTCCACAAAAGTCCGGGACGCGGAGGAGCAACCCACACTCCAGGAACCCAATAATAACCTGCGGCGCCGTAGGCCCAATAACCGGGCGTCCAAAGATAACCCTCCACTGGGCACGCGGGCTGCACGTAAACCGGCAGTGCTGGCGGTCCAACGTGGACCGAAATTCCAACAGCCACTTGCGCCGAAGCAGAGGGCGCCGCAGCAGCGATTCCCAATGCCAGAAACATGATGGGAACCAGTGCCAGAAGTAAAGTTTGTTTGCGCATTGCAGACTCCTCCCGTAACACGGAATTCTCTGAAATTTCAGTTCGAATTACGCCCCACCAGGGCTTTGGGACTTGCCTGCTCCCTGCAGAATCAAACACCAGCCAGAGCAGAAAGTTTCAGGCTGTTTCTGACCGATTGCGGTTTGCGAAAGGCTCCTGAGTTGAGGATAGAGAAGCGCGGGAGAAGACGAAGGAGAACGAAGTACAGTCGTACACTGAATGGTAACAAATTCGTACAGCTGTCCGCGAGTACTAGCGGAAACGCATGTGAATATATTCGGATAAGACCCATCCGGGATACGTGTTGGTTCGCGAACATTGGTGCGGAATGGGGCGTGGGGCGACCCTTTTCCGGCTCACGCGTCAGCCAGCCCGCGATGAGCGATTCGTCGGTGCTTGCGGCGGACTAACTTTGAATTCCGCTAGACACGCGGCAGGTTTCTACGCGTCGTCGTAGTCTTCGGTGAGCGAGGCGAGAAATGCGGCGAGCGCCTGCACGTCACTGTCGCTGAGCGACATTCCCTGAAACTCCGGTGGTGGATTCCGCAGTAATCCCTCGCGCGCCAGCGTGGAGCTGTTTACGTAGAACGAAACCACGTCCTCGAAGTGAACCTTGCTTCCGTTGTGGAAATACGGGGCCGAATCTTCCAGGTCGCGCAACATCGGCGTTTTGAATCTCGCGATCGTCGTCGCGAGGCCCTGATCCACGGTGCAATTCTGTGCGTTCGAACAAACCACGGTTTGCAAATCGTTCTGCGGATTCGGTACATCCGGGTTCAAGAAAATATTCCAGAGCCCAAGATCCGCGAATTGCGGTTGCCCCGCCACCGCGGGGTGCCGGAACGCTTCGCTTGCAGTCGGGTGAATTGACGACACGGGCATGTACTGATTGAAATTTGCGATGCGCTGCGCCTGCGTGGGAATCGCGAGTGCCATGAAAGCACCGGCGCCGTTCGCGTTGTCATACTCTTCCTGCGCCACGCCCGTGTTGTGGAAACCGAAGTCGCTAAAGTCCGGCGCCATATGGCACGCAATGCAGTTGCCGGCGTGCTGTGATCCATCCGCCGCGTTCGTCGCCGTCGCGAGGAAAATCTTCAGGCCCTGGAGCTCCGTCGCACCGAACTGGAAGGGCTGTGCGTGATATTTGAACGCTCCATATGACGGCGTCACCCACACCGGATTGCTTAGCCCGTTCACGGCTTTCGCCAGGCGCTGGTCGTACTGCTGAATCGTTTCGCCCGCCTTCGGCTGCACCGGCAGATGATTGATCCGCAGGAAGACGTCGTAGGGAGACGCGTAGTAGCGCCCATATTGATCCTGCTTGAACAGCAATCCATACGTGTATTGCGCAATCAGCTGAGCGATGTCTGTGACGATTTGATCGTCGGTCGCCGTCGTCACATCGAGACGGTATTGCGCCGGCAGCAGGACGTCTTTTGGAATTCCCGGCTGCGCGCCGAGAAAAATCACGGCGTACGATAGGTTCTCGCCGTATTCCTGCGCCGGCACGTTCACGCCGTTGTCTTCGCGAATCACTTTCGCGATGTGCGCTTCAGCTTCGGCAAACTGCGTCGGTCCCCAGCCGAAGTTTCGTCCGGTGATCGTGGACTTCACCAAATCGACCGGATCGTTGAACTGGCCATCGAAGTGAAGGAACGTGGGAACCGTGCGCTCCGTCAGTGAACCCACCATTTGCATCGCGTTCCGCGGCGTAGTGGTGAAGCCGTTCATCGCCAGCGGTATGGGGCTGCGCGTGGTGAAATCGGCATACGTGCGATTCCCTGCGCCCGCGACGCCCTGAAACTCAACGACGAAGTGGCACGACCGGCAGTTGATCGATTCGCCTGCGAACGGGCCTGGCATCGGTCCCGTATTTACGTTCTGGACCGTCTGTACGACCGGATCGCCGACGGACAACGGGTCGTTCACGCCGGTCATGTGCGCGGCGAAATACTCGGCGAAGCGCGTGTCGACAAATAGGCGCTCGCCAATCTGTTGCTCAGCCGGCGCGCCACCGTCATTTTCGAGCGGAAAGTCCGGCGCTTTGCCGGAGCCGCAACCGGTGAGAATTATCAACGTACACGCGACGAACGATTCAAATACTTTGCGGCGGATCACTGCACTTTCTCCTCTTTCGAATTTGCGGTGGGTGCGACTGCGCTCGTCGCGCCAAGGCTTCTAACGAAAGCGATGATCTGCCAGCGCGACGGCTCAGGAATCGCGCTCCAGGTAGGCATTCCCTTTGCAAGGTTGCCGTTCTTCAAGAGCCAGAACAGATCGCCTTCTGTGGCTTCCTTCTGCACGCGATCACTGCGCAGACTTGGTTTCTTTCCGGTACCCAGCGCGTCCTCGCCGTGACATTTCGAACAGTGATCCAAAAACAGCTTTGCGCCGCCGGCAATTGCGTCGGGCTGCCCCGCGTACGGATTCACCTTGGCGTGGTAATCAGGGGGAACCTTCTTGAGCCACGAGCCGTCGGCGAGGGCCATACAGCCGACGAGCGCACAAATGAGCGCTGTGGCGCGGATCTTCTTCGATTGAGTTGGTGCAATGCCGCGACTCGAGATGCGGAGCGTAGTAGCCATTATTTTTTCCGCCGGAACATATTGCCGATCTGCTGCACTTCGTAGGAAACGGAGAACCGCCAGAGCACCGGCACGCTATTTGCGTTCAGACCGAATTGCGGCGAAAAGAAGAGCGCAGGCCCTTTTGGAATGTTGAACTGCACGGTCGGCCCCAGATATTGCGACGTCTGTTTCCAGCCAAAACCGTTCGTGTCGCCCAGTCCCCCATAGGCTTCCGCTCCCGCAGAAAGATTCTCTCGGCAGAAGGTGCAGTTGTGGCTGCTTGCCGTCAGACTCAGCGGCCGGCTCACGCCGATCGCGTACCCGAATTCCCACGGTTCCGATTCGTTGATGTCCTTCTCGGTTATGAAGTTCTCCGAAAGGTTCCACCCTTTGAAGTCGCTGGAAAGAATCAGCTTCAATTCCATCTCGCGCTCGATCTCGGCGCGCGCGAACTGGTTCGGAATCGCATAGTCCGACTGGCTCGCGTGACCCGTGACTTCCAGGATCGACCGGCTGGCCTGGTTCAGGTTCTCGTACTCGACGTAAATCACCGGGTTGATGAAGTGCTCGCGCATCAGCGGGCGGAAGCGGTTCTCCCAGCGAAATCCGGTGAGAATCGTGCTGTCGTTCCGGGTCGACTGCCCGTCCAGATAGAATTCGGTGGTCCACCAGGCTTTCACACCGTATTCGAACTCCACCGCGCCCCCCGTGAACGGGTTGCCGTTCTTCGGCGTGCCCGTGGTTCCCTTGAATGAAATCTCCAGATTGCCGGGTTCTTCGAGAGCCGACGAGTAGGTGACAAAATAAGGAGGCTCCTGCGCCGAAGCTCGAGCGCAGAAGGCTAGGACCACCATGGCGGCGAAAAACACGCGGATAAGGCTGGCCGGGAAGACGGATCGACTACGAGCAGGAACTGGGCTGAACAACATATTTCTCCGGGTATAAGTCCTAGTTGAAACAGGTTTGCAGCTAAGAAACGCGCAAACAAAAGCCAAAATCGACGTTTTATAGTTGTATTTCGTTTGCAACTAGGGTTCACACAAACGACACCGCAACGACTGTTTTCTAGTTGAAGGCGATTTTCAACTGGAAGAACGATTAAACGCGAGCCCCGAAAAATTGTCAAGCAGATTACAGAATTTTTACAGCAGCCGCGCTTGCGAGCGCGAAGACAACGCCGTCGTGAATCGGCTAATCACAATCGATTGTGTTGGAGGGTTGCGCGGAAACACACCCCCACGCGAGGGAACGATCCCAGTTCCCTTTCGCGCGGGAGTGAATTTCCTATGGAGCCGTGGCCAATTCGCGGTTTAGTCAGCGGGCGCTTCGCGGAGCTGGCCCAACGTGGCTACGGGCCGTTTGCGCTTCCAGACGTAATCCTTGCGGAGTTTCTGCTGGTGTTTGGTGACTTGCTTTTCCAATTCGGCGAACGCAGCTTTCGCGCTGCCGAGCGGATCGGCGCCGACGCCGGTTGCGTGCATCGTGCCGGTCGGTAGCGTCAGATTCACTGAGAAACTGTATTCGGGCTTATGAGGGCATTTCTCGAGGGATTCGTGCAGGCGTACCAGATCGGGGTCGTACCGTTTCAGAATTCGATTCAGCTTCTCAGCGTGCCGTTCCGTTTCATGTTCGATCGTGATGCGATAGCCTTGTTCGATGTGGCTGTACGTTATTTTCATTCGGGCCCCCTCTTTGGTGTGGATGGGAAGGTTGAATGGTCAGAGTCATCGAGGCATTTTCAGCATAGTCCCGCGCAACGTCTGATGCAATACCACTCGAACAATTCGAGTGTCGAACTCCGGCGAAGGCACTGAATAAAATCTAAGCGTGCGCTGTTCGTTTGACACGGTCAATAGTACGGTCTTACCCTCGATTCGTTTTCATCATATTAGAGAATCGAACCCATAAATGCCGCCGCCCACAAAAATCTGCCCCGTTGGATTACGGAATATTTATGTAGGGCCGGCAGGCTGGTCGTATCCGGATTGGAAGTCGATCGTCTACCCCTCACCCAAACCGAAGGGATTTCATGAAGCGGAGTTTCTCTCGCGCATTTTCGACACGATCGAGATCAACACTTCCTTCTACTATCCAATGAAGGCGACGGTGGCGAAACAGTGGGTCGCGCGCACCGCCGAGAATCCCCGGTTTCAATTCACCGCAAAGCTGTGGCAGAAATTCACTCACGAATCGAGCACGTCGGCGAGCGACGTTCGTGAAGTACGGCTGGGATTCGACGCGATCCAGTCGGCGAACCGGCTGGGCGCGGTGCTGCTTCAGTTCCCCTATTCGTTCCACAACTCGCCGGACAATTTCGCGCACATTTCGAAACTCGTGAACGAGTTCGCGTCATATCCGCTGGTGGCGGAGGTGCGGCACTCCTCGTGGTCGCACAAGGAGTTCTACGAATTTCTGCACAAGCGAAATGTGGGCTTCTGCAATATCGATCAGCCAGTGATCGGCCACTCGATCAAGCCGAGCGAGCGAACGACGTCTCCCGTCGGATACATTCGTTTGCACGGCCGTCGCTACGACACATGGTTTACGGACGATCCTGATTCGCCGCCGTCAGAACGCTACAACTATCTCTACTCAGAACAGGAACTGCTTCCGTGGGCAGAGCGTATCGAAACAGTGGCCGGCCACACGCGTTCCACGTTCGTTGTGACCAACAATCACTTTCAGGGAAAAGGAATCGTGAACGCGCTACAGCTGATCCATCTGCTTACGCACGCTAAAGTGAAAGTGCCCGATCCGATCCGCGAGCACTACCCACAACTCGAGCCGATCGCCGACGCACCCGCAAAGACTCCGACGTTGTTTCCAATCCCGCCGAAATAATTCAGGCGCACCGGTGCGCATCCGCGGTAAAACTTTGTGAAGGGACGTCTGCCAGGAAGTTACTTCTTGAAAAGATCTTCGAACGCTTTCCGGGCGTCGTTCGGGCGCCCTGGGCTAACCGCTGCCGGTGAACTCGCTGCGGCGTATGCCACCGGCGAAGTGTCCTTCTCAACGGTCATGCGGTACTCGAAAAACGTGCAGTCGTTCTTGGCGTCTTTCTTGGTGATTCGTTCCGGGATCGGTTGCGTGCACTCAAACTGACGTCCCGTATCGAAATGAACGCACTGTTTGCAGCTATGCAGTGCGGTGTGGCACCGGGGGCATTCGCCGCCGGTATCAAAGCCGGGCATGAGGACCGCGCCACAGCTCGAACAACGCGCCCTGGTTACAGTTCCAACCATTCGCGGTGTGCGTGGTCCCATCGAATCCTGCTGCTTGGGACGCGGCTCGCCGTTTGGGGGCCGTTCGGTTCGCTCTCTTTTTTTGTCCTGGGAATCGCGGTCGCTGTAGCCCCTTTGCCTATACTTCCGCTCCATGGAGCCTCCTAAGGGGTTGCGTCATCATACAACGAAAGAGTTTTTGCAAATTGTGAATTCCACGGATGTTACGGGAATCGCTACAACCACCGGTCGTTCCGGCTACTGGTCTCCGGAAAAGAAAATTATCGTTAAGCGTGCGATGTCTTTGCTTTTCGGGCCCACAACTTGGATAAGCCTTCGAACGGCAAATCCGGCTGAAGGAATTTTTGCGGCGCGCCGAAGCCGGACGTGATTGATTCCGCAGCGAGATATCCGCTGCGAACCGCTCCTTCCATCGTGGAAGGCCATCCTGTGCTGGTCCAGTCGCCAGCGAGCGCGAGCCCGTTCACACTCGACTGCTGTGATGGGCGCCATTGATCGACGCCCGGTGACGGAGAGAACGTCGCGTGGACTTCCTTGATCACCGTAGCTTTGGTGAGCTGTGCGTCTCGAGTTAGAGGCAACACGTCGGCGAGATCGCGGAGGCAGAGGTCGATGATCTCCTGGCGCGATTTCGGAACCAGATCGTAGGAGGCGCTGATGACGAGCTGGAGATATTGTCCGGCCGACGTCGATGCTATCTCGCTGGGTGCGTTCGTGACGTTGGCGGAGAGCCGCGTCTTATTAAAGATCCATTGCACGGTGTGATCGAGCAAAGCCAGGTAAGGCTCGCTCATCACATCCCTATCGAACCAGAAGTGTACACCGGTGATGGGAGATGTCCGGATATGCTGCACTCCCTCGAGTGCTGAGCCTGCGCCGCTCATTTCCGCCGGAAGCATATCGATGATTAAATTCTGAGGGACGGCGACTACGCACGCATCGACACTGATCTGCGTTCCATCCTCGAGCGTCGCGCCCGCGAAGGCTCCTTCAGTCACGCGAATCTTTTTCACGCCGGAGCGCATACGGACAGAGCCACCTCGTTTCACAAGCGCCACTTCACAACCGTCGTACAGATCCGCGAGCGGAACCGTCGGAACGCCGATCGTGTAGCCGAGCTTGCTTCCCAGGAATGCCTTCCAGAAAACCTCGATGCCGTAACGCGCGTCGCTTCGCGAAAGCTCTTCGTCGAGCGCGCTGACGAGCACCACGCGCCAGAAACGCTCGATCGCGCCCGGTGTCTGCTTCATGCGAAGAAGCCAGTCGAGCATCGAAACGCCTTCTATGTTGGCGGGCGCGCCGCCGGACATCGCGATATCGAGCATCGCATTCGCGATCGAGCGCTTGTCCGCGAAGCTCAGGCCCTTGAATGCCAAAAACGAGGGCATCATGTGCAGCGGCGGAGGAAGTGACACGGCCCGCATGGTGGAACGTCTTCCAGACTTATCCGCAAAGTAGAGCGTGTCGTAAAAACGCACCTTCTCGGAGGCCCCGACGCGGCGATAAAAATCCGCAAGGTTGGTGCAGCAGCCGAGCGTGAGGTGTTGGCAGTTGTCGACTTCGTTGCCGTCGGGAAGCGTGTACGACGTGGCGCGTCCGCCCAGGTGCGGACGTTTTTCGAGCAGCTGGACTTTGTGTCCTGCGTCAGCCAGTGCGACGGCGGACGAAAGGCCCGCCAGACCGCCGCCGATCACCAGAACGCTTCGCGAGGGCATCCTTCTTTGACCAACCCTTCATTCCCGCCATCAGGAGGTATTGAATTTTTTCCGCGCTGGAAAGTGAGACGCGCGAGGAGAAGACGTCGAAGTCGCGCTCTTCGATGCGCGCGAGTAGCGTGCTGTAGGTGCGGATCAGCGCCCAGAGAGTGGCGCGGCTATCGACATCGACCCGCTGAACGAGCGGGGCACCCTCCGAGTAAAGCTGCCACGCACGGTCCGCTTCAAATGCGAGCAACTCGCGGATCTTCGGAGTGATCGGACCGGCAAGCTCGTTCTGCGCAACGCCGAAGCGATTGAGGTCTTCTTGCGGAAGGTAGACGCGGCCAATCGCGTAGTCCGCTCCGACGTCGCGAATGATATTCGTCAGCTGAAAGGCTAGGCCGAGGCGCTCTGCGAGGTCGGGCGACTTCGGGTCGTTGAAACCGAAGACGTGGATGCACGTAAGGCCCACGGTGCCTGCCACGCGGTAGCAATATTCGGTGAGGCGGTCGAACGTCGCGTAGTTCGCGATTGTCAAATCCATTTCGGCGCCGAGAATCAAATCGTGGAAGAAACGCGGCGGAACGGCAAATCGCGTGATCGTGTCCGCCAGTGCTGGAAGTACCGGGTGCGCCGAGGTGCGGCCATCCACAGCTTCATCGAGCATGGCGCGCCAACGAGCTAAGCCTTGGCGCTTGGATTCGAGGTCGCCGGCTTCGTCGGAGACGTCATCAATCAAACGCATAAACGCGTACAGGGAGCACAGTGCGTTCCGCTTCTCTTTTCGGAGTCCGTAGAAAGCCAAGTAGAAGCTGCTTCTTGACGCGCGCGCGATACGATTGCATTCCGCGTACGACTCGCGGACCGCAAGCGAGTATGGCTCGTGGCTCGAAACTCGCCGAGTCGCCACGTCGTTGTTCGCTGATTCGTTGCGGATGGCGCTCGCATCGCCGAGTGACGCTACATGTAAAGCCGACGAATCTATCGGCGTGACGGGCGCCGGCTCGGATTTCGCTGCGAATGTCTTCGCGATCAAAGTGCGACCGAGAAGCTTGGCTTGCGTCCACTTTGAAAGCGAAGGCCGGCGATTCAGGGAGTCGTAGCCCGACGATTCGATCGCGTCGAGAATCGCAAGTCCGCCGCGGCTGAACATTTCCAGATCGACGCGCAGAAATGGCGCCACTGTGTCGCTAAGCGGCATGCCGCGATAGAACAGCTCACGTGTGCGTGCGATCAGGTCTTTCATCAACGCGACGTATCGCGCATCGAAGCGCTGATTCACGATGTCGCCTTCGGTTAGCCGGTGCTTTGCGAGAGCTTCGAGCGGAATGTAGATGCGTCCTTTTTCCAGGTCGCGCGACACATCCTGCCAGAAATTCGCGAGCTGCAGCGCCGTGCAGGTGTCGTCGGAAAGTTTCTGGCGCGCTTCGTCGCGATAGCCACACAGATAAAGAACAAGGCGGCCGACCGGGTTGGCCGAGTAGACGCAGTAATCGAAAACGTCTGCCCAGGTCTGGTAGCGCCGCACGGTCTGGTCCTGTCGAAAAGCTTTCAGTAGATCGCTGAACGGAGTGATCGGGACACTTTTCGCGCGAATCGTTTGCGAAAGAGCGATCAACACGGGATGCGACGGACCCGAGCCCCCCGCGTAAATTAGCTTCAGCTCATCTTCCCATGCATCGAGAAGCTCGACGGCGCGCGCGGGCGAAGCCACTTCGTCGCCGAGATCGTCCGACCAGCGGCAGTACGCGTAGACATTATAGAAATGTTGATGCAGTTCCTTCGGAAGCAGGCGCGTTACTACGTTGAAATTTTCGTAGTGGTGCGTGGCGAGCCAGCGGGTGTATCGCTCGGCTTCGGTGGGCGCGCAACCAGCCACAGGAAGGTTGCGCGCGATTTCTAATTCAGGTGTAGGAAGCATTCAGCCCAAACGCAGCGGCGATCACGGAATCACTGCGGTTTTCAATTCGTCCTTGCGGTTTTTCATGTGCTCGAAAACTTCAGGCAGGCCTTCCAGGCCGACTTCGCCGGTAACAAAGTCACTCGCGCGAATTTCACCGCGGGCGATGGTTTCGAGCGCTTCACGCATGAATCGCGGCGTGTGGTGGAACGTCGACTTGATGGTGATTTCGGAGTAATGCAGCGCGGCGGGATCCATTTTCACTTCGCTGCCTGTAGGGCAGCCACCGAACAGATTCACCGTGCCGCCCTTGCGCACCATCTGCAGCGCCCATTCCCAGCTGATCGGACGGCCGACCGCTTCGATTACGGAGTCAGCGCCGCGAATCCCTTCGGTGAGGTCGCGCACGTGCTTGACAGGATTGTCGATCTCATTGACGTCAAACGCAGCGACCGCGCCAAGCCGAAGAGCTGCTTCCATCTGATTCTTGCGTTTCCCCACAGCGATGACGCGAACATTTCGTTGGGAAAGGATGCGAATGAACTTCAAACCGATCGCTCCACAACCAATCACGACGGTAGTGTCTCCGGGGCGAATTCCGGTTTCATGGATGCCGCGTAGCACACAGGCCAGCGGTTCGGCCATGGCAGCGTCCGTAAACGTCACGTGGTCCGGAATCTCCTGCATATTCTCACGAACGATACGCCCGGGTATCCGGATGTATTCCGCGTACGCGCCGTTATTGAAAAGCAGGTCTTCGCAGAGGTTCGGCTGGCTCTTCCGGCAGTAGAAGCAAACATTGCACGGAGCGGAATTTGCGGGAAGCACGCGCATGCCTTTGCGGACTCCGCCATTCACGGAAATTCCCTTCTCCACGATTACGCCAGCCAACTCATGTCCGAAAAGCGATGGCGGCTTGATCATGCGCGCGTGATATCCGCGTTTCCAGACTTTCAAATCCGTGCCGCAGGTCAGCGCCACTTCCACGCGCACTAAGACCTCATCAGCGCCGACTTTCGGAATGTCAACGCTTTCAATCTTCAGGTCTTCCGCGCCGTAGAGAATCGCGGCGTTCATGTGGCCATGCTGTTGCGTATGCGAGCTCATTCGTGAGTTATCACCACTTTCAACGTATCGTCCGCCGGATGGGCTGCCAAATGCAAGCCATCGGCAATCTTCTCGAGCGGAAACCGGTGCGAGATCAAATCGCGCACGGGCAGTCGCCGTTCGAAGACCAGAGCCGCGGATTCGGCCTGATCATCAACCGAGGCGCTATAACTTCCGAGGATTTCCTTTTCTTCGACCCCAACGGCTGCCGCCGGGAAACCCAACTGCATGACGGGATCGTTATGTGCAAACAGTAGCACGCGACCACCCGGCCGCGCGAGTGCCAGGGCCTCCGGGACCAATGACGGGTTGGGCACGGCTAGCGTCACCACGTCCGGGCCCCGCCCCCCCGTGCGTTTGCGCATTTCTTCGAGCAGGTTGACGCTGGTCGGGTCAAAAACTTCTTTTGCGCCGAACTTCAGTCCGGCTGCGCGGCGACCCGGCATTGGGTCGCTCGCGTAGACTTCGCCGCCTTCGTATTTGGCCAGTATCATTAGCAGCATTCCGATCGGCCCCTGCCCGACAACCAAGACCGTTTCGCCGGGTGCGACGCGGGCTTTGCGGACGGCTTTGAGACAAGTATTAACCGGCTCGACAAACGTGGCTTCCTCGAACGTGACATCCGCCGGAAGCGCAATCATTCCGCGTTCAACGATCCAAGGCATGGCACGAACGTACTCGGCGAAACCTCCGCCATTGGGATCGCCGGTTCCCGCAGTCAATCCCGTCTTCTTATAACCCGCGCACTGGGAGAAAAGTTTCTTCTCGCAGTAGAAGCAAGCGTCGCACGGAATGTGATGAAAACTCACGACCCGGTCGCCGGGCTTGAATTTCGTCACGCCGCGGCCGATTTCAACCACCGTGCCGGCCAGTTCATGGCCCAGAATCTGGGGAGGGTTCACAAAGCCGTGGTGGATCTTCTTCAAGTCCGTGCCGCAAATGCCGCACGCCGCGACGCGGAACAGCACTTCGCCTTCGCCGATTTGGGGCACGGGGACAGTCTCGACAATCACCTGCCCCTTGCCGCGATATACACCCGCACGCATGTGAGACCGCGTTTTGTGATGCGGCTTGGGAGGATGCGACGCTGAAATGGTTTGGCTCATCTTAAAGTGAGTACGCCGATTTGTTCGTTCTGGCTTCCAGTGGCATTGAATTCGCGGCGAGGACTCTTACATATACATGAGAGTCGAGAAACCTCGACAGCGATTCAGCGGCTTTCATGCTAGTTGACCTTCCTCGACTCCCGCGTGGCAACATCCACCAACTCCTCCGGCACCGCGGCATGCGTAGTCATAGAAAGTTTCTTGATGTACGCCTCCAAAAAGTTCGCCAGCCGCTGTGCGGCAGACTTGCTTTCCCGTCCCAACCGAATCAATGCCGGAATCTGAATCGGATGCGACGCTACATGCTTGAGAACTCCGCCGAGCTTGACCGCTCCGCGATCATCTACCGTTGTCGCGAAATCGACAGCCATGTCCTGGTCGAAGCGATCCGAAACGACTCGGATCGCCACGGCGGGAAGCTTCTTCTGCGCTGCCACAGCAAACACCGCAAAGCTCTCCATGTCGACTGCGTCCGCAAAAGGAGCGAGCCGAGCTTTTTCTTCCTTCGTGGAAACGATTCGATCGCTTGTGAAGAACATCTGAGCTTCCTTCGCGCCGTCGGCCCTCGCCTGCTCCACTAAACCCCAAGAGCTTTGTAACGTTTTGTTATTTTTGAGTTGCCGCACTGCGCGAGCGGCAATAATGTCCCCCGGGACATATCGAGCCTGCAGCGCGCCGCAAAACCCAGAACAAATGCAAATCGTGTGTGGCTCCACTGTCACGACTTCCAACGCGCGCGCGGCGTTTGCCGGCCCCATGCCTGTGACAACTACGTCGACGGTTGCTTGTCCTACTTGCGCTTGATGCACCGTGATATCGCCCACTCGCCTATCGTCAAAATCACGCAGCTTCCGAAAGGGCGCAAATTCTGGTTCAACCGCAAACGTTAGAAGCACTTTCATGCCATTTGGTTACGCCGCCGTTGGCTGCGCGACGCGCTTCGCTCCCTTGCCTCGCGGCACGTAGCCATTTTGTTCGTACCAGCGCACCGCACGCTCCAATGCGGCTTCGACGCTCGAATGCACGTACCCCAATTCCCTTTCGGCCTTTCCAGTTTCGACAAACATGCGATGGCGCGACATCTTCACGCCTTCGACGGGAATTTTCGGCTCGCGACCCGCGATTCGCGACATGAATTCGTCCGCGTAGCCCGCGGCCAGCGCGATGGCATGCGGCAATCGCACGCGCGGAGCAGGACGGCCGGCGACCGGCGCGAGCGCATCGAGAATCTGCTTCAGCGTCATGTTCCGTCCGCCGAGGATGTAGCGTTCGCCGAAGCGCCCTTTCTCGGCGGCGAGGAGGTGCCCGGCTGCGACGTCTTCCACCGGCGCGACGTTTAAGCCCGTATCCACGTAGGCGGGCATCTTGCCATTCAGAAAATCGAGAATGATTTTTCCAGTCGGCGTCGGCTTCCAATCGCCCGGCCCGACAGGCGCGGTGGGATTTACAATAACCACCGGCCCACCAGCGCGCGCCGCTTCGACGGCCACCTGCTCAGCCTGGAATTTAGAGCGCTTGTAATGCCCGATCATTTCGTCGATCGAGGCCGAAGTACATTCGTCCGGCAGCGCGCCGTGGCGCGGCACCGCGATTGTCGCCACCGTACTGGTGTAGACAAAGCGTTCGACGCCAGCCTTCTCCGCGGCTTCGAGAAGGCGCTTGGTCCCCGCGACGTTGCTTTCGTAAATCGCTTCGGGATGCCGTGTCCAAAGCCGGTAGTCTGCCGCGACGTGAAAAACGCGCTGCACGCCGTCCATCGCACGACCGAGCGACGCCGCGTCACGAAGATCGCCCTGAACAGGCTCGACATGCACTGCCTCCAGCGCTTTCAATTGGCTGGTGGGACGAACGAGGACGCGAACGCGATCGCCGCGCTCGGCGAGCAATCGCGCCACGTGGCTACCCACGAATCCCGTCGCACCTGTAACCAGTATCAACATTCCAACTGGAGAACCTCGAGTGGGGCGAATCCGGCGCGGGCTTTAGGCGCCATGGTCGGCAACCGTTCGGTCATGGCCGCCTGAAAGCTCGATTATATCCGGCGGCACAGTGGCGTTACACATGCAGCTCAGCCGGCAGCCGCAATTCTTCAGGGCCGATTTGGACTGCCGCGAATTTCCGCTTGCCCTCGCGCAGATTGCTGTGGCGCGCGAGCGCATAGAGTGGAAATGCGTTCCTATAGAGATGATACTTCAAATAAAAGACGCACGGGAATCCGGTACCAGTGAACTCCTTCTCGTCCCACGATCCGTCGGAATTCTGATGCTCGACGAGCCATGCAATCGCTCGTTCCACCGTGGAATCGTTGGGACCAACGATTGCCAACAACGCGATTAAAGCCCATGCCGTCTGCGACGGCGTGCTGGTCCCCTGCCCTTTCAGCTTCGGATCGTAGTACGAGAGGATCGATTCGCCGAACCCGCCGTCTGGATTCTGAACCGCGCGGAGCCACTCCACGGCTTTTAGGCACTTGGGATCGTTTCCCGAGCCTATCGCTTCCATCGCGCGCAACACGCTGCTGGTGCCATAGATGTAATTCACGCCCCAACGGCCGAACCATGAACCGTCGGCTGTCTGATCGTGGCGAATAAACGCCTTCGCGCGCTGAATCACCGGATGATCCGCTGGCCAGCCCATCTGGCCGAGGCATTCCATCGCCCGCGCGGTCACGTCCGCCGTTGAAGGATCGAGCATCGCGTTGTGATCGGCGAACGGGATGTGATTCAGGAATTGCAGGTCGTTGTTCTTATCGAACGCGCCCCAGCCGCCGTCTTCGTTCTGCATGCTGACGAGCCACGAAAGCCCGCGGCTCATCGCGCGGCGCAAGCGGCCGGACTCCGGATCGGAAATTTTGCCCAGCGCCATCAAAACGAATGCCGTATCGTCGACGTCGGGATAGAAATCGTTCTTGAACTCAAACGCCCAGCCACCGGGTTCTGTGCCGGGATTTTTCACCTGCCAGTCACCCGGGCCGAGGATCTGATTCGAGACGACCCAGCGTTCGGCCGCAACCAGCGACGGATGCGAAGGATCAACTCCTGCTTCCGCAAGTGAGACCATCGCGATCGCCGTATCCCAGACCGGTGAAATGCAAGGTTGAACTCGAAGCGTGTTGTTCTCGTCGATCTCGTAGCTTTCAAGGAATTTCACCTCGCGAGCGACCAGCGGATCGTTTGCGTCGAGTCCTTCGGCCAGGAGCGCGAATATCGAATTCATCATGGCAGGATAAATTGTGCCCAAGCCTTCGCTGCGTTCGAGGCGCTCAAACATCCACTTTCGTGCCTTGTCGTGCGCACGATTGCGAAACGGCTTCCACGGCAGTCGCTCGTACAACTTCAAGCCTCGATCGAGGACCAGGAACAGATTCTTCCATGTGAAAATCGAGTTGTCCCACTGGAACGACCTCGGCTTACTGCCCGGCTGCTTAAAGAGTTCGATCGCTGTGACGCCTCCCGGCAATCTCCAATCCGGCTTGTGCGAGTAGATCAGCGCAAGCGGAATCACGATTCCCCGCGTCCACGATGACATCTCGTAGATGTTGATCGGAACCCAGTCGGGTAGAAGCATCAGTTCGGGTGGAATTGACGGAACGATCGACCAATCCACCGCGCCGACCATTGCGAGATAAAACCGGACGTAAGAATTCGTCGCTTCGATTCCACCGAGATCGAGAACCTTGTCTCGCGCGCGAGCGAGCGCCGAAGATGATGCTGATTCTCCGGCGAGACGCAACGCGACGTACGCCTTCACCGTGGCGTTCAGTTCAGAAGGACCGCCCTCAAAAATATTCCAGCCGCCGTCGGGTAACTGATGTGCACGAATGTAGTTCGCAAGCTTCGCGACTCTCTCGGATTTCAGGCGGCCCAGAACGTGTAGATAAAGGATGTAATCGGATTCCAGGGTGGTATCGGCTTCGAGCTCGCCCCACCAGTAGCCGTCCTGCTTTTGTGCGGACAGAAACCATTCCGTCGAGCGCGCCACCGCGTGCTCAACCTGCGAATCGAGATCTAGACTGCGCCCGACTGCGGTACCTAAAGAGCCCACGCGAGCTGTCTCCCTAAAACGCAAACCTGCTTCCGCCGTCATCCAATCCCTTGGCCACTTTCGATTCAGCTTCGCCTACGAACCGTCCGGCAGCCTATGAATACAGGTATATGAGGTTTAACGGCTGCTGCAGTCAGGTGCAATCATCGGGGTTTACACCCAGGTAATTGACGCCTGAATTGCTACGCCGCATTGATGATGGGTGCGAGGCCGGAATCTTATAACGCTCGTATTCTCTGTGGGTTCGCGCCCATGGTCAACTGAAAAGCAGCTCCTGTGTTACCAGGCATGAGATGTGTCAGCAGGCGATTTGGCTGCTTTTATGACTGCGCGTCATGTTCCAGGGGAGGGAATAAGGCCCTTCTGCCCGCCTCGATCTATTACTTCATCTCGGACTCTTCGAGCTTTCGCAGACGGACAAAAAAGTCGGGCAGCCGGGAATATAGCGCGTAAAGCTCCTTAAAACGTTCGATTGGCCGCGCTGGCGTGCCCCAAACCGTCTGTCCGCTTCGAATTGTCTTTCCGGTCGGAATTCCTGCCTGCGCGCCTGCGATAGAGCCGTCTTCGAGTGTGCAATGATCGGCGATGCCCACTTGCCCGCCGACGATCACTCCTTTGCCAAGCTTGCTGCTGCCGCTGATACCTGTTTGTGCGGCAACGACGGAGTGCTCCCCGATCGTCACGTTGTGCGCGACCTGGACAAGATTGTCGATCTTCACGCCGCGTTCGATCAGCGTCGAGTCGAGCGAGCCGCGATCCACGGCAGAGTTACAGCCAATCTCGACGTCATCGCCGATTTCCACCGTGCCGATCTGCGGGAACTTGTTGTGCTTGCTCTCGCCGAAGACGTAGCCAAACCCGTCGGCGCCAATCACCACCCCGGTATGAAGCTCGACGCGATTGTTAAGGCGAGCGCCGGCGTAGAGCGTGACGCGAGGATGCAGCCAGCAGTCCTCTCCGACGTAGGAGGCGCGCCCCAAGAAGCAGAACGCCTCGATGTTCGAGCCGCGCTTGATTTCAACATCGTCTTCAATCACAACATATGGACCCACACGAATGTTCGGCGCGAGTTGCGCGGTGGCGGCAACGATCGCGGTCGGATGAATTTCAGGGCGCAGCGGTGGTCGCGGCATTAACCACGTGGCAGCTTTCGCGAATGCGAACTTCGCATCGCTCGCGACAATCGTCGTCTTGCCGGGCAGATCGAGCTGCGGGGCAACGATGGCGCACGCAGCGGCCGAGGCTTGGGCGCGCTCAAGCGAGCGAGCATCGCTCACGTAGATCAAATCTTCGGGACGAGCGCGTTCGGGGCTTGCAACGCCACCCAAATGCAGCGATGAATTGCCATGCAGCGTCGTGCCCAGATACTCAGCAAGTTCTCCAGCCGTTCGAGTCATGGCCACCTCATCTGATTCGCGTAAATCGATTCTCAATCTTGATAGGGGGCGGACACCCTAGTCCGGATAGATTGGCGGATCGCCCGGCGGGCGCGTTTTCCAGCGCTTGTGCACCCACAGCCACTGATCGGGATAGGCTCGGACGTACTTTTCGATCTCGCAATTGAATCGCTGCGTGTTCACCCGAATATCGGCCTCTTCGTCGCCCGTCCGTATCAACGCTACGGCTGGCTCGAAGCGCAGCACGTATCTATCCTGGGCGGCGTCCCAATGAATGAACCCCGGCAAGACGGCGGCGTCTGTGCGAAGAGCGAGTCGCGCGAGGCCCGAAGTCGTCGACGCAGGAATTCCAAAAAAGTTGGCGAACACTCCCTCTTCTAAGGATGTATTGTGATCCGCAAGGATGCCCACCGTTCCACATTCGTTCAAAACTTTCAAGATCGCGCGCGCGGATTTGTTTTTGTCGATTGGTCGGTTGCCGGAAAGGCAGCGGTATCCGTTGATGAGTGCGTCGACTCGCAAGTTCGAGATAGGTCGCACCAGGAAATGGAGAGGGTGCCCGTACAGCGCATGAGCAAACGATGAAAGCTCCCAGGCGCTCATATGTCCAGTGAGAAAAAGAACGCCTCTACCTCGAGCTTGCGCCTGATCGAAATTCTCTTCCCCGTCGATCACGACAATCCGCGAAATATTTTCCGGTGTGTAACGCGGGAACTGCGAGAACTCGCCCGCCATCCAGCCGATTTGCTGAATCATCCCGCGAACTACGCCTGCGCGCTGGGCGTCGCTCCAATTGGGAAACGCGAGCTTAAGATTGAGCATCCCCGCTTTGCGCAGTGGCGTCCGAAGCGAGTAGGCCGCCGACGCAAACGTGGCTCCGACAAATCGCGCGGCGCGCCTCGGGAGAACTCCCAGCGCTTTCAGTCCTATCCACGCCGCCGCAAATTCCAGCCATTCCTTCATCGCGTGCCATTATCCGCGACCGTCGTCAAGCGCGCCAGTGCGCGGTGGCGCAATGTCGCGCACGACGCAAGCGAATCGCGGCCCGCCAATGTTAAACTCGCCGGTCTTGACAATTGCCACTACAGGACGTGCAGGCGCAAAAACGAGGCAGACGACAGCGGAAGCTTTCGCGGCTGCGGTCATTGGCATTTGTCTTTTCGGTCAGCTTGGCGCACTGGGGTTGGTCGGTCCGGACGAGCCTCGCTACGCATGGATTGCGCGCGCGATGTCTGAAACAGGTGACTGGATTACGCCGCGGCTCTACGGAGCGCCGTGGTTCGAAAAACCCGTCCTTTACTACTGGCTCGCAGGCCTCGGATTCAAGCTTGGGCTCTCGCCGGAGTGGGCGGCGCGTCTCCCGTCGGCTTTCGCGGCGCTCGCTGCGACGATTGCAATCGGCTTACTGGCGCACAGATATTATTCCCGCGAGGGTGAGTCGTCATCGATCACCGCAATTCTTGCGGCTATCGTATTTGCATCGAGCGTGGCAGGAATCGGCTTCGCGCGGGCAGCGACGCCGGACATGCTGTTCAGCGCATCGATCACGCTGGCCATGGCCTGCGCGGCTTTCTTGTTGCCACTCGGCGAAGCTGCTGCGCGCATCGGCTACGAGGATGGCGGCCGCGAATATTTTGTTCTCGGCTTGTTCGGTGCGTTTCTCGGCTTGGGCGTATTAGCGAAAGGCCCTGCCGCCGTGATCTTAGCCGGCGGCTCCATCGCGATATGGGCGGCGGTCACGAAGGAATGGCGAGCGGCGCTCCGTCTGGCGCATCCGATGGCTATCGTCACGTTCTGTCTGATTGCGCTTCCCTGGTACTTGATCTGCGCGCTGCGGAATCCCGACTTTCTGCGCGTCTTCATTTTTCAACATAACTTCGAGCGGTATCTGACGCCGATGTTTCAGCATATCCAGCCGTTCTGGTTTTTCATTCCCATAACTCTATTGGCGTTAGTGCCGTGGGTTGCGTTTCTGGCAGCCGCAATCGGCGAAGCCGCCGCTTCACTGAAGCTGAAAACTTGGCGCACCTCGCCGGGATTTTTCTTTGCGTGCTGGGCCCTGTTTCCAGTTCTGTTTTTCAGTCTCTCCAAATCGAAATTGCCGAGTTACATTCTTCCCGGCATACCCTCTTTGTCGTTGATCGCTACAGCTAGCGCCGAGTGGGTCTTCCGCCGTAGCCGCGCAGGCGCGATCGCGATTTCGGCGCTCGTCGGAGCGACTTGGGCGGGCCTCATTTTTGCCGCCGTCCACCGTTTCGAAAAACTCCCCGACTACGTCACGAGCAATTTCGATCTGTCTGCGATTCGAATCGTGGCAGCCGCGATTGCCGTGACCATCGCCGCACTCCTGCTGATCACCGGCGCGAAGCAGAAGTTCTGGTGGCTGGTCGCTTTGAATTCGCTGATTGTAATTGCAACCGTGGAAATCGCGAATTCGCGCTTGTTACCGGTACTCGATCCATTCGTCTCAGCGCGTCTGCACGGGATTTACATCGCGCAAAACTCCACGCACCGCTTCTTCACCTACGAATTGCAGCGCTCCTGGATTTACGGGCTAGCATTCTACGCGCACCGCGAGCTTCCGGAATGGAGCCCGACAATGACGGAGCCCGGCACCGTGTTGACCACGGCGAAGGGCTATGCCGAGATCCGTAACTCGGGCACCACCGAGCGCCGATTTGATGCCTTATCTCAGGGCATTCTCTATGTGCCGGTCGGCGGCCGCGACGTCGAGACGAACGAAAACGAGACCGAAGCGCCACTTCAGTCGCCGCTCGATCAGATTCAAAAATAGCGCGACGTTACTTTACGGGACGCGTGGTCGGCGGGATGTTCAGCAGAAAAAAGCTCACCACCTGGTTCTCGTAGTTTTTGCGGTCTTCGTCGCTCATCACGGCGTAGGCCGAGCGATTACGCACAAGCTGTTTCGGATCGGGAGAATGAGTGAACAGTATCAACGTCGACTCTCCCAAGTCCGGTCGAGTCGAATCCAACATAAAGAGCTTTGGGTCTCCGGCTGTCTTCGAAAGCTGCCCGGTGACGGGTGGATCGTCCCGGTATTGATAGTTCATCATCCGAAACCCAAGATCGCAGAACTTGCTTACGAATGGAATCACCGTCAGACCCGACGGCTTCACCAGGTATTGAACCATGTCGCGCGGGTCGGCGTACGGATCGTCGACGATGAAGGAGGTCACGCGCTTATCGGTGGTGGCCACTTCGAGCGCAGCGTAGCCTCCCATGTCCGTTCCCCAAACGGCAAAATGCTTTGGATCAACATCGTCCCGGGTCGCCAGCGCGCTGATTGCCGATTCCAACTCCCCGCGCTCGACATAACCAAGCGTCGAGATGCCTTGCGTCGTCCCATGGCCTGAAAAATCAAACACGAACACGTTGAATTGTTGGTCCTGCAATGCGGAGACGAGCGTCAGCACATCGGCTCGCTGCGAAAGGTAGCCGTGGCACACGATCACCGTCGGCGCTCCGCGCAAACCTGGAAAAAACCAGCCCTCGCGCTGCCCTCCCTTGGGCGTCGGAAACGAAAACGCCACCGGATGTCCCATCATCACGTTCAAATCAAAAGTCGCAGGAGTCCGAACTGGATGTAGAACTTGATAAAGGAGGAAACCAGCAATCGTGGCAATTGCAACGATAGCGAACAGGAAGATAGCCAGAAGCCCGGACAGCAGCCTCATGAGACTTCTCTTAGGCGTACTAGTATCGGAGTTGACGGCCATCTGTTCGTGTCGGGCGCAGAACAGGTTGCTGCCGGGTCTGGGCTCCGTCAAGCCGATGCTAGCACATTTCTTTCAAAGCCCATGGATTCGTACCGTTACGCTTCGGACACTTTAGGTACCCTTGGGCGCGAAGGCGCTCCGTGGCTATAATGGGCCGCTGATAGACTCCGGTTACTTCATGGAAATTGTCGATCTTCGTCAGTATCCGTCGCGCGCGCTCGAGCCGCTATTCCAACAGGAATCCCGGCGGTGGCGGGACGAGCTTCACTGGGATTACCGCCCGTCGATTGAGCTGATCCGCAAGTTCATCGATTCGCGGGCTCTAGGTGGATTTGTTGTCACCGAGAACGGTAAGCCGGCCGGATACGGATTTTACGTCCTCGAAGAATACAAGGGCCTAATCGGCGGGCTGTTCGTTTCCTCGGATTACGACCAGGACGCGATCACTCGCAGGCTGGTCTCGGAAATGGTGGCCGCGCTTCACGCTACGCCGCGCCTTGTGCGGGTTGAAGCGCAGCTAATGCCTTTCGGCACCGAACTCGATCCGAATTTTCTTTCGCAGTATTTTCGCCTTCATACGAGGCAGTTCATGTATTTGCCGCTCGACGAAGCGAAGCTTTCGGGAAAACCATTGTCGAGCGCGTTGCGCCTCGAAACGTGGAACGATCGCTCGTTTGAGCCGGCGGCGCGTCTGATCCAACTGGCATATGCGAATCACGTCGATGGCGAGATCAACGATCAGTACCGCTCGGAAGCTGGCGCGATGAAATTCCTGCGCAATATTATTCTGCTTCCCGGTTGTGGCCAATTTTTGCCGGAGGCTTCGTTCCTCGCGCGGCCGGCTTCGGGCGAGCCACCTGTCGGAATGGTGCTGACGTCAACCGTTGCCGAAGGTGTTGCGCATACCACGCAGGTCTGCGTGCTGCCCGGATACCAGGGTCACGGCGTCGGGCGTGCATTGATGGAGGCGTCGATCGCGACGCTGTGCCGTCGGAAGTATCAGGCGCTGTCGCTTACGGTGACGAGCGTGAACAAGCAGGCGGTCGAACTGTATGAACATCTCGGATTTCGCACCATCAAGAAATTTGCGGCAGGCGTGTGGCAATCGTAAGCGGCGTTACTTCTTGGCTCTTTCTTTAAGGAGGCCCTTTAGTTCGTCCATGAATTCCTTCACGTCCTTGAAATCCAAATAGACAGACGCGAATCGCACGTAAGCGACTTTGTCCAACTTCTTCAGCTTGTGCATGATTTCCTGGCCGATCTCGGCCGTCGTCCGCTCGCGATCCGGCGCTTCGCTGACGAATTGTTCAATCTCGTCAACGATCGATTCGAGTTTTACGACGGGAACAGGGCGCTTCTCGCAGGCTTTCAGGAGGCCTTGCAAAACCTTTGGCCGCTCGAATTTCTCGCGCCGGCCGTCTTTCTTGATTACCATGTACGGAATTTCGTCGATCCGTTCGTAAGTGGTGAAGCGCCGGTTGCAGCGCAAGCATTCGCGCCGCCGGCGAATCAGGTCGCCGGTGCGGGCTTCGCGCGAGTCGACAACTTTGTCGTCCAGGTTGGCGCAGAACGGGCACTTCACGGTCGTTTCGCCTCCAGATTAGGCAGCTCGCCTCTCACGGCTGTCTCCTCCGCGGAATGCTCAGCGCTGACAGCCATTTTCTTCAGTTCGCCCATCGACCATCCCTCGCGGAGCAGCAGCGGCAGTCCCACGACGCAACAAGAAGCAAATGTGATGAGCCAGAGCATAATCGAAGTCACTGCGGCAGGCTCAGTCTCAATGCCAAAGGTCACCGTGAGCGCGAGAAACGTCGCAATCTGCGCGCCTCCACCAACACCGGGTAGCTGGATGGCCGAACCCAACATCGAGAACACCAGCAACAAAATCGAACTGGCGAATGACAGTGTAGCGAGCTTGCCTCCGAAGGCGTGCGCGATCCACAAGTAACAGCACGCAACCAAAAACCAATGGATCAAGGTGTACCCGATTAGCGCCAATAAGTCTCCGAAGGTGCGGATCCCTTGCAATCCCTCGCTGAAGCCTTCGAGCAACACTACAACCTTCGCGCGCCACCCTTCGCGCCATGCCGGATGTTTTAGTTTTTCAGTCAGCCACGACGCACCGTGATACCGAAAATAAACAAGAAACGCGATGACGACTACGAGTCCGAGCGCCAGGACCGCTCCCGCTGATCGCATTTTCGTTACCAGCGTGCTGTCTGCGCCGGCGATTCCGTGCCGATGAAAAAGCAGCAACGCGGTGATCGCCAACACGACGGTAGCGGCAATGTCTGAAATTCGTTCCAGAACATACACGCCGAACATTCCGGGAATCGACAAATCATTTTTCTTTGCGATCAGAACGGGACGAATCGGTTCACCCGCCCGGCCAAGCAGAAACGTGCATGTGAATCCGCTCAGTGTCGCCGAATATACACTTGCGAAATTGGAAGCCCCAAGCCAGCGCGAGAAGCGCATCCAACGCAGCGCTCGGATTGCGAAGCATACGTAGATCGTCGCACCGGCGAGCAGCAACAACCGAATCCGTGCACTGCGCAGAGAGTCGCCGACCATCCACCATTGAAATCCCTGCAGGCCGATCGAATTCCGGAACTTGTAACCGAGACCGCCGAGGACCAACACGGCGAGCAGCAGGAGGAGAATCCGACGGAGATTGCGTGGCATTCGCAGGAACCGTATCAGCAAGGTTCAAGAAGTGTCAAGGCAGCTCTTCGCCTGGTATTCGCCCGGCAGGTAATCGCGCGTCGTAACACTTGTGTTTCCCTTGCCTGCGCGGCTAAGATGCGTCCCGAACTGGCACTCGTCAAACGGGATTGCAACCGCTTGGACCTGACTGTCCGATTCCGAACGTTAGGGAACATTTCGGAACTCGATTGCGTTATATCAGTGAGGCCGCAAGCTGGTGAAGTTATGAGGCTAAGGAAGCTTGGAGCCCGACGCCCAACTGGTACACGATTGTCTCCAGGGCGAGGGATCGGCCTGGGAGGAACTTGTACGCAGGCACGCACGGCGCGTGTTCAACATTTGCTACAGGTTCACCGGTAACCGCACTGAGGCGGAGGATATGAGCCAGGAAGTTTTCCTTCGAATCTACAGGACGCTTCCGACGTATCGGCCGACGTTTGGTGCATTCCCGACGTGGCTGACGAGCGTGACCCGCAACCTGCTGGTGGATCATTACCGGAGAACGCGGCGCGACCGCATCACCGATTCGATGGAAGACGTAATGCCGCAAATCGAGAGCAAGGAATCGACGGCGCGGACGCCGGACAAGCTGGCGCTGCAGTCCGAGCTAAGCGAGCAATTGCAGCAGGGTTTGGCGAAACTTTCACCCGAGCTTCGCGAAGCGGTCATCCTGCGCGATCTGCAGGGGCTTGAGTACGGCGAGATTCAAACGGTATTACAGGTTCCGGAAGGGACCGTGAAGTCCAGAATCAATCGCGGGCGGATTGAACTGGCGAAGATCTTGGAATCGATGGGACTTCGACCGAATTAATATTCGGAGCTGAGAGCCATGAACTGGAATTGCACAAACACGGAAGAACGGCTCAGCGACTATCTCGACGGGCTTTTGACGCCGGCCGAGACAGACGCTTTCAAGGCTCACGCCGCATCGTGCGAAGACTGCGCGTCGATGGTCGCCCAAGTGAGCAGCCTGGTGACGCGGATGCAGGCGCTCGAACTCGAACCCGCGCCGCCGATGTTGTTCGATCACATCCTCGATGCGACGAGTGGACCGCGCAAGGAGAAAAAGAACTGGAAGAGCTGGTTCGGATGGACTGGAAGTTTTGTCCAACCGCGATTCGTGATGGGACTTATCACTGTGGCGGCGATGATTCTCATCCTCGTCTACGCCTCGGGATTCACTCCTTCGAAACTGAAGAAGACCGATCTAAGCCCCGTGAGTGCGTTCCGTGCCGCCAACCGGCAGGTCCACTTGACCTACGCGCGCAGCGTGAAATACGTGAATGACCTCCGCGTGGTTTACGAAATTCAATCGCGCTTGCAGCCATCGAACGAGCCATCGCCTGAGACATCGCCGATGCCGGAAGAACAGCAACCGAAGAGTTCTAATCCTCAAGAGAAGTCGCAGACCACTCCGAAACCCGGCCATAGTCAAGCGCGTACCGTCGCGATGCTGGCGACCTACGTGAACCATGGCTGGGCCGCCACGTGCAACGCGTCCATGCGGCTCGCGGCCTTTTCGACGTCGATGAACGCAACGAACAGGAGCGCCCGATGAATTGTGCCGTTCACTCCGATCAACCCGCCACAGGGTATTGCCGCAACTGCGGCAAGCCGATGTGTCCGCAGTGCACGCGCGAGGTGCAGGGCGCACTCTACTGTGAGCCATGCCTCGGCAATCTCCTGGTCGGGAGCCAGAACGCGGGCGTGAAACCCGGCACGAATCCCGGTCTGGCTGCGGTCCTCGGCCTGATTCCAGGCTTGGGTGCCGTGTATAACGGCCAATATGTAAAGGCTCTGATCCACGTGCTGATCTTCGGCGGGTTGATTGCGATGGAAAGCACGGACCTTCCCGGCGGCTTGAGTGCACTTTTCGGCGTCGCGATCGGATGCTTCTACTGCTACATGCCGATTGAAGCCTACCGCACCGCGAAAGCGCACTTGCTGGGAACGCCCGAGCCCGTTGGTATCACCAACATCGATTCCACGGCGGCCAAACCAATTGGCGCGATGGTCTTGATTGGATTGGGGGTGCTGCTACTTCTCCGCAATTTTGATTTTCTGGACCGCGAATGGTTTCACCGTACATGGCCGATCGCGCTCATCGCCGTCGGCGTGTGGCTGGTGTGGGATCGCATCAAGAAGCCATCCTAGGAGACAAGATGCCGGAAGCGGTCACAACTCGCTGCGGCTGCCCTTATTGCAGGCTCCGCGGACTTGTCGGTCCGATCATGATTATCGCCGTCGGCGTACTTTTTCTGTTCGCCCAATACAGCCGCTACAGCATCTTCGATCTTTGGCCTATTCTTTTGATTGTTCTCGGGGTTTTGCTGGTCGCGCAGGCTCTCGCGCCCAAACAGGGTCACATCGGTTCGTGAGGATCGCGTGACCAACGGCCAACTTCAGCGCAGCTCGATCTTCCCCGGACTTCTCTGCATTCTCCTGGGAGTGTTGTTCCTGCTGGCTCGATTCAATCCTGACTTCCGCCTGTGGCATGTGATCTGGCGTTTCTGGCCGCTGTTGCTCATCGTTTGGGGCATCGCCAAGCTGATCGATAATTTCGCGGCTCAACGGACGCATGAGAACCGCCCGCCGTTGCTTACGGGCGGCGAAGCAGCGTTGCTCATTCTGATTTTCTCTACTCTCGCTGGAATGTCGGTGCTTTCGCACTTTCGCGAGCGCCATCCGGATATGGACATCGATATCGGAATGTTCAACCAGGATGCGAATGCCATGCAGGAACTACCGAGCCAGGCGATCCCCGCCGGCTCGCACGTCACGATTAACACGGACCGCGGCGACGTGAACGTGCACGCGACGGACGACAACGACCTTCGCGTCAGCGCCAACAAATCCGCGCACGGCGCAAGCGAACACTCCGCTCAGGAGCGGTTGAATATCGTCGACGTGCAAGTCGAGAAGACCGCCGACGGCTACCTAATTCATCCCACAAACCAGGACGATGCGCGTGCCAGAGTGAAAGTCGATTTGGAGATCACGCTTCCGAAGTCGTGCGTGGTCACCGTCAACTCGGGCCGCGGCGACATCAACGTCGCGGGCATCGCGGGCACCGTAACTGCCGTTTCGAATCAGGGAAGCATCGAAGTTCACGACAGTGGCTCGGATGTGAACGCCACCATCGCCAAAGGCGACGCGCGGATCATGAATGTAAAGGGAAGTGTGCGCGTTGGCGGCCGAGGCAGCGAAATCGAAGTGACCGATGTCGCCGGAGATGCAATGGTGAGCGGCGAATTCTACGGTCCTATCCGCGTCCGCAACGTGACGAAAAACACGCACTACACTTCACAGAAAGCGGACGTGCAGCTCGTCCACCTGACCGGGCTACTGGAACTCGATTCGGGCAATATCGAAGTTTCGGACGTCGCTGGATCGGCAAAGCTCGTCACGCAGGATAAAGACATCGACGCGGAAAACGTCGCAGGAAAATTGCAGATCAACGATCGCAACGGCACCGTGAAGGTTGGCGACTCACAACCACCGCACGAAGACATGAGCATCACAAACGCGTCTGGAGCCGTTGAACTTACGCTGCCCGCTAAATCCGCTTTCGAGATCAACGCCATCTCGACCTCGGGCGAGGTGGACAGCGACTTCGACAGCCCGACTCTCGACACGTCGAACGACAACGGGAACGGAAAGATCATGGGCCGCGTCGGCTTGTCCGGCCCGAAGATATCGATCGTTACCAGCTACGGCTCAATCTCGCTTCGCAAATCCTCTTAAGCTTCCGCGCCGCGAAGTTTTTCAAGCGTCTTGAAGAACTCCGGAAACGACACGCCTACACATTCGGCGTCGCGAATCGTTGTGTCGCCATCTGCGCCGAGTCCCGCTACCGCGAGCGCCATCGCGATGCGGTGATCGCCTTTTGGATCGATCTTCGCGCCGCGGAGTTTGCCTTCGCTCTTCCCTCCCACGCGCAGGCCGTCCGGAAATTCCTCGACCTTCGCACCCATCTGGCGGAGGCCTTCGGCAACCGCGGCGATGCGGTCGCTCTCTTTCACGCGCAGCTCCTGCGCATCGTGAATTTCGATGCCACCGTCCGTGTAAGGCCCTAGCGCCGCGATCATCGGAAGCTCGTCTATCATCTCAGCAGTCATTGCGTCGGAAACCGTTCCGCCTTTGAGCGGCGCGAACCGAACCGCAACGTCGCCGATCAATTCCCCGTCGCGCAGCTGCACGGAAGCGAGATTGATCGACGCACCGAGCGAAATCAAAAAGTCCAGCACCTTTCCCCGGCCAGGATTCAGCCCGACGTTGTGCAAGATCAGCTGCGACTCGGGCAGAATCAGCGCCGCCGCGATTAGGAAGACGGCTGCTGACAAATCGCCCGGCACGATCAGGCTTCGTGCTTGCAATTTCGGTCGCGGCTTAATTTTGATTGAGCCTTTCGACACTTCGATCGAGGCCCCCAACTCGCGCAAAGCCAACTCCGTATGGTCGCGCGTGCGCACCGCCTCAAGCACTGTCGTTGTGCCGTCCCCGTACATCCCCGCAAGCAGCACGGCAGACTTCACTTGCGCGCTTGGAATCGGAAGTGTGTACTCGATGCCCTTCAACTTTCCGCCGCGAATCAGGAGCGGGGCCCTGTCGCCATCGGCGCTCGAAATTTCCGCGCCCATTTTGCGCAGAGGCTCCATCACCCGCCGCATGGGCCGCCGCCGCAGTGATCCGTCCCCCGTGATCGTCGTCTTGAACACCTGGCCGGAAAGAACCCCCGAAAGTAACCGCATCGTGGTGCCGGAATTTTCCGCGTCGAGTTCTTTGCGCGATTCTTTCAGGCCATCGAGGCCCTTGCCGGCGATTTTCACGCGCTCCGGCGTCACATCAATTTCGATACCGAGCCGCCGTAGGCATCCGAGCGTGCTCCGGCAATCTGCCGCCGAAGAATAATTGCGAATTTCGCTGGTTCCTTCGGCCAGCGCCGTCAAAATCGCGTACCGGTGCGAGATCGATTTGTCTCCCGGCAGTTCCACGACTCCGTTGATCGTTCCACCGGGTGAAATAGTCCGTTTTCCCATCCAGCGATTCTAGCACGCCGAAATTTGCTTCCCGCGAAACCGCCGCGTATCATCGAATTCTCATGCCATCGGCGCTCCGGAAACTGTACGCCGCACTTTTCCTCGGCCTTCTCCTCGTTCTTGCTTTTCCGGTTCATGCCGGCGACTCGTCCGAATTTTTTCCGTTGAGCGACGTCAAACCCGGCATGAAAGGCGTCGTTTACACGATTTACCAGGGCGACGAAATCGAAAAAATCGACCTCGTCGTACTCGGAGTGATTCAAAACGCGATCGGCCCGAAGGAAGACATCATTCTGGTCCAGCTTCTCGGCGAAAAGGCTGAGCATTCCGGCGTGGTGGCCGGGATGAGCGGCAGCCCCGTGTATTTCGACGGTAAATTGGCGGGTGCGCTGTCCCTCAAGCTCGGACTCTTCACCAAGGAAGCCATTGGCGGTGTCACTCCGATCGCCAATATGCTCGACGTTGAGAAATCGAATCCGCAGGCGCCAAGCTCAACCACGAAAACCAGCGCTCCAAATGCGGCAACCGAATACCCGCTCGCGTATTCCAGCCGGATCGACCTACCGGATCAGTTGGCGCGTTCGGTGGGGGTGGGCGGCGGGCAGTATCTCGTCCCGATTGATACGCCGATGATTTCGTCCGGCCTGTATCCCGAAACAATCGCGCAATTCTCGAAGCAATTCTCGGCGTGGGGAGTTTCGCTTGCGGCCGGCGGGGCTGCTCCCGCATCTCCGGACGATGCAAATCTTCAGCCCGGCGACATGGTCGGAATGGAACTGGTGCGTGGCGACCTCTCGATTTCTCCCGGCTGCACGGTCACCCGCGTCGATGCTGGCCGCGTCTATGCCTGCGGCCATCCGGTATTCTCGTTCGGATCGATCGCCATGCCCATGGCGCGAGGCCACGTGATCACCACGCTCAATTCGGCGATGGCCTCTACCAAAATCATGTCCACCGGCGCGACCATCGGAACGTTCACACAGGATCGCCTCACCGCGATCATGGGACAACTCGGCGACGGCCCTCCCATGATTCCGGTAGACGTCACGCTGCAGACTCCGACCACCGAAAAGAAGTATCACTTTGAGGTAATCGAAAATCCGCTGCTGACACCGACCCTCGTTGCCGTCACCACCTTCAACGGCATCGTCGGCTCGCCCGCCTACGGCGAAGGTTCCACGCTGCAGCTAGAAGGCGAAATCGATGTGAAAGACCACTCGCCAGTTCGGATCAGCGATCTCTTCGCACCGACGGACAATCCTGTCCCGGCAGGAATCTTCGTCGCCACTGACGTGCAGGCCGTCTTCGCGAAAATCTATTCGAATCCGTACGAACCTCCGCGCATCGAGGCGGTCCATATCCACGTCGTATCGCAGCCCGACCGCCGCGAAGCCACGATCGACGGCGCTTGGCTCGACAAGGTCGACGCTCGTCCCGGCGACACCGTCGCCGTGAAGGTGCAGCTGCGCCCGTATCGCGGGCCGTCCTTTGTGCAGGAAATCCCAATCACGATACCAGCCCAGGCAGCTCGCGGCCAATTGCAGCTCGTGATCAGCGATTCGAACTATGTGAACCGCAACGTGGAAGCCGCCGAAGCGAGTTCGCAAGGCCAGCTTCCCGGCCTCGAGCAACTGATTCGCCTGATCAACCTCGAGCGCCAGAACGATCGTCTTTACGCGACGCTCCTCCAGCCCACGCCCACTCTGATGGTGGAAGACAAGATCATGCCCAACGCGCCCGCATCCGAAATCAACGTTCTCGATCAGCGCCAGAATCCGACTGGAGCTCGGCTTACGTTCCAATCCACCGCCGGCGAATGGTCGGTGCGCATGCATCAGGTGATATCCGGCGAGCGCACGCTCACGATCACGGTTAAGTAGCGTTTTCTCCAAAGGAGATTCGGACGGATGACACGTGGAAGACTACTCGCGGGACTGTTGGTTCTCGCCGCTGCAACACCCGCGCTGCTCTACGCTGAGCACACTCGGTTCTGGCGCCAGTCCGAATCCTCGGATTTCGACAAGGGCACGCCGAACGGGGTCGCCATCCGCAGCGATGGCAAACTTACGCCCGCGCCGAAGTTCGCCACCTACTCCGATCCGAATCTTGCATATCTCTGGGCACTGCGCATGGACTCGCGCGGGCGCGTTTACGCCGCCGGTGGTTCCGATGCGAAAGTACTCCGGTTCGACGATCCCGCAAAGCCGACCACAGTTTTTCAATCCGGGGAGCTTTCCGCGCAGGCGATTGTTTTCGATTCACACGACAATCTCTTCGTCGGCACGTCGCCGGACGGAAAAGTCTACAAAGTCACTCCGGACGGTCAGCAATCGACTTTCTTCGACCCAAAAGCGAAATACATCTGGGCGCTAGCAATCGATCCGCAAGGCGATCTTTTTGTAGGCACCGGTGATAAGGGGGAGATTTTCGCCGTGGCTCCCGATGGCACAGGCAAGCTCTTCTACCAAAGCGACGAGCGTCACGCTCGCTCGCTGGCGTTCGATGGCGAAGGCAACCTGCTGGTCGGCACCGACCCCGATGGCCTGATTCTTCGCATTGCCATTGCTCACAAGACCGCTTCGGGACCTGCGGAAGCCGGCGCATCGTTCGTCATCTACGAAACAAACAAAAAAGAAGTGACCTCGCTCGTCACCGATGCTGCGGGAAACCTGTACGCCGCGTCGATCGGTGAAAAACAGCGCGCGCCCGTGGGCACGGGGCAGGTCTTGTTCCCACCGCAACCGCAGTCGCCCATCATTCAGTCTCAAGCGATTGCGCCCAACGCGGCGGCGCAAGTAACGGCGATCCTTCCCCAGTTCCCGTTCTTTCCTTCCACTACCGGCGGATCGGAAGTCGTCAAGATCGCGCCTGGCGCGCCGCCACTCACCGTGTGGACTTCACGCGACGACCTCGTATTTTCGATGGGTCTCTCCTCCAACGGGAAAGTCCTGCTTGGCACGGGCAATAAGGGCTCGATCATCGAACTCGAAAGCGACACCGTCTACTCCACGATCGCGAAGCCGCCTTCTTCGCAGGTGACGAGCTTGATCGCAGGTCCTGATGGAAAAGTCCTCGCGGGCACGGCGAATCCCGGCAAACTGTTCACACTTGGCCCCGGTTTCGAATCCAGTGGCTCGTATGAATCACAAACTTTCGACGCGAAACTCTTTTCGCATTGGGGACGCCTGACCTGGTGGGGAGAAAACGGCGCGACGCACGGAAAGGTCTCCTTCTACGTTCGCTCGGGCAACACCGCCAACCCCGAGAAGAATTGGAGTCCCTGGTCCGGTCCGTACAGCAACGCTTCCGGTGACAACGTGTCAGCGCCACCCGCGCGGTTTGTCCAGTGGAAAGCCGTCTTCGCGAACGGCGCGAACGGATCTGCAGCCGACGTTCCGGAAATTTCGTGGGTCACGATCGCCTATCAGCCGGAAAACGTAGCTCCCGCTATCGACGCTGTCGTCGTGCAGGATCCCAACATCCGCATCCAGGGATTTGCTTCTCTCGCTTCCGTTCCAGGCAGCGCGACGCCGGTACAGCTAAAACTGCCGCAACGGCCTAACGTGACCACGTTCCCGCTGATTACCACCACGCCGGACGCGAACGCCGCGAAAGCTTCGAAAGCAGAGATTCCGCCGCAGGGATTCGAAGAGAAAGGCTACGCGAGCGTGGTTTGGCTCGCCCATGATGACAACGATGACGATCTGCTCTTTTCGGTCTACTACCGGCCCGAAACCGAAACCACCTGGCGATTGCTCAAGGACAAGCTGACGCAGCGCTACTACTCCTGGGATACATCCACGATCCCCAATGGACCGTACTACTTGAAGGTCGTCGCGTCGGACCTGCCATCGAATCCGCCTTCGATGGCGCTCACCGGTGAACGCGCGAGCGACCGGTTCGAAATCGAAAACACAGCGCCGCAAATTGACGCTTTACGCGCTGAGGCAATGCCGGGCGGCGCGAAGGTCACCTTCGATGGGCTCAGTTCATCGATCGCAATCGATCACGCCCGTTACAGCGTCGATGCGGGTGAGTGGTACATCGTCTTCCCCGTTGGGTTGCTGTCGGACGCGCCGAAAGAATCGTACTCGTTCACAGTGACCGGCCTCGCTCCCGGCGAGCACACCGTTGCGGTTCAGATCGCCGACCGCTTCGATAACACCTCGGTCGCGAAGATAAACTTTACGGTTCCGGCCACAAGATAATCGAACCGCCGCGCTAGTTGTCCGACGACCGCGGCTTGGAGACGCGCTCGAATCGTTCGATCGCCGCTCCCACGCCGGTCAGCCCGTCGCGGTCGCTCAGCCGGTTCACGTGAACTACGCGGGCGCGGCAGCAAACCTGTTCGGCACTCCGGCCCGTCAGTTCCGTGGGCAAAGTGAAAAAGATCTCAAGCGGTTCGCCAACGCTCACTTTTTCACGCGACGTGAAATAGATTCCGCGCTCGGACAGATTGACGGTCTCTCCGTCGCGGCGAGTGCAGGGACTCGGGAAGCGCGTGCGAGCGTCGCGCGGCCTCGGCACGCGGATTCACGTACGGCACGCTTACCAGTTCTTCGGTCAACACGGTGTACCGCACCGGAAGCGCATACTCCTTTCGAAATGCCACGCGCCGATCTTCGTTCAATTTGGGCTGGGACATAGACCTCTCCTGTCGCGAACATCGCCGGGACTTCACATTTGGATTGGAAACAGGAAGGGGTGACCGCAGAATTGCACCAGCTCCAAAACCAGTCAATGATTTTAATATTTTTGAGTGTCGCGAATTGCGCGGGCCTGCGTTGGTGTAAAATATCTTCGCTCGCGAATTCATCGGCATGACTTCGAAGCCGCAAACGATTCCGTCGGAAACTGCTGCCGTCACGATCGATAAGATTCGCGCGGCTCACGCCCGCATCTCACCTCACATTCATCGAACGCCAGTTCTCACCAGCGCGTCGCTCAATGAAATCGCGGGAGCACAGCTCTTTTTTAAGTGCGAAAATTTGCAGAGAACCGGCTCGTTTAAAATTCGCGGCGCGGCCAACACAGTCATATCCCTATCGGACGAGCAGGCAAAAAACGGCGTCGCCGCGCCGTCTTCGGGCAACCATGCAGCGGCGGTTTCGCTTGCGGCGCGAGAACGTGGCATCCCCGCATTCATCGTGATGCCTCACAACTCATCTCCTGCGAAGATCCGGGCCGTCGAAGCCTACGGCGGTCAGATCACCTTCTCCGAACCGAACATTCGGTCGCGCGAATCGATCACCGCCGAAGTAATCGCAAAGACCGGGGCGCACCTGATCCACCCTTATAACGACCCGCGCGTAATGTCCGGACAAGGCACGGCCGCGCTTGAACTGCTCGAAGAAGTTCCGGACCTGGATCTGGTGATCACACCGGTCAGTGGAGGGGGCTTGCTAAGCGGTACGGCCATCGCTGCAAAGTCCCTGAAACCCGAAGTTCGAGTTCTCGGCGCCGAACCGCGCAACGCCGACGATGCTTTCCGTTCTTTCAGATCCGGCAAGATTGAACCTGCGGCGTCATCGCAAACCATTGCGGACGGCTTGCGCGCCACTCTCTGCCCGCTGACGTTTGCAGCGATTACGACTTACGTGGCTGGAATCGAGCTGGTGAGGGAAGAAGAAATCGTATCGACGATGCTGCTACTGTGGGAGCGCGCGAAGATCGTTGTGGAACCGTCGGGGGCCGTTTCGGCCGCGCCGGCACTGAGCGGGAAATTCAAAGGTCAGGGACTTAGGATCGGTATGATTCTGTCGGGCGGAAATCTCGACCTGAAAAACTTGCCGTTCCGCCAGATGCACCGCCGAACCAGAAACTAACGTCTAGAAGTCGTCGTGGGGCTTCCAATCCGTCGGCGGAAACGCAATCCCCCAAAAATTCGGCGCCGGCGTATCGAACTCCACCGGCACGTGAAAACCTTCCGGCATCTCGCGCGACGCTTTCGCCACGCGGCAGCCCACGCGTTCTTTCGTTCCGATATTCTCGAGGATGAGCTTTGTCTCGGGCGGAAGGCTCTGCTTCAGAACCACCATCGCGCCCTGGTTGTACACCGATAGCGTCGTCGCTTCGATCGTCGCCTGTTTTCCTTGCAAGGCTACGTGAATGTTGGCTTTCACGCGCAGTAGCACACGCTGACTCTTGCGCCGCTGTTCACCGGAGATCTGTCCGCCCGCGATGGACGCAGCGGCCGGCTTGTTCGCGGCGCTGGCCGCATGAGCGACGGCGGCAAGCCCTGAACCCGTCTGCTTCACGGCAGGATTTTGCGATTTTGCCGGAGCAATTTTGAACGATTCGAGTTTCAACGGTCCACACCCCGAGGAAGTTATTTGCTTGAATGAATCAGACAGCAGGTGACGCCACGCCCAGCACCGGCTACAGATTCCCCGCGGGTCCGGCCCGATGCGTCCTGAAACGGCGCGCCGAAAATTTTCGCGTGCCCGTATGCGCAATGTAGTCGGCAGGAGAAGATGGGTCAATGGTACGAAGATACAGGCGAAGGTAGTACTCGCTGTGGAAAACGGCCTGTCCTGCGGGACAAGCGAACGGAACAAGAAAGCACGTGCGAATTTTCTAAGCTCAGCGCGCGAATTTATTCCGCCGCGGCGTGATCGAGGAACCAGACCACGCGTCCATCTACGGGATGAATCCTGGCCGCCGGATATTCGCTCACCTTATCGTCCGGCTCGGCTTGTATCGCGTCCAGAATCGCGCGCTTGTCTTTTCCGGCCGCGAGAAAATATGTGTTTCTGCTCTGATCGAGTACGACGGGCGTAATCGTGAGCCGGTTCGGCGGAGTCGCCGGCGCAACAACGGGTAGCACCCAGCGCATTTTTTCTTCCAGTGCAGGGGAATTTGGGAATAGCGACGCAGTGTGTCCCTCAGGCCCGATCCCCAGAAGCGTCACATCAAAAGCCGGCGCCGATGCTCCGAAATATTTCTTCAGCTCAGCTTCATACGCTTCAGCGGCTGCAGCTGGCGTCGGCAACTGCGTCGGAACGGGATGAACGTTTGCCGGAGGGATCGGGACAAGCGACAAGAGCGTCTCGCGCGTCATCCGGTAATTGCTCAGCGGATCGTCCGGACCAACGTAGCGCTCGTCGCCCCAGAAGATATGCACCAAATTCCAAGGCGTCTCATTACGGTAGCGATCGGTCGAAGCCCACATCGAATACAGCTTCGCCGGAGTATGGCCGCCCGAAAGCGCTATTCCGAATTTGCCGCGTTTGGCGACCGCGTCCTTCAGGTTTTTGATGATCTCTTGCAGAACCGCGTGGCTGAGCGTGTCGAGATCCGGCGACACTCGAGTATTCAATTTCATGAAGGGTACCTCGCCTCTAAATTCGATGCTGCTCCAGCAATTTTAGACGTGGCATGAGCTGCTAGGATCCCGCCGTGACGCCGAGCGCCGCAAGGTCCGTCTTAAGCTGCTCCAGATTTTTCGCCTGGATCGTATACATCCCGACTTCTCTCGCAGCCTCGAGGTTGATCCCGCGGTCGTCGATCATCACGCATTCCTGTGGCTTCGACTGCGTAATCTGCAGCGCCAGATTGTAGATTCCCGCATTGGGTTTGCGCACGCCCAAATAGCAAGAGCAGAAGAACGCCTCGAAGTAATCCCGAAGGTGAAATGTCCGGATGCGGTACTCGTTGATTTCGCGCGACTCGTTATTCAGCGCCGCCACGAGATATTTCCTCTGCTTCGAGATCGAACCCAGAAACTCGAGTGCATCCGGCCACGCCTGAGACTGGTCGAACATGAACTTCTTGAAGTCGTCCGGCGTGAATGTATGCTCGCGATAAAAAACCACGCGCTTGACGTACTCATCGAGCGTACAGTGTCCCGTCTCGAACGCATTCAGCATCAATTCGTGCCGGTCCTCGAAATCCGCCCAATCGAGGCCGAATTTTGCTACCGCAGCCTGCCGCGCCTTGCGATCCCACCCATTCGTGAGAATCACTCCGCCGTTATCCCAGAAAAGAGTGCTGATTTCTCCCACGGTTCCCTCGCATTTCTTCGCACCTGAGCCGAAGCAAATCTCCAGATCGGTGCAATCGGACCACTATCTTCGATGAGTCGGCCACGCGAAGCAAATGCTCAGTAAATAAAAGTGAGTCGAACCGGAAGGACGCGTTACATTCCGAAAAACGCAGGGCTTCAGTCGAGCGTCCGCGCCCTAGTGCATGGGCGGCGCGTCGCCACCGCCCTTCGGGGGCTTCTTCATCAAAAGCGTCATCGGAACTAGACACGCCACCACTATCACCATCCAGGAAACTACGTCCGTGTACGCGAGCGCCGTCGCCTGCTGCTGCATGAGGCCAGCCATACGCCCGTAGGCTTGCTTGGTCGCCTCCGCAGGGCTTAGTCCCTGCGTGCGAAGCGTCGCCACCAACCCATCCAGCATCTGGCGGAACCGCGGGTTGCCGTTGTTCATGTTCCCCGAAAGGTAAGTCATGCGGCGCTGCGTCCCGCGCGTAATCAGGGTGCTGATCAGCGCAATTCCGATGCTCCCGCCGATGTTGCGGATGAAGCTGATCATGCTGGAGATCTGATTGTTCTTCTCGCGTGGAACTCCCACGTAAGACAGCGTGTTCGATGGGATGAAAATGAACGCCAGCCCCGCGACCTGATAAATCCGCAGCATCGCCGCCGTTCGAAAATCCATGCCCAACGTCATGTGCGTTGTCATGTAGTAGAGCGCAGTCGCCGTGACGCCGAATCCGAATGACATCAAAAGCCGCTGGTCAAGTTTCGATACCAGGAATCCGGAAATTGGCATCATCACCATCATCGCGAAGCCGCCGCCTGCCAGCGCCTCGCCCGCGCTTTCGGCCGAATACCCCATCAGCAACTGCAGGTATTGCGGGATCAACACCGTCGTTCCGTAGAGCACCATGCCCAGCACGAACATGAAAAACATGGCCGTCGCGAAATTGCGCTTCTTGAGCAGTGTCAGCTCCACGATCGGATGCGGGTGTCGCCATTCCCAGATGACCCACGCCACCAGCAGAACCACCGCCGCAATCGCAGTTCCCAGAATCCAGTGCGACGCGAACCAGTCCGATTCCTGCCCCTTATCGAGAACGATCTGCAACGCGCCGATGCCGAGCGACACCAACGCAAGCCCCATGTAATCGACGCCAACGCTTTTGCGCCGCTCGCGCTCCTCGTGCAAATACGGAGGATCCTCGACGAGTTTGTAAGTGAGGTAGAGGGAGATGATGCTGACCGGCACGTTGATGTAAAAAATCCAGCGCCAGCTGTAGTTGTCAGTAATCCAACCGCCGAGCGTCGGTCCAATCGCAGGGGCCACCACCACTGCCATCCCATATACTGCGAACGCCATGCCGCGTTTCGACGGCTCGAACGTATCGGCTAGAATCGCCTGTTCGCTCGGCTGCAATCCGCCCCCGCCCGCTCCCTGCAGCACGCGGAAGAAAATCAACATGCCAAGACTCGGTGCCAGGCCACACAGGAAGCTGCTCGCGGCAAATAGCGTGACGCAAGTCATATAAAACCGTTTGCGTCCCATCCGCGTCGCAAGCCAAGCGCTGATCGGAAGGATGATCGCGTTCGAAACCAGGTAGCTGGTCAGCACCCAGGTGGATTCGTCGGAGCTGGCTCCCAGGCTTCCGGCAATGTGTGGAAGCGCGACGTTCGCGATGGACGTGTCGAGTACCTCCATGAACGTCGCGAGCGTCACGGTTAACGCCACGAGCCACGGATTATGGCGCGGCCGCCATAGCGCGTGGTCCATTGTCATTGTGGCTGCTGCCAAGCTTCGCTCCCTATTGCAATACGCCTTGCGATATTATATACATGCATGTATGTATGTTGCAAAGCGAAAGAGGCGAGCGGCGGGCAAAAAATAAACAATAATGAAAGCCAGCACACAGAACCGGAAGGACGCAGCCGCCGTTCGGATTCGAGCCGTAACTGCCTCGCGTCAAAAGGCTCGTACCGAAGCTACCCGCCGCAAGCTACTCGCCGCGGGCGAGTCGATCTTCGCGCGTGACGGCTTTGAAGCTGCACGCCTCGAGGACATCGCTTCCGCGGCTGGGTACACGCGCGGCGCTTTCTACGCCAATTTCGACAGTAAGGAGGACATCTTTTTTGCGTTGCTCGAAAACTGGGTGGCCGAGCGTATGGCGGAAGTAAACGCTCTGCTCGAAAAATACGAGACGCCGAAACAACGGCTCGACGCCCTGCGTGACCTGTACGCGCAGTTTGCCAAAAATCGCAGGCTGGCGCTGCTCTCGCTCGAGTTCAAGCTCTACGCGATTCGGCACCCGCGGGCGCAAGCTCGGCTTCGTTCGAGGAATCGGGCGATGCGCTGTTCGAAAGAAGAAATTTGGGATCGCGTCCGGCCCGCCCTCGCTCGCAACACTCTGGTTTCGGGGCCCGGGGCCGCGACCGCACTCGGCGCGTTTTCACACGCTCTGCTCCTCGAGCATCTCGTTGATCCAATGGCCATGCCCAGCGACGAGATCGAGCGCTTGTTGAAGGCGTCTTTTGAAACGGTGCTCGCGGCCCGAGAAACGCGAGATCGCTGACGCATATTCCCAGCTGAACGCTAAGGCCGCGTCTTTATGGAATCTCCCTTCCCTCTCCGGCCTCCAGCGTCCAAAACCGGTGTGCAGCCTTCCGCGTCTCCAGTTCTTTCTTCAATTCCGCGCATGGCTCATCCTCACCGTCGTCCGCCAGCCGAAAAGTGCCGAAGTGGATCCCCACGCTTGTCGACGCGCCCAGATCCTCATGCGCCTTCACCGCATCTTGCGGCGAAATATGCACGGGCCCCATAAACCACTGTGGGCGGTACGCGCCAATCGGAATCAGTGCCAGCCGCACTTGCGGAAAACGTTCGGCGATTTGACGGAAATGCGTTCCGTAGGCCGTGTCACCCGCGAAGTAAACGCGCCCTGACGGACCCTCCACGACGTAGCCACACCAAAGGGTGCGGTTGCGATCGCGCAACCCGCGTCCGGAAAAATGCAGCGCCGGCACAGCCGTTACGCGGATGTGCGATGCTACCTGCACCGAGTCCCCCCAATCCAGCTCGCTGATTGCGCCAGCCCGCGCCAGGCGCTTCGAAATCAGCCGGTCTGCAACGCCCAACGGCACCGCGTACTTCGTTCCCCACTTGGCAGCGGCGATTTTTCTGTACGTCGAAACGTCAAAATGATCGTAGTGATCGTGGCTCTGCAAGACGAGGTCGATGGTTGGGAGCTGATCGAACCGGATTCCGGGTGGCCGATGCCGTTTGGGTCCGGCGAATGGAACCGGGCTCGCTCGCATCGACCAAACCGGATCGCAGAGAACATTAAGCCCGTCCGTTTGAATCAGCACGGTGGAGTGCCCAACGAAGGTCACCCGAAGCTCGCCACCGCTAACGCGCTCGGGCGGTGTCAAGCCCGGCGCCGCGTTGGTCCACTTTTTCCACCGCCCGGGTTGGCGATTCTTTAGCCACTCAAAAAGACTTCCAACGCCGCGAAGTTGCGCGTGGTCCGGGTTAAAAAAACGTTCGCCGTTGAAATGATCCGTCGCCGGCCCTTGGTATTTTTTCATGGGTGGCGAGGGGGATTACTTTTCGGCACCGGCGGCCTTCGGCTTCGGTGGGTGCACTGCCGGGCCTCCGGTTGCTCGCACAGCCGTCCACGGATTCACCGTCGTCCCGCCCGTGATCATCGCGTTGATCTCCCCGCCGAAAAACGAATAGGGATGTACCATCTCGATCGCGCTGGCCTCGTCGAGCTTCTTCCTTAGGTCCGCCGGAATGCTGAAGTCGAGTGATGCAAGATTGTCATCGACTTGCGCCGTCTTGGTTGCGCCGATGATCGTCGACGTAATTCCCGGCTGAGTCGCCACCCAATTCAACGCTACTTGCGCCGCAGGTTTGCCGATTTCTCTCGCCACAACGTTGAGCGTATCCACAATCGCGAAATTGCGCTCCGAAAACTTCCCGAAGGCGGGATTGCGGTTCTTCTGCACTTCAAGCCGGCCTTCGCCCTTGCCGGATTTTCCATCGCGTACGTATTTCCCCGTCAGCAAGCCGCCGCCAAGCGGACTCCACGGGCAAACCCCAAGACCCAGCTCCTGCGACGCGGGAATGTGCTCGCGCTCGATGTTCCGTTCGAGCAGCGAATATTCAAGTTGCAGCGCGATCAACGGCGTCTTTCCCCGTTGGTCCGCCAGAGTCTGTGCTCGAGTCGCGTACCACGCTGGAGTATCTGAGAATCCGTAGTAGCGTATTTTCCCCTCAGCCACCAGATCGCTCAACGTGCCGACGACTTCCTCGACGGGCGTCACCAAATCCCACGCGTGCAGCCAGTACAGATCGATGTAGTCCGTCTGAAGCTTTCGTAACGAAATCTCGAGCGCGCGATAGATATTCTTCCGCCCGTTCCCGCCGGAATTGGGGTTGCCCAACTGCCCGTTGAACGTGAATTTCGTCGCGAGCACCACACGGTCGCGTACCTTCGCATCCGTGATGAACTTCCCCAGCATCGTCTCGCTGGTGCCCTTCGTATATCCGTCAGCCGTGTCGATCGAGTTTCCGCCGCGCTCTAAATACCGATCGAAAATCGCGCGCGACCCCTTCTCGTCCGAGCCTGTCCCCCATTCGGTGCCAAACGTCATTGTTCCCAGTGCCAACGGGCTTACTCGCAACCCCGACCTTCCCAGCGTCACGTAATCATTCATGTTCATTGCGATTCCCTCGATCCATGCATTCGCTCAACCCGGTTGGATGTACCGCCGTCGCCGTGGGGTTCAACTTTCGATTCGCAAACGGTGCCAAATTATTGACTCGCGCATCAGCGAATCCCGCTTCCAACTCCGGCGCAGCATCGCTATTCTATCAACGCTTGCTTGCTTGCGCCCCACGGGAGCCCGCTGGATGGTCGAAGTCGTCTCGCAGAGGATTTCGCTTTCCGTTTCCGATGGCACCTCGATGGACGCTTATGTAGCCCGTCCTAAAACCGACGGGCCTCATCCGGCTCTGCTCCTGTTTCAAGAAGCCTTCGGCGTTAATTCTCATATTCGCGATGTGGCCGAACGTTTCGCGCGCGCGGGCCTCGTCGTCATCGCGCCCGAACTCTTTCACCGCACCGCGACTGCCGGCTTCGAAGCTGCGTACGATAATTTCGCAGCTGCAGCATCCCATCTAAAGGCGATCACTCCGGAAACATTGAAGCTCGACATCCGCGCGGCGTATGACTGGTTGCGCGACCAGTCTGGCGTGCGAGCCGACCGTATCGCCAGTGTCGGATTTTGCCTCGGCGGCCGTGTCTCTTTTTTGGCATGCGCGACGGTGCCGATTCAGGCTGCAGTCTCGTTTTACGGCGGTGGTATTGCGCCGGCGCTACTCGGTGAAATTCCCAATCTGCATGCGACGATGCTTTTCTTTTGGGGCGGTCTGGACAAACATATCGGCAAGGACCAGATTCGCTCCGTCATCGACGCTTGCGACCGCGACGGCAAGGCCTTCGTCAACGTGGAGGTCTCGAATGCCGATCACGGATTTTTCTGCGACGCTCGTCCCAGCTACAACCCCGCTGCTGCGGAACTAGGCTGGAAACTCTCGCTCTCGTTTCTGAATCTCCACATCATGAATCCTGAGAGGCGTACACGTCTCCGCTGACGATTCATCCCGCGTCACGATCTGTGCGGTTTGCGGTGGGCTGCATTTGACAAACGTTTGGCTGCGCGCCGTGGCATTCGTCACTTAAAATGGAATCGGCGTAAATCTCTAGCGGCGTGGCATGCATCTCAAACTCAGCCGACCAGATTGAACCGCCCAAACCGCCATGCCCATCCGAGACCTGCTCCGCGATCCCTTTAAGAGAATCCTCTTTGAAATCGGTGCGGGCTACTACGCGCGCAAACTGGCCACCGGCCCCGAAGCGGATATTCGTTGCGAGTTCGTCCGGTCGCTCGAGCTTCCCCCCGCTCAAATCAATTCGCATCTCAAGTTTCTTGACGTCGGTTGTGGCCCGGGCCACGTAGCGCGAGAGCTGGCCGACTCGGGTTATGACGTCACAGGCGTCGATCGCAGCCGCAGTCTTCTGCGCATAGCACGACGCCTCGCCCGCAACCTGGCGCCGGATCGGCGCGTTGCCTTTCACCATTCCTCTACTGAGCAACTGCCTTTCCCTGATGCGACATTCCATGTCACGTACGCAACCGGAGTCATCTACTGGGTCGAGCACTTGGCCAGCACGTTGCGCGAAATCGTCCGCGTCACACGCCCCGACGGCACGGTCGCATTCCTTGACCCACACGCCTCGATGTCCGTAGCGAACGCTCGCGCATACTGTATTCGTCACGGGCTGTCCCGCCGCGATACGCGGAAAATGGTGGCCTGGGCCACATCCGCTCGTTTCAATCGACGTTTCGAGGAATCCGAACTCCGCCGCGCCCTTACCGACGCCGGCCTTGTTCAACTTGAACTGGAGCGACGTCTTGACGGCATGGTCTGGTTTACGCGCGCACGCACGCCAACCGGCGCCACATCTCTCGTCACCACGTTCGTGCCGTTGGAATCCAGTCTGGTCTCCTAGTCGAACGCGCAGGCCACAGTTTCATCTTGAATCGTTACTTTTGTGCTCTTTATCCTTCACCGTTTTGACTTCTTTTCCCCACACCGGAAAACTTAGATTCCCTTCCGAATCTCGCATGTTTGCGAGTGCGGCTATCCAATCGATATTGCCGCTCGATTCGTTCGTCCTCATTGTCGCGTCGATGTGTCGCGCGAGGAAAAGTACAACTTTTATGCTGCAGTCTGTCCACATTCTATCCGGATCGTACGACTACCGACTGGTGGTGCTGTCCGTATTGATCGCGATCGCCGCCTCGTACGCAGCCTTGGACATCGCCGGACGCGTTACATCCGCGCGAGGTGTGGCGCCATCGATTTGGCTTACATGCGGCGCGTTGGCGATGGGCCTCGGGATACGGTCGATGCACCACATCGGAATGGCTGCGATGCGTTTGCCCGCGACGTGCCGCTACGACCTGCGCCTTGTGTTGTTGTCTGTCGCTCTCGCCATCCTGATTGCTCTAGTGGCGACCTCGGTCGTGTTTTTTCTTCGCAGCGAAGTCCGCACTGGTGCGGGCCGAAAACTAGCCGCCGCGGTCGTTACGGGCATCGGAATTCCACGCGAAAAACAGACCCGCAACTTCGAAGCGTTTTCGCATGCGGATGGCTCGATGACGCGAAAATATGGCGGTACCGGCCTCGGGCTCACCATCTGCAAACGTCTTGTCGAACTCATCGACGGACGGGTCTGGCTTGAAAGCGAGCCCGGCGCCTGCAGTACATTTCAGTTCGTCATCAGAATGGCTGCGGTCGCTGAACTTCCATCCGCTGTCGCCGCCGCAAAGCCGGAACGCCTCAGGAACTTATCGGTGCTAGTGTTTGACGACAACTTGACCAACCGCCGCGTTCTTGCGGGAATTCTCGCGCGCTGGGGAATGCGGACTACTCTAGTCGAACGCGGCCGCGCTGGCCTCGACGCTCCTCAGCGCGCCGAAGAGGCTGGCCAGCCTTTCCAGTTCGTCCTTCTTGATGGCCTGATGCCCGAGATGGACGGCTTCTCCCTGGCCGAACGCATTCGCAGCGACGCGGCGCTCACTCGTGCGACGATCATGATGCTCACTTCCGCCGGACAGTTGGGTGACGCTTGAACGCAATTCCTACGAAGTAGTTCTCATGGACGTCCAAATGCCGAAGATGGATGGCCTGGAAGCCAGGGCCATGATTTGCGAGCGCGGCAAAGTCAACCACGCGCACACTCGCATCATCGCGATGACCGCGCACGTTTTGAAAGGCGGCGAAGAGCAATGCCTCGCCGCGGGAATGGACGCTTTCGTTTCCAAAACGATCCGCTCCGATGAACTCTTCGAAACCATCGACCGTGTTCTCGCTCAGCCCATCTGAATCCGCGAAGTATCGCCGCTCGCGATCGCGTAACAGAACGCATCTGCGTGGTTACGCGCTTCCCTGTATGGACCGTTCTGGCCTCGCAATATACCGTGATTCACGCGAACTCTCGTTAAGTTCAGCGAAAGGAGGGAACTCTCTCCATGCCTTTGGTCAACATTATTTTGGTTCTGATCGTGGTCGGCGTGCTGCTGTGGCTGATCAACCGGTTTATCCCCATGCAGGGTACGATCAAGTCGATTCTGAATGCCGTAGTCGTAATTTGCGTTGTGCTCTGGTTGCTCAACGCCTTCGGTCTGCTCAGCACGCTCAACCACATTCACGTGGGCTAGTAGCGTACTGAATCCGGTCACTCCAAATCTGAGGCCTCCCGGACAAACGCACAACGAGGCGGTCGCACCGCGCAGAAGGGCCGTGTGAACCGCCTCGATTCGTACCCGCAGATTCTTTCGCTTATGCCGTGCGGAATTTCCGCGCCAGGCATAGTGCAAGGATACCCGTCGCCAGAAGCATCAACGAGGTGGGCTCGGGAACCGTAGAAACCGTCAGCGTATAGTCGCCGCTCTCACTTTCAAAATCGTTCAGCGTGATCGGGCCCGGAAGGATCAACATCGTCGGATCCGACTCCGATCCGCTGTAGAGCGCCGTGAGAACTCCAGCCGGATTCATTAAGCTGAAAAGGCCATCGTTGTCCTCAAAGCCGCCATCCCAATTCACGTTGTAGAAGAACAAACAGTCGTTCGGCTCTGCAACGCCGTTCACCGTCAGATCGATTGGTTCGACCTGAAATCCAAATCCCATGTCGTAATTATCAGGACCACCGATCGTGGGATTTACCGGCAATTCGAACGTCACCGTGATGGGATTGCTCGACGGCCCGGTGATCGTGTAGAGCACGTCGCCGCTGCCGCCACCATCGGCCTTCGCATTGGTCGCCGCAAAACAGAAGCTCAGCGTCAAAATCGCCAGTACAGAAAGGGTCTTCTTCACTTCTCACCTCGAGGCTTTTGATTCCTCAGCCCACCGAATCGGCGGTGCGAACGCTCCAGGCGCCTCGTAAGCGTCCGCACGATGGAAAGAGCATGCACCTGCCCATCCGACCCGGTCGCAACCCCAACGCCATCAACGCGGCTCTTCACGCGGGCCGATGTAACGAGAATTTCCCTTCCCGGCTGTAGACATTCGTTTCCTCAGGGTCAGCCTGCGCCGGAAAACATCCAGTTGTTCGCCCCATTTTCGCCACCTGATGCGTTCGGCGTCGCCACGCGCGAGGAACGACACAGAGCTCGGCATTCAAGCTTCATTGGAATCGCTGCATGGCGGGAAAAGCGAACGGCCCAGGGTCGTATTTCGAGGAAACGAAATCCGAGGTATTGCCCTTAGAACAAATCGCGGGTGAGCCTGTAAGCCGGAGTCCGCGGTTGTGATTGGAAAGACGTAACTTACGCGGAGTCAACTGACAAGATTGCTTGTACGACCTACGTGAACGCATTTTAGTCGCGAAAGACTAGACTTTTGGCAAGATTTTGACAACTGGAATTTTCGGAGAATCGAACAAAAAGTTGAGTCTGAATAAGAGTTACTGGCTTCGCGCGCAACAAATCAGCGCTTCCATCCCCGCCTTCTAAAAGCGCGGACCCAACTACTCTGCATGCTTGGGTCCGAGCGCGACCACCGGGTCTAGCCGGAGGCCGTAGCGCATATTGACGAGGCCCATGAAATACCAGCACGTTCGGTTCATATAAAGGAATTCTTCGGCTGCATCGGGTATAGCTTGGCCAAGCGCGTTGCCGTGAACAATATCCTGCCTCAGTAAATCTAGGCGCTCAATCCTGTCGGGGTCGAAAGCATATCCAACCATCGGCGACCACTTTTTCTCCGGGCGACATCGTGCGTGCAGTCGTTCAATCTTTTCCTTCAGAGATTTCATCTCCAAGTCCGCGAGGCAGTCATTTAGCTTCAACCCTTCGACCTCTTCAAGCGGCTGGACACGGACCAAGCACAGAAAGCGGTACTTGTTTATTCGAGAGGTCCACTTTCCAATCGTCCGGCGCATTTCGCGAGGCCGCGCGGATGGCAGCGAACAAGTTCAGCGTCGTACTTACGCTCGACGATGCGGGCTTTGTTGGTTACGGCTCAACCGTGATGACGGTCCCGATTCGAGGTGCGGCTCGTGGAACGGCTTCAGGAGCGGTCGCTCCAGTTCAATCTCACAAAGTCTGACAGCGCGGCAGAGTGTCGAAAGCTCATGTGCGAGCTGGACGCAGCATCACTTCATGAGCCAACCATGACCGACAAAGCGTTTGAGGCGACACTCAATACATTCGCAACCCGGGGTGAACTGTAACTTGGACGGGACAATAGGAGTACTTCGGCCCTATGACGCCGGAAATAAATCATGCATAGTCATTACGAACAAGGGTGGTAAATAATTTTCACGGGTGCGAGACATCGTCCCGGACGCCGCCGGATTTTTGTATTTGTTGGTTCGCGAACGGGTTCGCTTTGAAGTCGGTGACCGCCCCTGAACGGATTCGAGAGCGCGATTGCAGTACAGCCGCGGAAAACCTGAACTGGAGACTGCCGAACCGTAGTTCAGTTTTGCATTTTATTATCGTTGTTTGGGCGCGGCTTGGACGGCGCTGTGCGAGGGAATCTGCTCAATGACGAAATCAAGTTCCGTGAACGGTCCTAATCCCGCTGTTGGTTCACTAACGTCCAAGTTGACTTTCACTCGCAAGAACCACTTAGCGCCAACCTTCTCCTCAGGAATACTAAATAACAATGATTTGCCGGGACTGATGCGTTTCATCGACGGTATTTCTGAGGAGAATCCCCTCGGCACCGCGCTGCGTTGCGCGGGCCCTGTCTGCTCGATGGCATCTCCGCTGGAACTAGTTACGCCCCCGTTACTAACTGGAATGACGTCGTAAAGGACTCCAGGCGCACCGTCGCGGGTTCCGGATGTCTGAACCGAGAGAGTAACATTGCAATTATTTACAATCCGGAGCCAGATGACGTTCGTTTCTCCGGCAGTTTCTGCTGAAGTGCTGTGACCTAAGTGGTCAAACGCCAGATAAGCATACGGTTTCGAGGCGTCCAGGACGAAAGTCGAATGGCTACTCTGAACCGGCGCTTGGAGCACCGCAAGCAAGCTGAAGAGTACTAAAGAGGAATATATCATTTATTCTCCGATGCCGACGTACTGGTCTGGAAAGCTTTCTCACTCCAATTCTTATAAAACGTATGAACCATGTAAGTCCGGAACAGGGAGTTGGCCCCCTCTGACCAGTATTTGTTCCAAAACATGATGGACTTTCCGTCGTGATTTCCGATTGCGTTTGTTCCGTTGTTCGCTTTGAGTACCGCGACGGTTACCCCGTAAGCTCGCATTTCAGTCTCCTCGTGAGTCGGGCTGGCGTCGTCGGTGAAGCCTGCTTTCGCCCATTTTTCAGCGTCCGCAATGTGCGACCCCTCATGGCTCACGACTCCCTCGAGCGATTTAGCGTCCAGGCCTGTCCTAAATGTTACGTCTATTATCTGCCCAGTTGGATTGAGACCGGTCTTCGCTCCGCCTGCATCTGGAATGGTTCTAGCGGGATAGTCTCCACCGGTATCTCCAAAATTTACGTGCACCCCGTTATCGACTCCCACCGCGCCGTAAGAGTCGATGGCTCGTTGGAGGTCCGTATATTCCTTCGAATCGGCTCCGTATCTCGACTCAAGCGCGAAAGCATTCTGTTGTGCTTTTGCCAGTGCCGCTTGGACTTCGTCACAGTATTCCTGACCCTTTGCAGGGTCACATGTGTATTCGCCCTCAGGGTCCGTCAGAATTATTGGATTATTTCGGGCGTAAACGTAAAGATTCCAGCTTTGCGAGTCACCGGGATGCTGGTCGTTACCCTTATCCGGAACTGAAAAGCGGCCTATCTGACCTGCTCCCCTAAATCCGCGCAGAACTGAGTATGATTTCGGATTCAGAACAGGGGGGAGGAGCATGTCCAGAACCAGGCACACCGAGGCGGAGATCATTGCCGTGCTCAAGCAGGTGGAGGCGGGGCGGAAGGCAGAAGATGTGGCCCGAGAAGCAGGGGTGTCGAAACACACGATCTACGCCTGGAAAGCGAAGTATGGCGGGATGGACGTGAGCGAAGCGCAAGAAGTGAAGCAGTTGCGGGAAGAAAACGGGCGTTTGAAAAAGCTGGTGGCGGATCTGAGTTTGGACAAGGACGCGTTGCAATCGGTGATCCGAAAAAACGGCTGGAGCTCGCAGTCTTGAAGGCGGCTGTGGGACAAGTGCGCGAAGAGTATGCCTTCAGCCAGCGGCGGGCCTGCCGACTGCTGACCGTGGCGGTATCCAGTTACCGTTATGAAAGCAGGCGCAGCGATGAAGGGTTGCGAGTGCGACTGGTGGAGTTGGCGCGGGAGAAGCCGCGCTTCGGCTATCGGCGCTTGCATGTTTTGCTGCGACGCAGCGGAGAAGATGTGAATCACAAACGGGTGTATCGCGTATATCGAGAAGCGGGGTTGAGTATTAGGCGCAAGAAGCGCAAACACTGCGTGCGTAGTGGGCAGCCGTTACGAGCCTGCACCGCAGCGAATCAGGAATGGGCGCTAGACTTCGTGCATGACGCGGTGGAATGCGGGCGAGCGATCCGGGTGCTAAGCGTGGTGGACGCCTACACGCGAGAGTGTTTAGGCTTGGAGGTGGACACCAGTTTTGCGAGCCGGAGAGTGACGCGGGTGCTGGAAGGGATCATCATCGAGCGTGGCGTACCGCAGGTGATTCGTTGTGACAACGGGCCAGAGCTGACCAGTCGGCACTTTTTGGCGTGGTGTATCGAACGTAAGATCGAGTTGGTACATATCCAACCGGGGCGACCGATGCAGAACGGTCGGGTGGAGAGTTTTCACGGCAAACTACGCGACGAATGTTTGAGGGTAAGCTGGTTCGAGAATCTGTTCCAAGCGCGGAGGAAGATTAAAATCTGGCAGATCGAGTATAACCAGGAACGGCCGCACAGCAGCTTGGGGTACCGAACCCCAGAGGAGTTTGCGCGTGAAATGAGCAGCCCAAAAGGCTGTGGAAAAGACGGTGGCTCCGCCACCTTGGAAAACGCTACGCGTTTCCCACTTTCCCACAGCCCCGACGACGGCGTTCTCTCTATCGCCGAGCACGTCAAAGGCTCCAACGTCGTATCGTGAACTGTGCGGAATCTGGGGGCAGGTCATATCGAAGACGCATAATATCTTGCGATGAAATTGTCGAGACCGCTTTCTGTATCTCTTTCTTTGCTGGTGAAATGGACCGTACTCGCTGCGGGACATCCTTGCGCAGTCGTTTCGTTATCACCGAAAGGTAAACTCGTAATGGTCTCGCAAACGGAACCCTGAACGTTAGTCCGAGCGCGAACAGTACCGACCCAATCGGAGTGGTCGAAATCCGTTGAATTACTGGCAGTAGTATACGTGGCTATGCGTCGAGCCCCATCACCGCGATACGCTCAATCTCGTCGAAGAAACCGGACTTCGAGTTCCATGAGTGAAATTCCCGTTCGAAGTCATCGCTGCCAGTGGCAGGCAGAGAAGGAATTTCGCCAGAACGTTCACATCGAAGCTGCCACGCTTCGAATGCCTTCTGGAACTCCGGCGTGCCGCCCTTAGCCCATCGTGAGTCAAAAGGATTTCGTTTCCACCATCGACGGTCATCGACGGGCGCAGATTGCATCGAGTCGGCAGGACCACTTGAATCGGAGAGCCGCTTACCATCCTTGCCGAAATAACGGGGCGCGAGTTCATGGCGACGTTCCGCTACTTTACGCAGCGCGCGTCGAGCATTGTCACGCTGCTGAAGGCTGCTTTTGGGAGAGTCGAGCAGTTTCTGCGCAGCCAGTTCGTCCAGCAGAACGTGATACAGCGCCGTCTCGACTTTGAAAATGTCGGGGTCGTTAGAACATTGCTCCAGCGTCGGAGGTTTGGGCAGCGCGTCCTCTGCGCGCCGCGCCAGCGGTCGGAGCGCAGCGCAGAGCCTTGACGGACACCGGAGCGGAGGGTATTTCGGCCACGAACGCCGATGGCCTGTATTTTCAACACGTTCACGCGCAGCAACCGCCACGTTTACGCCGAACAGACCATGAGTGGCAGTTTTCCCCTTAGCCGCTGATTCCACAAGCGTTCACCCACAGCAACCTGTAAACGCCAGCGTTTTCGCGGCTATTGTCCGTAGCTCGCTCATTCTGACCTGCCCCCAGATTCCGCACAGTTCACGATACGACGTTGGAGCCTTTGACGTGCTCGGCGATAGAGAGAACGCCGTCGTCGGGGCTGTGGGAAAGTGGGAAACGCGTAGCGTTTTCCAAGGTGGCGGAGCCACCGTCTTTTCCACAGCCTTTTGGGCTGCTCATTTCACGCGCAAACTCCTCTGGGGTTCGGTACCCCAAGCTGCTGTGCGGCCGTTCCTGGTTATACTCGATCTGCCAGATTTTAATCTTCCTCCGCGCTTGGAACAGATTCTCGAACCAGCTTACCCTCAAACATTCGTCGCGTAGTTTGCCGTGAAAACTCTCCACCCGACCGTTCTGCATCGGTCGCCCCGGTTGGATATGTACCAACTCGATCTTACGTTCGATACACCACGCCAAAAAGTGCCGACTGGTCAGCTCTGGCCCGTTGTCACAACGAATCACCTGCGGTACGCCACGCTCGATGATGATCCCTTCCAGCACCCGCGTCACTCTCCGGCTCGCAAAACTGGTGTCCACCTCCAAGCCTAAACACTCTCGCGTGTAGGCGTCCACCACGCTTAGCACCCGGATCGCTCGCCCGCATTCCACCGCGTCATGCACGAAGTCTAGCGCCCATTCCTGATTCGCTGCGGTGCAGGCTCGTAACGGCTGCCCACTACGCACGCAGTGTTTGCGCTTCTTGCGCCTAATACTCAACCCCGCTTCTCGATATACGCGATACACCCGTTTGTGATTCACATCTTCTCCGCTGCGTCGCAGCAAAACATGCAAGCGCCGATAGCCGAAGCGCGGCTTCTCCCGCGCCAACTCCACCAGTCGCACTCGCAACCCTTCATCGCTGCGCCTGCTTTCATAACGGTAACTGGATACCGCCACGGTCAGCAGTCGGCAGGCCCGCCGCTGGCTGAAGGCATACTCTTCGCGCACTTGTCCCACAGCCGCCTTCAAGACTGCGAGCTCCAGCCGTTTTTTCGGATCACCGATTGCAACGCGTCCTTGTCCAAACTCAGATCCGCCACCAGCTTTTTCAAACGCCCGTTTTCTTCCCGCAACTGCTTCACTTCTTGCGCTTCGCTCACGTCCATCCCGCCATACTTCGCTTTCCAGGCGTAGATCGTGTGTTTCGACACCCCTGCTTCTCGGGCCACATCTTCTGCCTTCCGCCCCGCCTCCACCTGCTTGAGCACGGCAATGATCTCCGCCTCGGTGTGCCTGGTTCTGGACATGCTCCTCCCCCCTGTTCTGAATCCGAAATCATACTCAGTTCTGCGCGGATTTAGGGGAGCAGGTCAATTCCATGCACGTTCCCGCCGGGGAACGCCAGGTTCCTCCACAGCTCCCATTCGGGGGTGACGTGTCGGCCTACTCCCGGTGCCGTAGGCAGCGTGCTCTTCGGGATGCTGGCTGTGACGAGCATTTCGGTGCTGCCACAGACAGCAAGACTACTTATGCGGGAGAACCTTCATCGGCGGCGCTCCACAGTCGTTGCAGGTCGGCTTGACGGGACGCGCAGTGATATTTACGTCGAGAGACGGCAGCACTTCGACTTTGGGATTGGTGAGGCCATCCGTGGGCTCCCCAGAGATTTGATAAGTGTAGGTGACGGTGAACTGATCGTTCACCGTGTCGTCGAACCGCCAAGTCTTGAGATTTGAAACCGTCGGCACCTGCAAGTGCGGTTCACCCGCCTTCGCCTCGGTCTCAACCACTCGGCCTTCCTTGACCGTTACGAGCACAACGACCTGGCCGGTCAGGTGTGCTGTACGCCACACGGGTGGATAGGTCGGCAGATCGGCTCCCAGCAGGATCGGAACCGCTGGAACGTGTGCTGCTGAAGTATTCTGTCCGAACATTGGAACGGCCAGGAACAGTCCCAACGCCACTTGAATCCATCTGTTCATGACATCTCCTTACTGCGGCGCTGGGGCTTGAGGCACAGGGTTCGGGGTCGTGATTCCCGTGAACTGCGTTTGCCCTGGGTTGGCTTCTGTAACGCCGTAGCCATTGGCCGGATTCGCAAGCAACTGCCTGATCGTGGCATCAGGATTTGTAGCCCCGAAGCCAAGCACGCAAGGTCCGCTGTCACAGGTGCCGAAGCTGGCCTTCACTCCCTCATCCGAAAGAACCGAATTTGAAATTCCATATGCGTTCACTTCGGTCTGGAACTGAGTGAGATTTTTAGAGAGGTCGTAGTATCCCTGCGGCGTGACCGTGGCAGCAAAGCCCTGAGCGTCCTCTACGTGCTGTCCCTCATGCCCAACAGTACTATCCAACTCCGAGCCGGATTGACCGGGCCGAATCGTAACTGTTGCTTCCGCACTGAACGAGCCATCCGCATTTTTTTGTAAGCCCGTCACCGTGGTGGTTCCGTTCCTGCCTTTGCCCGGATCACCGAAGCCCACTGTAACCCCATTCTTTTGGCCCGGATCACCATAGGCCCCCGCCGCTGCGCGAATGCCAGCATTCTTGCTCTTCAAATCGTGCTGCCGAGACTTCTCGAATGACGAGGCATTCTTTGCGCACGCTTTGTCGCCACTCGCACAATTTGTAACGTACATCCCTGTCGGATCGGTGAAGCGCAGAGGATTGTTGAACGCGTAAGCATACCTGTTCAACGACTGCGGGTTTACGAGACTCCCACCCAATGGATCGGGCGAGAGGAAACGCCCCATTGAACTTCCAAAGTACCTTGCTCCGAAGTAGTCGTTACCGGATTCGGTATCTCGTTCTTTGCCGGTGAATTTGTGAGTACTCGTCGTACCGCCCGTTTGCCGTTCGCCGAAAGGGAGGTAGTCGAGGCTGTCGAGGACTGAGGCGGAGACCGACGTGACGAGGCGCGTTGAGCCGAGATGGTCGCGATGGATGAATTGAGTTGTGCTCGCGGTGTATTCGGCAACCAGCGCGCCGCCGAGATAGATGTACTGTGCGGAGGCTGCGCCGTTCCACTCTCCGGCGACGTTTCCAGCATAGTCGTAGATGTAGTCGGTATAGCCGGATGAAATGACCTTTTCGACGCGGCGGCCGTCGGCGTCGTAGGAGTACGTTGCCGTCGCGCCGTTGTCGACAGCGGTTATCCGGTTTTCGGCGTCGTACTTGTAGGTATGCGTACCGTCGGAGAGCAGGTTGCCGGACGCATCGTAGCTATAGCCCGTCGAAGTGATCTGGTTGTTGGTGTTCACGGCCGTTTGCGGCGCCGGGCAGGAGCCACTCGTGACGCTCTGCGCGGTTCGGTTGCCCCAGTTGTCGTACGTCCACGACAGTCCCTTGCACGTCTGGGAAGTCGCGCTGTCGGCCATCGTGTGGACCCGATTGATCGAGTCATAGATATAGGTACGATTGAACGTCTGCTGGCCCGCAGCCACCCACGAGTACAGATCACCGTTGTCGGCCGAGCTCAGGTTGAACCCGCCGGTGAGATCCAGAACGTTTCCTGACGGAACAGCCGCGGTGCAGTTCGCGAGGTTTGTCGCCGAAGAGTTGATGCTGATCCGGCAGGGCTGCCAGCGCTTGTCATAGGCGTGCGACTCCGTTAGGCCATTGCCTAGCGTCATTTTTCGGAGTGAACCGTTCGGGAAGAAGCCGGCACCCGGGTCGACGGTAACCAGCGTTGGAGGGTATTGTGGCGGATTGGAAACGCTAGAGGTAATTTGAGTTGTACGGCCGGCACTATCGATGGTGTACGTAAAAGTACTACCCAGGGCATTCGTGAACGAGGTGGCGACGCCGAGCAGGTTGTAGGTGTAAGTCAACAGAAAAGCGATCGAATTATGCTCGGGCGTGGTTTGCATATCCTCTACCACCCGTCCGACGGGATCATAACTATTGAGCGACTCGACTACAGGTGTCGCGGAACGCGAAAGCCGACCGATGGGGTTCGCCAGCGTCACGCCGTTCGTTGAGGCGGTATCGTAAAGGTAAGTGGCCGTTGGCGTTCCGTCTGAATAAACTTTTTGTGTGACTCGGTTCAGCGCATCATAACTGTAGGTCGTGACGATACTTCGCGCATCTTTTCGCGCTGACACATTACCGTCGGCGTCATAGCTGTAGGTGATCGTGCCGGATTCCGGATTGGCTGCCGTGAGCAATTCTGATACGGAATCGTAGGTGAAAGTTCTCGCACGAGATCCGCTTTGATTCACGCTCAAAAGGTTTCCGAGGGGATCGTGCGTGTAATTAGTCAAATAGTTAAAACCGCTGGGAGCCTCCCATACGGACGTCAGCCGACCGAGCGCATCATCGCACGTTGTGCGGCTAATTCCCGCTTCGTCAACGACAGTTGTCCCTGTGCAAACTGATACTCCTCCCGTCGCAGACACATCGTACGTAGTCTTCACGTTGTCGGCTGTTGCAGAACCATCCGACGGAATCATGAGAGTGACTCTGCCCAACGCGTCGTAATTGTAGGTCGTTACGCCGTACGTCGGATCGCTTGTGGAACGAAAAGGATTCGTGACTGTAGCGACGTTACCGTTCCCGTCGTAAGAAGTGTTGACGGAGTTGACTCCATCGGGATCAGAGTTCAATTGAGTCTGAACAGTGCGAGAGAGCCCGTCGAGAATCGTCGTCGTCGTTTTGGAAGAGCCCCCGGACGTAATCGGTTGGGTCGAGACGATTGTAATTGGAAGTCGAGGAGCGGAACTCGGCGGACAGTACGAGTTCGAAAGATCGCTGTATTGAAGGCACGTGGAGCCGGTATCTGGCAAAATGGCTTCGACTCGACGGTCCATTGCATCGTATTTCAGGGTCGTCGTTTGCCCATTCGGGTCCGTGACGGACGCCAGAGTTCCAGTGCACGAATTGTACGTGACGCTCGTACTCTGACTCTTGGCGTTCGTGACTTTGGTCGCGTAGGCCACGCTGCCAGGAGGAGCGCAGGTAGTGTTGGTCCACTCGTCGAAAAAGCTGTAGGTCGTCGCGTTTCCGAGAGGATCTTTTCGCACAAGGACGTTTCCGGAGTCGTCGAATTGGTAGTTGGTATTGGTCAGCGTCGCAGCGGGCGAATTCCGCCAGCGCGAAGTCGTCGTCAAATTACCGCGGGTTGTATAGCTGGGCGAATAAGAATTGGAATTCGCGGGCAGCCCGAACCACTGCGCAGCGATCGGGTACCCGTGCTGCGTCGCATAGCTCAGACTTATGCCTACAGAATACTGGTCGATCGTATAGTCCGTTTCAGCTACTCGGTTGCTACTTCCGTCGTAGATAATTTCACTAAGTTTGCGGTCGAGAATATGAAGGTTGAGCCCGTAATAGTCGACGTGGTTGTACGGATTTACTTGCATGTTGGCGTAAGTCGTTTGGCGGGCTAGGTTTGAATCGAATCCGTATTCCTGCACTTCGGTGACGTTGTAGGAAGTAATCGGCATTGACCACGATACTGCTACGCCCCTGTCGGTGGCCGATTCTGTCTCCGTATGAGCGGTCATACCGTAGTCGACTTCGTCGTGCTCGTAAGACCATTGGGGAGCGTGATTACGCGCTCGACCAGGTGGTTTGTGTCTGAGTGTCTGTAACGGCCTAGAAGCGTGGACGAGCCCTGGTACGTCTGGGTCAGGTACGTCGATGGGGTTGTGTAGGTATACACAGCTTTGTTGCCGAGGGATCCACCATCGCATTCGATGCGTTTACGGAGCCATTGCATCATTACAGGCGCATAGCTGGTAAAGTCTTCGGCGGCGGTACACGTGTTCGGAGTGGTTACACCGGTATAGCCCGATGGCGAGTCGCACCGGCGGGTTCACGGCGGCGCGACAAACGTATTTGCCGGTTACCTCGCGTTGGTCCGCTGTGCCCCCGAAGTTGCCTGGCCACTCGTACGGACGTTCAAGCGCTTCGTACGTGTACCGGGTATAACCGCCTGACGGATATGTGATCTTGGTTATCTCGCCGTACGAATCGTACTGAAACGTGTATGTGAGCCCATTGGGCAGGACAATGGAAGATATTTTGCCGTAATCGGGCTGAAAACTCCATCGTTTCCCAACCCGAGACGGCTCAGAGAACACCGGCGTTGGCGCTCCGGAAAATGGAGCATAGTTTACTGTGATCGTTTCGATTGTCCCGGCTGAGTTGTAGGACTGAAGGGTGGTTATCCCATCGCTGATATTAACCTGACGTTCCGCCGTGTCCGTGACGGTCAGCACGCCCGATGAAGACGTCGAGAGTGAGATGACATTACCGTTCGTGTCGACATACGCTACAGCTTCGAGTGACTGTGTGCCAGACGGAAACGCGTTCGCCCAAAGCCAATGTGCAGTCAAGAACAAATCTGCGACCCGTCCTTAAAGGTGACAACGCCTCTCCATGCGTCGAGCAGACGCCCGAATTTTGATCATCAATCGAGATTGGTGAGTCCGATTGAGGCAGGGGCGATTCCACCCATCCGGTCGATCCTTGATAGAAGTTTTGGAAGCAAGAGACCTTGGCCGCCGAAAAGGAATACCGCGCGCCGTCGCCGATCACTAGCACGAAATTCTGCCAACAACCGATCTCCTGTTTTAACTGGTGGCGTGGTCACGCCCGTAGCGAACAGCATCGGAATATTAAGCTGCCATCCCGTTGCGGGAACATTCGACTGCTCCGACTGCCAGTCAATACCAAGCTGTGGGTTATTTCCTGTTGTTAGAGTACCGACCGGTGACCAGTGCTGGCTGTTGTAAGCAAGTGAAAGATTTAAATTTTGCCCCCCCCCCTGCCTGGAAGGCCGAGGAGCGGCAATACGATGTTGAGTTCCCGCCGCCCAAATTCACGTTTTCTTTTGCGCCGTCGTAGTATTCCAAGGTTTATGCTGTATCGTTCGTGAGATCGGTGGGCGCGACCTGAGCTACCGCCGGATCTGGAACAAGCGCAACGCTGCGAGCGCGACGAACGCGAGAACGCCGAATCGCATGAGTCCTCCCGAACTTGCAGCGACGTATAAGGAATTAACTTCGTCGTGTCAAGTTAATCCTTAAACTAAGTTTACCCTGGCCTAAACCTGATCGATTTCAGTTCTGCTGACGGCTATTCTTGGGACACGGAGTAGGTCTCGCTTGGCTGTGTGTCGGAATGGTCGTTCGGTAATCGAGTTTTTGATCCGCGGCGATCGGCTTTCGTTTCCTGTGAAAGTCACCTTCTCATCGAACGAAAGGTACGTTGCGATCTTTTCGTCGATCGCCCACACCCGGCCACCGTTGCTGATCTGTGCGAAACTGTCTCGCCGGGCGGAGCAACTCTCGAATCTGCAGCTGGTGAGCACCCGCCGGGATCGAATCGCACAGGAGCGCCGAGTGGACGTTGAGTCGGTCTGTGGGGATGTCGGCAATCTTCAGATTTCGAAGCGATCGCTCGCGTTCCAGAGGGCGACATCCGGACGCTGTCCGAGGCATACGCCGCGTGACCTGCCCCCCGAAATTTAGCCCAGCTGAAAGTTAGCTTCTCCTGGGTATAAAACCACGAGAGGAGAGGCGCCATGAAAAAGAGCCCGTTTAGCGAAGAGCAGATCGTCGGCGTGCTGAAGGAGGCCAAGGCGGGGGTTTCTGTGAAAGACCTGTGCTGTTGGATCGGGATGAGCGATGCCACGCTTGATCACTGGAAGGCCAAGTACGGGGGCCTGGAAGTGAACGAGACCCGGCGGCTACGTCAGGTGGAGGAAGAGAACGGGCGGCTGAAGAAGATCGTGGGCGCAGCCAGCCCTGGATCTGGACGCACTGAAGGTGGTGCTGGCCAAAAAGTGCCAGGCCCGCGGGCGAAGCGAGAAGCGGTGCGTGTCGTGCGGGAGGAAACAGACTCAGCAAAGCGACGCGCCTGTGGGCAGATCGGGATGCACCGCGGGAGCTGGCGGTAGCGGCGGAAGGAACGGAACGAAGCGGCGTTTGGGGCTCTGCTGTTCGGTCCAGTGTCTGTTCTGGCGGAATGCTGCGTTGACGTACCGTGTCACTGCGAGGGTAGTTGTCAGGAAGGCAACGGAGGCGGAGGACTCTGTCGTAATTGCGGGTGCCTTTGCTGTGTTTGGTGTTGCAGCATCTATTAGAATTTCGCTCCCTGGACTTTCTCAAAGTGTGACGTCAGCACCCATAACTTTGGAGTCCGTGTAAGATATCTGACTACCGTCGACGAACCATGAGGATTGCCCAGACGCTGTCGAGCTTTCCGTTGGTGGCCGAGGAAGAAAGAACGAGACACGTACCCCCGTTTGCAAATCTGTGGTTTCATTCGGCGTTACTTAGAATATAGATCGCAAGATACCGGTTTGATTCAGCGCAGAGGCCGCGCATTTGATGATTCAGCTTGTAGAATTCGTCTCTCGGTATGCAATCGGAGTTCTCCTGGTAATTGGCTCGTTGGCGAAATGGGCAAATTTCCCCCAGTTCGTTGACACATTAAAAAAGTACGAACTCGCGCCCAGTTGGGCAGCCAATAGCACGGCATTTATGGTTGCACTATTCGAGCTAGGTGTGGGAGCTGCACTTTTCTTCAAGCCGACGGCTCCGGGCGCGACTTACGGAGCCTTGTGCTTGTTTTCGATCTTTACGGCAGCGATTTTGATCAACGTGTTTAAGGGTCGGTTTGATATGGAATGCGGCTGCGGCTTTTGGGGAAAGTCTCGGATTGGCTGGCATCTCGTCCTGAGAAACCTCGGTCTTTCCGGGCTCGCAGCTATCTCCGGTGGGCTCGACCTCGGAATGGCGTCGCGACTCTATCCAGCGGCCTTCCTGCTCTCCGTCGCCTTGATTTCGGTACCGCTCTTTCCGAAGTTGACCTGTCAGCATTAAGTCCGTTCTCTGATTGCGCCTTGGTCTCCACATAGATTCACCGCAGGGCTAGTTCCGAGATTCAATAACCGACGATTTTGGCTTAATCTGTTCATGAAACTCTCGCGAGCTCAAGCTGTCTGCGATCAAACAGCTGCGCCAAGGGACCATGGAACTCGTTTGGTACGACATTTCCCACGGATTTCGCGCCTTAACCAAGAACCGGAGATTCACCGTCGCGGCTCTCCTGTCACTGGCCGCCGGGATCGGGCTCAACACGGCTGTGTTCAGTTTTACAGATGCGGTTCTTCTCCGCCCGTTTCCTTTTAGAAGCGCCGATCAACTAGTGCTGATTTGGGGCGCGAAGTCGCTGGACGCGCGCCGTGGGATGAACGGAGAAGACGTCGAAAATTGGCGAAACCAGGGGCGCGTCTTTGATGACATTGCTGTTTTCCAGCTTAACCCAGTGTCGCTTTCTCTCGACAGTGACTCGACCGATGTTTTGCAGGGTTCCATGATTGGGTTGAATGCATTCTCGGTGTTAGGCGTGGCTCCGTTGATTGGCCATACGTTCTCTGATCTTCAGGGCGACACGAGTGGCGACAAAACGGTAGTTTTGTCCTATGGTCTCTGGCAATCCCACTTTGGCGGTGACGTATCGATTGTGGGGAAATCGCTTCGGCTTAACGGTGAAATGTACAGAGTTTTGGGAGTAATGCCTCCCGACTTTTTTTTCCCAGATCAGTACATACAGCTTTGGGTGCCTTTGACCCGGGCCTCTCCGATTTTCGGCCAGGTACATGCACTTGCGCGCTTGCGAGAAGGCGCGACAATCCACGACGCCCAGGTTGAACTCGATACTCTCAGCGTTAGAACTCAACAACCAGCAGCAAGCGATTCGAATCAGATCCAACCTGGCGTGTTCTCGTTGTACCGGGTCGTCGTTGGCAAGTACCAGTCGGCCCTTTGGTCCCTTCTAGCAGCGGTAGCATTGCTACTTTTACTCGCTTGCGCAAATGTTTCCAATCTGTTGTTAGCACGGGATGTAGCGCGAGAAAGGGAATTCGCCGTGAGAACTTCGTGCGGCGCGACTGCGTTGAGAATCTTTCGGTTATTGCTCATTGAAAATGTCATGATCTCGCTCGCCGCGGGCGCACTCGGCGTAGCTGGAGCTTCCGTTTTGTTGGCTTTTCTTCGCAGCCAGCGCCTATATCAGATTCCGCGTTTTGGCTCTGCCCATATTGATTTGCATGTATTGCTGTTCGCGTTTTGCGTATCGTTAGCCGCGCTCGTCGTTTCCGGTATCTTACCCGCTTGGAAATCCGCGCACCCGGATCTCAATGCGAGTCTTCAGCTGGGCGGGACGAGCACGCAGTCCCGCCGTCATGGCCAAACTCAAGACCTCTTGGTTACTGTGGAAGTCGCTCTCGCCATAGTGCTGATGGTGGCCGCTGGCCTTCTGATCAAGAGCTTTGTCCGATTGGCGCACGCCGAGTGGGGATTCAATCCCGACCACGTTTTGCTCGTCGAAGCCCGCTTTCCTCAGGAGGTCCAAGCGGTTCGCAGCCGGCGCATCGAGGTTTTGGAGGAGGTCACGGACCGCTTATCGACTCTCTCGTTTGTCCGGTCGAGTGCAGTCGCCTACGGCATCCCGATACGCTACTACTGGCAGCAAACTCACCTCGCGATCGACGGACGCTTCGTCACTTCAGACTGGGTAGCGGGCACTTGGGTCGTTGGTCCGGGGTACTTTAAAACAATGGGAATTCCTATCGTGAGTGGCCGGGAATTCAATCAACGTGATGACCAATTGAGCTTGCGGGTTGCCGTGGTAAGCAAGGACCTTGCACAGAAACTATGGCCGAATAAAACTCCGATCGGGGAACAACTCCAGATTCTAAGGCTTAAGGCGGAGTTGCAGGATCGACTAAGGAAAAGCGCCAATCCACTTCTCGATTCCGAGACTTGGCGTTCGCCGAACTCATGGGAGCCGGACGGAGCGCCATGGGAGGTTGTCGGCGAAGCCGGAAACGTTCGTATGTTCGGGCTTGACAGCGACACCGGAACATTCGCTCCGTTTTACCTAAATTATCAACAGGCGGAAGGTCCGGCGCCACCCGTGTACAGGTTTCTGTTACGTACGTCGATCGAGCCGCTTCAGGCAGTCCCTACCGTGAAGGACCAGCTCTTAACGGTTGAACCAGGTTCCAAAATTCCTTTTGTTGCCGCCATGACCGAGCTAATCGGTCAGTCGGTGGGAGGTCGCGGGTCAAGTCGATTGCTCCTAATCATTTCAATTCTTTTCGGTGGCCTGTCCTTGCTGCTGGCCACAATGGGTATCTACGGGGTTGTGTCGTTTACTACCGCCCTCCGTACGCGCGAAATCGGAATTCGACGAGTTCTTGGAGCACGATCAATCGACATATCTCGCATGCTAATCGTCGGAGGCATGAGACCAGTCTTTGGCGGACTGGCTCTCGGACTTGCTGCTGCGTTCGCGCTGATTCATTTCATCAAGCAACTTCTGTTCGGCGTGCCTCCGACCGATCCGCCGACCTTCCTAGCGATGTCCGTCCTACTTGCCGTTGTCGGCCTGGCCGCTTGCGTCGTGCCCGCTGTTCGCGCGCTCACCGCCGATCCGCTGGAGATCATACGCTATGAGTGACGTCGCCAGATTCGCGATCGCAGTGGGAGTTCGTAGTTACTAAAGCGCGATCTGTTTAAGAACGAATGCTGTGGATGTAATGCCTCTGGAAGACGGGGAATCAAATCCCTCCGAGTTCGTAAACTCGGATCGCGAAACCACCGTCGCGTCCAAGGGCTAGGCCGCTTTTCGCAAAACTCTGAGCGACGAAGTCGGCATCGGTAGAGCGAAAACAGTGGGCGTCAAACTCCCAGTTTACATGGACAACCACGCAACTACCCGGGTCGACCCGCGAGTTCTGGATGCTATCCTCCCGTACTTTGGGGTCAATGCGAGCTCTGAGAATTCGTCGAAAAGTTCCGCCGAATCGGGCGTTGCTCGTGCGCGCGCCCAAGTCGCGCAACTCGTCAATTCAACGGAGCCAGAAATCCTTTTTACGAGTGGCGCCACCGAGTCGAACAATCTCGCCATTAAGGGAATAGCTGGTTTTTATCAAAATAAAGGCAATCACATCATTACTCAAGTCACTGAGCACAGTGCCGTGCTCGATGCCTGCAGACGTTTACAACACGACGGTTACGATCTTACGTACCTTCCCGTCGACAAAGACGGTCTTATCAATGTGAACGAATTACGCGGCGCGATTACAGCAACAACGATTTTGATTACAATCATGTACGCTAACAACGAAATCGGGGTGGTGCAGCCCATCGCAGAAATCGGCAAGATCGCCAAAGACGCCGGGGTGTATTTCCACGTCGACGGCGTTCAAGCAGTTGGCAAGATTCCCGTCGACGTTGAAAAGGACGGAATCGACTTGCTCTCGATATCGGCGCACAAGATTTACGGACCAAAAGGAGTCGGAGCACTTTACGTCCGGCATCGAAATCCCCAAGTGAAATTGCTGCCGATGATCCATGGCGGCGGACAGGAACTTGGAATCCGCGGTGGAACGCTTAATGTGCCTGGAATCGTCGGACTTGGGAAAGCATGCGATATTTGCCGGCTGGAGATGTCAACGGAAAGTGCGCGATTGCGGGAACTACGAGATCTCCTGAAATACGGCATCATGAAGAGGCTCGACAAAACGTTCGTGAATGGTTCGATGAGTCATCGCCTTCCGCACAATCTCAACATTAGCTTCGCTCTGGACGGCCAAGGACTACGAATTGGTATAAAAGGCGTTGCCGTATCCAGTGGCTCCGCCTGTGCTTCTCAGGAAAACGCCCCAAGCCATGTACTAAAGGCCATCGGGGTGACAGACAATTTGGCGCGCACGACGCTTCGTTTTGGACTGGGTCGATTTAATACAGTTGAAGAGGTTGAGTACGTGACTCGCCGAGTTGTAGATACCATCGAGCGGCTTCGTGACTTTTCGCCTCTTTACGGGATTCTCCCATGGCGGACGGTGGCGACGGGCATCGGGAGACTTCTCAGATGTGTCGAGTCGACAATTCGCCGCAGGTAGATCACGAATCATCGATATGCCTTTTCGCGTCGAAGAATTCATTTTTGACAAGTTCGAAAGTCGCGTGCTGGATTAATCTCCGATCTTCGATCGTTTAGCGACGTAAGCGTCTGGTTATGGCCGTTTGGACAGAATAAGTGTGGGTAAGGATGATGTGCATTGTGGGCACATCGGGAAGTGTCCACGAGGGGATAGATGGACACATCCGAGCAGACCATTGTTGATGAGACACCCAAGCGAGAAGCGAGACGGCGGCGATCAGTCGAAGAGAAGCGACGAATCGTTGAGGAGACGTTAGAGTCTGGGGCGTCAGTAGCGCGCGTAGCGCGGCGACATGCGGTGAACGCCAACCAGGTTTTCTATTGGCGCAAGAAGTATCGTGAAGGACGGCTGGGTAAGAACCAGTCCAGCAAGCTCTTGCCTGTGACTTTGTCAGACATTTCATGGAGTAAATCCGACCGAGCTGGTTGCGCGTCTTCGCCACTCGGGTCGATGGAGATCAAGCTCGCCAAAGGAATTCTTCGCGTAGCAGGAAACATAGACGTGGTGGCGCTACGCACAGCGATCGAGTGTTTGCTCGGATGATCGGGCCGCCAGCGGGAACGCGCATCTGGATCGCCGCAGGGGTGACAGATCTCCGTCGTGGATTTACGGGTCTAAGTGGAATGGTGCAGACGGCACTTCAGGAGAATCCATTCTCTGGTCATGTCTTCGTATTTCGTGGGCGGCGAGGTGACTTGATCAAGATGTTGTGGTGGGACGGCGATGGTCTTTGTCTTTTTGCGAAAAGGCTTGAGCGAGGAAGATTCATCTGGCCGCAAGCAACCAGCGGGACTGTCGCTCTGACATCCGCACAGTTATCGATGTTACTCGAGGGGATCGACTGGCGGCATCCGGTACGCAGCTACGATCCGCAAATGGCGGTGTGAAAGGAAAGATTTTTTCTATTTTCTGGTGCGTTTTCATCATGCTGTAAAAAAAAGTGCGGTATGTTCGCGGGCAATGGATGCCGCCACGCTTCCCGATCTCGATCAACTCGATTCCAAAGGGCTGAAGGTACTCATCCGTGCGCTGCATGAGCGAGTCTCCTCGCATCAGAAACAGCTCACCACACAGCAAGAAGAAATCCTTTCGCAGCGCGAGCAACTCGCTTCGCGCGACGCGGAAATCGAACACTTGAAGCTGTTGATCGCAAAGCTGCGTCGCCTGCAGTTCGGCCGCTCGTCGGAGAAGCGGGAATTCCAGATTGAACAACTGGAACTACGGCTGGAAGAGTTGGAAGCAAGACGAACCAAAGAAACAACTGCAGCGAAGGACTCAGCCCCACCAAGCACTGCGCTCGTTCGGCCTGTGCGGCGACCGTTGCCCGATCACTTGCCACGGGAAGTGCGAAAGGTTCTTCCGAAGCAAGAAGCCTGTCCGGACTGTGGAGGCAAGCTAAAGCATCTTGGCGAAGATGTCTCGGAAATCCTGGAGTACGTTCCGGCTAGTCTCAAAGTCATCCGGTACGTTCGTCCCAAGCTGGCTTGCGGATGTTGCGATCGCATCGTGCAGGCCGAAGCGCCGAGCCGACCGATCGAGCGAAGCATTGCTGGTCCTGGGCTTCTGGCGCACGTACTGGTATCGAAATATTGTGACCACTTGCCCCTTTATCGTCAGTCGCAGATCTTTGCTCGTGTTGGCGTGGAGTTGGATCGCTCCACCTTGGCGGAGTGGGTTGGTGGATCCAGCCGGCTGCTCGCGCCACTGGTGGAGGCGTTGCGGCGCCACGTGATGGCTGCGGGGAAACTACACGCGGATGACACGCCAGTTCCGGTATTGGCACCAGGGTTGGGCAAAACTAAAACGGGGCGGCTGTGGACTTACGTGCGCGACGATCGTCCCGCAGGTGACAGCACACCAGCTGCGGTGTGGTTCGCGTATTCGCCGGATCGCAAGGGCGAACATCCGCAATCTCACCTGAGCAACTTTACCGGCACACTGCAAGCGGATGGTTACGCGGGCTTTGATCAGATCTATGAAGCAGGCCACATTCAGGAAGCGGCATGCTGGGCGCACGTACGGAGAAAGTTTTATGATCTCGAGGTTGCGCACAAATCCCCCGTTGCGTCCGAGGCTCTGGAACGCATCGCGGCGTTGTATGCCATCGAAAAAGAAATCCGAGGACGTCCGCCCGACGAGCGCCGTGAGGTTCGCAACACGCGCAGCAGGCCGTTGCTGGAATCGCTGAAACAATGGTTCGAGGAAACTCTAGGCAAACTCTCGAGAAAATCCGATACGGCTCTGGCCATTCGTTACGCACTCGGACGGTGGGAAGCACTGATGCGCTTCTGTGATGACGGCGGCATCGAAATCGATAATAATGCTGCCGAACGAGCGTTACGGGTCGTGGCGCTGGGCAGAAAGAATTTTCTTTTTGCGGGCTCCGATGGCGGTGGAGAAAGTGCCGCGGCCATTTACAGTCTGCTGGGCACCGCCAAGCTAAACGGAATCGATCCCGAAAGCTATCTACGGAACGTGTTGTCTCGTATTGCAGATCATCCGATCAAGCGTATCGAGGAGTTATTACCTTGGAACGTCGCCGCAAGTCTGCAGCTCCCCAACCAAGAGGCGGCATAAGCGAAGACGCTGCCACGAACGCTTCCACCAGTAGTCTTCCAGACTTCCCATACATCGAAGAGACAATCGAACAGGGCGGAATCAGCATCGGAGTCATTCCTCCTCTTACGGAATGTGTCGCAGTGGCTCACGAGGGGCGAAACACACTGGCCATGCTGAAACGCCGAGAAGGTGAAACGCTGGCACAGCTGTTGTCCCGCCTGGATCTCGCCATCGCCAGGGCTCACACCGACGACATTTTCACCGACGAGATTAACCCGCCCGCAGAATCGAAGCGTTCCTAGCAACGTGCATCCCTTATAGTAAGGTTACAGCCAGACGGTGGAAACGGTTATGGGCATGCTAGAAAGCATTCTCCCTGACGACATAACGAGACAAGCCCTCACCCTTGGAAGCGAGCTAGCCTCATCTTGTACCGAACTAGTGCTTCCGTATGCCCAGGCATTGCAGGCGATTGTGATCGCAACAGAGCATGAGATTGCCATCTTGGGTTTGGAAGCCTTTGAGGTCAAGAAGGAAGGCTTGTTCACCGTCGGTTTGGCAGACGCATCTGCCTATATCCACTTCACCGGAGATTGGAAGACGTACGTCGCCAGGATGAACATCGAAGCCGACCACTGGCTTGGAGACCACCGCCTTGGCGAGAACCACGGCTACATCCTCACGTCCGCATCCGAAAGAGAGTTCAGCTCGCTCCCAAACAGAACGAAGTGAGAGCCAAAGGAAAGCCTAACGGCCCTGCAGCATAGCGAACTACGATCAGTCAAGACGGCTTGGTTTGACGCTTACTTAGCGACTGCGGGATACGGACAACAATCGCAGGTCCTTAAATCCCGAAACGGCGCCAAGCGTAGGGCGTAGGTCCCCTACCTGCGATCCAGAATCTCACGGTTGGACCCTCAGGGATCACCCAAAAGCGGCCAATGAGGGTCACCTCAAAACCGGCCAACGATAAAACCCGGGACATTGACACTGGCGAGAGGGCCTATAGCCTCCGTCAGCATGAGCAATGTCTTGAGCGAAGAAAAGAAACAACAAGTCATCGCACTGGGGAAGCTCGGATGGCCCTTGCGGCGGATCGAGCAAGCCACTGGTGTCCGTCGTGAAACAGCAGGCGCTTACCTAAAGGCAGCCGGGATCGCGGTGCGACCACCGGGTAGCTGGGGACGGCGAGCGCCGGCAAAACCGGCCAACGAAGTGACCCCCGACTCTGGAGCCGATCTTACCCTGGCTAGGTTGGCCAACTCAAAACCGGCCAATGAGGTGACCCCCGACTTTGGCCAGCAGATTCGGCCTCTTGCTGGCAATCAGGGCCACGCTGCCGGTACCTGCGAACCGTATCGCGAACTCATCGAGCAGGGGCTGGAACGTGGCCGCAACGCCAAGGCCATCTGGCAGGACTTGGTTTCCGATCACGGCTTTCCCAGCAGCTACCAGGCGGTGAAGCGTTTCGTCCGCAAGCATCATGGATCTCATCTGCCGCAACCGGTGGGGATCATCCTCACTGCGGCAGGAGAAGAAGCGCAAGTCGATTACGGAACGGGTCCGATGGTGCGGGACGCGCAGAGCGGAAAGTACCGAAGAACACGGCTGTTCGTCATGACTCTGGGCTACAGCCGCAAATCCGTGCGTCTGCTGATCTGGCGTTCGAGTTCCCGGGTCTGGGCCGAACTGCATGAAAAAGCCTTTCGCAGGCTGGGTGGATGTCCTCGCGTAGTGGTTCTCGATAATCTGCGCGAGGGCGTCATCGCTGCGGACATTTACGAACCCACGGTGAATCCACTATTCCGGGATGTGTTGGCGCACTACGGTGTCCTGGCGATGCCCTGTCGAATCCAAGATCCCGATCGCAAAGGGAAGGTGGAATCGGGCGTGGGACATGCCCAGAAGACTCCGCTCAAGGGACTGCGCTTCGAGAGCTTGGAAGAAGCACAAGCCTATCTGGATCGCTGGGAGGCGCGCTGGGCCGATACGCGCATCCATGGCACCACGAAACGGCAGGTCGCGGCGATGTTCGCCGAAGAAAAACCCGCGCTGCTGGCCCTGCCGCTGGAACCTTTCCGCTACTACCAATACGGAGAACGCGTTGTTCATCTCGACGGATGTGTCGAGGTCGAAGCGGCCTATTACGGTTTACCGCCGGGATGGATCGGACGGCTGGTCAAAGTGCAATGGGATGCGCTGCACGTGCGTATCGTTGATCCACGTACCAATCAACTCCTCCGCGAGCATATCCGCCAGAAACGCGGCTGGTATCGCATCAAAATCGAAGACTACCCCAAGAAAATGCCGTTCAGCACTGCTCAGCTGCTGCGGCGAGCTGGCCGCGCCGGAACACAGATCGGCGTGCTCTGCGACTCCCTGTTTCACCGGCAAGGAGAGCCTGGCATTCGCCGCATCCTGGGAGTGCTCTCGCTAGCCAAGAAGTACGGCACGGCGGCTGTCGAGGATGCCTGCGCCGCGGCCCTGGAAATCGGTGTGCCGGAGTATCGCTTCGTGCGCCGATATCTCGAGCGCCGTCCACAGCTGACTCTCCGGCAAGTCGATCCGCTGATCCGTGAACTCACCGAGTATCGCGACTTCATCAACTTCAAGACCAAGGAGCAACGAGAATGAATCTAATCGAACTCAATCGTGCGTTACGACAACTGCGGCTCGGCGGCGTCGCTGCCGTACTGGAAACGCGTCTGCACCAAGCCCAGGCCGAACCGATGGCACCCATCGACTTCCTCTCCTGTCTGGTGTCGGACGAACTCACTCGTCGCAGTGAGCGACTGCTGGAACGACGACGAAAACAAGCGCAGTTTCGTGACGCGCAGAAGGCGCTCGACAACTTCGACTTCCAGTTCAATCCAAAGATGAATCGCAGTCTGGTCTTCGATCTGGCTACCGCTGCTTTCATCACGCGGCATGAAGACGTTCTGTTCTTAGGTCCACCCGGTACCGGCAAGAGTCATCTCGCCCAAGCCATCGGACACGCGGTCATCGGACAGGGCTACCAAGTGATCTACCGCGAGACGCACACCTTACTTGAGGAAATCGCCGAAGCTTCGGTCGATGGAAAGCGTAAGGAACACATGGAACTACTGGCGAGTGTCCCGCTGCTCATTATCGACGACTTGGGAATGCGCAAGTTAGCGCCCACAGCGGCAGAAGAACTTCTGGAGATCGTGATGCGTCGCCACGAACGCGCCAGCACACTCCTCACTTCCAACCGTCCCGTGGAGGACTGGGGCAAACTGCTCGGCGACAGTGCTGCCGTAACCGCCATGCTCGATCGCCTATTACACCACGGTCACATCTTGAAATGCGGACCACGAAGCTGGCGCACCAAAACGGGCTTGCCTGAGAAAGAGAAACTGAGCTAAAAGAACAAAGTCCCGGCTACATCCGTTGGCCGGTTTTGACCCGTCCCCCATTGGCCGCTTTTGAAGTGACCCCCGAGGAGGTATGTGCAAAACAAAAAACCGCGTGATGCGTTATGATTCCCGCAGGAGAGCCCAACGCCACGCTCATCGGTGAACGACTGAAGCAGCTACGCGAAGATAAGGATGTCAGCCAAGGTGTGATTGAGAAAAAGACTGGTTTGCTTCGATGCTATATTTCGCGCGTTGAAAACGGTCACACAGTTCCGGCGCTGGAAACACTAGAGAAATTCGCGGCGGCACTCGAAGTTCCGATGTACAAACTTTTTCACGATAGCGACGAACCAGCCAAGCCGCTCAAGCTGAAAGGAACGACGCACAGCGCGTCAAGTGGCGACGTAAAGGACCTTGCGAAATTCCGTCGCTTAATGGCGAAGATGAAAACGCGAGACCAGAAGCTGGTCATCATGCTGGCGGGAAAGTTTGTGAAAGACAGAGAGTCGAAATCGGCGCGTTAGCGCGGTGGCATCCGAAGCGGCATTGACTGGGCGACGACTCGGGTTCGTTCGCTATGTGCCGAGCCGCGCGGACGATTTTGGACCTTTGAACTTGCCCGACCGTTGAATGCCGTGAACGCGGCATCTGCCCAGTAGGCTCTTGCGTAATCCTTGGTTCCAACACTTAACTTCATTTGTGCAGTATATCATGCACCGTGATTCGTTCTTTTGTCTTGACGCACATACACACGTCGTGTACACTGGTCCCATGCTGAAAAGAGTGAACGTCTTTCTCGACACGGAACACAGCAAAAAGCTCGCAAGTATCGGCAAGAAAAAGGGTTTGAAGGTCGCTCAACTTGTGCTGCTGGCAATTGCTGAGTACATCGCGCGTGAGGCGGGCAAGTAGATGGCGAAGCCGCCGCAGGGCGCCCTGCCGGGGCGCGCAATCGGCACCACATAAGGCGAGATCATATGATCAAGTAAGAAGTGGCCTGCTAGCTTCGCTATTTTTGTGTTGCTGATTTTTGTCGGTGTGATTGCCCTTTCGGTGTGGGGAGTAGTTGCCTTGATTCACTGGATGTGGCGGCACTCCTAAGCAGCGTGGAGCCAATTTCAAAAGCCAGACGGTACGGGAAGCACGGGCAAAGTTGTAAACAGGATTCCGTATCTTCTAAGGTATACGGACAGCGCAAGGCACGAGTTCGCGGCAAGGCTGTGGCTTCCAAAATGGCTCATCGGCCTAAACACTCAGTCTTCTTTCAGTGCAGTACCGCTAGTACGGAAGTTCCATTTCCTCGACAGCCTCGATGCGGTAAGCTGCCGTTGTTTATTGATTATGGGCGCGCAATTCGCGCTCCGGCAACCGAGCCCACGGGCCACGGTGCCAGCCTCCAGAACTTGGAGGGATTAGGCCACGTAAGGACGCGGGGCCTTGCTGCCACTCCCACGCAATTCCGACGGCGTGCTCGATTCTGGAGCCTGCGCCATGAATGAACCGCTGATGGACCGTGAAACTGTCGAGAGTATGACGGCGGGTGATTGCTTTGCGGTGAGCCGAGTTACACAACGCTGGCCGGGTATCCTCTGTGCGACCGCTGCGGAAAATCGACCCGCAACAAAAATGCGCTCACGTGCGCGCCCTTCAGAAAGGAACACGGTTTATCTTAACTCCTGACGACCGCCAATTTTTACGTGCGGTAGGTGTGAGGTAATTCGATGAGCCAACACGTCACGATTGACCCGACGAAATTGCCTTTCCTCGAACAAGAAGGCGTCTGCGCGTGGTGCGGAACGAAATTGCCGCCGTTGCCAGCGGGTGTACCAGATGACCGATTGTTTTGCTTGGGAGAAGCACGCTGCACATTGCTTGCGATGCAGGCTTCTGAGGGCGTGATCTACGTGGAGGCGTCGAAGACGGTCGAGATTGTCATCGAGCTAATCGTGACGGAAAAAATGCGCGCAGAGCATAAATCACGCCGGCGCGCGCACGAGCACTTTATAGGCGAGCCTGTCCAGTCGCACGAAATTGGAATCGTCGAACTTGGCGACATCACTGAGTGAGATTGCAATCGGCAATCCCAGGGGTATAGTCTGTGGTTGATGCGCTCGCCGGGTCTCACATTCCGCTCTTCGGTCGCTGCCTCACTTTCCATCTGGCTCGCATTCGTGGCCTGTCTAATGGGCTGCACGCTGCCCGCTTTTGCAGGTTCGGCTCCGAACCTCGCCGCCACCACTGAATCGCAGCCATCTCCGCAAGCCGACTTGATGGCGGATATGCTGGATTGCCCGCACCATCACCCCGCCAATGATTCGCCAGCGAAACCGAAAGATGGGAAACCAGTTCACGGTGGCGCGATGTCGTGCTGCCCGGTCGAGATTACGGTCGGACAAAAGTGGGACGCAGCCGCCCTCGGGATTGTTCCCGTCGTCGCTGTGATGTCGCCGGGACGTAGATTCGGGAAACCACGCACATTTACCCTTCAGCTGGAAATTGAGGCTCCAATTCGGCATAGCAGGCAGAGGTCCTATCCTCGAAACACACCTCCTTTGAATCGAGAAAGCACTTCTGAGTGTTTCTTTGGTCTCTCACGCTGATGGCATCGCCATCAGTGGGCGAAAACTACTTTCATTTCATAAAGGAGAAATACTATGAAAAAGATTCGTGCAGTGTTGCTAATCGCAGTGATTGGTCTTGGCTTTGCAGGAGCGGTGAAGGCGGCAACGAAAGCGTGCTGCCCGTCAGCCGATTGCTGTGCTTCCTGTAACGGCTGCTAGCAGTATGACTACGCTGTTGAATGAGGGAAGGCGCGAGCTACTCGGTTCGCGCCTTTTTCTTCTTTGTCAGACGCTTAGTGCCGGAGGCAGTGCAGTCCAGTCTCGTGCGGACCCTATTTTCGTCTCGCATGAAGTTCGGCGAAGTCGATTTGGGTGATATCACCGACTAAGATAAACCTTCAGCAACAGCCGCATGCCTTCCCGCGCAATGCTTCTCTACCTTCCCACAGAATGAGGGGCACGATAGCGAGGGCGGCGATTGCATCGGCCCAAGCCACATGCCAAACCGCGGTCTGGCGCCCAGTCCCACCAGAGCAATCAGGGAAAGATAGGCGCACGAACCGGATCGGGCGGCATCTGTGCCACGGAGCGCAGCACTTTTTGTTGCCGCCCAAAGCCTTCTCTTTTCTCTGGCGAGCCACGGCATGACGATTATCGCGCCAATCAGGAGTTTGCAATGCCCAAGTAGGTCGGTCTTGGTGTGTTTTTGCCAACCATACTTATGACGGAAACCACAGACACATACGCGGCCAGCGCAAAAAGCAAGGCTCCCGCCACGCGGGCAGCGTTTCGTTCAGCGTCGCTGGAAAAAACATGAGCGCGAAACCGCCAGAGAACCACCGTCGCCGACAACAGTTCGATGGCGCTGTCTCCACCAAATGCAGATGACGCGGGACTTCGTGCTCCCCATGCCGCCCACAGGGATACGCCAGCTTCAACGCTCATCCACGCGATTGTAATTGCCTGAATCTGCTGGATTCGATGAAGCGTGTTTGGGCCCGAAATTGGCGATATGGAAACCATGTTCGCATCATTATGGCATTAGCGAAGTAAGCCGCCATAGCAGAGGCAAAGTAAACTCTCCCGCGCACCGGAAGGAAGGCGGCACGCAGGCAGAGTGTTATGGGGCGGCTGTTTTCGACGGCGTTTATGCCGATGCTGCCAGCTTAGCCCCGTGGCGCAGCAAACTCTTCGCAGACTCCTTCGACTGCAGATGCTGCTGAAACAAAGCTGAGTTGAGCGGAGTCACGACGGACGCCAGGGATTTGCCAACGCCACTTGTTGACGCGCGGCTTGTTAGCTGCCGACCCGCTGGTCTTCTTGCCGCAGTCTGGTTCAAAATTTACGGTGGTTTTCGGCCAGGTTCTTTCTTCGGTCGCTTCCAATTGGTCGGCCCACTTACGGCGCTGGGAGACTTCTTCCACCAACGCCGCGCGATTCTCTGCTGTGTCAGCGATTGTGTGACGGAGCAACGTTGTGTCCAGTTTTTGGACGCCTCGTGAGGTGTGGATAGGCTCAGAATCTACTTGCTGAACAGGATGACGTTCCAGCTTTCCTTCTCCATCGAGCACGCGATAAGCGACTGCGAGATTTCGACGTGTGATTGGAACTCGCTGACGGTCGAGCCACGCCACTAGGGCGTCCGCGTTCGCTGACGAAGCGTAGAACTCCGGATGGTCTTCCATGAAAGTTCGCGACGCATTGGCTGCGCGTTCGGCCTCCAGGTTATCAGTCGAACGAATCTTGTCATGCTGGTCTAGTTGCGGGAGTATGTGGGTCATTGCGGACGCTCCACCTTGTAGCCCCGGCGAACTTGGCGAGCCAGTTCGTCGATCGGGACAGCTTTGAGGCGCGCGCGCTCATCGCGGTCGATGATGTTTGCATTCACGCGAATCGGCTCCGGCTTGGTGACGGTCGGCGGAATGAAAGGCGCGACTTCACGCGGTGCAGGTTCTCCGCGAAGTCGAACAGCGCGTTCGTAGTAACCGCCCGTCAGCGGTGCTGCGTGAACGGCTTCCAACCCGGCGATGCTCCAAGTGATTTTCTTTTCCTCTATCTTGCGCATCAACGCGCGATGAAAATTTTCGAGGTTAAATGGCGACTCATAGAAGAAATCTGCTCGCTTCGGGTCACGATGGCGACGGAGGAATTCTTCAATCAGTGCCAGCTTGTCATCGTCCGCGAGTTCCACGTATTTCGGTCGATTCGCCGCGTCCTTCAAATCGGTGACGCGCTTCTGCTCTGCAAGTCGCGCGGCTGTAAGGTCCGGCGACTCGATGGTTCCCTGTCGTGTTTTTAATGCTCTTGGTTGCGCGGGTGCTTCAGGCGCGGGTTTCGGTCTCCCAGTTACCCGTTCTCCGAAGCGATTCGTTACTTCGCCATCCGCGTCCACGTTGCGACGAAGATTGGTGAGTCTTGTTCCCCATCCACTTTCATGCTGTGCTCTGTTCATCCTTTTCTCCATTGTTATCGCTGCATTTTTGCAGTCGATTCCCTGCCACAAATTCACTAAGCTGCAATTTCGAACTTCCATGTCCGCTGTACTGCTTTCCTTCCGTAAATCTCTTCCAGCTGCCTTTGTTCAGCCAGCTTCACCTTGAAGCATGCCACTCGCACTGCTTCGTCGTATGCGTTCGTAAATTCGTCAGCGTTCGAATCGACCGTTAGGACGCGAATAGGCGGAAGGTCCATCGCACGCGATGTGCTGAGTGAAAATTTGCTGGTGACTAGCGACTTCTGGACAATCATTAGTTCTTGCTCCTCGAAATTTGAAATTGATTACGGCATGCGCTGCCAGATGTAATCGATGGAGTCGTAGCGCCAATGCAAAGCGATACGGTTGTCTCCCCACGAGTAATCGGGAGGACTCGAAGCGCGGTGTATTGTGGTTCCTTCGGGCAGGGGCGATGGACATGCGCTAAGTCCCCCCAAAACTTGAAACCGTCGCTTAGTTCGAACGCAATCTGACGATTCTGTCTCACAACATGCGCGGGAGTCGGCGCTTGGAAGTGACTTCACAAAGGCTTGCATAGTGCGCACTCTGTGCGGCCCAAGCCTGTTCCTGAAGCGGCGTGTGAAAAAGTCGCGGGTTATGGCCCAAGTCAATCGCACGCTGGCTCGCGGCCATGTTGTCAGCTGCGCGGTCGTTCGCAGCTTCGTTCTGTCTGCGCCAGTAATCCTTTCTTACCTCCGGCTCCATCACGGCGATACGCTCAACCTCGTCGATGAAATTGGACTTCGACTGCCACGAGTGAAATTCCCTCTCAAAGTCGACTGTTCCCGTGACACGAAGCGGAGGGATTTCGATTGACCGTTCGCATCGAAGCTGCCAAGCGGCGAATGCCTTCTGAAACTCAGCCGTGCCACCCTTGGCCCATCGCCCATCGAAAGGATTTTTCTTCCACCATCGACGGTCATCAAGGGGCGCGGATTGCAGCGCGTCGGCAGGACCACTCGAATCTGCAAGCCGCTTCCCTTCCTTGTCGTAGTAATCGGGTGCAAGTTCGCGACGGCGTTCTGCGACCTTTCGAAGCGCGCGGCGGGCATCATCACGCAACTTCAGACTGCTCTTTGGCGAATCCAGAATTTTTTGAGCCGCTCGTTCATCGAGCATGAGGTGGTGCAATTCCATCTGGACTTTGAAAATGTCGGGGCCGTTGCCACACAGTTCGAGTGTTGGAGGCTTTGGAAGCGCGTCCTCTTCTGCTTTCGCTGCCAATTCTGCGGCCAGCGCATCGGCCTTCTCTTTTTCACGAGCAGCTTTCAATTCCTCAGCGGCGACAATGCGCGCTTGTGCTTTGCGCTCGATGGCCAAGACGGAACGACGCCATGCGTGCTTCTGAAGCGGGCTGACGCTCGCGTCTGCGTTCGTGAGCTTGTCGTGAATTTCGGCAAGACGTTGCTGCTCCTCTGCTGTGTACGGCGATTCCTCTGACACTGTCATCTCCTAAAAAAGTTTGGGTATATATGCGTTGGCCAAATTCGTATATCCGGGGGACGGGCGTACGGGTTTGAGCCTCTCCGAAAAAATGCCATCGCTTTTTCAGCCGGGTCCCTCTACGTGCGGGGAAAACATTTCTGAAGGCGAGACGTACGCAAGCATACGAGCGAACTTGTTCCACCGGGCCGGGGTGGTGCGGAGCGCCCCGGTCCAAAAGGGTCCCTTCTCGCACCCTCCGTGCTCACGAAAATTGAGAATAAATCGAGGACACAAATGCGGTGGCAGAAATCTTCCAAGGGCACAACATCAGAGCCGAATAGTTGGCGTCAGAAAATCAGGTGGTGCGGAGGCTTTCTAGCGGCTTGCTGAACCAGAACTTTGCCCTTGATAATGCAACATTACCTTGCTACGTTGCATACATGGAGACTGCCATGACGCCCTCAATCATCCGCAACGTGATTCGAATGCCGCGCAAGCGCGGGAAACAGGTTCGAGGCAGGATTTCTTACCTTTCAACCGAACAGCTTGAGCGCTTCCTCGCGGCGGCGAAGGAATATGGTCCGCGCGAACACGCGATGTTCCTGTTTGCAGTAGCCCACGGCGCGCGCGCCAGCGAAATCGCCAATCTGCGGCTATCGGACATCAACTTCAAGAGCGAACAGGTCCGGATTGCCCGGCTTAAGGGCTCACTCGAATCGACGCAAAATCTCCTGAAGGTTAAGGGCAACAGCCTGTTCAACGAAGCGGCAGTGCTAAAGGCTTGGCTTGCCGTCCGTGAGGCGGATGCGGACGACTACGTGTTCAACTCCCAGAAATCGACGAAACTCAACCGCGTGACCGTCTTCAAGCTGTTCAAGGCTATCGCGGTCAAGGCTGGACTCGGTGAAACCCTCCAGCATCCGCACGTTCTAAAGCACACGGCGGCCATGTTGATGGTCCAACAAGGCGCGAACGCCTTTATGATTCGCCAGCACCTAGGCCATCGGTCGTTCGACTCTACCCTTGCCTACGTGAACCCATCGGACTCTGAAGCGTCGGCTGCTTCGGCGAAGGCGTTCAATCAAGTCTTCTAGGCTGGCCGGTAGTAAGACTAGTAGTATTCTTACCCCACCTATGAAAGCGTTTCTTGAATCGTGGTCGCTTGGCTCTGGAGCACTTCTGATAGCTGTTCTTTCCGTAGGCGTTGTTTGGCTACTAAGCTATCTCGTCCCAAAGACTTTACGTTGGCCCTTTGTCGTGATTGTTCCCTTACTCCTTTCGTATTGCCTTTACTGGTCACCAGTTTGGCTCGGTTCTGACCCATCCGAATACGGCGCGTGGGCAATCCTAGGCGTCGGAACATGGTTTTTGGCGGGGGCGGTTCCGTCCGCACTGGCCGTGCTGATTCTTCGGAATCGCCGTACTGAGTAAGCAGCGAAACTAGGCTACAGAATACCGGTTTTGTTGCATTCTGGCGGTTTTGGTGGCTCTAACCCATTGAAACCGCCGCAGTTATTTCGGGTCAAGAATACGCAACATTACGTTTCGGGCCGTCCCGGACTCGATTTCCAGCCAATTCGGTCCCGCGCGGCCCGCAATTGCGTCCGCCCGTCCGATGGGAGGCTGGGATACCCCTGATATGGCGGCTTCGGCTCGCTAGGAGGCAGTTTGTAGGGCCTCTCTGGAATTCTTAGCCATCTGTGGGGTCATTCTCGGCAGCAAATCGCTATACGCGCCTCCTGTGTGGCTCCAGAGGCCATTTTAATACGTTCAGAGTACCGTCCTTGATAGATAATGCTTTTAGACGTTTGTCGAACTATGTAATCATTACACGGTGGGAAAATTGAAATTGAATCTCTCGCTGCGGGCGGTACCCAGTACAAGACCCCTACTTTGTCCATTTATTCGATAAGGCTTCACTCTGCCCGGGAGCATCGGGCAAGCCTATCTGTGAAGAGTGATTTTGCTCTCTGTGTTTTGAATCATTTTTCAGTCATTTTTCTGTTCCCCAAACTTCGTCTTTCCCCATTCCCACACTATAGTGTGTGGGAAACTGGGAAGGTTGACCTTCCCGATATTCAAAAATGCACTAACGGGAAACGGGAAACTACTACTCTCTAAAGGACTTCGACCTTCCCGTCGAAAGTCAGTTTCCCGTCAATTTTGACCTTCCCGGGACCTTCCCGAAAACACGAAAATCACGGGAAACGGGAAACTAGTACTTTCTAAATGGGTTAAGCCCAAAAACGGTGTTTTTGCGACTTGCACCATTTTTCGACCCTTTCCCTCACATCTTCAGGGTCGGTATCCAGTCGGCCAAGCGGTAGAGGAGCGAGTTTCGCGGACCCTGTTCGAACACCCACCGCTGCGCCCGGATACCCGCCGACATTACATCCTGCGCCTTCGTGCGCGGTATCCCATGTGCTTGGATGGCCCGCTCAAGTTGGGTCTGGGGCATACCCGCGCCTACCTTTGCCTCGTGGTATGTGGCCAGAATCGACGCCACCATGTCCATATCGCTGGCCTCTGCCTCTTTCCGGCTCTCTCCCGTGAGGGTGTGCTTCAGGATTTGGAACGCATAGGGCCGGGCGCTGAAATCCACCTTGAACTGAAGTTCCCAATCGGCAGTCATTCTGAACCTCTCGGCTTCAACCTTCACAATGCCAGTCCGCTCGTCTTTTTCCATTTTCAACGCCATATCGCTGCCCGCAATAATCGCAGACGAGCCACGATAAACATTGGCCCCTCTCTGCTTCTTCGTGTGGTGCAAAGCAATGACGCCCGCACCCAATCGAGCCAAGCGGCGAAGTTTTCGAGAGACTTCCGTCATCAGGGACGCATCATTTTCCGACGCCGCGTCGAGCCAGTCGGTCAGCGAGTCGATGATGATGACTCCCCCCTCCTTGGCCGCGAACTCTTCCAGACGCGGGTCGTCCAGATTGGGAACAGGTTTGCCTTCGTTCCAGTCGCCCCAGTAGTGAATGACGTTGTCCGGGATTCCCATATTCTTGCGGCGCTCATTTATCGTGGCTTCGGGATTTTCGCGGTCAAGGTACAAGCATGCCGTAGGACGTAGGGCCTCGCGTCCCCAAACAGGCTGTCCCGTGGCGATGCCGTGCGCCATATGAAGTGCCGAGAGTGACTTCATTGCGCCGTATTTTGCCGCAATAATCAGGTAGCCCTTTTCGGGCAGCAGACGGTCAACAATCCACTCCTGCGGCTTATCAGATAGCTGAGAGATGAACGGAATGTTTTTCGTCACCCATGAAGCCATCGAAGTGGCGCGAATTTTGTCCCAGCGTTCGTTGAATGTGCCGTAGATGGACTCCATCCCGTCCCACGCGACGACAAGCTCACCCACATCCTTCGCATCGGAAAAATTCATTCGGAATATTTTCTCGGGCGGCAGTAGCTGGGCCATGTTGTTCATGCAGGTTTGGCCCGTAGCGTCTTGGTCGCCAACGAGGAAAATTCGGGCGGCTTTCTTGAGTTTGTTCAAAACTTCGAGTTCAATTTTGTTTTGCTTCCCATTAATCACGCTGACCGCGATGTATCCCTTTTCATGCAGGACGGCGGCATCCAATTCAGATTCGACGATGAAAACATCATCGCCATCTTTCACCGAATCAATGTTGAAGAGCCCCGCCTGTGATACTGCGTCCTCTTGGAAGAACTCTTTCGTGGCTAGGTTGCGCGCCTTGATGGTGTGGAATGTCTTCCCAAGGCGGTATGGCGCAACGATGAATGTGCCCCCGAATTTGTCGATGGCCTTGAAGCCAAGCGCATTCAAGGTTGCGGCTGATGGCGTTGCGCTATCGGGACGACTTGCGGCCAGCTTGGATACGTCAGCGTCAGTCACTGCGCGGCCAGATTTCGACCAAACCTTTTCCGTCATCGGCACAGGCTCGGGCGGTTTGTGTAGAACAGTGGCGGGTGCTTCGCCGTGTTCGGAAACCAGAGTCACGAGTTTTCGTATAGCCTCGCCTGTCGAAATTTTGTCGTAGCGTTTCACAAAGTCGATAGCATCGAAACTTTTGCCGCACTCGCTGAAGCAAGTGCCTATGAAGACTTCACCTTCTTTTTGGACAACGTGAAAACTTTTCTCGCTATCACCGTTATGAAATGGGCAGGCGGTAAATCCATCTTGGTCAAACTGTACGCGGTCCGAAAAAGGACGGAGACCAGCTTGTTTTTTGAGAGCCTGAAGGTCGTAGGATGGTCGTTTCTCCTGCGAACTCACCCCTTTCGGGGTCGTCGCTGAAACCTTGTTGCTGTGTTGCGTGTGAACCGCTCCTGTAGCTGTACCGCTTTCCATGTGAATACTCTCTTATGCCCTCAGCCCACGGTCCGTGCTTGCGGGTTCTGAGTTCCGTCAGTCCTTCACCCGGAGGCCGAGACTACAAATGCCAGCACATCCGGAGTTACTGCCTTTGCTTTATTCAATCGAAACATTTATGACGGGTCCGAAGTCATGCGTTGGGAACTGGACTCCGTAAACGTCTACACCCGCGCGCGCTTTCGCTTTCGCGTCTTCTGGCGAAGCTGCTCGCACGCGGACGTAATATTCGCCACCATCTCCGATGGCGCGAATCGACACTGTGTAACCCTTCATACCTGCTCCTGTGCGGGGTCTTTGTTGCGTCTCGCCATGGCGAGCCCATCTCATCTACTCGGTGGGAATGCCGTGCTTATTTCTTCGAAAGTGTTTCGCGGACTATGTCGGGGACGTTTCGAGACTTGGTTGCGGGCGTCGACGTGCCGTCGCTTCTGATAAAACTTTAGCCTGCAGCGACTTTCGAGCGTCCCTCCCGCTGCCACTGGCGTCGTCTGCGCTTCGAGTTCGATTTATTTGTCGTTTTCGATTCTCTTTTCTCCGTGTGAAGCGGCGTGGCGGACTTTCTGGGCCGCTGTTCGAATTGGTTTCTGGAATTTACTGCTAGGGGTGGGCTATAACGAGAAAACGCCGACCTGCAATCACCATCGGGGATGTGGCAGTCAGTGCGGCTTTCTTTGACTGCTCCGTCTGGCACGAGAACTGGAGAGAAATATGTGGAATTCTGGAATTCGCGCAGAAAGTGGGGCCTAGGTCAACCATCACGATTAGCCTCGCCAGAGGCGATACCGTGGATGGCATTGTATTGAGTGGTGCGTTCAGGGCCGAATTCAAGAGTACTCTATCATGATATCACAAATAACGTAATTGTCAATAGTCACTTGTTTGTCATACTTAGAGTCTGCAAATATGGACGGTGCGAAATCGCAAGTCACAACTACGCAGTCACATTCCCGATAACACCTTCTCCGCCAATCGCCTACGCCGAGATTTGTGTGCATCTTGATGTATCAAAATTCGTATTTCCGTATGCGCTGAAGATGCCTTCGCATATCCCATGCCATATGCCTTGGCATCAGCACGTGCGTGACACGTGGCGCCTATTCATCCCCACGCGGATGATGGCCCGCCGAATTGTCTTGGCCCCCGTTGGGGCCGTGGCTCCTCAACGAAAGTCTGCGTGCAGACGATGCAGTGACGGTATTTGTTATAGAACTGCGAACTTTTCTGCGCCGAAAGGTAGACGGGCTTCCCGTCCTGTTGCCAGCATTTCGGGCACAACGGTTCTTCTTCACCGTCCTTGAAGAAGTACTCGCCGCGCTTTCGTATCGCGTCCTTTACGGCGAGCTTCGCACGCGTCTCTTCGAGTTCTCGTCTGAGTTCCATATTCTGCTTCTGAAGGTCGAGCAGCGCTGCCTGAAGCTCAAAAACTTGGTTCATTAACGGAACGTCGTTGTACTTCTTTACGGCGTTCGCGACTTCCTTTGCCGTGTTGATGATGTCGATGGCCATGGGTTTACGTTACGACTGTTCGCCATCGGATTCAAGCGCCCGGTCACAGGGCTCTGATATCGCTGTCGATAAGTATCTGATTGACACCAGTCGCCATCGGGACTAAATTCTTCCAGAGGTGCCATCGTGGAACACAGGGTTGGCAGTCGCGTTCCTGAGTCGGGAATTTACGAGGTGCTTCACGATGACAGTCACAAACATCAGCGACACGAGGTGACCTGTATTGAGGGCAGCAGATTTCCCCCATGTCGCACATACAATGACCAAGTGACGTTTCGCCTGAAACGCGCCGCCGTCCACATCGAAAAGCACCCGACGTTTCGGTGAGAACTGATATAGCGCCTGTGGGATTCATTGCGCTCCTCGTCCTAATCACCTGCCATCGCAAATGCCAGAACATTACCTGTCCGCTGGCCCTTGGCCGCGATAGCGCTGAGTCGTCGTTGCCCGGCCATTCGTTGTTGCGCCTCATCTCGTTGTGCTTCTGAAAAACTGGCGTAGTGTTTCTCAATCGTAGCAACAGCGTCGCCGACCATCTGCGCGACCGCGTAAAGACTGGAGCCAGCGTCAATCTGCCGCGTGATAAAGCTGTCTCGGAAACAATGCGGATGAACGTGGACGCCTGCCCGCTTCCCCAATTCCGAGATGCGATGCCACAGTCGAGGGCGCGAGGTCATCGCCGACTTGGTGTAGGGATTGAACAGCACTCGGTCAGCTAGCTTCGGGACGCGCGCCGAAATTTCCGCTTCCATCGCATCGCGCAGTTCCGGGGCCAGTGGGATTATGACTGTCTTGTCGTTCTTCTGAGCCACCAACTCGATTTCGCCATTGATGCCACGGTCGAATTTCACATCGGCCCACGTCAGTCGGATGGCATCACTCGCGCGTAGCCCTGTGTAGAACAAAACTTGAATGATGAATGTGTCGCCGGACAATTGCGCGGCCTTCCACAACTTTTCGATTTCGGCATCATTCAGTGCTCGCGCTCCGTTCTTGGGATTGTTCCCCGGCTTCTCCTCAGGTTTGATGGGATTCTTGTGGAGCAATTCGACATCTTTTCCGTATTCGAACATGGCATGAAGAACTGCAATGTCGAGATGAACGCTAGCTCCGCTGTATCGTGGTGATTTCCATTTCTGGGCCGCGACGTGCTCACTGATTTTCCCCAGCCGCCACGTCTTGAATCGGTCGGTTAACGCAGGCGTCGCCACGATGTCGTACAAACGCGAGAGACTATGCTCCGCGAGGAAACTGCTCGCGTGCTCGATGACGCCTAGATAGCGTTTCTGGGTGGACGCGGCGAGCTCGCCAAAGCCCGTGGATGCTCGGTACGCTGCAACTAGGTCCAACCACGTTGGCTGCGCCAGAGCGCTTGCGCTCGCCGCGTATCCTGCGCGGTCGGCAAATTCTGTGAAGGTCTTCTCCGGCAGGCTCTCTTTCAGGCGAATCCAGTAAGTTGAGTTCGGTCCTTCATCTATTGCGCGCTTCAGCCACTCCGCGCGTGTGTCCGCAGTTCCGGCACGGTCGGTGCCAAGCGCCAACCGCAAAAGCCCGTCACGATTGTTAACGGACCCGACGAAGTAGCATCGGACACGGTAAGTCTTGCCCTTGTTACCGTCCGCGTGCGGGACTTCCATTTCTTCGACTCTGAGTTTTCTTAGTAGCATCGGCTCCTCTCCGAACGACTACATCTTCTCCGTGCGAGATTTCTCGATGCGTAGAACTTCAGCGGCAGGCACGAGCAGTTTCTTGCGCTGGCTTCCCCGCCCGACATTCATCACCTTGGCTGCGTTGTCTTGAAGCGCGGCATAGACCGTGCCCTTTGACACAGACCAACGAGCCGCGAGTTGATGGATAGAAAAGTAGGCCTGCGAATCGGACAGACGACGACGTTGCGCTTCGACTGCCGCGACGATTGAGTCTGCGGGAAAGCCGAATAGACGCGAAAATTCCGCTATCGAAAGTGAATCAGTTTGGAGTGTGGACACAACGCAACCCGTGAGGATTCGGTTGCGCTTGAATCGAACTGCGCTGCGGTAGGCACCGCTTCCAAGCGATGCGGTATGGGACCGCTCGACGCTTAGCTTCAGGGCTGATACGAAGACGCAACCACTCCGCAGTCCTGCGGCAGATTGACAGCCCTCAATCCGCCCCGCTGAATGAGCGTGCTTAGTTAGTACTACGCAAAGATGGTACCACAAAACAGTCCAAAAAGCAAGGGTTTTGGGGCCTTTCGGTGAAACCCACTGACAAGATAGCTGACAAGATTTGGATTTCTCGTCTGTAAGTTGAAGAAAATACGCGGGTGAGCCTGTAAGCCGGATTCTGTCGCGCCGAAACTCTCGTTTCGCCGCGCGATGATCATTCCTCTAGGCTCCGGATCGCTCCGGAGCTCAAGCAGCCTACCCGAGGGTCGCAACCGCGCATCCCGCGTGCGGGACGCTCAGCATTCGGGCCGGGCCAGCCCTCCCCTCCTATTTGGCCTTGCTCCACGCGGGGTTTGCCGTGCCCCGAACGTTGCCGCCCGGGCGGTGGGCTCTTACCCCACCTTTTCACCCTTACCAAGCGCGCTATTACCGAAACTGGCGGGCCGTCGGTTTCCCGTTGGCCTGCCGCCGAGGTTCTAGCTCACCGGCGGTTTAATTTTCTGTGGCACTTTCCGTAGCCGCGCCGCTGCCGCGAACCTTCGCCCCCGTCAGCGCGCAACCCCCTGGCGTTACCAGGCGCGTTGCCCTACTGCCGCACACTCTTTCGAGTTCGCGGCAATCGGAGTCCGGACTTTCCTCCCGCTCGCTTCCCTTTCGAGAAGCAAGCCGGCGATCACCCGGCTCACCCGCTCCCATAATTATCCCACAAAACCTCTGTAGCGCCCTCGCGCTCTTCCGTCAGGTGTAGCGTGGCTTCACGTGGACGCAGTCAACCCCGAGTGATATGTTCGCGCCCTCGCTCGTATACTGATTTCACCAATGACTCTAGCGGCAGGGACAAAACTCGGCTCCTACGAAATTGAATCGCCTCTTGGCGCGGGAGGCATGGGCGAGGTCTACCGCGCCTCAGACTCGAAGCTCGGCCGCGACGTCGCGCTGAAGGTCTTACCGGCCGAGATGGCGAAGGATACCGATCGGCTGGCACGTTTTCGCCGAGAAGCGAAGATACTCGCGCAACTCGATCACCCCGACATCGTCACCATCTATTCCGTGGAAGAAATCTCCGACACGCATTTCCTTACCAGGCAGCTCGTCCATGGCCCCCAGTAAGCTGTAGGCAGCGTATTTCAGCCCACGGGCAGTAACAGCTGGACTATTTCAGCAGCTTGTCGAACTCGTCCTCGGTGAGGACTTTCACCTTCAGCGCTTCGGCCTTCGCGAGTTTCGATCCCGCGTCTTCCCCCACCACTAGGTACGTCGTCTTCTTGCTCACCGATCCGCCGGCTTTCCCGCCATGCGACGCCACCAGCGCCTCGGCCTCTTCGCGCGTCCGCTTCGCCAAAGTCCCCGTAAACACAATCGACATCCCCGCGAACCGCGTATCCACCAACGCTTTCTTTTTTTCCTGCATGTTCACGCCAACCTCGCGCAGGTGCTCGATCAGTTTCCGGTTTGCGGACTCCGAGAAAAACTCGCGCACCCCTTCCGCAACCTTAGGGCCCACCTCGGCCACCTCCATCAACTCTTCCTGGCTAGCATCCGCGATTTTCTGCATCGATCCGAAATGCCCGGCCAGAAGTTGCGCCGTTCGCTCGCCCACGAACGGCATCCCGATCGCGTAGATCAAGCGCGCCAGCGAGTTCTTTTTGCTCTTCGCGATTTCGTCCAGCAGATTCTGCGCCGATTTTTCCGCCATACGGTCCAGATCGCTCAGCGTCTCGAGTTTCAGCCGGTAGAGATCCGCATAGTCCTTCAGCAGCCCCTTCTGCAGCAGCTGGTCGACAATCTTATCCCCCAGTCCATCGATGTTCATCGCGTGACGCCCGGCGAAATGAAGCAATGACTCGCGCCGCCTCGCCGGGCACGAAACATTTACGCAACGGTAGGCCGCTTCGCCCTCGGTGTGATGGACGCGCATCCCGCATACCGGACATTTCTCCGGCATCTCAAATTCTTTTTCCTCGGTTCCATGCTTCACCACCTTCAGCACGTGCGGGATCACTTCTCCCGCCCGCTCCACCAGCACCGTATCGCCGGCGTGGACGTTCAGCCTCCGCACTTCGTCCAGATTGTGCAGCGTCGACTTCACCACCGTCACCCCGCCGATCTGGACCGGTTCGAAGACCGCGAATGGCGTGAGTACTCCCGTCCGTCCCACGCTGATCATGATTTCCTTGAGCAGCGTAGTTTCCTGGTGTGCCTGGTACTTGTACGCAATCGCCCAGCGCGGTGCCTTCGACGTGTATCCGAGTTCGTTCTGCAGTCCGACCGAATTCACTTTCACCACGATTCCGTCGATTTCGAATCCCAACTTTCCGCGCTTGGTGTCCCACTTCGTGATGTATTTCTCCACCACGCCGATCCCTTCGCACAACTCCCAGTCTTCGCTCACGTGAAAACGCATCGTGCTCAGCGCCTCAAGCACTTCCGAATGCTTCTTCTTCGGCACGCGGCCATTGACCAGCATGTAATACGCGAAAAATCCCAGGTTGCGCGATTTCGTGATGTTCGAGTCCAGCACACGCACCGAACCGGCCGCCGCGTTTCTCGGATTTGCGTAATGCTTCGCGCCGATCACGTCCTGCTGCTCGTTCATTGCCTCGAAGGCCTTGCGCGTCATGATCGCTTCGCCTCGCACTTCAAACGTCGAAGGAACTCCAGCTTTCTTCAAGAGTTTCTCGCCTACCCACAAAGGCACGGAGCGGATCGTTCGAACGTTCGGCGTCACGTCCTCTCCCGTCGTCCCGTCTCCGCGCGTCACCGCGCGCACCAGTGCGCCTTTCTCATAGACCAACGACATGCTCAGCCCGTCGAATTTGTGTTCAGTGACATACTCGATTTCTTCGCGGCCTGTCAGTTCGCGTACCCGACGGTCGAAGTTCGCAAGCTCCTCGAACGAAAATGCGTTGTCCAGGCTGCCCATCGGCGTCTTGTGCGCGACCGCCTGAAATCCCTCGCGCGGCGTTCCGCCCACGCGTTGCGTCGGCGAATCCGGCGTCACCAGCTTCGGAAAATCCGCCTCCAGCGTCTTCAGCCGGTTCATCAGCTTGTCGAACGCGGCGTCCGAAATCTCCGGCTCGTCGACCACAAAGTATTGATATTCGTGGTGACGAATTTTCTCGCGCAGCTTCTCGATTTCCCGCTGCGCTTCGCTGGCTTTCAGCTTGGAAACGGCCATGGAATCCTCTTGTCGGATGATGCTGTCGGTTGAACAGCGGCGTGTATTATACAATGCGCATTCGCCGCATCAGGATTACGCATCTTTAAACTAGAGCTGAAACGGGAGAGCCTCGAAACACGCGCTGCACATGCCTCGCGACATTCGCAATGCACTCCTCATCTATAACCCCACCAGCGGCGGCCGCCGCCATCGCCGATTTGCGGAAATTGAACAGGCCGTTCGCATCCTCGGGGAAGCAGGTGTGAAGGTCGAACTCGCGCCGACCACTGCGGCAGGCACCGCGCAAGGCATCGCGCGACAGGCTGTCGATCAGCAGCGCGAAATGGTGATCGCCTGCGGCGGCGACGGCACGATCAACGAAATCATCAACGGGCTTGCGGGAAGCCACGTTCCCATGGCGCTCCTCCCTGCCGGTACCGCCAACATCCTTGCCAAAGAGCTCAGCATTCCCTGGGACATTCCCCATGCCGCGCGCTTGATTCCCGATGGCGTCATCCGCCGCATCGCTCTCGGAGTCGCAAAGCACGTGAACGGCGGCCAGTCCACCTTCGTGCCGCCCGAAGGACGCTACTTTCTCAGCGTCGGCGGCGCAGGGCCGGACGGCGCCATTGTGAACGCCGTCGATCCCGAACTAAAAAAGAAAACCGGCGTGCTCGCTTACTGGGCCGAAGGTGCGCGCCAGCTCGTTCAGTACGATTTTCCGGAAATGATCGTCCACTCCGGCGGACAGCAGCGCCGCGCCTCGATCATCGTCATCGGTCGCACGGTGAACTACGGCGGACCATTCAAAATCACAACCGGCGCAAACCTTTTTGATAACTCCTTCGAGATGCTCACCAACGCAACGCGCAGCCGCTTGCGTTACATGGCGTGCCTGCCGGCACTGTGGCTCGGCAAGCTTCGCACGATGGATGGCATCGACGCGTGGAAAGATACGGAAGTGATCTGCGAGCCCGCGTCGGCCAGCACAGTCTTTGCTCAAGTTGACGGCGAGCCGATCGGCCAGCTCCCGCTCTCGTTCCGCGTTGTGCCCGATGCGCTTTCCATCGTCGCGCCCGCCACGCTTGCGGTATAGTTCGCGCGCGGCGCTCTAAAAGGACGCTCGGTGGACCCTTTCACGCACGCTCTCAGTTCGCTGGTCCTCGGCCGCGCCGTACGAACGCATCTTCCGCGCCACGGATTTGCAATGCTCCTCGTCGCCGGAGTCGCGCCCGATCTCGATTCGCTCAGCTATTTCCTAGGTGCCGCGGCGTACCTTCGCTTCCATCAATCCCTGCTGCACTCAGTCATCTCGTCGATAGCCCTGGCGTGTGTTCTGACAGTCGTGTTCGTGGCCATCGATCGGCGGCAAATTCGCCGCTTTCATTTCGATGAAATCGCGCAGTTGCGCTTTGCCGCTGCCCTCGCAGTCTGCGCAGCGGGAATCGCGCTTCACTTACTCCTCGACGCGGCAACAGACGTCGGCTTCCAGCCGCTCTGGCCTTTCCGCAACCACTGGACCGCCTTCGATCTGGTCCCGAAGTTTGAAATTTGGATCGCTCTCATTCTCGTCGCGGCGCTCGCCATTCCCGAACTGATTAACATGGTCAGTGAGGAGATCGGTGAACATCATTCCGCGCCTCGAGGCATCCTCGCCGCCCGCATCGGCCTCGTGGTCTTCTTCGCCTACATCGGCGTGCGCACCATGCTTCACAATAGTGCCATCACGATGCTTGATTCTCGTGAGTACCAAGGTCTGGCACCGCTCGCCGTCGGCGCATTTCCCACTGCGTCGCCGCTCACGTGGCGCGGCGTCGTCTCCACGGAGCGTGCACTCGACGAAGTAGAACTCCCGTTCATGCCCGGCGAGTCTTTCGATCCCGATCGTGCTGTCGCGCACAACAAGCCCGATGAGTCTCAGTTGATCGAAACAGCCAGTGGCGCAGGCGTCGTAAAAACGTTCCTGTACTACGCGCGCTTCCCACTCGCCAGCGTCGATAGCACTGACGCTGGCGATCAAGTACGATTCCGGGATCTTCGTTTCGAGGCCAACGACAAATCGCCCGAAAATCTCGCCGTCGAGGTCCTCGTCACGCCGGCAGGTCAGCCCGTCGAGCAAACCGTTTTCTTCAACGCGTCCGGCCCGCGCGAATAATCGTCGATTGAAATTTGCCTAGGACAAACCAGGCAGGAACTACTTGTGAGTCGGCTTGGCGCGAAACACCAGGCGCATGACGACGTAAAGCAGCGCAATTACACCTAGAATCCCCACCACAAACGCCGCTCCGTGCACCTTCAGGAATCCCAGCGCCGCCTCGCCGTATTTCACCGCGAAAAACCCTTCCAGGAAATACCGCAGCGCCCGCCCCAACAGAATCGCAGCAACAAACGTCCGCACCGGCACCTGGAACACGCCCTGTGCCAGCACGAACGGCTTAAACGGGAACGGGGGCGGAAGTACCGCGGGAACAAAAGCGCTCAAAAACGCGTTGTGGTCCACCCACTCCTTGATCTTTTCCGCATTCCCGCGCGCGTGACGATGGAAGTACGCCTCGCCCCCTTTCTTCGCCAGAAAATAAATTAGGATGCACCCGCTCAACGATCCCGTCGCTGCCATAATAACGTAGTACGGCATCCGCGCCGGGTTCGCCGCGCACAACTGCATCACCACCGCATCGGGGAAAAACGGGAACGCCAGTACAGAGGAATCGAAAAACGTTACGACGAACATGCCCACGCCGCCGGTCTTCAGCACCAGTCCCTGCAACCAGAGAAATAGATGGGATTTCACGAGGCTTGCGCTTGCTCCCGGTTCAATGCGAGGTTAGAAGTCATGCGATTGTACCAGACTCGTCGCGCGTTCCCTTCGCGGGCGAACGCACCGCGAAATTTTCTCTCACCCCGAAAATTGCTCAATCCATCTCCGTCGGATAGAATTTTTGCGTGGACACCTGGCACTCATCCGAAGCTCTTCTCCAGAGTCTCAACGCAAGCCAGCGCGAAGCCGTCCTCACGACCGAAGGACCGGTTCTGGTTCTCGCCGGCGCGGGTACCGGCAAAACGCGCGTCATCACCTATCGCGTTGCGCATCTGATCGATCAAGGCATTCCGCCGCAATCCATTCTCGCGGTCACGTTCACAAACAAAGCCGCAGGCGTAATGAAAGACCGAATGACCGCGCTGCTTAGTGCGTCGGGCCGCAGCGCCATGGACGTTTGGGTTTCTACGTTCCACTCTTTCTGCGCCCGCCTGATCCGGCGCGAAGCCGCTGCGCTCAGCCTGCCGCGCGATTTCGCGATTTACGATGACGACGATCAGAACGCCGCGGTGAAGCGCGCCCTGGCGCAAGCCGGGCTGAAGACCGAGGACTATCCTCCTCGCGCCGTCCGCTCCCAAATCAGCCACGCGAAAAATCACGGCATCACCGCGGACGAAATGGAATCCTCCGCCACCACCGCGCGGGACGACGCCCGCAAAGATGTCGCCAAAGTTTTTCGCATCTATGAGGAAATTCTTCGCAAAGCGGCGTCGCTCGATTTTGACGATCTTCTGCTTCGCGCCGTCGACCTGCTGAAAGACAATCCCGCGATCCGCGCCGCCTGGAGTTCGCGCTTTCAATACATCATGGTCGATGAGTTTCAGGACACCAACCGCGCTCAGGAAGAACTCGTACGTCTCCTCGCCGGTCCTCATAAAAACGTCTGCGTAGTAGGCGACGAAGACCAGTCCATCTATGGCTGGCGCGGTGCTCGCGCAGGCGTGCTCAAACGTTTCGTGGAATTCTTTCCCGGCACCAAAGTGATTCGCCTCGAAGACAACTACCGCTCGACGCAAATCATCCTCGACGCAGCCGCCGCCGTCGTGAAGAACAATTCCGACCGCCTCGGCAAAACGCTGAAATCCAGCCTTGGCGATGGCGACATGCTCCAGTTCTACGAAGCCGCGGACTCCTTCGCCGAAGCCGAATACATCGTCGCGCAGCTCGCTGCTGTCCTCCGCGACGACTCCGAAGCTCGCGTCGCCGTCCTTTACCGCACCGGTGCGCAGTCGCGCTCGTTCGAAGAAATTCTCCGCCGATACAACATTCGCTACCGCGTCGTCGGCGGCTTCAGTTTTTACGAACGCGCCGAGGTACGCAACGCCCTCGCCTACGTCCGGCTGATCTTTCACCCGGGAGACGATGTCGCGCTTCTTCGCGTCCTGAACGTCCCTCCGCGCGGCATCGGCGCGGTTTCCGTCGCGGCTCTCGAGTCTCGCGCGAAGGAAACTTCCAAGCCTCTCTGGGGCGTCATCCAGTCCGGCGAATTCGCGAGCGGCAAAAAGTTCAGCGGAGCACTCTCCGCTTTTCGCAAACTCATCGAAGACCTGCAGGAACATTGCAAAGAGCTAACGCCCGCGCTTCTGATCGAAGGTGTCCTGAACCGTTCCGGCTATCTGGATTGGGTCGAGCAGCAGGACAATCTCGAGCACACTTCGCGCGCTGAAAACCTGCGCGAACTTTCGAACGCAATGGCCGAAGCCACCGAGCAGGGTCAGACTCTCGAAGACGTCCTCGACAACGCCGCCCTCGTCGCCGACTCCGACGAGTATGACGAAACGATTCCCGTCTCGCTCATGACGCTTCACAGCGCCAAAGGTCTGGAATTCGACGCCGTCTTTCTCGCCGGGCTCGAAGAAGGCTTGCTCCCGCATTCCCGCGCGCTCTCCAGCAATCCCGAACTCGAAGAAGAGCGCCGCCTGTTCTACGTCGGCATGACCCGCGCAAAAAAGCGGCTGGTTCTTGCCCGCGCTGTGTACCGCCGCACGTACGGTGAAGAGCGTCTGCGCGCCTCGCTTCCCTCCCGTTTCATTAGCGAAATTCCCGCGCACACGATCGAAACTGCCGCCGGTTCCCAGTCCGAACCCGGTGAGACGCGCCGCTACGAACCCGACCCCGAATACAACGCGTACTACGCCGCCCGTCCTGCGCGTACACCGTACGGCAGCCGCGCCCAGAAACCCGCCGCGAAGCGCGAGTCCTCACCCAACTCTCTCATCGGCCGCCGCGTTCGACACGCACACTTCGGCGTTGGCACCATCATCGGAGTCGATGGTGAAGGTGAAGACCGCCGCCTCACGATTAGTTTCCAGGATCACGGCGCGAAAAAACTCATCGAGCGCTACGCCAATCTCCAGCTCGCATAATGGCTCTCGAATCGCACTGCTACGCACCGCACCGGTTGCGAACTCCACCCTCTCACGCTAAAGTCTTCTCGCGCGTATCCGCCTGGGGAAGGTGCTGATTGGGTGCACAGCTTTTCCGCAAGAAGGACATCGACCGCCTCATCTCCGACTCGGAGAACCCGGAAAAACGCCTCAATAAGTCGCTCGGTTGGCTCAGCCTCACCTCTCTTGGGATCGGTGCCGTCATCGGCTCGGGAATTTTCACCATCATCGGCACCGCCATCGCGGGCCAGAAACTTCAATTCAGCTCCGTCCTCAACGCGCCGCTGCTCGAATATCTGATCTATCACTCTGCGTCTTTCGGCCGTCCTGGCGCGGGGCCGGCTATCGCTCTCTCTTTTGTTCTTGTCGGCGTCGTTTGCGCCTTCGCGGCGCTCTGCTACGCCGAACTTGCCGCAATGATTCCGATCGCCGGCAGCGCATATACTTACACCTACGCCACGATGGGCGAACTGATCGCCTGGATCATCGGTTGGGATTTGATTCTCGAATACGCCGTGTCCAATATGGCCGTCAGTGTTGGATTCTCGGCGCACGTTGTGAACCTGCTCGATTGGTTCGGCGTCCATCCCGATTTGCGCTGGATCACGCCCGCCTATCTACCCGCCGGCCTGTCCGACCTTCAGGGCCGCCCGCTATACGATCCTGGCTGGCATTTCGGCTTCAATTGGCCCGCCTTCATCATCGTCATGCTGCTCACCGTCGTTCTGGTGCGCGGCATCCGCGAATCGGCCAATGCCAACAACATCATGGTTGCGCTGAAAATCACCGCGATCATGGTCTTCGTGATTTTCGCGTCGCGCTACGTGCATCCCGCGAACTGGCATCCGTTCGCACCCAACGGCTGGCCCGGCATTCTCACCGGCGGCTCGATTATCTTCTTCACCTACATCGGTTTCGACTCCGTCTCCACAGCCGCCGAAGAATGCCATAACCCGAAACGCGATATCCCCATCGGTATCATCGCCACTCTCGTCGTTTGCACCATCCTCTACATCGCAGTCGTCGTCGTCCTAACGGGTTTGGTGCCGTGGCAGACTCTGCTCGACGACGCCGCTCCCGTCGTAAATACGCTCAAGCGCCTCAACCTCAGCACGATTCAACTCATCGTCCTGCTCGGCGCGCTCACCGGAATGATTTCCTCGCTTCTCGTTTTCCAGCTCGGCCAGGCGCGGGTATGGTTCGCGATGTCTCGCGATGGCCTGTTGCCGAAAGTTTTTAGCCGCGTCCATGTCCGCTTCCGCACGCCGGACTTCTCCACTTGGGTCGCCGGCTTCGTCGTCGGCATCCCAGCCGGACTTCTCGATATCGGCACCCTCGCCGATCTTTCTAACATCGGCACGCTCTTCGCTTTTGCTCTCGTGGCGGGCGGCGTTTTGATTCTGCGTTTCCGCGAGCCCGATCGTCCCCGCGCCTTTAAAGCTCCCGGAGGCCTACTCGCTCCGATCATGACGATTCTCGCCTGCCTGCTCTTGATGGCCGGTCTTCCCATCACCAACTGGATCCGCTTCTTCGTCTGGCTACTCATCGGTCTCTGCTTCTACTATTATTATGGTCGCAAGCACAGCCAGCTCTCCGACGCCAATCTGCGATCGGAGGCCGCAAGGAAGAGCAACTGATGCGCCGTGGTTTTCAGGCCGCAATCTTTGTATCGATCGCAATCCTCTTCGTCGTGCTGGCTTCCTCGTTCGGTTGGGGTGAGAACGCCGACCGGCTCGTCACCAACAAAGCCGTCGACACCTTACCGGACGAGATGCTTCCGTTTTTTCAAGCCAATCGCCAGTATCTCGTCCAGCATGTGAAGCGCCCGGAATCGGTACGCCCTTCTACTGCTCCTTCAAGCTCGGGCCTGAAGCTGCCGGGTGCCGCTCCGGTCGCGCCGGTCGAGTCCGATTTCATCCAGATCGACCACTACGGCCCGTTTCCGTTCACCGCCCTGCCCCGCGATTACAACACCGCCATCTCCAAGTACAACCGCCGCACTCTCGCGCAGTACGGCCTGCTTCCCTGGGAGATTGGTGTATACAGCAAAAAACTCACCGACGCCTTCCGCGATCACAACTGGGGCGACGTCCGCACCGACGCCGCGGCGCTCGCTCACTTCGTAATCGCCGCTCACGATCCGTTCAACACCACCACCAATTTCGACGGAAAAATCTCTTTGCAGCCCGGCGTGAACGAGCGTTTTGGTACAGGCCTCGTGGATCGCTACCAGCTTTTTTTCTTTGTGAAGACCAGCGACGCAGTCTACATCCACGATCCCACCGACTACGCTTTCGAAATGGTTCTTACTTCACACTCATGGCTCGAGGCGATTCTCCTTGCCGATCGCCGCGCGCACATTGGACTTACCGAATATAAGGAAGATTATTACGACCGGTTCTACGCTCAGGCCGGCGCCATTCTCGTGAATCAAATCTCAAACGCCGCAACAGATGTCGGATCCTATTGGATGACGTCCTGGATTAATGCGGGTCGGCCCCAGCTTCCTCCGCAATAGCACAAATTTCGATACGCACGAATTTCGTGCCGTGAAAGAAAACATGAACGTAATCTCGCGCAATCCGACTATCGTTGACGCTCTCCCCAAGGCCGAAACTCACCTTCACTTGGAAGGCTCGATCCGTCCGGACACCGCCGTCGAACTCGCCGCCCGGCACGAAGTCGCGCTCAAACGCGAATCCGTGCTGCAGCGCTACAGCTACAAGGATTTCAACGGCTTTCTGCAGGCCTTCAAGTGGGTCACCTCCTACTTGCAAACTCCCGACGACTACGCGCTCACTACGCGGAAACTTGCTGAAGAATTGCTCGCGCAGAACGTGGTCTACGCCGAAGTCACGATTTCCGCCGGCGTGATGCTCCGGCGCTCGCAGAATATCGAAGCCAACGTACAGGCAATTCGCTCCGTCGCGGACAGCGTCCCCTTCGAACGCCTCAAAATGGTCTTTATTCTCGACGCCGCGCGCCAGTTCGGTCATGAAGAGGCTCTGCAAGTCGCGATCGACGCAGGACGCCTGCACAAATTCGGCGTCGTCGGATTCGGCATGGGCGGCGATGAACTCGCCTTCCCCACCGACCATTTCCGCCCGGCATTCGACCACGCCCGCCGCGAAGGCCTTCGCATCGTCTGCCACGCAGGAGAAATCGGCGCCCCTGATCTGATTCGGGAGGCCGTCACGCTGCTAGGCGCGGAACGCATCGGTCATGGCATCGCCGCGATGAACGATCCTTCGCTCGCCGATTGGCTGATCACCCGCCACATCACCCTCGAGAATTGCCCGACCAGCAACCTATGTACTGGCGCTCTCGCAAAACAACTCGGAAAACCAGAAGCCGCCCTCGAAGATCATCCCTTGCCTGCGTTTCTGAAGCGCGGCTTGCTCGTCACACTCTCTACAGACGACCCCGCGCTCTTTCACACCGACTTGCTCGCCGAATACTCGAAGGCCGCGGCGATTGGACTCGCAAATACCCAGCTCGTCCAACTCGCTGAGACTGCATATCAAACTTCGTTCCTGCCTCCCGATCAAAAGCAGAAATATATTTCCGATTTTCGCGCCGCCGCAAAATCCGGCGGGCTGGTATAATTTCTGCGATGAAAGCACACGTTTGGGTCATGCTGAAGTCCACCGTCCTCGATCCGCAGGGACAAACCATTCAACGCGCGCTGTCCGGCCTCTGCTACGACAAAGTGAAAGACGTCCGCCAGGGAAAATTCTTCGTCCTGTCGCTCGACGGACTCACCCGCGACGAAGCCAAAACTCAGGTCGAAAAGATCGCCAAAGACGTCCTCACCAATCCCATCATGGAAGAATTCCGCTTCGAAATCGTCGAGTAGGGCGCCCACGACCGCGATCCGGTGACCTCCGAACTCCCTACGGCCATTTTCACTCGAGTACAAAGACCTGCCGCTGTGCATTTTAATAAATCGTGTCACATGCTAAGCAACTCCCCCGCCCCGCCGACTAATCCGTTGCTTTCCTTGTGCTAACCTGAATTCAGGCGCGACTTCCCTCTTCGCCATTCCAACGCGCCTCCCAGGAGCCTTTATCCATGTGCGGAATTGTCGGATACGTCGGCCCAAAAAAAGTTGTGCCGCTCATCCTCGAAGGCCTCAAGAAGCTGGAATACCGCGGCTATGACTCCGCCGGCATCGCGGTCGTCCAGCCTGACGGCAAACTCGAGATCCGTCGCGCTCCCGGAAAGCTTCGCAACCTTGAAGAGTCGATTCGCGTAAAGCCGCTCGACGGGCTCTATGGCATCGGCCATACCCGCTGGGCTACACACGGCCGACCCACCGAAGAAAATGCGCATCCGCATCGTGATTGTTCCGGCGAAATCGTCGTGGTCCACAACGGCATCATCGAAAATTATCTCGACCTGAAGCACCAGCTCATCGCCGAAGGCCACAAGTTTGTAACCGAAACGGACACCGAAATCATCGCGCACCTGCTCGAAAAATATTCAAAGGCTGGCGCGACGCTCGAGCAAGCCGTGATGAAAGCCGTCAAACTGATGACTGGTGCCTACGCCCTTGTTGCGCTTTCCGCGCGCGATCCTCAAAAAATTGTCGCGGCGCGCCTCGGTCCTCCCATCGTTGTCGGCCTCGGCGAAAACGAATTTTTCGTTGCCAGCGACATCCCGGCGATTCTGCAGCACACCCGCAGCGTTTATTTCATCGCGGACGGCGAGATCGCTATCCTGACGCCGACCGGGGTCTGCCTCACCGATTTCGACGGCCAGCCCATCACTCGCGCGCCCCAGCACATTAGTTGGGACCCGATCATGGCGGAGAAAGGCGGCTACAAGCATTTCATGCAGAAGGAGATCTTCGAGCAGCCGCGCGCCGTCCGGGACACGCTCATCGGCCGAATTTCGCAGGACTCCGGACAGGTCTTCCTCGACGCTATGGACATCTCACCCGAAGAATTTCGCGCGTTCGACGCGGTAAAGATCATCGCCTGCGGCACCAGCTGGCATGCCGCTCTCGCCGGAAAATTCATGATCGAGCGTCTTGCGCAATTGCCCGTCGAAGTCGATTACGGCAGCGAATTCCGCTATCGCGATCCCATCATCAGTAAACGCGATCTCGCAATCGCCATCAGCCAGTCAGGCGAAACCGCCGACACTCTCGCCGCAATGCGCGAAGCGTCGCACAAAGGCGCCAAAATTCTCGGCATTTGCAACGTGGTAGGTTCGATGCTCACCCGCGAAGCCAACGGCACCGTTTATACGCACGCCGGTCCCGAAATTGGCGTCGCATCCACAAAAGCCTTCACCTGCCAACTCACAGCGCTGCTTCTCACCGCGCTCTATCTCGGCCAGGTCCGCGGCAAACTTGCTCCGGAAGCCACCATAAATCTGATGCAGGAGCTGACCCGCCTCCCGCAGAAAATCGAAGAAGTCCTGCAGCGCGATCCCGAGCTCGAAGCTCTCGCGCGCCAGCTTTTCCGCCACACCGATTTCCTCTACCTCGGCCGTGGCATCCACTACCCCATCGCTCTTGAAGGCGCGCTTAAGCTCAAGGAAATTTCCTACATTCACGCCGAAGGGTATCCCGCTGGCGAGATGAAGCACGGTCCGAACGCGCTGATCGACGAGAACCTTCCGGTCGTCGTGATCGCCACGCGCGATGAATCCAATCCGTCATCGATGACGCGCTACGAAAAAACCATCTCCAACATGCAGGAAGTCGCCGCTCGCGACGGTATCGTCATCGCTATCGTCACCGAGGGCGACAAGCTCGCCCGCGCAATCGCCACTCATGTGATTGAAATCTCGCACGCACCGGAGCTTCTCACGCCCATTCTCGAAATTGTGCCGCTCCAGCTTCTCGCGTATCACATCGCGGTTCGCCGCGGTTGCGACGTCGATCAGCCGCGCAATCTGGCCAAGTCCGTCACGGTCGAGTGAAATTCGCGGCTAAGTACACTTTCGGTTATACTTGAAACAATGCCGCACCGCCCGCTCGTAGCCAAACTTGCGCTGCTGGTTCTCATCGCCCTGCTCGCCCCATCCTTTACGTGTGCACAATCATCGGGTTCATTCAACCTGGTCTCGATTCATACCACGGGGCTCGCTCGATATACGCAGGATCGAGTCATCCGCGCCTCCGGCCTTCGAACGGGCACGATTATCGCAATCGCCGATCTCCAATCCGCGTCCGGACGCCTCGCGAATTCCGGCGCCTTCGATTCCATTAGTTACCGATACTCTACCCGCGGACAGGACCTGACTGTCGAATTTACCGCCGTTGAAACGAAAGACGCCCTTCCCTGCATGTTCGACAACTTCGTCTGGTTTACGGACGCCGACCTGGACAACGTTCTCCGTCAAAATGTGAGCTTCTACGATGGCAAATTGCCCGTTCGCGGCGAATCTACCGCGCAAGCCCGTGCCGCTCTACAAAATTTCCTGCGCGAAAAAGGCCTGCCCGGCGAAGTGAATTTCATGCCCTACGCCCCCCTCGGCGGGCAGGTCAATTCCCTCTTGTTCCGCGTCGACGGCGCTCCGATGCCTATCAAGTCGGTCGCGTTCTCCGGCGAACGCCAGGTCACGTCGCAGCAGCTCTCCACGGCTGCAAGCGGGCTGCTCGGCCAGAACTTTTCCTCGCTCGATGTCGCTGGCTACGCCAAGACCGGGCTCTTGCCCCTGTATCACCAGCGCGGGTATCTCCGCGCTGCGTTCGGCCCTCCGCACGTGGCGCTTGTGGACCCCGCCGCGAAGGGCCCATCGTTCGACGTGGCGGTCACCCTCACCGTCAAGGAAGGGGATCAGTATTCGCTCAGCAGCATCAATTGGTCCGGCAATCAGGCCTTCTCGGCGGACGAACTATCGAAAGCCGTCGCCATGCTTCCGCATGAAGTCGCGAACACCGAAAAAATTGACGCCGGCTTCCATAACGCCGGAAAACTCTACAGTTCGCGCGGCTACATCAACGCCCAGATCGTGCCCCAACCGCAACTCGACGACGCGGCCAAGCTCGCCGCCTACGCCGTCCAAGTGAAAGAGGGGAGCCAGTACCATATGGGAGTTATCACGTTCGACGGTGTCCCGGAGCGCGTTGCCGCCACACTCGCAAAACAGTGGAAGCTCAAGCCCGGCGACATCTACGACGCCGACTACATGTTCGATTTTCTCTCTAAAGTTGCGCTTCCCGAACTTCAACGCGACGGCATCAAGGCCCCTCATCCCAAGCTGAATCAGCTACCCGACCCAAGCGGCCTGCTGGTAAATCTTCGCATCGAATTTCAGTAGCCCCGATGCGGACCGGGCGTGATCCGTCGCACTTTCCGCCGGCGCTCCCGATGTTCTAGAATCAACTTATGGCTCGTCGAATTCCGTCGCCACGCCCACTCACATTGGCAGTCCAGGCAGCGTTCCTCCTGTTCTGCTGCGGAATCCCGGCCTCAAACGTCCAGGCCCAAGCCGCTAAAGCCGGAACCGCCCGCCTCGAGGCCATCGTCATCAACGGCTCAGTTCGCTTCAAATCGGATCAGATCGCAGCAGCCATCGGCATGAAGCCCGGCATGACCGTCGACCGCGACACGCTGCAAGCGGGGGCCGACAAACTCGCCGCCCTCGGCCTGTTTAACTCCGTAAATTACAAATTTTCGAGCATCCCGTCCGGAGTCCGTGTCACGTATGACGTCGTCGATGCTCCCGCCGCGCCCGTCGTCTTCGATAATTTTCCGTGGGTCACCGACGCAGAAATCACCGACGCGCTCAGCCAGTCCGGCATCCTGTTCGACGGTACTGCGCCGTTTGGCGGCACGGACCCGGACACCATCGCACAAGCCATCGAAAAATTTCTCGATAGGCGCTCAATCCACGCCCATGTCTCGCACACCCTGGTCGGAGACGCTGCGTCCGGCCAACAAGTGCAGCAGTTCCGCGCGGACGACGTTGCGCTCACGATCAATTCCGTTTCCTTCTCGGACGACCTCGCCTCGAAAGACGCCGCCATCGAAGAACGTTTGCCCGATCTTATCGGCAAGCCCTACTCCCGCTCTCTGATTCAGCTCTTCACGTTTGAACAGGTTCGGCCCATCTACCTCGGTCGCGCGTACCTCCGCGCTGAATTTCCGCAGCCCACCGCGAAGCTCGCTCCCGGTACCGCGAATCCTCTCGATGCAAAACTCGACGTCACCATTCCTATCGTCCCAGGCCCCCTCTTCACCTGGGCTGGCATTCAATGGGTTGGCAACACTGCCGTGCAGAGCGGCGATCTCGATCGCCTCGTCGATCTCAAGCCCAACGATCCTGCCGACGACAACCGCATTGCCATGCTTGTCCAACACGTGGAGGCCATGTACCACCAGCGCGGTTATCTCGATTTCAAACTCGATCTCAAGCCGCACTTCGACGAAAAGGCAGCCCGCGTCTCTTACACCGCGAACATCCATGAAGGTCCGCAATATCACATGGGCAAACTCGTCCTCACCGGCCTCAGTCTCGAAGGCGAGCGCCGCATCCGCAAAGCCTGGAGCATCCCGCCTGACGCTGTGTTTGACGAGTCGGTGTATCAAGACTTCATCGACCACGGCATCAAGCAAGCCTTCTCCGGCCTTCCGGTTCACTACGACAAACAGGGCCACTTTCTGCAGCAGAACACCGTCAACGCCAAGGTCGATGTTCTCCTCGATTTCCAATAGGCCTTTCGGCGATATACTTTCATCGAACGAAAGAGCCGAACCCAAAAGCCGACCCAAATGACTGCCGCAGCCGCCCTAGCCCTCGACCAATCCGCCGCCCTCGCCAAGGAGCAGCAACTCCTTGATGCACTGAGCGCGCTCGATTCCGTTCTCATCGCCTTTTCCGGCGGTGCCGATTCCGCCTACCTCGCCTGGGCCGCGCATCAAGCGCTCGGCGCACGCTCCGTCGCGATCACCGCGATCTCGCCCAGCTTCTCCAGGCACGATCGCGCTGAAGCCGAAAAATTCATCGCCGCCACGGCCATCCGCCACGAGTTCATCGAAACCTCGGAATTCGAAAATCCCGAATATGTCGCCAATCACGCCGATCGTTGCTACCACTGCAAAAATGAGCTCTTCGAGCAAATGGACGGGCTGGCTCGCGCCCGGGGCACGCACGCCATCGCCTACGGCATCAACGCCGACGACATGCGCGACTTCCGCCCCGGCCATCGCGCCGCTCACGAGCATCACGTCCTCGCGCCGCTGCTCGACGCCGCTCTAACCAAAGCCGAGATCCGTTGGCTTTCACAGCGCGCTGCCCTCGCGACGTGGGATCGTCCCGCATCCGCGTGTCTTTCGTCGCGAGTTCCCTACGGAATTGCCGTCACTCCCGAAATTCTCGAAAAGATCGATCGCGCCGAAGCCGCGCTGCGCGCCCTCGGCTTCCGACAATTTAGGGTCCGCGCTCACGAGGAGCTCGCCCGCATCGAACTGGCGAAGGACGAACTGGCCCGCGGCCTCGACCCGGCCATGAGCGCCCAAATTTCAAACGGAGTGCGCGCCGCCGGTTTCGTCTTCGTCACGCTCGACCTCGAAGGCTATCGCCAAGGCTCGCTGAATTCGCTTTTGAAACTGAAGTAACTCGCCGTCCAGGCAAGAAGGTTCGCGCCGCCCCGCGCGTTCCCAGATTTCAGGCATTGAACTTCTGGTTGCGCAACTGCGTATATCCCTGATAGGAAGGGTTACCGCCGGCGAGCCAGAACGCGCGCGGTTTCTCACACATGACCAACACTCGTCTCCACCGTCGTAACGCACTCACGCTCGTGGCTGCAGGTATCGCGCTTCTTTCGCTCTCCGGTTGCGGCTCCGGCTCGTCCTCGGCCGAAGGCGAGTTCGATAAAACCTACACCGTTGACGGTCCGGCGCACCTTCAGCTTTCCGTCGGCAGCGGAGACACCGTCATCAAAGCGGGCGCCCCCGGCACAGTCCACATCCACGGCAACGTTTCAGTGAACTCCTGGTCCTCTGAGAGCGGCCAGCGCCGCATCAACGAAATCACATCGAAACCGCCCGTCGCGCAGCAGGGCAACCTGATCCGCATCGGCGAATCTGGCGGCTCGATGAACAACGTCTCGATCGACTACACCATCGAAGTCCCTCCAGACACCGAACTTCGCGCTTCCAGCGGCTCTGGCGACCTCGAAGTCTCCGGTATCAAGGGCCCCGCGAACCTCTCTCTCGGCTCCGGCGCAGTGAAAGCCTCGGACATCGGCAGCGATGTCCAAATCCGAGCTGGCAGCGGCGATGTGGAGCTTTCGAATGTCCAGGGCCAGGTCACCGGTAACGCAGGATCGGGCAACGTGAAATTTTCCGACGTGAAAGGTTCCGTGCGCTTTGAAGCCGGCTCAGGCGATATCGAAGTGGAAAATCCCGGCAACTCCGTCGAGGCTCACACTGGCAGTGGCAAGGTGACCGTCACCAACACGGCTTCCGACGTCCGCGCGCACACCTCCTCGGGCGATGTCGAAGTCCAGGGCGATCCCGCAGGCACCACGTACTGGGATCTCAAAACCGGCTCGGGCGACGTAACTCTCGGCGTGCCGGCCTCCGCCAGCATGCGGCTCTATGCGCGCTCTGATTCGGGCGATATCGAAGCCGGACTGCCGATCTCCATGGAAGGCACCACCGACAAGCACGAGCTCCGCGCTCGCCTCGGCGATGGCAAAGCACGCGTCGAAGTCGAGACCGGCTCCGGCAGCATCACGCTGAAGTAGCCGCTGTTTCTATTCCGCGCCAGTCGTTGGTTTTCAGGGTAAAATTGCCGTCTGGATGTCTTGGAACTCCCTCTTGCGGCCGGCGCGATCGCACAGTGCGGCGTTCGCCATCGGATGTTTTTCCCTCGGGATTCTCATTCCGTCCGTAGCACCGGTTCCCTGCCAGGCGCAAAATCCGCCTACGAATTCTGCCGCTTCCAAAAAATCGCAAGATGCCGTCTCTAAAAAAGACGCCGACCCCGAAATCGAACTCCAAAAGGCCATCAACGACGCCGGCAACGACCGCGCCGCGCTGGTTCGGAATCTCAAAGCCTATCTGAAGAAGTTTCCGGACGCTCCGCGCAAAGCCGGGGTCTACCGCGCGCTCGTCGAATCCTGCGAGCAGCTTCAAGACGATGCCTGCTCTCTCGACTATTCAGAGCAACTCATCGCTGTCCATCCGGACGATTCCGAAATGATGATGCTCGCCGTCAGCCTTCTCCAGAAAAAAGGTGACGACCAAAGTCTCGTCCGCGCCAGCGGCTACGTCTCGCGCGTCATCGATCGCATTGAGAAGTCTACGCCCGACGAACGCTCGCAGCGCAGTTCCATCGCCGACTGGCAATCCCAGCACGACGACCTGCTCTCAGCACTCTATAGCCTTCGCGGCCAAATCGAAGTTTCGCAACACAATTACGACGCGGCCGTGAAAGATCTCGAAAAAAGTTACTCGATCCACGCCAACGCTGCAGCCGCCGAACAGCTCGGCGAAATTGCCGAAATGAAGCACGAGAATCAGAAAGCGATCGACGAGTACACGCTCGCCTTCGTCCTGCCCGACAGCGGCAGCAGCGCCAAACTCGATCGACGCGCGCTCCGCCAGAAACTCGGCAACGTTTACAAACAAGTCCATGGAAGCGAAAAGGGACTGGGCGAGGCGATTCTCGCAGCGTATGACCGGACCGCCACACCCGTTCCTTCAAACGCGTACGATCCCGCCGCCATCAACAAACACGCCACCGAGCCGTTTGAATTTACGTTGCGTGCGCTGGACGGCAAGCCCACGCCTCTCGCGCCTTTGAAGGGAAAAGTCCTGGTCCTGAGCTTCTGGGCCACCTGGTGCGGCCCGTGCCGCGAACTCGAACCCGAGTTCGTCCAAATCGCTCGCGCCTACGCCGGGAATCCCGCCATCAATTTCTATGCGGTGAACACCGACGAAGACGAATCGCTCGTCGCTCCCTTCGTCGCCCGCGAAAAATGGAACGTCCCTATTCTCTACGCCGACGGCCTCGATGACTTTTTCAAAGTCGAATCGCTCCCGACAGTTCTGGTCATCGACCAGTCCGGCAAAATCACCTACCGCGTCAACGGCTACCCGCCCGAAGGCTTCACCGAAGCCCTCACCACCGCCATCCAGTCCGATCTAACGGCTTCCAACTAACTACGGCTCGGCCACCCGCGTCGACAAGAGTGCACCGCAGCCTAGCCCATCACCCGCTCGCATCCACGATTCTGATCTGTCACCGTCCCGCCACATCCCTCATCGCCAAAATCGTCCCACAGTGTATCTTCACCGTATCGCCCACATTCCGAGCATATCCACCCGCAAACGTAGAAGCCATCGGTACTCCAACGCGCTTCGCATATTCACACACCAGTTTGTCCCTCGCCGCCAGCCCATCCATCGTCAACGCCAACCCACCAAGCTGATCCTCCCGATACGGATCGGCCCCAGCTACGTAAAACAAAATCTCCGGACGAAAATCCGCAAACGCCTTCGTCAATCCCGCATTCAGCGCTTCCAGATACTCCGCATCCCCAACCCCGTCTTCCAAATTGATATCCATGCTGGATGCCGGCTTCACAAGCGGATAGTTGTTCTCCTGATGGATCGACAGCGTAAAGACCGATTCGTCTTTCGCGAAGATCGCCGCCGTCCCATTGCCCTGATGAACATCCGTATCCACCACCATCACCCGAGAAATCGCACCCTCGTGCTGCAGCCGCCGAATCGCCACCGCCACATCGTGAATCACGCAGAACCCTTCACCGTGTCCCGGATACGCGTGATGAAACCCTCCGCCAATGTTCGCCGCCCAGCCTTCGGCGAACGCGAGCTGTCCCGCCAGAATCGATCCGCCCGCTCCAAGCCAACACGCCGTAATCAGTTCCTCCGAATACGGCACCTCGAGCTTCTGAATCTCAGCGCGTGAAAGAGTCCCTGTCTTCAGCTTCCTAACGTACTCCGGCGTGTGCACCCGCAACACATCTTCGTCCGTCGCCTCCAAGGGCGCGAGAAAATCCCCCGCATCCGCAATTTCTTCGCGCAACAACCGGTCTCGCACCATCTTGTATTTCTGCGACGGAAACACGTGCGCGCCCAGATTCAGATCGTATCCATCCGTGTAAATCAGTTTGAATGGCAACATGTTTTTGAGCGTACCCGCCTCGCTGGCTTATGACAACGAGTCTCGAACTCGCTCCGTCACATACGTGAGTTTCGGGCGGCCAAAAAATGTAAAACTTCTGCCCCCTCTGCACGGTCCCTCAGAGGCTGTGATATCCTCGCTGCGATGTTTCGCCGCGCACAAGCCATGCTCGTAGTCCTCGCCCTGCTCGCGGCGCCGCTAGCGCTCTATGCCCGCGGCTCGGCCGATGCCATGCCTGACTGCAACGGTTTGTGCTGCCTGCCTCATCACCATCGCGCGCCGCAACCTACCCTAGCCGCACAGCCTGCCGCTGAAAAAGACCCTGAATGCCATCATGCGTCGGCCACACCTTCGCCAGAGTCTAGCCACACCTGCGCCTTCAATTGCGCCATGCACGGAAATCCGCATTCGATGAATTATGGCCTGCTCTCTCCCATCGCGCCTACAAAGCCATCGAATCTCGCAGTGCTTTGCGTCGCAACGAAATCGCAGCACATCGCGTCCAGCGCATCGCAGAATCCTCCGACGGTTTTCCTCGCTTCTCCCTTCCAGCCTCCCCGCGCCTGATCTACGCAATCCGGCGCACCACTCAAAACTAAAATTTCAGGGAGGCTTTTCGTGCGTAAGCTCGTCGTCTATCTTTTCGCATTCCTACTCTGTTCGCTCGCCGCGCCTGCCGTCCGCGCCACCATCTTTGGCCGCGTCAACGGCATTGTTCACGACCCTCAACACCGGCCGATCCAAGGGGTTTCGGTCAAACTCGAATCGAGCACATCTGACTGGTCGCAAACTACCCAAACTGACAACAACGGCGAATTCACGTTCACGTCCGTGCCGATCGGTGACTACAAACTCAGCGTCAGCATGGCTAAGTTTCAATCCGTCGAGCAAACTCTTACGGTCGCATCGAATTCCGCGCCGATTCTCCATTTCCAGCTCGCCATCGCCACTCTGACTCAATCCACCACGGTGACCGAGCAGGCTCCAATAACAAACATGAACTCCGCCACGCCAACAACGCTCATTGACCGCCAGGACATCGCCCAAACCCCGGGCGCCGACCGAACCAACGGCCTCGAGATGATCACTGACTACGTGCCCGGCGCCTACGTGACTCACGACATGCTCCATATGCGTGGCGGCCACCAGGTCAACTGGCTCATCGACGGCGTTCCCGTACCCAACACCAACATCGCCAGCAATCTTGGCCCGCAAATCGACCCGAAGGACATCGACTACCTCGAAATCCAGCGCGGCAGCTATGACGCCACGTATGGCGACCGCACCTACGGAATCTTTAATATCGTCCCTCGCACCGGCTTTGAGCGCGAAAACGAAGCCGAGCTGGTGATGACGTTCGGCAATTGGTATCAGACCAACGATCAGATCAATTTCGGCGGCCACACCGAACGCTTTGCCTACTATTTCAGTCTCAACGGCAATCGCAGCAATTACGGTCTTCAGGCGCCCGTCGGCCAGGTCGAACACGACGCTCAAAATGGCTTCGGAGGTTTCGCCTCTTTCATTTTCAATCCCAACGCTCAGAACCAATTTCGCATCGTCACTTCACTTCGCCAGGACTTCTACCAGATCCCCTATGATCCGGATCCCAACTCGCTGGGAAACTCGATCTATCCGAGCTACGGTCTTCGCGACAGTGAAAAGGAGCCCGACGGCTACGCCACCTTCTCCTGGGTTCACACCTTCAATCCGGATCTCGTCACCACCGTCTCGCCGTTCTACCACTACAACAAATCTAGCTATAACGCGTCGCCCAACGACTTCCCTGTCGCCACCGACGTCGACCAGACCTCTAACTACGGCGGTTTGCAAGCTTCGGTTAACGCGCATTTTTGGAAAAATGATTTGCAGGCGGGCATTTACGGTTTCGCTGAACATCAGAGCGAGTACTTCAACAACGTTTTTACCGACTGCGCACCGAATTGCCAGAACTTCGGTCCGTCCACAGCTGCCATCACCGGAGGACTTCAGGAATTCTACCTCGACGACAGATTCAATGTGACTTCGTGGCTGACATTAATCGCCGGTTTCCGCCAGTCTTATTTCACCGGCGAAATCGACGAGCATCACATCTACCCTCGATACGGCGTCGCGATTAAAGTCCCGAAGCTGAATTGGGTCTTCCGGGGCTTCTGGGGAGATTTCTATCAAGCCCCGCCGCTCTTGACCGCGTCAGGTCCTCTACTTGACCTCGCGAACAGCCAGGACGTTACCTTCGGTCCGCTCTACGGCGAACGCGACCGGGAATATCAACTCGGTGTCACGATTCCTTATCGCGGCTGGGCACTTGACGCCGACACGTTCCAAACCTATGCGCGGAACTGGCTCGACCACAATAATATCGGAGCCTCCAACATCTTCTGGCCGATCACCTGGGATAAAGCCCTGATTCAAGCGTGGGAACTTACCTTGCGGTCACCACGCATCTGGAATCGCGGCCAATTCCATCTGGCCTACTCGAATCAGATCGCCCAGGCCAGCGGCCCCATCACGGGTGGATTGATCTGTCCCCCGCCCGTGAATCCAGTGACCTGTCCCGTCTATGTTCCACCCGGCTACGCGCCCGTCGATCACGATCAGCGCAACACACTAAACGTAGGCTTCACTGCGAATCTGCCCTGGCGCTCATACGCCTCAACCAACGTCTACTATGGCTCCGGCTTTTCGAATGGTCTTCCCGGCCAGCCCTATCCCGGAGATTATCTGCCGTCGCACACTACTTTCGATATCGCGCTCGGGAAACAGTTCGGCGAGAAATACACCGTCGCGTTCACCGCTCTCAACGTTGCGAATCGGCGGGTCCAGCTCGACAACAGCCTTACGTTCGGCGGCTTCCACTACAACGATCCACGCCAGCTCTACGTCGAGTTCCGCTACCGGTTCCACTACTGAAATGCAGAATGCACGAATCAATAATTCAATTTCTCAAAACATTGGAGAAGACCAAGATGGCTCATTTTCGGCTTCGTTGTCCATGGCTCACGCTGGTCACGGCTCTCGTACTCATCTTCGGATTCGCCTCGGTGGCATACGGGCACGCTGTCTTGCTTGAGTCAACGCCGAAGGCAAACTCTACCGTCAAAGGTCCCGAGTTGGCGGTGGACCTCAAATTTAACTCCCGTATCGATGGAAGCCGTTCGCGGTTGGTTCTCGTGCTCCCGGACGGGTCGAGCTCGACTCTTTCGATTGCCAAGCAGACCAGCCCCGATCACCTTTTATCCAAAGCGGCGGATTTGAAGCCCGGGGCATACAAACTGCAATGGACGGTTCTTGCTTCCGACGGTCACATCACTCACGGAGAAGTTCCGTTTACGGTCAGTTAATTTCAACGTGAATCTCCAACTCACCGATCTGTTCGCATTTTTTTCGGTACTGCTGCGGGCAGCGACGCTGGTGTTCCAGTCCCTGCTTCTCGGTGGCGTGTTGTTTGCTCTTTGGGTGGCGCGGAGTTCGCCGAAGGTTACGGGCGATGGCATTGATGTTGTCCAGCAGTCCGCCCTCCGGTTGCTTCGCGTATCCTCCGCCGCGCTGGCCTTCGTGCAAGTCGCCTATCTGTACGTTGACTCCAGCGTTTTAATGGCAAGCGCCGAGATACCTTTTCGCGAGGTTCTCGGCGCGAATTTCTTTATCGCCGGATCTGGCATCTTTCTTGCCGCGATGCTTGCCTTCGGAGCGTCGCAAATGCCGGCGCGTGCCCGCAACGTCTGTCTGCCGCTTTTGGTTGCGGCCATTCTTGCTCTGTCACTCATGACCAATCACGCGGCGTCGCGCATGGATAACCGTCCACTGCTCGTCGCACTCACCACCATCCACGAGGCGGCGACGGGCTTTTGGATTGGCGGCTTGCCGTTCCTGGTTTTGGGGCTGGCACGCGCCAAAGACCCGGCCACTCGCTGGTACGTCACCGAACGATTTTCCCGCATGGCTTTGATTAGCGTGGCCGCCCTGGTCCTCAGCGGTCTCATTCTGGGTGTCGAATTTATCGGTTCCTGGCGCGCCGTCTTGGGAACTGCTTACGGTGTCATGGTTTCGGCCAAAGCGGCCATGCTGGCCGCTTTGGTTGTGCTGGGCGCGGTCAACTTTCTTTTGATCCGAAAGACTCACGTCGATTTCGCGATGCCGCGCCTGCGCCGTCTGATCGAAGCGGAAGTGGGGATTGGTATCACCATCATTCTGACCGCCGCTTCCCTCACCTCGCAGCCTCCCGCAGTCGATCTCGTAAGCGATACAGTCTCCCCTCAACAGATCATCGCTCGCGAAATGCCCACGTGGCCGGGGTTCAGTTACCCGAAACCCGTGCCTCGACATTCATTGGCCCCCCACGCGACGAGTTTCACCTCCGCTCCTGCGCCTGACGCTCCCAGAAACATCGACGGCGTTCCGCTCTCGCCCAAGAAGCTGGCGGACATCCAGGAGTCTGAATCCAATCATCATTGGATGGGTCTAATTGTCCTTGCTATGGGCCTGCTTGCGCTCTTAGCCAGAACCGGCAAGGTTCCTTGGGCCGACTATTGGCCGCTACTGCTTGTCGGCATCGCCATCTGGATTTTTTTGCGTGCCGACACCGAGTCCTGGCCCTACGGACCAGACGGATTCTGGGTTACTTGGCTCAGAACAGACGTCTTCCAACATCGGCTCGCAGCGCTGGTCTGCATATTCTTCGCAATATTTGAACTCAGAGCCCGCAAACAGAAACTCGCGACAAGTTCTTTTGTATTGGTATTCCCGTTGATGTGCGCCATCGGTGGGGCCGTTCTACTTACACATTCGCATGGGATTACCAACGTCAAAGAAGAACTGCTCGTCGAATTAAGTCACGTCCCGATGGGAGTACTCGCTGTATTCGCAGGCTGGAGCCGGTGGCTTGAACTCAGGTTGCCACAAGCAGATCGAACGGTGCCTTCATGGATTTGGCCGATCTGTTTCGTCCTCATTGGCGCCGGACTGCTGAACTATCGCGAAATGTGAGCGTGAGCGCAAGCAAGCCTAAGGAGGAACCGATGTGGAACATAGCTAAAGGACTCTGGGTGGGCGTCGTAATCGTCCGTGTTCTGAATCTGGCGGTCTTCATGAGCCGCGCAGCGGCGCCCCACAAAATACCGGCTGCAGCGCAAGAAGATCATCCCTGAAACCGCGCGCTACGGGAAAGATCAACGTAGCGTTCCTGATTTCGCATAGCGCAGACGTGCTCGATATTGCGGGCTCGTGGGAAGTTTTCGGCGACACGATGCTGAAGAATGATGGCAAGCCCTGGCATGAATCCGACGGCGACGACATGATCATGCCGTTCAACCCCTACACCGTGTCCGATTCGCGGCAGCCAGTGTCTGCGAATGGACTGATCATCATGCCGAACTATAGTTTCGAAAACGCACTCAAGCCGCAGATTATCGTCATTCCCGGCCAGACAGGACGCACCGCAGCCCAGAAAGCATGGCTGCTCGCGAATTGGGCCGGAGCTGACGTAACCATGTCGGTGTGCACCGGCGCCGACATGTTGGCGGGCTACGGACTGCTCGACGGCCAAACCGCTACGACGCACCATCTGTTTCAGCAGGGCATGCAGAAGCAATATCCCGCGGTACGCTTCGTCAGTGGAACGCGCTTCGTCGAGAATGGCAAAATCGCAACCGCAGGCGGCGTGACCTCCGGCATTGAGCTGGCGCTACACGTCGTCGCGAGATATTACGGAGATGAGGTCGCGCAGGTCACCGCCAACACTGTGGAGTATCGCAGCGACCTGTGGAGGAACCCGGAATACCAGCAGCTCAGGGCGGTCGTTGCATCGAAGTAATCTTTCATGGCTCGGGCTGCCAACCTAGGCGCTGGCGCTCTTGTCTAAGGCTTCGCTTCAACCAAACGCCCATGGCTTTTCAAAATCTCCACCAGCTTGTCGTGCGGTAGCGCCGCCACCGTGAAATCGTTCGCGCCGGTCATCGTCTCAGCCGCGATCAAAGTATTTACGATCGCCTCTTCCGTTGCGTCCACCACCGCCTCGAATAGGAGATTGATCTCGCCGTCGGACAGCATCTGCAGTGACGCCACCGGTTTCGTCGACGACGCATGAGGGTTCCCCGTCGAAAACGCCAGAAACAAATCGCCCGACGAATCTTCGCCCAATCCGCCCACGCGTCCCACTCCCAACGCCGCGCGCTTCGCGAGGCGATTGAGCTGCGTTGGCAACAGCGGCGCGTCGGTCGCGATCAAAATAATGATCGAGCCGGATCCTGCCGGAATCCACTTCGAGAAATCCAGATGTGGTTTCAGCGTTTCTCCCACCGGAACTCCCGCAATCGTCAACCGGTCCGGGCTGCCGTGATTCGCCTGCACCAGAACTCCCACTGTATAGCCGCCCTGCTTTGCCGGTAACACGCGCGATGCCGTGCCGGTTCCTCCCTTCCATCCGTGGCAAACCATTCCCGTTCCGCCGCCGAGGTTTCCTTCTGCCACCGGCCCCGGCTTTGCGGTATCCAGCGCGTGCCACGCGTCCGCCTTCGTCACGTGAAATCCGTTCATATCGTTCAGTAAAACGTCCGCCGTCTCCGCTACCACGGGCAGCGAGAAGAAAAACGGGCCGTAGGTATCCGTCACGGGCTGGTGCTTCGTCCGAATCTGCCACTCGATCACCGCATCGCGCACCACGCCTACGCTGTGCGTGTTCGTGATCATGAACGGTCCATCCAGAAATCCTGATTCCGTTACCCAGTGAATGCCCGTCATCTCGCCATTTCCATTGAGGTCCCACGTTCCCGCAAACACCGAATCGCTGTTGTCCCGCCCTCGCGGAAACACCGCCGTCACTCCGGTTCGCACCGGGCCCTTCCCCACTTCCAGCTTGCCGCTGCCTTCGATCAGCGTCGTGTACCCCACCTCCACTCCGGCCACGTCCGTAATCGCATCAAACGGCCCGGGCGTTCCATTGAACGGAATTCCCAAGTCCCGCGCCCGAACGACATGTTCCGCCTTTGGCTCACCAGCACTGTTCGTGGTTTGCGCACGCAATGCGCTCGAAGCAAAACACGCCGCGATCAGAACACCAGCCATTTTCTGTTTCATTGAACCCTCGGATGAATCATCAGCGCGTAAGCAAAATGCAAGTGTCTGCTGCAACCACCAAATGCGCCGCTATTATCCATAACTCGCATGCGTGGCACATACGAATTTGCCGCGCTTACCGCCTGCGACACTGCCCGTGCTCAGTTTTCCTCGAATGGAGAAATCAGGAAGGAACTACGAATCGCTCAGCGCTGAAACTTAATTCTCTCGCTCTAAAATGAAATCCGGCACCGCCATCAACGCGCGTCTGTACTCCGTGTCCGGTACAGCTTGCAAACACTCTTTCGCGCGCCGCACGTATTCGCGAGCCAGCGTTGCCGAGCGGTCCAGCGCCCCCGTCTCCCGGACCAACGAAGTAATCTGTTCGGGTCGAACGCTCACAAAATCGCGCTCTTCCAGAACTTTCGCCACCATGCCGCGCGCATTACCGTGCCCGTTCGCAGTCGCAAGCGCAAAAATCAAAGGCAGCGTGACCTTACCTTCCTTCAAATCGCTCAGCACCGGCTTGCCCAGCTTTTCCGGCGACGCCGTGAAGTCCAGCAAATCGTCTACCAGCTGGAACGCGAGGCCCGCATTCCTTCCGTACTCCGCCAGCGCCTCAACCACGCTTCCCGGCTGGTTGCCCAGCACTGCGCCGAGCCGCGAGCATCCGCTGAAAAGCCCCGCCGTCTTCCGGTACGCCAACTCCGTCGCTTCCGCTTCCGTCAAATCGATCCGGCCGAGCCGCGTCAATTGCAACAACTCGCCCTCCACCATGCTCTGCGTCAACTCGATCAAAATATCGAGCACCGCGAAATTCCGCTCCTGCAGCGCCATATCAAACGACTGCATGTACAGCCAGTCGCCCGCCAACACGCTCATGTGGTTGCCCCACCGCGCGTTGGCGCTCGGTCGGCCGCGTCGCGTGTCCGCGCCATCGATCACATCGTCGTGAATCAGCGTCGCGCTGTGGATCATCTCCACCACCGCGCCCAGCCGAATCGCTCCCTTTCCGCGATAGCCGGAGGCTCCCGCAGCCAGCAGCAACAGCGCAGGACGCAGCCGTTTCCCACCGCCTTCTCGCAAATATTTGGAAATTTCCGCAACTGGCTCGATCGCCGCGCTGTTCTGCGCCGCAATCTCCTGCTCAACCAGCGCCAGATCCTCTCGGATCAGGTCGAATATGCCTCTTGCGATGGGAACGGCGAAGGCCATTCTCGGGTTTCACCTTGCCAGGGCGGGAGCGCTCGCGCCTAGCCTGAAAAATCGTTGGAAATTCGCCGCGGTGGACGCGGCTACCTCGTCGCTGCCCAAGTTTCTCACACTCCCAAGCGTCCGCGCTACCTCCACCACATTCGCGGGCTCGTTGCGTTTGCCGCGTTTTCCCTGCGGCGGCAAGAACGGCGAATCCGTTTCGGTGAGCATTCGCTCGAGCGGCAACTCTTTCGCCACATCGCGCAGGTACTGCATTTTCGGGTACGTCACGTTCGCCGCGAACGAGACCATGAACCCCATGTCCAGCCCGCGCTGCGCATCCGCCAGTTCGCCAGTAAAGCAGTGCAAAATACCTCCAAGCCCCGACGACGCCCACTCTTTTTCCATAATCGATAGGCAATCGTCCCAGGCGTCGCGGCAGTGAATCACGATCGGCAGCCTCGCTTCACGCGCCATCGTGAGCTGACGCCGGAAGACCTCGTGCTGCACGTCCCGCGCAGGCTCAGGCCAGTGATAATCAAACCCGATCTCGCCCCACGCAATCACTTTCGGATTCTTCGCCAGCTCCGCCAGCGCCGTGTAATGTTCCTCGCGCGCTTCCGCGGCGTGCTGCGGATGAATCCCCACCGAAGCGTGTATCCAGTCGTAGCCAGACGCCACCGCGATCGCCGCGTCCAGCTGATCCGGACCCGAACCGCCGCTCCCAATCGCTAAGATCGCTTCGACGCCCTCGGCGTGAGCGCGCGCCAGCATTTCGGCACGGTCCGCGTCGAAATCCTCGGACTCCAGATGCGCGTGCGAATCGACGATTCTCATGCCTGGTTCAGCCTCGACAGTTCGTTTCGTTCCCGCCTGTCCACACGAAAATTGTAAGCGAGCCCGCGCGCGCCTCCTAAAAGATTCGCATTTCATTCCATCTGGAAATTTTGAATGCTACGTCGTCCAAGAAGGTCACCGCTCATCCGCCGGCCACATCAGATGCCGCTCAAAAAACGGTAGCACCTCGGTATAGATCCGCCTATCGTCGCCCCAGTTCGGTTCGCCCCACGCGCCGTTCTATTCCTCCGCCTCATGAACGATCCCGAATTCGTTCAACTTGTGCGTGTACGCCTGATGCGAACACACGTGGTCCTGATTCGTATCGCTACGCGACCAGTCGAACTTGAATGCGCGGAGCGACTTCAGGTTCTCGGCGTTCGCCTCGTCGTAACCGAGCGGCAAATAAATTGCCAGCTTCCGCGAAGCGCTGGTGCCGACCTTATTCCCGGCAAAATCTTTCGACTCGATCATCCTGTCCACCACGCGGCTCGGCGACTCCGCCCCTCGCGCCGTCCCTGACCATAACGCCAGCAGCACAATCATCACCATTGCAATTCGTTCTGGCCGCATGCTTCCCTCTTGGGCCGGTCGCCTCAATTACAATCACAATGTAGTAATAATAACGGCGACCGTCAACGCCGAACTTCCGCCTTCCCTTTTGTTTTTTGCTTTTCTGGGTGCCGCACCCTCCTGCACTCAAGAGGGTGCGCGGGTTTGGGTCTTGCGTAGTTCAGTTTCGAGGATTTGAGCCCATTACTTGACCTTCGATCCAACCGGCACATCTTCCGCAAACGTGCAGAGCACCGGCTTTCCGTCCGCGCCCGCCGACGCAGCCAACAACATGCCGTTTGACTCGAGCCCGCGCATCTTCCGCGGGGCGAGGTTGGTGACCACCACCACTTTCCGCCCCACCAATTCTTCTGGCGCGTACCCAAGCGCAATCCCCGCAAGAATCTGGCGGACTTCATCGCCGATATCCACAAGCAGCTTCAGAAGCTTGTCTGCTCCTTGAATGCGCTCCGCGGTTTTCACCAGACCGACTTTGAGTTCAACCTTGGCGAAATCCTCGATTCCGATCTTTCTATCGACGGCCGGAGTCGCAGCGGCAGCTGCGCCTGCAACCGTTGCGGCGACGCCCGACGGCGCTGCCGGTACGCCCGACGGCTTTGGCACGTCAGCCTCGGTTGCGCCCTTTGCCGCCGCGTCCGCACTTCCAGGATTTCGAATCTCGTTTTCCATGGCTTCGATTTTCTCCAGAATTTGTTTTTTCTCCGCGCGCGGGAACACCGCTTCGACCTTCCTGATCCGCGTGCCGCCCTTCAGCGCGCCCCACTCGATGCGATCGATCCGTTCATCCTCAATCTTGCCGGCTTGCCCGAGCTGCTCCCAGATTTTCTGCGTGGATTCAGGGATCACGGGATGCGCCAGAATCGACAGCACCCGCACCGACTCCGCTACGCTGTATAGAATCTGCTCAAGCCGTGCGCGCTGCCCAGGATCCTCCGCAAGCGTCCACGGCTTTTCATTGGCGAGAAATTTGTCCGCTACCGCAACAAGGCCCCAGATCATCGTAAGCGCTTCGGAAAACTCGTTTTGCTCGTAAGCCTTGCGGATCATTCCGTGGAACGCACCAGATGTCACTTCGAACAGCCGTTGTGGAGCAGGCGTCGGCTCTGGCACCACGCCGCCGCAGTAATTCGAGATCATCGTCAGCGTGCGGCTGCACAGGTTTCCCAGCCCGTTCGCCAGGTCCGCGTTGTAGCGGGTGATCAGCGCATCGCGCGAAAAATTTCCGTCTTGTCCGAACACCACTTCGCGCATCAAGTAGTAGCGCAGAGCGTCGTTTCCCAGCGCCTTCACGATCGGCTCCGGATACGCCACGTTGCCCTTCGACTTGCTCATCTTCTCCTGCTCGAAGAGCAGCCATCCGTGCGCAAAAATCTGTTCCGGCAGCGGAAGTTCCGCCGCCATCAAAAACGCCGGCCAGTACACCGCGTGGAACCGGATGATTTCTTTTCCGATCATGTGAAGTTCGGCCGGCCAGAATTTCTTGAACTTGGCGCTTCCCTCGCCGTCCGCGCCTTCGCCGTAGCCGATTCCCGTCATGTAGCTTGTCAGCGCGTCGTACCACACGTAAAAAACGTGGTCCGGATCTCCCGGCCACGGAATCCCCCACTTGATCGATTGCCGGCTGATCGACAAATCCTTCAGTCCGGCCTCCACAAACGCGCGGACTTCGTTCATCCGGAAATCCGGCTGCACAAAATGCGGATGTTCCTGGTAAAGCTTCAGCAACCGGTCGCCGTACGCGGAAAGCCGGAAGAAATAATTCTCTTCGGAAATCAATTCCGCGTCGCGCCCGCAGATCTGGCACTTCGCCGGATCGGGCGCGTCGCTGACGTACGCGTTGTCGTAGATGCAGTAGCGGCCTTCGTAGCGCTTCTTGTAGATTGCGTCCGGCGAGCGCTTCATTGTTCGCCGCACCAGCGTTTGCACCGCGCGTTCGTGTTCAGGTGAAGTCGTGCGAATGAAATCCGTGATCGAAATCCCCAGCAGCTTCCACAAATCGCGGAAGATCTGCTCGTTCTGATCCACGAGCTTCTGCGGCGTCACTCCCTTGGCTTCCGCCGCGCGCTCGATGTTTACGCCGTGCTCGTCCGTGCCTGTCAAATACGCCACTTCGTAACCGCACATCCGCTTGTAGCGCGCGATCGCATCGCAAACGATCGTCGTGTAGGCAGACCCCACGTGCGGCCGCGAGTTCGCGTAGTAAATCGGTGTGGTCAGGTAATATTTTTTCTTTTCGTCCGTCATGAATCCCTAACTGGTTTTTACGCCTTCAAAGCGCTTTTGAAATTCAAATGAAACCGCCGCGATCACCGTTTTTAGCGGTATGCCTTTTGTTTCTGCGATTTTCTTGCAGTCCTCAAATTCCGGCGCAGCATTCACAATCGTACCTGCGAGGCGCGCGACCTTCATTCGCACCTCGCCCCATTGAGTTTCGACGCGCACGAACTCCCGATCCAGAATCATGCGCTGCGCCAGATGCGTCCTCACGCCGATCGTCGTCGTCTCGCGGAATAACAGGTCCATCATCCGCGGCGCATTCGACGGCTCGCACAAAATCGTCACCACAATTCCCGGCCGCGATTTCTTCATCAGCGCCGCTGTGGACCATACGTCCAGCGCGCCGGCCCCTAGTACTTTTTCCGCAAAGTAGCCGTAAACCTGCGGATTCATGTCGTCGACATTTGCTTCGATCACGCTCACCGGCAAATCCCAGCCCGCGCCGGAGTCCTCGAGCGTCACGTGGTCGCGTTCGCCGATCAGAATCCGCAGCACGTTGGCTTTCTGTTTCAAGTCGGCGCTGCCCGCACCGTACCCGACAGCGCGCATCGTCATCGCCGGCACCTGCCCGAAACCGGATGCAAGCGTCGTTGCGATTGCCGCTCCGGTCGGCGTGACCAGTTCTTTTTGCACGCCGCTCGTGTGCACCGGCGCTCCGGCGAGCAGCTCCGTCGTCGCAGGCGCAGGAACGGGCAACAGCCCGTGCGCCGTCATCACCGTTCCCCCACCGACGTCCATCGCCGAGCAAACAAAATCGTCGAGTCCCAGCAGCTCGAATCCGACGCACGCCCCCACGATATCGATAATCGAATCGACCGCGCCCACCTCATGAAAGTGCACGTTCTCGACGGGCATCGCGTGAACCTTGGCCTCAGCCTCGGCAAGCCGCGTAAAGATTCGCGTGGCGCGTTCGGCCGCCCGAGGCGCCAGTTGCGCTTTTTCAATGCGGCCCAGAATGATCGAGAGCCCGCGGTGGTGATGCCCTTCGCTCGTCTCTACTTTCACATGCGTTGCGGCGATCGCTCCGCGCTTCACCTTCTCCGCTGAAATCGACCAGCCCTCCAGGCCCAGCTTGCGCAACTCCGCTTCGATGGCGCGCCGATCCGCGCCCGCGTCGACCAGTGCGCCCAGCACCATGTCGCCGCTAATCCCAGAGAAACAATCGAAATAGCCGGTTCGCACGCGCGTCATAAGTGTTAGATGCTGCCGAGATTCAGCCGCTCACGCCTGCGCGGTAACGGTCCCAGCAAAAACAAAGAAAAACGATAGTAGTTTGCGCCCCCAGCCCTGTCAATTCAGCCCGTTCATCCACGGCCGCGGGCGAACTGACCGCGGCCGGCACACTAACGGTTTTCCCGCTCCGAAACTCGCACGATTTCTTTTACAAGTAATTACCGTCGTGGTGACGTCAGTCAGGGATTACTAGAGGCCTCACGATAAACGCACATGCGAAGCGGCGCGCCACCTCTTGCCGCCGGACGTTCCACCTCCGGCATCGCGCCGGAGTTTGCGGTCTTTGCGTAGGTCGGAACGGTTTCTAATCGTCGCGGTGTTATTAGAAACAATCCTAACTCCAGCCCTGCACCACGAATCCATTTGTCATTGTCACTAACTCGACGTTTTTTCATAAACCAATTCTCGACTGGCGATGCCGCCCCCCGGACGCGACGGCCCGAAGCCAGGCGCGTCGCACTCTGCGCACAAACCGGTCCGCAACTTTCGCTGCAATCGAAATCTCCGTTGGATACACAAGCGGGAAGGCACCGCCATGCAACTCCTTGATAACAATCGTCACGCCCTCGTTTCCTTGGGTACACCTTCACGTTTCGCGCTCGCCGCTGCTCCTCAATTCATCGCGCCGTTCCCGACGAGCGGCCAACCGCCTTTGACCCTCCCTTCGACTCCCCCTATAATTTTGTGTCCCATCAGCCGCAAGGAGCTCTGTGTACAAAGTCGTTGAATCGCGTTTCCGCGAAGCGCTCGCAGCTCATATTCGCGAGATATATCAAATCGACGTTCCTGTGGTTTCCGAGCGCCCTCCGAAACTCGCAATGGGTGATCTCGCCTCGCCCGTATCCTTCGAGCTTGCCAAGCGCCTCAAGCAGGCTCCTCGCGCCATCGCGCAGGAACTCGCCGCGAACTTCCCTCCTCCGGCCGGTATCGCTCGCCTCGAAGTTGCCGGCGGCGGCTATCTGAATGCGTTTTTTGACCGCGCCGCGTTTCTGCGCTCCGCCGTAGCCGAATCCGGACGCGAAGCAGTGGTCGCCGGACCTAGCGCGCCGAAGACCATGGTCGAACACACCAGCATCAATCCAAATAAAGCTGCGCACATCGGCCACCTCCGCAACGCCGTCCTCGGCGACACGTTCGTCCGCGTTCTTCGTCACGCCGGCCGCCGCGTGGAAGTCCAGAATTACATCGACAACACCGGCGTTCAGGTCGCCGACGTCGTGCTCGGCTTCCTTCATCTCGAAAAAAAATCGCTCGAAGACGTAAAAGCACTCGCCGCCGCCCCGAAGTTTGATTACTTGTGCTGGGATCTCTACGCGCGAGTGACGAATTTCCTGGCCGAAGACAAATCGCGGCTCACGCTGCGCAATCAGACTCTTAAAGATATCGAAGAAGGCCACGGCGACGCTGCTCGCGTTGGCGAGGTCGTCTCCGGAGCTATCGTCATCTGCCAGCTCAAAACCGTCGGCCGGCTCGGCATCGACTACGACCTACTCTCGCAGGAGAGCGAAATCCTGCACCTGAAATTCTGGGATGCGGCTTTTGAAATGTTGAAGTCGCGCGGTGCCGTGCAACTCGCAGCCACCGGCAAGAACGCCGGCTGCTGGATCATGGAATTGCCGTCGGACAAGGCCGAGCCTGCAGGTGAAACCGATGCGGCCGCGAAAGAAGAAAATCCGGAAGAAGCAGAAGCGAAAATCATCGTCCGGTCAACGGGCACTGTCACCTACGTCGGAAAGGACATCGCCTATCACCTCTGGAAGTTCGGCCTGCTGAATCGCGACTTCTATTACCAGCCACTCTTCGAGCAGTGGAACGGCCGCGAAGTCTGGGTCACGAGCGCCAAGCCCGGACAGACGCCGCCTGAACCGTTCGGGCATGCCGCCGAAGTCTACAACGTCATCGATTCGCGCCAGACGTACCCGCAGCAGGTGGTGGCCGCGGGATTGCGCGCGCTCGGCTACAACGACGCGGCGGACCACTTGAAGCACTTTGCGTATAACGTCGTCGCGCTCACACCGCGCTGCGCGATCGAAATGGGCTACGAAATTCCGCCGGAAGACGCAAAGAAGCCGTACATCGAAGTGAGCGGCCGTAAAGGTCAGGGCGTGAAAGCCGATGATCTTCTCGACCGGCTCGAAGCCAGCACGCTGAACGAAGTCGAACAGCGCAATCCTGAACTGCCCGCTACCGAACGCCAGGCGATTGCACATGCGATCGCGATCGGCGCGATTCGATATTTTCTGCTCCGCTTTACGCGCAACACGGTGATTGCGTTCGATTTCAAGGACGCTCTGAGTTTTGAGGGCGAGACCGGGCCCTACGTGCAATACGCCGTGGTTCGCATTAACGGTATTTTACGCAAGGGCGCGGAGCAGGGTCCGTCGATCGCCGCAGAAAACGCCGCAAACATGGCCGCGCTCAGGTCCGGCACGCTCGATGCATCCGCTTATCTGGCTGCGCCAGAGTTTGACGACATTTGGGATGTCGTCATCCTCGCCTCATCGCTTGACGCCCGCGTAGAACTAGCGATTCATTCGCAAGAGCCGTCCGTCCTCACGCGTTTTGCATTCGAGCTGGCGCAGCTCTTCAACGTTTTCTACCACAAGCACCCAATCCTCAAAGAAGCCGACGCAAAGAAGCGCGCGTTCCTCATGCTCGTCACCGCGCTGGTCCGCGAACAGCTGGTCACTACCCTCGGCCTGCTCGGCATCACCGCACCCGACAAAATGTAGCGGCCGGCCGCCATGAAAACAGAAATCCGCGACTCACAATCTTTTGCGAGCCGCGGATTTTTTTTCGCGCCGCATCGGGAATCGCGTTTCGGCTAAAGCTTCATCGCAAAATCGATGATCGACGGAATCGCCACGCCGGTCGGCCCTTTCGCGAGCCACGGCCGGCCGCTATCCACCCAGCAGGTCGCCGCGATGTCGAGATGGATCCATGGTGTGTCGTCCACAAACTCCTTGATGAACCACGCGCCGGTGATCGCGCCGCCACCTTTACCCGTGCCTGTGTTTCGGATGTCCGCGATTTCGCTCTTGATTAGCTCGCGATACTCGTCGTCGATCGGCATCGGCCACATCTTCTCGCCAGCCGCTTTCGTCGAGTCGAGAAATTGATCGAGGTATTCGCGCGGCGTGCCGAACGCGCCGGTGTGAATGTGCGCGAGTGCAACTTGAATCGCGCCCGTGAGCGTGGCTGCGTCAATCAAGTGCGTAGCGCCAAGCTTGCGGGCGTAGAACACGCCGTCGGCGAGGATCATCCGTCCTTCCGCGTCGGTATTGATAACCTCGATGGTCTTTCCGGACATCGCCACCTGCACGTCGCCAGGTTTCTGCGCTCGTCCGCCCGGCATATTCTCCGTTGCAGGAATCACGGCAATCACCGGAACACTCGGCTTCAGATACGCCAGGGCGCGCATGGTTCCGAGCATGGTGGCGCCGCCGCCCATGTCGTACTTCATCTTTTCCATGTTGTCGGCGGGCTTGATGGAAATGCCGCCGGTATCGAAGGTCACCGCTTTTCCGACCAGTCCGAGAACCGGCGCGTCCGGCTTCGCGTTTTCCGGCGTGTATCGGATCACGATGACGCGCGGCGGTTCGATACTTCCCTGTGCAACGCCGATCAGCGCGCCCATCTTCAGCTCGGAAATCTTGCGCTCATCGAGAATCTCAATGCCCAAGCCGACTTCCTTGGCCATCGCTTCGGCTTTCGCCGCGAGCACGCGCGGCGTCAACCGGTTCGACGGCTCGTTGATTAGGTCGCGCGCGAAATTCATCGATTCGCCGATCACGCGGCCATCGTCCAATGCTTTCTTGAGTTCAGTCGAGGAATCGAAACCGGCCAGTGCGACCGACTGGACTTCCCTTTTGTCTTTTTCTTTCTTATCCGTCTTGTATTTGTCCGACTCGAAATCGGCTATGGTAAGGCCTTCGGTGACCGCCTTCGCCGCTTCCGCACCGCGTTGGCCTTCACGGGCGAGGAACACGATCTTCTTCGCCCCGAGTGCCTTCAGGTATCGCAGCGCCGAGCCGGCGATCTTGCGCAGGTCCGCCACGGCAAACTTGTCCGGCTTGCCTGCTCCCACGATCAAGAGCCGCTTCGCATCGAGCCCCTCCGGAAAGTGGACCAGCGTCATCTGCAGCGGCTTCCCGGTGACTTCGCCGCTCGCGACCAGTGCGGCGATTCGGTCTTCCATCCCCTGGTTCAATTCCGCGAGGACTCCCTCCACGCTGCTTTCTTGGTCAAATATGTAAGTTACGAGTGCGTCTGCTTGAATCGAAGAGTACGGCTGGTTTTCCAATTGAATCTGCATATCTCCCTTTCGTCCTTAGCGCCTGCGCGAGCGAGCGATCGCTTCGTGGGCTTCCCGTTTAGCTTCTTTTTGTTTTTCGGATTCTCGGCGGTCGTGGAATTTTTTGCCCTTCGCCACCGACAGTTCACATTTTGCAATCCCGTCCCGGAAATAAATCTTGGTCGGGACGATGGTCATGCCCTTCTGCGCCGTCTGTGTTTGGAGCTTGCCGATTTCGCGTCGATTGAGTAGCAACTTCCGGCGCCGGAGGGGGTCGTGGTTGCGGAATCCGCCTGGCAAGTACTCCGGGATGTGGCAGTTCACAAGCCACATTTCGTTGCCTTTGGACTCCGCAAAGGCCTCGCGGATCGAGCCCTTCCCTTCACGCAGGCTCTTCACCTCGGTACCTACGAGTACTATCCCCGCCTCGAGATGGTCGAGCAGCTCGTAGTTGTACCCGGCGGCACGATTCTGCGAGACAATCTTCACGCCTTCGTGTTGAGTTTTATCGTACTTCGTTTTCACGGGAGACCATCATATCCGCCGCGGACAATCTGCCGCAAGTCGCAGATTCCCGCGTATTTCCGCATAGCGCCTGTGTTTTTACGGCACAGTAACCATTTTGAGGTAAGCACTTCGTGTTTTGTTGCGTCTAACGGGACGTGCGGGCGGATTCCTTGCTGCACGATGCGGTGGATGCTAGACTTTTGGAGTAACGCCCTACCCCCTTCGGAGGACCATTGTTACGTCGTTTAGCCGTCTTAACGTCGATGGTGAGCGCTGCCCTGTTGTTGACGGGCTGCCCGAAGGGTAATTCAGATTACGACGCCGGCCGGAAGGCCGCCAGCGTTCAGGACTATGACACCGCGCTAGTGGACTTTGATCGCGCCCTCCGCGACGATCCGACCAATCCGGAATACAAGCTCCGCGCAACCCAGGCACGCTTCGACGCCAGCCAGCTGCACATGGACCGCGGCCGCCAGGCGACCAAGAGCGGCGATCTTCAGCTCGCGCTTGCTGAATACCAGAAAGCCGCGATGCTGGATCCCTCGAGTGCCGCCGCCGACCAGGAAGTGAAGCGGACAATGGAGACGATCGCAGCGCGTGAAGCGGCTTCGACGCAGACTGTAAATACGGCACCCCCGGAAGACGAGCAAATCCTGTCTCAAGCGCCTCAGCTTAAGCCCATTTCTACAGAACTGATCAATCTGAAGATGACCAACGACGCAAAAGTCGTCTTCGATACGATCGCCAAGATGGCGGGCGTAAGCGTCGTGTTTGATCCCGACTTCACTTCCCGGCGCATCACGGCCGAGCTACCGAACGTTACGCTGGAGCAGGCGCTCGAAACCGTTTGCCTGGAGACAAAGTCATTCTGGAAGGCGATCACGCCAAGCGTTATTTTCGTCGCGCCGGATCAGCCTCAAAAGCGGAAAGACCTGGAAGACGAAGATGTTCAAACATTTTATCTATCGAACACTCTGACGCCACAGGATCTCACCGAAGTGGTAAACGGCTTGCGCCAGCTTCTGGATCTACACCGGCTCCAACAGGTGAACTCGCAGAACGCGATTGTGATCCGCGATACCCCGGACAAGCTCGCTGTCGCTGCCAAGATCATCCGAGACATCGACAAAGCCAAGCCTGAAGTTCTGGTTCACGTGCAGGTAATGACGGCGAGTATGGACCGGTTGCGCGACCTCGGCATTCTGCCGGGCCAAACCGTTGCGCTGGCTTTCACTCCCCGCGCGTCGATCCAGCCGAGCACGTCGTCAAGCTCGTCCAGTTCAACGACCACGACCACGCCTGCGTCCGTAGCACAGGTTACGCTTAACAACTTGAAAAAGCTTTCCAGCGCAGACTGGAGCCTGACGCTTCCCGGCGCGACGGCAAATGCGATTCTCACCGACGACCGAACCAAGATTATTCAAGACCCGGAGGTTCGCGTTACCGACGGCCAGAAAGCGACGCTAAAAATCGGTTCGCGCGTTCCGGTGGCGACAGGCAGCTTCCAGGCGGGCGTCGGCGTCGGAACGACGGGCAGCGCGGGCGTAGTGAACCCCCTCGTGAACACGCAGTTCCAATACATCGACGTCGGTGTGCAGGTGGAAGTCACGCCTCGCGTTCACCCGGACGGCGAAGTCAGCATGAAGGTTGTCGTCGACGTCTCGCAGATCACAGGTACGAGCAACATCGGTGGAATCAACCAGCCCGTCATCGGACAAAAGAAGATCGAGCACGACATCCGGTTGAAGGAAGGCGAGACCAGCATCCTGGGCGGCTTGATCGAGCGTACCGACACAAAAAACATCAACGGCATCCCTGGGCTCGGTGAAGTTCCCGCGTTGCGCTACATGTTTTCCGACAACAGCAAGGAAATCGAAGAAGACGAAACGCTCATCGTGCTGACGCCACATATTTTGCGGTTCCCGTCGATCACTTCCGAAAACCTGCAAGTGATCGGGGCGGGTACGGATACTAACGTACGCGTGTATCACGACGCGACGGTCCCGGTACAGCCGGCGACCACCAGAGCGGCTCCGGCGCCGAAGGCCCCGGGAGCGGGCGGAACGGCTACGCCGGGGGTTTCACCCACGTCGATGAACGCGACGCAGCCCGGTGCGCCTCCCGCCGACGCTGCCGTGCAATTGCACTTCGAGCCGCAAACGACTGCGCTCAAGCCGGGTGATACGACGACGATTGGACTGGCGATTTCTAATGTGAATGATCTCTTCACTGTTCCTCTGCTGGTACATTTCGATCCAGCCGTGATTCAAGTCGAAGAAGTCCGAGACGGCGGCTTCCTAGGTGGGGCGGCCGGTGCGCAGAATATTGCGATTGTGCAACGCGTTGATGCAACGCGAGGCGAAGTTGTAGTCTCTGCGACGCGGCAACCAGGAACAGCTGGAGTAAACGGAACCGGCACCCTTCTCGGGTTCGTGGTTCGCGCCGTCGCGCCCGGAACGACGCATCTCCAGATTCTCCAAGTGAACGCACGTAACTCGCAGCAGCAGCCCATTCCGATCGTTTCGGGCGAGGCTACGATCCAGGTCCACTGATTCAAATGATTGGCGCTTCATCGAATTCGCTAAGCCTGATTCCCGCTTGGAAACGCGAGCGCCGCACTCGAGGTGCGCCGAGCGCGCAGTCCGGCCTGACGCTCCTGGAACTTGTCATCTCTTGCGCCATACTTTTGGTGCTGGCCGGGGTCGCTCTGCCCCTCGCGCGAAACAAGGTGAAACGCGATAAAGAGGAGTTATTGCGCTACGACCTGCGCGAGATGCGCGACGCGATTGATCGGTATAAGGACGCCGCGGATCAGGGAAAAATCAAAGTCGCCGCGGGTACGGAAGGCTATCCTCCGGATCTCGACAGCCTCGTAAAGCCTATGCCGCTTACCGGCGCGCCCGATAAACGCGTTCGCTTTCTGCGCGAAGTTCCAATTGATCCGATGACCAAGTCGAAAGATTGGGGAATGCGGTCAGTTCAGGATGATCCCGACTCGACTTCCTGGGGCGGCAGCAACGTCTTCGACGTCTATTCGAAATCCAGCGGGACGGGACTCGACGGCACGAAGTATTCGGACTGGTAAGCCGGGGACACCAACATGCGCACCAACCGGACCGAGAACGGACCACAATCTGAGATGAGGGGCCGAGCGCGAGGCTTTACGCTTCTGGAGATGATGGTCGTCGTCGCGATCGTCGTGATTCTCGCCACGATCGCCGCCGGCCAGTATCAAAGCTCGGTTAGGCACGCTCACGAAGCCGCGTTGAAGTCCGATCTCCACGTCCTCCGCAAAGCCATTCAGGAATACACGGAGGACAAGGAATGCGGCCCGTCTTCATTGGATGACTTAGTGACCAGCAACTACATCGGCCGGATTCCCGAAGATCCCATGACGCACCAGACCGATTGGGTCACCAAGGAAGACGACATCTCGATCAGCCCCGAGCAGACCTGCAACGGGATCTCCGATATTCATTCCGCTTCCGACGCCATTTCCCCTTTCTCGAGCGACGCGTACAGTAGCTGGTAGCTCCTACCTGCGATGCTCATTGCGTCGCTTCGGGCCTCGTCTTCGCTGCTTCGCGCATCGTGAGCCGATCGCCGCTTTCTTTCCCGCACGAAATCCCCCCTGCCGTTCGTTTGCTCACTCTGAATCCAGGAAGATACTCACCCCTTTTTTCGTCGACGAAGCCCGCATGGTTTGACCAAGCTACACGCTTCCGGTATGATTTGAATGCGGGGTGGAGCAGCCTGGTAGCTCGTCGGGCTCATAACCCGGAGGTCGTTGGTTCAAATCCAACCCCCGCAACCAACCTTTCTTCCCTACGGTTTCATTTTCCGTTTTATCTGCCTCTCGCGGGACTAGCGCGGTCGAACGGGTATAGGCGCGCGTTCTGAGCGAGCGTTTAGAGTTGGGCGTCTTTCGTTTCTTGGACGAAGAGAAGGCCTAGCGTAGTCAGGATGGCTGCGGCGACAAGATAGTAACCGACGTACTGAAGGCCGTAGGTTTTTGCCAGCCAAGTGGCGATATAAGGAGCCAGCGAGGCGCCGAAAATACCGGCTAGGTTAAAGGTCAGAGAAGTTCCAGTGTAACGCACGGAGGTTGGAAACAGCTCCGAGAGCAGCGTTCCGAGCGGGCCGTAGGTCATCCCCATCAGAGACAATCCCAAGATCATCATTGTGGCGGCGCCACGGGTGCCGGCTGCAAACATCGGTGCCATCACCAATCCAAAAAGTGCGATCGCAATCGTGACCCATAGCAGCGTTCGGCGGCGGCCGCGTTCAGCGAGCACTGCGCTGAGAGGAATCGTCGCCGCGAAGAAGAGAATCCCAATTAGCTGGAGCATCAGGAATTCATTCCGGCTGTAGTGCAGCGCGGTCGTACCCCAGGACAGCGCAAATACGGTCATGAGGTAAAACAGAACGAACGTTGCGAGCGATGAGACGGTGCCAATCAGGAGCGGCAGCGGGAATTTCGTAAAGACGTCTACCATCGGAACACGCACACGTTCCTGGCGAGTGAGCGCTTCGCGGAAAACAGGCGTTTCGGTGATCGTCAACCGAACGTAGAGTCCGATCAGCACCAGCGCCGCGCTGGCGAGAAATGGAATCCGCCAACCGAAGGCGAAGAACTGATCGTTGGTGAGCGATCTGGAAAGAATTAGGAATACGCCGCCGGAAAAAAGAAATCCGACTGGAGCACCGAGTTGCGGAAACATTCCGTACCAGGCCCGCTTTCCGGGCGGCGCATTTTCAATCGCGAGAAGCACGGCCCCGCCCCATTCCCCGCCGAGACCGAGCCCCTGTCCAAACCGGCACAGCGCCAACAATAGCGGCGCGGCCACTCCAATCTTTGCGTATGTCGGAAGGATTCCGATGGCGACGGTAGAGATGCCCATCGTCAGCAATGCGGCTACGAGTGTTGCCTTTCGACCGATGCGATCGCCGAAGTGTCCGAAAAACGCAGAGCCGAACGGCCGCGCGACGAACGCGATGGCAAAGGTCGCGAGCGACGCCAGTGTGGCGGACGCCGGATCTTCCTTCGGGAAGAACAATTTTGGGAACACCAGGACAGCGGCGTTCGCGTAGATATAGAAGTCGAAGAATTCGATCGTCGTGCCGATCAAGCTCGCAAACAGGACTTGTCCGGGACTATTAAGAGAACGGGGGTTGTCGGTAGATTTGTCGTTCGCGACGGGGCCGGGGATGTTTGTTTGGTTGCTCAAGCGCCCCAGAGCTTACAACAACGGGCGAACGACGGAAACATCGAAGGCAGCGCGCGTTTTCGCGGATCGCACCGAGGGCGCCGCGGCGAATGATAACCAGAAAAACGAGCTCGGCTTGGCGGCCTGCCGCGTAAGCCATATAGTCCGCGCGACATTTATAAGTCGTCCGTCAAATGAAGATTGTTGCGACCGACGCGCAAATGATCGTCCTGCCGGACACCGGTCACTGGTTAATGGAAAAACGCCCGCAGCAAACGATGGACGCGTTGCTCAAGTTTCTTTAACCGGCGAGCACTAGGTACGTATAAGACGTCCACAGAACTGAAGCGTTACCTGTCCTCACGGACGGTGTCCGCGATGAAACATCTGTACCTCGCCCCGTTTCAGGCCGAAAGAGTCCTGCTGCTAGCATTTTTATAACCCGCGAGCTCTAACTTAAGGCGGCACTTGGTGAATATTTAGCAATTCAAACTAACTCCAACACAAGGCGTTCTACTGACTTGTTCGCGGCAACCGCGAGTTCGTATCCCGACCCTACGAATCACGGGCGCAAGAGCATGGTTGCCGAGGTCCCGAGCATTTGGAAAAGATTCGTGTACGGAATTGATCGAGGTTTCAGGATTTCATCCTGCGGCTAGGAGTTCGTCCAAGTGGCAGCGTCGGTCACACCGGCTGATTTCGCCATTCCGAAATCACGCAAGCCTTTTCGGCTTCGCGTGATCCCGCCGATCGACACCTACCCGTCCGTAATCGCGTCCGCCCAAACTGTCTTGGGCAAAGCCGTCATTCTTTCGCTTTTCGCGTTGGGCTTGAGTTTCTACATGACGCGCTGGAAGGCGATGACACTGTGGCTCGTGTTAATGACACTCCTGCCTCAACGTCGCCGCATGCTGGTAACCATCGGATTGCTGCAGTGGACGTTTCTGATGCCGCTCGAGCGCACGGGCTTTAGCGGCATGGTTTTCGCTCCCCTAGTTCAGAAGGCTGTAGCTTGCGCGATTGGTGGACTTCTGTTCTGGACCGCGGTGCGCTTCAAGCAATCGGTGTTGGGAACACGCCCAATCGTCGCGCTGCTCGGCGGATACGCCGTCACGATCTACGTTGTTTCGACGCTCGTTCGCGTTTATCCGGCGTTCCACGCGGCCTGGGGCTTCACGGTCACGTTCAGTTTCTACTTGTGGTTCATCGGCTACGCCTTACTCGATAGAAATTCCAGCACGCGCGATCCGTTCCGGCTTCAACTCGGAACGTTCCACCCTTTCTGGGGATCAACCCACGTGCCCTTCCCAAAAGGCGCCGCTTATCTTCGCAGGATCGAGGCGCACACGCCGGAGAAATTGGCCGTCACGCAGTTGAAGGGGCTGAAACTCTTAGCATGGGGTCTGCTGCTGAAACAGATTCTTAGAATCGGGCAAGCCGTGATCTACGGACGACTCGGGCTCCCGACGTTTGCAATAGCCTTCGACCATGTCGTCCATCGAACTCCCGATTCGTCGTTAGTTTGCTGGTTGAGTCTGATCGCGTCGTTTCTCGAGGCAATGCTCGTTCTTTGCGTCACCGGGAATCGGTTCATCGCGTGCTGCAGAATGGCTGGATTCGCAGCACTGCGCAACACCTACAGGCCGTTGGAAGCTCGCACGATTGCAGAGTTCTGGAACCGCTATTATTACTATTTTAAGGAATTGCTCGTGGAGTTTTTCTTTTTTCCTGCATTCATCCGCTTCTTCAAAGAAAAACCGAGGTTGCGATTGTTCTTCGCGACACTGGCAGCCGCAACGTTCGGGAACTCTTACTATCATTTCTTCAACGATCCGGAAGCCGTGGCGCGGCTTGGCTTCTGGCATGCCATCGTCGCGTTTCAACCGTACCTGCTCTACAGCACGGTGCTCGGCGTTGGAATCGGCATCTCGCAAATTCGGGAGCACAAACCCATCGCACCGGGCTGGGTGCGGGGACGGGCGCTTCCATGCCTCGCTGTCACGTCATTTTATTGCTTACTGCATATCTTTTGCGATCCCTCGCGAACGTATCCGATTCGCGAGCACTTCCGGTTCTTGGCGCACCTCTTTAATTTACCAGTGTGAGGGAAAAATGGACCAAAAGACCGCTCTCCGCGAGTTCGTCCGCGAGCTTCTCTCGATCAAGAACGACTCAGAGCCATTTGCCGACAACGACTCGCTCATGCTGAGCGGCCGGCTCCAGTCGCTCGATGCGGTCCGCATCGTCCTATTTCTCGAGGAAACCTTCGGAGTGAATTTCGCCAAAATGGGATTTGACTCGGAAATGATCGATAGCATCGACACCATCGACGCTCTGGTCGCCACGTCGAGTGCTTCCTCGGCGGACGGTGGTTCTCGGAGAAGCTAGCGGATTCCTCGCTGCCGGTTCAACGGATGTACTGCTATCATCGGCGTCGAGATCCTGATGCATGAATTACAATCTCGCGCTTCCTTTCTTCCAGTCATCACGGAAATTCTCAGACGATTTGGCGGTCGTCGCTGGAGGCCAGCGCGTCACGTATTCCGAACTTGGGATGCGGGCGCAACGTATGGCGGGCTGGCTGCGCTCGGCTACGGGCGGCAAACCGGCGCGGATCGGCATCCTCGCCTCTCGAAGTGTGGAAACGTATGCAGGAATTTTGGCAGCGTGCTGGGCCGGTGCGGCTTACGTCCCGTTTAGCGTCAAGTCGCCGGAAGACCGGCTCGTCCGGCTTCTCGAACGAACCCAACTCCAGGCGCTGATCGTAGATCGCGAAGGCGTCGCTTTGCTCACCGAACGCTTGCGCGCCGTTGCCGTGCCAAAGATTTTGCTCGCGTCTGATCGCAGCGGCGGCTTCGTTCCAAATCCATCAAAGGGCGTAGAGTACTTCCGAGAACTGCCTCCGTTCGACCCGGACGATAATCCTTCGCACGTCGCCGCGGAGGATCCTGCTTACATTCTTTTTACGTCAGGGACGACCGGCGCCCCAAAAGGTGTCGTGATTCCGGCGGGCGCTGTGACGCACTTCGTCTCGATGATGAACCAGCGTTACTCAATCGCGCCGTCGGACCGCATCGCCGCGATCACCGGTATCACCTTCGACCTTTCGGTGTTCGACATGTTCTGCGGATGGAGCCAGGGCGCAAGCCTGTGGGTGGTTCCCGCGGGCCAAGCGATGGCGCCGATTCGTTTCATCCAGGAAACAGAAACGACGATTGCATTCACGGTGCCGTCCGTTGGCGCCTGGATGAACCGAATGCGGCTTCTCAGCCCCGGATCGATGCCGACGCTTCGATACGTCTTGCTTGCCGGCGAACCGCTACCCGTATCGGTAGCTCTCGCGTTCCAGAAAGCAGCGCCAAACGCGGTGATAGACAATCTGTACGGTCCGACGGAAACAACCGTTGTGTGCAGCGGCCAGCGATTCTCTGGTGAGCAGGATGCAACGCCTGGCCGCGATGTGGTTTCGGTCGGTCCTGCCCTGCCGGGTTCCGAAATGACTGTTGTTGACGAGTCGATGCACCCAGCCGACGGCAAACCAGGAGAGATCCTGGTTTCGGGCGTACAACTCGCCAGCGGATATTTCGCCGATCCGGAGCAGACTGGCCGCTACTTCTTCGAATGGGACGGCAAACGATGGTACCGCACCGGAGATCTCGGATTTCAAGATTCGACCGGACGATTTCACCATCTCGGCAGAATCGATAACCAAGTAAAAGTTCGCGGCATGCGCGTTGAACTAGAGGAAATTGAAGCACACCTTCGCGCCGTTTATCAGACGGACTCTGTCGCGGCTATCGCATGGCCCGTAGAACACGGGTCGGCGTCAGGCATCGTCGCCTTTATCACGGCGGCGACGTCAATTTCCGATGAATCGTGTAAATTTGAACTGCGGTCGCGCCTACCCCCGTACATGGTTCCGTCCGTCATCTATCACGTCGTCGCGCTGCCATTGAACCCGAACGGCAAAGTCGACCGCAAGGCATTACTCGCGCGCATGACGACCGGATTGTTCTGACGGCCAGACGGGCGAATCGACGGAGAAGCAGGCGAACACAAATCGATACTGCCTGGATCACAGAGCGTATCGTATCTGTCCGAGACGCCCGTCATTCAAGCAAACCTGAATCGAAATGATATTTGTTCTTGATTCACTCGTATTTTTACGGATACTAGACCTCGAAGGCGGCTCCTGGGACCGACCCGTACTCTGGCACATCTAAGTAGCACCGCGGATGTGAGGGGAAATTGGAGCCGAAACCCGCGCTGGGACCCAGAACTGTTGTTCGCAATTTCCTGAGCAAACTTCTCACCCGCGAGGGCGAGTCCGTGCAGTTTCGCGATGGTGATTCGTTGTTGCTCAGCGGCCGTTTGCAATCCGTAGACGGTGTTGAGATCGTTGTCTTCCTGGAAGAAAACTTCGGATTGGATTTCGCCGAAATGGGATTTGACCTCGCCAAGATCGACAGCGTGGACGAAATCGTCGCACTGATCGAAGCCAAAGGCATTTAGCTTTCCCGTTTCCATCACCGAAGATGCCCGCCCGTAAGAATCCAGACCGTCTTTCGAGAACGCAAGACGGTCACCTGCCGAATTTAGTGAGCTGACCCGCCCGCCTACAGTCGTTGACTTTCTATCCATAGATAGTCTATATATTGAGCATGACGAAGAAACGCGAACTACTTCCTGGCACGCTCGATCTTCTGATTCTGACAACGCTTACGCGCGCACCTCTCCACGGATATGGAATCGCGCTCTCAATCAAGCGGCTGTCGGACGAATTCCTGACAGTGGAGGAGGGCTCGCTCTATCCGGCGCTCCAACGGCTGCTATTGCAAGGGTGGGTGAAGGCCGAGTGGAAGACGACAGATACAAATCGCCGGGCGCGCTTCTACTCACTGACGGCCGCCGGCAAAAAACAGCTCGGGCTCGAGGTTACCCAATATGAACAAATGATCGCAGCGATTGGGCGCGTGCTCAAAGGAGCGTGAGACGACGATGGGATCATTCCTGCGGAAGCTGCGGCTGTACTTCACGCGAGAGCGATTCGCGAACGATCTGAGCGACGAAGTGGCATTTCATCGCGAACAGAACAGGAAGCATCTAGTGGAGGACGGGATGAACGAGCGCGAGGCGCGAGAGGCCGCGGAACGCACGTTTGGAAATGCGACGCGGGCCGTGGAGGAGAGCCACGACGTGGTGGCATTTCAGTTCGAGAGCGCGGCGCAGGACTTCCGATTCGCGGTACGGCAACTCAGAAAGAATCCGGGTTTCGCAGTCACGGCGATTCTGATTCTGGCGCTCGGGATTGGTGCGAGCGCGACTATTTTCGCGTTTGTGAATGCGGTGCTCATCAAGCCGCTTCCCTATCCGAACCCTTCGCGGATTGTGGCGGTGACGGAAACTGTGATTCCATTGATTCCGCGAGCCGTTCTCTCCTACCCTGATTTTCTCGACTGGAAAAGATCGAGCACAAGCTTTGATGGATTTGATGTTTACTCCGGCCGGAGCTTCTTGCTTCCGGAGGCGGATGGGACGCAGCGCGTACGCGGAGCGCGAGTGACCGGGGGTTTCTTCGACACGCTAGGAATCAAACCGCTGCTCGGACGCACGCTTCAGCCCAAGGACGACGCGGACAAAGCACAAGTGGTCGTGCTGAGTTATGCAGGATGGCAGAAATATTTGGGTGGACGCCCGGACGTGGTGGGACAAGCGGTGACACTCAGCGGCGTGCCGTTCACGGTGGTCGGCGTGCTGCCGAATGATTTCCAATTTGCTGTGATGGGCGATGTGGAAGTGTGGTCGCCGATGGAGCCGCTCGGCCCGTGCGAACAGCGCAGAAGTTGTCATTTCCTGGGCGGGATCGCGAGACTGAAGGACGGCGTGACGATTCAGGCCGCGGATCAAGAAATCAAATCCATCGCGGCGCAACTGCAAAACCAGTATCCGGGCTCGAATCGCGGTCAAGGAGGCACGGCGTACGCGTTCAGTGAGGAAGTTACGGGCAACGTACGGCCGATTCTCATGATGTTGATGGGCGGCTCCCTGCTGCTGCTGATCATCGCATGCGTGAACGTAACGAGCCTGCTGCTGGCGCGTTCGGAAAGCCGACGCAGAGAGATCGCGGTGCGCGGGGCGATGGGAGCGTCTTTCGGGCGGCTGGTGCGGCAATTCGCGATCGAAGGTCTGGTCTTGGTAGTTTCTGGAGGCATGGCCGGGATTTTGTATGCGGCTTGGGCGATGCGAGTTCTTTTGAAGCTCATTTCGCCGGACATGCTGGCTGGACTTCCGATGTTGCGCGAGCTGGGCTTGAAACCTGCTGTGCTCGCCTATGCGCTCGGAGTGACGCTGCTTGCAGCGGTGGTGTTCGCGGTGGTGCCCGCACTGCGAATCCGAGCGAACGATCTTCACGCCGGAATGGTGGAGGCCGGACGCGGGGCGTCTTCGACTTCATGGCGGCGCTTGGGCTCGAATTTGGTGGTCGCGGAATTGGCGATCGCGGCGGTGTTGCTGGTCGGTGCGGGTCTGCTGACGCAGAGCCTCTATCGTGTACTGCGCGTGCCGCTGGGATTTCATCCTGATCACCTTGCGACGCTGCTCGTCAACGCACCGAGGCTGGGATACGAAAAGCCCGAGCAGCAGACGGCGCTGGCCCGGAGGCTCGAGAGCCACGTTGCAAATTTGCCCGGCGTACAGTCGGCGGCAATCGCAACCATTGCGCCGGTGAGCTTCAACGGCAACACAGATTGGATCCGCTTGGTAGGAAAGCCATTCGCGGGCGAACATAATGAGGTGAACGAAAGAGATGTTACACCCGATTATTTTTCGACCATACAGGCGCGGCTGATCCGAGGGCGATTTTTCACGCGCGCCGATGAGGATGCCGGTCGAAAAGTGGCCGTAATCAACGAGACGCTCGCGAAGAAATATTTCCCCGGTGAAGACCCGGTCGGTAAGAAATACGGCGACATGGGTTTATCTCCCGATTCGATCAAGGAAATCGTCGGAGTCGTTGAGGATATCCGGGAGGGTTCGCTCGACACCGACATCTGGCCAGCGGAGTATTTGCCGTTCAGCCAGGATCCCGACACGGGATTCGTGATCATGGCGCGCACGTCTCAGGATCCGAGCGCTGCGCTGCCGATGATGATGGACGCGGTGCGCAAAACCGATTCAGGACTAGCCTCCATGTTCGCACTAACGATGGACGAACGGATCGCGCTCTCGCAAACGGCGTATTTTCACCGCTCATCGGCGTGGCTCGTTGGCGCATTTTCTGCGTTGGCACTGCTGTTGAGTGTGGTCGGCCTCTATGGCGTGATTTCTTATTCGGTAAGCCAGCGAACCCGCGAAATCGGTGTGCGGATGGCGCTGGGAGCGGAGCCGCGGTCGGTTTACAAAATGATTCTGGAGGACGCGGGACGGCTGGCGTTGCTGGGCGTCGGAATCGGACTGGTAGCGGCGGTTCTGCTGGCACGGCTGGCGGGCAAGCTGCTGTATGGAGTGGCCTCGTGGGATGCGCCGACTCTCACAGCGGTCGCGCTGCTTCTGCTTGCTTGTGCGCTGTCGGCGGCGTTTCTGCCGGCTCGGCGTGCCGCATCACTCGATCCCGTCGACGTTCTTAGAGCAGAGTAAACCGCGCATGAAGGCGGACGGAGAAGTCTCGCGATCTCGCCGTCCGTCTTCGACTCGCGCGGTACTAGCGGTTTGCGCTAGCAACCCGGGGTGCCTTGGAATCCGACGACGACTCGCCGGTCGAGGAAATGTCCTCCGCTCCGGCGACCTTGAAGATTTCCTTCGCGCGTTTGATCTGGTCAGATGTATCGCAATGAACCGAGAGCAAAATACCGCCTTCCTTGATGCGGCCCTCATAGCGCTTCGCTTCGTACTCGGGGATACCGAGACCGATCAATGCACCGGTAAAACCGCCAACCGCTCCGCCGACGCCCAGTCCTGCGAGCGCGGCCATGATCGGACCCGCTGCGATGAGCGGACCAACGCCGGGGATTGCAAGAGCACCGATTCCAGCCAGGAGACCGAGCGTGCCGCCCAATACCGCACCAGTACTTGCGCCAGCCGTCGCTCCTTCCGGCGCTTTGGTGGCCTTCTCGGTGCCGATCTGGCGTTGGCCCAAGTTTTCGGGCATTAGCGCCGAAATATTCGACGCCGCGAATCCAGACTTGACAAAAATGTCGGTCGCGTTATCCGCCGAGGCCACCGTGGAAAAAATTCCAAACACCGCAACGTTTTTACTGTCGGACATGTCTTTTTCTCCTTTAATCTGTCTTCGAACGTCTATCAATGCGAATCTGCGACTTCTACGACGCGGGAGCTATTTCAAGCTCGTTGCTGACGTTGTCCGCGCCGGCGATCGAAACCGCCTTCGCCTGGATGGCAGCCTTCTCGTCTTCTGAACGGACCGGCCCCTTCAGCGTGACCTTGCCGTCCTGTGTGACGATCTTGATGTTGTGCGCGTACGTCGAAAGAGTTTTGTCGTGCATGATCGACTTCCGAATTTTCATCGTCATGTTTCGGTCGGCGGTATTCTGTGCCGACTTGTCTGCGGTCATTGCGCCGGCGCTCGCATCACCCTGATTGTTTTTTGAATTGTCGGGGGCCTGTTGCGCCATCAGGGTGCCCGCGAGCAACGCTGCGCTGAACACCAACGACGCGCAACCAAAACTGAGTCGCTTTCTAAAACTATCCATACAGTCATCCTCCTCGCTGGAAGAACCATCCCGTTTCAGTAAATCGAAATCCAAGCTTAAGGCGAAAATTCGGAAAAGTTGCTGGGTGCATCCTGCCATCGATCGAGAACGCTCAATATCCGGTGAAAGGTCTAGAAGGTGAGGCATGTTGCCGTAAACCGGCTGATGCGTTCAGTGTACGAACGCTGAGTTACCGTGGTGACCTCCAGCACTGGCCAGCCAGCTCGATGCCGCCGGGCGGAAATCGGGATTCGTTGTATGGAAACAGTGGCGCACGAAAAGTCTGTCTCCTACCGAGAAGCATCGGATAATTCACGCACAAAGCAGAGATGGCCCATTGGATCCGCTGACAGCAGGCACAGAGTTCTGGCTCAGAAAAACGACGCTGAGTCGCCGCCGCTATATGCGATCGCGTAAAAATTGCACGGTTCACTCAACTTGATGTTTCGTCGATACCGCCGCAAATCCTTATTCGACAACAGGTTGCGGCATAGTACTCGTGGCACGCAACGTGCACTACGGCTTCGGGTAGTGGAAAATTGAGGAGAACACGATCATGGCCAGCCCGGCCGCCGAACCCGCCGCCACACCGCCTCATCCCCGATGGAGCGAACGTCTTAAAGCCCTGAAAAATATTCCTCCGGTTATGCGTTTCGTCTGGGACGCGGCACCGCACATCGTACTTGCTGAAGCTTCTCTCCGCATTCTTTCCGCGCTGATGCCGCTCTCGATGCTGGCTGTGACGCGCGTGATTATCGACGCAATCTATCAGCACACCGCGCATCAGACAGCGCTTCCCGGGACCTTCTGGTGGCTTGTTGCGCTGGAGTTCGTACTCGCAGGAGCTGCGGCCACGCTGGGCAGGATGGTGGTGTTCTGCGATCAGACTTTAGCCGAAAAATTTACGCGGCACATCAGCATCCGGTTGATGACCCATGCCTCGAAGCTCGATCTGACAACTTATGAAGACCCGTCCTTCTATGACAAGCTCGAACGAGCTCGGGTGCAGAGCATCGATCGCGTGCAGATGATCGAACTAGCGGGGCGGCTGCTGCAGGAAATCGTGACAACTGTCAGTCTGGCAGCCGGAATTTTCCTTTTCTCCAAAGTGTTGCTGTTCGCGCTAGTCGCGTGCGTTCTACCGGCTTTCCTCGGCGAGACTCACTTTGCATTTCGCGGCTATTCACTGAGCTTCCAGCAGACACCCGCGCGCCGCGAATTGGATTACCTGCGCACTCTGGGCGGCAGCAAAGAGGGCGTGAAAGAACTCAAGCTCTTTGGGCTTGCGCCGTATCTGATCGGCCGCTACAGCGACATTTCGGGAAAACTCTACGAACAGACGCTCTCTCTTTCGAAGCGACGATTGTTGGTCGGATCACTACTCGCGCTGGTCGTCACGGCGGGCTACTACAGCCCATACGCCTACGTGATTTACGAGACCGTCGCTGGCGTCATCACGATCGGTATGATGACGTTCCTTGCGGGCGCAATCGCAGGGGCGAGCACGAACATTCAGGCGGTTTTCACCACCTTTTCCAACATCGCAAATCAGGCGCTGTTCATGACGGACCTGCTGGAATTCTTCGCGGTGAAGCCGAAGATCGTCAACAAGCTGCACGGCTTGCCGGCACCAAAGCCGATCAAGCGCGGGTTCGAATTCCGCAACGTGTCGTTCCACTACCCCGGCAATCCACGAATGGTACTGAAGAACGTCAGCTTTACGCTTTCGCCCGGCGAACGCATCGCGCTGGTGGGAGAAAACGGACAGGGCAAGACCACGATCGTAAAGCTGCTCACCCGCCTGTACGAGCCGACCGAGGGGCAGATTCTGCTCGATGGCAAGGACTTGCGGGACTACGATCTGGAGACCGTCTGGAACGAAATCGGCGTAATCTTTCAGGATTTCATGCGTTACGAGATGACGGCTTCGGCAAACATCGCCATGGGCCGCATCGCGGACCGAGATAACAATTTCCGCATTCGTACCGCCGCGAACAAGAGCCTAGCGGAGCACGCAATCCGCCGTCTTCCGAAGGGATTTGATCAGGTACTCGGTTCGCGTTTCGAAGGCGGCGTGGATCTATCCGGCGGCGAGTGGCAGAAGGTGGCTCTGGCCCGCGCGTACCTGCGGGATGCGCAGCTTTTAATTCTCGACGAGCCGACTGCCGCGCTGGATGCACGTTCAGAACATGAAGTATTTCAGCGTTTCGCGGAGCTTACTACCGGGAAGATGGCGCTGCTGATTTCACACCGCTTTGCGACGGTGAAGATGGCGGACCGCATCCTTGTCCTGAGGGACGGCATGGTTGCCGAAGAAGGCAACCACGACAAACTGATCGCTGTCGGCGGGCACTATGCCGAGATGTATGAGTTGCAGGCCGCGAATTACAGATAGTCTGCGCACGCCTACACTTGAGATCGCAGATGTAACTCCACAAGTTCCTGGGGCGCGAGCGGTTGAACCTGCTTGAAACCGGCGCGCTCCATTCCTCGCTGCGCTTCCGGATTCCTCATAAATGTATCCCACACAAAAGCCGTCCGCGCGTTTTCGGCCATCACCATCGTAATTCCCGAATCAATGCCGACCACGTCGCTGTCGTACCAATTCGTCAGGGGATTAAGCGCGTCGACAAATCCGTAGCGGCTCCAAGTTCCCGCGCCAAACCGAGTGCTGATAGTGCGCAGAACGCGCATCACCGGCCCTGGCATAAACGGAAGTGATCCTCCGGACGCACACGGGACCACCGTGCCATCGATCGGACCGGTGGACGGCGGCCCACCCCAAATCTGATAACCGCTCGCGGAATCCGAGGCAGTAATGCCCCAGAGGTCATCGCTGTAATCTGGGAATTTCTTCGAAAGGCTGATGCAGAAGCGTTTGTGGACTTCCGTCGCGAGAATCGAATTTTGAAAATAGTCGGCGTAGGCGTCTCGCTTGCCCCGGAAATCGAACCAAGCCTGCGAATACTGATGCACGAAAAGAGGCGCGTAAGATCCGATGAACTTGATTCCGTCGAAATCAAATTCCGTCCGCTTCCACGCATTCCATGTGTCTGCCGGCAGCGGGTGCGAGTTCGAACCCAATCCAAGCAGATACATCATCATCATTTCGCTGTAGCTGTCCCAGCGGTACTGCAGGAAGCCGGTCTCCGGCGTCCAGCCGTGCGGAAGAATTTTGGTGTCTTCGGATAGCCAATTCCAATCGACGCGGTTGAAAATGTCGTGCGCAAGCTGGCTGATCTCGGTATGTTGAAAATGTTCGCGGCACGTGAGTATGCCGCACAGTAATAGCGATGTATCCACAGAAGAAATTTCGGAGTTCCACATTCGCTCGCCGGAATTGATGTTCGCCCAGTGATAGAAAAATCCGTGTTCGTGCGAGAGCTTTTTCCAGAGAAACCGAAGCGTGTTCAAAACGCGTTCGCGAGATTGGTAGGTGGAGACGTACCCACGCTTTTCACCGATGCAAATCGAAGTCAGTCCAAAGCCAGTAGCGGCGATGCTGCCCAGGATACCGTTGTCAATGCCTCGAACGTTGCAGCGATCCTTGATGATCCCCGTGGCCGGGTTGGTCTGCTCCCAGAAATACTGGAAGATGGCCTTCTGCATCTGCTCAAGGAAGGCGTCGTCGGCGGCAGACAGGTAGCTGGGCTTCGGAAGGCTTGGAGACAGCGCAGCCTGTTCCTTCACCGGCCTCTTTTTGGTGTCGCGCGCCTCGACCGTCACGAACGCGTCTGCCAAGGTTGGCAGAGAGAGCGCCGCCGCACCGCCAAGTGCCTTTAGCACCTCGCGGCGGGACAATTCTCCCTGATTCAGGATCTGTTTCTTCCGCACAACTGTAAGTTTAGACGAACACTTAGCGGTTTTAGCATCGAACGAGCGGTTGTTTTCTACCGTAGAAATGAACGCGAAATTTCAGGTTCATGCTAGAAAGGGAGGTGGGAGGAGCCGCCCGTTTCAGGGGGACATCAGCGGCTCCGCCGTGGGAAGCAAATCAGGTCGACCTCAGTTGTGCGCTGAAGTCTTAATCATGTGAGCTGATAGTAGGCTCTGGAAGTGCGCGTATCCATAGGGTGAATCTAGTAGTTTTGGCCCCGAGAGACGAATTTTGAAAATAAAAACGGGCGGTAGGCCGACGTTGGACCCACCGCCCGGGTATGAACGTTATGAGAGGAGATAAAGCCGCTTGCTCTACGCTTTGGCGGACCGAACTCGCTCTTCCTTCAGAGCCTTCACGAACTCGTCCGCCTGCTTCTCGGCGATATCTTTCTGAATGCCGTACCGTTCCTGAATCCTGCCCACAAGCTGCTCGCGGCGGCCGTTGATAACGTTTAGGTCGTCGTCGGTCAGCTTGCCCCACTTTTCTTTGGCCTGCCCTTTGTATTGTTTCCACTTCCCCTCGACTTGGTCCCAGTTCATAGAGCCTCCGTGCTCATGGTGTGCAACGGTTCGGCCACCATTTGAACGCGTGCGGCGGGCCTGCGAAATCGAGGGTTTGCTGGAGACCGCAGAGGAATACGCTGTAAGTAACAAAGTCAGTGCGCGCACGCAACGCTATTGCTTGTAAGCGAAATACATCTCCGAATTGCCGATTGCTTCGATCGCTGGGATCAGAAACAGGTTGGAATCGGATTTCAGAACCAAGCCCTTGGCACCGGCGTCGCGCGCGGCACGCGAAAGATCCGGTAGATCATGCAGAGTGAGGATCAAAACCTTCGCATCGCCGTGCGCTGAGTGAATCTCTCTGGTCGCTTCCAGGCCGTTGAGGTTCGGCATAAACATATCCATCACGATGACGTCTGGATGCAGTTCCTCTGTCTTGCGGATGGCTTCTCGGCCATCGGAAGCCTCTCCGCAAACTTCCCAACCCGGACGGGATTCGAGTAACGCCCTGACAGCCCTTCGAATGTACGGCTGGTCATCGGCAATTAGGATCCGCAACGGCTTTTCAGACACTCCCAGCTCCTCAAGCTCGCGCAGGCCGTCACTTCATCGTGGTACGCATTAGCGCAGTCGTCTCGCTAAGCGCTTTGCCTGCATTTGGTGCCTACTACCAGCAAAACAGCAAGCATTCGCAATTGAAATACGGTTAATGCTGTAGACCAAGTGTGTTTCGCTCAACTAGTACGTACGGAACTAGTTACGCCTCGATGATCTTGTTTCGAATCGCATAACGCACCACCTCGCTGACGGAATGGCAGTCGAGCTTACGCATGATGTTAGCGCGATGTGTTTCAGCCGTTTTTACGCTCAATCCAAGGGCCACCGCTACTTCTTTGCTGCTTTTTCCTTCGGCCAATAGCTGCACAATTTCGCGTTGCCGAGCAGTCAAGCGCCCTCCGACCGGTTGGTTGTCTGCCGGTTTCGGGTCGCCCTTCAGAAAACCGTCAAGAATCATTTGCGCGACCTTGGAGGTAAAGAACGTTTTGTTGCGCCGCAATGCCTCGATCGCCGAAACCAAGTCGCGTCCAGCATCCGTCTTCAGGATGTAGCCGCGCGCGCCTGCGTCGAGCACCTGACGGATTAGCGGGTCTGTCTCGTGCATCGTAAGGATCAAGACCTTGGTCTGGGGGCGGTTCTTCAGAATCTGACGCGTCGCCTCCAATCCATTGAGCGAGGGCATCGCAAGATCCAAGACGACGATGTCTGGAGTCAATTCCTTGGCCATCGTGACGGCCTGGCGACCGTCGGTCGCCTCACCTACTACTTCGCAGTCGTGAGCTGATTCAACGATGGCCCGTAAACCTTTTCGCACGATTTCATGATCGTCAGCTACCAAGAGCCGAAGCGCTGGCATAATCTGCCTCCCATGGCAAAGTTACGATGACTGTAGTCCCAGGATTTTCAGGCATTATTTTGAGTGTACCACCGAGCTGTTTTACGCGTTCCCGCATGCCGCCAATGCCGACTCCAAGCCCTTTCAGGCCTTCATCAAGGATCTCGTGCTTTTCCGCTGGCAAGCCGCGACCTTCATCACTCACTTCGAGCAGGATCTGCCGTTGTTCCAGCGCTAACCGGATGTAGGCCGTCGAGCTGTGGGAATGCCGGTGGATGTTGGTCAGACACTCCTGCACGATCCGGTAGAGCGCGGTTCCCACGTCCTGCGGCAGTTGGATGTCTTTTGGAGTCACATCCAACGTGACCTTTACGCCGCTTCGTTCGGCGAAGCCCGTCGTGTACCAACCGAGCGCTGCCACGAGCCCCAGCTCGTCGAGTAACGGGGGATGGAGTAAATACGACAGTGTTCGAACGTCGCTCGCGCACTGACTCGATGTGCTGAACGCATCTTCGAGCGACTTTCGCGCGTTCGGCGTAAGGCGTTCTTCTTCGCCCTTCAGGATTTGAAGGTTCATCCTTACGGCAGCAAGACACTGGCCGGTACTGTCGTGCAGCTCGCGCGCGATGCGACGACGCTCCTCGTCTTGAGTTTGGAGCAATCGTTGTGAAAGTGCGCTGAGCGACTCCTCTGCCTCGCGCCGCCTCGTGATATCCCGAAAGTTCGCGAGGTGCCGGCCGGGCAGAAAATTCGCCTTCGAACTGAACTGCACGACGCGCGTTGTGCCGTCGGCCCGCAACAGCGCCAGCTCGCCCCAGTGCTCGATCTCGGTGCGCACGGTCGGCCACTCCTGCACAAAGTGGTCCTTATTCTGAGGCGCAACGAACTGGTCCAAAGTAAAGTCATTCAAGGTATCTTTCGAAATGCCAAACAGGGCCAGGGCCGACGGATTCGCGTCAATAAAACGCCGGTTATCGTCGAGCACTAGGATTGCGTCAAGCGAACTATCGAAAAGAGCGCGGAGTTGAACTTCGCTCGTCCGCAGGGCCTCTTCCGCCTTCATGCGGTCGACGAGATCGAGCATCAGCTGTCGATTCGCTTCGTTTAGCTCGGCTGTCCGCTGCTCAATTTGGGTTTCAAGATTTTCGTGTGCGGCTTTGAGCTCGCTCGATAAGCGAACGCGTTCGGTTACGTCGAGCTGGACGCCGGCATAGTACAGAACCTTTCCCGCTGCGTTTCGTACCGGTACGCCGCGGCTCATAATCGTGTGGAAGGTGCCGTCCTTCTTCGGCAGCTGAAACTCAAAATCCCATGAGCAGTCCGTGCTCATGCATTTCGCCCAGACTTCAGAAGCTCGCTGTCTCGCGTCCTGAGGCAGAAGGTCTGTCCAATTTTTACCCTTCGCGGTTTCGATCGATGACTCCATCAAATCGAGCAGTGACTTGCTGATGAACCGGACTTGGCCGTTTTTTTCGTAGATCCAGACGCCAAAGGGAATCGACTCACCAATGGCGCTCACAGTTGCGTTGACTTCTTGATTCTCCTGAACTTTTTCCTCAAGCAGCAAATTCGTGCGCGCCAGCTCGGCCATGTGCGCGCTCACCTGCGTCTCGAGCGCGTCCCTTGAGGCCTCAAGCTTGGCTTCCGCTCTCTTACCGCGCGCGACCTCCAATTCCAACTCGCGCAACACCGCCTTGTTCGGAACGAGTTTGGGATTCGCCAGTTTTTGAAAAAACTCCAGCATTCAAATCCTTCCCACCGGAATGGCCGCGATTCGGGTTAGTCCGAATCGAGAGGACGCATTTCGAGCGTCGGCTTCGGCGTTGCATCAGAAATCCGGTCACTTGGTCCGCGCTGAACCAGCCGCGCATGAAGATCGGGTCAGGTTGCACTGTAAGTATTGCCATTTCCCTTAGAACGACAATACGTGAATCCCTGTAGGCCGGAACCCCTGCGGCTGTATACGAACGCCGAGAGAAAAATGTCGGCACAGCGAAGCACGTCTCACCCGTTCCGCCCTACAAGAACCTCCGGATAGTACTAGGGAATCCGCCCGATTCAGCGAAAACGCCCGCGCATCTATATTGTCCGTGGCGCAGCGTTTCCATAGAAGCGCTGCGAACGATCGAAAGGACCCGTCCATGCATTTGCAGAGGGCCATTTCCAACTTCGCGATTCTCGTCGTCGGCTCGTTGACTTCGCTGGTCGCCTTTCTCTCGAATCGGTTAAACCAATTTTTGCTCGTCGTAGTGCTGATGGCATTGGCAGTAATAATTGTGGTGGCGGCATCGACGGCGAAAAAGCAGGTCGGAAGATACTTTCCATCGTTGATGGGTAAGGCCATCGTACCTCGCTGGAATCTTTCCCTGCGAACGACGAAGCCGCTTCCGTCTTCCTCGTATCCGAGGAAGCACAAAGACAAATTTGGTGTGCGGCGGGCAGCCGGGTCGGCGGACGGGCCGCAGCACGCGGACGCTGCCTGATGGAATTTTAAATGTCGACCGGAAGTAGCGATTCATATGCACGACAGATGAAAAAGGAGGAACTATGTTGCGCTACGCGTTGGCTTTCTTCGTGATCGCTTTGATCGCCGGATTGTTCGGTTTCCTCGGCATTGCCGCCGCGGCTGCGGGTGTTGCGAAGATTCTATTTTTCATCTTCTTGGTTCTGTTCCTGGTGTCGCTGGTCTCCGGACTTTTGACTCGCGCTTCCGACTAATCAATCCCAGTACGTACTCGAAAAAAGGCGCTTCCCGCACGGCAGCGCCTTTTTTTCGCTGCGGCAGATGTTCCTGTCCGGCCGGTGCCGACACACATCTGTTATCCCAAAACCACCCGAACCTGATGCACTTTCCCATCGTCTTGCAGTGGGACGCTGGCCTGCCGCTGTAGGATCTTCCCATCGAGTTCTGTCAAGGCAACGCCCTTCACGACGCTGGACGGATTCTCGACTCGAATCTTGTACGTAGTCGCGTGGTACCGAAACTCCATCGAATACTCTCGCCAGTTACGGGGAATGCATGGGTCGATAGACATCTGCATACCGCGCACACGCAGCCCCAGGATCCATTCGACTCCCGCACGATAAAGCCATCCTGCCGAGCCTGTGTACCACGTCCAGCCGCCACGTCCGACGTGCGGCGGCTCCGCATAAATGTCTCCTGCCAGTGCGTAGGGCTCGACTTTGTATCGCTGAGCGCTCGCCCGTGAGTTTGACCGGTTGATTGGGTTCATCATGCGGAATAGTTCGCCGGCCTTATCGCCATCACCGAGAGCTGCGAACGCAATCAGCGTCCACGTAGATGCGTGCGTGTACTGGCCGCCATTCTCGCGGATGCCGGGCAGATAGCCTTTGATGTAGCCGGGATCATGAACGGAATGATCGAACGGCGGGGTGAGCAGCAAAATCAGACCTTCCGGCCTGCGAATAAGCTGTTGGTCGACAGCCGCCATCGCGCGCGCCGAGCGCCCCTTCTCCGCCGCTCCGCTGATCACGCTCCAGGTCTGCGCGATCGCGTCGATACGGCACTCCGTGTCCTGCGCGCTTCCGAGTGGAGCTCCATCATCGAAATACGCGCGGCGATACCACTCGCCGTCCCATCCTTCGCGTTCCAGCGCGGCTTTCAGCGCACTCACATGGATGCGCCACGCTTCCGCGCGCGTTGTTTCGCCGCGAGCGTCCGCGACCTTGGCGAATTCCCAGAGAACCGTGTGCATAAACCATCCGAGCCAGACGCTTTCGCCTCTGCCATCCTGCCCGACGCGATTCATACCGTCGTTCCAATCGCCCGTACCCATCAAGGGGAGTCCATGCGCGCCGACAGCTAGACTCCGATCAATAGCACGCGCGCAATGCTCGAAGACCGTCGCCTTGATTTCCGAAACGCGCGGCTGGAAATACGACTCTTTCTGGTTCTCTTGAAGCATGTCGCCGTCAATGAATGGGACGATCTCCTCGAGTACGCCGGCGTCGCCTGTCGCTTCCAGATACTGTGTCACGACGTAGGGTAGCCAAAGCAAATCGTCTGACATCCGAGTACGGATTCCGCGGCCCGATGGAGGGTGCCACCAGTGCTGCACGTCACCCTGAACGAACTGATGTGCGGCGCAGCGCAATATTTGTTCGCGCGTCACGGATCGTTTCGCGACGGACAGCGCCATCACATCCTGCAACTGATCGCGGAAGCCGTACGCTCCGCTCAACTGGTAGAAGCCGGCCCGCGCCCAAATTCGGCAAGAGAGTGTTTCATAGAGCAGCCAGCGATTGATTAGCACGTCCATGCTCGGGTCCGGTGTTTTCACCTGCACGCCGCAGAGAATGTCGTCCCAGTTTTTTGTAACAATGCGGAAGACCGCGTCAAGATCCGCGGTTCGGTAGCGCGAAATCAGCTGACGCGCTTGCTCTTTGTCGCGACCCTGGCCAATGAAGAACACAATTTCTGCCCGTGCGCCGGGCCGCAGCTCGATGGTCGTTTGCAACGCCGCGCAAGGGTCGAGGCCTGCTCCGATTTTCCCCGAGAGCGGCGCGCCGTCCTCTAATGCAAGAGGGTGCTGAGGAGATCCGTTGCGTCCAAAGAATTCTGTGCGATCCGCGGTATACGAAGACTGCTTTCCGTTCAAATCCGCGAATGCGACGCGGCCGCCAAATTCGCCCAGCCACGCGCTTCGGACCAACAATGCTCGGGTTTGGGAATCCACCTCCGCGATCAGATATGGAGCCGTTGTGTTGCGCGAACTGCCGAGAACCCATTCCGCGTACCCTGTGATCGAGAGCCGCCGCGTCCGCCCTGATTCGTTTTGCACGCTAAGCCGCGAAATCTTAATAGGATCATCCGGCGGAACGAATTGAACCAGATCGAGCACAATGCCGCGCGATCCGTGCTGGAAACGGCTATAGCCTTGCCCGTGACGCGCGACGTAGGTCGCGGCTTCGTCGCGAATCGGCAGCGCCGTTGGAGTCCATAGTTCTCCCGAAACTTCGTCGCGAACGTAGATCGCCTCGCCGGGCGTGTCAAATACGTGATCGTTCGACCAGGGCGTGAGCTGATTTTCGTGACTATTTTCCGACCACGTGAAGCCGGCGCCGGACTCCGAGACCAGAAACCCAAAATTCGGATTGGCGACGATATTTACCCATGGTTCCGGTGTGCGCAGCCCATCGCTCAATACCGTGACGTACTCGCGACCATTTTCTGAAAACCCTCCGAGCCCATTGGGAAATTGTAAAAATGGCATCGGAAGCTGAACGTCTTGGCGCTTCCCCGCGCGGCTCGGCTTTGCCTGATATTCGGGTGAAGTATCGCCTGCTTGCGTCCGGAGCACCTGTTCAGCCAATGTGCCGCGGCGGCTCAAGAGCACCACGCGGGCAACCGTTTGCAATTGGGCACGAGCTTGCGGTGGCAGGTTGTTGTCGCGCAGAAGATACACTTTCCCGCTCGTCGCGCTTGCGTTCGGCGCCTGCCGCAACTGCGAACTCCGAACCAGGACCTCGAGCGAACCGTGAAGTTCCTGCAGATACGAGGGCGCTTTCTCGTTGATGATCACGACGTCCGCGGCCATCTGCTTCATGCGCCAGTATTCGTGAGCACGGAGAAGTTGGCGAATCAGATCGACGTCTCCGGGATCATCGATGCGTGCCAGTACAATCGGCAAATCTCCGGAGATTCCCTGCGACCACAGCGTGTTGATCTCAAGGTTGGTCTGAGAGAGCACGTCAGACGGCGGACGCAGCATCGGGTCGGGATACAACATCGCGTTCGCCAAACGTTGAAACACGTGCGCTTCTTCCGCGGTGATTCCCAGGTGATGGAGCTGGACTTGCGCCTGCGTCCACGCGAGAGTGGAGGTACGTTCGAAGGTGCGCGAGTCGCGGTACTTATCCGCAAGTTCAAGCACGTCCTCGCGCGTGGTTGCAACGATCGTTGAGAAAGCGATGTGCACGGTGGATCCCGGCGGGATGCGCACGGTCCGCCGCAAACTGAGGATCGGATCCAGGACAGGGCCGACGGTATTCGAGAGCGGACGCCCGTCGATCACTGAGACCGGATCGAGAAGGCTTCGCGCACGACCCACAAAATTCGCGCGATCTGTTTCGTATTGCAGATCTCCCGTGGTTTCACCATCGACCACCATCACGTGCGCGGCCCATACGGATGCCTCGTCATCAGAGCGTTTGCGCCGCGTAGCTACGAGCGCCGCGACTTGCGGCACGAACTCGGTTTCGACGAACAGATTTGCGAAGGCCGGGTGCGCGACGTCAGCGGCCTGAGACGTGAGAGAAAGCTCAGCGTATGACGTCACCTGGATGTCGCGCGAACGCACGCCGAGGTTACTGATCGAAACGCGCCGGACTTCGGCGTCGTCCTCGGGTGAGACGAGCACATCGAGCGATGTTGTGATCGAGCGGTCGCGGCGGATAATTTCGGCGTGGTCTTCAAAGAACATCGCCTCGTACGAATCCGGCTCGGCGGCGCTTGGCTGGTAGCCGGCTGACCAGACCGCTCCGGACTGCACGTCGCGCAGAAAAACGTATTGGCCCCAGCAATCGCGCGTTGCATCTTCTCGCCATCGAGTGACCGCGATGTCGTGCCAGCGGCTGTAGCCCGATCCCGCCGACGTGAGCATCACCGAATAGCGGCCATTGGAGAGCAGCTGCGTGCGAGGCGTCGGATCGTTTACGTTTGTGAACCGGCGCACCACAGGCGGGACGTATGCGCGCACCTTGGCCGCCGCCGACACTTCTTCCGCGCGAGGTCGCGCCACAAGCACGTCTCGCGGAGTGCGCTCCTGCAGCAACAGCGAAGTGGCCTGCACAATCGGCTCGACGTGGAATCGGTTCTGAGTCGCACCGTCGGTCAACACATCCGCGCAGGCTACGATCGACATACCTTGGTGGTGCGCCATGTACGCCTTCACGACGGCGACTGACTTCCCTTCCGGCAGCCGGCTCCCGGTGTAGTCAAGCGCTTCGTAGAACCCGTAAACGCCGCGCCCGCCTGCGTCGGCAAGCCGCGCGAAGTTCTTGACGGCTTCCGACGGCTCAATCATCGACGCGAGCGCAGTGGCGTATGGCGCGATTACAAGATCTTCAATCAATCCGCGCTTCAGCCCTAGTCCAGGCACGCCAAAACTCGAATATTGATATGTGAAGTCAATGTCGCGCGCGTTGTAGGCCGATTCTGAAATTCCCCAGGGCACGCCGCGCTCGGTTCCGTATTCAATCTGGCGGAACACTATTTGTTCATAAGTCTGGGTGAGCAAACTGTTCGCCGGAGATCGCATCACGAGCGCCGGCATCAAGTACTCAAACATCGAGCCGGACCAGGAAATCAGAGCGGAGCCACGCCCCACCGGCGTGAGCGCGCGCCCCAGGTGGAACCAGTGCGAGGACGGCACGTCGCCCTTCGCGATCGCGATAAAACTCGCCAGCCGCGCTTCGGACGCGAGAAGGTCGTAACAGTTTGGATCGAGCGCGCCGTCTGTTCCCCGAAAACCGATCGCGAACAGTTTCCGCGAGGTGTCGTACAAAAATCCGAACTCCATCGCGTCGAACATTTTCTTCGTGGTCTGTGCGATGTTCGAAAGACGCCGCGCCAGCGAGTTCGCCTCAGTCGATGCCACATTGAAGGCGTCAATTAAGCCGTCGATTTGCGAGACCAAATCACAGTCGCCGTTGCCGTCTTGAATCGCATTCTGGCGAGCGTCGGAGAGCGCACCGACCACCGCTTCGAAACGATCTGGCGCCTCTTCCGGCGACGGAAAGGTATCAAAAAAGGGGTTGAGACAGGCCCACTCCGCGCAATTGCGAGCGTGGCGCTCCTCGAGTTTGCGAATCTGCTCGACATCAAACCGCAGCCATGGAATCGCGATCTGTGCGTCGCGAGCGTGGCTTTCGACACAGCGTTTGGCGGCTTCCGCCCACGCTTGCAACTCCGCATCCGCCGAATCACCCGATTCCTGCGACAGTGTTTGCCCAATGTCGGCCAAAGTTTGCAACCGGTCATGCAGATCGGCAAACCGCACGCTCCACTCGATTGCGTTTGCCGGGACTGGCGAAAGCAGCGCCGCAAGAGCGTCGACCGCGTTGCTCATCTGTTTCCGCGTTACTGTATGGGTGCGACGCGGGTCCGATATCCGCGCCATGGCGTCGCGCAAAAGGTGAACGTCGTCTCCGAGACCTTCGAGCATGCACTTGCCGTCCCACGGATTCCGGATCATTTCTCGGCACCCGTTGCCGATGACCAAAAGATTTCCGGCAAGATTTCCGCTATCGACGGTTGAAACATATTTAGGGTCCAGCGGGCGCAGATCTCGAGTGTCGTACCAGTTGTAAAAGTGACCTCGAAAGCTTTCGAGTTTCGCCAGCGTGCTGAATGTCCTTTCGATGCGCTCGGCTACTTCCGTGGCGCCGGACCATCCTAGGTCACGCGCGGAAAATGCCGAAAGGAGATACAGCCCGATATTGGTGGGCGACGTCCGGTGTGCGACCACAGGCTTCGGGTCTTCCTGAAAATTATCCGGCGGCAAGAAATTGTCTTCCGGAGTGACGAATGTCTCAAAGTAGCGCCACGTAGCTCGAGCGATTTGCCTCAGGATCTTCGCATCGGCATCCACCAACGGCTCGAGTTCCGGCAGTTTCGGAGGCAGGCTGATCCATCGCGCGACGGCAGGCGCGGCCATCCAAAGCAGAGTGAATGGAACGGCCGCGGATAGTGCACGGTGCCGGAGCAAAACGACGGCGGAAAGCACGGCAATCGCCAGCGCGACGCTCGGGATCATCCGACGGTAAATTCCTATGAGCTTCAGATCGGCGCGGCTACCAGCCTGTGCGGCTGTCGTCCATTCCAGCATTTTCCGGTGCGTGAACCACAACCTGCCCAGGGTCCGCAAAATCGCGTCAGCCATGAGCCAGGCCTGAAAGGCGAGCATGGTAATCGTCACGCCGATCTGCGCGAGACCGATATAGAGGTCAGAGAGTACGTTGCGAATGTGGCTGCGTTTCGAAATCCCGCCGAGACGAGGATTCAAACCCACCAGAAACGACACCAAAGCCGGAATCGAAATTGTCGTCAGAATGAACCGGGTCCAGACCCACGGGCTGAGCTGCGGAATCAGCCAGCCCGCTACCATCGTCAAAAACATCGCCGGAGCGGATAGCGAACGGCGCAAGTTGTCCAGCATCTTCCAGCGGCTGATCGCCGGGATACGAATGCTGCGGGCTTTGTCCTTCGGCAGGCCACCCTTGCCGAAGATCCAAGGCAGAAGTTGCCAATCACCGCGAGCCCATCGATGCTGCCTCGACGCAGCCACCTCATAGTGCGATGGGAACTCATCAAACAGTTCGACGTCGGATGCGAGCGCCGCGCGCGCAAAGATTCCTTCGAAAAGATCGTGACTCAGGAGCGTATTGTCAGTGACTTTTCCATCCAGCGCGGTTTCAAACGCGTCGACATCGTAGATGCCTTTTCCTGTGTAAGAACCTTCGCGGAACAAATCCTGATAAACGTCGGACACCGCGGAGGCGTAAGGATCGATCCCGGCGGGCCCTGAAAAAATTCGCTGGAAGATCGAGCCCTCGCGATCCGTCGGTAGTGTTGGAGTGATTCGCGGCTGCACAATCGCATAACCATCTATCACTCGCCCTTGGGCCGGATCATATTTCGGCAGATTTAGCGGATGCGCCATCGTGCCGACCAGGCGGTCTGCCGCACCGCGCGGCAAACGAGTATCGGCATCGAGCGTGATCACGTATCTGATGCCCGCGGGCAGTTGCGGCGGCTTTCCGCCGATCGGGACAAAATTCGTAGTGGTCGCCCCACGAAGAAGTTGATTTAGTTCGTGAAGCTTTCCGCGCTTGCGTTCCCAACCCATCCAAGCATTTTCCTGGGGATTCCAGGTGCGCTTCCGGTGAAGCAGATAGAATCTGTCGCCGCCGTCGGCAGCTGGGCCGTGCGCATCGTTCAACGACGCGATCGCCGACGTGGCTGCGGCGAGCAACTCTTCATCTCCGGGCATCCGTTCCTGGTCACCGTCGAGCCAGTCGGAAAGAATCGCAAAGCGCAGATCTCCATCTGGATTGGCGAGGTAGTGGACTTCCAGGTGATCTGCCTGCTCCTTGATGCTGGCCTCAGACGTCAGCAGCGTCGGCACCGCTATGATCGTCCGCAGCGACTCTGGCACCCCATCTTTCAATTCGAGGCGAGCGAGTGTTCGTGGGCCTAGCAAATCCGTGACGGCGCGATTGATCAACGAGATCGCAAGGTCAGACGCCGGGATTGCCGCCAAAATCGCCATCAGCAGTAGTAGCTTCACGCTCGTGCCCTGCTCTGCTGCATGGAGCAGGGGCAGCGCGAGAATCGCCGCCGTGAGCACGAGTATCGTCCCGATATATCCCGGCACAGCGGCGCGCACGTAGAGGCGCAACAAACCGCGTCGCCACGGAATCTTGAATCCCAGCTCGCGCTCGAATTCGAGCCGTCCGTGCGAGATCAAGTAGTAGCCGGGGTCAAAATGCCGGCTGTCGAGCGGCTGCCCGTCCGGCCCGGGTCGTCCGTGTGCGTTGTGAGCGCGGTTTACGGCGCGCTGCGCAACTTCAGGTTCCGAGAGTTTCGAGCCGCGCGATAGATCTTCGATGGCGTGCCGGTAATAGTCGCGTGTCGAGAAATCCATGTCACCGAACGCGCTACCGCTCCGAAGAACTTCGTCCACCAGGCTGACGCTTTCGAAGAATGTCTGCCAGTCGAACGTGGTCATCAGCCGCATGCTGGTGATGATGTTGCGCACCGTGACAGTTGTCGCCGCCTGTTCCTGGTGTTCGGCGCGGACGATTTCGTCGCTCGTGGTTCCTTGCTCCGCGAGCTGCTTGTCCAGCCAGACCAGGATCGGCCCGACTTTCGGATCAAGATCGCGCAGGCGTTGCACGAGCTGGACGGCAAACGCACGATCGAGTTTCCGATTCTCATAGTCCTTCAGCAACGTCTCGGCTGGGACTTGCGTTTGACCTCCGGTGCCGAGCACTTTGTCCGCGAGGACGTCGGCTTCAACGCGAGCATTGCGGCTCCGGGCCAGGCGTTCCGCGATACGCCGCAGATTCTCGACCAGGACCACGCGCAAGGTGATCGCCACCGCCCAAAGTTCGCCGATCGTGAGCGGCTGAACCCGTTGGTACGCCGAAACGAACGAGCGGAGAACTTCCGGGTCGAATCGGCTGTCCGTATGCGCCACGTAAGCCCAGGCAACACCAAAAACCCGCGGATATCCTTCGAGATGACCTTGAGACAGCTTGGGCAGTTTGCGGTAGAAGCCCGGCGGCAGATCGTCACGGATTTCGCGGAGCTGTTCTTCCACGATGAAAAAATTGTCGACCAGCCATTCCGCCGCGGGCGTGATGGCTTGATCCTTCTGAATCGCTTCCGCTGTACCGCGGTAATATTCGAGCAAGACGCGCCCGTTTTCGAGCACGCGCGGGATTAGCGGGCGGCCGGCGTCAGTAGCGGTGGAGACAGCTTGGGCCGCGGCGAGGCTCTCGGCGTGCTGCTCAAGCCGCTCGGCGCTGAAGAGTTCCGCGCGAATCGGCTCTTCGGGCTCGCCGAAAACCGGAATGCGTGTGATGGGTTTGCTCATCGCGTTTCGAAAACGGCCACACGACTCGCGTGGCGATTTATTTCTCTAGCAGGGCACTTCAAAATGCTTTTTGGCGCGTTTCCAAACAAGAAGACAGGGTGGGCAATGCAGCCGGCATTTCCGATGCAAAATCGGTACAACTCATGCGGAATTTTACAGGAGAATCGAATGGCTTGTGGGCATTATCTCCGTGCGCGTCGCCGGATTTTGTCGCATTCATCGCCCTCTGATTGTACGACGCCAGTCTACCCTTGAAGCCATACAGCGAAACCCTGACACATTCGCCGTCGCGACCAACTTCAGGTATCGTTTGCGTACGTTCGACGGGCTGAATCGATTTACGAAGCGTGCACATTGGGCCGGTTGGGTTCTGGCGACAGATATCGCACCGTGATTACCACCGCAGGCACAAGAAACGCGATCGTCATCGCGAACCACATCAGCGCTCCCGCGGCTACCTGATCGTCCATCGGGCTTAACGCGAAAATCCTCGGCGCAGCAACGTAGGAGGGATAAAGGACCGCGTCGGAAAACGTGAGGTAGGCCGACACTGTACTTCCCGCGATGGCACCGAGTAAGAGATACAGTGGCATCGACCACCGCGGCCAGCGAGCGACGCTCGGCCACGGCTGTATGACCGGCCACCAGAACAAAATTGAAGTTCCAAGGAAACATGCGTGCTCGAGTTCATGCCAGCCGTCTGAGCGCAGCGCTAATTCAAATAGCGCGGGGACATGCCACGCGATCATCGCCACAATCGCGGAAATCCAGCACAGTAGCGGCTCCGTGAGAAATTCCCCAAGGAGCTGCATTGTGCGAGATCGCAGCAGTCCTCCGAGCGGCACGCGCACGAACCAAGACGGCAATCCATGAAGCAGCGGTAGCGCGGGCGCACCGAGCAAAATCAAAGGAGGCGCCACGATCATAAGCAGCAAATGCTGCACCATATGCGCCAGTAGGGACAAATCGTCCAGCGCTTCGAGCGGCGATCCGATCGCGAGCCAGAGTGCGAGTGCGCCAGCAAGGTATGCTCCGAGCTGCCGCTGAGAAATAGGCTCGGCGGCGTTGGTCTTGCGTAGCCGGCGCCATCCCACAATATAGAAGTAGAGGGACAACGCGATCGCGATATTCACGCCTATGGGGGGCGTCCACGAATGGAGTGCTTCTTGAAGCGGCGACGGCATTGATTTGCTAAGGCTGCGGTGAAGGCGCCTGGGGCGAGGTGGAGTTCGTACCGGCCAGAGCTTCCGACGCATTCTTGGCGGCTGGTTGACCGGCGGGCCTTAGCGTCTCAAGAAACGCAACGAGCGCTGTAGTTTGCGGTGGAGTGAGGTTTTTTCCGTAGGCCGGCATGTTTCCACCGCCTTGAATCACCTGCCGGATCAGCTGATCGCTGGTGAGCCGCACAGCCACGGAGTCGAGAGCGGGTCCGCGCATCCCTCCTTCATTCCCAAGCGAGTGGCAGTTGTGGCACTGCTTCTCCTGAAATACCAGCGCGCCTTGCCGCTCGAGCGAGGTGCGACGCGCCAAATATTCGGGAGGAATGGGATCGGAACTCCATGCATCCATGATCGGGCTCCAGGGCGTGTAACTCGATAGATGCGTGAGCGTGCCGAGCGCCACCGCGATCAACAGAACTGAAATGACCGCCACGGGGCGCCGCTTCCAACTCTTCTCCCCTTCGCCAAACAAGAATGGAAGCATCAGCAAACCACCGATGACAACGACCGGACCCATCAAGAGCGCAGGCGTTTCCATCGACGGCGGCAACAATGCGAGCAGCGCATACAACCACAAAAAGAAATAATCCGGGCGAGGGATCGCTTGAATGTTCGTTGGATCGGGCCGGCCTGTCGGTCCGAATGGACCGAAATACGCGGCGCATGCAGCGATACACAGAATCAAAACCCCGGCGAAGAAAACGTCCTTCCAAATGGCATACGGTACGAACGGCTCGCCGTCTTTCTCAACCAGTTCGTGGTATTCCTTCTCGTACGTCGCGCGACGGACGATGCGACCCGGCATCGGCCATTCATTGATGCCGAGCTTCAGCACCATCAACAGGTGTAGCCCGACGAGCCCAATCAGAAGCCCCGGAATGGCAAACACGTGCAGAGCAAAAAAACGAGACAACGTTGCTCCGGCGATGATCGGTCCTCCCAATAATAAGTGCACGATTTGCGGCCCCATGATTGGCACGCGGCTGGCGATCGAGGCCCCGATTCCAAGCCCCCAGTAGGCATCCTGGTCAAAACGCAGCACCTGGCCGGTGAAAGCCATGCCCATCGTCATCAGTAGCAGACACACGCCGACGACCCACGTGAGCTCACGCGGAAACTTGTACGCACCGAATAAGAACACCTGCACCATGTGCAGCAGCACGATGGCGACCATGAAGTTCGAGCCCCATCCGTGCATCCCCCGCAGGAACCAACCGAGCGTCACATCGTGGTTCAGCGCCTGCAAACTGTTCCATGCTTCGCCGGCAGACGGCACGTACAGCAGAGCGAGCAAAATTCCCGTTACCACCTGCAACCCGAAAATCACCAGCGCGCCGCTGCCGAACACGTAAAACCAGCTCGCCGCACTTTTCGGGACGGGATGATCCATCGTTTCGCGCAGCGACGCACCAATCTGCAATCGCGCGTCGAGCCACGCCCCGATATTTTTAATCAGGCGCATCGTGTTCCTGTTGAGGTGCGGTTTGCGGCGCTACCGCCCGGGGTTGGCAGCGATCCCGCGTCGATATACAGCTGTCCGTTTTCTACTTTGTGCGCATAAGAAAATAAACCGCGTTCCGGAGGACCAGAAGCGCGCGAGCCGTCTTCGTAGTAGGCGCCGCCGTGGCACGGACACATGAACAGTCCCGACTGCGGGAACCACCGCACGGGACATCCCAGGTGCGCGCAGTTCACCGCGAACACTTGAAACTGCGCGCCGTCGACATTTCGAACCCAACACGCAATATCGGCAGTCTGGCCGTCCCACGCGTTCTGCACCGGATTCCGATATGTCGCCAGACGAGTTTGACCCGAAGGAAAATTCGAAACCGGGCCGAGCGCAAACCATGCCATGTAGCCGCTCTTGCGCGCGCGGACCATGGGCGAGAGCAAATAGCCGATCACCGGAATCGCAAGCACGACGCCGACGACGGCATTGAAAGCGAAAGCAATTTTAGTCAGCGCGGCGCGGCGAGAAAGTCCTTCCTGATCGCTCATTTACCGTCTCCCGTGGGTTGCGCTGTATTCGGATATGGTTGACCCGGGTAAGGAGTTCTCTGTGACGCGAGCCACGCGACGACATCCGTCACATCTTGCGCGGTCATGCATTCGGTCGGAACGTCGCCGCAGTAATTTGGAGCGCCCAGGTCGGATCGGCCGACGATCGCCGTGGTGCGCAGGCTTTGATTGCTCACCAGCGCCAAAAATGCAGGATCGACAATCGAACTGGCGCGGTTCGTGCCTTTTCCATCCGCACCATGGCATGAGCCACAAAATTTGTGGTAGGTATCTGCGCCTCGCGGTGCGTTTCCAACCGCACCCGCGGCGTAGGGTGGCGGTGGCGCGCCATGGGGGATGGCCTCTGTCCGTGCCCATCCCTCGATTCCATGTGTGATGGCCTGAACTTGCGCGTCTGTCAACATTCCCCCCGCGCTTTGCGCAAATGCAGGCATCGCGGTTCCCGGAACGCCGTTTGCTGTTACGTTATGAATTTCCGATTCCGTTGTGATCGCCAAGTACAAGGGGTCCGCCAATCCGATCGCAGCGCCGCCTTTTCCGTTAGCGCCGTGGCAGCCCGCGCAGTTTTGCGCGTAGAGCGCCCTAAAGTCGAGAATGTCGTTCGGCTGGTCGGGAATCGAATTCGCAGCAGGTTTTCCGGGCAAACTCGTACACCCCGCAAGCAACAGCGTAGCGCCTGTCGCCAGCGCCGCGAAAGTCAGAGTTGCACGCATGAGACTCACGGCCGCGAGTCCCCGCTCGGAGGTTCACCCGAGCGCTTTTCGGACATCGCCCCCGGCACTTCGATTCCGGCCCGAAGCGCGAACGGCATATTTTGGCTGGTGAAGACTTTATCCTGCCGCGATACGACCAGCCCTGCCACGATCCCAAAACCGAACTGCGAAACCACGAACCAGAACCAGTCGATCTTCTTGTCCAGGAGTGGATTTACGATCCCGAGGACGGTATAGAGAAGTCCAGACCACAAAATCGGCGCAATGAATCCGCCGAGCAAGATCGGTCTCCTCGGGATCATGGGCAGCATAGCACCGTATAGCAACCCCACCATAAGCGACGTAATCAGATGAATCAGGCAGGCAAGGAGAAAACTATCGAGCTGGAACGAATTCAGAGACATGCTTCCGAACTTCATGGACTGCGAATAGACGGTTGCCGCAAGCAGGTTGATGGGGTACCAAATGCTTCCCTGCTTGATTAAACCGTACGCACACGCAAGCACAGCCATGGCTACCGAGCCGGCGAGACCTCCTTTGATGCCCGCGGAAATCGGGTAGTAAGTAATCGGCAAAAAAGCACGCGCATGTTTGGGATCCAGATCAAAAGTCTTCACCTGCGCGCGTTCGGTGCGCACCGGTTCCCCGTCGGCGCTCCCCAGCGGCACCGAAATATGGTGCTCCTGGGGAAGCACGTCGCGGAACCATCCCACGGCGCCGGCCACCGCCAGGATTGCGCCCAGAACACTTACCGCCGCGCTAGTAACAAGGCCGGCGAAGATCAGCGCCATCCCAAACGCCAATGTAATCGGCCAAGCCGTCGGCGCGGGAATCGCTACGGTCCGCGGATTGCCTGGCATCGCGCCCGAATTTTGATGTTCGCTGCTCATCGCTTGCTGGCCAAACTCACCGTCCAATCACGTAAACCACCGTGAACACAACGACCCAAACGACGTCGACAAAATGCCAGTAGAGCGAAAACACGTCCACTCGATCTGCGTGCTCTACTTTCACCCGCCCGGCCAACGCAAACGCCAGGATAATCAGAATGCCGGTGAGACCGACGATCACGTGGAAAGCATGTAGGCCAACCAACGAATAGTAGGTCGTTCCGAAGAGATTCGTTTGGATGGTCAGTCCCTTGTCGTAAATCAGGTGATGCCATTCTCGCCCGGTACCCACCAGAAAAACTGCGCCGAGTAAGAAAGTGAAAAACCACAATCCTGTGAAAGCGCCGCGATTCCCTTTTCGCAGCGCGCGGATCGCGAAATGAATCGTCAAGCTACTGAAGAGTAGGCAAGCCGTGTTGAAGATCGGCAGTTCGAGCACCTGGCGCGGCGTGGGGCCGGAAATGCTCTTACCGATATAAAACACATAGGCCACCACAAAAATCGTGAAGATCGCGGATTCCGCCGCGATCAGGCAGAACATTCCGACGCGGCCGCGCGAGGGCAGCGTCCACGGAGATTCAATCGGCGGAGGCGCCAGTACGGTCGAACTCATAGCTTGCGAAGACCTCTACTCATATTTCCAATCCGGATCCTCAGGATGTTTCAAATCCCACAACGGCCGACGGCTATGCACCACCGGGATCGTCGCAAAGTTATATTCCGGAGGCGGCGATGGAGTGCTCCACTCGAGCGTCCACGCGTCCCATGGGTCACAGCCCGCATCCCGTCCCTTCCAGTAGGACCAGATCAAATTCACCACAAAAATCAGAATCGCGACTCCTTGAAAAATGGCGCCCACCGAAACAATCTGGTTCCAGATTTCCCAGCCCCGGCCGGGTACGTACGTGTAAACGCGACGCGGCATGCCGAGCAACCCGGGGATGTGCATGAAATCAAACGTCAGGTGAAATCCGATCACGAACAACCAGAAGTGCCATTTTCCCAGCGTTTCACTGAGCATCTTGCCGCTTATCTTCGGGAACCAGTAGTAAAACCCGGCAAAAGTAGCGAACAAAATTCCGCCGACGATCACGTAATGGAAGTGTGCGACGACGAAATACGAAGCGCTCAATTGCCAATTGAACGGCGCTGAACCAAGCATGATTCCCGTGAGACCAGCGATTAGGAATTGAAACAGGAACGCGATGCAGAACAGCATAGGCGTCTTAAAAATGATCTTCCCGCCCCACATCGTGCCGAGCCAGTTGAAGATCTTGATTCCAGTGGGAATGCCGACCACAAAAGTGGTTAGCGCGAAGAACGTGTTACCGTACGAATTCATTCCGACGGTGAACATGTGGTGGGCCCAAACGGTGAAACTCACGAAAGCTATACCCACCGTCGCGCCTACCATCACCGGATAGCCGAAGATCGGCTTGCGCGAAAAGACCGGCACAATCTCCGAAAGGAAGCCGAACGAAGGAATGATCAGGATGTAGACCTCCGGATGTCCGAAGATCCAGAAGAAGTGCATCCAGATCACCGCCGAGCCGCCTGCTTGCGTATCGAAGAAATGCGCGCCCAGATAGCGGTCCAGGCAAATCATGATTTGCGCGGCAGTGAGAGGCGAAATCGCGAAGAGCACCATGCCGGACATCACAAGATTCATCCAGGCGAAGAGAGGCATCTTCTGGAGCGTCATACCCGGGCAACGCAGGCACGCGATCGTAGCAATCATGTTGATCGCCGTTCCGATGCTGCCGAATCCCGAAACGATTAACCCAAGTGCCCAGAAATCCGAACTGTGCCCGGGCGAAAACACTTTTGACGTCAGCGGCGCGTAGGCGAACCAGCCGACGTCTGGAGCGTTCCCCGCCCCATACAATCCGAACCCACCGACAAAGCTGAAATATAGAAGCAGAGCGCCAAACGCAGTCATCCAGAAGCTGAATGCGTTCAACCGTGGGAAAGCCATGTCGCGCGCGCCGATCAACAATGGCACTGTGTAGTTGCCGAATCCAAAGAGGATAGGCATCGCCACGAAGAAAATCATCGTGGTGCCGTGCATCGTGAACATGCGGTTGAAGACTTGCGGCGAGACGAACGTGTTGTTCGGCTCCATCAGTTGAATCCGCATGATCACGGCTTCAATTCCGCCGATCACAAGGAAGAACAATGCGAAGCCGATATAAAGGACGCCAATGCGCTTGTGATCGACCGTGGTCACCCAGCCATGCAAACGCTCGGACAGGGAACGCGTCGTGACCAGATGTGGCGAAAGCGCCATCGTTTCAGACGACATGATCCCTCCTTCCCGGCGTTACCGGAGCGTTTGCAGATACGCGGTCAGCGCGTTCAAATCTTTCTCGTTCAGTCGCATCGCAGGCATCAGCGATCCGGGCTTGATCGCGTCGGGATTCTGCACCCACAGTTTCAAATTTGCCGGCGTGTTTTCCGCTGCACCGGCCGCGATCGTCTTACGGCTCATCAGGTGCGTCAGATCGGGCCCGAATCGTCCATCAGCAACCGTGCCCTGCACGGCGTGACAGTTAATGCAGGACGTTGCCTCAAACACGCGCTGTCCTTCGACAGCCTCGCTGTTTGAGCCGCTTGGTTCGGCGGCGGGAGCCGCCTGTGCGTGCTCCCACGCGTCGAAATCCGCCCGCGAGTCTACATAAACGCGCAACAGCATCAGTCCGTGCTGTGTTCCGCAATACTGCGCACACTGGCCGAGGTACAGCCCCACGTGATGCGGATCGATCCACGTGTTGTTCGTGCGATTCGGAATCAAGTCTGTCTTGCCCGCGAGCCGCGGGACCCAAAAACTGTGATCGGTGTCAGCGGAGAGCAGCTTCAAAAAAGTCGGCGTCGGATTGGCCGGATCGCTCACCGGCACGTGCAGCTCATTCGCCGTGACGATTCCAAGCGCTGGGTACCGGAACTCCCACCAGAACTGGTGTCCGATTGCCGTCACTTCGATTGTTCCGGGCGGACGCACGGCGTCCTGCACCTGCGCCACAACGCGAGCCGTCGCCAGGAACAACATCACTACGATCAGTACGGGAATCACGGTCCAAGCAAGTTCGATCTGGTTGCTGCCGTACACTTGCGCGGGCTCGTGAGTGTCGTCGCCAAGCTTCGCACGGAACTTGACGACAGCGTAGACCAGCAGCGAAAACACACAGACGAAAATTGCGGCGGTAATGGAAAGAACGAAAAGAGCTACACCATAAATGTGGTCGGCTGGCGTCGAGTCGGGCTTGAAAATGTTCGGAACGAGGGACTGGGGTTGAGGGTCGGCGAAAACCGCGACAGCGAAACACAAGGCGATGCCGACGAGGACTACCGAACGCGCGATCAGTCGACTGCGCGTCTTTACGCTGCTCGCTCTGGCATGAGGCTCGCTGGTCATCGAATTATCGCTGCGGCGACAGTGTCGATGCGCGGAACTCTATCACACGATTATAAAAATCCGTATGAATGCGTTCAAAAAAATCGCACTGTCGCTAGCCGTGATGAGACAGTGATGAAAATCGCAGGCCGCGGTGAAATCGCGCTAGGGCTTTAGAACGGAAGTGAGTTGGCCGACGGAATGCGTAAGCCGCGTGTCTTTCAGTGTGAGAGGTTTGCGTGAAGGATCGCGCCACTCCCGGCCCTCACGGCGAAGCAACTCCATCGCCGACTCAGGTCCCCAAGATCCTGCCGCGTAATTCGGAAAATCGCGCGGTGGAATCGCTTTCCAAACGTCCAGAATCGGCTGCACCACGGTCCACGAAGCTTCCACCATGTCCGCGCGCTGGAACAGCGTCGGGTCGCCCATCATGCAGTCGTATAAAAGCGTTTCGTATCCGGTGGAGGGTGTGGTGCCGAAATAATCCGCGTACTGAAAATCCATGTTTACCGCGCCCAGGCGCACGACGGGGCCGGGCACCTTCGCTTCGAAGCTGAGTGAAATTCCCTCATCCGGCTGGATGTTGAGCACCAGTTCGTTCGGTGGAATGCCTTGTACCTGGGTTTTGCGAAACAACACGAATGGCGGCCGCCGAAAGCGGATCACGATCTCGGTGACGCGCTCTTTCATCCGTTTGCCGGTCCGAAGGTAAAATGGCACGCCGGCCCAGCGCCAACTGTCGATGTTTAGCGACAGCGCAACGAAGGTCTCCGTGGTCGAATGCGGCTTTACGTTCGGCTCGGTGTTGTACGCCGGCACCGGACGCCCATCAATCACGCCCTCGCCGTACTGCCCGCGCACCGCATGGTCCAACACGCGCTCCGGATTGAGCGGCTGAATCGCGCGTAAAATTTTGGTTTGCTCGTCATGCACGGACGAAGCGTCGAACGAGATCGGTGGCTCCATAGCCGTCAGCGTGATGAGCTGGAGGATGTGGTTGGGCACCATGTCGCACATCGCACCGGCTTTGTCGTAGTAGTCGCCGCGCAGCTCGACGCCCAGTTCCTCCGCCACCGTGATCTGCACGTGATCCACGTAGCGCCGGTTCCACACCGGCTCGAAAATTCCGTTTGCGAAACGAAACGCCAGGATGTTCTGGACTGTCTCTTTGCCGAGGTAATGGTCAATGCGGTAGATCTGGTGCTCGTCGAGAACCTTGCCGATCTCTTTATTCAGGTGCACCGCGCTCGCAAGGTCGTGACCGAAGGGTTTTTCGATCACCACGCGCTTCCATTTGCCGTGCTCTTCGTGGGTCAACCCGGCCGCACCAAGCTGTTGGATTACGACCGGAAAGAACGATGGGCTCGTCGCAAGATAGAACAGGCAGTTTCCCTGCGTGCCCTGCTCGATCTCCACTTTCTGGAGAAGTTCGCCGAGGTTTTTGAACAGTTTAGGATCCTGAAAATCGCCCGAGAGGTAGTAGAGGCGCCGTTTAAAGGACTCCCACGAATATTCGTCCACCTCGACAGTCGCGTACTCGTGAATGTCATTAGTGGCCTTAGCGCGAAACGCTTCGTCTGACGATTCCTGAAGGGACACCCCGATAATGGCAAAGTTTCGGGGAAGCAAATCGCTTTTGGCGAGATTGTAGAGCGCGGGAATCAGCTTGCGCTTGGTGAGATCGCCGCAAGCTCCAAAAATCACCATGATGCACGGATGCGCCGGACGGCCTGACTCTTCCTCGTGAAATTCGAAGGAGTTCCCGTGATCGTTCAAACCGTCCTCCGCCCGTTAGCCATGGTTGTGCGCGTAACGATCTACGAAAGCGCTTCTGCAATCGCTTGCTGCAGGCCTGCGAGTCCCGCCGCCACGTCCGCGCTGAGATGGACGCGCAGTGCTCGACGACCGCGGTCCGCAAGCACTTGGAAGTCGCCGCGCGCCTGAGCCGCCTTCACAATTCCAAAAGTGTAAGAGTGTCCTGGCACTTTTAGGTCGGAGGCGTCGTCGCAAGTCACCTGCAAAAACACCCCAGAATTCGGGCCGCCTTTGTAGGCCTGCCCCGTCGAGTGTAAAAACCGCGGACCGAAGCCGAGGCACGTTGCGACACGCTTCTTATCGCGTACGGCAAGCCGGGAGACTTGAAGTGACTTCTTGTGCTCGTCGTTGCGCTCGATGTAGGCGAGCAACGCGAAATAGTCGTTAGGCTTGATCCGGCTCAGGTGTGCTTTCAAATAGCTCACCAGGGTAGGATTCGGGCCCGCCGCCGCTTTTAACGCTTCGGCATTTTTCGGATCGGAGAATAGTTTGAAGCCCTTGTCCTCAAAGAACGGCGCTTCGGCGGGCAGCTTCCCCTCCTTTTCATACTGGTCGGTTAGTTTCCGCGTTTCGATCTTGCTAGCCTCAACGTCTGGCTGATTAAAGGGATTGATTCCGATTACCGAGCCCGCTACCGCTGTCGCAATTTCCCAGCGGTAAAATTCTTCCCCGAGTTCGTAGGTGTCGCCGACGGCAATGTGCACCACGGGATGCCCTGCCTTCTCGAGCGCAGACACGGCCGCATCCAGCTTCGCGTCCGATGAATTCTCCAGCCGCAGGTACGCGAAGATCCGGTCGGTGCCGTAAACCTCGGGAGCACCAATCGTTTCGAGGTCTACAGGAATCAGGCCTTTCCCTTGCTTGCCCGTCGATTCCGCCAGGAGTTGCTCGAGCCATGCGCCCAGGTCCGAAATTCCCGCGGAAGTGAAAATCGTCACCTTGTCGCGCCCCGTCTTCTGGAGCGTTCCGAGGATCGCTCCCAAAATCGCTCCCGGATTCTGATCCGCCACGACGGACGCGCCGCAAGCCTTCATCATTTTGTCGACGTTCGCCAGGAACTTCGCCAGATCGACACCCTGGATGGCGGCAGGCACTTTGCCAAAATTGGAAAGCGCGGAATACCGGCCGCCAATGCTCGGCACGCCGTAGAAAATCGCGCGGAAGCCGCCTTGCTCCGCGACGGTCTGCATATGCGAACCGGGATCGGTGATTGCGATGAAGCGCTTCCCCGCTTCTCCGGCGCCTACAGCTTTCGATACGAGATCGTAAAAATATTCCTTAAAAATATTCGGTTCGAGAGTACTTCCAGACTTGCTCGCAACGATAAAAACCGTCTTCGCGATGTCGATGCTTCTCTCCACGGTCCGGATTTGCGCCGGATCGGTCGAATCGAGCACGCGCATTTGTGGATGGCTTTCGATCTTGCCGTAGGTCTTTTCGAAAACTTCAACACACAGGCTCGACCCGCCCATACCAAGGAGTACGGCGTGCGTGAAACCGGCTTTCTGAATATCTTCCGCGAGTTTCTGGTAGTCGCTGTACCGCGTATCGTTTGAGATCGGCTTGTCCGGTTCGGTCAACCAGCCGGTCCACTTGCTCTCGTCCTGATTGGTCCAAAGCGTCGCGTCGCCTGCCCACAACCGCTTTACCTTGTCGCCTTTTTTCCAGTCTGCGAGGGTTCCCTGCACCGCGCTCGCGAGGTTGTCGGGTAGCTTGTAGGTCAGCTTATTCACTGCGCCCCTCCTGCCACTTTTGCCACTTGCGTTTTGACCGCACCGAGCAGTTTGTCAAACGCCTCCGCGAACAGCTTCACTCCGTCTTCGGTGAGCTTGTCAGTGGCAGCCTTCATCGAAATTCCGACCTTGGCGAGGTTATCCATCGTTTCTTTCGCTGCAGGCACGTTTTCTTCCAGGCTCGCTCGCGGTTTGCCATGATCGCGGAACGCATCGAACGTCGCCGGCGGTATGGTGTCGACCGTGTCCGGTCCGATCAATCCTTCGACGTAATAGATGTCGCTGAGTTTCGGGTCTTTCGTGCTCGTGCTGGCCCACAGCACGCGTTGCGTCTGCGCGCCCTTCGTTGCGAGCGCTTCCCAACGTGGGCCGCTGAAAATCCTCTTATACGCCTGATAGGTCAGCTTGCCGTTCGCAATCGCAACCTGCGCACGAATCTTCGCGAGCGTGGATTTCTGCGCCGAGTCGGTCGTTGTCTTGTCCTTCGCGTCGATCTGGCTATCGATCAACGTGTCGATACGGCTGATAAAGAAGCTCGCCACGCTCGCCACTTTGCTTACGTCGCCGCCGTTCTTCGCGCGCGCCTCCAGACCGGAAATGTAAGCTTCGGCCACCCGCTCGTACACGTCCTGCGCGAAAAGGAGCGTCACGTTAATATTGATGCCTTCACTGATCAACTGCTTGATCGCAGGAATGCCTTCCGTCGTGCCAGGCACCTTCACCATCAGGTTCTTCCGGTCGACGGTCTTCCACAATCGGCGCGCCTCGTCCATCGTCTCCGCAGTCTTGTGTGCCAGATAGGGCGACACCTCCAGGCTCACGTATCCATCGCGGTGTTTCGTCGCGTCGTAAACGGCGCGCATCACGTCCGCCGCCGATTGAATATCCTTGATCGCGATGTGTTCGTAGATTGCTTTGGCGTCCAGGCTCTTGTCTTTCGCCAGATCGTTCAGGTCCTTCTGATAATCCGGATTGCCCGCGATCGCCTTCTCGAAAATTGAGGGATTGGAGGTCATTCCGCGCAGACCGTCGTTCGTGATCAGCTTTTGCAATTCGCCAGTGGAGATCAGGTCGCGCCGGATATAGTCGAGCCACACCGACTGTCCAAATTTGGTAAGGGCCTTCAGGGGATTCTCAGGGTGTGCGTTTCCGATGGTTGCGTCTGTCGTATTTGCGGTCGAACTCATAGTTTCCTCCGGTCGATTCAGAAATTGGTCTCTTCAGAGTCGGATGCGCTCGCGGCGCGTCCGGTTTCGGTTTATACGATTGTGCTCTGCTGACTCCTACCCTGCGGTTCGCATGCGGAATCATCAAGAGGATTGCGGGTCCCGTTCGTGTCGACGCCCCGATTCTACCTCAGTCTCTCGGTTCGGTATATGAACGGTCGATGATCGTGGGCGGAAACGCTTCGACCTCCGAGGTTGATTGACACAACCCGACACGCGGGCATAGCATCGGGCTGCGGGCGAACGATTCGGGGCGATGCACGTGCGCGGATCGCGAGGGCTTATCCGGCAACATGGCTTCGAATTCAAAACTCTTCACTCCTCGCGACGCCGCGCAAGCGCTTGGCGTCAGTTATCCCACACTGAAACAGTGGATCTACAAGAAGAAGATTCGCACGGTCACTACGGCCGGAGGCCACCACCGTATCCCCGAAAAGGAGATCGACCGCTTTCTTTATCGCGCGAACGAATCAGGAGAGATTTCCGAGCGCCGCGGGGGATTCCGCAAAATCAGCGGCCGCAATCAGCTTGTGGGTCGGGTGACTGCCGTGAAAGTCAGCGGCTTGATGGCGCAGGTGACGCTTTCCATCGGCGGCCAGCGCATTACATCGATTATCACCGCCGACGCCGTCCGTGAGATGCGCCTGAAACCAGGGCAAACCGCCGCAGCGTTAATCAAATCCACAGAAGTCATGATCGTCCGCGCTTAAACTTCTTTTTGTCTTCCGAGTCCATGCGAAGGTCTAGGCTACCGGGAATTCGCCTCGACGCCAGATGACAGAGAAGTTCGAACGAACTACTTGAAGAGCCGTTTCGCGAAACGTAAAGGTGCGTAAACGATCCGGCTTAGAGGGGAAATCCTGGCCAGTACGCGCGCAGTAACAACCTGGCCGAGCGATTCGATGTCGATGTGCCGCGTCCGTCGATGAATACGTCGCGCGCGGCCTACGAATTCCGCAGCCGTTACGGGAGCATCCGCATTGTCGAGCGCGTCGCCCTTCGTGATTACGGCATTCGTCGCCCCGCCGCTCCCTTCAACGCGGCGCAGGACTCGGTGAACGAAGAAGTCCTCGTTGCGTTCGAAGAGAATTACATCTCCCGGGCGCAACATTTCGAAATCCCAGCGGCGCACGAACACCTGATCGCCCGCGCGAAACCACGGATGCATGTCGCCATTCAGGACGCGCACGCACGCCGAACCTTGCGCGCGAATCTTGGCGCCGATTGTGTTGGCATGGACTTGTGAGCCAGGCCGCGGAGACTCGCTGCCAGGTGCAATTCGAACCGGTGATACGGCGGACGCGGCACTCATTCGCTCTTAGGGCCTCACCTCAAAAGTCTCCGTTGCCAGCAACTCGCCGCCTAGCAATTCGCGAACGCTCCAAGACGCGATTCCGGCGCTCGCTTAAAATTAGGATGTGCGAAATACCCAGAGGATTCGCGCAAATTGCCACGAACTCCACCGCCTTTGCCGGTACCCATCCTAGTGCGCAGGCTCGACAGTGCCAGCGCGAACTTTAGCTGGTGTGCCTGAAATCGAACATCGGGCTTCCGGTTGTAGGAACACAAGCGCCGCTATCCGTAGCAAACCCGTTCCGAGAGAGAAGTTTCGGAGGACTTTGCGGGAAGTTCACCTCGGTTAGTCTTTGCGGCTCCCCCACCCATATTTTCGCAACAGCCGGATCGGCCGCAACGCCACGTAGAGAGGCGCCAGTGCCGGGGGCAACCGGACCATCTCCCAATCCTCTTCCGCGGGCACCACCGCCAGCCGCGTTGCGTATCTCCATCCCGCCGCAGCGCCAGCTTGCATTTTCCGCCGGAAGTTAAATCGTCCCGCGCCGTTCAGCGTGTGGAACGGCTGCTGGACCAGTCGACGTGCCACAGATTCTGCGAGGTCCGACGCCGTCACGTCCGCCCGGACTGTCGCGATTACTTCCTGTGGGAGCGGAGTCGCGAACAGTGCAACGGAGAGCGCCAATCCGAGCCTTACCATCCGCCCCGCCTTCAGCGCATCCGCGAACCCCCATGCTCTCGACCAATCGAAATTCGCGCGCGACTGTGTTAGCTCCGATACGTCCGCGATCCATGAAAGCCGCTCCCAAAAATCCTTCGAGCCGTGAATACAAAGCATCGTCAGCAATTCTTCCGGGGCAAACGTCATCACGTCGCGTTCCGCGATTCGGACCGGTACAAGCCTTTGTAGGAAGGTCTCGATATCCGGCGCGACCGGAAAATGCCGCAGAGTTTTCTCCGTGTGCAGCTCGATCATCGCGTTGCGCGCAACGTCGCGGTAGTTGTACTCGCCGGGCACGAGCGTCGCCGCCGCAGCTTCCGAGAATATCCAGTCGAACTTCGGTTTGTATCCGAGTCCGAGCACCACTTCGTTCGCTGCAGGCATATCTCGCTGCCGCAAAATCAGATCCAGATCCTCAAATTCTCGCAGCGCGAAGTCCCCGTAAGCCTGCGCGGCGAGGACGGGACCCTTGTACGGAATCGCGCGGATGCCCTGCGCCTCAAAAAGATCCAGAAGTCGAAGCAGTTCGGCAGTAAGAAACATCGCCCGCACGGCGAGTGATTTCGCAATTGTGTTGAGCTTGTCTTGCCGCTCGACCGGAACCAAGCCCCACGCAACGGATCGAAGCTGGCGATAGAAAAGCGGTGTGACCGAGTTCTCCAGAGACTCGGAGATTAAATAACCCCAATCGAGAGGACCAGCCAGAATTTGCCCGATTTCGGCTGCCGTCTCGGGTCCAATGCGGGTCCGAGTACACAGGACGAGCAGTTGTTTTTCAGGAGTGTTGGAAGCTTGAAGCGCGGGAGTCATCGATCCCGGAGAGTGACGCCTTCGCTAGACCGGGTGAAGCGAATTCTACGCCAACTGCAAGGTGCGCCGTCCACAAAGTTGGCTACGGCTTTCATTGCGCATATTCAAAACGACGCGTTTACGCGACGAACGAGCCATCGAAGTCGACCATTCGCCCAATCTTCAGCAGACGCAAACGCATGTCGTTGGGATCCAGACGCGCTCCCGCGCAAACTAATTCGAAGTCCTCTTTGTTCCCGAACAAAAACTGCTGCGCTTCCCGACGCGCGCGCAAAGAGCCTGCTCGCCATTCCTCTACGGCACGTGCGACCACCGCTGTCCAAAGTCTCCGCTCAGCGATCAGCTCCTTGGTCACAGTACCCCATGGTTCCATCGGCGCCCCGTGCAAATGCAGACTTGCAATGAATGAATCGGCAACGCTGGACATTTTCTGACCGCGGTCCGGCGCAGATCATGCGTTTGAACTTGGGGCGCCAAATGTTTCTCGGAAGTTTCTAAGAGCCAAACTCGAGATACGAATTTGGATCCGACGCGGGTGTTTGATGTGGGCACACAAAGCCTGCAAACGGGGGTGTGCTTCCGATCTGATTGACTGGAGAACTACTTCTGAGCGGGGAATTTTTCGCGGTGAACGCTGCTCTATCGAACGCGAACCGACTCTTCGGAAAACAATTCTCTTAACTTCAGCGCCAGCGTCGCCATTGTGAACGGCTTTTGCAGCAGTATGGCATCGGTCTCGAGTATTCCGTGCTTCACAACCGATTGATCCGTGTAGCCGGACATGTAGAGCACCTTAATCCCTGGCCGCTGCGCCTTTACGCGGTCGGCCAGTTCCCGACCGCTAATTCCGGGCATCACCACATCGGTCATCAGAAGGTCGATCGAACCCGCGTGCATCGCCGCCAGCTCCAGCGCCGTGTGACCGTCTTCGGCTTCGACGACGTTATAGCCACAAGTCTTCAAATATTCGCGCGCCAACTCCCGGACGCCCTTCTCGTCCTCGACAAGGAGAATCGTTTCCGAACCCCGCGGCATTGACTGCGCACCCGGTTTCTTGTCCCGGCCCGCCGCCGTCGGCGATTCTTCGATTCGCGGCAAATACACCTTGAAGCTGGTTCCGCGGCCCGGCTCGCTATACACCCATACATAGCCGCCGCTCTGTTTCACAATGCCATACACAGTGGCAAGACCAAGCCCGGTGCCTTTGCCCTTTTCCTTAGTAGTGAAGAACGGCTCGAAAATGTGCGCTTGTGTTTCCGAATCCATGCCGCATCCGTTGTCGGTCACGGCGAGCATTACGTATCTGCCCGGCGAAAGCATGGCGGGCGGATGCGAACACGTGGAATCAAGTTCGACGTTCGCGGTTTCAATCGTAAGACGGCCGCCGTCCGGCATCGCGTCGCGCGCATTCACCGCCAAATTCAAAATCACCTGCTCGATCTGGCTGCGATCGGCCTTCACCAGACCCAGATCCGGCGCCGACGTCGATTCGAGATGGACGTCCTCCCCGATCAGTCGCCGCAAAATCTTTTCCATGTCCGCAACTACGCCTTGAATATTCAGAACTTTCGGCGCGAGCATCTGTTTCCGGCTGAATGCCAGCAGTTGCCGCGTCAGCGAAGTCGCGCGTTGTGAGGCCGTCTGAATCTGTTCGGCGTTGCGACGCAACGGATCGCCTTCAGGCAGCCGCTCGGTCAGCAAGTCTGCATAGCCCTGAATCACCATCAGCAAATTGTTGAAGTCGTGCGCGATGCCCCCTGCAAGCCGGCCCACAGCTTCCATTTTCTGCGCCTGCCGAAGTTGCTCCTCGAGTTGCCGCCGGTCGGTAATATCGAGCGCCATGCAGATCGCGCCTTCGAGTTCGCCGTCGGGGCTGCGCAAGGGCTCCACGTGGCACGCATACGAACCGTTCTTCCACTCGACATGAAATGTCGTCGGCTCGCCAGCCAGCGCGCGCCGGTGCGACGCGATGGGCATAAACGTCTGATCGGCCGTCTCGAAGTAGTCGAGCAGCGACGCTCCCACAAGTTGGTTGGGCTTCAGACCCAGCCGCGCTAGACCAGCGCCTAGACACGAGCTGAACCTTAAATTCTTGTCAACGGTCCAGAGCACGGCAGGCAGTTGCTCCACCAGCACGCGCAGCCGAGCCTCACTGTCTCGCACCTTCGCGTCCGCGCGCTTCCGTTCGATTGCCAGCGCGATCTGCCCGCCGACAGAGGCCAAGAATTCAAGGTCGCGCTCGGTGTAGGCGTTCTCATCTTCGTAATGCTGAACGACGAGCACGCCAATGGTCGCAGCTGGAGTCCGAAGGGGTACACCCAGCCAGGTCGGCGACGGAGTTCCCACGAGCTCCACTTCTCCGTCCACAGCAAGCCGGTCAAACACCTTCTGCGGAATCAGCATCGCGCGGCCGGTGCGGTACACATACGCGGTACAACTACGCCCAACCTGCTGCGGAGGAGGCGCCTGGTCGAACTGGTCCGCAAAGAACGGAAAGTGGAACATCCCGGTCGATGGCTCATACAACGCGACGAAACAGTTCTCCGCATACAACAGCCGTTTCAGCGATTGGTGAATGCGTAGTAATAGGTCGTTCAGGTTGTCTGTCGCGTTGACTGCATGGATGATTTCGAAATTTACCTGCCGCTCAATTTCGGAGCGCTTCCGCTGGGTTACGTCCTCCAATGTGCCTTCGTAAGAAACAATCGTTCCGGAGTTATCCCTCACGCAGCGCGCAGTTTCAGAAACCCAGATCTTGGTGCCATCCTTGCGCACGAGCTGATATTCGAACGCTTGCACGAATCCGTCCTGCTCCATCTTGCGCTTGAATGCGATCCGCGTGTCCGGATCGGCGTACGAATCGCGCGAAAGGTCACCGACGCTCGAGATCAGCTCCTCCGCGGAGTCGTAACCGCACATCCGTGCCAGCGCCGGATTCGCGCTTAGCAACTTACCATCCGGAGTTGTTTGAAAAATTCCTTCTACCGCGTTTTCAAAGAGTGTTTGCAGGCGAATTTCCGCTTCATGCTGAGCCTGTTCGGCGCGCCTTCGGTCCGTGATGTCCTCGTACATCCCGAACGTGCCCGTACGCTTGCCGTTCACAATCAATGGGACTACCACAATCTGGACATCCACCATCGAGCCGTCGCTGCGCCGCCGTCGTCCCTTCACACGAACCACTTCTCCGGCCGTCGCGCGATTCGTCAGGCTCGCGGCTTCCGCGGCCAGTTCACCGGGAGCGAGCATTCCGTCGAGGTCCGCGCCCAGAATTTCGGCCTGGTGGTATCCAAACATCAACTCGAACGCGGGATTGCACATCTGGATGCGCCGTTTTTCGTCGAGCACCACCACAGCCAGCGGGTTATTTTCGGTCAACGCCCGCAGCGCTGCCGACTGCTCAGCAATTTTTTCTTCCGCAGCGCGCCGCGCGCTCACGTCAAGCGCCGCGGTAAGCACCGCATCGTGCCCCGCAAACTGAATGCCCTGGGTCGTCACTTCGACGTCGAAAATCGCTCCGTCCTTTCTCCGGTGCCGCCAGTGCCCCTGGCAAAACAGCGTCGACGGCGTCCGGCTGGCCACTTGGAGCAGCCGCGGAATCTCCTCCTCGACACAGATGTCAGTGACTTTGCGGTCCAGGAATTCCTCGCGCGAAAAGCCGTAGCCGCGCGTCGCAGCCGCATTCACTTCTAGGATTTGCAGTGACCCGCGATCCACGACGAACATCGGGTGAGGGTTGGCGCTGAATAAAAGCTGAAAATTCCGGTCGAGTTGGCTGGGCTCCTCAGCGGCGATCGTCGCGTTTGACGCTCCATTGGAACGGTCGCCGTTGTGATCCCGCTTCCAGTTGCGCAGGAAGCCGCTCTTCGCAGAGTGTATCTCTGAGATTTTGGTGGACATTGTCGCGTTGCCGATGCCAACCCCAAGCGATGCCGACAGCTCGCCCTTTCCACAAGCCTAGGGATGTTCAACTGTCCGGACAATGGTACGTTCGTACCAAAGCTGCACATTCGGTGAGACTTACGTTACTGAAGCGAAAGGTACGAAACTCAGGCGAAGAGCCCCTTATCTTTAGAGTTTTAGGGGATCTTTCATCAGGATTTCAGTTGAGAAATGCGAACGCGCGAGGCGTGCCGTTTTGTTCCCCCAAATCCTCGCGCATCCGGCGTCGCGAACTCAACTGCTACTTCTTTCTCGACGAGGGTGGAACACCGCCGCTGGCGCGGTAGAACGCCACGAGCAATCCGTAGTGCTCGCCCATGTGTTCCGTGTATCCAATCCACAGATAGAGATACTTCAGCGCACCGGCATCTCCGCCCTTTTCGATCTGTGCCGCGCCGTCCGCGACTGACTTCGTCAGGAACGCCACTACGTCCGCCTTCGTCTTGTATTTCGTAGGGTCTGGATCGTTCGCGCCATCACCGAGCGTTGATCCCGCGAGTTTGTTGACCAAATCGTAGTTCGAACCCGCCACGTGGAGAAGTACTTCCTTGAAAGACCGCACTTCAGGAGTCAGCTTGTAGCCGTATTTGTCTTCCGGCCAATCATTGGCCATCGTGATGAGTTGGTTTCCGACATCGTTCCAGCTCTGCAGGACGGCTTGTTTGGGCGTCGACGGAAGCTTCGTCTGCTCCGCTTCTTGCGCCGCAAGGCTCGTCGCGCCAATCGTCATCAGCAGGATCCCGAGGACTACGCCCGCCTTCCAGTTTCTCCACGCTCTCATCTGCAATCTCCTTCGCTCTCGGTCCGACCATTGAGCCCCGAGGACCGCCGCTAGCCTATCGAGGAACGCAAGGTCCGTCCACAATTACCAGCACCATACCCAAGAAGCGGTCCTGCCAGTTTGGGTTGGTCCATCGGTCCGCGTCCAGTAAGATGGCTCGGGCCTTCTGCCATACACTCGTCGAGCCCAATGACCGCATGAGTCCAAGAAACGACCAAGCTCCTCTCGACGACGCCTCCGCCGAACTGCGTGACGGTCTTGACCGCCTTGCTCGCGGTGAGCACTCCGATCCGTTTTGGATTCTCGGTCCGCACTGGACCGATAGCCCGGCTAACCGGTCGCTGGTGGTCCGGAACTTGAGCCCCAACGCCTTGTCCGTTGATGCAGTCTGGCTCGCCGACGGTACGATGTTCGAGCTACGGAAAATCCATCCCGGCGGCGTATTCGAAGGAACATTCCCGCTTGCAATCGCTACGGCGCTCGGCGAAAAAACGCCGCCTGCGAACTCTTACAAGCTTCGTTTCCATTACGCTGACGGCAACACCTACGAATCCTTTGACACCTATGCCTTCCCGCCCGTCCTCACCGAGTACGATCTCTATCTCTCGGCCGAGGGAACCAACTATCAGAATTACGAGAAACTGGGCGCTCACCTGCGCGAGATCGAAGATGTCTCCGGCGTTCACTTTGCGGTGTGGGCGCCCAACGCGCTGCGCGTCAGCGTCGTCGGCAATTTTAACTTCTGGGATGGCCGCGTCGACGTAATGCGTCCACGAGGAACCACCGGCATCTGGGAAATCTTTGTGCCCGCCCTCGGCGAAGGCGAAGTTTACAAATTCGAAATTCTTTCCAGGGTCGACGGCCACATCGGCCTCAAGGCCGATCCATACGGCTTTGCAGGCGAGCTTCGTCCGAAAAATGCTTCGGTCGTCACGAACATCGAAGGCTATCAGTGGGGCGACCGCTCCTGGCTCGGAGCCCGAACAGCGCGCGATTGGCTTCACGCTCCGATGTCCATCTATGAGCTCCACGCTGGCTCTTGGCGCCGACGGGAATCCGAGGGAAATCGCTGGCTTACCTACCGCGAGCTTGGCGACGAGCTGATTCCCTACGTGAAATTTCTCGGGTTCACGCACGTCGAACTGCTTCCGATCACCGAGCATCCTCTCGATGCATCGTGGGGGTATCAAGCCGTCGGCTACTTTGCCGTCACCAGCCGCTTCGGCACGCCGAAGGATTTCATGTATTTCGTCGATCGTTGCCACCAGGAAAATCTCGGCGTGATCCTCGATTGGACGCCCGCTCATTTTCCGCGCGACGCTCAGGGTCTCGGTTTTTTCGATGGCACTCATCTTTACGAGCATGAAGATCCGCGCCGCGGTGCGCATCCGGACTGGGGAACGCTGGTTTTCAACTACGGGCGCAACGAGGTCCAAAACTACCTGATCTCAAACGCGCTTTTCTGGATCGACAAATACCACATCGACGGCCTGCGCGTGGACGCCGTTGCTTCCATGCTCTATCTCGATTACTCGCGCAAGCCCGGTGAGTGGGTCCCGAACCCGTTTGGCGGCCGCGAAAATCTTGAAGCGATCGAGTTCATCAAGCGGCTGAATCTTGTGCTCCACGAACGTCACCCCGGAGCTCTGACCATCGCAGAAGAATCCACGTCGTGGCCTGCCGTTTCGCGGCCCACGTACATCGGCGGCCTCGGCTTCGATCTGAAATGGAACATGGGCTGGATGAATGACACGCTTCGCTATTTCGCTCTCGATCCCATCTACCGGCAGCATCATCAGAACGAGCTGACGTTCTCAATGATTTATGCCTTCAACGAGAATTTCATCCTTCCGCTTTCCCACGACGAAGTCGTCCACGGCAAGCGCACGCTTCTCGAGAAAATGCCGGGCGACGACTGGCAGAAATTCGCAAATCTCCGCCTGCTCTACGGCTATATGTACGCGCACCCCGGCAAGAAGCTTCTCTTCATGGGAGCGGAACTTGCACAGCGCCACGAATTCCATGAGGAAGGCTCGCTCGAATGGTCGCTTGAGCAATCGCCTCCGCATCAAGGTGTTCAGCAGCTGATCGTCGACTTGAATCGCCTGCACTCCAGCGAACAAGCTCTCTATGAAGTCGACTTCGAATGGGCCGGCTTTGAATGGATCGACGCAAACGACGCCGCGAACAGCGTCCTCTCGTTCGTCCGGCGCGCCAAGACCAGCGAAGATTATGTCGTGGTGGTCTGCAACTTCACGCCGGTTGTTCGCGACGCCTACCGCGTTGGAGTGCCGGCTTCGGGTTTTTATCGCGAGGTTCTCAATACCGATTCCGCGCACTATCAGGGGACGGACATCGGCAACTCCGGAGGCGTGAAAGCCGAACCGATTCCCTGGATGGGACGGCAATGGTCCATCAAGCTCCGCCTGCCACCCCTCGCTGCCGTCTACTTCAAGCCACAGCGCGATTAGCCGCTCGGCCATAGGTCGGCGAAACCCTCTTACATTTTTCCTGGTTTCACGGAACATTCACTCGCCGCCTCGCGTACCTTCCTGCAAGACGAGCCCAGGAGGCTCACTCCAATGCGAAAAACATCCAGTTTTCTGGCAGTTTTGATCCTGGTAGGGGCGTGCGCCGCCAGCTCCGCTCCGACTTTCGCGGCCGGTCCCGCCGGAACCACGACTGAGCGTTATCTCCACGTACGCGTGCAGGATTCGAAAGAAGGCGAAAGCGTTGCCGTAAACGTTCCTCTCTCCATCGCCGAGAAGGTTTTGCCGACCGTGAATAAAGGCAAGCTTCAAAACGGCATGGTTCACATCGACAATGCAGAATTCAACGACATCGACATCAAGGGCCTGCTCGACGCCATTCGGACTACTCCGGACAACGAGTTCGTCAGCGTGAAACAGAAAGACGAAGACGTCCGTGTTGCCAAATCCGGCGGAAATCTGATCATTCACGTCATCCAGAAGGACAAGGATAACGAGAAAGTCGACGTTACCGTGCCGCTAAAGGTCGTCGACGCCCTGTTCTCCACCGCGAAGAACAACGAAGTGGACGTGGCCGCCGCACTGAAGACTTTGAGCGATGCAGGTGACTCGCTCCTCGTCACCGTAACCAGTGCTACGCAGCATGTCCGCATCTGGGTCGATTCCAACGGCAACCCGGCCGAGTAATCGCGCCGCATCGAAAACGAAGAGGTGAATTATGGTTCTACTGGGAAAGATCGCTCTGGGAGTGTTCGGTACGATGGTCGCGGGTGTCGGCTTGATTTGTAGCGAAGGAATGATCGAAGTCAACGTGGTCGAAAAAGGAGCGGAGCCACATCACGTTTTCGTGCTCGCTCCCGCGGCGCTGGTTCCGGTCGCGGCGCACTTCGTACCGGCAAATAAGCTGGGCCGCGCCGCCCGCGAACTCAAGCCGTGGATGCCCACCGTCCGCGCAGCGCTTGAAGGCCTGGATGATACCGCGGACGTCACGCTGGTTGACGTGACGCAGCCCGGCGAACACGTAGTCGTCAGAAAAGAAGGCGGGTCCGTTGTGGTGAATGTCGTGGATCACGACGAAAACGTCTACGTTTCAACGCCAATCCGTGCGATCGAAAGCACTGTGGAACAAGTTGCCTATGCTTCCGACCGCGTGCACGATCAAGACAGCGGCGACTTCCAATAGAAGTTCACGCGTGAAAAAGCAAAAGGCGCTCCGATTAGCCTCCGGGGCGCCTTTTTGCTTTCATGAGATTAGTGATGCTGCGCTTGTTGTGCCTGCGCCATCGCCATCGGGCTGAACGGCACCGGTGTCCCTGTGATCTGGTCCTTCGCGTCGTGAACCACTTTCGTCAGAACCATCGTCGTCCCGTCGTGCGACTGCATCTTCACCATGCTCCAGGGACCGGCGTTCTTTGCGATCCACAGATCGTCGCCATCCTTCGTCTTGTAATGATCGGCTGTGAATGTTCCCGCTGGTACGGTCACCGTTTCCGACCCGAGATCCTTGCCATCTGTCATAGCGTTGGTCTGCATCGGTTTACTATTGGCCTGGACCATCTGATCGGGCATCTGGTAAGCGGTGCCGTTGATCATCATGATCATCCGCTGGGTCATCATCGAATTGCCGTCGACCACCGTGAGCGACTTCATGTACATCGGCTGAGGCAATTTTCCACCCGTCATCGCAATTTCCATCCAATACCCTTGCTTTCCGTTGATCGTGTCGCTTCCAACGATCGAAATCCCCAGCGTCATCTTCTCGCCTTTCGACGTGGTCATGTCGTAATCCGCGCTAGAACCAATCACCGGATTGAACAGGCCGCCCAAAGTGGGAGCGTGTTGCATTCCGAACTGCCCCCGGGCCGGGCCGGTGAACGCCACAACGCACAGACAACAAACCGCAGCCGCACTCAATACTCGCTTGATGAACATGCAGTCTCCTTGAACATGGAAGCCGCGGACAGGCTGGGATCCCGCGACGAATGTGGAATTGAAGTTCTCTGTCCGGTTACAGGGTGCCGGGCACGAGGAAGTTAGCGGCTGCCGCCGCTGGTGGCAAGCGGTTTTTGCTGGTGGTACGCGGAAGCCTCAATGCTGCGCGCCGACGGGAACACACGTTCGACTCGGTAAACCTTGTTCTGGCGTGACTCGAAATGTGTCCGCATCAGGAGCTCGCCCACCAGGCCAACCGCAAGCAGCTGGACGCCGAAAAGGCAAAGCATCATCCCAAGCACCATTAACGGACCGTGCGCAACGATCACGTCCATGTGTGTGAAGAGCTTCTCGAGCATCAGGAAAAACAGAATCGCGCCACCCGAAAGCAATCCTAGAACGCCCGGCGGCCCGAAAAAGTGCAGTGGCCTCGTCATGTAGCGCATCAGGAACCGAATCGTAATGATGTCGAAAAACACGCGGAACGTTCGCGAGATGCCGTAGTGAGACTTCCCGCCTGGCCGTTCGATATTCTTGATCGGAACTTCTATAATTCGCGCGCCATTCCAGGCTCCCAGGGCAGGGATGAACCGGTGCATCTCGCCATAGAGCGGAATGTCCTTGATGATTTCGCGGCGGTAGACCTTAAAAGTCGTGCCGAAGTCGTGGATGTCGACGCCCGACAGTTTTGCCATCATCCAGTTGGCGATGCGCGAGGGAAGCCGCCGCATGATGTAATTGTCGACGCGCTTTTCGCGCCACCCGCTCACGATATCCGCATTGGCCGCGGCCATCGCTTCGATCATTGGTGGGATGTCGGCTGGATCGTGCTGCAAGTCTCCGTCCATCGAAATGATGACATCGCCCGAAGCGTAATCGAAACCCGCCGCCAGCGCCGTAGTCTGTCCGTAATTCCTTTTGAGTCGCAACACAGACACGCGCGGGTCCTTCGCGGCGACCTCCGTCAGAATTTGTGGGGTAGCGTCCGAACTTTGGTCGTCCACGTACACGAACTCCACCGGCTCGAACCGGCCGGTCATAACATCGCTCAGCCGCTGATGCAGCTCGCGGACGCTGTCCTGTTCGTCGTGGAATGGCACCACCAGGGAAAACCGCGGCGCCTCGCTCGGAACTTCTCGCATTTCGTTAGTGTAACTCGCGATAGGAGATAATGCGAACGTCGCGTTCCTTCAGCGCATCGCGAACCCCCGGATCGGTGAGCGCTCGAAGTTCCAGTTCGCGCTGCATCAGCAGGCGGGTTCCGGTCTTGGCGAGTGCACCGTCGTAGACGCCGGGATGAAACATAATCTCCGTCGTTCCCTCTTCGAGCGACTCGACCATCTTCCGCAGAGTCTCCGGCCCTACCTGACCCGTCATCGCCAATCCCAGAAAATGCTTGGGCGTCGTCATTCCGTATTTCTTCAGCGTCGATCGGAACTTCGGCGCGATCGTGCGCACGACTGCAGCGGCGACGATTTGGGTCGAAGTGCCCTTCCGGTCTGTCGCCGTCGTCAGCCACGACTTGCGAAAGCTCTCGATCGGTTGCCGTATCTTCTTGATTCCACATTCCTTCGCTACGCAGCACACCACGTTCAACACTCGGGGATGTGCGTGCGTGTGCTTGTGCGTGTCCACATGCGTCGGCTCGATCCCCGCGCGCCGGATCCTTTCGATCTGTGCTCGCAACTCGCGCGCGATGTCGTTAGTGCGAATTCGTCCAGAGGTCACACGGGTCACAAACGCCGGCAACGTCGCTGGAAGCTTGCCCTGCGCGTCGACGAGCGACGGAATTTCCTTCGCAGGCGCCACCGGCGTTCCGCCAACGAGAACCAAATGGCAGCCGACACCGAGTTGTGGATTTTCTTTGGCGTGCCTGACCGCGTCTTCGAATGCCAACCCGCTCGCCATCAGTGTTGTGCTGCTCAGAATTCCTTCGCGATGCGCACGGATGATTCCTTCGTTCACTCCGGGCGTTAGCCCAAAATCATCGGCATTCAGGATCACTTCTTTCATGGAGTGGAATTCATCTGAATGGAACTGAATGATAGCACGCTGCTTGCGAGCTCGAAGTATTCAGCCATGCACGTAGCGCCGACAATCGAAAATGCCCGAATGACTCCGAGACAAGACTATCGAGAAAAATTCTCCCGTGCGTTGCAATCGAACGGCCAATCGTTTTTTGAACGTACCTCTGTTTGTGAACGGTTTGTAAAAGTTTTAAACAGTTCTGTTGAAATCCATGTGGAAATTCCCAATCTGTGTTTCTCATCCCCAGTAATTTCGCGTATTTCCGCTCTTTGCACAATTTCAGTGCATTCACATCGCAAGCAAATATCTCCACCGCCCGGCTCGCTGCTCGCGTGAACCAGAAATATTTTTCTCAACGATTTCCGGACAGGAGGCCGCCTTCGCGGAAAGTTTGGAAGCAAAAATATTCTTTGGATTAATACCAGTGCGGCGGCGGATCAAGCTTGATCGAGATTGGATCAGGATCTTTCGCGATGTCGTACCACTTCCCGTAGGTGTGATATCCCTTTGCGACTATTTGGATCAAGACGCGCCCTATGGGAACCTCTGGAATCTTCACCGAGCCATCATCGTTCGTCTTGAAGTTCATCTCGGCTAGGTGATCCTTGTGGAAAAGGCCGCCCGGCTCGTTGAATCTGACATACACGCTCGCGTTGGAAACCGGTTTGTCCTGATTGTTCGTCACGCGCAATCGGACCTTCGTAGTCGAAGCGTCTGTCGGCGTGGTGTCGCTGGATTTGTCTTTCGAACTCTGCGTCGGAGGAGGCGTTTTTTCGGTGACCGGACCGTTTCCGCCGGTCTGGCTCTGCGGCGTTGTCGCCGGCGGCGGATTCGGCGAACTTGAACCGTTCTGTCCCGAACTGGATTGCGCAGCCGAGTAGAAGACAATGCCGCCCACCGACAGTGTCAGGATCGCGACGTGAAGGAGGGCCTTTGCGAAGCCACGGGAGGGTAGGAGTTTCATCGCTCTTCCTTTGTACTGCAATTAGCCGCCACCCTCAAGCACTCAAACTGGCAGTCCGAGGACGATAGTCCCAATGTCCTCCGACGTCGGCATGCCTTTTCGAGGTAAGCAAGCCAAATTGTGCGGTTTACCTTTCGCACGCGGGTCGCCAACCCGCACGGCGCAGCGCCACTCTCTGTCGTATCATAAATCTCCACCCCGATCGTTCACCGAAACAGAACGGTTCTGTAGGTTCGTTCGGGTGCGTTTCGCCGCCGCAACGGGAAAGGCGAGCGGCTCCCAGCATGAAATTGAGGAGGCTTCACCATGGGGTTTTCGACCGACGCTATCCACGTTGGCCAGGAACCGGACGCGCTCACCGGCGCGATCGTCGCGCCGATCTATCAGACCTCAACGTACGTGATCGAGGAGATGGGCAAAAGCAAAGGCTACGATTACGCCCGCACCAGCCATCCCAACCGCAAAGCTCTTGAGCGCACGATTGCGAAACTTGAAGGCGGCAACGCTGCTTACGTTTTTACCTCCGGCATGGCGGGCATCGACGCCGTGTTTCGGCTTCTCCGTCCCGGTGATCACGTAATCCTCTCACAAGCTGTATACGGCGGTGTCTTCCGCATCACCACCAAGCTGCTCGTCGAGTTTGGCCTCGAGTTTAGCTATATCGACACCTCGGACCTCGCGAAGGTAAAAGCTGCAACCAAGCCGAACACGAAGATGATTTACGTGGAGACGCCCACAAATCCCACGATGATCGTCTCGGACATCGCCGCGATCTCCACGTTCGCTCGCGAAAAGAATCTGACGGTTGTGGTCGACAATACCTTTCTCAGCCCCTACTTCCAGAGGCCGCTCGCGCTCGGCGCTCACATCGTGGTGCATTCGATGACGAAGTATCTGAACGGCCACAGCGACTGCACCGGCGGCGCTGTCGTCCTCACCCGGCCTGAAGATGCCGAAAAGATTTACTTCATCCAGCGCTCCGCAGGAGCCGGCCTGGCACCAATGGATTGCTTCCTTACTTCGCGCGGCGTAAAGACGCTCGCTGTCCGGATGGACCGCCACAACTCCAATGGCCTCGCCATCGCCAAATATCTCGAATCGCACCCCAAAGTGAAAAAAGTCATTTATCCCGGCCTGCCGTCGCATCCCGCCCACGAACTCGCCCAGCGGCAGCAATCCGGCTTCGGCGGAATGATTTCGTTCGAAGTTGGCTCGCTCGATGCAGCGAAAGAAGTCCTGAATCACACTAAGCTCTGCTCGCTCGCCGAAAGCCTGGGCGGTGTGGAGTCCATGATCTCGCTGCCAGCGCTGATGACGCACGCTTCGATTCCATCCGAAATTCAGGCGCAGATCGGCATCACGCAGGGTTTGATTCGATTGTCTGTGGGAATTGAAGACGTGGAAGATTTGATCGCCGACCTCGATCAGGCCCTGGCGCACGTTCGTTAGCCGCTCGTTGAGTCCGGTGCGTCACTCTTACTTCGCTTTCACCGAGTCCGCGATCCATTCCAGATACGGAGCGGAACCCACCGCAATCGGCAGCGCGATGATCTCCGGCACGTCGTAACTGTGCGCCTCCAGGATCGCTCGGCGAAGCTTGGCGAATCGCGGTCGTGTGGTCTTTATCACCAGCAAATATTCCTTCGCGCTTTCAACCTTGCTCTTCCAGCGGTAGACCGACTCTACCGGCGCACCGACCAGGTTGGCGCACGCGGCCACATGCTCCTCCACCACGAGTCGCGCGATCTTCTGCGCCTCTGCCCGCGAGCCGCAGGTCACTAGAACTACAATCTTCCCGGTATTCTCGCCCATCCGCCAGGCCTTTACTCTTGCGATGTGAATTCGTTTGGAACTTGCGTGTCCGCCTGTCGCGGTTGAAGATACAATAGCTCGCTGTGACCAAAACCAGAATCCAATTCGGAACGTCCGGTTGGCGCGGAGTCATCGCCGACACCTTTACCTTCTCCGGAGTCCGGCGCGCCTCTGCCGCCGTCGCTGGTCACGCGAAAGCTTCCAAGCCTAAACCGACGATCATCGTCGGCAACGATACGCGGTTTTTTTCGCCCGAATTCGCCCGGACCGCCGCCACAGTCTTGCGAGCCGCGGGATGCACCATCAAGTTCTGCCCCGAGCCCACGCCGACGCCGGTGATCGCGCACGCCATCATTCACAATAAATTCGACGGCGGCGTGAACATCACCGCCAGCCACAATCCGGCCGAATACAACGGGCTGAAATTCTCGGGTCCTGACGGCGGGCCCGCGCTCCCGGAAATCACCAAGGACATCGAAAAACGCGCCGACGCGCTGCCCGAAGATGAAACGCCGTTTCAGGACATCGAAGACAACTTCGACCACATCGACCCGCGTGCCCCGTATTTTGAGCAGCTCAAGAAAATGATCCGCTTCGACGTGCTGTCGAAGCTCAAAGGCGCCACCTTCGCCTACGACGCTCTGCACGGTTGCGGCGCGGGCTGGCTCGATCGCATCCTCGCCGACCACGGCATCGCGGTGCATTCAATTCGCACTCATCGCAACGTGCTGTTCGATGGCTCTGGTCCCGATCCGTCCGAGCACAATCTCGCGCCGCTGAAGAAACTGGTCCTCGAACACAAAACTCTGGTCGGTCTCGCGACCGACGGCGACGCGGACCGTTTCGGCATTCTCGATCGCGACGGCTCGTTTGTTTCGCCAAATCATATCCTTGGCCTCGTGTTCGATTACCTGCTCGAAACGCGCCCGGGCAATTACGGCGCGTCGCGCAGCGTTGCCACCACGCATCTGATCGACGCAGTTGCCAAGCTCCACGGCGTACAAGCTTACGAAACCCCGGTCGGCTTCAAGTACGTCGGCCCGTTTCTTCGTGAAGACAAAATCGCGCTTGGCGGCGAAGAAAGCGCGGGCATGACCATCCGCGGACACCTGCCCGAAAAGGATGGCATTCTCGCCTGCCTTCTGGTCGCCGAGATGATCGCCGCGCGCCAAAAGTCCTTGCGCGATCAGCTTGCGGCTCTTTTCAAGCGCGTTGGTCGCGAATACTGGCCCGTTCGCGACAACCTGCATCTTTCGAGCGAGGCGCAATCCAAGCTGCCCGAGCGCCTAAAATCCGAATTCAAAGAATTTCTCGGCAGGAAAGTTGGCAAGGAAGATCGCCTCGACGGCCTGAAATTGATTTTCGAAGACGGCTCGTGGGTTCTTATGCGCGCATCCGGCACCGAGCCCGTCGTCCGCATCTACACCGAAGCGGCAACGCAAGCCGCCTCCGAAAAACTGGCAAAGGAGGCGAGCGCATGGATCAGCCAGTGAAGCCGGCCGGCTCCCATCAGCCCGATCCTGTGCGCGTCAACGGCGCACAGGACGAGCAGCTCCCTTTCTTCGAGCATCTGGTGGCGTTCTTCCGTCGCAATGCGCTCTACTTTCTGATCATCGGCTTGGTGCTTCTAATTGTTCAGGACGTGTTCGGAACGCACGGCGTGCTCGCAATGCGCCGCTCCCAGGTGGAAGCGCAGCAGATTCGCACCGAGATCAAGAAGCTGGACGACGAAAATTCAAAATTACAGAACGACGCCAAGGATTTGAAGTCCGACCCCGGCACGATAGAAGGTCAGGCTCGCGCCATTGGTTTGGCACGTCCCGGAGAAGTAGTTTTCCATCTTCAACAGAAGTCGGCCGACGTTGCGCACTCCGCGCCCGCAACGCCCGCTCCCAAGAATTAAGCTGCCGCCATACCTAGCGTCCGCCGGAACCACGCTCGAATTCCCGCGCCGCGCCCTTCCGATCGCGTTCGCGCGATTGACAGAAGCACCATCGCCACAAAAATCACCACGATTCCCGCCGTCGCCACCGGAATGGTCTGCTGGTGTTTCCGCAGGAATGAAAGTCGTCCATATACAAAAATAATGTGCACCCAGTAGACCAGAAGCGAAGTCTTTCCCATCTGGATCAGTGGACTGAAACCGGCCTCGCCGGGTCCCCACTGGCACCATACATATCCCAGCGGCAACATCGCCATCATCACGCCCACGCGCGCCAGAAAAAAATTCGGGCTCGTATGCCAAAAGTCATACGACGCGTAGAGCGTTGGCCCGTGCCCATCGATCCAGAGCGCCGTGCCTAAAATCGCCGCGCCGGCTGCCCCGATCGACGCAACCGCGGTCCAAACGTGCCCCTTGCCCCAGTCGCTGAACAGCACAAATCCAACTGCCAATCCTGCAAACGCAAAACCCACCCATGGAAAAATCGGAAAGAGCCACACCTGCGGCTGGTCGTAGACGTGCACTCCATTGACGTACGACTCCAAAAACCACGGCAGCCACCGCGGACGCCATGTCGTATAGAGCGGCGGAGTAACCATCGCTACCGCCAGCGCAAGTGCAGCACTCAATGCCACCGATCCAATGCGGCTCCGCGCGATGCAGCAGATCGCGCCCATGAAAATGATCGCAAGGCCGATTGTATTCAAAATGTCTACGCGGAGCAGATCCGTCCACGGCGATTTCGGAAGCCCGAGCACGTATTCCTGCACGCGAAACAAATAGCCGAGCGCCAGAATCTGCGCACCGCGCGCGATCGAACGTCGCGCGATATCGTTCGCCCTCGCGCCCGCTCGCCTCATCTTGTCCGTTACCAACGCCAGCGCCACTCCCGCCAAAAAAAGAAAAAGCGGCGCCGGAATCGTTCCCAGGAATTGCGACCATTTGTACGTAGCTGTCTCGTGCAGCTCGTAACGCAGCCACGAGTCGTAGCCGTGCACGATGAACATCATCAGGCACGCAAGGCCGCGCAGCCAGTCGATGTACGCGAAACGTGGTTTCGGTTTGGATTCAGCCATGAGAACGAATCGGCACAGCATCGCCGACCGCGATTTGGTGCGCAAGCACTTCCAGGGAGGGATGAGCCTAATCTACAAAACGAAACTACCGGACCACTCCGTGCAGCGGGCTGGACGCCGACGCGTAAAGTTTTTTCTCGATTCGCCCCGCCAGAAATGCCTTCCGGCCCGCATCCACCGCCGATCCCATCGCTTCGGCCATCAACACCGCGTCCTGCGCTTGGGCGATCGCGGTGTTCATCAACACTCCATCCGCACCCAATTCCATCGCGATCGCCGCGTCTGACGCGGTGCCCACGCCGGCATCCAGAATCAACGGAACCTCGGTGATGCGCTCGCGCAGGATCCGGAAGTTCGCCGCGTTCTGCAGGCCCATCCCCGATCCGATCGGCGCGCCAAGCGGCATCACCGCCGCCGCACCTGCATCGATCAGCCTTCGCGCCACGATTAAATCGTCGTTCGTGTACGGCAATACGATGAAACCTTCCTTCACCAGCGTCTTGGTCGCTTCGATCAACTCGCCCGTGTCGGGAAAGAGCGTCTGCTGGTCGCCGATTACCTCAAGCTTCACCCACTCGGAAAGCCCAACTTCGCGTCCCAACCGCGCAGCGCGCACCGCTTCGTCTGCCGTGTAGCATCCCGCCGTGTTCGGCAAAATGAAAAAATTCTTGCGGTCGATATAGTCCAGCAGCGATTCCTTGGATTTGTCGGTTAGGTTCACGCGACGCACAGCAACAGTCACCATGTCCGCACCGGACGCCTCGTGCGCCCGCCGCATTTCCTGAAAGGTGCGGTACTTCCCCGTTCCCACGATCAGCCGCGAATTGAATGCGCGTCCCGCAATGACTAGTTGGTCGGCCATAGCCCGTTCCTCTAGCTCCAGACTTCGCAAGCCGCAATTCTTGAAATTCTTCATGCCTGGTGCTGCGGCTTCGGTTCTTCCACGTCAGCGTACATCTGTGCGATCACGTCGTCGTAGTGCTGCTCGATCACACGCCGCTTCATCTTCATTGTGTAGGTAAGCTCGCCGTTCGCGTACGTAAAATCGCGTTCGATCATCGAGAATCGCTTCGGCTTTTCGTACTGCGCGAGCGGCGCCGTCAGCCGTTCGATTTCCGTGGAAATCAGGTTGCGGACCCACGAATCGTGAGTCATTTGCGTCGGCGTTCCCAATTCGCGGTTCTGCCGCTTTGCTTCCGACTCCACGGTCGGAAAATTTGGCACAACCAGCAGCGCCGGGAATTTCCGTCGGTCGCCGACCACGATCGCGTTCAGAATGTACGGTGACGTCTTCAGCGCATTCTCAATCGGAGCCGGTGCCACAAACTTGCCTGCTGCGGTCTTCAGCAACTCCTTCTTCCGGTCCGTGATGATCAGGTAGCCGTCTTCGTCTATTCGGCCGATGTCGCCGGTGCAGAACCATCCGCTGGGCGTGAACACCTTCTGTGTCTCTTCAGGCTTCCGGTAATAGCCCTGCATCACGTTCGGGCCCTTCACCAGAATCTCGCCGTCTTCCGCGATCTTCACTGAAACGTTTGGGATCACCCGTCCCACCGTCCCAACTTTGAATTGCTCCGGCACGCTGGCCGTGACCACCGGCGAAGTTTCGGTAAGCCCATAACCCTGATACACGGGTAGATCGAGCGCCCAGAAAAACTCTGCCAGCTCCGGCGCCAGGGGCGCTCCGCCCGAACACAAAGTACGGATCCGTCCACCGAGACCGTCGCGAACCTTCGTGAAGACCAACCGGTTCGCGATCCTCCATTTGAATTGAATTGTCGACGACGCCGGCTTCCCATAGGCTTTCCATGGCACCGACTCTGCCGCGACTTTCAGTGCCCAATCGAAAATCTGTCGCTTCGCCCCAGTTTCTTTGTGGCCTTTCTCCAGAATTCCTGCGTAGATCTTTTCGAAAAAGCGAGGCACTGCCGCCAGCGTGGTCGGTCTCACTTCCAGGATCGCCCGCGCCACCGATTCGATCTGCTCCACATATGCAACGCTGATCCCGCGGAACATGTAGCTGTAATCCACCACTCGCTCGTACACGTGCGCCAGCGGCAGAAAAGAAAGTCCGCAGTCTGCCGGCTGAAATTGGTAGCTCGCTGAAGAATCGATCGCGTTCGACGATAGGTTCGCGTGCGACAGCATCACTCCCTTCGGTTCGCCCGTGGTGCCCGACGTGTAGATGATCGTCGCCAGCTCGCTCGGTGCTACTTGCCCCGCGCGACGCCGAAATTCCGCTACATCCGCATCGCCTGCCGAAGCAATCAACGTTTCGAATTTCAGAATCTCGCCGCGGAGGTCGGGAGGCGGCGCTACTGAAATTACGTGTTCCGTTACCGGGAACCGCTCGCGGTTCTCTGAGATTTTGCGCGCCTGCGCCTCGCCCGCCGTGATCACCACGCGCGCGCCTGAATCGTTCAAAATGTAGGAGAGGCGCTCGACCGACTCATTGAAGTAAACCGGCACTCCCGCCGCGCCAAGACCCATAATCGCGAAATCTGCGATGTGCCACTCCGGGCAATTCGGCGCAAACACTGCGACGCGGTCTGCCGTCTTCACGCCCAATTCCGCCAGGGCTTTCGCGAGCCCGGAAATCCGCCGCAGCATTTCCTGCGATGAAATCGATTCCCATCCCGACGCGCCCCGAAACATCTGGGCCTTCGGATTGGGAAGTTTGTCGATTGAGTCCAGCAGGCAGACCGAAAGTGAGGGGTAGGCCATGTTCCGTCTCAAATGTAGCCCATCCCTACATGACGGCGCAACGCGCTGCTCTTGTCGAAAGTGTTTGCAACGCACGCGGTTCCTTGACCACTTTTAAACCATGCGTCAATGATCGGAGCAGGGTGCACTCACGATTATCCATCGCGCAGGCGCGCGTTCAGCTGTGGCCTGCGTTTCACCTTACATCCCCGACTGCGTTAAGATGCTCACGGAGGTCGTCCATGGCTCCTCTCGCCACCGAATCCGCTGCCGGCTATCAACCCATTCGGGCTCCGCGCGGCTCAACCCTTTCCTGCAAAGGCTGGCAGCCGGAAGCCGCGCTCCGGATGCTGATGAACAATCTCGATCCGGATGTTGCCGAAAAGCCGGAGGACCTGATCGTTTACGGCGGCCGCGGAAAAGCAGCCCGGAATTGGGAGTGCTACCACGCAATCGTCGCGTCGCTGCGCTCTCTCGAGAATGACGAAACTCTTCTTGTCCAATCCGGCAAGCCCGTTGGCATTTTCCGCACGCACGAACATTCGCCGCGCGTCCTGATCGCAAATTCCAATCTCGTTGGCCACTGGAGCGACTGGAAGCATTTCGATGAACTCGATCGCGCCGGCCTGATGATGTACGGCCAGATGACCGCTGGGAGCTGGATTTACATCGGCTCGCAAGGAATTTTGCAGGGTACATACGAAACCTTCGCCGCGGCGGGCCGCAAACATTTCCAAGGCGACCTCGCCGGCAAGCTGCTCGTCAGCGGCGGCATGGGTGGGATGGGCGGAGCGCAGCCTCTCGCTGCCACGCTGAATGGGGCCGCATTCCTGGGCATCGACGCAGATCCTGAACGGATCAAGCGCCGCGTGAAGTCCGGCTATTGCGACGTGATGGTCAACGATCTCGACGAAGCCCTGCGCATCCTGAAAAATTCCGTGCGCAAGGGCGAGCCCACCTCCGTTGGCCTCGTCGGAAATTGTGCCGACGTGATTCCCGAACTCGCGCGCCGCGGCATCGTGCCCGACATTCTTACCGACCAGACCTCCGCGCACGATCCGATCTTCGGTTACCTGCCACAAGGCATCTCGCTCGACGACGCCGCAGCCCTCCGCAAATCCGATCCTGAGGGTTACAAGCAGCGCTCGCTCGATTCCATGGCCAAGCACGTTGAAGGCATGCTCATGCTTCAGAAAATGGGCGCGGTCACGTTCGACTACGGGAACAACATCCGCACCTTCGCATTCAATCATGGTGTGAAGGAAGCCTACAATTTCCCCGGCTTCGTTCCGGCATACATCCGGCCGCTGTTCTGCGAAGGTCGCGGGCCGTTTCGCTGGGCGGCGCTTTCCGGCGAGCCTTCCGACATTCACCGCACCGATCAGCTCGTCCTCGAAATGTTCCCGCACGACGAGATTCTTTCGCGCTGGATTAAGCTGGCGCAGAAGCGCGTGAAATTTCAGGGCCTGCCCGCGCGCATCTGCTGGCTCGGTTACGGCGAACGCGACCGCTTCGGAGTCGCACTCAACGATCTGGTCGCGAGCGGCGAACTGAAAGGGCCCATCGTTATCGGCCGCGATCATCTCGATTGCGGCTCGGTCGCCTCGCCCTACCGTGAAACTGAAAAAATGCTGGATGGCTCAGACGCGGTCGCCGACTGGGCGCTGCTCAATGCCATGCTCAACACGGCGAGTGGCGCAAGCTGGATTTCGATCCACAACGGCGGCGGTGTCGGAATCGGTTATTCGCTCCATGCCGGCCAGGTCACCGTTGCCGACGGTTCGAAAGAAATGCGCGATCGCATCCAGCGCGTTCTTACGAATGATCCCGGTATCGGCGTTGCGCGCCACGTCGACGCGGGATATCCCGAAGCCGTCGCCTTCGCCAAGAAATCCGGTGTCAAAATTCCGATGATTTAGTCGCGTCATGTCAGGTTTTCGGCGCATCGAAATCGCAGGAGGCTTCCCATGATCGTTGTCACAGGCGCCACAGGTAACACCGGCAAGCCCGCCGTCGAAGCTCTGCTCGCCGCGAATCAAAAGGTTCGCGCCATCGGGCGCATTGCCGAGCATCTCGCGCCGCCCGCTCAGAAGGGTGCCGAGCCATTTGTCGGCCAAGTGAACGACGCTGCGGCGATGACCAAGGCGTTCGAAGGCGCCGACGCCGTTTACCTGATGCTGCCGAGCAACCCGCAGTCAGCCGACATTTTGGGCGACGAAGCAAAAATCACCGACGCCTACGTCGAAGCCGTCACGAAGTCCGGCGTCAAGCACGTCGTCCTACTTTCATCCATCGGCGCGGAACTCTCCGAAAAAACCGGACCCGTGCTCGGCCTTCACAATCTCGAAGAAAAAATTAAAGCCATCCCCGGCTTGAATGTGCTCTCCCTTCGTCCCGTCGCCTTCATGGATAATTTGTTCATGAGCATGGCGCCGCTCCGCAAGTTGGGCTTCCTCCCCGGCCCCGGGCCGTCCGATGTTCCCGCGCCCATGGTCGCCACTCGCGATATCGGCGCGTACGCGGCACGTCGGCTCGCCGCCCGTGACTTCACCGGTTTCTCCAGGGCGGAGCTTCATGGCCAACGCGACGTCACCATGAAAGAAGTCACCAGCATCGTCGGCAACGCTATCGGCAAGCCCGGCCTGAGCTACATGCAGGTGCCCTTCATGATGCTCGAGCCCGCACTCGTTCAATCCGGCATGGGCAAAAATCTAGCAGGGCTGCTCATCGATCTCTGGAAGGGCCAAGCCGCGGGCATCGTCAAGCCGCTCGAGCCGCGCAACGCCGCCAACACCACGCCCACCTCGATCGAAACCTTCGTCGCCGAAGCCTTCGCTCCGGCGTATCTCGCCCAAGCCGCCAGTGCCTGACGTCGTTCGGTAATCGCAAATGATTTCTCGCGAACGCTGGACAGCGAACCTACTGAGCGACGCAACCACGCTCGCAGACCGAGACTGTCAACAACGGCGCTGGTCGGCTCCCGACGTACAAGCTTGGGAAAGTCCCAGTGAAATGAGTTGCGCCATCCTCCACGACTACTTGCTGATCGAATTCATCAACGAGTTCTTGCCGTCCTTCTCACAGCTGCAGTGTAAGGCAGCAGTTGATCTGAGAGACGCACTTGAAACCTTCTGCGCGCGGTCCCCTCATAAGCTAATTTCGAGAGACGTTCTCGTTGACCCAGGCTGGGAAACAGTTCGGGAGAAGGCGACAGCATTTGTCGCAACGTTTAGCACCAAACAGCAGTCGGAATAACCGCTGAGCCTGCCGGTACGCCGCTAGCAACGGGTCGGCCGCTGTAGTTTTTTCCACACCGCGGCGTTAGTATCTGTACTCTCCGTGCCAGACTGGATCATCACCGGCTGCTCGCAGCTTCTAACGCTGCGCGGCCCCGTACCCCGCCGCGGCAAAGCGCTTAAAGACCTCGGGATCATCCGCGACGGCGCGATGCTCGTCCACGAAGACCGCATCGAAGCCATCGGTTCTCGCGCGAAAATCGAAAAACTCCCAAAGGCTCGCCGCGCCGAAAAACTGAGTCTCGGCGGACGCGTCGTGCTGCCCGGCTTTGTCGACTCCCACACCCACCTGATCTTTCCGGAGAGCCGCGCCGCCGAATACGAGATGCGCATCTCTGGCGCCAGTTACGAAGAAATCGCTCGCAAGGGCGGCGGCATTCGCAACAGCGTGAAAAGACTTCGCCGCGCCCCCGCGTCCGATCTAAAACGCCGCGCGTTGAAAAATCTCCGCGATTTCGGCGCCCACGGCACCACCACCATCGAAGCCAAGAGCGGCTACGGCCTCGATTGGGAAAGCGAACGCAAAATCCTCATGCTGCAGGCCGAGCTGCATCAAGAGCAGTCGATCGACATCCATTCCACGTTCCTCGGCGCGCACGTGGTTCCGAACGAATACAAAAAACGCGCCGAAGCCTACGTCGATCTCGTCGCCAAGAAATGGATCCCCGCTGTTGCGCTATCCGGACTCGCTGAATTCTGCGATGTGTTCTGCGATCGCGGCGCCTTCACCGTCGCGCAATCGAGAAAAATCCTGAAAGCCGGCCGCGCCGCCGGCCTCGTTCCCCGCATACACGCCGAGCAACTCACCAACACTGGTGCGGCTCGCCTCGCCGTCGAGGTCGAAGCCGCCAGCGCCGACCATCTCGAAAAGCTCACCGGCGGCGACATCCGCGCTCTCGCCGCATCGAACGTCGTCTGCACCATGCTACCCGGCTGCTGCTTCCATCTCGGCCTCGCGCAGTACGGCCCTGCGCGCCAACTCATCGACGCTGGCGCGATCATCGGGCTCGCCACCGATTTCAATCCAGGCACCAGTCCCACGCTCAGCATGTCCGTAATTCTGTCGCTCGCGTGCAACCAGCTCCGCATGACACCCGCGGAAGCCATCTCTGCCGCAACCATCAATCCCGCCTACTCCCTCCGCGTTCATGATCGCATCGGATCGCTAGAGGTTGGCAAATACGCCGACTTCGCCGCGTTCGACGTGGCCGACTACCGTGAAATCCCGTATTATTTTGGTGTAAACCTATGCAGTCTCACGATGAAACGCGGTGCCATCATCCACGCACGAAACCTCTAATCGAAAGCTCGAACGGACCGAATGAAACGAATCGTTGAATGCGTGCCCAATTTCTCCGAAGGCCGCGACGAAGCCAAAATTGACGCAATTGTATCGGCCATGCGTGAAGTTCCGGGCGTCTACCTGCTCGACCTCGAAAGCGACGCCGATCACAATCGCTGCGTGATCACGCTCGCGGGTGAGCCCGAAGCCGTCGCCGAAGCGGCGTTGCGCGGAGTCGGCAAAGCCGCTGAGTTGATCGATCTAACGAAGCACACCGGCGCGCACCCACGCCTGGGCGCGACCGACGTGGTGCCGTTCATCCCCGTCGAAGGTGTCGCGATTGAAGACTGCGTCGCGCTCTCGAAAAAAGTCGGCCGCGAAATCTGGGAACGCTTCAAGATTCCCGTTTACTTCTACGAAGCCGCCGCCGAGCGTCCCGAACGCGCTAACCTGGAAAACATCCGCCGCGGACAATTCGAGGGCCTCGTTGTCGAAGCGCTAAAGAATCCCGAACGTGCGCCCGACGTTGGCGGGCCGGCGCTGCATCCGACCGCGGGCGCAGTCGTTGTAGGCGCGCGCAAATTTCTCGTCGCCTACAACATCAATCTCAATACTCATGACATCGAAATCGCAAAAAAAATCGGCAAGAACATCCGCTTCTCAAATGGTGGTTTGCGCTACGTGAAAGCCATGGGCGTAGACCTGAAAGCCCGAAAACTCGCCCAGGTCTCCATCAACATGACTGACTTCGAGCAGACGCCGCTGCACCGCGTATTCGAAATGGTCAAGCGCGAAGCCGAACGCTACGGCGTCTCGATCGTCGGCAGCGAAATCGTCGGCCTGATTCCCAAGCGGGCCATCGAAATCACCGCCGACTTCTATCTCCAACTCGAAAACTTTTCGCCCGCCCAGGTGTTTGAAAATCGTATGGAGGCGTCGCTATCGGGCGGCGCTTTGTCTGAAGGTCCCGGCAAGCTGGCGTCACTCGCGCAGCTGTTTCTCGATGCCGTCGCCGCGCCTACCGCCGTTCCGGGAGGCGGCTCAGTGAGCGCGCTGGCCGGAGCGCTTGGCGCAAGCCTCGGCCAGATGGTTGCTGGGCTTTCACGGAAAAAGAAAGCTCAGGCCGCCTACGTCGATCAACTCAGCAACGCTGTCGCCGAGTTTCACGCGACCTCGAAGTTCCTTTCCGAAGCCGTTGACCACGACGCTGCCTCATTCGAGCACGTGATGGCTGCTTACAAACTGCCCCAGCAAACGTCTGAACAGAAGACGCATCGCGAAGAAGCCATCCAACTTGCCCTCCACCGAGCCGCCACCGTGCCCCTTGAAGTTGCCCGTCAGGCAGCCGACGCTTTCGATCGTCTCGGTTCCCTGCGTGCGATCTCCAGTGCGTCGATGGCCTCGGACGTAAGAGTTGGCCGTTTGATGGCTGCTGCTGCCGTACACGGCGCGCTCGCCAACGTGGAGATCAATCTGGAATCGATCACCGATCAGAAATTTGCCGACGAGCTGCGAAGCGAATCCGCATCGCTCGCCGCTCGGGTTGCCGGACCGGTTTCTTGACGCTCGAAATTGTATTTTTGGAATTTGAATTCGAACTGAGGGGAATACAAACGTGAGGAATCGAATCGTAAGAATCTCAACTCTCGCCGTGCTCGCCGCCGCTGTGCTGATTGGCGCCGTCACCGCGATTCCAAGGCGCGTCTTCGCAGCGACTTTGAACGCGTCGGTCATCGGCATGTTTCCGAAAGACATCGGCGAGTTCGCCTACGCCGATCTGAAAGCGTCGCGCAAGTACTCCTGGTTCCCGCAGCTCCGCGATCAGCTTCTCCCGTCGCGTTTCGTGCAATTCGAACAGTTTCTGAAGTCCGCCGGGGTAGATCCCAACTCGCAAGTGGATGAACTCGCGTGGGGCGGCATCTCGAACGGCAAGGGCGAGGAAATTGTCGGCGTCGCGCTGGGCAGTTTTGATCCCAGTTCGAGCGAAGCCAAATTCAAAGCGCAGAAGATGCCCATGGTCGACGTGCAGGGCTACCATCTCTACGCCTTCGGCACCGGCGCAGGCGCAAACGACATTCTGTTCCTCTTCATCGACGCGAACACCGCCGCCTTCGGCCATCGCTCGGCGCTCGAGAAACTGATCAACGTCCGCATGGGCGCCGCCGAAAGCCTTGCCAACAATTCCACACTCTACCCGCTGATTCAGGAAGCAAATGGCAACGGCATTCTGTGGGCCGTGCTGGACAGGAACTACACGCATCTCGCGATGCAGCAGCTCCTGCCTCAAGCGAGCCAGTTCCCGCAGGCGCAACAGATCGTCGACCGCATGCATGCCATGACCATCTACGTCAGCGCTGACAGCGGCGTCGATGCTCACTTTCAGGCCGTGTGCGATTCGGTGAATGACGCGAATACTCTCGCCGCCGCGCTGCAAGCTGGGGTGATGTACCGCCGCTACCAGGTCGCGCAGACCGATCCAACGATGGCCAAAACGCTGGACCATATCACGGTCGTGCCCGCGGGCGATCGTCTTAAGATCGACGCTCCAGTCACTCAGGACGAGTTGATGTCGCTGATCCAGACCAAGGCGTTTGCGTCTCCAATCTAGTTTCAATCGACCTAAATATCCAACGGCGGCGCGCCGGAATAGAATTCGGCGCGCCGTTTGTTTTTCGGCTTCGAAATTTTCAGGAATGAAGTCTGAGAGGAACTTCCGTTGCGCCGATCTAAACCCTAGCTCCGCGCTGGCAGTACTTGATCAGCGTCATCCGCGACACTCCGTTTTTCGTTTCATACTGCACGCGGTCCACGCTGGTCTTCTGCAGTGCCGCGTTCAACCCTGCGCCGCCCGCCGCTTGCAGGTTGCCGGCGAACGAATCGAGTCCCGCCGTCGGCGTTGCGTCACCCTCGTGCTCAATCTCCACTTCCACGCGATCCGGATAATCCGAAACCGCCATCTTCAATTCCGGCTCGCCCGGCGCGCCAGACTTTAAGAGCGGAAACGTTTCCTTGCACGCCTCGATAGCCGCAGACGTCAACGCCTCTTGCGACTCGGCAGTCAATCCACAACGCGTGGAGGAAAAGGAAATCACCGCGCCTACCGCGGCCATCAGCCGCGCGTCGTCATGAAGCAGGAGCTCCGTCCGCGCTGGTTCAGTGGTCATCCGAATCGGCCAACGCCACGTCGCACGCCTCGCGGCAGTCGGGACAGTAATATATCCCATCCGCGGCCATCCGGACGCCGAATTGCGAGTGGCAGTGGCAGCAGTACTTCTCGCAGGTACAATTCCGTTCCGGCTTATCGCATTGCGAACACAGCGTCGTCTGGACCATCGGAGCCTCGAAAGGGAGCGGAATCGCCCCAGTGTTTTAATCGTAGGACACCAAAACGAGCCTAACAAGCGCCATGGAGCGCGCAATTCCCTACTCGACACGCCCAGTTCGGCACTCAATTTCCGGCGTTTTCTCGACGTCAAAATCGCCCACTGGGCCCGTTTCTTGACACCCCAAAACACGCATGCTAGCTTCGGTGTTTACGGTTTCTCTCGCCATTTTTCCAGGACGAACTGAGTGAGCACGCCGGCACCGACCGAACTTCGCAAAACAGCTCTGAACGCAACCCACCGCCAGCTTGGCGCCCGCATGGTCAACTTCGGAGGTTGGGATATGCCGCTTGAATACTCCGGCATCCTCGCCGAACACGAAGCCGTCCGCACCCGCGCCGGACTTTTTGACGTGAGCCATATGGGCGAGCTCGAAATCACCGGCCCCGACGCTGAAAAGTTGGTTCAGTGGGTGAGCTGCAACAACGCCGCGAAGCTCGACATCGGCCAGATTCATTACTCCGGTCTGATGACTACTCGCGGCACGTTCGTCGACGACCTGCTCGTCCACAAAATCTCGCCTACGGACTTTCTGCTCTGCGTCAACGCGAGCAATCAGGACGCGGACTTCGCGCACATCGTCGCCAACAACAAATTCGACGCTCGCGCGGAGAACACCGGACCGCGCTACTCGCAGTTCGCGATCCAGGGTCCGCGCTCCGAAGAAATTCTGCAGCCGCTCACGCCGGTGGATCTCGCGCCGATCCGCTACTACCATTTCACATTCGGCAAAGTCAGCGGCATCGACTGCCTGATCGCGCGGACCGGCTACACCGGCGAGGATGGTTTTGAGCTCTACTTCGATCCACAGTTCTCCGAAAAGATATGGCACGCACTCACGGAAGCCGGAAAATCTCACGGCATGATTCCCTGCGGCCTCGGCGCCCGTAACACGCTTCGACTCGAGGCGGGCATGTGCCTCTACGGACATGAAATCGACGACACTACCACGCCATGGGAAGCCGGCCTTGGCTGGATTTGCAAGATGGAAAAGGCGCCGTTCCTTGGCAGTGAGGTTCTCGCGAAGCAAAAACAGGACGGCGTTCCCCGCAAGCTGGTGGGATTCGAGATGCTCGATAAGCGCATCGGCCGCGACGGTTATCCTGTTTCGATCGCAGGCCGCGAAGTCGGCGCCGTCACCAGCGGATGCCCTTCACCTTATCTCAAAAAGAACATCGGAATGGCTTACGTTCCACCCGGCTCATCCTCGGTCGGCACGGCGATCGACATCAACATCCGCGGACAGGCTGTCGCCGCGCGCATTATTCCGCTGCCATTTTACAAGCGACCTCAAGCGTAATGTCGCATCCAATAGGGGGTAAGAATGTACCCGGCTGATTACCGCTACACCAAAGACCACGAGTGGATTCACGTGGACGGCTCCGTCGGCACGATCGGCATCACCGACTACGCCCAGCAGGAACTCGGTGACGTTGTCTTCGTCGAAATGCCCAAGCCCGGCGCGACTGTGAAGGCCGGAGCGTCGTTCGGCACGGTTGAATCCGTAAAGGCCGTCAGCGAGATTTTCAGCCCGGTGTCCGGCGAGGTCGCGGAAGCCAATCCATTGCTCGCCGACGCCCCCGAAAAGATCAATCAAGACCCGCACAAATCGGCGTGGCTCGTGAGAGTGAAGCTCTCCGATCCCAGCGAACTCGCGGCTTTGATGGACGCAACCGCCTACGAAGCCTACGTCGCCCAAAAAGCAAAGGAACACTAAACCGAATGCGCTATCTGCCTAAAAGCCCGGCCGAACGCACCGAGATGCTCGCGGACATCGGCGCGAAATCGATAGGCGACCTTTTCACTTCAATCCCGGAAAAGTTCCGCCTCACCAAGCCTTTGAATCTGCCCGGTCCGCTTTCCGAAAGCGAGATCATCCGCTACTTCCAGGATCGCGCCGCGGAAAATACGCGTGGTTACGCGTCGTTTCTTGGAGCCGGCGTCTATCAGCATCTCCGCTCCGTGGTGCCTGACGCACTGATTCAGCGCGGCGAATTTCTCACTTCCTACACTCCGTATCAGGCCGAGTTCGCGCAGGGCACGCTCACCGCGATTTTCGAATTCCAAACCTTGATGTGCCAGCTTACCGGCCAGGACGTCGCCAACGCTTCGATGTACGACGGTTCCACGGCGCTTACCGAAGCCATCTTGATGACCGAGCGCATCACCGATCGCCACGCCGTATTGATTGCGCGTTCGGTTCATCCCGAATACCGTCAGGTTGCGCACACCTACGCTAGAAATCTTGGCCTTGAAGTCGAAGAGATCGGCTTCACCGCCTCTGGACAACTGGATCAATCGCAACTTACCAGCGAAAAACTTGCGACGGCTGCCGCCGTCGTCGTGCAGTCGCCGAACTTCTTTGGCGTCCTTGAAGACATTCCAGCGCTCGCCACCGCTGCGCACTCCGAAAATTCCCTGCTCGTTACCGCCATCGCTGAAGGGCTATCGCTCGGTATCGTAAAGCCGCCGGCGGATGCGGACATCGTCGCGATGGAAGGCCAGGCATTCGGCATTCCACCGAGCTACGGCGGCCCATTCGTTGGCGTCATCGCCACGCGCGACAAATTTGTCCGCCAGATGCCCGGCCGCCTCGCAGGCCAGACCAGTGATGCGGAAGGCCATCGCGGGTTTGTGCTCACCCTCGCTACGCGCGAACAACACATCCGCCGCGAGAAGGCCACTTCCAACATCTGCACCAACGAAGCTCTCTACGCACTTGCCGCCACGATTCATCTTTGCCTGCTCGGCAAGGAAGGGATCCGCGAACAGGCGCACCAGAATCTTTCGAAGGCCCGCTTCGCGCAGGCCGAGTTGCTGAAGATTCCTGGCGTAAAGCTCGCGTTCTCCGGCCCGTCGTTCAACGAGTTCACGCTCGAATTCCCGCGCTCCGTGAAAATGATCAATGCGGAGCTTCTGAAAGAGAAAATCATCGGCCCCTACACGCTCGGCGTTCATTATCCCGAACTCACCAAACGCGGCGTGGTCTGCGTCACGGAAACCATGCCCCGCGCTGAAATCGAGCGCTTCGCGTCCGCCGTTCGGAAAATCTTGGAGCAGCCTGTTTAAGCCGCCGGAGATCCATCGGCCCGCTGCATACGTTCTTGTTGGAAGGAGAAATTGGAATTGAATACGAAAGTCACAGACCTGGAGGCGCCTGCGTCGCAAATTCGCAAGGTGCGCCAGCACGTCAGCCAAAATGAAAAGCTGATCTTCGAACACTCGCTGCCCGGCAAGCGCGGCATGGAACTTCCGCCGCTCGACGTCCCCGCCGTCGACCCGCCCGCCGCGCTTGGCGCTGCCTTCACTCGCGATTCTGTGGAGGGATTTCCGGAAGTCAGCGAAATCGAAGTGATCCGCCACTTTACCCGGCTTTCCACGTGGAATTACGCGATCGATCTCGGCATGTACCCGCTCGGCTCCTGCACCATGAAATACAACCCGCGCGTTAACGAGTTCGTCGCGCGGCTCGATGGACTGGCCACCGAACACCCCGAACAGCCGGCGGAATTGTCGCAAGGTTGCCTCCGCATTCTCGATGATCTTCAGAAGTGTCTGCTCGAAATCACCGGCATGAACGCCGTGACCCTTCAGCCCGCCGCCGGAGCCCAGGGCGAGCTTGCGGGCCTCTTGATGATTCGCGCGTACCACGAAAGCCGTGGCGACGCGCGCCGCACCGTACTCATCCCCGATTCCGCGCACGGCACCAATCCCGCGTCTGTAGTCATTGCCGGCTACGAAGTAAGAAACATCAAGTCCAACGAACGCGGCCAGATTGATACCGATCACCTGCGCGAGTTCTGCACGCCCGATGTCGCAGCGCTGATGCTCACCAATCCGAGCACGCTCGGCGTGTTCGAAGAGCGCATCGCGGAAATCTCCGCAATTCTGCACGAGCGCGGTGCTTTGCTTTACATGGACGGCGCAAATATGAACGCGCTGGCCGGTGTCACGCGACCGGGCGACTTTGGCGTCGACGTGATGCACCTAAACCTGCACAAAACCTTCTCCACGCCGCACGGTGGAGGCGGCCCTGGCGCGGGACCAGTCATGGTGAAGACAATCCTTGAGCCGTTCCTCCCTACTCCCGTCGTCGTGAGGAAAGACAACGGCTCCTACGCGCTCGATTTCAACCGTCCGAAATCAGTGGGCCGCGTGCGGGCGTTCGTTGGAAATTTTGGCGTTCTGTTGCGAGCGCTGGCCTACACGTTGGCGTACGGTCCTGGCATTCGACAGGCCACCGAAGATGCTGTGCTTAACGCGAACTATATCCGCAAAAACCTGGAAGGCCTGTTCGACCTGCCCTACGACCTGCCGTCCATGCACGAAGTGGTCTTCAGCGACGCTCGGCAGAAAGCTCGCGGCGTGAATACGATGGATATCGCGAAGCGGCTGATCGACTACGGATTCCACCCTTACACCACGGCTTTTCCGCTGATCGTTCCTGGCGCGATGATGATTGAGCCTACCGAGTCGGAGTCGCGGGAAGAACTCGACACCTTCATCGATGCGATGAAGTCGATCGCCGCCGAAGCCGAATCGAACCCGGAATTGGTGAAGACGGCGCCACATTCGACGCGCGTCGGCCGGCTCGATGAAGTCGCAGCTGCGCGGAAGCCCATCCTGCGCTGGCAGCCATGAAGGACGTAATCGAGGTCGCCTCGCTTTCTCCTGAACAGGCGGAGGTCCTCGCAAAAATCTTCCTCGCGTGCGTCAAAAAAGAAGGCGCGACTACGTCGAAGGTGTTGCACGCCGTCCCCGTTGAGAACTGCAACTACCGGCCGCATGAAAACTCCCGCAGCGCGATCGAGCTGGCGTGGCATCTCGCGTCGGTGGATATATGGTTTCTGCGCAGCTTCCTGATTGGGAAGTTTGAGATGGAAGACGACGAGGAGACCGTTCCGGCGGACACGACACCCGCAGATATTGCTTCGCTTTACGACGATGCGTTCGCGATCAAGATTGAAAAGGTAAAGAAACTAACGCCGGAATTCTGGGCGACGCGTATTCCCTTCTTTGGAATGTACAACCAGCCTGCTGTGCTTTATCTCCAGTTCATGCTCAACCACGCGATTCACCATCGCGGACAACTCACTACCTACCTGCGACCGATGGGAGCAAAGGTGCCGAACATTTATGGCGGCAGCTTCGACGAGCCCATGGAATACCGCGAAGAGTAGCTGCAACCCCTACTACGCCTGGCCCGCGCCGAAATTTTTCAGCAAAAAAATAAAACGCGGCGTGCCGAGCCGTTAGGCGACAGCACACCGCGTCGATCCCGCGAAGGATGAGGAGCTATTTCTTGTCGATTTTGGCTTTTTCTACCGGGACGCCTCGCGACGCAACCGGGTGAACCCGCTGAATCGCGGTCAAGTCCACGGCTGCAGCAGCTGCCGGGAAAAGTTCCGGACGTCCGTCGGAGCTTGCTGTCGCCACATCGGACATCAAGCCCGAAGAGGGCGAAGCCATCGGGATCAGCGCGCCTTCGGCTTCCTTCAAGAACATCAAGCCGGTTTCGCTACCGTTCCAGTCGATGGAGATCACATCTCCAAGCGAAACTTGTTCGGTAGCCAGCAAGCTGGCGAGCGGATAGACCAGATGCCGCTCAATCGCTCGCTTCAAGTGACGCGCGCCGTACTTCAAGTCCGTCCCTTCGCGCAGCAGAAATTCCCGCGCCGTCGGTGTGGCACGAAACAAGAACCGTCCCTTCGCCGTTTCTAGAACGCGCTGCTGCACCATTCCCAGTTCGATATCCAGAATCTGCTCGAGCTGCTGCGAGCGCAGCGGATGAAACACCACCGTCTTATCGATCCGGTTCATGAACTCCGGTGCGAACTTGCGCTTGGCCGCTTCCGCCGCCGTCTTCTCGACTTTTTCGTCGAGACGAACCGTGGTGTCCGCCTGCTTTACCGGCGCAAAACCCATTCCGCCGACCATCAACTCCGTGATCTCCTGCCCTCCCAGATTCGAGGTAAGGAAAATCATTGTCTGCGACAGGTCAACGCGCCGGTTGTCGCCCAGCGTCAACGTCGCTTTGTCGAGAATTCCGAGCAAGAGCTGCCACAGCGCGTCGCTGGCCTTTTCGATTTCGTCGAACAGCAAAAACGAAATCTTCAGCTTCTCGGTGTGATACTGCGCGAGCGCTTCCTGCGTGATCAGCGGATGCGTTTCGCGGTGGCCCAAATAGCCCGGAGGAGAACCAATCAATTTCGCAATCTCGTGCGAGTGCTGAAATTCCGCGCAGTCCACCTTGATCACCGCGCGCGGATCTCCAAACAGCACTTCAGCCGTCGCCTCGACGACCCGCGTTTTCCCCGCGCCGGTCGGACCCAAAAACAGCAAGTTCCCCACAGGACGCCCCGGCGAGTTCAATCCCGCCCGGAACACCTGATACAGGTCCACCACCGCCTGCACCGCTTCATCCTGCCCAACAATCTTCCGCCTTAGTCCAGCCTCGAAATCCCGAGATTCCACGCTGCGCTGGGTCGGGTCGAGTTGTAAAGCTTGCGCACCCACGGTGATAATCCCCCTACCGGAACTTCCTGCCGCCATTTGCGACCGCCAGATCGCCTCGCTCGAACTGATTCAACTTGATGTCGAGCGTGGATCGCAGCAATCGTAATTGCGTGACCAGTTCTCGGCTTGAGTTGGCTCGATCCGCCAACACCAGCATCGGCGGCGTCAGATCGGCCAGGTCCAGGTTAAGGTTGCGTAGTGCGTGCATGAGGGTCTGCACATAAGGGGATCGAACGTCGAACACTGGCGCCCGGTTGTTGACCTGCTCCCGCAGGCTGGGCCAATCCAGTTGAAGAAAAGGATGATTGCGCGATACGCGCCGCACCACGTCATCCGTGATCTTCGGCCGCTCCCCCAAACGCGCCAGGTGCAGCTGCCGCACTTTTCCTTCCCGGCGCACGTTGTGCACTAGAAAGTACGAGTTGCCTTTGCGCCTGACGAAAGCCACCTCTGCTCCCCTCGCCACCGCCGGGAATCCCCCGATTCTTACGGTAAGGTGACGAACTTGTGCGTAGTGTATGAACGGTCCACTACAATCACAATGGTACAGACGGGCTAACTCGCGCCCCTGCTTCCAATGCGTTATTACTCTTGAGGCACGAATGCGTGGCCGCGTACACAGGGGAGGCGCCTGCTCGAAACTCGAGAGCCTACTCGATGCGCGAAAAAACAAGACGCGTCGAATGCGATCAGCCCTCGTGACTGCGTTCGAGTTCGCGGTGCCCAGCATTTTGATGCTCCTGCTCCGGCGCGTTGTCGAATGCGCCCACTGTGTTAAACACGGGCGCTGGCTGCAGGTCGCGTTTGCAAGCTGAGGCGGAGATAAGAGTTGCGAATGCGACGAGAAATGCCTTCGAGTGGCGGTGGAGGATGGCCCCTCTGGAGGCCGAGCGGGCGGCGGCCGCGAAGGCTGCCGGCTTCGCTGACCCGCGCTTACAGGCAGGGCCGGGGCACCGAACAGGATCGGTGAGTGAATGGTGTTGATACGAGCGAGCGGCGAGCGCTGCTCGGCGGAATTGGAAGCGGCGGTGACGAGCAGGTTGCGCGGCTGCAGTGAGGTCAGCGAGGAAATTCGGAGCGATTGCCGAGCTCGACGGTGACCAAAAACGGGCTCAGGAAATTGTATGCAAGAGTTGCGATTAGAGCGGGAGCGTGATGAGTGTTTTGTTGGAGTTACCGCGATTTCTAGTAATTGAAAGTTGCGATTAGAAATCGGGGCGAAACCGGGCCGACGGAGGCCACATGTCCGTCCTACGATGGGTGCCGCGTGGCTCGAATTCGGCTGATGACGCATTGCCGGGTACTCCAGTGCGCCGAAAAAAGCGCACGACTGACGTTAACACGAAGCCAATGGGTAATCAAGTGCTAACTGCGGCTAAGCCGGCTTTTGGGCAGCACCCGTCAAGGTAGATTTCAGGCGCATTTCCCTTCGAAAGGACGGTGCTGTATCGTGGTCGCGGCTGCGTTTCCTACAGCGAGGCGGGCGGAGATGTCGTGGGCTTCGGTGTACAAGCTGGTGAAACAAGTGCCGCGAGGGCGCGTAACAACGTATGGAGCGCTGGCGAAGGCACTCAAGCTGCGCGGAGGTGCGCGAGCGGCGGGTTATGCGCTGGCCGCGTGCCCGCGAGGGCAAGGGATTCCGTGGCACAGGGTGGTCGGAGCGGGCGGGAAGATCCGGCTGCCGGAGCCGACGGGGGCGCTCCAGAGGGGGTTGCTGGAATCGGAGGGAGTCCAGGTTCACGGCGTTTCGATGGACTACAGGAAGTACGGTTGGGAACCGAAGCGTGCGAAGAGGAAGGCTGCAAAGAAGGTGAAGCGGAAGGGAGCGCGTCAACGCGCGACCGCTGCTAGGTTGTGATATAGAAGTAGGTTCACTTTCGAGAGGAAACGGGACTTGGCTGCCATCATCGAGGTTCAGGAGCTTTACAAGAGCTACGGCGCGGTGGACGCCGTGCGCGGCATCACTTTCCACGTGGACGAGGGTGAGGTCTTTGGCCTGCTCGGGCCGAATGGCGCGGGAAAGACCAGCACGGTGGAAATCCTGGAAGGAATGCGGACGGCGGACGGCGGCAAGGTGCGCGTCTGCGGCATGGATCCCGAAAGGGCCGGCAACAAGTTCAAGCTGCAGATTGGCGCGGTGCTGCAATCGACGGCCCTGCCCGACAAGGTCCGGGTGAAGGAAGCGCTGGACCTATTCGCGGAATTCTACGGAGAGCGCGCGGACACGACGGCGCTGCTGGAGCGGTTCCAGCTGACGGAAAAGAAGAACGCTTTCTACAAAGAGCTGTCCGGTGGGCAGAAGCAGCGGCTCGCGCTGGCCATGGCGCTGGTGAACAATCCAAAGGTGGTTTTCCTGGACGAGCCGACCGCTGGACTCGATCCTCAAGTGCGCCGCGAGATTTACGCGATCATCGAAGAACTGCGCAACGAGAAAAAGACCGTACTACTGACCACGCACTACATTGAAGAAGCCGAGCGGTTGTGCGACCGCGTGGCGATCGTGGACCATGGGAAAATCATTAAGACCGGAACGCCGCGAGAGCTGAAGCAGTCATCGGCCGGAACGACGCGCATCGAGGTAAGACTGGCGCGTCCAGCGGAAGAGCACACGCTGCGCGGGCTCGAAGGCGTATCTGATTTCCGGACGATGGGAGATACGTACGTTCTTTACGCGTCGCGGGCGCCGCAGGCGATCGTTTCGCTGGTGAAGCACTTGGAAGCCGACAACAACGAGCTGCAGAGCATGGAGATGTACTCGCCGTCGCTCGAGGATGTGTTCATCGAGCTGACCGGCCGGAGATTGAGGGAATAATCATGGCTGCGAACGCAATCTCGAATACCTGGGCGCTGACGAAGATCCGAATTCGGCTGGCGACGCGGAACAAAATGTTTTTGTTCTTCAGCCTGCTGATGCCGATGATCTTCTTTTTCCTGTTTGTGATGATCTGGGGCAAAGGCTCGCCGGAAAAAATCAGCTACATCTTCGGCGGAATTCTGACGCTTACGGTGATGGGCGGGTTCTGGGGGTTGAGCGTCCAGCTGGTCACATTCCGCGAACAGGGCATTTTGCGGCGCTTCCGGCTAGCGCCGCTCGGAGCGGCTCCGATGCTCGCCTCCAGCATTCTCGCGAATTTCGTGCTGGTCGTGCCGTTTATTGCTTTTGAGATGTTGGTGGGCCGGTTCGTGATGCACATGGCTTCGTGGGGCAACGTGCCGGTGATTTTTCTGCTGGTGATGATCGGCTCGGCGACGTTTTCGGCTTTTGGACTAACCGTGGCCAGCGTGACGAACTCGATGCAGGAAACGCAGATCATTAACCAGCTGATCTGGATGGTGTTTCTGTTTCTTTCGGGGGCCACGATTCCGCTGAGTGTGTTTCCCCACTGGATTCAATACGTGACTCTGTTTTCGCCGGCGACGTATCTGGCCACAGGCTTTCAGAGCGCGATGACGCACCAGGCTACGTTTTCGGAAATTCTGACGGATTCGGTGGCGCTGATCATCGGCCTGCTCGTGGCGTTCGAGATTGCGCGGCGAATCTTCCGCTGGGAGCCCGAAGAAAAAGTGTCACCCCGGGCGAAAGTCTGGGTGGTGGTGGCGCTGATTCCGTTTATTGCTTTCGGCGCGTATGAAGCCGTGAACGGCACTCTATTGCATCGAGTTCATAGCACGATGGATTACCTGGACCGCGCCGACGCGGCGCAAGCGCCCAAGTCAAACTCGAATTAGCTCAGTGATACGTTCGCGAGTGGCGCGCCGGCCCAGCGCAAGATTCCCCATCCGTACAGCACGTGTTTACATCTTATTGAACGCGCCGTACCATCACGCAATCCCACTTCAACGGAGACTCAACATGGAACGCAGTGCATCGGCGGTCTGGAACGGATCACTGAAGGACGGAAAAGGCACAATTTCCACGCAGAGCAAGATTTTGAGCGACGCGCCGTATTCGTTCGTTACGCGATTTGAGAACGCGAAGGGCACGAACCCCGAAGAACTGATTGCCGCGGCGCATGCGGGCTGCTTCACGATGGCGCTTTCGGCGCAGCTTGGGACGATTCACGCAGTCCCCGAGAAACTCGCGACGACGGCGACGCTGACGCTCGAAAATCTGAGTGGCGCATGGACGATTTCGAAAATCCATCTGGAAGTGACCGCGAAAGTGCCGGGGCTCTCGCAGTCGGCGTTTGACGCTGCCGCGGCGAGCGCGAAAGCGAATTGCCCCGTTTCGCGGCTTTTGAAGGCGGACATCTCGTTGACCGCAACGCTGGAGTCCGCTGCATGAGACCAGTGGCCTTCATTGGCCTGTTCATTATCCTGCTGGTCTTGCTCGAAGCGTTTGAGACGGTGGTGCTGCCGCGGCGCGTGACGCGGTGGTTCCGGCTGACGCGACTGTTTTATGTTTGCACCTGGAAGCCGTGGAAATGGATAGCGCGGCAGGTCAAGGGAACGCGGCAGCGCGAGACGTTTCTCAGTTTTTATGGACCACTTTCGCTGCTGATCCTGTTTGCGCTCTGGGGCGCGAGCCTGCTGGTTGGTTTCGCGCTGCTCTACTACGGCAACGAGAAGTACGACCCTTCGCGTCCGAGCCTTGGGATGTGTTTTTACCTGAGCGGGACAACCCTTTTTACGCTGGGAATTGGCGACGTCACGCCGCACACGCCAATCGAACGTGTCCTCGTGGTTTTCGAAAGCGGCCTCGGCCTCGGCTTTTTGGCTCTCGTGATCAGTTATCTGCCGGTGATCTACTCGGCGTTCTCGCGGCGCGAAGTGAGCATTGTGCTGCTGGATGCGCGCGCGGGATCGCCGCCGACAGCGGCCGAATTGCTGAGGCGCCACAACGGGCCGCATGGAATGGAAGCGCTGCGGCAGCTTTTTGTGGATTGGGAGCGCTGGTCGGCCGAACTGCTGGAGAGCCACATTTCGTATCCGGTGGTGAGTTATTTCCGGTCGCAGCACAGCAACGAATCATGGATCGCGGCGCTTACGACAATTCTGGACTCAACTGCATTGCTGATCGCGATGGGCGATAGTGCGTGCTCGCGGCAGGCGCGGCTTACATTTGCGATGTGCCGGCACACGCTGGTAGATCTATCACAGGTATTTTATGCGCGGCCTGTGAGCCCGGAGCAGGACCGTCTTCCGGAAGAAGAGTACGCACGGCTACGCAGCGTTCTGAAAGAGGCGGGGTACGAACTGCGCTACACGGACGAGACCAACAAAAAATTAAAGCAGCTGCGCGAACTCTACGAGCCTTTTTTGGAGGCGCTGTCGCGGCATCTGTTTACCGCAGTGCCGCCGTGGATTCTGGAGCAGCAGGTGATGGACAACTGGAAGACGAGCGCGTGGAGCCGGATCTCCGGATTTTCTGTGCCGCGCGCCGTGGACGTGGCGCAGGACGATCACTAGAACCGGCGAGGGCATGCTGTGGCTAAAAAAGTGGAAGCGATGAAAATGGCGGTCGCGACTGGAAAACCGTTCGCTCCCATTGGCGTGCTAATCGGCTTTCAGATCGCCTCGCTCGAAGAAGGCCACGCTGTGATTGAACTTCGCGCGACAGACAGGCACTCGAACCCGATGGGAACGCTCCATGGCGGAGTTCTGTGCGACATTGCGGATGCGGCGATGGGAATTTCGTTCGCGTCGACGCTGGAAGAGGATGAATCGTTCACGACGCTGGAACTGAAAATCAATTTTCTGAAGCCGGTGTGGAACGACACGCTGCGCGCAACGGGAAAGGTAGTGAAGCGCGGTCGTTATATCGGGATGGTCGAGTGCGACGTGACCAATGCGAAGGGCGATCTGGTGGCGCGGTCGACGTCGACGTGCATGGTACTGCGCGGCGAGCAGGCTTCGGGACGGTAGTCTGACGATAAGACGCGCAGGCCGGCGGTTGTTCGATAAATATTTGTGATACATGTGAGCCAAAATGGTAGCGGCAGACCGCGCGATACGTGGACTCGCGTGATTGACACGGTTGGCCCCGTCCTCTAATCTGCATTCGCGTCGCAATTTTGCGGAAATTTCGCAACGCACGGAGCTCAGTATGCCATTTCCGAAGACCGAGAAAATCTGGCACAACGGCAAATTCATCAATTGGGACGACGCGAAGATTCACGTGCTGTCGCACGTGGTGAGCTATGGCTCGGCCGTGTTTGAGGGCATCCGGTGCTACGAAACGCCACAAGGGCCGGCGCTTTTCCGGCTGAAAGATCACATGCAGCGGCTGCGGAATTCCGCATACATCTACCGGATCGAAGTGCCGTTCACGATGGACGAATTGTGCAACGCGAACATGGAATTGATTCGCGTGAATAAGCTGCCGTCGGGCTACACTCGGCCGGTGGTGTTGCGCGGGTACGGCGAGGCGGGCGTGGATCCGCACGGATGTCCGATCGAAACGTATATGGCGTGCCATCCGTGGGGGAAATATTTGGGCGAGGACGGGCACAAGATTGGCGTGGATGTTTGTGTGAGTTCGTGGAACCGGCCGGCGCCGAACACGTTGCCGCAAATGGCCAAGGCCGCGGCGAACTACATGAATTCGCAGTTGATTCGGATGGAAGCGCGCGCGAACGGATATGTGGAAGGTATCGCGCTCGATTCGAATGGCCAGGTGAGCGAGGGATCGGGAGAGAATATTTTTCTGGTGGTGGACGGGACGGTGATGACTCCGCCACTGGCGAACTCCGCGCTGCCGGGAATTACGCGGCACACCGTGATGACGATCTGCAAGGACCTCGGCATTCCGGTGGCGGAACAGGTGATCCCGCGCGAAATGATTTACATCGCGGATGAAGTTTTCTTCTGCGGCACAGCGGTGGAGATTACGCCGATCCGGTCGGTCGATCGCATCAAAATCGGAGCGGGCGAGCGCGGCCCGGTGACCAAGCTGATCCAGGATGAATTTTTTGCGTTGGTGGAAGGCCGGAAAGCGGACCGGCACAATTGGCTCTCCTTCGTGAACGCTGGCGTGCCGGCGGCCACAGGCTAGAATTTCGCGCTTTGACAATCGAGACCCACTTCATCAGCGGCTTTCAGAGCTATTCCCTCTTCTTTGACGGCGTTCTCTCCTTCCAGTAGAATCGCGCGGGAGAAATTCTTGCATACGCTTCCACAGAAACTTTTCGCTGAATTTTTCGGGACTTTCGCGCTCGTATTTGTGGCGGTCGGGGCGGTGGCTTCCGACCAGTATTTGCGCGCGAACGGCCAGCCGGGGCTGACGACGATGGGTGTTGCGACCGCGTACGGGCTCACTTACGCCATCCTGATCGTGGCTCTTGGGCATATTTCGGGCGCACATCTGAATCCGGCGGTGACGATCGGATTCTGGGTAACCAAGCGGCTGAGCACGCTGCAATCGCTGTTCTACTGGATTGCGCAGCTTGCCGGCGCGGTGGCGGCTTCATATCTGGTGCTCGCGATTTTGCCCGAAGCGAACTGGCGCGCCGAAGTGCTGGGGACTGTCACGCCGAACCTTGCCGCGGATTTTACCCGCTTCCACGGGATGCTTCTCGAAGGGGCGCTGACGTTCCTTGTTGTTTTCATTTTTTTCGCGACGACGGTGGGCGAGCATGCGGATCGTCATCGGGCGTCGGGATTCGCGGCCGGGCTGATGGTTTCTGCGGGCGCGATTTTTGCGCTGCCCTTCACTGGGGCGTCGTTCAATCCGGCGCGGACGTTTGGGCCAGCGTTGGCATCGCGGCATTGGACGAATCATGGGGTTTACTGGGTGGGATCGCTGCTTGGCGGGGTGCTGGCGGCGGTGTTGTATGACAAGGCTTTTTTGAGTGACCGCGGGCCCTCCTGAGTGAAGTGAGCGACGCGCCCGTGCTTCTTCCCCGCTACAACCATTCCGATCAAAGACGACCGGCAAGGTTGCCCGCGCTACTGATGGAGCTTCCGCGCCTAAGCTGCAAACCTGCCCTTTGGAACAGGTTACCCCTTTTGGCACCGCCCCTCCGTATCGCGATTGTTGCGCATTACCCCGCGTGCTACGTTGACTTGAAGCGACAGCACCTGAGGAATCCATGGCAATCAATATTGACGATCTTCTGCGCCGCGCCGTCGAAAGCCGCGCGTCCGACTTGCACCTAAAGGTCGGAAACCACCCGTATTTACGCGTCGACGGAAACCTGGGTGGCTTGACGGACGTGCCCCGCATCACCCCGGAAGAAATGCTTTCGATGGCGTTCAGCATGATGACGAACCGCCAGAAGCAGAAGTTCAAGGAAACCGCCGAACTCGATATGGCGTACGGCGTCGCCGGCCTGGGACGCTTCCGTGTGAACGTGTTCCAGCAGCGTGGAAACGTCGGCATGGTTCTGCGCGTCATTCCCACCAAGATCCGCACCATCGAAGAACTCGAGCTGCCGCGCATCATCAACACCATTTGCGAAGAACAGCGCGGGCTGATTCTGACAACGGGAACCACCGGTTCCGGTAAATCGACCACTCTTGCCGCGATGATCGACCGCGTGAACTCTCTGCGCGCCGAACACATCATGACGATTGAAGACCCGATCGAATACCTGCATCGCGACAAGAAGGGATTCATCAACCAGCGCGAAATCGAAGTCGACACGGCGTCGTTCTCAACGGCGTTGCGCGCCGCCCTGCGTCAGGACCCGGACGTGATTCTAGTCGGCGAAATGCGCGACCTGGAAACGATTTCGACGGCGCTGCTCGCCGCCGAAACGGGCCACCTGGTTCTTTCGACTTTGCACACTCTGGATGCGACCGAAACGATTCAGCGCATCATTGCGGTATTCCCTCCGCCGGAGCAGAAACAGATTCGTTTGCAGCTTGCGGGAACTTTGAAGGCCGTTATCAGCCAGCGCCTGGTGCGTAAGACGGATGGAAGTGGCCGCGTGCCTGCCGTGGAAGTGATGGTGAACACGGGCTACATTCGCGATTGCATTATTAACCCGGACAAGACGCGCATGATCCGCGACGCGATCGCGGCCGGCACCAGCCAGTACGGGATGCAGACCTTCGATCAATCGCTGTTCGATCTGTACAGCCGCAACTTGATCACGCTGGAAGAAGCTCTTACGCGTGCTTCGAATCCGGACGATTTCCGGCTGCGCGTGCAGGGTGTGCGTTCTTCGGCGGATACGGCTCGCGAGGATATGGAACGCGCGATGACGGAGTTCGACCGGAAGTAATTACGGAATATGCTTTGAGATTTTGCAGGCGCGCTGCGTGAGCGGCGTGCCTTTTTTTTGTGCGGTAGTTCCCTGCTCGTTGGGCTGCTCATCGGAGCCCTGTGCGCGACCGAGCAGAAAAGCGAAGAGAGATCTTTCGCTACGCTCAGGATGACGAGCTTCGGGTGGCCGTCGACGAACGCCGCAGGGCCACAATTCATTGCCCCACGCGGCTAGTTAGTTGCGCCGTTTCGGTTGCGAGACTATTCTCGTTTGCATGCGCTCCGGTAAGCCTGCCCGCAAGCTAGGAACTCCCGAACAACTTTACATGTCGGCGCAGCGCGCGCTGATGCGGCACGCGTACTCGGTACAGGAAATGAAGAAATATCTCGAGGGGCGCGCCGAGAATAAGGAACTGGTTCCGCCGATTCTGGCGCGGCTTAGCGAGTTGGCCTATCTGGACGATGCAAAGTACGCCCAGAACTTCGCTGCCCAACATGCCCGCGTTCGACGGCAGGGTAAGTTCCGGATCGCGCGCGACCTGCGGGCGAAAGGCGTTCCCGACCGCCATATCCAGACGGCGATTGCGACCGTCTTTGCCGAGAACGATGAAGCTGCCCTGATACGGCAGCGGATCCAACGGAAGCTTTCTCACCTGCGCGGGCCGCTGGAGCAGAAAAGGCTGGCCTCGCTGTACCGCAACCTGCTTACAGCTGGGTTTTCCTCCGAAATCATCCGTGCCGAGCTGAAGGGCTTAACGCGCGGGGACCTGCCCGAGCTACCCGATGCCGAAGCGGACGCCGAATCCACCGGCGCTCCGGATTAAGTCTCACCAGGCCCAGCACGTGATCGCTAATCCGGGTTCGATCCACCTTAAATTTTTGTAAATTGGTCACTCTCCCCAGCGCGAGGCGGCCGACCGCGCGTCTAAGCCCGCAGAAACCAGCCGTACGGCCCGTCATCACGACAGGAATCAGTTAATGAAGCGATCCGAAGCAATTTTTCACGCCCAAAAAGGAGAATTGAAATGAAGAAATTCCTGCTTCCCGTTCTGGCTTTGGCCCTTCTGTGTAACGGCTCGATGGCCCGGGCCGCGGGCCAGAATGCCGCCCAAGCCATGCAATCGACCGATAAGACCGCGCCCAGCTACGACATGAAGGCACAGTCGCTGCAGGATCTGGATGACATGCACAAGAAATTCGTGGGGTTGGCCGAAGCCATTCCACAGGAAAAGTACACCTGGCGGCCCGGCGACGGAGTGCGTTCGATTTCGGAAGTCTTCCTGCACATCTCGCTGGCGAACTATGGCATTCTGGCCATGAAGGGCGATGCGATGCCGTCGGGGATCGACCCGAAGAGCTTCGAGAAATCCACGACCGACAAGGCGCAGATCATTGCGGCGTTGAACAAATCGTTCGATAACGCGCACGCCGCGGTTGCGGCGCTGTCAAACGCCGATTTCGCGAAACCGCTGCCAAAGCTGGGACCGGAGGCGAATCAGGGCGACGTGATCTACATATTGGTGACGCATGCCCACGAGCATTTGGGGCAATCCATCGCGTACGCGCGCGTGAACGGAGTGGTGCCGCCTTGGACCGCAGAAGCCATGAAGAAAAACAAGCCGCAGGATTAGCCGCCGAAACGGGCAGCGGCTGCCGCACAGCGCGAGGGATCTCCTCCGAGGCATCCCTCGCGCGAAGTGCGTGGACGTCGGGGAGTATGTTGATAAATTCAACTCCCGAGGAGAAATTCAACGCGTTCTGAGCACGGTCGAGCATAATCCGGAGCGATACGAGCGAGGAACGAGCAGAAAGCAAACTGCTTGGGCTGTTTTGCTCGGCGATTGACGTTGGCAAGCTTCTTGCATATAAACGGGCGTCAGGTCGAAGGTAACCCCGAGGTCCGGCCCCGGGCTTCCGGCTGTGAGTTTAAAGCAGAGGCCTTGAAGCACAGAATGTAAACGGAGGGAAAGCAAATGGCAGCGAAAAAGACAGGCAAAAAGTCCTCGGCCAAGAAGCTGAAAAAGGTGCCGCTAAAGAAGGTGGAGAATCTGACTGTCAGCCCGATTCGCAAGGACTGGATCACCTGATCGCTCAACCAGGTTTAGCGTATGCGCCCGGCGGGCGCGAAGCGACGGCGATTACGGATGCCGATCGGTCGCTGGCCGCCGGGCGATTTTTCTGTAAATAGCCTCGAGTTCCCCGCACAGCCGCGCCGTATCGCACACCGCTGAAGAGAGTAGATTCCATCGAATGCCGTCGCGCAGCGCAGCGAGCATTGCCGGCGTGCGTTCCGAATGCGCGAGATCGATCGCGCGCTTGATGTAGGCTTCGCGCGAAGGCATCACCCAATCCTCAAACCGCGCTGCAAGAAGCAAGGATTTGCTGGTTCGACTGGCCCAGCGTTCGCCGTCGAATGTAAGCACGGGCACGCCCTGCCAGAGTGCTTCCATGGTGGTGGTGCCGCCGCTGTACGGGAAGGTATCGAGCGCAACGTCGATTTCCGCGTAGGTCTTCAGAAAGTCGAAATGTTCGACGGGCGGATGGAGGACGACGCGGTCGGCCGCGACGCCGAGGTTCGCGAAGCGAGCGTGGACTGCGCCGCGATTCCCTGAATCGCTCAGGGAGGTGTTGCGGAGAATTAGGCGAGTGTTAGGAGAGGCTTTCAGAATTTCCGCCCACGAAGCCAGGACAGGCGGAGCGATTTTGTACTGCGGCGCGAGGCAGCCGAAGGTGAGCACGCGGCCGGGTGCGATGAGGCACGGAGGCGGAGCGACGTCCGGAGCTTCGTACTGAACGTTGAAGGCGAGATACGTACCGGGGACGCGGATAATTTTTTCGGAGTAGAACGGAGCCTCTTCGTTTTCGACGACGTGCGCGTCGCCGATGATGGCGTCGTACTGGCGCATGCCGGTAGTGGCGTACATGTTGAACCAGCCGATTTGCGCGGGGGCGGGCTTGCGAAGCATCAGATCGAGGCGGCGCGTGTAGCTGTAACCGTTCAGATCGATGAGGACGTCGATGCCAAGTTTCCGGATAATCGCGGCGGCTTGGTCGTTCGTGGCGCCGGTGATGTCGTGAATTTTGTCGTCGCGATGGCGGCGGTAGCCAGAGGCGGGGGTGGGAGTTTCGTCGTCACGGAGAAGGTGGATTTCGAACTGCGTGCGGTCGTGTTCGTTGACGACGGCGAAGACAGGCTTCATCCAGTTGCGCGAGCCGAAGAAGGCGGAGATGTAGGCGATGCGGAGTTTGGTTTGGGCGGGCGCGCCGGATTTCGATTTTGCTGCTGCGAATCTGGCGGATGCGGGTTTGGAGCAAGATGAGGCGGACTTTTGTTTTGTAGTTTTTGCGCCTTTCTTCTGCGCGGCGCGGAGATTTTTTTCGGCGAGCGACGCCCAGCCGGTGCGGGCTTTCAGGATTTCGGCGTTTCCTCGCTTTGGGCTTCCGGGAATGATTTTGGCGATTTCGAGGCGCGCTTTAACTTCTGTTTCGGAATCGACGTCGGGCAGCGTGGCGGCGCGTTCGTTTAGGTCGATGGCCTCGTCGACGTCACCCAGCGAGAAGCGGTAACCAGCGAGTGCGATCCGAGCGTCCGGATCGTCAGGCTCAATGGCTAGGGCGCGCTCGAAACTCTCTGCGGCGGCGGAGAAAGCGCCGGAGGCTCGTTGTGTGGAACCTAGGCCGTAGTGGGCCTGGAAAATTTCAGGATCGTACTCGAGGGCGAGGCGGTAGTGCTTTTCGGCGTCGCGCAAATCGCCGTGCATGTAGAGCGCGTCGGCCAGGCGGGTGAGAACGTTTGCGTCGCGCGGAAATTTTTTGGCGGCGACGCGGGCGGCGTTTAACGCGTCGCGGACTTTTCCGGCAAGGAGGAGCGCAGTGATTTTCTCGACGGCCGACGCGGAATCGCCGATTTTGCGCGCGATGCTCATACGGAACGTATCGCTTAAGTACCCTGCCCCTTTTTCAGCGTCGCGGCACGATGCAAGTCGCGCTATATCTTCGGAGTGAGCGACACGACCCTTCCAACGCCGACTGTTGCAGTTCCTGTCCCCGGAAATCTATCGCGCGACAAACGCATGCGATGGTTCGAACTGGCATTGGTGCTGGCGATCGCGTTCCTGCGGCCGCTGACCGGAAGCATACACATTTTTATGTCGGGCCAGGAAAAGTTCGCAGGCACCTCGCCGTTGGGATGGGTGTTCGCAGCGGCGAGCGATGTGTTGGTGATCGTACTGCTCGGCTATGTTCTGGCTCGAAGCGGGCGCAAATTCTGGGATATCGGGCTGCGATGGTCTTTCGCGGACTGTGGGGTCGGCGTTGCGCTTGCGGTCGGGGCGCTAATCGTTACTGCGATTGGCGCGGGTGTAATCGCGGTTGCGCTGAACGAGCTTGGCATCTCTGTTTCTCATACCACGAACCATTACTGGGGCCGCGGAACTTTCTGGACGCCCTGGAGTTTCTTGTATTTGTTGGTGACGCCGGCGTTCGAGGAACTTCTAGTTCGCGCCTATCTGATGACTGAGTTGATCGAGCTGACCGGCTCGACCGCGCTCTCCGTCGTGGCGAGCACGCTGTTTCAAGCGTCGTATCATATTTATTACGGATGGTTCGGCGTCACCACGGTCGCGCTCATTTTCGTAACGTTCGCGCTTTATTTCGCGCGCTATCGGCGAGCGCTTCCCTGCATCGTTGCCCACGAAACGTACGACCTGATCGCGACTCTGTTCGCGCGCTAGCGACCCACGCGCCAGCGAGACGGGTGTCCCCTTATACGACCCTCGACCCGCTCACTCACTGCGAAAAATCCGCTCGAGGGTGCAGGCTGAATCGCCGTCTCCTCCTTTCGCACTTGACAACTGCTTACCTTTAAGTTATTCTATACGTGGAGTAACTGGCAGGTAAAGGCGAAGCAGCAACTTGCGTCGGAAGGCTTTCCCAAAATGGGAATCACCCGCTCTCTGCCGCAAAACATCTCAATTCCCCTGGATACACTCGCGGGTAAGGAAAGACCTCGCAACTCTCAGAAAACAATCGTAGCGAGATCATTCCCTTGGGTACACTTTCGCGTTTTGCAGTTCTGCTCCCCCCGGTTGCTGAGCCAATCCGGCCCGCCTCACCGGTTCCCGGCCCGCTTTGCGGCTCCCTGCCTCATCTGCAATAATGTTGAGTTGCAAGCCATCGGCATCCTGTTTCATTCGACCTGACGTCAACTGAGGTCAACTTTGACCGGTAATCCATCCGCCACCAAGTGGACGGGCGACAAAGTTCGCAGCACGTTCCTTGAATTCTTCAAGCAGAAGGGCCATACCGTGGTCCGCAGCTCATCGCTCGTTCCCGCGAATGATCCCACTTTGCTGTTCACCAACGCTGGGATGAACCAGTTCAAGGATGTCTTTCTTGGACTCGAGCAGCGTCCCTATTCGCGCGCGACCACGTGCCAGAAGTGCGTGCGGGCCGGCGGCAAGCACAACGATCTGGAGAATGTGGGATTCACGAACCGACACCAGACTTTCTTCGAGATGATGGGGAATTTTTCGTTCGGCGATTACTTCAAGAAGGATGCGATTGCGTACGCCTGGGAGCTGGTGACTTCGCCGGAATGGTTCGGATTGCCAGTGCATAAGCTTTATTTCACAGTATTTGGCGGAGCGGAGGTTTCGCCGGGGAAGACGCTGGGCGTCGATTCGGAAGCGGCGGATTTGTGGAGAGCGACTGGCGCGCCGCAGGATCGCGTGGTGGCGATTCCGGGAGTCAAAGACAATTTCTGGGCCATGGGGGATACGGGGCCGTGCGGTCCATGCAGCGAAATCTTTTACGACATGGGCCCGGCGTCCTCTAACGAGGCCCACACGGAGTGCGCATTTCCCTGCGATTGCGGGCGTTACGTTGAGATTTGGAATCTTGTATTCATGCAATTCAACCGCGATACGAGCGGAAATTTGATTCCGCTGCCGAAGCCGTCTGTGGATACAGGCATGGGGCTGGAGCGCACGACGACTGTGCTCGAAAACGTGATTTCGAACTACGACACGGATCTTTTTGTGCCACTGATCGAGCGCGCAGCGGAATTGTGCGGCGTTGACCTGCAAAAGGAAGAAAAATTAGAGGCCGGGCGCGGAGGTGCTGCTTCGCTGCGAGTGATTGCAGATCACGCGCGCGCAACCACGTTTTTGATCAGCGATGGAGTGCTGCCGTCGAACGAAGGACGCGGATATGTGCTTCGAAAGATCATCCGGCGCGCGATACGGCACGCGAAGGCTCTTCACGCACCGGGACCAATCCTGGCGAAGATGTCCGACGAAGTGCGCGTGCAGATGCGGAATGCGTATCCGGAATTGGCCGAGAGCGCCGGTCGAGTGAACCGTGTGCTTGATGAGGAGGAGCGCGCGTTCGGACGGACAGTCGAGGTTGGCCTGAAGAAGCTGGACGAAGAAGTTAAGCCACTACTCGACCTCAAGAAAAAACAGGACGTCGTCTGGTATCCCGGTGAGAAAGCGTTCAAGCTGTATGACACGTTTGGCCTTCCTCTCGATTTCATCACCGATGTGCTTCGTGACCAGGGTCTCCATCTGAAGGATGTCGAGTTTAATCGGGCGCTCGAGGAGCAGCGAGCGCGCGCGAAGGCTTCGTGGAAGGGCGCGCACCAGTCGGCAGCGAATCCGGTGTACGCGAAGCTGGGCGAGACGTTCAAAACGGAGCCGGACTTTTATTTTGGGACGAAGACGAAGGATGCGCGGATCGAAGCGATCGTCACCAAGATCGGCCAGGTCAACGAGATCAAGGCCGGCGAACAGGCGGAGATCGTTCTGGATCGTACGTCCATCTATTCGGAGTCGGGCGGGCAGGTTGCGGACACGGGCGCGTTCTTCGACAATTCCGGCGCGCTGGAAGTGGCCGAAGTGCGTGGCGCGTATTATCCAGTGAGCCGCATGGTGGCGCATCGCGTAGTGGCCAAGGAAGACCTGCGCGTAGGCGACCGCGTCGCGACGGTGGCCGACCCGGTTCGACGCGCGCGCGACATGCGCAACCACACTGCGACGCACCTGATGCATGCCGCGCTGCGCAACATACTTGGGACGCACGTGAAGCAAGCCGGATCGCTCGTGGCGCCAGCGCATCTGCGCTTCGATTTTTCGCACTTCGCGCAGGTAGATCCGAGCGAGCTGGCCGAGATCGAGCAACAGGTGAACGAGGAAATTCTTCGCGACCTGGTGATGCAGACCGACGTTATGGACATCGAAGCCGCGCTCGCGTCAGGTGCGATCGCCTTCTTCGGAGACAAATATCCGGAGCACAACGTGCGCGTGGTCACAGTTTCCGACCCCGAATCGAAGCGCGGGTTTTACAGCAAGGAACTCTGCGGCGGCACGCACGTACACCGTACGGGCGAAATCGGAGTGTTCAAGATCCTCGCGGAAGGTTCAGTGGCGGCGGGCGTCCGGCGGATCGAAGCGATCACCGGCGATCGCGCGCTTGCTCAATATCAAAAGGCCATCAGCGCGCTTCGCTCCGTCGCCGGAATGCTGAACGCCGGCGAAGATGAAGTGGTCGCGGCACTCGAGCGGAAGCTCGACGAAGTGAAGCAGCTTGAGAAGCAGCTCGAGGCCTCTCGACGCAAAGCTGCCGGCTCGGCGGCCTCCGATCTGGCCGAACAGGCGAAGGATGTGAAGGGGGTTCGCCTGATTGCCGCCAAAGTCGACGGATTTGACCGCGAAGCACTGCGCCAGATGGTCGACACGCTGCGCCAGAAAATGGGCTCGGGTGTGGTCGCGCTCGGCACCGCTGAAGACGGCAAAGTGGCTCTCATTGTTGGGGTTACCAAGGACCTCAACCCGAAGGTGCATGCCGGAAAGATCGTCCAAGAACTCGCCAAGCTCGTGGGCGGCTCGGGCGGTGGGCGTCCGGATTTGGCAGAGGCTGGCGGAAAAGACACATCTGGGCTACAAAACGCTATCGACCAGGTTTACCCTCTTCTCGACCGATTGCTATAATCTCAATCAAGACAGACGTTTACGGCGGGTCGGCCTTCGAAGACGCCCGCCGTTTTTCTAGCTGCGCGCCGGGACCATTGCGGCTGCTCGAATGCCGCGGCGTCCGAGTGCGCGTGCGTGGGAGACGTGCTGTGACTCGTCTATCCAATCGATCGTCAGCTGGTCTCGGTGCGGCAGCGTTTGCAACCGCGATGCTGCTTTTGTGTTCGAACCCTGCAGCGGGCCAGATCACGAAGATGGTCGATGAACATGGGAAAACGATCTACGTGAATGCCGATTCCCCGAAGCCCAGCCGTAGGAGTACTATCAGTTCTACGTCGGCATCTTCGCCTACAGTCGCGAAGGCGTCGCTGGCGAATCCGTTCCCGGGCAGCGAGCCGCGCTACGCCGAGCCGAAGGCATTCTCGGATGTGACGCTGACGCCGTCGCCGGTTGTAACCACGCCGCACGAGTCGCGACTGGACCGGATGGTGAATGAATCCGCGGAACGGCACAAAGTGGATGCGGGGCTGGTCCGAGCGGTGATCCAGGCTGAGTCGGGCTGGAATTCGCAGGCGATTTCGCGCAAGGGCGCGGTGGGACTGATGCAGTTGATTCCGGAAACAGGGCACAAGTACGGCGCGCGAAACCTGTTCGATCCGGCGCAAAATATCGAAGCGGGAACGGCGTATCTGAAGACGTTGCTGGACCGCTATAACAACGATCTGGAAAGAACGCTGGCTGCATATAACGCCGGCGAAAATGCTGTCGACCGATTTGGGGGCGTTCCCGCCTACGCGGAAACGCAAAACTACGTTCGGAAGGTAAGCGACCGGTATTTCGAATCCAACTCGAGCAGCAATCCGACGCACTGGGCTCCGCCAAGAACACCTGTGCGAAAGGTAGCTGACACGGGTGGCCGCGTGACTTTCACGAACGAATAGCAGACGCACGTGGCACTGGGGAAACTAAATCGAACGGCGAAGTGTCTGGCGCTGGTGCTTGCGCTGATGGCGTGGGGTTTTGCGCCGAGTAATGCGCGCGCGGATAAACGAACCGAGGCCCGTGACCAGTTTGATCGCGCAATCCGAATGCGCACGGCACTCGAAAGCAATCCCCTGCAACAGCGCTCGATCGGCGATTACCGCGCGACCATCGCCGCCTACCACAAGGTTTACCTGATCTCGACGTCTGCAGAGGAAGTGACTCCTTCGTTGATCGCGGAAGCGGAGCTGTACGAGCAGATGGGCCGCGCGTTCGACCCGAAATATTTCCAGAACGCGATCCAGGCGCACCAATTCTTGCTGAAGCAATATCCTGAGAGCCATTACCGCAGCCAGGCGCTCTATTCGATCGCGATGATCGAAGAGTACGACTTGCACGAGTCGGACGCCGCTGAAATCGCTTTTAAACAGTTTCTGAAGCAGTATCCGAAGTCGGACAAGGCGAATGGCGCGCGCGAAGCGCTGAAGGAAATCGCGGAAGCCCGCGAGAAAGCGAAAGCTACGCCGGTGAGCGCGACGACTTCGAACGCGCCGTCCGCACCTGCCGCTGCGCCTGCGGCATCGGCGCCGCCGGTAGCGTCGGAATTGCCGGACATCAAAGGCCCCGTGCTCGAGCAGAAAGAGAGTGCACACGGAGTACCGATGGTGACGGCACTCAAGACCTGGAACACGGACCGCTCGGCGCGGATCGTGGTGACCCTGGATGGCATTGTGGCATTCGACGCGGCGCGCATCACTGCTCCGGACCGGATTTATTTCGATCTGCACAAAGCTAGGCTCAGCGCGGGATTTGGCAAGAAGCCGTTTGACGTGAAAGACGGGCTGCTGAAGTCCGTGCGGATCGGGCAGAACAAAGACGGCGTGGTGCGGCTGGTGCTGGATGTGAACGGCGCACGCGATTACAACGCGATGCTGCTCGGAAATCCGTACCGGCTGGTAATCGACGTCCACGCGGCGAACGGAACGGGCGCGGTGACAAATTCCCCGACCAATCATTCTCCAGTGAGTTCCGCGACCAGCACGCCAGTGACACAGCCTGCGGAAGAAACGAACGTGGTGCATGCGTCCAACACGATGCCTGGTGCGGAAACTCCGAAGGCAGAGTCGAAGCCTGCGACGAAGAATAGCTTGAGCGCGAGTTACAAGCCCAAACCCGGCACGGCGGAACCTCCGACCGAATCGAAGCCGACGCGCGACGGGCAGCGTTCCCTTTCGCGCGCACTCGGGCTGAAGGTAAGCAGGATCGTGATCGATCCGGGCCACGGCGGACACGACACGGGAACGATAGGGCCGCACGGTTTGATGGAGAAGGATCTGTGTCTCGACGTGGCGCTGCGACTGGGCCAGGAGATCGAGCAGAAGCTTCCCGGCGCGGAAGTGGTCTACACGCGCAAAGACGATACGTTTGTTCCGCTCGAACAGCGCACGGCGATCGCAAACGATGCGAAGGCGGACCTGTTCATTTCGATTCACGCCAATTCGAGCCACGATTCGGCCGCGCGAGGGATCGAGACCTACTATTTGAACTTCGCGACGTCCGAAGAGTCGATGGAGGTGGCGTCGCGCGAAAACGCGCAGGCGCAGGAATCGATGCACGACCTGCAGGACATCATCAAGAAGATCGCGCGCAACGAGAAGATTGAGGAATCGAAAGAACTGGCAACGGATATTCAGGATTCACTGTCGCACCGGATGCAGCTGGTAAGCTCGGGCGAGAAAAACCGCGGCGTGAAGAAGGCGCCCTTCGTGGTGCTGATCGGAGCGAACATGCCGTCGGTGCTTTCGGAGATTTCATTTATCAGCAATCCGGGCGACGAGAAGATGCTGCGCAAGACGGATCAGCGCCAGCATGTGGCCGATGGGCTCTACCGGGGCGTCGCCGCATATTTGGATAGCGTGAACAGCCTTTCCTTCGACAAGTCCAAGTTGGTCTCGGACAACCACATAGGGTCCGGCGGGGGCACCGCTACGGTGGCCGCCGAGGGGAACCCAAAGTAGAAATCCGGCGTCTAATGAAGATGCACATGCGCAAGTCCGTCTTGCGGTTCGCTGCCGCGCTGTTCGTCGTGTCGCTTTTCGCGTGCGCTGCTGGCGCGCAGGGTGTGCTCCCGGGTGCGTTTGCGGGGCAGGTAGGCGCAAAGTCCGGAGCGCAGCTTCAGGCCACCGATGGCTTTACGCTTCCTGGTGCGAGCGTGCTAAAGGAGTACGAACTGCAGTCCGTGGAAGCGCAGAATTACGGCGACGGCTCGGGCGGCTACAAAGTTTTGCTTTATAGGATGAAGGACCCTACGGGCGCATACGGGCTGTATTCCTACCTGCGGTCTTCTGACACCGAACACAACCTGGAGCACGCGGCGGCCGTGGCGCATTCCTCGATTTCGAGTGATCGTGCTCTGATCCTGATCGGAAATTTTGTGATCGACGCGCGAGGCATCGACCTGCCAAAGCACCCTTCGGATCTGGATGCGCTCGTCAGCGCGGTGAAGCCGAAAGCATCGGAAGGGCCGCTGCCGAATTTGACGGAACACTTGCCAGTGAAGGGATTTGTCGAGCGATCTGACAAGTACGTGCTCGGACCTGTAGCGTTGAACGAATTTTTTCCGGTGGCGCAGGATGACTGGCTGGGATTTTACGCGGGCGCGGAAGCGGAAGTTGCGAAGTATCGGGTGAACGGACGGGAGCTTTTGCTTGTGCTCGCCGACTTCCCTACTCCGCAATCGGCGCAGAAACGATTGAACGACATTCAGCGCGATCTGCATGTGAATCCGGCGGACGCGAGCGCGAGTGCAGCCCCGATTTTCGCGCGCAGATCCGTCACGATGCTGGCGATTGTTTCAGGCGCGCGCAATCAAGCGGAAGCGAACGCGCTTCTCGATCAGATTCAGTCGGACGCGGAAGTGACGTGGAACGAGCCGACGTTTCAGTTCAAGGAACCGACCATCGGAGCGATGATCGTCGGCGCGATTGAAGGCACAGGTGTTATTTGTTTGTTCGCTGTGATTGCGGGAATCGGATTCGGCGGATTTCGGTTGCTGACGAAGCGGTTACTGCCGGATCGCGTGTTCGATCGCAGCTCGACGATGCAAGTGCTACAGCTGGGGTTGGGCAGTAAGCCCATCAATGCAGAGGACTTCTACGGCGTGGAAGGCAAGCCACCGAAGTAAGCCCCTGTGGAAAATCCTTTGCTCTGAAATCCGATTTTTGGATTTCTGCGGCCTATCCACCGTATTTACTTATGTTTACAAAGCTGTCGGGAAATGGCTTTCGTGCTTGACTCGTTTTCACCCCTCTACTAGACTGCGCTCGAGGAAAGAGTTCTTTGGCCCACCGCGCAGTGGCCTGTTGAACTTTCTCCCCTCGAAGGCCCGCTCCAAAGGCGGGCCTTCTGCTTTTGTGGCCGAAAAACTTCAATTCATTCTTGAACGGAATTCCAAAATGAAACTTAACGTGAATCTGCAGTGTTACTCGCACGTCCTAGTACTGTGCCGTTTGTGGCGTTGTGGGAATTAGCGGCTAACTTGAATTGTCGGCGCGGCGATGTGAGCGCCGTAATTTTGGCGTGTTGTCTGCAACCACCGTGGGTCAACCGATCGCAGTTTTGCGGTGGGTGTGCGACGAGTTCAAGCCTGAGTCGAACCGAAACTGCGCGTGCAACTGTGTTGATGATCTGCGAATCCAAAGACTCGCCCGACCGGACTACCGGATAGTTTTCTCTCGCTCGCAAAATTTACGAGGTGATGCGATTTAATGAAGAATTGGCGGCAGCGAATTGTTCTGGCAGGCGGTATCTTTGCTTTCAACTTTGCGATGTTCACGCCTTCGATCTTGAAGGCGCAGCGGGCAGATCCAAATCCGCCGGCGACGACCGCTACTGCGGGGGAGCAATCGACGTCAAGTTCGGCTTCAGGCGGCGACACGGCGACACGAACCCAGACGACGCAGAGTCCGACGACTCACGTCCAGCCCGGTCAAACCGCGAAACAGCAGTCGATACAAGAGAAAAACGGAGGATCGAACAATCGGATTCTCTGGATTTATCCGGATTTTTTTAGCGTGGAAGAAGCGTCGTACAACGGGCCAATTACGGCGGGACAGAAGTTCAGGCTGGTGACGCGGTCGTCGTTCGATCCGGGAGAGTTTTTGTGGTACGGGTTCCTGGCGGGAATCAGCCAGGCGCAGAACAGCGAGGCGGGATACGGCCAAGGTTTCGACGGCTACGCGAAACGCTACGCCAGCCAATTCGGTGACGGGACGATCGAGAGCTACATGGTGGAAGGCGTGTTTCCGGTGGTCTTCAAACAAGATCCGCGCTACTTCCGGGTGGGACAAGGAAGCTTCGGGTACCGCACCGGACGAGTGCTGAAGCGGCTGGTGGTTACGCGCGGTGACAACGGAAAATCGCAGTTCAATGTTTCGGAAGTCTTCGGGTCGGGTTCCGCCGCGGCGATCTCGATCTACAGCTACCATCCTTCGGAGGACAAGAATTTTTCGAACGTGACGTCGGTGTGGGGCGACCAAGTTGCGTTCGATGCCCTGGAGATGATGTTCAAGGAATTCTGGCCGGATGTCCGGCGAAAAATCCACGATAGGCCGAACTACGGGTCGGCGGCGCAGCCGTAGATTGCGCGACGAGCGGTCTCCTCACAGCTTCTAAATATCCGACAGCAAGTGGCCCATCTTGTTTTTCTTGGTCTTCAAGTACGTGGCCGAGTGTTTCGTGGTGCGCGGGCGGCACGGGACGCGTTCGGCGATTGTGATGCCGGCGGCTTCGAGCTGCTCGACTTTGTCGGGATTATTCGAGAGCAAACGAACGGAGCGCATGCCGAGGGCCTTGAGAGCGTCGGCAGCGAATTCGTAATCGCGTGAATCGTCGGCAAAGCCGAGCTTGCGATTGGCTTCAACGGTGTCGAGGCCGGCGTCCTGCAGTTGGTAGGCTTTCAGCTTGTTGATCAGACCGATGCCGCGACCCTCCTGCGGCAGATAAAGTACCACTCCAGCTTTGGCCTTGGCGATGGTTTTCAGCGATAGTTCGAGTTGTGCGCGGCAGTCGCAGCGCTCAGAGGTGAAAACGTCGCCGGTGAGGCATTGGGAGTGAATGCGCACGAGCGGGGCTTTCGCGCGCGCGAGGTCGCCGCGGCGGATGGCGACGGCCTCTTCGCCTTTGTGAGCGCCTTCGATGGCGTGGATTGTGAAGCGGCCGTAGCGGGTCGGCAGCTCGGCGGTGGCGACGACGTGCGCGCCGCGTGAGCGCGCCGATTTCGTTCGCGATTTCATAGGAGAGTTCTAGTATAGCAGGCGTCGTTCGGTGCACGCGGCCAGCCAGCCGAAGTGTGCCGCGGCGGAAAGAAAACCGGGAACCGGCGTTGCGCCGGATTTGCGCGCATGTTACTCTCAGCGAACAAAAGGCGAAAGAATTCAGGCGGCGGGAGCTCGTCGAAACGCGAACAAAACGAGGCAACGGAGGGTTCATGGCAGCACCGCAGCAGGGGCTTTCGATCCGGCCGCAAACGACACTCGACACTGTGCAGGAGATTCTGGAGGGGCTGGCGGCGCGGCATCGCGCAGATCAGGTGCTGACGGCGGTGAAGCACCTCCCGGCGCGCGAGGCAGAGTATCGAGCGATGCCGGAATGGATTGGTCCGAAGCTTGCGGCGGCGTACCGCGCGAAAGGAATCGAGAAGCTATATTCGCATCAGGCGGCATCGGCGGAGCTGGCGCGCAGCGGGAAGAATTTCGTGGTGGTGACGCCGACGGCGTCGGGCAAGACGCTCTGCTACAACCTGCCTGTGCTGAACGCGGTGCTGGAAAATCCAGACACGCGCGCGCTGTATCTCTTCCCTACAAAAGCGCTGGCGCAGGATCAACTCACCGAGCTGCACGATCTGGCGACGCGGCTCGACGATTGCTTTGGCGTCTTCACCTATGACGGCGATACGCCGAGCGATGCGCGGAAAGCGATTCGTGAGCGCGGGCACGTGATCGTAACGAATCCGGACATGCTGCACACCGGGATTCTGCCGCACCATACCAAGTGGACGCGCGTATTCGAAAATTTGAAGTACATCGTGCTGGACGAACTGCACACCTACCGCGGAGTTTTTGGTAGCCATCTGACCAACGTATTGCGGCGTCTGGGGCGAATCGCGGAATTTTATGGTTCGAAGCCGCAATTTATCTGCTGCTCGGCGACGATTGCGAATCCGGGGGAGCTGGCGTCGCAACTGATCGAAAGCCCGGACGTGAAAGTGATCGAAGACAACGGAGCTCCGGCGGCGGAAAAGCTGTTTGTGTTTTACAACCCGCCGATGATTAATCGGAACCTCGGTATCCGGCGAAGCTATTTGAACGAGACGACGCGCATTGCGAAGGAAATGCTGGCACGTAAGCTGCAGACGATCGTATTTGCGAACAGCCGGTTGCATACCGAAGTTTTGCTGACGTATTTGCAGCAGGCGAACCGGCCGATGCCGGGCGAGCCGGAGCCGATTCGCGGCTACCGCGGCGGATATTTGCCGGCTGAGCGGCGGGAGATCGAGCGAGGTCTGCGCGATGGAAGAATTCTTGGTGTGGTGGCGACGAACGCGCTGGAGCTGGGCATCGACATCGGGTCGCTGGACGCGAGCGTGATGGCCGGCTATGCAGGCTCGATCGCTGCAACGTGGCAGCGCGCCGGACGCGCGGGCCGGCGGAACGGAAGTTCGTGCGCGGTGATGGTGGCGTCGTCTGCGCCGCTCGATCAATTCATCGTGCAGAATCCGGACTATTTTTTCGGGCGTTCGCCAGAGCATGCCTACGTGCAGCCGGACAATTTGGAAATTCTGGTGAACCATTTGAAGTGCGCGGCGTTTGAGCTGCCGGTGGCGCCGGACGATAAATTCGGCAAAGTGGACGTGCAGAATTTGTGTGAGCGCATGGCGGAGGCTGGATTTTTGCATCGCAGCGGGGACAACTGGCACTGGGTGCAGGAAGCGTATCCGGCGGACACGGTGAGCTTGCGGTCGGTGACGTCTGACAACTTCCTCATCATCGATATCACCGGACATCCGAACAGCACCGAGGACGGCGAGCCGGAAGTGATCGGCGAAGTGGATTTTTCGTCGGCGCTGACGACGGTGCACGAGAAGGCCATCTACATTCATGGCGGGCAGCAGTATCACGTGGAGAAGCTCGATTTTGATGAGCGGAAGGCGTACGTAAAATCGGTGAACGTGGATTACTACACGGATGCGATTCGGTACACGCAGGTGCGCGTGCTGGAAATCGCGGGAGAGGAACGGATCGCGGGCCCAGCCATGAGGGCGCACGGCGACGTGTTGGTTCGCTCGCAAGTGGTGGGATTCAAGAAGATTAAATTCTTCACGAACGAAAATATTGGCGCCGGCAAGCTGGAGTTGCCGGAAAACGAAATGCACACCACAGCGTTCTGGATTTCGCTCGCAAACAAACTGTTGGTGGAATTGCCGTACGCGTTGTCGGACAGGCAAAGCGGAATTTTCGGATTGCTGTACGCGATGGCATCGATGGCGACGCTGTTGTTAATGTGCGACGGGCGCGATTTGGGAACGGCGGTGGGAGAGCGGCCACCATCGCCGGGAGTGGGCGCGGATTGGCAGGAATTTTCACCTGCTACGAGCGATCCTGTGGAGATGAAGGAATTCTTTGAGCCTAATCTGTATTTGTACGACGCGTACCCGGGCGGGATCGGATTCAGCGAGCCGCTTTTTAAAGTACATGAGATCCTGCTGCGGAAGACGCGCGAGATGATTCTGGGATGCCCGTGCAAAAAGGGCTGTCCTTCGTGCGTTGGGCCGGCGGGCGAGAAATGCGAGAAGACGAAAGAAGCGGCGCTCGCGATTTTGGAACGGTTGTGCGCGTGATGACGACTACGATTCAGAATTCGACAAGGGCGGCGGGCACGGAATGCTGAATAAGTTCGCGACGCTAGCGGCGTTGAAGCCAGCGAAAAATCGCGCGAGCGGTGTAGACCCCGCTGCGGCTGCGGCGATGGCGCCCGTGCAGAGCGCGGCGTCTTCGCTGCCGGATGGCGCGGAGCAACTCGCGGCGGCGCTCGAAGCGCGAATACTCCAGAACCACCACGGTGAACATGTATCCGTCAAGAAGTGGTTCTCGGAGGCGATTGGGCACGACGCACCGGATGGACAGATCGACGGCATGGCGCTGCACCTGCTTTCTCCCGGTGCGCCCAAAGAGGCTTGCGATCCATCGAAGTGGCTGTTTCTCGATACCGAAACGACGGGGTTGACAGGCGGCACAGGCACTTACCCATTCATGGTGGGAATCGCGTGGTGGGATGCGGGCGGGCTTGAGGTAGAGCAATTTTTCATGCGCGACCACAGCGAGGAGCATGCGCTGCTGGTGACGCTGGCGGAACGGCTCGGCGAGCGCGGAGTGCTGGTCACGTTCAACGGCAAATCGTTCGACTGGCCGCTGCTGGAAACGCGGTATCGAATGACGCGCAAGGTGAAGGTGCCCACGCTAACGGCTCATCTGGATTTTCTGCACCCTGCGCGAAATTTGTGGCGGATACGGCTGGGGTCGGTGCGGTTGGCGGAGCTGGAAAAGCACGTTCTGGGATTTCACCGCGGCGCGGATCTGATCTCGGCGATGATTCCGCAATTTTATTTCGATTACTTGCGTGGCGGGCCAGTGGAACCGGTGATCGAAATCTTCAAGCACAACCAGATGGACCTGCGCGGGCTGGCGGGACTGGCGAGCCGCGTTATTTCCCTGCTCGTCGAGCCGGAAACGCACAGCGGTGATCCGCTGGAACTCTTTGGCGTGTCGAGAATCTGCGAACGGCGCGGCGAAACTACGCGAGCGCGGAAACACTACGCGCAGTCGATCGAGGGCTCGCTACCGGCGGAGGCGGATCGATTTGCGAAACGGGCGCTGGCGCGGATGGCGAAACGTGACGGAGACTTCAAGCTCGCCCGGGAACTTTGGGAAAGCATGGTGGGAAACTCGCGCGAGGGCTTCGAAGCGTTTGAGCAGCTCGCGATTTACCACGAGCACGTCGCAGGCGAACTGCAGCAGGCGGCTACGCTGGTGAAACGGGCGCTTGGCGAATTGCGACGGACAAAATCGGCGGGGTTGCTGAGCCCGGCGCTGTACCGCCAGTACCGCGAGCGGTTCGAGCACCGGCTGGCGCGGCTTGAAGTGAAAGCGTCAAAGTCGCAGCTGGCACTGAGTGGCGGCGAAACCCGACAATCGTCCGGATGAATCTTCCGATGCGGCAGGTCTCGCAGGCAGTTGACCCTACGAACTCAAATGCAAATGCTGCCGCTTCGAGGCGGTCGATGGGACGAGTTCCTGGGTAAAGGATTGCGGTGCGGCGGGCGAAGGAGACACGCTGCCTGGAGCGGGAGCGGGCTGCCAGCCGATCGCGGCATTAATCTTGTCAAAGGTGTCGCGCGACGCGCCTTCGACGGTGAGGCAGGTCGTGGCGACGCAACGCAAATACACACCGCCGTCATCGGTCTGAAATTGGAAAAAGTTCGGCCGGCGGAAGAGTTCGGTGCGTTTAGTGTGCTTGATTTCCAGAGCTTCGCTGTACTGGCCAAAAAAACGTGCTGCGTCGTCCGGGTTGTCGAGCGCGAGGCGATAAACCAGCGGCGTCTCCTTGGTTTGCTCGTTTTCAAAAACGGCGTAGCGATCGCCTTTCCATGCGGGTGAAAGCAGATCGGCGCGATCGACACCGATGAATTGTTTCAGCACTTCATTGAGCCCGAATTCTCCCAGCACGTTTTCTTCGAGGAGCTTCCAATCCTGGGGCACGATGTTTTTCCATTCAGGAAGTTTCACGGATTCCGGTAGCACACCCTGGAGATAGAGATCCGGGTGCATGATCTGCTGCGTGGAAACGGGCGGCTTCTCAAAAAGCTGATGCAAATCGCCCCAACCGGAACGCGCCTTCAAGAAGGACTGCGTAAAGCCAGTGCCTGCGAGATACGGGAAAAGCAGCTGGTCGCGAATGAACGGCGGAGCTTTCGAGAGATTTGGGTCCTTATCCATTTCCGTGACGGCGCCGGTGCGGATCATGAGCGTGACGTCGGGAATGTCGCGGACACCGACGTTCTGATCAAGCATTTCGTAATCGACCATTGCGGCGAGAGCGGAACCTTCGCTGACGGCGTCACGGGCGAGTTCCGCGTCGTCATTTGGACGCGCGGCTTTGATCCACGGATCGATGTGGAAGGACTGATCCTCGAGCGCGTGGGTCAGTTCGTGGGACATGACGGACTTCTGCTCGTCGATGGGAATCCAGTCGGCGATGTAGAACTCTTTGGCCTTGGGGTCGTAAAGACCGGCAACCTGATCGGTGAGGACGTCGATCATGAATTTATCGAGAGGAAATCCCTTCGGGATCAGACCGAAAGCTTCGAGGGTTTTGTCGTCAGCGTAGCGTTCCTTGTCGTTGCGATCTTCCTTCTCTTCGCGGACCAGGTAATCGCGGACTTCCTGTTTGGAGCGCAGACTCTTCTTGAGTGGCTCTTTGATGGGCAGGTCGAGAAGCTTGCTCATTTGGGCGAGCACTTCGTCTGCAGCCTTGATGAAGTCGGCGTTGCTCGTGGCTGGCGGGTCGGGCGGAGGAGCCGTTTTGGCCAGGGTGGCTGCGCCGGGCGCGGCAGCCTGCACGGGCGGGGACGTGGCGGACTGTTGCCCGAACAGGGCCACGGCGAAAATCAAAGCAAAAACCAAGCCTGCTAACCGCCGCATTCCTTCCTCCGTTCGAGCGACTCGCTACAGAATATCAGGTTTCGCTGGGCGCCATCGGAAGCGAGGATGTGCCACGGCGGCCGCCGCGACTGGCCACGGCACCTCTATGTAAGACGTAATGCTGGGCTTAGCGTAAGCACCGCCGATTCGTGTATAGACGGCCGCTATTGCGAGTTGCAGCACGGAGTTACAAGATACGGCACCGAAGCCGCCGGGATGCCGATGCGGTGCTTATATAATGGGAAGACTCGGAGCTGACCTTGGACCCCGAAAAAATACTGGTAGTAGACGACGAAGAGGCTATCCGCGAAGTCGTGTCGACGTTGCTGGAAGCACAGGGCTACCGCTGCACGGTTTGCTCGAATGGGCGAATGGCGCTGGACGCCTTCCGCGGCGATACTTTCGACCTGGTGCTGAGCGACATCGTGATGCCCGAAATGGACGGGCTGAAGCTGCTGGGCGCACTTCGACAGGAAGACCCCGACGTGCCTGTGATCATGGTCACGGCGATGCACGATATTTCCATCGCGCTGGAGGCCATTCGCGCGGGCGCCTACGACTACATTCTGAAGCCGTTTGAGAAGGACCAACTGCACTTGAGCGTGCGGCGAGCGCTGGAACACCGCCGGCTGGTGATGGAGAACCGGACATACCAGAGCGACCTGGAACATCTGGTGGCCGAGAGGACGCAGCAGCTTTCGATCGCACTGCAGGATCTGGAGCAGTCCTACGATTACACGCTAGAAGCGCTGGGCGGCGCGCTGGACGCGAAGGACGCGGAGACGGAGGGCCATTGCCAGCGTGTGACGGCGTTTACGATCACGATCGCGAAGTCTATGGGCGTGGACCGCGGGCTGCTTCGGCATATCGCGCGCGGTGCGTTCCTGCACGACATTGGGAAAATGGGCGTGCCAGACAGCATTCTGCGTAAACCGGGGCCGTTGACACAGGAAGAGCGCAATATCATGCGGCGGCACTGCGAGATTGGTTTCTCGGTGCTGGAGCGGATTCCTTTTCTGAAGGAAGCGGCGGAGATCGTTTTGTCGCATCAGGAAATGTATGACGGCTCTGGCTACCCGCGCGGCTTGAAGGGCGATCAAATTCCGCTGGGCGCGCGAATTTTCGCGGTGGCAGATACGCTCGACGCGATGATTTCGGACCGGCCTTACCGCAAGGCGCTGCCGATATCCGCAGCGCGCGACGAGATCCGACGATTTTCGGGCAAGCAGTTCGATCCTCGAGTCGTGGAAGTTTTCCTGTCCCATCCGGAGCGTGTGTGGCTGGAGCTGCACGATAAGGTCGGCGATCCGTTTCGTCTGGCGCAGCTCGAGCACGTCTAGTTCTACTCCCGTTTTGACGCGAGCTTCCGTCGTTACGCGTGCGCTCACTCCGATTCGTACTACAATCGGAGTTCGGAGGACGAGCGAATGGCCTTGGTGCCGATCAAGACTGCTTCGTTGACGGGATACTGCGATTGCATTCACGGCTGCTACGAGCTGGCGAATTTTCGCGATGACGACACGGGCAAGAGCTATTGTCCGCGATGCGCGAAGGACCATCTGGTGATGAATCGAGGCGTGGGGATTCCGCAGCCTGCGCCGATGGCAACGCCTGATCCGGAAAAACCGGAATTGAAGATTGATGAGCCAACTGTTGCGGACCCGCCGGGGCGACTGCGGTGAGTTGAGGTTGCTGAGGCGATTGGCGGGGGCCTAAGTGGGTTGACGTGCGAGCTAGAAAGATTTGAGAAGCAGATCGATTCCTTCCTTGAATTCGCTCTCCGGAGTAATCAAGCTCACAACGAAATAGCCGTCGCCTGGGAAGTCGTAGAAATGGCCGGGGTGGATTGAGACTCCACTTGTCTCGAGGAGACCGATTGCGGTTTCTTCGTCGGAGCTTGTGGCGGGGAGGCGCACAATCGCGTACCAACCAGCTTCCACTGCCAGTCGAGAACAGGATTTCTGCGCGCCGAGTCGGCGGTCGAGTTCGGAGAGGTTCTTGAGGATGCGGGCGATCAATTCGCGTTGGAACGCGTGGCGATGCGCCAGGAATTCCGGGATCGCGTGCTGTATCGGAGCATTCATCGAGAGATACGTGTCGGCGATTACTTCGAGGCGTTCAAGCGCCTGAGCTGTTAGATCTGCGGGGCCGCCGGTGACGAGCCATGCGGCTTTCATTTGCGGGAGGCCGGCGATTTTAGAGAGGCCGCTCATTGTGAAGGTCAGGACATCGGTGTTGCTGGCAAAGGACTGCGGGAACGCGGCGGCTTCTGTTAGCGCGAAGTCCAGAAAGACTTCGTCGGCGAGGATGGCGATTTCGCGCGGCGCGCAGATTTCGTTCAGGCGCGCGCGCTCGTGCGCTCTTACGTACTGTCCGGTGGGATTATTCGGATGAACGACGATGACGGCGCGCGTCTTTTCGGAGATAACGCTTTCGAGGCCGTGGAAATCGATCTGCCAGCCGTGATCGTAGACGAGCGGGTAGCGGACCAGCCTGACGTCCTGAATCTCAGCGAGAAATTCAAACAGCGGATAGCTGGGCTCGGGGATCAGAACTTCGTCGCATGGATCGCAAAGGGCGCGAAAGGCGAACGAGTAGGCTTCGCTTGTGCTGGTAGTGAGAGTGATAGCTTCGGCGTCAACGGACGCACCGAGCGCGGCGTAATATTCGGCTACCGCGCGACGCGCGACGAGGAGGCCGCGCGGATCAGGCTCGTAACTCAGCGCGAGAGGATTTGCGAGAGCGCGAAGGACGGCTTCGTTGTCGGATTTGAAGCCGCACGTGGTCGGGTTCGAGCAGGTGAGGTCAATCAGTCGCCGCCCCGAGGCGCGAAAACGATCGAGCGCGACCGTGAGCGCATTGGGGACGAGGTTCCAGCTCGTTCGTTCGGCGAACATTTGCGAAGGATGAAACTTTTTGTCCGTTTAGGATATCGAAGGTGAATGGTGCGGAAGGGGGGACTCGAACCCCCACGCCTTGCGGCGCCACCCCCTCAAGATGGTGCGTCTGCCAATTCCGCCACTTCCGCAAGAGCGAGGAGATGAACCAAATTGTAGCAGAAGCCCTTACTTCTTGGGAGGTGCGGTAGGCGCGGGCGACTGCTGAGCCGGCCCGGGTTGAACCGGCGCTTGAATCGGAGCAGGCGTCGTGGACTTCGGCGCATTGCCCTGATCCTTCTGCGTCTGCTCGAGGATCGAACCAGTTCCCGGCAACTCGTTGGGCGAGCGCTTCACGGACAGCGTCAGCGAGGTCATCATAAAAACGATGGCGCACCAAGTGGTGGCGCGGGAAAGGAATGTAGCTGCGCCGCGCGGGCCAAACGCGGTCTGGCTGCCAGCTCCACCGAAGGCACCCGCGAGGTCCGCCGCCGAACCGCTCTGAAGCATGATCACGATGACCAGCACGAAGCAAACCAGAACGTGCAGCGTAACCAAAACGAACGAATAGCGCCAGCCGATCCAGATCAGAAGAATAGCGACTCCGAGCGACAGTCCCCACTTAGCCCACGATGGCATTTCCCATTCCCCTTGCTTGATTCCTATGCGCGGCAAGTGCCGCAGAAAATCTAGCGATCAAAATTCACGATAGCCGCAAACGACGCGGCGTCCAGACTCGCTCCGCCCACCAGGGCACCATCGATTTCCTCGTGCGCCATCAGACCCTTTATGTTGTCGGGCTTGACGCTACCACCGTAGAGGATGCGAATTGCGGAGGCTTGCTCGGCGGAAAACCGGTCCGCCACCAACCCACGAACGTAACTGTGGGCGCTGGAAGCCATTTCTGGCGTCGCAGTCTTGCCGGTGCCAATGGCCCACACCGGCTCGTACGCAAGAAGAATACGCGAGAACTCCGCAGGGGTCAACGAACCGAGGCCGCCCTCGAACTGCCGGCTCAGGCAGCGGTGGGTGTGGTTGTTTTCTCGCTCTTCGAGGCTTTCGCCGATGCAGACGATGGGCGTGAGGTTCGCTGCCAAGGCAGCTCTGAGGCGCTTGTTCACAGTTTCATCGGTTTCCCCAAAATACTGGCGGCGCTCAGAGTGGCCGATGATGACGTGCGTGGCGCCGCTATCCGCAATCATGGGCATGGAGATTTCGCCGGTATAGGCGCCTTCTGGCTGCCAGAAGCCGTTCTGGGCGCTGATGGCGATTGCGGAGCCTTTCGCCGCTTCCACGGCGGCAGGGAGCGAAGTAAACGGGGGCGCAATGACGATTCCGGCATGCGTGGCGTCCGCGACGAGGGGTTTGAACGCGGCGAAGAAGGCGTGCGTATCCGCTTGGGTCTTGTACATCTTCCAATTGCCCGCGATTACGGGACGGCGTTTACGTTGGGTGGTCATGGTTTGTCGGTGAGGGCTTCAACCCCGGGAAGTTTTTCGCCCGCGAGAAATTCGAGCGACGCGCCGCCCCCCGTGGAAATGTGCGAAATTTTCGATGCGACGCCGGATTGTTCGATGGCCGCGACGGAATCACCACCACCGACGATGGAGGTGGCGCTTTTGGCGGTGGCGTCGGCTACGGCGCGGGCGATGCCGAGCGTGCCGTTCGCATATTGGGGCTTTTCGAACACGCCCATTGGGCCGTTCCAGACGATGGTCTTTGCTTTCGCGATTTCGGAGCTGAAGAGTACGACCGTTCTCGGACCGATATCCAGTCCCATCCAGCCTTCGGGCGTGCCGGCGATCGTGGTTGTCTTGGTTGTGGTGGAGTCGAAGGCTTCCGCGAGAACGTGATCGACCGGAAGGACGAGGCGGAAGTTGCGCTCCTTGGCTTCGGCAAGCAAGTCCTTCGCGAGATCGAGTTTATCGGTTTCGACGAGCGACTTCCCTACTGGCAGACCCTGCGACTTGAGAAAAGTGTAAGCCATGGCGCCGCCGATGAGCATGGCATCGGCAAGCGTCATGAGGTTTTTCACGACTTCGATTTTGTCGGAAACTTTCGCGCCGCCCAGGACCGCGACGAACGGACGGTCCGGATTCGAGATGGCTTTGCCCATGTAGGCCAGCTCTTTTTCCATCAGCAAGCCCGCGGCGGCTTGCTGAACGAACTTGGTGATGCCGACGACGGAAGCGTGCGCGCGGTGAGCGGAGCCGAACGCGTCGCAAACGAACAAGCCGTCGCAGAGCGCTGAAAGTTTCTTCGAAAATTCGGGTTCGTTGGCTTCCTCTTCAGCGTGATAGCGTACATTTTCGAGGAGCAGGACGTCGCCGTCCTTAAGGGCCTTGCTCTTCGCTTCTGCTTCCGCTCCAACGCAGTCAATCGCAAACGCGACGGGCTTGCCGAGAAGCTCTTGCAACTTCACGGCGACAGGCGCGAGCGTGTACTTGGGATCGACTTTGCCCTTCGGGCGGCCGAGGTGCGAAGCGAGGACGAGACGGGCGCCGCTCTCGGAGGCGAGCCGGAGCGTGGGCACAGTCTCGCGAATGCGAGTATCGTCGTCCACCTTTCCACCGGACATCGGGACGTTGAAGTCCACGCGAATGAAAACGCGCTTGCCCTTGAGCGAGAGGTCACGAATCGAAAGCTTGTTCATGAGAGCGGCGCAGGCACGGCCTGCGAATTTCCTTCCGAGAATTTTGAACCGGGCGGGCGCGAGCCGCTTTTCAATCGAGCTCGCAACCGCCGAAGCGAGTTGATCTTAGAGCGATTTCGCCAGCATCTTGATCATGTCGCGGCAACGCGAGGAGTAGCCCCACTCGTTGTCGTACCAGGCCAGCACCTGAATGCAATTCGAGCCGACGGCGCGCGTGTAGCCTGCGTCGACGATCGAAGAGTGTGGGTTTCCACGGAAGTCGACGGAAACGAGTTCTTCTTCCGAGAAGCCGAGGATACCCTTCATCGGGCCTTCAGAGGCGGCCTTCAGCGCGGCGTTTACGGTCGCGACGGTCGCGGGCTTTTCGGTGATCACGGTGAGGTCGACCACGCTGACGTTCGGCGTGGGGACGCGCATCGCATAGCCGTCCAGCTTGCCTTTGAGTTCGGGAATTACCAGGCTGAGAGCTTTTGCAGCGCCCGTGGTGGTCGGGATCATTGATAGTGCGGCTGCACGCGCGCGACGCAGATCCTTGTGCGGCAGGTCGAGCAACTTCTGGTCGTTGGTATAGGAGTGAATCGTAGTCATCGTGCCGACGTTGATGCCGAAAGTGTCTTGCAGAACGCGCGCGACGGGCGCGAGGCAATTCGTGGTGCACGAAGCGTTTGAGATTACGTGATGCTTTGCGGGATCGTAGGTCTTGTCGTTGACGCCGAGAACGATGGTAGTGTCCGGATCGGTGGCGGGCGCGGAAATGATGACTTTCTTCACGGGGCCGCGGATGTGCTTGCGCGCCTCTTCGCCCTTGGTGAAGATTCCGGTCGATTCGACGACGATCGAAGCGCCGACGCTCGGCCAGTCGATTTCGGCCGGATCCTTTGTGCGAAAGACCTTCACGGTCTTGCCGTCGACGGTGAGCGAATCGTCGGTGTGGGTGATCTTGTGCTCGAGGTTGCCCAGAATCGAATCGTATTTCAGCAGGTAAGCGAGAGTCTTTGAGTCCGTAATATCGTTCACGGCGACGATTTCGACCGAGGGATCGCCAAGCGCCGCGCGGAAAATGTTGCGGCCGATGCGGCCGAAACCGTTGATACCTACTTTTACTGGCATGCTTCCTCCGAAGTGAGTTGCAAGACCGCTTGATTTGCGAATGAAGTTCGAGCGGGATGTTTCCCTGCCGCCGGGGCAACTTTCGCCGCGCAGCGCGGCCGGCCAGACCGCACATTCGACCGGCAGGCTTCACCGGCTCGTCATTTGTCTACGCTCAATCCTTCCAATTATGGCACACGAGGAGGCAGGTTTCACCCGTGCGAAAGGCTTGTTAGAGGATTCAAATTTTGAATTGTCCGGGCGCGAAACCGAGGCTCAATTGAATTGTTCGACTTTGATGACTTTGTCGCCCGCGAAGGTGACGAACGTGGTACGCGCGGGTGGCGAGCCGTAAATCCAGTCCTCGGTTTCGTCGCCGCTCGGGGTGCGTTCGCGGACTTTGTGTTCGGGGCGGCCGAGCGCGGCGAGAACCATGTCGTGATTCATGCCGAGTACGGCTTCGCGATTTTGAATCGCGTCTTTGAATTGAGGCGGCAGAGTGTCGATCCAGTTTACCGCGCCGGAGTGCTCGCGGGTGAAATCGAGGAACGGGCGGAGATCGGTCATCAAATCGTCGGCGCTCATATCCGGGACGCCCTTGCCGTAGTCGAGCACGATCGTGCCGCCGGTCGGCTCAGGAGTAGCGCTGGGGCCAGTTCCGGGCGCAGAGTTGCCGCCGATGCCGACCTGCAAATGGTCGCGCAGGTGAAATTTGCTCTTTCCGCCTCCGTTAATCTCGACGACGATCTGTTTTGCGCGGAACTCGATGCCGGTGACCTGGACAGTATCGCCAACGTTCGCGACAGCGCCGTCTTTGCGAAGTTCGCTACGGAGATCTTTTTCGTCGACCTTCTGCCCGACCGTGATGTGATATCCCTTTTTGCCCGAGGGAATCGGCATCAGCACTTTGGCGAACTCACCGGAAACGTAGCGGACAATTTCGAGGCGAGACTGGGGTTGAAGCGGCTCGGATTTTCCTTTCGATTGCGGCGCGACGGAAATCAGAATCGGAGGAAGGTTGCTCGCGTCCGCAGAGGAGTCGGTGCTCGTGCTGGATGTTCCGGGAAGGAGCGGTTTGCGATAGCGGTTGACGTCTGACGTGTCGCCGCCGCTGCCGGTGCCGAGCCCGGCTAACAGGAGGAGCGCGACGATGAGGCGCAGATCCATGGTTGGGTTCCGCGGCTATTTTACGGCTTTTTGGCCCAGTGGTGAATATGGATTCACGGGGCTAGCCGAGGGTTGCCAGCCGGCTACGGAGCGGTCGATCACTGGGTTGCCGCCCTGGCTTTTGGATTGGCCGAGGCGGCCTGCTCTTCGATCTTCTGCTGGGCCAGATGGGGCTCGAAGCACCGGCGGCAGCGCGCTTCGTAAACATTCCCGGCGCCGACGACGATTAGTTCGGCCGAAGCGACGAGGCGTTGGGTGTGGACGGCTGGATTTCCGCAGCGCATGCAGATGGCCAGCAGCTTGGTGATCTCCTCCGCAACGGCGAGGAGGCGAGGCATCGGTTCAAAGGGACGGCCCATGAAGTCGGTATCGAGGCCTGCAACGATCACGCGCTTGCCCATGTCCGCGAGCTTGACGCAACTTTCGACGACGGACTCGCCGAGGAATTGAGCTTCGTCGATGCCGACGACTTCGGTGCGCGGGGCAACTTTCGCGAGGACCGCGTCACCATCGTCGACGAGTTCGGAATCGAGCTCGAGGCCGGAGTGGGAGACGATGCCGTTTTTCGCGTAGCGCTGGTCGATCACCGGCTTGAAGATCTGGACACGCTGCTTGGCAATTTCGGCGCGGCGCAGGCGGCGGATCAGTTCCTCGCTCTTACCCGAAAACATCGGACCGACGACCACTTCGATCCAGCCCATGTTGCCCTTCACGATGTCCAAGTCAGATTCTCCGTTGGATGAGATTACCGGCTCGCTTCAGTCTTTCGCTGAAGATGCGCTATTTTCGTACAGAACTTGGTTGAAAAACGGCGAGAACGCATTGATTACGGCGACGCGGAAGGCTTCCTGGCGAGTGACCAGATTGCGAGTGAGCACGCCCCACGCGCCTTGCGCATCGCGGATGCCGTGGCCGCCGGCGAATGCGTCGATCGCGTCGGAAAGCTCGACGCCGTCGTCGACGACCGTTGTCGCGAGCGCATCGGGAAGCAGAATCGCGCCTGATTGGCCGAACGAACCGCGACCTGAGCCGTCGGTCACGTACGCCCAATTTTCGAGGAAGACCAAGCGACCGTTTGGAACGTGGACGACCTCGAGGCCGCCTTCAAGACCGATAAAATATTTCCACGATTCGTGCGAGGCTTGCCCGAGTGCAACGAGCGCTTCGGCGCGCTGGCGAGCGCCGGTCATCATGTCTTCACGCGAAAGCGGAGTGCCGGCAACGCCGCTCGGGACTTCCACCGCGTTCACTTCAAAATGCGGAACGTCGGGAAACACGGTGCGAACCTGCGTGAGCGCTTCGACGACGGCGTTCACTTTCGGGCTGCGCGTGCTGCCGACGACTACGGGCACAATCTTCATTCGAGTGCGAGTTACGCTTCCTTCCAGAGTTGGTGCTGCTTTTCGCGCGCAAAACGCGCCGAAAGAAACTCTTTCAGCTCTTCGATCGAGCTGAACACGTGATCGGAGCAGCCGATCATCCAGCCGCTGATCTGATTTAGAGGCAGCGGAGTGACGAGGTACACTGGCAAATTTTTGCGATACGCGAGCGTCATTTCCGCCGACGTGCCGCCGCTGGTAGCGCCAGCGTCCCAGTAGCAGATTACGTAGTCCGCCTTGTTTTCTATCAAGTCCAGATCGAACGCCACGATCTTACGTATGGTGCGCCTGAAGCGGTCGACGTCCGTTGATTTCCATTCGCGAAAATGCGCGGCTTCTTCTTCAGTCAGACTCTTCAGCTCGTCGTCAGCAGGATCGTAGACGCGATGGCCGAGGGTATCCCGCAGAAAAGGAGTTAATTTGCGCCGCCACAGTTTGCCGCCGTCTTCCGCAAATTCGATGGGACCGCAAAGATAGGCCATCATGGAGTTGGATGCCGAAACTCTAGCACGCGGGGATGAAAGTGAGTAGAGCTTTGGGATTCGTGGAAATGAAGCGATTCAGAACGATTGTTAAACGAACAAGATGGAGCGGGATAAGGGAATCGAACCCTCGCCTCGACCTTGGCAAGGTCGCGTACTACCACTATACGAATCCCGCAAATTGAGGGAAGACAACTGCACAACTTTTATAACACGCGGCACGCGACCGGACAAGTGTCCATGGGCGCTTCATAGGCGTGAATTTCCGTGGCCGCCCAATCCCAAAAGCGGACGAAAAATCAGTCGACTTCCAAGATGCGTGTAGATTTCACCACGGGCGATTTTCTTTGCCGGTCGGCAAACTTTTGAGCGCGGTCGCGGTCTATATAAACGCGCGCGAACTTCTCACCATCGGCGTAATAGACGGTGACTTGCCAGTGCTGATGTTTGCGACGCTTGTCGCGCTGCATACGCGGCGATTTGGAGGGGCGCTTCTTTTTCACGTTTTTCAGGACCTCGAGTCTTGTGACTATGTCAATTTTGGGTTCGCGAGGCAAGACACAATTTCGGGCGTTAGGTTCGCGTCAATTGGCGATTGCGGACGAAACTTTCACGAATCGGAGCAGCTCAGCGCCGCATCCCAACTTGAGAGAAAAAACGCGAAGTCCAGGTGGAACATTTCACTGGGGTCGCGCGTAGTAGAAAGAGAGGAAAGCAACGCAGGCTGGGGGGCCTTATGGAGATGCGGTGGAAAAGTGACGTTCTAATCGAAGACCTGAGAAACCACTCATCCGAGGTTGTGGGATCGTTGAAGGAAGTGCTGGCACACGGGGCGTTGATGGTGCCAGATGCTAAGCGGCCTGGTTTCTACGAGATCGAGACCGATACCCATGTCTATTACGTGAACATCAACGAACAGACCGGCAAAGTGCTGCTGCTTGCGACGTGGCCATCGACCCGCGTGCTTGAAGAATGCCATCTGATGGTCTAATTGGAATGCGTAGCGTCGGCCGTCACGCTCCAGACGTTCGAGCTGCGTGCGGAATCAGAATGCCAGGTCTGTCGCTTTAAGATTCAAATCATCCAAAAATTGCTTTTTGAGTTTGTACGCGGTCGCAGATTCGCTGTTGCGCGCATACACGATCCCATCAGAATCCGACGAGACAGTGATGGTGAGCTTCTTGCCGTCCTTGGATGTGAACACGGCTTCGAAAGCGGGCTTCGTGAATTTCGCGGCGATCGAAGCGGAGGGCTTGTCGATCACTTCGTCGGCGCGTGCTTGCTCAAGCGTGCTGAAAAGTTTCTCCGCGCTGGCCGACTTCCCTTTCAATTCGGGCGGAGCGTCGAAGGTCCATTCGTCGTCGTTTTTGCGGGTGAGCGAGATGGTTCCGGAGGAGTTCTGAATGTCGATGTGCGAAATCGACGCGGAATCGACGTGAGCGATTTTCTTGTCACGCAGATCAGAGAAATTCTCCGAAAGTTTTTTCTCGAGGTCGGCGTTGATGGTGAAGATGATGGGCAGCGATTGTTCACGCGCGAAATAATTGTCGCCGTCCTTTTTGCCTACAACGAGTGTGGCGGACTTGCCTTTCGTATCGGTCGCGGTAAACGTTATTGCAGGGGCAGCGAGTCCAAACTTCGCCAGATTCTCCGGTGTTTCGGAAGCGATCAAGATCATTTTGCCGCCGGTGACGGCTGCCAGTAATTCGTCAACACCCGAACGGTCGGCTACTACGGCAGTCGGCTTCGACAGTTTCCAAGTTTGGCCCTCTTTTGCGGCGTCGATCTCGCCGGACGGATTCTTCAATTCAAATGAAACGATCTGGTCGTCGTGCGCGTGAAGGACTGCACGGTCGCGCAGGCCGTCGAGCGATTTCGACGTAAGACCTAGCAGAGATTCGGGCAAAAGGGAAACGTCGCTGTTCGTGTCGATTTTCGAATACACGGAGGTCCCTACGAAATCTTTCTTCCCGAGCTGTACGGTATGTTTGGCGCCATTTTGCAATTGAAAATCGATGACGACCGCAGCCGGTTCCAGGCCGTAGACTTTCAAGCGGTCTGGAGCGCCGGGCTGCGTTTCTGCAATACGCGCATTGGCGAGAGCCTGCGCTATGCCCGCCGCGGTGGGTCCGTCCGCGAGCGTTGCGATAGGCTGGGTGATTTTCCAATCCGAGCCCTGTTTGACGAGGACAACGGCCGGCGTTCCCGGCTCAGCGGGACGAGTGATGGTGATTGAGGTCACCTGGTCCGGCTGAAAAGTAAAGGCGGGCTTTGAGGTGTCGCCCGGGACCTTCGCGGCATCCTTCTGAGACTTCTTCCAATCGAAAAAATAGAACGCCGCTCCGGCGATGATGGCAAGCGCAAGGACAATGAGCGTGGATTTTTTCATGTTCGATTGGCGCGCCGCGCGGACTTCTGGGCTAGCGCCGTCTCCACCAAATGTAAATTCCCGAGATGATTACGAGTCCCGGGATGAAGATGATGTCGAGCCATTTGAGCAGCGCGGTCTGCGTTTCGGTAAGAGTGACGCTGCGGTTGGTTGGCGATTTCGGGCGGATCGAGATCAGGTTTTCGTCCTGCGCGAGCCAGTCGATAGCATTGTCAAACAGGTCGCCGTTGCGCATCTTCGAGAGATATGAGTTCTGCGCGAACGCGGTGTTGCCGATCACAACCAGACGCGCGCTGTGGGAATCCGCCTTGCGCTCGGCGGAGACTCCGAGCGATAGCGGACCGGCGGTGGCTGGGTTGAACGAAATATCTTTCATCGTCTTATCCAGCTTGGGAACGGTGAAACTGCGCGCCGTGGTCTTAAGAAGCTGGACGATTGTCGGGACGGTTTTAGCTTTGTCGGCGATGCTGACGGTGCGGGCGAGTGGAAAGAACGCAAGGGAGCCCTGGAAACCTTTGGTGATGGGGCTCGCGCCGAAATCGGTGACGACGGGAATCGCAGGACCAGCGCCGATCAATTGACCGACGCCGCTCGCGTCCAGAACAACGTTGTCGCCGACCACGATATTCCAGGCGCCGAACAGGTCGGCGAGCTTCGGGTCGGTTTGGGCGTCCAGTAGAATGAACGTGTCGCCGCCGCCGTCAAGATACTTACCGATGAGCGCGACTTCCTGGGGGAACAAACCCTGCACCGGCCCTCCGTCGACGACCACGCTGCAGTCGGAGGGAATTCCGTTATCCGTAATCAGGTTGATTGTTTTCGTCGCGTAATTCTCTTTCTTGAGACCATCGTCGGCCTGGCTGAAGCCCTGCGGGCTGCTGTCTGAAATGGAGCGTTCACCGTGCCCAGTGATGAAGCAGACGGTTTTGACCTTGTCGCTGATCACTTTGATGATCGCCGGCGTTATGTCCTGCTCGGAGATGCCTGATCCGAAGCCGACATCAACGTGCTGCTTGTGGTTCCCTGACGCGACCACCACATCGCCCATTTGCGTTGCGCCGTATTCGGCGGCGACGTCCGGCTTCTGATTCGGATCGACGCTTCTGGCCTGAATGTGCGGGCTGAGATGCTTGTACTCGTTCATCAGGTCATCGAACGATTCGCTTGGCGTTTTGTCAAAGCGGATGATAGTGACGTCCTGCTTCAAGCCCTGCACGACATTGCGCGTTTGATCGGAAAGCGTGTAGAGCTTTTCGGTGGTCAGGTCAATGCGCTTGGGATGGCGGTAGCCGATGAGGTTGGCGATGACCAGAATCGCCAGGACCGCGAGGGTGAGAACCAGGGTGTTGGAGCCTTGTTTGGTCGAGCGTTTCGAGAGATAGTCGACGACGCCACGAAAACCAATGACCAGGGCCGCGACGACACATACCGCGCCGGCGATGAGCAGGCCTTTGCTGAACGTAAGCAGCTCGCCCTGGATGTAATAGCGGATAAAGCTCGCGATCAGCATGGCGATGCCGAGCGTCACAACGAACCGCGCGATTTCGTTTCGATCTAATTTCATCCTGCGAATCCCTCCACAAATTTCGCGAACATGAGCGGCGCGTGAACCTGGTTCAGCGCTCGATCGGAAAAACTAAGCGCGGCGCCACCGCATGGAATCCACGGCGCGAACGGTTAAGAAGACGAAGAACCCGATGAAGCTCAAGTAGTAGATCAGCGCGGAAGTGTCGAGAATTCCGCGCGAGAAATCGTCGTAGCGGTGCACGACCGACATGTACTGGAGAACGGTGCTCAGTGCACTGTCTGAGTTGCGACCGGCGTCCAGAACCCAAAGAACCAAAAATGCCGCAAAGGTGATTACTGCAGCGATCAGCTGATTTTCGGTGAGCGACGAGATGAACGTGCCGAGCGCAATGAACGCACCGCCGAGGAGCAAAATTCCGGCGTACGCAACCAGCAGCATACGCCAGGGTGGCGTGGGCTCGCTGTGCGCAAACATAAATACCAGACCGAGCGCTGTGGGCAGGAACATGATGACCCAGAGAGTCAACGCAGCGAGGTATTTGCCGACAACGATCTGAGCTTCCGTAATCGGCGAGGTCATCAGCAGCTCCATCGTGCCTCGCTTGCGCTCCTCGGCGTACACGCCCATGGTCAACATCGGCGTGAAGAACAGCGCGAACGTGGATAGCAGGCCGAACGTGGCGCGAACGACGGCACTGGGAACGTCGAAATTCGGAGGCATACCCATTTGCATGCCCTGAAACGCGGCTTGTTGCTGCTGCATGATCGCGGAGTTCAGGAACAAATTGAAGAAGAACGCGCTCAGCGCCAGAAACAGGCCGATGAAAATGTAGGCGACCGGAGAAACGAAGTAGTGCCCCATTTCTTTCCGGTAGATGGCGTAAAGATTTCGCATCGAAACGATTGCTCCTTGAAATTTATCGCTACTGAACAGCGGGCTGTTCGGCGTGCGCCGCATCATCGGTCGTCAATTCGAGGAAGATGTCCTCGAGACTTAGATTTACGCCGCGAAGCTCAAAAAGCTGCCAGCCACTCTGGATGATTCGCGCCGCTACTTCGCTGCGGATGTCGGCCCCGCGAGAAGTTTCCAGCGTCACGGAGAGATTCTGGCTGCCGGCCGACGGTTCAATGTGCACGTTCGTGATTCCCTGCACCAACTGAAGGGCCGAGCGAAGCCCCGCTTCCGGAGCTCGCGTCTCGACATGGACTTTCTGTCCACCTTCGAGTTGGGAAGTGAGATTTTCGGGCGTTCCGACAGCAGCGATCTTGCCCTTGTTGATGATGACAACGCGATCGCAGGTCATGCTGACTTCGGGCAGGATGTGCGTGGAAAGAATGATCGTGTGAGTTCCGGCAAGGCCCTTAATCAGGTTGCGAACTTCGATGATCTGTTTGGGATCGAGGCCGATGGTCGGCTCGTCCAGAATGATGACGTCGGGATCGTGCACTAGAGCTTGAGCGAGGCCGACGCGCTGTTTGTAGCCGCGCGAAAGGCGCTTGATGATCTGGTTCCGCTTATCGGAAATGCTGGTTTTCTCCATCGCTTCTGAAACGCTGAACGCGCGTTTGTCAGCGGGCACGCCTTTGATCCGCGCGACGAAGTCCAGGTACGTCCCAACGGTCATATCCAGGTAGACCGGAGGCGCTTCGGGCAAATAACCGATGTGGCGACGAACGTCCATCGAATCGTTGAAGACGTCGAAGCCAGCAACCCGCGCCGTGCCAGAGGTGGCCGGCAAATAGCCGGTGAGGATGCGCATCGTGGTGGTCTTTCCGGCACCATTGGGGCCGAGAAAACCCAGGATCTCGCCTTTATTCACAGTAAACGAAACGTCGTCCACGGCTTTGAACTCGCCGTAGTTCTTCGACAAATTCTGAACTTCGATCAATGCCAACCTCCGAGCGGGCACACTCGCGCGATTACCGCGCAGGTATCAGCCGACCTTTATACTAAAATCCATCGAAAATTGAAAACTCGCAGGCATGCTTGTGAAAACGCCGAGGTATCAGTTCCAACTAAGATTAGACGCGCCGACTCGAATCCCGAGAGCACGGTGGCTCTAAAAAATCAGACGAAAACCGATTTGGGCGGCGAACGGAATACCTACGGTGGTTCCTGGCCCGAAGAAATCACCCAGTGCGCCGGCGGGCTGGCGAAGTTGACCGAGACTGGTTATCGCCTGAAGTTGCGTGCATCCAGCGTCGAGGCAAATGTCTTGCAGGTTGGCGAGCTGGTTCTGCGGAACCGGTAGCGCGGCGACGTTCGTTACGTAGTTGGCTCCCGGATTGTTGCGGTTGAAGAGATTGAAGAACTCGATGAACGGCGTGGCGGTGATCCATTCGCCGAATCGAAACGGACGTGAGACGCGCATGTCCACCTGGATGTAGGGCGTGCCGCGCAATTCGTCGAGGGTGGTCTGGATGCCGTTGACCACGGCGCGATCGTCGATGGTGTCGCCGAGGCCGTTCACGTCGACCGGAGTGGTGAGCGTGAAGGGGCGAGCGCTTTCGAATTGGCTGAGCGTGGTGATTTCGAATCCGCCTTTAACGTGCAACGTCCCAGCGAGCACGAACCGATGCCGGACATCCTCGCCGGACGGTCCGTAATCGCCGGGGCCAAAAGGATCGAGCGGGTTGCAGACACCGTTGACATAGTCAAAGAGCTCGCCGAGCACGCAACCCCAGGTTTGCGCCCTCGAGAGCGTGTAGTTTGCGACGAGGTTGAAACGGTGCGTCACATTGCCTTGCAAGTGGATGGAAAGTCCGTTGTAGCTCGACCGATTATCCGAGCGGTAGACCGAAATGTTTGGGACGTAGGCCTGTTGAACGGCGAGATCGTTTTCCGGAAATTGTGGAGTGAAAAGGGTGTATCCGGCGTTGTAGCTATAACCACGGTAGGCATGATTTCCCTGCTCGTGCGAGTAGTCGGCGCTCAACAGCCAGCTCGCACTGAATGCGTGTTCGAACCCCGCAGTGGCGTGCACGGCGTAGGGAGTTTTGTAATTGGGAGCAATGATTGCGCCCGAACCGCCGAACGCCGCGCCTGGAAGGCAGCCCGCGTTTCCCGGACCTGGCGGATCGAACGGATCGATGCAAGGTCCCGCCGACTGGTTCACGGCCTGAAGCGCGTTCACCCAGCCGGTTTGCGCTAGATCGTTGTAGTAGAGACCGAATCCCGCGCGGAAGACCGTGGTTTGCGATGCGCCCGGCGAGAACGCGATTCCGATTCGCGGCGCAAATGCGCGGCGATAATCATGTGGCGCACCGGGAATTAGATTGATTCCCAAAGCCCGAAGCGTGATGTACGCGGGATTCTCGAGCTGCGTGCGGCCAGACCCGATGAACAGACCAAACGTGGTGTCGTAACGGAGACCGTAGTTGAGCGTGAAGCCGCGAGCGATGCGCCAGGAATCTTCGGCGTAGAGCCCGAGCCGATCGAGCCCCTGATCGAAGCTGCCGATGCTAGCAGGCGTATCGGTGCACGTCGAACCAGGAGTCGGGTGAACGCCGCCGACCGGCGCGCACGTCAGATCCGCAGTGAATTGCTGGGGATTACCGAGATACACCGTAGGATTTAGCGGAAAGATGGTGAAATCTTCGGCGGTGCCGGTGAGAGCGCCGCTCATCACAGGCTCGTGAATCCAGTTCACGCCAAAGCGCGGCGCGTGTGAGCCCATGACGTGGCTCAGGTCGTAGCGGAGCTGATATTTTTCCTGATTGCGCAGCACCGGGAACGCCGTAATTGGTGTGACGAACTGATTATCTCCAAACGTTTCATACCCGGAAATTGTGCTGGCGGTCGACGTGAACGGAAACGCGAGCGCGAAGCCCAGTTCGCTGGTGCGCGTTTCGGTGCGGTGGAGGCCGCTGGCTTCGAGCGTCAACGATCCGAGCCAGGAGGGACTGAAACTGTAGTGCTGGTTGAGAAGCAGGTTCTCATAGCTAGATCGGGAGGTAGCACCGGTCGAGGGCAAAGAGGCTTGCTGTACCAAGTCGTTGTACGTGGTGTAGCGGTCGGTGGCCGCTCGCAAAAACCATTGCGACTTCGCCGACTGCGTCCAATCGAATCTAATGGTTCCGAGATAATCGCAAAACGGCACAGATACGAACGGCGGGACGGCGATCGACGCAACACCGGGAATCAATCCTTCCGAGGCGAAACTTGCAAGCGCCTGGAATTGAGTGAGGCTTGCGGAGCTATACGCGATGCTGGCTTTTTCGTTCACGTACTCGAACGAGGAGAAAAGCCAGACGTGGTTGTTTTTTATCGGGCCGCCAAGTGTGCCGATGTAATTGTGCCGAGAAAAGGGCTGCTTGGGATTCGGCGCAGGATTGTCGATGGGAAATCGCGCGTTTAAAGCGGCAGCGCGAATGTACACCGCGCCTTCGCCGTGCCATGTGTCGGTGCCCCGCTTAGTGGTGATCACGACGGAGCCGCCGGTGGTCCGTCCGGTGTCTGCGTCCTCCTGCGCTGTACGCACCACGAATTCCTGAACGGCGTCGGGTGAATAGTTTTGCAGGAATCCGCCGATGTAGTCGTCGGAATTGTCGCCCCCGTCAACGGAAAGTTCGACGTTGAGTCCGGAGCTGCCACCGAATGAGACCGCCGTGATTCTCGCTTTAGTGGGATCGGAAGGCTCGACCGGTTCGGTGCCGGGAACGAGGTAAGCGATGTTGGCGAAGGCGCGATTTGCCAGGGGAAGCGACTCCAGATCCTGGGCGGAGACAGCGCCCTGATGCACCGCGCTGGCCAGATCGATCGGTTCGGTGGTAATTGAAGAGGATTGCCCCTGCACATTAACGCGCTGTTGCGAGGGCGAGGGATGAAGCGTGATGGTGATGTCGCGAACCTGACTCACGACTACGATGACCTGCGAAGTGGCTGAAGCGAACCCGGAAGTGTTCGCCACGATCTCATATTCGCCGGGGAGCAAGTCCTCGATGCGGAACTCGCCGCGTGTATCAGTGACTGATGTACGCAAAAGCGATGTGGCTCGTGAGGTCGCGATGACGGAAACGTGCGCCACGGTGGCGCCGCTCGCGTCGACGACTAGGCCGCGAAGAGTTCCTCGCGGATTCTGCGCGAGTGAGAGCGAACAGACCGCAGCAATCAGTACGGCTAGAATCGGAGTTCGGGACAGCAACCGGATGTGAAAACCAGCAGGCAACGGGTAACGCCCTGTTTGCATCCACATGGCTGGGTTGTGGCGCGCATTATCCCAGAATGCTGGCGATGGTCACAAGGTAGCCGCGCATACGCGCTGCCGGGGCGATTTGCTCCTGCCAGATGTGCGTTGACACGCCCCAAGGGTTTTGTTATTCAACTATTTCCGATAATTGAGCCAAAGGTTCGCTGTGGGAGTGATTCCCTCCGGCCGGGGCGCATCCGAATCGAATTCCAAGGTGCTATGAGAATATTGAAGGTGTTTGTGCGTAAGTCGCGCGGATCGCGCGCAAGCGAGAATCAAATTTCCGACTTGATTTCCGCAAGGCTTCAATTCCTCGCGCTTCTCTTCGCGTTGATCTTAGCCGGCTCGCCGCTGCTCAGCGGTTGCGGCGGCGGCAATGGCGGCATTACGCTTCAGATTTCGCCGAGCACAACGCAGACGCTGGACGAAGGCCAATCGGTCACTTTCTACGCGCAGCTTGGAAACGATACAAACAACAAGGGAGTGGCTTGGCAGCCGCTCACCGGAACGGGCTGCGCCGGAACGGGCTGCGGCACGCTCACGAACGTTACGACAACCTCAGTGACCTACACCGCACCGACAGGCTTAACCAGCGGCCTTAGCGTGAGCCTCGAAGCGATCTCGAACGCCGCCAGCGGCGTCACAAAGACGGTAACGATCACCATCGTGCTGCCGCCCACATTCCCGACGACGGTTCCGACGCAACTTGCCAACGGCGCGAACGGGATTTCTTACAACCAGACGATTACTGCAACGGACGGCGTGGCTCCGCTGTTTTATAAGGTGACTCCCGGAAGCGGCAGCTTGCCGGCCGGTTTGCAGATGAATACAACGGGATCGATCGTGGGAACGCCGAGCGGCCCAATCGCTGGACAGCCAAATCCCGCAACGTTCACGGTGACAGTGACCGACAGCGCGACGGTGCCGCTGTCTGTCGTGTCTCCTCAGTACTCGATTTTGATCAACCCTGCGCCGGTGCTCTCGATTACGGCCACGACGCTACCGAACGGGACAGTCAATGCTACCTATGGCGCCGCGATCAGTTCGAAAGGTGGCGTGACTCCTTTGACATGGAGCATCGTCAGCGGCGCGCTGCCTCCGGGCCTCACCTTGAACACGTCGTCGGGACAGATCACAGGCGTACCGTCGCAAGCTGGGACTTACTCGTTCACGCCGAAGGTCGTCGACTCCGCGATTCCTCCGCAAACGGTACAAACCACCAGTCCTTTGACGATCACGATCAATACTGCAGCCAAGCTTCAGGCGACGACACCACCGCTGCCCACGGGCAACGTTGCTAGTTCGTATTCGGGCAACCTGGTTGCGACGGGAGGTATTCCGCCGTACACGTGGAGCATCACGAGTGGTCAGCTGCCGTCTGGATTGACGCTCGACTCCGCTACGGGGAAAATTACCGGCGCACCGTTACTCGTAACGAGTTCAACGTTTGTCGCTCAGGTGCAGGATTCGGAATCGACTCCGGCCACGGCGAGCCAATCGTTGACGATCACAATTGCGACCGGAACGACAACCACGAATTCGCTCTTCACGGGACAGTACAGCTTCCTGTTTCAGGGATTCGATTCGGGCGGGAATGTGGTGATCGCGGGCGATTTCACGTCGAACGGAAGCGGCACGATTTCGAACGGAGCACTCGACAGCAACCGCGCTTCGGGGCTTTTCACCGCGTCAACGCTCACTGGCACGTACAGCATGGGCGGTGATGGCCGAGGCACGATGATGTTGCTCGCCACGAACAGCAAGGGCGCGATCCTGCAGACGACTTACCTGCTGGTAATGGATTCAAACCGCAACGTGCACTTCATCGAAGACGACACGACCGGAACGCACGGCGCGGGCGTGATGAAACCGGTCGTCGGCAACAGCCTCTCGCCGTCCAACTTCAGCGGCAACTACGCGTTCCAGTTGACCGGGCAGGACTATCTGAACAAGCCCATGGTTATGACCGGCGTGATCCGGGCGGATGGCGCGTCGAGTTTGACTCCCGGCACACTCGATGTGAACGACGGCGGAACGTATAGCCCGGCGCTCATCTTGTCGGGCAGTTTCGGCGTGGGCACGCTTAACGAAAAGGGAACCATATCCCTCACTTACAATTTGCCGAATCAAGCGCAGATACAGCAGATTTATACGTTCTACTTTGTGTCGCCGTCCGACATTTTCTTCATGGATGCTGACATCGTGAATGCGAACCCTCCGCGACTGGGCGGCGAGCTGATTCTGCAGAATCCGACGCAGACGTTTGACGATACCTCGCTCGACGGAAGTTCCATCGCGACGGCGAGCGGACTCGACACGAACGCCAGCGTCCTGGCGGGATTTTTCAACGGAAACTCGGCGAACGACACGGTAACCATCAACTACGACCAGAACGATAGCGGCACGGTGACGAATGGCAACCAGGCGACCGGAACCTTCGTCGCCGACCCAAGCCGGAATGGACACATCACGTTTACGGGTCTCGGCGAACGGATTGCTGCCGCTTACCTTACGGGTGCGAACCAAGGATTCATCCTCGGATCGGACGCTGCCGTGAGTTATGGGCAACTTGATGCACAAACCGTACAGTCGGCCTATTCCAACAGCTCGCTCCAAGGCGGATACACGTTAAGCGCGGGGAAGACTCCGGACACCGCTGTAACGAACGTCGTGGGGCAGATCAATTCGCCGGGGCTCGGCATTATCGGCGGCACGATCGATGAAGTCGACAACAACGGAACCGCGCACTCCGGTCAGAATTTGAACGCAACATACACCTTTACGCCGGGGGCTAACGGTCGTGGAACGATCACGACGAATGCTCCTTTTGGGCTGCCTACAAACGTGATTTTTTACATGGTATCGCCGTCGTCGATTCGGGCAATTTCAGCCGATCCGAGTGGCACTACGGGGCATCCGGAGATCCTGTACTTCGATCACTGAGGCAGTCGTGGGGATTTTGCGGCGAGGATTGTGGCGGGTGCGAAGAGATTCGCACCTGCCTTTTTTTTGTAGCGGTTACTTCGCAGCTTTCGCTTTTTTCTCGAACTTCAGGGCTGCGGAGTTAATGCAAAACCTTTGGCCGGTCGGTTTCAGGCCGTCGTCGAAAACCTGCCTCGGGTGCGCGTCGCAGCGTCGGCAGACGGCTTCGGTTCGCGTCATACCGTGGCTCTTGTCGTTCTGCAACTCGACTTTATCGGGCGAGATCGGCTGGTAGCAGCTGGGCCAGCCAGAACCGGAGTGATATTTTGCGTCGGAGGCGGTTCGCCGCAGCAGACGCACTTGTAGGTCCCCTCGTCTTCCGTGTTTTCGTACTCGCCCGTGAAAGGAGGCTCAGTTCCCTTCTCGCGCGTCACGTCGTATTGATTTTGAGTGAGCTGTTTCTTCCATTCCGCATCGGACTTCTTAAGTTTTTGGCTCACGACGGAAGATTACACGAATTCGGACGACGCTGAATAGCAGTCTGGGGACCCCGCGGCGAATGCAGGCGGCCACTTGCGTGCGGATTTGTTTTGTGGAACGCTGAAAAATTGAGGAGAACCCGGTGACCAATGTATTCATTTGCGATGCGATTCGCACGCCGTTCGGCCGCTACGGCGGAGTGCTATCGAGCGTGAGGACCGACGATCTGGCGGCGCTGCCGTTGACGGCGCTCGTCGAACGGAATCCTTCGGTCGATTGGTCCGCGCTCGACGACGTGGTCTACGGGTGCGCGAATCAGGCCGGCGAAGATAATCGCAACATTGCGCGGATGGCACTGCTCCTGGCCGGATTGCCGAAGGAAATTCCTGGGGCGACGATCAACAGGCTTTGCGGATCGAGCCTTGACGCCGTGGGAATCGCGGCGCGCGCGATCAAAGCGGGCGAAACCGAATTGATGATTGCCGGCGGCGCGGAAAGTATGACGCGCGCACCGTTTGTGATGGGAAAGGCCGAAGCGGCGTTCAGCCGTAGCGCGGACGTTTTTGATACGACGATCGGGTGGCGCTTCATAAATCCAGCGATGAAGGCGAAGTACGGCGTCGACTCGATGCCCGAAACGGCGGAGATCGTGGCCGAAGAATTTCAGGTGAGCCGCGAGGATCAGGACGCGTTTGCGTTGCGAAGCCAGCAGCGGTGGACGCGCGCGAACGCCGCCGGATTTTTCCGGACAGAGCTGATTCCGGTCTTGATTCCGCAAAAGAAGGGCGATCCGAAGACGTTTGCAACGGACGAGCAGCCGCGGCCGGACACAACCCTGGAAGGGCTCGCGAAACTCAAGCCGATCGTGAAGCCGACGGGTACGGTTACTGCCGGAAACGCGTCCGGAGTGAACGACGGTTCGTGCGCACTGTTGCTCGCGTCAGAAGCGGCCGCAAAGAACCATGGCCTCACGCCTCGCGCGCGGGTAGTGGCAACGGCTTCTGTGGGCGTAGCGCCCCGAATTATGGGATTCGCTCCCGCGCCGGCAGTTCGCAAAGTGCTGCGGCTCGCGGGACTGGAGCTTGCGCAGATTGACGTGATCGAACTGAACGAGGCCTTCGCTGCCCAGGCGATCGCTGTAACGCGCGATCTTGGGCTCGCGGACGACGCTGCTCACGTAAACCCGAATGGCGGTGCGATCTCGATCGGGCATCCCCTGGGAGCGAGCGGTGCTCGCCTCGCGACTACGGCTACGTACCAGCTTCAGGCAACGAAGGGCCGGTACGCCATTTGCACGATGTGCATCGGCGTCGGCCAGGGAATCGCGACGATCCTCGAACGCTGCTGATTCATTTTTCATTCCTTTCGAAAAATCTGACGCTGGCTCACGGCTCCGTCGTGACCGGAGCTGTGCGCACGATTGCTCTATACTGAAACCATCGTGAGCATCGTGAAGTTCCTCGATGTGGTGAAGGAGTATCGCACCGACGAGCTGCCCGTGCGCGCGCTCGACCGAATTTCGTTGGAAGTGGAACCCGGGTCGTTCGTGGCACTGGTGGGGCGCAGTGGATGCGGCAAGACGACGCTGTTGAACCTGGCCGGGGCGATGGACGCGGCGACTTCCGGCGAAGTCACGATCGAGGGCGTAAACACCGCGAAGCTCGACGATGCCGGCCTGACCAAACTTCGGCGCGAAAAAGTCGGTTTCATTTTTCAGTCATTCCAGCTGTTGCCTACGTTGAGCGTAGTCGAAAACGTCGAGCTGCCGTTGCTTTTGGCGGGCAAGCACGGCGCGCGCACGGCGGCTCTTGGGCGGCTGGCTTCCGTGGAGATCGGAGAACTCGCGACGCGCCTTCCCCACCAACTGTCCGGCGGACAAATGCAGCGTGTGGCGATCGCACGCGCTCTGGTGCACGGGCCGCAGCTTTTGCTTGCCGACGAGCCCACGGGAAATCTCGATACGACCACCGGCAATATGATCCTCGCGCTGCTCCGTCGCATTACGTCCGAACAAAACACCGCGACGATGATGGCGACGCACAGCATGGAAGCTGCGGCTGCGGCGGACGTGCTGATCCGCATGCGCGATGGCCACATTGAAGAAGTGACGCGGCGTTGATATGCAATCGCTCCGCCTTTTCTTTCGCCTGATAGTCCGACCCTTCGTGCGCGAACCGTTGCGAACTTTTCTTACGGTGCTTGCCGTGGCTCTTGGCATTGCCGTGGTCCTCGCGATTGATCTCGCCGGAAACGCCGCAGCGGGTTCTTTCCGGTCGTCAGTGGAAACACTGATGGGCGACTCGGATCTTGAAGTGACATCGACTGGCGGCGTGCCGGATTCGGCAGTCGCGACGCTGGCGACTCTTCCGTATCCGATCCGAGTGCGGCCGCGAATCTCCGATTTCGCGATCGTCGCCGAAACGGGACAAGCAGTTCCACTGATTGGCATCGACATGCTAGCGGAAGCTACGGATGTTCAGGCCGGCGGAAACCTCGCGGGCTTCGATCACACTAAAGATCCCGGAAATCTGGAAGGAGTGTGGACCGGGTCGAGCCTCCACAAGCAGACGGGACAAACGATAAAACTGGAGATGAACGACCATACTGGGAATTTCGTGGTGCGCGGCGTGTTCGACGACTCCAGCGAAGGCGAGAGTCTCATCGTGATGGATATCGCCGCGGCACAACGCGAACTGGCGCGCGGATCGCGCGTAGATAGTGTCCTGCTGAAGGTTCCGAGCGGCATGCCATTCGCCGAGTGGCAATCGCGGCTTGCGGCTCTCTTGCCAGCGGGCGTCGAGGTGCGGCCCGTGGGCAGTCGCACAGTTGAAAATCAAAAAATGCTCGCGGCGTTTCGATGGAACTTGCGCGTGCTCAGTTATATTGCCCTGATCGTCGGTGCGTTCCTGATCTACAACACAATTTCAGTTTCCGTGGTGCGGCGAAGGCCGGAAATCGGAATTGTTCGCGCGTTGGGCGCTAGCCGCCGTATTGTGCTACTAGCGTTTCTTGGTGAGGCCGCGTGCTTTGGGTTTGTCGGGGCGGTTCTTGGGTGCTTTCTCGGACGCGTACTCGCCTCAGGCGCACTGAAACTGCTCGCTGCGACGGTGCAAGCGCTATACGTGAGCAGCCGGCCGGCCCCGATCGAAATTACACCGACGACAGTGGCATACGCCCTGGTCATCGGAGTCGGCGTGACGATCGTCGCGGCGGTTTCTCCCGCGCGTGAAGCGGCGAGCGTGTCGCCGGTGGAGGCCATGGCGCGGGGGCAGCGAGAGTATGCCGCGCGCATTCAAAAAGGCCGCGATCTCTGGTTGGCCGTGCTGTTCGCGGTGTGTGGCACGGCTGCTTCGTTCGCGCCCGCCGTCGCCGGAAAGCCGCTGCTCGGTTATTTTGCGGCACTTTTGATGATCGCGGCGACGGCGTTCGCAATCCCCGCTCTCGCCGACGCTCTGTTGAGAGTGACGGCGCCTCTACTGCAGAAAATGATTGGCGTGGAGGGACTGCTCGGCGCGCGAAGCCTGAGCGGTGGATTGCGTCGCACATCCGTGCTCGTTGGTGCGCTTGCGACAGCGATCGCGATGATGACCTCGATCGGCATCATGGTCGGAAGCTTCCGCCAAACCGTGGTGAGCTGGATGGATGATCAGCTGCAGGCCGACCTTTACTTGCGTCCGGCGGGTACGATCGCGCCCGACCAGCACCCGACGATGCCGGACACTCTCGCGGAATCGCTAGCCCACTTGCCGGGTGTCGCGGCGATGGATCGGCTTCGCGCATACTCGATCGACTATGCAAGTTTGCCAGCCACGCTTGGCGCGGCTGATTTTCACGCGGTGCGTGGATACCGTCATTCGTCATTTTTGTCAGGGCGGGCGCCTGAGGTCGTCTACGACGAATTGCACGACCGCGACAATGTGATTGTTAGCGAGCCATTTGCGAACAAACATCACTTGAAGGCGGGCGACACGATCACACTGCCGTTAGGAGCGGCACGCGTAACATTCCACATCGTCGATATCGCTTTCGACTATTCGAGTGAAGCGGGCTTTATCGCGGTCGATCGAGCCACGTTGCTTCGCTATTTGCCGGATCGCGACCCGTCGAATGTTGCTCTTTACGTTGAACCGGGCTTCGACGTTGGCGCGGTTCGTGGCGAGGTGGAAAAAGCGGTGGCTGGCCACAACATTCTGATCTTTTCAAATCGTGCGATCCGGTCGCAGGCCATCCAAATTTTCGACCGCACATTTCTGATCACCTATGCGCTGCAAGTAATCGCGATCATTGTGGCGGTGATCGGCATAGCGGGCGCGCTGCTGGCGCTGGTCTTCGATCGACGACGCGAGTTTGGACTGCTGCGGTTTCTGGGCGCGGCTACTGGTCAGATTCGAAAACTGATTCTGGTGGAAGCGGGGCTGATCGGTGTTCTGGCGAGCATAATTGGACTCGCACTCGGATTAGCGCTTTCGATTTTGCTGATCTACGTAATCAATAAGCAATCTTTCGGATGGACGATTCAGTTTCACTGGCCCGTTGCCGTCCTGGCCGGATCGCTCGTAGGGATTTTCATCGCGACGGTTCTTGCCGGGCTCTACCCCGCGCGAATCGCGGTGCGGCTGAATCCGATCGAGGTTGTTCATGAGGAATAGCATCGCGTTTCTCGTGGCGATTATGCTCGCTCCGCTCATGGAGTTTCAGGCGCCGGTCAGGCAGTTCCGGAACGCCGCCCCGGGCTACAAATACGAATTCCCGCGCGACTATTTCAACCATGCGGACTATCAAACGGAGTGGTGGTACTACACCGGTAATTTGACGGCGAACGACGGGCGTGCGTACGGATTCGAGCTGACGTTCTTTCGCGTCGGCGTGAAACGCGAGAAGACGCCGCCATCGGATTGGGCTGTGAACGCCATTTATATGGCTCATCTCGCGCTCAGCGATATTGATGGCGGCCGTTTCTACCATTGCGAGCGGCTGAACCGCGCGGGAGCAGGCATTGCCGGCGTGAGCGAAGATTCCGGCCGGATCTGGGACGGAAACTGGAAAATTCAGTTCGACGGCGGCGCGCAGGACCTTGACGCGATAAGCGATGAATTCTCACTGCACTTCGAATTGCAATCGCAGAAGCCCCCGGTGATCCATGGCGTGGACGGCGTGAGCCAGAAGTCCGCAGCAGCCGGCCACGGTTCTCATTACATTTCGCTGACCAGACTTGGAGTGAAGGGCGCGATTAATCTTGCGGGGACGCCGGTTCCGGTGACCGGCGTCGCATGGATGGATCATGAATTCTTCACCGAGCAACTCGATGAAAATCAGATTGGATGGGACTGGCTGAGCGTACAACTCGATGACGACACTGAGCTGATGATCTATCGCATTCGTCGCAGAGATGGTTCGATCGATCCCTATTCATCGGGCACTTATATCGATGCGAGCGGCAAGGCGACACACCTCCCGCTGAGCGAGTTCGAATTCGTCCCTAGCGGCGAGACGTGGACCAGCCCGAAAAGCAAAGCCAAATATCCGATTCACTGGAAGGTTTCGGTGCGGCCATTGCATCTGGATCTTGACGTTGCGACGCCCCTGCCATCGCAGGAGATTGTCAGCGTCTCGCCGATCATTCCCAGTTACTGGGAGGGAGCGGTTCGATTTTCGGGCGATCGCAGCGGAGCACCGATAAAGGGAGTCGGTTACCTGGAAATGACCGGCTACGACATGCGTTTTCATGTAACTGCTCAAACCTCCCGCTAGCGGGCGGCCTCAGGCTGTCCGGCCGAAGCAACGCGGGCTGCGCTCGCGGCCTACCTGTGCCAGAATTATCCCCGCCATGAACCGAAATTCGAACCTCGCACTGGCGCGGACTATCTCGCGCTTGTTTTTCTTTCTTGTTCTCGCGGGTCTCTTTGGAGTCGCGCATGCACAAAATCCGCTGATTCCTTCGGCGACTCCTGCTGCGAAACCCACAGAAACGCCTGCACCCGACCCTCTAGGGCGCACGACGCCGCGCGGCACGGTGATCGGTTTCCTGCAAGCCGCGCAATCCAGCCACCTGCAAAGTGCGGCGCAATATTTTCAGCAAACGCGCACGCGCCATCCCGAAAACCAGGACGAACTGGTCACCCAACTGAAGGCTCTGATGGACCGGGCGTATGTGGGAAATATCAACCGCATAACCGATCTGCCCGAGGGAACGCCGCAAGAGGGGCTCGCCCCGGAACAGGAGCGCGTCGGCAAACTAGAGGTCAACGGAGACGAGGCGGAGTTGATCCTGGTTCGCGTGAACGACCCCGTGTACGGGCCGATTTGGTTGTTCTCCACCGAATCGCTCGCGAAAGTGCGCGACCTCTACGATCAGATCGCAGTCGAAAAAGTTGAAACGAGACTCCCGGAAACACTCGTCAAGAACGTTGTGGCGGGTCTGCCACTCTGGCAGTGGCTCTCGATTCTGCTCCTGATTCCGCTTGCGATGCTGGGCGCGTGGCTTCTGCTACAGATCGTAGGAGGCATCGGAGCGCTGATCGCGGCAATTCAAAAGCGCAAAGTGGACTACCACTTCCAGGGCGAAGTATCGGGTCCGCTTTGGATGATCATCGCGACCGCACTACACATGATCGCGATACGGATGATCGGGTTGCCGCTTCTCTCGCGCCACTACTACGGCCAAGCGGCGGGGATGTTCCTGCTGATTGGCTTAACTTGGCTGCTCACTCGAATCGTCGGCTGGATTGCGAAGCGCCTGCGCACCCGCGCAGTGAATGCGGGTCACGTGGGATTTGGCTCGCTGGTGTTGCTGGGTCAGCGCATGCTGAAGGCGCTGGTGGTACTCACGGGCGTGATGGCGATCCTTAGCAATTTTGGTTTCAACATGACGACGGCGCTTGCAGGTCTTGGCATTGGCGGCATCGCGATTGCGTTTGCAGCGCAGAAAACTCTGGAGAACTTATTCGGCGGCGTCTCCGTGCTGGCCGATGAAGCGATTCACGTCGGCGACGTCTGCCGGTTCGGCAATACAACCGGGACGGTGGAAGATATCGGACTGCGTTCGACCCGTGTCCGTACGCTGGAGCGAATCGACCTTTCGATTCCCAACGGGGCCCTGGCAACGATGAACCTTGAAAACCTTGCGCGCCGTGACAAATTCCTACTGAATCAGACACTCGGACTGCGCAGCGAAACGCGGCGCGATCAGCTGCTTTACGTGCTTGCCGAGATTCGCAAGCTGCTCTACTCGCATCCGCGGATCGAAGCGGAAACCGCGCGTGTCCGTTTCATCGGGATTGGAGAAAGCTCGCTTGATGTGGAGCTTTTCTGTTACGTGAAGACAACGGAAAGCAGTGAATTTCAAGCTCTACGCGAAGACGTGCTGCTGCGGATCATGGGGATCGTGGAGAGCTCCGGGACCAGCTTTTCATCGCCGTCGCGGAACGTCTACGTGGCGCGCGATCCTGGACTGGACGTCAAAAAATCGGAAGATGCGGAACGCGTGGTGGCCGAGTGGCGCGAGGAAAAAGCGCTGCCGTTTCCCGATTTTCCTCCAGCGGCAATCTCGAAAATGCGAGGCACGGTAGCGTATCCGCCAGTTGATTCCGCGCTCGCGGACGAAGAAGTGAAACGGAGCGACGCCGCTCCGCATTTCCGCCCGGAGTGAAATGCAGATCCGTGCCAAGCTGGTTTAGAATTCCACGCGTTTTTTCCCAAACACGCCGTCGACCTGTAGCGCAACAGTGCCGCACTCCGGGACCGCGAGGCGGACACTTCCACTAGGCTCTTTTATCGTCACTTAAGGATTTGGGATTACTGGAAGACCGGCAAACAGGCGAACCGCCGGTGAAGCTCCTTCTTGGCAGCTAGTGTGCTGCGCCGCTTGCACTCGAGCCGAACTTCTTGATGAAGAAGACCAGCGGAACGCCAAGAAACGCGACGCACGCTAACAACCGGAAGCAATCCATGAATCCGAAGAATGCGGCCTGCTGGCCGACGAGCGCGCTTATCTGTGCCTTGGCGTGAATCGCGGCATCGGCCGGTGAAAAGCCATGGCTCTGAAAGTAACGCGTGATGGCCGCGAACTTCTCGCGATAAGCCGAATAAAAAGGATTCGCATGTTCGGCAAGAACGGACTGATGGTACTGAGAGCGCCGCTCGAGCATCGTGGTGACGAACGCGATTCCGAAGCTACCGCCTTGATTGCGAAACAAGTTCGTCAGGCTGGAAGCTTTGTTGTTCTTGTTTTTCGGAAGGTAGGAATAGGCGAGCTGACTGACCGGGACGAACAACGGCGCAATACCGAGTCCTTGTAACGCTCTCGCGAGCGCGAAGTGATGGTAATCGGTGCTGAGATCGAACGACGCGAAATTCCACATCGCAATGGCCAGGACGAAATAGCCAAAGCCGATCATCTTCCTCACTCCGAGCGTGGGCAGAATCCGTACGACCAAAGGCGCGAGCGCCACAATAACCATCGCGCCCGGTCCGAGAACCAAGCCCGCGTCCGTGGCCGTGTAGCCATAGAGCGTCTGCAAAAGCTGCGGTATCAGCACGGTCGATCCGAAGAGCGTGAAACCAAACAGAAAGTAGCTGACGCTCGCGATCGCAAAGTTCCGTTCGCCCAGCAGACGGATTTCGACCACCGGGTCCGGATGACGCCACTCCCAGAAGACGGCGACCACTAACGAGACAATCGCGACCGAAAAGAAAACCACTATGAACGGGCTGCCGAACCAGTCGAGCCGTTCGCCACGATCGAGAACGACTTCGAGGCACGCAAATCCCAGCGCAATCAAGATGATTCCGAGTCCATCGATCTTGAGCTTCCCTTCCCGCCGAGCTTCCTCTACTTCGCGAGTGAATTCGGGAGGATCGCTTACGACGCGCCGCGTCAAAATCAGCGAGCTGATTCCGATCGGAATGTTGATGAAGAAGACCCATCGCCATGTCCAGTGATCGGTGATCCACCCGCCGAGCGGCGGGCCGATGACTGGCGCGGTGACGATCGCCATGCTGTAGAGCGCGAATGCAGCGGCGCGCTTCGCGGGAGGGAAGGTGTCGACCAAGATGGCCTGTTCAACCGGCGCCAAGCCGCCTCCGCCAATTCCTTGTAGCACGCGGAAAAAAATCAGCCAGTTCAGCGACGGCGCCAGGCCGCATAGCAACGATGTGACCGTGAAGAGGGCTACGCAAACCATGTAGTAGCGCTTCCTGCCAAAAACCCGGCTCAGCCAAGCGGACAGCGGTAGCACGACGGCATTTGATACCAGATAGCTGGTGAGAACCCAGGTGCTCTCGTCGTAGCTGACCGCGAGGCCGCCAGCGATGTGCGGCAGGGCGACGTTTGCAATCGCAGTATCGAGAAGCTCCATGAAGGTCGCGAGCGTGACCGTGATCGCGATAATCCACGGATTGACGACGGGGCGGTCTGCGGTAACGGCGAAGGGTTGTGCGATGGCGGCCATGGCGGTTTCGGTGCTTCTGGCGGAATGAGATGAACAAAGAGACCGTTCGGTCGCAAATGTGTTATGCTTGGCCTGTCGAAATCACAGGCGCTAATGCGAGGCGACCGGACGCCGGAACCGCGCCATACAGGAGTAGCTGCACGTAGGAGCACGACAATGAGTAAAGGGGACCAAACACGCGCGCGAATCATCGAGAGGTCGGCGCCGCTTTTCAACAAAAAGGGCTATGCAGGGACGGCACTATCCGACCTGATGGTAGCCACGGGTCTCGAGAAAGGCGGGATTTACCGCCATTTCTCGAGCAAAGAGGAACTGGCAGCCGAGGCGTTCGATTTCGCCTGGGCGGCTGCAGTGCACGTTCGCGCGAAGGGTGTGGACAATGCGGCGAATGCCGTCGACCGGCTGAAGCTGATGGTCGCAAATTTTGTCGAACTCCGCACGGGTCTGGTGCCGGGCGGATGCCCACTGCTCAACACTGCGATCGAGGCGGACGACGGCAACCCGGTCCTCCGTGAACGCGCGCGTCGAGCCCTGGATGATTGGCAAACTCGCCTCACAGGCATCGTGAAACTCGGTCTGAAGTCGGGGGAAATCCGCAAAGAGGTGAAGCCAGATCAACTCGCCAATCTGATCATCGCGCAGCTCGAGGGCGCGCTGATGATCAGCCGGCTGATCCAAACGCACCAGCCTCTCGAGTGGGCAAAGGCGTACTTGACCGATTATTTGGAGACGCGCGTCCGGACCTCGAAGGGCCCGGCGTAGCATCGGCGTTCGAATTCGAACGGGTGCCAGTTCGCGCACAGCGATACAGATTCAGCTTCTCGTGAGCTCGCGTTTCTGAAATCCTTCTGATAAAGTGCCGCGCTAAGCAACACGCTTGCCTTCCGCTCGGCTGGAGGTTGAGATGGCCGCACTCGATCTGCGTCCCTTGTCGCTCGGCGAGGTACTCGATCGCACGTTCTCGCTCTATCGTCAAAATTTTTGGCTGTTTGTGGGGATCTGCGCGCTGCCGCGGCTGCTTATCCTGATTTTTCAGTTGGGGCAGGTCGCATTCCTCCATGCGTCGGTGGCGCCGCTCAGTCCCCATTCTGGCCCCAACTTCGGAGGGCTAGGCTCGGGCCCGGCACTGGGCGGCATACTGGCCGCCGGAGCCGTTGGAGCTGTGATTTACGTCATCGCCTTCCTATATGCACATGGCGCGAGCGTTTGTGCAGTCTCCGATCTCTACCTGGGCCGGAGCGCGACGATCAGTGGATCGTTCCGCAAGATGCGCGGACACGCGCTAAATTTGTTCGGGGTTTTGGTTCTTGAGGGCCTGGCGACGCTCGCGGGGTTTATCCTGCTGTTCGTTCCTGGATTCTACGTGATGTGCCGGGTGATGGCCGGCGTACCGGCGGCCATTCTAGAGGATCTTGGACCGAGCGACTCACTGCAACGAAGCTGGACGCTCACCGAGGAAAACGCCGGCCGCGCTTTCGTGATCTTGCTTCTGTCTGCAGCAATCTCCTATGCGCTGGTGGCATTGTTTACCGGGCCGTTCTTTTTTCTAATGTTTTGGGCAGCGCTTCAAAAAAACGTCCAGATGATTCAGTTCTGGACAATGCTGATCGACATGGGAAGTTTCATCGGCGGGACGCTTGCGACACCGGTTCTGACGATTTCGGCGACCATCTTTTATTACGATTTGCGCGTGCGCAAGGAAGCGTTCGATTTGCAGATGATGATGACCGAAGTTCAGCCGGCCGGCGACGTGCCCCCCGCGCCAGGGCTTGCCTCCCCGCTTTCGTGAGCGATTCGGTAGAATACGGTTGCGAACCCGTATGAAACTCGGCGCACTGCTGCTGGTTGTTTCGCTCATCGCTCGACTCGCCCCTCCGATACAGGACGCTGTGCGAGCCCAAGAGCCGACACCTTCGAGCGCAAGGCAAGCTCCCCCCACAAACGGCACGTTCAATCCCAAGACGCTGTCGGCTGAACTGGAGCGGATTGACGGCCAGCTTCGGAAAAACCCGAAACAAGAGCAGCTTAAAGATTTGCAAGGAGAGCTCCCGTCGTCCTGGGTGGTGGAGACGGCTGAACGAATCTACACCATTCCAACCGATTCCCTCCGCATCCTGTTAAATCCGAAGAAGCTCGGCGAAGCTCGCGAGTATTTGGCGAGCCTTCGCAATCAGCTGGAGTCCTACGACCAAGAAAGCGTGGCGCCATCTAGCGCGCGAGCGGAACTGGACAGAATTCTGACGGGCTCGCAATTCAAAAAGGTGCGTCCTCCCAGCCCGTGGGAATTGTGGCGGCAGCGCGTGAACGCGTGGCTGATCCGGCAGGTCGAGCGATTTCTCCGCAGTATTGCGAGACATCCGATCGGCGCGAAGATCCTGTTTTGGGTGTTGCTCGCGGGAGGAGTGGCCTCCGTCGCGTTCTTGGTGTATCGAATGTTCCTGCGTCGCGATCACCTGAATGAATTTCGCACCATACCGTCGCCAATATCGGCCCGATCGTGGCAGGAATGGGTGCGGGCAGCGCGGGAGGCGGCCGCGCGAGGCGACTATCGCGAGGCTATCCATTCGGCTTATTGGGCTGGGATCACTCGTTTGCAGGATTCTGGAGCGCTGCCGCGCGACAGGGCAAAAACTCCGCGTGAGTATCTTCGCGCACTCGCCGCGCCGCGCGCCGAAGCTGTCGACTTTCACGAAAAATTCAGGGAACCCCTGACGAAGCTCACGACCCTTCTCGAACGGACGTGGTACGCCAAGCGCGGCGCCGGTTCGGACGATTTCAGGAACACGTTGCAGCATTTGGAGGCGCTCGGATGCCCCTTGGACTAGAAGCATCCGACCGAAATTTGCTCGCAGTGAGCGGGACGGTGCTTGTGCTGCTCATCGTCGCGACAGCGTTGCTTTCGCCGCCCGGAGATCTTGAGTCCTCGGAAGTGCCGTCCACCTACTCGGGGCAGTCGGCGGGGGCGGAAGCGGCTTACCTTCTGCTCTCGCGGCTGAACTATCCGGTGAGTCGATGGGAACAATCGCCGGCGGATTTGCCTTCCCCTCCCGGCGATGCGGTGCTCATTCTGGCGAACCCCGTCGAAGCTCCGTCAAAGCAGGAACGCGATGCAATCGTTGCATTTGTGAACGACGGCGGCCGCGTGATTTTCACGGGCTCGGACTTGCCCGTATTTTTTCATGACGTCGACTTGTCGATCCTGCCGCCCGATCCGAAATGGACGACGTATGCGCCGAACATTCCGAGCGAGGTGAGTCGCGGCGCGCAGAAGGTGACGATCCAGGCCCGCGCAACATGGGGCAGCCTGAATCAGAACGTGGTCGCGTTGTATGGTGATCCGGATGCCGCCACAGTCGTCGCATGGTCGAGCGGCAAGGGAGAGGTTTTGTGGTGGGCTGGACCGACGCCGCTGACGAACGCCGGCATCACACAGGACGACAACCTCACGTTTTTCCTGAACTCGGTTCGCCGCTCGAAACGGAGCGGCGAATATCACATTTATTGGGACGAGTATTTTCACGGCGAGCGTCAGTCGCTGTGGAGCTACGCGGAACACACTTCGATCAAGTGGGGCCTGCTTCAGATCGGTCTGATCGCGATTGCGGTTGTGTTTACGTTCAGCCGGCGCAGCGGCCCGGTCTACAAACCGGTGCGCGTCTCGCGCCTTTCGCCGCTCGAATATGTCGACACGCTCGGCGGATTGTATCAACGCGCGAAGGCAGGGCCCGCGGCGGTCGCAGTCTCGCTACAACGCCTGCGGTATCTGCTGACACGGCAGCTCGGGCTGCCGAACGACACGCCTGAGCCGGAGATGGCTCACGCGGCCGAGGACAGGCTCGCCTGGAAAAATTTCAGGGCGGATAATCTGCTGGCTCGCGCCAGCGCCGCAACGCAAGCGGCTACACTGCCGTCGCGCGAAGCTCTCGATTTAGTGCAGGAGCTGGAGGCGTACGCCTCGAAACTCGAAGTCCGGCCAGCCACTGCCAAGGAGAAAAAGTAGAGTGGAACACCTTTCTGCACTTGCAACGCACATCCGCCGTGAACTTTCGAAAGTGGTGATCGGGCAGCCCGACCTTGTGGACCAGATGATTCTGGTGCTGGTCTGTGGAGGCCACGCTGTGATGGAAGGCGTTCCTGGCCTTGCCAAGACGCTCGCGGTGAAGTCGCTCGCGCGTATCTGCGGACTCGGTTTTCAGCGAGTTCAGTGCACGGCTGATTTAATGCCGTCCGACGTGACGGGCACAAACGTGTTCGATTTATCGACAAGCGCGTTCTCGCTTCGGCGCGGACCGGTGTTCACAGACCTTCTGCTCGTCGATGAAATCAACCGGACTTCGCCGCGGACACAGGCTGCGCTGCTCGAGGCGATGGAAGAAAGGCAAGTCACGATCGACGGCGTGCGCTACCCCTTGCCAGATCATTTCACGGTGTTCGCGACGCAGAACCCGATTGAGTTTGAGGGGACGTACCCATTGCCCGAGGCACAGCTCGATCGATTCCTGCTGAAGATTCTTGTGCCATACCCGTCGGTCGAAGATGAAAACGAAATTCTGGCGCGTTACGAATCGGGATTCGATCCGAGGCGGTTGGAAACGATTCATCTCGAGGCGTTCCCTCTGTCTCTGCTGACAGCAGCGCGACAGGAAGTTGCCAGCGTAAGGGTGGAACCGAGCCTGCGCGCTTATGTCGTGTCCCTCGCCCGTCGTACTCGCGACTGGCCTTCGATTTCGCTGGGTGCGAGCCCTCGCGCGGTGGTCGGAATGTTTTTCATCGCTCGCGCGCTCGCGGGAATGCAGGGCCGCGACTACCTTTTGCCGGATGACGTGAAGACCGCGGCATTGCCTGTGCTTCGCCATCGCGTGTTGCTGAAACCCGAAGCTGACCTGGAAGGCTTGACCCCCGACCAGGTGATCCGCCAAGTGATCGGCGCCGTGGAAGTTCCGAAATGAGCGTTGGCATCGCTCCCGCGATAACAGTCGAGCCGGTTCGCGAGCCGCGATCGTTTGCGCCCCCATCACTCTCCGCGCGTTTCTTGCCGCTCGGGAGAATTCCGTTCGGATTTGGGACTCGGTTTTTTGTAGCGCTTGCAGTTGGGTTGGTTTGGACGGTCCCGGCGTGGTGGGCGCCGCAATTCATCGACGCGCTCTATCTTTGGGATGGAATTGTAATTTTTGCGTTTCTGATCGACTGGATGCATCTCCCGCGGCCGAGGCAACTGGAAGGGTTTCGCTCATGGGAACATGCCCCTTCCCTAGCGGCAGATTCCGACATCGCCGTCGGCGTGGAGAACTTTACCGGCACGCCAATTCGCTGCACCCTGACCGACGAGAGCCCGACGACCTTTCGATCTGCGCCACCGTCTCTCGACCTACGTTGCGGCGCAGAAGCACGTGGGGAAATAAAATATTCGATCGTGCCGCGCGTTCGTGGCGATGTATCGATAGGCCGCCTATTCGTTCGCTACCGCTCGTGGCTGGGGCTGGCGGAACGATGGGCTGCTGCGCCTATCGCACAGACGGTGCGAGTGCTTCCCGATCTCGAGCAAGCTCGGCAGCAAGCGCTCTATCTGATCCGAAGCAAGCAAGTGGAAATGGAGAGACGGCGCAAGCGGCAGCGCGGGCTCGGACGAGAATTCGAAAGTCTCCGCGATTACCGTCAAGGCGACGACTTTCGCGACATCTCGTGGACCGCTACCGCGCGCAGACACAGCCTGGTGACGCGCGTATTTGAAATCGAGCGAAGCCAAGTTGTCTGGATCGTTCTGGACGCGGGCCGGCTGTTGCGTTCGGAAGTACAAGAGCCGGACGACGAACTGCGGCTCTCGAAGCTGGATTACGCTGTGAACGCAGCGCTCGCTCTCGCGCAGGTTGCAACGCAATGCGGCGACAAAGTCGGCCTTCTCGCGTATGGCCGATCCATCCAGCAGAACTTGCCCGCGGCTCGAGGCGCTGTCCATCTACGGAACATTCTCGAAAGCCTCGCGCAAGTTCACGGCGAGCCGTCCGAAGCCGATCACTCTTCCGCGACGCGGACGCTTTTGAACGGACAGCATCGTCGGAGCCTGGTGGTGTGGATTACGGATTTCGCCGAGACGCCGACGACGCCTGAGGTAATTGAGTATGCGATGCAGGTCACGCGGCGGCATCTGGTGGTATTCGCGGCGATGAGTCAGCCCGATTTGGTGGAGCTTGCCCACGCGTCGCCCAAAAGCGATGAGGAGATGTATCGGCACTCGGCCGCACTTGAAATCGCCCACCGCCGAGATCTCTTGCTGCGGGGCTTGCGGCAACGGGGAGTTTTTGCGTTCGAGCTGGCGCCGGGGCTACTGACCTCGACGCTGGTAAATCAATATTTGGAAATCAAAGAGCGGAATCTGTTGTAGCAGATGCTTTTCCGGCCGGGTTCCACAGGAACAGATAGCTCAACAGAGCGGCGAACAGTACGGCTGCGAGCCCGAATTTCATCACCAGCGGCGCGCCGCTCGGCGAGAAAAATCCCTCAATCACGCCAGCCACTACAAGCATGGGAACGGTTCCGAGCAAAAGACGCGCGGCGCGCGAACCTGCGATTTCGAGCGAGTCGCGCCGCGACAGCAACCCGGGAAACAGTAATCCACGCGCAATTTCCAATCCCGCTCCGCCAGCGATGAAAATTGCCGGTAGCTCGAGCACTCCGTGTGGCGCGACGAAACTCCAGAGCTGCAGCGCCATTCCGGCATGGGCTGTAGCCGCACCGATTACGCCCAGCAGCAGCCCGTTCACGCAGAGCATGTAAATCGTGCCCAGACCACCGGTGATCCCGAGCGCGAACATGCTGAAAGAGACCGTGAGATTGTTGGTCATGATTCCAGACGACGCCAGCGGCTTCATGGTGACGACCGAGTCCGTCCACATTTTTCTTTGCTCAATCGTGTCCATCATTCGGGGCCCGAGGAGCCGCGACGCGAACGCAGGATCGCGCAAGGTGAGAAACCACGCGGCGAACATGGTTACGAGCACGATCGAAGCCGAGAGCGCCGTCTGTGGAAGAGTTTCCCGAAAAAGTCGCGGATAGGTATCGCGATAGAAGTGAACCAGCGCGCTGATTTTGGGTTTATGCCCCATGTAAATCAGGTTGTGACTTCGCCCGAGTAGCTGATTCAAGTAAGCAGTTAGTTGCCGGCTATTAACATCCTCGCGGACCGCCGCCAGGTCCGAAGCCGTTTGACGATACAATAGGCCCAGCTCCTTGAGTTCCGCGTGGCTTAGCGCGGCAATTCCCCGGCTCGACTGCTGCACCAGCTGTTCGAGCCGCGTCCAATACGGCTTTCGTTTCTCGAGCCAACGGTTGGTGATCATGTCTTCGGACCTGTCCGGCGCCCAGCGTCCCTTGGGCTCGTTTGTCGACAAGCTTACCATTGAAACCCCGGAGCAAACGGCGCTCGAGTTCGTGGTGGCCGGAATCGGCAGCCGCTTCATCGCCATCGCGATCGACATCCTGATTCAGATCGCGGCCGGTACAGTGGTGATGATCGCGCTGGCCTTCGGTTCGATTCAGCTCGAAGCGTACTTGCCGAAGACGGGCCTCTGGGGCGTCGCGCTGATGATCCTGTTTTTGTTTGTTCTGTACTTCGGTTACTACGCGATCTTCGAAATCGTGTGGAACGGCCAGACGCCCGGCAAGCGAATCTCGAATATTCGCGTAATAAAAGACTCCGGCCGGCCGCTCACTCCCGCTGAAACCATCGGCCGCAACCTGATGCGAATCGTGGATTGGATGCCGAGCTTTTACGCGATCGGCGTCGTCAGCATGTTGATCAACAAACAGAACAAACGGCTCGGTGATTTGCTGGTGGGTTCGCTGGTCGTTCGTGAGGCGACGCTCACCGAACTTCGACCTGTTTGGCAGACGGCACAGGAACCTGGCGTCGCGACTCTGGCACCAATGGGTGCAGCATTGCTCACAACCGAAGAAGTCTCTCTCATCGAGTCCTACCTTCAGCGGCGGCTGGACCTGGACCCGATGCTGCGTTACCGAATGGCGGATGATATTTTTCGCCGGCTAAGTCCCAAGCTGACCATTCCTCCCGATAACACGCTTTCGGCCGATCGCCTGCTCGACGCTCTCTCGTACGAGCGCCGGGCGACGGGTCGATATTGACAATACCCTTCGCCTGATTTGCGCCTCGCTCCGCGGATTGGCCCTTATCTGTCCCACAGGCCAGCTTGTCGCCTTCTATCCTGCCGCATAACCTTGAACTACTTTCCGGCCCAGCTTGGCAGCCGACCCGGCACGCTTGCCGATTTGATTCGACAACGCTTCTCGCTGGAGACCAAATCAATGAAGCTCGCGAAACGCTCGCTCCTGGTTCTAGCGGCAAATTGTTGGATTGCCACTCTGGCTCTCGCGCTGCTGTCGCTCGCCGCTTGCGTCGGAACGGGCGCAGGCAACACGGGAGGTGGCGGGAGCACGACCACGCTTCCGGCACTGCCGACAGGCCTCTCCGCCACCGCAGGCAACGCGCAAGTTGTTCTGGACTGGAGCGCGGGCGCCGGCGCTACGAGCTATATCGTGAAGCGCGGCACGGCGGCCGGCGGCCCATACATGCAAATCGCATCGCCGTCTGCAGTAACGTACACAGACACCGGCCTTAAGAATGGCACCCAGTACTTCTATGTCGTCGCGTCCGCGAATTCCGCGGGCGACAGCGCGAATTCATCCGAGGTGAACGCGACGCCGGAGTTGCCCATCCCGTCGGCGCCCAGCGGACTTGTGGCAATGGGTGGAAGTGCGCAGGTCACGTTGAAATGGAATACCTCGAGCGGAGCGACAAGCTATCACGTGAAGCGCTCGACCACGAGCGGCTCTGAAACACAGGTCGCTGCACCAACTTCGACAGCTTTCACGGACACCACGGCAAAGAATGGAACGAAATATTTCTATGTGGTCTCGGCGGTCAATTCTGCGGGCGAGAGCGCGAACTCGGCGGAAGTGAGCGTGACGCCATCCGCGCCGGCACAAGCGCCCCCCGTGCCAACAGATTTGGCGGCCACGGCCGGAAACGCACAGGTCGTGCTCACTTGGAACGCGTCGAACGGCGCTACGAGCTATCACGTGAAGCGCTCCACGACGAGCGGCTCCGAGACTCAGATCGCCGCGGCGACGATGAACAGCTACACGGACACGACCGCCCTGAACGGCACGAAGTACTTCTATGTCATTTCGGCAGTCAACTCGACCGGTGAGAGCGCGAACTCAAACGAAGTCAGCGCCACTCCCACCACACCTGCTCAAGCTCCGCCAACACCAACGAATTTGGCGGCGACCGCGGGCAACGCGCAGGTTGCTCTCACTTGGTCCGGGTCCACTAGCGCAAAGACTTACAACGTTAAGCGCTCGACAACCAACGGCGGCGGCTACAGCACACTCAGTTCACCCACCGCGACGAACTACACCGATACATCCGTAACCAACGAGACCACGTACTACTACGTTGTGTCCGCTGTGAACTCTACTGGCGAAAGCGCGAACTCCTCGCAAACAAGCGCCACGCCATCGGCACCCGCAGCAGCGAACGTGACAATTACCGTCGATCCGACCAAAACTCATCCGATCTCGCCGTACATTTACGGCATCAATTTCTTTTCGGGGATCACGGGCGCGCCGCCGCAACTCACTTTTGACCGCGATGGCGGGAACCGCTGGACCGCATACAACTGGGAAACCAACGCTTCGAACGCCGGCAGCGACTACCTCTACGAAAACGACGACTATCTGAGCAGCAGCACCGTCCCCGCGGAAGCAGTGCGAAGTTTTATCGCGGGAGATCAATCGAACAATCTCGCTAGCTTGATCACGGTTCAGCTCCAGGGGCTCGTGGCGGGTGACGAAAATGGCCCGGTGAGCGTGGCGGATCCTCCGGACATGAGTCGCTTCAAGACGGTGGTCGATCAGAAAAGCTCAATGTCCAGCGTTCCGTTCACTCTGAATCCGCCGACGACGGACGCTTACGTCTACATGGACGAATTCGCTTGGGCGCTCGATCAAACATTTTCGGGCATGGGAATTTTTGGCACCAGCCCCACCCATCCGACGTTCATCAGCCTCGATAACGAACCCGAGCTATGGAATTCGACGCACCTGGAAGTGCAGGGGCCGAACCCGGTCACGTCCGACGATTACATTTCGAAAACGATCGCGCTGAGCGAGGCTCTGAAGGACCAGTTCCCGGAGATGAAGATCTTCGGCCCCGTCCACTACGGCTTTCAGGGAATCTACAACTGGCAAGGAGAGTTGAGTTCAACACCGAGCGGTACGAACTGGTTTCCCGACAAGTATCTCACCGCAATCAGCTCCGCGTCGGCCGCATACGGCAAGCCACTGGTCGACGTGTACGATTTCCACTGGTACGTAGAGGAGTACGACCCGAACGGGACGCGAGCGATTGACCTGAACGAAACGTCGTTGACCGATGCGCAGGTGCAGCTCATCGTCCAAAGTCCGCGCGCGCTGTGGGATCCGACGTTCACGGATTCGACGAACTCAAATCCATGGATCTACGAGGAACTCGGAAACACGCCCATCAATATCCTCGGCCGGTTGCAGACCAAAATAAATTCAGAATTCCCCGGAATGAGAATTTCCATCACGGAATATGAAAACGGCGGTTGGAATCACATTGCCGGAACCATCGCCGAAGCGGACGACCTCGGCATATTCGGCGCTCAGAATCTTTTTGCGGCGAGCTTCTGGCCTCCCAACGGCACATACGCATACGCGATTGGTGGATTCCGGGCTTTTCGGGATTTTGACGGCAACGGTTCGAACTTTGGCGATACCTCGCTTTCTGCGGCATCGAGTAACGTAACGAACGTGGTCGTCTATGCGAGCACGGACAGCACGACGCCGGGCCGCACAGTTTTCGTTGCCATCAACCGCTCGACCTCATCGCAAACGGTGGCGATTAACGGTGCGATGCTATCCGGCACCGCTCGCATTTATCAGGTGACAGCAACTTCCGCCGCCGGCCAAGATCCCATCGTGCCCATATCTGCAGGCACGCAGGCGGCGAGCGGCTCGTCACTTACAGTGACACTTCCTGCGCTGAGCGTCACCACGATCGACGTCCACTAATTCGGCGTGTTGAAAGATCGTTCGAAACGGCCTAAACATCGGCGGGAATCAACAGGAAGGAGATTTCGTGGTGAGCCGGGTAGGACTCGAACCTACAACCCGCTGCTTAAGAGGCAGCTGCTCTACCATTGAGCTACCGGCCCACAAGTCAGAAATTGTAACACGAGCCCTGCGGGCGACCAACGAGAGTTGAAATTGAAAATCGCGCCAGAAATTTGCTTTGGCAGCGGGTGAGCGCGCTATTTCGCGGGTGCTTTTGGCGCGGCGCGAAGCGTGGTTGCGATCTCTCGCGCGACCTGGCGCGCTCGTATGATGTCGCCGGGTCCAAAGGAAATTGCCGAAACGCGGGCGTGTCCGCCACCGCCATATTTCTCGCTGAGGCTCGCCAGATTCACTTCCGGCGGAACATCTTTCCATGGACTCGTCCCTACGGACACCTTAGAGCGGACGTGCGATGCGCTCAGCCCCACTGAATAAGTAGCGTCGGGAAACAGGTAGTACGGCACGAACTTGTTGTAGCCCTCGAGATCGAGATCGCTCACGTCGAAATAAATGACTCCGCCGCGCGACTCGGCGCGTTCCCGGAAGATATCAAGCGACTTCCGATGGCGTTCGAGCAGCGGCCCTAGATATTTCTGCACGATCGGCAGCTCCACCATCTCGCGCAGCGACTTGTAGGCCATGTCCGGAATCAGCTTGGGAACAAGGTTCGATTCGGGCGCGCCTTCGATCACCAGAGCCAGCTGCGTCGCCGGTTCTTTCAGGCTGACGGCTTCGGCGGCGTCTGCGAACTGCGCTCCGTCAATGATGTCGCCCCAGTGAATCAGGTCGGCGATGGGCTTCGCGTCGAATCCGAATTTCTCCGTGGCGATGGTGGCGATGAATTTGGTGCAGGACTTGAAGGTCGGATCGTAAAACTTGCGGCCGGAATGATCGGCTTGAAAGTGGGCAGCATCGGCGGCCGTGAGGAACGCGCTCTGATGGTGGTCGAACCACCACGTCAATAGCGGCGAGTCCGAATATTTGAAGTCGACGATGGCGTTCTCGTCGCCGTCGAAAACGCCATCCTCAAACGGCTTGGACGCCTTGTGGGTCATGCCGGTGTAGAGGAACTCCGCGTCCGAATGCACGCGTTCGCGAATGAAACGCGAAAACACCGCCGCCGAGGCGGCGCCGTCAAAGCACTTGTCGTGAAAGCAAACGCGAAGTCTCAAGTTCTAGTCCTGTGCGATCCGCTGACCGTGGAATCGGGCGCAGCGAAGCTGGTAAGAATGGACGTACCGCGGGCAGAAGTCAAGTCGCTGCGGAGAGGTGTTCAAGCAGGCTTTTCTGAGGAGCGCTCGAACAAGGCGCGGATGGGGGTGCCGAGGATCACGCTTGCGGCGGTCAGGAACTCCACGGCGCGGTCGCTGATGGTAATCACGAAGACGATCATCGCGACGGCTAGCAGCCATTTCATCGCCTCGCGGGGCGATCGCGCCGGGCCACAACGGCAGCAATAGCTGCGTGGGCCGATGTCCTCGCACGAGTTCGATATGCTGCTCACGAGCAGCGAGACGTCGGACGCGGATGCGTTCTCCGACGACGAGAAGTACAAATCCGGCGAGTGGTGCGGGCGGCGCTAGTCCACGCCCACGTGCAGAGGGCGGCGCCAACCAGCATTGCAAGGGCCGCGACACCGAAGGCGAAGCGCTCGTAAAGTCGCGGGTCGGCAGTGGTGCTTACGAAGCGCCAGACCACGTCGATAGGATCAAATAGATAAGTAAGAAAAGCTGCAGCGACGAGCGCGAGATGGACTGCGAGCGGATAGCGGTATTCTAAATCCGTCGCGATCATGTCTCGATTGGCTCGCCGCCGCGGAGTTCCGATTAGTGTCGAGATCGCGTTTACGGTTTGAAGATGGAGTCGGCGAGATCGGCGGCGATGGGCACTCGGAACTTCTTGCCCTGAAACGCCATGATCATCAGGACGATCCACAGCACGAACTCGACGAGCCCGAGTAGAGACCAGAGCCCCATCGCCATGCCGCCGGCTGCCAAGCCTGCGTGCGGAATGAACATGCCGATCCCAAATACCATCCCGAGGATGATGGAAAGGATGTGCAGGCCGCCGAAAACCACAATCGACTGTGCTGCATGGAACCGCACGAACGGACGCTTGTCCGTGAAATAAAAAATCAGCCCCGTAATCCATCCCAATACGTAACTCAAGCCTCCCGCTACGTTTTCTTGCATTCCGGACGTCCCCGTCACAACCGGTGCGGCGTTCGTGCTTGCCGCTGCCGAGCCCACTACGGGCGAGCCGCAATTCGGACAGAAACCTGCTCCGTCCGCCACTGCGGTCCCGCATTTGGTGCAATGTGGCATGAACTGTCTCCTGGAGTGGTGGGCTGGGTACTCCTATTGCGGCGGAGCGTAGCAAACGAAAATCGCACCGGCAAGCGGATTTCAATTTTGCGGGCCACGACGTTACGTATCGCGGGAGTCATAGCCGGCGATCGCCGAGGCTCCAACAAAATCGCGCGCTCGCTGTCGGCGTTGCTGCTAAAATCCCTGACAGTCGCGGTGCGGGCGGTCGTGGCGGAATTGGCAGACGCGCCAGCCTTAGGAGCTGGTGAGCGAAAGCTCGTAGGGGTTCGAGTCCCTTCGGCCGCACCATTTTTTCGATTCGATTTCTGCGGTTCAGTTCGCTCCAAAGTTGACGTGGCGCTACAGATTCCCTATACTGGGAGTCTGAGTGGGGCCTGCGCATTTCGCCCTGTTCCCTGCCCGTTCCTTCTCGAGTAATCCTGACAGGCATAAGGCAGAATACTTTCCGGGCACATTCCTGCGAGGACTTTAGACATTTCTATGACTGACGCCGCTACCGCAACCTGCAAACGCGAAATTGAGATGGAAATTCCCGCCGAAGTGGCGCAAAAGGCCACCGAGAAAGTGGCGCGCGATTTCGCGAAGGTGGCGCGCATTCCGGGCTTCCGTCCCGGCAAGGCTCCGATTCCGCTGATCCGCCGCCGCTTCGCGGACGACATTCAAGGCGAAGTCCTGCAATCCCTCGTGCCGGAATACCTCACCAAGGCGCTCGATGAGAAGAAGATGGTGCCGGTCACGCGGCCTGAGGTGGACAAGGTGGAATTCAGAGACGGAGAGCCGCTGAAGTTTCGCGCGGTGTTCGAAGTGCTGCCGGAATTCGAGCTGGGCAACTACAAGAATCTCGAGATCAAGATCGATGCCGTCGACGCGGGCGAGCCACAGGTGGATAAAGCAATTGAAGAAATGCGCGAGCGCGCGGCCACTTTTGTTCCCGTGGAAGGACGCGCTGCGAAAGATGGCGACTTTTTGTTGATTAAGCTCCAGGGCACGCCGAAGGGTGAAGGCGAACCGGTACAGGCCGATAACATCATGTGCCACATCGGTGCTGAAGAAACTCTAGAGAGCTTCACCGAAAATCTTCGCGGCACGAACCCTGGCGACACGCGCGAGTTCGAATCGAAGTATCCGGATGACTACCCCGATCCGAAACTGGCGGGAAAGACGTTCGACTTTAAGATCGACGTACAGGGCATCAAGGAAAAGAAGCTGCCCGAGCTGAACGACGAGTTCGCCAAGGAAATCGCGGGCGATGCAGCGGGGGTTACGACGCTAGCCGAGATGCGTACGAAGGTCCGCGAGAACCTGGAAGCCGCAAAAGAAAATGAACAGAAGGCTCAGGCGCGAGAGAAGATTCTGGAGTCGCTTGTAAAATCGCACGACTTTCCCGTTCCCGAGGCGTTGGTGCAGCATCAGATGGGCGTGCGGCTGGAACGCACGGTCCGCCAGCTCACCGCGCAAGGCATCGATCCTCGCCAGGTGAACGTGGACTGGGCTTCGATGCGCGCTAGGCAGCACGACCGCGCCGTGGACGACGTGAAGGCCGAACTTTTGATCGATCGGATCGCCGACGCGGAGAAAATCGAAGTCAGCGAGGAGGAATTGGACAAGGAAATCGCTCATATCGCCGAGCATCATGGTGGCGAATCGGCAACCGCGCTGCGGGCTCGCTTGACAAAGCAAGGAGCGCTCGATAACATGAAATCGCAGCTCAGAAATAACAAAACAATCGACTGGCTCTACAGCAACGCCCGCATCGAAACGACGACCAAAAGTGAAGCGTAAGACCCTGTTGCATTTCCTCAGCTCGAAAAGAAACCCCTAGTGAGACACATGAACGATACGACTCTACGCGCAACGACTTTGGTCCCCATGGTAGTTGAGCAGACCAATCGCGGCGAGCGCGCTTATGACATCTACTCGCGCCTTCTGAAAGATCACATCATTTTTTTGGGTACCGCGATCGACGACCACGTTGCGAACCTGGTCACGGCGCAGCTTCTGTTTTTGGCGTCTGAGGATCCGGAAAAAGATATTTCGATGTACATCAATTCGCCCGGCGGTTCGATATCGGCGGGCATGGCGATCTACGACACGATGCAGTTCGTTCGTCCCGACGTGGTTACCTATTGCATCGGGCAGTCGGCTTCCATCGCAGCTGTCTTGCTTGCGGCCGGCACTCCGAAAAAACGCTACGCGCTGCCGAACTCGCGCGTTCTGATCCACCAGCCGTGGATGTCCGGACTGTCCGGCCAGGCTACCGATATCGACATTCACGCCAAGGAAATCATCCGCACGCGTGAGGCTTTGAACAAAATGCTCGCCGGCCACACCGGCCAACCGCTCGAGAAAATCGAGCGCGACGTGGAACGCGATTTCATCATGACCGCCGAACAGGCCAAGGCCTACGGCATCGTCGACGAGATCATTTCGAAACACAGATAATTGCGTTCCAAAGGGTTAGTATCGAGACAGATGATTCCCGGCCCGCGACTTTCTTTTCATTCTAGAATGGGGCATATCCGTGTCGCGGGTGTGGTGGTTCCAGATTCAAGGGAGCGTATTCTGTGAAGCGGTTCACTCCAGAAGAGCCGTTGCGCTGTTCCTTCTGCCATAAAACGCAAGAACAAGTGGAGAAGCTGATTAGCTCTCCGTCGGAGTACCCGCGCTCGTATATCTGCAACGAGTGCGTTGGAGTCTGCCAGCAGATTCTGGAAGACGAGAAGCGCGAGCAGACCAGCCCGACAAATCGCCGACTTCCCCGCCCACCGGAGATAAAAGCCTTTCTCGACGGCTACGTAATCGGGCAGGAGAAGACCAAGAAGAAGCTGGCCGTAGCGGTCTACAACCACTACAAGCGCATCTTCCTGAACAAGCAGCCTGGCGATGTGGAACTCGCGAAATCGAACATTTTGCTCGTTGGTCCCACGGGCACCGGTAAGACGCTGATGGCGCAGACGCTGTCACGTATGCTTGATGTGCCGTTCGCTATCGTCGACGCCACTACGCTCACCGAAGCCGGTTACGTCGGCGAGGACGTCGAAAATATCATCCTGAAACTCCTGCAAGCCGCGGACGGAGACGTCCAAAAGGCTCAACAAGGCATCATATATATAGACGAGATCGATAAGATTTCGAAGAAAGACGAGAACCCTTCGATCACCCGCGACGTTTCCGGCGAAGGCGTGCAGCAGGCCCTGCTGAAGATTCTGGAAGGCACCGTAGCCAATGTGCCTCCGCAAGGTGGCCGCAAGCATCCGCACCAGGAATTCACGCCGGTGGACACGACGAACATCCTGTTCATCTGCGGCGGCGCTTTCGTGGGCCTCGAAAAGATTGTCGAACGCCGCGTTGGGACGAAATCGCTAGGTTTCAATGCCGATGCGATGCCGACGCCTGTGAACCGGCGCAACATCGAAATGCTGGAGCAGGCGCAGCCGACCGACTTGATTCGCTACGGCTTGATTCCGGAGTTCGTAGGCCGCTTGCCCGTATTAGGCGTGCTTGGCGATCTCGACAAATCGGCTCTGGTCCGCATTTTGACAGAACCAAAGAACGCTTTGATCCGTCAGTATCAGAGACTCTTTGAATTTGAGAACGTCCGACTCCGATTCACCGACGACGCCCTCGAAACGGTGGCTGAACTCGCCCTGCAACGCAAAGTGGGCGCGCGTGGCCTGCGGATGATCCTCGAAGACTTGATGCTGGAAATGATGTACCACCTGCCACAACAGCGAAAATTGCGAGACTTCGTTGTAACGGCAGAGATGGTCAAGGGACGCGAAATTAATTGGAGCCTGCTGGAAAAAGCGGGCTAAACAGTTCGGGAGACACGAGACCTTAATGTTCAATCGGGAAAAATCCGACGTAAAACATGTACCGATGATGCCGGTGCGGGACATGGTCATCTTTCCGGAGATGATGCATCCGTTCATCGTGGGCCGCGAGGCGTCGGTGCGCGCGCTGGAAGACGCGCTGGCGGGCGACAAGAAGATATTTCTGGTTACGCAGCATGACGCTTCGGTGGACGATCCCAAGCCTGAAGAGATCTATCAGGTCGGCACGCTGGCGAATATCGTCCAGAGCGTGAAACTGCCGGACGGCAACATAAAAGTTCTTGTCGAAGGCTCCGAACGTGCCAAGATCGTTCAGATCACCAGCGAAGAAGGCTTTTTCCGCGCTTCCATTCGGGTCGTTCCTTCTAAGTCCGAGCCGTCGCCGCAGTTGCAGCAGGCCTCGGAGCGCGTTACTGGGCTTTTCGAGCAATATGTGAAGCTTTCGCAGAGCTTGAATTACGACACGATGATCGCAGCGGTCCGTGTGGAAGATCCCGGAAAACTGTCCGATGCGATCTCCGCGAACCTTCAAATCCCGGTCGAGGAGAAGCAGGAACTCCTCGAACTCTTCGAGCCGCTCGAGCGCTTGAACCGCATCGCGGATATCCTCGAAGTCGAAATCGAAAAGCTGAACGTCGACCGCTCCATCAACACGCGCGTAAAGCGCCAGATGGAACGCGCCCAAAAAGAGTACTACCTCAACGAAAAGCTAAAGGCCATCCAGAAGGAACTGGGCCGCGGCGAAGCCAACGAAATCGAGCAACTCAAGAAAAAGATCGAAACCTCCGGCATGCCCGAAGGCCCGCAGGAAAAGGCCATGCAGGAGCTGAAGCGGCTCGAGATGATGCCGCCGATGTCCGCCGAATCGACGGTCTCGCGCAACTACCTCGACTGGCTGCTGGCTGTACCCTGGAAGAAAAAGTCCAAGGAAATTCGCGACATCAAGCGCGCCGAAACCATTCTTTCCGAAGATCATTACGGCCTCGAGAAGATCAAAGACCGCATCCTTGAGTACCTTTCCGTTCGCCAACTCGTAAAGAATCCGAAGGGCTCAATCTTGTGCTTCCTCGGGCCTCCAGGCGTCGGCAAAACTTCGCTTGCAATGTCCATCGGCCGCGCCACGGGACGCAAATTTGTGCGCGTTTCGCTGGGCGGCGTGCGGGATGAAGCTGAAATTCGCGGCCACCGCCGCACCTATATCGGCGCCCTGCCCGGCCAGATCATTCAGATGATGCGCAAGGCGGGCACCACAAACCCCGTCTTCGTTCTCGATGAAGTCGACAAAATGTCGATGGACTTTCGCGGCGATCCGTCCGCGGCGCTCATGGAAGTGCTCGATCCCGAGCTGAATCACGCTTTCACCGATCACTACCTCGACGTTGAATACGATCTTTCGAAGGTCATGTTTATTTGCACCGCGAACGTGCTGCACACGATCCCTCAGCCGCTGCAGGACCGCATGGAAGTGCTGCGCATCGCGGGGTACACCGAGCACGAAAAGCATCAGATCGCGACGAAGTACTTGATCCCGAAGCAAATCGAAGCGACCGGTCTCACAAAAGAACAGATCGTGTTCACGCCTGAAGCGGTGAGCAGCACCATTCGCCACTACACGCGTGAAGCCGGTGTCCGCAGCTTGAACCGCGAGATTGCCAACGTCGCGCGCAAGGTTGCCCGCAAGGTTGTGACCGAAGGCAAAGACGTAAAAGTCGAAGTCACGCCAACGAATCTCAACGATTTTCTGGGCATCCTGAAGTACCGCGACTTCTTCGCGGAGAAGAAGAACGAAGTCGGGCTCACCACAGGCCTTGCGTGGACCGAAGTCGGAGGCGAAGTGCTTTCCACTGAAGCGATGCTGATGGAAGGCAAGGGACGCCTTACGCTCACCGGAAAACTCGGCGACGTGATGCAGGAATCGGCGCAAGCGGCGATGAGCTATATCCGCTCACGCAGCCAGATCTTCGGCCTGCCCAAAGATTTCTACCGCCATCTCGACATTCACATGCACGTACCCGAAGGCGCTATCCCCAAGGACGGTCCTTCAGCCGGCATCACGATCTGCACTTCGATCGTCAGCGCGCTGACGCGCATTCCGGTCCGCTGCGACATCGCGATGACCGGCGAAATCACCCTCCGCGGCAAGGTATTGCCGATCGGCGGAGTGAAAGAAAAGCTTCTGGCAGCGCACCGCTTGGGACTTCATACCGTGATCCTGCCGAAGGACAACGAGAAAGATCTGGCGGATATCCCGCTGGAGATTCGCTCGCAAATGTCCATCCATTTTGTCGAGTCGATGGACGAAGTGCTGCAAATCGCGCTCGAGCATCCTCTGCCCGTCCCCGGTATACCTCCGGTGGATGGCGTGGAATCGAAGTTCGGCGCGGATGTGACCCAGGACAACGAGCTAACCAATTGAAACTTTCTGGTCCCGCCCACTCTTGATCAACAAGCGAGGCCCGCGCCAGAGGTTTCAGAAAGTCTGAACGATATCCCGTTTGTAAGTCTGGACAGATTGGCAGGGAACATTCTTTCACCCGCCCGTAGTCCATTCGGAAACCTAAAAACTAATGAAAAAAGAAGAGGAACAAGAAGCAATGAGCACCGTCAGTATTTCCTTAGCGGAACTAAAAGATAAAAACATCACCGATCTCGCCAAGATCGCCAAGGAATTGAACATTCCCGGCGCTTCCGGCATGCGCAAGCAGGAGTTGATCTTTCAGATCCTCCGCGCGCAAACCGAGAAGAGCGGATTGATCTTTTCCGAAGGCGTCCTCGAATGCCTGCCGGATGGATTCGGATTCCTCCGCGCGCCCGAGTACAACTACCTCCCCGGCCCGGACGACATCTACGTCTCGCCGTCACAGATTCGCAAGTTCGATCTTCGCACCGGCGACACAGTCTCCGGCCAGGTCCGTCCTCCGAAGGACGGCGAGCGCTACTTCGCGCTCATCAAAGTAGAAGCGGTCAATTTCGAGGACCCCGAGGTTGCGCGATCGAAAATATTCTTCGACAACCTCACGCCACTCTATCCTCAGGACCGCATTCGCCTCGAAACCACCAAGGAAAATCTCACCGGCCGAGTGCTCGACATGCTCTGCCCCATCGGCAAAGGCCAGCGCGGATTGATCGTCGCGCCGCCCCGCACCGGCAAGACCATGATGCTCCAGTCCATCGCGAACTCCATTACCACCAATCATCCGGAAGTCGCGCTCATCGTGTTGCTCATCGACGAGCGTCCGGAAGAAGTCACGGACATGCAGCGTACCGTGAAGGGCGAGGTGATCAGCTCCACGTTCGACGAGCCGCCCCAGCGCCACATCCAAGTAGCCGAAATGGTTCTCGAAAAGGCTAAGCGCCTGGTCGAACACAAGCGCGACGTGGTGATCTTGCTCGACTCGCTCACGCGTCTCGGCCGCGCTTATAACGCCGTCACGCCGCCTTCCGGCAAAGTGCTATCCGGCGGTATCGACGCGAACGCTCTGCAGCGTCCGCGCCGTTTCTTCGCCGCCGCGCGAAACGTCGAAGAAGGCGGATCGCTCACCATCATGGCCACCGCCCTAATCGACACCGGAAGCCGTATGGACGACGTAATTTTCGAAGAGTTCAAAGGCACCGGTAACATGGAAATCAACCTCGACCGTCGTCTGGTCGACAAGCGCGTGTTCCCCACGATCGACATCAACCGTTCTGGCACGCGTAAAGACGAACTGCTGCTTCCGCCCGATGAGCTGAATCGCATCTGGGTCCTGCGCAAGGTGCTGAGCCCGCTTTCCACCGTGGAAGCGATGGAGCTGCTGCTCGGCCGCCTCACCAAGAGCAAGAGCAACGCCGAATTCTTGGCATCTATGTCCAGCCCGTCCTAAATCCACTACGCTGGGATCAACCGAAAACAAAAACGCGCACGGTCCACATGGGCCGTGTGCGTTTTTATTTCTGCAGAGATTCTGATTTTTTCTACTTCGTAGTTGCCCGCGCCACGCCGTCCTTTGCGAGCATCACCACAAGCTTTGCCACTTCCTCCGATTCCATGGCCGTGCTGTCTACAAATACGGCGTCGGCTGCGCGTACCAGCGGCGACGTCGCGCGCTCCAGATCTCGCCGGTCGCGCTCGTGAATCTCATCGAGCGTGCGCTTCAGATCGATCTTGTCGCCTTTTTGCTGGTGTTCGCGCCAGCGCCGCTCCGCGCGCGTCTCCGGCGACGCCGTAAGGAAAATCTTCAGTTCGGCTTCGCGGAACACCACGCTTCCGATGTCGCGGCCTTCCATCACCACGCCGCCTGCAATCCCGGCGCGGCGCTGCTCGGCGACAAGCACGTGCCGCACGCCTGCATTCACCGCGATTTTTGATGCCGCCTGCGACACTTCAGGTGTGCGGATCGCCGTGGTCACGTCTTCCCCGTCGAGCAAGATCCGTTGCACCGTGCCTTCCGCGCGCAGGTCGATTCGTGTGGCCCTGGCAAGCGCTTCGAGTTCCGCATCGGCGTCAAGCGAGAGTTTGCGCCGAACCGCTTTCAGCGCGAGAGCACGGTACATTGCACCCGTATCGATGTACACGTAACCCATCAGTTCGGCTACGCGCCGCGCGAGCGTGCTCTTGCCTGAGCCGACGGGGCCGTCGATTGCAATAATGAGTTGTTTCATTTTGCGAGAGCTATCCCCAGGGCAAAGCAACCAACCGACGCTATCGTAAGAATTATGAAGGCTCTACGACGCCGGTTTCGCGGAAAATGGCGTAAGTGTTCCCGCCACACGCGAAGTGGAACGTCTGCCTGCAACAAATTCTGAAGTGGCTCATTCGTTGTGGGTGGCCCACTCTGGCGACGTCTTAAGTCAGGCCGCTCTTTAAGAACATTCCACCGATCCAAAGCAACATCGCGGAAAAAATCAGGATCGGACCAGCGTCACTTCTCATCTCCAGTTCGGCCTCAACTAAATCCGCTTGAAGGCGCGCTCGATTTCGCGGACCGAATAGCGGAGCACGACTGGCCGCCCGTGAGGGCAGCTCATCGGATATTCAGTCTTTGCAAGTTCGCCGAGCAGCCACTCCATTTTCGTGCCATCGAGCGGCGTGTTGATTTTGATCGCGGCATGGCACGCGGTCGAAGCCGCAATTTTCGCCTGCAGCGAATCGATCGAGACGGCCTGATTCTCGCGAGCGATGCCGTCGAGAATTTCAAAGAGCAGCCTTTCCGCGTCGCCGCTCGTTACGCCCGCCGGTGCCGCATGGATCGCCACGCTTCGCGCACCCATCAGCTCCGCTTCGAAGCCGTTCGCGCGAAGCTCCTCGCTGATCTGCTCAAAAATCACCACCTGCCGCGGGCTCAACTCAACGATGATGGGCGCGAGCATCCGCTGGCCGCCCAGTTCGCCCTCTCGCCGCGCGCGCAGGTGCTGTTCGAACAGAATGCGCTCATGCGCCACGTGCTGATCGATGATCCAGAGGCCTTCGCCATTCACAGCGACGATAAAGCTGCCGCTCACCTGGCCGAGTGGTTTCAGATCGGCAATCTGGTCGATCGTCGGAAGCGTGCCAGACGAACCACTGGCCGCATCCACAATCGGAGGCACAGCTGCACCTGAAGCTGCAAGATCGCCGAGCGCAACCGCACTCGCTCCGTCGGGTTCAAATTGCAAACGCTGTGCAACCGGCCGGTCGGGACCGCTACTTAGCTCGAACGCTTCCGCCGCGCCCGGCGTGTAACCAAGTGAGGTCGGAATAACCGCGCGCGGCGGCCCCGCGAATCCTCCGCCTCCAACACCCGATTCCGCAACCGATTCATTTGGGCCGGGAACCACGGAGCGAGTTTCAGCCGATGCAAAACTCGCGCCGTAGCCGCCGTTATAAGCAGCGCTACTTGCCGCTGCCGCCGCTGAAATCACACCGCGCGCCGGCTGAAAACCGGGCACCGAGCGAGCAAGCGACAGCGCCTGCCGGATGGCGTCTCGCGTGAAGTCGTGAATGAACTGCGGGTGCCGGAAACGGACTTCAATTTTCGCGGGATGCACGTTTACGTCGACTTCCTCGTACGGCATCTCCAAAAATAGGAGCGTCACCGGAAACGCGCCCTGCGGCACGATATTCCGGTATGCCTCGCTGATCGCATGCAGCAGCACCCGGTCCCGAACCAGGCGCTGATTCACGAAAATGTAGATGCCGTTGCGATTGGAGCGCTGCACTTCGGGCCGCGCGGTGAATCCGCTCACCGTCACGTTCGCGGCGTGCTCGCCCACCTCAAGCGGCGGTTCGGTGATCGCGCTGCGTACCCGAGCTTCCGTCACGGGAATTTCCGTCAGCTCTTCGAGCGCTTGCCGGCCGAGAATTTGGTACACGCGGTCGGCAAGTTTCTCCACCGGAGCGCAATTGAGAATGTCTTGCGTCGGCGTCTTCAGGACGAAGTGCACTTCGGGATGCGCGAGGGCGTAGTGCGTGACGAGCGAAGCGATATGCCCCAGCTCGGTCGTTTCCGACTTCAAAAACTTTCGTCGCGCTGGTACCGCATAGAAAATATCCGAAACGGTGATAGACGTTCCCGCAGGAGCGCCGGCGGGCTTCACGCTCACCAGCTTTCCACCTGCGAACTCGACCCGCGTGCCGCTCTCCTCTTCCGTCGCTCTGGTTTCGAGCACCAGCCGAGAAACCGCCGCGATGGTCGGCAACGCTTCCCCGCGAAAGCCCAGCGTCGAGATCGACAGCAAATCGTCCGCGCCGCGAATCTTCGACGTCGCGTGCCGCTCAAACGCGAGCAGCGAGTCGTCCGGATTCATACCGCAACCGTCGTCCGTCACGCGAATCAGCCGCTTCCCGCCCGACTCGGTTTCGATTCGGATCGACCGCGCTCCGGCGTCGAGCGCGTTCTCCAGCAACTCTTTCACGACGGAGGCAGGCCGCTCCACCACCTCGCCGGCGGCGATTTTGTTGGCGACGTTTTCCGGAAGGATTCGAATGCGACTCACGAGCGCGCTCCCGGAATATGAATTTCCGAGCGCCTCGACTCTGGCAGATTCGCGCGCGCTTCCTCGTCAGCTTGCTTATCCTCCGCGGTGAGGCTGCGAAGGAATATGCGCGTCCCGAAGGTGCTGGCGAAGAAGACGATGGCAATCAACAGAACTCCGAACCAAAGCGGCAACCGCGGAGTTTGCACGATTACGAGAAGCAGGAAGCCCAGTGAAACTCCCATCGCCGCCAGGATAACAAACTGGGTCCGAAGGCTAAGCCGGCGCATCCCCCGCAACAGAGCCAAGACAGCTAAGAGCGCCGCCACAAGCACTCCGATCAGCCAACCAAGACTCAACACAGCCCCCGGTCTTACCGCAATCTGCTCGCCAACCACAACGGCGGTCCTCAGGTTACTCCCTCTGTAACCAGCCTGCGTGAAGTATCGACCTCACGGCTGTTCCGGCTTGATCTGGATGCCAAGTTCGTCGAGCTGATCGGTATCGACGGACGACGGAGCCTCGGACATTAAATCCTGCGCTTTGGTCGTCTTCGGGAACGCGATCACGTCGCGCAGCGATTTTTCGCCCGCCAAGAGCATCGCGATCCGGTCGATACCCAGAGCGATGCCGCCGTGAGGAGGAGTTCCGTACGTCAGCGCGTCGAGAAAGAATCCGAAGCGCTGCTTGGCCTGTTCGTCTGAAAGGCCGAGAGCCTTGAACATTCGCGCCTGCACGTCTTGACGGTGAATTCGAATGCTGCCCGAGCCAAGTTCGTTGCCGTTCAGCACCAGATCGTAGCCCTTCGAGCGGCATTCCCATGGAGCGGTTTCGAGCTTTTCGATGTCCTCTTCGTAGATTCCGGTGAAGGGGTGCTGCGCGCTGACCCAGCGCCTATCACGTTCGCTCCATTCAAACAGCGCGAAGCCGGTGATCCATGCAAACTCCCACTTCGTCCGGTCGATCAGATTCAACTTGTCGCCAAGGTAGTGCCGCAGCGCGCCGCCCACGTTCAGCGAAGTGTCCGTGTGCGGAATTTGATCCTTGGCCGCCGCTGCGACGATCAGGTCGCCGGGCTTCGCGCCGACCGCTTCGACTAGCTTCTTCAGCCCGTCCGCGCCGAGATTTCTCTCGAGCGCTGAAGTGATGCCCTCGGCCGTCACTTTGACGATATACACGCCGCGCGCGCCGGCGGCCTTCCCCGCTTCCGTCAATTCGTCAATCTGCTTGCGCGACCACGCCGCCGCGCCCGGCGCCACTACCGCCTGCACGTTGCCCTCGAATTTGAACGTTTCGCGTGCGGGCTCGAAATGCGCCGTCACATCCTGCAACTCCATGCCGAAGCGCAAGTCCGGCTTGTCAGATCCATATTTTTTCAGCGCCACTTTGTAATCGAGATGCCGGAACGGCCGCTCGACCTTCACGCCGATCAATGCAAGCACGCGCTGCATCACGCGTTCGATGGCATCGAAGATGTCTTCCTGCCGCGGAAACGACATTTCCAAGTCCAGCTGCGTAAATTCCAGCTGCCGGTCCGCGCGAAAGTCTTCGTCGCGGATACATTTGCAAATCTGAAAATACCGGTCCATCCCCGAAATCATCAGAATCTGTTTGAAGATTTGCGGCGACTGCGGCAGCGCATAGAACTGCCCGTGATGGATACGGCTCGGCACCAGGCAGTCGCGAGCTCCCTCCGGTGTCGATCGCGTGAGCAGCGGGGTTTCAATTTCGAAAAATCCGGCTTCGTCGAGCGTCTTGCGCATTTCGAGCACGATGCGGTGCCGCAGTTCAATGTTGCTGTGCAGCTTTGGCCGCCGCAGGTCGATATAGCGGTAGCGCAGGCGCGTCTCTTCGCTCGCCGTCACTTCGTCTTCGACTTGAAATGGCGGCGTCTTTGAATTATTCAGAATCGAGAGCGACGAAGCCATCACTTCCACGTCGCCAGTCGGCAGCTCGGGATTCGACTTTTGCCGCCGCAGGACTTTGCCCTTCACTGCGACAACATATTCCGACCGCAGCTCCTCGGACTTCTTGTGGGCGGCGCCGTCGACCTCTTTGTTGAAGACGATCTGCGCGATTCCCGCCCGGTCGCGCAGGTCGATGAATATCAGCTGGCCCAGGTCGCGCCGGCGGTGCACCCAGCCCATCAACACCACTTCCTTATCCGCGTCAGCCGCGCGGAGCTCCCCGCAGTAGTTTGTGCGCTTCAGTTCGCCGAGTGTGTCAAGCACGGTTTCCTCGTCTCTCGTTCTTCAGAGTCTCCAACAATTCCGTCTCGCTGAGTTTCTTCTGATCGGCGTCCGCGAGGCGTTTCAATGTAAACGTCCCGGAGGCGACTTCGTCACTGCCAATGATTAGGGCGTAACGCGCGCCCAACCTGTCAGCCAGATTCAGCAATTTCTTGAACTTCATGTCTTCGCCAGGCAGTTCGACCGCAAAGCCGGCCGCACGCAGCGTGCCTGCGATTTTCACTGCCGTCGGGTAGGTGTCTGTACCCATCCACGCGACAAAAAGATCCAACCCCGGCAGCGCGGGAAGATTGCCAGATTCCTGAATCGAGAGAATCGAGCGGTCCATCCCGATCGCAAAGCCAAATCCCTTCGTCGGTGGGCCCCCGAGCAGTTCCACGAGGCCGTCGTAGCGGCCTCCGCCACAAACTGCGTTCTGCGAGCCGAGCCCTTCTGCAATCACCTCAAAAGTCGTTCGCGTGTAATAATCGAGGCCGCGTACTAGCCGCCAGTTTTCCTCAAACGTGATGTCACGAAGAGTCAACTCTTCCTTCAGCTTCGCGTAGTTTTCCCGGCAAGGCTCACAAAGGTGATCAGCGATTCGCGGCAACTTTGCAATGATCTCCTGCTCATTCGGAACTTTCGAATCGAGCACACGCAAGGGATTGGTGTCGATGCGCCGTTGGCTGTCTGCGCCCAGCCGATCCTTCACCTTCTGCAACTCGGAACGAAGCAATTCCACATACTGCGGCCGGCAGTTCTGGTCGCCGATTGAATTGATAAACAGCATCGTTCGGGTAAGCCCCACGCGCTGGAAAAACACCATCAGCATCTCGATCACTTCTGCATCGATCGCCGGCGCATCTGACTGTCCGAGTACTTCAGCACCAATCTGGTAAAACTGCCGATAGCGGCCTTTCTGCGGCCGTTCACGCCGGAACATGGGCCCGACGTAATACAGCTTCACGTTGCCGGGAAGCGCGTGCATTCCGTGCTCGATGTACGCCCGTATCGTGCTCGCCGTCGCTTCGGGCCGCAAACTGATCAGGTCGCCTTCGGCTGGCGCATCCGCCGCGCTCGATCGGTCCGCGAACGTGTACATTTCCTTCGACACGATATCCGTCTCGCCGCCTACGGAACGCGCAAATAGCGACGTCTCCTCGAAAATCGGTAGCCGAATCTCGCGAAAATTGTACGACTCGACTGTGTCGCGCGCCGTCCGCTCGAACCAGTTCCACAACGCCGAATCCGGCGGCGTGATGTCCCGCGTGCCCTTGACTGCTCTCAATTGTTTTTTGTCGTTCATTGCGCAGTCGGTTCTGCCCTGTAGATTTCTTTGTACTCGCAATAGTTCTGCGCGTAGCGATCGATGGACGCCTGATCCTCGTCCGTCAGTGGCCGTCGCACTTTCCCGGGCGATCCCATCACCAGGCTGCCCGGAGGAATCACGGTGCGCTCCGAAATCAGCGTCCCCGCCGCTACGATCGAACCAGCGCCAACGACGGCACCATTCAAAATGATGCTTCCCATCCCGATCAGGCATCGAGATTCAATCGTGCAGCCGTGCAGCGTTACGCTGTGCCCCACCGTCACGTTGTCGCCCAGCACCAGCGGGTTCGTGTCGCGCATCACGTGAAGCACGGAATTGTCCTGCACGTTGGACCGCGCGCCGATGCGGATGTAGTGCACGTCGCCGCGAATCACGGCACACGGCCATACGCTCGAATGCTCGCCGAGCACCACGTCGCCGATAATCACGGCTGCAGGATCCACGTACGCGCTCGCCGCGATTTGAGGCACGCGTCCGCGATAGCTTCGAATCACGATCCATCTCCTGCGCGTGATTTTACTCGAACTGAATGCAACAGGCAGACATCGCTAAAGAATCTGAACCACCGGACCGGCATCGGCGGCATTCACCTGATCGAGTCGCGCCATCAAATTCCGGGCCACTGCAAAAATGCTCTTCCCGCCCGGAGCGTCTTCGCCGAGCGATGCGACCGGCTTGCCCGTGTCCCCGCCAATGCGAATCTGCGGATCGATTTCAATTTCGCCAAGAAACGGAATGCGGAACGCCTCCGCCATATGTTTCCCCTCGCCGTGTCCAAACAGATCGATGCGCCCGGAGCAGTGCGGGCATGCGAAGTAACTCATATTCTCCACGACGCCGAGGATCTCGACATTGACCTGGCGGAACATCTCTACGGCCTTTCGCACATCCGCAAGTGCGACGAGGGACGGCGTCGTCACGACCACGGCGCCGGTTACAGCGACGCTCTGGATCAGTGAAAGCTGCACGTCACCGGTGCCCGGCGGCAGATCCACGATCAAGTAGTCGAGTTCGCCCCACCGCACGCTGCGGAGAAATTGCTGCATCACGCTGTGCAGCATCGGACCGCGCCACACCAGCGGCCGGTCGCCGGGATTCAGCAATCCCATCGAAATCATCTTCAAGCCGTGCGTCGTAACTGGAACGATGGTCTTGTCGTTTTCCGCGCGCGGTTGTTCGTTCGTCCCGAGCATCACAGGCACGTTCGGGCCGTACACGTCCGCATCAAGCAAGCCCACCGAACCGCCCAATTTTTGAAGGGCAAGTGCAAGGTTCACGGCAACGGTCGTCTTGCCCACGCCGCCTTTGCCGCTTGCCACGGCGATCAGATTTTTCACGCCGGTTATGGGAGGCTTCTTTTCCAACGTTGGTGTGTTCGGTGTTCCGGAAACCGGAGGCATGGTCTTCCTTTCGAGCGCATTCGACTGCGAGTTTACTCAGTCGATTCCACGATGAAACAATGAATCAGCAATGATAAACCGCCGGAGAGAGCGCAGCAAGGAGCAGCTCGTGTTGACTATCCGCAGTGGCGCTGCAAAAGCGAACATATTGCTTCGCTTCGCCGGTGTCCCGCGCCGATGAATGGATGCATCGTTTCTGAAAATTCAGCGAACTCACCGCAACTTTTGCCGACGCGCCGGGTTTCAGTGCCAGGGTTCGATAGACCTAGAAGCTCGTAAGTCAGCCGGTTTGCCATTATAAGGAGAAACGCAATGCGTTACGCGAAAGCTGCGGGTGTGTTCTTCGCTTTTCTTTCGGCAATAGCGCTTTCCAGTTGCGGCGGGGGCGGAAGCAGCTCAGCCACAAATCCAACACAGGATCAGGCCACGGTTTACACGATCGGCACGGACGCGCCGCTTCCCAGTGTTGTCTCGTGTGAAGTTCTCGTCAGTGGAATTACGCTCTATAACGGCTCGACGAACGTCAGCGTACTTTCGCAGCCGGCCGAAGTCGATTTCGCCCAACTCAGCGGTCTTCACCAGCTGCTCGATCTCACGTCGGTCCCCACAGGCACCTATACGTCAGCAACAATTACCATCGCTTCGCCGGTGATCGGTTTCATTGATACATCGGCAAGCCCACCAATCGTGAACACGATCAACGGCACGCTCTCGATGAACAGCGTCACTGTGAATTTCAGCCAGCCCGTGTCGGTCACTACTTCCGACCTGTTCGGCCTGCGGATGGAGTTCGACCTGCGCCGGTCGTTGCAGACCGACTCGAACGGCCAAGTGACCGGTGCCGTGAATCCTGTCTTTGAAGTCGCGCTGAAAAACTCGGCGACCGATGTGTTGCCGATTGATGAATTTCACGGGGGCGTTGTCGGCGTAACCGGTGCGAACACATTCACACTCCAAGGTCCGCACGGCCGCCAGTGGACCGTGCAGACCGACAGCAACACGATGTTCGACGATCCGTCGATCGCGCTCAGTTCGTTCACTACAGACACGATCGTCGCCGTCTCCGGCACGATTGATCCGGTTACGCACAACATCGACGCGTCGGAAATCGACGTCGTCTCGATGGACAACTTCTATCTCGACGGCCTTCTAACCAGCGTTCGTCCGCCCAGCGGCGGCGCGACGGCAGCCGATCTATACGTGCGCGACGAATTGCCCGCCATCAACGGAATCTCCGACGGTCAAATCGAATCGCTCAGCCTGAACGGCACGGAGAACTATCACATTGAACACATCAATCTGCCGCTCACCACTCTGCTCTTCAACAACGCGGCACTCGCGGCTGGCCAGCACGTCGGCATCGCCGGCGTACTGAACACCTCAAATGGCACGAGCACGCTGACGGTGAAGCGCGTGGTACTGCAACGGCAGGGCCAGGCGGGCACGTGGGTTCCGGGCAGCACGGTAATTCAAAACGGCAACCTCGGTTCGTTCTCGCTGAACGACAACTGGACGGCCGGCGTACTTCTGCCCGCGCCGCTGCCGGTGCTCACGACCAACGACACGAACTTCATCAATCTGAGCGGCCTTTCGGCTCTCACCGGCGCGTCGCCGATTTCAATCCGGATCGTCGGTTTCATCCTGGTCGATCCGGTTACAGGATTGCCGGTGATGGTCGCGCGGTCGGTCGAGCAGTTAACGTCTTAATCCGTCATACCATTTATACGTCGCGACGCCGGCTACGCGTGGCGGCAGCGGGCTCGCATCCCAGCGGTGCGGGCCCGTTGTTTATTCTGCGCGAAAATAATCGATGCAGATTCCGTTGGGCAAACTTCGCGACCGACTCGAGCTGAATTTCTAGATTGGGAACGGGTAGGGATCACAAACGAGGCACCGTAGGCCAGGCCGTTCTACTCTTCTACCTTGACGGCAATCACGTCTTTCCCTTTCACCGTCATTTCAATTGCGATCGGTGGACGCACAGCGGCTCCGCTTACTGTTTGGCCTCGGACCAAACCGCTCGGCGCAGGACCGAACTTGGTCAAATCAAACACCGCGTGGCTGCAAGGATCGGCGATCATTGGATGATCTGCCTGGAAGTGATACTGCGTGTTGAGCCGGTCGAGATCCGGAACATATTCCATCTGGCAGGTGCCAAACGGTTCACGGAGTGAGACTCCCCAATAAACGCTATTCGGCAGCTTGATCACGACTGCGGGAATATTGTCGGCGGTCTGTGGGGCGCGAAAGACAAAGCGCTTGAAGGACCAGGTCTTTGTCAATTCCGCCGTGGTTGCCACAGGTCCGGGACCAAACGGCAAGTCCGCAGATGCTGTCGCAACGGCTGGAGGTAAATCTGTGGTGCCCGCGGCGACGGGCGGATTCTCCGCCTGGTGCAAGGCGCGCTGGTTCTCCCACCATTTCACACCAAAGTACGCTCCGGCAATAACCGCAATCACGCCAATAATCGCAGCCCACAGCGCGGGCGAGGCGAACATTGACGGCGTCGAGGAGCCAGCCGCACGTGCAGCACGCTTGGCGAGTTTCGCCGCATCTTTCGCCCGCCTCGGATTATCGCTCACACCCGGAATAAACGGGTCTTGCGGCCGAAATGCGTCGGATTTCTTTTCTTCGTCGGACATATATCGTTGCCTGAAGGAATATCAAGCTTGGAAGGAATTCGACGCTTTATCAAGCCCCGCGTGGCGCCGTGTTGCGACAAATGCACGAGGCGCGAGCGATAAAACCGGCCGTTTCGGCTACGCGAGGCGTTTGACGGGGAGGGAATGGTGCGCGGCGTATTCGTGCAAATTCGCGAGGCTCAACACGAGTTCAAGCATCCGGTCACGCTGCTCCACATCCGGCTCATCCGCGCCAGCTTCGAGTTGTTGCACCGTCGCGAGCGCATCGGTGAGCAGCCACTCCAAATCTTCCGGGCGCAGGGGCTCACCGCGTTGGCAGTGCATAAACGCTTGTTCGGCGCGCACGGACGCTTCGTCCAAAAAGTGGTTTAAACAGAGTTGCGCGCATGTAAGCGCAGGTGGAATCGGATCAATACATCCGGGCCGGTGGCATTCCCTCACGGTGCCGTTCATCGTCACACTCCCCGTTAGCCCTGTTCCGAGAGGGGGGAGAGTAGCACATTTTTTCGAGTGTAAATGTCAACGCAGCGAAAACGCCAATGCTGCCCTGGCGCGTTCGCTGCGTCCGGCCTTTCGCACTTTATTCAGGCGAAAAGTCAGACGCAGCACAATACGACACGCGTGGATGGATTACCGGATCTGAATGCTACCGGAGCTCGTGCTCAACTCGACCACGGGCCCACCACCGCCGACTTTCCCTTGCAGCTCGCGTGGGCTGATTTTTCCTTGCACGGCGATCTCGCGATTCGAATCGATGCTGCCGGAACCTGTATGTGCGACCAGATTGAACGACGCCTGCGGCGGCAGTTTGACGTTGACGTCGCCCGAGCCGGAGCGCAGACGCCACTCGCCTGCCGGAGTTCCTTCAACGGAAATTCCGCCGCTGCCGGTTTGGGCGACAACTGCACCATTCGCGCCGGTTACTTCAATCTCGCCTGAGCCCGTGTGGATTTCCACGCTTCCAGCTGCCGTTTGCTCAAAGTGGATGCTGCCGCTTCCGCTGGAAGCGATCAGGCCCCCGGCGATGCCCGACGCCGAAATCGATCCGCTGCCGGCCGTAAGCTTCGCGTTGCCGTGGACATTCTTCAGTTCGACGCTGCCCGAACCGGTTTGGGCATGAACTTCGTTGCCGATATTCGAAATCGTCAACGAGCCCGAACCACTGCTGGAATCAAGCGGGCCCGAGACGCCGTCGATTTTTTCGTCGCCCGAACCGGATTCCGATCGCAATTTGGTTTGCGCCGGCACAACAAGCTCGTAGCTGATCGAGATGTTGCGCTTCCAATTGTCGTTCTCGATGTGGCCGATGCGGATCACGTTGCCGTTCTGGTCGATCGGAGGATTAGCCTCGATTTCTTGAATATATTTTGTTACATCGCCCGATGGGTGGTTGGCGCGGATTGTGGCGTGAACTTCCACCTTTGAGGCGTCACCGGTCTTCACAACGATATTCCCCGAACCGGTCTGAACGTCCAGATCGACGGGGCCGGTCACTGTGAGACTGCGGTCGAAGTGACCGTCCTCGCCAAATGGAGCGGATAACGCCGACAAGTCAGCGACAGAAGCGATCGAAGGCAGAGCGGGGACCGATGGGAGCTCGGGGATTGTAGCCAAGCGAGGTTGGTCCGGGAACGATGTGAGCTTGGGAATCGCGGGCATGGCTGGAACAGCGGGCGCCGGCGGCAAGCTGGTAAGTACTGCACCCAAGGAAAAGACGGCAAGAGCGGGCATTAGGCCTGCTTGTAGGTTCATAGCGAAATCCTCCAGACGGATTGGTGCCCGTCAAACGGGGATACGCAAGGGCAGGAGGAAAAGTTCAACAGAAAAAGAGCGCGGCTCCCCGGGCTGGCCCGTTCGAAACCGAGCGCTTGATACTCATCGGTTGGCTCTAGGCTTCCATGCCGTGGCACTTCTTGTATTTCTTGCCGGAGCCACACGGGCAAAGGTCGTTGCGGCCGACCTTCGCTGCGCCGCGGACGGGCTTAGGGGGCTCGACGGGACCGGACCCCGCCTGATACTGCATTTGCTGCTGCTGGCGCCTCTGACGGCGCGCGATTTCTTCCGGTGAAAACTGCGAAAGTCCAGCGGAGGCCGGCGGGCGCGGGCCACCGGTGGACGTGAGATTCGCCGGTGCAGGCGCTGGAGCAGCTGTGGCGGACGCGTCGCCCAGTCCGCCGGTTCCGGGAGCAGGTACAGGCGCGATGGCGCGTTGGGTCGGAGCGTTGGTCGGATCCGCCGGCCGCACCAAGAAAAGGAAGCGGACAGCTTCGGTATCGATCCGATTCATCAATTCGTCGAACAGCGTGAAGGCTTCCTTCTTGAACTCGACCAGAGGGTCCTTCTGGCCATAGCCGCGAAGCCCGATTCCCTCTTTCAAATGGTCGAGGGTGAGCAGGTGGTCTTTCCACTGGCCGTCGACCACGTCGAGCAAGATGTGCCGTTCGAGCCAGCGGAGTGTGGGAGCGCTGAAGAGCGCTTCTTTCTCTTCGTACCGCGCGATCACTTTGTCATGCAGGTCGTCCACAAGTTGATCGTGATTCAGTTTCGCGAAGTCGAGGCCGACGGCCTTCGGATCGAATCCGAACTGGTTCAGAACTTCGTTCGAAAATTGGGTGATGTTCCACTGGTCCGGATGCTGCTCGCGCGGGCAATAGGTCTCGACCAGCTCATTGGCGATAGCGTCCGCGCGTTCGAGCACGAATTCTTTCTGGTCGCGGCCTTCCAGGAACGAACGGCGCAGATTGTAGATCGTCTCGCGCTGCTTGTTCATCACGTCGTCGTACTCGAGCAGGTGTTTGCGCGCTTCGAAGTTCTGCGCTTCGACGGCCTTCTGCGCATTCTCGATGCGGTTGCTGATGATCTTCGATTCGATGGGAACGCCTTCGGTCATGCCCAACCGGAACATTAGATTCTTTACGCGCTCGCCGCCGAAAATACGCAACAAGTCGTCTTCGAGGGAAAGGAAAAACCTCGACGAGCCAGGGTCGCCTTGACGGCCGGCGCGTCCGCGAAGCTGGTTGTCGATGCGCCGCGCTTCGTGCCGTTCGGTACCCAAAATGTGCAAGCCGCCCATCGCAACTACTTCGTCGTGTTCGGTTTTGCACTGTTGCGCAAATTGTTCAAACACCGGCTTCCACTGATCGAGAGGAACTTGAAAAATCTTGCCTTCGATTTGGAAAAGGACCATCGCCTGGCTGGTCGCGCCATTCGACGGAGCGGGCTGGCCATTGGATTGATTGGCCGCGCCAATGTGAAGCGCGGCATCGGCCTGCGCCGCTGTTTCCGTTCCCTGTGGCGCGTTGATCACCGAGCTTGCCGGAGCGTACGGGAGCGCGAGCTTGTTCTTCAGGAAGTAATCGCGCGTCATGGCTTCGGGATTGCCGCCGAGCAAAATGTCTGTACCGCGGCCTGCCATGTTGGTGGAGACGGTGACCGCGCCTTTGCGTCCCGCCTGGGAGATGATGATGGCTTCGCGCTCGTGCTGCTTGGCGTTTAGAACCTGGTGCGGAATACCCGCCTTCTTCAGGTGTGCCGCGATTTTCTCGGACTTCTCAATCGAAATACTGCCGACCAGAACGGGTTGGCCAGCTTCGAAGTATTGCCGCACGCCACCGACGCGCGTGCCGTCTTCCTGCAGGATTCCATTTACCGCCGCTTCATACTTTTCGGCTTCCGTGCGATAGACGACGTCTGAATTTTCGATGCGGATCAACTGACGGTTCGTTGGGATCGCCACTACTTCCAATTTGTAAATCTTGTCGAATTCAGGTGCTTCGGTTTCCGCCGTACCGGTCATGCCGGCGAGCTTCTTATACATGCGGAAATAATTCTGGAAAGTGATTGTGGCGAGGGTCTGGTTCTCGCGCTCGATTTTCACACCTTCTTTGGCTTCCACGGCCTGGTGGAGGCCGTCAGACCAGCGGCGTCCGGGCATCTGGCGACCGGTGAACTCGTCCACGATCACCACTTCGCCGTCTTTTACGACGTAATCGACGTCTTTCTGGAAAAGCGCGTGCGCGCGGAGCGCCTGGTGGACATGGTGGAAAATTTCCATGTTTCCCGGATCAAACAGATTGTTCAGTCCGAGCAGCTTTTCGGTCTTCGAGATGCCTTCTTCGGTGAGCGTCGAGGTCTTGTGCTTCTCATCGAGCGTGTAGTCGATGTCCTGAATCAGCTTGGGCATCACTTTGTCGATGCGAAGATACTTGTCCGTCGACTCTTCCGCCGGGCCCGAAATGATCAGCGGCGTACGCGCTTCGTCAATCAAGATCGAGTCGACCTCGTCGACGATCGCGAAATGATGCCCGCGCTGAACGCACTGCGCCAGCTCGTACTTCATGTTGTCGCGGAGGTAGTCGAAACCGAATTCGTTGTTCGTGCCGTAGGTAATGTCGGCGGCGTATGCAGCACGGCGCTGGACATCGTCGAGGTCATGTACGATCACGCCAACGGAGAGGCCAAGCATTTTGTAGATCGGGCCCATCCATTCCGCGTCGCGGCGGGCCAGGTAGTCGTTGACGGTGACGATGTGAACGCCCAGACCTGTGAGCGCGTTCAAGTAGGCTGGAAGGGTGGCGACGAGAGTCTTCCCTTCACCGGTTTTCATTTCCGAGATTTTGCCGTGATGCAGGACGATGCCGCCAATCAGCTGCACGTCGAAGTGGCGCATGCCGAGCGTGCGGCGGCCCGCTTCGCGCACCAGCGCAAAGGCAGGGATCAGAGCCGGCTCGACGGCTTCCTTCAGCAGGGCTTTGTAATTGGGATCGGTAGGGTCCAGCGTCTCGACGCGCGCTTGCACTTCCTTCTTCAAGTCGGCGGTCTTAGCGGCAATGTCCGCGTCGCTGAGCTGCTTCATTTCCGGCTCAAGCGCGGTGATCGATTCGACGATCGGCTGAATCGCTTTCACGTCCCGCTCGTGTTTGGTTCCGATAAAGCGGGCGACGACGCTATTTATGATCTTTTCAACGTCCATATTTTCGTTTTAGGCGCATCCCCGCCCAACAGTGGGCTTCGGCCGCGTACCGGTTCCCCAAGAGCAAATGTAGTGGAACAGTGCTGTATGGCAGGAGTGGCTGCGCACACGCCGCAGAATTCCAGTTCCCATTGTATCCGCTCGCGCGGTTTCGTGCAAAGAGCGGTGGGACGAGTGTGTGCTTGATAGGCGTGATCACGCCGAGATAAAAGTGCCGACTTGGAGCCGATTAGCGAGTACCATCGCGCTTTATTTTCATGAAGTTCCGTAACATTTTAATCGCAGGAGCGCTGATTAGAATTGGGGTTTGCGAGCAATACGTGCGCGGAGACCGAAAATTCGAAGGTGCAAGCGGGGCAAGTTCGAACTGCCGCCGGCACTTCTCAGTGCGAATGAGCAGCTTTCCTCTGATTCGAAAACATGCTTCCTGAGTGACGATGAGAAATGGATTTGTGGTGCAGGCGTTGGAGTTATAAGTAATTCTAATTGCACCGCGACGATTACTCGTGTGGCGTAAGTAGAGTCCGCAGGCTTCGGCGTTGTTCCGGGAGCGAAGCGTCCGGCGGCAAGAAATCAAGCGCCGATTCGCGTATGCATTCGCTGCGGGGCTTCTAGTAAGGCCCAACTAACGTGAGCACGGTAGTTACTAAATGTGAGGCTAAAACAGGGGTCTTGGCGTGGCTACCGGGATTAAGGTCGTTTGGCGGCGGACTACAGACAGTAGGTTCGCGCGCAGACAGAAGATCTAAGTTACAGCGCTCGCCTTGCGAGCGCCTAAGCCACCGGCAGGACCTGCCTATGTTACGGGCGTCCTCATCAATGTTGAGGGAGGCAAGCACATGGTGATTGCCAGGGTTGGGCTGGCACCCGTCGCGCGGGACGGCAAGCCCGGGAGGAAAGGGCGTTGCGCGGCTGCTGTGAGTTGGCTACGATGATCGTTCACGCGAAACGATGATTGGCGAAGTCATCTCTCACTACAAGATCATTGAGCCCCTAGGCGCGGGTGGAATGGGGCAAGTTTTTCGCGCTGAAGATACCCGCCTAGGCCGCCAGGTCGCTCTGAAATTCCTTTCCGAAGAGCTGGCGCGCGACCCCGGTTCGCTCGAACGTTTCCAGCGCGAAGCCCGCGCGGCTTCTGCCTTCAACCATCCTCATATCTGCACGATTCATGACACCGGGGAGTACAACGGCCGTCCGTACCTGGTGATGGAACTGCTTGAAGGTCAGACGCTTCGCGAGCGCATCGGCGGCCGTCCCATGCCGACCGATGCCCTGCTGGACTTCGGCGCGCAGATTGCCGACGCACTCGACGCCGCGCACTCACGCGGGATCATTCACCGCGACATTAAGCCTGCGAACATCTTCATCACCTCGCGAGGGCAAGCAAAGGTCCTGGACTTCGGACTCGCGAAGCAAGGCGCATCCCGGCGCGTGGCGGAGGCCGTGGGCGGCGGAAACACGGCGACGGCGCCGACCAGCGACAACGTGTTTGTTACGAGTCCCGGCTCGGCAGTCGGAACGATTGCGTATATGTCCCCCGAGCAGGCGCGCGGCGAAGACCTGGATGCGCGGACGGACCTTTTCAGCCTCGGTGCGGTGCTCTATGAGATGTCGACCGGCCACGCTGCGTTCACTGGCAGTACGTCGGCAGTGATCTTCGACGCGATTCTGAATCGCACGCCGGTGGCGCCGAGCAGCTTGAATCCCAGCATGCCGCCTAAGCTGGAAGAGATCGTCGGCAAATCGCTCGAAAAAGAGCGCGACTTGCGCTACCAGACCGCGGCGGAACTGCGCGGAGATTTGAAGCGCCTGAAGCGCGATGTAGATTCGGGGCGCCTTGGAAGTTCGGCGACGACGTGGACGGCGCAAGCACCTGCGAATACGCCGGGAGTGCGGCGAGAGAGTTCGACGTGGCAGACGGCTGTGACCCAGGTGGCGACTCCGCAAATTCCTACGGTACCAACTGCTCCACCCGCGGAAGCGTCGCGAGATTTTCGTGGCCGCAAGCGGGACGACGATCATGAAGGATGGGGACTGAAGTCGGCGTTCCGTTCGCTGCCGCCGTGGGCGCGGCTGCTAATTGCGGTGATCGGAGTGGGACTTTTCTACTACTTCAAGATATATGAGTCGGAGCGCAAGCCGGCGAAAACCGCCCGTGAAAACGATTCGTTCATGCAGATGCAGATCTCGCCGATCACTTCGAGCGGAAACATTCACTCGGTGACGATCTCGCGCGACGGAAAGTACTTGGCCTACACGCAGGATGAAAAAGGCGGGCACTCGATTTGGGTGCGGCAGGTGGGCACGGGAAGCACGGCGAAAGTGGTGCCGGGCGACGAAGGCGAGTTAAGCGACATCGTCTTTTCGCCGGACGGCAATTATCTGTATTACCGGAACCAGCAGGAAGGCACGGGACTGGGCATTCTCTATAAGGTGCCGTCGCTCGGTGGGACGCCGACGCATTTGATTACCGACGTGGACAGCGCGGTGACGTTTTCACCGGATGGAAAACAAATCGCGTGGGTGCGTATTTCGTCGAAGACAAAATCGTCGGCTGTATACATTTCGGATGCCGAAGGCGGAAACGAACACGCGATCACTTCGCTGAATTTTCCGGATTTGTATTTACCGGTGGGGCCGGGATGGTCGGAAGACGGAAAATTGCTGGCCATCGACCGAACCGATCCGAGGGGCGCGGCGAACGGAAGCGTGGTCCAAATCATGGACCTGGCGTCGAAGGAGGTGAAACAACTCGGGACGCGGCAGTTCACCAACGTGCAGCGGCTGGTGTGGCTGCCGGACGACGCCGGAATAATTTTCACCTCGCCGGCGAATACGATGTCGTTCAATTCGCAGATCTGGGAGCTAACCTATCCAGACGGCGAAGCGCGACGGATCACGAACGATTTGAATTATTACTCGGGCGCAAGCGTGACCGCCGACGGCGCAACGCTGGCGACGGTGCAGTGGTCGATCGCTTCGAGCTTGTATGTGGGCGCGTCGGGCTCGGGCAGCGCGTTCTCAGCGCCGAAGCAAATCACATCGGGGATCGAGCGCGCGGACGGCGAAGCAGGCATCATCTGGCCGAGCGCCGATCAGATTCTCTACACGTACTATACCGGCGGCGCTCTACGGTTCGCGGCGACGTCTCCCGACGGCAGCAACGTGCATGATATTTCCCTGGGTCAAAGCACGGTGCTTGCGCCGTCGGCGTGTGGAGACGGAAAGCATTTCGTCTTCATGACACTTGGCACGGGGACGACGGTGCGCATTTATCGCGCGGACATGGACGGCGGGAACGTAACGGCGATTACACCGGGGCCGTTGAACGTGTCCCCGAGCTGCTCGCCGGATGGGCAATTCGTCGTGTTCATCACGGCGGTGGGGCAGAACACGTCGCTATCGAAGGTGGGGATCGATGGCGGCGCGGTGAGCACGGTGTCGCACGAATTGATGCAGTTTCCGGCGATTTCGCCGGACGGTACGAGCGTGGCGGTGGCGTACACGAATGACGTTTCGAAGCCAGCGAAGGTTGCGGTGGTTGGGCTCGCGTCGGGGGAGATTCAACACATATTCGACGCGCCGGATGGGGCGTATTTCAGCGCGGACAGTGTAGGCTTGCTCCATTGGACCAAGGACGGGCGAGCGATTCTCTACCCTGTTCGCAAGGAAGATACTGCGAATTTGTGGGCGCAGCCGGTGGGCGAACCGGGCGCACCGGAGATGACTCCGAAGCAGGTGACGAACTTCAGCGATTCGCGGATTTTTTCGTATACCTACTCGCCGGATGGGAAGCAGATGGTGCTGGCACGCGGGCGCACCGTTACCGATGGCGTTCTGATTTCACACTTTCACTGATTTCGCTCATGAGGACAATTTGGGTTGGGAGGATGCGCGAGTGAGGATTTCGCGGAGGGATGTGTTGGTGCGCACGGGCGCTGTGGCGACAGGTGCGGTGGCGGGATCGCTCGTGGGCGGTGGAGTGGCTATTGCGGCGGGATTCCCGGCTTCGGGCACTGGCGCGGCCTACGGTGAAATGCAGGCTGGGAGCGGTGGTGCGTTGGCGGCGTTCGATGCGCTTAAGCCATTGGGCGATCGAGTGAAGCCAATCACAACGGAGGAGTACAAAGGGCGATTCGCGAAGGCACAGAAACTAATGAGCGATTCGGCAGCGGGGCAAGCGGGCGGCCAGTCGAGCGGCAAGATCGATGCGGTTTTTATCGCGCCCGGCACGACGCTTACTTATTTTCTGGGGTTGCGGTGGTGGCCGAGCGAGCGGATTTTGGCGCTGCTGATTCCGCGCGAGGGCGATGCCCTGCTGATCTGTCCTGCATTTGAAGAGGCGCGGCTGCGCGAACAATTGCGGTGGCCGATCGAAGTGCGCACGTGGGAGGAGGATGACAACCCTTACGCGGTGGCGGCGAAATGGTTCGGCGAGCGCGGGATTCGCACGGGGCAAGTCGGGATCGAGCAAACGACGGCGTACATGTTTTCCGATGGACTGCGGAAGACCGTGTCGTCGCTGGCGTACACGAATGGCGACCCGGTGACAGTAGGATGTCGCGCGGTGAAAAGCGAGCACGAGCTGGAGTTGATGCGGCTGGCCTGCGAGGCGACATGCGCTGTGTACAAGGCGACATTTGCGTCGCTGAGCGAGGGCATGACGCAGCAGGACGTGGAGAAACTGGTGCAGCGCGGATACGCGAAGATGGGTCTGCGAGGCGAGGCGTCGGTGACGTTTGGAGCTTCGTCAGCGCTGCCGCACGGCTCGCGAGAGGAGCAGGTGCTGCGCGAGGGGACGGGCGTGATGATCGATGATGGGTGCCTCGTGGAAGGCTACCAGTCGGACGTGACGCGAATGAGTGTTCTGGGGAAGCCATCGGAAAAATTTCAGCGCGCATTTGAGATTGTGCGCAGTGCGCAGAATGCGGCGCTTGCGGCGGCCGCCGCCGGACATACTTGCGGATCGGTGGACGATGCGGCGCGGAAAGTGATTGTCGATGCCGGGTACGGGCCGGGATACAAATATTTCGAGCACCGGCTCGGACACGGAATCGGAATGGATGGACACGAGTCGCCGTACCTGGTGCGCGGAAACGCGACGGTGCTGCAGGCGGGGATGACGTTTTCGAATGAGCCGGGGATTTACGTGCCAGGTGAGTTCGGTATGCGATGCGAGGACGATATGGTGGTGTCGGAGTCGGGTGGGGCGAAGTTGCTTACCTATGGATTTCAGGAGTCGTTGGAGAAACCGATTTCGTAGGGGTGCGGGTTGGAGGGGAAAGGCGAAGAGGGATTCTTCGGCTCGATCAATCGGGCCCAAGAATGACGACTCTCGAACGAGAAGCGATCGGCGTACGACAACGAGACTGCAGTAACGAGGTATCGCAGTCGTCGGAGGTCCGGTCCCGCTTTGCGGGAGGCTGCCCGACGTTAGAATTCGGGGTTCGCGGCTAGCAGGGATTTGCTTTTGCAGAATTCGACCAGGCGGGCTTCGGCCCAGAAACGTTCGTCGCCGCTTGAGCTTGAGATGAACGCGCAGTGGCCGCCGTGCTCGGGCGTTACGCAAGTAATGAACGGATTCTCGCGGATGGCGGGGTCTTCGAATGGTTCAAAGGGCACGAACGGATCGTTCTTCGCAGTGATGATCAGCGTTGGCCGGCGAATTCCGGCAATCACGCGCAATGCGCTGCAGGTTTCGTAATAATCGTCGGCGCTGCGAAATCCGCAAAACCGCGCCGTGACGGCGTCGTCGAATCCTCGCACGGTTTTCACCTTCGCGAAATCCTTGATCTGCTCCATCTGATAAATTTCGGGATAGAGGCTTGCCTTGTAACGCATGTGGCGCTTGAGCCGCGTCACGAAATGATTTTGGTAAATGAAGTTTCCGCGTTTCTCGAGCGCGGTCGCGCACGCGGCGAGGTCTAGCGCCGGCGCGATCGCCACGACGCCCATAAACTGGTCCGGTGCTGCATCTCCCAGTTCCCCAGCCATTTTCAGGACAAGATTTCCACCCATTGAGTAACCCGCAGTGAAAATTTCGGGCAATCCGTCGCGTTCGATGAGATCGGCGACTACGCCCAGGATGTCCACGCTCAGGCCCGAATGGTAAAGCGTGGGGCTAAGCTTTTCGGTGCCGCCGCAGTTGCGCTGATTCAGGCGCACCACGTTGAAGCCTGCGACCCATGCTTTCTCCGCGGTACCGCGAGCGTATCCGGACGCGCTCGATCCTTCGAGGCCGTGAACCACAACCAGCGTCGGATGTTTTGAAGGACTGCGCTGCCAGTGGCAATCGCCACGGACTCGCGTGCCGGGCTCGGTTTCGAAGTCGCGCGTGACGCTTCGAGGAAGCCGCGGCACCGGACGAGGCCAGAAATTCGAGGCGATCGTCATCGCGTGCGGATTGCGAAGAGGTCCGAGAGGTCGGAATGCTTTCACTGGAACAATGTTAAGCAACGTTGACAAGGCGCGCAACCCAGTGCGACCGCCAGGGGCAGCCTGGCGGTTCCGCTGTCCGATTTCGGGCGAAATCGTCCCAATTCCGCAATCAAGAGTAGGCGGTTAAGCGATTTACCAAAGGCATGGAACATTCCCGCACAACGTTCCGTATCTAGTTCCGAGCGGCTTCCTCTTTATATCCAACAGGAGCGATAGTCTCTCATCTATACAACCAACAGAAGAGCGACTGGCAAAGCTTTTGCAGAGAGAAGGACCGCAGCGCGGCGCCGGCGCCTGAGGGGTCGACGGATCCCCAGGCGCCGTGTGTAGAAGCGCTGGGCGAAGCAGAGCGCGGCGGCCGGAACGCAGGTCCGAACGGCGGAGTATCAAAAGCGAATCTGTAACTGCACGAGGGGTGGGCGATTGACAGGCTTCAGCTATTAGTATCACAATGTAGTTATAATAGGACTGGAGGTCACGATCATGCGTTACCCGACCCGGCGATCATTCCTCGAAAATCTGGCAATGCTTATCCCTGCAACTACGCTTGGCACAAGCCACAAGCCGTCATCCGAACCCAGCTACCGCTTCGAGACTCCGGATTGCGAAGTAGAGATGTCCGTTAAGTCCTACGGCAAAATCACAACCGACGATCTGGGTTTCATCGACCGGGTCACAAACCAACGGATGTGCGCTCCCGAGCCGAGCAGCAAAAATCAGACCTGCGTCTCGGGTTTCCGCGGCGCGCTGGCGGTGGCGATCTACCATTTCTCGTCAAAAAAACCTTCCCGCATGCCGGGACAACTGCGCGAACGCGTAGTGACGATTGATCACGACCGGCGAATCGATCCGAAGCCGCCGGTGGATGAGTTCGTCGCCGTGGAGCGAGATGTGGCGAGCGATATTCAAGCCTTCGGTTACACTCCGGATCGGCTCAGCGGCCAAATGCCCGCGCCGCTCTACGTAAGTCCCTGGTGCCTGATGCGGCAGGATCTGTATCTGGACCAGCAGACCGTACCATTCCTGATCCTTCACTGGAAACACTCGCTGGAATCGATCCAGCTGGTGGATGTGATCCCCGGGGACCGCACGCGCCCGATCGGCAGTTGATCGTAAAACGTCAGACTTGACAGCCTGCCACATTAGTATCACAATGCAGTTCTAATCATGCTGGGCGAATTCGAATACCTACTGATCACCGCAGCGGCCGGACTGGGCGACGGAGCCTATGGCGCGGCCATTCGCGAAGAAATTGAATCGACCACCGGCCGGTCGTGTTCGATCGGCGCGCTGTATACGACCATCGAACGGCTCGAAACGAAGGGCCTGTTGAAGACTTGGATGGGCGAAGCGACTGCGCAACGCGGCGGACGCGCGAAGCGGATGGTGTGTGTGACACCGAAGGGAATTCGCGCGGCGAAAGACTTCTATGACGCGGTCGCCCGCGTTAGTCGCGGAGCGTCCTGGGCTACCAAGCAGACGCATCGCGGAAGTATTGCGTGATGAGCAGCCCACACTGGTCGCTGGTGGAAGCCGCTGCCCTGCTGCTGGAGCCGCGGGAGCGCGAAGTGGTCCTCGGAGACTTGGCGGAAACGGGCGAGCGCGCGTCGCGGGCGGTTCTAGCCGTGTTTGGTTTGATCGTGCGGCGCCAAGTAGCCGCATGGCGCGAGTGGAGGCCGTGGCTCGCAGCGTTTGGCCTGGCGATGCCGGGAAGTTTTTTTCTGATGGGCGCGTCTGTGGCGGTAAGTTGGGGAGTGGCGGCTGTAGTGAGCGGGGCGGCGCTGACGCCCCAGACGGGGCTCGCACTGTTGTGCCAGATCGTACTGCTGGCGGCGTGGTCGTGGACGGGAGGGTTCGTCGTGGGATCGATCTCGCGGCGTACTGTGTGGGTAAGCGCGGTGTTGTGCGCTTCACCGTGCTTGATGTGCCTGGCGATGTTTCGGAGTCAGACCCTGTCGCGTCCGTGCCTGGTGATGTTTTTGGTGCCGGCGATTGTGGGCGTGATTATGGGCGTGCGGATGACGCGCATTCCTTTCAGGTTAGCCGTGGCTCTCGCCGTAATTGTAACTTCATTTATGCTGCCGACGCTGCTCACCGATTCGACCTCAGTTCTGGGCTGGGCATTGATTTGGCCTGCCTGGTATCTGGTGATTGCGGCTCGGAAACAAAAGCGCGCCGGCGCCGAATGTGCCGGAACAGATTGATTTTGCCTCGCGGTTTATAGGACGCTCCCTCTGCCAACACTGCATCGTGCCGATCCGGTGGCGAATCCGATTCCCTGCACGGAGTGAGTGTCGATCATGAAGAAGTTCGGAAAGAAAATCTCCCCCGAGATCGCCATCCGGCAAGCCGAGCTGATGGTGAAGCTTTTTGAACTGCGGCGTGAAACGGTGATGCGCGAAGCGCGCTCGTACATTGGAGGAGCGTTTCTACCGGCGTCGGCGCAGGAAATGCTCGATATAGTGCGAGCGGGCGGAAAGCAGAGCGGCTTTTTATTCCAGGTGTACGGCTATTGGGACATGCTGGCGGCGTTCGTAGCCAGTGGCGCTCTGAACGAACAGCTGGTGTATGACACCTGTGGTGAGATGTATTTTCAGTACGCGAAAATTCAACCGTATGTCGCTGAATTCAGAAAGAAAATGAAGCAGCCGGACTGGCTGTTCAGCCTCGAGCGGCTGCTGGACGGATCGAAAGCGAATCGCGAACGCATGGCGAGAACGCGGACGGCCGTTGCGGCGGTGGCGAAAATGCTGGCTGAGGCGCCCGCAAAGCGAGAAACGGAAAAACTATAGCGACTGGGCGCGGCGGCAAGCTCCGTCAGATGCGACTTCCAATGATTCTGGGGCCGTTGGGAGGCGCCGGAGCCCGGCTTGCATTGAACCGCTTTACCCCATAAAATTGTTGTTTACTCATGAAGGTTTCCCGCAACAATTCCGACCTACAACTGACCTTTCACCTCGCACGGAAGCGCGCGACGCCGCCTTCAAACCCACAGGAGAAGCAATGATTGACGGTCCGATCCCCGAAGGGCTCACATTCGACGATGTGCTCCTCCTGCCGGGAAAGAGTTCGACGCTGCCGACGCAGACCGACACGCGTACCTGTCTGACGAAGAAGATCGCGATCAACATTCCGATTGTGGCGGCAGCGATGGATACGGTCACCGACGCGCGGCTGGCCATCGCCATCGCGCGCCAGGGCGGCATCGGCTTCATTCACCGCAATATGACGATCGACCGGCAGGCGGAGGAAGTGGACCGCGTGAAGCGGTCTGAAAGTGGAATGATCGTCGATCCGATCACGATTGCGCCCGAAATTTCCGTCCGGCAGGCGCTGGACATCATGAACAAGTACAAAGTCTCGGGGCTGCCGGTGACGCGCGGGACGCGCCTAGTTGGCATCATGACGAACCGCGACCTGAGGTTCGAGCGCAATCTGGACCAGCCGGTGAGCGCGGTGATGACCAAAGACGGCCTGGTGACCGTTCCCGTGGGCACCACCCTCGATGAGGCCGAGAAAATTCTCCAGAAACACCGGATCGAAAAGCTCCTGGTGGTGGACGGCGATTTCAATTTGAAGGGCCTGATCACCGTAAAAGACATTCAGAAGAAAATCGAATTTCCCAGCGCCACGAAAGACGATCACGGCCGACTTCGCGTGGGCGCGGCGATCGGCGCGACCGGCGACTTCCTCGAGCGCGCGCAGGAAATGGCTCGCGAGAAAGTGGACGTGCTTGCGATCGACACCTCGCACGGACACAGCACACGGGTGATGGACGCGATTCGCACGATCAAGAAGAGCCTGCCGGAATTGGAAGTGGTGGCTGGAAACGTGGCCACGATGGAAGGCGCGCGTGATTTGATCGCGCTCGGAGTCGACGGACTGAAAGTCGGTATCGGTCCCGGATCGATCTGCACCACGCGGGTGGTGACCGGCGCGGGCGTTCCGCAGATCACGGCGATCATCGAAGCTACGAAAGCGGCGAAAGGCTCGGGCGTTCCAGTGATCGCCGACGGCGGAATCAAGTTCTCGGGCGACATCACGAAGGCGATCGCTGCGGGTGCGAACGCGGTGATGATCGGCAGCCTGTTCGCGGGGACCGAAGAGTCTCCGGGCGAGACAATTCTCTACCAGGGCCGCACCTTTAAGTCCTACCGCGGCATGGGATCGCTGGGCGCGATGGAAGCAGGTTCGGCGGACCGCTACGCGCAGGAAGGCGCAGCGCGCGGGAAATCCGTGCCCGAGGGAATCGAAGGGCAGGTTCCCTACAAGGGGCCCCTGTCGGCGCTGGTCGAGCAGCTCGTTGGCGGCCTGAAGAGCGGCATGGGCTACGCCGGCGTGCAAAATTTGAAAGAGCTTCAGGAACGCGGACAATTCATCCGCATTTCGTCGGCCGGTCTGCGTGAAAGCCACGTGCATGACGTGATCATCACACGCGAGGCGCCGAACTATCGGCTGGAGTAATGGCGGCTCGAATTATGGCAGAGCGTTCAATCACTAGTTCTCAGTGCCTCTCTTCGCTTCAGCCTTTGTTCCCGGCTTGGAATCAAACGGGGCGAACTCCCTAGCATGACCTGGCTGAAACGCTGGTGGCCCGCTCTGGTTTGGGGAACAGTGATGTCGCTGTTCTCGACGTCTGGCTTTACGTCAGAGAACACAAGCCACTTCATCATTCCGTTCCTCAAGTGGCTGCTGCCTCACGCATCGTTCCCTACGCTCGAGCTGCTGCATCATTACATCCGCAAGTGCGCCCACTTCACCGAATACTTCATTTTCAGCCTACTCATCCTGCGCGGCATTCGTGCGGGCCGGAAGGGTACGCACCTGCGCTGGGCGCTTGTCAGCATCCTGCTCGTGGTCTGCTACGCTGCATTCGACGAATTCCATCAGTCGTTCGTGCCGGGACGGACGGCGCTGGTGACCGACGTATTCATCGACTCGTTTGGCGGGATCGTGGCGCAGATTGCGGCGGGGCTGGTGATGCTTTGGAGCAACGCGCGACAAAAACGCGGCCTCACTCATTTTTCCGGTACCCCGTTGGAGCCGACCGACGTCCAATAACAAAATTCCTGAAAGGACATCCCATGCCCTCACGGTTTCAGATCGCTTCAAAGATGTTCGGTTCGCTGCTCCTCGCCGTTTTTATCGTAGCTGTTACGGCCGTATCCGCTAAAACCACTCCCGCAGGCCCGATCCGATATGAATTGAAATTTGAGCGTCCGAATTCGCACCTGATGGACGTGACGATGCATGTCGACGGGCTATCCGGTGCGACGGCGGAAGTGGCGATTCCCGACTGGGCGCCGGGGTCGTACTACATCGAAAACTATTCGGCAAACGTGCAGGGCTTCCACGCGAAGCCGGAGGGCAACGGCGCGGAACTGAAGTGGCGCAAGACGGACAGCCAGACGTGGCAGATCGACCTTGCGGGCGCGACGGCGGTGACAGTGACGTACCAGATTTTCGCGAACACGCTGCAGAACAACATCGCGCAGTACAACGAACGGCATGCGTTCATTGGCGGACCGTCGGTGTGGATGTATCTGGTCGGCGGCAAGGAGCGGCCGACGGAGCTGTCGATCGACGTTCCGGCTGGATGGAAAGTCGCGACGGGGATGGAGCACACCTCCGATCACTCTTTCAGAGCGGCGGACTACAACTGGTTCGCGGATGCGCCGCTCGAGATCGGCGACTATCAGGAGCAGGATTTCGATCTAAGCGGGACGAAGTATCACGTGATCGTTCACGATGTGTTGGGCAACGCGGACTTTTCGAAGTTTGTGGACAACCTGCAGAAGGTCGTGGCGCAGTCAGTCGGAATGTGGCAGCCGGTGGCGGGTAAAGTGGGGCAAGCCGCGCCGTTCAAGGATTATTACTTCATTTTTCACATCTGGCCCAAGACCGGAGGCGGGCTGGAGCATTTGAATTCGACGCAGATCGACTTCGCGAAGGACTGGGATTCGACAGACCCGGTGCCAGGATACGGAGATCAGGCGAATTTGAAACTGTTTGTGGCGTCGCATGAGTTTTTCCATGCGTGGAATGTGAAGCGGCTGCGTCCGTTGCCGCTGGGGCCGTTTGACTACACGCAGATGGTGCACACGCCGTCGCTGTGGATTTCGGAAGGTCTAACGAGCTACTACGGAGCGTTGGCGATGGAGCGGGCCGGCGTGATCACGCCGGAGAAGTACCTCGAAATGATCAGCCGGCTGATTACGAATTTCGAAGCGCTGCCGGGGCGAAGTGAGCGAAGCATCGAGGATACCAGCTGGGACACGTGGTATTCGCGCAGCGTGGTCTCGCAGGAAAATAACTTGCGGAACACGAATTACTCTTACTACGACGGTGGGCAGGTGATGGGGCACGTTCTGGATTTCGCGATCCGGAACAGGACGAACAACCAGAAATCGCTGGATGACTGGATGCGGCTGCTCTACTCGCGTTATGCGCTGCCCAAGCCGGGATTCCAGCCGGACGATGCGGTGAAGGCTGCGTCGGAAGTGGCGGGCACGGATCTGAGCGCGATCTTCTCGAACTACATTTCGGGCAAGGAGCCGATTCCCTACGAGCAGTATTTCGGCTACGCGGGAATTTCGGTGGAGAAGAAGATCGATCCGAATAAGGGTTGGGCGGGCGTGGCCACGACTACTGCAGATGACGGGCATCTGAAAATACAGAACATCATTCCCGGAGGTCCGGCCGAAGCTGCGGGGCTCGATTTTAACGACGAGATTTATGCCATCGATGGGCGCGTGAGCGATTCGGACGCGATGGACAAGGAACTCGGCGCGCACAAACCGGGCGACACGATCAAGCTGACGGTGGTGCGGCTCGGCGAGTTTCGCGAGTTTTCGCTCACTTACGCGGTGAATCCGCACCCGACGTATACGCTAAAGCCGATGGAGAACATGACGGCGCAGCAGAAGGCGATTTACGACTCCTGGCTGGGGATCAAGTGACGCGATGGGTGTGAAGAAGCAGGCGCGAACTAAGAAGAAAGTGCGTGGGCGGTGCGTCGCGCTTTTGCGCGGGATCAACCTGGGGCCGCACAAGCGGATGTCGATGAAGGATCTTGTGGTGGTGTTTGAGAAGTGCGGATGCAGCGAGGTGACGACGTACATTCAGAGCGGCAATGTGGCGTTTACGGCGCCTGTCGGAGGGATCGATGCGGCGATTTTGGAGACACACATTGCGAAGCGGTTTGGATTCGAGGCGCCAGTGGTATTGCGTACGACGGAGGAGCTCGAGGCCGTGATTGCGGCGAATCCGTATCCGAAGTGCGATCAGGACAAAGACCGGCCGCATGTGAGCTTTCTGGCGGACCTGCCGCTCGCGGAGAATGTGGCGCTGCTGGATCCGATGCGGTCGCCTGGGGATTCGTTTACGGTGCTGGGGCGGGAGGTGTATTTGCTCTTCCCTACAGGGCTGGCGAACAATAAGCTGACTAGCCAGTATCTTGATTCGAGGTTGAAGACGATGGGGACGGCGAGGAATTGGAGGACGGTGTTGGCGCTCGCGGAGATGGCGCGGAGGGAGAAGTAACGACCAACGGAAATTGGTCGCGCGCAGACTGAAAGTCTACGTTAGAGCGCGCGGTGCGCGCCTAAGATAGGGAAAAAGCCCGGCTTGAGTGATCAAGCCGGGCTTTTTCTTTGATGCGCTGTGGCAGCGGCTACTTCTTGGCGGTCGCTTCCTTTTCTTCGGTTTCTTCTTCCGGAGTTTCCTCGGTTGGCTTGCGGCGAGCCTTCTTTTCTTTCTTCTTCAGCTCGGAGCCGATGAATTCCAGAATCGCCAGCTCGGCGCCGTCGCCCAAGCGCCAGCCTGCGCGGACGATGCGGGTGTAACCGCCCGGCCGCTGGGCAAAGCGAGGAGCGAGATCCTTGAAGAGCTTTTCGGTTGCGAGCGGCGTCATCAAGAACGCAGCCGCCTGGCGCCGCGCGTGAAGCGAGTCGCGCTTGCCGAGCGTGATCATCTTCTCCGCGAGACGGCGGGTAGCCTTCGCGCGGAGGATGGTCGTGTGGATGCGTTCTTTCTCGATGAGGTTCGTCACCAGGTTGCGCAGCACCGCGCGGCGATGCGCGGGCTGCTTTCCGAGTTTCGATCCTGATTTAAGGTGTCTCATAAGCGTAAGCCGCGACTCTGGAAACTACAGAGCCGATGCGTCCCCCTCGGAAGGCGGCGGCGCGGTCTGGCTCGGGAGCGGCGGCCAGATGATGCGGCCGTGCTCGTCGAACTTCATGCCCAGGCTCAAGCCCATCTTGTGCAGGATGTCCTTGATTTCATTCAGCGACTTGCGGCCGAAATTCTTGGTCTTTAGCATTTCGGATTCGGTCTTCTGAACGAGCTCGCGGAGGTTCTGGATGTTCGCGTTCTTCAGGCAATTGTAGGAGCGAACCGAAAGCTCGAGCTCTTCGACGGAGCGATCCAGGAATTCCAGACGAGGATCGCTGAAGTTCTCAATCACTTCGTCGGGAAGATCCGGGGTCTCTTCGAAGTTGATGAAGATGCTCATGTGATCCTTCACGAGCTTGGAAGCCAAGCCGATCGCGTCTTGCGGCGTGATGGCGGCGTTGGTCCAAACTTCGAGGGTGAGCTTTTCGTAATCGGTCATCTGCCCCAAACGGGCGGCTTCGACGGCGTAATTGACTTTGCGAACCGGCGAATGGATCGAGTCGATGGGAATGTATCCGATCGGCAGATCTTCGTCGAAGTTGCGGTCGGCCGCCACGTAACCGCGGCCGTTCTTCACGCGCAGTTCGAGTTCGAGCTTGCCGCCTTCGCTTACGGTTGCGATGTAGATGTTCTTGTCGAGGACGGCGATGTCGGCATCTTCGGCGATCTTCGCGGAAGTGACCGGACCCGGCGTATCCACGACGAGATTGATCGTCTTGGGCTGGTCGGTGTTCAACTTCAGCGGAACCTGCTTCAGGTTCAGGATGATGTCGGTCGCGTCTTCCACGACTCCGGGTATTGGCGAAAATTCGTGCAGCACGCCTTCGATTTTCACGGCGGTAATGGCCGCGCCTTCGATCGAGCTCAAAAGAGCCCGGCGCAGAGAGTTGCCGACGGTGGTTCCCCATCCGCGCTCAAAAGGCTGCGCGGAAAACTTCCCGAACTTGTCCGTCAACGACTCTGGTTCGGCCGCCAAACGCTTTGGTTTCTGAAAGCCCTTCCACATATTCAATATTCCTCCTGGCCCGCCGCAGCGGACCTTCCAACTAAGCAAGCCACTCGATGAATCTTGTGCGCGCTATTTCGAATACAACTCGACGATGAGCTGTTCGTTCATCGGCGGGGTCTGCACGTCTTCACGACGCGGCAGAGCCACGACGCGCGCCTTGAAATTGGCGGGATCGATATCGAGCCACGGAGCTACGCCCTGGCTCTTCGCGAGATTGCGCGCTTCGAGCACCATGGCGTTCTCGTGCATCTTGTCCTTCAGCGAGATTTCTTCGCCGACCTGAACCAGATAGCTCGGGATGTTTACCTTGCGGCCCTTGACGCGGATGTGGCCGTGCAGGACGAGCTGGCGCGCTTGCGAACGCGATCCGGCGAGGCCCATGCGGTAGACGACGTTGTCGAGACGGCGTTCGAGCATGACCATGAGGTTCGAGCCCGTGGGGCCCTTGGTCTTTTCCGCCTTCTCGAAATAGTTGCGGAACTGGCGTTCGAGCAAGCCGTAGGTGCGCTTCACCTTCTGCTTTTCGCGCAACTGCACGCCGTAACCAACCATCTTGGCGCGGCGAGCCTGGCCGTGCTGGCCCGGAACGAAGTTGCGCTTTTCGATGGCGCACTTCTCTGTAAAACACCGCAGGCCTTTCAGGAAAAGCTTTTGGCCTTCCCGACGGCACAGCCGGCAAACTGCATCACGATGTCTTGCCACTTAACGTTCTCCTTTATCCATCTTGGGGATCAGTTTACGGGCTGGCGACCCTTCTTCCTGATCCAGTTCACTTACTCTGCTGCTGTTTTGTATCGCCCACCGGAAGGTGAACGCTACAAGATCGGGCGCAAGTGATCGATTGCGAGCAGCGCCTTACAAATCTTCGGTTAGACTCGACGGCGCTTCGGCGGGCGGCATCCGTTGTGCGGCACCGGCGTAACGTCCTTGATGGCGTTGATGTGCAAGCCCGCCGACGCCAGCGCGCGCACCGCAGACTCGCGGCCTGCGCCAGGACCCTTCACGCGAACTTCCACGGACTTCATGCCGTACTGATCGCGAGCGACGCCCGCAGCCGTTGCGGCAGCTTGCTGAGCGGCGTAGGGAGTTCCCTTGCGCGACCCTTTAAAGCCGACCGAGCCGGCCGAAGACCAGCTGACTGCGCGGCCGTCGGGATCCGTCAAGGTGACGATCGTGTTGTTGAACGTCGCCTGGATGCATACAACGCCATGTGGGACGACGCGCTTCTCGCGCTTCTTGCGGAACTCTTTTTTGCGCTTTGCGGTCTTACCAGCCGCGCCTGCTGCAGGTGCTGCTGCGCCCGCCGCTGCTTCTTTCGGTTCTTTTGCCACGCTTGATTCTCCCTGTCGCTCGTACCGTAAATTTCAGTTTCAACCGGAGCCGTACGGCGCTCCGGAGCGACCCTACTTGCGGGCCATGGTCTTCTTCTTGGCCGCCACGGCGCCCTTGCGCGGACCCTTGCGGGTGCGGGCGTTGGTGTGCGTGCGCTGGCCGCGGACCGGCAGGTTGCGGCGATGACGCAATCCGCGATACGCCTGAATTTCGATCAGGCGACGGACGTTCATCTGCATTTCCTTGCGGAGGTCGCCTTCGACGCCGCCTTCGGCTTCGATCGCAGCGCGCAGACGGGTCAACTCTTCTTCCGTCAGGTCCTTGATCTTCTTCGTGTGCTCCACGTTGGCCTTCTCGGCGAGAGACTTCGCGCGAGCCTGACCGATACCGTAGATCGACGTGAGTCCAATCCAGAGCCGCTTGTTCGGCGGCAAATCCACACCTGCGATACGAGCCATTCTTTGTTCTCCTCGCCTTTAACCCTGGCGCTGGCGGTGCTTGGCGTTTTCACAAATCACACGCACCACGCCGCGCCGATGAACGATCTTGCACTTCATGCAGATTTTCTTCACGGATGCCCGAACTTTCACTTTTCACTCGTCCTTGCCGCGCGCTTTGCTGCGCAGCGCGTTGTTACTTGTAGCGGTAAACGATCCGGCCACGGGTCAGGTCGTACGGCGAAAGTTCCACCGCAACGCGGTCGCCGGGCAGAATGCGAATGAAATTCTTCCGCATCTTTCCGGAGATATGGGCCAGAACCTGGTGCTTGTTTTCAAGTTCGACGCGAAACATGGCGTTCGGAAGAGGTTCAACTACCGTAGCCATCACTTCGATGGCGTCTTCCTTCCCGCTGCCTTCGCTCGACTTCTCTTTCTTCGGGTCTGGCCTGCGATTCATGCGCTCCTGTCGTTACCCGGTGTTTCCCGGCTACTAGTTAGATGCTTTCCAGATTCAGCCTTACCAAACCGGCCCCGCGGCGTTTTTGGGCCGCGTCAAGATCCAAGGACCATTCGCCGTAACCGCAACTGTATGTTCGAAGTGCGCTGAATCGCTGCCGTCGGCTGTTACCGCCGTCCAGTCATCTTCCAGCACTCGAACGCCCGGGCCACCCGTATTCACCATCGGTTCGATGGCGAGCACCATACCTTCTTGCAGCTTCGGGCCGTGGCCGGGCGAACCGTAATTCGGAAGCTGCGGGTCTTCGTGCATCTTGGTGCCGATGCCGTGCCCAACGAACTCCCGCACGACCGAGTACCCGTTCTTCTCAACCCAGGCCTGCACGGCGGACGAAACGTCGCCCAGCCGATTTCCGGGCCGGACTTTATCGATCGCCTGCTCGAGCGACTCGCGCGTGACTCTGAGCAGCTTCTCGCGCGTCGGGCTAACTTTGCCGACCGGCACCGTCAAGGCTGCGTCGCCGTAGTAGCCATCCAGCTCGACCCCGAAATCCATCGAGAGGATGTCGCCTTCTTTCAGCTTTCGCGACTTCGACGGAATCCCGTGCACCACTTCCTGGTTGATCGAAGTGCACACCGAACCGGGATACCCGCGGTAGCCCTTGAACGCCGGCCTTGCGTGATGTTCGGCGGTGAAGGCTTCCGCGAACTCGTCCAAATCCTGCGTCGTAACTCCGGGCTTCACCATGGCGCGCATTTTTTCCAGTGCGCCCCAGACGATGAGCCCGGCGCGGTGCATCTTTTCCAGCTCCGACGGCGATTTACAGATGACCATCGCGACCTTCCGCGCCCTTCACAATCTGGTTCAGCGCCCGCGCGACTTCGTCTACGCTTTGCGCTCCATCGATCGGCTTCAGCAAACCGTGCGTCCGGTAATACTCAGAAAGTGGCTTGGTCTGTCGCTCGTACGCCGCAAACCGTTCCTTCACAATTTCCGGCCGGTCGTCGTCGCGTTGGACCAGCTTTCCGCCATCCACATCGCAGACGCCTGCAACCTTCGGCGGCCGGTCGTGGACGTTGTACGTTTCGCCGCCCACGCTGCACGTCCACCGGCCCGACACCCGCTTGATCAGCGTTTCGGGCTTCACCTGAAACTCGATCACCAGCGGGCTGCCGAATCCGCTGCGCTGCAAAATCTTGTCCAGCTCTTCGGCCTGCGGCAGCGTCCGCGGAAACCCGTCGAAGATAAATCCGTGAGCGCAATCGGCTCGCTTCAATCGCTCTTCGACCATTCCCAGCACGATCGAATCCGGCACGAGATCGCCGCGATCCATGATCGGCTTAGCCTGCTTGCCGAGGTCGGTACCGTTCGCTACGGCCTCGCGCAGCATGTCCCCAGTGGAGAGGTGCGGGACGCCGAGTTCCTTGGCAATACGCTTGGCCTGCGTACCCTTACCGGCTCCCGGAGGACCGAGAAAAATCAATGCCTGCTTCAACCGCTTGGCCACGTTAACGCGCCGCCATTAACTGCGCCGCCCCCGCACGCGGCCTTTGCGGACGAATCCGTCGTAGTTCCGCATGACGAGTTGCGCTTCAAGCTGCTGCACCGTATCCATCGCCACGCCCACGACGATCAGGAGCGAAGTGCCGCCGAAATAAAATTGCACGTTCAAGCCGTCCAACACGAAGCGCCACATGTGGCGATCGAACCAATCACCCACCAGCCACAGGTGTTGCAGGTGAATGCCGGAAATCATCCACTCGGGCAGCAAGCAAACAATCGCAAGGTAAACGCCACCCACGAGCGTCAAACGCGTCAAGATGCGGTTGATGTATTCGGACGTGTTCCGTCCGGGACGGATTCCCGGAATGAAGCCGCCGTACTTCCGCATGTTGTCCGCAAGCTCGGTGGGGTTGAAAATGATGCCCACATAAAAGAACGCGAAGAAAATGATCAGCGTCACGTAAATGACGGTGTAGAGCGGCTCGCCCCACTTGATCGCGTTCGCGAACCTCGTAAAGCCTTCCGACTTCGACGCAAACAGCAGCGCGATCGTTTGCGGGAACGTGAGCAGCGAACTCGCGAAAATCGGCGGAATCACCCCGCCCGAGTTCACGCGCAGCGGCAGATACGTCATCTGACCGCCCATCACGCGGCGCCCCATCACACGCTTCGCGTATTGCACCGGAATGCGGCGCTGGCCGCCTTCCACAAACACGATGAACGCTACGACGGCAAGCATCAGCACGATCAACATGATGATTACGATCGGCGTGAACGACCCCCACTGCTGGGTCATCGCCTTGTCCCACAGGTCCTTCACCGCGCGCGGCAGGCCGACGACGATGCCGGCGAAAATAATCAGCGACATCCCGTTGCCGATGCCGCGATCGCTGATCTGCTCGCCGAGCCACATAATGAACGCCGAGCCCGTGGTGAGCGTCAGCATGGTCATGAACACGAAACGCGCGCCCGGGTGATACACAAGCGCCTGGCCCGACAGGTTCTGGCGCATCAACGTCTGAGCGATGGTGAACGACTGGAACAAGCTCAGGATGATGGTCAGGTAGCGTGTGTACTGCGTGATCTTTCGGCGGCCGAGTTCGCCTTCTTTCTGGAGGCGTTCGAGATAGGGCCAAACCACGACCATCAACTGCAAAATGATGGAGGCGGTGATGTATGGCATGATTCCCAGCGCGAAAATCGTGAGGCGCCGGAAGTTGCCGCCGCTGAACAAATCGATGATGCCGAGAACCGAGCCCTGACCCTGCTGAAACAGCTGCTGCAAAAGCTCGGTGTTGATGCCGGGCGTAGGAATAAACGCGCCCAGGCGATACACGGCGAGCAAACCTAGAGTGAACAGCACGCGGTTGCGCAGATCCGGCGTATTGAAGATGTTCCGGAATGCCAGGACGAGCTTGTTCATCGAATAACTTCGACCTTGCCCCCGGCGGCTGTGATCTTTTCTTCCGCCGATTTGCTGAATGCGTGCGCCTGCACGGTAAGCGCGACTTTTAGTTCGCCATCGCCGAGCACTTTCACTTTCTCGCGCTTTACGCGCAGAATGCCGACGCCAAAGAGCAGCTCCGGCGACACGGTGGAACTCTTCTCGAAGCCGTTGAGCTCTTCCACGTTCACCACAGCGTACGTGGTGGAGTTCGGCGACGTGAAACCACGCTTCGGGAGGCGGCGGTGCAGCGGCATCTGGCCGCCTTCAAATCCCGGGCGGCGCGAATAGCCACGGCGGGACTGTTGGCCCTTGTTACCGGCGCCCGACGTCTTTCCCAACTTCGAGCCCATGCCGCGGCCTACGCGGACCTTGCGATGACGCGAGCCGCGGGGCGGCTTCAAATTCGATAGCGACGGTTTCTCAGCCATTCTGAACCTCAACAAGATGGTGTACGCGAGCGATCATGCCGCGAATCGACGGCGTGTCCTGTACTTCCAAAACCTGCTGCATACGGCGGAAGCCCAGGCCGCGAACCGTCTGGCGCATGCTCTTCGGGCAGCCGATGAAGCTGACTACCCACTTGATCTTCAAAGTTCCGGATGCTTTCTTGGCGCTCTTCTTTTCAGTGGTCATGTGCGTGCACGCGAAGCGCTAGACTGCGGCTGCTTCTTCCGCTCCCTTGCCGCGGCCTTCGGCTACCTTGGCTGCGTCTTTCAAGTGCATCAGCGCGTCAAACGTCGCCTTAATCACGTTGTGCGGGTTCGAGGTGCCGAGCGACTTTGTAAGCACATTCTGAATTCCCGCAACCTCCATCACTGCGCGGACCGCGCCGCCGGCGATGATTCCCGTTCCCTCCGGAGCGGGCTTCAGTAACACCTGGCCCGAGCCGTAACGCCCGAGAACCTGGTGAGGGATGGTGGAGCCCTTCATATTGAGCTTCACCATGTTCTTTTTGGCCGACTCAATCGCCTTGCGGATCGCCATGGGAACTTCGCGCGCCTTGCCCATTCCGAACCCGGCATGGCCGCCCTGATCGCCAACGACTACGAGCGCGGAGAAACTGAGATTCTTGCCGCCCTTTACAACCTTGGTGCAGCGGTTGATCGAGACGACCTGGTCTTTCAGGTTCGCCTGGTTCGTGGAGATGATCTGGCGAACTGACAACGTATCTTTGAGCTCTTGTTTCGACATAGGCTATTAGAACTTCAGGCCCGCCTCCCGGGCCGCTTCCGCGAGCGCTTTCACGCGCCCGTGATATTGATAACCACCGCGATCGTAAACGACTTTGTCGACGCCTTTTTCTTTCGCGAGTTGAGCGATCACTTTGCCGACGACTTTCGCCGCCGCGATATTGCCGCCGCCCTTGATGTCCTTCTTCACACTGGCGTCGAGCGAGCTGGCGGAAACGATGGTGATGTTCTTCTGGTCGTCCACCACCTGCACGCGAATGTGCTTCGAGGTGCGGTGCACGCAGAGGCGCGGCCGATCGGAAGTGCCGATCAGACGCTTGCGCGTCCGAACATGAATTCTGCGGCGATGCGCTTGCCGCGACAAACTGCGAACTGGTGCTGCCACGTTCCTTCTCCTCCTGGCCTAAGCCGCGGACTTCGCGCCGGCCTTGCCAGCCTTCTTCTTCAATCTCTCGCCCGTGATGCGAACGCCCTTCTGCTTGTACGGGTCCGGCGGCCGCAGGGCGCGCAGGTTCGCGGCGACCTGGCCGACATGATTCTTGTTTGCGCCGCTGACGACCAAGTGGGTCTGCTTTTCCACCAGGATAGTGATGCCTTCCGGAATCGGAAACTCAATCGGATGCGAATAGCCCAGCGCGAGCACCACGTTCTTGCCTTTCACTTCCGCGCGGTAGCCGACGCCGACGATGTCCAGATCCTTCTTAAAACCGGTGGTGACGCCGGCGACCGCGTTCGCAACCAGAGCGCGCGAAAGGCCGTGCAACGCACGCTGTTCGTCGGACTGGCGCTTGGCCGTCAGGATTCCGTCTTTCTGCTCGAACGAGATTCCGTTCGGCAGCGGCACATTCATCTTGCCCTTCGGTCCCTGGACTTCGACTTCGTGGGGCTTGATCTGAATCTTCACGCCCGCGGGCACCGGAATGATTTTGTTTCCAATTCGCGACATGTGTTCGGTTTCCTTGAAATCAAAAAATCAAAACAGTTGTTCAGCGACGCCTAACTACCAAACCTCGCACATCATTTCGCCGCCGATGCCTGCTTTGCGAGCGGCCTGACCGGTCATCAAACCCTGTGCGGTCGAGACGATCGAGATGCCCATCCCGCCGACAACCTGGCGGATGCCGGTCTTCGCCACGTAACGGCGCGACCCAGGACGTGAAACGCGCTTCAGGTTGGTGATCACGCTCCGGCGGTCCGGCGTATAGCGCAGGAACACGCGCAGCGTCTTCTTGCCCTTCTGTTCTTCGACTACTTTGAAATTCGCGACGTAACCCTCTTCCTTCAGGATGCGCGTCACTTCCACTTTCAGCTTCGAAGACGGCACGTCCACACGGGCGTGCTTGGCGCGCGCGGCGTTGCGGATGCGGGTCAGCAAATCGGCGATCGGATCAGTCGTCATTCTCTCTTCCTTACCAGCTGGACTTCACGACGCCGGGGATCTCGCCCTTCAGCGCCAGGCCGCGGAAACAGATGCGGCACATCTGAAACTTGGAAAGAACCGCGCGGGCGCGACCGCAGATGCGGCAGCGGTTGCGTTGGCGGATCTTGTACTTCAGCTTCTTCTTGGTCTTCGCGATTTGACTGGTGCGAGCCATGCTCTTTAATTCTCCTTAAACCTGTGTCGCCGCGCGGAACGGAACGCCGAGCAGCTTCAGAAGCTCGCGTCCTTCTTCGTCGTTTCGCGCCGAAGTCGTGATGGTGATGTTCATGCCCTTGATCTTGTCGACGCGGGTGTAGTCGATTTCCGGGAACACGAGCTGATCTTTCAATCCGATCGTGTAGTTGCCGCGACCGTCGAACGAGTTCGGCGGCAGTCCCTTGAAGTCGCGGACGCGGGGCAGCACGATTGCCGACAAACGGTCCAGAAATTCGTACATCCGCTCGCCGCGCAACGTAACCATGCAACCGATCGGCATACCCTGGCGGATTTTGAAGTTCGCAATGGACTTCTTCGCGCGCGTGATCACCGGCTTCTGACCCGTGATCTGGCCGAGCTCGGCGGCCGCGGTGTCCAGTAGCTTCACGTTCGCACTAGCCTCGCCCATTCCGATGTTGACGGTGATTTTCTTCACCTTCGGAATTGCCATCGAGTTGGTGTAACCGAAGCGCTTGGAAAGCGCCGGCATCGCTTCCTTCCGATATTTCTCATGCAAACGCGTAATCATCTTCGAGTCTCTCTTCGCCTTGTGGTACTAGCTTTCAAACGTCGCCTTGCAACGGCGGCAGCTTCGCACTCTGCGGCCGTCGGGTAACGTGGTGTGTCCGGCGCGCGTCGGCTTACCGCAACCTGGGCAAACGAGCATCACGTTTGAAACGTGGACCGGACCTTCCTTCTCCAAAATTCCGCCCTTGATGTTCTTGTTCGGGTTCGGGCGCGTGTGCTTCTTGATCATGTTGGCGTGCTCGACGGTGACGGTGTGCTTCTCCAGATTCACCGACAGCACTTTTCCGCTCTTGCCTTTGGAGCGGCCGGAAATGACTTTCACGGTGTCGCCGTGACGGACGCTCATGGGTGACGGCTTGATCGCTGGTTTCGGCATCGTTACCACACTTCCGGCGCGAGCGAGATGATCTTGGTGAACTTCTTATCGCGCAACTCGCGAGCCACCGGGCCGAACACGCGCGTTCCGACCGGTTCGTTTGCATCGTTGATCAAGACAGCGGCGTTGTCGTCGAAGCGGATGTAGGTGCCGTCCTTGCGGCGCTGCTCCTTGCGCGTGCGGACCACGACGGCCTTCACGACTTTGCCCTTCTTCACCGCACTATCCGGCGCCGCTTCCTTCACAGCCGCGGTGATCACATCACCCAGGCTGGCCGTAAGACCTGCATCGCCGCCGACTGGCAGGATGCAGGTCAGCTGGCGGGCGCCGGAATTATCGGCCACCGTCAGCCATGTTCGCATCTGAACCATGGTCTTGCTCCCCTATTACCGATGCCGCTTTGCTGCTGGTTCGTTCTTAAGCCTTGGCGACGGTGGCCCGTGAGGCTTCCGCCTTGGGCAACGCGCGCGTGGAACGCTGCACGACATCCTGCAACCGCCAGCGCTTCAGCTTCGAAAGCGGGCGGGTGGAAACGATGCGGACGGTGTCGCCCACATGCGCTTCGCCGGTTTCATCATGCGCGTAATATTTCTTCGCATGCCGCACCACTCGCTGATACAACGGGTGCTGCACCGCGCGCGTGACCTTCACCACGATGGTCTTCTGCATCTTGGTGCTGGTGACAACGCCGGTCAGTTCCTGACGCACGCCGCGGTCTTGGTGCGATTCCTGCGCGGCGTTCGCTGCTTGTTCGTTTGCCATTACGCCTTCCTCAATTCGTTCTCACGCAATAGCGTCTTGATTCGCGCCATGTCGCGCTTGGCTTCCCGGAGCTTTCTCAACCCTTCGGACTGGCCGGTGGAGAGCTGAAACCGCAGGCGGAAGATCTGTTCGGCAAGCTCGCTTTGACGGACGTCGAGCTCGTTCTTGTCCAGATCGCGGAGTTTTTCCATTTTACCCGTTTTCCGGTCTGCCATTACAATTCCTCCGCACGGCTGACGAACTTGGTCCGGATCGGCAGTTTGTGCGACGCCAGCTTCATTGCTTCGGTCGCCGTTGCCAGATCCACGCCCGCCATTTCAAACATCACCCGTCCGGGCTTCACGACTGCAACCCACTTCTCCGGGGGACCTTTACCTTTACCCATTCGAGTTTCGGCCGGCTTCTTGGTGTACGGCTTGTCCGGAAAAATGCGAATCCACAATTTTCCGCCGCGCTTGATGAACCGCGAAATCGCCACGCGCGAGGCTTCGATTTGCCGGTCGGTGATCCAGGCCGGCTCGAGGGCCTTCAGTCCGTACTCGCCAAACGCCAGCGCTCCGCCGCGCCATGCTTTCCCGGTGCGGCGCCCGCGCTGCTGCTTGCGGTACTTAACTTTTTTCGGCATCAACATAGTTGCTTGTCCGTGTCCTTACGCTTGCGCTAGCTCTTTCACTTGCTGCTTTGCTTTTCCGCGTTGCGGAATCTTTTCGCCCTGATAGATCCAGCACTTCACACCGATCACGCCGTAGGTGGTGTTCGCTTCGGCGGTACCGAAATCGATATCTGCGCGCAGCGTCTGCAACGGCAACCGCCCCTGCAGGTACCACTCTTTGCGCGCGATTTCGGCGCCGTTCAAGCGGCCCGCCACGCGAACTTTGATGCCCTTACAGCCGAAACGCAGCGCCGAATCCACCGACTTGCGCATCGCGCGCCGGAACGCCACGCGCTTTTCAAGCTGCAGCGCGATCGATTCCGCCACAAGCTGCGCGTCGAGTTCCGGGCGGTGCACTTCCTGGATGTCGATGTGCACTTCGCGCTTGGTCCGCTTCTGCACGTCCTGCTTGAGCTTGTCGATTTCCGAACCCTTGCGGCCGATGATGATGCCCGGACGCGCGGTGTAGATCCGGATGACCAGCTTGTTCGCGGCGCGTTCGACGTCAATGCCGCTGATGCCGGCGGACTTCAGCTTTTCCTTCAACACTTTGCGGAGCTGAACGTCTTCATGCAACAAGTCGGCGTAATCTTTCTTCGCGAACCACCGCGACTTCCAGCCCTTGTTGTAGCCGAGACGGAAACCGTACGGATGTGTTTTCTGGCCCAAACTGTCCTCCTACTTCTTCTTTTTCGGAACTTGCTTGTTGCGTTGCTCGAGGGCCTTGCGCGCCTTCCGGACCGCGCCCTTCACACCCTTGGACTCGCGTTCTTCGGTCGCTGCCGCTTCGACGCGCTGAGTGACTGCGCGCTGATGCTCGGAGACCTCAACGATGATGTGCGAAGTGCGCTTCTGGTAGCGGAAGCCGCGTCCCATGGGAGCCGGACGCATACGCTTCCACCGCGGGCCCTCGTTCACGTAGCACGTGGTGACGTACAGTTCGTCCACATCGAGCGTCTCCCCGGCGTCTTCGGCTTTGCGTTCCGCGTTTGCGATTGCGCTGCGCAGCGTCTTTTCGATCTCTTTCGCCACGCGCTTCTTGGTGAAGCGAAGCGTGTGCAGCGCTTCTTCGGCGCGCTTGCCGCGGATCAGATCGATCACCAGGCGCGCCTTCTGCGGCGACACGCGCGCGTACCGCGCCTTTGCCACTCCGCCGATTTGTGTTGCCGCTTGAGTTGCCGTCGCCATCGTCTATGCCTCTTCCTTCAATCCGTTACGACTTCGCCGCCGGAGCCGGTGCCGCGCCGCCCGCGGGAGCCGCCGCAGCCGCACGCTCGAGAGCAGCCTTGACCGCGTGGCCTTTGAACGTGCGCGTCGGAGCAAACTCGCCCAGCTTGTGACCGATCATCTGCTCGGTGATGTACACGGGAATGAACTTCTTCCCGTTGTGCACCGCGATGGTATGTCCGATCATGTCCGGCAGAATCGTCGACCGGCGCGACCAGGTCTTCAGAACTTTCTTCTCGTTGCGCGCGTTCATCCCTTCTACCTTCTTGCGAAGGTGATCGTCGATGAACGGGCCCTTTTTCAGCGAACGCGGCATCTTGTGTCCTTATCCTTCCACCCGCCGCAGCTTCATCCACTGCGCGCGGCGAACTCGTTTAAATCCGCGAACCGGCCCGGATACCCGGTGCGACATCGGGCAGAAAGGACAAACAAACCGCGTCCCCTGCGCATTCGGTTGCGTTTCCACAATCACGGCCCAACCGGACCGGCACAACCGGTACTGCACCTGAGGTGCTGCGGCTTTCGCCGTGGACTTCAGGGCCGGCTTGACTGCGCGGCGCGAAACGGTCTTGCGGTTTCGAGTCGCTCGCCGGGAGGTACGACGACGAGATGAACGGGCTGCTGTCATTTCGTGACTCCCCATTTTTCCCCCGCGCCGGGTCCGTGCCGATCTACCTCTGCTGCCGTCGAGAATTACTTGCGGCGCTCGACGATCATGCTCTCGCTCTTCCGCTTCTTTCGCGTCTTCGCGCCCAACGTGGGGAAGCCCCACGGAGTCTGCGGATGGTTACCTTTGACGCGGCCTTCACCACCGCCGTGCGGGTGGTCGACTGGGTTCATCGCCACACCGCGAACGGTCGGGCGCTTGCCGTGCCAGCGCGTGCGGCCGGCTTTTCCGTAGGTGACGTTTTCATGGTCGAGATTGCCGAGCTGACCAATCGACGCCATGCAGCCGATGCTGAACTTGCGCACTTCACCCGAAGGCAGCTTGACAAGCGCGAAGTCGCCTTCTTTGCTCATCAACTGCGCTGCGCCGCCCGCCGAACGCACCACCTGGCCGCCCTTTCCGGGGTACAGCTCGAGGTTGTGGATCATCGTACCGGGAGGAATGTGCGAAATCGGCAGGGCGTTGCCCGGCAGGATTTCAGCAGCCTCTCCGTTCTGCACGGTCATGCCGACTTCCAGGCCGACCGGCTGCAGGATGTAGCGCTTTTCGCCGTCCGCGTAATGCAGCAGCGCGATGCGCGCCGAGCGGTTCGGGTCGTATTCGATCGCCGCCACTTTCGCGGGAATGCCGGTCTTATCTCGGCGGAAATCGATCACGCGGTATTTCTGCGCGTGTCCACCGCCGCGGTGCCACGACGTGACTTCGCCGTGCGAGTTACGTCCGCCGGTGCGCTTTTGCGATTCCACCAGCGACTTTTCCGGCGTTTGCTTGGTGATTTCGCTCTTATCGAGCATCGTCAAAAAGCGCCGCGATGGTGTGTACGGTTTAAAAGTTTTCAGTGCCATCATTGCCTCTTGCTTGCTGCCGGCCTAGGGGCCCGGGTATTGCCGCAAACTACATGTTCTCGGCGTATTCGATCATCTTTTCGCCTTCGGCAAGACGAACGTACGCTTTCTTCCAGTCGCTGCGAAAGCCTTCTGCGCGTCCGCGGCGGCGAAACTTGCCGTGAAACACCGCGGTGCGGACGTGGTCCACTTTCACTTTGAAAACGCGCTGCACGGCTTCGCGAATCTCGGTCTTGGTAGCGTCTTTTGCCACTTCGAAGACCACCGTGTGCTGCGTTTCCTTCACTCCCAGGCCCTTTTCGGTGATGATCGGGCGCCGGATGATTTTGTAGATCTTGCTTTCCATCGCTTAACCCTTCTTCCCCTTCGGCTTGGACTTTCCATCCTTCTTCGCCGCGGGCTTCTTCGCCGATTTCGCTGCCGCTTCCTTCTTTGCCGGAGCCTTTGCAGCTTTTGCTTCTGCCGCAGGCTTCGCCACCGCAGGCGCCGGTTCGATCTGCACCGGAACTTCCTGCCTGGTAGCCGAAAGCGAACGGCTCAATTTCGCAACCGCCTCACGCGAGAGCAGCAAGTGTTCGTGGCGGAGCAGGTCGTATGCTTCGAGACCCGCCGCCGGAACCAGCGTGACGCCGTCGATATTGCGGCTGGCGCGTTCGAGATTCAGGTTGTCGCCCGATTCCACCAGCAAGAAGGACTTCGTCTCGCCGTGCAACTTCCCGAGCGCTTCCGCGAACGGCTTGGTCTTGTGCGAATCGAGTTTCCAGCTATCGAGGATTGTGAGCTTCTGCTCGGCGAGTTTCGCCGAGAGAGCCGAGCGCAGCGCACCAAGGACCATCTTCTTCGGCAGCGCGTAGTCGTAGCTCCGCGGCGTCGGTCCGTGGACGGTACCGCCATGGCGCCAGAGAGGCGACCGAATCGACCCCACACGCGCGCGCCCCGTGCCCTTCTGCTTCCACAGTTTCTTGCCGGAGCCTGAAACTTCGCTCTTGTCTTTCGTCTTGTGCGTGCCCGCGCGTTCGCCCGCCAGATGGTGCCGCACAGCTTCGTGCAGCAGGTGCGGGTTGGGCTTGACTCCAAACACGTCGTCGGCGAGTTCAACCTGGCCGACTGTCTTGCCTGCGAGATTTTTTACGTCCACAACTGGCATCGTCGTTTTCTCTTTATCGGGCCCGAAGGCCTCAGTATCCGCTGCGACTACAGAGTCTTTACTTTGCGAATCAAAATGTAGCTGCCGGACGGGCCCGGAACCGCGCCGCGCACCAGCAACAGGTTTTCGTCGGAATCGATCTTCACGACTTTCAGCTTCTTGATGGTCTTCTGTTCGTTGCCCATGTGGCCCGGGAAGTGTTGACCCTTCCACACACGCGACGGAAAGGAGCTAGCGCCGATGCCGCCCGGTGCGCGATGGAACATCGAACCGTGGCTTGCGTCCCCGCCCCGGAAGTGCCAGCGCTTCACGCCGCCCTGAAAGCCTTTGCCCTTGCTGACGCCGGTTACGTCAACCCATTCGCCGATCTTGAAGCTGTCGACCAGGACGCGGTCGCCGGACTTCGATTCGTCCTTCGAGTCCTCGATCTTGACTTCGCGGAGGTAGCGCATCGGAGCCACATTCGCTTTCTTGAAGTGGCCAGTGCGAGCTTTGTTCACGCGCTGTGGCTTGATGAATTCCACCAGGCCGAGTTGAACGGCGTCGTAGCCGTCTTTATCTTTCGTGCGGCGCTGCACCACCACGCACGGGCCGGCCTGCAGCACGGTGCACGGTACGGATGTGCCGTCTTCGGCGAAGACTTGCGTCATCCCCAGCTTGATTCCGAGAATTCCGTTGACTGCCATTTCGTTCGCTCTTTCCTTCGTAAGTCGCAGCCGCATTCGCAGCCGCGCTGTAAAACTTTGCTGAAGTCCTGTGTTTTACTTCGTTGCGTGTTCGCGGCCGAACGCCTTGATCTCGACGTCCACGCCCGGCGGAAGATCGAGCTTCATCAGAGCGTCCACCGTGTCCGGCGTCGGCTCCAGAATGTCGATCAGGCGCTTGTGGGTGCGCATTTCAAACTGTTCGCGCGACTTCTTGTCCACGTGCGGCGAGCGCAGCACGGTCCAGCGGTTGATCACCGTGGGCAGAGGAATCGGACCTGCAACGTCTGCGCCGGTGCGTTTTGCGGTGTCCACAATCTCGCGCGTGGATTGATCGAGAATGCGGTGGTCGTACGCTTTCAAACGAATTCGGATTTTTTCGCCGTTGGCCATAATTTACTCGATGATCTCGGCAACTGCGCCGGCCCCTACCGTGTGTCCGCCTTCACGAATCGCGAAGCGCAATCCCTTCTCCAGCGCTACCGGCGTGATCAAGGTGATCTCGCACGATATATTGTCCCCCGGCATCACCATCTCTACTCCCGCCGGCAGCTTTACGTCGCCCGTCACGTCCGTCGTTCGGAAGTAGAACTGCGGACGATAGCCGGTAAAGAACGGCGTGTGGCGTCCACCTTCTTCCTTCGTCAATACGTACGCTTCAGCCTTGAACTTGGTGTGCGGCGTGATCGAGCCGGGCTTGGCCAACACCTGTCCGCGCTCCACTTCATCTTTTTCCGTGCCGCGCAACAAAAGTCCAACGTTGTCGCCCGCAATCCCTTCATCCAAAAGCTTACGGAACATCTCGATGCCCGTCACCGTCTTCTTCATCGTCGGACGAAAGCCCACAATCTCAACTTCTTCACCGACTTTCACTTTCCCGCGCTCGACTCGTCCCGTTACCACCGTGCCGCGGCCTGAAATCGAGAAAATATCTTCGATCGGCATCGCGAACGGCTTATCGATGTCCCGTACCGGCTGCGGAATGTTCTTGTCCACCGCTTCCATCAAATCCAGAATCGACTTCTCCCACTTCGGATCGCCTTCCAGGGCCTTCAAAGCCGAACCGCGTACCACCGGCAGCGTGTCGCCCGGATACTGATAGCTCTTCAAGAGTTCGCGAACTTCCAGTTCCACAAGCTCAAGCAGCTCTGGATCGTCGACCATGTCGCACTTGTTCAGAAACACGCAGATGTAAGGAACGCCGACCTGGCGCGCCAGCAAAATGTGTTCGCGCGTCTGCGGCATCGGTCCATCGGTCGCTGCTACCACCAGGATCGCGCCGTCCATCTGCGCTGCGCCGGTGATCATGTTCTTTACGTAGTCCGCGTGGCCCGGGCAATCGATGTGCGCGTAGTGCCGGTTCGGCGTCTCGTATTCCACGTGCGATACCGCAATCGTAATACCGCGCTCCCGCTCTTCCGGCGCGTTATCGATCGAATCAAACGCCCGAAACGCCACCTTCGGATTGTTCTTACTCAACACCTTGGTGATCGCCGCCGTCGACGTCGTTTTGCCATGGTCGATGTGCCCGATCGTCCCAATGTTCACGTGCGGCTTTGTTCGCTCGAATTTCTCTTTCGCCATTTCTCTCTCAGCTCCTGTGTCGAACCGTTCTTCGCTGCTAAATCCGTTTTAAAGAATTACCGCTTCGGGCCGTCGCCGTTCTTGCCCTTGATGATTTCGTCCGAAATGTTGTTCGGAGCCTGCTCGTAGTGCGAGAAGTGCATGGTGAAGCTGCCGCGGCCCTGCGTGCGGCTGCGAATTTCCGTCGCATAGCCGAACATGGTCGACAGCGGAACCAGCACGTTGATGATTTCGGTGCCGCCGCGCGATTCGCGTCCTTGCATCTGGCCGCGCCGCGAGTTCAAGTCCGCAATCACCGTGCCCATGTAATCTTCCGGGACAACAACTTCGACGCGCATGATCGGCTCGAGCAGTTTCGGGTTGGCTTTTTTACACGCATCTTTGAAAGCCATCGAGCCGGCGATTTTGAACGCCATTTCCGAGCTGTCTACGTCGTGGTAGCTGCCGTCGGTGAGAACCACCGCCGCGTCCACCATTTCGTAGCCGGCCAGAATGCCGGTCTCCATCGCTTCGCGAATGCCGTCTTCGATCGGCTTGATGAATTCTCGTGGAACCGATCCGCCGACAATCTTGTCGATGAACAGCAGCCGATGTTCCTTGTCGAAGCTGTACTTGCCGCCCTTGCCGCCGCCAATGTTCTTGGCCATTTCCGCGATTTCTTCTTCGGACAAGTCGTGCATGTCGTCGTGATTTGCATGCGGCAGCGGGTGAAGCCTGATCACAGCGTGGCCGTACTGGCCGCGGCCCCCGGTCTGCTTGATGTATTTCCCTTCGCCTTCAGCTTCCTTAAGAACCGTTTCGCGGTAGGCGACTTGCGGCCGGCCGACGTTGGCCTGCACGCCGAATTCGCGCATCATGCGATCGACGATGATTTCCAGGTGCAACTCGCCCATTCCCGAAATCAAGGTCTGATTTGTTTCCGCATCGGTGTGCATGCGGAACGTGGGATCTTCCTGGCCGAGCTTGCCGAGAGCGATACCCATCTTTTCCTGGTCGGCCTTGGTCTTCGGTTCGATGGCGACTTGAATCACGGGCGCCGGGAAGTCGATGTTCTCAAGAACGATCGGCTTGTCTTCATCGCACAGCGTGTCGCCGGTGGTGACGTTTTTCAGCCCGACGCAGGCAGCAATGTCGCCCGCTTCGATGGAATCAATTTCTTCGCGCTTGTTGGCGTGCATGCGGAGCAGGCGGCCAATTCGCTCGCGCGTCTTGCGCGTGGAGTTATACACGTTCTGTCCGGCTTTCAGTACCCCAGAGTACACGCGGATATAGGTGACGTGGCCGACAAACGGATCGGTCATGATTTTGAACGCCAGCGCAGAGAATGGTTCGTCGTCGGAAACTTTGCGGATCAGCGTTTCGCTGCCGTTCGGATCCGTGCCCTCTACAGGAGGAACGTCGATCGGCGACGGTAGGTAGTCGATGACCGCGTCGAGCAGCGGTTGCAGGCCCTTGTTCTTGAACGCGGAACCGGCGAGCACAGGAACCAGCTTCAGAGCGATGGTCGACTTGCGGAGCGATGCGCGCAGTTCGGCAGGCTCGATTTTCTGCTGTTCGAGGTATTTGTGCATGATGGCGTCATCATGCTCGGAAATGTATTCGACGACCTTGTCGCGATGCTCTTTGTAGAATTCCGGAGTCAACGCCGAAGCTTTCACGGCGACTGCAACGGCCGGATGCGCAGCGAGATATTCCGCATCCCACAATTTTTCCAACGGGACGGTCTCGTATTCCGCGCCGAGCGTTTCATCCTTCCAGATGATGGCGCGCTCTTCGATAAAGTCCACGACGCCGATAAAATTATCTTCACGGCCAATCGGAAATTGCAGGGGAACAGGGTGAGCGGAAAGACGCTGGCGCATCGAGCGGACCGAGTGATCGAAATCGGCGCCGATGCGGTCCATCTTGTTGATGAAAGCGATGCGAGGAACGCGGTACTTGTCGGCCTGGCGCCACACAGTTTCGGATTGGGGCTGAACGCCGGCGACGGCGTCGAAAATCGCGACTGCTCCGTCCAGCACGCGGAGCGAACGTTCGACTTCGACAGTGAAGTCCACGTGGCCCGGCGTGTCGATGATGTTAATGCGGTACTTCTTCGCAAAACGCGTCCAGGAGGCGGTGGTTGCGGCGGACGTGATCGTAATGCCGCGTTCGCGTTCCTGCTCCATCCAGTCCATGACGGTGGTGCCTTCATGAACTTCGCCAATCTTGTAGGTCACACCCGTATAGAACAGGATGCGCTCGGTGGACGTCGTTTTTCCGGCGTCAATGTGAGCCATGATCCCGATGTTGCGGGTCTGATCGAGTTGTACCTGACGTGGCATGTGTCCCTAGGCCCGTGCTTACCAGCGATAATGTGCGAAAGCCTTGTTGGCCTCCGCCATGCGGTGAACGTCTTCCTTCTTTTTCACGGCGCCGCCGCGACCATTCGCAGCGTCCATGATTTCCTCGGCCAGCTTGTCGGTCATTGACTTGCCGCTGCGCGTGCGCGAGTACAGCACCAGCCAATGAATCGCGAGAGACTGCTTGCGGAACGGATTCACTTCCACCGGAACCTGGTAATTCGCGCCGCCTACGCGCCGCGTCTTCACTTCTAGCGCCGGCTTGCAGTTCTCAACCGCTTTCTTGAAAAGCTTGAACGCGTCGTCGTTGGTCTTCTTGGCGACCTGATCCATCGCGTTGTAGAAAATCGACTGCGCAGTCGCACGCTTGCCGTCATACATCATGCTGGAGATAAACTTCTGCACCAGATCGCTTCCGAAGACCGGATCTCCGGGAATCTTGCGGCGCAGTACCCAACCCTTGCGTGGCATCTATCGGCCTCCTACTTCTGAGCGGCTTTGGGCCGCTTGGCGCCGTACTTCGAGCGCGCTTGCTTTCGATTTTCAACGCCTGCGGCGTCCAGCGTGCCGCGAATGATGTGATAGCGAACTCCGGGCAGGTCCTTCACACGGCCGCCGCGAACCAGCACGATCGAGTGTTCCTGCAGGTTATGTCCAATGCCGGGAATGTAGGTGGTGACTTCAGCGCTGTTGGTCAGGCGGGCGCGCGCAACTTTGCGCAGCGCGGAATTCGGCTTCTTCGGCGTCTGAGTGTAGACCCGGACGCACACGCCGCGCTTCTCAGGACAACCTTCCAACGCGGGAGATTTGGTCTTCACGCGAATCTTCTCGCGGCCGTGGCGCACTAGCTGTGAAAACGTCGGCACAATTTTCTCCTCAACCTGATGAAACGAAAATTTCGATTTTGGCGCGCAAAGTTCCATCCCGCGCAAAAATCGGCGAGTGAATGAACAGAAAAGGTGCCAAACCGTAGGATTGAACCTAGGTACTCCGCGATGACGCGACTTCACCCCAAGGAGTGAACTGCATCTACTCGACGGCGGAGGAGGCTGTCACGGCTTTGCGGGGCTGGCGCCCCATTTCGGCCGCTCTTTCGTTCTCCGATCCGTCGTTCTTTGTTCCGGAGTCCGAAAGACTTCCCTAATCACCACACATCTAAAAGCTCAAAGCAACCGCGCAAGTATAGGAGAATCAGCAGCCCTTGTCAACTCGAATCAATCCAAAAAACAAATTGCAGGATTTGGTCCGATTCGTGCCATGCGCGTCAGCTTTAAATTTTCCCGACTTCCAAAACGCGCCCTCGCGAGGGCGATGCTTCAAGCGAACGGCGCAATCGTACCACAAAATGTTATCGCTTTAGACACAAATGCTGCAAGTTCCAACGCAAGCATTTGTTGTTGCGTAAGAGTCCTTTTTTGAATGGCTTACATCAGAATAGTGTCTTTTCACGGCTTCGGTTCGCGAAAAATCGCATTACGTCCCAAAATGGGTCTGGAGAAAGCTGCGGGCTTCGCGCGTTGGTCCGATTTGCATTTGCTCAACTCCGGATTCGGCCGCCATTTACTCCCGCCCGCATTCGCCCCTAAACTGTCTCGGGGCGAAATTCGATTGGGAGATGGGATGAAGAACCTCTGGGCGGCCTTCCTCGGTATTTTTCTTTTGGCAGCTTCCGTTTCAGCACAGCAGCAGCTTTCACCGCCGCCCTCGACGCAGCCTACTCCCCTGCCTGCGCCGATGCAGAAGCTCACGCCTGACTATTCAAGCGAGCCGTTCGTCGTGGAAAAGTACGTCACGAAAGTGCGCTTTGAAAATGACGGCACGGGCGAACGCGATCTCACCGCGCGAATCAAAGTGCAGAGTGACGCAGGCGTCCAGCAGCTCGGCGAACTTGTTTTCGGATTCAGCTCGGCCAACGAACAGATGGACGTGAAGTACGTGCACGTGCTGAAACCGGATGGGTCTGTCATCTCCGCCACGCCAGACGCCATCAAGGAAATGACGGCAGCCGTCGAACGCGATGCGCCGGAATACACCGACTACAAAGAAAAACACATCACTGTTCCTTCGCTCCATGCCGGTGACACCATCGAGTACGACATTCTCACCCGCACCGTCACTTCGCTGGCGCCGAACGAATTCTGGTATTCGCAATATTTCCTGCAGGACGCCATCATCCTGGACGAGCAACTCGAGATCAACGTTCCAGCCGATCGCTCGGTAATCGTGAAATCGGCCGATTACTCAAACGTTGATGGACAGAAGGCTGCCGTTAACACTGCTTCATTCTCGAAGAAGGATGCGGACGGCCGAGCGATTTATCTGTGGAAACACAGTCTGCTGGCACGCCCGACGGACGAAGAACTGAAAAAGAGAAAAACAAAACCTTCGGAAGAAAAACAGGCGGATGTCCAGATCACCACGTTCAAAGGCTGGCCGGCGGTGGCGGCCTGGTATGCCGACTTGGAAAAAGGCCGCACCACGCCGACTCCGGAAATTCGCGCCAAAGCCCAGGAACTGGTTCAGGGCAAAACAGCCGAACTCGATAAGATGGCTGCGCTCTACAACTACGTCGCACAGAATATCCGCTACGTGAGCCTGTCGTTCGGGCTCGGCCGTTTTCAGCCGCACAACGCCGCCGACGTTTTCAAAAATCAGTACGGCGACTGCAAAGATAAGGTCACGCTGCTCGCCGCGATGCTAATTGCCATCGACATTCCGTCCGACGCCGTCCTGATTCCTTCCGCGCGCAAAATCGATCCGACAGTCCCGTCCCCATCGCAGTTCGATCATTTGATCACCGCCGTTCCGTACGAGGGCAAGCTGATCTGGATGGATTCCACGGCCGAAGTCGCGCCGTTCCGCCTGCTCGCATCTCCGCTGCGCGATAAATCCGCACTCCTTGTTCCCCCGGACGGAGCAGGCAAGCTAGTCGAAACACCCGCCGATCCACCCTGGCTGTCAACGCAACGAGTGGAAGTCGACGCGCAAGTGACGGAACTCGGCAAGCTCAACGTGAAGTTGAAATATTTTCTGCGCGGCGACAATGAATACGTGCTTCGCGTCGCATTCCGTCGCACGCCGCAAAATCAGTGGAAAGAGCTCGGCCAGACGATCGCGTCGCTCGATGGCATCAAAGGCGAAGTCACGAGCGTAAAGCCGAGCGATCCGTCCGACACGGCGAATCCGTTCGAGCTCGACCTGGAATATTCGCAGACCGGCTTTCTGGATTGGTCCAGCAAGAAATCCAAGGTGATCATTCCGATGTTATCGCTCGGCCTGCCTGAGGCGTCCGAGGATCAAGTGGATCCGATCAAGCTGGGGAGCCCGCTCGACGTCACTGAGCGCTTGACCATGACTCTTCCGAAGGGCTTCACGGCGCAGCCGCCCTTTGGCGTGAACGTCGATCGCGACTACGCCGCGTACAAATCCAGCTATCATTTCGCGGACGGCACGCTCACCGCCGAGCGCAGCCTCAGCTTCAAATTGCGCGAACTTCCCGCGTCGCGCACCAGCGAATACCTTACTTTCTCGCGCACCGTCGATGCCGACGAAACCCAAACGCTGCAAGTGGAAAATCCCACGCCGGGCTCGCCGGATATTCCGAAGACGGCCACCGCCGATGAGCTTATCGAATCCGGCATCGCCGCGCTGAACGCAGGCAATCCCGAAGCAGCGATCCCGCTGCTGAAGCGAGTCACCGAAATCGATCCGAAAACGAAACAGGTCTGGAACGATCTCGGACTCGCCTATCTACGTCTCGGCCGCTTTGACGACGCCGAAGCTGCATTCCAAAAACAGATCGAGGCCGATCCTTACGACGAGCACGTTTACAACTATCTGGGCCTCACGCGGAGCCAACAGGAAAAATATCCGGAAGCGACCGAAGCGTTTAAAAAGCAGATCGAGATCAATCCCCTGGATCCGGTTGCGCACGCTGCGCTCGGTGGAATTTATCTCGAGCAGCACAAATTTGCAGAGGCCGTCCCAGAACTCGACAAAGCTACGGTTCTCGCGCCTGATAATGCGGAGCTAGAGGTCAGCCTGGGCCGCGCGCTTTTGAATTCGGGGCAAAAAGACAAGGCACTCGCTGCTTTCGAGAAGGCGATCGAGATCGCGCAGACGCCGGTTCTGTGGAATAACGTCGCGTATGACCTCGCTGAAAACGGAATCGAACTCGAAAAGGCGCGTCAGTATGCGGAGTCCGCCGTCTCGACGACCGCAGCCGCGCTGCGCAACGTCAGCCTACTACACCTCACTCTCGACGATCTCGGCCAGGTTTCGAATATCGGCGTCTACTGGGACACGCTGGGCTGGGTTCATTTCAAGCAGGGCGATTACGATATTGCGGAGCGCTACGTCCGCGCGTCGTGGCTGCTGAATCAGCACGGGGAAGTCGGCGATCATCTCGCGCAAATTTACGAGAAGCGCGGGCAGAAGGACGAGGCGATCAAGCTCTACGCGGAAGCGATGGCCGCTCAGCACTCCGTGCCGGAAACAAAAGCACGATTGATCGTGCTGCTCGGAACAAATACAGGAATCGACGCGCTAGTTGCAAAGGCAAGGCCGTCGCTCATCAAGATGCGCGAGTTCGCTCTCGCTGAAGGCTTGAAACAGGACGCGAAAGCCGACTTCTTCGTACTGCTTTCGCCGCCCGCTGCAGGATCGAAACGTCTGGTGGTCGACTCTGCAAAATTTATCAACGGCAGCCAGGATTTGCGCCCGTTCGCAGACAAACTGAAGACCATCGACTTCGGCGCCGCATTTCCCGATGCGTCGCCGGCAAAACTCGTCCGCCGCGGGACGCTCGCATGCTCTGCAACCAGCGGCAAATGCGTCTTCACCCTAGCGTTGCCCGAAGACGTGCGCGCATTGAATTAGTGGGATAGCGGACTCGGCTGTCGTTGGACGATTTCGATCGCCAGCGGTCGCGACTCGTCGTCGGGCCGGCGCGCAAAATTGCACGAACGCGTTACTCGGTTACGTTCGCGCAGTCGCGATTCTCGCCACCCGGCCGCGCATCTTCAGGCGGTCGCTGCGATTCTGCAGATATCGCGCGTTCAACTCTTCCGCCCCGACGTCCTCGACGGATGTAAACCCGACTCCGCGCAGCTCCCGCTCCAACTCCGCCGTATCAAAAAACAACTGAAACGGCTCGCCCGCACGCGCTACTCTTCGCGCCATCGCATCGAATGCGAGCCGACTCAGGAAACCGACGCTGTTCCGCGGCCTCGCATAATCGAACACGACGACGCTTCCCTTCGCGCATCCCACGATGAACTCAAGCGTTGAGAACATCGCCGGCCTCGTGAGGTACGGCGTGACGCCAAGCCACGAAAAGCACGTCACTTGCGAGCGATCGAATCCTACCGCCGTGAGTCCGCTTGCAAGCGACTCCGTCTCAAAATTCACGGGAGCAAACGTCAACGAATCCGGAATCGCGATCTGCCCCGCTTCGAGCCGTTTCCTTTTCCACGCCTGCGTCGCCGGATGATCCACTTCGAAAACGCGAAGCTGCGGCGTCGGGTATGGATTGCGGTAGGCGAACGTGTCCAGGCCGGCTCCGAGAATCACGTACTGCGTCGCGGCCCGCTTAATGGCGGCCGCGAGTTCATCCTCCGCCACACGGCTGCGCGCCACTAGAAATGCGCGGAACGACGCTGACGCCACGCCTCGAGCCTTCCGCGCCTCCGCGCGAACCAGACCCTGCGCCTCGGCCGACAAAATCGGCAGCGCAATCGGATCTTCCAGAATTTTCGGATTGTCGAACAGTTGGTGAGCCGCGCGCCGCATCGCCACGCGCTGGGCAGTGATGCTGGATCGGGCATCGATCATGGAAGGATCAGCACCGGGAACAAAATAACGGAGCCGCGCTGTACACAGCGCCAGACCAGACTAGCGAATTTCGAGCAGCTCTTTTTCTTTCACCGCGAGCAAATCGTCGACCCTCTTGGTCTCGGACTGCGTCAGCTTGTCCAGCTCGTCGATGGCGCGCTTGCGGTCGTCTTCGCTCATCTTTTTTTCTTTTTCGAGCTTCTCGACGGCTTCTTTGATATCACGGCGCACGTTGCGAAGCGCGGTCTTGTGGTTCTCGCTGACCTTGTGAATGTGCTTCACCAACTCTTTGCGGCGCTCTTCGGTGAGGCTGGGCATTGGCACGCGAACGATTTTTCCGTCATTCGTCGGATTCAATCCCAGATCCGCGGTGCGAATCGCCTTATCGATCATGGGCACGGCTGCCGCGTCCCAGGGCGAAATCACGATCGTCGAAGCGTCCGGAACACTCATTGTTCCGAGCTGGTTGATCGGCATCGGCGTGCCGTGATAATCGACGCGCACATGGTCGAGAACTGAAACGTTCGCTCGCCCGGTCCGCACCGTGGAAAGCTCCTTGCGGAAATCATCCACGGCCTTCTCCATGCGCGTTCGCGCCTGAACCATCGCGTCTTTGCTTGATGCAATTGCAGTCATCGTGAAAATCGCCTCCAAATTCTCGAGCAGTCCGCGTGCGTCAGCTCGCCGTTACCACGGAACCCACATGCTCGCCCATCACTACGCGTCGCAAATTCTTCTCCACGTTCATATCGAACACCACGATCGGCATCTTGTTGTCCATGCAGAGCGAGATCGCCGTCGAGTCCATCACCGACAGGCCCTTTTGCAGCACATCGATGTAGGTGATCCGGTCGAACTTCTTCGCGTTCTTCACTTTCTCCGGATCTGCATCGTAAACGCCGTCAACGCGCGTGGCCTTCAGAATCACGTTCGCCTTGATCTCCATCGCGCGCAACGCCGCCGCGGTGTCCGTGGAAAAATAAGGATTGCCGGTGCCAGCGGCGAAAATCACCACGCGCTCCTTCTCCAGGTGGCGCGTCGCACGACGCCGGATAAAAGGCTCGGCCACCTGATGCATCTCGATCGCGCTCATGAGGCGCGTGTGGCAGCCCACTTTTTCAAGCGCATCGACGAGCGCCAGACCGTTGATCACCGTGGCCAACATGCCCATGTAATCGCCGGTTGCGCGCTCGATCGCCAGATCTTTCTGCCGCGTCCCGCGAAAAATGTTCCCGCCACCAACGACGATCGCTACCTGCACGCCCAGGTCGCGGATCTCTTTTATCTCGCGCGCCATGGTGTGCACGGTCTCGGCATGAATGCCGGCCTCGTTCGGCCCGGACATCGATTCGCCCGACAGCTTCAGCACGATTCTTTCGTATACCGGCGAGCCGGTCGGCGCTTTTTTATCTTTGGCTAACTGTGGTTTTGTCATCGCAGGATTGGCCAGCCCCCTGGCCCGCCGAGCATTCTAGCAGAGAAACACGCACCCAGGCCCCGCAACATGCCCGCACACAAGGGTCCGAATTTAGAATTTCAACGCTCCGTTCGCAATTGGACCATCGCGCAGGCAAAAAAAATCCGCCGTGATTGCGGCGGATTTTCTTTCTGCGAACTGGTTGGTTTCAATTTAGGCCGACGACACCGCGACCGCTGTATCGGCGGCATTGTCTTTGCCGCTTTCCAGCTCGCCGACCTTGAACCGCTTGAAGCGGCTCACGGTGATGTTCTCGCCGATCTTGGCGATGGCCTGGTCGATCAACTCTTTGATCGTCAGTCCTTCGTCCTTGATGAAGTGCTGTTCGTAGAGGCAGTTTTCCTCGTAGAACTTCTCCATCTTGCCGGTGACGATCTTCTCCACGACAGCGTCCGGCTTGCCGGTCTGCTTGGCCTGATCCTTGTAGATTTCGCGCTCGCGGTCGAGAGTTTCCTGGGTCACTTCGTCGCGCTTCAAAAAACGCGGATCGAGCGCGGCGATGTGCATCGCCACGTCGTGGCAGAGGCGCTGAAAATCATCAGTCCGCGCCACGAAGTCGCTTTCGCAATTGACTTCGATCAGCACGCCGATCTTTCCGCCCGCATGAATGTAGCTGCTTACCAGGCCTTCGGACGTTGAGCGCTGCGCCTTCTTCGCCGCCGCGGCCTGGCCCTTCTTCCGCAGCACGTTGATCGCCTGCTCGATATCGCCGCCGGCTTCCGCAAGCGCATCCTTGCAGGCGGCAAATCCCGCTCCGGTGCGGTCGCGAAGCTCTTTCACCAGCTGCGCTGATACGTTCGGCTTTCCTTCTGGAGTCGCCATCGCTACACCAATCCCTCTTCTATAAGTTCCGGCTAAGAGTTCCGCCGTCCAAGAATCGGCGCAACACCCGCCCGTACCACCAAATATTTGAAACCGGAGTTCCCTGCGTGCAGGACCGGGCAGCTTTCTCCCGGTCCGTCGAGGTTATCTCTACCGATGCTGAATTTCGTCCTCGGTCGGCAGCGGCAATGCTTCTTCCGCTATCGCCTCGGCGGGCTCGCCTTCGACGAAATCGCCTTCCTGCTTCTCGTAGACTTCGTACGCGCTGGTGTCGACGTAATCGACGCCATCTTCGCCCGCGCCTTCCACCGACTTCTGATCGGCGATCTGCGTTTGCTCGAACGACTGATTGCCAACCACCACCGCGTCGGAAATCTTCGACGTAAACAGGCGAATGGCACGCAGCGCGTCGTCGTTGCCTGGAATCACCCAGTCCACCAGGTCCGGGTCGCAGTTCGTATCGACGATCGCCACTACCGGAATACCCATGCGGCGTGCTTCGCGAACCGCGATCAATTCGGCGTTCGGATCGATCACGAACATCGCATCCGGCAGCGTGGTCATATTTTCCACGCCCGAGAAGTTCTGTTTCAAGTGCTTCAACTCGCGATCCAGACGCGCCGCCTCTTTCTTCGAAAGTTCAGACATGCGACCGTCTTCGCTCATCGCCTTCAAAAGTTTGAGGCGCTTGATCGATTTCTGAAGAGTGACCCAGTTTGTCAGCGTGCCGCCCAGCCAGCGGTGGTTCACGTAAAACATGCCGCAGCGATTCGCCTCTTCAGCGATGGCTTCCTGCGCCTGGCGCTTGGTGCCGAGAAATAGAATTCGTTTGCCCTGTGCCGTGATTTCCGAAACGTATCGCGCGGCTTCGCGGAACATCTTGAGGGTCTTCTGCAGATCGATGATGTGGATTCCATTGCGTTCCCCGAAGATATATTCCTTCATCTTGGGGTTCCAGCGGCGCGTCTGGTGGCCAAAGTGAACACCGGCCTCCAGCAGCTCTTTCATTGTGATCTCGACTCCCATGGTTCTCCTTTTCAGAAAGGGAAGCTTTTTCCGGCAGCTCGAATTTCAAGCCGCTCGGCAGCTTCCTTTTTTACCGGCTGCTTGCCGGCCGTGATGTAACCCGCTCCCGACTCTGAAAATCCAGACTCGGGAGCGGGTCCAAACTTTTGTGTGGCGCGCCGCCCGAACCAACGAGCCGCGCAACCGGCAAGCGTTAGCGCTTGCTGAACTGGAAGCGGCGACGCGCGCCCTTCTGTCCGTACTTCTTGCGTTCCTTCATGCGCGAATCACGCGTCAAGAATCCGTTGGTGCGCAGCGACGGCCGCAGTTCCGGGTTCAGCACGGCGAGCGCGCGCGAAAGTCCCATGCGCACCGCTCCGGACTGTCCGCCGATCCCGCCACCCTTCACGATGGCCCGAACTTCGAGCTGATCCTGCATCTGCGTGAACGACAGCGGCTCGGTAGCCGCCTTGTTCCACGCGACGTTCCGGAAATACTCTTCCACCGGCTTTCCGTTCACGGTGAACTTGGCCGCGCCGGCCTTGATGTATACGCGCGCGACAGACTCACGCCGCCGGCCCGTTCCGTAGTGCTGCTTCACAGATCCTTGAAACGTATTCGTTGAGCTCAAAGCTCCCCCTCGTGAATCGCGTCTCCATGGCTAAGCCGCGGAGACAAGTAGGCCCGGCGGACGTTTCCGCCAAACACAAATATTTAGAGTCCGAATGGTGCGAGGTTACGGCGCGATCGGCTGAGGCTTTTGTCCGGTGTGGCGCGCAAGACCTTCACTTCCGGCATAAACACGCAGCTTCTTTGCTCTTCGTGCCCGGAGCTTGTTCTTAGGCAGCATCCCCAGAACCGCTTCGCGCACGACCTCTTCTGGACGACGTTGCAACATTGCCCGGATCGGCGTCTCTTTCAATCCGCCCGGCCATCCACTGTGACGACGGTACACTTTCTGGTCGATCTTGTTCCCCGTCAGCTTCACCTTTTCGGCATTCACTACTACGATATGGTCGCCACAATCCAGATGCGGCGTGTACGTCGGCTTATCCTTGCCGATCAACATGCGCGCGACTTTGGTCGCTAAACGGCCCAGCACCACTCCGTTCGCATCGATCACGAACCAGTTCTTGCCAACCATCAGGTCTTCGGCCTGACGTCCCCGCGGTATATATGTAGCCATCAGCTAGTCACACCTTTCCTTCTAGAGACAAACGTTGAGTTTAAGGTATGCCCTTTCCCCTGTCAACCGAATGTCAATGGAAGGCTTGAGGCTCAAATCCGAACGGAGATCGATTCCGCGCAAAAAAATAGCCCGCACCGGACGCCATGAGGCAAACCGCCGCGGGCCTTCTAAGTTTGGTGTTCCGGACGCCGCTCGACGAACGTAGTCGACGAGGTCGATCGACCTAGCCGCCTATGCGGTCGCCGTGCTCTTGCCACGCACGCCTACTGCTGCGCCGTCGGCCAGGTCGCCGGTCTTATCGATCTCGATCGAACCCTTGAAATACGCGCCGTCTTCGATTGAAATGCGCGCGGTCGTAAGATCTCCGACCACCGAGCCGTCTTTCTTAATTTCGATCCGATCGCGCGCGCGCAGATTGCCCTTCACGTTGCCGTAGACCACCACTTCCCGCGCAATCACGTCAGCGGTGACTTTCGCGCTGGCGCCCACGGTCAGCTTGCGGTCTTCCAGCTGCACGAGGCCTTCGACGCTGCCGTCGATCAGCAAATCTTCATTCCCGGTAATTTCGCCCTTCACGTGAAGCGTGGATCCGAGCCGCGCGATTCCGCTCGGCGTCGTGCTTGGATACGTCGAATCTGGTGCCATTGTTCTTGCCTCCCCAGTGAGAGCCGGTGCCTTCGCACTCGGCGCGTTCGCGTTAGCTGCCGTGCTGCCATTCTGAATCGTGTGCCCGTTCACCTGCGGCTGCAGAGCGAGCGGACCCTTGGACCCTGCGTCGGGCTTTTTGTCTCCCCACATTTGCCCTCCTCGGCTCAAGCTGGAGGAGCCCAGAGAATCACGTCAATATAAGGACCGGGTCTTTGAATGTAGTCCCGCGTCGAAGCAGTGCCAAATCCAAAATGAAGCTGATGTGTCTGACCCGATAAGGGCGCCCTATTTTCAGGGCAAACGATTGAGGGCTGCTGGGTAGCGGCTCAGAGAGTTTGAACCCGACATACGCCAGAGTGCAAGTAGGGAATTTCATGCTCGTCCTGAAACAAAAAAGGGCCGGCCCAGCTTGGTACGAGCATGGGACCGGCCTTTCCCGCTCGACCCTCGGAGAGCCAAACGTTGAATCTAGTATTTTCGGAGGACGCCAACGACGCGGCCCTGAATCTTCACATCCGAAGCCGCCACCATGATCGGCGACATCGTCGAATTTGCAGGCTGAAGCCGAACCTTTCCGCCCGGTTCCCGGTAGAAACGCTTCACCGTAGCGTCGTCTTCTCCAACAAGTGCCACCACAATTTCGCCCGGGTTCGCGACTTGCGTCTGCTCGACGACAATGTAGTCTCCGTCCAGGATGTGGTCGTCGCGCATCGACTCGCCCTTCACCTGCAGCACGTACGTTCCCTGCCCGCGCGAAAAATCCGCGAGCGAGATCGTCTCGTTCACTTCCACGGCTTCCAGGGGACGACCCGCGGCGATTCGGCCCGCAAGCGGCAACTCGACCACGTGACGGTCCATAACCTGTTCGCGCACCGGCTTCGGAAGCTGCAGCACTTCGATCGACCGGCTCTGGTTATAGCCGCGCCGCACGAATCCCTTTTTCTCGAGCGTGGACAGATGTTTGTGCACCGTCGCGAGCGACGTCAGCTTCAGCGCGTGCGCGATCTCCTCGAAACTGGGCGAGTAGCCGTTCTTATTCAAAAATCCCACCAAGTAGTTGAGTACTTCTTTCTGCCGTTTCGTTAATGCCATCTGACGCCCCTTTGGGTCGTAGTATCTTGCGCAACTATGGGCGAATTAAAAGCGAAAGTCAATGGTACTTAGGGACAGGCTGTCCTTTTATTTTTACCGTCCGGAAGGGCTAAGGCTGTGGAGATCGGGGGCTTACGATTGGCCGCTTATGTTCGTGAAGTTGCCGCGGCGGCGCCGGTTCGGCCGGCCCTTCGGATCGGGAGGCGGAACTACGGTAAGGGCTTCGCGAACGGCTCGAATCTCCTGGCGCGACTCTTCGGCGGTCGCCTGCATGCGTTCGTAGACTTTTTCAAGCAACCGCTGCAGTGCATCGTCGATGTGCCGCCGCATGGTCACTGAGTGCTCGGTGATTTTTTCGTCTACGATCTCGCGAACCATCTCGCGCATCGAAAGGTTTTGCCGCTCGCGATGCCGTTCGCCGTTCGGCGTGCGATGTGGAGCCGGTTTCGCAACAGCCGCGATTTCCGCGGTCACGTCCACTTCAAAATCTTCCGTTACCGCCACCGACGACGGGACCAACAGCACCTGGTCAGACCGATTTGTGCCCTTCGCGGCGCTTGTCGAGGAAAGTTTGGAGAGTTCCGGCTCGTTTAGCTCCGTTTCGTCTCCCGGAAACGGGAACCAATCTACCGGCGGCGCGGCCAAGCTCCACACGTTTCCGGCGACCTCAAACTCCAGTCCGATGTGATAAACATCCTGATAAGAGCGCGGCCGCTGCACCCAGATCACTCTCCCTCGCACGCTGCGTGACGGAAGCTTCCGGTGCATGCGGTGAACTTCAATGGAAACCGACGTATTTTTGGGAACGTAGTGGACCGACTGATATTTGCATCCGTAGCAGTTGATCATCACCGTGTGCGTGGTTTCGTGGAACGGCTGCCCGAGCACATCCGTGCCGACCACCGTGATCGGGACAGACTTGATGATGCGCGTGCTTCGGCGCTTTTCCGCGCCGGGCGCTCTCGGGTCCTCAAATTCGGTCACACACAGCTCCCAGGGACGATTCTTAACGCTAGCACTTCCCCGCGGGAGTCGAGATGAACCTTAGGAGACTGTGCGAAAAGGGTAAAGGGCGAGTTCTTCCAGGATGACTCGTGGGCACCCGCAATCAATCCCCGCCCGTAGCAAACGCCGCCTTCTTATGCCTGAACAGCAAAAACCACAGCAAAAATCCAGCCACACCGAGCCCAATCAGCACGTAAAGCGCGGTCCACCCGTGTGCCAACACGACCGCGAAAATCTTCCGCCCGTACTTCGCGCCCAGATAGGCCAGAATTGTGTATCGAACCGCGCGGCCGAGCGTAATCGCAGCGAGAAATTTCGGTGTCGGATATTTCATCGCGCCCGCGGCGATCACAAACGGCACCATCGGCATCGGCGGCGGCAAGAGCGCAGGCACAGCGATCGCGCTAAATCCCCATCGCTCGAAAATCCCATTCACCTTCTTGATCGTCCGCGCCGAGAAGCGTTTGCTCATCGCCTTTTCGCCCTGCGTTCTCGCGAACCGGAATGTCAGGAACGCTCCAAACACCGCGCCAATCGTCGCCATCACCGCGTAATAGATCCACAGGGGTTTGTCGTGCGCAGAAAGAACGATCGTCATCGCATCCATGCTTCCCGGCACCGGAATCACTGAACTGTCGATGATGCCGAGCAGAATCAGCCCCGGGCCGCCCAGATGAAAGAACCAGCGCCGCACGGCGTGTGACGTTGAAGCCGGCGCTTTTCCCGCTTGCTTTTGAAGGAGCGTGAGAAAGTCCAATTTCATTTTTCGATGCATCCAAGCGGCAACACCGACCGCGCGTTCGAGCGCGAAATTCGCCGCCTTATGCTAACCTACACGGGAAGATGCACGAGTTTCATTCGCGGGTTTCTTCCGAGCTGTGTTTGCGCCGGCATGGCGCCGCACCTGGCTCCACTCGCGAACGATTCGCACCGGCGTATTGACCGCCTAACATTGAGACGTGCAGCCGCTTTTCGCCGTTTCGATCGACCACGGATCCTGCCGCATCCTGCGAGACAATCCGCGCATCTTTTGGACGAAGCGCTATCGTTTCGCCAATCCATCTTGAGGTCGTGAAAACGAATGGCTTCAACGATCACTGAACCGTTGGCGCGCCGGCGCGAAACCGTGGAGAACGCCGTCATCCGCTTCTGCGGCGACTCGGGCGACGGCATGCAGATCACCGGCAGCCAGTTCACCAATACCGCTGCGCTGTTCGGCAACGATCTCGCCACGTTCCCCGACTTCCCCGCAGAGATTCGAGCTCCTGCGGGAACGCTCCCCGGCGTCAGCGGATTCCAGGTTCACTTTTCGTCCACCGACGTTTACACGCCAGGGGACGCCGTGGACGCCCTCATCGCCATGAACCCCGCGGCGCTGAAGATGAATCTCGCCGACCTGAAGCCGAACGGCATTCTGATCGTTAACCTCGATCACTTTCTTGAAACCGATCTGCGCAAGGCCAATCAATCCGAGAACCCACTCGAGAATCATTCGCTCGACGGTTATCGCCTGTTCAAAGTCGAACTCACGAAACTCACGCGTGCCGCGCTGAAGGACCTTGGCCTCGACACCAAGAGCATGGACCGTTGTAAAAACTTTTTTGCGCTCGGCATGTGCTACTGGCTCTACAACCGTTCGATGGAATCCACGGAGCGATGGCTCAACGACAAGTTTAAGAGCAAACCCGTCCTCGTGCAGGCCAACCTGCTTGCGATGAAGGCCGGCTATAGCTACTGCGACGCTTCGGAATCGTTTCAAGTCACGTACGACATTCCACCCGCGAAGCTCGAACCCGGCCTCTATCGCAACATCAGCGGTAATGCAGCTCTCGCGCTCGGGTTCGTCGCCGCTTCGCAGAAAGCGAACGTGAAACTTTTCCTCGGCTCATATCCGATCACACCCGCTTCCGACATCCTTCACGAGCTTTCGATGTACAAGGATTTCGGCGTGATGACGTTCCAGGCCGAAGACGAAATCGCGGCCATCACCGCCGCCATCGGCGCAGCTTACGCGGGTGCGTTGGGCATTACGACCACGTCCGGCCCCGGCATGGCGCTCAAGACCGAAGCTCTCGGCCTCGCAGTCGCGGTCGAATTGCCGCTTGTAGTTTGCGACATTCAACGCGGCGGACCTTCCACCGGCTTACCGACGAAAACCGAACAAGCCGATCTCTTGCAAGCGCTGTTCGGCCGTAATTCAGAAGCTCCGATTCCGGTGCTCGCTCCGGCTACACCGGGCGATTGCTTCTGGATCGCTCTAGAGGCAAGCCGCATCGCTGTCAAATACATGGTCCCGGTGATCATTCTTTCCGACGGCTACCTCGCCAACGGCGCCGAGCCGTGGAAAATTCCCACGCTCGACGAGCTTCCGGAAATTCCGGTAAAGTACGAAACGAATCCCGAAGGCTTTCAGCCGTACAAGCGTAATCCGGACACGCTCGCGCGCCCCTGGGCGGTTCCGGGTACCCCGGGCCTCGAGCATCGCGTCGGCGGCATCGAGAAGCAGGACGTCAGCGGCAACATCAGCTACGATCCGCTCAACCACGAGCACATGGTCCGTACGCGGGCCGAAAAAGTCGCGCGCATCGCGCAGGATATTCCGGACCTCGTCCCAGAAGGCGACGCGGAAGGCGATCTGCTCATTGTCGCCTGGGGCTCGACCAGCGGACCGATCACTGCCGCCATGAAAGCCCAGCGCGCCAAAGGACGCAAAGTTGGCCACGTGCATCTGCGCCATTTGAATCCGCTCCCTCGTAACCTTGGCGACGTGTTGAAGCGCTACAAAAAAATCCTTGTCCCTGAAATGAATATGGGCCAGCTCGTGATGCTGCTCCGCGCGAAGTATCTTGTCGATGCGATCAGCTATGGAAAAATTCAGGGCAAGCCCTTTAAGCAGTCGGAAATCGAATTCAAGATCGAGGAATTGCTCGGCGTTCTGTAGGACGCGAGTCAGGAGAAACAGATTGGCTACCGACACGCTGCCGATTTACAAGAAGCGCGACTTTCAAACCGACCAGGAAATCCGCTGGTGTCCAGGCTGCGGCGACTACGCGATTCTTTCCGCGGTGCAGATGGTTTTTGCCGAGCTCGGCGTGAAGCGTGAGAACTTTGTCTTCATCTCCGGCATCGGCTGCTCGAGCCGCTTCCCGTATTACATGAACACCTTCGGCTTCCACACCATCCACGGCCGCGCGCCCGCGATTGCTACCGGGGTGAAACTCGTTCGTCCCGATCTCGAGGTGTGGGTTGCGACGGGCGACGGTGACTCGCTTTCCATCGGCGGCAATCACACCATCCACATGCTCCGCCGCAACGTCGGCCTGAAAGTGCTGATGTTCAACAACAAGATCTACGGCCTCACGAAGGGCCAGTATTCGCCTACTTCCGAAGTTGGAAAGAAAGCGAAGTCCACGCCTTTCGGCTCCGTCGATCGGCCGTTTCATCCGCTTTCGGTCGCGCTTGGCTCGGAAGCCACGTTCGTCGCACGCTCTGTCGACGTTTTTCAGGTTCACCTGAAAGAAACGCTGAAGAAAGCTGCGGCTCATTCCGGTTCGGCCTACGTGGAAATTCTGCAGAACTGCAACATCTTCAATGACGGCGCGTGGGAAACCCTAACCGAGAAAGAAACCCGGCTCGACAACGTGATCGAACTCGTTCACGACAAACCGCTGGTCTTCGGCAAGAATCGCGACAAGGGCATTCGCATGCGCGGTCTTGAGCTCGAAGTTGTCACGCTCGGCAACGGCATCACGGCGAGCGATTTACTGGTCCACAACGATTCCGATCCAAACCCGCTCTACGCCTTCGCGCTATCGCGCATGGATACGATCGAAGGATTCCCGACTCCCATCGGCGTACTTCGCGGCATCGAAGGCATCCCCCGCTACGAAGATTTGATCAACCAGCAGATCCAGGACGTCCAGGCCAAGCGCGGCAAAGGCGACCTGGGTAAACTCCTCCGCGCCGGCGACACCTGGGAAGTTCGCGCGTAAACACTCTGATTGTGAATTGGATTTCGATCGTGGCTCGGCCGTTTTAGGCGGCCGTCTTACTTGTAGTGATGCTCTACTCTCGGATTCCCAAAGCAGCGCTTTCCAAACCGACCCAATTTACCGTTGAAAACTCCGGGACTTTCCAGTGGGATCAATCGGTAGCGATGCGGTCTTCCAATCGATCCCAGCAGGTCGATTTCCTACGCCCGCGACGTACAACGACCCTTCGGTCACACCATCGATCCCCAAATCCTGATCGATCTTAGAGTCCGCAATCGCCATCGTGCAGAACGGCGCGAGCCCCAGCCAAGTTGCCGTCAGACAGAACGTTTGGCACAAGTGTCCCGCCTCCGTTACCACCACTCGATACGCGCGCGGGTAGCGATACTTCCACTGCGTCCTGGTAAACACGCCTGTCATCACCACAAACGCGCAAGCATCCGAGAACCACCGCTGTCCAACCAAGTAGTCGGACATACGGTCGCGTGTCATCCCTCGCCGCAACCGTTCCAGTTGATGCCTACTTGCGTCGTAATGATAAATTCCCGGAGCCACATCCTCCACGTCTCGAACCACGAGGTAAGCCTCTATGGGATGCAGCGCACCACCTGACGGCGAAGTCTTAACCGCAAATCGTCCCAGCGGTGGGACGTCGGCCCATTCGCGCACTCCAAACGTCAATCCCAGTAGCGTGCTCAGATTCGCGAACGATAATTTCCCCGGCGCAAACCGTCGCCAGGTTCGCCGAGACGTCAGCACGCGCGGAAATTCCCCGGACTCTCGTTCCGCCAACAATCTGGTCTTCACCGCGCGTGGGTAACGCTTCACGGGCACCGGCATCGCTTTCTCGTGCGTCAGCTCTTCCATGTAGCGAAGCGTGCGCACCAAATCCGCAGTGAAGGGCAGGTCGCGCCCCGTGAAATGGAAGAACCCCGCGGCGGGATTCCAGTGCTTCCACGCATCCATGGACCGTTCGATGGTGTGTTGTTGGCGGTCAGAGCGCTGCAATAGCGAATGCCGAACCAGAGCGGCAACGGCCGCGCGGAGTGACGCAGTCGAGTATTGCGGAAGCTGGCGCGCAAGTCCCTCGATCGGGAGCCAACGGGTGAAACAATGTAGAACTTCGGTGGTGAGCGGCGCAGCCGTCGTGCCCTTACCGGTCGCGTAATTCTGGAAAATCAGGTCTTCGCCGTCCCAGTAGGAAACCAAATACGGAGTCCGCCGGAACAACGTCTGTTTCGCTTTAGCCATGCGGATGGGAGCGAACGAGCACAGGAAGAGCGCCGCGCCCGCCCGTCATTACTTCTTGCTCTTGAAAGTCTGCCCGTACAATGTGGGCGGACGACAAACGTGCAACACGATGCCGTGTGACCGCTTCAACGCTTTCAAGTTCAGATCGATCTTTTTCTGATCCTGTTTTGCAACTTTTCCGCGTAACGCCTTTAATTTCTTCTCGGTCTTTTCGATTTCTTTCGTGACATTTTTCAGCGTGAATTTAATTGTGGCCATGACGGCCTCCTTCGTGATGATAGATCCTTTTCAAACTGACGATTGGCGCCGGCCCCTGGAAACGCTCCGGTAAATGGTCCTACTTCTTGGCTTTCGTTCGGAACACTTGACCGTAATGCATGAGCGGCCGGCAAACAACTCCGATAATGCCGCGGGCTTTTTCCAGGCTGCGCAAGTTCAGGTCGATCTTTTTCTGGTCGGCCTTGATCACTTTTCCGCGCAGCGCTCGTAATTTCTTCTCCGCCGCGTCGATGTCCTTCGTGATGTTCTTAAGCGTGAACCTAACGGTGGCCATTTCGTGCTCCCCGCCCAACGCACTCGACATCAAACAGATGGATCGCCATGGCCGGAGTGCGCGGAACGGCGCGAGTGTAGTAGACGCTCGATGACGCGTCAAGTTAGTTCACGCCGCTGCCTACCCGTTCGCGAAAAGCTTCGCGGCCTCAATCGCGACGAGCGGCAGCAGGATTGAACGGAAGCCCGATTTTCTGCACAAGTAGCGCAAATCTTGGATCGGAACGCAGCCCTGCGAGTCGCGGATGCACGGCCAGATTGATGAGGCGCACCGAGCGTTCATCATAGGCTTTATCGAGCCACTGAAACGCCTCATCCTTTTGTCCCAGTCCCACGTAAACCAGCGCGATGCTGTATGGCGACACATACTGCCGTGCGGACAGTTCCAACAATTCATGCAGAATGGCCAGCGCCTCCGTCTTTTTCCCTGCCACCGCGTAGGCGTTCCCCAGTTCGGCCCTGAATGAAGTTTCGTTGCCGGAAAGCTCCAACGCTTTTTGCAATTCAGCCAGCGCGGCTTGATCGTCACCCTTCGCCAGATACGCCTGTCCCAGGTATCCGTGCGCGACCGCGAAACTCGGATCCAGCGCGACGGTCTTTCTTGCCTGCGCAATTGCGTCGTCGTAGCTTCCAGACAAATACAATACCCACGACAAGTTCGCATTGATGATCAGCGATCGCGGATCGAGTTCCTGCGCCAGCCTCATTTCAGAGATCGCTTCATTGTTTCGCCCCGCGTCAGCAAGCGCCAGCGCATACCAGTGGTGCGCGTTCGCGTCGCCCGGATTCAGCTCGATCGCGCGCTTGAACTCATCGAGGACGCCGTCCCATTCCAACCGGTAGGCTCGAATCTGTCCGAGAACGGCATGCGCTGTCGCCAGGCTGTCATCCAGTTGCAACGCTTTCACCGCAGTTGCTTCCGCCTCAGGGAGCACGTCCGACGACGGTACATCCGTATAGTCCGCCACCAGCGTCAACGCTCCTGCCAGTCCCGCGTACGAGGGTGCGTACGTCGGATCCAGCTGGATGGCTTCCCGGTAATCCGCCACGGCCTGCGTGAGTGCTTCGCCGGTTCGTTTCGCCGCCTGGTAATTCCCCTGTAAGTACGCGTCGTACGCCGCCGGCACCACCGTCCGCGACTTCGCCAGGCGCTCCTTCTCCGGTTGAGTCAATTCGATTTGAATTTGCGTTACCACGTCTCGTGCCACGTCGCTTTGCAGTGCCAGTATGTCCGTGTTGGTGCGTTCATAGCTATGCGCCCACAAGTTCTGTCCGGTTTGCGGCTGCACCAGCTCCGCGGAGACGCGCACGCGATCGTTCGATCGCAGCACCGATCCCTCCACCAGGGCGTCTACGCCGAGTTCCTCTGCGATTTGCGCCGGGCTTTCGTGTTTATCCTTGTACTGCATCACGGAAGTTCGCGAGATCACCCGCAGCTTCTGAATCTGCGAAAGCTCGGTGATCAGAGCGTCCGTCATTCCATCCGCGAAATAATCCTGCTTCGGATCGCCGGTGAGATTTTCCAGCGGCAGCACAGCGAGCGATTGTATCGAGGCCGCGCCGACCGACGGCGACCCACGCCACTTCACCTCCACCAGCTTCCAAACCAACGCCGCTACAACGAGCAGCCCGACCACTCCAGCCGACGCCACAACCATGCGCTTCGCACGCGACCAGCCCGGCGCGATTGCCGTCGGTTGAACCCCGGCCGGCAGCAGCGCGCTCGCCGGAATCACCGACGAGTTCGTACGCAACGCCTCCAGCGCCGCTCGAACCTCACTCGCGTATTGATACCGCTGCGCGGGGTCTTTGGCCAGGCAGTGTTCGATCACCGCCCGTAGTCCCAGCGGCACGTTGTCGCGCAAGGGCGGCGGCGAATCGTGCAAAATCATCGAACTCAATTCGTACGAAGTTCGCCCTCGGAACGGTCGCTTTCCGCTGGCCATTTCGTAAAGCACCACACCCATCGCCCAGATGTCGCTGCGCGCGTCCGCCGGGTCGCCGCGAAACAATTCCGGTGCCATGTAATGCATCGTGCCGACGATGGCGCCCTCGGAAGTCAGAGTGCTGATCGATTGCGTCTTCAGCGAAATCTCGCCCGGCGTCATGTGCTTCGCCAGCCCGAAATCCAACACCTTCAGACGCCCGCCGGGCATCACGATTACGTTCGGCGTCTTCAGATCGCGGTGGATCACGCCCCGTTCGTGCGCGTGCGCGATGGCATCCGCGATCTGCTCCCCGAATCGAATCACCGTGTCGACAGGCAGCCCGTCTTCCGAAATCTGTTCAGCGAGCAGGCGCCCGCTAACGAACTCCATCACGATGTAGCTTTTGCCGTCGGCCTCGCCCACGTCATAAATCGTGCAAATGTTGGGGTGGTTCAGCGCGGAAGCGGTTCGCGCCTCACGAATCAATAGCGCGCGCGCGTTCTTATCATTGTTTAGTTCTTCAGGAAGGAACTTCAGCGCGACATCGCGACCGAGCCGGTCGTCATGCGCGCGATAGACCACGCCCATTCCGCCCGCGCCGATTTTCGCGACGATTCGGTAATGCGAGACGGTCTGGTCGCTCACGTGTGGGCAACGCTCAAACTGGCATCTTAGGCTGCCGCTGAAACCCAAGTCAACGCGCAACCCGTTCACGGTTTCGAGTCACAATCAAGCTTATTAGCGCGAACGAATGAATCGCCGAGCAGTAACGCGCGGACGCGAAGTGAACGAGGAGAACGCTCGAATTGGAGAGTTCACTGGCTTGAAGAAGTGCCCGCAGGAACTGGAAATGGTGTGGCAACCGGCGACGGAGGGGGAGCCGCATTGCTGGCCAGCGCGGTCGTTCCCACCTTCGCGAGCGGCGCCATCAGCGCTTCCGCCGAATCGCGCGCCTGGTCAAACGCCGGCAAATCGCGCTTCGAAATGGGATCGGACGGCGGCAGCGGCAGCCGCTCGAAATTCACAAAATCCTTTCCTTTCTGAATCCGGAAATCGAGGTGTGGTCCGGTCGCGAGCCCTGTCATTCCAACAAGTCCAATCGTCTCGCCCTGCGTCACGTGTTGCCCGGAGTGAATCAAGATCCGAGAAAGATGCATGTAGTACGTGGTGTATCCGTTTGTGTGCTGGATCTCGATCAGATTTCCCGCGCCGCCCTTCGGCCCCGCGAAAATCACGCGTCCTTCGCCGATCGTCTGCACCGGCGTACCCGTCGGCGCCGCGTAATCGATTCCCAGATGCGGCCGGTACTGCTTCAGGATCGGATGGAACCGGCTGTTGCTGAAATGCGAAGTGATCACCGCCTGAAATTTCAGCGGCGAATGCAGGAACGCCTTCTTCATCGACTTCCCGTCCGGCGTGTAATAGGCGGGCGCGCCCGTCGGATCGTGGAACAACACCGCGCGATAACTCCGCGGCCCGTTGTTGTATTCCGCCATCAAAATTCGCCCGTACGACGACATTTCGCCGTTCGCCAGCATCTTCTTCTCGACCACAACGCGGAACGTATCGCCCGGCCGCGGATCGGTGTAGAAGTCCAGGTCCCAGCCAAAAATATCCGCGAGCCGCATCGCCAGCTCCGGTTTCTCGCCCGCATCGATCACCGCGCTGAACAGCGACCCGTGCACCTCGCCCACAACACCCTTGGTCTGTGTCTCCGAGGGGATCGTCTGCACTTCCGCGTGAAAGTCGTTGCCCGCCGGCGCGATCTGCAGCATGCGGTCCGCATCGATCCGGTATTTCACTTCGCGCAGCTCGCCGAGCACTGAGCGTCCTACCGAAAGCCGGTTGCCCGCGCGCAAATGCCGCAGATCGAAAACCGACTGCGCCGATGCCACGATACGGGACGAAAGATCCGGCGTCAGCCCCAGTTCCTGCAAAATCGCGTTGAACGGATGTCCCGCCGGAACCACTTTATCGGTGAAAACCTCGATCTGCTCCTGAATCCGGCGCGCGTCTAGGTTCGCGAGGGTGATTTCCGAAGCGAATTGGTCCTCCGCCGCATACCTCATTCGAAACGAGAGAGCGATCGTCACCGCCCCCACCACAAGCAGCGCCAACCACAACCCGATCCGCAGCGCGGTCGGCATCGCCTTCACAGGTTTGATTTCCGGTTCCATCGTTCGCGAGGGTACGAGAATAACAAGGGCGAAGGTTTCGCGAAAAGAGAAATGGGACGAAATGCGCCAGCCAGTAACGGTGTGAAATCAAGGGAAGTGAACCACCTAAACGCTTCGCCGCAGTCTACTGCGACGCGCCGGCGGGCATGGACTGAACCCGCTGCGCGTTTTCCGCAAAGTAATTCTTCTCGCGTAAGCCGTGATAAATGTGTCCGGCGATTTCGCTCGCGCGTGGCCCGCTGATCGACCGCGAACCGCCGCGGATCAGCACCACCAGCACGATCCGGGGATGCGCCTGGTCGGCATACGAAACAAACCAACCAAGACGGCCGCCGAGGTTCTCGTCGTTACAGGTGCCCGTCTTACCGAGCGACTGTTCGCCGTCCGGATCGTAGCTCCGTTTCGCCGTGCCGTACATCACAGCCGCCAGCATGCCTTCGCGCAAATCCGGCAAAAGCGGCGCGATATCCAGCTGCTGCTTGATGCGTGGAGTGAAGTTTTCTTGTGCCGCCTGAGTGCGCGGGTACTGCAGGAAATATTGAGTGCCGCCGTTCGCCAGCGTCGAGACCAGCGAAGCAAGCTGCAGCGGCGTCAACCGGATTCCCTCGCCGAAGCTGGACATCCGTCGCACACCGCCATACGCCGGCGGAGACGAGGGCAGCGAACCCGGCTGTTCCTCCGGAATGTTGTAGCCCGCGCGCTGTCCCAGGCCGACTTCGGTCGCGTAGGAATGCACCCGCGAAAATCCGAGCCGGTTCCCGACTTCCTCGAAATAAGTATTGTTCGAATGCGCCATCGCTTCGGTCAAATCCATGTAGCGGCGGCGGCCGATCTTCAGCATGGTGTCGCGCGTGATCACGCCTTCCTGCAATCCCGCAAGCGCAATCACCGGTTTGATCGTCGAACACGGTTCGAATCCCGAAGAAAACGCCATCTTCTGATTCACGATCGTCAGAATGCGCCCGGTCGAAGGGTCCATCGCCAGCACCGAGCCGTTCGAATGGCCCAGGGCGTCGATCGCCAATTGACGAATCACCGGATCGTCAAAATCCGCCACGTCGCCCTTCGTCGGGTCCACTGCCCTGTCCACAGTTCCGCGGTGATGATGTTTGCTCGATGATTTTGCGGCAGCCTTGGAAGCGGCCGGTGACGGATCGGCAACGACGCTGCTCGGCGCGCCGGCAAGTAACAATGACAATGCGATAACCAGTGTTTGGACTGGGGCTTTCTGACGAAACATTTTTCTTCTGGCCCTGGCGCCGGCCTGACCTCCAGCGCGATATATCCAGTGTAAGAAAATTCCTAAGCCGCGCGCAACTCCATTTGAGCCCCGCGTGCTCAACCGCCACGCCTGTCCCAACGTACAGTTTCCCAAGCGACGAAAAATCGAAGCGGAATAGCCTGCCGCGCAGGCTGTCCTCCTACGACCAAGCTCGTGAGATCGATTCGGATCGCTCCCGTGCCACCCGTCCAACAAGAGTTCGCCGTCGCCTCTGCGGGTGCCGCATCCCTTTTGCCCTTAAAAGGGTGCGCGACGGCTGAAGGCAGATTTGCTCCTTCGCCAAACCCTGCCCACAAATGAAAAAACGGCGAAGCGCCCGTCGCGCTTCGCCGCTCTTCCGATTCAATTTTCCAACTCGTGTACCCTACTTCGAAGCCCTCGACGGTCCCGCCGTAGCCGCTTTCGCTGCAGGCTTCGCCGCTTCCACCTTATGTGCATCGCCGTTCGGCTTCGCGCCTTCCGCGTGCGCCTTTCCCGTTCCGCTTTCCGACGCTGCGTGCGAGTTCGGCAGTCCGAGATGCTTGCGCATCTCTTGCTCCAGCTTGTGACGGATATCCACGTTCTCCTTCAAGAACGTCCGCGCATTATCGCGCCCCTGTCCCAGCCGGTCGGCCTTGTAAGAAATCCACGTACCCGACTTTTCCAGGATGCCCGCCGTCACGCCCGTATCAATCAGGTCGCCTTCGCGCGATACGCCCTCTCCATAAATAATGTCGAACTCGGCCTCGCGGAACGGCGCCGCCACCTTGTTCTTCACCACTTTGGCTCGGGTGCGCGATCCCACCACACGATCGCCTTCTTTGATCGACTGGATGCGCCGGATGTCGATACGCACAGACGCGTAAAACTTCAACGCGCGTCCGCCCGTCGTGGTCTCCGGATTTCCGAACATCACGCCAATCTTCTCGCGGATCTGGTTGATAAAGATCAGGCACGTCCGCGACTTCGCGACGATACCGGTCAGCTTCCGCAACGCCTGCGACATCAGCCGCGCCTGCAACCCCATCTGCGCGTCGCCCATGTCGCCTTCCAGTTCCGCGCGCGGAACCAGTGCCGCCACCGAGTCCACCACAATGATGTCCACCGAGTTCGACCGGATCAGCGCCTCTGCAATCTCCAGCGCTTGCTCGCCGTTGTCCGGCTGCGACACCAGCAGATTGTCCACGTCCACTCCCAGCTTCCGCGCATACACCGGATCGAGCGCGTGTTCGGCGTCGATGAACGCGGCCTGGCCCCCCAGCTTCTGCGCTTCCGCGATCACGTGTAGCGTGAGCGTGGTCTTACCGCCGGATTCCGGTCCGTACACTTCAATCACGCGCCCGCGCGGAAATCCTCCCACGCCAAGTGCGGAGTCGATCGAAATCGAGCCGGTCGGGATCACATTGACGGGAACAAGAACGTCCTTGTTGCCCAACCGCATGATCGAGCCTTTGCCGTACTGTTTCTCAATTTGAGAAATTGCAAGGTCCAGGTTCTTTGTCTTTTCGTCGTTCATCGAAGTGCCACCTCTTGTGGGTCTTGCGATTTAGCTGGGGTTTGGGGTCTTGGCTGAGTGTACCACCCGGCCCATGTACCCGCCATTTCTAGGCGGAGAATAGCATAGGCGAATATAAGGCGAAAGTCCTTTTCTCGAAATTTTTGGCGCTGTGCTGGATGGCTCGTTCTGCCTTCTATTCAAAGGCCTTAAACCCAGAGGCGCAGCCAGGAACTATTGGTCGAGACGGTTCGTGTGCGTCACTGATTCGTAGATTTGCTGCACAAAACCATGCGCAGCTGGGACCGCATGAGGCGCGAACCATTCCTGCCAAAACGCCGGCATTCCCGCCTCCACGATTTCCGATTTCGACTTCCCGCTCGCTACCTCCGACTGCACCTGCGCGATCGTTTTGTCGAGCAACAAAATGTATTCGCTTAGTTCCGCTCGATTCGAAAGCGCAGCGCTATGCCCGGTAACGATCAGCGTGTCATCATTAATCCTGTCGCGAACCGCCGCGAGAGATTTCGCAATCCCAAGAATGTCCGCTCCACCGGCGAGAGTTGCCTTTCCATCGTAGACATCCGCGAGATGCAGCACGTTTGCTTTCGCGAAATACACCACGGAATCTCCATCCGTGTGGCCCGGCGCGTAGTGATCTAGCTCGATGTCTTCCCCGTCGAAATGAATTGCCATCGAGTCGCGGTACGTCACGCGCGGCCACGCCTTTTCCGGATAAGGACCGATCAGAGTTTTCGTCCATGGCGGCGTTTGCGCCGTGCTCAATCGCGATCGCACATTTTCCTGCGCGACGATTACGGCATCCGGACCGTAAATTTCATTTCCGCCGACGTGATCGTAGTGCCAGTGCGTGTCGATCAGAAATTTCACCGGCTGCCAGCCCATCTCATCGAGCGCTTTCTTTACGATCGGCGCCGCCACCGCCTCGGGATGATCGACCAGCAACAGTCCCTCGGGCCCGGACAAGACAAGAACTTTATTCAGATCTTCCGCCGTGGCAATCTCGATCAGCGTCAAATTCCCACGCAGCTTAACCGTCTTCGTAGTCGCCTTCGAGTAATCCGTGGTCCCCGGTTGCGCCGGCGCGCAAGTCGCGCTCACCGCAATAAAAAATATCGCGCTAACGCAAAATCGCAATCCTCGTGTCATGGTTGAGCCTCGGGTAAAACTTCCCATCGAGGAGCTCTGGCGGACTCGATGGGAAGTTAGACTCCGCGCCCGACCGACGGTAAGCGCTAACCTGCCTATGCGTACTTATAAAATCCCCGCCCCGTCTTCCTGCCCAGCCACCCCGCTGCCACATATTTCCGCAGCAACGGACACGCCCGATACTTCGGATCCCCGAAGCCAGACTGCAGCACCTCAAGAATGTTGACGCACACATCCAGCCCGATGAAATCCGCGAGCTCCAGCGGTCCCATCGGATGATTCATCCCCATCTTCATCACCGCATCAACAGCCTCCGGCGTCGCCACTCCCTCCATCACCGCAAACGCCGCCTCGTTTATCAGCGGCATCAGGACGCGATTCGACACAAACCCAGGCGCATCATTCACCGCCACTGGCTTCTTCTCCAGCTTCTCGCACAGCGCCGTGATCGTCGAAAACGTTTCGTCGGATGTCGCGAGGCCTCGAATGACTTCCACCAGCTGCATTACCGGCACCGGATTCATGAAATGCATTCCGATAAATCGTTCCGGCCGCGAGGTTCTTGCCGCCAGCTCCGTGATGGAAATCGAAGACGTGTTGCTCGCGAGGATCGCTCCCGGCTTGAGCGCCGCATCCACATCCTTCAAGAGGCGCACCTTCAGCTCGAGCTGTTCCGGCACCGCCTCCACGGCCAGATCGGCGTCGCGCAGCGCGTCCGTCGCCGTCGTTGGCGTGATACGCGCCAGAACCACCGGCTTGTCCGTCTCCGCCAGTTTTCCCTTCTTCACCTCGCGATCGAGATTGTTTGAAATCGTATCCAGGCCCCGATCCAGAAATCGCTGCTCCAAATCCCGCAAAATCACTTTGTATCCGGCGCGCGCAAACACGTGCGCGATCCCGTTCCCCATCGTCCCGGCGCCCAACACCGCAACCGTCTTGATCGCATCCACAGCCATGATTCCTCCAGAAAATTTGCAAAGCCTACGGGAACACACCACCCAAATCGCCGTCAAGCGTACGAACAGCGTCGGAATCGAGCTGTCCTGGTCGAACGAGTTGCAGCTGGTTTTCTTCGTTGAACGAATTGACTGAGAAGCGCTCTCTATTGCACCAACTCCAACCAGTAGTATGTAGAAATATCGCGATACGGCGTCGACAAAAACTCCTTCACCTCGCGGTTCACCCACTCCGGCTGCTCCATGGCTCCAAACTGCGTCGCGCCCGGCACGATCCACAATTGCACGTGCGGCAAGCTCCGATAGAGCGAGATGGTCTGCTCGATCCGGATCGCGTCGTGATCGCCCGCCACCACCAGCACCGGGCACTCGATCTTCGCCAAATCCGATGTCGTCAAATTGGGATACTTCTCCATCAAATCGTCGAGCTTCTTCCGCACCTCTGGCGTCAGCGTAGGCGTGGACTTTTTGGCCTCCGCCACCGTTGCCTTCGTCCGCGCCAGCCGTGGATCGTCCGGATCCATCTTCACTTTGTTGGCCGGAGCCTCGTAATCGATGTGCGTGTAGTTCGCCCCGAACCTTACAAGCTTCTTCACCTGCTCCGGGTGAGAGAGCGCCAACTCCAGCCCGATGTTTCCGCCGTCGCTCCATCCCACACGAAGACGCTTCCAAGATGAAGCGAGTCGATCAGAGCGCTCCTGTCTGACGCCATCAGCGCGTATGTAATTTCCATGTTCGCATCTGTCGATTTCCCCTGCGCACGGCTGTCCGCTGCGATTACTTTGAAGTGTTTCGAAAGCTCCGGGATCTGCGACGAAAACGCCGCGATCGATCCTCCGTTCCCGTGCAACAGCAACAGCGGCTCGCCTTTCCCGTAGATCTCGTAGTAAATCCTGATCCCCTTCACCTCGGCGTAGTTTCCCGCTGCCGCATTCGCGCCGTACTCTACTTGTCCCCACGACACCGTCATGCCCGCGAACAAGAGCGCCATCACGACTATCCACGTTTTCATCGACTCGCCTCTCGCTCCAACTCCACAAATCCCCAACTTAGCTTCACCGCGCCCCAAGGTATAACATGCAGTTCGTTACGGAAGAGAATTCGCACGGAGTTTCTTGCAATGAAAATAATTTTCGCCTTCGGCTTAGCCACCCTGCTGCTCGCTCCAGCGCAACTCTCAGCAGCCTCTGGCGCTCCGGCCAAATCGCCGCTCGAAGTCATCGTCCTAGGCTCCGGCGGCCCGCGCCCCTTCGGCCGCGCTAGCTCCAGTTACATCGTTCTCGTTGACGGAACGCCTCGCATCCTCGCTGACGCCGGCCCCGGCGCCTTCCTCCGTATCGGCGAACTGAATCTCGATCTCGACAATGTCGATACCGTTCTTTTGACTCATCTTCACATCGACCACGCCGGCGACTTCCCGAGCTTTCTCAATGCGCGTGCCCTCAGCGCCGACGGACCCATCACGTATCACATCTTCGGCCCCGACGGCGCCGGGCTATTCCCCAAAACTTCGCGGTTCGTCGATCTGCTTGTCGGGCAGAACGGTGCGTTCGCTTACCAGAGAACTTTCGGCGCGGACGAGACCTTCGATGTTCACGATCTCGCCATCGCTCTCGATTCACCGCTTACGAAAATCGTCGAACACGACGGACTCGTGATCGAAGAAATCGCTACGCATCACGGCGACTGCCCCTCGGTCGCTTACCGCATCTCTTACAAAGGTGCGTCCGTCGTTTTCTCCGGCGACATCGACGCGAGCGCGCTGCCCAATCTCATCCGGCTCGCGAAAGACGCCGACCTCTTGATCTTCCACTGCGCCGTGCTCGATCCTCCAGCCTCGCCCTCGCAACTCTACGCTCTGCACACGCCCCCGAAGAAAATCGGCGAAGCCGCTCACGCCGCCGCAGTGAAAAGTCTGCTCCTCAGCCACACCGCTCCCGATGTCGAGAACCAGGAACTCGCCGTCCGGCAATCCATCCGCGCTTCCTATTCCGGTCCGGTCGCCTTCGCGACGGATAAGCTCCGCGTCCCGGTGGGACACTAATCACATTTTTATGCGCCGCGTCGTTTTCGCTGCGCGATATTTTTATGGAAGCTACAGTTGGAATTTCGTATCATTCCGCACAATCCGCGGTCACGAATCGCCGCGAATCACCAAGGAGAAAAGCTCATGACTCGGAAGATGCTCGTGGTCGCCGCAGCTGTCTGCGCGTCCTTCGCTCTCGGTGCGGTACTCTTCGCTCAGGCGCCGCCCGTCGACGTCGGTGACCGTCACGGCAATATGCGCGCCGCTCAGCAGCTCATCCAGCAGGCGTGGTACAAAGTGGATGAAGCGCAGAAGGATAATCACTACAATCTTGGCGGCCACGCCGGCCGCGCGAAAGACCTTCTCGCGCAAGCCAGTCAGGAGATCAAGCTTTCCGCCGAAGACGCGAACGACCACCACTAAACGTCGTCAGAGTTGCGCTCCGGCTGCTCAGGTGGTTGACCGAATTCCCATGACGTGGCGCGACTCGGCGATTCTTGCAAGCGCCCGCAGCCGGAGTTTGATTCGTTTGGGGTCGTCGTTGCGGTGGATAGCTTCGTCTGATCCGCCGCGCGACTCCGAGTTCCGCAACAACGCTTGTGATTTCACGTCGATCCGGACGCGCCATTGGAGCTTACGACTGTGGCTCCGCCAGCACTTCCACCACCCCGAATCCCTCGACATCCGCCGACCATTCCCAGCTCCAAAATGAAAATCGCCCATCGAGCTCCGTTCATGCGGGAATTGTGGCGACGTCACGCGAGCAGCTTGACCAAACCACCATTGCAACCCGTAAAAATAACGTGCGCCGAATCGGTGGTGGGAATTTAAGAGTCGCTCGTGGAGCTTAACGAAGTTGCTCTATTAGACTTCCTAACCTGAGCATCGCCCCGGGGCGCGTTGGGAAACCGCAACACCACAAACATGAGTTCGAGCATCAATTCCAAATCGGCAACACCTGAAAGACTACCCGGCAGGTGGTCCATTGCGATCTTCTGGGCCGGGCTTTGGGCTCCGCTGGTCGTGCTGGCGATCAACCTGTCCGATCGCTCCAGCACCGGTCACGTCGCGCCGTGGAAAGATATTTTCGTGCACCTGACGATTTTCGTAGGAATGGGTTTCTTACTCGGGCTCGGATTGCGTAGTTACCAAGAGTGGCGATCGACCCGCCCTCCTAGCCGTTCCCCACTGGCGACACGACACGTGCTTTTTGTCTCTCTGCTGGTGGCGTTGGCTTATTTCTTGTGGCGAATGGTTGGAAAGCCGTAGCCCCGCCAAATTGCTGCGGCCCATAACATCGGAGCCTTCAATCTCGTTCACAGCTACCTCACACCCTCCACGACAAAAAGATCCGATTGCTCACGGGAATATGAGTACACATACGATTTGCCGTCCGGCGTTATTCGCACCGCTTGCATGGAAGTGACTCCGGCCGGATCGCCAACGTTGATCGTGGTCACAAGTTTGCGCTTGCCCGTCGTGAGCTCCAGGCGATACACCGGCGCGAAATATTTTTCGTCATGGAAGACATACGCCGACTTTCCGTCGGCCGTCCATGTAATCCAAATATCGTCCGGCTGAAAGCCGGGAATCGCGCGCGCTTCGCCGCCGTCGAGCGAGTAGAGCATGGCCTTGTTGTTCACATCGCGCGCGAAAACCAGCTTACCGTCCGGCGACACCAGGTGCGTTTCGCTATAGCCCTGCTGTGGACGAATGGCGGGGGTAACGCTCTTCGCCGCGCCGCCTGCGAGGTCCTGTAGCCAGACGTGCCATTCGTCTTTCAGATTTGCAACGAAGTAAACATTTTTCCCGTCGGGCATCCAACCGAGAGATGCCGTCTGCGCCCAATTCGAAGTGCCCATGGAGCGCGACTCGCCGGCGCCCACAGGCACCAGGAACAACTGGCCGTTGTTGACCGATGCGCCGCTATCGGCGAATACCCATTCTCCGTCAGGCGAAAGCACGGGCAGCCACCAGGCCCCCAATTTGACCGCGGGCGATCCGTCGGTTTTTCGCACGTAGGCCAGCGATGTGTTCCCGGCTGCGGCTCCCCAATCGTCGAACGACACAATCGATCCATCCGCAGAGATATCGCGCGCGAGCGCGTAATCGAGCCAGGAAAGATCGCGATCTTTCGTGTCGTGCGGCCCGCGGTAAAGTGTCCCGGTCCGCCACGACTCGCGCGAAAACAGAACTCGGCCGTCGCGCGCCACGTCGTGTAGCCGCAGCATTCCGGGTACCCGATATACGTCGCGCTGCTTGCCGTTCAGACCGATTCCGACGATGGTGTTGGCCCACCCGGCCCGCGCATCGGTGATGCCGATCCACACTTCGCCGCCGGAAGGCGACCACGCCAGACCCTCGAAGCTTACGAACCTCGGCGTGTGCAGGACGACTTTTCCGCTGCGGTCGACGACAACCACGGCGCCGGCGTCGCCATCGATAGAAACCATCTCCGCCACCGCGACGTACTTGCCGTTGGGCGAAATGCGGGCATAGTCGAGCCAGTGCTCGCTTTCGTAGATCATCGTTCCACGCGGATATTCCACGCGGTATTTTCCGTTCACTTGCCGAACGATCGCCATTTCGTTGCCGTCAGCCGACCAGTCCGCGGAAAGAGCGTCTTGCGCAAGCGGCCGGGGTGCGCCACCAGCGATTGGCACGGTGGCGAGTGTGCCCTGGCACGCGCCGATGAACCGGTCCAGACAGCCCTGCGAAATGGCCATCTCCGAGCGGGACACTGCGAACAACGACGAATTGACTAGGTTCAGCGGACGCGATTCCGGGCTGTCCGGATCCGTGAAGTAAATCTGAACCGGCTGGCCGTTCCAGCTGGCGCTGTAATAAATGGTGCGGCCGTCTGTGCCGAAGCGCGCGCTGTAGACCAACCCGCGATCAAATGTGAGCTGCTGAAACGAGGGTACCGGGTTCGTGCCGCCGCGATGCAGCAACCATCCCGCCGCACCACCTCCAACAAGCAGCGCCAGCCCGACAAGCGCGGGAAGCGGCCAACGCCGTGGCTTCGCTTTCGTCGTTTCGATTTCAGTCGGAGTCGCCGCCGCAATCGCACTGCCCGCCGTACTCGTCGCGCCCGAGAGTCCTTCCAGATTGAATGCCAGATCGCGCGCGGACTGAAACCTCTGTAGCGGCTTCTTCTCCAGGCATCGCCGCACGATTCTTTCGAGCGCCGGCGCGATCGGCTTTCCCGTCGTCGTGATCTCCGGCGGATCCTCTTTCAGGATCGCCGTCATCGTCTCGGCCGACGTGTCCCGCTGGAATGCGCGCTGCCCCGAAAACATTTCGTACAAAATCGTGCCCAGCGAAAAAATGTCGGACCGCGCATCCGCGGGCTCGCCCTTCACTTGCTCGGGCGACATGTAACCCACCGTCCCCAGCACCATGCCCGGGGAGGTCTCCTGCATCGACGCGCCCTGCGTCACCCCCTCTTCCGCGCTCATCACCGGCTTCGCCAATTTCGCAAGCCCGAAATCCAGAATCTTGATTCGCCCATCGAGACACACGAATACGTTCTCGGGTTTCAGGTCGCGGTGAACGATGCCCTTGTCATGCGCGGCGGCCAAGCCGTTCGCGAGCTGTGTTCCGTAATCCACAGCGCGCCGTGTCGGGAAGGCCCCGCTATCCAGTTCCTTGCGTAGGGAATGTCCTTCAAGAAGTTCGGAAACAAGAAACGGCGCGCCGTTCGCCTCGCCGATGTCGTGAATCGCGAGGATGTTTGGATGGTTTAGCGCCGCCACCGCCCGCGCTTCCTGCTCGAATCGCCGCAGCCGCTCCGCATCGCGCGAGAACGACTCCGGCAATACCTTCAGCGCAACTTCGCGCCCCAGCCGCGTGTCCCGCGCGCGGTACACCTCGCCCATTCCACCCGCTCCAATGGGCGCCACAATTTCATACGGTCCAATTTTCGTGCCGGTAGGAAGGCTCATTCGTGCTGCGCATTATACCGACTCCCGCTCCGAACTTGTGGCACCGTCAATCACTGCTCTCTGGCCGCCACCGGGCAGGGTCATTTCAACTTCGCGTATTCAGCGTTGGCCTGCTTCAGCAGCGCGCGGTCAGCATCGGCGTCCTTCCACAATGCGAAAAAAAACTGGTAGGCCGCCTTCGCTTTCACCGTGTCGCCGGAGAGAGCGTACGCCCGCGCCAAGCCCAGCCGGGCAAGCGCGCCGATTGGCTCGTTCCCCACGACGCCTGCGTGATCGAAAATCTTATTAAATTCCGCCACACCGGCCGCACCCTGCTTCGAAGCCAAATACCCCTCGCCCCGCAAATACACCGGATATAGCGAAAACGTAAGAGATGTGTTGCACTGGCCCAATTCATACGGCGCCGACGCTGCCAGCTCCTGCACGGCTTTTGTTCCACGATCTGCTCCGTCGCCACTCGCGAGCGCAATACCAGCACGAATCATCGGCAAGTATTCCGACTGCACCACCGTATCTTTCGGAAATCGGTTCGCCAGATCGCCTGCCAGCACCAGCGCCTTAGCCGAATCTCCCGCGCGCGCCAGGGCCACCGCCGCGAAGCCCTCCACTTGCCTTCCATGCACTATCGCCAGCGCTGCCTCTGCACCTTTTTTCGCTTCGGCGGAATTGCCCGCCAGCGCCTCCCTCACCGCTGCATGGGCCTGGTACTCGGCCGCCGATTCGTTTTCATTCGCGCGTTCCGCGGATTCCACCGCGAGCCGGGTCAACGCTTCGCTCTTCGCAAACTCGCCGCCGTTCGCCGCGGTCTCCGATTCCAGAAAGTACATCTGGTCTTCAATTCCTGTGATCCCCTTGGCGGCCGCGGCCTGTTCCTCCATCCCTGCCGCGTCGTGCCTTAAGAATCTCACGGTGTAGAGAACCAGCGGATACCATGGCGAATTCACCGCACGCGACCGCGCCTCTCGAGCCGCCGCATCCGCCTGATCCAATTGGTTCAGCCACTGGTGTCCGTACAACACACTGACGTAGTTGTTGCCGCTGGCCGGATTCAGTTTCAGCGACTGCTCCGCCGCCGCGTACGCTCGCGGATAGTCGCCCATAAATGCGGAAACCACCCACAAATTCACTTGCGGATCCTCGTCGCGCGGATACGTGTCCGCCCACAACTCGCTCGCGCGTCGCGCCGCCTCCAAATCCCCGGTCACCGCCGTTTCGTAGAACGCGATAATCGCGAGCTTCTCGCTTTCGCTGGCGCGTTCCCTCAGTTCGTAAGCCTTTCGCGCATTTTCCGCAGCAAGTTCATTTTCGCCCAGCGGCTGGTAACTCTGAGCCAGCTTCATGTAAGCCATTGCGAAATTAGGATCGAGCGACAAAGCTCGCTGGAATTGCGGAATGCCACGCGGATAGTCGTTTTCCACATCGATGATATGACTGCCCAGCGAGTATGCCTGCAGCGCCTCGAGCGACGGCGTCGTCACGTTCTCCGGCAACGCATCGTATTTATGCACCGACGCGAGCGACTCGCCGAGTTTGCCGCGCAGCTTCGATGCCGCATCGCCCAGCGCCTGCAGCACCTGCTCTTTTCCGTTTGCGGTCGCTTGCTCGTCGGCGATCGCATCGCCCGTCGCGCAGTTCACCGCCTTCAGTCCCAACACGTACTGGCTGCCCAGAGTCGAAATCGAGCCTTCGATGCTCGCCGCGCCGCCCGTCCGCTGGCAAACCTGGCGCGTCAGATCGTGCGTCAGCTTCGCTTGCGCTGGCTGGTTCATCAGCGCGAGCGTCTGCGCGATGCGTTGATCGGAAATCAAGCTGAGGAACGGCGACTGCTCCAGTTGTGCCGCGAGCCCCTGCCGCAGAGTGCCATCGAAAACCGGATCCCCCGTCGAATTCGCAAAGTCAGCAAGAACAATCGTGTCCTTCGCCGTAAGCTTCGGCGTATCCCTGTGAAAATGGAAAAATGTTCCCGCTATCGCGGCAGCAATCAGCGCCGCCACACCTACAATCCAAAGCCGCCCCACAGAGCCCTTGGGCTGCGGCTGTGCGGGAACCTGAAGTTCGACCGATGAACGCGCAGCTGTCGATGCCGTCCGCGAATCGCCATCCCTCTTCAGCCGCTGCAAATCTGCTCGCAGCTCCGCTGCGCCCTGATACCGCAGCTCGCGGTCCTTCTCCAATGCCTTCGCGATCACCGCTTCGAGGCCCGGCGAGACCTTTGAATTCAGTTGCGATGGCGGCGCCGGCTGCTGATGCACGATCAGCCCGCAAATTTCTCCGGCACTTCCGCCGTCAAACGGGAGCTTCCCCGTCGCCATTTCATACAGCACCGCTCCAAACGAAAAAAGATCGCTTCGCGCATCCACGTTCTTCGCGCGCACCTGCTCGGGCGACATGTACGCCACCGTTCCCAGCATCGCGCCCGGACTCGTCAGATGTGCGGCGGCGGGCTGGTCCAGCGTCGTTTCACCGCCGTCCGCTGAAGCCTTCGACGCGACCTTCGCCAATCCGAAATCCAGAATTTTTGCGTGCCCGCGCTCGGTCACAAAAATATTCGCCGGCTTGATGTCGCGATGCACGATCCCTTTGGAGTGCGCCGCGTCCAGCCCGTCCGCGATTTCGATTCCGAGCGACAGTAGCGTCTCCAGATCCACCGGCCGCCCGTCAATCCGACGCTTCAGCGTTGTCCCGGTCATGTATTCCATGGCGATGAACGCGCGCCCGTTTTCTTCTCCGATGTCGTGGATCGTGCAGATGTTCGGATGGTTCAGCGCGGACGCGGCTTTTGCTTCGCGTCGGAATCGTTCGAGGGCTTGAACGTCGTGTGCGACGTCGTCCGGTAGGAATTTCAGCGCAACAAAGCGATCGAGACGGGTGTCTTCAGCCTTATAAACGACACCCATCCCGCCGCCGCCGATTTTTTCAATGATTCGGTAATGTGAAATGGTTTGGCCGATCAGCGGAACCGCGTCCGGCATATCGCGCACATCTTAGGTTGCCCAATCCATGCAAGTCAACAAACCGCCCTGCGGGGTTGTTGCGTTATTTCCCATCCACCGAAAACGCCAGCACCACGTTGCCCGGCATTCCCGCATTGATCGAATATCCGGCCATCACGTAAACCATTCCTCCGGCGACCACCGCTCCGGCATAGTTCAGCGATCCGCCGTGTGCGTCCACACCATTCACCGTCGGAAACGATCCGGTCGTATCGAAATCCCACACAACAGCGCCCGTCGCCGTGTCGTACGCCCGCATGTGCCCGTCCATCGACCCCGAAAATACAACGCCCGAAATCAGCGTCGCCGGTGCCGGTTGCGCAGCGCTGCATCCCGGTTTCGCTATACAGGTGGGCACAGCCGGTGCAGCGTTCCAAACCTTCTTTCCCGTCGCGATTTCCAGCGCGAACACGCCGCCGCCGAGTTTGGGATCCGGATTCCAATCCGAAAGTGGAACGTAAACCGTCTTCTCGTCCGCAGCCGCTCCGAATTCAACTCCGCCCAGTGCGCTGCCTTTGCCGATTCGTGTCTGCCAAACCTTGTTGCCCTTGTCGTCGGGATCGAGCCCGTACACCACACCCGACTTTTGCCCGACGATCAGAATCCTTTTTCCATCATTGAGCTTTCGGAGAATCGGCGGCGCGCCAATATCGAAATCCGGCCCCGCGTCCTTCGGGCAGTTCGCTTTGTCCTCCACCACGCATCCGATATTGAACGCATCGCCCTTCGTGAGCTGTTTCACCCAAAGCGTTTTGCCGTCCTCCAATCGCACCGCAAAAATCGCGTCGCTCGTCGCCGTCGCGTTCTCTGAATAATTGTCGCCCGTCCCGAAATACATCACTCCCTTTTCAGAATCGATCGTCGGCGAATTCCAGACCGCCGCTCCGGATGGACCGTAACTCGCCTTTCCCGAATCTGAATCGGACGCCACACGGCTGGCATTCTCTGCGATCGTGTACGTCTGCCACAAAATCCTTCCGGTCTTCGCATCCAGCGCCGCAACGCTCCCGCGAAACGTGCAGCACTCATACTTTGGATTCGCCGCCCCGAGCTCTTCCGCCGACGAAACTGGCACGTACAATTTCCCGCCGTTGAGTTTCGGCGCGCCAGTAATCATTGCAAACGGGTGCTGGTCGAGGTCTGTCTTCCAGATCACCGCGCCGTTCGATGTGTCCACCGCGTAAGCTCGCGCCTGCACGTCGCCGAAATACGCGATCTTGCCCTCGTCGCTGACGCTGATCGCCGTTCTCACCGCCGCAGGCGCGAGAAAACTCCAGTACTGGCAACCGGTCCGAGCATCGAGCGCGTGAACAGCGCCGTCTCCGCCGCCGAAATACAGTCGCCCGCGAAAAATTGTCGCCGGCCCACCTGCACCCGTCGCTCCTGGCAATCCAAACGCCCACTTCACGCGCAAACGTGGCACATCGGATTTCGCGAGTCCCGCAGCCGCATCCGGCTGAAAGCGGCTGTTATCAAGATCCACTCCCCATCCATTCCACAACGCCGCGCTCGCCACCGCTGCCTGGTTCGCCGGACACGCATTCCCGTTCCCGGTTTGCAACGGCTCTTTCCGCCCCAGGTACGACGCCAGCACGAATCGCTCTTCGTGCGTCATCGTCGAGCCCTGCGCCTGCATCCTTCCCGTTTCCAGCGCCTGCAATATCGTCTGCTGGGTCATAAGCTGCAGTGTCTGCGGCCACGGCGCGCGAACCGGATTGAATGGTGTATGGCACGAAGCGCAATGTGCAGCGAACAGCTTCGCTCCCTCGCTTTCAGACGCCGGTTTCTGCGCGGCCGCCGCTATCGCAACCGCAGCCCGAACGTCGCGTTGCGCAACCGCAACTCCAAATGGAATAGAGACCACCGCCAGACACGACGCGAGTAATTCAATTGTGCGTTTCATCCGCCCTCTCGCGCGGAGGCTATCACACTTATCTTCGCAGACCTCGAAAGAACGCACCTCAGGAAGGACCGCTCCGATCGAGAGTAAAATAGGCGCTCGCGCCTGCGTTTTCCGAACCCATCAAGTCGCGCCGCTCTTTAGTTCTTCAGCGCGAAATTGCTGTAACCCTTCTGCGAATCCAGGAGCGCTCCCTGGTCCCGCCCGACCGGCAGCAGCGACAGCGTTGCCATGCTCAGCGCTCCCCAGTAAATACTCTGCGCTCGGTAGTAGTAAGTCTGGCCAGCTCTCGCGTGAAGTATCGCCGCGCCAAAAATCGTTCTCTTCGAAACCGTGTCCGGCGCCTGCCACTCCGAACACAGCCGGTGCTCGCCCGGCTCGATCGTCATCCGAAAATACAAAAGATGCTGCGTCGCGCCTACCCACGCGCCATCCAGGCCCCACTTAATCGTCGGCTGCGTCTTGTTCGTAAAAAACCGATCATCCTGCACAAAATAAATCAGCGCCTTCCCCGCTTCGGGACGCGAATTCGTTTGGTCCTTCGATCCCTTCGTCACCGCAAACCTCTCGCCTGCAGGCCCGCATCCCGCACTCGCAAGATTCACAGGCGGCGCCGTCGTCTCTGTCGCGGCGGAGCCAGTTTTCGCAGGAGCTGCCAGATCTTGCGCGCACGCGGTGAAACACGCGCTAAATAGCATCACCGTAATCGCTAAGGCAAATCTCACGACACCAGACTCCCACACCACCCACAACCTCTCACTCTCGTGAACCCCCGACGCGACTTCCATTCAGCGAAACTCACTGTGGCGGCGTCGCGTCCACAATCTCGCGGATAACTTCCCTCGCCCGCTTCTCGTCAGACGGCAGCACGAAAATCGGATTCGAAGCAGCCGAATCCGTGGGCGCATTCGAATCCTCTGTCGCCGATTTCTCCAGGTGGGTCGCGCATCCCACCCCCACGCCGTTCAACGAACTCACGATCATATCGTGCAACTCAAAGTCCTCGCCGTGCCACACTTCCACGGTCGCTTCGTCCGGATTGAAATCCGCAGGCACCACATCGTCCGCCAGTGGAGAGTCTTCGTCTTCGCCATCCTCCGCTGGAATCGCAAACTGCTCCTGAAACCGCTGAACCGCCGCCTTCGCCTGCTCACGATAATTCGGCTCGACGTAAATCAAAAAACGCCGTCCGACCGGCGCAATAATTCCGCCGCCGTGGTCTGTCGCTTCCGCGTACGGAATCATCTCGTCTTTCAGCACATCGCAGATCGCTTGAAAATATTGCTCGTCGTTCAAGGACAGGAACGGATTCCGCGCCTCGGCTCCCTCCCCCGCCGAATTACCGCCAACGGGCCTCGGTTCCTTGGCAATCAGTTTGTCCACCAAATCCAAGCCGCAGTCCGAACACACCGCAAAGCCCGGCCGGTACTCCGAACGGCACTCTGGACAAAACATCTGGCCCACCGCCTCAAATGAATTGAAATTTCGCACAGAAGGTATCACACCACCACGGGCCGCGAGCAAACTCGTCGCATTAACGCGCCTTCGTCTTAGAGCTCGACCGGCCTTTACGCGCATCCGCCAGCGCGTTACGGTACGCCATCATCACCACATCCCGTCGCGCCTCCGGATTGATAGCCGACATCCGCGCCAACACCCACGGATAATTAACATAGTGGTCCGTCAGAAAATAAGTGTCGGGATCTTCCAAAATCAACGCCTCGCGCTGCTCGATCGGGCATCGCAGCACCAGCGTGTCGTCGTCCTCGCGCAACCTTATGAACAGCGCGCCGCGAACCTTCAGCGCTGCCGTCCCGTACGACACGCCGTCCTCAACGCCGGCCAGCGTGTGCGCGATCTGCCGCACCGCCTCAAACGCCGCAGGCATCGCTCTCGGCGCAATCGTTCGCCGATCCGCAGTCGCCTTCCGCTTCGCCATTTTCGTCCGCGCGCTGGCGCGCCCGCTGCTGCTCCGTTTCTTCATCCGATTCTCACGATCACAGCCTGGCCACCGTCCCTACTTCTTCGGCGTAAACGTGCTGTAAGCAAACTTGCTCATTCGCAGCTCCGCTTCTTCAGGAACAATCAGCCCAAGGCGCGTTGCCGACCCCGTCGGATTCTCCCAGTACATATTCTGCGCCACAAAATAATAAGTCTCGCCAGCCTTGGCCGCCCACGCCGTTGCCGAGGCCTTCCGGCCATAGGTATTGATCGCCGCGTTCTGCCAAATCACGCACAGTTGGTGCGGCCCCGGCTTCACCGCCATATAGAAGTACGCGTTTGCCTGCGTCGCTCCCAGCCAGTCTCCGTCGAGCCCCCACCTCGTCGTCGGCCGCGGCCGGTGCCAATAGTCGGTGTCGTCCTGAATGAAGTAAACCAGCGCCATGCCCGCCGGCGGCTCACTGACCGGATGATTCTTGTCGTCCGACTTCACCTCGAACGACTCCTTCTCCGGTCCGCATCCCGCATCCGACGCCGACGCCGTTCCCATCGCAGGCGGCACGGCCGATCCCGTCGGCGCCGGAATATTCTGCGCCGACGCCCCAGGCGCTAACACCGTCGTCGCCGCAATCGCCAAGCCCAACGCACACACTCCCATACTCAGCGCGATTTTCATCTTCGCTCCTGACTGCAAAAATTGAATTTCTATCGCTGATTGGGACGGATGCGCCGCACGCCAGGTTGCGTGCATTCACGTCCAATGTGGTCACAATATGCAGAATCTATCTGGCCCGATTACACGCGCTCTACTGCCAGCGCCACGGCGTTCCCCCCGCCCAGGCACAGCGCCGCGATCCCGCGCTTCAAGTTCCGCCGCTCCAACTCGTACAACAGCGTCACCAGCACGCGCGCGCCCGACGCTCCAATTGGATGCCCGATCGCCACCGCGCCGCCGTTCACATTCACCTTTTCCGGGTTGAGCCGCAGCTCGCGCGTCACGGCAATCGCCGCCACCGCAAACGCCTCGTTCAACTCAACCAGATCGACGTCCGTATCGCGGTCCCATCCCGTCTTCGCCAAAAGTTTCTCCACCGCATCCACCGGCGCCATCATCACCCACTTCGGCTCCACGCCGCTCACCGCCTGCGCCACGATCCGGGCCATCGGCTTTCTTCTCAGCCGAGCCGCCGTCGCTTCGCTCGTCACGATCAACGCCGCCGCGCCATCGTTCGTACCCGGCGCGTTTCCCGCCGTCACCGTCCCATCCTTCTTGAACGCGGGCTTCAACTTCGCCAGCGCCTCGAGTGACGTATCCTCGCGCGGCGACTCGTCCTTGCTGATCACCAACGGCTCGCCCTTCTTTTGCGGAATCTCCACCGGCACGATCTGCGACGAAACGCAACACGACTTCATCGCCCGAATCGCTTTCTGATGGCTCGCCAGCGCAAACTTGTCCTGTTCCTCGCGCGTGATCTTGTATTTCTCCGCAACGTTCTCGCCCGTCATTCCCATGTGGTAGTTCTCGTACGAATCCCACAGGCCGTCGTTGATCATCGAGTCGATCATTTCCTGGTTGCCGAGGCGAAATCCGGTCCGCGCGCCTTTCAACAAATACGGACAGTTGGACATCGACTCCATTCCGCCCGCCGCCACAATCTCAGACTCGCCGAGCATTACGGCCTGCGCCGCCAGCGCGACTGCCTTCAGCCCCGACCCGCACACTTTGTTAATGGTCATCGCCGCCACGCGCGGCGCAAGCCCCGCCTTCAGCGCCGCCTGCCGCGCTGGATTCTGTCCCAGCCCCGCCTGTACCACGTTGCCCATGATCGCTTCATCGACTTGTCCCGCTTCAATGTCCGCCCGCCGCACGGCCTCAGCGATCACTTTCGCTCCCAATTCCTGCGCCGAAAGCGGCGACAGCCCGCCCATGAATTTCCCAACCGGAGTACGCACCGCACTCAAAATCACAGCCTTTTCCATCGCTCCAGCTCCCAGCTCGCGAAAATTCCCTTATACCACTCATAAGAATACTCGCGCCTCGTTCCTCCGGTCAATTTTGTGCAAGGAGCAGGAGCGGAAACCTTCCGCAAAAAAAGAGGCGCATGAGTCATCGACTCACGCGCCCCTCTCAACTTGAAAACAGCGGCAGCTCAGAAGCTAGAAGCTAATCTTGGTGATCTGCCCGTTGTTCCCTACGAACCATCCCGCATGGGGATTCGCGAACGCAACCGCCCAGTTCCCGCTCACGCCCGGAATCGTGTACCAAGTGTGGCCCTCATCGGGCGACCACGCCGCATCTCCCGACGAAAAGTCCGGCTCGGTTTCCGCGGTCACCACGACCGCGCGCTCAAACTCGTAATCCTCATTCCAGCCCCAGCCGAAGCTTTTGCCGTTCACAAAATCCCAGTAGTTTCCTTCGTCGTCAAACCGCTGTCCCCGCACATACGCCAGACAGAAAATCGCGCCTTGCAGCGGCGGCTTGTTCGTCAGCGTCCAGGTTTGCCCGCCGTCGTCGGAGGTCGCCGTCTCTGCGCTCGCGTTCGACCCCAGGTCTCCTCCGCCCAAAATTCCGTGCCGCGAATCGCGGAACGCCACCGAAACTCCGCCCGCGCTCGCCGAACTTACCAGCGGCGTGTTGTAGGCTTTCCACGAATTTCCGCCGTCGCGTGTCGCCAAAATCCGCGCTACGGTCGAACCGCCCGTCGCGATCCACGCATTCGTCAGTCCCTGCGTCGTTACGCATGTACCGCTCGCCGAAAACGAAGCTTCACCCGCCAGCGCCGGCGGCATCTTCGATTCGATCGATTGCCAGTGCGTTCCATCCACGGTCCTCAATTCCGGAAACACGCCGTCCACCGAGTCGCTATGCGCCAAGCCGCGGTTCGGCGTCCAGAACGCGAAGCAATCGTAGAACGCGTTCACCGTCTCGTTCGTGAATTCGATCTTCCACGTCGCGCCGCCATCCTCTGTCTTGTAGATCTTGAAATCCGCTGTGTTGTCGCCGATCGAAAGCAGGTACGCGATTTTGTCGCTCACGCCTTGCACGTCGCGGAACTGCAGGGCATCCGCGCCCGGCACCACTCCCGACTTCCAGGTTTTTCCGCCGTTCGTCGTGACCACATACGTCCCGCCCGTACCTGCCGCCCACACCACTTCGGAATTCACCGGGCTCACCGCAATCAAAAGTTGAGTCGTCCCGCTCGCCTGCACCGTGATTTTCGGCTGGGGAACTTTCTCGCCGCCTCCCGCAAAACTCGCGCCCGCGCACGCAGCGGCCAGCATCATCACAAATGAAATTCTTTGGAACATGAAGCATCCTCCCAAGGTCACATGGAGGGCTGAGGGCTGGAGTATAGGAGCGCGCCGCAGCGGAGTCAAACCCATGAAGGGATGGCGGATAGGGGCGCGAAAAAGGGACCACCCCTCCTCGCGACTCTCGTAAACGCTCGTTAAGTTTGTTGTCCAGTAAGAACACGCTATGCATACTCGGAGTTATGAAAACGAACAAGAACGGCGTCTCTCTTGCTGGCGAGTTCGCGGTGCTTTCGCAACTTGCACTGCTAAACTACGACGCGAATATGACCCTGGGACACACTAAGGGTGTGGACATTTTGGTTTCTGATCCCGGTACCGGGAAAATGTTCAAACTCGAAGTTAAGACAAAGCTACGCGAAAGCGACAAACAAGTCTCCGAATCAAGGATTTTCGGGGAATCCATCGGCGATTGGTTGTGACCAGACCGAGTTTTTGTACCACGGTGAGTGAGAGAGTTTACATCACATGAAGGTCCCCCCATTTTAGGTCCAGCTAGGGAGTGAAAATTCCGGGTCTTGCAGAACCAGCAAGGGCGGGGCTAGCCCCGCCCTTGCTGGCGAATTCGCTGGGCGGCACGTCTCCCAGCGCGGAGTGAGGACGACTCTCATTGTAGTGCCGCCGCCAAGCCTCGATCTTGCTCCGAGCGTCTTGCAGAGACAAGAACCAATTTACATTCAGACATTCATCTCGCAGGCTACCGTTGAACGATTCTACATACGCGTTGTCCGTTGGCTTTCCGGGCCGGCTGAAATCCAACTTCACACCGTTTCGATACGCCCATTGATCCAGCACCTTCGAAACAAACTCCGGGCCGTTGTCTACTCGAATCGTCTTTGGTGTCCGTCGTTCCATCGTGATCCGTCCCAGAACTTCCGCCACCTGTCCTCCGCCGATCCCTTGATCCACTTCGATCGCCAGACATTCCCGCGTGTAGTTATCTACGACCGTCAGAGCCCGCAATCGCCGCCCGTCATACAAAGCATCGGATACAAAATCCATCGACCAACATTCATTCGCAGCACCCGCCTCGATTCGTGCGACTCGCTGGGCGGCACTGGCGTGTCGTCGCGGCCTCTTCCTGCGCAGACTCAGCCCTTCCTTCTGGTACAGCCGGTACACCCTCTTGTGGTTCACCTTCCATCCTTCCCGCCGCAGCAGAATATAAATCCGATAGTAGCCATAGCGAATCCGAGCTTCTGCCAGCTCTCGAATCCGCATCCGTAATCCGGCCTGGTCGTCCCGGGTCGCTTCGTAGCGGTGCGAAGACCTAAAAAACAGGAGCACGCGACAACCTCGCCGTTCGCTTACTCCATACCGCCCTTCCAGATCGCGTACCAACTCCCGCCGCCGACCAGGCCTTAGAGTTTTTTTGAAAGCACATCCTGCAACATCAGCTTGTCTAGACTCAGATCCGCCACCAGTTGCTTGAGCTTCCGGTTCTCCTCTTCCAGCTGCTTCAATCGCCGGATCTCGTCCACGCCCATCTGCCCATACTGTTTCTTCCAGCGATAAAACGTCTGCGTGGAGATGCCCATCTTCCGGATTACTTCGCCCACTGGTGTCCCCGTATCTGCTTGCCGCAACGCGAAGGCAATCTGCTCTTCCGTATAGCGGGTCTTTTTCATCCGACAATCCTCCTTCAGACTGCCCATTTTGCCGGATTTTCTCTCTCTCCCTTGGACCAGTTTTCGGGGAGGACCTCACACAACCTCATGGGGCCACGCCTCAAAGGGTGGCTCGCAGGGAGCCGTAGGCGACCGGAGAGCCGCCCTTTGAGGCGTGGCCCCATGAGGTTGTGATGTAAACTCTCTCACTCACCGTGGTACAAAAACTCGGTCTGGTCACCACTGGGAAAGAATCCCAGACTGGGAAGGTGTCGTCCGGATGCAGTCCGGCCATCGAGACTACAATCTCAGGAGATTTTAACGGGTGGGATGGTGAAACAATATTCAAGCTCGATAACGGCCAGATCTGGCAACAAGCGGAATACGATTACACATATTCATACTCCTATCGCCCGGACGTAACGATCTATGCTGTCTCTGGCGGCTGCCGCATGAAAGTGGAAGACGAAGACGAAACGATCATGGTCAAGCGTGTGAAGTGACCGTCTTCACTGTGACTGAATTGCTTTAAAGCCGTCCTTCAGAAGTGACGTAGAAGACGAAGAAAAAATAGTGTGATTGGTATTGTGGATTGGCGCGATGGGCACGAAGTCTTGCTTGCTGGGTTCCCAGCGTGACAGTACTCCGTTTGCTTGAAACGCGTAGTGCCCCCCCGTTGGTGTCAGGAACGAATACCTTGTGCTCTTCCCATGCAATTTCGAACAGTGGCGAAGTCCCCACTACCGACTCAAGGTGGTCCTGGCTCGCCGCGTCAAGCGTCATGCGTTTTCCAGTCGCATCGCCAGTGACGGGACACAATCCAGGAAATTCTCCTCCGTGCTTCGCATACCAACTTTGTTGAGGGTCGTTAAAGCCGATCATTTTCAGGTTGACGGTTACCGCGTCTTGTTCAACAACAATGAAGTAAGCTTTGCATTCGTTGTTCTTCGGCTTTTGATGCCCGAAGGAGAGTAAAGCGAATGTGTGAACAAACAGCATCAGCGCCACGATCTTTAAAGTGGAAATCCTCGGTTGTCGAAAGCACATATCAGCCTCAATTAGTACTTGGCTTGCGGCATGGGAAGGTCGAAACAAGAATCGCGCCGACCAATCCGGATGCATCGAGTTTTTGATCGTCCGGATACACCATCAAGTCTTGCCCCAGTTTAATTTTGACTGTCAGCTCGATGGCGGAAGCGGAGAGATTTTCCGGGATACACGGACGGCCACCTTGAGTCTTTCCATCGGCGATTTCCATTCCCAAGGAAATTCCCTGCGTAATTCCTAGGAGATAAAATCGACACGATGCTTTGGATTCTGCGCTAGCGCCAATACAAATCTCTCGAAGGTCTTCAGCCGTCATCGCCTCAGCGGAAGCCTGTTTCGGCTGACGCATACCGACGACTGTCCAGCACCAAAGCACTAACAACATCAAGGCTGTTGAGCGCATCGAAATCCCCTTTAAGGAAATTGTGACCTTCAGGCTCGACGTGTACGAATCACCGTTCTTTGGGCCAATCTAGGCGAAAAGCATTGGCTGCGGTTAGAGCTTTGCCTGACGCTTTCGACATTCGATCCTAAGTTTGTTCTCCGAAGTATCAGACGGAAGATCTAGCTTCTCCTTCAGGGTTCCTAGATAGGCGTCGCTTCGAACGAGCCCAACGGCGAAGTTGGGGTCGGATCGTCGGACCGTGCTGACCAAAGTGTTGTTATGCTTTCGCTCCCATTCCCCAGATTGATCTCGGTGCCGTGGCGACATGCTGGTTGCCTCCGGGCGAAGTGTATATTCGGTCATCGCCCATAGTCCACTTCAACCTCAACGAAAGGCTTCCCGTTGCCATTAGGATTGCAACCCGCTCACGACCTTCGCAAGCGTTGAGACTTTTACTTTTTGCCCGCTGAGAACGCCACGAATCGTTTTCCGGTCGAGACCGGTCTCCTTGGTTGTTTTACGCAATCCGAGCTTCTTGATCTCAGCTTTTAAACTCTCGTTCGCCGCGACTCGCCCACCGTCATATCGAATAACGGAGTCCTCGACATTTTCGATGAAATCATCCTGGCCTTGCTCAAATCGTGAAATTTCTTTTCCAATTGGGTGGTGAAGGCCGCCCCTAATTGGAATTCTCTTTAGCAGACCGCGCGTTTCCGCAGTACATTTCTCGCCGTCCGGACCCAGAGATTTGATTTCAGGATGTTGGATATACCCGCATAAAACGTCGCCCAAAGTAATTACATCAGGCCGCGAAATTTCATCAAGTCGATGGAATGTTCCGTCGCGCGTATTGACACATAAGGACTTAGCCCACAATGCGCGATTCCTGCTAAATGCCGTAAGCAGAGTCAATTTCGCGTTCTCGCGCGTGCGGGGATGCAAAACAAATCCAAACGGGCTGACCTTTCCTTTCATTTGCTCCATAAAGTGTGGCGTCGAAATTCTCATTTTCAGCATTGCTGGCAGGGAAATCCATCTAGGTTGGCCGTTAATTGCACGGGCGGTGTGCGCATCGACTGCTTTCCCGCCGATCATCAAAACTTTGAATTCGGGATCTTTGATTTGTCTGAATTCGAGGGACAGCAGAAAACGCCACAATTCCCACCACCACTTCGGTAAGCCTTTTTCTCTTTCATCACTAGGGGCAAAAAAGATTAAACCGTGGGCTTTCGGATCTACAATTTTGACGCAATTGGAGTGGTCGCAATAATTGTTGCCGCATTTCGTGGTGTAGAGCGCATAACGCTTTGCGGCAATCGAAAATCCGTACAATTGCCGTTGAATTCCGTTTTTATTTTGATTTTCGTCGGTTAACCGCAGTAAATGCGGAACAATTTTCCGGTTGTATGGTGAAAGCGAGTCAAATCGACGTGCAATTCGGTCGACTTCCACCCACGACAATGCACGAATTGAAGCGCCGTCAGGCAGTTGGACAATTCCACCTTTCTTGCTGGCGACAACTGTTAGGGCATCCGTATCACAGCAAAGATACGTCCCTCCCGCATCGCGCACACAACGCTCGATCATTGCGAGGAGCAAACGCCCGCCAGACGTAATCAGCGCGCCAAGAAGCGGAAAATAGAAGCGTCCAGGTTGTTCAATTGTGTCCGGAGCAAGCTGTTTTTTCACCAATTCGCCGGAATAGACCGCGATCTTTGGTCGCTTGTCTCGTTCGACCTTTACGGGATTCAATTCGAGATATGTCCCGTATGAAGTGCTATTCGCCAAAATCTTGAGAAAATATTCCAGATGAAAATTATGCTTATTTTGCTTTCGGTATTCGATTACCCGTGTAAAGAAATCCTCTTTTCTCGGGTCAACCAGAATCTCACCACGCAATTTAATCGGCCTCAATCCACGTTGTTTGCCACGCGGGACAATACGAAATGCCTTGAAGACTTTGGGAATATGGCCGTTTAGCACCGCAGAGAGCAAATCGGGCCCTGCGAGCCAAAGCTTTTGCTTCCACTGAAGTTCGTTCAAGCCGATATTGCACGTACCGCCGCTCGTGCCATACACCGCCCGTACAGGCACGACCTCCCAATCAGGGATCACCAATGCATAGAAATTGAGCTTTTTCCAAAACGATGGCTGAAATAGCTGTTCTAGCGTTACCGATTTCAGGATTTTTCTAACCTCCTTGGTGGCGTCGACGATGTCTAAACGTTGAGCCGTCAAAATGTTCCAGAGTCCCAGAAGCGCGTCGACGCTCGGATATTCGCTCGTCAAATCGACCGGAACCACCGGCACGGGCCAACGTCGAATGCGACATTCGGCCCTGCCACCGAAATACGCAGACATCGCAATGCCGTGAAGTCGGGGGCGAATATTCTTGAATTTGGTAAAGGGCTCTTCAATTCCCATGGCGCGCAGATAAGCCTTCCCAATCGAAGCGGGACTGTACGCTTTGTATGGAGGCAAACGGATCGGATGCAATTCGTATTCGTGCTTTAGCGCATTGAGTAAACCGAGCGTCGCGCGAACATCCTGCCGAGCGTAGTTGATCTCAGGGGCCGATATCTTTCCGGTCGGATCGTGCTTTTGCTTCTTTACCCTTGAGCCGAATGCCTCGATTGCGCTCTCTAGGGAATGGCTCTTGTCGGTCAGTGCGAACGCCAGTGTGTGGAGGTCAAGGAAGCAGTCACGACGCCAACGATGTTGCTCACCCTTATGACGCACAGCCGTTAGTTCGATCTTCTCGGCCACTCCATTAAGAGGCGCGATTCGCACGCGCGGGCGATGAACATTCTCGACGCCCTTCTTGCTGAGTTGGCTGAGAACGAACGAGAAACCACCGTCGCGCGCCGCTGTCCAGCGAACCGCGATTCGCGAAATATCAAAAGGCAGGTTGAAGCCTACGATTAGCGCGCCAGCACGCACCGACTCCCAGAATACGCGTTCAACGAATTCCGACCGGGTGAGCACCACCAATTCGCGGTCAGCTTTTTGGACAAGCCTGTCGGCTAATTTGTTTTTGGCGTAGCGAACGACTTCTAAAATATCTTTGGCGGGCAGTCCGTCGCGGTAGAAGATGCCTTCCTGGATAGAAACGTAGTCGCCGTCTTGCAGTTCGCAGAAGCGCCAGACACCAAAGTTGAGCCTCTGTTCAAGATCGAGCGTCGATTCTGTGTCCCAGACAAGAGCATTGTCAGGCCACAGCTTGGGTGGGCGCGAGGATGCGTTTGTATTCTTCGCACGCGCTTTTTCGCCGCCTGAAACCACGACATGCGCTCTAAGGTGGAGATCGTGTAGCACGTCATGCCTTGTCCATTTTCTTAGCTAGTCGTCGGCACGTCTCTGCGAGCAACGAAAAGTGAACTCCCAGCAATCGGAACATTGCGCGTGCTAATGCAGTGGAATCTTTTTCACACCGCATGGCTATATTCGCGTCTCGGATGTGTTCGTGCGCAACCGCGTGGCAATTCAAACAAACAGGTGCCGTGGCTGAGTCTCGCTCTCGGCTAAGAAAATGGTGATCTTGAATTCGGCGGGGACGCACAACAAGCGGATCAGTATTTCCGCAGTATATGCAGCGAACTGCATCGCTGCCGTTCTGCTCGCACAATTCCACCTTTCGACGAGCGGCGCGAGCCGGATTGTTCCAAGGGCGCATTCTCATTGTCTACCGCTGCCTACTCCGTCCGCAGAGGGTTCGGTCAATGCTCTCCGCAGACGAAGCAGATATGACCACGATCAGACGACCGCGATGTACTCCTTTCCCTTGTGCTCTTTCACTTCGACCTTGACCACGCCTTTCCACTTCTTTTCAGAGTCTCCGAACTTCTCGTGAAGCTTCGAATAGTTCGGGGTGTCATACCTGACGGTCCACGAATACATCAAACCGCCGGACCTTCACGTCGAGAACGATACCTTCGCCAAATTCCGAATGGCTGGCGCGCATGGTTCCCAACGAAGTCACCGTGCCCTTTCCTGACTTCCCGAGCGCTTCCGGTGTTAACCAGGGGTGATAGTCAGTGGTGCCTTCAGTTTTTCCCGGCTTGCGAATCAATGGCGTTTTCATACTTCCGATCTCCTTTTGTTTTTTTTGTTTCATGGACCGCCTCTACGTTTTCCGTTGGGCTGCCCAAACTCGTGCCAACTATTTCCGTCGTCCGTGGCCGCGCTGATCCCGGCAGAGGCCGTCGAGTTTGATCTCATCGGCGTCAGCGAATTCCCGGATGCGTTTCAGGTCAGTGTTCAGGCCCGACGCCTCTGATACGTTTGCCCCGAACTGTTGAAGTGACTCCGCATCGCCCGTTCTCAGAAATCTGTTGATTTCAGATCAAACGCTTTGAAGAAAGTTTTGCTTGCCTCGGCGAAGCGTCCGGAACGGGTTCTATACCCCTCCAACCGCCGACACATTGATTTCGCGCTTTGGTTGCTCCGCGTCTTTTCGGCCCCAGATCGGCGAGAAGCGGAACGTCGACGCTTTCGAACGACGATCTTTCCGCCCTTGCGAGGTTTGTGTCTTAAAGTCCAGCGTCACTTTCGGGCAGGACTTTCTCTGCCTAGGCTTTTGCTCCCGCACCCGCACACGCGAAGCGGTGACTCGCCGAGGCGTGCCACGACGCTTAATACGAACCTTCCGCTTTGCTTTTTTCTTTAAGCGAACCCGGCGCATCAGCATCTCCTCCGTCGC
>CAVREY010000013.1:0-172855 GCA_963720225.1 uncultured Acidobacteriota bacterium | reverse complement strand
CGCCGGACTCAATTTTTCGTCGGAAGTCGTGTCCGGTACGTGCTTTGTCGTAAAGACGTTGATTCCCGGAGGGTAAACGACGAATGTCCAACATCGAGCGCACCACCAAGTTCGTGGTTCCGAACCCGGGGTAAGACCCGTCGGAATCGACACAGACATGGCTTCACCCGGAACAAACGGTATCGAGGCCACCAGTCTCACAATCGATTTTCGTCGTTCGCACGCTAGAACCTACCATTGGTTAGCCAGTCGAATGCAACTCCGATGTCCTCTCGAAGCTCATTGCAGGCCCATCGTCGGGATTGTGGTCGCACCCTCGGCTACTTGCGAGCGCCAACCGGAAATAACGGCGGTACGCCTCCACAAGGATCCGAGCCGAATTCATCAAGAACGGCATGAACTGAGCATAAAACCTAGTGTTTCTTGATCCGACTGCTAGCGCTTCGATCTCTCTATGGACTGCGAGCGCTTAGACGAGGCTCTCCTGCTGGAACTCAACGAACTCTGCCAGACCTTTTCTGGGTCGCCTCCACCGCCAACGGAAGGCGACTGGAGGACGTTTTCCTGCACACATGCGGACTGATGTTCGCGCTGCGTACGTAGCGGCAACGGGAACGCAGAACCGTTGCGCCAGAATTGATGCCGACAAAAAGAATGGGCCTGTCGCCGTCGGAAGCAGACGACAAGCCCTAACCACCGTTGGAGGCATCACTCCATGGCAGCTCATCAGACGGATCCGAACTTCTGACTCAGCACCAAATCACTCACAACATAGCCCCCTAACACGGCGTCATGATGGTATTCGGATACGGAATTCGAATCCAGGTTCAACGCGGGCATTTGACGATTGAGGACGGTATCGCAGGAGATCGTCGGAAAGCGCGACTCGCGCTAGTTGGGCACGGACGGAGACGACTCGCGCTGATCGGTTCGGACGGCTTTATTCCGCTTTCCGCGCTTCGTTGGCTCGCAGATCAAGACGCCGCATTCGTGATGCTCGAACGCAACGGCTCCGTGCTCGCGAGAACGGGCCCCGCCTATCCGTCGGACGCTCGACTCCGCCGCGCTCAAGCGATGGCAGCCCACATAGGTCTCGCTCTAACAATCGCTCGCGAATTAATCCATCGGAACTCGTCGGGCAGCAAATCGTTGTACGTACAAGACTCTGCAACGAGCGTGCTGCCGAAATGATCAATCGAATGATCGAAGCGTTGAGCCGCGCGACGAGCATCGATATGGTGCGCGAACTTGAAGCACGCGTCGGAAATACCTACTGGTCGGCGTGGCGCGAATTGCCAATTCAGTTTCCATCGCGTGAACTCTCGCGGGTGCCAGACCATCGGCTATGATTTGGGACGCGTAAATCGACCCTGACCGGATCACCATGGCTGGCTGTCAATCCACCGAATGCGATGTTGAATTATCTGTATGCGATGCTTGAAGCGGAATCTCGGCTTGCACTAGCAGCACTGGGTCTTGACCCGGGCATCGGCGTTCTCCACGTAGACAGTCGTTGGCGTGATAGCTTTGCTTGCGACTTGATGGAAGCGGCGCGTCCTGATGTGGACGCTTACGTTCTTGGCTGTCTTACGAAACGTCCACTCAGCCGGAGCTGGTTTTTTGAAGAGCGTGATGGAAATTGCAGATTGATGTCCAAATTCGCTGCACAACTTTCAGAGACCGCTGAAATGTGGAGGGCCGCTATTTCGCCGACGGCGGAATGGGTCTCTCGCGCGCTTTGGTCATCACTTCCAAAACCGTCCCGACCCTCACCCCCGCTACAAGGCTCACACAGAGTTACCGCAGGATCTCGAAAGGCGGGGGCAGTTTTGGTCCGGAGCCCTCCGTCGTACACCTCAGCCGTGTTTGTAACGTATGTGGAAACGCGCTGAAAGGTTTGCGGAGCCATACCTGTCGAGCGTGTGCTATCGCCGCTTCTCGCGCAACTATGGTCGAGATTGCTAAACTTGGTCGCGTAAACACCCACAGCGCCATCGCCGAAACCCGGCGCGGTAGAACTCAGGCCAAACAACACCTAGCGTTACGCAATTGGAACACCGATACTCAGCCGAAATGGCTGAGCGAGGCTGTTTTCCGAAACGAAATTCAACCATTGCTATCGCGTATCGAAGTGTCCCGGATCGCCCAAGCAATAGACGTTTCGCACCCTTATGCGACTTCAATTCGCCGTGGGGATAAGCGACCCCACCCTCGACATTGGCAAAGGCTCGCGAAGTTAACGGGAGTCAACCGAATCGCCGAACCCACTCGTCCGATTTCGTAATTTGTTAGGTGCTGGCACCCTGAGTGTGTCGTGAATCCCGGTGTTTAAACTAACGATTCGAGGCGGCATGAACGATTAGAGAACGACGCCTTTCAACAATTTAACCTTGGCTTCTTGCGCCTTAATTTCGTTTTGCAATCGATTGCGCTGAGAATTTAACTCAGCTGCATGTTCAGCTCGGATAACACCCGCATACTCTTCGTTAGTGGCTCCGATATACTGTCGAAAATAATTCACCATCGCCTGCAAGTTTCGCTCGTCGCTTTGAATTAGAGCGCGATCGCCCCTGAATTGTATTCGACCCGCTGACACACTTGCGGAGTAGGCAGTTGCCTTGTTTCGAAAGATTCTTTCCCACTTAGGATTCACTCTCTGATTGAGGCGAATGCTAAGCACGCCGGCCTCGAAATCAAGGGTTTCGACGGCCCGAATAGGATCAGAGATTATCGGATCGTCTACTTCAGAGTCCTGAATAACCGTGCCCTTAAGCGCGTCCACCCGTTGCTGTTGCACAAAATCATTCTTCCGAGCGATAAGCTGTTCCTTGATTGCGGCCACCGACTTCGGGCGTTTATCCGGATCCTGCCGCATCATCCAATCAACGAGGTCATCGAGGTACGCAAAGGTGGGGTCGACATCGCGTATTCGCTTCACATCCGTACCCTGTGGCACCACACCGGTGAACATCTCATTCAAAATCAAACCGAGCGCATATATGTCGGCGCGATGATCGACAGACGCGCTGGGCGTTTTTTGTTCGGGCGCTGCGTACGTGAAGTTCGCTAGTTTTTCGTGAGGTGCCGTTTCAACGGGCACCAGTAGATCATCTTTTTTGAATCGAGAAATCCCAAAGTCCGCTAATACGATGAGGTTGTCCACATTGCTGTATAAGATATTCTCTGGCTTAATGTCGCGATGAGTGACTCCGAACAAATGCGCCGCTTCAACCCCGTCCAGAAGTTGAGCGTAGAGCGGCAGAATGATCCCCGGGCTAATCTTCTTCGTGATTAGTTCGCGCAGCGTGCCCGGGTAATATGGCATGACGTAGAAGGTGTAGCCGTCCTGCGTCCTCCCGTACTCAACGATTTTGACAATGTGTTTTGACCGTTCGGTATAGCAAAAGTCAATTTCGTTCTGAAACCTTGCGAGTGTTTTTCCGTGCGGTTGTAACATCACCTTTAGTGCAAAAGGCTTCCCCTCGGAATCCGTCACGTTGTAAAGGACCGATGAACTGCCTTTTTTGATTTTGTCTCCGAGCTTATAGGTGTGAAACGGCGCAACTATCTCAGTTGGCTTTGTGAACTTTGGTTGCTTTTGCGGTTTCACCGCAGCCGATTTGTTCAGCTCGCCCTCTACATACTTAAGGACAAGAATCCTCTGCGATTCGGGCGCGTTTTCGTCCAACGAGTTTCGTACCGTCATGTTCCAAAGCCAGTCTAGCGCGTCCGTATCTGCTATTCCGGGGGCGTACACACGATACTGTTCAGCGCCTACATAAACATAAGCAACGACCTGAAGCTCAAGGTCCGAATCGGTGGGAGCGAGCGCCCTTTTCACTATTTTTACTTTTGTGTCTTCAAACGCGTCGTACTCGGCCACTGGCTTAGTTGACTCCTTCTCGTCGGACTCTCTACTCCGAAATCCACTGAGGTAGCTTAGACCCGCTTGCGAGTACTGCAAAATGCAATACATCCTACTTGAGTCACGCTTTAATTTAACATGTGGTACAGTCGTCGCGGTTATGGCAGCCTCATCGTTTAAATATTCTCTGGGTTCGATTCTGCCTTTCGCGCGGCGGAGCCTCGGCGGTTTGGATACGCACGCGGGACTTGACTTCGTGGATTTTGCAAATAGGCTCTGGGCCGCGCTCGAAGCCGCCCAAATGCCGGGCGTATACAGAAACCCGCCTCAAAGGGGCTTCGATGCCAGCCACTTTGAGTTCGGCAGATCACCTATGGATCTACGGTTCGCGGCAACCGAGGCGTTCAATTATTTGTACATTGCTGGTTTCACTATGCTCATTCCATCTGGACATGCCGCGGGTTTCTACTCCATTCCTGGAAGCAACGCGATGGAAGGTTTTTACATAACAGAGCGCGGAGCGAAGTGGGCGGCATCCGAGGAACCCGCGCCTGAGGATTCCGAGGCCTACATCGAACACCTAAAAAAACGCGTGCATACACTTGATCCGATCATTAAGGAGTATGTTGCTGAGGGATTATCAGCGTTCGTTCGTGGAAACGACTTCTCGGCAGCCGTCATGATTGGTGCAGCTGCCGAGAAGTCTATCTACCTCTTGGCGGACTCACTAAAACCTGCGCTCAGCAACGCTGCCAAGCAAACGCGGTTACGAAACTTGATCGACGCGGAGCGAAGTCTGAAGAAGCTTGTCGATTTCGTGGTAAATGAGATAAAAAGTGGCATCCAACGCAAGATCATTCCGTACTCAATTCATGAGGGGGCAGAAGCACACGTCGCGTCACTTGTAGAGGCAATACGAGTCCAACGGAACGACGCGGTGCATCCGCAAAACGCCAAAGTCACACCCGACTCCGTCCGACTCTCGTATCAAGCCTTTCCTGCTGCTCTTGAAAAGATCGAACAACTCGGTGATTGGTGTCGCTCACATTCAAGTGCGCTTTAGAAGGGTCATCGGGGCAGTGACCAATAGGATTAAAGTAGCTTAGATCCGAACGAGCTTTGTTCTACGAAAGGTGCCTGGACACGCAAGGATGGCGCGACACATTCCCCTCATCCGACCCCACTGGAAGTCGCGTGCATTGAGTTTGGCAGAGCGGTCAGACATCATTTCATCGGAATGGGTGTGACGTAATGTCATTTGATTCAATTAAAACAATTCTCGACGCTCGTCATTTTGGCGAACTCGTAGGATTAGACGAGGACGCGTGGCTTGAAGTTAAAGCAGCACAGCCATACGACTTTACTTCCCCCACGGGCCGTTACGAGCTCGCCAAAGACGTTTCTGCTTTTGCAAATGCCGACGGCGGCTTTCTGATCGTCGGCCTTTCGACCGCTAGAGTCCCCGAGGCGATTACAGAAAGGATCGTGGCCTATGATCTCTGCGCCGAAGACGATTTCGACACCGCTCAATATCTCGGAATTGTCAGAGAACATGTACATCCGGAGATCCGGGGTCTGAAAGCGTACTGGTTGCCTGTCGAAGAGCCCGAGGCTCTTGGTGTCGGCATCGTCGAGGTGCCGGCGCAGAGTGCAACGAGCAAATACTTCCTCATCGCAAGAGTGACTGAGGATGGCGCGGCTTTAAAGCAGATTGTGTTCGGCATCGCTAAACGCAATGGAAGCGATAACGATCCATTCACCGTCGCTGAGCTCTATAAGTACACCCAGAGCGGCAAGCACCCCGTGCCTCAAACGCTGGCGCGAGTTGAAGAAAAGCTAGATAGGCTAATAGAAGTCGGGGTACAACCCATTAACGCTGAGATTGACCGCGAACAACTTTATGCGGAACGAGCGGCGCGCATCCTCAACAACGAAGAAGCCCGATGACGAGTAATCGCCCGGCGTTCATCTTCTCTATGTTCTCGCGAGAAAAAACCGCATTTTCGGGTTTTTTCGAGAAGGGTCAGCTCCGTTCGCTTCTGGAGGCTCCGGGGCAAATCCGTCCACATGGGTGGGATCTGGTGACCCATGATCGCGCTCGAATTATCAAAGGTGATTACCTCGAACTAAAGAGCGCTGAACGGAAACTAATTCAGGTCTACGAAGACGGCTCGCTTTTCGTTCGCGTGCCCGGAGACGCGGAATTTATGTCGTGGGGTATGTCCGATCGCGTTTTTAAAGAGATGCCCCGCCTCAACACGCTGGCCTTAATCGAGTTCTCACTGAATTTTTGCAACCTGTGTTCCGCGCTGTCCCAACATCTACGCCCGCAGCCCTCACAACTGGAAGTCGCGGTTGAGATCAAAAACGCTTTTGTGGATGGGATGAGACTCTTTCTCATTCCGCATCCGGTCTCAAGTGCGTGGTGGTCGCTGACCGACGACCGACATTACGCGCCGGAAACTTCCACAAAACGCCAAATTGCAGTCGCCTTTCCACAACTCAAATTACACCCGGAAGCTGTCGCGTTTGAACTGGTCCGCGCAATATTCCTATGGTTCGGTGTTGGCCCAGATCGTATTCCATATTCATCAGCGGAAGGCGATTTAAGGTTCATAGACGCCGCGCAAATAGTGCTATCTCGTTCATCCTAACTTGCAATCCGCCGCTGAGAGTGCTCTGTACCAAACGCTAGCGGCTCGCTCAGCGGTTGTCGGTTCTACTTTGAAATTAGCGCCCAAAATCAAGAGCTGAAAACGAGGGTGGTCCCTTTTTCGCGCCCCTATACGCCATCCCGTCAAACCCATGAAGCAAAATTCGCCGGCGCGCCGAAATCTAAATCTAGATCACGCTCTGCTTCTGCAGCGCATCTACCACTTCTTTCACCACATCCTTGATCGCGTTCGCGGGCGACCGCGGATCCACGATCGTGCTCGTGCCGGTCCACACCAGTTGCCCATTCTGCGTCGCCGTCGAATATAAGTTCGTTTCGATCTGCGCCTTCGTGTCGGTCTCCATGTATCCCGGCGTGTACACCACGGGCGACACCCACGCGTAGTATCCGTAAAACGTCCCGTAATAAGGATCGAGCGGAAACGCATCGCCCGGAACATAAGTCTCCGTCTTCTTGTAATGCGTCATGCGGGAAACCAGAACCGCGTCGAATCCCTGTCCTTGTATTACATCGCGAAGCTGCGCAGGGTCGATCGGTGTCGCCTCCGGTCTCGGAATCAACGAATAGCTCTGCACCGCCTGAACGCCCGGCCTCACCAGCACCGTCGTCATCCGGTCCTCAAAGTCCGCGCGCCGGGCAGCCTTCCCGTTCACCGCCAGAATCAAAATATTCTTGAAGCTCGCGCCGGTATACGCAGGATTCCTCCACGAAAACGCCAGTTTCGTTCCGGCCGTCGCCGTCAGCGCCATCGCCACCATCGCGATCCCCAGCAACGCGGAGCAAATCTGCGCCCCTGCAGCCCCCCGCCGGCGTTGAACTCCGCTCCTGCGTCCACCATCCTCACCTGTTCGCTTCATCGCACTCCCCCGTTACTCCGTTCGTGCCGTAATTCATAGCACCGAACCCTACCCACGCGAATTCTGCGCGCACAAATCCGCTCCAATCGGTGGAGCAGTCACTCCTTCCTACCCTGATGCAGGAGGGCTCTGCGTGCCCCAGCTCCGCGTTCCGTTCTCTCTCCGCCCTATCGCGCCGGCAACGCCGCAGGCTGCTGCAACTTAAACTCCAGCAGCGTCTCGCTCGGCACGTTCACCGACTTCCCCTTCTGCACGACAGATCCCACGGCACCGACCCCCGCGCCAATCGCCGCGCCCTTCCCGGCATTTCCGCCGATGGCTCCGAACGCCGCGCCGAGCCCCGCTCCGCCCAACAGCCGCTTCGCGGTTCGCTTTCCGCTGCTGCTGCCTTTCACTTCATAGTCGCTGGTCATCAGCGGGTACGACGTCCCGCCGACAACGATGCTCGTAAGCTCCAGCGACAACTCCGAAGAGCCCGTCGCACGTCCCGCCTGCTTCGATTCCGCGAGCTTTCCGTACACCGTATTTCCCTTCGGCACCACTACCTTGTCGCCCACCACCAGATTGGTCTCCAGCGTCGCGGTGAAAATCGATCCCGGCGGATTCTTGCTTGAGTCCACCGTATCCAGCATCCTCACCAAAATCGGAGTTCCCGCCGGCACCGAATACATTTTCTGCTGTGGCGCAGGAGCGGGCGCGGGACGCGAAGCGGCCGCGCCGAAAGAGATCGCAAAAATCCCGGACAAACAAACCGCCAGCATCGTTGTCTTCATTCGCGTCATCATTCTCTCCCTCCCGGCCATCACGAGCCTGCGATCGGCAGCGCCGACGCGATTTGTAGGTCGATGATCAGCAGCAGTTGGTATTCCACCTGAACGAAGCGCGCCGCGGTAACTCCGCCCAGTTCCGCCTTCATCTTTTCGTAGTATTTCGCCAGAAGCTCGGAGCGCTCTTTCTGATACTCCATCGACTTCATCACCAGTTCATCCGCCTTCGCATCGGTCAACTCCTTGTAGGATTCGGAGTACTCCTTGATATTCGCGACTCGCAGGTCGTTCACCTTCGTCAATTCCGCGTCATAGTCCCGGTAAATCGGCCAGAATTTCGCCGCCTGGTCCGGATCAAGCTCCATGACGTCGGCCATCACTTCGGATTTTTGCGAGCGAACGTCTTTCCTCAAAAGCTTGATGTACGTGTCCATGTTCAGCGCAGCCGAGGTCTTCGCGGCCGGCGCCGTCGATGCTGCCGCCTTAGCGGGCGGATTGTCCGACTGTGTTTTGTCCTGGGCCCGCGACACTGGAAGAAAAATCAAAAACGCGAAAATCACTACCGCCGTTACGCTGCTTTTCATCGCCTCCGTCCTCCCTGCATGCATATTGAAATTCCCCCAGACCGGTCATCCAGTGCACACCACATCGCCCACCCACGCTTCGGGGACAATAATCCCCGCCGACCTGTCCTCACTACTGTCAGAACTACCAGTCGTGCGCGCCACCGACGCCGGGAAGATATCACTTCTTATGCACGGCGTCTCGCTTTCCGGTGGTGAGGTAAAAATTCGTGCCAGCGGCAACAGCACGCAGACAGGAGTGTCTGCGCCACGGCTTCAGGCCCGATCTAGGAGCGAGGCATCGATTGTCGAACGGATTCGGTTGGGCAGATACGAATGTCTACGCCACGCCAAGTCTCTTCGCTTTGTCTTCGCCACCCCGGAATCTGCTACCATAACCGTTCAGGTTACGTAGCGATGTCCAACAAAGAAAACTCGGCGACTCTTGGCTTCAATTCTCAGCAGCAGAAAGCCATCGACCACGTCGACGGCCCGTTGCTGGTCGTCGCCGGTGCCGGCACGGGCAAGACGCGCGTCATCGTCGAACGCATCCGCACCTTGCTGGAGCGAGACCCCTCGCTCGCCGGTGAAAACATCCTCGGCCTCACCTTCACCGACAAAGCCGCCGGAGAAATGGCCAGCCGCGTCAAAAAAGCAGTCGGCGATCGCGCCGACGGGCTCTGGCTCAGCACCTTCCACTCGTTCTGCCTCGAAAAAATTCTCAAGCCGGTGCGGCCCGATGTGCAGGCGCTCGACACCATCGACCACAAAATTCTTCTCCGCCGCCATATCGCCGAGCTCGATCTCAAGCAGTTCCGCCGCTTGCAGGAGCCCGGCGAGTTCATCAGCGACTTCGTCGAATTCTTCTCGCGCTGCCAGGACGAACTCGTCTCTCCCGACGATTACGACCGCTTCGTGCAGGAAATGCGCCGCAATCACGAGGCCGTTCGCTCCGAGCTCGACGCCGACGCGTTGGAAGAAGCCGAGCACGAAGTGGCGCGGCAGGAGGAGCTCTCGCGCGTGTATCGCGTCAGCGAGCGCTTGCTGCGCGAAAGGAATTTGCTCACGTTCGGCGCGCAGCTGGCCGAATCCGTCGCCGCGCTGCGCGACAATGCCGAGCTCCGCGCCAAAATGCGCGACCAATTTCGCTACATCCTGGTGGATGAATTCCAGGACACCAACATCGCACAGCTCGAGCTGCTCTGGCTGCTCGCGGGCGAACGCCGGAATATCGTTGCCGTCGGTGACGACGACCAGGCCATCTATCGCTTCCGCGGCGCTTCGTTCGGAAGCTTCACCATTTTTCTGCAGCGCTTCTGCGGCGTCTCCGGCAAAAAGTCCGGCCCGAAAGCCGACGATTTTCTCGTCTCGCTCTCGCAGAATTACCGCTCCACGCAGCGAATCCTTCGAGTGGCGGGCGAGCTCATTCAGCACAACGAGAAATCACCGCTCCTGCCAAAGAAGAATCTCGTCACCGAAAATCGCGAGGGCGAGAAAGTCCGCATCGCCGAATTCGCGACGCCGGCCGAAGAGGCTCACTGGGTGGCCGAAGAAATCGAACGCCTGCATGAAAGAGGCCTTTCGTGGAAATCGTTTGCGGTTCTCTACCGCAAACACACTCACCGCACTGATCTGCTCGCGGCTTTGCGCCGCAAGGAAATTCCGTTCGTTATTCGCAAGTTTTCGATTCTCACCAGCACGCTGGTCAAAGATCTGTTCGCTTGGCTGCGCATCATCGAGAAGCGCGGCGACAACGTCGCCTTCGCGCGCGTCCTGGGCGCTCCTTACTGGGGCCTCGAACCCAAAGACCTCGTCCGCGTGGCCGAGCGCGCCGCGAAGAACAAACGCTCGCTCAGTGACGAAGTCGAAGCGTCCAAAAACGAAGCTCCGCTCAACCGCGAGGGCGCGCACCTCGAAGAACTCGTTGCGTTACTTCATGCGCTGCGTGCAAGCGCGCGCCGCAAAGTGGCGACGGAACTCGTCGACGAACTCATTTCCGGTCTCGGGCTCGCGCCGTTGCCCACCGATCAGGACCGCTATTATCTCGAGCGCTTCGTCGCGTTCGTCAAAGAGTGGCAGCGCAAGAGCGAAGGCAAGAAACTCTCCGACTTCATCGAATACCTCGACTACTTCTACGAAGCCGGCGGCGACATCCATCTGAAAGAAGACATGACCGACGACGCCGTCAATTTGATGACCGTGCACTCGGCCAAGGGCCTAGAGTTTCCGCATGTCTTCATCCTGCGGCTCACGCACCGCGACTTCCCTTCCGGAACGCGCAAGCCGGTGTTTGAATTTCCCGGCGAGCTAATGAAAGAGGAGCAGCCCCAGTTTGATTTTCAGCAGCAGGAGGAGCGCCGGCTCTTTTACGTCGCGCTCACACGCGCGCGCCAACGCCTCACGCTCTCCACCGTGCTGAATAAGCGGCTCAAGCCGTCGCCGTTCCTCGAAGATTTCCTGATGAACGCCAAAGTCAAACAGCAGGACGTTCATCAGTTCGAAGCCAAGATCGCTCTTCCCGCGATCGCCGAGACCACCGGACCCGAAGCCAGTACCAGTGATCCGGCGCAGCTCTTCGGACCCGCGAGCGAAACCACTCGCGCTTATTCGCGCGTGGCCCTCTGGGCCAAAACGTTTCACCCACCGCGACCGGAACCGCTCCAGCTCAGTTCATCGGCGATCGATTGCTATGACCGCTGCCCGCAGCGCTACATGTTCCAGTATTCGTGGTCGATTGCCGGCGGTCCGCACGCGATGGCCACGTTTGGCAACGTAATGCACACTACGGTGCGCGAGATGGTTGACGAAATTAAGAAGCGCGGGAAGGTGACGCTTGCCGAAGTGGAGGCGATCTACGACCGCCACTGGTCGGACAGCGGCTTCATCGACGATTACCACAAAGAGGAGTACAAAAAGGAAGGGCGCCGCCAGCTCGAGGCGTTCTGGAAAACATATTCGATCGCGCCGGCCGACGTGCTTTATCAGGAAAAGAAATTCGAGCTGCCGCTGGACAACGACGTGGTCGTGACCGGGCGCATCGACCAGATCAATCGCATCAGCGGAAAGAAAGTCGAGATCATCGATTACAAAACCGGAAAAGCGAAAGACAAGAAAGCCGCGGCGAAAGACTTACAGCTGGGGATTTATGCGCTCGCAGTCGAGGAAATTTTGGAACTCGATCCGGCGCGACTCGTGCTCTATAGCCTAACTTCAAATGAAGCGGTGGAATCCACGCGCGACTCCAAAGCTCTAAAGGAAACGCGCGAGAAAATCGCCGAAGTGGCGGACCGAATCCGCGCTCGCGACTTTCCGGCAAAGCCCGGCTTCGGCTGCAAATTCTGCGACTATCGCCCGATCTGCCCGTCGCATGAGCAGCTCGTTTCTATTCGCGGAGCCGCTGGTGCCATCGACGTCGTGGTCGCCAAGGACTGACGCTCACATGTGGCCGGCGAACGCCACTCTCTTCGCGCAAACGCGGTGAGCCATCGCATTCGCAAAAAAAAAGGCGCCGACTCTTTGAAGTGGCGCCCTTTTTCCATTTTGGAGTGGTTCCGCGCAGTTTCTGGAACTTTCTCCCCGGCGACTCAGCTGCGCTTTCGCGCGCTTCCATCGTCAATGCGAGTTTTAAATGGAGCGCGAATGAAGTCAAGAAATAAAAATTTCGCGGTGTTGTTGACTTCGAAAAAATTCTCTGAGCGCTTAATGCTGCCCGCTCTGGTAGTACCCTTCGCGGGTGCTCACGTCCAGATTTGGCCGCCGCACTCGCACCTCAATCGTGTGAAAGTCTTTGGTGCGGTCAGTATCCTGCGGCGAAAAGGTGAGCGTGTACTGATTCCGCGCCTGCTCGGTGACGCCGGAGTAAAGATTTTCCAGGCCACGGTCTTTCCCCGCGTAAAAAGTGTCACCACCGGATCTGCTCGCGTAATGCTCCAGGCGCAGCGTCTGTTTCTGCATGAACGCGTGGCCCACCGAAATCGAGTAGACCGCTACGTCGTTCGCCAGCAGAAGTTGCATCGTCTGATCGAAGCTGTGCGTGTTGTTGTGGGAATTGTTGCCGTCCGAAATCAGGAAAACGATCTTGCGACGATCGCGTCCGCGCCCTTTCAGCATTTGCGCGGCATCGTAAATCGCATCGTCCAGGTCCTTGTGCTCTGGTTCTTGCCGCACGCCGAGCTGCGTCGGCTGCCCGGTTTCGGTGTTCTTCCCATTCGCCGTCGGTCCTGCCGTTAGCGGACCGCCTACCGGGCTTCCCGGAAAATGCGAATCCAGCTCGAGCCGCTTCAGTTTGGTGTAGAGCTGATCGTTGTTGAAGGAGAAGTCGGAGACCACGTTCGTGAATTCGTTGTACGTCACCAGCGCTACTTCGTCGGCCGGACCAAAGCCCGCGGAGATCGCGGTAAGGCTCTTCTGCACCTGCTCGGCGGACTTGATCGAGAGATCGTTATCGATCAGCACCACGGCCGAAAGCGGAAACGGGTCGGAGGTGAAGAAAATGATCTGCTGCTCGACGTTGTCGCAGAAAATGCGGAACTCGTCGCGTTGGAGGTCGCCGACCAGCGCTCCGTCGCGGTTCTTCACCGTCACCGGAACGATTACCAGGTCCGAACGCACGCGGATGCGGTTGCGCGTGTCGCTCTGCCCCATCGGCTTGGATGTGCCGGTTTGCGGCTCGGGCGTTTGGGACTGAGCGGGAATCTGTGGCGTTGCCGATGGGGGCGGAGAGATCGGCGCGGGAGTCTGTGACGGCAGTTGTCCCGGCTGAACGTTCGGTTTCGGGGGATTTTCTTGCGGCGCGTTTTGGGCGCGCGTGGTGCAACCTGCGAAAAGGAATATAATGGCGGCGGCAATCGCAGTTCGAGCGATCAATTTCCGTACGGCCGTCGGGGTTGGCATCATTCTTGGGGTCTCGCTTCGAGCCATCGGGTTTTGTTCGGAAACCCTTGCGCGCTCCGGCGCGTAAAACCGGCCGAACATCCGGAAACGCGCACGGCGCATCGTATCAGAACGTTACCCGTTCCTGCGCTTGAACTTCGACGCGCGCTCGGCACGGACAAGTTGCTTACACGGAGGATTATACAATGCGGTTGAGCGGCCTCGCGGCGGGGATTTTCTCGGTAGCTCTCACCGGCTACGCGGCGTTTACCGCGGTTCCATCGGTGAACAGCGCTGCGCCCGCTTTCCCCGTGCTCGCTCGGCCCGCGTCCTTTCTGAAGGTTGCGTCCGGCACGATTCGAGCTTCCCAGCAGCAGGAGCCTCAAAGTCAACAACCGTTGCAAGTCACGACGAACGTGGTAAACGTGTTTGCCACGGTCCGCGACAAGCACCACGGCATCATTTCCGACCTCACGAAGGAAGACTTCAAGGTTTTCGAGGATGGCCAGGAGCAGAAGATTTCGTTCTTCTCAAAAGAGGTCGATATGCCCATCACGCTCGGGCTGCTGATTGACACCAGCGCCAGCATGGATCGCATGATCGACGCCGAACAGGACACCGCATCCCGCTTTCTTCGCGAGGTGATGCGGCCCAAGGACGAGGCCATGGTCATCACGTTCGATTTCGACGTGGACCTGCTCGCTGACTTCACCTCGGATACGTCGATGCTGTCCCGGGCGATTCATAGCGCGCGCGTCAATTCGGTGGGCGGTGGCGGCGTGGTCACGCCGGGCACGATTCCCGGGGGCCAGGGCGGCGGCACGAATCTTTACGACGCGATTTATCTCGCTTGCCACGACGAGCTCGCAACACAGGCCGGCCGCAAGGGTGTGATCATCATGACCGACGCGGAAGATACTGGCAGCAAGTTGCGCCTGCAGGACGCGATCGAAGCGGCGCAGCGCTCCGACGCCGTGATTCACGTGATGCTGATCACCGATCGCATGGCAACGTTCGGGACCGGACCGGGAGTCGCGCGCAAAATGGCGGAAGACACGGGCGGCCGGGTAATCGAAGTCCGCAGCGAGGGATCGCTCGAAAAGGCCTTCGACGAAATTTCGCAGGAGCTTCGTTCCCAATACGTTCTCGGCTACTACCCGACGAACATCAAGCGCGACGGGACCTTCCGCAAGATCCAGGTCGACGTCACGCGCCCCGATTCAAAGATCCTGGCCCGCAAGGGATACTACGCACCGTACAAATAGCTGCAAAACCTGAAATACAAAATCGAAACTTGTAACCTCGGCGCGCTTCAAAACTCTCACTCTATAGAGACCATGAGAGTGCTCACGCCGCGCGAGCGGCCCGAACCATTTGCCGTCGGCGTTTCGCGCCTGAAACACAGGTGGACCGTTCCGTTCTTCGCCTTCGACTGGGTCTGGGAATGGGTGGCGTACTTTCTCAGCCACTGGAACTTCCTCGAAGTCCTCGATTACCTCGGAAGCTTCAGCGTCCTGATCGCCGTGCTCTTCTATTTCTCGGAGTCCGGCGATCGCATCAAGCAAAAGCACTATCAAGCGTGGCAAGTAATCAACACCGCGCAGGGGAAGGGCGGCAGCGGCGGACGGCTCGACGCGCTTCAGGAGTTGAATGCCGACCACGTGCCACTGGTCGGGGTCGACGCTTCCGGTGCATTCCTTCAAGGAATCGGCCTTCAAGACGCAAAGCTCTTACGGTCGAACTTCAATTCCGCCGATATGAGGGAAGGCGACTTTCGAGGAGCAGACTTTACCGACGCCGAGTTAAGCTCGGCAAACTTTCGCGATGGCCAGCTTCAGAACGCCCAGTTCCACGGCGCGCGGTTGGATGGCGGGGATTTCACTGACGCCAATCTCACGGCGGCGGACTTAGCCGGCGCTACCCTGGACGATGCTGACTTACACAGCGCCGACCTGAAAGACATTTCCTGGCAGGACATTTCCAGCATCAAAGGCGCGAACGTTCGCGACGTTGTAAATGCGCCAAACGGATTCCTAGAGTGGGCGTTGGCGCACGGCGCTCTCACTTCCGCTGCGCCTCAGAAGTAGCGCCGGGAAGTTGCGCGAGAGGCGTGCGATCACTGAACTTTGCGTTCAAAGAAAAACTGCGCCGTTTCGCTTACTTCGCGGCAGGAACCAGCGGGCTCGAACTTTCCGCGGGCGGCTTCGCGTAGTATCCCTTGCGGGTGCGAACTTCGAGCCCCTTGCGGTCTGTTTGCACTTCGATGGTCCGGTATTTTCCGTTGGCCTGCGGGATCGAAGGCCGATAGGCGATGAAATACTGGCTTCGAAGTTCATTTCCGATATCCAGAAACGACTGCGCGAGGTCTTCGACCTTGTATGGATAGAACACCCTGCCGCCGCTCTGCACCGCGAACTTTTCGAGCACCTGATCTCCGGGTTCGAGATGTAACTTGTGCGGTTTGTCTCCGCTGATCGAAAGCCAGTCGGTGTTGGTGCTGACACAGTAGATCGCAGCTTCCGCGCGGACTGCTGCGTCCAGCGAATCGCTGAGCGCGTGATCGCTCAGATTGTCGTTGCCGTCGCTGATGACAACCAAGACGCGACGAACCTCCTGGTTCGGCCCTTTCGGCAGAGGAGGGCTGATCAACTTTTCGGTGGCGCGATAGATCGCGTCGTTCAGCGCCGTTCCTCCTCCGGCGCGCTGTTTGCGGATCGCATCGGTGAGTAGCGCGAGATCGCCGGTGTAATCCTGAATCACGTCCGGCTCATTATCGAAGGTCATCAGAAAAGCCTGATCTTTGTTGCGGCGAATCACGCTTTGCAAGAAGTCCATCGCGGCTTCTTTTTCGAACTCAAGCCGCGGCCGAATGCTGTTTGAGGTGTCGAGAAGAATTCCGATGCGGAGGGGCAGATCCGTCTCGCGGCCGAAGTAAGTGATCTCCTGCACCTGGCCGTCTTCGAGAATTCGAAAGTCTGATTTATCGAGATTGGTGACGAAGTCGTGATGGTGGTCCATGACAGTGGCGACCAGGTGAACGAGTCCCGTGGTCGTAACGATCGTCGGCGGAGCCGGACCTTGCTGCGGCGCTGCAGGCGCCTGCTGCTGCGGATTGGGCACCGCGGGAGTGGCGGCCGGCGGCTTTCCGGTAGCGGGCGTCGATGCAGCTTGGGCGGTTACGGCGGAGATTGGCGCGAGCAGTAAAGCGACGAGCAGGAGCACTTTGCGCATTTCTTGGGGCACCAGTCCGATTATAGGAACTCCGCGAGGGCGGCGTCAATCGCAGCCGGGTTGGAGTTCGTGGCGCGGCCGACGCGCTTCAAGTATTCGCGAAGTTCGACTGGGAGCGGCGCCCGAAATTCGAGGCGGTTGCCTGTGATCGGATGATCGAACGCGAGCCGCGCGGAGTGCAAGAAATTGCGCTCGAGCGCAGGAAGCAGCTCCCGACCGATGCGTTCCTGACGCGGAGCGCCGTAGACGGTGTCGCCCACCACGGGAGCGCCGAGAGCTGAAAAGTGGACGCGGATCTGATGCGTGCGCCCGGTGTGAAGTTCGGCTTCCACAAATGCAAAATTGTCGAACCGGAGCCGCAGGCGCCAGTCGGTGCGTGCCTGGCGGCCTTCGCGGCGGCGAGCGGTCATGCGGGAGCGGCGTTTCGCGTCGCGCGCGATGGGCAGCTCGATTGTTCCAGACTCGCCATCAAGATTTCCGTGCAGCAACGCAACGTAGGCCTTCTCCACCTGTCGCTCGCGAAAATCGTCCTCAAGCTTTTCGTGGGCAGCGTCGGTAAGCGCAACAACGATCAAGCCGGACGTATCTTTATCAAGACGATGGACGATCCCGGGCCTAAGCGGGCCGCCCAGCGTCGAGAGCTTTTCCCCGCCGCCAAAGTGATGGAGCAGCGCGGCAACCAGAGTGCCGGAGTCCTCGCCGGCTCCGGGATGAACGATCATTCCGGCAGGCTTGTTGATCACAGCGATGTCCGCGTCGCTGTAGACCATGTCGAGCGGGATGTTTTCCGGTTCGACGCCGACCGGAGTTGGTTCGGGAATTTCGATGACGACTCGTTCGCCGACTTCGAGGCGATGAGACGGCTTTTTCGAGACATCGTTGACGCGGACGCGACCCTGGTCGATGAGATTTTGAACGTGATTGCGGCTGATGTGGGTAAGCCGGGAGACCAGATAACGATCGAGGCGCGCTCCAGCATCACCTTGGTCGACAACGTAATCGCTGACGCCGACGGAGGGACGCGCAGATTCTACAACGACAGGTAAATCGTCTTCGTCGTCGAGTTCTTCGTCGAATTCAGGCTCGGAAAGCATGTTCGCTGGTAATCGGGAGCGGAAACTTCAGCCGGCGACAATCTGAAGCGGGCTCGCGGATTTGTTGTCACGCAGGCCGCGCCACCACAGAATCGTTCCCGCCAGTATGAACAGTACGCTGGTGATTTGCATCAGCGAAATCCGGTCATGAAACAGCATCGTACGGCCCGGGTCGCCGCGGAAAAATTCGATAATGCCGCGCTCGATGCCGTAGAGAAACATGTAGGCGCCAAAAATCTGCCCGGCAAAGCGCTGGCGCTTCCACAGCCAATTCAGGATGAAAAAATTGCAAAACTCGAGAAACGATTCGTAAAGCTGCGTCGGATGGATGTGAACACCGAGCGGAGTTCCCGCGATCTGAGCCGCAATCGGATTTTTGAACACGACGGCCCAGGGCATACTGGTCGGCTTTCCGTAACAGCAGCCCGCCGCGAAGCAACCGAGCCGTCCGATTGCATGGCCCAGTGGCAGCGAGGCAGTGCAGATGTCGAAGGTGCGCAGCACGTTCATCTTCTGAAAGTGGGTGTAGAGCAGAATCATGCCGATCGAGCCGACGAGGCCGCCGTAGAACGTTCCGCCGGACTGAAACGTGTTCACGCTGAAAATTTCGCGGGGATTGGCCGCGTAGAAGCTCCAGTCGCTCAGAATGAGCCAGAGCTTCGCAACGACCAGAGCAGAGAGCACCATGTAGATCCCCATGTTCCACAATTTTTCGGGGTCGATGCCGACCTGGGGCGCGATATGGCGCCCCCACCAAAGGCTGAGCAGAACTCCGCTGGCAACGAGGACTCCGTAACTGAACACGGGAATGTCGCCGAGATGGAAAAGGACAGGATGCATGGCTAAGCGCTCTCCTGTGTAGGATGCGCCCGGTCGCGAAACAGTTCCAGTATGACGAGCAATGCGCCGATCACGATCGCCGAATCGGCAAGGTTGAAGGTGTACCAGTGATAGGTGCCGACGTGAAAGTCGATGAAGTCCGTGACGCTGCGGCGGACGAGGCGATCGAAGACGTTTCCAACAGCGCCGCCGAGGATGAGCGCGATGCCGCACTCACCGAGCCAGGCACCAGCGCGGCCGGTGACCAGTAGCCAGACGAGTAGCGCGATTACGGCGAGCGAGAATGCGATCAGCAGTGGCGCGCGCCAGGGATTCGCGGAATCCGCGAATATGCCAAAGGCTACACCGGGATTATTCGTATGCATCAAGTTCAAGAGGCCCGGAATCAGCACATGCACCGAACCGGGCATCGTACGGTGCTGGATCAGATATTTGCTGAGCTGATCGGCAACGAGCGCACCGACCGAAAGCGAGGCGAGCACGATCCATCCTGGCCCCGAAGCCGGGTGGGTGGAACGAGCCTCAAGATCATTCGTGCGATTCATCAGGGCTTCGGGCTCGTTAGAGGTAAGCCGGTGGTGCGCTCGATTTCCTCGAGAGCCGTGACGCAACGTTCGCAGACTGTTGGAAAGTCGGAATTCTCACCAACGTGAGTTGAGAAATTCCAGCACCGCTCGCACTTCGAACCGAGCGCGCGCGAAACTTGGATCTTCAGTCCGGGAAGTCCCGGCGCGGCGACAGCATCGGGTATCTCACCTTCGGCGATTTCCACTTGGGAGACGATGAAAAGTCCGGGCAGGAGCTTTGCGTATTTCTTTAGCGATGAGAGTAGATCGCCTTCGCCGACCAGCGTGACGCGCGCTTCAAGGCCGCTGGAAATTGTCTTCGCCGCACGAACAGGTTCGAGAGCTTTCAGAACTTCCTCGCGCACGACGAGCAGCCGGTCCCATTCCTTCGCGCGCTTCTCGTCGAGTGCGGCGTCGAGCTCGCCCGGGTGCGCGAACGTGGTCATGTGTATGCTCTCGGGATCGGAGGCAGCGCGAGGCAGAAACTTCCAGACTTCTTCGGAAGTGAAAACGAGAGTCGGCGCGATCAGACGAAGCAGCGTGCTCGCGATGCGGTACACGGCCGTCTGTGCGGACCGGCGGCCGATGTTCTTGGGCGCGAAGGTGTAGAGCCGGTCCTTAAGCACGTCGAAATAAAACGCGCTGAGAGCGACGGTGCAAAAATCGTGAAGCGCGTGATAGATGCGGTGGAATTCGAAATTCGCGTACCACTGCTGGCACTGCTTGGCGAGAGCGCCGGTGCGGCGCACCATCCAGGCGTCCATTTCCCAGAGATCGGCGTCAGCGACGAGATCGCGTGCGGGATCGAACGCTTCGAGGTTGCCGAGCGCAAACCGGAACGTGTTCCGGATTTTGCGATACGCCTCGGCGAGCTGCGTCATCATCGCTTCGGAGATCTTCATGTCCGACGAATAGTCCTGGGACACGACCCAGATGCGCAGGAGATCGGCGCCCCACTTGGCGCAAATCTCGGCTGGGTAGATGGCGTTGCCGAGCGACTTCGACATCGGCGCGCCTTTTTCATCGAGGGTCCAGCCATGGGTGACGACCTGCTTATACGGTGAAGCGCCGCGGGTGCCGATGCCGACGAGCAGCGAACTCTGGAACCAGCCGCGATATTGATCGGGGCCTTCGAGATAGACGTCGGCGGGCCAGTGCAGACCATCGCGCGTGAGCACGGCGAGATGCGTTGAGCCCGAGTCGAACCAGACGTCGAGGATGTCCGATTCCTTTCGGAATTTCGCGGAACCGCACGAACACTTCGCGCCAGCCGGAAGCAGTTCTTCAGCGGTGTGGGTGAACCAGGCGTCCGCGCCCTCTTTTTCGAAGAACGGCAGAACGCCGCGCAGTGCCGTAAAGTCTTTCAGTTGTTTGCCGCAGGCGTCGCAATAAAAAACGATCAGCGGCACGCCCCAGAAGCGCTGCCGCGAGATGCACCAGTCCGGCCGGCCTTCGACCATTTCCTTCATGCGGTCGTGGCCCCAGGCGGGGAGCCATTTCACTTTGTCGATTTCCGCGAGCGCGGTCTGCCGCAGCGGGGGCGCTTTCGGAGCGGGCACGTTGGCGCTGCCGTTGTCCATTTGAATGAACCATTGCTCGGTGGCGCGGAAGATCACCGGATTGTGGCAGCGCCAGCAGTGCGGGTAGCTGTGCGTGATTTTTCGCTCGCCGACGAGCATGCCGCGATTTTTCAGAATCACGATGACGATGGGATTCGCTTCGAATACGGTCTTGCCTTTGTATTCGGGCAAACCTTCCGTGAAGCGGCCTTCGTCGTCCTGGGGCGCGTAGGATTCCAGGCCGTAGCGCTGGCCGGTGCGGAAGTCGTCCGCGCCGTGGCCGGGAGCGGTGTGAACTATGCCGCTGCCCTGCTCGAGCGTGACGTAGTCGGCCAGCACTCCGGGAACGGAGTATTCGAGAAAGGGGTGATGAAACTGGATCGACTCGAGATCTTCGCCGGAGTACGTTGCGAGCGTACCGCGAACCTCAATGCCGAGCTCCGCGGCGACGGCGGAGAGGCGATCTTCGGCGAGCAGCAACTTCCCTACTGAGGTATCGACAAGCACATATTGAAATCCGGGATGGAACGCCAGCGCGCGGTTCGCTGGGAGCGTCCACGGAGTCGTCGTCCAGATCAGCGCATTCGTATCGGCAGGCAATTTCAGCGCGTTCGATTTATCGCCAGGCATCAGCGGAAACTTCACCCAGATCGAAGGACTGGTGTGGTCTTCGTATTCGACTTCGGCTTCAGCGAGCGCGGTGTGGTCGTAGATGCACCAGTAGACTGGCTTGAGGCCGCGGTAGACGTAGCCCTTCTCGTAGAAATCGAGGAATGCGCCGGCGATGGAGGCTTCGTCGCGGAAGTCCATCGTGAGGTAGGGCTTGTCCCACTGGCCGAAGACACCGAGGCGGCGGAATTCGACTTTGTGATTCTCGACAAACGCGGCGGCGAACTTACGGCACATCTGGCGAAATTCGGCGGCCGAAACTTTGGTGGTTTTGCCGCCGAGTTCCTTTTCGACCTTGGTTTCGATCGGCAGCCCGTGGCAATCCCAGCCCGGAACGTAAGGCGCACGGAACCCGGACATGGACTTGGACTTCACGACCATGTCTTTCACGACTTTGTTCAGGCCGGTGCCGAGGTGGATTTCACCGGTCGGGTATGGCGGCCCATCATGCAGGACAAAAAGCGGCGCGCCGGCGCGTGATTTTAGGATGCGTTCATATAGACCCGCCGACTCCCAGGCAGCAAGCTGTTCGGGCTCGCGCTCCGGCAGTTTCGCCTTCATGGGGAAATCAGTTTTGGGAAGATTCAGGGTCTTTTTGAGTTCGACGTCTTTGGCCATGTATGGGCGCTAAAGCCTTTCTCCACAACATTCAAAATGTCGTACGGGACACGAAGCGAACCCGAAAGCCGAAGAACGCGGAGCGGTTGCGTCGCGGTAACAAGATGCAATCGATATGTTACAATGATTTTGTAACGGTGTCAGCCTAAGGGGGGCGGACATCCTTTTTGGGAGGGATGCGTCTAAGACTTTGTAAGTGTGTATTGCTGCAGTCTTAGGCGGACTGACATGACCGAACTCAGCTCAATCGCTTACCAGCCCAAGCCCGAACCCGCCATCGATCCGAATGACCATTCCCCACGCCTGCGCCTCGGACGACTGAAGGCTCCGACTCACGATTCGAGATGGAAGATGTTCGTCTCGAACATCAAAGAGTTCATGACCGAACGCCCGGTGAAGATCAAGGGCGCGAAGCCAACCCCGTTTGACAATCCAGGGTTCGGCGACTCCTTCAAGGACAATCTGAGTGAATTCTGGAAGCCGGGTGTGCGCGGAAACGTGAACTCCGAGCTTCTAGTAGACTGGGATGAGAATTTTGGCGGGTTCTGGCAGAACATCAAGGATTGGCTGAATCCGCCGAAGATGGCGCCGTGGAAAGGCACGAGCAAGCCGATCGCGGTGAAAGACATCTGGTCGAAGGACACGCAATTTTCGCGCGTGCAGGCCATGTCGCTCGCGATCCACGTGCTTGTAATCGTACTGATTGTGCTGCCACTTTGGCACGAATTGTTCTCGCCCGCGGTTACGAACGCGAAATCGAACGTAGACGTCACGCTGGTCTCGCCGTACTTGCCCAAGCTTCCTGCCGGCGCCAAGCCAGCAGGCGGTGGCGGAGGTGGCGGCGCGCACGAATTGCTGCCCGCGAGCCACGGCAAAGCGCCGAAGTTCGCGATGGAACAGATTGCGAAGCCTGCGGTGGTGGTTCCGCAGCACGCGGCGATTCAGGTTCCTCCCACGGTGCTCGGCAACCCTGAGTTGAATTTGCGGCAGCAGGACGCGAAGAACTGGGGCGATCCACTGGCCAAAGTTTTGAACGACTCGAGCGGCTCCGGCAGCGGCGGCGGCATTGGCTCCGGCAGCGGCGGCGGAATCGGGAGCGGAAACGGCGGCGGCGTTGGGCCGGGCGAAGGCTACGGTACCGGTGGCGGCACGCCGACTGCGGGAACTGGCGGTTACGGCAGCCCCGTTTGCCTCTACTGTCCTCAAGCGGAATATTCCGATGAAGCGGTAAAAGCCAAGTATCAGGGAACCGTGCTCCTGGTTGCGACGATCACGCCGGATGGCAAGGCGACGGACATCCAAGTGGTGAAGGGCATGGGCTTGGGCCTGGACGAGAAGGCCATCGCGGCAGTGCGGACTTGGCGGTTCACTCCGGCGCGCGGGCCCGACGGACGTCCCGCGGCGGTTCGGCAAACCATCGAAGTGCAGTTCCACCTCTACTAATCACAAGGCATCTACATCCGCGAAACTAGCGCCCTGAACCTGGGTTTACCATCAGGACCACAGCGCTCACGCGCCTGTACGGTTCTGCTAGCATTATCGCTATGAAACTCACTTCTCAAATTTCACTTTTTGCAATCGCGCTTCTGCTCGCGTGGCCGGGCGCCGCGAATTCCCAGACCGGATCGATTCAGTTTGACGCGCACATACGCGCGTCCGCGGGCATCGACGAGCCGGTGCGCCAGGTCAATTTCTATCTGCTCCGGAAGAGCTATTCGGATATCGAGGCGGAAGCCAAGGCGACCGTTCCGCCGACCAAGATGAACGACTTCATCGACAAGCTGGACGTCTCGAAGGGGTTGAAGACGTGGATGAAGAAGAATCAATGCGTCCATTTCTCAGGCGAAGCATTCCTGCAACTGATCAAGCCGGACGACATCATCGAAGTATCTGAGTTTTACGACGCGTATCTGGACCGGATGCAGGGCGACCAGACGGTGGTGTTCCCCCAGCCGAAATACAAGGCGGCCGACAAAGAAAAAGATCCTGCGAAATACGATGCGCAAGTGAAGGACTACAAGAAGCAGGTAAAGACGTTCTTCGTCGCAAATCCAACGAGCATTCAAGGAATCGATTTAAGTCTTGAAGACGTAGACCCGGGTCACAAGTGGGACGTGCTCGTCGCAAAAAACAAAGGCGCTCTCGATCGCGAAACGACCATGCTAGCCGAAGGCAAGTATCTAGTGGCGCGAACGCAGACCGACCTTGACGGGCGAGGCTACTTCAGGCAAATTCCAGCCGGCACGTATTGGCTCAGCTCGCTTGACGTCGATTCGCTCTCTGGCGAAGAGCGGGAGCGCTGGGATACGCCCGTAGCTGTAACTCCCAGCCACGAAACTTACGTGTTACTCTCCAATATCAACGCGGTGCAGGCCGCGACTACAAATCCATAACGGACCCTTTCTCTCTTGAGTGAAGCGACGCCGATCGCCGAGACCATCGCACAACTGGCGAACGAAGATTCCAAGTTGCGCTTCGAAGCCGCGCGAGAGCTTTACGTGGCGGGCGTGACGATGTGCGAGCCTGCGTTGGACGAGTGGCGTACCGATAAGGAATTCGACGAACTCCTGGTCCGCGCGCCCCACGAGTTTTCACCATGGCGGACGATCGTGGGAATCGCGGTGAAACCGGAGACGTGGGAATCGATCCGGATGGCAGCCGGCTCGCCTCGACTAGCGGACGTGCCGGCCGAACAAGACGCTCGGGAGTTTGAGATCCAATGCCCGAATGGGACCGAGCTGGACATCATGACCAGCCGCGACGGGACGAACTCCGGCCCAATCGGAAAATTCGTGGAGAAGTTCGGCGAGGGCATCCAGCAAATCGAGATCTACGTGCTCGATGTGGACCGCGCGACGGCCATTCTACATTCGCGATTTGGCGTGGTTTCGATCTATCCGAAGGCGCGGGGCGGAGCGGACGGCACGCGCGTGAATTTTTTCCTCGCGAAAGGCTCTGGCGCAAAGAAAGTTCTGATCGAGCTGGTCGAGGAGAAGCCTTCCGAGTAAGGCCTTCTCGCCGCCCGTTTCCTACCGTAATCTTGCGTTCATTCTTGCGTGTTACACTTTCAGCCGCTCAAACGTTATATCCATTGAGTCTTCCATTTCCCACGAGCGAATTCCTAGGAGCGTCCAGATGGGTTTTGTGAACGAGATTGAACCAGCGCAGGCCGGGCCGCAGCTGCAGGAAATCTACCGCAAGCTCGAGCAAGGGCTGGGCTTTGTTCCGCACTACTTCATGTCGCTGGGAGCCATGCCGAAGGTAATCGAGGCGCAGCTCGCGATGGACGAGGCGATTATGAGCGACGGCGCTCTAACGAAGCTGGTGAAAGAGCAGATAGCAGTGGTGGTGAGCAGCATCAACTCATCGTCCTACTGCGTGAAATTCCATATGGAGCTATTACGGCGTTTCGGAATCGATCGCGCGATGGAACGCAAGCTGACCACGGACTATGAGAATGCTCCCGTGGAACCGAAAGTGATCGCACTTTTTCGGTTTGCAGCGAAGCTGACCAAGACGCCGGACGACATTCTGGAGTCTGACATCGACGCGTTGAAGTCGGCAGGCTGGAATGACGCGGCGATCCGTGAGACCGTGCTTACGGTCGCCTACTTTGGTTATATCAATCGCGTCTCGCTGGGTCTAGGACTGGTGACGGACTTCTAGGCTCGCACAGAGTGAATCAAGTTTTGGAGCTATTCCCCGCTCTGCTCGATGAGCTTAGCGACGAGCGCAGTCCAACCGGTCTGGTGGCTGGCGCCAAGACCGGCGCCGGTATCCCCGTTGAAATACTCGTAGAACGAAATCAAATCGCGCCAGTTCGGGTCTTTCTGAAACAGATCGACGTCTCCGTAAATGGCGCGGCGATCGTTGCGCCGAAGGAAAAGACACGAAAGGCGGTGCGAAACGTCACGCGCGGCTTGCCATAGCGTTAGTTGCTGGCCCGAGTGCGTTGGATATTCCACCTTGAATTCGTCGCCGTAGTAGTAATGGACGCGCTGCAGCGACTCAATCATCAGGAAGTTCAGCGGAAACCAGATCGGCCCGCGCCAGTTCGAGTTGCCGCCGAAAAGATCGGACGTGGATTCGGCCGGCTCGTAGTCGACCGACGCATGCCGGTTTCCGACGGTGAGCATGAACGGATGATCTTTGTGAAATTTCGAAAGCGCCCGGATTCCGTAGGTGGACAGAAACTCGTTCTCGTCGAAAAGATACTTGTAGATTCGTTCGAGCTTGGGGCGGTTCGCAATCGTAAGCAGAAGCCGCGCGCCTTTCGGCGTAGAACGGCTCATATCGACGTGATCGGAAAAATCCGGATTGTGAGCCATGAACCATTCCATGCGTCTCCGGAAACCGGGCAGGCGCTCGAGGTCCTCTGGTTCAAACGTTTCGACGGCGAACAAGGGAATCAAGCCGACCATCGAGCGCACTTTCATCGCCAAATGCGTCGTAGATCCGAGATGTAGAGCGTCATAATAAAACCCGTCGGTTTCATCCCACAAGCCGATTCCCTGCTCACCCATCGACTCCGCGCCGATGTCGTTCATCGCTTGCGCGATGTACACGAAGTGCTCGAAAAATTTGCTCGCGACGTCTTCGTACGCGGGGTCCTCGCGCGCAAGTTCAAACGAAATCGCGAGCATGTCCAGGCAAAACATGGCCATCCAGCTGGTGCCGTCCGATTGCTCGATGAAATTGCCGGGCCCCAGAGGAGTCGAGCGGTCAAACACTCCGATATTATCGAGGCCGAGGAAGCCCCCCTCGAATACGTTGCGGCCTTCGGGGTCTTTGCGGTTTACCCACCACGTAAAATTCATCAGAAGCTTATGGAAGACGCGAACCAGGAAATTGCGATCCTCTTTGCCTTCCACGCGGCCGGCGATTTTGTAAACGCGCCACACGGCCCAGGCCATCACCGGCGGATTCACATCTGAAAAATTCCACTCGTATGCAGGAACCTGCCCGTTCGGATGCATGTACCACTCGCGATGAAAAAGGACGAGTTGTTCCTTCGCAAATTCGGGGTCGATCAGTGCCATCGTGACACAGTGAAACGCGAGATCCCACGATGCGTACCACGGGTATTCCCACTTGTCGGGCATCGAGATGACGTCAGAATTGTAGAGGTGCGTCCACTCGTGATTGCGACCGTTATACCGGCTGGGATCGGGCTTGGGCTGCGTGGAATCTCCTTCGAGCCATCGCCGAACGTCGTAGTGATAAGCCTGCTTGTTCCACAGCAGACCTGCCAGCGCCTGGCGGTGCACGCGGTGCGCGTCCTCGCTCAGATTCGGATCGATGCGCTTGGCGTAGAACTCGTCGGCTTCGCTCTTTCGCTGGTTGAAGATCAACTCGAACTCAGGGCCGAAAATTTCCCTGGCCGATTTACCGGTCGGGACAATTTTCTGGTCCGTAAGCCGCAGTCGGACGGTCCAGCTCTGGCCCGGAGGAACGTTGCACGAATAGTGCGCGGCGAACTTGGTCCCCGCACGATCCGGATTAACGCAATTTGGCTCGTTGTTGATGAGGTACCGGTGGAATGCGTCCTTCACGAACGGCGTTTGGCTCCTCTGCGCGTAGAGCCGCTCCATGTTGGTTTCGTTTTCCGTGAATAGCGTTTCGGGCGCGCCTTCGGCTACGAGCCAGCGCTTGCCATAATGAAATTCGTCCATTTCGAGCAAGACGCTGCCTTCGATTCCATCGATTTGGAAGATTTGAGGGCGCTCGTACTGGTCGCCCCAATCCCAACGATTCCGAAACCATAGCGTGGGCAGCAGGTGAAGCGGGGCAGCTACGGGTCCGCGGTTCCATGCGGTGATTTTGATCAGAATGTCTTCGCAGGCGGCTTTGGCGTACTCGATGAAGATATCGAAGTAGCGGTTCTCGTTGAACACGCCGGTGTCAATCAGTTCGTACTCGGGAGCGAGACGGTTTCGCTTGCCGTTTTCCTCAACCAGGTGATCGTAGGGAAATTCCGCCTGAGGATATTTATACAAATATTGCAGGTAGGAGCTGGTCGGTGTTGCGTCGAGATAGTAGTAGTACTCCTTTACGTCTTCGCCGTGATTCCCTTCTTTGTTGGTCAACCCGAACAGACGTTCCTTGAGGATCGGGTCCTTCTCATTCCAGAACGCAAGTGCGAAGCAAACGTGCTGGTGGCGGTCGCAGATGCCGCCGATTCCATCTTCGCCCCAACGATAAGCGCGCGAGCGAGCAACGTCGTGCGGCAGATAGTTCCAGGCGTCGCCGTTAGCGCTGTAATCTTCGCGGACCGTGCCCCACTGGCGCTCGGAAAGGTAGGGCCCCCAGCGTTTCCAGTGAACTTCGCGATCCCTGCTCGCTTGCAGGCGCTGCTCTTCAGCGGTCATCTGAGCGGACGGGTTTGGCTTCGGATCCGGTGCCATGAGTCATCCTTCGAAGTGAAAATCGAAACCGAACGGCACGGCCGGAGCATTGAAGGGAGAGCAGGCCGCCGAAGAACTCTACCCGCTTGTCTCGCGGCTTGGCAAGAAGCCTTCGAAGTCTACCGTCAGGCGCGGGCGCCAGCGTAATCGCGTGTGGCCGTGGACGGGCTGAATTGAGTATTCTTTCGTTCGTCGAAAGGCGCGCACGTGTTTCGATCAAACGCGGACGGCAATAGCACGCATCGAATTACCTTACATTGACTTCCTTAGACCACTCGAACAGGACCTCTGCCCCAGCCAGCACGCGCTGGAACGATGCGCTGGTTTTGGCTGTTCTAGCGATCACCGCCGCTGCTGTGACGGCACCGATGTGGTTTCTGGGTAACGCATCCGGGCACGATTTCCAATTTCACATGGCATCGTGGCTCGATGTTTCCGGCCAGTGGCGCGAAGGTATTTTGTATCCGCGCTGGGCGGAGTGGGCTAACTTCGGGTTCGGCGAGCCGCGTTTCGTTTTCTACCCGCCGCTCTCGTGGTTGCTGGGCGCTGCGCTTGGAGTTGTGCTGCCGTGGAAATTGGTGCCCGGGATTTTCATCTGGATTGCGCTCGTCGTTGGCGGATTAGGGATGTGGCGGATGGCACGGGAATGGCTGACGCCGCCGCAAGCCGTGACAGCTGCTTTGCTCTACGCCGTCAATCCCTACCATCTGATCATCGTCTACTATCGCAGCGATTTTGCGGAGCTACTGGCTAGCGCGATTTTCCCTTTTCTGATTTGGCGAGTGTTGCGGGTAATGCGCGATGGATGGAGCGGCGCACCCGCTCTGGCCGTCACGTTCAGTCTCGCGTGGTTGACGAACGCGCCCGGAGCCGTGATCGCGACGTACTCGCTCGCATTGATCTTGGTGGTTTGCGCCGTCTACAACAGGAATTACCGGCCGTTGGTCGCCGGCGGCGTGGCGATGGCTTGTGGCTTCGGTTTGGCGGCGTTCTACATTTTGCCGGCGGCATTTGAACAACGATGGGTGCAGATCTCACAGGCGCTCGTGACGCTACTCGAACCCAAAGACAACTTTCTATTCACGCACTCCGCCGATCCCGAGTTTCTACTTTTCAATTGGAAAGTTTCCACGGTCGCCGTGGCCGTAATTCTTATCGTAGCGATCGCGGCGATACTCGTGGCGCGACGAGGAAAGCGGCTCGGGCCGGTTTGGTGGACCGTTTTGGCGCTGGGTGCGGCGAGCGTCGTCATGATGGTCCCAGCGAGCATCGTGTTGTGGAGGCTTCTGCCACAGCTGGCGTTTGTGCAGTTTCCGTGGAGGTGGATGGGCCCGCTCGGATTTGCATTCGCGTTCTTTGTGGGTGCTGCACCGGTGCGTCGCGCGACGCAGCTAGCAGCGTGGGGTTCGATGGGTATCCTGCTGACCGCTTTGGCTGGCGCGATGGTAAGCGATTGCTGGTGGGACAGCGAGGATATTCCAGTGCTCGCGGGCGGCATTCATTCGGGTAATGGATATGAGGGCACGGACGAGTATCAGCCGGTCGGCGCGGACCGGTATGGCCTGCCGGGAAGCGACATTGCTTACGGGGATCCGCCCGGGCCTCCGACACCTCAAATCGAGGTGGTCGACGCGGGTACCGGAAAGCTGGTGGCGGCGCAGAACGCGGCTGGGATCACTCGATGGACGGCGGAGCGGCGGGAATTTTCTTACGACGCAACGAAACCCGCGATTGTGGCAGTGCGGCTGCTGAGATTTCCGGCGTGGCGCGCGACGATCGATGGCGCACCCGCCGATACAACCGCAGCGGGCGAAACGGGACAGTTGCTCGTCAAAATTCCCGAAGGGCGACATGAGGTGCTGTTGCGATTCGTGCGAACGCCGGATCGATCGGCGGGCGGTCTAATCTCGATCGTGTTCATGCTGGTGGTTGGCGGCTGGTGGATTGTGGTGAAACGCGAGCATCAGCCCGGAAATACGATGCACGAAAAGGCCGCGAACTAAGCTTGGGACAGAATTACGATGAGCCGCTTCGGCCCGTGCGCACCCATCACGAGAATCTTTTCGATGTCGGCAGTGCGGCTGGAACCTGTGATCAGGCAAGCGTAGGAATTTTTCTCGACCGTAGGGACCGCCTGCGCCATCGCCGTTTCGAGATCCGGAACGAGCTGATTCAGGCTAGCCAATACGATGTGCACTGGCGCTGCGACCGACGCGCCTCGCCCGCCGCACCCCGATGAAATTAGTACAGAGCCGGTTTGCGCGACGAGCAGCTCCGCGAGCGTGATCGATACAGACGCCGACTCGCGAGGCCCGCTCGCGCTCGACCATTGAATCTCTTTCGAACTTCCGAATTGCGATGCAGCCCGGCGAAGTTCAGGGGCATCCTGCATGAATATTTCGGCGGCACCTAGCTCCAACAGAATCGAATTTGTCGCTGCGACGCTCGCTTCAAAGTTGGACGTCACAAGCAGCTCGGTTTTGTTGCCAACGCATTCCATGCGGAATCTCTCGAGCGGGTCGCCGATCGGTGGAAAAATGTCGCCCGGCCCGGCGTGAACGTGTCCGGGTGAATCCTGAACCTTCGCCGGGGTTTTCAAAGCCGCGCGGATGCGCCTGAGTACAGCTTCGCGGCTCGGATTTTCACTCGTTGGCACGGGTTTCCTTCCAGAGCGCGCGAAAGGATTTCGCAGGAAGCGGCGGCGCGGCCCGGTATTTCGTCCACGGCTTGAGAGGGTCGATGGGGGAGCCTTCAGCGCCCATCCCGTAGAACGCACGCAGTGCAAATTTACCGATTGCGCCAAGAAACGCAAAACGGCCAGCGCCGCCCATTGTCCACCGCCACATCTTGAATGCGAGTCGTTCCGCCGCCGGGCGTTCAGCACCGTTCACCGCGTTGCGCCGATTCTCGAGCAGGTGATGATGCAAATCGATTTTTACGGGGCAAACTTCGGTGCATGCGCCACAGAGCGAAGAGGCGTACGACAGGTGCTGAAACTGATCGAGTCCACGGAGATGCGGCGTGAGCACGCTGCCGATGGGCCCGGGGTACGTGGTGTTGTATGTGTGACCGCCGATGTTGCGATATACAGGGCAGGCGTTGAGGCACGCGCCACAGCGAATGCAGTGCAGCACTTCGCGCTGTTCGGGATCGGCGAGCAGATCGGTGCGGCCGTTGTCGAGAAGGATTACATGAAACTCTTCGGGGCCGGCACATTCGGTGGAGGAGCGCGGGCCGCCGACGAGCGTGTTGTAAACCGTCATCGGTTGCCCGGTGCCCGAACCTGCCAGCACCGGCCAGAAGAGCGCAAGATCTTGCAATCGCGGAATAACCTTTTCAATTCCCGCAATCACAACGTTGATGCGCGGGAGAGTGACTCCCAAATCGGCGTTGCCTTCGTTCGTGGTGATCGCGACGAGACCCTGATCGGCGACAAGAAAATTCGCGCCCGTAATCCCCATCTCGGCCGAGAAAAAAGCCCGGCGCAGGGCGACACGAGCCGCGGCTACGAGTTGCTCGGGATCATCGGTATCGATGCCACCTAACTTCTCTTTGAAAAGCTTAGCGATCTGCACGCGGGTCAGATGCATCGCAGGCGTAACGATGTGATACGGCGGTTCCTTGCGAAGCTGCACGATGAATTCGCCCAGGTCCGTCTCGAAAACCGCGATACCCTTCTCTTCGAGCGCGGGCGCGAGATGAATTTCCTCCGCGACCATGGACTTCGATTTTGAGATCGTTCGGACGTTATGCTTCGCGGCGAGATCGATGATGTGCTGCCGGGCCTGCTCACCGTTTTCCGCCCAGAAGACCTGGCCCCCGCGCTGCTTTACGCTGGCCTCGAACTGTTCAAGGTAGCGATCGAGATGGTCAATGGCATCGCGCTTTATAGCCTGGCATTTCTCACGTGCAGCCTGCCAATTCTGAAAACGAGCGCGGCCGCGAGCGACGGCGACATCGTAGGAGTCGATGTTCTTTCGAATCGTTTGTCGGTGCGCGATGTCAGCGGACTTCACGGCCGCACTGCGGAGAAACTCCTTGGCCGTCGTGGTCATCGCGCGACGTGCTCCGCAGCGCCCGTCTGCGCCAGGATGCTGGCGATGTGGATTGTGCGAATCGGCGATTTCCGGTGGCGCAGAATGCCGTCGATCTGCATCAGGCAGCTCGGATCGGTAGAGGTGATAAATTCCGCGCCGGATTCCGCGGCATTACCGGCCTTCGTATCGCCCATTGCGGAAGAGATCATGCTGAATTTCGTCGAGAACGTTCCACCAAACCCGCAACACTCTTCGCTGAATGGCATTTCGACAAGTTCCAAACCACGGACGGCTGCGAGCAGCGCGCGCGGCTGCTGTTTGAGATGGAGTTCGCGAAGGGCGTGGCACGCGTCGTGATAAGTCACTTTGTGCGGGAATGCGGCACCGACGTCGGTGACCTTAGCGATTTTGAGCAGGAATTCGGAAAACTCGAATACGCGTTCGCCGATTTCGCGGGCTTCTTCGTGGAGCGGCGTGTTTTCGAGAAGTTGCGGATAAAAAACTCGAACCATCGTGGTGCAAGAGCCAGACGGCGATACGATGAGTTCGAAATCGCGGAAGACGCGAAGAAATCTTTCTGCAAGCGGGCGGGCGTCGTTCCAGTAGCCGGAGTTGAAACCGGGCTGGCCGCAGCAGGTTTGATCTTTCGGGAACGTGACATCGTAGCCCGCGCGACGCAGAACGGCCGCCATGTCCAATCCGACCTGCGGGGAGAGCTGGTCGACGAAACACGGAATAAACAACGCTACTTTGGACATTCGATTGGTCCCCAAGAGTCAGCGATATGCGTCCGCTCGATCGTTGATCAGCTTCGGGGCTATGTCTAGTGTAGGGCAGTATCGGGAAACCCTGGGCGTGAGAAATGCGGCGCGGTTACAGCGCGGCAAACAACAGTGTGCGCCAGGCATGCTGTCCGAACGAGCCAACAAAGGGTTCGGAGCGCAGCCGCCGCGGTGCGCCACTACGTTCCCAGCAGGTTGATCTGCAACTTCTCGTATCCGTGTTCGCGCGCCCAGATATCGAGCGGCAGCGTCGCAAGTTCGTCGACGACTGGAATGGCTAGGCCCATCTTCGTCAGGTCGATACTCTTCAAGTAGGTGTGACAGGTGTCGCAAACGTCCACTCGAACGTGCGAGATTTCCGGCGCAGAATAGAAAGCCAGCTGCGGTTCGCGCTCTTCGCCGCATGACGGGCAATAGACCCTACGGAAATTCCATTCGTGCGCGCAAAGCATGCAGACCAGCGACTTCTTGGCGCCGTCGCCTTCGGGGCGGAGCACTCCCACGATCGGTCTACCGCCGCAGACCGGACAAGTCGACGGAGTGCCATCCACGGTCATCGGTTCGCGATGGTCGGCAAGATATTCGGCATAGGGTTGAAGAAAAATCCACGCGAGCAGGCGATCAGACGAGAGCGCCGCGCCGGGCTCCGCTTCGGTTTCTCCGCCGTTCGCGGTGAGCCAGGTGTCGGGCTCCGCGTGCCAAAAATCCTCCACCGCGTGCTGCCACGCCGGTGCGCCGGCTTCGGCGAGGCCCGCTGCGGCTTCGGCGATTGGCGCGGGCGCAATTTCGCGGATGAGGGTTAGGAATCGGGAAAAGCCAGGAAGGAGCAGAAACAGGTCGAGTTCGTCGCGCAGCGGCCGATCGGCGGAAGTCTTCGGCGAATTGGCCAATGCCTTGGCGATTTCCAAGTAAAGCTCTTTCTGGAAAGTGACGAGACGCGTGTAGTACTTCAGCCCCTCTGCAGCGAATGGATAAGTGGAAGTGAGGTCTGTAGCCCGACGGATGCGTCGGTCCCACTTCGCATCGATCATGACTTGGGCGGAGTTTTGCCGGTGACCTGATAATACCACGTGCGGTGGAAGGTCCAGGCCCAAGCCCGCGTAACATATCCGTGAATCATTGAGCCGAAGCTGCCTTCTTCCAGAATCGCGCTCATGTACACATGAATCAGGAACAGTCCGATGCTGATGAGCGCCACGCTCGCGTGAATTAGGATTGCGGCATATCGGACGTAGCGGAAACTCCATGGCAATGTTTCCGTGTACCACAGCGCGACCCCCGAGAGCAGCAGGAGGATCACGCTGCCGAAAATTCCCCAGAAGAAAAGCTTCTGACCAAAATTGAAACGTCCGACGGGCGGAAGTTTGTCGTCCTCATTCTGGATGTAATCCGGCATCGCCCTGGCCCAGGCGCGGTCGCTCTCGTCAATCTGCATGTCGCGATGCCATTCTTTGAAAGTCCAAAAGAGCGACGCCGCGAAGATCAGTCCGAACCAAGGATGCCAGGCTCGCGCGATCGAGCCACCGCCTACGACGAAGGCCAGCCAGTAGAGGTACGGCGACCAAAACGCCAGGCCGGTGATCAACAGATAGGTGTACGAAAGCGCGCCGAGCCAGTGATTAATTCGCTCGCCGAGCGAGTAGCGCGGAATCAAGTCGTCGTTGCGTTCGACGGCGGCATTCGAATGTGGAACAGCACTGGTGCTCATGCGCGCCTCTCTTCCTGCGGCGGAATCGGCTCTTCTTTCTTCGGACCGAATCGCAGATAGTGCAGCGCCAAGCCGACCAGCCCGCCGACCATCGCTAAATTACCGAGCCACTTCAGCGGCTTCTTCCAGAGCAAAACCGAATAAGGAATGTGAGGATCCTTGGGCAGGCCACCATACAGTTCCGGATTCTTGGCGTCATGAAGTACGTAAATCACGTGAGTACCGCTCACGCCCCGCGGATCGTAGACGCCGGCGTCGGCAAAACCAGAAACGCTGCGCAGCTGCTCGGCCCGCGTCTCGGCCATTTCTTTCATTTCCGTCTTGGTGCCGAAATGCAGGCAGCCTGTCGGGCAGGCTTTGATGCAAGCCGGTTCAAGCCCGACCGAAACACGATCATTACAGAGCGTGCATTTGAAAACTTTGCGGGCCGTCGGGCTGAATTTCGGAATGTTGAACGGACAGCCGGTCATGCAATAGCCGCAGCCGATGCAATTCGCTTCCTGGAAATCGACGATGCCGTTCGCGTATTGAACGATGGCGCTGTCCGCCGGGCACGCCTCGAGACATCCGGGATCCTCGCAGTGCATGCACTGATCTTTCCGCATGAGCAGCATCAGGCTGCCGTCTTCTCGCTCGTGTTCGTTGAACTTGATCAAGTTCCAGTAATTCCAGGCCGTTTCCGGCATGGTCTGATAAGAGTTGTCGAAGCTGGTTTCGCTGAAGGTGTAGCCGTTCCACTCAAGGCAGGCCACTTCGCAGGCTTTGCAACCGATGCAGGTGGTTGTGTCCACCAGCTTGCAGACCTGATATTCGCGGTTCAGTCCCGCGCCGGGAGCGGTTCCGGGGCGGCCTGAGATTCTGACGATTTCTGTGGAAGCCTGGCTCATCGTCGCACCCTACGCCTTTTCGATCTTCACAAGAAAACCCTTCGATTCCGGGGTGTGAGCGTTCGGATCGGTCACCGCGGGAGTAAGCAAATTGGCCGGAGTTTTCGCGTCACGTCCTTCGTCTTCTACAATGCCTCGAAACCCCTGATGGATGGGCAGACCGATCTGATAGACCTTCTTTCCGTCGATCATCATCGGCTTAAGTCGCCGGGTCACGAAAGCCTTCGCCGTGTAGGTGCCTCGCGCACTAATCACGTGAATCACATCCTTGCCCCGAATTCCTTTTTCATCCGCCAGCTCGACCGGAATTTCGATAAACGGCTCGGGAATCAGCTGGACGTTCATGGGGTTGTTTTTCGTCCAGTAGTGATAGTGCTCGGTGAGCCGGTAGGTGGTGCAGACGATGCTGTACTCCTCCGGCGTGCCGAACTTGTCGTAAGGCGAGTTGAATTTTTTCACCAGTGGATTGGTGGACTGCTCGGGATGAAACAGATTCTTGGTCGGGCTCTCAATTGGTTCGTAATGTTCCGGAAATGGTCCGTCCGCGATCACGCCGATCGGCGCAAACAGTCTTCCGATGCCCTCAGGATTCATGATGAACGGGCCCATGTGGTCTTTCGGGTGCGAGTCGGGTTTGAAATCCGGGACGTCATTGCCAACCCATTTTCCCGCTGCTTCATTCCACCAGATCTGCTTGCGTTCTGGATCCCACGGCTTGCCTTCCAGGTTGCAGGAGGCGCGGTTATAGAGGACGCGGCGATTGGCCGGCCAGGACCAAGCCCAATTGGGATAGACGCCCATACCAGAGGGATCTTCGGTCCCGCGTCGCTGGACCTGCGATCCGGCCTCGGTCCACATCCCGGAGTAAATCCAATTGCCGCACATGGTGCTGCCGTCGTCTTTCAGCATCGCAAAACCAGGGAGCTGTTGACCCGCTTTGAGGACGACTTGGCCTGTCTTGTCGTCTTTCAGGTCCGCCAGCGCTTTGCCGTTCAATTCCATCGCGACTTGAGCAAGCGGAGGATGGGCGACATCTGCGTACGCCCAACTGAGATTCAGAATCGGATCAGGGAATTTCCCGCCGTCTTTTCTATACAAGCTCCGCACGCGCAGGAAAATCTCCGCAACGATGTCTTGGTCGAGCCGGGCGTCTCCGGGAGGCGGGACGGCGGCATATTTCCAAGTGACCCAGCGCGCGGAGTTCGTCATGCTGCCGTCTTTTTCGGCGAAACCCGCGCAGGGCAAGCGATAGACGGTGGTATTGATGGTCTTTTGTTCGTCGGCGGTGATTCCCGGGGCCCGCCAGAATTCACTGGTCTCATCCTGATAGATTTCGCCGACCACCAGCCAATCAGCCTTCTTCAGTGCGTTGATGTTCTTATTCGTGTCCGGACCGATCATCACGCCGTTCATGCCGAAGGCAAACATACCCTTCACTTTGCCGTTGTACATATCTTCCCAGATGTGGGTCCAGGAGTAATCGCGATCCACTTTCGGCAGGTAATCGAAACCAAATCCGTTTTCTTTTGTCGCCGCATCGCCGTACATCGCCTTCATGAGCGACACAAAAAATTTCGGCGTGTTCGAGTAGTAGTTCATCGAATCCCACGGCGTGGGTTTGGAAGATGTGGGCGTGACTCGTTTCAAATAGGTTGCCAAATCCGTGTCTGCGGGAACGGGCTCCTTGAGATAACCGGGCAGACTGTCGAACAACCCAGCCATGTCCGTGGCGCCTTGAATATTCGAATGGCCGCGCAGAGCGTTTACGCCGCCGCCGGCTCTTCCGACATTTCCCAAAAGAAGCTGGATCATGCAAGCGGTGCGGATGATTTGCGTCCCGAAAGTGTGCTGGGTCCAGCCGACCGCATAGATGATGGTGGCAACTTTCTGCGTGTCGCCGTCTTTGCGAATCGACGTGAACATATCGACGGCCTTCAAATATTGTTCCTTCGGGATGCCCGTGATGCGCTCGACCGTTTCCGGCGTGTAGCGCGAATACTGCTGCCTCATCAATTGGAAGACGCAACGAGGATGCTGAAGCGTCAAGTCGTAGGCGACGTTTGGCGGCAACGCCGGCGGGGCGGTAGCCGCTGACGCGCCGTGCGCGGCGGAAGAGCCGGCATCCGTCTTGCCGCTCATGTCGCCACCGGCTTCGTAATTCCACGTCGTCTTGTCGTATGTGGCCGAGGCCGAGTTGAAGCCAGAGTACAAACCATCTTCCGGCAGCTTGAATCCTTCCTTCACGATGAAGGCGGCATTGGTGTAATTGACGAGATATTCTTTCGCGATGCGATTATTTTCGATCGCGTAGCGTATCAATCCGCCGAGGAACGCAATGTCGGAGCCGGCGCGGATCTGGCAAAAAAGGTCAGCGGTCGAAGACGTTCTGGTAAATCGAGGATCGACGGAAATGATTTTGGCGTTGCGGTGACGCTTGGCTTCCATCGCCCACTTGAAACCGCAGGGATGGTTTTCGGCGGGATTTCCGCCCATGATCAACATCATGTCGGTGTTCTTGATGTCGATCCAGCCATTCGTCATGGCCCCGCGTCCGAAAGTTGGTCCCAAACTTGAGACCGTGGGGCCGTGTCAAACACGGGCTTGGTTTTCTAAATACACCAAGCCCAGACTCCTCATTGCTTTCACTACCAGATAGTTAAATTCGTTGGTGTCGGTACAGCCGCCGATGAACGAAATGCCCTCGCAGCGGTTGACGGTGCGACCGTTTGCGTCTTTTTCCACAAACGACGCGTCGCGTGTTTTCTTTGTCCATGCCGCGATCTCATTGAGTGCAGAATCCCAAGAGATATCCTCCCAGTCGGTCGCGCCCGGGCGCCGCACTTGGGGCTTTGTCAGTCGTCGCGGATTGAGCATGTCCTGCTCGAGCGAAGAACCCTTAGGGCAGAGCGTGCCGCGGTTCGTCGGGTGATCGGGATCGCCCTCAACGTGAATGACTTGCGGGGTGACGTTCTTCGCCTTGTCCCCAATCGTGTAAATCAGCACGCCGCAACCAACCGCGCAATAAGGACAAGTTGAGCGCGTCTCGCCAGCTCTGGCGATTTTCAGTTCTTTGAGTTCGGCGTAAGCAGGCTTGAGATCAAAACCGAAGACGGTAGCGGCTGCGCCACCTACGGCCGCAACCTTGAAGAAATCCCTGCGGGACGTTTGCATCGGAGGCGTGCCTCCCAGACACTGTGCCATTCCCAGCCAACGAAGTATCATTCGGTCCGAAAAGATTTGTCAAGATTGTAATCTACGGACTCGCAATGGGCGGAAAGCAGATCGGACTCTGACGATTCAAGAGAGTTTTGAGAAGGTTGGCTGGGAGGCCTGGACTCGAACCAGGATAATCAGATCCAGAATCTGATGTACTGCCAATTGTACGACCTCCCAACTACGCGGTCGCGCGCACGACCCACAGGGGGCCGAACACTGATGAACAATCCTCTTATTCTACTGATTGTCGCTCTCGCGTTCAACCTCGACGAACAGATGATTTTTACAGTCATGCGGCAGGAAGTTCGGACACCGCGCGTCGTTTGGTCGGGTGCTAGCCGACCTCACCGGCGGTTCCTCCCTAACCCTCGGTCCCGGCCGCGAACAAAAAAAAGCGGCCCGTTCGAGATTGAATCGAACGAGCCGCTGACAACATTCACGCCTTGAAGCTGTTATAGATGCTCGAAGGCGTGTGCCACCGCTTTTCCGCCTTCTTCCGTGGAATAGACGACCACATGGTCGCCTTCTTTCATGGAGACCTCCGAGTAGTGAAAAACATCTTTCCCGGCATTCACGGTGGCGTGACTGGAAACCGAAAAGACTTTCACCGTGTTGTCAGCCATCTTCACGGACACTGTTTTCGTTTTCTTGTCGATCCTGAAGATCGTGCCGTCCGTCTTGTCGACCGTTTTGTCTCCGACGAAGACGATTGAACGGCCAACTTTGTCCGCACCTTCAGGCACGTCGTGCACGATAACGCGTCCGCCTTCCTTGCCGGCGAGATCACCTCCGTGAGCGGCGTCCTTGAGGCCGTGGACTGCAGTCTTATCCGTGTACTTAACGACAGTTACGGTTCCATCCGCGGACTTCACGGCTACGGTTTTTGCACCGGTGTCGACTTTATCGATGGTTCCGACCAAAACATCCTGGGCCTGTGCGCCAACCGCGAACGTGAAAAGCAACGCGACGAACAAAACGAGGAACTGGCCGATGGCTCGAAGTGACGCGAGAACCATGACTCCTCCTTCACCGTCAGTTTTTGAGGATGTACTTCCGGGGGCAGCGGGATTATATACAAACCGCACCCCCGGCCAAGCACATTTCGAATGGCCTAGCGGTCGGCGCGAACGGCAGGGGTGTCCACGAGATGTTCCGCAAGAAACCAGACCTGTAGCTCGTTCGTGCGGATGATCTGGCTCACCAGCAAATCGTTCGTGCCGTCATCACCAGCGTCTGAGGCCTGCCGGGCCATGGTGCGAACTTCGCGAAGCAAAAATTCGTGGGCTTCGAGCAAACGCGAAATTTGCACAGGCACTTCTTCGCGGCCGCGCGGCGGTCGGGGGATGATGGTGGTCTCAGCGACGTCAAACGCCATGGCGATGCTAACGGCTCCCAGAAGCTGGATGCGTTCGGCGATCGCATCTACCAATTCGTCCTGCTCCTCGAAGTGCTTATCGAAGAGAAGATGGAGCTGGTAGAAAGTGTGCCCGGAAACCTGCCAGTGATGCTTCTTGTAAAGGTCGCGAAGCGTCATGGTGTCCGCCAGAACCTGATTCAAATTTTCGGCGCTTTGAGCGCAGACTTTCTCATCGAGCGCGATGGGAAGCTTGGCGATTTTTCCGTAAGGCTGAATCTCGTGCGCGTGCTGGTGCAAAATGGGCTTGGACTTTTCGGCGCCAGAGGCGAGCTGCGTGTAGCTCGGGCTGCGCTTGTCGTTGCGTGTTGCCATGATTTTTTCTCCTGTCGTGAATTTCCCTTCAAGGGTCGGAGTGCGGATCCTTTAGACCGGTACATTCTAATGGATGCAACCGTAGTCGCGCCCGCTCCATTAAAATGTCGGCGACCGGACACCCGGTCCACCGGAGCCTCATCCAGTCAGCAACGTGCTGCGGCTTGACGCGCTTTCGCATCGGCAATGACTCTTCCTACCGCCGGAGCGATCGCGCGAATTTCTTTCATCATCTGGTCGAATTGGTCGGGATACAAAGACTGCGCACCGTCGGAAAGTGCGCGCTCCGGATCCTGATGGACTTCCACGAGCAGCCCATCTGCGCCGGCAGCCACGGCTGCCCGTGCCATGGCCGCCACTTTGTCGCGGCGCCCGGTGCCATGCGACGGATCAGCAACTACAGGCAAGTGCGACAACGACTTGATCACCGGAATTGCAGCGATGTCCATCGTGTTGCGCATGTAGGTGTCGAAGGTACGAATGCCGCGCTCGCACAGGATCACGTTGTAGTTGCCGCCGGACATGATGTATTCGGCGCTGAGCAACAGTTCTTCGATCGTGGCGGACATCCCGCGCTTCAGCAAAATGGGCTTCTGAATTTCGCCGAGCGCGCGGAGTAAGTAGTAGTTCTGCATGTTCCGGGCGCCAACTTGGAGAAGATCAACATACGGCAACATTACTTCGATCTGCGTCGGATCCATCACTTCGCTGACGACGAGCAAGCCGTTGCGGTCAGCCGCTTGGCGCATCAATTTGAGGCCCGCTTCGCCCATGCCTTGGAACGAGTACGGAGACGAGCGCGGCTTGAACGCGCCTCCACGGAGCAATTTCCCGCCCGCAGCAGCGACGCGCTCGGCGACCTCGTTGATCTGCGCTTCGGATTCGACGGCACAGGGACCGCCCGCGGCAACAACTTCGGTTCCGCCGATCGAAACACCCTTCCCGATGGTTATGATCGAACCCTCGGGCCGCATGCGCCGCGACGCCAGCTTGAAAGGATGCTGAATGCGAATCAGTTCCTCGACGCCGGCCGCCGATCGCAGCGCTTCGAGTTCGCTCCAATGCTGTTGGGTGTTGCCCACGACTCCGATCACAGTTCTCTCCTCTCCCCGGCTGACGTGCGCCTGACAGCCGAGCTCCTTGATGCGTTCCATAACGTGATCGATCTGCTCTTCGGTTGCTTGACCGCTCATATTCAAAATCATCTCGATTTCTCCGTGGAAGAAACTGAATTGTCCGGCGCGGTCTCGGCCGCTTGATACGATCCTAAAATTCGGAGCTGCGCGGAAAGCTGTCGCAATTCTGCAATCGCCGCCTGAACTTCCGGATTTTTCGTCGAAGCCTGGAGGTCGAGGTGGAAGCGGTACTGCCAAGGCTTCCCGCGGATGGGCCGGCTTTCGATCTTCATCATGTTAATGTTGCGGTTCGCGAAGGGCGCAAGCGCGTGGTAGAGCGCGCCGGGCAAGTGCGCGAGTTCAAATACGAGCGACAACTTCTCTATCGAGTGGCCGGCTGAATCGAGCGTCGGATTCGCCGTTGTGGATAGCGCGAGAAGCAGAAACCGGGTGTAGTTCTCGCGATCGTCTTCGAGGTGCTCCTGCAAAATCTCGCCGCCGTAGATCTCCGCTGCGCGCTTGCTCGCGATGGCCGCGCGCGCGGGATCGGCGAGGTTCATCATTTCGCGAACGCTTCCAGCGGTGTCTTCCGCCGCAACGCGCTTCAGACCCGGATGCGCGATGAAGAACCGTTCACACTGCGCGAGCGCCACAGGATGCGATTCCACAACTTGCAGCTTTGACATCGGAGCGCCCGGCAACGCGATCAGGTTGTGGACGATGGAGATGATCACCTCGCCGATGATCTGCAGGTCGCTTTCGACGAGCAGATCAAATGAGCGATGCACCGATCCCGCGAGGCTATTTTCAATCGGCGCGAGGATGTAATCCGCTAGTCCTTCATCGATCGCGGAAAACGCAGCTTCGAAGCTTGGGCGGGGAACAAGGACAGCGTCTGGTCCGGCCAACTTCAGCGCGGCTTCTTCGCTAAAGGCACCGCGTTCCCCCTGAAAGGCGATGCGGGCTTGTGGCGCGAGTTTCATGCGCGGGCCGCCTTTCGGGTACGCGCCGCTGTCCTGCTTGTCGCGGCAGGCGTCACCTTCGATGGCATTTCGACAACGCCCAATCCGTGCTCAGCCTGTATTCGGATCGACTGGCTCAGAATCGCACGATAGATGGTCTCGATGGCGCGATCATCGAGCGGGCCGGGATTGAGGCGTTGCAAACGCGCGAGGATCTCCTGCTCCCGTTGCGGAACGCGGAGCGCAATGCCCCTGGCGCCCTTGAGCCGGCCCACTTCGAGCGCAAAGCCCGCGCGGACGTTCAGCAGGTGCAACAGGGTGGTGTCGATGGCGTCGATTTTGGTCCGCCAATCGCCGATCTTCATACGCTTCATCGCGCCTCCTTCAGAGGCCCTAAAAACAAAAAAAGCCGCGTCCTCAGTGAGGGTCGCGGCCGGCGGTTCGAGAATCTTACGCTTTTAGGTTCTAGCTATGTGCATCTGAGCGCGTCTCGCCGGCCCGCTCCCCGTAATCAGGGAAGCGGTACGTAAAGGCGAAACGGTAATAAAACGCGTTCAGCACTCGGCAACTATACGAAACAGCATAAACCGAGTCAAGTAAATGCTCGGCCAAAAGGCCATAACTATATTTTATGTTTCCATGAAGAATTACAAATTGGACTTATATCTATCCGTGCGGCCTACTGAGAGTGCAGAAACCAAGGGACTTGCGTTCATACAAGTGGCAACCGCCGATGAGACGAACCTTCAAAACGAATTCGATAGCCGTGGCGGTAGCGCTCATCCGCTGCGGGCCACCGGCCTAGGATTCGATTAGGCCAGGCGCCCCGCACCGAACAATCGGTAGCGGGGCTTTTTTGTTATCGGCGTGGAGATCGCAAACAGGAGCGACGAGTTTTCATGCAGAGTGACGCGATAAAAAAGGGCATCTCGCGGGCGCCGGCACGGGCCATGTTGAAGGCAACCGGCCTCACGGATTCGGACTTGGCAAAACCGCTGGTGGCGATCGCGAACACCTGGACCGAAGTGACGCCCTGCAACTATCACCTGCGTGCTCTGGCGGAGAAAGTGAAGGAAGGCGTTCGCGCGGCGGGCGGAACTCCGATCGAGTTCGACACGATCACGATTTCGGACGGAATCACCATGGGTACCGAGGGTATGAAAGCGTCCCTCGTCTCGCGCGAAGTGATCGCTGATTCGATCGAGCTTTTTGTCAGGGCGCATGCGTTTGACGCGGTGATCGCGCTGTGCGGCTGCGACAAAACCATTCCTGGAACGGTGATGGCGCTTGCGCGGCTGAATATCCCTTCCCTTTCACTCTACGGCGGCTCGATTCAGGCGGGGAAGTTCGAAGGCCGCGACGTGACGATCATGGACGTGTTCGAAGCCGTCGGCGCATGCGCTGCGGGAAAGATGACGGAAAAGCAGCTCGGCGAGCTTGAAGATCGCGCGTGTCCCGGAGCGGGAGCGTGCGGCGGCCAGTTCACTGCGAACACGATGGCTCTCGCCATCACGTTCCTCGGAATTTCGCCGATGGGGCTGAATGAAATTCCCGCCACCGATCCGCGCAAGAACGATGCGGCTTTTGCCGCCGGCAAGATCGTGATGGATTTGCTGAAGAAGGATATTCGCCCGAGCCAACTCATCACGCCTGCTTCTCTGCACAACGCGATTGCTTCTGTGGCGGCTTCCGGCGGTTCCACCAACGCCGTGCTGCACTTGCTCGCGATTGCCCGTGACGCAGGCGTGCCTCTCACACTCGAGGACTTCGATCGGATTTCCTCGAAGACTCCAATTCTCGCCGATCTCACTCCCGGCGGCCGCTTCAACGCGCCGGATATGTACAAGGCTGGCGGAATGCGCGTGCTGGCGCAGCGGTTGCAGAAAGCCGGGCTGCTCAAAGATGAACTTACCGCGTCCGGACGGAAGCTATTCGAAGAGATCGCTGACGTTGCCGAGCCGAGCGGCCAACAGGTGATTCGCCCGCTCGACGCTCCGCTAAAGCCCGAAGGCGGGCTTGCGATTTTGCGCGGTTCGCTCGCTCCGGATGGCTGCGTTGTTAAGCTTTCCGGGCACAAGCGCGTGCTACACACTGGACCGGCTCGCGTGTTCGACTCGGAAGAGGCGGCGTTTGCGGCCGTGCAGGCACGAAAAATTCTGCCGGGTGACGTGGTTGTGATTCGTTACGAAGGACCGAAGGGCGGACCCGGAATGCGGGAGATGCTTGCGGTGACTGGCGCACTGGTGGGCCAAGGCATCGGGGATTCGATCGCGCTGATCACGGACGGACGTTTTAGCGGCGCGACGCACGGATTCATGGTCGGTCATGTCGCTCCGGAAGCTGCGACCGGCGGCCCAATCGCGCTGGTTCGCGACGGCGACATGATCACGCTCGACGTGAAAGCGCGGCGGCTCGACGTGGACGCAGATCTTGCATCGCGCAAATCTGAATGGAAAGCGCCGGCGCCCAAGTACACGTCCGGCGTAATGGCCAAGTATGCGCGGCTGGTGACGTCCGCTTCAGACGGCGCGGTCACAGTCGCGTAAAAAAGTTGGGGACAAGTTTTCTAATTTTAAGGAGAAACACGATGGCGAAAATGTTCTGGGATGCGGACGCGAATTCGAGAGCCTTGGAAGGAAAGAAGATCGCGGTACTCGGGTACGGCAGCCAGGGACGCGCGCACGCTCTGAACCTACGCGACAGCAAGCTGAACGTAACCGTCGGATTGCGCCGTGGCGGGCCTTCATGGAAACAGGCGGAGACGGACGGCTGGGCGCTCGTAGGTCCGGCGGAAGCGGCTGAGCATGCCGACGTGATTGTGATGCTGGCGCCCGATATGGCGCAGCCGGCGCTGTACGTCAATGAAGTTGCGCCCAACCTCAAGGACGGCGCGATGATCCTTTTCTCGCACGGATTCAATGTTCACTACGGCCAAATCACGCCGCCGAAAACGGTAGACGTCACCATGGTCGCGCCAAAAGGGCCAGGCAATTTGGTTCGCCGCCAGTATGAGGCGGGATTCGGAGTTCCCTGCTTGCTGGCCATTCATCACGACGCGTCGGGTCACGCCTTCGATCGCACTCTCGCTTACGCGAAGGCCATCGGCGGGACGAAGGCGGGCGTAATCCAGACCACGTTCACGGAAGAGACCGAGACCGACCTTTTTGGAGAACAGGCGGTGCTGTGCGGCGGCGCTCGCGAGCTGATTCAAGCGGGCTGGGAGACATTGGTCGATGCGGGCTATCAACCGGAAGCGGCGTACTTCGAGTGCCTGCACGAACTGAAACTTATCGTTGATCTGATTTACGAAGGCGGCATCGCCAAGATGCACCAGTTCATCAGCGAAACCGCGAAGTATGGCGACATCACGCGTGGGCCGCGCGTGATCGACGCGCACGTTCGCGAAAGCATGAAAAAGATCCTCGAAGAAATTCAGTCCGGAGCGTTCGCGAAGGAATGGATTCTCGAAAACCAGGCTGGGCGCCCGCAGTATTCGCGTTTGCTGGAGCAGGACAAGAATCACCCGATCGAAAAAGTAGGAGCCGAGCTTCGCAAACAAATGGCGTGGCTCAAGCCGGAAACCACGGCGGCGCGGGGTGCCAAATGAAGGGCGCACAGTTCCTGGTGAAAGCTCTCGAACACGAGGGCGTGGAAGTGATTTTCGGGTATCCCGGCGGCGCGATCATGCCGGTTTACGACGCGCTGATCGATTCGAGGATTCGTCACGTGCTGGTGCGCCACGAACAGGCTGCGGCGCTCGCGGCGGATGGCTATTCACGCGCGTCAGGCAAGGTCGGCGTCTGCATGGCTACCTCCGGTCCAGGCGCGACGAACCTGGTCACCGGCATCGCCAACGCGTATATGGATTCAATTCCGATGGTCGCCATCACCGGCCAGGTGGCGACGAGCTTGATGGGTACGGATGCGTTTCAGGAAGTGGACATTTTCGGCATCACCTTGCCGGTGGTGAAGCACAGCTTCATTGTGAATTCATCGAAAGACCTTCCGCGGGTGGTTCATGAGGCGTTTCGGATCGCGCGCTCTGGCCGGCCGGGACCGGTGCTGATCGATCTTCCGAAAGACATCGCGAATGCGGTCGCAGATTATAAGGTCCACGTGAGCGATGAGAGCGAAGCGGCGCCCGCTCCGGCCATCGAATCAACCGCGAAAGCGCTCGAGCTAATCAAATCCAGCAAGCGTCCCGTGATTTACGCCGGCGGCGGTGTGGGTCTTGCCGGAGCGATCGACGAGTTCCGCGAATTCGTGGCGGCCACGCGAATTCCTGTGGTTGCCACGTTGAAGGGACTCGGCGTAATCCCCGCGAAGCATGAACTGTTTCTCGGAATGATGGGCATGCATGGCATGAAGGCCGCGAACCATGCGGTGCAGGAGTCCGATCTACTGATTTGCGTTGGCGCGAGATTTGACGATCGCGCGACGGGACGGCTGAACGCGTTCGCTCCTCAGGCCAAAGTGATTCATCTCGACGTGGATCCTGCGGAAGTCGGCAAGCTGCGGCACGCGGACGTGGCGATCATTGGCGATCTAAAGCAGTCGTTGAAAGCGCTCTCGCAACCGGTAGGGATCGATTCGTGGCGGCGCGAGTGCTTGCTGACGAAAGAAACCACGGCGTGGGATTACAACGCGCCAGGCTCGGAAATCTATGCGCCTGCGTTCCTGCGCCAGCTTTCCGAGCGCGCCGGCGAAAACTGCATCGTGGCGTGCGACGTGGGCCAGCACCAGATGTGGGTCGCACAGCATTTTCGAGTAAACCATCCCTCGCAACATCTGAGCAGCGGCGGACTTGGCACCATGGGCTACGGCTTGCCGGCAGCGATCGGTGCGCAGTTCGCTTGCCCGGACGCCACGGTGATCAACGTTTCCGGAGACGGCTCGATCATGATGAACCTGCAAGAACTCGCGACGTTGCGGCGGTACGAGCTGCCGATCAAAGTCGTGCTGATCGACAACCACGCGCTGGGGATGGTTCGCCAGTGGCAAGAGTTGTTTCACGACCGGCGTTACAGCGAAGTCGATCTTTCGGACAATCCGGACTTCACGCTCGTTGCCGAATCAATGGGCGTGCCGGCATTTCGCGTGGAGCACCGCAGCGATGTGGACGCGGCGATCGACCGCCTGGTGAATCAGCCCGGGCCGGCGCTCGCGCACGTTCTGATTCATCAGGAAGCGAATGTCTGGCCGATCGTCGGTCCGGGAAAGTCGAATTCCGAAATGATGGACGAGGTCGCGTCGTGAACACTTTCAGCCTGCAAATTCGCGTGAAACGAACGGACGGCGGCCTGGAGCGCATTCTGAGCGTTGCTCGCCGCCGCCGCTTCGATGTGGTGCGCATGAGCGTCGATGCATCGGACGACGATACCTATTTTGACGTCGAGCTCACGGTACGCGGCGAACGGGTCGGACTGACTCTGGTGCGGCAACTCGAAAAACTGGAAGACGTCTCCGAAGTAGAGATCGCGGATGGGCCGGCGGAACTCGCCGGCTCCCGAATGGCGTAGGCTGCGCTGAGCCGCTTGGCAATTTCTGGAATTGAATTAGACTCTTAGCGTGTCCGCCACTCCGCGCGCAATTCCCTTCCAACGCATTGCGATCGTCGGTACCGGCCTGATCGGCGGTTCCTTCGGCCTGGCACTGCGCGACAAAATCCCTTCTATACAAATTACGGGCTTCGACCGTCGCAACGTTGTGGAGCACGCTCTTGCTGCCGGCGCAATTACAGACGGGGCGACTGACTTGACGTCGGCCGTTGGCGAGGCGGATCTGGTCTTCATCGCGCTGCCGATCGGGGCGACGATCGACGCGTTGCCGGCAATCGCGGCTTCCGCGCGGCCAGACGCGCTGGTGACGGATTCCGCCAGCACGAAAGTACTCGTGTGCCGGGCAGCAGCGCGGCAATTCACAGGCGGCCGCGCGCAATTTCTTGGCGGGCACCCGATGGCGGGAAAGGAAACGTCCGGGATCGAGCATGCGAGCGCGGATTTATTCCGCGGCTCGCGCTACGCACTGGTCGGTGTGGAAGCGCAAGCCGATGCGCGCAGCAAGGCGTTCGCGGAACTGATTCACACATTGGGCGCAGAGACGGTCTGGTGCGACGCGGACACGCATGATTGGGCCGTGGGAATGGTTTCGCACCTGCCGCAAATGTTGGCGGTAGCGCTTGCCAGCGTGGTGCGGGATGAAACCGATGAGACGGGCATGCCGCTCACACTGGCAGGCCCGGGCTTGAAGGATTCGCTCCGGCTCGCCGGGAGTCCGTACGCGCTATGGCGGGACGTAGCTTTGACCAATCGCGAGAATATCGCCCGCGCGCTCGACAGGATCACGCAGGCGGTTGAACACGTGCGTTCTCACCTTGGTTCGAAAGATCTCGCCGACGAATTCGAGGCAGCAAACGAATTGTACAAATTTCTTAACCGTCCACACTGAAAGTCCGCGCCGCGATTCAATCCGAGAGCTCGCGCAGTTCGAAGAATTCGCCTACGCGACCAACTTCCTCTCCCGGACACGGAAGCGTTTGCCACGCCACGAAATTGTCTGCGGAAAGAAGCTCGACAGCCACACCACAAATGCGAACGCATCGCGCAGCGGCAGCAAATAAAACTTTCGCCGTATCAAGTCGTCGCGTATTCCGTCCAAGCCGATCGCAAACGCGACGGAATAGCGAAGCACAAGGTATGTGCCGATAAAAGCCGCCGCGATCGTCAGCTTCGGCGACAACAAAGCGGCAATCAGCGCCAGTGGAAGCCCCTGCGTGAAAAGAAGTCCAACGTACCCCGCTGGGCGCGAGAATCGAATGCTCAGGCACCACCGAAGCTGATGACGGAACGCCTCGCCGACCGACTGCTGCGGATAAACAATCGAAACCGGAAACGAAATCAGCTCGACGCGCTCGTTCTTCGCGATTCGATTTCCCAGCTCGTAGTCGTCTGAAAAAAAATCGACCAGCGCCTCAAAACCGCCAATCTCCGTCAAACGTTCCTTGGTTGTCGCCATCACGGCGCCTAGCATGAAGTTCACTGGCGCAAAAAGCCACGCGACTAAAACGCCTGCTGCGAAATCCGTACTGTTCCCCGTTGCTTCCAGATCGGCAGCCAGCGAACCGTCGGTCAGGCCTTTGTAGAGGCAGGTGACGCCGCCGACGGATGCATCGTTGAACGGTGCGGCCACCGCGCGTAAAAACCCCGGTTCCACGCGTACGTCGCTATCGGTCACGACGAGCAAATCGTGCCGCGCCTCGCGCGCCATCCGGCAAAGCTTGTTGACCTTATCGCTCACTCCAAGCGGCTCGGATCCAATCAGCAGCCTGATCCGTTGAGCAGGAAAATCGTGAATCAGCTTCTCGATCACGTCGATCGCCGGATCGTGAACGTCACTCACGCAGAATAGGATTTCGTAGTCGGGATAATCCTGGCGGCAGAAGCTGGCGTAATTCTCGTACGTTTCGCGGTCCAGGCCGTAGATCGGTTTGAGTAGCGAAAGCGGGGGAGAGGATCCATCAGAGACCGCGCCGACCGGCACGCCGCGTTCGAAAAATCTCCAGGCCGCGATCAGCGCGATAGCGTAATAGGCAAACGACGCCAGCGCGAGCAGGCTCGCTCCAATGCGGATCGCGGTCCACCACATCGCTCGCTATCCCTTACCCTGCCACACAAGCGCTACGCCGATGCAAACGAGCACGACGCCCGCCCATCGCAAGTGGGCCACCCGCTCGCCCAGGAAAACGCGGCTGCCGTAGGCGCCTGCAGCGTAGCTGAGCGCGGTCGCGGGGACGACGAAACTGACGTTTTCCATCGAGAGCAGCATCAGCATCGAAAAAAAACTCGTCGCCATCAGCCCGAGTCCCACCCACAGATACCCGACCTGAACCGCGCGGCCCAGGGTTCGCAGTAAGGCCATTGGGCGGAAATCATGCACTTCGCCGATCGACTTCATGGCACGGCTGATGCAAAGCTCACCCGCAGTGCTGGCACAGACCACCAGGAAAAACAAAATCACCTTCAGCATGTCAGGAAGGCTCCGTAGTGCTGAGTGGCGTGTGGCCTACCAGTAGAACGCCCAGGCAAATGATGGCGATGCCAATCCACCGCGTGACGCTAACGACTTCGCCGAGGAAGTAATGTCCGAGAAGCGCGACGATCACGTAGGCAAACGACGACGCGGGTTGCACAAAGCTGAAATCCGCCCAGGAAAGAAGCAGCGTGTAGCAGATGAAAAACGCCATCAGAAGCCCGATACCGAGCCAGACGGTGCTGGAAGAAAATGCGCGGGCGAAAAAGTGAAGCAGGTCGGGAAAGGCCCACGAATTCAGGCCTCCGAGCTGCCGCATGCCTTTTCCCAAAAGGACGTCACCCAGAGGACCGAAGACGACCATCAACAACAGAAAGACGAACGTCTTCAGATGCAGGCCGTGCGACCGCGTCATGCGCCTTGCGATTCGCCGGCGATGGGAGGCACCTTCACCTGAATCATCGCCTTCTTCTCAACGCCTTTCTTGGCGACCTTGATGCGGTCGTGGCGGAGTTTCATGAAGTCCCACGCCTCATGGAACAAACGCTTGCGCTCGTGAGAATCCCAGAGCGCTTCACGCACGATCCGCCATGCAACGCGCGGCCGGAAATAGTATTGGTCGTAGAACCGGTTCACGGACTCGACCATGTATTCGCGAGACAGACCGGGATATTGCAAGTGCGGAAGCTGGTGGCCGAGGTCGTCGGTAATCGCTTCGCCCGCCAGGAAACCTTCCTTCATTCCCTGATCGTAAAGAGCAGTGCCGGGATACGCGTGGGCCATCGAGACCTGAATCGTCTCGCAATCCAGTTCCTTCGCGTAGTCGATGGTCTTCTCGATCGTTTCCTTGCTCTCGCCAGGGAGGCCGATAATGAAGTCGCCGTGAACGTGGATGCCAACCTTCTTGCAGTTCTGCACGAAGGTGCGGCCCATTTCGATGGTTGAGCCTTTCTTGATGTTCTTCAGGATTTGCGGGTCGCCCGATTCGAAGCCGACGATCAGCAACCGACAGCCTGCGTCGGCCATCGCTTTCAGCGTTTCGTAGTCGCTGTGGCAACGAGCAGTGCAGGACCAGCGGAAACCCACGGGTTTGAATTCCTTGCAGAGCGCCAGAACGCGGTCCTTGCGAATGTTAAACGTATCGTCATCGAAAAAGAATTCCTTCGCCTGGGGGAACATCTTGTGCGCCTGCTTGAATTCGCGGGCGACGGATTCAACCGAGCGAACGCGCCAGGCGTGGCCCGAGAGCGTCTGCGGCCACAGGCAGAAGGTGCACAAAGCCGGGCATCCACGCGCGGTGTAGAACGAAACGAACGGGTGAAGCAGGAACGGCACGTTATATTTCTCAATCGCCAGATCCTTCTGATAAACGTCGGTCGCAAACGGCAGCGAATCCAGTTCGGCTGTCTGCAGCATGGGGCGGGACGGGTTGTGAACGATCTCACCGTGCTTGCGCCAGCTCACGTTAGGAATTTCGGATAGCGGCTTGCCGTTCGCGTAATCCACAACCGCGAAGTCGAACTCGCCTCGTACTACGAAGTCGATGTCCTCGCTCGCCAGCAGGCTTTCCGCCGGCTTGATTTGCACCTGTGGCCCTACGAAGCAAATCTTGATCGACGGCTTGCGCTCCTTCATTCCGCGCGCCATTTTCAAATCGCTATAGAAACCAACGGTCGAGGTGAAAAGGACCACGAATTCGTAGTCCTTGGAGATGTCCATCACTTCCAGGGGGGAAATGTGTTGCGGAGGCGCATCGAGCAGCCGGCTGCCGGGCAGCATCCCCGCAGGATAGGAAAGCCATACCGGATACCAGTACGACTCGATTTCGCGCGTTGCTGGCCAGCGCGAACCCGCTCCACCGTCGAACTTCTCAAAGCTCGGCGGATTCAACAGCAAAGTCTTCATTACAGACGCCATCTACGATTTCCCCCTCAGAACTCAACGAGAAAGAGCGAATACACTTCCGAATGATTGCCCACCTTATTTTACTCGATATTAGAGGATACCCCAAGCTTAGGTTTCCGCCTGGGGTGCTCTACTGAAACACCTTGGCCAACTGGCCTGTCGCCTGTAGGAGGCTCAACTGGCCCTGCTGGAGCGCAAAGTCAGCGTCGAGGAAAGCGACCCACTTGTCGCTCTCGTCCAGCCTTGATTGTTCGATGTCCCGAAGCGTCAAAGTGCCTTGCTCAAATTTCGCCTGGGAGAGCTGGAGGGTCTCCTGTGCCAGCTTGAGGTCCAGGCGAGCGACTTCGCGGGAAGCGTTCAGCTCGCGGACCGAGCGTTCCTTCTGGAGGAGATCCAGCCGAACACCCTGGCGTTTGTTACCGAGGGTCACTTCCGATTCTTCGAGCTGGCTTTTCGCGAGGGCGACGTTCGCGCGGGTCCTCTCAGAAAAAATCGGAATGTTGATCTGCACTCCGACGCTTAGATTGTTTTCCTGGAATCCCAGATAATACTTGTCGTAATTGTTGAACTTGCTGAGAACGCTGTACTGGCCGACGACCGAGAGCGTGGGCCAATAACTCCGCTTTGCGCCAAGCAAAATTTGCTGCTGCGCTTCTCGGTCGTTTTGAGCTTCCTGAATTCCGCGGTCGGACTGCAGCGCCATGTTTGCGAGCTCGTTCGCCTGTGCATCGGTCGCGAACGATGGTTCTGCGGTAGTCTCCACTTCAATCGACTGTGAATCCGGAACTCCGGTGAGATCGCGAAGCTGTTCGGTGAGGACGGCATCGCGCCCTTCCAGCTTGATGATGCGTTCCGCGACGCGAGCAGCCGTCAATTCGCTTCGCGTTTCTTCGATCGAGAGTTCCTGATTCGCCGCCACGCGGTCTCGTGTGACGCGAGCGATCTTTTCCGCGCTTACCTGCTCGACCCTCATCAACTCCAGCGAATGCCTGACCTTCGCGAGTTCGAGATATGCCGTCGCGGTCCGGACGATTACGTCATCGCGCGTCCGGTCAATTTCGATCTTCATCGACTTCGCGTGCTGTTCGGCCGAGCGCTGTTGCGCCTTCAAAAGAGGGTTGAAGATGTCCTGCTGGTAGTTCAGCTGGAAGATCGCCGGCGGACCTCCGCCGATTGAGGGGAAACCGTACGTGTATGCAGCGCCCGAGCCGGTGTAGAGGTTTGGCATAAACGCGGCACGGTCTACGCCTGCCGCGTTGGCCGCCACTCGGTACTGAACACGCGCGAGCGTCAGATCCCGGCTGTTCTGCAGCGCCATCGAGATCGCCTGGCGCATCGTCAGCGTGCCACCGTCCTGCGCTTGCATCCGAGGAGACGCGATAAACGCAAACGTGATGACTAGCGCGACGAGCATCGAAATACGCTTGTTATTCATAACGTAGAGATTCTGTGGGATGTAGTTTGGCCGCCCGACTCGCGGGAAGATAACCGAAAAGCAGTCCCGTCGAACACGATACCAAAAAGGCCATGATCACAGACATTCCCGAGACCGGAATGTGAATTCCTGCCGTTTCAGGAACCAGCGTCAGCACGAAGTTCAAAACGGCGGGAATCGCCAGCGCGATCGCAATTCCGATAATCGCGCCCGTTCCGCTGATTACGACCGCTTCCATTAGAAATTGATAGAGAATCGCGTCCCGAGGCGCCCCAATCGCTTTCCGGATGCCGATTTCACGGGTTCGTTCGGTTACGGTGACGAGCATGATGTTCATGATTCCGATTCCGCTGATCGTCAGCGCGATCAGGGCGGTGATGATCAGCACGCCGGTCATGGCCATCGATATGTAGCGCGCGGCTTCCAAGATTCCAGCGAGGTTCTGCACGCGATATCTTGCGCCGGGCCGGTGCCGGCTCTCCAGAAGCTGGCTGATCTCGTCGGTCGCCGCGGCGACGTCTTCCGGTGAGTCCACTTGTGCGTAGAACGATTTAAAGAAATCCGAGCCGGTGTAGTACTTGATCAGCGGAAACGGGACGATCAGCGACTCGGGCACGATTTCGGTAATTCCAAAGGTCGAAACCCGCTCGTGAAAAACGCCAATCACGGAGAAGTGGAGTTCACCAACCCGAATGTCTTTGCCGATTGGGTCGTCATGCGGGTACATCACGTCGGCCAGTTTCTGAGTGAGCAAGCAGACCTTCGCGCGAGTGAGCATGTCGTCCTGGTCAAAGTAGCGGCCCCGCGTGATCACCAATTTGCGAATTTCCTCAAATCCGTCGGTGACGCCCACCAGGTTTACCGGCCGCTCTTGGCCGTCGACAACCACGGTCATTGGAATGTCGTGAGTCCCGGCTGCTTCCACCACCTGAGGGACTTCACGACGCACAGCTTCGAGGTCTCCGGGGTTGATCTGATCACTGACGGTCTCGGGCCGATCCGAACCGGGACTAATCGCCTCGCCGAAAATCAAATTGGAGCCAACGGCTTCGATTTGCCCGACGATGTAGCGCTTTGCCGTGAGCGCCACGGTAACGACGAGCACGATACAGGCGCTGCCGATAATCACGCCCAGCATTGTAAGCATCGCGCGAATCTTGTTCGCTCGCAGAGCTTGCAGCGCGAGACTCCACGTCTCGCCCAGAAATACGGGTTTGTTTTTCAGCGCTGGGATGAAAGAGGCCATCTTGTAATCAGATGCAGCTAACGCTTGTCGTGATTTTCGGAATGCGAGCGTGGTCCAGACTACTTAGAACTGCTTTCCAGTTTCGCGAGGTGCGCCTTCGCCTCTTTCCGATCGGGGTCGAGCTGCAAGGCCGCGCGATACTGCTCGGCTGCCTCAGAGCGTTTGCCCTCGGTTTCGTAAAGGCGTCCAAGCCATTCGCGAGCCGATGCATGAGACGGCCAGTCACTCCGATCCGGCGTGCTGGCGAGATAGGCTTTCAGATCTTTTTCGGCGTCGGGAAGATTTGAATTCGCGATTACCTGAGCTACGCCGCGATAGTAGATCAGCCTCGGATCGTTGGGCGCAACCTGCGAGGCCTGTTGAATCGCGGCCTGCATGTCCGCTGCTTTGTTTTCTTGCTGAAAAAAAGCGAGGGCGTCGAGATACGGATCGATTTTCTTCGGATTCGCGGCCAGCGCGGCTTTGTACTCTTTTTCGGCTTGGTCGGGCTTCTTGAGCGCCTCATCGTCGTACATCGCTCGCGCGAGATCGCCTTCGACCGGATCGAGAGCGACGATCGCGTCCATTTGGGCCTTCGCGTCGTCTTTGTTTCCGCCAACGACCCAGGGTGCCTGAATTTCGTAGTCTTCAAGGTCTCGCCGGGCGGCGATGTTGGCCGGATTCAACTGTACGGCCGTCTCGAACTCCTTCTTCACCTTGCGCGCGTAAGAGAAACTCCGATCACGATCCGCTTTCCCGCCGTAAATTCGGCCGAGCCAATCGTGGAAGATTGAATTCTTCGGATCCAGCGCGACCGACTTTTCGCCTGCCGTGATCGCGTTGTCGTAATCCTTCAGCTCGTAATAGCAACGCCCCAGCCAGTAATACGCCTCCGCGCTCGACGGATTCTGCGCTACGGCGGTTTGGAGCGTGGAAATCGCCGCCGAGTAACTGCCTGAGTTGAATTGCCGCTGCGCCGCTTGGATCTGAGCCGTCGCATCCGGAGCCACCGAGCTCACCACTCGCGCGCACGCAACGTGTGCCACGAACGGCATGGCTGCTGCGAAGAATCCAGCGAAGACTAAGCGTGCGATGCGCGTCTGACACCCGTTCATTTTGCCTCCGTCGCTCGAATCTTCATGCCGTCAACCAAATCCACGCCGGCCGGCGACTCCGCGACTCGATCGCCCAATTGCAGCCCGGAAAGCACTTGGTAGTTCGCCGAACTGGCCACGCCGACCTGAATATCGCGCCGGTGAATGGCCTCGCCGTCGTACAGAAAGACGAAGCGCTGTCCCTTTTGTGAGCGGACGGCAGCCCGAGGCACAACGATCGCATCGTGAACTTCATGAATCAGGATGCGAACTTCCACATTCACGTTCGGAAGCAGTTCGACTTTCGAGTTGTTTACCGAGCACAACACCTCGCCCACGCTGCGCGACCCGCGGGGCACAACCTGCTTCGGAACCTGCTCGACTCGGCCGGTCCAGATTTTATCCGGCAGCGCGTCCCATGTGACTTGCACCGCCTGATTCACGGCGAGCGAACCCAGGTCCGGCTCGTCGACGAATGCTCGCACGCGAACACGGGTCAGGTCCGCCATCTCGGCGAGCACATCTCCGAGCTTCACAAAGTCACCCTGGTGGACAGGCAGCGAATAAAGGGTGCCGTTACTCGGTGCGATCACCATGGCGGAACGAATTTTTTCCTCGAGAGCGGAAATCGAATCCTTAGCCTGAGTCACTCGGAGTGCTGCGCTCTCGCCGTTCACGGTCGAGCGTTGTGCGAGTGCTCGTTCTTTTTCTTGCAGCGTTTGCAAAGTTGCGCGCGCTGTTGCTAATGCAGCGTCATTGTCGGCGACTTCGGTCTCCGTGGCGGCCTTCTTCGCGAGGAGCTGCGCAAGTACTTGTTGCTTCTGTTCGAGACTCGCCACTTGCGTTTGTGCCTTCGCAAGATCTCCTTGCAGTTGCGCTCGTTCGTCCGGCGGACCGCCACCATGTGAGTTTTTCAGGTCATTCTGCGCGGCGAGCAAATCGGCGCGAGCCTGCGATAGTTGTGCGCGCACATCCGCCGAATCGAGCACCACAATTACCTGCCCTTTCTTAATGGACTGGCCTTCCGCGGCTTTCACCTCGGCGACAAACGTGGGGAACTCCGCTCGCGCCGTGGTGGGCGCGATGGGTTCCACTTTTCCGTTGCTAGAGAGTGCGGAAACGACGTTATCGCGTGAGATGCTCGCGACGGGAACGATGGGAGCGGACTGGCGGTGGGTGGTGAGGGCCATCAGCGCCGCGATCGCCACTGCGGCCGCGACGATCCACACGATCCACTTACGAGCTTTGGTTTCCGCCATGAATTCAGAGCGCCGATTGGCGCAAGTTGCCCCCGACGGAAGAAAATTGTAACAGACGGATTCCCAGCTTACCTTAGCAAACGCCGACAGGAGCAGCGAGGCCCACCGGGCCGTCGCAAGATGATACAGTGATGCAATGAGTGAGCAAAAAGAGCCGCACTCTGGCGACGAGCACGGTCCGCGAGGGCCCCAAACGGAACGTCAAACGGATCGAATTCATCGGGTCTGCGTCACGTGCAACAACATGTTCGAGACTGACATTCAGCACATCGACCTGAAACACTGCCCGACCTGCCGCAGGGTTTGAACCTGCCCTCGCAATGCTAGAATTTGTGGTGAATGAGTGCTGACTCGCTCATATACGTCCAAAATCTCTCCAAACTTTTCCGTTCCTTCAAGCGGCGCGAGGGTGTGCGGGGCTCGATTCAAAATCTGTTCGTGCGCGAATACAAGACGGTCGCGGCTGTTGAAGGCATCAACTTCTCGATTGAACGCGGCGAAATGGTCGGCTACATCGGGCCCAACGGCGCCGGAAAATCCACCACGATTAAGATGCTGACCGGCATTCTGGTGCCGTCCTCGGGCGAAATCCGCATCAACGGCTACGTTCCGCATCGCCAGCGGCGCCAGTATGTGAAGACGATCGGGGTCGTGTTCGGCCAGCGCACACAGCTTTGGTGGGATATCGCGGTCATCGAATCTTTCAAGCTGCTCCGCCGGATTTACGATGTGCCGCAGCGCGACTTCGACGCGCGCATGGAACAGTTCGACGCGATTCTGAACATCCGCGAGTATTTGCACACACCGGTCCGTAAGCTTTCGCTCGGCGAACGCATGCGGTGCGACATCGCCGCGGCGCTTCTGCACAATCCCCCGCTACTGTTTCTCGACGAGCCTACGATCGGCCTGGACGTCGTTGCGAAAGATCACATCCGTCAATTCCTGCGTACGATCAACCGCGAGTTCCGCACCACCGTGCTGCTCACCACGCACGACCTCGATGACATTGAAGAACTTTGCCGTCGAATCATGATCATCGACCACGGAAAAGTTCTCTATGACGGACAACTCGCTCAGCTCAAGCAGCAACTTCTCCGAATCAAACAAATCAAATTTGTGCTTAAGGATCGCTCGCAGTCCGTCGCGCTCCCGGCCTTCTCGCGTGAGGGACTCGATCTCGAGCAGGTCGATGAACTCACCTATCGCATCCGCTTCGATCGCACCAGTCTCTCCACATCGGACCTGATTCGCCAGATTCTCTCCGCCGTGGAAGTGCGCGATCTTTTGATTGAAGACGAGCCGATCGAGGAAATCATCAAGCGGATATACGCTGGCGAAGCGCGGCTTGGGGTCCCAGCGTGAGCAGTTGGGCCCAAGCGCTCGCGCCGTATCTGGAGTTTTCGCGCGTCGGGTTCGTCAACATTCTCGCCTTCCGGCTGCGCTACTTCACCGGCATCGTCACCTACTTTCTGAACGTCACGGTCTACTACTTCATCTGGAGTGCGGTCTACAGCTCGGGACGCCCAATCGCTGGCTACAGCCTCGCGCAAATGATCACCTACGTCAGCGTGGGCTGGGTGATTCGCTCCTTCTACACAAACACAATCGATCAGGAAATGGCGTACGAGGTGATCGAAGGCAAGATCGCCATGGACTTTATCAAGCCGGTCTCAATCCAGTGGATGTGGATCGCGCGTGCCATGGGCGAATCGGCGTTCCGGCTTGTGCTTCTCACGCTCCCGACTGCGGTCGTGGTCGGCCTGGTCTTCCCGGTGCAGCCGCCGGCATCACGCGCGGATTTCGCATTGTTTCTCGCCGGTGTACTCGGCAGTTTTTTTTTGATGGGCGCGATCAATTTCATGATCGGGACGTGCGCCGTCCCGTTGAAATCGATCCTCGCGCTAATTCGCGCTAAGTTTTGGCTGATCGAACTACTGTCCGGCCTGCTCGTCCCAATGACGTTCTTCCCGTTACCTGCCCAGCGCGTCCTTGCATGGCTCCCTTTCGAGTACATCGCTTACGCGCCGCTTCAGATCTATCTCGGGAAGCTGAACGGTATCCAAGCAGCGCGTGCTATAGGAATTCAGTGGCTTTGGGTTTTGATTCTGCTAGGTTCAGCTCACCTCTGGTGGAATCGCTGCGCAAGGAACATCACGATCCATGGCGGATAAAGACAAACTGAACGTCGCGTCAGAAATCGCGCTGGCTCGTTCCGACCAAGCGGGCTTCCGAGAACTCGTGCATCAGTTGAAGCGTCACGCGCTGCTTGTCTCCGACTATTTCTCGCAATATGCCAAAGTGCGCATCAGCTACCGCGGCGACTTCTTCGTCACCCTCTTCACCAGCTTCGCTGCAACGATCTTCGGCCTGGGCTTCGTCGTCATTCTCTTCCAGCGCGCCACGCAACTCGCCGGCTGGCGATTCGAGGAGGTTCTGTTTCTCTACGGCTTTTCGCTGGTGCCGTATGGACTGTTCAACGTGGTCAGCCCGAACCTCTACGACTTCGGCAACAACTTCATCATCGAAGGAAAATTCGATCGCGTTTTGCTGCGCCCCGTTTCTTCCCTGTTCCAGGTGATCTTCGAAACGTTCCGCATCGAATCGCTACAGGAAATAGCAACGGGAATCTTCTGCATGGCGTGGGCGATGCATAGATTGGGCACGCCGTGGACCGCAACGCGGCTCGGCTTGCTCATGTTCTTCGCGCTCTGCGCCGCATTGATCTACCTCTCCGTTTTCTTGATTCTCTCCACGGTTTCTTTCTGGTTTGAAGACCGCATCGGCGTTCATCCACCGGTGTGGAATGTGATTGCATTCGGGCGCTACCCGCTTTCGATTTATAGCGGCGCTGTTCAGTTTGTCCTGTGCTGGATTATTCCGTTCGGACTGGCGTCTTTCTACCCAAGCGTTCGCATCCTAGGGAGGAGCGTAAGTCCCAGCTACGCGCCGCTCGTTCCTGTAGTTGCGGTTGTATTTTTCGCGTTTGCAGTAACGCTCTGGAGTATGGGGACGCGTCGATACTCTTCGACCGGCTCGTAGCTTCTAGGGTGATAGCGCAAAAGCGGAAGAACTCGTCGCGGATATCTACGTTACTTTCAAAACCATGATCACGCGGTCGTCCTCGTGCTGACCTCCGCGCGAGAACTCATCCACCTCCGTCAGCACGGACTGCACGATTTCCTCCGCTGACCGGGCCCGTTCGCGCGCGACCATATCCACCAGCCGCTGCGAACCAAATTCCTCTTCCGCCGCATTGTCCGCTTCCGTGATTCCGTCGGTGCAGGCCACAACAATGTCACCCGGATGCAGCTTCACGTGGCCACGCTCATAACGGACGCCCGGAAAAAGTCCAACTACCATTCCGCCTTCGGTAAGGTAATCCGTTTCGCCCGTCGCGCGAATCACGGCCGGCTGCACGTGGCCCGCGTTCACGTAGTGGAGCGAGCGATGCGATCGGTCGAGCAACCCGATAAACATAGTCATGAATTTCTGCCCGCGCGTGTCGGCGAGCATCATATCGCTCAGCGACTCCACGAGACGTTCGAGCGCGTGCACATGGGCGAGCAACGCATGGAGGGTGGCTTGCAGGTTCGCCATTACCATCGCCGAGCCGACGCCCTTCCCTTCCACGTCAGCCACTACAATCAACGTGGTGTCGGCCGTGAGCGGGATGAAATCGTAGTAATCGCCGCCGACTTCGAGCGACGGCCGGTGGGACACGCCGATCTCAAAGCCATCGAGCTTCGGCGGACGATCCGGCAGCAAACCCACCTGAATGCTGCGGGCCAGCGCGAGATCGCGTTCCATGCGCTGCTTGTGCAGCAGGTCGCGGTGGAGTTGCGCGTTTTCAAGAGCCAGCGCCACGTGATCAGAAATTGCGCTTAGCAAATTCTCGTTCGCGCGTGTAAACGGACCATTCTTTTTGTTCAGGAGTTGAAGCACGCCGATGGTTTCGTCGTTCTTGCTTCGGATCGGCAGGCACAGCAGCGATTTGGTGCGGAAGCCGAGCCGCAAGTCGACTTCCGGCTCGAAACGCGGATCGGAGTAGGCGTCTTCCAGGTTCACCGTCTCGCCATGCATCGCCACCCATCCCGCAATTCCCTTGGTGATCGGCAGGCGAATCTCGTGCTGGTCGAGGCCCAGTCCGACCAGCGACCAGATCTCGCCCGCCTCGCGATCCACCAGAAACACCGTGCCGCGTTCGGCGCCGGTGTGCCGCGTAGTGAGCTGCAAAATAATGTTCAGCAGTTCCGCGAGGTCGAGCGTCGAATTCAACCGCTTGGTCGCCTCGACGATCGTGGACATCTCGATCAATGCATTGCGCCGGTCGCTGCTTTCCAGCGCCAGCTCGGCGTAGCGGCGAAAAAGCGCCAGCCACTCGGCGTTTTTCGCGGTCAACTTTCCGCGGGGATGAACCTCCAAGATGCCCACAGGAACGTCACCCTGACCGAGCATCCAGATGTGATGCCCGTTGCCGTTCTTGCCTTGAAGCACCTTCTCGATCTGGCGATTGTCCGGCTCAGGCAGTTTGCCGCTTTCGCGCCACACCAGGATCGCGCTGCTCGCAATGCGCCAAAGCCGCGCACCGGCTACCACGCTGGGCGCGAGCAGCTTCACGACCTGCGAGGCCACCTCTCCGGGATCGGATTCCGGATTGAGCTTGGAAAGAGCGCGTCCGAGCGATTCCGTCTTAGGGGCGCCAGCGGATTTTTTGGCAGGCTTCCGCTTGATCATCCGTTTCCCTTGTACTCGATCACCATGATGGTGATGTCGTCGGACTGCGCGGCGCCTTGTGTGAACACTCGCATCCCTTCGCGAATCGCATCGCCAAGCGAGTTCACGTTGTCGCCTTTGTAGTCTTCAACGATCTGGCGCAGGCGCGCTTCCTCGAAGAGTTCATTTCGCGTGTTGCTTGCTTCGGACACGCCGTCTGTGTAGATCACTAGAAAATCGCCGGGATCCACCTGGATGCGCGAGCTTTGATATTCGGCCTCGGCAAACATTCCCACGGGGAAATTCGCCGATCCAAGGCCTTCCAGGCCGCCCTTCTTCCGCTTCAGCAGCGGCGGGACGTGCCCGGCGTTTACGTACTCAAAGCGGCCCATCTTGTCGAGGATGCCGTAGAAAACCGTGGCGTAACGGTCCTCACCGCTGCGCTCGCACAAATATTGATTCACGCGCGAAAACACACCAGGGAGAGATATATCCATCGCGGCCGTCGTGAAGAAGACGCCTTGCAGCAACGTAGCGAGCAGCGCCGCGGAAATCCCTTTGCCGGAAACGTCGCCAACGAAGAACCCGTGGCGCCCGCCGCCCAGCTCGATCACGTCGAAGCAATCTCCACCGACGGAATGGCAGGATAGCGTGGAACCCGCCACCGCGACGTTCGGCAAATTCGGCAACGACTTGGGAAGTAGGTTCTTCTGAATCTGGCTGGCGATTTCGATTTCGTGGTCCAGGCGTTGCTTCGCGCGCGAAGATGCAAACAACCGCGCATTCTCGACTACGGTCGCCGCTTCACGAGCCAGCGTGCGCAACACTTCGCGATCCAAATCAGAGAAGGCGCTCGAGGGTACGTGGCTGTCCATATACAACACGCCGAGCAGTTCGCCCTGGCGCGTGGAGATCGTGGCGTCCAGCGTTTCAATCACCGGAAGCTTGTCGACCGGAATTGCCACCACGGTGTGCAGTTCCAGACGAGCTACCGACTCCTGCTGGTTCATTCCATCTTCGCCCGTGTCGCTCACAACGAGTTCGCGCCGCGTTTGGGCAACTTTCTTCACTACCGACTGGGAAACCTGCAGCTGATCGGGCCGGAGCGTGCCGCGCTGAGAGTCGCGTGCCACCACGGTTTGCAGTTCCCCGCTGTCGTTTGCCAGCAAGAGGACTCCGCGTTCGGTTCGCGTGAGTTGAATCGCGGCGTCCACCACGGCAGTCAATACATCCTCGAGCGAAAGTCCGGTACCCAGCGTTCGGGCCACCTCGAGCAACACGCCAAGGTGATACAGCTCGCGCGAGCCGGACTGGGTCGGCGCGGGCGCTTCCACCCGCTCTACCAGTTCCTCGATCGTCGCGCCTTCGCCCAGGTAGATCAGCTTGTACGAATCCGCCATGCCGAAGTCCACGCGGTCTTTCGGCTGCAACTCGTGGCGCAGAGATTTCTCGCCGTTAATGAATGTGCCGTGCCGGCTGCCGAGATCTTCGAGCACCATCGCGCCGTTCACGGATGTAATCTGGGCCTGTTGGCGGCTGATGCGGCTGTCGCGCAGCGTCAGTTCGTTGCCGGCCTGTCGGCCAATGCGAAACGGCGTCGTCGCGATCGAAACCTCGCGCCGTACGCCGTTCGGTTCGATCACAACAAGTCTGGGAGCTCTAGGCATGGGTTTGTGTTGTTTTGGATCTAGGCGCAAAAATGCGGGGCGGTGCGCCCAGTCGCGACTCTGAAAGCAACCGACATGGTAGGTAAACTTAGCCCCGATGTAAATAGTGTTAGAAGAGGTCCGTGGGCTCGCCGGGCGCGATTCGGTTGCCGCACTGCTGCTGCGAGTGTATGCTCCCGACAGCCCAAACATGACTGTGACGAACAAACTCGTTTTCTGATTCCCGACGTCCAACCCACTGTCGAAGAACGGATTCAAACCAATTCTGGAGGAATAATGAAAAGAACCATCACTGCCCTGGGCTTGATCGTCGCGATGGCGTTGCCCATGTCCGCCGCCGACTCCAAAGAGTGCGACCGGGTCGAAAACGCCGGACTTGTCACCAAAGAGATCATGGACATTCCTGATGACATCCCTCAGAACGTCATCGATAAGGCCGATTGCGTAGTGGTGCTGCCGTCCGTGCTGAAAGGCGCATTCATCGTGGGCGCGAGCTATGGACGCGGCGTGATGACTTGCCGCAGCGGCCCGGACTTCAAAGGCCCGTGGGGCGCACCTACAATGATGGCGCTCGAAGGCGGAAGTTTTGGGTTCCAGGCAGGCGGCCAGGCTACGGATTTTGTGCTGCTGTTGATGAACGAGCGGGCAGCCGGCAGCATTTTAACCAGCAAAGTGAAACTCGGCGGCGACGCCTCGGTATCGGCTGGCCCCGTCGGCAGAACGGCCTCTGCGGAAACAGATGCCACCATGCGCGCTGAAGTTCTCTCCTACTCTCGTTCACGAGGACTCTTCGCCGGAGTGTCGCTGAGCGGTTCCACGTTGCGCGCGGACAACGACGCGAACGAAGTGCTCTACGGTAAGAAGGTCGACGCACGGGCTGTGGTGCTGAATGGCGCGGAGCCGGTTCCGACTTGCGCGGCTAATCTACTTAGCACGCTGACCAAACACTCTCCGAAGAACCTATCGGGTAGCTAGAAATATCTCTGGCCGAAAGAGAATCGCAATGAGGCAGGCATTTGGATTCTTAGCTGTTACCGTGCTGTCGATGTGTGCGTGGACGGCGCAGGCACAGTCCACGCCACAGGCTTCTCCGAACGCCACTTCGTTCCAAATCGACGTGGATGCGGCCAAGCAGTGGGTGGACACCGAGATCGATCTCCGCGGTGGCGAAAAACTAAAAATCACAGCGACAGGCACGATCACTTATCCGGCTGACAAAAAGCATCCCGACGGCAAGACCTTCGGGCCCGCTGGGCTTGCGCGGAGCTACGAGGACCTGATTCATGAGTACGCCTCGACCTCGTCGGGCCACGGCGCGCTAATTGGACGGCTCGGATCGGACGACGGCGCTCAGGCCTTTGACGTTGGCGAGTCTCTCGAATACGTCGCGCCCATCGGCGGCCGACTGTTTCTCGGAATCAACCAGAGCATGAAGGATGCCTCGGGCGCGAAGGGCAATTTTCAGGTGAAGATCGAAGTGCTCGATCCCGGGTTGAGCACCGCGGCTGCGGTGGCGATTGGTGGTCCGCCTGAGACTCCGATTTCAGCGATTACTCCAGCGATTTTGGCGAAGATCCCGCGCCGCATCAGCGACGAAAAAGGCAATCCGGGCGATATGGTGAACGTGTTCATCGTCGGCACACAGGCGCAAGTCGAGCAAGTATTCGCGCGTGGCGGGTGGGTGAAGGTGGATAGCTCGGTTAGCAACACCGTCATGAACGCGCTCGAAGACTCGATCGAAAAGAAGGATTACCTTACGATGCCGATGAGCACGCTTTATCTTTTTGGCAGGCCGCAAGACTACGGGTTCGCGCATGCCGAACCGGTTCGCGTGGCGATGTCGCGAAATCATTTGCGCGTGTGGAAATCGGATTTCGTGGTCGGCGGCCGCCCGCTGTGGTGCATCGCCGCAACTCACGATATTGGATTCGAACGCGACGATCGCAACAACGGACTGACGCACAAGATCGATCCGGCCATCGACGGAGAACGCGAATACGTTAACGATACGCTCTCCGAGACCGGACTCGTCGCCCAGCGAACGCACGTTATGCCCGCGGACCCACTCACCGATGCGCACACGGCGACAGGCGGCACATTTCATTCGGACGGTAGAATCTTGGTCCTCGTTTTGGCCGATCCCCCAAAGGTAGCTTCGCCGAAATAGAGCGTTGCCGGTTATTGGTGATTTGTCCCACGTCGACGGCGCTGCTAAAACCGGACGCAATCCGGGTGGATTCGATTCCATGGCATCGCTTACGCGGCGGACAGTCTCACGCAGCCCCACGGCTAACTCCACGACGGTCTGAACTCGCTGCACGTCAAGCGAGTTGAAGTGGCTCCGTGCGCCACGAGCAGCTCAGCCTTCCCCAGGTTCCCCGTTCGGGGACGATTGACTTCGTGCTTGAAGATCTCCGCGAGTTCGCTCGGGATTTCCTGCTCAGCGCGGGAATATCCAGCGGAATTAGGCCCGTTTTCTCGCAGCCTGCGCTCCAACAGGGCCACCACCATCGGCGTAAAATCGCCCGCCCGAGCCACGAAGTCCAACGTCCCTTCCGCAACGAAGTTTGCAATCTCGAACTGGCGCTAGGGATCGGCCAAAAGCACCACGGGCACGCTTCCGGTGAGCTGTATCAAAAACTCCGGCAGCCGATTCGGTGAAGCCTTCGAGCAACTGAGTAAGCGTTGCAGCAACGCGGATCGAGCGATGGTCCGAATGCCGCTTCAAGTCGTATGAAATGCGCCGGGCAAGCTGCGGCGCCGGAACACCGAGCAATGCATTCGTGGCGCGCGACACTGCTTGAGTTTCCAGCGGCAGAATCTCATCCGGAAATGGCGCGCGAAGGTTGGCTGCGTACGCAACGTAAGAAGGCAAATCCGCCACCTCGAGAATCGGTCCATTGTTCAGAGCCGTCGCGCGCTCAACCGCGTTCTCGAGCTCCCGCCCATTACCCGGCCAGTCATACGCCAACAGTTGCGTCATCGCATCTTCGGAGAAACTGTACGGTCTTCCCGCGTCGGCGCTGTTCTTTTCGAGAAACGCGTTGATCAGGATTGGAATGTCGGTCTTTCGCTCGGGGAGCGGCGGCAATTTGATTTGCATCCCGTTCAGTCGGAAAAACGAGTCCTGTCGGAATTTCCCTTCTTTGATCATTGAATCGAGGTCGCGGTTCGTTGCCGCGACCGGGATTCGATCTGTCCCGCCGACCGGGCGACTCTCCTTCTCCTGGATCGCTCCTAGGAGCTTTGCCTGCAAATCCGTCGGCAATTCGCCGATCTCGTCCAGAAATAACGTCCCGGTATCAGCCGACTCCATCAGCCCCTGCTTGGTATGAGCCGCACCCGTGAAAGCGCCTTTCACGTGGCCAAACAGCTCCGCTTCGATAAGCGTAGGCACCAGCGCCGTGCAGTCTACCGGGACGAATGGTTTGTTTCTCCTCCCGCCGGAAAAATGGATCGATCGTGCGACAAGTGCTTTTCCCGTTCCGCTCTCGCCGAGAATCAGCACGGGGTAGGCGTGCTGGCTCACCTTCTCGATGAGCTTGTACACGCGTTGCATCTTCGACGAAACGCCGATTAGCCCCGCAAATCCCGGCCGCGTGCGAAGCGTTTCGCGCAGGACCCGGTTTTCGTGATCGATCTCAAAGAGCCTTACCATTCGGTCCAGTTTCGAGCGTAGCTCAGGAATGTGGAACGGCTTGGTGATATGGTCCGCCGCGCCCATCCGTGTCGCCTCCACGGCGCTTTCAATCGTCCCCTACTGCGTCAGCACCATCACCGCCGTCTGTGGAAAAGACTCGCGGATCCGTTTCAGGAGTCCACCGGTGCTTGGTCGAGAATCTCTAGCGCCTGGTCCGTGGTCGACGCCGTACGAGTCCGTAGCCTGGCGTCTGCCACCCCATCGCGGCAAAGGCTCCGCGTCGAATCTTCGTCGTCGCCGATCAAAACGCTTGCCGCGATGGGACGTTCGATCGCCTGAACCGTGGCAGTGGCTGAGGACATCGCAAATCTCCATTCTGAAACGGCACTTTCCCGATTGTGTTGCAACGCCCGCGCCAAATCGAAATTTTCCCGGTTTGAACAAAATAGAAACGTTCGTCAGACAAATCGGTTTAAGATTGGCGGGAGTTTCGTTCCAGAATGGGCTAAGTCACAAGTCCGTAAAACGACGCATTCTTGCAAGTGCCCGTGGATGTTGAAACGACGGATACACCTCGGCTAGTACCGTTTCGCGAATCGGATCTTCCGGGCGGAAATTCGCAGATTTACTTAGCTTCTTGACTATCGCACGTTTCCAGAGAAATCGAATCGCACCACGCTATCATTCGCCGTCCCGACGTAGACCTGCGCGCCGTCCGGCGCCGCCGACAAAACCGGGAAGACATCGCCAATACCGTCAATTGCGGCCTCTCGCGTCGGGAGTCTAGACCACGATTCTCCGGCGTCACGGGACGCGAAGATCCCGCCCGTTTGCATCGACACCAGCCAGCGCCCCGGCCTAAGGCAGATGTCCGATGCCTGCGCCCCAGGCAGTCCGTGCTCGAGCTTGATCCATGTTCGGCCGCCATCGCGCGACGAAAATACGCCTCGAGGCGAGATGGCCAGCAGCGTATCGTCCGCCCATACCAGCCGTAGAACGCCGCCCGATCGCAGGTCCAGATCGTGCCAGGTCCAGTTCTTGCCGCCGTCTTCGGAGGCAACCATTCCGCGCGACGATGCCAGCCAGATCGCCGTGCCCGCGGTGTTCGACTGCACGGAACGCACCGGCAGGTCCTCGGGTCCGAAGGGAATCTTCGTCCAGGTAGCGCCATCGTCTTTCGTCGCATAAAGGCCATCGTCGGTCGCGGCGTACCACGCTGTGTCGCTGAACGCGAGTTCCTGAATTTTGGCGCCAAAGCCGCCTCCGGAAGCTAGCGAGCCCTGCCGCACCCAGGCGTTGGCTCCGCGATTAAATCTCGCGAGGCCGCCGCTCGAAAGTGTGCCGCGCCATCCATTGGGAGTCGCTACGATTTCGGCCAGCCCAATTGCGTCGGCGTTGTTACCCATCACCTTCCATGTCGCGCCGCCGTCATCGCTGATCTGCGCAGGCCAGTCCGAATCTTCCAGCAGAATTGCGACGGAGCGTCCGCCGGAACCACCGGTCGCGATCGAGACCGTTCGTTGGTGCACGAAACCTTCATTCGAGCGGCGCAGATGCACCCCGCCGTCGTCGCTCACCAGAATTCCCTGCTGTTCAGTTCCGACGATGATTCGCCGGTGCGGTGCCTCTCCGCCTCGGGCGCCCGGGCGCTCGGACACGATCGCGATTGCATTGACCGTCAAGTCCGCCGCCGTCGTCCGGTTCCATGAATCGCCGCCGTCCTTTGATGTCCAGAAGCCTTCGTTCGTTCCGGCGTACAAATCCAGCGGCGTGCGCCAGTCCTGTTTCAAAACGTAGGTTCGGCGCGAGGAGTATGGAATTCCGGCGATCTTCTTCCACTGGGTGCCGCCCGAATCGCTGCTGTAGATCCCCGAGCATGCGCTCGCGAAGATCTTCTCCGGATTCTCCGCGTCCACAGCGAGACTCAGCACATCCGAGTCGTCGATCATGCCGTCATGAATCGCAAGCCAGTGCTCGCCGCTATCTTTCGTCTTCCACGGCAGATGAAACGTACCCGCGTAAATTACGGACGCGTCCGCCGGATCGAATGCCAGAGAATCAATATTCCGCAACTCCGCGTAGCCATCCGGTGTGATCCGTTTCCACGTCGCTCCGCGATCGCGCGTCAGAAAAACTCCGTCAAGCCCACCGGCGACCAAAACTTGCGGATCGGATGGCGCCTGTGCGAGCGCTCGCAATGCGTGACCTGTCAGACCGGCTGCGCGCCACGTTCGACCCGCATCACGGCTTAGGTACACCGCGCCGCTCTCGCCGACTTTTCCGCGCGTCCAGGTGGTGGCAAAAAGAAGCGAGCCGTCGCGGGCGTCCACAAGAAGCGCACTTACCACGGCAGTCGGGTCGTCTCCAGTCCTGCCCAACCGAGTCCAGTGCTCGCCGGCGTCGGTGGACCCGAAGACGTCGCCATCTGTCGTGCCAAGGAAGACCGTTCCGGGATGAAGCGGATCAGCCGCGAGTGAGCGCACATCGCCGCCGGTCGGACCGAGCGGCACGAAGCTTTGCGAAGGGGCGGGAATAGCAGAGGCACAAAACCACGCGAACAGCAAAATCGTGTGCGGGACACGCAGTCGGGGCAATGGAAACCGGGCGATTTTCATCAGACAGCGGGCACTCTAACGCGTCGTCCGCGTTAAGACAACCGTACGCTGACGAGCAGAAATTGAGCAGGCGAACCGCCCGGGGCGCGTTTGCGCAACGCGAATTCCAGCAGCGAAAGCCGGATGGACTTTGCGGCTAGAAAGTCGCGCCGTCCGGTACGATGACGATATCCGAACGTCGGTTATCCGTCGCACCAGCTTGCCCGGCAGCCGAACGGACCTCGACGCGCGACGCGTCGACGCCTTTTTTTTCATCGAGATATTTTTTGCAGCTATCCGCCCGCGCCGTCGCCAGCTTGTCCGCGTGTGCTTCTTTCGGGTCGGCGTATCCGACCACCACAACCTTGGCCTTCGGATCGGATTGCAATCTCACGGCTACGTCGTCCAGTGCACGCTGGCAAACGTTGTCTGCCCGCGAGCTACCCGGTTTGAAAGCGCAAGAATCGACTTTGCTCGCCGTTGGAGGAGGCGCAGGAGCCGTCACCGTCACATTCGCTGCGCAATCGCAAGCTGCGTGCGCCGCGTTCTCGGCTCGCCCCGTCACTGTATAACTTCCCGGCGCGAGGCCGGAGGTATCGAGCTGCACGGTTGCGCCCGTCCCAAGCACTTGGCCACCGTTGGCCTGCCAGGAATATGTAAGCGGCAGGCCGGACGGATCATTCACCGTCGCGGTGACGTTCGCTCGTTCTCCCGCCACTACGGTCGACGGATCGGCCGCACAGCGCATCGTCGGTGCAGGTGGCGCGGGCTTCGGCTGAACTGATACGTTCGCCGAACAGCTCGCTGATGTTCCCGCCCCGTTGTCCACCCGCGTCGTGATCGTGTAATTCCCCGCCGAGGCTCCGCCCGAATCCCAGCGCACGTACGGCCCCACGCCGCTGACCTTCCCGCCGTTCGCCGTCCATGAGTATGTCAACGGACGGCCGTTCGCGTCGGTTCCCGTTGCGGTGATCACCACCGCTTCATTCGAGCCTTCCATGACTGACGACTTATCCGCAGCGCACGAAGCCGTCACGTTGTCCGGCGGCAGCGGATGCTCAGGCCAGTACGCGCCGCCAACCTTGATCACAAATCCGTTCCGGTCGACATGGTTATTCAGGTTCAGCGAGTACCGATAGCCAATGTCGAGCGCCGTATGCTTCCAGAAGTAAAGCCGAACGCCGGTCACGTTGTCCACGGGATCGCGCGCACCAAATGTGGTGTTCTGAATGCCCTTGTTCACGAAAATCGTTCCGTCGTACTCGGTCATGATCTGAAACCGCTTGGTGGGAAATACGATCATTCCCGCCCCAACCTGCATCTGGTCGGCGAGGTTCAGAACTTCCGTCACGGTACTTCCGCCCGACGCGACCGTGAACGTCGAATCTCGGGTGAACCGGTACGACCAGTTGCCCGTCACCAGCAGCGTGTGGTGCAGGATCGTCTTGCTCGCCTCAACGCCGATCCCGTAGTTGAATTTTCCGTATTGCACTTCGTTCGAGAGAAGGCTATTCAGTCCCGTCTTCGTCGGGATGTAGAAATCGTTGCGGATTGAGAGGCTCAGCGGTTTGCCGCGCTTTTCTGAAAGCAGCCCGATCTTGAATCCCAGATCGATCTCGCCGATGCCGCCGCCGTTGTAAGACGCAAACGGCGCGTCTTCCACGTAAGCGGGCGGAAAACCGGTCGATGGAATAATCGACGGATAAATCGTGTTCAGATATTGCGGGTTCAGCGCGTTTACCGACGAAAGACTCAGCAAGCTCGGCTCATCCACATGGATATGATCGTGCGCGTCGATCTGGAAGAATCCGGACAGCCAGTTTGTGATCCCGACGCCGAAGGACGGAATCACTTGCAGCGAAGTGATGTCGCCCGGCATTCGCGAAAACTTGTTCACACCTGCGTCGATATCGAACGCGCCTTTCGGAAGAATGTCGCCCGTTTCGAGAGTGAAAAGTCCCGGATTGCCGTCGAGCGCCGGCATTGGATTCCACTTGATGCTCGCGTTATACGCGGATGCTGCTTGGTAATCGCCCGAAGTAGCTGCAGATTTCGGCATCGGCGCCGGTGTTCCGGCATTCGGATCAACGATGGGAGTCGCGGGCGTTGCCGGCGTAGAAGGAGCAATCGCCGGCGCCGGAGCCGTAGCGGCATCCGCGGTACTCTTATCGCCGGTTGTTGCTGACACCGCGGGAGTGGGCTTCGATTTCGCGTTCGCGCCTGAGGTGTTGGTCGCGTCATCAGAATGCGGCGTCTTCAACTCGTCGCCCGCAAACACCGGTGCAGCCATTAGGAATCCAGCTAGGAATAGGAGTGCGATGCGTTCGGCGGACTTCATGAACCCCTCCAAATTTCGGTGGCACCGGAAACCACTCGGCTCGCGCTCGGATTTAAATGTGCTCGTACCGATGCACAATCGGAGATACCCCTGTGAATAATCTAAGGGGCCCAAAAAGGGAGTTGGGGCGACACGTCCCAGGCAAAGCGGCGAAACCGAGCGAAGTATAATTCAGGCCGAGGCCGTAACAGTACTCTTTTTTCTCCCGCCGAGCCGCGTCCTGGTGCCGATGGCCGAGCACAGCTCCGGGCGAAACTTTTGGGGACCGACCGTGTTCTTGATACAATGGACGTACTCGCTTTCTACTCCAGCAGAAGGCGCACAATCCGAATTTTGGAGGAGCGCATGCTTCGCTGCAGAGTTCCCTTTCTTGCTGCTTTCTGTGTGATCCTTTTTTCGATTCCCGCCTTCGCTCGTCCACAACAGGACGCGCAGGACCCGGCTCCCGACTCTCAGGACGTCCCTACGATCGGTGCGCCCGGAAGCCGATTCCTGGTCACACTTGAAACCCGCCTTTCCACCAAGCAGGACAAAGTCGGTAAGGCGTTCATCGCCCGCACCCTCGATTCCATTACGATTGCCGACGGTGAAGTCCTTCCTCCGGGGACGGCCATCCGCGGGCACGTAAGCAAGGTGCATCCCGCCGACGTGATGGACAAAGCTCGTCTGTGGCTCACCTTCGACGAGATTCACACCTCGCGCGGATGGGCGCCAATCGCAGCCAACCTGATCGACGCCCCCGATGCGCAAAAACTTCGCGTGCTCTTTGACCACGAAGGCGCCATTGAATACGCACCGGTAAAACGTGAGGACGAAGTTCTAGCCGCTCTCGCCGCCGCAATGACGGGCGCCGCGCCTGGAGTCGCTGCCAAAAATTCCAAAGACGCCGCAACGGGCGCCGCCGAAGCCGCGGCTGAAGCCTTCATGGCCACCGCTGGGATGGGACAGGAAGTAACTCTTGAGCCCAACATGAAACTCCAACTCGCCCTCGCGCGCCCGATTCGTTCGCGACGCGCATAAATCGACGCGCACCAGTGCGTGCGGCGAGGCTCGTCTCCTTGGAATTACTGCGGACTGCTGGTAGATTCGGAAGTTGATGACCACCGACGCGCCGCAACTGCAACGCATCCTCATCGTTGAAGACGAAGAAAACGCGCGCAAGGGCTACGAAGCCCTGCTCCGCAAGTGGAATTGGACCATCCTCGGCGTGGGAAGCGGCGAGGAAGCGCTCGCGAAATTTCAGGAATTTCAGCCGGACCTGATCCTCGCCGACGTCGAGTTGCCCGGCATGAACGGCCTCGACCTGCTCAAGCAGCTTGGCGACGAAATCCTCCGTATCCCCGTCATCATCATCACTGGCCGCGGAAGCGATGAACGCGTCGTGCAGGCTATCGACGCAGGTGCTTACTGGTACATCGAAAAACCCCTGAAGCCGCCCGTCCTGCGTGCGCTCCTCGAACGGGCGCTCGGTCGTGCGCGAGACCAGAAGCAGGTCGCCGCCCTCACCCGCGAACTCCGAACCGCCGGAAAGCTCGCCGTTCTCGTCGGCATCTCCGAGCCTATGCAGGAAGTGATGCGCCAGGTCGAGATCGCCGCACCGTCCACGGCGTCCGTGCTCATAACCGGCGAAACCGGCTCCGGCAAGGAAATGGTTGCTCGCTCAATTCACATGCTCTCGCCGCGAGCGGAACGTCCCTTCGTGGCTATCAACTGCTCCGCGATTCCCGAATCCCTTATGGAGAGCGAAATCTTTGGCCACGAAAAAGGCGCTTTCACGGGCGCTGCCGAGCGCCGCATCGGTTGTTTTGAGCTGGCGGACGGCGGCACGCTCTTGCTCGACGAAATCGGCGAAATGCCGGCGCCCACGCAGGCCAAACTCCTTCGTGTGCTTGAAGACCGTAAAGTCCGCCGACTCGGAAGCAAAGTCGAAACACCGGTCGATGTTCGCGTGGTCGCAGCGACAAACAAAAATCCCGATCAGGCTGTCGCCGATGGTCATCTTCGACAGGACCTTTTTTTCCGGCTGAACGTATTTCACATCCACTTGCCGCCGCTTCGCGAGCACAAAGACGACTTGCCGGGCTTGGTCGAACAGCTCCTCGCTGATATTTCCGTGAAGCATGACAAAAAAGTCACGTCCGTTGGCACCGACGTGATGGACTTGTTCCGCTCCTATCCGTGGCCGGGAAATGTCCGCGAGCTGCGCAATGTGCTCGAACGCTCCGCGATCGCGTCGGATCGCAGCGTGATCACGCGCCAGCATCTTCCGGCGGAATTTGGCCGGGCGACCACGGTCGCGACTCCCGGTCTGGGCGGCATCCGTTTCCCGGTGGGCACGACCGTAGACGCGATGGAGCGCGAGCTGATTCTTCAAACGCTGGCCGCCACCAGCCAGAACAAAACGCGCGCAGCCGATTTGCTGGGCATCAGCCTGAAGACACTTCATAACAAATTGAAAGAATACGAGGCGGGGCGGAAAGATGCGTCTCAGCCTGAAGACTAAGTTCACGCTGGCGACGTCGCTGCTAGTTTTAGCAGTGGTGGCGCTGGTGTCCGGCCTCTACATCGCGCGCCTGATGCGCCAGACTCTGCGCGAAGCAGACGATCGCGCTCACTTCGTCGCGCTTCAGGTTCTCCAGGCATGCGAAAGCAGCCTGCTCGACGCAAACCAGCGCGGCGATGCTCCCGCCTCGAACAGCCCCGCCGACATTCACGAATACATTCGCCGAACATTCGACAACAGCAGCACGCTGAACTCGGTGTTGGAATCGGCAATCGTTTACTCGCCCACGATTTACGAAATCACGATCACCGATAAGGATGGAATCGTTCTCGTTTCCACCGACGCGGCGCTCCGCGGCCAGAAAGTCGCGATGCGTCCGCCGATTTCTTCACTGGTCCGCGCGAAATTCTTCCAACAAATCAACATGCTGCTCGGGCCGCCGCAGGTTTACGACGACTCGCTTCCTGTCACCCTGCGCACCGGACCTTTCGGAGATATCCGCATCGGCCTTTCATCGGCGCTGATTCGTGACGAGATTCTTCCCGGTCTCGCTTCGGCGGGCTGGTATGCGCTGGGCGCTGTTCTGCTCTCTACACTGCTCGCCTTCGTCGTAAGCCGGGCATCGCTCGCGCCCATCGAGCGCATCTCAAAACAATTGGACCGCATCTCCGCCGGCGAGTTCGACCTTGAACCGGCCGTCGAGCGCGGCGACGAACTCGGCATTGTGAGCACCAAGATCGTCGGCATTGGAAAACAGCTCCGCGACGTGCGTGAGATCTTCAGTACGTTGCGCGAAAACCTCGACCAGATCATGAGCGGGCTCGAAGACGGCCTGCTCCTGTTTAACGCAACGGGACGCGCCGTGCTCATCAGCCCTTCGGTGGAAAAGTTTTTGGGAGTGCCGCTCGATCAGCTGCGAGGCAAACGTGTGAGCGACATTTTCACGCCCGGCAACCCTTTACATGACGTGCTCTGTGTCCGAGGCGAACAGATCGAACCGGTCGAAAACGCCGAGATCGCTTTCGAAGGTCCGAGCGGGCCGCAGCGCATTGGAGTAAGCGCTCAGGTGGTGCGTGAACAAGGTGTGGCGATGGGGTCGTTGGTCACCCTGCGTGACGTCGAATCGATTGAACGTATCGGCAGCCAGCTTCAGGTGTCTGAGCGCCTTGCGGCATTGGGACGAGTAACGGCTGGTGTCGCGCACGAAGTAAAAAATCCGTTGAACTCGATGCGGCTGTGGCTCGAAGTTCTGAAAGCCAACATGCCCGTCGATCCCGAGCCTCAACAGGCCGTAAAAATGCTGGATAACGAAATCGACCGGCTCGACCGCGCCGTCAAAACGTTTTTGAATTTCACCAAACCCGTCGATATGTCGCTCGAAGAAACCGATCTGCGTGAGTTGCTCGGCGAAGTTGTCGACGCGGCCCGACCGTCGATTCAGAAAGCTAAAGTGAATCTGCACGTCGATTTGCCGTCGCAATTTCCGCCGGTCATGCTCGATCGCCAGCTGATGCATCAGGCTGTTCTGAATCTCTTGTTGAATGCTTCGGAGTTCACTCCGCCGGGCGGCGTGATCAACCTGGGATTGCGCCGCAGCGGCGAATTCGCGGTGATCGCGGTTGCGGACACTGGCAAGGGCATCTCGCCCGAAGATCAGTTGAAGATTTTCCAACTCTTCTTCACCACGCGCGCGGGCGGCACCGGCATCGGACTGGCGAATACCTTTCGATTTGTGCAGATTCACAATGGTCATATAGAATTCGATTCAGAACTGGGCCGGGGAACAACGTTTCGGATCCAGCTGCCTCTGGCTCGTGCCCTCGAGCCGGCCGGCGGAAAAGTACGCGATTTCAGTCAACCGTTTGCAGAAGAAAAAAGATAAATGCCCAGCCAAAACTCAAACGTGTTGAATTGGTTTTTTGCGGTGACGTGTGTGTGTGCACTAACGCTGGTCGGTTGTTCGGACACGTCCGTAAAGGCGGCCAATCCCGCGCCAGTGGTCCCAGCGCCCGCGGTCGCAGACTCGAAGCCGATCACCAATGTTGCGCCCGACACCACCGCTCTCCCGCCTGTTGCCAGCGCGACTCCGCCCGTGACGAACACTCCGCCGCCGGCAACGTCGCTTCCCGTCACGCCAGCGCACACGAAACCAGCGCCACCGCCAAGAAAGCCCGCTCCGGAACCCGCGAGCGAAACCGCGAGCGAGCAGAATTCGAAGCCGGCCCCGCCGCAAATTCTCCCGCAACTTTCTGCCGGGGATCAGTTGGCATATCAGCGCCAGACGGAAGAAGACATCAAGGCCGCAGAATCGAACTTGCAGCAAGCCAGCGGCAAACAACTCAGCGCCGCCCAGAGCGACCTCGTGCAGAAGATCCAGAGCTTCCTGAGCGACTCGCGCGCCGCAAGTAAAGAAGGCGATTGGTCGCGCGCTCAACAGCTCTCGCAAAAAGCCCGCCGCGTTTCCGACGAACTCGTCGCGTCTTTCTAAGACTCCCCTCGGTCGCTGAGCGAGTCCGCTGTTCCTGGAGTGAATCGCCGTTTCCGCAATTTTGCTAAACTAAACCGATGCCTGCGTTCGACGTCGCGATAGCTGGGGGAGGCCTGATCGGAACTTCGATCGCTCTCGAACTCGCGTTAGCGAAACTTCGCGTGATCGTACTCGATAAGCAGGAGCCGGGCCGCGAAGCGTCGTGGGCAGCTGCCGGAATGCTGTCGCCAGGTCCGGACTCACGCCGCGCGTTGCCGCTCGTGCCACTCGGGAAGGAAAGCCTTCGCCGTTATCCGGATTTCGTCGCTCAAATCGAATCGATCTCCGGCCAGCGCATTCCCTACGATTCGAACGGCACACTCGAATTGTTTTTCGGTGCTTCCGCCGTCTCGCATCGCGATCAACTGCTTCGCCAACATGCCGCTCTCGGTCTCGGTGCCGAAGCCATTTCCCTCGCAGCTGCGCGCGATCTCGAACCATCAATTGGTTCCGAAGTCGGAGCCATCGCTTGGCTCCCGAACGAACAGACCATAGAACCGCGTGCACTCGTACCGGCAGTAATTGCCGCCTGTAAACGAAGCGGCGTGGAATTCCGGTCCAGCCGGCCGGTGACGTCGTTGATGATCAACGGAACGTCGTGCGATGGAGTGACCGCTGGCGGGGAAGACATCACCGCGCGTTACGTGGTTATCGCGGCGGGTGGATTTTGTGGTGAGATCGAAAACGGCGCGGGCCGCTCCACGCGAATCATCGCAAACCTCGCGCCAACGCACCCGGTTCGCGGCCAGATGCTTGCGTTGCGGCATACGAATGTCCATCTCACCCGCGTGCTGCGCTCCGAGAGGGCCTACCTGGTGCCAAGGCTCGATGGCCGTCTGATTGCCGGGAGCACGCTCGAAAATGCCGGATTCGATAAACGCGTTACGCCAGAAGGCATGCGCAAGATTCTCGATGGCGTGCGCGAAATGGTGCCGGCGCTGCACGACTCCGAAATCGTGGAATCGTGGGCAGGTCTGCGCCCGGGAACGCCTGACGAATTGCCTATCATCGGGAAAACTTCCGCCGAAGGTCTCCTGATTGCAACAGGACATTACCGGAACGGCGTGCTGCTCGCTCCCGCAACGGCTGCAATCATTCGCGATTTGATTGTCAGCGGAAAGCCCAACTTCGCGATCGAGCCGTTTTCACCGCTTCGTTTCGCGTTAGAGCAAACTCCATCGGAGGCGCCGCAAAGAGCATCCGCTTCCGATTGACCTTTCTCGCAATCCGCGGGTCCACTTCTCGCAGGGCGAACCAAATTTGACCCGGATCAGAAGGGCGACGTTGAGCGGACCGGCTCGCGATTCGGCGGCCCTGGCAGCGCGGACGCTTTTCCAGGACTCGTAAAGGTGATTTTGTCGGCGTCGAGATATAGCGACCGATTGATCACCGCTTCGACAGTGGATCCTCGAGGCAGTTCCGCGTCCGGCCCCCGCGTGAGCAATACCGCCGCAAGACCCACCGCCGCTCCAGCCGCGGCCCCGATGCCGGCTCCGGCCGGACTTCGCGCCGTTATTCCACCGATTCCAGCTCCAGCCGCGGTGGTCTTGGCAATCGTCGCCGCGTCGTCTTTCTTGTCGGAATCGCCGATGATCACGCCCTCGCTGTTCGTCGTCTCGCCGCCGCCGGTGCCCGCTCCAGTCGGAGTCGCATTCAAATTCACCTGGTACGCGTTCGGCAGGATCATGTTCGTCATTTTGATCGCGAGTTCGCCTCGGCCCTTCACCCGTCCCGGCCGCTTCGACTCCGTTACTTCACCGCTCACGTAAGAACCCGCCGGGATCACAACCTTTCCGTCGATCATCACCGGATAAAGGGTCTCGAAATAAACCGGATCGCCCGGGCGCGCGCTTCGCGTCGAAATCGCGTTGTGCAGCACCAGGGGAATGTGCGTTCCCGACGGCACCATGATTTTCGCGCCAGATGACGCCCCGTTCACCGCCGTTGCGTCGCCTGGCGCCGCTGCTGATGACGCCGCCGTTGGCTCTGCGGCCCCCCCGGTCGCGCCGTTGTTTGCCGGCAGGGGCGCAGATTTTGGGCTGTCGGCCGTCGGGCCCGAAGAGGTAGGAGTCGGAGTCTTGTCCGCCGTCGGCTGAGTCACCGGCGCCGGAGGCAAAGGCCCGTCCTGCGCCAGCGCCAGACTCCCGCAAGCAGCCGCCGCGACCGCCAAGCTGGCCACATGTAAGCCCCGCAATTTCATGATCTTCATAGGTTTAATCCAAAGGCTTCGTCGCCTAAGCTTGAAAGATGCAGAGGCCTGTCGCCGGGATGCTCGCAGCATAGACCTTGGCAAGTCCCGTTTCCATTGATGTTTTCAATCCGCCACGTCTCGCTGCGGTGTACCGCTAGGGCACCCGCCATTGACCGCCTCGACAGACCCTCGCCGCCAGCCGATATAATTACGCTTGAGGTCTCTCTTGGGCTCCCTCCGCATCGCTGAGCAGACGCTTCCCACTTCGCTCCGGCGCAAGACGCTGCTGATCATTGCGTTGACGACCATCGGAATGGTCGGCGGCCTTTTCTTCATCTCCCGATACCTTCTCAATCGCGGATTCGGCAATTTGGAGGAGGAGTTTGCGCGCGAAAACGTCGCCCGTGCCTCCAGCGCCATCGCCAACGAGCTAACCACGTTGGACCGGACCACGTCCGAGTACGCCGCATGGGACCAGACCTACGCTTTCGTGCACGGCGATAAGCCCAAGTTCATCCAGACCGAGTTCCCCGCCACGACCTTCCAGCAACTCCAGATCAGCTTTGTTTTGATCTACGACGCTGACGGCAAACGCCTCTTCGCGAAAGGCTTCGATCTTCGACGTGGCGGCGAAGCGCGCCTTCCGGAAGGCCTCGAGGAACATTTGAAGCCGGATTCGCCGCTTCTTACGCACCGCAACCTTACCTCACGCGAAGCCGGAATTCTCGCGCTCAAAAGCGGTCCGATTCTGGTCGACGCGCGCCCGATTCTCACCAGCGATAACAAAGGACCGATCGCGGGAACGATGGTGATGGGCCGAGTTCTCGATGCGCCGGAATTCAGTCGGCTCGGCGTCGTCACACATACCCCGATGAAGGCGGAGCAGTTGAACGGAGATCTCCTCGATCCCGATTTTCAATCCGCAGCAAGCCAGATCTCACACGCCGAACCTGTCGCCGTCACGCCCCTGAGCGACGATTCGCTGGCCGGCTACGAAGAGCTGAAGGATATCTACGGCAGGCCGGCGCTGATCATCCGCGTTTCGCTTCCCCGTCCGATTCACGCACAGGGCAAAACCAGTCTCCTGCAATTTCTTTTGCTGCTCCTTGCGTCCGCGTTCGTTTTCGGCGCTGTGATTTTGCGCTTACTCGAGCGAGTCGTGATCTCGCGGATCGCGAATCTCTCTGACAGCATCACGCAAATCGGCGCCAGCGGTGATTTGAGCGCGCGCCTTGTCGTCACCGGCAAGGACGAACTGGCCTATCTCGGTACCGCGATCAACGGAATGCTCGAAGACCTCGAGCGCTCCCAGCTCGAGCGTCACGAAGGTCGCACGCGTCTCAGCGTAATGATCGAACGCATGCCCGCGGTGCTGTGGACCACCGATAAGGAACTCCGCTTTACTTCAAGCATGGGAGCGGGCCTTGACGCACTGGGACTCAAGCCAGGAGAAATCGCGGGCGTGCGTCTGTTCGATTATTTCCAGACCGACGATCCGAACAGCCCTCCCATTCAGGCACACGGCAAAGCTCTGCTCGGCGAGTCCGTGACGTACGAGATGGAGTGGAATAAGCGCATCTTTGAATGTCACGTCCAGCCGCTACGCAGCAATGAAGGTGAAACCCTGGGCGTCATCGGAGTCGCTCTAGACATCACGGACCGCAAGCATCTCGCCGATCAGTTGCGCCAATCGCAAAAGATGCAAGCGGTAGGCGAGCTAGCCGGAGGCGTCGCGCACGATTTCAACAATTTGCTCATGGTCATGAAGGGTCACGCTGAAATGCTGCTGGAACGGCTCACGCCAGCGTCGGCTGAACTTCAAAACGCCGAACAGATCCATCAAGCCGCGGAACGCGCAGCTGGTCTCACGCGCCAGCTCCTGGCTTTCAGCCGCAAACAGGTTCTGCAACCTCGTGTGTTGGACATGAACGAAGTCGTGGCAGGAATGATTCAGATGGTTTCGCGCATCATCGGCGAAAGCATCGAACTCGCATTTCTCCCCGGCCCGAAGCTCGGCTGCGTGAAAGCCGATCCCAGCCAGGTCGAGCAGGTGGTGTTGAATCTGGTCGTGAACGCGCGTGACGCCATGCCCGATGGCGGCCGCCTCACCATCGAAACTTCCAACATCGACCTCGATCGCAACTACGCGACTTCGCACGCGGTTGTTGAGCCCGGGCCGTACGTAATGCTCACCGTCACCGACACCGGCTGCGGCATGGACGCCGAAACCCAGGCGCGCATATTCGAGCCGTTCTTTACCACCAAAGGCCCCGGCCGCGGTACCGGCCTCGGACTGGCCACCGTTTATGGCGTAGTGAAACAGAGCGGCGGTTACATCTGGGTGTACAGCGAACTGCAGCACGGCACCACCTTCAAAGTTTATTTGCCGCGCGTCGCGGCTACGGCCGAAAAGCTCGTCGCCGAAAAGCAGCCCGTCGCGCCCTCGCCCGGCACCGAAACGATTCTGTTTGTAGAAGACGAAGAGAATGTACGGGAACTCGTGAGCGAATATCTGAAAGCGCGGGGCTACACAGTCCTCGAAGCTGGTGACGGCGTCGCCGCTCTTGCGCTCGCCGAACAACACGACGGTGCGATTCAACTCCTGATCACCGACGTAGTTATGCCGAAGCTGAGCGGCCGCGAACTCGCAACACGCGTCGCCGCGAAGCGCGAAAATCTGAAAGTTCTCTATATTTCCGGATATACCGACGACAGCATCTTCCGCCACGGCGTTCTCGAAGGCGGGATGGCGTTCCTTCAAAAACCCTTCAACCTGAAAGCCCTCGCCGAAAAAGTACGCGAAGTCCTCGACGGAGTTCCCGCAGCCGTCTTGTCCGATCGCGGCTAACCATCAACTTTTCTAAAATTGAAACGCACGCCCGAAGGAACTGCTTGGGCTTCATGGAATCGTTACCGAATCAAATTCGACTACGTAAGAATCACGCTTTGCCCAGTGAGTTCAAACCGTTTTCTGCAGCGAATATTCCGGCAGGCCACCAAATCGTCCATCCGCACCATGTACGTGCGCGCCTTCGCGAACTTTGCGCGATCGTCCGCATCTCCACCCGGCGGCATCGCATTCTTCTTCGTCCGCACCATCCATCGCACGGGAAACTGGCCCTCCTGCCGGCAGTGCGGGCAAACCAGCGTCATCTGCTTCGTTTCCGGCTTCTCGTCGTAGAACCGCTTCTCGTCCATCATTCCGGTCGCATCACCTCGGACTTCGCCTGCACTTCATCCATGCTCAAAAATCGTAAGCCCCGATCTTTCCAGCGCGGCAACCAGTACTCCAGCGCCACCAAGACATGTTCCCGCTTGCCTTGGAGCGCGCGGTGATCGCCGTCGTGCAGCACGACGATATCGCCGCCTCCGGTCCGGCGCAAGCGTTGAATTACCGGTTCTGGATCCGTAAACGCCCAGTCGCGCGCCATTCGGCTCCACATTACCACCTGCGATTGAAAACGAGATCGCACGATCCCATCGAGCCACGGGCTGCGATACCCGTACGGTGGCCGCATCCATCGCGGCTTCACGTTTGCAGCTTCGCCGATCGCTTCAGCGCAGCGGTCAAGTTCGTCGCGTGTCCGCGCCGGCGTGCAGACATTCAGACGCGGATGCGTTTCGGTGTGATTTCCGATCGTGTGTCCGCGCCGCACGATCTCCGCTGTCAAACGCGGAAACGCCCGAACGTGCTTCCCCACCACAAAAAACGTGCCCTTCGCCTGATACCGCTCAAGCAGATCGAGCAGCGCCGTAGTCACGGCCGGATTCGGACCGTCGTCAAATGTCAGAGCCATGGTGCCGGCGTCGCCGGTATGCGTCAGCGTCGTTCCGAAAATTTGCGACGACACAACCATCGATCCCCAGGCAGAAACTCCGCCTGCTGCACACACGCCACCCAACATGACCCACGCAAGATCGTTCATAGACCGCTGAAAATTTTCTCACAGCGCCGGCCGACGGGCGTTAGAAATCGACCCTGGCGCGCGTATCATCTCCAGCAGGGAATTTTCCCGGGAGGGTGTCCGTGCAAGCCACTCCGTTCGAATTTCGAAATCGCTTCTGGATTTTCGGAGCGTTCTATTGGATCGGCTTCACCTTCTACAGCATCGACCATGTAAATACCATCCAGTGGATTGCGGATCGCTACTCCGCGCACGATACATCGCACGAACTGCACCTTATCCAAATTGGGCTCGGCATCGGGGCCTTCCTTTGCTTCCTCTGTGCCGCGCTCCGTACCTGGGCCACCGCGTATCTTCGCGCAGACGTGATGCAGGATAGCTCGCTGCACGCCGAAAAAATCGTCGCGGACGGACCGTACAGGCACGTCCGCAACCCCCTTTATCTCGGCGGAGTTTTGCTGGCGTTGGGAATGGGGCTCTTCATGAGCCGCCTCGGATTTCTATTCGCGGTATTGGGCGTCACGATCTTCTCGCTTCGCCTCGTTGGGCTCGAAGAGTCCAACATGCGCAAGGAACGAGGCGAAAGTTTCGCCGAGTACTGCCGCCGCGTGCCGCGCCTGATTCCTTCGCTAACCCCACGTGTTCCCGCGAGCGGAATTCAACCACGTTGGATGCAGGCGTTTCTTGGCGAACTTTTCATGTGGGGATTCTTTCTGGCTGTCGTCGTGTTCGCTTTCACGCAGAAATCAAAACTGTTCTTCGGGATGATCGTGGTGTCGCTGCTTACGTACATCATCCGCAGTTACGTGGTCGCGAAGCAGAACAGGAAAAATATTTAAGCGTAAACTCGCGCGCCGCTTTTTAATCGCTCTGTCGCAAGGAGCGCAGATCGATTCCGAGCTGTTGGCACTTCTTGTAGAGGTGGCTGCGCTCGAGGCCGAGCGCCTTGGCCGTGTTCGTCATGTGGTGGTGATGTTGCTTCAGCACCGCGAGTAGCGTTTCCCGCTCGAATACCTCAACGCGCGTTGCAAGCGGCCCGTTCGACATTGCCACGTCCATCGCGCCGTCATGCGAAGCAACAGTCGCCTGCGATTGCGGCAGCGCCTTCGCCACGGTCTCCGGCTCCACGGTCTCGCCTGTTGCAAGCAGGAGAACGCGCTCTACGACGTTACGCAATTCGCGCACATTCCCCGGCCAGGAATAATTCTCCAGCGCATCCAACGCCGCGGGTGAGATTCGCTTCGGCTTCCAGCTATTCCGCTCGTCGAGTTGCCGCACAAAATGCTCCGCCAACACGCGAATATCCTCGCGCCTCTCGCGCAAAGGCGGCAGAACCATCGGGAACACAAACACCCGATGATACAAGTCCTCGCGGAACGTGCCCTGCCGCACCTGCTCTTCCAGATTCCTGTGCGTCGCCACAATCACGCGTACATCCACCGCAAACGGCTTCTCGCCGCCCACGCGTTCGATCTCGCCCTCTTCGAGCACGCGCAGCAGCTTCGCCTGCATCGTCAGCGGCATGTCGCCGATCTCGTCGAGAAAAAGTGTTCCGCGATGCGCCTGTTCGAATTTCCCCGTATGCCGCGAAGCTGCTCCGGTGAACGAACCCTTTTCATGCCCAAAGAGTTCGGTCTCCATCAATTCCGCCGGAACCGCCGCGCAATTCTGCGAGATGAACGGACCATCGCGCCTCGGACTTTTCTCGTGCAGGGTGCGCGCCACCAGTTCCTTGCCGGTGCCCGTCTCTCCGCGGATGCAAACTCTGGTCTCGCTATTCGCCACATGCTCGACCTGCGCCATCACTTCGCGCATCACCGGGCTGGCCCAAACAATGTAGTGCCTGCCCAACCGCCTCTTCAGGTCCCGGTTTTCATCCTCAAGTTGCTTCAGGTGCAGAGCGTTTTCGACTGTAACCAGTAATTTTTCGGTTGTGATGGGCTTTTCGAGAAAATCGATCGCGCCGAGCCGCGTTGCCTTCACCGCCATCTCAATCGTTGCCTGGCCGGACATCATCACCACCGGCGTTCCCAGGCCGAGATTCTTCAGGTCTTCGAGCAACGCAATCCCGTCGCGCCCGGGCATCACTACGTCGGAAAGAATCAGGTCGAACCGTTCCGTTTTCGCGATCTCTACGGCGCGCGCCGCATTGTCACACACGGTCGCTTCGTGACCGGCCAGGCGAAATGCTCGCGCCAGCGACGCAAGAGTGTTCGCGTCATCATCGATGATTAAGATGTGGGCTTTCGTAGCCACGGACGTTTACGCCTCTTCGGTCGCGGTTGGCGCCGACTTCTCGATGAGCATCGGCGGCACTGACGGAACTTTGTGCGGCGGGTGGATCGGCAGGTCGATGTGGAACGATGTTCCGACGCCCGTCTCGCTCTCTACCGAAATGCTCCCGCCGTGGTCGGCCACCACGGCTTGCACGATCGCAAGCCCGAGCCCTGTTCCGTGCTGCTTGGACGTGTAGTAGGGAGTGAAGATGCGCTCGGATTCTTCGGGCGTCAGCCCGGCGCCGGTGTCCGATACCTCGAGGCGCACGTGATCGTCGGTATGCAGCGTGCGCAACATCAGCACGCCGCCGGCGGGCATGGCGTCCATCGCGTTCAACACCAGATTCTCAATCGCGCGGTGCAGCAAAGTCGCGTCAGCCTGAATTAACGGCAAGTTTTCTTCGAGGTGCAGTTCCGGAGTGATCGGAGGCCGGCCCACGGCGCTAAATTGCGCTTCGAAAAGCTTCACCACGTTTCGCACGATCTCGTTCAAATTCACCGGTGAAAGTTCCGGCTGGGGCATCTTTGCGAAATCGCTGAACCGCGTCACGATCGACTTCAGGTTTTGGATTTCCGTGATCAGGATGCCGGTCGACTCACGGAACACTTCATCAAATTGGTCCGGGCTGTGATCGTGCGCCGTCTGCAAGTTCTCGACGGTCGTCTGTAACGGGAAGAGCGGGTTCTTCAATTCATGCGCCAGCCGCCGCGCCAGTTCGCGCCAAGCTGCCACGCGCTCCACCTGTACGAGGCGGTCGCGTTGCTCCACCAACTGCTCGGTCATTCCATTGAACGTCTTCGCCAGTTGCCCGATCTCATCCTTGCCGTGCACCGGCACGCGGGCGCTCCAATTCCCGTCCGCCACTTCCTCCGCACCTTTCACCAGCTCCTGCACTGGACGCGTTACGCGTTTCGCCGCCCACCAGCTCAACAGCAATCCGAACAGCAGCCCCGCGCCCGCAACGGCCGCCGCCAACCAGCGAATCTTTCGTTCCAGGGCAATCGCTGCATTCTGCGAGCTTCCCACTAGGAAAAGCGCCAGCATGTCGTTCGATTTTTCAGGCAGGGGAATCGCGTGGAACTCTTCCGCGTTCACCGGATAGACAGACCAAACGATCCGTTCCGACTGCGGCTTCGGACTCCTCTGCTCGCGTTGCACGAGAGACGCCAGCCGGTCGGCATCCGGCGCTGGCCCCTTTTCGTTCAGCAGGTTGGCGCTCTGAAATTCCGGGTCCAGATTCAAATAGAGCAGTGCGCGCGTTCCCGCTGGAAGCACAAGCGAGCCGAGGAATTTCTGATCCAGGCGTTCGCCGCCCACTACATAAAGGTTCCGGTCGCCCACGCGTACTGTCGACACCGATATCAACCCAAGTTGGGGACCATCCTGCGTGTCCATTTTCATTAGGAACGCGCCGCGGGTCGCCCAGTCCTGCGGCTGCGTCACCCAATCCATCTTGTAACCGAAACGCGCCGGGGATTCTTGCGACGAAATGATCGAACCGTCGTTGCCTACGAAGTCCAGAAAATCGAGCTGGTGCGATTGCGAAACACCGTGTGCATCGTTTACATATACCGATACGTCGGAGTTCGGGCGGCTCAGGTCAACCGCCATCAGCGTCGTCGCCTGTTCCTCTGCGATTCCCTTCACGCGGTGCTGAACTTCGTCCTTTCGCCGATCGTATTCATGAAGGAATTGTTGGATCAGCGCGTCGGTGTGTTCGCGATTCAGCTGGTCAAACGCGCGCCGCGAAATCAGCGTGACGCCCACGGCAATCAGCGCCACGGACACCAATAACGCCAAGATGAAATTCACAAAGAGTTTGGAGCGAAACGTCACGAATCTTCCTTAACTTGATAATCGAGCGGCTGTGCGATCGACCGTGCCGCGCCCCGCCTGATCTCGCTTACTGCGCCGCGCCCGGTGTCGTCGGTTCAAGCCACACATCCGCGAACGGCCAAGTCTCGCCCGGGCCGGGCGCGTTCCAGTCCCGCACGCGGGCGCTCAGTCCATAAACCTGCGGGATCCACTCCAGCGGCACGATCCAGTAGGTTTTCATCACGCCGCGCTCGCGATCCAGAACATCCTGCGCGGAAGCTTTCGCCGCTAGCGGCGCCGATTCCACGTCCGTAATCGCGGCCGCCGATTCCAAAAAACCATTCAACGCATCCGCCGGCTTCGCCGAAGACATGCGAAGCCGCTCGACGACAGCATCGATTTGCGCGAGCTCTGCTGCACGGCTCACGCCTCCCGCGGGTAATCCCAAAGTCGAAATTGCAATTCCCGCTTCTTTCGCGTTCACTGCGATCCGTTCCGCGATCGCCTGCGCGAGTGGGTCTGCGGAATCATATCCCAACACCAACTTGGGTATTGCCGTGATTTGTCCTAAAAGTTCCTTCGCGCGCGAGATCCCCTCCGCGGGAGTCGCGGGACTGGCGAATAAAAACTCCGTCCCACTTGACCACTGCGGCAAGAGCCCCGTCGCCGGTTCGCCCGTTTTCTGCAAAATGAAATTCGCGATCGCGCTTCGGTCGATGGAATCCGAGACCGCTTCGCGCAACGGCTGCGTCGTTTTGTACCGCGCACCCCGCGCAAAAATCAGCGCCACCAGTTCGTCTGGCTGTGACGTACTCACGCGCACGCCGCGTTCGGCCGCGTGCCGCGCGTCCTGAGCAGCGATTTCTGCAAAATCCGTCTTGTTCAACTCGAGATCCAAAAGCCGGTCCCTCGCTGCGCGGTTCATTGTAATTTCGATACCGTCGACGTACGGCCGCCCGCCGCTGAATTTTTCGTTCGCCGTCAGCGCCAGCTCTTTCCCGGGCTGCCAGTCCGAAATCCGAAACGGCCCCGAGCCTTGCGCACCTGAAAATTCCCCGTCCGCGTCACGGGATTCATAGATCAAGGCGTCGATCTGATTGCGTACCGCGATTTCTTCCGGCGTACCCGGATTCTCCGACGGCTCGAGCGACGAGACCGCCGCCCCTATCTCCACGCGCAACGTCCCGCCATAGTGCGGCCTTCGCGCCATCGCCGCGGCCAACGCCGGCAGAGCAAGCGCTACTACCACGCTACTCGCCGCAAGTCGCCGAGACACTGTAGCCTTCATAGTTTCCCGTCTTCAGATTCAAAACGATCGCGCGCGCCTCGCCATCGCCCCCGTCCGTCAACGAAATGACCGGCCCATCGAAATCCAGCGCCGCGCCCGAAACTGTCGCTCCATTTTTCCGCACCAGATATCCGCGAATGGCGTCGGGTTGCGTCCAATCTCCCGTCCCGCTCCCGAGCGCAACCTGCGCATCGCCGCACGTCGTCTTCAGCACTACTGCTTCCCCGGTGTCATGACCCGCGATCGCTGCGCTTCTCTGCTCCCCTACGATCGGAGTGCCGACGCAAGAAATCGTCGCGCCCTTCGCATCGCTGCCAGAACAAGGAACGCCCGATATCGTCGCGAACCGCTGCGCCCCATCGCCGCCCAATTTACCTCGAACGTCGCGCGGCCACGGCAGACGATGGCTGATCGTCGACTCGTAATCCAACTCCCAGGTATCCGTTGGACGCGCATAAACCGCCACTCGCGTCGGCTCGAGCACGTCGAGCGTCGTTCCCGTTCCGGCCGGCGGCGTTTTCACGAAAAAGTCCAAAAACTTCACGCCCTGCTGCCACATCAGCGTCTTCTGCAGCGTCAGCGCTGGGTTGTCCTTCGCCTCACTCACCCCGCTCGATTTCGCCACAGACACGACGGCTAATTCCGGCTCCGTATTCTGATCGTCGGTCGCTCGAATCTGCGCCACCCATACGTAAGTATCGTTCGATTCAGAAAGCGTCACATCAAGTTGCGTCTCCGCCGATACCGCGCGCGACACGCGAAAATGATGCTGGCCAAGCTGCGTCTCCAGTGCCGCGCGAACCGCATCGGTTTCGCCCGGATCGAGTGATGAAATGTTCTTCACCGTCAACGTCACAGGATGCGCCGGGCTAACCGCCGCCGCGATTCTGTCCGCCAGCGCGCTCACTGCATCATTCCACGCCTTCGGCAGCGCGTTCGTCGCCTGGGCCGACGCCGCGTGCGCAAGCGCAGCCGCCAGCAAAACCACGAAGCACCATTTTTTCGGGAGAATGAATCGGCGGAACGGCTGCATCGGGCAGCGCGAAATTCAATTTCGTTTCGCGAGCCGCCATCATAGCACACGGCTTTCGAACCAAACGCCGCGCACCGCTGTTGTCCGAACATACGCACAAAGCTCGACTCGCTCGATCGCTGCACCCGAACGGCCGGCCGGCTTGGTGGCTCAGTTCCGCTTCTTCGGGCTTTAAGCTTCGCTGCGGCGGTAGCGTTGCATCGCCTTCGGAAGCGGGCCCGAGCCACCTGCAAGGGTCATTGCCGGCTTTCTTCCCCGGCTTTGCGGCGGCGCGCTCGCGGACAGGCTTCGAACGCATCGCCGCTCCGGGAAATTCGTTTAACGTGTCGGCCGCAACGCCGCGTCGCTGGCCTCGACCGACTTCAGCACATCGTTCGTGAAAAAAAACTTTCCGTCCGTCGGCACCATCATGATCTGCACGCGGTCGCTTAGCCGCTGCGCCACGGTCAACTGGACCAACATTGGATTCGTCTTCAGCGCGCCGGCCTCCAGTTGCAATTTCTCCGCGTCCGCCTGCGACGTAATCCGGATCTCGTTCGCGCGTGCATCGGCCAACAAATTCTGCCGCTCCTTCTCCGCCTTGCCGTCGATCACTTTCGCTTCCGCCGCAGCTTTCGCATTCGATACCGTTTCTTCGTTCTGCGCCTGCGCCAGAAAAGTCCGTCGCTGCTGTTCCGCCTTGCTATCGATCACTTTGGCCTGCGCCTCAGCCTCCGCGTTCTTCACGCGCGCCTGAGCAGCTGCGTCCGCATCTTCCAACGTGGTCTGCTTGCGCGCTTCGGCTTCCAGTCGCGACTGCTCGATCTGCTTCTGCTTCAGGGGCAACGTGTATTGCATCGAATCTGATTCTGCCTGCGCCATCAGCACTCGCGTTCGCGCGTCCGCCTCGGCGTGCTTGATCTGCCGCACTTTCATCGCTTCGGCCTGCGAGGCCGCAATCGCCACCTTCTTCGCCTCGATGCTTTGATCGACAGTCACTCGGTCGTCTTCCTGCTCTTTCAGCAGCAATCCTTGCAAACCATCCGCGTACTCCTGCGGCAGTTGAACCTTACGCAGTAAAACTTCCTTCACCACGATCCCATCGCTCGCGAGCCGCGTCGTGATCGCCGCCGATGCGCGCTCGCGAAACTCTTCGCGCCTCGTCGCGAAGACGTCTCGCACCGGGTAGTCCGGCGCCAGTTCACGAAACACGCTCATCACCACCGGCTCAACAATTTCCTGGTCGATCGGCTGCGGCAGATTCGCCTGCACGTAATCGAGACGCCTTGGATCAATGCGGTATCGCACGGTCACCCCGATTCCTACGGACAGCCCTTCGCGCGCCTCTACGGTCAACACCTCGAGCCCTTTGTCCTTCGGTCCTTCGCTCGCAGCGGTCGAAAAAACCTTCTCGCGAATGTCGTAAAGTTGCGCGTGCTCGATCAACGGCGTGATCAGATGCGTTCCCGCGTACAACGTCCCCGGCCGCACGCCCGAAATCTGGCTGATCCGCACCGCCGCTTCGCCGTCCGGAACGACCAGGATGCTCTGCGCTGTAAGCGCGCTCACCGCCGCGATCGCCAGAAGCTTTGCGGCCACTTGCCAGCGAATCGCGCGCCGACTGCTCCCGCTGGAACTTCGGACGGCGGCAATTTTCGGCACCCGCGTTGGAGTCGCGGCCGGCGTCACATCAGTCGCCTCGGCCCCGCCACTTGCGAACGTCGCTCGGTCCGGCCGCACCGCGTCCTTCTCTGGCCACCTCAAAATCCGGCCTAGCTCGAACGCGAGATACACGTCATACAGCACCACGCCGATCGCCACCGCTACGAACCCGAAGCTCAGTACCATCAGAAGAAATCGTAGAAACAACATGACGGCCTCTCTTTTTCCCTCCGCATTGCGCGTCCCGTAATCAAGCCGCCTTGCGGTCGGTCTGATTTCGCGGAGTCTGGTTCACAATCGTTCCGAACTTTTGCGCGGTAGTCTGCACTTGCACCCGCGCCGGCATCATTTTCATCAGCATTTCCAGGCTCAGCCATTCCAGTAGCAGCGCCACCGCGAACGACGAGAAGATCACCGCTCCAACTCCCACGATTCCGATTGCGTTTTCCATGGCACCCTCCGTTCTGCTTCAGTGGCTAGGCTGCGTTAGGCCTATTGCAAAGGCACACCCATCCTCTGGATTCTGAAAACAGGAGGCTTACAGGAATTCAGCCGATGCGCACACGTAGCGCGCAGAACACGCTGTGTGCGCGGATGCACGTTCCCGCAGCGCCGTTACGTCACGGGAGTTCAAGCGAGCTAGATTTTCGAAGGAGCGCCAAAAGATTCATCGCGCGTGCGGCCATCGCCGTATGGCTCACCAACTCGCGCCTCTGCTAGACTCACCCGTGGAGAAATTTCATGGCTTCCGCACCCGGCTCCCAACCACGCACCGGTGCCGCACCCGACCTCGATCCTAACTCCGGCCTGCGCGCTTCCGACCCTGCAGGTTTCCGCCTCGGCTCCGTTTTCGGCGTCCCGATCTTCATCCACGGCACATGGCTGATCATCTTCATGTTGATCACCTACTCGCTCGCGACGCAATTCAGCGCCGAGTACAAAGACTGGTCCAGCCAGCAACACTGGGCGCTCGGCATCATCACCAGCATTCTTTTCTTCGCGTCCGTCGTTTTCCACGAACTTGCCCACACCGCCGTCGCGAAGCTCTATAAAATCCCGGTCGAATCCATAACGCTGTTTATCTTCGGGGGCATCTCGCGCATTGGCCGCGAAGCGGCTTCCGCCAGCCAGGAATTTCTCATCGCCATCGCCGGACCCCTTTCGAGTTTCTTCCTCGCCGGCTGCTTCTACCTAATCACCAAAGCCTTTCCTGGGCACGATCTCGTCGGGGCTTCCTGCAAATGGCTTTGGGAAATCAACATCGCTCTCGGCGCGTTCAACCTGGTTCCCGGCTTCCCGCTCGACGGCGGCCGAATGCTCCGCGGCGTGGCCTGGGGCGTCACCAAGGACTTCGACCGCGCAACGAAGTTCGCCGCCAACGTGGGCCGCTTCTTCGCCTACCTGATGATTCTTCTCGGTGTGTTTCGGGCGTTCAACGGCGATTGGGTCGGGGGCCTCTGGATCGCGTTCATCGGATGGTTCCTGCTCAGCGCGGCTCGCGAAAGCTACTCGATGGTCACGATTCGACACGCGCTTTCCGGCGTTCGCGCGCAGGACATCATGACCAGCGACGTCCCCACAGTAGAGCGCAACATTTCCATCGAAGATTACGTCAACGAAGTAATGCGCACTGGCCGCCGTTTCCACATCGTCACAGGCGCTGGAAACCCCGTCGGGCTAGTCACTTTGCATTCCGGAAAAGAAGTGCCGCGTGACGAATGGTCCAACACGTCCATTCAAGCCGTCATGATGCCGATCGACGGTATCCAATGGGCCACACCAGAAGAATCCGCGCTCGCGGTACTCGCCCGAATGCAGGAAGCCGACATCAACCAGATGCCCGTTCGCTCCGGGGATCACATCGTCGGCGTGATCGGACGCGACACGATTCTCCGTGCGCTCCAAACTCGCCTCCAACTCGGACACACCTGATCGTGACTGAACGAAAACTCCAACGTCGAGAGTTCACAAAATTGATTGCCATCGCCGGTGCTACCGCGTTCACCGGTGCCGGCTGCGGCGAAACGCCCGATCCCGTCGTGGTGATTGCAAAGTCGGGGGAGATTCCTGTCGGCGGCTCCAAAGTATTCGCCTACCCTTCCAACGACAAACCGTGCTTCCTACTTCACCCGGAAGCCGACAAGTACATTGCATTCAGCCGTCTTTGCACGCATCACATGTGTCCGGTGTTCTACGTCACCGAGAACAACGAATTCGACTGCCCGTGCCACGGCGGTGTCTTCTCCGCCACCGACGGCCGCGTCCTAGCCGGCCCGCCATCAAAACCCCTTCCTCAAATCCGCCTGGAACTCCGCGGCACTGATATTCTCGCCACCGGCATCAACCGCACCTAACGAAACGTCCCCGTCGCGCCATCCCCGAACGCAGTCCGAAGTCGCAATATTTTCCGCTCTCGGGCAAACGATGCCACTTCGCCAGACCACACCGTTCTCGTGGAGTGCGGCGGCACGCCGCAGGCAGACCACCGCCGCGCCACAACACTCATCTGCACCTCGATGTCGTCGCGACTAAACGCACGACCTCACCGCCAAGGCCGATTCAGGCGGTGGGAATACTACGGAGCAAAATTTATGACCACCAAGAAATGTAAGATAGGAAAAACGCGACGAGTATCTCTACTCCGGATGGGCAACTGGATACCTCTTAGCAATTGCGTTCACGCCTTCCGTCACGAATACAACCGTATCCGCGGGAATATCCTTCAGCCGCTGGATGTATCCGCTGGGCCAACGTACTTCCAAGTAGTCCACGTGGTCGTGGCGGCCCAATCCAAAATGAATCCTCGGGTCCTGCGCCGAACAGTAGCTCATACCGCCTTTGGCCTGCCCGTAGCTTGTGAAGTCTCCCGCGACCAACTTAATCAGCGACCCGATGCCATCGCGATTCGATTTCTCGCCGATCAGCTTGATCGCCAGCCAGTGGTTGTTGCGCGCGAGCTGCGAGCTTCCGCCCTCGTTGCGGAAAAGCTGGGCGTCCTCGCCGTTGTTGCTCACCAGAAAATCTTCCCATCCATCGTTGTCGAAGTCGCCGACCGCAAGCCCTCGTCCAACACGCGGCGCGCGAAAATCCGGCCCCTGTGTTCGCGTCGCGTCCACAAACCGCCCCTGCCCCGAATTGTGATATAGAGTTTTCTCCTCTTCGTATTTCACCTCCGGGTGATAGAGCGAAATGTTGTCGAGGATGTGACCGTTCACCACGAGCAGGTCGCGCCAGCCGTCATTATCGAAGTCGAAAAATCGCGCACCGAACGCACTGTTCAAAATATTGGTCTGCCCCAGACCGGACGCCATCGTGTAATCCGTGAATGTCCCATCGCCATTGTTCCGGTAGAAGCGATTCAGCTCGAAATCCAGGTGGCTCACAAACAGGTACGGCAAGCTGTTATTTGTCACATCCGCCGCGTCCGCGCTCATCCCGGCCTCAGGGCGTCCATCTTCGCTGAACCCTACGTTCGACTTGTAGGTCATGTCGCGAAACGTTCCGTCGCCATTATTCATGTACAGAAAATTCCGCTGCGTGTCGTTGGCGATGAAGATATCCGTCCAGCCGTCGTTGTTCAGATCGGCCAGCACGAGCGCCAGGCTCTTGCCGTCCTGGTTGGTCAGCCCTGCTTTCTCCGTCACGTCCGTGAACGTTCCATCGCCGTTATTGTGATACAGCCGCGCCGGGCTGCCATGAAAACTATCCGGATGGCAGTAAGCCCGATATCCGGGACGGTTCTCGCCGCACTCCACCGGATGGTCCTCATCGTAGTCGACATAATTCGTCACCAAAAGGTCGAGCAGCCCGTCATGGTCGTAGTCGAACCAGCCGGCTGCTGTTCCCCACAGCCCGTCGTCGCCAACTCCAGCCTTCGCAGTCACATCCGTAAATGTGCCGTCGTGGTTGTTGTGCAGCAACACCGAGTGCCGGTAACCGGTCATATAGATGTCCGGATAACCGTCGTTGTCAAAATCTCCCACAGCCACGCCAAAGTAAAAAGCCCCGTCAGTGTGAATCCCACTCTTCGCCGTCACATCGGTGAATGTGCCGTCGCGATTGTTGTGATAGAGCGCGGGTTGCGGAGGCGTAGCTGGATGAAAGTAGGGCGTGTCGCCGCTGTTTACGAAGAAGGCGTCCAGATAGCCGTCGTTGTCGTAATCGATCCAGGCCACGCCCGCGCCCATCGTTTCGAGATACAGCTTTTCCGGCGATGCGGCTCGCTCGTGGTGGAAATGGATCCCAGCCCTGCTCGTTACGTCATGAAACTGAACGTGGTAGGGGTTCGCGTGCTCGCTGCGGTGTTGCAGCTTGATCCCATCATCTTCCTGCGCTTGTGGCTGCTGTCGCGACTGGGATTGGCGTACTCGCGATCTCAGAGCCGCAAACGACACATCGAACGTGCTCGCTAGCAGCGCCAACCCGCCTGCGAGACACAAAGTTCGAACCGCGATATGCCGTCTTTTCATCCGAAACCGAATTCTAACAAGGAACGCTCGGCCACCGCGAATTCGCCGCTCTGCCTGCGGGCGGTTCTTGACGCTCCTGGATGCGCGTCGTCTCGGAAATGAAATTGCATCATTGCGTTGCAACTCATGCATCCGGAAGGACTCATGTACAACGCTCCATCGGAAAAAAGAATCGTCTCGATTCACAAATTAGGTTCCGTTCATTTTTCCCGCGAGAGATCTGTGGAAAACATCGCTCGATGTTTCATTTTGGTATTGACGCGGCTGAAACCGAAAGATAGCCTTCGGTTCATTCTCGGGGTGGAGGGATCCATTTTTCGCGGGGCGCTCGTAAATCGCATGCGATGTGTGTCTCCCGAACTCGCCGGTGTGTGCCAAAACGGGAATGAATTCCAAAATCATGCCTGTTCTCATGGCTTTCAGCTTCGCGGTGCGGCTCGCTTCCTAGCTATAGCATCGCTGCTTTTCGCCGCTGCCAGCGTTTCTGCGCTCTCCGCTTTCGCTGCTGCGCCGCAAGCAGCTTCCCCCCGTAAAGTCATCATTGACACGGATCCCGGCACGGACGACGCCATCGCCATTCTTCTTGCTCTTAATTCTCCGGAACTGGATGTCCGCGCGCTCACTGTAGTTCCCGGCAACGTAACGGCGGCGCAGGGCCTGAAAAACGCTCTGACGCTCGCCTCCCTCGCCAACCGCTGCGATATCCCGGTTGCCAGCGGCGCGCAGCATCCGCTGTTTCAAAAATTGATCACCGCGGAATTCTGGCACGGTGCCAACGGCCTCGCCGACGTTCCCACTCCTCCCACAAAATGCACAGCCGATTCCCGCTTCGGCCCCGACCTGATTATTCAAATGGTTCACGAGTCTCCGCACCAGATCACGCTCGTGCCCATCGGCCCGCTCACCAACATCGCACTCGCCATAGAGAAGGACCCGTCGATCGTCCCGCTGGTAAAGGAAGTCATCCTGATGGGCGGTTCGATCTCCGGCGGCAACGTCGACGCTTCCGCTGAGGCCAATATCTACAACGATCCCGAAGCCGCGCAGATTGTCTTCCAGGCCGGTTGGCCGCTCACCATGGTCGGTCTCGACGTCGGCGACAAAACGCTGTACGGCAAAGTGCAACTCGAGCAACTTGAAAAGACCCACGGCCCGGAGAATGATTTCCTGGTTGGCGTCTTCAAATTCCTGCTTGGCCTCGAAGTGAAATACGGCTCCGGCGGCGGCACGCCGATGTATGACCCCCTCGCCGTCGGCGCGACCGTCGACTCGACTCTTCTCACCACGGTCCCGATGCATGTGGACGTGGAAACGCGCGGCGACTACACCCGAGGCGAGACCGTCGCTAACCGCCGCGGCGCCATCGAACGCAACGTTCTTCACGGCGACCGATACGTGATCGAGGGCCTGGACACAGTCCAACCCAACGCGCGCGTCGCGGTCAACGTCGATGCCGAAAAATTCTTCCAGCTTTTGAACTCGCGCGTCGCCGGAAAGTAGGCTCAGCGTGATATTTGATTTGTTCGCTGCATCTCGCGGCACAGCCGCTCTGTTCCTAAGGGAGACTGAAGAAGATGACGATTCGCAAGAGCCTTATCCTCGCCGTCGCGATCGCGCTGTCGCTCGCGTGTTTGCTGCTCGCGCCAACCAGCGCCGTCGCGCAGAACCTTCAGGAAGGCGCGGTGCGCGGCACGGTGTATGACACCACGCACGCGGTGGTGCCCACCGCCAAACTCACCCTTACCAATCCCTCCACCGGCATCCGCCGCGAGCTCACCGTCACGCCCGAAGGTTCCTACAACTTCGACAACATTCCGCCCGGCGAGTACACGCTCACGGCCGTCGCGGACGGATTCGCCGACACCACCGTGAAGGGAATCGTCGTCTCGGTCGGCGCTTCGCTGAATTATGACGTGGTGATGCCGCTCAAAACGGCGCAGGCCAGCATCACCGTTACCGCCGATGCCGGTGCGATTGTCGACACCTCCACCGCTGGCATCACTCAGCTCCTCAACTCCGTCAGCATCGAGAATTTGCCCTTCCCAGGCCGTGACTATCGCGACCTCGCTCAGCTCACCCCCACCGTGCAGGTTGTCCCAGGTCTTCGCGGCGGCCTGCGCATGGGCGGCCAGCAGAGCGACTACAGCGGCCTGGTAATCGACGGCGCGGACGCCACGAACAACTACTTCGGCGAAAATTTCGGCTCTCTCGAAACTAAGAACCTCACCGTGCCTCTTGAAGCCGTGCAGGAATTTCAGGTCGTCACCAACGGATTCGCCCCCGAATTCGGCCGCGCCACCGGCGGATTGCTCAACGTGGTCACCAAGTCCGGCACCAACGAAGTCCACGGCGAAGCGCACGAGTATTACCGCGGCGGCTCTCTCACCGCCAACGACGCGCTCGGCGAACCGTCCAACATCGACAACCAGAACCAGTTCGGCGGCTCGATCGGTTTTCCAATCCGCAAAGACCGCCAGTTCCTTTTTCTGTCCACCGACATTCAGCGCGAGAACGGCCCGCTGAACACCATTTTCTGTCCGCCTTCCGCTCCGGACTTCGTACAGTGTCAGGCCTTCGAAGCTAGCGCTGGCCCAATCATTGGGCCTCCCGCCGCCGGTACCACGAACATCCTGCCAATCGGCTGTTCTTCATCGGCAGTCGGCGAAGGTCTGCTGCCTGCGTGCTATGGCGTATCGACCGTGGGAGGCCTCACGGGTCCGCACAACCAATATCAGAACTTCTTCACGCTCCTCGGCCATTACGACTACCAATTCAGCCCGGCAAACCACTTCAGCATCCGCGGGCTTGGTAGCCGGAACCATACCAACGGGTTCACCGGCGGCCAGGGACAAACCGAAACTCCGTACTCCATCGGGACCGCTGAGAACTTCGTCAACCAGGGCATCGGCGGCGTCTTCGCTCTCACTACCGCCCTCGGCCAGAAGGTCAACGAACTCCGGGTGCAGGTCAGCGGTGAAACCAGAAAGCGCCACGCAATCTACAACGGCGCGCCTCAAATCCTGATCAACGAAACCGGCGCATCGTTCGGCCAGCGCTTCTACTTGCCCAGCAACAACGACGCCGGAAAACTTCAGGCCGCGGACAACTTCTCATACTCCTTCGGCAAGCACGACATTAAGTTCGGCGGCGACTCGGATACATTTACGGATCGCAAGGACACGTTCGTCGGATGGAGCGCTGGAGAGTACGAGTTCAATACCTTCTGCGATTTCGAGCCCGGACCAGTCACGACCAATCCGTGGTGCGCGAATTACACCGCCAACACGGGCCTGCCGATTCCCACGTCGCCCAACCCGTTTTTCTTTACGCAAGGTCTGGCGCTGAACGCTCCTCAAGGCTTGACACAGCAGGAGCAGCTGGCTCTCTTAACCAAAGAAAACACTCTGTACAACAATTATCAGAGCGGAGTCGGTCTGTACTGGCAGGACAAGTGGCAGCTCACTCCGCGAATCACCGTCACCTATGGTCTGCGATGGGATGGCACCTGGAACCCGCAGCCCCAGTCAGCAATCCCAGGCGCAACTGTCTGGGTCGGCGAAGGAAACGGCAGCCGGCAAGTTTCGCCACCGCAACGCGTACCGGACGACTTCAATCAGTGGGGCCCGCGCGTCGGAATCGCTTGGAACGTAGGCAGCACCGAACACCCGACAGTAGTACGCGGCGCCTGGGGGCTCTACTACGCGCAGACCCCGCTCATTTTCTTCCCCACGATCGGAACGTCGAAACAGACCACGGTGTTCTGTCCGTCGGCGTATTTCCAGTATTGCGCCCCGCCGACTGCAAATCCGCAGTACGCCGACTTCCCCTACCTCTTTCCGTCCGCGCTTTCCATAGGCGCAAGCGACCTTTGCGACAGCGTAGCCGGTTGCCCGGGTATCAGTTACGTCGATCCCGCCTTCCGCAACCCGCGGGTATCGAATCTCACCGCCGGAGTTGAGCATTCGTTCTCGAACAACTGGACGGTTTCGGCCAACTACGCTTACGTCCATTCGACAAACCTGCGGACAGGAGGTTTCAGCACCACAAACTGGTATCGCAACTTTATACCGGGTGGCACGGATGCCTTCGGGAGAACGCTGATCGACGGCACCGCAACGCAGGGGACAAACGGCATCTGGACGCAGACCGTCACGCCGCTCGACACCAGCATCTTCAGTGCGGCCGAACTCGGAAGCTTTGGTCACGGAAATTACAACGAACTCGTTCTGGCCGTGAACAAGCGCTTTGCTCAGCATTTCCAGTTCTTCGCCAATTACACGTGGTCCAAGAACTTCGCAAACGCGTCGAGCGAGCGTGATACGGAGACATTTTACGGTCCTCAAGACCCGTTCAACCTCAACATCGATTACGGCCGTGACGGCCTCGACATCACTAACCAGGTCAAGGGCGGAGCTGTGGTGGATCTGCCGTGGGGCATCACTTGGAGCACGAACTTCATCGTTCACAGCGGGCTTGCCTACCCGGCTTACTCGAACATCGATCTCAACGGTGACGGCGTCGTGAACCAGTTCGCGCAGAACGACCGGCCTGTCGTTCAGGTCGGCAGCGGCAAACCGTTCCTGCTGCCCGAGTATCCGGGTCGACAGCCGGCTTTCTACAATTGGGACATGCGAGTAGCGAAGGACCTGAACTTCAAGGAGCGTTACCAGTTGAGGCTGTCCGTCGATTTCTTCAACCTGACGAACGCAAGCAACCTGTATTCGGATCCTGACGTTTACGGGTTCGTCGGCCCGACCACCAACGCGGGTTGCACTGCGGTCAACGGAGCGCTGTACGCCAACCTTAGCTGTCCCGCTCTTTCGGCGATACCCAACCCGACGAACACGCCAGGTTACCGCACCGTGGATGAACTCGCCCCCGGAGCGAACGCCTTCGCCGTGCAATTTGGCGCGCGCTTCCAGTTCTAATCGAACGCAACCGAATCCAACCGGCAGCGGCTCCTCGCGGGGCCGCTGCTTTTTTGTGCCCTCAAGGTCCGCGAACTCTGGTATTTTGCCCGCGTGAAAACTTCCAGCGTTCGCCTCGCCAAAATCCTCTGCATTTCCATTTTGATCCTCGCCGGTGCAGCTGCGCTGGCGTCGCCGCTCGCCGCTCAGGAAAAGCGGAAAATTATCATCGATCAAGACTGCGCCGGCCCCGGCGGCACGGACACGCAAGCCATCCTCTCCCTCATTCAGTCTCCTGCCACCGACGTGCTCGGCATCACCATTGTCACGGGCGACGCCTGGCAACCCGAAGAAACACAGACCGCGCTGCGCCTGATGGAAATCATCGGCCGGACGGACATTCCCGTCGTGCCCGGCGCGACGTTCCCTCTGGTGAACAACAAGGAGTACATCGCTCGCTGGGAAACGCTCTACGGCAAGGTCGTCTATCAAGGCGCGTGGAACTACGCCCGCGGACACGCCGTTCACGGGCCGTGGCAGATTCCGCCGATGCCGGAAGGCGCGCCCACCACCAAGCCGGCAAGTGAAGATGCGGCTCATTTCCTGGTGCGCATGGTTCACCAGTATCCCCACCAGATCACCATCTACGAAGGCGGCCCGCTCACCAATCTCGCTCTGGCGCAGATCATCGATCCGGAATTCGCCTCGCTCGCAAAGGAACTGGTCCTGATGGGCGGGAGCCTGAATCCCATCACGAATGATCCCGAATTCACGGAAACGCCGCGCCGCGAATTCAATCTGTGGATCGATCCCGAAGCGTCGCACCGCGTGCTGCATGCGCCGTGGCCGAGCATCGTAGTGACCACGGTGGACATATCCGTGACCACGCGCATGGAAAAAGATCTGATCGCAAAGATCGCTGCCGCTCCCGATCCCGCTGCGCAATACACCGCGAAATACGCCGAAGCGAATTACCTTTGGGATGAACTCGCTGCCGTCGCTTGGCTTGATCCTTCGATCATCACCAAGTCGCACAAAGCTTATCTCGACGTGGATATCGACCACGGTGCCGGATACGGCGACACGCTGGTTTGGACCGAAGCCACTCGTCCCGGCCTCGGCGAGCGTGAAGTGGAAATTCAGGACGAAGTCAATAAGCCGAAGTTCTACTCCGAATTCGTCGACCTGTTGACGCGCCCCACTCCTCCAGCGCCGAAGCACTAAAGAAAGAGCCGAGTTTTTCTTCACGGTCTATTGAGAAGTGGCTGAGCGGAGCGCGGCAAGGGCGCGCTTGTAGTCGGGATCGTCTGGCGAGATTCGTGCGGCGTTTTCGAAGGCGTCCAGCGCGGCGCTGCGGTCGCCCTGCTGCTGATAAATCTGTCCCATCTCGAAGTACGCGTCGGACTCGTTCGGATCGATTTCCGTCGTGCGTCTAAAGTCCGCTAACGCCTCATCAAGTTCGTTCTGCTTCTCGAAAATTTTCCCGCGAACATAAAGATAGTCGGGCTGATTGGGATCGCGTTCGATCGCCTTGGCGACGGCATCGGCGGCTTCGTCGATTTTCCCCGCGGAGTAATAGAGCTTCGCGAGCTGCGAATAGGCCGCGCCAGAGGTGGGATCGAGATCGATCGCCTGCTCGAGCAGTTTCAACGAGCCGTCGAAATCGTTCTGTTGTGCAAGTTCGTTGGCTTGCTGGACCAGGTGCTTCGCCTGCGTCTGGTTTTCCTTCTCGGTGCGGTCGTTCTTCGAAGATTTTTCGAAGGCCGCGTTGTACTGCTCGGCTTTCGCGTCGTCTCCGGCGCACTGGTAAGCGCGCGCGAGCAGGAAAAGCGAATCGGAATCCGGCGGATTTGTGGGGTCGGCCGCGAGCGGATCGAGAATAGCCGTGGCGTGGGCGCAACGCTGTTCCGCCTCGGCAGGCGTCTCTTGCTCTGGTGCGCGCAGCATGATTTTTCCCAGCAGTGCGCGAGCTCGCGGATTGTGCGGCTGCAGAGAGACGGCGCGTTCGGCGTCTTTCCGCGCCAGTACGTCCTGATTCCGGTCGGAATAAATTTGCGCGCGCGTGAAATACGCCAACGCGTTTTTGGGTTCGCGCGCGAGAATCGCGGAGGCCTGCGCGATCGCATCCGCCGAGTCGCCTTTCGCTTTGTAGGCGATTAGTAGGCGTTCGCGCGTTGGCACATCTCCGGGACGGATTGCAAGCGCGGCTCTTAAGTGCGTGATGGCCATATCGTACATTTGAAGTTCGATTTCCAGGTCGCCGAGCGCGGCGAGGGGCTGGGCGTCAGCGGGATGCTCGCGGTGCGCGGCTTCCAAAACGAGTTTGGTTTGATCGTAGTTGTGGACGCCGCGATACGCCGTCGCGAGCGCGATCTCGGCGTCGAGCCGGTGCGGCGAGAGTTTCAAGGCTTCCTGGGATTGAGCGATGGATTCGGCGTAACGGCGCTGTCCCAAGAGAAAATTCGCGTAAGCGACGCGGAGCGCAGCGTCCTTAGGCTGCGCGGCGATAGCGGAGACGTAGTCGGCGGCGGACTCGACGTCGCCGGCGGCAGTAGCTGCCGTGGCTTTTTGGATGGTGGCTTTAGAGCTTTGCCGCGGCGAAATCGTCTGTGCGGAATGAGGGAGCGCGAGAGCGGCCAGCGCAAGGAGGAGGGTGGACGTTATGAGCACGGGGAAACTATAGCATCGGGATTTGCGCGTTGAGATGTCGGAAGCGAACGCAAAGCTGACCCCGCGAGCGTTGCGTCTTGATCCGCATCGGCCCAGCTCGCCAGCCACATCGCATTCCGCTTGACGCCGCACCTCCCGCAATCTATAAGCTCCCCACACGCCTGCACCCAGGGAGACCGATGTTCACACCGCTCACGTTTGCATCCGCGCTGATCATGATGATCATTTCCGCTGCGTGCTGGGGTTCGTGGGCCAACACCTTCAAAGGCGTGAAGAACTACCGCTTCGAACTTTTCTACTGGGACTACGCGCTCGGCGTCTTCCTCACCTGCCTTCTGTTCGCGCTTACGCTCGGTTCCACCAATAACGGTCCCGAGAGTTTCCTCCACAACGTCCAGTCCGCGGACGGCTCGAACATCGGCTGGGCGCTCCTCGCTGGAGTGATTTTCAATCTCGCGAATTTGCTGCTGGTCGCCGCCATCGACATGGCTGGCCTTTCGATCGCGTTCCCCGTGGCCATCGGCATCGCGCTCGTCGTCGGCACTGTTCTCAGCTACGCGCAGCAGCGCCAGGGCTACCTGCCCCTGCTCGGCATCGGCGTGATTTGTGCCGTGGTCGCCGTGATCTACGACGGCCGCGCCTATGGCGAACTCGCCGGCGCCAACAAATCCGTGTCGCGCAAGAGCATCATCATCTGCGTCATTTCCGGTGTGCTGATGGGCCTGTGGGCGCCTTTCTCCACGCGCGCGCTCACCCACTCTCACGCCCTTGGTCCTTACAGCGTCGCCGTGTTTCTCACCTTCGGCGCGTTGCTTTCCTGTTTTATCTGGAACATCTACTTCATGAAGCACCCGCTCGTCGGCGAGCCCGTCGCCTTCGCGAATTTATTTCGCGGCCCGGTATCCGGCCATGTCCTCGGCCTGATCGGAGGCGCGATCTGGGCCACGGGCACCGTTTTCAACCTAGTCGCCGCGCATCTCACCGGCGTCGCCATCTCCTACGCCATCGGTCAATCCGCCCCCATGGTCGCCGCGCTCTGGGGCATCCTGGTCTGGAAAGAATTCGACGGCGCCAACAAGAAAGCCCGCGCCTACCTCGCCCTCATGTTCATGTTCTATTTCCTGGCCATCCTCCTCATTGCCCGCGCCAACAACGTCTAGCTCTTGCATGCCTCGTACGCACTCCTGCGTGCGCGCGATCAGCGCCGAGATCGTCCGCGGCGGTGTCGCCCAGCTTTGCCACGATTCGACTATCCTGCTCTAGTGCACTGCGGCGGGGACGCGGAAGCCGGACCCAACGGATTCGACTTGGGCGGCGACGGCTAAAACTTCTTCGTCGCGCCAAGGGCGGCCGATGATTTGGACGCCGATGGGAAGTCCTTCCGGAGATTGCGCGAAGGGGACGGCGGCGGCGGGAAAGCCGAGAATGTTCCACCACTGCGAGTAACTCATCGCTTTGAGGTACTCCACTTTTTGCCCGCGGACGATCCAGTCGCGTTCGCGGTGGCGGAACGCGGGAATCGCGCAGACGGGCGAGATGAGAATCGGAAACTCCTCCATTTTTTCGAGGACCAACGCGCGCAAAGCGTCGCGGCCGAGCAAAGTATTCAGGAGTTCCTGCGCGGTGAGTCGCGGCTCGGCGGAAACTGTGGCGCGAAATGCAGTGTAGATCGGACTGAGCTCGCCTTCGCGGCCATCGACGGTCGGCTCGAACGCCATTTGCACGCCGCGGCCGAAAAGATTCCACCACAGCTGCCAGATTCGGTGCATGTTGTGCGGGTGCCAGGTATCGACCGCGAAGCCTTCGGAACGCAAAGCTTCGGCGGCGGAGCGAACGGCGGCGGCGGTTTCCTCGGTGACGGGCGTTGTGCCATCGTCCTCAAAGTAGCCAATGCGAAGTTTGCGGATTTGGGCGGCTGCCGGATAATGTGTCGCGATCGGAGCGGAGGCTGGATCGCCCATGTCTGGCCCAGCGATCACGTCGAATAGCGCGATGAGATCAGCGACTGTGCGCGCCATCGGTCCGACGACGCCCATTTGCGTAAACGGACCGGCGGAGGCGGGATAGTGGCCCGTGGCAGGAATCCGGCCCGGCGTCGGCTTGAACCCGCAGATACCGCTGTAGTGGGCGGGAATGCGGATCGATCCGCCACCGTCGCTGCCGATGCCGCCAGCGGAGAGTCCCGCGGCGATGGCGGCCGCTTCCCCGCCGCTCGAGCCGCCGGGTGTGCGCGTGAGATCCCAGGGATTATTCGTCCGGCCGTAGAGCAAGTTGTCGGTTTCGTAGGCCATCAGAAATTCGGGGACGTTAGTGCTCCCGAGGAACACCGCTCCCGCGTCGCGGAGGCGCTTGACGATGACGGCGTCTTCGCCGGCGACATAATTCTTGCGGAGCTGGCTGCCACACTCGGTGCGCCAGCCGGCGACTTCGAAGGAACTCTTGATGGAGAGAGCGACTCCGTGGAGCGGGCCGAGGGCGCCGGCGGATTTTGTGTTTGTGAGTTCGACTTCGGCAGCGCGGGCTCGCCGGCGAGCGGCGTCGGAATCGACGGAGACGTAGGCGTTGAGGGATGGGTTGAGATTGGCGATGCGAGAGAGATGGAGCTCGGTGAGTTCGACGGGAGAGATTTTTCGGGCGCGGATGGCGGCGGCTTGTTCGACGAGAGGCGCGTGGTGGAAGTCAGTCAACGACGGTCCTTTTGGTTGCTTGGCGCCAATGCGCTAAGGCAAAGCAGTCTAGCACGTGGGATTTGGGCCGGGTTCCGGGTTAAGCGAGGTTGCGGCGCGGTGCGCCGGTTTGAGAGTGCTGCGGTTGACTTGAGCAAAGCGGCGATTGCCCGCCGCAGTCCGAAAGCGAGCCTCGCGACGCTCGTGGATACGCGGGAGCCCGCTCGCACATCGCGCAGTAGTGGGGTTGGGGTTGTGCAGCAGGAACTGGCTAACCCGCGGGCGCGCGTGGGATAGTAGAAAACAATTATTGACCGTGGCGAGGGGCGCTCTGAGAATGGGAAGTTCTACGGATAAAACTCTCATCCCATGAGTGTTACGGCTTCCAAGTCTCGCCTTCGCCGCGCCGTCTCTGCACTCCTCGCGGTTTCGTTTCTTACGGCCGCTTATGTTTTTGCATGGCCGTCGGCGAACGTCCCCTACTTCGCTGCGATTGTGATTCATCTGCTAGGCGGCGTTGCGTTGTTGCTACTTCTGCTGTTCGCGTTCGCGCCGATCTATCGCGAATCCTCGTTCGAGACGCGGGTTGGGTGGGCTCTGATTGCGCTCGGCGGACTGCTTGGTGTCGCGCTGATTTTCACTGGGACGCGTCGAGCAGATTGGCCGTTGCTGTACGTTCACATTGGCGCGTGCGTTGCTGGAGGCGCGTTTCTCGCCTCGGCGTGGGCGGCGCGGCGGGGATGGCTGGCGGGAGGATTTGCGCGCGGCCTCGCGCGGACGGCGTCGATGCTCGCGATTGCCGGCCTAATTGTTGCGGGAGCGTGGTGGACGCGGACGGTGCCGTGGCAGCGCGCACACCGGATTCAGAATCCGACGATCGCGCCTGCGTCGATGGACGCCGAGGGCGATGGACCACAGGGACTTTATTTTCCAAGCTCGGCGCAGACCGCCGACCACGGACACATTCCGGCGAGCTACTTCACCGAATCGCAATCCTGCCAGCGCTGCCACGCGGATATTTACAAACAGTGGCAGAGTTCTGCACACCATTTCTCCTCGTTCAACAATCCCTGGTACCGCAAGAGCATCGAGTACATGCAGGACACGATCGGCGTGAAGCCTTCGAAATGGTGCGCCGGCTGCCACGATCCGGCGCTGCTCTACAGCGGCATGTTCGACAAACCGGTCCGCGAGGTGGAGGACACCCCTGCGGGACAGGCTGGCCTGGGCTGCATGATGTGCCACTCGGTTTCGAGGGTGAAGAGCACGATGGGGCAGGCGGATTTTATGCTCGAGTATCCCGAGCTTCACAAGCTCGCCGCCTCGAACAACAGCGTGGTGCGGTGGCTGCATGATTATCTGACGGACCTGAATCCGGAGCCGCACCGGCGTGTGTTCCTGAAGCCATTCATGCGCACGCAGACGGCGGAGTTCTGCTCTACGTGCCACAAGGTCCATCTCGACATTCCCGTGAACCACTACCGGTGGGTGCGCGGGTTTAACGATTACGATAACTGGCAAGCAAGTGGCGTTTCCGGGCAGGGCGCGCGCTCGTTTTACTATCCGAAGAACTCGCAGATGTGCGCGGACTGCCATATGCCGTCGACGAAATCGTCGGACGCAGGGAACATCGCGGGGCTGATTCATTCGCACCAGTTCGTGGCAGCGAACACGGCGGTGCCCTTCGCGAACAACGACCAATCGCAGTTAAATGCGACGGAAAATTTCCTGAAGAACGGGGAAGTGAGCGTGGACGTGTTCGCGATCATGCCCGAGAGGATGCCGTCGGCGGGCGCGAGCGGCAGTAATGCTGGGCGCGCGATCGCGACGGGCGCCGGCGGGATGGGTACGCGTAATTTGCAGACGACTTTTGCCGTGGGCGAGGAGGCGGAATCGTCGGTGCCCGTGAATGAATCACCGGATGCGGCGACACCGATCGCGCTGATCACAGCGCCGCTGAATCGCACTACTGCGGCGGTGAAGCGCGGCGGGACTTATCGCGTGGATGTGATTGTTCGTACCCGCAAGGTGGGACATTTTTTCCCGGGCGGCACCGTCGACGCCTTCGATTGCTGGGTGGAGTTGAAGGCAACGGACGACAAGGGGCAGACGATTTTCTGGAGCGGGAGCGTCGCGGACGACGGCACGGGGCCCGTGGACCCGAGCGCGCATTTCTACAAGTCGCTGCAGATCGACGCGCACGGAAATCCGATCAATAAGCGGAACGCGTGGTCTACGCGGGCGACGGTTTACGTGCATTTGATTCCGCCGGGCGCGGCGGACACGATTCACTACCGCATGAAAATACCGGCTGGTGCGGGCGACAAGATTCATCTGGAAGCGAAGGTGAACTACCGGAAGTTCACCTGGTACAACACGCAGTTTGCGTTCGCGGGCCAGCACGATCCGAACGAGAAGGTTCCAGAAGGCGCGATCACGCCGAGCTACGACGATTCGCATTACGTTTTCACGGGCGATACGAAGCATCTGCCGGGCGGCGCGAACGGCATTCCGTCGCCTCCGATTGTGATAATGGCGGAAAACGCGGCGGACTTGAATGTGCTGGCCGCAAACGCGGCCGATCCGTCGCCGAACGTGGTGCTGAAAAGCGAAGATTGGACGCGTTGGAATGATTACGGCATAGGTCTGTTCCTGCAAGGCGACCTGACGGGAGCGGCGGGAGCTTTCGAAAAGATCACCGAGATTGATCCGACAAATCCAGACGGCTGGACGAACATCGGGCGCGTGCGAGTGCAGGAAGGAAATATTCCGGCGGCGATCGAGGTACTGGATAAGGCGCTTGCGATCGCCCCACATCTCGCAAGAACAAATTACTTTTATGCGCGCGCGCTACGGCAGGAGGGTCATTACGACGAGGCGATTCCCCACTTGCAGGATGTGCTGGCGCAATATCCGCGCGACCGCGTGGTGCGCGACGATCTGGGCCGTATCTACTTTTTGAAGCGGCGCTACAACGACGCGCTGGGGCAGTTCAACGCGACCGTGGCGATCGATCCGGAAGATCTCGAGGCGAACTACAATTTGATGCTGACGTATACCGGTCTCGGGCAGCCGGACAGAGCGGCGGAATATCAGAAGCGGTATTTGCGATTCAAAGCGGACGAATCATCGCAGACGCTGAACGGGCCGTACCTACGCGTGCATCCGCTGGACAACAACGAACGGCAGCCGATTCACGAGCACGAGAATTCGCTCGAAGCGGTGCGTTCTGGGCAGAACGGGAAGGCCACGAAAGCAAATACTAAGAAGACCGCCCATGCGACGACCGCGGCGCACGCTGACACGAAACAGGGAACTCCCTAGAGGCGAGATGACGGGACGGAAAAAGATCGCGAGCAGCGTCTTGTGCGCGTTGAGCGTGGTCGCGCTTTCGGCGGCGCACGTTGCGGTGCTGGCTCAACAGAAGGCGCGTACCGCGACTGTGCATTTCGAGGACGTCACGCGCGCGGCAGGAATTCATTTCACGCACAACAACGGCGCGTTCGGAAAAAAGTGGCTACCGGAGACGATGGGACCCGGCGTGGCCTTCATCGATTACGACAACGACGGCTGGCAGGACATTTTGCTGGTGAACGGGACAGACTTTCCCGGGCATGGGGCGAAGCACACCACGATGGCGCTTTATCACAACAACCACAACGGGACGTTCACCGACGTGACGAAGCAGGCCGGGCTGGCCGTGGAAATGTTTGGGATGGGCGTTGCGGTGGGAGATTACAACAACGACGGCTATGACGACATTTTCGTGACGGCGATGGGACAAAGCCGCCTTTTCAAGAACAACGGCAACGGGACATTCACGGACGCGACGAAGCAAGCGGGACTGCTTGGACCAAACGAGTTCAGCACCAGCGCGGCGTGGGTCGATTACGACCGCGACGGAAAACTGGATCTGGTGGTCGCGAATTACGTGCAGTGGTCGCCCGAGACGGATATCTACTGCAACCTCGACGGCAAAAACAAATCGTACTGCACGCCGGAAGCGTACAAGGGCACGTCTCTGCGGCTGTGGCGCAACAAGGGCGACGGAACTTTTCAGGACGCGACGCAGAAGGCCGGGCTATACGACACGAGTTCGAAAAGCCTGGGTATTTTGACGTTCGATGCGAACCAGGACGGATGGCCGGACATCCTCGTGAGCAACGATACCGAACCGAACAAGTTGTACATGAACAACGGCGACGGGACGTTCAAGGAAAAAGGCGTCCCAGCGGGGATCGGATACAGCGAGGACGGAGTGGCTCGCGCGGGGATGGGAGTGGACGCGGGCGACTACGACAGGTCCGGGTATCCGAGCGTAGTAATCACGAATTTCTCGAATCAGATGCTGGCGCTCTATCACAACGAACACAACGGGCTTTTCGTCGATGAAGCGCCGCAATCGGATGTGGGGCACGATTCCCTGCTAACCCTTGGGTTCGGCTGCTTCTTTTTCGATTACGACCTGGACGGATGGCTGGATCTGTATGTGGCGAACGGCCACATCGAGGACGCGATCGAACATGTGCAGCCGCACATTCGATACGCGGAGCCGCCGCATCTGTTTCACAACCTCGGCGACGGGAAGTTTAGGGAAGTGACGCAATCGTCGGGCGCGGCGTTTGCGTCGCCAAGAGTGGCGCGTGGCGCGGCGTATGGGGACATCAACAATGACGGGACGCTGGACGTTCTGGTCGGAGTAAACGGCGGCCCGACGGCGCTGTTCAAAAACGTTGGCGCGACGAACCACAGTCTGCGGATCAAGCTGGTAGGCACGAAATCGAATCGCGACGGAATCGGCGCCGTGGTGAAAGTGACTGCCGGCAGCGACATGCAGTCGAAGACGCTGGTGAGCGGGTCGAGCTACCTTTCGTCGAGCGAACTGGTGCTGACATTCGGACTGGCAGGTCATACGCAAGCCGACACCGTGGAAATTCGGTGGCCGAGCGGGCAAGTGGATACGGCAAAGAATGTTCCCGCCGATCAGTTCGTTACGTTCAGAGAGAAAGAAGGCAGTATTTCTGCGAAACCGCTGGCGAAACGGTAGAATATCGAACGGAATGAAGCGTTTTTCGCAGCTCATCATCCTGGCAGCTTGTCTTTCTACGAGCGCGGCCGCGCAGGACCAGTCCGCGCCGGCTCCCAGTCCCCCGCCCGCAGCGACGACTGCGCCGCAGCCCGTCCATCACACGCAACACGCCGCTGCAAAACCGAAGGCTGCGCCTGCCAATGGTGAGCCGCAACTCACCGAAGAACAGAAGCACGCTCGCGACACGCGCGCGCAAATCATCCGCGAAAACAATTTCGGCGTGGCGTTGATGAACCGCCAGCAGTTCGAAGCGGCGCTGGGGAAATTTCAGCGCGCCTGCATACTGGATCCGAATAGCGACGTAGGTTGCCTGAACGCGGGAATCGCACTGTTGAATATGCAGCGGTTCGACGATGCGCGGCAACTGCTCGACAAAGCCGCTCAACGCGATCCACGCAATCCACGCGCATGGTTCAATCTCGGCTTGCTGGAAAAGGCGAACGGGAATGTGGATGCCGCGGTTGCGGATTTTCAGAAAGTGGCAGCGATCGATCCGTACGACGCGGATACGCAATATTTCCTGGGACTGATCTACGCGCAGCAGCCGGACTACAAGAAAGCTGTAGCGGCGTTTCAGAAGGCCGTGGCGCTGAATCCGTTCCAGGTGTCGGCTGAATTCGGGTTGGCGCAGGCCTTGCAGCGTTCGGGCGACACCACACACGCAAAAGATCATTTCGAACGGTTCCAGCACATGACGGCGGCGAAGCTCGGCAAGCCAGTGAGCTTCATCTATGGCGAGCAGGGGAAATATTCGCTTGCGCAGGTAATGCAGCCCGCTCCAGAACCGGCACCGCCCACGATGCCGATCAAATTCGCGAGCGTGGTTGGCTCGGGCTTCCCGGTCGCGACGGCCGAGGAGATTGCGGCAGCCGATCCGCTCGTTGAGGCGGTTGGAGCAGCAAAGCCCACACCGCGCACCGCTCGCGTGAAGCGGCCCGCGAAATCCGCTAGCGAAGCGCCAGAGCCGGATGCGCTGGCGCGTTTTCTGGGCAGCGGTGCTTGCGTGATTGATTACGATGGCGACGGGAAGCCGGATATTTTCCTGGCGGATGCGGATGGCAAAGGCACGCCGGGGCTCTACAAAAACATGGGACACGGCTATTTCGAGAATGTAACGCGAATGGCGAAGCTCGAGATCAAAGGCCGAGTGATGGGTTGCGCCGTGGGTGATTACGACAACGATATGAAGCCGGATCTTGCGGTCACCGTCGACGGGCGCGTCGCGCTCTTTCATAACGAAGGTAACGGCACATTCAAGGATGTGACCGAGGAAAGCGGGATCACCAGCGATCCGACGTCGCAAGGTAACCAGGACGCTCTGGCGTTGGGATTGACTTTTATCGATTACGACCATGACGGCGACGTGGATCTTTACGTGACGCGATTCAACGATTTTCCGTTCGCGGATTCGAACCAGCCGTTTGACTTCCCTTCTGACGCCGTAGCGCCGGGAAATGTTCTGTGGCGCAACAATGGCAACAAAACGTTTACGGAGTGGACGACAGAAACGAGCCTTGCCGGCAGTGGACCTTCTGTAGGCGCGCTTGCAAGCGATGTGAACAACGACCGGGCGATCGATTTCGTAGTGACCGGCTGGCAGAAAACACCGACCGTCTATCTCAACCAGCGCGAGGGCGCGTTTAAAGCCACGACGCCGTGGGCGAGCGAGATGCCCGGACCGACGGCGGGAGTGGTGGCACTTGATTTTAACAAAGACGGATGGATGGACTACGCGTTCACGCACTGGGCGACGCCGGGGCTGAGCCTTTGGCGCAACGTGGACGGAAAATCGTTCGAGCGCGTGGACTTGCCGGACCTGGACTGGATGCGCGGGTGGGGCGTCGCGGCGTTCGATTACGACAACGACGGATTTGTGGATCTGGTGGCAGTGGGTGAGTCGTTTTCCGGTGAAGGCCGGATTGTGCTGCTGCGCAACGAGGGCGCGGCTGGATTCCGCGATGTGACGACGAGTGTGGGCCTGGACAAAATCGCGCTGCACCGGCCGCGCGGGATCGTGGCGTTCGATCTGGACGGAAACGGTTCGGTGGGTTTGCTGATCACGCAAGCAGGGCTGCCGCCGGTGCTGCTGCGAAATGATGGCGGAGACCGCTACAACTGGATCCGAATCGATCTGAAGGGCGAAGCGGATAACCGGACTGGAATTGGGACGAAGGTCGAGATGTTCGCGGGCGCGATGCAGCAGAAGTGGGAGGTTCCCGGATCGTCTGGATATCTGGGACAAGGTCCTGCGCAAATTGTGGCAGGATTGGGAGCGGAGCGGCAAGCAGATGTGGTTCGGCTCTTGTGGCCGACGGGCGTACTGCAGGACGAAATGGAAATTCCGGCGCACAAGACTGAGGTGGTGACGGAGATTGATCGGCGCGGCAGCTCATGCCCGATCGTTTTTTCGTGGAACGGCGAGAAATTCGAATTCATCGGCGACATGCTCGGGCCCGGAATCGTTGGACACTGGGTGGCCCCGGACAAGCGCAACACGCCCGACCCGGACGAATATCTGAAAGTTTCAGGTTCGCAAGTGCAGGCGAAGGACGGCAAGATTCAGTTCCGGATGGTCGAGCCGATGGAGGAGTTGGACTATCTCGATCAGACGAAATTGATTGCGGTGGATCATCCCTCGGACGTCGAGGTCTATCCCAATGAGCGATTCCTGAGCGAGCCACCGTTTCCTGAATTCAAAGTGATTGCGAGCAGCGGCGCGCATTTGCCCTCAGGCGCTTGGGACGACAAGAGCCGCAACATCCTGCCGCTGCTGGCCGAGCGCGACAAAAAGTATGTAGCGAACTTCGGCGAGCTGCCGTACGCGGGATTCGCGCCGATGCACTGGATCGAAATCGATCTTGGGCCATGGGATCCGGCGAATCCGCTGCGGCTGCTCATGGACGGCTGGACGGATTATTTCAGCGCGAGTTCGATGTACGCGGCATGGCAGGCGGGCGTCGTGCCGATTCCGCCGTATGTGGAGGCGCAGGACGATTCGGGTAAGTGGGTGAATGTGATCGACGACATGGGTTTCCCTGCCGGCCTGGAGCGGACGATGGTGGCGGATCTCACCGGAAAACTGCAGCCGGAAACGCGGTTTATTCGGATCAGCACGAATCTGCGGATTTATTGGGATCGCATTCGCGTGGAGAATTCGCCTACGGACACACCGTACAAGCTGACGGAAGTTCCGCTGGCGGGCGCGAAACTCGGATTTTTGGGCTATCCAAAATTTGTGGAAGGCAAGCCCGCGAACGACCTGAGCTACATCTACGAGCAGGTGAGCGCGACAGGCCCGTATTCGCGGCAGATCGGAAATTACACGCGTTACGGCGACGTGACGGAACTGGTGAAGAAAACCGATGACGAGTATGTGATTTACGGATCAGGCGACGAAGTCGCGGTGGATTTCGACGCGACGAGTTTGCCGGATCTGCCGGACGGATGGACGCGTGACTACTTCTTCTATGCGGACGGCTTCGCGAAGGATATGGATTTTTACGCGGCACACGGCGACACGGTTGCACCGCTGCCCTTCCATACGACGGCGACGTATCCGTATCCGAAGGGCGTGGCGTATCCGCTGGACCCCGCGCACCTAAACTACATGCTCGAATACAACACGCGCGGAATAGCGGGTCCCCCGGGCGCTTCGTACCAGTTCGACTATACAAAGCCGGACTCCCAGTGAAGGACCAGATGTGGTGCGGGCAATTTTGCGAAATACGCGGCTGCCGCGCGCTTGATTGGCGCTCCGCGGCATGCTAACTTCAGTTTTTCCACCGATTCGCAAGACTTTACGGAACGATGTCGTCTTCCAATTCCAATTTCCCATATCCGAAACTTCCCCGGAACCAACACAACGGCGAAATGCCCTTGCGTGAACCTGTGTTCTGGCGCGTGGAAGGCAGCCTGCTGAACCTGACAGCGGTCCGGCCGGTGGGCTTTTTCGCGTGGAACTCGCAGAGTTTCGTGCAGCGGTGGACCAGACGCGGAAGCATGGCAGTTCTGGCGCTTGCGCGGCCGCTGCTCTACGTGACGAATCGCTCGTTCGCGACGCGACTTCTTCATACGGTTTTGCGGGGAGTGAGCCGCGACCGGTTGGATCTGCTTGGCGAGGAATTCTTTGAATATTTTCTGAAGCCCCGGTTGAAACCGGAAGGCGAAGCCAAATTGCGGCAGTTAATTGCGGCCGGCGCCGATGTGGTGCTGGTAAGCCAGGGCCTGGACCACGTGATGCGGCCGCTGGCGCGGTACTTGGGCGCAAAGGCGATTATCAGCAATCGCCTGGATTTTCGCGACGGCATCTGCACGGGGCGCTTGCTGGATCCGGTAATCCGGCCGCGAGGACTGTTCGCGCGTTTTACGGGCGGCCAACCGGACGGAAGGCTTTCGCGCAAGGCGCTGGTGCGCGTGTTGGGATTCGAGAAACACCCGGAAGTGATCGACGAATCGATCCGTCCTGCGGAACGGCCAGCGGTGAATGTTCCCGTGCCGACGGTGCAATTCCGGGCCGGCGCGGACGCGTCACCTCTTTCGGTGCGCGATGCGATGCGCGGAAAGAACGTGCTTCTGATCGGAGGGACCGGATTCATCGGAAAAGTCTGGCTGGCGAATCTGCTCACAGACCTGCCTGAAATTGGCCGCGTGTATTTGCTGGTGCGACATAACCGGTCGACGTCATCGCTGCAGCGATTTCAGCGCGTGATTGAAGAGTCGCCGGTCTTCGACCCGCTGACGGAGCGGCACAAAGCCGGCCTCGCTGACTTCCTGCGCGAGAAGATTGAGGTGGTGGACGGCGACGTGAGCCAGCCGAATCTCGGGCTCGCGCCTGACGTGCACGAGCGGCTGAGTCGTTCGGTGAACGTGATTGTGAACAGTTCCGGGCTTACGGACTTCAACCCGGACATTCGCGATGCGCTCGCCATGAACGTGCGCGCTTCGCAGTACGTGCTGGAATTTCTTACGCAGTGCGCGCACGGATCGCTGCTGCATCTCTCCACCTCGTACGTGGTGGGTTTCCGTGACGGGCGGGTGCTGGAGGAGCTGCCGCGGAATTACACGCCGAAAAATGTTCCAGGTTACGACGCAACGGTTGAGTGGGCGTCGCTCGAAGCGCTGGTGCGCAATACGGAAGCGCGGGCGGAATCCGAGGAAGTAACGGGCGAGTTGACGCGCGCGGCTCAGAAAAAGGAACACGCCGCGAAAGATCTGCACGGGGCGGCTCTTGAAAATCAGATTCGCAAGAATCGCACTCGGTGGCTGCGGCAAACGCTGACAGACGCGGGTTCAAAGCGCGCGCTGGAGCTGGGCTGGCCCAACACCTATACGTATACCAAGAGCCTCGCCGAATCGCTGATCCGGAAGTATATGGACGAACATCCTGACGCGGCGATTGCGGTCGTGCGGCCGGCGATCGTGGAATCGACCGTGGCGCAACCGTTCCGCGGATGGAACGAGGGCATCAACACGTCGGCATCCCTCTCGTACCTGCTGGGAACGTTTTTCCGGCAACTGCCATCGACCGAAACTAAGTGCCTGGATTTGATTCCGGTGGATTCGGTGTCCCGCGGAATGATGTTGATCGCGGCGGCGCTGGTGACGCGGCGCAATGCGCGCGTGTATCACCTAGCAACGTCCGTGGCGAACCCGTGCGACATGGCGCGGTCCATCGAGCTGACCAGCCTGGCGCACCGGAAATACTACCGGGCACAGACAGGCCTCGGGCACAAAGTACTGCTGAAGCTCGACGCGATTTCTGTTTCGAAGACGCGATATCAGGCATTCTCGGCGCCGGCGCAGCAGGCGATCGTAAAGATGATCAACCGAACCGTGGAGCCTTTTGCGACGAGGCCGCCGCTGGCGAGGCAGGAGCGCGAACTTGAGAAGGTGATCAAGCTGATTGCGCTGTTCGAGCCGTTCATTCTGCACAACGATCATGTGTTCGAGGCGGCGAATGTAGAAAGCCTGAGCGCGATGCTGCCGCAAGACGAGCGCGATGCGTTTGAATTCGACACGCGATCGATCGACTGGTGGGATTATTGGATCAACGTGCACGTTCCGGCGCTGCGCAAGTGGTGCTATCCTCTCATCGAAGGACGGCCGATGCCGCCGCGCGAAAAGCGCTCCGTGGCGCTGGAAGCGCCGTCTGACGCGAACGCCGCGCATGTGGCGGGCACGGCGAAATCGTCCTGAACTCCAAACACACGTGGCCATCCTCCTAACCGGTTCCACCGGATATATCGGCGCGCACATCGCCGCGAATCTGCTGGCGGATTCCGCGGAGCCGCTGAATTTGCTGGTGCGGGCGCGGGACGAACAAGAGGCGCGAGAGCGGCTGTGGCGGTCGCTGCAACTTCATCTGGATTTCCCGAGTTTTCGCGAGTATCTCGATTCGCGGATCCGGATTTTTCGCGGCGACCTGACGGATGCGAAATTCGGGCTGGCGGATGACGGCTACGCGCAGCTAGTGCAGGCCACGGACTCGGTGATCCACTGTGCCGCGTCGCTGAATCGCAAATCCGAAAAAAGCTGCCTGAATGTGAACCTACGCGGGACGCTGGAAGTGATCCAGCTTGCGCAGCGTGCGCGAGATCATCACGGATTGCGGCGATTCAGCCACGTGAGCACGGTGGCTGTCGCGGGGCAACGATCGAACGAGGTGGTGCAGGAAGACAGTTCGATCGACTGGGCTCGGTCGGACTACGATCCGTACGCGCGCACGAAGAAATTCTGCGAGCACATGGTGCACCAGCTTCTGCCGGATGTGCAGCGAACGATTTTCCGGCCGAGCATCGTGCTGGGCGATTCGCGGAGGCCGGAGACGAACCAGTTCGAGATGGTGCGGGCGTTTGTGTTTCTGGCGGGACTGCCCGTGCTTCCCTTCCGCCCGACGGACAAGATCGACATTGTGAATGTGGACTTCGTGGCCGGAGCGGTAGCAATGCTGCATCAAAAGCCGAATCCGGAGCACACGATTTATCATTTGTCGTCAGGCACGAATTCCGAGACGTTCTCGCAGCTGACGGATGCGCTGGCGAAGGCGACGGGCAAGCGCGGGCCAATGTTCGTACCGAAATTCGAGAAATCGACATCGACGATGGTGAATGCGCTGGCGGGAAAAGCAGGCAAGATCGGCGGGCTAGCAAATTTGCTGAAAGTGTTTTTGCCGTACCTGGTGTGGAACACGGTGTTCGACAACACGCGGGCGACGACCGAGTTGGGGATCAAACCGGTACCGTTTTCGGAATACAGCTACCCGTTGCTTCGCTTCAGCCGCGAGAATCATTTTGTGTATAAATACCGTGACTGGCCGGCGGACTCGGCGGAGATGCAGGCCGCGCGACATGCGAGCGCCGTTCAGGATCTGGGACAATGACGGACCTGCTGCTTGAAGGCTGGGTGAGCGCGCTGGTCGAGCTGAACAAATTTCAGTGGATGCTCGGCAAGGGCGAGGCCTGGAAGCCCGGCAACAAATTGAGATTGCTCTTCGCGGGCTACAACGGCACGCGCAACACCGGGTCGGACGTGCGCGTGGAAGAGATGATCCGGCAGATTCGCTGGATCCTCGGCGACCAGAATGTCGCGCTGAGCGTGATGTCTCAAAATTTTGAGCTGACGCGTGGATACTTCGGCGACGCGCGGCAGGTCCATTTGCCTGATGTGTTCCCACCATTCCTGCATCGCGAAGTGACCGCGAATGACGGAGTGGTGGCGTGCGAAGGCTCGATGTTCAAGAGCAAGTTTGCGAACGCTCTGACCACGATGATGATCGGAACGCTGGGAATCGCCGCGGCGCAGAACAAATTGAGCATCGCTTACGGCGCGGAAGCGGGAGAGATGGATCCGATCTTGCAGAAAATGTGCAGCCGGTACTGCAAGGATTCGCTGGTAATCACGCGAAACGTCGAGTCGCAGGAAGTGCTCGGCAAACTTGGCGTCCCGAGCGAACTGGGCGCGGATACGGCGTGGACGTTTGAACCGCTTGGCCCGGAATATGGCGACGCAGAATTGCGGAAAGCAGGATGGGACGGCAAAACGCCGGTGCTGGCGATCTGCCCGATCAATCCGTTTTTCTGGCCCGTGAGCGCGTCGATTCCAAAATGGATCGCCCACACGACGACGGGCGCAAACTCGAAGAGCTACTATCGCTCGATTTATTTCCACCGCTCGGGACCGGCGGTCGATGCGGCTTTCGAAAAGTATCTTTCGGCGATAGCCGGCGGCGTAGAGGCTTACCGCAAGTCGCGCAACGTGTTTCCGATTCTGGTGGCGATGGAGATGCTGGACCGCGAAGCATGCGAGATCGTGGCGCCGAAGCTGGGCGGCGCGCCGGTGTTTTCGTCAGACAAATTCGACATGTACCAGCTGGTGAGCATTCTGCGCGCGTGCGACCGCATGCTTTCGTCGCGCTTCCACGCGATTGTGACGTCAATGGCGGGCGGCGTTCCGTCAGCCGGCATCACGATGGACGAGCGCATCCGCAACCTGATGCGGGAGCGCGGGCACAATCACCTTCTGATGAAGGTGGACGAACCGGACCTGGAAGACAAGATCGTGCGCGCCCTCGAGACGCTGGACGCTGAAGCTGACGAGATTCGCAAGGCGATGTTTGAAACCGTGGCGCGGAATCTGCAGATGATGGCGCGAATGGGGACGTACCTCGAGCAGCAAGTCGCACGGCAATATCCCGAGTTCCCGGTTCGCCGCGGTGCACTCGATTGGGAACAGTATTTGCCGCCACTGAGCCCAAGCCTTCGCCAGCTGCTGGTGGCGCACAGCGGGGCACTCGCGGGATGACGTTTCTCGCGCGGATTTTCGAGCAAATCGGTAAACGGGCGGGTCAAACCGTCATCCAGGAAGTGCGTGACGGCAAGCTCAACAGTGCGACGGGCGCCGAATTCCTGAAGCTAGTGCAGCAGGCCCAGGTCTTTTTCTTGACGCGTGGATTGAAGCCAGGAGACCGGTGCGCGCTGATCGCTGCGAATAGCATCCAGTGGGCGGCGGCGGACCTCGGCATGATGGCTGCAGGGCTGATCGTGGTTCCGATGTACATTCGCCAGGCTCCTTCTGAACTGGTAGGAATGCTCAAAGATTCGGCGCCTTCGCGGATCGTGTGTCCCGACGGTGGATATGCGGCGGAAATCAAGAGGCTGTGGCCGGAGGCGCCGAAGATCTCGCTGCTCGAAAGCATCTTCGTCGGAGAGGACATTCCCGCCGCGCCTGTGCCGGACTCGGGCGATGATGCAGCGGTCACCATCATTTATACGTCGGGAACGTCGGGCGAGCCGAAAGGTGTGATGCTGACGGCTGCGAACGTCGGGCACATGGTTAACTGCACCGGCGCGCGGCTCGATCAGCTGATGGCCAAAAGGACCGCACCGGACAAAATCTTTCACTACTTGCCGTTTTGCTTTGCGGGTTCTTGGATTCTGCTACTGACGGCGCTTTCGCGAAGTAGCGTGCTGACCCTATCGATGGATTTAACGAAACTGTCCGATGAACTTAAGTTGGCATCCCCAGATTATTTCCTGAACGTGCCGACTCTGCTCGAGCGTGTTCGGACGAAAATTCAGGAGTCCGTAGCAGCGAAGGGTGGGTTCGCGACGCGGCTTTTCACGAATGCGAAGGCTGCATACTTTCGGCAGCGCGAAGGGAGTGCTTCCCTCCTTGACAAAATGTGGCTGGCGCTGAGTAACAAAGTGATGTTCCCAGCGATCCGGTCGAGCATCGGCGCGAACCTGAAGGCGATCATCTGCGGGTCGGCGCCGCTCGCATACGAGACACAGCTTTTCTTCATGATGGTCGGCATTCCCGTCCTGCAGGTGTACGGACTCACCGAGACGACGGCTATCTGCACGATGGACGAGCCGAAGGATTACGAGCCGGGGCGCGTTGGTCCTACGATTCCCGGCGTGGAAATGAAAGTGGGAGATAACGAAGAAATTCTCGCGCGCGGGCCGAACATTTTTCCGGGTTACTGGCAGAAACCGGCGGAGACAGAAAAGGCGTTGGCGGGAGGATGGTTCCACACCGGCGATCAGGGCGATGTGGACGCGAAGGGCAATTGGCGAATCACCGGCCGGATCAAGAATCTGATTATCTTGAATTCGGGGCACAACGTGGCGCCAGAGCCGCTGGAAGATGCGGTGGCGCAGAAACTTCCCGAGGCGGGCCACTTCGTCCTTGTGGGCAATCAGCGGAGCTACCTGGCAGCGCTGGTGACGCCGGCGTCGGCGAATGGTCTGACGAGCGAGCGCATCCAGGCGGTGATTGATGCAGCTAACGCTTCGTTGCCGCACTACAAGCAGATTCGGGCGTTTCAAGTGGTGACCGAAGCGTTCTCAATCGAAAACGGGCTGCTGACGGCGAACGGCAAGCTGAAACGCAACGCGATCGCCGCGCGTTACGCTGAAGTAATCGACGCGCTGTACCAGAAGAAACCCGCATGAACGAGTACCGAGGCAAAGCGCTTTCGTGGAGCGTGGTCGACGGCACGATCGAGCTCGTGCTGGACCGCGCTCCTTGCAACGAAATCGGCTCGGAATCGCTGGCGGAACTGGAGAAGTTCATAGGTGCGCTAGCGGACCTGCAAAAGAGCGCGCAAGTTCTGATTATTTCGAGCGGCCGCAGCGAAGGATTTTGCGCCGGAGCCGATCTGCGCGAGTTGTACCGTGAGTCGCAAAAGCTGCCGACGCCGGGGCGTGTTGCGGCGCTTCACGATTTTCTGGAACGCATTCACGCCGTGATGAACACCATCGACGCGGCGCCGATCACTACGATTGCGGCCGTGCAGGGGCTTTGCTTTGGCGGCGGATTCGAGCTGGCGCTGGTGTGCGACCTGATCATCGCGGATAAGACGGCACGGTTCAGCTTTCCGGAGTTGAGGCTCGGCTTGATTCCCGGGTTCGGGGGAATTCCCCGCTTAAAGCGCGATCTGGGAAACGCGGTGGTGCGCGATCTGCTTTTGACAGGTAGAACGATTGGTGCGGAGAAAGCGGCTGCGGTCGGGCTGGCGAGCCAAGTGGTCGGCGAAGGCAACGCGTTGAGCGTGGCGCGCAGGACTGCCGCGCAACTCGGAAAATTCGACCGAGGCACGGCGGCGGCTGCGAAGGAATTCATCAAACCGATTCCACATGACGAGCTGCGGCGTGAAATCGAGATTTTCTGCAATCTGTTTACGCGGCCGGCGGTAAGCGAGGGGCTGCGGAAATTCGTGGAGAACACCGGGCCTCTGCCGTACCTTCCCTAGCCGCGCGCGCGTTTGGCGAAACCGGAACGCAATATGGCAAGATAGAGAGCGATGAAAACCCTCGAAAGCACCACGGATGAAGTGCTGAATCTGGCGGCGCAGCATTTCAAAGTGCCACGCGCCGAGCTCAATCCCACGGACGATTTTTTCAAGAAGCTGGGGATCAACAGCCTGCAGGCGCTGGACCTGTTGACGCGGCTCGAGCAGCATTTCCACATCGAGCTGCCGGACTACGAACTCCAGGACGTCACCGACTTCAAGACGCTGGCCGAGCGAATTCGATCGCGGCTCTGAGCACCGGATCATCACTGAATGCTGGACCTCCGCAAATTCCAATCACTGGGCGAGGCTTTGCGCGCGGCGCTGGAGCGCTGGCCGGAGGAAGTGTGCCTGATCGAAGCCGATCGCGAACGCGAAAACGTCCGCTACACGTATCGCGAATTCAAGGAAGCGGCGCTGCCACTCGCGAGTGCGATGCAGCGTGCAGGATTGGTGAATGGCACACGCGCTGCGATTCTGATGACAAATCAGTCGAAATGGCTGATTTCGGCGTACGCGATCTTCTACTGCGGCGGAGTGCTGGTGCCGCTTGACTACAAACTCACCGATGACGAACAGCTCAGGCTGCTGGCGCACTCGAAAGCGGAATTTCTGGTCATTGAATATCACTTGTGGCGCGCAATGACTCAGTCGCCGGAATTCAGCACCATGCGCGCAAAAGTCGTGCTGGTCACAGAAACTCCGGCGAAGGCGGAACTGCACGGCGCGAAGCGATGGGAAGAATTTCGCGATGCGAACGCGCCTGCGTTTGTGCCACGGTCGCGTCCCGATGCAGCGTGCATTGTGTATTCGTCGGGAACGGGCGGCCGGCCGAAGGGCTGCGTGCTGACACACGAAAACTATCTCGAACAGTGCGTGGCGCTCACTTCGCTCTACCCCTTCTGGCCCGGCGTCCGCTACCTGAGCATTCTGCCGACCAACCACGCCATCGACTTCATGGTCGGATTCATCGGGCCATTCACGTGTGGCGCGGCGGTTGTGCACCTGCGGACGCTGAGGCCGGAGTACATTCGCGAAGCGTTTACCAAGTACAAGATCACCTACATGGCGCTCGTGCCCCTGATCCTGAAGAACTTGGAGCGCGGGTTGCGGCAGCGATTTTCGGAACTACCGTCCGGCAAACGGAAGTTATTCGACGCTCTGGTGAAAACCAACGTCGTTCTCACGCGAGCGAAGCCGAATTTGTGGCTAAGCCGCAAGCTGCTGAAGCAAGTGCACGCTGCGTTCGGAGGCGAGCTGCGAGCGCTGTTCGTCGGCGGAGCGTTCACCGAGCCTGCGACGCTGCAATTTTTCTACGATCTGGGAATTCAGGTGGGCAACGGATACGGTTGCACGGAAGCGGGGACGGCGATCACGTTGAACGATTTTCACCCGTTTCGCGCGGACACGGTGGGCAAACCGCTTCCCGGCATGGAAGTGAAGATCACGAATGCCGATGCGGAGGGCGTGGGCGAAGTTACGGTGCGGAGCAAGACCGTGATGGCGTACTACCTGGACGATCCGGAGATGACCGCAGAAACGATCGTGGATGGCTGGCTGATGACGGGCGACCTGGGACGACTCGATTCGATGGGCCACTTGCAGCTGATGGGCCGCAAGAAGAACATGATCGTCACGGAAGAAGGAAAGAATATTTATCCCGAGGACATCGAGACGTATTTCGAGGGCGTGGCGACGAAGGAATTCTGCGTGTTTGCGGCGAACTATTTGTGGCCTGCGCGAACGATGGTTGGGGAGCAGCTGGTGCTGTTGCTTCATCTCGACAATGGGCAAACGATCACGCCGCAAATTCTTGCCGACGTGGCCGAGCGCAATCGGAAGCTTCCGGCGTTCAAGCGGGTGAGCGGATACCTTGCGTGGGACACGGATTTTCCGCTGACGGCTTCGATGAAGGTAAAACGGCTGGACCTCGCGAACCAGATCCGGGCGAGCCGGGACCGATCGCAGATCGTGCCGCTATGAAGATCGAGCGCTGTGGGACGGTTGAACCGCAATGACGGGGAGCGCCGAGTTTCTCGCGATCGTGAATCCAGCTGCGGGCGGCGGGCGCTGCGGAAAGCTGGCCCCCGAGGTGATCGAGCGCGTGCGCGAGGTTGGCGTGCATGTGCGGGTCGCGGAAACGTCGCGTGCCGGCGATGCGGTGGACATCGCGCGGAAAACATATGCAGAGGGAGTGCGCAATTTTCTAGCCGTAGGCGGCGACGGCACGTCCTACGAAATCGTGAACGGATTATTCCCCGAAGCGCTGACCGATGGACGGCCGACACTGGGATTTCTCCCGCTGGGAACGGGTAACTCGTTTCTGCGCGACTTCACGAAGGACCCGGTCGAATATTCGATCGAGTGTCTTCGGAAAGGCCGACGACGCGCGTGCGACGTGATTCGCCTGACTCACGCGGGCGGCGACATCTACTACATGAATCTTCTGAGCCTCGGCTTCCCGGCAGAAGTCGGCGAAACGGCGAACCGAAGATTCAAGGGCATGGGCCAGTTGGGGTACATTCGCGCCGTGGTGGCGCACTTGAAGGGCCTCGAACACCAGGCGTTTCCACATCGCGTGAACGGTGCCGAAAACTGGGACCGGGGACGCGTACTGTTTCTAACGTTCAGCAACAGCAGATTCACAGGCGGGAAAATGATGATCGCGCCGGATGCGAATCCTTGCGACGGAGAAATCGAGTACGTGCGTTGGGGGCCGATCAACCGCGCGGGACTGATCGCCACGTTCCCGCGGCTTTTTACTGGTACTCACATCCGTCACCCGCTGGCGGCGCGGGCGGCGGCGAAGCGCGTGGACTTCGCGCTCGACGGTCCGGTGAACGTGATGATCGACGGCGAGAGCCTGCATCTCGATTGTAAGTCGCTCGAAATACTTCCCTGCGCGATGGATATCGTCGCGTGAGAAGGGCTTATCTTACTGTTCGTTCGGCGCTGCTCTGGGCGATCAGCGGAATTCATTTCGCAGTGGTGTGCATCCTTCTGATCGGGCTCGCCGTATTTATCGATCCGCGAAAGAACGACTGGCCTCAGCGTTTATTTTTCCGGAATATCCTGCGTCTGGCCGGAGCGCGGTTCGAGGTGAAATATTCACCGGGATTTGACCGGACGCGGACGTGTATCTTTTTTTCGAATCACGTCAACCTGTTTGATCCGTTCGTGATCTACTCCGCGATTCCCCAATTCGTGCGCGGGTTCGAGCTGGAATCACATTTCAAAGTGCCGATCTATGGCTGGATGATGGGGCGCTTCGGAAATATTCCAGTGCCTGACAAACCGAGCCGTGAGGGCCTGGAGATCATGCGGACGCGCGGAAAAGCCGCGATCGACTCCGGCATAAGTCTGATTGTATTCCCAGAGGGTTCGCGGACGCGCACGGGGCACGTCGGCGAGTTCAAGAAAGGGATATTCGGTTTCGCGCAACAATTCGGAATTCCGATCGTGCCGATTAGCATCGTTGGTTCCTACCAGTTTTTTCAGACTGGCAACTGGATGCTCTTCCCCGAAAAGATCACGGTAATCCTGCACGATACGATTGAGACAGCAGGGATCGCGAAGGCGGACGTGGACGCGCTGCGGCAACGCGTGCAGGATATCGTGTCGGCGCCGGTCGAAGAATCGCTGCGGGAAAATGCAGTTCAGAAGGTCTGAGTCGCGCTGGCGTCCGGCAAGGAGCGGCCGGCGCGCAGTTCCTGCCAGGTGTAAACCACGCGGTGAATCACGGTGAGTGTGGAAATTGCCGCGATCACCCACAATACCGGAGCCATGCGGTTGAACGCGCCGCCGATAATCAGAAGAACGAGTCGCTCCGGACGCTCCATGAAGCCAACTTTGCAGAGTGGAATGAGCGACTCGGCGCGGGCGCGCGAGTAGCTCACCATGAACGAACTGGCCATCGCGACGGCTGCCAGCGCCATGTAAAACGGGCGGCCAATGAGCGTGTAATGAACGACGAGGCCCATGTAAAGTGCGAGGTCAGAGTAGCGGTCGAGCGTGGAGTCCAGAAAGGCTCCGAAGGCCGTGACGCGGCCGATGCGCCGCGCCACCTGGCCGTCGGCCATGTCGAGGAACCCGGCGAGGAACAACACTGCCGCAGCCTGGCGGAAATTTCCCATCGCAAATTCAGCGGCGGCCCACGAGTTCACGGCGAGGCCGAGAAACGTGAACATATTCGGGGTGAGGCCGGTGGCTGCGAGGCCGCTGACGACGTGATGCAAGAGCCAGCCGCCGCCTTCGCCGATCCAATGCGTTATCGGCTTGCTGCGTTCTGTCGGGATTTCGTTCATCTCCAAAAATGATACACCGAAATGTGCGCTAGCCGCGCGGGGCGCGATTCGGGTCGATGGGCATCTCCGGCATTTTGCCTTCGTAATGGAGCTTTGGCTCGGTGACGGCTTGAACCTCTTCGGGCGTGAAACCGGGAGCGACTTCGCGAAGCACCAGGCCGCTGGGCGTGACGTCGATCACGGCGAGATCGGTAACGATCGTGTCAACGCACTCGAGCGCTGTGAGCGGATAGGAACATGAGCGCAGAATTTTCGGCGCACCGTCTTTCGCGGTGTGTTCCATCGTAACGATCAGACGGCGCGCGCCGGTGGCTATGTCCATCGCTCCGCCAATGCCGCCTGCACCTTTCGCGCCGGGGACGCGCCAGTTCGCGAGGTCGCCCTTTTCGGAGACTTGCAGCCCGCCCAAAATGCAGATGTCGAGATGGCCGCCGCGAGTCATCACGTGAGCGAGATCTTGCGCGAAATACGCCGCGCCGGGAACGAGCGTGACCGGAACTTTCATCGCGTCGACGAGATCGAAGTCTTCTTCGCCGGGCTTCGCTCGTGGGCCCATGCCGAGGATGCCGTTTTCGCTGTGGAAGTAGACAGTTATGTCGTGCGGCACGTAGGCGGCGATGAGATTCGGAATGCCCCAGCCGAGATTGACGTAGGCTCCGTCCGGCAGTTCAAGCGCGGCGCGTTCGGCAATTTGTTCGCGAGTGAGGCGCGGCCTAGACATAGCGCAAGCCTTTTGCGACAACGATGCGGTCGACGAAAATCGACGGCGTGATAATGGTTTCCGGATCGAGAGCGCCGGTCTCGACGACTTCTTCGACTTCGACGATGGTGGTTTTCCCTGCCGCGGCCATCAGTGGATTGAAGTTCCGCGCTGCCTTTCGATAGACGAGATTGCCCATCCGATCGGCTTTGTGCGCTTTAATGAATGCGTAGTCCGCGCCGAGAGACTGCTCGAGGACGCAACGCTTTCCGCGAATTACGCGTTCTTCTTTCCCTTTGGCAACGTCTGTGCCAACGCCGACGGGCGAAAAAAACGCGGGGATGCCAGCGCCTTCCGCGCGCAGGCGTTCGCAGAGAATGCCTTGCGGGACAAGCTCCAGATCGATCTCGCCGGCGGAAAACTGCTCCTGAAAATAGGTAGCTCCAGGTCCGGGAAAAGCGGCGACGACGCGCGTGATCTGGCGGTTCTTGAAAAGGATGCCGAGTTCACCGTCACCCGTGCCGCAGTTGTTGCTGAGAATGCCGAGGTTCTTGATGCCTTTGCGCGCGAGGCCCTGGATCAGATTGTTGGGAAAGCCCGCGCCGCCGAAACCACCGAACATAATTGTGGCGCCGTCCGGGATGTCGGCTACGACGGCGTCAACGGACTCGAAGACTTTGTTTTTCCGGTTCATCGGTGGAGGAAACGCAAGTCCGTTGGCAGATCACACTCCGGTCAGGATCTCGTACTGCTCCTTTGTGAGCGGCACGACCGAAAGACGTCCCATCTTCACGAGCGGCGATGATGCGAAGAGCTTGTGCCTCTTCAGTTCGGCGAGCGGAACAGGCTTGGCGATCGGCTTGCCAGCTTTGATTTTCACGATTGGCTTTTTTGGATCGGACGCGTCGACGGACACCACGGACGCGGTCCCGACCGCACTGCGCCGCTCGCCCGTTTCGTAAATCACAAGCTTCGCACCCGCGTTCATTTCGCGAAGATTCTTCACCGCCGTCGGATTGGAGACGCCTTCCCATTCCGTCGAGCCATCTCGCTGCAGATCGGCGAATGAATATTCAGAAGGTTCGGTCTTCAACAAATACGCCGAGAACATAACGCTCCGTGTGCAATTTGCGCGACGCAATCGGATACGCGCGCGCTGGATGACCCACCAATTCTACGCAAGATAGGCTTTTCGCGAAACCCTCGTACGCCGGGGAACATCCGATACTGGGTGGGCAGACGGCAATTTTTCGCGTGCTCAGTTCAATCGAACGCGCTCTCCATTACAATACGCTACCCATTTTCGTCCGAGAACTGCCATTGCGGTATCAGGCGGCGGATCCGGCCAGGGTCGGACTGAATGTCCCCAGTGAAAGAACTCGAACAAATATCTCCCGCGTTTCGAAGCGCGCTTCTGAGGAGCGAGCGATTCCGTGTGATGGTGGTGCTGGCAACGTTGGCCGCCTTCTTCGTGGAGCGATCGATCCGTACGGCGCTCGTGCACGGACCGGAGGATATCCGGCTATGGCAAGTTACCGCGACCATTATCGGAGTGTTCGCAATCTACGAGCTCGTCATGCTCCGCGCGCTGTGGCGCCTTTCTCAGAGCCAGAAAAGCATCCCGGCATTTGCGTGGTACTTTTCGATTTTCGTTGAAACGGCGCTGCCGGCGCTCGCGATCACTTTCCTGACGAGCGATGTGATACTGCAGGAGTACAAGCCCCTGGCGAACCCGCTCGGGCTTGGATTTTTCGTTTTTATTATTCTCTCCACCCTGCGATTGAATCCCTGGGACTCGTGGATCGCGGGGATCGCTTCCGCGTTCAACTACCTTGTGGCGGCCTGGTATCTGGGATGGCGGCCGGTTTTTAACGTCGGAACTTCGGTGTTCACCCCGCAGCGGTCCGTATTCGGCTACGGCATCGCACTGATCATCGGCGGGCTGGTGGCGGGCGCGGTGGCTAATGAAATCCGCAAGCACGTGATGGCGGCACTACACGAAGCCGAAGCGCAACGTGAAGTCGAACGCCTCCAGCACGATCTGAATGTGGCACGCTCGATTCAGCGTTCATTGCTGCCGGGCGAGTCGCCAAAGATCAGCGGCTTTGAAGTTGCCGGGTGGAATTTGCCCGCCGATGAAACTGGGGGTGACTTCTTCGACTGGCAATTCCTGCCGAACGGGAAACTGCTGGTTGCGCTCGCGGACGTCACCGGCCACGGAATCGGTCCTGCCCTTCTCGCGTCGGTGTGCCGTGCATATGCTCGAGCAAATTTCTCGCTCAGTTCGGACCTGTTTCGCGCGATGGAACGGATCAATGCGGACATCGGAAGCGACCTAACGCAGGGCCGGTTCGTCACGTTCGTTGCGGCGATTTGCGAGCCAAACTCGCCCGAGGTCGACTTGCTTTCAGCGGGACATGGGCCGCTTTTCGTTTACTTTGTGCATGACGATCGATTTCAAGAAATGATGGCGCAAGGCTTGCCACTGGGAGTTGCGCCGGAGCTGGACTCCGACCCGCCGGTGCGACTGGAGATGAATCCGGGCGACATGCTGCTACTGATCACCGACGGCTTTCTGGAGTGGGAGAACGCCGAGCGCGAGCAATTTGGCGGGAAGCGTATGGAGGAAGTGATCCGCAGCGTGAAGACTCGCCCTCCGACCGACATTATTCAAGCGTTGTACAGGGCCGTGATTGCATTCTCGGGTGGCACACCACAGAAGGACGACCTGACCGCCGTCATTGTGAAGCGGACGTGACCCGCGAGCGCCGCCTTCACTGCGCTTCAATCCACGGGCGCATTCAATGCAGCAACCAGCTCGACAAACGACTGCGCGTTCAGCGCCTGTTCGATCGCTTCTTTGCGGCTGAACAGTTCGCCTGCATCGCGCAACAAATCGTGCTGAGACTGGTTCTCACCCGTGAGAACCATAACGATTAGACGGACAGCGCGACCGTCGCGCGAATCGAAATCAACTCCCCGTTGCGTTTTTCCCACCACGACCAAGGGATGCGGTAATCCGTTTACTCGAGCGTACGGTACGGCCACGCCGTTTTCCCAGCCACTAGGGACCACGCGTTCGCGTTCCTCCACGAGCCGCAGAAAGCGCTCTGGCGCGTTGCCGGCGACATCGGCGGCGACGGAACACATCTGCTCCAGGACTTCCGTCTTTGTAGTACCGGTAAGCGCGGGCAGAAACAGTTTGGCAGTAACGGTTTCCTTCAGCGTAATTTCATGACGGCTGCTGATCATCAGGCGCATCGCCGGCGCGGAGACGAGTGAAGTAAACAGCGCCATCACGACGAGCGCGACGAACATCGGCTCCCTGATCAACCCGGACTGCAACGCGAGAAGGCCGAGAATGATTTCCATCGCGCCCCGCGCGTTCATCGCCAGACCCACGCCCCACGAGGTGCGTCGATCCATTCCGCCGAGCCGCGCGCCAAGGCCCGCGCCGAGAAGCTTTCCCGCGCAGGCCACCAAGATGACGGTGAGCGCGACCGGCCACCTAAAGTTGGCGACGAAGTTCGTACGCAGGCCGATGCTGGCGAAAAAGAATGGCGCGAAAACGTTGGTAACGATGCCGTGAATCAGCTCCGATGTCCGCTTGCGAAGGTGCGTTGATTCGCCGACGGCGATGCCGGTGATAAACGCGCCGAAAACGGCGTGAATCCCCGCAAATTCCGCAAAAGAAGCGGCGCCAAGGGTCAGCGTGAAGATAAATCCGAGCACACCTCCGGGCCAACTGGTGTGCGCCTGGATGCGCGGCAGGATTTTATCAATCAGCCAGCGGACCAGCGTGAGCGAGACCAAGACAAAACCGAACACCAGAATAATGGTGCGTTTTACTCCATCGAATGACGCCGCGCCGCCGTGCATCATGCCCAGAATCATCGAAAACAAAATCCAGCCGACGAGGTCGTCGAACATGGCCGAGGACATGACCACGGTACCCATCTCAGTGCGGAGCAGATTCAGATCCATCAGAATTTTGGCGATAACCGGCAACGCGGAAATGGAAAGCGCCGTGCCGACGAAGAGTGCGAAAATCCGCAGGTCCGCGCGATCGGCGGCGCCAAAAAACGTGGGAAACCAAGTGGCCGCGCCGAAGCCAAACGCGAACGGCACGATCACGCCGAACGAACTGACCAGAATGGCGCTGCGTCCTTGACGGTAAATGCTACGCAAGTCGATTTCGAGACCGGCAGTAAGAAGAAAAAGCACGACGCCAAGCGTGGTGATCGTTTCGAGCACGATCGGGAGATTCCCGGTGGCGGGAAAGATCGTGGCGTACAGTTGCGGCCGGAAATGGCCGAGGACTGTTGGGCCGAGCAGGATGCCCGCCATGATTTCGCCCAAGACGGATGGCTGGTTCAACTTGCGCATCAATTCACCGGCAGCTTTCGCGGTGCCGAGCAGAACGGCGAGCGCCAGGAACATGATCATCACGTCATGTGCGGACAGGTGGGGCATTCGAGCTCACTGTGGCGAGTTCGCTGGGGCTTGGTTGATAGCACGGGAAACGCGATGCTAGCAAGCCGCCAGCCATTTTTTCGGGCTATAAAGGCGATTTGTGAACCACGGCGGCACGTCGGGTGCCGCAGGGCGATGCGTCTCCGTTTGGATGATCGGTGCGGAGGATTGGACTTCTAGAAAATGCGGATGAAGTTGCATAGGATGGCGAGTGGATGCGACTGGCTCGAGCCGATTGACGGGCTTAGCTGCGAAAAGGAACGTCGATGAATAACGGAGAGCAGTTCGCGCGCTACCCTTCGCTGAAGGACCGCGTAGTTCTGATTACTGGCGGCGGGGCAGGAATTGGAGCGGCCGCGGTGGAGCAGTTTGCGCAACAGGGTGCACGCGTCGCGTTTCTGGACGTCGCGATGAAACCTTCCGTTGAGCTGGTTCACTCGCTCGTCGGTCGCTGCCCCGTTCCACCGGTCTATTTCGAATGCGACTTGCGCGATGTGGACGCGCTGCGCGACACGATCGGAAAAGTCGAAGGTACGATGGGGCCGGTGCGAGTCCTTGTGAACAATGCCGCAAACGACGACCGGCACGGATTCGCGGAGGTCACTCCGGAATACTGGAATGACAGCATGGCCGTAAATCTGCGGCATCAATTTTTTGCGCTGCAAGCCGTGGTTCCGAAAATGCGCGATGCAGGCGGCGGATCGATCATCAACATGAGTTCGATCGCGTGGATGATTCCGAGCACGGGGCTACCGGTATACGTGACGGCGAAGGCTGCGATCGTCGGGCTGACACGGACGATGGCGCATGAGCTTGGCGCGTCAAATATTCGCGTGAACTGCGTGCTTCCCGGCGCGATTCTGACGGAGCGGCAGCGCCGGCTGTGGTGGACGCCGGAGTACGAGGCGGAAATTCTGGCCAACCAGTCGCTGAAGCGGGCGATTTTGCCCAAGGAAGTGGCGCGGCTGATCTTGTTTCTGGCGTCAGACGACAGCGCGGCGATTACCAATCAGAGCTACGCGATTGACGGTGGATGGGCTTGAGTTTGTCGCGATTGCAGCGGCTGGACGGCGCTAGTTGGCTTTGCGGCCGAGCCAGAGGATCGCGTTTTCGAAGAGTTTGTTCTGTACGGGGCTGGTGAAGATTTTGTCGCCATGTCCCATATTCATGTAAATCATGTGAAATTTTGTGTTTGTCCAGACGACGGGAAGGTCTCCGGCGGTGATCGTATCTTTCAGACCAATCGGATAATTCTTTGGATCGAGCGTGAGCAGAACTTTCACGCCGCAATTGAGCCGCGGGCTGGGTTTCCAGATGTACCACTCGTTGGACGGCGCGGTGAAAGTCTTCGGAAGCCCCTTTACGACCGGATGAGACGGGTCGTCCACGTCGAGAGTCGCGGGAAGCGGCGGCCAATTGTTTCCGTAGAAAATGGCGCCGCCGAGAAAATTGACGAACCAGGGCCAACCCGTACTTTCATCGTTGTAGGCCGAAACGTGGAATCCGAGCCACGCGCCGCCGTGCGACATATAGTCTTCGAACGCGGAACGCTGTGTGGCGTTGTGCGGAAAATCGTTGAGCCAGACAACGACCTGGACGTTCTTCAACGACGCCGCGTCCATTTCATTCCAATCGGTGGTCGCCGAGAAGTCGAACTGCTCCTTCTTCGCGAGGTCCGAATAGAACGCGATGGCTTGATTCGCGAAGGCGATATGGTCCGGCTCGCCTTTGTCTGTGTAGAAAGCAAGGACGCGAAACGACGACTGTGTGGAAGCCGAGGTGGAAGCAAAACCCGCCGCAGCGAAAAGGAAGACGATGCCCAAGCCACAAGCGAATACGCGGCGGATCATTGGTTAGCAGCCCACAGAATTGCGTTGTGAAAGAGGGTCGTGAAGTTCGGGTTCTGAAAATGCTCAGCGCGGTGGCCCATGAAAATGTACACGTTGCGCGCTTTCACATGTTCGTTCGACCAGATGACCGGATGATCGCCGCCCATTTTTAATTTCGAATCGGGCGTGTACGAATTCTCGTCGACCGTCGCGAGAACGTGGACGTTCGGGCGCGGCGACTTGTCGTACGTGTACCACTCCTCGCGCTCGACCTCGAACGACGAAGGTAGTCCCTTCATTACGGGATGCGACGAGTCTTCGACTTTCACTTTCGCGTTGACGAACGTGGCGATGTAATCCCTGTAGCGGATGCCGCCCATGAACCGCGAGAACCAATCCCACATCGGATAGCCGTCGAACTCGCCCAGCAGTGACGCGTGGTGAAAACCGATCCAGCCGCCTTTGCCCTGCTCGATATACTGGATGAACGCGGCTTGAGCGGTCGGCGTCCAACGGTAAGGAGGATAATCAAGCTGGATGAAAAGCCGGTATTGAGCCAGGAACGCGGCGTCGATTTTCTCGGTGTCCGGGATGTAGTCGATCGCGAAGTCGTCGGTCGTGGCTTCTTTGGCGAGCCAGACTTTGGCGGCTTCGACGAATGGGCGATGGATGCTGTTTGTTTCAGCAAGCGCGATCACGCGAAATTTTGGCGTTTGGCCTCTGTTTGTCGCGCGGGTAGCCGAGACGTCTGCGATGAGTGAGCTCGCCAAGAGGATCGCAGGAAGAATCCACAGTAAACGATTCGCTCCCGTTCGCGGTGACTTGGCGAGCTCCAACGGTGGAAGTTTGGTCAAGTTTGTTTGGCCCAGGTTGTGGTTCGTGCTTGTTTCAAAAGCGGCGATAGGATAAACCGAAGCTGGCTCTGGCGCCGCAAGTTTTCTAATTATTTCGAGGCGGAGGGAACAATTGATCTCCAGGAAGAACAGCTTCGCGACGATATTTCTGATCTGCGCTGCGTCGAGCGTGGCCGTGCGAGCCCAAGAGCCGGCAACGACGCTGGTGAGTAGCCGCGCCGTCGCGCTAAACGCGGCGACAGGCAAGGCGTACGCGGCCGAGACCGAGCGTGGGACAGTGGCGGTCTACGATCCGCGCACGAATTCGACGAACCGCGTTCACGTTGGCGCAGAACCGCTGGCACTGGCCGTGAACGAAAAAACGAACCGGATCTACGTGGTGAACCACGGAGCCGGCACGATCAGCGTGATCGACGGCAAAGACGACTCGGTGGCTGCGACGATCGACGTAGGTGCGCAGCCGTATGTGGTGGCGGTAAATGAGGCGACCGATAAGGAGTATGTGTCGAACACCTTCAGCGATGTGATCACGGTGATTGACGGGCCGACCAACAAGACGACGAACCTCAAAGCCGGCTCAGCCGATTCGATTCTCGTGGATCCGAAGCGCGACAAGATCTATCTGGCGGGCTACCAGTCGACAAAGCTCGACGTGCTGGACCAGACGCCCGCCGTTACGGGTTCCGTGAACGTGGGGATGCATGCTTGGGGTCTTGCGCTGGACGAATCGAAAGGGGAACTTTACGTGACGCGCTCGCAGGACGCGGAATTGGCGATTATCGATGAGGCGACCGGCAAGACCACACTCGTACCGACGGGAGCGATTCCGTGTGCGGTAGCGCTGAATCCTTCCACGAATCGGGCATACGTGGTAAGTCACGCCGACGATACGGTCACCGTAATCGATACGGAACGGCGCTATGCAGTGGCGACGGTGCCAGTGGGTCGCGCGCCGCAGGGTGTCGCCGTGGATCCGAAAACGAACCGGATCTACGTGGCGAACAATCACGGTGACAGCATCACCGTGGTCGACGGTGCGCGGAACGAAGTGATCCGAACTTTGCCTGCCGGAAAGAATCCCTACGATTTGGTCGTGGATTCGAGCAGCGGTAACCTTTACGTCTCACTCGAAGGAGAACCGGCTTTCGCGGTCCTCCACCTCAACTGACGTCCAACGCCCCTAAGCCGGATTCGACAGCGCGGAGACCGTTGGATGAGAGTTGAGCTCCGGATCACGCGCTGCGATGAGCAGCCGCGCGATAATCCACCGCCCGATCGCAAGCTCGATCAGCGCCATGATTGCTCCGAGGATTTTTGGTATGTGAACGAGTGGAAGCATCCACCACCACAGCGACCCAATCCGAATAGTTCTGAGGTCAGCGAAACTTGGGGACGTTGGCCGAAACGTGGAAAATTCGCGAACCTCCTGATTTTGCGCGGATTCCACCTGATCGATGGCGCTGCGCCACGTTCCGAAAGTCGACGACAGCTCAGGATTCCAAACGGCGGTTTCTTCCTGAATACGTTCCGATCGCAATAGTGCGGAGTGCCGTTCGGGAGACCCGAACGACGTGGGCAACTGTATCAGCAGTCCGAGAGCAGCAAGGGCACGTCACGTGCGTTTGTATTTCGTGAGAACGGTGTCGGCAATGAGTCCCGGTAAAACGGGCATCAAGCAGGGTGGTCCCCAATCCGAGGAATACCAGCGGCCCCAGAACGAGTAGAAGACCACCTGAATCAACGCGAGCGCCACGATCCAAGCCGTTTTCGAGTTCTGGCACTTCGAGAGGATTAGAAAAAGCACCGAGCACCCGATAAAAATCCCCGCTCCCGGACTGAACAGCAGACGCGTAAACGCTTCCGGGAACGCTCGCACCTCCCGGAAATTCGGCTGGCCTGACTTCAAAACGTTATCGAAGCGAATCCAATCGTAGCCGGCAAAAAGGCGCAGCCGAGAATCGATCGTTGCATGCGCCGTAGCGCGATACTTTCGATGGAGCACCAGGTAGAGAAACACCACGCCAGCCACCAAAACTTCGACAGGCTTCGCCAGAATCGCCAGGCAGCAGAGTACAAGCAACGCCAAGCAGTTGGGCGACTCGGAAAACACGACGATCAGTATGAGCACCGTGACGAGCGTCGGCCGTGGGTCCGCGTAGAACGTTCTCGAGTAAGCCAGCGACAGAGTGCAGAACCCGAAACAGAGGCCTGCCGCAATCGCGTCCCGCTCGTCGGCCTTCAAGGATTCTCGGGCCAGATCGTACGTGGCGCCCAAGTTCAGGGCACCGAAGATGGTGGAAACGAAAATCGCGAAAGCGGCGGCCACATACATTGGGGGCAGGTGCGCGATCCGCGCGACTACTAGGGCCTGCCGCGACGAAAGGCACGGCAACGATGGAAAGCAGCGGTTACCACATTCCGTACAGTTTTCCGTGGCGTCCGACCTGGCCGTAGATCGGTTCGACAGTCCAATCATGCTTCTGGATCAGGGAAATGGATGCGTTGAGCATGCCGCCCCCGTCCCATGTGGAGAGCGAAGGTGCCAAGACCGATAGGTAAATCAGCCACGCCGCCAGGCTGAGTAGACATGCGCTTCGCGCGCTTTTTGACACGCGGCCAGCCGAAAGGGCGACCACCTCCGCCAGCAATTTTTCATCGTTCGATTTCATGGTGATGCGGAAGCGCAAGGCCAATGAATGGCGTGTGGGCGACGAGCCGGTGACCTTCAATTTCGTGCCCGGGGTGGGGGTCGAACTCCCAGCCCGACTGAAATCACGTAAGTTATTCATAACACGAACCGACAAAACCGGCAAAACCGTTAGACATGCCGAAGCGAGGTACATGTCGGGTACACGGACCTATGCGCGGGAGTGTGCCTGATGGAATCGCTAAACACGCTGGCCGAATACGGGCAGCAATACCGCCTTCGCGTGAACCACGACCCATGCGGCGAGTCGATCATCCGCGGCAAATTGGGGCATTTATACGAGCACTCCGCTGGCCGCCTGGGAATAGTGTTCGAAGCTCCATCCGGCAACTCACGTTCGGACAAGATCCTTCGTTCACGGAGGCGCCGCGCCATCGCGTCCGGGTTCCTGCTGCGTCAGGAAGGAGACGCTGAAGCCATCCTGCTGTTTGACCCCGGCGATGTGAAGCAGGCTGCGCTAGCGATCCGGCTGATTCAGGCCAAGAAAATAAGGAAAGCAGCTCGACCCACTGACGGCCAACTCCGGTCGAGGGCTTTATTTTCGTCTCGGGCACGATCAAGAAGGCCGCGTTTTGACCAAAACACGAGCGCAGCTGCGGGAGCAGGGGGGATATGAGGCCAGTTACTGGCGAGCTCGTCGTTGCGACCAATCTGCAGATACGGCTTCGGAATTTTCTCAGCCTGCTGAAGCAGTTTTCCTGTCGATCGAGAACTTTGATGAACTGCTAACTTAGCAGCGGCCAGCACGACAATTCTAGAGTCGGTCTCGTCTTTGTTCATCACCGAAACTGGATCGGAAGACACAGAGCCATGACTGAGAACAGCACAGTGTTAATTGCAATCCTGGCGGATGCAGTGGCGCACCGGCACGACTGTCAGCACATCGAGTCGGGAGAGCTCCTCGAGACGTTACTCGCGACTTGTCTAACGGAATTGGTAGGCGAAGGCAGAGACATGTCCAGTTGGTACGAGTGGCTTGCAACCAAGGGAGTCGAAATTCGGCACCACTCCGCATCTGCAAGATATGTGCGTCGCGCAAACAATCAGGTGTCCGCCGAGATTGAAGCCATGATCCGCGATCTCTTGGCGCGCGGATGCAACAAGACTGCCATCGCTTCGTCGCTTCGAGTGAACCGCAGAGTAGTCATTCGCGTCGCACAGGAAGCAGTACTAGGCGAGACGATTTAGAGTGCACGATGTGCCGGCAAACGTTTTGCGAATCGTTAGACAATCTCAGGAGAGTGAACCGGGCAGGTTCTTGGTTCTGAGTGCACAGACTGATACGGCTGGCCAGGTAGACTGATTGATGATAAGTAGCTCTCAATGATAATCGCAACGGCGAGGGAGGAAAGGCTCAGAAAATCTAGCGTCGACTGACCCTCTGCCCGGCTCTCATGCGGGGATCGTCGCATTCTGAGATAGGTAGTGATAATCCCTGTTATCGACATTTATCTGGAGATGTCCCGAATTTTTGATTAGCGTGTCGATGGGGCATCGGCAAATCGAATGCGCTGATTGAGCTTACGATGGTGGAACTTGTGAACGCAGCGGCAGTGGCGCTGATGATCACCGCATAGGTGCTACGTGGCGTCGTCCCGTAACTGTCCTACGGCTTCGAGCAGCTCGCGGCAAGTCCACAGTGCGAAGGCTGCTACGGTCGCGCCGACAAATACAGAAAGTCGCACTACCTTTCGACGGGTGACGCGGCTATTTTTCGACCATCACGTTTACGGGCACTACCACGTTGAAATTGCCCGCGGCAACCTTGACGCTGACCGTGTACATGCCGACCGGGGTTTCATTTTGGCTCGAGGAGCTGCTGCAGCCTGGCATGCCGCACAGCAGGATCGCAATCAAGATGCCCGCCGCATACAAGAGCCGCGGCCGCGCTTGATTCTGCCGCAACAACCGGCGCGCCATCAGCATTGCGAGCAGCGCGCCGCAGCACATCAAGGTTAGCGGCCAGGGCCCGGGCGAGCTGCGGGGCGGAGAAACGATGAGCGCATCGCAGCTGACGGCGCAAGTTGTGATGACGGTGACAGACACCGTGTACACGCCAGTCTGGCCTATCTGAGTGACCGCGACATTGCATTTGCCACTCGGCACGCAGTCGACCACGCCAACGACGGGCGCCAGTGCGTTGGCATTGCCAGCAAAACAAACCGTGAACGAGTAGGTTACCGTCCTTCCCTGTTTGACTACCTGTTCAGGAACGCTAGGGCCGCATCCAGAAATCTCCACAACACTTTCGCTGACGTTGCCCGTGTTTCCGGCAAAGGCATTCGTGTCCGGAGTGTACGTTGCCGTCAGCGTGGCGGTCCCGGACCCCGGGAGCGTCGTAATCGTCAATGTGCACGAACCGGCGCCGGCGGATGCCGAGTTCAAAATCACCGGCGACGGCGTGCACGTATCGCCAAGGCCGTCGGTCACAACGACTTTGCCCGTCGGAGTCCCGGTCCCGGATGTCGCAGCGACCTTGAATGACACAGTGATCGGGTTTCCCACGAGGGCATCATTAGATGGGAGAGCATTGCCATGATCGCTGCTACTGGTCGACACGCTCACCATGGTACCGATCTGCGCCGGGCTGTTCGTAAGCATAAAAGTCGCTGTTCCTGAAACGTTTGGCGCGGTGGCCGTAACCAAGTAACTCCCGGCGGTTCCATTGGCTGTGAAAACGTTTGACGTGGCGATTCCGGATGTATTTGTAACGGCCGTGTCGGCACCCCCCGAGAACGTGCCGCTTGCACCGTTCGCCGGCGCAGTAAACGTCACGGTTAGACCGTTCACCGGAAGTTGATTTCTGCTATCAAGCGCTAGAACTTCCAGCGGGGATGCGAACGGGGTGTTCACCGTCGCGGCCTGGCCGGACCCGCTCGTCGCGCTGATCACGATAGTCGGCCCGGTCGAACCGGAAGTGATTTCGAACACGGTCCCACACCCGCTGAGGCCGCAGACCGTTGAAGTGCCACCGAGCCCAGTAGTGCCGTAAACATTGTCGGACGCGTCTAATACTAAACCTGTGGGTACAGCACCATCCGGGCTACCCGTAAAGTTGTACACCACACTCTCTGAGTAGGTCCCGTTGCCGATGGGATGCAGCTTGAACACTGTCCCGCCCGTTGAATCGCCGCCTCCGCCAATGCCAAAAAAGTTGCCCATCGTGTCCATCACCAAATTCCCACCACCTACAGCGTCCGGGCTACCTGCGAAGCTGTACAGCAGGCTCTTTTTGAACGTCCCGGAGGAGTTGTCCAGCTCAAACACGATCCCGCACCCCATCAGGCACGCGTTTGAAGTGCCGCCACCAGCAGTCCCGTAAAGGAAAATGTTGCCCGAAACCTCCTGTAAGACCAGATTCCCAGGCACATAACCATCCGGGATGCCGGTGAAGCTGTACAGCGGCGGCAGCGTCTCTGTGTAACCCCCGGAGCCTTTCACCAGTTCGAACACGGTGCCGCATCCGATGAGGCAGCCCGTTGCCGCAATGCCGCCTGCTCCAGTAGTGCCGTAAAGGTTGCCCGCTGAGTCCATCACCAGATTTGCCTCGGGGCTTATGCCGTCGCCGCCCGTGACCAAGAAGTTGTACAGCACACTGTATGTGTAGCTCCCCGAGTTGTTGGCCAGTTCAAATACGATCCCGCACCCGGTCTTGCAGAGTGTGGTTGACTTTGAAGTGCCGCCGAATACGGTAGTTCCGTAAAGGTTGCCGGACGCGTCTATGAGCAAAGCTCCCGGCGATTGACCACCCTCGCTGCCCGTGAAACTGTACAGTACCTTCTCGGTGTAGTTCCCGGAGGAGTTGACAAGCTCAAACACGGTCCCGCACCCGAATTGGCAGGCCGTTGAGCCGCCGCCAGCTTGGGTAGTGCCGAACAGATTGCCGTTCCCATCTACGACCAGGCCCGTGACGGGCAATTGACCATCGCCGCTGGTCGCCCCGAAGCTGTACAGCTCCTTCTCTTTGAAGTTCTCAGAGGCGACCAACTCGAACACGGTCCCGGAGCCTGAAGCACCGCCGATTTGGGCCGTGCCGTAGAGGTTCCCCGACGCATCCCGAACGAGGCTTCCGGAAGGAGTCCCTCCGTCCGTAGGCCCGCCAGCGAAACTATGAAGCACAGTCTCGGTCTGCGCTTGGATTGGAAGCACGGAGAGGATTAGAAACGCTGCGGCGGCGATGGCCAGTTGTGCGGTTCTTGCGAGCCGCCTGCTCGTCGCTTCGCCTCGCGTTGCTTTCCACTTTGCTTCGCTAATCATGGGGTTTTCTCCCTTGCGCTTCCAGCCTCATGCGGAATCAGTCGCACCTGAGGGTGAGCCCTGCTCTCGATTTCAAAGTCGTCCAATGTTTCGACACTTGGGGTTGCTTCTACTGAGTTAAGCGAGGAAATCCGCAAGATACTGTCGTCTCAGCACAAGTTTATTTGCGGGAGGGCTGGAGATTGGTCTCAGAATCTGTTCCGTCTAGCCAACTACCAGCGATTAGTTACATTTGTGGTAAGCTCGCGCAACTTCGGGAACGCTTCCCAAGGCTCAAGGCGCGCCCATGTCCGAAGAGAAACCCTCCGACATTACGCAACTGCTGCGCTCCTGGCGCCAGGGAGATCCGCACGCCCTTGATCAGCTTACCCCTTTGGTTTATCGGGAGTTGCACCGCCGCGCTCGCTACTACATGGCGCGAGAACGCGACGGACATGTCCTCCAGACCACCGCGCTGATCAACGAAGCGTACCTCCGGCTCGTGGGCGTGAACCTTGAGTGGAAGGACAGGGCGCATTTCTATGCTGTATGTGCTCAGATTATGCGTCGGATTCTCACGGATTTCGCGCGATCGCGCAATTATCAAAAGCGCGGTGGAAATCCCCAACCTGTGGATCTGGACGAAGCGACACTGGTCACCGCTGCGCCTACCATCGACATAGTGGCCCTGGACTTCGCCTTGAATCGGCTCGAAGAGGAGGATGGGCGGAAAAGCAAGGTCGTGGAGCTGCGCTTTTTTGGCGGACTCACTGTGGAGGAAACGGCCGAAGTGCTGCAAATTTCTCCGGAAACGGTGATGCGCGATTGGGGGATGGCGAGAGTCTGGCTGCTGCGCGAGCTGGAAGGTGATCAGGCGCGGTAGGCAGAACGCGTCAATTCCGCTCTGGATGATGCGGTGGAGGTAAGCTGGCGCTGCAGTCTTGAACTATTGAAATCTGACGGCTCGTGGAACCGACGGCTGATTTTTCCATGCAATCCGAACGGTGGCGAAAAATCGAAGAGATATATCACTCCTGCCTGGAGCGCGACGGTGAGCATCGATCCGCGTTCCTAGCAGCTGCATGCGCCGGGGATGAACTCCTGCGGCGCGAAGTAGAATCGCTGCTGGCTCATCAAGCCCGCGCCGAACGCTTCATGGAAACTCCCGCCCTAGAAGTCGCCGCGAAGTCCCTCTCCGAAGATGAATTTTCATTGGAGATCGATGAGCAGCCGTTGATCGGACGCACGATTTCCCACTACCGCTTGGTCGCGAAACTCGGCAGCGGCGGAATGGGCGAAGTCTATCGGGCGGTTCGCGACGACGGCACATACGAAAAGCAGGTTGCGGTCAAAGTCATCCAAAGCGGTCTCGGCTCCGGCTATTTCATTGCGCGCTTCAAGACTGAGCGCCAGATTCTGGCAAGACTCGATCATCCCAACATCGCCCGCATTCTTGATGCAGGAACCACTGCGGATGGCCTTCATTACGTGGTGATGGAATACGTCGACGGCTTGCCGATTGATGAGTACTGCCAGAAGAATCAATTGGGCGTCCGCGAACGCCTGAAACTTTTCTGGGCCGTGTGCCTCGCAGTACAGTACGCGCACCAACACCTGGTCTTGCATCGTGACCTCAAGCCGGGGAATATTCTCGTCACGCCCCAAGGCGAGCCGAAGCTGCTTGATTTCGGTATTGCCAAAATCGCCCAGTCGGGTGAGAGCGACGGCCCCGGCGAGTCGCCCGCGACCGCCCTTCCGATGATGACTCCCGAATACGCGAGCCCCGAACAGGTACGCAATGCTTCGATCACGACGGCCAGCGACATCTATTCGCTGGGCGTAATCCTTTACAAGCTGCTTTGCGGACGCGTGCCGTTTTGCTCCAAAGATGGTTCGCCTCACGAGATTTTTCGGGCCGTCTGCGAAACGGAGCCCGCCAAGCCCAGCAGCGTGGCGCGATACGCTGAGGCGCCAGATGCTGCGACGGAGCAGAACCGGGGGAGGGCCGGGTTTGGAGAGCGGGGCGAGCGATCTCCGGCGCTCGTGAAGGTGCTGGGGGGCGACCTCGACAACATCGTCCTGAAAGCGCTCCGCAAAGAACCGCAGCGCCGCTACGCCTCAGCCGCGCAGCTTGCGGAAGACGTCCGCCGCTACCTCGAGGGTCTGCCTGTCGCGGCCCACAAGGACACGCTGGGCTACCGGGCCGGAAAATTCGTCCGGAGAGAGAAGAAAATTGCGACAGCTGCCGTGCTTTTGGTGCTGAGTCTTGGCGGCGGAATGATCGCTTCTCTGCGGGAAGCGCGCATTGCGCGTCTCGAGCGCGCTCGTGCGGAGCGCCGCTTCAACGATGTCAGAGCGTTGGCCGATTCCCTGGTTTTCGATGTGAACGACGCCATCAAGGACTTGCCCGGTTCCACTTCCGCGAGAGAGTTGGTGGTGAGCAAAGCGCTGACTTACCTGGATATCCTCGCGCAGGAGGCGAATGGGGACTTGTCACTGCAGCGCGAGCTCGCGACCGCATACGAGCGAGTCGGCGAGGTGCAAGGCTCCTCTGACAACTCCAATTTGGGGAACACTGCTGGCGCCCTCGCTAGCTTAAAGAAGGCGGCGGCCATTCGCGAAGCAATTGCCGCCGGCGAACACAATTCGCCTGAGAGCCTCAGCAACGTCGCGAACGTCTACGAAATGCTCGGCATAATGCTGTCGGAAAGCGGACAATATCAGGGCGCTCTGGAGTATGCCCAAAAAACTCTCGCGATCCGGCAGCAATTGTCTGCCGCACGCCAGACACCCGAAGGTGAGGAAGGGCTTGCAGGCGCCTACTACGTTCTTGGCCTGTCACAATCCGCGTTGGGTGATTTGCAAGGTGCTCTTTCGAGCCTGCAAAAATCGGCTGCCGCACGCGAAGCGATCACGAACCCGCCTCCTTCGCTCTACGCAGAAGTGAGAACGAGGCTTTCGGGAACATACGGCGAGATGTCGCTTGTCTTGGAGGAGATGGATGAACCTGCTGAGGCGATTGTGGCGGCACGGCGAGGACTCGAAGTGATGAATGCGCTCGCGGCGGCTCACCCGGATAACCGGCTCTATCGCGAGTATGCGTATGAACATACGGACAAAATCGGCGACTATTCCGAGGATTTGGGAGACCACGTCCAAGCGGAGAGCTATTACAAAAAGGCCCTCGCCGGCTTCCGGGCGACATCTTCGTCTGATCCCAACGACGCGAATTCGAAGGTCTGGCTGGGTGAGTGCGAAAGCAGCCTTGGAAAGGTTCAAATCGAGAACGGCGAAATCGCTCCCGGTTTGGAAAACACCCGAACTGGACTGCAGCTTGCGTTGGAACTCTATCGCGCCGATCCCGCGGAGAATAACGACAAGCTGACGGATCTAGCAGATGCCTACGCCGCCTACGGCTTCGCCTACGCGCACTTGGCACAGCGGCCTACTATTTCCGATTCCGAAAGGACCGCCGACTGGGAGCAAGCTCGAGACCAATATCAGCAGAGTCTGAATACGTGGCGTGTCGCCCAACAACTGCACGTAGTGGCGCGACCCGATGCAGTCAAACCAGAGCAGGTGTCCAAAGAACTAGCCAGGTGCAACGCCGTCCTCGCGAAGCGGAAGTCCACCCAGTAGAACCATCATCGGACTCGATTTCTGAGAGCCTGTTCCTCGCCACGGCCGCCTCGTCGATCTGTGGAAAGACGCGGACACCAATCTCCTTCTCTTAAAGCAAGCCAAGGACGAATACGGCAAGATGCAATAACTCATGGCCCGAAACCGGCGCACAACTCGGATCAACCGGGTTGGCTTGATCTAGTCCGTCATCGCGCCCGGCAAGTTGGACAATCGGAAACAAGGTCCGGCAGTCAGGACGGGACGTCCCGTCCCGATAGATGTTGATAAATCCTCTTCGCACCATCTATCTCAAATTGAGACATCGCGGTCGAATCAGGCGCGGATTTCGTGCAGACGGAAGGAATGCCTGCAACGATTCTGTTTCGTGGGTGAGGGGATTCACTCCGGTTCGAACCATTTCTCCATGTCAGCACAAAGCTCGCGAATCATGTTCATCCTCTCGCGTCCTTTTTCGTGGATTTCCTCCGGGAGAGCAAACCTTTCAAAGGCCTCAACGGATTTCCCGATATACTCGTCGGGGCATCCTGTGACGGAATCATCCCAAACGACCGAGATCACAGGATAGCCCAACGCCGTACTGCCGGAGTTCGTCGTGGCCGCACTCGAAGCAACTCCGAAAGTGAATGAGAAATATTTCTTCTGGAGCGGCGTTGGGAAGTTGGACAGCGCGGTTCGGAGTTGGCAGACGCGACTTCGTAAGCTTTTTGAGCTGGCAAACATTCCAGGGGGACACGCGCATCGCTTTCGAGATACCTTCGCCGTCGAGCTCCTCCTCACCGGTGTCTCGATCGAGCACGTCTCAATCCTGCTCGGCCATCAAAGCGTGCGCATCACGGAGAAGCACTACTCACCATGGGTGCGGGCGCGTCAGGAACAACTGGAGTCGGATCTGGAGAACGCCTGGAGACGAGATCCTCTTGTACTTTTCGAAACGAAGGGTACACCAGAGGTACACGGAAAGATGAGGAGCGTTAACTGATGCAGTTTCAATCGTTAAAAGAAGTGCCCGGGGTGGGGGTCGAACCCACATGCCCCGTTAGGGACAGCAGATTTTAAGTCCTCCGGGTGTATTTTGCGGCGAATTGTGGCGAGTAGCGCCGAGCCGTATCTGCTTATTTTTCAATGGAAGCGACTTGCGGCAGGTCGTAGCCGGACGTGGCATCGCGCCCAGCAACTAACACCACAACTAACACCAGCTACGTCGCGGACGCGACGATCGACGGCTCGGTTTACGTGATCGCGGGCAATCGCCTCAATCCTGGGATCTATGCGGCGCGCTGGAATGGGAAAACGCTCGAGCTGCTCGGCCGCGGTAAGAATGGGAAATTGCAGACCTACAAAATGCAGTTGATTACGAAAGCGAAGTAACTCCCCTCAAAATTCAAACGCCGGCATGGAAGTTAAATTTCACTTCCACGCCGGCGTTTTTTCTTAGCAGTTATCTCGCTTACTTCGGCGCCGGCGTAACCGTGCGCGGATCAACCTCGGGAGCGTCGTCCAGGAAACCCCATTTCGTATCGACTTTGATCGTTAGGCTGTGCGACCTCACTACGCCGGTGTCAGTCGACATGCTGCCGGCCGCGGAGACGTCGGCGACCGTTTTCGGATCGACGTCGAGCGCGGCGTCGATAATCGCCTTCGCGGATTGCCGGATAGATTCTTCGGGCTGCGAACACGGACCCGAAGTCTCGAATTGCTTCGCGATCGCTTTGCGGACTGCCGTCACTTTGCCGTGTGCCGATACGCTCCAGGACATCTTTCCCTCCCTTTCGATTTGATCTAGTTCCCGTTCCCAATCCGCGAGGCTCGTATGCGTTGGCTTTCGTGGAGGTCGGGACATTTTGTCCTCATTCGGACCTTACATTCCCTTCGTGTGCGTATCGTTCGGCGGAGGCGCCGGCGCGCCGCCCGAACCGTAGCTGATAGGCACCTCCGCTCGGACGAAACAGTCTTTTGCCTCGAGGAGCTTCCGTAGTCCGGCCGATTTCTCCGGTCCGTCGGGAAGGTTCTTTTCCATCGTGAGCGCGAGCTCGCAGATTGGCGCGGAAACGATCTGTAGCTGTTCGGGAAGGTGTTCGTATTTGAAGTACTTCATTATCGGCGACTGCATTCGCGATTTCCTCTCGCCGCCGCGCGCCGGATCTCAGTAACTCCCGCAGAGTCCCGAGGTGGGCTCCGGCGCGCGCGACACTGCATCAGTTGGTGTGTTAGACGGCGAATGTAGCATTTCACTCCAATAACTCCAAGCGTGTTAAATTTTCTTCCGTGCGATCGAAATCTGCCGGAGGAATTTTCCAACGTCCCGCGAAGTCCGGGATCTGGTGGATCTCGTACTACACGATCGCGGGAAAGCGGCATCGCGAGAAGATCGGTCGACGCGACGAGGCGATCCAGATCCTCGGACAAAGGCATCGCGAGATCGCCGAGGGAAAATTCACGCCTCCCACGAAAGCCGGCCGCACGTTCCGCGACGTCGCGAACCTGGTGCTCGAGCAGAAACGTTTACGACTCTCTCCGCAGTCCTACGAAACCGACGTCCGTCGGCTTGAGGCCTTGCTCCCGACGATCGGATCCCTCGCGCTCGAGGAGTTGACGTCGGCGCGTCTCGAGCAAGTCCTGGGAGACCTCAAGCGATCGGGACTTGCCGGCGCGACCGTCAATCGGCATCGATCGCTCATCTCGAGCATTTTCGCCGCGGCGATTCGGCAGGACATCGTTTCCGTAAATCCACTCGCGCGCGTGAAACCGTTTAAGGAATCCGCCGGCCGGCTGCGCTATCTCCTGGACGACGAGGAGAAACGTTTGCGCGCGGTTGTGAAACGAGACTATCCGGAGAAACTCCCCGAGCTGCAGCTTGCCCTCCATACCGGTATGCGCCGCGGCGAACAATGGTCGCTCAAATGGTCGAACGTGAATCTAGCGGCCGGGAGCGTGACAGTCGTCGGCAAATCCGGACGCCGGCACATCCCGATAAACTCCGCCGCGCGCGAGGCACTCGAAACACTCGCTCGCCGGCGCGACGAGCTCGTCGCCGCGACCGGCGAGGATCCTTCGCCGTTCGTTTGTCCGGAGACGACGGCCGCGGCGAAACGCGACTGGCAAAGATGGCTCGAAAAAAGTTTGAAGCGCGCCGGGATCGTTGATTTTCGTTGGCACGATTTGCGGCACACGTTCGCGTCACGCATGGCAATGGCCGGCGCCGACGTGACCAGCATTCGCGAAGTGATGGGACACAAGGATCTAAAGACGACTCAGCGCTACATGCACCTAGCCGCGGACCATCGCGCCGAGGCCGTCGAGAAAATCGTCGGAGGTTGATCGATGCCGAAAGTAATGTGCGCGTTCGATATCGGAAGTAACGGACAGATCGTCGTTGAAATTCAAAACTACCGGAGATTCCGCGCGCGGATTGCCCTGGGAGTGTGGCTTATAAAACTCGGCTCGCGCGTCATCGGCTACGAATTCCGGGTGGAGGAGAAAACGGCGCCATGAAACATTCGAGGACGCGCGGGATCGGAGGCGAGCGAGGCTTTCGGCGGATCTACGTCGACGCGGTGTTGCCGGAGGGATTCGCCAAAAAAGACATCTCCGACAAATACACGGCCGGACCTGGTCGGCTTTTCAACGAAAGCGACGTCGAGCTCGCGATCGAGAAAATGGTCGAGTATCTCGACGGCCGATTCCCTCACTGGAATTTTCGGCTCGTTCGCGTCGGCCGAAACCGACTCAAGTTCATTTACGCCGGCCTCCGCGCAAAGCCGGAGGCGCTCCTGCAGGAGCTGCCTCACAATGGTGCAACTCCTGCAGGAGACGCGCCGGCCGAGAACTATGCGACGCGCCATTGTGACCATGGTTGCGTACACGATCCTACCGGCCAGATGGACGAGTGTTCGGAATGCGATCGCGCCGCCCGGAGAGATCCGCGCGAGGCAATCAACGCGCCGGCCGCGGAGCTGCCATCGTGAAACTCGCCGATCTCGCGCCGCATTGGATTCAGCCGAACAACTGGAGCGCCGACGAGCCTTTCTACATAGGCGTTTCGTTTCTGTGTCCGCACTGCGACCACTCCGCATGTCCGACTTGCGGCGCGCGGCGAGGAAAGCGCCTCGCGTTTAGCTTCTGGCCGCCGATCGATCCGAAAGGATGGGAGTCCCGTATTACGCCGATTCCCCATGGGGGCTTTCACCGTCGAGTGAGCGGCGATACTTTCGAGACTCTAACGATCGAGCCGTCGATCGGCTTGGATCCGCATTGGCACGGTCGCATTACGAACGGGGAGCTCGCGCCGTGAGCTGGTTCGTTTGGATCTTCGTCGGTCTCGGGATACTGGCATTGATCTTGATCCTCCTTCGCCTGGCTGACCTCGACACGCGCCCCGAGGATCCGCCGAGAGCTCCGCCCGCGCCGCCGCCGCGACCTCCGTGTTGGTGCGGAAATCCCAACTGCGCTCACATGCCCGGTGGCGGATATCAGCCCCGCGATCGGCGCGAGGTCACACAAGCGGACGTCGACGAATTTAGCCGGCGAGTCGACGGCTCCGGCTACGCCTCCGGCGGAGTTGTTCCAGCTCCGAAAACGCCCTACCTGGTCGGCGAGAGTTGCTCGCCGACGGTCGTCCCCGCCGATCGCTTCGACCGTTGGAGCGAGCGAGATCTGGACGAGGCCAGCGAGGAGTAAAACGGTCGCTTATAGCCCTCGCTGGCGCGCACAGGAGCTCCAGGACGAACGCGGCGCGCCGGTGAGGTTCCATGCGGAACACTCCAAGCGATGCGTCTGGAGGCAAATGCCGCACGATTCAACAAACGCGGGACTCCTAGTCCCGCGCGGCTGCAAGCATCCGGAGAAAATCGCCTGTTATCAACACGTTCCGGACAGCCGGTGAGCATCCGCGCGGAGTAGTGCCGACTGAGTGCCAGAGAAACCGCGTAATTTTTACCGGAGTTGCCTGTTTTCCGATCGGATTTGAGGGGAGGAAAGTGCAGCGCGGGACTGCAAAATGCGGGGAGGCGACGCTCGTTTTATGCCGTAGTCGGCGCCTCCCGTCGCACTGGTGAATGGCTTGCCATGCCGGGATTCTAGCGCGAAAAATTTAACAGCCCGAGAACAATTTAACACCCTGGTTAAATTTTTCGAGGCCGGATCCGGAGGGATGCCGGCCTCGCCTCGGCGATCGGCCCTCCCAGGGAACGCGACGCGCGCGAAGATCGGTGTAAATATATTTACATTCGGAGCTGTACCAGGTGCAGTTGTAGGACTGGCCCTAGTGATGGCGCGCGGCTTCGTCGGCCGCGACGCCGATCGCGATCCCGACGCCGACTTTGATCGCGCCCGATTTAATTCGTTGAGCCCACGTCCCGCCCTTCGCCGCGGTTTTCCATCCGTCGCGCTCTTTCTGCATCGCCGAGAGCTCCTCGCCGGCGAGTTTTAGCTGCGCTTGGCACGACGTCAGATCTCCGGAGAGATCCGGGACTTTCACGGCGTCGATCGAACAATTCGAGATCTCGTTTCGCAGAAACGGGAGATCGACCTGGGGGATCTCGGCGATCGCGTCCGGTGACGGATTCGCCGGCGTCGCTTTCGGGATCGAGACATCGATCGGCGCCGGCGCGCCGGCGGAGACCTGGTCGTGTATGAATTTCACGACTTGCGCCGGCGACTGCGCGGCCGCGGCCGCGGCTTGGAGTTTTTGGACCTGGTCGGCCGCGGCTTTGTCGCGCGCCTGGTCCTCGAGCTGGAGATCCGCGATCTGCTTTTTGTCGTCGGCGACCTCGGCTTGCAAGGTTTTCTCCGTCGCCTCGGCCGTTAGCCGGCGCGAGCGTTCGGCGTGGAGCGCGGATCCGTACGCGAACATGGAAAGAAAAAACGCGATCGCGGCGACGATCTCCGCTTTGTCGCGAAACGTGAGGAGCGGAGCGGACGTCGGCGCCGGCGTTGGAGTTGTCGAGCTCATCGGTTTTTCCCTTTTCCTGAATTTAGAAAAATTAGCGCGGTATCGCGTTGGTGCTCTTTCGGCGTGTTGAGGATTACGGCGATCGATGTCGCGAGGTTCCGATCGTCCGAGCGTTCATCGAGCGCGCGGAGTTTGATTCCCATCCCGGACAGATCCCGCCGCATTTGCTTGAACGCCCAGAACAGTCCGCCGGCGAGAAAGAGGAGCTGACCGATCCCGAATGCGATCGTTAGCGCGAGCTGGAGGTTCATAGGCTTTTAAAATCGAGCTCCGACAAACTGAGCAGCGTATCGGCGAGCATTTGCGCGCGATCGTGCGGACCGACGCGGATCCCCTCCAGGCGCGCGAGCAGGAGCTCGAGCTGGATAAACTTCCGGATGTCGTCGCGAAAATCCGCGTAGTCCGGCGATCGGCCGGTGAGGAGTTTTACGCGCCGGCACGTCTCGACGCATACTGCGGCGATCCGCGCCTCGGGTGAATCTTCGCCGGTGATCCGGATGTTTCTCGAGTCGAACAAGCGTTAGTCTCCCCGGACCACAATATATTGTGGTTTTACGAGCTGCAGGATGGTCCGAGATGTCTATATGTTGCGGTTTCGCTACTGCATGAGGATGACGATCGGCTCCGCGCCTGTCGGCGCGGCCGACGTCGTGAAATTGACGCCGGTAATATTCGAGCCGCTCACGGTCTGAGGCGAGCTCGAGGGACTGAATACGTAGCCGCCTTTCGACGGCGTGATCGTGTAGCTGCCGTTTGCTAGGCTGGGGATCGTGTAATTTCCGGATCCGTCGGCCGTGACGCTTCCCGACGCCGTGCCGGTGTACGCGACTGTCGCGCCGGCGCCGAGCGAGCCGAGCGCGCCCGAAATGCTGTACGTCGCGACAAACGATTTGAACGCGAAGAGCATTATTCCGCCCTTCGCGGCCGCGGTATACGTGACGGTTGGCGTGTAACCGCTTTGCGTCGACGTCAACAAATCGTGAAACATGCTGGCGATCTGACTCGAGTCGAAGCGATTTCCGTCGATCGTGTATCCGCTCGGCGCCGAGCTAATCGCGACCGATCCGTCGTTTAGCGTCATTATGACGACGAGCTCGTCCGTCCCGGTGGTGTTGATCGACGGCGAGGGGAATGCCGTCGAGCTCGTCGTGATCGAGCCCTCGGTCGACGTATCGAGGACCGCCGTTCCGGAGCATGGAATATGCAGAAAACCGCACTGGCGGACAGTGTTCGAGGCCGCGACCGAAACGACGTTTCCGGTTTTTGCGGCCGTCGCGATCGAGTACCAGGCATTTATCGGGTTGCCGCCTGGAGTTGAAAACTGCGATCCGATCGCAAGGTAGGTATTGCCGGCCGTGTCCGTCGGTGTCGACATCGTGCCGGCGAAACTGAAACAGAGTCCGAAAACGACGATGACGTCGCCGACCGCAACGTTAAAACTCCCGGAGACGGAGGGGTTTGCTTGCGTGCCGATTACAAATCCAGCGGTTCCGAAAATGCTCATTTACGCCCTCTGTCCGTAAAGCGTAATCCCGACGTCGGCGAGTGTCGCGTCGGCCGTCGACGGCCCGTCGATCTCGAGCAGATCGCCGGCCGCGAACGTCGCCGCGCTCGCTTGCGACCAGGTGCCGGACGTCGCGCTCGCCGCGAAAGTCACGGTCGCGAACGACGTGCCGTTTTGCTTGAGCGTAAAAACCGTTGAGCCGGTCGCCGCGGCCGAGGCCGACGCGAACGAATTCGCGGCGCCGGCCGGGAACGTACAAGCGCGCGCGATTTTCACTCGAGCGAGTTTTTGCGAATTCGATCCGAGACCAGGTGCGAACACGGCGACGTCGAGCGGCTTCGGAGAAAACTGGAGCGCGGTCGCGCCGGAGTTGACCTCGACCGCGTAGCCTCCGTCTCCGGAGTAGGATCCCGGCGCGTCGGTGAGGTTCGTAAACGCGATCGCGGACGCCGAGGCCTGGAATTCGACGACGTTCGTTCCGTCGCAATACAAAAGCACCCATCCGGATCCGCTTGGAATCGTGATTCCCGTTCCGCCGGACGTCTTACAAACGATGTTGTGTCCGCCGGTCGTCGAATTCTTGACCGCATAAACTTTCTGCGCGGCCGGGACGATAAGATTTCGATCGGCCGTGTCCGCGCCGGTGCAATTGAAAGCGAGGTATCCGTTCGCGTTCGCGGTCGAGAGAGTTTGATTCGCGTCGGCCATCGCGACGGTGAGCGCGCCGGCGAGTGCCGCGGCGAGTGCGTTGATCGCCGCGTTGACCGTGAGGTACTTCGACGACTGCGACGAGCTAAGTAGCGTGATGCCGAGATATGTTGACGACATTTTCTCTCCCTAAACCGTCGCGGCGCCGGCGAAGCCTCGGCCGACTTGCGCGGAAATCTGGTAGACGTTGACCGTGACGGGATTTCCCGGAGTGATCCCGTCGGTCGTTTGCTCGGCCGCGGAATAGACGACCGTCGCCGAGGTTAGTCCGTTGAACGTGCGGACGACGACGCCCGAGACGACGACGTCGACGCTATAGGCTTCCGAATCCTCGCCGAGCGGAACGTTTGTCACGCCGTCGAGCCAATCCTGCTCGCCGCCCAGCCTGGTCCGGCGGAGCCATGTCAGCGTGAGATTGTTCGAGCCGTCGCGCGCGCCGGCGATCGAGCACGGCGAAAGCGGCTTGAGATCGTTGCCCTGGAGCGTGACGTCCTGGACTCCGGACGCGCTCGGCGTCTGTCCGATCGTCGCGACGCGGAAATATTGCGCGAGTCCGATCTGCGAGAGCGGGACAATGTTGCGCTTGAGGCCGGTCGGAATAAATAGCGCGATCTCGCCGGTCGTGTGAAGTCCGCAAGCCCACTCCGTACCGCGCCGGCCGCGCGCGAGGTTCGAAAGCGTGTAGGATCCGTCCGCGTTGAGCGTCGCGGTCTGAAACTGCATTATCTCGTCGCCGAGAACGAAAGCGTTCGCGCCATTCAAAACGTTGAGGAGCGTCGTCGAAGATAGTGTCCCGCCCATCGGCAACTTGACGTTGATCGTCGTCGTCGTGTCGAGGACGTCGGCTCCGGACGGCGCCGGGGGAGCTGGAGTCGCGATCCCGACCGTCCCGAACACAATCGGCGTGCTGCTAAATCCGACTTGCTCGTAATTCGAACCGTCCTGCGATTGCTGAATCACGGCTCCCGGCCAGCCGGTTTGCGAGCTCGACATCGCGAAGTAGTAGCCGCTCGATCCGTCCGGAGCCGCGTCGGTGTCCTCGAAAAGTGGAAGATCCATTACGTAAAGCGTCGACGGCGCCGCGGGATTGAGGATTTGCGGAGGGAATCCCGGCGAGAGCTGCCCGGTCTGGACCGAGGTATAGCTGTGCGAGTCCTCGGACATCGCGGCGACCTCGATAACGCGATCCTGTCCGACCGTCGTTTTCGCGATGCGCGCAATGTACGAGCTGCCCTTGTAGCCGAAAGCGACGATGTCCGTCGCGTCGAGGACCAGGTATTTCGAGCCGAAGAGTTTAAATCCGTACTGATTGCGCTCGTCCCAAATGACGCGGAGAGTTTTGTCGGCGATCTGCGCGGCCGTGTCGCCGTCCATCGTGAGAGGGAGCTCGAGAATGGAATGATTTTTCGTTGTGACGACGCGCGCGTTGCGGTTCCGGCTTTGCTTCCCGGTTTGATAATCCTGCGCGGGATCCGCGTAAAGGACGTCGAGCAATTTTGGGAGATCGTGCTCTTGCGCGAACGTCTCCTCGAGCTCGTCGCCGTCCGACTCGAGGCCGAGATCCGACTCGGGAATTGTCATTGCGACGGCTCCGCCGCGCGGAACAAATTTCAGAACGAAATCGGATTCGACGGCGCCGAACAGATACGCCATGACGAGCGGCGCGATCGCGGATTTCGCATCCGAATTCCGCGTGATGCAGTAGCCGAGGACGTCGGTCGTCGCGAGCGCCGTCACGTCGACCAAACTCGAATCGAGGCCGGCGCGTTCGCAAAGATCGAGGACGATCTGGTCGAGTGTTTCGCTTGCGACTTCTTGCCGGTTCAAATACATCCGCTCCGGAAAGCCGGCGTAGGATCCTCCGCTCGTCGTCCCGACGATCGATTGCGTCGCCGGGTCGTACTGCGCGTATTGCAAACCGTCCCAGGTATCGGAAAACCAGGACGATTGATCGACGGTCTGCTCGATCGCAAGCGTCGCGTGATTTACATAATTCAGGTTCGGATATCCGGTTCCGACATCTTCGTCCGGCAAATACAGGATCCCTTGCGACGGAACGATCCCCGAGTACCAGGACGCAATAAAAAGCGCGACGGATCCGCCCCCGTCCATGACCGCGGCCGACGACGTGACGGAGACGGTCCAGCTCGATATCGGAATTTTGACCAGGTAGCCGGTGTAAGTCGCGACCAGGAGCGAGCTGTCGATCCCATCGAAAAAGCAGGACTGGCCGGCCTCGGTCGTCGAGTTGCCGAAAAATTGGTACGCGGTCGCGGTCGGCGTGCCGCGCGGATCGACGACGGTAACGTTGTATTCGTACGGCGAGCTCGACCCGCTCACGGCCGGCGTCGAAACGATGTAGCAAATTCCGGTGTTTGGATCGATCGCGGGATAAAGCGATCCGTAAATGCTCCCCGAGTTCGTCGACGGGATTACCGAGATCGAGGATTTGATCGACGCGCCTTTCGATTTTATGACGTAGAGGACGTTTGTGTCGGTGACGGCGTAGACCAGATCCTCGCCGAGAATGTTCGCGAAATTGATCGCGCGGACCCAGCTCGGGAGGACGACTTGCGCGACGGCCTGAAACGTCGTCGCGTCGATCTGCGTTAGACAGTATTGCGTGCTTACGCCGTTGTAGAGCTCCCAACATTCCCAGAGATATCCGCGCGTGTCGACGCCGGCCGAAAGTGGAAGGTATTGCGGAGGGTTGATGACGGATCCTCCGGAGCCGATAAACGGATTTATTTTGAGTTGCGAGGTGACGACGATCGCCTCCGGCCCCGCGCCGGTGTTGATCCACACGATATAAAAATCGTGATCGGCCGTCTCGACGCCGACTCCGCCGACATTCCAAACCGGTTCGACGGTTCCCGACTCCGACGGTCCGGAGACGCTGAAAACGGTTTGCACGTTGCCGCTCGAGTCGAGGACCTGGTCGCCGAGCGCGTATACGGTCGACGGTTGCCATCGCTGGAGCGGAGCCGTGTCGTCAGTCGCGAGATCGATGCGCGCGCCGACATATCCTTGCCCGTCGAGCAGGACCGCGACGCGGTTAATCGAATCGACATACGGGAATTGCCACGCGCGCGTGGTGCCGTCCGGATCCGGAATCAGGTTCGGCGGATAGGTGTCCTTCACGTATGCAAGTGCGGAGTTTGTCGCGATCTCGCCGCGGATGTTCGGGAGCCGGTTTCCGAAATCGGCGAGCGGAAAATCGATGTAAACGCCGTAGCACATGCCCCGCATGGCGGAGGCCTGGTTGATGCCCACGGCCGCTTGATACGTTGGATCCGGGAGCTGCGTCTCGTTGCCGGGATAAATCGTCGGCGTAATAACTTCGGTGATCGCGGCGCCGGATTGGTGATCGAGACCGGTATCGAGCGTGTTCGAGCTCACAGCGCCTTTCGACGTCGTGTCGTAAATCAAACGCGAATCGCCCCAGATCCGCGTTACGGCGGCCGGTCCTTCGCAAAACGCAAAAGCGAAACTGACGGTGTAGGTGTAGACCGTCGTTGTCGGACCAGGCAGTCCTTTGCCGCCGCTCGAGGACTGATTCGTCGCGGTCTCCTGGATCCCCGAGCTTCCAGATGATTTGCGCGGCGATTCGAAATCCGCCATAGCCGAACGGGATCGGAGATCCTTGCGTCGATCCGGAAATTTGCTGATCCGAGAGTCGAGGTCCGGATAGTTTCGGCTGAAATAAAAATGCGGCGAGCGTCTCGCCGGCCGTGAGGCCGATCGATCCGCCGAGCGCGATCCCGCCCAGGATCGAGCCGCCGGCGAACGTGCCGGCGAAAATTCCAAAGCCGGCCGCGGCGAGGCCTCCGGTTAGCGCGGCCGCGGCCGCGATCCCCGCGATAAGTGCGATCTTCGCCATTTAGTCGACGACTCCGGGAAACTCAAAAACTCCGACGATGCGGTTTTTCCATCCGAGCGAAATTACGTGCTCGACGCATTGCGCCGGCATCGATCGATAAGCGTGAATCATGTAGCGAACGCCGGAGCGATCGGCCGCGATCGCGGCGTGACAGGGAAAATGCGGGATCCGGACGGCGAGGACGTCGCCCTCGCGAATCGGATCTGTCGGCCGACGCTCGATCGCGCGACGCTTGAGCTCCTGGAAAACGAAGTCGTCGACGGGTTGCGAGTTATAGTCCGGATAGTCGTCGCGGCGAAACGGCCGGCCGAAACGATCGAGGATCCCGAGATCCTCGCCGACGCACAGCGCGAGGCCTACGCAATCGAGCGCTTGCCCCTTCGATCGCCCCAGGTGTTGAAACGGTGTCCCGACGTAGGTCCGCGCTACCCTCGTCACGTCCTCGCGTCGAATCATTGAGTCGCTCCCCCTGGTACTTTTTCCGAAACGGCGCGATCGGTTCGAATGACGCGGCCGTCGAGATACGTCGTAAAGACGATCGGCGGATGCGTGCCGCATCCCAGGACTTCCTCGCCGGCGTTGACGAATTCTCGCCATTCGCCGGGAGGACGCGGGATCTCCCGCGTGTTGAAGGATCCGCGCGTCGCGAGCTCGCCGCACACGCGGCATTTTTTGAGTGCCGGCGTTTTATCCATGCGCCGGCGGATAGGTGAGGATCGAATCTTGTCCAGGCATGTAATCCTCGGACCGCTTGTTATAAATATTTCCCATCGATCCGGTCGTCGAGCCGTCGAGCAATTTGACGCCGACGAATTTCGTCGAGCAGTCCGTCCCTTTGTTGCATCCCGGCTCGACGGTGAATGTGTCGCCCCCCTCGATCGCGTACGGCATGGATTCAAAAAGATTGAACGTCGTCCCGTCCCAATATTCGACCTCCATCGAAAATCCGACGTTGAGTCCGGACGTCCAGGTTAGGACGCCGTCGGTAAAGTAGCCGTCGCCGGCCGGCGAGAGCCCGGAGTTCGGAATAAATGTTTGCTGGTCGCTTGAGCTCGCGATGGATCCGGTTTGACGGAGGTAGCTCATGTCGACCGTACATCGGTCGTCGCCGAGATCGGCGCGGCATCCTGGACCGAACGTTTCGCCGAGCGTCGTCGTGAGCCAAAAAGTGAGCCCTCGGATCTCGGCTTGAAACATTCCGTTTTTGATTTTGATCTGGCCGAGCGTGCCTTTGCGGACTTTGAGATCGCCCATTGTGAGATCGGCGTAGTTCACCAGGCGATGCTCGATGTCGCAGTAATCGTAAAGGCCGGCGCGAATGTCGTCCTCGTCGATCGACGAGGAGTCCAGAAACGCCGTAACCGAGAGATTGTCGGTCGAGAGCTCGGATCCGTTGTCGACCGCGCTCGGCGTGTATCCGCCGGAGGCCTCGTACGTGACGGTGTCGGTTCCGTCGTTGTAGGTGATGTCCTGGTCGTGATTGGTGAAACCGAGGATCGTCCCGTCTTGACGCTTTACCTTCCACAGCTCGGCAAGCGTCGTACAGGCGAGAGCGAGATGCGCGGCGAGATCGGTCGAGATCGTTTTCATTAGAAGTTCGGCGCGAGCGTTTCGATTAGCGTGATCGAGTTTAGCGACGCGATCGCATTGTTGCCGGCGACGTCCGACTCCTCGATCTGCATCGGGAGATCGTCGGTATCGAAGCGCGCCGGGAAATGAAATTGTCCGTTTGCCGTGATCGCGTGTCCGGAGAGCGGCGCCGATGTGAAAGTGACGATCCCGGTCGTCGCGTCGATCGAGATCCCGCTCGAGACGAGCGACCCGTTGTCGAAGATCTGGACCGTGTTCGGCAGAGCGTTGCCGAGATAGTCGACGACGGCCGACGTGATCGGCTTGTAGATCGTCCGCGTGTACGTGCGTCCGCCGCTCGAGTACAGCTTGACGAGCTGAAACTGCGTTGTCGTGCCGTCGCCGGTTCCGATCGCCGACCCGGTGAATTGATAGTCGGTATGGTCTTTGACCCGGAACGAGTCGCCTTTCCCTCCGACGACCAGAAAAAACGCGCGAAGCATGTCGATAAATTCCTGCCGCGACGTCGGACCAGGAATCGCACTGTTCGCGGTCGACGCCGGCGTAATGAGGGAGACGGTCCATTTTCCGCGCGAGAGCGATCGATTTTTGTTTCGCTGCTCTTGCCCGGAGAAACCTTTGTTGACCGTCGTCAAAAATCCAGGACCGCCGACCGCTTTGTACGAGATCGCCGTCGGGAATTGGACTTCGAAAAATGCCATCGCTTAACGACTCCTCGCGCTCGCAATCTGGAGCTGCTGCTGCAGCGAGCTAAACGTCTGCGCCTGCGATCGCTGAAACGAATCCGCGTCGGTGACGCCGTGTACGTGGAAATGGAGGATCGTCGTCGCCGGCGCGTTCGACATCTTGAGCGACGGCGCGACGCGGCCGGCCGTGTGCGGGACAAACCACTCCGGACCGTTTTCGCCGACGACGTGAAGTTTTCCCGGCGAGACGTCTCCGCCGGCCGCGAGAAACCCTCCGAACAGTCCCGGCAATTTCGTTAGCAGCGAAGCGAATCCGCCTCCCCCTCCGCCTCCGCCGAACAGACTTGCGAGACCGCCTCCGCCGGCGAGACTGCCGACCGCGCCGCCGGCGCCGCCGCCGAGCAAGTCGACGGACTTCGTCCAGAGCGGATTTGCAGCGCTATCGCCTTTCTTCCCTCCTCCGCCGAGTCCGAACGCGCCGAGCAAACTCGACTCGCCTTTTTTCAAGATCGACGAGGTGAGATTTTCCTCGAGCCCCTGGCCGAGTTTCTGGAGGTTGAGGCCTTTGCCGGTGACGATGAATTTTGCGAGCTGCTGATTGAGCCCGTCGATCGCGCCGCCGATATCGGTCGTGAGCGATCGCGCGAAGTCTCGGCCGGACGCGGCGACCTGGTTAAACATATCGCCGAACGCATCGCCAAACGTCGACGTCCCGAGCTCTTTCCGGATTTGCTTGAGTCCGTCGGCGCGCTCTTGCTCGAGTTTTTTCGAAATGTCGTTGAATTGTTGCTGGCTGATTGCCTGCTCGTTGAGCAGATCCTTCCAGTCCTGGAGCTGCTTGTCGTAGTCGGCGTTAACGCTCGCCTCAGTTCCCTTTTGTTGGGATTTCCAGTTCGAATAAAAGTCGTCGACGAGCGCTTTCCCACTGCCGAACGCGGACGCGGCTTTATTCTCCGTCCCGAGAATCGCCGTGAGCGCGTCGGTCCCGGCCGTGCCGATCGCCGGATTGTCGACTCCCGGCGCCGGCGTCGTGAAAACGCTATCGCCTGGCCTGGGACCTTGCGGCCTCCACTGACTGCGGAGACGCGCGGTTTGAGGACTCGCGATCGCCTGGTTGATTCGCTCCTGGATCTCCGCGGCCTTTTCCGCGGCCGCGGCGCGCTCTTTTTCCAGATCGACCGCGGCTTGCAAAAGCGGGATCTGGTCGTGAATGCTTTGCGCTCTGGCAAAATCGCCGTTGTTATAGGCGAGGAGCTCGGCGTCGCGCGCTTGCTCGAGTTTCAGCGAGGCCTCGCCGCCGGCTTTATCGAGCTCGTATCGCGCCTGCGCTTGCTGCATTAAATCGTCGTTTACTTTTTTCTGAGCCTCGGCCGCGGCCGTCGCCGCTTTTTGCGTATCGGTCGGAGAGTTGTCCTGCATCCGGTTTTGAGCCGCGATGTCGTGAAACGAATATCCGAGGACCGTATCGTCGAAGGTCTGGCCGGGACGTTTGATCGCGGCCGTGATATAGCCGGTGACGGTCCGCTCGGCGTCGGAGACGCTGTCGACGAGTTTGGTTAGCGTCGGGAGGACGTCGCCGACGATGTTTTCTTTAAAGCCGGTCCAGGCGAGCGAGAGTTTCTCGGTCGCGAGTCGATAGTCCTCATTTGCTTTGATCGCCTTCCCGTCGATCGTCCCGCCGTAATCGTTGACCGCCTGCTCGAGCTCGCCGATCCCCTCTTTGCCTTTGTTCAAAAGTGGAATGAGCGTTAGGCCGGACTTTCCGAAAAGCGCGATCGCGTCGTTTGCTTTGTTGACGCCGTCCGGCATATGCGCGAACGCGTCGGCGACTTGCTCGAGCGCCTCTTTCGGATCGCGCGTCGTGACGCCCAGATCCTTTAGGACGAGCGTCGCGTATTGCGCGCCCTTGCCAACGCCGGCGAGCGCGCCGTCAAACTTCCGCATTCCGATAACCATGTCGTCGAGCCCGACGCCGACGGTCGCTCCCGCGGCTTCGAACGTCTGGAGGTCGCGGATCGAAATTCCGGTTTTCTGCGAAATGTTGCTGAGGTTTTCGACGAGCTCGGCGCCGGAGATCGCGAGCTCGCCGAGTCCGCCGGCCGCGAGCAGCGCGGCCGCGGCAACCCCGCCGATCGCGCCGACGGCGATCGCCGCGGCGCCGCCGGCGAGACTGAATCCCTCGAAAACTTCCGACGCGATCGAACCGACCGACTGGAGCGCTTGGCCGGCCGGACCGATTTTCGAGAGCGATTCGCCGAGCGCATCGCCGACGCGATCGAAACTCTCCTGGATATCCTTCGCCGCTTTTTTAGCCTCGTACGAGGCTTTGGACATACCGGTAACGAACGCGCCGGTTTCTGCCCTCAATTCGACGAATAGAGATCCGAGCGACTGAGCCATTTTCTAATTCACTCCAGGACCGCAACCCATGACCGAGGCGAGGATCCGAATTTGCTCCTCGAGCGTTTGCGGTGGCGTTTCTTTTTTCTCCATCGGAACGAAATCGAGAGCGGAAACCGGCTTCGATCCCCGCTCGCGATACGGATTTGTATTCCAGAGCTCGGCCGCGACGACGCCGGCGTAAAGCATTTCGCGCCGATGCTGCTCGAGCGATCGCTCCGTCAATAGGTCGTACATCGCCCAATTGAGCCGGCCGATCTCGTCCTCGGTGAGCCCGAAATCAAACCGCGCGACGGCCCAAACTTCCGACCAGGTTATGCCGCGGCCGGTTCCGCTTTCTCCGGCGCCGGCGTCGCCGATGCCGGTTCGGTAGGGTTTTCGTTTTTCGCCTTCGCCGCGGCTTGTTTGGCGCGTATTTTTTCCTGCTTTTCCGGCGCGAGCGAGGCGACGAACGCCTCGTTAAGCGCGTCGTTGATCTGCCCGGCGTTGCCGGCGTCCATGTAGGAGCGAAGCGCGCGCAGTCCTTCCGGTCCGGCATACTCCGGGTGATACATCAGGATTGCGGCCTGGAGCATGATCGACAAATTGATCGGCGAGGCGCCGTCCCAGATTTCCGGCTCGAGCATCGATAGCCTGGTCTGAAACTCGACCGCGCATTGCGCGTTGAAATCGAAAGCGAGATCGAAAGCGCGGGTAAATTTGCCGTTCACGTCCTCGACGTCGAGCGTGAGGCGCGTTGGCTTCATCATGCGGATGCGGAGCGGAGGCAGTTCGGACATTTTCGTTTTCTCCTGGGAGGCTCGGCCGGCGAGATCCGGAGGGATCCGGATCTCGCCCCGAGCGAGGTTGAGGTTAGGACAGCGTGGCGCCGATCTCGCTCTTGATAAGCCAGATCCCGTTGTAGGCCTTGAGCTGGATATTGTCGCCGACGGCCGCGAACGTCGCCGTTGCGTGAGAGCCGCCCATTACGTTCGATGAACAGGTAACGGAATGCGCGTGAGCTGTCGTGCATTGGATATCTAGCTCTTTGAAATCGTCCGTTCCCGCTACCGGAGCTGCCAGCGTCATAACGCACGCGGCCGCGCCGGTGAGAAGTACCTTGCCGTTTTTGATCGCGATCGCGCCCGAGGCCGAGTCGATCTCGGTCGCCTTCGCGTTGAGCGCGGCGCCGAGGATTGTCGAAGCGTCGGGAGAGGTCGCTGGAATTACCGCATTGTTGTTGATCGTCTGACTCATTTCTTTTTTTCCTTTGTTTGAATTTTTGGATCTACTGCGTTTGCGACTTACTTCCCGACTTAGGCGCCTGGGGTGAAAACCGGTTTCCCGGTGATCGTCAATTTGCCGGTGAACGTCGAGGCCTTGTCCGTCATCAGATCGAAATCGTTCGACGAGACGTAGGCGTTAAAGTTCCACATTCCGAGACTGCTCGGGAGGACGATTTGCCACGGCTGGAGCGTGCGGCCGTCGAAACTCGTCTGGAGCGATTGCTGCGTCGCGTCCTGCGGAATATAGTTTGCTTCGAACGAGATCTCGCCTCCGTCGAGCAACGTCGGCAACTTCTCGCGATACGCGCCGATCGAGTCCATGTTCGTCGTATCGACGATGTCCATTTTCGATCCGCTGCGTTGAATCTTCGTGATCTCGGCGATCGTGGCATAGGATCCCGGCGAGGCCGGAGTACCACTCCCGAGCTGTAACTGTGTTCCCTGTCCTGCAAATGCGCGGGATCCGGAATACGTCATAGCTGTTTTCTCCTGGTTTGTTTTTAGCCTTGCGGCCCTAACTTTTCCCCGTCGCCGAGGAAATCCGACTAGCTCGAGATCGGAGTGTCGACGTAAACGACCGTGAAATCGATCGGCGCGTTGTAGTCGTTCGGCGCGTATTCGTACGCGTCCGACTCGAGAACTAAAACCATGTTGTCGACTTGCGTCCCATCCGGGAGCTCGCCGTTATAGCCTTCGAAGAGTTGTCGAACAGCTTGCTGCAATTTTTTCGCCTGGAAATATTTCGTCGCGTGACACGCGAATTCCATCCGGCATTGGTGGAGCGCGTTCGCGCCGTCGAGGGACGGATTGCCCTCGCCCGATATCTGCGAGTAGACGACCGCCGGGAGCGGTGTTTGCTCCGGCATTTGAACGGGAAAGATCCCTGGAGATTGATCTCGCCGCGACGCCGGCGTCCCGACGAGCGAGGAGATCGTCGCGGAGTTCAAGAGCATTTTAAAAAGGCCTTCGACGAGCATTACTTGAGCCCCATTGAGGATTTCAGCTCCGCGCGGATCGAGTCCGCATACTTCGCGAGTACTTCGTCTTTTTTGGCGTCGAACGACGGACGGATAAACGGATACTTGCGTTGACCCTTCCGGCCGAATTCGAGCCACAGCGCCCAGAATGCTTTTTTCGGAGGACCGACTTGCGCGACTCCGCCGAGCTCGTCCGGATCGAGTTTCACGCGGAGCGAGATCGATCGAGAGACCACGCCGAATTCCTGCTCGCGTCCGCCATAGGTGCCGGCGCCGCCGCGTTTCCCGGCGTCGGCTTTGGTAACTTTCGTGAATGAGAAAACGTGCCAGCCTTGCTGTACGGTTCGCTTCATTTCGTCGAGCCAAAGTCGAGCCGAGCTCGCGAGCGATTTTTTGACGATCTTGCGCGCGACGTCCCTGGGAAGTCGCTCGAGCGCGTCCTCGAGCTCCTTCGTCCCGGAGATCTTGCATTCGACGACGTCACGCTCGGCCATTATTCGAGTTGAGCCGCTGTCCCGCCAGAATCGCGCGCCGAATCGTTCCGCTCGATGCAAAACAAATAAAGAATCTTGTTTTGCTCGTTCGGATTGATTGCCGCCTCGACGCGAAAGTAGCGATCGCCGAATAGGACGGACTGCGTCGCCCTGATTCCGCGCTGCCATCGCATCGTGATCCGGTGAGTGATCTGCGAGTTGATTTGCTGCGCGCTTTCGAGCTCGCGGCCCGAAAGCGACTCGACGCGAGCCCAGACCGGAGGACCGAACGGCGTCCCGCTCGAGCTCGGCTCGCCGGTCGTGTCGTACACGCCGGGATCGATATCGAGGATCTGGATCCGATGCCGGAGAGGTCCGGAGCGGATTCTGGTCGGTAGCGGCATGGCGTTAGCGTTGCGCGATGATTACGCGAGCGAAAATCAGCGCGGAGGCGGCCGTAAAATGGACCGTTCCGTCGGTTTGCTGCCAACCCTCGATTCCCGACAAAAACGAAAATGCGACGTCGACGCCGGCCGCGATCGCATACGCGGTGATGTCGTCGGGCCGATTGCGCGAGTCGGCGACCGAGTTAATCGTTACGTTGTGCGACGCGGTATCGGTGTTGCGGAGCTCGAGGATCTCGTGACCGGTGAGCGGGAACGAGTTTCCGTTCGACGCGTCGCAAGCGACGAAAGCCGCGGTAAGCGAGCCGGCGCCGACCGAGGCCGGATACGGGCCGACCGGCGTAATTGGTGTTAGAGCGGTGAAACTCATGTTTTCTTTTCCTCCGTTTTAAGTTTTTGCTGCTATCCGCGAGTCGGCGAAAAATCGATGACGCGTTCGGACCAAAACAGATCCTCGAGACCGTGCGGAATTTTTTTCAATTCAGGAGACGTGACCGGCTCGCGGTTTTCGTACCAGTTCGCGCACGCCATGAGGACCGCGACTTTCGCCGTCGCTGGAACCGCCGTTCCGTCGATGCCGTATCCCGCAGTGAAGTGAATCTTTACCGAGTGCGGAACATACATAACCGGCGGCCAGAAAAGGCCGACGTTCGGATAGAGGCGCGCCGGCTCGGAATCGGGATCGACGATAAAATCGCCCGTCGGCGCCGGGAGCTTCACGACGGACCAGGTTAATTGCGCGTCCGTCGTCGTCGCGTTGAGCGTGTCGGCCCACGTTGGCGTTGTCGATCCACTCTCGCTCTCGCCGTCCTCGTCCTCGCCGGCGATCGCGGTAACTTGCTGAAGATTCGTCCCGTCCGTGACCTGGTCGCCGAGCCGATAGACCGTGTTCGGCGCCCACGGATCCGGAGTCGGATAGAGGTATTGCCACGTCTGCGTATCCGACGAAAAGTAATCGATTCGCTCGACCGAGACGAGCGGCCATCGAAGTAACTTCACCATTTGCGAATTGTTGAAAAGCGTCGAGACGTTGCGCCCCTCGTTCATCAAGTTTGGAGGCGCGGCGTTTTGCGAGAGGTTCCCGTCGACGTAGTACGGGAATGCGTCCATCGATTGCCGATAGCCTTTGTTGACGAGCGATCGGCCGGTCGAATTTTCGTAGAGCTCGCGCGCGGCCTGGAGGTAAATCCCGATAATCGCGTCGTCGTCCGCGATCGTGACGCGCATGTGGCTTTTTGCTTGTGCGAGCGTGATCGGCTCCGCGGCCGGCGGAGTTTCTATCTGTAGGGAAACGGACATTCGTTACCTCGCGGATCGATGCTTTTTATTCTTGTGCTGTGCCGGCGCGACGGAGGTCTCTGCGGATCCTTCGACCGCGGCCGTCTCGACTTTGGCCGGCTTCGTCTCGGCCGGCGCCGACTTCGTTTCACCATTCGGCGTTTCCGTTTCTTCGACGAGCTCGGCCGTCCCGCCATTGAGCAGCGCGCGCGCGGCGATCGGCGCCATGTCGATAACCTGGCCCGTCGCGCGGATCCGTACTCGGATCTCCCTTCCTAGATCTTCCATTTCGAATCGCTCCCGGAAAAAAGCGAGGAGCGCGCCTGGTCGACGCGCCCCTCGGTTTGGCGATCGGAGGTGACACACTCCGACCGCGGCTCGTTTGACTAGCTCGCGGCTTGCTGGAGGTACGTAACCGGATGCGTGCCGGCGTCGAGCAAATTGCCGTCGTAACGCGCGAATCCGATGTATGCAACCTGGCCGTAATCCGCGAAGCGTTCGCGGAGCTGGACGACGCCGAGCTCCTTAACGCGACGGATTACATATTTCTTGAGCTGGCCGAAAATCACCGTGTTCGCACTCAAGGCGATCTGCGGCATGTCGTTGTTGACCGAGTACGCGTAGCCGTTCAGCGTGTCCGGAGCGTTGACTGCGACGCCCGGAACCCAGAGCGGACGGCCGTACTTGTCGAGCAACGTCTTTGCGAAGCGGAGCGAAGTGTCGTGCATCATGTACTTCGCGCCGGTCCGGTAAGCCGGATCGATCTGGTGTTCGAGGTTGACGAGGTCCTTCGAACCGAACGACGTCCCGCCGGTTTCCGTGCCGCCGGTGTTGGTCGAGCTACCGGCCGCGATGAGCGGAATTCCGTAGCCGGACGGCGTCGCCGACGGCGAGCCGTTGTTCGCGATCGCCGCGGTGAGGATCCCGGTCGGTTGCCCGGATCCGGAGCCGTTCGTAAAGTTGGTGTTGAGAATGCGGCCGATGCGTTCCGCGAATTTGCGATTGAGCAAACCCTCGAGATCGAACGCCGAATCCTGAATCAATTCATACGAGACCTTGACCATCTTCGACGAAAACTTGTAGGCGCCGAACAGGATGTGACCGACCGTCACGTCGACGTCCGTCACTTGCTGCGCTTCGCCGACGATCTCGCCGGTGTTCGAGGTGTCGTTATCGGTCGGGTACGGGAGGGGGTTGCCGCTCGCGGTGTCCATCATTTCGGACTCGACGAGCATGTTTCCGTACCATTTCATCGCCTCTTCGAGCTTGTAGACGAATCCTTGCGGCACGAGGTATCCGCCGAGGGTGTTCGTCCCGATGCCCATGTCGCGATATTCCGTGCGCGATGCCGCGAGGATCGCGCGCGATTCGGCCGACATGCCGCCATCTTGCGACGAGCCATTCCGCAAGTAGTCGGCGAACGCGACCGAGTAACGCGATTCCTTGCGCTTCCGGAAAGCGACTTTCTGCTCCTCGGTCGCATCCGCGGCGAGCTCGTCCTGTCCCGCGATCGGATCGCGAGGCGGAACGCGCGTATCGCGGAGTTCGGAGTCGACCGCGGCATCGCGCTCGAGGCGATCGATATCGCCTTTGAGCACGTCGCACTCGGCCATCATTTCGTCAAACTTCTTTCGCGTTTCTGCTGTGAGATCGCCCTCGAGCAACTTGTGCGCGTCGGCGTGAATCTTGCCCCGCTTTTCGCGGAGCTCTTTCGCTTTTGCCAAACTCATTTTCTGTACCTCGGTTTTGGATTTGTGGTTCTACTACGTTTGCGATCGACTCGCTCCGCGAGCTGCTCGCACACCCAGGCGACCGCTCCCGCTATCACGCGGAGCCGAAACCGGCGCGGCTGTCTGGGAATCTGTTAGGCCGTCTCTGACAACTTGAGGCGCAATTTCATTTTTTCGCGATCGATCTCGACCGGCGCCGATCGCTTTTTGGAACGCTCGGCGAGCGCGCATCGCTCATCGGCCGTGCATTCATCGTGCTGGTCGTCCGCGCATTTCTCGCAACGGCAATCGCACTCCTCGTCCTGGTCTCCGTCGTTGTCGTTATCGTCGTCGTCGTCCGAATCGTCCTTTTTGTCCTTGCGAATGAGGAGCGATTTCGGGAAATCGACTTTCAGGACTTCCGCGGCGCCAAGCAGTTTCGTTAGGACGCCATCGCGCGCCTCGGCCGGGACGCCGTCGGTCAATTGGTAGGCCTCGATCGCCGCGCGCACATGCTTCGCGGAAATCTTTGGATCGTCGGCCGCATACAGGAAACGCCATGTCGCGGTGTCGTTCGGATCGCCGACGTACGCGAAGGATCGCGCTTGGTATTCGACGCCGTCGACGCGCTTGGTTTTTACGGCCGCGCGGCGATCGAGCTGCGGAACGTGCGTCCGGATCTCTTGCGGAATGCCGTCCGGAAAGAGCGACCGCGTGTCGACGTCGGCGCCGAGATACGCGGGATACGTGACCGGCGAGACGTCGGACAAATCTGCGTCGTGAACCTCGCGGACAATCATCGTAGCTTTGCCGGTCGCGTCGGCCGGATCCGGCTCCTCGCTCCACTTTTGTTCGCGGACGAAAAATCCAAACGAGGATTGGTCGACGTCGCCGCGATCGATCGACGTGTGAACGTCGCGAGCGATCTGCGTATCCGGGAGATCGACGTCGTAATGTAGGCCGATGTCGTCCTCTTTGAGCCGGAGCGTTTTTGCCTTCGTTCGGCCGAGGACCTGGTTCGGATCGTGATTGAAAAGCGCGCGGACGTCCGGTTGCGTCGCGAGGTTTCGCGTAAACGCTCCCGGCATGATTCGCTCGCGCCATCCCCCGAGATCCTGGGAGAGCTGGTTAAACACGGCGCCGTGTCCCTCGATCCCGAGGCCGGCTCCCTTTTTCGCGCGCAGTTGCGACGACGTGAATCGTACTTCCCGAATTGCCTTAGACATTTGCGTTTGTCTCCTGGAGAAGCTTTTTCGCCTTCTTCGTTGCTAACGCCCGGTGAACCTCGATCGTGATCGCGCGAACCGCTCGTGCGACTTCGCGCTCCGCGAGCTGCTCGCGCGAGAGTCCGACGTTCATTCGCCGAGATTCATCGAGCCGCTTGCGCATCCCGCGGATATATTCCTGCGCGTCAAACTCGGACTCGAAAGCTTCATCCGCTGCCCACTCGCCGAGCGAGGTAATGTGTCGCTGCATGGTCAAAAGAATCGGCTCGAAAGTCCTCACAAACGCATCGTTATCCGGCTCCGATCGCGCCGAAAGACGTCCTAAAGCATCGCGGAACAGCCCCGAATAGACGCTTACGAACCTCTTAACCGTCGGCTCGTCGTCACCTCCCGCGGCCGGCTTCGGCTCGCCGGCGTTCGGATCCGCCCCCGGCGCCGGCTTCGGAATGATGGCGCCCTGGTCGGACATGATTCCCATGTTGACCGGCATCCAATACAGCTCCGCTCCCGGCTGCTCGGTCGGGTTGATGTGCTCGCGCTCGTGTATGTCGTTGGTGCAGAGCCATCCCCATTGCTTTCCGGAATTGTAAAAAGCCTGACGGGTTGCCGAGTCCGGCATCGTGAGAGGACTTGTATCGTAGCGAGGAAAGAACCGGCCGGCCGTGCGGCCGGTTTTGACGAAAAGTTTTCGCTTGGATTCGGACTGAATATTTTTGAGCCACGGATTGAGGCTGTAGGAAACGAACTCTTGGCCGAGCTGTTCCGTGTTCGCGCGGTTCGATTTTTCGGAGTCGCCAATCATGTGCGGCGCGACGTGAAAAACCGAGCAGATCTCGCCTTTCTGAAACTGCCGCGTCTCGAGGACTTGTCCCTCGTTCGGCTTGACCGATATCGGCTCATACTTCATGCCGTCCTCGAGGACGGCCGTTTTCTGCGCGTTGTCGCCGCTCTGCGATTGTTGCCACGTATCGCGGAGCGTCGCGCGCGCCTCCGGCTTCAGTTTTCCCGGATGCGTGATGACTCCGCCCGGCTTGGCATTGTTCGCGAAATATTTCGCACCATACTTTTCCGCGGCGAGCGTGATGCCGAACATTTGCCGCGTGAGATTGATTACGCCGAAACCGACGCGACCGTCGAGCGTGAGGCCGGTAATGTGCCACATATTCGGCGCCGAAATAATTCGCTCGCTCGCGGCGATCGGTTCTTTCTCGGTCGTCTGATTCATGCCGACCGAGGTTTTGTAGACGAGCTCGCCGGTTTTCAATCGATACGGCCGAGTCTTTCCCGGAAGCAGCGGCCACAAAGCGACCGGCCGCGCGGCGCCGTCGCGCTGGATCTCGGCGTAGCCGTTCGACCAGAGGAGCGCGTGAACCATGAGCGTCCGGAAAAAAGTAAACGACGTCATTTCCGGATTCGGCTCGTCGCGGAGCAAGTCGAATAGTTGGTGATCGACGGCGAGACGCTTTCCCGATCGGCCGCTCGAGCTCTCGATGTGCTCGTAGATGTTGAGATCGAGGCCGGCGACCGCGGTCGAGAGCAAGTCGGTGCACGCGAACGCGGTCGAGACCTGGAGCGCGGTTAGCTCTGAGACGCGGATCCCGGAGTCGGTCCGTCCGCCGTTCCAAGCGTCCAGGAGCCACTCGTCCGGATAACTGAGCGGGGTTTGCGGATTCTCGAGCGAGCTCCGGAGCTCTCCTCGGCTTCGCGCGCGCGGACCTCGGCAACGTAACGCTCGTGTTCGCGCTCGGCTTGGACGCCGGCGCGGAGGCTGTCGCGTAGGACTGCTAGAGTCTCGTCGCTCACAGTGTCATAACTCCCTGAAAATCTTCCGAGCTGTCGTCCGGATTTGCGATCGCGCGGCCGATCCCCATAATTGCCGCGACGATTCCGTCGATTTTTTCCTGCGATTTATCTTTGTTCGGCTTGAGGTTGCCGGCCTCGTCCTGCTTAACGACGATGTTCGCGGCCATCCATCGCATTACCGGGTTGGAAAGGTGCGCGAGTTTTTTCTGGAGGACGAGTTTCATTAGTTCTTTCGTCGGCTCCGACATGGAGAGAAACCCTTGTCGGAATTCGACCATCGTTAAACCCAGCTTCCCGAGCCGAACCGCGATTTGCGTCGCGTTGTATGGATCGAACGCGATCTCTTTGATCTCGAAGCGCTTCGCGTCGCGCTCGACGTCCGTCTCGATAAAGTCGTAATCGACGACGTTTCCCGGCGTCGCGATAATGAATCCCTCGCGGATCCAAACATCGAATGGGACGCGATCCTCTTTGACGCGCTTCGCGACGTTTTCCTCCGGCATGTAGAACCGAGAGACGAGAGTAAACTTCGGAATTTTCTCCGTCGGCGGAAACACTTTTACGTACGCCGTGAGATCAATTTTTGACGAGAGGTCGAGCGCGCCGAAACAGACCTGGCCGGCGAGACGCTCGAGCACTTCGCGCTCGAGCTCGCGAGGATCCTTCGCCGTCGACGAAACGAATCCCGCGCACTCGTTCCATTTGTCGACCGGCATCCATCGCGTATCTTGCTGCGTCCACACGTTCAAATGGAGCCGCAAAAAAGCGTTGAGCGCCGTCGGTTCATTCTTGGCCTTTGTTGCTTTGCGCCGGAGATCGTCGATCTTGACCGAGACGCCGAGGCCTGGGTTTGCCTTCGCCCAATTTTTCTCGTCCTCCCAGTCGTCGTCTTTGTCGATCGTCGCGATGTAAACAAAAAACGCGTCGTCCTCGAGCACGCCCTCGAGGACTTTCTGTCCGTACTCGTTTTGCTTGTAGCAAATCGAGAGCCGGTTAAATCCCGCGGTCGTGATCGCCGCCATGAGCGGTTGCCGGCGCGCTCCGGTCGCGGTGTCCAGGACGTCCCAGAGATC
>CAVREY010000012.1:0-66309 GCA_963720225.1 uncultured Acidobacteriota bacterium | reverse complement strand
ATTCGAACCCACGGTAGGGGTTAACCTACACACGCTTTCCAAGCGTGCTCCTTAAACCGCTCGGACATCTCTCCGCGGTGCGAGCCTTAAGGAGCGTAGCAAATTGGTGGCGGGCGGGCAAACGCGCAGGAGCGGAGTGCGTTCCGAGAGGGGACGCAACCGCGAAGAGCAATCCTTCGCATTGCTCCAGAGAAAACGCTTCCGCTCATCACGCGATGGTTGGTGCTCGTGAATTCCAAAACCGCTCCGGAAAAGTAGTCGCGAGCGGGGTGTCTGTTCTGTTGGCGGCGGTCGTCACCGAAACAAAACGCGGGGTTGTCTGCTACAATCTTCGTTCCCGTTCCGGGGTGGTGCAATTGGTAGCACATGGGCCTTTGGAGCCTAGAATCTTGGTTCGAGTCCAAGCCCCGGAGCCAATTTCCTTCCTGAAGTTTTCCCGACCGTGTTACGGCGCAGCTGTGGGTTTTCGCCGTCATTGCGAGAATCGCGCGGCTAAACACGGAGCCGCGCTTGTCGCTAACTTCAACAATTAGAATGTTTTGACTGTTTCAACGAGGCGGCGGGGGGAAACTTCAACCGCCGACGCAGCGTTACCCTCGCGATACATGCGATTCCCGTACCATTGACCGCCACGGTGCGCGCCTCCATGCTCGACGAAAGACCCCGGAAAAACTGAGGAGAGGCAGCCATGAGCGAGAACGGAGCCGAGCGCGTGCGCGGACAGATGTCAGAGGGCATGGAGTTGAACCGCCCAACGATTCTAGGGTTGCGGACGAGAACGTTCGCGCAGGCCTTTGCGGTGGCGGCGGTGCTGGCGCTGTGGGTAGCGCCCTCGGCGCAATCAGCCCAGGGCGACGGGCAATCGTCCGCTCCCGCGCAGAATTCGAGTACGGCCCCGGCGGCTACGCCGTCATCGACCGAGCCACAGCTGCAGGACCAATCGGCTGCGCCCGGAGATTCGCTGGCCGACGCGGCGCGCAAAGCAAAGGCTGCGAAGGCCAAGGCTTCTGGAACGACGACCGCTCCGGCAAAAGTCTACAACAACGACAGCATGGGCAGCCTTTCGAGCCACGGCGTATCGTTCGTCGGCTCGTCCAGTTCGGACGGCGGGTCGAGTGGCTCCGCCAGCGGCAGCTCGAACGGCGGCGGAGGCAACGGTGGAAATCCGGCACCTGCGGCACAGGGTCAAAACCAGGAATCGTACTGGCGCGGGAGGGCGCAGGCGATTCGCAACCAAATGGCGCAGATCGATCAACAGATCGGGCGCGTCCAGGATGACATCGCGAAGAACGGCGCAGTGAGCGTCGACCCGTCGTCCGGAGCGCAACAGGGCGTAATCATCGTCGAGGACCGCAACGCGGAGATCAAGCGACTGGAAGGACAGAAGGCCGATTTGCAGCAGAACCTGGACGAACTGGCGGAAGAAGGCCGGAAGGCGGGCGCGGACTCGGGCTGGTTCCGGTAAAGTGCGCGGAATTGCAATGCCATTCGTTTGAGCAAGCCCATTCGATAGCTACATGATGGGCGACGGGCGCGCTCGTCGAAGCGTTTTCTTCAAAGCATAACCAATTCAAACAACTGAACTTTGCTAAGACAGTGCGCTCCGAACCCGGCCTCGAAGAAGACCGCGTGCCCGCAATTATTTACTTGGCGGTTCGAACGCGTCGTCGAAACCATCGTCGAACGGATCGACTTCGGTAAGCGGCGCGGGGCGCGACCAAACAAGGCGAAGGGACGTCGGGCGCCGGACACAGGGTTTATTCAAGGTGCGGCGCAGAAGATTTTCAAATTCCCGCGGTGTGCAGGCACGGACGGTGACGGACTTTGTGTTCTTGGAGGCCATGATTACCACCCTCATCCCCACCCGGGATGTGACTGGGACGCTACATGGGCCGAAACATCTGTTGCTGGTTCGTGGAGAGTAGACCTCACGGCGGGGAGTGTCAAGAAATTTTGGAGCGCAAGGCATTGCGCCAGCGAATCGGATTCTCGAATTGAGAAAATTGGCCGCGGCGGATTCGCTTGCACGGGCAACGGTGAAACACTAGTCTTAGCGCGTCATGAACATCAGCGGAATCACTCCGGATTTTCTGATCCTGGGCGTGATCTGGTACATCGTGTTTTTGTTTTCGACGACCTGCCACGAAGGCGCGCACGCGCTGGCGGCCAAGATCGGCGGAGACGATACGGCCTTCAGCGGCGGGCAGGTGACTCTGAACCCACTGCCGCACATACGGCGCGAGCCATTCGGGTTGGTGGTGGTCCCGATTATTTCGTACATCGTGGCGCACTGGATGATCGGATGGGCGAGCGCACCATTTGATCCGAATTGGCAGCAGCGTTACCCGCGTCGAGCCGCTTGGATGGCGTTGGCGGGGCCCGGCGCGAATTTTGCGCTGGTGCTGCTGTCAGTACTTGCGATCCGATTGGGAATCTCGATGGGCGCGTTTTCGATGCCCGAGCTCGTGAGCTTCACGCACGTAGTGGAGCCGGTCGGGACGGGCGTGGCCGGATTTGCGGCGACATTCTTGAGCATCGTCTTTGTGCTGAACTTGCTGCTCGGGACGTTTAACCTGTTGCCTGTACCACCGCTCGATGGGAGCACCGTAGTGACTTTGTTGATGCCGGAGCGCACGGCGATCGGCTATTTGAACTGGGTTCGCACGGGCGGCTTTGCGATCTTCGGGCTGATCGTGGCCTGGTATGCGTTTGACCGGATTTTCAGCTACGTCTTTCATTTTGGTTTGATGCTGCTGTATCCCGGCTCTCACTGGGGCTGAGTTTCGCACTGAGACGTCGGCGGACGGCGGCGGTTCCCTTCTGGTTCACTTCCGAACAGATTGCGATTCGGGAACATAAAACGCGCGTACGGGTCTGCGCCCGCGTGCGGTAAACCCTGGCTTGTGAACGTCGCGTCGACGGAGCGCTTTGGCACGCCTTCTGCAATTGCCGTGTCGAGAGAGCGCGCCGGGTTATGGAGAAGCCGATCGAGAATCCCACGAGCTACCGCGTGGAGGTTTCCAGTTGGGACGAGAAGGAGAACTTCTTGGTCGAGAAAACGACGCTGGATTGGACGGAAGGAAACGGAAAGAAAATCGAGCTAAGGGCGCCCGCGGCACCGCAGGCGGTGGTTTTCGTGAGGCTCTCGCAACAGCTCGGAGGGAGCAATCGCTTCCCGGTACCGTTCCGCGCCGTGGAGATATCGCAAAAGCGCGACGGTTACCAGCGGGGCGAAGAATTGATCACCTGCGGATATGCGTACCCGGCGCGAATGGTTTTGTTGGTGGTGCGCGAGTGCAGCGATTCCAAGGCCAAGCGTGAACGCATCGGCGCGGAAATTGGGAACCAGGGAGCGGTGAGTTACCCGCCTCTCGATCTAAAGGCAGCTGGTTTCCGCGTCGCCGCTACCGTCAGCCTTCGGCTCCGGAGTAATCCGGGCCGAAGGCTGCACGCGGCTTCAGACAGCAAGACAGTCCGCGAGTGCGGCGCCGCCCCAGGGAGGCCGCTTCACGTGCACGCCAGGACAAAATAGCGTTGAACTAGTTGCCGCCGCTCATCGGCGTGCTCGCCGCGGTGCGGAGGATGTTGCTCGGAAGCGACAGGCCGGAATCCATGCGCACGAGCATTCCGGTTTGCGCAGGGAGGTCGACGTCCTTGCCCTTCTTCGTGCAGATGTAGGCGGACGTGCCGACCAGGCCGATCACGGTGCCACGCGCGACGTTACTGAAGATCAGACCCACGACCGCGCCTGCGCCGGTGCCGAGTCCGCCCATCATGATGTCGCCCTTCAGATCGCGCTTCTGTTCGATCACCACGCCTTCGGTAGTCTTAAGGTCCTTCCGTTTCTTGGTGTCGTCCGCGCTGCCCGTGTAGAGAGACAGGATGCTCATCTGCACGGGAAAGATGCGGCTCTCGATTTCGACGGAATTGAAGACGAGGTTGAGCGTGGCGCCTCCGCGCTCCATGGCGAACCACTTCGGGCGTTGAACGCTGGTGACCGTGCCGTGAATTTTGGCGCCAGCGGGAAGCAGGAGCTGATTTCCCGAGAAAACGGGCTCGGCCACGATCGCGGTGAACGGATCGCCGTCACGCGCGACGGAAGTCGTGAGGCCGTTCATGAGGGTCAGGCGCACCTGAGTGCCCTGGGGAATGGCGGTGGGTTGCGATTGGGCTTGAACGATGGGTGTGAAGCAAAGCAGTAGAGCGAGCAACGCAGAGAACAGTACAGCACGCTTCATTTGGAGCCTCCGATTCGCGACGGAGACGTTGGCCGTCTCCGCCGCTCGCTCAAGACACACCTGAGCTAGCCCCGTTACGTGGGGTTTGCCGCTGGCGCAGCGGATGGGTGCGGAGGAATCACCCGGCGAAAATCATATCCGCTGGGGCGTTGGCTGGGGCGAGGAAATGGCGAAAGGTGTTCCAAGCGTAAACGTTGGGTGAACGTCTGCTCAAAAAGCCCGCGAGAGCTCGGCGAGCGTTTGGTCCGCCAGGCGGTCTTGCGCTGTGGCGCGTTTTGCAAGTACATTGGCGCAATATGCTAGTGCTTGCCGAACGCGCCATCGTCTAAAGTAGCGGTCGACAATTGGACCAAGGAGACAGCCGAACATGAGCCAGACAGCACAACCGGTACCGGCCAAGGACAACACCAAGCCCCAAACCTACCCCGCAAAGTCATTCGCGGCGTTGAGCGCGACTTCTGCGCTCGCTCCGTACAGCTTCACGCGCCGTGCTCCTCAGCCCCATGACGTGCAAATCGAAATCCTTTTTTGTGGCGTGTGCCACTCGGACCTGCACCAGTCGCGCGACGAGTGGAAGAGCTTCATGCCGACCATGTACCCGTGCATCCCGGGACATGAGATTGTCGGTCGTGTGGTGAAGGTCGGAAATGCGGTGAAGAAGTTCAAGGAAGGCGATCTGGCGGCCGTAGGCTGCATGGTCGATTCCTGCCGCATCTGCGAAAACTGCAAGGCGGGCGAAGAGCAATACTGCATTCATTTCGCGACGTTCACTTACAACGGCGCAGACAAGGTTTCGGGCGGCGTCACTTACGGCGGCTATTCGGACAGCATCGTGGTCGATGAAAACTACGTGCTGCACGTGCCGAAGAATCTGGATCTCGCCGGGACGGCGCCGCTGCTATGTGCAGGGATCACCACGTACTCGCCGTTGCACCACTGGAAAGTCGCAAAGGGCCAGAAAGTCGGGATTGTGGGTCTCGGCGGGCTGGGGCACATGGGCGTAAAGTTTGCGCATGCGCTTGGAGCGCATACGGTGCTTTTTACCACTTCGCCGAGCAAGGCGGCGGATGCGAAGCGGCTGGGCGCGGATGAAATCGTCGTCTCGAAGAATCCCGATGAGATGGCCAAGCACACCGGATCATTCCATTTTATTTTGGATACCGCCTCGGCCGATCACGACTTGAATCCGTATCTGGCGCTTTTGAAGCTCGACGGAACTCTGTGCCAGGTGGGCGCGCCGGAGAAGCCCGAACCCATCTCGGCATTCAACCTGCTCATGGGTCGCCGCAGCCTTGCCGGTAGTGCGATCGGCGGGATCCGCGAGACGCAGCAGATGCTCGATTTCTGCGGCGAGCACAACCTGACGTCGGACGTGGAAATCATCCCGATCCAGAAGATCAACGAAGCGTATGACCGGCTGCTGAAGCAGGACGTGAAGTACCGTTTCGTGATCGATATGGCATCGCTAAAGTAAAGCAAACCATCGAGGCGGAGAACCGTGGCAGATCGATTCCGAATCGCGAATCGGCTGGTCCGAAGGCTGGAAGACCTGGGCCTTTCGCCGCAGGCCGTGCTGCGCCGTGCCGGCCTGCCGGCGAACCTGTTCGAGCAGGAGAAGGTCTACGTTACAACGGAAGAGCTGTTTGCGATTTATCGCGGCCTGGCCGAAGAGAGCCAGGACCCAGCGTTCGGACTGAAGGTCGGGACTGAAGACCGCGTGGAGCGCTACGATCCGATATCGATCGCAGCGCTCTACGCGTATTCGCTGGGTGATGCACTGGAGCGGATGGCGCGGTACAAGCAGCTGACGTGTCCTGAAAAGATTCATGCGATCGAGCGCGGCGACGAGTGCCGCGTGCAGTTCGAGTGGCTGCTGGCGGAGGGCGATGAGCCGGGACTGCTGATCGACATTTGCTTTGCGTGGGTTGTGGCGATCGCGCGGCGAGGCACGGGGACGTCGCTGCGGCCGAAGCGCGTGGAGTTCAAGCGGACTGAAGGGCGCAGAGAAATGTATGAGGAGCATTTCGGATGCGCGGTAAAGTTTGGAGCGCGGACCAACTTACTAGTGTTCGAAAAAGCGGACCTGGAACGGCGATTCGTGACGCACAACGCCGACCTGCTGGCAATCGTCGCCCCCCAACTGGAAGCGGAGTTGAACGAGCAGCTCGCGCAGAAGACGTTTCGCGAGCAGGTGAAGGCGACGCTGAAAAAGATTCTCGCGGGCCAGCGGCCCGAGCTTCGAACCGTGGCTCGCGAATTGCGCGTGAGCACGCGGACTTTGCAGAGACGGCTGACGTGCGAGCGCGTGACGTTCCAGCAACTGATTGCGGAAGCGCGGCGCGAACTTGCGCGGCACTACTTGTTGCATTCTTCATTGGAATTGAACGAGACCGCGTACTTGCTCGGTTACGAGGATGCCAATTCGTTCTTCCGCGCGTTCCACCAGTGGGAAGGTACTTCTCCGGGTGAGTGGCGCGCGTCGCATTCGATGAGTCCGGTGCTCGCGGCGCGCTAGTTCCCCTTCGAAACGTCCCCCTGTGTTCACCGCATTCGCAAACCGCAGAAAAATCATTCGGAACGAAGTGTGGATTGAAGGTCGACCTTCGCAACGCGACGCGCGGGGATCCAGCAGGCCAACGCGGCGATGAAGGCGAGGGCGAGTGGCACAGCTGTGAATGTAAGTGCGTCATGCGGCTGAATGCCGTAGAGAAAGCTTTCCGACATTTTCGCGACGGCCCAGGCGGAGGGCATGCCGATCAGCATTGCGGTCGCGGCCAGAATCATTCCCTGCCGCACGACCATTGCTTGCACTGCCTTGTGCTGCGCGCCAAGCGCAATCCTGATGCATAACTCCTTGACGCGGCATCCGACGCTGTAGCTCATCAGGCCATAAAGGCCGAGGGCGGCGAGAACGATTCCGATCATTCCGAAAATGCCGAAGAGCGTACCGGCGAGGCGCGGCAAAAACATCGCGCTGCGCAGATGCTCGGGCATAGTTTCGACGTTGTATACGGCCATCGAAGGATCGAGGCGGTGAATCTGTTCGCGGACCGAATTGGTGAGCGTAGACTCGCCGATCGAACCTGCGGTACGCACGAGAAGGGTGTAGCCCAGAAAAGACGGATCGCTCCCGGTGGATTGCGCGAGCGAACGGAACAGAACGGGACGCGTATCCTCGCCGAGCGTGCGCGACTTAATATTTTTCACGACGCCGATGATTTCGTAGTGGACACCCGAGCCGTTGACTTTTTGGCCGAGCGGATTTTCGTTCGGGAAGAAGCGGTCGACGAACGCCTGATTCACGACGCCGACCTTGGTGCCATCCGGCGATTCGGCGGCGAAATCGCGGCCGGAGATCAGTGGAATGCCCATCGTATCGAAATAGCCCGGGCTGGCCATGAAAAGATCGACGGTCGGACTGGAAGCGGATACTTCGGCGCGGCCTTCGACTTCAAAGCCATCGCTGCGATTACCGCCAGAAAGTGGTGTGCTGTCCGTCGCCGCGGTGGAGACGACTCCGGGAAGCGCAGCGACGCGTTCGCGGAGAGCGTCGAGAAATTGCGAGGTCCGCTGCGGCGTGTAGCCGTGAACGCGCGGATCGACCGAGAGCATCAACACGTCGAGGCGGCGGAAACCGATGTCGATGTTCGAGGCGCGTTCCAGGCTACGCAGGAACAGTCCGGTGGCGCAAAGGAGCACCAGAGACATCGCTATTTGCGCGACGACCAGCGCGTTGCGCAGCGTGATGCGGCGGCCCGGGCGCGCAAGCGCGGTTTCACCCTTGAGCGCCGTGGTGAGAAGTGGGCGCGAAGCGATCCACGCAGGAATCCAGCCGAACAATAGTCCCGAACCGATGCTCAGCGCGAACGTGTAAGCGAGGACGCGCCAGTCGACGGAAACGCTGACGTCGAGCGGCACCGGCGCGGGAACGTGAAACGCGGAGAGCGCGGACGTAGCCCAGAGCGAGAGCGCCGTTCCGACGATACCGCCGGCGAGGGAGAGCAATACGCTCTCGGCCAGAAGCTGACGCAAAAGTTGAGGTCGCGAAGCCCCGAGAGAAATGCGGATGGCCATCTCCCGCTGACGGCCTGCGGCTTGCGCGAGCAAAAGGCTCGAAACGTTTGCGCATGCGATGCCGAGAACGAGCAAAACGACAATTAAGAGCGCAGCGAGAAAAACGAGAACGCTCTTGCGGTCGCGCGGGGGAAGTCCGCCGGCCTGATCGAGTAGAAAGCCATTGCCTTTGTCGGTGGCGGGATAAGCGGCAGCAAAATTCTTAGCCAGGACGCCAAGTTCCCTGTCGGCGGCATCGCGGCTGACTCCCGGCTTCAGGCGCGCGATCACCGCCAGCCAGTGCTGATCGCGGGAGTCGCGTTTGGGAACTTCGGGTGCGAGCTGTTCGACCATGCCGAGCGGAATCCAGAATTGCGGCGCGAGAATAAAGTCGAGGCCGCGGAAACCGGACGGCGCGACGCCGACGACCGTATACGGATGACCTGAGAGTCGAACCGGCTTTCCCGGGATCTGCGGATCGGACGCGAAACGGCGCTGCCAGAGTTCGTGGCTGATGACCACCACGGGCTCGCGCTCTTCATCGGAACGGAAGCCGCGGCCGAGGGTCATCGGCAGCTGAGCGACGTCGAAATAATTCGCGGTGGTGGCCTGGCCCCAGGTGCGCTCGGGTTCTCCGTGGCCGCCGATTGAGGCAGGAAGAAGTTCGTCGTACGCGGCGACGCCGGAAAAAGATTGCGATTTGTCCCGAACGTCGGTGTACACCGGATACGGGAAGTGATTGCAGCACTGTTCGCCGTCGTGCGTTACGTGAAGGCCTACGAGCGTGGGAGGGTCGCCGACCGGCGCGGGTTTCAGGACGAAGCGGCTGATCATGGAGAAGATTGTGGAGTTGGCGGCGATTCCGAGGCCGATTGACAGAACCACCGCAGCTACGAATCCCGGGGAATGCCGCAAGCGCCGCGCTGCGTAGGAAACGTCTCGTCCTAGTCCGTTCATAAGTCCTCCCTGCTGCTGAAGCGGGTACGCGATTTGTGGGGTGATAGTTCCGCCTGTGGCGTGGCTCGTTGTGGCGCGGTGCGCCTGGTAAAGGGAAGTGGTGTTGGCTGGAGCAAAGCGGCGATGGCTTGCGCTACGCCGAAAGCTCGCGTTGCGCCGCTCGCGGATACGGAGAGCTTGGTTGGACGTTGAGTGGCGCTGCGGGCGGCGTCGAGAAGGCAGAATCACAATCCGAGGTGTGGAGCGGCGGCGAGAGCGTAAGGATCAGGAAGGTTGCGCAAGTAGCCGAATCGGGAGTGGCGGGTTAGCGGGCGTGTGCTAAGATTTTTGCGGGCAGTTTGTTTGGTGCGGACTGCTCATCAGTGGAACTTCGGGCTCTGTGCAACGATTCCCCGCAAACCCCGCCAGGCCCGGAAGGGAGCAACGGTAGCGGGCCAGTCTCGTGTGCCGCGGAGTACCCGAAGTTCCTCTCATTGCTGCCGGAATCGCGCGAGCGCGATAGCGCGAAAATGGACGAGGCCAAGACGATCGTACTTTTCGTAATTCCGGTTCTCACAGGCGCGGCCCACGCGGCAAATTTTCAGGCGAACCACTCCCACGCAACAAAATCTGAGATGATGACGGCAACTGGCGGGCGCTGGATGGCGTCCGCGTGCGGGAAGGTGCCAGTTTCATGAGTTACAAGGTCATCGCGCGCAAATACCGGCCGAGCCTGTTCAAGGAAGTGGTGGGACAGGACCACGTGACGCGGACGCTGGCGAATGCGATTCAGTCCGGCCGCGTAGCGCACGCTTACATTTTTGCGGGAGTACGCGGAGTCGGTAAGACGACGACGGCGCGCATTCTGGCGAAGGCATTGAACTGCGCGAAAGGCGCGAGCGCCGAGCCGGACAACACATGCGATTCCTGCCGCGAGATCACCGAGGGACGTTCGCTGGACGTGCTGGAGATCGACGCGGCGTCCAATCGCGGCATCGACCAGATTCGCGAACTGCGCGAGATGGTGCGTTACGCGCCGGCAAAGGGCCGTTACAAAGTTGTGATTCTGGACGAAGCTCATCAACTGACCGACGAAGCTTCGAATGCGCTGCTGAAGACGCTCGAAGAGCCGCCGGAAGGCGTGATCTTTATTCTAGCGACGACGCGAGCCGAAGATCTGGTGGAGACGATCAAGTCGCGCGCTCAGCTTTTCAATTTTCACGCGCTGGAGTTTCGTGAGATCGCGGGCGAGATTGAACGCATCGCGAAAGAAGAAAATCTGAAAATCGAACCGGGCGCTGTGGCGGTGCTGGCGCGCGCGGCGCAAGGCAGCCTTCGCGACGGGCTTTCACTCATGGAGCAAGCGATCGCCTACAGCGACGACACGATCACCGACGAAAACGTGCGCGAACTCCTGGGCGTGGTTGCGGAGAGCGTGCTGGACGATCTGGTGAACGCGATTTCCGAGCAGTCGACGGAGAAAGCGCTGGCGCTAGTTCACCGCCTGATCGCCGACGGGCAAAACCTGCAGCATTTCTGCCGCGAGTCAATCCGGCATTTCCGGAATTTGCTGGTGACGCAGGTGTGCGGCGCGGAATCGGAGTTGGTGCAAGCGCCGCCGGACGAGCGCGGACGGCTCACCGAGCAAGCGTCGCGATTCAGCGAGGAAGACCTGACGCGTTTCTTCAATTTGCTGATGGCGACCGATAGCGACCTGCGGCACGCGCCTGACCCGCGGCTGCATCTCGAACTGGGCTTGCTGAAAATGATCAACGCGAAGCGGCTCGCGCCGCTGGAAGAATTGCTCGCGGAGATGCGGGGCGGTGAAATGCGCGTGGCGGCGAAGAGTTCGAGCGGCGGGGCTTCAGGAGGCAGCGCTTCCGGTAGCGGCTCGGCGTTTGGAGGATCGACGCCAGGAGCGAACTCAGCGCGAACAGCGGGGCGAAGACTTTCCGAAGGACTGCACTCGTCAGCACCCGCGCAAACTGTTTCTTATGGAGGCGCAGCGGTGCGTATGGCGCCTTCCGTTGACGCCGATTCGAGCGCTGCTCCAAAGGTTATGGGATTTGGGGCGACGAGCTTCGCGCCGTCGGCATCGAACGCTGCGATGCCGACGAACGCGGCCGCGGCTCCGATTCCACTGGCGCCAGCGGCTGGAGTGAGTGGCCGAACTTTTGGAACGAAACCGACGGTCGCCCCTGAGCCCGCGCCCAAGTCTGTGCCTGTGGCGGCGGAGAAAAACGAAATCGCACCGAAGCCGGCAGAGTCACAAACACCTGCGCCGGTAGGATTCACACCGAGCGAAGGACTGCAGGATCTGACTCCGGAACAAGTTTCGGCGATTCTCGCGGGCGTTTCGGGTTCGAAATTTCTGGCTTCGATGCTGGATTCGGTAGCCGCCTGGCAAACGCAGAACGGCGAACTGCATCTCATTTTTCCAGCCGAGAGCCGCAACATCTCCGAAATGTTGCAGGCGAAAGACCCGATGGAGAAATTGCGCACAGTGCTGCAGCAAGTGCTCGGCCAACCGCTGCGCGTGTGTGTTAAACTGGATTCAAGTCGCGCGGCTGTCTCGAAGCAGTCTGAATTGCGATCGCGGTTCGAACAGGATCCTATCGTTAGGGCGATGCTCGAAAAGTTCGGTGGACGGATATCGAGCGTGCGACACCCGGGCGAGGAGTGACCCATGGAAGTGAAAGCTCTCCAACAAATGCTGGCGCAGTTCCGGCAGGCGCAGGAAACGCTGGAAAAGCAGATCGGCGAAATTTCCGTGGAAGCCACTGCGGGTGGCGGAATGGTGTCCGTGAAAATGAACGGGCAGAAACAGCTGACCGAGGTGCGGATCGAACCGGATGTGTTCAAGGGCAAGGATCAGGAAATGCTGCAGGAGTTGGTCCTGGCCGCAGTGAACGAAGCGGCGCGCCGCGTGGACGACGAGCTTTCCAAGCAAGTGAAGGAATTGTCCGGCGGAATGCCGGGCCTTGCCGGATTGAAGATTCCGGGCCTTTTCTAAACGGAATAACGCGGGACCGCAACCGATACTTCCGAGATGTGTGGTTTCCCTTCTTACGAATTTTTCTAGCGGCAGATTTTTCTGGTGGAATGGAGTTTCATGCCTGATTTTGCTCCCTCGATAACGCGGTTGATCGACGAATTGAAGCACCTGCCGGGAATCGGACAGAAAACGGCGCAGCGTCTCGCGTTTTATTTGCTGAGAGTGGACCGCGAGCAGGCGTTTGCGCTTTCCGACGCGATCCGCGATGCGAAGGAAAAAATTCGGGAGTGCTCAGTGTGCAACAACATCACGGACATGGACCCGTGCATCTTCTGCTCGAGCCTGTCGCGCAGCAAGCGGACGATCTGCGTGGTGGAAGAAGCGACGAACATTCAGGCGGTAGAAAAGACCCGGCAGTTCGACGGCCTGTATCACGTGCTGGGCGGCGCGCTTTCACCCCTGCAAGGTATCGGGCCGGATCAATTGAAGATCAAGAGCCTGATCGAGCGGCTGAAGGGCGGCGGAGTGGAGGAGATCGTAGTGGCGACCAGTCCGACGGCGGAAGGCGAAGCAACGGCCGTGTATCTTTCGAAATTGATCAAGCCGCTGGGCGTGCGCGTGACGCGCATCGCGATGGGGATTCCGGTCGGCTCGGATCTTGAGTACGCGGATGAAGTGACGATGTCGAAGGCGATGGAAGGCCGGCGGGAACTCTGATTTCCCCGCGCTAACTGCCCGCAGACTTCGATGTGCGGGCGACCGAGTTGGTTGACGTAGCTCCCTATTTCTTTTTTCCCCCTCCCAAATCCAAACCGTACTGCGGATGGTCCTTCGTACCTGTGATTTTGATGGGGACGCTGGAGCCTCCATTTTTGCCTTTGAAAAAAGGATCGGCGGCTTTCAGGAAGAAGGATTTCGCGCCGGTCATGGTCTGCGAGAGTTTGGCTTGCAAGAGCAGGTGTCCGTGAAAGTCGAGCGCGCCGCTCTCCATACCGTAGTTGCCGTGCAGGTCCACCGTGGCGCCGATGACGCTGAAATCTAAATCTGAAAAATTGATTACCCCATGAGTCAGCACGAAATTGCCTTTCAGGTCGGAGACGACATCATCGATAAGATTGTCCCCCGGATGACCTTGGCCGCGGCGGCTGAGCGAATCAATTTTCTCCTGCACGTTGGGGCTGGTGAAATGCGACTGAGCGACGTCGAAGACGCCGTTGACGGAGAGCTTCTGGAGCAAATCTTCTTCACCTTCGCGAATTTCCATTTTGCCCGTGAAATGCGTGTCGCCGGTCATGATTGGCGGATCGTTTTTCACAGTAAGGAAGAGCAGGTCTTCGATGCGCGCCTCTTTGGAGACGACATCGAGCAGGATGGTGCGGCCCTTCTCGGTTTTGCTGAGGTCGACGACTTCGCCGTTCACAACGAATGTGGTGTGTCGAAAACGAGCGACGACGGGCTTCAGGATCACATTGCCGTTTGTGCCATCGACGATGGCGGTGAAGTCGGTATGGAGCGCCACGGGATGCGTGCTGATGCGCAGCGCGAAATTGGGGACGTCCGTTGTGCCGATCACGTTCAGATAATCGAGCGGCCCGCTAAAGACGCCGATGGATTGCAAAGTGCCGGACAATCCGCGGAGTGTGCCCATGTCGGCGTTCTTGAACGCGTAGTGCGCGCTAACCGGCATTTCGCGCGGCTCGTCAGGAATCCACGGGCCGAACTCGCCGGACGCATCGATTTCGCCGGTAGGGACAGCGTTCGTGAGTTGAGCTTGAAATCTTGCGGGGCCATCGAAACTGAAATCCTGGATGTGCAGATGCTGGATTGGAAAATCCCGCGGTGGCTTGTTGGTGTCCGAACGCATGATCGAGATCATGGCATTGTCGGCGTCGATCTCGTCGATCAGCACGGGATATTTCTTGGCAAGGTCGACTTGCGACGCATGAATCTCGGGGCGCGCGCCGCTGTTCTTCGGCGGGAAAGTGATCACCAAACCCTCGAGCTGAACGCTGCGGATCCGGATGTGGCGCTCAAACAGGCCGAAGATCCCGGTGCGAAGGGTGACGCGGCGGATTCTGATAAGCGGCGGGAGGTCAGTGCGGCCCTTGTGGTAGAGGGCAAGGCCGTCGATTGTTGCGCCCGGCATAGGGTAGAGCGAGACATCAAAATCGGTGAAACGCACGTCGCTCTGAAAACGCTGTTGAAGGTAGGTCTGAATTCTTGATTTGGCTTCGCTTTTGAGCTTGGACGTAAATACGGTGAGCGCGAGGACGGCAGCGACCGCGATCATCAGCGCCGCGATTCCAAACCACTTCAGAAATTTCCTCATCGACCGAGGTGGACGCTCCCTTGTTTTTCGTGCGCGTTTCGCGCGAACGAACAGTCTAGCGCCGGCGCGAACGTGCATTCCACCATAACGGCCGGTTCCTATGAGATGCGTTGCACTTGCACGCGGACCGGGCTGGGCGTATAAGGAGGCGATCGGTTTCGGAGGACCCTCTTGTCCACCCTCGACAAATACATGGCGCAATACGACCACGAGCACACGAACGGATGGAACAAGGTGCTGCACGGAGTCGGAATCCCGATCATCATTGCCGGGCTGCTCTTGGCGTGTTTTACGTATTGGAAAATCGGGCTGGCGTTGTTTGTGGGCGGCTGGGTTTTGTTGCTCACCGGGCACCGCATCGAGGGCAATAAGCCGGCGTTTTTTCAGGGCGTGATTTACTTTCTCGTGGGACCGCTGTGGGTCGCGAAAGAGCTGAAGGACGCCCTCACAGGCAAGGCACACGAAGCGAAAAGTTCACCGAATCCACGTTAACCCGACCAGCCAAACCTCCATAAAAACGGCCCTGGTTGAGGCTTCTAGGAAGCCTCCCTGAGTCCTGTTGGAATGCTCCTAGACAGTTAAGTACCTTTACGCACGGCCAGGGTTGACGGCCTGCCGGACGTGCGTGGAGGTGCTACCCTTGGAAATCAGCCTTCGGAGGGGTTGGGGTGTCCGAGTCTTCCCTGTCCAACGATCCCGTACCGCAGAAGCGGCGAAGCACGCGTATCGTGCAGGCCGTGCCCATCACGGTCTCGGGTACCGATGCGCTCGGACAGCCATTTAAAGAGCGGACGACCACGGTGATGGTCAACTGCCACGGCTGCAAGTACCAGTCGAAACACTACGTTCCGAAGAATTCCCTGGTCAATCTGGAAGTGCCGCGGCCTGAGGCGGGAGCAAAAGCTCGCCAGATTCAAGGCCGGGTCGTTTGGGTACAGCGTCCGCGCACGGTGCGCGAACTCTTCCAGATCGGGCTCGAGTTTGATAACGCGGCGAACGTCTGGGGCATTGCGTTTCCGCCGGAAGACTGGGCGCCCGTGCCTGTCGATGCGCCCCCCGAACAGCTTGCGTCGCCGACAGCGCCGACGACTACGAACGCGCCTGGATCATCTGCTATGAGCACGAAACCATCGGTGTACTCCGGCGACCCGATCGGTGGCGTACCGGAGTTCAAAATTGCGCCTGCCGCTCCGCCCGCGCCCAGCGCCGCTGCTCTCCAGGCCGCGAAGACAATTCCAGTGACGCCGACTTCGGCACCAGCTTCGGGGTCCACGATTCCAGCGCCGCCGAAATCGAGCACGCCACCTCCACCGCCTGTGGCAAAAGTGGGTCCGCCGCCGGCAACGCCGTTCGCTCCGGTCGTCTCCGCGCCCCCTTCTCCGGCTCCGCCGAAGAGTGCGGCGTCCGGAATTCCGCAAGGTGTGGTACCCGGTGCGCCTGGCGCCGGCGATGGCAAGATCCACGTGGTCCCTGCTCCGGCCGCGGCGGACCAGCAAGCGGTGCTGGCGCGCCAGATGGCGCGGATGGTGAGCGAAGCGAAGGAAAATCTCGATAAAACCTTGCGACACGACGCGGCGCTCGCGGTGAGCGAGAAGATGTCGGCTGCGCGGCAACAGTTGGACGCGCAGCTTCACGAGGCGGTGGAAAAAGCGATTCAGGAATCGATGCAGCGCGTGTCGGATACCGCGCTGAAATCGGTCACGCAGCAGGCGACCGAACGGGCCACTTCCATTTTGGAAGAGGCTCGCAAGACGACAGAAGCGTCGGCAGCGGGGCTGGATGAAAAAGTTCGGCTCGCGGTGCAAGACGCGGTAAACAAAGCCGCGGGTGAAGCAGCCAAGCGCGCTGCGGAACAAACCGCGACATTGAGCATGCAACAATCAGTGGCCGACGCAGTGGACCGCGCACTACGCGATCGCGAAGCAGCGTCTCCGTCATTGAGCATTTTGGGCTCGCCCGAAGCGGCCGAGCAGCATCTCGAGAACTGGCGTAAGAACCTGGAGAACACGGCAGGAACTGTCCGATCGAGAACGCTCGAACAGGCTGAGGAAGACGGCACGGCTGCCCGAGCGCGCTGGAACGCTGAATTCGAGAAGACACTGGAATCCGCGTCGCAGAAGATCGCCGAGAAGGCGAGTGAGATTTCACAGACAGCTGTGAAGCAGGCCGAGCTGGATGTGGCGAACCGTGCGCAGGGCTTGCGCGCCTCGCTGGACGAAGCGATCGCGTCTGCAGCAGCGCGAATTGAAGCGGCCGGCGCCGGCTTGCAGCAGGAGCGCCAGCGCGCCGAAGAAGCGAAGGCGCAACTTTTCGAAGCGACGCAGACCGCGCTGCAGCGTACGCAGCAGCAGCTGGACGAGTATCTGGCGTCGCAATATCAGGAAATCACGGTTCGCGCCGAGCAGGTGATCCAGGAGCGCGCCAAACAGATCGAGCCGGCCATCGAGGCTTCCGCACAGAAAGTGCTTGAGCGCGTTTCGGGTGAAGTGGAACAGAAGCTCACGCCCAAACTGAATGAGGTCGAGCACGCGATCGACGAACTAAGAAGCGCCGAGACCCGCGCGAACGATACCCACAACCACATCAAGAACCACCTGCAATACGCCACGGATGAAATCGCGCGCACACGCGACTCGGCCAGCACGCACGTCCAGAACGCCACCGAACAGCTGGGCCGACTTGCCGGCGAGCACGCGAAGAACGTAGCCGACCAGTTCGCGCAGCTGGAATCGACGGCGAACCTGCACGTTCAAAACGCAGCGGGACAGATAGGCGAGCTCCAGGCCAACGCGTTGGCGCAAGTGAAGGAGGCGGTGGAGGAAGTGACGCTGCTCCAAACCGGCATCCGCGAGCAGCTGCAGCAGGCCACCGATCGCGCCGACCGGATTCAGGACACGATTCGCGAACAAGCGCAGGTAGCGTCTGAGGAAGCAATTCAAGCGGCGCTGGCGCGGGTGCGCGAAGAAACCGCGAAGGTACCGGAGCAACTCGATCAGACGCGACGCGAGACGGTCGCGAAGATCGAAGAGGAACTCGGGCAGCGCGGCAGCGAGATTCAGCACCAGCATTACGACCAGATGTTGAAGACCGCCGAGTGGTACCAGAAGAAGGCGCAGACATCGATGCAGGCGTCGCTGGAAAAGTCGGTGGAGCAATCGACAACGACGCTGCGAGACCGCGCGGCGGAAGTTTCCAGCTTGCTCGCGTCCGAGCTCGATCATTACCGGCGTACGTACGTGGAGCACAGCACGGCGCAGATTGAAGACGCGGCCAAGGAAGTGATCGGGCGCGAGCGCGAGAAGATGAGCGAGACCGCGCAGATGGTCACCGCCGGGTTCTCGGATCAGGTGTACCGCGCAACGACGGATTCGCTCAAGCGGTTTGAAAGCGCTGCCGAATCGACGCTTGAAAAAGCGCGTTCGGACATGGAATACAACCGGGAAACATCGCTCTCGGAATTCCAAAAACAATTGGACGAGCAGATGACGGTCGGGGTCGATCAGGCGCGGCAATTCCTGCAGTCGCATCTGGTGCCGATGATCGAGCAGTGGGATGCGCAGCGCGAAGCCGAGAAGAAGCAGTGGATGCAGCAACTGCAGAAGTCCACCGAAGAATCGATCGAAAGCTACAAGACGCGCCTCGAAAACGCATCGAACCAGTGGCTGCTCGCCTCGGCTACCTCGCTTGGGCAGCATTCGCAATCCGTGCTCGACACCGTGGCAAGGGCGGCCGAAAAGCGCATCCGCGATACGTGCGCCGAAGTGCTGGGCGGCGTGGGCGACACGTTGAAGCAGCGGCTGCTCGGCCTCTCCGAGGCCTACAAGGCGGATGAGAGCGATCTGCCCGGTCCTGGTTCGTCAGGCCCGAAGAAGTAAGACCGTCCCAACCTCTAGCTGCCTTAGCCCCCTTCGAACAACTTTCGCAGCACTTGATTTGAGCCTGAAGAATCTTCGGGCAGAATTGTTCTCACGTTGAAGAAGCCGGAGAGGAGCAATCCGTGATCGCAAGACACTGGCGGGGCTGGACCAAGCGGGCTGACGCAGACGCCTATGAGACCTTGCTGAAGACTCGGGTGCTACCGGAGCTGAAAACGATCAAAGGCTATCTGGGCGGAACGATTCTGCGAAAGGACGACTCCATGGAGTCGGAATTCGCGGTGATCAATTACTTCGGAAACCTCGACGCCGTCAAAGAGTTCGCCGGGCCGCATTACGTCGTTCCGGTTTTTGATCCGGAGGCCGAAGCGCTTCTGATCCGCATCGAAAACTTCGCAACGCATTACGAAGTTCGTTACAGCACGGAATAGATTCCATCGGATTAGCGCGCGTTACGTCCGATGCGCCAGAACGTTATACTAGACGGATGGCCAATCAAGCTTTCCTCAACGTGTGGCTGAAGGACTTTCCCGAAGAGTCGATTTTGGAGCGGTTTGGCGCTTTTCTTGGCACGGTTCCCTACTCGGAGAAACTACCGGGTTTCCGCTACCTACAAATTCGCGCGCTCGATTCTTCCGAGACACCGGTCCTGGAATTGGATCTGCGCTCAGCGCCGATGGACGCGGCCGGAATCGTGGAACTCGCGATGCCGCACCTGCACGACGATTCGAACTATCTGGTCCGTTCGCACTGGGATTTGTGGACACGCGCGGGCGAACCGCCGACCTGGCAACCGTCGCCTGAAGCGCTGACGATTGACTGCAACGCCGAGGGCTACGACGGCAGCCTTTGGAAGGAAAACGGGCACTTCGAGGTGGATCTCGGATTCGAACACTTCTTCACCGGACACGGCGGCCTGCTCGGCATCCGGCAGACACGTCCGGCGCCGCAAAGTCCCGAAGAGGCGCTTTTTCTGGAATCCATGAAGCAGCCCGCGAATCTACAGGTGTATAAGGACAAGACGCGGGAGAACATCAAGAAGCTGTTCGACTGGGTGAGGCGGGTCGAAACCGAGCTGCCCGTCGACAGGCTGAAGTTGTGGTCGGAAGGCGAGGAAAATTTCGAAGCGCGAATGGAAGAAATCATCGCGGCGCGGTAGCAATTCGGAGCGTCGAGAGTTTACTTTCGCGCAGCCGGTGCGCACGCTAGAATCAATGCGCAGCCTGCTCACGTTGGAAGGCCGCGAAGGTCTGATAAGGCACGGCAGCCGCACACTGCATCCGATGATCCGGTCCGGGAGTCCTCTAGCGTTGAACCAATGGAAACAGTTTGGGTGGATGTCGTTCCTGGGTGCGGTCGCCTTGGTACTCACATCCTGCGGAGGCGGCAACTCGGCCGCCCCGAAGGAAACACCCTCGACGCCGGCATCGAAATCGTCGAGCGAGAACGCCGCGCTGACCGGCAACGTGGGCGGCACGCCCGATGCTCCGCTTCAAATTCCGGACGATATCCAGAACGTAGCCGATAAATCGCTGGGCGCGGAAACCACTGTGATCGCGTACGGCGATCTGGCAAAGAACGGGAAGCAGCAGATCCTGGCGATCAACGCGCTGAAAACCACGCCGCCGGGAGTTGCACCGGGTATTTTGTTCAACCGGCTGGTGGTGCTTCAGCACAACGGCGACGTGTGGAAGGAAGTTCTGCGCGGCGACGAGCATCTGGAGAACGAAAAGGGATTTCTGGGCGGAATTCCGCTCGCGCCGGTGAACGGCTGGCGGTTGCAGCTCGATCGGACAGACCCGACCAAGGGCCTGGTGATGTACTTCTCGCCCATCGTCGCGCCGAAAGGCGGGCACATCACCGCGTTGGGTGTTCGCTGGAACGGCAAAGTGAACCGCTACCAGTCGCTCGATTCGTCATTCACGCAATTTTTAAGCGAAGTACCGCAACTCGAGACACCGGAGTCGCAAGTTCACCTGTGAGTGCAGCCGCCCAATCCGCCGCCGTCGTCGCGCCTTCGCAAGCCAAGCCGAAGAAAAAATCTTCGGGCTGGAACGATCTGAAGTCGCTCCTCCCCTATTTGCGGAAGTACAAAGGGATGACCGCGGTCGGGCTGATCACGCTCACATTGATGGGTGCGGTGGGCGCTCTGCCGCAGCTGATCATCGGTATGATTACCGATTGCCTGCAAGGCGCGCCGCAAACGCTGACCACGCTGCACGGCTATGCGCGCTACCTATTGACGCCGCTGATTGGCCTTTACGCGCCGCTGAGCCGGCACACTTTGGGCGCTTTCTGCATCGTGCTGGTGTGCGTGATGTTCGTGAAGGGATTTTTCTCATTCTGGACGCGCTGGATCTTGATCGGCGTGTCGCGCGAAATCGAATACGACCTGCGCAACGACATGCTGGAGCGGCTGGTCGCGATGGAGCCTGAATTTTACGTGCGCAACCGGACGGGCGATTTGATGTCGCGCGCGACGAACGATTTGAACGCGGTGCGCATGGTGCTCGGCCCGGGAATCATGTATAGCGCGACGACTGTGGTGACGATGCTGCCGGCGGTCTATTTCATGTTCAAACTGGCGCCGAGCTTGGCGCTGTGGGTGTTCGTGCCGGTGCCGGTAGTGGCGTTCGCGGTGCGCTTTTTCGGCGAAACGATTCACCGTCTCTCCGAAAAGATCCAGGCTGCGCTGGGCGTGCTTTCTACGCGCGCACAGGAAAATCTTACGGGCATTCGTGTGATTCGCGCTTACGCGCAGGAGCAGCAGGAGATTGCCGCGTTCGACAACGCGAACCGCGACTATGTGGACCAGAACATCAAGCTGATTTCCACCTGGAGCTTGTTCTTCCCGTTTCTGACGGCGCTGATCGGCGTGACGTTCGTCATTCTGCTGGGCAAAGGCGGCAAGGACGTGATCGACCACCGATTCGCGGTCGGCACGATGTGGGCGTTCTATTGGTTCCTCGGGCAGCTCGTCTTCCCGATGATCGCGCTGGGGTGGGTGACGAACATTTTTCAGCGCGGCGCGGCTTCGATGGGCCGGTTAAATTTTATTTTGCACGCCAAGCCGAGCATCTGTGACGACGAGCCGGGGAGCGCTGCTCCGGTGAACGGCAACCGCGCAGCAGCGGGCGCGGCGGTTTCAGCTTCCAAGGTGGCCACGGCCGCGCCGCCGATTCGCGGTGACATCGAATTCAAGCACCTGACGTTCACGTATCCGACCGCTCCCGAGGGCCAAAAGGACGCGCCCGCGAGTGCACAGGCGCCCGTACTGAAAGATATCAACCTGCACATTCCAGCAGGCTCTACGCTCGCGATTGTGGGACCGACCGGCAGCGGGAAATCGACGCTTGCTGCCCTCGTGGCGCGGCTGTGGGAAGCGCCGGAAGGAACGCTGCTGCTCGACGGGCGCTCGATCCGCCAGTTCCCTCTCGCCGAACTGCGGCGCGCGATCGGGTACGTGCCGCAGGACACGTTTCTGTTCAGCGACACGCTGAAGGAGAACATCGCGTTCGGAGTGGAGACGGCGCTTGAGAATCAGGTGTACGAGGCGGCGGAGATTGCGAGCCTCTCGAACGAAATCAACAGTTTTCCAAAGACTTACGAAACGATGGTAGGCGAACGCGGAATTACGCTTTCGGGCGGCCAGAAGCAGCGCACGTCGATTGCGCGCGCGGTGGTGCGCGAACCACGCATTCTGATTCTCGATGATGCGCTTTCGAGCGTGGACACTGACACCGAGGAAAAAATTCTGGCGAGCCTCCGGAACGTGATGCGCGAACGCACCTCGATCGTGATTTCGCATCGTGTCTCGACGGTGAAGAATGCGGACCAGATTGTAGTGCTGCGCGAAGGACGAATCATCGAACGCGGCACGCATGACCAACTGCTGGCGTTGAACGGCTACTACGCGGATTTGAATCAGAAGCAGATGCTGGAAGAAGAGCTGGCGCGCGAATGAGCGATTTCCGCGAAGAAGAGAAACTCGGCAAGCTGTACGATTCGCAGCTGACGCGCAGGCTGCTGAAGTACCTGCGTCCGTACCGGTGGCACGTGGTGGGAGCGGTGTCGTTCACGCTAGCGATCACGGCGGTGGAGCTCGTTGGCCCGTATCTTTTCTACCTGGGCATCGACAAATACATCGTGCCGGGCTACGACAAGGTGATCCCACGCAGCGTGGCGCTGATGGGCCTGTTGTGGGTCGTGGTGGCGTACGCGGGCTCGATTTTTGCGAGCTTTGGACTCCAGTACGTGCAGGTCCGGATCATGCAGTGGGTCGGGCAGCAAACGATGTACGACCTGCGCAAGGAAATTTTCTCCCATTTGCAACGGCTACCGATGAGCTTCTTCGACCGCAGCCCGATCGGGCGCCTGGTGACGCGTTCGACGACCGACGTGGACGCGTTGAACGACCTGTTTGCGTCCGGCGTTGTGGCGATGCTGAACGATTTCGTGCTGCTGTTCGCCATGGCGGCGGTGCTCTTCAAATGGCACAAGCTGCTGGCGCTGGCGACACTCTCGCCGTTGCCATTCATGATTTTGTTGACGTACTTTTTCCGCAACCGCGTGCGCGACGCGAACCGCCGCATCCGGACCGCGATCGCGCGAATCAACGCGTTTCTACAGGAACACGTAAGCGGCATGTCCGTGGTGCAGCTTTTCAATCGCGAGAGGAAATCACGGGCGCAGTTTGAAAAACTGAACCTGACGCACATGATTGCGTACAAGGACGCGATTGATGCGTTCTCGCTGTTCTATCCGGGTGTGGAATTCCTAAGCATGTCCGGCATGGCGCTGCTTTCCTGGGTAGGCGGCACACGCGTGATTGCGGGCACAATCGGAATCGGCGTGGTGGCGGCGTTCATGATGTACGGACAACGCTTCTTCCGCCCGATTCAAGATCTGAGCGAGAAGTTCAACATTTTGCAGAGCGCCATGGCGGCGTCAGAGCGAATCTTCCGGCTGCTCGACGAGCCCGTGACGATTGTTTCGGCGGCGAGGGTGACCACGATCGAATCTCCGCGCGGCGAGATCGAGTTTCGTAACGTCTGGTTCTCCTACACCGGCGGAGAGAACCCAAAGGACGACGAGTGGGTACTGCGTGACGTTTCGTTCCGCGTAGCGCCGGGCGAAACGCTGGCGATTGTGGGACACACCGGCGCCGGCAAGACGACGGTGATTCAGCTCCTGTTGCGCTTCTACGATATCCAACGCGGGCAGATTCTGCTGGATGGCGTAGACATTCGGGAACTGGAACTCGAGACGCTGCGCAAGATGTTCGGCATTGTGCTGCAGGACCCGTTCCTGTTTACCGGCACGCTCGAATCGAACGTGAAGCTGGGAACAGCGACGATCGACCGCGCGGGCACGGAACGCGCGTTGCGCGAGGTGGGCCTCGGGCAGTACCTGGACTCACAACCGCGCGGTGTGGAGTCGGAAGTCAGCGAGCGGGGCTCGACGCTTTCGGTGGGCCAGCGGCAACTCGTGAGTTTTGCGCGCGCCCTGGCACACGATCCGAAGTTCCTGATTCTCGACGAAGCGACTTCGTCCGTGGATACAAAAACGGAATTACTGATTCGCGAAGCTCTCGATCGCTTGCTGAAGGGGCGCACGGCCGTCGTCATTGCGCACCGATTGAGCACGATCCAGCACGCCGATCATATTTTGGTGTTCCACAAGGGAAGGCTGCGCGAACAAGGCTCGCATCAGGAGCTCCTCAGCCTACGCGGGATTTACTACCGACTTTATCAACTGCAGTACAAGGATCAGGAGTTCGCCGCGGGTTTGCTTCCGGCGACGGGGCGACAGAGCGGCTTTTCCGAACCGGTTTCGAGCAGCGATTAGCGCGCGAGCATTCGCGCGAATGCAGGAGCAAGCCATGCCGGAAGCCATCAACCTCAAGGAGAAATTCGGGCTGTTCTCGGAGCACTGGCGGCCGAAAGTGTTGGCGGAGCTCAATGGCCAGGAAGTGAAGATCGTGAAGGTGCGGGGAGAATTTCCGTGGCACCAGCACGATGCCGAGGACGAGTTCTTTTTTGTGTGGAAGGGCCGGTTTCGCGTGGAGTTTCGGGACCACATCGTTTCGCTCGCGCCCGGTGAGTGTTTGGTGGTTCCGCGAGGCGTGGAGCACCGGACCTGTGCTGAGGAAGAAGCCGAAGTAATCCTTTTTGAGCCGAAGAACCTGTTGAACACGGGCAACGTGCGAGACGAAGTTTTCACGGCGCCGAAGGGCGTAAGGATCTGAACCGCCGCCGCTGGAACGTTCGTCTCGCCGAAGCTCTCTTGTTGGCCGCCGCAATTCCTGCCACTATCTCGCCTCAAGCATGAACGAGACTCCCATCCTGCTTTCGGCCGGCGAAGCTTCGTCGGACATGTACGCGGCGCAGCTAGCGACGGCGATGCGCGCGAAATCAAGCGCAAAGCCGGGCGCGAGAGCGAACCTGAAATTCTTTGGTATGGGCGGACCGCAGATGGCCGAGGCGGGCGTCGAACTCGTTGCCGACTATCACGAAGTCGCCGTGGTGGGCGTCTCCGAGGTGCTGCACAAAATTCCGACTGTGATCAGCGTACAGAACCGGCTGAAGCGCGCGGCGACAAAGCGCGGGGCGAAACTCGCGATTCTGGTGGATTCGCCGGGCACGCATCTTGGCGTGGCGCGGCGGATGAACAATATTAGGGTCCCCGTCGGATATTTTATCGGGCCGCAGATCTGGGCGTGGCGCGCGGGACGGGTCCGCATCGTGAAGCGCCGCGTCTCGCAGATGGTGGTGATTTTCCCTTTTGAAGAGCCCATCTACCGCGAAGCCGGCGTTCCTGTCACGTTTGTAGGACACCCTCTTGTGGATACGGTGCGGCGAACCATGACGCGCGAGGAATTTTGCGCGCGATACGGGCTCGACGCGACGCGCAAGATCGTTACGATTCTGCCGGGAAGCCGCCCGAGCGAGATCGCGCAGAACTACCCCCGAGTCCTAGCAGCGTGCGAGCGCCTTGCGTCGGACAAAAGCGTCCAATTCGTACACGCCGCGGCGCCTGGGCTTAGCGCCGAATTTTTCGCGCGATACGCAGAGCCTGGCGTGCCAATCAAGCGAATGGAAGGCGCAACGTATGACGCACTGGCCGCGGCCGACTGCTCGATCGTAGCGAGCGGGACGGCCACCGTGGAAGCGGCCTTGCTCGGCGCTCCCATGGTGGTGGTCTACCGGGTCAAGGCCTCGACGGCAGCGATCGTAAAGCACCTGATCCGCACGCCGTTCATCGGCATGGTGAACTTGATCGCGGGTCGCGAGGTGGCACCGGAGCTGATCCAGGACGGCTTCACGCCCGAAGCCGTCGAACAGGACGTCCGCCAGATACTCGATTCGCCAGAAGCACGAGCGGAAGCAGTGGCAGGCCTGGCCGAAGTGAGGGCGAAACTCGGGCCGGGCGGCGCGATCGAGCGTGCTGCGGACATTTTTGCGGGGATGTTGTAACCTTTTTGTCTGGGGCAACTAGCGGCGTTGAATCTGTATCTGAAGGAGATAGGGATTCTCGACGGCTCAAGAGGTACTTATTCTTGCTGAAATTCTCTCGCACGATCCACCGGTTGCCCGCCCGTCATATCGCAATTTTCACGGCGCTTGTAGCGATCTTCGCACTTGAGCCGCGCGCCGCACAGGCGCAGGTCCCAAAGTCGTTTCCGTTCCGCGCCAACAATTACGACGTGCAGGTGTTGCTGCATCCGAATGACCAGACGATCTCCGGTCTGGCGAAAGTGGAATTCATCGCGCAGCAAGTGTCGCGCACCGTAGTCGTCGAGTTGCATCCGGATTTGAAAATCAATTCAGTGAGCGTCCCCGGCGGGCGGCCGCTCGAGTTTGAGCGCGACGTAAATTCCCCGCTGATGCTGACCGTTGGATTGACTGACGCCGTCCCACCGGGGCACACCGTTACGCTCGTTTTCGATTACACCGGCCCGGTATCGAGCGAGGACGACAGTCCGACACGCGGAGTGCGTTTCGCGTCGGTGGACAAAACCTCGGCCTACTTGCTGCTTCCCTCGCGATGGTTCCCGCTGACGAACTATCCGACGAATCGATACACCGGCACTTTCAAGGTGACTGTGCCGGACACCATGGCCGTCGTCGGCACGGGCAAAGCCGATTCGCCGGTGATGGCGCCGGGAATTGGACGGAACGCGCCCGGACAAGCGTCCTACACGTTTCACTGCAAGCAGGCTGCTTCGAACGGAACGTTTGTGGCTGGCCCGCTACAGTTGACGCCCGCACAAGTGGAAGGATTCAACGTGTCTGTCTACACGCCGCCGGTGCAGGCGAACACCGCGAACGCGTACGCCACTTCGCTCTCGCACATCATGTTGTACTTTTCGGATGCGTTCGGCCCGCTGCCGATCGAGGATACTTCTTTGACGATCGCGCAAATGCCCGACGGGACCGTGAGCGGATTCGCTGCACCGGGGCTGCTGCTGATCAGCGCGCGGCAGTGGACTCAACGGGTCAACGAACGCCTGCTCTCGCAGCTCGCCGCCGAGCAGTGGTGGGGCTCGCGCGTGATGCCTACAACGGCCTCGGACGTGTGGTTGACCGATGGCCTGTCGCGCTACGGCGAAGCGCTCTACGCCGAGCAAGCCGACGGCGCGGCCGGGCTGCACAAAGCGCTTGAAGACTTCGCTGTGGGCGCTTTGATGTATGAGGACACGGCGCCGATCTCGCAAGCAGCGCGCTTGCAGACCTTTTCGAACGAATACCAGTCGATTGTGGCGGATAAGGGCGCTCTGGTCTTCCACATGCTGCGCACCGAAATTGGCGATGACGCCTTCACTGCTCTGCTGCGGGACTTTTTCAAGAAGTACGATGGGAAGAACGCATCGTTAAGCGATTTTGAAAAGATGGCGGCGACGAAAGTGCCGCCGCCGGTGAAGGGCCAGCCGCCGGTGAATCTGGTCGCGTTCTTCTCGGAGTGGCTGAACTCGACAGGTGTGCCGGAGTTCAGACTCGAATATATCGTGTATCGCACCAGGCAGGGATTCAAAGTGGTCGGAAAGATCCATCAGGACCTCGATACGTTCCGCATGCCCGTGGAAGTCCGGATCGACACGGAAGGTAACCCGGTGGTGACGAAGGTTCTGGTCACCGGCACCACGCAGCCATTCGTAATCAATACCTTCGGCAGGCCGAAGCCGAATGGAATCGTGATCGATCCGAACAACAATCTGCTGAAGTCGACATCGAGACTTCGTGTGCGGGCCCTGATCGCGCGTGGTGAAGGCGACGCCGAGCTTGGCAAGTATTACGAAGCCATTCAGGAATATCAAAAGGCGCTCGACGCGCAACCGAGCAGCTCTCTGGCGCATTTCCGCGAGGGCGAGGCGATGTTCTACCAGAAGAACTACCAATCGGCGGCGAATGCGTTCCGCGCTGCACTGGGCGGGGATGCCGATCCGAAGTGGACGGAAGTTTGGAGCCATATCTACATCGGCAAGATTTACGATCTGCTTGGGCAGCGCGAACGCGCCGTAAACGAGTACAGTCTGGCGCAGCACTTAAACGACGACACGGCGGGTGCGCAGGCGGAAGCGGGCCGCTATTTGCAGCATCCCTACAGTGGCGATGATTCCACACCGGCTGCTGCGGCTGCGGGATCAGCCCCAGCGGCGCCATCGAATGCAGCGCCACCACCACCTTCGGGCGATCCGAACAAACCTGTGCTCAAGCGTCCTTCGACCACGAATTAATTTCGCGATTTTGGCTAAAGCGGGCTGAGGCCGGTTAGCGCAGGCGTCTCTTGGATGCCTTTGTGCTGGATTAGGACTTTAAAAGTCTCGCCCATTCCTTCCGGATGAATCAGCGTTTTGAAGGCGTTTCTAGATTTCGCGCTTTCCAGTTCAGATTGGCCGCGGGACTCCAGGTCCGTCAGATTGCTTTCCCGGGCCAGTGCCAGCAGGAAATTGGCTTGTGTGGTGTTGCCGGTGCGGGAGAGGCCGCCGCGTTGACCGGCACGGTCGATGGCCGTGAAGTCGACGTGCGCGGTGATGTCTTGATCTCCCGGCGCGCGGAAGTAGCGTTCGCTGGCGCGGTGCCGGTCGTAGGCGAGCAGGGTGCCTCGCATATGTCGGTCGCTGAAAAGCTCGGCGGCTTCGAAGCCATAGTCGATCGTCAGAACGAAACCTTGAGTTAGCCGCTTCCCCGCCTCGCGAATCCAGGCACACGCTTTTAGATTGACTTCGGCCTGTTGATCGGGAAGCAGGGCAATGCCGTGCCGCTCAAAGTAAATGCCGAGCGCGGGCGAAGAGAGTGGGCCTGATTGCTCGAAGAAGCCGTTCGCGCCATGGCCAACGTAAAGTTCCTGCAAACCTGTGTTCGTGCCAATCACGCGATGGACGGGGAGCGCGTCGAAGAACTCGTTGGAAAGGATGACTCCCGATTCAATCTGTGCGGGCAGGTCAGCCGCTGTTTCGAACTTGCCACCGGCGGAATATTTTGCGAGCAACTGGTTTTGTGCTGCGCGGCGTGATTCGGAGCGTTCTACTGCGATGTAGCGAAGCGAATCGTAGAATTCAGGAAATTGTGCCGCGACGAAATCGAGAATGCTTTTCGCGAGCGCGCCTGAGCCTGCGCCTGCTTCGATGAGCTGGAACGGCTTGGGTCGGCCGAGCGCCAGCCACATTTGGTGCAACTGTCGCGCGAGCAAGCGTCCGAAGATAGAACTGACGTCGACATTCGTAAAGTAGTCATGGCGCATCGCCGTTCCGGGTTTCGAGTAGTAGCCGAACTGAGGATGGTAGAGCGCGGTCTCCATGTATTCCGCGAAAGTGATCGGGCCTTTCGCGGCGATGCGCTCAGCGAGCAATTCGATCAGCGGCGACGGAGCGGGCTGCGGAGGCGCAGTCACGAATCTCGCTCTTCGGTGACTTTTACTTGCAAACCCATACGGCGAGCGACTTCCGAACAGGTGAATATCGTGGCGTCAGCAGTTTGAGTGGTTCGGACGATCTCCAGTGCGGAAGCGATCAAGGGTGCGCCGAGTAGGCGCATACCGACACAGCCTTCCATTCGAAACGTCATGCCTGCGAGATCGGCGATTGGCGTCTCGCGTGTAGCGCTGGCAAGAATTGCGCCGGGCTTTGCGAACTTGTCGAAGATGGTGAAGATTTCGAGCTTCACCTCCAGCTCTTCGGGAAGCGCATCGATCAGCAGTTCGGCTTCGCGGGCCACGTCTTCCACCGATCGTGACGTCGCCAGATTGCCGAGTGCCGAGTCGCGCTGCGTGGCCAAGATGTTGCCGCTCGTCACCAGATCATCGAGCATCGCGCGAATCGATGCAACACCGACCGCGAGAACCTCCGGAGAGACGTCCTCGAGGATCGTGTTGAATCCGCCGAGTAGCGCAGCACAGGCGAGGTGTCTGCCTTCGCCGCGCGCACCGATGATGCCGATTGTTTTCACTTCCACGAGCTGGCGGGACTCCTGAAGCTGCGCGCGCGAACGCGCCGGCCGAACAAAATTGAAACTCTACAAAGTGTCGATGCCGTTCTCGTCAAAACCCAGAACAATCCGGCCCCCCGCGATAATTACTGGCCGGCGGATCAGGTTCGGAGTTTCGGCCATCATGCGAATCGCTTCGGCGCGGCTGGGCGGATTCTGTTTCATATTCTTCGCCCGATAGAGTTCGTTGCGCGTGTTCAGGAAGTCGCGGTGGTCGCGGTCCCCGATCAATTCCTCGAGTTCCGCCGCGCTCAGGCGCTGCTTATCGAGGTCGCGGAAATGCAGGTCGAAGCCGCGCTTCTCCATGTAGGCGCGCGCGTTGCGGCACGAGGTGCACGTGGGTTTCTGCAGGAACTGCACGGACTTTCGTTTCGCGCGGCTCACCGACGATCCTGCAGCGCGGGCCTTGCGAGATTTTGCGGCGGTCTTGTTCTTCGACATGCTGAGATTCCTCTCGCTGGAAAGTGCGTGCGGCCAACGGCTAGTAGCGCGGCACGAGCGGATCCACTTCCGTGGTCCAGCGGTCGATCCCGCCAGACATCGAGCGCGCTCCGGTGACACCCTGCTGTCGCAGCCATGCCGCCGCATCCAGACTGCGCATGCCGTGATGGCAGTACAGAATGACGTTGTCGGCGGTTTCGATCCGTTGCAGGTTTGCTGGAATTTCGCCCAGTGGGATCAGCTTCGAACCTTCGATGTGCGCGCGCTGGTACTCCCACGGCTCGCGGACATCGATGAGCAGGATGCTTTTGTCCTTCGCAAGCGCTGCCTCCGCCTCGCGCGGAGTAATCTCGATGTTCGCCATCAAATCTTTGGTCATCTCTCTCCCACTTCCTCTCGAGGCGGCGTGCCGAGCACTCCGGGCGCAATCGCACACCGCATCAGAATCATCGCTCAAGTTGTAGGGAAAAGAAAACCCTGGACAGCCGCGACACGGAACGTCCTGGCGTCAGTGGCCCTTAAAGTTCGGCTTGCGCTTTTCGGCGAACGCGTTCAGACCCTCGAGGCAGTCTTCCGATTCGAAGCAGTGAAGCTGGAGCCGAATCTCCTCTTCGAGGGCGGCTTCAAGTTCTTTGCGATGCTCCGAACTCATGCGGTGCTTCACGTCGCGATGCGCCATGGAGGCAGCGCCGGCGAGCGATTCGGCGAGCTTCTTGGTTTCGGCTTCGAATTCGGCCTGCGGAATCACGCGAGAGACGATGCCAAGATCCAGCGCATCGTCGGCCGAAAGCATTTGAGCCGTGTAGAAAAGTTCGGAAGCCCTGGCCGGGCCAACGATGCGCGGCAAAAGATACGTGCCGCCGAAGTCCGGGAACAAGCCGATTTGAATGAAGGATTCCGCGAACTTGGCCTGGTCAGATGCGATGCGAATATCGCCCGCCAGCGCCAAATTCATGCCCCCGCCTGCGGCCGGCCCATTCACGGCCGCCACTACGATCTTCGGCATTGTGGCCATCGCCATCACGATTTCTTTTCCGGCTTTGAGCAGGCGCTCGAACTCCTTGGCGTCTTTGCGTTGGCGCAAGTCGCGCAGGACGGCGATATCTCCGCCGGCACAGAACGCGCGGCCCGCACCGGTAACCACCACACAGCGCACCGAACGATCTTCCACCGTGCTCAACAGCGCGTGAACTAACGCTTCGCCCAGCTCCACATTTAACGCATTCAATTTGTCGGGGCGGTTCAATCGAATGATGACGATGGCGCCATGGCGTTCTTGAAGCACGAGCGCGTTTGGGTCTTGCGGTGCTGCTTGCTCGACCCGCGGCGCCTGATTTTGCGGATCTGCGGGCGTAAAATTCTTAACCTGCTCTGGCGAACTCATGTTCGGACCTCTCCCCTAGTCTTTTAGACTCTTCAAGAGGACGGCGAGTTTCTTAAAGTACCGCATTTTCACGCCGTGGTCGCTGCCGGTGTTGATCCCGCTGGTGGAGGGTAGTACGAAGACGTGCGCGCCGTAGAGCTTCTCTTTCTGGAGGCCGAGCTTGCACACGCGCCCGGTGAATTTCTCGAAGACCATTTTTCCGTTAAACGCGATCACCCGCGGCCGGAGGTCTTCGAGCTTTTGCGCGAGCAACACGCGGCCTTCGGCGAATTCCTGCCGCTCCAGCTCCTCCACCGCGCGCGTGGGGCGCTTGCACAGATCGGTCATGCCGATACCGAACTCCAGAACGCGTCGGTCGTCCTCGTAGCTGAGAGGCTCGGGAATCACGCCCGACTCGTACATCAGCGGCCAGAACTGGTTGCCGCGGCCCGCGTAGTAATGGCCAACGCGAGCGGACCGGTCGCCGGGGTTGGCGCCGACCAAGATCATTTTCATGCCCTTGCGAAGATAGTCCGGAAGTGTGCGCATTTGTCCTTCGGAGCGAATGACACTTGCGAGACGGACAGCTTTCCCCGCCCAGGCGGCAGGGCCATCAATCCCCAGAATAATTATCGCCAGTGCGGCGAGGGTGCGCAAAGGCAACGTCCGAAGGCGTTTCTAAGACGTAATAGGCCGGTTTTCAGGAGTTCGCGGTTCCGGCGTGGAATCGGATCGGATGCTCACCTGTGATACCATCGAGGGTCAAATATCCATCATGAGCGCTCCTAAGATGAATCCGGTTCAGCCGCGCCCCCAGCTGCCGTCGACGGTGGTGAAGGAAGACGAGCCCGAACTCGTTGCCGCCGCAAAAGCCGGCGATATCTCGGCGTTTGAGACGCTGGTCGGCCGCTATGAGCGGAAGATTTTCCGACTCGCCCAGAACATCACTCAAAACCGCGAAGACGCGGAAGACACGATGCAGGAGGCCTTCCTAAAGGCTTACCAGCACCTCGGCGAGTTTCAGGGCAACTCGCGCTTTTACACGTGGCTGGTCCGCATTGCCGTGAATCAGGCGCTGATGAAGCTGCGTAAACGCCGGCCGAACCAGGTTTCGCTCGACGAGGAGATCGAAACGGGCGAAGAGTCCATGCCGCGCGAAGTCGAGGACTGGGGTCCTTCGCCGGAAGAACGCTATGAGCAGAGCGAACTTGGCACAATCCTGACCGACACGATCGCCGAACTCGATCCAGCTTTCCGAATCGTTTTCCAGCTTCGCGACATCGAAGAATTGTCTACGGAAGAAACGGCGGACGTACTGGGCTTGTCCGTGCCCGCAGTAAAATCGCGGTTGCTGCGAGCGCGGCTCAAGCTGAGGCAGAAATTGAACAAGTATTTCCGGCGGAGCGATAATCAGTGAACTGCAGAAACATCATCAAGGAATTGACGAACTACCTCGACGAAGCTCTCGATCCGATTTTGAAGTCGTCGATTGAAAAGCACCTGGAAGGCTGCGAAGACTGCCGCGTCGTCGTCGATACCACGCGAAAGACCATTCAGATCTTCTGCAACTCCGAGCCCGCGCCGCTACCCGAAGAGACCAAGATGCGATTGCGCGACGCGCTCTTCAAGCAGCTAAATCGCCTACGCAGCCAACCGCGCGCTTAGGGCGCAATTCCCTGAAAATTCAGCTCGTGCTTTCCTGCCACATCGGAACTTCGCGTCCAATTCCCGTTTGGCTCGCGAGCTGGTAGATTCTGCCCGCTGTAACCACATCTTCGACGGCGATGCCGTTGGACTTGAACAGGGTGATGTCCGCCGGCGATTTCCGGCCTGGCACTTTTCCTGAAACGACGTCCGCGATTTCCTGCACTTCCATCCAGCGGCGAGCGTCGTCCGCATACATCTGAAGCAGATCGCCGGATTCCAGTTTGGATTGCTCGCGCGAGTCGGCGGTGATCAGGTTGCAGCGCCGGATGGCTTCGGCGTCGAGTTCGCGCTTCTGTGGGAAGTTTGCGCCGATGGCATTGATGTGCATTCCAGGTTCGAGCCATCGGCCCTCAAGCACAGGGGCGCTCGAGGTGGTTGACGTAATCACGATGTCCGCGCCTCGCACGGCCTGTTCAGCGGACGCGGCGGCGGTGACCGGGATCTTCAGCCGGTCGGACATTTCTCTAGCGAAACGCTCGCGGCGTTCTGGATCGCGGCCATACGCGCGGGTGCTTTCGATTCTGCGGACTGATGCGGTTGCTTCGAGCTGCGTTCGCGACTGTAGGCCGGTCCCGATAATCCCGACTATTTTCGAGTTCTCGCGCGAAAGATATTTCGTGGCGATACCGCTCGCCGCGCCGGTACGCATCTGCCCAACGTAATCGGCTTCGATCAGCGCGACCAGTTCGCCGGTCTCGATCCGAAATAGCGGAATCAGGAAGCGCAGCACGCGATTTACGCTGGTGTAGATCTTCAAGCCCATGTAGCCGCCTGTGGTATCCGCGGCGCCCATGTAATGCAGGAACGTCTTACCGGCGTGCAGTCGCGTTCGGGAGCGGTTTTCGGCGGTACGGTCGGCGAGTCGCACGAACGACTGTTCGACACATTCCAGCGCGAGGGGCATCGTGAGCAGCGATTTCACTTCGCATTCGGTGAGCAGCAGGGGCATGACGGTTCTCCACGAGCAAAATACGTTGAAATGATAACGCGGGGCCCGGCGTTCCTAGAGCTTAATGCGGTAGCGGAGAATGCGGCATTCGAGCGGATCGAGGACCAGCAGGTCGCCTTGCGCATCAACGGCGATAATCGGCGGTGCGCGGTGGCCCTGGCCGAGTTGCGGAGCGAGATCGACATCGAGCGTTGTGGCGCCATCCATGCCGGCGGCGTGCAGCGTGTGCCCGTCCGGGTCCATTACGAAAATATGATTGCTCCAGATGGCGAAGCCGGCGGTTGCGTCCCAACGCGCAGCGCTGGATGTGGGACGAATCTCATCTACGCGCTGGCCTTCGCGGGTGAATTTCAAGATCGTGCCCGCAGAGTCGCCAATATATAGAAATTGATCGGAGGAACGCGTCAGCGGGCCATATCGGCTGGCCGTTGATCCTCCCGCGCTTGGTTCCCAGCTCTGCAACAGCCTGGCGCGCGGCGTGAAGGTGAAAACCTTCCCGGCGTTTGAATCGAGCACGTGAATCAATCCGTCGTCGCCCACGGCGATGCTGAGCTGATTTTCCGTGCTCGGCTTCGTCTTGAGGTGAAGTTCTTTGTACTTATCGCCGCTGGGCAGAAAAATGAAGACGCTGTCGCGAACCGGATCGCCGACGTAGAAAGCGCCGCCCTCGTCCACCGAGATCGCTTCTGGATGATTCAAGCCATCTTCTTGCAGCGAGAGAAGCGGCGTTCCGTTCGCTTCGAATTTGTTCACGTACGCATTGCCGGAATTCGTGACGAACACGTCGCCGAGGGAATCCGCGGCAATGGCGGAGGGCTCCTGCAGTTGGCCGGGATCGTTCCCTTTTACTCCCCAACCGTCGAGGTATGCGATCGAGGGCGGACGCGGAGCGGTGGGCGCGGTGTTCGAAAGTCCCGAAGCCGGTTCCGTGCAGGTGGCCGACGCGATCGACGCCGCCAATGCGAACACAAGCGCGAGTTGGGGTGCGCGGTCCATATTTTGACTCTAGCGCAAGTACCAAGCCAGGCGAGGTGGTTCGGAGCGGGATGATTCGCGGTGATTAACGTTTATGTTTTCGCGACGCGGGTTCGCCGCCCTCGGTGATGCGGCGGACGACGGTCTGAGTCAACCGATATTTGCGGTCTTCCAGGCCGGTTCCAGTGATGTCCTTGAACGAGAATGCGACGTCGCCGCCGGGCGCCGTGGCCTTGGTGATCTCGATAGGCAGCTTGCCGCAGACATCGCTGTCGAGGAACGCGGTCTCGTAGCGGTCGTGCTTCACGGCGAAGGTATACACGCGCAGCAGGGTGAAATCGCAGGGCTGCCCTTCCGGCCCATGCGCACCGATCAGCAGATATTGCGGCTTCGCGACTCCGTCAGCGTCATTCACGTGATTTAGCTCGAACCAGCCGACGATTCGCATCCCAGCGGCGTTGGCGTAGTCCGGCAACGGCTCGGGGACGTCGAGCTCTACAAATCGACCGAGCAGCCAGCCCGCGAGCGGTCCTTCGTCCGGCGTATTCGCCCGAACCAGCCACCAATCTTCCTTTTTGGCGCCGGGCGTAACTTCTCCGGCATCATCCGTGTTTGGATTTGACGACGAAGGCACTGCGGGTACCTTGCGTTCCAGCATCTCGACGTGAACATCCTTGCCGAGTTGACGGATACGCGGAGTGTCGCGTCCGGGGCCTACGTGCAGATTCGCGATGGCCCTCGTGTGGCCGACGGCTTCAACAGGCATCTCAGCTGCGGCAATCCCAAGATCCTTTACCATCTGCCACACATCAGCCGTCATTAGGTCGCGTTCCTGAATCCAGCCTTCCAGGCCGGTGGACGTACGAACCTTCACCTGGTCTTCAAAGCGTTGCAGGACTTCAAGGCGTTCACCGAAATTCAGCGTGCCGATGGACTCCCGCACCTGCGCTGAGGTACTCCACAGCGTGGTGTGGCGATTTCCGGAATAGGCCAGCTCGATAGGTTTGGGCGGAGTGCGGAAGCGAACATACATCGCGACGCAAACAACGAGGACAACGGTAAAACCAAGAAGCAACTTCTTCATTTACGGGTGATCCCCGAAGGTGATGCCCACGGCGCGTGCGGCACGCACGTAGTCGCTGGACGGGTCAACCAGTTTATTGGCTCCGATGGCTTCGGTGAGCGGCACCGATTCAATTTTCGACGAGCGCAGGCACACCATGCGGTCGTATTGTCCCTTGGCGATCAGGTCGACGGCATGCACTCCAAATCGCGTGGCGAGCGTCCGATCAAACGGACTGGGCGAGCCGCCGCGTTGCACGTGGCCGAGCACGGTGACGCGAACTTCTCGATTCAAATACTCGCGGATCGCAGATCCTATGGCATTTCCGACCTGGCCCGGATGTAGCTTTGGAAACGGCTTTCCCAGCGCGTCTTTTTCCGGAAGGTTGACGCCCTCTGCGACCACCACGAGGCAAAAAGAGCGGCCCGCGGCCTGGCGGCGATTGATGGCTTCGCAGACCGTTTCGATCGTGAAAGGGATTTCGGGGATCAGAATCACGTCGGCGCCGCCGGCAAGGCCGGAGTGCAGCGCGATCCATCCCGCGTCGCGTCCCATCACTTCTACCACCATCACGCGCTGATGGCTTTCGGCCGTGGTGTGTAGGCGATCGATCGCGTCGGTAGCAACGTGGAGCGCCGTGTCAAAACCAAACGTGAATTCGGTGGCAAGCAGGTCGTTGTCGATGGTCTTAGGTACGCCGACCACTTTTACGCCGAGCTTCGCGAACTGGTGCGCAATCGTGAGCGTGCCGTCTCCGCCGATTACGATCAGGCCCTCGATGCCCATTTCCTTCATGTTCTCAATCACGCGACCGGAATAGTCGTGCATCACGGTTTTGCCGTTTTCTTCGACTGGGAAGGAGTGCGGGTTGCCGCGGTTCGTGGTGCCCAGAATCGTGCCGCCGCGGGGGAGAATTCCGCGAATCGACTCAATGGTTAACTCGAACGACTGCTCGGGCCAGATCAGGCCATTGAACCCATTGGTGACTCCAATCACTCGCCAATCGTGCTCGAGCTTGGCGGTGCGCACAGCCGCGCGAATCACGGCGTTCAGACCGGGACAGTCCCCTCCTCCGTTGACGATTCCGATTGTGCGACTGGGCTGGGTCATCTCTAAATGGGCTCCCTAGGTGACGCAAGATTTTACACTAACCGCGGAGTAAGTTCGAAACACGCGCGCAGAAAAAGTTTCCATGTGCGCCGAAGAAACACGCGTGAACGGTTCTGCTACAATGCGGCGCGCATTCTTGCGAATTCATTTTGCTTCTGGGGAAATAGGGAATGGACGGACTTGAAAGGCTAAAGCCCGCGGCGCTGCTGCTGTTGCGCCTGGGATTGGGCGTGATTTTCGTGTTTCACGGCTATCCGAAGCTCTTTACGCACACGCGTGAGGCGATCGCAGCCTTCACGCACATGGGCTTTCCGGGTTATTTCGCTTATTTGGCGGGGATTATCGAATTTTTTGGCGGCGCGATGCTGATCGTGGGGTTATTCACGCGCGTCGCGGGACTGTTTTTGTTCGTCGAGATGTCTGTGGCGCTGGTGAAGGTGCACCAACTGTTCGCAAATCCGATGGCGGTGGACAACTACCAGTTTCCGCTGGCGCTGGCGGTCGGCTCGCTCACTCTGGCGGCCGTCGGCGGAGGGCTGGTTTCGCTCGATCATGCGATTGCCGGAGAGGGCGGTGGCCGAGGGCCGCGCCGCCCTTCGAAGAAAGTGAAAGGCCAGGACCGAGATTGACGGCGGTTTTCTGCAGCTGCGGCTGCGCGGAGTTACGACGGCTGAGTATAGCCCTGCGCCGCGGGAGGCATTACTTCAACGGACGGCTTGGGCGGTGCGGGCAGAACTAGCCAGGCCACCAGATACGCGATGGTTCCCGGCACGATCCCGGTGAAGAAGGTAATCAAGCACCACACCAGCCGCACGACGGTGGGATCGACATCCAGGTACTCAGCAAGACCGCCGCAAACGCCGCCAATTTTGGCGTCGACCGACCGCATCAGGCGCTTCTGGCTGAGCGGAATCGCAGGCGGCGCACTCGGCTGGCGCGCTCCGCAGAAGTAGCAAAAGTTCGAATTGGCAGTCAGATCTTTCTGGCACGCTACGCAGTTCATGGTTGGTCCTCCCCAAAGTGCGACCCATGTCGCACTTCGTGCTCCTACCCTAGATACGTTTCACGGCCCACATTAGTTCCACTCCATCGGCACCAGGGGCGCCTGGGCCTAGTACGAAATCAGCTCCCGCACTGCGCGCACGATGTCCTCGGTCTGCGGCAGAATCGCGTCTTCCAGCTTCGGCTGGTACGCGACGAAGGTATCGGTGGCGGCAACGCGGCGAACGGGAGCGTCGAGCCGGTCAAAAAGCTCGTCTCCGATTCGGGCGGCGATTTCGGCGCCGTAGCCCCAGGAGCGCGTGTCTTCGTAAGCTACGAGCACGCGATTCGTCTTCGAAACTGTCGCTACGATCCCATCCCAGTCATACGGGCTGAGCGAGCGAAGGTCGATGATCTCCGCCGAGACGCCGTTGCGCGCCAGCTCCGCCGCCGCAACTTCCGCGCGATGCACCACCGCACCGTACGTGATGATGCTCACATCGGCTCCTTCACGAACCAATCGCGACTTGCCGAACGGAATCGTGAAATCGTGGCCGGGATATTCCGAGCGATTGTACGGCTGGCGGTAAAGGTGCTTGTGCTCGAGAAACAGGACGGGGTCGTCCGAGCGAATTGCGGTTCGCAGCAGGCCGCATACGTCCAGCGCCGTGGCAGGCATCACCACGCGAAGACCTGGAATATGGGTGAAGGTGACCTCGCCGCACTGGCTGTGATAGATCGCGCCGCCGGTCAGGTAGCCACCAATGGCGACGCGAATCACAACTGGACACTTGAAGTGGCCCGCCGAGCGCCAGCGCATGGTGGCCAGCTCGTTGCGAAGCTGCATCATCGCGGGCCAGATGTAATCGAAAAACTGAATTTCCGGCACAGGTTTCAGGCCGCGGATGGCCATGCCAATCGAGCGTCCGATAATGTTGGCTTCCGCGAGCGGCGAATTGAAAACGCGGTGACCGCCGAATTTCCGCTGCAGGCCGGAGGTCGCCTTGAACACTCCGCCCTTCCCTTTCACGTTCGGTAGCGAATCTTCGCGGCTGCAGTCCGCGACGTCTTCGCCAAGAACCACGATGCGCTCGTCGCGCTTCATTTCATCGAGCAGCGTCGCGGAGACCATTTCCACCATGGTCTTCGGGTGGCCTTCGCGCCTCGGCTGAGCGTCGAACTCTTTCGACGTCGGATCGATATCCGGCGAGTAAACCCATTTGTAAATCGAGTCGGCGGCGGGAGGCGCGGCGGCAAGGGCGCGGTCGGTGGCTTCTACAATTTCGCGGTCGACTTCGGTTTCGAGCGCCTCGATCTGTTCCTCATCGAGAACGCCTTCGCGAACCAGCAGCACCGCGAACTTCGGAAGTGGATCGCGTTGCGCTTCGCCCGAGCGTTCCGCTTCGCTGCGATAAAGCTTTTCATCATCGGAAAGCGAGTGCGAGTACGGCCGCACCACGTGTGCATGCACGAGCGCAGGACCTTTCCGCGAACGCGCAAAGTCCGCAGCGCGCTTCAGAGCGGCATAACTCTCCAGCACGTCCGTGCCGTCGCAGTCTTCGATGAGCAGATTTGGATAGCCCGTGAGAAGTTTTGAAATGCTGCCACCCGGCGTTTGCACTTCCACCGGCACGGAAATCGCGTAGCCGTTGTCTTCGACCAGATACAACATCGGCAACTTGCTGTTCGTCGCGGTATTCAGCGATTCGTAGAACTCGCCCTCGCTTGTGGTGCCGTCGCCCGACGAGACGTAAACAATCTCGTCCTTGTAAAAGGCAACGCTGCCGCCAAGAGGGGCCTTGCGCGCTTGATCGTAAGCCTTCGGAAATCGGTTGTAATAAACGCCCGCTTCCGCCGCGCCGACGGCCTGAAGGAATTGCGTTCCGGTGGGAGAGGAGCGCGAAACGATGTGGTAATCGCGATGGCCCCAGTGCGACGGCATCTGGCGGCCTCCCGAGGCCGGATCGTCTTTCGCGCCGACGCCTTGCAGCAACATTTCCAGCGGGGTGACGCCCATCATCAGCATCAACGCGCGGTCGCGGTAGTGCGGAAAGAGCCAGTCGTGCGACCGCTTCAACACCAATCCGGCCGCGGCAAGGACGGCTTCATGGCCCGCGCCGCTGATCTGGAAGAAAATTTTATTCTGGCGCTTCAGCTGAATCTCGCGATCGTCGAGCCGCCGCGAGAGAAACATCGTGCGGTAGAGATGGATCAAGGTATCCCGATCCAACCCGTGGAACTTCATCGCGTCAAACGGTTGGGACTTGAGTTTCGCCTGCGTCGCCATCGGCTCCCTAGTTTCGCCTAAGTTCGCCGGTCTTGGGACCAGCGCTGATTATAGCTGAGCTTGCGAACGCTGCCAAAAGCCGAACTGTTTACGCACATCGCAGGAATCGGCGCGAACTAGTCGAGCCCTTCAAATCGTTCCGAAGTTTCGCGATGCGTGGGATCGCCTCCGCGCACTAGTTTGCCCTTCGCCGACTTGAACGGCTCTTCGGTCGGAATGCGGTCGAGCCAGCGCTGGTGCGACAGCTTTTCGTGCGGTGAAAAATCCAGCCTCACGATTGCGTGCACATTGCCGCCGGCCGTTTTTCCGCCTTCGAATTTCTTTTTCGCCGCGGAAGCTTTCGCCTGCTTCTGGTCGCCATCATCGCCCGCGCCGTCGTGCACTCGCTCGAACCTCAGCAGGATCTTCTTGCCGAGGCGGAAGCCCTGCGCCCAGCTTTCCACTTTGTGCCGCGCCTGCTGCGCCGTCCCTTCGTCCGCTCCGAAGTCGTAAATCAGGAAGTCATGGGCCATGCTCTGTGTATAAAGGCGCGCGGTGGAGGAGTCAAGAAGCGAAGTCCCAAAATCGCGCACCGCGACAGGCCATATTGAGCGGCCGCCCGCAAGAGATTGAAGCACTTCCCTTTACATCGCTCGCCGCTTTGGCTAACGTAAAAGCGATTCGAGCTTTTTCAGGCGCCATTTTCGAGGCGAATGGGCACACTTGGCAGCGGACAAGACCTGGTTTTTATCCTGGTGCTGAAGGTCGGCTTTGCCGCCTCACTGGCCGCGCTTCTGGTACGTTTCAACTCCTTCCGCAAGCTGCTCTTCACCGAAATCCGCGATTCCGACCAGAAAGTGATGCTGCTGCTGTTCCTCGCGCCGCCGCTTGCCATCGGCGTGCTGCTTCGCCTGGTCGGTTACCGGTTTTTTGACCTGACGCTCGAAGGATCGTTCTTGCTCGGCCTGATTGGGGGCCGGGTCGTTGGTCTGCTTGGTGGATCGCTGATCAGCCTGCCTGCGTTCGGCAATCACGAATGGATCTCCAGTCCTGCTGCCGCTTTGATCGGTCTGCTTGCCGGCGTGGTTCGCGAAATGATGCCGGAGAAAGAAGACGTCTGGCACTTTGGGCCGTTCCTGTTTCTGAGCATTCCCGGATGGATCTGGCGCGGCATCCGTTATGCGAAGGGCAACTGGGCAATGCTGCCGCTGCTGGCATGCACGCTTTTCAACGTCGTCGAGATTGAGCTGGCCGAAGTCGTACCGCCGCGGTGGCTATTCACTTATCACCCGACTACATGGTGGTACGCGATGCTGGTTGTTCTGTCGTCGCTGATGTGCGTGGCGATGATGATCAAAATCTGGAACAACACGCGCATCCAGATGAATCTGGAGCAGAACCAGCAGCTTCTGCTTCGCGCGCGCATGGACGCGCTGACGAGCCAGATCAATCCGCATTTCCTGTTCAACACGCTGAACACCGTTTCATCGCTGATTCGGTTCGATCCGGATATGGCGCGCGGCGTAGTGCTGAAGCTTTCAAACATCCTGCGCCGCCTGCTGCGGAAGCACGAATCGTTCGTAGCTCTGCGTGAGGAGATCGACTTCATCGACGATTACCTGGACATCGAAGTGATCCGCTTCGGGCGCGACAAGCTCCAAATCTTCAAGGAGATCGACGCAAAAACTCTGGAGATGTTTGTGCCCAGTATGCTGCTGCAGCCGATGATCGAAAACTCGATCAAGCACGGCCTTGCGCCTAAACTCGAAGGCGGTCAAATCCATCTGCGCACGCGGCAATCCGACGGCAGGGTCTACATCGAAATCGAAGACAACGGCGTCGGCATTTCCACCGAGCGGCTGGCGGAAGTTTACGGCGGCGGCATCGGCATCAGCAACGTCCACGAACGGCTGCGGCTTCTCTACGGCGATCAATTCAAGATGGACATCCGCAGCCAGGAAGGCCACGGCACGCAGATTCACATCGAGATTCCGGAACTCGCCACGGCTGATCCCTTTATGGATTTGTAGGCGGGAACCGATCGGACAGAACCTTTTCGCTCATTCCGATGTGGTACATCCCCACGAGTCTCGATACCAACACAGCGAGATAGAGCAGACCCAGAATTGCTTCCACCACAGTCAGCGAGCGCACCTGCGGCGTCACAGGGATGATGCCTGACGCACCGAGTGACGTCATCGAGCCAAAACTGTAGTAGGTGATGTCCGAGTACTCGATCGTCGTGTGGAGGTTGACCCCGGGCACCAGATAAAACGTGCCAGGTTGCACCCTCGACAGGAACATATAGAGATTCGAGAACGAGAATCCAAGCAGGAGATAAATACAAAGCGCGCCGAAGATCGTGGACGCCGTGACGCGCTCGAAACGAAAGATCCTGCGGAAGATCGTAATCAGCACGAATACGTCGAACGCGAAGGCCAACAGAATCGTCAGCAACGACAGGAAGCTGGCGTCCTGCTTCGGAATAATTACCCGGCTTACCGCAGCGGGAACTGCGAGGCAAAGAGCGAAGATCAACGTGGTTCGGCCAAAACTCACTGCATAGACGCTGAGCGCGGTTAGCGCAATTCCCAGGGCGCGAAACCAATAGTAGCGCGTGCCGGTGTCGCCGGCGTACGGCAACAAGAGCAACGTGCTCAGCAAAAGAAGAAAGAGGAACAGGTAGCGGTATTTTGCCGCGGCGTCGTCCGCTTTCAGCATGATTTTCATGGCGATTTCGAAATTCGACGGGCAATTTTAACTCGGAAATCAGCAGGCGGCCATCCCGGAAATTGCGATCGCAGCGCGTTGGCTCGTTTTCCGGCTGCGGCGAAACCCGCGTTCTGATAGTTTTCTTGGAACCGCTAACGCCCCGCGGGTCCCCGAAGCGAAGCCTCAGTTCGCGATCATGGAGGGGAGGAGTGTCGATGATTCGTCTGTTGACGGCGATGATTTTGCCGGGAGTTCTAGCGTTCGCCACCGTTGCACCGCCCGTGCCCGAACGCGTTATCGTAGTCGAGAAGCAGAACAGCAAGATCGAATTTCACGCCAGTGCCACTTTCGCGAAGGTGACTGGCGTATTCCAGAAGTGGGACGCCAGCTTCAAACTCGGCAGCGACAATCTCGAAAACTCTTCGCTTGCACTACAGATCGAAGCGGCCAGCGTACATACTGGCAGCGGATTCAAAGACAAAGAAGTGAAAGGTAAAAATTTCTTCAACGTGAACGAGTATCCCGAGATCAAGTTCGTCTCGGACGGCGTACTGGCCGATCCCGATCCGCAAAAGTTCACCATGACCGGCAACCTCACTCTACGCGGAATTACGCGGCCCGTTACCGTCGCGATTGAAACCGCCGTCGCGCCGAACGGCGCGCACAAGGTCAACGGGACGTTCACGTTCAACCGCCGGGATTTCGGGATGACGCACAACGTGCCCTTTAATAAGGTCGCTGACATCATCACCGTCAATATCGCGCTGGAACTTCCGAGCGATGCGCTGCCCGCCGCCAAGGCTGCTCCGGCCGAACAACCGTCCACATAAGAACCTCGCCCCCGGCAGAGAGCCGCAGTTTCAGTCTTGACAGAATTCCCGATTAGGCAGTATGTTCAGTTATGACAGAAACGAGTGAAAGAACCGTGGCCCCACTCTCTCCCGTTGCCCAGAAATTCATCCTCCATTGGGGCGAAATGGGCACCCGGTGGGGTGTTAATCGCACCGTCGCCCAGGTTCATGCCCTGCTTTTTCTGTCGCAACGACCGATGCCGGCGGACGAAATCGCGACTACGTTGTCGGTGGCGCGCTCGAACATCAGCACCAGCCTTCGGGAACTGCTTGGCTGGCGGATCGTTCGCGTCGCTCCGATCCTCGGAGATCGCCGCCAGCACTTCGAATCAATGAAGGACCTCTGGGAGATGTTTCGCGTGATCCTGGAAGAACGAAAGAAGCGCGAGATCGATCCCACGATCCGTGTGCTGCACGAATGCGTCGAAGAAGCCGGAAAGGCCGGACCATCCGAAGCTTACGCGCGGAAACGCATCGGCGAGATGCTCGAATTCGTGGTGGCAATGGACACACTGTTCCAGGAGTTTCAGCATTTGCCGCCGTCGGCTGCGCGCGGGTTGGTGAAGCTGCGTGGACGGGTAAAAAAGCTATTCCCCGGATAGCCGCAAGCCCAAGCCGGACGATCGCAGCATTCCCTTCCCTCGACGCTGGCGCCCTTTACAATCCGTTCGGTCATTGGCGTAGAATAGTTTTGTGATTACAGCCGAAGACACGCTTCTAAGGGACGACTCGGGCGAGAAGACCAGCGCCTGGCCCGCGATCGGACTGGCCGCATTCGCCATTCTGGTGGCAATTTTTTCGCTGAAGTACGGGCTCCAGACACTCACCTGGCTAGAGGCAAAATCGCTCGCCAGTTCCAACGCGTGGGTCGCGGAGGTGCCGCAACCTCTCGCGCAAACTCCGGCGCCCACAAGTAAAGTCGATCAGATCAAACTCTACAATTTCGAGTTCAACGCTCCGTGGCCCGGAAAATATAAGGCCGACGAATCGCTCACGCACTCGACGGTGCGGTTTGATTCTGGACAGATGCTGGTGTTCTACGATCCCGATACGCAGAAGGACACCGTCGGCTCGCTGAAGAAATCCGATCCGCTCGAGTATCAGAAGTTTGCCGCAGTATTCGCCGGAGCGCCGGTCGATTCGAATTACTCGCTCTACCAACAGGTGTACGGCGCGGCGCCGAGCGTGATTTCGCCCTTCATGAATTTGGGTGATGCGCAACGGGAGCATACGCTTCTCAGTTGGAAGCTGGCGTTTGGGCCGGACCTCGATGCGAGTGGCGCGTTGCACTCGTTCGAATGGGGCAACATAAAAGGGTTTCAGTTTGGCGAGCCCGCGCAAGGGCGGCCGGTGGCAGTGCGCGCCTTCGACGATCGGGACCGCCAGTTCCGATTCATCTTCCTTGTGTCCGGCGGTTCGAACGCGGCGATCACTCAAGATCAGATCAATTCGACGGTTAGCTCGCTGAAACCCGTGCCGTTCTTGGAACGCTAGTCGCGGCGGGCCTCTTGTAGACCGCGTGGCTCTGTTGTGGGGCGGTCAGGCTTTCCCATCCAAAACCTTCTGGTAGTAGGCCTCGTACTGAGGAATTACGTCATTCGCGCAATACTTTGCTTTGGCGTTTACCCGCGCGCGCTTCCCCATCGCGCGGCCGCGATCGGGACTCTCTAGAATCTCGAGCGCGTATTTCGCTCCGGCCTCCACATCGTGCGGCGGAATCAAATATCCATCGACGCCGTGGGTCACAACTTCGGGTAGGCCTCCGACGTCCGAGGCAATGACCGGCGTTTCGCACGCCATCGCTTCCAGCGCGGCCAGCCCGAACGATTCGCTCTCGCTAGGGAGCAGAAAAAGATCCGCAAAGCCCAGCTTCTCCTGCACGAGGTTCTGCTTCCCAAGGAAAAACACGTCTTTCGTCAGGTGATTTTTTCGCACGAGATATTCGGCAGCGCCGCGATCCGGGCCGTCTCCCATCATGACCAGCTTTGCGGGAATTTTTGCGCGCACGCGAGCGAAGATCTCGACAACGTCGGTGACTCGCTTCACCGGGCGGAAGTTTGACAGGTGCATCAGAATCGGCTCGCCGTGTTTGGCCCAGCGCTCACGACCTGACTGGTCTTGCGGACGATTGTAAACGTCGCAGTTGACGAAGTTCGGCACCACATGGATCTTTCGTTTCACATCAAACTCGCGGTAGGTCAGGTCGCGGAGATACGCGGAAATCGAGGTGACGCCGTCACTCTGCTCGATCGAAAAGCGCGTGATGGGCAGGTAGCTGCGGTCGCTGCCAACGAGAGTGATATCCGTACCGTGCAGCGTAGTGATAAATGGGAGCCGGCGCGGCTTGGCCATCATTTGCGCGAGCATCGCGCTTACCGAATGCGGAATCGCATAGTGGACGTGCAGCAAATCGAGTCGCGCCTGCTCGGCGACTTCGTACATCTTGGTGGCCAGAGCCAGGGTGTAGGGCGGATGGTCAAAGAGCGGGTACGAGGTGACTTCCACTTCGTGAAAATGAATGCGGTCATGCGGCTCGCTGAGCCGAATCGGCATAGCGTAGCTGATGAAATGGATTTCGTGGCCGCGCGCGGCAAGCTCGATGCCCAGCTCGGTGGCGACGACGCCGGAACCGCCATACGTTGGATAACAGGTGATGCCGATTTTCATGGGGCCCCGTGAGACTCTATCAGCCGCCAAAGCAAAGCCGCAAGGCTGCTTGCATCGCGTGCGGCTGTTGCGTGGCGTTCGGGCGGGTGCTAGATTCCGCGTGCACACCTCGGCATTAGACGAGCAGAAGAGGCAGTCCGATGCGTGAAGTTTCTGTGAACGCCGCCGTTTCATCAAGCCACTTTGCCGGAGCGACGAGACGCAAACGTATGACGAAGAAGCAAAACGTACTCGAACGCAAACTCGCGAGGCTGCTGCGGCAGCGGTTGCGGGACAGCGGAACGACTCGGCACATGGGGTTCGTGCTGGCCGAAGCGACGCGCGGACGCGTGGTAATCAAGATGCGCGTCGAAAAGAAGCACCTGCAGGCGCACGGGGTGGTGCATGGAGGAGTGCTGGCGTCGCTGGCGGACACGGCGGGAGGTCTGGCTTCCTATATGGCATGCCCGCCGGGAACACGGGTAGCGACGATCGAAATGAAGATCAACTACCTCGAAGCGATCAGCGAGGGGGCGGTGACGGCAGTGGCCGAAGTGGTGAGGATCGGCCGACACACGTCGGTAGTTGACTGCGACATCCGGGACAACAAGAAGCGCCTCGTTGGCAAGGCGCTCATGACGTTCTTTGTGGGACCGTTTCCTGCTGGGAAGTGAGTTAGAACAGTCAAAGGATCGCGGGGGCTGGGAGTCCGCGATCCGAGTATGAAGAGCGATTAATCGTCGTGATTGTGGCCGTTGGAATGGGCGCTGCCGCCGTGAGCGGCGTCCTCGCCGTCTTTAAATAGGTATTTGATGCTGTGTTTGTAGACGAGCAGGTTCGGACTTCCGACGCGCGTGAGCTTGATGCAGTCGCGGTCATACCACTCAACCGAACCGTGGAGCACTTCCCCATCCAGTAAAACAACGGAGACGGGTGTCCTGGCCTGCATCTGTTTCACATAGTAAAAACTTTCTGCATGAGTCTGTTCAGGGGGCGCTGGTTTCTTGCGCGCATTTGCGGGAACAGCGGCTACGGGCGTGGGGCGCGCTTGAAACTGAGGCGGTTCCTTGACATCCGTCAAAGCGGGGCGAAAAAGTTTACGATTTACCATGACTGCTCCTTGCCGGTGATACTACTTATGACTGTCGAAGAAGGGATTCGGTTGCGATGATTTTAAAAAAGTTTACAGAAAACTGTGATTACCGGGTTCCCAGCGAAATCAGGAGAGCGTCGAGGCCCAACTGGCGGCCGACATTGCGCCTTAATCGTTTTTCTAGGCGGTCCAAGCCCTGGGTAGCCCGGACGACCCATTCCCAGTTGACCTTCTTGCTTAACGCTTCCAGCTCGCGACTCAAATCAGGATTTCGAGGAAGACGGCTCTTGGGACCTTGGGAAAGTTCGAGAAGGTCTGTAAGCAAACTATAGAACAGGGGCAAAATATTTTCAAAGGATTCCTTCTCTTGTTTGGCAAGTTGCGCGGTAGCGGCGAAGAGCTCGGAGTATTTTCCGGCGCCTGCGGCCTGATCGAGAAGGCTGAGAACGATGAGACGAAGCCGTTGGGACTCTTTGAGGTTGAGCGCAAGTGCCATTCCGGGACTGCCGGCAGAGATCTGGGCGACGAGAAGCGGATCGGCGACCTTCACGTTTTTTTGGGACTTCAAAAATCTGACAATTTCGTCGGTGGGAACCGGCGCGAATTGGAATTGCAGGCAGCGCGAGCGAATGGTCTGCAGCATCGAATCGGGCTTTGGCGCGAGAAGAATCAGCGTGGCGGAGTCGGGCGGCTCTTCGAGGATCTTGAGGAATATGTCGGCGTCGGTCCAACGCATGGTGTCCGCGCCGTCGAGAATGAAGATGCGGCGACGGCCCTGAGGTTTGAAGTATGCAGCGCGCTGGACGGCGCGAAGCTGGCCGACGCGGATCAGCGGGCGAGCGACGGGCGAATTCTTCCGGACCGGATCCGGAACCAAGAGCCACACATCGGGATGCGGCTCGATGATCAGGGGCATTCGCTCGACGGCGGAAGCGTCGGGACTTTCGCCGCGCTCGGTGAGACCCGCGGCGATCAGCGGCGCTGGATCGGCGAGCGGCGCCATGCGGAGGCAGGATTCGCACTCGCCGCAGAAATCGTCGTTCATGCGCTGGCAATTGGCAGCCTGCGCGAACATCCGGGCGAGCGTATATTTGCCGATGCCCTGCGGACCGGAAAACAGCATGGCGCTAGGAGGGCGCTCGCGGCGCAACATGCCGCGCAACGCGGCGACGATGCGTCGGTTCCCGAGAAATTCGTCGAAACCCATGCGTCTGTGTTCCCTCTTCAGTTTACGTAGGTCGGGCGAAGCGCTCGCGATTCAACCGCAGCGACGACTTCTTTATGAATCGAGCCCGGCGAGCGCAGTTTTTTTGTAGCCGCGTCGAAGCACTCGATGGTGATCCAGTGCGGTTGCTTTGCGAGCTCGTCGTATACGGCGGAAGCGGATTCCAGGTGCGCGATGTTCGCTTCCTGAATGTCGCGTTCGAGCTGCGTGTACTCGCGCTTCCCTTTTTTCGCGACCAGGCGCTGCGCCTCGGCCGGAGGAACGCGCAAGTAGATGACCAGGTCCTCGTGCGGCAACGCGTAGATTTCATATTCGAGCTGCTTGAGCCATTTTAGAAACGCGGCGCGTTTCTCGGGCGAGGTGCGCGCGCCCTGATGCGCGAGATTCGAGGCGATGTAGCGGTCGGCGACCAGAGTTTTACCTTCGATGAGTTCCTGCTCAAGCTCGGATTTGGATTCGAGGCGGTCACCGGCATAAAGCAACGCGGAAAAGTGCGGATCGACGGCTTCGAGCGGGCCGAAGTCACCGTTTAGAAAGCGGGCGATAAGCTTGCCGAAGAAGCCGTCGTAATTGGGAAAGCCGACTTGCGCGAATTCGATTTCGCGAGAGACCAGGGCACGGGCAAGAAGTTCGATCTGGGTGTGCTTGCCTGAGCCGTCGATTCCTTCAAGGACGATAAATTTTCCGCGCGGGGGCATGAGTGTTGGAGCGAGTTTAGCACAGGGAGCGAAGGCGCCGGAGCGAGGCGAAAATATGCCGAGTTCGAGCCGATGAGCGAGTACCATCGCGCTTTGTTTGCATGAAGTTCGGTAACATTTGAATCGCAGGAGCGCCGATTAGAATTGGAGTTTGCGCAACATACCTACGCGACAGGCGCGATTTCGACCGTGCGCGAAAAAATGCCGAGCTCGTGTCGATGAGACACGGATTTGTGGTGCAGGCGCTGGAGTTAGCAGTGATACCAATCGCACCGCGTCGATTAGAATTCCCGGAAAGTACGCCGAGTTCTCGGTAGAAATACGGAGATCGCGTGCGATCGATGCTCGGCTCGGGTTTGAAGTGCGTTCCCCGTTGTCCGCCGCCGAGCATGTGGCGCTCCCACTGGGCTGATTGATGTGCGCGACTAACGTTACCATATCGACATCAGTACGTAAGCAGAATTCTGTTAGGCGCTGGACATTCGCGTCGGGGAAAGCTGCCGGGTCAAGGCGCCTCGCTGACCCGCCGTTACAGCAAGAGCCGGGCGGGGGGTTGGGCACCAGCAGCATGGTGTTGAGGGCTGCGGGAGCAAGCCGGCGATTGCTTGCGCGCCGTCGAACGCTCTGAGTCCGGAGCGCGAGCGATTCGTATCGGCGCCAGAGGAATTCTGGTTGACGGGAGATTTAGTCGGGCCCTGAGTTTCGGGTTTCCCAGGGCCCGTACCTTTCGGAGACGTTCCGCATGTGCACTGCGGTTCGCCCATCCCGTCGTGAGCAAACACGACGGAATCTCTCGTGAACATGTCCCCGCGGTGGCTGATTGGGATGTATCACGAGGAGCAGGCGCGAGTATGTACGAAGGCGTACGGAACCATGGGATTGGCGTTTCGGGCGTGTGCAAGCGTGGTGTGGGATGCGATTGGGAAAGTGGCGGCAAGCGGCCACACTCATATAGTGTTGGGCGGTGAAGAGCGGGAATGGAGCGACCGAATCGCCGATTCGTGGCGTTTCAGGCGAGGTAGGTAGGGTCTTGATGGACGTGGGCGGATTTTTGTTCGGCGATCCGGATGTCCTAGAGGCTCTGGAGATTGAGCCAGAACTGTGGGGTGGTGCCGAAGAAATGGGCGAGGCGAGGTGCGGTGTCGCCGGTGATGGAGCGAGTACCGTTCAGGATCTGAGTGATGCGGTTGGTAGGAACAGAGAGTTTGCGAGCGAGCTCGGCCGCGGACATCTCGAGCGCATCGAGTTCTTCGGCGAGATGTTCCCCGGGATGAATTGGATCGATCGGCATTTCAGCTCCTAAGGATAGTCAACGATTTCGACTTTCGATGGCCCGACCGCACCGGTTGGCGACTCGAAGCAGATTCGCCACTGGTCGTTTATCCGGATACTACACTGGCCTCTCCGATCCCCTGAGAGAGCTTCGAATCGATTTCCGGCAAGCGCCGCCAAATCACGAATGGAAGTCGCTGCCAACCAGCGATCTAGTTTCATTCGGGCAGCTCTCTTGAAACCAGAAAATGCCTTAACACGATCGCTGCGAGCAAAAGACTTCGTCCTGGCGCCTTTGACGCCAAGAATCACACTCCTCAACAAAACTTAGATTACGCGTTACGTTAAGCGTAACGACTTCCGCGAACAGGGCCGAGGACTTGGATTTGGCGGCCCGCGCAGAGAGCGTGGCGGGTGCATGCTAAAATTGCGCGCGATGAGTGCGAACTTGATTGCGGAACGAGTTGCGGTGGTGCGGGAGCGGATGGCGCGAGCGCGAGCTTTGGACGGCGGCAGGCACCAGGACCGAGCCGGGGACGTGGCGTTGATTGCGGTGACGAAGACGCAGACGGTGGAGGCGATGCGGGACGCCGTGGAGGCGGGGCTGACTACCTTTGGCGAGAACCGCGTGCAGGAATGGGAGGCGAAGCGGGCGGCATTTGCGGAAACTGGCGTGCGGTGCCACTTGATTGGGCACCTGCAGACGAACAAGGCGCGGAAGGCGGCGGCGATTTTCGATCGCGTGGATTCGGTGGACAGCATGGCGGTGGCGCGGAAGTTGGACGAGGCGGCCGGGGCGGAGGGCAAGCGGCTGGGGGTGTTGATCGAGGTGCATCTAAGCGGCGAGGAATCCAAAAGCGGAGTAGCAGAACAGGATCTGGATGCGCTGACGGATGCGATTCGAGGGTTCACGAACCTGAAGCTCGAAGGATTGATGACGGTGCCGCCGTTTTTCGAGGATGCGGAGAAGGTGCGGCCGTATTTCCGGCGATTGCGCGAACTGCGGGACCTGCTGAGGCCGCGGACGGGGCTGGGGCTTCCGGCACTGTCTATGGGGATGAGCCACGATTTCGAGATTGCGATTGAGGAAGGCGCGACGGAAGTGCGAATAGGCTCGGCGATTTTTGGCGAGCGGGCGAAGAAGGTTTGATTGAGGTGACGGAGTGCGAAGGTGGTGTCACCATCGCGGTACGCGTGACGCCGAGGGCGAGCCAGGATGCGGTCGGCGGCGAACACGGGGGCGCGTTGAAGGTGCGGCTGGTCGCTCCGGCGATTGAAGATCGAGCAAATGAAAGTTTACGGCGGATTCTGGCGGCTCGTTTGAAGGTGCCGATGGCGGCTGTTAGAATCGTCGCGGGCGAGAAGAATCGTTCGAAGCGAGTTCGGATTGCGGGTGTGACGCGCGAGCAACTGTTGGCGCTGGTGATTGTCGGTGGCGCTGGAAGCTGAAAGTTGCGGCTGCCGGGATCGTCAACCAAGGCCGCGACGGCGGTCGAACGAGAGACGTGTAGGCAGAAGTTTTGCTCCGCGGGCAGCCACGGAACAAAACTTCGCAGACACGATTCGTCCTGGTCAGACAAATCGGCTTCGCGTGCCGTTAGCACGCGGAGCGAGTGTCTATGCCAGGACTGTGGCGAGCGAGTGCGAAGCGGCACGGACCCGGGGGACGGGGCCGTAGCGAGGAGCGGAAGAATGCTTGATGTTCGAGCCATCCAGGACGAATTGAAGACGCTAAAGCTGGACGGATGGCTATTCTTCGACCATCACCGGCGGGATCCGATCGCGGCGAGCGTGCTGAAGCTGGGCGACGGGATGGCCACCCGGAGATGGTTCTATTTTCTGCCACGCAAGGGCGAGCCGCTGAAGCTGGTGCACCGGATTGAGGCGGGCGCGCTCGACGCGGTACCGGGTAAGAAGATCGAATACTCGGGATGGGAAGAGCTGCACAAGGGCGTAAAGAAAATTCTGTCGGGCGCGAAGACGATCGCGATGCAGTATTCGCCGGACAACAACATTCCGTACATCGGGCTCGTCGATGCCGGGACGATCGAGCTGATCCGCAAGTTGAAGAAGAAAGTGGTCAGCTCGGCGGACTTGGTGCAGAAGTTCGAGGCGAGTTGGTCGGCGGCGCAATTTGATGGGCACCTGGAAGCCGGGCGAATCATCGACAAGGTGACGCATGACGCGTTTGCGCGAGCGGCGGAATTTGTGCGCGAGGGAAAACCGCTGACGGAATTTGAGCTTCAGCAATGGATTCTGGAGCAGTTCAGGCTGCACAGAATTACGACGAGCGAGCCGCCGATCGTGGCGGTGCAGCCGAATAACGGGAACCCGCATTACGAGCCGACTTTGCGGGCGGCCCGGCCGATTCGTGCGGGCGACCTGCTGCTGCTGGATATCTGGGGAAAGTTGAACCAACCCGGAAGCGTGTACTACGACATCACCTGGGTCGGATATTTGGGAGCGCGCGTGCCGGACTCCTACGCGAAAATATTCAGGATCGTAAAGACGGCGCGCAACGCGGCGGTGGAGCTGGTGAAGAGCGCGGTGGCGAAAGGTAAACCGATTCACGGTTGGGAAGTCGATCGCGCAGCGCGAGGGATCATCAAGAAGGCCGGGTATGAAAAGTATTTCGTTCATCGCACGGGACACAGCATCGGCGAAGAAACGCACGGCAACGGCGCGAACATGGACAGCCTAGAGACGCGCGACGACCGGAAGATCGCCCCGCACACTTGTTTTTCGGTGGAGCCGGGGATTTATCTGCCGGAGTTCGGAATCCGCAGCGAAGTGAACGTGCACGTGAGCGAGAGGGAAGCGCGCGTGACCGGCGCGATTCAGGAAGAGATTTTGCCGCTACTGGCCTAGGTGAACGTGGACGAACCGCTCCGGCACGAAAGTTTCCCTCACGAAGTAGAGCACACGCATGCGACGGCTTCCCTTCCCGCCGAAGAGACGCGCGGGACCGCGGCTGAGATTCCCGAGCCGTTGGTGACGGCGGAAAGCGTGGAGCCGGAAGTGGCGGCGGCGATCACTTCGGCTGACGACGATGCGCGCGAGCTGGAATTCGCCGATAGCGACAGCTCGCCGCGAACAACGTCGTCGGAGATTGGGCTGAGAGTGGTGGCGGCCCTGGTGGCTGTGGCGGCCTGGGTTGTGCCGGGACTGGGGCACGTAATCACGAGGCGTTGGGGGCGAGGTCTGGTGTTCTTTGCGTGCGCTGGGGGCCTTGCGGTGACCGGATATTTGTTGCGCGGAAACGTGTTCGCGCAGCATTCGAGCGATCCGTTTGGGCTGTTGGGATTTTTGGCGGATGCCGGATCCGGCGTGTTCTATTTTCTGGCGAAGTTTTTTGAGGCGGCGGGACCGGATGTGTCACGCGCGGCCGGAGATTACGGCACGCGGCTGATCGCGGCGGCCGGGATCGTGAATCTGCTGGGCGTCTTTGATGCATACGAAATTGCGATGGGACGCCGAGCATGATTCGCGCATCCAACTGGCTGCATGGCGGCGGGGAGCGTACGGCGGGAGCCGGGTCGCGGTGAATGGAAGCTTCGTGGGGATGAGCCACTTCGCAGCGATGGCGCTGTACTCGGCGCTGGTGGCGGGCGCCCTGGCGTGCTTGACGCAAAGGACGACAGCAGCGCGGTTTCGATATGCGGCGATTACGTTCTCACTTTTCATTCTGGTGGGTGTAGGAATTGCGTGGTTGATGTACCCGTTGTCGCGCTGAGCGGCTCGGAATGATCGGCGCGGATCAGCGCGGGAGAAAACGGTGAGCGATGCGAAGGTGGATGTTTGCGGGCGCTGCGGGGCGGATATCGATCCGACAAGGCGGGTGGATTTCACGCTGAAGGACGGAACGCGAGTTTGCGATTCGTGCTTCGTGAAGGGGACGAGGAGTCCGACGCGTGAGGCCGGAAAGACGCGGGAGTAGAGGTGGGGCTTAAGAATTCTTTCGTAAGCGTTTCGGCGAAACGCGTCTCGTAGCGGGCGAAGCGCCTTTGGTCAAATGCCAGGACTCGCACCACTGGCATTGGTAGGCTTTCAGATTCTCCGGCGCGTTGTTGGTGGAGATTTGGTGAGCAGCGGTCGCGAGGGCGTCGCGTTCGGAGTCGTATTTGCGTTTGCCGGAGACGGGGCAATTGTCTGGGTGGTCCATGCTGTTCCCTGCCGCGTTGTGCTACTTTCTTACCCTGATTTTGCGACCGAAGCTGAGCGGTGTCCGTGCGCGACGATAAGAGTGTTGCGCATGCGCACAATCTAGCACTGAACTCAGAATGACCGAAAAAACTTTGCCGGATGCGAACTATCTGGAATCAGCGCGCCGCGACTGGGATGTGCGGGCGCGGGAGGACGCGCGGGCGTACATCAACTGGCCGGACGTGCCGAATGAGGAAGAGGCGTTTTTCGCGTCGGGAAGAGTGGATTACGAGCGGTACGTGACGCCATTTCTGAAGAAAATGAATTTCGATCCGTCCGATAAGGCGGCGCTCGAGATCGGGTGCGGGATCGGGCGGATCGCGCGATGGATGTCGCAGGACTTCGGCTCGTATACCGGGGTGGACGTATCGCCCCTGATGGCGGCGAAAGCGGCCGCGTATCATTTGCCGCGAACGCAATTTTTGGCGGTGTCCGGCGGAGATTTGCAGGGTGTGGCGGATGCGAGCGTGGATTTTGTGTTTTCGTTCGCGGTGTTTCAGCACGTTCCGAGCAAGGAAGCGATCTACGGATATTTTCGCGAGACGGCGCGGGTGCTGCGGCCGGGCGGAATTTTCCGACTGCACATGAAGGGCGTGTGGACGCTGCCGCTGGGGCCGTTGATGGTGGAGGCGGGATTCCGGGACCGGGGACGCGAGGATCCATCGGAGAAACACGGAGCGCCATTCGTTCGATTGCGGAAGCTGGATACCTGGCAAGGGCGTGCGATCGAGCCTGATGAGGCAGCGCGTGAACTTGAGGTGGCGGGGTTGAAGGTGGAAAACACGGACGGAGCGTGGACACCGATGATGTGGGTCGGTGGTCGAAAGCCGCAATGATTTTCTAGCGCGTTGGTTGAGACGAGGCGCTTAGACGTTGGTAAGGTAGCGGTCGCGAAGGATGTTCAAGTGGTGCTGCTCGTGGCCGGCGAGATGGTAGATCAGGCCGCGCACGCTGACGGCGTGGCCGTCGGCGGTTCCCCGCCGCAATAACATTTCATCCGTAAAACTATTGAACAGCGCGATGCTGGCGCGGCGAACGTCGGCGTGTTCGTCGAGCATGTCTTCCAGGTGGCGCTTGTTCGCGTTTGCGTGCTTCGTGAAGAGTTCCTGATCGAAGCCCGGCAGATCGGTGGGATCGTTGCGGGCAAAGCGGAGCGCGCGGTACGCGTAGATGCGCTCATCGTCGATCAGGTGATTCAGGACTTCCTTCATCGTCCACTTCCCCGGCGCGTAGCGGTACAGCAGACGTTCTTCCGGCAGGCCACGGTACAAATTCGCGACAATCTGGGCGTTGCGCTCGAGATGGATCAGGATGGGGCCGTCGTCCGGGGTGAGATCGACGTACATCGACGCATACGCGGCGTATTCAACCGGCTGCGGCTTTTCGATTTTGCGGAGTGCGGGCATTTGGCGGCTTATTTCAATTCGGCGTCAAGGGCGATGGGGATGCCGTCGCCGGTGCGGACGACGCGTATCGCATCGTGCGGAATATAGATCGAACTCGGGCCGCGCGTGCCAACGATTACCAGATGGTCTCCCGGCTCCGGGCACGCAGAGGTCACGCCAGCGCCGTTCGGATCGAGTTGCGCTGCGGCAGGCGCCCCCAACTCGCACAATTTTACGTGAACCGCCCCGGTAAACGCGGCGGGCGCGGCAATCGCGACCTTAAACGGCGGCTTCTGCGAGGCGCAGGAAAGCAGCGACACGCAGACCGCAAACACACAAATCACACGCGATTTGAGCAAACTGGCCGACATGGGTACCCCTTGGGCGAGATGACACGAAAACTCTAACACGGAAATTTGGAAAAGGAATCGGGTCGAATCTGTACGGACCGGGGCCGAGGACGGCTCAATTCTGAATGTAAAAGCTCATGATGTCGACGTTCGGAGGCTGCTCGCCGAGCTGGCGGAGCATGCCGACGACCTGCCCGCGGTGGAGCGAGGCGTGGTTCACGTTGTGGCGGATGATTTCCCAGCGCGGGAAGTCGCGGGATTTTCCGGGCGCGATTTCGCAAGGGATCGGCTTCGCAAGCTCGGACTCAGAGAGAGTGACAAGCCAATCTTCGAGGCGCGACCAGACTTCGGGCCACTGGTGCTGGAGTTCTTCGATCGAGAGGTCGGGCGGAGGCGCGGAGGTTCCGATTTTGTGCATCGGCGGCAGTTCGTGCGCGATCAGGCAGCCGACCCAGAAACGTTCGGAGATGAAGTAGTGGTTCAGAGTGGCTACTACGGAGTGGTGCGACTGGCCGAGGTCGCGGGTGCGTTCTTCCGGCGTGAGGGCGGAGGCGGCGTCGAGGAGGCGCTGGGTGGACCAGGCGGAGTAACGAGTGTCGCCGAGGAGGAGCTCTTTTGCGAACATAGGGAGATTATAGGTGCGTTCGGAATTCCGGCGCTAGCGGTCAGGCCGACGGATTGGGAACCGCCTACATTTTTCCGGTCGCCAACCGATTCTCGACGTTCTGCGAGGCCGCCAGGATTGCCCCGCTAAGCTTGTGAATTCTGCGGATGTTGTGGAGGCTGAAGTCGTTTGGTGGCGCGGCTCGATTGTGTCTCGCCGTGCGGGTGCGGAGGGTTTGTGCGTTGGAACAAGGCGGCGCGAGGCGGGGCGAGCCTGCGGCGGCTTATGCTACAATTTGTGGGCTGGTTGCGGTGAAATTGAAACCTGGCGCGGCGTTTTTGGCGTATTCAATGGCGCCGCAAGCACAAAGCCGAGTTAGCTCAGTTGGTAGAGCAGCCGATTCGTAATTCCACCTTCAGTAGTCCAGTCCTTTAGAATCAATAGGTTACAGTCGGGTTATTCGGTCTAATTTGGGTAATTCGGGGTCTTTTGGAAGACTTTGGGTACGTTTTGGGTACAACTTGGCACTAATCGGCTGGTCTTCAAGGCATCCGAGATAGGCTGGCAAGAAAGGTTCCGAACCTTGCGGAGACGTAGGCCCCAAGTGTCTCTGTTTGACTCTTGAAACCAAGCAGTGAGCGCTGACCTGACCGGGGTTTTTTGTACCAGCCGAGTGAGAGAGAATTCACCAGGAGGACGGCTGGATATGCCCAACAAGAGGTACAAAGCGGAACAGATCGTGACGTTGCTGCGGCAGATTGAAGTAGGGATAGCGAACGGCAAGACCACCCCGCAAGTCTGCAAGGAAGCCGAGATCACGGTACAGACCTACTACCGCTGGCGGAAGGAATACGGCGGCCTGAAGTTGGATCAAGCCAAACGGCTGAAGGAACTGGAGAAAGAGAACGCCAAGCTCAAGCGCGTGGTGGCGGAGCTGTCTCTGGAGAAGCAGGTTCTGAAGGATATTGCGGAGGGAAACTTCTAAGCCCTGAGCGGCGTCGCTGTGCGGTGGAGCATGCGCGGGAGAAGCACGAACTCTCCGAGCGCCATGCTTGCCGACTGGTGAAACAGTGGCGTGGAACACAGCGCTACGTGCCGATCCAGAGAGTGGATGAAGATGCGCTGACGCGAGCGATCATTACCCTGGCCAGTGAGTATGGCCGTTACGGCTACCGCAGGATCACGGCGCTGTTGCGGACGGCGGGCTGGCAGGTGGGAAAAGATCGAGTCGAGCGCATCTGGCGTCGCGAAGGGCTGAAGATACCTAAGAAACAAAAGCCAAGGAGAAGGCTCTGGTTCAATGACGGATCGTGTGTGCGTCTGAGGCCGGAGCGGGCGAATCAGGTGTGGAGCTACGATTTCGTGAGCGCCATGACGCACGATGGCAGAACGATCCGCATGTTGACGATGATCGATGAATACACGCGGGAGTGCCTGGCGATTCGAGTGGCGCGAAGACTGGGTAGCTACGAGGTGATCGAAGCGCTGGCGGATGTGATGCTGTACCGGGGAACCCCAGAACACATTCGTTCGGACAACGGCCCGGAGTTCGTTGCCGAAGATCTGCGGAAGTGGCTGAGGACAGTGGGGACGGGACCGTTGTACATCGAACCGGGCAGTCCTTGGGAGAACGGATACTGCGAGAGTTTCAATGGGAAGCTGCGGGACGAATGCTTGAACGGAGAGATTTTTTACTCGCTCCGAGAGGCCCAGATCGTGATCGAGAAATGGCGAGTGGAGTACAACACCAGGCGGCCGCACTCGGCGCTGGGCTACCAGCCGCCAGCGCCGGTGGCGATCGCGCCGCAACTGGCGGCTCTCCGGTCGCCTACGGCTCCCTGCGAGCCACCAGTTGCATCCTTATCCGACGAGGTTGTGATGATCGGCCCCGGTATTTTTGATCCATTCTGAAGGTTAGTTTCCGGCAAAATCTGATACCCCAGGAAGGGAGATTTGCCGTGAAACACAAACGATTCACAGTCGAACAAATTGTGGCGGTCTTGAAGCAGGCTGAAGTGGGAGTTCCCATGGCGGAGTTGATCCGGCGGGTGGGAATTTCAGAGCAGACCTTCTACCGATGGAAGAAGCAATACGTCGGACTGGAGGTGGACCAGGTTCGTCAGCTTAAGCAGCTGCAAGAAGAGAATACCCGGTTGAAACAGGTGGTGGCCGACCTGACGCTGGACAAAGCCATGTTGCAGGACGTGCTGTCAAAAAAATACTAGCGCCCTCGCGGCGTCGGCAGGTGGTCGAGTACCTGCACGACAGTTACCGGGTGAGCGAGCGGCGAGCGTGCAGGGTAGCCCGGTTGAATCGCGGGACCTTCCGTTATCGGGGTCACAAGGATCCCCGGACGGCTCTGAGGATGCGCATCCGCGAAATTGCCCAGGCGCGAGTGCGGTACGGATACCGAAAAATCCGGGTGCTGCTGAACCGCGAGGGCTGGAACGTGGGCAAATACTTGGTGGAGCGAATCTACCGGGAAGAGGGATTAACGCTGCAGCAGCGGCGGAAACGTCGGCGTCGAGTGGCGGAGCATCGTCGCGAACGCTTTCATCCGACTGGGCCGAACCAAGTGTGGTCGATGGATTTTGTGGCGGACCAACTAGCCGACGGAAGAAGATTTCGTTCGCTGACGGTGGTGGACATTTACACTCGGGAATGCCTGGCGATCAAATCGGAGCAGGGATTGAAGGGCGAAGATGTGGTGATGGCGCTGAACGGAATCAAGCTGCACCGTGGAGTTCCGAGGATGCTGTACTGTGACAACGGGAGCGAGTTTTCCAGTCAAGCCATGGATCTGTGGGCGTATCAGAACGGAGTGCGAATTGCCTTTTCGCGGCCGGGGAAGCCGACCGACAATGCGTTCGTGGAATCGTTCAACGGAACGTTTCGGGCAGAATGCCTGGATGCCCATTGGTTCACGTCGTTGACGGAGGCCCAGCAAATCGTGGAGACTTGGCGCAGAGAGTACAACGAGAGTCGGCCTCACAGGGCTCTCGGGGAGAGGACGCCCACCGAGTTCGCCAATGAAATCGCGGCTAGCCGCGATTTCATTGGGATGCAAACAGCCGAAAACTCACCCTAGGGTTGGTACAAAAAAGCCGGTCCGATCAGTGATGTAAACTCTCTCACTCGCCGTGGTGCAAAAAGTCGGTCTGGTCAGGGCCACGGGTTCCAGTCACAAATTCACGTCGAAAGAACGCGACTCCGAAACAAATCTTGACAACTTCGTCGCACGGTACATGGCGAGCGCGTCGGGAAGGTTCATTTCGCCTGACCCGAAGCCTATCAGCAAAAAACTGCTTGGGAATCCGCAAGATCTGAACCTTTATCTATACACAGTAGATAATCCGCTCCGTTACTACGATGATGACGGAAAGGATCGGGCTACTGCGTGGCAAGACGTAAAGGATTTCGTGAGTTCCATAAACATAAAGTTGTCCGCTGGCGCGGGATACGACGTCAAAATCAAAGTCGGAAAGAGTGAGGCCTCAGTCGGGGTCAAAGGCCACGTAAATGCGACGGTCCCTGTTGGAGGCACGACAGTCGTAAAGAATTCGCTTTCAGCTGAGTTGGGAGCAGAGTTCAAGAAACCTGACGGTTCGCGCGTCGGCGAAAGCGTTCAAGCCGAGAAAGTGGTGGGTACGGCCTACAGCGATGGCACGACGAGCGGACCAGAAAAAACAGAGTACAGCTGGACCGACTCTCTCGGGATTGCCGGTGGAACCCGTGGAACGCGATCCTCCGACGGCAGAACCGGCTTGGGCCTTGAGGTAGGAGAGGGGCTGTCTCTAGGCGCCGAGGTCACGGCTTCGAAGGAAGGAGCTGATGCTTTGGGAGACGCCTTTACGCAGGTAAAGAATGAGATAATTCTTCCCATGCCGCCGCCTCCGACGCCACCTCCTCCGCCGCAGCCGTCAACTTGCGCACCAAATTCGGCTTGTCCGGATTAAAGCGAAGGGTCAACTTACAGGAGCGAAAACGTCATGGGATCAGAATTCCCGCTAGGATTGCCGATATCCAATCGCGTTTTTCGCGCGGACAGGTTGGTCTCTAGTAGGTATTCGGTCGTTTTTGGAATTTCATCGGTTCTGTTAGTTCCACTGACGATTGCCATCATTTACATCGGCGATCCGTCCGGGATGGTCGCTTGGAAGCGAATTCCGCTTGGGTCGCTATATCTTGTCGGCCTTGTTTCGGTCGCATTCCTGTGGCTCGGAATGTGGTTCTATTGGGCCCGAGTCGACGCATCCCAACGGACCGTTAAACGTATCTGGTTCGTTATACTGCTGTTCGGACTTTGGTATGGCAGCGCAGTATATTATTTTACAGTATATTTGCCTCGCTCAAGGCAAGACGGGAGGGCAACAGCTTGATGCGTCGGATCTTATGCCTGCTGCTGGCATGGTGGATCATTATCGTAGCGTTTGTTCTGGCCTCGATGGTGTTTCCACGAACGATTTTGGGGGTGCCGCACCTCTCGCTTATTCGCCTTTTTCTTCCGATCGCACTTCTCGCATCGATCGTCTACATTTTGTGGAGCATCTATCGTGTGGGAACCACGCGGCAAAAGCTCAAGTAAACCCCAACGAAAATGGCGCTTCGTGGATTCGGGCTAGCTTAAATTTGGTGTTCTGACCGATGGTGTGGCTCTTCCTGAGTGAAAATGCACGACGAGAGAAGTCTGAACTGGATTTGAACGTAAGCGTCCGAAGTGGCTTCCAATTACCCACAAGTCTGAGCTCAGCGGTTGGATCTAGTACCTACTGTTATCGAATTGGCTGAGCCCGTAGTGAACCGGGGCTCGCGGTAGGAAGACGGCATGATGAACTGCCGGTATGACCAAGCGGCAGCAGTCGCAACACTCATCGAAGGTTGCCCACTACACCGCTTCTCCAACCGAAACTTGGATCGATCGGGAACTGGCTGGCAGCGAGTTCCGAGACGCCCGACTCAACCAGCGATTTCGAAAGTTGTTCGAGCAACTCTCCGATGGCCTAGGCGGGAGCATTCCATTGGTTTGCCAGGACTGGGCCAGCACCAAAGCCGCCTATCGTTTTCTTTCCAACCAGCGTGTTACCGAAGCCGAGATTCTTGCCGGGCACTTTCAATCCACGCGGGAGCGATTCGCCGCCACCGAGGAGATGGTTTTGGTTCTCCACGACACCACCGAATTCTGCTATCACCGAGCCGATCGCCAAGCCGTGGGTATTCTTCACCGCTCTCCCATTGGGCTCGACCGAGACGGCAATCCACGGCACTACATCGTGTGCGGGATTCAAATGCATTCCAGCTTGGCGGTGACCACCCATGGGCTTCCTTTGGGCCTGAGCGCCATGAAGTTTTGGACCCGCAAAGAATTCAAGGGTTGTAATGCGCTCAAGAGGAAGATCAATCCGACACGGGTGCCGATTGAAAAGAAGGAGAGTATTCGCTGGCTGGAGAACCTGAAGCAATCCACAGTCCTTTTGAATGAACCGGAACGCTGTGTGCACATTGGCGACCGGGAGAGCGATATTTATGAGCTTTTCTGCACCGCCGAAGCGCTGCGCACTTATTTCCTGGTGCGCACCTGCGTGGATCGCTTGGCGGGAGACGGGAAACATACGATTGCCGCGGAAATGAAGGAAGTGCGCGTTCAAGGACTGCACCGCATCCAGGTGCGTGATGAAAAAGGGAATGCGTCCGACGCCGTACTGGAGATCAAATACCGTCGCATCCGGGTGCTCCCTCCCATCGGCAAGCACAAGCAGTACCCGGAACTTCTACTGACCGTCATCCATGCCCAGGAGCGCGGAACACCGCGCGGGAGGGAGAAAGTCGACTGGAAATTGATCACCAACTTGCCCGTACTTTCTCCTCAAGAGGCCATTGGGAAACTAGAGTGGTATAGCATGCGCTGGAAGATTGAGACCTTTCACAAAATCCTGAAGTCTGGCTGCCGAGCAGAAGAATCGAGATTGAGAACCGCACAGCGACTGACCAATTTGATCGCGGTCTTTTGCATACTTGGCTGGAGAGTTTTCTGGTTGACGATGATGAACCGCTCCGTGCCCGCTGCATCTCCCACTTTGGCTTTCACGGCTCTGGAAATCCATCTGCTCGACCGGTTGGTGAAAGACAAGGGAACGCGGCGCACGCCAAGAAGGTCGCTTGCAACCTACCTAACCAAACTCGCCAGACTGGGCGGCTATCTGGCCCGTGCGAGCGATGCTCCTCCCGGGAATCGCGTCGTCTGGAGAGGTTTGTCCCGACTCACAGACATTGAATTTGGTTTCGTCATGGGGGCCGAACTTGTGGGTAATTGAAAGCTCCGGACGACGCTTACCGCGCAGCAACACCTCGCGCACCCACTCGCTCATCGCCCGGCCTTCGGCCAGCGCTTGGAGCTGCGCGTATTCTTCCTCGCTCACTTTTGTCCCGATGGATTTCCTGCGGAAAACCGGCTTCACCATACGGACCCTCCTGCCCCCGGATCGAAGCGCAGCGTAGCAGGAAGCCTTCAAAATCAACAAGTTCGCATATAGGAACTTCCGGCGCTCTACAGCGCCGGAAGTTTTGTAAGTCTCTGATTTGTTGGTGGTTCCTATACAGCAACCAAAGTTGCTGTGCAGCACCCTTTTAGGGGTGACGTGTCATAGGCCATCCCCATGCCGAAGGCATGGCTCTCCGGGCGCTCTCCAGCGCTCGGCGTTAACCCGCCAGCAACCGGCTCACAGGAGCCACGCGAACGGCGCTGATCCGTCACTTCATGGCTACCTTCGGCAGGCTGGGTACCTGGCGAGCGGGATCGATGGGACCGGGCGGCTAAAGGAAAAGGCTCCCCGGACTGGCTCACAGCGACCCGGATCGCCCGCCGTCAGACCGCCCCGTAAAACTGGCTTCCTTCGAGCTGGAAGACGGCTAGCTGCCCTTGCTCGGCTCCCCGTAGACCTCGGTGCCTTCCGGGACGAGATACTTGTAGAACTTCTGGTGCTCGATGATGTGGTGCAAGACGTGTTGGAATGCCACGCCGATTTCGAACAGCAAGCCGGAAAGTTCCTCGCCCTCGCTCTGGGCTAACTTTGGAAGCTGCTCATCCAAAAATTCTCGGAACTCGCCTTCGATATCGGCGAACGTGGCTGCGAGCGCCCATGCCTCCTTGTGCTCCCCATCATCGAACCGGCTCACCTCCGGGCATTTCGCCAGCCGTTCGGCCAGCCCCTTCACATCCTCCACGCTCTTGATGACTCGGTTTCGCTCGAATGGACTCATGGGTGTCGCCGTGCCTGCGTGAACGGCAGATTGGCACATGGCGCGGATCGTGGTGACTTCTTACCGTCGTTTCATTTCTTGAATCACACGAAATTCTCTCCAAGATGAAGTAGTTAGCACATACACGTGATCGTCGCCGGTCGGGTTCGCACGTACGAACTCCTCCGCAAGGTCGTTATTCATTCTCACGTAATCTGGCCACCCCTCTGGTGTTTCAGGCCCTCTATTCATTTGCTGATCATATCCTGACAGCTTCTCCGTGTAATAGCCTTCGGAGCGCACCTCAAAGAGTTCTAGTCCCAACACCGCGATCTGCTTCGCTGTACAGAGCTTGATTACCTCCAGCACTTCTGGGAACGTGAAGAGTAGCTCCCCATCATCCATCCTGCCATTGGCGGCGGTAGCGACAGCCGGTAGCATTTCAAAGTCACTGGTCATTGCACTAGGTGATTCGGGAGAAAGCCAGGTCCTGAGACTTGCAGAACCTGTTTGGTTGTATTGTCAACAACGACGAACTTTCCGGTCGCAGGATTCACGTACTCAGTTGCCGGGCCTCCCGTGGCCTTGTTGATCACGTCATATGCCTTTCCGCTCTGGATCGTGTCTAGGATTTCTTGCTTGGTCCATCCTCGGCTCAGCATTTGGCGCACGATCTTGTTGCTTAGATTTTCCACATCGACGGCCGCGTTCGCAGCCTCAGCCGCTTTTGCGGCTCTCGCGGCCAGAAGGGATTCGATTCCAGCCCCAATCATTCGGCCCCCGAACTCGGCGGTGGCATTCTCCGCCATCAAGAGCGCACTGCCAGCAATAAACCCGCCGGGATTGAGCGCATTGACAGCGTTAGCGAGATCGGTGGCGGGGTCGCTTGGGCTGGGGGAAATCGTTCCGCCACCTGTGGCCGCAGGGTCACCCGGATAACTGTTGAAACTGTAGCCGTAGGAGCTCGTGGAGGGATCGTATGTGAACGAAGTAACAGTGCCGTTCACGAAGATGCCGTTATCCGTGTCACTGGTGCAGTCGCCTCTCTGCACGTACGAATTCTCAGGATTGTCGGAGTTGATGTAGATGCAGTCTTCGCCATTAGGATCAACTGCGCTAAGAGGATTGTTGCGAACGTACGCATAGGCATTCCAGCTTTGCGGGTTTCCCGAATCGTCCAAATCTCCTGCGACGTTTGCAGATCGGGGCTCATAAAACGCCCCACCTGCGATGTGTAGTATCTTTCGAGGAAGTTATCGAGGTTGGA
>CAVREY010000011.1:0-46420 GCA_963720225.1 uncultured Acidobacteriota bacterium | reverse complement strand
TCAACTCCCCCCGCCTCCACCATTTTTTCTCTTTTATTTGCAGCAAGTTAGAGGCGGCGGTTTTCTGGCGTAACTTCCGCGTACCCTTCGTAAGAGCGGCCAACAGCAATTCGGACCGGAATAACCACTAACTTGTTCAACTTTTCTCTACGTCGCCGTGAGCGTCGCGGGTTGTGAATCGCCGTCTCCCCTCGCTGTCTTGAGCCTGGTTGCATGGGCATATGCAGCTCACGGGCCGTTAGATTTAAGCCGTCACACATTTCTGAATATCTTTAACTCAAGTTCATCAACTGATGTCGAAGCAGAGCCTCCTGAATCCCAGTCCATTACGCCCTCTGAATCGGCTGAATCGAATGTATCCAGTTCAGCCGGGCAAGCTGACAAGAAGTCAGGTATCGAGAGAGACGTGAACTCGACGAACTCCCCGGATTTTAGCGGCGGTCGGACTCCAGTTGCGCTGACAGTATCAAAAACACCAAACAGCGACCAAGCTCATCAAGTTGGGGCGGAACCCGGTTCGACTCCGTTAGACGGTCACCCCATGCCGCAAGCAACCGAGTCGCAGCCCAATTCAAACTCTGTTCCGAAATCGGAAATCAACGAACCGGAGTTCCATTTGGTTGATTCCGTTGCATTGCATGTTTTCACTAGAGAGAGTAACGAAGAGGTACCCGAGAACCTTCTACTTGACCCTTACGCTATTCTCTCTCTTTGGCCTCAATTTCAAATAACGCATTTTAGCGTGGTCCAAACCGCACGGATCGCTGCAATCGAAGAGTCCTCGCTAGGCGCTGTCGCGCTGACCGTTCATAACACATATCCGCATCCGTTCTTATATTTGGGCGGCTACTTTGCGGCTGGATTTTACCGCACCGATCGGAGCAAAAGTCCCTGCGTCGATCTGGGAGAACTGCTCTGGAAAAATCGTCCATCGAAGATGCCAGAGCAGGAATCAATTGAACGGGAACTGGGAGATCAAATCTTCGTAGTAGTCGAGCGCTGCAAACGTAACCTGAAGGAGAAAAGCAAAATTCCTAGCTCTGCTCAAAGTTCACACTAATCGAACGACTTCGAACGCGAAGCCCTGCAGACTTGCCTCTTCGATGACACGGTACATTTTTTGTGAGATCAAAATCAGTGGAGCGGGGCGTAGCAGATTTCTCCCCTGTCCAAATAGGCTATTCGTCACGCAAATGTCTGATCCGTCCCAAGAGTCTCGTCGCACGTTGATTTCCGAAATAAAGGTAGCCACGACTGAGTGCCCAAGTGGGCACTTCCAACTGACGTTTCCGGGAGTGAACGCGTCGCGACCAAGGACAGTGGATTCGGCAATCGGACCTGCGCTGCCGGTCACCTTGAGCTGAAACCAGTTTACCGATGAGTTTGTGGGTTTGCGAGAATCGAATACAGGCGGAAATTCTGCGCCCGTTAATTGATTGGCTTGAAATAGCTTAACGAATTTGTCGGATACAACCCATTCGACCCAAGCCACTGTCTGCGCGATATCTTTGTGCTGAGGCACTCGTCGAAGGTCCAAGCTCAAACTCGATAACTGTTTGCCCCAGTTGCAAAACTCACATAACGTCTCATAGATCGTCCCACATTCTTCGCCCGTCGGCTCGAAGTAGGAAGGGATTTTTACAAGGAGAAGTTCGGCATTCCGTAGCTCAACCTTGGTGTATTTTCGAAGATACCAGCCGATCGAAAAATCGGCGTAGCCTGCCACGCCCTGTGCTCGCTGGCCCTCAATGAAGTCGCTAATCGCGTCGAATTCCTGCGAGTCAGTTCGCACCCTGGTTTCGACGCACTCAGTGCCCGCGATAATCTTCCGTCCCACGGAGTGCGTCGATTTGGGGAATCGCGCCTTTAGGAACGCGACCAGCTCTTGCTGACCCAGAGTTTCGGAAGCACGAACGTTCACATATTCAGTCATTCCAGATTATTCCTATCGTTCAAAGCACCGAACGACGAGCACTGAATGTTCTCATGGTAGTGGATATTTCGAATAAACCGCCTTCATTATGCTGGCCACTTCTTCAGCCGTTCGCTGGATCTGCTGGCCATAAGGCGCGAGCGCTCTGAATTCATTCGTAATGAGTTGATGATATGCAGCCGGGATTCTCGCAGTAGCTCCATCGGCAGCACCTCCCAGATATTTCGGCTCAATGTGGTGGTTCTGGAACTTGCCCGCAAGCTTGGGATATAGCTTCTCCGCCTCTGCTGTAACCTCTGGAATTGAGGAAGCGGCCTTTTCTTCGCCAGCGGGGGTCAAAAAGCTGACGATGAAAATTCCCGCCATCGCGCTCCCTTCTCCTGGGTGGCGGCTTTATATTCAGGAACTTGGCCGAACTGGAACGAGGTAAGGGGCGATATCGCTGCGTTCAGTAACTGGGCACCATAATTGTTGATTCCAATGAAGGTGTTGGCAATCCCTTTAGCTCCGCCAAACAAAGTGTCCTTTCCGACCTGCGCGGTCCCCGAGGCTACGTTACTTGCAGTCATTTTTTGTTGCGTTGACTGCCCATCGGTGCGTGGCCGATTATCCGCATCATCGCCTCCGAGACCGCAAGCGTCGTATGGAGGCGCACAATGTCCATCGAGATCGCTGAACGATTCTGGATCGTTCCTCACGATCGCATAAAGATTGAGACTCTGCGGATTTGTGAAATCCGCGTATGGGATGGGAGAAGGGGTGGCCGACCAATCCGGAGACAGAAAGCGACCGTACGTTGAGGAGTAATAACGTGCCCCGAAATAATCGTTTCCGGTTTCCGTGTCGCGTTCTTTGCCCTCGAACTTGTAGTTCTGGGGGCAGGTGTTTGTGAATACGTCCTCGCCACCGTAGGGAAAGAGATCGCCGTCGTAGCAGAGGCTCTGGGCGCCGCTGCTGGAAATCTCGGCAATCGCTCGCGAACTGTGAACTGGATCTTCAAAATAATAAAATACGTTATTTTGGTAATCGCGACGAGCAACGCGCTCGCCATCGAAATAAATGTATTCACTGAACGCCGCATTTGATGTACTGCCCGTGGTGTCTGTCTCTTGCAAAATTTCGCCGTGCTGACCGTACCAATACAGCTTGGTGCCCGACTTCTCGACGCGATTGCCGTCGCCGTCGTAGATATAATTCACGCCATCCGCAGTTTTGATCTGACTCTCGGCGTTCCAAGCATAAGACGACGTCACGTCCGTCAATAGGTTCCCGGACGCGTCATACGTAAACGGGGTTGTTGTGATCCTGTTTGAACTATTAACTTGGATATTGTAGCTAGCCGTTGCAGCTGCGCCGGTTCCTGTGACCGTTGGCAGGTTTGCCCACTCGTCTGGACTGAATGTCAAACTCCAGCATCCAGTCGTGCAGCTCGAAGTCGTTCCACCACTCGTAATGCGATTCAATTGGTCATATGCGACGATTGAGCTTCGGTTCGCGTTTATGTCGTTGGTTGTTCCAACTAGATTTCCATTATCTGCACCGAGATTGAAGTTGTATTTTAGGTCGATATACGCTCCTGTCGCGTACGAGGCGGAACAAGTTGTCGCGGTTAGATTGGCAGGCGCGTAAATCCAGCAAGGCTGAAGTCGAGTGTTGTAAAGAATCGACTTCGACAGTTTGAGCCCGAGGCTCGCGTAAGAATTTGCTCCCCACGGTGTATATTGACCGCTGGTGATGTAGGCCACGACGGCGGAATCACCTTCAGAGGTCGCGCGTCCTGCGCCAGCCATAACGAAATAAATGGAATGACCGCTCGGATAAGTAATGGTGTTTGACGACCCGTCGACAGGTTCTTAGGTCCGAAGCTCCTTCCGATCTACTACCGCTGGTGCACTATTATCTCGGGATGAGCGAATACTGCCTAGGAAGGCATGCTGTGGCCGTTAAGGAATACGAGTGGGTGCTTGAAAACGACCCTCGCGACATCGTAACGAAAGCATCGCTTTATCAGGCATTTATTTATGTGTTTCAAGCCCTTGGGATGAGCGATGAAGTTAATCGGTATGCTCATTTGCTGCATGAAGTCGGATCGTCAACCAATTTACAAAAATGATGAACTTTTTTGGGCGAACTACTCGAAATCGTTCCAAACGGACTTGTCCGGTAACGCGACGCAATATAAAAGGGCGCTAGCGGCAGAGGTCGGATTGCATGCAACACTGCGCTGCCCCCTTACGCATACAACATTTGCAACAGACTTCATATGCGTGCTCCATTCTGCTGTGGAACAAGGTTGATGTAGACTGCGACCATCAATGCTCAAGCGAGCCGTTTTGCGCGTTCCAATTCTCGCTATCTTGGCGACTGTCGTCCTCTGTTCCGCCTCCAGCCAGAACACGACAAAATCAATCTGGTCGAAAAAGGGTATCGCTTTCCCGTCGATTTGCGATCGACCTATCTCCGGTGCATCGAAATCGATGGGGGTGGGGAAACCGATTGAGGAGTGCACACCCCTTCGAATACCGTCACCCGACGGAAAAAGCGAAGTCGCGGTAACTTACGCCATGCCACCCGACAGGCCTGACGCCGTGGAGGTGTTGCTTACTGTCAGCACGGACGGAAAGGTGGTGGGTCGGACCGAAGGACTCACCGGCAGCTATGAGGATGAACTCGTTTGGTCTCCCGATTCAAATGCCTTCGCCATCAACGGTGGCGAAAGCTCCCATCCACTCGAACGGTTCCATTACTTTGAAGTTTTCTTTTTAGACGCACCGGAACTGGGCTTGCAATCCGTGAAGGAGCCCGTCGAGCAGGACATGCTTCGCAGTTTTCCGCCATGCAAGGCCGCTCCGCCGTTGGAAGACTGTGCGCAGGTGGGTGAAAATAATCCTGACTTCGCTTACGTGCTCGCAATCGACTGGATTGACGGCTCATCTGGGCTCGCCGTGCTGGCACAACTTCCTTGCGGCCCGTCGCTTAGCGGAATCGCCTGCCAGAGTGTTGGCTACGAACTGGAAGCAAGAACGGGAAAAATCTTGCGGCGTATGGAGCCAAAAGAGTTTGCTTTGCGCTGGCAACAAAGCATGGCGTGGAAATTCCACGACCCGGGTCCTCCCCGTTTCTTAAACAAGCAGTCTGGGACCTGATCACTTCTTCTTCATGGCAAGACCCTCCCTCTCCAGGTCTAGATTTTGCCGAAAACTAACTCTGATTTTGGATCAAAAAATCGAGGTCCCATCATGCTCCTATTAAGTTTCGTACGGTCGTTGTAAAACTGCTGCGCTCGGGTCTCATCGGTGGTAACTTGTCAAAACACGATCGGTACGTCCCATCCGACTGCCCTTGGTGGTCTGCTCGGCGCAAATGGGAACATTCCGACCCAATGTGCAAAGCTGTTGCTGTTAGGGCCAGTAGTTTTATACGGAATAACGGATCCGGAAATATCGCCTCTCGCAGCAGAATTGAAGACACGTCGTAGCAGGCATCGTCCCCGGCGTAAGCCTGCCAGAGGTTTGCAGTGTAGATATCGCCCGCTTTGAATCGTACGCTTTGGTAACCCGGTGCGATGAACGCGGTCAAATATCCGTACTGCAACGGGCGATGGCGGGCAGGGGGCCACCGTCAACTATCCAGTTCTGATTATTCACACCGGTTACAAACCAGAACGCGTGATTTGCGATACGAAAGGTGTGAGCGACGGGTCTGTAATAAATCTCCGCGGCGCAAAGCGGCAGCGGTGGTGGGGGGTTCGGGATCCGGCGGACATGAACCGCCCTCGACTTGCGCGGGGGCCGACGCCGATGGAGCGGGGCGTGTCCGATGACCGTAACCGCGTGACGGAATGCGTTCTCTGCGGTAACGTAGGCGACTCTTAGTGGAGGTTCAGGCCCTTCGTCCCAGTTCGGAGGGTGGTTATGCGTGCTTCGGGTCTTTCTCTCGCACTCGCTCTCATATCGTATGTCGGTCTCGCGGTTCCCGTAACGTTACAAATCGGCCGCTCGCGACGCATGCATGTTTCCCTGACCGACCTCTGCGTTACCGAAGGAACGATTACCGCTTTGCCCGCCCATCGCCTGTTGGTCACCAACCCCAACGTGCATGCAACCTTGAATCGCGAAACGCCGCAGGATATTGAAGCAGATTTTGTCTATCTTGGGCCCAGCGGCGAAAGCGACCCCGCTTCCTCTGGTCAAAACCACCATCAGTTTGGCTTCGAGCTTTTCGCTCAGGACGCCTGCAACCTCGTTTATGTCATGTGGCGTCTTGAGCCCGAGTCAAACATTGGTGTCTTCGTCAAAAGTAATCCTCAACAGCACATCCACGGCGAGTGCGGGAGGCGCGGTACCATAACCGCCGAGGCTGAATATAAATTACCTCTTCCTCCGGTGAGAGCTGGAGAGCGCGTTTCACACACTCTACGCGCCAAAATCACAGGTTCCCGGCTACTCGTCTTCGTCGACGGGGCCCTGGTTTGGCGGGGTGAGCTGTCGCCCGAAATTCTGCGCACCCGCGGCCCAGTCGGCATTCACTGTGACAACGCCAAGCTCGAAGTCATTCTCACCGTCGCGCCGCCTGTCGCAAACGCTCCTGTCATCCCCTGTAAGCCCGCCGCGGAATCCGACTAGCCGCTCGACGCAGATACCGCATGACGCGCTCCAGTTTCCGCGTCGGACTCGGTTCGACCGCCGCGTTTTTGTACTTCTGTGCCGCATCGCAACGAGCAGTTGTATCTCAGCGGATGTATAGTCGCGTAATCGGAAACTAGGATTTCACATCTCGGGTTAGTGCCCTTGGGTCAACCGCTCTCGACAACCCGCAAGGCATAACCCGGAGAACGAGCGTTTTCTTGTGACGTGCGCAGCGGAATGTTAAGGCCCCGAAGTTTGAATGACCGTGCGAGTGTGTGAAACATCGGAAGCGCGGTTTCACCGCGTCGGGGGTATCGGCATGGGCTGCGGTTGCAATGGATAAGCCATACGGGAGCGGGCGGAGTGTGGTCCGGGTCCGAGGAGGGCAATCCGGATGCGCTTGTCGGTGTCGATGTGCGGGCTGGAGTGTTGTCGAAACGAGTTTCGGAGCTGCGGCGAGTAAGAGCGCCTTCGACGGCGGGACTGCCTCGCGTACCGAGCGACGGAGCTGAATCGTCCTTGCGCTCGCAGCCAATCACTGTGAGCTAACAGTTACTCACGTATTCCAGATAGGCCGGAACGTGATAGCTTGCCGTTTCAAGGTGGTCCGTGGGGACTACCCGTCGCCGCTCAGACAGCAGTGTAAGAGGATCCGCGAAAAACATTTCGCGGCGTGAAGGAGAACAAAAATGGCCTCCGGTGCAGCGCCGGCTCAAAGTGCAACGCCACCACCCGCAGCACACGTCGAGACGAAACCGCCCGAGGCAGGCGGCCGCTGGCCGTGGCTGAAGTACGTGACGCCGCTCGCGATTCTGCTGATCGCGGCGCTGATCGTCGTCACGCTCACGCGCGACTGGAACGCGTATGAAGGCGGAAAACCGGAACAGGCGACCGACGACGCCTACGTTCGCGGCGATCTGACGCCGCTGAGCACGCGCGTGCCCGGCATCGTGAGCCGCGTTTTGGTATCGGACTACCAGAAGGTCCACGCCGGCGACTTGCTGGTTGAACTCGAAGATCAGGACTATCAGGCGCAAGTGGCGCAGGCAGTCGCGGCCGTGGCGGCGGCGAAGGCCGCGATCGGCAATAACATCGCGCAACAGAAGCTGCAGGAGGCAAAAATTCAGAAGGCGCTGGCGGGAATCGATCTGGCGAAGGCGCAAATCACCGCTGCGCAGGCCGGAATTCGTGCGGTGCAGGCGGACGTGACTCGGACGCAAGCCGAACGGAAGCGTCAGGAAGGCCTGATCGCAGTGAAATCCACCACGCCGCAGCAACTGGAAGTGGCCGTGGCGGACCAGGAGCGCTACACCGCAATGGAAGCAAGCCGCACCGCCGACCTGGAAGAGGCCAAAAGCGCGCTACAGGAAAATGAAATCGCCGTTGAAGCGGAGCGCCGCGGCAAAGACGTGCTGCAATCGCAGGCACTTCAGCTTGACGCCGACCTGCAAGCGAAGAACGCGGCATTGAGCGTCGTGCAGATCAATCTGGGCTACACCAAGATTCACGCGCCGGCGGACGGCGTCGTCGGCGAGCGCCAGGTGCGGCCAGGGCAGTTGCTTTCGCCCGGAGCGCAAATTCTCACTTTCGTCGCGGAGACCAAGTGGGTGCAAGCGAACTACCGCGAAACGCAGCTGACGCGTATGAAGGTCGGCGACGCCGCGGACATTACGGTGGACACCCTTCCTGGCCGGGTCTTTCGGGGCAAAGTTTCACAGATCGCGCCCGCAAGCGGCTCTCAATTCGCCTTGCTTCCGCCGGACAACGCCACGGGAAACTTCACGAAAGTGACGCAACGTATCCCGGTGAAAATCACGTTCGACGATCCGGCAGCGGCGGCCGCTCTGCAGCCGGGGCTTTCCGTGGTCACCACAGTGCACGTCAAGTAGCCGTCGGACCCGGATTCGAACATGGCTTCCACTACGGCACCGGTAGCAGCGTCAGCTCAGCCACTCTCAGCACGGCGAATTGCGAACTTGCTCGCGGGCGCAGTGCCTTCAGAGCTGTCGAAGGCGCCGGTCCTGGGGATTCTGGGCGTCGTGATGGGCGCAGGGATCGTGACGCTGATGGGCCGCTTGCTCACTCTGGGCACTGCGGATTTGAAAGGCAGCCTCGGAATCGGAGTGGACGACGGAGCGTGGATCGGCAGCGCGTTCAATATCGCGTTGATGTTCATCGGGCCGTTTACCGTTTACATCGGCGGGCTGCTCGGACCGCGCCGCGTGTTGCTCGCGGCGGCCACAGGATTCACGATGATCTGCCTGCTGCTTCCCCAAGCGCACAGTTACGGCGTTTTGATTACGGGCCTGGTGCTGGCCGGGCTCACGTCAGGAACTTTTTATCCGCTCACCCTGACGTTCGCGCTGCGCAACATTCCGCTGAAATTTCTGCCGTTCACGGTGGCGCTGTACGCCACGTTCGTCGACGGCGCCGTGAACATCGCTCCTTCACTATACGGCTGGTTTCGCGACCATCTTTCGTTTGAATGGATGTTCCTCTGTTTCGTGGTCCTCACGCCGATCATGATTCTTTGCGTGTACTTCGGAATTCCGCCGAGCCCGTCGGCGACGAAGCACGGCCCGGCGCCAAGCTTTGCCGGATTTTTGTACGCCAGCGCCGGTTTCGCATTGCTGTTCGCTGCGCTCGATCAAGGTCAGCGGCTCGACTGGTGGCGTTCCGGGCTTTTTAGCGCACTGTTTTTCTCCGGCGCGTTCTTCCTTGCGGCGTCCCTGGTTCGCCGTCTGCGCAGTCCGAACCCGTTAGTCGATCTGCCCTTCCTGCGCCGGTGGAACACGATTCTGCTCGGCTTCGCGCTTATTTTGTTCCGCTTTTGCCTGCTGGCAACAGTGATCCTGATTCCGCAGTCGCTCGCGATTCACGGTCTGGAAGCCGGTCAGTATGGACCGGCAGTGCTTTGGTCCGCGGTCCCGCTTCTGATTCTCGCGTTCATCGCCGCTTTGCTTCTTGTGGACGGCTTTGACGCGCGAATCATGATGACAGCCGGTTTCGCGTGCATGGCGTTTGCCTCCATTTTGAACGCGCAGTACACCAGCGCATGGTCCGCGCAGAACTATTTCCGCTCCGAAGTCTTGATGGGCCTCGGCCAGTCCTTTGCGTTCATCGGCCTGGTGGCAGACATCGTGTTGCAGGCCGTATTCTCAGGCGGCCTGCTGAAACCCCAGAACGCGCTGACCTTCTCGGCTTTTTTCCACGTGATCCGATTGTTCGGCGGACAGCTCGGCGTCGCGTTCATGACTCACTTCATCGCGATCCGGGAGCGCGTTCATTCGAACTTGCTCGGCCTGCACGTGCAGCGCGGCGAATGGATCACCGAGTCGTCGATCCGCCAGCTCACTGCAGGGCTGTACGGCAAGTCTTCCGGGCTAAACACCGCCGCCGGACGCGCCGTGGAACTGATCGGAGGCCGCACCAAGCTTCAGGCCTACACGCTCACGTTCATCGACGGCTTTCATTTGATCGCGTGGGGCTGCGTCGTCGCGCTGATTCTCACCGCGCTGCTGCGAAAGTCTCCGCTGAACTACAACGAACTCGCGTTCGGCGCGCGCGAAATGGAATTGGAAACCAAGGGAGGTGGATCGTGAAAGCGCAGGTATGCATGGTGGCGCTTGCCGCTCTGGTGGCGATGCCCGCGGCGGCACAGGAGAATAGTTCGAACGAGCCTCGGCACATTACGCTCGCCGAAGCGGTGCAACTGGCTCTGAAGCACAACCATTTGGTTAAAATCGCGGGCTATAACGTCGAGGAATCGCAGCACGCCAAAGATGTGGCGCGGAGCGGCTACTACCCGAAGCTGAGAAACGACAGCAATTATTTGCACGTCACGGATACGCAATTCATCGCCATCGCCAAAGGCAGCCTGGGCACCGCCGCCGGAACTCCGATTCCCGAGCAGACCGCCGTCATCAATCAGGGCGGATTGGACCTGATCACCAGCGGCACAGGCTTGACCCAGCCGATCGGCGAACTCTGGAAAATCCGCGCGGCGAACGACGTGGCGGCCGCCGAAATGAAAGCGGCGCGCGACAAATCCCAACAGACGCAGAATGAAGTGGCGCTCGCCGTCGACGGGCTCTATTACCAACTGCTCATTCTGCAGTCCCACCGCCAGGCGGTCGAAGCCAAAATTCGCGCGAGCGAAAGCCTGAGCAACGAACGCGTGCAGCAAGTGAAACTGGGCGCCAAGCTGGAGACGTCGGCGATTGAAGCCAACGCCGAGGCCTTGGAGGCGCGGCAAGATCTGCTGACCACCGACTTGCAGGCTTCCGATCTGACCATCAAGCTCAACGACGCGATCGGTTTGCCGCTCACGACGAAACTCGATCTCGATGCCGCCGTTGGCCAGCCCGGCACAAGCTGCGAGCGTGAAGCCTGCCTGAAACTTGCGCTCGATTCGCATCCCGAGATTCTGGAAGCGCGCGCCGACGTCGAAAAGGCCGAAGCCGCGGTGCGCGTGGCCAAGCGCGCATATGTTCCGGACTTCGATATTTTCGCGCGTTACAGCTATTCGGACAACGTTCCCTTCCTCGCGCGAAACTTCGGAACGTTTGGAGTGCACTTCGGCTACGACCTGTTCGATGGCGGGAAGCGAAACGCGGAGATCGGCGAGCGCAAAGCGCAACTCGCGAAGGCCCAGGAAAATCTGGCGCGGATGAATGATGAGGTCCAGGTTCGCGTGCAGACCTCTTATAACAGGCTCGAACGGACGCGCGACATGTTGAAAGTTTCCCAAGAGGTCGTCGCGCTCCGCACGGAAGCGCACCGCGTAACGGCCCAGCAGTTGGCTCAGGGCGCCGCGCTCCAATCGCAGGTGGATTCCGCCGCGGCGCACGAACTCGACGCAAACACCGCGCTCCTTCAGTCGCAACTCGAATATTTGCAAGCTTACGATGAACTGGAAGAAGCCATCGGCCGCACACCACAGTGACCGAGACTCGGTGTGGGGGAAGCTGCCGCGCGGGTCGGGCTATGCCGACCGCAGTCCAGAGCAAGGAAAAACCGTAGTCGCGGCATCGTCGACAGGCTCGTTGTGAGTCAACTCGAGCGCCTGCGCGAGCTTACCGATTTTCGTAGCCGGGTCGATTCACCGAGGATGTTAGGCGCTCGACTACTCTATCTGCCGCCGCCTTGCACGGGTTGTTGCCGCGCGGACTTTAGCGCGGCCCGGGCTTCGGTGGCGGCGAACGCCGTTTCGGCGCGTTCGTCGTTGATGGCGGCTAACGCTTCTAGAGTCTTCTGCGCTTCAGCGGCTTGTCCGGCCTTGGTCTGTGCTTCGACGAGTAGACGCAGCGTAAGCGGATTGAGCGAATCTTCCTGAAGCTCCGGAATCGCGGCGGCGAAATCGCCCTTGGCATACAGGACGGCGCCATTGGCGGAGTGAAATGCCTTTTGCACGGTGGCGCTGCGGCTGGTCTTGGCCATGGTCGCGAGCGGCTTCAACGCCAGCTCCGCGGCTGCGGTCTTCCCTGCTCCGGCCGCAATGAGCGCACGAGTCTGCAAAATGACGGCAAGCTCATTGTCGCGATCGCCGGACATTACGTGTTGCGTATCCAGAAGCACCGCATGCGCCGCATCCAGATCGCGGAGTGCTCCGGCGGGATCGTCGTTGAAAATCGCCATCGTGCGATGAATTTCCGCTTCCTGAACCGGCAGCCCCTCGGCATGCGCTTGCGCGGCAAGCTTCAACATTTCCTGGCGAGCGCGATGGTCGCTGCTTTCGCGGTAGAAGGTCATCGCCCACAGAATGCGGTAGTTCATCTGAGTGCCGCGCTCTTTGGTGCCCTTAATCGCGACCAGATACTGATCGCGAGCTTCGTCTTCTTCGCCCATCAACGCGTAGGTGGAAGCGACTCCGACTTGCGAAGGATTGAAGTTCGGATTGATCGCCAGCGCCTTTTGATAGTGATCGAGCGCAGCGTGATAATCGCCGAGCATGCGCATCATCTCGCCGTAGGAATCCTGCGGGTTCGGTTCGTTTGGCAGCAGCGCGACGTATTGCTCCATCAGCGGCGGCGAAAGCTTCGGCTGGCCGCTCAGCGCGTAACAATATGCGAGGTTATTGAGCGCTGGGTAATAACGCGGATCGGCTTTCAGCACTCGATGGAGAACCGCTTCGCCGGGATCGAATGCACCCTGCACCGAGCATAGCCATTCTCCGTAAAGATTGGCGAGGCGCTTGTCGTTCGGATATTTCGCTGCGAGATCATTCATGGCGGAGATCGCGGCAACCAGATCTCCGTTTTTCGTGCCATTGAAGAAAGCGATCAGCAACCTTTCGTCGGGACTGGCGTTGTCCTGATACTTCAGCGCCAGCGCACTTTCGCGTTTGGCTTCCTTCGGGTCGATCGCAAAATAACCGAGCGCGCCATGAGCGAGCGCGAAATTCGGATCGGCTTTCACGGCCTGGCGCATGAATTCCAAACCTTCATCAACGAAGAGACGGTCTTCGCGCTGCACCATGGCCATTTCGTACGCCTCGCGCGCGATCACCGATGTGGTCGACAGCGGCAAGGTGTCGGATGGCGGCGCCGCGGCGGTCGTCGGAGCGGCGGCAGGCGCAGCAGCGTCCTGCGCGTGAGCGGGCGCGTTGACGCCTGCGAGCAAAAACGCGACAGCCAACCAGGGTGACGCGGTTCGGGTTTTCACGGTTCCTCGCATGGTTTTCACGATGGGTTAGTGGCCTTTCAGGGCGTAGCCGGGATCGAAAGGCTGTTTTTCGTCGATCTTCACAACTTTTACGCCGCCGGTGATGTTGTAGACGTCGATCACACCGATCGCACCGGCGTTTCCTTCCACGACCTTCAAAATTTCGTCGTCGCTCTGGGCGAAGACTACGGGCACCGACGTCTTGCGCGAAGGATCGGTGAGCAGTGCCTTGCCCTCGTCAAAGTTCGCGCCGAGAACTTTTTCGATAATGAATTTTGTGCCGGCAGCGTCAGGATCGCGCAGCACGATGGTGATACTTTTGCCGCCCGGCCAACTTGCGGTCTTGGCTTTGAAAATCTTGCCCAGGTCAGCCAGAGTTAATTGGCGGACGGGATTCGATGGATTCACGACCACGGCGAAATCAGTGCCAAAAGCCACCGACGCCACGGTGAGAATCACCACGCACAGAGCAAGCCAGCGGTTGCGCATAGACATACGTCCCTAAACGAAATTTTCCAGGGTTCGCCTGATGACAAGGTAGCACTGCGAATTGAAGATGGACCGGCGGTGTGACGCTGCGGTGCCCGGCGCGATATTGCCGAGGCGGTCACAAAAAAGAGCCGTAGAAAAGGCGAAAACGCGTGCGGGACGCGGTTGCGTTTAATGAAAATCGCCGTCAGCGTGGCGGCGCTTCAGGAACGTACTTTTCGTCGATGAATTTGTCGGCCCAGTCGATGAAATATTTCACGTTGGGCGCGTCGGTGTGACCGCCATCATGCTGGCGCCAGGCAAGCTGGCCATCGAGCAGGCCAACGTTCACGGCCGGCATCTTTGCCGTCCTGTAGTCTTCGGTGACACCCAGATCTTTCGCGCCGAGCAAACGGAAAACCGGTTCGGCGGCGACGGCGGCCATAAAACTGCCTTGATGATCGAGCCACTTCGCGTCGCCCATTTCCGGCACGCCATAGCTGATGAACGTGAGGCGCGGCGCGCAGAGTGCAATCAGCTCGTGCGAATCGACGGGCAGATCGCCGGCATTCTTGCTGCCGAAGGTGGCTTCGGCGGCGCCGTACTTCATGAAGTTTCCGGCCATCCAGTGATACTCGCCGGAACCGGTGAGACTTTCGACGGATTCGCCCCAGTTGCGGCGGTTCAACTTCGCGCCGCCCTCGCCGGATGAGCCGATCAGCCCCATGTAAAAGCGCGGCTCGAATGCGAGCGTGACGAGCGCGGCTTTTCCGTAACGCGAGACGCCTTCGATCCCCACGTGCTTGGCGTCGACGGCCGGTTCAGATTCCAGATAGTCCAGACCGCGCGCGGCTCCCCAAGCCCACGCACGCAGCGCGCCCCAATCGTCGCGCTTGCGCGGCTGGCCCTTATTTACGAGACCGATGATTCCGCGCGTGAGGCCGGCGCCGTTGTCCGCCTGAATGCTGGCGGGATTGATGGCCGCATAGCCCCAGCCATGTTCGATCAGCACTTGCGTGGAAGGCGGTTCGGGCGCGGGAGTTCCCGGCGTGCGCATCGTGAATGGCCGCACTTGCGATGGGATGGGACTGTAGCCGGGATACTGATCGAAAATCGCTTTCAGCGACGGATCGTTCTGTTCGAGCAGCGCTTTCAGCGCGGCGTTGATTTTGTCGAGGTCTTGCTGGGGGGGCTGCGTGGGATTCGGCAGGACGCTCTGGCCGAACATCATTAGCACAGGAACCGGGCCTTTGGCGTTGGCCGGCACAACGACGGTCATGGAAATATCGACATTGATGAGCGGGTAGGAAGAATTGTCGACGTGGCCGACGAGTTTTTTCGCGATTACTGGCGTGAAGCCGACATACTCGCGATCGGTAACGACTACCTTCCACGTGACGCTCGGAATATTTTTCGGCAGCCGGCCGTAAACTTCGCGTTCCATGTCTTCCACGATTTGCGGGCGCCGCTCGGTCCACCACATCGCGGCGCTGGTGACTTTCTGTCCGTTCGCGAGCGTGAGTGGATCGGGCAGATTCGGATATGGATTCGCGACAGACTCGTCGTAGTTCGCGTGGTTCGGAGCTTTTTCGTCGCCGCTGGGTCCCTCACGCAATTTCTTGATGCCAAGCTGATCCATCATGTTTTGATGGTCCTGGTCGGCGGTGAACGTGACGGGCGGCGGATAGTTCGACTGCTGGGCTCGCGAGGCTGGAGCGAAAAGCAGACCAAACGCCAAGAAAATTGCGAGCAAGACGGGATAAAAGTTGACGAATCGACGCATCGAGATCTCCGCACGCGAGAAATGCACGTTGCGGCTCGAAGCTAACATACGCGCGGCTGAGGGTCGGGTGAGTTTTAAGGCGTGGAACGGCGGAGCACGGCGCTGGCTTTCTCGTCGGCGGCGATTTCATGAAAGAAATCACGAACTTCATCGAGGTGCTGCGTCGGCACGAGAATGTCGGTGATTTCGTAAGTGCGTTTGTAGCGAAGAACGTTGCCGTTCACTACGACCTCGCTCTTGTACGTCGCGTACGGACACTTCGCCTCAACCGGCTTGGGCAGTTCGTCCACCACATAGCCTGCGGGCAAGGTGATATCGAAGACATCGTCCTGGCGCGACGCTTCCTCAAATTCGACGGGATATTTCCGCGGCTTGCCGCTCAGCAGACTCGAACCCTTCGCGCCGACCACGCGCGGGCGGACGATCAAAAGGTCGCCTGCCGTTTTCGCGTAGCCATCGGCGGTAAATTTATAGCTCAGCAGCAGACTGTCGTCGTATTTTTCCAAATTGCCCACGGTCGCGCTGTTTAACGAAAAACTCGAAAGCGAACTTCCCAGAAACCGCTCGACGACTTTCTGCCGGTCTGCCGGCGCGGCGCGAAGGAATTGCTCGCGGCTATCGACGGCCGGGCCTCCGTAGCGAAGCTCGCGTACTTCTCCGGTCAGGTTGCCGGACGGGGCAAGATTCAATGAGGCCGTGCGCAGCAGACGGTTGGTGGCAGCAGCGGCAAGCGGCAACAAGACCAGTTCGCCGCCGTTGGGCGTAATTACCAAACCGTAGTTGTCCTGCAAATAATTCGGCAGGTAACCCAGCGGCACGTACTCGTTTGTCGGGTCGAAGAAAAGCAGGCGGCCGAACCTTGGGCTTTTATACAGCGAATACAAACCCGCATCTGGAACCGAATCCGGCAAACGAATCGCAAGGATCATATGATTGAAGCTGATCGAGGGAAACTTCGGATTCACGATGCCGCGCTCGGTGTAGATCGAAACGTAGTATGAATCGATTCCGATCTGCTTCAGCATGGTGCTGAGCAACGTGGCTTTGTCCTTGCAATCCCCGTACTGGTGCGCAAAGACGTCTGCCGCCGGATGCGGTTGAAAACCGCCGATGCCGACTTCGATCGCCACATAGCGGATATTCCGCTGCATATACGAGGTAAGAATTTTCATTTGCGCAAGAGGATCGGTGACTCCGGCGGTCAGCTCGGTGACTTTTTGTTGCAGCGCCGGCGACGGAACGCGGCTGTTGGTGGTGAGGCCGGTGTACCAGGAGGCGATGTCGTCCCACGTGCCGACAGTTTTCTCGCGCAGGCTCAAGTCGCGCGGGAAATACTTGATTCGCATGCGGGCGGCGATTGCGAGGAATGGCGGCATCTCCGGCTCAACTTCAATCGCCGGAACGTCGTGCACTTCCCAGATGTATTGATTTCCGTTGCTGGAGACGGGCTTCTGCTCATCGTAGTTCGACCAGTAATCGGTGAACTCCCAATTGGCCGGCAACGACAACGTGAAGCGGGCGAATTTCGTCGGGATCGTATCCTGAAATCGCCAGCCCTGTTCGAAGACGAATGGGCGCTGTTTTTGCGTGTATTCGTAGCCGACGACGCTTCCGACGTTGGCTTCGGGAAATTTGATGACTTTGGCGCGCTGGTCGTTGAAGACTTCGAAATCGACGAGGCTGGTCTCGGCGGCTTCGTTCTCTTTTACTTGAATCTGCGTGCCGTTCGGAAGAATCGTCCAGGCGCGAAAGTAAGAGATCTTGGTCTGGTTGTCGAACCGGACGCCGACATAGCCGCATTCCTCACGCGCTTCGGGCCGGAGGAATTTGCACGCATGGCGATGCGTGATCTCGATGTCGCCGTTGTCTTTCACGACGGTCACTTGCTCGTCGTAAAGAGCGACCGCGACGGTCTCCTTCGAGTATTCCGGAACGGTTTGCTGCGCGGCGGTACGAAGCCATTCCGGAGCGGAGTCCGATGCGGCGCGCGCCACGGGTGCGACCAGCGGCGCCGCAACAACGATCAGCGCGCACGCCGCGAGGCCGGAGGCCAGCTTACTTCTGCGCCGATTCCGCGTTCTGAAGGACGATCTGGGTTTCGTCACTCGTTTTCACCGAATTGAAAAAGGCACGAAGAGCCGCGTAATACTGCTTCTCGACCAAAATCGAATTGATCGAGAGGCTGCGCTTCACTTCGGCCACCGATCCGTTCTGCGACGGAGTGATCTGATACACGACGATCGAGGCCGGATTCGTAGCGATCGGTTTCGGCAGCGTTTCGATCTTGTAACCGGCCGGCGCGGAGAATTTCATGTCGTCGTTTTCCTGGCAAGCATAGTGAAAATAGATGGGATTCTGGCGCTTGGCAGTCTGGAAGCCCTTGGCTTGGGGCGGCACAAAGATCGTTACCGGAATCAGAATGCGATGCCCGGCCAGGCTGCCGAAAGACGGAACGGTGACCTTGCCTTGCACTTGTAGTGGCCGATCGTGATTATCCCAGTTGTCGAGTTTTGTAAGCTCGAAGTTCGATCCCGCCGGCAGCCAACCCTTGATCTCGTCCTCCAGGTCTTTTTTGTGGCCGGTCTCGTCCTCACGCAGCCCGCGCTCGCGCCTCAGCGCGGCTTCGAGTCCCGTAAAGCCGATGGTGACGGTCCCGGTGGCTTCGCCGGCGTCATTCACGGCGATGTCCGCATGGCGCTCAAGCGTGGCGTCCGTGCTTTTCGGAAGCGGCACGGTGATTTGATCGTTTGGTTTGCTGCTTACGCGGATTCCTTGCGTGTTTGTCTCGTACCAGGGCAGCGTATTGAACGGATAGCCGGGCGCGGCGGGATCGAGGAAATATTCCTTCCCCCCTGCGCGGACCCACACAATGTTCGCCGCAAGCTCGCTCTTATCTTCCTGGTTCGGCATAAACAGCGTGGCATTTCTCGGCGCGACCCAGACCAGGTCTGCTTCGAAACCGGCGGCGCGGGCCAGCGCCACGAAGAAGCGGTTCACATCGAGCCCGTAGGCGTAGCCATGATGCAGAACGTCTTCGGCGTTCGAGTTCTTCTTGATGTCTTCGGTTTTCTGTTCCTTCTCTGTTTTCTGCTCTTCGACGTCGAGATTCCGGATTTGCTGCGCTCGATCATAGAGCTTCTTGAGCCTCACCTCGGGCGCGTCATTGGGACCGACCGTCTTCGCGACTTCCGCCTCAAGCCCGTTCTTCTTGCCGACGAAATGATCGGTTTCTTCGTTCCATTTTTTCGACACTTGCTGCCAAAAATGATCGGGCGTCTCGTTGGTCGAAGAGCCTTCGTCCATGTGATAGAACTCGACGCGCGCTTGCAGCGTTTCTGCTGGCGGCATATAGGCTTCGTCCTGAATGCCGGGAATATCGTGGACACTGAGCGTATACGTGCCGTCCATGTTCTTCTCGGGCGTTACGGTTTGGGTCAGGCCGTACTGCCGGAAATAGAGCGGGAAATTTTGATAGGAAGACTCATACGGAAGAATCGAAAAGTGACCTTCTCGAGTGTATAGCTCGCTCGAGAGCACCCAATATTCGTTGTGCAGCGCATACGGTTTGAATTGTTTGCGATAACGGTACTCGATGATCGAACCGGGCTGGGCGTCGGGCAAGGTGAATGTCTTCGCCAAAAAGCGTTCGCCGCTCATTTTCACGATGGTCTTTTCGAAGGATTTGCCGTCGAAGTTGACGATGGTGCCATCCGAGTGAATCGTCCGGCCGCGAATGTCCTTAATGTCGCTGCTCTCTTTGAAGAAGGGAATTTCGATGTTGGCTTTATCTGTGCCTTCCTGCGTGAAAATCTTGATGCGAACGTATTCGCTCACGAACGAGCCGTCCCGGGCGGCGTACTTCTCGTTGACGTCGCTGGAGCGATAGAGAATCATCGCGTTGGCGCCGGGCTGAGAGGGATTGTCTTTAAGGGCGAGGTCCGCGGGATTGACGGGCTGCCAGTCTTCGGTGCCTGGCACGGGCCCTGCGGAAACCGAAAGAGCGAAAGCGAACGGAACGGCGATGCAGAAGATGAATCGCTGGGATCGATTCATGGTCCAGGGGTCTCCGTCGTTAGGAAAACGGGCCGGTGGCGGACTTCCATCACTCGACGCCGCGCAGCGCGCCACGTTCTCCAACTATGAAAGTGCAGGCCACGTTACCCGTAAGGTATGTTCGTGTCAACGGAACTCATGAATTTTGCTTTCCGTTTGTGGTCAAGTCGCTATGTGGGCCGGTGTATACCGGTTCGGTTGGCCGGCTATTAGGGCGTGAGCAGGCCACGCTTGGACTTCAGCTCGGTGAGCAGGCGGTCGACCTCAGAGTCGCGGTCGAGGCGCGCGAGCTTGTCGCCCGTATCGTCGGAGAGCAGCTCCACTTCGGCACTAGCGACGGATTCAACGCGGTTGACCCGGTCGCCGAGCCGATCGAACATGGCGCTCTTGGATTGATCGCCCAGGGCGGTGTGCGCGCGGGCAGCCTTACCCATGGCAGCGCTGCGGCGGTGGCGCGCGAGTAACAGGTCGCGCTTCGATTTTGCTTCCATCAGCTTTTGCTCAAGCTTGATCAGCGAACTCTTGAGCGTTTCCACCTGAGCGGTCTGGTCGTCGACCTGTTCGCGATAGCTCAACGCCAGCTTCTGCGCGGTTTGAAAGCGTTCGAGCGCGGCGCGGGCCAGCTCGTCCTGTGACTTATCCACTGCCAGTTCGGCTTTGCGCATCCATTCCCTCCCGGCGTCTTCGTTTTCGCGGAGTTTCTTTTCGAGCATGTGCTGGTCGGCAATCGAAACGGCGACCTGCGTTTTCACCTGGAGATACTGGTTCTCCATATCGAGGATGACCTGCTTGATCAGCATTTCAGGGTCTTCGGCACGGTCGATCATGTCGTTCAGATTGGCGCGGATCAAAGTGCTGACGCGTTCGAGAAGTCTCATCGTTTTCTCCTTATGGGTCCTGATGCCAGCGGTTGCGGAATCAAAGTCAATTTATGAATGGCGTTAGAAAGGGTTGCACTCCGGTCCCCCTTGCAGCGGACCGGAGCGTGTTTGGTTTAGACGTTGGCTGAGGGCGGAGCGGGCGAAATCGCCGGCTTGGGCGCTTTGTCACCGATCTGGCGGACTTTGCCGATCAGCTCGGAGACCTGCATGCCGGAGAGCGCTTCGAAGAGCGCGGGAACCTGCGCCGCGATCTTCGTCACGTCGCCGGTCAGCTTGTACGCGCCGGCGGCATCGCCATTGCCGGTAGAGACAATGGTGACTTTATCCACCTTGCTGAGCGGCTCGCTGAGCGCGCGAACCACTTCCGGCAAGCTGGTGATCAGCTTGTCGAGAACGGCGGCCTGGTTATATTCCTGGAACGCTTCGGCCTTCACGTTCATGGCCTTCGCTTCCGACTCGCCCTTCTTGAAGATGATCTCCGCTTCCGCTTCACCCTTCGCGCGGATCGACGAAGCCTGACCTTCGGCCTCGCTGATGAGGCGCTGGCGTTCGGCGCTGGCGATGGTTTCCACGCGCTGACGTTCGATTTCCGCCGGCTTCAGCACAGTTGCGATCAACTCGCGCTCGCGGCGCTCGATTTCCGCATCCTGCACTTTCACCTGCGCTTCGCGCTCGATCTGCATCACCTTCACGGACTCCGCGATCACGCGCTGCTGCATCACGTTGGTCTCGATCTCGTAGGCCTTGTCAGCGGTGGCTTGCGCTTTCTTGGTCATTTCCAGATACGAGGCTTTTTTCAGGTCGAGGTCGCGTTCGGCTTCCGCCTGTTTGGCCATCGATGCGGTCTCCGCGGCGACCCGTTCCTGATCGGCTTGCGCCTTCGCAACGGCCGCGGCGCGAGTTGCTTCGGCACGCTTGATGGCGATATCTCGCTCGGCTTCCGCGGCGGCTACTTCAGCGTCGCGGCGAATCCGGGCGATGTCCGGACGGCCCATATTGGTGATGTATTCGTTCTTGTCGCGGACCTCTTTAATCGTGAAGCTGATCACTTCGAGGCCCATCTTGGCCATGTCGCTTGCGTTGGTGGAACGCATGCGATCGGCCACCATTTCCGGCTCCTTCACGATCTGTTCTACAGTGAGCTGGCCGATGATGCCTCGGAGGTGGCCCTCCATCACCAGGCGAATCAAGCCCTCCCGCTGCTCGGGCCGCTTGGTGAGGAATTGCTCGGCGGCGGTGCGGATGGACACCGGATCCGACTTGACCTTGATCTGCGCTACGGCTTCAACGGTGACTGCGACGCCCTGCTGGGTGTAAAGACTCTGCTGCGGCGCAACGTCGAACGACATCAACTCGAGCGAAAGCTCCTTGCAAGTCTGCACCATCGGCCAAATGATCGTGCCGCTGCCCTTCACGATCCGCGCTTCGGATCCAGTTCCGTAGATGATCAGCGCTTCGTGCGGGCCTACCTTCCTGTACATCCTCGCCAGCGTCATCATGATCAAGATGACGGCGAGGACCAGAAGACCGCCAATGACTGGAACCAACGGATAGCCGTGCATACCAACCTCCCTTTTCAATTCGACGACTGCTCTGCCGTGCGTCAGTCTGCGAAATTCGTTTAGCCGTCGAGCTTGGTGAACTCGGTCCAGCGGTGAACATAAGCAATGCCGTTCTCGTAGCGTTCGGTTACGACTTCGGCGCCACGCTCGAGCGGTTTTCCATCATGCGAGCGTGCTCCGGCGCTTCTGCGGACGCCGCCCTGCAGGAAGACGATCTCGCCGGTGCCGTTTTCGCGGATCGGAATCGTGACCGTGCCGACCAGGCCTTCGTAGCGATAGTCTTCGTCTTTCAAGTGCGAACCTTCGGCGTTCATAAGCTTCACCATAAATTTGAAAACGATCCAGGAAGCTGAAAGACCGGCCAGCACGGCAATCGCAAGCGCGAGCGCCGCGACCAGCTTCGAGTGGACCGTGAGGATGTAGCCGATGCCCCCAAACCACGCGAGAAACGCGAGAAAAGTGGAGGCGTTGAACCAGGAGATGTGCGCGCCACCGGTCCCGCTCCGCGAGCCGGCATGGGCCGAGCCGTGGCTGCCGCTCGCGCCAACGTGATGCCCCAGATGCCAGCCGTGGAATGGTAGGTGGGTATGAAACGGCCAGTGAATGTGCACGGCTCCGGCGAGAAATGAGAGCAGACTCAACGAGAAACCTACCAAGAAGCAGCCCAGGTAGAAGTCAGACCAGGTCATGACTCACTCCCTTCCACACACGTTCGAAGTGCGTACTGCGAACCACTCAAGAAAATCGAGGCCGGAGACCGGAAAACTTAAGCGTCGCCAGCCGACGAAGCAGGCGCCTGCGGGGGCGGATGGCCGGAGCCTTGATGGGCGTTCGGTCGAATCACTTCCGCGAGGCGCTCGGCAAGGTCAGGCATTTTCAAAATTTCAGCAAGCAGCAGGAGCGCGCGACGCGAATCTTCAACTTCGGCAATCGTTTTGAAGGCGTCGGCCAACTCCGCATCCGCTGCGAACTCTTCCGCGCCGGCGTGGAGCCACGAATCGATTTTCGCTTCTTTCACGCGCAACTCCGATTGAAGGTCGGCGGTGTAACCGGCCGGATCGTCGACCAGGAAGCCGGGATAGACGCGGAAAAAGCGCGCCAGGAGCTCGCGGCTCGTATGCGTCAGGTGCCGACGCGCGCCACTTTCGATCTGCGAAAGATAGGCTTGGCTGAGCGACTTGCCCGTTTCGCGCTTCATCGCGCTGGCGACTTCCTTTTGAGTAAGCGGGCGCCCCAGACCGCGAAGCGCACCTTCGACACTGCGAAGGGAGCGAAGTTTGTCACCGAGTGTCACGGTCGAATCTCCGCAGAAACAGTATTGCAATATGCAAATAGACTATCACGAATTGCTATTCTGTCAAGACAAATAAGAGGTTTATTATCTATGACATACATCAAGACTGGGGTGAAGCGAATTGTGAAGACTCTAAAACTCCAGCAACGCGCTTCAGATCCGCAATGAGTTGGCTCTCCTGTTCGTGGCGGAGCTTTTCGTCCGGCGCTCGCAGCACTGCGGAGGGATGTAGCGTGGCCATCACGTACGGGGCGAGTTCCGATTCGCAAAATTCTCCATGGCTTTCCGTCACTCGGACGGACTTCCCGAGCAGCGCCTGCGCTGCAGTGGCGCCAAGACAAACGATGACGCGAGGCCGAATCGCGGCGATTTCGGCATCGAGCCAGGGCCTGCACGCGGCGATCTCGGCGGAATTTGGCTTTTTGTGGATGCGGCGCTTGCCGCGCGGCTCCCATTTGAAATGCTTCACAACGTTGGTTACGTAGACTTCCCTGCGGTCAATGCCTGCCGCTTGCAGGCACTGATCAAGGAGCTGCCCGGCTGGGCCAACGAATGGACGCCCTTCGATGTCTTCCTGATTGCCGGGCTGCTCGCCGACGAGCATCACGCGCGCGGTCCTACTTCCCTCTCCGAAGACCGTTTGCGTCGCCTCTTTCCAGAGGTCGCAATTCCGGCAGTGCTCGGCTTCGCGGGCGAGCCCCTTGAGCGATTTCGCCGGGGCCGCCAACAGGACCTCTTTTTGGTTCTGCTTCGAGGATGGTTTGCGAGGCATACTTCGAAATTAGCAAAGAGACGAGTAGTGCGGCCATACTGTCGATTGCTGCAGTAGGCTTGAAGGGCGCTGTATTCTGGATTCGTGCAGCTGAAAACCCGCCTCCCCGCCGCAGTCGCGGCACGATAACTTTTACCTTTCTCGTGCCACTCGGACAGTGCTATATCAACGTTGAACTGGCGGCCAGAGTCAGGGTTAGCCAGTGCAGTTTTGATTCACTCGAGCGGAAATCCCCGGGACGGGCGCCGCCGAATCCAGCCGCGGAGGAATTAGGATGCTCACTCTTCTTTGGGAAGCCATCATCGGCCTGATTGTGGGCGCAGTGGCAAAGTTTCTGATGCCGGGCAAAGATCCCGGCGGAATCATCGTCACGATGCTGATCGGGATTGCGGGTTCGCTGATCGCGACGTGGATCGGAAAAACAGTTGGCTGGTATCAAGAGGGACAGACCGCCGGATTCATCATGTCGGTCGTCGGCGCCGTGCTGCTGCTCTTCATCTACCGGCTAATCAAAGGCGCGATGTCCAAGGCCTGAACCACGCTGAACACGCCGGATGTTTCGTCCCGTAGGAAGACCTCGAGGCGTGGTGTACCCGAAGGTTGAAAGAATCTCGGAGCGGCCGTCGTGCCGAGCGCAATCTAGTCTGGGTGAAATTTGGAAACGACCGCAACTCTGATTCTGTGGCTCTTCCCTGCCGCGGCACGAAACAATCCGTCGGTGGTGGAAATGGCGGAGCGCGTGGACGCGCTGACGCGGACGGCGGAGATTGCGCGCAAGATCGATTGCTTCGTGGAATTCTTCAACTGGCTAAGAGTTCCCGACCAGAAAATTCATGAACTGACGGCACCCGGAGTAGAAAGCAAGGAGTGGCACTCGAGCGTATGGAAGCGCGAGCGGGTGTGGGCTTCGGTGCTGGAGGCGTCACCGGAAGTACGGGACCGGTATCGCGAATCGATTGGCGCGATGCTAAAAGAAACCGCTGGGACTTCCCTATTCGCGCAATCCGGCCTTCCGAACGATCGGGGACTTTTCGCGGAGGCCGCGGACCGGTTTTTCCGGATCGTGTTGCCCACCCCGCGCAGTGACGAGGATCTTTCCAAGCTGCTCGTGCGCCTTTTTCCCACGCAGCAAGAGGTCGACCGGTTTTTCGATATGCCACCCGAGCTATTCGACAAGATTGTGATGCTTTCCGCGCCGTCCGACGACGCCGAGGCCTGGAAAGCGCCGATGGAATCGATGCTCGAAGCGGTCTGCCTGCTTGGTGCCCGCATTCAAGGGCTGGGCCTCTCGGAGAAGCTGCTGGTGCGAAGCCAGCCCGGCCCAGTGCAGGAGTCGCCGTTCTACCGGTTGCCGCGGGCCGGGGATCAACTCATCGAGGCAATCCGTTGGAATGAAGGCGTCACCGAGGCGGCGCAGAATTGGAAAACGGCGGCGAGCGAGTGCCGGCGCGAATTGGAGATTATCGTCGAGCACCTGGAAACCAAGGGCGTGAACCTGGACGTGGTTTACGCGATGGATGTGATCGAACGCAGCCTGTCGCGGATGGAGATCATTTGCGGCGTGCTGGTTTCACCGTCCGGACCCGCCAAGCGCGTTACGGCCGAGCGGCTGATGAAGGAAGTGATCCGCGGCAGGGTGGGCGACCGAAGCGTGCGCAATTTGCTGCACAACAGTTTCAGGTTGCTGGCACGCAAGATCGTCGAGTGGGCGGGCAAAACAGGCGAGCATTACATCGCAAACAACCGCGAAGAATACTTTCAGATGTGGAAGGCGGCGCTTGGCGGCGGGCTGCTGACGGTGGGCACCGCAGCGATCAAGCTAATGGTGACGCATCACGGACTGCCGCTATTCGTCGAAGGATTTCTCGCCGGACTGAACTACGCCGTCAGCTTTGTGCTCCTCCAGAACTTTCACCTCGTGCTGGCGACCAAGCAGCCGTCGATGACCGGCGCGGCGCTGGCGAAGATCGTGCACAACTGCCGCGACACCGAGCGTAGCGATGAACTGGTGGCTTATGCGGCGCGAATCACTCGAACGCAGCTCGCCGCGGCGCTCGGAAATATTTTAGCCGTCGGCGTGGGATGTATGGCGTTCAGTTTGGCTTGGAAAGCGATTTTTCATTCGCCGTACTTGACGCACGAAGTTGCGGAATACGCCGTGCACTCTCTGAACCCATTCCGGACGGGGACAATTTTCTACGCGATCCTTACCGGCATTATCCTATGGCTTTCGAGTCTCGCGGGCGGCTGGATTGAAAACTGGGCTGTGTATCACCAGCTCCCGGAGGCAATCGAGCAGGGCCGGCTCGGCTCGACGATCAATCCGGAGCGGCTGGCGCGGTTCTCAAAGTCATTTTCAAAGAACATCGCCGGGTGGGGCGGATCGATCACGTTGGGATTCATGCTCGGGATGACGCCGGTGTTCGGCGCATTTCTCGGGCTCCCGCTGGACGTGCGGCACGTGACGCTTTCAACGGGCACGCTGATGCTCGGCGTGGGTTCGTTGGGAATTGCGGCCGTTGGCTGGTGGGCGCTTTTTTGGGCGGGGATCGGAATCGCGGTGATTTTCGTGTTGAACTTGGGCGTGAGCTTTTATTTGGCATTGAAACTCGCGCTGCGCGCACAGGATGTTTCGCCGGCGGACCATCTGGCGATTCGAAGGACGTTTCTGCGGCACATGCGGGAGTGCCCGCGAGATTTTCTGTTTCCGCCTCCTGAAACACCTCCCCAGGCACCGCAACAGCCTGAAGCGGAACCTGTTTGAGCGTGAACCGGCCGACGGGAAGCTCAAGCGCCAAACGTAGAGCGAGCCTGCTCCTTTACGTATCAGCACAGTTTTTTGTATTGACGCTGCTCGCGATGGCGCTCTATCCGGGCGGCACCCATCACTCGCCGGACGCGACGCGGTACCTTTTCACGCGTAATTTCTTCAGCGACCTCGGCGTCACGCAGACTTATTCGGGCAAACCGAATCTTCTGTGCGAGGTTATTTTCATCATCGCGCTCGGTTCAATTGGACTGGGGCTGATCGCGTCTTCCGGTGTATGGAAGAGTATCGGCCGGACGGCCTCTGCGCTCGGCTCGGCGGCGCAAGTGTTCGCGGTGCTCAGCGGGATTTGCTTCTTGGGAATTGCTGCGACGCCATGGAATATCTTGGGGCGGCCGCACATGTTCTTCGTGAAACTGGGTTTCTCGCTGCTGCTTGGATTGATGGCGAGCATGGTGCTGTTTCAACGGCGCAACGGTTGGCCGGGATTGTACGTCGCGTGCAACCGGATCTACATACTAGTACTGGCCGTTTACGTTTGGATTCTGTTCTACGGACCCGGGCTGAAGACCGATAGCGGGCTGGTATTTCAAGTGGTGGCGCAGAAAATCATCGTTTACGCTTCGATTTTGAATCTCGCTACGCAGGCGTATGGTCTGCGGCGCAAGGCATCAGGCAGCGATGAAATTGTCAACGCGGGTTGAAATTTTCAACGCGCGCTGACGCAAAATAGCTCTCGCGGCCCATCTGTTCGCCGCATTTTCGCGACGGATGGGCTTCCCTGCGAATGGCCCACGACGTGCATCGAACCAGTTCGAAGTTTGCTGAAGCCGCAAAAATAATGAACTTCAGTGGAGGAAATCCGATGGCAACGAAGACCAAGAAGTTGAAGAGCGCGAAGAAGCTGGAAAACACCAAGCCTCTGATGATTGCTGTTGGCCGTTAGTTCGACTCCCTGAGCGGCGCGCCGCCGGCAACACGCTTCACCGAAGTTCGTTTCTGAAAGGGCTGGCATCTGACCCGTGCCAGCCTTTTCCTTTTTTGACTGCCCTTCTACCCATCCTCTGGCCGCGTTTGACTTGTAAAATGTTCGACTGTCCGATGTCTTGCCCGGCGAACTGGGTCTAAAATCGTCTCGCGCGGATTCATCGCAAGGCGGAGGCTTGAATTATGAGCACTGGAATGCACTTCATGCGTTTAGCTTTGATCGTTTTTGTTGCACTCGTCGTTGCGGGCATCATCGGCTATAAAGTGGCGAAGGCGTCCAACCAGGCTCCCGCCGTCGGAGCGCAAGCGCCTGCATTTACGCTACCTTCGCAGACCGGCGCACCCGTGAGCTTGAGCGACTTCAAGGGGAAATGGGTGGTCCTTTACTTCTACCCGAAGGACTTTTCTAGCGGATGCACTATCGAGGCGCACAACTTCCAGCGCGATTTGGCGCAGTACGAGAAAATGAACGCGGCGATCGTTGGCGTAAGCGTGGATACCGCCGATTCCCACCAGAAATTCTGCACGCAGGAAGGGTTGAACTTCAAGCTGCTGGCAGACACCGACCACAAAGTCTCTGACGCCTACGGTTCGATCATGAATTTTGGCGTGAAGAAGCTATCCGCGCGCCACACATTTATCATTAATCCGGAAGGGGTGATCGTGAAGGAGTTCATGGACGTGAACGCGTCCAAGCACAGCGAGGAAGTCTTGAAGGATTTGGCCGAGCTGCAGCAGCAAGCGGGGACGAAGTAAGCAGCTCAGCCCGAACCCCGTTGCATCAAAGAAAGCGAGGAGCCTTGGGGTCCTCGCTTTTTTTTAGGCCAGAGTTCACCTGCTAAGGCCGGAGTGCCGGCGTGACATTTATCGCTCATTCCGGTCTGAGCGGTGCGACAATGTGCCCGGCTTTCATTCCGTACTGAGGGAACTTTTATGAATACAAACAAAATTCTGTCCATCGGATTCGGCCTGACTATGATCCTCGGCTGCTCGGCCTTCGCAGGCGCTCATCAAGATTCTTCCCCGCAGTCCACGCCGCCGCCGTCGGCAGCGCCGTCCAGCTCGGGCGGAAGCGCCGGACAAACGGGGAAACCGGGGAGGATGAACCCTGACGCTCCGGAAGAAGACACCGCACTCAACCTGACTGACGATCAGAAATCCAAGATCACGGCGATCCGAGCCGACACCAAAGACCAGATCAAAGCGCTCAACAAGGACACCACGCTCAGTGACACCGACCGCCAGATGAAACTGAAGGAGCTTCGCAAGTCGACGCGGGCGCAGGTGTGGGCCGTGCTGACACCCGATCAGCAGAAACAGTGGGCCAACGAAGCCCGAGCTCGCCGCGAAGAGAAACACGCCGCCGGCTCGTCGACTCCGCAGTAGCCCTCGCGAAATTCACGCGTGCGGCGAGCGAGTCGAGACGAGAAAAATCTCGCGACTCGCTCGCCGCCGCAGTGTCGAAAATATTTTTGTTTTTCCTCAAATAATTCTTGCATCGCTGCCAAATAACCGTATTCTGCTTTTTGCGAACTCGCTCCAGTGAAAGGACTTGAGAGAGCGAGGGTCGCTGATGGAGGACGCGACAAAAAATTGAGCACCTTATCCCTGCCAGCCCAATTTCCCGCCGGGGCAATCCCTTCCACAAAAAAGAGAACCGCAAAGCTCACACTTTGGCCTCTCGTCGCCGCCACTTTCTTCATGGTATCGGGCGGAACGTATGGCACTGAGGACATCATCAGCGGCGCCGGATACGGACGCGGCATTTTGCTGCTGCTCATCACTCCGATCCTGTGGAGTTTGCCGACGGCGTTCATGATCGGCGAGCTTTCCAGCGCTCTGCCTCAAGAAGGCGGCTACTACGCATGGGTTCGCCGCGCGCTTGGGAATTTCTGGGGATTTCAGGAAGCGTGGCTTTCGCTGGTCGCGAGCATTTTCGACATGGCGATTTATCCCACGCTCTTCGTGGCGTACCTGTCGCGCTTGATTCCGTGGTTCAGCGTGGGTCATCGCGGATTGATGGTCGGGCTGAGCGTAGTCGCGGTTTGCGCGTTGATGAACATCGCGGGCATTCGCGTCGTGGCGATCAGTTCATTGTGGCTTTTCTTTTTGCTGTCCGCTCCATTCGTGGCGATCGTGTTGATCGCGCCACTGAAGATTGGCGCGCTCGCGGGAGCGACAGTCGCCCCGCTGAAAACTGACGTTGGGTTGATCGGCGGCCTATTGATCTGCATGTGGAACTACATGGGCTGGGACAACGCTTCCACGATTGCGGCGGAAGTGAAGCGGCCGCAGCGCACCTACCCGCGCGCGATGATCGTTGCGGTGATCGTCGTTTCGCTCACGTACGTGCTTCCGTTCGCGGCGATGTGGCTCACCGGCATCAAAGCCTCGGCGTTTGAAACGGGTTCATGGGCGGACGTCGCGGGAATGATGGGCGGATTGCTCGGCGGACCGATGGTCGCGCGCGCGTTTCGCGTGGCGCTGGTGCTCGGCGGAATGATGAGCGCGTTCGGAATGTTCAACGCGTTGGTGATGAGCTACTCGCGCGTTCCACTGGCGATGGCACAGGATGGAATGTTGCCACGCGTCTTCACCAAGCTCACGAAGAAGACGGATGCGCCGTGGGTTTCGATTATCGTGTTGGCTGTCTGCTGGGCGCCGTGCTTGCTGCTCGGATTTGAGCGGCTGGTCTCGATCGACGTGCTGCTCTACGGCATGAGCCTGATGCTGGAATTCGTTGCGCTGGTCGCGCTTCGCATCAAGGAGCCGACGCTGCGGCGTCCGTTCAAAGTTCCGGGCGGAATGCTGGGCGCGGTACTCCTTGGCGTGTTCCCGTTAATGTTGCTGGTTGTCTCGGTCGTTCACGGGCAAGACGAGCGGATTCTGGGAATGAGCGGCGTCGCGTTTGGAGTGCTCTTGATCGCCGGCGGGTTCGCGGCGTGGGGAGTGAAATCACTCATCGAAAAAATCAACTCCACGAGCGGAACAGCTCCCACAACAGGGTTGCGGCGAGCAGCGTAAACGAACGACACGCCTCCGCGCTCGCTGAACCTTACTTTCGACTTATCAGCCGCCGCCGAACGAGTGCGCCAAATCGGTTTAGCGTTCCGCCGAGTGCACTTACGCAGGAGATGGATTCGTCTGTGGCTGCGCGCCTGAACATTTCTGCTATCCTTTTCGGCGTGCGACGATCGCTGGTTCCCTGGATTCTTGGCTTTGTGGCGTGCATCGCCGTGTTCTCAATCGGCGCGAACTCGCAAGAGCCGGCTCCTACCCCTCCAAGCGCGCAGCCGACTCCGAATCAGGCGCCTCAACAAACCCAGCCGCCATCGGCAACGGGCGCTCCGCCCGCAGCGACGGTACAGTCTTCCGTTGCGACGCCCGTTCACACCGGGCCAATGATCGTGATCAATCCCGCTCACGGCGGCACGGACACGGGCGCGCGCGGCGAAAATGGCCTCACAGAAAAAGAGCAAGTTCTGATGCTCGCGCGGATGGTTCGCAGCGACCTGCTGCGAAACGGCTTTCACGTAATTCTTACTCGTGACGACGACTCAAATCCGTCTTACGAGGACCGCTCGGCGATTGCCAACGCCTACCACGACGCAATCTTCATAAGCTTGCACGTCGCGTCCACGGGAAAATTCGGGACCGTACGGGCATATAGCTACCCGTATTCGACTCCTCTTCCTCCGCAGGATGACGAAGCGGCCGCGCCCGCGGCTCGTGCGCCGAACGGCCTGGTTCCCTGGGAAGAAGCACAGCGGTCGCACCTCGACGCCAGCAAGCGGCTGGCGGACATTCTGCAAACGCAGTTCTCCACTAAGTTTTCTGGATCGCCGCAGTCGTCGACGCAATATGCCGTGCGCGATCTGCGTTCCGTGAATGCTCCTGCGGTCGCGATCGAGATTTCCAGCGTCGCGGTGAGCGATCCTAATTCGATACTCGCATTAGGCGGGCCTCTTTCGATCGCGGTCGTTCGCAGTGTTCAGGTTTTCCGACCGGCGCCAGCGCCGATTCTCGCGCCGGCTCCAGGCGGCCAGCCGTGACGCGCAATCTGAAAATTACGCTCGCGATTCTTGCCGTGGCCGTGCTGGTTGGCCTCATCAGTCTGCGTGGATTGAGCAAACGGATCGAGCGACTTCAGGAGAACTCGTCTTCAGAAGAACAGGCGCGCCGCGAACTGCTGCCGAAAGTTTCAACGCCGACCGACGTGCTGGTCCGCGCGAAGATCTTTTGGGCGACTGGAGCGGACTCGACTGCGCCAACGGATGTAGATCTTGCGCTGTCCGCCGATCCCGTGAAACGCGCCCGGCAGCTACTCGACTCGCTCATCACCGATCCTCCGTCGCCCGAGCAGCGCACACTGCCCGCGGACACCACGCTGCTCGGCTTTTATCTTTTGCCAGACGGCACAGCGATCGCGGATTTTTCGGACTCCATTTCGTCGGAAACGCCGTCCGGGATTCTAAGCGAGACACTCGCGGTCGACTCCATCGTGCAGACTTTGAAAAGCAACCTGACGATGGCGCGGCGTTTGAAGATTCTGATCCACGGACAGGAAGTCGACACGCTCGCGGGCCACGTCGATTTGACCGGTTTTTTTGATTTGAATCCCGTGGTTGCGGCACAAGTACCTGCTGCGAGGTCCGACGGCGCACCGGCTATTGCGCCGAAGCCCGCGACGAGGAGCGATACGCCGTCGCCCAAATAACGAGGAGACATGAGCCAGGTCCACAACCCCATCCGAGTCGGAATGATCGGCTACGGATTCGTAGCCAAAACGTTTCACGCGCCGCTGATCCAGTCTGTTCCGGGCTTGCAGTTGGCGTTGGTCGGCTCGACGCAGCCGGATAAAGTCCATACCGACGTGCCGGGCGCGGCGGTGATCGCCGATCGCGATTCGGTTGCCACGCATCGGGACGTCGATCTGGTCGTGATCGCCAGCACGAACGAAACGCATTTGCCGCTCGCGACAGCGGCGTTGCTCGCCGGCAAACACGTCGTGGTCGACAAGCCATTTACGCTGACGCTCGCCGACGCGCGAACGCTTGCGGCCTTGGCGGAAAAGCAGGGCGGCCTTCTGGCGGTGTTTCAGAACCGCCGGTGGGACAGCAGTTTTCTCGGCGCAAAAAAAATTCTCGCCGAAGGCACTCTCGGCGCGATCTCGCACTACGAATCTCACTATGATCGCTACCGCCCGAATGTGCGCGTGAGATGGCGCGAAATGCCGGGTCCCGGCGCGGGTTTGTGGTATGACCTCGGGCCGCACCTCGTCGACCAGGCACTGGAACTCATGGGGCTTCCCGGGGCGGTAAACGCGAATTTCGCGATGCAACGCGACGGCGCGCAGACCGACGACTGGGCGCACGTCGAACTGATCTACCCGAAGGCGCGGGCGATCCTACATTCTTCCGTCATCGTTTCGGGGGGCGTGCCGAATTTCATCATCCACGGGATACGCGGAAGTTGGGTAAAGTACGGGCTCGACATTCAGGAAAAACAACTCATGGCGGGCGAAAAACCGGGTTCACCCGGCTGGGGCGTCGATCCGGTTCGCGCCACGTTCTACGACGGCGCAGCGGGAACGCAGACGGAATTGCCGGTGCCGGATGGAAATCAGGCGATGTTCTACATCGGAGTGCGCGATGCAATTCTGGGCAACGGTCCGAACCCCGTGCCGCCCGCACAGGCCGTAGCCGGGATGGCGGTGATCGAGACGGCGATCCAATCCGGAGCAGAGGGGCGCGTGCTGCCTCTGCCACTTACAAAAGAGGAGCGGGCGGCATGGGAACGAACGAAGATCTAGCGCGCATCGTGCTGCAGGAGCAGGAACTGACCTTCGCAGCTTTCGATTTCGACGCGGCGTGGGACCTGGGCTCGAATCTTCGCGCCGTTGCCGTGACGCGCCAGCTTCCGATCGTGATCGACATTCGCCGCTTCGGCGCTCAGCCGCTCTTTTACGTGGCTCTGACGGGCAGCACGCCAGACAATCCCGAATGGGTGCGCCGCAAAAGCAACGTAGTGGCTCGGTTTCACAAAAGCTCGTACCGTGTCGCTATGGAGTTGAAGGTGAAGCGCTCGAACCTGCTCGAAAGGTACGCTCTATCCGTTGCGGACTTCGCCGAGGCCGGCGGCAGTTTTCCGATTCACGTGCGAGGCGCGGGAGTGATCGGCAGCGTGACAGTCTCAGGCCTGCCGCAGCGGAAGGATCACGAAACGGTAGTCGAAGCGCTGTGCCTCCATCTCGGCAAAGATTACAACGCGCTGAAGCTCGGCGAGGAAATGGCCTAGCGGTTCGAGTCGTTGACAGTTTTGGCGGCAATGTTCAAACTGATGGCCGCAGATACGGACAGGAGCAGCGGATTGGGAGACAACGGAGACGTCGGATTGCGGATTGACGGGCGGGCGTTCGACCAGCTGCGCCCGGTGCGGATCACGCCGGATTTTATTCCGCACGCCGAAGGCAGCGCGCTGATCGAGGCGGGCCACACGCGCGTGATCGTCACCGCGACCGTAGAAGACGGAGTGCCCGGCTTTCTAAAGGGCACCGGAAAAGGTTGGGTAACGGGCGAGTACGGCATGCTGCCGCGCTCCACCGAAAGCCGCACGCCGCGCGAGTCGAGCCGCGGCAAGCAGTCGGGACGGACGCTGGAAATTCAGCGCATGATCGGCCGCACGCTGCGCGCCGTCACGGACCTAAAGCTTCTGGGCGAGCGCACGGTTTGGCTTGATTGCGACGTGATCCAAGCGGATGGCGGCACGCGCACTGCTTCGGTGACCGGCGCGTACGTCGCGCTGGCGCTGGCGCTCGAACGCATGGTGGCCGCCGGAATCATGCGCAAGAATCCCTTGATGGATTATCTGGGCGCGACCAGCGTGGGAATCGTGAACGACGAGTTGCTTCTCGATCTCGCCTACGAAGAAGACTCGCAAGCGCAAGTGGACATGAATGTGGTGATGACCGGCTCGGGTTCGTTCGTTGAGGTGCAGGCTAGCGCCGAAGGGCGGCCGTATTCGGATATCGAGCTGCAGGACCTGCTGCATCTCGCGGCGGGTGGCATCCGGCAACTGATCGACAAGCAGCGCGAACTACTGCAAATGAAATTCGTTGCGCGCTCCGCATAATCGCGGCACAGAAGGCATCGCTCTGAAACTTTACCTCGCCTCGTCCAATCCGGGAAAACTGCGGGAGTTTACTGAGCTTGCCGCCGAGTCTTCGGTGGACGGGTTCGAGATCGCTGCGCTCCCCGAAATTGCAAAATTTCCAGCTTACGAAGAGACCGCGACCACTTTCGCGGAGAACGCCGCCGGCAAGGCGCTCCATTACAGCCAATTTACGGACGAAGCGGTGCTGGCGGACGATTCAGGACTAGTAGTACCTGCCCTCGGCGGCGCACCCGGAGTGTATTCAGCTCGTTATGCAGGGCCGAGTGCGACGGATGCAGATCGCGTGGCCAAGCTTCTCGGCGAAATGAAAGACATGACAGGAGATGCACGGCGCGCGCAGTTCGTTTGCGTGATGGCGGTCAGCCGGCGCGGTCGGGCGTTGTCCGTTGTCTCAGATTTGGCGCGGGGTTTGCTAACGGACGCGCCTGTCGGCACCGGCGGATTCGGGTACGACCCCATCTTTTTATTCCCGCCATTGGGTCGAACCTACGCGGAAGCCTCGAAGGCTGAGAAGAACCGCCTCAGCCATCGTGGCAAAGCTTTCCGTAAAACCATGTATGTCCTTTCTTCCACAAAGGCTGTTACCTTCTTATAGCCCGAGCATCTAAAAATAAGTCTGTTTGCAATACCTTGCCCCTCATCCCAGGCGAGGGCGCAGCAAGCATCCCCTTTCCAAGAGGTGGATTATGGCAACTCCTGGTGCCACTTTGAAAAAAGAATCTGTGCTTTTGGAACGATTGGCGGAAGCTCGATTACGCACGGATGCGGTTTTTGGGCTGCTGACGCCGAATTCCTTTTACGATCGCCCGATTCCCGAACGCCATCGACTGATTTTTTATCTGGGACATCTGGAAGCTTTTGATTGGAATTTGTTGAGCGGGCCACTCGGACTGAGGTCCCACGCTCCTGAGTTCGACAAGCTGTTCGCGTTCGGCATTGATCCCGTCGATGGCGGACTTCCGACGGATAAACCGACTGATTGGCCTTCGATCGGCCGGGTTGAACAGTACAGGCGGCAGATTCGAGAACGGCTCGATGAGAGTCTGCGCATGCAGGATCTCGCCGGGTCGCACGATCATTACTTGGCTGACGGAACTTTGCTGCACGTTGCGATCGAGCATCGACTGATGCACGCCGAGACGCTGGCATACTTGCTGCACAATCTTCAGCTCGATCGCAAAATCGCGCAGCCCGCGCCCCCAGCAGACCGCCGTCGTTCACCTGTTCAGCGCAAAGCTTCGATCCCATCCGGCATCGCCACGCTGGGTCAAAAGCGCGCTGCTGGAAGCTTCGGTTGGGACAACGAATTCGAGACACAGCAGGTGATCGTCCCGGAATTTTCGATCGACGTGTTCCCGGTGACGAACGGCGACTTTCTCCAATTCATGGAGGACGCCGGCTACGAAACACAGCGATTCTGGAAGCCGGAAGATTGGGCCTGGCGCAAGGAACATCACATTCGTCAGCCCCACTTCTGGAGCCTTTCGTCCACGCCTGCGGCAGCCGATCCCGAAGCGCGGTGGAATTATCGCGTGATGTTCGGTTCGATTCCGCTGCCGCTTTCCTGGCCTGCATACGTGAGCCATGCGGAGGCCTCGGCGTACGCTCGTTGGGCTGGAAAAAAACTGCCAACTGAAGAACAATGGCACCGCGCAGCATATGGCACGCCGGAAGGCCGCGAACGCTTATACCCATGGGGCGATGAAGATCCCGAGCCGACGCATGGTAATTTCCATCACCAGCGCTGGGACGCAACGGCGGTAAACGAGCATCATGAAGGCGCGAGCGCATTCGGCGTGTTCGATCTTCTCGGCAACGGATGGGAGTGGACATCCACTCCATTCGGGCCGCTTCCCGGCTTCGAGCCATACCCCTTTTATAAGGGATACTCGGCGGATTTTTTTGATGGCAAACATTTCGTGATGAAGGGCGGTTCGCCACGCACCGACGTCAGCATGGTCCGGCGCTCCTATCGCAACTGGTTCCAGCCCCACTACCCGTACGTGTACAGCAGCTTCCGCTGCGTGGAGGAATAGCTCATGGCCTCAGCGCCCCGAATGGTTCCGTCCGCGGTTCCTCCGCCGGCGGAACTGGCTGAGTTTTGTTCAGACGTCGTGCTCGGCTTGAGCCAGCCGGGCCAGAAGGAACTCCCGTCGAAATACCTCTATGACGAAGTCGGGTCGGCCCTATTCGATGTGATTTGCGTGCTGCCGGAGTACGGATTGAGCCGTGCCGGAATGCGGACGCTAGCGCGCCACGCTCCGGAGATCATTTCGCTGCTGCCCGTGCCGGTGATCGTGGCGGAGTTGGGCAGTGGCAGCGGCCAGAAAACCCGCGTTATTCTGGAAGCGCTGGCCAAGAAGCAGCGCGTCAACTATTACCCGATCGACATCTCCAGATCGGCTCTAAACCGATGCGAGCGCGAGATCGGCCAGATCGATCAGGTCAGCATTGTCGGATTCGAGCGCGCGTATCTTGAAGGGCTGCGCGAAGTGGCTGCGCGACGGCGCGACGGTGAAAAGATTTTCGTGTTGTTTCTTGGAAGCACAATTGGCAACTTCGACCGGCCCGCAGGCGACCAGTTCCTGCGCGAGGTACGCTCGATTCTGCACGAAGGCGACGCGCTGTTGCTTGCTACCGACCTCGAAAAACCTGTCGCGCAACTGGTGACGGCCTACGACGATCCTGCCGGAGTTACCGCGGCATTCAACATGAATTTGTTGGCACGGCTGAATCGAGAGCTTGGAGCTGATTTCGATCTTCGGCAGTTCGAGCACGTGGCCCGCTATGACCAGACGGAACGGCGCGTGGAAATGCATTTGCGATCGAAGGCGTGGCAACGTGTAAACATCGCCGCCGCCGGCTTCCGTTTCTACATTCGCGAGGGCGAAACGATCTGGACCGAAAGCTCGCACAAATACAATCCGCAGGACGTAGTTAAGATGGGCGAGCGCACCGGTTACCGCTGCGCGGGCCAGTGGCTCGACGCCGAATGGCCCTTCGCTCAGAATCTGTTTTTCGCCGTATAGCCTTTTTCCGGGAATCGAGCGAGGATCGAACGTGGCGAAAGCGACTTGGAATGGCGCGGTGATTGCCGATAGCAACGAGACGGTGGAAGTGGAAGGCAATCAGTACTTCCCTGCCGCAGCAGTGAAAAAGGAATTCCTCCGCGAGAGCAAGACGCACACCGTTTGCCCGTGGAAAGGCACGGCGAGCTACTACTCGCTCGAAGTGGATGGGCAAGCGAACCCCGACGCGGCTTGGTTTTATCCCGAACCGTTCGAGGCTGCGAAAAATATCAAGGGATACATCGCGTTTTGGAACGGAGTCTCGGTTACAAACTAGCGCGTCGTCCGAAGTTTCCTGCTGCGATCGCGCGCTTTCCCTCTTCGCGGCCCATCAACCCGCGGGCTCTCGTGTGATATTCTTCGCGGGATGAAAAAGACAAAAAAGAAAACTGCGAAGAGCAAATCCGCAGCCCTGTTGTCCAAGGGCGCACCAAAAGTTGCCGCCGGCACCGCGCGGATGCGCCTCCACGGGACGAATCCTGTTCGGGTGAAGGCTATCCTCGAAGGACTCGACGAGATGTACCCGGCAGCAACCTGCGAGCTAAAGCATGCGAATCCGTTTCAATTGCTGGTCTCGACGATTCTGTCTGCGCAATGCACCGATGTTCGCGTGAATCAGGTGGCCGAAACGCTCTACGCGAAATATCCCACTCCGAAGCATTTCGCGTGCGCCAATCCCAGCGAACTCGAGCAGGTAATTCGTCCCACCGGATTTTTTCGTAACAAGACCAAGTCCGTCATGGGCGCTGCGAAAAAAATCGTGGAAGAATTCGGCGGCCAGGTGCCCCAGACGATGGAAGAGTTGCTCACGTTACCCGGCGTGGCGCGAAAAACGGGCAACGTCGTTCTCGGCTCAGGCTTCGGAATCGCATCGGGAGTCGTCGTCGACACTCACGTAATACGCCTCTCGAACCGCCTCGACCTTACCAAGCACTCTGACCCAAAGAAAATCGAGCAGGACCTGATGAAGATCCTGCCGCAGGACAAGTGGGTTATCTTCTCCCACCAGCTCATCTGGCACGGCCGCCGACTCTGTGTCGCCCGCAAACCCCGCTGCGCCGAGTGCGAGCTCGAGAACCTCTGCTACGCCAAAGACAAAACCGTTTAACGACGCCGGTCGATCATTCGTGGCGGAGGGCGAGCATCGGATCGACTTCCATGGCGCGGCGCGCGGGGATGTAGCCCGCGACTGCGGCAACTATGGCGAGAATGAACCCAACGGATGCGAGTGTGAGCGCATCATTCGCCGACACATCAAAGAGCAGGTGCGCGATCAGGTGAGACGCGGCGAGGGCGCACGGAACGCCGAGGGCAAGGCCTGCGATCGCGAGGAGCAGGGTCTCGCGCAGGATCATGCGCAGTATGCTCGTTCGCGAGGCGCCCAGTGCGACCCGGATTCCAATGTCGTGGGCGCGGCACGACACCGAGTAGGAGATCACTCCGAAAATTCCGGTGGCCGCGAGCACCAACGCCATCGCGGCGAAGAGTCCCAACAGCAGCGTACGGAAGCGCGGCTGTGCCACCGATTGCTCGAGCTCCTCTGGCATTTTTTTCACATCATCGACCGGCAGATCTTTGTCGATCTTGGCGACGCACCGCCGCACTGCGGCCGCGACGTTCGCGGTGCTCATCGAGCTTCGCACGATTACGCCAGCACCTGGCAGTGGCGCTTGCGCGAATGGCACGTACATCATCGGGCCAGGAGTTCTATCGAGCGCGACGTCTCGGACGTCGCCGACAACTCCTACGATTTCGCGCGAGGTCCCCGGGTCGGGCGGAAAACTGAATGAAAGCTGCTTGCCAATCGGATCCTCGTTCGGAAAATATCGCTGCGCGAGCGTTTTGCTGATCAGCGTGACGCGCGGCGCGCTCATCGTGTCGTGCTCGCTGAATGTCCGTCCCGCCAGCAACGGAATCGCCATCACTCGAAAATAGTTCGGACTAATCGCGGCATAGTCCGCCGTCTGCAACGCGCCGGGCGACGGCGGCGGCGCTCCGACGATTTCAAACCCCAAGTTCACGAAACCGTCTGTGATCGGCATGGGCACCGCAATCGCCGAATTTTGCATGCCCGGCTCGGACTGCACCGTTGTCATCAACTGAGTAGCGAAAGCGCTCCACTTTTCCGGCGTCGAATATTCGAATCGCGGGAGCGAAACATCCGCCTTCACTACGTTCTCCGCCTGAAAACCCGGATCGGTGGACATCATTCGAGAGAAACTTCTGAGAAAAAGGCCGGCTCCAACCAGCAGTACCGTCGCCAGCGCAATTTCCGCGGCGGCCAGGACGTTGCGCATCCTGCGCCGTCCTCCGCTCTCGCCCGACCGGCCCGTTCCTTCACGCAAATTGCTCTGCAAATCCGTGTGCATGGCAAAAAGTGCCGGCGCGAGGCCAAATCCGACGCTCGCCAGCAACGACAGCACGAGCGCAAAGCCCAAGACAAAATGGTCGACGCGGATCGCATTGGCGCGCGGAACCGACGCCGGCAGCATCGCGCTCAAAACGGTGACTCCCCAGTACGCCAGTGCGAGGCCCGCGATGCCGCCCAAAAGACCCAGGACCGCCGTTTCGCTCAACAATTGGCGCACGATTCGCGCCCTTCCCGCGCCGAGCGTCGCCCTCACCGCTATTTCTCTCGCGCGCGAGGTCGCCCGGGTCAGCAGTAAATTTGCGATGTTCGCGCAAGCGATCAGCAACACGAGCCCAACGGCCGCCAGCAGCGCGAATAACGCCACGCGCACGTCGCCGGTCATCACGGTCTGCAGCGGCGCCATGGAGATCAACCAATCGCGGTTCTCCGCCGGGTTCTCTTTTGCGAGGCGGCTTGCAATTCCGTCGAGTTCGGCTTGTGCCTCCGCCATTGAGACGGCGGGTTTCAACCGCGCAGTCACCGCGAGCCAGTGCCCACCACGGCGGTCAATCCATTTGCCGAAGAGCGGGTCCTGCGGCAGCGGCACCCAAAGCTGATCGCTTTCCGTAAGCAACGGAAATCGAAAGCGGCTCGGCATCACGCCGACCACAGCGAATTCCTTTTTGTCGAGGTTGATGGACTGGCCGACGATGTTCGGATCGCCGTGAAAAACACCCCGCCATAAATTTTCGCTCAGCACCACGACCGGAGCGGCCCCGATCTTCGCGTCGCCCTGCGTCAGAACACGTCCCAGAAGAGGCTGCTGGTCGAACACTGTGAAAAATTCTCCGGTCACCACCGATGCGTTCATCATTGCGGGTTCACCGCGCCCGGTCAGCGTCAACTGGTGGGAATTGTTTCCGGCCACCGCCGTGAAAATATTGTTGTCGCGGCGCAGGTCCTCAAGATTCAAGTAGGACCAGCCGCCGATCTTCGTTCCCTTCTGGCTGACGGGATATTGCGAGACGTTGTACAGTTCGCCCGGCCTTGGGTACGGAAGCGGCTTTAGCATCACCGCGTACACGACGCTGAAAATCGCGGTGTTCGCTCCGATTCCGAGCGCAAGCGTGAGCACCGTGACGGCCGTGAAGCCGGGATTTTTGCGCAGCATCCTCAGTGCGTAGCGGACGTCTTGTTCGAGCGTCTCCAGAAATGGCAGGCCGCGCAGTTCTCGATTCGTTTCGCGGAGCTGCGATTGGTCGCCCAGTCGCAGGTGCGCCGCGCGGCGCGCTTCAACCGGAGTCATTCCGCGCCGGATGTTCTCGTCCGTGAGCAGTTCGAGATGGGACTCGAGTTCGCGGTCGAACTCCGAATTGCCTTCGATTCTGTGCGGGGAAAATGTATCGCGGATGCGTGAAAGCGCGGCCCGGAGCGACGCGTACACGTCAGCCTCGCTCCGAAACGCGCAGCACGCGCCCCACGATTCCGGCGATCCGCTCCCAGTTTTCTGCTTCGGTGTGGAGTTGCTTCCGGCCGGCCTTCGTAATCGTGTAGAACTTCGCTTTGCGGTTATGGTCCGAAGTTCCCCATTCGCTCGAAATCCAGCCGCGTTGGCCGAGACGGACGAGCGACGCGTAAATCGTGCCCTGGTTGATTTCGAGCGCAGCCTGGCTGATCTGCTCGATCCGCCGTGCGATGCCGTAACCGTGCAGAGGCCCCATCGCGGCGAGCGTCTTCAACACCATTAAATCCAGGGTGCCCTGCAGGATTTCTGACTTATCTCCCGGCGCCATGTTCTCTCCTGTGGCCCATGCACAGGAGTATGAGCCGCGCTCCTGTGGCATGTCAACAGGAAAAGGAGACTCTACAGCGGCGTGCACGCAACCGGGCGACGTCGCATCGCGCTACTCAACGGCCCCAAATCGCCACGCACATACCCTATAATGGTTGGGCTCGTACGGTCGGGGCGTAGCGCAGCCTGGTAGCGCACCTGCCTTGGGCGCATACCAACCGACTCCAACGCTTCCAACAATCCCCTCGCCTCTTCTGTGTTTCCATCAACTTGGGGAACCTGCTTTTTGCTCAAAGCTAACCCCAACCGGACCAAAAACATCGGATACTGGCACAGTTCTGGCACAGCAGCGCGCCTGCCTTTGTAGTTTCCGAAAAGCCCCCTACCCTGTAAGAATGTTCGCGCCTGTGCTGATCGCCTGTAAAAGGGAATCTTCATGCGAATATTTCAAATTAATGAAAATGCCCAGAACAGTTCGCTGAGATTCCGGAAATCGCTATGGATCTCAACTTCGGACACTCGGGTTCGAACTTCTACCTGGTGATAAGCTGCGCCATGGCAGTTCGCCTGGACGAAAACACCTTTACCGAACCCGAAGACAGCTTTTTCCTGCCGGAGCCGAATGAGAAACTTTCACCCGATGTGCGTACGAGTAGCTTCATGGACTGGTTCAGCAGCCGTCCCGTGCTGGACACTGTCAGCACGGCGACACCACAGCAAGCTTGGGTAGCGTTCATGGGAGCCATCGGTCCTGTCACCCCTATTGGTCCGTTGCCGTTGCCGTTCCCGCCTCCCCCTCCCCCTTCGATTTACGGTCACCTTCCATTCAAGGCCAAAACTTTGGCCGACACGGTCATCTACCGCTGGGAGGCTTATCCGACGAGCAAAAGAATCGATCGGGTTGCGAAGACCATCGCGAAAGATACGTATGCCGCACCGGCTTCTGAGGTTCCATTCGCCCCAACCGGATTGGCGGCCGTCGCTCGCTTCGCGCTGCCGAATCTCATGCCTGCCTGCTACCGCTACGAACTTTAACCGGACGCCAACACTGACATCGAGTGCGGCGCGTCGATTCCGCTCTATGGCCAATCCGGCGGCGGAGTTGAAGTCAAATTCGTCAGACAGACGAACAACCGATGCGCGATTGCGAGCCCCGTGGTGTTGCCAGCGCTGTAGTTCCGGAAGTGTGCCTGGACCAGCCCTTGTTATCGTCCCAGCATTGCCTTTACAACACAATATAGTAGGTTATTTCCTTGCATGAGGCACACACACCTTGTATATTAGGTGCATGTTGCCCCTATCTTCTATAGGCGAGCAGATCGCCACCAAGCGCAAAGCCCTGGGCCTGACCCAGCCTGCGCTCGCCAAGAAAGCGCGCGTCGGACTCTCTACGCTCGATGCGCTGGAGAACGGACGCTTGGGAGAACTCGGCTATTCCAAGATCACCAATATTCTTTCCGCTCTGGGTCTGGAGCTGAAGTTACAGGAAGCAAGCGCGCGCCGACCGACGCTCGACGAACTCATGGAAGAGGAAAGCGATGATAAAGGTCTGGACCGACGCCGCTGAGGCGGGGCTGCTCGACAGGCACGGGGCGCGCGGCAGCAGCTTCGTCTATCTGCCCGATATTGCGCGCGCGCGCGCCGTCTCAGTCACCATGCCGGTGCGCCTCCCCTCCTGGGACGTGCAGTTCGGGCTTCCTCCCATATTCGAGATGAATCTGCCCGAAGGCGTGCTCCGCGAAAGGCTGCGCCTCGCCTTCGCCAAAGCCACCGGCACGTTTGACGAGTTTGACCTCCTGGGCATCGTCGGTCGCTCACAGGTCGGACGCATCCGCTATACCGGCCAGAAGGAGCAGCTGCAGGAGGATGTTCCCTTTCAGTCCGTAGATGAAATTCTGGAAAAGCGTCGCGGCGGCGAGCTGTTCCGCTACCTCATTGAGAAGTTCGCCTCCTTCTCCGGCATCAGCGGCGTGCAGCCGAAAATCCTGGTGCGCGACGAAGGCGCATCCGTCGCGCTCAGCAAAGCCGATCATCGGCTATCCCAGGGCTATCGCGGCGCGACGCACATCGTGAAGTTCTGGGAGCAGAACGAATTCCCGCAGCTCGCGGCCAATGAATTCTTCTGCCTCAAGGTCGCCGAGAAATGCGGCCTCGAAGTACCTCCCTACCGGCTCGCCGAGGATGCGCTGGCGCTCGTCATTGACCGCTTCGATCTGCGACCCGACGGCACCTATCGCGGATTTGAGGATTTCTGCGTGCTCAATGCCCGCCGCACAGATGAGAAATATCGCGGCAGCTACGAGACCTCGATCATGAAGCGCTTCGCGGAGTTTGCGAACTCCCCGCATGTAGGCGAAGACCTGGAGAGGCTCTTTACCCTGATTGTCATCAACTGCGCGCTGCGCAACGGCGATGCACATTTGAAGAACTTCGGGATTGTCTATGACGATGTTCAGGGCGAAGCAAGGCTTGCCCCCGTCTATGACCTGGTGACGACTTCGGTCTACCTGCCCCAGGACAGCATGGCGCTGACGCTTAACGGCACAACGAAATGGGCAAGCGCGAAGGAGCTGCAGCGACTTGGTGAGACGCGAATGGGAGGCTCTCCTGCCCGCGTCCGGGAAATATTAGAACGCATTACCGCCGCCATGGCGGAAACCGCCAACGAACTTCGCCCCTACATCAAAGGCCATCCGGAATTCGAGGAGATCGGCAACCGCATGCTCCAGGAATGGGAGCAAGGGATTGCCCTATCGCTTAAGGCGGCGTAGACGCAGGGCCGTCGAAGGATTCCATTTCCACTCCATACCCTACCAAAGTGGCGGCCCTGCCCTTCTCCTACAGGGAATCTAAACGTGTCTATCCACCACCGTAGCGCTGAAGCGCTACGGTGTCGTGACACTTCGATGTTGCGGCATGGCGATGCTAAGCCATCGCAGTGCGACAACATTACGACGCTAAGACATCACAGAATGACGCAATGCCGACAGCACGATGCCGGAGCGGTATGACATCGTGGCACCGGAACTGTATAGCAGCGAACGCAGGCGCGAGTCCGCGGAGACCGAAGACCGGAATGAAGCCCAGAACAGACTCAGGGACAGGCTTCAGGCCAGAGACAACAACATCCTTGATGTAGTGAAGAAAGGAGAATCCTTGAGTTTCGGACAATGGGCCGACTTCTTTTTGCGGAACTACTCGAAGCCGCTCCTGCGAGCGCACAAGACCCACGAGGTCAATCAACGCGCGGCGAAACACCTGAAGTCCGCTACGGGTGCAAGCACCCTGGTGGACATCACCGCCGACAGCGTTGAACTTTATATTCGGGATCGCCTCCGTCAGCGCGTCCGAATCAAATCTTCACTTGGCGTCAGGGAAATGAACGCGCTTCAGCCCGCAACCGTGCACCAGGAATTCCGGGTGCTGCGGCGAATGCTTAACGTCGCCGCGCGCAAACGTCTCCTTCCGGCAAATCCGTGCGCCGGAGTTGAATTTCCTGTGCGCGTCAAAGGCTTGTTCCGTCCGCATTATGTCAGCTGGTCGGAACAGAAGCGCATCGAGCAGCACGCACAGCCTCACATGCGGAACATCGTTCGGATCATCACGGAGACCGGGCTTCGGATTTACAAGGAACTCATGCCGATGAACAAAATCGACCTGGACCTTGCAAACGCCGTGGTCTGGATTCCGGATTCCAAGACATCGAACGGAATCGCGGAAGTGCCCCTCACCTGTCTGGCGGTTGATGCCTTCACGGATCAGCTCAAGATTGCGGGCTCGGGGCCGTTCTTGTTTCCAAGCGACCGAAACGAGTCCGGACATCAGGTGGCTCTTACAACCGTCTGGACCAAGACGCTTCGCCGCGCCAAGGTCCCCTACTTTCGGATCTACGATCTCAGGTCCACCTACGCGACCCGCTTAAGCGCGGGCGGTGTGGCGGACGAGTGGGTGACGCAGTTGCTTCGACAGGGCGACTCGCAAGTCTTCAAGCGGTATTCGCAGATGAAGCTGCAGATGAAGCGAGAAGCACTGGAGAAAATAAACCGTCAGACGAACGAAATGCCGGTGAATTCCGGCACAGTTTTGGCACAGTGGAGGGCCGAATCGGCCCGTTGGAAAGCATCCGCGTTGCGAAGTCGCGTATAATCAATACGCACGTACGGTCGGGGCGTAGCGCAGCCTGGTAGCGCGCCTGCCTTGGGCGCAGGAGGCCCCCGGTTCAAATCCGGGCGCCCCGACCACTAAC
>CAVREY010000010.1:0-241293 GCA_963720225.1 uncultured Acidobacteriota bacterium | reverse complement strand
ACGCCCGTCACTCGGCCAACTATTTCAGCCTGCGACGGGTAATCGAAACGCCTCACCTGCAACCGCGCATGGGGATGCGGCACGACAAGGAGCTGCCCTCGATCAACCTCGCACCAACTGCACACGTACCCATCGCGAAGTTCGGAGAGATTCGTTCCGGCGAAGCATTTGACCTCTTGCAGCTTCTGAACACCGGCCATTCCGGAACGCTTTCGACCATCCACGCGAGTTCGGCCAAACAAGGGCTATCGCGTTTCACAAGTTGTGTGCTCCAGAGCGGCGTGGAGCTGCCCTACCGTTCCGTGAAGACAAATATCGGAGATTCGTTGAACGTCGTCGTACAAATCGAACGGCGGCCAGGACGCCGCTACATCTCAGAAGTGCTTGAAATCAACAGTTACGATCCGGACGCTGACTTGTTCGATTTTTGCGCGATTTACGTCGCGCCACGAGAACAGCCATGAACAAGATGGTGCCGTTTTCTCGAAAGATTCTCGCTGCTTCGGACTACATCCTCGCGCTGCATTCGCCGGAAGACCGCGTCGCTGCAGTAATCCGAAATCGGCCTCGCGGCCAGACCATGCAGCGGATTCTGCCCGCCGAGGCAATCGCAAGCCCTACGTTTTTGTATTGGCTCATGGAACAGAACCAAGCCGGCGCCGACATTTTTCTGGGCCTGAATCCGATCAAACCGCACTGTTACTCCAGGGCTCGGGAAAACATCCGCGAAATACGTCATGTGTATCTCGACCTCGACGAGAACGCCGTTCTATCTCTCCAGGCGCTGCGATCGTCAGGCGCAGTTCCCGCACCGAACTTCGTTCTCGATACCTCTCTCGACAAGAATCAAGTGATTTGGCGAGTGGAGGGCCTCGATCGAGAACAAGCAACCGCGTTACTGAGATCTCTCGCAACTCAGTTCCAGGGTGACATGGCCGCAACCGACATTTCTCGCGTATTTCGAGTGCCCGGATTTGCCAATCGAAAGTACAAAGAACAGTTCCTGGTCCGCGCAATCCAGGAATCGAATCAGATTCACCACCTTCAAGACTTCGCGTTGGACCCAGATTCGCCCGACTCCCCTCGACACTTGGGAGACAGCCACGGTCGCGCATCGACCCTACGGCAGGGACACCGGAGTCAATCGGAAGCGGACTGGGCTTATGCAAAGCGTGCGCTCGCGCGTGGCGACGATCCCGAAATAGTCATCGGCAAAATCGCCGACTATCGTTCGGAGGACAAAGCGGATCCGGACTACTACGCCCGTCTTACGGTCATGAAAGCGAGCGCGCAACTACATACGCACCGACCAACTGATTCCAAGTCTCTTCCGGGAGACCACCCAGAAACGACTGTAGATTTTGCCGATTCTGGCTCCTCGGATAGAACGCGAATGTGAGGCAACCATGGAACCTTCGCCCAATTCGACCGCCACCAACGGTCGAACAGTGCGGATAGCAGGCGAATCTCAAGGCTGCGCCTATGTCGTTGTGATCGCGGCCGCGGACGTGTCCATCGTCGACGCGCTACAGAAATTGGTGGCAGCGCTTTCGTCGGACGAACCCGTCATTCTCCCAAACGACTTCTCGAAGTCTTCTACGGAACCCGTCGACTCGTGGTTGGAACACAGGGCCGCGGCCGAATATCTCGGGATCGCCTGCAGCACTCTTTATCGTTATTCCGAACACCATGAGATCGAGTCACGAAAGTTTTGCGGCCGACTCCAGTATCGGTTATCGAGTCTGGACGAATTCAAGGATCGGCACGTTCGTCCCGCACGCCACTCAAGTCATGCCGGCCGTATAATTACGTCGGCGCTTAGCTCCGGCAAATGAGAGGAGCGCCAGTTGGGATTATTCAAAAGAACGGACTCACGTTTTTGGTGGATGGGCTACACGTTGAGCGGCGAACACCATTACGAATCGACCAAGACGACCAGCAAAATCCTCGCGAATAAGATTTGGAAGCATCGCGAGGGAGAAATCACGTTGGGATTGTTCAAGGTCGGGTGGCAAGGCGAGCGGATTGCGTTCGGACAGTTGTGTGAGGAGTTCGAACGCTCTCACTTCGCTGGACTTACTGCCAACACAGTGCGTGGCCATCGCACCTATTTGAAACACCTGAGGGATTTCTTCGGGGATTTCAAACTCGATCGAATCACCGTCGAAATGGTTGAGAAATACCGCGACCAGCGACGGCAACAGTCAATTAAAAACACACCCGAGCGTAAGGTAAAAGGAGCGACAGTTAATCGCGAACTGGAGTGCCTGAAATGTGTTTTGGATCTCGCCTGCAAACGGAAGTACATTCCTGAAAATCCCGCTTTGTCGGTGAAGCATTTCAACGAACTTCGCGAGCGACCGACTCGACGCATGCTAACCGTCGAGGAAGAGCTCCGGATCCTTGAGGCCGCGCCGCCCTATCTCCGAGTGGCGATTGTTTTGCTGACTCAGACCGGAGGGCGAACCTACAGCGAGGGGTTTTCATTGCGTTGGGACCAGATCGATTTAGCAAGTCGGCTGATCCGTCTGGGCAACGACGTGAAAACTCCGGGATCGTCGGAACCGGTTCCACTTTCCGATTTCGCCTGCGAAGTGTTGCAGGCGTGGAAGGAAGAACTGGCCTCAAACGGCCCGTACGTCTTTCCAAGTCCGGTCCATTCGGATCGACCAATCTCAACCGTAAAGACGGCTTGGAAAGCTACGTTGAAAAGAGCGGGCGTACCGCACTTTCCGCTCTATACGCTGCGGCACGTCTTTTGTACTCGTTTGAGCGGAGTTGCACCGGACGCCGTGATTCAGCGAGCCATGCGGCATACGAGTCCGGAAACCAAGCGTCGCTATCAACTCGGAATGGCGGATCAGGTTCGGCAAGCCATGGAGAAAGCGAACGAGTCGGCTTACGGCCAGCCGCGGCGTACTACGTTTTTACTACGTTCAGCCGCAAGCCAAGAGGAGGTGAAAAACGAACATCCATAACTGACTGAAACAAAAAGAGGAGGTGGCTCCCCGGGCTAGATTCGAACTAGCAACCCTTCGGTTAACAGCCGAATGCTCCACCATTGAGCTACCGGGGACCAGCAGGCGAGGATCTTAATTTACAACAAATTTGGCGGGGATGCTACTGCGCCGGCGCGCAAGCTACTGATGTTGGATGGCGCGGCCCGCGAGGACACCCAGCCAGACGCAGATGAAACCGAGGAGGACGCTGCCGACCACGTTGACCGCGGCGATGAGCATGTCGCCGCTTTCGAAGCTGCGAAAAGTTTCATACTCGAACGCGGAGAATGTGGTGTAGCCGCCAATGAAGCCGATCGGGATCAGGTAGCGCCAGTTCGGGCTCAAGTCTGTGCGCGCAACGAGCACCGTAACGATCAACCCGATTAGAAACGATCCCGTTGTGTTCACCGCGAAGGTGCCCCACGGAATGCGTGTACCAAGCTTGCTGGTGAGTAGCGTGCCGACCCAGAATCGCATCACCGATCCGACGAATCCGCCGAGACCCACAATCAAATATTTCATCATCCTAGACGCGTTCCTCCGCAAGGCAACGACGATAATACGTCGGCACAAGTCGAAGTCAATTGCGGAGATGAATCAGAGTGGTCGCGCGAGAAAGAATCTACTGGAGTTTTTGCGTAGAAGCGTCGTGCGAGACCAGGTTTTCGAAAATCGCGAGGACGTGTTGGCGGTAACGGACCACGCGCTCGAGTACGGAGCGCAGCTGCGGCTGGCGGACGGTTTCCTTGTCCCACTTCGCAAGGACAACCGCGGGAACCTGGATATCTTTGCGGAGTTCGTCAGCCGAATGACCGCGCAGAAAGAGGCCGTAAAAGAAAGCCGCTTCGCGCTGCGGGAAGTCGAACTCCTGCAGCGGTTCTTCTTGCGGGCTCGGCATCGGATTGGGCATCGTCGCCATGTCAGGAAATCGCAGTTTACAGATTTTGAAGCGCTCGTCAAGACTCCATGGAGCGAAAAAGGAAATTCTCAAACGTTCGCAGATCCGGCATTCGATGTTCGAAGTGGCACGGAAGTTGCTGACTGTCCCGCATAGCCAACGTGACCAAGCAGCCGGTTTTTGTTGGCGATTTCGAGCTAAATCCACTGGTTTCAGACTTCAAGCCCTTGCGCCGCGCACCCGGCCGAATTCGAAAAGTAAATTTGAAGTAGGTAGATTCGTGAATCCGGTGTGCCGCTTCGGAGTCTGATCGGTGGCCGTGCCGGAACCTTTTACGAAAATAGGGACAAAAAAGCGGGGGCGTATTGCAAAACGCCCCCGCTTCGCGTCTCGCTCAAAGAAAAGCTACTTCTTCGCTTCGGCGTAATTGTCGGCAACCTGCGCCCAGTTGATCGTGTTCCACCACTGCTCCAGATATTCCGGCCGACGGTTTTGATACTTCAAATAGTAGGCGTGTTCCCAAACGTCGACGCCGAAGAAGGCTTTTCCGCCGTCGATGATCGGATTGTCCTGGTTCGCCGAAGACTCGATCACGAGCTTTCCATCCCGCACCAACAACCATGCCCATCCCGAACCGAAGCGCTTCGTGCCGGCATCAATCAATTTTGCTTTGAACTCGGTGAAGGTTCCGAACGCGCCGTTGATCGCCTTTGCGAGGTCGCCGCCCGGCTCACCACCGCCACCCTTCTTCATGATTTTCCAGAACAGCGAGTGGTTCATGTGGCCGCCGCCGTTGTTGCGCACGGCCGCGCGAATCGCTTCGGGCAAACTGTTCCATCCGCTGAGAAGTTGTTCGACGGTTTTGTTTTGAAGGTCCGCATGGCCTTCCAGAGCTTTATTCAAATTCGTGACGTAGGCGCCGTGATGCTTGTCGTGGTGGATCTCCATCGTCTTGGCGTCAATATAGGGTTCGAGCGCGTCAAACGCATACGGCAAAGGCGGAACTGTGAAAGGCATTTGAGAAATGCTCCTTAATTTGGATGTCCAAACGCTGCTACCGCGTTCACCTGCTGTTTCCCTCTTTCCGGCTCCCTGATTATACTCATGCCCGCGAAGATAAAGGGAACGACGGGCCGTTTTCACCGCCGCCTCTTAGATGATCGCAGGGAGTGAAAGATGCCATCCACCGAGCACGTTGAAAAGCACTTCACGGCGACGGCAGCAGTGCGCGACATCGTGATCGGAATGTCGGACGGACTGACGGTTCCGTTCGCGCTAGCGGCCGGGCTGACCGGTGCGGTGGCTGCATCGGCGCACGGAACGGGAATTATCGTGACGGCAGGACTCGCGGAAATCGCAGCAGGCTCGATCGCGATGGGACTCGGCGGATATCTGGCAGCGAAAACTGACACCGAGCATTACGCGTCTGAACTCGACCGCGAATATCGCGAAACAGTGGAGCTGCCGGAAATTGAAAAAGAAGAAGTCGCGAAGGTTTTTCGCGACTACGGTCTGAGCGAACAACAGATGGCGCCGATTGTTTCAGCAATCACTGCCGATCAAAAAAAATGGGTCGACTTCATGATGCGCTTCGAGCTGGGACTTGAAACTCCCGATCCGAGGCGAGCCGCGCGGAGCGCCGCGACGATCGCTGCGTCTTACATCGTGGGTGGTTTGGTGCCACTCGCGCCATACATCTTGCTGCGACACGACGCGCGAACGGCTTTGATGATATCGATCGGAGTGACGCTGGTGGCACTGTTCATTTTTGGCTCTATTAAAGGTCACTTCACCGGCGTGAAGCCCGTGCGCGGAGGGTTCCAGACCGTACTTGTGGGAGGCCTCGCTGCTGCCGCAGCCTTCTATATAGCCCGGCTGATCAGCTGAGCTTGCGAAGTGCGCGCTCTAATCTAAATCCATTAGTCTCATGGGCTTTCGAGCACTTCGAAGACTGCGACCCTTCGCGACACCCGCCTTGATTTTTTTCGCTCACGCCGCACCGGCGCTCGCAATCGCTTTCCTTGCCATCACATACAAGCAAAATATTTGCCGCGAAGCTTGCTAACTCGCGCGAACACCATTTTCCACCTGATGCGTCAAATAATTCGAGACACGCAGCGCGCCACCGTAGCGCGCCGAGCGCGAAAAGAGTAAATTTGGGTTTCCAGTGAAACCAGGAGAGACAGCCATGCAGAGCAGTATCGTGAAGATTCGCCGCTGGGTCGCCGGAGTCGCGGTCGCCGCAGCGTTCGCCGGCGGGGCCCTCCTCTCGCAGGGATTCCGTGATTGGGCCGGCCATACCGTTTTGGGTTCGCCACGCACTCCCGTGACCATCGCGCAGAACGCTCTGCCGGTGAGCCTGGGAAATTTCGCCAACGGATTTTCAGCCGTCATCAAGCCCGCGCTTCCGGCAGTCGTCAACATTCGCACTTCAAAAATCGTAAAGCCGCAAGCCGGACAGATGTCGCCGATGTTCAATGACCCGATGTTCCGCCAATTTTTCGGAGATCAGTTCGGACAGGGCGGTCAACCGAAGGCGGAGCGTGAACAGGCGCTCGGCTCGGGCGTGATCGTCACGAGCGACGGCACCATCCTCACCAACAACCACGTGATCGATGGCGCCACAGACATTAAGGTCTATCTAAATGACAAGCGCGAATACGCGGCCAAGCTGGTCGGCGCGGATCCCAAGACAGACATCGCCGTTTTGAAGGTTGATGCGAAGGACCTGCCGACGCTGCCGCTCGGCGATTCGGCCCAACTCCAAGTGGGCGATTTGATCTTCGCGATCGGCGATCCTTTCGGCATCGGCGAAACGGCCACGATGGGCATCGTTAGCGCCACGGGTCGCGCGGATCTCGGCATCGAGAACTACGAGAACTTCATCCAGACCGACGCCGCAATCAATCCGGGCAATAGCGGCGGCGCGATGATCGACATTCACGGCAATCTGGTCGGAATCAACACCGCAATTCTTTCGCACGGATCCGGCGGCAACGAAGGCGTCGGCTTCGCGATTCCGATGAGCATGGTAAAGCCGGTAATGGATCAGATTCTGACCCACGGCAAAGTCGTACGTGGCTATCTGGGAATTCTGCCGCAGGACGTGACGCCGGAACTGGCCAAGGCGTTCAATTACAACCAGAGCGGTGGCGTGCTGATCGGCAACGTCGCTCCGGACACACCCGCTCAGAAAGCGGGCCTGCATCAGGGCGACGTGATTACTTCTCTCAACGGCCAGCCGACGACCGACCGCAACACGTTCCGCAACTCGGTGGCTGCCATGGCACCGGGCACGACCATCAAGCTGGATGTGTGGCGCGATGGCAAGACCATCCCATTCACCGTAACGCTGGCGGAACTTCAACCGGACAAGAACGCTCAAGAAGGACCGACCGACAACGCGCCGAACGGCGGACTGGAAGGCGTGACCGTCCAACCGCTGACGAGCGATATCGCGCAGCAGTTGAGCCTGCCGGCGGGCACCAAGGGTGTGGTGGTTACGGCAGTGGACGATGCCAGCCCCGCAGCCGAAGCCGGATTGAGCCGTGGCGATGTGATTCAGGAAGTGAATCACAAGCCCGTAACCAGCGTCTCGGATTACCGTTCCGCCGTGGCAGCGGCGGGCGGAAACCAGCCGCTGTTGCTGCTCATCGATCAGGGCGGCATCACGCGGTACCTAGTCGTCGAAGCCCACTAATCCATAGAAACCGAAACGCCTTATCGGGAGACCGGGAGTTCGAGTGCCCAAACTCGAACTCCCGTCTCTTTCGTCACACGAAACGGTAATTCCACAACTCGGCCCACCCATACGGGTTACAGTATGGAGGGGCTTCTTCCGTTATTCGCGTTGAACTGCTCTGAGGGACGCGTGAACCGCTTACTTTCTTGCTACCCGCTGACTCTCAGGTTATCGCTTTCAACACGAGCGGCGGTAGAATGGTACTCGAGTCCTATTCACCCCGGCCCCTGGTTCTAGTACTTAGATTACGTCGGCAATATTTGTGTCTGAACGCATCTAACAAATCTAGGTAGGGGGAATCGGAGAGAGTTATGTCACGGATCACAAATCGAGGTGTCTTCAATGCCTCGCTGCTCCCGGACGCGCAACCTCGTTGGGACTTGTTCAGCGCGGGATTCGGCTTGCAGATCGTCGCCGTCACGGCATTGGTTGTGATCCCTCTCCTCATGCCGGAAAAATTTCAGATTGCGCAGCACTATTGGACCACGCCGGTCGAGACGCCTCCGATCGTAGCCTGGAAGCCTCAACCTCCTGCTCCGCAGCCGAAGCCCGTGATCAAGGAAGTAGCGGCGAAGCCGTTGCCGAAACCGGATCCAGTTCCTACGCCAGTGGAGGTGCCGAAGCCGAAGGTATACAACCCGGTGGTCGCGGCACCGGTCGTAAAACCTGTGACGCGGAAGCCGACTACGGCGCCCGAAGCAGCGGAAGTCGCAAAGGCGTTCCCTGACCCGAATCCTCCGATTTCCATGGGAAGCTCGGCACTGCCTACGCTGCGAAAGCCGCGTGAGGCCGTCCAGACCGGAGGTTTTGGCGATGTGGATGGCGTGAAAGCGAACAACAATGCGACGAAGAATCCGAACATCAATGCGTCCGGCGCATTTGACATGCCGTCTGGACCCGGTGTCGGCAACGGCACCGGCGGCGCAAAGGGTGCCAAGGGTGTGACTGGCAGCGCGGGATTTGGCAACGGTGTTGCCGTCGGTGGTCCGGGCGGTTCTTCGCACGGCGCGGTGAAGACTGGCGGGTTCGATGAGCAAGCCGCCGATCCTTCGACCAAACCGAAAACCGTTGCTCCGGTTTTGAACAGCAAGGGCGTCGAGATTCTCTACAAGCCTAAGCCGGTCTATTCAAGTGAAGGCATTTCCAAGAAAATTGAAGGCGAAGTGCTCTTGCAGGTGATGTTCACCGCTTCCGGAGAGGTGAAAGTGCTTCGCGTGGTTCAGGGGCTGGGTCACGGACTGGATGAGTCCGCCGAAGCCTCCGCGCGGCAAATCAAGTTTAAGCCGGCTCAGCAGAATGGTCAGCCTGTGGATCAGACCGCCATCGTCCACATCGTATTCGCACTCGCGAACTGAAAAGGGGAATGGAAATGCGCATCTGGAAGAATGTCTGCCTAAGTTTGACCTTGATTGGAGCTGCCGCCGGCGCGATTTCCGCGCAGACCCAGCCCGTTAACCAAACGCAGCCGCAATCCAATCCTGCGGCGAGTCCGGTGGTTACCGTGGATCAGGCGATCGACCGCATCATCGCGCGCGAGCGCGAAGAGACCGCGACCATTCGCCGGTTCAGCCCGATCATCGAAACCTACATCCAGGAAATGAAGTCGGACAAAGAGATGGGCGCGATCCCGGTGAAGGACCACTACTTCCTGGGGCAGGCCGACCTCTCAAAGGGCATCGTGGATCATTCGATGCTCGGCGCGCGGAAGGGAAAGTTCGACGCCGTGAACCCGCTGGTGCATATGAGCGGAATGTTCACTTCCTCCTACGTTCCGGAAGGTTTCCTGCAGATGATCTACATCGATACTTCGGGGTTCGACCGGCAGCACTACCAGTTCGACTATGTGCGCCGCGAATTCCTGGGCGAAGTCCGTTGCGTCGTGTTTGACGTAACCCCGCTCCCGAAGTCCGGCCGTGGCCGCTTTAAGGGCCGCATCTGGGCGGAAGATCAGAATTTCACAATCGTACGCTTCAACGGCGTGTACACGCCGATCGCCGGCATCAACAGCTTCAACCTGCACTTCGATAGCTGGCGCTTGAACGTGCAGCCGGGCCTGTGGCTGCCATCGTACATTTACAGCCAGGAGTCCGACCTGAAGGAATTTCTCGGCGGCAATATTCGCTTCAAGTCGCAGACCCGCTTGTGGGGCTACGACCTGAAGAACGTCGGACACCAGGAAGAATTCACCGAACTGACCATCGAATCGCCAACGATTCAGGACGACGCGACCGCGCAAGCGCAGGATCGTTCGCCAATCGAAGCCGAGCGCGAATGGCAACACCAGGCGGAAGTGAACGTTCTGGACCGCTTGCAGCGCACCGGCCTGCTCGCGCCTCCGGGAGAAGTTGATAAGGTGATGGAGACCGTCATCAACAACCTGGAAGTGACGAACAATCTCGACATTCAGCCGGAAGTTCGCTGCCGCGTGCTGCTCACCGGCACGATCGAAATGTTCTCGATCGGCCACACCATCGTGCTGAGCCGTGGTTTGCTGGACGCCCTACCGGACGAAGCCAGTCTGGCCGCGATGCTCGCGCAGGAATTGGCCGACATCATCGTCACCAAGCCCTCCACCGACCAGTGGGGGTTCAACGACACGACGAACGTGAGCACCACGGAAGCGCTCTCGCACTTCTCGTTCAAGGACACGCCGTCGCAGATCGAACTGGCGAATGCCAAGGCTCTGGAACTGCTGAAGAAATCGCCGTACAAAGACAAGCTCGGCAGCGCCGGCCTGTTCCTGAAGCAACTCGATGCGGAATCGAAAAGCTTGCCCGCGCTGATCAACCCGCGGCTCGGCAACCGCGTTACGTTTGGCGAGCAACTCGCCAGCACTGCCCCGAACCTTGACCCGAACAAACTCGACCAGATTTCGGCTCTTCCGATCGGCGCGCGTTTGAAGCTCGATCCGTGGAACGATCATGTCGAGCTCGTGAAGGCCAAGCCCGTGCCGTTGCTTTCCGCGCGTGAAAAGATGCCGTTCGAAGTCACTCCGTTCATGCCGTTCCTAACGCGCTACCAGAAGCCCGGCGAGGGCGGCGCGGTGGATGCGCAAAAGGCAGACGTGGCCAAGAAAGATCCCCAACAACAGACGCAGCAGCAGTAATCGCGTCGTTTCAGTTTTACAGAAAGGGCGGGTGGCGCGGGCCAGCTGCCCTTTTTCTTTTCGGCGGGAGTTGTTCTTTGATTTGCGGGGCGCGATTTAATTATTGAGCGGCAGACGCAGGTGCGCTTCCGATCCATGCGTGTCTTCGCGATTTTCCAACGTTAGCGTTCCGCCATGAGCTTCGGCGATTTGCCGGCACAAAACAAGTCCGATGCCCGATCCTCCGGGCTTCGTCGTAAAAAAGGGCACGAAGAGATTCGCGGGATTCGGAACGCCAGGGCCGTCGTCCTGGACCCACACTTCAACACCCCCACGATCGCGCTGCCATCCGACGCGGACTCCGCCTCCGGTTTCGAGCGCTGCATCGACGGCATTGTGGAGCAGGTTGATCATCAATTGTTCGAGTTGATCCGGATCGGCCTCGATTTCGAGTTCCTCGCTCGGCAGTACCTGCACCGGCAATCGACGCTCGAGATCCGCTACACGATGCAGGAGCACACCAATCTCGAGTGGGCGCATCGTGGGAGGCGGAAGTTTCGCGAGTCGTGCGTACGCGCTCATGAAACGCGCGAGGCCGTCCGAACGGGTAGCGATAATGTTCAGGCCGCTACGCATGTCGTCTTGCCAGTCGTCGGCGCGGTCTTTGCGGCCCAGAATTGAAACCAGGTTTTCCGCTACGGATTTGATCGGTGCGAGCGAGTTATTCAACTCGTGGCCCAGCACGCGAATCAGGCGCTGCCACGCCTGGCGTTCTTCGTCGCGAAGTACACGGCTGATGTCTGAGATAACCAGCAGCTGGTGTGAGACTCCGCCTTCACGAAAATTGCTGCGATGAATTTCCCAACGCCCGAGTTTGCCGGGGAATTCGATCTGGGCGATCTGAGGCGTGTCGCCGTCGAGACATTCAGAAAGATTGAGTGCTTCGGCGGTGCGGCCCAGCAGGTATTCCGCATCCTGATTGAGGATGCGTTCGCCGGCGCGATTCACGAGGCGCAGGTGGTCGGTGCCATCGAACGCAAACACGGCGACGTCTATCTCCTCCATCACCTTTCGGAGCAGCGCCGTGGCTTCGAGCGCGCCCAAACGCTCGCGGCGCAGCGTCTCACCGAGTGCGTTCACTTCCCACAGAACTTCGCCGAGCACGTCGTCTCGATTCGCACCACGCGCCCGAATCGAAAAGTCGCCTTCTCGGAGCGCAGCCAACAAGTTGGAAACGGTACGCAGCGGGAACATCACGCGGCTTTGCGCCGAGAATGCGAAGCTAAGCCACGCAACGACGATGACGATCGTGAGCGTCCACTGCAGCTTCGGCGAGAACGCGCCGACCCACAGCAGAATCAACGCAACGGCCGTGCCTCCCAAGCCGGCGGCAAGGGCGAGCAGTAGAATTCGGCGCTCGTACAGAAGAGGGCTCAAAGGCTGTATTTTTGCAGGCGGCGGTAAAGGGCGCTACGGCTCAAGCCCAACGCTTTGCTCGCGTGGCTTACGTTTCCGCCAAATCGAGCGAGAGCTTTCTGGATAAGCACTCGTTCCACGTCTTCGATTCCCATTTCATCCAGACGCAGCGCCGATTCGCGCGTCGGCCGCAAACCGAGATCGCTTGCGCGAACCGCGGACCCTTCGGCCATAAGCACCGCGCGCTCCACGGAATGATCCAGTTCGCGAATATTTCCCGGCCACGGATGATCCAGAAGCAGCTGCAGCGCGACCGGCTCGAAGCCTTCGAGTTGCTTACGGTAGCGCTGCGCGGATTGACGCAGGAAGTGATGCGCGAGAAGCGAAATGTCTTCCTTACGTTCGCGCAGCGGCGGCAGATGAATTTCGATCGTATTCAAGCGGAACAACAAGTCTTCACGAAACTTTCCGCCGGTGACTTCGGCCTGAATGTCGGCGTTGGTCGCGGAAATGATGCGCACGTCCACACGCCGCGTGGTGGAAGAGCCAACGCGTTCGAGTTCGCCGGTTTCGAGAGCGCGCAGCAGCTTTGCTTGCAGGTTCATCGGCACGTTCGCAATTTCATCGAGGAAGAGCGTGCCGCCATCGGCCAGCTCGAATCGGCCGACCCGATCGGCTTTCGCGTCGGTAAACGCGCCCTTGACGTGGCCAAAAAGTTCGCTCTCGAATATTCCTTCGGGTAGGCCGCCTGCATTTACCGTGACCAGCGGGCGATTCGAGCGCGACGACAAGGCATAGAGCGTGCGAGCGACGACGTCTTTTCCGGTTCCGTGTTCGCCCGTGATCAACACGTTCGCGTCTGACGGTCCCACCCGCGCAATCAGGTCCATCACCGGACGCATCGCCGCCGATTCGGCGATCATGACCGGACGACCGTCGGCGCGCAGCAGGCGGTTCTCCGCTTCCAACCGCTGACCGCGCCGCAACGCCTGTGAAAGTTCGATCTGCGTTTTCAGGATCGCCAGGAGCCGCGCGTTTTCCCACGGCTTCTGCACGAAATCTTTTGCGCCCCGGCGCATCGCTTCCACGGCCAATTCCAGGCTGCCCCACGCCGTCATCACGATGATCGGCAGCGTGCTGTCTTTCGCGCGAATGTTCGAAAGCAGGTCGAGTCCTTCCTGGCCGGACGTCGTGTCGCGCGCATAGTTCAAGTCCATGAGCAGTCCGTCGAACTCCCGCACCTCGAGCGCGGAAAGCACCGCCGCCGGCGACGCCACGGTTTCGGTTTCGAAGCCCTCGCCCTTCAGCAACAGCCGCAGCGCCTCGCGAATGTCCTGCTGGTCGTCCGCGACGAGAATTCTGACCCGGGATGCGTTCGATGAAGTCATGGCGCGAAATTTATCCCCCTGATGAATCCGTCCGCTTTCCGTCAATACTGTGTCGCGTTCCTGCATCATGGGTTCCTCACTGGTATCGCAGCGCGCTCAGCGGATCCACTTTGGTCGCGCGCCGCGCCGGTATGTAACAAGCCGCCAACGCTACCAGCCCCAGGGCCGTTCCCACCCCGATAAACGTGAGCGGGTCGCGCGCCTTGACGCCGTAGAGCTGGCTTTCCAGGTACTTCATCGCGACTAGCGAGCCGGCAAGGCCGATGCCCAGACCCAGCAGCGCCAGTTTCATTCCGTCGCGAACGATCATCTTCACCACATCGTCGGGCCGCGCGCCGAGCGCCATCCGGATTCCGATTTCGTGCGAACGCTGCTCAACGGCGTAGCCCATCACACCGTAAATCCCGATGGCCGCGAGTACGCCTGCCACAATCGCGAAAAATGCGAGCAGCGACATGTTCAAGCGGCGTTGGGCGACAGAGATCTCAAGATATCCATCCATCGATCGGACATCCGTGACCGGTTGGTTCGGGTCAACCGTCTCAACGACCTTGCGAATCGCGCTTGTCAGCGGATTCGGATCGCCCTTCGAGCGAACCGTCAGATGCATGATCCGCGACGGATCCTGCGCCAGCGGCAGGTACATTTGTCCGGCTTTCGCCTCGCCCCAGGCCCAATCGCGCGCATCGCCTGCGATACCCACGATCGTCAACCAGCTTGCGCGAGGCTCGGCGTCCCACGGCTGGCGCGTCGATGGAAAGATCAGCTTGATCTGCTGCCCGACCGGGTCCTGTCCCGGCCAGTAGCGGTGCGCGAGCGTCTCATTGATCACAGCGACGCCCTGCGCGTCCGGACCATCCGCAGCTGTGAAGCCACGACCTTCCTTGACCGCAATGCCCATAGTCTGTAAGTAACGCCAGTCGGCCACACGATACTGCGTCGTCGGCTGCTCGTCGGACTCCGCGATCGGATGGCCCTCGATTTCAAAATTGCAGAAAACGTTCCAGCCTGTAAGCGGCAGGAAATTCACCGCGCTTGCGGATTCCACGCCGGGTAACGCTGCCGTCTTGTTCAACACGTCGTCGTAAAAATTCGCAACGCTCGGCGAACTGGCGTACTGCGCCGGCGACAGAAAAATCTGCATCGTCAGTAGGTTCGACGTGTTGAAACCTAGATTTTCAGACATCATCAAACGGAAGCTCCGAACCAAAAGGCTCGCACCCACCAGCAACACCAGCGAAAATCCAACCTCACTCACGATCAACGCCGAGCGAATCAGCTGGCTGCGCCGTCCGCTCGTCGTTCCGCGGCTGCCGCCTTCCTTCAGCGACTCGTAAATCCGAGCCCGCGCGATCTGGATCGCTGGCGCGAGTCCAAAAACCACGCTCGTCAAGAATGCGATAGCGATTGTGAACGCCAGTACCGTCCCGTCGATCTGGATCCACTCCGGATGCGGAATCTGCCCGCGTCCGGTAGGCGGCGGCAAAAAAGCTCGCAGCAGGTGCAGGCCGCCGTACGCGAAAACGATTCCGACGGCCGCTCCGATGAACGCGAGCAAAAAACTCTCCGTCAGAAGCTGCCTCAGAATCCGGCTGCGTCGTGCACCGAGCGAGGCCCGCACCGCGATCTCGCGTTCCCTGGTCGCGGCCCTGGCCAGCAGCAGGTTCGCCACGTTCGCACTCGCAATCAACAGCAAGAACCCAACCGCGGCAAGCAACAACAACAGCCCGGGCCGCAGCGAACTCACCAGCTCGTCGTGAAATCCCGCCACGCGCAGACCGTTCTTCTGGTCGATCCCCGGATACTTGCGCTTCAGCTCTTCCTGGATCGAGCGCATTTCCATCTGCGCTTCTGTCAACGTGACGCCCGGCGCCAGGCGCCCAAAAACGACCAGCTCGTGATCTTCGCGATCCAGCTTCGCGCGATCGAACTCGAACGGCTTCCAGATATCGAACTGCGGCGAGGTGCCGTAGAGCGAAAAACCTTTCGGCAAGATCCCGATGACTCTCGCCGGCTTGCCGTCGAGCTGAATCGTCTTTCCGATCAGCGCCGGATCGCCGCCGAAATGCCGCCGCCACAAACCGTTCGTTAGAATCACGACGGGTTCGTGGCCGGGCTGCTCGTCATCCTTTTCAAAATCGCGCCCCAGCGCCGGTGCAATCCGCAGCATGCGGAAAAAATTTCCGGACACCTCCGAACCCCACACACGCTCCGGATCGCCGCTGCCCGTAATCGTGAAGTACAGGCCACGCCATCCACCGAGGTTCTCGAATGAATGATTCATCTCCTGCCAGTCGAGGAACTCGGCCGGAGACGCCGTTCCCCGAACCACGTTGCGATCCGCATCTGTTTCCCATATCGTCACCAGCCGCCTGGAATCCGGAAACGGCAACGGGCGCAGTAAGACGCCGTTCACCACGCTAAAGATTGCAACGTTTGCGCCGATCCCAATCGCGAGCGTCACAATCGCTACTATCGCAAAGCCAGGATTTCGCAGGAGCGTGCGCCATCCGTAGCGCAAGTCCTGCCAAAGCGTATCCATAGGGGCCCGTCCCAAGTCGACATCGAGCAACGCTCCATTTTACTGCCGCGTTACGTGATGTCCAATTTCGGACCCTGCCTGCGACCTACGCGTCCGGGCTGCCTTCGCCTTTCCGCGCTCCGCGCCGCTTCGCACACGCTACTGATTCGCTACCGCCATTTCACCGACTTTGCTGTTTCCATCCACAATCCAACCGTCTGCGAGCTGAATGATCCGGTTTCCGTACGCGGCCCACGCGTCGTTGTGCGTCACCTGAATGATCGTAGTGCCTTCGTCGTTGAGCTTTTTCAGGAGGTCCATAATCATTTTTCCCTGGCTGGTATGCAGGCTGCCCGTCGGTTCGTCGGCCAGGATCACTTTCGGCTTTCCGATGACCGCCCGCGCCACGGCGACGATCTGCTGCTGTCCGCCAGAGAGTTGATTCGGAAACAGCGCCTTCTTTCCAACAATCTGAAAGCGGTCGAGAATATCGGCCACGGTTCCTTCGCGCTCGTGCTTTTTCATGTCGCGGTAGGAAAGCGGCAGATCGAGGTTTTCAGCAACAGTGAGATTGTCGAGCAGGTGATACTGCTGGAACACAAACCCGATGTATTTTTTGTGCAGCTCGGCGCGACGACGGTTGTCCAGCTTGTGCACAGGATTGTCGAGCAGGTAATACTCGCCCTTCCAGGCGCCGTCCAACATTCCGATGATGCCCATCAGCGTGGATTTGCCCGCGCCCGACGGTCCCATCACGGTGATGAAATCGCCTTCTTTAATTTCAAGATTGATGCGGCGCAGCACCCACGTCTTCCCCGCGCCCGATTCGTATGCCTTCTCTACGTCCACCAGTCGTATCATGTCGTCTGCTCCTGAAATTTCTTCGCTCGCCGCTACTCGACGGCGATTACGATCAGCGTGGCATCATCCTGCCACGCACCATCGCAAAACTCGTTCACTCGCGCCAAAATGTTCTTCTGCATCTGTTCCGCATCGAGCGTGTTGTTCTCGAGAATTGTTTCCAGCAGTCGCTTGTCGCCGAACTCTTCAGAGGCTGCGTCGGCTGCTTCGGTGACGCCGTCGGTAAAGAAAACAACCCGGTCGCCCCGCCGTAGATCTTCGACGCCGCTTGCGTACTGCTCGTTCGGAAAGATGCCCATCACGCCGCCGCCCACGTCGAGACGCGCGTGCGAGCCATCACGCCGCGCAACAATTGGCGCGTTGTGGCCCGCGTTTACGTATCTCAGTTTGCGCGCTTGGCCGTCAAGTTGCGCATAAAACAGCGTGATGAACCTGTCCGCGCCCAGATTATCGCAAACGCGCGCGTTCAGCTTGTCGCACACCGCTTCCGGCACCGGCTCGCTTGTCGCAATTCCGCGGAAGGCGGCTTGCAAATTTCCCATCACGAGCGCTGCGGGCATGCCCTTGCCTGCCACGTCCGCAATGCAAATACCGAGCGTCTCCCGCTTCAGCGTCAAAATGTCGTAGTAGTCGCCGCCAACGACGCGCGCCGGCTGCCAAGCCGACGAAATCTGATACCCGCGGAGAGCGGGAATCTCGTGGGGCAGAAAGCGCTGCTGAATGGCGCGTGCCTCTTCCACTTCCGATTCGCGCTGCTTGAGCTGCGACGCAATTTTGGTTTGCGTCCGCGCATCCTCAAGCGACTGTTTCTGCTTGTCGCGATTCTCGCGCCCTTTTTGAATTTGCGCGTTCAGGATTTCGAGCAGCTTCGCGTTTACCCAAGGTTTCTCGACGAAGTCGCCCACGCCGCGTTGCATCGCCTGTACCGCAAGGCCGACCGTCGCCCATCCGGTCATCACCACGATCGGAGGCGTGTTTTCGCGCGCCTTCAGGCGCGAAAGCACATCGAGACCTTCGGCGCCGGACGTGGTATCGCGCGCGTAATTCAGGTCCATCAGGATCACGTCAAACTCAGTCTGCGAGAGCGCCCCAAGCAGCGCCGCCGGTGAGGTGACCGCCTCCGTTGCATATCCATTGCTCTTCAGCAGCAGGCGCAGCGCCTCCAGCAAATCCGGCTGGTCGTCCGCAATCAGGACCCGCGGTTGCAGCGTCACGTTTTCGTTTTGGAGTTCCATAGTCATGCTTGCCATCGGGCTGGGATTCCCTGGGTTCTACTACGCACCGCGAGCCGTCGAATATCAGTCATACCGGAGCGCGACCATCGGATCCACTCCGGCTGCCTTTCGCGCAGGCAGCCAGCCAGCGAGCATCGCAACGAACGCCAGCAATAGCGCCGCCACCACAAATACGAAAGGATCGCTGGCCTTCACGCCGTACAGCTGCGTTTCGATCAGCCGGCCCAGCAGATACGCCACTACGAGTCCGACGGCGAGCCCGGTGGCGCACATCAGCACGATTTCACGCAGGATCATCCACGACACGCTCCCGCTTGTGGCCCCAAGCGTCATGCGAATTCCAATCTCACGAGTCCGCCGCGCTACTACGTAAGCCATCACGCCATACAAACCAAGCGCCGCAAGCAAAGCTGCGAGCAATCCGATGCACAGCGAGAAAACCGTCACCAGGCGGTCGGTGAACGCCAACTCATTCACGTCCGTTTGCAGCGTCTTCAAATCGTAGATTGGCACATTCGGATCGAGTCCGCGTACAACGCCGCGCAGCGTGGTGCCGAGTGCCGCTGGATCGGAGTCCGTGCGCACATAGAATGTCGCATCGCCTGCGTGGTCCATCTGCGCGTAAGGCGTCAGCACGAACGGCCGCACTGCAGAGCGCAGGTCGGTGCTCTTTGCATCGGCCATCACGCCGACGATTTCAATGTCAGTCTTCGTACCGCTGCCGCGGCCCCAACCGAAGTGCAAGCCAACCGGATCGCGCCCGGCAAAAAACCTTCGTGCCATTGCGTCGTTAATGATCGCCACTTTCTGCGACGTGGCGGTATCGGACTCGTTGAACTCGCGACCGCGCTTCAACGGAATTCCCAGCGCGGCAAGATAATTCGGGCCCACCGAATTTCTGTCCACGTCCGTATTCTCGTCTTCGCTCGCGCGATAGCCTTCGGCGGTGATGTTTGTCGAAGCGTTGCTGTTCGCGAGAATCGGAATCTCAGACAGGCTCACGGACCGAACGCCTGGAAGCGCGGCGATATTTTGCCGCATCCGCTGCACCAGATCTTCTTCGCGCGCCAGCTCATACGCGCTCAACTGTGGCGAAACGGAAAACTCCAGCACGTGCTCGGTCTTGATCCCCAAGTCCTGCCCTTCGAGGTTCCGCAGGCTGTGCGCGAAGAACCCCGCCGCGGCGAGTAGTACGGCGGTGAGCGCGACCTGACCAACCATCAGAACCTTTCGCAGCCGCACATTGTTCGTACTGCCCGTGGTGCCGGAGGCGTGTTCCTTCAGCGTGGTGTTTATCGAAGAAGCGCTCGCGCGCAACGCCGGCAGGAATCCGAACATCACTCCTGTGAGCAGCGTTAGCCCTATTGCAAACAGCAGCACCCGTGGATCGAGCACCGGTTTCAGTCCGCTTGCTCCAACCGATTCCGGAATTGACGATACGATCGCGCCCAGAGTCCCCTCTGCGATCAACAAACCAGCTACGCCGCCTGCAAACGCGAGCAGCAGGCTCTCGGTCATCAACTGCCGCACCAGCCGCCAACGCCCCGCTCCGAGAACTTGCCGGAGCGCGATTTCCCGTTGGCGTGCTTCCGAGCGTGCCACCAGCAGACTCGCCAGATTCGCGCACGCGATCAGCAGGACCAGTCCAACCATGCCCATCAGAATGAGCAGCGGCTGCTTCGCGTCGGCTTGCAGGATCTGCCGGCCCCGCGCGCCGGGCGACAGGATCATTTTCTTCGCAACATACTCTTTCTTGCCGCGTTCGGACATTTTCAAGGACGCAAGGTCGTCCACCAAGAACGCGTGGTACGTCGGCAGAATTCCAGCTTCGGCCTTTTCGCGCGTCAAGCCCGGCTTCAGCCGCCCGATCAGCGAGATCCAGAAATTCCTGTGCTCCATCAAATCATCGTCCGCGGGCATCAACACGGGCTTCTCGGTCACCGGAATGAAAACGTCCGGAAGTTGACCGATTTGGACTCCGGTGAATCCCTGCTGCGACACGCCGACGACGGTGAGAGGAACGTTGTTGACCAGGATTTGCTTGTTCAGGATTTGTGAATTCGAGCCGAAGTGCTGCGACCAGTAGCCGTAACTCAGCACCGCCACCGGATTCGCATTCTTGACGGTTTCATCGTCGTTTGCGAATACGCGCCCGAGCGCCGGCTTCACGCCCAGCACTTGAAAATAATTTCCGCTCACGAGCTCGCCGTTGGCCATCTGGGACTCGCCTTGCCCGGCCATGTTGATCTGAATCGGATAACGCGCGAGCAGGCCGGAGAAGACTTCATTGGTATCGCGCAGCGTTTTGTATTCTGGATAGGAGAACGACGCTCCGGAGTCACCGTCGCTGTGTACGTGGCCGTCCAGCGGGCCCGGCGAGCGAAGCACCACGAGCTGCTCCGGCTTCTGCACGGGAAGCTGCCTCAGAAGCACCTGATCGGTGAGCGAGAACATCGCGGTATTCGCACCGATTCCAAGCGCTAGCGTGAGGACAGCGATCAGCGTGAACGCGGGGTTCTGAGCCAGATTCCGCAGCGCGTGCCGCACATCCTGTAGCAGGCTCTCCATCACCGATCCTCCGTCACGATCGTCTGCACGATCATCCGAGCACACCCGTGCGCCCGCTTACGACAACCACATTGGGCTGCTGGGTGGGACGATTGGGCTGAGCGTTTACGCCGTCGCCGGTTTCGTACCGAGCGTTTCTTCCACGATTCGTCCGTCAAACAAGTGAATCGTGCGGTCCGCGATGCTGGCGTAGCGCGGGTCGTGCGTCACCATGCAGATCGTTGCGCCTTCACGGTGAAGCTGGCGCAGCAAATCCACAACGGCTTCGCTGTTCTTCGAGTCCAGGTTTCCGGTCGGCTCGTCCGCCAGCAGGATGGACGGCTGGCCCACAAGCGCTCGCGCCACGGCGACGCGCTGTTGCTGACCGCCGGAAAGTTGCGAGGGGTAGTGCTTCATGCGGTGCGCCATTCCGACGCGCTCCAGCACTTCCTGCACGCGCTTCTTGCGCTCCGCCGATGCCATGCTGCGATAGGTGAGCGGCAGCTCGACGTTTTCGTACACCGTGAGGTCGCCGATCAAATTGAACGCCTGAAATATAAATCCGATTTCGCGATTGCGGATTCGCGTGCGGTCCGACAGCGAAAGGTTCGCCACCGCTTGCTGATTGATCTGGTAGTTGCCTTCGGTGGGCGAGTCGAGCAACCCCAGGATCGAAAGCAGTGTGGATTTGCCGCAGCCCGAAGGCCCGGCGATCGAGAGGAATTCGCCGTTCTGTATTTCCAGGTGGACGCCGCTCAGCGCGTGCGTTTCCACCTCATCCGTATAGAAGACCTTTGTGACGCCATTCAGTGAAATCAGGGCTTGGTTTGTCGTGTTCATCCTCTGCTCCTAGAGAATCACAATCTGGTACGAGTGGCGCACGGCCAAAAGTTCCGTAAATTACTTCAATTGAACGCGATCGTAGTTATCCCAGGCCGACATATCGGACAGGATCACCTTGTCGCCCACGTCCAGGCCCTTCAGGATTTCCACCTGATTTACGGAAACGCGGCCCAGCTGCACCTGCACCCGCTCGGCCTCCTTGCCGTCATCCACGATCTTAAACAGGCCCACCGTGCTGTTGGCTTCGCCATGCACGGGCCGCCCGACGAACAACACGTCCGTAAGGCGCTCGATTTCGACAGTACCTTCCACGCTCAGGTCCGGCCGCGCGCCCGGAGGCAACGGGCCGTCCAGCGCAACGTCCACCGTTACCGTACCGTTTTGTACGGCTGGATCGACACGCGAAACGTGCCCAGCAATGATGCCGTTGTGCGTGTCGACGGTCGCCTTCTGGCCCAGCAGCACGTCTTTCGCCTGCGTTTCGGCGATCTTCAGCTGTGCTTTCAAGTGGGTCGGTTGAGCCACGCGCGCCAACACCGTCCCCATGGTCACTTTCTGGCCCACTTCCACATCTAGCTCTTCGAGCATTCCGTCAATGCCAGGGCGAACGTGGAGTTCGTTCACTTGCGTTTTCTTCAGCTCATACAGCGCGCGCATCTGGTCGACTTTCGCCTGCTGCACGGCCAGTTGTGCTTCTATCGATCCCTCGAATGTCGAAACTTCCTTCTGCGCCAGATCGTTCTCTTTTTGCAGCTCTTCGGCCTGCACCTGCGCCGTCTTTACATCGAGTTCCGGAGCCAATCCGTTCGCGCCGAGCTGTTCTTTCGTCTGCCGCTGCATTTCGGCGGTGCGATACTGCGATGAAATACTCGCGGCCTGAGTGCGCTTGTCCATCAGTTGGTTCTGAAGCGTCGCCTTGGTCTGCTCGAGTCCCGCTTGCGCGCCCTTCAGTTGGTATTCTGCGTCAAGCGCTTCCTGTTGCAGTGTTGGGTTGCTCAAATCGAAAATTATGGTATCCGCTTTGACGGGCGTGCCCGGCAGAAGATAGCGCTGCTGCACCTGTCCATCGGTGGCCGCCGGAATCAGCCGGATCGTTTCCGGCACCAGGGTTCCCAGTCCGCGCACGTCGCGCAGCATCGGGCCGCGCTGCACCGTGCCCGGCCAGATCGTTCCGGCATCCACTGTGGGCGCCGCCGGCTTCAGTTTCGAAAGAGCAAACGTAACCAGGGGAACCAGGATGACTGCCGCCACGATGTAAATCGTCCGGCGGATCTTTTTTTGTCGTTTTGCTTCAGGGCGCGCTATGTCCACGGGAAACTGACCTCACCCTTTGTATCGCAAATAGGATTCCGCAAGCGACCCTACAATAAGTTGTTTCATTTGTGCCAGATAGGATGCCGTTACGGGGTCGCGAATGCCCTGTTTTGGGCGTTCGTGGGAATCACTCGTCCCGTAATCGGACATTCGAACGTGGTACTGAACGTGACGGACGTCCAGGCAGCCCGTGCCTAAGCGATAATCCACCAGTTAGGGCGTTGACCTAGCCTATGAGGCTGACTCTGCGCTGGCTTTGATTTCCTGCCAACGCTTCGGGCGGCGCTTCGCGTCGAGGACCTTTTTGCGCAATCGGATCGACTTCGGCGTCACTTCCACGTACTCGTCGTCCGCGATGAACTCGATGGCTTTCTCAAGCGTCATGTCGCGCGGCGGGACCAGGCGAATCGCTTCATCCGCGGAAGAAGAGCGCATGTTGGTCTGCTTCTTTTCCTTGGTGATGTTCACGTTCATATCGTCTTCGCGCGAATTTTCGCCGACAATCATGCCTTCGTACACTTCAATCGCGGGACCAACGAACATCTCGCCGCGCTCCTGAATTCCCCAGATCGCATAAGCGGTGGAAACGCCGCCCCGGTCCGAAACCAGCGCGCCGGTCAGCCGCATCGCCATGTCTCCGGCATATTCCGTCCAGCCTTCGAGGATTGAGTGAACCAGCGCCGTGCCGCGCGTATCTGTCATCAATTGGCCACGCAAACCGATCAGCCCACGCGACGGAATGCGGAACTCCATGCGCACGCGGCCGGAATTGTGGTTCACCATCTTGGCCATTTCGCCGCGACGCGTGCCCATCAACTCCATCACGATGCCGATGAAGCTCTCCGGGCAATCGATCACCAGCAATTCGAGCGGCTCCATGCGTCTGCCGCCCTCTTCACGGACCACGATTTCCGGCTTGCCCACCATCAGTTCATAGCCTTCTCGGCGCATCGTCTCGATCAAAATCGCGAGTTGCAATTCGCCGCGCCCCAGCACGCGAAATGCGTCCGTGGTGCCCGTGTCTTCCACACGCAGCGAAACGTTGGTCAGCAATTCCTTTTCGAGCCGCGCGCGGATATCGCGTGAAGTAACGAATTGCCCTTCGCGCCCCGCAAACGGCGAAGTATTGATCGTGAAGACCATCGTCAACGTCGGCTCGTCAATCGTCAGTGGCTCAAGCGGTGCAGGATTCGCAAGGTCGGTAATCGTTTCGCCGATTTGGATTCCCTCCACCCCCGCAATCGCGACGATGTCGCCGGCAGTCACCAGTTCGGCTTCATCGCGTTGCAGGCCGCGAAACGTAAACAATTTCGTGATCTTCGTGGGCAGTACCGAGCCGTCGAGTTTTACGATGCCCACTTCGGTGCCGCGCTGAAGCGTTCCCTCGAACACGCGGGCGATCGCGACGCGCCCCAAAAACTCGCTGTAATCCAGGTTCGTTACCTGAATCTGCAGCGTCTTTGCGGGATCGCCGGTCGGCGGCGGAATCGACTTCACGATCTGCTCGAACAGCGGCTCCAGCGTCGTCGATGCATCGCCCACCACTTTGTGCGCAACGCCGAGTTTCGCGTTCGTGTAGATAACGGGGAAGTCCAGCTGATCTTCGGTCGCGTCCAGGTCGATAAAAAGGTCGTAGATCTCGTCCAACACGGCGGCGGGTCGCGCGTCGGGACGGTCGATCTTGTTGAGCACCATGATCGGCGGCAGCTTCGCGGCCAGCGCCTTCTGCAGTACGTAGCGCGTCTGCGGGAGCGGTCCTTCGCTGGCGTCGACGAGCACAAGCACGCCGTCGACCATGCGTAGCGCGCGTTCCACTTCGCCGCCGAAGTCGCTGTGACCCGGCGTATCCACGATGTTGATCTTCGTGCCCTTGTACTCGATCTCGGTGTTCTTGGCGAGAATGGTGATGCCGCGCTCGCGCTCCAGATCGTTCGAATCCATCACGCGCTCGACCAGTTCTTGGTTCGCGCGGAAAATCCCGCTTTGCCGCAACATCGCGTCCACCAGCGTGGTTTTGCCGTGGTCAACGTGCGCAATAATAGCGATGTTTCGAATATTCGTGTTCATCTGTAGTCACTGCCAGCGATTGAATTTAAAGGCTATAGCGCGGTCTTGCAGCCCTGACCGAGCCCTACGGAACCACGGAGGAGGTGTTCAGGAGCAAACAACGCACCTCCATCTTAGCACGCGCTCGGGCTGCCCCGCCACGCTTTCCGAGCGTGTTAACGCAATTGGCGCACGTCGCCGCGCGTTAGATCCGGCACCGCCAAGGCTGTGTTACGCTCGCCCGTCAAGAACAATACGAATCGGCATTCGCCGGAGGAGCGCCTCATGAACGTCAGCGTGAATTTCAATATGGTTACCACCGCGTTTGATTTGCCGGGTTACCGAATCGTGAAATCCTTTGGGCTAGTTCGCGGCGTCACTGTGCGCTCGCGCAGTATCTTCGGCACGATCGGCGCTTCACTTGAAACGCTGGTGGGCGGCAACATCACGCTTTTCGAAGAAATGTGCGAGAAGACGCGCGAGGAAGCGCTCGAATTGATGATGCAGCACGCCACGCAGCATGGCGCGAACGCTGTGATTGGCATGCGTTACGATGCCACGGAAGTGATGCAGGGCGTCACCGAAGTGCTCGCCTACGGCACTGCCGTCCAAGTCATACCCGCGACGGCGTAGCTGCGTTCGTCCCTTTTAGCCATCGAAATCGCGAGGCCGTGAGAGCATCTACGCTAGCGTCCGCATCGCGGTGGGGCATACAATCGCTAGTTGAACGTTGGGAGGCCCAAGGAATGAAGGTTGCGGTTAAGGCTCTGCTCGTCACGCTCGTTCTCGCGCTCACCTCCATCTCAGCCGTCGCGCAGGCCGCCGCTGCGAAAACGCCGGACGCCAAGACGCAAGCCGTGCCTACGAAAACGGAGGAAGTGACTTTCACCAGCGACAAGGACACCCTGGGTGGTTTCCTCGCCGTGCCCGACAAGACCGGAACGTTTCCCGCCGTGATCGTGATTCACGAATGGTGGGGCCTGAATGACTGGGTGAAAGACCAGACCAGGAAACTCGCCGGACTCGGTTATGTCACACTCGCGGTCGATCTCTATCGCGGCAAGGCCACCACCGATCCCACCGAGGCACACGAACTTTCACGCGGCTTACCGCAGGATCGCGGACTCAAAGATATTCAAGCGGCATACGACTACTTGCTCGCGCGGAAGGACGTGACCAAGGACCGCATCGCCATCATCGGCTGGTGCATGGGCGGCGGCTACGCGGTTCAGTTCGCCGTTCGCCAGCCTCGCCTTTCCGCCCTTGTGATTAATTATGGCGCGCTGCCTACCGATCCCAACGATCTGCAACAGATCGCCGCGCCGGTGCTCGGCAATTTTGGCGCCGACGACAAAGGCATCACGCCCGACGATGTGCACGCGTTTGAGGACTACCTGAAGAAAATCAACCACTACGTCGACGTGAAGATTTATCCCGGCGCGGGGCACGCGTTTGAAAATCCGAACAACGTCAATGGCTACCGCCCCGCAGCTGCCGCCGATGCTTGGAACCGCACCGTCGCATTCCTGCGCCGCATGCTGGGCTCTTAGCCCGAAGTTTTCCTGAACTTTTTAGCGAGCAGGGTATCGAGCGCGTATTTGCCCGGACCGAAGAACAGCACCACAAGCGCGACAGCCCAAAAGATGAACGGAGAGGCGTTTATGAACTTCGTCGCGTCGCTCGAAAACGCAGACGCAAGCGCTTCGCGATCCGCAGTGATGTAAGCCACGGTCATGTCGGTTACGATTCCCAGTGCCGTGATTCGCGAAACGAATCCCAGCGCCAGCAGAATTCCTGCTACCAGCTCGAACACCGAGACGAACACGGCCGTCACCCCCGGCGCTGGAATTCCGAGGCTCGAGAAAAATTCGACCACGTGGGGAAGGCTGTGCAGTTTGCCCCAGCCCGTCTGCGCGAACTGCCAACCCCAATAAACACGGATCACCAGCAGAAACGCGGATTGCAAACTCGAAGCGATCTTCACGAAAATGTCGTTCCAGCCGGTAATTCGGGTCGTCAGGCCACTCATGGGAACACACCTCACCTTGCGCCGCGGCTCACACGCCCGACGCTTCTACTTTTTTAAGTTTTCGTCGATGTGGCAAAACCATCCGAGCGATGACCACGTTTGAAAACAATGCTGCACATCAGACTGCCGATCCTCCGGGGAAATCTTTGAGCCTTTCCACGCTGCGTCGAGCGCCGCCGCGAGCGGCCGTCCCGCAACCAGCGCTGACAGGATCACGAATTCTTCGCGCTCAAGCCGGCGGAAAAACACATCTTCGTGGACACGATGAACCGCTAGAAAAATTTCAGCAGTCTTCAGTGCCGCCACCTGTCTCACGCGCTTTTTCTTCTGGCGCTCGCTGAACGCGTTGCTCGCCACGTTCAATTCCTCCGCGCCTTTCCGGACTTCCAGCAACAAATCGTCAACCGGGTAGTTCAGATCGAGTAGATGAATGTGGGGCTGCAAGCGCAGCCTTAATTTCGCAGGATTCGCCGCAGCGAGATCCTCTTGTTTCAACCCCGGCTCGGCCAGCCCATCGAACGCGTCGATGTCTGCCCATTCAAGGCGCGCCATATCGATCGCCAGGCCGGCGCGATCGCCGAGCATCTTGGGATGCTTGCGGAGCCACATTTCCAGGCGCGAGCCCAAATTCCGGAGCGTGAACGACTCCGAGGGGCAGTCCGCGATATACGCCTTCGATACCGCGTCGAACTTCCGTTCACCTAGAACTGCGCGCAGCCCTGGAAAATCCTCTGCGAAACCACTCAGCACGCGGAACCAGTATTGCCGGTTGTAAATCTCCAGTCGCTCGAAGGACGTCAGCCGGTCATTCGGCTTGATGAATTTCGCGGCTTCGGCGCGCATCGATCCCCCGTTCTGCGCCACAGTACGCATGCGCTCGTCGCGCGTCAGCGGCGTCATCACCGCGCGAGCCATCCGCCGCTGGATCGCGAGCAGCTTCATCCGGCCTTCTTCAGCGAAGCGCTCGCCAGGAACTTGTCCGCCTTCCGCGCTTCGTCATGCACTTCGTCAAATGACGGAATGCTGTCGTCCCATTCCAGCAGCGTCGCGGTGTGGCCCACGCGCTCGATCGCCCGCGCGTAGAGCTTCCACACCGGATCGATCACTGGATGGTCGTGCGTATCCAGAATATATTTGCGGTATTTCGAATGTCCGGCGATGTGAATCTGCGCGACGCGCTCGGCGGGAATGCCGTTCACGTAATCGAACGGATTAAACGAATGATTCTGCGACGAAACGTAAATATTGTTCACGTCCAACAAAATCCCGCAATCCGCGCGCTCGACCACTTCGTTCAGGAATTCCCATTCCGTCATTTCCGAAACGTGGAATTCCGCGTAGCTGCTGACATTCTCCACCACCACCGGCACTTCCACGAAATCCTGCACTTGCTTGATCTTCTGCGCCGTGATTCTGGCCGCTTCAAATGTGTAGGGCATCGGCAGCAGATCGTGCGTGTAGCGACCGTCCACGCTGCCCCAGCACAAATGATCCGACAGCCACGGCGTCCTGGTCCGCTTCACCAGCGCCTTTAGGCGCCGCAGGTGCTCGCGGTTCAATTTCTCGGCCGAGCCGAAATACATCGACACGCCATGCTGCACCACTTTGTACTGCTCCAAAATCTGATCCAGGATCCGCAGCGGCCGCCCGCCATCGATCATGTAATTTTCGGAAATAATCTCGAACCAATCGACCACCGGTTTGCGCGTCAAAATGTGATGGTAGTGCGGCGCGCGCAACCCGATCCCGATTCCGTAATCCGTGAAATTGTTGAACCGATTCGCCGGCATCAACCGTCCTCGAAAACAGTCGGCGTCAGAAGCCGGCGCTCATCGCGACTGCCGGCCCCTGACACCGAGTAAAAGTTAAAATTACGCCTTTGGCGCGTCGCTGCTTGGCATCTTCGAACCGTCGGTGGCGCAACCGCCCTTGCCCTTGCACGAGTTCTTCCCCTTGCAGCCATTGTCCGAGGACTTACATCCGCCCTTGCCTTTGCAGGAGTTCTGGCCCTTGCAACCGTGCTTTTCTTTCACCTTCGTGGTCTTGTCGCCCGACTGGTCCTGCGTGTGCGTTGCTGAAGCGCGCGCACCGGCCACTACATTCGACGCCTGAACCGCTGTGCTCGTTCCCGCCAGCAATCCCGCGAGAGCTGCGCCAGCGATCATTGCCTTCTTTGACTTTGTCATGTGCTGTCTTCCTCCAGTGAAGTGTGATGCTTTACTTGCGAACTACCAGGGCCCGTGAATCGGCTGGGTGCTTCCGCGAACAATCGAATGATGCTCTGAACCCTTCCCTCGCCTGCAATCCCACGCTTTCGGCCGGGGCCGCGCGCAGCAAACTTCCGCTTGCGCCGCTCGTGCCCGTTAGATTGCGTCGCTTGGCTTAGGTTACAGGTTTTCTTTGCAGAGCTCCGTCGACGCGAACCGCGGCCAATGTGGTTCCGCAGCCACCACCGGCTTGCGGAACTCGCCATCGGAATGGGCGAGGCTCTTGTTCCCTATACTCCAATCCGCGGGCTTGGTCCAGTCACATCCTGTACGCTTTATCGCGCCGCCGCGGATTTAGACGCCTCAATCGTGATTTGGAACGAGAATGTGACAGTTCGACAGGTTTCGACGACCAATGACAGGAGATCGGCCGCCGCCGCTTGGACCCGCAGCCGTGGAAATGTATTTATCTCAGCGGCAGTGCGTGGCCGTCGGTGTGCGCAATCGGGATTCCACAAAGCTTCGCCAGGGTTGGCGCGATATCCGCCGGCGATGCGGCCGTTGGGTCCGTTTTCGCGCGCACCCCGGTGCCCATTAACAGTAGCGGGACGTGCTGATCGTAGTCGTACGGTGAGCCGTGCGTCGTTCCCGACGGCTTCCCGCCTGAACTCGCATACAGGAACCAATACGGCTTGGTAATCACGATCAGATCGCCGCTCCGGCCTGCGTAGTAGCTGAAGTTCGCCGCTTTCGCCAGCGCGTTCGTGCTTGCGTCTTTGGCCAGCGCGTCGCCGGGAAACGCCGCCGCAATTCCGGGCACGGTCTTGATCGCCGCGATTACCGCCTTCATCGCATCGGGATGATTCTTCAGTTTTTCCGCAATGCCCGTCTTGAAGTAAAGATTCATATCCTGAAAGCTAGAGATCGGATCCTCCCCCAATTTGTACGGCGCGAGCGCCAGCTCCACCTGCGCCTTCACCGCGAGGATGTCCGCGCGCCCCGCGTCCATGCCCTTCTGCAGAGCGAGTTCGGGAATCGGCGCGACGCCGTGGTCCGCCGAGAGCGCCACCACATAGTTTTCTGGTCCCACCGTCTTATCGAGATGATCGAACAACCTTCCGATCGTTCCGTCGAGCTGCAGCAAAACGTCCCGAATCTCCGCGCTGTCCGGACCGTATCGGTGCCCCACCAAGTCCAGCGCCGAGAAGCTAATCGCGAGCACGTCGATCGGTCCCCGCCGTCCAAGCTTCATGCTGTCGGCGAGCGATTCGCCCATCGCCTCGAGGTAGGCGTCCGAGTACGGGCTTGCTTCCCAAGCGTTATAGAACGCTCCGTCCGCCGTTCCGCTGGTGCTTAACACGTGGGGAAACCCCGAACTGAGCCGCTCGCCGGATGGATCAGTTGCCGAGCCGGCCGCTGGTCCGGTCCAGGTCTTGCTCGCGTCATCTTCGATCGGGTGCGCGATCACATACTCTTGCACCTCCGGCACGCGCGCGGTTTCGTAAGCCGTCGACGTGACCCAGCGATTTGCTTCGAGCCACGTCACCGCATCCGCTGTGTGGCCCGCAAGCGTCGCGGCAGAGCGCGCCTTCAGCGACATCGTCACCACGCGCGAACCCGGCGATTCCTTACGAATCTGTTCCGCCACAGACGGCGCCAACATCCTCCAGGCGCTCTCGCCCTTGCCGTTGGTCGCGGGCGTTCCAGCGCCGTACTCAATCAGCGTCGCCTTCGGGTCCGTCACGCAGGTGACGCGTGAATTCGTATCGCGCTCGTACCAATCGTTCGCGATCATCCCGTGCGTGGAAGGCAAGTCGCCCGTCGAAATCGTCGAATGGCCCGCGCACGTCACCGTATTCGCATACGGGTAAAACGCGTTCGTAAATCGCGCGCCCTCGGTGATCAACCGGTGCAGACCGCCGTGCCACGTTGAGCTGAACCGCTCCACATAATCCGCGCGCATCTGATCCACCACGAGGATCACCACAAGCTTCGGCCGTTGTTGCTTCGCGGAAACAGAAAAGCTCGCCGCAGAAATTGCAAGCACAACGGCAGCAAGCAGGCTCACGACCCGCGCGGAGATTCGGCGTTCAGCTTTCATCGGACCCTCGAGACAAAAAGTCTATCGCAATCACTCCCCGCTGCAATTGCCAGCGCCCATCATTTCAATTCGGCGCCACCGCAGCCGTCTCTCCTCGCAGCACGGTGAGCGAAGCCGCGGGCAACTCGTACACGCTAGACGCCGTCGCTTGCACCGTCGACCGCGCCGCTGGCCCGTCCGGATCGGCGTATCCCTGTTTCCGCGCCGGATGCCAGGTGTACTGCTCTTTGCCAAACGTGATTCGCGCCACACCGCCGCTGAACATCTGGTCCGCGCCGCTCGCATCGTCGTGAAACACAATCCTCACCGAGTGCGCGTGATCGTGATCCTTATTCACCAGCATCACCGCCCACAGCCCGTCCGGCCGTTTCACGGGATACGCCGTCACCAACACGTGCCCGCCGGCGTCCTTCAAATCCGCCGTTGCGCGAAAAAGCGTGTGCGCCTGATCCACCGGCTGCGCCCATTCCTGGGTGATCATTTGTGCCGCGAAATATTGGGAGATTTTCTGCCGGATCTTGAAATCTTTGTCGAGCATGAACATATGATAGGTGCCCCAACTGTTCGGGCACGCCGGATGCGCCGGCGAGTACGGCAGGTCGTGGTAGTAATACGTTCCTTGGCCGCCCGCCGTCAAAAATCCGCCGAATGAATCCGCGAGCCAGAGCGCGCCAAATACTTCCACCGAAGCTTCGCCTCCATGCGCGTTCGTTTCCGTATCGAACAGCGGCGTCCCGGCCGGCAAACCATCTGCGCGCCACACGTCCATGATGTGCATGATCAGATACGGCTCTTGATACAAATTCGCCCACGGCGTCTCGCACCCGTCGTAGGGGTAGTGCTCAAACGACATAAACGTGAAATCCCCGAGCCGCCCGTGCGCTTTCAAATAATCGAGGAACCTGGTCAACCACGAATCGTGGCCGTTCGCATCGCGCCACGTTTTGATGTCTTCCGCAACACCTTGAAACGCCGGCCCGCCGAGTTTCAGCTTCGGATCTACGCGATGCAGGGCCGTGGCCCACTGAATGTACAGCGCCGCGTAGTCCTCCGGCACCATATACTGCCCGTCCGCCTCTTCACCCATTTCCACGCGCGCGATCGGATATCCGCGCTTTTCGATGTACGCAATCTCTGCGGCCGAATCTTCCGGCACGCCGTATACGAGCGCGATCGGAATGATCGCCGGCATGCCCCGCGTAATTCCGCTTGTATAGAAAAGATCGAACCCCGGCTGATCGCCTGACCACATCTGATTCGGCGCCGTCAGCAGATCGCTCGACGCATGCCACGGATCCACCGACGAGCACAGCGTGTAGGTCTGATCCTGTCCCTTGGTGTGCTTCACGAAATCCGTAAATTTTCCCGCCGCGTCCGTCGCGCCCAGATACACCTCGTTGATCGCATATCCCAGGCAGTTCCGCTTGTCCGCCGAACCGTGCGTGTCGCACGTGTTGGACGATTGCGTCATTAACACGCGCACCCAACGCAGTTCAATCGGCGCTCTAGCGAGCTTCAGCGTCACGCTTCCGCCTTTCGCATTTCGAATGTCGCCGCCCGCGAACGTCTTCCAATCGCCCGACGCCTGCTCGTCCATGGCGTCGCCCGTTCCCACCCAATATTGCACTTGGTAGACGCGCGCATACGGCTCCGCCCAATCGATCCGGATCGTATTCGCGGATTTTTTCGCTTCAAGGTCGATTACGATCCATTGCGGATGCAGCGCGTCATCCTCGCCCGTAAACGCACTCGTCAGATACGGATTGCTCTTCCAGTAGGATTTTGTGTCGCCGTCGTTCAGCCGCGAAAAGCCGTCGTCTTCCGTGCCGCCGTTGCGCGTGAAACCGCGATGCGGCAGCGCGTAGCCGTACGAATGTCGGATCGGTTCGCTGGTCGGCGTGGCATCGCCCACGAAATACCCCTGTTGCCTGTTCGAATCGCTCCACTTGCCGTTCGGATTCCAGTGCCAGTCCTGAATGAAAAGCTCGGTGTTCTGCCGGTAGCTGATCTGGCCCCAGCCCGCCGACAAAATCTGATCGAGCTGGTCCGGCGCGAAAAATATGTCCGTCATGTTGCTCGGCACGCGGTCCACTGTCGACCCCAGCGCGTAAAGCGGGCGGAATGTGTTCACCGCATGCGCGGGCGTCGCGTCGACGCGCACCGTTTGCGCTTGCGACGACCCTGAAACGACAAATGCCGCCAGCAGCAGCGCCAGTACACCCACGCCAACCGCGCTCCAGAATCTCTTCATTGTTCGGGCCTCCAGACTCGCGCCATAATTGGGCCGCTTCATTACAACGCAAGCGCGCGGAGAACACTCGATGATTTTCAAAATCTACGAAGACAAGCCGTCGCTGGGGAAAGCCGCCGCCCAACAGGCCGCCGCCGCAATCCGCCGCGCCATCACCGAACGCGGTGTGGCTCGCGTAGTGGCTGCAAGCGCGGCATCTCAATTCAATTTTCTCGAAGCGCTGGTCGTCGAGCCGGGCATTGACTGGACAAAAATCGAACTCTTCCACCTGGATGAGTATCTTGGCCTGCCGATGACCCATCCCGCGAGCTTCTGCAAATTTCTGCAGGACTACCTCATTTCGAAGACCGGCATTACGCGACTCCATCTTTTGAACGGTGAGGACGATCCCATCTCGGTCGTCACGCGCGCGAATGAAGCGATTTCCTCCGCGCCGATCGACGTCTCATTCGTCGGCATCGGCGAAAACGGTCACCTCGCTTTCAACGATCCGCCCGCCGACTTCAACACCGAAGCTCCGTACATCCTGGTGAAGCTCGACGACGCTTGCCGCCAGCAACAAGTCGGCGAGGGCTGGTTCCCGGATCTCTCGCGCGTACCGACGCACGCGATTTCTATGTCCATTCAGCAGCTGCTCAAGGCAAAAGAAATTCTCGCCGTCGTTCCCGATGCCCGCAAAGCCGCCGCGATCGCCGCCTGTTTCAATGGCCCTGTCACTCCCTACGCGCCGGCTTCGATTCTTCGCACACACCCGAACGCGGTCGTCTATCTGGACCGCAACTCCGCCGCGCTGCTCATTCCCGAAGCACGCTCACAATTCGCCGACCGCACGGGAGCGAACGCCTGAGCGGAAGTCTCAACGCAAACCAGCCGGACATGGAATCCGACTCCAAGCGCCCTCCCATCCCTTCGCTCCGCTGGTGGATCGTCGCGCTGCTTTTTGCTTCTACAGTCATCAACTACATCGACCGCCAAACGTTCTCGCTCCTCGCGCCCTTCCTGAAACGCGACTACCACTGGACCAACACGGACTACGCCAACATCGTTGTCGCCTTCCGCCTCGCTTACGCCATCGGCCAAACGCTGTGTGGCCGTCTGATGGACCGTGTCGGCACCAAGCGCGGCCTCACCATCACCGTGCTCTGGTATTCCATCGCGTCGATCTTCACCCCGCTTGCGCGCGGGTTTCAAAGCTTCCTTGGTTTTCGGTTTTTGCTCGGCGCTGGAGAATCGGGGAACTGGCCCGGCGCCGCCAAAGCCGTCTCCGAATGGTTCCCCAAGCAGGAGCGCGCGCTCGCCACCGCGATCTATGACAGTGGCTCTTCGATCGGCGGGGCCGTCGCGCCCTTCATTGTGCTTCCTTTATATCTCCGGTGGGGAACCCGTCCGGCGTTCGTAATTCCCGGTCTGCTCGGGCTTATTTGGCTGGTGGTCTGGCGCAACTTCTATCACCGCCCGCAGGATCACCCGCGCATCAGCGATCGCGAACGCCAGATGCTGCTTGCCGACGCCGCCGATTCTGAAAACGAAGATCCAGCGCCATCGAACAAGCCGCGCATCCTCGATCTGCTGAAGCTTCGACAGACCTGGGGGCTGATCCTCGCTCGCGCTTTCACCGATCCGGTTTTCTTCTTTATCGCCGACTGGTTTCCGATCTACCTCGTGGCCAAAGGCATTACGCTCCAGAGCGGCTTGATCGCGATCTGGATTCCGTTCATCGCCGCCGACCTCGGCAATCTGTTCGCCGGCGCCACGTCCGGCTACTTGATACGCCGCGGATGGCCAGTCGGCCGTGCGCGCAAGACGCTCGTAATTTTTGGCGGCCTCGGCGTCACGCTCCTGATTCCAACGGTCTTTACTGTGAACCTGCTTGCGCTCACCGCTCTTTTCGCGATTGCCACCTTCTGCTACGCCGCCTTCACCACCATGGCCAACGTGCTGCCCACCGACCTGTTCCATCACGACTCTGTCGCCACGGTCAGCGGACTGGGCGGCACCGGCGCTGCCATCGGCACGATCATCGTGTTCGAACTCGCCGGCCATATCTCTGATGCGCGCATCGCCACCGGCACACATCTGTTCGATCCGCTGATGATCTTGAGCGGCCTGATCCCGTTCACCGGAATGATTCTGGTGCTTCTGCTCGTCCGCAACACAAAAGCCAGCGAAGGCGGCCTGGTTCGAAGAATCTGACGCACTCGCGTGGTAAAGTTTCCGAACCGGAGGCTCCCCATGCGCATCGCCAAGGCCATCGTTCCGCTGTTCGTTTTCGCCGCTGCCGTTTTTCCCGCTGTCTCACAATCGCAATCGGCGCAAGACGCGCCGCAACGCCAGATCGCCATCACCATTGACGATCTTCCCGCCGCCTCCGCGCAGGGTATGACCGGCGCGGAAATTCTCGCCATGACCACCAAGCTTCTCGGCACGCTCACCGCGCAAAAAGTCCCGGCAGTCGGCTTCGTCAATGAGAGCAAGCTCTACATCCATCTGGACGACGTGCAGCCCCGCATCAAGGCGCTCAGCCTCTGGACCGATGGCGGCTTCGAACTCGGCAATCACACCTATAGCCACATGTCTCTGAACAACAACACTCTTGCGGCGTGGGAAGAGGAAGTCGTGCGTGGCGAGACCGTCACGCGCATGCTCCTTGCGCAGCACCACATGAAGATGCGCTATTTCCGCCATCCCTTTCTGGACACCGGCCGCGACATCGAAACTCGCCGCCAGGCCGAAATGTTTCTCGCGCAGCGCGGCTACCGGATCGCTCCAGTCACCATGGACGCGTGGGACTGGATGTTCGCCGGGCCGTACGCCTACGCGCGAAAAAACGGCGACGCCGCCCTCCAGCAGCGCGTAGTGAATGAATATCTTTCCTACACCACCACCGTCTTTGACTATTACGAGAAATTCTCGAAAGACCTGCTCGGCTACGAACCGCGCCAGATTCTGCTGCTCCATGGCAACTGGCTCGAAGCCGATCACATGGGCGAGCTTCTCGACCTGCTCCGGAAGCGCGGCTATCAATTCGTCACGCTCGATCGTGCGCTCGGTGATCAGGCTTACGGTTTGCCCAACACCTACGTCGGCGAAGAAGGGGAAGGGTGGATCGATCAGTGGGCCATCACCATGGGCAAGATCCCGCAACACACGCCCGCGTTTCCGCAATGGGTGATCGATAAATCCAAGGAAATTTCCGCGCCGCGCGAACCCGTCACACCGGTTGCGCCCCAACCGTAGTCATCCCGGGATGCATCTGTTAGGCTCGGATGCTTGCGCCATCAAAACTCCATCCTGGGGAAGTGTGCATGACGCGTTTGCGTTTTGGAATCGCCGTGGGTTTGGTAGGGCTGCTCGCCGCAGCCACAGTTGTGCGCGCTCAACAGTCCGACGCCGCAAACCAACTCGCCCGCAGCATTTATAAACAGCTCATCGAAATCAATACTACCAATTCTGTCGGCAGCACCACCGTCGCCGCCGAAGCCATGGCCAAGCGCCTGCGCGATGCGGGCTTTCCGGCGTCCGACGTGCGGGTGCTGGGCCCCACAGACCGCAAAGCCAACATGGTCGCGCGCATTCACGGCACGGGGACGAAAAAGCCCATCCTCTTCATCTGCCATCTCGACGTGGTCGAAGCCAAGCGCGAAGACTGGTCGATGGATCCTTTCACCTTCATCGAGAAAGACGGCTACTTCTACGGCCGTGGCTCCGGCGACATCAAAGACGGTGACGCCATCCTGATGACCACCTTCATCCGCCTGAAACAGGAAAACTACAAACCGGATCGCGATCTGATCCTCGCGCTCACGGCTGACGAGGAAGGCGGTTCGCACAACGGTGTCGACTGGCTCCTGAAAAATCATCGCGACCTAATCGACGCCGAGTACATCCTCAATCCCGACGCGGGCGATTTCGAGCTCGATAAAGGCAAGCACCTGGTCGTTGGTATTCAGGCCGCCGAAAAGCTCTATCAGGATTTCGAGTTGAAGACGACAAACCCTGGTGGCCACAGCTCGCTGCCAGTTCCAGAGAATGCCATCTACGAGCTGGCTGATGGCCTGGTACGCTTACAGAAATATCAATTCCCGTTCGAGCTCTCCGACGTCACACGCGCCTATTTCGAGCGCGAAGCGCCTCTTGTGGGCGGCCAAACCGGTGCCGACATCAAAGCCATCCTGAAAAATCCTCCCGATCAGGGGGCGATCGATCGTCTGTCCACCATTCCGTTTTACAACGCGCGACTTCGCACCACCTGCGTCGCCACGCGACTCGACGGCGGCCACGCCAACAACGCTCTTCCCGGCATGGCCAAAGCCAACGTGAACTGCCGCATTCTTCCCGGCCATCCACCCGCCGAGATTCAGGCCCAGATCGTCAAAGTGCTCGACGATCCGAAGATCTCGGTCAGCCCAGTCGTCTCGGGTGCGATCGTTCCGCACGCCGGTCCGCCTTCGCCGCTTCGCCCGGACGTGATGGGCGCTTTGGAATCGGTTTCGCAGGCGATGTGGCCGGGAGTGCAAGTGATCCCCGTGCTCGATGCGGGCGCGAGCGATGGAGCCATTTCTCGCGGTTACGGAATTCCAACCTACGGAGTTCCGGGCGTTTTCATGGACATTGACGACGACCGCTCGCACGGGCGCGATGAGCGCATTCGTGTGACTTCGTTTTATGATGGCGTGGAGTTCTACTATCGCTTCGTGAAGGAGCTGAGCAAGCCGCAATGAGCTTCGGTCGGACGGCTATCCTGAAGGCGGCCCAAAGCCCGTGGCTTCGCGAGCGCGCGCCGCGTCTCGGATTTGTTCGCCGCACCGTAAGCCGCTTCATGCCGGGCGAGCAAGCGCAGGACGCGCTCGCAGCGTGCCGGACACTCGCTGGAAACGGCATCGCCAGCGTCCTGACTCATCTCGGCGAAAACATCACCGATCGCAGCGAAGCCGAGCAGGTGAAACAGCATTACCTCGATCTCACCCAACGCATCGTCTCTGCGCAGCTTCCCACGGAAATTTCCATCAAGCTCACGCAGATCGGCCTCGATCTCGATCCGGAGTTTTGCTACGCCAGCCTCGCCGCGCTGATCGTCGCCACGCCGCCCGACAAAACGCTGTGGATCGACATGGAGCAAAGCCCCTACGTCGACGCCACCCTTGCGATCTTCAAACGCGCGCGTACCTCGTACGCCAATGTGGGGATCTGTGTGCAGGCTTATCTCTACCGCACCGGTCAGGATCTCGATTCCTTGATTCCGATGCGCGCCGCAATCCGGCTCGTCAAAGGTGCCTACAACGAACCCGCTGAGTTGGCTTTTCCGGTGAAGAAAGACGTCGACGAAAATTATTTTCATCTCGCGCAGCGGTTGCTCAGCCCCGAAAGCCGCAAACTCGGCGTTCGCGCCGCCATCGCCACGCATGATAAAGCGCTCATCGCGCGCCTCAATTCGTGGGCCGAAGGCCAGGGCGTTCCAAAGCAGGGAATTGAATACCAGATGCTCTACGGAATTCAGCGCGCCGAGCAGCAGCGCCTCGCAACCGCCGGATACCACTCTACCGTCCTCGTCGCCTACGGCACCTTTTGGTTTCCGTGGTTTATGCGCCGCCTCGCCGAACGCCCAGCAAACGTCCTTTTCCTCGCGCGTAACTTTTTCTCGAATTGATCGTTTTATTTTGCAAACACAGGCAGAGGGAAAAACATGTCTGACCCAGAAATCCAGATTGCGTTTGCCCTTCCTTACCGCTCCTCGTTCGCCACCTCGGCATCCAGCAAATCGCCAAGTGCGGTGAGCTTCTGCTTCCAGAATTTCTCATAGTGCGCCACCCAGTTGTACACGTCCCGCAAGCGTTGCCCTTGCAAGCGGTACCGCCGCTTGCGTCCTCGTTGCTCCGCCTCGACCAGCCCGGCCTGCCGCAGAACGCGCAAATGTTGAGAGATCGCCGGCTGCGTCATGCGAAACGGTTTCGCGAGCTGCGTCACGGTCAGCTCCGAGGTCAACAACGAGTCCAGCATCCGCCGCCGCGTCGGATCGCCGATCGCGAAATAAACCAGCGCAGCACCGGCCTTCCCAGCCTTTGCGCCCCGTGGCGACCTTTGGATCGATCGATGCCCTCGCGCCATGGCTCTGATAATATATAAGTCATCGCTTATGCGCCAAGCCATGAAAAAAGCAGCCGAAGCCGCGGTTTTTCAGTATTGAGATTTGCCGGGAGCCTATCGCGTCTTTTCGTCCCGCTCGATCTTTCCGTCCCGCAATCGAATCACCCGGTGCGCGTGCGCCGCGATATCCGGCTCGTGCGTCACCAGAATGATCGTATTGCCTTGCTCGTGCAGATGCGCAAAAAGCGCCATGATTTCTTCGCCCGTCTGTGAATCCAGGTTTCCGGTCGGCTCGTCCGCCAGCAGAATCGACGGATTGTTCACCAGCGCTCGCGCAATCGCCACGCGCTGTCGCTGTCCGCCGGAAAGCTCGTTGGGCTTGTGACCCATGCGCTCGCCCAGATCCACCTGCTTCAGCGCATTCTGGGCGCGCTGGATTCGTTCTTCCGCACCGGTGCCGTTGTAAATCATAGGCAGCTCTACGTTGTGCAGCGCCGTCGCGCGGGGAAGCAGATTGAAGGTCTGAAACACGAATCCAATTTCCTTATTCCGAATGTACGCAAGTTCGTCGTCGTCCAACTGGCTCACCAAGCGTCCCGCCAGCCAGTACGCTCCCTTGGTCGGAGTATCCAGGCAGCCAATCAAGTTCATCAGCGTCGATTTTCCCGATCCGGAAGGGCCCATGATCGCCACGTACTCGCCCTTGTGGATCTTGATGCTCACGCCGCGCAGCGCGTGCAGCTTTTCCGTGCCCATTTCATACGTCTTCCAAAGCTCGTCGGTTTGGATGACGATGCCGGCGTCGATCAGATCTTGTCGGAAGTTGGTCGCGACGGCCGCGGCGGACACTGACATATCTAGATTTCTCTCCTGAATGTTTCTCGGCGCTGGACTGCGATAAGGTTGGCTCTAGCTGCCCGAATCGTCCCGCTTGGGCGCGCTGTTATCCACCTTCACGGTGGCACCCGGCTTCAACGTGCGCAGCGCTTTGTAGCTCCCCGTCACGATCTCGTCGCCGTCCTTCAGGCCACTGGTGATTTCGATGTCCGTCACGCCGGTAATCCCAGTCTGGACCGGAACGAATTCCGCTTTCTTTCCGCGAATCACAAAGACGCCCTGGATATCGGCCTTCTGGACCGCGTCGCCGCCGGCCGCGGGCTTTGGCGCGGCAAGCGTCACATTGCCGTTCGGCCCCTTCGCCGCTTCCTCCAGGTCGTGCTGCGTTCGCACCGCCAGCGCCTGGATCGGAATCGTCAGCACGCCGTTCTTTTTCGCGGTCTGGATCTTCGCGCTGGCGGAAAGTCCGGGACGCAACAGCGCCGGGGGATTGGCAATCGTTACCACGACCTTAAAATCGCGTGCTTCCTGCGTATTCGCTGTCGTTTGCGTCGTCGCAGCCAGGCCGGAAGACCGCAAAATGGCCTCGTCTCCGACCTGCGTTACGCTCGCCTTAAACACCTTGCCGGGGAGCGCGTCAATTGTCACCTCCGCCGGATCGCCCACTCGTACGTTCGTGATGTCCGTTTCGTCTACCTTCACTTCGGCGGCCACCACGCTCATATCCGAAATCGTCATCAACATGCTGCCTTCGGCGTTCTGAATGCCGGGCACCACGTTCTCACCCACGCGAACCGCGATGTAGCTGACGATCCCGTCGATGGGCGCCACATACGTCGTCTTGCGGAGCACGTCTTTGGTGTGGGTCAAAACGGCGCTTGACTGGTCCAGGTTATACCGTGCCTGTTCGCGCGAAGCTTTCGCCTGTGCCACCTGCGCTTGAGCCGCCTTCAAAGCCGCGGTTGCGCCGTCAAACGTTGCCTTTCCGGCGTCAAAATCCGACTTCGCGATCAGTTGCTCTTGGTACAGCTTTTGCGTCCGCTCCCAATCAAACTTTGCCTTCGTCATGTCCGCCTGCCGCTGCGCAAGCGTTGCCACGGCCGAATCGTAGCTGGCAGAGGCCATCTGCATACCGGCTTCGTTCGAATCGATATTCGCCTGTTGTGCTCGAACGTCTGCTCCGGGCTGTATGTTCTCTAGTTTCAGCAGGATATCGCCCTTTTTCACCTGATCGCCCTCTTTCACCACGATCTCGGTGATTTTTCCAATCCCTTCGCCTTCCACGTTCGTAAAGTTTCGAGGACGGATTTCGCCCGATGCCGTCACGATCGAGGTCAAGTCGCCCTTGGTGACCTTGCCAGTTTGGACGGCCACGACGCCCTTGTTGGCCTGGTACACGCTGTACCAGACGATCCCGCCCAGCGCCAATGCGCCGACGACTCCCAGAGAAGCCTTCTGCCACGTTTTCATTTCGTATGACCCTTCATGTCGGCTCATGCCGTAGGAACAACGCCCTGCACTATCACTACGTGCGGGCAGACCGGAATGTTTCCCTTTAGACGCAATCCCGGCCCGAAGGACAGGCGAGGGCGATCGTTTTGGGGACCACCGGGGATCAGGCTATCCACGAGCCTGACGAGCAACATGATTGCAATCTACAGTGTAAACGGTTCTCCAGAAGAAGGAAACCGAAACGCGAGTCCCGCCCAATCTCACCGCCGCTCCAGTCCAGATTCGTTTCCCCTTTTTTGGATCTGGGCCCTCTCGTCCCAGCCTGTGGACGTCTGTGGAAATCCCGAGGCAACCCCTTAACCCACAAGGGATTCCAACACTTCCAAGAGCTGGGGTGAGGGGATTCTGACGTTGACCTGTACCCTGGGACAGGTTAAAATTCCCAGCCGTACCAGAGGCAAGGGTGTAACCATGAACCGCAAGCCAGGTATTTTCGCTTTCGCATTTTTTGCGTGTGTCTTCGTGTGTGCACCTCTCGCTTCGGCTCAGGGTGAGAACTCTTCGTCCAGCTCCTCACAAGACCAAGCGCAAGCCGATAAGAAAACCGCGCAGCAAGCCAAGAAAGCGAAACAGAAGCGCGATAAAGATCTATTCAACGAATTGGATTCGCAGTACAAGAAGTGGCTCAACGAAGACGTGGTCTATATCATCTCGGCGGAAGAGCGCAGCTCGTTTCTTCATCTGACCACCAACGAAGAGCGCGAACAATTCATCGAAGCTTTCTGGCAGCGCCGCAACCCCGATCCCGACTCGGCTGACAACACTTTCAAGGAAGAACATTACCGCCGCATCGCCTACGCCAACGAGCATTTCTCGTCCGGCATCCCAGGCTGGAAAACCGATCGCGGCCGCATTTACATCATGTGGGGACCGGCTGACGAAGTGCAGACCCACCCAACGGGCGGCAGCTACGACCGTCCGGCATCGGAAGGCGGCGGCGAAACCTCCACCTACCCGTTTGAAGATTGGCGCTATCGCTACTTGGAGGGCATCGGCGAAAACGTCGAACTCGAATTCGTCGACACCACTATGAGCGGCGAGTACAAACTTACGACGGACCCTTCGGAAAAAGACGCGCTCCTCAACGTGCCTGGCGCCGGATTGACCGAAATGGAATCCATGGGTCTTGCCAGCAAGACCGCTCGCTTCAACAATACCGACGGCTCGCACATGGCGCAGCCCATCGGCATGCTGCCCGAAACGATGCAAGAATTTTCGCGCCTCGATCTCTACGCGAAGATCAACCAGGCCCCGCCGGTGAAGTACAAGGACCTTGAAGCCGTCGTCACCTCACGCCTGGTTCGCGATCAGGTGAAATTCCAGTACCGCACCGATTTCCTGCGCATCACTTCGGATACCGTATTGGTGCCAATCACCATTCAGATTCCGACCCGGCAGTTGAGCTTTAAGGAAAAAGACGGCATCGAATCCGCGTCCGTAAACCTGTTCGGTCGCGTCACCAGCATCAGCGGCCGCATCGTGCAAACTTTCGAAGACAACGTCCGCCGCGACGTTCCGCAGGCGCAGCTCCAGCAGTCGCTCGCCACGGCGTCGATCTATCAGAAAGCCGTGCCGCTCACTCCGGGGCTCTACCGGCTGGACATCGTGCTGAAAGACACCACGAACGGCAACGTCGGCGTCGTCAATGCGCGCCTCGCCGTTCCGCGCTTTGAAGATGACAACCTCTCCTCCAGCACCCTGATTCTCGCCGACCAGATCGCGCGCGTTTCCTCGCACGATATCGGCCTGGGCCAGTTCGTGCTCGGCGACATGAAAGTCCGCCCGAAGATGGACGCCGCGTTCAACGCCTCGGACAGCATGGGCGTCTTCCTCCAGGTCTACAACCTGAAGACCGACGAGAAAACCCATAAAGCCGACGCCAGCGTTCAGTATCGCGTTCTGCGGGACAAGGAAACCACGCCCGTGCTTTCCTTCGATCTGGCGCACGACGCGATTCCCGAACACGGCGAAGAATTAACGCTCGAAAAAATCATCACCCTGGGCTCGCTCACGCCGGGCAAATACAAACTCGAAGTCGCAATCACCGACAACATCGCCAAACAAACCATCACTCCGGCTGCAGACTTTACCGTTAAAGGTTCCGGCGGCGCGGTATCGGCGCCTCAGCAGCCGCAAGCAAAACCGCAAGGAAGGTAAATGGGGTTTTATCCGCGCCTCCGTCGAGTGGCAGTTCTCGGCGCATTGGTTTGCGCGTTGGCGTTCACCGTGGGCGCCGCGCCGGATGGCGGAAAAATCTCGGGCGTGGTGGTGGATGGATCAGGCACGCCGCAGATGGGCGCCACCGTACTCGTCACTTCCGACCAGCTTTTCTCGAATCTCTCGTACGAACTTCTGACCAACGATCGCGGCAAGTTTAATCTCGCCAGCTTGCCGGCGGGATCGTACTCGATCAAAGTCACGCTCGCAGGCTTCCTGCCCTCGATCGAGCAGAACGTCTTGGTGAACGAGCAGCACGTCACGCTGCTCCAAATCGTGCTTGGCTCGGTGTTCTCCTCGTTCGATAAACTCCGCCGCGCGCCGGACCAACAGGTTTCTACCGATGAGTGGTCTTGGGTGCTGCGCAGCTCAAATGCTACGCGCCCGGTCCTTCGCTGGCAGGATTCCAATGTCGCCATGAGTAGCCAGGGCATCCCGTACGATCTCGGCCAGAATCAGGGACCGCGCGCCCGCGTCGAACTCACCTCCGGCTCCGATCATCCTGGGTCGATCACTGGCCTGGCCGACTCTCCCGGCACTCTTTTCGGCTACGACTACGAAACCGGCGGCCTCGGCGCCGTCCTGGTCGCTGGTCAATATAGCTACGACGGCAATTCTTCCTCGAGCGGCATCGTCACGCAGTGGCTGCCGTCTGGAGAAAACGGAAACGGACCGGTCACCACTTTGCTCATCCGTGAAACACGCTTCGGCGAAAGTGGCGCATCCTTCCGGGGGCTTCGCATGTCGCACGATGGCTCGTTCGCCGTCGGCGACCGCGTGAACCTGCGTTACGGCGCGGACCTGATCATGGCCGGCTTTGCTGGCACCACCACCTCGGTTCGTCCGCGAGCTGAAGTCGCCGTGCGCATCGCTCCGAAGTGGCAAGCTTCGCTTCTGGTGGCAGAAGCAAACTGGCAGGACAACCCTACCGGCGAGGGCACGCTACAGGGCGCGATGCAGCAACTCGATATGTTCCCAACGCTGCTGATGCACAATGGCCGCTCGGTTCTCGAAGGTGGCTTGCACGAAGAGCTGGCGCTCGAGCACGACCTTGGGAAGAAGTCCACGCTCACCGCTGCGATCTTCAACGACCAGTCCTCGAATACCGCCGTCTTCGGCCGCGGTACGGTCAGCGGGCCTGACTATCTCCCCGACTTTTTCTCGAACGTGTTCGCCTACGACGGCGGCGAGATGCACTCCGGCGGCGCCCGCCTGGCCTACACGCGAAAGTTCAACGACAACATCGACCTGACGCTGGTCTATGCCTACGCTGGCGCGCTTGCTCCGAATGGCGACCCGTCAGACGTCGTCCTGCGCAACGAGCTATCGACGCAATTCCGTCAGAGCGCGGCGGCGCGTGTCTCGGCAAAGGTCCCGAGGACTGGCACCCGCGTTACCACCAGCTATAAATGGATGAACGGGCCCACCGTTTCCCAGCAAGATGCGTACGGTGAGTCGGTCTACCACATTGACCCATACCTCAGCGTCCAAATTCACCAGCGCCTCCCGAGCTTCGTCCCGGGACACGCCGAAATCGTCGCCGATTGCGGCAACCTGCTCGCCCAGGGCTACGTCACACTCAACACCAGTGACGGCTCGGTGGTCTTGATCCCCACCTATCGGTACTTCCGCGGTGGTTTGAGCTTCCAGTTCTAGCTCCGACAAGCCTACTGGAATCGGGAAGCGAGATTCCACAATCGGGATGGCTCGGTCGGTCTTGCATTCATAACCCCGTAAGGCAATGGAAATGGGACGCTTACGTATTCCGGAATCTCTGCTTCGCTGGAAGTCAACGTGCTACCATTCCAGCCGAAGTGGTATGCGTGTGTCCGCATGAACGATAGCCTGCGAATGCGACTGGGTGCGGTTCTTCTGGCCCTGCTGACCCTGGCAGCCGTCGTTTTTGCGTTCCTGAATTTCCAGCAGCGCTCCCGCTACATTCAATCCGACGACGGCGTCACCTGGATGGACTCCGCCAGCGGCGTTACCGCCTGGCATGTGGTCGCCGATTCGCCCGCTTCCAAGGCCGGCATCAAGGAAGGCGACATCGTCGAATCCGTGCGTGGCGTCACCGTGCATCGCAGCACAGACGTTGCGAAAGTTCTGTTCCGCGTCGCACCCTGGACCGAGATCCGCTACCAACTCCGCCGCGACAATCGCACTTTCGAAACTCCTGTCGTCACCGCGCCGCAGGACAACTCATCCTCCATCGAGAACTACCTACGCGTCACCGCTCTGCTCTACCTCTTCATCGGTCTTTTTATTTTCGTCCGCCGCTGGAACGCGCCTCGCGCCGTCCACTTCTACGTCTTCTGTCTGGTCTCGTTCATCCTCTACAGCTTCCACTACACCGGCAAACTGAACGCCTTCGACTGGAAAATCTATTGGGGCAACGTGGTAGCGCTGCTCTTGCAGCCCGCCTTGCTCGTGCATTTCGCGCTGGTGTTTCCCGAACGCCGCGGCAAGCTCTGGCCGCGCCTTCTCGCGGTTTACGCGCCGCCGGCCGCGCTGCTCACGCTTCACATCTTCATCGCCACCGGAACGCTGGATTTTCTTCCCTCGATTAGCACCCAGCTCTGGCTTGACCAGATGGAACTGGCCTACCTCGGCGCATACTTCTTGCTCGCCGCCGGAATCTTCCTCGCGAGCTACCTCCGCGCACCGAGCGGCGTCTTGCGTCAGCAATTGAAATGGGTCACCGGCGGCACGTTCGCGGGCATCACGCCGTTCCTGCTCTTCTGGATCGTTCCGTTCTTCTTCGGCTCCGTGCCGACAGGCTGGATGAAGGCTTGCGTTTTCTCGCTGGCGATGATTCCGCTCTGCTTTGGTTACGCCATCGTCCGTTACCGCTTGATGGACGTAGACATCATCTTCAAGCGCGGGCTTTCCTACACATTTGCTACCGGCACCGTCGTCGCGATCTACTTCGCGATCATCGCCATCATCGGCGAAATGTTTCACCGACCGGGCCTTTCGACTGGTCCTGCCGGCGGCGTAATCGCCATCGTCGTCGCCGCGTTCCTGATCGAACCGCTTCGCGAAGGCGTTCAGGCGCGCCTCGATCGCTTCTTTTATCGCGACCGGCTCGACTATCGCCGCACTCTGATTGAATTCGGCCGCACGCTTACCAACGAAGTCCGTCTCGAGCCGCTGGTCGGTTCGGTTCTGGATCGCGTTTCACAAACCCTGCTCGTCGATCGCCTCGCAATCTTTCTGGAGGACGCATCGAATCCCGGCCACTTCACCCTTTCGCGTTCAATGGGTGTCCGCCCCGAAGGCCCGCTGGACCTCTCGTTCCTGAATCCCGCGAATCCGGCGCTCGAACGCGGCTGTCTGTTCTTTGAATCCGCTCGCGCCGCTACGGATGTCGAACCTTCCGTCCGCCGAACCCTCGAAGAACTCGATCTCAACTATTTCATCGCGTGCCGCTTCCGCGAACGCATCGTCGCGGTTCTCGGCCTCGGCAAGACGGTCGACGGCGACTACCTTTCGAGCGACGACCTGGAGCTGCTCTCCACCATCGCCGGCTACGTCGCCATCGCTATCGAAAACGCGCGCCTCTATCAGTCGCTCGAACAAAAGGCCGTCCAGATCGAACGCCTGAAGGATTTCAGCGAAAATATCGTTGAGTCGCTCAACATTGGCGTCCTCACGGTCGACCTCGACGACCGCATCGAGTCGTGGAATCCGCAGATCGAAGACCTGCTCGCGATTCCGCGCCCCGAAGCGCTGCGCCACAAGCTCGATCAAATTTTGCCGTCCGATCTGGTCGGCGAAATCAACGCGCACGCCGCGAGCGATCGCGTCTCTGGCATCTACAAATACCGCCTCACCACACGTGCCGGACGCCATCTGGTCATCAACGCCTCGATCGCCCCGCTCGTCGGCAAAAGTGGCGCGCGCCTCGGCCGCCTGATTCTGCTTGACGACATCACGCAGCGCGTCCGCATGGAAGACCAGCTTGTCCAAACCGAAAAGCTCACTTCGCTCGGCTTGCTTGCCGCTGGCGTCGCGCACGAGGTGAATACGCCGCTCGCCGTCATCTCGAATTACATCCAGATGCTGGCGAAACAAATTCCCGCCGACGATCCGCGCCAGAAGACGATCGAGCGCATCGTGAAGCAAACCTTCCGCGCCAGCGAGATCGTCAACAATCTGCTGAATTTTTCGCGCACCGGTGCCGCCGAGTTCGTCGAAGTCGATATCAATTCAGTCCTCGAAGAGACCCTCACACTGGTTCAGCATCCGTTCAAGACCGCGCAGGTCAACGTCATCAAGAATTACAACGACACGCTGCCGCCGGTTCTCGGCTCAACCACGCGCCTCCAGCAAGTGTTCCTGAACCTCTTCATGAATGCGCGTGACTCGATGCCGCAAGGCGGCATGCTCGAAGTCCGCACCGGCGCGCACAACGGCTCGGTTGAAATTGAAGTCACCGACACAGGCAGCGGAATCTCCGCCGAGCACCTCCAGCGGATTTTCGATCCATTTTTCACCACGAAAGCGACGGGCCGCGGCACGGGCCTCGGTCTTTCAGTGAGCTACGGAATTATCAAAGAGCACGCGGGCAAGGTTGACGTGCGCTCAACGCCAGGCAAGGGCACTTCGTTCCGCCTGGAATTTCCCGTAGCCAGGAAGCCCGTCCATGCCTAAAGGCTCCATCCTCGTCGTCGATGACGAACTCGAAATCCGCGAAGGCCTCGAAGCTCTGCTGAAATCCGAAAGCTTTGACGTCACACTCGCCGAAACCGGGGAAGCCGGCCTCCAGAAGCTCGACGATCATCCGTTCGACTTGATGCTTCTTGACGTCAGTCTGCCCGATCGCAACGGCATCGAGCTGCTCCGCGAAATTCGCGCGCGCGATCCGCAGCTCTCCGTCATCTTGATCACCGCCTTCGGCTCCATCGATATGGCCCGCGCAGCATTCAAAGGCGGTGCGCAGGATTTCATCACCAAGCCCTGGTCCAACGACGAACTCATCGCGCAAGTTTCGCTCGCCATCGAAGGCCGTCGTCTGCGCGACGAAAACGTTCAACTCAAGCGCGCCCTCAAACAGCGCTACAATTTCCCGAACATCGTCGGTAAAAGCGACAAAATGCAAGCTGTGCTCGATCTTGTCACGCAGGTCGCGCCCTCGCGTTCCACCGTTCTCATCAGCGGTGAAAGCGGCACCGGTAAAGAAGTCATCGCCAAAGCGATCCATTCCGCATCGACCCGCGTCGATAAAGCCTTCATCCCCATCAACACCGGCTCGATCCCCGTCGACCTGCTCGAATCGCAGCTCTTCGGGCACGTCAAAGGCGCGTTCACCAGTGCGGTCGCCTCGAAAAAGGGTCTGTTCGAGGTCGCCGATCAGGGCACGATTTTCTTCGACGAAATTTCCACGGTTAGCAGCGAGACCCAGGCCAAGCTCCTTCGTGTCATTCAAGAGCGCGAGTTCATGCGCCTCGGCGGCACCGAAACCATCAAAGTCGATGTCCGCATCCTCGCTGCCTCCAACGAAGATCTGCGCAAGCTCGTCCGCGAAGGTCGTTTCCGCGAGGATTTGTTCCACCGACTCAACGTGATCTCCATCCACTTGCCGCCGCTGCGCGAGCGCAAGGAAGATGTCCCCCTTCTCGTCGATCGCTTCCTGAAGCAGTATTGCCAGGACAACGCGAAGCCGCAGCGCACCTTCACCCACGCCGCGATGAAGCTTCTCGTCGACTACGATTGGCCCGGCAACGTCCGCGAACTCGAAAACGCGGTCGAACGCGCCGTTGTGCTCTCGACGCAAGAATTCATGGACGCCGATCTACTCCCTGAGGCCGTTCGCACACGCGAAATCGTCCGCGGCGTCCGTTTACAACTCAACGAATTTTTGCCTTCGCTTCCCGGCGAAGCAGGCGGCCGCGAAACCTCGCCCTCTCTGTTTGCGATTCTCGAAGAAGTCGAGCGCCGCATCATTGTGGATATGCTCGAACGCACCAACTGGAACCAGACCGAGGCGTCCGAGCGCTTCCAAGTCCCACTTTCCACGCTCAACCAAAAGATCAAGCGCCTCGGTATTGAAACTCGCCGTCGCAATCCTCCGCCTCGCGCCCCATTTGACGACGACGCCACCAACGGCTTTGCCGCCGGCAAATAGGGGGATAGCCGACCCGGCACTGCTCCGCCCATCGCCGCGCCGCCCTCAACGGTTCTCGCGGAGTGCGGAGGCTCGGCCGCAGGACGAACCACCGCCGGCTCCAATCGCAGCCCACGCCACGCCGTAGCCTCGAACACCACAACTCGCTCGCTTGTTTTTTATCCCGCAGGCCAAAAAAAATCTACTTGTTCAAATACCGCGCAAACACATCGGACACAGCCTTCAACTCCGACGCGTCGGTAACACTCCAGCCCGCATGCAGCAGACGACTCAACCTCTGGTTCACCTTGTCCGCCGTCATTCCCGCCACCGACTCCACAAACGCTTGCCACTGCGCCGCCACGTCGCGAATCTGATCCGCGCTAGCGTCCTCGCAGAACGCTTCTGCCGCGCCCGCTGCCGATCCGTACTCATCCGCAAAATCCTGATTCAAGTAGCCGCGCGCAAAATCTCGCAGCGCTGAATGATCGGGTGTGTTCGGTCCGGGCGCACCGGGCGCCTTTCCATTTTTGTTCCCAGGCCCTTTCATCGCGGGCACTCCGGATACGTCGTCAACACGTAAAAATCGCGGTCGCCGTACGCCTTCAGCACAATCAGCGCGTCGTAGGCCGGCACGGCTTCCGTCGATCCACGCGCAACGCAGCGCCCCACCGGATGCGACGGCGATCCGTGATAGTCGAGCACCAGATTCGGCTTTCGCCCGCCGCGGTCAAGCCATCGCTCGAGTTTCGAATTATGCTGCAACGTTTGGTTCACAGCCTCTTCCGCCAATTCACGATTCGTCCAGGTTGAGGCGGCCGAAATATTCCGTTCCCGATCCAACCGCTCGCGCAGTTCCTGATCCGTACGGCCTACGTGCTTCTTTAGCGTGTGCCCACCCCGCTCTTCATCACGCTCCAAATTATAGCGATGCGCCGAACCGTGTTCCGAAGCGCCGCTCGCCTGTGCCGAGGCGGCCACCTCGCTGTTCGCGGCTGGCGTAGTCGGAGTCTGCGCTCCGCCGCACGCGCATAAAGCTGCACCGATGAGCCCCAGCGCCACGGCTCCGAATGGGTTCCGAACGTTCAAGCCGTGTGCCTGAATTGCTTTTCCTTTTGCAGAGGAGCTAGGTGGTGAGTGGCCGTCCGGCAATCGTTTCGAGAATTCTATACGGTGCCGCCCCCGGCTTCACCAGCGCTGCCGGTGGAATCAAAAAAGTCTGCTCGATCGCATATTGTCCGGACATCACCGCATGCGCCACGCAATCGGTGAACACGATCCAGGTCGCCAAGGGAGGGAAATCGATTTGCGTTTTCGGAGTGTTCTTCTGGAAATCTGCATTCTCTTTCAGGTAATCGTGAAATCGCAGCATGAACATGTCGTACGGCGTGCGTCCCGCCGTTGTCAATCCAAGCTTCGCGCCCAGATTCTGCACCGCTCGGCTGATCGCCGAATCGTCTTCGGCAATTTGCAAAAGCCCGGCCGGCTTCGCAAATTTCGAAGCAATCGCGGCAAAAGTCTCCGTCGTATTCCACACGCGCGGCCGCGACAAATTGAGATTCGTAAAAATTCGCAGGATGCGCCCGCCCTGGGTCGGACGGCTCGGAAACGCATCGACGTGCAGCAAATCATTCCGTTTATGGAGCGGCAGATCGCGCCCTTGTTCCTCCAGCGGCCGGAAGCTCGCAAAATCCAGAATCCATTTGTCTTTGTACGGTGATAGAAAACTTCCGGCGAAGGCAATCACTTCTGCCGTATAGTTCTGAAAAATCTTGCGCAATCGCTCCACGGTCGCAGGGTTGCCGCTAACTCCACGCAGCACGTCCTCCGCCGGACGGTAGGATACGTTCTTGTGCATCCGCAGCTCGGTCCACTCCTGCTCACGCAGAAATTTCTGCTCCTCGCTCGAAAGTTGAAAGGGAAGTTCGCGAAAGAAAAGAATCTCGCCGCGCTCGAGCATCTCGCAATACGCCGTTGAGCGTTCGTCGCGCTGCTCCGCGGAAACCCATCCACGGGGCGCCTTGTAATCTTCCACCTGTATCCAGGGATTGTTCGCCATCGAGATCTTTACCGCATTGCGGCGTAGCGTGATCAGAGCGCGATGCGCTCTACTCGGGCCGCTTGTATCCCGGCGGCATCAGCGTCGTGCTCAAGTCGAGTCCGGAAAGATCCACTCCTTCCAAATTCGTCTCGCGCAGGATCGTCGTCCGCATCATTGCGCCGGTAAAATCCGCCCCTCGAATCTCCGCGCTTCGAAAATTCGCCGCGCCAAAATCGGCGTTGCGCAGAATCGCGCCGCGCAAGTCGGTCCGAAAAAGTTCAGCTCCGCCCACTTTCGCATCCGTCAAGTCCGCACCACTTGCGTGGGCCTCGGTCAGGTCGGCTTTGCGCAGATCTGCTTTCTTCAGATTCGCTTTGGTCAGGTCGGCCGACGAAAGCCGCACATTATAGAGCTTTGCGCCCTCCAGATTCGCGCCGCTGAAGTTCACCAGGTCCAGGTTCATCCCCTCGAAGTCCACGCCGGAAAGGTTCGCTCCGGATAGATCGGCGCGCGTGCCTTTTTCGTCCCCGCGGATAAACAACTTGTGCTTCTCGATAATTTCGGAAACGCGCTCGCCTTTGTGGCGCACGCTATTCGGGCTTCTCACTGTCTTCACGCTCCAATCTTTGGGTTCTCATGATCGAGCGCCCATCGCGCTCTTTCCAGCCCTTAATTTTACTAGAATCCGCGCATCTCGACGCATCTATCGCTCCGTGCTGCGCCGCCCTGAAATGTTTTGTGATACCGTCGCTTTATGCGCGCGCGCCGTGATTTTCGAAGCTTTCTGCCACCGCTCAGCGTGCTATTTCAAATCGCGTCGGGACTCTGGCTGCTGGCATCCCCCACGCTTATCGCTCAGCAAGTCCAGGACGCCCCCACCCAAGAATTCGTCGCCAACTTGGCTGCCGGCCGCGTCGTCATCGCCGTGGTGAAAGATGCGATCGTCGTCGCCACCATCGAAAATCCCATCGAAGTGCAGACTCATGTGCCCACGCCTGTCCCCGTCTCATCGCTCCGCGCCGAAATCCTGCTCGGCGCTGTCGATTGGCTCTCTCCTTCGTCGCAGATTCAGATCGCCCGAATTGACCAAGAGCTGCCTCATCTCCGCGCGAGCAGCAGCGTCGCGGGCCCGGTCACCGGTCCACTGCCTACGACCCCATCGCTCAATGGCGTCTCCGCGAACCGAGAAGCCACCGACCTTGAAGGCGTTGGTCAGGCTCTGTACGAGCGCTTCAACGACGTCACCAAAGACATCCATGGAAAGATCTCGCTACCCGCAGGAGAGCCGCTCGCCCAGCTTGTGATTTTCGGCTACGCGAAAGACTATGGCCCCGAAGTCTGGCTTCTCACCTTCGAGCTGAAGCAGGACATTCAGCGCGAGGACTACTTCAGCACCCACGTCACGCGGCCCAGGTTTTTTCAATATTGGCCGCCCGAAAAAGGTCAGCCGCACACGCTGGTCGAATTCCAGTATCCGCCCGAAAATCCATCTCCCACGATTTTGGAAATGTTGAAGAACAGGGATCCCCGCCTGGACAAAGTGATTTCGAACGATGCGAAGATGCAACAGGTAGCAAACTTGTTGGTGGCGGGAGACAGCAAAAAAATTCTCGGCGTCGATGCCGTTCAATTCCTTCGCGCCGTCCTCGGCGCCATAGCGCCCGAGAAAGCTCGCGAAACCGTCTCGGTCCTCACCGAAGACGGCGGCCTTCAGTGGGTTCTCAAGCCACCGGCGGAAGCCAAAGCCGCGCCGCTCCCCGGCGAAGCTGAGCGCCCGCCCGACGCCCCCTCGCTCTTACATCCGAACTGAACGACCGCGTTAACCCTGGCCTTCGGCTAACTTCGCCTTTAACCGCGCATTCTTTTCTTCGACAGCCCTTGCCAGATCCGCTTTATGTTCCACAAGCTTCTTCGCAATCGTTGGATCCGACAATCCCAGAATCTCGGCCGCAAAAATCGCCGCATTCATCGCGCCGGCTTTGTCGATCGCCATCGTCGCCACCGGAATTCCTCCCGGCATCTGCACCGTTGACAGCAGCGCGTCCAGTCCGTTCAGTGAACTCGTCCCCATGGGAACGCCAATTACGGGCAATGTGGTATTCGCGGCAATCACTCCCGCCAGGTGCGCCGCCGCTCCCGCCGCTGCGATCAGTATCTTCAGCCCGCGACCCAGCGCCGTTGTCGCGTACTCGTGCGCGCGCGCCGGGGTGCGGTGCGCGGACATAATTTCGATCTCGTACGCGATCCCGAATTTCTCCAGCGATTTCGTCGCCTCGGTCATCATCGGCAGATCGCTATCCGATCCCATGATGATTCCCACCAACGGATGATTCTGTTTTTCTTCGGCACTCACTCGTTTCCTCTCCTTATGGAACCGTTAAATGTGCTCCGCAGCGGATGGCGCCGCCTCCTCGATGATTTCTATCTGATCGCCTTTGCGTATTTTCCCCGGCACGATGACTCGGCACAACCATCCCCGTTGTCCACGCAAGATTTTCTCGAGTCCCTCTCGAATCTCTTCCATGCGCGGGCACGGATCGCACCGAATTGTGATTCCTAGCCTAGCGTCTCCCGCGCGTAGTTCTTGTCCGATCGACAAACGGGAGAAATCCAAGCCGCTCACCGTTAGATTCTCTTTGATCTCGCCGGGCTTGAGATCGAGCTTGTTCAGCGTTTCTACGTCCATCAGCAGCACTTGACGCTGGCTTCCCGGTCGCCCGTGGATGCATCCAGAAAGCCCTTTGTTTTCAACAGCTTCTACTTCCTCCACCTCCTTCATCGGAAAGCGGTGCACGAGACACACAAATACGTTCTGAATCTCAGCCATTTGAATTCCCTGACGCGACCCGGGTTTCTGAGGCTGGCGTCGCATTCAAACCCGTCGCTCCAATGTCTGTTCGAAAATGGGCGCCTTCAATCTCTAGCTTCGCTACCGACAAATACGCTGTCAGCCGAGCCGCCTCCAAGCTGGTTCCTGTCGCTGCAACGCCCAGCACTCGACCACCGCTGGTGTAGAAGCCGTCATCTTCGTGCCTTGTCCCCGCGTGGAACAGCACCGCTCCGGGGACTGCTTCTGCCCCTGATAACCCCTTAATTTTCTTTCCGATAACCGGGTCCCCGGGATATCCCTCGGACGCCACCACCACGCAAAGGCTCGCTTCCGGCTTCCATTTTGCTATCGACGCATCGAGTTTTCCGCTCGCCGCGTCGAAGCAAGTCTGCGCAAAGTCGAAATCCGCTCGCATCAGGATTGACTGTGCCTCGGGATCGCCGAGTCGGCAATTATACTCAAGCACCTTCGGCCCATTCGGCGTCAGCATCAGTCCGAAGAAAATAAACCCCCGAAAATCAAGCTGTTCCTTTTGGAGTCCCGAGAGTGTGGGTCGAACGACCTTCTTCAGAATTGCCGCTTCCAGCTCCGGCGCGAGAATGTCGCCCGAAGAGTACGTCCCCATACCCCCGGTATTCGGCCCTTGATCTCGGTCGAACGCTCGCTTGTGGTCTCGCGTCGGTGCGAGCGAAATGAAGTTCTTCCCGTCGGTAAGAATAATGTACGACAGTTCCTCGCCCGGCAGCGCCTGCTCAAACAGCACGCGCTCGCCCGCCGCTCCGAACTCCTTGTTTTCCATTACCCGTTCAATAAATTGCGCCGCTTCGTCCGCGGAGGACGTGACGAGTACGCCCTTGCCTGCTGCCAGCCCGTCGGCTTTGATCACCAGCGGAAAGTCGATCGAGCTCAGCGCCGTGTGCGCATCGATCGCCGAATCAAACACGCCATAGCTCGCCGCTGTCGGAATTCCGTTTCGTTCCATAAACTGTTTTGCAAATATCTTGCTTCCTTCGAGCTGCGCGGCCGCTTTCGACGGTCCCAGGAGCAACAGTTTCCGGCTGGCGAACTCGTCCGCGATTCCATTCACCAGTGGCTGTTCCGGGCCGACGATCGTCAAATCGGCTCCAAGTCTCATGGCCAAATTCGCGGCTGATGTCGCGTCCTTCAGACTGAGCGCCACGCAGTCAATATGCCTCGAGATACCCCCATTTCCGGGTGCGCACCACAATTTCTCGACAGCACTCGATTGTTGTAGTTTCCAGGCGAGTGCGTGTTCGCGTCCGCCGCTTCCGATGAGGAGGATTTTCACGGTGAGTTTTGCCAAGGAAAGATACGGCGAGCCCTTGCACATGTCAACCCGCGTCCGACGCACTCCGCTGCGTTCGCCTTGTGCGTCGTCCTGAAACATGATTTTATGACCACACCGGGCTCGCGGTCGGCCGGAGTTCGATATCCGAAATGACAAAACTCTCGAATTCCGAAATCAAAAAACTTCTGGCGCCATACGGCGTCGCGGCCTCCGACCTTCTCTGCGTGCAAGTCCAGACGTACATGGCGCTTCTTCTCGAGTGGAACCAGCGCGTCTCGTTGACCACCGTCACCGATCCCATTGCGATCGTAAAGTTCCACTTCGGTGAGAGCATGTTTGCCGCTTCAGCGGTGCCCATACGGAATGGTCGGCTCGCCGACGTTGGTTCAGGCCCCGGATTTCCAGCCATACCATTGAGTATGGCCTGCGATGAGCTATTTACCACTCCGATCGAGTCGAATTCGAAGAAATCGACGTTCCTAGCGGAAGTCACGCGTCGCTTGTCCTTGCGTTCGGTCACTCCTTTCCGGGGACGTATGGAAGATTTTCCGCTCCGCGAGGCGAATTTTGACTGGATCACCGCTCGCGCTCTCGGCATGCATTCCGAACTCGTCACTTGGGCTTCAAAGGCCCTGACCTCGCCGGACGGGCAATTGGTCATGTGGCTCGGTGAAAGCGACGCGGAAATCGTCTCGCGCACTTCCAATTGGAATTGGCACGATCCCATTCAAATTCCGGGCTCCGATCATCGCTGTTTGTTGATCGGGAAGCCCTGGGGCTCGGAAAGCTAGTGTTTCACGTGGAACATTCACTCCGCAGGGCCACACAAATGTTCCACGTGGAACAATTACCCAAAAACTCCGTTCCACGTGAAACAATCTGCGAAATCCACAGGAAATCCGACTGTTTCACGTGAAACATCTTGATTCCCCCGATTTCCCTCTGATACATTCCCCCACGCGAAGGAAAATCGAATTTGGCCCGCGTAATCGCGATTACCAACCAAAAAGGCGGTGTAGGCAAGACCACCACGGCCGTCAATCTCGGTGCCTCTCTGGCCGCTTCAGAACAGCGCACCCTAATCATCGACTGCGATCCCCAAGCGAACACCACCAGTGCTCTCGGGTTCGCCAAGGACCCCTCTCGCCGCACCCTCTATCAGTCTCTCATTCTGGGCGAACCCATCGAAAGGGTCGTTCTCGATGCTCAGGTGGAAGGCCTCGACCTCATCCCATCCGATAAAAACCTGGTCGGTGCCCAACTCGACCTGGTCTCGATGGAAAACCGCGAGTATCGTCTCAAAGGCGTCATCGCCGGCATTCTTGCCAAGTACAATTACGTCCTCATCGACTGCGCGCCGTCGCTTGACCTTCTCACTCTCAACGCCCTGGCCGCCAGCGACTCGGTCCTGGTCCCGATTCAGTGCGAGTTCCTGGCTCTTGAAGGCGTCGCCGATCTCATTGACACGCTTCTCCGCCTCCGCCGATCCATCAACCCGGCGCTGGCGATCGAAGGCATTCTGCTCACCATGTACGACGATCGCACGACGCTCTCGCGTCAAGTGTCGGCTGACCTACGCAGCTTCTTCGGTGCCCAGGTCTTTGAGACCGTCATTCCAAGAAATGTCCGCCTGGCCGAAGCTCCGAGCCACGGCATGCCTGTTATGTTCTACGACATACATAGTAAAGGCGCAGAAAGCTATATCCAACTTGCCAAGGAGGTTATTGAAAATGCCCAGAAACGCATTGGGCAGGGGATTGAGCGCGCTGATTCGCGAGCCGCAGAACGACTCGCTTCAAACACAGCCGCAGCCGCTGCAGCAGCCGGAGCAGGTGCCGCATCCACCCCAACAAATACCATCGTCCCCGAGCCACCTCCAGTCGAGCCCGTTCGGAACGACGGTGGCGGCAGCAGCGACAGCGGTAGCTCTGGCGCCGACTGAAACTTTCCTGCACGTCGATATTGATCTGATCGATCCGAGCCCCTATCAACCACGCACGCGCTTCCGCGAAGACGCGCTGGAGGAGCTCGCGCAATCGATCCGCTCGAGCGGAATCGTTCAGCCTCTGGTCGTCCGTCGTCGCGGCCCTCGCTTCCAGCTCATCGCCGGCGAACGTCGGTGGCGAGCCGCACAACGCGCCGAGATGCACAGCGTTCCGGTGGTGGTCCGCGACGTACCCGAAGGTATGGCCATGGAGATGACCCTGGTCGAGAACCTCCAGCGCGAAGATCTCAATCCGATCGAGCAAGCCCACGCCTTCCAGCGCCTCACCGACGAGTTCCACCTCACGCAGGAACAAGTTGCCGAACGCACCGGAAAGGATCGCGCCACCATCGCCAACGCCGTCCGCCTCCTCAAACTCGAGGCTCCCATCCAGGAGCTGGTCGAAGAAGGTCGCGTCACCGCTGGCCACGCCCGCGCCTTACTCGCCATCGCGGATCTCCAGTCACGTCTCGATCTGGCCAAGAAAATCGCTCGTGGCGGAATGACAGTTCGCCAGGTCGAACGCCTCGCGTCCCGCGTTCCACGGCCTCGCGCCCATTCGGTGGCCTACTCGCCCGATCCGAATACAAAAGCCGCGCTCGAGGAGCTTCAGCGCGCCTACGGCACCCGTGCTTTGATCCACCCAAAACCAGGCTCCAAGGCCGGCGAGTTGGCGTTTGAGTACTACGACGATGCCGACCTGGCGCGCCTCTACGACCATCTCATGCGAAAATGATTGCGTACTTGCGTCGCGATATTCGGCACAGGTCTGGCGGCAGGCAGTCACTCGGAGATTGAATGGTTCTCAGTTGGTTTAAGGGCGATCCTAAGGACGCCGGCGAATGGACCGGCTTCCTCGAACACGGCGTGAAACTCGAAGGGAAGCTCGAGACCACCGGCACGTTCCGCGTGGACGCCGCGATGAAGGGAACTCTGGTCTCGAATGAAACTCTGATCCTCGGCGAGAGGGCACAGATGGAAGGCGAAATCGAAGGGCACCTCGTCATCGTCGCCGGCCAGTTCGACGGCACGATCCACGCCGCATCGAAAGTCGAAATTCAACCCAAGGCCGTCGTCAGCGGCGACATCTACACTCCGTGTCTCGTCATCGAGCCCGGCGGCTTGTTCGACGGGTGTTGCCACATGATCTCCTCCAGCACGCATGACGCAACGAAAGGTCCCATCGCAATTCCCATCCGCTCCGCTGTAGCTCGCGCCGCCACGCAACAAACCTAACGCCTCACTGCTGTCGGCTCGCGTGCAGCCCTGCGCTATAATTGCATCCGCACGCGATCTAAAGGATTCGCCTTGTCTGACCCCGTCCGCCTTACCGCCACTGCAAAAGCTGCAGGCTGCGCTGCGAAACTCAGTCCCAGCGTGCTCGACGCGGTTCTAAAGAAATTACCGCCGCAATCCGATCCCAATCGCATCGTCGGCTTCGAAACCAGCGACGACGCAGCCGTCTACCGGCTCTCCGGCGATCTGGCCATCGTTCAGACCGTGGACTTCTTTACGCCCCTCGTCGACGACCCCTTCGAGTTCGGCCAGATTGCCGCCACCAACGCGCTCAGCGACGTCTACGCCATGGGCGGCCGCCCCATCTCGTCGCTCACGATCTTGGCCTTTCCCACAAACGGCGATGCCGCCGTCCTCGAACAGATTCTCCGTGGCGGCCTTTCAAAAATGGTCGAAGCCAATTGCACGATCGTTGGCGGCCACTCCATCCGCGACGACGAATTGAAATTCGGCTACGCCGTCACCGGCGTGATTCATCCCGACAAAATCTGGAAAAATGTCGGCGCGCAACCGGGCGACGTTCTGCTTTTCACCAAACCTCTCGGCACCGGCGTCATTTCCACGGCCATCAAACAACAAAAAGCTCAACCCGCGTGGATCGCATCCGCCACCGCGGCGATGACCACTCTTAATCGCGCAGCCGCCGATGCGCTTCACGAATTTGAATCGCAGCCCGGCCGAGCCGCCGCGATTCACGCCGTTACCGACGTCACTGGCTTCGGTTTCCTCGGCCACGCTCGCGAAATGGCCATCGGCAGCGGTGTCTGCTTCGATCTGCATCACGGTCGCTTTGCCTATCTCGATGGCGCCATCGACGCCGCCCGTGCCGGCCATTTCTCCGCCGGAATGAAGAACAATCGCGACTTCGTCGAAGGCTGCGCCACATTCGCCGACTCGGTGCCCGACGAATACCGCGCGCTGCTGTTTGACCCGCAGACTGCCGGTGGGCTCCTGATCGCCGTCGCTCCCGCACACGCCAAGCGAGCAATCACCGCACTCAAGAAACACAACGTCGAAGCCCGCGCCGTCGGTTCCGTCAAACCAAAAGGCGCAGATCTGCTAGTCGTCTGGTAAGCGCGCGCAAATTTCCCGCGCTATCGTGTAAAATTTTTCTGCGCACAATTCCCCGCACCTTTCAGAGTGCGCGCGTTCATGGACACCATCACCCACGGCATCGCCGGCGCTCTCATTGGCAAAGGCTTCTTTTCAAAACGCAATGCGCGCGTTGCCACCTTCGCCGCAGTTGTCGGCGCGATGTTCCCGGATATTGACATCGTCCGTTACGCCTTCTCGACGGATCCTCTCGCCATCGTCAAATATCACCGCGCCATCACGCACTCCTTCGTCGCGCTCCCGTTTTTCGCCATGCTCCTCGCCTGGCTCACACGCGCCGCTCTCCCGCCGCTGAAGAACAGGTTCACCAGTCTTGCCGACCTCGAAGCTCCGTCCTGGCTGATGCTCACCTTCATTTACGCCATCGCTCTCGCCAGCCATATTCTTCTCGATGCGATGACTTCCTTCGGCACCCGCATGTGGACCCCTCTGTCGCAAGAGCGCGTCGCCTGGGACATCCTCTTCATCATCGACTTCGTCTTCACCTCGCTTGTTCTCATCCCGCAGATCGTCGCCTGGATCTTCTCGAATCCTGAAAAATCGCGCACCCGCGGAATTCGAATGTGGATCGTGATCACCATCGCGACAATCGCTGCGTGGTCTGTCGCGCGCGCCGTCGGCTTCGGATTCCATCTCTGGATCGCGCTGGTCGCTTCCGCGATATTCGCTATTCTCTTTTTCGCTCCAGCCGCCAAAGGCTGGGGCTTCCGCGTCGGCACGCCTGCGTGGTGCCAGGCCGGGGCGCTCCTAACTGTCTCGTATCTTTTCGCTTGCACCTACGCACATCACATCGCGCTTCGCCGCGTCGTCGATTTCGCGCAAGCCCGGGCCATTCCCGTCAATCGCATCGCCGCGCTTCCGCTTCCGCCCTCGCTTCTCGATTGGGGAGGCGAAGTCCGCTCGCCGGTCGGCGTTTTTCAGTCGCGCTTCGATCTCCGCAATCCCGATCCGCCACTGTTCCGTTTTGCGCCCGATTCGCACCCTGACGCTTACGTCGCACGCGCCATGCAGCTTCCCGAAGTACAGCTCTACTGGCAGTTCGCGCGATTCCCCGTGATTCGCACTTGGTCCGAGCCCGGCGTCCACGTCGTCGACTTCAACGAAAACCGTTTCATCGCGCGTCAGAATCCGGAGAAAGGTCCGACGCCGTTTTCCTACCGCGTCGTCTTTGACGATTCCGGTAACGTCGTCGAGGAAGGTTGGCAAGCCGACGGCCTCAACGTCCGCCGCATGTCTCGCATCCTGCCGCCGCACAGGAAGGAGCTCAAATGAAAGTCCTGATCTTCAGCGACATCCACGGCAACACGCGCCAGCTTGAAAAGCTCGTCGCAACTCCTGCGGACATCTACATCGCCGCCGGCGATCTTTCGAACTTCGGCAAAGTTCTCGATCGCTGCGGCGAAATCATGAAACCTCTCGGCACGCGCGCATGGATCCTTCCCGGCAATCACGAAACCCACGCGCAGAACACCGCGTTCTGCGAAAAATTCGGCTTCACCGATTTTCATCGTAAAGAATTGAAGGTAGGCAACAGCAACTGGGCAGGCCTCGGCTACAGCAACATCACTCCGTTCCAAACCCCAGGCGAATACACCGAAGAGGAAATCGCAAACGCCCTGGCCGAATTCGACGGGATCCCGTCCCTGAATCTCGTCGTCCACTTTCCGCCGCTTGATACCAAGCTCGACGAATTCGCCCCCGGCAAGCACGCCGGCAGCGCCACCCTCCGCGCTTGGGTCGAACGCGAAAAGCCCGCCACTGTTTTCTGCGGCCACATTCACGAAACCGCCGGCCTGATTGACACCGTCGGCCCCACCCAATGCCGCAACGTCGGCCCCGAAGGCTTCCTGCTCGAAGTCTAAGCACGGCGCGATAGCCTGCCGCGCCGGCTGTCGTCCCACGACCGCCCATCCATCAACGCGCACGAATCACAAACGGATCGTGCCTTCCACTCACGCGACCGACTCGACTCCGAGGCCGCGCTCACCATCGTTCCGCAAAAAAACCGATCATTCTGAGCCCTGATTCAACCGGCCGAAGTGCGCCTCTCCCGCCCGCCGTGGCGGGAATCCCTCGTCAGTCTTCGCCGAAATTCCACACACCAATCCGCCCCCACCGAAGTCGCGTGGGCGATCGGCCCGCGGCCTTGCTCGTTGTATGGGGTCTTTACTTCTTGTTGGCAGGATAAATCACAAGCCGGCGCTGGTCTCCCGCGCCCTCACTCATCGTCCGCACATCCGATGCGCCAGCCAACTCCAGATGGATCAGCCGGCGCTCCCGCGGTGACATCGGATTAAACCGGAACTCCATCCCCGTCTCGCGCACCCGCTGCGCCGCCACGCGCGCCGAAAGCTTCAACTCCTCGAGCCGCGTCGCCCGGTACTCCGCGCAATCAAATCGCACCCGGTCATGCAGCCGCGGATCAAGCCTCAGCCAGCGGTGTCCTACATGTTCGAGCGCCAGCAGTAATTCCGCGTGCTGCTCGAGCAGAAAATCCTGGTCCGCGCCGTGGAACGTTATCAGAACATCTTTATCGCTCGCGCCGCCGCCCACAGTCGCCGGTTCGGTGATTTCGAATTGAATCTCGAGGCCCATCTCGCGCACCGCCACATCCAGATAGCGCTTGATCTCGCTCAGCACGCGCGCGTTATCCAGCTTCGGTTCCGGCTCGGAGTGCGAATGTTCGCGGCCTCGCGGTTTATGACCGTGTTGTTGGTGCGGTGGTCGGTTCTCGCGCATCAGTCTTTGTCTTTATTTTTGAACTTACTCCGCGAAGGCAGCGGCTCGGTCTTGTTTAGATAATACTGCTGGCCAATCGCGACAATACTGCTCGTGCTCATGTACAGATTCAATCCGCTCGATAGCCGGTAGAAAAAGAAAAGCATGAACAGCGGCATGAACGCCATCATCTTCTGTTGCGACGGATCCACCGTCGTCTGCGGCGTCATCCGGTTCGTCAGGAACATCAGCAGCGCCATCGCGATCGGCAAAATATAATACGGATCCATCGCCGAAAGATCGTGAATCCATCCGAACCACGGCGCATGCCTCAATTCAATCGCGCCGTTCAGCACACGCCACAGCGCCCACCAGATCGGCAGTTGCGTTAGCATCGGCAGACAGCTTCCCAGCGGATTAATGCCCTCGCGCGAATACACGGCCATGACTTCTTCGTTCATCTTGGACTTGCGCGGGTCGTTCATCTTGTACTTCTTGTAGCGGTCCTGAATCTGGCGGATTTCCGGCCCCACGCGCTGCATTTTCTGCATCGACCGCCACCCCTTCATCTTCAGCGGGAACAGCGCGATGTTGATCACTACCGTCATCAGGACGATGCACCAACCCCAGTTCGGAATCTTCGTATGAATGGTCTGCAGCACCCACAGCAGCGGCTTGGCGATCACTTCCGTCCAGCCGAAATTCACCAGGCCCGTCAGCGACGGCTGCATCTTTTCCAGAATGCCCAGGTCTTTCGGCCCAATGTACGCGCGCATTGTGAACGGCGCCGGCGTCGTCGTCCCCGCAGCCATCTGCGATTCTGGCTCGAGCTTGCCGTCCACACCGGCCTTGTAGTCCTGCTTCCAGTGCCACATCGAAATGTTCGCGGCGCCTTCGGGAATAAAGGTCGCCGTGAAAAATTGATCCTCGATGCCCGTAAACTCCAGCGGCCCGTACTGAATCGCCGGCTGCGCTTGATTGCCCGACGTGCCCACCTTTTTTACCTGCAACACGTTCAGCTTTCCGTCGGACTTGTAGAACACATTCAAATTCTGCGCCGCGTTGTACGCTTCCTTGTCGCCGAAGCCTCCGCGCCACGCCAGTGCCGCCGGCTGCGGCTCGCCATCCAGCGTCACGCTCACCGAGATGTTCAGCTCGTAGTTCTCGCTGAACGCCAGCTTCTTCGTCACGTCCAGGTGCCCGTCGCTCCAGTGAAAATCAATTTCCGATGGAGCTTGCACCGTCTCCGACGTCGTCGGAGTCGTCGCCGCCGGCAACGCGCCGGTCATCGCGTTCTTCGGACCGGTCACCGATACTTGATACAGCCCCGCATTCGCCGCCGCTTCCTGCTTCGCATCGCCAAGCAGCAGCGAAAACGGCCAGCCCAGTTGCTCTGACACCGCGTCGTTCACCAGATCCAGTGGCTGCGGCTGTTTCTGCTCGTCAAAATATTTCCTCAGCTTCCATGTGCGAACCACCGCGCCGCGATTGGAAATTTCCACCCGGTACACCGGACTTTCGACGGTGATCGTCTGTTCGGCGCTCGCTTCTGTCACCGCAGGATTTGCCGCCGCGCCCGCAGTGGTGCCCGTCGCGCCCTTCTTCGCGGTCGCATTCGGCTTCGCTGCACTGCCAGTTCCAGTTGTTGGGTTTGTCGTTGCCGAAAAGGGCGTTCCGCCATTCTGGGACGGCGTCTGCTGCGAGGTCTGCGCGCTCTGCGGCGGCACAATCGGCGCCGCGGGCTTGTAGAAGTGCTGCCACACAAAAAGAATGACGAGCGCTACAATTACGAAAATAATTCCGCGTACCTGGTCCGACATTTCTTCCACTGCTATTGCTCCTTGAGCCCCAATCAATCCGGAAAGAAAATCTTGCTCGCGCGCCTCGCCCCTACCGCGCTTCCCATTCCTCGGCGTCCGGCACGGGATCGAATCCGCCTTTCACGAACGGCCGGCATCGCCCCAGCCGCTTCATCGCCAACCACGCGCCGCGGCGCGCTCCATGCTTTTGCACCGCTTCCTGCGCATAATGCGAGCACGACGGATAATATTTGCAAGCTCCGCCGAGGAACGGCGAAAGAAAAATCTGGTACACCCGGATCAAAGCCAGCAGCACCCAAGCGCCCGCCGATTTCGCCCGCGCCACCGCCGGCACCGTCGCCGCCTTCGATGCCTTCGCACCCGTGTCCACACGAGATGCTAGGTTCGCCGCGCCGCTCATGTTTCCTCGCGCTTGCTAGGCAAGGAACTCGCCGCGCGCGCGGCTTGACCGGAAGCCGTAGCAGTCGGCACCTCGCGCGGTATCAGCTTCACCAATTCCTCCGCCAGCGACGCAAACTCGAGCGTCGCCACCGTGCTCCGCGGATGAATCACCACGTCCCATCCCCCGGCAAACTCCTGCCGGTGCATCCGTAGTATTTCGCGCAGGCGCCGGCGGATTCGATTGCGGTGCACCGCGTTCCCCAGCGCCTTCTTGATGCTCCATCCAAACCGGCTGATCGGGAGTCCATTCGGACGTAGAAACAGCGTGAATTGGCGGCTCGATCGCCTCCGCGCCTCTCGATACACCAGGTCGTATTCTGACCGGCGCACGATTCGGCACTCCCGGGGCAAATCCAGCCGCGGCGGGTCAGACGCGCGTAAGAGCGTGGCGCCCCTTCTTGCGGCGTGAGGCAAGCACCTTTTTTCCACCTTGCGACTTCATCCGTTTGCGGAACCCATGCTTTTTATGACGGCGGCGCACATGGGGTTGAAAAGTACGTTTCGGCAACGAAAATCTCCCTTAAATTTTTTCGTCCGCTTCATGGATCCTCTCAGGACCCTTTATTGACGCGCGGACTCGCTAGCGCACAATCGCGCGCCACCCACAATTCGGCGCACACTCGCACGAATCAAGCAGTTTAGACGACCCCCACTCCCCGGTCAAGAATTCGCGCCACGCCTCCGACAGGTCCAAAGGCCGGTCGTGCTAGGACAGGAACCCTAGATTCGACTCCCGCTGCCCGACGGTCCAACGCACCCAATCCAATCCCTCCGCCCAAGTTCGACCGATCCAAATCCGACGCCTCTTCTGGCCCCACGCCGATTCGGCCACAAAAGGCTGCGCTCCACCCGATTCGCCAGAGCCTCGCATCCCACACTCAATTCCATCTCTCCGTACGCCATACACTCGACGGTTCTCGCGGAGCGCGGTTGCTTTGTCCGCAGGACGAACCACCGCCGGCCACCCACCCGAAACTCACCATCGAGAAGAGTCGAACATCACCCAAGCTTCCCCATCGCGTGGGACGGCCAGAATCGGCTCCGCAAAGCAGCCCAGATCTCCATTGAGCGTGCTCCTAGCAGCGCCCCTCCCAGGAAAATCCTTCATTCTGAATCCGCCGCGGTACGAAGCGGCCCGGTTCACCTCTGGCCTTGTCGCTCCGGAGCCGCCCGCCTTCCGTTCAAAGAGCGCGTGTGCTCTCCTTCCGCTCCACGAAACTCCCGCCCCCATTTTTGCGTATCCCTTCCAGGCACCGACCCGCGCACCAACGAGATCCCCAATGTCCGCCGCCATATCCACCATCGCCGCACCCACGCGCCCCTCGCGGGCACTTCGGCGAACACTACGCCTTGCTCGTGGCTCACATCCTCGGCGGCTCCGGGGCGCTGCTCTTCGGCCCCTGGCAATTCTCCCGCCGTCTCCGCCGCAAATATCTCAACCTCCACCGCTGGCTCGGCCGCTTGTACCTGATCTCGGTTCTGGTAGGCTCGATCGCCGGTTTCGTGCTCGCTATCTTTTCCGAAGGCGGCCTTCCCACGCATCTCGGCTTCGGCATTCTCGCCATGCTCTGGTTTTACACGGGCCTGATGGCCTACACCTCCATCCGCGTCGGTCGCATCAACGAACATCGCCAGTCGATGATCCGCAACTTCGCGCTCTCGCTCGCTGCCGTCACCCTCCGCATCTACCTCCCTTTCATGCTCGGCGTCGCACACTGGGAATTCATGCGCGCCTACGTCCCCATCTCCTGGCTCTGCTGGTTCCCAACCTCCTCCTAGCAGAATGGCTCATCCGCACCCGCCCTAAATTCGCCGCGCTCTAGCTCAAACACAATCCGGATTTTCGTTAAAGTGCTACAGGAACGAGCGGCCCGCAAACTTGTCGTCCGGCTCGCCGATCGACCGGCGTGTCTGCCGAATCGCCCGGAACAAATTTCCCATCATTCCAACGCGCCTTTCGCAACTCCGCCGCGCCCTCGCGTTGACCCGCTTCCGCTCGTCACCTACAATCAAAGTTCACGCTCATGTTTGAATCACTCACAGAGAAGCTTCAGCGCACATTCAAAAATCTCCGCGGACAGGGCAAGCTCACCGAAGAGCACCTGGATGCCGCTCTCGCCGAAATCCGCGAAGCCCTGCTCGAAGGCGACGTCAACCTCGGCGTGGCCGACGAGTTCATGTCGCACGTTCGCGCCAAAGCCGTGGGCGCCGAAGTCCTGCTCCAACTTTCGCCCGATCAGCAAGTCGTCAAGATCGTCCGCGACGAACTCGGTGAGCTGCTGGGCAAGGAATCCAAGCCGCAGTTCGGTTCGAAGCCGCCCGCCGTCTGGCTCATCGTCGGCCTGCAAGGTTCCGGTAAGACCACCTCCACCGGAAAAATGGGCAAATGGCTCGCTGAACACGGCCATCGCCCACTCGTCGTCTCGACCGACGTCTACCGTCCCGCCGCCCGCGAACAGCTGGCCCAGGTCGCCAAGGCCACGGGCACTCCGCTCTGGCCCGGCACCGGAACCGATAAGCCTCTCGAAATCGTCCGCGGCGCACTGCGCGAAGCCAAGCTTGCCGCCTGCGACGTCGTCCTCGTCGACACCGCCGGCCGCCTTCACATTGACGACGAGTTGATGGACGAACTCACGTCGCTCAAAAAAGAACTCAATCCCGCCGAGCTGCTGTTCGTCGCCGACGCGATGATCGGTCAGGACGCCGTGAAATCCGCCGGCGAATTCCACAAACGTCTCGGCATCACCGGCGTCGTCCTCACCAAGATGGACGGCGATGCTCGCGGCGGCGCGGCGCTTTCGATCCGCAAAGTCACCGGAGCCCCGGTAAAGTTTGTCGGCGTCGGCGAAAAATACGACGCGCTCGAACCGTTCCTGCCCGATCGCGTCGTCTCGCGCATCCTCGGCATGGGCGACGTTCTCGGCCTCATCGAACGCGCCGAAAAAACCATCGACCTCAAGGCCGCAAAAGAACTCGAGCGCAAACTCCGCGAAGACGAATTCACTCTGGAAGACTTTCGCGATCAGTTGCGTCAGGTTCGCAAGATGGGCTCGCTCGAATCGCTGCTGGGCATGCTTCCGAAGGTCGGCCCCTTCGCCAATCTTCCGAAAAATCCCGAAATTGACGAGAAGCGCCTCATCCACGTCGAAGCCGTCATCAACTCCATGACCTCCAAGGAACGCCTCAACGCCAACCGGATCGACGGCAAGCGCCGCAAGCGCATCGCCGCCGGCAGCGGCACTTCCGTTCAGGAAGTGAATCAGGTCCTCAAGCAATACGCGGACATGAAAAAAATGATGAAGCAATACGGCGCCCTCGCCCGCACCAAGATGCGCGGCCTCGGCAAGTTCGCCGGCCTTAAGGGCAGCAACTAGCCTTCGCCATGCCCGCCTCTGCTTACGTACACGAACTCCGCTCCAAGATCGGAAACGGTCTGCTGATGTTGTCCTCGGTTACGGCGATCCTTTTCGACGAGCAACGTCGACTGCTCGTCGTGCGCGATGCCCACACCCACCGGTGGATCACCCTCGGCGGCGGCGTCGATCCCGACGAGTCTCCCAGCGACGCGATCGTCCGGGAGTGCTGGGAAGAACTCGGCATGGTGATCGAGCCTACGCGGCTGATGGGCGTCTTCGGCGGCCCGAAATTTCGCGTGAATTACGCGAATGGCGATACGGTCTCTTACGTGGTCAGCATGTTTGAGGTCCGAAAGGTCTCCGGCGACCCGAAGCCCGACCAACTGGAAATCTCCGAGGTGAAATTCGTGACACGCGAAGAAATGGCGAAGCTGCAGATGTCCGAAGGCACCCGGGAGATGTTCGAGCATGCCTTCCAGTTCGATGGCGCACCCTACTTCTCCAAGCCCGTTTGGAAGCCCCCAAAGTGACCAGTCAGCCGAAAAACAGCCTGGCTACCCGCCAAAATTGCCCAAATACCGATTGGTGAAGCCGCCTGGGTTCGCTATACTGGCTTGATTCGACTTTAGGAGGATGTACGCAGTGTTGACGATTCGTTTGGCCCGCATTGGCAAGAAGAAGCATCCGTTCTATCGGGTTGTGGTCACCGAGAAGACCCGCCCGCGCAACGGCCGCTTCGTGGAAATCGTGGGAACGTATGACCCGGCGAAGAAGCCCGCCGCCGTCGACCTGAACCGCGAGCGCGTGGATTACTGGATTGGCAAGGGCGCACAGCCCAGCGATACTGTCCGCAGCTTTTTGCGTAACCGCAAGCCTGCCTGACACGTCCCTACTCTACAGCAACAAAGAATTGGAACTCGGGTGAATCGCTGGGCGAATGGTCCCTGTTGCTGCTCCCGTTCCTCTCGCTGTGGAGGCGCTCATGAAGGATCTGGTATCGGATATCGCGAAAGCCCTCGTCGATCATCCGGATGAAGTTCAGGTTAGGGCTGTTGAAGGTGAACAGGTCACCGTGCTGGAACTCCGCGTGGCACCGGACGACCTCGGCAAAGTAATCGGTCGCCAGGGCCGCACGGCCAAGTCCATCCGCACGCTTTTGGGTGCGGCTGGGATGAAGCTGAAGAAGCGGTTCACGCTCGAGATTTTGGAATAGTTCTACACTTCACGCACCTGTATCATCCTCGCCAGGCGCTCGGCCTTGATCTCGGAATGGCAAATTCTGATCAGCAGAATGGCGTAACCATCGCTGTTGTGGTCCGCCCGCACGGCGTCCGGGGCGAGGTCGCCTGCGACATCCTCACCGACTTTCCCGACAGGCTCAAAACTCTCAAGACCGCCGATCTCTGGGATGGTAAGCGTCCCCCTCGTCACGTAGCCGTGCGCAAGTGTTGGCTCTCCTATAGCCATGGTGGCCAGGCGATTTTCCACTTTGAGGGCGTCGACTCGATCGACGCCGCAAAAAAGCTGGTCGGCCTCGAAGTCCAGGTCTGCCGCGATCAACGCGTCAAATTGCCCTCCGGCAGCCACTACATCTCCGATTTAGTGGGCTGCAAAGTCATCCAAGGCGACGGAACCGAGGTCGGCGTCGTGAAAGACGTCCAGGCCATCGGCGAAACCGTGGTCGGCACGCCGATCCTGGAAGTCACCGTGCCCGCCGGCGATGAACTGCTGATCCCGCTCGCGCAAGACATCTGCGTGTCCATCGACACCGACGCGCGCGTCATCGAAGTGATCCTGCCCGAAGGCCTGCGCGACATCAATCGCCCATGACGCAAGCCAGCGAAGCAATCGAGCTTGCGATACGATAATCACCCATGCGCTTTGACATCATCACGATCTTCCCCGAGTTCTTCACCGGCCCGCTCCATTACGGCATCGTCCGCCGAGCCCGCGAGACCAAGTTGATCGAAGCGCACCTCCACGATCTCCGTGCCTTTACGCATGACCGTCATCGAACTGTCGACGACCGCCCCTTCGGCGGCGGCGAGGGCATGGTGATGAAGTGCGAGCCTCTGTTCGAAGCGGTCGAGTTGCTCGTGCCACCGGATTCGCGTGCCACGCCCGCATTCGCAAAAACTGCCGTCGTGCTGCTCTCCGCCGCCGGCAAACTGTTTCGTCAGGCCACTGCGCGCCGCTTCGCTCAACTTGACCGCATCGTTTTCATCTGCGGCCGCTACGAAGGCGTCGACGAACGAGTCGCACAGCACCTTGCAACCGACGAGATCTCCATCGGCGATTACGTTCTCTCCGGCGGCGAGCTAGCCGCTGCGTTGATCCTCGATTCGGTCACGCGCCTGATACCCGGGGCGGTGGGCAACGCCGACTCCACCGTGAACGAATCATTCAGCGCCTGGAACGGCCACGACAGCGAAGAAGTATTGCCGGGTATGTCCGCTACAACCTCGACCGGAGCCACCCGTCACGGCATCCTCGACTACCCGCACTACACGCGCCCTCCCTCCTACCGCGGTTGGGAAGTGCCCGAGGTGCTCCTCCGTGGCAACCACGAAGATATCCGTCGCTGGCGCGAAGCTCGCGCTCTGGAAAAGACGCGCCGCAATCGCCCCGATCTGCTCGCCTAAGCGCCGGCCACGCCACTTTCCGCTAGTCAGAACCCGCTATTTTCGGTAGAATTTCAGTTTGTCTGTCGTTGCTGGCCCCACCTGAGCGGGTCTGCCTGGAAAATAGAATCATGAATCCGATCGTGCATAAGTCGCAGCAGTCCCAACTTCGCAAGGATCACCCGAACTTCCGTCCGGGCGATACCGTCAAGATCAACGTCCGCCTGAAAGAAGGCGAGGGCGATAAGGAACGCATCCAGCCGTTTGAAGGCGTCGTGATGAGCCGCCGTGGCGAGCTTTCCGGCGAATCCTTCACCGTGCGCCGCGTTAGCTTCGGAATCGGTGTGGAGCGCATCTTCCCCGTGCACTCGCCGATGATCAGCTCGATTGAGATCGTGCGAGCCGGACGCGTTCGACGCGCCAAGCTGAACTACCTGCGCAAGCGCAAGGGCAAGGCGGCGCGCATCAAGCGCGTGGAAAAGTTCGACGCACCGGCAACCGAAGCCAAGAAGTAACCGCATCGATTTTTACAAAAGGCCCGCCCCGGAGTTTCCGGAGCGGGCCTTTTTTGTTTTCCACCGTTCGTTGTCGAAAAAATCCACAGCGGCGCGCGCATGCCGCAAATCGCTTGCGTATTGGTGTGCTAAAATCGCCAGCCGATGGGAAGACTTTGCTCGTCGCGATACGAACGCGAAGCACGCCAGTGCGGTTGGATGCGCGTCGCCGGACTCGATGAAGCGGGACGCGGTTCGTTATTTGGCCCGGTGGTCGCCGCGGCAGTCATTTTGAATCCCAAGCGGCGCATCGTCGGCTTGGATGATTCCAAGAAGCTCAACTCCGAGCGTCGCAACGACCTCGCTCCTCGTATCCGCGATCATGCGCTCGCCTGGGCCATCGCCGAGATTGACGCCGCACGCATCGACGCCTGGAACATTTATCAAGCCAGCCGCCAGGCCATGATGGCAGCCGTCTCCCAGCTCTTTCCGCTGCCAGATTATTTGCTTCTCGACGCCGTCGAGATCGATCTGCCGATCGAACAGAAAGCTCTGATCCACGGGGACGCCCGCTCGGTCTCCATCGCCGCCGCCTCGATCCTGGCCAAGGTCGAACGCGACCGGCGCATGGCCGAGTTCGACGAGATGTATCCGCAATACGGCTTGGCCCAGCACAAAGGCTACGGCACACCGGAGCATCTGGACGCCCTTCGGCGCTTCGGCCCATCGCCGCTGCACCGGTTTTCCTACGCACCGGTTCGAGATTCCCGTTGCTGGGCCGCCCAGGCCACACAAAATCCTCTGCCTCTGGCAGGCGCCGCCGAAGCATTGCCGGGCTAGCCTCAGCCAGCCAACCCACCCGGCCCGGCCCGTGCGCATCCTCACTCTGTTCTCAAACAGACACCATGGCGCGTGAACGCCACTGTTATCGTCTTTGGCACTCCTGTCCTTACCGCGCGTTGCCCCTTCATTTTCCCGGATGCTAACCTTCGAATCTAAGCCGAATTGGGGGCTCTGGTGTCGCCCGGTGCGGTACGGGTCGGGCGGCCGATAAAGCATCTATGGCGTTCAACAAAAGCAAAGCTCTTGAGAATGCGCTGAAGTTTCTCAATCAGGGGAAAGTTCCCCAGGCGATTGCGGAATATCAGCTCATCCTCCGCGCCGACCCGCGCGATCAAGCCACCTTGATGACGGTCGGCGATCTGTTCGCCCGCCAGGGTGACATGCCGCACGCCATCGAGTACTTCGAGCGGCTCGCTCAGGTCTATTTAGGCGACGGGTTCAACAGCAAGGCCATCGCTATTTATAAGAAGATCGCGAAGCTGGCGCCGAATGAACTCGCGCCGCTCGAACGTCTCGCCGACCTCTACGTACAACAGGGCGTCCTCAGCGAAGCGCGTCCTCTGTTCCTCCAGATCGCCGAAGCACACCTGAAAGCGAATCACGCGCAGAAGGCCGTCGAAGTTCTCCACCGCCTGCTCGACGTCGAACCGGAAAACCAGCGCGTGCAGATGCGCTTGGCTGAACTTTACGGAATGATGGGCCAGAAGAAGGAAGCTGCGCAGACGTACCTGAACTACGCGCAGCGCCTGTTCGAACGCGGCGAATTCGATGAAGCCGAAAAGTTGGTCGAACGTTCACTCGAGATGGATCCTGTCAATCCCGCGGCCGTCCTGCTGAAGGCTAAAGCCCTCGCACAAACGGAAAAACTCGACGCGGCGATCGCGACTCTGGGCAGCCACCCGGAAGCCGGAAATGGCGGCGAGGTCACGCACCTTCTGGTCGAATTTGAATTGCGCGCCAACAAGCCCGAACAGGCTGCACATCGTGCACGCCGTTTGATGGCCGCTTCACCGTCGAGTTATACCCTCCTGTATCAGGTGGCGGACGCACTCATCGAAAACGGTCACGCGGAAGCCGCCTTGCCGCTACTGACCGAGCTGCGCGCGCCGATGATCGAGCACGGTGCGCAGGAAAATTATTTGAAGTCGCTTTCGGCGGCGTGCACGGCGCTGCCGGGACGCTGCGACGTCCTGGAACAGCTCGCCGATTTCTGCAGGCACTCCAGCCAGCCTTTCCATCTGAACTCCACGCTGGGTCAGCTTTCAGATGCGTACGCGGCGCGAGGCGATTTCGCGCGCGCCGAGCAATCGCTGGTCGAACTCGTCGAGAGAAACAAGAACGACGAGCGTCTCGTCGAGCGCCTGAATCAATTGCGCGCACGCGCGGGCGGCTCCGCAATCCCCGCCGCGCCTGAACCCGTGGAAGTCGCGCCGCCAGGACCCGAGGAGCGTTTTGAAGAACCCTCCGCCGCGCCCGTCGCAGCTGCACCCGAAGAATTCCTCGACGAGGAAACCCAGCAGTACATCGCGCAGGCTCTCACCGACGTCGACCTTTTCTCCAGCTACGGCTTGACCCAGAAAGCCACGCACTTGCTGGAAAACGTGCTGCAGAAAGCGCCGCGGCACACCCCGACGCTCGAGCGCTTGTTGGACCTCTATCTTGGCGCAGGCAACGACCGCCGCACGGCGGAACTTGCTTCGCAGCTCGATCAGATTCATCGCGAACGCGGAGACATCGCCAACGCCGACCGCTTTGCTGAACTCACGCGCCGCTATTCGAAGGTCGCCGGAATTTCTGCCGAAGACCTGCCGCAAGTTCCGCCAGCTCCTGTTCAGGTTGCGCAACCAGCTGCCGAGGTGCAGTCGTCGGTTTCCGTACCCGCGTTCGAAGAACCCATAGCGGCTCCAGAACCGGTGGCCGAAGCTTCTGCATTCCAGATCGAATCTGCTCCGGCCGAAGTGCCGGTCGAGGTTGCCGCCGAACCGCCCGCGTTCGAAACGGCTCCCGAGCCCGTGCAAAAAGCCGCGCCTCCTGCGCCGGCTAGACCCGCAGCTGTTCCCATCGAATTCGAGGTACCTCTGGTCAGCCTCGAAGACGAACCAGTCGCTCACGTCCCGGAGCCGGTCCTTGAAGAGCCTGCTCCTGTAGAAGTCGCGGCGCAAAGCTCGGAAGAGCTTGATCTGTCTGACGAGTGGGAGTCCATCGCCAGCGAGCCCGCGAATACAGAAGTCGCCGAACCGCTCACGATGAGCGCGAATCTCGATCCTGTGGTCGAACCCGAAGTGTCAGCGATCGAAGAGCTTGTGGCGCAAACCGAATCCGTTCCTGCGTTCGAGCAAGAGCCGGAACCCGTGCAAAAGTTCGACGCCTTCCACATCAACGAAAATATGGGCCCATCGGAGCTGGCGTCCGAACCGGCGATCGAAACTCCTGCGCCCGCTCTCGCTGACCACCTACAGGCCGCGCCGCAACCAACGCAATCCGAATTCGAAATCTCGGCCGAATCGCCAGCGGAAGCTGCCACGGAAGTTCCTGTCGAGCAATCCGTCGAAATTCCGGCCCAGCCTGCGATGGAAATTCCGCAGACCGTTTCCGCCGAAGAACTCGCGGCAATCTTCGATACGCCCATTCCACCGGCTCCTTCCGCTGAAGTTTCCGAGGAGCCGGTTGCCGCGCCGTCACAAGCTCCTGAAGCTAACGAATTTGAACTGGAGCTAACGCCGGAACCGGCCAACGCGAAGGCAAGCGGCCCGGCCACTACCGAAGACTTCATCAGCGAACTGGTCGCCGAACTGGAGGATCTTGAACCTCCTGTGCAGGCGGAAGCCAAAGTTGACGCTCAGCCGGCCGTCTCGGCCCAACAGCACGCCGAACCGGTCCACGAAAAGCTCACCGAAGTATTTGCGTCGACGCCGTCCGCACCCATAGCCGCCGTAAACACGCCTGCGCCAGTCGCTGCTAACGGCCACGCGAATCACGCCAATCTCAACACCGAAGCTGCCTTGCCCAGCGCCGAAAGCCTGAACCAGCTCGCCGAAGTCTTCCAGGAATTCCGTAGCGAACTCGGCGAAATGAGCGACGAGGACGAAGATCTGGAGACGCACTACAACCTCGGCATCGCTTACCGCGAGATGGGACTCCTCGATGAAGCCATCGGCGAATTCCAGAAAGTCGCGAAGGCCGTCCAAAAGGGCAAACCTTTCCCGTACATGATGAATTGCTCCACCATGCTCGGCCTAACTTTCATGGACAAAGGCGAACCGAAGGTCGCCTCGCTCTGGTATCAGCGGGCCCTGGAAACGCCGGGGCTTGAGGAAGAATCGATTCTCGCGCTGCGCTACGATCTGGGCATGGCGCTCGAGGCCGCCGGCGAATCGAAAGCGGCGCTCGATACCTTCCGCAACGTCTACGCGATGAACATCGACTATCGCGACGTGGCCGACCGCATCGCCCTAATTCAAAAGCGCTAACCCTGTTGCAGCCTTTTTCGGAATCTCCCATAATCGACAGAGATGACCCGCACGCTGCGCATTGCCCTGCTCCTGCTCTGGGTTGAACTCGGCATACTTGTCCTTTTGCTCCCCTGGTCGGACTGGTGGAACGTTAACTATTTCCTCCGCTACGGCGGCTTCGCCATGCTGATCCAGAATCCCTTCGTCCGCGGAGCGATTTCCGGACTCGGCGTGATTAACGTGCTTCTGGCGGTGCAAGGTTTCCGCCAACGGACGCTTCCCGTTGCCGCCCGCACCTGAAAAGCCAATCACTTGCTACGTAACCGATCGAAGTGCGTTCGGCGTGGAGAATTCCGTCGCAGCGGTACTCGATCGAATCCGCATGGCAGTTGCCGCCGGAGTCGACTGGATTCAAGTCCGCGAAAAGGATTTGCCGGGGCGTGTACTTTTTGACCTGGTCGAGAAAGCTTTGCTGGTCGCGCGAGCGGGCATCCCCGGGCGCACCAAGGTAATCGTGAACGATCGTCTGGATGTCGCGATTGCCGCGAACTCTGACGGCGTACACCTGGGGCACGCATCACTGCCGGTCGCTGACGTGGTTCGTTGGTGCCGGAAAGGGAACGCGCCAAAGCAATTTCTGATCGGCGTTTCGTGCCATAGCATGGAGGAAGCTGGCGAGGCCGAAGCGTATGGCGCCAGCTACGGATTCTTTGGCCCGGTCTTCGATACGCCGTCCAAGCGCCAGTTCGGCCCCGCACAGGGAATCGCCAGACTTTCGGAACTGTGCATGGCTGTGCGGATACCGGTGCTGGCGATTGGCGGTGTGAGTCGAGCAAATGCCGCGAAATGCATGCGTGCTGGCGCGCTAGGGGTCGCGGCGATTCGCGAATTTCAGGACGTGAGCGAGGATGAACGAGCGAGAAAGTTCGTTCAGCTCGTCCACGGCTCGCCGTAGCACAGCAGGTCTGCGGACAGAACTATGCGCTGAGCCAGCGTCCGACCGGTTGCAGGCTCTCATTGTGGTCGCAGATCACCTTGATCACTGCGGTAATCGGAATCGCCAGCAGCAACCCGACACCGCCCCACAAAAATCCGAAGAAGAGCAGCGACACTGTCAAAGCCAGCGCGTTCAGTCTTACTCGCCAGCCGACCAGCGCGGGCACCAGCAGGTTGTTTGCGATGAAGTGAAAGAAAGTCAGCACGGTGAAGATTCCGATGAACGGCCCCGGCGTATTGAATTTCTTTAGTCCGATCAGCACCGGCGGCATCCAGCTGAGCACTACGCCAAGGTACGGCACCAGGTTCATCAAGCCCGACACCAGCGCGAGCAAGAATGGGAATTCCAGGCCGATGCCCATGAAAAACAGCCAGCTCGCGATGATCAAAATCAATCCGACCAGCGCTGTGCCAACCACGTAACTTCGCAAGACTTGCGTGACGTCTGAAAGCGTTTCCTTTACGTCCGTCCGCCGAGTAGCCGGGAAAAGCTGCATCGTCGCGTGCCACACCTGCCGTTTCGCCGCGAGCATGAAGAACAGCAAGAACGGCACAAAGGTTGCCGCGAGAATCACTTCGTACAGCCCGCTCAACTTCGAAAGGATCGCGTCGCGCACAGGATGCGTCTCAGGACCCTGCACGTGTTCGGTGGTGGGCGCCGACCCCGGTTCGATTTCCGAAACGTGCTTCTCGAACGACTCCATTCGCGATTCCACCACGCTGGCGACGGCGCGCAGAGGTTTCTGATACAGCGGCCAGTCGCGCCCGAACTGATCGATGCGAACCACCAGCGCCCACGTCGTTACCAGCAACGCTCCAATCGTGATCAGAACCACGATCAGCGCTCCCAGCGAGCGCGGTATGTGCCAGTCCTCCATCCAGGTGACCACCGGATCGAGAAAGTACGCCAGCAGCACCGCCACGAGCAGCGTCACCAATACGGACGACGCCCAGTAGCAGAACGCGATCACAATTCCAGCCGCTATGATTCGCGCGCTGGTGGAATTTGCGTTGACGATTCGGGTTTCTTCGACCGGCATCGCCGTAACGATACCATACCCTCTGTCCGCCACGGATAGCTGTGTCGGCAAATGCACGGGTCGAGCCGGTGCATCGACGAACCTTAGGCTAGGCAAGCTGCGAAGCTATTAACGTCCTCGATGCCAAACGGTTCAGCGTGGGACTTGCCCGGGAGCGGGATGATAGGATTGTTGTCCCAGCTCGAGTTCGGCGAAACAGCACACATGGCAAAACAACTGTTCGGCACGGATGGAATCCGCGGTGTTCCCGGCGAATACCCGCTGGATGACGCAACGCTCGACCGCGTCGGCTTCGCGCTGGGCACCTATCTGCACGAGCAAACCACAAATCATCGCGGGAGCGAGATCCCGCGGGTTCTGATTGGCCGCGACACCCGCGAGTCCGGCCCGCACATTGCAGAGCGCATTGCACGCGGCTTGACGGCCGCTGGCGTCGAACCGGTGTCGGCTGGCGTCGTCACCACTCCGGGTGTCGCGTGGCTTGTGAGCCGCGAGAATTTCGCCGCCGGAATTGTGATTTCCGCTTCGCACAATCCTTACCACGACAATGGCGTGAAGCTGATCTCGTCGAATGGAATGAAATTTCCGGACGCCGTTGAAGCAGAGATCGAATCGCTCATCCTCGAGCCGGCAGGCGCGAACGTGCCGGCCAGCGCCGTGTATCTCGAAGACGACGAGGCCATCGACGACGATTATCTGGGCGGATTGCGCGAAAACGTGCTTCCCGGCGCGAACTTTGCCGGCATGAGAATCGTTCTCGACTGCGCAAATGGAGCGGCCAGCAAGCTCGCACCTAAGCTTTTCGCATCGCTCGGCGCCGACGTAATCGCGCTTAACAGCAGCCCCGACGGAAAAAACATCAACGCCGGCTGCGGATCGCTTCATCCCGAAGGGATGCAAAAGCGCGTTGTGGAATCAGGCGCGGCACTCGGCGTTGCCTTCGATGGCGACGCGGACCGCGCTCTGTTCGCGAGCGCTTCCGGCGCCCTCGTGAACGGTGATGGCGTGCTCTTGGTTCTGGGGCGCTATATGAAGGCCCAGAAAAAACTGAACGGCAACGTGATCGTGGGTACCACGATGGCGAATCTCGGGCTCGAACGCGCGCTCGATCAATCGGGCTTGAACTTCGTCCGCACCGCCGTCGGCGACCGCTACGTCCTCGAAGAAATGCAGCGTATCGGCGCAAAGCTCGGCGGCGAACAGTCCGGTCACATCCTTCTGCTCGACGATGCAACCACCGGCGACGGCATGCTCACCGCGATCAAGATGGCTTCCATCGTTGCTCTCTCCGGGCCGCTCGACGCTCTCGTCGCCGACTTGAAAAATTTCCCGCAGCAAATCGTGAACGTAAAGGTAAAGTCTAAGCCTCCCCTCGAATCCCTGCCGGAAGTTTGGCGCCGCTTCAACGAAGCCGAGAAGACTCTCGGTAAGTCCGGCCGCGTGGTGCTGCGTTACTCCGGCACCGAACCGCTGGCGCGCGTGATGGTCGAGGCCGAACAGGACTCCGACGTCCATCACTGGACCAAGGCGCTCGCCGACGCCTTGCGCGAATCCATCGGCGCTTAGCGACGCATCACTCCGCTCGCTCACTGTCCGAACCCGCGGTCAGTAAGCTAAATCGGCAGCGACACCATCTCCTCGCCCGTCCGTACCCGACTGTTTCCACAACCTCTCGAACAGATTCAGCTCCCCTCGGGAACTTTCCGCCCGCTCGCGACATTCCAAAGGTGACGCGACGACTCTCTGAGCGCTAAACGCCGACGCGCTGCAAGAAACCGACGAGGCGCCGTTCTAAGTTTCGATGACCACCGACGAACAACTGATCGTCGCGTACCTGCGTGGAGAGCGCGACGCCTTCACCGAACTCTTCGAACGGTATCGCCAGCCGGTCTACGCGTTCTTCCGGCGGCGGATTGCGAACCCGGCCCGCGCCGAGGAGCTGGCGCAAGAATGTTTCATCGCGCTGATCGAGAACGCGGCCCGCTACGAGCCGCGCGCAAGTTTCCGAAGTTACCTGTACGGAATCGCGATCAAGATGGTCTGGGCCGAGCGCCGGAAAGCAAGATCCGAAGTCGCGGAGAACGAAAGACTCGACCTCCGCGTGGATGCCACAACGGGCGGCAGCGCAGGCGACACCGGAATCTGGGTCCGCGACGCTCTCGGCAGACTCGACGATTCGGAGCGCGAGATCCTGATGCTGCGAGAGTACGAGCAACTGAGCTACGAAGAAATCGGCATTCTGATGCGCGTGCCGCTGAACACCGTGCGATCGCGTTTGTTTCGGGCTCGCGCGGCCATGAAAGAACAACTGAGGTCAGCTGAGGTTTGACTGGAAATTTTATGACTCATTCTCTGCAACACGCATTTGAAGCCGAAGAAGTGATGGCCTATCTCGATGGCGCTCTCGAGCCGGAACGAGCCGCCGCCCTTGCCGCTCATCTCGAGAATTGCTCCGACTGCCAAGAGCTCGTGAACAGTTTCCGCCAGCTTTCTGATCGAATGCTGAGCTTTGATGTAGAGCCTGCTCCTCGAACCGTGCGCGACGCCGTCGCGAAAGCTCGCGACGACCGGGACGCTACCAAAGCCGCGCCACGCGCGACCTGGAATCGCTTCGACTTCTGGAATTGGCCGCCGCTTCAGCGATTCCCGCGCAATTGGGTGTTTGCGGCTGCAACGGCGCCGATGGCACTGGTGCTCTTTGTGATTTTCGTTTCCACACTTCATAGGCGGCCGATCGTTGAGCCCGACAATGTGCCGGCGGCGAGTCTGGCGCTCAGTTATGAGTCCGCCAGGCCCGCTCCTCCGTCACCCGTAGATAAAGCCCTCGCCGCGACCACGCGCCAATACCAACAGCTACTCGAAACAAAGGAACAAGCCGCGCTCTCCAGCAAGCTGGAGAACAACGCCGCGGACCGATACACGGCGACGCTTTCGGAGGACTCTGGCGACTCGGACGCCGCGCAAGGTCAGCTCGCCGCTCCCGAGGTTTCCGGCCCGATGATCGAGCAGAACCTCGCACTCGATATCGTCCCGAACAACTTCGACGACGCCAGCGCCGCGATCGAAAAGCTCGCGTCAGCTCACGGCGGCTACATCGCCAACCTGTCGGCCACCGCCCAGACTGGCTCGGCCCGCGACGTCTCGGTCGAACTCCGCATTCCCGCCAAGCACACTGACGCCTTCATCGCCGACGTCCGCAAGCTCGGCAAAGTGGTCGAAGAAACCCGCACCACCGAAGAAGTGACAGCCCAATATGTCGACCTCCAAGCTCGGCTGAAAGCGGCCCAGGCTGCGGAACAGCGCTTGGTGGAACTCCTCGGCACTCGGACGGGCAAGCTCTCGGACGTCCTGGAAGTCGAGCGCGAACTGGCTCGCGTCCGCAGCGAAATCGAGAGCATGCAGGGTCAGAGCAACGTCATCCTGCACCAGGTGAACTACGCGACCGTGAAGGTCGAGCTGAGCGAGGAGTACCACGAGACCCTGCGCACCGACGCGTCCATCGGCAGCAAGATCCGCAACGCCTTTGTCGGCGGCATGAAGAATCTGCGCGATGGCATCGTCGGCGCGCTTGTATTCGTGCTCGAAGACGGGTTATCGATCGCGTTCTGGGGCGGACTTATTCTCGGAGTAGCGTTGTTGTTCCGTAAACGGATACGGTCGCGTCGCCGCCATGCCTCTGAGACCGCCCAAGCGAAATGAAATGGAATTCCTTCCAAAGACCATAGAAATAACCGTCGCAGGTTTTCAGAAAGTGGAGAATCCCAGCAAACAATTCGCCCCGATCGGGCTCGAAATGAGCTAAAGCCTTTAAATACATGTAGTAAACCGTCTAATAGAAAATACTTAGTCGTGGCACCCGAAGTGCAACTCTCCGTCCGGCTGTCTCATATCCCGGGGTGGGCCGGTTTCGCCGCGCTGAAACCGGATCTTAGGGGTAGAGCAAACGGGGGTCCGACGGGACCCCCTCTTTTTTTGGCCGGACTCGTTCCCGGACCTTCAAACTTTGCCTCCCTTGAAGACGAACTCATGCGCCAGTCGACTCTGTCGATCAACCGGAGGCAGGTACAAATAAAAAGGGCGGCCCGAGCATCGAGCCGCCCCGTTGAAACCGTTTTGAGTTTCGATTAGCTGCAGCCCGACGTGCTGCCGCAGTTCGCGCACTTGTAGCAGCTCCCGTTCGGCGTCATCAGCATGCCGCATTCCGAGCAGGACGGGGCATCGTCAATCGCAGCACGAGGACGCGTTGCCGGTTCCGGCTCTGAGTACTTCACCGCAGCAGGCGCCGGCGCAGGTTTCGTCGCCGTTTCGGGCGCGGCCGATTCCACCACCGAAGACCCCTCGGTAGCCTGAACCGGGCTGTCGTCAAGGTAGTCCGGCGAAATGAACTTCCCGCCGAGCCACCGCCCGATGTAGTCGACCACCGACTTCGCGTACCGGATGTTCGGATTGCCCGTGTAGCCCGAAGGCTCGAACCGCGAGTTCACGAACTTATCAACCAGCGCGCGCAGCGGCACGCCGTACTGCAGCGCGATCGAGACGGACAGCGCGAATGCGTCCATGATGCCCGAAAGCGTGGAGCCTTCCTTCGCCATCTTGATGAAGATCTCGCCGGGTGCGCCGTCTTCGTACTTGCCGACGGTCAGATACCCTTCATGTCCGCCAATCGAAAACTTGTGCGTAATCGAATCGCGCTCGTTCGGCAACTTGCGTCGGCGGGTGCGAATGAAGAGTTCCTGTTGCTCGGGTGACGGCACCTCCACCTTCGCTGGCGTTGCCGCCACAGCCGGAGCTTCAGCTGTTGCGGTCTTCCCGTCGTCCTTATTGGCAGCCGAAAGCGGCTGCGAGCGCTTGGAGTTGTCGCGGTAGATGGCGACAGCCTTCAGGCCGTACTTCCACGATTCAATGTAGGCCTGCATGATATCGTCCACCGTCGATTCTTCCGGCATGTTGATCGTCTTGCTGATCGCGCCCGAAAGAAACGGTTGCGCGGCAGCCATCATCCGTAAGTGGCCGCGCCATGCGATCGAACGTCCGCCGCCCATCGGGGTGAGCGAGCAATCGAACACCGGTAGGTGCTCTTCCTTCAGATGCGGAGCGCCTTCGATCTTCGCGTTCGTGTCGATGTAGTCCACGATCTCGGACACTTGCTCCGGCGAATATTTCAGATTCATCAACGCCTGCGGCACGGTGTTGTTCACGATCTTGATCACGCCGCCGCCCACCAGGCGCTTCTGCTTCACCAGTGCCAGATCCGGCTCGATGCCCGTCGTATCGCAATCCATCATGAAACCGATCGTTCCCGTGGGAGCCAGTACGGACACCTGCGAATTCTTGTAGCCGTACTTTTCGCCGAGCGCGAGCGCCTCATCCCAGGACTTCTGGGCGGCGCGGAGCAATGACGGCTGTACGTTTTCTTCTTTGATCGGCCGCAGGGAATCGCGATGCATCCGAATCACGTCGATCATGGCGTCGCGATTGCGCAGGTAGCCGCCGAAAGGCCCCATGCGCTCCGCGATGCGTGCGGACTGCGCGTAGGATTCGCCGGTCATCAGCGCGGTGATCGCACCGCAGAAATCGCGGCCGCCGTCGGAATCGTAGGGCAGCGCGAGCGACATCAACAATGCGCCAAGGTTCGCGTAACCAATGCCCAATGGGCGATAGTCGTGCGAGTTGCGGGCGATCCGCTCGGTAGGATAGCTGGCGTTGTCCACCAGAATTTCCTGCGCCGTGATCGTCACGTCGACCGCGTGCGTGAACGCTTCGGTGTCGAACTGGCTGTTCGGCCCGAGGAACTTCATCAAGTTGAATGACGCCAGGTTGCACGCCGTGTCGTCCAGGAACATGTACTCCGAGCACGGGTTTGACGCGTTGATCCGGTCCGTCGCCTTGCAGGTGTGCCAGCGGTTGATCGTCGTGTCGTACTGCATGCCGGGATCGCCACAGTGCCACGCTGAATCGGCCATCTGCCTCAGCAGCTCTCGCGCGCTGTACTTTTCCGACGGCTTGCCGTCGTTCACGTTCCGCGTCCACCAATCGCGGTCTTCCTCGACCGCGCGCATGAAGTCATCGGTCACGCGAACCGAGTGGTTGGCGTTTTGGAAGAACACCGAGCCGTAGGCCTCGCCGTCGATCGCCGAGTCATAGCCTTGGCCAATCAGAACGTGCGCTTTACGCTCTTCCTTCATCTTGGACTCGACAAACTCCATGATGTCCGGATGGTCGACGTTCAGGATCACCATCTTGGCGGCGCGGCGCGTCTTGCCGCCGCTCTTGATCACACCCGCAAACGCGTCAAAGCCCTTCATAAAACTCACCGGACCGGAAGCAATGCCTCCGCCCGAGAGCGTTTCGCGGCTTCCGCGTAGCGAGGAGAAATTGGTGCCCGTGCCCGAACCCCACTTGAACAGCATGCCCTCGGTCTTCGCCAGATTCATGATCGAGTCCATGTTGTCCTGGACGGAGTTGATGAAGCACGCCGAGCACTGCGGCTTGGGCTGCACCCCTACGTTGAACCACACCGGGGAGTTGAATGCGACCTTCTGCTCCACCAGCAGGTGGGCCAGTTCGTCGCGGAAAATGTTCTTGGATTCGGGGCTCGCGAAGTAACCGCCCTCTTCGCCCCAGCGCACAATCGTCTCCACCACGCGTCCAATCAGCTGCCGTACGGAAGTTTCACGTTCGGGGGTGTTTGGCTTGCCATGGAAGTACTTGGAAGCAACGATGTTCGTCGCCGTCATCGACCAGGTCTTGGGCACTTCCACGTTTTCCTGGCGGAAGATTACCTGGCCCTTCTCGTTTCCAATCAGCGCGGTACGGCGTTCCCATTCAACTTTCTCAAAAGGTGAGGTCTTGCCGTCTGTAAAGCGTCGCTGAAATTCCAGCCCGCTCACACGGGGCTTGCCCTGTTGCAAATCCGTGTGGGCGTTCAAAGCCGTTCTCGTTTCTGCCATCTCTGCCTCCGCGCCGGCAGTCTTGCCGTCGAAATGTGTGACGAAACGCCACAGTCGGCTGGAACCTCCATTTTACTCCGAGCCGTGGTGTTCGTGAATGGTTGTTGGGTGTGCCCGACGGCACACAGTGCATTGTTCTCTGGGGCCGAATACATCCGGACATCGGGAGGGTGGTCGAGGAAATCGAAAAAAGAGAAAAGCCTAGCTAAGCCGCGCTAAATTCCAGAGGCGCGGCGTTTGGTGATGCTTGGCTCTTCGTTTTTTTTCGGTTACTCCGGTCCGTGTACGCGCTTCCGGCGGCGCTCCAAGCGCGACGGCCGGAAAAAAACTCCCCCGAGTCTGGATGCGAAGTATCGTGGCTTGTGGAAATGATGTCAAGAAAAATTCATATTCGGACCACAAAATCTTCCGGTTGAGGTGTCGAAAACGTCTATCTGTAGTGGTAACCAAGACGACATCCCCAATCCGTATCCGGCTCGATTCTCGGCGCGCGGGATTGCTCGGGCCATGGCTTCGATCGCCCGAACTGTTTCGTGTCTTTTCGTTGTCTCGCTGCATGCCTCCGCATCAAACGGCAGTGCAAATTCCGAAACAGTTTCGCGATTCGCTACGCTCGGGATCGCAAAAACGAAAGATAATCACGCTGTATGATTGCGCCCGCCATCGAAATTCAGTCGCTCACCAAAGATTATCCGGTCGGATTCTGGCGTAAGACCATGCGCCGTTCGCTCGATGGCCTTTCGCTCGAAGTGCACGAAGGCGAAGCATTTGGATTCCTCGGCCCCAATGGCGCCGGAAAAACAACCACGCTGAAATTGCTCATGGGAGTTATTTTCCCCACGTCCGGCACGGCGCGCATTCGCGGCCGTTCCATCGACGACGTCGCAATGCACCGCGAAATCGGCTACCTGCCGGAGCAGCCCTATTTCTATGACTATCTCACCGCGCGCGAGCTGCTCGATTACTTCGCCCGATTTTTTGGATATGGCGCCACCGAGCGCCGCGAACGCGTGGAAAGATTTCTGGATCTCGTCGGCTTGAGCGCCGCCGGGAACGTACAGCTCCGCAAATTCTCGAAGGGCATGATGCAGCGTGTCGGCATCGCTCAAGCAATCCTGCACGATCCAAAGGTCGTATTCCTGGATGAGCCGATGTCGGGGCTCGATCCTGTGGGCCGCCGCGAGGTCCGCGACATCATCCTGGAACTCAAGCGTCAGGGCCGCACGGTGTTCTTTTCCACGCACATTCTCACCGACGCCGAGATGCTCTGCGATCGCGTCGCCGTGCTCGTCGGCGGAAAGTTGCAAGGCGTCGGCGCGCCGAACGAAATCGTTTCGCTCGAAGTCTACGGCATGGAAATTCTGTTCGAGTTGAAGCCGGATCAAACGTTGCCAGCGAGTCTCGCCGAAAAGGCGACGCACACAGGTAATCGCTACCGAATCGAAGTCCCGGAAGCTGCCTTGTATCCAGCGCTCGAGCAGCTCAAAGCGGCGAGCGCGAAGATCCTTTCTGTCGTTCCACTTCGCCCCTCGCTCGAGGATTACTTCTTTAAGCTCGTGGGCAAAGGAAAATACGCTTCGCACGCCATCGAGGTGAACCCGCAATGAGCACCATCCCCGGCGTGGTGGCGGTCAACACATTCCGCGAAGCGGTGCGCGACCGCGTCCTCTACAACCTGGTCTTTTTCGCGCTGCTGATGATGGGCGCCGCGATTCTCGTCGGTCAAATCTCGGTCGGCATCGATCGCCTGGTGATCGTAAATCTCGGCCTGTCTGCCATTTCGATCTTCGGCATCATCATGGCGATCTTCATCGGCGTCGGCTTGGTCTACAAAGAAATCGAAAAACGCACCCTCTACAGCCTGCTGGCAAAGCCCATCAGGCGTTGGGAATTTATCACCGGAAAATTTGGCGGCCTGCTGCTCACTCTGGCGGTAAACACTGCGCTGATGCTCCTCGGTCTTTTCGCCGCGCTACTCTATGTGAGCCATCACTTCGAACGCGCAGATGTTGGCATCCTGGAAGCTGCTTATTTCATCGTGTTGCAGCTCGCGCTGATCACTGCTCTTGCGCTTTTCTTTTCGTGCTTCTCAAGCCCGATGCTTTCCACACTTTTCACCTTGGGCATCTATGTCGCCGGCGTTTTCGCGCCAGACATCCGCGACGTCAGCACGTTCACAAAAAATCCCATGCTGGAGTGGATTTGCAGGATCATCTACTACCTTCTTCCGAATTTTCACAATTTCAACGTCATCTCGCTGGTAGGTCACGGCGATGCCATTCCGTCGAGCTTGCTCTGGCAGAACACTCTCTACGCAGCACTATACGTCGCCGTGCTGCTGCTCGCCTCGGCTGCAGTTTTCTCAAGACGGAATTTGAAATGAAATCGCGTACCAAAACCCCGTTGCTGGCGGCCATCGGCGTACCGTTGCTGTTTGTCGCTTTGATCGCGCTGCAATTTCGGATCGATGCAAGCGTTGCCAAAGAAGCGGCGCGCCAGCAGGAGCTGCTGCTTCCATCGGGCAAGCTCCTCAAACAGCTAAGCCTCGGCTACGACGCCTTGCTCGCGGACATTTACTGGACGCGTGCCGTGCAGTATTACGGCTCGAACGCCGGGATTGCCGGGGTGAAGTTCCCGCTTCTTTGGCCGCTGCTGGACATCACTACGACTCTCGACCCGCACCTCACGCCCGCCTATCGATTCGGCTCCGTCTTTTTGTCCGAAGAATCGCCCGTCGGGGCCGGCGAACCCAAGCTCGCGCTGAAGCTCACCGAAAAAGGACTCGCTGCGAATCCGAAAGATTGGCAGATGAACGCCACGATCGGATTTCTCTACTATTGGTATTTGAAAGATTACCAGAAATCATCGCAAGCCTATCTCGAAGGCGCGAAGAATCCGCTCGCGCCGGGTTGGCTCGCGATGATGGCCGCGCAAGTCGTGTTGAAAGCCAACGCCATCGATACGTCGAAAATGATCTGGAGCAACATTTACAATTCGACGCCGAATCCCGCGATTCGCAAAAGCGCCTTGCAGCATCTCGAAGGTTTGCAGGCCACGCAAGACATCGACGCGCTCAACCAGCTGGCTGAGAAATATCGTGCGGCGAACGGACACTTTCCGGCTTCGATGCAAGCACTGGTGGATGCGGGTCTAGTGCGATCGACTCCCGTGGATCCAACGGGCTTTCCCTACGTTTACGATTCAGACGGCGCGGCTCACTTGAACCCGAACAGCGAAATCCTGCTCGAAGTGGGCCCACGCACTCCGCCTTCTCTAAATCCTTAATCCGCTATTCGTAGCGAAGTGCTTCCACAGGATTCAGCCGCGAGGCTTTCGTGGCGGGCCACACTCCAAAAACCAGCCCGATCCCGACCGAAACCGAAAATCCCACGACAACGGCCCACAGCGGCACGACCGCCTTCATGGACGTAACCACGGGAATGAGCAGCACGATGCCGCCACCCACCAGGATGCCAATAATTCCACCGGCTCCGGTGAGCGTCATCGCTTCAAACAGGAATTGCCAGGTGATATCGCTGCTGCGCGCGCCGATCGCTTTTCGCACGCCGATCTCGCGCGTTCGCTCGGTCACCGACACCAGCATGATGTTCATCACGCCCACGCCCCCGATCAGCAATCCGATCGAACTGAGCACGATGATCGCCAGCACCACGCCGAAAATAATGTCGTTGAACTGCTGCGCCGCTTCCACCTGCGTTTGAATCGAAAAATTGTCGGGCTTGTTGTACGGTACGTTTCTTCGTCGGCGTAGCACTTCGCGGATCTGATCCACAGCGGTGTCGAGCTTTCCCGGATACGCCAGGAAACGGAATCCAATCTCGTAGCTGCCCGGATACATCTTCATGAATGTGTAAAACGGAATCACCACGCGCCGGTCTTCGTCGCTGGTGCCAAATCCGCCCGGCTCTTTTTGCAGCACGCCGATCACGGTGAACGTCGACCCGTCGACCAGAATGTCTTTGCCGAGGGCGTCCTGAATGCTGGGGAAAAATGCCTTCGAGACGTCCTCTCCAATCACCACGACGTTCGCGCGGTGCTCGTTCTCGGATTCGGTAAAAAAGCGCCCGATTTTCATCGTCGCGTTCGAATACACCGTCAAGTACGCGGGAAACGTGCCGCGAAAATCCGTGCCTTCGACGATGTCCTTCTGGTGGCGCGCCGTGTGCGCCAGGCTCCACTGAAAACCGGAAATCGCAATCTCTTTCACGGCTGGGCACAGCTCGCGAATCGCCAGCCCGTCCTCCAGCGTGAGCGGCTTGCGCAGCTTTTCCTCTTTCGGCCGCCGCTGGTTCTGCGGACCCTGATCGAATCGCGAGATGAATGCGGTATCGATGCCTTCGGCCGTAATTTCATCTTGGACGGTCTGTCGGAACCCCTGCACCAGTCCAACCACAAGAATGATCAGCGCCACGCCAATCATCACGCCCAGAATCGCAAGAAAACTACGCAGTTTGTTCGCGCGAACCGTATCCAGCGCCAGTTGCAGATTTTCTTTGAAGTCGGAATTCACCATGGCTCAGGCCTCGGCTCGCAGCGCTTCGATCGGATCCAGTTTTGCGGCGCGCATGGCCGGATAAATTCCGAAGAACAACCCGACGGCCGTCGACAGGACCAACGAAATCGTGATCGCAAAGATCGGCGTATCGATTGGAATCGACGTGGTCGCGCGGACGAGCTGGCCAATGGCCACGGCCAGCGCCACGCCCACAAGTCCTCCGGTGGCCGCAAGCATTGACGACTCCACCAGAAATTGCAGAATGATGTCGCCGCGGCGCGCGCCGAGCGACTTGCGCAATCCGATCTCGCGCGTACGCTCCGTTACGCTCGCCAGCATGATGTTCATAATCACGATTCCGCCCACTACCAGAAACACCGACGTGACCCAGATCGCGATCCCAAACGCATTGCCCGTGATTCGGTTCCACAGACCCGTGATTGAAGTAGGCGCGATGATCGCGAAATTGTCTTCCTTCGAATACGGCACGTGCCGGCGCGAGCGCAGGATCGTGCGCGCCTCATCTTCCGCGGCGTCCATCAATTCCGGGGCGGGTGCCTGTACGAACACGGTCACGGAATCCTGCGGTGCAAGCCACTCTTTCCGGTACGTTCCTAGCGGCAACATCACGAAGTTGTCGCGCGATTGGCCGAGAACCGTACCTTGCGCCTTCGCGACACCGACGATTTCGTATTGCCCTTGTCCCGCTCGAATCTGTTTTCCGATCGGATCGGTATTCGGGAAAAACTTGTTCGCGACGTCGGCGCCGATAATGCACACGCCCGCGCGGTGCTCTTCGTCCACGTCCGTGAACAGGCGCCCATTGGAGACGTCGATGTCGCGGATCGTCGCGTAGTTCGGCGACGCGCCCATGATGGTCACGTCTTCGCTCAAATCGTTGCCATACCTTACGTCCGCGTTGGTGTTCTGTTCTCCGGCGATGTTGGTCGCGAGCTTCATGCCCTGGCGCAGCGCATCCACGTCATCCATTGAAAGGGCGGGCCGCTTCCTCGCCTCATTCCACTCCTGAAAATTGGTGACGATGCCGATGCGGTCGATTACGAACGCATTCGCCCCCAGGTTTGCAACTTTGTCCGAAATGTAGACGTTCAGCCCGTTCAGCACCGAGATCACCGCGACCAGCGTCGTGACAGCCAAAATCACGCCGAGCAGCGTCAAAAACGTACGCATCTTATGCGCTCGCAGCGTGTCCAGTGCGATGAACGTGGTTTCGCGCAGGGAGGCCAGAGTCTTCCGCGCGGCGGGGCGGCTGAGGTTGGGCTTTTTCATGCTGGGCTACCGGTACCGACGGCTCTCGATTATAGACGGTCAACTGGACGGAAAGACTCGTCCTTATTTGTCGCCGATGAGCGCAGCTTGCGTTAATAAAGCTCTCAAAGCCGGCGAGTTCGATGGCGTTGCGCGAAGTTTCACCCTAAAATTACAGGGAGGACAAATTCGCAGGAACACATCCGCCATACCGTCGCGTTCTCGATGAAACGAAACTCGATTTTCATTCTGGCTAGCATCGCTGCGCTTGCGTGTGGCGCAAGTTCGCTTGAGCTTGCGTCCGCTCACCGGGCAATCTTGCCGCAGGACGCAGGGGCGAACGCACGGCCCTCCGCTTCGGACTTACAGGCCCGCACCGATAAGCTCATCGAAAATCAACACCATGACGATCAGGCTCTCGAAGAATACGAGCGCGTGGAACGTCAGGTGGACCGCAGCGGCGGTCCCACGCCGCGCGTGCTGGAAGACAAGCTCTATCGCATCGTTCCCACCGGCACTGGCACTCTAAAGATCCTTTTGCGAGACGACGGAAAAGACGTCGATCCCTCCGCCTACCGGCAACAGTTGCAGGCCTGGCGTGAGGTCCTGGAGCTGATGCTCAAGCCCGACGATCCGCGCACCAAATCCGCGTACGCGAAAGCCCAAAAGAAAAAACAGGACCGCGTTGAACTTGTGGCAGCCACTCGCCAGGCCTACATCCAGAACTGGCTCACGCCGGAAACAATCAATGGCCGCCTCTGCGACGTGATCGACCTCACTCCCGATCCAAATTTCCATCCCAAGAACATCTACCAGGACGCAATGACAAAAGTTACAGCCAAAATTTGGGTCGACCGCGCCAGCCTCCAACTCGCCCGCGCCGAAGCCCACGTCACCAAGGACCTCTCCATCGGCGGCGGCATTCTCGGCAAGTTATATAAAGGAGGCGTTTTTTCTTTCGAACAGGCCGAGGTCGCGCCCGGCCTCTGGCTCCCGGTTCGATACCAGTTTGACTATTCGGCCCGCAAATTTCTGTTCCTCGTCGAGGAGCATCAGCTCATCGAAGTCAGTCAGTACCGGTATGACGGCCCTCCGAAGCAAGCCCTCACAGTGGCAATAAACGACTTAGCCAGCGGCAAGATGTTTGCCGCAGGACAGTAACTTTTAGCGATACGCCGGGTTTAACCTGGTACTGGTACCACGTCTTTTCGTGAAATACTGAGCTGGAACGCTTCCCAGCTCGCTCGGTGAAATTCGATCTCGTTCCAGTTCGAGGAGGCTCTATGCGGCTTCAGGTAACGCTTTCAGCGTTTGTATTCGCGGCGTCCTGCCTGGCGGCCAATGGCGCCTGGGCGCAGGCGGCGCCTCCTCAGCAAAGTTCGTCGACAAGCTCCTCGCAAGCCTCTGCCGATTCTCAGGTGGCGGAGAACTCCGCTGCTACGCCAGCCACCGCTCCAACCAAGAAAGTCTGGACCAACGACGACGTTGGCGGCTTGCGCGGGACTTCGCCGATTTCCACCGTCGGCGTCGCAAATTCCAAGCCACAAAAACAGCCAGCGGCGAAAGCAATGCCGACGGCGAATCCTGAAACAATCCGCTCTTATCACGACCGCATCGTCGCTCTGCAGCGCCAACTTCCTGAGATCGATACCCAGATCTCGGATTTGCAGGGCGCCCTCAATGGTCAAACGGTCAACTCCACGCGTCACGTCGGCGCAAAAATCGACGATTGGCACGATGAGTTGACCCGCGCGCTGCAGAAAAAAACCGACCTTGAAACCAGAATTAGCGCGCTGCAGGACGAAGCCCGGCACAAAGGTGTACCCGAGAACCAAATCCCCGAATAGCCAGCCCGGCGCACAGCCGCTGGCCCAGACAATTTCACAGCAAGAAAAAGGGAGAGTCGCGAGACTCTCCCCTTTGCACGACACGCACTTCCGCCAGGTGAATTTTTTTACCGCCTTAACGCGCCGCGGCCGCCGTGATCTCCTTCTCAATCGGAGCGCCGATCAAATTGCCCCACTCGGTCCACGAGCCGTCGTAGTTCTTCACCTTGTCGTAGCCGAGCAAATACTTCAGCACAAACCATGTGTGCGAGCTGCGTTCTCCGATACGGCAATACGCGATCACTTCATCCCCGCCCACGATCCCCTTCGATTGGTAGAGCTGCTGCAACGCCTCGGCTGATTTGAATGTGCCGTCTTCGTTGGCCGCCTGGCTCCAGGGAATATTCGCCGCACCCGGAATGTGCCCCGCGCGCTGGGCCGTCTCGGAAAGTCCCGGAGGCGCCAGGATCTTTCCCGTGAATTCATCCGCCGACCGGACGTCCACAAGCTGCGCCTTCCCTCTTTTCTCGATTGCCGCGAACACCTGCTCCTTGCGTGCGCGAATCGATTCGTCCGGACCCGTCGCCGTATATTTGGTCTGCGTCACTCTCGCTGCCTCCGTCGTCAGCGGGCGCTTCTCTTCGGCCCACTTCTTCCGTCCGCCGTTGATCAACCGCACATCCTTGTGCCCGTAATACTTCAACTGCCAGAAAGCGTACGCGGCGAACCAGTTGTTGTTGTCGCCGTAGAGCAGAATCGTCGTGTCATTCGAAATCCCGGATTCTCCGAGCAGCTTCTCGACAGCGGCCTTGTCGATCAGGTCGCGGCGGATGTTGTCCTGCAGTTGCGACTGCCAGTTCCAACCCACAGCGCCCGCGATGTGGCCCTGGTCATACGCGGAGGTATCCACGTCCACTTCGACCAGCCTGACCTTCGGATCGTTCGCATGATCCGCAGCCCACTGCGTGGTTACCAGCACTTCGGGATGTTTGTATTCAGCCATTTCAGTTCTCCTGGTGTACGAGCATTTGTCGTTCCTTCGAAACTCTTTCCTCGCATTGATTCGGCCCAAAAAACAAAAAACCCACCGGCCAGTTCGCTCTGGCGGTGGGTCGGGAAATTCTGGGCTTGATTGCGATGCCTACTTAGCTGCCAAGCCTCCCCGCGCCAGAACACACGTGCGCACAACACATACAACAACAGGTGGTGGCAGCGTTCTGAGCGCAGCAATTCATGAAATAGAGCCTACACCGGAAAGCCCGCCTCAGGCAATGGTACCCCACCCGCGATCAAACGCGTCACGACGCGGGTTGCAGGGTACCGGTTGCGTCGGATTCCAGCTCAATCCGCAGCAGCCAGTCGAAGTGAAACTTCTCGCGCGTCAGCCAGGCTTCCAGTTCTTCGCGCGTTGGCGCGCTGAACTCGGCCAACATCTTTCCGTCGTGCATATTCACAAGCACGCGGCTCACCCTGAATTCCTTCGCGGCCATAAGTCGCTTGGTCAGTTCTTGCGCGCCCTGCCGCGTGAGGCACGCCAGCGTGTGTTGAGAAAGAAAGCGAGGCATGGACACTCCTGACTTGCGGGCGATCACGCACAAACGCGAAACGAAAGAATAACTTCAAAGTTTGCGATCGGCACTAGAATATCCGCCGGACGCCAGCGGCCAGGAGATTCTCGATGTCGGATGCACGCACCAGCCATCCCTATCACATGTACGAAGCCGTTCGCGCGCAACCGCTCCTAATCGATAAAATCTTTGCGCGCCGCGCGGAAATCGAAAAGGTCGCCGACGCAGTCGCAAAGAAGGATCGCGTCACGTTCGTCGGCATCGGCACATCGCTTCACGCCGCGCGAATTTGCGAAAGTTGGATGCGCGAACTCACTGCCGGCCGCTTGCTCGCCCATGTCGAACAATCGTTCGAGCTGCTGCACCATCCGATCGCGTTCGGCCCGAGCGACGCCGTGATCGTCATCACGCACACGGGAACGTCTTCGGCATCTGTGGAAGCTTTGAAGCGCGCCAGGGCTACTGGAGCGCTTACAGTCGCAATCACCGGTGAAAATTGCGGCGAAGGCGCGCGCATCGCCGACGTCCGCATCGAAACCTGCGATCAGGAAAAGGCGTTCGCTTACACCAAGAGTTACACCACGGCCTTGGCCACCTTAGCGTTGATGATTATCCGCGTCGCAGCACGAAAGAACTTGCTCGCGAAACCGGATGCTTCAGAGCAACTCGCTCGCGTTCCGAACTGGATGCTCGAGGCGCTGGATCTCGAGCCCCTGGTCAAGTCTCTGGCGCGCGGCATCGCTCCACTTCACCGCCTCGAAATTTTCGGATCGGGAGCAGGCTGGGCCACCGCCTCCGAAGCCGCGCTGAAAATCAAAGAAGCCGCTTACATCGCGGCCGAGGGATTCGACACAGAAGAAATTCTCCACGGACCATTTTCCGAAACCGATTCGCGCGCCGCGTTGATCGGACTGTTGACTGGCATGCCGTCGGATGCTCGCGCCCGCCAGATACTTCGCGCCGCCGGAGAACTGGGACTCACGCGCGTCGCGATTGCAACGCCAAGCGCCAATCACGACGTCGCCGCTGAAATCGTCCTACTCGTGTCCGAATGCGGCGAATGGCTCTCCGCCTTCATTCATCTGATTCCGCTCCAGCTGCTCACCTATTTCCTGGCCGTTGAACGCGGTGCCAGCCCCGACTCCGGCCGCATGGAGCAACCCGGCCACCGCGCCGCAAGCCAACACTACAAATACTGACCGGAAGCCGAGGTGCATCCCTGTCCGTCAGGACAGGAGTTGGTTTTGCGTTACACCTGCGCCCCGCCGCGCCTCGCCGCGATCGCTCACGCGCTAAAATTGACTGCGGAAATTCCCGAGAGGTGGGCTTTGAGACGAAGCGGAATCTTCGTGGTGCTCTATGTGACGCTGGCGTTCGCCACTTGCACGCCCGCACAAAACCTGTTCGGTGTCGGCGCGCTCGAGGGCCAAGTGGTCGATTCTCACGGCAAGCCGGTCGCGGACGCCAGCGTGTCGATTCAAACCTCCGATGGCCTGCACCCTCACGCCACCCACACCGACTCGAGCGGCCATTTCGAATTTCAGCGCTACAGCGCGGGCCAATACGATGTGCGCGCGTACTACAAAGGTTCTTTCACCGATTGGAGCAAACGTCAGCTCATTCGCCCCAAAAAAACCACCGAAATCACGCTGAAACTCCCGGCCGATAGCGCCGAAACTGTCGTCGTTCCCAGCAAATAATCTCCTCTATTCATGGCGCAGCGCCACCATTGGATCCATGTGCGTCGCCCTACGCGACGGCACATAAGCCGCCAGCCCTCCCGCGCCGAATAACAGCACCACGACGAACCCGAGCGTAAGGGGATCGTGCGGCGAGAGCCCGAAGAGTTGGCTCGCGATCACGCGCGACATCGCCCACGCTACCGGCACGCCGATCGCGACGCCCACCAGCACCAGCACCAGCGTCTCACCAAGCACCATTCGCCCAATCACTCGGCGCTGTGCTCCCAACGCCATCCGGATTCCAATTTCATTCGTCCGGCGCGCAACGTTGTACGCCATCAATCCGTACATCCCAACACCCGCCAAAATCAGGGCCAGGACGCCGAAACCCGCTGTGAGCGTCGCGAAAATTCTTTCCTCTTGCATGGTTGCATCGATTTGTTCTGTTTGCGTCCTCACATCGGCCAACGGCAAGTCCTTGTCGATCGATTGCACGGCCGCGCGGACTGCGGCCAGCACGCTCAAAGTGCTGGTCTTCATGCGAATCTCATAGGTCATTCCGCCCGCGTCTTCCATTTGCCGGTACGGGATATAGAACGTCGGCGGCGGCGCTTTCCGCAGACTGTCGTATTCCGCGTCGGCACAAACGCCGACGATTTCGAAGTGCTCCTTGTTAAATGTCTTGCCGACGGGATTTTCATTCGGGAAGAATTGCTTCACTAGCGCCTGATTCACCACCCCCACTTTCGGCGCCGTTTCCGTGTCGCCGGAGTTGAACCCACGCCCATACAAAATGGGAATCTGCATCGTCGTGAAAAAGTCTTGGCCCACGTCGTTCACGTGGGCTGTAAGTTCAACACCGTCGCGCTTCACACCGTCGTTCGGCGCGAAATCCTCGATCGAAACATCGTTCGCCACCAGCGCCGACCCGGTTAACGTCACCGACTCGACGCCCGGTATCGCTCGCAGCGCCTCTTCGATCTGATGGTGCACCGCAATATCTTTGGGGGCGGGGAACCGCGACGCAGGAGGCGCGATATCGAACAACAGTACGTTCCTCGGATTGAATCCCGGATTCACCGCCGCCAAATTCAGAAGTGTCCGCACGAAAAGTCCCGCGCAGACCACCAGCACCAGCGAAAGCGCCACTTGAAAGACCACGAGCGATTTTCCTGCGAACCCGCGATGCCGCGCCGACGTCGCTCGGGATCCCTCCTTCATTCCGGCGCTCACGTCGGTTTTCACCGCTCGCCACAACGGCGCAAGCCCAAACAAGATTCCGCTCAAAATCGCCACGCCGGCGCAAAACGAGAACATCCGCCAGCCGAACTGCGGTGTGAATGGAGCAGGCTCCCACGAGGTGGAGAGCAACCGCGGAATCGTGTTGCGTCCCAGGTATCCAAGGAAAAGTCCTGCCGCGCCTCCCAGCCCCGCAAGCAACAGGCTCTCCGTCATGATTTGGCGGGCGATTCTTGCGCGCCCGGCACCCAGCGCGAGCCGCACACTCATTTCGCGTTGTCGGGCCGAAGCCCGAGCGAGCAGCAGATTCGCCAGGTTCGCGCACGCCAGCAGCAGCACAAATCCAGCGAGCGCCATCAGCACGTAAACCGGCTGGCTGAATTGCCGTCCGGCGTAGTCAAGTCCGCGGCTTCCCGACGTCAGCATCATGCGCGGAATCACGTCGTCTTTGCCAACCGTCATCTTGTCCCGGACGGCCTGACTCAGCGCCACATTCAGCGAAGCGGTGGCTTCTGCATCGGAAACCCCCGGCTTCGCGCGGCCCATCACCACGATCCACCAGAGCTTCGATTCGGTCAGGATCGACCCGTCGCGATTCGGGGCCACCACCGGCTGGATCGTGAACGGCAAGAAAACCTCCGCCGACGTTTGCGCGTTGTGCGCTCCGGTAAAGCCCCGCGGATTCACGCCCACGATCGTGAACGGTACTCCGTTCAGCGAAATCGTCTTGCCGATCACCTCCGGCGACCGGCTGAACCGCCGGGCCCAATACCCGTCGCTGATCACCGCTACCGCTCCGGCACCAATCGTCGCGTCGTCCGCGGGTTCGATTGGGCGTCCGAGCTGCGGCACCACGCCCAGTTCCTGATAATAATTTCCCGAGACCAGCTGTGCCTGAACGATCTCCGGTTCTCCATTCACCGTCGATGTAATTCGATTCAATTCTTTGAACGCCAGCAAGTCGCCAAGCGCCGTGTTCGATTTCCGCAATTGTTGGTAAACCGGATACGCAAACGAACTGCTTGTCGAGTCGCCATTGGGAAGTTTGTCGTATTGTCCCCAGGTGCTGTGAACCACGTTTCCTTTCCCCGCCGCCCAGTTCAACATCCGCAGTTCGTCGGGACGCGGCACGTGAAGTTTCTCGAGCAGCACTTGCTGCGCGAGCGTGAATATCGTCACGTTCGCGCCGATCCCCAGCGCCAGCGAAAACACCGCCACTGCGGTGAACCCGGGATTGTTGCGCAGCCCGCGTAACCCGTAACCAAGGTCCGCCAGAAACGAATCGAACCAGTGCCCGCTCCGTTCTTCGCGGCAGCTTTCCTTCAGGCCTTCTTCGGCGCCGAGCTGCAGCCTCGCCTGCCGACGCGCTTCTTGCTCGGTCATTCCCGCGGCCATATGGGCCAGAGTTTGCCGGTCCAGGTGGAAACGGAATTCCTCAGCCATCGAGTCTTCCCAGCGCTTGCGGGACGAAAACAAATTTATGAACCAGTTCGCCATCTTCCGCTCCCTATCGCTCCGCGATTCCCTCGCAACTCCACCGCGCTTGTGCAGCTACGCTCGCTGCACAATCATCGCCACCGCCGACGACAACCTCTCCCATTGCTCCGCCTCCTTCTCCATCTGCGCCCGCCCCGCCGGCGTCAGCGCGTAAAACTTCGCGCGGCGGTTGTTCTCCGAAGCACCCCACTGCGCGCGAATCCATTTCTTCCGCTCCAACCTGTACAGCGCCGGATACAGCGATCCCTGCTGGATCTGCAGCACGTCTTTCGAAATTTGCTGGATCCGCTGCGCGATTCCCCAACCGTGCATCGGCTCCCGTGCCAGGGTTTTCAGGATCAGCAGGTCCAGCGTGCCTTGCAGTACGTCTCCCGATGGGCTCATACAGCTCCTTTAGATTAACTAGGGGAGTTTCCGATTACTCCTGTAGATTGTCAAGGGGAAGCTTCGGCGTGCCGTGCCGGACTTCAATGGCCGTTGCATCTCGGAGTACGCCAACCTTGCAGACCCAGCCGCCGCGCTTGCGAGCTTCGCACGCTGCCCTCATTATGTTTGCCATGGAACCGCTGTGGAATGTGCGCGATCAGGCCAAGCGTCTGGCCGAACTCACCGCCGGCACCGCGAACGCTGACAAAGAAACCCCGCTACGGCGCGACGTTCGCTCGCTCGGCGTCCTTCTCGGCCGCGTGCTCGTCGAGCAGGGAGGCGAGAAATTACTGCAAAGCGTCGAGCAGCTGCGTCGGCTTTTGATTCAAGGTCGCGAAGCGTCGGGACCATTCGTCGCCGAAAACTCCCGCATGGCCGAGGCCCGCGCCGCGATTGAGAAGATGGACGTCGAAGACGCGCATCGCGTCACCAAAGCCTTCGCAATTTATTTCGAGCTCACCAACCTCGCCGAAACCAATCATCGCAAGCGCCGCCGCCGAGCAGCCAAATTGCATGCCGAGCAGCCGCCGCTTCCTGGATCGTTTCGCGGCACGCTGGCACGCATGCGTGATGCCGGCATTTCCGCTTCGGACGCGCTCGCGGCACTACAGCGCGTAAAAATCGTCCCCGTGTTCACCGCACACCCGACCGAGGTCGCGCGGCGTACCGTGCTGATGAAGCGCCGTCGCATCGCGCAGCACCTCGAAAATCTCGACCGCCTGCCGCTTCCCGAAGAAGACGCCGCAAGCCTCGAAGCCCAGATCCTCGCGGAGATTACTTCGCTCTGGCAGACCGACGAAGTCCGCCTCAAAAAGCCGGGCGTTATCGACGAAGTCCGCATGGGCCTCGACTACTATCCGATGACGCTGTTCGAAACGCTTCCCAAGGTCTACGCCGAATTTGCGGACTCGTTTGAATCTGTCTACGGCCTGAAACTCCGTCATGACGAAATCGGCGACGTGATCCATTTCGGTTCCTGGATCGGGGGAGATCGCGACGGCAATCCGCTCATCACTCCGCAGGCCACCGCCGACGCCCTCGAAATGGCGCGCCACGTCGTTCTCGATTTCTATTTGCAGGAAATTGATCGGCTCACCGACCAGCTCAGTTCATCGATGCGCCAGACCGGCTGCTCGCTCGAACTGCAGGGCGCTCTGGCCGCCTACCAATCGACGATGGGCGATGAAGTTTCGCTCGGCAAATGGATTTCCGAAACCGAGTTGACCCGCAAATTTCTCGATTACGTGCGTGTTCGCCTGCAATACAGCCGCGATGAATCGCGCAACGCGCGAGCCTACCAATCCGCCGCCGAACTCACGCGCGATCTGGAACTGGTTCGCGCGAGCCTCGCTACAAACAGGGCCGAGCGCCTGGCCGAATTGCTCGTCGATCCTTTCGCGCGCATGGTCACCACGTTCGGCTTCCATCTGCATTCCTTGGATATTCGCCAGCACGCAAAGCTGCACGCCGAAACCCTGGCCGAAATCACAGCCGCCGAGTCCGCGAAAAAAGGATCCGGCCTCAACGTAAAATCCGAACGCGCCCGCGACGTCATCGACACGTTCCGCATGGTGGCGAAGCTGAAGAAACTTTATCCCGCCGAATCGATCCGCCAGTACGTCATCAGCGGCACCGAAACCGAAAAAGACATTCTCGACTGGCTTACACTCGCAAAACTCTGCGGCCTGCACGCCGCCGGGTCGGCCGACGATCCCGGCGTGATGCCCGTTCCGCTTTTCGAATCGATCGACTCGCTGCGAGACGCTGCTGCAATCATGAAACGCGTTTGGAGCTCGGACGACTACAAACCGCTACTCGATTCCTGGGGGCGCGAACAGGAAGTTATGCTCGGCTATTCCGATTCCAATAAAGACGGCGGCATGATCACCAGCATTTGGGAATTGCAGAAAGCGCATCGCGAACTCCATCAGGCCGCGCGCGAATGCGACGTGAAGTTGCGTCTGTTTCACGGACGCGGTGGCACGGTCGGACGCGGCGGCGGCCCCACGCACCGCGCTATCCTCGCACAGCCTGTCGGCGATTTTTCCGGCGAGATCCGCATCACCGAGCAGGGCGAAGTTCTGAACTGGAAATATTCCGATTCCGTTCTCGCCGAATGGAACTTGGAGTTGATGGTCGCAGCCTCTCTTGAAGCTCTCACGCGCCCGAGCGGACGCACTGCGCACGATGATCGCAAATGGGACGATGCAATGAACGAAATTTCCGCCGACGCGTTCGCCTTCTACCGCACATCCATCGCCGAGAGCGGCGAAGTTCTCGAATATTTCGAGCTCGCGACGCCAGTGAACGAACTGGTTCACGCGCGTATCGGTTCGCGCCCCGCCCGCCGGTCAGCCAGCCGCGAACTCGCGCAGCTGCGTGCGATTCCCTGGGTGTTCGGCTGGATGCAAAGCCGTCACGCGCTTCCAGCCTGGTTCGGCGTCGGCTATGCCCTCGAACGCTACGCCGCAAAAAGCCCGGGCCACGCCGACCGCCTGAAGGCGATGCTGCAAACCTTCACGCTGTTTTCGGATCTGGTGCGCAACGTCGAAATCGCCATGGCCAAAGCGGACATGCAGATCGCGCGCCTGTACGCTACCGCGCTCGTCCCCAACGCCACTGTCCGTGAAAAAGTCTTCGGCCTTCTCGCTGAAGAATTCGACCGCACCAGTCGCATGCTCATGATGGTTACCGGCCAAAAGGACCTGCTCGAAGCAAATTCGGTCCTCTCGCAATCGATCCGGCTCCGAAATCCTTACGTCGATCCGATGAGCCTGATTCAGGTGGAACTGCTCAAGCGTAAGCGCTCCGGTGAGCCCAGCGAAGCGCGTGACTACGCTCTCGGCGCCACCATCAACGGGATCGCTGCCGGCCTGCACAACACCGGCTGATCCGTGGCCGAATACGGTCAAGCCTCTCAGTAATAGCCACTTACAGAGTTCGCGGAAGGGCTGGTACCAAAACCCCGGTACCCAAAGATTTGTGACCCCCGCTCCATGGGTTTTGCCCGGCACCCTTGCCAAGATAGCGTCACGGGTTGAAAGCCTGCGAAAGCGGGGACGACGGTTCCACTAAAAAAGGATCCGGGGCATGCTTTCAACCCGCCCAAATCTTTCCTCCCGCACCCATCTTTGCTTCACGATTCCGCGTAGCATCCTAAGAGAGCGACCTTTTTGGGCGTTCGCTCTGGCAGCGCTCTTGCAACTCGATTCGCGCCGCCTGCCGCGGTCGACAATTCAGCCGGCTCAGTGAAGGGTGCGCGCGACACGTGAAGGGAACGACCGACAGCTTTCCGCGACGAACCGGAGCCCTAGCTTTGGCGCTACTGTTTGCATTCACGGCCTCCGCACAGTCCGCCGACCTGCAGCCCAGAACGAACCAGGCTTACGACCGCTACGTCGAGCTGACTCAATCGCAAGTGACTCGTCAGCTAGCGCAACTCAACTCGTATCTCTGGATCGATCAACTCTCGCCCGAACAACGACGCGCTGATGATCAAACGCTGCGCAACGCCGGCCTTGTGATCGAACGCACCGAAACCCGGGATAAAGGCCAGCCGATCTCCGCACCCGGCGGCCTGATTCATCACTGGGTCGGCACGGTCTTTGTTCCCGGCGCAACGCTCGACCAAACGCTCGCTTTCATGCAGGATTACGACCACAAAGTCGATTACTTCAAGCCGGACATCCTCATTTCAAAAACACTGGCCCATAGCGGCGGCGACTACACCGTCCACATCCGTTTTTACACGAAGAAAGTCATCACCGAAGTAGTGGATACAGAGCAAGAAGTGCACTACCAGCGCGTCGATTCAACGCACGCCTGGAGTCGCTCGCGCACCACGCGCGTCCAGGAAGTCTCCAATCCGGGCGAAAAAGACGAGCGCCTCGAACCGGAAGGTCACGATCACGGCTTCGTCTGGCGCATGGATACGTTTTGGAAGTTTCAGGAAAAGGACGGCGGGACTTACATCGAATGCCAGGCGATTTCTCTATCGCGCGATATTCCCACCGGATTGGGATGGATGGTCGGGCCGTTTGTACAGAGCGTGCCGAAGGAATCGCTCACGTTCACGTTGGAAACCGCGCGCGACGCGCTAATGAGGAAAGTTGCGGCACAGAAATAGCGCCGCAATTCTGACTATCTGACTTTTTCCTTGGCGTCGCCCGCGGTCTCTGCAGCGTCCCTGGCGTCTTCGCTCGCATTCGCGCTCAAACTGGCGGTTTTCGCCGAAGGCGTGGTCTTGTCCGTCACCACCACCGTCGTAAAGGTCGTAGATCCGAGGAATATATCTTCCAGTTGATTGGTGTCGTTCGGCACCAGGTTGCTCCCGAACGAAAGGAAAGCTACCGTCTGGCCGTCTGAGCTGATCGACGGCACGTAGCTGGCTCCGTTCGACGGCGAAGCGTTCGATGGCGAACCCGGCGTCCCATTGGTGCCCTGCGGAATGCTCGCAATCGCCAGGCCTTGCGTGCAGGTGATGTCTACTGCGAGGCAGGTGTTGCGAACGAAAATATTCTCGATGCCGTTCGTGGTCTTCGCAAAATTCGATGCCAGCGATGAAAACGCCACAAACTCCGCCGCACCACTGATGCTGGGGTGCTCGCTCAGTCCGTTCCCCGGGGTCACGCCATCCGCCGTCGAAACCAGATACGTGGTCGGCGCGCACGGCGCGATGATCACGCTGGTATCAACTCCGATGCACGTATCGCGAATGTAGATCTGCTGCGTCGGGCCGGAGCCGGGAACTAGATTCGTCGCCGTCGATGCAAATGCCACGAACCGTCCGTTGTATGCCACGCCAGAGGTGCTCGTGGACGAAGTCGTGTAGGAAATCGCGGATTGTGAGCTCGAACCGTCCGCCGGCGTCAGGCCATCCGGCGTCGAAATCAAGATTGTAGAAGGCGCGCAAGCGTTCGTCGTCGATCCGATCGTCGTCGAGCAGGTGCTGCGCTCGAAAATTTCGGATGCACCGCTGGGATTGGGAGCCGTCGCGCCCAGGTTCGTCGCACTCGATGTGAAAGATACGAACAGCCCCTGGCTTGAAATCGACGGATTCGAGCTCGCTGCGTTCCCCGGCGTAACGCCATCCGCGGTCGAAACCAGATACGTCGTCGCCGCGCAGGTGCTGGTGGGCGTCGCCCCGTTGCAGGTGGACCGGACGTAAACCTGCGGCGTGTGGCCGTCCACGTTCACGCTCGAAACCAGATTCGTCGCTGTGGAAACAAACGCCACATATTGGCCGTCCGCGCTCACCACCGGATTGTAGCTGTCGCCGTTTCCCGCGCTCAGTCCGTCCGCCGCCACCGAGATCAGCTCAGTCACGAAAGTGGTCGAAGATACCTGGCACGCATTCGTTGCTGACGACGTGCACAGCGGGCGCCAGTACACCTGTTTGTATGTGGAAGGAATCGGAACGCTGGTCGTCAGATTCGTCGCCTCCGACGTGAATGCCGCAAAGCCTGGCGTCACCGCCGAAGTTGAAATCGACGGCTCTGAACTCGGTCCGTTCGCTGCGTTGCCGTTTGGATCGGTGCTCACCACCGTCGTCGCTGGCGTGCAGTCTGTCGTCGAGGTAGACGTCTGGAGGCATGTGTTGCGAAGATAAATGTCCGTCGTGGGATTTTCATCGCTTAAAACCAAATTGTGCGACGCGGATGCGAACGCTACCCACGCACCGGTGTTGCTCGTCGATGGTCCCGCCGTCGGAATCGTGAGCCCGAGTGCGTTGTCGCCACAGTCGATTAGCCCTCCACAAATCCCGTTCGTCGCTTGCGTGGCGTTCGCCGCCAGATCGACGAGCACCGGCAGGCCCAGCAGCGGCTTCGGGTTCACCGAAAACGCCAACGAATTCGATTGCCCTCCGCCCGGAGCGCCGTTCACCACCACCACGCTTTCCACTCCGCCCTGCAGCAATTGCGCCGGCGTGAGAACGGTGGTCGCCGTCGTGGCGTTCGTAACGCTGGTAGGAACCGGAACTCCGTTCAAAGTAATCGTGGTAAATCCGTTCACGAACCCCGCGCCGGTAACCGAAAGTGTCGTCGACGCCGCGCCTGCCACCACGCCGATTGGCGCCACCGACGCGATCGTCGGAACTGCCGTTTTCACCGCCAGCGGAACCGCATTCGATGAGCCTCCGCCGGGTTCCGGGTTGATCACTGTCACCTGCAGCGTGCCGGGCTGAGCGATATCGCCCGAGTTGACGGTCGCCTGAAGCTGCGTCGAATTCACGAAGACGGTATTGCGGTTGTTGTTGTTGATCGCGACCGTCGATTCCGAAACGAAGTTGCTTCCGTTCACCAGAATGGTCACGCTATTTCCCGTCGCCGCTGTCACAGCTGTCGGCGAGATCGTAGTGATTTTTGGCGTCGGGCTTGCGACCGGGTTGATCGTGAATACCACGGGCGGTTGCGAGGGCGAAGGCGAGGTGCCTCCTCCGGGGGTCGGCGTGGTCACCGAAATGTCCGCCGTGCCCGGATTTTCGATCAGCGATGCGGGAACGACTGCGTCTAATTCGTTTGTGCTGATGAACGTCACTTGAAACAGCGGGGCGGTTCCCGTGGACGTCGCCCAGGTGATCTGGGTTTGTTGAACGAGATTTTTCCCCAGGATCTTCAGCACGAACTGCGGGCCATTCGCCGAAACGCTCGTCGGGCTGATTGCAGTGAGCGTCGGCACCGGATAGTTGATCGTCTGGTCGCACGATGGCAGCGCGAGAATCACGAAGAAAAGTAGTAGAAACGCAATCCGAGATGGTGCCCGCAAATCGTTCACTCCTGTGGTATCCGGTTGGTTCGGCAGTCTAGGCGCAATCCTAGAGACTACTAAAGATGTCGGTAACGGGCAATCAGGATGCCTGCGCCGCCAGAGTGATTTGACCGGGCTTGCAGCGGGCCGACATTCCGCGGTACAACCAATCGCGCAGAGCGGTCCTCATTTCAGCCCTGCCATTCCACTTCAATCTCTAACGGCCGTGCTCGGGAGGAGATTCGAATGCGCGCCTTTACGTGGCTTCATCGCAATTATTTTTTGGGGCTGGCGGCGATCCTCTGCCTTTCCACCGCTCCCGCCCAGTGCCAGGAAAAATCTGCCGACAAACCGGCCGCTGCTCCCGCCCAGGCCGCGCCGGCGACGCCCGAAGCCAAACCAGCCGACGTCGCATCTCCCGACGCGATTCTCGCCGCCACTTACGAGGTAATCTCCGGCCCTCCAGGCGAGCGCGACTGGAATCGCTTTTATTCGCTCTTCCTGCCGGAGGCGCGACTGGTCGCGACGGGAACGAGCAAAAAAGACGGTACGCAGTACATCAAGTCGATCACGCCGGAAGGCTATTCTAAAATGGCGGGCGCCTACTTCCTGAAGAACGGCTTCTTCGAGCGCGAAATCGCCCGCAAAGCCGAGCGCTACGGCAACATCATGCAGATCTTCAGCACCTACGAATCGCGCAACACCGCAGCCGACGAAAAGCCATTCGCGCGCGGCATCAATAGTTTTCAGCTCTATTTCGATGGAAAGCGCTGGTGGGTCGTCACGATTTTCTGGGAAGAAGAATCGCAGGCGACCCCGATCCCGAAAGAATACTTGCCGCAGTAAGCCGGCACAGATCGCTCACTTGCGAGCAATCGCCGCATCCACTCTCGACCAGCCGATGCGCTACCGCGGTGTCGGTGGCGCCGGTGGCGCTGCACCGCCTGACGCGGGAAGAACAGGATGTTGCGCCGGTGCCACCGCTGCTGGAATCGCAGGACCGAGCGGCATCGCCGGCACTGGGCTCGTCACATCGGGCAGCGGCTTCAGCTCAGCCCGTACTTCCGGCGCAAGCTTGTCCGCGCGTGTCACCAGCGCGCTCACTTGCCACATCTGATCTTCCGTCAACGCCGATCCAAAACTCGGCATTCCGGTCAGCCGGATCCCGTTCTTCACTTTCCAGTACGTCACGCCCACCGGATCGTCCGTCACAGTTCCTTCTTGCGTGAAAAGTTGCGGCGCATCCGGGAACATTCCTTTCGCCGCCGCCGATGGCGGCTGCCCAGGCAATCCGTGGCAGAACGAGCAATTCTTCTGATACACCTCGGCGCCCTGAATCAAGTCTGGCGTGGTGAACTGCGCCACGTCTTTATTCGGATGCTCCCTCGCGATCCGTGCGCGCAAACTTCCTCGCGCCAGGAACTTTTCAAACGGCATCGGTGCATCGGTCGCCGCCGCCGGCGCCGCCCCGCTGCTTAGATACACGTAAAGCACCGCAGGCACCAGCAGCACTCCAACGATCAAACCGAGAAGAAACTTCATTTGCAGGCCATCCTTTTGCAGCGGTTCGGGGCGCGAGTGAATTGAATATCACAGCGGCCCACCGAATCCAAGCGCCTCGCGCTGTTCCAGAAATGCACTTGCGATGCCGCTTCGAACGGCGAAGAATACAGGCGCTTTCGGGAGGCTTCGCGATGTATCAGTCCGATCTTTTCCAGGGACGCACTATTTTGATTACCGGCGGCGGTACGGGGCTGGGCCGTTCGATGGCGTTGCGGTTCGCCGAAGTCGGCGCGAATCTGTTTCTTGTCGGCCGCCGCCCGGAGCCTCTGGCCGAAACCTGCGACGCCATTCGCGCCCAAGGCGCCCGCGCCGCGTTCGCCAGCGCAGACGTCCGCGAATATTCCGCCGTCGAATCCGCCATCGCCGCCGCTGAAAAGGAATTTGGCTTCGTCGATACGCTCGTCAACAACGCCGCCGGAAACTTCATTGCGCGCACCGAAAAGCTTTCGCCCAACGCGTTCAACGCCGTCGTCGGCATCGTTCTCCAGGGGACCTTCTACTTCACACTCGCCCTCGGCAAAAAATGGATCGCCGCGAACAAGCCCGGCAACATTCTCAACATCGTCACCACCTATGCCGCCACCAACGCCGGCTCCGGCTTCGTCGTCCCCTCGGCCTGCGCCAAAGCGGGCGTCCTCGCGCTCACTCGCTCTCTCGCCGTCGAGTGGGCCAAGCATCACATTCGCCTCAACGCCATCGCGCCCGGCCCGTTTCCCACCGAAGGCGCCTGGTCGCGCCTGATGCCCTCGACCGAAATTCAGGAGCAAGCCAAAAAGCGACACCCCATGAAACGCTTTGGCAAGCACGAAGAACTCGCAAACCTCGCCGTGTATTTGCTCAGCGAGCAAGCCGACTACGTAAACGGCGAATGCGTCGTCATCGACGGCGGCCTCTGGCTGCGCGGCGCCGGCGAATTCAACGACTTCCTCGACATGCCCGACGCGGCTTGGGACATGATGGAAGCGGGCCGCAAAAAATAATCCGCTCGCTCCGCACGCCCGCGCAAATTCTGTTTGCTGTTCACCACCCCGCGCTTCGGAGTATATTGGCCGCAATCAGCGCCCCGAATCGCCACCATCACGGAGGCGGCCATGCACGCGCGCAGCACTCACTACGCTGTAAAGCCCGAGAAATACGCCGACTTCATCGATTCCATTTCGCAGTCCGTCCCCTTGATGCGCCAGCAGAAAGGCTTTCACTCGATGTGCGTCCTCCGTGTCGAAGGCGCCAACCCGCCCGAGCTCCGCGTGATGACCATGTGGGATTCGCAAAAGTCCCTCCAGGACAGCGAGCGCAACGTGTACTTCTACCAAGCCGTTTCACGCGCGCTCGCCTACTCGAACGGTTTTCCTCGCATCGTGGAGGAAGAAATCGTCCTCAGCGATTTTCCCGACTAGTCGCCGGTCCGCGAAACGCGAAGCGCTGTGCCCACCGTTGCTTCGCGCCGGTGGAATCAACTGCTCCGCACACGCCTTGACCACCCCTCGCCACGCCAGTAATCTAATCTTTTCCAAACTCGTTCGAAGGATCGCATGACCACCGAGACCATCCAGATCACCCTGCCCGACGGCGCCACCCGCGAGGTTCCGCGCGGCACCACTCCCGCGCAGATCGCGCACCAGATCTCGCCGCGCCTCGCAAAGGAAGCTCTCGTTGCGCGCGCCGATGGTGACCTCGTCGACCTCTCCAAGCCTCTCGAGCAGAACGCGAAGATCGCGATCCTCACCTCGAAAGATCCGGACGCTGTTCAGGTATTCCGGCATTCCGCCGCACACCTGCTTGCCGCCGCCGTGATGGAGCTCTATCCCAACGTGAAGCTCGGCATCGGTCCGCCCACCGACACCGGATTTTTCTACGAGTTCGTCCGCGAGGAGCCGTTCACCCAGGACGACCTCGAGAAAATCGAAGCCAAGATGCACGAACTCGCCGCGAAAGACGTTCCCAACGAGCGCAAATGGCTGCCGAAGCCCGAAGCTGTCGAGCTGTACCGAAACACCAACCAGGAGTTTAAGTGCGAATTGGTCGAAGAAAAAGCCACCGATCCGATGGTCTCTTTCTACACCACCGGAAAATTCATCGACTTCTGCCGCGGCCCGCACATTCCGTCCACCGGACGTATTCAAGCCTTCAAGTTGATGAACGTCGCAGGGGCCTACTGGAAAGGCCAGGAAGGCAATCCGCAGATGCAGCGCATCTACGGCGCCGCCTTCATCGACCAGAAGGAACTGGACGAATATCTGCACAAACTCGAAGAAGCCAAGCGCCGCGATCACCGCAAACTGGGCGCCGAGCTCGACCTGTTCAGCATTCAAGAGGAAGCCGGGCCGGGCCTGGTCTTCTGGCATCCGAAAGGCGGCATCGTTCGCCGCGAAATGGAAGATTGGCAGCGCGCTGAACTCACTAAGCGCGGCTACGATCTCGTCTTCACTCCGCACATCATGCTGCTCGACCTCTGGAAAACCAGCGGCCACGCCGGTTTTTACAGCGCGAATATGTTCGGCCCCGTTGAAGTCGAAAAAGCCGACTATCAGCTGAAGCCCATGAATTGCCCGGGCCACGTCCTGATTTACAAATCGCACCTGCGCAGTTATCGCGAACTGCCCATCCGCCTCGCCGAACTCGGCAACGTGTACCGCTACGAACGTTCCGGCGTGCTGCACGGCCTGCTGCGTGTTCGCGGCTTCACCCAAGATGATGCGCATATTTTCTGCATGCCCGAGCAAATCGAAAAAGAAGTGCAGGACTGCATCGAGTTCGCGTGGGAAGCTCTGCGCGTTTTTGGTTTCGACCGGTATGAAGTGGAGTTGTCCGGTGGCGACCGTTCCCATCCGGAGGATTACGCCGGCTCGACCGAAGAGTGGGAGAAAGCCGAAGGCGCTTTGCGAAGCACGCTGGAGCGGATGAACGTTTCATACAAATTCATTCCGGGCGAAGCCGCGTTCTACGGTCCGAAGATTGACGTGAAACTCGTCGACGCCATCGGTCGCCCCTGGCAGCTCACGACCGTGCAGTTCGATTTCAATTTGCCCAAGCGTTTCAAGCTCGAATACGTCGGTGAAGACGGCTCACGACATCAGCCGCTCATGGTTCATCGCGCGCTTTTCGGTTCGATCGAACGTTTCTTCGGCGTTCTGATCGAACATTACGCAGGCGCATTCCCGGCCTGGCTCGCTCCCGTTCAGGTCAGCGTGCTCCCGGTCAGTGGGAAATTCAGCGAGTACTCCGAGAAGGTCACCATGCAGCTGAAAGACGCTGGCTTCCGCGTTCATTACGACGATCGCAACGAAAAACTTCAGGCCAAAATCCGCGACGCCCAGCTCCAAAAGATCCCGTACATGCTGATCATCGGCGGCAAAGAAGCCGAAGCCGGCACCGTCTCGGTTCGCCACCGCAGCAAGGGCGACCTGGGCCCGCGCCCCACCGCCGAATTCGCCGCCGACCTCCGCAACGAGATCGACTCGAAGGCCGTCGTTTAGCTGGCGCACGTTGGCGAGCACTTCAGCTCCACGATTCAAACGCATCGGCTTTATGGCCTGTGTGCCAGGCCTCTCGGGGGTGCGATGGCTCGTCCGCCCTTCGGAGGACTCACCGCTGCGCCATCGCCCGCTCCTAAACCTCCGCGTCGCCTCGCGAACCGCAAACAAACACGCCCGCTACTCCTCAATTCTCCTCCCCTTGAACACCTCCACCACCCCGCCCTCCGCCACAAACGCCGACACGTGCTCCGCTCCAAGCGCGCTCGCAAACTCACTCCCATACAGCTGCCCCGCATTCCCCTCGAATCCCGCCTCGACCGCATTCCAGACTCTCCAGGGTTCATGCGCCACTCGATACTCCCTGGTCCCTCCATCCCGCTGCTTCGCGTAACCCCAGTAGTGCTCTGAAATGAACTGCTCTACGCTGCCATTCCCCGGCGTCTTTGGCTCCCCAGAAGTCCGGGCCGCGAGCGCATAGTCCGCGCCGGCCGCCTTCCACCGGTATCGCAACCTCCGCGCCTCTCCCTCCGGAGAAATCTCATGCTTCATCGGGTAGCAGAAATAATTCTCGTTGTAGGCCACTCGCGCCACCACCGCGATCGCCCGCCGCGGGACAATCTCCGCCACGAACACCACGCCTCGCCGGATTTCGCCATCGACTTGGCGACGAACATAGAACCGGAGGTTCACTTCATCGAAGTGGGAGTGGAACGGAATCGCGAGTCGGCCGCCGAGTTTGGTTGCCAGGAACTGGAAGCCAACGAGGCTGACAAACGTCCTCGCGCCAAACGAGTCAAGCTCCGTCCCTTGAGGGACATAGCGATCCAGCAAAGCCGGAGCGACGTCATAGTTCAGCAGAACCAAGTTCCGCCACTCGGCGGTTAGAAATGGTCGGCCTTCGAAGGGATGGGTTTCAGCGCGCATGAGCTTTCGCGGTTTAATCCTATTACAGCCATACACGCCCAGCAGGCGAGGTGTCGCATCTGACATTCGAGCTTGCGGGATGGCCGCCTCTGCGTGCTATACTTTTTGGCCCGCCCCTGGTACAGCACTTTTCTGCCTGTACAGGGCTGGATAGCGGGCCACGAACAGCATTTTCGTGAGCCCGGGAGGTGTATTTATCGCTGAACGTGGTGGAGTTCCTGGCCTTCGGGTCAACGAACGGATTCGTGCCCGAGAAGTCCGTGTAGTAGACGAAGCGGGAAATCAGCTTGGCGTGATGACGTATTTTGACGCCATGAAAGCGGCTCGTGACGCCGGCATCGACCTTGTGGAAATCTCGCCGAACGCGGTTCCACCGGTCTGCAAGCTGGTGGATTACGGCAAGTTTTTGTACGAGCAGAATAAGAAGGCGCACGAAGCCAAGAAGCACCAGAAGAGTTCGCACATCAAGGAAGTGAAGTTCCGGCCTTCCACCGCCGAGCACGATTTTCAGGTTCGCAAGAATCAGATCATCCGCTTCCTCGGCGACGGCTACAAAGTGAAGGCCATGATCTTCCATCGCGGCCGCGAAATGGCGCACCAGGAAGTCGGCCGCAAGAAGATGGACCGGCTCTTGAAAGAGATCCTCGACCACGCGCAGGTTGAGTTCGGTCCGCGCATGGAAGCGAATATTTTGCTCGCGCTTCTGGCGCCGAAAAAAGGCGCGGCCGCGTCGGCTCCGACAAAAGCGGTCGGCCTAGGCGAGCAGGTTTAACCGGATTTTTCAGTTCTTGCGGATTTCGTCAGCAATCAATCGCTGAAATCGAGCCGGGGAAATAAAGTAGCGGCCGCGAGCGGCTGCGCAACAGAGGGATATCGTCGTGAAAAAGAATAAGAAGATGAAGCTCAAGACGCACCGCGGCGCCGCCAAGCGCTTTAAGATCACGTCTACCGGCAAGGTTCTGCGCTGGCATTCCGGCAAGCGTCACTTGCTCGGCACCAAGAAGCCGCGCCGTATGCGCAAGCTCTTGAACAAGGTCGCCGTGAATCAAGCGGACGTGAAAAACGTGCGCCTCGCATTGCCATACGGCCTGTAAGTCCGGGCCACAGAATTTCTCAGGCCTCTCGTTTGAGAGCCTTGATGGAACCGTGCCAAACAGAGCGTAACGGGTGCCTGCAGGCCGGTTGTTTCGCAAGCGAAGATTTATCTTCGCATCGGCGGAACCTAAATGAAGTCAACCGAGACAAACCCGTCCTGATGCTGGCGCATCTTTGCCGGCGGTTGGGCCGCGTTTGTCTCCTTGCACCAAATCGGAATCGCATTTGATTGAATCGATAGGAGATGAACCATGCCTCGAGTTAAACGCGGAACCAAACGCCGCGCGCGCCGCAAAAAGCTTCTAAAACACGCCAAGGGTTTTTTCCTGACAAAGGGAAAGCTCTATCGCTCCGCAAAAGAAGCGGTGAATCGCTCCCTGCGCTACACATACCGCGATCGCCGCGTCCGCAAGCGCGAATATCGCGCGCTTTGGATTCAGCGCATCGGCGCCGCCGCGCGCAACAACGGCCTCACCTATAGCCAGCTGATTCACGGCCTGAAAGCGAGCGGCATCGAGCTGGACCGCAAGATCCTCGCGGATCTCGCCGTGAACGACGCCGACGGCTTCACCGCGCTGGTCGCGTCCGCCAAGCCGCATCTGCCGAAGCCGGCCGCTGCCGCAAAGCACTAAAGCCGCTCGATCCGTCTGAAACTGTGGCCCGGCGTTCTGCGTGGAGCGCCGGGCAAATTGTTGTACCCTGCCGTTCGAGCACATGACCGAGAAATCGACCGTCGAACAAACGCTCGCGAGCCTCGGCGACACTACGCCGGCGCAAGTGGCTGCGCGCTTCGCGGAAGTCAGCGCGCGTTTCGATCAGCAAGCAACCGCAAATTCCGCAAACGCTGAAAACTGGCGCGCGTTCCTGGTCGCATGGACTGGACGAAAATCCGGCGAACTCACCAAAATCACCGATAACTGGCTCAAACCCGCATCGCCTGACCTTAAGCGCGCTGTCGGCCAGGAACTGAATAAGCTCAAAGCGCACATCGATGCCATCGTCGCCGAAAAGCAAACCGCGATCGATGCAGCCACCGAACAAGCTGCCCTCGCACGCGAGCAAATCGATTTCTCGTTGCCCGGCATCGAGCACTCCATCGGCACGCGCCACCTGATCCGCCAGACCTACGACGAACTCCTCCGCATTTTCGGCGCGATCGGTTTCAGCGTGGTCGAAGGCCCCGAGATCGAAACGCCTTACTACAACTTCGAAGCGCTCAACATTCCAGAGCATCATCCCGCGCGCGACAACATGGACACCTTCTACATCAAAGGCGCGCGCAACGGCGATCTGCTTCGCACGCATACATCGCCCATGCAGATTCGCACGATGGAGAAGCAACCGCCGCCAGTCCGCATCGTCGTCCCGGGCAAAGTCTATCGCCGTGACAATCCCGATGCGACGCACGGCTACATGTTTCACCAGATCGAAGGCCTCGCCGTCGATACCGACATCACGTTCTGCGATTTCAAAGGCACGGTGGATTATTTCGCGCGCGCGTTTCTGGGCCCGAAAACGAAAACACGCCTGCGCCCCAGCTACTTCCCTTTCACCGAGCCTTCGGCCGAAGTCGACGCCTCGTGCCATGTCTGCGGGGGCAAAGGCTGCCGCGTTTGCAAACAGAGCGGCTGGATCGAGCTTTTCGGCGCCGGCATGGTGAACCCCGCAGTCTACGGCTTCGTGAATTACGACCCCGAGCGGCTCTCCGGCTTCGCGTTTGGAATGGGCGTCGATCGCCTGGCGATGATGAAGTACGGCGTCACGGAAGTGCCCTTGCTTTTCCAGAACGACGTTCGGTTCTTGCAGCAGTTCTAGCGGCGTACGCGAGCAAATTTCGAAAATGAAGATCGTATTCAATGAGCTGAAAGAATTTGCGGACGTCGAGGCAACGCCGGCCGACGTCGCGTCCCGGCTCTCGCTCGCGGGTGTGGCTATCGAATCCGTTGAAGACAGTGCCGCGGGCCCGATTCTCGACGCGGAGGTCACCGCGAACCGTCCCGACTGTCTGGGCCATCTCGGCATCGCGCGCGAACTCGCCGCCATTTACAAGAAATCGCTCAAGCCTCTGCATCCGGCGCTGAAAGAATCGCAACAGACCGCAGCATCAGCCACGCGCGTCGATATCGAAGCGCAAGATCTGTGCGGCCGCTTCACCGCACGCGTCATCAGGGGCGTGAAAGTGCAGCCATCGCCTGACTGGCTCCGCCAGCGGCTCGAATCCATCGGAGAAAAATCCATCAATAACGTGGTCGACGTCACGAACTACGTGATGTTCGAGCTCGGCCATCCCATGCACGCGTTCGATTTCGACAAGCTCGCCGAAAAACGCCTGGTCGTCCGCCGTGCGCATCCCGGAGAAAAACTCCGAACTCTGGATGGCGCGGAGCGCACGCTCACAAAAGACATGTGCGTCGTAGCCGACGCTGCGCGCGCCGTTTCCATCGGTGGCGTGATGGGCGGCGCTGAATCCGAGATCGGCTTCGGCACGCGCAACATCCTGATCGAGTGCGCCTGGTTCGATCCCATTTCTGTCCGCCGCACCTCGAAAGCTCTCGGCTTGCGCACCGAAGCCTCATACCGCTTCGAACGCGGCGCCGATCCGGAAATGGCGGAGTTTGCTTCCCGCCGCGCCGCTGAACTGATCCAGCAACTCGCGGGCGGCGAAATTCTCGCCGGCGTCGTGGACGTTTATCCTTCGCGCCAGCCCCAAAAAACGATCGAGCTTTCCCGCCATGAACTGCTGCGCGTGATGGGTGCGGACGTCCCCGACCGCGACATCGAAGACATCCTGAGCGCGCTCGGCTTTCATCCCGTCCGCGTCGACGAGAATCGTGGCGCGGACGGCTCGATCGCTGCCGTCTGGGAATGCAAGCAAGTTTCCTGGCGCAGCGACGTGACGCGCGCCGTCGACCTTATCGAAGAAGTCGCGCGCCATTACGGCTACGACAAGTTCCCGCCGCGCCTGCCGCCTTCAAAATTGCCTGCGCGCCGATTGCCGCACGCCGTCGCGCTCGATCAGTTGCTCGAACGCCTCGTCGCACTGGGTTATCGCGAGATCGTCGAAATCCCCATCGTCGACTCGCAACGGGACGAGATCTTTCGCCCCGAAGGCATCACGCCCGCGGAGATCGGCAACCCGCTTGCTGAAGACGCTTCTGTGCTGCGTTCAAGCGGTACCGTGAGCATGGTCCGTGCGATCGAGTGGAACTTGAATCATGGCCAGCGTGACGTCCGCCTTTTCGAAGTGGGAAAGCGGTACGAGCTCCGCGATGGCCAGCCGGTCGAGACGCGCGTGCTTACGCTCGGCGCCACCGGCCTCGCGCAGGAAAAAACAGTTCACGAACAGGCGCAGGAATACGGGTTCGCGAATCTGAAAGGCGATCTCGATCGTATCGGCCAAATCGCGGGCGGCTTTGAGTGGCTGGGCGGCGGCCCTTCGTGGCTCACGCCCGTGCGGGCGGCGCAAATTTCTCTGGAGCGCGGCGCCGACGGTCCCGAGGTCCAGCGTCGCCAACACATCGGCATCGCCGGCCAGCTCTCGCGTAAAGTCGCCGACCCGCTAAAGCTCCGCCAAAACGTTTTCGTCGCCGAACTGGCGCTCGAGCCGCTCCTTGTCGGCGTTGAAGCTGCGAAAGCCGCGCTGCGTTTCGTTCCGCTTCCGCGCTTTCCATCCGTCGAACGCGACTTCTCGCTGGTCCTCGACGATGGCACAGCGTTCTCGGAAGTCACCGAAACGATCATCGGACTCGGCATCCCCGAGCTTCACAGCATCGAAGCGGCCGATCTTTTCCGCGGCGGACAGGTTCCGCCGGGAAAATTTTCGCTGATGATCCGGGTCACGTTCCAGAACTCGCAGGCTACCTTCACCGACGCGCAGCTCAACGGGTTTTCCGCGCGCATCGTGGCGGCGCTTGAGAAAAATCTCGGCGCTTCGCTCCGTACATCCTAACCACCAGCAACCCAGCTTCGCGGCCCGGAACTGCCAAATTTTCAACAGCCCGTTGCGCCCGCCCGCGCGATGGCCGACAATGACGTTGCCTGAGCCGGGAGCGCACCGATGAAGATCGAAATTTTTGACCAGACCTACAACGTCAATGCCGACGGCAACGAGCAATACCTCACCGAACTCGCCGCGTATGTCGACAAAAAGATGCGCGCCGTATCCGAATCCACGCAACTCGTCGACTCGGTGAAAGTCGCGGTGCTCGCGGCGCTCAACATAGCCGACGAAACCTTCGCGCTCCGCCAGCGCAACCAAAAGCTCGAAGGCCCGATCCGCCAGCGCATGGAAAAGTGCGTGTCCATGGTCGAAAAGGCCCTCGAACACGCAAGCTAGAGATCCGCTCACCGAGCGGCCCCGCACGGCGTAATCCCGCTCCCGCCGGCTCGTGCTTAAATTACAACTCTGAGACACAACACATTGGTGGGCCGCGCCATCCTCTTATATGATGGGAGGGTTGGGGTGTTCCACCGGGCGAGCTCGGAGCACGCCGGTTATCAGCAACTTCCGTATGAACCGCCGCAACTCAATTCGAGCGCTTGCGATACCAGTCGTGCTTCTGGCGCTGCTGGTGTTTGCCATGACGCTCGGAACGGTGGTCCACAGTCACACCGGCACCACCGAATCCAACTGCTCGATCTGTCATCTGAACCACCAGCCGATCGATCAACCTTTCGTTGCCGATAATGCGCCGTCGTTCGCGCAGGTCGGCGTCCGAACCGATGTCGCACCGCCCACCGAGACTCCGTTCCAACCCGCGCGGCGGCTTCCGGCCCGCGCTCCGCCCACCGCATAAAGCATTCTGCTAGTCCTGTGCCCACTGGCACACCGACTCACTTCCCATTTTTGTTTTCAGAAGGTTGAAGACCATGCGTTTACGATTTTTGCAGCGCGCCTTGATCGCCGCGTCGGTGTCGTTTCCAGCGCTTGCTTTCGGCCAGGCCGCTCCCACCCAGCAACAGCCGGTCCCGCAAACGCCCGCCTCCACGCAGACGGGCCAGACGCACGGAGCCGTACGCCTCACGCTGGACCAAGCGATCCAGCTCGCCGTTCAGCACAACCATAATTTGAAGGCGGCGCAGACCACCATCCAGCAGAACCAAGCCCAGGAAATCACCGCCAACTTGCGGCCCAATCCAGTGCTCGCGATCGGCGAGCAGTATTTCCCGTTTTTTCAGCCGAACGCCTTCAGCGGCGAATACATCGATAACAACGCGGAATTCGACCTCGGCTTGAGTTACTTGTTTGAGCGCGGCAAGAAGCGACAACATCGGCTGCAGGCTGCCCAGGATGCCACAGCCGTAACGCGATCCACCGTCGCCGACAACGAGCGCACGTTGGTTTTCAACGTCGCATCTCAGTTCTTCGCCGTGCAACTCGCCGAGTCCACGCTCGATCTGGCGCTTGAAGATCAGAACAGTTTTCAGAAGACCGTCGACATCAGCCAAGTTCGCTACAAAGCCGGCGACATCAGCGAAGCGGACTTTCTTAAAATTCAGCTCCAGCTTCTTCAATTTCAAAGCGACGTATCGCAGGCGCAGCTCGCCAAGGTTCAGGCGCTAGTCGGGTTGCGGCAGTACCTCGGCTATCAATCCGTGCCTGAAGACTACGACGTCAGCGGCGATTTCGACTACACCCCGGTCACCATGAAGCTCGAGGACCTCCAGGCAAAGGCGCTTCAGTCCCGGCCGGATTTCCGCGCCGCTGTACAAGGCGTGGCCGCAGCCAAGAGCCAGTACGAATTGGCCAGGGCAAACGGCAAGCGCGATGTGACTGGAACCGCCACCTACGCGCACACAGGCGGGCTCAGCACGCTGGACTTGAGTGCAAGCTGGGAATTGCCTTTCTTCGACAAGAATCAAGGCGAGATTGCGCGAACCAGCTATGCCATCAATCAAGCGCAGGAACTCGAACTGGCCGCAAGTGACCAGGTGATGAGCGACGTGCTCGACGCCTACGAAACGGTCCGCCAAAACGACAAAGTAATCACGCTCTACCGCTCCGGTTATCTCAACGCAGCGCAGAAATCCCGGGACATCACCGAATACTCCTACAAGCGCGGCGCGGCGAGCCTGCTGGACTTTCTCGACGCCGAGCGCAGCTTCCGCGCGGCGCAGCTCAGCTACCGCCAGACACTTGCAGCGTACCTCACGGCCGTTGAACAGCTTCGCGAAGCCGTGGGCGTGAGGACCTTGCCATGATCCCGCTCGCGTACAACCACCGTGCGTTGCGCATGACACTGGCGCTCCTCGCTGCAGGCCTGACCGCGGGATGCAGCTCCGATCAGCGCGCAAGCCAGATGACCTCGTTCAGCGGAAAAGAAACGAAATCCGAACAAGCGTCGCTATTCACGATTCCGCAGGAACAGATGTCCCACGTGCAGGTCGTAACCGTCGAACCAACGACTCTCACCCGTACTCTCCGCCTGACCGGCGCAGTGGCCTACAACGCGTTCAACACCACGCCCGTAATCACTCAGGTGGGCGGCCCGGTAACGCGCATTCTGGTCGTGCCCGGTGAACGCGTGAAGAAAGATCAGCCGCTACTCACCGTCACCAGCCCCGATTATTCGTTGCTCTTCGCTTCCTATCTCAAGGCGAAGGACACCTACCGCGTGGCCGACAAAAATTATGACCGCGCCAAAGACCTCTATGCGCACAGCGCCATCGCCGAACGCGATCTTCTGCAGGCCGAGAGCGACCGCAACCAGGCGCAGGCGGACCTGAACGCCGCGCTGCTCGGTCTGAAAATCCTCGGGATCCCCAAGCCGGAAGATTTGGTGAATGCGCCAAGTTCGTCCGAAATTCCGCTGCTCTCACCGATCGGCGGTGAAATCGTCGAGCGTGATATTTCCCCCGGCCAACTGCTGACCGCCGGTACCACGCAGGCCTTCGTCATTTCCGACATGAGCACCGTCTGGGTGCTTGCGAATGTCTACCAGAGCGATCTCGCCTTCGTGAAAGTCGGCGACGACGTAGTCATTCAGACAGATTCTTACCCTGGCACCACTTTTCACGGGAAAATTTCGTTCGTGTCGCCAGCAGTCGATCCCACCACGCGAACGCTGCAGGCACGCATCGTGGTCGATAATCCCGGCGAGAAACTGAAGAACAACATGTACGTAACCGCGGTCGTTACCGCCGGCTCGATGCAGAACGCCATCGCCGTTCCGGACGCCTCCGTTCTGCGCGACGACGAAAATCAGCCGTTCGTTTACGTGGCCAACGGCTCGAACACTTTCGGGCGCCGCTCGGTCGACATTGGCCAGAGCGAGAACGGGCAGACGCAGGTGCTGAAGGGTCTTTCGCCGGGAGAAAAAATCGCGGGGAACGGCAGCCTGTTCCTGCAGTTCGCGAACTCTTTCCAACACTAAATTATTGATGATCCACCGAATCGTCCAATTCGCGTTGCGGCAGCGGTTTCTGATCTTGATGCTGGCCGTTTTCATCATCATCGGCGGCGCCGTTTCGTTCCAGCGCATGCCGGTGGACGCATATCCGGACCTCGCTCCGCCGATGGTGGAGGTCATCACCCAATGGCCCGGCCACGCCGCGGAGGAAGTCGAGCGCCTCATCACGCTTCCCATCGAAGTGGAAATGAACGGCGTGCCGAAGATGGAGATTCAGCGCTCTATCTCGCTCTACGAGCTCTCGGATGTGATCCTCACGTTTGACGACAATACCGACGATTATTTCGCTCGCCAGATCGTGTTTCAGCGCCTGAGCGAAGTTACGCTGCCCACCGGCGTTCAGCCGACACTGGCGCCGCTCTCGAGCCCGTCTGGCCTCGTCTACCGCTACGTGATTGTCAGTCCGGATCGAACACCGCAGGAATTGAAAACGATCGAAGACTGGGTACTCGAGCGCGAATACAAGCAAGTGCGCGGCGTCGCCGATGATTCCGGTTTTGGCGGCACGGTGATGCAGTATCAAGTACTGCTCGATCCAGCGCGGTTGTATGGGTACCACATCGCAGTCCCGCAAATCGTGCAGCAGCTTTCGATCAATAACGCCAACACCGGCGGCGGCTTCTACTCCCAGGGCAGCCAGTTCTACTACGTTCGCGGCCTGGGCTTGATTCGCGACGAAAACGACATTCGCAACGTGATCATCGGATCGCAGAATGGAGTGCCGGTTCGAGTGCGCGATGTCGGCGATGTCGCCATCGGCCACGCGCCTCGCCTCGGCCAATTCGGATTCAACAAGAATGACGACGCCGTCGAAGGCGTCATCATGATGCTCCGCGGCGAGCAGACACAAAACGTGCTCAAGGGCGTCGAGGAAAAAACCGCCGAGCTGAACTCGCACATTCTTCCGCCGGACGTGAAGGTCCTGCCGTATTACGACCGCAGCGACCTCGTCCGCCTCACGATCAACACGGTGGAAGAAAACATGATGCTGGGCATGACGCTCGTGCTCATCGTGCTGATCTTTTTCCTCGTCAGCATTCGCGCAGCGGTGATCGTGGCTCTCACCATTCCGCTGGCGCTCCTTTTCTCCTTCATTTTCCTGAACGCGCGCGGCGTCGCGGCCAACCTTCTGTCGATCGGCGCAATCGACTTCGGAATCATCATCGACGGCACGCTCGTGATGGTGGAGAACATCTACCGCGAGCTCGGGTTGCGCGAAGGCCAGTCCTACGATTTGTACGAAGTGATCCTGGCCGCCGCGCGCGATGTCGACCGACCGATCTTCTATTCGGTCGCGATCATCATCGCGGGCTACATCCCGATCTACGCGCTCAGCGGTCCGTCGGGGAAATTGTTTCACCCGATGGCGGACACCATGGGCGTCGCGCTAATCGGCTCGCTGATCCTCACGCTCACGCTCGTCCCGGTGCTATGCAGTTACTGGTTCAAGAATGGAGTGCGCGAAAAGAGAAACCGCGCCTTCGACTGGATCAAGAACGAGTACGCGTCCGAATTGAAATGGTGCATCCAACGGCCATGGCTAACGGTGATCGTGTCGGTGATTATTCTCGCGGCGAGCCTGCTGCTGATTCCGTTCATCGGCGGCGAATTCATGCCGCACCTGGACGAAGGTGCGTTGTGGGTCCGCGCCACCATGCCGTACACGATCTCGTACGAGGAAGCTGCGAAAGTCGCGCCGCAGATTCGCAACATCCTCGCGAAGTATCCGATGGTTACCGACGTCGGCTCCGAGCTTGGCCGGCCCGACGACGGCACCGATCCGACCGGATTTTTCAATTGCGAGTTCTACGTCGGGCTCAAGCCCTACAAAGATCCAATTTGGAAATCGAGCAGCGTTCACACCAAAGCCGAATTGATCGAGGATCTCCAGAAACAGCTCAACGCCTATCCCGGCGTGATCTTCAACTACACGCAGCCCGCTGAGGATGCTGTCGACGAAGCACTGACCGGCCTGAAGAGCGCGCTTGCGGTGAAGATCTACGGCACTGACCTGAACGTTCTGCAGGACAAAGCACTCGAAATCAAGCGCCGCCTTGAGCGAGTGCCCGGATTCACCGAATTGACCGTTGTGCGCGAACTCGGTCAGCCTTCGCTGATTGTGCAGGTGGATCGCGAGCGGATCGCGCGCTATGGCGTAAACGTGGCAGACGTGGAAGCCATCGTGCAGGCCGCCGTTGGCGGACAGGCCGCGACGCAGGTGATTCAGGGTGAGAAGCTGTTTGATCTCGTCGTCCGTATGCAACCGCAATTCCGCGAGAACGCCCAGCAGATTGCGAACCTTCTCGTCGGCACTCCTACGGGTCAGCAAATTCCGCTCAGTGAAGTAGCGGACATTCACGAAGGCAACGGCGCTTCATTCATCTACCGCGAAAACAACTCGCGTTACATCGGCGTGCAGTACAGCATCGAAGGGCGAGATCTCGCCAGCGCGGTTCGCGACGGCCAGCGCGCCATCGCGGATGTACAGAAGTCCCTGCCCGTAGGTTATCGCCTCGCGTGGGGCGGCGAGTACAGCGAGTTTCTCACTGCCATGAGCCAGGTCTATTTGGTCGCGCCTCTCACAGTGATCCTGATCTTCATGATCTTGTTCGCGCTCTACGGCAACGCGAAATTTCCGATCGTCGTGGTGCTCAGCGTGATCATCACGGAACCGGTGGGCGCACTGCTCGCTCTGAAGTTGACGCACACGCCGTTCAGCGTTTCGTCGCTGCTCGGAATGCTGGTACTGCTCGGCGTCGGCGTGGAGACAGCCGTAATCGACGTTTCTTACATCAATAAATTGAGGCTCGAAGGCATGGATATCGAGCAGGCGACCGTCGACGGGTCGCTGATTCGCTTTCGTCCAATCATGATGACGGCACTGGTCGCTTGTCTCGGCCTTTTGCCCGCGGCGCTATCTACGGGCATAGGCTCGGACTCGCAAAAGCCGTTCGCGATCGTCATTGTCGCGGGCCTGGTCTCGCGGTTGTTCCTCGGCCGCATCGTCAGCCCGGTGATGTACAAAATGTTCGCGCGGCATGGAGACGTCTTGCAGGTGTGATCCCGGCCCAGTGGCTCGGGCACCTAAAAACGTTGCGATGCGAAGTGTGACCACAAAACGGATTCTCGCTCTGCTCGTGATGCTGTCCGTGTGCGTATTCATCGCGCAGGGCGTGAATCACTCGCACGCAGACGGCTCGGACGACCGCCATTGCCAGGTCTGCCACATCGGCCACGCGGCGATTCCAAAGCCGGCCGCACAGTCGCTTTCGACATCCCAGTTTCCCGTCGTTCGCCTCGCGTTATTCAACACATTGCCACCTTCTGTTGAACCCATCTTTACCCAGCAGATTCCTCGCGCTCCTCCGGTGTAAATCTCTCAAAACTGAAAACTGAATCCCCCAGCGCACAGCGCGCGAACCTCACGCGTTTTGCGTCGAGTTCCACCTTCATTCGGCGACTGCCGCACTCATTGCGGCGGAGCCCTATTTCATTTAAAGGGGAATTATTGATGAGAGTGAGGCGTGTATTTCGATTACCAGCAGTCGTTTTGCTTCTTGCAGTCGCGTTTGCGGTCCAAGTCGTCAAGGCACAAACCGGGAATTCTGGGAACGTGCTGGGAACGGTAACCGATCCGTCCGGGGCAGTCGTGGCCAACGCCACGGTCACAATTCACAACCCGGTCAGCGGGTTTGAGCGCTCGACAACGTCTGATGCCACCGGAAACTTCAGCTTTCCGAACGTGCCGTTCAATCCTTATCACCTGACCGTATCGGTCGCAGGGTTTGCGTCCTATGCTCAGGACATCGAGGTTCGCTCCTCCGTTCCGCTTGACGTAAAGATCGCGCTTAAGGTTGCTGGAGGAACGGCGACGGTCACGGTCGAAGGTGGCGGCGATCTTGTCGAAAACGATCCTACGTTTCACACCGATGTGGACCGCAACTTGTTTCAAAAACTGCCGATTGAAAGTGCTTCGTCCTCCGTCAGTTCGCTCGTCACGCTTTCGACGCCCGGCGTCGCCGCGGATTCAAATGGACTGTTTCACGGGCTCGGTGACCACGCTGAAAATTCATTTTCCGTGGACGGCCAGCCCATTACCGATCAGCAGAGCAAGGTGTTTTCAAATCAACTGCCGATTGATTCTGTCCAATCACTGGAAGTCATCTCCGGAGCACCGCCCGCCGAGTTCGGAGACAAGACCAGCCTGGTCATCAAGGTAACCACTCGCTCAGGCCAGGGTGTCACCACTCCCCACGGCACCGTCACAGCCTCGTACGGCAGTTTCGGCACCTCGAACGCTGGCTTCGACCTCGCGTACGGCGGCGAAAAGTGGGGAAATTTCATCTCCGTCAATGGTTTGAACAGCGGCCGGTTTCTTGACGGTCCGGAGTACACCGTAATGCACGACAAGGGCAACGAAGAGAACATCTTCGACCGCATTGACTATCAGTTCAACCCTGCAGACTCAATTCATCTTAACTTGCTGTATACCCGCTCCTGGTTCCAGACGCCGAATACATTCGACGGGCAATTCGCATCGCCTTGGTATGGCGTGGTCGTTGATAACGGTGGCCTTGGTCCAAATGGCGTTCCTGTCGGGCCTACCGATCAGCGCTCCAAGATCGGAACCTACAACATCGCGCCAACTTGGACACATTTGATCAATTCATCCACGGTGTTATCGCTCGGAGGGTTTGTCCGGCGCGACCAGTTCAACTATTATGGCAGCGACAATCCCTTCGCTGACCTCGGCCCCTCGGATCTTCAACAGGAAGCCGCCAGTCAATACCGCACGCTAACAAACGCCGGTGCTCATTCCGAGCTCTCCGTTGTGAAAGGCATTCACAACATCAAGGCGGGGATCGTGTATGAACAGACGTTCCTCACCGAGCACGACACCTTCGGAATCGTGGATCCCACATTGAATGCCGTGTGTCTCAATGCGGACGGAACTCCGAACACGAGTCCGACGATCACCTCTCAGACGCAATGCACCGGTGCGCTGACGCCAAACCTCGGTCAAGGGACCGTCGGTGCATTCGTTCCGCTCCTTGGTTGTATCGACTTGACCAGAACTGCCGCGTTGCCTGGTAGCGACGGTTGTCCCGGTGGTCAGACAAACAGCGCGGAGTATCTTTACCCCGGTCATACGGACGTAAAACAGCTCGCGATGTACGTGCAGGACACGATTACCGCAGGAAATTGGTCGTTCAATCTGGGTATCCGCGGAGATCTTTACAACGGGCTCTCGAAGGCGACTCAAGCAGAGCCGCGCTTGGGCCTTGCATACAACGTCAAGCAAACCAACACCGTTCTACGCGTTTCCTATGCGCGAACTCTGGAAAGTCCATTTAACGAGAATCTGGTGCTTTCCAGCGTAGGGTGCTTGAACCCCGTTGTCGGCGCCCTGTTCGCAGCCGAAGGCGAGGGTTGCACCTCCGGCACAGCCACACCTCTTGCTCCGGGCTTTCGTAACGAGTTTCACGCCGGCCTACAGCAAGCGTTCGGAAAATATCTGGTGATAAACGGTGAGTACATCTGGAAATACACCCACAACGCCTACGACTTCAGCGTGCTGGGCACCACGCCGATCACGTTCCCAATCGAGTGGAACAATTCGAAAATCCCGGGCTTTGCCGTCAGCGCGACGGTGCCAGATTATCACGGGCTCACTGCGCTGGTCGTTATGTCCAGCGTCGCCGCCCGGTTCTTCACTCCACAACTCGGGGGCGTAGGCGCTGTGCCCATTACTCCCGGAAGCTTCAGTCCATTCCGGATTGACCACGACGAACATTTCAACCAGACCTCTCACCTCCAATACCAACCCAAGAAACTGTGGCCCTGGATTGGTTTCAACTGGCGCTATGACAGCGGTCTCGTCGCAGGTCCTGTTCCCTGCGATGGAGGCAACTGTGCCGGCGCGCAAGTCCCCGGCTTCGTGGATGTCTCTGGTCTCTCTCCCGATCAGCAATTTGAGGCTGGACTTTCGTGCGCAGGGGTATTCGCAACGCCTCCGAGTCCGACGAATCCCACCGGCACTCCGATTATCGCGTCCAACTCCTGCCCGTCGTCGGAATACAAATCGAAGTATCTGACGATTCCGAAACCTGGAACCGAAAACGACGATCACAATCCGCCGCGCGTCGCGCCGCGCAACCTGTTCGATCTGGCAGTCGGCGACGACAATCTTTTTCGCGGCGATCGATACAAATGGAGTCTTCGCTTTACGGCCATCAACATTGCGAACAAGGAAGCCGTCTACAACTTTCTCTCGACGTTCAGCGGCACGCACTACGTAACGCCGAGAGCCCTCACCGCCGAGATCGGCTTCCACTTCTAGGAAGCGATCCGCGGTTAAAGCAATTCCACCGCTGCGGGCTCGGTCCTCACGACGAAACCCGCAGCGCTTTTTTTTCTGCGGAACGCGACGGTGGCCGGACCGCTCCGCGAATCCTGATACAATAGTCCGCGGAACGCGCCTGCGACGCAGGTGACGTTGCGACGGTCTTTTGAACCAACACTGGATCCCAGGGAGTCCGCGTCGTCCTGCCCTTGTGCCGTCTGCCGGTTTCGGCTGGCCGGATAGCCTTAAAGCAGGCGCAGGGCACCCACCTATTCGTGGGGTTCAGGGCCTAGCAACGCACGGCGAAGTGGACCGTTCTGCTAGCGCGGCTCGCATTCCGTCGTAAACTTCCAGCTCCAAAGAGATCGGATCTTTCGAGTGAAAATACTGTTTATCGGTGATGTTGTCGGCTCCCCGGGACGAAAAATCGTGCACGACCGGCTGGCGGATATTGTCGTGCAGCGCAAAATCGATCTCTGTATCGCCAACGGCGAGAACTCGGCGTCCGGCTTCGGCATCACGCCGCGCCTTGCCGAAGAGTTGTTCAGTTCCGGCGTGGAAGTAATCACGGGCGGCAATCACATCTGGGATCGCAAAGAGATCATCGACTTCTTCCCGCATGAGCCGCGATTGATTCGCCCTGCGAATTTTCCCGAAGGCTCGGCGGGTAAAGGCCAGTACGTCGGAGTGGCGCGCAACGGCGTGAAGTTCGCCGTCCTGAATTTGCAGGGCCGCACTTTCATGACGCCGCTGGAAGATCCGTTCCGCACCGTGAATCGCGAGCTTGAGTCGCTGCCTGCAGACCTGAAAGTGATCGTCGTGGACATGCACGCTGAGGCCACCTCGGAAAAGCAGGCCATGGGTTGGCATCTCGATGGGCGCGTCTCGGCTGTGCTCGGCACGCACACCCACGTCCCCACCGCGGATAATCGGGTGCTGCCCGGAGGCACGGCGTATATCACCGATGTCGGCATGACCGGCCCTCACGATTCGGTGATTGGTATGGAGAAAAAACCCATCGTGCAGCGCTTTCTCGATTCGATGCCCACCAAGTTCACTGTCGCTGAAGGCGACGTGCAGATGAATTCGGTGGAAATCGATGTGGATCCAGAAACAGGTCGTGCAAAATCGATTGAGCGTGTGAATTTTAGGCTCGATTGAAGTTACGAAGCGCCGTCGAAGTTAATTTTCCGCGAGCAGCCCTAAAAAAATTGGCCGGAATCAAGAACAATCGTCGCCGAAAATAAAATTGGTCTCTGTGGAAATCCTGTGAATTATATGTGGAGAGTGCGAGCAGCATTCACGCAGTTTTCTCTTGCTACCAACGTCGCGTTTAGGCAGAATCCCGCCTCACGTGTCTTGTGACTTTCGAACCGTGATGATTCGTCAGATGATGCAACTCGGGGCGCTTCGCAAAGCATCATCGAACCTGAGCGATAAGACCAAAAATTCTTCCGTCCACTGAGGCGGGTTTTTCCACAGCGTTTCCACTTGTCTGGAAACTGCGGCAAGGGCTGATTTTTTCGATGAACCTTTGGGATAAGATTCTTCTTCACACAGAGCGGCGCGTTAATCCACACAGTTTCGCCACTTGGTTCCGTCCCACTCGGATGGAACGCCTGGAAGAGGACCGCCTCGTCGTTCGCGTGCCCACGCGCCTGTTCTGCAAACGCCTCACCGAGACCTACGGTCAGCTTCTTCAGGCCGTGATCACTGAAATTGGGAAGCCGCAGCTTCAATTGGAGTTTGTCTGCGCCGATGCGGAGCCTGCCGCGGCCCATGCAGCGGCTGCCGCGCAAGCGAAGTTGGATTTTGAATCCGTCGCACACCAGTTGAACCCGCGCTACACCTTCGACTCCTTCATCGTCGGCGCGTCAAACCAGTTCGCCCACGCCGCCGCCGTCGCCGTCGCTGAACAGCCGTCCAAATCCTACAACCCGCTGTTCTTATATGGCGGTGTGGGACTCGGCAAGACGCACTTGATGCAGGCCATCGGCCACGCGCTGAAGAAAAGAAACCCCGCACTTCGCCTCACCTACGTCAGCGCCGAGAAATTCACCAACGAAGTGATTGCCTCGATTCGTTTCGAGCGCATGGCGGCCTTCCGCGACCGCTTCCGCAATATGGACGTGCTCATGGTGGATGATATTCAGTTCATCGCCACGCGCGAGCGGACGCAGGAAGAATTTTTCCACACGTTCAACGCGCTCTATGACCAGCAGAAGCAGATCGTGATCTCCTCCGACTGCCCGCCGAAAGAAATCTCTTCGATTGAAGAGCGGCTCCGCTCGCGGTTCGAATGGGGCTTGATCGCAGACATTCAACCACCCGACCTTGAAACCAAGATCGCCATTCTGCAGAAAAAGGCTGAGAGTGAACGCGCTCAGGTTCCCGATGACGTCGCCGAGTACATCGCACGCTCCATCAAGTCGAATATCCGCGAACTCGAAGGCGCTTTGATCCGTTTGATGGCGTACGCTTCGCTGACTGGGGCGGAGCTGAACCTCGCCACCGCCCAGCAAGTGCTGAAAAACATCATCGAGACCCACGAGAAGAAGGTCACCATCGAGCAGATTCAGAAGCGCGTCAGCGAAGTCTTCGGCCTTCGCGCGCAGGATCTGAAGATGCGCAGCAATTCAAAGGTGATTTCCTACCCGCGCCAGGTCGCGATGTTCATCGTGAAGCAGCTCACTTCGGCATCGCTGCCGGAAATCGGCCGCCAGTTCGGTGGAAAACATCACACCACCGTGCTGCATTCCATCAACAAAATCGAAGGCCTGCGGCAATCCGACAAAGATTTGAACAAAATTATCAACAGGCTACTCGATTCATTCGGTTAGACTTACCGAAAGATATTCACAAATCCCCGCCTTTTGGTTGTGTGTTTTCCTGTGCAAGATTTTGTGGATGGCGTGAGCATCGCCCGCTGCTGCGCGTCTCGCTCCGGCGCACTACGTTTTGCGACGGCGCTCACAAGTCACACGCGGTGCTAACCGATGACGTCCGTTGAGTTTGGATCGTTTTCCGCGATTTCCACAGATGCGGCGACGGCGACGGTGTTCATATATATTTATTCAATTAAAGAAAAGCAGTAGAGTAACCGCTGCAAACGTACGTGCACGCAAACGCGAGGGTCGCCCGAGATGGAATTCAGCGTAAAGAAATTCGATTTGCTCGAGGAATTGCAATACACGCAGGGCGTGGTGGAGCGCAAGACGACGATCCCCATTCTGTCCAACCTGCTTGTGGAAGCAAAGGGCAATCGCCTCACCATCACGGCGACCGACCTCGAGCTAAGCATTCGCACTTCATGTGAAGCGAAGATCAAAAAAGAAGGCGCCGGCACCATCCCCGCGAAAAAACTTCTCGAGCTCGTACGTCTGTTGCCCGAAGAAGAGATCAAGTTCAAGCTTCTCGACAATCACTGGGTTCACATCACCTGCGATCGCCGGAACTACAAGCTCGTCGGCATGTCGAAGGAAAATTTTCCCGCGCTGCCGAATTTCCCGCACGCGATGGTAAAAATTCCCGCTGCACTTCTCTCCGACCTGATTGCCAAGACCACGTTTGCGATTTCGCTGGAAGAGTCACGCTACACGCTGAATGGCGCGCTGCTTGTGCTAAAGCCAGGCTCGGTTCGCATGGTGGCGACCGACGGCCACAGGCTCGCGATGGTGGAGATCGATCACAAATTCGAAGGCTTCTCGAATGAGACCAGCGTCCTGGTCCCGAAGAAAGCCATGACGGAAGTGCAGCGCCTCGCGCAGGGCATCGGCGAAGACGGCCAGGTCGAGTTCGGCCAGGACGAAAGCCACCTCTTCTTCCAATTTGGCGGTCGCCTGCTTACTTCGCGCAAGCTCACCGGGCAATTCCCGAATTACGAAGCGGTTCTCCCGCGTGACGCGAACAAGACACTTGTGTTGGAGAAAGAAGAACTCCAGTCCGCGCTGCGCCGGGTCGCTCAACTCGCCGACCAGCGCACCCACGCCGTGAAGTTCATGCTTTCGAATGAAGGGATGGAGCTTTCATCGTCCAGTCCGGATTACGGCGAAGCAAAGGAAGTGATCGGCAAGGAATACAAGGGCGAAACGATCGCCATCGGCTTCAACGCGCAGTACCTTCTCGATTTTCTCGCGGCTTCCTCCGATGGCCAGATCAGCTTCGAGCTCAAAGACGAACAGTCCGCCGGCCAGCTACGCCCGGTCGCCAAGGATGGTTCCGACTCTTCGCGCTACCGCTATGTGGTAATGCCCATGCGCATCTGACGGCCGCCCTTCGCACAGCCTCGGCTAATCGCCGCCAGTTTTAGAAGACGCGCTGGTCGCGTCAAAGGCGGCGAGCGCTTCCTGAGGCCGCGCGCGCACGACGAAATCTCCGGTCAGATTCACCCAGCGCACCTCTCCCGAAGGATCGATCAGAAATTCCGCGGGCCGCGAGATGTCCGCGCCGCTCGGTCCGCCGTGCGGGTGCACCAGACCCCACCTGCGGATCACTTCGTTGTTCGCGTCCGATAGAATCGGAAACGTGTAACCCTGCGACTCGCGCAATTTTTGCGAATCCACCGGCAAATCCACGCTGATCGCAATCACTCGAATCTTCCGTGCATCGAATTCCGGTAGAGCCTTTTCGAAACTCCGCAACTCGGAGTTGCAGAACGGTCACCAATATCCACGATAGAAAATCAGCACTACTCCGGCAGTTTTCTCCGCGCCCACCGCGCCGCTCGCACTCTCCGGAGTGAACCGAGAATTCAGCACGCTGGCCAAATTCACTGCACGATTCTGCGAATCCGGCAGAGTGAAATCCGGTGCTGTTTGGCCCACTTGCGGCGCGCCGGGCGAAGCGGGCAGCACATGCTTGGCGCCGATAAAAATTCCGTAGAGGAAAAGTCCGCTGAAAGCCAACGAAAGCACCGCCAGCAGGCTGCCGAAAATTTTGCCGCGACAGAGCTCCGGTTGCCGGTACGCACGCACGAGTCCGGCGGCCAGTAGCACCAACCCGATCGCGATCATCGGAAGGTTCGCCCATGGAAAATCGCGCAGCGCGGGGATACCAACGAAGAACAGCGGATAGCTCACCACTCCCACGACAACCAGCAACGCGCCCGTCCACACCGGCCAATTCCAGCTTCGTTTCATAACGACGGACCTCGAAATATCGCAAAAACCTACGCTCTTTCTTGGCGCAAGTCACTCGCGAAGTGACCCGGTGCAGTTTCGCGAGGCCCAGTCGGTTTGACGGCGCTGCGGAGGCGAGTGCCGCGCAGTGCCGTTTCAACGCCTGAATGCCTAAATCACGCGGCAAAATGACAGCCATGGCGAGCGCCATGGCTCGAAAAATCGTCAAATTTCGGCGCGCCAAAAACGCCCTTCTACCGCGCCTGCAACGAGCGCCAAAATTGCCGTAAGTCGCTGATATAAATAGCGATAAACAAACGCCCGGACGCATTTTTTTGTTGTGGTTTTGCGCCGCCTTTAGTAAACTTCCTCTCGTTCCAGTAATACCTAGAACGGCACTAAGTTCGGCCGGTTTCTGCTGGGTTTTTCGCTCGCGCCAGAGCGCTTCAGCCTCAAACCTCCGGGCTTTCCCCTCCGCAGGGGAAAAATACAGTTCCGCCGCGTCTCCCCGAATTTTCGGATTGGGACGGGATGGAATCGCACCCTTCGAGTCTCGGTCGATCCGGTTCGCCGGCCGATCGGGGCCAATGGCAAGGCAAGTGTCGAGCTATCCGCGCGACCCGCCTTCCGCGTACCACCACGCATTCTGAGGAGACGCTTGATCTATGGCTGAGAAAGATGCCGCGGCTGGAAAAGCCGCAGGGCACAAGTACGACGCGACTTCCATCAAAGTTCTAGCGGGCCTCGAAGCGGTCCGCAAACGTCCCGCGATGTACATCGGCTCCACCGGAGAAATGGGTCTGCATCATCTGGTCTGGGAAGTGGTGGACAACTCCGTTGACGAAGCCATGGCTGGCTACTGCGAGGAAATCAATGTCACCGTGCACGACGACAATAGCGTCACCGTGCAGGACAACGGCCGCGGCATCCCCGTCGATATGCACGCCACGGAGAAGAAGCCCGCCGCTGAAGTGGTGATGACGGTTCTCCACGCCGGTGGAAAGTTCGACAGCGACACTTACAAAGTGTCTGGCGGTCTGCACGGCGTCGGCGTTTCCGTTGTGAACGCGCTGTCGGACTGGCTCGATCTGGAGATCTGGCGCGAGGGCGAAGTCTGGGAACAGTCCTACGAAAAAGGCACGCCGAAGACGAAGCTCAAAGCTTCCGGCAAAACACGCAAGACCGGCACGAAAATCACATTTCACGCCGATACTTCGATCTTCACAACCATCGTCTACAGCTACGACACGTTGGCGCAGCGCCTCCGCGAGCTGGCCTTCTTGAACAAAGGCCTGAAGATCACGCTCGACGATGAGCGCAGCGGCAAGAAGACGGAGTTCCGCTTCACCGGCGGCATCGCCGAATTCGTGAAGCACCTCAACAAGGGCAAAGGCGTCCTTCACGATTCGCCGATCTATATCGAAGGCAAGCGCGACACCGTCGAAGTGGAAATCGCGCTTCAGTACAACGACAGCTACGCCGAAAACGTCTTCGCCTTCGCCAACACCATCAACACGGTCGATGGCGGCACGCACCTTTCCGGTTTCCGTTCATCGCTCACCCGCACCATCAACTACTACGCAAACTCTTTCGGCATGCTCAAAGAGCAGAAGGACGAAGTCACCATCAACGGTGACGACGTCCGCGAAGGTCTTGTCGCCGTAGTCTCTGTAAAGCTTCCGCAGCCCCAGTTCGAAGGCCAGACCAAAGGCAAGCTGAACAGCGACATCAAGGGTGTCGTCGAGCAGATGGTGAACGAAAAGCTCGGCGAGTATTTCGACAAGCACTCTTCGATCGCGCGGAAAATCATCGGCAAGTGCATCGAAGCCGCCCGTGCGCGTGAAGCTGCCCGCAAAGCCCGCGAACTTACCCGCCGCAAGTCCGCTCTGGATTCGAGCGGCCTCCCCGGCAAGCTTGCCGATTGCCAGGAACGCGATCCAGCGCGCTGCGAACTGTTCCTCGTTGAAGGAGAATCCGCAGGCGGCTCAGCCAAAGGCGGTCGCGATCGCAAATACCAGGCGATCCTTCCGCTCAAAGGTAAAATCCTGAACGTCGAAAAAGCGCGTTACGACAAGATGCTCGGCCACGAAGAAATTCGAGCCATCATCACCGCGCTCGGCACCGGCATCGGCAAGGACGATTTCGACGCCAACAAGCTCCGCTACCACAAGGTCATTCTGATGACCGATGCCGACGTCGACGGCAGCCACATCCGCACGCTGCTGCTGACGTTCTTCTTCCGCCACATGCGCGAGCTCATCGAACGCGGCCACATCTACATCGCTCAGCCGCCTCTGTACCGCGTGAAGCGCGGAAAGATGGACCGCTACATCCGCGATGAGCGTGAATTCGCAGGCGAATTGATGAAGCGCGCCACCGAAGACCATACCGTGAAGGGCAAGAACGGCAAGTCGCTCGAAGGCGGCGACCTCAGCAAATTTCTGCTCAACGTCCAGGAATACGACCAAGTCACCAAAAAACTCGGCCGCCGCTTACGCGATGCGAAGCTGGTTGAGCTACTCGCCGAAAGCGAACTCGAAAAGAAAACCGACTTCGAGGACAAAAAGAAGCTGCAAGAGCTCGCCAAGTCCATCGAAAGGGCCAAGCTCGAACTCGATACCAAGCTGGCTTTCGACGAAGAGCACAGTCTGCACGAACTCGTGGTGAAAAATGGCGTCGAGCGCCGCGTCAATTGGGCCCTCGCCGCGACACCTGAATACAAAAAGATGCGCTCGCTCTACGGCGCCATCAACGAACTCGACAAACCGCCTTTTACGATCAGCCACAATTCCGAAAAGATTGTTAAGGACGACTCCACCGCCGTCCTCAACTACGTCCTCGAAGACGCCAAGAAAGACTTCACCATCACGCGCTTCAAGGGCTTGGGCGAAATGAATCCCGAGCAGCTCTGGACCACCACCATGAACGCGGAAGTCCGCACGCTGCTCAAAGTACGCGTCGAAGACGCCGTCGCCGCCGAGGAGATTTTCTCCACGCTGATGGGCGAAAACGTCGAAGAGCGCCGCAAGTTCATCGAGGAAAACGCGCTCGACGTGGTCAACCTCGACATCTGATCGAGTTTTTCGTGCCGGAGCCGCTCGAGGCCGCATGAATTCCACGGAGTCGGCACGATGTACTACGGCAGTCGGGAAAAGAACGATGATGGCTCATTGATCTCCACACGGTGGTTCGTTCTCTTCTACGCACCGATATTTCCGCTGGGCTCGTACCGAGTCCGGCCGTTCGACGGTAAGAAGGGATTTGGCTTGTTTCAGGTTCCGGGCCAATGTGCAACGCAAAGGGTTGAAGCGAATCTCAGGCAGATTGCGAATGTCTATTGGGTCGCCATGGGCTTCTTTTTGCTTCTGCTTCTAGCGGCTAAAGGGATGCCGTAGTTCCGGTAGGGAATGTGGATTACCAGCTGGTTTGGAAGATTTTGCCGGGCCTGCGCGGGCTCAGTTGCTCCGAGTTCAAAGCAGCGCCCACCGAAACGCCGGACAACGAGAAGGGCGTCGCGTTCCGCTGCAGCACCGAAGTTGAGCGCGACCAGCTGTTGAAGCTGCTCGAAGCAACTTTTGAAACGCAGCGGTTCTCGAACAACGCGACAGCGTTCGAAACCGTGAAAACTTTCATAACCGCGTGGAACTCGCAACACGCGTAGCGTCACCCGCAATCGATCGAATTTTCAAAACGACGGAGAGCCAGAGTGGCGGACGAAACAAATCAGATACTGACGCCGGTTGATATCGAATCGGAAATGAAGAAGTCGTACCTGGATTACTCGATGAGCGTAATCATCGGCCGCGCTCTGCCCGACGTGCGCGACGGATTGAAGCCCGTCCACCGCCGCATTCTGTTCGGCATGTACGAGCTGGGCCTCACGTCCACCAAGGGCTATCGCAAGTGCGCCAAGATCGTCGGCGAAGTTCTCGGCAAGTTCCATCCGCACGGTGACACGCCGGTGTACGACGCGCTGGTCCGCCTCGCGCAGGATTTCAACATGCGCTATCCACTCGTCGATGGCCAGGGTAACTTCGGCTCGGTCGACGGCGATCCTCCCGCCGCCATGCGTTACACCGAAGCGCGCCTTTCTAAAATCGCCGAAGAAATGCTTTCGGACATCGAAAAAGAAACTGTCGACTTCACTCCCAACTTCGACGAGACCGAAAAAGAGCCGGTCGTTCTTCCCACGCGCATTCCCAATCTTCTGGTAAACGGTTCGTCCGGAATCGCTGTCGGCATGGCCACCAACATTCCGCCGCACAACCTGCGCGAAATCGTTGAAGGCGCGATTCAGTACATCGAAGATCCTGAGATCACCCTGAAGAAGTTGATGAAGACGATTCCGGGCCCGGATTTTCCCACCGCAGGCTTCATCAGCGGCCGCGAAGGCATCGAGCAGGCCTACAAGACCGGACGCGGCTCATTCAAGATGCGCGCCAAAGCCGCCATCGAGAAGCGCGGCAAAGATCGTGAAGACATCGTGATCACCGAGCTGCCCTATCAGGTCAACAAGGCGCGCATGATTTCCCACATCGCGCAGCTCATCAACGACAAAAAGATCGACGGAATCTCGGACATTCGCGATGAGAGCGACCGCCAGGGCATGCGCATCGTCATTGAGGTGAAGCGCGACGAAGAGCCGCAAATCGTCCTCAACAAACTCTTCAAGCTCACCCAGATGGAAGAGTCGTTCAGCATGATTCTGCTCTCCATCGTCGCCGGCCAGCCACGCGAGCTGGGCCTGATCGATATGCTGCGGTTCTTCGTCGAGCACCGTATCGACGTGGTCCGCCGGCGCTCGCAGTACGAACTGCGCAAGGCCGAAGAACGCGAGCATATCTTGCTCGGCTATCAGATCGCGCTGGACTACATCGATGAAGTGATTCGAATCATTCGCGGTTCCGCCAGCCGCGCCAACGCTCGCGAGAACCTGCACGACTACTTCCTCGACAAGAAAATCTCGATCAGCGAAGACGGCAAGGCCAAGAGTCTGGCCGGCGTAAAACTCAATAACAAAAAGTACGGCATGCCTTCCACCATCGAAGGCCTGAGCTACGCGCAGATCGACGCGATTCTGGAACTGCAGTTGCACCGCCTCACGCGTCTTTCCACCGAAGACATACTTAACGAATTGAAATCGGTCCGCGATCGCATCGGAGAATTGCGCGAGATTCTCGGCAGCGACAAAAAGCTGAAGGCCGTCATCGTTGCCGAGTTGCGCGAGATCATCAAGGCCTACGGTGACGAGCGACGCACCCAAATCGTCGACCGCGTCGACGAGATCAAGCTCGAGGACCTGATCAAAGACGAAGAGATGGCCATCACCGTCAGTCACGCCGGCTACGTGAAGCGCACCTCGGTTGATACCTACCGCCATCAGTCTCGCGGCGGAAAAGGCCGCATCGGCGCTAAGACGCGTGATGACGACTTCGTGGAACGCTTCTTCATCGCCTCCGCGCACAGCTACATTTTGCTGTTCACTTCGAAGGGCCGCATTTACTGGCTGAAGGTGTACGAAATTCCTGAAGCCGCGGCTGCCACGCGCGGCAAAGCCATCAGCAATCTTGTGCGCTTCCAGGAAAATGAGACGCTCACCGCCGTCGTTCCGGCGCGCAACCTCGAAGAAGTGGATCGCTACGTTTTCCTCGCCACCAAAAACGGCACCGTAAAGAAAACCAGCCTCGCGGAATTCTCAAACCCGCGTCCGTCCGGCATCATCGCCATCAGTCTCGAACCGGACGATGAGCTGATCGGCGCCAAGCTTACAGACGGCATGCAGATGATATTCCTCGCCAGCCACGACGGTCAGGCCATCCTGTTCCGCGAGACCGAAGTTCGTTCGATGGGACGCGGGGCAGGCGGCGTGAACGGCATGGATCTGGCGAAGGGCGACTACGTGGTCAGCATGGACGCGGCGCAGCCCGACTTCGGCATCATCGAGAAGGAATTCAAGAAGAGCACGCACAACCTCGACGAACTCGAAAGCGATCAGATCCGCGAATCGCTCACCTCGCTCATGCTCACCGTCGCCGAAAAAGGCTACGGCAAGCGCACGCCGCTGGCCGAATATCGCGTCACCTCGCGCGGCGGTAAGGGCGTCATCAACCTGAAGTCCACCGATCGCAACGGCCCGGTCGTTGCCGCTCTGCAGGTCCGCGAGGATTCGGACGTAATGATCATCACCGGTCACGGCAAAGTGATCCGCGTCCACGCCGGCGAAATTCGTGAAGCCGGCCGCGGCACGCAAGGAGTTCGCTTGCTGCGCCTCGATGATGGCGACCGCGTAGCCGCCGCCGCTTCGATTCCGGAAGAAGAGGAAGAAGCCGCCGTAGCCGCCACCACCGACAAACCCGAACCCGAAAAGCCCGGGTCAGGGAAAAATTAACGAGGCCACCTAATCTGTTCTTCGAAGGACTCGCGTGGGGAAGATCTTCGGCAAGTGCGCGAACTGTGGCGATCCGATGTTCGGTGGAAAGCAGGACGGCGATCTGAAATTCTGTTCGGAGAATGGCCTGATGTTTCACCGTCACCCCGGGTTTTGCCAGTGCTGTATCTTGCAAACCACGAGCGATAGTTTAGCTGGCACATTCACCATCAATTTTTTCTTTGGAACTCGCTTGCACGGCTGGGGCGCGCATTGCCATCAGTGCTACTCGAGAATTAGACGCAAATGGGCTTGGTTCATCGTGCCTTTGTTCCCGGTCAGCGCGAAATATCGAGTCCTATACCCGACTCCGCGCCGTTACCTCAGTCGCAAAATAAAATACGAACTCGGCCAGGCGTAAGCGCTCGTTCGATTCTGATCCCAGGCTAGGGCACCGGCGGAATGTAGTATCCCGGACGCGTCCGCACGTTCACTCCTGGCCGGTCCAGGACTACCTTAATTTCGTGATAGCCGCTCAGATCGTCTCCCGCCGGACGGTACGCCAGCGTGTACTGCGCGTGCAGCTCTCCGCCAATTTCATCCATCGCTTTTTCGATCGCGCCGTCTCTCCGCGCGTCCACGTGCAACCCGCCGGTCGCTTGACTCGCGATCGCTAGCGAATTCGGTCCCACAGCGTTCTTCCCCGTCTTCACAAGCCAGATCACCAGGGGCATCAAATCGATACCCGGCAGGTTTGCGCCGGCTGCGCCAATCGGTGTGTTTGGCGGTCCGACGGGTCCCGGCGCGCCGATCTGCGGCGTGCTGTTCGGTTTTGGTTTTGCGCGCAGGTCCGCGCTCGCCGTGCTGAGCCCAATCGAATAGATCATTACGTTCGCCAGCTGCGCCTGCCGCAACACTTCGCCGAGCTTCGCCTCGCTTCCCGAATCCTGCGCTTCGCTCACGACCACCAGTATTTTTCGCCGCACAGTCGGCCGCGCTTCCAGCAGTTCGATTCCGCGCGCCATCCCGTCGTAAAGCAGGATGTCGTCCGTGCCGAGCGGCAAATGTTCCACCGCGCTCTGCACACCGTCAGGATCGGTTGAGAATTTCAGCCGCGTGTCGACTGTGCTGTCGAAGCTCAGCACGGCCGCCTCGGACGTCTGCCCCATCACCGTTTCCGCAAAAACGATTCCGGTATGTTTCATCGCGCCAAACATCGGCTCGATGTGCGAACTGGTCTCAACCAGCAGCACGATCGACAGCGGATCTCCTCCCACGTCGAAGTGGTCGAGCTTCTGCTCCGCGCCATTGTCGTATAGGTGAAAATTGTTCTGGGTGAGATCGAGCACCATTTCACCGCTGGCGTCACGCACCGTCACCGGCGCGGTCACTTCCGAGACGCGCACGCGGATCGCCTGCTTGGCGAGCTCCGACGGGGGAACGGCCTCGGGTGGCACGTCCGGCTGCGGATGGATCGGCCCGGCCGGAGCTTCCTGCGCGCCCGCTGGCGTCACCACGCACAATGACACACCAATCCGAAGGCTCATAAACAGAACGAGGCGCAGAGCGACCGCTGGAATTCTTGGTGCGTTCGAACGAGTCATGAAGGGCCACACTATCTGATTCCTTCAGCCAAAAGCGCGTTGCTCAACTCGCCAGCACCTGCCTTTGCTCGTCTGGCAATTGCCGCGAGCGTTCTCCTAGAATAGTAGCCTGCGCATGGCGCGCTAAACGTTCACAGGGGGAGTGATGAAGCGTGGTGGAAAGCCGAAAGCCCAGCCTTTGCCGCACGTCGCATACGAAGACCACAAGTTTATGGAAAGCCTCGGCGCGCGCCCGCTGCGCATCATCGCCGAGTATCTCGACCCGCTGGCGCGTCTACGCCGCCAGAACATCGGCGACACCATCGTCATGTTCGGCTCCGCCCGGATCCAGTCGCGCGAAAAAGCGCTCGCTCATCTAAAACGCATCCAGAAAGACTGCCGCGGCCGCCGCTCCGAAGAGTGGCGCACGAAAATCACCGGAGCAAAATCGCTTCTGGAAATGTCGCGCTACTACGAAGAGGCACGCGAGCTCGCGCACATAATCACGTCCTGGGCGATGACCCTCGGCAGCCAGCCGCGACGTTTCGTGATTTGCTCGGGCGGAGGTCCTGGCATCATGGAAGCCGCGAATCGCGGCGCCGCCGAAGCCGGCGGGCCGTCGGTGGGGCTCAGTATTCAGCTCCCCCATGAGCAATCGTCGAATCCCTACATCTCGCACGATCTGAATTTCTATTTTCACTACTTTTTCATGCGCAAGCTCTGGTTCGCGCAGATGGCTAAAGCGCTCATCGTATTCCCCGGGGGCTTCGGCACGATGGACGAGCTTTGGGAAATGCTCACACTGCTGCAAACCGGCAAACTGTCGTCGCACCACTTGATCCTGATCTATGGCCGCCAATATTGGGACAAAGTTATCAACTGGAAGCATATGGTTCGCACCGGCGTGATCGATGCGAAGGACTACGCGCGCCTTGAATTCGCCGATACTGTCGACGAAGCGTTCGGCCACATTCGCAGCGAGCTTGAGGAGCACCACCTGCTGCTCGACGAAGAGGGCCAGCCCGCCACTCAAGCCCACATGCTTCTGCAGAACAAGATGCGTCCGTAACACAGGTCGCACGGAGTCCATAAAAAAGAAAAAGGGGAAGGAGCGCGAGGCTCCTTCCCCTGGGTTATTTTTCCTGCAGATTCTTTCTGAAAGATATCGCTCGGGATACTCACCGAAAGCGATCTGTCATGAATTGAGTGAACCGTTAGTTGCTCGCGATCGGATCGAGCGAGAACACCGCCTGGAACCTCCGCTTCTCGTCGTTGTCGTGGACCATCACCACCGGCACGACTTTCAACGCAGCCTTGCAGCTCCGGCACGACGTGCTCTCACCTTCGATATCCTGAACGAAGCCGTCGGTGAAGTGGTATGCAGCGCGCGGACGTCGCGCAGCCTTGTCACCCTTCGCTCCGCACTGCGGGCACGTAAACTCGACGCGATCCATCAGGGGGTCGCGGTTCAAGGCGGCCCACCCGGTTAGGCGAATCCCAATTGTCTCCAGTGAATTCTCAGCCATGTGAACGACCTCCCTAAGCCAGTCTCCCCAATGAGATCTAACTCGATGTTACTCAAGCTAATCTCACAGCGTTAGACGCAGATGTGTACCGTTTCGTTGCAGGGGAGTATTCGATTTATCGTAAAGTACTGATTTAGAACAACTTGAATCGCTACAAATCGCTCTTAAACCTGCCGGAAGCCGGTATGAGCGAGTTTGGGAACCCCGAGCCGGGATTGGTGTCTATGGAGGTAGAGATCGCGCGAACTCCCAAGCATCAGCCGAACGCAGTTACAAATGCTCCCTAAACAGAGCGGTTTGTGATTCCTGCGGCCCGGCGGAAGCCATCCCGCTTTCTGGGTATGCCTATCGAAGCCGAGGAGGATCACGATGAGCGATCTGGGTAGCCTGTCTCAGTGCATGCTGGAAAGCGACGCCGAAGGCCTGAACGCCGGGCGCTCGCTGCGGCGAAAGGCCCTGACTCTGTCCGTGGTCCTTGAATGCGCGGTGCTCGCCGCGCTGGTGGTCGGACCTCTGCTCTTCCCCGGTGTCCTTCCTAACATCCTCGCCCGCACGCCGGTACCCCCGTATCACAAGGGCTTCGCCGACGTCTTCGTGCAAAGCATGCCGCACAGTTCGCCGGCTCGGTCCAATCCTGCGCATCCAACGATCAGTCTGCTCGCGCAGCAACCGGCTGAGATCCCAAATCACGTCCACAACGGGCAGTTCAACGACTCGGCTCCCGCGTCCGCGCCCGGAGACGGCCTCCCAGGCGTTCCCGTCGGCGATCCCAACGGCGTAGAGATCCCCGGCGTCAGCGGCCACCAGATTCCGCCCGCACTCAAGGAGCCTGAAAAACGCAATCCAGCGTACAAGGTCAGCGAGGGCGTAATGGCAGCCGCACTGATCACGCAAGTGCAGCCCATCTATCCATCCGTGGCGCGCATGATGCGTTTGAGCGGCGAAGTGATCCTTCACGCGGTGATCGCGAAAGACGGCTCCGTCCGCGAGCTGCACGTGCTCGCTGGAAATCCGATTCTGGTGCAAGCAGCGGTCGCCGCTGTACGTCAGTGGCGCTATCACCCAACGCTTCTAAGCGGCGAGCCAGTCGACGTCGAAACCACGATCACCGTGAAGTTCGTTCTCGGCAGCGGCGAATAGCTGGATCGGGTCGCGCGGATCGCACCTTGGAAGGCTAGAGCAACGCTTCGCCCGCGTTCCGGGCGATCGCTTCCCGCGTCGCGTCGCGCAGGCGGACGATTTCTTGCCAGTCGTTACCCGCCTCAGGATTCGGCGTCACCAATTCTCCAAACGTGAGCGTCACTCGCCCGCGCCGAGGCAGAATCGTTTTGTCTCGCAGCACCTGCCGGGCGCCGCGAATCGACACGGGACAAATCGGCCGCCCCGTATCCGCCGCTGCTTTGAACGCGCCAAGCTGGAACGGCCGAACACCCGTCATTGCCGTGAACGTGCCTTCCGGGTAGATCACAACCGAAGTCCCGCCGCGCAGCGCCGCATTCACCGCTTCCGCTTGCCGAATCCGCGCCTGCGGATCGCTGCGGTCGAACAAAAATTGGTTCGTTCGCCTGGCGATCGTCCCCACAAGCGGCATCGTGCCGACTTCGCGCTTTGCCACGCATCGCACTCCGGCCGGCAGATGCGCCAGCACGACCAACACGTCCATGTAACTGGTATGGTTCGGCGCAAAGATCCACGGCCCCGTCCGCGCGTACTCTTCCATCGTTTCTCGGCCCTTCACGTCCACGTGCACGCCCGCCGCTTTCAACATCCACTGCCCGCCGCTCCGCAAGATCTCATCCGAACGCTTTGCGTCACGGGTGAGCCACAGCGCTGCCCACGTTACGATCAGTACCGCCGCAAACGCGCAAATCGCATAAACGCCGTAAACAATTTCGCCGCACTCGCGCGCCGCGTTTCGAATCCAGCCGCCCACTCGCGGTAATACACTCCGCGCTCCAAGCGCCGCAATCTGCACCGCCGCTTTCGGCCGCCTCTGTCCGAGCTTCCCGTCTAAAAATAGCTGGCGCGTATCATTTCGCCGCAGCTTGCCGCTGGAGGTTTTTGGAATCGACCCGGGCGCCAGCAGCTTCACCACGTCCGGCGGCATTCCGATTGCCTCGTCTACGGCTTTCGTGATCTCGCCCTCGATCCGCGACGCGCTCGCCATGTCCCGCACTTCCGCCACCACCACCAGTCTCTCGGTCCCGCTGTGCTCATCCGGCGCGCCGAACGCCACCACGCAGCCCGTGCGCACGCCGTCCACTCGCCCGGCAATTTGTTCGAGTTCGTGCGGATACAGATTCCGCCCGCCCTTGATGATGATGTCTTTCGCGCGCCCCGTGATATACAGCTCGCCATCGGCCCAATATGCGTAGTCGCCGGAGTCGAGCCAGTTCCCGTCGCGCATCAGCGCCGCGGTCGCTTCCGGATTCTTGTAGTAGCCGCTCGTCGCCGCAGGCCCGCGAAACCAGAGCCGCCCTTCGCTGCGTTCACCCAGGTCGCAACCATCTGCATCGACGATCCGCACTTCCACGCTCGGCAACGGCCGCCCTGCATTCACGAATTCCAGCGCCGCACCGGACTCCGCAACCCCGGCCACGGGCACGGCCTTCCTTAAAGACTCAAACGCCGCCCGCTCGATCCGATCCACTTTGTATCCCGCGCCCAGCTTGGGCACGGACACTGCCAGCGTTCCCTCCGCCAGCCCGTATACCGGGGTCAGCGCCTCAGCGCGAAATCCATACGCCGCGAACCGCTTCGCAAATCGCTCCAACGTCTCGCCGCGCACCGGCTCGGCGCCATTCGTCGCTGCGCGCCACGAACTTAAATCGAGCCCGACTAAATCCTTATCGGGAATTTTCCTCACGCACAGCTCGTACGCAAAATTCGGCGCCGGACTGATCGTTGCGCGATGTTTCGCGATGGCGCGCAGCCACCGCTCGGGTCGGCTCAAAAACGCCAGCGGCGACATCGCTACCAGTGGAATCCCGGTGTAGAGCGGCACGAACCACGCGCCGATCAATCCCATGTCGTGATACAGCGGCAACCACGATACGGCCACGTCCTCGGCCTGCACATTCACGCCGGAAATAATCGACCGTATATTCGCCAACAAATTCGCATGCGTTAGCACCACGCCCTTCGGCGAGCCTGTCGATCCCGATGTGTACTGAAGAAACGCAATATCCTCGCCGCGCGCCTGATGCGCCAGATGCTCCACGGGCTTGCCATTCAACGGAGCGTCCTGTCGTGCCGCGGCTCGGCTGTGGCCAAGTTTCTCCACATTTAAAACTTCTCGCAGCGTGGGCACCCGCGGCTTTAGCAAATTCGCCAGCCCCTCGGCTTGGCGCCAGGTCATCAGGAATCGCACTTCCGCATTTCTCAGGATGTTCGATTGTCGCGTCGCATATTCCGCGATCCGGTCCGCGCGAAATGGCGGATAGATCGGCACGGGAATTCCACCCGCCAGCAGAATCCCCGCAAAGGTGAAAAAGAAATCCGCCGAAGTCGGCAGCATGATCGCAACGGTCTGCCCCGGATCGAGCCCGCGACGCCTCAAGTCCATTCCCACGGCGCTGGCGCGGTCGTATAGTTCGCCGAATGTGATCGTCCGCACCGCGTCGTTTTCGTCGTACAGCTGAATGTGCGCGCGTCCGGGTTCGGCCCGCCCACGCAGCCGAAAAATCTCCGTCAACGTTTCCGCGCGGCTGATTGGCTCGTCCAGACCCGGCGCTGAGCTTCTCGAAACCGCACAGGCAACCCCAACTTGCGTCGAGGAAAATCTCGACGCCGGCGTCGGATTCCCCTCCTGCCGCAAGATCGCCGCGATTAGATCGTCGACGGTGTCGGCCTCCGCTACCACGCGATCCGGCAGCCGCACGCCGCACGCATCGCCGAGCCGCAGCATCAGCTCCACACGCTCCAGGCTTCCTAGGCCAAGCTCCCGCTCCAGATGCGCTTTCGAGCCGCGCGCCGCCAACTCCTCCCTACCACGCGCGCTTCCGAGCTCGGTCAGAATTTGGCGCACTACGGCCATGGTTTCGTCTTCAACGGCAATGTGTCGGGCGAGTTTTGTGCCGGTGGCGGACAAGGGCGTGGCCAGCCTGGGCGCCGAGTGTCAATGCGCGAGGGTCGGTCTGTGGCTTCTTCGGCGAGACTATCACTCGCACTTCGGCCATTCAATGCCCCAGCGAAAATGCCGCGAAGAACTTCGGAAGTACCTTCGTACTGTTCAGAACTGGACCCTCGGCCTATCGACCCCGGCGCGGCCCTTCGGCAATCTACCGCTGTGTTCGGGGGCCACCCAAAACCTCCGGGCATATGCACCTCCATCACCCCATGCCCATGAGCGGCCGGCACCCCCACCGGCCGCTCGCTTTTTGCAACCGCCCCGCGCCATCGACGCTTCGTCCCCGTTTTGACCATAAGTCACTCAGCCCAAGCCTTTTAATGGCTTCGATAAAGGATTCTGTCTTGACTTGCCTTTCACCTCTCCTATAGTGTCCGCCACAAGGGGTGGTGTCGGAGTTGGTGGATTGCGAGGAATTTGGCGCGGGTGTCTCCGCCGCCGAATTCTCGCCTTATTCAAACGTCAAGAACTCGGGGAGGTCGGTGTGAGCCATGTCCGCGCAAGTGTCCAACTTTTCGTTGCCTTCGCAATTCTGATTCTGTTCAGCTCGGCTGCCTGGGGACAAACCACCGCTTCGCTCCGCGGCACGATCACCGATCAATCTGGCGCCGTTGTGATTGGCGCGAAGATTACGCTGACCAACACAGGCACGGGCGTCGCTCGTGACACCACATCCGGCGACGAAGGCCTATACCTGTTTGAGCACGTCCAAGTGGGGACGTACAAAGTCAGTGTCGAGAAGGACGGCTTCACCAAGTTCGAACAGGACGGCATCGGCCTCGAGCTCAACCAGTTCGGTCGTCTCGACGTCGCGCTAAAGATTGGTCAAACCAGCCAGGTCGTCGAAGTCACGGGTAACGTCGCGCAGGTAGATACCACGGGTGCTGTCCTCGGCAAGGTGGAAGACCAGCGCATGATCGTCGATTTGCCGCTCGTCAACCGTGACACATTGCAGCTCGGCCTCCTGCAAGCCGGCGTTTTCAATCCCGATCCGGACGACACGTCCGGTAATCCGTTCTCGGTCAGTGGTCAGCGATCTGAGTCGCTCACCTTCCTGCTCGACGGCGGCAACAACACTGATTTCCTCGACAACAACATCGTCGTCAGCCCGAATCCCGACGCCGTCGAAGAATTCAAAATCCTGACGAACAACTACGACGCACAGTACGGCCGCACTTCCGGCGGCATCGTCAACCAGATCACCCGTTCCGGCACCAACGCTTTCCACGGCACCGGGTTCGAATTTCTTCGCAATGATGTCCTGAACGCGCGCGACTACTTTTTGCCGGTGAGCGAACCCAAGCAAGCGTTCAAACGCAACGCGTTCGGCGGCACTTTCGGAGGTCCCATCAAGAAGGACAAAACCTTTTTCTTCTTGTCCTATCAAGGCGTGCGAACGCGTGAAGGTGAAACCTCGGCGCTGTTGACCGTTCTGTCGCCTGCCGAGCGCACGGGAAATTTCGCCGAACTTTGCGACGCTGGATTCAGCGGCGGAGTCTGTAACGATCCGACCGAACAGCTCACCAATCCTTACACCAACGGTCCAGTCCCCAATAACGACCTGAGCGCTCCAAACCAGGGCGGCTCCGGAACGAATGGCTCGCTGGTCAACCCGGTCATCCAGAACTACATCAACAAGTACGTTCCGTTGCCCAACCTTCCGGACAACGGCTTTATCTCCTCGCCGTCCGAATCGCTCGACGCGGATCAGGGTATCCTGCACATCGACCACAATTTTGGCCCGCACGATACTCTGTCTTTCGTTTATCTAATAGAAGACGATCGAAATTTCTACCCTCTACCCGGAAGTTATTCGGTCCCGGCCGGTGGTGGCAATTCGACGGACTTCCGCGACCAGATTGGAACTCTCACTTGGAACCACACGTTTTCGCCGACGCTCCAGAACGAATTCCGCTTTGGTGCGAACCGGACTTCCACCGGCCAGGCCATTCCTTCGGATACGACGGCGCCTTCCGCCCTCGGGTTCACCAATCTCAATCCTGACGATCCAGCCGGCGTTTCTCCGCCAATCATGTTTACCGCAAACTTCAATTTGGGATCGTCGCCGCAAGGTCCCACCCATCTCAACGACAACACCTTCCAATGGGCCGATAACCTCACATGGACTCACGGAAAGCATGAGTTTAAATTCGGAACCGACATCACTCGTCTGCAGCTAAACTTTCACTATGATTACTACAACAACGGCGGATTCGATTTCGACGGTGGATACGAGGACTCATTCACCGGAGACGCCAACGCCGATTTCGTCGGGGGCTTCTGGGACAACTATTATCAGAATTCGCAAGCCACCTATGGCATCCGCACTGGTTCAATCGGTCTCTACGCTCAAGATACCTGGAAGATTCTGCCGCGCCTCACCTTGAACTACGGCCTCCGCTGGGACTACTACAGTCCGCAGTACGACGTGCACAACGAGATCCTAGGCTACTTTCCAGGTCAGCAGTCCACCGTGTTTCCAGACGCCCCCAACAGTATCCTTTACCCGCACGACCCGGGAACTCCCAACCGCGCGCTGGTCTATCCCGACTACACGAACTTCGCGCCTCGGTTCGGCTTCGCCTGGGACATGCTCGGCAACGCCAAAATCGTCATGCGCGGCGGTTTCGGCATGTTCTACGACATTGAAGACGGCGCGCTGAACCTCCAGTTTGGAGGTTTGCCGCCTTATGCTGCCGTTGCGAATACGTATCCTTCGTACCCGGGCACGACCGGTGATCCGGTCGCAGACCCGTTCACTCCGTTTGGATTAGTGAACAATTTCCCATTCTTGCCTTCGGACGTGGGAACCTTTGGCGTCCCTGCCATCTCTTACGGCTACGTTACGTACCCTCACTTCCGCACACCCTACTCGGAAAACTTCAACTTTGGTTTCCAATGGCAAGCTACAAAGGACACGATGGTTGAGGCCGTCTACGTAGGCAGTCTCGGCCGCCGCCTTATCTCCACCGCCGAAGTGAACTACGCAATCCCGTCGGTTCTCCAGGAGCAGTTCACCGACTACGGCTTTTACAACACAGACTGCGCTCGCCCGCTCGCGGCTTGCGTTGGCGGCTCGACTCCTACCGATCCCAACGGTTCGCCCACGGGCGCTACCCAGATCTACACCAACTTGAGTGACGGCATCTCAGATAGCGATCAGTTCCAGCTTACGGTGGACAAGCGTTTGAGCCAGAGCTTCGCACTGCGCGGCGCTTACACATGGGCGAAAACGATCGACCTTACCTCAGGTTTCCGTTCGCGCTCGTCCACCTACACTGATCCGATCGACCACCGCCTCGATCGCGCGGTCGCGGACTTCGATGTTCCTCAACGCCTGGTCATCAGCGGCATCTGGGAACTTCCGTTCGATCGCCACTTCCAGAACGCTTTCGTCGAAAAGATGGCCCAGGGCTGGCAGTTCAACGGCATCGCCACCTTTCAGGGCGGTCAGCCGTTCACCTTGTACTCCGAAAATAACTCAAGCGGCCAAGGCAACGCACTCGACCGTCCCGACCTTGTCGCTCCGATCCAGTACGAGAACCCGCGAAAAACCGGCATGTGGTTTAATCCAGCCTCGTTTAACTCGATCGGTCCTCTGAATGACGACGGCACGATCAATCCGGCTGGCGTTCCGCTGTTCACGTTCGGAACGCTTCCCCGCAACGCTCTGCGTGGACCGGGTATCAACAACTTCGACCTCTCACTCATCAAGAACACGCACATCACCGAGAGCAAAATGCTTCAGTTCCGCGCGGAGTTTTTCAACGCTTTCAACCACGCGCAATTCCTGAATCCCAACAATGATGGCAGCAGCGATAGCTTCGGCGTGATCTCGACCGATCGCGGCATGCGCATCATCCAGTTCGGATTGAAGCTCCTGTTCTAAGAGCTGCGCAAATCCACAAAACAAAAAAGCCCGGACCGATCGCTCGGTTCGGGCTTTTTGTTTTGTGGCGAAGTTCTTGGATCGCGAGACTTGCGACGTTGCTACCTCGGCCTTCCCATCGGCCGGTACGACGGCGTCGGCCGCGGGCGTAGCCGCATCCGCGGAGCGAGCGGCGGGTGAACCGGGTGCACCGCCACGCCGCAATCGCGGCACACTTCCTGCGGTTGATCTTGCACGCGGACCCATCTGCCGCGCGCCGTGCACTCCGGATTCACACACTGCACAGTCTCGCCCGGCAAGTGTTGCATCATCCCTCCGTTTTGCGATCTTGCGGCTACGAAGTTGCGGTTTCGAAATCGATGACTACGAACAACGCGGTCCGGCTGCGCGTATCTGCCGGAATTTTTGGCTTACAGTGTGTATACGAGCGGAATTGTGAGCGCGTGCGACGCCAGTGTCAATAGTATTTGAATGCTGCGAGAAAAAATTCACGGCGAGCGTGTGGATTTCCTGAGGATTACTTCGATTCGCCGCCCGAGTTGTCCGCCTCAGTTGCTCGCCGAACTCGCAAGCTCAGCCTCGAGCGCGTCGAGTTCTTTCTGTGCGGCATCCACTTCGTCCTGCTTTGCCGCCACCTGATCCTTCTCGGATTTCAACTGCTCGGCGCCTTCCGGATCAGTCTGATAATCGGGCTTGCTGTAGTACATCTGCGAATCCAATGTCAGCCGCCGCTGCGCCAGGTCCAGGTCCTTCTTCAAGCTATCGAGTTTCTCTTTCGCTGCTGCCACGCGCGCATCCTTGTCGGTGCGCCCTTCCTCAACCGCGCCTTCGTCTTTTTTCTCTTTGTCCTTGTCTCCGGGTGCAGCCGCTGGGGTTATTCCCGAACCCGCATCGGCGGTCGGTGCAGCACTCGAGTTGCTCTGATCGGGGATCGCTTGGCCGACTACGCTAATCTCATCTCCCGCTTTGGGAATGTTGTCGTTGTCCCAGACGCGCGCCTTTTTCGGCTTTGCGACCGTATCCGTCTTGGCCGCCGCCGCGTCGGCAGCCGTGGACGACGCCGTAGGTGGCGGCGCCTGTTGCGCCTGCGCGGACGCGTGTCCCACCGGAATCAAAAGCAAAAGTCCCAGACTCCAACGCAGCGTCTTCATCGCCTGTCTCCTCAGCCCGCTTTCCTGCCTTTTTATACTATCCGCCCGCCCGCGGCCACGCCAACGCCAGTTTCACCGCGCACCCTAAAAGGCACCTGTACGCGCTGTCAGGCGAAGAAACGCGCCTACCCTTGCACAAGCGAGCCGCGGCAGAGCATACTTCGCCTCGCCGTTGCGCGGCAGCAGCGATCCACTAAAATCCGGAGGCCTCGTTGAATCGAGTTCAGAACCTGACTATCGCGGCATGGCTCGTCCTGTTCGCTGCGCTCGCATTCCCTCACCATATTTCCGCTCTGCCGCACCAAAATATCCTGCAAACTCAGAGCGACTCCGCCGCTGCGTCTGTCCCTGCCGCGCCCAACGAACGCCACGTAACCGCCTATACCCTACCGCCCGACCTCTACCGTAAGGCCCATCTACTGAATCAGATTTCCTTTTGGGGCCAGCTGGTCGGCTTCTTCTACTCGGTCGCCGTGCTGCTGCTGATCCTGCGCTGGAACTGGGCTGCTCGCTTCCGCGATTGGGCAGAATCCATCTCGAAATCGCGCTTGGTTCAGGCGCTCATTTTCCTACCACCGATCCTTGCCGCGATCGCAATCCTCGGAATCCCCCTCGACATTGCCCAGGAATGGGTCAGCCGCAAATTCGGCCTCAGCATTCAGAGTTGGCCGTCCTGGCTCTGGGATTGGACCAAGGGCCAACTCGTCGGCATCGTCATCGGAATCATTCTGATTTCCATCCTCTACGCTGTCATACGAAAGAGTCCGAAGCGCTGGTGGTTTTATTTCTGGCTGGCCGCTCTACCCATCTCGGTCATTCTCGTTTTCCTCCAGCCGATCGTAGTCGATCCTCTCTTCCACAATTTCGAGCCGCTTCCATCGAAAGATCCCGCGCTCACCGCCAGCCTGGAGCAAATGGTTCACCGCGCCGGCCAGGACATTCCCCCCGAACGCATGTTCTGGATGAACGCGGGCGAAAAAACCACCGCCCTGAACGCGTACGTCACCGGCCTCGGCGCTTCCAAGCGCATCGTCGTCTGGAACACCACCATCGCCAAAATGACGACGCCACAGATCGTCTTCGTTGCCGGCCACGAAATGGGGCATTACGTCCTCAATCACATCTGGAAAGGACTGGCCTTCGCTGCCCTGTTTCTTTTCGTGATCTTCTGGCTCGGCTCGAAAACGATCGGCGGCTTGCTCGCCCGTTCCGGCGCGAAGTGGGGAATCCGCGGCCTCGACGACTGGGCCTCGTTTCCAGCGTTGCTGTTGCTGCTCACAATCTTTATCTTCATCGCCAGTCCGATCTTCAATGCTTTCAGCCGCACCCAAGAGCACCAGGCCGATCAATACGGCCTCGAAGTCACGCACGGCCTCACGTCAGACTCCAGCCAGATCGCCGCGCAATCGTTCCAGGTTCTCGGCGAGGTGGATCTGTCCGATCCCGATCCGAACCCGCTCAACGTTTTTATGTTTTATTCGCATCCGGCGATCTCGGACCGAGTCCGCTTCGCGCTCACGTACGATCCGTGGGCGAACGGGGGGACGGGCGAATTTGTGAAGTGAAGGACTCGAGGAAAAAAAACCGCAGTGGGCGGGCCTACGCGCGCTTGTGGACTGTCATCGTCACGCCGTGCTTCGGCCGAAGCGTCACCAGCGGCTCCGGAACCACAGGATGCCCGGACACAAGTCGGAAGCTGAATTTCTGGGCAACCGCCGCGGTGGCCAGCGCCGATTCCATAAGCGCGAAATTCTGCCCGATACAGCGCCGCGGCCCATCGCCAAACGGAAAATACGCGCCTTTCGGCAGCCGATCCTCTAATCCGTCCAGCCAGCGCTCCGGACGGAATGCGAGCGGTTCGTCAAAGTACCGCGCGTCGCGATGCATCACCCACTGCGACATCAGCACCGTCGTGTTTTCCGGAAAATCGTATCCAGCGATCGAGAACGGCGCAATCGAGGTCCGCGCCAAAATATACGCTGCGGGATAAAGCCGCAGCACCTCGTTCACCACGGCCAGCAAGTACGGCAAGCGCACCAGGTCGTTCACCTCCGGCGCACGTCCGCCCAGCACATCGCGCAATTCCCCGTGGAGCCGCTCCGCCGCTTGAGGATTTTCGCTCAGCAGATACCAGGTCCACGCCAGGGTGATCGCCGTCGTCTCATGTCCAGCCAGAAACAGAGTCATCGCTTCATCGCGTAGTTGCTTCGGCGTCATCTGCGAGCCGTCTTCGTCCATCGCATTCATCAACATCGCGAGCAGGTCGTTGTGCTTCGAAGGATCGGCTTCGGCCTTCCGCTCGTCGATGATTCCGTAAATCATCGAGTCCAAAAATTCGCTCTCACGAATCGCGCGCTTGTTGTTCGGAGTCGGCCACGTTTCCGGAATCGATATCGGCGATCGTGCTTTCCGAATCGAATAGCGCATCAGAAATCCCAGCGCGTCACCCACCTTTTCGGATTCCCCCGGCAAACGCGACCCAAACAGCGTTCGCACCGCGATATCCAGCGTCAGCGACATCATTTCCTGCGCGATGTCGCGCGTCTCTCCATCGCGCCACAGCGCCGCGCGAGCGTCCGCGCATTCCACCATCGTTGCGGAATAGCTATTAAGGCGGCTCCGCTGAAACGCCGGTTGCACCAGCCGCCGCTGCCGGCGCCAAAAATCGCCTTCGCTGATGAGTAGTCCTTGTCCCAGCAAACGTCCGGTGACGGCCTTGGTGATCGTGCTCTTGTGAAATTTGGCCTGCTGAATGACGGTAACCTGCTCGATCAGGTCCGGATCGTTCAGCAGGACGCGGCTTTGATTCCCCACGCGCAGCCGCACGATATCGCCGTATTCCCGCGCCAGCATCTCCAGCGTGCCGAGCGGGTCGCGCAGAAACGTCAACGCAATCCCAAACATCGGCAGGCCCGTTGGGCCGGGCGGCCAGCGGTTAGCCGTACCGTTAATGGCTGCGTGTGCGCTCATCTTCGTGCTGGCGTACCGATGGGGTCGCGAATTCCTAGGTTAACCTGTCTCGCGCCGCATCTATTATGATGCAGGCCCTGTCGGAACGATGGAACCAAAGCACAAAGTTTTGTAAGCGGCCTGGCCGTTTTTGGCGCTTTGCGTGGGAATTGGTTAAGATACGCATTCGCGGGCGCCCCATTCTTCGCTTTTTCGCCTGCACCTACGCTGAGGACGCAGTGGAAATCGAAAAACCGGACTGGCTCGCCCAAACCGAAGGCATCCTCGAAACGCTGAACGAAGGCGTGATGATCATCGACGATTGCCAGAACGTGATTTTCGTGAACTCGAGCCTCGTCAACATGACCGACTTCCCGCCCGAACAACTGGTCGGCGTGGATCTTTTCAAGTTCTACTCGCAGGAAGAAGCCAACTTCATCGTCGAGCAGCGCGAGCGCGGTTACCGCAATCGCCACAACCGTTTCGAATTCGTGCTGCCACGGAAGAACGGCACGCGTATCCCAGTCATCGTCAGCTCGAAGATCGTCGAAGATCCCGACGGCCGCAACTACGTGATCATCACCTTCACCGACATTTCCGAGCAGAAACATGCCGAGCAGGAACTTCGCGACGCCAACAAACAGCTCGAAGAACGCCAGCGCGAAATTCAGGAAGACTTGCTGCTTGCCGCGCGCGTTCAACAGAGCCTTGCGCCGAAATCGCTTTCCTGGGGCGGTGTGCGCGTCGAGACTTTCTATCACCCGGTCCGAACGATTGGCGGCGATTTCGGCCTTGTCAGCGCGCTCGATAACGAATATCTGAACTTGCTGGTGTGCGATGTGTCCGGGCACGGCATCGGCTCGGCCCTGGTGGCGAACCGCATTTATACCGAAATGATGACGCAGCTTCGCGCCGGTGTCGCTCTGGGGCCGATGCTGCGCCAGCTCAATCGCTTCGTGATGCAGAATATCGGCAGCTCGGTATTCTTCTTCACTGTGGCGGCGGCGCGGATCGATCGCGCCGGACGCCGCATGGTCTATGCCGGCGCGGGCCACCCGCCGATCATGATCGCCCACGCGGGAGAAGAGCCGAAGCTGCTCGAATCACGCAGCATGGTTCTCGGCGCGTTGCCCGATGCCGTGGACGGCGAAGCCACGCTGGATGTGGACCTGCAGGAAGGCGACCGCGTCGTTCTCTATACGGATGGCATCACGGACGTATTCGATTCCAGAGGCGAGATGCTGGGCGTCGAAGGCGTTCAGAAATTTGTGCGGGAAACTTCGCTGCTGCCGTTCCACGAGATGAAGCAGGGAATATTGGACCGCGTGGCCGAGTGGCGCGAAGGGCCCCCCACCGACGACGTGTCGCTTGTCCTGGTGGACGTACTTTAGAGCCTTTAAGGCGCTCAATTTTTTGTGGCGCTAGACGCCGACTACTCGCAGGAACCGCTTCTTACCGACACGCAGCGTCACTGTCTCACCCGCGCCCAGCACCACCTGTTTCTTCACGTCCTTCTCAATGTCGCCATTCACTTCTACCGCGGCCTGCTTGATCAGCCGGTCTGCCTCGCTGCGTGACGCCGCCAGTCCCGCTTCCGCCACCAGCGCATTGAGAGCGCGAACACCCGCGGGCAATTTCAGCTCCGGCATATCCGTCGGCGCTTTGCGGTCCCGATAGACGGTCTGAAATTCGTTCGCCGCTGCTTTTGCCGCGGCTTCCCCGTGAAATCCAGCGACGATGGTGTGCGCCATCTGCATCTTCGCGTCCATCGGGTGGAGCAAGCCGTTTTTCACCTCATCGCGCAGCCGCAAAATGACATGCGGGCCGAAATCGGTGAGCAGCTCGTAGTACGACCACATCGTCGTGTCGGAAATCGACATCAGCTTGCCGAACATCTGCGAAGGCGCTTCGGTGATCGCCACGTAGTTGCCCAGGCTCTTCGACATTTTGCGTTCGCCGTCCAGCCCTACAAGGATCGGCATGGTCATCACCACTTGCGCCTGCAAGCCGAACTCCCGCTGAATCTCGCGATGGACCAGTAAATTGAATTTCTGCTCGGTGGCGCCCAGCTCCACGTCTGACTTCAGTGCTACGGCGTCATACGCCGTTAGCAGCGGATACAAAAGTTCGTGCACCGAAATCGGCTGGTTCGAATCGAGTCGCGAACGGAAATCCTCGCGCTCCAGCATTCGCGCCAGGCGGTACTTTGCGCAGAGCTGCACCACTTCCTGGCTGCTCAGTTTGCCGAGCCATTCGTTGTTGTAGCGGACTTCGGTTTTGTCCTTGTCCAGAACTTTGAACACCTGCTGCAGATAAGTCTGCGCGTTCTGCTCCACCTGCTCGCGCGTCAGCGGAGGTCGGGTCTCGGAAACTCCGGTCGGGTCGCCGATCATCGCGGAAAAATCGCCGATCAGGAAAATCGCGGTGTGCCCCATGTCCTGAAACTGTTTCAGCTTGCGCAGCACGACCGTGTGGCCCAGGTGAATGTCCGGCGCGGTGGGATCCACACCCAAATAAACGCGCATCGGAACACCCGTCTTGATGGAATTTTCGATCCGCGCTTTCAGCTCTTCCTCGCGGATCACTTCCGCGGATCCTTTGCGCAAATAGGCGAGCTGCTCTTCAATGGGCGGGAATTTTCCAGCAGGCACTATCGACTCTCCGGGATCACTCGAACGCGGCGCCCTTCGATGCGGTAGCGGCCTTCGAGCACGATTTTCACCGCTTCAGTATAAATGCGATGTTCCTGCGCCAGAATGCGCGCCGCGAGCGCGTCCGGCGTGTCGTCGTCTTCGATCGTGACGCAGGCCTGCATCACGATCGGCCCGGCGTCGAGGTTTTCGTCGACGAAATGGACCGTGCACCCGGAGAATTTCGCGCCGTGCTCGATGGCCTGGCGCTGCGATTCCAGGCCCGGAAACGCGGGGAGCAGCGACGGATGGATGTTCAAGATTGCGTTCGGAAACGCGGAGACGAAGTGCGGCGAGAGCAACCGCATGTAGCCCGCGAGGCAGACAAGGTCTACGTTGGCTTCCTTCAGCGCCGCGACGACCAGCTTGTCGTACGCTTCCCGCTCGAGTCCCTTTGACGGAATGGCTTTCGCGGGAATTTTGCGTTCGATCGCGCGTTCCAAACCCGGCGCGCCTTCGCGATTGCTCAGCACGAGTGCGATTTCGGCGTTTGGGATCCGCCCCGCGGCCACACTTTCAGCAAGTGCTTCAAAATTGGAGCCGCGCCCCGAAAGGAGCACGCCTATGCGTTTTTTCATACCTGCCCGAAAGTAGCACAGTTCGTGAAGGTGGCAAAACGTGGGGGCCGCGTCATCGCTCGAGCGCGAGTGCGTGCTGGCCGTCGGGAGGGGTGTTCGCTCGGGGGGACCGCCTGGGAGTCGGACCGACCCGTGCCTTGCGCGAGGCTGCAGAAGAACTTCGCTGGTGGGTCGGCTTGACACGTTTTGCGGCGTGATGCATCGTCGCAGCGCTCATCAAATTTTGATTTGCGCCCGCTCGAGCGAATCTGCGCCGGTAGCGCTCCAGGCAGCGAAATATCGCAAGCGCCGCCGGCACGGAGTACAATTCCTGAGTTTCCTGGAGAGACGAAATGCGACATGGCTTTAGAAAAGTATTGTTGCCGGCGGCTCTGGTTGCGGCGTTCCTCACGCAAGGCTGTGGCGAAACGAAGGACACACGCGCGGCGGATCAAGTGGCGATCCGCCAACAGTCCATCGACTGGAGCAACGCGGCGCAATCGCACGACGCCGACAAAGCCGTGAGTTTCTATGCGCCTGACGCGGTCGTTCTGTCCGATCAATACCCGATCTCCATAACTCCAAGCGCAATCCGCGCCGAATGGCAGGCCCTGCTTTCCGACAAAAACACCACGTTGTCGTGGAAGACCACCTCGGTCGGCGTTGCGAAATCCGGAGACATTGCCTACGAGTACGGTGCCTACACAATCGATACCACTGGAAAGGATGGCAAGGTTTCCACGCGCATCGGTAAATACGTCGTGGTCTGGAAAAAGCAGACCGATGGCACCTGGAAAGTCGCCGTTGATACCGACAACGCCGACGCACCGCCACCGGCGCCGCCAGCTCGTCCCGCTCACCATGCCACTGCGAAAAAACACCACCATCACCACTAACGCAGCGATTCTGGCGGCGGTGCTGCTGGCATTCGGCGCTCAAGGCTGCGCTCAACCCGCCGCGCCGAAAGACACGCGCGCCGGAGACGAAGCGACGATTCGCGCCTATTCCGCGGCGGCGAGCGAAGCTGCGCACGCGAAGGACGTCGACAAGGAGATTTCGTTCTACGCCGACGATGCCCTGGGTTTCAGCAACTACAGTCCCACGACGACGACAAAAGAAGCGATGCGAGCCGATATGCAGAGTTCGTTTCCGGCTCCCGGAACGATCCGGTGGAAGACTTCGGTTGTTGAAGTGGCGCGCTCGGGCGATCTGGCTTACGAACACGGGCGATACACGTACACAACGCCTGAAAAAGACGGGAAGAACAAAACACAAACGGGGAACTACCTGTTGGTATGGCGGAAGCGGCCCGGCGGCGACTGGAAGATCGCCGTTGATACGGACACCGCTGATCCGCCTCCGGCGCCCCCTCCACCGGCTACCCAATAATCCACGCGCGATTTTAGAGTGCGAGTTTGCCTGTGTATGCGACGCGGGGCCTGCCGCGCATGGCGCGTTCAATCCGGCCGATCACGTAAAATTTTTCGCGGCGGCGCTTGAGTTCGGATTCGACGCGCGCGACGTGTTTGGCCGGAACGACAAGAATCATTCCCACGCCAAGGTTGAAGGTCTGGAGCAACTCGTCGCGCTCGATTTCGCCAAGCTGCGCCAGATACTTGAACACCGGCAGCACGGGCCACGATCCCAGATCGATCACCGCCTGCACGTTGCTGGGCAGAGCGCGCGGCAGATTTCCGGTGATGCCTCCACCGGTGATGTGGGCCATCGAAGTGACCCAATCTTTGTGCAGCACGTTTTTCAGCAGCGGCCAGTAGGAGCGGTGCGGCTTCAAAAGTTCGGCGCCAATTTTGTTGCCGACTTCCGCGACGTAAATATTCGGATTGAGCTTCGCCACGCCGAAGACAAGCTTGCGCGCGAGCGAGTAGCCGTTGGTGTGGAGGCCGCTGGAGGGGAGTGCGAGCAGCACGTCGCCGGGACGCACTTTGCGCGGATCGAGGCGCTTGTCGCGTTCAACGGCGCCGACGATGAAGCCTGCGAGATCGTACTCGCCCGCAGCGTAAAAATCAGGCATCTCCGCCGTTTCGCCGCCAATTAGCGCGCACCCGGCGCGTTTCGCGGCGCGGCTCATGCCTTCAATCACCTGCTCCACGATTCGCGTATCGATTTTTCCCATCGCCAGGTAATCGAGAAAGAAAAGCGGCTCGGCGCCTTGCGTGAGAATGTCGTTCACGCAGTGATTCAGGATGTCCGCGCCGACGGACGAGTGCTGGTTCGTCGCGAAGGCGATCTTCAGCTTGGTGCCCACGCCATCGGCACTGGCGACCAGAATAGGATTCTTCCAGCGCTTCGGATCGAGAAGGAAGAGCGAGCCGAACCCGCCGATCGGGGCGAGCACGCTCCGGCCGAACGTCTTGCGCGCCATCGCACCGATGCGGCGCTTGGCCTCATCGGCAGTGGTGATGTCTACTCCAGCGTCCGCATATCGCATAAAAAGAATCTGCTTTCTGAAGGGAACGGATTTGTATGCCTGAAAGTCCCGAACTAGAAAATATGGAAGAGCCGTCTCCAGCGAATCTCGCCCGGATGAATGATGGCCTGGAAATACGTTTCAAACCGCTCCGCGAAATGTCCGGGATTCCACACGTCTTCGGGCGCGTCGATGGACATGTAAATAATCACCGGCGTGCCGATAATATTTTCGCGCGGAACGAAGCCCCAGTAGCGGCTGTCATTCGAATTGTCGCGATTGTCGCCCATCATGAAGTAATGCCCCGGCGGCACAACCAGCTCGCCATTTACCGTATTCTTTACGATTTCCGCCGCCCACTCGGGCCGGTCGCTGAACTGCATCTCGCCGCTCTGGGCGGGAAAATTTTCAGACGGCATATCCAGCGCTAGATCGTTGTGCCGCGTGTAGGGCTCGACGAGTTGCTGGCCATTCACAAACACGTTGCCGTGCACGATCTTGATGTGGTCACCCGGGACGCCGATGCAGCGCTTGATGAAATCCGGGAAACCCTGATCGGCAAGCGGCGCGCGGAACACGATAATCTGCTGCCGCTTCGGATCGCGCCACAGCGGAACGTGCCAGGAAGTAAATGGAAGTCCGGCATCGTAACCGAAACGGCTGACGATTAAGTGGTCGCCGATCAGCACCGTCGGCTCCATCGAGCCGCTGGGAATCACGCGCGCCTGAACGATGAAGCCTTCAATGATCAGAAAAGCGACGATGACCCAAAACCAGGAGACGACTTCGCGCCACACCTTATCGCTGGTCGTTGCCGCTTCGTCACCGGTTCGCTTTTCACGCTCGCGTTCTTTATCAGCGGATAGAGCTTCTTCCACGTCTGCCTTCACGAAGCGCCTCCGGCGCGCGGCGCGTCAGTCCGGAACACGTGGAACAGCCGGTTCCAACGAATCTCGCTCGGATGCAGGATTGCGTTCAAGTAAGTGGAGGCGCGGTCAGTCATGTGTCCAGGCATCCACACGTCGCCGGGCGCGTCGATGGACATGTAAATGATCACCGGCGTGCCGATGATATTTTCGCGCGGCACGAAGCCCCAGAAACGGCTGTCGTTGGAGTTGTCGCGATTGTCGCCCATCATGAAATATTTTCCGGCGGGAACGACCAGCTCGCCGTGGACGGTGTCTTTCGCGAGTTCAGCGCGCCATTCGGGCACGTCCTGGTAGGGCAGGTCGGAAGCGCGCGCGGGAAAATTTTCCCACGGAAGCTCGGCGGCGTTCGTGCTGCGCACCGCGTGCGGGTCCTCGATGCGGACGTCGTTCACGTAAACCTGTCCGGCGAGGATCTGGATGCGGTCGCCCGGGATAGCGATGCAGCGCTTGATGAGGTCCGGGAAATTCTGGTCGGGCAACGGCGCGCGAAAGACCATGATTTGCTGGCGTCGCGGCGCGCGCCAGAGCGGCACGTTGTAACTGGTGAATGGGAGGCCGGCGCCGTAACCGAGACGGCTGACGATCAGGTGGTCGCCGATTAGCACGGTGTTTTCCATCGAGCCGCTGGGGATCACCCGGGCTTGCGCGACGCCACCTTCGATGAGGACGAAGGCGAGCACGACCCAGAACCACGAGACCACTTCAGCCCAGATGCGGCCGTTGCGCGTCGTGGATCGAGGCTTCGCGTTGGCGTCAGATTTCACGGTGAGCCTCCACTTCGAGTTGCACCAGCTCGGTGGGATAACTGCCGGTGTAGCACGAGGTGCAGAATCTCTTCTCGTCATCGCCCACGGCTTTGCGGAGCGCGGGGAGCGATACGTAGCCGAGCGAATCGGCGGCCAGGTAGCGGCGGATTTCCTCGACGGAATTGTTGGCTGCGATCAGTTCTTCGCGGCGCGGCGTGTCGACGCCGTAGTAGCAAGGCGAAATCGTCGGCGGGCAACTGATGCGGACGTGAACTTCGGTGGCGCCCGCTTCGCGCACCAGGCGAACGATCTTTCGGCTGGTAGTGCCGCGGACGATGGAATCGTCAACCAGGATCACGCGTTTGCCCTCGAGCATTCGACGCACAGGATTCAGTTTCAGCTTCACGCCGAAGTCTCGAATGGCCTGCGACGGCTCGATAAAGGTCCGGCCGACGTAGTGATTGCGGATCAGCCCCATGCGGAACGGGATGCCGGATTCGGCGGCATAACCGATCGCGGCCGGAACGCCAGAGTCGGGCACAGGCACGACGATGTCGGCGTCAACGGGATGTTCCTTCGCGAGGGCACGGCCCATCCTTTCGCGGCTTTCGTTCACCGGCAGTCCGAAGACCAGCGAATCGGGGCGCGCGAAATAAACGTGCTCAAAAATGCAGTACTGGTGCGGCTTCTCCGGCGCGAAACGGATCGATTCAACGCCGCTGCGTGAGATGCGCACCATTTCGCCCGGTTCCACGTCGCGGACATATTCGGCGTCGATCAGATCGAGGGCGCAGGTTTCCGATGTGGCCACCCAGGAGCCGTCAAGCCGGCCGAGGCACAGTGGACGGAAGCCACGGGGATCGCGAATCGCATAAATTTCGTCCGGAGTGAGCAGCAGCAAGGAATAGGCACCTTCCACTTGGCTGAGCGCATCGGCAATCGCGCCGGATAAATTGCGCGCGTTGCTGCGGGCAATCAAATGGACGATCACTTCGGTGTCGCTGGTGGTCTGAAAAATAGAGCCGCGGTGCTCGAGCTTTTTTCGCAGCTCGATCGCGTTGGTCAGGTTGCCGTTGTGGCCGAGCGCGAGCTTGCCTTTGTTGCAGTCGATCATGATCGGTTGCGCGTTCAGCAGAGCTGTGTCTCCGGCGGTGGAATAGCGAGTGTGGCCAATGGCGGCCGAACCCGGAAGCTGCGCGATCACTTCGGGCGTGAAAATTTCCTGCACGTGGCCCATGGATTTGTGTGTGTGGATTTGAGCGCCGTCCGAGGTGGAGATGCCGGCAGATTCCTGCCCGCGATGCTGCAGCGCGTAAAGGCCGAGATACGCCATTTTGGACGCTTCGGTGTGGTTGAAAATACCGAACACGCCGCAATGGTCGTGGAAATGATCGTCTTCCAGGTAATGCGTCTTGGCGTTCATCCGTTCTCGATTGCCTTTTGCAGCGATTCAGACCACGGCTTGCGGAGCGATGCGATGGGAGCTTGTATCACCGGGCCTTCCCCATATTGGATGCGCAAATCGGCTGCCACGACGGCGCCAATCTGGTCCGCTGTGACGCCGCATTGTGACGCAATCGACTGCAAGCGGGCAAGCGAACCAGGCGCAACCGATACCACCGCGCGAGCGCCGCGTTCGCCAAAAACGGCGGCTTCAGCACCGAGTCCGGCGGTCGCGTTGAGCTTCACTTGCGCACCCCGAGGCGAATGGCTCGCAAAACAGGATTCCGCAAGCGAAACGGAGATACCGCCGTCGCTGATGTCATGCGCGGAGGCCATCACCTTTTCCGCCGCGAGTTTCACCAGGCATTCGATCAAACGCTTTTCGGCGGCCAGGTCGATCGCCGGCGGTCTACCGATCACGATGCCATAAATTTCTTTCGCATATTCGGACGAGGAGAACGAGCGCGTGGTTTCTTCGACATTCAGATTGGTTTCGGAAGCGCCATCCAGCAAAACGATCGCGTCGCCCGCGGCGCGGAATGCCGAGCCCACCGAAAATTCGGCGTCGTCCATCAGGCCAAGAACTCCAATGATCGGCGTAGGGTAAATCGGATTGCCGAGCGTTTCGTTGTAGAAGCTCACGTTGCCGCCGGTGATCGGAGCTTCCAGAACGGTGCAGGCTTCCGTGATGCCGTCGATGGCTTCGGTGAATTGCCACATCACTTCGGGCTTTTCGGGATTGCCGAAGTTGAGGCAGTTCGTCGCGGCAATCGGGCGCGCGCCGGTGCACGCCACGTTGCGAGCGGCTTCGGCGACGGAGTGCATCGCGCCAAGTTTCGGGGAAGCCGCGCCCCAGCGCCCGTTGCCGTCAGTGGCGAGCGCGATGGCGCGCTTCGATTCTTTCAGGCGAAGCACGGCGGCGTCGCCTTCGCCGGGGCCTACGCGAGTGTTGGTGCGGACCATCGAGTCGTACTGGCCGGTCACCCACTTTTTCGAAGCGATCGTGGGAGAGGCAAGGAGCTTGCGAAAATTTTCTGTAAGGTCGGTTCCCGCCATCGCGACTGGCACCACCGGCGACATCGCAGATCCAGCAGCAGGTTTCGGTGCGGCAATGGGGCGGTTGTAGCGCGGACCTTCTTCCGCCAGAGCGTGCGCGGGAATTTCGGCTGCGACCGCGCCGTGATGCAGCACGCGGAGCATTCCATCGCTGGTGACTTTGCCGATTTCAACGGCGTCGAGTCCCCATTTGTGGAAGACATCGAAGACTTCGCGCTCGCGGCCACGCGCTGCGACCAGCAGCATGCGCTCCTGCGATTCGCTGAGCATCATTTCGTACGGCGTCATTTTCGCTTCGCGCTGCGGCACGCGAGCAAGATCGATTTCGATGCCCGCTCCGCCGCGCGACGCCATTTCCGAGCTGGTGCTGGTCAGGCCGGCCGCGCCCATATCCTGAATCGCGACGATCGCTCCGGTGTGCATCGCTTCGAGGCAGGCTTCGAGAAGCAATTTCTCGAGGAAGGGATCGCCCACCTGGACGTTCGGGCGTTTCTGCTGCGATTCCTCGCTGAACTCCGCCGAGGCCAGAAGCGATGCGCCGTGAATGCCATCGCGGCCGGTCTTTGCGCCGACGTAAATCACGGGATTACCGATGCCGCTGGCTTTCGCGAAAAACAGTTCGTCGCGATGCGCGATGCCGAGAGCCAGCGCGTTCACCAGCGGATTCTTCGAGTAACACGGCTCAAAAACGATTTCGCCGCCGACGGTGGGCACACCAAAGCAATTTCCGTAAAACCCGATGCCGCGAATCACCCCGTCCAGAATCTGTCGGTTCTTTTTGATTTCTTCGGGTGTGGCATTTCCCGCGCCGGGGCCGGCGGTGACAGGGCCGAAGCGAAGTGAATCGAGAACGGCGATGGGCCTTGCGCCCATGGTGAAAATATCGCGCAGGATTCCACCCACGCCGGTGGCCGCGCCCTGAAAGGGCTCAACGAAGCTTGGGTGATTGTGCGATTCGATTTTGAAAACGGCGACCATGCCGTCGCCAATATCGACGACGCCCGCGTTTTCGCCCGGGCCCTGCACCACGTACTTGCCTTTGGTGGGCAGGCGTTTCAGATGGACGCGCGAGGATTTGTACGAACAGTGCTCGCTCCACATCACACTGAATATCCCAAGCTCGGTGATATTGGGATCGCGGCCGAGTATTTTTTGGATGCGAGCGTACTCGTCTGCGGTGAGGCCGTGTTCAGCGGCAACCTGCGCGTTTACTTTGATTTCGGTATCGAGCATCGTCACGCGGGCACGGCCGCGCGTTGCGCCAGGCTCGCCACAACGGATCGGAAAATCACCAGGCCGTCCGCGGAACCAAGCGGAGATTCCACGGCGCGCTCCGGGTGAGGCATCAGGCCCAGGACGTTGCGTTCGCGATTGCAGATTCCGGCGATCGCGTGCAGCGAACCGTTGGGATTTGCTTCGCGGTCGGTCTCGCCATCCGCGCCTTCGGGCGTGACGTAGCGAAAGATCACTTGATCGTTGCGCTCGATTTCAGCGAGCGTAGACTCGTCGCAAAAATAATTTCCTTCCATGTGTGCCACGGGAATCTGCAGCACTTGTCCCTTGCGCGCGGCGTTGGTGAACGGGGTATTCGTGGATTCCACGCGGACGTGAACCTGGCGGCACAGAAAGCGCAGGCCTTGATTGCGCATCATCGCGCCGGGAAGTAGTCCAGCTTCGAGCAGAATCTGAAAACCGTTGCAGATGCCCAGGACCAGGCCGCCCGAGCGAGCGAATTTATCGACAGACTTCATTACGGGGGAGAAACGCGCGATCGCACCCGTGCGCAGGTAATCCCCGAACGCAAATCCGCCGGGAAGGATAATCGCATCGATGCCCTTCAGGTCTTCGGACTGATGCCAGATGAATTCGACGGGCTCGCCAATGATCGAGCCGATCGCGTGGAATGCATCGTCGTCGCAGTTGGAACCGGGGAACTGGACTACACCGAATTTCATCGGGGAGTTCTCCTAAACCAGCATTTTATCACACCGCCCCGATTTCCCGGCCCACACAGCGATTCACACGCATTTCCCAGAGTGCGGCAGCTTGCCACTGCTCCGCCACTCACCACAGTCCCCGCACCACGCAGCCTCGCACACTTGTGCAAATTTTCGACTCACAGGAACTACAACCGGAAGGAACCACACCGCAAAACCCAACCCTTACCGCCTCTTCTTGCCCTTCTTGTTCGCCGCCCGGGCCCGCTCCTTGCGCTTCATCTCAGCCCATCCCGCCTTATTCATCTGCCGTCCGCGCGCAATCCCCAGCGCTCCGGCCGGCACATTCTCGGTGATCGTCGAACCCGCCGCTACATACGCCCCCGCGCCCACCTTCACTGGGGCCACCAGTGCAGTGTCGCTCCCGATGAAGACATTCGCGCCGATGGCGGTGTGATGTTTCGCTACGCCGTCGTAGTTGCAAGTGATCGTACCGGCGCCGATGTTGGCCTGTTTGCCGACTGTAGCGTCCCCGATGTAGGTCAGGTGCCCGGCTTTCGCGCCTTCATGCACCACCGCATTTTTCACTTCCACGAAATTGCCAATGTGTGCGTGTGCGCGGATGTCCGCGCCAGGGCGGAGTCGCGCGAATGGACCCACGTCAGCGTGAGATGCGACGCGCGCGCGATCGAGAGCTGAGTACGCGCGAATCACCACATCATCGCCGACGACAGAGTCCTGAAGAACGCTGCCCGTGCCGATCGTGCAGCGCGCGCCGATTTTCGTTACGCCCAGAAGCGCTACGCCGGGCTCGACCACGGAATCGGCGCCACCACTTACGTCTGGATCGATGACGACGGTTTCCGGCAAATAGATTGTGACGCCTGACGCCATCAGTTCCGCCGCTTTGCGCGCGCGGAAAATCCGGTCGACGTCGGCGAGCCCGACACGCGTGTTGCAACCGAGAATTTCGGCCGAATCCGGCGCGATCACGGCCAGCACGCGTTCATTGCGCGCACGAAGCAAGCCGATCGCGTCCGTGAGGTACAACTCGTGATGCGCGTTGTTGGGCTTCAAAGAATTCAAGCACGGCCACAATTTATCGAGTGTGAAGCAATAAATGCTGGAGTTCACTTCCTTAATGGCGCGCTGCTCGGGCGTGGCCGCTTTTTCTTCCACCACGCGCTCCACGCGGCCTTCTTCATCGCGAATCACGCGACCGTAGTCGGTGGGATCGTTCAGTTCGGCGCTCAGAATTGTCGCTGCAGCTTCACCCCGACGGTGTGCGTCGAGCAGAGCCTTCAAAGTTTCCGTACCGAGCAGAGGCGCATCGCCCGGCATCACCACAGCGTACTTTGCGCTTTTGCGAATTTTTCGCCGCGCGATTTGCAGCGCATGACCGGTACCGCGCTGCGGTCGCTGCAAAACCACATCGGAACCGAGCGCTTCAGCCACGGCGCTGACTTTGTCGGCCTGGTGCCCAACGACGGTCAACACCTGCGAGGCTTTCAGTGGTCGGCACGCTCGAATCACGTGTTCGAGCAGCGGCCTGCCGCCCGCGCGGTGGAGGACTTTCGCGAGCTCGGAACGCATGCGCGTTCCCTGGCCCGCCGCCAAAATTACGCAAACTGTGTCGCTGTGAGACATCTCTACTCATTCTCTCTTTCGCCATGCCGATTTGGCAATGAGAAGACCCTCCAAGGTTGCGCACATCACCACACAATGCTTTGCACAATCGTGTCAGGCGCGGCTATATTTTGCGTCAAACCACGCAGGAGGTAAGCGATGTTCTGCCCGAAATGCGGCATGGCGAATGCGGATACCGCGCAATTCTGCAGCAAATGCGGTTCGCCGATCAACGCGACGCGTCCGGCTAGGCCGCCGACGGGCCCGGTCGCCGGTGTGCTCCCACCGCAGTACGCGCATGGCGGAGCGGCTGTACCCTACCTCGGCCCTACGGAGACAAGCGGCAAAGCCATCGGAAGCCTGATCTGCGGAATTTTCTTTTTCGTTTTGCCGTCCGCGATTCTGGCAATCATCCTCGGGCACTGGTCGCTTTCTGACATTCGCAGGGCCGGCGGGCGGCTCACGGGGCGCGGAGCGGGCACGGCGGGGATGATCCTCGGCTATATCGGCGTGGCTTCGATACCGCTGGTGCTGATCGTCGCGGCCATCGCGATTCCGAACCTGCTTCGTGCGCGGATGGTAGCCAACCAAGCAGCCGCAGTGAACACACTGCGAGCGATGAACACGGCTCTGGTGACCTACGGTTCGGAATACGGCAACGGATTTCCTACCAACTCGAACGTCTTGACGACCGGCGACGCCGCCGCCGGAAATTGCAATCACGCCGCGCTGCTCGGTCGCGCTTATGATTTCGGCTCACATCACGGATACAACTTCTATTACACGCCGGTTTACCCAGGCGATGGTGACAAGCCAGCGATCTCGCCGAAAGCTTCGGCGGCGAATTGCACTTCCGCGGGCGCGTCCGGCTACCAGATCACCGCCGACCCGATCGGGCAGAACTACAACCAGCGTCACTATTACACCGATCAAACCGGCGTGATTCGCTATTCGGATTCGGATCAACCGGCGACGGCAGATAGCGATCCAATCGAATAGTTCTACTCGAGGAAAGTCGGCAGGTGTTTTAGCGTGTGGCGGAAATGCCGTGGGAAATCGTGTGCGCCTGTGGCGCCTCCACGCGCGATTCAGTGGTTTCGGTCCAGAGGCTGCGATCGGCGAGAAGCCGCGTCACCAGTTGCGTATGCAGCGCATGCCCAGCCTTGTGCGCCACAACGCGCGCTTTCAGTGGATGCCCTACCAGCGCGAGGTCGCCGATTAAATCGAGCGCTTTGTGGCGTCCAAACTCATCCTTGAAGCGCAACGGCCCGTTCATGATCGTCTCGTCATCGAGTACGATCGCGTTGTCCACAGATCCGCCCCGAATGAGTCCCATCGCCTGCATGCCCGCAAAGTCCTTCATGAACCCAAAAGTGCGCGCCGGAGCCAGCTCGCGGCAAAACGTTTCGCGGTTCACAGCCATGCCGAACTGCTGGCGGCCCACTTCTGGATGCGCGTACTCGACGAAGCACTCCACGCGAAACTCGTCCGCCGGGTAAATGCCGATGTGGCGGTCGCCTTCCGAGAATTCCAGCGGCTTCTTCACGTGAATGTAACGGCGCTGGCGGCGCAGCTTGCGCGTGCCCGCTTTTTCCAGCATTTCGATGTAGGGTTGCGATGAACCATCGAGGATCGGCAGCTCAAGTGCATCGATCTCCACGTAAACGTTGTCGACGCCGCAGGAATAGAGCGCCGCGAGAACGTGCTCGGTGGTGGACAGAAGTACGCCCTGCTTCATCAGGCTGGTCGCGTAACTGACGCGCGCGACGTTGCGCACATGCGCTTCGATTTCAAAATTGTCCAGGTCGACGCGGCGGAACACGATGCCGGTATCCGCCGGTGCTGGTACGAACCGGACCCGAGAAGGGACCGCAGTGTGTAGTCCGATGCCGTGAATTTCGACGGGACGCTGGATGGTGGATTGGAACGCCATTTTGCCGTGACCACAATTCTATATGCGAACTGTCGTGTGGCGAAAGACAATTTTCGGCCAATGTTATGAATAGCTTACGCCCTCCTCGTGTGCATTTTTATTGAACAAGTGTTGTATGTTTGCAACAGTCTGTGAGCTGCGGGCGAGGCAGATTTCCGACACAGCGTGAGGCAGAGCGCTTCTCCGAGGCCCTCCGACCGAAATGTTGACGTGGTGGCCGATCGACTTGGGACGCGACTGGGTGGAACTTCGGGCGCTAAAGGACGCAGGGATCGGAAGGTGGGACGGTTCGGAACTCCAGGCCGGTTCAGCTGGTTGGGCTGTCGAGATGCACTCTGAGCGAATTGCGCTCACGGTTTGTAACGTCCAGTCACGGGCAAGTGATGTTGAACCGGCCGCGGGCTATGTTTTTGACGACTGGCTGGCGAGCGCCGATGGCGCAAGGATTTGCGAAGTCCCGGGGTTCCGCACCGCGGCGTTCGACAGAAGCCCCTGCACATCGTGCTGGATCGCGGCCGGATCGTTGACGAGCGGGAGCCGGGCGATGCGGTCCGCGAAGCTGATTTGAGTCGGATCGATGCCGAGTTGTTCGACGATCGGATTGAGCTGTTGGAGTTTGGCTTACGATGCGGCGACACCGGTGAGGCTTGCGCCCGGGCGGCGGTTGTGGAATGGGATGACTTCTCTGTGGCGGCATTCGCGACCTGGACTGTGGGATTGTGGGTCTGGGCCGCTGCGGCTTGGCAGCTTTGGTCAGCAGGTTAAGGAGTCTGTTCGCCCGGAGCGCTCGACGGTGGAAAATAGGGGACCTGAAAGGCGGACGGTAGCTTTCCGCTTTGGGACGCGCCCGAGACGCTGCGGCCGCCTGTTTCGGTAAAGCTCACGTTGTCTTCAGGCTGAGCGAGGCGCGGGGGCGTTGTTGAGGGCCCTTCGACCGGCCATGCCGGCCATTGGGCGGGCTGGATCGGCTCGGATAGGCAAAACTTGACCTCCTCCGAACCGGTCGCCGGCGTTGTCAGGTCGCGCGTTCCCGGCGTACAATCGGAATTCGGGATGAGGTTCCCGGCCCCAGCGATGGCTTCTCCTTTCACAATCCTTTCCAACAATGCAGTTCCGCCACCGGCAGCGCATCCGCGTCCGTCGTGGCTTCGGGTCAAGTTTTTCGGCGGACCCAATTACCAGGAGTTGAAGCGGATCATGCGGACGCTGGATCTGCACACGGTCTGCGAAAGCGCGCGCTGCCCCAACATGGGCGAGTGCTGGGAACATCGCACGGCAACGTTCATGATTCTGGGGAATATCTGCACGCGGGCCTGCGGATTCTGCGCGGTGCCGAGCGGCAAGCCTCTGGGACCGCCCGAGGAAGACGAGCCCGAGCGCGTCGCCGAAGCGGTGGAAAGGATGGGCCTGCGCTACGCGGTGGTCACTTCCGTGAATCGCGACGACCAACCCGATGGCGGCTCGGCAATTTTCGCGCGAACGATTACGCGGATTCGTGAGCGCGTTCCGGGCTGCCGTGTGGAAGTGTTGATCCCGGATTTTCGCGGCCACTGGCCCGCGCTCGAAACCGTGTTGGATGCGAAGCCGGACGTGCTGAATCACAACATGGAGACCGTGCCGCGTCTTTATCGCCAGGTGCGCAAGGGCGCCGTGTACGAGCGTTCATTGGAATTGCTGCGCCGTGCGGGAGAAACTTCGCCTGTGCTATCGACGAAGACCGGAATGATGCTGGGGCTGGGTGAGACGCGCGAAGAAACTCTTGCTGCGATGGAAGATATCGCCGCGCAGGGCGCGCACATTCTCACGCTCGGCCAATATTTGCAGCCGACGCCGGAACATTTGCCGATCGACCGCTTCCTACATCCCGACGAGTTCGCGGAATTCAAGCAGCTCGGGGAAAAAATGGGATTCAAGCACGTCGAGTCCGGCCCGTTGGTCCGCTCTTCCTACCACGCCTTTGAGCAGGAAGTAGCCGCTCGTTCCTAAAGAAAACTCGCGGTGCAGCTTTGACTGCTATGGGTGAATCGTGGCGAGCATCTCTTTCGCCAGCTTGCGTGATTGTTCCGCGCAGTGCGGCTCGGCAATCCCCAACGTCATCACCGATTCCAGCCGAGTCTTTGCCTCTGCGTTCTTCCCCTGTTCGATTTCCAGGTTGGCCATCATGAGCTGGTAGCAGGGATTCTTCGGATACTGCTCGACGAGCGGTGCCATGTACCCGGCTGCGCGTGCGTACTCCTGATCGAAGGTGCGGAAATTGCGGGCCAGATAATAGCGGGCATTCGTTTTCATCAGCACGCCATTCGCCGCCCCCTCCTCGAGTTGTTTGATACCTTCCTGCTTGTTGCCGCCGGGAATGCCCATGAAAAAGCGGAGCATTTTCACGATCGTAGAAAGCGAATCCACATAGTAGTTATAGAGACCGAGGCCCGCGGTGGCGTCCGCCATTTTTGGATCGATGGCGAGTGCATCGATGAATTCCTGGCGCGCTGCCACTCCGGCGTGCGCTGTGGCCCGCGACTCGCCGCGCAAGCCGAACAGGCGCGCTTTCAGCGCGTAGGCCATGCCTGCGTACAGATGGTCGGTGGCGTTATTTGAACGGGCGATACCAGCGAGCGCCAGTTGGACGGCTTTCTCCGAGACGGCCTCATAGGCGTCGTCTTGGTTTTCACCGTTCGCCCCGACGGCGGTGGCCCGCGTTCGCTTCCAAGCATCGACCATGCCCCACTTCATTTCGATCGCAGCGCAGTAGATGATGGCCCAGCGGGCTTCGCCCTCGAGAATGAATCCCAGTGCGCTTTCCTGATTCGCGAGCTGCATGTCTTTCGCAAGAGGGATAGCAGCCTCCGGATCGCCGGAATATATCTTGTCCAGCACGGCGAGAGCTCGGGGTGGCACGGGCGGCGATGGCTGTTGTACTTGTTGTGCCCCCGCGCGCGAGGCAGTGAATAGGGGAAGCACAAAGGCGAAGAACAAAATGCAGGAAGCGAAGCTTCGGGCGCAAGTACGGGTCATGGATTGGGTTTGTACGGAGCTGGAACGGGCGCCAACGTGTTCAGGATCTCGTGAATCGAGGACTCGAGTCCGATTCCGCGTGTATGATAGCGCGATTTAGCGCGCGTGCGGCGAATTCGCGGCGCGCATCGGCATGAACACACCCGCCACCGGCCAACCCGAACGCCTCGAGCGCGATTTGAACCTGCTCGAAGCGACCTCGCTGAACATGACGTTCATGGTGGGGATTGGGCCCTTCATCGTGATTCCTTTCATCATCCGGGCGATGGGCGGTCCGCAGTGTATTTTTGCGTGGGTTCTGGGCGCGATACTGGCTCTACTCGATGGATGCGTGTGGGCCGAGCTGGGCGCGGCGATGCCGCAAGCCGGCGGTTCGTACGTTTTTCTTCGGGAAGCCTATGGCGCGCAAAAATTCGGCCGTCTGATGAGTTTTCTTTTTATCTGGCAGACGCTTTTCCAGGCGCCGCTCAGTATTTCTTCCGGCGCGCTGGGCTTCGCGGACTATTCGAAATATCTCACGGCGAAACTTCCGGGATTCACGGCGTGGCACAATGCGCATTCCGGTTCCGGATCCATCTTGTCGGGTGGATACAACCGCGCCGTCGCCATCGTGGTGATCGTGCTTGCGGTGGCGCTGCTCTACCGGAAAATCTCCGAGATCGGGAAAATCTCAACAGCGTTGTGGGTCATCGTGCTCGGCACGATTTTGTGGCTGATCTACGGCGGCGTCACTCACTTCAACGCCGCGCGCGTTTTCACATACTCGCCGAACACCTGGAAGCTTTCCTGGATTTTCTTTGCCGGGCTGGGGCACGCGTCGGTGCAGACGGTTTACAGTTACCTGGGCTATTACAACGTGTGTAATCTCGGCGGCGAGATGAAAAACCCGGAGCGCAACATTCCCCGCGCGATTTTCATTTCGATTCTGGGTATCGCAATCCTGTATTTCGCGTTGCAGACCAGCATCTTGAGCGTGATCCCGTGGCAGGAGGCTGCAAACTCGAAATTCGTGGTCAGCCTGTTCGTCGAGCGGACGTTCGGAGCGAGCTGGGCGACCTTTGCCACCGCCATGATTCTGTTCGTCGCTTTCGGCTCGATTTTTTCGGCGACACTGGGATATTCGCGCGTTCCGTACGCAGCGGCGCTCGATGGAAACTTTTTCTCGATCTTTGCACGGGTGCACCCTTCAAAGAAATTTCCGTACATCTCGCTGCTCGCTCTGGGCGCGACATCGATTTTCATTTGCGTGTTCTTCAGTCTTTTTTCGGTCATTCGCGCCATCCTGGCCATGCGTTGCCTCATCCAATTTGCCGGGCAGGCCGTTGGACTTCTACGTTTGCACCGGCGTTGGAAAGCCGAACGCTGGCCCTTCCGCATGATTCTGTATCCCGTTCCGGTGATCCTGGCGATCGCCGGTTGGATTGCGATTTTCATTTCCACGGGTCGCAATCCGATGCTGGCTTCGCTCGCGGCCATGGTCGCGGGTATTCTTGTTTACTTGATGCGCGCTCGCGTGACGCGTCAATGGCCCTTTCTGGAGGAGATTCGGTGATCAGGCCCAAGGTTGTGTCGCTGAGAGTTTCTTGCGTGGTGGCGCTGGCGATCTGCGCGCTGGGAATTCTCGCGCCGCGTGCCAAGGCGCAGTCGCTGCCGGAAACTGCCGAGGCCATCAACAAATCCCGCGTCACTACGCGGGTTCTGTTCATCACCGCTCATCCCGATGACGAATGGTCGAGCGTGCTCGCGTATCTTTCGCGCGGAGAAGACGCAGACGTCGCACTGCTCACGCTCACGCGCGGCCAGGGCGGACAGAATGCGATCGGACCCGAGCAGGATGGTCCGCTCGGCGTGATCCGCACCGAAGAACTTCTCGCCGCGGGACAACATTACGGCGTCCGCCAATATTTCACGCGCGCGATGGATTTCGGATTTTCAAAGAGCCCGGACCAGACCATGAAGATCTGGGGCGACGTGGTCCTGGAAGACATGGTGCGCGTAATCCGCACCTACCGGCCGGATGTGGTGATCAACGGATGGGGCGGAGTCCACAGCGGCCACGGACATCACCAGGCGAGCGGAATCCTCACACCGAAAGCGGTGGCACTTGCCGCCGATCCCACGAAATATCCCGACCAAATCGCCGAAGGCCTGCCGGCCTGGAAAACGACGCTTGAACTGCGACTCGTCCGCAATCGCTCCGATGAAGGCATCGCGCTGCCGGTTTACAAAGTTTCACCGTTGTGGGGCAAGAGCTACGCGCAGCTGGGCGCCGAAGGCCACGAGCTGCACCGTTCGCAGGGCACGCCTGCTTTTGCGGGTAACGCCTTTTACCGGTCTCCGGTTTACCTGGTAGCCGAATCCGGCACCGCGGACGGAAAGTTTGACGCCAAGCTGCTCGCCGAACCACTTTCCGCGCTCACTACGAAGTTTCCGGCATCGCGCGTCACGCTTGCAGCGCCTCTCGCTTCCGCGGACGCTCAACTCGCGCTCGCTCAAAAAGATCTTCTGCGTCTCGATCGGGACGGCGCCGCGGCGGCGCTGGCGGAAGCCGGCAAGACCATCAAGGATCTTCGTGAAACTCTCTCCAAGCGCAAGAGCGCCGATGCTGCAAACGCCGGTTGGGAACTCGCCCAGGTGAGCAACCACATCGACCGCGCACTGCAGTTCGATGTCGCTCTGCCGATTGAAGCACAAGCCGATCGCCACGAACTGGTCGCGGGCGAATCGTTGCCGGTTCACGTGAACTTTAGCGGTGAGCCTGCCGTGCCCGTGAAATGGAGACTGAACGACAAGAGCATCGTCGTTCCGTCCGGGTGGACGGTTGAGGTCACCAAGGAACAGGAAGAAAACCACGGCGCAGATTTTGAAGTGAAAATTCCGGCCCGTGCAAAATCCGCTCTCGCGCCGTCCGATGTGATTCTTCCGTTCCCGCCGCCGCTGGTTTCGCTCGCACTGCCCGTCCAATACGCGGGCTACGAATTTACGATCCACAAAGCCGTGCAATCCACCGAAGCAAAAACCACGGGCATCTTCACATATCCGCTCGAGCTGGTTCCGGCCGTCACGCTCACCGTGGAACCCCAGCAGGCGATGCTTCCGGTGCAGCACGATTCGGAACCGACCGCTCTGCTCGCTCGCATTCGTTATCACGGGACGAAGCCGGTCTCCGTAACCGCGGGATTGGACGCGCCCCAAGGATGGTCTGCCGCAACGATTCCCCCGCTGGATTTTTCAGGACCCGGCGATCAGCTGATCCGCTTCGTCGTGACGCCGCCTGCCCAGCCCGCGACCGGCGCGTACAAAATGAATCCCTACGCGCGAATCGGAAGCGAAACGTTCCGCGACTCGCTCGAGCCGATTCCGACTCTGCCCACGCGCGACTGGATCAAGCCCGACGACGCGACCGTGCACGTGCTCGACCTCAACATTCCTGCCAATCTCCACGTCGGCTACGTGGCCACCGAAGGCGACCTGCTGCCGGATATCCTGAAACAGCTCGGCATCAAAGTGGACCTGCTCGACGAAGTAGAACTCGCGTTCGGCGATCTTTCGAGGTTTGACGCGATCGTGGTTGGCTTCCGCGCCTACGAGCTTCGGCCGGACGTGATGCGCTCAAATCCGCGCCTGCTCGATTATGTGAAAGACGGCGGCACTCTCGTCGTTCAGTATCAGCGCAATTTCGCCGGCGGCTCATTCACCGCTGCTCCCTATCCTGCCAGCATGCCGGACGCTACCTCTCGCGTCACCGACGCGCACTCGCCGGTGCGTTTTCTCGCGCCAGATAGCGCGCTGCTGAATTTCCCGAATCAGATTACCGCCGCCGATTTCAAAGGCTGGGTGCAGGAGCGCGGAATTTATTTCTGGGGAAATTTCGATTCGAAGTACACGCCCGTGCTGGGCCTCACCGATCATGACGAGCCCGAAACGAAAGGCTCCCTGGTCTATGCGAAATACGGAAAGGGCCTCTACATCTTTACGGGCCTTTCCTTCTTCCGCGAACTTCCGGCCGGGGTACCCGGCGCGTATCGCCTGTTCGTGAATCTGCTCAGCCCGTCGAAGGCGCCGTCGCAGCAATAAGCGACGCAATCACGCAGCTCACAAGAGCCGCGCCGGCATTGCTGCATGCGCAATCGTGCACGCGATGTGGGAGCTCGGCCCGTTTTTCTCCGTGCTATGCTCCTGCGCGGAGGAAAAAATGAAGTCGCCCTTGCTGCGAATTTTCGCCGTCATTTTCGCGCTGCTGCTCGCCGCTTCGGCCAGCTTGGCGCAAAAGAAAAACAAGAACCAGACCCCCGAGCCCACGCCAGACGCGCCGCAACAATCGCTGCCGATGTCACCCGGCGACGAACTCGATAACGACATCGGCCACATGCTCGCCGGCCTGCAAGTGGGCAATATCGAGGAGATGCACAAGTATTACGCGGACAACGCGACCTTCGTCAGCAGTACCTACGCTCCACCGATCGTCGGCTTCGCGAACTGGGCCGCGGGCTATCAGCGCCAGCGCGCAGGCTTCAGCGGCATGCAGATTGTCCGACGCAATACGGTGATCTTCCCGCACGGTGACGTCGCTTGGGCCACGTATCAATGGGAGTTTAGCGGAGTAGAAACTTCGGGCCAGCCTTACTCGGCGCGCGGTCAAACGACTTTGGTTTTCAACCGAGTGGGAAACAACTGGCTCATCGTACACAATCACACTTCGGTCGATTGCGGCTCAATCTCGGAGAGCTCTCCATCCGCTCCGGCTACACCATCACCCTCCGGTTCGCCCGGTGCCGCCGCTGCACCACCAGCTCAGCCTAAGCCGTAGCTTTGCGTTACGGGTCGTTCGGGGTTAGAAGCTCTGGAATCCTTCGTAGAGCTTCGCGCCGCCTGCGATCAACAGCAGGATCACCGATGAGATCGTCAGAAGCTTGATCGGCATCGCCAGCTTCTGGACCTTGGAGATGATTTCCTGCTGCTCCTGGGCGCGAATGTCGCCGGCACTTCCCAGGAAAATCTGATCGTCTTCGCGGATTTCGATCGTGCCGCGGTAGACCACGAGCGCGACCAGAATCGCGGTCACCACTCCCCAGACCAACAAAATATCCATGATTGTGCTATTCAGTCCGTCCATGGATACCTCCCTACCCGCAGGTCGCAAATCGTCGACGTACGGCGGTTGGCGGCCCGAGCGGGCCCTGATCCGACTGCTAACGGCGGAGTATAGCACCGCTGGGGGAGGGGGAAGTCAAGCGGGGAGTTTCTCGTCAGGAAACTGGATTCCCCAGAAATTGTGTGTGGGATACAGGATTTCGAGGCCCAGTTCCCAGATTCCGGGTTCCTGCGCCGCGCAGACTCGGATGACACGAAATTCCTGGGTGTCTTCGGAAATCGTGTTCAGGATCTCGACGCGCGAGCCCATCGCCGGCTCGAACGGAGCGCGAACCAGCGCACCGGTACGGCTGACGGCAATCGCCTCGGCGGGCGTATCGAGCGCCTGCCCGTGAACGCCATAACCGAATATTTTCACTGGGATACGGATGAAAACGCGACTTGAGCGCCGCCGCTCCAGCATCGCGCGTACGGTTGCCATAAGCTGCCTCAATCGCTCCGGCCGGCGGCTGGCCCTGGGGTCGGAGGTATCGATTGAACTGTAGAACTGGCGGTGGGCCCGGTCAAGCCATCCGCCGACGAATGTGCCCCGTTGACAAACTTGCAACGAGTTGGCTTTGCCTGCGGTCTGGCGGCGGTCGCCGCCCGGGCGAATCGCGAATCGGCCGCCCCATGCTACACTTACCAAGTGAGCCCGAATGGCGGAACTGGCAGACGCGCTACGTTCAGGTCGTAGTTCTCGCAAGGGAGTGGGGGTTCGAATCCCTCTTCGGGCACCATCGTAATTCCCGCCGCCGAATCCTGTTAGACAGACCTTTTCTTGGGCTTTGCTCGATTCGCGCGTTTCATGGCCTTCGCGCGCGGCTTCGTATTGGCCCGCGTGGTTACGGATTCCGCCGTGGCGGAGACGTACTCCAACTGCCGCATCTCGCGCACGGCGCGTAGCAGGAGGGCGCCGCGGCTCATATCTCCCCGTCCGACAAACTCCACTGGGAACATGAGTCGCGCGCCCAGCACTGCCGAAAGCGGCTCGATATATTTCGGTGTCGCGACGCTCCCGAGCAGCACCACCTCGTCGTCTTGTTCGAGCGATGCTGCGAGCTTGCTTGCATCGCGCACCAGTGGTGACGTGTAGGCCGGGTTTTCGTGATGAATTTTCACGCCGGCCATCTCGCGCAACTCGTCGTGGACGATGCGCGCGAGCGGCGACATCAATCCTGTTGCAGCCGTGATCACCTGGACGCTCGTTTCGAATTCCTGCGCTGCAAACGCGCGCGCATAGGCTAGCTTTCCGCGAAAATAGAGTCCGCTTACAAAACTGAACACTTCACCCAACGGTGCGCCATCTCCACCCACTCGGGTTGCAAGTTCGAATCGCGAGCGCGGCGATAGGAGATATCCTGCCCTCCGGCCCGACAGATTCGCGGGCGAAAGCAGAAACACGCGCCTCTTTGGGCGTTGGATTTGCGGAGTCTTCACCACGCCTCATCGTATCAAACCTCGCGGGGTCCCGCCGAGCGTGCCCGCGCCGTCTCCGCTTGTGCGGGGTTCGATGTATTCCCATTTCCACCCTGTTCGGCACAGAATACGGGCGCGAACCTGGCGAGGCATCCACCGTGCCCAAATCGTCGAAAGCGCGTTATAGCTCCCGCAAGCCCGCCGCCCGTGCTACGTCTCCGGGTTCGCGCAAAGCGCGAGAAATTCCGCTCGACGTGAACGACGCCACGATCCATGTGGAAGGCGGCGACGTCCATGTTTCCAATTTGAACAAGATCTTCTGGCCCGGCCTGCGCCTCACCAAACGAGACCTGCTTCAGTATTATCTCGACGTATCGCCGTGGCTGCTTCCGCACCTTCACGACCGCGCCATGGTGATGAAGCGCTACCCCAACGGCATCGACGGCGGATTTTTCTTCATGAAGCGCGCTCCTTCGCCGCGGCCGAAATCCATTCCGATCTGCTCCATCAAGCACCACTCCGGCAACGTGATTGACTTTCCGATGGTTCAAGACGTCGCAACGCTCCTGTGGGTCGTCAATCTCGGCTGTATCGATCTGAATCCGTGGTATGCAAGATGCGACGACGTTGACCGGCCAGATTTTCTGCACTTCGATCTGGATCCCACGCCCGGCGCGTCGTTTAAAAAAGTGATCGAGACGGCGCTCGCGGTTCGCAAACAGCTCGAAGGCATAAAAATTACCAGCTACGCGAAAACCACCGGCTCGCGCGGTATTCACGTCTACGTTCCCATCCAGCGCGGACCCACGCAGAAGCAGGTCTGGGTTTTCGCCAAAGCCTTCGCGATCGAAATGGCCGGGCGCTATCCGGCCTTGGTTACCTCGATTTACAAAGTCGCGAATCGCCCGCGCGACCGCGTCCTTGTCGATTACAACCAGAACGCGTGGAATCGCACGCTCGCCTCGGTCTATTCGGTTCGACCGAAGCCTGCGGCGACCGTCTCCACTCCCGTCTCGTGGGACGAACTTCGCCGGGGAGTGAAAATGGAAGACTTCACCCTGAAAACCGTCCCGCGCCGCCTGGCGAAAATCGGCGACCTCTGGAAACCGCTGCTGGCGCAGCGCGGCCGCACCGATCTTGGAAAACTCCTTTGACGCTTCCCCTCTCCAAAAAATACGCGCCCATGGAAGCGGATCCGGCCGCCGACCTGCCTTCGGGTCCGAACTGGCATTACGAACCGAAGTGGGATGGCTTCCGCTGCATCGCTTTTCGCGACGCCAACCGCGTCGATCTCGAGTCGAAGAGCGGCAAGCCTCTGACACGCTACTTTCCGGAACTCGTTGCCGCGCTCCGCGCGCTCCGTGCCGGGAAATTCGTTCTCGACGGAGAAATCGTGATTCCCGTCGATGGCGATCTTTCCTTCGACTCGCTTCTCCAGCGGATTCATCCCGCCGCCTCGCGCGTGGAAAAACTGAGCAGGGAAACTCCCTCGGTCTTCATAGTCTTCGATTTGCTTGTCGATGCCGAGGGCGAAAAGCTTGTCCAGGATTCGCTCTCCGAACGCCGCCGCGCGCTAGAACTATTCGCCAAGAAATTTTTGCGCGGATCAGAATCGGTTCGCCTGTCGCCGGTGACGAACGACATCGCCGTAGCGAAAAAATGGTTCCACATGGGCGTGGGTCTCGATGGAATCGTCGCTAAACGCGACGACCTCGCCTACCAATCCGGTAATCGCGAGGGTATGCAGAAGATCAAACCGCAACGCACCGCCGACTGCGTCGTTGGCGGCTTTCGTTACCTCGAGAAAAAGCGCGTGGTCGGCTCGTTGCTCTTGGGTCTCTACGATTCCGCCGGGAAGCTCGATCACGTCGGCTACACATCTTCGATTCACGACGAAGATCGCAAGTCGCTCACCAAGAAACTGGAAGCGCTCCTCAAGCCGCCCGGCTTTACGGGCAAAGCGCCCGGAGGCCCCAGCCGTTGGAGTGCGAAACGCTCCACGGAATGGGAGCCACTCGATCCCAGGCTTGTCGTGGAAGTGCAATTCGACCACTTCACCGGGGGGCGTTTCCGGCACGGTACAAAGTTCCTGCGCTGGCGTCCGGAAAAATCTCCAAAGAGCTGCACGATGAAGCAAGTCCGTCGTGAAGCTCGCTCAGCGCTCGATCTTCTCTAGCTGTACAAGTGACCAGCGGTTCGCTGCTTCCCGATTTGGCGTGGCGTTGTGTGCAGTTCGCGCCGGAACATCGCGATGAACGCGCTCGTGCTCGAATAGCCCACTTCCAGCGCCACATTGGTTACGGACTGGCCCGCTGCCAGCAGGCGCAGCGCTTGGATCAAACGGAGGCGCTGGCGCCATTGTTGAAATGAAACGCCCGCCTCGGCGCGAAACAGACGCTCGATCGTTCGCGCGCTTGCGCCTGCTCGTTTCGCAATTGCAGGAAGCGGCTCCTCGGATGCCGGATCTGATTCCAGCAGCAGCGCCACTCGGATCGCCCGCGGATCAGTCGGCGTCTTGAGTTGCAGCGGCACCGTTTCCCGCTCGTCGAGCTGATCCAGAATTACGTCGATCAGCCGCGACTGTTCCGGCACTGCCGAATCCAGCGCCCCGATCGAAATCGCCTTCAAAATCAGCTCGCGCAAAAGCGGCGACACATTCATTCCCGTGCATTGATGAGTGCCGAATTTCGCCGCAAATTTTGACAGCTCGGGCACCAAGTACAAAGACCGGGCCTTTACCGGCCCGGAATACATTTCGGTATGTTCCACGCCCGCCGGAACCCACACGGCACGATGGGGCGGCACCACCCAGGTCCCTTCGGCCGTCTTCACGCTGAGCACACCTTCGGTTGCGTACGTCAGTTGATCCCAGGTGTGCCGATGTGCCGGAATCAAATGGCTTCCCGCAAACCTGACCCCGAACGTCCGCACCAGGACCGTTCCATCCAGGACCGTTTGCAGGATTCGCCTTTGGCGTGTTCTCGACATTTATTGTCAGTATAGAGCAAGCACGCCGAGTCCGCCTTCGCTATCCTCTGCGCGGTTCTGAACTTCCAAAGAAACTGGGAGGCGAGCGATGGCTCATGTAGCGCACTTCTCGATCAACGCGGACGAGGTCAACCGCGCCCGCACGTTTTACGGCAATGTGTTCGGTTGGAAGTTCGATCCGTGGGGCCCCCCGGGCTTTTACATGATCAACACCGGCGAGGCGGACAATGGTGCGCTGCTCGGTTCGTTGCAAGGCAGGCGCGAGCTGATCGCCGGGCAAAAAATGATCGGCTACGAATGCACCATTTCAGTGCCGTCCATCGACGACACCATCCGCACGTTGAAGGCGCAGAAGGGCAAGATCGTGATGGAAAAATCGGTGATTGCCGGTGTCGGCAGTCTTGTGTTCTTTGAAGATACCGAAGGCAACGTAGCGGGCGCCATGCAGTATGAAAAGCAGGGGAAGTAGCGCCGCGGCCGCGAAGCTGCGCCGACCGCAACGGAGGTCGCGATGTCTTCGGCCGCTCTTGCACCACCCGCGCAAGCCGGAACGCGAATGAACTTTCTCGCTGTTCTGGTTTGCGCGCTCGTGTACTACGGCATCGAGTCGGTTTGGTTTACGCTGTTTGGAACGCCCTGGCTTCGCGCGCTGGGCAAGACGATTCCAGAAATCCTGGTGGAGAGGAATGGCCGCCCGACCTGGCCGCTCTACGTCGGCGCCTTCCTTTGTACTTTCCTTATCGCGTTGGTAATGGCGTGGGTCTTCGCGCGATCTGGCGTCCGCAGCGCGCTGGCTGGCATCCAGTGGGCGGCCATCTTGTGGTTTGGTTTCGTAGCCACTGTTATGTTCACGAACGATTCGTTCGAGATTCGTAACCGAATGCTGATTGTTATCGATGCCGGAGGCGCGCTGGCCGGAATGCTGGCGACCGGCGCAATTCTGGGCGGCTGGCGAAAGAAAGTCCCCTCAACGCTCGTCGTTCAGTCGCCGGCTGCGTCATAATTCCTTTGCGCTATGGCGTTCTCAAAAGGTGATTTCGTAGAATCGACTTTCACCGCTTAAGCTTGCGCGAGGAAATCGAAACTTGAGGTCTTTTCCGCCAGCAACTCGGCTTGTGCGCCTCGCGGCATTTTTGGCGTCCGTTTGTTTCGCTGCGGCAGCCCACGCGGCACCTTGCCAATCGCAACAGTCGGGCGGATCGTCGAGCGGCGTGCCGTTGCAGGTGATCGTGGTCGCTTCGCAATCCGAAGCCGAAACGATCCGCGCTGAACTTCAACAGGGCGCGGATTTCGCGGCTCTTGCGAAAGATAAATCCACCGATCCCACCGCCAACAACGGCGGCTTCATGGGCGTCGTCGATCCCTCTTCATTGCGCCCCGAATTGCGCCAAGCGCTCCGCGGACTCGCGCCCGGCGGCATCAGTCCCATCATTCGCCTGCCGTCGGGCTACACAATTCTGAAACTCATGACCGAGCCGCCCCGCGCCGCAAATCGCCCCTCTTCGACCGAGGCCCCGCGCTCCAACATGGGTTCCGGCGGCATCCAGCTGCAGGCGATGTCTGCCGAGGGAATCATGAAGAACACCGCGGATGTCTCCGGGCTGAACGAAGCCGAAGGTGCTCTCGCGCGATTCGCAAAGCCGGACGGATGGGAACAGGATCCCGTGGAAATCTGCAAGCTGCGCAACCAGTCCTACGCGCACGCCAAATCCCAACTCGAAAAGTTTCTGGCCGGCGATCCGAGCGCGATGCCCGCAGACGCCCCTCCCGGAGGTCCACGCCCCATCGATCGCATCCAGGCAATCTTCGGCTTGGGTCAGCTCGATGCTTATCAAGGCGATATGACCGCGGCCATCGAGCAGTACGAAAAAGCCGCGAAGCTCGCCGCGCAGGCTCTGCCGGAAGCCACGCCGATTTTCGATGAAACGCTCGGCGTTGCGTATCTCCACCGCTCGGAGATGGAAAATGATGTCTATCGCGAGCCGGGCGAGCGCTGCATTTTTCCTATGGCGCCGGCCGATAAATTCGCAAAAACCGCGGACTCCGCCAAAGCCATTCAATATTTTCTGCATTATTTGAAGCAGAAGCCGGACGAGCTGGAAGTGAAGTGGCTGCTCAACATCGCCCATATGACCACCGGCACGTATCCCTCGGGCGTCCCTCCGCAATATCTTCTCGCCCCGAACCTTTTTCAGTCCGCGGAGAATATTGGCCGATTCAAGGACCTCGCGCCCGCTGCCGGAGTCAACACTTTCTCGATGGCCGGCGGCGTGATTGTCGATGATTTCGACAACGACGGGCTGCTGGATATCGTTTCTTCCAGCATGGATATGTGCCAGGGGCTGCACTTTTTTCATAACAACGGCGACGGCACATTCACGGACCGCGCCCGGCAGGCGCAGCTTTCCGATCAGTTGGGCGGCTTGAACATCATTCAAGCCGACTACAACAACGACGGCTGCATGGACATTCTGGTGCTGCGTGGCGGCTGGGAAGTCCCGCAACGCAAATCGCTGCTGAAAAATAATTGCGACGGCACCTTTACCGACGTCACCAAAGCCGCCGGGCTTGCCGAGCCTGCCACAAGCACACAGACTGCCGTCTGGACTGACATTAACAATGACGGTCTGCTCGATCTTTTCGTCGGCAGCGAAAATGGTCCGGCACAACTTTTCTTGAACAACGGCGACGGTACATTTAAGGACATCTCGCACAGCGCGGGCCTCGATCAGGTCACGTACGCGAAAGGCGTGGTGGCGGCAGATTACGACAACGACGGCTGGCCCGATCTCTACGTCTCAAATTTTCAGGGCGAAAATCTTCTCTACCACAACAATCATGACAACACTTTTACGGAAGTCGCGCACGATGCCGGTGTGCTCGGCAACGGACGAGGATTCGCAGCGTTTTTCTTCGACTACGATAACGACGGCTGGCCGGACATTTTTGTGACCAGCTATTTCACTTCGGTGGACGAAACCGTTCGCACGTATCTCGGCCTGCCGCATAACGTCACGTCTCTGAAGCTCTACCGGAATCTTGGCAATGGGACGTTTCACGACGTCACCAAAGAAGTCGGCCTGAACAAGGTTTACATGCCGATGGGAGGCAACTTCGGCGACTTCGACAACGACGGATTTCTGGACATCTATCTCGGTACCGGTAATCCGTCGTACGCGTCCCTTGTGCCCAACGTGCTGCTGCGCAACGACGGCGGCCAAAAATTCGTGGACGTCACCTCGTCGTCCGGAACCGGAGAGCTGCACAAGGGACACGGCGTCGCGTTCGCGGACCTGGAGAACAACGGCAAGGTCGACATCGTCACCGAAATCGGCGGCGCGGTGCCCGGAGACCGCCACGCCTTCCGGCTATTCGAAAATCCGGGCAACGACAACAACTGGATCACAGTGAAGCTCGTAGGTGTGAAAACCAACCGCTCCGCCATCGGCGCGCGCATTCACGTCACGGTAGAAAATGAAGGCGCGGGCTCGCGCGAGATTTACAGGACGGTGGGCAGCGGCGGCTCGTTCGGAGCTTCGCCTCTCGAACAGCAAATGGGTCTCGGCAAAAGCGCGCACATCTCCAACATCGAGATCTGGTGGCCCACGTCGAACACGCGCCAGAATTTTCACGATGTCGCCACGAATCAGTACATCCAGATCAAGGAATTCGATACCACCTTCACCAAGCTCGACCGCAAGCCGTTCCATTTGGGCGGATCCATCACACCCAAGCCATGACCCACGCCACCTCCCAGTCGGACCGCCCGCCGGTGTCGGGCGGTCCTCCGACCATCTCACCCCGCCATAACACCCCCCCGCTCTGTCGGTCTCGCAAAGTCCCGTCACGCCGACATTCGTTGGTTGACCCGCTCCGACTGCGCAACATCCTTGCACTCCTGTTGGCGACACTAACCGCCGCCGCGCTCACAGCCTCTGCCGATGCGCAACGCTACCAAGCCCGCGGCGTGGTCCTGAAGATCGACCGCTCCACCAACTCCCTCTACATTTCCAGCGACGCGATTCCCGGCTTCATGGAGGCCATGGCGATGTCCTATTCCGTCAAAAGTCCCAAAGAACTCGACGGACTCTCACCCGGCACGATGATCGACTTCACCCTTGTCGTTAGCGCCGAAACGTCCTACATCGAAAACGTAAAAGTCCGCGCCTTCGAAAGCCTCGAGCAAGACCCACTCGCCGCTCGCCGCCTCAAGCTCCTCGATCAAATCGACTCCGACGGCTCCGCAACAAAACGGGTGGAAGCGGGTCAGACCGTCCCGGACTTCACCCTCACCGATCAGTCCAGCCAGCCCGTCAAGCTCTCCGCGTTCCTCGGAAAAGTCGTGGTCGTGAGCTTCATGTACACGCGTTGCGCGCTTCCGAATTACTGCTTCCGCCTGTCGACCAACCTCTCAGGTCTGCAGAGACGCTTCCACGACGCACTGGGGCGCGACCTGATTCTGCTCAGCATTACGTTCGATCCCGCGCATGACCAGCCGCCGCAGCTCGCCGAATACGCGAAAATCTGGAACGCCGATCCGTCCGCGTGGCACATGCTCACAGGACCTACGGCCGAGGTTCAAAGCGTATGCCGCGAATTCGGCGTGACCGCTTATCCGGATGAGGGCCTTCTAATTCACTCTCTGCACACCGTGATCATCGACAGGCAGGGAAATCTCACAGCGAACCTGGAAGGAAACGAATTCACGGCGACGCAACTAGGCGACCTGGTAGAAACCGTAATGGAGCGCTAGCGCATTCGCTCCATAGGCCTTTCCCGGAATGCAAAAGCTTGTCATCGCTAGGCCACCCACCGATCCCCGTCAAAAATGTAGCCTGGCTTCACTTCACCACACCCGCTCAGTACCACCCGGTCTTCTTGAACAGAAGCAAGAGCACCGCCGCCAGCGCCGTCATCATCCCTGTCGCTATAAAAACGCCGTACTTCGAGTGCGAAAACGGCAAATTGTCGAAATTCATGCCGTAGTAGCCGGTGATCAACAAGATCGGCAGCGTCACCGTGGCGCACAGCGTCATCACCTTCACAATGTCGTTCGTACGATTCGCGGCGGCGGTCAGATGAACTTCGAGCACACCGGTCAAAATGTCGCGATACGTCTCGGTAAATTCCAGCGCGCGGAGCAAATGCTCGTACACGTCCTGAAAATACAGCTTCTCGTTCTCGATCCACGGCTCGCTTCGCCGCAACATCTGGCTCACCATGTCGCGCATGCCGATCGTGACGCGCCGGAATTCGATTAGCGCCCGCTTCAATTCAAAAATTTCGCTCAGCAGCTTGGTCGAAGTTTTCTCGATCGCCTTCTGTTCCACTATTTCGATGCGGTCCTCGATCGAATCCAGAATCGGAAGGTAGCGGTCCACCATCCCATCGATCAGCCGGTGCAGCAACTTGGCGGAATTTCCGAGGCGTGGATCGGTGGCAAACGCCGCCTTGGCCGCCTCCGCAAACGCGTTCTGGCCCGGCGTCACGCTAATCACGAGTTTCTCGTTCACGAAAAAGTCCATCTCCGTGAACGAGCACTCGTTCGGCTCCGCATCGTAGTGAACGATGTTCGCCACGACGAACAGCGTGTCGCCGTATTGATCGATCTTGGCGCGCGTCCCCGGCACGCGGCAATCCTCCACGGCCAGCTCGTGTAGGCCGTACTCCTTGGCGAGCTCATCCAGCGCTGGTCCGGCCGGATCGTCGACGTGGTACCACGTATACCCGTCGCGCTCCCCCACGAAACACGCCTGCATCGCTGAAGTCGCCGTCATCGGGAAATGTCCTTTTCGGACGAGGGTGATAAGATGCGCGATTGCCGCCCCGCGCCCAAGCGTTGTACGACGTCGCCGGGTTCACGCAACGCTAGGGCCGGCCCAAAGCAGCGCGCCGCATCGTAATACGACTGTAACACTGCTCGAATAGGCTTCCACGGCTTCGAGGAATCCATGGCTTTCCAGAAAAACGCTCCCAACATCAATCCCGAACTTTTTCTCAACCGCCATTTCGGCTGGATGCAGTTCAACGACCGCGTCCTGGAAGAAGCTGAAGATCCCGCGAACCCGCTCCTCGAGCGGCTGAAGTTTCTCGCCATCACTGCGAGCAACCTCGACGAATTCGTCGAAGTCCGCGTCGCCGGTATTCTCCAACAGGTCGAACATGGCAAAGGCGAAATTGGCCCGGACGGGACCACCCCGCAAGCCACGCTCGACGGTCTCGCCGAGCGCATCCACAAATTCGTGAAGGAACAGTACGATTGCTGGCGCGAACAGCTTGTCCCCGCTCTCGCCATCGAAAACGTGCGCATCCGCACCGCCAAAGACCTGAAGCCGGACGATCGCGCCTACCTCGATTCGTTCTACCTGAAATCGGTCGAACCGCTGCTCACGCCGGTCACCGTCGATCCCGCGCACCCGTTTCCGCATGTGCTGAATAAAGCGTTGTGCCTCGCATTCTTGTTGAAGCGCAAGCGCCGCGGCTCCCAGACCTATCTCGGCGTTGTCACCGTGCCTCGCGCACTGCCTCGCCTGGTGAAATTGCCCTCCGAAGACGGCACCGTCGATTACGTTTTTCTTTCCGACGTGATTCAGACCTGCGCCGACCGCCTGTACCACGGCTACGAAGTGCTTTCCGCGGCCGCTTTCCGCGTCACGCGCAACAGCAACCTGTACCTGGAAGAGGAAGAATCGCGCAGCATCATGGATTCGGTCGACGCGCAGCTGCACCGCCGCCGCAAGGGCGAAGCCGTGCGCCTGGAGATCGAAGCCAGCGCCAACCAGGAAATCGTTGACCGTCTCGTCGTCAACTTCCGCCTCGCGCCTTGGCAGATTTTCCGCGTCAACGGGCCGCCAAACCTTTCCCGTGTCCTGTATCTCTATGACGCCGTCGCTCGGCCCGATCTGAAGTTTCGTCCATTCGTTCCGCGCGAGCTGGCGCTGAAGCCCGGCCCCGCTTCGATCTTCGAACTGGTGCGCAAGCGCGACGTCCTGCTGCACCACCCGTACGATTCCTATTCAGCCGTCGTGCGTTTCATCGAAAGCGCCGCCAAGGATCCCGAAGTTCTTTCCATCAAGCAGACCCTCTACCGCACCAGCGAAAATTCGCCGATCGTCCGCGCGCTCATCGACGCTGCCGCGAAGAAAGAGGTCGCCGTCGTCGTCGAGCTGAAAGCGCGTTTCGATGAGGCCTCCAACATTCGCTGGGCGCGCAATTTGCAGGAAGCCGGCGTGCAGGTGTTTCACGGCGTGGTCGGCCTGAAAACGCACTGCAAGCTCGCTCTCGTAGCCCGCCGCGAACCCGATGGCCAGATCCGCCGTTACGCGCATCTCGGCACCGGCAATTACAATCCGTCCACCGCGCGCTACTACACCGACCTGAGCCTGCTCACCAGCGATCCGCACATCACGAACGCCGTGCATCACGTTTTCGATTACCTCACTGCATACTCCGAACGCCCGAAGTACGAACCGCTTTTCGTCGCGCCGCTCAATCTCGGCCGCAACTGCAAGACTCTGATCGAACGCGAAGCTGCCTTTGCCCGCGCCGGCAAAAAGGCATTCATCTTCGCTAAAGTGAACTCGCTGCTCGATGAGCAGATCATCGAAGCTCTTTACAAGGCTTCCCAGGACGGCGTGCACATCGAGCTGATCGTGCGCGGTGCTTGCGCGTTGCGTCCGGGTGTTCGTGGCGTCAGCAGCCGCATCCGCGTTCGCAGCATCGTCGGCCGCTTTTTGGAGCACAGTCGCATCTTCGCCTTCGGCAACGGAGGCAAGACCGAGCTGTACCTGGGCAGCGCGGACTGGATGCATCGCAATATTTACGAGCGCGTCGAAGTGATGTTCCACCTTCGTGATCCGGAACTGTGCAACCAGGTCTACTCCGAAGTGATTCAGCCGTACCTTGCGGACACCGAAAAAACGCGCATTCTCGAACCGAGCGGCCACTACATCCGCGAAAATTCGCACGGCGCGCCGTCGAATGCACGCGAGCCGTTCACTTTCAACGTGCAGGAATTCCTGATCGGGTTTGCCGAGGGTCGCGATTCCCTCAGCGAAGTTCCGCACGCGCCCACGCAAATCAAATTTCCGCCGATGAAGCCCGCTGTTCACCCGCCGCACCCGAACAAGAAAGCCGCAGCCGCCTCGGCAAAGGGCTGACGAGGCTCTCGCTGGGCGTTCCCGCGTATAATCCGAAGCGATGCTGGAAAGAATCGCGGCGGCGCTGAAGTGGCTGCTCGATCCCGAGCCGGCGCGCGAGCGAAACGGGCAAGGCGCGCATCTCTGGGTTCGCTGGATTTTCCTCCGCGCATTTGGCCTGATTTATTTCTCCGCATTTCTTCCTCTGCTCTATGAAATCCGCGGCATGCTGGGTCCAAACGGAATTCTTCCGATCGTCGATTATCTGCAGGCTGTCGGCGGGGCCGTGCACGGAGCGCGATTCTGGTTTGCGCCTACGATGCTTTGGCTCGGCTCGAGCAATCGCGCGCTGATGCTTTTGTGCTGGGTCGGCGCGGTTGCTTCGATCCTCGTCGTCCTCAATATCTGGCCGCGGCTTTCGCTGCTCGTTTGTTTTGTCTGCTTTCTTTCGTTCGTTTCCGTGGCGCAGGAGTTCGCCAGCTTTCAATCCGACGGTATGCTGCTCGAGGCGGGATTCATTGCGCTCTTTTTCGCTCCTGCCGGATTGCGCCCCGGCCTAGGCGCATCCAGCCCGCCTTCGCGAGCAAGTTTGTATCTCTTGCGTTGGGAGTGGTTCAGGATTTATTTCGAATCGGGCGTGGTGAAAATCGCGAGCGGCGATCCATCCTGGCGCCACTTCACCGCCATGGACGACTATTACCAGAACGGCCCGCTTCCCACATGGGTCGGCTGGTACGTCCAGCATCTGCCGCACGGCTTTCAGGCCGCCACGGCGTTCCTCACGCTCTTCGCAGAACTGGTGCTCGTCTGGATGCTTTTCCTCCCGCGCCGCTTCCGCATCATTTGCTTCGGCATCCTCACGCCCTTCCAAATCGGCATCATCCTCACCGCGAACTACACGTTTCTGAATTATCTGGTGCTCTTGCTCGGCGTTTTGCTGCTCGACGATCGCACGATCCAGTGGGCGTTGCCGCATCCGATTCGCGCCTGGATTCAGAGCCACCGTGTGACTGGGCCAGCGGCGGAAAGGCAATCTTCGCCGTGGCGGCAGGCGATCGTCCCGATCCGCAGGGTGTTTGCGGGATGCTGTTTGGGGATGGTCTTTTACGTCACCACCGCCGAGCTGTTGTGGATGTTTTTTCCTGCGCTGCCGCTGCCGGAGTCGCCGGTTCGCGCGCTCGAGCCATCACGCATCGCCAATCGTTACGGCCTTTTTGCGGTGATGACCCACGAGCGCTACGAAATCGAGTTTCAGGGCACCACCGAGGGAACCAACTGGACGCCGTATCCCTTCCGTTTCAAGCCCCAGGCTCTCGACAAGGCTCCGGGAATTTATGCGCCATACCAACCGCGTTTCGAATGGTGCCTGTGGTTTGCGTCGCTCGATAACTGGCGCAGCAATCGCTGGGTCGTGTGGACCGAAGAACGCCTGCTGTCGAATGATCCCGATGTACTGAAATTATTTGAGTCGAATCCGTTCGCAAGCGCACCACCGACACGCGTTCGCGCCGTCCTGTACCAATACTGGTTCACGGACATGAAAACCAAGCGCGAAACCGGCAACTGGTGGCGCCGCCAGTTCCTTGGCGAATACGCACCCACGCTCGAGCGCGGCCCCGACGGCAAGGTCGTAATGCTCGACACTCCCACCACCGACCTACAGTAGTCGGATGAATCGCATCAGCCGAGCCCCGCGACGGCCTGCCCTGGAAAATTCTCGCCGACAATCCAGCATCGCCATCCGATCAGGGCCGCCCAACTCGATTCGAGTGCGGAGGCTTGCCACCGCTTTGCCATCCAAGCCGCCCTCCCCACTCCGCAGCCTCGCGCATCGCAAGCCACCGCCCTGCCACCCCTTCTTTTTCATCTTCTCGATTGCTCCCTTTCCAAAATCGAAAACCAGCTTTTGCCTCCCGTCTCCAAATCCGTTAGCCTCAGTGTCAGCCATGCCTTCCCGTTCACGCCATTCGATCGAGCCACGAGAGCCCATTCCGCCTGCCGTCAATCCCGAGGAAGTCGTGCAGTATCTCGCCACGCTCTCGCAGCCCGCCAGTATTCGAGAAATCGCTCACGGCTTGGGCCTTCGTCACACCGGACGCCGTTATCTTCCGCGGGTGCTAAACAAACTTGTGAAGCGCCACGAAGTGGAAGAAGTAAAGGGCGGCCGTTACCGCACCGCCGGAGCGAAACAGGCGAAAAGTGAGAAGACCGCTCGCACCGCGCAGAAAGTCCGCGAACGCGCCGCTGCTTCGACAATTCCGCCCCCAAAAGCGGAAGGCAGTTCCCATGACGAACCGCCCCGAAGTCAGAGGCCCGAGCGCGGGCGCGATCCCAACCTGATTTCCGGCCGCCTGATCGCCCATCGGGACGGCTACGGTTTCCTGGTTCCGGATTCGCCCATTCCGCGCATAGAAGGCGACCTGTTCATCGGACGCGATGGATTGGGAGACGCGATGAACGGCGACAAAGTTCTCGCACGCATCGAACGCCGTCGCGCCGACGGCCGCGCCGAAGGCCGCATCGTCCAGATCGTCGAGCGTGAGCATCCCACCGTCGTCGGCCTGTTCCGCTACGGACCGAATGGCAATGTCGTCCTGCCGTATGACGCGCGTATTCTCCACGAAGTGATCATTCCGTCGGGCTCCGAGCTCACGCCGTTGCTCCGCGAACAGGTTCGCGAAAAACTTGGCGTCGGCGATGCCGAACTTCCTTCCGCACTGAAGCGCACGCGTTTACCCGAGCTGGATGGCGCCGTAGTGGACGTTCAGCTCACTCGATTCCCCAAAGCAGGTATCGCGCCCACCGGCCGCGTGATCGAGATTCTTGGCCGCCCTGGCGAGATGGGCGTGGATGTGGAGATCATCATCCGCAAGCACCATCTGCCTCATGTTTTTTCTGAGGATGTGCTGGCGCAGGCGTATTCCGCGCCGCAGACCGTGGCAGGCCCCCAGCTCGCGGGGCGGCACGATTTCCGCGACCTGCCGATCGTCACCATCGACGGCGAAACAGCCCGCGATTTCGACGACGCCGTCCACGTTTCGATTCTGCCGAACGGCAACTACCAGCTGCAGGTCCACATCGCGGACGTGGCGCAGTATGTGGAACGCGGCTCGCCGCTCGATCGCGAAGCGCGCCTCCGCGGGACGTCCGTCTATTTTCCGAATCGTGCCGTCCCGATGCTTCCCGAAGAACTTTCGAACGGCATCTGCTCGCTCAATCCGAAAGTCGACCGCCTGGTGATGAGCGCGATTATGGAGATGGATCCGACGGGAAAAATGGTCCGTTCCGACTTTACCGCCGGAGTGATTCGCTCCGCCGAGCGAATGACCTACACCAACGTGAACAAGGTGCTCGAAGGCGATCCGGAAATGACCGAGCGCTATCGACCATTGGTGGAGCACTTCAAGCGCATGAAACAGCTCGCCGAGCTGCGCATGCGCTTGCGTCACGCGCGTGGCTCCATCGATTTCGACCTGCCCGAGCCGGTAATCGAGTTCGATGACGCCGGCCGTATGACCAGCATCATCCGCAGCGAGCGCAATATCGCGCACCGTCTAATTGAAGAATTCATGTTGGCCGCAAATGAAGCCGTCGCGCAGTATCTCGAAAAGCGCGCCGTCGCCTCGCTCCACCGCGTCCACGAAAAACCCGACCCGAAAAAAGTGCTCGAGTTCGAGGAACTGGCGCACGCCTTCGGTTACTCGCTGGGTGTGGACGGCGTGGCTGAGCGCCGCATCATGGTTCGGCACGGTGAGTCGCGCCAGGCTGCGCACGGCCGTCGCGGCGGAAAAGGCCGCACTCGCCCGATGGCATACACGGAGCCAGCCGTGGATGAAGTCGACATTCGCCCCCAGCACTACCAGCGGCTCGCGGAAAAAATTGCCGGCAAGCCGGAAGAGCGCATTCTGTCGTACCTGATGCTGCGTTCGCTGAAGCAGGCGCGCTATGCGGTGGACGTGCTTGGCCACTTCGCCCTGGCGGCAAAGGAATACACGCATTTCACCTCGCCGATCCGCCGCTATCCCGATCTGATCGTTCACCGCGCTCTGAAATGGGCGCTGGCCAATCCGGAAGCCGCGCCGATCCGCGCGAAAGTCGAGAATCCAAAAACGCACGAGGAAGAATCTGTCGCGGCACTCGGTCCTTATCGCCGCGTCGAGCTCAAGGAAATCGCCACCGAAAGTTCGGACGCCGAACGCGGCGCCGATATGGCCGAGCGCGACCTGATGGAATGGAAGACCGCGCAGTTCATGGAAAACCATCTCGGCGACGAGTACCAGGCTCTGATCATCTCCGTGCAGAAATTCGGATTCTTTGTGGAACTGATGGAAATTTTCGTCGAAGGCCTGGTTAGCATCGACCGGCTCGAGCAGCACACCGGCCAGCGCTGCGAATATCGCGAGCGCGACCACACGATCGTCACAGAGCCGCATCGCGGCTCGCGCGGTTTGAACCAGCGGCGTGTATTTCGCCTGGGAGATCGCGTAACGGTGCGCGCCGAACGCATTGACCCTTTCCGTCACAAGGTAGAGTTCTCACTTCTTGAGGATCCTTCATCTGACTCAAAGGAAAAGGCTTAGCAGCGTACGCGGGCGCGGCGGAGTGACTTTTGCAGAGAATTGTAAACAGAGTTAACTTTCGCGTTTTTCCAACCGCAGTACCATTGACGCGTTTTTCGCCAACCTCGACACTGGATTTCTATGGAGCGCTACGCATCTTTCATCGGAAAGCGGGTCGAGGCCCACTATCGATCCGCGGATATTCATCTTTTTGCGGTAGGCGTCATCGTCGCTGACAACGGCAAGTCCATCTATCTCGAGGACCGTTTTGCTTCAGGTGGAACCGATAAAATGATACGGCTCGAGTTGCCTTACACCCACATCGTCCGTCTGGTCGAGCTCCTGCCCGCCCAACCGGTTCCTGATTCCGCTGTTCGCGCTCCGGCTAAATAGTCGTTCGCTCCAGTCAACCCTTCTTCGCCACCGGCTTTGCGCTTGAAGCTGCTGATTCGCGTTCCGCTGTCCGCGCGGGTATTATTTTTCCTGTGATCGGGAGGAAGCTATGAAACCCACCGTCGGAATGATCGGGCTCGGGCTGATGGGCAAGCCCATGGCGCACAATCTACTGAAGGCCGGCTTCACGGTTTACATTTGGAACCGAACTGCTTCGAAGGCTGCGGACCTGGTGAGCGCAGGCGCGGTGCTTGTTGCGAATCCCCGCGAACTGGCGGAGCACGTCGACGTGCTGATCACAATCGTCAGCGATCCGCCCGCCCTGGAGGAAGTGTTGTGGGGCAAGGATGGAGCGTTTGTTGCGCTGAAGCGCGGAAGCGTCTACATCGATTCGAGCACGATTTCACCGGAGCTTGCCCGCCGCATCGCGAGAGCCAGCGAGGAGGCCGGGATCGAGTTTCTGGACGCGCCAGTGACCGGAGGGACGTGGGGCGCTGAAAAGGGCGATCTACTTTTTATGGTTGGCGGAGAAGCGAAAGTGCTCGAAGGTGTGCGCCCCGTGATTGAAGCGATGGGCAAAAAGATTTTCCTGCTCGGCCCCAATGGCGCCGGCCAGACGATCAAACTCGCGATGAATTCGATGCTCGCGCTTCAGGTGAACGCGCTTGCGGAGGCTCTGGCGCTGGTTCGGGGAGCAGGCGTGGCGGGCGAAAAGCTGATCGAGGTAATGCAGTCGAGCATGGCGCGCTCCGGCGTGCTGGACGTGAAAGCGCCGCTGATGTTGAAGCGCGAATATCCGGCGAGCTTTCCGCTGCGCCTGATGCATAAAGACATGCGGCTTGCGTTGGAACTGGGCAAGCAGGAGGGCGTGAAGCTGCCCGCGCTCGAAGCTGCCTACGGCACGTTCAGCAAAGTGAAAGACGCGGCCAAAGACGATCCGGACTTCGCAGCGGTGTCCCGTTTCTGGGCCGCAAAAGCCTAAGCCTCTCGCGACGCGCTCCTGTCCGCCTTACTTTGAGTTGCCCGCGAAATACGTCAGCGGCAGGTCGCGGGATGTGCGAAGGCCAGCGTTGGCGGCGAGAATCGTCGGAATCGCATTTACGGCCACCGCGGCAGTTGCGACGTCGCCGTGCGTGCCGCCGGGAATCGTGAGCGAAATGTTGGGCTGGCCGGTGAGTTCAACGGTATCTCCGGGATGCTTCGCGCCGACGTACATCTTCAACTCCATAAAGATTTTTTCCTTGCCGCCTGCAGTGCCGCGGCCGGTCTGATGCACGCCGGTCACCTGGCCGGGCGCGACTTCAAGGAACTCGGTCTTGACGGTTTCCTCGGCAATCATCGGCTCAATCGTTTCGGTGATGTCGTCGACTTCGATGCCCAGACCATCGGCGACCATGGCGATCGACTCGGGCAAGCCGTGATGCTTAATCACTCCTGCTGCGACCTGCTGCTTGAATTCGTCGGAAGTCATGCCCGCACCGATCTTCTTCTGCAGTGGCAGGCGCCGCTTCGAGGCGTCGACAATGCGGATCGCGCGCGCGGTTTCAACCTTCTGCGCAACCGCGGAAAGCGTGAGCACAAGTTTATCCATCACGAATCCTGGATTCACGCCCGTACCGATAATGGCGACGCCTTCTTCGATGGCGGATTCATCGAGTTTCTTTGAAAGTTCGGGATGCTTACGGAACGGGTAGGCGAGCTCCTCGCACGTAGACACCACGCAACAACCCGCGCCGATGCATTCAAGAAGCTGGTCCATCACGCTTGACAGGTAGGAGGACGTCGAGTGGACGACGAGGTCGGCGGGCTTTGACAGAACGGTCGCGGCGTCCGGGGCGATCACTACTCCCCAGGGCGCGTCGCCTGCGCCGAGGAATTCGCCAAGGTCGCGCCCGGCCTTCGCGGAGTCTTTATCGACCGCGCCGACGATTTCAATCTGTGGTTTCGTGCGCATCAAACGAGCGATGGATGCGCCGATGGGACCGAGTCCGTATTGCACCACTCGAATTTTCTTTTTCACTCTGTCAGCCCTGGTTTGTGGAAAAATAAATCCCGAATTCAAATCTCATAGCGAGAAGACCTGCCAGAATACCTTAAGGTGTTGTCCTACGGAGCGCAACCGCATTTGCGCGATTCTGAGAGCGAATGACGGACGAAGTGAACGCACAATTCGCCCCGCAGCCGCGTCCCGTGTGGCGCACGGTGCTGCGAGCAGCGCTGCAGTACGGCGCGAGCGCGCTGGTTTTCTACATCCTGTTCCGATTTCTTCCAGCACATCAAGTTCTGGCGACGCTGAAGCGCCTTAGCGCGCAGCTTTGGCTGCTGGCCATCGCGGGTTATCTGGCCGCGCATCTGATCGGTGCAGTGAAGTATCGCCTGGTGCTGAACATGGGCGGAGCCGGATTGAGTCCCCGCAACGCCGCGCGGTGCTACTTTGCAGGATTGTTTGGCTCGCTATTTCTGCCGTCACTGATTGGGGGGGATATTCTGCGCATCGCGATGGCGCTGCGCGTGGGACGTTCAAAGGCCGCGGTGTTCTTGGGAAGTTTCGTCGACCGGCTATCCGATTTCACGGCGCTGGTGCTTCTGGCAGCCGTCGGCGCAGTGCTGGTTCCCGGCGGCCTTTCGGAGAAGGACCGCAAGATTTTCCTGCTGGTGATTGCTGCCGCGGCCGTGGCGGGCGTGATAGCACTTGGGCTTATCGCGCTATTTCCGGTGCGGAAGCTGTCGATCAAGATCCGGCGAAAACTGGTACGCCTGCGGGAAGCGGGGCGCGAAATTCTTCGTCAACCGGGAACGATGCTGCGCGCGTTAAGCATGAGCGTTCTGGTGCAGCTCGCGTTCATTACGCTCAACGTAATGCTGGCCGTCGCGTGCGGACTGGATCTACCGTTTCGAGTGTGGCTGTTTGCCTGGCCGCTGGCCAAGCTTTCCGCCGCAGTGCCGATTACCCAGGCCGGTATCGGAGTCCGCGAAGCGGCGACGGCGGCTTTGCTGCTGCCGTTTGGAGCAGCGCCACAGTTATCGGTGGCGACAGGTCTGGCTTGGGACGCGGTGGTCGTGGGTGGCGCAATCGCGGGTGGCTTGTTTGCGCTCATCGTCGGAAGCAAGCCGGAACAGGCTCAGTAAACGCGTCGATCCCCCGGAAGCGACCGAGCAGGTCCGTTGCTCCAGCCCGGTCGCTTGCGTGAATCGTTTAGCGTTGCTAGTGCGCCGACGAGTACTTTCCGTAGTCCGGATATGCCGGATGCTTCACCTCAGACGGCGGATTCTTGGCCAGCTCCTGCATCAGAACCTCGATGCCCTTTTCCAGTTGCGTGTCGTGGCCCTTTCGCCATGCGGCCGGGTCCATCTCGATATCGATGTCCGGCTTCACGCCGTTGTTTTCCACGTCCCACTCGCCTTCCGTGGTGAAGAACGCAAAGCGCGGTGCGGTCACGAAGCCGTTGTCGATCAGGTTTGGATAGCCGCCGATGCCGACGAGCCCTCCCCACGTGCGGCGGCCGATCAGCGGGCCGAGACTGACATGGCGGAAGTACCAGGGAAGCGCGTCGCCTCCCGATCCGGAAAATTCGTTGGTCAGCATCGCCTTCGGGCCGTAGATGCCGCTGAGTGGTGTGGTGTAATCGGCGCCTTCACGCGACGTCCAATAGTTCCAGATTTTCCGCTGCATGTACTGGATGATGTAATCAGCTGCCTGACCGCCGGTGTTGAAGCGCTCGTCGATCAGCGCGCCCTGCCTGCCGACTTGGGCGAAGTAGTAGCGGTTGAAATTGGTGAAGCCTCCGCCGGCAGTATTGGGCAGGTAAACGTAAGCGAGTTTGCCGCCGCTCATCTCGTTCACCGTCTTCATATTGCCATTCATCCACGAGCGGTTGCGTAGATTCGTTTCATCCGGTTCAGGGACGACAGTGACTTCGCGAGAGCCCGAGCCGTCGGCATTCGGTCCGACTTTTAGGACGGTCTGCTTTCCCGCAGTCTCCTGGAAATATTCATAGACGTCTTCGGTGGGTTTCACTTCGACGCCGTTCACCTCGAATAGATATTCGCCCGCCACGACATTTACGCCGGGTTGTGTGAGCGGCGCCTGGAGGTGCGGATTCCAGTTCTCGCCGTCGTAGACTTTGGCGAAACGGTAGTGGCCGTTTTCGATTGAGTAGTCAGCGCCGAGCAGCCCGACTTGAAGCGGCTGCACTTCGGGAATGTCGCCGCCGCCGACGAACATGTGGCCGACGTTGATCTCGCTGAGCATCTGCGCGAACAGATAGTTCAGATCGTCACGAGTGGCAATGCGGTCAAGATACGGCTCATATTCCTTCGACAGCGCCGAGAGATTGACGCCGTGATGGTGTGGGTCATAGAAAAAGTCGCGCTCGATGCGCCAGATCTCGTGATACATCTGCGCCCACTCCGCGCGAGGCTCGACCCACACTTCCATGTCTGGGACTTTGAGCACGCCTTCGCCCGGTTTTGCCGGCGCGGCGGTAGAGGCGATGGCCCAGGTCTCGCCTTGCTGGTAAAGATATTTTTCTCCATTGAATGAAACTGAGACCGACTGGACGCCTGCGATGAGCTGGTCTTCCTTTCGCTTGTTCAGGTCGTACTTGGCGAATACGAGCTGCGGCGGACCGTCCTGCTCGACGTTGGTTGGAAAGTCCACCAGGAAGATCTCCCCGGCCTTACCGGTCAAGAGCGCTACGTAGTTTCTCGCGCCAATCGGCAACGCGAGAATGCGCTGCCCGATATTGTCGAAATCGATCGATACATGGACAGCTTCTTTCTTCGCTGCGTCGTCCTTGTTCTTCTGGTCTTGATCCTTGGCGTCCTTCGCATCTTTTGCATCTTTCGTGGAGTTCGCATCGGCCGAGGACTTCTTGTCCCCCTCCGGCGCCTTCTCTTCGTCGCTTTCCGGCGCTAGCGGCGAAGGCAGGTCTTTGCGCAACACGATCAGATAGACGCTGCGCGTGACTTGCTTTCCGTCGGTGGACATGTCGAGCCCGCCAATCGCGGGACCGATGTTTGTGCTCGCTGTGAAGTAAAGGTATTTTCCGCTCATGTCGAACGCCGCAAACGCGGTGTCGCTGAGTCCGTCGGTCAGCTGCGTCGATTTAGCGGAGTCGATGTTGTATACGCACACGGCGCGGAAGTGATTTGGCAGAATTTTCGTGTAGACGATCCACTTGTTGTCCGGCGACCAATTCGGGCTCAGGCCTTGACCTTCGTAATAGTCGGTATCGACTTTGACGGGCGTTCCCTTGTCGACCTCGACATACCAAAGATTCAAGCGCTTATCCGTGTAGGCGATCTTCTTGCTGTCTGGCGACCATGTCGGCCCGTAGAAGAACGACGGAGGATTGCCCAGGTTGATCTTTCTGGTGTCGCCCATACCCGTTTGCGAACGCAGATGGAGCGCGTACTCGCCCGATTCATCGGAGAAGTAGGCGATCCATTTCCCATCGGGCGACCATGCTGGATCGCGGTCGGCAACGCCGGGAGAGTTCGTGATATCGCGAATATCGCCTTTCTCGGCGGGCACGGTAAGGATTTCGCCGTGCGCTTCGAACACGGCGCGCGCTCCCGTGGGCGAAATGTTCGAATTCGTGATTTGCTTGGCGACTTTTTCGAAATGCGAGCGCGGCTGAACCAGATCTGCGGAGACTTGGATGTGGACCGAGTGTTCCCGATGGCTCGCGAGATCGTACAGATGAATCGAGCCGAACTGTTCATACACGATCGCGCCCGGACCCGCATCCGCGGACTTGAACGGCAGGCCTTTGTTTTCGATTAGCTGCGTTTCGGCCTTGGTCTTTGTGTCATACGAGAACAGCGTGTAGGCTCCGTTGCGATCGGAGAGAAAATAAATCGTGTCGCCGATCCACATCGCGTTGCAGTCGTTCCAGCTTTCGTGCGGCAGCGGCACCACGGACGAATCGGCAAGGTTTGCAATCCAGATGCGAGGCGACGTTCCGCCGCGATAGTGGCTCCAGTTTCCCCAGGGAAAAGGCGTCGGACGGTATGCCAGATACTTTCCGTCGGCGGAGTACGATCCTTCCCAGCCTACGGGCAGCGGCACCTTCGTAGGAAAGCCGCCTTCAGCGGGAACGGTGAATAGCGCGCGGGTGTTGTTTGCGAAGCTGTCGCGCACGGAGACGAACAAAATATTTTTACCGTCTGGCGTCCAGCCCACGGCCTGATCCGGCCCAGCGTGGAAAGTGACGCGGCGGGGGCTGCCGCCGTCGACCGAGATCACGTAGACGTTGAGCTTGCCGTCGTACTCGCCGGTGAAGGCGATCCATTTTCCATCCGGAGAAAAGTGGGGGCCGGCCTTGATGCCGGGACCTGCCGTAAGCCGTACGGCCTGGCCCCCGTCGCGCGAAACGCGCCAAAGATCGTCGCCATAGGCGAACACAATATTCGTCGCGCTCAGCGTCGGCTGGCGAAGCAACAACGGTTTCTCGGACGACTGCGCTCGCGCGGCGGGCGGAACTGCGAGGCTGAAAATCGCAAACGCGAGCGCAAGAATCAAACCAGCTTTCTTCATCGAGCATTCTCCTGGTGGAAAGACCACAGATGATACGTACGCCGGGGCGTACTGGTTCCAGTAGCCCGTTGGACGCAGCCAGCGCGACACGGGGAGCAGTATTCTAGCGTTTTTTACAAGTTGGCCAAAGGGACAGACCGCGGGGCGTGCTACGAGTTTTCGGAGAACGATTTACAGCAAGTTAGAGTCAGAAGCGGGAGCGGCTGGCGCGGACGAAATCACGCAGTGAGCTGATGTTGGGACCGTAGGCCCCAACGCGGCCCGCATCCACAGGCAGCCCGAAGGATTCGGCTTGCTCGATGCTCAGACCGGCGTCGTCCAGTTCTGCGAGGCTATAGCCCTCGGTGGGCACGAGGCGATTGCGGCGCGACAACGTGACAGGCCGCGGCGGGCGATGCTTGAAACCGCGCCGCTGCACAATGTCGAAGAAGTCGTCCCAGTCACGCCGGTTCCACATTCAGCCCTCCTCGAGAGCTACAAGCAGTTCGATGCCCAGCGGCGAAGTTCGGTAGCACGAATTTACAAATACCTCGGACTGCGGGCCGATCGTTGCGCTTGGGCTTCGCCGCATCTTCACCCGCGCTGATGATAACCCTGCCACAGGCGTAAAGTCGCATGGGATGCACCAAAGTTTCCATTTGGTTATCGACTCGATGCAATCAGAGATTTCGATGCCGAGGCTCGCTCTGCTTCCCGAGTGCTTTCGGATTCGCTCCGCGAGGTCGATCGAACGGCAGTGTTATAATTGCGTTACATTACAACGGCGCGTTTGCCGCGCAAATCCCGCATGAATCATCCCGCCATCGCCGTTCACTATCACGAACTCTGGCTGAAGGGCCGCAACCGGAAGTTTTACGTGCGGAAATTGACGACCGCGCTGCGTACCTCGCTCGACGGACTCGGACTGATAGCTGTCGAGCAGGCCGGCGACCGCCTGATTCTGTGGTTCCGCGCAGACGGGCAGATCGAAGAATCCGTTTCACGACTGCGGCAGGTGCTAGGGATTGCGTTCTTCGCGGTGGCGCGCTCGGTCAATCGCGACCTGGAAGAAATAGCAGACGCGGCTTGGGAAGAGCTGAAGCCGCTCGTGTTTCGATCCTTCGCGGTGCGCGCGAAGAGGAGTGATAAATCATTTCCACATTCCAGCGTCGCGATCGAAAAAGAAGTCGGGCGAGTGCTGCAGCAGCGGTTGCGAGGTGAGGCGCGTAGCGCCACGGTGCGACTGAAGGAACCAGACGTGACGTGCTACGTGGAAATCACTCCGCGGCCAGCGCTGGTTTACGCGCGCAGGCACAACGGCACGGGTGGGCTCCCCGCCAATACGGCCGGCCGAATGATGTGCCTGCTTTCGGGGGGGTTTGATTCGGCGGTGGCTGCGTATCAGATGATGAAGCGTGGCGCGCACGTGAGTTTCGTGCATTTTCATTCCGCAGGAGCGCAGCCCGGGGAATCTTCCTTGCATGTGGCGAGCGAGCTGGTACAGCGCCTGGTGATTTACCAGTTCCACGCCAAGTTGTATCGAGTTCGGTTCGATGCGATCCAGCGCGAGATTGCACGGAACGCGCCGGAAGACTACCGCGTGTTGCTCTACCGGCGCATGATGCTCCGCATCGCCGAAGCGCTTGCGACGCGTGACCGCGCGCTTGCGCTGCTGATGGGAGACAGCCTCAGCCAGGTGGCTTCGCAGACGCTGCGAAATCTCGTCGCAGTCGACAAGGCCGTGGGCATGACCGTGTTCCGTCCATTGGCTGGAGCGGACAAGCAGGAGATTCTTGCGACCGCGCGCAAAATCGGGACCTTCGCGATTTCGGCCGAGCCGTTCCACGATTGCTGCCCAATTTTTTTACCGCGCAATCCGGCGCTTCGAGCGACGGCGGAGAATCTGGCGGAAGCGGAAACAAAGCTCGATGTGGCGGAAATGGTGCGGCGCGGAGTTCACTCGGCTACCGCGCTGAAATATGTCTACAAAGGCGGCGCGGTCAACGTCTCAGAAGCTACCAGTGCCTGGTCGAAGCACGAGGCTGTGATCGCGTAGTTTGATTTTTGCGACGGGCAAAAATAAAACGGCCACAAGACGCCGTGGCCGTTCAAAGATTTTTCGCGCGCGTTTTAGCGTTGCGTTAGCGGTCGCGATCCCGTCCACCGCCGCCATATCCGCCGCGGCCCTCGCGCCCACCCCGGCCACCACCACCACCACCACCGCGCCCACCGCCACCGCCGCGATTGCCGCCGCCGGGTCCACCGCCTTCCCGTTGCGGACGCGCTTCGTTGACCACCAGCGCGCGGCCCAGGAAATCCTTTCCGTTGAGGGCTTCGACCGCTTTTTCGGCTTCGGCATCATTCGTGAACTCCGCAAAACCAAACCCGCGCGGCTGGCCGGTGAAACGGTCGCGCAATAAACTAAGCGAATCCGGTTGCAAGCCGATCTGCGAAAAAAGCGCCGACACATCCTCTTCCGTTGCCTTGAACGGCAAATTGCCCACATACAATTTCTTCACGAGCGTAGCTCCTTGCTCGCGCCAACGAATTGGCGTGAGTGTGAGGCTGAAGAGACAGGAAGTCGGCCGCGAGCGGCGCGAATCGAGGGATGCCACGCCCGGCTGAAGCGAGCGCCTCAGCAACTCTGGGCGCATCTTGCTCCTAAACGAGTGCGGCAGTCAACAAGCGGAGGGTGAGCGGAGGGTTCGGCGAAAAAGCGCTCGGATTTCGCTAGGTACGGTAGCTGGCATTGATGTGGACGTATTCGGTGGTGAAGTCGCAGGTCCACACGTGGGCGCGAGCCGTACCGGAGCGAAGGTTCACGGAGATCGGAACGTGCTTCGCGAGCATTTTTTCGTGCGTGGTTCTTTCGTTGAATTTTTTTTCGCGGCCGCGTCGGCAAACTTCGACGCCCGCCAGGGTGATGTCGACGCGATCCGGGTCGAAAGTGACGCCCGAGCGACCAGCGGCAGCGAGCACGCGGCCCCAGTTGGGGTCGGCGCCGGCAAGAGCCGTCTTTACCAACGGCGAATTGGCGATGGTGCGGGCAATTTTGTCGGCGGCTTTCGCGGTGGGCGCGCCGGTGACCTGGACTTCGATCACGCGTTGTGCTCCCTCGCCGTCGGCGACGATGGCGATCGCGAGCGAACGGCAGACTGTTTCAAGCGCGGCAGTGAATTTTTTGAAGTCGGCATCGGCTGATCGGATTGCACGGGCGCCGGATTCGCCGTTTGCAAGCAACGAGACGGTGTCGTTGGTTGAGGTGTCGCCGTCGACGGTAATGGCGTTGAACGTGCGCGAGACGACGTCCTTCAGGGCCCGCCTGAGAAGAGCGGTTGCGACGGCTGCGTCGGTGGCGATGAATGCAAGCATCGTGGCCATGTTGGGCTCGATCATACCCGCGCCTTTGGTGCAGCCGATGATGCGGACTTCCTTGGCGCCGAGTTTGAACTTTGCTGCGGCGCGCTTCGGGAGCGTGTCCGTGGTCATGATGGCGCGCGAAAATTCCTCGAACGCTTCGGGAGCGGAGCTGCGAGACGCGACGAGCTTGGGCAGCGCGTCCAGAATATTTTTCACGCGGAGAGGCGCACCGATAACGCCGGTGGAGCAGACGAGAATGTTTTCGGCGGCGCACCTGAGCTGCTTTGCGGTGTCGCTAGCGGTTTTGCGCGAGGCGGCGAAACCTTCCGGTCCGGTGCAGCAGTTTGCGTTGCCGGAATTGACGATCACTGCGCGCATCGCGTTCGCGGATTTTTGCATGTGAGCGCGAGAAAGTTTCACCGGGGCGGCTTGCACGCGATTGGTGGTGAAGACGGCCGCAGCACGCGCCGGTTTTTCGCTCACCAGGATCGCTAGATCGAGTTTGCGTTTCTTCAGGCCGCAGTGCGTGGAGGCGAAACAGAAACCGTGGGGCACGTCGCGTGATGAGATGGGTTTATTCATGGTTAGCATTCCGGCGCGAGCGGCAATGCGGCAGCCGCCGCGCTGGGCAACAGCGCAGATTCCGTTTCGAGTTCCAGGATCATCGGGAGCAGGCGACAGGCCTGCGCTTTCGCACAGCCCCTGCAATCCCGCTCGACTTTTTCGGACATCGAGGCGCTGGCGGCTGCACGGAATCCAAATCGCACGAAGAACCCCGGCGTTCCCGTGACGGCGAGCACGCGTGCGATGCCCCGAGATGCAGCGTCTTTGAGCGCTCGGCGCACGAGGCGCGAACCGATCCCGCGGGAAGCCCGCGTAGGTTCCACCGCGACGGAACGAATTTCTGCGAGGCCTGCGTGATATTCGACGAGTGATAGGCAGCCGACGACTGTGCGCGAATCTTCGCAGACGATAAAGGTATCAATCTCGCTGGCGACATCACCCAGATCCCGTGGGAGGAGCAACTCCTTGGTGGCGAAATGCGCGATCAGAGCGTGAATCGCCCGGGCGTCGCTCCCCATGGCGGGCCGAATCTTCATTGGCCGCTCCGTGCGGCTGCAGTGGGCGCGGCGATGCGTTTCTTGAATTCATCGAGCGCGGAACGAACGGCGGTGGGCGAACTGCCACCGGGCGCGATCTTGCGCGCAAGCGCGGACTCGACGGTGAGAGCCTGGCCCAGATCGTCGCCAAAGGCGGAGGAGAATCGCTTCAATTGAGCGATAGGCAGATCGCGGATCGACGTTCCGTCTTGCTCGGCGGCGCGCAGAACTTTCCCGACAACTTCGTGCGCCTCGCGGAATGGCACGCCGCGGCCGACCAGATAGTCTGCGAGTTCAGTGGCGACGAGGCCGGGATCCTGCGCGGCGTCGCGAAGGCGCTGGGAACGGAAACCAGTGGCCGAAAGGGTGGCCGCTGCGATGCGTGTGATCGCCAGAGCCTGATCGTGCGCGCTGAACAGCGCTTCTTTATCTTCCTGCAAATCGCGTTGATAGCTCGATGGCAAACCCTTAAAGGTGGTGAGAAGCGCGACGAGCGAACCGTAAATCCGGCCCGTCTTGCCGCGGATCAACTCCCACGAGTCGGGATTTTTTTTCTGCGGCATCAGGCTGCTGCCAGTGGAGAACTCGTCAGGCAGATCGATGTAACCAAATTCGGGCGCGGCCCAGAGGACGAAGTCTTCCGCGAGCCGCGAGAGATGCATCGCCAGCGTTGAGAGCGCGAATAGATATTCGAGCGCGAAGTCGCGGTCGCTGACGGCGTCGAGGCTGTTGGACGTGATGCGCGTAAAGCCGAGCGCTTTGGCAAGCGCGTTGCGATCAAGCGGGAAAGCGCAACCCGCGAGGGCACCGGAGCCAAGCGGGCAAGCGTCAGCATGAGCTGCGGCGAGAGACACGCGTTCGAGATCACGCGCGAAAGCCTCGCCGTGCGCGAGCATCCAGTGTGACAGCAGGATGGGTTGCGCGTGCTGCATGTGCGTAGTGCCGGCCATCGGCGTGCCGAGATTTTTGTCGGCTTGCGCGGCGAAGGACTGCAACAACGCAGTGATGGCCGTCGAAAGCTCCGCGGCGGCTGCCCGCACATACATCCGGAATTCGGTGGCCACCATTTCGTTGCGGCTGCGTCCGGTGTGCAGCTTCGCGCCGAGAGGGCCCAGTTTTTCGATCAACGCCGTCTCGACGAAGTGATGGACGTCTTCGGCTTTTGAAGCCTCGAGCCACGCTTGATCGGTGCGCGCGCGTTGTTCGATCGAGTCAAGCGCGGCGACAATCTGCGTAGCTTCAGCGGCGGTGAGAATTCCCGCAGCGGCAATCGCACCCGCCCACGCGCGGTCGAGCGCGAGTTCCTGCGGGAGCATCCGGCGATCGAAACTCCACGAACGCTCGAATTCGTAGAACGATGCATCGGGGCCGCGATCGAAGCGGCCTCCCCACATCTTCTGATCGCCGGGCGCGGTCATTTCGCGATGGCCTTCTTTGGAGCGGCAGCGGTTGGGAGAGCCGCCTCTTGCGGGACGGTGATGGGAAGCGCGAACAGGTTGATGAAGCCTTCGGCGTCTTTCGGGTTGTAGCCCGTCATGGTGAAGCTCGCGAGATTCGTCCGGTAAAGCGAGTACGGGGACTGGCGCGACGAAACGTTCACGATTCCCTGTTTGAGCGTGAGAGATACGGTGCCAGTAACGCGCTTCTGCGAGCTGGTAAAGAAAGCATCGAGCGCCTCGCGCAGCGGCGTGAACCACATGCCGTAATACACCATCTCTGCGTAGCGCAGCGAGAGAACTTGCTGGTAGTGAGCGGTCTCGCGATCGAGCGCGAGCGATTCGAGTTCCCGATGAGCTGTGACAAGCAGCGTTCCGCCCGGAGTTTCGTACGCGCCACGGGACTTGATACCGACGAGGCGATTCTCAACGATATCCATCCGGCCAACGCCGTTCGCAGCAGCGATTTCGTTGAGCTTGTTTACCAGCGCCACAGGCTCGAGTTTCGCGCCGTCGATGGAGACCGGCGTGCCGCCTTCGAAGCCGATGGTGACGGTGGTCGCCTTGTCCGGGGCCTTCGAGGGCTCGACTACCCACTGCCACATCGCTTCGTCCGGAGCGTTCGCGGGATCTTCGAGGACACCGCCCTCGTGGCTCAAATGCCAGATGTTGCGATCGCGGCTATAGATATTTTTCTTGGTCTGCTCCACGGGAATGTTGTGGGCGTTGGCGTAGGCGATCGCTTCCTCGCGCGAATTGATGCTCCACTCGCGCCACGGCGCGATGATCTTTAATTCGGGGCCGAGCGCTTTGGCGGCCAGCTCGAAACGAACTTGATCGTTCCCTTTTCCGGTGCAGCCGTGCGCGACCGAATCGGCGCCGAGCTTCTTCGCGAGTTCCACCTGGCGTTGCGCGAGCAACGGACGAGCAAACGACGTGCCAAGCAGGTACTTATGCTCGTAGACGGCGCCGGCGCGAAGCGTGGGCCAGATGTAACCGGTAATGAATTCCTCGCGCAGATCTTCCACATATGCCGCGCTGGCGCCGGTGGCGAGCGCTTTCTTGCGCGCGGCCTCGAGATCTTCCTGCTGGCCCAGATCGCCGACCATGGCGATCACCTCGCAACCGCCATAATTCTCCTTCAGCCAGGGAATGATGATGGAGGTGTCGAGTCCCCCGGAATATGCGAGCACAACTTTCTTGGCCACTTCGTTCTCCTTCTCGATTTCGAGATTGTACGGAATTAGTTGAGCAGAGTAAGCAGAATCGCCTTCTGCACATGCAGGCGGTTCTCGGCCTGTTCGAACACGATGGAACGCGGGGACTCCATGATTCCTTCGCTGACTTCCGATCCGCGGTGTGCCGGAAGACAGTGCATGAAGATGGCGTCCGCAGCAGCTCCGGCGAACAACGCTTCGTTCACCTGGTAGCCGCTGAAAGCCGCTTCACGCACTTTGGCTTCTTCTTCCTGTCCCATGCTGGTCCAAACGTCGGTGTAAATGGCTTGCGCGCCCGCGACGGCTTCTTCGGGGCTGTGAAACAGTTCGATTTTGCCGCGCGTCTCGCGGGCCATTCGCTTGGCTTCAGAGACGACGTCCGGATTCGGCTCGAAGTCTTCCGGCGTCGCGACGCGCAGATGTACGCCAAGCCGCCCGGCGATGCTCATCAACGAGTTGCACATGTTGTTGCCGTCGCCGACGTAGGCAAGTTTCAGGCCGCGCAGGTTACCGAAGCGTTCCTCGAGCGTGAAAAAATCGGAAAGCGCCTGGCACGGGTGGTACAGGTCGGAAAGCGCGTTGATTACCGGCACGTTGGCATTGGCTGCAAGCTGATCGAGCGCTTCCTGTTTAAAAACGCGCGCCACGATCGCGTGGACCCAGCGCTCCAGGCTCTTCGCAACGTCCGGGATCGATTCGCGCTCGCCGAGGTGCGAGACGGTGTGATCGAGAAAGACGCAAGCTCCGCCGAGGCTTGCCACGCCGACTTCAAAGGTTACACGGGTGCGCAGCGACGGCTTTTCGAAAATCAGCGCGAGAAAACGGCCGGCAAGCGCACCACGGTAGCGGTCGGGATGCGCCTTCACGTCGGCGGCGAGCTGGAGGAATGAGCGCACTTGCGCTGGGCTCCACTCCATGCCCGTCAAAAGGTCGATGGTTTGAGTGATGGGGACTGTGGATACGGCGTTCATGTTCACCTCGACGCAGCCATGGCTGTAGGCTGCTTTTGCTTTGCCGGTTTATGTTTCGTTTCCTGTGCGGGGGCCGGCGCGGCGTTTTTTGTGATGGTATTAGCCGCGTTTTGCAGAACCTTTTCGAACTTGTGAAGGAATTCGTTCACATCGCGCTTTCGGATGGTGAAGGCCGGCAGCAGGCGCAGGATGTGCTCGTGCGTACAGTTAATGAGCAGGCCGTTTGCGAGTGCGTCGGTTACGAGCGGACCGCCTTCGATCGAGAGATCGACGCCGACGATCAGTCCTTCGCCGCGAACCTGCTTGATGAAGTCGAACTTCGCCGCGAGAGCTTCTAGACCGTTGCGCAGCTCGGCACTGCGTTCACGTATGTTCGCAAGCAGCTTTTCGCCTTCGACTACGTTCATGAATTCAAGAGCCGCGGCGCAAACGAGCGGGCCGCCGCCGAAGGTGGTGCCGTGCATTCCGGGCACGAACGCGGAGGCGAATTTCTCATTGGCGACCAAAGCGCCGAGCGGGAGGCCGCCGGCGAGAGGTTTCGCGAGCGTGATGATGTCCGGACGGGAGTCGAATTTCTGGTAGGCGAAATAACGGCCGGTGCGACCCATCCCGCATTGAATTTCGTCGGCGACGAAGGCTGCGTCATGTCGGTCGGCTAGCTGCCGCGCGCGAGCCCAAAACTCCGGGCTCACAGGATAGATGCCGCCTTCCCCTTGGATCGTCTCGACGACGAACGCGCAGACGGTGCCGTCAAACTTGGATTCCAGATCCGCTACATCGTTGAATTTTACGAATTCGACGCCGGGAACAAGCGGAGCAAAGGGCTCTCGATATTTCGCGGGGAAGGTGATCGAAAGCGCGCCGAAAGTGCGGCCGTGAAAGGAATTCTCGACCGCGAGGATTCGCGTTTTCTTATTTTCCGTTTTGCCTGCTTTGGCATAGGCGCGAGCGAGCTTTAATGCGCCGTCGATCGCCTCGGTGCCGCTATTTGTGAAGAAAACGCGGTCGAGCCCCGACCACTGCGCGAGTTTCTTTGCGAGCGGCCCCTGAAACGGATTGTGAAAAAGATTCGAAAGGTGGATCGCGCGGCCGGCCTCGCGGCGAATCGCGTGTACGAGACGAGGATGCGAGTAGCCGAGCGCGTTCACGGCAATGCCGCCCAGAAAATCGAGATATTCCTTGCCGTCGGAATCGTACAAACGGCAGCCGCGGCCGTGCGTGAAAAGCACTGGCGGACGCTTGTAGGTGTTCATCAAGTGCTTGGCTTCGTCGGCGCGCACCTGTGCGGCAGAAACTCGATGTTTCGCAGATGCTTTCTTCACGGCCATTTTCGTTATGCGGCTCCGTGAGCGGCTTTGGCAGGAACGGTGTCGTTTAACGGAAGTACGCGCGTGCCAGGGCTACGCAGGTTCTGCGCCGCCGTGATCAACGCGCGCGGCGCGGTGCCGCCCACAATGCGGACTTCGGTGACGCCTGCCGCCAGCGCACGCTTTGCGGCTTCGAGCTTCAGGATCATGCCGCCCGAGACTTTATTGGAGCGGATCATCTCCTCGATTTCGCCGCCGCGGACGTTGCGCAACACTTTTTCGCCATCGAGAACGCCGGCGACGTCGGTGAGGAAGATCAAACGATCCGCCTGGATGAATTCCGCCGCCGCTGCGGCCATGTGATCCGCGTTGATGTTATAGATTTCGCCATCCGCTCCCATGCCAAGGCAAGAAGCAACGGGAACGATCCCAGCTTTCCAGAGCGAGCGCAGAAAGTCGACGTTCACTTCGGTGAGGTAGCCGACGTATCCGAGGCTGCCTTCCCGTTCGTTCACCTGCATCGGCTCAGCAAGAAATGATGTTGCATCCGACGCACTGATTCCGACGGCCGGCTGGCCGGCGAGCGAGATCGCACCCGCGAGGCGCTTATTCAGCAAGCCGCCGAAGACCATCACGGCGACGTCGCGCGTCTCGCGATCGGTGACGCGGAGTCCGTTAACGAATTTGCTTTCGATGCCGAGGCGCTTCAGCATGGTGGTGAAGATTTTTCCACCGCCATGGATCACCAGGATTTCGTGGCCGTTGCGTGCCAGATCGGCAACCTGTCGTGCGATGGTCTGCACTGTTTCGCTGCTTTCGAGCAGTGCGCCTGCAATTTTCACTGCGAGTCTCATATCAAACCTGCCGTTACGGGAAGGTTCCACATCCCGTTCATATTTTGTACAGCTTGTCCTGCAGCGCCCTTGCCCAGATTATCCAGGCAGGACACCACGACCAGCCTTTCACCCGAATGATCGAGCGCGAAGCCGATGTCACAAAAATTGGTGTGCGTTACCTGGGCCAGCTCGGGCAACTTGCCGACCGGCAGAATTCGCACCATCGGATGCGCGGAGTAGAATTTGCGATACATCGCCTCGACGTCTTCTGCTTTGTGCGGCTGGCCGAACCAGACGTACAGCGTCGAAAGAATTCCGCGCTCCACGGGAAGCAAGTGCGTTGTGAAAACAAAATCTTTCTGCGCGAGTCCGGCATGCTCGGCGACTTCGGGCGTGTGACGATGCGAGAAGACGCCGTACGCTTTGAAATTCTGGTTTACATCAATAAAGTGCGTATCGCGTTTCGGCTCTTTGCCGGCGCCGCTGACGCCGGACTTGCAGTCGGCAACGATGCCGCGCGACATATTGATCCAACCGGACTCCACGAGCGGCTTGAGCGCCAGAATCACCGACGTCGGGTAGCAGCCGGGATTTGCGACCAGACGCGCCTTCGGCAGTTCTGCTGAGTACAGCTCGGGTAGACCGTAAACCGATTCGCCGAGCGCGGCTGCGTCGGGCGCGGGCAGCTTGTACCACTTCGCGAAGGTCTCGCCGGTGCGGAACCGAAATGCGCCGCTCAGGTCCACGATGCGCAGCTTCGGATTCGCGGCAAGCAAAGCAGGCACCAGTTCCAGCGAAGCTTCATGAGGCGTCGAAAGAAACACAACGTCGGCACCGCTCTGCGCAATTGCATCTACCGAAAGCGGCTTGCACGGCGCATCGCCCCAGCCGCGAAGCTGCGGGTACAGTTCGGTCAAGCAGTGCACGCCAGCGTGTGCGTCGCGCAGGTAGAAAGTCGGCTTCTGTGTGTTCGGGTGCCGAAGAAGGAGCTTGGCTAGTTCGAATCCCGCGTAGCCGGTTGCTCCAACGACGGCGACCCTTAACGGGTCGATCATCGGAGCATTCCCTCGATGCGCTTTTGAACAGTGGCGCGCGCATTACGCGACGGCGAAATGATGAGTACGGTGTCGTCGCCGGCCAGCGTCCCAGAAACTTCTTTCCACTTTTCGGAGTCGACGGCGGCGGCAAGCGGCTGCGCCCCACCCGGCGGCGTTTTCAAGACGAGCATATTTTGTGCCGGGCGGATGTCGGTAAGAAAAGCTTTCGCGGCGCGTTCGAGCCGCGAGATCGCCGGAGACGACGTGTCTTCCTGGGCGGCTTGAGAAAGTGGCTTGTAACCCTCGGTGGTTTTCACCAGATGCAGTTCGCGCAGGTCGCGCGACAGCGTTGCTTGGGTCACGCGCAAGCCGAGGTGGAACAGCTGGCGGCGCAATTCGTCCTGGCTCGCGACGGGTTCCGCAGCGAGTACCTTCAGAATTTGTCCTTGTCGAAATCGCTTATGCGCTGGCATCGGCATTCTATGCAACTTTATGCATCTCTCTGCATAATCATACAAGATGCTTTTCCCGTGTCAATAGTTGCATATAGATTTCGCGGAACGATTTCCATCGCGCTGCTCCGTTTTTGAACGCGAATAATTTGTAGACGAAAGGCGTTGCGGATATACAATCTGCGCCGCGAAGGTCACGAATTGTCGCTGCGGCCGGAGGATTTGAATGAACCGATTGGCTGTGCTGTTGATCTGGATTGGGGCGTTCGCTGGATTTTGTTCGGCGCAAACGAAAGTTGCCGCGTCGCCAGTGGAGATTGCAATTCACGCTGGGAAAGTTCTCGACGTGCGCACCGGCAATTACGCGACCGACCAGATCATTTGGATCGAAGGCGACCGGATCAAAGCCGTCGGGAGCGCGGCTGAACTTGCATCGAAAATTCCCGCCGGCGCAAAAGTGATCGACTTATCCAAGTCGACCGTGCTGCCGGGACTTATTGACTGCCACACGCATCTCACGATGACGCCGTACGACAGCGGCCTTAGTAGCGTGCGACTCTCCTATCCGCGCCAGGCACTCACCGGCGCGCGCAACGCTCGCGTCACGCTCCAGGCCGGCTTCACCACCGTGCGCAACGTCGGCGCGGCCGGCTACGCGGACATCGCTCTGCGCGACGCGATCAACGCCGGTGACGTACCCGGGCCGCGCGTGCTCGCTTCGGGTCCGCCGCTCAGCATCACCGGCGGCCACGGCGATACAAACTTTCTTGCGCCGCAATTTAACTGGTCGGACGACGGCGTGGCCGACGGGTTGGACGGAGTGCAAAAGAAAGTTCGCGAGAACATCAAGTACGGCGCGGACGTGATCAAGTTCATGGCCACCGGCGGCGTGCTCTCCGAAGGCGACAATCCAGCGCTCGCGCAATATTCGCCCGAGGAAATGAAGATGATCGTCGATACGGCGCACGGGCTCGGACGGAAGGTCGCGGCCCATGCGCATGGAGCGGTGGGTATCAAGTTCGCCGTGCTCGCAGGCGTCGATTCCATCGAACACGGCAGCTATATTAATGATGAAGACATCGCGCTGATGAAGGAGCACGGGACGTATCTCGTGCCCACGGTGTATCTGGAGGACTGGCTGATGGAGAATGTTCAGGCTCTCGGGTTAACGCCGAACATGATCGAAAAGGCCAAGATGGTCCTGCCGATCGCGCAGCAGAATCTCTCGCACGCTTTCAAGTCGGGTGTGAAGGTGGCGTTCGGAACCGACGCCGCAGTGTACCCGCACGGGTTGAACGCGCACGAGTTCGGAAAGATGGTGGACATGGGGCTGACGCCACTTCAATCCATTCAAACGGCGACGGTGAATGCGGCGGATTTGATTGGGTGGAGCGATCGTGTAGGCACCCTTGAGCCCGGGAAATTCGCGGACATCGTAGCTGTGGTTAGCGATCCGCTGGCGAATGTCCACGTGCTAGAGAACGTTAGCTTTGTGATGAAAGGCGGCGAGGTCGTGAAAAACGCCACAGCGTCGGCAGCGCACTAGCGCGCGCTTGGATCGCGTTTCGGGCTGAGAAGCTGGCAGCCGAGGCTGGCAGCCGAGGGCGCTGGGGTCCCTGGCGTATGCTAAGATTGAGGGTCTAGTAGGCTCGTAGCTCAGTTGGTTAGAGCGCCACCTTGACACGGTGGAGGTCTGGGGTTCGAGTCCCCACGAGCCTACCATCTCCGCACCAAAAACCTTCCACTAGACCGATTTTCGCTCGTGACGAACTTCAAATCCTCCGGCCCCTAGAGTCGAAACTGGCTAAGCGTGATCCCAAAATCGTTCTTGGAGACTCTTGAGCAGCGTCACCTCAGTCGCCAGTGGAGCGTGCGGGCGCGGCGGTTTGCGTCGGGAGCTTCCAGTTCGTGCGCACGTAGTGGCACGTGTAGCCGTGCGGGATTCGCTCGAGGTAGTCCTGATGCTCGGGCTCGGCCTGCCAGAAATCGCCGGCAGGCTTCACTTCGGTCACGACTTTCCCCGGCCACACGCCGGAGGCGTTGACGTCCGCGATGGTCTGCTCGGCCACGTGCCTCTGCTCGTCGTTCGTATAGAAAATTCCGGAGCGGTAGCTTGCGCCAACGTCGTTGCCCTGGCGATTCGCCGTGGTGGGGTCGTGAATCTGAAAGAAAAATTCCAGCAGCTTGCGAAAACTCAGCTTCTGCGGATCAAAAATGATTTCGATCGCTTCGGCGTGCGTGCCGTGATTGCGATACGTCGCGTTGGGAACATCGCCGCCGCTGTAGCCCACGCGCGTTGAAATCACGCCGGGCTGCTTGCGGATCAGATCCTGCATACCCCAAAAACATCCTCCTGCCAGAATCGCGCGTTCTTGCGTCGTCATGCGATTACTCCTTTCCCTGATTTTCAAATAGCTTGCGATATTCGCCGTAACCTTCGCTTTCGAGTTCGTCGAACGGGACGAAACGCAGCGACGCCGAGTTGATGCAGTAACGTAGGCCGCCTTTGTCGCGCGGGCCATCGTCGAAGACATGTCCCAGGTGACTGTCCGCGTGCGTCGAGCGCACTTCGGTGCGAGTCATGCCGTGTGTCGCGTCCGAGTGTTCCTCGATATTTTCAGACTCGAGTGGCTTGGTGAAGCTCGGCCACCCACAATGGCTGTCGAATTTGTCGAGCGAGGAGAACAGCGGTTCGCCGGAAACGATGTCCACGTAGATGCCGGGCTCGTCATGATCCCAGAATGTGTTTTGAAACGGCCGCTCCGTGGCGCTCTGCTGGGTCACCCGGTATTGCTCTGGAGTGAGCCGAGCGATCGCTTCCTTGTCTTTGCTATATTTCTGCATAGGTCCTCGGTGCAGACCGCGGCGTTCTCGAAGCGCGTGGTGTCCGAAAGGCTTATCTTGTCTGCCTGGACCGCCGCTTGGCAACCGAATCCGTACACCTGCCGAATTTCTTCTTCACTTTCAGATTAAGATGCCGTGAATTCGGATCGCTCCGGCCAGGGCTGAGCCTGGCCGCGGCTGCTAAAATCTTAGATACCCGCAGACCGCAAAACGATTCACGATCCGCTGCGTCTCAAGCCTCGGCGCAGCTAGGGTTTACCGGCAGGATATCCGGCCGCCTTCGGTAGGTTTTGTTTACAACTGCGGCGAGAATGACCATACGACTCTTGTAGCCTTGGTAGCCCTTGAGCCGTCGGAAACCGTTACAACGCTCGACATTAGCGGCAGACTGTCGATTGCACCCGATCGCGGAGATTGTCACGACTCGTTACTGATTCAAGCCGAACTGGAAGGAGACCCCCCATGCGAACCGATCGCCGCCGCACACAAATTCTCAGCGTGCTGCTCCTGGCCGGTTCGTGGCTGTTCCTTCCTCAAAGTACGCGCGCCCAAGATGCGCCCGCCACAGGTGCGCCTACAAACGCCCAACCCGACATGCGCCGACTTGCCGATGTGGTTCGGCAACTGCAGGACCAGGTGAGAGACCTCAGCACCGAGGTTAGCCAGTTGAAGGCTTCCAACGACGAAGCGCATGTGGAGATGCGTCAGTTGCGGAACGAGCTGTACCGCTCGAGCCAGCCGCACGTGCAAACCGTGACGGCGGCGCCGCCGGCGAGCAGTTCCTACACGCTTTCAACGCCGTCACCTGCGGCTCCAGCGGCGATTGCCGGAGCCGCCGCACTGCCACAGGACGCGCAGAGCCTCGGAGCGCGCATAGCGGCCCTCGAAGAGAACCAGGACCTGACCAACTCACGCCTTCAGGAACAAAGCCAAACGAAAGTTGAAAGCGGTTCGAAATATCGAGTGCGGCTCACCGGCATCGTGCTAATGAACACGTTTGAAACCATCGGCAACGTGGACAACCTGGATTTCCCGGAGATCGCGGTGCCTGCTGAAACGGGCGGCACGACGAATTCCTTTGCCGGATCGCTGCGCCAATCGCAGATCGGGATCGAAGGCTTCGGGCCCGAAGTCGCGGGCGCGCGCACCAGCGCGAGTATCAATTTTGATTTCAGCGGAGGCTTCCCCGATCAGCCAAACGGGGCGCTTTTAGGCATCCCGCGGCTCCGCACGGGCGTGTTCCGCATGGAATGGGACAACACCTCGATCATTGCGGGCCAGGACACGTTATTCTTCGCGCCGCTCACGCCCAGCTCGCTTTCGTCGCTTGCGATTCCGGCGCTTTCCTACTCGGGCAATCTGTGGGTCTGGACGCCGCAAATTCGCGTCGAGCATCGCGTGCAACTGACGGACCACTCCAAGATGCTTCTGCAGGCAGGCATTATGGATCCGGTCACGGGCACGCCGCCGTTTTCACAACAGCGCGAACCCAATCCCGGCGAGCAGAGCGGCCAGCCCGCCTACGCGGCGCGTATCGCATGGAGCCACCGCCTTTTTGACCGCGACATGACGCTTGGCGCGGGTGGATATTACGAACGCCAGAATTGGTATTTCAGCCGCAACGTCGACAGCTGGGTGGGAACGGCTGACGTGACGATTCCACTCGGGCAGTATTTCGATTTTACGGGCGAGTTCTATCGCGGCCGGTCCGTCGGCGGATTCGGTGGCGGGATCGGCCAGACGATCTTGCTCTCAGGCTCATTCGCAGACCCGACGACGGTAATCCGTGGGCTCGATTCGATGGGCGGCTGGGTGCAGTTGAAGGTGAAGCCGAAATCAAATTTCGAGATGAACTTCGCGTTCGGCGACGACAATCCGTTCGCGGGCGAGCTACGCGAGTATCCCGCCAGCGCTTACTATTACGGCCCGCTGCACTCGCGAAACTTCACTGGTTTTGCGAACTTCATCTACCGTGTGCGGTCAAATGTGGTGTTCTCGGTCGAGTATCGCCGCCTGCAGACGTACAATCTAGATGCCGACTTCGACGCTGCCAACCAGATTGGTCTGAGCGTGGGATATATCTTTTGAGGGAAGCTAAATCCAGCCTCAGCACGCGCTCCGGGCGAGCGACGATTGCGCTGCTGATCGTTTCTACGCAGCTGTGTGCCAGCGGGCAAACGGCGGCGGTGACGGCCGATGTGAGGATGGCGCGACCGAACAGTTCGCGCACGCGCTCAAAAGATCTTTCGCAAGTGGTCGTTTGGCTCACGCCACTCAATGACGAGCCGGTTTCGATGACCCAGGGGCCACCTCCGCAACTCATCCAGCATGACAAGACGTTTGATCCGCACATCCTCGTCGTACAGGTCGGAGCAACCGTTGCATTTCCGAACGAGGACCCGTTCTTTCACAATATTTTCTCCCTGTACAACGGGAAGCGCTTCGATCTTGGTTTGTACGAAGCGGGCACGACGCGGTCGGTTCGATTTGACCGCCCGGGCATCAGCTATCTTTTCTGCAACATTCACTCGGAAATGAGCGCGGTCGTGGTCGCGCTGGACACGCCGTACTTTGGAGTGTCCGATCGCGGCGGGCACGTTTCCATCCCGGACGTTCCCGACGGGCGCTATCACCTGCATGTTTGGTACGAGCGCAGCCTTCCTGAAACTCTCACTCCACTGAGCCGGCCGGTGACGATCTCGGCGGCTTCGAGGTCGCTGGGGCCGATCCATGTGACGGAAAATCCAAATTTTACGTTCGCGCACAAGAACAAATATGGCGAAGACTACGTTCCGCCACCGAGCGACAGCTACCAACACCCATAAGGGCAGTCCTGCCTCAGAATTTACAAATTCGTGACAATTCGCCGACCCCGCAGTGACACCTTGCGTTTGTGAATCCTTCAGTGTCAGACGGTAAGGCGAGCAATCTGAGCGCGCTCGCCAGAGAGCAATTGGACCGCAACGTTCAGGTGGCCGGAAGTTCGAAGGCTTGAGGGCGGGCGGTTCAGGCGGCGTACCATGGGATTTTGCCGTCTTGTGGCGTACCGTTGATGAGAGCGGTTCTCGTATGCCAACGGTCTCGGGCCAGAAGCGATTGCTCCAGTGGGTATAAAGGAAGGGCCTAGGTGGAAACGGTTCTCGTCGTCGAAGACAGCCGTCCAATGCAAAGGACGCTGCAACGCTTGTTCGAGTCCGACGGGTTGCAGGTGCAGGTCGCCTCGGACGGAGTGGCTGGAATCGAAAGTTTTCGGAAGCAACTGCCGAGCGCCGTCGTGCTCGACTTGAAGCTGCCGCGGTTACCCGGCAAGGAAGTTTGCCGCGCGTTCAAGGCGCACGCGGCGTCGGTGCCGATCGTCGTGCTGAGCGCGGACAGCGAAGTCGAGGATAAAGTGCTGCTGCTCGAATTGGGCGCGGACGATTACGTCACGAAACCCTTCAGCCCGAAGGAACTTCTGGCGCGCGTTCGAAGGGCGATGCGCCGAGCCGAAAATGGTTCCGCGAAGGCCAACGGCGCCACAACACCACCCGAGAAGCACGACGTTCTAGAGCTTGGCGACACGAAGATCGATTTCACCAGCATGGTCGTGATGCGCTCCGGTCGCTCGCTGGCCTTTACTGCGCAGGAATTCAAGCTGCTGAAGTATTTTGCGCACTCGCCTGCCCGGGTGATCACGCGCCAGGAACTGCTGAACGAAGTGTGGGGTTATGAAAATTATCCGACCACCCGCACCGTGGACAACCATATACTTCGCATCAGGCAGAAACTGGAACCCGACCCGGCGACTCCACGCTACTTCCTTACGATGCACGGTTCCGGATATAAATTCGTACCCGGCGACGCGTCGGCCGCTTCGGAGAAATAGCCTAACTTCTCGAGGTCCCTGTGGCGCGTCTGCGACTTCGCACGCAGCTCCTCATCGCGAATCTATGGATCATTTGCGGTCTAGTCGGCGCCCTTCTGCTGGTCGTCCGGCATACGGTCCGCTCGGAAATCGCTCAAGAAGTACAGCAAGGCACGAACGCGTCGTTGACGGCGTTTGAAAACGTACAACAGCAGCGCGATGCCCAGCTCGCGCGGACCGCTGCGATGCTATCCGAACTTCCCACCCTGAAGGCGCTGATGACCACAACAGACGCGCTCACGATTCAAGACGCTTCCGAGCCTCTGTGGAAATTAGCGGGCACGCAACTCTTTCTGCTCGCTTCGCCCGCGCCGTCTGGAAGCATCCTGGGTTTTCACGTTGCGCCATCCAATTGGAGCGCGGCGGCCGCGCAATCCAATTTGACGAAATCGATCGAGCAGCGCGAAGACGCGGCGTGGTGGTACGGCGAAGGACGGCTTTATCGCGTGTCGCTGCGGACCATCATGGCCGGCGAAGGCAACGATGCCCGCCAGCTGGGGATTCTGGCGATCGGATATGAAGTCGATGCAGGCGTCGCGCAGCAACTAGCGATTGTATCGGGTAGCGATATAGCGCTGACAGCTGACGGCAAAGTGATCGCATCGACCATTTCTACTGAGGAACGGGCCGAATTTGAAGGCCTGCTGCAATCCAGCGTCGCACCCCGCGAACAAAATCGCGAATGGAAAATCGGCGATAAGCCCTATCAGGTGGCGTCCGTTCTGATTCATAACGGACCGCCGGCATCAGTGGAGTGCTACGTGATGATGTCCCTCGATCCTGCGAATGCTTTTCTGCGACGACTGAACCGCACGATTGTGATTCTGGGTGTTTCTGCCGTTTTGCTGGCAGGCTTGCTCCTGGGTTTTGTGTCGAAGACCATCACACACCCGCTCGAGAATCTGGTGGCCGGCGTTCGCGCGCTCGCTAAAGGCGACTACGCCTATTCCATTACGCCGCGTGGGAGTAGCGAAGTAGCCGAACTGGGAGAATCATTTTCCAAAATGCGGGGCGAGTTGCTCGCCGCGGAAGAGCGCCGATTCGCGGCCGAGCGCGTTGCCGCATTTGGGCGCGCAGCTACTTCCATATCTCACGACTTGCGACATTATCTTGCTGCTGTGGTCGCGAACGCTGAATTTCTGTATGAAGCTGAAAAGCTGCGTCTAAACCGCGACGAGGTATATCAGGAGATCCGCACAGCATCCGAGCAGATGACCGACTTGCTGGATTCACTGCGCGAACTCGCGCGGGTCGAGACGTCCATCTCTCCAATGCCCGCCTCGTTGGTGCAAACCGTGAGACGCGCTGTGGACGCCGTGCGTGCGCGGCCAGAGCTTCGCAACATTGAAGTTGAGATCAACACCAAGGGTGAGATGGATGGGACGTTCGATGCGAAAAAAATCGAACGGGCATTCTTCAACCTGGTTTTGAACGCGTGCGAAGCGAGCCTGGCGTCGCAAGGGCGGGTTCGGATCGACATTGTCTCTGCTCCAACCTCGTTCGAGGTGCGCGTTTCCGACGACGGCCCCGGCGTGCCGGCCGCCATCGAGAAAACGCTATTCGATCCGTTCGTCAGCTTCGGCAAGACCAACGGCACGGGACTGGGCCTCGCGATCGTGAGCAAGATTGTTCACGATCACCGCGGGACGGTCACAATTGAAAGTACTTCCGCAGCAGGGACGACATTCCGAGTGAGATTTCCGCGCACGGCAAATGCGGAAGGTCTTCAACCGCAAGCTCTGGTTTCCTGAAGCCGCCGTGGGTGACAACTTGTCGTGGGCGCCGGCTTGAAAAACCGAACGAAACGCTGTTCCAACCGGAAGTGGCCGTGCGTTTGGTTCCACTCTCTTGGATGCCGGCCCGGTGTGGGCGCGGTTGACTAAGGCAGTGGCTCGAAGCTCAGGGCGCGGAGATCTGTCCGAAGCTGAGGGACGGATGTGTAGAGGAGCGATTGGACGCCTTCACGTCGGGCGGCGTTGATATTGAGCTGGCGATCGTCGATGAACAGAGTTTGGTCGGCCGGCGTCGAAAGTTGCTTCAGGAGATGCTGGTAGATCTCGGGCTCGGGTTTCACGCGGCCGAGCTCGGCGGAAAAGACATGGGTATGGAAGTGGCGGAGCCATCCGGCGTGCTCGCGGAGATGGTTCGCGAATGACTTGTGAAGATTGGAAAGAAGGCCGAGCTTGTATCCGGCGGCATTCAGGCGTTCGGCCCAGTCAAGCATCGGGTCGTTCAATGTGAGCCACATCTCGATGTCCCAACGCTTCAGATTTTCGAGCGTGTCGGCGTCGAGCGTGCCGGAGTGGCCGGCCCCTAGCGCAAAAGCGGTCCAGTAGTCATCCGAGCTCATATCGCCGCGATCAAGAGCCAGGCGGTTTCTGTCATAGAGGCGCCAGAAGGTGGCGTGATCGATGCCGAAGATTTTGGATACGCGCTCAATGTGGGCATCGGAAGGCGCGTTGCAGAGGACCAGGCCGAAATCGAGAACCACGGCGCGGATGGAATGCGAGCGGTGGTTGGTTGCAGCGGTTCCTTCGGCTGAATTCTCGTGCGACGAGTCGATCATTGCGTTGGTGTGCGTCCCGAAGAGATTACGGCTTACGATTTTACGTTAGATGCCGCAGGAGCGCCCAGCAAAGGCTGAACCTTTGGTTAGTGCCGGAGCATTTCCGTACGGCGACGCTCCAGGTATTTGCGCTCGACGCGATTCGTGGCAAGTTCGAGTGCTTTCGTGTAGGCGGTACGGGCTTCATCGTGTTTCTTCAGGCGGCGCAGCAGATCGGCACGCGCGGCGTGGAACAAGTAGTACTGATCGAGATCTCCGTCGACGCCGAGCCGATCCATCAGCGCCAGGCCGCGCTCAAAGCCGTCGCTCATGGCGATGGCCACAGCGTGATTGAGCGCGACGATAGGCGTGGGCACGAGGCGAGCAAGCTCGGCGTAGAGAGATGCGATCTGCCGCCAGTCGGTATCTTCTGCGCGGGCGCCCTCGCAGTGGATAGCGGCGATGGCAGCCTGCAGTTGGTAAGGGCCGGGATGGCCTTGGCGAAGAGCGCGTTGGACCAGAGCAATACCCTGCTCGATCTGGGCATGATTCCAGAGCGAGCGATCCTGTTCTTCGAGCGTAATGAGTTCGCCGGCGGAGCTCGCGCGGGCAAGCTTGCGCGAATCGTGAAGCAGCATCAGCGCGAGCAGGCCGGTATTATCGGGTTCGCCGGGCATCAGCTCGCAAAGGATTCGCGCGAGGCGGATCGCCTCGGCACACAGATCGCCGCGAACGAGCTGGCCGCCTCCGGTGGCGACGTAGCCTTCGTTGAAGATCAGGTAAAGAACACTCTGCACGCCGCCCAGACGCTCACCCATTGCACTTGTGTGCGGGACCGCATACGGAATATTGGCTTCGCGGATCTTTTTCTTGGCGCGGACTAGACGCTGCGCCAAAGCAGGTTCAGACATCAGAAAGGCGCGTGCGATTTCCGTGGTGGTGAGGCCACCGAGAGTTCGAAGCGTGAGGCCGACTTGCGCATCGCGATTTAGCGCCGGATGGCAGCAGGTAAACATCAAGCGCAAGCGGTCGTCGGGATAATCGACAGGCGATTCCAGCACCGATGGATCCTCATGATTTGCGCCGCGAATCGATTCGCGCTGAAGGGCGTCATTTTTTTCGGAGCGCGTGGCGCTGCGACGGACCCCGTCAATAAGTTTGCGGTGTGCGACGGCCATGATCCACGCGCCCGGTTTTTCAGGCACGCCGCGCTCCGGCCAGTGGACCAAGGCAGAAGCGAAAGCTTCCTGCATCGCTTCTTCGGCGCGATCAAACGATCCAGAAATCCTGATCAGGGACGCGAGGATACGTCCGGACTCTTCGCGGAAGACGCGTTCCGCCGTGAATTTCAGCTCCGCCATGCGTTCCACGAAATGAGTTTCCCACAGAAAACGGCGGTGCGCGAAGCGCGGCGGACTTCGCGCACTCGATGCTCTTCATGTGATATTCCACTGCGCCCGGTAGGCTTCAGCTGAATGTCATGATCGGCCGCACTTCCACACAACCGTAACGGGCGCCGGGAATTTTCGCGGCGGCTTTGAGCGCTTCATCGACGCTGGAAGCTTCCACAAGATAGTAGCCGCCGAGTTGTTCCTTGGTCTCAGCGAAGGGGCCGTCGGTGGTGGTGGCTTTCCCGTCGCGGACACGAATGGACTTGGCTGTCGTAGTCGGCTGGAGCGCGTTACCACCTTTGATTATTCCGGCGTGGTTCTTGCCGAAGTCGGTGTATTCGGTCATCTCGGCGCCGAAATCAGCTTCGGATTGGCCCGCGAAGCGCTTTTCGTTCTCGTAGATCAGCAGTAGATATTCCATGTGTGTTTCCTCCTGGCAGTTCGACGTTTCACTTGCGGGAATTCGACAATTTGCGGCAAATATTTTTTCGCCTGGCTACATGCATCAACTCGGTTTCGTGCCGCCGGGTCGCATCGCGGCGAAACCAGCGTCCGTCGGCTGCGGGATTGCGTTGATCGGACGAATTTCGATTGAACCGTAAGCGCCTTTGCAGCCGGTCGGAATTTTGGAGGCCCACGCAATGGCTTGGTCGAGATCCTCGCAATCAAGGATGTAGTACCCAGCCAGTTGTTCCTTTGTTTCAGCGAAGGGACCGTCGGTGATCATCGGCTTGCCGCTCTCGATGCGCACTGTGGTTGCCGTGCTGGTCGGTTTGAGAGGCTCAGCGCCACGAAAAATTCCGAGACGTGAAGTCTCGTTCATCACCGACCAGTGTGCCGACCGCATCTCGGCCATCTCTTCCAGACTCATCGTGGCGGCTTCGGTTTCTTTCGAATAGACGAGCAGCATGTAACGCATCGAACTTCTCCTTATTAAGTATAATCTGCGGCGCAGCGCGACTTTACGCGTGCTTCGCGCCCCGTGGGTCCGCTCCGCTCGGTTCGACTGGCGGAACGAACTCGCGCCGGCCCGACCGGCAGAGAGGACTTTTTGCGGCAACGATGGGATTCGATCAAACCACTCAGCTCACCCGATGGAATGTGATCGAAACGACCATCGCGGCTTTGCCGTCCTTGTAAAAGCTCCAATTTTCGGTGATCTGGTTCGCGCTCGTGAACTTGAAGACGGCCTGATGCATGTGAGGATCATTTGCGCTCAGAAGACCGGTTGCATCGAGGAAAGTAAACTCGATCTGGTTCGTCTTGGAATCGAACGACGCAGCTTGCATGCGCGGCTGGTTTCCAGTGTGACAATAATGCGTGAGCAGGACGCGATTTCCGTCGAGAGTGTAGATGGTGATCATATCTTTGTCGGTCGGTGAGCTCAGACGTTCAAGGACCGCCGTACCTCCCGACGTGACCTGAAATGAGCTGGTGACCTTGCCCATTCCGGAGGTCGTCGATTCCCAGGTTCCCGCCAGTGATTTGAGTTTGTCAAAGCCAGCAGCGGCAGTGGCGTTTTCAGCGGACGCGGGAGAGCAGGACCGAGCCCGCGACGTGCTGCTGGAAGCAAAACCGGCGCCCAGCAAGATACAGACCAGCAGAAGGCTCGGGCGAATTGACGTGCGGCGAGTCGTGTTCATGGGTTTCTCCGTCATTTTCAAGTTTGTCGGAAGAGGTCATCCGACATAGACACGACGCTCTAGAAGTGCGAAATCGACAAAAGGGGGCTCAAAAAAATGAAGCGCCATGAAAAATATCCGTAATCCTGGACATTTTGAGGACTCTCAAGAAGACGGTTCGAAGCTACAGGCGTATTCGTAGACGGATGCTGGAGCTTGGGACGAAGGGCGGTTGAGGAATGACCCGGCGCGCCAATCGATTCCGGATCGCATATCCCTCGGGTTGCCCGATGAAAGCTAAACCACTGAATTGGCGGGCGATAAGCTTTGGCTGTTTTCGTGCAAGGATTTCTTCGGTGCAATCAGAGGTGACGACCCGATGATTCGATTTTCAGCGGCAATTTTGTTGATGACCTTCTCGCTCACGTGCCGCTCGGCGTGGGCACAAGACGCGGCGAAGGCCGGTCAGACGCCGGCAGCCGCGGGTGCAGCCGATGCGAAATCCTCGAAAACGCCTGTCGTCATGGAACTGTTCACCTCGGAAGGTTGTTCCACCTGCCCACCCGCCGATAAGGTCCTTGGCTACATCGAGGAGAAGCAACCGTTCCCCGGCACTACAGTGATCGCGCTCGAGGAACACGTCGACTACTGGAATCACGAGGGGTGGAACGATCCGTACTCGTCGGCGAAATGGACCGAGCGGCAGCAGAGCTACGCTAGTCTTTTCAAAAAGGCAGACTACACGCCGCAGATGGTGATCGACGGCAGGACGCAGTTGATCGGAAGCGACGGGCCCGGCGTCGTGAAAGCGGTGCAAGCGGCGGTTCAGGCGCCCAAGACAGATGTGAGGATCGTTGCGGGTGCAGTGGATCCAAAGGGCGTCCGTCATTACACGATAACGACGGGCAAGCTAATCGGCGAAAGCGCGGGTGACTCGGCGGAAGTGTGGCTCGCCGTGACGGAGGATGGACTCCAGTCGTCCGTGAACGCAGGCGAAAATTCGGGGCAGACGCTGCATCACGCGGCCACGATGCGATCGCTGCAAAAAATTGGCGTGGCCGACGCGAGCCAGGCGCCGGACTCATTTTCGGGCGAGGCAGCCGTGAAATTCGATTCCAAATGGAATGCGGCCAACACGCACGTTGTCGTTTTTATCCAGGAAAAAAAGAGCCGCGAAATTTTGGGTGCATCGTCGATCGCAACGGCCGACTAAATCGAAGTTCTCCCCCGTGTAACCACAACGCCGCTCGTTTCGTCCCCACGAGCGGCGTTCCCCGTTTCGCGGCCGATTTGTAAGTACGTTCGCGTACAAAAGCCCGCCCGTTCTGTGTTTGCGCCTCGTACGATCGCATCCGCAATGTGGAATATGGAGCGCGGCACCTACCATTTGGTGTCATACCGGACTTCACGCGGGCGAGCCTACAGGCGCGCGTTACCAGCGGTGCCCGGCCTGGGACCAACCTTGCATTCGTCTCCCGTAAGCCATAGGACCATTCTCCGAATACACGTGTAAGTGACTGAAACGAAGCACGATTTATTTGGTGTCCAGTTTGCAAGACCGGACCGGGCGCGATGGGGAAGTCTGATCTTCTCGAGGTGAATTTCTAGGAGGTTGTATGAATGGGAAGCGCTTTTTGGCTCTGATCGCCGTGATCCTTACGAGCCTGACGATGGGCTCCGGCCGGCTCGGGGCGCAGACAAGCACTACCGGTGACGTGACCGGTGTCGTTACTGATCCGAGCGGGTCGGTGGTTCCCGATGCCAGCGTGAGCTTGAAAGATGAAACGAAAGGCGTCACGCAGGAAACAAAAACAAACGCTCAGGGCACGTATCACTTTTACCTGCTGACTCCGGGACCGTACGCTGTCTCGGTGACCGCGACCGGATTTCAGACGACCAGCCGGCGAGTGGATGTTGCCGTCGGACAGATCGAGACGGTCGGCGTGCAGCTAACGCTGGGAGCGTCGACCTCGAGCGTCACCGTAACGGAAGCGGCACCCCTTCTGCAGACGGACAACGGCGACACGGCGACAGCGCTCAGCGAACAACAGATTTCGCAAGTGCCCAACCCAGGAAACGACTTGACCTACATCGCGCAGCTCGCTCCCGGCACGGTGATGAACACGACGGGCGGGATGGGGAATATTGAGGCGTTCGGACTGCCGGCGACGTCAAACCTTTTCACGATGAACGGCATGGACGACAACGATCCGTTCCTGAATCTGAACAACTCCGGCGCGACGAACCTGCTGCTCGGTTCGAACGAAATTCAGGAAGCAGACGTAGTCACCAACGGGTTTTCTGGCGCGTACGGTTCATTCGGCGGTATCAACGTGAACTACGTGACGAAATCCGGCGGAAACGACTTCCACGGCAACGCAGTGTATTACTGGACCGGCCGCGCGATGGATGCGAACGACTGGATCAACAAAGCCGAAGGTTTCGATCGGCCGTTCAACAATGCAAACCAATGGGCGGCCTCGATTGGCGGACCGATCAAAAAGGACAAGCTGTTTTTCTATGTCAACACGGAAGGTTTGCGCGTTTTAATTCCGGTGCCGTCAGTCGTGACAGTTCCCAACACGGCTTTTGAGCAAGCCACAGTTGCCAATCTTACCAGTCTGGGGCTGACAAGCTCGATTCCCTACTACTGCCAGAACTTGGCGGGAATATGCCCGGGAGTGGGTCCGACACCCGGCTCAGGCCAGGGCATCTTCAATCTCTACAACGCGATTCCGGGCTACGCTTCGGCTCAGCCGACTTCGCCAGCCAATTGCGGCCTCGGACAGGCCGGCGTCGGCAATCCGATTCCCTCCACACTGACGAATTGCACCAACTCCTTGCAGGAAATTCCGATCAACTTCGCACCAGAATGGCAGATCGCGGGACGCTGGGATTGGAACGTCGGCGTGAATGATCGCGCGTTTGTTCGCATCCAGTACGACCATGGTGTCCAGCCGTCGGTGACCGATCCGATCAACCCGCTGTTCAATATCACCAGCGATCAGCCCGAGTGGCAGACGCAAATCAACGAGACGCATACGTTCAGCCCGACGCTTGTGAACCAATTGATCGTCGCCGGCACTTGGTACTCGGCGATTTTCAAATCGCCGGATCAGGCGGCGGCGCTCGCGGCGTTTCCCGGAACGCTGGAGCTGGGCGATGGGAGTTTGACGAACATCGGAGGTGCGATCGGCTTCGTATTCCCGCAAGGGCGCAACGTGACGCAATTCCAGGTGGGTGACGACGTGTCAAAGACTCTCGGCAACCACACGGTGAAATTTGGATTCAAGTTCCACCGCAACTGGGTAAGCGATCACGATGGCGGTTTCTTCACATCGCCATTACAAATCCCCCTGTCGCTTACCGACTTCTTCAACGGCGGCACCGGAGCGGAACAGATTCAGGCATTTTCCAACGTGCAGAACATTCCCATCCGCATCAATAACCTCGGTTTCTACGTCCAGGATGAGTGGCGCGTAAAGCCAAACTTCACCTTGACCCTGGCGATGCGGCTCGAGCACAACTCGAATCCGTATTGCGTCACCGACTGCTTCTCGACGTTTGCGGGTGGGTATGATCAAGCCGTCGCCAGCGTCGGCGACCCGTACAACACGCTGATCCAGACCGGCCGTTCGCAGGCGCTATACAACCTAGAGGGCTTGGTTTGGCAACCACGCCTGAGCTTTGCGTGGCAACCGTTCGGGGCCGGCGCTTCCGGTTACCGCTCGAACTTGGTAGTCCGCGGCGGATTCGGAATTTTCAACGACATCTTCCCGGGGCAGATCTCGGATAACATGTCGCAGAACCCTCCGCTTTATAACCAATTCGTGGTCCTAGGCGACTCGGTAGGCGGATCGTGCGCAGGTGGATACCTCTCGCCGAACCAACCGGGGAACCTGTATGACTGCGAAACGGCGGCGAATTCGGCCTTTCAAACCGCATTTACAGGTGGCTCGAACACCGTGGCGGCGGCGCCGAACATTGTGACGGCCCAGCACACGATTGACCAGCCTCAGTATCAGAAGTGGAACCTGGAGATCCAAAAGGGTTTCGGCTCCAACACGATGTTCAGCGTTTCGTACAACGGAAACCACGGCGTCCACGAACCAGTGGTCAACACCGGACTGAACGCGTTTGGGTTCGGTTCGTTGCCGGCGTCGGCTCCGCAAGCGCAGTTTGCGGAAATCACACTGGTGGAATCGGAAGGTATCTCGAACTACAACGGTTTGACAGCGTCGTTCCAGCACCGGTTCGGGGCAAACGGCGTGCTACAGGTGAACTACACCTATAGTCACGCACTCGACGAAATCTCAAACGGCGGGTTCAACTCGTTCAGCGGTCAGATTCTGGCCCCGCAGGATCCCTATGACCTACGGAACAACTACGGTCCGGCGGATTACGACGTTCGCCACAATATCAACGCCAACTACGTGTGGCAGGTGCCGATTCGCAAGGCTCTCGGCGGCCACGGCTGGGCTCCTCTGGTCGATGGGTGGCAGGTTTCGGGAACGGTCTTCTACCGCACCGGCTTGCCCTATACGATTACCGATGGACTTTTGTCGGACGACCTGGCGGGCAACAACTACTTCGCCGCAGTGCGACCCGATGCGCTGGTGAGCGGGCTCCCGATGGGTTGCAATCCACGGGCAAGCGCTTTCACGCAGGGAACCGTAGTGCCCTGCTACACAGCGAGCATCGGCGGATCCACTTCCGCAACGGCTTGCAATGTCGTGACGCCGGGCGACTTCCCGATTCCCGGTTGCGAAGCGGCGCTCGGCATGAACGGCACGCGCAACAAATATCGCGGACCGCAATACGTCAACACTGACTTCACAATTTTTAAGAGCACCTCGATCCCGCATTGGGAGCGCGGCAAGCTTGGAATCGGATTCCAGTTCTTCAATCTGTTCAACCATCCGAACTTTGCATTCCCGGTGTCGGACACCTCGAACGCGCTGTTCGGGCAGACCACAGCCTTAGTCTCGCCGCCGACAAGCATTCTCGGTTCGTTCCTCGGGGGAGACGCATCGCCACGGTTGATTCAGCTGAAGGCGAATCTGACCTTCTAAAACGTCCGTTCTGGCAAACGAGAGCCAGAAACAAAAAAGGCGCTCCGAAGTCGGGGCGCCTTTTCTGTTTCACGCGAAGAGGGCCGTTCGGGATGTAAGCGAAACGGCGGACCGCTACTACTCAAGGATCATCGCGTCTGTGCCAACCCAAAACTGCGCGATGTTCTTCAGGTTTGATTTGTAGGTACGCGAGACGGTGTATTCCTTGCCGTTGCGCGTACGAAGCATATATTCGCCGGTGTCGCAGGGGTGAATCTCTTGCACGCAAGCGGAATTGACGATTACCGAGCGGTGGATTCGCAGGAAGCCGTAGGGCTTGAGTTTCTCGGCGAGCGCCGAGATGAGTCCGCGAAGCAGGTAGGATCCCGAGGGTCGTTGGAGTAGAACGTAGTTTCCCTGAGCTTCCACCGCGACCACTTCTGTGGGATCGATAAAAAGTATCCGGCCTTCCACTTTGATAGCCATCTTCGTGGATTTCGCGATGAGCGTTTGAATCTGCGGCATGGCGTTCAACAGTGCTGCGGCACGCTCCGCCGCCGTCCTGCGAATCGCGATGTCCAACGCATCGTGAACGCGTTCTGCCGAGAATGGCTTCAGGACGTAATCCACTGCATGCTTCTCGAACGCGGTAAGCGCGTGTTCGTGATGCGCGGTAACGAAAATGATGGCCGGTATCGGACGGCCCAGCTTCTTTAAGCGGTCGACGAGTTCGATGCCGGACATTTCCGGCATTCGAATGTCCAGAAGAAGGACGTCGTAGTCCTTTTTTTGGAGCTTATCGAGGGCGTCAACAGCGTCCGGTGCCACCCCGACCTCTTCAATATCGTTCCTCCTACGAAGCTGGTTCTCCAGCGCATTCCGCGCCAATGGTTCGTCGTCGACGATCAATGCACGCATCGAGCCACCTCACAATGGCAGCTCCTTCACGGGCCGGGATCCGCCCAGGGTCGCTGCTGGATGTGAGATGAAGACAGGTAGCTGGAGGGTTGCCGTGGCCGTGGGGCCATCAGCCAATAAAAATGTGAAAGATGCCTCATCGGCATACAGGTATTTCAGGCGGGACCGGGTGTTGCTCATGCCTACGCCCATGCCAGGCTGGGGTTTGCCTGACACACTGTTGCGGACTTCCAGATCGAGCGTGCCATTGGTCTGGCGACTTGCAATCTCGAGCCACCCACCCGGGCGGGCACAGGCGATCCCGTGCCGAATTGCATTTTCGACAAGAGGTTGAAGAATTAGCTGCGGGACCAGGAATTCCTCGGTTGCCGGTGCGATGTCCCACCGGATTTCGAGGCGGGAACCGAGGCGCATTTTCTCAAGCTCAAGGTAGGCCCGAATGAACTCGATTTCATCGCGCAGGCGAATAAGATCCGAGTTGCTGTGTTTGAGCGCGGCTCGCAAGAGATACGAGAGTTTTATGACCATGGCCTTCGCGGTGCTGCGATCGGTATCGATCAGGGTCGCGATGCCGTGCAACGTATTGAACAAAAAGTGCGGATGAATCTGGCTTTTTAGCGATTGCAATTCGCTCGTTGCAAGCGCCCGCTCGAGCTGCGCCCGTTCGAGGTCTTCGGCGCGCATTTGCTCGAAGTATGTGTAGGCGTGGGCCGCGCCCAGAAGCGCGAGGTACACCGCGGCTTGATCGCCGAACGTACCGAACAAGACGCCAGTCATGTCGTGAAACGTGAGCGGAAAACGGACGAACCGTTCAAGACCCGAATCCCACACCGGCGCGATCGTCATGCGGATGATCGTGAAGGCCACGAGAAATGGAATCGCCCCGAGAAGATAGCGTACGATTCCGCGAATCGGCTTTTTCCTTTCGATCGGGAAATGGTGGACCACAAAAAACAGTGGCGGTGTGAGCAGCGCAAAATCGAAGAAACGTATTGCCAACACCGCGAAAATGACGAACCGGTACTCGCCGCGATGAATTTCATTTTCAAAGTAAGCCTGCTGCACACCCACGAGCCCGGCTACGACGGTCCAGACGATAATCGACCAGGCGTACGCAATGGCTACGCTGCGCAGAGGAGGCCAAGCGATTTTCACGGCTCGATAGTAAAACGAATCTGGGGCGGGATTTGTGGTCTGGGACGAACATACCTAATTCAGTGACGAAACTGACCTCTCAGGCGCTCGGACATCCGCTTTGCGGTCGACACAGGTGCCACGAACGTTGGCCTGTTCAGCCATCTAAGCCATTTCCAGAACGCCTAGAATCGTGATCCGGCATGCCTGTCACAAAGAGCTAGGGCGATTTCGAAGCCGAGCTCGCCTGAGTCATTCGAAAATCTCCTCTCCGCTTCCAACCTCCGCCGGATGGACACCTCTGCCATCTCAGCTACAACCAGGATCAGTCAAGCGCGACCGGGAGCGCTCGAAACGATTGCAATCGGCGGACGAATCGCCGGCACGCTGGATGGTCTTGACGCGGTGGTGTATGGCAAGGTTGCGATGGGTATTTCGGCAGGTTTGATTTTCCGGAACAGCGCATCCGGGCTGCTTGGCATGAGCGCCTTCAGCGGAGGACGCCTGGCGGGAGTGCTCGGCCTCGCGTTGCATTCCTCAATTGCATTGGGCGCAGCCACCGTCTTTCATTTGACGTCCCGTCGTTGGAAGCTATTGGTTCAGAAGCCATGGATCTTCGGTCCTGCCTTCGGTGTTGCAGTCCATATCGTGATGCACTACCGAGTCGTTCCAGGCTCAGCCGTGCCGCCGCGGCGATCTCCGATGGGCTGGGCGGAGTTTCTCAATCTGCGCTTCGCGCACCTTGTTTTCGTAGGGCTGCCCATGGCTTGGGCGGCTGCGTGGTCCGCGCGAAGTCGTGATTCGGCGGGAACGAGGAGCCGAATTTAGGGTTCGAACGGCTTGGGCGGCAACAAAAACTGCATCCCGAAATAGCCCACGAAGTAGGGCTGGCCGTTTTTTGCTGGAGCTACACTGCGCCCCGCCATGAGCAGCAGAATAAATGGCGGATGGATTTTGTAGCGCGCGCCGACTCCCAGTGTGTCGGCGGTGGTCAGCGGATTGTATGCGCCGACGCTGTAGAACTCTGCGTCCATCTCCAGATTTTTTGTGAAGTTGTGTCCGGCGACCACTCCGGCAATCCACCCATCCGAGCCCAGATGCACCAGGTTGTAGCCGACTTCCCAATTCAAATCGATCGGTCCGAGTTTCTTTGAAAATTCGATGGGCAGAATCAGGCTGGCGCCGCGCGGAGTAATACCGCGATTCACCGAGTCATCGGGATTGTTCAGTGAAACCTGCGGGAAAACGGAAATAGCCCATCCGTTCTTCGGATTGTCATAGAAGCGCCACTTCACGCCGAGCTGATCTTGGCCCAAGCCAAACTTGGCGGGACCAGGCTGGTCGTAGATGCGCAGGTACGCGTTTTCGAACGTGAGCTGGATGCGATCGCCTAGGCCGAAGTTGATATCGACATCCGGTACGTGCGAGATCGAACTGGTGTTGTACAGCGACGGCAAATAGCCGAGGTTGATTTCCCACTGTTGATGGCCTGGAGTGCCGGGATCGTTGGTGAAGTAGGGCGGCCCACCCTGTGCTGAAGCGGGTTCGCATGCGCACACCAGGATTGCGGCGAAGAGCCCACTCCAACACGCCGCTTGGCGCAAAGCAGCTGTACACAATTTGTGGCAGAACACGGTGGCGACAGCCAACCTTCTTACTTTGGGCCCGGCCATTTCCAGTTGCGGATCTCCGGCTTATCGATTCCTTCGCTGTACGCGTAGTTGATGTTCTCGATGATCTGGTCTTTCAGCCATTCTTTCAAGTGCGCGCCGGGGCCTTGCAAGCTGGGCACGCGGTCGATCACATCGATTGCCAGAGTGAAGCGGTCGACCTGATTCCGGATCAGTAGCTCAAGCGGCGTATTGATGTTTCCCTTTTCCTTGTAACCACGCACGTGAATGTTGCTGTGGTTCGTACGGCGATATGTGAACTTGTGAATCAGCCACGGGTATCCATGGAAGTTGAAGATCACCGGCTTCGCTGTGGTGAATAGCGAATCGAAATCGCGATCGGTCATACCATGCGGATGTTCGGAATCGGGCTGGAGACGGTAGAGGTCAACCACGTTAACGTAGCGAATTTTTAGGTTGGGAAAATGCTCACGCAAGATCGCGATCGCGGCCAGAGCTTCCTGCGTGAGGATGTCACCCGCGCTGGCCATCACCACGTCAGGCTCCGAGCCATCGTCTGTGCTGGCCCAGTCCCAGATGCCGATTCCTTTCGTGCAATGTACGATGGCCTCTTCCATCGTCAGAAATACCAAATGATTCTGTTTGTCGGAAACGATCACATTCACGTAGTCTTCGCTGCGAAGGCAGTGATCGGCCACGCTAAGCAGGCAGTTCGCGTCAGGCGGTAAATAAATTCGCGTCACGTTCGCGCTCTTGTTGCTCACCACGTCCAAAAAGCCCGGATCTTCGTGCGTAAAACCGTTGTGATCCTGTCGCCAGACCAGCGAGGTGATGAGGATATTCAACGATGAAATGGGAGCGCGCCAGGCGATCTCCAGCTTGGCTTTCTCAAGCCATTTAGCGTGCTGGTTGTACATCGAATCGATGATGTGTACGAACGCTTCGTAGGTGTTGAACAGGCCGTGACGCCCGGTTAGCACGTAGCCCTCCATCCAACCCTCAAGCGTGTGCTCGCTGAGCATTTCCATTACGCGCCCGTCGGGAGCGATGTCGGTACCGTCGGCGTCTTCCGGCTTGATTTCCGCGAGCCAGGTTTTCAGGGTAGCGGCGTACAAATCCTGTAGGCGGTTGGACGCGTTTTCATCGGGACTGAAGACGCGAAAGTTCGTCATGTTGCGGCGCATCATTTCGCATAAGAATTTGCCCAAAGTTTCAGTGGGAGAAACTTCCACCGTGCCCGGACTGTTAATCTCCACAGCGAAATGGCGAAAATCGGGACACAGCAGCTCTTTGCGAATCGTGCCGCCGTTGGCGTGAGGGTTCGCGCTCATGCGGCGCAGGCCGATGGGCGGTAACTGGCGCAGTTCGGGAATCAACGTTCCCTTCGCGTCAAAAAGTTCATCGGGCTTGTAGCTCTTCAGCCATTTTTCGACGATCTGTAAATGTTGGGGATTTGTTTTCACGTCGAGAACGGGCACTTGATGCGCGCGCCAAAAACCTTCCACGCGATGGCCGTCGACTTGCTTCGGCCCTGTCCAGCCTTTCGGCGAACGCAGCACAATCATCGGCCAGCGCGGACGATCGGGTTTCCCCGTGCCGCGCGCCTGCTGCTGAATTTTACGAATGGTTTGCACACAGGATTCGACGGCGGCCGCCATTTTCTGGTGCATCACGGCGGGATCGTCGCCTTCCACGAAATTTGGATTCCAGCCGTAGCCGCGTAGAAGCTGGTCCAGCTCTTCGGGCTCGATTCGTGCAAGCACGGTCGGGTTCGCGATTTTGTATCCGTTCAAATGAAGGATCGGCAGCACGGCGCCGTCGCGAATCGGATTCAGGAATTTGTTCGAGTGCCAGGATGTGGCGAGCGGCCCGGTTTCCGATTCACCGTCGCCCACTACCACGCTGACGATCAGATCGGGATTGTCGAACGCTGCGCCAAAAGCATGCGAAACGCTATACCCCAATTCACCGCCCTCGTGGATTGACCCTGGAACTTCCGGCGTGCAGTGGCTGCCCAGCTGGCCGGGAAACGAGAACGCGCGAAACAATCGAAGCATGCCTGCTTCGTCCATGCTCTTTTCTGGATAGATTTCGGAATACGTTCCTTCCAAGTAGCAATTCGAGAGCACCGCCGGCGCTCCGTGACCCGGGCCGGAAATGTAGATCATATTGAGGTCGTATTTCTGGATGACCCGATTCAGGTGCACCCAGGTGAAGGTCTGGCCAGGGTCCGAGCCCCAGTGGCCCAGCAGTCGATTTTTGAAATGCTCCGGCTGGAGCGGCTTGCGCAGCAGCGGATTATCGCGGAGGTAAATCATCCCGCCGCAGAGATAATTGCAAGCGCGCCAGTACGCATCGATCTTGCGGAGCTCTTCGGCAGAAAGGACGTCCGGTTCAGCGGAGGCAGGGCTCATACGATTTACTCCTCGGGTGAGGTGGGTTGCCACCGGGCGCTCGGTGACCGGCATTAGCTTCGCACAACATCGATAGTCCCGAACCCACAATTGTGTGAAGATTTGGTTTCACCAGCCCGAATCAAGGGACGCGTGCAGTCCGTCCGATACTTGCCGAAGCGAGCAAAACGAGGAGATTGAATCATGCCCGAGGCACCGATCCTCGCGATCAACACCGGTTCTTCCTCGCTAAAGTTCGGAATGTACTTCGAAAGAAACGGTGACGAGGAAATTCAACTTGACGGGCTGGCGGACGGCATTGGTCGCGATTCGGGAAGGTTGGAAATTAAGGATGGCGCTGGTCGAGTGCTGCGCTCGGAATCCGCGAGGTTTGCAAGCGCCTCCCAGGCTTTGGCGAGCGCCAAGCAATGGCTGACCGAGCTTTCGCCCTGGAATCCGTGCGCCGTGGGACATCGAGTCGTGCATGGAGGGCCGCGACTTCTCGCGCACCAGAGAATTACTCCCGCCGTACAGCAGGAGTTGCGCGCCTGCGTGCACTTTGCACCACTGCACATTCCACCCGCACTCTCGCTGATTGAGGCTGCAGAGAAAGCGTATCCTCGCGTCCCACAATTCGCGTGTTTCGACACCGTGTTTCACGCGACCATGCCGGAGCTTGCGTCACGTTACGCGCTGGCACGCGAGCTATACAGCGAAGGAATGCGGCGCTACGGATTTCACGGGTTGTCCTACGAATCCATCGTCGGCCAGCTCGGTACCGAACTGCCGCGCCGTGCCGTGATCGCGCACCTTGGCAATGGCGCGAGCCTTGCCGCCGTGGGCGACGGTCATTCGATCGATACTTCGATGGGGCTTACACCAACGGGTGGAATTCCGATGGGGACCCGGTCGGGCGACCTTGATCCGGGCGTGGTGCTTTACCTGATGCGGCAGCGAAAGCTGAGTGCGGATTCGCTTGAATCGCTGCTGAATCACGACGCTGGGCTGAAGGCGTTGTCCGGCGGGCGCTCCGATATGCGCGACCTGGAAAAAGCCGCGAAACAGGGTGATGCGGCCGCACAACTCGCGATCGACATTTTCTGCTACGCGATCCGCAAGTTCATCGCGTCGTACGCCGCCGCGCTGGAAGGTCTCGATATGCTGGTGTTCACCGGCGGAATCGGCGAAAAAAGCGCCACCGTGCGCGCCAACATCTGCAATGCGCTTCACTTCATCGGAGTCCACGTTGACGGCGCGGCCAACGAAAAAAATGCGCCGACCATTTCTACAGCGCAGTCTGTCGTTCGCGTCCGCGTGATACAAACCGAAGAAGACCGGCAGATTGCGCGCCACTCTCGTCAGCTCCTAGCCACCTGAGCTCGAGCGTCCATGCACCGTGTTCGTTCCTCGACTAGAACGGTGGTGGAGAAAACGGCTTTTCGCCGGGACGGGCGAGGATAAAAATCCCGTAGCGGTAGACTTCGAGCTTTGTTACGTCGCTGATCTGCGACTGAACCACGTTGCTGAAGGCCGAATGCACTTCATGGAATGGATCCATTTTCAGCAGTCCCAGCAGTTCTCCGAAGCGATTCTTGGCCTTCGCCATTTCGTCGGATTCGTCCGGCGTGAGCGAGCGATTTTGATCTTCTCTGTGCGCGTAACCCTCAAGAAACTGGTATCGAAACTGCAGGGCGTAAAGCGACGCGTACGCCGACTTCACGCTATCGGCCGGAGGAATCGTGTCGGCCAAGGCTTTGGTCGAAAAATCCTTGAGAGCAGCCTGAAAATCGCGGAAATTTCCGTTCGCTCCCATCAATGGACCTTTGCCCGCTCTTCCCAGCGCAGTGGCGAGGCGATTCGTACGAGCTTCGTAGCACTTCGCATATGTGTCGATCGCTTGGATCGTGTCGCCCTGGCTCGAACTGTGTTCTTTGGTGTACTCCGCGATCCAATCGCTAGACGGCAGTTGGAGCACGGCTGCGCAGTTCGACGTCCCAGAAGAATTGGCCGCCGATCCTTTCGGTTTCGCGGGAGACGTTTGTTGTGCCTGACCTGCGCTCCCGATGGCTAGCGTAAATATGATCGTGGCAGCGAGCGCCGGGCATTGATGGAATCTCATTTTCATCCTCACGATGGGACTGTGGCGTAACGAATCTCAGCGACGTCGAGTTCCTGCTCGAGCCGCCGCAGAACTTCGTCATTGATTTCGTTGTGATTGCGCAAATTCAGCAAAGCCGCGCGCTGCAATGACCGTACGTTGCGTGAGGCGTCGACGAATCGTTTGTAGTGTTCGTTCGTGTAACCCGTGTCGGCCGACTGTTTCCCGGGCAGCAGGTTGATGCGGTGCTGCTGCACTCGAATCAGATCATCGTATACGGAACCGTACTTGGGATCGTCCGACTCCTTCGCATGCTGCAGATACGCGAGCGCCGCTTCGATCATTTCGTAGCGCGCCCGCTGCTCTTCGGGATCGGCCTTCGGCGGATTGGAAAGGCCAAGCTTGCGGATGATGAAGGGCAGCGTGAGACCCTGGCCGACGAGCGTCGCGAAGATCAGGCAGAACGTTAGAAAGATAATGATCGAACGCTCCGGAAAAGGCGAGCCATCGGTCAGCGTGAGGGGCAACGAAACCGCAGCCGCGAGAGAGACCACGCCGCGCATTCCAGACCATCCGATCACGAACAGTTGGCGCGGGTCAGGAAACGGAATCGGCTGCTTCAGAATGCGGCGGCGAATCCAGTTTGACGTCCAGCCGCCGGGATAGACCCAAATGAGCCGAAGCACGATCACAATCAAACTGAACTCAATTCCTGTGCGCAGCCACGTCCGCAGGCCCAACGCGCGGACGTCAGCCATGATGTGCGGCAATTGAAGGCCGAGCAAGATAAATACGATTCCGTTGAAGACGAAGCTGAGTGTCTCCCACACAGCGCCGGATTCGAGGCGAGCCTTCGTGGAAAAAAACATGGAGCTGTGATGGCCGAGGTAAAGACCCGCGACGACGGTAGCCAATACACCGGAAGCATGTGCGCTTTCTCCAGCGAGATACGCAAAGTACGGCGTCATCAAGCTGATCGTGATTTCGATCGGCGCGTCGTCGACCTTGGTTTCCACCCAGGCCACGAGTTTTCCCAAAGCGAGCCCGATCGCGGTGCTCGCGACCAGCAGATAGGTCAGCATTCCGAGACTGACGAAAAAGGGGGCCGGATGGTTGGTCAACAGAATGGCAATCGCAATTTGTAGCGCCATCAGGCCGCTCGCATCGTTTACCAGACTCTCCCCTTCGATAACGTCGCGGGTGCGGCGCGGTAACCCGACTCGATCGGCGATCGCCGTCGCTGCAATCGCATCGGTGGTGCATACCACGGCGCCAAGCACCAGTCCGGTGTGCCAATCGAAACTAGGGATTAGCCAGCGCGTAGTCAGCGCGACGCCGAACACAGTGAATGTGACCAGGCCGATCGCGAGCATCGAAATGCTCACCAAATTGAAGCGAAAATCGCGCCACGAGGTCTGATACGCGGCGGCAAACAGGAGTGGCGGCAGGAACAACAGAAAGACGAGATTAGGGCTGAGCTGTACTTTCGGCATCCGAGGCAGGAAACCCAAAACCGCGCCAGCGACGACGAGAACGATCGGGTACGGGGTCTTATACTTCTTCGCGAACGCGGCCAGAATCACCACACACACGAGTAGGAGCAGGAGAATTGGTTCGGTGTGGTGGATGTTCCGTCCGAGCATGACTGTGGAGAAATACGATAGCGCAGAAACTTGGACGCGGCATCGGTTCGTTCGTGATCCGCAGACGCACCTAGAAGATTCGCTCGGGGGAGTTCCTTAACCCTTGGGGTGCTTGCCGCGGCGCGTCTTATGGGCGGAGCGTTTGCTTGCCGGCGGGCGCAGGAGCGCGCGTTCGCGAAGGTGGTCGATCGTCTTTTCGATCGCGCGTGTGCGAGCCGCCGGTGATTTGACTTTGAAATAGTAAGCAAGAAGCTGACGGCGGTGGCCTGGTGGAAGTCGATCGAACTCCTTGTTGGCGAGAGGGTTCCGCTTCAGCGCCGCCAGATATTCCAGAGGGGCATCGACGTCCCGCGAGTTCGGATCGAATTGCAGCGTGACGCCGATCACGTCGCCTGTATCGGCGCCGCCGGCCTTGCGCAAAGCGGTGTTCAGTCGAAGCCGGTACCGACCCGCTCCCGCCGGCACCAGAGTCGTCTGCACCGATTTGCGATTCACGGTAGCAACAACCGGAATATGTTTCGGCGCCGCCCGTTTCTTGTCTGACCCGCCTGAATGGCGGTGCATTCTAGCAATCAGGGCCGTCGCGATGTCCTCTGGCACGTCGACCTGACGCATGATCCAAATTTTGTAAATTGTCGCGAGGAAATGCTTCGATTCGTCAGCCATAGCGGGTTATCGACTCAGACCGAGTTTCGACCTCCTCGTATCGCCGAAAATAAAAAAGGCCGCCAACGCTGTGAGGCGTTGCGGCCTTTTTCGAATGTAATCCCTGGCGGTGACCTACGTTCCCGCGTCGTTTCCAGCGCAGTATCATCGGCCCGGCAAGGCTTAACTTCCGTGTTCGGGATGGGAACGGGTGTGACCCTTGCGGTAAGACCACCAGGAAACTCGAAACGCTTGCGGTCCTGCGGCAGGCGTAAGAAATCTCGTTGGTTCTAAAATTACCAACTGATGGAAGCTAGACATGCAACCGCAATTTTTCTACCGACTGTATTGCAATGTAGAAAAGCGCGCTTACCATTTCCCAAGCGTCGCGCCCCGAAGGGCAGAGAAGCGTTGGGT
>CAVREY010000009.1:0-247810 GCA_963720225.1 uncultured Acidobacteriota bacterium | reverse complement strand
GATTCGGCACATTGAATGTGGGACAATGCTCGCGCTTTCACAGTCTTGTATGAGGATGAAAACAAATGACTTAGGCGACCTGCTGTTATCTAGTTGACTGTAACAGCCATTCGTAGACTATAATAGCGTCCATGAGTGACGCGATTACGCTGACGAATTCCGAGCTTATAGAACTGACACGCCGAGCCAACAGCCGGACCCACCGAGCCGAAGATGCCCGACGGGCGCGGCTGATTTTGTTGTTGGCCGAAGGCCATACCTGGGATGAGGTGTCCGAACGCATCGACTGCAGCCGTGGTTTTGTAGCCAGCTGGAGTAAACGATTCGCCGAACAGCGCATCGCCGGACTCTATAGCCGCCATTTGGGGCAACTCGCCACGGTGCTCACACCGAAATTGGAAGCGCGGATTCTGGAGGCGACACGGCGTCCTCCGGCCGGTGGGGCGACGCACTGGAGCACGCGCAAACTCGGAGCGCATCTGGAGGTCAGCCACATGATGGTGGCCCGGGTGTGGCGTAAGCACGGACTCCAGCCGCATCGTATCGAGCGCTACATGGCCTCGAACGATCCGGATTTTGAAAAGAAGGCCGCCGACATTATTGGGCTGTATCTGAATCCGCCGGCGCATGCCGCGGTGTTCTGCGTGGATGAAAAGACCGCTATTCAGGCCCTGGATCGCAAAGATCCGGTTCTGCCACTGTCCCCAGGACGCGCCGAACGGCACGGATTTGAATATTTTCGTCACGGCACCTTGTCGCTGTATGCCGCCTTCAACACCAAGACCGGCCAGGTGCTGGGCAAAACGGCGGCGCGGCATACGGCGGCCGAGTTCGCCGCCTTCCTGACCGACATTGTGATCGATCAACCTCGCGGCAAAGAGATCCATGTGATCGCCGACAACCTCTCGGCTCACAAGAGCAGGCCGGTCACCGACTTTCTGGCGATGCATCCCAAGGTTCACTTGCACTTCACTCCGACCTACTCTTCGTGGCTCAATCAAGTCGAGCTGTGGTTCGGCAAGATCGAGCGTGACGTCATCGCGCGCGGCGTATTTACGTCTGTCTCGGACCTCAACAGAAAGCTCTTGCGATACATCCGTCAGTACAACCAATCACCGCGCACTCTGAAATGGAAATATGCCGACCCATCACGCCATATCAGTACACAATCAGTTGGTACAGGCCACTAGTAGGTCGGCATAAACCTACGGAAGAAATATGGTGTTCGAAAATGTAGCATCACTTCACAACCTGTAGCACGTTGGCGCCGCTCGCGAGCGTAACGCAGGTCCGCATTCCTGGGACGGCTCCAGACTTCCTATCGTATACTGTTGTCGACATTAATAAAGTGTCAGAGCTGCTCGCCGTCGTTCGCGATTCAGTCGTTTGAACGGAATGAGTCTAACCAATGAAAAAGCATGCCTTTGGGAAAACTTCAGAAGGTACAGAAATACACTTTTACGAGCTTTCGGGTAAGAACGGAATTCGGGCGACGGTCATCACATACGGCGCGATCCTCGTTTCGCTGGACGTGCCGGATCTTCATGGCGCGTTTGCCGACGTAGTCCTTGGGTACGACACCCTCGATGGCTACTTAGGTGACAAGGCCTATCTGGGGCCGATCGTCGGTCGCTATGCGAATCGAATCGCTCATGGAGAATTCACGCTGGGAAATTCGACGTATGCCCTCGCGTGCAACAACGGCGCGAATCATCTCCACGGCGGGCTGAGGGGATTCGACAAAGTAGTTTGGAAAGCGCGGGATATTTCGACCAATGACGCGGACGAATTGGAACTCATCTATATCAGCAAACATATGGAAGAAGGATACCCGGGGAACTTGTCGGTCCGCGTTGTTTACGCGATAACGCCCGCCAACGAATTGAAGATCGAATATTTTGCAACAAGCGACAACGATACGGTCGTTAATCTTACGAGCCATGCCTATTTCAATTTAGCTGGACACGCGTCCGGCGACATTCTGAGCCACGAGCTAATCCTCAACGCAGATCACTTCACTCCGACAAATTCGAATTCGATCCCAACGGGAGAGATTCTCGAAGTGAAGGGCACGCCATTCGATTTCACGAAGTCGACAAAGATCGGCCTTCGGTCCGAGGACAATCACGACCAACTCACATACGGCCACGGCTACGACCAGAATTTCGTGCTGAATCGGGGTCAGAGCGTCGGTCTATCCCTGGCGGCGCAAGTTCGCGAGCCTCGGAGCGAGCGGGTGCTTGAGGTCTGGACGTCCGAGCCCGGAATCCAGCTTTATTGCGGCAATTTTCTAGACGGCTCGATTCGGGGGAAGAACGGCGCGGTCTATAGGAAACATCAAGGCTTCTGCCTGGAGACCCAACATTTTCCGGATTCGCCCAACCAACCTGGCTTCCCATCAACCGTACTTGAGGCCGGCGTCCAATTTCGTTCGACGACAGTTTTCAAGTTTTTCGCGCAATAGAAAAGGCAGAGATGGTCGTCACGCCTTCGGATAGCGAACATCGATCGGCAAATCAACAGGACAGGGAAAATATGAAACTCATTCGATTTGGGGAGTCTGGCTGCGAAAAACCCGGGTTGCTTCTGAAAGACGGCACTCGAGTGGATGTTTCCGCGGTGACGAAGGATTACGATGAAGCGTTTTTTGCCGAAGGCGGCATACAATCGCTTCGCGAATGGATCGGCAAGAATGAATCCTCGACGCCTCGGGTGTCTTCGTCTGCGCGGTTAGGTGCCCCTATCGTTCGCCCCAGCAAAATTGTATGCGTCGGCCTTAATTACCGGGCTCACGCGGGCGAGTCCAAAATGGAAATTCCAAAAGAACCGGTGATTTTTCTCAAATCACCATCGTCGCTTTCTGGGCCTTTCGACCCGGTTATAATTCCGCGCAATGCCAAGAAACTGGATTGGGAAGTGGAATTGGCGGTCGTTGTGGGTAAAAGGGCGAGCTACATCGAACGCGATCATGCGATGGAGTACGTCGCGGCTTATTCCATTTTAAATGACTACTCGGAGCGTGCTTTCCAACTGGAGCGCGGGGGCCAGTGGGTGAAAGGAAAAAGTGCCGATACTTTTGCTCCCGTCGGCCCGTTCCTGGCGACTCAAGACGAGATTGCTGACTCAGGAGCGCTCGACCTCTGGTTGACGGTAAATGGAGAGGAACGCCAAAAAAGCAATACCGCTCACATGGTTTTCGATGTACCAACTCTGGTGGCGTATATCAGCCAGTTCATGACGCTGTTGCCGGGCGACATCGTGAGCACAGGAACGCCCGCAGGCGTCGGATTCGGAATGAATCCGCCCACCTATTTGAATGCGGGAGATGTCGTTGAGCTAGGAATCAGCGGTCTCGGGGAATCGCGGCAAGAAATTGTCTCAGCCCAGTGAGCGCGAATATGCTATTAAGGTTGAGGAAGTTGCGCGTCCGGTAAATTGTCGCGACATGAGAGCTCGAAAACTGTTGGATACCTGGTTTCACTCACCTTGACATTCGTTTTGTCGACATCAGATACTAGCGTCCCGTTTATGGAATCCGCCACAAAAACGACAGCCATGCGCAGTATCGACATCCAATCCACGCAAGACAGCGTGGTGAAAGCGATCCAGTCTGCGATTTTTAACGGCGAGCTCAAACTCGGGCAACGCATCATGGAAGAAGAGCTTGCCGCGACATTTCAGATTAGTCGCGCCACCGTGCGAGAAGCTCTTCGGCGTCTTGAACAAGTTGGACTTGTTCAGATTAAGCCGCGCCGCGGGACATTCGTCACGCGCCTCACACTGAGGGAAGTCGAGCGCACGTGCCGTCTGAGAGCGGCGTTAGAAGGTCTGGCGGCGAGATATGCGAGCGAACGACTAGCGGACGATGACTGGCGCGCGATCAAGCATATCTTAAGCGAGATGAAGATAGCGGCGGAGACCAGCGACCTGACGGCGTTCATTAAGCTCGATCGCAAATTTCATGAATTGATTTGGATGCTAGCTGACGACGACCAACTCGAATATATCTTGCGCTTTCTCAGTACACCTTATTTTGCCTTCGTCGCGAGCGTATCTACGCTGCTGCTGTCGGATGTGAGCAAGGTATATCGCGCCCACGAGAAATATCTGAACGCTATGCGGGCAGAACAGCCGGAACAGGTGCAGAAAAAGGTGCAGGAATTACACGAGGGCCTAGCCGTGGGATTGATGGCCGATATTCGCCGGGCGCAAGCTGCGAAGCCCGGCAAGTTGTTTAAGTTGGAGGACGAAGACTAAAGTCGCCCCACCACATTTGGCCGCAATCAGCTCTTCGAACGAGATCCCAGCGAAGTTGTGTTCGCCGTCCTATCCAGAGTAAATGAACGGCTCTCCATGCTTCAGTTCCTGATAACCCACTTTGACTCCCTGCATGGCCATCGCGGACCGAAATTGTTTCGGATCGATGCGATTATCCGCGAACATGTCATAATGGCAGGGCACCGCGACTTTTGGTTTCACCATCCCCGCCACCTGCGCAGCCTCCCAATGCGATAGATTGTTGAATCCGCCGTTTATGCACGTGATCATCACGTCTGGATGATGTTTGCCCGCCGCGCCCAGCAACTCGTGAAAATCGGTGTCACCCGTGATATAGATCTTGGGGCCGCTGCCAAACTGAAATAGAAATCCCATATGGTTCAGGTCCGTATCGTCTGTCGGCAAGGCGAAGGTGCCCACCATTCGGAAATCTCGCGCTTCATACTCGCTCTTAGGCCACACGCGAACGATTCGGTTTTTCTCGACACCCTCGGCCGCATACACGTCGCAAGTGGGCATTGGGCCAACGAAGTGCATCGCGTCTTTGTTGCGAAGGGCCCTGATGGTATAGGGATCGGTATGGTCCTGGTGATTGTGAGTACAGGTGAAGATGTCGATGTCCAGCTCTTCTGGACTCACCAAGATGGGCACAATGCGGCGGAGGTCGACTTCCGTGCTCAAAGTTTCGCAGCTGTCCGTGAGGTAAAGGTCGACGCTGACGAGCGTTCCTTCGGGAGACTTGAAGATGAACCCGTTTTGGCCGAACCACCACATCGCTATTGCATCTTTTTCCACCCGAAAGTCCCGAATCTGGCGCATCAGGTTCATTTTCGCTCCTGGTTCTCGTCGTTGTTAGGCTATCGGAGAAATGCCTCGGGCAATCCGCCGTCCACAGGAATGATGTGTCCGGTCGTTTTCGAGCTTTGATCACCCGCCAACCAGCAAATCGCATTGGCGCAATCGGAAGGAAGAATTGGTTGATGGGTGATCGTGCGTTGGGCATAAAACAGCGCGAGTTTGGTTCTGAGAGACTCTGTAGTTTCGTCGTCTGAATACTCGATCTTGTATTTCCTAAGAGCAACGATCACGCGTTCGCGCGAAAACATCGACGACCCTGCAACTACTGTGGCTGGTGCGATTCCGTTTACTCTAATCAGCGGCCCAAGCCCGATCGCGAGTTCCCTCACCAGGTGATTGACCGCGGTTTTGCTGATGTCATACGCTTCGCTGCCGGCTTTCGGGACGACCGCGTTTGCCGAACTGGTCAGTACGATGGAAGCCTGCAGATTTTGTTCCTTTAAAGTTGCCGCGGCTTCGGAAGCAAGTAGGAAGTTCGACGACACGTTGATGTGCATCGTGCGCGCCCACAGATCCTCAGAAAGTCCCCGCGGCGTATCGGCAATCGGAAATATGGCGCCCGTATTGATCACAATATCGAATCCGCCAAATTGCAGGACTGCAGCGCGCAGTGCGGCAGCGATACTTTCCCGTGAAGTAAGATTCAGCGAGGACCAGATGACCATTTCCGGATGCGACAACTTGGCCGCTTCCTGCGCCACCGATTCGGCCGCCTCCCAATTTTGGTCGGCGACCACGACGTGGCCACCTCCCCGAGCGACTTGCAGCGCCACTTCTCGGCCGATTCCGCTACCTCCTCCCACAATAACTACGATCTTTCGGCCGAACTCACGTAGAGGGGGCATCCGACGAAGCTTTGCTTCCTCAAGGGCCCAGTATTCGATGCGAAATGCTTCGGAGCGAGGCAGCGCCACATAATTGTTAAAGCTCGAAAACTGGTTGGAGTGCTCCGGTTTTCGCGCCTGCGGGAATTCTAGGGTTTTGGCGCCGTTGGATTCATCCTGCGCATTTGCGCCCGCCATCACATGAATCGCGTTGATAAAGAATTCGGTGGAAATGCGCGCCTCGCGTTTATCTTTTGCAAACCCAAAAACACCGAGCGCCGGGATTACGACCACTGAAGGATTCGTATCGCGAAGAGGTGGTGAGTCCGGTAGCGCGAACTTCTTGTAGTAGGCAGAATATTCCACTCGATACTTTGCGATTTGTTCGCGGATAGACGCTTTCAGCTGCAGAACATCTTCCTTTGACGGATCCCAGGGGACGAACATCGGGCAAATGCGCGTTCGTAGAAAGTGATCAGGACAGCTAGTTCCCAGCTGGCTCAGTTCTTGCACCCAACGGGAGTTTGCAAAAGCGAGCACGTCTTCGGAATGATCGAAATGGCCGATGACACGGTGATTCGAAGAGACAGCTCCCCGCAGATAGGGAAGAATCGCGGCTGCAACTGAATCGCGATCGATTTCAGTACTGACGGCAGCGCCGCCGAAAGCAGGTCGCCCAGCCCGTCGAACATGATCTTGGACGAATTCGCCCAATTGATCGATCGTCCGGATGCTATTTTCGTAGCACTCCTGTTGCGTGTTGCCCCAGGTAAATAGGCCGTGGCTTCCCAGGATGAGCCCTTCACACTTGGGATTCGCTTCCACCGCTCGTTGTAACATCATCGCGAGCTCAAATCCGGGCCGCCGCCAAGGTACCCATAGCAAGGAGCGCCCGAAACGCCCGTTGAACTCACGAAGCTTCGTAGTGCCGTTGGCGCTTGCAGCCAGGGCGATGGCCCAATCGGGATGCAGGTGATCAATGTGATCAAACGGAAGAAAAGCGTGAAGCGGCGTGTCGATTGAAGCCGCCACGCGATTGGTTCCGAACGCGCAAACGGAGTACATCTCGACCATTTCGTCTTCGTGCTCTTCTCCGCGGTATCGCGCAATGAGTTGTTCAAGTTTTTCCAGGTAAAGGAGTGCGAAGCCGCTCCTGCCTATGGAACCCAAGTCTCCGCCGCTGCCTTTTACGGCCAAGACGCGGACAGGTTTACCGGAGAATGGATCCGGCAGCTCAAACTTGGAACTTGTATTTCCGCCTCCAAAGTTTGTAATGCGAAGGTCCGCGCCGAGTAAATTCGAGCGGTAGGTTAAGAGGTCCAGAGGGTGGACACTGAAGCGAGCGGCTTCGAGGTCGTCCCAAAGGTTTTTCAAGAACTTAGTAGTTCCGACTCCCGATTCAGACATGAACATGCTCCCGGTAATGTTGAAATCGCAGATACTCCGAATTCCACCGATCCGTGTCGCGCGGTTCAAAACGCTCGACCGGAAATGAACGATCAATTATGTTTCGCGCTTCGTTCAGGGAAGCGACTGCACCGGTCGCGACCATTTGCATCGCGACGTTGCCCAGCGCAGTCGCTTCCACCGGTCCAGCCACAACCGTCCTTCCCGTGGCGCTTGCCGTGAACTGGTTCAGCAAGCGGTTCTTCGATCCACCACCCACAATTCTGATCTCATCGAAGTGATTGCCGGTTAGTTCCTCGAGTGATTCAAGAACTTCCCGGTACTTGAAAGCCAGGCTTTCAAGAATCGCCCGCGCGAAAGCCGGCGCACTCTCAGGGACGGGCTGTTCGGTTTGCCTGCAGTACTGGCCGATAGCCAAAGACATATCCTCGGGATGTAAGAACGACGAATGATCCGGATCAAACAACGAACGAAACGGGCTGCGTTGATCCGCGGCTGCTTCAAGCAGATCGTCATACGGTAAATCGTTTCCGTTCGCAGCCCAACTCTTCCTGCAGGATTGCAGCAACCAAAGTCCGGCAATGTTTTTCAGCAAGCGGACGGTACTGCAAACGCCGCCTTCATTCGTGAAATCCGAAGCGCATGCTCGAGGCGTTACAACCGGCGCGCCGATTTCCGCTCCAAGCAGCGACCATGTTCCAGAACTTAGAAAGGCGCTCCGCGGCCAGGTGGCAACGGACGCGACTGCGGAACCGGTATCGTGGCAAGCGGGCGCAACAACGGGAATAGCGTTCAACACTCGCGACGAGGCATTTGTGATACAGCCGAGTATCGTTCCGGGTTCAACGATCGGTGCGAGAAGGCGAGTCGGCAGTTCCAGCCTTGTCAGAAGTTCCGAAGCCCACGTGCGCGTTCGTGGATCCACAAACTGCGTGGTGGTGGCGTTCGTGTATTCGCAGGCAATTCGACCCGTGAGCCAATAGTTGAGAAGATCGGGAATCGTGAGCAAACTTTGGGCGACCTCCAACAGTCGCGGCGTTGCGCGGCAAGCCGCAAACAGCTGATAAAGCGTGTTGAATGTAAGGAACTGAATCCCCGTAAGCGCATACACCTCTTCGCGCGAGATGCCTTTCAACACCTCATCCATTACGCCGTCTGTACGCGTATCGCGATAGTGATATGGATTTTCGAGCAGGTCGCCGCGCTCGCCGAGAAGCGCGTAGTCAACACCCCAGGTATCGATACCAACGCTAGTCAGCCTTGGGAGCGACGTGTCGTTCAGCACCCGTTGCAACTCGTGCCAAAGCCGCAGCACGTCCCAGCGAAGAGAGCCGCCTGCACGGACTGGTTCATTCGGAAATCGATGGATTTTTTCGATCTCCAGTACGCCTGATTGCAGCTTGGCCTGGATGGCTCTGCCGCTTTCGGCGCCGAGATCGAACGCTAGATAATGGGCATTCATGTCTTAAGGCGCTCAGTTTTGGCGCTAAACGGCGAGGGTAGTGCGCTTTCCCTCAATTAAGCGTACGAGGAGACGCTCGACGCATTGCGATCCGCGCGCTCGCGAGTAATCCTCTCCAAATATCCGCTTTGGCGGAATGCATCCAGCGGGTCTTCCGGGAGCCGATGGGTCTTGCGCCATGCGCGAATCCCGGGACGGACGTCCGTTGAGAATGCGTCTTGCAACAGGCACTCCGCAGTCACAAGCTCAGAGTTTGTCTGCGCCGGGATTAGTCGCGCGTAATCCACGAGAGCGGCCTTTACGAAAAGCTCCTGAGCAACCATCACCGTTTGAATCATTGCTTCGATCTTGCCCTTCAAATTGTGACTTTGGTCGATCATGTACGCGATTTCGGGAGAATCGCCTGTTTCGTGCTTGTAAAGATTGATTTCGCAGAAAATTCGGAACACCTGATAAGGATCGATCGATCCCATCGTCAGATCGTCGTCGGCGTACCGCCGGTCATTAAAGTGAAACCCGCCTAGCATTCCTTCGCTAAGCAACCACGACACGATCTGTTCAATGTTTTGGGAGGAATAATGGTGGCCGGTATCGACCAACACCTTCGCCTGCGGGCCAGCGGCGCGCGCAAGCAGTAGCGCCATGCCCCAGTCCGCGATGTCGGTATGATAAAAGGCTGGTTCGAAGGGCTTGTACTCCAGCAACATCCGTTGTTCCGGTGATAACTTCGAGTGCGTGATTCGAAGGTTCTCCTCGAACCAATTTCGGCGCTGCCGGATGTTTGCCGTTCCTGGATAATTGGAGCCATCGGCGAACCAGAGAGATACGTCTCGACTGCCCAGCGCGCGGGAGATTTCTACGCAGTCCAGGGTGTGATTCAGCGCGGATTGTCGGACCTCGGGGTTTGGATTGCCGAACGAGCCGAATTTGTAGATCTGAGCCTGAAAAACGTTCGGATTGATCGAACCGGGGCGCATGCAGCATTCCGTCGCGATGTCGCGAATTTCGTCGACGCTGCCAACGCCGTTCGGGAAATCCCAGAGGACATGTAACGCGACGGTCGGGCACACCCCAGTCAGAGCGTGAACCTGGCCGGCGTCGCTTAGTTTTTCAACGATCGACGAAGCGGCGGCCGGCTGAATAAATTTTCCAAATCGAGTACCGGTGTTGGCAAATCCCCAGGAAGGCAGTTCGATTTGGAAGGAGTCAAGGGAGTCGAAAATTTTGCTGTCGTGTTTTTCAGACATTTGCCCACCCTGAGGTCTTGATTCTTTGTGACCCTGCTTCGAATGCTGCAAACGCTAGAGGGCGATCAGGCCTGGCGCCTTGGTACAGCACTCGAAGCCGGCTGTGGAAATCGAGAAACACAGCCATCATACTCTTATGTCGACATTGATAAAACAGTTCGATCGGCGTTCGATCCTCCTCCGCAACGTTTCTTCAAGGCTAAGGTTCAGCCTCAGGGAAACATTGGGATTCATGCCCGAACCGGACTCCGGAGGGTCCGGTTTCGTTCTCCTCTGATTGCGGCACGAGAATGTGGGGCGGCGGAGGTTCGACAGCCTAACTGAGCTGGACTCGGATTGCCTGCACACTCGCGGCGGGAAGATTTGCGACCAATTCGCCGCCGTCGATTTCCACCTTCGCAGGTTTGGGTACCACGGTCTGAGGCTCCTGAACCGTGTTCTGAGAGCGCACGCTCGGGCCGGTCAGTATCGTTGCGGTGGCAGATCCAGCGCGCCCGCCGCGAAGAGCGATCCGCAACTCGGAATCGTCGTGCAAACTCTGGTTTACCAAGGTTATAAGTATTGAATTCTCTAAACGCGAAGCTGACGCACTGATGGCCGGGCGGCTTAGTTGAGAATTCGATATTTGGGCGGCGTGCGATAAATCCGTTCGCAGCGATTGCGCTCCCTGATGATCGCGATACATCTCGTAAACGTAAAACGTGGGAGTCAACGTCAGTCGCGCGCCATCGGTGAGAATCAAGGAATGAAGGCAGTTGGTGACCTGTGCGATATTCGTCATCGTAACCCGCGGAGCATACTGGTGAAATAGATTTAGCGAACTCGCGGCAAAAATTGCGTCACGAAGAGCGACGCTCTCGCGGAATCCGTCCTCGATGGTGGCATCGGAGTGCCAAACTCCCCATTCGTCAATCACCAGGCTAATCGGTTTGTTGCGCGGCATCTTGCCAAACACCGGATATTTCGCGCGGCGCGGTTCTACTTCATCGATAGCCGCTAGGGCGCTGCGGATCAACCTCTCGAATTCCGTGAGGTCCAGCATCAGGTTTGTGTATTCCGTGTCAGTGAACGTGACACTGGGCCCGAAGCGAAAATACTTGTGCATGGAAAGAAGATCCAGATAAGGTAGGCCCGGGCCAACGGCATCGAGAAATTTCGCGTTCCAGCCTTCCTCAACGCTTCCCACGCCGACAAGTTCGGTGTCGGAACTCAGACCCATTCTCTTAAAATAGAGCGCGTATTCCCGGAATTTCTGCGCGTATTCCGCAGGCGAGAAGAGGCCGCCACAACCCCAGCTCTCATTCCCAATTCCCCACAGGCGAACGCCGTAGGGATTCGGGTGCCCATTTTTCGCGCGCATCTGCGCAAACGTTCCGTTGCCGGTTCCATTACAGTACTCCAACCAATTCAGAGCTTCAGCGGTAGTTCCCGTCCCCACATTCACATTCAAAAAGGGTTCTGCGTTCAAGATTCCGCAAAATTCAAGAAATTCGCCAGTGCCAAAAGTATTGGGTTCATCTCGAAGCCACCAATGATTGTGTCGCATCGGACGTTGTGCCGGCGGACCAACACCGTCTTGCCACTGGTAGGCGTCGGCGAAGCAGCCGCCGGGCCACCGTATGACGGAGGGCTTGACGCGTTTTAGGGCGTCCAGAGTGTCAGTTCGTAATCCGTTCACGTTCGGAATCTTCGAATCCGGCCCAACCCAGATCCCTTCGTAGATCACGCGGCCAATATGCTCGGTCATCTGGCCATACACGCGAGGATTGATCGTGCCAATCGGTTCGTCGAGCAGGACCGTAAGGCTCGCGGAACTGGGTGTCTCAAAAGGAAAGCGAAGGCCAAAAATGGCGGAAGGACTGGCTGCATAGCCAAAGGGCGCGGCGGCGATCAGCGACAGAAGTTCACGGCGTTTGACGCCCCTTGCTCGCATCCTTCAGGATATACATTGTAGACATTCTAAAAGTCAAGTGGGTCGCAGGATCCAAATCCTACCTTGCCCCAGGGACTCCCCAATTTGCCGCGACTTCGCCAGTCTTCGTAAAACACGTGTTTCCACCGTGCGGCTGCGATTGAGGTGCGCCAGCCGTCGCCGGTATTTTGGAGCGCGGTTGAACCTGCTTGATATTCATATGTCGACATCATACAATGAGCCCGAGCGTGGAGACCGGATGACCGAGACGTTATTCGTGTTGGGGTTTGCCCTCATTCTTTTGGGCGGGCTCATGGAAGGTTCCTACTCTTTTCCTCTCAAACTGAATTCGAAATGGGATTGGGAACATACCTGGGGCGCCGGCTCGCTGATGGCTCTTTTATTTGTTCCGTGGCCATTGGCATTTTGGACGGTTCCGAGGCTAGCTCACGTGTATCACGATTCCTCCTGGGCTGCGATTTTCTCGGCGGTAGCCTTCGGCGCCGGATGGGGAATTGGGGGCGTGTTCTTCGGGCTTAGCATCGATATAGTCGGGCTTTCCCTCGGCTATTCCATCATTTTTGGAATCATTGCCATTAACGGCGCCCTAACACCACTCCTGCTGAATGAACCCGGCAAGCTCGCCACAACTGGCGGGCTGTGGTTTTTGGCGGCAATGTTCGTAATGCTAATCGGAATTTGCGTTTGTTCCTTCGCGGGAAGTCTTAAATCGAAGGGCACGAATTCTCCGGATGCCGCTCAGTCCAAAAAGCGCTCCTTCGGAGTAGGGCTGATCCTGTGCATCGCGGCCGGCGTTCTTTCTGGCCTGGTTAACTTCGCTTTCATTTATGGCACCGAAATAACTCGTCAAGCTCAAAATCATGGAGCGAGCCCGCTCTCGGCAATTAACGCCATATGGGCCCTCGTGTTCACGGCGAATTACTTAGTGAATGTGGGCTATTGCGTTTATCTGATTATCCGGAACGGCAGCGGCGGAAAGTTGTTCGTGAACGGGACTGGATCGTACTGGCTGCGAGCAGTCTTTATGGGCGTTTGTTGGGCCGGCGGTGTGGTTGTATACGGAGTGGGAGCTTATAAGCTGGGAAAGTACGGCGCCTTCATCGGATTTCCAATGCTCCTGGCTGCGTCTCTGCTAACCGGCAACTTTGTGGGATGGCTCATCGGAGAGTGGAAGGGTGCAAGCGCCCAGGCCACGCGCACCATGTTTGCGGGAATCGGACTGCTCCTTATTGCGAGCGCATGTTTGGCAAATGCGAATCGCCTGATGTCTCAGTGATCTTTTAGGAGAAACGGACCGTGAATCTCTCAGGGAAGGTCGCGATCGTAACAGGTGGTGGCGCCGGCATAGGCCGAGCGATTTGCGCGAGGTTTGCAGCTGAAGGCGCGTCCGTGGTGGTGGCCGAGCTCGATCCTGTTATCGGTCGCGAGACCGCCGAGATGATTTCAAAAAGCAACGGCAAGGCGCGGTTCATTCAAACTGATATCAGAGATGAGCAATCCATCAAGAACCTTATCGCGGAGACGACCTCCACGTCTGGCGGTTTGAATCTGCTTGTCAATAATGCCGCAGCGTTTGTGGTTAAGGACGTCAACGCAACTGCCGAAGACTGGGAAACGATGCTTCACACCAACATTCGTGGTACCGCATTCTGTGTGAAACACGCCGTACCAGAGCTGAAGAAAGCTGGCGGAGGGGCCATCGTAAATATCGGTTCGATATCTTCGGTGTTAGGCCAGGGCGCGATGGTCACGTACAACGCCACGAAAGGAGCCATTCTTACAATGACCAAGTGTCTGGCTCTGGATCTTGGACGAGACAACATACGCGTGAACTGCTTGTGTCCCGGAAACATCAAGACACGCGCGCTAATGAACCACATGAAGTCGTTGGGAAAGAGCTATGAAGACGCGGAAAGAGAACTGTCGCCTCTCAACTTCCTCGGCAGGATCGGAACGCCGGAAGAAGTGGCGGCCTGCGCTGTTTTCTTGTGTTCGGACGACGCTTCGTACGTAACGGGTGCATCGCTGTTTGTCGATGGTGGATACAGCGCTCAATAAAAAGGGGATCGCGTGAGCACGTTTGATCTTACGGGGCAGACAGCAGTCGTTACAGGGGCGGCTACGGGAATAGGCAGAGCAATCGCTACCCGGTTGGCCGGGGCAGGGGCGCGCATAGCCGTGGCCGACGTCGATCTTCCGAATGGGGAATTTGTGGCAGCCTCACTTCCGAGTGTGGCGGCGGGAGACCATTTCGCGGTGCAGGTGGATGTTGCGAATGGTCCCTCCGTGCAAAACGCCGCGAAGTTCATCTTGGGACGAACGGGGAAAATCGAAATCCTCGTGAATAACGCCGGCATAGCCGGTATGGCAGCTCCGTTATGGGAACAGCAAGAAGACAACTGGGATCGCGTGATCGCCGTGAATCTGAAAGGCACGTTCAATTGGTGTCGCGCGGTGATCGGGCAAATGCGGGAACGGCAGTACGGACGAATCGTCAACATCGCGTCGATTGCCGGGAAAGAAGGCAATCCCAACATGACATCCTACTCCGCGAGTAAAGCCGCAGTGATCGGCTTTACGAAATCGTTTGGGAAAGAAGTAGCCAAAGAAGGAATCTGCGTTAACGCAGTTTCGCCGGCGGTAGTTCAAACCGAAATCCTGAACCAAATCACCCCAGAGCAGGTTGCGTACATGGTTCAGCGAATCCCCGTCGGGCGCACGGGTAAGCCTGAAGAAATCGCCGCCGTCGTGCACTTTCTGGCGAGTCCGGATTGTTCGTTTGTCACTGCGCAGTGTTACGACGCAAGCGGTGGTCGCGCGACGTACTGAATGGGCGTGATTACTGGCTCGAGGAGTTGGGTCAGCTAACCGTTTTACGTCAGTGCGAATCAGGAAGCGGTGGAGTGCCGCTCGATCCGACAAGGAAATCCAAATCCATCCCTTCGTTCGCCTGTAGCACATGCTCAACGTACAGTTTTGCCCAGCCGCGATTTGGTTTAGCGGGAGCCGTCCATTTTTCGCGTCGGGCCTTTAGCGTCGCTTCGTCTACATCGAGGCGAAGCGATCGTGCTGGCACATCGAGCTCGATCATGTCTCCGGATTGCACCAGTGCCAGCGGTCCGCCGGCCGCTGCCTCAGGACTTATGTGAAGGACCACGGTGCCGTAGGCCGTGCCGCTCATGCGTGCGTCCGAGATCCGAACCATGTCCGTAATGCCCTTGCGGAGAACTTTTGGCGGCAACGGCATGTTTCCGACCTCGGCCATCCCCGGATAACCGCGGGGACCACAATTCTGCAGAACCATCACGCAGTTCTCATCGATGTCCAGCGATTCATCGTTGATTCGCTCGTGAAACGTCGCGATCGATTCGAAAACAACCGCCCGGCCGCGATGCTTCAGCAAATGAGGACTTGCGGCGGAAGGCTTGATCACTGCGCCGTCTGGCGCGAGATTGCCCCGCAACACAGCAATCCCAGCGTCAGCCTTCAAAGGCGTCGCAAATGAACGGATTACTTCGCGATTCCAACACGGCGCCTCGGATACGTTTTCCCAAATCGTGCGGCCGTTAGCCGTGAGCGCTTCGCGATGTAAGATTCCCGCTTCTCCCAGCTCTCGAAGTACGACCGGCAATCCGCCCGCGTAGAAGTAATCCTCCATGAAGTATTTTCCCGAAGGCATCAGGTTAACGAGGCAGGGAAGCCGTGACCCTAATTCATCCCAGTCGTCGAGAACCAGCTTCACGCCAATCCGGCCGGCCAGCGCCACCAGATGAATGACGGCGTTGGTGGATCCGCCGATGGCGGCGTTGGTGAAAATTGCGTTTTCAAACGCCCTTCGCGTCAGGATCCGCGACATTCGCATGTCCTCATCCACCATCTCAACAATGCGACGTCCGGACAATTGCGCCAACGTGCTGCGGCGAGCATCGACTGCGGGGATCGCGGCGTTGCCGGGCAAACTCATTCCCAGCGACTCGACCATGTTCGCCATGGTGGAAGCGGTGCCCATGGTCATGCAATGACCCTTTGAGCGCGATATGCAGCTTTCGATTTCGGCAAACTCATCCGGTGTCATGTTTCCCGCGCGGACCTGCTCGGACATTTGCCACACGTTGCTCGCGCCAATGTCGCGACCTCGAAATTTCCCGTTCAGCATCGGACCACCGGAGAGCCCAATGGTTGGCAAATCGCACGAGGCCGCACCCATCAAAAGCGCCGGCGTCGTCTTATCGCACCCCATCATGAGCACAACGCCATCTATCGGGTTGGCCCGAATCGATTCTTCAACGTCCATGCTTGCCAGGTTTCTGAACAGCATGGCGGTCGGCCGCATTTGCGTTTCCCCAAGCGACATTACGGGGAATTCCAGTGGAAAGCCGCCGGCTTCCCACACGCCGCGTTTCACGCACTCCGCGAGTTCGCGAAAATGACCGTTGCAAGGAGTCAATTCAGACCAGGTGTTGCATATGCCGATGATTGGCCGCCCGTCGAATAGATTCGGCGGCCAGCCCTGATTCTTCATCCAGGCCCGATAAATGATGCCGTCGCGATCGGTTCGTCCGTACCAATCTTGGCTGCGAAGTTTCCTTGTGGTCGATGCCACCGTTTCCCCCGAGGGTTCATGCCGTGAAGCGAGTCGCTGTTTCTATTCTATATTGTCGACAATAATGATACAGCATTTCCAGAAATCCGCGTAAGTAGCAAGCTGATAACCGTTCTCTGCGCTACATCGGACAGTGAAAGTGATATTCGCCAGACTGCACTTCAAAGACGGCCGACCCGCTATCAACCCCCACGAATCGAACCTGACCGTTCCCCGAAATTGCGCTTCCGTTCTCTTGAATCTTCGAAGTGTCGGTCGAAGGAAGATGCACAGACGCGCTGGTATTCGGAGGTACAACAATATCCAGTGAGAAAAAGCCCTTTTCGATTTTCCATTCGGTGGCGATGAGTCCGCGAACCGAGTCGTAACTGCCTTTAGCCCACGTCAAGCCTCCCCCTGGCCGAGGATCGATAACGAAGTGCTTGTAACCGGGACTCGAATCGTCCGGCGCAAGCCCAACCACGTTGCGCCACAACCATTCGCCCACCGAGCCAAACACCACATGGTTCAGCGAATTCATGGCCGTATGATTTTGGAAACCTCGGTCCGCCACATACCCATCCCACCGTTCCCAGAGCGTCGTCGCACCCATATCCAGCATGTAGCCCCAGGAAGGAAACGTATGTTGGGTTACCAGGCTGTAGGCTACGTCGTTGTGTCCTGTCGCGCTCAATTCCAGCAGCAGGCTTCGTGTTCCGTGAATCCCGGTGGACGCGTGGCCGTTGTAGCGTTGAATACCCTCGAGTAAATGCTCAACGGCTTTCGGACGCAACGCTTCGGGAAGCAAATCAAAATCTAAGGCAAGTGCATAGGCGGACTGTGTGTCGCCCTGGATTCGGCCGTCCGGTTGCACGAACGCCTTGTTGAAAGCGGTTTTAATCTGCGAGGAAAGCTCCGAATAGCGGCGCGCTTCATCGGGACGTCCGACCGCAGCCGCCATTTTCGAGACCAGTTCCGTGGTGTGCGCAAAGTAAGCCGTGGCGAAAACGCTATGGGGGATCGTGGCCCCGGTCTGAGGCCAACCCGGATAGATCAGCGTGTCTCCGTTCAGCCAATCTCCAGGATCGATGCCGCGCGCATTTGACCAAAGCAGTTCTGGATTCCGGGCACGGACAAATTCGACCCAACGCTTGGCTGCGTCGAATTGTTTTTGCAGTAGTTGGGTATCGCCGTAATTCTGATAGGTCCGCCAGGGAATCACGACGCCGGCGTCAGCCCACGCTGGAGATCCGTCCAGAAGGTTTTCGCGGAAAACCGGATTGACTTCTGTAGAGACGTTCATCGGATTTGGCGCTACGTCTGGAAACCGACCGTCCGCTGACTGATCATCTCGCATATCCTGCATCCACTTTGTGAAGAACGCCGCCAAATCCATGTTGAATATGGCTGTCTGCGAAAAGCTAAGCTCGTCGCCGGTCCATCCGAGTCGCTCGTCACGTTGCGGGCAATCGGTAGGTATGCCGATCATGTTGGATCGCTGGGTCCACAGGACCGTACTCATCAACTGGTTGAGAAATGTGCTTGAGCTGCTGAACTGGCTTATCTCGGGCGAGGAAGAATGGGCAACGCGGGCAACGAGGGTGTCCAAGTCGGGGCTTTCGGGCAGCCCCGAGACCTCGGCATAGCGAAAGCCGTGGATCGTAAAGTGCGGTTCGAATATTTCTTGTTTTCCGGTTCCACGAAGAATGAACCGATCGATCTGCCACGCATTCCGGATATTCGGCAGGTACATGGTTCCGTCAGGGTTAAGCGCTTCGCCGTGGCGAATCGTGATCACCGTGCCTGCTGGTCCTTTCACTCGCAGTTGCGACCACCCGGCGTGATTTTGTCCAGAGTCAAAGATGTAGACACCCGGTGAGGGTTGAGTCACGGCGATGGGTTTCAAGTCGCCCGTGACGCGAATGGCCTCGTTCTTTTGCGATACGAGCGCTTCAGTGCTGTCCGGCGTTGTGGAAACTGGCACCCACGTCCGGTCGTCAAAATGTGCTCCGTCCCATCCGGGCTGATCTTTTCGTGCGTCGTACGTTTCCCCGTCATATACATCCGAGGAAACGATCGGACTCTGAGGCGCCATTTTCCAGGATTCGTCGGTGACGATCGTTTGCGAGTGCCCATCTGCATATTCGATATCCAGATGGAGCAAGAATCCTGGGGTAGATCCGTAGATTCTACGAACGGGGAGTAGTCCAACGTGTCCTGCATACCAGCCGGCGGCCAGATATGCGCCGATGGCGTTATCGCCCCGCCGCAGAAGGGAGGTCACATCGTAGGTCTGATACTGAATTCGCTTGCTGTAATCCGTCCACTCTGGCGCTAGGACATGATCACCTACCCGATTCCCGTTGATCCGCAATTCGTATAGCCCGCGAGCGGTGGCGTACGCCGTCGCTCGTCGAACGTCGCCATCGAGCGAAAAAGATTTTCGGAACATTGCCGTGGGTTGCTCGATCGAGCGGCTTCGAATCGGACTGGTGACACCGTCAACCAAATTCGCCTTCGACCAGCCAGGCCCGTCTAGCGTGTCGAGCGCAAAGACCGTTTTTCCCAACGCAACGTTCTTGCCGTTCGCGAGCACCTCCATCTCGGCAAGCGCAAAACTTGCGAAGAGCTCGTTCTCGGCGTGGAGCCGCGTCACTACCAATCGCACGTATCGAGCCTCGATGGGCTTAAATCGATACGTCGGCGCCGCGCGGTTCATCAACGGAGCGGGAAGGTCCTCGGCGGTCATGTCGACTGCGAGGGAGGCGTCACTGAAATCCGGACGGTTCGCAGTTTCAACCTTGAATCTCAGCGGAAAGTCATACGCCGGGCCGCCGGGCTGCCACTCGAAAGGATAGGCGGGGAACAGACGCACGGAGTCGATTTGCATCGCCTCACCCAGATCTACGCCCACCCATTTCTGTGCGTCGGCGCTCGAAGCGACCGCGGAGCGATACCCGCTGTTGACGCCTCGAACGGCATCAGTCTCCGACTGAGGCGATGTGACGGCGGCGGGATTCGAAATCCATTTTGCACCCCATTCTGATTTATCGAGCAGTCCTACGGACCAGAACGCCGTCTCGCTCCAGCTGGACGGGTTCCCGCTTTCGTCCCAAACTCGAATCTTCCAGTAGTAACGCGTCTTGCTCTCAAGTCTCTTTCCACCGTAGGAGACTTGGATCGTCTGGTCGGACGAAATTTTTCCGCTGTCCCACGCATCGCCTTGATCGGCATCGACTTTTTCGGGAGTCCTCGCGACGATGATCTGATATGCGGTCTGGCGCTGTCCGCGCAATGACACGTCCAACGATTCCAGAATCCAGCTAAGCCTCGGTTGGGTTACATCGATCCCAAGGGGGTTCGTTAAGTACTCACAACGCAGATTTTTCACTGCCAACTTTGGGGAATCGTCTTTGGCGGGATGAACGGCCGCAAAAATTAGGAACGCTAACGCCGCAATAGACGTCCGCCTCATTGGTTACTCTCCCGCCATGTCCCGATACTCATCGTGATAATGATTGCGACACCCTGCTAATGGACGAAACGGAAACTCCCGTTCGACCAGATTCATCGACGAAAGAACGTTACGTCCGCGCGGTTACCTTAGGACTGCGCCGGAAATGACTCGATGTTCACGCGATCGCTCTTTAAGAATTCGGGTTTCAAATCCACTCCGAGTCCTGGGCCCGGCGGGGTTCCAAGCCGCCCCTCAGTCGGAGCGCCCGCAGCAGTGGCAATAGAAAGGTATCGCTCGCCGTAGTGCCGTCTTACCGTCTCCAAGATTAAGAAATTGGGAGTGGCGATCGAAAAGTGCCAATTTGAAAAATGGGTAACCGGACCACTGCAGTTGTGCGGCGCCACCGGCAAATAATACGTTTCCGCCCAACTAGCTATTTTCTTTGCTTCCGATAGGCCACCGCACCACGCAAGGTCGAGCATCGCGATGCTGGCCGCGCCATTTTCAAACAGTTCCCGAAAGCCCCATCGTGTTAGGAGGCGTTCGCTGACGCAAAGCGGCTGCTGGCATTTCGTTGCGAGAGTGGCATAAACAGCAAGATTGTCCTGGGGAAGAATCTCCTCCAACCACATCACCTCGAATGGCTCCAAAGCTTCAGCAATCTGGATTGCGCAAGGAAGATTCCAATAGCCGTGAAATTCCATGGCGATGTTCATCGAGTCCCCGAAAGCGTCGCGGATTTTTCGCACAGGTTCGATGGCGGCTTCCATTTCCGCCGCTGAAATGAATTGGCCACGATTTCTTTTGCCCGCTTCGTCAAACGGCCAGATTTTCATTGCAGAAATTCCCGCAGCCATAAGCTCGCTCGCTAGTTCCACGGGGTGAGTGTTGAAGTCGTAGAAGTCGTCGTAACAAGTGTTGTAGATCGGAATGGAATCCCAACATCGCCCACCGAGCAGGCGATAGACCGGAACATTTAAGGATTTCGCAAGTAAGTCCCACAAAGCGATGTCGACGGCACTGATGGCGCGTATCTCGGCCCCGGCCCACCCCCGGTATTGAACTGCCTTGAACGAATCGTGCCAGATGGCTTCAATATCTCGCGCATCGCGTCCAATCATCTGCGGCGCTAGATCATTGAGTACCACTGCTCTCTCAACGGCGCTCGCGGGGCAAGTCTCGCCGAGCCCAGTGATCCCTTGATCGGTATGAATGCGTACCCAGAGCCACCCTACCGTGCCCCAGTGCACTGACGTGCTCCGGCGAAGCTCGATCGTCTCCACCTTCGTGATCTTCATGCCGAAACTTTTCCCGTCATTTCCGACCTCAAAATCGAAAGAGAGATCTACCTCGACATCTCAATGATTGTTCTTACATTTATTGCTGCGTCCATCTCATACCGGCTTAAACCCATACGCATCGCGTCTGCAAGCGGCAGGTTCTGGGTAATAAGCGGTTCGGCCCTCAGGCTTCCGTCGGCGAGCATTGCGATTACAGTCGGGAACTCATCGCCATAGGCCCTCGACGTTACAACCCGGAGCTCATTGCTCATCAATTGATTCAAGTCGAATTCGAACGATCCGGGATAAACCCCGACGACGCAAACCGTGCCGCCGCCGCGAGTCAGCTCTACCGCGAGATTGAAAGCTGGTGCGGCCCCGACGCACTCAAACGTCGCGTCCGTCCCAGCTCCCGCCGTAAGCATGTTGATAGCGGTGCAAGGATCTGTATTCTCCGCGTTGATGAAAGCCGTTGCGCCCAACTCCTCCGCAAAGCGTCGCTTTGTCTCACATTTCTCGACGACGTAAATTTCACTCACGCTCATCGCTCGAAGAGATTGCAGAACGCACAGGCCCACGGCGCCCCCGCCCACGACGGTGGCACGGCTCCCTTCACCCACACCTGCACGCTTCACCGCGTGTAAGCCGACTGCCAAGGGTTCCACGAGCGCACCAGCTTCATCCGAGACGTGAGAACTAAGCCGGTGGCAGCAGTGCTCTGGAATAACTGCGTTTTCGGCCAAACCACCATCCCGGTCAAATCCAATGTAAGCAGCTGCGCGGCACAATTCATATTGCGCGCGGCTGCAATCCGCGCATGAGAGACAGGGATCGACCGCGTTCACTGCCACACGGTCCCCCCGCTTTACCTTTTGGACGTCCATTCCCGTTTCCAGAACTTCGCCAGAAAATTCATGGCCAATTACAAGCGGAATGGACCGGCCAGAACGCGGATGCGGTTTTTGCGAAATGTAAATCGGACCGTGCATATATTCGTTGAAGTCTGTGTGGCATAAGGCGGCACAGTTCACGCGGAGGCGGACCTCAGTGCGGCCCAGCTTCGACTGTTCCGGGAAGTCCTCTAAACGAATGTCCTTTCTTCCGTAGTAGACGAGAGCCTTCAATGCTGTTTACCCTCTCAGTGGTGGCTAAGAACTATTATTTCTGTCCTGCTTCCTTCAGGGTTTGTTCCAGGAATGTGGCAGCAGGACGAGGAGTCCCATTGGGGTAGAAAATGTCTGTATAGGGATCAAAGTCCCGTGAAATCACCATTCCCCAGCCGATCCAACCGATCGGCGATCGAACCAAAGCGGGCAACACATCTTCATAATGCTTCAGCTGTGCTTCGTCTGTGGCAGCAGCTCCGAAATCGGGCTCTCCGAAGTCCCAATTCGCCAAAGTTTCGGTAATCAGGATCTGCTTTTGTGTCTGTGCACTGAAGGCGAGCGCCTTCTCAATCCCTGTTTTCAACTGGCGGGCGTCACCGTAGATGTGAAACGTAATCACATCTGCCGAATCGGAGTTCGCTTCCGCATCCTCTAGACTTGCCCACCCCACACTGAACACTTCATTCGGAAACCGTTGTTTCAAATGTTCATAAAAATGCCGCAAGAAAGCGTCGCGGACTTCTTTCATCTCGGGAGTGATAAGCTCCGTCTCGCTCAAGAATCCTTCGGAGGCGAATTCAGGTTCGTTCATCACATCCCAAAGCAGAACGCTCGGGTTACCTTTCATCCTGCCCGCAATCGCATCGACATATTTTTCGAGCCGCGAATACCACTCGGGCCCGAGCCGGTTATTTCCCGGGCTTGGTTGCCAGTCCTGCCACAGCAACGCCATAAACGGAGTGTCAGCGCCGACGGGAACGAGGGTGTGGGCCCCGAATCCCCGCACGTAGTTTTTAAACAACGCCGCTATAAATGTTTTTTGGTCTGAAGTAAATCGAGAACTCTTCAGAAATTGATCGTACGCCTCGGGCGCCGTCACCCATTTCGCATCGGTTCTTCGGCGAATTCCGCACGAATCGAACAAGACAATTACGGCGCGCAGATGATACTTGGCACAAATTGTGAGTGCGTCTTCGACGCGGTCGATCATCTTGGTTCCCAGCTCATCAAATGCGTCAAAGTTCAGCCACAGCCTCACGCTGTTGTATCCGACGCCAGCAACCAACCGCAGCTCGCGATCGAAAACGTCGTGATCGTAATTCCGCCAAATCTCATACGTGTTCGAGGCATAGGAGGGTATGTAGTTTGCACCGCGAATCGCCGACCAATCCGTCGCCGCGATTCTATTTTCGAGATTGGCATCTTGAGCATAAGAGGATCTGGGAAGTGAAAGAAGCGCCGCTGTGATAGTCATCACAAAACAAAACCGAATCACCTTCCGAGCGTGAGCCCATACGAGCGACGTTTGCCCGTCGCGCAAAAGCAACGCGGGGAACGTGAGGCCGGGTACGACTTCAGGCCCGCCATCGCGGGACCAACCAAGACGGCTCAAGTGTTGATACATCCCACCGCCTCTTCGCGAAGCCCGGGAAATCGATTAAGCAGAATCTCTTCGCTTACGTCTGCTTCGTGTCGTTTCCACGAAGTCATCTACGGAAGTCAACGACGCGCCCGGAAGCTGCTTCGCTTGCGAAATGTTGGTAATTTTCAAATCTTTGTAGAATTGTTCGTACCGCTGTCGGCCGTTTTCCAAATGCTCAAGCATTCGACGATGAGCCAGCTTCGGCTGGCGACGCCGAATCGCGTCGAAAATGCGAACGTGAAAATCAAAGTTCGCTTTTCCCGTTTGATCCGCGGTGATCTTGGTGCGGCCTTCGAGCAGCAGGTCGCGAAGGGAAATCATGATGGCTTGCAGGACACCGCTGCGAGCGGCTTTCGTAATCTCGTCGTGAAACGCTATTTCTCCGTCCAAGTATTTCTGCATCTGGCCGAACGACCCTTCCATCTTTCGCAAGCATTCTTTCATCCTGTCCAATTCGGGCTTTGTGGCGCGTTGCGCCGCCAGCTCGGCCAAAAATGGTTCGATGGCGATGCGCGCTTCGATCAAGCCCAAAAAGTCGACCGCGCTGAGAAACGTGCTGAAATAAATCGCAGTTTTAAAAAGGTTTCTGCTGTCCGACGTAACATACGTACCATCGCCGGTTCGACTCACCAGCAAGCCGAGCAAATTTAGAGCCTTCAACGCTTCCCGAAGAGTGGGACGGCTCACCTGGAACGCTCGCGCCAGTTCTGCTTCGGACGCAAGCTTTTCCCCAGGCTTCAACACTCCGGTCCGAAGCAGTTCTTCAAAACGGTATACGACAGCCTGAAAGAAGGACGCTTTTTTGATCGGCACCCAGCTCTTCACGCTCAATGTTCACCCCTCGCCACTTTCCTGAAATCGCGTTTGGCAAAGGTAACCCGGAACGCTAGATCGCACACGCGAAATCCCACGCTTCTCGCACCGGCCTTCGGTTAAAAGATCCCCAGCCACAACTCGACCGTCCGTGCGACATCTTCTCGATCGATTCTCTTTTCCTATGCGATCAATCAGATTTAACTTGACACAAATTTGTAAGTAATGTCAAGCTGCCTGACAGCCAACATAGCGAAATATAGTTTTGATTAACTTTTGCAGGGTTCTCGGGCGGATCAGTCAAATTCAGCAACCGTTGCCGTATTTGCCGTTCTGCGTCATCGACATTTCATGCGCGTTTTTAGATTGTTTTCGAAGGAGATTTTCGATGAATAGACGGTGGATGCTCTTGGTTGCGGTCTGGATGTTGTGTCCGCTCTGGCTGTCCGCGCAGGTTTCCACCGGGAAGATTACCGGAGTTGTAACTGACTCGAGCGGTGCTTCAGTACCAGACGCCCAGGTCGTCCTCACCAACTTCGCGACCAACGACAGCCGCACCCTCACGACCGACTCAGCCGGACTCTATTCCGCGCCTGACCTCCAGCCGAGCGAGTACAGCGTTCAGGTGGCGTTGAAGGGCTTTCAGGCCCAGACAAAAACCGGCATTATGCTTTCGATCGGCCAGACAATTACTCTGAACTTCACCCTCGTGCCTGGAACGCAGAAGGAATCGATCGAAGTGGTGAGCAACGCGCAACAAATGGTCGACACAACTACATCGTCTTTGAGTACGGTGATTACCTCGGCCACGGTCGAAAACCTTCCGCTGAATTCCAGAAACTTTCTCGACCTTGTTCCTTTGGTGCCAGGTGCCCAGCCAGGCGCGCAAGGCCGTAACCTGACCGAAAATTCCTTCAGCATCAACGGCGGCCGCGTAACGGCGAATGGATTTCAGATCGACGGCGCGGACATCGACACCCCATCGAATGATCCTGTCCGCGTATCGCCCAACCTGGAAGGCATCGGCGAGTTTCAGGTTCTGACCAACAACTTCAGCGCCGAGTGGGGACGTTCGATGGGCGGCATCATCGACGTGAAGCTTAAGACCGGCACGAACGCTTTACATGGCAGCGCGTTCGAATATTTTCGAAACGCAGTATTGGACGCATCACAAGCGTTCACCCAGCCTGTCGGCCAACCGCTGCCGTACGTTTTTAACCAGTTCGGCGGCTCTCTCGGCGGCCCAATTATTAAGGATAAGCTCTTTTTCTTCGGTGATTATCAGGGCGAGCGAATTCGGCAGTCCGTCACCACGCAGCAAAATGTGCCGCTGGTAGAACAAGATCAGCCGTCTGGCGGTTTCATTAGCGGTGTGCCGCAGGGCACCTACGACTGGTCGGCGCTCTGCGCGGCCAACGGTGGTAGTTTCAACGGCAGCGGTTTGTGCGTTCACCCTAACCCGACGCCGGGCGGCCCCCCTGTAGTGGGAGCGGGGCAGCTGTTCAATCCCTATGTCGCCGGGCGCCCGCCATTTCCGAACAATCAGATTCCGGCGAGCGTGGTCGATCCTACGACGGCGCTGATGTACTCGTTTTTCCCCGCGCCGAACCAGAATTGCGGCGTCGGCAATACACCCGGCTGCAATTTCAATTACGTCACGAATCTGGCTAGCCCCGTCAATGTTGATTCGGCCGACTTCCATTTGGATTACATCGCAACGTCCAAGGATCGAATCTCATTTGGATTGATCATTAGCAATACCGAAAACAACGGCGGGACCATTTTCGGCGATCAAATAAACGGCAATCTGATCACCCAGGTCTCGAACGTCGATGAGCGTCTTTTCTCCGTGAACTACACTCGACTCGTCAGCTCGAGCATGGTTAACGAATTCAACTTCGCCTATACGATCGATCGCCTGGATGCACCCGTAGTTCAAGGGCAGCAATACCAGCCTTTAATCGCCGGCCTTGGGGGCTTGAACACGGATCCGAACGATCCGTTTACTTCGGGTTTTCCACTCCTGGACATCTCCGGTGCCAACAGCACCACGGTTCTCGGCGGACCCGCAGGCGGGCCTTCGAAGCAGCATCACGACATTCCACAATTCTCAGACAATTTTTCTTTTATCAGAGGGCGGCATTCGTTTAAGACCGGATTTCTTGCACGTTTCCGGGAATACAATCTTCAACAGCCGCTGTTCCCACGGGGTTTGTATGTCTTCAATGGCTTCACGAGTGGCAATTTGCTCGCGGGAATCGCGGGTGATCCTCTTGCCGATGCGCTGCTGGGCGTGCCGATCGTGGCCGAACGTGAAGAGCTGACCTATGGCGCTTTTGGCGAGCGCGATCAGGAATACGGTGCGTATTTCCAGGACGATTTTAAGGTTAATAAGAGACTTACGCTGAACCTGGGACTACGCTGGGACCTTTATAAGCCTGCGACGGAAGAAAATAACCGCTTGGCGAACTTCGATCCCAGCACTGTGACAATGATTCTGCCGGGCAACGGAGTTTCAGCCAGCACGCTCGCTACGAATTGGCACGACTTCAGTCCTCACGTCGGGTTCGCTTATGCACTTACCGACGACGGCAAGACATCGCTTCGCGCCGGTTTCGGAATCGCTTATTTGCAGTTAATCAACCAAGCCGTCGGAACAATCACCGACCGCCTGACCGAGAATCCTCCTTTCAATATCGCGATCGGAGGAGCCGCGATCATTGCGAATGCGGTTTCCACTCCCATCCAGACCGTGTCTCAGGGAATTCCGCTCGTGCAGCCGGCTGATCCCACTGTCCCGCCACTCGGCGCGAATGTGGTGTTCATTCCCGAAAATCAACCCACGCCTTACACGCAGCAATGGAACATTGATTTACAGCGTGAGCTGCCTGGAAACGTACTTTTTGACATCGCCTATGTAGGCTCGGCTGGCGTGCATTTGACGGGCTCCACAAATCTGAACCAGGGGGCTCCCGGCGGAGGAGTGTCACCGATCTCCACGAATATCGGCCAAGTGGAGGCGTTGCTGAACGTAGAGCAATCGAACTACAACGCACTGCAAGTGAAAGTCGAGCACCGCTTCTCATCAGGTTTTTTTGTCCTCGGGTCCTACACATTCTCCCGGGCGATCGATAACGGTTCAACAACAACGCAAGGCGACCTTGCTAACGGCAGCAATTCGGAGCCGCAGGACGCCTTCAATTTCCAGGCCGAGCGCGGGCCTTCCGACAGTAACGCCACACACCGATTCGTGTTGAGCTACCTCTATGATCTGCCGTTTGGAAACGGCAAGAAATTTCTGGGCAACGCAGGGCGGGGCCTGGACGCCGTCGTCGGCGGTTGGCAGATCAACGGCATTACGGTTGTTCAAAGCGGTCAGCCGTTTTCACCGTTAGTCTCGTCGGGAGACGCCATAATTAATGCAGGACCCGCCGGCGCTGTTCGCCCGGACGTCGTCGGGGATCCAAATAAACCTGGTCCGGTGGCCGCCAATCCCACGTGCGTTGATCCGCCGTCTCAAATTCACACGGCCACCGCCTGGTACAACCGATGCGCATATGTGATACCAACCAACGCGTTTGGTGACGCAGGCAGAAATAGTTTGGTCGGCCCGGGTTTCGTCAACTTCAACTTTTCGATTTTCAAGAATTTCTCGATCAACGAACGGTGGAAACTGCAATTCCGCACGGAAATATTCAACATTTTTAACCACACCAACCTAGGTTTGCCGAACCCCAACACGGACCTTACGGGCGGCGGCCAGATCACAACGACGGTGAATCAAGCTCAATTGACAGCGCAAACGTCGCGGCTGGTGCAATTCGCATTGAGACTCACATTCTAGTATGCCTTCGCGGCGACGGCCAAGTAGCGAATGCGAATCTGAGTACGTACGCGATCTGGTCAGAGATCTTGGCGCTCGGGCGATGCGTCGGCGTTCCGGCGCCCGATATGTGCTTGAACATGGGCCGTTCGGCGTCTCCACAGAGCGGTCCTGAATCGCTGACCTTCCAGGATTCAAAATGCGTCTGATCAATCGAATTCCCCGGAAATGGTTTGCTCGACGAGAATTCCTGCGAGATTTTAGCCGCCTAGCCGCTGGAGCGCTGGTAGCGCCGAGCGTCATCGGCTGGATGGGCCGACCTCGCGCGCTCCGGGCGGCCGCCACGCCCGTTGAATCGCTGAAGGCCAGCGTTTCCGTCGACGTAGGTACAGTCCGCAACAAAATCGATCCACACATTTATGGAGCGCTCGTCGAGCACATTGGCCGCGTCGTGTACGGCGGCATATATGAAGAGAGCTCGTCCTTGGCCGACGAGAGTGGGTTTCGAAAGGATGTATTGGCAGCAGCGCGGGACATGGGCGTCACAACATTGCGCTGGCCCGGCGGCGATTTTGCATCGCAGTATCACTGGGAAGACGCAATCGGCCCGGTGCAAACTCGCACTCGCAAGTTCAATGCCGCGTGGCTCGAAGAAGAGAGCAACCATTTCGGTACGGACGAGTTTATGGCGTACTGCAGAAAAGTCGGCGCCGAGCCATATATCTGCATCAACGCGGGGACGGGAACAATTGAGGAAGCGGCGAACTGGGTCGAGTACTGCAACGGCACTGGAAACACTCAGTTTGCGAATCTGCGCCGTAAAAATGGGCATTCCGAACCTTACGGAGTCCGCTTCTGGGGGCTCGGAAACGAGGTCTACGGCAATTGGCAAATCGGCCACAAAAACGCGGAAGACTATACGAAATTCGCGATCGAGTGCGCCAAGATGATGAGGTGGGTCGATCCTTCCATTCGACTTGTCGCGTGCGGTTCAGTGGAAGACCCTTCCTGGAATCGAAAAGTTCTCGAGGAGCTCGTTAATCTCGTTGACTACATTTCCGTCCACGATTACGAAGGGGCGGACGATTACTATGAAATGCTGGGTTCGGTGCGCCACTTCGAACACAACATCAAGCTGATGGAAGCCACGATCGAGCTCACCGATTCGCAGCGTGGAAAAGATCCGATCATCAACTGGGCGTTTCCGGAATTAAAGGCAAAAAAGCGCATCGAGATCGCGTGTGATGAGTGGAATATCTGGTATCGCAAGCGCGACATCTGGCGCCGCGACGTTCCTAATCCCGCGGAGGAGCGTTATGATCTCCGCGACGCTCTCTGGGTCGCTTCGTCACTGAATCTTATGCACCGCATGGGTGATGTCGTAACTCTGGCGAATCTCTCTCAATTGGTCAACGCAATCGCACCAATTTTCACCAATAAAGACGGCGCGTTCCTGCAGACGACCTACTTTCCGATGAAACTCTACACCCACGAATGCGGGCGCCTTGCTCTTGCTTCCAACGTGCAGTCGCCGACATTTTCAAGCAAAAGCTATCAGGACTTGCCCTATCTGGACCTCTCGGCCACGACCGACGACGCGAAAAAGTTCTTGTCGCTCGCGGTGGTCAATCGCCACCAATCGGAGCCAATCTCGACGTCGATTGCCGTTGAAAATGCCGGTGTTGAGGGGAAAGTTCAGGTCTTCGAAATTAACGGCGCTTCGACCGAAAGCGAAAATTCATTTTCCGAACCTAACAATGTTCGAATCGTCTCGAAAGAGCCACTACCGGCGGGAACTTCGTTCACTTACGCGTTTCCAGCTCACTCGATTACCTTGCTGAAACTCACTCTCGCCGCAAGTCACTGAACCACGCAACGCCGGCTCGCCGAGTCTCCCGACGCTTGCAACCGGCATCAGTGCTCACGCAAGTCGCGCCGTCATTCTTGAAACTGAGTGCGGCGGAAACAAATATCGAGCTTCCCCTTTCTCGACTGCAACTTGCAATCGTTTGATCGTCACGCGCTCTGGTTCATCAAACGAATTCCATTGCATCAAATCATCACCGCCAACGGTCGCGAGATCGACCATTCCGTCGAAAGCCTTCCCAGGAACGCGCAGGTCAGCCTGAAGCCCCTTTTCAAGATCTCGGTTCACCACGAAGACTTCGACGGTCTTCCCATCCGGGCGAAGCCGCGCGGATACGTCAAGTAAAGGTGCGCCCTTCGCACCCAGGTAGCCGCCCTTAGGCGTGACATCAAACGTCGGGCACTGCACACTTACATCCAACGCTTCACATAGATCATGCGTGGCGAAAAGCTCGAGCGACAATGCCGGCGGCGATGCAACCACTCGGTCGCGCCCAATTCCAATCAGCCCGAGCGCGTAGGCGTACACGATCGTTCGCGTAGCCAACGCGAAGTCTTTGGGCCGCCGCTGCATTAAATTGTAAACGGCGCCTTCATCGACGGCCTCGCGCAGTGTTAGAAGCGAACCGTACAATCCGATTTCGCGGGGATTCGTAATTCCTGCAGGCGGCTTTGCCGAGGCGCCCTCGGGAGCGCCGTCGGGAATGTTTACCGCCCATTCGTCTAGGGCGACGGGAAACAGTTTGCCTTCCGGCGAGAATTCCTTCATCTGCCGTCGCAGTCGATCGAGCTTTCCCGCCAGATCTTCAGCCGAAACCATCGCCGCGCGGTTCATGTCAGCGGCGTTCAGCCCTTTCGCGTCGTCTTCCGGGCTGTAATGGTGCACAGAATATCCGTCCATCGTGCGACCGGCGGTGGGCAGCACTTCCTTATTCCAGTCGAACAGGTAGCGAATGATCGGATACGCCGGATTGTCTCGCGGCACCGCGCCCGTCGGGATATCGAACGCCCCGACAGCGATGAGTTCGATCGATTGATCCGCTTCACGCATCGCTCGTGCGTAGGCGTCAAACCTGGTGGCATAGACTTTGCCAGACGACCCGCCGAGAGTCGGCAGCCATTCCTCGTTTCCCACGTTCCAAATTTTTGCGTGATATGGAACCGGATGGCCGTTTTCGGCGCGCACGCGTCCCCACGTCGTCGTGCTCGCACCGTTCACGTACTCCACCAGCGCCGCCGCTTCTTCGGGTGTCCCCGTTCCGACGTTTACGCAAATATATGGTTCCGCATTTAATTTCGTGCAGAGCTTCATATACTCATCAATCCCGACATCGTTCGTGGTGTAAGCCATCCACGCGCGGTTCAATCGCGCCGGCCGCTTGTCCACTGGGCCGATCCCATCTCGCCAGTGGTAATCGGAGACAAACCAGCCGCCGGGCCAGCGTATGCACGTCGGCTGCAGTCGCCGAGTCTGTTCCAGAGCGTCCTTCCGAAATCCACCCTCGTCAAGATCCGCACGGACCATCGAGACGGAATCTACCCAAACAGTTCCTGGTGAGTCGATATAAACCATGAATTTACCGGCGTTCGCCACAGCCGACGGAACCAAATCGCACTCGTAAACTGCCCAATCCCGGGGACCCGCAAATTGAAAATCGTGCGCGGCCACGATATTCGAATAGGCTTCCCCAAGCGCCACGTGGACCGCGCCCATTAAATCCTGATTCTTAATGGCCAGCCTCACTTTGTAGAGCTCTCCAGGTTTGAATCGAAACGGATCCTCGATGTGCTGGTGTGTCAGAAATTGAGGCAGCACGCACCGAAGTCCCCGCTGCTGGATTCCCGCAGGCGTTTGTCCTCCGGAGAAGGTGATGCGCTGCGATTGGCCGGGACTAAAAAAAACATCTTGGTCGAGCACCAAAGTTACACCGGTATCCAGGCCGATAGGGTCCCAGCCCTCGCTGGTGCCCTTGAACAGAAAGTTCTTCGCGTCTCGCGGTTCGGGCATTGCGAATTTTCGGTTAAACAGCAGCTGGCTGGAGATCCCGCCCTCGAAGCTAGTTAGAGTTTCTTCGGTGTACTGCCCGAAAATGCGCGGATTAATCTGGCCGAGAGGTCGGTCGGCTTGAACCGTAATGACAGATGAGCCACCAGTTTCAAGCGCGGCCGCGTGGTCGTAGCTCATCAAACCTGCAAGAGAAGTGATCGCAACAGTCTTTATAAAATCACGTCGGTATAGGTCGTGAGGAATGGGCATACTCCTTTCGACGACGATCCCCGCTTCAACCCTTCCGCGAAATCGCCTCATTCAACAGAAGCAGAGATGGGGACATTCCATATGTCTGACAGCTTGACATGTTTAAAACTTCATGTAAATACTTTGTAGGGGTTGCGGTCGTAACTACCGCAGACACCCCTTCGGAACCGCTGTGTGTTCTGAGTGTCGGTTCGTCTCTTACGTTCAATCGGGAAGCGAATGAATGATTTGACCATCCAGTGTTTTGCCGACGAGATTCTCGGAATCTTCCGCAAGCACGCGCTCGAACGGACTTCAGACCTGGACGTCCGAACGCTCTCGATTGATGACGCATACGCCGTGCAAAAGAAATATCTGGCCGCTCGCATCGCCGCGGGCGAGAGGTCCGCCGGTTACAAAGTCGGCTGCACGAGTCCGGCCATCCGAACTCAGTTTGGGCTGACGGAACCAGTCTGCGGCCGGCTGTTTATGCCGCACATATATCACGACGGCGACACACTCGACATCGGCGACTACATCGATTGCGCGCTGGAGCCGGAGCTAGTTCTGCACATCGGAAGGGATCTGGACGGCGGTAATTTGGAGTCGTCATACCTCGAGCGCGCGATTGCCGCAATATCTCCGGGCGTTGAAGTCCACAATTTCCGGTTCTGGTATGGGCAGCCTTCTCATCAGGAATTGATCGCTTCGAATGCGATTCACGCTGGGCTCGTCGTGGGTGCAGCCGTTGAATACCGACCGGACATCGATCTGACGAAAGAGCGTACGACTCTTCTGATTAACGACGCAGAAGTCGCTTCTGGTTTTGGCGCGGAGATTATGGGCGGTCCCATTGAGTCATTGCGATGGTTGCTTAGCCATCTTCGGAAGCGCAACGCGACGTTGCGGAAAGGCGACCTCGTGATTCCTGGTTCAGCCGCGAAACTGGTATCCGTTGTCGCGGGAGATTTAGCCGAAGCGCGCTTCACTCATTTCGGATGCTGTCGCGTCGCGTTTGCATGATCCGCATGAATCAACGTACTCCCGTCTTCAGGAGAAAAACGTCACCGTGAACGCAGTCTCAAGGTCGCTGGCTATTCCGAACGTCCCGCCGGACGATGATTCCAACACTGAGATTCACGAGTGGATCGAGGGTTTCGACGATGTATTACACTTCGCCGGCCCGGACCGTTGTCGCGAGCTGCTGAAAAGGCTGCAAGCTCACGCACGGTCGAGTGGCGTCGAAATCGAGGACGTCCGAAATACTCCCTACTGCAATACGATTTCCGCCGCCGATCAGGCTCCTTTCCCTGGAGATTTGGAAATTGAGCGTCGGATTGCCGCCATTGTTCGATGGAATGCGCTGGTCCTCGTCGTTCGAGCTAACAAGCACGGCAACGAACTCGGAGGGCACCTTGCCAGCTTCGCTTCCGGAGCAGACTTATTCGAAGTGGGCTTCAATCACTTTCTTCGCGGCGATCAAGGAAGGCAGGCCGCGGAAAGAACTTCCGATCTGGTCTTTTTTCAACCGCACTCGGCCCCCGGCATTTATGCGCGAGCTTTTCTGGAAGGTAGATTAAGCGAGGAACACCTCAACAATTTCCGTCGCGAAGTCGGCGGGAAAGGACTTTCTTCGTATCCGCATCCACGTCTCATGCCGGGATTTTGGCAGTTTCCAACCGGCTCGATGGGGCTCGGACCGCTGATGGCGGTTTATCAGGCGCGGTTCATGCGCTTTTTGCAGAATCGCGGGTTGCTGCCCCCGTCCGATCGCAGAGTGTGGGCATTTGTCGGAGACGGCGAAATGGACGAACCCGAATCGCTCGCTGGCCTCTCCCTGGCATCCCGCGAAACCCTTGATAATTTGATTTTCGTTGTGAACTGCAACTTGCAGCGGCTCGACGGGCCGGTTCGCGGAAATGGATCGATCATCCAGGAACTCGAACGTTTGTTTGGCGGAGCAGGATGGAATGTCATCAAAGTCTTGTGGGGTTCCGATTGGGATCCTCTTTTTGCCTCCGATCAGAAAGGCTTGATTTTGGAGCGGTTGGCCGAAACCGTAGACGGCGAACTGCAAACTTACGCAGCGAATGATGCGCCATTCAACCGCCAGCGCTTCTTCGGCAAGAGCCGAGAACTGCAGGCCCTGGTGTCTCATCTCTCCGATGCGGATCTCGATGGCCTTACCCGCGGAGGTCACGATCCTGTAAAGATTCATACGGCATTCCAAGCGGCGATGTCCCGTCGAGGGAAGCCGACCGTAATCCTCGCTCAGACCAAAAAAGGATATGGGCTCGGCCGATGGGCAGAAGGACGAATGTCGGCCCATCAGCAGAAGAAACTGAATCATGAAGGCTTACTGTTTTTTCGAGATCGATTCCGACTGCCTCTGTCCGATGCGGACGTTGAGGAAGCTCGCTTTTATCATCCAGGACCTGACAGCTCGGAAATTCGTTACATGCTTGCTTGCCGTGCGCGCTTGGGTGGGAGCCTTCCATCGCGTGTCCAGGATGGGGAGAGGATCGAGGCTCCTAGAAGGGAGCAATTTGCTGGATTCACTCAAGCCAATGAAGATCGAGAGCTCTCGACCACGATGGCATTCGGCCGGATGCTCACCGGGCTTCTTAAGGACAAGACCCTCGGTCCGCGCATCGTGCCAATCGTTGCCGATGAAGCGCGGACGTTCGGGCTGGAATCGCTTTTCGCCAAGGTAGGAATCTACTCGCACTGCGGCCAGTGCTACGAACCAGAAGATCAAACCAGCCTGTTGAAATACAAGGAAGCGCGCGACGGACAGATCCTTGAGGAAGGCATCACCGAGGCTGGCGCGCTTTCCTCCTGGATCGCGGCCGGAACGTCGTACAGCAATCACTCCCTTTCTTTGCTGCCGATTTACATCTACTACTCCATTTTTGGTTTTCAGCGTGTGGGCGATTTGATTTGGGCTGCCGCGGATTGTCGAACCAGAGGGTTTCTGATCGGTGCAACAGCGGGACGCACGACGCTATCTGGAGAAGGCTTGCAGCATCAGGATGGAACCAGTCATCTCATTGCGTCCACAATTCCTAGTTGCCGGGCCTACGACCCCTGCTTCGCCTCCGAACTTGCTGTGATTCTCGAACACGGCATGCGTGCAATGCTCGCGAACGGCGAAGACCTCTTTTATTACCTAACGTTAATGAACGAAAACTACGTTCATGCAATTCTGCCTGTCGGCGCTGAAGAAGGGGTCGTCCGCGGGATGTATCTCATTCGTCCAAGCAATATTGCTCCAGCCGTCTCGCTAGCTGGAGAGTCTGCAACGGCAGGGAAGAGTTCGCCGGTCCGTCCACGCGCGCGCGTCCAGCTGCTTGGCTCAGGCGCCATCCTGCGCGAGGTTCTGGCCGCGGCAGACGTTCTGGAAAGGGACTGGGATGTTGCTTGCGATGTTTGGAGCGTCACTAGCTTCACGGAACTACGACGATCGGGGCTAGAAACCGCGCGATGGAATCGGCTTCACCCCCATGAAACAGCACGACAGTCGTGGGTTGAAAAGTGTTTGGGTTCCACTTTTGGACCCATCGTCGCTGCGACCGACTACGTACGCGCCGTCCCCGATTTGATTCGACCGTGGATTTCCAGGCGCTTCGATAATCTGGGCACCGACGGTTTCGGTCGAAGCGACACGCGCTCGGAGTTGCGGCGTTTTTTTGAAGTAGATTCGAAGAGCATCGCTTTTGCAGCTCTCTCGGCGCTTACTCGCGAAGGCGATCTCGACCGAACGGTCGTCTCAAAATTCATGTCACGCTACGGATTTGAACCACCTTCCACACCGTCGTGGGCCGACTAGATTACTTCGTCGAGAGGGCTGAGACCGATCGCCGAGTGTATCGCCAGTCGGAGTCCGGTGTGACTTCAGGGTTATTCACGAGTTCGAACGCAGGGCGCGCGCGAAGTGGCGCAGTCATTGGACGTCGAGCGAAATAGCGTGCGGTCCCGACCACCGTCGCTGCCAACTAATCGGTCCGTCCCCACAAATGTCCACATGACACGCAGACTGCAGTCAGGCAGCCAAGCCTAGCCGCACTTTCAGCGAAACTGAGCGGTTCTCAAGTACCGGTTAAGCCGCGGCGGGCGTGCTTCGGATCGGCGCCCGCGAAGCGCAACGATTGGCGGCAACGCCAGATTGTCGAAAGCCGATTGTCTTCGATTTCAACAGAGCGTCCTGCCAAACTCGCATACTTTCGAGCTCGTTGCGTAACCGACGCGAAGCTTAAGACTTGTTACACGAATTCGGCCGTAGCGATGCCAAACTGACCAGCCCGAGTTTTTGTACCACGTGATTGAGAGAGTCTACATCACAATGATCGGACCGGCTTTTTTGTACCAACTCTAAGGCGAGTTTTCGGCTGTTTGATGCCCAATGGAATCGCGGCTAGCCGTGATTCCATTGGCGAATTCGTTGGGTGTCCGCTCTCCGAGAGCCCTGTGAGGACGGCTCTCATTATATTCCTGGCGCCAAGCCTCGATACTCTCCTGCGCTTCCGCCAGGGTTCCGAACCAATGCGTGTCCAGGCACTCCGCTCGGAGCGTCCCGTTGAAGGTTTCGATGTAAGCGTTGTCGGTTGGTTTCCCCGGTCGGCTGAAATCGATCTTTACTCCGTTCTGGTAGGCCCAGAGGTCCATGATCTGACTGGTGAACTCGGACCCGTTATCACAGAGAAGCATCTTCGGCACACTCCGTTTGAATCGAAGTCGATTTAATACTTCCACCACATCCGTTCCTTTCAACGCCTGCCCCACCTCGATCGCTAAGCTTTCTCTGGTAAACACATCAACGATCGTCAACGCCCGGAATCGCCGGCCATCGGTCAACTGGTCCGCCACGAAATCCAAACTCCACGCCTGGTTCACTTCCGTTGTTCGCACCCGTTCTCCCCGATGCTCGGCTGCCCGACGACGCCGTTTCGGCCTTTGTTTTAGCACTAATCCTTCTTCGTGGTACAGACGTGTACTGCACCAGTGTCTTTCCCACTTCCCACCCCTCTCGGTTCAGCAGCACTAGGATCTTTCGGTATCCATAGCGCACTCGGGCCTGTGCGATCTCTCGAATCCTCATCCGCAACACCGTCCACGGATTCTTGAGGCTGCGGTAGCGATATGTCCCACGATGCAGTCGTGTCACCCGGCAGGCCCTGCGCTCGCTGATCCGGTAGCTCATGCCCAAATATTCCACCACCGGACGATACCGCGAGGACCTTAGAATTTTTTTCTCAGCACGTCCTGTAGCATGGCCTTGTCCAAGGTCAGATCGGCCACGATGCGCTTCAGCCGCGCATTTTCCTCCCCCATCTGCTTCAGCTGCCGGACTTGATCGATCTCCAGACCACTGTATTTCTTCTTCCACCGGTAGAACGTCTGTTCCGATACCCCGACTTGCCGGATCAGTTCGACGATCGGTATCCCCAGCTCCGCCTGCTTCAGAATGGCCACTATTTGCTCCACCGCGAATCTCTTCTTCTTCATGGCAAAACCCTCCCTCTCCAGGTCTAGATTTTGCCGAAAACTAACTCTGATTTTGGATCAAAAAATCGAGGTCCCATCAAGTTCTTAATTTTCATCAAGTCAAAACCTGAACGTAGCCAGTTTGTCGCTGCCGGCTTACGGAGTCGATGCAGATAGTGTTGCTCGCACACCGAATGATCGCTGCAAGAAATGTCAACAACGCGCCGATTGTCATACCGCCCAGTTCGAATTGTCTTCCTGCACTGACCACAGTTCAGTTCCGCACGTCGCGCGAGGGTCTTGAACTTCTTTAGGAAATGGCCCTCAGGATTCCCGTCTTGGTTTGTGAATATCCAACGTTCAGAGCGGCAATGTTTCTTAAAATCAGCCAACAGCGACCCTAACTCAGTCGTGAGCGGAACTGTCCGCTCCTCGTGGTTCTTAGGCACGAACTGAACGTCTTGCTTTCCCTCTCCTGTAATCGTGTACCGCAGATTTTGAAATCGATGTCGCGCCATGTCGCATACTGAACCTCCTGTTCGCGGCATCCAGTACGCAGAAAGAAGAGGTACCGCAAATATTCCTCCGGCGACATTGTTGCGAAGAGTCTCGTCAGTTCCGCAGAATCGTAAGCCTTGGTCCGCGTCTGGTGTACCTTCGGCAGCTTGATGAGCCGAGACGACCGCTCGATGCCATTCGCTTTCAGCAGCGAAAACACGAATCCCATTCGCGTGTTTATGATTTTGTTACTGTAGCACTGGGCCCGAAGATATTCGACGTACGCGCTCAGACTCCGAGGCTCTGCCAGCTGATCCACGTACCTAGTTCCTCGTGGCACGTTGGAAAGGAGTTGTCCAAAGACATTCTCGTAGCCGGCGATGCTCTTGGGTCGACCGAATCTTCGATCGTGAACGTAGGTCTCCGTGAGTTTGATATGCAAATACGCAGCGATGCAATCGCATGCAACAATGTAGCAAGCTGTAGTATGTAAGGGAATAGTACTTCTGGGTGGGTTTCTAGAAGCTGGCGGAGAGGGGGGGATTCACCTTCGGCATGCTTGGCGATGCTACGCAATGCCACGAAGTGCGAAATTGGAATCTCAGAATCACCCCTGTTTTATTGGGGATACTCACGCCAGAAAGCCCATTCTACCGAAGTGCCGTCACGGTCAGAAAATCCTAATTAGCGCGCTTTTTGTATCATGATACTGGCTGAGAAGCCGAGCGCGTTCGCCCCATGATACGCATGATACAGACAGGGCGAGAGTCCTGCATACTCCCCCCTTCGCCGTTTATTCGCTCGAATGTCACACTTCAAACGTAATGTGATATTGGCGAGAGCATACATAGTACTTGACATGACAACGTGGTTGTGATAGGATGCTTGTGTTACTAGTCATGGAGTCCCGATGCGAGAAAGCGTTGGGGGGTAGCAGCCTTCGATGGCGAGGCTACCAAAGGGACGGACACACGCAACCGTCTAGGTCAACTCCATGGCGCAGGTATCCCACCTAAAACGGGGTACTCACCAATTCACAATCTAGGTGAGTATCCATGCGTAAAAAAGTTGAAACGACAATCACTCTGCCTGACGTTGCGATAGCCAGCATCAATGTCTCTGTGCAACCCCTTGCTCTGAATCTGCAAGATGCCGCACGAGTGTGTGGCTTGACTCGTTGGACTATTCACGAATCAATCATGCGTGGCGACCTGAAGGCGAAGTGGGCAGGGCGAAACAGAATCGTTTTCGTTGCTGAGTTGCAGCGTTGGCTCAACTCTCTTGAAGACGTTGAGCCTAGTGCTGCGCCTAGCATTGCTGAAAGGCGGGCGGTGGCGGCATGACTACGCCCCCGTTGACTTCCCGTAGATCGGGCACACGCTTGCTATCAGAATCTTACTTAGGAGACCAGATTTAGTATGTCCGTAACCACAAACACGCTCGCCAATCTAGACAAAGCCCGCCATATGCTGGCGGCATCACGCACCCTGCCCGAAGTGAAGAGAATTCGGGATATTGCGGAAGCAGCCAAAGCATACGCCAAAGCCGCGCGACTGGGGCGAGAGTCTCAGAACTACGCCGCAGAAATATCCCTGCTCGCTTCCTGCAAAGCCGGGGAGATTTTGAGTCAGTTGGAAAAATCAAAGGGAGGAGACGCAAAACACGCTGCGGCAAGCGTTGCCGGAGCGTCCGAATATGCAAGAACTCTTGAAGAAACACAGACCCCGGAATGCACGGCACGTTATTGGCAGAAGCTAGCCGAGATACCGGAGGACGAACGAACGGCCTATGTTGCTGAAATCAAAGCCAACGGGGGAGAAATCACCGCAGCGGGGGTTTTGAAACCTTTTCAGAAGGCGCGCCGCCAAAAGGAGCAGGAAAGCAAGCGCGCGGCCATTACGAACGATAACACATTCAAACCGCCCGAATCTCAACAATACACCGTCCTTCTTGCGGATTGCCCTTGGAGGTACGATTTCGCGGAAACCGACAATCGGAAAATCGAGAACCATTACGGCACTCTCTCTGTCGAAGAAATTTGCAACTTTCAAGTTGAGTTTGAAGGTGGCTTAAAGCGGAAGGTATCCGAAGTAGCGGCTCCCGACGCGGTGCTGTTCCTGTGGGCCACGGCACCAAAGTTGCGCGAAGCCCTTCAGGTAATGGCTGCATGGGGTTTTGAATACAAGACTAACGCAGTATGGGACAAGGAAAAAATAGGTATGGGCTATTGGTTTCGCGGACAACACGAGCATTTGCTGGTGGGCACTCGCGGAAAAATATCCCCGCCAGAAGCTGCCAACCGGGCACCTTCCATAATCCGCGCTCCGCGAGCGCAACACAGCACCAAGCCGACGAAAATATATGAAATTATTGAGGCCATGTATCCGATTGCCGCGCGGGCTGAGATTTTTGCGGGCAACGAGAGAGAAGGTTGGGTTTCTTTCGGTAATCAAATTCGCAACAAAACCAATATGGGCGGCAATGACCCGCTTCCTCTGGAAGACGCGGCCTAATGTCTAAAGCAGCAAGTCCGTACCATTGCACCATTCGCTGTCTGCAAGTAACACTCGATTAGCGGTCTAGGAGAGAAGCATGATTATGCGCATACCGCCCGACTCTCACAAAGCGAAACGCACATTCGTCAGCAAACGCAAGGCAGGCAACGCTGTGAATGATGCTGCGTCTTCTAAGGTGTACAAACGGCGTAAGGCATCAGTTCGCGATAAGACTGAGGCGGCAACCTTGAAGTAACTGTCCACAATATAAACAAAAGTAGATATTTTGCTGTGGAATAAACTTTTATCTTGACAAGAGACCGAAGTTGTGGTATAATATATGTGTAAGTTGCAGCCTCGCCTATTTATACCCCTCTAGCGACCATTCGCTGGTCGAAGACTGCCTGTAAAGTCTAACAAATGGATAGGCAAGCAACTCCCAAGATTATCTGTTCAAGTTACCACAGCGGACACTGTGGCTCTCGCTAGGCTGGGGCCTAAAAACCCCAGTCTAGTAAAAATTTAGCAAATGGACCGCCAAGGGAACCACCCATGACCAGAGCACAGATTCAAGAAGAGTATCGTCTAGAGAAGAAACTTCGCACGCAGTCCGAACTAGAAGGACTATATCGTGCGGACCTTGCTAGCCGCCTCGCGCGCCTGCTTAACTCGACACAGCTATTGGCTATCCTTGACCGCGTACAGTCCGGTCAGTTTTCGCTCTAAAAGTTTGCAGTAGGGTTCTGCAGAACACCCCGCCGTTCGTTCCGCCTTGCCAGCCTAGCAAGTAAATCCAGACAACGAAGTTTAATCGGACCCGCTGCGCCATTAAAGACAGCACAATTTCATCTCACGATGAAAGTTAAGCACTGTGTGGTCGCTGCTACTCCGATTGTGGCGGCTGCACAGTGTCTTAATCGGAGAACTTAATCATGAGTAAGACGTATTCCATACCCATATCAAACGGGCTGTTAGAGCACTACGCCACGATAGGCGATGCAATATGGCTGTTGCTGCACTACATCGACAAGACCACCAAAGAGGTTCCAGATGAGAAAAGACCCGGTCACTATCTCGGACTCGTTCATGGCTCTGCTCCATACCACGATGTTGACGCTGCAAGCGCACTCCGAGTCCACATCAACACCATTCGAACGTGGCGCGCTCGTCTCACCACGAAAAACTACATCGAAGCTAAACGGACGCCGAACGGATACCAGATTCGGGTTGTAAACTCACAAAAGTGGCAGGGCCTTGCGGCAGCAAAGAATCGGCAAGAACAAGAGCCACCCAAGAGTGATACACAGCGGACTGTGAGTCACAAAAATAGTGAGTCACAAAATACTGGGAGTCACACCAATACCGACAGTGAACCACACGAAACGGGACTCGACCCACTCCAACTCGGACTCGACCCACACGAAACGGCAACTGCAATTAAGACAACACAAGAAACAACACAGAAGAAAACACAAAGACAAGACAGTAAGAGAGAGAACCAAACATCTCGCACGCAAGATTCAAAACCAAAGGCGGCGGGCAAGGAAACGATTCGGGAAGTGCAAGCATCGGCTTTCAGAATCGTCAACGATACGCCAGCCATAGCCGACGTAAAGACTCTCCTGTCCGACTATCAACAGCAAGAACTTCAAGATGCCTTCCAGCGGTATGCGGAACCACTGGACGAATGGGATAAGAAACAATCTATCAAGAAGTTCTTCAAAGATGGCGGCGCACATGGTGTGATTCTGTCTTTGCGACAAGACCGTGAATCAAGACGCAAGTTAGATGAAGCGGCTCAAGAAGCTATTGCAGCGGCACAAAAGAAAAATGCAGCGGAACGAGAAGCGCAGTGGGTGCGGATGCGCGCCGAAGATGAAATAGCCGAACGTCTCAAAGACAACCCGTTTGGTGATTCGGCGGTGTCAGCATGAGAACCCGCGTGAAACTCTAACTGATTTTATATTCTCACTAGGGAAAGAGGCGGAGCGACCCGCTTTAACGAGCCGCCCACGCCTTTAATTCACCTTATCGTCCTCTGAACACTTGCTCCGCAATTCGGATTATCAGTCCGAGATTGATGAGTATCTTCGTGACGAGTTCGACTCGGCGAAGTGAGATGTGCTTTCGCATCTTCTCTCACCTTTCCTTATGTAAGGACAGACCTTACGAATAACAATCACCGAGCAAAGAAAGTTAGCCCCAGGTCGGGGTGCACTTTGGACTACAAGCCACTCCTCGTGCACGCGAGGCGCAGTGTACTGCTAGTGAGAGTATAAGAATATACGTAATGAGTTGTGGTCAGTGGGTACTGGAAGTCGCATCCTGTCCGTTCGGCGCAGCCCCGCAGCATTTCGTAAAGCCGCATAAATTTTAGAGGAATCGAATACCAATGCAAAGTGAACGCGAAAAAATTGAAAGCCTTGGAATTCCCAAACATGCCATTGCAGCCTTGGCGGGAATATCTCAGGGAAGACTGTCTGTCTTTTTAGCTGATGAAGACCGCGTCAGCGCGGCAGACAGAATTTTGATTCGAGCCGCCATTGCGCAAGCAGTCCAATTGGAAATGAGCATTCGCAACATACTAGTAGAACTTCTGCCAGCCAACGTGGCTAGGGCGCTTGGCATTTCTTGGAAAAATATTGGTGCTGTAAGGGCATTACTCAGCCATTTGCAAAGTGCGGCGGCCAGTGAATAGCGCGCCCCAATTATCCTTGGCCGAGCGTGAAGCGAATATTGCCGCTGGCGAGCGTTTTCTACAAATGCTGCAAGACGCGCGGGACAAAGTGCTCATAGACAAAACCATCGTGCTACTTGAAATCGCCTATGGTTGCAACCTTCAGAATCGAACCTTCGAACAGATGCTTGAAATGGAGCGGGTCGCAGAATCGTTTCTGCGCGAGTGGCGTGGAATTGGCGTCGTAGATGCATTTGGCGTTGTTGCAGAATTGTGGAAGAAACAGAACAATCTCAAGTCAGAAACGATTGATAGTATTGCCCGCGAATACTTTGACCGCGTAATCACTGCAGTTTAGTTTTACCCGCACATTGCGGCCCGCAGTAACAAATCAATTTTAGGAAATCCAAGTGGCAAATACTCAAGTTAAGCAAGTGGCACCATCGGCCCTAAATTTTATGTCAAATTTGCAGGACGAAGCTAGCCAAGCGTTCGCTGGAAACCAATCCGCGTTGGGAGCGGTCAACGGTGCGTGGCAGGGAATCCTCGCAGGAGGCAGCATCCCGATGGGGTATTCTCCGGGTCTTGACAAACTTTTGCAGAGTCAAATCACTTCGCAAGGCGCAACCGGAACTGCTAATGCTGAAAATGCCGCACAGTTGCAGCAAAAGCAACAGTCTGGCGGCGCAAATGTGCTTCCACAAGGTGCGAACTCCGCAATCAACGCAGAAATCGCGGCCAAGGGTGCTGCAAGCACGAACACGAACTTGACTAATGAAAAAATTGCCGACTACCAACAGGGTTTGACAAATCTTGAAGGCGCAACCAACGCAGAGTTGGGCGTGGCATCTGGTGAAAACGAAGTTGGTTTGGCTGGTGCTGCTACAGGTAGCGGCGCGCTGGCGGTTAACGCTGGAAATACTGAGTTTCAGGAGAATCAACAAACGGGTTCGCCCGCCGCGATTTTGGGAAATATTGGCGCTGGCGCAAACGATGCTAGCGCAATCTTCGGATAAAACTTTTAGGAGATTAATAACATGGAAAATTACGACGGCTCGCAGGCAGCAAATCTAGAATCGCAGACTAACGCCGCAACGGAACAAGCCAAATCTGAGCAAGAGCAGCGCAACGCTCAAACGCAACAGCAACTCGCGCAGAAACGACAACAGCCTCAACAGCAGAAGGGAGGCGCGCAGCAAAAGCCTCTAGTTGAGTCTGTTGCAAAGGATGCGGCCAACGCCGGAAAAATTCTTGGCTCATTCAAGAAGGGCGGCACGGTTCCCAAAACTGGTAATTATCGGCTGCATGAAGGGGAAGTAGTTGTGCCCGCAGGAAAAGTTCAAGGCCGCAACTCGCACTATCGCAGAGCGTATCTTGACCGCATGAAATCCGGTAAGAACACATGGGGCTCGAAGTAATACAAATCTTTCAGACAGGAAATCTTAGATGGCAATTGATACGACTATACCGCCGAATGCTACGCCACAAGCCGCAGACCAAGCGTCTGTGACTCCACCGCCCGATACCGCTACTCCGCAGACCGCTCCTGCTATGCCTGTTTCTCCTGCTCAAGCCCCACCACCGCCTGCACAGGGGCGACCAAATATGTCTAGTGAAGGTCAACCTGCACAGGTTGGTTATGATTCGTCTATCAGTAAAGGTTCCGCCACTTCAATCCTTCGCGGCGCGCTTGCAGGAATGTTGCACGCCGTAACGAAAGTTACCGTTGGAACTAAGAATCCAAATGCGACAGCAAAGCCAACGTCGGGACAATGGTCTAGTGACCCGGACCAAGCCGCGCTATCAACGCTTCAGCCTAATCAACCTGCCCGCACTGGAGGACTAGCAAACGTTCTTAAAACGATTGGTCAACACACGAGAGTTGGACAAGAAATTCAGAACCAGATGGATGAACATACTGCAAATAGAGTTGCGAATGTTCAAGGTGCAATTAAAGCACACGAAATGGTGCTTGCTAACCAAACTTCACAGAACGCATTGACCGACCAGCAGAATCAACTCGCCGCTGGCTTCAGCAATTGGGCCGCTGCAAATGGCATTACCCTACGCACAGAACATGGTGCGGGGCACGACAACTTGACGCCGCAGGATGCCAAGAATGCAGGAAACGGAACTGATATTCACGTTTCAAACGGAAAAACGGGAGATGCCGCTGGCGTGCATATCTTCAACGCAGCGGACCTTGACTCGCCGATTCAGACTCCATACTCATTTCCAGTTACATTCAAAGTCGATAAGGATGGCCAAGTCGTTCCCGACCAGATGAGAACTATTCCTGAAGGTACGACTGGACGAGAAGCTTACTACGCATACCTGAATTCGCAAAAGCAAATGGCAGATTTGCAAAAGCAGGAAGACGACCGTCGCAAGAGCGAAGGTGAATACATCAAGAACACTGGGCAGGATACGCCGAAGGACCAAGCGGACAGAAAGAGTCGTGAAGGAATCGCCGCTAACGTTCAAACTGGCGAAAAAGAACGCGCTGCCGCCGTGCAAAAGGGTGAGAACGACCGAGCCGCCGCGCATGAAGCGGGGGAAAACGCGCGAGCTAATCGGAGAGTGAAAGCGGAACAGGCAGGCACCGCAAATACTGACGTATTTGGAAACACTTCGACCTTGCCTGAAAAAGAATTCAACAAGCGCTACGATGCTTTTAACAATTCGCAGGTGGCGAAGACAGCTAACATTCTTCAAGGAAGTTACGACCAATTTCAGGATATTGCGAAGCAGATTAATTCAGGACAGGGGATCAATGGTCCTGAGTCTGTGGTCGCACTCTTCAATGCAATTGGCATTAGTGCTACCCCTCTTGCTGGAAAGGGCTTCCGTATCAATGAAAACACGATTCAGGAGCACGTTGGTGCTCGTGGTCTTGGAGAGAATGTGGATGCATCGTTGCTCAAGCTGAAAGCGGGAGATGTTATCACGCCGCAGCAAGTTTTGGATTACGCCAAGATTGCCGAACATACTTACATTGAGTCTTACGTAAACGCGGCTAACCAACAGAAACGTCAACTTGGGTATATCGACATTCTTCCAGTTGGAAACAACAGAGTTGTGGACCCAGTTACAGACCAGATTTATTTGCGTGTGGCTGGTAATGACAGAGCCAAGGCAGATAAAGCGCTTCAATCCAGCGGTTGGATACTTCCGCAGAAAAATGCTGGCGCACCGAGCAAAGCGAAGGCTGAAGCCAATGCTAATAATCAGAACCCGTTCTAAGGGAAACAAATGACTGACCAGAATTCAACACTACCTGCACCAGCATCCCTACAACCGCCAAGTGTTCCCCAGAACGCTCTTGCTACAGGACCGGGTGTAACTGGCGGCTCTAGCGTAAATATGGACCCAGCGCAATCTGTTCTAACGCGCGCCGCTGGTCTTGACCGAAATGCACAACATGACGCATGGAATGCTTACCACGCATCGGCAGATGAAAATGAATTGGCCTCGCATCTTCAGTCAATGAATTTGCCTAAGCAGGTCAAGCACGACTTGTGGGAAGCAAAACATACGGAAGGTCTCATTGCGAACACGAAGAGCGCACCGAAGACAACTTCGATGGAAGAGAGTGCAGTGCCTTATGCAGTTGACGCGATTAAACAAGGGTTTGTACATGGTATTGAAGCTGGCGTCCCGATAACTCAGTTTTACACGCACCCGAAGCGCTCATTGGTGACGGCTGGCGCTGTTGCCGCTCCTATGCTGATTGCGCCCGGAGCGGGACTGCTAGGTACAGCGGCGCTTGCTGGTGTTGGTGGTGGTGTTGGAAACACTGCTGGCCGCGTGGCAGAAGGACAGAATCCTGTTAGCCCAGAAGGTTTGAAAGAGAGCGCGCGTGTTGGCGCAGAAATGGGGCTCTCAGAACTTGGTCTCGGACTGTTGGGCAAAGGCGTTGGAAAAGTATGGGATTGGTTCCACCCGGTTATCGACTCAGAAATTCCAGAAGCGGGCGCAGCATTTCAACCTGCATTGAACAACACACCGAAAGAGATTGTGAAACATGCCTCTGACTCAGGAATTGATTTGACCCCTGCGCAGGCAACGCAGAGCCCATTTCGAAAAGGCGTCCAAGACGCGGGCGAACACGCCGCTATTGGCGGCTCTGACCTTCACGAGGCCATTCAAAACAGCAACGAACAACTGAATAGCTCGGTAAAAGACTTCCAGCGCCGTCTGGATCCCCAAATGCAGGGGACCAGTCCTGAATCAGCGGGCGAAGCTGTGCAGCAATCTGTTCGAGATTTGAAGGACGCGGCGCACGAATCGGCGAGCCAAGGTTATCGAAACTTGCCCGAAGACTTGCAGAATGCTCCTGTAGATGTGAAAGGAATTCGCGCGGCTTGGGCGCAAGATGCAGCCAAGATGCAAACCGTTCTAAACAATATTCCTGATTCTTCTGCCGCACCCCTGCGCGCGGTACTCAACATGGGGACGAGATTGGGAACAGCAGATGCAGATGGTGTGCTTCAGCCGTACCTTTCGTTTGCTGACGCGGCACAGATGCGGTCCGTTGCCCGCGAACTTGGCGAAACACGTGTTGCCGAACTTCCTGCTCGATACCAAGGACTGTTTAAGAAACTTGCTACTGATATTGACGGCGCGATGGAATCCGCTGCAACGCAGTCGGGCTTTGTTGATGAGTGGCGCGCTGCAAATGAAGGTTGGAGAAATTACACAACCACTTTTGGCGACCAAGCCAGCCCGCTGTACAAGATTTTGAGACAAGCGGACCCAGCTAAAGTTACGAACGCAATCAAGAACGCGAGCGCGAAAGATATCGAGACTCTCGTAAACGCTGGTGTCGATTTATCGGCCATCAAAAACCAGATTGTTGACGATATTGCGCGCGGTGGTTGGAAAGTTACGCGCGACGGTTTGGGCGGCTACAACGACGGTGTACTTAGCACGCTGTTTGGTCGTCAAGCAACAAAGGAACTTTACCTGAAGGCTGCACTCGGTCGCCGTTTGTTGGCTAACACCAATCCAAGCGGCTCCGCAAAACTTGGCGCAACAATCGCACAGACTGTTAACCCAAAACTCGCAGGAGCGATGTCCGCTGGGGCAAAAGCAAGCATGCCGCGCGCAGCAGAATCATATCTACCCGCAGCAGAGCAAACAGTATGGCAGAAGATTGGTCAGATAGCTAAGGGGGCAGCAAACGCAGGCAGATTTGTGTGGACTGCTTCGGACGGAAGTATCCACAGCGCCCCGGATACGCCTGCTAACAGACAAGAAGTTCTGCGCATTGACCCACAAGCACAGTTTCACCAGTGACATCCCGCAATTATTCCACGCGGCTTTGTAGCAAATCACAAAACTAAAACTGTCCCGCATACGTCGGGAGTAAGGACCCGATGAGTGTGGAAAGTTGTTCGCGCCGTAATTCTTGCGGCCATAGGAATTCTTTGCATGCCCAATAATTTGCCCGCCGCACCGAAGTATGACTTCTCAGGTATCGACGGCCATCTATTTCACGGCTGGAACGTAAACCATCCCGCCGTGCAGCCAGAAGCACCAGGAATTTCAAATGCGGCCCAACCAAATGTTTCCTTGCCTGTTGGTGCTACAGCGCCGTGGCAACCCACGCGAGAAGGCGCGATTGAATATAGTCCAACATTCCGCGCAGCGGCTCGTGATGCATGGGAATCAGTTGGTGCAGGCTCACAGCCACATGCCGAAGCAGGATTCACGGTGCGAAATAATAGAGACATCGTCGCCGATGATAAACATATGACTGACCCGAACGGCGAAGCGGTTGGCAGTTTGAAACAAGCGATAGGTAAAAATACTGCTGTCGCTGTTCATACCCATCCAATTAAAAGCGACTGGCGTCCATCACCTGCAGACATTGCCGATGCCAAGAAAACTGGCAAACCAATTATGGTTGAAAATCAGGGCGGGCTTGATGAAGTAATTCCGGGCACAGGAGAAGTTGTTCACGTCTTCGATGGACAGGACTGGGAAAAAGCAGACCCGATGCCTCACAAGATTATTCGTTACAACAAGAAAGATTTGGCCGCTTCAGATAAATCCAAGAATTGAGTACCCAAAAAATGGAAAATAAACAAGTCGATTTCGACAGCAATCCTAAAATTCAATTTAGCGCGGACGAAATCACCATTACTTTGTCGCTGCCTGACAAAATCTTCACAACTATGATGGAAAACCGCTGGGATTTGACTGTGTACTACGAGGAAATATCTGTGGCTCTTGAGCGCGCGCTCAAAGGAATAGCAAGTTGACAATTGCAAATGGTGTTGAAAAAACGCGTGCTCGCAATGCTCGCATCGCGCAACAAGGGGACTCCAAAGAGCCCATCCGTTTCGCGCCCGCTCAAGTTCCGATAGCGCCTGTTGGCCCAATTCTTGATTTGCCCGTAGGCGGCGGCTCTCCGCAACGTGGAACCTTTCCAGCAGCAACAGTTTTGGCTAGCGATTTGTCGGACAGCACGCGCGCATTCAGACAGGCGGGCATGCGCTCCGCCGTTTTCCCGTATCCAACGCTGCCTCAGAATACAGGTAGCTCGCTCGTTGCTACAATTCAAGCAAAAGTGACTGAGGCTCAAACCGAATCTGTTGTTGCGGGGCAAAAAGCATCTGCGGCGTCAAATGCAGCGTCTTCTGCATCGAGCGCGGCGTCAACAGCAAACGCAAACGCGAGTACAGCGCTTGCAACAGCAGGCACCGCACAAACAACCGCAAACACGGCACAGACAACTGCTACTAACGCGCTGCCAACGCCAAGCAATTTGTCTTATCGTCCAACAAGTCAGCCCATCACCTCAACTGACGCGGGAGCTAACGCGACGGTTTCAATTGCGTCTTTTAATCTGCGCGTCCGCAGCCCACTGCAATCAAGCGATGTGTCATATAACAGCGGTTCCGTTACCTCGCTATCTTACGGCACGCTCTACTACATTTATTTGAACGACCCAACATTCGCGGGTGGCTCGCCAACTTACAATGCCACAACAACAAAAGAATCTGTGCTGTCCAATGACGGCAACGTTTTTATCGGTTCAATTCTGACCGCTGTTAGCGGTGGCGGCACCCAGAGCGGCAACAACGATGGCGGAACAGGCGGACAGGCAGGAAACACCGTTATTGTTCGTCCTTCTACGGTAACTGGCACATTCACGAACGAAACGAACGCTATTGACGGCAATTCTTCAACAGACGCAACTTGCAGCGGCGCAAGCCAAGTGCTTACAGTTAGCGGATTCTCAGGAATGGTCTTGCCCGCGATTCAGAACGTAAACGCAATCGTGGATTGGGGTGGTAACTCATCAGGCGCTTCGCCGTCGTGGGAAATTCAAGTTTCGTCCAACAGCGGCGGTTCGTTTACGACGGTACTTTCCGGTACTGGCTTTTTTGCTCGCACACAGAGCGTGATTGCATTGGGCCAGAACATTAATCCCGCGCTCTATCAGATTCGCGTGGCCACAACTTCGGGCGCGTCATCTGGCGGTTTACAAGTGTATGAAATTTATCTTTCGGAGCAATTCTAAAATGAACACGAATACTACTCACACGATAGACGGGGCAGACATCGCCGTCACCGTAGAACAGAAAAGTCAGTTTCCACCAGCATTTGTGTTGACCGCAAAACATCCGAACGGAGCAACCCATTCTAGTTCTTTGACTCTTGGTGATGCGGATTTGAAGAATATTGTGACTCGTGAAGACGCACAGAAACACCTCGATGCTGCTCGTTTGGAGACGGCAACGATGTGCAGCAAGAAAGCAGCGCTGTCTTCATTGGTCGCGCAACTCCAATAAGGAAATAAAAATGTCAGAAATCAGAATTCCAACAGCAAATGGATATATCGCGCTACCGCCTGCTGAAGGTGCAATTCTTCGTCCCCTTAAAAATGGGGACACCGAAATAACTATCGTGGATGGCAGAAAACGCAAAAAGTTTATTGCGGAAACAACCATCGTTGCTGTCCAGACCGCTATCAACTTGGCCGCAGAACTGCAAAGTGTCGAAGCCAAGAGAAGTATCACCAACTAACCGCAGCCAAGCTGCATAAGGAAACAGAAATGTCTGAACTACTAGAAATGAAGCGAGAACGCGCCACTTCGGTACAGGACCGCAACAAGAACGCGGGACATCGTAGAGAGTCGGAAGAAAAGCACGAATCTACGCGTGGCGATTCCAAGACCTATGAGAATCATTCTGCGGACGGCAAAAAGTTAACCGCAAAAGATAGCTCTCTGCTTGAAGACAGCGTGCCACAAGGAACCACTCGCCGTGAAGCGGGCCCAGCGGAGATGACTCGCCGCAAGATTCGTCACGCGCGCGATGCACGAACCAATCTTGGTACCGGGCTCCCGTCCGACGTGGTTATCGGCGGCTAACGTGAACACTCAACAGCAGGAATCCACTACTGACTTGCTTTCAGATGTTGCAAGTACAGTTCGACAGATGGACAAGAAACTGTTCGGTCCCGAAGGATTCGTTCCATACGTCAAACAGGAGCACCGTGAAATCCGCGCCGCTATTACTGCGCTTGACTCAGCACGTCAATCTCTACCTTTGTCTGCCCGGGTCGTCGGTTGGGGCGCGTCGATAATTGCATTCCTGTTTGGGATGCGGAGCCAATCATGGTGACTCGAATTGAAGCCTTGATGTTCGCGCTAGGCAACTTGAATGGTGCAGGTGACCCGCGAAGCGTGGCTTTTCAGTGCAAAAATCCGCTGCTACTAAAGCCCTACTCAATGAAAAACCACGAGCAGACTGAAAGTGGTGTTCGTGTGTTTAAGACTTTTGCCAGTGGATTCGATAATTGTATTCACGATTTGGAAGTGAAGTGTAATGGGAAAAGCCGCACAAATCTGACGCCGTTTAGCTCATTGGACGATTTGGTTAAGCATTTTGGCCATCGAGACGCAACACGAACTGTGAAGAATTTTCTTCGCGCAGCGCTTGGAGATGACCAAATCACACAGAACACTCAACTTCGCTATTTTACAGATGAAAATATTTCGGCACTTGAGGCTATTTGGCGACCGCCGTTTGTGAACCAAGAGAAATCTCCCGCAGGCGAAAGAGACGCGGCATAAATGCTTCGAACCATTCGCGGCATCGGCTACACCGTTGAATGTTTGGGACTTGTTCCGCTGATACACCCAGCTAGAACATGCCAGCGGACATGGGTTGCATATGCTTGTCGAGCCACGATTCTCAAGACACGCGAAACGTTGACAGTCCAAGTTGCGCCGGGTGAATTGGAAGAGACTGCAATTTCAAAGGCACTGATGTTTGCGCATCATAGAGTTGGACGAGGGTGACATGCGGCCCCAAGGCGGATAACGCTGGACAGGCGCAAGCAGTGGATTTAAGCAGTGGGAAGTTGCAATGCCATCAGGCGGCCATAACAAATTAACAATCGCGGAAATGTATCGCCGCGCACCAGATATGATTCGCGGGCAAGAATATCAAGGCGTCTTGGCACTTTACGCTTTTTCCTGCCCGATTCACGGCACCTATCTTCAGAAATTCGACCACCATGCCTCTCAAGGGCAAGGTTGCCCAACGTGCGCCAAAGTTAACCGTGTGTATACGAAAGCGCGCCGCGAAATCCTGCGAGACAGTGGCATTGATACAGCCAAGCGGAAAGTTGGAATCCATCACCCCACTTTCGATAAGGCTGCAGTCGGACGAATCGGGGGCCTCGTGACATCTCATAACCGTTATCACGCTCTTGCTGGCCGCTATTCTGAAACGTGCCCGATATGTGTGGACCCGGAAGGATTCGAAAGAGACCGAGCGGAATTCAACAAAGCATCCTAGATAGTTTAGCTGCCTGAGTTCATCCCAGAAGGGAACAGCATCCGTGAAAGCGCGCAAGTAGCGGATGAAGGTCATTCGGTGTAAGTCCGAATAGGCAGCAGGAATTGATACAGCAGTCGTTTTAAGACACGCAAGGCACTCCTAAGCAGTCTGACGCTAGAACGGGCAGGACAACGTCACCACGACGCCGCTAATAGCGGGAATGGCAGGTTTAGACCGTTGTGGGCGCTACCACAGCCGCCCATGCGCTGTCAAGTTGACTTTTCACCCGATATGTGGTATCCTGTTTGTCTCAATCACAGGAAAAGCTCGCTGTCAACAGAAAGTTTCATTTTGGGCTTGACAATGAAACCGAGTTGTGGTATTATGTAAGTAACGATTGACGCTCGCGTATTCCTCGCCTGCATCGAATCCCAGTTTCAAAAATGGACAAGCAAAGACTGTCCAAGTCGTCCACATTCTGGACACCGTCATTCGCAGACGTAAAAGGCGACCGCTGGGCAGCGGAGACTGTTTGTAGTTTAGGTTCTACGCAAGAAACACCATTCGATAAGACATTTTTCTGACATTTCAATCTTCGAACGGTGCCCTCCGTCGAACCTAGCACAACATGCCCAGTTATGAAGCCTGCAAAGGTTCTCATAATTGGGCATTTGTGTTTCTACAACCCGCCAGCAGCAATATGGGCGGCAGAAGAAAACACTCAAGCCATCCTTGCCCGCTGAGAAGAATATCAAACGAGTGTCGTAAGTGCTGCATTATCAAGGGGTGCAACAAAAGACTTGACAAGCAGCACTGGATATGATATAATAGGATGTAGAAATCGAGCCATATCCACAGGAGCAGCAGCCATGACCAGCACCAAGAGACCACAAAATCAACGCAAGTACAGCGGCAGCGATTCGCTGCGCCTCTCGCCGGAGCAGACCAAGTCATTCTTCCGTGCGGCCCGCGAGTATGACAAGGACAGCATTCGCCTACTTGCCATGTTCACGTTGGCTTACATGCACGCACTGCGCGCCTCAGAAGTTGCGCGATTCAAGGTATCTGACATTGATTGGGAAAACGGGACACTCTTTGTCCACAGACTGAAGGGCAGCAACTCAGGGCACCAGCCTGCTATGGAAGCCTACGGACTGGACGAGAAGGAAATTCTGACCAAGTGGAAGCAGGAGCGCGATGCCAAGTTCGGCGCGGATACGGATGCTCTGTTTCCGTCGCGCGAGACAAACGAAGGTGGCACGCGGTTCCTGAATCGCTCGCAGGTTTACAGATTGTTCGATGACGCCTGCCGCCTTGCTGATGCCACTGCTCGAAAGGAAGGTAATTCCGCTGGCCGCATCCCACCAGCATTCCGCCACACGCATATTTTGAAGCACACGAGACTACGCGACCTCGCGTCTATCGGCCTTGAGAATCTGCAAGTCTTCAGCGGTCACAAGAATGTGAGCAGTCTTGTCATCTACACCCGCAAGAACGCGGCTGAAGTCAACCAGATTGCCGCAGCAGCGTCGAAGTCACTCGCGTAAAAGTTTGCACCACAAGTAGGAAGGAAAGCCTGCGTTCGACTCGCAGGGGTAACACTCGTCTAGCGGTCAGGACACCTTCCGTAGTATCGCATAGATTCACCACACCAAGAGCAGATTCGTAGAGCCTAAACACTTCAGTGTTGTAGCCCGCGATAGACCGCTCCGCAGCAAGTCCCGCAGTAGAACTACCTATTACTAATACTAAGGAAAATCCCATGAATTGCATTTTGTCGTCTCAATCCGCGCGCATTTCTTTGCCCGCGCCACCGAAGTTTGCATCCCCGAGCCGTTACGATGACCTTGACGTTGAGCAACAGGAATACCTAGACAAGCACAAGAGTGTGCGGCTGGGCTTCAACGCGCTATTTGGCTCTGACCATACAGCCCAGAAAGAAGCACTGCACTCACTTACCAAATACTGTGCCCGCGCCGCGAGAATCGTCTACATCCCACAGGACCGTGTTGAAAATAAGTACGGTGATTTGGATTCATCCATCGTTGACGACCTAGTCGCCGATATTCTCGCTAAGAATTTCGCAGGGATGACTCCGCAGGAAGCCTACACCCACGAGCGCAAGACCAACGCCCTCTTGTTCATCGGGAATGCGGTCAAAAAAGATTCAATAAGCCGATTGCGCAGCGCGACTTTGACGGCGAAGGGGCGGGCAGAGAACGGCAAAACCGAGCATAGCAAGAGAGGCAACATACCCAACACCTTTTCTCTGACCGATACCGACGATTTGGACAAGAAGAGCGCGGCGGAAATTGATGCCGCGCTCGCAATCACGCCAAAGTACAGCAATCCACTAAATCAGACGAAGAAATATCTATCGAACACGCTTCAGTCGCAGAAAACTCGGCTCATCGCAGAACTCGATGCCGTGAACGGCGAAGGCGGGCTTGAGACATGGAAAATCGCCCTAGCAATTTTGACTGCGCGCAGAGTGCAACAGTGCGTCGAATTTGGTGATTCCATTCAAGAACTTGACGGTGCCGTAACTATGACTATCGCACGTGTTTTGGCTGTGTCGGAGTCCACTGCCCGCCGCAAGAAAAAAGTCGCATACGAACGAATCGCAAATGTAGTCAAGCATGCCAAGACTACGAAAGACTCGTGGGCGCGAAGTCTGTGGGCGCAAATAAATCACAGCCTGCGTGAGGAAGTTGGCTCGTCAGTGGTTAGCGCGACTTTTCATATCAACGCTGGTAAGAAAAAAGTAACCGTTGCAAACGTCATTCGAACTAGCAGCAAACAAATCCTAGCAGGAGAAAATCAATGAACGGTACGGTCGTCAACTATATCGAAAATCGCGGTTTCGGGTTCGTTCACTTCAGTGATTCTCACGACAACGCATTCTTTCGTCGCGCGGAATACGAAGACACTGTGCCACCACAGGTGGGTCAGAGCGTCACATTCACGCTGGTTATGAACGGCAGCAAACCACAAGCGAAATCAGTCAAGCCAACCGCAGCACCAATGGTGCCCGCAGTTATGCATTACGCCGATGACCCGCGAAAAGCAAAAGCGGGATACACACCAGCATCCCCGCGTGTGAGTAGTTTACTGGCGGAACGCGACAGCCAGCATGACTTTGGAATCGTGGTTGAGACGCCGAAGGACGGTGCGCAATGAGAGCAGTCAAACATGGTGGCGCAATACGAGGCTCGAAGTACGACCGCACCTATCGCTGCGGAGCAAGAGTTTCAGAAGGCATCTATTCGTTTGCGCGAAGCGAAGACCGCTCTGAAGCTAGCGGAGGACGCGTTCCAGCAAGCCCATTTGCGTTACGCAGAGTTCAAGGCTCGCCGAATTACCGTCGAAGCGGTCACCCCAACAACGGCGGCGACTGCGACTCATGAATGGCAGGAATTCGGCACCGATCGTTGTTGCTCGTGTGGATGGACCTGCAGCACCTGCCTCTCAGGAACGCATGACATGATGGAGTGCAGGAAGGAGCACACGCGCCACATTGAAGACTGTTCGGACAAAGCGGCAAAAGCGATCGGGGTCTGATATATCAGGAATCATCCGTGAACCAACGGCCTTAGTTGAGATGTGATGTTGCCGCGCACTTTGGCCCGAGGCTCAAAAGCGTCTCGCAGAATCGGATCACACTTCTAACGCTGCCCAAAGGCGAGGGTTCGCTTTCGCGAACGGGCTGGCGGGTATGAATGGGGGGAAGGACGGCGGGTGTCAAGCGGTTCGCCAAGCAATCGTCCGTGATATTAAACGCTACCGATTAGCTGTCGAATTGAGCGGCGATGGGAGACATGTGTAGGAAGTGACGATGAACGGCTAGGAAGTGATTCGCGATTCGACAATTCCCACTATTTATTTTCACGCCGATTTCGGGTCGTGGCGAGAAAGAGTCTCGCAACTACATAGATGCCCATAAGGCAAATCAACAGCACCGAAGCGGGAAACAACATCGTGATCATAAAAGGCAGTCGGTTCGGCAAACTCGGACGAGCGTAACAAAGTATCATGTCGGCAACTATAGCGAGCCAACCAATGACAATCAGCAATCTCGGCCTAGACATCGTTTCCTAGAGATTCGCGACGCATCGAATAAACTTGAGGCAAATAAACGAGAACAAAATAGACGAGGCCGCCGTAAATGAGTCCGAACAACAAAACGAAAAAGCTAATGTACTTTATCCATCGGGGAGACCGGTCAACCCGAATGAGAAAGTACCACATGCTTACAGATAATAAGAGCGTACCAACTGCTCCCGCGCAGCCTAGCAACGCAACAGTGATCTGGAGTGCCTTTGAGTCTGCGACAAGCGCGTCTATTTTAAAGTGAGCATAAAACATCAGGCCCAGCACACACATGGATAACGCAGCAACAGACAGTACCTTTGGTCCGTCCCCGCGGACAAGCCATTGCTCCCTCATCCACCGATCACTGAAATAGTTCATCCGTCTCCCACGGCTTAGATGAATGTAACATACCGGCCTCGACTCTTGTCAATTCAATATATCTCTATGAGTTATAGCCCGTCATCATTTCGCCCTTCTTCTATTTCGGGTTCGCTTGATGTACACCAGAGTCTCCCTGATTGTTCGCGATGCCTGGTTCGCAGGGACCATCGGTTGGAGGACATATTGGAGGCGGTGGCGGCCCTGGGGGCGCGGGTTCGGATTTGTTTTGCCCGATGGCTTGCGTACCACTGCATTCATACACGTTAAGAATGTCGAAGGCCAATTGTTGTTGAAGCCAAATGACCGCGTAGAGTTTGACCTAATCGACACCAAGAAAGGACCGCTCGCCATCAATGCTGTGCTGCTGTCTGATGGCGGTGCTCTGTGAGCGCGCCAAAGAAGCTAAATGTACGTCGGGCAGCAATGGATGCCGAGCGGCTAAGTTGGAAGGTGTTCCGATTTGCGGATGACAAACGCCAATGGAAGCAACTGGCTCAAGCGCGCCGCGCATTCCCTCGCCTCCTGATTCACTTAGTAAGACGGCTGTTATACAACAAGGTTGCAAATGATCGTGGGTTTCGACGAACAGTTAAGCATCTGAAGGAGAGATTTAGGCATCCACTTTCGGCAGCACGTTCATCTTTCTCACATCTGTCGTTCAATGGTTAGAGGAGGGCTCAATGAAGCTTCCAAAGACAGTCCACAAGAATCTCTTTGTTGTTTTGGTGGCGAGTCTACTGTTGCTTGGTGGCTTATCCGCCGCGCTGAAGCCACGCGTGAAAACTTGGGGCGAGGCAGTCAGCGGATTGCGAATGACCATCTATCTCGATCAGGCCGAGGGTGCGCCGTCCAAGGCCCCGAAATTCAGAGTTGAGTTGCGCAACGCCGGACAGAATGACCTGGTCGTTAATCTGGGAATGATGCTTGCCAATGGGAAGAGGCAATACCCAAACGCTGTCGCCTTGACTCTTACAGATGCGCAGGGAAAATCTCGGCGGCTTGATCTCCGCGAGCCTGCGATGATTGCCGGTCGAGTGGATCCGTTTGTTGTGCCCATCCCGGTCGATGCTACCTTCTCCATCCCTGTGAACTTGGACGGGTACTGGCCGGCGGCGTCAAAGGAGTTCGACTACAAACTGAAACCCGGCACTTACTCGCTGGAAGCTCAATTCACCGGCAGAAGCGTTAGCCAGCAAGAAGCTAACCTCGACGTAAAGGGAATCGCACTAATGCCCTATTGGACGGAGACCGTCACCTCAAATCAATTACGATTTGAGATTTCAAGCCAATAGCTGCATGAAAATCGTCCCGAACAGAAGAAGACCAATCTACCTATCAGCGTTGCGCGAGCGATTGATGATGATCATTGCCGGCTTTTTCAACAAGCTGCTAGAGGCGCGCGCACGCAAATTCAACTTCAAAAGCACGGGCAGAAGAAACACACACTCAAATCACAAAGGACAATCAAATGAGTAATATCGCTTTCTTTGACACGATGTTGGAAAACCTAGAATTTCGCCAACGGGCAATTGATGCCCTCAACTCTGAACAAGTCACGCTGAACGCGGCCCGTAAGATTCTAAACGCGCGCCTTAAATCGGGCGAGATAACCAAACCACAGTACGATGAAATATCCGACAATTTAGGGCACCAGCTAGCGTCGTATATAGCGCGCTTATGTGAACTGGTAGACTAATGACGCTCGTCCAAGAACTGCTGGCACGCATGACGCCAGAGCAGGCTAAGGCTGTTAAGGCTGCACTCAAGCGCGAGCGAAAGCACAAGGCTGCGCTACACAATCCGCTAGAGCAGCACAGACGCCGAATGGAAAGGCAGTGGGAACGCAGACGGGGCATCCCGCTTGACGCAGTAAATTAAATGGACAACAGCAGTTTGCGGCCCAGCGAGTAATCGCGCGCTGCGAAAATCTTTCTTGCCCGTAACCGAAGCGATAGCGTAGGGGCCGCTTTTGCAACACAGAAGTGAAATCTCACATAAGGAGAAGGTCCGCTCAGAACTAAGGGTGCGACTACACATGAATAAATGCCACAATGCACTAAGGCAGCAAAGAACGGCAAGCGATGTGAGAGGGGGCCTGCCCATCCGGGTTACTGCGGTAACCAGTTTTGTCCAAGTCATCCTGATGTATTAAAGGCTTCTAGTGCCCGTTGTTGCCGAGCGTGTATGGCAGCACGTACGCCTCTGCACCGACTAGGCGACCCAAGACCAAGCATGCTAAACGCAGCTAGGGCGAAGTGTAAGAAGAAAGGATGTATATTCAATCTCACGTTGGCTGACATGCCTGAGATACCAAAGGTTTGTCCTGTGTTGGGAATCGAGTTATATAATGGACCATACAAGGCAGGCACGGGCAAACATCCAAAAGACCACAGCCCTTCGATTGACCGAATCATACCGAAGTTGGGATACGTGAAGAGCAACGTTCGAATCATCAGCTTTCGAGCAAACACGCTCAAAGGGAATGCCACGGCAGCGGAGTTAAGAGCCGTACTTGTTGATGTGGAGCGCATCGAGTCAGAGCAGAAAGCCTCTAGGAAGTAACCATGGGTATCAGTCGCACCAATAAACTCGACGCACAGTAGCCCACTCAACCTAGAATAATCGCTCTACGAGCCTGCTAATCGCAGCAATAGGTATCAGGCAAGACAATCAGGACCCTAAAATCTGAATTGTGGACAACTCGACTCAAATCGCGCGCCACTCATATTTATCTTGCCCGTGCCTTTAGGCCCGCTTTTGACTTGGATACACAGCGCAGGCAGCATAGACTAACTGTGTAGAAGAGTATAGAGAGAGAGCGAGAGGGGAGATAAGGGCGAGATTGTGTGAGTCATTAGTAGGCCGGATGCAGGACAGCGTGCGTAGTTTAGATAGTCGTTTGGACCATTAATAATCAGCATAGGCGAATAGAAAGTGAATAGCATCACCCCTATTTTGTCTATGTGTATAAGCAATAGGTATCAGGTACTGCTCTAAAATCTGTTGTGTGTCTATTTTGCCACACTTTATGGTGCAAAGTTGCTTTACTATGTATAATTTACACAGTTTGTGCTAAGTCATTGAAAATAAACGAGTCATCGCGCCTCAATTTCTTTCTTGCCCGCGAATCGGGTTCGAATGTCCAGAAGTGGACCAGTGCATCTATCTGTTCTTTTGTTGCACAGTAAGTCTAGTGTAATCATCAGTTGACTTGTGATGGTCTGCGAATCGTTAACCACCCCCGCACCACTGATATTCTGGACATGCATATTAAGTCCAGTGTTTTCAGGGGCTTGATAATTTTAGTCGGCAGTCGAGCGAGAAGTTGTGCTCTGATATTCCATGCAAGTGATTGATAATAAAACTAGATAGGACCCAAGTACTATCGGAGTGGTCCACCCCAACCATACCTACCAGCCTCAAAAACGTTGTCGAAGGTAACAGAGGGTCCCAAGTCCATACCCGGTCTCGAAATTCGTTTGGGTCCCATCTACCTCCCGTATCCAGTTCCATATGGGGTAGTTAAATACAAAGTAACTGTGCGCCTTATCTACAAAATTCTGCGCTCGTCTAGTTCTGGATTGCTTCCGACAAAAGTTGGACGTAATGCTGGACGTAACGTTGACGTAAATCGCTGGTCTGGTTAGCGCGTCAGTACCCTTGCCATATCAATAACAGGCTCGTGTTGCCACGCATTTCTGCTGCCCGACTCAGACCCGCAAGCGGCCAGAAGAATCGCCCATATTGCCTCGTAACGTGAAGTTCTAAGCCGCCCCAAAAAGTAGCCGTGGAGTAGCCATCGGAGTCCGCAGTTGGGAAGCTTCTCGACTTTTGAAAATCTTGCCTTCCTACCCCTACTTTTCAGGGGGGACCCAAACAGCCCCGCCGTCTGACCAATAGGAAGTAGGTGGTCACGCCCGCCGCGCTCCCCGGTATAGACCTGTCAACAAAATGGACGACTCAAACTATTTTCAGAAATCTTTCAACTATTTTGCGTTTCATGCGCGCGGACGACTTTTCTTCGGGAATAGATATATAGGCAAGTATTTCAGGGGTGCCAGCAGTCTAGTCAACAAAATGGACAAATCAGGAGAGCACGAAGCATGAAATACGGATTCATCACCTCGTTTGACGCCGTGACGGGAATCGGGTTCCTAGACTCGACTCTGGGAGAGAGCGGCATCCTCTTCTACGTGAACCCAGCCAACGGACCCAAGTTTGAAGTTGGCCAGCGCGTTTCCTATCACGAAGCCGTGCGAGCGGTTGGACTGAAAATTGACAGCGAAGAGCTAGGAGTACGAATCAAGTGACAACCACTATCGAAATTCGTAAGCGCAAGCCATACGGCACGAAAATTGGCGGCAAGAGTAAAGCCACAAAAGCCGCCCCGGTATCTATTCTGCCCGCAGAGAAGCCAGCGGACCAGCCGCAAACTCTGGGCGCGCATCAGCGGGCTGAGACTGCCGCTCATCGTTTGAAGGTTCTGAAGTCCAAGTTCACCGACGCCCGCGAGAGCGCGAAGGCAGAAGCCAAGAAAAAGGGAATCTTGCCCAATGGCGTTTAAGCCGCAGAAACCGAGCCCTGACTTTTCGAAGATTGATGGCCATATTCATCACAAACACGCGCCAGAACCAAAGCCTAAAAAGCATGAAGAAATTTCTGTCCCCGCATCTGGACAACTGGACTCAGAGAATTTGAAGGCATTTTCGTATGACCGGGCAACGCAAACGCTGATTATTAAATTCCACGACCACAATCGCCGATACCAATACAGCCCGATTAGTCCAGCCCAAGTGCGTGGGTTAATTGACGCCGAGTCTGCGAACACCTATTTCAAAGCGAATATCGAGAAATTGCTCGATGGAGAATTGGAGTCTTAATGTCTGAAGTCACAAAACGATGCTCTAGCTGTAAGAAGTTAAAGCCAGCGACGAACGAGCACTTTCACATCGAAGCGCGACAGGAAGACGGATTCAATATTTACTGTAAATCCTGCCGCTCTACGATGCGCACTCGCTCCGTAGCATCGGCCCGCCGTTCCCTCGCACGGCACGATAAGACCATCGAAAAGGCGCGAGCAATTCTCGATAACCCCGAATCATCTTTCGCTGTCCGTGAAAAAGCAGAGCGAGCGATTCGGCTAGCTGAGAAACATCGCAAGCCTTATCAGGATGAAATCGACGCCGCGCGCAGTCTGCGGGAAGAGAAAGAACAAGCCGCCCCAGTAGACGATGCAGCAGAACAGGCACGGATGGATGAGGAAGACCGTCTTCAAGAAATAGCGGACGCTGAAGAGGATCGCCGTTGGGAACAAGAGCAGGCGCAGAAGCAAATCGACAAAGCTGCTGCTGCCCGCGCTCTATCGCAGATTTATGCCAAGTATGCGAATCACTTTGCTGCGCCGATGTCGCTTGAGACTCGTGCGGGGCTCCGTGAGCACTTCAAGTTGATGCGGACTAACGCGCGTAAGTATGCCCGTGAATCTGAAGGTCTGGATAGCACTGGCGCAACGAAATCATTCGTAGCGACGGCTATCGCTGAAGAGTTTGATCGACAGGTTAAGCGTCTTGAGGTATTCACATACGAACGTGGCGCTCCAGTGCCAAACGTTGAAGATGAGTTTTTCAAGAGCAACCCCTGCCGTCCCGATAATTTTGTTTGGCGGACGGCGCAGGAAAAGGCTCTGCTACGCTACGCAACTCTTAGATTCCTTCAGGCACACGATTACGCAACATCACATTTGCCCGACGCGCCTGAACCTGTATGGGAAGAGCAAACCAATGCTCATGGGTCTCTTGAGAGTCTGGACTCATACGAGTTTTACAAAGTCGGACAGACGATTGTTGACCTTGAACGCGCCGAGCGCATCAGTGCGCGTCTTCAAAGAATCAAGGAATCTGACCCGGCTCGCTACGCCGAACTTGAAAACGATAAGATTGAAATCATCAAAAAGTCTGACCCAGAGAAGTATGCGGAACTCATTAGTCTTCGCGTCGCAAGAATCAAAGAGAATGACCCGAAGGAATACGAGCGACTAATTAACCTTGTTCCAAACGCAGTCGAACCTGAGTTGATTATTTACCGCGTCCCGACTTGGACGCATGAGAATCCTTATGCAAAAGCGCGTCTATTTTGGGGGGGCGGTGATGAAGTCGGCGGCAATGAAATTGTGAAAGACCCCTATTTCGGTTGGGTGCGTGTTCCGGGTCCTGCGAGCAACGAGCCTGATTGGTATGGGCAAAATGAAAAAATGGAATGGGTTTTTGATGAGATGGCAGAGGGCGGTAAGTGGGTTAAGCGCGCAGTCGGCGCAGTAATAACCAAGTGGGAGCAAGGTCCAGACGGGCATTACATCCCCATCAAAACCAACGGGCCGCTATGGGATAAGCCAGAGAAGATAACTTTCAAGGAAGGGCAGCGTCAGCCCGAAGGAAAGAATCACTTCCGCTACGGCTATTGGTTCGATGACGCACAGATTGCAAAGTTCAATAGCCATGTCTCGGAAGAGCCGCCATACATTCTGCCGCCAGACAAGCGCGTGAAAGCGGATTTTATCGCCAAGGCAAAAGAGACTCCCTTGCCCGAAGGTCCAATTGAAACAGTGTGGCAGAAACACGAACGCCAGCAGCGCGAAGAGCGCGAAAGATACAGAAATTAACTCAAGGAGATGGAAATGTCGATCAAATTTGATTCACCAGAGGCAATTGAGCAGTCCTACCAGCAAATATACCGTGGGATTGATATCGGGCAAGACGATATTCTCGCGCAAATCAGCGGAATGGTCGGTGATAGTGACTTCACGGACCCTGAAGATGAATTCGGAGTCAACGGCGATACTCGCCAGCCGATTAACGGTGCGATAGAAGTTATGCATCTTGCGAAAAGTCCGATGTTTCAACAGCTTTATTCAGGAATAAAGGAAAAAGTCTCGGGCTGGGTATCGAAATCAAAGAGCGAATCTGTCTCTGCGGATGTCCGCGCGCTCAATCACAACAAGACAATCGGTGGGGAAGAAATACTGGCATACATTGGCAGCTTTCTCAGCGAAGCGCAGGAAGCTGTTGCATCAATGACTACGCAGGAAGCGCAGCTAGTTGGCATCACTGACCGCAAGCAGTTCGCTAAGACGTTGTCAGAAGAGGCAGACAAGGCTGCACGGCCAGTAACCTACGACGCTCAGGGGAACAATACGCGTCAGAAACGCGCATTTCGCCAAGCACTAGATTCGCCAGAAACACTCTTAGCTGGACCTGAACCGCGCGAAGACACATCGCATCTTCAAAGCACGCTCAACAAACTAAATCGCGGCATAGTTCCGCAGCAATCTTAAAAGGACAAACAAATGAACTACAAACTTACAGTAGAAGACGTTGACCGCATCACTGGGGAAAACGCCCGCATATTCATGGCACTTCATCCCGAGTATTACGGCTGTGCCGAGAATTCCCAGAGTCTTCTTGACTGGGCTGAATTACAGGTTGGAACCCAATACCCCATTTCCCTAGAGACATTCGAAGCGGGGCTTGAATATTTGCAGCGTGAAGGTGTCTTGCTATCGCGCCCAGCGAACAAACAGCAACTCGAAACAGAGCAGCGGGTCTCGCAGCGCTATATCGACAGCATTGCACAGGAAAAGAGCAAGCAAGAATTGCAGAACATGCCTTTGTCCGCGCTGAAAATCTTGGCGAATGTGCAAAGACATCAGCTAAAAGGACAGCCAAAACCATCTGCACAGGCGGGCTCTGAGTCACGTCAAGTCGGAGCAGGCAAGCCAATCAGCGCGCAGTCTCTTGCTGAATGGAAAGTTATGCAGCAGTACCCGAGTCTGAAGCGTGGCTCGAATGAATACAACCGACTTGTGTTTAAAGAAGTTTAAAAAATAACAGGAGCGTCAAACTAAATGAAACTCGTAGCCACACAAACAGACCTAGACAACTTGGAAAAGATGCGCAATGAAGTTCCGTATCACATTTACGAGGCGGCTGCGCGCAGATTCGGCATAAAGCCTGAACCGCGCCCTAGTGACAATTCATGGGGTGCGCCTGAGTCGCAGAAGGCTGTCCCTGCTGTTCGTCATCGGCAGGCAGCACCAGAAGCGCGCGGCGAGTTTATTCCTGCCCACACTCAACTTAATACATGGAGAAATTTTGCAAATCATCCTGAATTAAATGAAATGGGCCACGGACCATACAACGCAGATTTGATTGGGCGGTTTTTGACTGACGAAAACCTCCCAATCACACGAGAAAATTTGGAATTTGCGATAGGCGAGCTAGCGTCTCACCAGATGTTTCGCACGCGCACAGCGGGCAAAAGTGGTGGTGCTCTCGTGAAAATGTACGACATTGAACTTTTGCGTGCTGATAGAGCCGCTGCCCCGTGGCGCGCACTTGAAAACGCAACTTCGAAAAGCGAAGTCTTTGCCGCCGCTGCTCAAATCGTTCGTGCTAGCTACCCAGACCTTGACCCAAAATCAGACGCGTTTACAAAACAGGTGGACCGAGTAATCCAAAAGCAAGTCCGCTCGAACTTTAAGCCCGACCGTAACAAGCTGCGAAACGATTACCGTTTCTAACAAGATTGCTCGCATGAACGACGGTTCCGTTGCGAGCATCGGAGGATTGCCATCTTCCGTCCTTTGCGGGCCGTCATAACCTCTGCCCGGAGTGCCGCCTGTACACGGTGCTTCGGGGGAGTTTAATCCGCCTGTGTTCGGGTGAACATTGGGAGGACAGGGTGCAGAATCGGCACTTCTCCGGTAACCGCGTTAATCAGGACTTGAGTGGCTCGCGGTTTATAGAAGTTCGCCTTTGAGTTCCTCTGGAATCAGGTTTTTGTGCCGCCGAAATACCGGGAACAGCAATTGTTGTCCGATTTCGTAGAGCACGGCACCCGTAGCCAACTTAAATTTGCGGTGTTCCTCCGCCGTTTCCGTTTTCTCCGATTTCTCAAGAACGCCCGCGAGTTGTTTCTCGAAATCCGAAACAACTTGAGAAGTTCCCTCGCCAACTTTGCGCTCGAAAAGAGATTTGACGGAGACTCACTTCGATTGCGAATCTCGCTCGGAGAGTCCCCGTCTCCGTCCGCCAGTATCCGCAATTCCACCACGTCTCCAACTTGCAGTTCAACGGAAGGCCATTTCATAGAAGTAGTCGCGGTCTCTGCCGTTTGGCTGCCTTGGATTCTCACCGTATTCGAGTGTTCACCGTCCTTGGGTCGGTCACACAAGTTGATGTGGGCATTGAGAAATCCCGGGCCTCGCAATGATGCGACGCTGCGGGCGGTTCCGTTGACACTGAGTGAAAGGCGCATGGCGTTTGGTTGACTCCGAGGATGCCTGAATGAATTCGACGCTGGTACCCTAGAAGATTATCGTATGTCGGATAAAGTGACAATTGTGTTTCGGCTTCTACTCTCGACAGCAGCGCGTCGAGCAGCCGCTCCGTCGCAGGGTGACAGTAGGCACTCGGGGCCGTTGGGACCAAAAAATCACCTGTTGCGAAATCCCCACCATCTCCAGCCAGTCGCGCAAATGCTAGCAACTGCGACCTCACCTGTTTTTCGACAAGACCTCGAATGATCTTGAATCCGGTGGTTTCAAGGCTCTTATCCATTTTCGTTGCCTTATACGGACAATGAGGTGGGGCTGTGCGATAGCCAATATGTTAGAATCGCCAGTATGACGAGCGTCACGGTGAAACAATATGGACGGAGGAAACCTTGAACCCGGACCAGTCGAAAAACGAGCCCGTGGAATACGTATCGCACTGCATCTACTTGGACAAGATGGGCGACGACGACCACGACCCGGACAATTGGCGTTACTTCCGTATCACGACCGTGTCCGGCATGGGCGAAGAGGAAGGCAGGCCGGGCAGTTCCATTCAACTGTGCCTCGTAAAGTGGCCGACGTTTGACGATATTGGACCCGTCACGGATTTGCCCGGTTCGGTCGCCAGTGGCCGCGCATACGACGACACCAATAAGTTCTTGAAGGGACAGCTTGGCGTCGAGCGTGAGCGAAGTATTTTCATTGGGATTTTTGACCGTAAATTCGAGCGGTCTAGTCGCGCGTAAGATTGGCACGTGCCGTTGAGAAGAACTTCTTCAAGAGAGGTGCTTTCGATATGAAAAAAGCCGACCGACCCAAGCCACTTCGCAAAATCACGCACGTCAAGGCGAGTAGCAAAGCGGAACGACTGAAGTTACGTCACTGCAATTTCTGCCACAAGTATATGGATGATTTGGTTTGCCCTATTCACAAAATTCAGACTTTCCCTAACACCTACATCAAACGCTTCCCCCGTCTGGGCAAGGCCGACATATCGGCAAGGAAAGCGGCCTCGCGTCGTGAGCCCAGCGACGACCTGTGGTATCGCAATCGCCCGATGCAGGGTGGACTTCCATCGTGAGTTAGGCAACGGCGCGCGGTCGAGAAGAATTCGGAAAGTAATGCTGTGTATGAAGGAACCGCATCAAATCGGCTTACTCAAATTCGTGAGGGCACTGAATGACAGAACGGCGAAGTCCGCGAAGACTTTCAACTGGGCTGCTGCAGCGTTTGAAGGGCACAGCCACGGAAATACAGATTGAATCCTTTCTTGGGCCGATGGATGAAAAGACTCGCGTGGCCGTAGTGCAGGCAGTCGCGCGTCTCCAAGGCATAGATAACGCTGAAATTGCTGTCCAATATCTTTGAATGGGGCGTGGCACTAGGCGCATCGGGTCAGCGCAAGTCGCGCCATCCTCAAGACACCTAAACCCACTCGTTGGCCCGTGCCGTCGCTTAAGCTGCCTTCGGTTGCTTCTTTTTCTTGGCGGCCCACCACGCTTTCTTCGCGGCGCTTATAGCCTTACGCGCTCTTGCACTTTGACGAAACGCTTTCTTCTTGAGTGGCGCGGCCACTGTAGCAACTCGCTTGCCTGTCAAATGTGCGAGCGCATCTAAGGTCAAACCGATGCGGTGAAGCTGTGTTTCGAGTTTTACTTTTTCTTTTCTAAGCTGGCGTTCAAATTGTTTTGTATTCATGGACCAAGAGCGTACGACAGTTCAGTGGGCAGCGCAATCGTGCACATAAATCTGACCGTGCGACGAGTCGAAAGACTAGTTTCGATGGTGATAAGCCCACAGTCTCAAGTCCGATTCTCTGGCTAAATAAAGAATCACTGCACGGCATGCCTCGCACTTATCGAGATGCTTCAAAAAGGTTGGCGTTGGAATCATTCGCTTGAATCGCTTGCAGGGTTTGGGTTCAGGCTCGTTGAGTCGCATCGGGCGAGCCTATGGTATGGCTCCGATGCGGTGCGATTTTTCTTGTTCGTGGCCGTAATTCCGACCACGGTAGAATTATGGGGCTGGCGGACCCCCACGGGCCTTTCACCCGGTTCACCCGCCAGCGCCTCCCTTTGCTTCTTTGCGAGCATCGCGCGCCATTTTGCAGTGGACTTCAGCGATGGTCGGCCTTACGGTCAAAGTAGGGAGGCTCAAAATGCTTGTGACACTCATCTACGGCACCGAATGCTTTGCTCATAGAAACGCGAACCGCATTGGCAAGAATTACTGACCTGACCGGGGTTTTTTGTACCAGCCGAGGTGAGAGAGAATTCACCAGGAGGACGGCTGGAAATGCCCAACAAGAGGTACAAAGCAGAACAGATAGTGACGTTGCTGCGTCAGATTGAAGTGGGAATCGCGAACGGAAAAACCACCCCGCAAGTCTGCAAGGAAGCAGAGATCACTGTACAGACCTACTACCGCTGGCGAAAGGAATACGGCGGCCTGAAGTTGGATCAAGCGAAACGACTGAAGGAACTGGAGAAAGAGAACGCGAAGCTCAAGCGAGTGGTGGCGGAGCTGTCTCTAGAGAAGCAGGTTCTGAAGGATATTGCGGAGGGAAACTTCTAAGCCCTGAGCGACGTCGCAGTGCGGTGGAGCATGCACGGGAGAAGCACGAACTGTCCGAGCGCCATGCTTGCCGGCTGGTGAAGCAGTGGCGTGGAACCCAGCGCTACGTGCCGATCCAGAGAGTGGATGAAGATGCGCTGACGCGAGCGATTATTACCCTGGCCAGTGAGTATGGCCGTTACGGCTACCGCAGGATCACGGCGCTGTTACGGCCATCGAAAACAGCCGACGTGGGTAGTAATACGGATATCGTTTTGCGGCCATTACGGATTGACAGAACCTATGAAAAGAGTAAGTTCAGCCATTGCCCGAACCGGACAATCCGGCTGCGGACGAGACGGGGCCGCCGAAAGACGGCCTCGTTGCATTCTGTTATCAAACCAACCTGCGCTGTAACGAACAGTTCCCGAGTTTCCCGCCTGCGGCACTGTTAGACCATCAGTTGATTGACGAATAGGACAGCCGTTGGTAGTCTGCCTCCCATGAGTGAAGTTGATACGCCACAAACCTCGCGGATATTTTGTAACCAATGTCGAACTGAGACGCACCACAATCTAATCGCAGTGAAATCATATTCGTGGGGTGGGACGAGCGAGGAAGACGATCCTCTGCCGTATTGGGGAGAAAATCGACTGTGGGCGAGGCGGGCTGAACGCGCCGTGGCTCATAGGTCGTGATCTTGATGAAAATCTTCAATCGAAACCAAGCGGAACTGTTTCTCAGGATTGAGATCGATGACGATTATTACAAGCAGCTAGGGAGCCAGTTGAGCCTAGTTAGAGGGGCCTATTCGATTCCGCCGGAGGCGGGTCGGCAGACCGCCTTCGCTAAGCTTCTCTCATTTCTTCTGACCAACGAGTCGGCAACGTGCGTTGATATTACTGGTTGGGGTATCGCAACGGAACATCTCGACCTTTTTTACGGGTACAGACGTGCGTTCGGGGAAATACGCCCATTAATCGAATCTGCAGTTCACGTCTTCGAGCCGCAAGAGCACGACGAATTTATCAGCGTCCTTTGCGTCGTGATGTATTTCTTCTGGGACGCCTGGGTATTCAGCATCGATAGACAGTGGCTACTTCGAGTATCTCACGATGGTTGGTTTGAAATTTACACACGAGACGTAGAATTTGGCAATATCATCGCTACTTCGATCGAAGAATTCAAGATTCATCTGCTGGCAGAGAATCGCTAGCCCACGAAGGTTTGCCAGACAAAGACTCGCCCCTAGCTTGGAGTAACTCGCTTATCGATCGAAGAAATGCATCACGAAGGGTAGGCGAAGGTGCGTAGATGGGACTACGCAGTTTTTGCGAGTTTCTTTCGACGGGCAATCCACCACGCTTTCTTGGCAGCGGATATTGCTTTGCGAGCCTTGGCACTCTGACGAAATGCTCTTGGCGCGGCGACAGTGACGATTCTCTTGCCCGTCAAATGCGCCAGCGCATCAAGCGTCAGACCGATGCGATGAAGCTGGGTTTCGAGTTTGGCTTTTTCTTTGCGAAGTTGACGCTCGAATTGTTTAGTATTCATGGAAGAAATCCTACGGCGGACGCTTGCCCAGCGCAACTGGATTCGAAAAGCGAACTCTAGCGCGATGCCTTCGACTTGCCTTCTCTTGCAAACTCCATGGCCAACCCAAAAAGAATTTTCTGGTCTTTCACAGGGATTTTCGCCAGCAAGCGACGGAATTGTTCAAGCTCCTTGTCCTGTCCGCTCGACGTGCTTTGTCTCCGCCATTTGATTTTTGGCGGCTTGGGCGGTTTGCTACCTTCGTAGAACAATCTGTACAGCGGAACGTCTAGTGCACCCGCCCACTTCTCAAGTGTCCCGACACTCGGAATTGTGTGCCCGTTTTCGCATCGGCTGACATAGCAGCGCAGAAGTCCAGTCTTCTTTTCAATGTCGCCTTGGCTCATTTTCTTCTCTTCGCGTAGCTGCTTCAGTCGTTCACCGATTGGCATTCAATCCCTCGCTTGTTTTTCTTTGTTGTACAGTTTCTGAAACAGCTTGATTGTCGCAGGCGCATGCCCTTGGGATAGAACGAGCCGGGCCAGCCTGCCGCCGTGAACGCGCTAGTGCCGATTCGGATGTCGGGCTTGGTGGACATATGCCGATTTTCCGTAATGTCTCACTTTGAGTCGGAAGTCAGATTATAGAGAGCGTGGAGTCCTGCAAGCAAAGAGGAAGCCGCCCCTATGGCGCATGGCAACACAACTCCCATGCCCGCCTTCAAATGAGTTGCCACGAAGATTGCGGCCACAAAGAATACTAGAAGAAAGAAACACAGAACCATGCGAAACCTCTGAGGATTGAGAGTTTTCATCTCATCTCCTTCTCAATTTGCCAGCGCAAGGGCCGTGGGGTTCAAACTGGTCCACTACCCGATTTTCCTTGCCCGTCTCCCCGAATGCAAGAGCGTGGTAGGCTGGGCCTATGAGCCCCATGCGCTTTGAACTCGAAGAGCTAGTGGTTGAATTTTACGAGGCTGCCGTTACGTACGGCAATGAATCGTTCAACCAAATCAAGCGGCGTGTTCTGAAAAGCCGCCCGTGGCCTACGAAGACATTCGCCAAAGAAGCCCGCAAAATGTTCGGTCTGGCCCGCACGTAACCCGACGAAAGAGACTGCAACTAAACCGCGCGATGCATCACCCGCTGGTTAGTCGTATTCATTTAGCCGCCTTAACAACACGTCCAGTTGTGCGGGGTTGTTTTCCGAAGCCCTGATTTGTTCAACCATTTTTGCTTGCCCTTCTTCTTTGGCTTGCCGAGTTAATGGGTCAAGAGATGCCCACATTTGCGAGTGATAAGCTTCGAGTATTGCAATAAACCTTTCGGCTCGATCTGGAGTTGAAATCCAGTATTCGATTGGTTCCCTGACATTCAGAACTCCGTCTATAACGACGTGATCCCCAGTGCTATACACAGCACTATTGCAGCCAATACACGTAGAGTGGCTGATGTGTGCGTCTTTACCGCTGCTGTACACCCCTGTGAACCCTGGAGCATCGGTGGTAGATATTGGCTGACCTTCGCGCCTGCATCTAGAACGTGGGCATCGAAGCGTTGATTTGGCCTGCTACTTTGTCGCTGGGCGTCACGCCAAGATAAAGCTGAGTTGTCTCCAACGATTTGTGGCCAAGATAGGACTGAATTGTTCGCAGCGTGATTCCAGCTTCATGCCACATTGTCGCGCGCGTCTTTCGCAGTCGGTGCAGATAATGCTTGGCGCATGCGTCCTGATTACTGGCGCACGTTGTTCCCGGTTTTCCCTTGGCTTGGTCCGCTACGCCCTCAGCGTCACACTGCCCGCAATTGAGTCCAGCTTTGAACGCGATGCGCTTAAACTTGCGGAGGAAATGACCTTCGGGCTGGTCTTCAACGTTTGGGAATACCCAGATACTTTTCGATGTCTTCCGCCGCGCTTCCAACATCTCCCACATTTCGGTGGGCAAGGGAATCGAGCGTGATTGATGGCTCTTAGGCGCAAACTTGCGCGGCAAGCCATTGGCTCCTGTCCATGATTTCGTCACGACGCGAAATTGCGCCAGTTTGCCACCAGAAGGTTTCACAAGGTCAAGCCAGCGCGCGGTTGAGACTTCTTGCTCGCGGCAGGCGGTGGCCAGAAAGAATTTGTACCGAAACATTTCTTCCTCTGACATCACCGCGAATAGCGCTTTCAATTCTTCGGTCCCGTATGGCTCTACGTCTTCTTGCTCAACCGTATGCGCCTTGTGCATCTTCGATGGAAACAAAACACCAGCGTGTTTCAGCAGGAAACCGACAATCAGGATTTTATCGTTGATGGTCTTCGGTGCTGTGCCATTGGCAGCGAGTCTCGAATCGAAGGATTCAAGGATGTGACGGTCAATCTGGTCAATGAATTTCACGGTTCGGGGAAGCTGATTTACAAACTCATTTAGAACGTAGGTGTACTTGGCGACGGTCTTAGCAGACTTTTTCTGCGCTAACCGGAGGAAATCATCCATGGCGGATTTGATTGGAACGCGTTTCGCATTGTCCGGGTGTTTGACTTCGGCGACGGTCAGACCATGTGAGACTGCCGCGCGCTCTGTGGGTGCATTCTTGGCAGCATCCTGAGCCGCCTGAATCGTCCTGTACTTCGGTTCTGACCAATTGCCATCAGGCAGACGGTATTGAAAGCCGCGCTCGCCACGGGCCGCTGCATCCTTGGCAACGGTCAACCATTCTGGCTTTCGGCCTTGACCATCAGGGACAGCGAGGAAGCGCCAGCCCCCGGCTGGGTCAGACTGCCAGTTGCCCTTGGCGTCTTTCGTTGCCCGCATTCTGTAATAGACCGCAGAGTCGTTCGCCACAGACCCTCCTGCTCAATTACAGCCTAAACTGTATCATTCTGTATCACGGCGGGTCAATAGTGAGGGAATCCCATGTTTTATTGGTGATTTGAAGGGGTTAAACCTTTGGCGGAGAGGGGGGGATTCGAACCCCCGATCCGGATTTTGTCCGGATAACTGCTTAGCAGGCAGCCCTGTTCGGCCACTCCAGCACCTCTCCGCGGGAATTCGAATGTCGAAGGGAAGCGGACGGCCTGCCCAAAGAGTATAGCATCAAGCTCGAAGCCGCCGAACGGCGCGTTTGCGCTGAACTCTCGCGAGCGTTGTGAGTGAGAGCGTGAGATTAGCGGTTGTTAAGCACCCGCGGCGGCCATCTGAGACGTTCGAACGACGCGCGCCCGTGACGCCCTGGTATGGCGGATAGCTACTTGCGCGTCGGCACCGGTCTGAATCGCAAGAACACTAAAACTCCGAGCGGATGATCGCCGTAGATCGGATCCAGAAACGCCGGCTTACCGTACAGCGTCACTTGCCCGCCAAACGCGCTCGAGAAGTGTGGAATGAATCCAAATTCTCGATCGTAACCGAACGAGTACGCCTGAATCCGTGCCAGAAATTGCTCCTCGAAATCCGGCGGCAGCGGGTTCTCTCCGTTCAATAGCTCATTCGATTTATCCACGTTCTCGATCCGCGTCCACGTGTAGTTATGCCGCAAAAACCGCAGCGTCGATTCGGCCAGATAGCTGTTGTACACCTCGCCGCCGGGAAGCATCAGGTTGCGTCCCCAGATCAACGTCGTCGCCGAATTTCCCCACGAATCGTCGCCGCCGCGCGCGATTGGCCGGTTGTAGGTCACCGAAGCCGTCATGCGCAGTTGATCTTCGTCCCTCTCGAGCGCTTCCGGACTGTGAATCCTTCCGATCGAATACTGTCCGCTCCAATTTGGCAGCGGATTCACGGTCAGTCGCATGGACCACGAATCAATGTCACCCGTCGAAATCGTCCAGCGATTTTCTCCCGGCTCACGCCCGTGAAAGCCTGAAAACTCCATCCGCGCCACCTTGTACGTGTAACCCACGGTGAGCACGTCGTAAGCAATGTGCGTCGAGTCCTGCAAGTGATGTCCAAGCGGTGCTAGGGGATCTTCGCTCGCCGAAGCGCGGTGCGGAAATGCTTCCGGACCAATCGCAGGATCGCCCACCGGTGCGGCATAAAAAGAAACGAGCGAATTCGTACCAATCTTCCAGTCATAGAGCGCCGCAAGCTCCATGAAAAAATTGTGTGGGTGCTGCCCATCGACGATTGGTTTTCCATACGCCGTTTCGCCGGTCTGAAAAAGCTCCGGATACTGGCGGTCGGTAATCGTCGCAGGTTCCAGGCTGAACATTCCGCGCAACGTCAACGTTCCCGGCCCCAGATCGCGCTGAGCCATCGGCATAAACCAGTTCGTGCTGAACACTTTGTCTCCGCCGCGTCGCCCAGTCTGCTGCTGCGAATTCACGAACGCCACTCCATGCAGCATCAACATCCACGCGCCCTTGTGCGCCATTAGCACGTCGTGAGGCGTCGACGCAGGCTCGCCCGTCGTTCCCGCCGAAGCGTGTTCGATGATCGTGTCGATAAAGCTCCTTGAACCGCTCATGCCCATCGACACTCCGGGCATCGATCCTGTCACCGCACGCGATGGCGAAGCGCCGGACTGCGACGCTGTTTGCGAATTGCGCTGCACGGTCGACAGGGTCGAAGCGATCCCGCACGGGCACGTCCCCGCCATTTCACAAGCGGCCTTGTTCACGTCATCGGCTAGCGCAGGAACGGCGAACAAAAGTGCGGCAAGTACAGCGGCGGCCCGGCGGGTAAGCATGGGTCTCTCTCCCAGTTCGAGTGTACTTGGAATCCGTTCGCGAACAACGAGATGTCTGCTTTCGGATTGCCTTTGGGATTGGATGCATAGTCCGCGGGAAAATTACGCCGTTCGGGTATCATTTCGGCCAGGAGGACTCGCGCCCGTCGATGCCGTCCAGTCCGGCAACCCAGTACGTCACGCTCGCGCTGGCCGAACGCCAGCTTCGCAAAGCGCAAGTTCCCGACGGCTGGGAGCTCACGCCGACGCGCTTCCAGTCCGCGCTCGAACGCAGCGTGGCGCAACGGTTTGCAGGATCCGCGCCCGCTGCGGCAACGATCGAAACCTTCGTGGAATCTCTCCAGTGTCGAGACTTGGCTCTTGCCGTCGCGTGCGCCGCGGGAAATTCAGCAGCGTGGGATCACTTCGTCAATCAATATCGCCCTGAGCTTTACCGCGCCGCGCGCGCCATCGCCGGAGATTCGGCCGGACGCGAACTCGCCGATTCGATGTATGCCGATCTTTACGGCATGCGCGGGTCCAAGGACGATCGCAAGTCGCCACTCGAATATTTCCTCGGCCGCAGCAAACTTTCCACCTGGCTTCACTCTGTTCTGTCGCGCAAGCACGTTGACGAAATTCGCCGCACCCGCAAAACCGAATCGCTCGACCAATCTACCGGCCAGGACGGGTCAGCCAAGCCTCTCGAACTTCCGTCTCGCGACACGGCTGTCGATCCCGAACGCGAGCATTACATCGCGCTGCTCCAGGCCGTTCTATCCGGAGTGCTCATCGCGCTTCCTCCGCGCGACCGCCTGCGCCTCGCGTACTATTACGTGGACGAGTTGACCCTGGCCGAAATCGGCAAGCTGTTCGGCGAGCACGAAGCCACGGTTTCGCGCAAAATTGAGCGCACCCGCCGCGAGGTGCGCGGGGAAGTGGACACCGTGTTGCGCCAGCAGAAGAATCTGAGCGAGGCGCAGCGAAGTCTGTGTTACGAATATGCCCGCGACGAGTGGCCCTTCGACCTCTCCAAGGCCCTCGCGGTGAAGGAATAACTACGGTGAAGCACGCAAGATCGGCCGCTTGGTCCGTACTAATAAGGAGATCGCTCGGATGAGCGCGCAGGAGAATCACATTTCGCTCGACGGTCTGATGCGCCGCATTCTTGCGGCGAATCAAGCGCAGGGCGCATCCTGTCCGTCGCCGGAGATATTCGCCGCTTATTTCGAACATTCGCTCGATCCCGAAGAGACCGAGCACTACGACGCACACTTTGCGTCGTGTCCTTCTTGCCGTGAGATCCTGGCTGGCGTCGCGCGTGCGAATGCTAGTAGCGCGGAGCTCGTGCAAGAGCATCGCGCCTCACGTTGGAACTGGAAACATTTTCGCCTCTGGTTGATACCCGCGGCTGCCGGTGCGATGGCACTACTGATCTTTGGCGTTTTGTATCAGCGCTCCGCCCTCGCGCCGCAGCGCAACGCCGAATCCGCATCCTCGCGCCTCGCCGCGCCGGCCGACAGGTTGGCGCCAGCTGACAACTCTGCGCCAAACTTGGAAGCCCGCGTTAATCCCGCGAGTCCACCGAATTCCGGCGCTCCTGCTGCGCAGCTCCAAGCTCTGCCCGCAACAAGACCTGCATCGAAAGCTTCTGCACCACCGCCGCAGCCACCTGCGGCAGTAAACGCGCCGACTCGCGTGGAGTCGCGATCCGCTATACGTGCGCTCGGTAAGGAGGCCGATGCTGCGGCAAGCGTCCCTCCTCGGCCAGCCGCTGTTGCGCCAACATCCGCAGGCGCTGTGAGCGAATCGGTCGAAGTTACAGAAGCAGCACCTATCACCGAATCTACCCCTTCGCCAACGATGCACGCAAAGTCCAGCGCTGCTGAACAATTGCACGCCACGGCCCCGCGCCACATGGCTGGAGCAGCTGGCGCGCTTGCGCGAAGCGCGACGAAGGCGCCCGATCATCTCGTCGTCACGTCTCCCGACTCCTCGATCTCCTGGACGATTCATACCAATCACGTTCAGTACACCGAAAACGGACAGCCCGCGCCCGTACAGGATTTTCTGCCGACAAACAGTCCGATCATTGCCGGCTCAGCTCCAGGCGGAAAAGTTTGTTGGCTCGTCGGCCAGGGAGGCGCCGTTGTTCTCACCGCCGACGGCCGCCTCTGGCTCTCCGCCATTTCTCCAACCACGGCCGACCTCACAGCAGTCACTGCGAAGAGCGTCAAAGTCGCCACGGTCACAGCCGCTGACGGCCACGTCTACGCAACTGCCGACGGCGGCCAGACCTGGAAATCCCAGAGTTAGCACCCGCCTCAAAAAGCCTGCAAGAATCTCGCCCCTCGCCGTTCTAACAAAGGCAGCTAAAACAGCCGCGGAGGAAACTCAGTCATGCCCAGACCCATCGCAACGCGCTCCAAACTCAACAATGCCTCAACCCATCGCGCGTTGACGCGCCCCGCTCGAATCGTCGCTCCGTGGCTCGCCGCCGCGGCCCTCGCTGCGACTCTTGGTTTCCCGCTCAAAGGACACGCTCAAGCCAGCGAAATGCCAATCGCTACCCACGACGATCACGAATCCGCCACCACCGACAAAGAGCGCACCGACCTGGCCATCACTGTTTACAACGCAAATCTGGCGCTGGTTCGCGACGTTCGCCAGATCCAAATCCAGCCCGGCATTTTCCCGCTGCGCTTCGAAGACGTCTCGGCATCCATCAATCCCGTCACCGTGCATTTCCGTTCGCTCACCGATCCCTCGAAGCTCAGCGTCGTCGAGCAAAACTACGAATACGATCTACTCGACCCGCAAAAACTCCTTCAAAAATATGTCGGCAGGGAAGTGACGCTGGTTCGAGCGGAATCCGATGCCGGCTCCACGCGTTACGCCGAAACCAAGGCCACTTTACTTTCCGACAACGGCGCGCCCGTGTGGAGAATCGGCAGCGAAATCGTCACCGGCATCCCCACCGACAATTACAAGTTCCCCGATCTCCCCGGAAATCTCTACAGCCGGCCCACACTGATGTGGACGCTCGACAATCGCGGCGCTGCGTCTCAAAAAGTCGAAGCCTCTTATCTCACCTCCGGAATGAACTGGAATGCCGATTACGTACTCACCGTCTCGCGTGACGAAAAGTCCGCTGACCTGAACGGCTGGGTCACGCTCACCAACAGCAGCGGCGTCGGCTACGAGAACGCGAAACTCCAGCTCGTCGCCGGAAAAGTGCACCAAGTCGAGCCGATGCGCGTGAAGGCCATGGCCATGCAGTCCGTCGCGATCGCGCGAATGGACGCACCTGCACCGCCGTTCGAGCAGGAATCGTTCTCTGAATATCACCTCTACACGCTCGACCGAAAAACTTCGATCCAAAACAACGAATCGAAACAGATCAGCCTGCTATCCGGCTCAGATGTCCCTATCGAGAAATACCTGGCAGTCGAAGGCGATCGCTACTACTACCGGAACCCGCAAGGAATCGGCAACGGCGTGACTCAACCCGTGAAAGTGTTCTATCGCTTCAAAAACACTCAGAAGAATGGTCTCGGGATGCCGCTGCCCGCCGGAACCGTCCGCGTCTATGAAGCCGATTCGAAAGGCGGCATACAGTTCGTCGGCGAAGACAATATCGAGCACACGCCCAAGGACGAGAACATCCGCATTTACACTGGCGAAGCGTTCGACGTCGTCTGCACGCGGAAGCAGCTCGACTACAAGAAAATCTCCAGCAACACTTACGAAATGCAATACGAAATCACGCTGCGCAACCACAAAGACGGTCCCGTAACCGTCGATGTGCGCGAACCTTTCGGTGGCGACTGGGAAATCCTCGACTCGAATTTCAAGTGGACCAAGCTGGATTCAACGACGGCGGGATTTGAAATCCCAGTCGACAAGGATGGAACTTCTACTCTGAATTACCGGGTTCGCGTGAAGTGGTAGCGCGGAAGACTCGCTGCGCCGCGCGGTTCCGCTGGAGGTTCGCGCCCGGCTCGGTTGGTCCCCAGTTTCGACCGGCGGCTTCGAAGTCCGTATTTATGCCTTGGCGATCTTCTTGTTCACGATTTCCAGCTCCCGCGTGAACACCGGATTTTCCGGATAGGTGCTTGCAAGCTGCGCGAGCCACTTTTGCGCGTTGCCATTGTCATGCTCTCGCTCGTACGCCAAAGCAAGCATCACCTCGGCGAACGGTTTGAAGTAGTGGCCACGCTCGGCCGCCGACGCCATCTGCTGCATTCCGCGCACACGGTCTCCGTGCATGCCGCCAAAAAAGAGAAACGCGCGCTTGTAGCTCGGTAGACACCCAATCACGTAGTTGCTCATCCCCAGCGCGACGTTAGCATCCTGCATCGTGTTGTCGATCGCGAGCAGGGTGTTCGCCTCTGCTTCGGCCTGCTTCATCATATGCAACCCGGCGAGTTGGTTTTTGATGATCAGCGCGTCGTAGTCCGATTCCATTCCGTCCGTCATGGTCAGCACCAGCAGCGCGCGAATATTTCTCGGATCGGTTTTCAAGCGGCTTTTCGCCATTAGCCGCGCTGCGTCGTTCGCCTGAAGGAATCGCTCGTTTTTGTTCTGCGCTGCGGACCCATCCACGCCACCCAGAAATTTCTCATCGCTCAGGAAAAACTCGGAGGTGAGCACGCCTTTCTGATTGAACTGCTCGAAAAGGTAGCTGGCCGATTCTGCGGCTTTGCCCATCGGATCGTCGGGCCGCGCCTTCTGGTAGGCGAAAAAGTCTGTCCGCGCCTCGTCAAATTTCAGCTCGTAAAGATGTTGGAACCCGGACTCGAGCACTTTTGTCGAAGTGTCGGCTTGCATGGTCGGTTCTTGCGGTGCCCCCTGTTGCGCCGGGGTGTCTTGAGGTGCTGCGCTCGCGAGAACCGGCGCTTGCACGGCAGCAGACGCCAGGGCGGCGGCTGCGGCAAATCCAATTACTCGCACCAAAAGTGTTCGTGCCACGATTCTTCCTTTGGTGCGTGAGGTTGGCGTTGCTCTCGTGATCCTACTCGATTCCGCGTCCATATTCGGTGAACGCCTCGGTCCCGCGAGACTATTACAACCGGATGATGGCCTACAGGTTGTTCAGAATGTAATCCATTGAGCTCCGGATGAGAAGTACCCGCGCCGCGGGATCGCTGATTCCGTGCCCGCGCCCCGGAAAAATCATCAGCTTGTCCGGATAGCGTCCTGAATCGATGAGCGCATTCAATAGTTCGATGCTGTTCGCGAAATGCACGTTGTCGTCGCCGGTGCCGTGGATCAGCATCAGCTTGCCTTTCACGCTCGCCGCTTGATTCACGGGCGACGAACTCTTGTATCCGTCAGGATTATTCTGTGGAGTTCCCATATAACGCTCGGTATAAATCGTGTCGTAGAGCTTCCAGTCCGTCACCGGCGCATCCGAAACGCCCACCTTGAACGCACTCGAAGAATTGAAGAGCGCCTCAAGCGTCATGTACCCGCCGTAGCTTCCACCCGTGATTCCGATCCGTGCCGGGTCCACGTAGCCAAGCGACTCCAGATATTTCACGCCGGTCAGCTGATCCTGAAGCTCCACTTTGCCCATTTGGTGATAGATCGGGGTTTCAAACGCGTGGCCGCGACCCCATGAGCCGCGGTTGTCGAGCGTCCAAACGACGTAGCCCTTTTGCGCGTAGATCTCGTCGAGCAGGTAGCGATAGCCGCCCCATCCATTGCGCACCAGTTGCACATGTGGGCCGCCGTACACATTGATCAGCACTGGATACTTCTTAGACGGATCGAAATTCACTGGTTTGATCATCGACGCATACAATTTCGTGCCGTCGTCCGCCTTCAGTTCCACCATCTCCACCGGAGTCAGCGAATAATCCCCGAGTGCCGGAATTGCGCCGTCGCTCATCACTGCAATCGAGGTCCCATCCATTCTGCGCAGATCCTGCCGCGTCGGCGTACTCAGGTTCGAAAATGTATCGATGAATGCGGAAGCGTCGGGGGAGATATTCGCCCCGTGGACTCCCGCGACCGTGGAAATTCCCTTCAACGATTTGTCCGAGATCGAAACGCGGTAGACACCCGTATCCCGCGGGTCGTCTTTGTTTGCCAGGAAATAAACGTAACCGTGCGCCTCGTCCACTGCTGGATGATTCGCCGAGCCAGGCCCGAACCCACCGAGGTCCGCGATCGCCCAATCGCCACTTGTGAGCTGTGCGATTTGTTTGCCGGAATTCTCATAAAGATAGAAATGCCGGAATCCGGTGCGCTCGCTCGACCACAGGAAACGTTTATTGTCCGAGAAGAAATAAAGGTCGTCGCTGATGTTCACCCAATACTTGTCGGTCTCGATCAGGATGTTCTTCGACGCGCCGGTCGATGCGTCGGCGAAAAGCAAATCGAGCTGATTCTGTGCGCGGTTCAGACGCTGGATCGCTACGCTCTTGCTGTCCGGCAGCCAGTTCACGCGCGCCAGGTACACATCGGTGTTCGTGCCCGTATCCATCCATTTCGTTTCGCCGCCGGTCACCGGCACCACGCCGACGCGCACGATCGGATTCGCTTCGCCCGCTTGCGGATAGCGTGTGTATTCGGTGCCACCGGTCGGACTGCTCATGTCCATGATTGGGTAGCGCGTCACCGGCCGCTCGTCCATCTCGTAATAAGCGATCTTCGAGGAGTCCGGCGACCACCAGTACGCCGTCCGGCAATCGAGCTCTTCCGGATACACCCAGTCGAGCTTTCCCTTCAGCACTTCTTCGCTTCCGCCCGTCGTGAGCGCCGTCGGCTCGCCGGGATTCGCCACGTTCACCACAAACAAATTCGCATCGCGCGTAAAGCTGATCCATTTCCCATCGGGAGAGAATTTCGGATCTTCGATTTCCTGCTGGCTCGAAGCGATCGGTTCCGTTGCCATCGTCTTCAGATCGAGCAGCACCAGGCTGTTCGTGCCGATGAACAGCATCGACGAGCTATCCGGCGCCCACAAATAATTGTCCGGACGCACGCGTCCGAGCCCGGTAGCTTGCGTCATCTTCGCTTTTTCAGGTTGGGTGACAGCTTTCAGCGTGTCCGCGTTCACCAGGACTTTCTTTTCACCCGTCGCCGCGTCCATCGTCCACAGTTCCAATGTGGAGCCTTTCCGGTCGAGGTACGAGAAGCGCTTGCCGTCCGGCGCCCATTCGATCCCTTGCACCAGCCGACCGGTAAGCGGTGGTGTGCCAAACAGGCGATCAAACGTCAATTCCTTCTTTCCCGTCTGAGTCGCCGTTGCGGCCGCCTGCGCGTGAACGCGCGCGGGGAAAATCGCCGCACATCCGATCATCAACGCCAACGCGATCCGCAAACGGCTGGACTTCACACGCATTCAAGCCTCCCGGGCAAACGCGACATTCTAACGCTACAGTGGCCAAAAACGACAGGCGGACGCAGTTCCGCGCATCACGCCACGCTCCAAGCCTCAACATACTGGAAGGGTCTCAAGGGAAGGAATTCAATTGGCCGGTCGAACGGCAACGTCGCCACGGGCGGAAATTCGAGCGGTCGGGCGTTTGCGATGAATCCTGAACGCACCGACCGTCACGGCAATTGCGACGGCCAACAAAACGCCCTCGCCGATAAGCCTTCCGGGACCAAGCCGCTCACCCGGACCAAAGCATCCACAGTTAATTTCCAATCCCATTCGGTAACTGCGGATGAGCACTACAAAAAATCCGCCCAGCAGACCGCTTGTAACCAGTCCGGACAACGGAAGCAGCACGCCGCTCAAAAGCCAGATGCCAAGAAAAAGTTCGAATGGTGGAAGCGTGTGCGCTACGAAATTCACCAACGACGGCGACAGCAGTTGGTAGGAATCCACCTGCATGCCAAACATCGCAAGTGAAGTCCGGATCGATCCTGCGGACCACGCCACATCCGCCTGCGGTTTCAGTTTCGCGTAGGCCGCAAACAAGAAAATCCCGGCCAGAGCGATTCGCCCAACCAGGAGCAGTGTCTTTGCGAGTCTTCCGTTCGCCGCTTGGGTCGACATCGTCAGTCGTCTCCGTCGCTACTGGCTCAGAAGCGAATCGAAAAACTGCTTCAGCACTTGCCACGTCACAGGCGATCCCATCGGCGAGTACGGTTTGCCTTTGTAGGTGATCACAAATGTCGGCGTTCCTCTTACTGGAATCTGATAACCCTTGGCGATGTCCTCCACAATGTATTTGTCCACCGGACAGCTAGGGTCGGCGGTCGGCAGCGAGCCGTCGGCTTTCGATTGCGGAGGCACCGAATTGGAGCAGCCCTTCAAGATTGTCGTCAACCGTGCGAAATCAGACGAACTCATCGAGCCGGCAACATACTTCGTTACGTCGCCGCTTTCAGTCCACGCCGCCTGATTGTCGAACAGCGCCGCGTCCACATCCTGGAACTTCCCCATCTTGGCCGCCGCGTTTGCCAATCGCGCTGCCAGGCCGGAGTACCGGTGCAGCTGAAGCGGGAAGTCGTGGTGGACCAGATACACCTTCCCGTCGGCCACATAGGTTTGAATCATGGTTTTCAGCGTGTTCTCGTAGAAGTTGCCGCACGAAGGGCACTCGTAGTCGCTGTAGACGTCCATTCGGATCGGCGCGCTCGAGTTTCCAATCGTCTTGTTCGGTACCGCGTTGATCGCGGAGTCGAGCTTGGATCTTCCGGCGGCGCTCTTTGTCGAAGCGGTTCTGGTGGTTTGCGCTCCTGCGGCGAACGCCAAACCTAATCCCAATGCTAGAACCGCGCCCAGCCAAAGCCGTCCAGCGAATCCAACCCGCGCCTTGCGCGTCGACTGACTCGACCAACCGTATAGAAGACTCAACGATTCCTCCCGTTCTGGCTCGAAATGTCCCGTGATTGTAGCGCGAAAGCTGCGCGCCTGATCCCCGCCTTTTTGTTCGCAGCCTCGATCTGATATACCTGTCTACGATGCAGGGTAGCCCAGATACGTTTGACCGACAAGGAGTTAGTCCGCCTGCCTGCCGCTCAAAATCTCCACAGATTCGCCGCCTCAGCTCGACGCCAGAAAAATAAAGCCAATAAATGCAGCATCTTACAGCTATGAGTGGCGTTCCATTTAAAACTTGACAACGATACACTCAATGCGTAATATAGCCTCCGTTCGATCTACAAACGTCTCTGCCTTCCCGGCCGGACGTAGGGGAGCACATTCATGAGTAAGATTATCGGTATTGACCTGGGAACCACGAACTCTGTGGTCTCGGTTATGCAGGGTGGCGAACCGCAAGTCATCCCGAACCAGGAAGGCGCGCGGACTACTCCGTCTGTCGTCGGCATAACCAAGAGCGGTGAGCGCCTCGTTGGCCAGGTGGCCAAGCGCCAGGCAATCACCAATCCGGAAAATACAATTTATTCTATTAAGCGCTTCATGGGCCGCCGCTTCGACGAAGTCAGCGAAGAAATGAAGATGGTGCCCTACAAAGTCGTGAAGCACGGCGACGGCGTCGCGGTGCTCGCGCACGGCAAGGAATACACTCCGCCCGAAATCTCGGCGATGATCCTGCAAAAGTTGAAGCTCGCCGCGGAAGACTTCCTCGGCGAGAAAGTCACCGAAGCGGTGATCACCGTTCCGGCCTACTTCAACGACGCGCAACGCACGGCGACGAAAGACGCCGGTAAGATCGCGGGCCTGGAAGTGAAGCGCATCATCAACGAGCCGACGGCTGCGGCACTTGCTTACGGTCTCGACAAGAAGAAAGACGAAATCATCGCAGTATATGACTTCGGCGGCGGCACCTTCGACGTCTCGATTCTGGAAGTCGGCGAAGGCGTCATTGAAGTGAAGGCCACCAACGGCGACACGCACCTGGGCGGGGACAACATCGACCAGCGCATCGTTGACTGGCTCGTCGAAGAATTCAAGAAGGACGAGGGCCTCGACCTGCACGCGAAGGGCAACGAAATGGCGCTTCAGCGCCTCCGTGACGCAGCCGAGCGCGCCAAGATCGAGCTTTCTTCCACGCTCGAAACCGAAATCAACCTGCCGTTCATTACAGCGGACGCGACTGGCCCGAAGCACTTGGTCAAGAAGCTCGGCCGTCCCAAGCTGGAATCGATGGTGGCGGATATCGTCAAGCGCTCCATCGAACCCTGCAAGCAGTGCATGAAGGATGCCGGCGTCGACGCCAGCAAGATCAACGAAGTGGTGCTGGTCGGCGGCCAAACCCGCATGCCCATGATTCAGGCGCTTGTTAAGGATCTGTTCGGCAAGGAAGGCCACAAGGGCGTGAACCCCGACGAAGTCGTCGCGGTCGGCGCTGCGATTCAGGGGGGCGTACTCGCGGGCGAAGTGAAGGACATCCTTCTGCTCGACGTGACGCCTCTTTCGCTTGGCGTTGAAACCCTCGGCGGCGTGATGACCGTTCTGATCCCGCGCAACACCACGATTCCGACCCGCAAGTCGGAAACGTTCTCTACCGCCGCGGACAACCAAACTTCGGTCGAAATCCACGTGCTGCAGGGCGAGCGCCCGGTGGCAAGCGGAAACCGCTCGCTCGGGAAATTCCATCTCATCGGAATTCCTCCGGCGCCGCGCGGTTTGCCGCAAGTGGAAGTCACGTTCGATATCGACGCGAACGGCATCTTGAACGTCTCGGCGAAAGACAACGCGACGGGCAAGGAGCAGAAGATCACCATCACTGCATCCACCGGACTCAGTAAGGAAGAAAGCGAGCGGATGCAGAAGGAAGCCGAATCGCACGCGTCCGAAGACAAGGAACGCCTCGCGGAAGTGGAAGCGCGCAACCGTCTCGACAATCTGGTCTACCAGACCGAGAAAGTCGTGAAGGACAATCGCGACAAGCTTCCCGAAGCCGACGCGAAGGCTGCCGAATCCGCGATCGAAGATGCGCGACGCGCACTCTCCGAGGGCGGACTCGACAAAATCAACGCCGCGGCTGAATCCTTGACCAAGGCCTCGCACAAGGTTGCCGAGACCATGTACAAGGCTCAGCAGGCGGGTGCGGCCGCGGGCGCGACTGGCGGCGGCAACGCCGGCAGCGCCGGCGGCTCGGATTCCGGCAACCAGACGCCGCCGCAGGGTGGTGACGTGGTCGACGCGGAGTTCGTCGATGTCGACAACACCAAACAGCCGAACTAAATCTCGGCTCGAGTAAATCTGGCAGGGGCGGGTCCACGATCCGCCCCTGCAAATTTTTGTAACGACAATTTTCTTCGGCTGCAGCAGGCACCCTGACGCGCAGCTCCGAGTTCAGTCCACCGATCCATGGCGACTACTACCAAACAGGATTATTACGAGCTTCTCGGAGTTCCGCGCAAAGCGAGCGTGAAGGACATTCGCGCGGCCTACCGGAAACTCGCGCGCAAATATCATCCCGATCTCAATCCTGGCGACAAATCCGCCGAAGAAAAGTTCAAGCAGATTCAGGAAGCGTACGAGGTTCTTTCCGACACTAAGAAGCGTCAGATGTACGACCAGTTCGGCTTCAACACGCCGGGCCAGGGCGCGCCTCCTCCTCCAGGCGGGGGATACGGCGGGGGCGCAGGACAGAATTTCCACGTCGACTTTGATGGTTTTGACTTCGGCGGCGGCGCGGGCGCTGGCGGGCAGGGCGGCGGAACGAGTTTCCGCGATCTCTTCAGCCAGTTTTTCCGCGGGCAGGGCGGCGCAGCACAGCGCGCGGAAGAATCGGAAGCCGGCACCGACCTCGAGTTCCACATCGAGATCAGCTTCGCCGAAGCGATGCGCGGAACCGTGAAGAAGCTCAGCATCACGCGCCTCGACGTCTGCAACGTGTGCCACGGCGAAGGCGTGCAGCCTGGCGATGAAAAAGTCTGCCCCACGTGCGGCGGCACTGGCCAGGTAACGCAAGTCAGCGGCAAGATGCGCTTCCAGGTTCCGTGCTCGCGCTGCGGCGGCACGGGCCGCCTACAGACGATCTGCAAAAACTGCGGCGGCGAAGGCCGCGTGCCGCGCGTCGAGAATCTCGACGTGCGCATACCTCCCGGCGCGCACACCGGCTCGCGCGTTCGCGTGGCGGGCCGCGGCAACGCCGGAGCGCACGGCGGCCCTCCGGGCGACCTGTACATCATCACGAAGGTCCAGCCGCACCCGTTCTTCGATCGGCGCGGCGACGACTTGTACACCACCGTGCCGGTCACAGTGACCGAAGCCTCGCTCGGCGCAAAGGTGGAAGTCCCCACGATCGACGGCCGCGCGCAGGTCCGCATCCCGCCCGGCACCAACAGCGGAAAGAAGCTGCGCCTGCGCGACAAGGGTGCTCCGTCCACGCGGCAGTCAGGGAAACGCGGCGACCAGATCGTGGAAGTTCAGATCGTCGCTCCAAAACCGGAAGATGAGCGCGTGCGCAATCTTTTGAAGGAACTCGCGAAAGTCGATCCGGAGGATCCGCGTACGGAGATTTTCTCGAAAGCCGTGGTGTAAGCGCGGCGAGAGGTGAAATTTTGTCCGAGGGCGTTCGATGACCGCACGGCCGAGAAAACGAGCCAAAGCCGGCTACATGATCAGCGCGGTGGCCGAGCTTTACCAGCTTCACCCGCAGACCCTGCGTCTCTACGAGCGCGTCGGCTTGCTGAAGCCGTCGCGTTCGCAGGGCAACACGCGCCTCTATACGGATGACGACCTCGAACGGCTCGAAGTGATTCTGAATCTCACGCGCGAGTTGGGCGTGAACCTCGCCGGCATCGAAATCATCTTGAACATGCGCGACAAAATGTCCGAGATGCAATCTCAAATGGAAGCATTCATCACTGCGGTGCGCACCGAAATGTCCCGCGGGCTCAACGTCACCGACGACCGCAAATTCCGCAACGCCATCGTGCGCACTACCCCGCGCCAGTCCATCCGCGTAATCAAGTAAGAAGTGGCGAGCGGCTGGTGGCGAGTGCAGGGCCGGACGCGGCGACGGCCCCACGCATTCTTCTCTTCGGAACTTCTGCGCGGAACAAATTTCCTCGAATTTCCTCAGGGCGCGGCCGCTGCGTGGCTTGCGCTCGATGGGGCGCGCGATTATTCTTCCTGCATGGCACGTCCCGATTGTCCCCATTGCGAAGGTTCCGGCTGGAAGGTCGTCGAGCGCGCGCAAGTCGGCGCGCAGGCGATGGCGCGTGCGGAGTCCGCGCGTGCGGGACTGTCCCCGGGCGAGCCGAAGCTGGTGTGGGCCGTTCCGTGCGACTGCACCAGCGGAGAAAAGTCCGAGCGCGCGCTGCAGCGGGCGCGAGTGCCGGAGCGTTACCGACATTGCGACTTCGAGAACTACGAGACCGACAACGAAATCGGAAATGTGCCGCGCGAGCAGATGGCTACGTACAACCGCAGCCTCGCGCAGGCGAAGCTGGTGGTGCAGCGGTTCGCGGAGGAATTTTTGCCGGTGGCAGAGGCGCGCACCGAACACGGGCTGCTGCTGATGGGGCCGTGCGGCGTGGGCAAGACGCATCTGGCCGTGGCGGCACTGAAAGAAGTGGTGCTACGCGGGCACAGCGGACTTTATTACGACTATCGCGAGCTGCTGAAGTCGATCCAGGACAGCTACAACCCCGAAAGCCAGGCCACCGAAATGGGAGTGCTGGAGCCGGTGCTGAAGGCGGAGATTCTGGTGCTGGACGACGTTGGCGCGAGCAAGCCTTCGCCGTGGGCGCTCGAAACGGTGGGGCACATTCTGAACACGCGTTATAACGAGAAGCGCGTAACGTTGCTGACGACGAATTATCTGGATACGGATAACGCGAGCGCGGCGCCGGCTGCTTCGCGCGTGGCCGGGATGCGCGCGCCGTTACTGGAAGATTCGCTGGCCGAGCGCGTGGGGCGGCGGATCCGTTCGCGCCTGTATGAAATGTGCCGGACGGTGGAGATTTTCGCGCCGGACTACCGCAAAGAAGTCCGCCACGCCGGACCCTACCGGCCGTAGCGTGGCGCGAAGTGAGCTGCGCCGCCACACCCACGAAAACCGACGCGCAAGTCCTCCAGAATTCGGAGAACTCGCCCAACGTAAAGGTAACGGCTCGCGCCGCAGTTTTTTTATCACATCGAAAGCCGTGCCCCGCAACGCGTACAGGCGGACTCGGAATTTTGGGTCTGGTGCGAGGATATCGTCGACCCCGCGGCTGACGCAGTCCAGCGTCGAGGCCGTTTCGAAATGGAAGTACAAACCCGCGAATTGCGTTGGGACGCCTGCGGCTCGCGAAGCTGTAACCTCGGCGATCTTCACGTTGGGGGAATGGCGAAGAACAATGGCTGAAGTCTGCGTTCCACGATGCGCGCTCGGCCGGGACGGCGGGCTCGTCACGTGCGACCGTGCCGGTGAAATGGGGCGTTTCAGGCACCGCGCGGATGAGCGAAATGCGCACAACCGGGTGGAAAATTGGTTGTGCAAAAGCCAACACGAGGATGACGGAGTCCGTTTGTCATCCTGCGGGGATTCCTAAGGGTCATTTCGCAGTTTCGTGAAATGATGCGTAATGTATTCATAAAATTTTGGTCACGAAGTACTTGGCGTACTACGCGTAGAGTTGGTTGACAGTGCTGCGAGCGGGCAGGTATCATCGGCGTGACTAGAGCGTTCGAGCGCGGGCGCTCTTTCCCCTTCTTGGCTCCAGACCCACGCAGGTTGGAGTAACCAAGGCCAAGCCATCGGCACGCAGGGCACGAATCCGTACGGAGGCCGCTCACCATGTCACCCGAACACGACTCAAACGCACCGGCGTCTGCGAACGAAATGAACGCGAACGAAAACGCCGGAGAGAACCCCGCAAATCCCGCAGTGACGGGACCCGCCAACAACGCTGGCGCAACTTTGTCCCACGCGGATGCTCCCATGACAAATAACTACGGATCGCAAGGTGCGGCCACGGCCGCGGTGCGCGCGCCCGAGGTTGTAGTCGAGCCGCCGTGCGAGACCCGCGCGGAAGTCACCGAAGCCGAGGCGCACGCGGCGAACGTGCATCCGGACGTCGCCGAGCAGACTCCTACGCACGCGCCGGTTGAGCCTGTGGTGGAGGGCGATCCAGCCTTCGCAGGTAACGCGAAGGCTTCAGGTGTCACTGCGGCGGAACGTAAGGTGGTGGCGCGCACTGAAGAAGTCGTGGCGACGAGCCCGGCAGAGACCGGAGCGGCTGTAGTCGATCCGGACGTGGCGCACGCAGCCCACGAAGCGGCGACGAAGAAAGCGGAAGCCGCGGACGCAATCGAAAGCCACGAGACGATGGAGCAGTTGCTCGAGCAATTCCCGACGCCGGAGCCGGTTGCTGCCGAGGGCGAGATTTTTGATGGACGCGTCGTGTCTGTAACCGACGCAGGCGTGGTGGTCGACGTCGGCGGAAAGTTTGAAGGCCTGGTGCCGGCGCAGGAATTTGCGGATTCCGGAAGCCCGATCGAATTCGGGCCGGGGCAGACGATTGAAGTAGAGCGTCTGCACGAGACAAAGGACGGGTACGTGCTGCTGTCGCACGTGCGCGCGCACCGCCGGCGGGTGTGGGAGCGGATCGACAAGACTTACCGCGAACACCAGACGGTGAAGGGCAAAGTTACCGAGCGCATCAAGGGCGGATTGGTCGTTGATATTGGAGTGCGGTCGTTTTTGCCTGCGTCGCAGATCGAATTGCGCCCGGTGCACGACCTGGATGCGTGGAAGGACAAGGACATCGAGGTCCGCGTACTGAAGCTGAACCGCAAGCGCGGAAATGTGGTGGTGAGCCGGCGCGCGATTCTGGAAGAAGAGCAGAAGGCGAAGCGGAGTTCGCTGCTGGATTCGCTGCATGAGGGATCGGTAGTGACGGGCAAAGTGAAGAACGTCACCGACTACGGCGTGTTCGTGGACCTGGGCGGGATGGACGGACTGCTCCACGTGAGCGATCTGGTGTGGGGACGCGTGCCGCACCCGTCGACGATCGTGAAAGCGGGCGACGACCTCGAAGTGCAGGTGCTGAAGTTCGATAAAGAAAAGCAGCGCATCTCGCTGGGACGCAAGCAACTGCTGCCCGATCCGTGGGCGACGGTGCCGGAACGTTTTCCAGTGGGCATGAAGCTGACCGGGAAAGTGGTGGGCGTGACGGATTACGGCGCGTTCGTGCAGATCGAGCCGGGCGTGGAAGGCCTGGTGCACGTGAGCGAGATGAGCTGGTCGAAGCGGACCAAGCACCCGTCGAAAGTGGTGAAGGTCGGCGACGAGATTGAAGTGGTGGTGCTGGAAGTAAAGACCGACCAGCGCCGGATTTCGCTGGGGCTGAAGCAGACGCAGCCCGATCCGTGGGAAGCGGCGGCGGAAAAGTACCCGGTGGGGACGATCGTTCACGGAAAGATTCGCAACCTGGCGGATTTTGGCGCGTTCGTTGAGATTGAAGAGGGAATGGAAGGGCTGATCCACATCAGCGACGTGAGCTGGACGGAACGGATCAAGCACCCGAGCGACAAGTTCAAGAAGGGCGACACGGTCGAAGCGAAAGTGTTGAAGGTGGATTCGGCGAACCGGCGGCTTTCGCTGGGCGTGAAGCAGGTGAAGGATATTTGGAGCGACTGGTTCACCTCGCACAAGATCGGCGATGTGGTGAAGGGCAAGGTGGCGCGGACCACGGATTTTGGAGCATTCGTGCAACTGGCCGAGGGCATTGAAGGCCTGTGCCACATCTCGGAGATTGAAGAGCGGCGGCCGAAAGGCGATCGCGACCGCGAAAAAGAAAAGACGCAGCGGGGCGCGCGTGTGACGGCCGTGCTGACCGCGGGCACCGAATACGATTTCAAAATTCTGCGGCTCGAACCCGATGCGCACAAGATCAGCCTGAGCTACCGCGCGGCGCAGAAGCAGCAGGAGCGGCAGGAGATCGAAACGTTCCGTTCGACAACGAAGGCAACACCCAAGTCGTCGCCGACGGCCACGATCGGCGACGCGATCCTGGCGAAGCGCCAAGCGCAGTAAGCGCGCGCGTAGTTTCTTCAATAGCGCCGCCTATCGCGCGGTGCGCGGCATCGCAGTAAGCGAGCTGATGGGCCGCCCGTGGTCCTTCCGATGGGCTGGATTTGCGAAAAATGGTTTACGCGGCGGTAGATTGGTGATATGCAAGGAGATGCGGCGCGCCGCCCCGCTCGACGCAAGCCCAGGCCTCTAGCGAAATTCCAGCGAGGAGATTCGAATTCATGGCAGACGTTGCCCCCGACCACAAACCAGAACTGGCTCACAAAGAGCACACCATGACCAAGGCGGAACTCGTCGAGGAAGTGACGCGAGTGACCGAGTTGCCCAGGAAGGAATCCGAGGCGGTGGTGGAGACGATTTTCGAGAGCATCATCGGCGCGTTGCAGGCCGACGACAAAATCGAAATTCGCGGGTTTGGAAGTTTTCGCACGCGCGAACGGCGCGGGCGCACCGGACGGAATCCGAAGACGGGCGCGAAAGTGGAAGTCCCTCCGAAGAAAATCCCCTACTTCAAGCCGAGCAAGGAATTGAAGGACTACGTCAACAACCCGCGCCCGGCGGATCACGGCTCGCCGTCGCACGACTAGGCCGGCCGGGTCCCGATGGATTATCTGTGGACGCCCTGGCGGTACCGCTACATCGCAGATCCCCATAAAGATGACGGCTGTATTTTTTGCGACGCCGTGGCAGCGAACGACGACGCGAAGACGCTGATCGTCCTGCGCGGCAAGACCTGCTATATCATCCTGAACCTTTTTCCCTATACCAGCGGACATTTGATGGTGGTGCCGTACGCGCACGTGGCGGACCTGGCGGCCGTCGCGCACGAGTCGCTGGCGGAGATGATGCTGCTCGCGCAGCGGGCGAAGTCGGCGCTCGAGCATACGTATCATCCCGAAGGCTACAACCTGGGGATGAATTTGGGGCGCGCGGCGGGTGCGGGCGTGACGGGGCACTTGCACTTGCATGTGCTGCCGCGGTGGCCGGGAGATGCGAACTTTATGACCGTGGTGGGCGAGACGCGTGTGGAGCCGGAGGAGCTTTCGGTGACGTACGCGAAGCTGAAGAAGGCGCTCGAGGCGCAGGCGGGTTAGCGTATTGGTACTTGACTTGGCGGAAACGTTCGACGAAAATCCGCCGGGTCAAAATTTTTTGAACCTCCCTCCATGGCCGGAACTACGGCTGTGCCAGGCCTGACGGCCGCCGCGCCGGAAAGCCCATACGTTCAGCCGACGTTCGACTATGCGTTGCGAATCTGGTGGGCTTTCTACTGGCCGCTCGCCGTCACGACGATTTTTGCGTTCTTCTTTGCGGTGGTTATAGGCGTCATTTTCCGTAGCGTGCTGCGCTCGGCAATGCCGGAAATGGTGTGGGGAATTGTCGGTGTGATCATGTTGTTCTACTTCGCGTTTTCGTTCTTGGTGATGTATTACCTCTTGGACAAGAAATTCCGTCACTTTCGCGTAGCGCTGGTTTCGTCCGCGGACTACGCCCACCCGAAAGTCATTCCACGAACTGGCGCGAGGGTCGGGCGCGTTTGGTTCGCCTACATTTGGCGGGCGGTGCTTTATGGAGTCTTGGCATCCTTGGTAGTGAGTTTTCCACTGAATGTGATCACCGGCCCATTCGTGCGCATGCCGGCGTTGTACTTCTGCTTGAGGTTAGCCGCCCAGATCGCGATCAGTGGAGCCGTGGGTCTCTACATTATTTACAACAATATTCTCGACGAGCGGTTCGGAGACGCGCGCGTGTGCCTGCTGCGGCGGGACGTGGCGCCGAGTGGGACGCAGGCCAATGCGGTCGCTGGGCCGTCTGTTTGGTAGCGCCTGGCTTGGATTTGCTCCTTCCTTCTGCGACGGGCGCCGCCGTAAAATTAGGCTTCGCCGATCCTTCATTCGGGTACAAGGCTCCCATCGTGAATCTGGAACTAACAGAAGAACAACAACTGCTGGAGAAGAGCGTGCGCGAGTTTGCGGCGGCGGAAATCAAGCCGATCGCGCGCGAGAACGACGAGACGGGAAAGTTCCCACGCGAGGCGTTCAAGAAAGCGGCGGAGCTGGGGCTGACGGGCGTGGCGATGCCGGAAGAGTACGGCGGCGCGGGGATGGATCACATCAGCTACACCATCGTGATCGAGGAGATTTCGCAGTACTGCGCGTCGACGGGCGCGATTTTGTCGGTGCAGAATTCGCTCTACTGCGATCCGATTTACCGGTATGGGACGGACGAGCAGAAGAAGCGACTGCTGACGCCGTTCGCGCGCGGAGAAAAGATCGGCTGCTACGCGCTCACCGAGCCACAGGCGGGATCGAACGCGGCGGCGCTGAAAACCAAAGCGGTGCTGAAGGGCGACAAGTACGTGGTGAACGGAACGAAAGCGTGGATCACCAATGGCGGCGCGGCGGATGCGGCCGTGGTTTACGTGAACACGCACCCGGAGAAAGGCGAGAAGGGAATTACGGCACTGGTGATCGAGAAGGGCACGCCGGGATTCGCCGTCGGCAAGGAAGAAAAAAAACTGGGGATCAACGCGACGGCGTGCGCGGAACTTTCGTTCACGGATTGCGAAGTGCCGGTAGCGAACCGGATTGGGCAGGAAGGCGAGGGATATAAGGTTGCGCTGACCACGCTCGACGGCGGGCGGATCGGCATTGCGGCGCAGGCTGTGGGGATCGCGCAGGGCGCTTTTGAAGCGGCGCTGGCTTACGCGAAGGAGCGCCAGGCGTTCGGGCATCCCATCGCGGATTTTCAGGCAATCCAGTTCATGCTGGCGGACATGGCCACGGAGATCGACGCGGCGAGGCTGCTGGTGCGCAAGGCGGCGTGGAAGCAGGACACGGGCGCGCGGTTTTCGATGGAAGCGTCGATCGCGAAACTTTTTGCCAGCGAGCTATCCACGCGCGTAGCACACAAAGCCATCCAGATCCACGGCGGCAACGGCTACAGCCGCGAGTACCCGGTCGAGCGCAACTATCGCGACGCGCGCATCACCGAAATCTACGAGGGCACCAGCGAGATTCAGCGACTCGTGATTTCGTCCTGGGTATTGAAGTCGTACTAGGCTGCGCGCCATCCCTGGCGTTTTCGAATTCGGATTCTTCTTTTATTGCGAGGCGTCGTCCTTATCTTTGGAAAAGTACGTAACTCTGCCTTTGACTTTCCAGCTTCCCGATTTATCCGTACGAAAGAGAAAATAATCCCCTGCCGTCTTCACCTGGTTCATGTAAGAAATCGTCAGCACGTAGACGATTGCTTCGGTTTTCTTTGGATTGAAACCCACGCGTGAAAGAAAGATCGTCAAATCCGGCGAGTCCGCGTCCTTCGATGACTCGGCTCTTGGACCGACGAGGTTGTGCTTCCATGGCGTGGCGATCGGTTCGTGCAATCCCACGCTAGCGGAATTCGTCGCTACAAAATCCAACCAGGTGGAATCGTCCATGTCCTTCCAGTCCTGGCGCAATAGCTCATTCACGCCTTGCGCATTGTCGGGCTTGATCCACAGAAACGTGCAGCCGTTCGCGAGTGGCGCGGGATCGGCATCATCGCCGCATTTGCTGTTTAGCGTCACGTCATAAATGTTGATGCGCGGATCGGCCTTCGGTATGTGGTCCATCAGACCCAGCACCGACTCGAACACCTTGTACTCGTTAGGAGAGGCGTCGGGCTGATTTTGCGGAGGGACGGGGACGGAAGCCTTGCCCACCGCAGCGAGCAAGATCGAGGCGATGACAGGGGGCTTGCTCAACATCGACGCACTACCCTTCCGCGAACGAGGCGAGATGCTTCGTCATACCATCAGCGCTTATGGCTGATGCGTTCGATTGGTTCTGGATTGCGTCCGTATATACGATCATCGTCCGACGCACCTTCGCGTCATGGGCGTTGCGCGACGTGCCAGAGCACGCCTGCTGGATCGAACACATATGCTACGCGCAGTCCCCAGGGCTGCATCGCCGGCGGCGCCGGCGCTTGCACACCAAACTTGCCCGGCAAATCCAGGCTCACGATGTGCGCCCACCACGCGTCGAGGTCGTCGACCATCAACTGCATCATGAAATTCTGCGCCCATTCTTTCTGGTAGTAGCGCTGCACGATGAACGCGCCCTGGTTCCCGAAAACTCCTGCGCCGACGCCAAAGATGGCCACATCCGCTCCATCCAGCGACTTTCGGAAGCCGAGCGCTTCATAGAACGACTTGCTCGCCTCGAAATCTTTGGACGGCAGGAATGGCCGCGCTGACTCCGTGCCACTCGGTATTGCCATTTTCCGCTCCTCAATCCCCAAAATCATCCTTGCTTTTTATATACCAACGGTCGACGACATCATTGGGATGATCGATCGGCCTTCTGCTAAGCCGACATGACGCGCGCCGCGTACGACCTCGGTGCCGGAAGGCTCCACCCCGGCACAGCGCCTATCCCTAGAAGCTCCCTTAGATACGATTGTAGTTGTGCGCTTCACATTGATCCCATTTCTAATCGTCGAGGTGCGATTAGAACGCCTCGTAGGCCCAGCGTTTGCACTACAAATTCATTTCTATTCGTCACGAACTCGACGCGTTCTTGAATGAGTGGAAAGCCACTTATTCGCACCGAGGAATCCCAGTGGGATTACGCCTGTGCCTCGCCCTGGCCTGCGAAATTGCGTCTCTGCTTTACCTATTCCCCGCAAACCCGAATCTAATCGGCGCTCCTCCGATTCAAATGTTAACGGAACTTCAGGAAAACAAAGCGCGATGGTACTCGCTCATCGGCCCCAACTCGGCCTATTTTCGAGCGAGTCGAACACCGCGCTCAAGTCGAGGTGCCAGTGAGTCGGGCGACGATAGCCGCGCAAAGGTCGCGTTCGCCCAGCTTTGGGAAGGCTTTCTCGACGGAGTGATCGTGCATATCAGCGGACATGTCGGTCATCGCGTCGGTGGCGAAGACGACGTGATAGCCGAGGTCGTAGGCGGAGCGGGCGGTGGCTTCGACGCCGCTGCTGGTGGAGACTCCGGTGAGAACGATTTGTGTGACCTTGCGGCTGCGGAGATACGCGTCGAGATCGGTGCCGAGGAACGCGCCGACGCGATGCTTGGTGACGAGATGATCGGTGGGCTGCTGGTTGAGTTCGGGAGCGAGGTCGGTCCAGTCGGGAGGGAAAGTGAATTTGAAGGGACCCGCGTCAGTGCGGCCGGGAGCGCGGCCGGCTACGTTGACGAGAACGACGGGGAGATTGTGTTGGCGGAAAGTGCGGGCGAGCGCCGCGGCATTTTGCAGAACTCCGGCCACGGCATGAACGGTAGGGAGTCCGACGATTCCTTTTTGAAGATCGATAATGACGAGGGCGACGTTTGGATCGAGTTGTGTGAGTGGCATGGGGCTCCTTTTAATAATCGGTGCGATGCGCGGCGACGTTTTTGTGTGAATTCGAGAGCGGGTTTGTTGACGCGCTTTGTGGTCCGAGCGCGCGCGCCTCGGCGTGAATTGTGTTGTGCGGTCGTAGGACGACAGCCTGCGCGGCGGGCTATCCCACGTCTTTGTGGGCGAAGCGCGCGCTCATCAGCACGCTTAAGATTGCGACGGCGGCGAAGAAAACGATGAGCGTGAAGTCGGCGCCGCTGGCGACGTTGCCGATGCGGAAGAGTTCGCAGCCGACCACGAGATTGGCGAGCGCCCATAGAACGTTGGTGGTGGGCGAGGACAAGCCTTGGCCGGGCGGCTTGGCAAAGGGCGTAGGGAAGCGGTCGCCGCAAATGCCTTTGGCGAAGTGCGGCACCACGTTGGTGAGAAAAATTCCGGAGAAGAAACAAGCCACGTAGTTGTACCAGTTCACTGCGGTCTCTCCTTTTTATTCCTGCGTGAAAACTCGGGCGATGTCATACGACCAGCTCGTGTTCTTCGGCGACAAGCAGTTCGTCGTCTGCCGGCAACAAACCCTTCTCGAGATAGACGGGATGCATGTCGGAGCGCAGCTTCGGCAACTGTAACGTGAACCAGAGTGCTCCAGCGATGCAGAACGCGCCGGTGAGCATCACGGTGTGCGGCGCGCCGATGCGATGCGCGAGCATTCCGGCAAGAAGACTGCCGAGAGGAGCAGCGCCGAAGAAAGCCATCGTGTAATAGCTCATCACGCGGGCGCGTTTATCTTCGCTGACCAGAGACTGAACAATGGTGTTCGCGACCGATGCGCTTTGGATCAGGCCGAATCCGGCGAAGACGAGAAGCAGCAGCGAGAGCCAGAGCGTATGCGAGAGGCCGAAAAGAATCAGCGCGAGGCCGAGCGTAGCAGCGGCGATTTGCATCATGCGTTCTAGGCCGACGACCGACTTGCGCGCGGCGAGCGAGAGAGCGGATATGAGCGCACCGATGCCGGAAGCGGCGCTGAGCGAGCCGAGCGTTCTTGCGCCGCCGTGCAGCATTTCACGGGCGAATACCGGAAGCAGAACCATGTACGGATAGCCCATCAGACTGATGAGCGCGAAGAGTGAAAGTATCGTCCCGATTGGACGGAAGTTGCGGACGTAGTCCCAGCCTTCGCGCATTTGCTCGAACATGCTCGCGGCATTGCGGCGGATGCTAGGGGCGTGAATATGCATGACCAGAAGAGAGGCGATGACAGCGAAATAGCTGAGGCCGTCGAGAAGGAAGCACCAGCCTTCGCCGAGAGCAGCGATCACGAGGCCGGCGATTGCGGGTCCGATAAGACGCGCGCCGTTGGCCATGGAGGAGTTAATGGCGATGGCGTTCGAGAGATCGTTGCGGTCCTCGACCATTTGGACGAGGAAGGACTGACGGCCGGGCATGTCAAAGGCGTTGATGGCGCCTTGGAGCGCTGCGAGGGCGATGATCTCCCAGAGATGAATGATATGCGCGAGAGTGAGCGCGGCCATGGCGAGAGATTGGACGGCGGCGAGGACCTGCGTCCAGATGAGAAGTTTGCGGCGATCGAGGCGTTCGACCCAGACACCGGCGAATGGCCCGAGAAGGAAAGCCAGGATCTGGCCGGAGAAACTGACGACACCGAGAAGTAGGGCGGAGTGCGTGAGGCGATAGACGAGCCAGCCGGTGGCGAGGCGCGTCATCCAAGTGCCAATCAGCGAGATGCCCTGCCCGAAGAAGTAGAGTTGGAAGTTGCGGTGACGAAGCGCGCGCCATGCATGCGAGAACTTTGAGATTGCCGAGCTGGCGGCTTTCGCGTTTGGCGAATTTGTCGCGGGCATGCTCATTTTTCGGCGAGGCGTTTGATGATTTCGGCGGAGCGGAAAAGTGTTTCGCGATCTTCGTCGTTGAGTTCACCGATGGCTTCGGCGATCCAGGTGCGCTTTGCATCGCGATGGCTGATGCGGAGCACGCGGCCTTTCGCGGTGACTTGTATATTGAGCTGGCGGCCATCGGTGGGATGCGGTTTGCGTTCGACGAGACCGCGTTCTTCGAGGGCAGCGATGGTCGAGCCCATCGATTGGGGGCGCATGCTTTCTGCACGGGCCAGATCGGCGGCGGTGGCGGGGCCGTCGACATCCAGGCGCTTTAAGACAGCGGCTTCGGTGAGGGAGAGTTCGGTGGATGCAGCTGCGGCGCGCAGGCGGCGGATGAGAAGACCGATGGATTGAGCGAGTTCGATGGAGGAAGCTTCCAGAGTCTTTCGCGGCATGAGGGGAGTGTAGCAGAAAGACAGTTAGACTTACAAGTCTGACTTATCAGGTGAACTGATTAGGTGCACGTGGCGTTCGCCCGTGGAGCGACCAACGCGTACCCTTTTGAGTTAAGACAGTGCGGCACCCGTAAAGACTTACGACATAGCGACTTGCGCCTGGCCTGGAAACTCCCCTTGACAGCTTAGGGGAGTGAGGAGTATCACTCCTAATCAAGTTAGGAGGGCTCGTGGGCGACCAGGCACAACTGCTTCCGGGAACGCTGGATCTGCTGATACTTCGCGCGGTGTTGTTGGGACCGCTGCATGGTTACGGAATTCTGTTGCGGATCGCGCAGATCTCCGGCAACGCGCTGCTGATCGAGCAGGGCGCGCTGTACCCCGGGCTATTTCGGCTGGTGCGGCAGGGACTGCTGAAGGCGGCGTGGGGAACCTCGGAAAACAACCGCAAAGCGAAATTCTACGAACTGACTGTGGCGGGACGGAAACGGCTGCAGGAAGAAACGGACAACTGGAATCGGCTGGCGACGGCGATTGGGGCGGCGCTCGCGTCGCGACCGGAGGAAGCATGAAATTCCTCGACACGCTACGGTTTCGGATTGCGAGTTGGTCTCAGCGTTCGCAAATGAGCGCTGAGGCGGAGGACGAACTGCGGTCGCACATGCAGCACCGCGCGGACGATCTGGAGCGGAGCGGACTTTCGCGCGCCGAGGCTGAGCGCACGGCGCGGCTAGAATTCGGGGGCGCGGCGAAATTCCGAGAGGCTTCACTCGAAGCGGCGGGCGGATCATTTTTCGATTCGATCGTGCAGGATTTGCGATATGCGGTGCGGCTGCTGAAGAAGTCGCCGGGATTCACGACCGTCGCGGTGTTGACGCTGGCGCTCGGGATCGGCGCGAACGCGGTGGTGTTCAGCGTGATGAACGCGGCGATTCTGAAGCCGCTGGATCTTCCGCGCATGGACAATTTTTACGCGCTGGAGTGGGGAAGCGATCTGGGCGGGATGGAGTCCTATCCGGATTATTTGGATCTGCGCGACAGGAATTCGAGCTTCGAAAGCCTGGCGGCGTTCTACATCAACCAGGCTGGATTGGACACGGGCGACCGGACGACTCCGGCGTGGACGATCGAAGCGACGGGAAATTATTTCGATGTGCTGGGAGTGCAGCCGTATCTCGGACGGTTCTTTCACGCCTCCGACGAACACGGGGCAAGCAGCGCGCCGTACATCGTGCTGACCTACGCGTACTGGCATACGCATTTTGCGGAGGATCCGGGCGTGATCGGGCGGACGGTGCAGCTGAACAAACATCCGTACACGATCATCGGCGTGGCGCAGCCGGGATTTCACGGAACCTTGTTCATGTTCGCGCCGGATTTTTTCATGCCGTTCGTGAATCAAGAACAGATCGATGGCTCGAATCTATTGGCCGATCGCTCGACGCGAAGCCTGTTTCAGATCCTGGGGCATTTGAAGCCGGGCGTGACTGCGGCGCAGGCAACCGACGATGTGAATTCTGTGGGCGAGTATCTGGCGAAGACGTATCCGAAGATTGAAGCGGCGCCGAGCTTTCGTCTGGCGCGGCCGAGCCTGTATGGAGATTTCATGGGGCGACCGGCGCGAGCGTTCATGACGGGATTGACGGTGCTGGCGGGGCTGATTTTGCTGGCGGCGTGCGCGAACCTGGGAAGTTTGTTTGCGGCCAGAGCGGCGGATCGCGCGCGAGAGCTTGCGTTGCGAATGGCGCTGGGGTCGACGCGGGGACGAATCATGCGGCAGCTTTTCACCGAGGCGCTGCTGATTTCCGCGATGGGGGGCGCGGTTGGATTGTGGGGCAGCATGATGTTGCTCGAGTCGCTGAGAACGTGGGAACCCGTGCCGCGGTTTCCGCTGAGCCTACCGGTGAATCCGGATGCGCGGGTTTACGGCGTGGCGCTGCTGCTGACGATCGTGAGCGGATTTTTATTTGGCGCGGTGCCGGTGAAGCAGGTGCTGCAGACCGATCCGTACGAGATCGTGAAATCGGGATCGATGGGTTCGCCGCGGCGGCGGATCACGGTGCGCGACGCGCTGCTCTGCGTGCAGATCGCGCTGTGTGCGCTGCTTGTGACTTCTTCCATGGTGGCGCTGCGCGGACTGATCCGGTCGCTGCACAGCGATTTCGGATTCGAGCCGCGAGGTGCGCTGTTGATGGACACCGTGCTGGACATGGCCGGCTATCACGGAGACCAGGTACCCGTGATGGAGAAACGCATGATCGACGCGATGGCGGCGATTCCCGGCGTGAGTTCGGTGGGGATGATCGACTGGCTGCCGATGGCGAATGGAAGCTGGCACGATTCGGATATTTTTACGGATGAAACCTCGGACCTGAAACCTGCGAACGCTGCATCGTCGCCGGTGATGTTCAACGTGTCTCCCGGATATTTCGAGGCGGCGCGGACGACGCTGCTGGCGGGCAGAGCGTTCACCTGGAATGACGATAAGAATGCGCCGCGTGTAGCGGTGGTCAATGAAGAGTTCGCGCGGCGGATCTTCGGGTCCGCGTCGAACGCACTGGGGCGGCACTACAAGATGCCGGATGGAGCGCGGATTGAAGTGGTGGGCGTGGCCGAAAACGGAAAATACAAGAATCTGACGGAAGACCTGCAGACGGCAATGTTCTTTCCGATCCTGCAAGTACCGGCAAGCCAGACTTCGCTGATCGTGAGATCGGATCGAGATCCGCAAGAGTTGGCGGAGGCGATGAGGAGCACGCTGCGAACGTTGGATGCGGGACTTCCGTCGGACGTACAGCCGTGGCAGCAGGTGCTGGACCTTCCACTGTTTCCGGCGCGAATGGCGACGGTGTCACTGGGTGTGCTTGGAGCGATGGGCGCGATGCTTTCGGTGACGGGAATTTTCGGATTGGCGGCGTATTCGGTGAGCAAGCGGAAGAGGGAGCTGGGGATTCGGATCGCGTTGGGAGCGCAGCGGAAGGAAGTGCTCGAAGCGGCGCTGGGACGCGCGTTCAAGTTGCTGGCGCTTGGATCGGCAGCCGGATTGGTGCTGGGGCTGCTCGCGAGCAAAGTGCTGTCCGTAATTGTGTATCAAGCGACGCCGAGGGATCCGCTGGTGCTGGCGGGCGTGGTGCTGGCGATGCTGCTGCTCGGTTTAGTGGCGACGTGGATTCCGGCGCAGAGAGCGCTGTCTGTGGATCCCGTGATGTTGATGCGCGAAGAGTAATTCGCCCTCACTGCTGGAACAGATTCAGGCATCAATGCGTAGTGACGAGTTGCGGTTCCAAAAGTGCGCTGACGAGGCACGATGAGCGTCTCACCTTTATTATTCCTTCACATTTGCGGGGGCATCGCCGGGCTCATTTCGGGAGCGGCGGCAATTGTGTTTCGAAAAGGATCGCGACGGCACGCGTACGCCGGAAGCATTTTTGTGGCCGCGATGGTGGTGCTCGCTGGAAGCGGAGTGATTCTCGCGGTGCTGAAATCGCAGCCGGGTAATGTGCTGGGCGGGACGCTGACGCTGTATCTGGTAGCGACGGCGTGGCTCACGGCGCGGCGGCGAGACAGAGGTATCGATTTTTGGAATTGGGCTTCGCTGGCGGCGGGCGTGGGAGTGACGGCGTTTGCAGCGACGTATGGCATGGAAGCATTCCGCAGCCCGACGGGCGAAGTTCACGGATACCCGCCCGGACCGTACTTTTTTCTCGGAACGATCGCGTTTATTGGAGTATTGGGTGACGCGCGAGTGCTGCTGCGCGGCGGGATTGACGGGGCGCAGAGGTTGGCACGCCATTTGTGGCGGATGTGTTTTGCATTGTTCATCGCGTCGGCGTCGGTATTTTTGGCGCGGGCGCATATTTTTCCGGCGTTCATGCGGACGACAGGAATGTTAAATGTGCTGACCGTGCTGCCGTTGCTGCTGTTGGTTTTCTGGCTGATTCGCGTTCGAGTATTGGCGAGGAAAAACGCGCGGCGAGCGCGAGAGTTGCCCGTGCAGCCACAGCGCGGGTATTCTTTGGGCGATGCTGGAGCTGGATAGAGCGGAGGAATTTCGAGCGGCATTTGACGTGGAGTTTTTTGAAGCGCTGCCTGCCCGCCCCGGTGTATTCCTGTTGTCGATGAAGCCTGCGGGCGCGCGGCCGTATCTGGCGAGGACAGCGGACATTCGCGCAGCGGCGACTCGGCTGCTGGGGCGGCCGGAAGCGGGATCGAAGCGGCTGAATTTGCGCGACGTGGCGGCGGGGATCCGCTACCGGGTTACCGGATCGAAGTTCGAGCAGTCCATCGCGCTGTATGAAAATGCGCGCGAGCAGTTTCCTTCGCGATACCGCGACGTGGTTCGGTTGCGGCCTCCTGCAGTGCTGAAGATTAATCTGAGAAATGCCTACCCGCGGTGTTATGTGACGCGGAAAATTCGCGGAGATGAAGGGTTTTATTTCGGACCGTTTCCTTCGAGGCAGTTCGCGGAGGAATTCAGCACGGGACTGCTGGATCTTTTCAAAACGCGGCGATGCCAGATCAAAATTCTGCGCGATCCAACATTTCCTGGGTGCATCTATTCGGAGATGAAGATGTGCCTGGCACCGTGCTTTGCGGGGTGCACACAGGAAGAGTATGTGGCGGAAGTCAGGCAACTTCTGGTTACGCTGGATTCTTCGGGCGAGAGTTTGACGGAGTCGCTGGAGACGGAGCGGGAGCACGCGAGCGAGGCACTGGATTTCGAGAAGGCGGCGGCGCTGCACAAGCGGCTGGAAAAAGCGTCGACTGCACTGCGGGGATTGCCAGAGATCGCGGGACCGATCGCAGGACTCGATGCTGTGATTTTGCAGAAAGGCGTGGAGGAGAAAACGATTGTCGCGTTTCCAGTGTTTGCGGGAACGCTGGGCGTGCCGCTGGTGCTGAATTTTGGGGATGTGACGGCGGAGCCACGGTCCGCCGAGGCTCTGCTGAAGCGAGCGCTTGAGCCGGAAGCTTTTGATGAGACAGGCACGCCGATTGAGAAGGCGCGAGTAGCGAGCGCGAGAACAGATGCGCAATCTGCGACGAGTGAGACGGACGCACGGGAAAAATTTGGGATGAAGCACGTGGCGCCGCAGCTTTCAGAGCATTTGTCGCTAATTTCGCGGTGGTTTTATTCGAAGCCGCGCGACGGAGAGATTTTGTTTCGCGATGAAGTGTGGCCGTATCGAAGGATCATGCGCGCATGTGCGCGCCTACTGGCACCTCCTCCGGAAGTGAAGCCGATCGAGCCATCTCCGAATTAGGCCGTGTGGCGTCGACGAACGCGTCGATTGAAAGTTTGAATCGAAACAGGCGGGCGATCGAAACGTGCGATGCGAGGTTTGCGTCGTACAATTGAGAAAATGTCCAACGCGGATACAGAGGAAGCTCTTCCAGCTCCGCCCGAGCTTGCGACGGCTTCGCCACGATCGCGGATGCAGGACATGTTCCGTTCGTTACGGCACCGCAATTTTCAGCTTTTCTTCAGCGGACAACTGATTTCGTTGATCGGCACGTGGATGCAAAACGTGGCGCAGGCGTGGCTGGTGTATTCGTTAACGGGCTCGTCGCTGCTGCTCGGCGTAGTGGGATTTGCCGGTCAAATTCCGATATTTCTTTTTGCGCCACTCGGAGGCCTCGCGGCGGATCGATGGAACCGGCATCGCGTGGTGATCGGAACGCAGGTTGCGTCGATGATTCTGGCGTTCGCGCTGGCGGTGCTGACGCTGCTACATATCGTGAAGGTGTGGGAAGTGGTGGTGCTGGCGGCGCTGCTTGGAGTGGTGAATGCGTTCGACGTACCGGCGCGGCAATCGTTCCTGATCGAGATGGTGTCGCGCGAGGATTTGATGAACGCGATCGCGCTGAACTCGTCAATGTTCAACGGAGCGCGAGTGATCGGGCCGGCCGTCGCGGGAATTACGGTGGCAAAATTTGGCGAGGGCTGGTGCTTTTTTGCGAATGCGGTGAGCTATATCGCGGTGATTATCGGACTGCTGATGATGCGCCTTGAGCCGTTCCAGCAGGCCGTACACAAAAGTTCGCCGTACGAACACATCAAAGAGGGATTTGAATACGTGCAGAAAACGGCGCCGATGATGGCGCTGATCATGTTGATTGGCGTGGTGAGCCTGGTGGCCGTGCCGTACAGCGTGCTGATGCCGGTGTTCGCGGACCGGATTTTGCATCGCGGCGCTCACGGACTGGGAATGTTGATGGGCGCGAGCGGCGTTGGCGCTCTGCTGGGCGCGTTGACGCTGGCGATGCGACGAGGCGTGAAGGGATTGGGACATACGGTGGGATATGCGGCGGCGGCGTTCGGTGTGTCGTTGATTTTATTCGCGATGTCGAAGATTTTCTGGCTTTCTGTGTTGTTGCTGGTTCCGGTGGGGTACGGCGTGATGTTGCAGATGTCGGGATCGAATACGCTGATTCAGTCGATGGTGCCAGACAAGCTGCGCGGGCGCGCGATGGCTGTGTACACGATGATGTTCATGGGAATGGCGCCTCTGGGATCGCTTTTAGCTGGTGGACTGGCGGACCGAGTGGGCGCGCCGTGGACAGTTGCGATCGGCGGAGTTGGCGCAATTTGGGGAGCGGCACGATTCCTACGCAAGTTACCGGGAATTCAGATTCAGGCGCGGGAGTTGATTGCGGCGCAGGGATTGTCAGACGCAGAGTCGGCAGATAAGCGCGCGGCGATGAGCTGATTTGCTTTGGGCTCCAGCTCGCAGTCTTCCGCAGCGTGAATCCAGGCAGAATCAAAACGTCGGGCTCGCAGCCATCTGCTATACTGCCGCGCTTTAGAGCGTGCGATGCGCACACAGAGGACAATAACGTTCCATGTCGTCATTCGCTTCGACTCCTAATGAACTGAAGAGCGGTTCGGCCACGGCGGAAGGGACGCTCCGCTTCGCGGCGCGTTTTCAGAAGCGGACCGCACCGGGAAATTTCCGCGAGATCCGAGGCGGACTGGTGTTGTCGTCGATCGGGATCGGGACGTATCTGGGCGAGCCGGATGCGGCGACGGACAAAGCGTACACAGCGGCAATTGTGGCAGCGGCGGAATCAGGAATAAACGTGATCGACACGGCGATCAATTATCGACTGCAGCGGAGCGAGCGGTCGGTCGGCGCGGCGTTGAGCGAACTTTACGGAAAAGGATTCTCGCGCGACGAGCTGATGATTTGCACAAAAGCGGGGTTTTTGACGCCGGATGGAACGATGCCGGCGGACCCGAACGTATACTTTTCGCACGAATATCTGGAAAAGGGAGTTTTCCGCGTGGAGGATATCGCGGCGGGATGCCACTGCATGGCACCGGGATATTTAGCGGACCAACTGGACCGCAGTCGGCGGAACATGGGGATTCAGACGATCGACGTTTTTTACCTCCACAATCCGGAGACGCAGCTGAGCGAGGTGCCGCGCGCGGAGTTCCGCAACCGTGTGCGCGAGGCGTTTTTGTTTCTAGAATCGGCGGTTACGGCGCAGCAGATCCGGTCGTATGGAATGGCGACGTGGAACGCGTTCCGGGAAGATTCGAAGGCCGAAGGATATTTATCGCTCGAAGAGATGGTGGGAATCGCGAAGGATGTGGCGGGCGACGATCACCATTTTCGATTCGTGCAGTTGCCGTTTAATCTGGCGATGCCGGAGGCACTGACACGTCCGACGCAGGTGGTTGGTGGAAAGGCGATGCCGATGGTGCAGGCGGCGAGGAATCTGGGTATCGCTCTGGTGACCAGCGCGGCGTTGCTGCAGGGACAACTGGCAAAGAGCATGCCCACGTTCGTGCAGGCGGCGCTGGGATTGAATGACGCGCCGTCGCTGGCGATCCAGTTTGCGCGGTCGGTGCCGGGATTGACGACGGCGCTGGTGGGGATGAGCCGTGTGTCGCACGTGCAGGCGAATGCGAAATTGTTGGGAGTGGAGCCGACCTCGCGGGAACAGTTCATGAAGTTGTTTGAGAACCGGGCATAAACAAGTCGGCGCGGAAGACAAAAGCGAAGAGGGATTTCCGCCGCCGCGGATTCAGAATGACGGACTTTACGATCGGATGCGGGATGACGGAACGAGAACAGAATTAGGAATCCAGCCACGAATCGATAGCGGTGCCTACCTCGGGAAGTTTTCCAGCGAAAAAGTGATCAACGGCTTCGATGATGACGAGCTTTTTGGGCTCGGGCATTTGGGCGAAGAGTGCTTCGATATTTGTGCGTGAGCCGAATTCGTCATTACCGCCCTGGACGATCAGCTTCGGTTTGGTGCAATCGAAAAGATATTCGAGATTGGATTTGTCGACGGGCACTCCGAGACCGATGAGTTTTTCCACGCGCGCATCCTTGCAACCGACGCGCAGGCCGACCCAGGAACCGAAGCTGAATCCGGCGAGAACGACAGGGCGGCTGAGAAATTCGTTGGCGAGAAAATCGATCGCGGCTTGAACGTCGCCGCGTTCACCGAATCCGCCCGCGTGTTCGCCTTCGCTTAAGCCCGCGCCACGGAAATTAAATCGGAGCACGGGCATCCCGCGGCGGTGAAGGGTTTTCGCGACCTGGTAGACGACTTTGTTATGCATCGTTCCGGCGAAGAGCGGGTGCGGATGGCAGACGACCGCGACGAACGGAGGGTCATCGAGGGGACTGGTCCACAGCAGCGCTTCGAGCTTTCCGGCGGGACCGTTGAGAAAAAAAGCGCGGTGAAATACGTCGGCCATGGAGTTTACGTTCTTTGGATTAGCGAAGTGGGCGGAGGCGATTCATGTTTTTCGCGGGCTTGTCCCACCGCACGCAGATTGTGTTGAGGATGCCGCTCGTGCCGCTGGCGGGATTGGCACGGGGCGAGAAACCCGGAAGGATCGGCGCAGCCTCGACGCGGACGATCTTTGCATTCATTTCGCCGGCGTCTTCCCATTCACCCCAGGGGATTTTGGCGAGGACAGCGTCGCCTGCGGTGTAAATATGAGCGGACTCGAAGCGGGCTCCGGCGTGGGAGACGTCTTGCGTCATGGACTCCTCGGGCCAGGGCGAATCAGCGGCGCGCACGAAAATGGGGAGCGCGAAACGGATTCGCGGGCTAGTCCGGCGTTCGCGCGCGATTTTGCGCTGGGATTCGGAACGCGGGAGCTCAAGTTGGACCGCTAGCTGGTAGCCGCCGCGCGGACAGGGGGTTACTCGAACGACCCGAGCGGGCGTTTCAGGCTGAGTCGAAGCGGATTTTCGATCGTAGGGAAACGCGATCCAGACGCGTGAATGAAGATCGCAGCCTTCCAGGCACTGGATAAGCATGCCGCCGCGACCGAGGTTAACCGTTTGCGCGGACTCAAGGCGCATGCCGAGAGGTCCACGCCAGCGGAGGCGGGCCGGAAGGCGGAGTTGCGCGCGCGGATGCTTGCGCAGTTCGGCTGGGACCGCCACGCGATTCATGGCGGACATCGTAGCTTGGGGGCGAAGAGCCGTCAAACTGAAGCGAAGGTGGGGAGCGCGCGCATACTTAATGCGGGAGATACTGCGAAGCAGCGGATCGAAGCGATCGGGCGTGCGGGTCGGAAGTGTGGAGGATGCGGCGCGCACCCTTTTGAAGGCAAAAGGATGCGGCACTCGGAAAGGCGAGGGGTGCATCGCAGGGAGTTTTGTGATCCGACAGCGATTGGGATTCGAGCGGAAGTTGGCGTCGCCGAAGCACCGCCCAGTTGGCTGTCCTACGGGTGAAAGCCGTTGCGTGGGGGGCGGCGCGGTGATAGCGTGGCGCGAACGGTAAGCCTCCTGGGAGGGCTGATGGACAAGGATGTCGAGCGCCGCGCTGCACGCCGCTTTTCGATGATGCTTCCGTTAAGAGTTCGATTCACTGCGGATGAAAGCATTCTGGAGAAGCAGGGTGAGACGCGCGACGTGAGCTTCCGGGGGCTGTACTTCCTGATCGAAGCCACGATGGATCCGGGCGCGCCAATCGAGTTCGTATTGACGCTTCCGCAGCAAATTACGCTGGCGGGCGATGTGCACATCCGCTGCTATGCGAAAGTGCTTCGTGTGGAACCGCACAATGGACGACGCGGAGTGGCCGCGCGAATCGACCGCTACGAATTTCTTCCCGCCACGGCCTGACGAATCCCGCGGAACAGAGTAAAATCGTTTTCTCATCACAGGAGATTCGCATGTACCACTACGATCCTGCGATCGCGCTGGAAGAATTGCGCGACGATGCGGTGCTGCCACACCCAGTACACCTGCGCGACATGATTCTGCGCACGAAGCTCGACCCGACGAAGGCGATGGATCTGAACCGCGAGTTTCAGGATTACCTGACGCGATTTGGCGAACTGCAGAAGCTGGCGGGTACGATACTAGCTGAGGTCTCAGCGGGCGTGCGGAAGTCGGCCGCTTCTTCATAGGCGGAGTTTTAGCACTCGTTGGAGCGCCTGCCAGTGGAGTGGACCGCGGCGCGTGCGCAACATTCGGCGTTGCGGCCAGTTCCTTGAACCATCGCATAAAATTTAGACGCCAGGACTTTGCATGCCGCGCCAAACCATACTGATCGACGCTGACGACACGCTCTGGGAAAACAATATTTTCTTCGAGAAGGCGATCGACCATTTCATCTCGCAGCTCGAACATCTGGGCTACACGCGCGAATATATCCGGCACATTCTGAACGAGACGGAGCGGCGGAACATCCGCCAACACGGGTATGGAGTACGGAGCTTCAGGCGGTCGCTGGAAGACACGTATATGAAGCTGGCCGGGAACGCGGCGCGGCGCGAAATCGTTCAACGCATAGAAAAGCTGGCGGCGGAACTCGAGGCGACACCACCGCACATATTGGACGGTGTGCCGGAGACGCTTGCGTACCTGGCGAAGCATCATCGTTTGATATTGTTGACGAAGGGCGAGCCAGCAGAGCAGGCAGCGAAAGTGGAGCGGTCGGGATTGCAGCCGTACTTCGACGCGATCGAGATCGTGCTGGAGAAAGACGCGGCGGTATACGAGCGGATGGTGGAACAGTTCAAGATCGTGAAAACGCTCGGATGGATGGTGGGTAACAGCCCGCGGAGCGACATTAATCCTGCATTGAACATTGGATTGAATGCCGCGTTCGTGCCGCACGCGAATACATGGCAGCTCGAGCACGCTGAAATCGAAAGCGGATCGGGAAGGCTGCTGATTCTTTCGAGCTTCAGGGATTTACGCACGCACTTTTAGCGCGTGTTCCTAGCCCGCCTTTCCAACAGGTACGCCTGAATTTCGTTCTCGTGAGCAGGTGATATGGACTACAGGAAAGAGTTTGCGGATTTTGAGGGCGTAGCCTATCTGGACTGTGCGACTCAGGGGGCTTTCCCTTTGTCGGCGGCGGTGGCGGCGAAAGTCGCGCTCGAATGGAAGAAGAGACCCGACCAATTACCGGCAGGAATCTATTTCGACTTGCCGAATCGCGTGAGGGAAAAGATAGCGAAGCTGGTCGGAGCGGAAGCAGCGGACATCGCACTCACGACCGGAGCGACGTCAGGCGCGACGGCGGTGGCGGCGGGAATGGATTTCAAGCCCGGCGACGAAGTTCTGGTGGCAAAAGGCGAGTTCCCGATGCATTTTTCGACGTGGGTGCCGTATCAGCGCGCCGGACGAATGGCATTGCGAATCATTGAGCCTCGCGGACGGTTCATCACGGCGGACGACTATATTGAGAATCTGGGGCCTAAGACGCGGCTGGTTTCGGCGAGCTTCGTGCGATTCGACAATGGTGCGCGGTTGGATGCGAAGAAATTAGCGAAGACCTGCCGGGAGCGCGGAATCGCGTTTCTGCTGGATCTGTCGCAGGGGGCAGGAGCGGTCCCGATCGAATTGACGGAATGGGGAGTGGATTTCGCGACGAGCAGCGGATACAAATGGCTGCTTGGGCCGTACGGAACCGGATTTTTCTGGGTGAATCCAACGGCGAAGACGCGGCTGGAGCTGGGGCCGGTGTACTGGATGTCGATCGAGGGCAGCGACAATTTCAGCGGTCTGCCGATCACGGATTTGAAGGTGCAGGGTGGCGCGCGGAGGTGGGACGCGGCGGAGACGGGGAGCTTTTCGAATTTGACGGCACTGGATGCGTCGCTGGATTTCGTGTTGCGCGTGGGAGTGGAGGAAATTGCGCGGGAACTTCGCGCGCTGGTGGAGGAGATCATCGAACGATTGCCGCGCGACCGGTGCGTGCTGGCGTCGCCCGCGGAAGCGGGCCAGCGCGGGCCATACGTATGCGTGATGGCACGAAAGCCTGAAGAGACTGCGCTGCTGCATCAGCGGTTGAGGGAAGCGCAGGTGGTGGCGGCAATGCGCGAGAATGCGATTCGGATTTCGCCGTATCTCTACAATACTTCGGATCACGTCACGAGGTTGATTAAGGCGTTGTCGTTGTAATCACCCTCGTTTCTGAATCGGAGTGCCAGTGCTCGCAAGCTTCGCTGTCGATTGACGTATGAGTGTGTGCGCGGAGGAAAGAAAGAGGGATCCTTCGCTGCGCTCAGGATGCCGAATTCTGCTTGGTATGGATGCGCAGCTGTTGATTGGAAGCGTGAGGAACGACTTCGTTGAAGTCTGCAGACGCGGAGCGGAGTTAGTTCGGGCGGAAGCGGAATGGAATGTGGATCACGGCTTCGCAGTCGACGGGCTTGCCATTGCGACTAGCCGGACGGAAGACCCAGCGGGAAAGAGCTTCCATGGCATTTTTGTCGAGCGCGGGATCGAGGCTGCGGATGACCTGGATGCTATCGACCGAGCCGTCTTTGCGGATGATGGCGTAGAGGACGACTTCGCCGTCGACGCGCTCCTTGATTAAGGTTTGCGGATATTTCGGGTCAACTTTGACCTCGGGCTCAGGTCCGGAAAGCGTGCCCTCTTCGTGGCGGTAAGGCGGATGGCCATCCTGTAGTTCAGCGAACTTCACAATCCAGCTGCCGGAGTAGCTGGTGAGGTTCGGCATGTCGATGTGCAGCGTGAAAATCTCACTGCTCGAGAGAACGGTTTCGGGTGGGAGGCGCGGATCGATTGCGCCGATGGTGGACGCGCTGCGACGCGCGGGGGCCTCGTCGGGCGTGGCCATCGGTTTCAAATTTAATTTTGTGGTGGGACGGCCCGTGCCGCTGCCATTTCCCCCGACGCTCGTATGCGAGTTGCCGCCGGTGACGCTGACGGCTGCAGGAAGCGATGACGCGTTGCCGCCGCCTGTTTTCCCGGCGCCACCGTTGCTCGATGCCGTGCCACCAGCGCCGCCATTCGACGCGACACCATGTTCCGAGCCGCCAGGAGCGCCGGGCTGCTTGCCGTCGGGAGAAATCGCGAGACGCGCCGCGAGATTGCCTTGCGGCACGTTGACGACGGGAGCCGGAGGAGCAGGCGCTGCCGACAGAGCGATCACGTGATGGAGACTCGCGTCGCCGGACGAAGCGGCGCCGACTTCGGGCGCTGCTGCCGATTCAGTCTGCTCATGTTTCCTGGCGACGGCGGTCATCGCGCTGACGGGAAGCCTCGGCGCCGCGACGTTCGCAGGCGTGGGAGCGATGTTGAACGTGCCGGCGTGGGTGGCGTCGTTGGCGATTTCGGGAGCGGCAACGTCGGTAACGTCGCGATGCTTGATCTTCGCCTGGGAAACCGTGGGAGGCGCGAGGCTGAGTTTTGGTGGAGCCTGAGCAGCGCCGGCCCATTCGACGACATTGGGAAGCTGCGGATCGATTTTCGGAGGCTCGGGCGGCGCGTCAGGTTGAATCAAAGTTTGGCGCGGATGCGTGAGGCGAACAGGTTCCGCCAGAATCGTTTGTCGCGGATGAAACGCGTCGGCCCCTTTTGGGGCAAGAGGCTTTGCGGGATCACCCTTGGGGCTCGGCTTCGGGTCGGGACCTTTCAGTGCGATCGGCGGAAGATCGGCCGAGGGAGTGGTCCACGTGAGCTGAGGTTCCGGGAGATCGAACGGCTTCGGTTCAATCGCGAGAAAATGCCAAATCGGAAGGCAGATCAAAACGACGGCGAGCACGTGCCACGCAGCGGAAAGAGCGTAACCGCGCTTTCCGAGTTTTCCTTCGATCCACTCGACTTGGAGGTCGGCGTCCTCGGGAAGGGAGTTGTCGATGGGGGCTTTTGGGCCTTTGAAATAGTCGTGCAGGCTGGAGCGGAAATCGGCCCAAGGGGAGCCCCAATCGACACCGAGGTCGAGACGGGGAAGCCGGGAGTGAGAGGGGAGTTCGAGGGTCTCTTCGACGACGACCGGCTCCGGCTCACGCTGCATAGCGGGCTGCATTAAGCTCCCTATTATACCCGACGGTTAGGATGCGGTCGCCTAGGCTGCGGCTGCTAGGCGGTAAAAACTGAGTGTGGTGTCGCCCTGGCCGAGGTTCCGAGTAAGCTCGAGGCGCCCAAACATTTCGGGAAGCTCGTGGGAGCACCAGTGTTCGACGATGACGATTCCCTGAGGCGCGACGAGGTGCGACTCGTCGAGAAATTCGAGCGTGCGGATGTAGTCTTCTTTATGGTCGTAAGGCGGATCGAGAAAAATGAAGTCAGCCATGAGTTTGCGGGATTTCAGGCGTTCCAGGCCGCGGACGGCGTCGGCTTCGATGACTTCGGCGGCGGGCAGGGCGTGGAGCACATCGAGATTGTGTTTGATCAGCTTTACGGCGCCGGCATGAGATTCGACGAAGACGGTGTGACGCGCGCCGCGGCTGATCGCTTCGATGCCGACGGCTCCGGTGCCCGCGAAAAGATCGATGAAAAGCGAGTCATCGACGGTAGGACCGAGGACGTTGAACAGAGTTTCGCGCAGTTGATCGCTGGTGGGGCGCATCTTTAGTTTGCCCGGGCCTGTCAGGATGCGGCTGCGATATTTTCCGGCGATGACGCGCACGAGTTGACCTTCCGAATTTTTATCCTACCGATGCGAGTTGATAGCGCTTCCGCCAGGACGGGCTGACGGCTTCGAGCTGTTTGATGATTTCGGCCGCGCGGTCCGGATGGTCGGCGAGAGCCATGGCTTCCTTGCGCGCGAGTTCGAGCAATTCGTGATCGCGGAGCGGCTGGGCGACGGAGAACGCTGCGTCGCCGGACTGGCGCGTGCCGAAGAATTCGCCCGGACCGCGCTGCTGAAGGTCGCGTTCGGCGATCTCAAAACCGTTGGACGTGGCAACCATGGCTTCGATTCGCTCGCGGCCTTCGCCGGTGATTTTCTTGCTGGCGACGAGGATACAGTAGGACTTTTCCTTTCCGCGGCCGATTCTGCCGCGAAGCTGGTGGAGTTGAGCGAGGCCGAAGCGGTCAGCGTGTTCGACGATCATGATGGTGGAGTTGGGGACGTCGACGCCGACTTCGATGACGGTGGTGGCGACCAGAATCTGGATTTCATTGCGGCGGAACTGCTCCATGACGGCATCTTTTTCATCGGTTTTGAGGCGGCCGTGGAGCAGGCCGACTTTGGATTTTGGGAAAAGTTTCGTGGCGAGGCGATCGTGTTCAGCCATCGCGGCTTTCAGTTCCTGCTTGGACTCTTCGATTACGGGATAGACGACGTAGGCCTGGCGGCCTTTCGCGATTTCGCGACGGAGAAATTCCCACACGCCGGAGAGTTCGGATTCGTCGCGCCACGATGTGTCGATGGGACTCCGGCCGGGCGGCAGTTCGTCAATTACGGAAAGATCGAGGTCGCCGTAGAGTGTGAGAGCGAGTGTGCGGGGGATCGGAGTGGCGGTCATCACGAGTACGTGAGGTGACGCGCCTTTTTCCATAAGGCGTTTGCGCTGGAGGACGCCGAAACGATGCTGTTCGTCGACGATGACGAGGCCGAGTTTTTTGAAGAGCACGGGATCCTCGATGAGCGCGTGGGTGCCGACGGCGAGTTGAGTTTCGCCGGATTGCAGGCGATCGAGGGCGGCGGTTTTATCGGAGCGCTTGCGGCCACTGATGATGAGTTCGACGCCGTAGCCGGCGGGCCCGAACAAGCGGCGCGCGGAGAGATAGTGCTGGGCCGCGAGAATTTCGGTGGGCGCCATGAGGGCGACCTGGTAGCCGTTTTCGATGACGATGGTGGCGGCTTCAAGCGCGACGATGGTCTTGCCGCTGCCGACGTCACCTTCGAGCAGGCGTTGCATCGGGAAGGGACGTTCAAGATCGGCCGCGATTTCGGCGAGGACGCGCTTTTGAGCGGCGGTGGGCTTGAACGGAAGGATGCGCTTGATCGCTTCGCGGATTTTATCGTCGCGCACTTGCATGGCGATGCCGCGATGGTGCCTGCTGCTGAGTTTTTGGCGCGCGATGGCGAGCTGATAGTAGAAAAATTCTTCGAAAATAAGGCGGATTTGCGCGGGGCTGCGGAAGTTGTTGAGAAGCTCGATCGATTCGTTCTTCGGAGGAAAGTGAGCGTAGAGTAGCGCTTGGCGACGCGTGGGGAAGCGATAGCGCTCGCGAATGTCGGCGGGGAGCGCGTCGGAAACAGCTCCGTCGAAATTTTCTAGGACGCTGTAGATGATACGGCGGAGCATGCGAGAGCTGACCCCGCCGAGGGCCTCGTAGATCGGAACGAGGCGACCGATTTCTGTGGAATCGGAGGAAGGTCCGTCGGCATCGCCCATCAATTCCATCTGCGGATTGATCATTTCGCGCCGACCGCCGCGATAGATGTCGAGATCGACTTTTCCGTGAAGAACGAGGCGCTGGCCGACTTTGAGTTTTCCTTCCAGATAACCGCCGTGAAAAATCTTGACCCCAAGGTCCCCGGAGGCGTCGCGAACGGCGACGTGAAAGATGGCTCGAGCGCTGCGGCCGAATCGAACGGTGCTGCCAGTTGTGGCGACTTCGGCATAAATGGTGTGAACTTGGCCGGGAACAGCATCGGCGATCTGCGTGAAGTGGAGGCGATCTTCGTAGCGGAAGGGAAGATAGGCGAGCAGGTCGGCGACGGTGACAATGCCGCGCTCTTCGAGGATGGCGGCGCGTTGCGGGCCGACGCCTCTGAGATATTTCACGGAGTTGGAAAGCTGAATCGGCATCGATCGTGAGACGGTAGACATACGGTTATATCATCGGTTGTCGTGCGAGCTTCGGTTTGCGGTGGGCGACAAAGGAATTGTTGTGCGGACGCAGGTGAGCGCGACGGCGCCCCGGCGTCATGGCGGAGACGAAATTTCTTGGGCTAGCGGTGCAGCGGTGGGTGGAGTATCTCGCTGCGACGGTGTTGGCGAATCTGATTCACTCTTATTCGCTGGAGCCCCATCTCCTGGAATATCTGCGGCACAATAATAAGGCACGGATTTGGGGAGTCTGGTGGATTTTCTGATGTGCGTGACGGTGTATGGATTAATTCGGATCGGGCGAGCCTGTGCGCCGGAACCGGTCTGGAGTTTGGGTTGAAGTCTTGCAACGCACCCTTTTGAGAAGACAAGGGATGCGGCACCCATACAAGCAGCAACAAGACGAACCGACTGGCTACGGCATTGCAGTTGTCGTTTCGGTGAGGATGTGCGGATCGGTGAGGAATTAAGGCTTGTCGGACAGATAGGTAAGCCTTTAACTTGCAACGCGATAGGAGTGCTGCGCATCTCACTAAAGGGCGCTCTTTGGGACCGCTGTCCGATAGCGGGAAAGTGAAGTCCGCAAATGCTCACCAACCGGGGGGCGGGCCGTCTATTCCTATGGACGTTGAAAGGTCAAATGCCGCGAATCGGCTCTTAGGGGTCAATCCGGCGACACAAACGATGGGGCTCAGCGTCGCACTCGAAGGAGATGCACGCCAGGCGGCGGCAGCCAAACTGGCGGAAGAACACGCGCTCGTACGCAGCGCGCAGGCGGGAGACCGTCTTGCGTTCGAATCTCTGGTGCGACGATACGACCGCGACGTGCTGAGGCTGGCATTGAACTTGGTTCACCGGCCGGACGATGCGCGCGACATTTATCAGGAAAGCTTTTTGCGGGTGTACCGCAACCTGCATCGGTTTCGGTTCGAGTGCAGCTTCTATACTTGGCTGTACCGGATTGTGACCAACGTGGCGCTCGATCATCTGCGGCGTCGAACGAGCCGCAAGGAAGATCAGGCTCCCGCGCTGGAAGATGCAGAGGGCGCGACGCGAGACTTTTTCGATCGTCAGCCCGAGCAGAGAGCCGAGGCAAATCCGGAGCGGAACCTGCTGGGACAGGAACTCGGCGAGCAGATCTCGTCAGCCTTGAATCGGCTTTCGCCGCGCGAGCGAATGGTTTTCGAAATGAAGCACTACCAAGGGCTGAAGTTGAGAGCGATTGGGGATGTGCTTGGAACTTCGGAAGAGACGGTAAAGAACTCGCTGTTCCGGGCGACGCGGAAATTGCGCGCGAGCCTGGAAAGCATGCGCTAGATTCGGTAAATTTTAGAGCCGAGTCGGCGTTTTTTGAGCATTGGGGCGAAGGACAAGCGAGATGCGGCAGCAGGGCGGCGAAGAAAATCAGTGGGCTACGTGCGAAGAATTTGACGCACGGCGAATTCTCTTCGCGGCGGGCGAACTGGATCCAGCTGAAGTTGGGGAAGTAAGCGAACATTTGCAGCACTGCGAGTCCTGCAGCGAGGCGATGAGGCGCGACAGCGAGCTGCTGCGGATCGTGAGCGAGCAGCATGCGGAGCCGGACGCGGCGTTGCTGGCAACGTGCCGGGCAAATCTGGTTGATGCACTCGACCGGGAAGAAGAAGGCGGATGGGTTCGGCGCGCACTCGGATCATTCCTTCCGATTTCGTGGCTTTCGCCGAGGCCGGCGTTCAGCGCAGCGATGCTGCTTGTGGTTGGATTTTCGGTGGGGTTGTTTGGGCCAAAGCTTTTGAAGAGCCCGACACCAGCGAAAGTGGCGCCATCGGCGACGTTGACGGCGTCGAGCGGAATTGAACAGCCCACTCTCGATCCCAATCCCTCAGCGGTTGACGCGAATGTGTCTTCGAGCACTCCCCTCAGCAAGATTGATTTCCACACCGCACAGGTTGCCGGAATTAATGTGTTTCCCGCAGGGCCCAGCGAACCTCCGCAAGTACAGGTTCAAATCCGAACCGAGAATCCGGTGACGATTCGCGGCAGCGTGAACGACTCCGATGTGAAGTACGCGCTGATCAACGTGCTGCACAACAACCAACGGTTCGACCCGGATATGCGTTTGGACGCGGTGGACCTGCTGCGTGTGCGGAGCGACGATCCGGAAGTTCGCGCGGCGCTTTGCCAGGCCGTGCATACAGATCAGAACGCGGCAGTGCGACTTAAATCGCTGGAAGCGCTGAGTGAATCGGCAGGCGCGCCGGATCAAGTGCGGCAGACACTGCTTGATGCGCTGGTGAACGATCAGAATCCAGGAGTGCGCATCGAAGCGATGAATTCGCTACGCGACCTGGCGGAAAAGGGCCAGATCGAATCCGATCGGCAAATGCTGGACATACTGCGCGCTCGCATGCAGAAAGACCCCAACACGTATATCCGCTTGCAGAGCGCAGCTACATTGCGCGACCTCGCGCCTGCTTCGAAGTTCTAGCGATGAATCACTTACAACTTCTTCTGGAGCGCCGCCGCGCGCAAACCGAACGGCAGCGCGCGCAGCATCGCGCACTTTTTTATGCGATCTTTGTTGCGGCGCTGTGTTCCGGCATGCTCGCACCAAGCGCTTCCCTCGCCGACGGCAAGGACAAATCCCAAGCGCAGCAATCGTCGCGTGTGACATCCGACGTCCGTGGGTCCGCAGCGACGCGCGACGGAGAGCGGCTGCGCGTGAACATTGATCTAGGGAACGTGATCGTCAGAACGCAGGACATCGGTAGGATCGATTACACCGTACATCTGGAAGCGGATGGCGCGGCGAAGAACGCGAAGGAACTATTGAAGACGTTCATCGTGACATCGCGCGCGGATTCCGAAGGCGTGCAGGTTCGTGGCGTGAGCACCAGCAAGCAGGCGGCGGGACGGCTTTGGATTACGGTACAGATTAACGTGCCGATGAATTACAACCTAGACGTGACCACCGGCGGCGGTAACATTCAAATTGATGATGTGAACGGGCGCGCTTCGCTAACGACAGCGGGCGGCAACATCGTCTCGGGCAACGTGGTCGGGTCGGGACGCTTTGTGACCAAGGGCGGCCACATCACGGTGAAGAATGTGGGCGGCGACCTGGTGGCAACCACGGGCGGCGGCCACATTACGGCCGGAACAATTGGGGGCATCGCGACGTTACATACCGATGGAGGGCACATCCAGGTGACGAGCATCGGCGGTCCGGGACATTTGTCCACAGGCGGCGGGAACGTCTACGTAGAACACTCGGCGGACCAGCTGGTGGCCGAGACCGTGGGAGGGCAGATTGAAGTTGGCGAGGCGGCGGGCCTAGTGCGCGCGAAGACCGCAGGTGGCGGAATTCACGTGGTGCGCGTGGCGGGACCTTCCAATCTAGAGACCGGTGGGGGAAGCATTTACCTGACCCAGGTGGATGGAACGGTGAAGGCGTCGACGGGAACGGGCGCGATTACCGCCTGGTTTGTGACGCCGGCGAAGTCGGAATCGACTTGCGAGTTTCAGTCAGGCGACGGAGACATTGTGGTGTATATCCCGCGGCAACTGCCGGTGACGATCGATGCGGAGATGCAATCGGATGACCAGCACCAGTTTTTCGTCGATCCGGCATTCCGCTTGCTCATCACGAAGAACCCGTCTCCAAACGGCGGCGAGATGTTGCACGCGGTAGGTTCGCTGAACGGCGGCGGAGAAGTGGTGCACCTGCGAACGGTCTCGGGAAACATCCGATTGATCGCGAGCGACGCGGCGAAGCAGGTGGAGATTTACAAGCACCAGATGCAACAACTGCAGGACAATCTCCAGAATCAGCGGCGGCAATACGAAGGAAGAGCCGAGGCGGCGAAGGTGACGCCGTAGAATTGGAACAGATGGCGCGCGTTGCGAGGCGCGAAACGAGATTCGTGGCATTGTTGAAAGGCGGATAGGAATCAGCAGCACGGCTGCCAAGGGGGCGTACCGTGAAACTGAACACTGAAGAGCGCCGGGCCCATCGAATCGTGAAGCGTGCCGTGACGGCGGCTGGGTTGGTGTGCGTGCTTGCACTGAGTTGCGCGGGCGGTGCGCGTGCCGCAGACGAGACTCATTTCCTGAAAACCGTGCCTCTTGCCGCAGGCGGCAGCTTTCAGCTGGAAAACGTGAATGGATCGGTGCGCGTGGAAGGCTGGGATCGCGAAGAGGTGGAAGTGAGCGCCGTGAAGGTCGCGAAGGACGGGTCGAGCGATCTTTCACAAGTTCAGATCGACATGCAAAGCAAACCGGGCACCGTGGCCGTGCGGACGCTGTACGCGAAGGGACAGGGCGCGGAAGTGGCGGTGGAGTATCACATCCACGTTCCGTACCGCGTGTTGCTGGGCAGCGTGAACACGATAAACGGCAGCGTGATCGTGAAGGGCGTGGAAGGCGGGGGCGAGCTGAAAACCGTGAACGGAAACGTGGAAGTATTCGACAGCGCCGGGCGCTTCAGCGAGAAGACCACGAATGGAAATCTGCGGCTTGAGTTGAGCAAAGTGCTCGACGGCGGACCGATGAAGCTGGAAACGGTGAACGGTTCAGTGATTCTCGGATTGCCTCAAGACGTGAAGGCGAATGTAAACGCGCTCAGCATGAATGGTGAGCTTTACTCGGAGTTTCCGGCGGGCGCGAAGTCGCATCCGGTCGCGGCGCACTCGTTCAACGGCAAACTGGGAGCGGGTGGCGGAGCCATTTCAGTGAAGACAGTGAATGGCGGAATTCGGCTCGTCGTACAGCATCCTGCCGCCTGAAGGTTCCAGATTAATCCTTCTCGCGGACGACCTCGGCGTTCGCGGCTGGCGCAACCAAGCGCATCAGCTTATTTCCATCGAGATAGAGATCGATCTCGTTGTCCTCGGTTTTTACGCGAAGTTCTTCCATTTTCTTGTTGTCCACATCCTGCTTGCCTAGCGAATCCACGGTGACGACGCCGGGTGTCAATTCCTGAGGAACGAGGACTGCGAAAGTCTGCGGACCTTTTTTCTCCATGTCGTAGAGAGCCGCGAGGATTTGATACTGGTGGTACATGTTGTCGTCGAGGATGACGACCATCGGCGAATTAAACGTGAACTGCTGGGTGTAGGGACGCGACCCGTCCATATGAAGTTCGGCGGTGGCAACGTCGGCATTGAACGCGATGGCGGCGGAGGCTTTCTTCGCACCTTGCGTGGACCAGTCGTAGTGCTCAGGCGTGCCGTCTGGGCGAGCGGTGAGCGTGCCGGTGACTTTCGTGACGCCTTGCGGTGTGGTGATCTCGGAGTTGCCGTGGGCGAGCCAATTTCCGCCGGACGAGCCGATCTCGAATTCTTCCTTGCCCATGACCTGGCCGTTCACGAGGATTTTGAATTTGCCTTTGTCGGGAGCGAGGCCGCCGATTTTTTTGTCGCCGCCGAAGGCGGGGCGCGTAGAGGCATGGGTCGAGCAGATATGAGTGAAAGCCGCCGCACTCAACAGAGCGAAAGCAGCGACGAGAACGATGAAGCAACGGGAGGTGCGAGTGTTTGAGTTCGATGCGAAGCTCATGCATTCACCTTCGGAAAAACACCCAACGCGAGAATCTGTTCGACGACGCGAAGAGGTTCGACGCTGGAATCCACTTTGAAGTCAGCGGCTTCATAGAAGGGCAGCCGCTCCGCATAGAGCTTACGAAAACTGGCTTCATCGCGAAACAACGGTCGGTCCTGGATGTGCGCAATCCGTCCTAGGAGGACTTCAACGGGGCAGTGCAGCCAGATGAGCGTAATGCCCGGCTGTTTGAGAAGCGCCAGATTCCGGGGTTGGACAATCGTGCCTCCGCCGAGAGAAACGACGCGCGGCTTTTGCTGGCGGGCAGCTTCACCGACGATGCGAGTGAGTTGCTCGCGTTCGATCTTTCTAAATTCGGGCTCGCCGCGTTTGGCGAAGATGTCGGGGATGGACTGGTTTGCGGCTTCGACGATACGTTGATCGAGATCGACGTGGAGCCAGCCGACTTGGCGGGCAAGCAGTCGCGCAACGGTGGACTTGCCGCTGCCCATGAATCCAGAAAGACAGACGAGTGCCTGAGCGCGGACGTCATTCATAACTGTTTCGAGCGGAATGCCGGTGAAGTCGGGCTTCAGTCACGCTTCAGGATATTGATTGTACCATCGAACGAACTAAGTTCGACCTTGGCGCGGCCTGCATTGAAAGTGCCGAACAGGCTGTTGCCGAAGCGGCTGTAGAAATGCTGCGGGTGTTGCTTGGGGACCAGGTTTGCCTGGTTATTCACAGCGCCGCGGACGGAAGTTGCGCTGAGATCGAAAGAGTCGCCAGGAGAGAAGCGGACTTCGATCGCGCCACTGTAGTCCTTCAGGCGATAGGTGCCATTGGGGAGAAACTGCGCGTCGAAAAGAATATTGCCGGTCGTGGTTTGCGCCTGGACGCGGTAGCTGCGCATGTCCATAAAGCGGAAACTGCCGCTGATGGAAGTGACTTCGATCTGACCGGCGCAGCGGGTGCACTGGAACGAGCCGCCGACGGTTTTAACGGTAAGGTAGCCGCCGGTGTCTTCGAGGTCCACGCCCGCGCCGACGGTTTCGACATTCATGTCGCCGAGAACGCTGGCGACGTTGACATTGCCGGAGTCGTTGTGGATTTGAAGCTCGGCGTCGCTCGGCACGTTGATCTGGTAATCGGCGCGCATGTCCTCGGTGCTCACGTCTTGCGCGAGGGCGTGCGTGGAGATATCCACGCGATTACCCATCTGCTCCAGATCAACGTCGACTTTGTCGCTGGCGGGAGTGGAAATGACGAGCACTTCCGCACGGTCCCAGGCCTTCACGGTTATCATGCCGTTGGGATTATGAATGGTGATGACCGGATGAGCTTCGACCTTGAAATGCTTCTCCTGGCGGCCGGGTCCGGCGGCGGAGACCGCGCTGCAAAGGAGCAAGCCGGGCACGAGCAGTCCGGCGGTCTTCCACTGCCACTGGCTAGAAGCTAGGTGAGTCGAGCTCATTGGCCGCTTTCTCCGCGTTCCGAGATTTCCGCGAGCAAGTCCGCTTTCTGTTGATAGGCTTCGTAAAGGAAATCCCGAGCGACTTCGTTGTCGGGTTCTTCGCTTACGCTTTTTTCACACAAGGCAATCTGCTTGTCAACGATGTCGAGGTTCTGTTGCAGGGATGCCTCTACTGGCGAGTTGGAATTGCGCAAGGAGGCGAGGTTGTGGACCTCGACAGAGTTCAACTGGTCAGCAAGAAGTGCTGACGCAGGGCGATTCTCAGCCGTCAGAGCATGGCTATCGGTGGAGCGATTTGTGAGGATGCCACTCACGCCGAACGAAAAGGCGACCAGAGCGGCAAGATAGGCGCCGGCGAGTACGGGGCGCGGCGAAAACTGAAACCAACGCGACCACCAGCCGGCACTTGCAGCCGGCTGCAGCGCTTCGCGGGGATCGGTCTTGATGATGCCTTCGAGTTCGAGCTGATTGCGGAGAGCAGACCAGACGCGCTCGGGCGGTTCGGCGAGAGGCACGCTCCAACTGTGAGCCTCGGCTTCGATGGATTTCAGGTCGGCGATGATGCCGCTGCAAGCGGAGCACGATCTTAGGTGCGCGCGTGCCGTCGGGGAGCGCTCGCCATCCATCCAGCGCTCCAATTCTTCATGAAAGTGCCTGCACGACATGCTGGCCATGTGATTCAAACCTCGCCCACGGCGTCCGCCGCAGCTCTACGATCCTTGCGGGCCTGATCCCTGAGTTCTTCCTGGAGCAGCTCACGCAGGCGCATGCGCGCTTTGTGAAGCTGCGACTTAGAGTTTCCGATCGAACAATCCATGATTTCGGCGATCTCGTTGTGTTCGTAGCCCTGAACGTCGTGAAGCACGAAGACCGACTTGTAACCCGGGGGCAATTGCTCGACGGCGCGCTGCAAGTTCACCCGGTCGATCGAACCGCTGAGCCTCAGATCCACCGTTCCGAAGTCTCTTCGCGGGCCGCCGGAGTCCTCATCCGGCTCGGTCATTTCGTCCAGCGAACTTTCGGTGCCGGACTTCTTGCGCAACTTCATCAGCACGACGTTGACCGAAAGCCGATGCAGCCAGGTGGAAAATGCGGACTCACCGCGAAACGTCCCGATTTTCCGAAAAAGCTGCAGGAAGGCCTCTTGCGTCAGGTCTTCCGCTTCCGCCGTGTTATTTAGCATCCTCAAACAGAGCGAGTAGACGCGCCGGTTGTGCAGCCTGTACAGCCGCTCAAAGGCAGCTGCATCACCCTGTTGGGCGAGTCGGATCGCTTCCGCTTCCGACATTTCTCCGGATACGTCTGTTCGTCTCGTGCGGGCCACGCTACCCGTTGGGACGCGTCCTTCACTGCGATGCGCCCGTTGCTTTCAGAGTTGCACTGATTGGTTCTTTCCGCGCAATTGTGAGATGCAGCACATTGAGAATGTTTCGCTCATGTTACACAGGAAGGCGAAAGGCCGCACTGCCCGGTCACTGGTCCTTCTGTGACTAGACGGGCGAGCTTCATTTTCGTTGTTTTTCGGGTGAGAGTCCAGCCAGGAGCCGCAGAGATAACGACACCGGAAAGGCGGCACTTAGCTTCACAGTGCAATGGAGTCGAGCAGAAGTGCGTTCCAAAAATGGAAGAATTCTACGTTAAGCGGAAGCGCGCTTTGTGCGAACGCGTGTCTTTTTGGGGCGGAGCGCGGCGGGCGGCTGCTCAAGTTGAGATTGAAAGGCTGAAAGTTGTTCGGACGGGATCGCTCGAACGAAACCCTTCAGCAGAACTTCGGACTCTCGGAGGCAGGTGGTGAAATCGTCGTGGAGCGATTCCAGTTCTTTCCAGGATTCAACGGGCCGGGTCGTGAGGCCGTCCGCAACGTCATTTGCGGCGACTACGTATTCGTTGGCGAGCTTGCTGATTGTTTCGGAAAGGATGCGCAGCTTTTGAGAGAAGCGCGTGCGCACGCCAAAAAACAGGTTATGCATCAGTACGCTGCGGGAGGCGGCACTACGGCCCGTATCTCCGCGGAAAAACTCTCCATTTAGAGGGTTCACAGCTGGCAGCAAGTGCATCTGGCGGCCGTGTACGGCTGCGGTGTCGCACGAGTGGATCAGGATTGCTGCGAGACGCGCCAGAAGGTCCGACGAGACTGCGGCTTGGCGGCGGGCGCAAACGAGTTTCCCGGCCGCGCGCTGAGACATGGCGTCATCGAGCGAGATACTCAACATGGCGTAATGGGCTTCCCAATCGCGAACGACAGAGCCGAAGAGTTTGCTTTTTTCGCGAGGAAGAGCAGCGATCCAATCTTCAGCTACAGTGTGCATTACCGAGGACGTGCGCTGCTTCCGAGAGAAGAACACGGGGCCCCCAAGAGTTCAGCCGCGATTCTAGCACCGAATTGGGAATGACCCCGTTTTCTTGACGCTCGTTGAATGTGACCGTTATACTGCCGCGCGGACGCAAAACGGGCCTCCAACACGGCGTATTTGCCGCCGGCCATACTTTTCACGCAAAACCCGCAGGTAATTCGATTAAGGAAGGGTCCAATCTTGGAATTCGAACCGCTTGACCAGTTCGAGCAGCGCCAGAAGAAGCTGGGCGAGATACGAGCTCTGGGACACACAGCGTATGCATTTAAATTTGACATGTCCCACACGCCGAGGCAGGTGATGGAGCAATTTGGCGAGCGGACGGCGGAACAGCTCGCGGCCGAGCCGGTGAAAGTGCGAGTGGCGGGACGAATTGTTGCGCTCCGGCCGCACGGCAAGGCGGGATTTGCGCATATCGCGGGCGACGGCGGCAAAGTGCAGATTTATGTGCGGCTGGATGTAATTGGCGAAAGACCGTTCGAACTTTTCCGGCTGCTCGATCTGGGCGACATTATCGGAGTTGTAGGAGAACTTTTTCGAACGAAGACAAACGAGCTGACCGTAAAAGTGCACGAGCTGGAGATTCTGACGAAGTCGCTGCTGCCGCTGCCGGAGAAATGGCACGGGCTGGCGGATGTCGAGCAGCGATACCGGCGCCGTTATCTAGACTTGATTGTGACGGAGCGGACGCGCGAGGTGTTTGTAATGCGCGCGCAGATTATTCGCGAGATCCGGCGGTTTTTCGACGAGCGAAATTATTCGGAAGTGGAAACGCCGATGATGCATCCCATTTTAGGAGGGGCGACGGCGCGACCCTTTGTGACGCATCACAACACATTCGACATGGATCTTTATCTGAGGATCGCTCCGGAACTTTATTTGAAGCGGCTGGTGGTCGGTGGCCTGGACCGCGTGTATGAAATCAACAGAAATTTCAGAAATGAGGGAATCGACGCGATTCACCAGCCGGAGTTCACGATGCTGGAGTTCTATCAGGCGTACAGCGATTACCGCGAGCTGATGGACATGACGGAGGAGCTCTTCCGCGGGCTCGCGCAGAAGGTTACAGGCGGTACAAAATTCAAGTATGGCGAGCTGGAGATTGACTTCGAAAAATTCGAGCGGCTTTCGATGCGCGAGGCGATCACGAAGTATTGGCCGACTGAAGCTGGTGCGGCACCCACGTCGGCGGAATTAGTGGCATCAGGCGGAACGCGCGGTGCGGCAGAACACTATAACCTGTACGCGCGGGGGAAGCATCTGGATCCGATTGTGGGAATTGAGAAGCTGTCCGATGGTGAACTGACCGGCGAGCTTTTTGAGGCTGTGGCGGAGGCGCATCTGGTGCAGCCGACATTTATATATGACTTTCCCACGGCCATTTCGCCGCTTTCGAAATCAAAGCCGGATGACCCGTCCTTGACGGAACGCTTCGAGCTTTTTGTAGCGGGTATGGAACTCGCAAACGGTTTCTCGGAGTTAAACGACCCGTTCGACCAAGAGGCGCGATTCCGCGCGCAAGTGGATAAGGGTGGACACGAAGCGCCGAAGGAAGTGGACACCGATTACATTCGTGCGCTGGCTCATGGATTGCCGCCGACGGCGGGCGAGGGAATCGGGATCGACCGACTGGTGATGTTGCTCACGGACTCTCATGCGATCCGCGAGGTGGTGTTGTTCCCGCTGCTCCGTGCTGAATCGCAAAGCTCGCCCGAAGGCGGAGCTGCTGCCGGAGCCACGGGCGAAGCGAAGCCGAGCGACGGCTCCAAGAAATGAGTTTCGAATGGCTGGTAGCGTGGCGATATCTGCGTTCGCCGAATCGTCCGGCGGTACTGCGAATCGTGACGCTGCTTGCGGTGATCGGAATTGCGGCCGGCGTCACCACGCTGGTGATTGCGCTTTCGATGAACACCGGTTTCCGGCAGGCAATTCGGGACCGGCTCCTCAGTGTTACCGCCCACATTAATTTAAAGCCAACTGGACCGAATGGAATTCGGGATTATCCGGAACTGATGGCGAAGCTCAGCGCGACGCCGGGCGTTAAGTCGATCGAGCCGGCGATCTACAATACAGTGCTTCTGTCGGTAGGGAGGCACGCGCGCGGGATTGTGCTGAAAGGCGTCGATCCTGAGCTCGAGAAAAAATCGAGTGAAGCGCTGACTCATCTCGTTGCGGGGAACGACAATTTTGCGCCGGATGCGGATGGAATTCCGGCATTGATGGTCGGACGAATCCTGGCGGAAGACATGCAACTTTCGGCGGGCGATTTTGTGACGCTAACGAGCCCGCAGGGAAGTTTGACTCCGTTTGGAATGTTGCCGCGATCACGACGTTTTCAGGTAACGGGGATTTTCGATTCAGGCTTTTACGATTACGACGCGAATTGGGGATTCGTGACGCTGGATTCGGCGCAGAATCTGGCGGGCGTCGGCCAGGTGGTCAGCTTGCTGGAAGTTCGCGTCGATCACATGGACGATGCGAACGCTATCGCGGCGGATTTGCTGAAGCGTGCCGGTGAGGGCTACACGACTTCAACATGGATGGACGAGAACCGGGCACTGTTCCGCGCGCTAAGTTTGGAGAAGCTGGTGACGGCGCTGTTCATTGGGCTGATCACGTTTGTTGCGGGACTGAATATACTGGTGGTGCTGACGATGACGGTAACCGACCGTTCGCGAGACATTGCTGTGCTGATGTCGATGGGAGCGAGGCGGAGCCAGATTTCGAAGATTTTCATTCTACAAGGCGTGGTAGTCAGCGTGGCCGGGACGCTAGCAGGTCTAATCATCGGTTACACATTTGCGAATGTGGCCGACCGGTGGAGATTGATACCTCTGAACCCGGAGGTTTATGCGATTCCGTACGTACCGTTCCACACAAACGCGACCGATGCGATCTGGATCGCCGCCGCCGCGACAGCAATTAGTTTGGCGGCGACGCTGCTGCCGGCGCGATCCGCTTCGCGCATCCTTCCGGTAGAAATCCTCAGATTCGAATAGCGCGCCGTTCGCGCCATCACGCGCCGTGTGCAACGCGTGCGCGCTGCTGTGATTTTCTGCGCTTTTTTGGGATGAGAGCGGTCTGCATTTGTACTGTTGCCGTGTTAGAATTTGGTTAGGGCGAAGTTTGAGCGAAGCAATCGCGAAAGTGCTCCCGGCCGCGAGGGCGAATCGAGGTAACAGTACTGGGATAAAAAGGGAAACGCTTTAGATTTGCGCGGCCGCGCTCCCATTCCGGGAATGGTTAGGTGACTGTAGGAAAAGGACATACTTGGCGGGCGATTCGGCATCTAAATTGAAAGGGTAGTGGCGAGAAGATGCAACCGCAGCCTAACTCGAGCACGGCGGTGATGGATGTTCCGGCGGAATCCGAACATTCGGCTGGGGGCGAGTTTGTGCGCGGAACCGGCATCCGGAAGGTGTTCCGTTCCGGTGAGCAAGAGATCATCCCTCTGGACGCGATCGACTTCACAATTTCCTGCGGAGAATTCGTCGCGATCGTCGGCCCATCGGGCGCGGGGAAGAGCACATTTCTGCACGCGCTTGCCGCGCTGGACACTCTCACGAGTGGTGCTTTATACTTCGCTGGGAAGCAGCTTAGCTCGTTCGGCGAAACGGAACTGGCGGAGTACCGGAACAAAAAAGTGGGTTTTGTCTGGCAGCGACATTATTTGCTGCCGGATTTCACGGCCGCCGAGAACGTGGCGATGCCGTTGTTGGTACGGGGAACATCACTGGGACAGGCACTTCAAGCGGCAAACGAATGGCTTGGAGAAGTTGGGCTGGCCGGCCGCGCGGAGCAACGCGCAGGAAGTTTGTCGGGCGGCGAACAACAACGCGTCGCCATCGCTCGCGCGCTTGTGAACGAACCTTCCTTACTGCTCGCGGACGAACCGACAGGGGATCTCGACGAGGGCAGCGCAGAGAAAATCTTCAGCCTCATGCAGCGTCTGCACCACTCGCATCATCTTACGTCTATCGTTGCAACTCATAATTTAAACCTCGCGCGGCGTTGCGACCGTGTTCTGCAACTGGAACATGGAAAGCTTGCGCCGTGCGGTGACGTGCCCGCAGTTTCCGCAGCATCCCTCTCGCGGAACGCCGGCAGTGGGGCGCGAGCTCCAGAACAGCTTGGGTGAACCCGTGTTCGAACGCTATACAGAAAAGGCCCGGCGCGTAATCTTTTTTGCCCGGTACGAGGCGAGCCAGTACGGAAGCCCGTATATCGAGACCGAGCATTTGCTGCTCGGGCTACTGCGTGAAGATAAGGCGCTTGCGAACAAGTTTTTGCGCTCGTCGGGATCGATCGAGTCGATCCGGAAAGAAATCGAAGCGCGGATTACTGTTCGCGAACGGATTTCGACGTCAGTGGAAGTGCCGCTGAGCCAGGAGTGCAAGCGCATTCTGAACTTTGCTTCGGAAGAAGCGGAGCGGCTGGGGCACAAGCACGTCGGCACGGAACATTTGCTGTTGGGAGTTCTGCGCGAGGAGAAGTCCTTTGGCGCGGAGATTTTGTTGGAGCGGGGATTGCGGCTTTCATCCGTGCGCGAAGAGCTCGGTCGCGGAACGGGGGAGAAGGTGCCAGTGAACCGACCAAAAGAAGCTTCGCTGTTGGCAGAATTCAGCCGCGACCTGACGCAGGCGGCGATGGACGGTCAGCTCGACCCGCTGGTGGGACGCGACCGCGAGCTGGAGCGCGCGATCCAGATTCTGTGCCGCCGGACGAAGAACAATCCGGTGCTGATCGGCGAGCCTGGCGTCGGCAAGACGGCGATTGTTGAAGGGCTTGCGCAGCGAATTTCGGACGGCGACGTACCGCCGTTCCTTGCGGACAAGAGAATTTTGTCTTTGGATTTGTCGTTGATCGTTGCAGGTACGAAGTATCGCGGCCAGTTTGAAGAGCGCCTGAAGACAATCATGAAGGAATTGATGGAGAGCCAGAATGCAATCGTCTTCATCGACGAATTGCACACTCTGGTGGGGGCCGGATCGGCGGAAGGTTCGCTGGATGCCGCGAACATCCTGAAGCCGGCGCTGAGCCGCGGAGAAATTCAGTGCATCGGCGCCACCACGCCGGCGGAGTATCGCAAGTCGGTCGAGAAGGATCGCTCACTCGAACGCCGCTTCCAGGCGGTAAAGGTTTCTGCGCCCAATGAAGAGGAAGCGATTCGCGTGCTACACGGCGTGCGCGACCGGTACGAAAAGTTTCACGCCGTAAGCTATACCGAAGATGCGGTGCAGTACGCCGTGTACCTATCGAACCGCTACATTCCAGACCGTTTTCTGCCGGACAAAGCGATCGACTTGCTGGACGAAGCCGGCTCGCGCGTAAAGCTCCGCCAGGCAATGCTGCCGGAAGAAGTGTCCGAAGTGCAGAAGCGCGTGAAATTCATCACGCACCGGATGGAAACAGCGATCGCGAACCACGAGTTCGAGAAGGCGCGTTTCTACTCGGAGGAAGAGCGCAAAGAGAAAGAACACCTGCGCGCGCTCCGTGAGAAATTGAAGATCGATGAGTCGTCGACGGGCAGCGTAACGCGGGAAGACATCGAGGACGTGGTGGCACGCTGGACCGGCATTCAGGTTTCGGCGATCAAAGAAGACGAGCAGCAGAAGCTGCTGCGCATCGAAGAAGAGTTGCACCGCCGGATCATCAGCCAGGACCGCTCAATCACGGCCCTGGCGCGCGCGATTCGCCGCAGCCGCGCGGGACTGAAGGCGCCGGGACGTCCCGTGGGATGCTTTCTATTCCTTGGACCGACGGGCGTGGGCAAAACGGAAGTTGCGCGACGGCTTGCAGAATTTCTGTTTGGCAGCGAAAAATCGCTGATCCGCTTCGACATGTCCGAGTACATGGAAAAGCATTCTGTGTCGAAGTTGATCGGCGCACCTCCAGGGTATGTGGGTTATGAAGAAGGCGGCCAATTGACCGAGCGCGTGCGCCGAACGCCGTATTCGGTAATTTTGCTGGATGAGATTGAAAAAGCCCATCCGGACGTGTACAACATTCTGCTGCAAGTTTTCGAGGACGGACAACTGACCGACGGCCTCGGGAACACTGTGGATTTCCGAAACACAATCATCATCCTGACATCGAACATCGGCGCTCGTCAGCTGCAGAAGCAGGCGGGCCTTGGATTCGCCTCGAAGGAATTGGACGCGGTGGCGAAGAGTCAGGACGACATGGTGATGGGCGAAGTCAGGCGAGTCTTCAATCCGGAATTTTTGAATCGTTTGGATGAAGTGATTTTGTTCAATTCACTTTCGGACGAGGATCTACTGAGGATTATTGACTTGCTCGTAGGTCAAATGAACGAAACGCTGGTGCACCGGCAAGTGCAAGTGGCGGTTACGCCGGAAGCGCGCCAGTGGATTCTGGAAAAGACCTGCGGCGATCGAAATTATGGCGCGCGGCCGCTCCGGCGTGCGTTACAGAAGTACATCGAAGACCCGCTGTCGGAAGCTTTGATCCAAGGTGGATTGCAACGACCTGCAACGTTGGAGGTTTACCTCGCAACGGAAGGCCTTGCGTTCCGTCCAGTGGTTGAAGCAACCCCAGTGGCCCACTAGGAATCCTACGCGCAGCCGGACGGGGAGCGGTCCGGCAGGGGAGCACACAATCTTGGGCAGGATGCTGCGGCCTTGACTACAGCCATGGCCGTAAGGGTAAAAATTTTTCTGCGCCAATTCAGATTTCTTGTGTTGGTGTGCCTCAGTACGTTCATTTTCGGCCATCCCGCCGGCGCCCAGCAGAATCCTTCCGGGCAAGATCAGAACGGCCCGAAGTACATCATTCAGCGAATCGAATTTATTGGAAACCGGCGCGTACAGAAAGACACGCTGATGGCCCGAATTTTTTCGCGGCCCGGCGATCCCTACAGCGAAGAAGCGGTGCGCCGGGATTTTCAAGCCTTGTGGAACACGCAATTTTTCGAAGACGTACGCCTTGAAGTGGAAGACTCAGCAGATGAGCCGAATGCGAAAGTCGTTGTGTTCTATGTGCAGGAGCGGCCGATCATCCGGCGCATCGAGTATAAAGGAAATAAGTCGATCACCGAGTCAGACATTCTGGACGCGTTTAAGGACAAGAAAGTCGGTCTGACGGTGGAAAGCCAGTTCGATCCGACAAAGATCAAGCGCGCGGAAGTGGTGATCAAGGCGCTGCTGGCGGAACACGGACGGCAATTCGCGACTGTAAAGCCAACCTACGAGCGGATCGCGGCGACGAACGCAGTGAAGTTGGTCTTCAATATTGATGAAGGCCCGAAAGTGAAAGTAGGCACAATCAAGTTTGTGGGCAACAAGGCCGTGTCCGACCGGAAACTGATCCGGTCGATGCATAACGACCGGCCGTACGCGATTCCTCTCTACATCACGGAAATTCCCGTGTTCAGCAAGACCTACGACAAGTCGAAGCTGGACGAAGACCTCGGCGTGGGCGTAAGCGGAATCTACAAAGACCTCGGATATTACAAGGCGAACGTCGCCGACCCCGTGGTGAAGATTACGGACGATGTTCGGAGCGGAATTCCCGGACCGTGGCCGGTGATCGGCTCGAAAAACGGAAAGCGCGCGGACATCACGATCACGATTGACGAAGGCGAGCAGTACCGGATGGGCAAACTGAATTTCCGCACGTCCGATCCGGATCAGGGCTTGGTGTTCAAGCCGGAAATGCTGGCGCGGCTTTTTCCGCTGAAGGAAGGTGATATTTTTTCGGCGACGAAGATCCGCAAAGCCCTGGACAACTACAAAAAGGCCTACGGCGAGTACGGGTACATCGACTTCGTCGCGACGCCAATCACTGAAATCCAGGAAAAGACCAAGACCGTCGATCTGACGATGGAATTCGACCAGCAGAAGCAGTTCTTCGTGCGCCGGATTGAGTTCTCCGGTAACACGACAACGCGCGACAAGGTAATCCGCCGCGAAATCCTGATCGACGAAGGGCAGATATTCAACAACCGCCTTTGGGAATTGAGTTTGCTGCGGCTGAACCAGCTAAATTATTTCGACACGATCAAGCCTGAAAACGCCGAGCTTAAGCGCAACGTAAAGGCCGGTACAGTCGACATCAAGCTCAAGCTGAAAGAAAAAGGAAAACAGTCGATCAGCTTTTCAGGCGGCGTGAGCGGTATCGCGGGCACGTTCATCGGCGCTTCGTATTCGACGAACAATTTCCTTGGTTTGGGCGAAACGCTTTCACTGACGGCACAGGTCGGAAGCTTCCAACGCAACATTCAATTCGGATTCACCGAGCCGTATCTTTTCGACCGTCCGATTTCGACGGGTTTCACGATTTTCACGAACAAGTTCGATTACAACCAGGCCAAGCAGGAAGGCATTCTGCTGGGACAGGAAATCGCGATCAACCCGGCGCTGCAAGAAAACTACACCACGAACACGAAGGGATTCACGGCGTTCGCGAGTTACCCGCTGCGTAAATGGCGGTTCACGCGCGTTGGCCTAACGTACGGATATTCAACCACAAACATTCAGACGTTCAGCACGTCAGCGCAGTTGCTGTTTGAAAGCGTGCAGTTCACCAGCCTCGCGGGACCTTCGCAATTGAATGGCATCGAATCGAGCAAAGTCACACCAACGATTTCCTTCAACACAGTGGATAATCCGCAGAACCCGACGCGGGGAAAGAGTTTTTATCTGGGCGTGAGCCTGGAGGGCGGACCGCTCCAGGGCAACGTGAATACGATCAGCGAGACGTTTACGAGCACGTACTTCCATCAAGTAAACAAGCGGCGCAACGTGGTGGGCGTGCGTTTCCTTTCCGGTTTGATCAGCGGATACGGCGGCAAGGACATCCCGCCGTATAGCCGGTATTACCTGGGGGGAGAAAACGATGTCCGCGGTTTCAACTTCTACACGATCTCGCCGTTCGTGCAGATTCCGTACGCAACCACGACTACGGTTGAGTATTACGATCCGCACCGGATCAACTCGCTCGGAAACCCGACGCAAGTCGCGTTGACGGTTCCCGTGTTGGAGTACTTCCCGACGCGGCCCGGCGGCGACTTCCAGAACGTGTTGAACCTGGAATACCGCATCCCGATCGCAGGACCGGTAACGCTGACGTTCTTCAACGACCTGGGCATAAACGGCATTCTGCAGACTTCGCAGCTGGCCTTAAACCAGCAGGCGTTGACGCAATTTCAGCAGCAATATCCGAACCCCGATTTCCCGAACACCAGAGTCTCGAGCAATCTCTCGATCATTTCGGGCACGAACTTTTTGCCGCATACTTCGGCGGGCGCAGAAATCGACGTGGTGCTGCCGATCGTGAACGCGCCGTTCCGGTTCTATTACGCGTACAATTACCATCGGCTGAACGAAACCATTAGCGGACTTCCGGGCGCCTATTATCTGAGCGAGGCGGTGAAGAATTCGCTTCCTCCGGGCGTGTTGCAGACGCAGATCGCTCCCGAACTGGTACAGCAAATCGCAGAACAACAGCAGCACATACCGGCAGGATTGCTTGAACCGAAGCACACTTTCCGGTTCACGGTGGGCAAGACTTTCTAAGGACGCGCCGGTGCATGGCGCCGTCCCGCAGGCAACGCGACAAAACCATGGGAGTCCGCAGCCATCAAAGTGGCGGGCGCCACGAAATTCGCAGAGGGGTAATGGAAATGGGGACGAGAATTATAGGAACGCGAGCAGCTGCCCTGTTGGCGGGGTGCGCGCTATTTACGATTGTGGGCTGCGGCTCAAACTCGACGCCGGTCGGCATCATCGTGACGCCATCGACGAAAACCGTGGCGTTGAACGGCACCCAGCAATTCTCTGCGATCGTTTCAGGATCGGCCAGCAATACAGTGACGTGGCAAATCTGCCTGCCGCCAAATACCGCCGGCACCCAGCCCACCATTTGCAACCCGCCAACGACCGGACAGACGCAACTCGCTTCGGGTTACGGCACCATTACCAGTGGCGCGAATGGCATCGCGGGCGGATTGTACACGGCGCCGGCGACGTTGCCTCCGACGAACAACTTTTTTGTGGTGGCGACGAGCACTCAGGATTTGACTGCATTCGGCACCGCAACGGTCAGCATCACGTCAGGTGTGGCGGTGGCCGTGAATCCGGACACAGCCGCACTCGCGACCGGAGAACACTATCAATTCACGGCGTCGGTTCAGGGCACCTCGAACACGGGCGTCACGTGGGCAGTGACCGCCGCGGGCGGCACGCCGATTGTGGGCGGAAACTCGACCGTTGGCTACATCTGTCCAAGCGCGCAGATTACGGTGCCGTGCACTCCGGGCGAATATTTTGCACCGGCCATTTCGCCGGGCGCGGTGACGGTGACGGCAATTTCTGCATATGACTCGGCGGCGAAGGGAACCGCGTCGGTAACCGTAACCACAGCCGCAAATCCGATCGTCACGGCGATCCAGCCGAACCTGGTGAGCGAGGGATCCATTCAACAGGATGTTTATATAACCGGAACGAATCTGCTCAGCACGAGTACGGTCCTCGCCGGAACGCCCCCGACTCCCGTGCCGACGCTATACATCAGCCCGACACTTTTGCGCGCGACGATACCGGGGGGACCGCTCGCGGTCGCGGGGCCAGTGTCGCTTTTTGTGCAGACTCAGGGTGGAGACAACTCGAACATTCTCCCCTCGAACCAGGGGTTGGTGGTGAATCCTTCGCGACCGGCGATAGTCACAGCGCTGCCAGACACGTTGGTGCCGACGTTGAACAACACCAACATTAATTTGATTGGCGGATTCTTCTCGCCTTCGAGCACGGTACAGATTAACGGGCAGTCGGTTGGCGCGACCCTAACGAGCGCCCAGCAGCTGACGGTGCCTGTGCCATCGAATTCGCTTCCGACGCCGGGACTGTATCCGGTAACCGTGCGCAACACGGACGTGGTGGCTCCTGCTCCTTCACTCTCCGCGATTAATCTTGCCGTTGAACCGGCACAGAGCACGATACCGACGGCGCCTTCGTCGTCGTTTGCGGTGGGTTCGAAACCGCAGAGCATTGCCATCGATGCGTCACTGGGAGTTGCCGTGATCGCGAACTCCGGCGACAACACCGTTAGCGTCATCAATCTGGCAACAAATACGAACGTGCCGGGCTCGCCTGTGACCGTCGGAAAAGCGCCAACCGGTGTGGCTGTGGACGACCAACTGCCGCATCACATCGCCGTGGTGGCGAACAGCGGTGACAATTCGGTTTCGGCGATCGATTTGACGACATTCGCAGTGACGACGGAGACTCTGCCCAATCCGAACGCGCCTCCGCTTGCGGCGCCGATTCCTTACGCGGTCGGGATCGATTCGATGTCGCATCAGGCGATCGTCGCGGTTCAGTCCTCCAACTTTGGCTGGATCGTCGATTTCTCGACGGGCGTACCGGGCCCGAATCCGCAGCAGATCGGCGGCGCGCTCACGCCATTCAGCACTGGCTTAAATCCCACCGTAGCTGTGGACCAGCGCTTGAACTGGGCGGTGGTAACTCCGGGCGGACTCGGCGCGGTAAACATAGTTGAACTCGGAAGGCTTCCCGGAACGGGGGGCAACTCGGAAGATCGAGGCCGTCCTGCATCGGTGGTGGCGGCGCTGACGGCTTCGACGACGATTCAAGGCGTGGGAATCGATCAGCAAACTCACACTGCCTTGCTGGCCGATCCGACCGGACCGGCACAAACGCCGATCTCTTCTCCGGCGCTTTCGACATTCAGCTTGATGAATCAGTCCATCGCGAATGTGCCGTTCACGCAAAACAATCTGACGTTCACGCAGATTGGACTCACCGCCGCCGCGGTGAATTCGCTTTCAAATATCGGCATCGCCGTGAATTCGGGCTCGAACAGTGGTTACGTGGTTGACCTAGAGAACAGCACGGTGCTGCAGACAGTGAGCGGCTTCAATAATCCCGTGGCCGTGGCGGTGGACGAAGGGGCGAACAAAGCCTACGTGGTGAATCAGGGCAACAATACCGTCTCCGTACTTTCGCTGAGCACTTCGTTCAATCCGCTCCAAATTGTTTCTACCAATCCTTCATTCACGCTGGTACAACCCACGCCCGCGCCAATCACGATGACGATTACCGGCTCCGGATTTACGTCAGCATCCAAGGTGTATATGGACGACGTTGCGGTGGCGACCACGTTCATCAATTCACGGTCGCTTTCGGCCACAGTGCCCGCCGCGGATCTTACCGGGCCGAGACGATTTATCACCTACGTGAAGAACGGCTCGACGATGTCGAACGTAAGCGACCTGACGGTGATCCAGCCGGTGAACGTCGGTACCAATCCTATCGGCGTCGCGGTAGACGGGTATCTCGATCAGGCGGTGGTCACGAACGCGTCGTCGAATTCGATTTCGGTGATTAACCTTTTGAATGGAACAACGATCACGCCGCAAGCTCCGAGCTTCTTTTCGACGGGGACGACACCCGTTGGCGTAGCGGTCCTGGAACGGAGCGGGCTGGCGGTCGTTACGAATAACGGAAGCAACGACGTGACGATTCTGGACGAGAAGGGAGTGAGCGGGACGTTCGAGGCTCCGGCAAATATCGCGCTCTGCGGAGTTGGCTGCACGCTGCCTCTTGGCGTTTCGGTGGATCCCGACCAGGCGCGAGCGCAGGTGGTGGAAACCTATTGTCCGGGCGCCAGTTCCGCGACACCGTGCCCGCTCTATATCGGTGGACTAAGCACGTTTGCGGTGAGTCTGACGGCGTCCACATCGGCGGTTCAGCCTGTCGACCTGGTGCCGGTGGCGGTGGCGATGGATCCGACACTTACATTTGCGGGACTAGCCATTGCGGGCCAAACGAGCGAATTTCAGATTATTTCGCTAGGACCGCTGCCAACGCCGTCGCCCGTAAATAACTTTCAGTTACCGACTGGCGTGGTCTTCGACCCGGTAAATCAGGATTTCCTGGTAGCGAATAGCACGGTAAACGCGGTGGTGGTTGTCAATCCCTCCTCGTCCGTAGTGCTGGGCAGCTTTAGCACCGGCATCAATCCGACGTCGCTGGACTACAACTACGATACGTCGACGCTGGTTACCTCGAACGCCGCGACGAATACAATTTCGGTTCTGAACTATGTCTGCCCGCCGAATCCGAATGGTGTGACGACGTGCCCCGCGACGACGGTACGCAGCGTGGTGGCGGCCGGCACGCCTCCGCCGAGTTCCTCTGTAATCGTCGGACCGAATTCGATCGCCATCGACAAGCGGCTGAATCTGGCGGTGCAGGTGGACCAGATCAATAACCGGGTGTTGCTGGTGCCGCTGCCGCAGTAATTGTGCGCACGAATCGGGGCTTGGCGATACGCTGCGGCAACCCCTTTGTTGACCGGGGCATCCCACTAGGTGACCTTGGAAAGCCTTTGTTTTCCGGCCTGCCGCCCGTGAAACCAATTGACCCGATTCTTCACCCCCGGCTATAATCTTGGATTTGTGTTTAACGGTTTAACGGCAGATACAATCAAGGAGTGAGAATGAAGATTCGATTGGCAATCCCAGCCCTAGCGGCGTTCCTGATGGTTCCCGCGGTGTGGGCCCAGGGCGGCGCGGCCGCACCCAGTAAATTGGGAGTTATCGACGTTCAAGTCGCGATTACGAGTACCTCGGAAGGCAAGCAGGCCGCAGCGCAGCTGCAGACGAAGTTCGCTCCCCGCCAGACCGAGTTGTCGAATCTGCAGAAGCAGCTGGAAGATGTTCAGACGCGTTTGAGGACCGGCCAGACGACGTTGAGCGATGACGAGAAGGCACGGTTGCAACGGGACGGCGAAAATCTCCAGCGCACCTATCAGCGGAAATCGCAGGACGCGCAGGACGACTTCCAACAGGCTCAACGGGACATCGTCGACACGATCGGACGTAAGATGATCGATGTCCTCACGAAGTATTCCCGCGAAAATGGCTATGCCGTGATTCTGGACCGTTCGGGCCAGGCAACTCCGGTGATCTACGCGGCAAACAGTACCGATGTCACGCAGGACATCATTCGTCTCTACGACCAGACGTACCCTGTAAGCGCCTCGGCGGGCGGAGCGGCAACGCAGCGCCCTCCGGCGACAAGGCCGACTCCGAAGCCCGCTACGCCGCAGCAGTAAGCCAGCGAGTTGGCCGGATACCGGTCAGTTCCGAGACGCGGATTTGAAGAACCTCCCGGGATGTTGACGGGAGGTTTTTCTTTCTGGGAGCGAAGGGCTCGTGTGAGCATCTAAGCTGTGCGGGGATATGCGCCTTCGCCCCGTACCGGACCGGATCGAGTGCGGTTGCGTTTTTGGCGCTCGGCACTTATACTGGGTTGCATCCAAAGAGGTCGCGAGGTCGAGTGGGCGCGAGCCCACTTTTTTGTTGGGCCCGGGAAAAAGCCCACTGGGCCGGGGTATCGACGGAGGCTGCCGCCGTGAAACCCGCCCGGCAGCGAACTCCGGTGGAATCGGATGGAACTGGACAAGATTCGAAAGGCGGCGGAGCGCGTAGCGCATTCGTTGGGCCTTGAGATTTTCGACATCGAATTCAAGATCGGCAAAGACCGGCTTCTCCGGGTTTATATCGACCGTTTACCGGGACCCGAGAATCCGCATGACCCCGGTGTCACTCACAAGGATTGCGAAAACGTGAGTGTGCAGTTGAGCGACATTCTGGACGTCGAAGATTTGGTCCCGGGCCCGCACTATGTGCTCGAGGTGAGTTCGCCGGGATTGGATCGAAAGCTTCTGAAGCCGGCGGACTACCAGCGATTTGTGGGTCGGCTCGCGAAGATTTGGCTGAACGAGCCAGTAGGCAAGCAACCGTATTACGAGGGACGGCTCGCCGGTTATTCCGACGGCAGCGTGAAGTTCACCGTTAGGGACAACGAGATGTCGGTTCCTTACGCGGCGATCAAAAAAGCCAACCTAGTGGTCGAGCTGTAACGCCACCGGGCAAAAGTGCCGGTGAGAAAGCGAAGGCGCCGCCCCCAGCCGCAGCGGCCTGAGTCAGGGAGAAACGCGAATGGCGAGTCAGCTGTACCAGCAAATCGAGCTGATCAGCCGGGAAAAGCATATCGAACCGGAGATCATCGTCGCTGCGATTGAAGACGCGATGGTGGTGGCGGCGCGGAAATACTACCGCACCGAAGAAGATCTGCGCTCGAAGTTCAACCCGACCACGGGACAAGTGGATGTGTTCGCCGTCCATACGGTTGTGGACGAAGTTGCGGATCCAGTCCGCGAAATTTCGCTGACCGATGCCCGGAAGCGGCAGCCGGATGTCGAGGTCGGCGGAGAGATTCTAGACTCGAAGCCGACAGACGTGCTCGGCCGCATCGCCGCGCAGACGGCCAAGCAAGTGATTTTGCAAAAAGTCCGCGAGGCTGAGCGCGACACGATTTATAACGAATACCACACTCGCGTAGGCGAGCTGATCAACAGCGTGGTGAAGCGGATGGAAGGCCCGGACATCATTGTGGACATGGGTCGCACAGAAGCTCGCTTGCCCAAGCGCGAGCAATCGCGCCTTGAAGCGTATAACGTCGGCGATCGGCTGCGCGTAACAGTTCGCGCCGTGGAGCGCGCGGCGAAGGGGCCGCAGGTGGTGGTTTCACGCGCCGATCCCGCCCTAGTGCAGCGATTGTTTGAGATGGAAGTACCTGAGATTTACGACGGTACGGTGCAGATCCGCGCAGTGGCTCGCGAGGCCGGCGAGCGTACGAAGATCGCGGTGGAAAGCCGTGACAAGGACGTTGATCCGGTAGGCGCGTGCGTGGGCATGAAGGGAATGCGCGTGCAGTCGATCATACGCGAGCTGCGCGGAGAGAAGATCGACATCATTCCCTATAATGAGGAAACGGTAGCATTCGCGCAGAAGGCTCTCAGCCCAGCGAAAGTGACACGCGTGCAGATCGTCGAACCAGAAGAGAAGCGCCTCGAAGTGATTGTCGAAGATACGCAGCTATCGCTTGCGATCGGTAAGAAGGGACAGAATGTGCGCCTTGCCAGCAAGCTGATCGGCTGGAATATCGACATCAAGAGCGAGGAAGAGAAGCGGCGCGAAATCGAAGCACAAATGGCGGCTTTGACGGCTCCGGGAACCGCGCTGACGGAACTGGCGGGCGTAGGACCGAAGACGATCGAGAAACTCGAAGCGGCGGGCATCACGTCGATCGAGAAGCTCGCGGACATGACCCCGGAGCAGCTTGTAGAGATTCCGGGCATCGGCGAGAAAATGGTGGAGAAGATTCACCAGTCGGTTGCGTTGTACTTCGAGAATCTGGAAGCACAAGCCACGCAGCCGGCGGCGGAAGCCGGCACGGAAGCCGCTTTGGTGGATGAAGCCACAGTGGAAGCGGAACAGGAAATCGCGGCAACCGAACCGAACGCCGAAGCCGATGTAGCGCCAGCCGACGTCGCGGCGGAAGCAGAACAAGTGGATGAGGCGACCGAAGCGGCCACCGAACAGGTTCGGGAAGCAGAGATCGGCGAAACGGAAGAGCAGTCGTAGCGATTGACGAATATAACAGCGCAGCCAAGAATGGCGGCTCGGCAGTAAACACAGAGGCGAATGGCAGATCCGAATCAAGTCCGTATCAATGAACTGGCAAGGGAACTCGAGATCAAAGCGAAAGTTTTGATCGAGTACTTGCCGTCAGTCGGCGTCACTGAAAAAAAGACGCACTCGAGTTCCATCGACAACTCGCACGCTGAACTTGTGCGCAAGCACTTTCAGGGTCTCGCGAACGCCGAGGCGCAAGCGGAAGCCGAGAAGACCGCGAAAGCGACCGCCGCGAAGAAGCCTGCCGCAGCACTCTCTGCTCCTGCGCGGCCCGCTATGACTCCTACAGCGCCACCCGTTGCTGCGCGACCGGGGGTTGCTCCAACTACTGCACCGAGTGCGCCAGCGGCGTCTGGGATGCGCCCTTCCGTTGGAACTGCGCCCGCTGCGCCAGGACAACCGGCGGCGCACGCACCGGGACACACGCCGATTGCTGCACGGCCGGGAATAGCGCCTGCATCGTCGACGGCAGCGCCGGGTGCTGTTCGACCCGGAGCACCGACTCCGTCTGGACCGCGACCGGGCGTACCGCTTCGTCCGCAATCACCAGGAGCACCGAGTCAAACGGCGGGAGCTCCAGGACCACCGCGCCCTGTAGGAACTGCAGCGGGAGCCCCGCGTCCCGCAGGTGCACCCCCTTCGAGCACGCAGCGATACCCAGTTCGTCCTGGAGCGCCATCGGCGCCGGGACAATTTCGCCAGGGTGCACCGCAAGGTGCACGACCCGGAGCGCCACAACCGTTTCGTTCGGGAGCCGGAGCACAAGGCCGGCCGGGAACAGCGCCGGGTCAAGGACGTCCGGGTGGTCCGCCGTCGCGGTTTCCGCAACGGCCGGGAAGTGGACCGGGAGGCGGACGCGATAATAAGGCGCCCGTAGGAACACAGCGTCCCGGAGCAGGCGTTCCAAAAGCGGAACCAGGTAAACCGCTCTATGCGCGCAAGCCTGCGGCACGTGGCCGTCCGCTGATTGAAAAGCGTTACGCGGAAGGCGAGCGCAAGCTGCATCCGGTTCGTCCGCGCGCAGGTGCGGGCCCGGGTGGACGTGTAACCGTTGAGCAAGCGGCACCGGTAAAGCGTGAGCCGCGGCTGATTACGGTCACCGAAGGCATCACGGTCCGCGAACTTGCGGAAAAGCTCGATATTCGCGCAAAGGAATTGTTGAAAACGCTGCTCGATCGCGGTGTGTTTGCGAGCATCAACCAGGCGCTCGACGTCCCAACGGCAACGAGTTTGGCGGAAGCGTTCAGCGGTATCGTTGAAGTGGTGACGTTCGAAGAGCAGCTGGTTCAGGAAGAGAAAGAAAAGGTTAAGGAAGAGCGCACGGGTAATGAAGTGCCGCGCGCGCCGGTGGTCACGGTGATGGGACACGTGGACCACGGCAAGACGAGCTTGTTGGACGCGATCCGTTCGGAAGACGTCGCGGCAGGCGAAGCGGGCGGCATCACCCAACACATCGGCGCCTACGAGGCGCACATCGACGGCAAGCGGATCGTATTTATCGATACGCCGGGCCACGAGGCGTTCACGCGCATGCGTGCGCGAGGCGCGAAGGTTACAGACATCGTCGTGCTGGTCGTGGCGGCCGACGACGGGATCATGCCGCAAACCGAAGAAGCGATTTCACACGCGCGAGCGGCGAACGTGCCGATCATCGTCGCGATCAACAAGGTCGACAAACCGGATGCGCAACCTGAGCGCGTGAAACGGCAACTGTCCGATAAGGGCTTGATGCCGGAAGAGTGGGGCGGCGACACGGTAATGGTGGAAGTTTCGGCTAAGGCGAAGAAAAATCTGCCGAAGCTGCTCGAAATGATTTTGTTGGTCGGCGATTTGCGCGAACTGAAGGCCGATCCGAAAATTCCCGCGAGCGGCACGGTGCTTGAATCACGCGTCGACAAGGGACGCGGCCCCGTGGCAACGATGCTCGTACAAAACGGTACGCTCCACGTGGGCGATGTGTTTATCGTCGGCGCGGTGTACGGCAAAGTGCGCGCGATGTTTGACGATCGCGGCGCACCAATCAAGCAAGCGGGTCCCGCGACACCGGTGGAAGTTCTCGGATTGCAGGGCGTACCTGAAGCGGGCGATCAATTCCAGGTGGCGGACGAAGCGAAAGCGCGTCACATCGTGGAATACCGGCAGGGAAAGCAGCGCGATGCCGCGCTTGCGAAGTCTGCAAGCAGCCGCCTGACGCTCGATCAGCTGCACGAGCAGTTGAAAGCCGGAGACGTGAAAGATTTGCAGGTGGTCGTGAAAGCCGACGTCCAGGGCTCGGTGGAAGTGCTGAACGAAATGCTGCCGAAGCTTTCAAACGACCAGGTGAAGCTGAAGGTGCTGCACGCAAGCGTCGGTTCGGTGAATGAGTCGGACGTACTGCTGGCATCGGCGTCGAATGCGGTGATTGTGGCGTTCAACGTGAAGCCGGAGCGCAAGGCCGCCGAATTGGCGCAGCGCGAAGGCGTGGACATCCGGACGCACACCATCATTTACGAATTGCTCGACGAGTTGCGTCTCTCGATGGCGGGCCTGCTGAGTCCGATCCTGAAGGAGCAGTACCTGGGACGCGCGGAAGTTCGCAACACGTTCCGCGTGAAGGGCGCCGGTACGATCGCGGGCTGCTACGTCACCGATGGCATGATGAAGCGCAACGAAGAAGTGCGCGTGTTGCGCGGCGGAAACGCGATTCACTCGGGAAAGATTATTTCGCTGAAGCGCTTCAAGGACGACGCGGGCGAGGTTCGCGCCGGTTTTGAGTGTGGCGTGGGCGTGTCGAACTTCAACGACGTTCAGGTTGGCGATTTGCTCGAGTGCTTCAGGATCGAGAAGACTACCGCGGTGCTCGATCCGGCACACGGCGCGCGCCCGCAACGGCAAGAGCGCGCGGCGCGCCAGGACTCGGCCTAGAGTTTACGATTCGTACCACGCTGTTGGCTGAAGTGACAGGGCGCGCATCCCAGTCTGCTGCGCGGCGACGGAAATGCCAATCGGCCTCCTCACCCTTGAAATCCACATCCTCGATGCGCAGTCCCTTAAGGACAAGCGGCAGGTGTTACGAAGTCTGAAGGACCGTTTGCGCGCCCATTACAACGTCTCCGTGGCGGAGTTGGATCATCAGGATTTGTGGCAGCGATCGCGGGTGGGCGTCGTGACGATCGCCAGCGACCCGGCATTCCTGGAAAAATCGCTGGCGGAAATTTCGGCGGAATCGGAACGCTTGTTGGGTCGCGACCTGGTGTCGCAGCAGATCGAATATTTCGAGGAAGAAAGCGTATGACGACGCAAGGCCATCGCGCAGAACGCGTCGCTGAAGAAATCCGGAACGAAGTGAGCCTGATGCTGGCGGGAGAGCTGAAAGATCCGCGCCTGACGGCCGACGTGACGATAACGGAAGTGCGCCTCGCGCCCGGCATGCGAACGATCCGGATTTTCGTGCAAGTGGCGGGAACGGACGAAGAACGCGCGAAGACGCTGGAAGGATTGCAGGCTGCGAAGGGTTTCGTACGACATGAGTTAGTGGAGCGCCTGCATATGAGACGCGCTCCCGAAGTGCTGTTCCTGCTCGACCAGACGGAAGAAATCGAGAAACGGATCAACGAGTTGCTGCATAAACCCGGCTCACCGGAGAAGCCATAATCCGCGCCAACCGGCAGGAAGTTGCGGCGCGCGGATAAGCGAGCTTCTTGAGTTGCGGATCGATTGCGCCACACCTCGTCCTTAGCGTCTTCTGAGTGAAACAATTACGATGCCACGACCACCCAAACCACCGCCGATCGACGGCATCCTGGTGATCAACAAGCCGAGCGGTCGCACGTCGCACGATGTGGTGGAATTCGTGCGCCAGCTTGCAGGTTTCCGCGGCATCGGACATCTGGGCACGCTGGACCCGCTTGCCACTGGTGTGCTGGTACTTGCGCTGGGCAAGGCGACGCGGCTCGCGCGTTTCTACAGCGGGCGCTGCAAACGTTACACGTGCGCCGTGCGCTTCGGATTTGAAACAGACACGTACGACTCGGACGGCGCAGCGGTTGGTCCGGATGCGGCTCCCGTGCTGGATGCCGATTCTCTTGCGAAGCTGGCTTCGGAATTTGTGGGGAAGCTCCAGCAGGTGCCGCCGGCGTATTCGGCAAAGAAGATCAAAGGGCGCCCGGCGCACGAACTGGCGCGGAAGAATGAGCCGGTGAATCTTGAGCCCGTTGAAGTCGAGGTTTTCGAATTTCGTCTGACGAGCGTCGAAGGATCGGTAGCGCGATTCACCGTTGAATGCGGCGCGGGTACGTACATCCGCTCGCTGGCGTTTGATTTAGGACGCAAGCAGGGAAGCGGAGCGCACCTTTCGGAAATCGAACGAACCGCGGTGGGCGAGTTCACGATCGACCAAGCCGTGACGGTGGAAGAGCTTGAAAGCGATACGCACGCCGGAAAAATCGCAGAGCGCGTGATTCGCGTTGAGAATTTGTTGCTTGATCTGCCGCGGGCAACGGTGTTGCCGGTAATTGAAAAGCGCGTGAAGCATGGCGCGAAGTTCAATCTGTCGCTCGCGCAAATTCAGCCGGGGCGGCCGAGCGTCGCCGAAGGCGTACCGGCCCAACTCGATTCGGGCGAGTGGAAACCGTCGCGGTTGCGCGTATTCAACCAGCAGGGACAGTTAATCGCCATCGCGGAGCCGGTCGTGCCGCGAACGTATCAGCCCGTTCTGGTGCTGGAAACGGGGCCGTAGGAGCCGCGGACGTCGTCAGTGGTGCGCGGCCTTCCGCTTCGATTTTCGATTGACCATCTGTTCGGCGATGGTAAGAAGCAAGTCGCGGTTGCGGGGCTCCATTCGAGCAAGCGCTTCGATGAGCTGCTGAAAGAGGTGCCGTTCTCGCCGCGTTTCGCCCCACCCCGGGATGCGTTCCTCGGCTCGCTTTCGGCGGGCCGCCGCTTCCTCGCCTTCGTGAAAGAGCTGGTAGAGAGGGATTTCCAGTGCTCTCGCGAATTTCTCCAAGGTCTCCACGCTTGGAACGGTGTGCCCGTGCTCGACGCGCGAGGTGTAGCAACGCACGAGTCCGGTTCTCTTCTCAATATCGCCCTGACTTAAATTCTTCGCTTCCCGAATTTCTTTCAGTCTGGTGCCTATTTGCATGTGGTACTCCAGGGAAGGGGCGTCTGACAGTTAAAACCTTGGGTCCTATTTAGCACTCATTGGGCCTAGTGTCTACAAGCTTGCGTTTTTCTGCCGGTCGTTGTGGGTTGAAACTCTAGAAGGCTTTGGCAAGTCTGGCTGCTTCGTACTCGCGGTCGTGATCTACGTTCCTACTGCGGTTGCGGTTCGGAAGTTTGCCCCGGCGGATTGGTCGCCGGCGGATTGGACTGGGTGGCATTTGGCGGCTGCGGCACAGCGCCTTGAATCGGCGCCTCCGCAGGTTGAACCGGCGGCCGTTCCGGCAGCGTCTGTTGCTCGCGCGGCTGCGGTTGAGGCTGCGGAGGCGGCTGCTCAGGCGCCGGGAGTTGCAGGCCGCCGCGGCGCTCCTGCTGCGTGAAGCCGAAGGCGCCGGCACCTTCGAGCGATCCGCGTCCAGCGTAAATGACGTGATCTTTCTTGTGACTCAGCGCGACGATTCTCGGGGTTACAAGGATGAGCAATTCGGTGTTTTGGTTCTGCTGGGCCGTTTGGGCCGCTAAATCCAATCCGCCGTGAGCGACCTCGCCGAGATACGGCGTGCCGTTCAGATTTGTGGAGGTTTGCGGCGCAATGAATTGCGCAAGCTCGGCCGACTGATTCAGCTTTACGCGTACGGTCTGGTGGAGCTCTTCGTTGTTGACCACGGGAATGTTGTTGAAGCTTGAACCCGCCAGACTACTGATAGTCAATTCGAACTGAATGCTGACCTCATCGTCGTTGTGTAGCCGCGGAGTCGCTTTCACTTTAAATCCCAGATCAATGTATTCCGCATTCGGGAACTGCGTGCCTGGGGGAGCGGTAGCGCTCCCGATGAACGAAGAGGAATTTAAAATGATGGACATGGTGTTCGAGCCGTTGTTGGTGACCGCGAGATCGGGGATGCCATCGCCGTTAAAGTCGGCGGTGACGCAGGAATCCGGTGCGGTTCCCAGCGCGAGTTCAAAGTACTGACTGAACGTACCCGACCCGGCGCCGAGCAGAAGTGCGACGGAGTTGTCGCCTTGCGCGGTGACCGCAAGGTCGGGTCGGCCGTCCACGTTGTAATCAGCGACAGCGATCGAAGTGGGATTTGTGCCCGCCGGAAAATCCTGCCGGGGCACGGCGACGGTTCCAAACGTGCCATCGCCGTTACCCAGAAAAATCGATACAGAGTTACCGACTTCGTTGGCGTTCGTAGGCGCGCCGCTATCGGCGACGGCGACGTCGATGATGCCGTCACCATTGAAGTCGCCCGGTGCGACGAAAAGTGGCGTGACGCCCGTAGCGTAGGTCACTCCGTTCTTGAACGTGCCGTCGCCGTTGCCGAGGAAAATTTCCAGCGTGTTATCGCCGGAGTTGGTGACGGCAAGGTCGATCTTGCCATCGCCGTTGAAGTCGTCGGCGACGATGGAGGTGGGCGCGGCGCCGGATGCGAATGGAGTCTTCGCAGTGAAGGTGCCGTCACCGTTGTCGTGGAAGACTTCGATCGTGTTGTCGGCTTTGTTTGCGACGATCAGGTCCGGTGAGCCGATGGATTCGATATCGCTGGCGATGACGCAGACGGGGCCATTGCCCGTAGTGAGCGGAGTGCCGATAGAGAATGTGCCGTCGCCGTTGCCAAGCAAGATCGAAATCGAATTCGAATTTTGATTCGCGATGGCCATGTCGAGATTGGTATCGCTCGGATTAGCGGTAGACCCGGAGTTGAAGCTCCCCGTGGCGATCCATGCCGGCCCTTTGCCTACGTTGGTTACGGTGGGATCTTCGAATGTGCCGTCACCGTTGCCGAGATAGAGCGAGACGGTGCCGTCGGTGTAGTTGGCGACCGCGAGATCCTGGAAATTGTCAGCATTGAAATCGGCGCTGGCGACGAAGTCAGGGTTCACGCCGGTATCGTAGTTCGTTACGGGAAAATCAGTGGCTGTGACGCCGGGGATATTGACGCCAGTGCTGCTGCCCAAGCTGTTGGAGTATTGGGCGAGCGAGACAGGATAGCGCTCGCCGACGAAGAATGTGGCCGGCTGGCCGTCTTCCGCGCGGAGGAGCATGCGGCGGCCGGAATGGATCGCAGAAAGCGTGTCCGAAAAAGTGGCTGTTGCGCCAGGCAGTGTGGCGAGGAAGGTAGTCTTACCGCCCCCAAATGCAACGAGAGGCGGAATCAATACGCTGGAAGCTATCTGGCCAGAACCCAGGAGCTGAGCGATCTGCGTTGCGGTAAGGCCGGAAAGTGAAGTCGGTTGGCCGAAAATTGCGGTCAGGACGGCGACCAAACCCTGGAGGCCGCTTTGCGCTTCCTGCACCGCGTTCGTGGGAATGGAATAGATTTGCGCGGTCTGTGGAGGAATGACGCCGAGGACTTGCTGCTTGTTTCGATCCATCTCAACGACGATGACTTCTAGAACCAGTTCGCCCACGGGTTTTTCGAGATCGTCGATCAGTCCGGCGGCGACGGCCATGGCCTGTGGCGAAGCGCGCATGGTTAGCGTGCGACTGTTGGTATCGAGGTCAGTGCGTGTGACGCCCGCGATTTCCCGGACGAGGCGCGAGATTTCAGTAATCTGATCCTGATTCTCCGACGCTGGGAAGAGCACGGTGCGAACAATCGAGACGTCGTAGTCTTTGCGTTTCTGAGTCGTGTCCGGCGCAACGAAGAACAGATGCTTGGTGAGAGGACGCCAAAACGTTCCGGTAGCTTCTCCGAGAACGCGGGTGACGGTAGCGAAATCGACGTCGACCAGATCGAGTCGCACGGGGCGTTCGCGGACGTCTACATCGAAAGCGACTTCGACTCCGAATCGGCGCGCAATTTCTTCGTACGCACCTTGCGTTGATCCTCGCAGGCGGAAGGTCTGCACTCCGGGCGCATGCTCCAGGAGCACCTGCTTCGTGAGCTGAGGTTCGGCGGCCACCTCCTGGACGCGCGTCGGATCGAGTGCGGAAAGTTCGGTGAGCCGTTCGGCGACGACTTTGTTCGTGGGATCGAGCGCGCGGGCTTCACGGAGCAAGCGAACGGCTTGCGTGATGTTTCCTGAGACCGCGGCCTTCTCGCCGGCTTCGAGCTTGGCCTGAACGATGTGGGCGCGCGCGATTGCAAGACCTCGCAGGTAATCGAGATTATCGGGATCCCAGTGCGCAGCATCATCGTAGGCTTCGAAGGCAGTTTGCCAATCGCCCACTTCCGCCGACTTGGCGGCGTGCTTTGCAGCTTCTTTACCTTTCTTCACGTCCTGTTTTCGAGCAGGGGGTGGAGTTGTCTGCTGTTGTTGCGAAGAAGCAGAGGGCGGTGCCGTGGGAGCCTGAGCGGGCGGCGCGGGTGCGGTTGAGGATTGCGGCGATTGTTGAACTCCGCTAGCTCGAACCACGCAGGGCGCAAACGCCAGCGCGTAACAGAGCGCGATGGCAAGGCTCGAGCGGACAATAGGATGCAGCATGCGAGGTTGAGCCGGCATCAGAGTATAAGATGGTATTCTAGCGTGAAAGGTGAGCAGGGTTCCTGGTACTGATGAGGAGCCCGGACGATAGTTCGCTGAGGGTCTTGGAAGACCGCTGTGAAACACCTGCCGGAAGCGTCAGACCCCTGAATTCGCTTGATTTAGAGGTAACACGGCGTTAAACTCAGATTTCCAGTTGTAAGCCGTTTGCAACTAGGAAGATATGCTCTCAGCGCTCCTCATTGCACTCCGCGAAGGCGTCGAAGCCGCTCTAGTTGTCGGCATCGTACTCGTGTACCTGAATCGCACCGGCCGCCGTTCTTTGACGGGATATGTGTGGATCGGCGTTGGCCTTGCTACGGCGGCCAGCATCGAGGCGGCGATCCTATTACAGCGCTGGCAAGTGAGCGAAGACGGATTTGAGGGCGTCTTGATGCTGGTGGCGGCGGCGCTGGTCGTTTCCATGATTATCTGGATGAACCGGATCGCACGGAATCTAAAGAAGGAAATCGAGCGACGCATCGAAACGCTCGCGCAGAAACCGAGCCGCGCCGCCGGCTGGGCGATTGGGTCGTTCGTGTTTTTGATGGTGGTACGCGAGGGCGCGGAGCTGGTTCTTATTCTGCGCGCGGTGGAGCTATCGAGCGCGGGCATTCAGGTATGGATCGGTACAGCGCTGGGGATTGCGATCGCGGTCGCGGTCGGACTCTTCTTTTTTCAGGGGACGCTCAAAATTCCGCTGCATCGATTTTTCAAGGCAACCAGCGCGATTCTGATGGTGGTCGCATTTCAACTGGCGTTGACGGGTATTCACGAGTTGAGCGAGGCGATGTGGATTCCGTCGAGCAAGACGGAAATGTCCACCATCGGACCGATCGTCCGTAACGAAGTGTTTTTCTTCGTGATCATTCTAGGATTCGCGGCGCTGGTGGTGCTGCGCGAATGGCTCAGCGCGAAAGACCCCGCTGCCGACAAAGCATTGAATCCCGCGGAACGGCGCATGCGCGAGCACGAGTTTCGCCGGCAGCGGCGATGGAGTTTTGCGGCGGCTCTACTGTGCATGGTGATCGTCTTTTCGTTCGCCGCTGAGTATGTGTACGGCAGGGTCGCGGCTGCGCCAGTTCCAGCAAAAGCGCTTGTAGCTGACGCGAGCGGAAAAGTTCATGTGCCGCTTTCCGAACTCACCGACGCAAGCCTGCACTACTACACAGCGGACTCGAACGGGACAGTGATTCGCTTCCTGATTATCCACCAGACCAACGGCAACTACGCCACCGCGCTGGACGCGTGCCAGATTTGCGGTGCGTCCGGATACCGCCAGGAAGGGCAGAACATCATTTGCCGCAACTGCGGCGCGGCCATCTATGTTCCGTCGATCGGCGAAGCTGGCGGGTGCAATCCGATTTTGGTGAAATCCCGCGTGGAGGGCGGTGAAGTGGTTGTCGATGTAACCGCTCTGCTCGACTCCGCTTCCCGAATTCACTCCTAAACATGTTTGCCCGCCTGGTAGGAGAGTCGTTCATCCGCAATCCGCGGCGAAAAGTGCTGACCGCTGCCGCGCTCGTGTTGGGTATGGCGGTGGCAACCGCAACGCTTACGGTAGCGCTCGAAGTCGGAGACCGGCTGGCGCGTGAGTTCCGCAGCCTGGGCGCGAACCTTGTTGTCACGCCGCAATCAGACACACTGCCGGTGGAAATTGGCGGGGTGGACTACCGTCCGGCAAACGAGGGCGCTTACTTGAACGAGAGCGACCTCGGAAAACTGAAAACGATTTTCTGGCGGCACAATATTCTAGGGTTCACTCCGTTTTTAGATGTGCCAGTCGTGGCGGGGAACGCGATGATCGATGCAGGGACTCCTGTCACTCTCATTGGCACTTGGTATAAGCACAGCGTTCCCGTACCCGATGGCACCACATTCGAAACGGGCCTCAGCGCGACCCATCCGTGGTGGAAGGTCGACGGCGCGTGGTTTAACGACGGCGCGAAAGAGTGCGTCGTGGGAGCCGCATTCGCGTCGAAATATCCCGGTGGGCTCAGGGCGGGTCAAAGAATTTTCGTCCGGGGTGCGAACTTCGACCCGTCGTTACCGGACTCCGATCAACCGACAACGCCGCTGACCGTTACCGGAATTGTTTCGACGGGCGATGCAGAAGACTCAGCGATTCTTGTACCGCTGCAAGTCGCCCAGGAATTGTCCGGGCACTCAGGCGAGTTTCGCGAGCTTTTTGTGAGCGCGCTGACCAAGCCTGCCGACGCGCTGGCAGAGAAGGGCGAACGAGCCCAGAGCGACAAGACCGTGCAGTTATCTCCTACTGAGTACGACCGCTGGTTCTGCTCGCCGTACATTTCGTCGATCAGCTTTCAGATTCGAACGGTGTTGCCTGGCACAGACGTGCGCGCGATCCGGCGCGTTGCGGATACGGAAGGGCGGATTCTTTCGCGCGTAAGCACGCTGCTATGGATCGTGACGCTTGCGGCGCTGATCGCGGCCGCGCTTGGTGTGGCAGCGACTTCGGCGACGACAGTGCTGGAGCGGCGGTCGGAAATTGGGGTGATGAAAGCGCTGGGCGCGAGCAACACGCTAGTGAACGGAATTTTTCTCGCCGAACAACTTTTGCTCGCGGTGACTGGCGGCGTGATCGGTTTCGTGTTGGGAGCGATTCTGGCGCGATTGCTTGGTGCAAGTGTATTTGGAACTCCTGCATCGCCTCGGCTGATTTTGATTCCTGTTGTGGTTGCGTTGGCAGCGATTGTGGCGCTGGTCGGAAGTCTGGTGCCGCTGCGACGCGCTTCGCGGTTTGAGCCGGCGATGATTTTGAGGGGCGAGTAATGTTTTGGCGGTTGGTCTTCAAACTTTTACGCGGGAGCAGCGGGCGGCTCGCAGTGGCGGTGCTGGCGCTTGTGAGCGGCGCGGCCGTGATTTCGGCGTTGATGAATCTGGATTTTGACGTCGAGCGCAAGCTTACGAAGGAATTCCGCACTCTTGGCGCGAATGTCGTAGTCTCGCCCGCGAATGGCGCTGCGGGAGCATTGGATGCCGGAGCACCGACGCTGATGGACGAAAGCCGCGTTGCGGCAGCCCTGGCCGTGTCTTCGCCCGATGCCACAGATTCTCCTGTGATCGCGGGGGCGCCGTTTTTATACGTGGTGGTGCGTTCGGGCAACACGGCCGTCGTCGTCGCGGGGGCGTGGCTTGACCAGCTCGCAAAGCTCGACCCGACATGGAAGCTCGAAGGGAGCTGGATCAATTCGCGTAGTGACGCGTCACGGTGCCTGATCGGACGAAATGCCGCCCTGAAATTAGATCTAAGCGTTGGGAGCAGGCTCGCGCTGCAAGGCGCGCATGCGGCGGCAAGTTGTACGGTGGCGGGCGTGATTGACGCCGGCGACAACGAGGACAATCAAATCTTTGCGTCGCTCACGGTGGCGCAGGCGCTCGCGGATCTCCATGGACGCGTGAGCGTTGCGCAGATCAGCGTTGGCGGGGGACCAAAAGCGATTTCCACCTATTCCGCACAGCTCGCGCAGAAATTGCCGGAATATCAAGTTCGGCCGCTTCGCCAGGTCGCCGACGCAGAAGGTTCGCTGCTCGCTCGCATCCGGCTGCTGATCATCGCGATGGTGATTCTGATTCTGGTGCTGACCGCGTTATGCGTTCTTGGAACGATGGCGGCGCTGGCGATGGAGCGGCGCGAAGACGTCGGTTTAATGAAGGCGCTGGGTGGCTCGATTGGACGTGTTGTGGGAATATTTCTTGCCGAAGTGGGTGTGCTCGGAGCGGTTGGGGGTGTGGTGGGAACGATTCTTGGATTCGGGCTGTCATACTGGATGGGCCTGCGGGTTTTCGGGACGGCAATTTCGCCCCGATGGGAAGTGTTTCCGATAACGGTTTCGTTGATGATCGTGGTCGCACTGACGGGCGCGTTGCCGCTGCGACTGCTGGGAAGCGTGAAGCCTGCGGCAATTTTTCGAGGAGAGTAGAGAGTCGTGACACCGCTGGTCCATATCGACGCGCTGGGCAAGCATTATGGCAACGTGCGCGCGTTGGACGGCGTTTCGTTCGACGTGCAACCCGGCGAGTGGATCGCGATCATGGGCCCGTCAGGCTCGGGCAAGACCACCCTGATCAATATTCTCGGCGGGCTCGACACGCCGACATCAGGGAAAGCGATTGTGGACGGAACCGATTTGGCGCGGCTCGACGAAAGCGGCCTGACGCGATTTCGCGCGGAGAAAGTCGGATTCGTATTTCAGCAGTTTCATTTGGTGCCGTACCTCACCGCCGTCGAAAACGTGATGCTCGCGCAGTATTTTCACAGCACCACCGATGAGACCGAGGCGCGGCAAGCGCTTGAGCGTGTGGGATTGGGCGACCGAATCGAACATCTACCCGCGCAGCTATCCGGCGGCGAGCAACAGCGTGTGGCGGTAGCGCGCGCCCTGATCAACCATCCGAAATTGATTCTCGCAGACGAACCGACGGGCAACCTGGATGCGGCGAACGAAGAAACCGTGATTCAGCTTCTGCGTGAACTTCATTCGCAAGGACACACAATTCTGATGGTGACGCATGCTCCGGAAATTGGGCGGCTTGCCGATCGCCGCATCGAACTCGCGCACGGACGCCTCGTGCAGATCACGGAATATTCCACCGAAGACGAGATCCATTTTGACCATCTGTTGGAACAAGTCTGGATCTTTGGCGAGGAAGGCGTCGCGCCATCACTTGAACGTGTTCGGCAGCGAACCGCTGGGCAGGATGCAACGCGGATTGTCGCACGGCTCGAGTCACTCGGGTTGCTGACGGTTCGCGAAAGCGAACTGGCGCTCACCGAGCGCGGAGGTGCAAGGGCGCGCGACACCGTGCGCCGCCGGCGGCTCGCTGAGCGGTTATTGACCGATACGTTCGCTGTGAATGAAAACGAAGCCGATTCGCATGCGTGCAAGTTCGAGCACATCATCAGTCCCGAGCTCGATCAGAAGATCTGCACGTTCCTGGGACATCCGACCACATGCCCGCATGGAAATCCGATTCCGGCAGGGACTTGCTGCCCATCGCGCTAGGCTTGTCGCAGGAATTGCTCACGATCAGGGTTGTGACGCACGGCGCGCGACCTTGTTAGACTGAAAACCCAATGCCAATTGCGCTCGACCAACGGAAAAAGCCGACCAGTGTGAAGGTGAAGGTTTCGACAGGGGAGGGCGTTGAGATCACCTGGTCAGACCAGCACACCAGCCAGTACAGCTTTCCCTACCTGCGTGATCATTGTCCCTGCGCGATGTGCAATGACGAACGTGAGAAGAAAGCGCAGGGCGGGCAGGCCGCTGCGGTGTTGCCGATGTACAAGCCGAGAGTCACGGCCAACAGCGCAAGCTCCGTAGGGAACTACGCCATCCAGATTCAATTCTCCGACAGCCACGCCACCGGAATTTACAGCTTCGAACACTTGCGCGAGATCTGCCCGTGCGACGATTGCGGACGAGATTTTCGTTCGGCGCCAGCCAAAGAATCGCGCGCTTAAGCGCTCCGACTCTGCAAGGTCCGCGTTTTCTTCGCGATACAAATCCGCACGCGCCTTTTTTTTCTCTCCGTTTCCACGTATAGTTTCCCGATACACGAAGACATGTCATCGAATCCTACGGGCCCTTCTTTAACGCCCGGCGCTTCGCGCCCTATTGCAAAAGTCCTCGTGGCCACAACGGCCATGCTCGCCTTTATTTCCTTCTGGCGAGCAGCGGCGATCGTTCTGAACGACCTGGCTTCCTCCGCATATTACGCCGGCGGCGAAGCGGAACAGTTCATCGGTAAGACCGCTCCCTGGTTCATTCTCGGCATCATGCTGTTCTCGTACGCGGTGCGCGCCGTGTATGTGGAAAGCTGCAGCATGTTCGTGCGCGGCGGTGTTTATCGGGTGGTGAAAGAAGCGCTCGGCGGGACGCTCGCGAAATTCTCGGTTTCCGCGCTGATGTTCGATTACGTGCTCACCGGGCCGATCAGCGGCGTGTCCGCCGGCCAGTATCTGGTGGGCGTGATCAATGAACTGCTGGCCTACGCTCACCTGAGCATTCAGCTCAACGTAAATGGAACGGCGGCGGCCGTGGCCATTTTCATCACGGTTTACTTCTGGTGGGAAAACATTAAAGGCGTGCCGGAATCGAGCGGAAAAGCGCTCGCGATCATGGAACTTACCACGATCATGGTGGTGATGCTGATCGCTTGGTGCTCTTATACGCTCTGGGTGCGCGGCGGCTGGCATCTGCCTCCGTTTCCCAATGCCGGCAACATGAAACTGGACCGTGGATCACTCGGTTGGCTCGATCGCTACCAGTGGGCGCACACGATTACGCTGGTGATTATTTTCGTTGGTCTCGGGCATTCCGTGCTGGCGATGAGCGGTGAAGAATCACTCGCCCAGGTGTACCGCGAAATCGAACATCCGAAGCTGAAAAATCTGAAGAAAGCTGGGCTTGTGATCTTCATCTACAGCCTGGTGTTCACCTCGTTGGTTTCATTCTTCGCGGTGATGATCATCCCGGACAAAATCCGCGGCCAGTTCACGGAGAACCTGATCGGCGGACTTTCCATGAATTTGGTCGGGAGTTTTCCCGTAAAATTGGCGTTTCATGTATTTGTGGTGGTGGTCGGTACGCTGATTCTGGCGGGCGCTGTAAATACAGCGATCGTCGGCTCCAACGGCGTGCTGAACCGCGTGTCTGAAGACGGCGTGCTAACGGATTGGTTTCGGCATCCACATGTCCGTTTCGGGACCACCCACCGGATCATCAATCTCGTGGTTGCGTTTCAGCTCGTGACGATCATCGTGAGCCGAGGCGACGTGACGTTCCTCGGCAACCTTTACGCCTTCGGGGTGATTTGGAGTTTTTCGATGAAGGGTATCGCCGTGCTGGTGCTGCGCTACACGCACCCGCAAGACCGGGAATACCGCGTGCCGCTAAATCCCGTCATTTTCGGCAAGGAAATTCCAATCGGCCTTGGGCTCATCACCTTGATGCTTGTGGCTATTGCGGTAATCAACCTTTTCACCAAGCCTTCGGCCACGGTAGCCGGTGTGATTTTCACGATCATCCTGTTCACAGTTTTTGAGCTTTCCGAGTACCGAATGAAAGTGCGCGCGGCCGGCGCGACGCACGTGGAATTGGATCAATTCAATCTGGCGCAAGAAGCCGAGCTGACTCCGGACAGCGTTGGCGTGACTCCGGGAAACATTCTGGTGCCCGTGAGCACCTACTATGCGCTGAACCATTTGGAAGCGGCGCTGCGGCGTGTCCGTCGCAAGGAAGCGGAAATCGTAGTGCTCCACGTGCGGATGCTGCGACGAGCTGCGTCGGGCGAATACGAGCTCGCGCCGGACCAGTTGTTCAGCACGATCGAGCAACTACTCTTTACAAAGGTTCTGGCGATCGCCGAAAAAGAGGGCAAGCCGGTGCGACTTGCGGTGGCGGCGGCGAATAATTTGTGGGAAGGCATCCTGCGCACAGCCGTGAACTTGCAATCGAGCACAATTGTGATCGGAAGCTCGTCGAAGTCGCCAGTTCAGGAGCAGGCGCGGGAGATCGGTCTCGCCTGGGAGCGCATGCCGGAGCCTCGGCCGCGCGTGACGCTCGAAATCTTTACTCCATCCGGTCAGGAGAATATTTTTTACCTCGGACCGCACGCGCCACGCCTGACTCCCAACGAAATCGAGATGCTGCACCGAGTTTGGTTGGATTTGAGCGACCGGCTCCCGGGCGAGGAAGTGCACCATCACGACATCGTCCATTTTGCTTTGACGGAAGTGGAGCGCGAGATCGATCAGGGGCAGGCGGACTCGGTGACTGAACGGCTCAGGCAGCACCTTCACGACATCGAAGGGCGCCGGATCAACTCAGAAGAATCGCAGAAAAAATTACCCGGGCAGTAGTCCTTCCCGCCCGGGCTTCCATTCACAAATTGTGAGTTAGGCAGAAAGCTGAGCCGTGCAGCCGGAGCAACGCGTCGCCTTCATCGGCAGCTTAGTTCCGCAGTATGGGCACTCCTTCGTCGGAGTAGCGGCGGCGGGCACGGGCTTCCAGCGGTTCACGACGCGGACAATCAAGAACACGGCAAAAGCTACGATCAGAAAGTCGATGATGTTGTTAATAAAGACGCCGTAGTTCAACGTGGGAGCGCCGGCGGCTTTCGCTGCGGCGAGTGTGGGAAATGACGGGCCGGAGAGAGTCACGAACAAATTCGAAAAGTCCACCTTGCCCAGCAGCACGCCAATCGGCGGCATGATGATGTCTGCAACGAGCGAGCTGACAATCTTTCCAAACGCAGCACCGATAATGAAACCGACGGCCAAGTCCAGTACATTCCCCTTCATCGCGAACTCTTTAAACTCTTTCAGCATGTAGTCTCTCCTCAGAATTTCTATTTTTAAGCTGCTTTGGGATTTTTGCGGGGTAACTCGCGCAGTGATTGGGCCGAGGCGCCTCATCCTGCTGTGCGGGAGAGTATCGGGAACTTGCGCGACTGGCAAGGATAAAGAGGCAGTTTTAAATGTGAATCGAGCTGGTGAATTTTTCACCGGCGGCAAAAATTATTTTTTAGCAAAAGCGAAGACTGCGCTCACAAGACCGCGCAGCACAAGCACGGCGCCGGCGATTCCCAAAAGAATCATTGAATAGCGCGTGTGGAAGAGGGCGATGTTGATCAGCAGGATGCCGACAATCGCAAGAGAGGCTGCGCGGACGCTCGATTGGCTACGAGTGACTCCTGCCTCGGGACGGGCAAAAGCGCGCGCGGCAAGATACAGAAAGAGTATACCGATCGCAATTAGACCGATCGGCCGCGCCGGAAGCGAGACGCGCCCAGAAACCGCGAGCACGAGCAGAAGCGCCCCCAGGCAGAGCACGATGAACTCGCTAAGGATGCGGAACGGGTTCGACGCGCGAGGCGGAGTCATAGTGGCGGGCATCGGATTCAGGAATCGTTTGGACGAACGCGCGGCTAGTATCGCCATTCGAAGCATGCGTTGCAATATCGCAAACACCAAAATGGCGGCTCGCGACCAAACGTTTCAGGCGGTTGCGACGAGGTTCCGGTGCGGCTGCCAATGTTATACTGCGTCGCTGGCGTTTGCATCGCCGTCCGGCCTGTCGTCATCGAATCCATGGGAGAAAGCCCAGTGCACAAAGTGATTATCATTGGCAGCGGATGTGCCGGCCTTACCGCTGCGATTTATGCCGCGCGAGCCGACCTAAACCCATTGGTTCTGGACGGGTACGAGCCTGGCGGACAGCTGGCGTTGACGACGCTGGTTGAGAATTTTCCGGGATTTCCGGACGGCATCATGGGACCAGAACTGATTGAGAATACGCGTAAGCAGGCGCAACGATTTGGGGCGGAATTTCGCAGCGGCGCGGTAGCGAGCGTTGAGTTGAGCAAGCGGCCGTTCCGAGTGACTGTCGGCAACGAAACTTTCGAGTCTGAGACATTGATTATTGCAGCAGGGGCTTCTGCGCGAATGCTTGGCATCGAGTCCGAAAAACTTCTGCTCGGCTACGGCGTTTCTACTTGCGCAACTTGTGACGGATTCTTTTTTCGCGGCAAGGATATTCTGGTCGTCGGCGGCGGAGATACGGCCATGGAAGAGGCCACGTTCCTCACGAAATTTGCGAGCAAGGTGACGATCGTCCACCGGCGCAGCGAATTTCGCGCCTCGAAGATCATGATCGACCGGGCCAAAGCGAATCCCAAGATCGAGTTTCTTACGGCGTACGAAATCGCTGAAGTGCATGACGTCACCCGGCAGTCGGTCGAAAAAGTGACGCTGCGCAACACCTCCACCGGCGAAAAAATCGACCGTGACGTTTCCGGGGTGTTCGTTGCGATCGGACACGATCCAAACACGAAGATCTTCAAAGGCCAGCTGGAAATGGACGCGAATGGCTATCTGCTCACGCACGATGGTCCGCGCACCAATATTGAAGGAGTGTTTGCGGCGGGGGATGTGCAGGATCACCGCTACCGCCAGGCGATCACGGCCGCGGGCTCCGGCTGCATGGCTGCGCTCGAAGTGGAAAAGTTTCTCGCGGAGCATGAGCACTGATGCCACAGCGCCCCGCGGGGGAGCGTTCGTCGCGATGATGCGCGCCATCCTTCTGCATCTTTCCGAAAACAAAAACCTCGCACCGCTGATCATGCGCAACGGCGTGAGCCGGCGAGTGGCGCAGCGTTTCGTTGCCGGCGACAACCTGGACGACGCGATTAGTGCCGCGCGTAACGTGAATCGAGCACGCCAGTCAGCGAGCCTCGACTTGCTGGGTGAAAACGTTTCGGACGAAACTGGCGCGCGCACCGCAGCAGACGGCTATGCAGCGATCTTTGACCGTATCGCACGAGAAAAACTGGACGCGAACGTTTCGCTGAAGCTCACGCAGCTGGGACTCGATCTGAGCGAGCCGCTTTGCCAGGAATTGCTGGAACAAATCGTGGCCCATGCGGGCGGGCAGGGAAATTTCGTCCGCGTGGACATGGAAGGTTCCGCGTACACACAGCGCACAGTCGAGATCGTGCGGCGAGTTCGCGCGAAGTACATCAACGTCGGAACGGTGATGCAGTCTTACCTCTACCGGACTGAGAAGGATGTGCAGGACTTGCTGGCCGCGGGTTGCCGGATGCGGCTGTGTAAGGGGGCGTACAAGGAGCCAGTGGACGTCGCCTTCCCAGACAAAGCTGACGTCGACGCGAACTACGTGAAACTGATGAAGATGCTGCTGCCGAGCGGCGTTTTTCACGGAATCGCCACGCATGATCCGGCGATGATTGACGCGACCAAACAATTTGCGCGCGAGCAGGGAATCGCCTTTGATAAGTTTGAATTTCAGATGCTCTACGGAATTCGCACCGACCTGCAGCAGCAACTCGTGCGGGAGGGTTACCGGTTGCGCGTATATATTCCTTTCGGCACGGACTGGTTTCCGTATTTCATGCGACGACTGGCCGAGCGCCCTGCCAACATGATGTTTTTCGCAAAGAGCCTCCTGCCTCGTTCAGCCTCTGCAACCGATTAATCGCGCCCCCCAAGGTTTGCACGCGACGAATCGTTGTCAGAATCAGGGTTCCGACTTAGAATGTCGGCGACTTCACTGAACACCGAGATTCGTTCTCACAACAGACCCGGACAGGAGCCAATCATGCGAATCACTCTCGTTGCTGGATGCCTCGCCGTCGCTCTTTCAATCGGCGGATGCAGCAAGTCCTCAACGCCCTCGAACAGTTCCTCGAATTCGGCTTCGCCGTCGAGTTCGGCCTCGCCCAATTCGTCGTCGCAGCCGAGTTCTGCGGCAAACGCCCCGCAGCCCGCGCCTGCTCCGGTGGCGCCGCCTCCACCACCGCCGGTGACAATTCCGGCGGGCACGCAGCTTACGATCTCGCTCGGCGACACGATCGATACCAAAGTGGCGAACACCGGCGATAAGTTCTCCGCCACACTTGCGGCTCCGATCACCGTTGGAGGCGCACTGATACTACCGACAGGCACGCGCGTTTCCGGAACGGTCGTCCAATCGCAATCCGCGGGCAAAGTAAAAGGAAACGCTGTGCTTGCGCTCTCTCTGGATACCTTGCGGCTTAACGGTAATCCGTACTCAATTCAGACCAGTGAGTTTGAGGACGCGGGGAAGGGACGCGGAAAGCGCACCGCAGTCGGCGCGGGCGGCGGCGCTGCGTTTGGCGCCATCGTCGGCGCACTCGCGGGCGGCGGTAAGGGCGCGGCGATTGGCGCGCTGGCCGGCGGCGGCGCAGGCACGGCCGGTGCAGCGTTCACCGGCAAGAAGGACATCAGCCTGCCCGCCGAAACGCGTTTGCACTTCCGGTTGACGGCGCCTGTTACGGTGCAGGGTACCGACGTTCCAGCAACCTCGCCCCCGGCCCCAGCTCCAGCCGCTCAGTAGGCGCGGGGAACGGCGCAACTACAGAATTCAAAAGGCCGTCGGGCGAGAATGTCCGACGGCCTTTTTTCTTTTACGGTGGTGCTTGCCAGAAAGTCCCGATCAGGCGACGGACTCGCCGGGTTTGAGCGCATGGATCTCGAGGCCCTGAATGTCTTTCGTAAGGCCCCGCAATTCTTCGGGACGTCCAATGAGCGGTGGGAACGTGCCGAAGTGCATCGGGATCACGTGCCTCACGTTGAGCAGACGGACGGCGAGCGCCGCTTCCCGCGGCCCCATGGTGAAGTGGTCGCCGATGGGCAGAAGCGCGACGTCGGGAGCGTAGAGATCAGCGATGATTTTCATGTCGCCGAAAACGCACGTATCCCCTGCGTGGTAAACGGTCAGGCCTCCCGGCAACCGAATAACGTAGCCGCAGGCCTCTCCGCCGTAGATGATCTGGTCGCCGTCCTTGATTCCGCAGGAATGCACGGCGTTGACCATCGTGACAGCGATCTCTCCCACGCGCTGCGTGCCGCCTTTATTCATCGGAGCCGTGTTAGCCACGCCTTTTGATTCGAGCCAGACACAGGTCTCGTAGATTCCGACGACTTGGGGCTTGAATTTCTTGCCGATGTCCACGGCGTCGGCGATGTGGTCGAAGTGACCGTGGGTAATTAGCATCGTGTCCACGCGATCGAGTTTTTTCCGCGGTTCGGGACACATTGGATTCGTCTGAATCCATGGATCGATGAGAATCACGTTTCCGGACTTGGTGGTAATTCGAAACGCGGCGTGGCCAAGCCATGTAAGTTGATTGCCGTGGGTTTGAAGCATGAAAAAGGGCCTCCGGGCTCTTATGAGCATTCGCGGACGAATTGCTTCAGCCTGCATCCTATTACAATGGAAGTGTCGCGGACACGCGTTTGATGCGGCGGAGCGGCGCTTGTACCCCATGCACTTTGATGATATAAAAAATCATGCGGAATTTTATCGAAGTTACGACGAGTGTATCTAGGCCCACCCACAATCGTTAGGAGACTGTTAGATGGCGTACGTGATTGCTGAACCTTGCATCGGAACCAAAGACACGGCCTGCGTAGACGTTTGCCCGGTGGATTGCATTCACCCGCGCAAGGACGAACCGGCATTCGAGGGTGAAAAGCAGCTCTATATTCATCCCGACGAGTGCATCGACTGTGGCGCGTGCGTTCCGGTGTGTCCCGTGACCGCGATTTTTGCTTTGGAAGACCTGCCGGAGAAGTGGACCTCGTTTACACCGATCAACGCGGATTGGTTCAAGAAGCCGCAGTAACGGCAGATAGGCAGCGGAATTAGGAATTGGATTCTACGAAGCGGCGGACATCGCGTTCCGCCGCTTTTTTATTTCCGGTATTGGCCGGTTTTGTTCAGGAAGGCTCTTCGATTCCCAAGATCTGACGGCCGTTGTCGGATATCCGGCTCGGATTCCATTCTGGGTCCCAGACGATGTCCACTTTCACGTCGCGCACTTCAGCAATTGTGCCGATTTGATTCTTCACCTGCTGAGGAATCTCCATCGCTGAAGGGCAGCTCTGTGAGGTGAGTGTCATTTTCACGGTAACGTTGCCGGCGTCGTCGTGTTGCACGTCATAAATCAGACCGAGGTCCACGATGTTGATCGGAATCTCCGGGTCGTAGCATTGCTTCAGCGCTTCCATGATCTGATCGCGTTCGAGCGCCATGCTTTCATCTCCTTACCTTCGCGAATGCGGCGTTACTTAAGCTTCTCGCCTGTCTTGGGCATCTGTCGTCTTGTACCAGCCTTTCACACGATCCTTCGCGAGTCAAAGGGTTCTCGGATGGTTTCTTATCGAACCGATTCAAGCGAGTTGATTGGTCGGCTTTTGTATTCGCGATACCCTGTAAGTGTCCTGGAGTAGCTCCTTGCGTAAATTCCAGCTCACACTGATCATTCACGCGCACCAGCCCGTCGGAAACTTCGACGAGGTGATCGAGCGCGCCTATTCGCGCAGCTATCTGCCGTTTCTTGAGACCCTCGCGCAGCATCCGGCGATTTGTATCGGCATGCACTTCAGCGGATCGCTGCTGGAATGGATTGAACGCGCGCATCCCGGTTACTTCGACCGCTTGCAAAATCTAATTCGCAACGGCCAAGTGGAATTGATCGGTGGTGGCTTCTACGAGCCGATTCTTGTAGCGATTCCGCCGGCGGACAGGCTCGAGCAGATCACTCGACTTTCGGATTATCTCGACCGGCATCTCGGCGTGCGCCCGCGAGGTGCGTGGCTCGCCGAGCGCGTCTGGGAGCCTCATCTGCCCTCCACTCTCGCGCAAGCGGGGATTGATTACACCTTGGTGGACGACAACCATTTTCTTGGCGCTGGCTTCGAGACCGATCAGGTTTACGGCTATTACGTCGCGGAAGATCAAGGCGCGTCCGTGAAGGTTTTGCCGGGACTGCGCGAGTTGCGTTACCTGGTGCCATTCCGCAACGTAACGGAAACGACTGATTTTCTGCATGTAGCCGCCGTACATCCAGGGGGCTTTGCGACCATGGGTGATGATCTGGAGAAGTTTGGTTCGTGGCCAGGCACGCACGAACTCTGCTATCGCGAACGGTGGCTCGACAATTTCTTCAGCGAGATTGAGAGCAATTCGTCGTGGCTGGAGACGGTGACTCCGTCGGCAGCGATCGCAGCGCACGTGCCGCTGGGAAGAGCCGACCTGCCTGCCGCTTCGTATTCCGAAATGATGGAGTGGTCGCTGCCCACGTCCGCGCGAAGCCGCTTTCACGCCCTGTCCGAGGAATTTGTGCTGCGGCCCGATGCGCGCCCCTTTCTGCGTGGTGGGATCTGGCGCAATTTCTTCTCGAAATATCCGGAGTCGAATTTGCTGCACAAGAAAATGTTGAATGTTTCGCGCAAGGTCCACGACCTGGAGCGAAGCCAAAGGCAGGATCAGCGCTTTGTTGAAGCTCGCGACAAGGCGCAGACATTGCTGTTACGAGGACAGTGCAATGATTCCTATTGGCACGGAGTTTTTGGGGGTCTCTACGCTCCGCACCTCCGCACCGCGCTGTGGCGCTCGTTGCAGGAGGCTGAAGCCATTGCCGACGGACTTTCGCACGTCACAGCCGAATACCAGTCCGTTTCCAAATTTGATTTCGACTCGGACGCCCATGACGAGCTGTACTTTACATCGCACCGATTCGCAGCGCTGTTGAAGCCATTTGACGGGGCCACAATTCCGTCGATCGATTGCAGACAATCGAACGCAGCGCTGGTGAACGCACTTTCGCGGCGGCGCGAGCCGTACCATTCGACGCTGGAGGACGCGCCGGCGCGACATGGCCCGACCGCTTATTCCATTCACAACGGCAACCGCGTGAAGGAAGAAGGTCTCACGCGATTTTTGCACTACGACCGGTGGGCGCGCAACTGTTTCCGGCTGCTCGTTTTCGGGCGCGAGAAATCGCACCTCGATTGCGCGACTGCAAGCTTGAATGAAGACGCCGGCCTCGCCAGCGGCAGCTACAAACTCTTGAATTTCTCACGCGAAGGAGCGTCGCTCGCGTCCGAGTGCTCCACCGGATGGTCGGCGGAAAAGTCATTCGTGTTCGCCGTGACGCCGACGGGATTCGATATTATTTGCGACGTGACGCTTCGTCGCGAGGCTGGCGAGGCAGGTTCCGTTTACGTGGGAATCGAAACAGTTTTGAATTTTCTTGCGCCGGATGCGCCGGATCGCTATTTCGAATTCTCGAGTGAACGATTCCCGCTGCGTTGGTCGTCAGCTGCGGTGACTTCCGAGCTTCTCGTCGTAGACGAGGCGCAAAAGATCCGCGTGGCGCTGTCCGCGCCGGGTTCGGCTGAATTCTGGGTTGCGCCGATTGAAACGGTTTCCGAGTCTGAAGAAGGATACGAGCGCCTGTACCAGGGCTCGCAAATCATCGCCGTTTGGCCAGTCGATCTTGTCCCTGCTTCCGAAGCCACGCTTCGCCTCATCTTCTCCGTTTCGCGCCTCGATTAGACACATTCAGTGCCGTTTCCAAGTTGGAATCGCGCTGCCCGAACTGAAGCTTTGCTAAAATGGTGGTAATTCACCCCGAAGTAACCGGAGGCGCACCCGCTTGGAAGGCATAGGCGTTCTGATCGCGCTTGTCTTGGTCGCTGCCTTCGTTTGCGTTTTGATTCTGCCGATCGTCGCCTTGGTGCGTGCCCGCGGGGTCTCCGAAAACGCGGCACTGCTCCGTTCGGAAATTGAAATTCTGCGCGAGCGCACCCGCAATTTGACGCAACGTATCGCGGACCTCGAAAAGGGAGCGGCTGTCGCGAAGGCCGCCGTGGCGGAGCCAGCTTCGTCGCCAGCCGAGCGTCCGACGCCCTGTTCGGCCCCAGAGGCACACGTCGAGCCGCCGCACCTCGAAGTAGCTCCTACCGCGAAGCCAGCTCTTCCCATCGAGCCACCGATTTTAGAAACCACGCCAAGGCCTCCGGTTGTGCAGCCCGCCGAGCATCCGCGCGTGACGCCTCCCAGAGTGGAAACGGCGCGTGAACACGCGACCGCACCCGCAGCCCCGAGCTTTTCGATCAAAGCGGCTCCCAGCCCGAGGCCGGCGCCGCCGAGAAATCTGGCCGACCTCGAAGAAGTGCTTGGCGCCAACTGGCTGAACAAAATCGGCATCACCGCGCTCGTGATTGGCATGGCGCTGCTTTTGAATTACACGATGCGCTATCTCGGGCCTGGCGGAAAAATTCTGCTCGGCTATGTATGCAGCGCGCTTCTGATCGGGATTGGAGTGTTCGGCGAGCGTCGCGAGCGTTACCGCATGCCTGCGCGCGCGGTGCTGGGCGGCGGATGGGCGCTCGCGTATTTCACAACCTACGCGATGCACAACGTTGCGGCGGTGAAGCTGATCGATAGCGCAGAGCTGGGCTTCGCGCTGCTTTTCGCAGTCGCTGTGGCGATGGTGGCTCACTCCTTGAAGTACAACTCGGAACTGGCGACAGGCTTTGCGTACCTGCTCGCGTTCACCACCGTGGCGGTGAGCGAGATTCCTCTTGGCGCGCTGGTCGCGTCGGCGATTCTCGCAGTGTCGCTCGCGTATGTGCTGAAGGTGCGACGCTGGTTTATCGTCGAGCCGCTGGCCATCGTGGCGACGTATTTCGTGCACTGGTTGTGGCTGAATCAGGTCTTCGATCGACTGGGCGGTCCGAGGCCGTTTCCGGAATTCCCGCTGAGCTTGGTCCTGGTCACCGCGTACTGGCTGATTTATATCGTTTCTTATTTCCTGCGTAAGCCGGAAAACCGGCCGCAGACACAGCTCCTGACGATTTCATTTCTTTTGAACGCCGCGGGTTATCTGACCCTGTTGCAAGCGCAGTCGTTCCACCCGGAATGGCGTTTCTGGTTTTTGCTATTCAACGGCGCGGCATATTTCGCCGTTGCGGGCTGGGCGCGGGTGATCGATCGCCGCGCGGGCTTTCTGGTTGCGAGCACGCTTGGGGCAATCCTGATGATTGGCGCAATTCCGTATCGCTATTCGGGCGGGCGGCTCGAAATTATTTGGCTGATCGAGACTGAGTCGCTGTTATTGGTCGGCTGGAAGATTCCGGACCGGTATCTGCGCGCGTTGGCTGCCGCAGCAGGCGCGCTTCTGGCCGGCTACGTTGGCGTGACGCAAATCGTTCCGCGCTTCGTCGAAATCGGAATCCAGCCCGACCTTCCGCTGGCGTGGGTGCTTGTAGCAATTGCGGGCGCATTTTTCCTGAACGGCTTGTTGAAATCGCGGCTCGAAGACGGGCCGTCGCAGACCGACGAAGTTGCACTAACGGCGGCGCCCATACTGGCGACCGTGTTCCTACTCGCTGCGGCGTGGGTCGCGCTGCAATCGATGTGGATTGGGTTCGTCTGGCTGGTGGCGGGCGTGGCGCTGGCCGAACTGGGGCTTGATGTGGAGGATTTGCTACTGCGTTACTGCGGATACGGCGCGGTGGCAATGGCCGTGGGCCGTCTGGCGTTGTGGAATTTGGGCAGCAATGAACGGTGGGAGTACGGATCGCTGCGGCTTTTCACCGTTGGCCTTTCGTGCGCGATTTTATACATCGCATCGAGGAGACATTTCACGCCGGCTGTTGTCGCTCCGAAGGCTGGAGCTGTTCCGGCCACGTCGAAAGCGGGGCTGGCGTCGTACGGCGGATTTGCCGCCTTCTACACCGGCGCGGCGACGATCCTGGCAGTGCCGCTGATTTTGCAGGAGCTGACATCCGCGGCGGTGGCGCTGGCGTTTGGACTGTTTGGATTGGTGCTGTTCGAAGCGGGCGATTGGCTTGCGGACAACGCGCTTTCGCTGGAAGGCGCGGCGGTACTGTGTCTGAGCTTTGGCCGGATTTTTGTGGCCGACCTGAATGCGACGGAATTCTTTAGTCATCGTTCCGACGCGGTACTCACCGTGCCGATTCTGGCGGCAATCTATTATTTCATCGCTTACACGATGAAAAAGGTGCCGGCGTTTCGAGTGGCGGCGCTGTGCTTCGGAACGGCGTCGCTTGCGGCGCTGATTCGCTTCGAGACAGTCAGTCCGTGGGTGGCCGTATGGTGGGCCGCGTTCGCGGTGGTGCTCTACACGCTGGGGCGTTCGGTGAGCGACGCATTCCGCTTCCAGGCCTATGCGATTACGCTGCTGGTTGCGCTTCGGTGCATGGTGGCGAATTTCGATCTGTCGCACCCGTGGCCTGGGACGACGGAGCTTCGCGTGGCGACCGTGGTTGCGGCGTCGGGTCTGTTGTATGTGCTGTTCGTGTGGTCGAAACTGATGGGCGGCGCCGCGAGCCCGGTGTCAAAGCGGAGCGGTCCTTGGGAATCGATCGTGGAGCGCGAGTTTCATTTGTTTTTCTTCGTACCGACGCTTTTGATCACGGCGCTGATCGGGCTCGAAGTGCGGCGCGGATATTTGACGGCGGCATGGGGCGTGGAGGCGGTGGTGATTTTCCTGGCAGTGCTGAAGCTGGATGAGCGCGCTTACCGATGGTTCAGCCTTGGATTGTTGTCAGTGTGCGTGCTGCGCATCCTGCTGATCGATGTGTGGACGCTGGACGCGCTCGGGCGAATCATTTCATTCATCGGGCTCGGCGCGGCGCTGCTGGTGATTAGTTTTCTGTACGCGCGGCACCGTGAGTTGTTGAGGAGGGTCTTGTGATCCGGCGCATCGTGCTGGTGGTGCTCGTTGTCGCGAGCGTGGCACTCATCGCGCGAATCCAACGCGAGAATGTGCGAATGACGGTGAACCCCGATCCGATTTATTACTTCCTGCTGGATCGATGATGCGACTCGGCCGCCGTTGCTCTGAGGCTCGGGCCTCTGCTACAGTTCGCAGGGAGGAATTTCATGGCTGTTTCGCAGGAACTGCTCGATATTCTGGTTTGCCCGCTCGATAAGACCCCGGTGAAGCTCACCAGCGACCAGCACGGACTGAAGTGTCCGTCATGCCGCCGCGTTTATCCCATTCGCGAAGACATCCCCGTGATGCTCGTGGACGAAGCCAGCATTGCCACGGAGTGATTCTTCATCCCGTCTTGCCGAAGCCGCTGGCATCCTGCCGGGGCTTCCGCACGGCGCCGAAGTTCTGCTGATCCGATTTCGGTCGCTGGGCGATCTGGTTCTGGAAACCCCCGCCATTCGCGCGCTGCACGATTGGCGCCCTGACCTCAGCATCGTGATCCTCGCCGAAGCGCGTTTCGCCGCGGTCTTCGAACACAATCCCGCGTTAAGCGAGGTCATCTTCCCGCACGGCCTATTGGGAACGTCGCTTGAGCTGCGGCGGCGGGCATTTCCCGTCGCGTTCAATCAGCACGGCGGCCCGCGCAGCGCGATGATTACGGGATTGTCAGGCGCACGCTGGCGCGTCGGATGGAAGGGATATCAGTATTCCTTCTTTTACAACGTGCAGGTTCCCGACGCGCGCGATTTTTTTGACGGAGCGGCGGTCCATACCGCAGCTCATCGACTTTCGCAGCTCTATTTTGCGGGTCTGCCGCGTGGCCCGATTCCAAAACCTCAGATATTCCCCCAGCCGGATGCTACCGTGTCCGTGGCTCGCGCACTCGCGGCGAAGGGAATCGGCGCCGATGCCCCGTACGCAGTATTGCAGCCTGGGGCACGCCTGCCTGGGATGCGCTGGCCCATCGCGCAGTTTGCCAAGCTGGCCGGATGGCTCCGCGACAAACACGGTCTTGCGAGCGTGGTGAACCTCGCCGCCCGTGACGAAGAGCTTGCCGCCGTAGCGGCCACCGAATTTCAGGGGGTCGCCGTTATTCCGCCGCCACTGAGCGTTCGCGAGCTTATCGCGCTCATCGCGAAGGCGCATATTTTCGTGGGGAACGATTCGGGACCCGCGCACCTTGCATCAGCTCTCGATCGGCCGAACGTGGTGATCTTCAGCGAGACAGACCCGGCCCAATGGGCACCGCTCAATTCACGTGGACGTGTAGTTTCCACGGGTGCGACGTTTAGGTATCCCCGCGGAGACAAGAGCGTCATCGCCACGCAACCGCGAGCCCTCGATGCAATCGCGCTGGAGGAAGTTCAGCAAGCCTGCAACGCCGCACTACAGCTGTGAAGAGCCAACGCGGAGCTAAAAGGGCGGGAATCCGAGAGACTGATCCTTGAACTGGACCCAAAGCCGAACCTCAGTGGTTTTTGCGGATTTCACTTCGTCACTCTTGGGCGGAAATGGCGAGTACGGGCTTACCTCAAGGACAACGATGACGCCGGACGCTGAAGGCAACCGCTGCGCGTCCTTGATGCGATAGCTTTTGATTGGGCCATTGAAACTTTGCGGCCCCCAATCGTCCTGGAAATCCTTGAACGAGTAGCTCGGCGCCGGTTTCCACAGCCTGTACGCCTCTTCCATATTGCCCGCCACGACCGTGTCCATGAAATGACGGACCGTCTCCTTCTCGGTGTGATAGCGAAGCAGGTAGAAGCAGAAGCCCGTCACCAGCACGATAAACGCGATGCCCGTGTAGATATAGCGGCGCGCCTTGGCCGGCGGATGCTCGTCCGAGGAATCGAAAAGTCCCACGAAATCTCCTTGAAGTTACAGTTGCCGCTTGAAGAGCAGGACGCAGCCCGTAATCATCACCGCTGAGATACCCAACAAAACTAACACGTCCACGTAAATGCCTTCAATGCCCGCGCCCTTCAATGTGAGATTGCGCAGCGCGTGAACCGTGTACGTGAAGGGATCGATCACCGAAATCCACTTGAGCCACCACGGAAACGCTTGAATCGGATACACCGCGCCGGACGGAAAAAAGAGCAAGGTATTCAACACGCCAAATGTAGCTCGGGGGACCAACGGATCGTCGACGCGAACCATCAGGAAGAACATGAAGCTCATCATGGTCATCGCGCCAATGGTGACTACAAGCACGAGCAACAGAAGGCGTTCAGGCTGCCACAAATCGGGCAGTCCTGCGATCATGCCGCCGATGATGGTTAAGACCATGCCTGCCATGAGGCCCTTAATGGTGCCCGCGCCTATCAGGCCAGTTACGAGCTCGGATTTCTTGATGGGCGTGACGAGATAGCCTTCGTGGAGGCCGCGCGATTTGTCGTCGATGTAGGTGATGCCGCCGCCGATCATCGCCACGACGAAAATGGAAAGCGTGATCGAGCCGGCGAGCAGGTACTTGATGTACTCGATGTACGGGTAGATCTCGACCGTCTTGAGTTGCACGTCGCCGGGGAGGCGGCCGGTGACGTCGGGCGTGTTCAGCTGCTGCACCATTTGCTGAACGCGCTCGAGAATCGCGCTGGAGATGAACTGGTCGGTGTTGTCTTCGGTGAAGGCGATCTGCGGGCGATCGTGCTGATAGAAACGCCGCGAGAATTCGTTCGGGACCGTGACAATCGCGCGTACTTTCCCCGTTTCCAGATCGTGCGTGGCTTGCGTCTGCGAATCGTAGGGAATCACGCGAAACGTCTTTGGGCCGGCCTCAATGCCGTTAAACATTTCCAGGATTTTGCGCGACTCGACGGAGTGATCCTGATCGACGAACGCAAGGTCGACGCCCACTACTTTTCCGCCAAACGCGTAGCCAAGCACCACCAGCTGCAGAAGAGGGAAGACCATCGAGGTCATCATCAGCGCGGGGCTGCGGAAGAATTTCCGAAGGTCGCGTTCGATTAGCGCCCAGATGCGCTGAAAGCTCATCGCTGAATATCCTTTGCCTCGGCGCGCCGCTTGCGGCTCGCGTTAACGATACAAATGTCCAATGTCGAGATGGCCGCCGGCGCTCGCCGTATCGCGCAGCTCTTTGCCGGTGTAGTGAATGAAAACATCGTCGAGCGTCGTGCTTTGCACGGTTACTTTGCGCAGATGCACGGCGCGCTGGCGCGTGAGGTCCATCAGCGCCGCCACCGTCGCGGGTCCGTCGTTTGACGAGATGTGGTACAGGCCGTCGTGTTGCGTCACACCCGCGGCTTGCGCTAGAGCGGCGAGCTGCTTTTCCCAATCCGTCGGCGGGGCATCAAATTCGGCTTCAACGGTGTCCGTTCCCGGCACGCTGTCTTTCAATCGGGCCGGCGTATCGAGCACGGCGAGCTTTCCGTGGTCGACAATCGCGATGCGGTCGCAGAGCTTGTCCGCCTCATCCATGTAATGCGTTGTGAGCAGAATCGTGAGGTCCGAGCCTTCACGCAGTTTTCGAATGAGGTCCCATACGTTTGCGCGAGAAACGGGATCGAGTCCGGTGGTCGGTTCGTCCAGGAAAAGAATCCGCGGCGAGTGAATCAGGCCCCGTGCAATCTCCAGGCGCCGGCGCATGCCGCCGGAAAACGTGCGAACCAATGCGTCCTTGAACTTCAGAAGGTCCACCGACTCCAGCAACTCAGGGATGATTTTTGCCCTCTCGGCGGAGGGAATCCCGTACAGGCGCGCATGCACGGTCATGTTTTCCACAGCGGTCAGTTCCGGATCAGATGTGAGCGCCTGAGGAATCACGCCCATCGCATGACGCACGCCGTCGGCATCGGTGCGAATGTCGTGTCCTGCGATGCGAGCAGTTCCCGACGTTGGCGGCGTCAACGTTGTCATCATCCGAATCAACGTGGTCTTGCCGGCGCCGTTTGGGCCGAGGAGAGCGAAAATCTCCTTATGCGTGACGTTGAAGCTGATGTCGTTCACAGCGACAAGATCGCCGAACTTTTTCGTCAGGTGATCGACTTCGACCGCGTTGGCGGATTCGTTGGGCATTAGCGTCTTAGTTTCTCCAGTAGACCTTTCGAGGGAGGAGGTGGCAGCAGCACGTCGGCGGTCATTCCGGTGAAGAGGCGGTGCTCGGGATTCGGCACGGCGACCTTGATGGCGAAGGTCTTGATGTCGCGTTTTGTGCGGCTCACGTCACGTTGCGTAGCGAAGTCGTTTTCCACACCTTTGAAAATCACGGTGCCCTCGATCATGTCGCCAGACGGTAAGCGCACGCGAAGCTTCTGGCCGAAGGCGATATTGTCGATATACGACTCTTCCACGTCCGCCTTCACCCAAAGGTGATCGATGTCTATCACCACCACGATCGGAGTTCCGGGCGCGACCACTTCGCCCTGTTTGGAGACGCGCACGGAAACGATGCCGTCGATGGGCGCGTAAATTTTTGTATAACTGAGTTCCGTCGCCATCTCGGCTTCGCTGGCGCGGGCTTGCTCAAGCTGAGCGATCGAGGTCGAGACCGCGCTTTTGCGCACATCCACTTGCTTGCGGTTGGCTTGCGCAACGACCAGCGCGCTGTCTTCCTCCTTAATGGCAGCTTCGAGCGCGTCGAGATTCGCTTGGGATATGCGCACTGCTGCTTGAGCGTGATCGCGGTCCTGGGCGGAAACTTCGCCTTTAGCGAAAAGCGTTTCCATTCGCTTCAGGTCTTGCTGGTCTTTCTGGAGCTGCGCTCGAACCGGTTCGACCTGCGCTTTGGCCATGGCGATCCGCTGTTGTTGCTGGACGAGCGATGCGTCAGTCTGGGTATCGGTGAAGGTGTAGTTGTGGTTCGCCTCGTTCACCTGCTCTTCCAAACTGATCACATTAGCTTTTGCAGCGCCGAGGCTCGCATCCAGTTCACGCGGATCGAGTTCCGCGATCAGATCGCCCTTTTTCACCTGTGAACCTTCGTCGACTGTGAGGTTCGTGATGCGTCCGGTAATCTGAGGGCTTACGATCACTTCATTGCCGTCGATGACGCCGACGAGGTCGATATCGTTTCCGCGCGGCGTGGTGAAGTAATAGAAAACCGCCGTGACAGTGAAAATCACGGCGAGAAGCATGAGAAATTTACGGCCGGTCATCGAGTTCTCTCTTTCGCGCGTATCAACGCGTGCTCCAAAAAGTCCATCAACGCTTGCTTCCGTTCCCGCACCGCGTGTGGCGCGAGCAGATCGTGTCCCGCCACACTGCTCAGAATCGGAGCAGCGGCGAAATAGGACGTAGTCATGCCCATGATGGTGAACGCCGTGTGCTTCGGATCGACGTGCCGGAAATCGCCTGACTCGATTCCGTCGTCGACCAGATGTACCAGTTGCATGATGAAGGGCCGGAAATACTCACGCTTCATCCATTCAAATTGCTGCGTGGCTTCTAGAGCCGCCCGCTGCACCAATCGTGGATAGTTCGGGTGCGAGGCGAGAAAATCGAAATACGCCCCTACGAAGCGCCAGAGCCGCTCGCGCGGTGACGAATCGGGACGAACCGGTCCATATACGTTCGTTCGTAATTGGCGGAGGAGATTTTCGAGCACGGCGCGGTGTAGCCGGCGCTTATCGCCAAAATAGTAGTAGAGCATCGCTTTGTTGGCGTGCGCTGCCGAAGCGATCTCTTCGGTGCGAGCGCCCGCCATCCCTCGCGCGGCGAAATGCGCTTCGGCTGCAGCGAGGATGCGCCGTGCCGTTTCAGGGTTCGCGACTTTGGTTCTTCCGCGTGGCATCGTCCGGCCTAAATTCCTACCCGCTTCATCATCTCCACGGCATAGCGCGTCCCCGAAGCAGCGCCTCGTGGCATGATCGCGTCGATCTGCTTCAAGTCCTCTTGCGTCAGCTTTACTTCGAGCGCATCCAGGTTCTGGTCGAGATACGTTCGACGTTTGGTGCCCGGGATCGGCACGATGTCGCGGCCTTGCCCAAGCACCCACCCAAGAGCGAGTTGGGCGGGAGTGCAGTTCTTCGCGGCCGCCATTCCCTGCACTTCCTTGATGAGATCCAGATTCTTCTGGAAGTTCTCGCCTTGAAACCGCGGGTTGTGGCGGCGGAAATCGTCCGCGGCGAAATCGTCGGGGCGCTTAATCTCGCCCGTCAAAAAGCCGCGCCCGAGCGGGCTGTACGGCACGAAACCGATTCCGAGTTCGCGGCACACATCGAGGATTTCTGCTTCCGGGCCGCGCTCCCACAAGGAGTATTCACTCTGGAGCGCCGCGATCGGATGCGTCGCGTGAGCCCGGCGAATCGTTTGCGGAGCAGCTTCTGACAGACCCAGGTAGCGTACTTTTCCTTGCTCGACGAGCCGCGCCATCGCGCCAACGGTTTCTTCGATCGGCGTTTCAGGATCGACGCGGTGCTGGTAATAGAGGTCGATCACCGGAATTTGCAGTCGCTTCAGGCTGGCTTCGCACGCCTTCTGCACGTACTCAGGTTTGCCGCTTGTTCCGCGCGCCGTGGGATTCGCAGGATCGCGCAGGATGCCAAATTTCGTCGCGATCACCACCTGATTGCGCCTTCCTTGGATGGCACGGCCGACGAGATCTTCGTTGCGGCCGATTCCGTAGACGTCAGCTGTGTCCAGGAGCGTAACTCCGCGGTCGATGGCGCGATGAATCGTAGCTGTCGATTCGACGTCGTCGGTGGCACCGTAGAACTCAGACATCCCCATGCAGCCGAGGCCCATGGCGGAGACCACGAGAGAACTTTGGCCAAGCCGACGGTATTCCATGAGTGCCTCCTACAACCGCTGATTTATTTGTTTAACCGAACGGTTAGTTTAATCGGCAAATGCTGCTGCGTCAAGCTGACTGGATTCAGTAGGCTTGGCAGTGCGGCGCCGGGCGCGCTCAGGCCTTTGCCGATCTCTCATAAGGAAATACGCTGCAGAATGGAAAAAGTTACTAAACGTCGAGCGCGCCGCCCGAGCCGGCCGGCGGGTCAATCGAATACTTCGTCTTGGCCTTCTGGCGGTGCAGTTCGAGCGCGAGCTCAATCAGTTCGTCGATGAGTTTCGGATACGGCAGGCCAGACGCTTCCCACAACTTCGGATACATGCTGATCGAGGTGAAGCCCGGAATCGTGTTCAGCTCGTTGACGTAAATCTTATTCGTGCGCTTCTCGAGAAAGAAATCGCAGCGAGCCATCCCTGTGCCGTCGATCGTGCGGAAAGCCTTCACGGCGTATTCCTGGAACGTCTTCACCTGTTTTTCGGAAAGCTCGGCGGGAATTACGAGCTGAGTGCCTTGTTCGACGTACTTCGCTTTGTAGTCATAGTATTCGCGATGGGGAACGATCTCACCGGGCACCGATGCGCGTATGTCGTCGTTGCCGATGACGCTCACTTCGATTTCGCGAGCATCCACGCCGCGTTCCACGATTACCTTCATACCGAACTGCGCGGCGAAGTCGATCGCTTCGGGAAGCTGCTCACGCGTAGTGACCTTGGTCATTCCAACGGAAGACCCTGCTGCCGCCGGCTTCACGAAGAGCGGCAAACGAAGCTGCGTCAGAATGTCGGCCGCGATATCATCGCGGTTGTTCTCCCACTCGGAACGGCGAAACACAAAGAAGGGAACTACGGGCAGACCGGCCTGCTCGAACAGCCGCTTCTGCACGTCCTTATCCATTCCGACCGCCGAAGCCAATACGCCAGCACCGACGTACGGTAGGTTCGCGAGTTCAAGCAGGCCCTGTACCGTGCCATCTTCCCCGAACGTGCCGTGCAAAACGGGGAATACCACATCCACCGGGACGCTGGGCTGACCGGCGCCTGCTCCAAGCGGAACCAGCGTCGCAGCGCTCGGATCAGCAGGAAGCAGCACGCGATTGCCGGACTTTAGAACATCCGCGAGCATCTTGTGAGATTTTGCGCTGACGAGCCAGCGGCCGTCTTTCGTGATGCCAATGGGAACAGCTTCGTACTTCTCCGGATCGAGAGCGCGGATCACCGACGCCGCCGACACGAGCGAGACTTCGTGCTCACCCGATCGCCCGCCGAACAAGATACCGACGCGCAGCCTTTTTTTCTCTCTCATCGATCTACCGGTATTCCTAACCGCGTTACAGAATCTTTTTGCCCAAGCCCGACAGCACCAGTTCCACGCCGAGCGTGGCCGTGGTGTTGTGAACGTCGATCACCGGGTTCACTTCGACCAGCTCGAAGGAACACATCTGGCGACTATCGGCCACCATCTCCAGTGCGAGATGGGCTTCGCGATAGGTGACTCCGCCGCGGACCGGCGTACCAACGCCTGGCGCATCCGTCGGATCGACAAAGTCCATGTCCAGACTGACGGCAATTCCGGCGGTGTCGTCGCTCGCAAATCGAATCGCGTCGGCCATCACTTCGCGCATGCCGCGCTCGTCGATGTCGCGCATCGTGAAGGCATGAACTCCGGCGTCCTTCATGAGCTTGCGCTCTTTCGAGTCGAGATCTCGAATTCCGACCAGCGCCACGTTGCGCGGCTCGACCATCGGCTTGATTTTCGCGAGGCCCGTAAGTTCCGGAGGCCCGTATCCCATGATCGAAGCCAGCGGCATTCCGTGAACGTTCCCGGAGGGCGAAGAATCTGGCGTGTTCATGTCACCGTGGGCGTCCAGCCAGATTAATCCGATGCGCTTCGAGTCTTTGTCGAAATGCGCCGCAGCTCCGGCGATCGTGCCAACGGCAATTGAATGGTCGCCGCCAAGGACCAGCGGCATCATGTCCTCATCTAGCGTCTTTTTCACCGCTTCCGCCAGGCCCCTACAGGCTTCGGCAATCTCGTCGAGGTATTTTGCGCGCTTCTCGCCGTAGTGCTGTTCCTCGGGCTGGGGGACGGGGACGTTGCCGATGTCTTCGACCTGGCGGCCCAGCTGGCGCAGGCGGCCTTGGAGACCGGCGACGCGAAGGGCAGACGGACCCATGTCTACGCCTCGGCGGCTAGCTCCCAGGTCCATCGGCACACCGATAATTCTTATTTTTTCGGGCATATTTTTAGTTTTTCGATCCCGTACGAGAGGGAAGGAGCTTTAAGGATAGACTCGATACAGCATCCGTGGGAAGGGGATGACCTCTCGGATGTGCTCGGTCCCGCATATCCAGGCTACAGTGCGTTCCAGGCCAAGGCCGAAGCCCGCGTGGGGCACGCTTCCGTAGCGCCGCAAGTCCAGATACCACTCGAACGATTCCTGTGGGAGGCCGTGCTGGCGCAGGCGCTCTAATAATGTTTCATAGTTCGCCAGGCGCTCGCCGCCGCCGATGATTTCGCCGTATCCTTCGGGCGCGATCATGTCGAAACTCAGAGACAACTCGGGCCGGTCGGGATCTGTCGCCATGTAGAACGCTTTCATCGCCGAAGGATAGCGGTGAATTACGACGGGGCGGTCAAATTCCTTGGAAATGATGGTTTCTTCATCGCCGCCGAAGTCGTCGCCCCATTTCGCTGGGTTGCCGGAGTTCTGTAGCACCTTGATGGCTTCGTCGTAGGTGATGCGTGGGAATGGCGGTTTGATTTTCTCGAGCTTCGCCGCGTCGCGCTCCAACATGCCGAGTTCGCGCGAGCGGTTCTTGATCACCGAATCGATTACCGCGCTCACGAGACCTTCGCCGAGTTGGATCATGTCCTCAAGATGCGCGTAGGCGGCCTCGGGCTCAAGCATCCAGAATTCGGTAAGGTGCCGCCGCGTCTTCGATTTTTCGGCGCGAAATGTAGGCCCGAACGTGTATACCTTGCCGAGCGCGGCGGCGGTAGCTTCCACGTATAGTTGGCCGGACTGGGTGAGGTACGCCTTCTGGTCGTCTATATAGTTCACTTCGAAGAGCGTCGTGGTGCCTTCGCATGCGGCGGGCGTGAAAATCGGCGCGTCAGTGAGCGTGTAGCCCTGGGAATCCATGTAGTTGCGTGCGGCAAGCTCCGCCTGAGCGCGAACTCGCAGAATCGCTGCCTGTCGCGGCGTCCGAATCCACAAGTGCCGCTTATCGAGCAGGAAATCGACGCCGTGCTCTTTCAGCTGAATGGGATAAGGAGTCGCGTCCGAAACGCGGTGAACTACCTGAACAGCGCTAACGCCGATTTCGTAGCCGCCAGAAGCACGCTTCTCTTCGCGAATGGATCCGGTCACGATCACACTCGATTCAATTGGCAGTCCTTTCAGCGCCGCAAACGCGTCGGGAGACTCTTTCAGCGACACGACGCCCTGCATGATTCCCGTGCCGTCGCGAAAGATCGGGAACAGTAGCTTGCCGGATTCGCGCATGTTGTAAAGCCAGCCGCGAATCGTAACCGTCCGTCCGGTGTGCTCGCCGGCCTTGTCGATGGTCGTGATTGGAGCGGGCGACGGAGCCTGCTGTAGGGCTTCTTCAGTCATTGGTTGTGTGGTCCCTTCCGGTTCGAATTCTTATGAGCGCGAGCAGTTAGCCGAGCGCGTCTTCCACTTTGTCACGCACGGCGCGAATTTCATCGAGCGATGGCCCCGCCGCGCCCTGATCCTTCAACTCGAATACGAGTGGCAGCGGTTCTTTTGCTTGCGCGAACTCGCTCAGCGCGGCCTTCCAATCGATTTTTCCGGAGTATGGCAGAAGGTGCTCGTCCTTCTCGCCGTGATTATCATGAATATGGACGGTGACGACGCGGTCGCGCATCGCGTCGTAGCTCGCTTCAACGCCGTCTTCCATGTGCGCGTGCCCGATATCGAAGCAGAGCTTCAGGTCGTGCAGGTGTGTATCGGCTATGAAATGCTGCAACGACGATGGCGCCCCCAGCTCGTCCGGCGTGTTCTCAAGGGCGATCGTGACCCCACGCGCCTTGGCAAATACGACAAGATGCTCGAGTGATGTGAATGCCGCGTCATATTTGCGTTGATCTGCGGACTGCCGGCCGTAGCCAAGATGCTGCACGAGGAACCGGCAGGGAATCGTTTCGGCGATTTCGAGGGCTCGTTTGATCTCATCCACGGCATCGAGTCTGCGAATCCGCTCGGTATCGGAGATCGAAATCGGTACCCCGCCATCGCTTCGGGCTGAGCCGTCGCGCTCGGCGGGTGCGTGCAGCGAGTGCAGCGTCAAGCCGTATTCAGCGAGCGCGTCGGCGAGCTCGCGAATCGCCTGAGGGTTCCGGTAGTTGAAGTGGCCGGCGCGGCAATACAGCTCGACGGATTTAAATCCGGCCTGTGCGACAGCGGAAAGGTCCGAAGCGGCGAGTTTTTGGTTGATGTAGCGGTACGTGGACAGAATGTGTTGCATGGCGCCCCTAGGCAGACTGAATATGTTCGACTGGAACCGGATTTTCGTCAACCGCCGTAGGCTCAGCGGGCTTTCGGTGGTGTGCTAGGAGCGTTAACTCAGATTGCGGAATCGCTTAGTAACCAACGGCCTTGCCCATCCGGCGTGGATCGGCTGCGCCGAGCCGGTCTTTCGTATCGGGATCGATGCCGATGGCCTCGACTTCACCGAGCCAGTGACGGTTGGGGGAAATTGTATATCCGCGGTCCGCGAGGCCCGACATCACCGATTCGGGTATCAGCGGCTCGAGAATGACATCGTCCGGCAGCCATTGTTGGTGAAACCGTGGCGCGTTGATCGCGGCTTGGGCGTCCATTCCCAGGCGCATCCAGTCGATGACGGTTAACATGACGGCGGAAATAATTGTTGGGCCGCCCGGCGAGCCCGTGACAAAGCTCAGTTGTCCGTCGCGTAGAACGATCGTCGGCGTCATCGAACTGAGCGGGCGCTTTCCCGGCCCGATGGTGTTCGCTTCCGATTGCACCAAACCAAAAAGGTTCGGCTCGCCGGGATGTGCGGTGAAATCGTCCATCTCATCGTTCAGAAGGAAACCGCCCTCAGAGGTGACAGACGAGCCGAACGAATCGTTCAGCGTGTAGGTATTCGCCACGGCGTTTCCGGCCGCGTCGACGACGGAAAAGTGCGTCGTGTGGGTATGTCCCACTTCAGCCAAAGCACGCTCCGCGGCTACGTTGTAAAACTCCGGCGATGCGGCACCCATCGATGCGGAAGTGGGACACGGCGCGTTCGCAGCGGCATTTTCAAAAGCCGCAGGGTCGCCTGCTCCGATCTTTGCGCTGGTCGAAGCGTCGATCGCATCGATCGATTTGCGCCGAATGTCGGCGTAACACGGCGAGGTGAGGCCGCGCACGGGAATCTTCGCGAAGTCCGGATCAGCGAGGAATGCCGCACGATCCGCAAACGAGCGGCGCATCGCCTCAATAACTAGATGCACAGATTGCGTGTCGTCCCATCCCTTCACTTCGAACGGATCGAGAATATTCAGAGCTTCGACCATCGCGACGCCGCCCGAGCTTGGCGGAGGGCTGGTGACGAGTTGCCAATCGTGTCCGCCGTACCGGTAGTTCGCCGTAAGAGGATCACGGAGCTTCGGTTCATAGTGTTCCAGATCGGCGAAGGTAATGAGGCCGCCTTCGCGTTTCATCTCGTCTGCAAGTTCGTGGGCAAGTTTTCCGCGATAGAAATCGGCGGCTCCGGCTTGGGCGATCCGTTTGAGTGTCGCAGCCAGTTCCGGCTGCTTCAGAATCTCGCCTGGATCGTAATACAAGCCGCCCTTTAGGAAAATTCTGCGGCTCGCAGGAAACATCTGGAGCGTTTTTGCTTCTTCCTGGAAAAGCTGGGACAGCCGCGCACTGATTGGAAAGCCATTTTGCGCGAGATCAATCGCGGGAGCGATCACATCGGCGAGCTTCATCGTGCCGTACGTTTTGAGTGCCAGCGCCAGCCCAGCGACCGTGCCGGGGACGCCGACAGCTCGGTAGCCCACGAGAGACGGATCGACGCCAGGTAAATGATCCATCTTGGAATACATGTCCCGAGAGGCCGATGCCGGCGCCATCTCACGGTAATCAACGAATTTCGTGCGGCCGTCATTCATCCGGACGAGCATGAAGCCGCCGCCGCCGATATTGCCTGCCTCCGGCTCGACCACAGCCAACACGAAGCCAACGGCAACCGCGGCATCGACAGCATTTCCTCCGCGCTTCAGGATCGCCGCCCCAGCCGCCGAAGCGAGTTCCTCGTCGCTCACCACCATCGCGTGAGTGCCGCGAACCGGCGCCTGCGGCCAGTCGAGATATTTTGTGGCCGGACGCGCGTTGTACTCACGCGGAGTGGGAGACGCGGAATTCGCCGGGGCCTGTCCGAAAGCGCCGAACGAAAGTGAGCACGAAACCAGAACAATAAGACCGAACCGGAGGAATGAATTCACGAATCGAGGGTTCCTTTCAATTGCGCGAATGAGATTCATTTCTCGTCGGTGGGGTTCAGTCACTCATCGCGACCATCGCGAGGGCGATGAGTCCGCCCAACCCCAGCGCCAGCAGAATCCACAGGAAAACCGATGCCCGCTTCCGCATTAGCGCCGCCGGCGGTGGGTTCGGCTCGCCCTGATCAAGCACGTCTATACCGATCCCGGTCCGAGGCGGAATGCGCTGTCCGGAGCCCGAGGCTTGCGGCTCGGGTTCTTCTTCGTGATTCGTGAATCGCAGCGGCATCGCGAAGGATGCTAGCACCGCGCGAAACGCGCGTGCAAGCGAGCTTACATCGAGAACAGACCAAGAAGAACGATCGCCGCGAACGCGCCAATTACGAACGCAATCGCCACCCAACGCTTCAGCTGGGGATAGGACTTCGGCAGAGCCAACATCTGGCTTGCGGGATCGACGGCGGGAAATATCGAAGGAGAACTCTTTCGGCTAGCCGTGGAGAGAGATTCGTCCACATACGATTGCGAATCCCTACGAGCGACGCCGGAGGCTGGGTTGGGCATCGGTTGTGCATATTACACCGGCGTGAATGAGAGTCTAGAAGAATTATTTGAAAAGGAACTGAAAATCCACAGCTTGGCGAGACGGGCGATGACTAACCGTTAATGAGGGTTTTGATTTTGCCCAGCAACTTCAGCTTCTCGGTTGCGTGCCGGCGCGACAGGTATTCGAGTCCGCTCGCCGGTCCGATGTATGCGCGCCCATTTCCAATTTTGTATAAGAGCGGCTCGATTTCGCGCGCGATTGCTTCGCAGTCTTCCAACCGCTCCGTCACTCCGCTGATCAGGCCGAGTGCCAACGGCTTGGGCGAACCTTCGGATGCTAGCTTTGCGACCAGCGTGGGGCTTACAGTCAGGTCGAAGCCGATAACGTCGACAGGGAGCGATATTAGCTTTTCGTAGAGTGACACAGCGTCATGAAAGTAAGTATAGAGCGCAAGCTCGACGATGCGGCCGGATTGCCGTACTCGATCGCGCGCGGCGATCAATGCAGCTAGCGCGGACTCAAAAACCGGCCAGTCCGCGGAGTGATACACAATGGCGGGCTCGTCGATCTGGATCAATTGCGCGCCGTCGCGCGCGAGGGCTTCAATTTCCACGGCTAGTACTTCCGCGAAGTCGCGAGCGCGATTCTCGAGATGCTCGGAAGTGTCGCGCGAGCCGCTAGCGCCGTTGCCATTTTCCGTGAGCGAGTATTTTGCCAGTGTATAAGGGCCGGTGAGTACCGGCTTGATCGCAAGCTTTCCGGCTTTCGCCGGCGGCGTTGGCAAGTGACCGAGAGCGTTGCGCGCGAAGCTGTATTCGTCGGCGACCAGCTGGCCCCGGCGCTGTACCTTCGCGGTGAGGACCGGCTGGCGAAAGTAGGTGCCGGTATCAAAAAAAGGAAGCAGCTCGTCGATGCGAACGTTGTCGAGCTTTGCAGGAATGTGAGAGATCGGATCGTTCCAGCGGATTTGGCCGTCGGTGATGATATCGAGGCCGGCGTGTACCTGGTCGGCGATGGCCCGACGCGTCATGTCGTTTTGCGCGTCCAGCAAGTCCGCGGAAGTACGGTCGCCGTTCGCCAGCGCGTCCATCGTGCGGCGAAGCACAAGCAACTCGTGGGTTTCACCGAAGCGAGGATATCCCCCGGCGCTCGCGAGATATAACCCGGGCGATCGAAGCGACATGCTGTACCTCTGCAGGGGGCGTGCAGGAAAGTTAGTCGAATCGCGCGAGCAGGTCAAGCGGCGGTCGGCCCGTCAGACGCTGCCGACGCTTGCATTCGCTCAGCCTTCCTGCTTTGGTTCATCCTGTTCGCCGACGGAGAAGTACGTGCAGTCGGGATGCTGGAAGACGAGGGCGCTGACGCTCGCCTCCGGGTCCATCATCATGCCTTCGGTGAGGTGCACGGCGATTTCTTCTGGCCGAAGAAGCAGCCACAAACCGGCTTGATCTTCGAGGTTCGGACATGCCGGGTAGCCGAAGCTGTAACGTTTTCCTCGATAACGCGAAGTGAAACGGTCCTGCATCGTCATCGTTGGCGCGTCAGGGAAGCCCCAGTCTTCACGGATGCGACGATGCAGCCATTCCGCACAGGCTTCGGCGGTCTCAATGGCGAGCGCCTGAAGCGCATGTGAGAAAAGGTAGCGGCCGGCGGCCTTCGCTTCTTCGGATTTTTCGCGGATATTCTTCCCTGCAGTGACGACGAACAAGGCGAGATGATCGCGTTCGCCCTGCACCGAGGGCAAGACGTAATCGCTGAGACAAAGCTTGTGCTTCAGGCGCTGGCGCTGAAAGTGAAATGTATGCACCGGCGCGTTTGCCGAAGGTTCAAACAGAGCGATGGAATTTCCGCGGCGTTCCGCCTCGAAGAATTGCCATACCGCGCCGATCTTCATGTAGCTCGCGCATTCCTCTTTTACTTCGTCAACGGCAGCCTGGAGTTCCAGTGCCCTCGGATCGCGCCCGGCAAGCGCCTTCTCAAAGCTGCCACGAAATCCGAGGTGGCGTCCGAAGAGCATGTACGGATTGACGTAACTCCAAATCTCCGCGAGATCCGGCACGGTACGAACCTTTCGGTCGAGATACGCGACCGGTTGAATGGGGTAGTCGACGTGGATGCTCGGCGAACGTTCTTCGCCTGCCGGTTCGAGCGGCTTTGGCGGTTCTTCGTCGAGCACGGCGGTCCCGACGTGAATATGTTTTTCGATCGTAGCATCGCGGAGCGCCGGATCGCTCAATTCGTTCATCAGGCGTAGTCCGGTCATCGCGTCTTTCGCGTAGCACACGGCGCTGGAATACTGCGGCGCAATTTTGGAGCGCGTGAATTTATCCGATAAAGCGGCGCCACCGACAAGCAGCGGAACCGTTATCCCCGCTTCACGCAAGTCTGAAGCGGTCGTCACCATCTGCTGCGCGCTCTTCACAAGCAATCCCGAAAGTCCAATCGCGTCGGGCTTATGCTCGCGATAGCCCTTGATCAGGTCTTCCGGAGGAACCTTGATCCCGAGATTGATCACGTCGTAGCCATTGTTTTTCAGAATGATTTCGACGAGGTTTTTGCCGATGTCGTGGACGTCGCCCTTTACCGTAGCGAGCACGACCTTCGCGCGCTTTTCGGTGTCGGCCTTCTCCATAAACGTCTCGAGATGGCCGACGGCAGTCTTCATCGCTTCCGCCGATTGCAGCACTTCTGCGACGATCAGCTCATTGTTATTAAACAGGCGGCCGACTTCAGCCATTCCGGTCATTAGCGGACCGTTGATCACGTCCATCGGCGGGGTACCCTCTGCCAACTTCAGATTCAGGTCCGATATCAGACCATCTTTTGAACCTTCGAGAATGTAGTTTGCGAGTCGTTGATCGAGCGGAAGATCGGCGGCCCGTTCTTTTTTCTTCGTGCCGGCGCCGCGAGAGTGTTCGGTGATCGCGGCGATGTGGAACTGATTCACGGCGGCTTTCTGCTCGCGCGTCTGTTCGCGCCAGTCGGCCGGCACGTTGCGCAAGACTTCCGCGTTCGGATGATCCAGCGGGACGTTTGAGGGCGGCGTGTTGAAAAGCAGGTCTTCGGCAAGCTTGCGTTCCTTCTCAGGAAGCGAGCCATAACGCTCGAGGCGTTCTGCGTTCACGATGGCGAGATCGAGGCCTGCCTTGGTGCAGTGATAAAGGAAGACTGAGTTGACGACTTCACGCGCGCCCGGAGGCAGGCCAAACGACACGTTGGAGATTCCGAGCACGGTACGCACGAAGGGAATCGCTTTTTTGATCTCGCGAATGCCTTCGATGGTTTCGACAGCGCCGCCGATGTAGTTCTCATCGCCGGTCGCGCAGGGAAAGACGAGCGGATCGAAAATGATGTTTTGCGCGTGAATGCCGAACTTTCCCGTAAGCAGAGTATGCGAGCGTTGGGCGATTTCGCGTTTGCGTTCGCGCGTAAAAGCTTGTGCCTGTACGGGATCTTCGTCGATGCACCCGACAATGACCGCGGCGCCGTAGGAGCGAGCCATAGGGCACACGCGCTCGAATTTCTCCTCGCCGTCTTCGAGGTTGATCGAATTAATGATGCTTTTGCCCTGGCAGTAGGTAAGCGCCAGCTCGATACCACGCGGATCGGTGGTATCGATCATGATCGGCGCCTTGATCTTGCGGATGAGCTGTTCGTAGAAGGGCGGAACGTCGGTTAGTTCGTCGCGGTCGGTGCTTTGGAGGCAGACATCCACGATGTGCGCACCGCTCTTGACCTGACGCCGAGCGATTTCGGTGGCTTCTTCCCACTGCTCAGCAGCAACGAGGTTCTTGAAGAGTCGCGAGCCGATGACGTTGGTTCGCTCGCCGACAATTAGAGGACGGGTGGATTCCTCCGCTTCGACCATTTCAATGCCGGAGTAGACGGCGCGATGATTCGGCGCGGGCAGAGCACGCGGCTTCTTTCCGTCGGCCATTTGTGCGAGAGCGCGAATGTGTTTTTCAGTCGTCCCGCAGCAGCCGCCGACGATGTTCAGCCAGCCCCGTTCGATGAAGCGATCGAGCTGTTCCGCCAGCGAATTCGGCGTTTCGCCATAGAGCCCTTCTTCGTTCGGCAAGCCTGCGTTGGGATAGCAAGAGACCGCGCGGCTCGTCAGGGACTGAAGCGTGCGGATGTGGTCGGTCATGAACTCTGGACCGGTCGCACAGTTCAAGCCGAGTGCGAGCACGTCAACGTGATCGAGCGAAGCCCACAAAGCCTCGATGCCTTGGCCCGCGAGCATTGTTCCCATAGCCTCGATCGTCACGGAGACGATCATCGGGATGGGCTGTCCGATTTCGCGGCCGAGTTCCTGGATCGCCAGGACGCCGGCTTTGATGTTTCGAGTGTCCTGGCACGTCTCGAGAAGAAGTAGGTCGACACCGCCTTCGACAAGGCCGCGCGCTTGCTCCATATAGTTATTACGAAGCTGTTCGAAAGTGATGCCGCCCGTAACGCTGATGGCTTTGGTGGTGGGGCCCATGGAGCCGGCAACGAAACGTGGTTTGGCGGGCGTGGAGAACTCATCGGCGGCTTTGCGGGCTAACTCGGCTGAGACGCGACTGATGCGCAGAGCTTCAGCGCCGAGAGAGTATTCGGCGAGCACCACGGGCGTACTGCCGAAAGAATTGGTTTCGACGATGTCTGAGCCAGCCTCGAAATATTTCCGGTGAATACCGGAGACGACGTCGGGACGAGTGAGAACGAGATTTTCGTTGCAGCCTTCGAGAGCAGGGCCGCCGAAGTCTGCTGCAGTGAGATTCGCCTGCTGCAACATCGTGCCCATCGCACCGTCGAGCACGAGGATGCGTTCGCGAAGCAACTCGCGGATAGCAGCGCCTTGTTGAATAAGGTTTCTCATCGGCGAACCCCCTTCGACGGGCGCGAACGCCGGCTGGAGGGCACAGAAAATTCTACAGAGTGATTGGATGTGGCGCGAGAAAAGGTTGATGCAAGGTTCGACAAACGGGGAGATCCGAATCTCGAAACGCCGCAATCGCACAGCGGAAACACGGACGGCTCAGAAATCGAAAATGCGGGCACAGAATTTTGATTCGATATTAGATCGAAGGTCTACGCTCCTTTACTGTCTAGAAATTCGATGGGCACGCCCGAGGGCAACATACCGGCGGCGGCACCGCGCTGCAAGAGCTCGGTGACGGCGCTCTGACCTTCGGGGCCGTAATCGAGAGTCCACTTATTTACATACATGCCTACGAATTTGTCGGCAAGGACGGGGTCCATGTCGCGCGCGAATTGCAGCGCGTAAGCGAGAGCGGGCTCGCGGTGATCCAGGGCGTAGGCCACGCTTTCGCGGATAATGCGCGAAACCTGGCGGCCCAGGTCGGCGCCAAGCTTGCGGCGAATGGCGTTCGCACCGAGCGGTAGCGGCAAGCCGGTCTCTTCCTGCCACCACTGGCCGAGGTCGACGACTTTGTTGAGGCCGATCTGCGAGAACATAAGCTGGCCTTCGTGGATCAAGAGCCCGGCTTCAACTTCCTTGTTCTGGACGGCATCGAGGATCTTATCGAACGGCATGGTGACGGTCTTCACGTTCGGTTCATATAACTTGAGCGCGAGATAAGACGTAGTGAGTTCGCCCGGGATCGCGATGGTGCGGCCGGCGAGTTCGGTCTTCTTCAGGGGGTGATTCGAGACGACGATCGGGCCGTAGCCTTCGCCGAAGCTGGCGCCGCAGTCCATCAGGACGTATTTATCGGCCACAAACGGGTAGGCGTAAAAGCTGATCGCCGTCACGTCATAGACTTCGTTCTTGGCGTCGTGATTAAGCGACTGGATGTCTTTCAGGACGTGCGTGAACTTCACGCCCGGCAGGCGGACCTTGTTGGTCGCGAGCGCATAGAACATGAACGCGTCATCGCTATCGGGCGAGTGCGCGAGTTTGATCTCGGTCGCGGTTGTAGACATCACAGGCGTGGACATAGCCGGATCCTTGCGGCTTCACTGAGATCGTTCACCCACCGCGCCGGGGCCGGGACAGCCACGGGATCGGGCTCGGGAGACTCCGGTAGGGAGGCTTCGAACCCGCTTCGGTGAAACAACCAGGGAGTGCACGTCGAAAAAAGTGAGGCCGAGACTTCGAGACCAGAGAATAACACATCGGACGCAATCCGTTCCAGCCGAGCGAGGACGGGACGCGAATCGAACGAGCCAGCAGACGCGGGAACTACGGAGAAACGGCGCGAATTTGAAAAAACGTCAAGATAGCGACGATTCGACAGTACTACGAGTGATTGTTTTCTAAAGGTTGCGGCGAATTCTAATCGCACCCGGACGATTAGAAATTTGCGGAAGGCCGCAACGCGTGAGGAGAAATAGGGAGTTGAGGCAGTAGACGGCACTGCGAAAAGAGCTTGGTGAAGGTCGAACTGGACGCGGATCCGCATTTTTCATGCGTCCGCTCAATACTTAAACTATATCATAGAAGATAAGTATACAGTTTGACAGAGAAAAAAGAAAAATCCCTCCGGTTCTAACCGGCGAGCAGCGTGGAACGCGAGCGATCGCGGAGTAACCTGGATCGAGGCCCTAGCAGGATAGCCGGTTCGGCAATCCCACGTCTTAATGGGGGCCTTTTAGGGAGCCGGGGTTGGGGCTGGGGAGGAGCCAAGTGGCGATCGTGTCGATTACGTCGAGGGCGACATGGCCGGGCTTTTCGTAGTCCTTCGGGGAGCCCGGGCCGGAGCCGTTCATAAAGAGGTGATTCGCGTCCGGGAAAAGCTTCAGGGTGGCGTTTGCGCGTTTGCCGAGGCCCGATTGCCAGTCGGAGTAGTTGGCGGGAGTGACCTGATAGTCGCGGCCGCCTTGGAGAACGAGGATGGGGATCTTGAGTTTTTGGGCCGTCTTCACCGGATTGTAATTGCGAAGGTCGAGCCAGTAGGCGCCATACGTGGTCGAGCCGAGGAGCGGGACTTCGTCGCCGGGCTTCAGATCGGGGCTTTCAATCTGCGCCGCGGCACGCTGGGCGGCATCGATCTGACTTTCACTTTCGGCGGATGGCGATTCACCGGTGTTCGTGAGGTAGCGGATCTGGTCGACTATCAATTGCTCCATCGGTTTGGTGTTACCACCCATGATCACGATGCCGGCGATGATCGCGTTGCCGGTGGCGATGCGAGGCGCGAGATAGGCGCCGAGACTATGGCCGAGTAAGAAAACCTGTTCGGGATTGATGCCGGGTTGACGTGCGAGGAGAGCGACTGCGGCACGCGCGTCTGAAATTGTTTCGTCGTTCACCGTGAGCAATTTCGGATCGGCGGCGCTTTTCTCGCCGTATTTTGCGGTGCGCTTGGTGTAGCGATAGACGGCGATGCCGCGCGAGGCGAGGCCCCAGGCGAGATCTTTGAACGGTTTGTTCGGGCCAATCGTTTCGTCCTGATCATGAGGGCCAGAACCCTGGACCAAGACGATTGCGGGGAAGGGGCCAGGGCCATTCGGAAGACTGAGTGTGCCGGGAAGTTCATAGCCTTGATCCTGGAGCTCGAGCGGCTTTTCGGTGAACGAGGATTGGCGGGCATAGGAGGGTGGCACCCACTGATCTTCGGCCTGAAGAGCGTCCTGGTGAGGACGGAAAACGATCCCCGCGATTTTTCCGTCGGCGTCGAAGGAGACAGTCGCATCGAGCATACCTTTCTCGAATTGGAGGACCATTTTTACAACGTCGTAGGTCTGGACTTTGGTGGTTTGCGCGGAGGCGATGGACTGAAATGTGCCGACCTGGGATCCGACGGCGGACCAACCTTGACCGAGTTTTCCGGGCGGCAGCGCGGCAGCCATGCGCGCGTCGAATTGGGCCTCGACTTTGGCGAAGTCGCCGGAGGCCATGTCTTTAATGACCTGGCGGCCCTTCGTTTCGACCGACGGATTTAGCTGGGCGTTTGCGGGCGTGCCGAGAAGCGCGATGAGGGCGGTCACTGCCGCGAGCGCGAGATCGAGGGTTTTCATGACACGTCCTTTCGATTGCTAGACGGACGAGGGACGCGAAATGTTTCAGGCGCTGGTGAAATTAATCGCGGCGGCGAAAAATCTCGATGCCGCCGACTGTGGCGAAGATCAACGCTATTTTGATCAGCTCACTGGCAATGAATGGAATTGCACCGAGAGTGACGGCCTGATTCCAGCCGAGGTGCAGACCTGACGCGAGCCACGCGCAGCCGCCCAAGAAGATCACAAATTCGCCGGCGAGCAGCGCGCCACCAAGAAGACCTGCCCGAACGGCGGCGGTAAGGTGAGAGGCGGCGGCCGAAGCGCGTTCGGAGAGCCAGCCCGTGACGAAGGCGGCGAAAGGATACGCCATCAAGTAGCCGCCGGTGGGACCTGCGAAGCGCAGGTATCCAGGAGCGCCGAGTGGCTGAAACACGGGGAGGCCGGCGGCGCCTTCGAGCAGATACAGGACGACGGCAATTGCGCCGCGGCGCGGGCCCAGCAGAACGCCGACGAGCAAAACGCCGAAGGTCTGGCCGGTGATAGGTACGGGCGTCCAAGGCAGAGGAATTACGATGTGAGCGCAGAGAGCGAGCAGAATGGTAGCGGCGACGATGCGGACGGCATCGGCAGCGAAACCATCCATCGGGAAAATTCGATCGGCAAGCGCTTTCGTTTGAAACATCCGTGTTTCCTTTACGGGAGCGAGATTTGGCGCAGTGCGCGCAACGCCGCGATTATACCCGACCACGAGCGGGTCACTCGGACTTTTCGCCATCGATAAGCGGATCTTCGAATGTGGCGACAACGCCCTGTTTATCGGTGCCGTGAACCTTTCCGGCGGAGTCCATGTAGAAGGAGCGCTTGCCGGTGTCAGGATATTTCTGCGGAGTGGCGGCGAGTTCGAATGCGGTGTCGTTACCGGCGGCATCGGGCAGGATGCGGTAACGGAACAAGTAGCCGTCTTTTTTGCCGGAGGCCATGGCGGCATCGACGAGCGCGGCTTGTTCGGCGGAGATTTGATCTTTGGGAGCGGGGCCGAGGACTTCGAGCGTTTCAGGCATGGCGCCGAAGACGCGATCGTAGCGCTTGATGGCTTCGGAAAGAGCGCGCAGGTCGTTTACGACCGCGTCTTCTTTGGCGGCAGCGTCCGAGATGGTCCACTGCTTCGCGAGTTGCGGAATATCGAAAAGAACGAGGCCGATGGAAAGCAAGTGCCAGCCGCTGGCTTCGTGGATGAGGCCGAAATCGGCGTCCGCGCCATCGACGACGCTAACGGGAATGAATGCGAGATTTTCGTGAATGCGTGGTCTGCCGAGGTGATATTCGACGGTGGTTGCGGGGCCCTGGCAGCGGAGCGCTGGAAATCCGTCATTGCCGGAGACGAGCAGAGGTTTTCCGGCTTGATCGGAAAGCGAGATGCGCTGGATGACTTGTAAGCGCATGTCCGGCGTGAGCGCGCGGAAGGCGCCGGGATTGTCGCCTGAAAGATAAGCGGAGAATTGGGATTCGTTGAGGCGGCATGCGGCGCCTAGGATGTTAGTGAGCGCTTCAGAGGGCGACGGCGGAGCCGAGGGCACGTCTTGCGCGAGTGCTCTTGACGGGAGGCCGACCGAAGCTGCGAACGCGAAGGCGAACGCGGCGGACGCGCGGACGATGCGTTTGAGTGCTACCGAGTTCATGACGTTTGGGATTTCGCCTGGGCGAGGATGGTTGCCAGATTGTGGGTGAATTTCGAGCGCGGCATCACGTTTTCGCAGCCGGCGAGGCGGGCCTTTTCGGCGAGATCGAGCTGGACGTGAGAGAGGAATCCGACCAGGGGCATGTCGGCGGCGAAAGCGCGTGCGCGAGCGATGGCATCGAGCGGGCTGTTGCGCGCGTTCAGGTCGATGACGACGAGATTGGGCCTTTCCTTATCGAGCTCGGCGAAAAGGGCGTCGGGAGTGGTGCAGAAGCGAATGTCCACGCCGACGAGCTTGGCGGTTTCGCGAATTTTCGCCTGGAAAAAAATGTCGTCAACGAAAGCGAGGGCTTCGGCCATGGTAAAGATGATTGTACCTTGCTTTGGCACCGGCGATGGGAGCGCCGGGCTTCGAAAATGGCGAGACGATGCGATATAAAGGTTGCGAGGGGAAATCATGAGTCGAATGCCGAATCCGGATGCGTTGCCGGGAATTCCAGTACTCGAGCAGACGCCGATCATTATCGAGAAAATTGTGTGGGCCGCGACGGAGGAACAACTTCACTGGAAGCCGGCGCAGGATCGCTGGTCGATTTCAGAAGTGCTGGCGCACCTGGCGGACTCGGAACTGATGTTTCGCGGGCGCGTGGAAAACATGGCGGCGGAGAACAATCCGATGCTCGCTTCGTATGATCAGAACGCGGCTTACGCATCGGGAAAATATTCGAAGGAGCGCGCGAAGGAGAATCTGAAGCTGTTCTGCCACGAGCGTGACCGATCGCTTTCCGCGCTGCGTTACGTGCCAGCGGCTGCGGCGGCACGCACCGGTCAGCACGAGAAGCTTGGACCGATTACGATCGGGCATTTGATGAACGAGTGGGCGTTTCACGATCTCGGGCATATCCGGCAGATCGCGGAACTTTATCGCGCTCACGCGTTCTATCCGTACTCAGGACCATTTCAAAGTTTCTATACCGTGAAGCCGTGACCGCGGCGAGCGCTTCCGGCGGCGTGGTGGTGACGCTATATACGCGCGAAGGGTGCCATCTGTGTGATGAAGCGAAGGCGGTGATGGCGCCAATTTTGGCGCGCGTAGGCGCATCGCTGTGGGAAGTAGATATCGATGGAGACGGGGAGTTACGGGCGAAGTATAACGAGTCGGTGCCGGTGATTTTCGTGGGCGAGGACTTTTTCGCGCGGTATCGGGTGGACGCGGAGGAATTCGAGAAGGCCCTAACGAAAGTCAGCTCGTAGGACTTTTTTGAGATGGAGCAGCGAATTAGTGGCCGGATTTCGGAGTGCCGGCGCCGACGCTTTCGTCGGGCACATCGCCGGCGCGACCCTTTACCCGATCATAGACGCTGAAGTGGCACGTCGAGCCGAGGGCTTCGTTGTAATATGTGGGCACGCCGAGAGCGGTGCGCAGCTCTTCGTTGAACTTGCGGAGTTCCTGGAGCTGTTTCACGTTGACGGGGAACTTCTTGCCTTCGTGGGTGATCAGAAATTTTTGATAGCCCGCGTCCCAGAGCGTGGTGAACTGGCCCTGCAGCATGATGCAGGGAATCTCAGTCATCTGAAAACTGCCTTCCTTGCCTTTGCGAAGCTCGGCGCCGCAGTTGTATTTCTCAATGCGGACCACGCCGCCGGAATTTCGCACCAGAAAGCCTTTTGAGGAGAGCGTTTCGATGCGAGGCTGGTCGAACAGTTTGTTGACGTACCACATGGAGTTGTAAGCATAGGGAAGTTGCGTGGCGGATGCAAGGGGATGGTGGGCCGGGTCGATTCCCGTTTGCGCTGAGCGAGTTCCGCGCGTTTGCGGGGGACGATTCTGCTAGACTGGTGGAAATTCGCTGAATATCCGGCGAATCCTTCAGCATCTAAGCACCTGAACGCGAGAAAGTTAGCGAGCGGAAGCCTCTTCGTTGGAGTTGTTGCGGGCAGACGCTGCGACGAGAGTTCTGAGAATTGTCGAACAAGCCGGCCAGTGCGGAGAATGTGGAGGCGAGCGCGGAAATCGGGCGTGGCGGGCCTGGGAAGAGTTTGCTTTCATTGATCGGGAACACGCCGCTGGTGCGACTTGCGCGAATCGGAGCGGAATTCCCGGACGTTGAGTTGTACGCAAAGGCGGAGTGGTTCAATCCCGGCGGTTCGGTGAAGGATCGCGCGGCGTACTCGATGATCCGCGACGGGGAAAAGCGTGGGCTACTGACGCCGGGCAAGATCATCCTGGACGCGACGAGCGGGAACACGGGGATTGCGTACGCGATGGTGGGTGCGGCGTTGGGATATCGCGTGAAACTGTGTCTGCCGACCAGCGCGTCGCCCGAGCGGAAACAGATTTTGGGCGCGTACGGCGTGGAGATTGTCTACACGCCGGGCGATGAGGGGACGGACGGAGCGATTCGCCGCGTGCGAGAGACTTACGCCGCCGATCCGGAGAAATATTTTTATCCGGACCAGTACAACAATCCCGTGAATCCGCTGGCGCACTACAACGGGACGGGCCCGGAGATCTGGGCTCAGACGCAGGGCCGGGTGACGCATTTTGTGGCCGGGCTAGGGACGAGCGGAACGTTCGTGGGGACGACGCGGCGGCTGAAGGAATTGAATCCGGCAATCCGGTGCGTGAGCGTGCAACCAGATTCGAGTTTTCACGGGCTTGAGGGACTGAAGCACATGGAGACGGCGATCGTGCCGGGGATTTACGACGCGAAACTCGCAGATCTGGACATCGGAGTGGAAACGGAGGCGGCGCAGCAGTTGACGAAGCGCCTTGCACGAGAAGAGGGAATTTTGGCGGGAGTGAGCGCGGGCGCGGCGTTGTGGGCGGGACTCGATATCGCGAAGAAATTAACGAAGGGTAAGAAAGCAGTGATGGTAATGGTGTTCCCGGATTCGGGCGAGAAATACTTGAGCGAGCGGTATTGGAGCGAAGAGTGATGGGCTTTGGGCCGCTAAAGATTTCGGAAGCGTTGGCGGCACGGATTCGGGCGCATGGTGTGGAGACTTATCCGCATGAATGTTGCGGCGCGATCTTAGGATTAGATGGGGGTGTGAACGATGGCGAGCGGGTGGTGAAGGATTTGATGCCGCTACAGAATCGCAGGGATGATTCACCGCGGAACCGGTTTGAGGTGACCCCGGACGATGTGAGGCTCGCGGAGAAAACGGCGAGCGAGAAGGAGCTGGATTTGATTGGCTGGTATCACTCGCATCCGGATGCGCCGGCACGGCCAAGTGAGTTTGATCGCGAGCACGCATGGCCTTGGTACAGCTACGTTATTGTGAGCGTGCAGAAGGGCGAGCCGAAGGACATGAATTCGTGGCGCCTGCAGGATGATCGGGCGGCGTACGATGCGGAGCCGATTGCGGTCAGATAGTTCTCGAGACGCCTTCGCACGTTGAGCGATTTTCGATTGAGGAGGAGTGGAGATGGCTGTAAAGGTAATGATTCCAACGCCGCTGCGGGCGTATGCGGGCAAGCAGCAGAGCGTTGAAGTGAGCGCGACGAATGTGGGAGAGGCGCTGAGGGCGCTGACGACGCAGTTTGCGGATTTGAAAAAGCATTTGTACAACGACGAAGGAAAGCTGCGGAGTTTCGTAAACGTTTATGTTAACGACGAAGACATTCGCTTTGCGCAGAAGGATGCGACGCCGGTGAAGGATAACGATGTGGTGAGCATCGTGCCGTCGATCGCGGGCGGACGATAGTTTCGAGGAGTTGGTCATGGCGACGAAGACAGAATTGGGGAATGCGAATCTGGCAGCGGCTGCTGTGGCGGCGCCGGCGACCAGCTTGACGAAACAGGAAGTACAGCGCTACAGCCGACACTTGATCATGCCGGAAGTGGGCATGGACGGGCAGCTGAAACTGAAGAACGCGAAAGTTTTGTGCATCGGCACCGGCGGACTGGGCGCGCCATTGGGAGTTTATCTGGCGGCGGCGGGCGTTGGGCGGATTGGCTTGGTGGATTTCGACGTCGTTGATAATTCCAACCTGCAGCGGCAGATTCTTTTTGGCACGAAGGATGTGGGACGGCCGAAAATTGCGGCAGCGGCTGACCGGTTGCGCGATTTGAATCCGGACATTCAGATCGACACATTCGAGACACGGCTTACGAGCGAAAACGCGCTGGAGCTGTTCAAGGATTACGACATCATCGTCGATGGGACGGACAATTTTCCGACGCGGTATCTCGTGAACGACGCGTGCGTGCTGCTGGGCAAGCCGAATGTGTACGGCTCGATATTCCGTTTTGAAGGACAAGCGACGATTTTCGCGTATCCGGGTGGGCCATGCTACCGGTGCTTGTATCCCGAGCCGCCTCCGCCGGGACTTGTGCCTTCGTGCGCAGAGGGCGGAGTACTTGGCGTCCTGCCGGGGATTGTGGGATCGATCCAGGCGGCGGAAACACTGAAATTGATTTTGGGAGCGGGCGATTCACTGGTTGGACGATTGCTGCTGTTCGACGCGTTGGAGATGAAGTTCCGCGAGTTGAAACTGCGGAAGAATCCGGCGTGCCCCGCCTGCGGCGAGCACCGGACGATGACAAAGCTGATCGACTACGAAGAGTTCTGCGGGATTCGAGGCGAGGAAGCGCCGGCGATGGCTTCGACCGTGCCGGACATCACACCGAAGGAATTGAAGGCGCGCCTCGACAAGGGCGACGATCTTTTCGTTCTGGACGTGCGCGAGCCGCACGAATATCAGATTTGCAACATCGGCGGAAAGCTGATTCCGCTCGGCGAAATCTCGCGTCGCGCGCACGAGCTCGACAGTTCGCGCGAAATCGTGGTTCATTGCCGGAGCGGCAAGCGTTCGGCGGAGGCGGCGGAATTTCTGAGAACCGCGGGCTTTCGCAAGGTGCTGAACCTGAAGGGTGGTATCCTTGCGTGGTCGGATGACGTGGACCCCACGGTCGCAAAATATTGATTCACAACCGCGCTGAACGAAGCGGCGCGCACCGTTTGAACCGTCACCACAAAAAACCCAGCTACACCTTTTGGAGGATCGAATGGCGGATGTAAAAGTGACGGTGGTGAATAACGGCCCGCTGCTGATCGATGGCGAGATTGAGATCGTCGATCAGGACGGACACGCGTACGGGCTGGGCGGACGAACCAAGATCGGGCTGTGCCGCTGCGGCCTCTCCGAGCGCAAGCCCTTTTGCGACGGATCACACAAGCGCGGCACGTTCCAGAGTGTGGTTCAGGCGCACGAACTGCCGCCGCCTCCGGCGAAGAACTAGCTGAAGGCGGCATTTGAAGGCTGGGCAAGCGGTGGGCCTGGCTGTAACATTTTTACCCATGGCGTAATCGGAGGAAGGCCCGGGCTGGCATACAGCCCGGGCTTTTTCTTTTGTAGACCACTAAGTTTATGGGACTTAGATGGTACTAGAACCGGCAGGACGAAACGGCACACCTATTGCTTCGATTCTTTTGGGCAAATAGGCCATTTGGGGGCTTGGGTGAGTCGTTCTGGGGATTTTCTTGGTTCTATAAAGCGCTTTCGGATCGTCCTTATATGGGCGCTAGCAACTGGTGTGTACGCAGCCACGATTTGGGTTCTCCGCAATTCTTCCTACGTCGCCGATCCTACGCTGGATACGTACCTGCAAATGGCGGGCAGTTTAATCGCGTTCACGTTCGCGGCGAACGCGCTAGTGCGTTTCCGCGGAACGCACGACCGCATTTCGCTGATTCTCGCTTTCGGATTTGTGCTGGCGGGACTGATTGAAGCCGGAACGAGCATCACGATTTCGCATGGCGCGTTGAACGATCCGAACGCCGCCAACCTGATATCGATGGGATGGCTCGCGGGGCGGACGCTGCTTGGAGTGCTGTTGCTCGCGGCCTTGGCGGTCGAGCGGCGAATCCCTGTGGCGCGCGATCCGGCGAAAGAAATGGCCGGCGCAACGTTGATTGTTGGCGCCGCCGCATATCTAACGAGCGTTTTCTATTTCGTGCAGCCGCACGCGCCGAAGATCCATCCAGGTGCGTTCGTGCCGCGCGCGTGGGACCTAGTGCCGGCGGCGATTTATTTGGCCGCGGCGATCGGTTACGCCCGCCGGCTACCACGAGCGGGAGCTTACCTAGATCGCGCGTTGTATCTCGCAGCCGCGTTAAATTTCCTTTGCCACTTGACGATGAGCGAATCGCGGAAAGTGTTGGACGCGCCGTACAGCGTTGCGCATTTTCTGATGGTGATGAGCTACGTGTTGGTGCTGGGCGGCACGCTGTTGGACAACGCGAAACTGTTCGACGAGGTGAGCCACCTGGCGGCGTCCGATTCGCTGACGGGGCTTGCGAATCACCGCCGGCTGATCGAAGTGCTCGAGAGCGAGATTCAACGTTCAGGACGGACGGGGCGGAGCTTTTCGGTGCTGCTCTTCGACCTTGACGGGTTGAAAAAAATCAACGACAGATTCGGGCATCTGGTGGGAAGCGCGGCGATCAAACGCGTGGGCAACGTGCTGCAGGGACGGAGCCGCGCGATCGATACGGCGGCGCGTTATGGCGGAGACGAGTTTGCGCTCGTTCTGCCGGAATCGACAGAGGAGGATGCAAGGCAGGCGGCGGTTCGGATTTGCGAATCGTTGGCGCAGGATGGGCAGGCACCGGCGCTAAGCGTGAGCGTGGGCTTGGCGGTTTATCCGAATGATGGTACGTCGATCGAGAAGCTCTTGGGCGCGGCGGACAATGCGTTGTACGGCATGAAAAACCGTGGACCGAAGCAGAAGAAATTCCGCTTCGGGCATGTCGCAGCTTGCTTATAGCCGAAATCAGGCAAAGAACAACAGGGGGCGGCCGAATGAGATTTGGGATGGGGGTCCCAAAGGTAGCCAAGAATCCGCGGCGAGAGACGCGTGTTCCGATGGAAGTGGGTGTACATATCTCAGGCAATCCCATCCTTCCGGGAACGGAAACGACCTTCACGGAAAATGTGAGTTCGAAGGGTGCCCGAGTGCGAAGCATGCGGAGATGGAAGCCGGGAGACAAGTTGACAATCGCGACGTTGACGGGCGGATTCCGATCGATTGCCCGAGTGGCGTATTGCCAGGCGACAGCATCAGCCGGATTCGCTGTCGGACTGGAGTTTTTAGAAGCGAAGGGGCAGTGGGTGGTGGCGGATTCGATGGCGAGTTGAGTAGTGGGCTGGCGGGGAAGAAAAAGCCGCGAGGCGCAAACCTCGTGGCTTTTTTATTTCATGGACTCAAAAGGCCACCGCGGCTATGTTCCCGGCGCTACTGGACGAAGCCGAAGCTGGTGTCCGGACCCGGACCGGAATTTTCCGGCAACGTGCCGAACTGAGCTTCAAAGCGAGCGATATTTTCCTGGAGCGCTTTCACGAGGCGCTTAGCGTGCGCAGGGCTGAGGATCACGCTCGCCAGAAGCTTTCCCTGCGGGACGCTTGGGAAAAGGTAAACGAAATTCAAAGTGAATTCGTCCGAGTTATGGTGGACGATCGCGAGATTCGCGTAATGGCCGAGCAATTCCTTTTCGTCGGCTTTGATCTGCACTTGCTGCTTCGGCGGTTCGGGCATCGATAGTCTCCTGTGAAGTGAACTCCACTATAGCAGAGCTGGATTATGCGCAAGCGCGGGGCTCGCGAGTTGAAGCAACGCATGGGAGAATTGACTGCGGAGACAAAGAGGATGACGGATAAAGAAATTGGATGGAAACCGGGGCGATCGTTCGCGCTGTGGGTGATTGCGATTTTTGCGGTGGTGGCCGCAGGGGGCGGCACGCTGCTGCTTACGCTGAACCGGTGGAATCCGCCGGATCGCGCGAATCAATTGAAGAACCCGGAAGCTCCTACGGATGAGTCGGTGGCTGCGGGGAAGCAGGTATTTGGGGACCATTGCATTAGCTGCCATGGTGTCAAGGGCGACGGCCATGGCGAGCGAGCGGAAAAGCTAAGCGTTGCGCCGGCGGATTTGACGAATGCGATGACCGTCGGGCACGAGACGGATGGGATGCTATTCTGGAAGATTTCTGAGGGACACCGACCCATGCCGGCGTACAAGAACCGGCTGACGCAGAAGGAGCGGTGGGAGTTGGTGAACTACATACGGAGTTTCGGGAAGGGATAGGCGAGATTCCTGGAAGGTGATGTGGTGGTGGGTGGGGCGCACCCTTTTCGGAAGCAAAGGGTGCGGCACCCGAAAATGCCACTGCGTAGCGGTCAGTTAAGTTTTGCCAAGGCGTCCGAGACTTCTTTCAGGTCGGGGACGGTGGCGATTTCGTAGTTCTTGAACCAGGCTAGCTTGCCGTGGCGATCGACGATGGCGATGGCGCGGCCGGTGATGCCTTTGTCAGCCAAGTAGACGCCGAATTTATCGCCGACGGCGCCGCGCGGCTGAAAATCGGCAAGCAGCGGGTAGTGAATCCCCATTTTTTCGGCGTAGGCTTTGTGCGACCAGACGCTGTCGACGCTGACCCCGAGAACCTGCGCGTTGAGACTCTCGAAGGATTTCATTTCGTTGACGAAGCAGGCGTGTTCGTTGGTGCAGGTGGGGCTCCAATCGAGCGGGTAGAACACGATCACGACATTCTTGCCCGCGTAATCGGACAGCTTCACTTCCTTCATGGTCTGATCTTTGAGCGCAAACTCAGGAGCCGCGGCTCCAACCGAAAGTGTCATTGGAAAATCCTCTCTATTCGCTTCCGCGAAGGTATTCAGAATGGCGAGCCCGCCGACTGCGGACAAACGATGATAGCCGAAGCGCTAGCCGCGGACAATGCGGCGCGGATTGCTCTGGCGAGGCCAGTCCTAGCCGGCGTCAGACCTAGAAACCAATTTCAGATCGCCGGAATCGGGAATTTGATCGGCGGAAATGAACGTGCGACCCCCGACGCGTTCCAGCACCATGACGCCGCCTCCGTACTCTTCAACAAACCAATCTCGCTCGGGATCCCCTGTCCGCTCGGAGACGACGAGTTCGATGCGGCCGGGTTCGCCGTGGAAGCGGACGCGGTCCCCTTCCAGTATTTCTTCGCCCGTTAAATATTTCAGCAATCTAAAAAATCCTTTCCACTAGAAAATGTACCATCGACGAAAAATGCGATCCGCACCGAATTTGCAGGCCCGGTGCTACCATACGCATTGAGACGGGAGAGCGAAGCGAAGGATGGCGCGAGTTCCTTACGAAGAGGCTTATCCGGGAATTGAGATTCTGCCGCGGAGCCGGAACTGGTGGGCGTGGCTGAAGGGCAGCGCGCCGGAATGCATTCACATGGGCGAGTCGTGCGAATGGATCGCGACGCTAGTGCCGGACACGCTCTATTTGCGCGGGAAAAAATCGGTGCGGCGAGAACCGTCGCGGCCTGAGCTGACGATGTGCCTTTCGTGTTTGTCGGACACGGCGGGAGAGCAGATGGAGCGGTATCCGGGACGCGTGGTGGCATTCGAACCAGATCCGGAATTATTCACGCAGTATTTCTTCGTGGCGCCGCGCGATTTCGAAGCGGTGGGATTGCGGCCGGAAGTGAGCGAGGCGATCGCGAAGAGATTGGAGCAGGATCTGGGGGCGTGCGAGGAATGCGGATACGAGGCGCGGTGGTTGTGGTTTTCGCGATCGGATCTGGAGAGCCTGGACGAAGTGGAAAAGATTGAAGGAGCGCCGGGACATTCGTTCTGCCCTAAGCACGGAGCGGACAGACTGTTTCAGGCGTTCGATAAGATGCAACAGGCCAACGTTTATTACATGAATCTGCCGTACGACGAGGAGGGAGCGTACGTATGGATCTAACGATGAAAGAAATTGTGGAGCGATACAAGAAGGCGGCGGGAGCTTACGGGAGATCGGTGCCGCTGGGCGCGCTGGGAATTTCGCGCGAGGAGACAGAGCGGGCGTTCGACATCCTGGACGAGGATTATCACATCAGCCGGTTCGTTCATTTTGCGAAGGCGGCGGGGGCTAGCTACTCGATCAATGGTTTTCCGCAGACGCATGTCTCGATAGATAAGGATATTGAGGAGATTTTGTAGCGCTTTGCCGGCCGGGAAAGTTTGGTGTGGAACGGCGGACTTTAGTCCGCCGTTTTTTTTGAGGTGAGTGAAGGCACGCAGACAGGAGTGTCTGTACCACCCCCGGCTAGAAAAGTGGTGGGTGGAAGTCGAACTGTGGGTCGATGTCGACGGGGATGTCGCTGGTCTTGGCGAGTTGGGCGGCTAGATCGGGTGGCATGTTGCCGTACTTCTTGAACCAGGCATCGGTGCGCGCTTTGTCGCCGGTGGCTTCCTGCTCCAGTAATTCCTTCGCAAGAGATGCAATCGCGCCGGGCATCTTCGCGAAATCGATCACGTAGAGGCCGGTTGACGCGTCACGCGTGATGGCGCCTTGCTCGACGTAATAATTGAACTGCATGATCTCGCCGTGACCGTGCGCTTCCGCGACTCCGAAGCGAACAGTGCGAAAAATCCCCGCCACATACGACGCGTAGGTCGGATTCTGCTGCTCCTTCGGAATCGCGCCGTGATCGATCAGCCATTTGTAGCAAAGCTCGCCCACAACATCGGCCTTCGATTCTTCGAGCGCCGAATAGGACGCGCCGATCGCTTCGTTCACGTCGACCCGACCCTGAGCGCTGTGCGAGTACGAGGGGCCGAGGCCGTGGGAGATCTCGTGCATGAGGGTGTCCGCGAGATAACCGTCAGCGCTGGCTAGAGCCGCTTGATCCGGACGCAGCAATCGCTGCGCGAGGGGAAGAATGATGAAGTTCACGCGCGCGTCCATAAAATTCTTCCAGAAGATCTTCTTCGAGCCTTTTTCCACGTGAACGCGAGGATCGTTCGGCAAGTTGTCCGCAACGGCCTGGTAGCCGTGGAGCAAATCGCCTGCGCGATAAGGCGAATCGACGACTTCCATGGGCGATTGCTTGCCACGCTTGGTCGGGAGATCGGCGGCGGGCAGCGGAAGCGATTCCTGCAGATCGGGAACGTACTTTTGGTAGACGGCGAGTTTCTGGCTTTCGACGTCGTTGCGGATCATCACGGACGCGCCGAAGGTTGCTTTCACGCCGAGCAAACTGTCGTCGTATGTTTCGTAGGGCGCAAGGATCAGGTCGAACTTCGGATTTTTAAGATCGAGCCAGGCGAGATCGCTTGGATAGTAATCGTCAGTGAGCAGAGCGCCAGCGCGGAGGCGGAGGTATTTCGCGAAGGCGGGATCGTCGCTGAGCTCGGCCGCATCGTTGAGGTCTTTGGCCATGGGCTCGAGGAATTTCCGGTACTCGACGTGATAGGGAATTGCTTGGAGCGCATTGCCATTTTTGCGGATCACGGTAAGCGGATTAAAAATCGCTGCCTTTTGATCGGGATGCGCGGCGACGTAAGCGTTGATCTCATCAACGGTGAGGCCCACCGGATAAAAGCCGCGACCGAGCGGCATGGGATCGGCTCCGGCGAAGGGCTTATCGTCGTCGATCAAGTCGAAGCGGCTGCCATTGATTTTGAGGTAGCGGCGGAGCAGTTGGTCTTGCGGCGAATTGGCGTGCCCGAGGGCTAGATAAAGTTTCAGGCCTTCGGGATCGTTCTGGCGCCAGTAGATGCCGTCGGCGAGGCCGGAGGCGTCGACAAGCTCGTCGATCATTTTGATTTCGCGGGCGGAGAGGCCTTGGGAGTGGAAAGGCATCCGGACGAGTTTGAATTTGGCCACGCGTTCGCCAAGGTCGGGGACGACGAAGGGCTTCGCGGCGGCGGACGGGGCCCCTTGCGGCTGGGCTTGCGATGAATGAGCGGAGAGACGAATAGTGGCGCCGAACAGAACCGAAGCTGCAGCGATGGTGGTGAATGCGACGACGAGTTTGGTGTTCATGTCGCCAGAATTCTAGCGCCAGTACGGCGCGGAGCGGTGAGGGAATTTGCGGAGTGAGCGAGTGTTATACTCGCGCCCCATGTACGCGCGAAAACTGAAGGCGGACGCCGTGATCGACGGCGACAGGAAGCCCGTCCCGCTCGAATGGCTGGACATGTTTTGCATGCGGAATTTCACAGGGTCGGGAGAATTTGACGACACGCTGCCGACGGGCGAGGGTGAACTGGAAGCGGGCCTGTCCGTCGAACCGGCGCGGCTCGCAAGCGCGATGAGCGAGTGGCTTACAAAACGAGGGAAGGGAAACGGCAAGCCGGTGGAAATCTTGATCTACGAAAAATCGTAGGAGAACCGTCCGGTTGAGTGAAACTTCGAGTTTCGCGAAAGTGGCGGAAGAGCCGAACAACTTCTGCGTATGTTGGGGCGTTTCAAAGTCCATCGGAGAAGGAGTTCGGCTCTTCTCTAGCAATTCGACGCGGGCGGCGTGCGCGGGTTAGCAGCGGGTTTGTAAATTAGCGGCGGATTGGTGGTCAAGCGGTTTCACTAAGTCGGGAAGGGCTATTGGAGAGAGCCGTTGCCAACTAAACGGAGGAACCGAATGCGGAAGATTTTGCAGGGACTTGCGGTGATGCTGATGCTCGCAAGCGTGCCGGCCTATGCGAAGGCACAGTCGCCGACGCAGACGCGCGATGGTTACACGACGATCGATTTCAAAAGTGATCTGATGAGCGCGAAGGCCCCGTTCAACGTGATCCTTCCAGTGGGTTATGAGCAGAGCGTGCGGCGTTACTCCGTCCTGCTGTTGCTTCACGGGCTGACGGGCCACTACAGCGATTGGGTGCTGAATACGAATGTGGTTCTGTACGCGCGCAAATATCCGCTGATCATCGTGATGCCGGAAGATGGGAACGGCTGGTACACGAACGGCGTTGCGTCAAACGACAAATGGGAAGATTACATTTTCAAGGAAGTGATCCCGTACGTGAATTCCCACTACCGGACGCTGCCCGAAACGCGATCTTGGGCGGTGGCTGGGCTTTCGATGGGCGGATACGGCGCGATGAAATTCGGGCTGAAGTATCCGGGGCAGTTCGCGGTGGCTGCTTCAATGAGCGGAGCGCTGGGCGCGCCGGAGTGGACGGATTCGGAGATGGGAACGTGGCAGGCTGTGCCGCTTTCGTTGCACGCGGCTTTCGGCGCGGAAGGCGCGCCGGCACACGCAGCAAATTCGCTGCCGGTGCTGCTCGATCAGGCGAAGGGCGCGCTGCCCTTTTTGTATCTGGATTGTGGCACCGAAGATGGCCTGCTCGCAACAAATCGCAAATTCGCAGACTTGTTGCAAAGCAAAAAAATTCCGCACGAATATCGCGAACGGCCCGGAGTGCATGATTGGATCGAATGGGATTCGCAAGTGCAGGGCGTGTTGGCGCTGATCGCGGAGAAAATGCGTCTTTCCTGGTGCGATGACGGCGGGTTGTGTGCACCGGGCGGGCCGGCAGCTCCCGGACCGTTTCCTGCAATGATGCGAATCACGACGATGGGAACGGGCACCCCTCCGCCACCACCGCAACCGTAACGATCATACCTAGCGTTCGCGCGAGTAGTCGCGGTCTACGGGAGGATCGAAGTCGTCGCGCGTGAAGGCGTCGATCACCGCGCGTATTTTGGGGATGGCTACATGAGTGGCGTTTTCTCCGGCGGCGATCAACTGCGGCGACTTGATGAACTCATCCCACAAAATGTGATGGACGTCGGGCTCGATCAAGACGTCGTAGGCATCGCGCCAGGGCTGCGTCGAATTCGACTGAATGATCGAGAACGAGCGACTGATCACTTCGATCGTGTTGCGCGGTTTGGAATCGAGCAGGCCGGGCTCGAGATGAATCGCGATCACGACTTCTGCTCCCAGCTCCCGAGCTGCGACGGCGGGGACCTGCTCGGTAAGAAACCCGTCGACGAGGAAGTGATCCTTAATTACGACCGGAAGGAAGAGACCGGGATATGCGCACGAGGCACGGAGCGCAGGGCCGATTTCGCCTTCCTCGAAGTGAACTGTTTTCCCGCTCATCAGGTCGGTGGCGACAATCGCGAGCGGCATTTTAAGCTGGTTGAAATTCGTCACAGTAGTGAAACGGTGGAGGAAATCCTCGAGAGGTTCGTTGGATGCCATGCCGAGCCGAGAAAGAGTCCACCGGCCGAAGTCGCGGAACCGGGTCTGCGAGGCCTGATGGGCCATGTCGTCGAGAGATGTGCCGCTGGCGTAAGCGGAGGCAATCAGCGCGCCAACGCTGGTGCCAGTGATACAGTCGATCGGAATCTCCGCAGCTGCGAGCGCGCGTAGCACGCCGATGTGTGCAATGCCGCGAGCGAAGCCGCCGCCAAGCGCAACGCCAATCTTTGGGCGCAATCCTTTCGATGCGTATGCGAATGAACGCAGGCCACGAACGGCTTTTCCGAACCAGCGTGACGACGACCCCATCTCACATCCCCAAGGAACTGCTCATAGGTTATCGCAAGTCGCGAGCAACGGGGTTTGAGGTTGACCCCTCGGTACCGCTTTTGTAACCTCGGTTGCACTCTTAAGGATTCCATATGAAGCGTCGTATCGAAAAAGTAGCGGTGCTAGGCGCTGGAACGATGGGTTCGCGCATTGCCGCGCATCTGGCGAACGCCGGAATTTCCTGTTTTCTGCTCGATATGGTTCCCACCGAACTGAATGCCGAAGAGCAGAAGAAAAAATTGACGCTCCAAGATCCCCGGGTGCGAAATCGCATCGTGCTGGCGGGCCTCGAGGGCGCGAGAAAGTCGCGGCCCGCAGCGCTGTTTACGCCGGAAACGGTGCGGCTGATCACGCCGGGAAACTTCGACGACGACGTGGCCTGGTGCGGCCAGGTGGATTGGATCATCGAGGCCGTTGCCGAGAATATCGAGATCAAGCGCAGCCTTTTCACGCGCGTGGAAGCGGTGCGCGCCGCGGGAACGATTGTCAGCACGAATACTTCCGGAATTCCGGTGCATGAAATCGCCGCAGGACGGTCTGAAGATTTTCAGCAGCATTTTGCAGGGACACATTTTTTTAATCCTCCGCGCTACATGAAACTGGTGGAGCTGATTCCCGGGCCGAAGACCAAGCCGGAAGTTCTGGCGTCTCTCGATGAGATTTGCGACGTGCGGCTCGGAAAAGGCGTAGTTGCAGCGAAAGACACACCGAATTTCATCGCCAACCGCATCGGGACATTTTCGATGCTGAACGCGCTCCGCATGATGCAAGAGCTGGACATGACTGTGGAGGAAGTGGACGCGTGTACCGGGCCGGCGATCGGGCAGCCGAAGTCAGCGACGTTCAGGACGTCGGACATTGTGGGGCTCGACATTCTTGCGCACGTGGTGAAAAACATTTACTCAACGGCCACCGATGACGAGTCGCGCGAGATGTACAAACTGCCGGGATTCGCCGAGGAGATGCTGAAGCGCGGAATACTCGGCGACAAGACGGGTGGCGGATTCTACCAGAAGCAGAGGAAATCGAAGGACGGCGAAATTCTGACACTGGATTGGAAAACCCGCGAGTACCGAGCAAAGCAGAAAGCGAAGTTCGGATCGATCGAGGCGGGGAAGCAAATCGAAGATACCCGCGAGCGTTTGCGCGCGCTGGTTGCGCCGGTACTCGAGGGGACAGGCGGAGACAAGGCGAGCCAGTTCCTCTGGGCGACGATGAGCGGGATGTGTCTGTACGCCGCGCGGCGAACGTCGGAGATTGCAAACAGCATTGTGGATGTCGATCGCGCGATGCGTTGGGGATTTGCGTGGGAGCTCGGACCGTTTGAAGTGTGGGACGCGATTGGCGTTGGGCGTATGGCCGCGGCTCTGGAAAAAGAAGGCAAGAGGTTGCCCCCGCTGGTGCAGAAGGTGCTCGCGACACCGAAGAAATGTTTCTACGAAACGGAAAAGGGAATCACGAGCTACTTCGATCTGGCGTCCGGAGCGATGAAAAGGATTCCAGATCAGCCCGGAGTGCTGATTCTGAAATCGCTGAAGGAACGCAGCGGAGTGGTGCAGAAGAACGCGGGGGCGAGCCTGATCGATCTGGGCGATGGGATCGTTTGCTGCGAATTCCACTCCAAAATGAATTCGATCGGCGGCGATCTGGTCGCGATGATTCATGCGGGCATCAAGCGGCTGGGCACCGATTTTGAAGGCATGGTGATCGCGAATCAGGCGCCGAATTTTTCGGTAGGCGCGAATCTGATGCTCGTGCTCGTTGCCGCGCAGGAACAGGAGTGGGACGACATTCACCTCGCGGTGAAGCAATTCCAACGCGTGAACATGGCGATCAAGTACGCGCCTAGGCCCGTGGTGGTGGCGCCGCAGGGAATGGCGCTAGGCGGCGGTTGCGAAATCAGCCTGCATGGCGCGCGCATCCACGCGGCGGCGGAATCGTACATTGGGCTGGTGGAAACGGGCGTGGGATTGATTCCCGGCGGCGGCGGAACCAAGGAGATGATGATTCGCGCGAACGAGCACGCGGCCGGGATGGAGTCGCTCGATTTGTTTCACGCAATGAAGCCGGTGTTCGAGACGATCGCGATGGCAAAGGTATCGACCAGCGGAGAAGAAGCACGATCGATGGGATTTTTGCGCCCGCAGGATTTCATCGCGATGAATCGCGACCGGCAGGTAGCCGATGCAAAACAGACCGCGCTGGCGATGATTCGCGCCGGTTATCACGCTCCGGCTCCGGCGGAAATCCGCGTGTTGGGCGAGGAACTTCTGGCGGGAGCGAAGCTTGCGATCCATATGCTGGTGCGCGGCGAATTCGCAACCGAGTATGACGGTGTGGTGGGCCGCAAGCTGGCCTATGTGCTCGCAGGCGGAGCGGTAACCGCCGCGCAGACCGTTTCCGAGCAATACGTGCTGGATCTGGAGCGCGAAGCGTTTGTGAGCTTGTGTGGCGAACGGAAGACGCAGGAGCGCATCGCACACATCCTGAAAACCGGAAAACCGCTGCGCAACTAGAAACGCGCTGGATTTGTCAGACGGATTAAGGGAAACGCGACTTTTCCAGAATTGATGGGTTTGTAGCGGCGGAGAAACCTATCTGGACGAAAATGTATCTAAGTGCGAGAGCCGAGGAATCTGGGGGGAAATGCGTGTAGAGATGTTGGAACTTTCGGAACGCGTCAGGCGAACGGAAAGCAGCGAGATTTGGCTGCGAAGTGCGCAAGCCGTCTGGATAAATGATGGGCCGTTGCGTGCGAACGACTGAACCGCGCGGGGCACGGCTTGAAGCTCGCCCGGGACCACTTTTTACAGTTCTTTTACAACTTTGTTGGACGAAAGATTTCGAAATTCGTTTTCAAGCGAAAGGGAGATTTCCGATGGGGAAGCGGGTGGGTTCGATTGCGGTTTTTGCGGCGATGGTCGCTGGACTTGTGGTGACCGTAGCGTGCGGCGGCGGTGGAGGCGGCGGAAATGTCACTCCGCCGAACGGTGCGTTGGTCGTGCTGCCGGGTTCGCCAAGCGTTCCTGTGGGCCAGTCGGTGCAATTCAGCGCGTATCTCGGCGACACGGTCACGAGTTCGACGTGGACGGCTTCGGACGGAACGATCAGCTCGACGGGGCTTTTTGAAGCGCCGTCTTCTCCAGGAAGCGTGACGATCACTGCGACCGCCGGATCGAATGGCGGGACGACCACGGTGCAGGTGGTGGCTGCGCAGCCGATCACTGTCTCTCCATCCGCGCTGACGATTCCGGCGGGCGGCTTTCAGTCATTTACCGCTTCAACGCCGGGCGTGACGTGGTCCGTGAACGGCGGAATCGGAAATTGCCTCGCGCCAGCTCCTGGCGCGACTCAGCAGTGCTACGGACTCATCGACCAGAACGGAAACTACCAAGCGCCGCTTGCGCCTCCAAACGGCGGTTCGGTGACGATCACGGCGACGGGCGCGGCGGGATCGGGGACGGCATCGGCGAGCATCCTGTTCTCATCGGCGTCGCTGACGAATAACGGATCAAGCGGGCAGTATGTGGTTGCGTTTCAGGGTATCGACTTGACGAATGGATATCCGATCAGCGTCGCGGGTAGCTTGTCGACTTCAGGATCCGCTAATTCCACAACGGGCTCGATCGTGGGCGGCGGTGAGATCGACATCAACAGTTTGAATTATGGACTGGCCCAGGCGGCACAAATTACCGGCGGCAGCTTTCAAGTTGGACCGGTGGACGGAAGAACGAGCTTAACGTTCACGAACTCGTCGAATGCCAGCCAAATTCCTTCGTTCACGCTGCAAGTAACTCTTCAGAACAGCCAACATGCAGTTCTGATCGACTTCGACACCTTTGCGACCGGCAGCGGCACGCTGGATGCGCAGAATACGGCTTCTTTCAGCACGCTGAACGGCAATTTCTCCTACGATTTTTCGGGCGTGGACACCACTTTATTCAACCAGACCGGTTACATTCTTCCAGTGTACGCAGCCGGCACTTTCGTGGCGAACGGGAATTCAATTCCGGTGAATCCGGTGAATGCTCCCACGAATGTGCAGGACGTGATCGAAAACGCGCTGCAAACTCCGATCGTTACGAACGACCAGACGCTGAGTGGATCGTACTCGAACCCGGATGCGAGCGGACGCGGAACGATTGTGATGACCAGTAATCCGCTAGGAACGGTGAATTTCGCGTACTACATGATCGACCAAACTCACCTGAAGATTGTGGAAGTCGACCCGTCACAGAGTCTTGCACTTGCCGGCGATGTGTTCAGCGCGCCGGCAGTCCCGACGCCGCTCGCAGGACCGGTTTCGTTTACCGTAGGTGGAGCGACGGCGCAGCTCGGTCCGTACGTGAGCGGGGGTGTTTTCTCGATCAACGGTACGAGCTTCACCGGCGCCGGAGCACTGGACAACAACACAGGCACGCAGAGCCAGATCAATAACACAATTCAAAGCGGAAGCCTGATTAACAACACCGGCACGGGATTCGTGCCGTCGCGCTACATTCTTTCGGTGACCACCCAAAACCCGAGCGGCACACTTCAGTTCGGGACGTATATGACGAACACTACTCCCCCGTCTGCCTTGATGGTGGAGATTGACACCTTCACCGGCGGCGCGACAGGCCAGGCCTACCAGCAGACCGCGGGCGGTTCGAACACGGGCAGCTTCGCGATGAACCTGACGGGTGTGGGCAGCTCGAAGTCTTTGGGCACGTTTGAGCAAGACTTGACCGGGCAGATCGGCTTGACGGCGAACAGCACGACGGTGACCGGTACGGTGGATATTAATAACGCGGGAACGTCGAGCAGCCCGATCGTTTCGAACAGCAGCAGCACGATGTGGAATGCGCCGGCGACGAACGGCCGAGGGACGGCAGTGTGGAAAACGTCCAACGGAGCAATCTTTAAGCTGGGCTACTACGTGATTAACAACAGCACTGTTCTGCTCTTGGATACCGACTCGAACCGCGTAGCCGCCGGAATCCTGGCGAAACAATACTAGGTCCGCGTTTCGGCAATTAAGTTGTGGAAATGGCCCGCTCGGTGGAAGGTCACCGGCGGGCCTCTTTTTGCTACCTGGACGGATGGAGTGCGAAATTCGCCGATAACGGAATCGCGGTTGGCACGTCTGAAGGCACAACGGGTGGTGTGTCTGGCAGCGTGTTTGGAGCTGACGATTCCGTTCGCGGCGGTGGGTGATTCCAAACGGCTTGCATTCGTTTCTCCCGCTCGTTAGCATCAATCGCTTTTCAGCTTGGAAAATTCGCAAATGATGGCGCAGGTGTGCGCGCGGGAGTGTGCTGTGAAGAACCGAGTCCGGTATGCCGGAGTGGGCGTGAAAGCTCGTTCGATTCGGATGGCGCTGGTGGCCGGCGCTGTGGCGTGTTGTGCGTTTGCGCTGGCGTCGGTTCAGCTTGCTGCGACTCCGCCGGAAGGTGGGCCGCCACGCTACTACGCGATCAAGGACGCGAGAATTGTGCCGGTGTCTGGACCGGTGATCGAGAGCGGCACGGTGGTGGTGGCGCGCGGATTGATTCAGAGCGTGGGAACGAGCGCGACGATTCCGCCGGAAGCTTGGGTGATCGACGGCAAAGGCCTGACGGTTTATCCGGGTCTGATTGATGCGGGCTCGAGCGTTGGGCTTGGCGACGACGGCGCGGGAGCGAAGAAAAGCGCACCGGGGGGTGCCGGCGGGTTGGCTACGAGCCCGGAGGATCGTCCGGGCACCACGCCCTGGCGGGTCACTGCGGATGAGTTGAAGATCGACGACAAAAAAATCGAATCGTGGCGCAGCGCGGGATTCACGACGGCGCTCGTGCTCCCGGACGGCGGAATTTTTCCGGGACAGGCGTCGGTGATCGATTTGGCTGGAACGCGGCCCGGAGAAATGGTGGTGCGGGCGACGGATAGTGTGCCGATTTCGTTCCGTCCCGTCGGCGGGTTCTTTGGTTTTCCCGACTCGTTGATGGGAACGATCGGATATGCGCGACAGGTCCTCGACGACACGAGTTGGTACGCGCAGGCCGAACCAATTTATGAAACGGCGCCGACGAAAAACGAGCGCGTTCCGTACGACCGAACCGAAGTAACGTTGGCCGAAGCGCGGCAGCGGAACGAGGTGGTGCTGCTGCCGGCGAACAACTCGGTCCAAATTCTGCGGGCTCTGCGTCTGGCGGAGGAGTGGAAGTTTCCACCGGTGCTTTACGGCGGGCAGCAGGGATACGACGTAGTCGATGCGTTGAAGGCGAAAAGCGCGGCGGTGATTGTCAATCTGAAGTGGCCGGAGCGCGCGAAGGACGCCGACCCGGACGCGGAGCAGACTTTGCGCGAACTGCGTTTCCGGGATCGCGCGCCGGGAACTCCAGCGGCGCTGGCGAAAGCGAACGTGAAATTCGCGTTCTATTCAGGCGGCCTGGCCAACCCGACGGATATTCAGAAAAGCGTGAAGAAGTCGATCGATGCGGGATTGACGTCCGACCAGGCGCTGCGGGCGTTCACATTGGATGCGGCGGACATTCTGGGATTGAGTGACCGAATGGGGAGCATCGCGCCGGGGAAGATCGCGAACCTCGTGGTGACGGACGGCGACATCTTCCACGAGAAGACGAAAGTGAAGCACGTGTTCGTGGACGGGCGATGGTTCCCGATTCATGAAGAAGCGAAGCCGGAGAAAGCGGGCGACAAGGTCGCGTTGGGTGACGATGAAAGCCAGGTCGATCGGCATTCACGCGCTCACGAAGGAGCGGGCCGATGAACCGCGCCACATTCGCAGTAGCGGCGGTAGCCGCCATGGTTCTCCCCTCGTGCGCGCTCGCGCAGAACGCCAAGACGATCTTCATCAAAAACGCGACGGTGATGACCGTGACGCACGGAAACATCGAACACGGGTCGATCCTGATTCGCGATGGAAAAATCGCGGACGTCGGCGCGAATTTGACCGCGCCTTCGGATGCGACGGTGATCGACGGAACCGGGCAGTACGTCATACCGGGAATCATCGACTGCCACTCGCACATCGCTATCGATGGCAGCGTGAACGAAGGCGGGATGGCGGTGTCGTCGATTGCGAATATTAAGGATGTGCTGAACCCGGACGACATCGACATTTATCGCGATCTTGCCGGCGGTGTGACGACCGCGAACATTTTGCACGGAAGCGCGAACCCGATCGGCGGCCAGACCCTCGTCATTAAGCTGCGATGGGGAAAGCCGGCCAGCGATCTGCCGTTTGAGGGGGCGCTGCCGGGAATCAAATTTGCGTTGGGCGAAAATCCGAAGGAATCGAATTTCCAGCCGCCACCGGGAATTCCGCAGCGCTATCCGGCGACGCGGTTGGGCGTGGAAGAAGTGATCCGGCAGGCGTTCATCGAGGCGCGCGAATACCAAAAAGAGTGGGACAACTACAAAACGCGCAAAGCGGCGGGCGAGGCGAACTTGATTCCACCGCGCAAGGACGATCGGCTTGAGCCGCTCGTCGAGGTCATGGAAGGGAAGCGGTACGTCCACGCGCACTGCTACCGCGCAGACGAGATTTTGATGTTGATCCGTGTTGCGAATGAGTTTGGGTTCAAGGTGCGGACGTTCCAGCATGTTCTGGAGGGTTACAAGATCGCCGACGAAATTGCGGCATCAGGAGCGGGCGGCTCGACGTTCTCCGATTGGTGGGCCTACAAAGTGGAAGCATACGACGCGATTCCGTACAACGCTGCACTGATGGCCGAGCGAGGCGTGGTGGTTTCGATCAACTCCGACGACGCGCAGGAAGCGCGGCAGCTCAATATTGAAGCGGCCAAGGGGATGAAGTACGGCGGGATGTCCGCTAGCGATGCTTTGAAAATGATTACGCTGAATCCTGCGATCCAGCTGGGAATCGACAACCGGGTCGGATCGATCGATGCGGGCAAGGACGCCGATCTTGCGATCTACAACCACGATCCGTTGAGCGTTTACGCGGTGGTGCAGAAGACGTTGATCGATGGGCAGGTCTATTTCGACCGGCAGAAAGACATCGAGGGGCGCGCGGCGCTTGCGAAGGAAAAGCAGGACTTGATCGACAAGGAAAAGAAAGCCGCGGAAGAAAAGAAGCCAGACGATAACGCGGCGAAGAAACCCGACGCAAAGAAAAAACCTCCCAAACAGGCAAAGACGGCTGACGGAATCTCGGCGGGAGGTGCGCTGTGAGAATCCACCGACACGCAATCGCGTTAACTGCCACAGTTTTGTTTTTTTCATTCGCCCAATTCGCTGCCGCGCAAGCGCCCGCGCAGCCGCCATCGGTTTACGCGATCAAAGGAGCGAAAGTTTATACGCTCGCAGGTGCGCCGATCGAAAATGGAATCGTGGTGATTCGCGACGGGAAAATCGCAGCCGTCGGCGCGAACGTTGCGATTCCATCCGACGCCCAAGTAATCGATGCGACCGGGCTCGAGCTCTATCCGGGCCTCTTTGATCCCGTCACACAGATCGGGCTGAACGAAATCAGCCAGGTCGGCGCGACGGTGGACGTAACTGAGCTGGGCGACTACAACCCCGAACTCGTTGCGGCGACTGCGGTAAATCCGGCGTCCGCGCATATTCCGGTGACGCGTGCCAACGGGATCACTCATGTGATTGCAGCGCCGGGCACGGCGGGATTTGACTCGCAGGGCGGCGGGCTGATTACGGGGCAGGCTTCAGCGTTTAACCTTGCGGGCTGGACTATGAAGGACATGCAGATCAATCGCTCGGTGGCGATGGTGGTTAACTGGCCGTCGATTCAGACGCGCACGTTCGACTTCGCCACCTTCTCGTTCAAAGAGAAGCCGTACGCAGACGCGAAAAAGGAATACGACAAGTCGGTGAACGAGCTTTCCGACTGGCTGGACCGCGCGCGACACTACGCGCAAGCGAAAGAGAAAGGCTCTCCGGCATTGTACGAGCGCGATATCAAACTCGAAGCACTCGTACCCGTGGTCGAGGCGAAGCTGCCAGTCCTGGTGATCGCAGACGATCATCGCGACATCAAGAACGCGGTGGACTTTTGTACCAAGCAAAATCTGAAAATGATTTTGGGAAGCGGAGCGGAAGCCTGGAAAGTGAAAGAGCTGCTGAAGGAGAAGAAGATCCCGGTCGTGCTCGGTCCGACGGAGCGCTTGCCAGAGCAGGAAGACACGCCGTACGACAAGCCGATGACGCAGCCTTCCGAATTGCTGGCGGCCGGGATCCCGTTCGCGTTCTCGAGTTTCGGCACGGCATTTTCGCGCCGCTTGCCGGACTATGCGGGCACAGCTGTGGCGTACGGGCTACCGCACGATGAAGCGTTGAAGGCCGTAACGATCAACGCGGCCCAGATGTTCGGGATTGCCGATCAAGTCGGCACAATTGAGACCGGTAAGCTTGCGAACCTGATCGTGACCACGGGCGATCCGCTCGAGGTTCAAACGCAGGTGAAATTCCTGTTTATTAAGGGGCGGCTTACCAGCACCGACAATCGCCATCGCGAGCTATACGAGCAATATCGGAAACGGCCGCTGCCTTCGAACTAGCGGACGGCTCGACGCCGGTTTGAGCTGCCGCAGTCGAATTGCTCATTTTATATTCTTGGCCGGTGGGCGCCTGAAGCTTTCGTGCTCCCACGACGAGCTTTTTCGGCGATCTGGCGCTTTTCTCTGCGCAGCGTCCGGACTGCTCCGCCTACACGCCTGTCGGGCTGCAACCCTCACAAAACACGCACGTTCTTGGTGTGCAAAGCGTCTACAGGAGTACTTCCGTACTATTGCCGCACTTTGACGCGCCCGCCCAAAATTCAGAAGTACAGCTAGGCATTCGATCCTGAAATCTGTTCCCGGGGGAACGGCATTTCGCCGTTGAGCACGATGGCGCCACTGATAAAAGACTCGGTAGATGTAGCCAATCCCGCAACCGAAACAACAGCGCAGCGGCCATCCGCGCAGCCTGCAAAGCCCACAGCGGCAGCCCCAGGCGTTCGCGCGGACGCTGTGTCCGTGGAAGTACCCGTGCGCGTGTATGGTTCGCGCATCACTCAAGTGCCGGGGCAAGCCGAGCCGAACAGCGAGCCTTTTGAAGAACAGACATCGACGATGATTGTGTTCCCGCAGGGCGCGGTGTTACGCATGTCCACGTCAGTAAACATCGGACAGATGCTGGTTGTGACCAACGCGAAAACGAAGGCCGACGCGATTTGCCGCGTCGTAAAAGTCCGAACTTTTTCGAACACGCAGGGGTATGTGGAAGTCGAGTTCACGACCGCGCAACCGAACTACTGGACCGTACGGTTTCCGTCGGATGGGCCCACGCCTCCCGCGGCAGCTCCTGCAGCGCCCGTGAAAGCGGCGGCTCCATCGAAACCGGTGGAAACGCCAAAATCTCCGGTCGCGCCCGTCGCGCCAGTTGCAGCTGCACCGACCGTGCAAACTCCTAAGGCTGTTGCTCCGGTGACTCCGGCGATTGTTCTGCCCGCGGCCGCGCCGGCGGTTCCGCCGCCTACGGTTCCCGTTGCGCAGACGTTCAAGCCCGCAGCTCCAGCTGCAGTCGCGCCACCCTCCGTCGTTGCACCTGTTGTGCAATCAGTTGCGAAAGTCGAAGCGCCAGCTACGGCGCCACCCGCACCTGTCGCTGCGACTCCGGTGACACCGAGCATTCCTGATTTGCCAGCAGTGGAGGACGAAGACCTCGACACGATTCTCAATCGGCTCGCTCCGTCGTCGCCTGTATCGAGCGCTCCATCACTCGATGCAATTTTTGCGACGAAGCTCGCAGAGCCCGTTGCAAGCGCCCCGGCCATCGTGGAAACGCCGAAACCGGCGCCTGCCATCGATTTTCCTGCTGCACCTCCGCCAGCGCCGGTGCCCTCGCTCACGCTCAGCGAACTTCGCGGCGACTCGATCGCGGAGACCTCGAGCGATTCAGACGATACAGAAGTGATCGAGCACGATGCGATTTTGAAGCACGCGTCGGCCGAGCCTGTGGTCGAGGCTCCGCGCAGAACCTTTGGGAGTTTCTCGGGAGGCGCGAGCCTTACGGGCGGTTCATCTCTCACCGCTCCGTCCGCCGCTGAATCGTCGGTCGCAGATGTTTCTTCTTCGCGCGCGGAATCGTCGAGCGCGATCGGGGGCGACTATGCCGCGCCGCCCAAACAGAGCAATTTCCTGATGATTGCCGCGTGCATTGGAGTTCTCGCCCTCGTGGCGGGCGCCGGAGTGTTTTATTTCCGCACCAGCGCAGCAGGCGGCAAAACAACCACGCCAAGCGCTTCTGCGGTGCAACCGGCAAAGGCTCCGGAAACCGAAGCGGCTGGTGAAACGTCCGAGCAGACCGCTTTGCGCAATACGGTTGCAGCAAACAACGCTCCTGCGCAGCATATGGTTAGCGCCCCAGCGACGGTGGCACCGGTGACGACGAGCACGGCGGCCGAACCGAGCAATGCCGATCTGAATGTGACGCCGAATTCGACGCGAACGCACGCCGCGACAACTGCCGCAAACGCGAAGGCAATCGAGAACGTCGTCGACGCCAGTGCGAACGCTCATCCAGTGACGGCACAGCGTACGGATGCGGATGCGCCGAGTGCGGCTCCGGTGCTTGACGCACCATCCAGCGGTTCAGGTAACGCGCTGTCTGGCCTGGTCTCGGGCAGCGACGGTTCGGCGCTCAAGGCACCGGAAATTCATGTCGAAGGGCCGGTTCGAGTGGGCGGCAACGTGAAAGAGCCGCAGATCATCAGCCACGTGATGCCGATTTATCCGCTGACTGCGAAGGAAGCTGGCATTCAGGGCGACGTGGTGATTCAGACAACGATCGATCAGATGGGGAACGTGGTGAACACGAAGGTTGTGTCCGGGCCCATGATGCTGCGCGGACCGGCGCTCGACGCGCTGAAACGCTGGAAGTACACTCCGTCGACGCTGAACGGGCAGCCGATCTCGGTGCAGATGTCGGTGACGATAAAATTTAGCAATCGCTGAGATAGTGGATCGCCTTTTTCGCGACTAACATTTGATAGCGTGAGCGCAGCGCGGGGAAACCCGCGCTGTTGCTTTTTACGGCGAACCGCATCCAATATAGATGCTGGTCCAAGATGTTTCCTCCACCGAGGTGAATCGTGCGTGAAGCCGTGATCGTAAGCTCGATCCGTACTGCCGTGGGCAAGGCGCCCAAGGGAGCGCTGCGTACAACGCGTCCGGACGACTTGGCCGCTGCTGCGATCAAGGAAGCGATCGCTCGGACGAAGGGCCTCGATCCGAAGGAAATTGATGATGTGGTGATTGGTTGCGCCACGCCGGAAGCGGAGCAGGGGATGAACGTAGCACGCATCGCCTCGTTGCGGGCCGGGCTGCCGGTTTCGGTTTCGGCGATGACCATCAACCGATTTTGCTCCTCGGGATTGCAGGCCATCGCGAATGCGGCGCAGAGCATCGTGGCGGGACACAGCGAGATCGGCATCGGCGGCGGAACCGAATCGATGAGCATGATTCCGATGGGCGGCAACAAAGTGGCGCCAAACCCGTGGCTTGCGGACAACTATCCTGATACGTATTTGAGCATGGGGTTGACCGCGGAGAATCTTGCGAAGAAATACGGAATCTTGCGAGAACAGGCCGATGAATTTGCGCTGGCGAGCCACCAGAAGGCGCTGGCTGCAATTGCGGCAGGAAAATTTAAGGATGAGATCGTTCCGGTAGAAGTGAACTATTCGTATTTCGAGAATGGCGCGAACGGCAATGGCGCAGCGAAAGCAAAGACGGTGAAGTCAACGTTCGAGGTGGATGAAGGTCCGCGCGCGGATACATCGACGGATGCGCTGGGAAAATTGAAGCCGGTGTTTCACGCGCGAGGAACGGTAACGGCGGGAAACAGCTCGCAGACCAGCGATGGCGCGGCGGCAGCGGTGGTGATGTCCGCGGAGAAGGCGCGCGCGATGGGATTGAAGCCGATGGCGCGATTGATCGCGTTTGCGGTGGCGGGTTGTCCGCCGGAAGAAATGGGAATCGGGCCGGTGTTCGCGATTCCGAAGGCGTTGAGAATTGCGGGGCTCACGCTCGATCAGATCGACGTGATCGAATTGAACGAAGCGTTTGCGGCACAAGCCCTGAGCGTGATGAAAGTGGCGGGCCTCGATCCGGCGAAAGTGAATGTGAACGGGGGCGCGCTCGCGCTCGGCCATCCGCTCGGCTGCACCGGAGCGAAACTCACCGCGACGATTCTGCGAGAACTCGAGCGTCGCAACGCACGCTACGGGCTGGTAACGATGTGCATCGGCGGGGGAATGGGCGCGGCGGGAATTTTTGAACGAGCGGCCTGAGCCGGTGCGCCGTCATGTTCTTCATTGCGCGCGCTTGAGATGCGTCGTGAACATCAACCTTAACGGACCGGCTTGATGCTAGTTGGGAACGACTGGAGCTATGGCGTTGTGCCGCGCGTTCTGCAGAGAGAGAATCGCAATATCTACGCCGTTCTTACGGAGGCATTTCGATGGCTTCTCCCACGGTTTCGCAAACCCTGAATCGCGGTGGCTCGTTTTTGATCTCGGACGTCGCCGCTGAAGACGTTTTTACGCCCGCGGATTTGAGCGATGACCAGCGGCTGATCGGGCAAACCGCCGAGGAATTCGTCCAAAAAGAAGTGATGCCCAACGTCCCGGAGCTCGAAGCACACAAGGACGAGAAGCTGATGGCGCAGATGTTGAAGAAGGCAGGCGAGATTGGCTTGCTAGGCGGCGGAATCCCGGAAGAGTACGGCGGCTCGGGTCTCGACAAGATTTCGGCGATTTGCCTGGCGGAGAAGCTGGCAGGGTATGGATCGTTTGCCGTGTCGCATGGCGGACACTCCGGAATCGGTACGGTACCGATCGTCTACTTTGGCACAGAGGAGCAGAAGAAGAGATATCTGCCGAAGATCGCGTCGGGCGAACTCCTGTCGTGTTACTGCCTGTCGGAACCCCAGGCGGGATCGGACTCTCTGGCTGCGCGTACTCGCGCGGTGGTGTCACCCGACGGAAAGAGCTGGATCCTGAACGGTCAGAAGATGTGGATCACCAACGGTGGATTCGCGGACGTGTACGTGGTGTTCGCGAAGATCGACGGCGAAAAGTTTTCGAGCTTCATTGTGGAGCGCGGTACCCCCGGATTCAGCAACGGCGCGGAAGAGAAGAAGATGGGCATCAAGGGTAGCTCGACGACGCCGATCTTTTTCGAGAACGCGCACATCCCAAAGGAAAATTTGCTCCACGAGCCGGGACGCGGCCACGTGGTTGCGTTCAACACCTTGAACGCGGGCCGCTTCTCGCTGGGTGCGTACTGCGTGGGTGGTGCGAAGGAAGTACTGAAAGCGTCATCGAAATATTCGAAAGAGCGAAAGGCGTTCGGCAAATCGCTCGAGGAATTCGGGCTGATCAAGACGAAGCTCGGCGAAATGGCAATTCGCATTTTCGCGATCGAGTCGATGGTATACCGCACGGCGGGAATGATTGAAGCCGCGGCATCGAACGTACCTGCCGGCACGGACAAGACAAAACATGCGATGAGCGTGCTGGAGGAATACGCGATCGAGAGTTCGATCAGCAAAGTGGGCGGCAGCGAGATGGTGGATTACGTGGTCGACGAAGGCGTGCAGATTTTCGGCGGCTACGGCTTTCATGAAGATTATCCGGTGGCGCGCGCATACCGAGATAGCCGCGTGAATCGCATCTTCGAAGGAACCAACGAAATCAACCGAATGCTGATCGTTCAGATGTTGATGAAGCGCGCGATGGCGGGGGTGCTGCCGATCATTCCGGCGGCGATGAAGCTCGCGGACGAGATTCTGGCCGGCCCATCGTTTGAGGAAGGGCCGACCGGGGAGTTTGCCGAAGAAGAGCGCTCGCTCGAACAGGCCAAAAAGATTTTCCTTCTGGCGGCTGGCACAGCGGTGCAGAAGTTTCGCGACAAACTGGCGGAGGAGCAAGAAATCGTGGGCTCGCTCGCCAACATTGTGATGGATGTGTACGGCATGGAGTCCACGCTCCGGCGCGCTCAGAAGGCGCACGCCGCGCGTGGCGCTGCGGCGAGCGTGACGGTTGACGCGGCACGCGCTTACATTTACGACGCTATGGACCGCATCGAGAAGGACGCGCGCACAGCCTTGATCGCGACGGAAAGCGGCGACACGCTGACGACGCAGCTTGCGGTTCTGAGACGTTTCGCCAAGCACGCTCCAATCGACACGATTGCAATCCGTCGGCGCGTGGCGGATGCGGTGCTCGCGCAGGATCGTTATCCGTTCGAAGGGCGCTAGCGAAAGATATCCAGCGCGAATGAAGTCTTGTGCGACCGCTGAGAAATTGCCAGTCGCTTTTTGTTTGCCCGTGATCGATGCCTCATGTTCGCCTTTCGCCTCGAGCTCGTTTTCAGGTACCAGTGAAGTGACCAAAAACGTCGCCGAAAAATGGCGATTCGCTTCGGGTCAGGCCTTCGACGTAGTTCCATTCGGCGGGAAACAGATTTCCCTTCGGCCCTAATTCTCAATATTGAGAGCCTGCAATCCTCCCCTTATCAGTGGTTTACAGCCACTTCCTTTGGACCCCACCGTGCATCCAATAGCGCGTATGCGAGTGAGGGCCATGAAAATCAGTCTAAAGTCAGTGAAAGCCAGTTTCGCCCTAGTTGCGCAGAAGGCGAAACTCCGCAAAGGAATGCTGACGATCGTTACGGCGTTCTTGGTTTTGCAGATTTACTTCGTGCGTGAATTGCTGGCGGCTGAGTTGCTGTTTGGAATGGGTTTCGCAGTGTTGTTCATTCTTGGTCTGCTCTTCTACTTTATCGGAATGATCGGTGAACGCGGTCTGGAACTCGGCGAGGCCGGCGTGCGGGTGCTGGCAAGTTCGGCACGCCGTGGTTTCGAGGGATTGGAAGAAGCGAGCCGCAAGACGCTTGGCAATCCCGGCTCGGAGTCCGCCCGAAAAGCAGCCTAAGTTTATAGCCGTACCCTGGCGCATTGAATCGAGGCCGTAGACGCAACTCTCTGCGTCTACGGCCTTTCTGTTTTGTCCGGCGAGCCCCCGCGCTTCGATTCAGTTCCCGCGTTGCGTTTACGCCGAATCAACGCTGTGTGAACACCGTGACACCAACCATTGCGTTCATGTAAACTACTGAGGCTTATGGAGAACGCAGTGACGCTGACTCACATTCATGGAACCAATCACGGCGCCAAGACGCTAGTGCGCGTGCGCCCTCGGGGATTCTGCGCCGGAGTAGTGCGCGCGGTAGATATCGTCGAGCTCGCCCTGGAAGCCTACGGCAACCCCGTTTACGTCCATCACGAGATCGTGCACAACCGCTACGTAGTGGATCAGCTCCGCCGCCGGGGCGCGATTTTCGTCGAGAGCATCGAAGAGGTTCCGGAGGGCGCGGTGCTGGTATTCAGTGCCCACGGCGTTCCGCCTCGCGTTCGCGTCGAGGCGCAAGAACGCAAGTTGAAGGTAGTCGATGCCACCTGCCCGCTCGTGACGAAGGTTCACCTGGAGGCACTGAAATTCGCGCGCGAAGGCCGAACGTTGATTCTGATTGGTCATCGCGACCACCAGGAGATTGTCGGCACCTCCGGCGAAGCGCCGGACCAGACGATCATCGTCGGCAGCGTTGAGGAAGTGGACGAGTTGCAGGTCCCCGATCCGACTCGGCTGGCATTCCTTACTCAGACCACGCTTTCGCTGTACGACACGCAGGAAATTGTGGCCCGATTGCGTCAGCGGTTTCCGGCGATCGTGGGACCGGCGTCCGATGATATTTGCTACGCGACGCAGAATCGACAGGAAGCTGTGGAAGCGCTGACGCGGGAAGTGGAATTGATTCTTGTGGTCGGTTCGGCGAACAGCTCGAATTCGAACCGACTTGTAGAAGTGGCGAAGCGCGCAGGCGTCGCATCGCGGCTGATCGAGGACGCGAACGATATCGACGCCTCGTGGCTCGAAAATATTTCCACCCTGGGTCTGACGGCCGGTGCGTCGGCTCCGGAGATTCTGGTGGAGCAAGTAAGCCAGAGGCTTTCCAGTTTTGGCTTCACGAATCATCGCGACTTGGACTTGATTCGCGAAGACGTTCGTTTCACGCTGCCCCCGGAACTGGCAGCGCGGCAACGCCCGGTGGCGCGCTAAGCACGTGCGAGCGGCCGCGAGGGCATCACAACCGTCAAGGAGCGTTTGAGTGGCGGCAAAGATCGTCCGCCAATTCAACAAGATTACCCTCCTGGGAGCGCCAACCAGTGCAGCCGCGATGTCTGCCGGCCACGAAGGCGCACCCGCAGCATTGCGTTCCGCCGGCCTGATCGATCGACTCCGCAAAATTGGATACGAAGTTACCGACCTTGGTGACGACGGTGCACAAACCTACCAGCCTGACGACGAAAGCCCTCGAGCGCGAAACGTGAAACGCGTTGTCGCATCGATTGAAGCGCTCAAGCCAAGCGTCGAACAAGCTGTCAAGTCCGCAGCTCTACCTGTGATTCTTACGGGGGATTGCTCGACTGTGTTAGCGACGGTGGCGGGGGCCCGGCGATACTTCCGCAACGTCAACGTGATTTACGTGGACCGCGACGCCGACCTGAATATTCCCGCGACGACACCTTCGGGTTGCGTCGACGGAATGGTGGTCTCGCACTTGACGGGGCGCGGTGCGCCGGAGCTGGTGCGATTCTGGGGCGAGCCACAGCTGGTTCGCGAGCCGGACGTGACGCTGTTTGGCGTCGAGCGGCTCGACGCGCCCGAAGAAAAGGTGCTAGAGACGTCGACGTTACGCCGCTATTTGAGCAAAGACGTGAAACGGCTGGGCGCAAAGGCTGCGGCGCAGATGGCGCTCGAGCGCATCAAGACGAACAAGTACGAGTTCGTGCTGCATCTCGATGTGGATGTAATTTCCGATTTCAGCGCCACGAATTATCCGGGCTCGGGCGGACTGACGTTCGATGAAGTTCGTGACGCCCTGCTGGTGTTCGCACAAGATCCGCATATGGCGGCGTTTGATATCGCGGCTTATAATCCGGCGAAAGATCCGGATGGTTCGGCGGCGAAAGCGATCATCGCGCTTGTGTCTGAAGTTTTGCAAGCGCGCTACGAAACGTTGAAGGAAGCGGCAGCTGCTGCGCCTCCGGCCGCTCCGAAGCCGGACGCTCCGAAGGCGCAAGCCGCTGCGGCTCCCGCGCCAGCCTTGGCTCCTGTGGAAACTGAAGCAAGCGCCGGCGCACCGGAGAACTTCACGTTCGAGCCGGTGCCTGGAGAATCGTGGTCGTCCGATTCGGTAATCGATGAAGGGAGCGGCGAGACTCCTGCGCGCGAGGCGGAATCGGTGGAAGATTCTTCGGACACCAAACCCGGCGAGACGCAATCGTAACTTGGCCTTCTCTTCGATTTTCCCGCTGGACACGCAATGGTCCGCATGAAATTCCATCCCGAAGTGATCATCTTCGACGTCGACGGCGTACTGGTGGATACGCGCGGTTCGTTTCAGCGCACCACGCTTGAAACGGTGAAGTTCTTCACCGGCAAGCACGTCAGCGTCCGCGAGCTGCATCAGTGGAAAAACCTCCCCGGTTTTAACGACGACTGGAAGCTCTCAACCGCATGGGTGCAGGACCTCGGATTCGATTTTACTTACGACCAGGTGAAGGCCAAATTTGTGGAGCTCTATTGGGGTAGGAACGGCAAGGGTTACGTGAACGGCGAAAAATGGCTCCTGCCAGTTCCCGCGTTGCGTCGACTCAGGAAGAAAGCGGAGCTGGCGATCTTCACCGGACGCGTCGGGAAGGAAATGGAATACACGCTGGTCCGCCGAAACGTGCGAAAGCTCTTCGATGCAATCATCACGGTCGACAGCGTCGCCCGGCCCAAGCCTGCTCCGGACGGACTCGTTAAAATCCTGAACGGCCGCGACCCGCAAGTCGCTCTTTATCTGGGAGATAACGTTGATGACGCCAACGCCGCGAGATCGGCTAAGGTCCCTTTCATCGGGGTCTTGCCGCGCAACAGCGAAGAGCGCCGCCAACGGGCAGGTACCTTGCGAAAGTTAGGGGCGCTGACTATCATCGGCCGCATCAGTGAGTTAGAAAGGCTCCTGTAACCTGCGTTCGCACCGTTTTGGTTCCATGACCTTCCGCCCAGCCCACGCCTAGGACCAAGAGGTAGTACCAAACAGGACACGCGTACCATTGTGCGATTCTGCCCTAAACCCCATATTTACAGGCAGAGGCGGGGTCCAGCCCCCTGAATAATCTTTATGAACACCAATACCCGAACTGCAGCGGCCCGCGCTTTCGTGCGCAGCCTAAATATCTTGCTCAAGTTCGCGAGGATGTACGATTTCGGGCATCCGCGCACGGCGAAGCAGTATGCGACGGCTTGGTCTGAGCTCAGCACCGCAATTGGATCAGGCTCAGACAACGAAGCGGGATTGCTTCTCGCCGTGTCCGGCGACCAACTGCTCTTGGACGGAACGCCACTGGAGTCTGCCGCAGCCGAGCGCGGCTTCGCGCGCATGCTCTCCGCCGCCGGCATTGCCAGCATTCACTTCTCGCCAAAAGTTACCCAGGCGAGCCTCGCCCGGTTGGTTCGCGGTTTCCCCACTGGAAACAGCACGAAGCCCAGCATGCTGGCCGAGCAGTTGAAGACCTCCTTGGAAGGCGACCCACACGTTCATGTGAACGAAGTATGTTTTGTGCCGGCGGATTCGGCGGTGGCGAAGTCGACGATGGCCGCCCAGCTCGCAGCGCACACGCTCGGAATGAATTCTGCGCAGACCGAAGAATTGCTCAACGATCCGAACAAGCTGCTGCAATTGATCGTCGCCGCGGAGGGCGGAAAGAACGGCGGCAACGCCGGAACGGGCGGCGGCGATGGCGGAGGCGGCAACGGGAGTGGCGGGAACGGAGGCGGCAGCGGTACCGGCGATGGCGGTTCAGGCTCCGGTTCGGGTGAGAACGCCGGGGGTTCAGGAGGCGGCGGAGGATTTCGTTACGGTGGCGGCTATGGATATGGCGGTGGCCACGGAGGAAGCGGTTCCGGCTCGGGTAGCGGATCGGGAAGCCCGAGCGGTCCGAGCGGAAATGGTGGAGTTTACTACGCGCAGGAAGAAGCGGAGATCGTGCGCGATTTTCCGACGACGGGATTTATGCCGGGCGCGGGGAACGCCGTGTATGCGGACGGCTACGTGAGTCCCACCGTGGGAGTAAGCAATCCGGGTGCAGGCGGAGGAAACGCGGGAGTCAGCGCTGGACCGAGCACCTGGAACATCGTCGGCTCTGAGCCTTCGGGAAGCCAGGGAACTCCGCTCACATCCGACGTTGCGGGTTTCTGGTTGAACGGTTCACCGCAGGCGAATAACGCACCGGAAGGTGGCGCGATTGTGCCGGGAGCGGTTCCGCTCGGCGGCGCGGGAGGATTTGCCGGATCGAGCTCGGTAGGCGCAGCTGGAGCCGGTGGATCGTTCCCTGGCATTGCGAGCGGAGCAGCGGGGTCCGGCTCGGCGTCCGGCTCGGGGACCGGCGGAGCACGCGGCGGCAGGTCGCGTGGTTCGAGCGCAAGAATCCTGGAAGGAACAGGCACGGCGGGTGGAGATGGGAAAGCAGGAGGTCCGATATCACGGTGGGGCAACGCAACGGCTGAAATTCGCGGGCATCGCCCAGCACAAGCCGGAAGCGGATCGATGGCCGTCGAAACCGGATTGATGACGATTCATGAAGACGAGTTGAAGGGCATTCTGCAGATGCTCGCGCAGATCGCGCGCACCGGCGAGAACGCCAACGAGAAGCTCGATCCGGGAACTTTTCAGTCGCGGCTTTCGACGTTGCCGCGCCGCGCGCGGTTTACCGTCAGCCAGGCGCTTTCCGCGCTGGCCGCCCAAGCGCCGTCCGAGGCGTCCGACAAATCGACGCTGCTGAAGCTTGCCGAGCACATCGCCATTCGTTACGCGATGGAGAGTTTTGAGCGCGGGGACATCGAAGTAAACGCGGTGAACCGCGTGATGACAGAAATGAGCGCGGAACTCGACGGCCTGCGGAAAATTCTGGGCGCCTACGAAGAAAAAATGGCGCGTCACGGGCTGCACGTGGAATCTCATGTGGACGTGCTGGCGCAGCAGTTTTGGGCACAGGTGACCGAGGAGAAGCGCAAGTCCGTCCTCGAATCCGCGGAAGCGTGGTGCGTTCCTGCGGCGAAAGTCCGCGACTACGTGGAGCAGCAGATTGCCCGTGGCGATAAGGACGGAGCGGAAGAAACCCTGCGCAACTACGCCGCTTGCATCGAACAAAAATTGCCGGAAGCGCGCCGCCTCACGGCGACGGGTCTGGCAGAACTCGCGTCCATGTTCACCCAGTGCAAGGACCAGCTGTTGGTCGATACGATCCGGCGCGTAGGCGTGCAGCTTGCGGCCGAGACCGACTCCCAACTGCAGAGCCTCGTGGGTGCGGCGTTCGTGCGCCTCTCGCAGGAAGCCGCCAACAAGCGCTCCTATGCGGCAGTCCAGCGGTCCGTCGAGCTTGTGGATTACGTGGAAACCGAGCGTCCCGGCATCGCGAAAAATCTGCGGCCGCGCATAGGCGTGGAAAACCGGTTGCCCGAATTTATCGAAGAGGCAATCAAGTCAACAGTTGTTGCTCCGGGTTTGCTCGATTTGTTCCGCCGGATGCCGATTCCAGCGGCGACCCATTTGGCCGCGCGTTTCAGCCGGACTGGTTTCCGCGAAGATTGCGACATGCTCGTTTCGATCATGCAGGTACTCGGACCAGAGGCCCTCGATTACTTGCGGGAGCAACTTCGAAGCGGAAACCCGAACGAAGCGATTGTTGCGATGGGGATTCTCACGCGGCTCGATGCGCCTGCGGTCGAACAACTTCTTCCAGTCCGCATGCGCGAATGGAAACGCACGGCACACGACCGCGTGGTCCGCCAAATCGCAGCCAGCGGCGCTGCAGAGCGCGGACGGATGTTGCTGGACTTGTTTGACACACTGGATCCGACGGTACGGCCGCTCGCGGTGGATGAGATCGGCATGGCCGGCGAGCAGACCGCGGACATGCGTTTGCTGCGCTTGGCCGAAGGCGATTTGCCGAAGGACGGAACGGAGTACTTGCGCCTGAAAGCGATGGAAGCGCTGGGCCGCTTGAAGACGGCAGGGGCGGAATCCGTCCTTCGTAAGGTTGCCGAAACGCGACGCGCGTTCCGCTGGGCGAACGCGAGCGAGCTTCGCGTGGTGGCCGCACAAGCCATGGAACGGATCGACCCCGAGTGGGTACGACAGTTCGTGCCGAAGAGCGGACTAAGCGTGGCGGAATTTTCGATCGAGCCTCTGGACCATGACGCCGAGTCGTCGGCGATTCGCCAACGGCGCTACCCGCGCCTGCGACTGGAACGACCGGTGGCGGCGGTTACTACCAATCTAAAGGAAAATTGCCGCGTGGATATTCCGGAATTGACTCTGGGGGGAGGCGTGGCGGTGTGCGAGCAGAGTTTGCACCCCGGCAGCGTCGTCGACCTGAGGCTTTCGACGGGGAGTAAATCAGTGAAGGCGCAGGCGATCGTTCGCGACGCGAACACGCAGGCGCGCGCGTTCGAAGTGGTGGAAATGGATCTGGAAGAGCGCGCCAAGCTGCGCAAGCTGTTGGTGCAGCTGGGCAACACGCAGAAGCAATCGTCCCCGAAGGAACGAACGCACGGCGCGACGCGCGTGATTATTTCGTAGCGAAGTTTAGCGAACGGCGCTCAATGAGCCGGCAGAAATCCTCGCCGCGTGATCGGAGCGTGCGCTTCGAATCTGGATCGAGCCGAGCCACCAGCCGATAGTCGCGAGCGCAGCGAAAAGCAACGCAATCACAGCGCAAACCCTGCCGCACTAGAACGAAGGGCAATCCAGCCAACAAAAACGCATCCTGCCGTCGCCGCAGCGGAAGCAATAGCCGCGCCCGCGACGAATATCCCTCTTCCATCGTTAAGTCGTAAAAATGCGACGGTCGCCATGTGTGGCCGACGCGCGACTTTGCATTCGGCGGACGATCGCGAATGCTGCGTCCGTGAGCGGGACGGCGGCTACCACCAGGGAAACAAGTTCACACCCGGATTCATGTAAGGGGAAGCGGTGCGCCAATGGTCAAGCGCCAGAATCGCGACGGAAAGGCCGATCACCGTGCTGCCCGAGTCACCGAGGAAAATTCGAGCGGGCGGCCAGTTGAATCCCAGAAATGAAATCGAGCAACCGAGAAGCCCCCAGGCGATGGCAGCCGAAAGCGTGGAGACATCCGCTTCTCGCGACACGATCTACCCAAACGCGATGATTGCTGCGGCGGCGGAAGCCACGCCATCGTTACCGTCTATAAAGTTAAATGCGTTGATAAATGCGACTACGGCAGCTGCTGTGATGAGTATGTTCAGCGCAGCGATATTCGTAAGCGCGATTCCAAATCCGGCGAGGGCGAGGAAAATTCCGATGCGTAGCTGGGCGGCGAGCCGCGCGTAAGGCGAAACGCCTCGCACCTCGCCGCCGACTCCAATAGCCGCGACGATGACGATGCTCAAGATTACGGGAGTGATCTCCGCGCCGCTACCGCGGCTGACAAACCAAACCGCCGCCAACATTCCGAGCGTCCTCGCGATTCCGCCTAGACCGGGGACTGGCCTTGCGTGGATTTTCAGCCGGCCCGGCTGGTCGTGGATCTTCCAGCGATTACAAGTCGCAATCACCACAGGGACGGTGAAGAAGACAACCAGGAACGCTAGTCCGGCTGCGATTGCGAGTTTCAATTCAATCATGACTTGAACCGAACGCCGCGCCGGTATCCAAAGGCGCGCGCATCTTTCTTGCGACCATATGTCCAAGGCGCTTCAGGTGACGCATCCGCACGCGCTGCGCTTTCTTCATCAGTTTCGTGAACCCGTTGGAACGAAATGCGGTACGGATATCGCGAACGTAAAGTCCCCCTAGTCCTGTGCCCACCTCATCGTTCGCAATTATTTATTTCGCAAAGTTGGCGTGTTCACCCGCGTCGAATTGGTCCTCTATTGTCGGCAAGGAAACACAACAACGGTTCTTCCGCCGAAATGGCGAGTTAATCAGGCGGGAACGAGCTACGCGTGAGCTCTAAGAAACTTTGCGACTTCGCGCGCGTTGGGCATCGAAGGCTGCGCCCCTTTTCGCGTCACTGAAATCGCCGCCGCCGCCGCGGCGCATCGCGCCGCTTCTACCGGGGACCTTCCTAGAAGCAGGTTCATTGCAAACGCCGCATTATACGCATCGCCCGCCGCGGTCGAGTCCACTGCTTTCACTTCAAACGCCGGCACCATTTCGCGCGCGCCGTCCGCCGTTGCAAGGAACGCGCCGCTCGCTCCGATCTTAATGATGACGTTCCGGGGGCCGCGCTTCAGTAACAGTTCGGCACAATCGCGGGCTGTTGCCGGAGTGATCGGCTCGTCGGGGCGCAAACCGCAGAGCGTTCGTGCTTCGCTTTCGTTGGGAGTGATCCAGTCGATCACGCGCAACAGGCCCGAGGGCAGATCGCGAGCCGGGGCCGGATCGAGCATGATCGGAACGCTGTGCGTGTGCGCGAACACCGCAAGCGTCTCCACGGTGATCAGCGGAATTTCCAGTTGCGCCAGAATCATCCCAGCGCCCTTCAATATCCTCGAATGCCGCGTGATGTCTTTCGGCAGCACTTTGCCATTCGCACCCGGAACCACGACGATGCTGTTCTGCCCGTCGCTGCCCAGATTGATTAACGCAACTCCCGACGAACCCTTCTCGACCGCTACCGCCCTCACGTCCACGCCCGCGCGGCGCAGCCCTTGCTTCAATCCAGGGCCAAACGCGTCGTCGCCCACTTTTCCGATCATCCTCACCGGATAGCCGAGCTTGCCCGCGGCGACCGCTTGATTCGCACCTTTGCCCCCATTGAATGTGGCGAAGATGGTTCCGGCAAGCGTTTCTCCCGGACGCGGTGCGCGCTCGGACGTCGCTACCAAATCGAGATTGATGCTTCCGACGACGACGATCGGTTTTCGCATGGATGCCGCCAGACCTCCGGGCCAGCGGAGAAGGGTATCACCAACGCCGCGCGCGTCGCACGCCGTCGCAAAATCAGGGCGCGCCGCGATGTTCCAATCCCTTCGGTCATGCTACCCTTTTCTCCCCGTTCGCAACGAGGCCCGGGTGGCGGAATGGCATACGCGGCAGACTTAAAATCTGCTGCGTGTTTTGTTAAAAGTGCCTGTGTGCAATAACTTACGAACGCGGACAAACCGCTGGTGTTAGTTGTGGTGTTAGTTGAATTCCGCCCCGCTTGTTGCAGTCCTGAGCACCTAGTACGGCGGTAACATTGCCGAACCCGCTTCGATTCGCAAAACTTCTTCCATCGGAGGAAGTCATGCGAACCGCGATTTTGGGATTTGTAATTCTGGTGGCCTCATCGGGAGTTTTAGCGCAACAGAGTCCGAGCTCGAAAATTGAGTGCCGCGATCTTGCCTCAACGGGAAATTTCATCAATCAGAACGAGACAGTTGTGAACGGCATGGCATGCCACGTCGTCGAAGCTGCGAAAGAAACTCCAGCTCCCGCGGCAACGCCGGCACCAGCTGCAGCTCCCGCGGTCTCAGCGGACGCGCAGGCCTCGGTCTACTTCTACCGGCCACGCCGGTTCACCGGGGCCGCGCTCAAACCGAGCATATTTGTCGACGACGCCCGCATCGGTTCGATGCGCAACGGAGACAGCATCAAGGTCAGGGTCGCGCCAGGCGAGCATCGCCTCTATTCGAACGACAAGTCGACGGGGATCGAGTTGGACGCGAAACCCGGACAGACCTACTACGTCCGCATCGACATTCAGACGGGCGCTTGGAAAGGGCATGGAGCCGTCACGCTCGTCGATCCGCAGGAAGGGAAGTACGAGGTTGGCCAGGCGGCGCGCTCTGGCGGTGCCGACGAAAACTAGCCAATGACGGCTGGACTCATCGGTTACGAAACGTTTGGTTGCGAGGTAGAACTCGCCGACGGCAGCCAGTGCGGAAAGCCGACGCAGTGGCAATCGGTCTATACGTTCCATCTCACCGAGAAGCGATTTCTGTGGGTATGCGACGATTGTCGGCGGGAAATCGAACGCTGCGCACGCGAATTTCCGGAGGCAAACTGAGGACGCGTCAGATCTGGTGCCGGGAGAGGGGGTCGAACCCTCACGACGCTTTCGCGTCAGTGGATTTTAAGTCCACCGCGTATGCCATTCCGCCATCCCGGCATTAATATTTCGTCATTTCGTTTTTTTCGAGATCGCTATCGTCCGCGGCTCCGTTTTCGCGGGCGTGTCCGGCTCGAACGTTTCCAGCTTCTCGACCGATTCCTGTCGGTGCGTTTGCGATAAATGTGCATAGCGCTGGGTCATCGCGAGCGTCTTATGACCGAGGAGCTCCTGCAGCGTTCGCATGCCGACACCGGCGATCACCAGGCGAGACGCGAACGTGTGGCGCAGATCGTGCCAATGAAAGTCGTCTAGGCCCGCTTTCGTGCAGCAGTCCTCGAACCAGCGCCTCCAATCGTGTTGGCGTTCGGACTTGGTTTCGGGACATACGAAAACGGATCCGACAGCGCGCGCGGACAGAATTTTCAGCGCCTCGACCGCGCGCGAGTTGAGAGTAACGTTCCGGCGGCCACTCTTTCCGTTGACGGCCAGAGTTCGCCACTTCAGGTTCACATCTGCCCACTTCAGCGTGAATTGCTCGCCGCGGCGCATTCCGGTGCATAGCGCGAGGTCAAATTCCGCCTCGCGTTCCGAACATTCGGCGCGAATCACCTCACGAAGTTTTTTCTCTTCGCTGTCGGAGAGAGTCTTCACTCGCGACGGATTTTCTCTGAACCGCGGAACCTTCGAGACCGGATTGGTATCGAGTTTCCCAGTCCTAACGCCAAACGCGAAGATACTTGAGATGAGCGACCGATATCGGTTCACGGTCGATCCGGATCTGCCGTCGGCGCGGATTCCTCGCAGAAACTTCTCGACGTCGGATGCTACGATCGCTGAGGCGATTTTGTTGCCGAGTCCACTCACGACACATTCCTTACGGATCGCATCTTTGTGAACGGCGTACGGGGTGTTTCGGCCGCGCTTTGCTTCGATCGCCTCGTCGAACAAATCGCCGAACAGCAGTTTCGGACGTCGCGAAGTCGGAGGCACATAGAGGCCCTCTCGGATCTCCCGTTTTCGATTTACGTAAGCCTCGAGCGCTACCGATCTTCGGCCGATCTTCTCGCGATGCCATTTGCCGGCGGCGTCGAAATATGAGATCCACCAGACCCCGGATCCCGGTGGCCGCTCAAACACTCCGCGAGTGGTTCCTTCTTTCATCGGATTACCAGCGCCGTCCGCCGCTTTAGCTCAGCGCGCCTGGCGCCGGGCTCAACAGCGGCGCCGGCGGCGATCGCCATTCGAATCATTTCGCGTTTCCTGTGCAGGGCCTCGAGCGCTTCGCTCGCCTCGCGCGCGAGGATCCTTTCGAGCGCGAGATCGTGCTGCGTAACCACCGCGGTCTGCCTGTGCTTTGAGCCGGCGTACAGTACCACAACCTTCCCGGATTTTTTGGCCACCCTATGCCCACCTCCAGGGCTTACGGTGAGCATATTGCACTTGTATAAATCTCCAACATCGAAGGCGGATTCACTTCCACTCCTAAACACTTGAAGGATTCATCGCACGATATACCGTGTGGACTATTGCCGTTTTCGAAGGGTGTGGAGTGAGCCCGCGCGCTCATATCGTTTCCATGCGTGCGAGAAAATCTTCCGGACCAGGTCCGCTATTTTGAGCTCCTCGATCTTCGCGGCCTTGTCGATTTTCTTACCGAGTTCGGAATCGACTCGAAACGAGATCTGCCGATGTCTATTCATTCGCCGCTCGCTTTCGAGTTCTGCGAACGGACTCGCTCGCGCGCGTCTCGACGTCGACTTGGTGCTTCGCGCGCGCCTCGGTCGACGAGGCAATTCCTTGCTCGAGCAGAGCTAATGTCGATCCGCTCCGCTCGAGCTGGATCAAGGCCCACTCGAGCAGGATTTCGGCCAAATTATTCACGCTGCGTCTTTCCTTGCGCGCGAACTTTTCGACGGCCGCCTTGATCTCCGGCTTGACCTTGCTGTTCAAAGGTACCCGTTTTTCGCTCATCGGTACTAATGACAGCATTTCAACTTTCCTATTGACACCGTAAACTTGGACTGCTTAGACTGCCCGGCATGCCAAAGAACACCAAGACTCGTTCCAACGAAGTGCTCTCCCAACTTCTCGTGCGCTGCAGGGCTGAACGCCGGCTGAGCCTCGAGGACGTGGCGGCGGAATTGAAAGTCAGTCACGCCACGATCGCGAACATTGAATCGGGGCTGAAGTCGCCGCGGCGAACCACTCGTCTGCTGCTCGAGGACTTCCTCCGCAAGTACGGCTACCTACCAAAACTCAAGGCTGCCTAATGGACTCGACGGCGAAAATTCTCTATATGCGATCCGAGGCGGCCGAAATGTTGTCGATTTCGGTTTCGTCGCTGGACATGATGATCGGCCGCGGAATGCTTCGCGTGGTGAGAAAAGGGCGTCGCGTGCTCGTGCATAAAAGCGAGCTCGAGCGCGTTGCTCGGCAGAATGTTCCCTCGATCTGGCCGCCAAAACGAAACGGTCGCACGACGCGCCTCTCCTCAGAAAGTTTGGCAGTCGCTCCCACAAAAACCAACGGTACGGAGGTCGGGTCACATGGGTAACTCGCGTACTGGAACTTGTGGAGTGATTGGAGTGATTGGAGTCAGGACGAATGGCGAAACGTTTTAAGGTAAGCGTCAGAAGGCGCAAAACACCGATGTCGATCTCGCTCGAGCCGGAACTCCTGGTCCGATTGCGCGCGAAAGCGAAGCTCGAGGACATCCCGGTCAGCGCGGCCGTTCGAAAGGGGATCAAGTTGTATCTCGATCCGATCGCGGCGCCAGCACCGGAAACACAAGTTTCTAGCGGTTGACGAGTTCCGACTCGATCGAATTCCTGGCTGGGTTAAACGATCGAGTCGGCGAGAGGACGCGCGCGTTTCGAGCGCATCGGTCGCGCGCGCCTCTCTATTTTTTTCTGCGGGGGATCGTTTGCGGTCGCATCCGAAGTTTCGACTTTTGGGAACGACGCCGGGAATCGTGGACGGCGAGCATGCGCGAAAGATGGGAGCAGCGCGATTGTTATTCGATTACCTAGTCGCGAAGCAGTACGACGGCGGGATCGACGGTGCGGTCAACCACGGCCGTGCTTTGACCGTCGACCAGATCCGGGCGGAGATCCCGAATTCTCCCGATGCGCGGACGATCCGACGCTACGTCCGCACGCTCCGCGAGCATGGTTACATCCGGACGCATCGCACCTACCGGCACGGCCTCCGCTTTTGGATATTGAATCAGAAAAAGTTCCAGCTCGGCCTTCCGTTCACCTCTAAACCCGAGCTCGTTCCTAGCCGTACTGGGCCAGTGGAAAAGCCTGTGGAAATGTTGATAGATTCTTGTGACCTTCCAAAAAGTGAACGGACAAGTTTTGTACTAACCGACCGAGTAAGCGGACAAGGTTGTCCTAAGAAGTCTTTAGAATTAGAAAGCATAAAAGAAAGAAAGAGCGAATCCCCCGCGGGAGAATTCGTAACACCGGATCCGCAACCCTTCCTCGATCAAAAGCCGAAACCCGAAATCGATCCGCCGGCGGCCTCGCCGGCTTTCGAGCAACTACTGCTTCGAAGCCGATCGGACTCATCCGAAAAAACCAAATTCGTTGAAGCGCTCCGCGTGATCGCGGCAGGGAAGGCGATGCGATGAAAGCAAATGCCGACATGCCGCAGGGACTTCAGCTCGAGGTGTTGGTGAAACGGACTCCGAATGAGGATGCACGTTCCTACACGATCGAGTTCAAGGGCACGCGTGGATTCAAGAAATTATGCGATGGAATTCACATCCGCGTGATTCGTCTCGCGGAGGTCAAACCGTGAAAGCAAAACTCTACGACGCGAACAAACAAAAAGTCCTCGCGACGATCAACATTCACGTCCCGGCCGAGCTCGTCATTTGGCCGGGAAAGTATGAGGCGCCGAACCGCGAGGACAACTACGCGGCGCGGTTTTTCCTCTACGACGCCGACCTAAGCGAGTTTACGGACGATCGCCGCATGGTCGTGACAATGGGATTCCACGAAGCCGCGGTTACGGCGTCGGTCGGTCCGCACCTGGGGAGGCTCGGCGTTTGAACCTTTCGGACCAGGATCGAATCCTCCGCGAGCGCGTTCGCGATCTCATGCTCGGCGCGCGCTACGCGCACACGATTGACGAGATCAAAGCGCGGCTGGAGAAATTGCGCGGCGTACGGTTCAACCGGCACGACGTCGTCGCCGCGATCGGCAAACTCCAGCGGAGCTACGAGCTCACCAAAACTGACCGCGGCTTTCCGAAAGAGCCGGTCTATTTGCTCCGCGAATCGCCGGCGAAACAAGCATCACTGTTCGGAGGTAACGACAGTGCGAATACGTAATCCGCATCTTCTGGTCGTCCTGCTCGTCGATCTCGCGGTCGTCGCGATGATTCTTTTCGGCGCGTGGAAGGGTTTCCACCGATGAGCGACGTCGATCGCGAGGAAATGTTCGCGCGACTGCGCGACTCGCAACTCGAGGGCGCGACGCTCGGGGAGCTCGCGATCGTCTGCATCGGATGCGGATGCACGCTTTTGACGCCGTGTCCCGGCGGATGCTTTTGGGCCGCGGCGAATCCGGAAACAGGGCAGGGAATTTGCTCGCGATGCGTCGGTATTCCGCTCCGCGAGCTCGAGCGGAGGGTAATCGTATGATGAATCTGAAATTTCGCCTCAAACTGAAGTGCGCGAAACATCCTCGTTACGATCCACAAAAACAGGGCGAGGGCGGCATTAAGGCCGGCTGTCCTGAGTGTCAGCGAATGCTCGCAATCGCGAAGATCGCGGCCGAAATGGTTCGCCTCGCGTCGGAGGCGAATCCCGTAAAGGCGCGCGCAGCGTCGGCGAGCTAACTCCCATGTGCCAACGCGTCGAGCTCCCAGGCGGAGGCGTGGCGATCGTTTGCGGAATTCGCGAGCGATCGCGAAAGTGTGCGTTTTGCAATTCCGACCGGCCGGCAACTGTCCTCTGCGATTTCCCGATTAGCGAAGCGCGCAGTGGTTTGCCGATCACTTGCGACAAGCCGATGTGTACGGCGTGCGCGCGCCAGGTCGGACCGGATCGAGATCACTGTCCAGATCACGCGATCCATGCCGTTCGCAAAACGATCCTCGATCCGCAATCGGCCGTCGACCTCGATAAAGCCGGCTATCGATATGTGAGCAACGGGATTTGCCGCGGCTGTCAGTCTGAAATCGCCTGGTACAGAACGCCGAAAAGCAAAATGATGCCGATGTCGCACGTCGCCGGCGGGATGCTGATTTCGCATTTCGCCGATTGTCCGAATCGAAAAGCGTTTTCGCACGCGAACAAGGTTCACGCCGAGCGCGCGAACGGCAAAAAGCCGGAGCAAAAAACTCTGTTTTAGGAGCATTCATGTCGATTCAAACGACGAGGGTCCTCTTTTGCGATAACGAGCACGGCATTGGCGAGCGAACTTATCCCGAGCTCTCGGATCTTCAAAGCGACTCTTTCGTTAACGCGCCGGCGCCTGGTCGGCTACGGAAAAAAGCGAAAGAGCTCGGTTGGGGAAGGCACGAAGGCGGCGATTACTGTCCTGAGTGCATGGAGACGATGTAGGTGGCTTTTTTTTCATCCCAGCAACAGTGTCTGAAATGTGCGGGCGCCGGCAAGTCGCGGCCGGCTATCCGCGGACAATTCTGCGAAGAGTGTCTTCGAACAATTCTCACTAAGGGGAAACACATGAAATGCGAATGCGGATGCGGGAAGGATCTCGGAGCTAAGGCGGCCGCGGCCGGCTGGAAGTACTTGCTTGGCCACAAGCCGAAGGGTGCCGCGAAGCCTGAACGAACGAACGAACGAACGAACGAACGAACGAACGAACGAACGAACGAACAATCTCGATCGTTGGGAAGACTCGGTTTGCATCGGCGATCGCGGAGCTCCGCGCGGAGCGCGATCGGATCGACGCGATTATTTCGCAGCTCTCGGCGTTATAGCTGAGAAAAGGCCGGAGCAAACGAGTTTGTTCTAGGAGCCGAAATGCCAGCGTACCAAGACAAGATTGAAGGGTTTCTGACGGTCGGCCGAAATGAAGAGCACGAAGTCGTGATTAACCACCCCGACCTAAAGCCCGACGCGGACGGCGTCGGGCATATCGTTTTTTCTCCGCGGCAAGCGCGCCAGCTCGCAAATCTACTTCTCAAACACGCGGCTTGGTGTGACGCAGAGCGCGAGGGGCGGCCGTCGCCATACTACGGGATCACAGGAGGCGGATGAAATGGTGGCCGCGAACTATCCGGATGAGCTCGATTACGTCAACGCGCAGCTCTATAACCGGGATCCACTCGATAAAAGTTTTCTGGGAACCTTTTGTCATGCGTGCCTCCGCGCCGATGCCGATAACTACGAGATCCTCCGTCCGGCGCTCGCGGCGCTGATGCAGAAATATCCGGCGAGTCGCACGTGGCTTTGGATGGAGCGACACAAACGCGGAGTCCGCGAGGAAATGCCGGCCAATGTTAAAGACGAGCTCGAGGGCAAACAACGATGAACCTCTCACGCAAAAACAAAATTCTAATCACCGCGCAGCTCCTCATGCCTCCGACGTCGTTCGTGAAATTCCGCGACTACTTCGACGGCGAATACGACGAGCTGTGCAAAGACGTTTTCGAATACACGATCCGCGGGATGGGCGATCACGCGATGACGGTTCGCGGGCTTAACTTCGAAACCGCGACGTTCAATTGCAAATGCTCATGCGGACAAATCGAATTCCGGAACGTGACTCTCCGCACGCTTTGGACGGAATGGTCGAACCACGTCCAGCGTGAGCAGCTCGAGGAGTTTAAGCGGCGCGCAGCAACGACAGGAGCAGCGTAGCGAGCAGCGAGATCCGTGCGAGTTTGACCGATGGTTGCATCAATCGACTTTGCGATCGCGATAGCTGCAGCTCGATCGGGCGAATCCTGTAATTCGGGAGTAAGGGTTGCGAACAGGACAAATCAATGCGGGATCGGGAGAGAAGGAATTATGTGCCGCGCCAGATTCGCCTTCCCCCGAAGGATCCTCTGCGCATTCCTAAAATTCCGATCCCGCATAACGGAGAGTAAATGAAAATCACGATCGAATCGACCGACAAGCTAACGGAAATAGATGGCGTTTCCGTTCGAATCTGGACCGGCGTAACAGCGGAGGGAACGAAATGCTTTGTCTTTGTGCATCGCATCGCAGTCCATTTCTCCGTAAACACACAGCAATTCGAGCGCGAACTGAAAGAGCAGCTCCAACCTGGTCGCGTGTTCGATCTTCGCCAGATCCTCTAGGAGCTGAAATGTACTCGCAAACCTACTTCGCGGAGCCGGCGGAGCCGGAGCGCGATCGGCCGAGAGTCGGCGATCGCGTGAAACTGTTCGGGAATCACCGATGGGCGGGACACACAGGCGTTTACGTATTCGATCGGCCGGCGGACTCGGGAATCACAAAACCCTATGTCCGGATCGACAACGATGGAACCGAGACCGTCGTTTTCGATCCCGAAAATCAAATGAGGAAAGTTTGAGAGGTAAATTTACTTTGCGCGGACTCCGCGCGATCGAGGGCAAATATGTCAGAAACGAATCAACCAGCAAACGCGGCGACGACGTCGACGGGCGCGGTCTCCGTGTCGTCCGCGCCGGCGTCGACGGCGCCGGCAACCAAAAAACCTCCGCTCACGATTTTCCAGCAAGCGGAGTTTGTCTGTAGCTGTAACCGAATCATGTCCAAACTCGAATTCGTCAAAGCGAACGGCGTATTTACCGGCGAGGTTATCGTGAAGTGTCCCGGAAACGCAGCGTGTCAGAACGGCGGCAAACGAATCAAAGTCAAAGCGCTGGTCGTCGAGGCCGAGGAACTCTAATGCCGAAACCGCGGCTCAAGATCAAGGAAATGCACCGGCGTTTTACGGACGTCGTCGAGACGTTCGACTACGTCGAGATCGCGACGATCACGGTAACGCCGGACGGGAAGTTTTCATGTCCGAGCGCGGATCGCGGCCGAATCGCGATCGTGTCGCCGAAAACGCGTAAGGATCTGGCGAAATACCTCCGCGACCTCGCCGGCCAGATTGCGCGATTCAACCCCAACACGCCGATCGATCGCCGTCGACGTTAGAGTTTCGCGCCGGTGTGGCGTCGGAGGAGATCTCCGAACGAGCAGGGAGCCTAAGACGCTCCTGATGAATCAGAGGCGCGAATCCTTCCCGATTTTCTGTTTCCAGCATGGTACGTCCGTACTATTGGGAAATCCAAGCGGCTTGGATAGTCTAGTACTGTGAATGACCCAACTCCAAACCGTGAGGGACTTATGACACTGGCGAAAGTAGTCTGCGGATGCTGTAAGGGAACGATTCAAGAGGGAACAATCGACGCGACCGTAACCGCGATCTGTGAGGACTGCCGAGCAAAGGCCGCGCGCGAGCTCGGATTCCAGATCGCCGATCTGGACAACTGCGAACATGGCTATATCCGGACGACTTGCATTCTCTGCCGTACGCGCCGCGCAGCGGTCGCCTAAACCCTCGATCGCAACGCGCGCGGCAAAACTCCTCGACACGCCGCGCGCTCTCGCCGACAATACCTCGTCGCATGTCTCCGAAACACAAACCCCATTGTCCGATTCACGACGTACCGCTCGTTTGTCCCGCGTGCGTAGGCGCGCTCGGCGGATCCGCGAAATCGAAAGCCAAAACCGCGGCCGCGCGCAAGAATTCCGAGCTCGCCGGCCGACCGCGGCTCTACCCGAAGTGCAAACGCTACAAATCCCACGTATTCAACGCCGCGGGGAAGTGTCCATGCGGTTTCAAGCGGCCGCGCAAACGTAACGCTCGCGGTTAGCCTGTCCGAAAGGGCCATGGACGAATGTCGGAAAACCCTGTATTTTCCAACCTGCTACTCGCTTTTTTCGATCGGCCGTCCTCCAGGCCTAAACTCGGAGGCACCTTAGCCGTTATAGGTGTGTCTACTAAACTCCCCGAATGTCGTTAAAAAACATCTGTTCGATCCCGAAGTCCTGGGATCTAGCCGAATACCGCAAACATACCTGCTACGACTCCTCGCATCGCCATTTATCCCGCAGTGAAGTCTCGAAACTCGAACAGAAAGGCCTCGTCGTTTGGTTTCTACATCCTGACAAATCAAAAAACGAATCTGGCGTGTGTCACATCGTCGAGCACGTCGCCGAGGTCGAGAAGATTTTCGACCAGGACTCTTTCGGCGCGGGATCGCCGATCAATACCGGACTCTCGTTCCAAGTCGGCGAATACCTCGCGGACGCCGTGAGGACACAGCAAAAATGGGGCCAAGTCATGTTGTCCGAAATAAAAGGGCGTCACCTGGAAACGGAATTAGCGATCGAGATCGCGTAAGACTGATTTCGGCGCGCGTCGTCGCAATCGAATCCGACGAAAAACGATCTGTAGAAATCACTCGCCGAACCGATGCGAGGTTAGTCGAGTTTTGGTTAAATCTCACTCCAAAGGACGGGAATTGAAATGCACGATATCGCGGGAATGATTGTTGTCGCAGTCGTTTGCATCGGCGCCGGCTATGGATTTCGCGGTCTGATTCACAAAGACATCGTTGCTGCAGGATCGAAAGCGACGTCGTCGGAGCTTCCAAACTTTCGCACAACGGATCGAGGCGAGCGCAGAAAAAGCGGGAACGTTTCTGAAAGACGAGCTCGCGGCGATCGCGGCCGACATTCGAAAAAAGATCTAAACCGATGTTCGGGAAGGTAATCGACTACTTTCGCGGGACGACCAGGCTCTCGCTATTCGGATTTTTCGTTTCCGGACATCTGCTTACCTGGTTTGGAAAACTGACGCCGACTTACATCGTTTTTATGACGGCGTTTCTTGCCGGCGCCGTCGGCCATTCGATCAAAGAAGATTACTTCCAAACGAAAGGCGACACGACGTCGACGACAGTAGCAACACCGGATGCAGTCGCAAACCAAACGATCGTTAAGCAGTCGAAGGATCCAGGCGACAGCAAGGGTTAGGAATGCCGAATCACGCGATGAGGATTTGTCAGCGTCCCGGATGCGGCGCTGTATGCATGGAGCGGTACTGCGACAAACATTTGTTTGCAGATAGTCGCAAGGCAGCGCGCGCCGCGTTCGACAAGAAACGCGGATCAAGTCGATCGCGCGGCTACGATCGACGCCATGAGGCTTGGCGCAAAGCGATCCTGGCGCGCGATGTGCTGTGCAAGATCAACATCTTGTGCTCGCCGGAATTGCCGGCGATCGCGACGGTCGCGGACCACGTTATCCCGCTCGCGGCCGGAGGCGACTGGTCGCTCGAGAATGGTCAAGGCGCGTGTGCGAGCTGTCACTCGCACAAAACCGCGACCGAGGATTCGCAGTTTATTCGCAAGCGCGGCGCGCACACGACGAGAGATCGATCGCGTCGTCTTTAGTTATCCAAGCGGCATTGATAAGAAAGGGGATAGGGGGTGTTTTTCTGCAAAATCGATTTCGCTCCGGACCGTCGCGTCAGCCAGAAACACACACCCGCGAAATTGGAATTTTTATATATAGCGAACCGGCGTTTCAAATAAAAAATAATGGTTTCCGATAACCTCATAAAAAGATTCGGCGATGCGGTTGAGATCGCCGAGGGATACGGTCGTCCCGGCGCGATCCCTACGCGTGCGAACAATCCCGGCGATCTCACCGACGACGGCGACATCGGCCTCGGCGTAATCGAGTCCGGAGGGCCGCACGGCGCCGCGATCACGATCTATCCGGACTACTTCACCGGCCGGCAATGTCTCGATCGCAAGAACCGGAGAATTTTTGACGGCGCGAGCGAGGTCTACCTGCTTTCGTTTTCGATTACCGAGGTCGGCATGAAGTGGGCCGGCGTGCGCGAGTGGGGCGACAACGCCGCGGAGAAACTCGGGGTCTCGCCGGCGACGACTTTAGCGGAGCTCGTCGAGCAGGATCTGCTCGAGCAAGCGCAAGCGAATGGCTAAGGGGCGCCGGCCGCTCCCGACCGCAGTCAAGAAACTCCGCGGCAATCCGGGAAAGCGAAAAGTAAACAACGCGGAGCCGAAACCGCAAGCGATCGCGCCGACCATCCCGGAGAATTTGACCGGGCTCGCCATCGCCGAGTGGAACGAGATCGTTCCGCTCCTGATGGATCTCGGCGTACTGACACGGATCGACGGCAAAGCGCTCGCGGCTTACTGCGAATGTTTCGCGCAGTGGCGCCGCGCGATGGAAAAGGTCGAGGATCTCGGCATCATGGTCGAGGAGCCGATCGTCGTTTTCAGCAACGGGGAGTCAGAGGTCGTCGGCCACAAGTACAAACGCAATCCGGCCGTAACGATCGCGAACGACAACCTAAAGCTAATGAAAAGTTTTCTCGTCGAGTTTGGTCTCACGCCGGCGGCGCGCGGCCGGCTCAAGATTGAAAAGCCGGATGAAGGCGACGATCCGATGGACGCGTATCTAAAGGCCTCGGCTCTACCCGTCTCGCGAAATGCCGTCAATTAAAGTCGACCTCAAGCATCCGGCCGAGGTCTACGCGCGGGACGCGATCGCGGGACGGATCGTCGTCGGGAACCTGGTCCGGCTAGCGTGCGAGCGTCACGTCCGGGATCTGGCGACCGGCGCCGCGCGCGGTTTGTTTTTCGATGCTCGATCGGCGCAACGTGCGATCGAGTTTTACGGATTCCTGCATCACTCGAAAGGCGAATTCGGCGGACAAGTTTTCGTCCTCTCGCCGTGGCAGCTTTTCATCGTCTATTGCCTGTTCGGATGGCGGCGATCGGACGGGACCAGGCGTTTCCGCGTCGCGCACGTCGAGGTCGCGCGCAAGAATGGCAAAACGACGCTTTGGTGTGGGATCGGCCTTTACATGCTTTTCGCCGATGGCGAACCGGGCGCGGAGGTCTATTGCGCGGCGACGAAGAAAGACCAGGCGCGGCTCCTGTTCCACGAAGCGGAGCGGATGCGGAAGGCCTCGCCATCGCTCAAAAAGCGGATCCAGAATTTTCGCGACAATATGTCGGTCGTCGCCACCGCGTCGAAATTCGAACCGCTCGGCGCGGATTCGGACACGCTCGACGGGCTCAACGTTCATTGCGCGCTCGTCGACGAGCTCCACGCGCACAAGACGCGCGATCTCTGGGACGTCCTGGACACCGCGACCGGAGCGCGCCGGCAACCGCTCATGGCGGCGATCACGACCGCGGGATTTAACCGGCTCTCGATTTGCTACAAGCAAAACGAGTACGGACAGAAAGTCCTCGAGGGCGTGCTCGAGGACGACGCGTTTTTTGTTTACATCGCGACGATCGACAAAGACGACGACTGGGAGGACGAGAAAAATTGGGCGAAGGCAAACCCAGGCCTCGGCGTCTCGGTCAAGATCGACGATCTCCGGCGCAAAGCAACAAAGGCCAAGAATGAACCGACGGCGCTCAACGCTTTTTTGCGGCTCCATTTGAACGTGTGGACGCAGCAAGATACGCGATGGATGCCGGTCGACAAATGGAACGAGTGCGCGGGATTCGTTTCGTCGACGGCGAAGGATCCTCGCGAGCTCGAGCGCGAAGTGCTCGAGCGTCTCGCCGGCCAGGTCTGTTTCGGCGCGCTCGACCTCTCGTCAAAAATTGATCTCACGGCGTACGTAAAAGTGTTTCCGCCGACGGAGAAAATTCCGAAGTTTACTCTCGTCT
>CAVREY010000008.1:0-107081 GCA_963720225.1 uncultured Acidobacteriota bacterium | reverse complement strand
GTCAGCACACGAAAAGTTCAAAAATCCAGAAACCTTCCATTACGACGGACACTCTGGACGGTCGCTTTGTTCAAAAACACGAGTTCCGGGACCCCTCAGGCGCTCGGAATGTATGTGAATAAGCGGACATGTTTTTCAACAATTCGCTTGGTGTGGCTCTGCAAAAGAGCTTCGGCGTTGGCCTATTCACTCGAAGCTTTGGATCTCCTAGGGGGTTCTCATTCCGGGCGCAAACCGAACGTTCGATACGTTAACGAGAGGTTCTACAAATTCTCGCCAGCAGTGAATCTCGCAGGAATTCGATTAGATGTGCAAGCACATTATGCGAAAGGTAGGTTTTCCATAGGAGCGGAGCTAGAGCCAATTCCCATGTTGAACGACGCCCGTGCTTTCCAGGGGTTCGCAAAAGTGGGGCTCGAGCTATAAGTTAAACCCTTCATGGTTCTGTGTGGGCCTAAGCGAGGAAGAACATTATCTTGGGAATGCGCCCATAGGGTTCCGCAAGAACTATTTCGCCAGCACCGTTAACTTGACCGTAGCGCGCGATAGCAGCCCAGCATGTAAATAAGGTGAGGGAGAGTGCAGATGTCTTCAAAAAAAAGCGGCCGTCGTCCGGCCCGCAAGAAAAGGCGCAGTGGACCGGCGGCGAAATTAACCAAAATAAGGGCTGCGAACATACGTGCTGTTGCGAATATCAAGAAAGCCGCTGCAGAGATTGCGCGCCATAGCGCCAAAATCGCCCATCACGTTGCCGAGATCACTAGCGCAGTACAGGGCGATCCAATCGGCTCATGCAAGTATGTCGACAAACAAGGCCAGTTACAGTGCGAATCCCCATAACACAAAGTTATTGCATGGGACATCCCGGGAGGTCACTTTCGTGAAAACGGATCGTGTCCCTGATTAAACGGTTCGGCGATTGCTGCCAACGAGGCGTCGCGGGTAATCCGTGCGCGTGATTTGGTGTTCGGAATCTGCTGCTTGGATCGCGAGAGGGCCGGTTATATAATTCTCGGCAAGGCACCCGAGCGGGCCCAAGATTCCAATTCTGAGGAGTCGCCATGAAACGGAAGTAGGCTTCTCTGCTTGGTCGCTGCCTTGTATATTTCCGCTCCTTACCACTGCGACTCACAGAGCCCGGAATGCGAGCGGGGCGGAGAAACAAACGGATCGAGAAAGTACTCCAAATAACCGAGAATCGACCTTGCCGCGCGCCAACTAAACGTCAATATGAGGCTCGTCATCGAGGAATAGGATTTGAAATTCTCGATTCTGAATCTGAAGCGTGCTTTGTTCCAGATCAGGAGTATCGCCTTCTCGATGATCTGACTGATTCAGTTCTCGCTCGACCGTACGTATGTCCATACGATGAAGAGGAACAGAAGCCAGACGTCAACAAGCTGCAATAATAAGCAAAACAATCAGCGACGTCCTAGACGAGCACCAGTTTCAAATCTTTATCGACACCGAGACATTGAGCGATGCCCTTATTGACAGAGTTGACTCAAACGGCTCGAAACGACGCATTTTTGACTGCGATACAGGAAGCTTGATATTCCTCACAATAGCAGAAAACCTTGGTGCATCCGTCGCGATGGTCGAGATTCCCCTCGCTGGCAACAATGATCACGATTATGTTCGCTGGTTATCCGATGGCCATTCGTTCTTAACAAATGGACCTGAAACCAGCGACACGTGCGTTCGACGCCTCCTGACCTTCCTCGGCCCTTCGGCAAAAGTATGACCAGGAATGAAACGATTGCTTATGCGCTATCGCTGCGTCCAAAGCTATGGCAGAGACGAGAACATGATGACGACGCGATACGTGACTATCAAACCGCGCTAATGCTCTACGGGGTCCGACTGGATACAATAATTTCGCCTGGTTGGTCGCAACGGGTAAGGTGTCCGGAAAGGCTACAACTCCAAAGGAGCTTGATTTGCAGCAGAAAAAGCAGTTTCCATTTATCCCAAGCCAAACTATCGGGACACCTTAGCGTGCGTGTATGCGTTGTCGGGGCAGTTTGACCGGGCGCTTGAAGAGGAAGAAAAGGCGGTAAACGACGAGTCTGACGAGGACTTCAAGAAGAGAGAAAAGCGATTTAGATTGAAGCCACCGCAGGATTGCACAGGAGATAAATAGCATAACAACTAAAGTCACCCGCTCCTAGCGTATTGATCCCAATTCGCCAGATACACTCATCCTGAGGTGTTTCGTTGCCTCACCGAATTCGTCCGCTTGCCGATAAGAAAAATCCTCTTTGGGAACGTCACAAGCAAGCGTGCGTCGAGCTAGAAGCTATGTAGTCGTCTTGTGGCCAAACCCAATGAATCCACGATGCGTTTACTACCAGCCTGTCAAGAGCGGGTATCCATTCGTAAGCTTTCCGGTTGGCACAGCATTGTTGTCGAAGAACAATCGAATGACTTTTACCTTTGCAGTGCTTTCCCCACGTTCTTTAGCCAGAGCTTGGCTGCCGCCGAATGCAGAGTACGAGTCTACGTTGAGAGAGGGGTACGCTTAGGACGTTCTTGGTGTAGTCGAGCTGCTTTTGGAGATCCGTAATCTGCGTCCGCAGACCCGCCTTCGCCTACTCGCAGGTTTCCACGCACGCCGAGCGTCTAAGCTCGGCGATTTCGAGTTTAAGCTTTTCCACCTCCAGCAGCTGTTTAGGATCATGCGGACACTCAGTTTTAGCACCTTGGCTGCTTTCTGCAGATTGCGAGGTGATTGGCTCCATTCAGCCTCCTCACTATTGGCAAGCGCAGAGTTTGTTCGCGCAACCGGGCGACGCTAGCACGTCGCGTATCGTCTGGCTATCCTTGGACCCAGTCTTCCTGTGGTGACCTCGACGTGTCGTGGTGTACACGGAAAAAGTGGCCGCCGACGGGACACAAACGGCGTTCGACAACCGGACCCGCCGATTTCAGCGTTCAATCGATCTGGAGCGCGGGCAGATTGAGAATCAGAAACCCGGTTACCGTCCGTGCTGCCATTTGAATCGGCGCAAGAACCGGGCGAAAGATATCTTATTGCTGCCTTTTGCTGCCTCGCTTTTTTGTAACATCCCTCACATCAAACAGATATGGCGGAAGCGTGTGGGAGTCGAACCCACAACTTTGTTGAAATGAGTTTCGTCTTTCTTGGGCTGTAGACCGATCACCTGGCGCGTACCTGTGGCGTACCTCCTGACACCTAGAGATTCCGGCAGCTTCCCGGCGTTTACTTTCCCGGCCCCTCCCGTAGCCGAGACCCGTCATAAAGCGACCGCGAGAAGATACTGTCGTACCACCGAATTCTGGATGGAGAGGTCACTTTGATTCTTGCCGCTGCCGCCTTGCGCCGGGGCCAATCCGTCCGCGTGATTTTGGTTCGAAATCCGACGCTTGGTTCGCGGGGACACCACGGGAACAACGGGCGCTCCCTTGCGTTCGCTACAGGGTTTTCTGTTCGTGCCAGTGCTTGTAAGTCCTTGGAATTCCGCATCAAGGTGCTCTGTCACGGTACAGGGTCGTGAGACGAGGGCGAGTTTGGAGACATCAAACGACTCATTATCGGGGAGTAATGGCGTGCTCCGAGAGCGCTCGAGGATTCATAATGGCGTTCCTTGTCGAACTTCCGGCGCCCAACGTTAACGACGGCGATTTCGGGGACTCTGTTCCAGGCCGATAGGAGGGGGTTGAAATCGTTATTTGCCGAAACTGGGTGTTCGCCCCCAGACAGGTCATAACTCAGGATTCGTGGGCTCTGAATGCAGCGAACAGAAAATTCATTACACCGCAGCATCAAAGCCCGGTCAGCTTCTGGTATTCGGTCGGCCCGTCAGCGTCTGCGGAAAGGAAGTTAGTGAACTGTGACATGGCCTGTTGGCCTTAGCACTGAGGAGATAGGCGAAGCAGATTAAATATTTAGTAAATTTTAATCGAGTTAACGAATTGCCTTGACTTTAGCTCCGGCAGCGACTAAAACGCGCGCAGTTCACCGGAGGATAGCGTGCCCCAACGCGTTCTTACTGCTCTCGCCTTTCTATCCTGGCTTTTCGCTATCATCCCTGCGCAAGCCCAAAACCTACCCGGAGCGCACGGTGCGCAGCAGACCGTGGCCGCAACCGGGGTGCAGGATCCGCAAGCGACTTCGGCGTTACAACGGTCTCTTACTGCAATGAATGCCGCGAGTACTGCGGTTCAAAGCGTAATCGTGCAGGCAGTCTCGAAAGCAACTCTGAGACCGGTTCGTCGAGTACACCATTGCCGTTTAATTGGACATGGAGCGGCGGTGAATTCCGCTTAGAGGTGCAAGACCCGGCCACCGGGCACACGATGTTGAGCGGTCACGGATCGCCTGTTGACGTCAGGAATTCCGTAACCTCACCAGTCGCTACGTCAGTCTTACGATCTGAATTGCCTTTCTACGTGCCGGCGCTGGCGATTTCGATCGTCCTGAATAGCCCGAAATATTCAATATCGATGGCGCAGCCCGCGCAGTTAAACGGAAATCCTGCGACTCATATCTACGTCGTTGACGAAACGGACGCAATCGGACTGCAAGTTACGCCCCAGGATTGGTACTTAGATCCAACGTCGAATCTTCCGCTACGGGTCGAATACCACTTCCAATTCGATCCGACGCCGTCGCACTGTATCGAAATGTCATACGACTTCGGCACATATAAATCCGCGAACGGAATCCTCACTCCATATCAACTCACTCTGACCGTGAACGGTATATTGTTTTCCGCCGCGATAACTTCGCTGAACCTGAATGCACCGATTGCGCCGTCCACCTTCGATCCGACGACTGGAAGTACACAATGATCCGAAGGCTACTATGGCTAGCGATTGCTCTTCTTTCTTCCGCTTTTACGGCATGGAGCCAAACCACACCTGACGCCGAACAAGGAATCAAACCGTACGGATCTTTTCACGGTGGCGACATCGATAAAGTTTCGCTAACAAACGGCAAACTTGTTCTGGAGTTGCCAATCACGGAATACTCTCAGCGCGGCGGCAAACTGTCGCAAAAGTTCTTTGTTCAATGGATGGATCCACTCATTTTCAACCAAGAAATCTGTTCACCTCACGTGCCCTGCACGTTTAACACGATCTTGCTGCCACAAGGGGGCATGGCCTTCAAAAGTAGCCTCGGTCTCAGCGCCGCAATCGTCTCGATTTACTCATCAACTGGTGTTGTCGTTGGAACGGAAGCCCAGATAACCATGGCGGACGGCGCTATCCACCAAATGGGTTTTACCGGTGGCACCTCGTACGAGTCAATCGATGCTACAGGTTTTCACTACGATTCGAGTTCGGGGACGGTTACTGACAACAAAGGTAGTCGATGGTTTGGGAACACAACCGAGGATGCCAATGGAAATTACCTGACAGGCGGCACGACCCCCCTAGACACCTTGGGTAGAACGGAACTAGTAAGCGTTACCTCGACAATGGATTATTCCAAGTGCACTGGGAGTCAACCAATAACGAGCGCATCCAATTACACGTTTATTGGGCCGACCGGCAATGCGGTTTTCGAGTTTTGCTACGCGACTATTCACTATGCCTTAACGACGGGCCGATTCGGATATCCTACGCACAATGGGACGGTTAACTACGTCCAAAGCATTGTGCTTCCAAATCTAACGACTTGGACGTTTGCATATGACCCCGTGTTCGCAGCACCGTCGCAAATCACACTGCCGACCGGGGGAACGATCAGCTACACATGGCAAGCAAACTATCAACAATGCCAGTGGACGAAAATGACCGGAGACCCCGGGACTTCCGGAACCACTTACGGTTACACACTCGATGTCATGACTCGTACGGTTAATGCTAACGACGGGTCGGGAGACCAAAAGTGGACTTATGGTTTCGGTAACACTAATACAACTTCGCCCCTGACAGTTACGGATCCGACGCACAATGACACTGTTCACACGATCACTGGATTGGGAGGGACTTCGTCTTACTACGAAACCGAGACGCAGAACTACAATGGCACTGGTGCGGGAAGGTCGTTGCTCAAGACCGTCAATACGGACTTTTCATGGGCGGCAAACATCAACGATCACAACACGACGAGTTGCCAGACGGCTATGAACGTGGTTCCCATACGAGAGACGACTACGTGGCCGACTACGGGGAAGGTCTCGAAGGTCGAGACCGATTACGACACCGGGTTTGCGTTTACCGGTGACGGTGCTGGAAATCCTCCAGGAACCGGCATTTACGGCCTGCCCATCGCAAAGCGAGAGTATGACTTCGGATCGGGGGCGCCCGGTGCGCTCATAAGAAAAACGGCGACGGCATATTACTATCAGACAAACCCTCTCTATCTGACGTACAACATCCTCACACTGCCGTACACCGTTCAAGTCGTAGACGGCAGCAGCACCCAAAAGGCTTTAACCACTTACGGTTACGACGAGACCGCACCTGCACCGGCGTACATCAGCACTCAATGGGACTCAAGTCCGATCAACGGTAACACGCGGGGCAACCAGACTTCGATTAAGCGTTGGCTAAATTCTCCGACCGGATCCGTCAATAGCACATATTCTTATTTCAACACTGGAACGCTTCAGACGGCGACCGATCCGAAATTGAATACTACCAATTATGCATACTCACCGACCTACGTAGGAGCTTGGGTCACGACCGCCACAAACGCCAAATCACAACCCTTTAATTACACGTACGATCTGAACACCGGCCTTGTTTTGTCGAAGCAGGATCCGAATCTTCAGACAGTAAGCTACACATACGACAACATGTGGCGGTTGGCTTCGGTTGCGTATCCGGATGGTGGCTCGTCCGTGATAGCGCATCAGGAATCCGCCCTACCCTACACGGCTACGCTTACGAAGAAGATCACAACTTCCCCGGTTTTGAATTTTGTCGCGATAAACACGTTCGACGGTTTGGGACGAGTCTCACGGGATGAGATCGCTGATGGATCGAGTAACGTCTACAAGGATACGACCTACGACGGGCTAGGTCGAATTTCAACGGTTTCAAATCCCTATCGTTCCACATCGGAGTCCACCTACGGGATCACAACCTACATTTACGACGGCCTTAACCGCAAAACGTTGGTAACTGAGCCCGACGGGGGTATGGCAACAACAAGCTATTGCGACGGTATTGCCACGCTCGTGATCGACGAAGCTGGACGCTCGCGTCGTAGCGAAACCGATGGTCTGGGCCGCTTGATCGAGGTGGACGAGCCCAATTCCCTCACCGCCACCGTTAACGTCTGCCCAGGCACAGGCGAACCTATTTGGATCACCGATTATACTTACGACGTCCTTGACGACCTCCTCTCCGTCTCGCAGGGCGGTTCCCATAACCGCAGTTTCGTTTATGACTCGCTGAAGCGCCTCACGAGTTCCACCAATCCCGAAACCGGCGCCTCCGCTATTACCTACACCTACGACGCCGACAGTAATCTCCAAACGAAGACCGACGCGCGCCCAGTCACCATCACGTACGCGTACGACCCTCTAAACCGCATGACGGGCCGCACCTACTCTAACGGTGATCCAGCGGTGACGTACACGTACGATCAGGCGACCTGCGTAGTCGTCACCACGTGCTACAACATCGGTCGGCGCACATCCATGACCGACGCGGGAGGTTCCGAATCTTGGGCATATGACAAAATGGGCCGCGAATGGGGTGAGCAGCGCACCACCTCGGGCATCGTCAAGACCACCGGCTACACGTATGATTTGATGGGAGGAGCGCTCACGCTAACGTATCCGAGTGGGCGTACCGTTACCTACACTCCCAACTATATCGACGAACCAAAACAAGTCCAGGACATACCGAACGCGATCACTTTTGCGTCAGGCGGCACTTATGCTCCACAACAAGTGCTATCTAGCCTTCAACTTGGAGGCGTTTATAATTCCACGTTCATCTACAACGATCGTCTACAGCCATGCTGGATCTACATCACGAGCGGCACCGCCCTGCCTACGAGCACTGCTTGCACTGGGACGGCTTCGACAGCCAGCGGTCTAGATCTGAAATATAATTTCGCGCTAGGCGTCACCGATAACGGCAACGTGCTCGGCATCACAAATAATCGTGACAGCACGCGTTCCCAGCAATTCACCTACGATCAGGTCAACCGGCTTACCAGCGCCGAAACGACATCCACATTCTCGACAAGTCCTTCGCACTGCTGGGGCGAGGCATACGTCTACGACAATCAATCGACCGGGAGCGGCGAATTCGGTAACCTCACCAACATCAACGCTGTCTCCACATCGTACAACGGCTGCACGCAGGAAACTCTCAGCATCGCTTCCAATGGCTCGAATCAGATTACGGCATTTGGTTATGACCAGGTCGGAAATACCTTGAACGATTCCCACAACTCCTATGCTTACGACGCCGAAAGCGAAATCGAGACCGGCGCGGCCACGAACTATTTCTACGATGGCGACGGCAATCGCGTGGAAAAAGTTGGTTCAAAGCTTTACTGGTATGGTGCGGGGACCGCGATCCTCGACGAATCCGATACCTCCGGCAATATAACTGATGAATTCATTTTTCTGGGCGCTAAACGCATCGCCCATCGTTATGCTGGCGCCGGTACCGTCACCTATTACGCCGAAGACATGCTCGGCACCGCCCGCGTGATCTTACCTTCCACGGCAGGAAGCCCTTGCTATGACGCCGACTACTACCCCTTCGGAGGCGAGCGCGAATACACGAGCTCGTGCGCCGAGAACTATAAATTCGAAGGCAAGAAGCGAGACATCGAGACCGGCAACGACGACTTCGGTGCCCGCTACTACTCTTCATCCTTCGGCCGTTGGGAATCGCCCGATTGGTCCTCCGTCCCGGAGCCTGTTCCGTACGCAAACCTCACAAACCCTCAAACGTTGAATCTCTATGCGATGGTTAACGATAACCCAGAGACTTTTGCCGACCTGGATGGCCATGAGGACGAGGGCGGCGGTGGCAGCGGAGGCGGTGGAGGTGTTAGCCAGGCTCAGAGTTCGAACTGCACGAAAGTAAACGGGGTTTGTCAGGCTCCCTCGCCCGCTTCGGGTTCTTCGCCACAATCTCAAACGCAGCAGAGTGCAGCGGTGGCAACCGCGACCTCAGACGCCGTACAGAATGCTTCAAAGGAAGAGGTTGACAAGGTCGTCAAACCGCTCATTGAAAGCGCCGTGGAAAAAGCTGCGCCGGAAGTGGCAGAAGCCGCAGGCGTTCTCGGCAAGGTTTTGGGCGGAGCGTTTGGTGTGTTAGCGATCCTCACAACCGCCCCAGCTACAGCTCCGTCTAGCATCGATCAAACTCAGAACTGGGGCCGATCGCCAGATGCTCAGAGTTCGTCGAAAAAAAACACAAATGATAAACACACTAAGAGCCATCCCAGCAGGCCCGGAGGCGACAAGCTGCGAAAGCGAGATTCGTGGAAAGATAAGAAGTTTGGAAATGAAGGTAATAAGAAGCGAGGTAACGATCATGCTGAATGATCTCAGAGAGGCAGGCGGGCTACATGAAGGCTAAAGCGCTTAACGGTCGCGAACTGTTTTACGGGAAAAGCGGAAAGCACGACTATCGTAAAGCATTCCCGTTGTTACTGAATGAGGCAAAAAAAGGTTTAATACATTCTCAGTATCTCCTTGCGCACTCTCTGGCCAATGGGCTCGGAACAGGACGTGACTTCGCCGCGGCGCTACATTGGTACGCCAAAGTCATACGACATGGCCCGCGGGAGGCGGTCGCGGAAGCATCTTTCGATCTGGCTTCTGCCTATAGCAAGAGGGGAGGCAAGCGGGATCTTCGCGCTGCGCGTTACTGGTACGCAAGAGCCGCAAGAAACGGCAATACCCAGGCTGCATTCAATTTGGCGCGTCTGTATGAATTGGGGCGCGGTGGGAAACGCAATACCCTCAAAGCCGTGCAACTCTATAAGGATGGGGCCGCTGCCGGCGATTCCTGGGCTCAGACTAATTTGGCTGCACTCTTGATGGAGGGTGCAGTTGTAAAACAAGATCTTCGAGCCGCCATAAAGTGGCTGCGAAACGCGGCAGCGATGGGCGACGCTAAAGCTGAGTATAATCTGGGTCTTGCAAATCTGTACGGCAGAGGTGTTAAGCAAAGCAACACTGAAGCTCGTCGATGGCTGTCGAAAGCTGCAAAGCGCGGGCATAAGCGAGCCAGAAAACGACTGCTGGGTATTGGCGCGCGCGGCAGGAAGTGACGGCTCCGGTGTTTTCCATGGCTTGAGTTAACGTCGCCTTAGCGAATCCTGATTAGTCTGCGAGATTCGGAAAACCAAGATACGCGGTTCTACCGCTACGCTCCCCATGCCGTCTGCATCGGTAGCCACGCTTAAAACCTACCTCAAAGAAGAATCCTGGACTCTTGTTCCCCAACAAACGAGGCACAAGCACCCGACTGCGCGACAATGCCGTTAGGTTGGGCCTAGAGCCCGTTCCGAAGGCTCTGGCCTTCCCAGCTAAAAGGAAATGGGCCTGCACACGCCGGCACGGCTAGCCACCTGGCTAACCAGCAGCAATACCCCATTACCGGCCCTGCGAGCCCAGACGCGTCATGCTGACGTTCGCACTACTCTCCGGATAAACGCGCACATGATCCAGCAAACGCAGCGGGACGCGATGGAAGTTGCGGCCATCGGTAACTCCGATTGGAACCGTGGTTACCGATTGGTACTGAAATGAAATACGAAGGCGCCCGTAATACGTCAAGGCATGGTCCCAGCCGCGCCCTAATGTTAGACATCCGGCTCAAAATTCGGGAACAACTTGGGAACAAACATTGACGAATACCGTGCTAAACCGAAATGCATGACATAGGAAAATGCTAGACGAACCAACTACTTAGCTTTTCTGCTCTTGCCTTGGGCGCAGGAGGCCCCCGGTTCAAATCCGGGCGCCCCGACCACTAACTCACTGAATTACTTGAGTCTCTTCCTGCGCGTTATTTCCACTACCATCCAACTCGGGAACATTTGGGAACAATTGGTCTGCGAGTATGTTCACAGCGTCCCTCTGGGCGCTCCCACGGGCGTGCGCATAAACTTCCAGAGTTGTTGCCATGTGAGAATGTCCCAGCTGAGCCTGTGCAACTTTGAGCGGTGTTCCCTGGGCAAGTAGCAGCGTGCCATGGGTATGACGGAGCGCATGCCAGTCGATTCGCTGCAAGCCAGCCCGCTTGGATGCAGTCCGAAGCGACTTTTTCCTTCGGTTGTCCGCAGCAAGCGGAGCGACCCTCGCGAGTCGCAAAAACCAAGGCACTCGGAGAACGATCCACTGAACGGATATAGCGCTCTTTCAACTCCCGTACGACTGCCCGAGCCAATCCACTCAGATTGACAAGAGGGTTACTGAATCAAAGAGGTGTTCGCCGGCCGCGCAACCTACGCCTCGCGTGTGGATGGGTCAAGCCGCGCACCCAGCACAGGCGAGGACGCCGGCATCGAATCTTGCCATATCGTTTGCGAAAACGTCCCAGTTGGGCGTGACCTGAGTGTCGTCGCCGCGCGCATATCCTCGGCGCCCCGACCATTTACTTCTTGTTTTCAATGAGCGGTAGACGCCATCTCATACCAGGTAAGCCTCGGATTCCCCGCCGTTCCGATCACTTCACAGCGAAACTCCATCGGAAGCCGTCGATTCGTTTGCTCGCGCCCGACACCGCAAACTGATCCGCAACAGCGAGCGCTAGAGTTCTGTGCGTCACGCGACGCCATTCGAGAACACCGCTAGAGGCAGAATCTCTACGCCAAAAACGCGCGTCAGCGGTACATCCCGCCTGTCGTTGTTTTACGCGGTTTACCTGATGTGCAGAGGTAGAACCGAATGCGAAATTTGGATTGAACGACGAGACGTGAAACTTCTTGCGAGTGCACGATCCGAAGTTTTGTAACAGCTGGAATGCAGCGTGAGCGCTGCGTGCGACTTCGGCATTCCACGCCTCACTCGGGAAATTCCCAGGCACTCCGGAAGCAGATCACTCAAATGAAGAATCAATCCGCAGCCTTCACAGACATGAAAATGGCGTTTACAGACGACGAAAGCATTCGAGGCCGCCCGGACTGACGATTCAGGCTTTGCGGCACGCCGCCCGGCACTTCGAGCAAAAGTGTACTGAGGCTGATGTGAATTCGCGGCTTCACCCTCACTTGCAAATCGAGAGGATTGGATTAGAAGGAAAAGTAAGGAGAGAAGATTCCGATGTCACCAAACAATGGCAATAAGCATGAGGTTGTCGTTATCACGGGCGCGTCGGCTGGAGTGGGTCGCGCGGCGGCGCGAGCCTTCGCGGCACGTGGGGCGCGGATTGGGCTACTCGCGCGTGGAAAAGACGGCCTAGAAGGCGCGAGGGCCGATGTGGAACATGCCGGAGGACAGGCGCTCGCGATTTCGACCGACGTAGCTCATAGCGAAGAAGTCGAGGCAGCCGCAGAAGCCGTCGAGAAGCAATGCGGTCCGATCGATATCTGGGTCAACAATGCCATGACCACAGTTTTCTCGCCTTTCAAGCGAATTACGGCGGACGAATTCAAACGAGCAACTGAGGTCACGTATCTGGGAACAGTCTACGGCACGATGGCCGCCATAAAACGCATGTATCCCCGCAACCGCGGAACCATCGTGCAAGTGGGTTCGGCTCTGGCCTACAGATCTATCCCGCTTCAGGCGCCTTATTGTGGCGCGAAACACGCGATCGCCGGATTTACGGACTCGCTGCGGTCTGAGCTCATCCACGATCGGAGCAAAATCCATCTGACCATCGTGCAGATGCCCGCGCTCAACACACCGCAATTCAGCTGGTGCATGACAAAGCTTCCGCGCCATCCTCAGCCCGTGCCGCCGATCTTCCAGCCGGAGGTCGCTGCCGAAGCAATCGTTTGGGCTGCCCACCATCGCCGTCGGGAAGTTTTCGTCGGGGGACCCACGGTGCAAGCCATTGAAGGAAACAAGGTCGCGCCCGGGCTGCTGGACACCTATCTTGCTGAAACGTGTTACGACGGCCAGCAAACCGAGGAGCCAGTGAGTCCCGACCGCCCTAACAATCTTTTCGAGCCGTTGCCGGGCGACCACGGAGCGCATGGGATTTTTGACGATCGGGCGCATGCGAGCAGTGCTCAACTCTGGCAGACGACCCACCGTACGACATGGATACCGGCCGCCCTGAGCATCGCGGCGATTGGATGCGGGCTATTCCTGCGGGGCTGGCGATGAAGCTCATCCAACGCAACGACGACGAGGCAGAAGAATTAGGATTCCGTCTTCGGCACAGTTCAATCAAGGATATGCGCCGGCGCCGCAGTGTGTTCGGGCTATTTCTCGCGGCTGCCGCCTCCATGAGTGTGGTTGCCCTCTATCAGATTGGAATTCTCAAGCATGTTCCGGGACCGCGAAATCCGCAGCTGGATTCGGACGCGGTTACCGGTTCGGCCACGGCTTATTCGCTGATCGAAACGCCCGACTCCGTGCTGGCGATCGGGAGCTATGCGGCCACCCTGGCGCTAGTAGCAATGGGTTCGCCCAACCGCGCCAGGCGACAACCCCTAATACCATTGGCTCTTGCCGCTAAAGTCGGACTCGATGCGGTGGTGGCTGCCAAATACACGCTCGACGAATGGAAGCGACATCGGACTTTCTGCTTATTGTGCCTGGTGGCCTGTGCTGCCACGTTTGCGTCGGTGCCGCTGGTGGTCCCGGAAGCACGCCGCGCGTTGCGAAACTTGCTGTAGTTGAATGAAAGTTCGGAGTCCAAACCTTATGCCAACTTTTACATGTGATTTAGCGCAGCCATCGCGGCCCTTCTTCCACTTTTGGGAACATACGGTTGGAAGCGGGCACGCCGGACTTGCTTTACGCGCAGACTGGCAAGCCCAGCTGCGCCGATGTCACGAGGAACTCGGCTTTCAACACGTGCGTTTTCACGCACTGCTTTCCGATCGGATGGGCACGCTGGTGTGCGAGAGGAACAAGAATCTCTACTCCTTTTTTAATGCGGACCAAGTGATGGATTTTCTGGTCTCGATCGGAATGCGCCCGTTCGTGGAACTGAGCTTCATGCCTGAAACATTGGCTTCGGGTTCGGTGCGGGTTTTCAGCTATCAGGCGAACGTGACTCCTCCCAAAAGCTACCGCCGGTGGGAAGAGCTGGTTCACAAGCTGGCCTCACATTGGACCGAGCGATATGGCGCCAACGAAGTTCGCGAGTGGTTTTTCGAGGTATGGAACGAGCCCAATCTAAAAGCTTTCTGGACTGGCACCCAAAAAGGCTATTTCAAGCTGTATGAAATCACCGCAAAAGCGCTGAAGCGCGTTGATCCTCTGCTAAAGGTGGGCGGCCCGGCGACCGCGAAGAACGCCTGGATTTCCGACTTCCTCGGATTTTGCGAAAGCCGCAAAGTGCCAGTTGATTTCGTGAGTACTCATCACTATCCAACCGATGCGTTCGGCAAGGCCGGCTCGAATACGATCTCCCAACTGCAGCACGCGCCTCCGCACGTGATGCGCGACGATGTCCGGCAAGTTCGCCGGCAGGCGAAAGGTTTGCCGATTTATTACACCGAGTGGAATATTTCTTCGAATCCGCGCGATCCGCTTCACGATGAACCGTTCGCCGCAGCCTACGCGGCCAAGATAATTCTGGAAGCGCGCGGATTGGTGGAGGGCTACAGCTTCTGGACGTTCAGCGACATTTTTGACGAGAACTATTTTCCATCGGTTCCGTTTCAAGGCGGATTTGGATTGTTGAACCTGCACGGAATCGCGAAACCAGTTTACCGCGCTTTCGAACTTCTCCATCGACTGGGCACGGAGATTTTCGAAGTGCAAGGCGACCATGAAACCGTCGATGCCTGGTGCGTCGCCCAGCCAACGGCTGCCACGTTGCTTCTGAGCAACCATGCGATGCCCCGACACCGCATCCGCAAGGAAGTCGTTAACGTTCGAATCAAAAGTTCGCGAAGCCCGCGCCGCGTGTACACCGAAAGAATCGACGAACAGCATGCGAATCCCCGCAAAGTGTGGGAGGCCATGGGCCGCCCGGAGTACTTGAACACCGCGCAGGTAGAAAAACTCAAGGCCGCTTCGAGGTTGGAAAAGGAAGCGCAACGATGGACATACAAGAATGGAAACCTAAGCTGTGCGGTGAAGATAGCCCCGCACGGGATCGCAGCAGTAACATTTGAATTCGCCTGAATACGCGCGATGACGAGATCGAACGCGGTGAGTAGCAGCCAAGGTGAAGACGCCACCCTGTATCAATTGCAGCAAAAGGCGTTTGAATATTTCATAAAAGAAGCGAATCCGTCCAATGGGCTCGTAAAAGATAAATCCCAGACTGGCTCACCCGCGAGCATCGCCGCCGTGGGTTTGGCATTAACCGTATACCCCGTTGGCGTCGAACGAGCTTTCCGATCGCGTGAGCACGCGGTCAAGCGGACGCTGGCGACGCTTCGTCTTATCTGGAACAGCAAGCAAGGCACGGTCGCGTCGATGGGCAGGCGAGTGGATGGGAAAGTCCCTGGCACTACGGTCTGAATCAGGGTTCGGTGGCACTGACGATCGAAAATTTCCGGTCGGGGCTGATCTGGAAGTTGATGCAGCGTTGTCCTTACATCACTGGCGGGTTGCGTCGCGCCGGGTTCCGGGACCGAAATGAAGCGCTTCCGGCTTCATCGTCGGCTCTTGCCCATAGCGAGCCGCCGCCGCGCTTTGGACTTCTGAGTTGATGCGCAGGCGTTGTTCGGTTTTTAGCGATTACCACGAGACGTGAGACGAATCCGTTATCGCCCGAGAATCGCCGAACTCCGGGCGATCGGCAGATGCAGGCGATTCGACAAAAACAGGCTGCGATCGCGGTTCGATCGGGAAATGTGAGGGTTTGAGAGGTGGGCCCTTGCGGGCTCACCTCTCCGGCCTGCTAGTTGCTCGGACCTTTGGAAGCGGCTTCGGCCTCGGCCATTCGCTTTGACATTTCGGCTTTCACGGCGTCGAGGTTAAAGCTCGCGCCTCGTTGCATTGGCGGATAATCGATAAACGTTTGAATTTCCTTTGCTACCAGCTGTTGGACGAAAACGAAGCGCCAGAACTGATATTTGAACCAATCGAAGTACTGCTGAGCGCCTTCTTTGGTCCCATCGTTCGGCCAACCCGTACGCTCGAACGGATCGAGACGCAGGTTGGTGATGTAAGGAACGTCGGGATGGGTCTTTTCGCCCAGCCATCCGGCAGGCTGATCGATGAACCGGAATTTGTAGTCATCGATGCGCACCGCGCCCACGGTGCTTTCGCCGAGATAGAAGATTTCGTGGCGGGCGGACGGGCCTTGGCCCGTGATTGCGGCCATTTGGTTGTATCCATCCAGGTGGTTCTTGTAGGTTCGATCTCCGATCGTCTTGCCCTTGAGCAATTCTTCGGTAATGTTCGGGTTGCCAGCCGCAGCGGCGAACGTAGGCAGCCAATCCAAACCGGAGAAAATTCCGTTCTGGACGGAGTCCGCCGGCACGTGGCCTGGCCAACGGAGGAGCGCCGGGACCCGGAAGCCGCCTTCCATCACGGTTCCTTTGGATTGCGCGAACGGGGTCTGACCACCATCCGGCCAGGTGAATACTTCCGTTCCGTTGTCGGTGGTGAACAGGACGATCGTGTTGTCGTCCTCGCCCATATCCTTTAGCTTCGCCATCACAAGGCCGATGTCGTCGTCCAACTGCGCCATTCCGGCCTCTTCTTCCGACCAGCCATTTTCAGCGTTGCGCATCGCTTCGTATTTCGGGGAAAGGTGCGTGACGATATGCATGCGGGTTGGGTTCAGCCAAACAAAGAACGGCTTGTTGTCCTTCTTGGCTTTATCCATGAAATTGATGGCGAGGTCGCGGATTTCGTCGTCAACCGTCTCCATTCGCTTCGGATAGAGCGGGCCGGCGTCTTCGATTTTCTGCTTGCCGACTTTTCCCCAACGCGGCATCTCCGTCGGGTCGTCAACGTTTGTCGCCCAGGAATGAACCATGTTACGCGGGCCGACCACATTCAACAGATTTTGTGGATAGTTGGGATGCGACGGATCTTCCATCGCGTCGAGGTGGTACAGGTAGCCGAAGAACTCGTCGAATCCGTGGACGGTGGGAAGGAACTCATTTCGGTCGCCCAGATGATTTTTGCCGAACTGGCCGGTGGCGTAGCCCATCGACTTCAATACGGTGGCGATGGTGACCGCTTCTGCGGGCAGACCGATCATCGCACCAGCTTGACCGACAGTGGTCATGCCGGTACGAATCGGCAATTCGCCAGTGATGAAGTTAGCGCGCCCAGCCGTGCAGCTGGCCTCCGCATAGTAGTCGGTGAACAACATTCCCTCTTTGGCGAGTTTGTCGAGGTTTGGCGTTTTGCCCGCCATCATGCCGCGGTGGTATGCGCCGATATTCCACATGCCAATGTCATCGCCCATGATGACCACAATATTGGGTTGCTTCGTCTGCGCATTCACAGAGGGCGCTGCGAGCGCGCCCAAGATCACAAGAAAACCAGCAAGCACTATTCCTAGCCTTCCGATGTACCTCATCTACGTCCTCCGTTTAGTCTTTCTCACATGAACCCAAACGACGTCAATTTTCCGGGTTTCACAACGCGACAGAGCTTTCGCAGTGCGGCGATCTTGCCTTGCGGGCCGCGACCAGGGAATTGTCAAAACTGACAGTGCCCTTTCGACAATCATCCGTTCGCTAACGAGTCCGACGAATGCTTCACCGCGAAGTCTCTATTGGGAAGAAAGTTGGGATACAAAGGCGCGGCCCGCGAGCGCCTCTTTCATTGCGGGAATCAAGTCCGTGTCGATCATTGGCTTCAGGACATAACCCAAGCCACCGGCGGCGCGACAAGTGGCCACGATGTCGGCGTCGTCGTGAACGGTGAGGAACACGATTTTCGTGGTGTTGCCGCGGTTCCGGAGCTCCCTGGCGACCTCGATCCCGCTCAGTCCGGGCATGGAGATATCCAAAATCGCCAGATCGGGTTGCTGGGCCAAAATCCCTTCCAGGGCGGATTTTCCGTCTGAGACCATTCCGATGACTTCGAAGGCCGGACTGATGAGGCTGTCGACCGCGTACAGCACCGCCGGTATGTCATCGGCCACTAACACGCGAGAGCCGGTCATCAGCGCACACTCGTTTGCGGTTCATCGGTTCGAAGCTCGAATTCGAGTACTGGGACCAAGTTAGGCCTTCGACGCAATCCGCCGCTATCGCACAAACGAATCGCGCCAGAGTTACACCGCTAGGTTGAACTTGCTCGGAAACCGGAGGGATGGGTACTGGCAAAACTTACAATACGGGCAAAAACTAACGATCTTAAATCGAGATAATTCTGTTCTTGATGGCGAACTGCACCAATTCCGCGTTGGTTTTTAATTGCAAAGCTTCCATCACCGCGTACTTGTGGGCCGCGACGGTGCGCTTCGTGATTTTCAACGCGCTCGCGATCTCCTTCATGGAGCGGCCTTCGGCGAGGAGCTGGATAACCTCCCGCTGGCGGAGCGTCGGTTGCGGCGTGTGCTCGCGGGTCTTCGGCTCGCGCATCGCAATTGCAGCCTGCCCTTTTGCGGCGCTGGGCGTAACGTAGGTGCCACCCTTCATGACGTGATCAATCGCCTGAGTCAATTCGAGCCCGGCCGCCTGTTTCAGCAAAAAAGCAGAAGCTCCGATTCGAAAAGCTTCCGCCAACAGGTAAGGGTCTTGGTTCATGGTCATGTAGACAAGCTTCACGGACGGCATCGACCGTTTCAGGTGGCGCCCGGCGTCAAGCCCATTGAGCTGGGGCATGGCGATGTCCAGAACTATGATGTCGGGTTGCAGTTTTGCAGCGCATTCAAGGAGAGCACGTCCGTCTTGAACGACTCCGATAACTTCGCATCGCGGCTCAAGGATGCTCTTCAAAGCATCCGCCAGCATTAAATGATCGTCGGCCAAGAGAATCCGTGGGCGTCGCATAGATTTAGGCTCCTTCCGCTCGCGATCTCAGTTCGATGTGAACCGGGACGAACATTGGTATCTCCGCAACGATTTCGGTTCCCTTCGTCGGCTCAGAGCGAACTTGCAGTTTTCCCTTAACCAGCCGCAGCCGCTCGCGCATTCCCACCAGTCCGATTCCGGCCTTTGGATTCGCCGAAGCGAGGTCAAAACCCTTCCCGTCGTCCGTGATTCGAAGTGTTATCCCGTTGGAATTCGAGTCGAGCACGAGCCGGACATTGCTGGCCTCGCTGTGTTTCACCACGTTTGCCAACGCCTCCTGAGCGACTCGGAACAAACACAGGGCAACGTCTTTGGGAATCACGGGTGGCGTTCCGGCGTCCCGCAATTGAACACGCACATCGTACTTCTCGCTGATTTCGGAACACAATCCGTTTAGCGCCGGAACCAGTCCGACATGCTCGAGTTTACTGGAGTGCAGCTGGTGCGAAAGCGAGTGAATGTCGGTGGATATCTCCTTGGTCCTGTTCAGGATTTCCATCACGCGGGCTCGTTCTTCCACGTCCGATTCTGGCAGTTTTTTCCAGAGCTGGCCCAGGTTGATGCTGAGAAGCGCGAGCCGCTGGCTAAAATCATCGTGAAGCTCGCGTGCGATACGGGATCGCTCTTGTTCTTGAGCGCCGATGAGCCGTCCGGACAGTTCGTGCAGCGACTCTTCCGAGGCCTTTCGATCGGTAATGTCGACGCAAGATCCGATATAACCGCAGAATCGGCCGCCGGTATCGAACCTCGGGACCCCAAAGTCGACGATCCATCGATATTCGCCGTCGAACCGCCGCAGTCGGTATTCCATTTCAAAGTCAGACCGCGCGTCGAACGAAGAAGAATAAACATCCAGACATCGCTTCAAATCGTCTGGGTGGACGCCTGAAACCCATCCTTCTCCGAGTTCCTGTTCCAGCGAGCGGCCCGTAAAGTCGAGCCAGCCGTAGTTGAAAAAGTCGCAGAGTTTGTCGGTGCTGGACATCCAGATCATCACGGGGGCGTTGTTGGCAATCAGACGAAAACGTTCTTCGCTTTCGCGCAGTACCTGTTGCGCCCGTTTCCGTTCGGTGATGTCGCGCGCCGTCTCGGAAAACGCCACGATCCTGCCGGCCGCATCCTTTACGGGAGAAATGGTGAGCGAGACATCCACCAAAGAGCCGGATTTTGTGAGGCGTTCGGTTTCAAAGTGCTCGATGCGGTCGCCGGCGTTCAACCGAATCATAAGCAGCGACTCTTCCTCGATCAAGTCGGGCGGGATGAGTATGGTGATGGGCCGGCCCAAAGCTTCAGATTCCGAAAATCCGAAAATACGTTCGGCGCCGGCGTTCCAACTGGTAATGATCCCGTCGAGATTCTTGGACATGATAGCGTCGTCGGAAGATTCAACAACAGCGGCATGCCTGGAACCGGCATCCCTTGCGCGCTTGCGCTCCAATGTATTCGAGAATATTTCGCCAAGGAGCGTTAACTGTTTTTGGATCTCGCCGGTCCACTCAACTTGACGCGTCGTGCTGATGAACACGATAGACCCGAAAAGATCATCGCCCGCCTTTAACGGAACGGTTGCCACCGAAACAGCCTCTATCCGGCGCAGAAACTCAGCCTCGAGCGCCGCTTCCTCCGGCAGGATCGTCAAATCCGATGCGAACAGCGCTTCCCCGCGGAGAGCCCAATGACTCCACCAAGGCAGGTCTCCGAGCGACGCCTCGGCCGGCGCTGTCGGAACTCCCTGTTTGCACCAGACGTTCGTCGACAACCACCGCGAACTTTCGCGCGAAAATTCGAGAACGTTGATTCGCTCGACGTCTAGAAATTCGCCAATGCGTCCGAGGCTATAGTCGATCGTTGCCGTGATCTGGTCTTCCGGAAGGGTTACAAACGTTGTGGAAAGATCGGAGAGCAAACGTTCAAACGCGAGGCTTGTGACCAGTGACGACTCAACCCTTCGTCTCCGCGCTCTTTGCCGGAGTAGACCGAGAATCAACAGCGTCTGCGCAATGCAGAGCAGAATCCCGCCGACGATGTACCACCGATAAGACTCCCAAATCCCGGGCTCGCGGTTTAAGACAACGCTGCCCAGGGGAAGCGATGACTCCGGAATCTTCCAGCGACGAAGCTGCCGCCAATCGAAGAGGTAGAGATTTTGCGCCAGGATGTCCCGCGGATGCTCGCCGGCCAGCACGCTGAGCGCCTGGTGGCCCGCCCCGATTCCGACTTCAACAAAGCTGGCGACAAAGCCACCGAGAGCTCCGGTGCCGACATGGGTGTCAAACAAAACATAGACCGGTGCGCGCGAGGCAGCCGCGACCTTTTGCACGACCTCCGCAGAGATCAGTGGATGACCGTGCTCGTCCTGTGTCACGGAGACAAATAGCACGATCGTATCCGGCGATATTTCCGAGACCCTCTGGCAAACCGTAGGCACGTTCCCATTGGTCAGATAGGTAGCCTGCAGATCGGTGGCGTTTGCAGATAGTTCGTTACGAAGCCGTCCGAGGAGATTGTCCTCGGACGTCGATTCATTGCCGATGACTATGATCTGGCGCGCCGAAGGCTGAAGCCGTCGGGCCAGCTCCAGAGTTTTTCGCGCGTCGAGATCCACCCAAACGCTTGCGGCGATATTGGAGTTAGCCTGCAGACCGGGGCTCCTCCTGGAAAGATCGGCGCTCACGAAGACAACCGGGACGGACGGAAATAAATCGGTTGGCACATCGCCGACGGCGACCACCAGATCCAACTTGAGATCTGCGTATTTTTTTCGAATCAGCGAGAGGTGATCCGCCTGTACGGCCGAATCTGGGAAGTGGGTGCGGTCGAGATGCTCGGTGAAGATCTGAACCCCGTTTGGCAGGCCCTCCTGTAGCGTCGCACTCAAATTCTCGTGAATGAGGCGGAAGACAGGCCAGCTAACATCCTCCTGCAACAAAATCAGAACTCGTTTGGGCTCAGCCGAACGGATGTTCGACGGCAAGGTGAGAAAAGCCACCAAACACAATAGTGCCGCGATCGCGCAGGAGCGCGGCGACACACGACGCCGAGACGAGGATAACCCCGTGATGGGCCCTCGTAGATTTGAACTGTCCTTCACTGAAACGCACCGTAAAGCTAACGCTAATCAATGGCTAAGAAGACTGAGAATTAGGGCGACTGTAGCAGAAACAAGCCGGTAAGTCCGGTTAAATTCTCGCGAATTCGAGATTCGATTTTAGAATTCGCGGCAGGCCGCTCTCCGGCGTAATCCCGCTGACCGCCCCTAGTTAATCGACTCACCTCGTTAGGTCGGCATGCTTCGCGTTGCTTGCCTTGGACTGTCCGTTTTGACAATTCTCCAGCGGGCTAGCCACCCTGCGTCCTGTCCACAGCGAACATACGCCGAGAAAAGTCTGCTCCATCAAAGTGGAGAGACTCGAGCAGAAGTTAACTGGCGGCTGGAATCCTAGGCGGCGAAATCAGCAGAGGGGTTTCACAAAAACAGACCGGGACGAGAAGATGGGCTGCGCGAAAGCAACGTCTCCGGGAGGGTTGACTGCCTAAGTAACCGGAGGGCTGCCAGTTCCTATTGCCGCTGCCCCAACGTCGATCGGCGCGATCGACGATCCATGTCCGGACAGGTCGGGTGGACACGCCGAGCCAGAATCTGACAAGCACTAAGCTCGCAGCGCATCCACATGGCGCAGTACATCTCGACGATCTCCGACAGACCAGGCCCACTGTAAGTTTTGCCAATACTGACCTGGGAGCACCCAGTCCAATATCTACGAATCGGGTCGGTCAACTGATCAGACCATGGAGATGACGATGAGATTGGTGACTTTGGTATTACGCCTCTCGCTAGTGTTTTGGGCCTTTTCACTGGCGGTCGGTCCATGTCACGCCCAAGTAACTTCAGCGCAGGCCGCGCCCGGGTTGCTCGCAACCAACGACGCGAAGGCGACGACAACAACAGCCATTGCCGTCGCTGACCCGTTAGCAGTCCCTGGCGCCGAAGTCGTAGTGGCATCTCCCGACGTTCAAGGCGCCACAGCTTCTGCGGCCACGCCCGCAAGTACACCCGTCGAGGGCAATTGGCATTTCGCCGTATCTCCCTATCTCTGGGTTCCCTGGGTGTACGGATCGCTCGGTGCAAACGACTACAACTTCCACTTTTATGCGACTCCCGATGAGCTGTTCTCGCATTTTCGTTTTGGATTGTTGGGTCTGGTCGACACTCGCTACAAGCGGGTGGTAATGCCGCTCGATTTCGTATGGTTGAGACTCGGGGACGACAGAGCGCTGCCGCTCTCCCCCACGGGCACGGTGGCAAACATAAAACTAGACATGTTCGTCCTCACTCCTAAGGTCGGCTATCGGGTGATTGACACGAAAATGATAAAGGTCGACGCTCTGGCGGGAATTCGCTACTGGCATATTGGAAATAATTTGCAGTTCACCACGAACACTCTGAATTTTTCCTTTTCGCAGAACTGGGTAGATCCATTGGTCGGGGGGCGTATTACGGGGAATCTCTCGGACAAGGTCAGCGTTGTGGTTGCTGGCGATGTCGGTGGCTGGGGTGCCGGCTCGCAACTGGATTACCAGGTCGGCGGCTTTCTCGGTTATAGAATCAAGCCCGCGCTGGCGTTGCAGGCCGGCTATCGCTATTTGGCCGTGGACTATCGAAACGGAAATAAGCTCACGAATCTCATCATTTCCGGACCGCTTTTCGGTGTAACCATCAACCTTAAGTGAGGACCGCGAAGGATAGGTCAACGCGCACGCCAGCTTCGGGTTCGGTTTCAAGCAATCCAGTTTTGCAACACGCGGAGACATGACGCAGGGTCGAGAGCTGCCTACAAATCAGCCAGCGTAGGAGGCGCGCTCCCGGTGCCGGTCCGTTCAGGAATGGTTTCGCCGAGTCACTGGCGAATTGGAATTGTCGCACTATTCGCCGCGTTGAGCGGGCTGGCAACGGGTCGGTCTCTACACGCACAGACGACTGAACAGTTCTGGCCGACGGTGAATCTTTATGTCGGCATCAACGATTACAGCCGCTTCTACTTTCAGGTGCAGGACACACGCGAAAACCGGCAAGGCCAGGACCTGCAGATCTGCCCTTACATGGATTTCTACTTGAAGCCGATGTTTGGGCTTCGGAGAGAAAATGTGGAAGGCGCGGACGAAGCCCGCAGCCGGCCCCTGCTGTTCCGCATCGGCTACAACTACATTCCGGCGGTAAGCAACCCGACCGAGCAGCGCATCGTGATCGAGCTAACCCCACGACTACCTTTGAAAGCGGGCTTCGTGATCACGGACCGAAACAGGGGCGAGTTCCGTTTCATCAACGGAGAATTCTCAACGCGCTACCGAAATCGACTGGCTCTCGAACGCCCGGTCAAAATCGGAGGTCACACGATTGACCCGTACGTTCGCGCAGAAGCTTACTACGACACGCGATATAACAAATGGAGCCAGACGGCGCTTGATATCGGTGCCGTGTTTCTTATCCACCGACATTGGGACCTGCAATCGTACTTCGAACATCAGAACAACACGAGCAAAGCCCCGAACAAAACAGTCGAGGCCATCGCGCTTGAGGCCGATCTTCGGTTCTGATTTCGGTGCAGTGGCTCGCTGAACCTTGATACGCCGAGCCGATTCGCAAAACCACATTGAAATGGCGATGAGGCGTCCATGCGTCCGAATCTCGGCCCCTGTTAGTTTTTACAATTGCCGGATGGCGGTTTGGCGAGTATTTTCATGACAGACTGCGCACCGGGTTCGTGCGTCCGGCTCTCGCCGTCTGGTCGCAAGTCCAATCGAGATCGAATCGTTCATTCGCAAAAGGAGAAAGCCGTGAAGAAGAATCTGGTGATCTTGGCTGTATGTTTGGCAATGGCCGGCCCGTTGTTCGCCCAGGGCAAAGAAGACACTCGCCTCGCAAATTCTGCGACCGTACTGAAGGGAATCATCGGTGGAGACAAAGGTCTGCCCGGCAACGTGCTGGATCAGGCCATGTGCCTGGTGATTTTCCCGAGCGTCAAGAAAGTTGCGATCGGCATCGGTGGAAGCTACGGCCGCGGAACACTTGTCTGCCGCACCGGAGCCGACATGAATGGAAAATGGGGAGCGCCGGCGATGTACAAGCTCGACAACAGCAGTATCGGCGTTCAACTCGGTTCCACCGCGACGGATTTTGTGCTGGTGGTGATGAACAAGACTGGCGCCGAACAGATTTTGAATGGCAAGACGAAACTCGGCACGAACGCGGCGGCTGCAGCCGGACCGACCGGCGCACAAGCCACCGGCTACAACGCCGCGTCCATGCGCGTCGACGTGCTGACCTATTCGCGTTCGAAGGGTCTGTTTGCGGGCGTGTCGCTTGAAGGCGCCAGCATGGACTCCGATGACGACGCCAACAAGGCGGTTTACGGAAAACAGATCAGCGCCAAGGACATCGTTGAGGGCGGCCAGGCCATCGTCCCAGCCGCAAAGCCTTTGGACGATTTCCTCGATCAGACTTCGCCCACGCGCAAGTAAGCTCTCTGGCCGGACGTCCTGTTCGCGCGGCCGCTGGATCGACGGAGCGCAGGCCGGGCTCGATTCGGGTTGGGGGATTGGTGTGTACTCCAACTCTCGATCGAGCCCGTACGGAGAAGAAAAACGTGAGCGATGCGAAGTTGACCCTCAAGCAGAAGGCCTACCGTGAGCTGAAACAATACCTCGCAATTGCGGCGTATCTCTGGCTGGTCTTGGGTTTGTTCGTGCTCTACAAGTCCGTGATTCTGTCGGAGAGCCAGATTCCCTACATTGCACATGGAGAAGCGCTGCTGAACGCGCTCGCATTGGCAAAAGTCATGCTCATCGCCGACGATTTGCATCTCGCGGAACGATCGAAAAGCGAGCCCCTGATCTACCCGACTCTGTTCAAATCCGCGGTTTTTGCGATTGTGTTGGGAATCTTCAAAATACTCGAGGAAATCGGGATTGGTCTCTACCGCGGGCGTTCGGTGGTCGAGAGTTTCAACTCGATCGGCGGAGGAACGCTGAAGGGAATTCTTACGCTCGTAGTGCTAATGGCCGCAATGCTGGTCCCCTTCTTCGGATTGGACGAACTGAGTAAAGTTCTCGGAAAGAACAGGCTCAGACAGTTGTTTTTCGGCCGATCTTCTGCGAATGCCGATCCTCTCGAAGGATCCGCCTAGCAGGACAATGCCCCGGAACCTGGTGTTGGTGGCCTCGGCGCGCTTGAGTTTCTGGAATCAGGAACAAGGTGAATGGTGGAAGCGAAGACCAGTCAACATGTCTTAAGGACGCATGAGGAGCCTTCGATCGTTCGCGGAGGACCGTTCTACAAAGCTCAAAAAGCAGTTCGACTCATCCTTCCCAATCAATGGAATCTCGTTCGGCGGGTCATCTTTTTTGTTGCGATTGCGTGGCTGCCCTTGTTCCTCGCAACAGCGGTGTTTAACACCTCCGCCCTTGCTTCGTTTCTGAAGGACTATCGAGTTCACTCCCGATTGCTGATCGCCATTCCGGTCCTGCTGTTTGGCGAAGCCTTCATGGAATCGCGCTTCCGCGCTGTGCTTGCGCACATTCGCCGCGCGGGCCTTCTGGAACCGAGGGACCTCGTCTCGATGGATTCCGTGATCGCGACCCTGGTACGTCTGCGCGATTCGTTCCTTCCAGAAATCGCCATCCTGGCGCTGCTGGCGGTGCATACAATTGCTGCGTATAAAGGATTGGTCGGCAGCACGCCGTGGCTTACCAGCGGTGCGGGTGCCGATCTTCACCTAACGGCGGCCGGATGGTATGCCGTTGTGGTGAGCAGTACGCTATTCCAATTTCTGTTGGGCTTGGGTCTGTGGAACTGGCTGCTTTGGACGTTCTTCGCTTTCAAGCTTTCCAGGATGAATCTGAATCTCGTCGCGACGCATCCAGACGAGCACGGCGGCCTGGGTTTCCTCGGACTCACAGCCGCGGCATTCGCCCCAGTCACATTTGCCGCGACGGCGGTGATTGGCGCCACGTGGCGCGACGATATTCTTCACCGCGGCGCCCATCTGATAAATTTCAAGCTCCCAGCCATCGCGTTGGTGGTGATCATCGCGATCATTGCGCTGGGCCCCCTGGTCTTTTTTGTTCCGCGCCTCGGAGAACTTCGCCGCAACGGCATTTTGGAGTATGGGGTTCTGGGCCAGGTGCACAGCGACGAGTTCCATGAGAAATGGATTCGGAATCGCGCCGGACATGAAGCCGAGTTCCTACAGGCGCCCGAGGTCAGTACCCTGGCAGATTTTGGCCAGGCTTACGAAAGGATCAGTCAGCTGAAACCTTTCCCCGCCGATATCGGGACGTTATATGCGCTCGGGGCAGCGATTGCGATTCCAGCACTCCCCGCGATCCTGGCGGAGATTCCGCTGGCGATCGTCTTGAAGGATTTGCTGAGCGCGCTCAGGTGATGTGCGTCGCGCGTTGCGCTTGACTCCACGAGGCGACGCAAATCCTTCCGTACGTGGTTCACACCGCTTCCGATCAACAAGCGATCGAGACAACCTGGCATCGATTTTATTTGAGGGCGAGTGGCGGCCCGCTGACTCGAACGCCCTTCAAGTTCACAGTTACCTCGACGCGGTCCGCAATTTTGATAAACGGAATGCCGCTATTCATTCCATAGTCCTTGCGGTCGAATGCCATCGTTCCCTTGATTTCGCCCGAGCCTGTTCCGACGCCTGAAACCGTGAGTTCCAGTTTCTCCGGCTTAGAAACACCGCGAATCGTGAATGTGCCATCAACTTCAAATGTTGTGGGCCCGGTCTGAATCACCTTCGTCGAGTCAAAAGTGATGTACGGGTTTTCTTTGACGTCGAAGAAGTCCTTGCTCTTCAGCTTTCCGTCTTTCATTCCGCTTCCCGTGTTCACGGAATCGGCTTCGATCTTGATCTTCAGTACGCCGGTCTTAACGTCCGTGGATGTGAACGTAAGAGTCGAATCCCATTTATCGAACGTGCCCTCGAGCGCCACCGACGCCTGCACGCTAAATTTCACCGAACTCTGATCCGGCATGATCTTGAAAACGGGAGTCTGGCCCCGGCTGACGCTCGCGAATAGCCCTACGAACAACAGGACCGGGATCGCTTGCAACCCGCGCGAGAATACGCTTCTTAACCGGCTTATTTTCATTTTTGACTCCAGTGGGAGCGACCGCTTCGTCACGTCCGATTCAGTATCCCCGCTACGGTATGCGCGGCGGACTTCAAACGTTATTGTCAAAACTTACAGAGGCGCCAAAGAAGTCTGCAGTTCGCAAAGTCGACTGTTGTTCTCGAATTGTGAGAATGAAATCGAATGGAGTCGGCGGGTCGTTTATCGAACGGGAACCGGGACATCAAGATGCGCTGCGGGCGGTTGGGGAGTATGGCTGCTAATGCGCGACCTTCTCCTCTTGGAGGGTGAGCTTGTACGCGACGTAGTACTTATAGATGTTGCTGACGTATTGCACGGTCTGCTGCCCCACCGATTCCGCCACAACGAGCTCCACGTTGCCAAACCACTTGTTTGGATCGAGGCCTTCGGCCGCCGCTTTCTTTCGCAGCCGCGCGATTCGCGTCGGCCCAGCGTTGTATGACGCAAAAACCATCAGCGTCTTGTTGGTGGCATCGAGCTTGTCGTCGTTAAAGTAAGTGTCCGCAATATTCCGCATCATCTTTGCGCCGGCCTGGATATTTCCTTGGGCTTCATTGACGTTCGGAATGCTGATCGGAGGAGCGGCTGCCAGCTTGGGAATCACCTGCATGATTCCCACCGCGCCGCTCGGATTGCGCCGGCTTTGATCTAAGAGCGACTCCTGGTACCCCTGCGCAATCAGCATCAGATAATCGAAGTCATATTCAGCCGCGTATTTTTTGAAATATTGGACGTAGGCTTGAAACTTCTTCATTCCTTCCGCCGACGTCGCGTCCTGAACCCACTTCACACTTTGCAAGTAGCGCTTCAGCAGCGTATTCCCGTAGGTCGTACCCAACTGACGTCCGTGCAGAAACTCATCGAGTAGGTTCTGAAGTTTCGGACTGTCGCGGCGCGTCGCGAACGCCAGCTCTCCGCTCGTCTGCAAAACCATTTTGGGGTGGACCGTCAAATGCGGAAGCACTTTCGACCAAAAATCGGCCCGCATATTTATCGTGATGGTCGCGGGAATTAGCCCCGCGTTGACCATCTCAAGCAGGTCTTCGTCTGTTAGGTCGGGATCGGCGGCCTTCACCTGAATTGGCGCTCTGCCCTCTTTTTGGAACGAAGCGCTTACCCGCTGGAGACTCTGGTAATAATCCGTCAGCGGGTTGACGTAGACTTCTTTTCCGCTCAAGTCTTCGAGGCTATCCATGGCCGGCCCCTTCGGACCGGACACGACCACCTGCTTCACGTTGGAAGCAATCGGAGTCGTAAACAGAGCCTTTTGGCGGCGCTCCGGAGTTACGACTACTCCGTACGCGATGACGTCGCCCACTCCTTGCAGGAGCGCGGTCTCCAACTGTTCCGGCCGGACTGGAATAAATACGACGTTCACTTTCAAATTTCGCGTTTTGAGTTTCTGATTCACGAAGGTCTGAAAATCCGTCATGGCTTCGTAATAGATGCCATGCGGCTGCCCTCGATCGTAGAAAAATCCAGAATGGCTCGGGACGACAAGAGCGCGAATCTGGTGCCGCTTCACCATTCCGTCCAGATCACCCAGGTCTCGCCCGAATGTAAGAGGCAATTTGAGTGACGAGGGCGGCGTGCTTGTTTCTTGGCTTGAACTGCCGCTCGATTGCGAAGCTGCTTCGGCCTGCCACACCGAATCGCTCCCGCCACAAGACTGCGCGCACAGAGTAACTACTATGAATGCCGCCCAATACCCTGACGCTGCAAGAACGCGCCTCATCGTTCCATCCTGAGTCGAAAAGAAGTGTTGAACCGGTGCGAACTTAGCGCTTGCAGTGATCGAACGTGGGCGAGCCGATTCGTCATCGAGGCTAGAGGTGTGCGACCGGCGGGAGTAGTGTCAAAACTGACAGGCAGAACAACGCAGTTCGCCGCACTGATCCGCACGCAGCGAGAATAACATGCTCTGCCATGGCCGGTCTGTTTGACTACTTACCGATGGCGGCGTTCATCGAGCAAGGCGTGCTCAGCGCTACCGCGAAGCACCGAGGCTTGACCGGCATGAATTCTCACAAAGAAGATTTAGCCTGCCAGCGCCTCTGGCGCTTCGCTTTTCCTGGGAACAAACTTCATCGCAAGGTGCGACGCCGCCGCGGCGATCAGAAAATCTGCAGCACTTTGTTCACATCGGACATGATCGCGGCGGCGCTCGGCTCCGTCCGTCCTCCAGCAAGAGTGGTAGGAACGCCCCGCGCTTCCGCGTCCACGCGATAACAGATCGGTCCGAGCTTGCTGACTGCCCCATTTCATTCCCGCCACGGTATTCTGCTGGCCGCTATTGGGGTGCGGATCGGCCACGATAATCACATCGCCTGCAGCCTTCAAAACGTGGTTGCGGACGATCACCCGGTAAATCGTGTCCTTCGGAATCGTCGTTCCGGCGACTTCGATACCGGTCTTCAAAACGCGGATCTTCGCCGGAGTGCGGTACTGCGTGGCCTGCTCAGGGTGCATCAACAGGTACATCGCGCCGTGACAGAATCCTTGGGCGACCACTCCATAGAAAAACCCCATCGCGAGCGCGAGCAGCACCAGCAGGCCGCCGGGAATCGCGATCAGCAGCCAGGGTGCGGGCACTGCTTCCGGTGTTGTGGAAATTTCCGTTGTGTCGCCAACTTGTTGAATATCGTATCCGGACATGTCGTTGATTTCCTTGGACGTGAGAGGAATACAGCGCGCACCAAACGGAGCCGGGCCGCTTGAGTTCTCGGTGGCGGCATTTACTACACAACGCGCAAAGCGCCCAGGGGAAAGCCGTCAAGGATGGCACCACGCAAGAGGAAAGTCAGCGCTGCCACGAATAAGTCGAGTTCGGCAGTCGCGCCAGTTTGTAACAGAGCCGCCTGCTTTTTACCTCGGGACTCCTTTTTGCGGCGATTGCGATTGATGGTCCCGCGGCAGTTCCGCGCCGCAACGGCACGGATATATCGGCGCGTTCGGGCTGATCTTGCAGTCGATCGTCAACTCCTCGCCCCGGCGAATCTTGCGGCGCGCGAAGTGCCAGACGTGGCCGCCTGCTACGCGGTTCACCACATTCGGATTGCAACTCTGATTGCTCCGTTCCGCACTTGAACCGCCAAACGTAGCGTCGAGCATTCAACGGCGGTTAAGGGATCGAAAATAGAACGGCTTTCAGTTGCAGAGACACCAATCCCGAAAGTAGCGCGCCTTAGCTTCACCCATCGTAACAAGCTCGCCGGTGTACTCGATGATTCGCGCGCCGCGCGGTAGGTCGGCTTCAGCGAAAACGCCAAATCCGTGAACGTTCGACCGTCCAATTCGCAGGGGTACGCAGGCGAACTCTGGATCCATCGATGGGCGCGCTCTGGCTCTGCGCAACTCGACCTCCGGGGCGACACGTCGCAACGTTTGGCGGCGAATGTGATCCGGCGCGGTCTTAAAATCAACGCATTCGCGCATCGAACCCAGAGCCTCGCTCAAGTCGGGTCAGGCGCATCGAGTCGCACAGCTTGATCCGCGACCGCCAGTCGTCCCTGAAAATCGCGCGGGTGAACGCGCACGGGATGCCGCCGGCGCTATAATGTGCCCCATTCCGAGGGAGCCTTCCAATGACGCTGCCGAGTCTCCGCGTAATCGCTCGCGCCTATCTGATGTCGATCGTCTTCTGGTTTGGAATCAGTTTCCTGATGGGTTGGCAGTACGGCGTACTCGACCGGCAGCATCTCTGGCCTTCATTTGTGAACCTGTTCGGCATGGCCGCGGTCCGCGGCTTCGCGCTGGCGCTGTGGACGCCGCCGATTTTTTATCTTGTCGGAAAATATCTCCGCTATTCGAGCCATCGCGTCACCTACGTACTGGTCTGCATCCTCGGCGCGATTCCCTTCGTACTGCTGCATTCCGCGATTCAGTGGCTCTTGATTCCGCAAGTCGACGACACGACGCACGCCTACATCGCGCGCTCAATGCAGTCGTGGCTTGATATCGTTCGCGGCGCGTTCGCTGACCAAATTTTTATCTACATCGCGATTGTCGTGGCAGCGCACGCTTACGAATACCTGAAGCGCCTGCGCAGCGAAGAGCGCGAGAAATACGAATATCAGCAAGCCCTCGCCGCCAGCGAGCTTCAGGCGCTGAAGATGCAGCTGCATCCCCACTTTCTATTCAATACGCTGCACGGAATCGCAACCGTGGTGGATGGAGACAGCAACGGCAAAGCGATGATCATCAAGCTCGCGAATCTGCTTCGCCGCGCGCTGGAGCGCGACAGCGTCGACCTGGTTCCGCTCGAAGACGAACTCCGCTTCGTCACGGATTATATCGACCTGGAGCAAATGCGTTTCGGTACTCGGCTCAAAGTCGACTGGCAACTCGGTCCCGGCACGAGCTCCCTGCTGGTTCCTCAAATGGTTTTGCAACTCTTGGTGGAAAACGCGATCCGGCACGGAATCTCAACGGCACGTCAGGGCGGTTGGGTTTCAGTGGCGGTGAATCAAAATGAAGGGGTGCTCGAACTATCGGTGCGCAACAGCGTGGGCAAGTCCGCATCAAACGGAAACGGCGTGGGCCTCCGTAATACCGAGGCTCGGCTGAAATATTTGTATGCAGGCGAGGCGAATTTGCGGTTCGCGATATCGGAGGATCGAATCGCGACGGTTACCGTGCGGTTGCCGGTTCTGAATTCGCAGCCCGCACGAGCCGAAGTTCGTCAGGGCCATCCAGTCGGGCTCGAAGCTCTCTAGCTTCCGATAAGAATGTCTCGACCGTCGGCGAGAAGCTCGGCCGCGCCAGTCTCGCTGCATTCGCATGCGATAGGCAGTCAGGCAGCTTACGAAGCAGCCTGGGCAGCGGAATCCTCGGCGCAGGTCCCCTGCGGCGCTTCATAGACCTGGCGTAGCTCGCATTCGCCACCGCCGGCAGTCTTCAAGAAAATTTTCGTAAGCTCGACGGCCTCGGCCTTCGAGTTCGCCTTCAGAATCGCGAACCCGCCGACGACTTCCTTCGCCTCGGTGAACGGACCGTCCTTGACGGTGATTTCGTCGCCATCGAGCCGCACGCGCGCGCCGAGCTTCGTCGGCAGGCATCCTTCCGTCGCCACAAGCCAGCCATTCGCGAATCCTTCTTCGATCAGTTTGCCCATGTTTGCCATTTCTTCTTGCGAAGGCGGCGTCTGCCGCTCCACCGTCTTATAAATGCTCAGGAATTTCATCGGATTGCTCCCTTTGAAAGTTCGGCAGCGGCCGGCCCACGGTATGCGGTAGGCACCGAAGCCGGACCAATTTCCGCCTCTAAGAATACGTCGAACGAGCTAGCCCGAAATCGACACGTTCCGGAAATATTCTTTAGACGCGTAGCGACCCAAAAATCCGCGGGCTAAGGCACGACCGGCAAGTTGATGAAGCTCGCCTTGTCGCCGGATCGCCATATCCGTTGTAGGGTCTTTTGATAGTCGTCCGGCTTCGCGTCGAAAATGTTGGGCACAAACGTCTGGGGGTTCCGGTCGTAGAGCGGGAAGAGCGTCGACTGCACCTGCACCATGATCCGGTGGCCCGGCTCGAAGACGTGATTTACCGTCGGCAGACCGAATTTGAAAAGCAGAGGTTGATTCGGCGTCAACGCTTCCGGATGTTCGAAGCTCGTGCGGTAGCGGCCGCGGAAAATGTCCGTCGCGATGGGAAGCTCGTAACCTCCCAGGTTTGCCTGCGAGGGATATGTCCCCGGATAGACGTCGATCAGCTTCACAACCCAATCGCTGTCGCTCCCACTCGTCGATAAGTAGAAATTCACTTCCGGCACGCCGCTTACGCGCACCGCGGACTTCAACGGCTCCGTTTCGTACGTCACGATGTCCGGACGTCCGTCAACAAAGCGTTGATCGGTCACAAGCCATGTCCTCCACGCGTCGCCGTCCGATGCAAGCACCGGCCGCGGCCGATACGGCACCGGTTTCGCCGGGTCGGAAACGTATTCATCGTAACCAGAAGCGTCCGTCGCGCTCGCGCCGGAGGGCGATTCGAACGACAGTCCGTGATTCCCTGTGAGATACAGAGGCTTCGATTTGTTCGCGCAACCCGCATCGCAGCTCGGGGGCCACGACTTGAAATGATCCCAGTGATTTTCGCCGGTGTTGTAGATCGTCACCGGCGCGAGATCCGCTTTCGGAGCGCCGTCCACCAGGTATTGCTTGAAGAACACTAAGATCATGTCACGGCGGAATTGCAGCGTCGTGTTTCCGTTCCAGAGCAGCGGCCCGAGCGCCCAGCCGTCGCGATTGATCTGGCTGTGGAACCACGGTCCCATGACGAGAAAATTTTTATCGTTGTTGGTGTCCTTGGGCTCCACGGCTTCATAGGAATGAATTCCGCCCCACATGTCTTCCTGGTCCCACAATCCCTGCTCCCAAATCACCGGAACCGTGAGCGGCGTCTCGGCCATGATCTTGTCGAGCGCCTGCCCTTGCCAAAAAGCGTCGTACGCCGGGTGGTCGTGCAATTTCTTCCAAAAGCCAAGTTGGTCGAGTCCCGCCGTTCGCGCAATGTCGCCCGCCGAACCGATCGCGAGATCGCCCGTATAATCGTCCTGGTACTCGCGCGGAATTAGTTTCCCGGCGCCCTTTTCCGTGGTCTGCTCGGTGATGTAGTCAAGATTGGGCTGCCGGAAGGCGCCGTAGTGAAACCAGTCATCGCCCATCCAGCCGTCAACCATCGGGCTTTCCGGCGCGGCCGCCTTTAGCGCGGGATGCGGATGAATCAACGCCATCACCACGGTGAACCCTTCGTAGGACGATCCAATCATGGCCACACGCCCGTTCGATTCCGGCACGTTTTTCACCAGCCAGTCGATCGTGTCGTACGCGTCCGTAGTGTCATCGATGCCGCTGGAATTTAGAGGGCCGATCGGCGGCGGCGTCATCAGGTAAACGCCTTCCGACCCGTATTTCCCGCGAACGTCCTGGTAGATGCGGATCCAGCCTTCCTTCACGAACACTTCGTCGCTCAGTGGCAGCGTGTCCAGCATCTTGGGCGAGTAGGCGCGCGTGGCGCGCCCCGCAGCGTTGTAACAAGTGCGCGTCAGAACCATCGGAACATGCTTCGCGCCTTTCGGGATTACAATGACGGTGTAGAGCTTCACGCCATCGCGCATCGGAATCATTTCGACGCGTTTCACATAATCGAAATCCGCGGTCGGCGCGTTGAACTTGGCCGGGATGTCGCCTTCCTGCGTGCCCGTCTGCGCAAACGCAGGAATCGTCGCGATCACGAGAAACACAGTTGTCGCCGCAAAACTTTTCCAGAGAGTCATTGAACGCCCTTTAGCCGGAGCTTCATTGCTTCGTATTTTCGTGGTGGCCGCATTCCGCACGACGAAGAAGATGATCGCACTTGTGGAACGCTAGGCAGCACCGCACTGCGGCGCTAAAGCTTTACGGTCTGCCTGGTGTTTGCAGCCTGATAAATCGCCGTGATGATCGTCAGGTCGCGCAGGCCTTCTTCCCCCGGGGTCAGCGGAGTCTTGTTGGTCATCACGCAGTCGGACATGGAGTCCATCTCCGCGGCAAAGTGGTCGATTTCCCGGTGAAATACCTCGTCGAGCGATGGCCCTTTGCTGACGCGCATGCGGTTGCCGGTGTAGTTCATCGCCGGATCGAGTTCGAAGTAACCGTCCGGCGCGAGCGCGCGAAAATGTGAACGCGTTGATGAGCCGTAGCTCGAGCTGCAATTCGCGATAATTCCGCTCGGGAATCGCAGCTGGAACAGGATTGTCTCCTCCACTTCCTTGAATCGCGGATCGTTCGGGGTGGAGTACATCATCGCGTTCACCGCGACGGGTTCTTCGCCGGAAATATAACGCGCCGCATTCAACGCATAAATTCCGATGTCCATGAGCGAGCCGCCGCCGGCCATCGCCTTGTTCAGCCGCCATTGCGTCGGGTCGCCGATATTGAACCCCGCCTCATTCAAAATAATTTTTACGCCGCCCAATTCCTTGTCGCGCGCCATTTTGATCATCGCCTGGTTGTACGGTTCGTAGCGGCAACGGTAGGCGATCATCAGCTTCTTATTCGCATTCGCGGCTGCATCGATCATCGACTGGCATTCCGCCGGAGAATTCGCCATCGGTTTCTCAGAGAGCACGTTCTTGCCCGCTTGAAAGCCACGGATCGTGTATTCCGCGTGCATGCTGTTCGGCAGCACGATGTAGATCACGTCCACGTCGGGGTTGTCGCGAATCGTGTCGTAATTCTGGTAGTTGTAGATCGCTTTCGGATTCACGCCGTAGCGCGCCGCCAGCTTCGCCGCTTTGTCCGGATGCCCGCTCACCAGCGCCACCACTTTCGATTTTTCGCACTGGCAAAATGCGGGCAGAATCTGATGGATCGCAAGGTTGCCCAGCCCGACCACGGCCCAGCCCGCCTTCTTGCCCGGCGGCTCGGGCGCGTCCTGCGGGCTTTGGCCTTGCGCAGCGGCGTCTTTCGCGAGAACTGCGGCCACATTCGCCGCTGCGATGCTCTGCCCCACTTTCGAAAGCAATTCCCGGCGCGAAATTGGTCTTCTTTCAGCATCAGACATCGGTTCACCTCGTCCGCAGCAATGAATCGCGGCGATTTTACGTCTGGGCGCTTCGAGGAAGAAGTTTCGCAACGACTTATTTAGAACTTGAAACCGCGGGAGCGAGCTGACTTTCGGATCGCGCAACCACGGCGCATGCCAGGCAGTTTCCGATCACGTTCACGGCCGTGCGTCCCATGTCCATTACCGCGTCGATTGCCAGAATCATGAAAATCGGCTCGGTCGGCAGATGGAACGTTCCCGCCGTCGCCAGCAACACGACGAGCACTGCGCGAGGGACGCCCGCCACGCCTTTGCTCGTAATCATCAGCGTGAACACCATGAACAGTTGCTCGGTCCAGGTGAGATGCATCCCGGCGGCTTGCGCGACGAAAATCGACGCGAGCGCCAGATACAGCGACGAGCCAGTGAGGTTGAAGCTGTAGCCCGCCGGAATCACAAACGCCACAATATTCCGCGGCACTCCGAACGCTTCCATTTCTTCCATCGCGCGAGGCAGCGCCGCTTCCGATGAGGCCGTCGCAAACGCGATCGTAGCCGGCTCGCTCACCGCCCGCACAAATCCCGCCACCGGCACGCGCGCGAACCGCGCAATCGGAAGCAGCACCAACAACAGGAACACCGCCAGCGCCACATACCCGGTGACCAAGAGTTTCCCAAGCGGCAGCAGCACTCCGATCCCCAAATGTCCTACCGTATACGCGATTGCCGCACCCACTCCGATCGGCGCGAAGTACATGATGATGTTCGTGAACGAGAACATCGTCTCGGTGAGCGATTCGCAGAACCGGAGCATCGGCGCGCGCTTTTCTTCCGAAATTCGTGCCAGGGCGATACCAAAAAGAATCGCGAACACAGCTACCTGCAGGATTTGATTTTCAGCGATCGATTTGGCGATGTTTTCGGGAAAAACGTGAAGCAGAAAATCGTCCCAGTGCAACGCGGCCGCTGCCGGGGCAGTTTCGCTCACCGGCGCAACCACCATGATTCCCTCGCCGGCGCGGCTAATGTTGATCGCGACAACGCCAATCAGCAGCGCGATCGTGGTCACTACCTCAAAAAACACCAGACTCTTGACCCCGATCCTGCCGACGCCGCGAAGGCTTCCGTGTCCTGCGATTCCCGTAATCAGCGTACCCAGAATCAATGGCGCGACAATCACCTTGATCAGCCGAAGAAAAACGTCGCTGAGAAAGCGCAAATGTTCGGCCAGGTGCGGCCGGTCGAGCCCGACCTCCGCTCCAAGTAGCATCGAAAACAAAATCCAATAGGTCAGCGACGAGCCTCGCCGCCCGCCAGCAGCCACGAACGCGAGTCCCAACCACCGCACTGCCGCTTCCCAAGCGTGCGCTCCAACCGCCAGAGGCAACAACGCCCCAACCGCAAACAGAGCGACACCCAGGTAAGCGAGCGCGCGTACTCCGCCGTCGCCAGCGACACGTCGCGACCGTTTCGATTCGGCTTGCAAATTTTCAGTCATCGAGCCGGAAAATTTCCCGCATCTGATATCTTTGTTTCATGCCAAAAATAAAAAATCTGGAATGCTCGCGTTGCGAAGCGACACTCTCGGCCGAAACTCCACAAACGCTTTGCCCCGAATGCCAAGGCTCGCTCTATGTCCGCTATGATCTCTCGCCTCTTCGCGGCACCACCGCCCGTGATGAAATCGCTCGCGAAGCCGCACGCCATCCGTGGCTCGGCATGTGGCGCTACAAATCCGTTCTTCCCGACGCCAAGCCCGTCACTCTCGGCGAAGGCTGGACGCCTATGCTCACCAGCAAGCACCATCCGAACGCCTACCTGAAAGAAGAAGGCGCGAATCCCACTGGTTCGTTTAAGGCGCGCGGCCTCGGTCTCGCGATCACCATGGCGAATCACTTCGGCCTGAAAAGACTCGCCGTGCCTTCCGCCGGCAATGCCGCGGGCGCTCTCGCCGCTTACGCAGCAGCAGCCGGAATCGAAGCCCACATTTTCATGCCGAAAGACGTGCCTTTCGCGAACTACGTCGAGGCCGTAGCCTACGGTGCCCAGGTCACGCTGGTCAACGGACTAATTTCCGACTGCGGCCGCATCGTCGCCGAACGCCGCAAAGCCGAAGGCTGGTTCGACCTCTCCACTCTCAAGGAACCGTTTCGAGTGGAAGGCAAAAAGACGATGGGCTACGAGCTCGTCGAGCAGCTCGGCTGGGAATATCCGGACGCAGTGTTCTATCCGACCGGAGGCGGTGTCGGCTTGATTGGAATGTGGAAGGCTTTCGCCGAACTGGAAGAACTCGGCTGGGTGAAACCCGGCAAGCGCCCGCGCATGATCGCCGTCCAATCCTCCGGCTGCGCGCCCGTTGCGAAAGCGTTCGACGAACGCGCAGGCGCCAGCGAGATGTGGCCCAACGCCGCCACGTTCGCTTCCGGTCTTCGCGTACCAAAACCCTACGGCGACTACATCATGCTCGAAATTCTGCGCGAGTCCGACGGCGTGGCGCTCGCGATTCCCGACGCGGAAATTCTCGCCTCGCTGAGGGACTGGGCGAAAAACGAAGGCATTTTCCTCTCGCCGGAGGGCGCCGCAGCCACCGCAGCCTACGATCGGCTGCTCGCTTCCGGCTACCTGAAGTCCAGCGATCGCGTCGTGCTATTCAATACCGGCTCCGGTCTCAAGTACACCGACGTCACCGCCGAGGCGATGGGGCTTCAACGTCCAGCGGCGAATTAGTGCAATGGAAAATGGGAATCAGGATTCAGGTTCAAAACGTGGAGGACGCCGCAACACCAGGCAGCCTGTGATCATGTCGTGCACGGCCTGCTTTTTCGGCGTCACGCCGGCGCAAATGCAATCCGCTACAAAGTACAGAATTCCGATCCCGGGAATGTGCGCGAGGAGTCTTCCGGTCGAGAAGCGTCCGCTCGCCCGAAGAAAACTTGGCCTCTGGCGGTCCGCATCCGTTACGTAGAGTCCGACCAACTTCTTCCCCAACGTCGCCTGCGCCGACGAACTCTCCATGAACGCGAAGTAGAGCCAGCTCGCAATCACGAAAAACACGAGCATCCTGACCAGCGCCTCGTGACCATATAGATTCAAGACGGCGCTCGGAGCGGAAGTCGGACTCAACTTGAGGAACGCCAGCGGCTGCAACTTCGCCACCGCCGTGAAGGACGCCACCACCCCAAGCGCCAGAGCGAGCACGATCGCATCAACTAGCGCCGCGAGAAATCGCAGCCAGAAACCGGCAAATTTCGCCTCGGTCGGCGCGCTGGCCAGAGCAGCAACGGTTTCCGCCGGAACGGAACTCGACCCGCCGACCGAATATCCAACCAGCGGCCGTTTGCACGCCCCACAAAAAGCCAGTTCCGATGCGAGACTCGCGCCGCAGTGATTGCACCGCATCTCCGCCTCCGATATTCAGACTACGAGCAATCTTCGCCAGCACTGGCAACGAATTCTGCCTCGATAATCGAACTGGTAATTGCCCCGTCGGACGCACCAAGGTCCAGACCCTCCTGAGCCAGGATCCGCGCCCGCCCCACGATTTCTTCGTTGATTGGGCCGGGTAGTGATATGGTCTGCATGCGCGTAAGCCGAGCGCGCGGTATGTCCGCGCCCCGAGCCATGCGCACAGGCCTAGGAGAAGAAGATGAAGAACCTGTTCGTGGGAAACCTGAATTTTCAGACCAGCGAATCCGAGCTAACCGACCTGTTCAAAGGTTTCGGGCAGGTCTCGCGCGTGCATATCGCCATGGACCGTGAAACCGGTCGCGCGCGCGGATTTGCGTTCATCGAGATGCCCAACGATGAGGAAGCGGCAAACGCCATCGCTGGCCTGAACGGCAAGGAAGTCGGCGGCCGCAAGCTCAACGTGAACGAAGCTCGTCCGAAGGGCGAAGGCGGCGGGCGCCCGTCCGGTGGTGGCGGCAGCGGTGGAAACCGTGGAGGCGGCGGTGGCGGCGGGAATCGTGGTGGCAGCGGCGGTGGTGGAAATCGCGGCGGTAGTGGAGGCAGCGGCGGCCGCGGCGGATATTCCAAGGACGATTACGGCGACGCGCCTCGCCAGCCTCGCGAACCGCGCTGGTAATTTCTCGCGCTCAATCGCGATGCGAATCCGTGCCGGTTTTGTCCAGTGAACTGAGTCCACTCGGGCTCTATCTGAACTGAAATGGCTGTGCCACAATTCCTCGCGTCCATCATTGTCGCGAGCCTCTCGCTTCGCGCGTAAAGGGTTCCCGGTGACGAAAATCGCGCGCCGAACGGCCCTCAAACAGCTCGGCGGAGCCGCGTCTCTCGCCATGCTCCCCGCTTTCGTTCAGTCGTTCGCCGCCGCTGCCGGTCCTCAGCGCGTACAGCGCCCCACCGGCCCGCAGCAAGGTGAAATGCGCCGTCTCGGTCTCGCGTTCATGAGCCAGTTTTTCGCGCCGGCGCTCTCGGTCGCAATCGTGCGCCAGAGCGCCTTTGTCGTCGAAGATTCGCTCGGCATGGCCGACGCCGCCGTGAAATCACAGTGCAGCGTCAACACGCTTTTCCGCATCGCCGACGCCAGCAAACCGATCACAGCTGTCGCGATCTTCACGCTGATGGAAGCCGGCAAACTCAATCCCAACGACAAAGTTTTCGGCGCGAGCGGCATTCTCGACGACGCGTACGCTAAGCCGCCCTACAAGCAGTACGTCACGGACATCACCATCGATCACCTGCTTACACAGACATGCGGCGGCTGGCCGGCCGACGCCAACGATCCCATGCTCCACCATAACGGCTGGGATCAAGCCAAGCTGATCTCTTCGACCATCGAAAACGTTCCTCTCCGCTATCCTCCCGGCACCAACTGGGCGTACTCCAATTTTGGCTACTGCATCCTTGGCCGCGTCATCGAAAAAGTTTCGGGCCAGCCCTACGCGAGCTACGCGCAGCAAGCCGTGCTCGCCCCGTGCGGCATCACCGACATGCAAATCGCCGGCAACTCCGAAAAGCAGCGTGCGTCCAATGAAGCCGCCTATCTCGGCCAGTTCGGCGAAAATCCCTACAAAATAAATGTCGCCCGCATGGATTCCACCGCCGGCTGGATCGCCACATCTTCCGATCTTGCGAAGTTCACTGCGCACATCGGCGGCTCCGATACGATTCGCAGCATTCTAAAGCCCGAAACAATTCGCACGATGACCACGCCTTCGCCCGCCTTCACTCCTGCTGAAGCTCAAGCGAAATACGCTCGCGGCTGGATGGTCTCCGGCAATGGCTCGGGAGCGTTCTGGCATTCCGGCAGTCTTCCAGGTTCGTCATCCCTAACTCTTCGCACGCCAGACGGCATGTGCTGGGGCGCTCTGACGAACACGCGCTCGCAGCCCGCGACGACTACGGACGAAGCGCTCTACAATCTTTTGTGGAATATGGTTCGCACCGTTCCCGAATGGAATTACTGAACAAGCTCGGTTCGGAGGCCTGGAGGAATGAACATTTCGCGTCGAACTTGGATTCGCTTTGCACTCATCGTGGCGTGCGCCAGCGTGTCATTGGCGTCGCCAGTCGGTCGCGCCGTCGCGCAGGAACCGATGCCCAATCAGCAACAGCCCGATAACGTTCAGGGGACTTGGGAAATTGAAGCGAAAAACTGGAACGGCTCGTTCGACACCAAATCCGTTCAGCTCAAGCAGGATGGCAACAATTTAACCGGCCACTTCAAGGGTCCGAACCAGTCCGGCGGCCTCGAAGGCACCATTAATATTCACCACATCGTCTTTCGCACCAAGACTCGCCACCCGCTCACCTTCCGCGGCCGCGTGACCGGCGACACGATCGACGGCACCTTTAATATTGAGGGGGAAAAAGGCGAATTTCACGCCGTACGCACGAGTCCAAATCCCTAAAGGCCTCACGCGGTGAGCGTCTCAGTCGAAGTGCGAGCGCGTGGACTTCGGTAGGTCCGCCTCAACTTTCCAGCCGTATTCGAGCAGCGCGCGCGTCGCGACCGCGAACTTCAAAACATCTCCGACGAGCTTCGCTGAACGCAGTTGGGCGTCGGACATCTCCTGAATCACGAAAAACGAATTCAGCTTCAAGTATTCCGCCACCGGCGATTCGGCATGCGTGTCAAATCCGCGCGGCAGCCTGCGCAACGCGCCTTCACCGTCGAGCGAATGACCACTCTTGTGTAGCACCGCGGTCATTTTCAGGAACTCGGTCGGCTTCGACGCGATTCGCTGCCGCCACGCATGAAGCAGCTCGCGTTCGGGCAGCCAGAAGCCCATCGCCACAAACTTTTCTTTGTCGGAGAATTGCAGGAACACTCCGCCGGCATGGACGCCTTCCCCGCCGCGGCGTAGGTACGCGCTGATCGCCGTTTTGTATGGCGTTTTATTCGCCGAAAACCGGACGTCGCGATAAATCCTCATCACCGGGAACTTCCGGTTCGGCGCAAGCGGCAGTCCGGCATCAGCAAGACGATCGCCGAGTTCGAACAGCAGCGCTTGCATTGGCGCTAAAAGCGTCGTTTCGTAGCGCGTCTTCTGTTTCAGAAACCAGTCGCGGTGATTGTTATTCCGGAGCTGGCGAAAAAACTTCATCGCATCGGGCGCAAATCCGGTGAACTTTGGGGCTTTCGGAATTGCGATTTTGGCGTGCTTGTTCATGTGGGCGCACATTCGAAAATCAGATGCAACTTCAGATGCAGTTAGGGCTGCGTCGGCTTCTGCAAATCTGCGTAGGCCGGAAATCCAGGGATGCCTGTGGCTTGCGTCACAGCTCGGATCACAGCTCTTGACATCGCGACCGCCGCCAGTGCGCCGATCGCTCCCACCCACACCTTTTCTTTAAGCGTTCCCGTCGAAAGCGCGAAAATCGTATCGCCATCCACGGGGGTGTGTGCCGGATTGATCGCTCGCGCATAGCCATCCTGCGCCATCTGCGCCATCTTCGTGGCTTCGTCTTTCGTCAATGCCGCGTTCGTCGCCACCACACCGAGCGTCGTGTTCGCCCCCGCCTGCGGAATTATCATGGCGTGGCCTTCGAGCAACCGATCCATCGCGTGCGCCAGGCCGTCGCCTCCGGGCGTTGCCGAACGCGCGCCGGCGATCACTTTTCCAGTGTGCCGGTCCCAAATATCGCCCACCGCATTTACGGCAACCATCGCCGCCACCACAACGCCGGTATTTGCCGCGCGAATACTCGCCGAGCCGAGTCCGCTCTTCATCGCGAACTGCATCCCCATCAGTTTACCTACCGTCGCTCCAGCGCCCGCGCCCACGTTGCCTTCTTGCACCGGTCCGGTCGACGCAGCTTGACACGCCTTGTAACCCGACTCGGCGTTCGGGCGAATTTTCACGTCGCCCACACCCAAATCAAACAGGACCGCCGCCGGAACGATCGGGACGTTCGGGCCGCCCATGCCCTTGTATCCGATATTGTTCTCGTCGAGATACCGCATCGCTCCGGTTGCTGTATCCAGGCCGAAAGCGCTGCCACCGGAAAGCATCACCGCATAAACCTGCTGCACCATATTCACTGGATTCAGCAAATCCGTTTCACGCGTGCCTGGAGCGCCACCACGTACATCCACGCCGGCCACTGCGCCGTTCTCTGCGATCACCACCGTACAGCCCGTCGGCCTGCGCGTTTCGGTCCAGTGTCCGACCTTCAAGCCTTCTACGTCGGTAAGACTTCCGGCCGCTGGCGCGTCTGGGGTGTCAAAGTTAGCGGCAAATTCGCGACGGGAATCGTTCGCTCGTGCGGAGCGCGGCACAAGCGACGACACCAGCGCGCCGCCAGCCGCGAGAGCCATGCTCCTGCTGAAATCACGCCGTTTCATTTTTCGCTCCTCCCAATTGGGCCTGCGCGCCCGACGCGCGGCTCACTGTCCTGCGCCGGGCGCATCGAAACCCGGTTGCCTTGCGGCCGTTTTCGACGGAAAAAATAAACTCGCCGCCGTAGCCACAACCAACGCCACCAAAATTCCCACGGCAGCGGACGAAAGAGGCCCAATCGCTCCACCGGGCGCGCTGAGGCGCGTGAACAACGCCGCGACGATCGCCGCAAAAATCGCGCCGATTGCCGCCGCCGTGCTCATCTTCCGCCAATACAGCCCGTAGATCAGCGGAACAAAGAGCGCCACCGCTAGCAAACTGTAAAAGATCGAAACCGCCGTAATCACGCTCGGCAGTGCAATCGCCAGCATCACGCCGGCCGTCCCGGCGATAACAGCCGTCGAGCGGCTCACGGAAAGCAATTCCTTCTGATCGATCTCCGGCTTTATAAATGTCTTGTACAGATCCACCGAGAGCGACGTCGACAACATAAAAAGAATCGCATCCGTCGCGCTCAGTTCCGCGGAAAAAATCGAAGCCAGCGCCCACAGCCCGAGCCACTTTGGCACCATGTACATCATCACTGTCGGCAGCGCCAGTTCTGGATTCGGCAGGTGCGGAAATCGGGACAGCGCCAGGAGCCCGAACATCGCCGGCGCAAAGGCAAACAACGCCTGGGCCACCGAGTTGGCGAGCACTCCGCGACGCACTGTTGCGGCGTCTTTCGCGCCGTAAAGTTTCTGGACCAGCCCCGGCGACACGATGAATGAGGGAATCAAAATCGACCCGAACGCCAGAATGGGCCTCAGCCCCACGCCCGTTAAGCTCATCAACGCTGGAGCCGACGCTCCGGCATGCGTTGCGATTGTCGCCTGCACCGCCTGCCACCCACCTGCGCCGCGCAGAGCGAACGGGATCGAAACCAGCAGACCGCTCATCGTCACCGCCAGCTCCAAAATATTCACCACCGCCGATGAAGCCAGGCCGCCGGCCGCACAATACGACACCGCCACAATTCCGCCGACCAGACATCCCTTCCACTTCGCGAGCCCGATCACCACGTTCAGAATCCACGCAATCGCGATCAATTGACCGGCGAGAATGGCGAGTGTCCCGGCCCAAAGCAGCACCGCGATGATTGCCTTTACGGATTTGCCGTACCGAAATTCCAGAAAGTCGCCGAGCGTTTGGAACTCGTTCGCCTTGGCGAGCTTCCACAATTTCGGCCCGACAGTCTGCGACAGTAGGAACGTCCCGATGCTCGCCGAACCGACCCACCACCAAGCGGACATCCCGACTCGGTACCCGATCCCGCTCGCGCCCACCGTCGATCCCGCTCCGATATTGGCGGCGAGAAATGTCGCAAACAAAATGCCCGGCCCGAAGCTCCGTCCCGCCACCAGATAATCCGATGCCGACTTCACTTTTCGCGCCACAAAAGCGCCGATTCCGATCAACAACACCGAGTACGCGATCAGCGCCGCAAAATAAACGTTCATCGGACGCACCGAGCGGGCACGCGGCGACTCACCGAACCAGACGTGCTAAAAACAAATGAGCTCACTCCGACTCCATGCCGCTCTGGAAGTGTCTTACGAAAGCCCGAATTTCTCGTGCGTCCTTATATAATACGCGCCGGCCCGCTAGAACCCGCGTTTTTGCCGCCGATCGCGCCCGTGCTCAAGACGCTTCCTCGAATGCACAAATCGCAGCCGCGAAAGTCAATTTGGCACGCGGCAACGCAACAGCGCCTTCGCGCTTTCTTGCGGTGGCGTCGCCGCTCGTGTTTCGATAGATAAACGTATTCGTTGCACAAGGGAGCAATCTCAGGCAAATGTCCGGCCGAATCGGAATCCGTCGCCTCGCCCGCAGTGTGTTCGCTGCCCTGCTTCTCGCGCTGAGCGTGGGCACGACAGCTCGCGCGCAGTACACGACCGGCACGATCCAGGGAACCGTCTACGACCCAAGCGGCGCCGTCGTGTCCGGTGCAAAAGTCACGCTACACAATCTCGCGACCAACGAAACGAAAACTTTCGCCAGCAGTGCCGACGGAGCCTTCGCATTTCCTGCCCTTCTTCCCGACACCTATCAGCTCACTGCCGAGGCTTCGGGATTTGGCAAGTCACGTGCGCGCGTAACCGCCTATGCCAGCCAGACCGTCACTCAGAATCTTCATCTCGATGTACAAGGCCAGACGACGCAAGTGAACGTCGTCGAAGAGCCGGGCACGACACCAAACACAACGGACCCGCAAATTGTTGCTACGTTCGCGGCACAGGAAGCCAACGATCTGCCTACCGATCGCTCCGTCACCGGACTTGCCACCCTCGCTCCAGGCGTCGCGCCGATGTACTCGCCGAGCGGTAGTGGCCTGGTTAAAGTGGGCGGCGCTCAAACCGGCCTGATCAGCGCCAATGGCGGCCGCCCCGAAAACACCAACGTCGAGTTTGATTTCACGGACGCGAACGACTGGGAATTCGGCGGTTTCGCGCTCGGCACTCAGCCTCAGCCGGACATGGTCGCCGAATTCAACATCCTCACTTCAAATCTCTCTGCCGAATACGGCATCAAGTCCAACGGCCAGATTCAGATGGTCACCAAGTCCGGCACCAACAACTGGCACGGACAGACTTATGAATACCTGCAAAACAATTTCTTCAATGCCACCAATCCCGTCAGCGGTACCGCCACGCGCATCGACGAAAATAACTACGGCTTCTCCACCGGAGGTCCCGTGGTGCACGACAAGACTTTTCTCTTCGGCGGCTGGCAGCAGAACAAAACCATCGGCGGCGGATTTTCAGACGTCGCGCTCGTTCCCACGCAGGCTGCTCGCAACACGGTCACGGATCCTACTGTCACCCAGCTGATCAATGCTTACCTTCCGCTCCCGGCGAACGAGATTAGTTCGCAGGTCGGCTCGCTTACCCAGAATTTCTCCAGCCCCACCAACAATTACCAGTTCCTGGTGCGCGGCGATCAGAATTTCTCGCCAACGAACGCTCTTTCGATCCGCTACTTTCAGGGGACCGGCACGCTCGTCCTGCCGTTCCCGCAATTCAACACACTCTCTGGTTTCGACGCCGACCTTCACTACGAAGCCCGCAACGTCAACATCACCGATACCTGGAACATCTCGCCGAGCACCGTCAACCAGTTCCGTTTCGCCTACGCGCGCTCTCTCGGACTGCTGCCGCCGGAGAATAATCTCCAGTCTCCGCGGTTCACGATTCTTGACGGCAGCATCGCCAGTTTCGGCGCGCTCCCCTATTTCACGCAGGGCCGCATTTTCAACCTCTACCAGGCCAACGACATCGTCGACCTCTCGCGCGGCAAACACATGTTCAAGTTCGGCTTCGACGCGCGCTACATTCAGGACAACTCCGTCAACCAGACCAACGATCGCGGCAATTATTTCTTCGCCAGCCTCTCCAACTTTCTCGCAGCCCAACCCGAAGCCTACACGCAAGCCTTCGGTCCCACCGAGTTAGGCTTCCGCGAGCGCCTTTTCAGCACCTTCGTTCAGGACGACTATCGCGTTCTCCCGACGCTCACCGTGAATCTCGGCTTGCGCTGGGAATATCAAGGTGCCGTCACCGAAGCGCACGGGCTCACGTCGCTGCTCGATCCGGAAATTCCCGGCAGCATCGGAGACGCCGGCACCGGCCTTCTCGGCACGTTTCGCGTCGGCAATCCCGCGATCGATCGCAATCCATTCAATTTCGGTCCGCGCCTCGGCTTCGCGTGGAATCCCGGCGCCGGAAAATTCGTCCTTCGCGGCGGTTATGGCATCTACTACGACTCTTTTAATTTCACTGCGCTCTCCGAAGCGCGCACCACTCCGCCGCTCAACTACACTTTCACGCTCGCGAACTTCTCCGGCGGCAACACTTTCGACAATCTCGTCGCCGGCACCGCGCCGTTCATCACGTCATCGCAGGCGCAAGTCGGCTCCTTCGGCACGCTCACCAATTTCGGCACCATCACCACCGCCAACGGCAACATGCCGAATCCGTACGTCCAGCAGTGGGATTTGATCGCCGAATACCAGGTCTCGCGCTCCACGCTCGCCAGCATTGCGTACGTCGGCGCGCAGGGAACGCACCTGCAAGCCTTCATTCCGATCAATCCCATCGCGCCCGCCAAGGTCCCCGCTCCGGCCACGAGCGTCGCCGACGAAGAAGCTCGCATCGGCGAATTCTCCGCCGCGGTGAACAACTCCACCGGGCCCGGTAACAACCGCCTCGATCCACGCTTCGATCAGGTCAACCTCATCAACTCCGCGGCGTCGTCGAGCTACAACTCGCTCCAGCTGAGCCTTCGCGAAGCGTTCCGTTACGGCCTTTCGCTCCAGGCCTCCTACACGTACTCGCGCTCGATCGACAATTCCTCGTCCTCGAATCCCAATCAGGAATCCTTCGACCCGGGTGTCCCGCAGAACGTGAATGCCCTCTACCTCGAGCGCGGCCCCTCGAATTACGACATCCCGCATCGCATCGTGATCACCGGAGTTTGGAATCTTCCCTTCTTCCAAAATCACCACGGACTTTTCGCGAATCTTGTTTTGAAAGGGTGGCAGTTCGATTCGACGAATCTCTGGCAATCCGGCATTCCCGCGAACATCTACTCGGGCCCCGTCAGCGTCACCGATCCCACCAGCCCCAGCGGCGTGACGACGATCTCCGACGTGAACATCGACGGCGTCAGCGCGCCCAGCGGCGCCGATAACACACGCGCCAATTGCAATCCGGCGGGCGCAAGCTTCAAACTCGGCGACGCCGCTTCGATCGCCGCGCAAACGCGTTTCACCCAGCCGCTACTCGGCAATGACGGCACCTGCGGCCGCAACATCTACCGCCTCAACAGCCTCGTGAGCTTCAATTGGGCTTTCGCGAAGGATTTTCGCCTGACGGAATCAGGCCCGCTCGGTTCAGGGCCGTGGTCGCTGCAGTTCCGCACTGAAATCTACAATATGTTCAATAATCCGAATCGCACCGTATCCAGCTATTCGGACCTCACGCTCACCAATCCACAGTTCGGGCTATTCGATACTGCCGGTTCGCCGCGAACGCTTCAGCTTTCTCTTCGATTGACTTGGTAGATTTGCGGCGTCGAGTCGCGCGGATTAGCCAGCCGTCGCGGCCTGCGCGCTTGCCGACTTGAATTGCGACAAAGCTTCGAGGATCTGCTTGCCGTAGAGTTCCGTTTTCCGGTCACCGAAACCCGTAACTGCACGCAGCTCGGTCAGCGAGCGCGGCGAAACGCGACAAAGCTCGTCGAGCGATGAATCATGCAGCACCACAAACGCCGGCAGTCCCTGCTCGCGAGCCATGTTCCGCCGCCACTCGCGCATGTGCTCGCGCAGCGCAGGATCCACATTCGGATTCCGGGGCGGCAAGGTTTTCTCGGCGAGTGGTCCGCCTAAGCTGCGCCCAGCCGCCGCCGATCTCGTTGCCACAGGCGCCGAACCTCGCGATTTTCGCGCGCCCCACCATCCGCCTTTCGATCGTCCCTGCGAGGATCTCGCCGTGATAGGCGCAGGCTCCGCTTCTTTCCGTCGAATTTGGATGTTGCGATATTCCGCAGGCACCGGTATCGCGTTCGCGATTGGGTCCGCGCTTGCGCCAGCGCTCCGTCGGTTGCGTTTCGGCTTGGAAGGCGAAAGCGGCTTGGACAGCCACGGAATCTCATACCCGCATTCATCGCACGCCTCGCACGTGTGCCACTTCGGCTGCTCCCCAAAATACGCGCACACCTGCCGGTGCCGGCACTTTTCCGACTCCACAAAATCCAGAATCGTGTGATACCGCTTCCATGCGCGCTGCTTTTCCGCGGCGTCGCTGAGCTGCTCGATGAAGTAGGTCAGCAAACCCACGTCGCGCTTCTGCCAAAGCAGCACGCAGTCTGCCGGCAGCCCATCCCGGCCCGCGCGGCCCGCTTCCTGGTAATACTGCTCGATCGATTTCGGCAGCGCGAGATGGATCACGGCACGCACCGCCGCCTTGTTGATGCCCAACCCGAACGCGATCGTGCCCACCAGCACCGGCACTTCGTCGGACATCCACTTTTCCTGATTCCTCCGGCGCAAGTCTGCGGTCATTTTCCCGTGATACTCAATCGCCTTCGTGCCGTGCTGATTCAAGAACTCTGCCGTCTGTTCCACGCGTTTGATCGTCGGCGCATACACGATTACGTTCTCGCCCTGATAAGCCTGCACCGCGCGCAGCAGCAGCGCCGCCTGCGACCGCGCGTCGCACTGCTTCACCATGTACCGCAAATTCGGCCGCAGAAAACTCGCGAGATATTTATCCGGATCGCGCAGCTTCAACTGGGTCACGATGTCGTGCCGCACCTGCTGCGTCGCGCTGGCCGTGAACGCGGCAATCGGGCAATTCGGAAAATGTTTGCGCAAAGAGCTGAGCTGCCGGTATTCCGGACGGAACTCGTGCCCCCACTCTGAAATGCAGTGCGCCTCATCGATCGCGAAGAACGAAACCGGCGCTCGCTGCAAAAATGCAATCGCATCCGGCCGCGCCAACCGCTCCGGCGAAAGATACAGCAACCGGTACTTCGCCTTCAGCACGCCGCGCTCAATCTCGCGCTGCTCCGCGCCAGTGAGCGAGCTGTTCAGCAGCGCCGCAGGAATTCCCATCTGCGCAAGCTGCGCCACCTGGTCTTGCATCAGCGCGATCAACGGCGAAACCACCACGACCGTTTTATCCTCGAGCAACGCGGCCGGCAGCTGGTAGCACAGCGATTTCCCGCCACCCGTCGGCATGATCACGCAGACGTCTTTCCCGCCCAGCAGGCTGCGCACGATTTTTTCCTGCATCGGCCGGAACGAGTCGTAGCCCCAGTAGCGGCGCAGCGCCGTTGCGAGTTGCAAATCCAAATCCATCACGACAGTATAGTGTCGCCGGCAAGCGCGGCACAAACGCGCGTGCCGTGAAGTTCCAAACGACGTCCTCTGTGATTTTGAAAATCTTGGCTACAGAACAGGAAGGAAGCTATGACTACGCCCACAACTTCACAAGACCCCCAGCGCATTCTGCTTCGCCACGCCATGGCCACGCTCGCCTACCGCGGAGGAAAAGCCCTGCGCGGCGCCCCCGAAGGCTTCGCCACGTTCAAAGCCTCCGCGCACACGCGCACACCCGGACAGATTCTGGCGCATATCAGCGATCTGCTCGAATGGTCGCTCACACAGTTCAGCGGAAAGGAGGCCTGGCACGATTCGCCCGCGCTGGATTGGAACGCCGGCTCGGAGCGCTTCTTCGCCGCGCTCGCAAAGGTCGATGGCTATCTGGCTTCGGACGCCCCGGTCTCCTGCACCGCGGAGCGAGTGTTCCAGGGAGCGATCGCAGACGCGTTCACACACGTCGGGCAGATTTCACTGCTGCGGGGTTTGGCGGGCTGCCCGGTAAAAGGGGAGAACTACCACAAAGCTGATATTGCCGTCGGCCGCGTGGGCGCCCGGCAAGCGCCGCCGCGACGCGAGTTCTAGCCGGCGCCCCTGGATCGCACGAAGGTCGCGCGCCGGAGCGCTGCCGCAAAAAGAAAAGCGCGGCGCAAATTCCGATGCGCCGCGCTTCCCAGGAGCCACAATGAAAATCGTGGCCGGGGGCTAGGCTGAGGGACCCGAGCCGCCCGGCCTTCCTACCCATCTCCGCAGGGTCTGGGTAAGAAACCTTTTGCGCTTACGCCGCCGATTCGGCGTTGCGCATAAATTCGTACCGCTCGATCGCCGCCGCGACGCCCACTTCGCCGGATTGCTCCGGGCTGGTGCGCAAAATTCGGCCGAGGCAGCGTACGCGCACCGGCCCCGCTTGCGTCAGTTCATGGGGTAGCGTCATCACAATCTCTACGGGCGAACCGCTCTTAAGACCTTTGGGCAGATGAAAATAGAGGCCTCTGGAGCTCACTTCCCGCGATTCGGTCGCGGCCTCTCCAACCACGCTTTCGTCCGTCCACCGGACGGTGAGCGGCAGGCGCATCAGGAAACGCCGCGTTGCTCGTCGCTCTTTGGAAGCCACAGGACACTACCTCCCTTGGAAACCCAACTACGCTATTGATGGGACGAGCTTAAGGGCGTTGCAGGGGGAAACCCATAGAGCGAAAGAGTCAATTTAGAGGGGGTCAAAAAAGTACAAAAGTACTAGGCCACGCTAACTCGCTGACACTAGTACTTTTATTTTCATGGTCCGGACGCCAGGGATAACACGTCTCGCTGGTAATTCAGAGTCGCGCGCCGGAGGGCTCGCCATTTTGATTTGAATTCGAGAACGAGACCTCGACCGCCTTTCCAGCGAACGCCGCGCTGCGCTTTTCACCCTTCAACAGAATTACAAGTTGCTTTGGTTCCGGCGAAAGCAATTTTGAGCTCGGTGCGAGGTTCATCCGTAATGTTTTGCTCGCATCGCGCCACGACATCTCGATGCCCGTCCACTCGCCCTTGCGATAGTCGAACGAAGCGCCGTCGTCCTCATACAGGAGGAACGACGCATCCGCGCCAGGGTAAATGTGCACCGAGAGCGGTTCGTCTACTTTTTCGTTCACGTACTGCTTTACCGGACCAAGCGGTAGAATCGATCCGCCGCGCACGTATAGCGGCATCGTTTCCAGGTCCACCCCGCGAACCAGCTCTCGCCCACCCTCCACACGCTCGCCCGTCCAGAAGTCGTACCAATCTCCACGCGGCAAATACAGGCGCCGCTCCGTCGCGCCTTTCTCAACCACCGCGGCGACCAGTACGCTTGGTCCCCACATATATTCATCGCCGCAGGCCACGGCTTTGGGATCGTCCGGAAACTCGGTCCACAGTGCGCGCATGATCGGCATTCCCGTCGTCGTGCATTCCCGCACTGCGCTATAAAGATAGGGAAGCATCCGGTAGCGGAGCTCCAGATACTTCCGGCAGATCGGCTCGACGCGCGCGTCGTGCAACTGGTTCGCGTCCGGCACCGTGCTTCGGTCGTTCATTTCGATTGGGCCCGGATCGCCGGTGTTCCAGCCCCACGGCAGCCGCAACTTCCACGCGCGTCCGTGGCTTCGAAATAGCGGGCAAAACGCGCCAAACTGAAACCACCGCACGAACATCTCGGCACTGAACTCGTGCGTCGGCACGAAGCCGCCGATGTCCGTCCCCCAGTACGGCACGCCGCTCAATCCTGTCTGAATTCCAACGGGAACCTGCGTCTTCAGCGTTTCCCAAGTGCAGAACACATCGCCGGACCACAAGAACGAACCATACCGTTGCATGCCCGCGTAGCCGTTGCGATGGAGCGCAAACGGCCGCTCGTTCGGACGGTCCCGCTGCGGCCCTTCCCAGTACATTCGGTTCCGGTTCAGGCGCGACGCAATGTCCAGCGGGTCTCCCTCGTCGGGCCACCATCCATCCACGCCCATCGCAAAATCTCGCCGATGCGCGTCCCAGTAGCAACTCGCTTTCTCTTCGTCAAACCGCGCGAGATCGCACGGCTCGTCTACAGTTCCGGTAAGCCGGTCCGACAGAATCACGGTATGAATCACGGCGCGGAAATTGTCGTTGTGCAATTCCTCGATCATCTTCTCCGGATCGGGAAACACCGACGAATTCCACACGAACGACCCGTTCGCCGTGTTCCAGCCTGACGGGCAAAATCCGGTGCTCAGGTAAATCATGGTGTCGCACGGCAGCTTTTTCTCGCGAAACGTTTTGGCTTCTTCGAGAACTTCTTCGCGACTCGCGAGCGTCCGGTGCGACTGTTGATAGCCTAAGCTCCAAAGAGGCGGCAGCTCCGGAAGCCCCGTCATACGCGCGTACTCACGCAGGATCGTGGCAGGGTCGCGCGAGCACACCACAAATAGATCGAGCGGCAGCAGCGTCAGACCTTCAACCGGCTGAAATTTTCCTGTCGACCCGCTCAGATCGAATGTCCCATGCGGCTGATGAAAAAAGATCGCCCAGCCCGACGTCCCGATCAGCCACGGAATCGGCACCGTGGCGCCGTGGGTTTCGAGTTTGTATCCGCCCTGTCCGCTCTTCATCGAGTACGCCGAGCCGCGCCGGTCGAATGGCGGCCCACCTTCTCCCAATCCAAAAACGGGAGAAGTTCCTGCCAGGAATGTCAGCACGCCGCCTTGCTGATCCAGGGTAAATTCCTGAATCGGATCGCCGTGCTCGTCCGTCACTGCTACGCGCAGCGGATCGAACGCCACCTTGACGCGCCGATTCCCGGCCGGAACGGAAAGCTCCGCCCCACCCCGAGAGCGGAACACCGGTCCGGCCCACGACGGCCGCGCGAGCGTCCCGTCTGAAGGAATCGTCCTAAGCACGCCGTCCGCTCCAACTGGCTGCACGCTGAGCCGAAATGTAAATGGACTGATTGACGTCACTCGCACTTCGAGAGCGTCGGCGGGAAGCGCCTCTCCGGCCGAAATCGCTCCAAGCGCCGGCGACGCGATCACGAGCGTCGAAGCCGCGGCCATTGCTTTCAACACGTCTCGCCGGTTCAACCGCTCCGTCATCTCCCGCCCTCCATCTCACTTGCCCCAGCAAGACATCAAGATACGGCCATCGCGCTCACCCAGTAAACGTTTACTCGCAACCGCCAAAAAGTCCGCACGCTCATCCCAATCCCGAACCGTAATTCTTTTCAGTCGTCTTCCGGCGGGGGGGCCTTGCGGAACGCCTTCAACGTATCGGCAAGCGTAACGATTCCTTCCAGTTTTGCCAGATCTTCGCGGCTTAACACCGGCAGCACCTGCCAGTCGCCCATGGATTGGAGCGCTTCGGCCAGCGTCTGGTCTCGAAAAATGTATGGCACCGGGCCTTTCGATTTCGCCATCACCGCCGTCGTCGAAGGCGAAGCGTCCGGCGCCAGCTTCATGACGTCTTCGCGGTCGATCAGCCAAAATTCGCCGGGATTCACACGCAGCAGCAGTACGGCTTCGGGCGCGACTTCGGCCGAACGTGCGATATTCGTGATCTTTTCGCTCGGTTCCACCACGATCGCGGCGTCGGTTCTAAGCGCGTCCTCCACATCCAGTGAAAGCATCTCGCGCTTTTCTTCAATCGACGGCAGATAAATCCCGTCCTGCCGCGCCAGTAAATCAAACAGCGGCGTCTTCTGGTACGTCCGCGAGATCGTGTACGCCACCATGGTCGACACGATCACCGGCAAAATCGCCGTGTAGTTCCCCGAAAGCTCGATCACCATGAACACCGCGGTGATCGGCGTGCGCAGGAAGCCTGCGAACAGCGTGCCGATGCCCACCAGCGCGAACGTCCCCACTGTCCCCGAAAGGCTGTGGAAGAAATGCTGCTCCACCGAACCGACCGCCCCGCCCAGCATCGCTCCAATAAACAATGTTGGCGCAAAAGTCCCGCCCGGCGAGCCGCTCAAAAACGATACGCCCGTCGCGATGATCTTCAGGACCGCGAGCATCAGCAGAATGTTCCACGGAAACTGCGCGTGCATCGCCTGGTCCACTACCGCGTAGCCCGCGCCCATCACCTGCGGCACTTTGATTCCGATGAAGCCGATCAACAGACCCGCCGCGGCCGGCTGCAGGAACAGTGTCCACTTCGGCAGAGCCTTGAGTTTCGGCCGCGCCCACACAATCCACTTCAACAGAATCAGCGATGCGATACCGCCGGCGACGCCCAACACTACGTACGCAGCCATGTCTTCCCAGCGCGCCACTCGAAACGCCGGCACGCGGAACAGCGAATCCGGACCCAGAAACGCGCGCATCGTCACCACGCTGGAAAGCGACGACAGCACAATTGCTCCCAGCACACCCGCGCTCCAGGTTCCTATCACTTCTTCGATTACGAACAGTACCGCGGAAATCGGCGCGTTGAACGCCGCCGCAAGTCCAGCCGCCGCGCCCACCGGCGCGATCAAGCGGATCTTCTCCGTGGAAAGTCTCAGTTTGCGGCCGATCAGCGAGGCAATGCCTGCGCCCATTTGCAGCGATGGATCTTCGGGCCCGAGCGACTGTCCGCTGCCGATCGCCAGCGCGCAGCATACAAATTTTCCCAGGACGGTGATGAACGGGACGTAACCGTTCGAAATGTACACGGCTGCTTTGGTCTGATTCACACCGCTGCCGCGCACGTGCGGGAACACATAAATTGCGAGCAGCGCCACCACAAGACCGGTAATGGTCGGCGCGAGCACCACGCGCGGAAAGGTAGGAGCCAGCGATGATCCCAGCAGCGTGAATTGCACCCACTCGATGAAAATCCGGAAGCACACAACCGCGAGGCCGGACATGATTCCGATCAACACCGCGAGGAAGAGGAAAAACTGGTCCTCGCGCATACGGAAGAGGCTGTGCATCACCGCCCGCCAGCGCGATTCGACTTTTGACTCGTGTGCCGTCGTGGAAGGAAGAACGGCGTCAGCCGTCGGATCGATGGGGTTGGGCGCGGCGATGCTCAATTCGATTGCCCCAGTCGGGTGCGCGCGAGCAGCCACAGCGCGCGATCCTTACCCTGCGGTTCGCCACACGCCGTGGCCGCGGCGCTTTCGCTAGCGAACGCAAGCGACATCGCATCGTCCAAGCGATCCGGAAAACTGGCCAGATTGTGCAGATTCCAGTCCTTTTTCATGCGTTCGAACTGCGCCAGATTTTGCTGCAATTGCGCGATGGACCGCGCCACCGGCCCGTTCGGGGTGCTCTTAGGATTCGTTGCAACGCAGGATTGCGCCCTCGCCGCCGCCGCATCCACTGCGTTCTCCGCCCGTCCGGCTCGGTCTTTCGCGGAAAGCCCCGATAGATATGGATCCGCTGCCATCACGTCGTGAATCGTGGCCAGCATCGCCGCAACATCCGGCGAGCTGCGTTGATCCGCCGGCAATCTCTGGAAGTAATCGCGCGCCGCCGCGTACATTCCCAGGTTGAACGCCGCCGTTCCCGCGCCCGCGATCGCGTCCTCGCTCGGATGTTCCGCCGAAACCAGCGGCCTCAATATGCCCAACGCGCGATTCCAGTCCTGCGTGCGCAGTAACAACCGGCCGACAATCAGTTGCTCCTGCACGTCGTCGACCGGCGTGTTGTCGGCCAGCGCCATCAATTCCACGCGCGCCTGCTCGATCTTCCCGATGCCCAGCAGGAACTCGCAAAGTTCCCGCCGTACGTCCCAGCGCCGCGCCACCGGATTTGCGGTCCACTCGCCGTCAATCGCGCTGTGGTAGTAGCGCAATGCTTCCGCGTACCCGTCTTTTTTGTGCGACGCCACACGGGCCAACTCCAGATTCACCGGACCGCTGCCGGGCGATTCCCCCCACAAATTCAACAGGTAATTCTGAGCTTCGTTGTCGCTTTTTCCGGTTGCTGCTAGCGCTTCCGCCAGCCGGAATTGAAACTCGCTATTGTTCGGCGAATACACCATCGCGTTCCGGTATTCCGAAATCGCCGCGTTCAAATCGCCGTCCTTTACGCTTTGATCCGCCAGCGCCGCCCAGCTCTCGGCCATGGTGTGAATTTTCTTGTGATACATGCGGTTGATGAAAGCGGTGACCGCCAGCAGGAGCAGAAGTGAAGCGCAACAACTCAGCAGCACTGCCTCACGAGAATAAATTCGCGGACCGGAACGCGCAGGTGCCGGGCTGGTTAAATTCGCAGTGGACGCCACCTTGCTAGATTACTCCAGAATCTTTTCCGGGTTAAGGAAGTATCGATATGTGAAAAGAAATAAAAACGGCGGCCAGTACATCAGCCGCCGCGTCAATGCAAGTGCCGTGAAATTTTATTGCTGGTCGATCAACCGGTGATGAATCGCATACAGCGCCAGCTCCAGCCGGTCCGAAACGCCGAGCTTGTCGAAAATATTGTGCAGGTGATTTTTCACCGTCTGCTCGCTGATGAAAAGTTTCTCGCCGATTTCGCGGTTGCGGAAGCCTTGTGCCACCAGCTGCACGATTTCCTTCTCGCGGTCGCTCAGCAGCGGTTTCTCGCGGCGCTGCCCGGACTCCGCTGACTTCTTGAACGCGTCGATCACTTCCGCGGTCATCCGGTTGTCCAGCCAGATTTCGCCGTCCGCCACTTTGCGGATGCTCTTCACCAGCAGATCGCTCGCAGACTGCTTCAGCACCACACCGCGCGCACCAAGGCGCATCGCGCGAACCACGTCGCGATCGTCTTCCGCCGCGGTCAGCACGATCACGCGCGTCGGCAACGAATCGAAATTCACTTCTTCCAGCACGCCGAGCCCGTCCTTTTCCGGCATGCGCAAGTCCAGTAGGAGAATGTCCGGCTTCAGCTTGGCGAGCATCTTCGTGCACTCGTTCCCGTTCGAAGCTTCGCCCACGATCTGGATTTCGTCGGCCGATTCGAGCAGTTTGCGCAGACCATCCCGGAAGATGGCATGGTCGTCCGCAACCAGGATCCGAATCACCTGTTTCGCTTTCGTCATATTCAGTTAGTTAAGCGGGATTTCTACCGTTAGACGCGCCCCGTGCCCGGGATTCGACTCCACCGTTAGCGTTCCCCCTACGCTCCGTGTTCTTTCCTTGATTGAAATCGGTCCCAAGCGCAGCCGATCGAGATCTTCGCTGGCGAACAAACCGGAAAAACTGAATCCCTGACCGTTATCGTCGACGACGAGAGACACCTTCGCCTCATCTTGCCCTAGTTTTACCACGACGTGTGTAGCCTTCGCATGCTTTTTTATGTTGTTGAGTGACTCACGATATATCTGAAAAAGTTCACGGCAGATTCGGTCCGGAACTCTCAGGTCGCGATCCTCAATAAATAAGTCCACTGCCAGGTTCGACTCCATCCGATACCGCTCCGCGAATCCCAACATCAGCTCCCGCATATCCGCGCTTTCCACCCGCAGCGGCCTCAGCTCGGTCACCATCCGCCGAAGTTCCTGGCTTTCGAGCTGTACCGTCTTCTGCAGCGTCTCCAGCTCCACACCCGCCTGCTCCGGCGTCCACGGAAACTTTCGCTTCAGCACGTCGAGCTGGATGTTCAAGCTCAAAAGCGTCTGCAAAATCCCGTCGTGCAAGTCTCGCGACATGCGGCTGCGCTCGGCTTCCACCGCACGCGCTCGCAAGTGGCGCATCAGGAAAACATTTTCGAGCGGCGGTCCCACATGCCGCACCACATGCTCGAACCAGCGCAAATCGCCCTTCGTAAACCGTGGCTTCAGCGCCTTCGGCCCACCTTGCGGACCGCCTTGTGGTCCACCGAGAGGATTGATCAGCAGCACCCGGCCCGCAGGCCGACCCGCTGCGTCAATGGTCACCGCCATCAACGTCCGCGCGCCAAATTCCTGCTGCGTCGCGGCCGATGGCGGCGTCAGGCTTCGCACCGCGCGTCCTGTTCGGCGATCCCAGCCGAATCCGCGCGCGCCAAACTTTCCTGCGGCGTCAGCGAACTGCCAGCTGTACGAAACCTCGAACGTGTCCACCAAAAACGTTTCCGACTTCGAGAGCGGCAGCGTCTCCGGCCCTCCAGGTTCGCGCTCGTTCGGGTGAATCTTCCACACGAACAGCCGTTCCAGCTCTTCGTCCCGAATCGCCAGGCACGCTTGCTCGCAACCGAACGCCAGCGCAATCTCGCCCAACGCCTGCCGTACCGACTCCGTCAATCCACGATCAAAATGGAGAAGGCCGGAAATCTTCTCCAGAAACTGGTGCCGCTCGTACTGCTGTGCCTGCCGCGACGCCAGAAACGCCATTCCGAATCCAGAAAGCAGCGTGCCCGTCGCCACACCAGCTCCGAGCATCACCTGGTGGAACGTGATCCGGTGCGTTAGCACCACCCGCGCCGCAAGCGCCAGCGCCGCCAGAATCACGAACGCCCGCACGGTCGCCACTCTCAGTTGCGTGGCCAGCGTGAAAACCACGAACAGGAACAAAAACCACCACGCCGCGATTGACGGCGTGAACAGCAAAAAAATCACCAGCACCGCAAGATCCACGAACACTGGAAGCTGAAACGGAGCCTCCACCAGCAGGCTCTCGTACGCCAGCAAACACAGCGCACCGACAAGGTAGGTACCCAGATACCACGCCGCTGCTGCTACCGGTGTCCCGGTCGGGGTCACCAGCAAATTCACCAGCGCCAGTGCCGCAAACGTCGCCCGCGCCAGCGAGACTTGCCTTTCCAAGTACAGTCGTTCGGCGCTATCCAGAGGCATTTTGGCGAGGTACTAGTGGCGCGATGCCTGGACCTTCCCCCCTAAAAGTCTAGCAAGCCACCAGCTTCCCGCAACCGTCTGTCCTCTTATGGTTATCGCGTTTCCAGACACTTTTTGCCCAGTCTCTTATGGCTTCAAAGCGGGTCCTCCGGCCGAAAGTTACGATGAGGACTAGCTTTGGGTGTCTTCGTTGACTTGCCGTTGGAGGCAACCTAACATGTCCGCCGTATGGCGGGAACCGACGCCCTCATCGGACAGACCTTCTCTCACTACCGTGTCCTCGAGCGACTCGGTGGCGGCGGCATGGGCATCGTCTATAAGGCGGAAGATACCCGCCTGCGCCGCCTGATCGCTTTGAAATTCCTTCCCGATATCGTAGCGCGCGATCCACAAGCTCTGGCCCGGTTCGAACGCGAGGCGCAAGCCGCCTCGGCCCTTAATCATCCGAATATCTGCACCATCCACGACATCGGCGACGGCAACGGCCACACCTTCATCGCCATGGAACTCCTGCACGGATCGACGCTCAAAGACTGCATCGCGTGCGGCTCGATGAAACTCGATGCTATCGTGAAACTCGGCAGCCAAATCTGCGACGCGCTTGACGCCGCCCATCATAAAGGCATAGTTCATCGCGACATCAAGCCCGCGAACATCTTCATCACCGAGCGCGGTCACGCCAAGATTCTCGATTTCGGTTTGGCGAAAGTCGCGCATGAGCTGGTTTCCGGGGCCACCGGCGCGCCCGCGGAGGCTTCGGTCACCGTCGACGACTTGCTGACCACCCCCGGAATGATCGTCGGCACCGTCGCCTATATGTCTCCCGAGCAAACCCGCGGCGAATTTCTTGACCGGCGCTCCGATATTTTCTCTCTCGGTGCCGTGCTCTATGAATCCGTGACGGGACGCCGTCCGTTCAATGGCTCAAGCGCCCTCGCGCTGATGCACGAAATCGCCACACTCGCTCCGCCGCCACCCAGCAGTTTTCAGCCGGAGCTTCCTGCTGAACTCGATCGGATCATCGTTCGTTGCCTCGAAAAGAATCCGGATCGGCGGCCATCTCGAGCGTCTGAAATCGGCGCTGTTCTGCAGGCGCTTTCAGCTGCTGCGCTCAGCGTAGCTCTCGCGCCGGGAGACGAACGAAAGGCTATCGCTGTGGTTCCGTTTCAGTTCCGCGCGAATGCTCCGGACGAGAAATTTCTGTCCGTCGCTCTCGCTGACGCGGTAGCCAATCGCCTCGGCAGCGCCCCATCGCTCCTGGTCCGCCCCACCAGCAGCTTGATGAAATATGCAAGCGGTGGAGTCGAGTGGAATCAGATCGCGCAAGATCTTGATGTGGATCTGGTCGCCGAGGGCAACATCCAGAAAATGGGTTCCCGCGTTCGCGTCACCGTTCAGGTTTGGGGCCTGCGCGACGCCCGCGTCCTGCATTCCGCGAAAGTTGACGGCGACATCGGCGATCTCTTCACCCTGCAAGATCAACTCGCCGACAAGGTCTTCGACGCGCTGATTCCTCGTACTCGCGAGAAGTCTTCACAGATCGCCGCGCCGGCTGCCCGGCACCCACTTGCGTTTGAACTGTATATGCGCGCCGTCGATCGCTCCGTCCACTTCAACAAGATCGAGTTGCTCGGAGCCATCGAGATGCTCGATCGTGCCGTCGATCTCGATCCGACATTCGCCGACGCCTGGGGAATGATTGCCAATATCTGCTGCAATTTGGGTAATCATCTGGATCCGAATCCCAAGTGGATCGCTCGCGCCGAACAAGCGGTAGTCCGAACGCTCGAACTTGATCCCGTCAACTGCAACGCTTTCTGCGCCCGCGGAATGATCTTATGGTCGCCGGCGCTCGGATTTCAGTTTCGGCCCGCCATGAAAGCGCTGAACGCGGCCATCACCATCAATCCCAGCCGTTGCAGTGCGCGACTTTTTCGCTCCGCCGTCCTGTTCCACAGCGGATTCCACGAACTTGGTACCATCGACGCCCATGAGGCGATTCTGGCAAGCCCTAGTTTCGCACTCGCTCGCGCCACTCTGGGTTTTATCGCAACGTATGAAGGAGACTTTCCGAAGGCCGAACGCTACTATCGCGAGGCCTTGGATATTGAACCCGCCCTGGTTCATGCCAACGTTCAACTGCCAATTCCCGCCATCTGCACGGGCGATTTGGGCAGAGCCCGCGAGCTTCTCACCCGCGCCCGACAGATGGTTCCCGGTGAACCACAGCTCATCAGCATTGAAGGTCTGATCCTGTCGCGCGAGGGCAATTTCAAACGCGCCGAAGCGCTCGCTGACGAAGCCGCCGCCAGCACTCACAGCGTGATGCATCTTCACCACGCCCTCCACTGTGCCGCGGGTGTCTACGCACTTTGCGGGAAAACCGACAAGGCCATCGCGTTGGTCAAACGGTCGGTCGAACTTGGTTTGCCCAATCATCGTGCGTACGAAACGGATCCGAACCTTGCGTCGCTTCGGCAGCAACCCGAATTTCTGGCCTTGATGCAAAGTGTTCGTCGCGACTATCACTCCCTCCAACAAGAGTTCGCCCTGTCCGGTCCCAGTCTTTCCGTCGACCATCCGGCGTAACGCTTGCGGTACGCAGGGATTGGCCTTCGAAATCCACAGAACGCCGCCATTGCGTACTCTTGCGCAAAATCTCATCCGGTGCATAATGAATCGGCCTCGCAGGCCGATCGAGGGCATTCCATTTGTCGCAGCGTTACACGCGGAGAGAAGTCGGGCGCATTCTAGGACTTGAGCCGGGCCGTCTCCGCTACTGGGAGAGTTTGCGCCTCGTAAAACCGAAGTCGCGTTGGGGCGAGAAATTTTATAGTTTCGGCGACCTGGTCGCCCTCCGTAGCATTCAGCGCGTCACGCAGAATCACGTTCCTGCCCGCCGCGTCCGCCGCGCCATCAAGCTGATCGAATCTCAGTTTGCCGCAAGCCCGCGCCCCGTGCAGGAACTGCGCCTGGTCGAACTCGGCCGCGAGATTCACGTCGTTCCTCCGGGCTCCGTGCGGCCGTTCAATCCGTTCCTTCAGCAGTGGGCCTTCCCGTTCGACATGCCCGTCGAGCCCGCCAAGCTCCACGCCATGACCGGTCCCACGCCCGAAGATTTCTTCCAGACCGCGCTCAGCTGCGAGGACCGCGCCGAAACTCTGCCCGAAGCGATCGAAAATTATCACCGCGTGGTGGAGCTTGCTCCGAATTGGATCGAAGCCCACATCAATCTCGGCGTCGCCTATTACCAGCTTGGCCATATCTCCGACGCGCGCAACGCATTTCTCGCCGCCGTTCAGATCGATCCTCTCAACGCCATCTCGCGCTACAACCTCGGCTGCACTCTGGAAGAACTCGGCGAATACGACCAGGCCATCGAGCATCTCGAGCGCGCCGCTTGCGCCATGCCCGCGCATCCCGACGTCCACTTCAACCTTGCTCTCGCCTACGAAAAGCGCGGGAATCGCCGCTTAGCCCGCGCGCGCTGGCAACTCTATTTGCGATTCGCTCCCTCAGGTCCGTGGGCCGAACAAGCCCGCGCCCGCCTTCGCAAATACGCCCGCCGGAAAAAAGATCAGCCCATCCCCTTCCGCCGACCCGTGTAATCCCGATGCCCGCTCGCATTACACTAATCACCGCCATCGCCGCACTGATCGCAACGACCCTGACCATGTTCCCCTCCGCCGCACACCAATCTGCGCCGCCAAACAAATTCGCCGAACTCTCCGACCGCTTCATGAAAGATTCGCTCGCGCTGTCGCCCGTCAGCGCCTCGCAGGCCGGCTATCACGTACACACCGATCCGTCGACCGGCAAGTCCATCGCCCTCGACGCGCTGCTCGACGACATGTCCGCCGACGGAATCGCCAAGCAACGTGCCTTCTACGCCCAATGGCAAACGCGCTTCCACACCGAAACGCCGCTCGCGACGCTCAACCCCGAAGACGGCGCCGACGGGCAACTCATCGACGATCAAATCGGCCTCAACCTTCTCGAGTACGACAAAATTCAGAGCTACAAACACAACCCTACCGTCGCAGTCGAACTCATCGGCAACGCCCTTTTTCTTCCGCTCACGCAGCAGTACGCGCCGCTCGACGTTCGTCTCGGCCACGTTCTTTCCCGCGTAGAACAAATTCCCCATTTTCTGGTCGGCGTCCAGCCCTACATCTCCGACTCCGATCCCGCGTGGATCAAAACCGCTTTGGAAGAAAATGACGGAAACATCGACCTGATCCAGACCACGCTCAAGCAACAGATCCCGCTGGGCTCGGAACTTCGAACGCGCTACGACCAAGTCACGCCCGCCGCCATCGCCGCGCTGAAAAGTTATTCACACTTTCTTGCGAATACGCTCGCGAAGCGCGCGAAAAAGTGCACCTGGCGCCTCGGCAAACTGCTTTACGACGAAAAATTCCGCCTCGTGATGGAGACACCGGTCACAACCGAGCAGGTTCTGGCTGCCGCTGAAAAAGAAATGAAAGATGTTCGCGCCGAAATGCTCCAGCTCGCCTTGCCGATGCACGCGCGGATGTATCCCGGCGACACCGATCATTCGGACCTGAACGAGCACGACCGCCAGAACAAAATCATCGGCGAAGTTCTCTACACAATTTCAGACGCGCATCCCGAGCGCGACCAATTAATGTCAACGATCAAGGCCGATCTCGCGGGCATCACCCAATTCATCGTCGACAAGAAAATCGTCTCGCTCGGCCCTCGCGACAATCTCAAAGTCGTTCCCACGCCGGTCTTCATGCGCGGCATTTATTCCGTCGCCGGATTTCATAGTGCTCCGCCGCTCGAACCTAACGCCGAAGCCGAATACTGGGTCACGCCGATCGATCCAAAAATGTCCGCCGTGCAAGCCGAGTCCAAACTTCGCGAGTACAACAATTACACGCTCCAGTGGCTCAGCATTCACGAAGCGCTTCCCGGCCATTACGTTCAGTTCGAGCACCTGAACAACATTCAGCCCGAACGCCGCCGTTTGATTCGTTCGCTCTACGGGAATGGCGCTTACGTGGAAGGCTGGGCCGAATACATCGCCCAGGTGATGATGGATGAAGGTTTTCTTGATAACTCGCCCGAGTTCCGCATGGTGATGCGCAAGATCCGCCTGCGCGTCATCGCCAACGCGATCCTCGACATCAAAATGCACACCATGGACATGTCCGACCGCGAAGCGCTCGACCTGATGACCAAGGAATCGTTTCAAACGCAGGCTGAAGCCGAAGGAAAACTGCAACGCGTGAAACTCAGCTCAACGCAGCTGCCAACCTACTATGTGGGAATCCGCGAGTGGTTCGCTCTGCGCCAGAAGTATCAAGCCGCCGCAGGAAAACATTTCAACCTGATGAAGTTCCACGACATGGTTCTCGACGAAGGCCCGCTTCCCGTCCCCGTCGTCGAAAAACTGGTAATGCCCTCCGCGAACAATTAATCACTGCGGCCCCGTCGCCAATCCGGGTGCCGCACCCTTTTGCCTTTAAAAGCGTGCGCGCCACTCAAACTACCACGCGCAGAGTCTCGTTGCGCGCGTTGCCCGTCGCTAAAACGAAAACGACGCCTGCAAGTAAATCTGTCTATTCGCTGCGGTCGACGAAAACGGCCCGCCCGCCAGCGCGTTCGGTATTCCGAAATATCGCGTGGAATACGATGCCGAGTCCGCCAGCGTCTGCGGCGGAATAATCGTCGCGGACGGAACCGCTGTGTTCACGTTGTTGAAAATGTTCCTCGCGTTCGCGCTGAGCGTGAGGTTGTAGCGCTGCGTCGTGCCGGTTCCTCCGCCAAAGCCAAATCCACCACCAAATGGGTTTCCGCCGCCGCGCCCGCCACGCCCACCGCCTCCCCCGCCACTTCCTGCCCCGCCTTTGGTTTCTTTTCCGAATCCGAAGGTCTTCGCGAGGCGCAGGTTCAAAGTAAACCGTCCCGCACTCGTCAAGCTGTTAATCGGAATTTCATCGGCGATGTTGGGCAGCGAGTTATACGTCCCAAATCCAGGAACCGTGACGTTGTAGTTCGGATTCACGTTGGGCACAGAGCTCGGCCGCTGATTGAACTGCGAGCTCCCAATCAAATCCTGGTTCAGCGTGATGCTGTACGGATATCCCGATGACGCCACCATGAACGGGCTCAACCGGAATCCCTTCGGCAGCCCGATCGAACCACCCATGAAGAACCGGTTGCGCACATCGAACGAAGCACGTCCATAGTCTTCCGCAATGTCCATCGGATTGGACGGAAAGCTGTTCACTCCCGACGTATCGCTATTCGCGTAGTTCAGCACGTAGTAAGCAAACAGGGTCGCCTTCGTGCCGGCGCGGACCGTGCTTTGAACGAACAGTTGGTTCTGATTAAAGTTCGCCTCCGACAAGTACTGATAGATGTTCGCGAACGGCGCGTCGTACTGAGGAGGTCTCGTGCCTGTTCCCGGATTCAAGTAATACGGGAAAGTGATGCCCGTCGGCGTGTTGACGTTGTTCGTCAGTAATTGGTCCCACCCCTGCGAATGCAAGTACGAAACGTTCAAATTTGCCCACTTGGTTAGTTGACGTTCCAGACTAATTGCCATCTGCATCGTGCCTGGCGATTTCTGCCGATTGTTGTACAGGTAATAACTCTCAAGGGTCGTCGTGCTCGGCACCAGCGGCGGCGGTGTCGGCGCGTAAAAAGCCGGGTTCGTCACCACAAACTGCGTCAGGTTCACGTTGTTCAGCCGGTTCTCGGTCAGCACGTTGCTCTCGTCAAACCGGTCGTAAAAGATTCCGAATCCGGCGCGGAGCACCGTCTTTGGCGCGTTCTTGCCGCCGCCACCAATTCCCCACGCGAATCCAAGCCGCGGCGCCCAGTCCGCATGATCGCTGATATTATCCTGCGATTCGAACCGCAGGCCGTAGCTTAGCGTTATGTTCGGCTTCATGCGCCAGTCGTCTTCCACGTACAAGCCAACGTCGACTTGCCCGATATTCGTGACAGGGTTCGGACCGGCCGTTGCCCCAGCTGGTGCTGTTGTCAGTGTGTACTGCGCAGCCGAAGGCGTTCCCGCCAGCGTCGCCTGGTACGCGGCCAGCGACGGAAAATAGTACGAACCGTTGAAACCCGCCGTCGAGTAGTCATCGTCCGTCACGCCGCGTAACCGCATTCCGAATTTCAAAAAATGCTTCGCGTATTGGATGGACGTGTAGTTTTGCAGCTCATACCGGTTCGTCGTATCCATCTGCATTCCGCCCGCGCTGCCGCCGCCCGAAAAATAGAGCGGCACTGTGATCGTCGGATCCGTGCTCTGGGGAACTTCGTTCAGCGCGTCGCGCACGTACTGGAATCGAGTTTCGTTGACGATCTTCGATCCGAACGTTTGCGTGTCGCTCACCTGCACCGTATTTTCGGTATCCACCGTATCGTAGCCCTGGCTCGGCAGGGTGAATCCGCCTACGCCCGCGTTGTTCTCGCTGTTGCGGTAATACTGGTAGCGCACCGAAAGCGTGTTGTTCTTCCCGAGCTGGTAATCGAGTTTCGGCGCGACGTTGTATCGTCGTTGCGGCAATGGCACCGCGGCGCTGAACGGCTCCGGCATTCCTTCCGCATTCAACGTCTGCGCGTTCACGATCGAAAGGTTGTTGATGTCGCGAATGTCGCTCGATACGAAAAATGACGCTTTCTTGCTCAGCGGTCCGCCCACGTTTCCGCTGTACTGCACCGAGTAGTAGCTTGGATATCCGCTCTCGGAAGCCGACTCGTCGAAAAATGGGTTCTTCGAGTTGATGCCCGAAGGGTTCGCGTTCACCGAAACCTGCCCGTGCCACTTGTCCGTGCCGGGCTTGGTGAAAATTTCGATTCGGCCGTAGCCCACTTTGTCGTACTGCGCCGAAAATGGATTCGAGTTGATCCGGATTTCGCGAATCGCCGACTTTGGCGGCAATTGTCCCGCCGTGAATCCATCGATATAAAATTGTCCGCCGTTTGGTCCCGCTGACGGTCCGGCGAGTGCCGTCAAGTCCGTCTGCAATTCGTCGGGATCGTCCGGCAGCGCGTCCAGGTCGTGACCCGAAAGCGTGATCGCTCCCGCGTTGTTGGTCGGGCTCACGTCCACCGCGACGGGTGAATCGGTCACCACCACTTGCTGCTGTTCGACTTCGATCGCCAGCGAAATTTTGAGTTGCTGAGTCTGCCCGGCCGCCACGTGTACCGCGTCATTCGAATAGGGCGTGAAGCCCTTTGCGATTACTTCCAACTTGTACGTACCCGCCGCCAGGTTTTTCAGATCGAATGCGCCTTGCTGGTTCGCCACCGCGCCGAGCGTTTGTTGGTCTGGCGTCGTCACGATAATTGACGCTCCGGCCACCGATGCGCCCGAAGGATCGAGAACCTGTCCGTGAATCGCGCCGGTGCCCTGCGCGTGGGCGGCCAGGCCGCACAGCGCTCCGATCAGAGCCAAAATTGCTACACGTATAATCACCACGATTGCCCAGAGTCTCATTCCCTCTCCCGGAAAAATGGCTCAACTGCGATGTGAACAGATTAGGTTGGTATTACTGTGCGCCGCCTGCGTCCGCTGCCGGACCGCCGCCCAGACTCCACGGTGAAAGCAGAGCCGCCTGGCTTGCCGCCGAAATTCCTGCCGGTGCTGAAAGAATGGCTTCCACGCCGCCCAGCATCGTGATCGCCGTCACGGTCGAATCGTCCGTGCCCGAAGTTGCGACTACCATTACGGCGTCGCCTCGCTGAAAATCCGTGAGCACCGAATTCGGCAATCTGTTGAGAATCTGCTGAAAATCTCCGGCGCCACCCCGGCCGCCCGGTCCGCGCTGGCCGGCGCCCTTTGCGCCCGCTGCGCCTGAATTGTCTGTCGGCTGTTCCGTCGAGGCGTTTGGATTACCCGTTCCCGTACCACCGCCTGCGCCAGCCGCTCCATTTCCGTTGGCTCCGCCGCCGGCGGCAGCGCCTTTCAATCGCATCGCGATCAGCTGCGCCATTTGCGGCTGCAACTTCCGGAGCTGCGTCTGGTCCGTCACCTTCACCACCACGCTCTTTTTCGTCAACAGATCTGTCACGGTCACCGTTTTTGCCGCGGGATCAATCGCTGTCACCAGCCCCGCGATGTTACGGAACGATCCGCTCACAATCTCTTGCGCCGCGAACTGCGTCCCGTCGTCATTCTTCGCGCCGCGCGCTCGTAGCTGGTCGCCTGGTTTGATCGCATCGATCGGCGCCGGCTTGGCGTCGTCGAATTTGGTCGAATCCGCCGCATACCGTCGAAGCACTGTCGCCTTGGTCGTCGTGACGATCACCGGCTTGGATCCTGCCGCCGTCCGTGTCGAAATCGTGATCGTGCCCGCCGCCGGATCCACAGCACTCACGATTCCGCCGATCCCGTGCGTTTGCCATTCCTGCACGTCGCGGGCTTTCTTGGCCTGCAGGTCCTCGGCCTTCATCGCTACTACGATGGCCGCAGGGAAAACTTTCGCATCCGCGGGAACGCGTCCGCGCACCAGAATCCGATCACCCGGTTTTAGGTCCGTGAGCTGCATCGCTGTAGCCGACTTCAAATCTTTCGAACCTGGCGGCACACGCAGCACTTTCGTTGTGTCCTGCAACGTCACCGTCAGGTCGGTTCCCGCGTCGGTCGCCATCACGATGGTGTTGCCACTCACCGATTTCACCGAGCCCCATTGTGTCGACATCGGAATCTGTTGCGCGTCCTGCGCCGCCATCGCCCTCGCTGCGATTCCAAAAGTCAGAATCATCATCGCCCACATCGCGAGCACAAACGTTCGACCACACAGCGCGCGCCTGTCTGTCACTCTCGCCCTCCGAAGATAATTCGACCGAATCATCTGAATAACTCCGTTAAATTGTGAAAGTCCCAGGTGGATTGCCCGAGTGAGTTACGGTTTGGCGATCCGATTCGCTGCGCCGTCCCCCGGCACAGCCATCACTCCCAACCCAAAGCACCGTCAACCCTTAGACGCAAGCTCACCCCCAAAGCGTTTCCACAATTTTCGGGGTTTTGCCTTTTGATGCGGGATCGGGGCAGCTTTCGGTTCGATAGAAGCGCCGGTGCCGGATCGCGACAGCCGTGTGAAAGCTCGCTTTCCAGGCTATCGCGGCCCTAAAATCCTGAAGATCGAGAAAAGGATCAACAGCGCGGACGCTACAGCGATTACCCGATGTATCGAACGGCACTGTCGTTTTAGCCTTTCTGTCCCGGCCCCTCGGTCTTTCGGGAGGAACTTAGTGCCGCGCATAACTTCGACCCCGTGGCGTGCACACTACTGGCGTACGGTTGGCAAACTCAGCGGATGTGACGTCCAGCTTTCCAAATCCCTTAGCCGGACCGAACTGGCAATCTTCAATCGCCTCCGGGAGCTCGAACAGTCGCTGAACCTCGATCCCGACCACGCCTCCGAAAGACAAGAGCTCACCAAAGCCGTCGAAGGCTTGCTCCTAATTAAAACTGTGGTCCTGGGCTGGCCGGATTTCCACCGCGACAACTCCCAAACCGCCTGAGCAACCTTTTGAGCATTTCCAGCCATTACAGCCTCTAGCCGTCAAGGATGCGTCCCACTGGAGTGATCGTCTGCCGCCGCATCGCTTCGAACGCATCCACGTGCCAAACAGTATCGCGCGGTGCTCGCGGAGTGTGGTCGCTCGTCCACGGGCCGAACTACCGCCGCGCCCCTCAAAACCAGCACCAGCACTCCGAAGCTTAACTCAGCACGCGTGGCCTGGCCCGGTCTGGGTGCCGTTGTCACGCCGGAGTGTACGCGTCACCGATCCCGTTCAAGTTGTCGAATCAGAATTACTTCGAATGATGCCTCAATGAATCCGGCGCTCGCGAGGAAAGTTCGATCAGTACATCCAATACATTTGAGGCCTTGGCAGGCTCCAAAATCAAATACCGCACATTGCCTTTAGCATCGCCAGTAAAGATGGTGCTCCCGTCCTCACCCACCGTCACCGTCCCCGGCGCCGACAGCGAAAAGTATCCCGCCTCCGGCCTCGCCGCATACAGCACCGCCGTCAAATCCCAGCTCGGCCGGTCGTACGGCATCTTCATGTAATTCCGGTATGCGTCCGCCACCGGATGGTGCTCCAGGTATGAAAATTTCGTTTCGATCGCTGTCGCCGGAAACGGCAGCGCCAGCCCAATCTCAAATCCGCTGGCCACAATCGGAGTCGGCCACTTTGCAAACAGTTCTCTTGCGGCCGGCACATCCTTCATCAAATTGAACTCCGGCTTCCCCGTTTTGAAATTTCCGCCCATTAACACCAGCCGGTTCACCTTCGCGCGCACCAGTTCCGTTCCCGTATACACGCTTGCCGAATCCGCGCTCGTCTCGAGCAGCCGCGCCAAGTTCGTGCTGAATCCTACTTGAATCACCACCACGCTACGATCCGCCTGCGCCGCCAGCGTGCGGCGCAGCAGCGGCACCGCATCTTCCGCATTTGCCCCGCTCAACAACCGGTGTGGATAAACGTAGGTGGCGCTAGCGGTCTTCTCGTTCGCCGGCACCTCGATCATCGGACTCGACTCCGGTGTCTTCCCGTCGCGCACCATCCCGATCGGAATGCCCGGCCGCCCGTAAAACGTGTCCACAAGATCGCAGTATGGCGCCGCCCACTCATTCCCCTTCGTCACCGTCACCGCCAGAATTTTCACCTCGCCGCGGCTCTCCATTGCGTGCAGCATCGCCAGCGCCAATGCATCGTCCACATCGTTCCCCATGTCCGTATCAAAAATCACCGACACAGGTTTTTGCGCCAGCCTCACCGTCGCCCCCATCCACATCGCAATCCCTACTGTTGCCGTTACAAAGATTCGATTCATCCAGTCTCCCGACCCGCCACGCTCTCCGACGATTATGCGCGCCCCGCCTGGTCAACCTGAACCGAGGTTACTTGGCGAAGGACCTCTGTTCGCCTTTGCCCACCCGGGCGCATCGGGCACCACGACCCCCCTCGTAATACTGCGGCGTTGCCAGGCTGTCGACAAGAATGGCGCTGTCAAACGTGCCCAGCAAGCGAATCGTGGGCGACTAAGACTCATGTCTTGTGAGCGTGGTAAAGTGGCGACGGAAGAAAACCGATCGTGACCTCAGACGCGAACTTCGGGACGGAGCTGGCCCTTTCTGCGAAGCGATTCGCCAGCGTGCTGAAGAATATGGGCGTCCAGCAAACAGTTTCCGCGTGCGTATCGATTCTAGAAGATCGCTACCTTCACACGTTTGACCGCGCATATCACGTGCAGACCGGCGGCGTGATCGAGCTGACCACCACCTCTGTCGACCGCTCGAAACTGAAGTACGCGAATGTCTACGCTCCAGTGAACGCCTGGGCTCTTCGAAAGCTGCTGCGCAAACTGGCGCTGCCCGAGTCGTATCGCTTTGCCGATCTCGGCTGCGGCCTGGGTAGACCGGTAATTCTTGCGGCTGAGTACGGCTTTTCGAAAGTCACCGGCGTCGATTTCGCACCCGAACTGTGCGCAAAGGCGCGCGAGAACGTGGTGGCCAGCAAATTGAACGTGGAGCAAAAGAACACCATCGAGATCGTGCAAGGCGACGTGATGGATTACTGCGCGCAGACCGACGACGACGTCTTCTTCATGTTCCGGCCATTCTCGTGGGAATTTTTACAGCACGTCGTTGCAAAGATCGCAGAACGCGCCGTGAACCAATCCAGGCGCGTAACCGTAATTTATTCAGAACGGCTCAATCTGCCCGAAAGCTTCAACGAGGCCTTCACGCAAAACTCACTATACCGCCCATCGTTCAGTTTCCGTAGCCTGGGCCAGAAATTCGACGTCCATCAGTGCGGGCCTGCGACAGGAAGCGCTTCGTAAGCAAACGGTACGGCAGGCCGACAACTCTCGATCCGCAGTCCGGTGAACGCTCGCCTCCGTGCCCTCCCATTCATTCAGCATCCGCACCACCTGTGCTACTCTATAATCCTTCCCTTTCCGCCTGTGGTGAGCGTAGCTCAGCCGGTAGAGCATCGGTCTGTGGATTCTACTGTAAGGCTCCCCTCTAATTTAGGCAGTCAGGGCCTCGTTTTTTAGGTCAACTGCAAAAGCCAAGAAGGCCTCGTGCGGAGTGCGATTTTGGACTCCGCGGTGAGGCCGGTCGTGATTGTGCTCCTCGATCCAACGAGCGCGATCGATGTCCGCGGTTCTTCCAAGCTCCGATACTCCGCTGTCCAGACTTCCTCTTCTTTCAAGCTGCGATGGAACCGTTCGATGTAGCTGTTGCCTTCTGGGTGATGATACGCCGTTCTCCGATGGGTGATGCCGAGCCTCCCCGACGTCTCCAGGAAGCGCGAAGTTGTATAATCTGGCAGCATCTAGATACATGCAGACACTCCTTCATTTTCCTTGACTTATTCAGATTCAAGGCTATAATTAAACAACTTAGGAGTACTTATATGACCGTAGTACGACAGAAGATTGGGTACGCCATTCGCGCCGACCTCTACGAAGGCATGACTCAATTGGCCAAGGATAACGGCCAAACAGCAACCCACATTCTTGATGAGGCAGTGGAGCACTACCTTCGCTTCGTGGCTCCTACGCAGGGCACGGTGCGCCCAGAAATTATGGCGATGGCACGAAAGTCGATCGAAAAGAACCGGAAACTTCTCGAACTGTTGGCGAAGTAATGCCCCGCCGCATTTACCCGACCGTAGCTGAAGCGATTGAAATTCAAAAAACGCTAATTGACGAATTTGGCGGACCCCACGGTATACGCGATGTGGCGTTACTGGAGTCCGCCATTTTTCGACCTCAAACGGGATATTACGGTGGACTTATCGAGGAAGCCGCTGCACTGATGGAGTCGCTCGCAAAAAATCACGCATTCATCGACGGCAACAAACGTATAAGTTTTGTACTCACCGACACGATGCTTCGCGCCAACGGCTACTTTTGCGACGTTGATCCTCTGGAGGCTCACGAATTCATCAATGGGTCCATTACGAGAAAAGAATTCAACTTCACCTCGATAAAAGAGTGGCTGCTTTCCTGCGTCAAAGCCCTCGAAGAGTAGCCTGAAAATTGTTTAATCAGTGCAGGCAGCTTGGGAGAGGCAATCTGTAACTTAATATGCAGCGCGGAACGATCATCAAGCACCGATCATCCTGGACTCTTCTTTATTACGATACACAGTATCGTAATGGGCAGAAGAAACGTGTCCCTCAGGGATCACCCAAAAGCGGCCAATGAGGGTCACCTCAAAACCGGCCAACGATAAAACCCGGGACATTGACACTGGCGAGAGGGCCTATAGCCTCCGTCAGCATGAGCAATGTCTTGAGCGAAGAAAAGAAACAACAAGTCATCGCACTGGGGAAGCTCGGATGGCCCTTGCGGCGGATCGAGCAAGCCACTGGTGTCCGTCGTGAAACAGCAGGCGCTTACCTAAAGGCAGCCGGGATCGCGGTGCGACCACCGGGTAGCTGGGGACGGCGAGCGCCGGCAAAACCGGCCAACGAAGTGACCCCCGACTCTGGAGCCGATCTTACCCTGGCTAGGTTGGCCAACTCAAAACCGGCCAATGAGGTGACCCCCGACTTTGGCCAGCAGATTCGGCCTCTTGCTGGCAATCAGGGCCACGCTGCCGGTACCTGCGAACCGTATCGCGAACTCATCGAGCAGGGGCTGGAACGTGGCCGCAACGCCAAGGCCATCTGGCAGGACTTGGTTTCCGATCACGGCTTTCCCAGCAGCTACCAGGCGGTGAAGCGTTTCGTCCGCAAGCATCATGGATCTCATCTGCCGCAACCGGTGGGGATCATCCTCACTGCGGCAGGAGAAGAAGCGCAAGTCGATTACGGAACGGGTCCGATGGTGCGGGACGCGCAGAGCGGAAAGTACCGAAGAACACGGTTGTTCGTCATGACTCTGGGCTACAGCCGCAAATCCGTGCGTCTGCTGATCTGGCGTTCGAGTTCCCGGGTCTGGGCCGAACTGCATGAAAAAGCCTTTCGCAGGCTGGGTGGATGGCAAAACCTTCGCAGCTTTGATTTTCGCGTACAAAAGCGATTTCGTGAGACCGGGCACACTGAAGTACTTTTCCGATGCAGGTCCATCAGCGAAATGAGCAATGAGATTGTCTTCCATAATCTTGAGCAAACTTGCCCGGATAATTCGACTCGCGGCCTCTGTCAGTGCTTCCGCGTGCGTGACGTTTTCGCAGTACTCGTTTCGCGAAACCACCCAGAACTTGCCTGAAACCTTGTCCCCGTGAGCTATCTCGTTTCGCAGTTCGTACAAATCGTCCACAACGTCAGCGATAGTCGTGGTGATTGGTGACTGACCTTCTTGAATGTCGCCTTGCTCAAAAATCGCCGTGTTCGGACCAAGGAACCATTTAATCCGTTCTTTCGCCACTAGCGAGCCTTTGTGCTCCGGTGACTTCGATGTGTAAAGTGCCTCGATTGCGGACCCGAACCCGCCGTTGGCATTTCTGTTCGGCCATCGCATCGCGGCAATCCTTGACCAAGTTGTATTTGGCTTCTGGTCGCCGCTACCATACCCAAACTGAGTGACGACGCCTCATTGTTAGATGTCAGCGCGGGCTTGTTTCTCACGCAACTCCGTGATCTGAAAAATGTAAACGCTTTGGTTGAAGGGCAGGCAATTGAGTTCAATCCGAAACTTACAATTGTCTTCGGCGAAAATGCGTGTGGAAAAACTGGCTACGTTCGAGTGCTCAAGAAAGCTGCGGCGGTGCGTACATCGGAAGTGGTACTTCCAGATGTCTCACAAGCGCAAAATGCCAAGCAGCCACCGAGCGCGCGCATCGGGTTCCGGTTGGGGCAAGAAGAACCTCAGGATGTGGAATGGAGCGATCAGGCGGGGCTGTCTCCGTTCAACCGGATCGATGTCTTTGACTCGCGAGCCACTGCGCTTCACGTGGATGGTGATCTAAATTATCTGTACACGCCGGGCGAGTTGGCGCGTTTTCCGCTCGTCCAGCAAGGTAGTGAAGGCGTTCGGAGCCGCTTAGAGCAAGGGATTGACGATAGAGCGCAAACCACCGCCAACCCCTTGCTCCAGCAATTTGATCGGCAGAGCCGAATCTACCCCTTAATTGATTCTCTTGGGGCTGCGACCGATCTTTCTGAGTTAAAAGCCCTGAGCGAGGTAACCGAATCGGAGAAAATAGAAATTCCGTCGCTGAAGGACGAGATCGAAGCATTGCAGACAACGAACCCGGCTGCACGACTGAAGCTCGCAGATACTGCGAGCCAGCATCTCGACGCGCTCGGATTTTCACCCGCGTTAGGCTTCAAAACTGCCCGAACCTTGAGCTGTTCAGCGGCCAGGATGAGATGTGGTCCGAGGTCCTTGGCATGGAGAACCTTGCGACCGTCGAAGCTGGCACAAATGTACGCGACTCGAAGCGCAATTTCAGACTCGCGAGTTGTGCTCTTCGTCTTTTTTCTCCAGTCGGCCATCGCTTCGTACACACTCCGGTCAATGTGAACAGGAACCGGCGCGAAGTCCGTGTCGAGCGTCTCGCCGTCAAACGGTCGGTACTGGAACGAAAAGTCAGAGGGCGCGAATCCGAGCATGAATCGGTCATAGAGACCGAGCGTAGTCGTGCGATTAAAACAGTCTTCGAACGCATCGTCCACGATCCCGCCTAGCCAAGACAGCGTTGCAGGCACGTTCAGAGGGCGACCTTGCGAGTCGAGGATGGTCTGCTGGCCCTTATAGAAGCCCGTGGTCATCATCGTCGGGTAAATGGCGTTTTCTATCGCAGCCTTGCCGAACAGATAGCCCCATTCATCGAGATCGAGCAGTACGTGGGTGCTCAACTTGGATCGGTCGTGAAGTTCGTTGAGGTATTTAAGAAGCCTCTCGGCGCTGCCCGCTTTCACATCCAAGCACCTTCGAGGATCGTCTTTCAGACCGAGAATGCTCATCGCCCATTCAGCCGCTTGGCTTTTGCCACTCCCCGGCTTGCCAACCAACGCAGTGTATAGATTGTGTGTCTTCGATTCGTCGGGCGAACCGTCTGGTCGAAGCTGGTTAGGCGCAATGACCGCCGCAGCTGTCACAAGCGCAGGCCACGCATAACTGACCGGAAAGTCGCCCAGCATGTTTCGTTCGCACAGTTCGCCGAGTCTGCCGTCCAACACGCCACGATCCGTGTCCGCGCGAGTGGAAGTCGCGATCGGAGCGGGACCAGTCTCGTTCACGGTAACGACGGGGTTTTCGTATCCAGCTCTAGGCTCTCGCGTGTAGGCCGATTTGACCTTGGCCTTGACAACTTCGGAGGCCATCGGCGGTGCGCATCGTTCTTGGTTGATGACTTGAAGTGCCGCTACTGCCGCCGATTCAGGAATACGGGCATCGCGAAATCTGCGCGCTTCGTCAAAAAGAAACGTGTCACGCCCGCCTTTGGCGATCTTAACCGTTTCGTCTTTAACGAGCTTTGCCTTCTCACGATGGCTGGCTGTTTTGGCCGTGCGAAGATAATCGGTCAGCCAAACAGGTGCCTCCGAGATCTCGCAGTTCGAAACGATGTCGTATTCATGCCCGTTTGGATGGACACTAAGCGGTCCAACCACGTACTTGCCGACTACACGGGCAGAGAACAGCTCCTTACCGTCTGTCGAGTCGTAATCAACGTTACCGAGGGCGCGTGAGGCTGCATTTTGCTTGAAATAAAAATGTCGCTTCTCGCCAGAAGATTTGACGACGAGCGTTTCTAGCTCCGCAAGCTCGTGCCCAGTCGCGTTTAAAATCTGCTCGGAGACGACAGGAAAGTCGTCAATATCCAAGAACCAGACGCCCTCGGTCGTTGCCACGCATGCGATATTCGCGTCGTTACCCACTCCCCAGCTTTTAATCGTATTCAGATCTGTGGTGGCGAGTGTTTGCCAGCCCTGGGGAGGGTTTGCTTTCTACCGCGGAGGAAGCGGTACGATGGGCACACCGAAAGAGACCGCAGTTTCCGCGCGAAGTAGGAAGTTTTCAGTTAGGAGACTCATGCGCGTCCCCCACCAATCCGCTTTACAGAACACGCCGTCTTTTTCCCGTTAAATTGCCCTTCCTCGTAGCTGACCTTGTCGCCTCGCTGAAACCCACCCTGCGGGACCTCCGCGTTCATTGCGTGAAAAAATACATCACCGGTTTCGGTCATCAGAAAACCGTACTGCCGCTCAACCCAATACCTCGAAACATAGCCTTCCATCTGTTTTTCCTTTTTCTTCTTAGTTTGCGTTTCTTGAACGGGAAACGCTCCGCTTGCTGCCGTCCTAATCGACGAAATAAAGAGTCGCGTTATGTTCCGACGCGGCTTTAGAGAGAAGTCGCGCAGAAACGCACTCTTTTATCGCCAATTCAAGTTTTGCTTTGGGCATCCACGAAAGTTTCAGGTGAATCTGCTCGACCGAATGCGCGGCAGCACGGCTACCGAGCATGGTGAGTACGGTCACGGCTTCCGGCGAAATGCCCTCTAGGAATTCCTTAGAACTACTCATTTCAATCTAACTCCAGTGGAATTTGTGCGGTCGGGCTCACTAAGGCTTCGAAGCGATCTAAGACTCGAAAACGCACCCGAGAGGCGATGTGCTGCAGTAAACCCTTTTCAGCCTCCAAAGCCCGTGCAGCCGTTTCATCTAGTCCAGCGAATCGCCTAAGGACATCTGCCACTATTTCTTCGATCCATTCCGGTTCAGCGGCCATGCCGCGGCAAGCGGCCCGACCGATGCCGAAAAGCCCGCGCAATGCCTTCGAATCACCGGCGAGAGCGCGGAAGCCCAGCTTTTGCGATACGGTTTCGTCGGGACGCGCGGATATCCCTGCGGGCGGCGCAGACAGAGTCGTAGAAATGGGTTCGGCAAAATGCATCAATGTTCCTTAAGGGAAAGTCTTCGGGATCAGCGCTTTGAGGCGTGTTCTGGAAGGGGTATTGATACTACGGGCCAAAAAAAAGACCCACACTCCTCGGCAAAAGGAATGTGGGTCGGGGCTCTGAGCACCAGGCTAGTGCGCAGAAGATCGATTTTGGACGTTACAAGCCTTTAGTTAGCCCCGGTGTTTCGCGTTTTGCCGCGCGCCCTGGATATACGTGCTGGCTAGGGAAGCCTGTCTCGATTACGAGACTTTTGGAATAAATAGACGGAGATGGCCCGCCGTCACTGTCTAACAAATCAAATTTGAGAGGGAGAAGGGCGATATTTAACCTACCAAGTATTATACTATAAGTAACCATCGAAGTCAAGTGAAATCTTACGGAGAATGAGGATAATTTTGACCGTTTATTTAATTACAGGCTGGCGCGAAGATGGCAGGCTACTCGCCGCTCGGCATTGAGGCTAATGTCGAGCGTGCTTTCAACCCTTCATCGCTATTGGGAGACATCGTTGCGCACTCCGTAAGAAGGGATCTCGCAATTCTGTTTTTGTCCTGCGAGAGATGCTTTTGGCCTGCAAGACAAGCGAGATCGGCTCCGAGAGGATAGATCTTCGCTGAGTACAACCAGTATTCGTTTGCCAATCGCGCATCTCCTGACAGGAAAGCCGCCTCTCCCAAGATCGACAATGCACGTGGATCCGAAATGCTCTGCGGTGAAAACGAAGAAAGGTTTGTGGGCTGTTTGCTCACTGCACGCACATATTCGGCCAGCGCTTTATAGGAAGAGTTTGCCGGATCGATTTTCAAGACAAAATCGGAATCCATCTTAGCCTGAGCGAGGTCGCCGTATCTGGCGCAGACGAGACCTCGATAGAATCGGGGCTCCGGATTATTTGTCACGTCGAATGTTACAGCGAAGTTCGCTTCTTTCAAATCGTGATCAACTTGGTCGCTTATCGGAAGGTAGTAGCTCGTGAGTTCGTTTGCGACGCGATATCGCCAATTAGTTTGAATAGACATTCCTGACTTACTGGAATCGGAGAAAATGTCGCTCGTTGCCGAAGCCCACCGCCACCAGTCGCCATGCATGAAGTAGGCCTGACCAATTTCGTAAGATGCAAGCGCCCGGACCTGATAATCAGGATTTGAGTTGGCCACTTCGGTCAGGTCGCGGACTGCGGATGCTAGGTCGGTTTCCTCCGCCGCTCTAGCGTGATCGAATGTGGCATCTACGGGCGAGCGCAGAGCAGTGAACTCAACGGTTGATTCGGTGATTCGGCCTCCGTTCTTGACCTGGAGGGTATAGCGACCGGGTCGCAGAAACGGCGTGATGACCATCAAGCTCGTCGGACTGAAGAAATTGGTGATTCTGCCCTGAATCCCACCGAAATAAACCTCGGCACCGGCTTCGAATCCAGCTCCTCGAACCGAGACTTCGGTCCCAGGAGTGGTAACAGCAGAAGCCGGGGAGATGGATTGAATGTGCGCGCCAATAGAATTCCCCTGCGCGATAACCGGCACTGCCTCGAATGCCAAAATCAGCAATGCAGCGATTGACTTGACGCAGAATTTCATCGACAGCCTCACGGACAGAGAGCGCCGGACGGATATTTCGTGCACGCGAATCCGAAAACGCCGCCTGAGTACGTAGTTATGATGCCTTGCAGGTTCGTTACCGATGTCTGAAATTGAACGTCATGGTAGTTGCAGTCGACGTACGAGAAAGTGCCCGCGCTGCCCGCCGTCATTCCTTGCTCTGGGGCTCCCTGGAGCGCGGCCACATTAGCCTGACATGCGCTCGGACTGTATGAACTGTCATGACTTTTTACAACGCACGAATACGTGCACTCCGGGCAGTAATTGGCAATTTGGAATGAATCTGTTGTGTAAACTTGGGTCGGGCAGTTCTTCAGTCCTTCTCCGCCGGTGGACTTCAGGGTTGCGGTACAGGCCCCTGACGTAACGCTGAACCCTACAGAAGCAACGAGCGTGCCGTTGTAGAACGCTTCTAGCTGTAGGTCCGGACCTGAAGCCGTGGAAGAAGAGAGCGCAGTCGGAACAATGTCAACGCTTGTCGACTCAGAAATCGTGGTTGAAGTGGAGTTATTTGAGAAGGTTGCTCTGCCACTTCCTGAACTGACAATCGTCAACGTAATGGTTGCTGATGGATCGACGGTTATTGCTACAACAGCCTGGGAAACTGAAATAGGAATCGGATCGGGCGTGAAGGAAGTGAATACCACCTTAGGAGTAACGCTTTCATTGATCACTTCAACCCAATCGCAGCCGCAACTGTCGCAGACTTGGCCTTCGATTTCAGCATTGCCGTAGGCGACCCCTTCCACGTTGACAGCCGAATCGTAATCGGCTCCAGAGATCGTCGCGGTCGAAGGCGTTTCTGTCAGCCAGAGGTAGGAATACGAAGAACTGTCTCCAACATACGTTCCAGAACACGAACACTGTTGCTCCGACAAGCTGACCTGAGCCTCAAGAGATCCCAATTCAGACACCGCTCCCTTCTCAATCGTGGATTCAGCCGGGGTCCAATCCCCTCCCGAAATTGAGCTGTAAGTGCCACAACTAAAACTTCGGCCCGATAAGTCGTTCTGGTTAATCTGTAGAACGCGTCCCGTTCCGCCGAACTCGCCTGGGATCACCCAGTTCGCTTGCCCACTCTGCATTTCGACAGGAATCGTGTGCCCTGCGTCATCTTTTATTTGGTTCGCTATAAGATGATTTATTTCGACAGCTCTCGTCTCGAATGCCCCAAGTACGAGTTTTGTCTTCCACACTGAGCTGCCGCTTGAAATCAATAACGTGAACGGCTCCGGCGACGACGTTTCATTGAAGAGGATAGCAGTGGAAGTGTTGCCGTCAGCAGTTGACCACGGATGGTTGCCGCCGTTGTGAGCGTTCTGTAGGTCCTTTCCAGGCATCTCGATAGTGCGGACGCCTGTCGGGCTTCTAGATATCAGCGATGAGACAAGCTCACCCGGCGGGAGATTGGAGGTTACGACGAACGAGCTTCGAACGTCCGGACTTCCCACCAGTCCTTCAAGGTCGACACTTGCTGTGCCGCCGCCCACGACGGTCAGACTCGCTAGATTTTTAACAGATGTTGATCTACCACTGCTCAGGGAATACTGGACCGTAACCGTCGCAGGCTCAGTCGAAAAGTTTGCCACCGAGAGCCTTGGAATGTAGTTCGATCCCGGGGCGATAGAAACGTCGCCCACCGGCACGCCTGCGAATGCAGTACTTGCTGTCTTACTACCTCTCGGGTCGGAGAATGGCGCGCCGGTATATGTAATGCCGCCCTGTTCGATGTGAGGCACAAGGCCTAGAGCCGCGAAGGAGCCCGGAGGGCCATCCGTGACCAAGTCGAGTCCACTCGCAGAATCTTTCGATCCAGATGGATTGGTCGGATCGTCCAATATCGCGTCCCCAGTTTCGCAAGCACGAGTAACTACGGTTCCATTCGAGGGAAGCGTGATGGTCTTATTGAAGAACGAGCCGTTGCGAGCGCATCGAATCGCGACGTGTTGAATCAAAGGAACTGTGCTCGTTATCGCTACGATAGGCGAGAGCGCACTCGAATCGCCGACAGCACGCAATTCAAGTGAACTATTGGCATTGGGTCGTGTCGGTTCGAAATCTACGTAACTGCCGCCCGCGACTCCTCGGAAAGTCATGGAAACCTGCGCAATGATCCCGGTCCCCGTGCCGTCCGTGGCGGGGGAGACTTCGATGCTTCCTGTTTCAGTGCCGGAATGGGCAGCTGCTAATACCGAAGCGATGTCAACATTTACATGGCTTCTACCTGGAATCTTGGTTCGAGGCTTCGCGACGATTTCGCCGGATGAATCTCGCATGGTGAGATCAGCGTAAGAATCAGCAGAATTCTCATTGACGATCACGACGGTGCTGTCCCAATTGGCATTCACAAGAAACGCTGGCAGAAGAAAGCTCAACTCAAGCGTGGGGTTTTGGCACTGTTTCCCGGCAAGACAAGTCATTCCTGAGGCCGGGGTCTGTGCGGACAGCGACTGCGAAGCTACAACACTCAAAGCGACTAATACAAAAGCGATGATGAGAGTCGGTCGGATACGCATCGTGGGGTCTCCGCGGCACGACGCCACGTAACTAACCATTTTATACGTGGAAGTCAAGTTAAAACGATGCAGATAGTCGATATATACCTGGAGATCCCTGTAACGCCACCGTGACTTGGGAGCATGCTGTTCACGGGACAGACCTTTTTAGGGGAAGCAGAGTAGGAATGGCGATCCATCGAAGTAGCGCGTGACTGAGGCCGCGTGATCGCAATTACGGACAGGAATAAGAAATTTGTCCGCCCTTACTTTGACCGCATTAGGATCGCAGAATGCGAATCAACGAGACCGGAACTGCGCCGCTGACGGGGTCTGTGTTGATGGCCTGATGCCCCGCAGTCGTGGATTTTCCCAGAGGACCTTTTTGATCTAGAGAGACTGAAACGATCCGAGCGACGTGGCGGTTTGACCTTTAAAACTAGAAGCGAGTGGCGCTGTTATCACCGCTGGATTCGCGAGTAAATTTGAAATGGGATTTTCTCCCAGAACCTGGTTTGTTATTAGAGCTGCGCGAAGTAATGCTTCGTCAAACATCAGCGAGGCGTCATTCGAAGGGTTAAAACCGGAAAAGGAGAAAGCCGCCAACTCGTGGGAATTGGCGGCCACTGTGTCTGGGGCGGGGGTCCCAGAACTTCGTTTAAATAAAAGTCGTTTTGCTAACGGGATGGAACAATCGCGCTTGCGAAGCGAGCCTCATTACCGCGGACTGAGGAGTATTTGCAAATATACGTACGACGGATGTCCGTCACTTTATTGGAATTCCAGATCTAACTGAACGCAGTAATTTCTCTCACGCGAAATATACGTACAACGCACCGCTTGTCAGCGTCGAAACTTCGAAGTCGCTCCACGTTTCGGGGTTCGGTAGAAAGTCGATATTTTGTCCAACTCCCGCAGCCGACGCCGTCAGGGACAATAGGACGGCACCGCTTACGGGGTCAACGATGATGGCTTGATGCCCAGCCGACATAGGGTTTTCCCAAAGTACCTTCTTTATAAGCAAAGATCGAAACGAGCCGAGCGTGGGTGAAGTCTGACTCTTGAAGCTCGAAGTCTGGGCAGCTGTAAAAACGGCGGGATTCGTTAATAGGTTAGAAATGGGATCTTCTCCGAAGAATGGGTTTTGAGGTTAGAACTGAGTCGGATGAAATGCCGGATGTTGCCGAGCGATTTTGAGACTCAACTGCATCGTGTTGTCTGAATCTGTTACGCCAAGATGTGCGAGAGCAGTCGAGACGTTGGCTGGAATCTGTTCCCCTGACAAAACGAAAGGCAGCGCGGTCGTATCAGCTTCAGCCTCAAACGCTTCGCGATAGCTTGGGTCCATTTGTCCCGTAACGATCACGCTGCCATCAGGCAAATCAAGATAGTGCGAGACGCGAAAATTCAGCGAGTGACGAAGAAACGTTTCTTTCGAAGTGTAATGAAGATGGCGCATCAGCTTATCGGCACTGCATTGCTCGCGAGGATTGTTGGACCGTCTTGCCCGGCGAAAAATGTGTGCTCGGGCTCGCACGTAAGCACGACTTTATTCGCGCGAACGTCTTCGACAAGTTCGATCTTCTTGATGGTCGCGTAACCGTCGCGCGAAACGAGAATGTCCATCAGCGAGAGACGCGCAGCGTCAACGCTCCGACCATCACTGGTCGTAATGTTGTGAGTCGGTGTGATCTCCACACAACCCGAAGATGTGGTCAAGCGAATGAACTGATGCTGAGGGACAATTTTGTGTGCAACAACTTCAGTCCAGCCGTCACGCCCGAGAATGAAATCACCGACGTGAAGATCTCCAACAGACAGGACTCCGCGATCGCGGCTGGCAACCCGATGGAGCACACGGAAGTCCCGCAGGGCGAGGAATCTGAGGAAACCAAAGCATATTCAGTGGCCGAAATTACGGCGATGGTGAACGCGCTCAAGAAAGAGCCCACGGCTGCAGCAGTCGTCGCAACCGCAGCCTTCACCGGACTGCGCCGTTCCGAGTTGCGCGGTCTGAAGTGGGGCGACCTACGTGACGGCCAACTGTTCGTTTCGCGCAGCGTGTGGAATACATCGGAGCGGGACAAGACAAAAACGAAGGATTCTAAGGCTCCGGTGCCCGTCCTGCCGATTCTGGCAAAGAGATTGGATGCGTATCGAAACGGCTTCCCGGACGACGCTTATATTTTCGCGGGTCCGAAAGCAGGCAAACCTCTGAACCTTGCCAATCTTGCGCGCCGCGTAATAGTTCCTACTTTGGAGGCCGCTGGTGTAAAATCATGGGCGGGCTGGCATGGATTCCGGCGCGGGCTCGCTACGAATCTGTACGAGTTGGGCGTTCCTGAACCGACGATTCAGGCCATCCTACGCCACGCGGATTTGAAGACCACGCGGCAGTTTTACATCAAGAAGCAAGTCGTACCCAAGGAATCTAAGAAGGCAATGGACAGGCTCCAACAGGCATTCAAGAAGCTCGAAAAGCCGAACCGTCGCCATTCCAGATTGGGTACAACCGTGGGTACACGTAAAAGCAAGAAAAAGCTTTAAACCCTTCATAATCAGTCAGTGGTGAGCGTAGCTCAGCCGGTAGAGCATCGGTCTGTGGCACCGAGGGTCGCGGGTTCAAATCCCGTCGCTCACCCCAATTTCCTTTTGTTTTTAGCGTTTTTTGTAGTCAAAGATTGGGCGTTGTACCAAATTGTACCAAGACGGGGCCCGTACCGTAGCAGGCTCCCTCAGCTGAGCAACGTGGCTTCACTGCCCGGCGGGTTTAGGCGTAGCGTTTCGATGGCCGGCAGCATTCGTTCATGAATTTGCGAGAGCCGCGAATTAAGGTTAGGCGGGGCCGCGGCGCGTTCTCCTTTCCCCCTATCGTCAGATTCAACCGCGCTCCAGATCCCAGACCTATATGTCCAACTGCCCAGCCGGGTGCCACTGAGGTCGCTCTGAGTGAGGTGCCCTGGGCCCTGGCTAGAGAACTGAGTAACGGTCCCCTTGATGGCCACGCGCAGCGTTACCTCTGTTTCGCTCACACGAGGGCCGTCCACGATTTCCCAATCGCTTGTCATCTGAGCCTCCGCATCTACCTTAGCGTCATCTGGCCTCAGCGCGGGAATGGAGCGGGGACTGGTGTAATCAACAAGGTACGGGCTTCGTGCTACACTCACCCCAGGTCGAGGCGCAGGGAGGTCGGGGTGAGTGACGAGGAGAAGCCCGCAAAACCGCAGAAACGAGTCAACCTACAGCCGCAGAACATTGGTGAAGAGGTCGACTTATTCGTGAATCAGATCGATGGCCTGGCGGAAACATTGCCACTGGCAGCTCGCGCGATTCAGGAAGTCCGTAAACTCTCTCAAAACAAGCTCGTCGAATTCTTCAAGGGTGAGTGTACGGCCACCGTAAGTGAGGAAAAGACAACTTACAACTTCGATCCAGGCCAGTATCCCAAATACCTAAGTCTCAGCCGCCGAGTCGAACGCGTGGACGCCGCACGTCAAGTGGTCCCGCGAAGTTTTCTAGTGGCTCTCGTGAGCCAATTCGATGCTTTCGTGGGTCGGCTGATTCGCCAGCTATTCACCTTAAAACCGGACGCCGTAAATTCATTGGAAAACGTTCTGACGTACTCCCAGTTGGTTTCCTTTGGGTCGCTAGAAGCTGCACGAGAGTTTGTCATTGATAAGGAAATCGACGCGGTGCTTCGCAAAAGCCACAGTGAACAATTCGGCTGGCTCGAAAAGAAGTTTGGGATAAAGCTCAACGTTGATCTGCCCGCCTGGCCGCGGTTTATCGAAGTGACAGAACGCCGCAACCTATTCGTGCACACCGGCGGCGTAGTTTCACATCAGTACCTGGAAGTTTGTCGTGCCAATTCATGTGACTTATCTCCGAGCTTGTGTTTGGGCGATTCGCTTCCAATGGGCAGAGAGTACTTTGCGGCAGCGTATGAGTGCCTGCTAGAGCTCGGTGTGAAACTCGCGCAAGTGTTGTGGCGGAAAATTCAGCCGAGCGATGCAGCTCTGGCGGACGCAAACTTAGGCATCGTGACTTACAATCTGATCCTCGAGGGCCGCTACAAGGTCGCGGCGGTGCTCCTTGATTTCGGCACGAAAACCGTCAGGAACCATGCATCCGAAGAGAATCGGTTACCGAACGTATTGGTGGCTTCAGAGACTTGCACCGCGACGTTCGCTACGTCCGAGAACGTGGGCACATGCATGGGGCTGGCGTCCTTGGTTTTGACTACCGTGACTTTATCCTCGTCGTAGAGGAAGTCGTGCTGCTTCATGGTCGAGAAGACGTTGCCGAACATCCGCGTGGGCACGAAGTAGCCCAGGCCGGTGTACGTGCCAATCATCGAAAGGAGCGAGCCTTCTGTGCTGGCCGTGGTGATGCTGCGGAGTTCGCGGCTGTCGCCAACTTCGACGAGCTTGCGCATGAAGAACGCCTTGGCATCCGTCTCGTTCGCTCGTTCAATCACCGTGCGGCGGAATCCGTTGCGGTCTTCCACCTCGTTCAAGCGTTCGAGCTCGATGTCGGCGAGTGTCACGCCGGCTTTCACTGCGCTGATGGCGGACATCAAGAACGCACTGCGCCGTTGCTCGGCTTTGGTCAACGTTGCTTTTTGTGAGAGAGCGTCTGCTTCAGCTACCAGCAGCGTCAATCCTTTTGTGTCAATGGACATGGTGTTTCTCCTTCGGTTTTGCCCGAGTGGTGCGTGCGCCGGGCTGCGCAGTTCGTTAGCTGAGAATCGCAGCCAGCAAATTCTTCCGACGAGCCGCGAAACTCGTGACGGTGATGTCTTCCTCAAAGCGCCGCGTGCTGTCGTCAATCTGTTTTTGGGTGGGCACGATGACGGCCGGTAGCGCCATGCTGCGGGCGGACACCGAGGTGACGTTGGGATACGCCGGGTACGTCACCACCGACACGTCATGCAGCTTGTCGATGTTGATCAGCGACCGAACAATCATTTGCTTGCCGGACTTTTTCTTCGCGACGCGTTCCTCGCCGTTCTCGTCAAAGTCTTCTTCGTCCATCTCGTCAAACTTGTCGCCGCGTTCACCCATGCCAAACGAGAACGAGCACGAGTTAATGTCGCCGCGCCGAACGGATTCGTGAAGGTCGTTGCCAGTCTGGTTGTTCGGCAACACGCAGCGAAACTGCAAGCCCTGGGCAGTATCGGCCAGCTTCAACGTGCCGGATTTTGTGCGGCCAAGGATGCGGCTCGGATCGTGGTCTTGCAGCATGACCGTGTCCTGGCCCATGCACCCTTTGAACGCGCCGGGCAAAATGCGTTCACGAAACGTGCCGCAACCGTTCGGGTTGGGCAGCGGTTGCGACAGGCGGTTGTACCGCGCAGCCATGCCTTCGACGACTTTCTCGCTTCCGTCTTTGGCGGCGCGGCACGCAAATGCGACTGTGGAAATTCGACGTTCGAGATCCATGGTGGTGCTCCTTAAGCGAAATGATTTAGCGGCACGCTCTTGACCAAGCACGCGTCTAGTTCTTCTTGGGTGAGCGCCGGTTTCGGTGTGGGTTTCCACGCGTTTCGCCGACGGACATACTCTTCCCCAACCTGTTCTGGCACCGCGTCAACGACGCCGCAGTGGCGAAACTGTTGAGTGAGGTGAGCGGTTTTTCCGTAGTGCTGATTTCGGTTGCCGCAGGTACCGCACGAGGAATTGATGTACGGCTCAAAGGTGAGAGCGTCCGTGCACACGACGAACTTCGCGTTGGGCACGCGCACCGGAGTAACTTCAACCCATGGCTTCGCCAGACCAGCGGCGATCAAGGCTTCAGCTTCGGGACGGGGTTTGTTAAACGAAACGTCGGGACGGTTGGGGTAAAAGATTTTCAAGGTGGTTCTCCTTATCGCCGAGAAGGCGTCAACTTCGTTGGTGCACCATTTCTTACCGGACGGTGTTAGAGCCTCTTTCACCCCAACACCCGCTCGCGGAGCGCAGCGCGTTCGGCCTCACCCATTCCACGGATAATTTCTGCTGCGGTACCGGCACGCTTCCCACTGACGCGCGCTTGAACCCCTCGGTCTTTAATGAGCCGACCGGCCACAAGGAGTACGTCAAGGACTGTGTACTGCACCCCTCTAAAACTGGACACCTGCCAAGTGTAGGATAGGGGCCTCCGAACGAGGAGGCAGCATGGGTCGTAAAGCGCAGGTGAAACGCAGTCCGGAAGAGAAGTGGGAGATTCTTCAGGAAGGTCTGCGGAGTGGGAATGTATCCGAGACCTGCCGCAAGCATGGCGTAGCAGCGAATCTCTGGTATCGCTGGAAAGATGAAGCGGAACAGGGAGCGAAGGCCGCGCTTGGGGGGAGAAGCGCGGCCGGCGGCGTAGACCAGGAGCAGGCCAAGCGCGTCAAGCAACTGGAACGCGCGCTGGGTCGCAAGCAACTGGAGATCGAAATATTAAAAAACGTGTTGGGGGAGTGAGCTGCGGCATGGCGCACTCCCAGGCACGAGAACTGGTGACGGAGGGCTACACGGCGACGCTGGTGGCCAACACGCTGAGGATCAGCCGCTCCAGCCTGTATTACCAGAAGCGCCCACACCGCAGCCGAGCGGATCGCACCTACGATGAACAGATCGTTGCGGCGTGCGGTGAGAAAACCTCCTACGGCTATCGCCGCATCGCGTGGTGGCTGCAACGGAAAGAAAATCTGTGCGTTAATCGCAAGCGCGTACTGCGTGTCATGCGCGAACGCGGCTTGCTGGTTCGTTCACGCCGGCTTCGGGCGCGACGCAAGAAAGAGTGCGGCCGCGTGGAAGCAGTTGTACCGAATCAGATCTGGCAATCCGACATGACCAAAGTGTGGGCCGGAGCAAATGTGGGCTGGACGTATCTAGTGGAGGTGATCGACTGCTGCACGCGGGAGATCGTGGGCTGGGACTTGTCGCGCCGCTGCCGAACGGAAGAAGCTTTGGCGGCGGTGGAACAGGCGGTGCTGAACCGCTTGCCTGCAGGGAGCCGTGATGCGAACTTGACGCTGACCACAGACAACGGAACGCAATTTACTTCAACACGCTTTATGCAAACACTTTCGCGGCTCGGCATCACCCACCGCAGAACGGCGTATCATCACCCGGAAGGCAACAGCTACATCGAACGGTTCCATCGCAGCTTGAAAGAAGAGGAAGTCTGGGTCCACGAATATCGCAGCATCGCAGAGGCCCGTGCGTCGATTGGACTTTGGATCGAGGAGTACAATCACAATCGCCCTCATCAAGGTCTTCAAAATCGAACGCCGCACGAGGCGTTCTCAGCTTGGGAAGCTATACAACTTTCCGAGGCCCCACATGTCTAGTTTTGAAGGGTGCAGTACAACTGTGTATTTCTTGGCCGCAATTCCGGCCGCGTTTACGATGTCAACCATTCCCCTCATTTTCTTCCTCCGTTGAAGGCGGTAGCGGTGTGAACGGGATCACATCCGCGCGCGGGTTCAACCATTCGGGATTTAGATCCTCGATGCTGCCTGGCACCACTTCTTCTTTCGGGTCCAGCGCCGTTTGCTTGCTGCGTTCCCTATCTACCGGCGATAGGCCGAGCGTCTTATCGATGGTCAGCAGCCTTGCCTCACATTCCGTGGCCACTTTCAGCAATGGGTTAACGCGTTTCACGACGTGCACCTGGCCGTTTGAATCGAGCACGGGAATGTCCACCATCAGGTTGCCGACAAGGCAAGATTTGGCCTCGAGCCATCGTTCGTAAACGGTGGCGTACAAAGCCAGCATCACCTCATCACCTTCGGTGAGCGTGTGCCTGGCTTCCAGTAACGCGACCGCGTGCTTGAAAGCTTTTTTAGCAGCGGGCGAAAGATGCTTAGGAAATTTCGGGCGGCCACCAACGAACCCGGACGGCTTATCCGCGGCAGCCTGGGATTGCGTGCCATGCAGCTTGTGTAGGTAGGTGCTTTTTGCTGGTCTGCCCATGGCGATTCCTCACAAGATAGGCAGCCGCGCCACCCGGTGCTTGACGTCACCGGGTAACGCGGCAGGTTTTCCCAAGCCGGGAGGTTCGGCCAGGAAGCTCTTATGATTTCGTTGGATTTCGCGCCTTGCGAAAACCTTTTGCCCGACACAACATCGTGTCGCTACCCCACGTTGGTGTTACGGGTGATCGCCCGGCCTAAGACGCTGCGCGGTTCCAGGGTGCTGCGATCGCTGCAAACGAAAGCAACTGCAAAGGCCGGGCAACGACGAGGAATGCAGCAGGAAAGAAGCTTGAAAAGACATCGAAGCCCACGCAAATAAGTTCTCAAGGGTCGCGGATTTGAGTTGCACGCGTGTCCGATTCACACGGCGGTTTCGACGACCATGGCGGTCCAAATCATAAAGCCCGTATCCTGCTCATTTCACAGGGCTTCGCTCGACAGCTAGACGGTCCAGGAAACAAGTCTTATCTAACGTCCATCTCGGCCGCGACCGAGAACGTTGGTTTCCGCGTTGTTTGCTATCAAATCTGGCGCAGTTCCCGCCCTTTTATGGGGTGTAAACACAGGGCCTGGGACTTAGTGCGGTCCGACCGCGTAGAACGCAACGTGGTGTGGGACGTTTTGCGTAATCAGCGGCTGTAGGGCGGGTTCACGACGGACGGCAACCCGATTTGCTGCCGGATTGACGGACCTACTTGACTGCATCCCTGAGGAGAAAAGCGAAATGACCCTGCACGTCGTCGATGAAGTTATATGTGAAAGCGTGCATGGTGCCGTTTGTGTACCACATTTGGTCGTAGAAGAAAGCATCTTGGAATCCAAAAGGCGTGGTCATTCCTAAGGTCACCCCATAAGAGCCAATCAGTTTCGACGGGTCGACTAGCGCCATGATCCCAATTTCACAAACTACCCACTGGCCGTAGAGATCGTCCGGGCTACGCTTCAGAAGTACTAAGTTGGCGCTCCTTCCCCTCAACCGACCAATCCAGCCACCGCCGATAATTTCTCCACCCTTCACCCTGATGCCAGTTTGGCGCGGCTGATAAAAGGTGACTTGAATGTTGTCCCCAAGCGGCACTCGATAGGTTGTCGTAGGTGAGCTGTCTTCACGTGTCACCTGGCCGTGTTGAAAGGCTTTGTTAAATTGCTCAATGAGCGGGTCGAAGCTATCTAAAAGCGAGGTACAAGAGTATCTATAAAGATTCAATTGCGTTTGCCGCTCTCGCAGCTTCTCAGCTTGTTTTAGCGCCTCGCTATCCAGTTGCTGCTTTTTGGATACAGCAGCCTCGACCGCTTCGGAAACCAACGGATTCTGCGGGGCGCCGCTCACATCTGGCTTGGTGAGAATATTTAATACTTCGTCCCACAAAGGGCGGTCGTCTGGTCGCTTGCTAACCATGCGGGACAGAAGCTGCGCCAAAGGCAACGGAACCTCGGCGCGAATCTTACGGACATCAGGACACGGCTCGTACATGTGAGCCTTTTCCCAATCAAGAAAGTTATTGTGATCCTTAACTTTCTGCCACAGAGGATGGACGTTCGTTAAAATTTCGTAGAAAACGAGACCCGTCGAGTAAACATCGAGCTTGGGAGTGTTTGGAAGGTACTGCCAACCTTCAGGGGCCATATACATCACGTGCTGCGCCCCTTTGAAAGTGTGAAGACGCGTGCTTTCGTCCACAAACTTGGAAATCCCAAAATCACCAATCTTAAAGATTTTTCCTTCTGCCAAAATATTATCTGGCTTGATGTCTCGGTGAATGACCTTTGCGTTGATTGCCTTCGCGCCCTGCGCCACGTCAACCATGATTTCTACGGCCCGATCAAGGGAGAGGTTACTCTTGGCTTGCAAATGCTTTTTAATGAGCTGAGCTAGCGTCCCTCCGGACACGTACTCCATTACTACGTAAGGCCCAACCGGAGAGTTGTTCCCATCGTTCACAAACAAAACTTCAACGACATTCGGATGTTTAATTTGCTGCGCGGCCAGCACTTCGTTCATCAGTGCTAGGCGCGAATCGTCAGAACTGAGCGAACCCAGCGGCAACAGTTTCACCGCCACGACCGCGCCCGATGTTTCGCCAACCGCGAGGTAAACTTCGCCGAAACCACCCTTACCTAAAAAATCGGTCGTCTTGAATGATTCCTGTGCGGGCCCCAGGAAGGAGGTTCCTAGTGTCACGGAAGGCATATAGCGACTACTCTAGCAGTCGATCTTGAAGGGAACAAGTCGCTACGATACTAACGGCTTGTTGGCCCACCGTCGGGTCGCTGGAACCCGGCGATTCGATGGCCACCGACTGGGACGTATCCAATGTCCTGGCACTCAAGCCCTTATCTCTGGCGTCGCGTGCCAATCCGTTGAGGTCGGGGTAATTTCCCGCGTGAAATGGAGCGCAGACATGCAACCGAATGGGCAGCAGACGTTTGAACCGCTCCAGCGCCACAAATAATCCTCGCGGTCGTTCTCAGTCGGCAGTAAAACCACGAGCCACCGCTTGGCACATTTCGACACTGCCAGGTAACCACCGTCGCCGCGAATCATCGCGGCGGAATAGAGCACCCGTGCGACGTTTTGGTATAGGCTCATATATTTTACGGGGTGGTGTTGACCAGACCGAGTTTTTGTACCACGGTGAGTGAGAGAGTTTACATCACAACCTCATGGGGCCACGCCTCAAAGGGTGGCTCGCAGGGAGCCGTAGGCGACCGGAGAGCCGCCCTTTGAGGCGCGAACGTCACCGGCGCTGGCGGCTTGTAGCCCAGCGCCGAGTGCGGCCGCCTGGTGTTGTACTCCACTCGCCACTTCTCGATCACGATCTGCGCCTCTCGGAGCGAGTAAAAAATCTCCCCGTTTAAACATTCGTCCCGCAGCTTCCCATTGAAACTCTCGCAGTAGCCGTTCTCCCACGGACTTCCGGGTTCGATGTACAACGTTCCCGTCCCCACGTTCCTCAACCACTTCCGAAGTTCCTCGGCCACGAACTCCGGGCCGTTGTCCGAACGAATGTGTTCCGGGGTTCCCCGGAACAACATCACATCCGCCAGCGCTTCGATCACCTCATAGCTGCCCAGTCTTCGCGCCACTCGAATCGCCAAGCACTCCCGCGTGTATTCATCGATCATCGTCAGCATACGGATCGCTCTGCCATCATGAGTCATGGCGCTCACGAAATCGTAGCTCCACACCTGATTCCCCCGCTCCGGCCTGAGCCGCACACACGATCCGTCATTGAACCAGAGCCTTCTCCTCGGCTTTTGTTTCTTGGGTATCTTCAGCCCTTCGCGACGCCAGATGCGCTGCACTCGATCTTTCCCCACCTGCCAGCCTGTTGCCCGCAACAGCGCCGTGATCCTGCGGTAGCCGTAACGGCCATACTCACTGGCCAGGGTAATAATCGCTCGCGTCAGCGCATCTTCATCCACTCTCTGGATCGGCACGTAGCGCTGGGTTCCACGCCACTGCTTCACCAGCCGGCAAGCATGGCGCTCGGACAGTTCGTGCTTCTCCCGTGCATGCTCCACCGCACTGCGACGTCGCTCAGGGCTTAGAAGTTTCCCTCCGCAATATCCTTCAGAACCTGCTTCTCTAGAGACAGCTCCGCCACCACTCGCTTGAGCTTCGCGTTCTCTTTCTCCAGTTCCTTCAGTCGTTTCGCTTGATCCAACTTCAGGCCGCCGTATTCCTTTCGCCAGCGGTAGTAGGTCTGTACAGTGATCTCTGCTTCCTTGCAGACTTGCGGGGTGGTTTTTCCGTTCGCGATTCCCACTTCAATCTGACGCAGCAACGTCACTATCTGTTCTGCTTTGTACCTCTTGTTGGGCATTTCCAGCCGTCCTCCTGGTGAATTCTCTCTCACCTCGGCTGGTACAAAAAACCCCGGTCAGGTCAGTGTTCCGGCTTTTTACGCCGACGTAAACGCCATGCATGAACCAGTCGGTGTCAACTTCAACTTTTAATCCCACGATGTCTCGGCCACAATCGAAATCAGGAATGAAAATCACGTGCGGTGGGCGCGTTGGATTCCTTTCCCAGGCTTCATCGTCGTTGCGTTTCACGGTGACAGTTCTGCCGCCGGCAAGCCGGATGTAAACCTTGTCCGGTCCCACGCGGGCCACGGTGCCACTGCGCATCACCGGCGTCTGCCCAGCAATCGACGGTCGCGCGCGTTTATCTCACGGTTGATTGCCGCCGTGGCTCTACGCATCTGCGCTTGTGCGTTCCTAAGAGTCGGGCCCTTGCCGCCACATCAGGGAATGGAATATCCAGATCGAGGCACCAATCGATCCGAGTGATGATTGTCCCTGTCAAGCTCCCTATGAATTTCTCGGCCAGTCTCCGCGTTTGCCAAAAGCCTAACTTTGCGACTTCGAGGAATTCGATTTTGTGAATTCGGTTCCATCGACCGTAGCAATGCAGGCGAACTGGGTCGTCCCAGGGAGCATCGCGCAACGGCGACACGTTCTCGTAACCACCACGTGCGCCAAATTCGCGAACTAAGCGGAGATACCGACGCCTTATATTGTGAGTGAGTAGAACTAGCTTGTCGCATGGCATTGCTGGCCTCCGAATTCCTCGACGCTTCCCTGCTGGATGCAGCGTCTTCGGCCATAGAATGCACAAATGAGCGACGGAAATCAGGTGGGGGGTTCGTACGAACTCCCGGCAGGAGCTCGCTATTTGAGGTACCCCAGATCGTCGAGAGCCTTCCGTCCGTAACGAAGATGTGTGGAAAATGGTAAGCCTTTCCACTCGTCATCGGGCACACGCACTAGCCTAGCGGTGAGATGTGCGGCAACTGTACTCAGTGCGACGTTTGGATAGGGAAAATTTTCGAGCTTGGCGCTCGGCTCGCCCGTATCCGAATGAAGCGGATTCCAACTGACCGGCACGGGATTATTCAGCGTACAAATCGATGATCGCGAGCTCGTTAATGAGCCTCGAATCCAGCGCGTGAAAAACCGAACAGAGGACACCAACGATCTCGCGTATTCCACTCCAATCTACGCGTTCAATCTCTGCGGCGTCCGAAGCGCAACGTTCGAGCTTTTGTTTAAAGCGTTCGTGAATACGATCTTTAAAGTGAACTTCACCTTGATATTTTCCTACGCCTGCCTCGTAACCCGTCCAATGAATCGGAGCGAGATTCCCGTTTTCGTCGGCAAGGCAGTCTTTACCAAGGTAAAGCTCGATGCTTCCAGCTACTCCATTTACGTTCATTGTGACAGGTCCGGACGGTCCGATCGTCGGATAGTTCTCGAGCGCTGAGAGCGCAGGCATCGTTAGGACTTTGATGTGTTCTGGAAGTTGCAGCCCGCGCAAAGATCGAATGGCTGCCTCTGCTGCTGTGTCGTTGTCAAAAAGCGCTATCACGCGATTCAAAATGCCAGCGCCGGCAAACGCCCTCACGATATTGGCCAGATTCCCCGCGCCGCCCCCAACCTTCGCTAACTCGAAATCCATAAACGCGAAGTAGTCGGCTATGTTGGGGTAGAGCAACCTCAGCGACTCAGAAATTATCCATGTGTCCGATTTTCCTTCAGTTAGAACAATGCGTTTGCCGTCGGTCAACTTGATGTCATCTTCAGGACGCAAGGTGTCTGAGACGAAGTCATCATCCGTAGAGTAATATCCCTGGAGGACCAGGTCAGTTAAGTCGTAAATGAATTCGTCATCAGGTTCACATGCCTCGATCGCGAGCCTCAAAGGCACGTTCAGATCAGGCCCAGCGTAGCCGTACCAATCAGAATCATAGATATCGAACATGGACGATGATTCGACAGTTTCTGTTTCTGCCGATCCATCGCTGCGTTGCGTCCTGATGGCTTGCAGTCTCTGTATCCATCCGTCGGGTTCAAGCTTTGTCAGGGCCTTGTATCTTGCTCTCTGGTACTCACCGAGTTCTGTGTCTTCCGCATCTTCATCATCGATGTCCTTGACCTGCTTAAAGCACGTCGCCTTGAATGCGGATTTTGCAGCTGCGAGCGTGTAGCCTTTGAGTTCCAGCCGGTCTCGCACTACCGCTAGGGGGGCACGATAGAACACCGCGGAGACATCTTCGTCGTCCTTAAGAGTATCGAGCCACCTCCGCATCTGAATCGGCAGCGTGTGCTTTGTACCCTGTACGATATTTCTGTCTTTGGAGCGGAACAGCCCAATCAAATCTGGGTGAACGTCGCTCTTCACCGAACCCACATAAAACGTGCCTAGCCAACATTCGCCGTACGCGCCCAAGGTCGCACTCCCGTGCTTCGTGACGAGATTATAATGGTCGCTATACCGATTGGTACCGAGTGGCGCGAGTGAGGGTGGCAACGTCGCCAGAACACAGGACTTGTGACATGTCGTCCAGGTTCGACACCCGCCCGGGCACCAAAATTTCTCGTTTGCTTCGAACTGCGAATTGGATGGGCCATCACAAAGCGGAGTTCAATCAGTTTTATCGGTTGGCGACATTCAACTGGGATCCCGCCGTCCTTCGCGAGAGGACCGTGTTCGAAATAAGCGCTATTCTCTCGGATCAACGCATCCAGGCGGAAATTGCGCTTCAAACATGACGGAATGAGCCGAGACTTTCAACGCTCGCCCGAAATTGGAAAAAGGGGTCGATTTCGCGGGACTGAGAAAGAATCGGGGAATGAGAGCAGGATAGACGGATCAGACTCCCCTCAGGAGGTCAGAAAGCGACAGTTTCAGAGCCCGGGCTACTTTTTCGATGTTTCTGAGAGCGACGTTGCGTTCTCCTCGCTCAATTCCCCCCATATACGTTCGATCGAGTCCGCACAGGTCAGCGAACGCCTCCTGCGACACGCCCAGCCGGTGGCGCAACTGACGAACTCGTTTTCCGAAGCGAACGCGAATGTCGTCCATTTACTCTTGCGTTGCATATTCAAACCTCGCCGTTTATGTGTCCACGGACTATAAGTATCATCCGAATTACGAGGTGCTGCATGGATCCCAAGAAAGCGTTCGGAGGCCTGATTCTGATATTGGCGCTGCTTTGGGTGATTGGGAGGATCGTCTCGCCCCCCTCACGCGCCGCAGATACAGGTACTTCGGGAGACTCTTCCAGCCAAAACGTCCCTCAGGATAAATGGATCGTCAAGGAGGAAACTTCCGCCATGGACAGCTCAAAAACCGTCATTCTAACGTTGAACGCGGAGAACACGATTCCAAGCGTAACCGGGGACAGAAGACCGTCGCTGATTATCCGTTGTAAGGAAGGAAAGACGGATACATACGTCAGTACAGGCGTGCCGGCTAGTGTGGAAGAAGACAGCGACGGAGGCCCAGCGGGCGATCACCATATCAGGTTACGTTTCGACGAAAACCCACCCATTCCAGACCGATGGGTCGAATCGACAAACCACGGCGGGCTCTTTGCAACGGATGGAATCAGCGCGGCTAAACAAATCGCCGGAGCACAGAAACTTACGTTTGAATTCGCGCCATTCGACGCCAATCCAGCCATGATTCAATTCGATTTGAGTGGCCTTGCTTCAGAGCTGCCGAAGGTCGCCGACGCCTGCAACTGGAGCCTGAAGTAAGAAAGTCGGACGAACGAAGGCACTGAAAACTGCAGAAATTTTATTGGAGTCTTCTCTGCAGAAAATGCGAGAAGGATTCCTGCCGGAGAATGAGTAATCTGAACCGGATTTTGTGAAGAAACGGGTCCCCTTTTCCCTAGTTCGCTTGTGTGCTAACGCGACGCAATTTTCGCAAAAAACGCATCGGTACTCAGTATTGCCCCCTAATCAACCGATGTGCTCGTCTCACAAGGCCGTTGCGGAGCGACGACCGCATCGCACGGCCCATGTTTGGGCCGGTCTCTCCCTTCCCCAGCACTTGTCCAGTTACCGCGTTTATCAGGCACTGAGTGCAACCCAGAGCGGAATGGAACTGGGTAGCTACCGTTATAGGTAGTACCTACAATTCGCGGCCGCTTCAATGTAGAGTTTGCACGTATGAGATCCTACCTCGACGGTCTCGCCCGCGACTTCCGCTACGCACTCCGCAACGTCCGGAATAATCGTCAGTTCTCCTTGATCGCCATCTTCACCTTGGCTCTCGGCGTCGGAGCTTCCACGGTTGTACTCAGCGTTTTCGACAGCGTGTTGTTCCACGCGCTGCCCTATAAGGATTTCAATAGATCCGTCGTCCTTAGAATGAACAACTTGGCGAGCACCGGCGGATGGAAAACTCGCCAGTCCTTCTCGCTCGAGGAGGCGCGAGCCTTTCGCGAGCAGAATCATGTGTTTGAAGATCTCATAGCCCACGCTGACATGCGCCCCACGTACGACGACGGCAAATCCACCCGTTTCTTTTCATTCGGCGCGGTAGTAACAACAAACACTTTTGACTATCTGGCTGTTCCGCCGTTACTGGGCCGCGCAATCTCGGAGGAAGATGGGCGCCCTGGCGCCGCTCCGGTGTTCGTGATGAACTATCGACTTTGGCAGCGAGAGTTTGCTGGCGATTCCAAAATTCTCGGCACAATCTTCGTTCTGAACGGCAGGCCCACAACACTCGTCGGAATCATGCCCCCAGAGTTCAACGCCTTCGGCGCAAACTTCTGGCTTCCCATGACTCCCAATTACAGAGACTTACAAGTCGTGGGCCGCCTCAAGCCCGGCGTTGGCATCGAGACTGCCGCGGCAGACCTCGACGCCATCGCGCACCGCATGCACCGGCCGAACCCAGATGGAGTTTTTCCGGAAGAAAAGTTCGCGATTGCGCCGCAGACGCTACTCGACAGTCTGATTGGAAACTTCCGCAAAACCCTTTATGAATTGTTCGCTGCTGCGTTCCTGCTCTTGTTGATCGCCTGCAGCAACGTTGGAAACCTCTTGCTTGCTCGTGCGACGGCCCGCGAGCGGGAAATGGCTGTTCGCGCCACGCTTGGTGCAACCCGCGGTCGCCTCATCCAGCAGCTGCTGGCGGAAAGTTTCTTACTTGCAACCGCGGCTACCGCTGCCGGTTGCGTCTTCGCATACTTTGGTCTGAAAGTCGTTATCGCCCTGATTCCCGCTGCAACGCTCCCCGAGGAAATCGTCATTCATATGAATGCGGCGGTGCTTTTTCTATCTCTCGGCCTGACCATTTTGACGACGATCTTCTGCGGCGTTGCACCCGGGCTCCACGTCGTGCGAGGCGATTTACAGCCACGTCTTGCCGGCGGTGGCAAGGGAGCCGGAGGAAATTCTCGGCACAGTGAGCTTCGCGGAGGCCTGGTGGTCAGTGAGGTTGCGCTGTCGATTGTCCTGCTAATTAGTGCGGGCCTTTTGATGCGCAGCTTCCTCATTCTCACACACGTGGATCTTGGCTTCGATCCTAAGAATGTTCTCTACTTCGAGATCAATCTACCGCCGTCGTATAACACGAATATCGCTGGCACTTTACAACGGAAAAACGCGCTCACTCGCCAACTTCTCGACCGGTTGCAGGCTCTCCCGGGCGTGACCTCTGTTGCGGAAATGGCGGCCGATCCACCGCCACTTCAGTATCAATCCACCGACACCACCATTCCCGGCAAGCCCCACACCGAACCCTGGGAGACGCGTTTTGAAATGTGCAGCGATGGCTATTTTCGAACACTCGGAATACCGTTGCTTCGCGGACGACTCTTTTCTGAAGACGATGTGTTTGCGGCGCGAGACGTAATGGTGATCAATGAAGCTTTCTCCCGTCAGTACTTTCCGAACGAAGATCCCGTCGGCTACAAAGTTAAACTGGACATTTTTGACAGACCGTATTTTGCGGCCGCCGCGCCGCATGACACATATTTCGAAATTGTCGGAATCGTTCGTGACTTTAAGACACGTGGCTACGATCACCCCGCATGGCAGTCTTTTCCGCAAGTCTTTGTCCCGTACAGCGTCGCGGGATTTAACTGGCGAGTCTTCATGGCCAGAACCTCCGTCGATCCCGGCTCGCTGTTAAGGAATATGGGCCAGGAGGTTCGGGCTCTCGATCCCGGTGTGCAAATCTCCGCGTCTGGGACGCTGGAAGGTTCCCTGCAAGAGTTCTACCGTGGACCGCAATTTCAACTCGCAACGCTTGGAGCCTTTGCGTCGATTGGCTTGGTCCTGGTGGTCGTCGGCATTTTCAGCGTGATGGCCTATACCGTCTCGCTCCAAACCCGCGAGATCGGCATTCGCATGGCCGTTGGAGCACAACAGGCAAATATTCGCCGCCTTGTGCTCCTCACTGGCTTCCGTTTGGTCGCGGGAGGGATTCTGGTCGGTCTCGCTTGCAGCTACGCGCTTACACGTTTTGTTGCCAGCCAAATTTCTGGTGTCTCTGCTACTGATCCGTGGACTTTCGTCACAGTGGTAGCGATCGTCGTGGTTACTGGACTTGCCGCCTGCCTCCTGCCCGCATGGCGCGCCGCGCGAGTCGATCCTCTGGTCGCTTTACGCTATGAATAGCACTTCCAAACTTGGGCGATTTAGATTCGCGCGACAAAACTAGCGATGTCTGGAGTTAACGCGCCTGGTACGTCGCGTTACCAGACATGTGGAGTCACTTGTCCGGTCACCCGGGTCGGCGCGAAATCGGATTAGCTCCGAGTGTTGTCTTGGTTTCGCGGGTGCGCAACGAACTGCGCTAATCTGTAGCCGTCATGTCGATCTTCGTCAGTGACGAACCCCTGTCGCAACGCCAGCGATACTTGAACTGGGGAGCTGCGCTCGCCTTATCCACAGGGGGCATCGTATGGGGCCTGAAGCTGGCCAAGCAGTGCGCCTCGATTCCTTTTGGCTACGCGGCTCAGTACGACTACGCAATCGCATGGTGCGTCGCAGTCGTACTCCTCATTGTCGCCATCCCTCCTCTCGTTTATTGGCGCACGCGTTGGCTCGGAGTCGGGCTAGCGGCAGGTGGTCTTATGAGCCTTATCGCTTTCGGTGCTGGGATGAGGGTTCTCGCAAAAGAAAATCTTGTTGCCTGGCAGCACTCTCCTAAGAAGGCTTCCCTGGGTTCGGACCAACAGGCGTCCGCTGTGATCTATTTCAAACAAGACATCGACAGAGAACAAGTGCAGAGTTTTACGTCTTCGATCCTCATGGTGTCCTCAACGCAGCAACATCAAGGGCTCGACTTTCCACCATTTGTACGAGGCTACTTGCTCGTAAGTCCGCAGCAGGCCGACGGACATTGGGCAGTCGCTTTAGCGTTCCAAGCCGACGCCGCGCAGAGCACAACCGACGCATACTTAACCGCGATCAAGTCAGATAGCCGAGTCGAAACTGTCTTCCGAAATATTGCACCGGACTCCCTGCGAGAGAGACTATCCAGTCGCTAGCCCAGGTGAAAGCCCTTGCATCCTCCGCCGCCGGAGGAATCCGTCTCAACGCCTTCCATGAGAAGGCCGGTCTGAGTCAAGACGGTTGATGTTTTTCCTAGCTGTGGATCCTAACCTGATTCACCGAGCCACCTGGGTCGCCATCCTTCCATCCGCAGTCTTTGCTGAGCGTTTGTCGCTCGCTGCCAGGTGGGCGTCCTCGATTCAGTAGGTGCTGCGACCTGATAATCGACCTTGGCTCTGGTCTTTCGACCGGAGCTGGGCCAGGAGTTAGGCGCAGTCACCTGATCTCGGCGGTTGAGCTCGGTGGTTCAAATCCACGTTCTCGGACTTTCTAAGCGACTTGGGCCATCTGCTTTCGGCTATTCCGCAGCGGTTCGTAAACTTCTTTGCTGACCCACAACTTGTGAAGCAGTACGGCGAGTTTCCGTGCTACGGCAACCACCGCTCGTTTCTTGGCATTCCTTCCTCCCCGCTCCGATAGCTTCAGCCCCCAGCGCCTCAGATCACTATCTTGTCCAAAGGGCCCCAGAATGTAGTGCGCCCCTTGTACCAGCAGCGTTCTGAGATAACGGTCTCCTTCCTTACTGATGTGCAGTTGCGGTTCACTCATCCCTGAGTTCCTGCGACCCGGGCGCAACCCAACAAAGCAGCCTACGTCCCGGCTGCGGCGGAATCGGTGCGGGTTATCCAAGGTCAGAACGTAGGTCAACGCAATCAGTGGCCCGACTCCTTTGACCTGTTTCAGTCGAGCGACCTCGGGATAGACCTGTTTCGCGATCTGCTCGATCCGCATGTCGTACTCCACGATGCGTGCGTTCAGCGATTCGATTTCCGCCAGCAGCGGTTCTAAAGCTTCCCGCAACTCGGGCTTGAGATTTTTCGTAATCTCTCGATTCATCTGTTCGGTGCCGCATTTCGGAAGTCGTGCGCCGTAAGACTTGGTCAACCCTCGGGCTGCATTGACCAGCGCCGTACGCGCGCCGACCAGGACCGCTCGCGCCCGGATCACCGTCAGATGGATTTGGGCTTGGGCACTGCGATGGCGCACCGGACCAAGCAAGCCGGGATCGATTCGGGCCAGACGCGCGAGCGTCCGGGCATCCAGCCGATCGTCTTTCCGGCTGCTCTGGCTGATCAGTTGCACGTTGCGCGCATGGGCCACAATCACTTCGTGCCCTAGCTCGGTCAACTGCCGGCTGACCCAGGGCGAATGCGTTCCGGTTTCCAGCGCGATCCGGCTCCGCGGAATCTTGCGGAACACCGGCTGGAATCCTTTTGGTGTCCTAGCCAGCTCTTGTTCCAAGATGATTTCGCCCGCTTCATTCAAGACACAATAACGGCTGGTTCGATCTCCCAGATCCAAACCAATCGTGAGTTGGTTCGGTTTGAAAATCTCGATCCCCTCGATCGCCACAGTGCTACTGTTCTTCATTGCCGGTCTCCTTTTTGCGCCTCGAGCGCGTCGTTTCTTCGGGAGCGTATCGCATCCCGCTGGAGACCGGCCTTCTCATCCCATCTGATTAGTTGCGTTACCAGAGATTGCAATTTAGTTTCCAATCGCCGCGTCAACAGGATCATAACTAGCAGTTCGACTAGCCCTTGACATGCGGCCCATTGAGGAATAGATGTCGACTTTCTAGGCATGACGATGGACACTCACCGGGAAATTCACCTCGAAAATCTGCTGCGCGATTTCCGCTACGCCTTTCACACTTTGCACAGAGACCGCCGCTTCGCTTGCGTCGCAATCTTCGCACTCGCACTGGGAATCGGCGCGTCCACCGTGGCCTTCAGCACATTTTACAATTTGCTCTTTAACGCCTTTGCCGCACTCAACGCGAGCCGCCTGGTTGTTTTCTCCGTGCAGAATGAGGAGGCAGGCGTCTTGCCTGAGCTGAACCTCGCACCACTGGGCGGCCGAGTGGCGGATGTGGATGCCATCCGCAGCGACAGTGAAGTTTTCGAGGACGTCGTCGGATACCAACGCGATACCGAGCTCCTGCGCGACGGAAGTGACATTCATCAGGTCTACGCCACACGCGTCACGTCGAACGCTTTCGACTTTTACGGTGTGCCGCCCCTAATGGGGCGCGGCATCACGCCTGAGGACGGTTCCGCCACAGCTCCGCCAGTATTCGTCATGAACTATAAGACGTGGAAGAGCGAGTTTCATTCCGACCCCACGATTATTGGCAAGAGCTTTTTGGTTGATGACAATCCGCGGACGCTTATCGGCATTATGCCTCCGCGGTTCCAGGCCTATGGCGCGCTGGCGCAAATCTGGATGCCGCTCGCTGGCGCTGCCGATCCAAAATCCGGCGATTCCGCGGCGTCTGTTGACACGATGATGGCGCGCCTCAAGCTCGGCGTGACCCGCGAGGCCGCATCGGCAGCTCTCAATGGAATCGTGAGCCGCCTTGCGAAAGACCGTCCCAACGATTTTCCCAAACATTTTTCTGCACGCGCGATCTCGGCAACCGACTTCATGTTGGGCCCGTACGGAATCGGCAGTGCCGGCAGCCCGGAAACTCAGCATTTCGACATCAAGCACATGCTCTACGCACTGCTGACCGGCGCCATGATTCTGCTTTTGATTGCCTGCAGCAACGTCGCAAATCTGCTGCTTGCCCGCGCGACGGTGCGGGAAAAAGAGATTGCCGTCCGCGCCGCTCTCGGCGCGACACGCAGGCGGCTTATCCAGCAGCTTCTCGTCGAAAGTTGCACGCTGGCCTTGGCGGCCTGCCTGCTCGGCTGCATTTTCGCGTATGCCGGGATGCAGGGTGTGACGGCGCTGATACCGGCCAAGGGCGTGAGCATCGGCGGCGAGGCCATAGTCGGGCTCGACTGGCGAATTTTGCTTTTCACCTTGGTGATCACTGCGCTGACTACCTTGTTATTTGGTGCCGCTCCAGCTCTTCACACTGTGCGCCGCGATTTGAAGCCGTCGCTGGCTGGCATCGATAGAGGCTCGAATTTCGCTTTCCGCGGCGCAAGTCTCCGTGCGGGAGTTGTGATCGGCGAAGTGGCGTTGTGCATTCTGCTTCTCACCGGCGCCGGTTTGATGATGCGTAGTTTCTTCCTCCTCACGCACATTGATCTCGGCTTCAACATTGACCATCTGTTGTTCGTCGGGTTCAGCGATCCACACGGTGACTACCCCCAGCCCGGACAGGCATCGACCAATCTCGAAAAGCTCGTCGAACGCCTGAAAAATTTGCCCGGCGTTACCGACGTCGCGATCAATAACTCACTGCCGGGATACAACCCCGGCGCGCGGCATGAAGTGAGTGTGCCGGGCTCAAGCCATGTGGAAACAGTCGGTGTGGACGGCTGTAGCGCGAACCTTGTTCAAGTTCTGAAGTTGCAGTTGGCAAGCGGCAGTTGGTTCACAGAGAGCGACGTAACCAGCGCGCGGCATGTGGCGGTGATCAATCAAACCATGGCACTTCGTTTTTTCGGTGGCGCGGATCCGATTGGGCAGCAATTCATGGCCAAAGCGATGGCGATGGATGGCCAGTCGTCCCGGGACGCCGACTTTCAAGTGATTGGCGTCGTCCGCGACGTAAAGGATTATGGTCCGCAGGTTCCGGTGATACCCATGGCGTTCGTGCCACACACTACCTCGGGAGGGCTGCTTGGAAGCGGGGGCGTGCTGTTCATAAGAACAAAAGCAGCACCCGTGGCTCTGCTAAATGCGGTCAAGGATGAGATCTGGAAGTCCTATCGAGATGCAATCTTCTCGCCAAGATCCGGGCCTTACGTGGACACTTTTTACTGGCTCACCTATTCCGCGCATGAGTTTGGTCTTATGACCTTCGCGCCACTGGCGGCGATCGCGCTGCTTCTGGTCGTTATCGGGATTCTCAGCGTAATCGGCTACACCGTGTCGCTGCAGATTCATGAGATCGGCGTACGCATGGCGCTCGGCGCGCAGCGCGAAGATATCGTGCGCATGATTTTATCTAGAGGCGCCCAGCTGATTGGTCTGGGAACAATCGGCGGTCTCATTGCCAGTTTTTTTCTAACACGTCTCCTCACCAGCCAGATTTGGGGCGTCTCGTCCACCGATCCGTGGACGTTCGCGGCAGTGGTGGTTTTGGTTGCGGTAGTTGGAATGGCCGCGTGCGTGATTCCTGCCCATCGCGCTGCGTCAGTCGATCCACTTGTCGCTCTGCGCTACGAATAATCTCCCCACGAACCGCGCGGCGAGGGCACCCGTGCGAGAACAA
>CAVREY010000007.1:0-287317 GCA_963720225.1 uncultured Acidobacteriota bacterium | reverse complement strand
GCGACTATTCTCGTCACGTTCTACAAGCACTTTCTCATCGATCACGACTTGAGGAACCCGCCGCTTCGCCCGCGCTAAGGCTCGACGATGTCTGGCGGACTTCGGTCGGGTCCGGAGTCACCGGCTGACTTATGACAGTAATTGCCGATGACGCCCATTTGAGCTGGCCGTTGCTACCGGCGACTTCCTGTGCGATTTTCGTGAACAACTGATCTTGCTTGGCGGTTCGTTTCGTGTAATCCACAACGTAGCTGACCGTGAACTCCAGCGATCCGGAATTGACGACCAGCGCGACGGTAGGTTCCAACGGAGGATTTACGCTCTGATAATTTTCGCTCATCGTTTGCCAGGAGGATTGCGCCTCGAGCAGATACTCACCGATCGCCTCTTTGGCAACCCTCAAAAGCATCGCCCTGGCAAGTTGGGGGTCGCTGGTGGCTGTGAGTACAACCTTAATCTCGTCCCAGATAAATCGGAATCCTTGCGAGTAGTTGAAGACGGACCCTTTCAAGATGGTGCTGTTGGGGATGCGAGCGATTCGCCCGTTGTACAGGTCTTTGCTGACCCAGCTGCCCGTTTCCATCAGTGTTGTTCGCAGGAGTCCGATGTCAATCACGTCACCGCGAGTATCGCCGATCTGAACTCTGTCGCCCACGGCGTACAGTTTTGAAAAACCGATCGAGAAAGCACCTGCGATGCTCGCCAGCACGTCCTGGAGGGCCACGGCCACACCCGCGCCAGCGACACCCAAAGCAAAGCTGAGACGACCCAAGCGATCTTCAAACAGGAGGGCGAGGAAAAGTAGAATCGCAAGGTATCCGCAATAAACCACGAATTTGCGGACCTTGTAACGCGCGTCGGCCCGGCCGAAGCGCCTGGGCAGCGATTGTTCAAGCACCCGAAACGTCGCGTGGATGAACAGGATGCCGACAACCGCCGCAATACACTTGCCAACGAGTGAAAGCGAAATAACCTCTTTTATGAAATCACTCATACAGCCGCCGTCGTACCCAGTCCGCCGCTCCCGTTCGAAGTGAGACTATGGGATCCTGTAAGGCGTCGAACGACTGCGAGTTGTAATTTATGGTAGCTTGCCTCATTCCGTCCAGTACTGTTCGTCAGGTATGGCAGACCGCTACGGAAAGCAACTTGTTGAAGACGTCGAATACAGGCAGGACCAAGTTCGTAAGGTCGGATTGGGATTTGAAGTCCCCCCTTCGATGTTTGGGCTACTTGGGCTACGCGTTACTGAGGTTCACGCGGCAGCTTAATGAGTAACCCGATGAAAACAAAAGAGGGAATGGTCGGGGCGAAAGGATTTGAACCTTCGACCTTCTGGTCCCGAACTTTCGCAGGAAGACACTAAAACGTTGAATCGGCGTCGGATAACGGTGCATTCCTCACTCTTCTCGGGTTACTCGTTGGGCTACGCTTGGATTGCTTATATCCGCGTCATTGCCGCAAAACAGCGAAGGACGAGGCGTGGAGCTTGCTCGACGCCTCGAGCTGAATAGTGCGAGTTCAGCGCTTGCGCATTTGGCGCTTTCTATAGACTGCGTAGGCTCCAGTGATCTGAATGCGATAACGAACGACCTCCGGGCTCAACTCATATCTTTCGGCTAGTTCTTCGATCGTTGTGCCGCCGTTGATGGCCGGAAAGAATGCGCCCCACGGCAAAAGAGCGGCCGCTCCAACACCGTAGGCGTCTTGTTCCTGTTGTTTGTCGTAGCTGCGAATGCGGTGCCCATCGCCAGATCGCGTGAGCCCAGAAGGCGAATGTCCCAAATGCATGTGGGCGATTTCTTCCATGAGGGTCGTTTTCAATCGAAACGCATTGTGCCCGGAATTGAGGATACAAATTCGAGTCCCATCGGGAAGCGTGCGTGCGTGGATCCCGCCGGACCAGGACTTTGCGCCCCGCTCGCGCAGTTGCCGCACGACGTCCTTCGCCAGATGCTTGCAGATCGAGTCGAGCGGAACAAGCCGCAAGCCGACGAAATCCACCAACATATACGGATCAAGGAGCTGGGTGATGGAGAGCCGCAAATGTTTTCGGAGCGCGAGAGCGTGAAGTTCCCACGGCTTTGCGCGTTTCGAGAAGGGGAGATGCACCGCTAGACTTTCTTTAAAGTCCCAACCATTTGATCGTACGCGGTCCGGAAAAGCACGGAGAGAGCTTGCGCAGTGCCGCTGTCGAGGTTCTTGTACCCGTCGCAGTTGTTTTTTTCAGTTCAGGTCAAGTCGTCCTACGCGCGTAATTGGAACGTATTCAATGTCCGTCTCTGCGAGCGGAATTGGTTTGCGTTCTCCTGGCGCGTGAGTCTTTCCTCGCCGACGCTGGCGGACATTTTAGTCGGCCACCTGACTGGATTTATCAAGGAGGGATGATGGTCGAACTTAGACTAACGGGCCGTTTATACCGGGAGATCGTCGACGACCTCTGCCGTCCGCATCCGTTTGCTGCAGAACGCGTTGGTTTTGCCCTAGCGAGAACGGGCTCACTTCTGGCGGGGGACAAGTTGGTTCTGCTGACGAAATACCATTCGATTCCCGATAGCGAATATCTCGATGACCGAAAAGTCGGTGCGCGCATTGGCAGCGAGTCGATCACCTGGGCGATGCAGGCGGCGTATTTCGGGAGGCAAGATCGGGAAGGCATTTTTCACATTCATCTTCATCCACACAGCGGAATCACACGAATGAGTAGGTCGACAAACGCGATACCCCCGAATTGATTAAGAGCTTTCAGAACGTAAGTCCGCTGGCGGCCCAAGGGGCGATCGTCTTCAGTCACGACCACGGTGCGGCCTGGGTGCGCGAACCGGGAAGTCGCGAACTGAAGGCGGCAGCGCGGTTGCGAGTTGTGGGGCAGCCGATCGGTTTTTTTGAAGGTGAGGGATGAGAATGAGCAATGTTCGCTTTTCGCGCCAATCCTTTTTAGGGCCCCGGTCAGCAGACGCCATTGTCGCCTGCCGGGTAGGCGTCGTCGGCCTCGGCGGCGGCTCGCTTATCGTCCAGCAACTTGCGCATATTGGTTTCCTGCAGTTCCGGTTGTTCGACGGCGACGTCGTCGAAGAATCGAATCTGAATCGGCTGGTTGGAGGCCGTTCGCTTGACGTGTCGGCGGAGACTCCAAAGCTTCACGTCGCAAAGACGATGATTTATGGGTTGCAGCCGGATGCTGTCGTGAAAGGTTTTCCGGGGAGGTGGCAGGAAAAGGCGGAGTTGCTTCGTGAATGCGACATCGTTTTCGGCTGCATCGATGGATACCAAGCAAGGTGCGAACTGGAGGCTGCCTGCCGACGATATTTAATTCACTACATCGACATCGGAATGGACTTGTACGGAGAGCGACCTCCGGTGATTGGCGGGCAGGTAATTCTGTCATCGCCGGGAAATCCTTGCATGTGGTGCATTGGTTTTTTGACGGATGAGAAGTTGACGAAGGAGGCCGCCCGGTACGGTGGTGCAGGACCTCGTCCTCAGGTGGTTTGGCCGAATGGTGTTTTGGCTTCAACTGCAGTTGGGCTTGCAGTGGATCTGGTTACGGGATGGACTGGGGGCCATACGAGCTTCGCTTATTTCGTTTATGACGGGAACGAATCGACCGTAAAAGAGAGCCCTATGCTCCGGAACTTCAAGGTCCAAGAGTGCCCACATTATAAGTTTGGCGACGTCGGAGATCCGGTTGCCGTCGCTTTGTAGGTTGTCATTTTAGGGTTTATAGGACGTTAGGACATAAGCTTAATATTTACAGCACGATACGGTCTATTTAGCACACTACAGATAGGCACTGTAGTGTGCTATACTCCTGTAGTATGATTCCGAATCAAAAAAGCCTGTCGAATTACTTCGACCGGATCGCGGGCGTTGCTGTCCCCATTACCTCTGTCGCGCCCCCACCCTCTTTGCCGCTTTTTATCAGGCAACAATTTTCGTTTGCAGCCGCGGAGATATTCGGCCGACGCATTGTTCTCGCGGTGGAGCTGACACCGCCAGAAGAGCTCTCAGCGAATGAGTACGCTCGCAGCGCTTCCTTTTTAAGAGACGCCTTCGGAGAACTGGTAGTTCTGGTCATGGCCAAACTCCCGTCGTACATGCGCAGCCGTCTCGTGCAGAAGTGTGTTCCCTTTGTCGTGCCAAATGCGCAGATGTTTCTCCCGATGCTGATGATCGATTTCCGCGAACGTCAGACTAAGGGAGCGTCTCGAAAACAGGACACGTTACTGCCTGTTTCTCAATTAGTCGTGATTTATCAGATCCTACGACAGCCGACGGATTACATTTCTTTGGCACAGTTGGGTGAACATTTGGCCTATTCGCCGCAGTCGATGAGTTCGGCTCAGGAACAGTTACAGGAAGCCGGGATCTGCGAGGTGCGCCGGAAGGGTAGAGCGATTTTCCTCGACTTCCGCGTGCGCGGTCGAGCGCTTTGGGAACAGGCTGAGCCACTGATGGCGAGTCCTGTTCGCAAGACACAATGGATACGTTGGGGACAAACGCGCGCGCGCGCAGTCGTCGCCGGGATTAGTGCGCTCAGCCGGAACACGATGTTGGCGGAAGACCCGGTTGAAACGTATGCGATGCGCGAACGCGAGGTAATCGCAGCGCTTGATAAGGGGCAGCTGATTGGATGCAACGGGCGTGAAGAAGCGGACGCCCGGATGGAATCGTGGAAATACGAGCCTTGGGTTGTGGCCGAGAATGGCGTCGCGGATCGGTATTCGTTGTATTTGAGCCTGCGTAATTCCGGAGACGAACGCGTACAGAAAGAACTCAAACTTCTGCTCGAAAGGTTGCCGCCGTGATTCGGGGCCTCGACCTCTTTCGCGAGCATTTCGCACCCGTCAAGGGTACGTTTGTGCTCATCGGCGGCGTGGCCTGCCATGAGTGGTTGGCAACGCAGGAATTGCCATTTCGCGCAACGAAAGACATGGACGTGGTGCTCATCGCCGAGGCACTGGACCCGGCTTTCGTAAAGCGCTTTTGGGAGTTCATCGATGCGGGGAAGTATCAAGCTCGTTTCCAAGCGGACGACGGGAGGCAGCTCTACCGTTTTGACAAACCGGACAATGCAGACTTTCCGAAGATGATTGAGACCTTCAGCAGAAAACCGTCCAACATTGATCTCGGAGAAGGGCAGGAAATCGTTCCGATCAAGTTCGAAGGCGAAGCCGCGAGTCTTTCCGCCATTTTGCTGAACGACGACTACTACAACCTGATTCGTCAGCAGCATAACGAGGAAAAGAATCTGCCTTTTGCGAGTCCAGCGGCCCTCATTCCGTTGAAAGCCCGCGCATACCTGGATCTCACCGAGCGTTTGAAAAGGGGTGAGGAAGTTAAGGGAGACGATATCGCCAAGCATCGCACCGATGTATTTAGAATCGGCGGTACCCTAACCGCCGAGAGTGGTCCTGAACTTCCTGAGGCAATTCGCACAGATTTACGAAACTTCCTATCGATTTTCACGCCCGACAACAAGGAAGAATGGGTGGCAATCGGAGCCGGTTTAAGGACTACTTTCGGTGGTACGCGATTCGCTCCCGATACGCTCATCGGGACCATTCAAAGCTATTTCAAACTCTGAGTGGGTCAGTACGCTGTCCGAAAAAAGCAGTCTGTGGCTATTTGACTCCGTACGGGATCAAGCTCACGATCGTCTATCTTTTACTGAGTTCGGGGTGCGGACAACAATCTCAGATGCTTTAATCTCACCACGGCGACCTGCCGTTTGAAATCATTTATAGCCTTGTCGTCGTCTGCGAGGCGCGGCAAATCCTGATTGATTATTGGATGGGACACTCGAACTCGACTATGGCAGACCGCTACGGAAAGCAACTCGTTGAAGACGTCGAATACAGACAGGACCAAGTTCGTAAGGTCGGACTGGGACTTGAAGTCCCCGCTTCGATGTTTGGGCTACGTGGGCTACGCGTTACTGAAGTTCACGCGGCCGCTAAATGAGTAACGCGATGAAAACAAAAGAGGGAATGGTCGGGGCGAAAGGATTTGAACCTTCGACCTCCTGGTCCCGAACCAGGCGCGCTAGCCAGGCTGCGCTACGCCCCGACAGTACGGCGGGAACAACAACAACCCATCAAGTCTAAGCTACCCTCGGCACATCCGCAACCCGCGTCCGACGGGCCCGGAGGCCGGTCGTCCTAAGAACGAACATCGCGCCACCGGCTCAACTCGACGCCGTGCAACAGCTCGTTCCGGGCAGCACTTCAGCCGTAGTTGCCAGCAACGCGCCGCGCGAATCGCCATCAAAAACTAGACCGCTTTCGACTGCGCCTTCACCGTCTCGGGCAAACGCACTAGACGTGCGTCCGTGATGGAGGGAATCTCGCGGATCTTGGCGACTATCGAGTCTTCCACCTTGCCGTCGAGCCGCACCAGCGCGATTGCGTCGGCGCCTTGTTCAGGCTTGCTGCGGCCCAGCGCGAACGTCGCGATGTTCACGCCCAAATTTCCGAGCGCGGTTCCGATTTTGCCGATCACGCCCGGCACGTCGCGGTTGCGCGTCACGAGCAGCGTTCCTTCGAGCGGAGCTTCCAGCTCGATGCCGTCGATGGCCAGCACGCGCGGCGCGCCATCCTGCCCAACCGTACCTTCCACGACGAGTTCGTGTCCGTTGCTGACGGCCGATACTTCGACAGCATTCACATACCCGCGTTCGCGCCGCTTGGTCACTTCCTCGACGATCAGACCGCGTGCCGCTGCTTCCTGCGCCGCGTTCACCAGATTCACCGGCTCTTCGATCACCGCGTTCATCAGGCCCATTAGCACCGCGCTGCGCACCACGTGCGAACCCACTTCAGCCGGCTCGCCCGAATAGCGAATGCGAACATTTGTGAAGCTCGGTGAGGCCGAAGCCTGCGCCAGAAAAATTCCCAGCCGGTCGGCCAGCTCAAGGTAAGGGCCAAGCCGCTTATACTGATCCGGCGAAAGCGCCGGCATGTTCACGGCGTTTCGAATTTGCCCTTCGGCAAGGTAATCCTTTACCTGCTGCGCGATCAGCGTTCCGATTTCTTCCTGCGCTTCAGCGGTCGAGCCCGCAATGTGTGGCGTCGCGACGACGTTCGGCATTCCCACCAACGGCGAATTCTTCGGCGGCTCTACGGCAAACGTGTCGAGTCCCGCTCCGGCAATCTGCCCGGTCTTCAGCCCTTCAGCCAAAGCTCCTTCGTCGATCAGCTCGCCTCGCGCGCAGTTGATGATTCGCACTCCTGTTTTCATTTGCGCGATCGCCGCCGCGTTGATGATTTTTTCCGTCGAGGGGCTCAGCGCGGTGTGCAGCGAAAGCACGTCCGCACGCTTCAGCACTTCCTCAAACGGAATCAATTCCACTTCCAGCTCTTTCGCCACCGACTGCGAAACGTAGGGATCGAACGCGATCACCTTCATCTCGAAACCCTTCGCTCGCCGCGCCACTTCAATGCCCACGCGCCCGAATCCGATCAGGCCGATCGTCTTCCCGCGCAGCTCCACGCCCGACGAAGATTTCTCCCAGCGCCCTGCATGGATACCGGTGTTCGCGCTCGGCACCGCGCGCGCAAGCGCCAGCAGCAGCGCGAAAGTATGCTCGGCCACCGAGACGGCATTCCCGCCCGGCGTATTCATCACCAGCACACCCCGGCGCGTGGCCGCGTCCATATTGACGTTATCGACGCCCACTCCGGCGCGCCCAATCACGCGCAGCTTCTTGGCCTTCTCGAGCAGTTCCGGAGTCACCTTCGTGGCGCTGCGCACGATCAATCCGTCGGCGTCGACGATATCGGTCGGCAGGGAAGCCGCCGTCGGCACCATCACGTCCCATCCCGTGGCCTTCAGAAGGTTGATTCCGCGGTCGCTAATCTTGTCTGCAATCAGAATTTTCATGCCGTAAAGCGTAAAGGCTGGTGTACGTCCTGTCAAATGCGGCGCGCGCGGCCGGATTTGCGTGTGATATTCTCGATCCACAGGATTTTCAGCGAGGAAAACGAATGTCTTATCTGGAGCGAATTCAGGCGGATTTGATCACGGCCATGAAGTCGAAGGACGAACTGCGCCTGAGCGTCCTGCGCATGATGAAGAGCGCGCTGAAGCTGAAGGAAATCGACAAGATGTCGCCGCTCACCGATCTCGAGGGCCTTCAGACGCTGCAGACCCTGGTGAAGCAGCGCAAGGAATCGATCGAGCAGTTCATCCAGGGCGGCCGGCGCGACCTGGCCGATAAAGAGGCCAAGGAAATCGCCATCATCGAGACCTACCTGCCCGCAGCACCGAGCGATGCAGACATGGAACGCGCGATTGCCGACGCCGTCAACGAAACCGGCGCCGACTCGCTGAAGCAGATGGGCGCCGTGGTGAAGGCCGCGCGCGCCAAGCTCGAAGGCCAAGCCATCGACGGCAAAGTGCTGAGCGACAAAGTGCGCGACGTTCTTACCGCGAAGTCGGCTTAAGTCGCAAGAACTACGCGATTCCCATTTGGGGAATGCATGCTTTTCTCTTTACGTTATGGCACCTTTGTGACGACGTATATTGGGGCGAAGGAAAGGCCCTTGCAGAACCGAACATGCCACGCGGCAGTTTTCCTCTTGCCGCCCGACGCATGCTCCCCGGCATCCCCCCTCGTTCGAACTCGAATTGCGGATCGTCGCGTTGCCATTCGAATTCGTCGTAACTCCAACAAAAAACACCGCGCCATTTCTAACCGTACTTACGAGACGTTTCGCACAACCAGAAATTCCTGCCGGATCAAGCTGTATCGCCGCGACAAAAAGTGCCCGAACGGTTCTCGCGGAGTGCGGAGGGTCGATCGCGCCAGCGAACGAACCTCCGCCGCGCCAGCGCTCCGCCCCCGTCGCGTAGTAGCCCCGGCGTTCGCCGAAGTCCCACTCGCCGCAACTGGTCATCCTGAGACTTGATTCACCGGGACGAAGGATCCCTCTTCGTTTTTTTTGCTGCGAGAATAATAACCAGCGCGAGTGCCTAAAACGTTGTGAGGTCGGCGGCTTCGAGGATTGGTTTTTTGTAGCCGTTGCGAGCGACCGACAACATGGCGCGGCCGATCTGTTGGGTGGAAGTCATCCTGCCACGAAGCAGTCTCCTCAGCAGTGGAAGGATGGGCGTGAAGACTTTGTAGAGCCGCCGATAGAGCGGAGTGCGCGATTCGATTCCATCGAGCGCCTCGATAAATCCCGGCCGGAAAATGTAAGCCGCTTTGAAGCCGCGTCCGAGCACGACGTTTTCGGCTTTGCCTTTCACGCGCGCCCACATCACCCGGCCCTTTTCGCTGCTGTCGGTCCCGGCGCCCGAAACGAAGATGAAAGTCGTCTCCGGACTCGCTTGCACCAGCGTTCGCGCCGCCGCGGCAGTGATTCCGTAAGTGACTCGCGAATAATCTTCTTCCGACATCCCCGCCGAAGCAACCCCGAGGCAAAAGAAACATGCGTCGAGTCCGGTAAGCTGGGCTTTGATCGAGGAAAAATCCTGAAAGTCAGGGTGAACGATCTCGCGCACTTTTTGCTGATGCGGAAAAGTCGCCGGCATCGGATCCGTAGGCTTGCGTACCACCGTGATCACCGATTCCACACCCGGATCGCGCAAGCATTCCAGCAACACGCCCTGTCCTACCATTCCCGAAGCGCCGAACAGAACGACTCTCAATGTGTGCAAGCTCCTTTATGGGGCGAGAGTGTATCGCGGAAACTGTCCGGTTGGGCGACCCAGCTATCCCACAAGCGGTCAGCGGCGCGAGTGCGAAAACCTCAGCGGCGCAATAACTATCCGCTTATCTTTCAGTTCCGTTCACGCACAAGTGGCGGCGCGGTTGCTGGATATGCTCTAGATGCTTTCCGGAGGTGTGTCGATGGCGGGATTTTGGCAGGACGTTAAGTTCGGAGTGCGGACGCTGGCGAAGAACCCGGGGTTCGTGCTGGTGGCGGTGCTGACGCTGGCACTCGGCATTGGCGCGAACACGGCGATTTTCAGCGTGGTGAATGGCGTCCTGCTGAAGCCGCTGCCGTACCCGGATTCCGGAAAACTGGTGAGCGTGTATACGGTACTGCCGGACGCGCCGAAATTTTCGGTGTCGGTGGCGGACTACAGAGATTTCATGGGGCGGAGCAAGGTGTTTTCAAACGCCACTCTGTTCGTGCAGCGCGATCTGGATCTGACGGCGAACGGTGTGCCGACGCACCTGGCGGCGATGGGAGTTTCGAGCGAATATTTTCAGGTGCTCGGATTCCGCCCCGCGCTCGGGCGCGATTTCGCCGAAAGCGACGGCCTAAAAGACGGCGGCCACACGGTGATCCTCAGCGACCGCCTGTGGCGCGAGCATTTCAGCGGCGATCCGAACGTGGTGGGCAGGCAGGTGACACTTTCCGGCGAGTCGTACACGGTGATCGGAGTCATGCCGCCTGGCGTGCAGCATGTGGGCGGGAATTATCGCAGCGTTGGGCAGGGTGACACGGTGGACATCTGGTGGGCACTGCAGCTGTGGCCGGCGAAGACGGACGGGTGCGATCGGAATTGCCACTTTACAAACATGGTGGGCAGACTGCGGTCGGGCGTGACACTCGCGCAGGCGCAGGCAGAGATGTCCACGCTGGCGGCGGTGATGGCGCACGAGAACCATCAGGACGAGGGCGGCAACTGGCAAAAAGTGTCGCTGGTGCCACTGAAAGAGGATGTGGTGGGGCGCGCGCGGGAAATGTTGATCGTGCTGATGGCGGCGGTGGGATTTCTGCTGCTGATCGCGTGCGTGAACGTGGCGAATCTTTCGCTGGCGCGTGCGGCGGGACGGCAGCGCGAGATCGCCATGCGCGTGGCGCTCGGAGCAAGCCGCGGGAGGATCGCGCGGCAACTTCTTGCCGAAAGTTTTCTGCTGGCCGGAATGGGGTGCTTCTTCGGCTTGATTTTGGCGAAGTGGGGCATCGATGCGCTGCTCGCGCTCGCGCCGGAAGGTTTTCCGCGCACGGCGGCAATCTCGATTGACTGGCGTGTGCTGGCGTTTGCAGCGTGCGCTTCGGTGGTGACCGCGCTACTGTTTGGAATCGCGCCGGCGATTTCGGGGCCGCAAGGTGATGTGAACGCTACGCTCAAGCAAAGCGATCACGCTACGGCATCTGCGAGACACAATCGGCTGCGCAATGTGTTGGCCGTCGCGGAAATTGCGCTGGCGCTGGTGGTCCTGGTTGGCGCGGGGCTGATGGCGCGCACGTTTTTAAATTTACAACGTGTAAACGCTGGATTTAGTGCGGACCATGTGCTGACGTTTAAACTGGATGTGCCGCAGGCGCGATACAAAGAGGATGCGAAGTACGTCGCGTTCTATCGTGGATTGGTAGACAGGCTGCGTGCGCTGCCGGGCGTGACGACGGTAGGCGCCGGCTCGGATCTGCCGTGGACGGGCTACGACGAAAATTTGATGGTGAACATCGTGGGAAAGGGCGATGCGACCAGCAACAATGCATTTGGCGCGCGCTTCCACTTTGTTTCGCCCGATTATTTCCGCTCAATTGGGACGCCTCTGATTGCGGGGCGGTTCTTCAGGGTTGAAGAGAATCTGAAATCGCCGCCAGCGGTGATCGTGAATCAGGCGCTGGCGACGCAGTATTTTCCGAGTGGCAATGCGATCGGGCAGTATGTGACCACGTTCAATCAGACGAAGTTGCAGATTGTGGGCATTGTCGGCGACGTACAGGACACGCCGTCGGGCTCGAATGCAAAGCCGGCGATTTATTTCAACGACTGGCAGACGGTGGGCGGAGGCGAGCGGTTTATTGCGCTGAAGACGACCGGTGACTGGCGTCCACTGGCTGCGGCGATTCCACGCGAAGTGGCGGCGCTGGATGCGGATCTGCCGGTGCTGAAGGTGAGGCCGCTCGATCGGGTGAGCGCCGAGGCGATTTCGAGCACGCGATTCACGCTGATGCTGGTCGGCGCGTTTGGCGCGATCGCGCTCTTGCTCGCGGCCGTCGGCGTGTTCGGTGTAATTTCGTACTCGGTGACGCAGCGCACGAACGAAATTGGAATTCGCATGGCGCTCGGAGCTGTCCAGAAAGATGTCGTCGAGATGATCGTGAAACAGGGGGCGAAGCTGGCGATCGGCGGAATCGCGATCGGGTTGGCTGCGGCGCTACTACTGACGCGAGGAATGCAGAGTTTGCTGTTCAACGTGAGCCCGTTCGATCCGATCACACTTGCGGCGGTAGCGGCGCTGCTTGTCGTGGTGGCGATGGTCGCGTGTTATTGGCCGGCGCGGAGGGCGTCGATGGTGGATCCGATGGTGGCGCTCAGGCACGAGTAACGGCAACACACTCGAGGGACCTGAAGGCGGCGCGAAGCTTGCGCCGTCTTTTTTTTGGTGCGAGCGCGGTGTCGCAGACACCGTTCATCCCGGTCGGATGAACGGGCTCGCTGAGAAACGCGAGCGAGTGTCTATGCCACGGTGATGTGCTTGCGTGCGTATGCGCGGGGTGTTAAGTTGCGCCGTCTGGAAAGAACCGCAGGCCGCGCCTGGGCGCGCGGGCCGCGGATTCAGGAGAGTCGATGGCGACGAAACAGTGGAGCTCGACGGCACCGCCGGCGGAGTTCCGACCCTACGTGGAAGCGGATGAGACGGTCGCGGAATTCAGCCTGCGCGCGGTGATTCTGGGATCGCTGTTCGGAATTTTGTTTGGCGCGGTGTCGGTGTACGTGGGGCTGCGGGCCGGGCTGACGGTGTCGGCGTCGATTCCGATCGCCGTACTCTCGATCAGCATCCTGCGCGCGTTCGGGCGGTCAACGATTCTCGAAAACAACATCGTGCAAACCACCGGCTCGGCGGGCGAATCGGTGGCTGCCGGCGTGATCTTTTCCATTCCGGCGCTGATCTTTTTGGGCTTCTCGCTGAACGCCGAGTACTGGCGAATCTTTTTTCTGGCGTTGATGGGCGGCTGGCTCGGCGTGCTGTTCATGATTCCGCTGCGCCGGCAGCTGATTGTGAAGGAGCACGGCAACCTGACGTTCCCGGAGGGAACGGCGTGCGCCGACGTGCTGGTAGCGGGCGAGCGTGGAGGATCATTTGCAGGGCGCGTGTTTTGGGGATTGGGCCTCGGCGGGATCTATACCTTCGCGATGAACACTCTTGGGATGTGGCCGAGCCAGCCGGAATATCAGCCGGCGTGGCTGCCGGGTGCTTCGTTTCGCGCGGCGATCACGTCCGAGTATTTGGGAGTGGGATACATCATTGGACCAAAAGTTTCAGGGACGCTTTTCGCGGGCGGCGTGATTTCGTGGCTCGTGATCATGCCGGCGATCAAATTCTTCGGATCGCTTTCAGGCAACGTTCCGCTCTACCCATCGACGATTCCAATCGGGCAGATGACCCCCGGCGAATTGTGGGGGAGCTACATCCGACCGATGGGCGCGGGAGCGGTGGCGGCTTCTGGATTGATTACGCTTGTGAAAACGCTGCCGACGATTTACTCGGCGCTTAGCGCGGGACTGAAGGATATTCGCGCGAAGCAGGTCGGGATGTCGGCAATGAAACGGACCGAGCGCGATATGTCCATGCGCGTGGTGGTGATTGGGTCGGCAGTGATTGTGGCGATGATGTGGGCGTTGCTGAAGTTCAAACCGATACCAGGCGCTATGACCAGCGGGTTCTCCGATTTTCTGGCGGCGATTTTTGTAGTGACGTTCGGATTTTTGTTTGTGACGGTGGCGTCGCGCATCAGCGGGCTGATCGGAAATTCTTCGAACCCTATCAGCGGGATGACGATTGCGACCTTGATGGCGACCTGCGCGGTGTTTTTGGTGATTCACTGGACGTCGACGGCGCACGAGGTGCTGGCGCTGACGATTGGCGGCGTGGTTTGCATCGCGTCGGCGATTGCGGGCGCGACGTCGCAGGATTTGAAGACGGGATACCTTGTGGGCGCGACGCCCTACTGGCAGCAAGTGGCACTGGTGATCGGCGTGATGGTTTCGTCGTTCGCGATCGGCGGGACGCTGATCCTGATGAACATCGGCCTGGCACAGTATCGGCCGGTGCAAATTGCCTTGGACATCGATCATCTTCGGCCCGGCGTAGACGTGCAGGAGAACAATTACAGCTACAACGGAAAGACGTACACGCTGGTGAACGCGCTCGGCTCGCACGAGATTCCCGACGGAAAATATCTATACGATCCCGGCACGCGAGAAATCGAAGTGCAGTGGATCCAGGGAATCGGCAGCGATCAGGCTGCGGCGCCACAGGCGCGGTTGATGGCGACGGTGATCAGCGGAATTCTGAATCAGCGGCTGCCGTGGCGGCTGGTGTTTCTCGGCGTGTTTCTGGTGATCGCGATCGAGCTGCTTGGCGTGAGGTCGCTGCCGTTCGCAGTAGGGTCGTACTTATCGATTGCGACGACGATGGCGATGTTCGCGGGCGGCTTAGTGCGTTGGCTCGCGGAGCAAGGACGGCCGAAGGCGAGCGAGGCGGAAAGCGAAGTGAGTCCCGGCTCGCTGTACGCGAGCGGTCTGATCGCCGCGGGCGGCGTTTTTGGATTGCTCGCGATCGTGCTGAATTTGCTCCAGGACCCCCTGCTGAGCTCGAAAGTACCGCACTGGCTGGCGGCAATTTTGCGGCTGCCCTGGCCGGAAGGAATGTTTGCGCTCGGCGCGAAGGTGCCGGGAATCAGCCATTCGGATTGGGCGGGGGTGATTTTGTTTCTCGCGCTGGCCACGACGCTGTTTATTTCGGCGCGCAAGAAATTGAACAACTAGCTCGCGAGGAATCCTTTATCCGATGAATCAGGTTCGGGATGACGAGCTTTCTTCGTGCTCGCGCGGCGGAGTGTGTAGGGACGCGCCGTTGCCGTCCCGGTAGAGCTATTGAATCGTGACGTTGGCGAACCCGAGGCCTTTTAGAAGACTGGTGATGGTGTTCGCGGCGTTTTGATCGGCGGTCTTCAAAATTCCATCCTGCAGGGACGCTTGCTGTAGCTCGCGTTCCGCTTCTTCCCGCACCTGGCTTTCGAGATTCGGATCGGGCGACGTAAAAAGGCCCGTGTCGCGCGAATAGACGCGCGTCTTCGCATTGTCGAGCCGCGTGCTGAAAACTTCCGATGGCGGCAATTGTACGGTGATGTCGCGCCCGCGAATGGCGACGTCGGTCGGCTGAAGTTTGGTCAGATCGATGCCGCCGACCACTTCTCCGTGAACGACGAGAAGCAGGCGATCGCCCGCGAGGAATTGCGGCAGGTAAGGATTGTCGTGCTCGCCGGAAATGATTTTGTCCATCGTGTAGCGGACGGTTTCCAGGCGCTGCAGCTGCTGAATCTGGCGGACTACGGTGGGCTGGTCAACGTGGAAGGTGGTGCCGCCGCGCGCGAGGCGAAACAGATCGAGCAGGTGGACGCCTGCAATAAGCCAGATGCCAAGCGCCACGACAGCCAGCGTCGCAAGTACGCCGAGCAAAGCTCCGGCGAGGCCGGAGATGCGGCGGGGCGGCGTCGTTTGCGGCGCGGAGGACATGACCAGCGTAGTTTAACGCAGGTCGCTCGCGTGGTGCCCGAACGGATTCATAGTATGCGCATGTGCGCGTGGCACCGCCCCGCGAAATGGCCCATTAGGTTCGGCTATCGGACGAGGAATGCGTAATTGAACGAGCACGTCTGGCCGTCCGGATTGGAGAGCGACATCGAATCGGGACCTGCCGCTACGCTCGGCACGGTGCACGAAAGCGCTCGAAATGGGGACGGTCTGTCGATCAGCAGGAACGAAGCGGACGATGCTCCGGGTGACCTGGTAACCCGGAATTGGGGCGGCGGCGTGGGACACATTGGCTTCGTTGTTGATCGCAAGGCGAGTTCCGGCCATTACCAGGTGGTTCACAACATCGGACAGGCACCCAAAGCGGAAGATGTGCTCTTCGCGTGGAAAATTACGGGCCATTATCGCTATTTCGGACCGGCACAACGTACGGTGGAAGCCATTCATTAGAGCTTTCTCGAGGATATCACCGCCGAGAATCGGGTCTTTGACTCACGGGTAGCGAGACTTTACACTTGTCGCGTGGCGATCTTCCGGCGAGGCTACGGCGGGTACCAGTTCGACATCAGCGGGTACTTCCCGCCGGCGATCAAGGCCATTTGCATCGCTTGCGTCGCGGTTTTCACGGCGCAGAAGCTCTCGAACACCATCTGGCATGACGCGGGTTGGAATTTCTGGACGACGCGTCTCGGGCTGAGCTCGTACGCCGTTCTCCACGGCTGGGTCTGGCAGCCTTTTACGTATCTTTTTCTGCACGCGAACGTTCTTCACATTCTCTTCAATTTGTTGTACCTCGCAATGTTCGGCGCAGTGCTTGAGCACACCTGGGGCGCGAAGAAGTTTTTCACGTACTACATGATTTGCGGCGTAGGTGCGGGGCTTATCGAAGTCCTGGTGAAGCAACTGCTTTTCAAGACCGGACACGGAAGCGAGCTGTCGCTGCTGATTCCAACGATTGGCGCGTCGGGTGCGATTTACGGCGTGTTGCTGGCGGTGGCCGTGATCATGCCGCATCGTCAGGTTTACCTTTTTCCCTTCCCGGTGACGATTTCGATGCGATGGATGGTGATCGTGCTGGGTGCGATCGAGTTTTTCGGCACGCTCGGCGCGACGGACAATGTGAGCCATATCTGCCACCTGGGCGGGATGCTGGTCGGCTACATCTATATACGGCGCGGATCATATATGTATGGTTCGCGGAATTTTGTGTCGGATTGGAAGCGGCGGCGGCTGAAGAAGAAGTTTGAAGTGTATGTGAAGCAGCACCAGGATCGTCCGCCCTCACGGCCGGATAACTGGTTGAATTAGCGTTCGAACGCCTCGGTTATTGCGCCGCCCGGACTCAAGCTCCTCGCTCCACCCGACATCATCAATCGAATGATTGCGTTTCGCGGATATGCTTGCGCGTCGGTTGAATAGGGTGTGCGCGAACGGCGGCTGGCGGTGTTTTCGTGGCTCAGGACTCGACCAACTGAAGTTGGTCGCGCACAGACGGAAGTCTACGTTACAGCGCGCGGCGCGCGCCAAACGCGTTAGGCGCCGCCTATCCGGATTAGGCGCATCAGGTTGGTGGTGCCGCTGGTGGCTAGCGGGGTGCCTGCTACCAGGCCGACGACGTCGCCGTTTTTGACCAGGCCTTCTTCGAGGAGGCGGGCTTCGGCGGTTTTTGTGAGTAGATCAAAATCGGTGAAGCGTTGGATGCTGCGAGGTTGCACGCCCCAGAAAAGGCCCAGGCGGCGGCGCGTTTCTCGGACGGCGGAGAAAGCGACGATGGGCGCGCGCGGACGGTACTTTGAAACCAGGCCGGCGGAGGAGCCGGTTTCGGTGAACACGGCGACAACGCGCAGGTGCAATTCTTCAGCGGCGTGGCAGACGGCTTCGGCGATGGCTTCATTGATCTGCAGATTGCCGGTACGTTCCGGGCGGGGAAGCATGGTGACGCTGGCTTCGGCTTCGCGGATGATGCGGTCCATCATCGAAACGGCCTCCAGAGGATAGAGACCAGCCGCAGTTTCGCCGGAGAGCATCAGCGCGTCGCTGCCGTCGAAAATCGCGTTCGCAACGTCGGACGCCTCGGCGCGCGTGGGACGCGGATTCTTTTCCATCGAGTCGAGCATTTGCGTCGCGGTAATCACTGGGACGAGCGCGTTGCGCGCTTTCAGAATAATTTTCTTTTGAACGACCGGGACCTGCTCGGGATTCATCTCGACGCCGAGATCGCCACGCGCGACCATTACGCCGTCGGCAACTTCGAGAATGGCATCGAGATTTTCGATGGCCTCCGGCTTTTCGAGTTTTGCAATCACCGGGACATTCTTGCCCGCGCGAGCAATGGCGGCTTTCGCGGCGCGAACGTCGGCGGCGGTGCGGACGAAGCTGAGCGCGATGTAATTCGCGCCGATGTCGAGCGCAGAAAGCAGGTCCTTGCGGTCTTTTTTTGTAAGCGAAGGAATTCTCAGTTTCACGCCAGGCAGGTTGATGCCCTGATGCTGGCCGAGGCGTCCGCCGTTTTCGACTTGGGTGATCACTTCGGTGCCACGAGCGGAAAGAACCCGCAAAGCGATCTGACCATCGCTCAACAAAATGCGGTCACCCTTACGGACGGACTCAGGAAGCTCCTTAAAGGTAGTGCTGACGCCCTGTTCGGTGCCGACCATCGTCTTCGTGGTGATCGTGAATTTCTGCCCAAAGCGCAAATGCACACCGGTGGGCGTCGCGAGCGCCCCGGTGCGGATCTTCGGACCCTGCAAGTCGGCGAGAACGGCGATGGGCTTTTGGTGTTTCTTCGAGGCGCGGCGGACAAACGTCACCAGGCGCGCGCGATCTTCATTGGTTCCGTGCGAAAAGTTCAGGCGAGCCACATCCATCCCAGTGCGGACCAGCTTGTCGATCATTTCGTAGGAGGATGTGGAAGGGCCGAGGGTACAAACGATTTTTGCGCGTCGAATTTGAGTCACGATTATTGGGCCACCGAGAAGCCGCTGACAATTGTATAAAGAAACGCGATTCCTTTGTTGAAAGAATCGACGGGGATTTGTTCGTCGTCGGAGTGCATGCGGGCGTAGCCGGATTCTTCGAGCGGGAAGGGAATCACACCGTAGGCTTGAACGCTGCGAAGGCGGAGGCGGTCGGAATCGGTGGCCCACGGCGACATCATCGGGATTGCGTTGGCACCGGGAAAGGATTCGGCGGTGGCTTTCACGATGGCTGCGTAGAAGTCGCTGTTGAGCGATGAGTTCGGCGAGGCCTCGCGGTAGCCCGGCTGAACTTCAAAGCGGATCTGCGGATCGGCAACGACTTTTGTGAGGGCGGCGAGCAGGTCGTTAATCTGGTTGCCGGGGATCTGGCGGACGTTGATGACGCCACGCGCTTCGGACGGGATGACGTTGGCACGAATGCCGGCCTGGAGCATCGTAGGAGTTACGGTGTCGCGAAGCATCGCGTTCCAGAACGGATTTTGATTCGAGAGATAACGCGCCGCATGATCGCCGCGGTCTGAGGATTCGAGCGACTGCATCCATTTGGCGGTCTCGGGATCTTCGATTGCGGCGAGGCCTTCGAAATATCCGCGGGTAACGGCGGTGAATTGCACGGGTGCTTCCCATACGCCAAGTTTCGCCATCGCTGCCGACAAGTGGACGACGGCATTGTTCTTGGTGGGCATCGAAGCATGTCCAGCGGTGCCCGTGGCGATTACGTTGACGTTGGCAGCGACTTTTTCGGCAGCTTGGATGCCGACGTACCAGACTTTTCCGTCCTTCATCACGGTTTCGCCGCCTTCATTGACGGCGTAACCGCAGGCGATTTTGTCCCAGTGCTGCTCGACGGCGAATTTCATGCCGTATTCGGCGCCAGCTTCTTCATCGGACTCGGCGAGGAAAATCACGTCACGCGTGAGGTGCGCGCCGGAGCGCTTGAGCGCGATGAACGCGGCGAGGTTGGCGACGAGAGGGCCTTTGTCGTCGAGGACGCCGCGCCCGTAAATGTTGCCGTCTTTCACGATGCCGCCGAACGGATCGACAGACCATTTCGATTTGTCGACGCCGACAACGTCCAGATGCGCCATCAGAAGAAGCGCGCGAGAGGGATCGGGAACGGCGGTGGCGGAAAGTCGAGCGACCAAAATGCCGCGACCCGGCGCGCTCTGGAAGGTTTCTGAGGGAATGCCGTTTTTCTGGAGAATGTCGGCGATGTATTTTGCAGCGACCAGTTCGGTGCCCGGAGGATTGGACGTGTCGATCCGGACTAGGGCCTGGAGCCAACCGAGCGCTTCGCTTTGAAGCTGAAAAATCGCGGAACTCGGAGACATCGGCGCCGGAATGGATGGTTTGGGGGCGGCTTGCGAATCGGATTGAGATGGAAAGAGGAAGGCGGAGGCGACAAGCAAAAGGCCGGGCAAAACGCGCAGGCGCGCCATTTGAATCGAGTCCTCCAGATTGTGAATTCGGGTATGCGTCGAGTGAACGACCCATACTATCATGTCGATTACGACGGAATGTTTCGACGGGCGCGATGTGTTCTGGAGCGCAACGCACGTGAAGTGGCGCGAATTGAGGCTGATGCGACGGTGCACGGTCCATCCCGCAACGGGCATGGGCGCATCGTAGATGGTTAGCAGTGAGCGACGGCAATTGGCGACGAAGGCTGAATAGCAGCAAGGCTGCGGGTATGAAACGCCAGCCGTGCTACGGGCCCCCAGGTTTTCGAGGAGAACATGCAACTAAAGATCGGATTTCGCGCGGCGCTTTTGGGCGTGTTGATCGCGATATTGGGAGTGCCGCCAAACGCTCTGCGAGCCACGGCGCAACAGCAGGAAGGCCCGGTAAAGCCGAGCCAATCGCCATCGACCACGCCGCCGAAACCTCCGACGGGACAGCAGCAACCGGCGACGGCAGGGCAGCCGCAATCGCAGGCCCCGCAGACGGCGATTTCCGTTCAATCGAACCTGGTGAATATCGACGCAGTGGTGACCGATTTCGACGGAAATATTATCCAGGGATTGCAGAAGCAGAATTTTCGCGTGCTGGACGACGGTCAACCCCAGCAGATCACGAATTTCGCGCCGAGCGAAGCACCGATCACGATCGTGATTCTGATGGAGTTCAGCAAACTGCTCGGCGGATATTTCGGATACAAAGCGAAGAACTGGGCGTACGGATTTCTGAGCCATTTGAGCCAGAAGGATTGGGTGGCGTTCAAGACGTTTGATTTGCGCACAAACATTCTGGTGGATTTCACGCAGAACAAGCAGGAAGTGGCCCAGGCGGTGGCGGGCCTTTTCTTCCCGGACTTCAGCGAAGCGAATTTTTTCGATGCACTGCTGGAGACGATGCAGCAACTGCGCGATGTGAAGGGTAAGAAGTCGATCTTGGTGATCGCGACGGGATTTGACACCTTCAGCAAGCACACGCTCGATCAGACGCTGAAGAGCGTGAAGGAAACCGACATAACGATTTTCTGCGTCGGCATGGCGGAGGAGATTGAGCTCTACGGCCGTGGCAGCCACATCGACTATCTACAGGCCAAGAATCAGATGAATACGTTCGCGGAGATGACGGGCGGCTACGCCTGGTTTCCGCGATTCGAAGGCGAAATGCCGGACATTTTTAATTCGGTGGCGACGTTCTTGCGGAGCCAGTACACGATTGGGATTACGCCGGGGGACGGCCCCGACGGGAAGTGGCACAAGTTGAAGGTTGAAGCGCTGAACAACGATGGAAACCCGCTGACTACGCCAGATAAGAAGGGAAAGCCGAAGAAGGTGAACGTGTACGCGCGGCAGGGGTACACAGCGCCGAAGCCGGGACTTTACGCACAATAGCTTGTAGGTGATGTCGTTCGACGCGTTCTGCGCGGACGATTATTTTCGTATTCGGCGGAGGTCGCGGCCGGTCATTTCCGGCGGTTCGTTCACTTCCAAAACTCCCAACAGCGTAGGAGCGATATCCCGCAGCGAGCCCCCGGGCGAAAGCTCGGTTCGGCCGTCTTCACTGAGCAAAATAAACGGAACGGGATTTGTGGTGTGGTAGGTGTGTGGGCCGCCGGTAACCGGATCGATCATCGTTTCGGCGTTGCCGTGATCGGCGGTGATAATCCATGCGCCTCCGCGCGGTCGCAGCGCTTGAAAAATCCGGCCCAGGCACGCATCGACCGATTCGACGGCTTTGATGGTGGCTTCGAGCCTGCCGGAGTGGCCGACCATGTCGGCGTTGGCGAAGTTCATGATGATGGCGTCGAAGTCGCCCTTCTCGATGGCGTGGACCACCGTATCTGCGACACCTTCGGCAGACATTTCCGGTTTCAAATCGTACGTAGGAACTTTCGGCGAGGGGACCATCACGCGTTCCTCGCCCGCGAAGGGCTTCTCGATGCCACCGTTGAAGAAGTAGGTGACGTGCGCGTATTTTTCGGATTCCGCGACGCGCAGATTTTTGTACTCGAGTTCGGTGAAGACGTTGGCGAGGATGTGCTCGAGTTTTTCGGGAGCGATCAGGTAGCGCAGCCACGGCCACGCTTTGTCGTACTGCGTCATCGCGACGTAGGCGAGATTCTTCGGACGCGCAGGATCGGCGAATTCGGCGAACGCGGGATCGATCAAGGCACGGGTCATTTCACGAGCACGGTCGGCGCGATAGTTAAAGAAAATCACGGCATCGTCGTCGCGGATCACGCCGCGCGGGCCGTCGGGCTGGCCGCCTTTTTCGGAGGTGATGACGGCGGGGACGATGAACTCGTCGGTGACGCCTTTTTCGTAGTTGGTGCGCACGGCGGTGACGGCGTCTGTGAACCCGGCCTCCGCGGCGCCATGTACCAGGGCGCGATAGGCACGTTCGACGCGCTCCCAGCGATTGTCGCGATCCATCGCGTAGTAACGGCCGGAAACGGTGGCGATCTGGCCGACGCCGTACTCGCGCATTTTTTGTTCGAGCTGGCGGATGTAATCGATGCCGCTGTTCGGTGGCGTGTCGCGGCCGTCCATGAAGCAGTGGACGAAGACTCGTTCGACCGTCGCTTCGCGCGCCATGCGCAGGAGCGCGAAAAGATGCTCGATGTGGGAGTGCACTCCGCCGTCGCTCAGTAGGCCCATCAGGTGAAGCTGATGTTTGCGTCCGCGATCCATCGCGCCGGCCAGGAGCGGCTGCTTTGAGAAATCACCGCTGGCAAGTAGCTGGTCGATGCGCGTGATGTCCATCTGCACCACGCGGCCGGCACCGATATTCAGATGGCCGACTTCGCTATTGCCCATCTGGCCTTCTGGGAGGCCGACGGAGGGGCCGGAGGTCTGGATGAGCGTGTTAGGAAATTCTTTTACGATGCGGTCGTAGTTCGGCTTGCGCGCAAGCGCGATGGCGTTGCCGGCGATTTCGGGACGGTAGCCCCAGCCGTCGAGAACGGTGAGGACGATCGGTTTGGGGCGGTTGTTGGCCATGGAGTCTGGGAGTGTCGTCGGACGCTACTGGACGGCGAGGGCTTTGCGACCCTGGAACCGGGCGGCGGAGCCGAGGGCTTCCTCGATGCGGAGCAGCTGGTTGTACTTCGCGATGCGGTCGGTACGTGAGGCGGAGCCGGTCTTGATCTGGCCGGAGCCGGAGGCGACGACCAGATCGGCGAGGAAAGTGTCTTCGGTTTCGCCGGAGCGGTGCGAAATGATGGAGGCGTACTTGGCTCTGCGCGCCATCTCGACCGCTTCGATGGTTTCGGTGACGCTGCCGATCTGATTGAGCTTGATCAGGATGGCGTTGCCGATGCCCTCGGCAATGCCACGCGCGAAAATTTTCGGATTGGTGACGAAGATATCGTCGCCGACAAGCTGAATTTTCTTGCCCAGCTTTTGCGTGGCGAGCTTCCAGCCGTCCCAGTCTCCCTCGCCGAGGCCGTCCTCGATAGACACGATGGGGTACTGCCGCACCCAGCTCTCCCAAAATTCGATCATCTGTTCAGAGGAATGTTCGGACTGGTCGGACTTCTTGAAAACGTATTTCTTCGAATCGGCGTCGTAGAACTCGCTCGCGGCAGGGTCCAGCGCGATAGCGATTTGCTCACCGGCTTTGTAGCCGGCGGCGGCGATGGCTTCCAGAATTCGCTCGATGGCCTCGACGTTGGATTTCAGATTCGGAGCGAAGCCGCCCTCATCACCGACGGCAGTTGAGTAGCCTTTCTTTTTCAGTACGGACTTCAGGTTGTGAAAGACCTCGACGCCCCAGCGGAGCGCTTCGTGGAAATTCGGAGCTCCGATAGGCATCACCATGAATTCCTGGAAGTCGACGGAGTTATCGGCGTGCGCGCCGCCATTAATAATGTTCATCATTGGGACGGGCAGGGTGTCTGCGGATCCGTCGCTCGAATAGCGCGCGAGGTATTTATAGAGCGGCAACCCGAGTTGCGCGGCAGCAGCGCGGGCGGCGGCCATCGAGACGGCGAGAATGGCGTTCGCGCCCAAATTGGATTTGTTGGGAGTTCCGTCTGCATCGATCATTTTGCGATCGAGAGCGTTCTGCTCGGACGCGTCCATACCGATGACGGCCTTTGAGATCTCGTTGTTGATATGGCCGACGGCTTTTTGGACGCCCTTGCCGAGGTAGCGCGACTTATCGTCGTCGCGAAGCTCAATGGCTTCGTGTTCGCCGGTGGAAGCGCCGGATGGAACCGCACCGCGACCCATCGAGCCGCCTTCGAGGTACACGTCAGCCTCGACGGTGGGATTGCCGCGCGAATCGATGATTTCGCGGCCATGGATGCGGATGATTTTTGCGGACATTCTTCCCCCTGACGGACGACTGCGCAATTAAGAGCGACAAACATCCTAAACGTTCGATACGGGACGATTCAAGTGGGTGAGAATCTTGCGGCCGCGTGCCCGCATCGCCGGAGTGCCGATTTCGGTGAGTTCTCCGAGAAGCGGCAGAATTTTCGCTTTGAGTTTCGGATCGGTGGCGGCGAAATCGGCGAGAGTCTGCATCGCGTGGGTCTTGACGATGCTGCTCCGATCCTCGAGATAATCGAACAGTATGTCGATCGCGACGGTGCGTTCGCGAGATGTGAGAGCGAGGCGCGGCAGGATTTGAGCCATATGCCAGCGGACTTCGATCTGATCGACGCCTCCGGCGATGCCGAGGATGTGAAGTTTGAATGGCTCCAGCCATTCGGGGCGCGAGCGCGCGATTTTTTCGATGGCGTCGGATGCGCGGAGGCGGACAACGGGATCTTCTTCGGCAAGACACGCCACCAGGGCGGTAAATTTGCGTTGCGAGGCAAGAACTTCGGCGACCACTTCGTGGGTGCGCCCTAATGACGTGCGATTGCCGCCGGAAAGCCTGGCTTTTAGTGACGTGCGTTTTTTAGAGCGAGGCATGCGGTCAGCCTGTTTTCTTCAGGAGGATCAGCCAGCGGCTAAAATCGACTTGCACTTTATCGTCGGGCCGGGCGGCGCGAAAGCGCATTTCGAGATCGCGCCAGTAGGACTCAGGCTCCGTGAGCGAGCGCGCGAAGGCGATCCCGTATGACGTCGAACGGCAGTAGCCGGTGAAGTCCGCGACGCTGAGATATTGGATATCTGGAACGGTGGTGAGTTCGAGCACAGTCATCCGCGGTTCGCCACGCAGTACGTCTTCTGGGAACTGCTTCAGGACGCGCTCATCGCGGAAGCGATTCCAGCGCGCATCGAATTCACTGCGGATAACCTCGTGAATCGCGCCTACGGTTTTGGGGAAATCGCCACCACAGACGGCAAATATGCCACCGTGACGAAGCCATTCGGTGACGCGCACAAGCACGATTTCAGGTTCCATCCAGTGCAGAGCGTGCGCGGTGGTGACGAGATCGATTTCGGCGGCGGGGAACTCAATGGTTTCGGAGGTCTCGGTGCGAACGGCGATGCGTGGTTCGTTTTCGCGGAGACGTTCGGCCATCTGCGCATCAGGCTCGACGGCGATTACGCGGTCGAAAGCATCGAGCAATCCACGGGTGAATTTGCCCGTTCCCGCGCCCAGATCGACGGCAACATGCCGCGGCGGCGGCAATGCGTCGAGAATTTTTTCGTAGATCGCCGGCGGGTAACCGGGACGATAGACGTCGTAGGCTTTTGCGGCGTGGCCGAATTGCGTGCGGATGGACATGCTTTCCTTGTGAGGCCGCGCGATCTGTGGTGTGCGGAGCGATGCCCGGTCCCGTCCTGCGGACAAGATCGGCCCTTACTTTCAACCCATCACCGGTGCGCTTGTACCGGCCGGAGAGTTGGACGCGCGGCGAGCTATTCGGGTTCCTCGATCATGGATTCGGGGCGCACGACGACCACGATGCCGCTGTCGGTGACGGAGTATCGGGCTTTGTCGGCTTCGCGGTCATAGCCAATCACGGTGCCTTCGGGCAGGCTCACGTGACGGTCGATGATGGCGCGCTTGATGCGGCAGCGTCGGCCGACATTAACGTGGTTAAACAGGATGCATTCTTCGAGCTCGGCGTAACTATTGATGCGTACGTCGAGACCGACGACAGAGCGCTCGACGTGGCCGCCGGAAATGATCGAGCCGCCGCCGACGATCGAATCGAGCGCGTAGCCGCGGCGCTCGGGATCGGCGAAGACGAATTTTGCGGGCGGGTATTGCTGCTGCCAGGTGCGGAGCGGCCAGGACTTGTCGTACAGGTTAAAGACCGGCGTGACGGCAACGAGATCCATGTTCGCCTCGTGATAGGCGTCGACGGTGCCGACGTCGCGCCAGTAGGCCTGCTCGTTTTTGTTCTCGTCTCGAAAGTTGTAAGCGAACACTCGATGCTTATCGATGAGCTTGGGGATGATGTCCTTGCCGAAGTCGTGTTTGGATGTGGGATCCTCGGCGTCGGCGATCAGGATCGGCAAGAGCAATTGGGTATTGAAAATGTAAACGCCCATGGAGGCGTTGCATTTCTCGGGACTCGAAGGCGACGGTTTCGGCTCCGCAGGTTTTTCTTCGAAGCCGACGATGCGCCAGTCTTTGTCAGTTTCAATCACGCCGAATTGTTTTGCCGCGACATGGATGTCGACTTCAAATGTGGCGACGGTGACGTCGGCTCCTGAGTCGACATGCTGCGAGAGCATCTTCTGGTAATCCATTTTGTAAATGTGATCGCCCGAAAGAATGAAAACATAGTTCGATTGTTCAGAGCCGATCGAATAAATGTTCTGATACACCGCGTCGGCAGTGCCTTGATACCACTGCTGCGAGACGCGCATTTGCGGCGCAAGAACTTCGATAAATTCGCCGAGCCCGACAATGGAAGTCCAACCGCGACGGACGTGGCGATTCAAGCTGAGCGATTTGTACTGCGTGACGACGAAGATCCGGCGAAGATCGCTGTTGAGACAGTTGGAAAGCGTGATGTCGATGATGCGATAGATGCCGCCGAACGGGACAGCGGGCTTGGCGCGGTCGCGTGTAAGAGGCCAAAGGCGCTCGCCCTGGCCTCCGGCAAGCAGCACCCCGATGGCCTTCCGCATGTTTCCAACGGACATGGACGCGCCTCCCCAAAAAACAGCGGCGATGCAAACGCACGCATTCTAACAGCAATGGAATTGCGGCGCACTCCGGCCAAAAATGCATAAACCGCGCTAGAACGACGGTATCGGGGCTGACCCACTTCACCAGCCCGCCATGGATTTATTAATCATGGAGTAACTTTGGCCAGAATTACGAGATGTTGAAATTTCCAGCTTGACTTCCAGTCACGAAGGGCGATATGAACTTGGGAATTGCTGGTACAGGTGTGGACCAGCTACACTGAAGTGTACCCATCAGTGCGACCAAACATCCAACGGGGAACGGGGGTGAATACGCGTGGCAGAAGTTGTCATTCAAGAGGGCGAGTCTCTGGAGAATGCACTCCGGCGATTTAAGAGAAAAGTTCAGTCGGAAGACATTATCAAAGAGATAAAAAAGCACAGCTACTACATGAAGCCTGGTGAGAAGCGACGTGCCAAAGAAGCTCTCTCGCGTAAACGGCTCCGCAAAAAGCAACGGCGTGAACAAGACTAGGTCCCAGTTTTTGGGCCCATTCAAACGGGGAAGTGCCAGCAGTGAGGAGGCCGCAATTTAGACCGACGACCAACTGGCATGACCTGTTCCGCTGCTACTCCTATTGTTCCGAACTGCCCAGGAGCAGCGTATGGAATATCAAGACAGGGTTTTGAAATGCGCCGAATGTAATGCCGAGTTCATTTTCACCGCCGGCGAACAGATGTTTTTCGCCGACAAGGGTTTCAAAAACGAGCCCAAGCGGTGCAAATCGTGCAAGGCAAACCGCGCCGCGGGAAATGGAAATGGTTCCGGCAACGGTGTGCAGCGTGTCGAAACCAAGACTGTTTGCTCCCAGTGCGGGAAGGAAACAACGGTACCTTTCAAGCCGACACAAGGGCGACCGGTTTACTGCCGCGAATGCTTCCAGCAGAGGCGGACGGTAAGCGAGCCCCGAGCGGTGGCGATGTAAGCAGTCGCAACGCGAAGACGGTTTGTGAGGGCTGCGCAGAGGCCGAACGAGTCCAAGGTGCCCGGTTAGCGGGCAGGCGATTCCTAAGCCGTGCGTGAATCATAACGATTTCTCTTCAAAGGGGCTCTTCCGCGCCTGGGCGCCGAAGAGCCTTTTTCTTTTGTGGCGAGGCGCTACGCGGCCTTTCTGGCGGGCGCGGGAACGATTTGGCGGAGAGCGACGACGAAAGCTTCGATCTCATCCTGCGTTCCAACGGTGACGCGGATGAAAGTCGGCATCGATGGGAAGCGCCGACCGACGAGAATGCCGTGTTCAGCGAACTGCGCGATTACCGGCGTGGTGTCGGTGCCGACGTCGATCATCACGAAATTCCCCTGCGATGGGACGTAGCTGCGGTGATCCTTGTTGAGCTCGGCGCAGAGCCACTGGCGTGTGTGGACGAGCTTTTCGCGAGAGGCCGCGACTCCTTCGGGGTCGTCCAGACTCGCGCGTGCAGCGGCGATTGCAGCCGCGTTGATACTGTCCTGCACCAGATGGCGTGAAACCATATCGATGGTTGCAGGACTTCCTACGCCGTAACCCAACCGCATTCCCGCCATTCCATAAACTTTTGAAAAGGTTCGAGCGACCAGCACGTTCGGGTGCTGCGGGATGAAGTCGATCGCTGTCGCGTAGCCGGGCGCGTCGGCGAGTTCGAAGTAGGCCTCGTCGATGAGAACCAGAGTGGACAAAGGGACTGCCGCGATAAATGTTGCGAGATCGTCGTGCGTGACGTAGGTGCCGGTGGGATTGTTGGGATTGCAGACGTAGACCACGCCGGTTTTCGAAGTACAGGCCGCCGCCATTTTTTTCAAATCGTGACCGTGCTCGGGCGTTGACGGAACCGTGACGCTGCTAGCGCCGCCGATTTGGGCGTATTCGAGCACCGCTTCGAAGGTCGGCAGAGGGGCGACGAGATTTGATTGCGGCGCGAGAAACGCTGCGTCGGCGCATTTCAGAATTTCGGTGGATCCGCAGCCGAGGGCGATGTTTTCGGGGGCGACATTGTGTTTTTTCGCTAACGCCGCTTTGAGTTCCTTGGCCGCAGCGTCCGGATAGCGATTCGCGATCGCGGCGCAATTCGCAAGAGCTGCGCGGGCTTTCGGCGTAGGGCCGTAGGGATTTTCGTTGTAGTTGAGCAGAATCGGACTGGCGGCCTGGACCGTGGCGACAGGCGAGAAAGCAAGCGAGATTTTCAGTGACGGTCCGGTGAACGCCGCGGCGATAGAACCTGCGATCGTTTGAGAGAAGGTACGGCGGGAGAGCATCGTCATCGGCAAACTCCAGGTGAAACGTGGGCCGATGATACTTGCCTGGGTGTTTGACTCAAAGCGACTTAAAAAGCTAGAAGCTTCCGAGAGCGAAGGCGCATCGAACCGTTGCTGCAGAATCGCGGGCGCGGGAAAGCGCCCCCGCGGAGGTGAATACCGATGCCGAAGAAACCGCTAAGCGAAAAATTGGTACGCGAAAAGCTGGGTGAAGTGCTGTCGTGGGGAGAGGCGCACGCCGATTGGAAAGCCGCGCTCGCAGGACTGGAAGAGCAGAAACGCGGGTTGCGTGCGACCGGCCTGCCGCATTCGCCCTGGGAGCTGCTAGAGCACGTGCGAATCGCGCAGTGGGACATTCTGGAATTCACGCGCGATCCGAAACACAAGTCGCCGGACTGGCCGTCGGGATACTGGCCGCCGTCGCCCGCGCCTCCTGACACGGCCACCTGGGACAAGAGCGTGAAGGGCTTGTTTAGCGGAATCAAACAGATGCAGAAACTGGTGAACGACTCGAAGATCCCGCTGGATCAAAAGCTACCGCACGGCTCCGGCCAAACGCTCTTGAGGCAGATCCTGCTGCTTGAAGACCACAACTCGTACCATCTGGGGCAGTTTGTGCTGGTCCGCCGCGCCCTGGATGCGTGGAAGGAAAACTGAGAAAGCCCCACACTCGTAACAGGCTCGGTTAGGCTGATATAATTGCTGGGTTGGACCGAGGACTTTTATGAGCCGTGGACAAGCCATCGTAGATACCGCTGTCTCCAAGGACGCAAGCGACCGAATCTGGGATGCATTTCGCCGCTGGGGATATTTGCAGGCGAACATCGATCCGTTGGGCGATCTTGCGCCCGTTCCGATGCCGGAATTGGACGTACAAGGTCCGGACGCCGAGGCGGCGCGGCGGTATTACTGCGGAAGCATCGGCGTCGAGTTCATGCACATCCCGGACCGCGAACGGCGGCAGTGGATTCAGGAGCGCATGGAAGCCGACGCGGCGGCAACGGATCAGAAACGCATCCTTGAATGGCTTATCCGTGGCGAAGTTTTCGAGCAGGTCCTCCAGACGCGATACCTCGGCACGAAGCGCTATTCCCTCGAAGGCGAAGTATCGCTGCTTCCGCTTCTGGATTCCATTCTGAGCGAAGCGTGCGAACACGGAGCGGAGCAGGCCGTGCTGGCGATGAGCCACCGCGGACGCTTGAACGTGATGGTGCACATCGCAGGACGCGGAGCGGCGGAAGTGTTCGCGCGATTTGAGGATGTGGATCCGCGCAGCGTGCTGGGCGGCGGAGACGTGAAGTACCACATGGGCGCCACCGGAGATTTCGCGGCGGCGGATGGAAAGACGATCGAGATTCACCTGGTTTCGAATCCGAGCCACCTGGATGCAGTGGATCCTGTGGCTGTCGGTCGTGCGCGCGCAAAGCAGACGCGCATCGGCCTCGTGAACGGGCGCACGCAGATCGTGCCGGTAATCATGCACGGCGACGCGGCATTTGCGGGGCAAGGCATTTTGGCCGAGACGTTGAATATGTCCGGCGTGGATGGGTTCACGGTGGGCGGTGCGCTGCACATCATCGTGAACAATTTGATTGGGTTCACAACTACGCCGCGCGATTCGCAATCTTCGCGATTTTCTTCTGATCTCGCCAGGCGCTTACCGATTCCGATTTTCCACGTGAATGCGGAAGATCCGGACGCGGTGGTGCGCGTCGGAAAGATGGCGCTCGATTATCGCTACGAATTCGGTACGAACGTGATCGTCGACCTGATCGGCTTCCGAAAGCATGGCCACAGCGAAGTGGACGATCCCACGATCACGCAGCCGCTGCGTTACAGGAAGATTCAGGACCGCGCTCCAATTTGGGAGCAGTACGCCGAAAAGACGGGTATCGACGCGACGCCAATCGTGGACCAGGTGCGCGAGGATTTGGACGCGGCCCAGAAACACGCGCTGGAGCTCGAGAAAAATCCGCCGATGCGCGAGATGCCGAAATATTGGAACGCGTACAAGGGCGGAAAGTGGAAGGCGGAATACGAGGTCGAGACTGGCGTTCCGGTCGAGACGTTGACGGAGATTGGCGGACGCCTGGTGGCGTACCCTGACGGATTCCACATTCATCCGAAAGTGAAAAAGCTGCTCGAACAGCGTTTGGAAATGGCGCAAGGCAAGCGCGCACTCGATTACGGCATGGCGGAAGCGCTGGCGTTCGGTTCCCTGCTCGAACAGGGCACGCCGGTGCGGCTCTCAGGACAGGACAGCCGGCGCGGGACGTTCAACCAGCGGCATGCGGCGCTGATCGACATCGAAACCGAAGAAGAGTACGTGCCGCTCGAACACCTCACCGCCGATCAGGCATGGTTCGAAGCGTATAACTCGACCCTGTCTGAAGCGGCGGTGCTGGGATTCGAATACGGGTTCGCGCGCGACTATCCTGAGGCGCTGGTGCTGTGGGAAGCTCAGTTCGGCGATTTTGCGAACGGCGCGCAGATCGTGATCGACCAGTTCGTGACGGCGGGCGAGGACAAGTGGAACTTACTGGCCGGCGTCACGCTGCTCTTGCCGCACGGATACGAAGGACAAGGCCCCGAGCATTCAAGCGCGCGCATCGAACGTTTCCTGCAACTCGCCGCGCGCGACAATATTCAAGTGTGCCAGCCGAGCACGGCGGCGCAATATTTCCATCTTCTGCGGCGGCAAGGAACGCAAAAGTGGCGTAAGCCGCTGATCGTCTTCACGCCCAAGAGCATGCTGCGCAATCCGGCGGCGTCTTCCTCGCTCGCGGAATTAGCGGGGCCGAAGTTTCAGAACGTGATTCCGGACAGCGGCGATGGCTCGGCAAACCGCGTTCTCCTCTGTACGGGAAAGATCGGGCACGAGCTATTGGCCGAGCGCAAAAAGCGCAAAGATAGTTCGACCGCGATCGTATTTCTGGAGCAGATGTACCCGTTCCCCGAAGCCGAACTTCAGGCAGAGCTGGATCGCCACGCGAACGCGCGCGATTTTGTGTGGGTACAGGAAGAGCCGGCGAACATGGGCGCGCTGGCGTTCGTGCAGCCGCGGCTCGAGCATCTGACGCACGGAAAGTCGGTGCGCACGGTGAAGCGCTCTGCCAGCGCAAGCCCTGCGACGGGTTCGCACGGAGCGCACGAAATGGAGCAGCATACGCTGCTCACGCTGGCGTTTGGCGGGCCAGAGAAGGCGTAAGCGCGGAAGTGTCCAGCAAGCACCTCCAGAAGGGTTCTGCCGAGTTTCTGAAATTCGATGAGCCGCCGTTAGAACAGCCTACCTGAGTTACTTTGTCGAAATGATGAGTTGCTGCGGTACGTTTGGCAGCGCGACTTGTTCGCTTCGCGTGAACCTGGCCGCGCGGAACATGCGATCGTAATCGGAGAACGTGTAGGCGTCGCCGCCGGGAGTGGTGGCCAGCATCATCAGGGAGAACAAGCCAGGCGCTGGCGGCGAGATACGATCTTCGTTCGGAATGAAGCCGACAGTGACGACGCGTCCCCCGGGCTTGAGAACCCTGTAGACCTTCTTCAGAAATATTTCGATCGCCGCTACATCCAGCAACTGCAGAAAATTTGTGAGCAGGACAAGATCGTAGCCGGAGCCTAGATCTTCTTTAAACGCGTCGCCGGGAATTTTATGGAATCGCGCAGAGACACCGGCAGCGTCGGCATTTTTCTGTGCAACCTCGAGTACCGGCGCCCAATCCTGCGAATAAATTTCCGCGTTGGGATTTCTGGCGGCGAGCACTACTCCGAAAAGGCCGTGACCAGAAGCAATGTCGAGCACCTTCCATGGATTGCCAGCCTCGGCGTTCAGAACTTTCGCGAGGCCAGATGCCATCGGGCGCTGCACACTCACCATCGATACGGCGAAGTCGACCCAGAGAGGATCGTTCGGATCCATCATTCCCTCGCCCTGCGCGGCCGTGCCGCCCTTGCGCACCGCTTCGGCGAGTGAGTCGAAGGAACGAATCACTTCCTGGGACGCGAAGAAGCCGGCAGCTGCGTCATTGATGCAGGAAGGCGATTTGCGATCGAGAAACACCTGCGCGTCGGGCGCGAGTGTGTACGCAGCGCCGGCTTTGTTGAGGAAGCCCTCCACAGCGAGGTTGTCGCAAAGAATGCGTATCCCGCGTTCGGAGGCGTGAGCCGCGGCGGCAAGCTCGGCCACCGAATTTTTTCCTGCGCCGATCAAGGTGAACAGGTCGAGTTCGATTGCCGCTTTCATTGCCGCGGTGCGCTGGTAGCCGCGAAACGCTTCCATCACGCGTTCGGGAGTCGGTCTTTGTTCCGGTTGCTGGCTGGCAGTTGTCACTCACTTGACCTCTGTTTATCCGATTCGTGCGCTTCGCGAAAGATGCTAGGAAGCGCAACAATCCTTACCGTGGTTTGATGAACGCACCGGGCACGGGCATATGCGCTAGCTAGAACGGCGCGAATCTTCTTGGGAAACCGCCGCCGCTCGCTTACATTTCCGAACGCCGAACTATACATCGCGAGCGCGCGAATGGAGTGAAGATATGCGGATCGAACCGTTTGAGATGGAGCGCTGGCAGTCCATCTGGGAAAACAAAGTCGAGCTGAACATTTCCGAAAGCGGCGTGCACCCGCTGACGACGTCGGAACTGGTTCCGGACGCGGAGCAATTGAAGCAGGTCTTGGACGTGCCGCTGCTGTACCCGCAGACGAATGGGAGCGAGGAACTGCGTTCGCGTGTGGCCGCGATGTATACGGGAGCCGGACCGGAAAATGTGCTGGTCACATGCGGCGGCTCGGAGGCGAATTTCGTGTCCACTTGGTCGTTGATCGAGCCGGGCGATGAAATCGTATTCATGCTCCCGAATTACATGCAGATGGCAGGATTGGCGCGCGCGTTTGGCGCGACGGTAAAGCCGCTGTGGCTGCGCGAGGCGCTCGATTGGGGCATCAACGTCGACGATCTGCCGCGCACGGTAACCGCGAAGACAAAGCTGATCGCGATCTGCAACCCGAACAATCCCACCGGCGCGACGCTGCGCGATGACATGCGGGCGGCAATTGTGGAAGCTGCCGCGAGAGTGGGCGCATGGATTTTGTCGGACGAAGTCTATCGCGGCGCGGAACTTGACGGCGAATTGACGCCGACATTCTGGGGCAGCTACGACAAGGTTCTCTGCACCGGGGGACTTTCCAAGGCTTACGCGTTGCCCGGACTGCGAATGGGCTGGGTTGTGGGTCCTACAAAGACCATCGAGCAGCTCTGGGGATATCACGACTACACGAGCATCGGGCCGACGATGCTCACGGACCGGCTGGCGTCGATCGCACTCGAGACAACGCGGCGAGCGTGGATTTTGAATCGCACGCGCGAAATTTTGCGGCGCAACTACCCGCCGTTGAGGGCATGGCTCGACGCGCGCAGCGATCTGATTTCGCACGTACCACCAAAAGCAGGCGCGATTGCGTGGGTGGGCATGCGGGACGGGAGAAGTACGGCGCAGATGCTGGACGAGATGAAGAGGCGCGGGGTGCTGATGGTCTCCGGCGAGCAGATGGGCATGCCGACGTTTTTCAGGGTTGGATTTGGAAGCCATCCTGCGCAGTTGGCCGAGGCGCTGGAGCGGATCGATTCATGGCTGCACCAGAATTAGGTTACCGTCCATGGCGGATGAGCGCGTACATGAATCCGCGGTTCGAGGGTCGTCGCGCGCTTACGGCTATCGCGTTCTAGATTCGATGGGATGGTTGCGATAAGCTAGGCTGCGAAGGATCACGGTTTCACGCACAAAATTCGAACAATCAGGACGGGACACGATGAAGAGCAATGCGGCTCGCGGTTTGCGATGGGCGATGTGCTGTGCGATGGCGGCGCTTGTATTGTCGGCGCCAGTGCGCGCGCAGCGGCAACAGCCTCCGCCAGAGGAAAAGCATCCCTGGTCGGATCCGAGTCTGTCTCCCGACGTCCGCGCCGACATGGTCCTGAAGGAATTGACGCTCGACGAAAAGATCGGACTGCTACATGGACAAGGCATGCGCGGCTGGGGCCCCCCAAAAGCCAACGACTGGATGGGCAACGGCGGCGCAGGTTGGGTGCTCGGCGTGCCGCGTTTGGGAATCCCCACGATACAGATGAGCGACGCGGCGTACGGCGTGCGCAACAGCGGGACGAACGGGCGCTATTCCACGGCGCTGCCTTCGAACGTGGCGTCGGCTTCGAGCTGGGACGTCGACGCGGCGTGCGAGTACGGCGCGCTGATCGGGCGCGAACTTCGCGCGCAGGGATTCAACATGACGCTCGGCGGCGGCGTAAACATCACGCGCGAACCGCGCAATGGCCGAACGTTTGAATACATGGGCGAGGATCCGATTCTCGCAGGAACGCTGGTCGGCAATCGCATCAAATGCGAGGAAGCACAGCATGTGATCGGCGACATCAAGCACTACGCGCTGAACGATCAGGAAAGCGGGCGCAACGAAGTGAACGTGCTGATCTCGAAGCGCGCGATGCAGGAAAGTGACCTGCTCGCGTTTCACATCGGCATCAAAATCGGGAATCCGGGCGGCGTGATGTGCTCTTACAACGCGATCAACGACGATTACGCCTGCCAGAATTCGTATCTGCTCACCGATGTGTTGAAGAAGGACTGGGCTTTCCCGGGCTTTGTGCTATCGGACTGGGGCGGCACGCACAGCACGATTAAGGCGTCGGCGGCGGGGCTCGACAACGAGCAACCGGGCGAACGGTTTTTCGGAGATGCGCTGAAGGATGCCGTAACGTCGGGAAAAGTTTCGCAAACTGAGATTGATGAACACGTGCGGCGCATCCTGCGCTCAGAGTTTGCGGACGGAACTATTGATTACCCGATGCAGCGCAGCGTGATCGACGTGGAGGGTGGGCTCGAGACCTCGCGCAAGATCGCGGAAGCGAGCGCGGTGCTGCTGAAGAATTCGAAGGGACTGCTACCGCTGGAACGCGGAAAGGTGAAGTCGATCGCGGTGATCGGAATGAATGCGGATACCGGCATGATTTCCGGCGGCGGATCGGCGCAGGTGGATCCTCCGGGACGGTTGCCAACGAAGTGGCAGGAACATGTGTGGTTCCCGACGTCGCCGCTGAAAGCGATCGAAGTGAAGGCGCCGGGCATGCAAGTGAAATTCGATTCGGGTAAGGACCCGGCCGGAGCGGCAGCGCTGGCGAAGAATTCGGACGTAGCGATCGTGTTTGCCTACCAGTGGGAAAGCGAGGGTATGGATTTGCCGAGCCTTGCGCTCCCTGATAATCAAGACGCGCTGATCCAGCAGGTGGCTGCGGCGAATCCGCGTACGATCGTGGTGCTGGAAACCGGAACGGCCGTGACGATGCCATGGATCGATAAAGTCGATGCCGTGCTCGAAGCATGGTACGCGGGTTCGAAAGGTGCCGACGCCGTTGCGAACTTGTTGTTCGGCGACGTGAACCCGACGGCGAAGCTGCCGATGACGTTCCCCTTGAAGGACGAAGACGTGCCCCATCCCACGCTGGTGAAACCGGCGCCGGGTGGCAGTGGCTCCCGGCCATCGCAGGTGACCGGAGAGATCAAGCCGACGTTCAGCGTGACGTATGACGAAGGGTTAAAGGTCGGATACAAATGGTACGACGCTGAGAACAAGCCGGTGCTGTTTCCGTTCGGGTTCGGTTTGTCGTACACCACTTATTCGTATTCGGGATTGAAAGTGACCCCTGGCGCGGCTGGCACGACCGTGACGTTCTCGGTCAAAAACACCGGCAAGCGTGCGGGCGTTGAGATCGCCGAAGTGTACGCGGCATTGCCCGCAAGCGCGGAAGAGCCGCCCAAGCGGCTGGTGGGCTGGAGCCGCGTTGCACTCGGTCCGGGCGAATCAAAAGACGTGACCGTAAATGTGAGTCGCGAGTATCTGTCGATTTACGACGAGGCTTCGAGCGGATGGAAACTCGTTTCGGGCGAGTACTCATTCATGGTTGGAGGCTCGTCGCAGAATCTCCCGCTCACGCAGAAATCGAACATCCAATAAAGAATTCATAAAACTGCCGCGGCTGTTCCGTCCCCGAAGCGCCGCGGCATTCGTTGACTTGCACCTATCCCCGCCATAAGATTGCGCGAAGGGCCGAACTGCCTCTCGCCATGAAAGCGGCTACACCTCCCAACGAAGCAGCCCGCCTCCAGACTCTCCATCGGTACGGAATCCTCGATACATTGCCGGAGCAGGAATTTGACGACCTGACGCGTCTGGCCGCGCAGATTTGCGGCACCCCGGTGGCGATGGTCAGCCTGGTGGACGCAGACCGGCAGTGGTTTAAATCGAAGCTCGGATTTGAAGCCGAACAAACCTCGCGCGATGTGGCTTTCTGCGCGCACGCAATCCACCAGCCGGATGTGATGGTAGTGCAGGACGCGTTGGCTGACGAGCGATTCAAGGACAATCCGACGGTGACCGGACCGCCGCACGTGCGTTTCTATGCGGGCGCACCCTTGATCACGCAGGATGGATTCGCGCTTGGGACGCTGTGCGTGGTCGATAGCCAGCCGCGCGACCTGATGCCCGAACAGAAACGCGCGCTTACGGCGCTGAGCCGGCAAGTGGTGAGCCAGCTTGAACTTCGCCGGAGCGTCTCTGACATGTTGCGCGTGATTCGCGAACGGCGTGCGGCGGAGGAAGAACTCGACCAGTTCTTTACGCTTTCGCTGGACATGCTATGCATCGCGGATTTTGAGGGGCAGTTCAAGCGCGTGAATCCCGCCTGGGAGAAAGTCCTCGGCATTTCCACCAAAGACCTGCTCTCGAAGCCATACATCGACTTTGTGCATCCGGACGACGTGGAAGCAACGATTCGCGAGGCCCAAAAAATCGACGAAGGTGCAACCGCGATTTCGTTCGAAAACCGCTACCGATGCGCGGATGGCAGTTACAAATGGTTGCTGTGGAACGCGACGCCGAACGTGCAGCAGAAGCTGACGTACGCAGTGGCGCGCGACATCACCCAGCGCAAACAGATCGAGCGATTGCACGCCACGGGTTACGCCGTGACCCGCGTGCTGGCCGAGGCCGAATCGCTCGAAGCCGCGGCGCCGCTGATTTTGATGTCGATCTGCGAAGGGTTGGGTTGGGAACTCGGCGCGCTATGGCGCGTGAACGAATCGGAGAAAGCTCTGCGCTGCACGAAAATGTGGCATTTGCCTCAATTGAGCTTTCCTCGATTTGAAGCGGAGACGCGCAAGGCTGCCTACGCCAAAGGCGTCGGATTGCCGGGCTGGGTCTGGGAAATGGTTCAACCGGCATGGGTGCCAGACGTGCCGACGGAGCGGAGCTTTCCGCGTCGCGCGATCGCGATCGAAGAAGGACTGCACGCCGCCTTTGCGTTTCCGATCCGCTCCGGCGAACAGGTGATGGGCGTGATCGAGTTCTTCAGCCGGGAAATTCGCAAGCTCGAACCCGAACTGCTGGACATGTTCGATTCGATCGGAAGCCAGATCGGGCAGTTCATGCAGCGGCGTCGCGCGGAAATGGAGCTGAAGCTGTACGCCGACTATCTGGAAGCAGCGCGGCGAGCGCAGGAAGAGGATGCGCACCGGTTGGCGCAGCTCGTGAAAGAATTGGAGGTCGCGAAGGCGAAGGCCGAGGAAGGCACGCGCGCGAAGAGCGAATTCCTCGCGAACATGAGTCACGAGATCCGCACGCCGATGAACGCGATCGTAGGGATGACGGAGCTGGCCCTCGAAACCAAGCTCACGCAGGAGCAACGCGATTATCTGCAGACGGTGAGGAGCTCGGCGGCTTCGCTCCTGAGCCTGATCAACGACATTCTGGATTTTTCGAAAGCCGAGGCGCGTAAGGAAGAACTGGATCGCGTTGAATTCAAACTGCGCGAGACGATCGAAGACGCCGTGCGTTCGTTGGCCGTGCGCGCCGAGCAGAAGAAACTCGAGCTAGCGACGCACTTTGCGACGACGGTGCCGGACAACCTGATCGGAGATCCCGACCGGTTGCGCCGGATCGTGGTGAACCTAGTGGGCAATGCAATCAAGTTCACAGAACAAGGCGAAGTAGTTTTGCACGTGGATTTCGAATCGATCTCGAATCTCGACGTCGTGGTTCACTTCGCAGTGCATGACACCGGCATCGGCATTCCCGCTGAAAAGCAGCACAAAGTCTTCGAGGCATTCGCGCAAGCCGATTCCTCGACGACACGAAAGTACGGCGGCACGGGGCTGGGGCTCGCCATCTCCAAAAAATTAGCCGAACTGATGGGCGGCCGAATATGGGTCGAGAGTGCGGAAGGCAAGGGAAGCACGTTCCATTTCACTGCACGATTCGGCCTGGCGCACCCGGTCGGAGAAGTGTGCGTTGTAGCGCCGGCGAATCTCCGCGACATGCCCGTGTTGATCGCTGACGACAACGCCACAAGCCGCGCGATTCTGGAAGAGATGATCGAGAATTGGCGAATGAAACCCGTGCCGGTGCCGGACGGTCATGCCGCGCTCGAAGCTCTGAAGCAGGCCGCACGCGAAGGCCATCCTTTCCGGCTTGCGCTGCTCGATGGACACATGCCGAAGCCGACGGGATTTGACGTTGCAGACCAAATCAAAAAAGATCACGCGCTCAAGCACACGGCGGTGATTTTGCTCACGGCTGCGATGCACCACGAAGATGCGCACCGGATGCGAGCGCTCGGACGCACAGCAACGGTCTCCAAGCCCGTGAAGCAGTCTGAACTGTGGGATGCGGTCGCGACGGTGTTGCACACAAAAGTCGAACGAGGCAACCACCAGCCGGAGACCGTGCAGAAAAAACGCAAATCAGACGGCCACGCGCTGCACATTCTACTGGCAGAAGACAATGCCGTGAATCAGCAGCTCGCGGTGCAGCTGCTCGAGAAGCACGGACACTCGGTGGTGCTGGCGGAAAACGGCAGGGAAGCAGTCGACGCCGTGGCCCAGGAAGATTTCGATTTGGTGCTGATGGACGTGCAGATGCCGGTGATGGGAGGCCTCGAGGCGGCGATGGAGATCCGCCTCCATGAACAATCGAGCGGCACGCATGTTCCGATTGTGGCGATGACGGCCCACGCGATGGATGGCGATCGCGAGAAGTGCCTGGAATCTGGAATGGACGGCTACGTATCGAAACCGATCGATCCAAAGACATTCCTAAAGACCGTTGAAGACTTGGGACGAGGCCCTTCGGCGGACGGCGATGGAACAGATGGTGCCCGCGACGATGGGCGAAAGCCATTCGACGCCGACGCTCTGCTCGATCGTTTCGCTGGCAACCGGAAATTGCTGCGCGCGATTCTAAAAACATTCCGGGAAGATTGCCCCACGATGATGGCGCGCATCCGAGACGCGATCAAACACCAGAATCCCGGCGCCATCGCGGACGCCGCGCACGCGCTCAAAGGCTCGGTCGGAAACTTTGGCGAAACGGCGGCTCTTGAGTCGGCCCGGGAGATTGAAAAAAGGGGCCGACAGGGTAAACTCGACGGTACCTGGGAGAAGTACGCCACGCTGGAAGACGACATCGCGTTGCTCCTTCCCGCGCTTCACTCCATCGGCGAGCCCAAAAAACCGACCAAGCGGCGACGGCCGCTGCACTCATCAGGGAGAAAAAGATGACGCGTATTCTGGTTGCCGATGACGACCGCACAACCCGGCTCCTGCTCTCGGAAACATTGCGCGAACAGAAATACACGGTGGTTGCTGTCACGGACGGCGCAGCTGCTCTGAAGAAAATCAAAGAAGGAAAATTCGACCTGGTGTTGATGGACGTCTGGATGCCGAAGCTGAACGGGCTGCAGGTGCTCGCGAAGCTGAAGAACGTGAAGAAACGTCCGAAGATCGTGGTGATGACGTCGGACGACACGCCGGAAACATTGCTCGGCGCGATTCGCGAGGAGGCGTATACCTACATCGCCAAGCCTGTGGATCCGAAGGCGCTCGTGGTTCTGGTGAAAGAGACGTTGATGAAGACTTCGAAACCCGCGCCGATCGAAGTGGTCTCCGCGAGCCCCACCTGGGTGGAGTTGCTCGTACCCTGTTCGCTGGATGAAGCCGAGCGCATAGAGGCGTTCATGGCGCATCTAAAGAGTGGGCTATCTGAAGAGGTCAGACGGTCGGTAGGGCAGGCATTCCACGAGCTGCTTTTGAACGCAGTGGAATGGGGCGGCAAGCTCGATCCGAACCGGAAGGTAAGAATTTCGTATTTGCGCGCGCGGAGGATGTTGATGTACCGGATTGCCGATCCCGGGCCCGGATTCAAATTCGCCGAACTTGATCACGCTGCGATTTCGCACATGCCGGACGAGCCGACCAAACACGATGAGATCCGTCAAAAGAAGGGTCTGCGTCCCGGAGGCTTCGGGTTGGTATTGACGCAGGCGAACGTGGACGAGCTTCTGTACAACGAGAAACAAAACGAAGTAGTGTTCGTGAAATACCTGGACGAAGAGCGGCACTAGGCGGAACGCGGCGCAGACGGCGCCTGGAATTGGCGGAGCGATTTCCACCATAGATGAGAACCATACTTATTCTTGCAGTCTTCGCGATTCTGCTCGCGATGCTTGGTTACCTGATCGTGCCGCGCGTGCCGAGGCCGGACGCTTCGACCACCGCAGCGGCTCCGGCATGGAATCCGAACGCGGTGCGAAGCACGCTCACCGGCATTCAGGTCCGCGAAATCGATCCGAATCACGCATCGATCGTTTTTTCGTACGATCTGGACAACGAAACCGGCGCCGACTACCAACTCGCGAAAGGGCCGAGCACCGTGATCATGACGCGGTTGAAGGCCGACGGCGCGCTGGTTTCGAACGACGCGGTCCAGCTCGACAATTCCGTTTTCCTCCCTGCGCACAACCGAACGCGAATTTCGTTTCAGGTGGCACGTCCATTTCGCTGGCCCACCGAGCTTGTGGCGGGGAGGATGGGACCGATCACGCAGGACAAATATCGCAGCCTGCTCGCGGAGGAAGTAGGAAACGCGAGCGGATTCGTATTGTTCGATCAGAACAGGCACTACCAGATCGAGTTGCCGGGCGGTTGGCAGGGTTTGCAGTCAGCGGCGCCCGGAACGACGCCGGCAACGGAAGGCCCGGCGGGGAATTGATTTCGAGACGAAATGCCTGAAACCTCCATGCAATCGGGAAGCACGACCCCGAAGACAGACCGGCGCGCTCATCCGCGGCAGAAGATTCAGTCGCTGACGTACGTCGAGCTGGGCCATGGGAACGGCGGCATCGCGCTCAATATCAGCGAAGGCGGCATGACCGTAGTCGCCGCGCAACCGCTCGATGCGGAAGGTCCTATCGACATCGCTCTTCAGCTTCCGCAAACGCGCAAGCGGCTGGGATTAAAAGGCGAGATCCGGTGGATGAGCGACTCGCGCAAGGAAGCGGGCGTTCAGTTTATTGACCTGACCCCGGAAGCGCTGGCAGACATTCGTGACTGGATGACGCGCGAAGCGACGCCCGAGCCGGTGAGCGAAACCATCTCTACCGCGCCTCTTGCGCGCGAGATGAGCTCCCTGGATGACGGCTCGTCTTTTTTTGCGGACGAAGCGAAAGATCCCGAGAAACAAGAGGCGGAGCTAGCTACAGAGGCATCGGCAAGCGAGTCCCGAGACTTACATACTGCGGCACAGAAGCTCGAGCGGGTATTCGAAGAAGGACATCCTGCGCCGAAATCCGTTCCTGCGGACACAGAAGAAAACGAAAAACAGAAAGAGGCACCGGCTGAAGAGATCGTTCTAGAGCCACTGGCTAAAAGTTTGCCGATTGAAACGATCCCGCCCCTACCCGCTGCGAGAGAAGCGCAAGCGCCACTGCCTGCTGCGTCGGCCGACTCACCGGTGACTAGACCCGTACGCAACGCCAATGGAACTTCGAGAAGGAGGCCGTTTTCGATTCTGGCTGCGGAAATGGCACCCGAGAAAGCTCCTGAACCACCGCCTACGAGTCCGATCGAAGAATTGCTCAAGCCCGAACCAGAAACCGCGCCATTCTCACCGGTGACGGACTTGGAAAGTCCGCGACCCGTAGCGTCGAATTCACCGCACCCCCTGGAGCTTCCGCGGCCGATGTTTGGTGCGGGCTACGGCGCGGAAGAGATTCCCGCTACGAGCGAGAAGGATATTCACGTACACCTCCAAAGCAACTGGGTGCTGGCGCTGCTGATTCTGCTGCTCGCGGTGATTTCTTTCGCCTCGGGCATGGCGGTGCGACGTGGCGCGCTGAATCGCATCGTCGACGAGAGCGAAAATTACGTGGGCGCGCGACCGAGTCCTGCGGTCACTCCCGGCGCGTCGACAATTGCGCCAAATTCTGAAGCGATCCGGCCGGCAAACGCTGCCACGCAGAAGCAAGTCGATATCCAGGTTGTTGACTCGACGAACCGGACGTGGACAATCCCGATGGCTGCGGGCGGGGCGCTCACAACGCCGGCTTCTGCTTCCGCCGTAACCGCCGACTCTGCAACGACGCCTTCAACTGCTCCCCCAGCACAGCAGTCTTCGGCTGTTTCGGCTCCGAGCACCACACCGGCGGTCCCTCCGGCAAATCCGGCACTGAATACAAAAACTACAAGCAACACCGATCTTTCGGAAGCGACGACCACGGACAATGGCAGCGGCGGGCTGATGCTCACGCTGCCCGAGACTCCCGTGGCAGCATCGAGTCTGGTCGCGATCAGCGCGCGGCGATTCATTCCAATCCCGCCTGAAGCGGCCGCGCGAAACCGCAATCTGCAAGTGGGATCGCTCGAAAATCTGGTCGAGCCGACTTACCCGGCAGAAGCGATGCAACACGGCGTGGAAGGCACCGTGAAATTGCGGGGTACAATTTCGTTGGACGGCAGCATGCAGTTTCTCGATGCGGTAAGCGGCCCGCAGGCGCTGATGCCCGCAACGCTTATCGCGGTGCGGAACTGGCGCTACAACCCAACGCTGCTGAACGGAAAGCCAATCGAAACCCAGGAAGAGATCACGATTGTATTCCGTTTGCCGAGGTAGGGATTTGTATGGATTGACCCTGTGCGGGAACGGTGTTTAGCATTAAAGACAGCTGGCATCCTAAAATTTCATTTCATCGGAGGAAGTGATGGCGAAGAAGACTGGTTTGACGCGAGTGGCGGAGAAAGTCGGAAAGGCCGTCGGCACGGCGGATCGCCGCGCGCACGAAACTGTGAAAAAAGTGACGCATGCGAGCAAGGTGGCGAAGTCCGAGCTTGCCGACATCGCGAAGGAAGTGGAATCGCTCAAGAAGCGGCTGCAGAAAGCAACCACCCGTATGCAGAAGGCCCTCCGGTAGTCCGGCTCCGAAATTCTTTGGGACATTGAAGCTCGAAACCTCGCGCGTTCCAGCGCGCGCGGGGTTCGCTGTGGCTAAGCGCGGATGAAAGCGCGTGTTTGGACGAATGGGTCCGCCGAATCATGCGGGAATTAGGATCGCGCCTCGAGCTTGCGATCCGGATCGACGAGCAGCCACGTAAAAGCCCCGATTAGACAAAGAGCGGCTGCGACGTGGAAGGACGCGGTCCAGCCGAAACGATCCGCGATCCACGGCGTCAGCGAAGCGGTGAGCGCGCCGCCGAGCTGCGCGCCCATGTTCATCAAACCGGAGACCGAGCCGGAAGACGCGCCGCCGATATCCGCGGTCACCGACCAGAACGAGCTTTGCGAAAGGTAGAGCGCGCCCGCACCGCCGGCAAGAACTACTCCTGCGAGGTGCGCGTCAGCGGCACGCGAGCCGAGAATCAAAAACACCGCCGTCAGCGCCATCGAGAACACCGCGACACCTACGCGACCCGCACGTTTTCCCTGCCGCTTTGAAATGCGGTCATTCAATAAGCCTCCGAGAAGGCAACAGATGGTCATCGCGATGAACGGGAGCATTCCGTACGCAGCGCTTGTTTTCAAATCGAGGCCGCGAACTTTTTTCAGGTAAATGAAAAACCAACTGAAGAAAATCCAGGCGACGTAGCCGTAGCAGAAGTAGGCGATCGTCACCGCGAGAACGGAGCGGCTCGCGAGAATGTTGGTCCATGGCACCAGAGAGGTGGAAGCGTTCGAGGGTTTGACGGTGAGTCCAGCTTCGATCTCCGCGAGCTCTGCGGGCGAGACCCATGGGTGCTGCTCGGGTTTATCGCGCGCGATGAGGTACCACACGGCGCCCGCAACGAGGCCAATCGTCGCGCAAATGTAAAACGAGCTCCGCCACCCGTACTGAATCATCACCCAGGTGATCAGCGGCGGGCTGATGCCCGCACCTGCGCCGACACCGGCGAAAATCAATCCGTTCGCTATGCCGCGTTGGCCGGTCGGAATCCAGCGGGCGACGAACTGATTGGATGCGGGGTAGATGATGGCTTCGCCGGCGCCGAGAAGAAAGCGGACCGCGATGAAAAAAAACAACGCATGCGCGGCGGTTGAATGGAGCACCGCAACGAGCGCTGTGAAGATTCCCCACCAAACAACCGCGCCAGTGAGCACGCGGCGCGAGCCGAGCCGATCAGCCAGCCAACCTCCCGGGGTTTGGAACAAGGCGTAGCCAATTAGGAATGCGCTGAAGACAAAGCCGAGCTGGAGGTTTGACAGGCCGTAATCGGCTGCGAGCGATCCGCCTGCGATGGAAATATTCGTCCGATCGAGAAAAGAGACGGCGCTGAGAACGAACAGCCAGAAGACGAGCAGCCAGCGAATATCGGAGTGCGTTTGCGCGGTCATGGTTGGGTGCGCTGCCGCGTTGGTTTTGCTTTATGCGCGGTGTGCGCGGAAAAGTTCGACCAGATGAGCGGCGATGATGTCGTCCTCGCCGGGCTGCAGCATGAAGCTGGTCATCGAAAGCCCAGGTCCGTCTTCGCCGTGAGCGAGCACGATCGAAGGCTTGCCGGAGCGTAAGGTTTTTGCTGCGTCGCCCGGCGTGATGGCGACGAGCTTTTGATCCCAGATGATCTGCATGCTCGGCACGTGGTTCGCGATTTCCGGCAGGGTCATCTGAGTGGAAACGCCCTTGATCGCCGTGATCTTTTCGGAAATATTGTCCAGACGCTTCTGCCATTCCGTATTTAACGCTTCGTGATCTTCGGCTAGGTACAGCTCGAGCGCCTTTACCATGCCGACGATTTCTTCTTTGCCGACTTTTTGGCCGCGGCCCAGCACGTCTTCGTACGGACTGTTGTTGAGCAAAGCGAAACGAACGAGATCGGCTTTGCCGAGTAACAAGCCCGCGCACTGAGGCCCGCGCATGGCTTTTCCACCGCTGAAGGCAATCAGGTCATAGCCCATGTTGGCGTAGTCCCACAGGTGCGAGACAGGTGGCGTATCGGCGGCGGCGTCGATAAAGCTGGGAATATTCGCCGCGGCGGCGAGCTTTTGCCATTCGTCGACTTTGATCTGGCCCGCACTATTGGCAAAATTGGAGAAGTGCATCATCGCCGTCTGCGGACCGATGGCTTTCTGCAAGTCCTCGCGCGACTCGATCTCGATAAGCTTTACGCCGGTTCCACGCAGTTGGTGATCGAACGGATTGCGATGCGACTTCTGAATGAGCACTTCTGTCTTCATTCCCGTAAGATCTGGAAGCTGGCGAATGAAGGCTTCGTTGTCGCGTGTCAATACGCCAGCGAGGCCGGACTGAATCGCACCGGCCGCGCCCGAGGTTACGATGGCCGTGTAGCCGTCGGGAAGTTTTAGCATCTGGGCGATACGTTTGCCGGCCGCCGCTTCGAGATCCGGAATACTGACGAAGTTGCGCATCGCCTGCGTCATGATCGCTTCCACCTCCGGGCGGCCCAACGAGCCGCCCAGAGTGGTCATTGTGCCCTGGCCGTTGATGACGGTGGTGACCCCTAGTTCTTCGTACACGTTGCCGGTTGAGCCGAGGCCCGACGCAATGCGATTGCAGTCGGACGGCACCGCGGAGTTCGCGCCAAGTGCGGATGATGCGGATAACTTCCGCGATCCGACCAGCGACGCGAATGCGGCTCCCAGGGTTCCGAGAAACGACCGGCGATTCCATGTGTCCTTGAACGTAAACGTCAGTGCCATCTTCTGCTCCTTGAGTGTGTTTACTTCTTCACTACAGCAGCCGTGCAGTTGATTTCGACCAGCGAATTTCCTGGCAGCGCTGCCACAGCAACCGTAGTGCGCGCTGGGCCGCCGTTCGGAAAGTACTTGGCGAAAACTTTGTTCATGCCGTCGTAGTCGTCGATCTTCGCAAGGTACACGGTGAGCTGCAAAATGCTATCCATCGTGCCGCCGCCGGCTTCGACCAGGTTCTTCACATTGTCCATCACTTTCGTGGTGTGGATCGTGATGTCCATGTCAAACGTGCTGCCATCGTGGGAGTGGGCGCCCTGACCGGCGATGTAAATCACCCCGTTAAAAACGATCAACGGCGTGATGAAGCTTTTGCCGTCGGTGGGCTTGCCGTCGTAGCTAAGTTTGGTGACGCCGCTCGCAGCGGCTTGCGGCGCGGCCGAAGCGGTGCGGGCGAAAACACCGGCAAGGCCGAGTCCCGAAAAAAAAGTGGCCAGCGCCGAACCGAAATTCCTTCGCGATACGATGTTATTCATGGTCTGTTCCTCTCCTGGATGAAGTGTTCGTGCGAAATCATTCTTACGGCAAAGCAAAAGTGAAAACGTCGCTGCCCGAGGTGATCGCAACGTACTGTTTTCCGTTCACTGCGAAACTCATCGGCGAGGCGTGCATATTCTGGCCGGTCTGAAAATGCCATAGGGTGGCGCCAGTTCGCGCGTCCACGGCTTCGAACGATTCGGCGTCGTTGCCGAAGAAGACCAGGCCTCCGGCGGTGGTCATCGCTCCTCCTGACGAATGGCCCATCCCGATCTGGGGATAACGCCATGCGAATTTATCGTTTAACGGATCGTAAGCGATCAGAATCTTTTCGCCACGCTGCCCGTGAGGATGTTGAACCCCGGTCGAGTAGAACGTTTTACCTTCTTCGAAATCCTGGTGCTTGAGCAGGTAGGTTGCGCAATCCTCGACCGCGAGAAAATAGAGCAGGTGCGTCTCCGGATTGTAGGCCGGTGAATACCAGTTCGTCGCTCCCTCGAACCCGGGACAAACCAACATTCCTTCTGCGGTCGGCTTCACGTCGGTACGAATCGGCCGGCCGTTTGCGTCGATACCCGTCGCCCAGTTCAGCTTTTTGACAAACGGCTGGGCGGAGAGAAATTTTCCGTTGGTGCGGTCGAGCACGTAGACGAAACCGTTGCGATTCGCTTCGACAAGAAGCTTGCTTGGTTCGCCTTTGTAGTCGGCATCGACCAGCACGGGCGTCTCAGTCGCGTCGTAGTCAAAAAGGTCGTGCGGCGTAAATTGGAAATACCACTTCAGCTTGCCGGTATCTGGATCCAGCGCGAGAACGCAGTCCGTGTAGAGATCGTCGCCAGGGCGAACCTCGCCTTCGAAGTCCGGCGAAGGGTTGCTCGTGCCCCAGTAAATCGTGTTCAGCTCCGGGTCGTACGTACCGGGCATCCAAGTGGTGCCGCCGCCGCGCAAATACAGATTGCCAGGCCAGCTTTCGGACCCGGGTTCGCCGGGCGCGGGAATCGTCCAGAATTTCCACGCGAGCTTTCCAGTGTTCACGTCGAATGCGGAGACGAAACCGCGCACCCCGTCGTCACCGCCGGAAGTGCCGACGAGAACCTTGTCTTTTACGACCAGTGGAGCGCTGGTCGCGCCGTAGTTCCTGTTGCCCTCGGCGTAGGGAATGTCCCAAATCAGATGGCCCGAGCGGGCATCAAGGCACACCAAGTGCGCGTTATCGGTTTCCATGAAGACGTCGGAATTCACGACGGCGACGCCGCGATTGTGATGTTGTGACGCGTCGTCGATCAGGCCTTCGGTGACGGGCATGGTGTGACGCCAGATCTGGCGGCCGGTGCGCGCGTCGAGGGCGTAGGCGTCGTTCGCCGCAGTAACGAACATGATGCCGTCCACCACAACAGGCGTCACTTCCAATTCGCTCGATTTCGGGATGTGAAAGACCCATTGCGCGCGAAGCTGATTCACATTTTCGGGAGTGATTTGATTCAAGCTGGTGAAGCGTCGTCCTGTGTAGTCGCCGTTGTAGGTGAGCCAGTTCGCGCCCGAAGGTTTCACGGTGAGATCTTCGTCGGGGTCCACATCAATAAAGGCGGAGATGGAGTTTTGCGCGCTGGCGCGCGTGTTCGCTGGAGTCTCCGCTTGAGCGAGCGAAGCGGGAGAGGACGACAGAACCGCACAAGCGAATATCGAAGTCAGCGCGGCGGAGCGCGGGAAGAGTCGCGCGCTCATCTAACGCGCGCCTCCGTTCCCAGCACTCAGGGCGACTTCGCCCAGCGATCCAACATCGGAGCCGTCTTGCGCGATCAAATGAAGTTCGATCCGTGTGGTCCCTCTAGGCACGTGAATTTCGTGTTTTAGCCTCACCAACTCGTCCGGCCGTACAGTCTGCAGCGCCTCCACGCCGGTCGAAGCGTCTCCAGCGCCGAAATACATCGCGCGAAGATTGCCCAATTCAAAGACGCCGAATGTGCCCGTGAGTTCTGCATGTCCGCCGGTATTTGTGAGCGCCAGCGGTGTGTCTGTTAGGGCGGCGCCGCTGATCGTCTGAAATCCATCACCCGCGCGAACCGGATTCCACGTTGTGTCCATCTTGTAGCTCTGGCCGGGAGCAAGCGGGACGATCGGGCTGTTCAGTTCAGCTTCCATGTAAAATGGATCGTCACCCGGCTCGCCGTGCAGAGCCGGCAGCCCCTTGTCATTCAGTCCGAATGACGGTCCGTTCTTATAAAAAATCACGCTGGCTTTGCCGGGGTAATCTCCGCCGGAACTGTAGATGAAGCGTTCCACCATCGCGAATTGACTCCCGTGATCGACGACTGCGATCCAGCCGGCCGTGGAATCCAGCCACACTTCATTTTGCAGCGGCAGCCAGTGCAAGCGGAATAGCCCGTCTTTCACTTGGAACGAAGGATCGTTCGCAAGGCCGTCGCGGACTTGAAACTGCGTGAAGTATTCGCTGCGCGGGTTCGTGGGCGTGTACGCCCAGAAATTCTTGTTGTATGTCGCGGAATTCTGCGCGTCGGCGGTGTTGTACTGCGAGACCGTTTGCATCGACCACTTGATCGGATGATCGCTCGCGTTCTTCATCACCGCGCGAAAGTGAATCTCGGGTGACCCGTCCGCGAGCCATATCTCGCGCCGATATTGAAGGCCGGTGCGCTTGTCCGGAGGCCCTTCGAGGCGAACGGCACAAGTGTGCCGCGGTTTTGCTGCCAGGGTTGCGTCGCTGCTTTCCTCGCGATTGAAAATGGCGGTCAGCACGTAGGTTCCGTCATCGAGTTGATCGGCAATCGGGCCGGGCCAGTGGTCGGCGTCTTCATCGCCTTCCGGCATCGGCCAGATCTTGTCGCCGCCGTAATTGAACCATTTGCCTTTCGGGTCTTCGGGCGGCGGGATGTACTTGCCTTTGAACTCAGGATTGACGAAGAGATAGGCATGACCGGCGAACGTGACTTGCATCAGCCGGCCGCCAAGCTGCGGCACGAACTCCAGCTTCACCCACTCGTTGCTCAGCTCCTGCGCGGGGAACCCGTCAAACTCTACTGGTTTCAAGCTACATGTCGCGGGAACCGGGGTCTGCGCCGCGGCGCATCCGGGAATAGCGAGGCACGCGGCGGCGGCCAACCATGCGGCACAGGTGGTCTTCACGATGAATGTGATTCGTCGAGCCTTCGACATCTGCGAAAAAGCGTTCCTTCCTTAGGCGGTCACGGCGCGAGTTGTAGCGCCATTAATTTTTATAGACGTCCGAATTTCTTTACGGCCTCTTCGATGGACTTCAATTTTTCGATCCACGCGTACATCGAGTGCTCTTTGAAGTCCATGTCCTGCGCGACGGCGAGCACGTCCGCGGCCTTTTCACGCGGAACCACGACGACGCCGTCGGCGTCCGCGGTCACGATATCGCCCGGGCGCACGATGACTCCGTCGCACGTAATCGGAATGTTCGAGCCGCTGAATTTGTAATGTCCCACGGACGTCGACGGCACGATGCCTGTCGAGTACACCGGGAAACCGATTTTTTGGAGGTAGGCAACGTCGCGGGTGCCGCCATCGATCACCGCGCCGGAAAAGCCACGCGCGTGCATCGCGGTGCCCATTAGACCGCCCATGCCGGCGATGTTCTCGCCGTTCTCGACAGCCATCACGTACACCGAGTCGGGCGCTCCCTGGTCGATCGCGGCGAGCATCCCGCTGAGTGCGTTCGGATCGTTATTTCCTTCATCCTGCTTTAACTGAACTGTGAGAGCGTAGCCGGCAAACTTGGTCGGGAACAGAGGCCGCATCCGGTGGGTCATGTACATTCGGCGGCCAAGGGTCTTTTCGATCGCGTCCGACACCGAGGCGACCTCCACGTGCCGGTATCCGTCGAGGATTACATCCCCGGAGGAATCGGCCCGACCAGGCGCGGGCCGGGAAGACAGGCGCGGCGCCCACAGTAAAAGCAGGGCGAAGAGAGCGACGAATAAAACGACCGTGGCCCAGGACCGAACGGATTTTTGCTTCGGGAGCGGAAGGGGCGAGCGTTCAGCCATGAGCGGCTCCTTGGAACCCATGATTTGCGCACTCTACACCAATTCGCTGTGTGAATATATTTAATAAACAAGAAAAACGTTGACACGCATAACCTTGTGGAGTAAATCAGGTTAGTTTCTTTTGGGGTGGGTTCGGTTTTATTAAAAAGTTTAACAGCCTTCAACCGGAGCGCGGCTGAACGGGTGGTTCGGCCAGCGTTGGGTTCATCTGTATTTTCAGGGGGTTCTAGAATGCTGAAGCGCACATCGCTTTTCGCTTTGGTCCTGTGTGTATTGCTGTCGGCCGCTGTGGCGCTGGCGAGCACGACGGGCAGCATCACCGGCATCGTTACTGACGCTTCGGGAGCGGTCGTGCCCGGCGCGACCGTTACCGCGACCAACGAAGACACGGGCGTCGCCTCGGTCGTGCAGACCGACGGCGCCGGCTTCTACAACTTCCCGAACCTACCGGTGGGCAACTACGACATTTCGGTCGAGCAGAAAGGGTTCAAGTCGTATGCCAAGACGGGCATCCGCATCGACGCGAACACCGTGTTCCGCGCGGACGTGAAGCTCGAGCTCGGCGAAGTGAGCGAGAAGGTCGAGGTACAGAGCGACGCGGTGCAGGTAGAAACCCAAAGCACCCAGATGGGTGAAGTGATTGGAAGCCAGAAGATTGAGGCTGTGCCGTTGAACGGACGATCGTTCATCGACTTGCTCTCGCTGCAACCGGGCGTCGTTCCGGGGGCATACGCGATGCAAGCGCCGGGCCTCAATGACCGTTCCGTCTCGGGCGGCTTGGCCGCGGGCAATCAGTCCATCAACGGCGGCCGCGAAGCCTCGAACGGATTTATGATCAACGGCGCCAATGTGAATGAAGGAAAGAACAACGGAACCGCAGCAATTCCCAACCTTGATTCGATCGAAGAATTCCGCATCATCACCAACAACTTCGACGCGGAGTACGGCAATTACAGTGGCGGCCAGGTCAACGTCATCACCAAATCCGGCACGAACGGATACCACGGCGATATTTTCGAATTCAACCGCAACACGGCGTTCAATGCCGTGAACTATTTCGCCCAATCCACGCCGAAGTATATTCAAAATCAGTTCGGCGGAACGTTCGGCGGCCCAATCAAGAAAGACAAGATCTTTTTCTTCCTCGACTATCAAGGCACGAGGCAGATTCAGGGGCAGATCAGCCAGGCAGTCGTTCCAGACGGATCTTTCGATCCTGCTGGCGACTACGTGCTCGCGCCCGATCAGCTTTCGAGCATCGGCGGCGCGGTAAACGGCACGTATTACGCGAACCTCTTGAGCGGACGTTCGGGACAAAACGTTCAGAACGGCGAGCCTTACTATTTCACTGGTTGTAATTCAACGAATCCGGCGACGGGTTGCGTGTTCGCAAACGGCGTGGTCGCGAAAGGTTTGTTTTCTTCGGCGGCCGTCGGCCTGCTTCCTTACATTCCCACACCGAACGTCTCGAACCCGAACCTGCCTTTCAACTTTTCTGACTCCAATTTCAATAACACGTTGCGCGACGACAAGGGCGGCGCCCGCGTTGACGTGAATACGCAGTGGGGTTTGATCTCCGGCTACTACCACGCAGATGACTCAGACTTGAACGCCGCGTATCCGAACGGTGGCGCTTCGGTGCCGGGGTTCAACGCGCTGAGCCTTACCCGCGCGCAGGTCGCGATGCTGAGCGACACCAAATCGTTCGGGTCAACGGCCGTCAACGAGTTCCGGTTCAGCTACCTTCGGGATGCGAACAATCTGTTTGCCCCGGAGGGCGGCCTTGGCGTGTCGCTCACCTCGCTCGGTTTTCCGGGCGGTTTCAATCCGAACGGCGGAATGGGCGCAATTGATCCAGCGCTCGAAGGTGTGCCGAACGTCGGATTCAACAACTTCTCGATCGGCGTTCCTTCCGATACGACTCGTCAGTACAACAACACGTTCCAGTTTCAGGACAACTTCACCAAGATCATCGGGACGCACAGTTTAAAGTTCGGAGGTCAGTTCCACTACGACCAGATCAATGACCGGAATTACTACGGGGAAAACGGCTCGTTTGGGTTCTACGGAGGGGAGACGGGGCTCGACTTTGCGGACTTCCTGATTGGCGCGCCGGATGGATTTATCCAGGCCAGCGAGCAGATTCTCGATTCTCGCACCAAGTACGCCGGAATTTACGGCCAAGACAGTTGGCGCATCACCCCAAACCTGACCCTGAACTACGGCCTGCGTTGGGACATGATCATGCCGTGGTACGACACAGGCAATAAAATTGAGACGTTGATCCCCGGCGAGCAGTCTGTAGTGTTTCCCGGAGCTCCAACGGGCTGGGTGCTTCCGGGCGACCCGCATGTGCCGAGCACGCTCGCTCCGACCCAGTACCACAATTTCTCGCCGCGCCTCGGTATCGCCTATTCGCCGAGCTGGGACTCCGGTTGGCTTGCAAAGCTGACTGGCGGGCCAGGACATACCAGCATTCGCGCGGGTTTCGGTATGTTCTACACGTCGGTCGAGGACCTGACCCAGTTTCAGGAAATCGGCGATCCGCCGTACGGCTTGTTCTACGTGAATCCGGCGCCTCCGGTCTTCGAAACGCCGTACATCGACCGCGGTACCGGCAACAACGAAGGACAACGCTTTCCGTTTACGTTTCCGCCGAAGGGAGTCAGCGCGAAGAATCCCGACACCACATTCGACTGGGCCGGAGTCGAGCCGATTTCAGGAGCGCTGGCGTATGAAAACTCAAACGTCACGCCGTACGCCGAAGATTACGAATTCTCGCTTCAACGCCAGTTCAGTTCGAACATCGTCTTGAGCGTCAACTATGTCGGAAATCAGGGGCACAAGCTAATTACCGAACGTGAGGCCAACCCTGGCAACCAGCAGCTCTGCCTGCAACTCGCAGCGCTGAATGCACAGACCTCCGGAGGCACCACCTGCGGTGGGTTCGGTGAGGGCGGCTACTACATTCTCCCGGCCGGCGTGAACTATCCTTCCTCGGCGACAGCGAATGTCGAAGCTGTTCCTGCGAATACGTGCGGAACAGCGGGACCGAATCAATGCGCCGTTAACACAACCTACACTGTTCTTGGTCCGAACTTCGGCAACAACCCGTTCGAATCGACATCGGCGCAATCGTCTTACAACTCGCTACAGGTCAGCCTAAAGCAGAACGGAAAGTACGGAAACTATCTGCTCGGTTACACGTACAGTAAGTGCATCGACGACGCGTCCGGATTGCAGGAAGGCGTGAATCCGTTCTATCCGAAGGCCAGTCTGGCGCTCTGCGCGTTCGACGTGACGAATAATTTCGTGGCGAGTTACCAAGTGAATGTGCCGTTCGATCGGTTTTTCCATACGACGTCCCGCGTCGCAAATGCGTTTGCCGCCGGGTGGTCAGTGTCCGGCATCACAACGTTTGCCAGCGGTCTTCCCGTAAGCCTGGGCGAGAATGACGACAACTCCTTGACCGGCACGATCAACACCGAAGCGCCGATCGATCTGCCCGACTACTCGCCGAGCGGGCCACTCTACACGCATAACAATCCCCGTCAGAACACGCAGTGGTTCAACACAAATGGTTTCAGCCTCGAAACGCTCGGAACCATTGGAAACGCTCCGCGTCGCTTCTTCTACGGCCCCGGACTGAATAACTGGGACATGGCCGTGCTGAAGGACACGAAAATCACGGAGTCCAAGTCGCTCCAGATTCGCTTCGAGGCGTTTAACGCATGGAACCACACGCAGTTTGGCGGCGTCAGCGGTAACATTAGCTCCGGTAACTTCGGCCAGGTGACCTACGCGAATTCGGCGCGCGTCCTGCAGGTTGGGGCGAAGATTCTCTTCTAGCGCTGGCCCTTGAGGGAAATCACGGCGGCGTTTGCGGTGAATCGAATGAATGGAAAGCACAGAGGCCCTTCTCGACTGCGGTGGAGGAGGGCCTTTGTTTTTGTGGGCGCCGGGCTGATGACGATCGTGGCATCAAAAAGAGCGTTAACGCTGAACGCGACGCATCGGCTGCGAGAGCCGATGGCGTTGGCGCAGGCACCTGCACACAAAACGGCTGCGGACTCCGGTCTAGGCAAAGAAGTTTGGGCGGGGAACTGCGCGGGGTGCCACGGGCTGGATGGACGTGGCGGCGAGCGCGGCCCGAATCTCGCCACAAATCCCGAAATTGCCGGACTATCGGACGACGAGCTCTCGCGCATCGTTCACGACGGCTCGCCGAATATGGCGATGCCCGCGCTCGGACGCACTCTGAACGAAGCGCAGATCGCCGCCGTGGTGAAGCATCTGCGCACACTTCAGGGCGAACAACGAACCAGCGCGTTGCCAGGCGATCCGAAGGCCGGCCAGGTGCTTTACTACGGGAAAGCGGAATGTTCAAGCTGCCATATGATCGCTGGAGTGGGAGGTTTTCTGGGTCCCGATCTTTCGGATGTGGCGAGCACCCGTCCGGCCGAGGAAATCCGCGAAGAGATTGTGCATCCAGCACCCGATCCCCGCGCCAGGACCGCGATTGTTTTCACGCGCGATGGACGCAAGTATCTCGGCATCATTCGCAACGAAGATAATTTTTCCGTGCAACTGCAGACCGCTGACGGCTCGTTTCATTTGTTTGACCGTGCGGAGATCGAACGCGTCGAGTATCAGAAGCAATCGTTGATGCCTGCGAACTACGGCACGCGACTCAGCGGCGCCGAGCTCAACGACATCGTGAGTTTCCTCATGGCCACCAGCCGCGCCCGCGAAGCCGGGAAGAACGGCGGCGAACACAAATCCTGGGAAGAGAAGGACGACGATTGATGCGCGTGAGATGGATTCGAATCGTTATGGTTTGCGTGATTGCAACTGCGTGTGCGCTCGCCGCCGCGAATCGCATGGCCTCTCAGTCAAAGAAGCCGCCGCGAGAATTTGCGTTGCAAGCAGAGTCGCCGGAATTCTGGAATCTGATCGCGAAAGACGCAAAGCTCGAAAAATACGCCACGGGGTTCGGATTCACCGAAGGTCCGATGTGGGATCCCTCCGGATTCGTTTATGTGAGCGACGAAGAAAAGAACAAGATCTTCCGCGCCTATCCGGACGGGCATATTGAAGAGCTGATTTCGCTCGGCGATCCGGACGGAAATACCTTCGACCAAAAGCACCGGCTGATCGATACAGCGAGCGTGCTTCGCGCGATTATCGAAGTCTCGCCCGACGGAAAATACAAAGTTCTTGCGGATCAGTACGACGGCAAGAAACTCAACACTCCGAACGACGTGATCGTCGGTCCCGACGGCGCGCTCTATTTTACCGACCCGACACTTGATTTCGTGGAAGGCGAAAAGTCCGACCTGGGGTTTCAGGGCGTCTATCGACTCGACGCCAACGGGAAGCTCACGCTACTCACGAAGGACGTGCAGCAGCCCAACGGGCTGGCGTTTTCACCGGATGGCAAGAAATTCTACGTCGATGACGACGATCAGAAAAATATCCGCGTTTACGATGTCGCTGCCGATATGTCGCTCTCGAACGGTCGCGTTTTTGGTTCTGAGCTCGGTGAAAAGGGCGATGGAGTGCCGGACGGGATGAAGCTCGATGTAAATGGGAACATTTTCGTCACCGGGCCGAAGGGAATCTGGGTCTGGACGCCGGATGGGAAGCACATCGGAACGATCGTAATGCCGGAACAGCCGGCGAACCTTACGTGGGGCGACGCCGATTACGGAACGCTCTACATCACGGCGACGACCTCGGTGTACAAACTGCGCACGAAGACGCACGGCTTCGTGCCCTACCTCGCCAAACAGTAGTCGCGTGCAATTTCGCTTCGACCGGAGGCCCGAATCACGGTGCGAGCGTGAATTCGATGTAGTCGAGAGCGGCTTCGTCGCCGCCGTTGGGCGTTCCCACGATACGAATCGTGTCGCCCGGCTTCAGTGCGACTCCGGAGATTCGGCGTCGCGTGGAAGAAGTTCCGTTGATCCCCTTAGTCGGCAAGTCGTCGCTGGCCTGCCACGCGTCTACTTTCTTCCCGTTTACGGTAAATTCGAAACTCGCTACGCCATCGTTTTGATCGAAGTAGCGAACATCCACCGTGTACGTTCCGGGCTTGCCATCGAACTTCCACGTCGCGGCGCACGTAGAGCCGGCGGTTTCGCACGCAACCGCTTTCCCATTGGTCGCGTCCTCCCACGGCGTCACGTCGATCTCTTTGTAGCCTTCGAGCGCCATGCTCGTCGCTGCAATGCGTCCGGGATGATTCGCCACACGCCCCTGCGCATCTGGAATGCCGGAAGTCTTGTAGAACCAATTACAAATCGCGTCGCGCCACAGCTCCGCGGCGCCCGCCTGATATTCAAGCCGCGCGAGGATCGCTGCGTACTGATCGCGATCCATTTTTCCCGAGAGCGTTTTCCATCGCGCCACATTTTCTTCTGCGCGCGCCGCGCCTTCGTAGTGCGAATCGTAGATGTGCTGAATCACTGTCTTGCCGGAGTGCAGAACGTAAGCGTAGGGAACGTGATGGAAGAAAAGCAGCAGCGCATCGGGACAATCCGCGAGCGATTCGAACATTTCCGCGACGGCCGGCTGGTACTGGCCGATGTACCCGGTGCCTGTCGCGACGGTGCGGTCCATTCCGATCCCCGTTGCGTCCGCGCGATGCCATTGTCCCCAACCGTTGCGCTCGGACGATTCCACCGAAGGCTGGTAATGATCGCCCGCAATCGCGGTAAGCGTGCCGGCGCCGAGCGGTCCGGTATAGTCCTCGTACATTTTCCAGGATGAAGCTTGCAGCTCCACGATCGTATTCACCACGGCGGGATTGTTTCCGAATGCGAGCCGTGTCCATTCCTCCGCGATCTGCCGCGCGCTCAGGTTCGGATCCCACGCGAGCCGCCCGAAGCCATAAAGATTCGCCGTCGAAAGATAGCTGCCCAGCCATGTGGAATCGAGCCCGACATTCGAAACGCCGACGAATCCGCCTCGCGTCTCCGGAAATACTTTGCCCGCGACGATCGCTTTCACCGGAGTGCCCGGACCGCTGGCGTGCATGTCGAAATCAAGCGTCTCGTTCCACATTGGGGGCAAGAAAACTACGTGGCGTCCCTGCCCAAGATATTCCTGCGTAATCTGCAGCTCGATCGCCTGATTCGTTTTCGTCAGACCGCCGAACAGCGGTGAAGCCGGCTCGCGCACCTGAAAATCGATCGGTCCGTTTTTGATTTGCAGGATCACGTTCGAATCGAACTGGCCGTCGAGCTTGTGGAAGATGTCGTAGGCGGCACGCGCGCGGTCTGCTTTCATGTCGTGCCAGTCGAGGTGATGGTCGTACACGAAGCCGCGATAGAAAAGTATTCCGCCGTGCGGCTTTAGCGCTCGCGCAAGCGAGTTGGCACCCTCCACAGCTGTCCGATGGTAAGTCGCGGGGCCGGGGCGGTCCTCGGAGTCGGCTTTCAGCACGAAGCCGCCGAAGTCCGGAATCGCGGCGTAGACTTCATCGGCCTTTTTCGCCCACCACTCGGTCACTTTCGGATCGAGCGGATCGAACGTGTCGAGGCCGCCGAGCGTTTTCGGGCTGGCGAAATTCACCGAAACCGCGAGCCGGACGCCGTAAGGCCTGAACACATCCGCCACGCGAGCGAGCTGCGGTATGAAATCGGGCGCGAGAATTTTCGGATCGGCGTTTACGTTGTTGATCGCGCAGCCATTAATGCCCACCGACGCGAGCAGCCGCGCATACTCGTGCACGCGCCTCAAGTCCTGGCGCACCGCGCCGTTCTCAAAAAAGATCGAACGCCCGCCGTAGCCGCGCTCGATCGAACCATCGAGATTGTCCCACTCGTTCACCCAACGCACGGGCGCGTACGGTGATTGCGTCTGGTCGAGATTAGCCAGCGATTCGCCCATCGCAATTTTACGGAGCAGAGCACCGGTCCCGTACAGAACGCCGCGTTCGGTCGAGCCTGCGACGATCAACGCGGGAAATCCTGTCACAGTCGTCGACTTGAGCCAGAATCCGTCTTTAGGAATGCCAGCCGGAATTTCGAGTTGAGGGACGACAGCAGGAATTTCGGAAGTCGTCCCGAGAATCAGCGCGGGTCCCTGAGCAATGCTCGATTTCGGCTCGGCCGCGCCGCCGAGCATGGCATCCAGCCCGCGAACGGCTTCGGCTTGCGCCGACTCCTGAAGCGAAGAATGTCCTAATGCCACGACCGTGATCGGAAGCTGGCCATATTGCTTGGCGATTGCTGGATCCAGCTTGCGGTAGGCGAGCCACGCCTCCGCAAGGTCACGCTTGGGTGGCGGAGGATTCTGCGGCCCGCTCCGGCCAGGAGTTGCGCTTCCAGCAACAAGCGCGAGGACAATGAGAGCGGCGAGCGGACGTTTCAGTGCCAGCGTGCGGGAGAATTCGGAAAGCATGGATGTTGGACGCACGCAGAGTACGTCTCGCCCCGCCGACGGTCAACGAATTCCCTAAAGTTCCGCCGCGATTTCAGAAGCTAAATTCTGCAGATCAGCAGCTCGCGCTCGTAGATCATTTCCGAAGGCAAGTGGCTGTGTAGGTCGATGAACAGCTCTTCGTGATCAATTACTTCGCGCCGCCATGCCGCCGGATCGAACGCCTGCAGCTCGTCGAATCTTTCCTTCGAGAACGAAATGCCCTTCCACTCCATGTCTTCGTAGCGCGGCATCCAGCCAATCGGCGTCTCGTGACTTAACGCGCGGCCATGCGCTCGGTCCACGATCCACTTCAGCACGCGCATGTTTTCGCGAAAGCCGGGCCAGATGAAATTGCCTTGAGCGTCCTTGCGGAACCAATTCACATGGAAAATGCGCGGCGTAGTTTTCAGCGAACGCTGCATCTTGATCCAGTGGCGGAAATAATCGCCCATGTTGTAGCCGCAGAAGGGAAGCATGGCCATCGGATCGCGGCGCACCTTGCCGATCGTTCCGGCCGCCGCGGCGGTCATTTCCGAACCCATCGTCGCACCGGCATACACACCCGCGCTCCAGTTGAACGCTTGATACACCAGTGGAATCGTCGAAGCGCGGCGCCCGCCGAATATGATCGCGCTCAGCGGCACGCCTTGAGGATCTTCCCACGCCGGATCGATCGTAGGGCATTGCGACGCCGGCGCTGTGAACCGTGCATTCGGATGGGCGGCCTTTTTGCCGGTGTCCTTACCGATCTGCGGCGTCCACTCATTGCCTTGCCAATCCAGACAGCGCGCAGGCGGCGCGTCGGTCATGCCTTCCCACCACACGCCGCCGTCAGGCGTAAGCGCAACGTTGGTGAAGATCGTGTTTCGCGCGAGTGTCGCCATTGCATTCGGATTCGTTTTCACCGAAGTTCCTGGCGCAACGCCGAAGAATCCCGCTTCCGGATTGATCGCGCGAAGCTGGCCCTTTTCATCCGGCTTGATCCACGCAATGTCGTCGCCCACCGTCCACACTTTCCAGCGTTCGAATCCGGCGGGCGGAACGAGCATCGCAAAATTCGTTTTGCCGCACGCGCTCGGAAACGCCGCTGCGACGTAGGTTTTCTCGCCCGTTGGGTCCTCGACGCCGATGATCAGCATGTGCTCGGCCATCCAGCCTTCGTCGCGCGCGATGTTCGAAGCGATGCGCAGCGCGAAGCATTTCTTGCCGAGCAACGCGTTGCCGCCGTAGCCGGAGCCGTACGACCAGATCTCGCGGGTCTCAGGGAAATGCACGATGTACTTTTCCGTGTTGCACGGCCAGGGAACGTCTTTCTGACCCGCCTCGAGCGGCGCACCCACCGAATGAACACAAGGAACCACGCGCACATCGGGCCCTTTATCAATTTCCTTGAAAACCGACAGGCCGATGCGGGCCATGATCCGCATATTCGCCACAACGTACGGCGAATCGGTGAGCTGCACGCCCACGCGCGACATTGGCCCGCCCACCGGGCCCATGCTGAATGGCAGCACGTACATCGTCCGCCCGCGCATCGAACCTTTGAACAGTGTGCGCAGCTTGCGGCGCATCTCAAGCGGATTCACCCAGTTGTTCGTCGGTCCGGCGCTGTCCTTGGAAAGCGAACATATAAAGGTACGGTCTTCGACCCGAGCCACGTCGGAAGCGTCCGAGCGGGCGTAGTAGCAGCCGGGCCAAAGCTCTTCGTTCAGCTTTACGAAAGTTCCGGCGCGGACCATCTCTTCGCAGATCGCGTCGTATTCTTCTTTCGATCCGTCCACCCAGTGAATCGAATCGGGCGTGGTGAGTTCGGCGATTTTCTCCACCCAGCGGAGCAAGTGCTCGTTTTTGCTGAGCGGGTGGGGGTTGTGGTAACGCTTCGTTGGTTCTTTCGTGGCTTTCGCGTGCGTGTCGGTTGGAGTCATAGGCGTAGACCGCCATTATATCCCCATGCGCTGGGGCGAGACGCCAGAGCGCCGCGCGTCGCTTTCGGAATAAGAGACATTTTGGGCGGATTTGTGCAACGTCCTTTTCTTCAGTCAGTTAACGAGGGAAAACGCGCCACACGCTTTCTGGCCTTCGTTCACTGAAGCGCCCCGATTTGGAAGTTCAGCGTCGAAAGCTCCGCTTCGTAATCGTATTTCGCGCTGGCCTGCTCGATCTGCGCTTGGGTCTGGTTCAACTGCGCCTGACTCAGCTCAATAATTGAACTGAGGCCGAGTTTGTAGCGCTGCTGCGCGAGATCGAGCGATTGGTTGGCCTGATCGAGGAGCTGCTGCGTGAGCCCTAGCCGCTGATACCCGGAGTTCGCGTTGAGCCACGCTTTGCGCACATCGCGCACGACGTTGTCTTCTAGATCGCGAAGGTATTGCTGCTGCGCGTTTGCCTGCGCATTCGCTTCCGCATGAAGCGCGTTGAACTGGCGCCCGTTGAAGATCGGTATGTTCACGTTGAAGCCGCCGGCGGCGTAACGCGGCGCGAGCGTATCCTCGCGAAATGGAGTAAGCCCGGCGACACCGGTGGCGCTGATTGTCGGAAGCCACAAATCACGTTCAGCGGATGCATAGCTTTTCGCCGCATTCGCATCGAGGCCCTGGCTGATGATCTCCGGCCGATTGTGCATCGCCTGTGCTACGAGGTCCGCCAAATCCACCGGAGGAGCCGGCGGCTGCGGCTGCTCGATCAGGTGAAACATGCGCTGGTCGGCCAAACCGAGCGCTGCGGAAAGTTCCGCGAAGGAGGCTTGCAGATCGTTCTGTGCCTGCACCAGGAGCAGCTTGGCTTGTTCGAGGTTCACGTTTGCAAATGTGACGTCGAGGCCCGAGCGAAGTTTGTTCTGTTCGAGCGCGGTCACTTGATCGGAAACAAGTTGCCGCGTCTTCACGGTTTCCGTTGCTACCTGCAGCACGGCCTGCGCCTTGAGAGCGTCAAAGTATGCAGCGTCGACTCCAAGCAGCACTTCGGCGCGCGACGTTACAATGTTCTCTTCCTGCGCTTGCGCATGCAGCTTCGAGCTTTTCACCAGCTCGTGCGTGCGGCCGAAATCGGTTAGCAACTGATCGACCGTTACACCTTCGGCGAAGCGGTTGTAGATGACCGGGTTGTTCAGCGCGCCGGCGGTGACGCGGCTGTCGTTCTCCGCCATCACTCCGGTGGCGTTCCCGTATGCGTGCGGGTAGTACTCCGATTTTGCCTCGGTGACTTGCGCCTTCGCGGCCGCTGCCAGGTACGCCGACGCCTGAACTCGTGGATGATTCGCGATCGCCATTTTTTCGGCGTCCTCGAGCGTCAAGTCCTGTGCCGCGGCCGGAGTCGGCGCCGAAGCGGCGGTCTGCGCCCGTGCCTGTGCGCGAATCCCCGGCATCACGTGAAGCTCGGCCGAAGTTTGCGCGAAACTCGCCGGCGTGAAGAGAAATGGAATGCAGATGAAGAAAATGCGGCGAATCATGAGTGCGCCTCCCCGGGAACCAGTGCCGGAGCTGTTTGTTCGCGGCGGCGATACATCAGCAAGTACGCCGCGGGAACCACGAAGATCGTCAGCACAATCGAAGTGAGCAGCCCGCCGATGATCACGCGGGCGAGCGGAGCGTACGCTTCGCTTCCGGTTTCGAGTTTGAATGCCATTGGCAGCAAACCGACGACGGTGGCGAGCGAAGTCATCAGAATCGGTCGCAGCCGGATCCGGCAGGCGTCGATTACCGCTTCGCGAAGGTTGTGCCCTTGGCTGCGAAGCACGTTGGCGAAGTCCACGATTAGAATGCTGTTCGACACCACCATGCCTTGCAGCATCACGATGCCCATCAGCGACTGAATATTGAGCGTCGTGCCGGTGAGCGCGAGCGTAAGCACCACTCCGATTAACCCGGTGGGTACAGCGAGCACGATGAGGAATGGATCGACGAACGACGAGAACTGCGCCACGAGGATTAGGTAGACGAGCAACACGGCCAGGAACAGGCCCAGACCGAAGCTTTTGAACGAATCTTCCATCGTCACCACCAACCCGCGGACGTTGATGCGAGTGTTCGCGGGAAGAGCGGTAGTGCCGATGATCTTTTCGATCTCGCGCCGCGGCGTACCAATATCTTCCCCGGTAGGCGCTACGTAGACGTCGACGGTGCGCTGAAGCTGGTAGTGATCGACTTCGGTTGGCGTGAGGATTGGAACCACGTCCGCCACCTGGTTCAAATATGTCGGCAATTTCAGGTTTGGCGCATGGAGCGGCATCGCTTTCAGGTCTTCAATTGACTTCACTTGGTTTTCCGGATATTGCACCGTAACGAAATAGTTGTTGCCATTTTTCGGATCTACCCAGTAGCTCGGCGCGATCATCACGTCCGAAGTAAGTGCGGTGATCAGGTTGTCGATCACTTCTTTGGGCGAGAGGCCCAACTGCGCAGCCCGGTCCCGGTTCACATTCACTTCGAGGGCGGGATAGTCCATGTCTTGCGGAATGTAGACGTCGGAGACGCCTTTGGACGTTCGAATCTGTCGCGCCAGTTCCTGCGCAATGCGGTCGTCGGTCTTCAGGTCCATACCGCTCACTTGTACATCGATCGGAGCGGGAGCGCCCTGGTTCAACACCGCGTCCACCAGGCCGCCGGATTGAAAATAAACGCGCAGTTGCGGAAGCTGAACCGCAACGCGCCGCCGGACTTCGTCCATGTACGCGAAGCTGCTCACTTTGTGAGCTTCTTTGAGCCCGACCTGTACGAAGGCGGTGTGCATTCCGGAGTTGGGCGTGAACAGTGCGGACAGGTCGGCCATCACGCCGATGTTGGAGACGACGGTGTTAAGGTCTCCCGGCTTTACCACTTGCCGGACAATGTCTTCGACTTGCTTGACGTAATCATTGGTCACTTCAATTCGCGTGCCTGTGGGAGCTTTTACGTTGATAACGAATTGTCCGGCGTCTGCGCGAGGGAAGAATGAAACCCCGACGAGCGGAACAAGAGCGAAACTCAAAACGAAGAGTACGCCGAACGCCATCAACGCTTCGCGCGGACGGTCCAGAGTCTTACTCACGTACTTCTGATAAATGTCGAGCATCTTTTCGAACCGCGCGTTGAAACCGGCATGGAATCGGGCGCCCCACGATTTCTTCGCCTCCGCGCCTTCGCCTCCGTGATGCGCCGCCTTCAGGAAGTAAGCGCAGAACAGAGGAACCACGGTGACTGCATCGAAGTACGAAGCGAAGAGCGCGAGCACCACGGCGAGCGCGAGGGCCGAGAACAAATATTTGCTCACTCCGAAAAGCAGCGTGACCGGAAAGAACACCACAACAGCGACCAGCATGATCGCCAGCACCGCCAGCGCCACTTCGTTCGCGCCTTTTACCGCGGCGACCCTCGGTTCTTCGCCGAGTTCGATGTGACGGTAGATATTCTCGATCACTACCACCGAATCGTCGATCAACCGCGAAAATGCCAGCGCGAGACCGCTCAGCACCATGCTGTTGATGGTTTTGTCCATCGAATGGAGGACGAAAAACGTAATCATCACTGACAACGGAATCGAGAGGAACACCGCCGCGGTCGCGCGCATGCTTCCCAAAAACAGCAGTATCATCACCGCCGTCAGAAACAACCCGATGCCGCCCTCGCGAAGCACCGTGGAAATCGCTTCCTTCACGAACAGCGATTGGTCGAAGACCACGTGCGTATGCAATTCGGACGGAATGTCGCGCAGCGTGGTGATCGCCTTCCGGATTCCGTTCACTACAGCGATCGTGTTGGTGTCGCCGCCCTGTTTCAGAATCGGCGCGTACACGGACCGCTGACCGTTCACGCGCACGATGTTGTATTGCTGGTACGAACCGTCCACCGCCTTTCCGACGTCCGAAAGGAACACGGATTTATCGCCTTCGGTTTTCAGTGGAACTTGATTCAGCGCCTCGGCGTTGGGCACCTGCGCATTGGTGTAGATGTTGTAGTCCATCGGACCGAGCCGCACGTCGCCCGCCGGAAGAATCAGGTTGGACGCGTTCATCGCGCGCACCACGTCCATCGGGCTCAACTCGTGCGCCTGCAATTTCAACGGATCCACGTACACCATGATCTGCCGGTACTTGCCACCGTAGGGTGGAGGCACCGTCGCGCCGGGCACGCCCGCGATCTGGTTGCGAATTTGGTATTGCAGGTAGTCGTGAAGCTGCGTTTCGTTCAGCCCTTGACCGTCGACCGTGAGAAGGCAAACGGGCAAGCTCGAGGCATCCACTTTCAGCACTACCGGAGGGAGCGTGCCTTCCGGCAATCGGCGCAAGTCCGCCATCGCGAGATTCGAGATGTTTGTGACGTCGGCGTTCGCGTCGGTGCCGGGCTGAAAATAAATCTTGATCAGGCTGACGCCCGCCATCGATCTAGATTCCATGTGATCGATGCCGCTCCCCAACGTGAAAAATCGCTCGAACGTGTCAGTGATGTCCGCTTCGATCTGCTCGGGCGGCATGCCGTTGTAAAACGTCGCAACCAGCACGACCGGAATATTGATCGGCGGGAACATATCTACGGGCATCTGCGCGAGGCTCGTCACACCAAGAACGCAAATGAAAAGACAGACGACGATGATGAAGTAGGGGTGGCGTATCGCAAATGTTGGCATGGCTCACTCGCCTCCCGGCGCTTCAACGAGCTTTGGAGTCACGAGTTCGCCTTCTCGGAACTGGTTCTGCTCTCCAAACACCACCATTTCGCCTTCGTGGAGCCCGCTCACTATTTCGACGTCCCGCGCGGTTTGCAGCCCGGTCTTCACGTCGCGCCGCTCGAGTTGGTTGCTCGCGTTCACCGCCAGCACGACACCCTCGTCCGAGCCTTTCGATTGCACCGCCTGCACCGGCACCACGAGCACGCCCGATACGGAGTGGAGCGGAATTTTCACCGACGCGTACATTCCGGGAATCAATTCGTACGTGGGGTTAGGAACGTCGATCTCGGTGTGCATGGTGCGGGTATTGGGATCGATCTGGTCGGAGTAGCGCACAATCTTCCCGGTGAACGTTCTGTTCAGCGAGGAAACAGCCACTTCCACGGACTGGCCGTCCCTGATGTCTGGCACCGCGCGCTCTGGAACCGGGATCACGAGCCTGAGCAGATCATTCTGGGAAAGTCGACACAGCGCAGAGTCGCCCTTCGCGGCCGAAGTTCCTGCGGGAAGCAGCGCACCAGTGAACGCGTACATCTGCGTCACCACCCCGTCGAAGGGCGCCGTCATCCGTGCGTAGTCGAACATTGCCTTGTCCTTCGCCAGTCCCGCTTTCGCGGCGAGCGAAGCCTGCTCGGCCGCAGCGAGAGCGTCCTTCGCCGATGAAACGCCGGCGCTCGCTTCCAGGTCCTTGCCTTGCGCAACGTCGATTTCCTGCTGTGCCACAAGTTCGGGCCGGTTTTTCTGAACGTCGGCCAGTCGCGTGTAGGTCAGGTGCGCAACGTCGTATGCGGATTGAGCGCGGCTTTGCTCCTCGCGCGCGCGGGATACATCCTGATCGGCACGGCGCACGGAAGCTTCGTCCTGGAGAATCTGCTGTTGCAGTTCGGGAATCTCAAGAACCGCCAGCAGCTGTCCCTGTTTCACGTGGGTGCCATAGTCGATGTACAGCTTCTGGATGTAGCCGGAGACTTTCGCGAACACGTCGATCTCCTGGAACGGCTGAAACTCGGATGAAATCTCGAGCGTGCTCGCGAGATTCTTGCGTTGGACTTTCACGACGGCGGCTACAGGTGCTGCACTGGCAGCGTCTGACTTGCGGTCTTGGCCGCAGCCTGCCGCGCATAACGAAATGCTGATCGCGATGGCGATCCGAATCGAATGGACTGGATTGCGGTTCACGAGCGAAGCTCCTTGGCTTTCCGGCTGAATTCTTCGATGGAAAACGGTTCAGAGTGCGTAAGCGCGATGAATTCCTGGCGGCGCTGGATCAGCTCGAGCGCCTTGGCGGGAACGCGGCCTGCAATCTCACGCGGAACGGTTTGGACGCCGTGAATATCCCCTTGCATCAAATCGCCGGGATTCACGGTCAAGCCTCCGACGTCGACGGCGCCGCCAAAATCGAAGACGTGCGCGTAGGCGTGCGATACCGCCACACTTCCAGCGAACATCTGCAATCCCGTCTTGCGCACGCCGTGCAAATCCCGAACCGAGCCGTTGGTAACGGCGGCGACGCATCCCAGCGCCTTCAGCACGTTGGCGTGAACTTCGCCGATAAACGCACCGAGGCCGGGCGGCGAATCCACATCTTCGATCACCACGATCCGCGGCGGCGGAACCTTCAGAATCGACTCCCACCACTCCCCGCGATCGTAATAGCCCTTTCCTTCCATCGGCGGATCAGAGCTGCGAAGCCGCGCCGTCGCCGCGTATCCCACGACCGTTGGAATATCCGGAAAAACGCAACGAATGCGAGAATCCGTGAAGCCTTTGTTACGGAGGCGCACACCGAACGTTTCAATCGCGCTGGCGACAATGCAAGTGCTCAACGAGCGTAATTGCTCCAACTGAGCGGGTGCGAGAGGTGCCGCGTTCATAAGAACTCCTATGCGAACCTCCGGCGAGCCATACACCACGGCAGCCGGCGGAAAATGGAACCTGAGACTTGGATTTAGACCGAAAACGGACGGACTACGAGACGAACGTGGGAGGGGAACGGTGTTGCAGGATCAGAGTTATGCCTATCGAGGGTCGTTCCAGCACTTCCTGCTCGACCACGGGATAACTTCGCACCGGGCGCAGAGGCGTTACGAGTTTTGCCACGAGCCGCAACGGTTCGCGGTCCAGCACCGCAGGTGCCTGGCTGACTTTCATTTTGCTGGAGATGTTCAGGAAATGCGCGGGGTTGGAGCGCGAATAGTACTGGCTGTTCTTCGCTAACGTGGAAAACCCGGCGATCGCAACGAGTAGGAACACGATCGCGATTCGTACGTACAAAAGGTGATTCGCAGCCTCTGTGTTCGGTGCGCCGGTTTGGAATCCGCGGGCCATACGGTATCTGTTGCCTACTGTCCTATTTTCGATGACTGCAACGCAGAAAGCAAGGAAGGGAATGAACGTTGCTGTCTAACACGCCACGATTCGCCCCAAAACTGGGCTGATTTGCCTGATATTTTAATGGTGGGCTCGCCTGGACTTGAACCAGGAACCAACGAATTATGAGTTCGCTGCTCTAACCAATTGAGCTACGAGCCCGCGCGCCCGAACATCATACCTCCAACCCGTAGCTGGAACACGCAGACTCGATGTTCTCTAGCGTGGCGGTTTCAGGATTAGCGCCAAGCCGTCGCAACCCGCGATTTCGCACTTCCTTCCGAGAAAAGCGCGAGCAATTCTTTGTTGAATGCCGGAATGTCGCTTGGCTTCCGGCTGCTCACCCAGTTTCGATCGCGCACGACCTCTTCATCGAACCATTTCGCGCCGGCGTTCACCAGATCGTCTTCGATCGTGTAATAGCTCGTTAACGCGCGGCCTTTCGTCAATTTGGCATTGATCAGAAGCCACGGACCGTGACAGATCACCGCGATCGGTTTCTGCGCCCGGTCAATTTCCTGTACGAACTTTTGCGCGTCCTTGTCGATGCGAAGCGCATCCGCGTTCAACGCGCCGCCAGGAAGCAGAACGCCGTCGAATTCTTCAGCTTCAAGGTCGTCGATCGCCGTGTCCGATTCGAAAGTCTCGGACTTTTCATCATGCTTCATCGCCTGAATGGATTTGTTGCCTGGCGTCGCGAGCACCGTCGTCGCGCCTGCTTCGTCCAGCGCTTTCCGTGGTTCCACCAGCTCCGCTTCTTCCACGCCGTTCGTCGCCAAAATCGCGATCTTCATACCTGCCAGATTCCCCCCCATGATGCCTCCTCTCAATTTCAATCTGAATGCAGACCGAGATTGAACCTGTTGCCGCGGCTGGCCCATCGGAAGAAAGCTTTAGAGAGGGATGCGAGAACGCCGTAAGCCCCGCGCAAACACTGCGCGAGCCTCGTTTCGGCGGCCGAATTCGATGGGATTAGCGGTGCAGCCCTGTTTCGCCGGGGTTCGCGCGATTGGGGATCGAATACAACGCCACCGCGTCAGCGATCCTCGGATTGTGCAAGTGCAGCGGCCGAATCGGTGAATGCCTCGGGACCGTTGGCCGCGGGGAAGGCATCCTGCGCAGAATTTTCATGAACGGAACGTCCGTTCCGGAAATGCCCGTGCAGGTGCCTGCCAGTCCGATATACGTGACGAAGAGCCCATCGTTCGGTAGCACCGCGCCGTTGCCGTCCGTATTGCTCATGATGAAGGCCACGACATTTCCCGAGGCGTCCGAAGCGTAGGTTTCCAATATGTCTCCGCTCGCGATACTTGTCCCGTACGAATTCGCCAGTGGCGTAGCCACCGTCAGGTTCGAGAAGCACACAGCGGCACCGGTTGCAGGAGTGAAGCTGCCGGTCACGTTAAAGTTGGAGTCCGTCGACAGGGTCATCTGGACCGTGGCCGGAGGCGCGCCGGTCGAGGATTCAAACGAACCGGAATAACTGCCCGACGGTGGCGGAAACAGCGTCGCCGTAAACGTACCGGAGTCGCCAGCCATGCACGACCCTGTGGATGTGAATGACCCTGAAAACTGATTGCTGGCGGTCGAGCTGGCGCCGGTGAAGGTGATCGTATCGCCGCTTTGGAAGCCCATAGTGATCACGGCACTATAGGAACCGACGTTCGAGTAGCCAGTCACATTGAACGATGTGATTGACGAAGTGCAGTTCGAACTCGTGAAAGTGTTCGCCAACACCGCTGCGACGGTTGAGCTCGTCGGATTCGGCGTCACTTTCCAGTCGGTGGTGACCGTGAGAGGGTTGTAGCAATCTGGATTCGAGTCGCCGTTGTTGTCCGGGCTCTGGCCGCTGCACGGATACGGATTTCCGTTTCCGTCGGTTAATGGAGCTGCGTTCGGTACCGTTTCGCTGGTGGTGACGATGCTCCACTGCTGCGAAATTGCCGGCGCGATGGAAACCCAGGTCCATGACTCGATTTTTTGGCTCGCGGTTTCACCTCCGGTCCCGCCGGAAAATCCGACGTACGCGAAATCCGAACCGACCGTCGAGGGTATATTGATCGGCCAGCTGTAAGTGAACGACGCGTTTACTACCGCATCGGTGATGGTCATCGTTAGCGTTGTGCCGTCGTAGGTCATGTGCACGGCCATCGTGTCGCCACTGTGAAGATCGACGCCCGAGGCGGTCATGTCTTCGGCTGGGACAAACGGTGCCGCACCGTCCGTGAACATTCCCGTCGAGTCGTCGCCTTCTCCATCGTTGTTGTAGAGGTCGAACTTCACCGCCACGCTGTTCGCGATGCCGCCCGTGCCACCGACGCTGCCAGCACCGTAACCAAGTGCACCTCCGGGCTGGCCGAGAGCCTTCGCTCCAGCGGGCGAATTCTGAATCGTGAATGTGATTCCGTCGGCTTGTGCGTCGGAAAGTTGAAACGTAAAGTCCGTGCTGAATGCGCGTATATCCGCTTCAGTGGTGCAGAAGGCGCTGCCCGCTTGGTTAGTCTGGCCGCTCGTCAGCTGCAAGCGGCTGTCGTCCAGCCCGGTACTTCCGTTGAATTGCATGCAACCTTGATTGCTGAAACCAAGGCCGAAATTGATCGTAGTCGTTCCGCCGGTTGCGATCGTGTAGGAGCCGAGGGTCACCGGACTATCGCTGAGCGGCGGAGCGGAGGCGAGCGTGCGAATCGTCTCGGTGTTCGAGACAGTTATCGGCCCTGTGTAGATAGGCGAACCGTGGGTCGGCGTTGAGCCGTCGGTGGTGTAGTAGATCACCGCGTTTGAGAGGCCGTCGGTGATCGTGACGGTCTGGGCCGTTGCGTAGGAACCGGACGGCGGTGTGAAGATTGGCGTCGGCGTCTGCGTCGAAATTACGTAAGAGTTCGACGCCGCGGTGCTCTGGATGAATCCCGGCGCAACAGCGATCGCGTTGATCGTTTGAGAAGTGGTGAGCGTGAGCGGACCCGTGTACAGAGTCGATGCCGTGGAGGGCGTCGAGCCATCCGTGGTGTAGTAGATCGTGGAGTTCGGCGTGGAGCTGGAGATCGTCACTTGCACGCTTACGGTGTATGTTCCCGCACCGGGCGTCATCGTCGGCGACGCAGCGTAATTTTCTCCATTCAGCAGCCCGAAGACGTCCACTTCCTTCTGCGCACCGACGTAAACTTTACCGTTCGTAACAACCGGCACAACGAACTTCACCGCCGGACCTAGCGTGTCGCGGCCTGAGGTGAGGTTGGAAGCGTACAAAAGTTGAGACACGTTGGTTGCGTCAAACGCCCGCAAAATTGCCGGTCCGCTCGACGTGTAGGCATCGGTTTGAACGGCCCACACGATTCCATTCGTCGTGCCGTTCGCGGAGACGGTCGGCGTCGCGCCTGGAAAGTCGCTCGCTACCCCGGACTCGGAGGTGGGCGAGGCCGATACCATTCCGTTTGAAATTGAGTACGCCTTTAGATAGTTTTCGTTGCCCCATAAATAGATGTTTCCGTTCCAATACGCCGGCATGGACCACAAACCGCCGACGCCCGTCACCGTCTGTAGGATTTCCGGATCGGAGCTACATCCGTCGCAGTAATGGCTCCCGTCATTGGTCATCAAGTCCCGATCGATGACGTAGAGATTCCCCTGTTTTCCGGCTTCAACCAGGATGTGCGGATAAGCGCCAGGCTGGTCGGGCAACACCAGCACACCTCCCGACCCAACGTCCGTGTCAGCGTTGTCGAGGCTCGATTGGTTATACGGCGTAAAATAGTCTGTTGGAGTGATCACTCCGTTGGGCAGGCTTGCGCGCACGATGCTGTCACCGTAGTCGATCGTCGTGCTCGGAGGAGGAGCGGGGACCGTGACGGTGTCATCTCCGTTGCCTGTTGAAACGTATATGTTGCCGGAGCCATCCGCTGCGATGCCTGAGCCCGAGCCCCATATGCCGTTCCCTTTTCCGTTCGGCGAGGTGCACCACGCGCTGACGAACGCCAGCGTCGAGGCGTTGTACGAAAGGATCCATCCGTGCCACGGCCCATTGTCGCCGTGCGACGAATACGCCGAATAAACGTAACCGTTCAGCAGCAGCAATCCGGGTCGCTGGTTTTCCCACTGCACGTTGAACGCGAGCGAGCCACTCTTCGAATCCGGCGATGTTCCTGGAACCGACGCGTTCAGCACTACGGGGCCGTTGAATTTCTCCGAGCCCGTGGTGATGTCGATCGCATGAAGGCGATAAATATAGGCGCCGTTTTCTTTCGTGTTGACCACCACGTAAAGCGTATTGGTCGTCGAATCGATCACCGGCGTGCCGGTGATTCCGATCTCAGGATTGATGTCCTGCGTATTGCCCACGTCGCTCGTCGAAAGTGTCGTCGCGCCATTGATCAGGAAGCTCACTTGCCAGAGCGCCGGGCCCCCCGCGTCGGCGTCGAACGCGTATAGAGAATCGTGTTCCGTCGCGATGTACACAACGTTGTGTGTACCTTTTCCAGGAATCGTCACGCCGGATACGTACAGCGGCTGCGCATACACGTAACCGTCGACGGGTAACGCGAACAATTTTCCGAATGTGGTGGAGGAAACGTTGGTCGGCGTCAGCTTGGTCTCGGTCAGGTTTTGGCCGGTGCGCGCCGTGTCGTAGTGATGCGTCAGGATATTCGTCTGAGCGCAGATTGACGGCGCGATGAGAGCCGCGAAAGAAATTACGAAAACAGCATGGGCAGCGCACCGGAGAGTCGATTTAAGAAAAACTGCGATGCGCGATGCGATCGTCATGGACCACTGGGCCGTCGTGTAAGCGTTCATGGTGTTGTAGAACACAAAACGAGTACCGGAACCAAAGTTCTGTAACTGGTGTTGGCGACGCCGTGAGACAGGCATCCATGTTCGGTATTCGCAATTGAGTGGCCTACGAGAGACGGCGCCTAGAGTGCGGAATATCATGAGTACGAAGGAATTAGCAAGCCGCGTTTGGGAAGTGGAAAACGAAGGGAGGTGGCAGAAGGGAAACTTTCTTCAATTCAAAGGAAGATTTGGCGCCGAATCGCGCGCAGGCAAGCGGACGTCGTCTCAGTTGGAGACCGTGCGGAAGCGTCAATCACGCCAATTCCCCAGCGAATTCATCGAGTCTTCAGGCAGGTCGACGTGTTTTTTGAATGAACGTTACATGAATAACGAATGAATAAACTTGACTCTTGACAAACTATTGGGTGCGGTGTTCAAACTACAGTTGCGCCGCTATGCGCGACCAGGCAGCGCGTAACCGCTCAGCGCGTATTTGCATTCTGCGGAAAAGCGAAAGGAAGGTTCTAGTACTTAGAATTTGCCACGCTGTTCTAAGTATCGCCGATTTTGATGTCCTGGGCTTCATCGTTTTTTCAAATCCGGTCAGTACAAAGTTTCAATCACCGCGCAAGTCACTGTTCGAATAGGATGTCGCGCAACGCAAGCGGGTGGCGAGGTGCCGATCCCAGAAGGCGCCGGCGGGGAATCAAGCGGGAAGAGAGTTTGTGCGAACGGAGGCTTCAACGGCTATGAGTCTACGCAGACAGCGAAGCGGTACAGGCAACGATTTGGCGCCCGCTGCCGTGCCTTGGACTTTTTGTCTCCGTCAGTCTTCGCGTCCGTCGCGAGTTCGCTTCATTACGCGGCAACGACAAGCGATCCTCTGGGTGGCAAGCACCGTCGAACGAGAGAAATGGAAATCCGTCGGGCGTAGGTGGAAGGAAATGGGTTGTAACGCTGCAGAAATCTTGGTCAAAGTTATTAGTTTCAATGCATTACGCCAACCCAGTGTGGCACGTGGGCTGCAAGCCTGCCCGGCAGGAACTGGGGCTTTGGCACGCCGGTTCGAACGAGCGGGTACGAGCTTTGAGTTCTTCAAAACAAAAATTGGCCGAGGTAAACATGGCGAAAATTAAGACGGTCGGTCTGACTGCAATCCTTTTCCTGGCGTGTGCGCCCGCCAATCTTTGGAGCCAGCAGAATGCCGCGCTCAATCCGGCGGCTACCGCCATACGCGCTTCGGCCCCAGCTGCTGCCACATCGACGGATGACCGTCCGGCTCTCCAGCAGCGCAATCCGCGCTACCAGGTCCAGCGCGACGACGTGCTCAACATTTCTTTCGCGTTGTCGCCAGAACTCGATCAGACCGTCACGATTCAGCCGGACGGATATATCACGCTAATGAATGTCGGCAGCGTTTTCATTCAAGGAATGACGGTGCCTCAAGTTGTAGACGCCATCAAGAAAGCCTATTCGGGCACCCTGCACGATCCCATCGTCGACGTCGATCTCAAGGATTTCCAGAAGCCGTACTTTGTCGCGCTCGGACAGGTTGGCAAGCCCGGCCAATACGATCTCCGCTACGACATGACCATTTCCGAAGCGATTGCCATGGCTGGCGGCTTCACACCGGGGGCGAAGACCCAGGTCTTCCTCTACCATCGCGTCGGCAACGAGTGGGCGGAAGCAAGAGAGATGAACGTCAAGCAGATCCTGCAAGGAAAGAACGTCAACGAAGACGCGCACATTCAGCCTGGCGATATGATTTTCGTCCCCGAAAAATTCATCACCAAGTTCAGGAAATACGTCCCGTACAGCTTCGGCACGGGTTTGTACGCGCCGATTTACTAGCTTCTGCAACGCTACGAAAAATTATCCAGAGGCGAAGGAAATATGACGAACTCGAATCGTAAAGACCTAGCGGAGCAGGAAGCTCAGGAGTTCACTCTTCGCGACATGCTGTCGCCGCTTTTCCGCAATCAGCGCGTCGTGCTGGTCACTTTTTGCACGCTTTTCGTCGCGTCGATCCTGCTGGCGTGGCTTTGGGCCTCGCAGTATTACGTCTCCACAATGCAAGTCTTCGTCGAACAAGACCGTTCCGACCCCGCGATCACCGCTGCGCAGAACGCCACCATTCAGGCGAAAGGCGTAACGCTCGATCAGGTTAGCTCGGAAGTCGCTCTGTTGCAGGGTGATGACATGCTGCGGCTGATCGTCTCGACCTGCAAGCTCGACAACACGTGGTCGCCATCGTACATCTTTTTGCCGAGCGATCCCGAGCAACGCAAGGCCGCGAAGATTGAGATCGCCGCTCGCAAGCTTGGTAAAAAGCTCGATGTCGAAGCTCAGAAGACTTCCGACGTGATCGACGTGAAGTACGGCCGCATGGGTGATCCGCAAACGCCTTACTGCGTCCTCAGCAATCTTGCGACGCTATACACCCAGAAGCATCTGCAGCTCGCGCGTCCCACGGGCACGTCCGATTTTTTTGCGCAGGAAACCGACAAATATCGCGACGCGCTCGCGGATTCGGAATCGAAACTTACTGAATTCAGTCGCACGGCGGGCGTCGCGGCTCCAGACGTTTTGCGTACGGACATGGCGACCCAACTCGCGATGTCCGAAGCGAACCTCTACCAGACTCGCCAGTTGATCGCTGCCTCTACCAAGCGGATCGAGAATATCAACGGACAAATGCAGACCACGCCGGCGCGGTCGTCTACCGCGGAATCGGCGATTGCTCCGAACCTGCTCCTCGAGAATCTGAACGCAACGCTTCTGGCTGAGCGGAACAAGCGCTCCGAATTGTTAATGAAATACGACGCGAGCTACCCGCTGGTGAAGGAAGTCGAGCAGGAAATCGCACAGACCCAGGCGGCAATCGCGGAAACCGAAAAGGCGAAATACGTCAACGCCACGACCGACCGCGACCCGACTTACGAGTTGCTTCGTGAAGATCTAGCCAAGACGCAGGCCGATCTGGCGTCGCAAAAGGCTACCGAGGGCGCTCTCGTCAGCAGCATCAGCGGCATGCGCGGTCAGATGGTTTCACTCGATGCGGATGCCGTGAAGCAGGCCGCATTGCTTCGCGACCAAAAGGCCAACGAAGCCAGCTACCTTCTCTACCTAGCAAAGCGCGAGCAGGAGCGCACTTCGGACGCCCTCGACAAGAAGAACATCGCCAACGTTGCCATCGCTGTTCCTCCGGTCCGTCCCGCGCTGCCGGCGCATAGTCCCTTGCTCGTACTTCTCCTTGGCCTTATCGCTTCGACAGTTCTGGCCGTTGCCGCGGGCTTTATCGCTGAACATCTCGATCCGTCGTTCCGTACGCCGCAAGAAGTCATGCAGACCCTGAGCATGCCGGTCCTGGCGTCGGTTCCGAAGAAGGCGGCTTAGTTCCAATGGTTCTGAACTTCTACAAACTCGCGGAGCAACCGTTCGGGGTCACGCCCGATCCGCGCTATCTCTATCTCAGCCCGACGCATCGTGAAGCGCTCGCATCTGCGCTTTACGGCATCACGGTTGGTCGCGGGTTTACCGCTCTGATTGCCAAGCCGGGTATGGGAAAGACTACGATTCTTTTCCACCTCCTGCAGAAGCTTCAGCAAACAGCTCGCACCGCATTTCTATTCCAGACACAAAGCAGCCCGCGCGATTTGCTACGCAGCGTGCTGGCGGACCTGGGAATAGAAGACAACGGCGGCGATCTGGTTCAGTTGCAAGCGAAGATGAATCAGGCTTTGCTCCAGCATTCGAAGTCCGGCAAACGATTTGTTGTAGTAATCGACGAAGCGCAAAACCTTGACGAGTCCGTGCTCGAAGTCGTCCGCATGCTCTCGAATTTCGAAACGCCGCGCGAGAAGTTGATGCAGATCGTCCTCGCCGGCCAACCACAGCTCGCAAAGCGTCTTGCTTCTCCGAGCATGGAGCAATTGCGGCAGCGCGTCTCGATCGTCGCGCGTCTCCTGCCTCTGACTCCCGCCGAAACGCGCACGTACATCGAGCATCGCCTTCGTGTGGCGGGTTACGCATCGAATGTGCCCTTGTTCACAGACCGCGCCTTCGAAATGATCGCAAAGTACTCCGGCGGTATTCCGCGCAACATCAACAATCTCTGCTTCAATGCGATGTCGCTCGGTTGCGTCCGAAAGCAACAAACGATTGATCGCGACGTGCTCACGGAAGTCCTCGCCGATCTCGACCTGACCCCGCTTTTCGAAGACATCCCGGTTCCGGGAAAGCCCGCTGCACGCGTCACAGTGCCTTCGCATGCGTTTGCAACGAAAGTCCCGCCGTCCGTCACGAGTCGTTGGCCTCTGAAACTCGGCGCCACGACTGCTGCGGTCGCGCTCGGCGTGATCGCTTGGCCTATGGTTCGGTCGCGCTGGATCGCGCGCGGGAGCAATGATCCGCTTCCGGTCGCCGCGCCGCAGCGGGTATCGCCGGCTCCCATGCCTGCATCTTCGCCGTCGGGAGCGCCGGCTCGTCCGTCCAACGCCGTACCGGAATACACCGCCGATGAGCAGACTGAAGCCCGATCCGCCAACGGTTCCCAAGCTTCTTTGTTGGACTTCAGCGCCAAAGACGTTTCAACCGAATCGGCAGGCGATCCACGGACTTTGCCCGAGCAGGCATACCGCACCATCTCGATTGTTCGGAATGAAACGCTCTTCGGCATCAGCAAGGAAAACTACGGGCGATATGACCAGCATATTGTCGACGTCATCCGCCAGTTGAACCCTGGATTGCAAGATCCCGACCACATCAGGGCCGGACAGACGCTTCGCATTCCAGCTGGCGGACAGGATTCGAATCTCGCAAATCCCGCGGCTTCTTTGGCCGCAGAGGTGAACAGACAATGAGTAAGAATTTCGAGCTGATTCAGCAAGCAGAAATCAACCTGGGATCAACCGCGATCCCGGCCAAGCGCACGTTTGCAGGCGCCTCCACCAATGGCAGCGCCGCCGTCGAGTTGAATATCGACAAGGTTACGCGCGAGGAATCCCAGAAGCTCGTGCAGCGAGTATTTCTTGCGCAGGGTGGCGAAAATCCGCGCGTCGTAGTCTTCGCGGGAGTCGATCATGGTAACGGCTGCAGCCAGATCTGCGCGCAGACCGCGCGTATCCTGGCCGACAACGTCCAGGGCACCGTCTGTTTGCTCGACGCGAACCTTCGCACTCCAAGCCTGCCGGATATTTTCGGCGTCACGAATCACCACGGCCTTACCGACGCTCTGCTTCAGGAAGACTCGGTGAAGAACTACGCGAAGCCGCTTACGCCGTCGAATCTGTGGTTGCTTTCTTGCGGCTCGTTGCCGGCCGGCTCTTCTTTCATGCTCACTTCGGCTCGCATGAAGGCCCGTGTCAACGAGCTGCGCAAGGAATTCGACTATGTCCTCGTGGACGCGCCGCCGCTGAACGATTACTCGGATGCACTCGCGCTTGGCCAGATCTCTGACGGCCTCGTGCTTGTGCTCGAAGCCAACGCAACGCGCCGCGAATCGGCAGTGCGCATTGCCGACACGCTTCGCGCTTCGCAGATTCGCGTACTCGGCGCCGTGCTCAACAAGCGCACCTTCCCGATCCCGGAAGGTTTGTACAGCCGCCTGTGAGCAGCTCGAGCAACGACTTAGTGCAGAAGCTGCAATAAAAGATTCACCGCTACAGCCCCGAATCCTAAGGGTTCATTCATTTTTTCATTGGTCCATGTGACTGAGAGTGCGGAGCCGTGTCCATGATCGGCGTCGAAGCCGCTTCAAATCCGATTCCGAACGAGCTTCCGGCCTCGGTTGTCGACGAGCTTCAATGGTTTGCCGTGCAGACGCGCTCGCGGCACGAAAAGAAGGCCGCCGCTGAGCTCCGCGAAAAAGGAATTCAAGCGTTCCTGCCCCTTTTCAATGAAAAACATAGGTGGAGTGACCGCCAACGGGTCGTCGAAGTCCCGCTGTTTCCGCAATACCTGTTCGTGCGTATCGCGGTCACTGGCGAAGACCGAATTTCTGTCCTTCGCACCAACGGTGTAATCAGCCTCGTTGGAACGAAGGGAGTCGGAATTCCGATCCCCGATGCGCAGATCGCGCGAATTCAAAAAATTATCGAGCAGAAAATTCCTTACAACCCGCACCTCTACCTGAACGTTGGCAAACGGATTCGAATTCGTGGCGGTGCGCTGGACGGTGTGGAGGGAATTCTGACCGCGATCAACGGAGATGAAACGTTGGTTGTTTCCGTTGAGCTGATTCAGCGGTCTTTGGCGGTTCGCATTACCGGATTCGAGATCGAGCCGGTGAAGGAAGACTAGCATCAGCGCGAACCTTCTCGAATTTTGTGCATCGCGTAATTACCCGGCAATATTTGCCCTTTAGATTCGCAGCCCCAGCCCAAAGCGAGAGACTCGGTGAATGAAGTACGACGTCAATTTCTTTTGAGTTCCCTCAAGCTTTTCGACGTGGGACTCGTGATCCTGTCTTACGGGCTGGCGACGGCACTAACCGTGTCTGCCAATCGGGGCATTCCGCTGTCCGACTTTCTGGCGATGCGGGTCAAGCTATCGAATTTTGCAATTTTTATTCTGGCGCTCTTGTTTTGCCACTCTGTGTTTTCGATGTTCCGGTTGTACCGCTCGCGTCGGCTTTCCAATCGCATTATGGAAATCGCGGACTGCCTCAAATCCACAACGGTTTCCAGCCTCGTGTTTCTGATCGTCGGACTTCTGTTCAACATCCGGATGATTACGCCTCAGTTTCTGCTCCTGTTTTGGCTGGCTTTGTCTGCCACCTTGGTCATCTCGCGAGTGTTGATGCGCGTCTGGCTAGCCGAGGTACGCAAGCACGGTCGCAATCTTCGTTACATGCTGATCCTCGGAACGAACGCTCGTGCCGTCGCGTTCGCTCGAAAGCTCTATGCAACGCCAAGCCGCGGCTACCAGATTCTGGGGTTCGTAGACGAACACTGGGCGGGCCTCGATGAGTTCCGCAAGACCGGATTCAAAGTGGTTTCTGACTATGCGGGCCTCGCGGAATATTTGCGGCGTAACGTCGTAGATGAAGTGGCCATCTACCTTCCGCTTCGTTCGTTTCACGAACACGCGTCTCAAGTGGCCGGGCTTTGCGAGCAGCACGGGATCGCTATGCGTCTTGCGACCGACATTTTCGGCCTGCGCACCGCCCGTTCGCGCGCCGAATATTTCGACGGTGATTACCATATCGCCGCCCACACCGACGTTCGCGACGAGTGGCCGCTCGTGGTTAAGCGCACGATCGATCTTGCGATTTCATTCACGCTGCTAGTACTTTTGTCGCCTTTGTTTCTCGTGGTTTCGATCGCCATCAAGCTCACTTCGAAAGGCCCGGTGTTTTTCCGCCAGGAACGTCTCGGCCTGAACAAGCGGCGCTTTTACATCTACAAATTCCGTACTATGGTGCCCGACGCCGAAAAATTGATCGCCAACCTCGAGGACAAAAACGAAGTCACCGGCCCCGTTTTTAAGATCAAAGACGATCCGCGAATTACCGGCATCGGCAAATTGCTTCGCCGCACCAGCATCGACGAACTTCCTCAGCTGATCAACATCCTGAATGGCGAGATGAGCCTAGTCGGCCCGCGTCCTCTGCCGAAGCGCGATTACGACGGTTTCAGCGAGGACTGGCAACGCCGGCGCTTCAGCGTTCGCCCAGGCATTACCTGCCTGTGGCAAGTGAACGGCCGCAGCTCGATTCCGTTTGAGCAGTGGATGCGGCTCGACCTGCAGTACATGGACGAGTGGTCGCTTTGGCTTGATTTGAAGATTCTCGCTCGCACGATACCGGCGGTCCTCCGTGGTTCCGGCGCCGTCTAAAAGTCATTCGTGGTAACGAATCGTTCGCCCTCTTACAACCTTAAATGACAGCTGGCGTGGCGCCGTGAGCTGCACTCGCCGGCGCCACGTATTCTTAATCAAGGAATCAATGGATCGAGCCAACATACTGGGTGTCGGCGTTCATGCCGTAAACCTGAACCTCGCGACGGATATGCTGGAGCGCGCCGCGGACACGAGCGAGGGCGGCTACGTGTGCGTCACTGGCGTTCATGGGGTGATGGAAGCGCAGAAGAATGCGCGCTTCAAAAAGATTTTGGACGATGCGTTTCTCGTGGTTCCCGACGGCATGCCGACCGTCTGGATGGGCCGCTGGCAAGGCTTCAAGGGCATGGGCCGCGTCTTCGGTCCGGAGTTGATGTGGGCCGTGTGCAAACAATCCGTGGCTTCTGGGCACACCCATTTTCTTTACGGCGGCAAAAGCGGAATCGCCGAAGAATTGAAAGCTAGCATGGAACAAAGCTTTCCCGGTATTCGTGTCATCGGCACCTACACTCCGCCATTCCGTCCACTCTCGGCCGAAGAAAAATTCCAACTTCAAAACACTTTGCAGCGGCTGTCTCCTGACTACGTGTGGGTTGGTCTGAGCACTCCGAAGCAGGAAGACTTCATGTTCAGCAACCTGAACTCTCTCCAGTGCAAAGTAATGGTCGGCGTCGGCGCGGCGTTCGATATACATACCGGCCACGTGCAGGACGCGCCTCAATGGATCAAGAGTGCCGGACTTCAGTGGCTGCACCGGCTGTGCCAGGAACCGTCGCGCCTCTGGAAGCGCTACCTCGTCAACAACAGCGCTTTCATGTTCCGCACCGCGCTGCAGCTCACCGGCCTCAAGCGGTACGAACTTACCTCACAGGAGATTTCCGGCGACTGAAGCAGCGAGCGAGTGAACCGAAGCAACACTGCACCTTGCGAGCCGCTCTGATTACCAGGAATGAAATGGCGTCCAGCTTCATCAAGCAAACCATCGAACGCGCGAGAGCCAGCACCCTCGCGAAAAATAGCGGCTGGATGTTTCTCGGTTATGGCCTGAAGATTTTCGTCCAAGCGGGATATTTCGTCCTGATAGCCCGTGCATTGGGCCCGTCTCAATACGGTGCGTTTGTCGGCGCGGTGGCGCTCATCGGTCTAGTCGCGCCCTTTGGTGGTCTGGGTTCGGGAAACTTGTTGGTGAAGAGCGTTTCGCGCGATCGCTCGCAGTTCTCGGTTTATTGGGGCAATGCGCTTTTCACTTCGCTGCTGTCGGGCATCGTGCTTGTTGCCGCGGTGATGGCGATAGCGCGATTCGCTCTGCCCGCCACGATTTCGTGGGAACTCATCGCGCTCGTCAGCATCTCCGACATTCTCGCTGTAAAAGGTGCGGAGATCGGATCGCAGTGTTTTCAAGCGACGGATGAGCTTCGATACACGGCCTTCCTCACCTTACTGCCTTATATCCTCCGCCTGATCGGCTCGGTGATCGTTTTTGTCGTGTGGCGCCACGCAACCGCGCTGGTATGGGGCTGGTTTTATCTGGGCTGTACGGTTATTTCCGCGGCCGTCGCTGTTACGCTCGCGACGCTGAAACTTGGAACTCCAAAGCTGAAACTTTCGAAAATTCCCGCGGAGATCGAGGAAGGCTTTTACTTCGGTGCGAGCCTGAGCGCTCAGACGGTCTACAACGACATCGATAAGACAATGCTCGCGCGCCTGTCGACGCTCGACGCGACCGGCATTTATGCCGCCGCATACCGCCTAATAGACGTCTCGTTCACCCCTGTGCGTTCCGTGCTGAACGCCGCGTACGCGAATTTCTTCCGGCATGGCCAATCCGGCGTCGCCGTCAGCTATTCGTACGCAAAGAAAATTCTGCCCAAGATGCTGGTTTACGCGCTGGCAATCTTCGTCGGCCTGTACGTTGCCGCGCCAATCGTGCCGCTGATTCTCGGCAGCGAGTACGCTCGAACGGTGGAAGCTCTACGCTGGCTCGCGCTGCTTCCGTTCTTGAAGGCGATTCATTATTTCCTGGCGGACTCGCTCACCGGCTCGGGCTATCAGCGCATCCGAACCGCGGCGCAGGTCGCCGTTGCCGTCTTCAACGTGCTTCTGAATCTCTGGCTCATCCCAGCGTACTCCTGGCGAGGCGCAGCTTGGTCGAGCCTCGCGAGTGACGCCGCGCTGGCGATTACCATGTACATCTGTCTGATGTTCGTGCTGGCCAAGGAATCGAAATATGGCGTCCGAGTGACTTCAGGCAGTGCGCCTAGCGCCGAAAGTGCTTAACAAAATCCCATTGCATCGTCAAGCCACCGCGGTACAGCCACTTTCTCGAAAGGAATCGAGCTGAATGATCCCAAAGCGAATGAGAATTCCGTTCGTGCTGATCGGGGCTTTGCTGTGCGCCATGATGCTGAGTGCCGACTCGAGCCTAACTTTGACGCCTTCACAGAGCCCCATCCCTTCCACATATTTCAGCATGAACATTCTGTTCCATCCGAACAACAACGTACCGTGGCCCGCAGTACCGTTCTACGGGTGGCGCGCCTGGCACGCGCTCTGGTACGACCTGGAACCGCAAAAAGGCCAATGGCAGTTCGATCATTTGGATAAATTGGTTGCCCAGGCGCAACAGCACAATTCACAGCTGATGTTGATCTTGGCTTACAGCCCTCAATGGGCCTCCACGCAATTCGATCCGAAGTCGGATTGGCAGGCGGGCACCGCGGGCCCCCTTCGAGACATGGATGACTGGCGCAACTACGTCCGCACCGTAGCGACTCGATACAAAGGAAAAATCCACGTTTACGAAATCTGGAACGAGCCCGACCGTTCACATGCGTGGCTCGGCGACATGGAAACGATGCTCACGATGGTTCGTGAGGCGTCAAAGATCCTAAAGGAAGTGGATCCGAACGTCACGGTCGTAAGTCCCAGCCCAGAAACGGACAAAGCGCCTGCGTGGCTCAACGAATTCCTGAGCAAAGGCGGAGGGCAGTACGTCGATGTAATCGGCTATCACTTCTATGTTCAGGAACGGTCGCCGGAAGCGATGGTTCCGATCATTCAGAATGTGCGCGCGATCATGGAGAAGAATGGGGTCGGGAACAAGCCGTTGTGGGACACCGAGGCGGGCTGGCTGAGCCCAAACTTTTTTCCAGATGATCAGCAGGCTGCATATTTGGCGCGTGCGTTCGTTCTGAACTGGGCCGCGGGCGTGGACCGCTACTACTGGTACGCGTGGGATTCGCACAAGGGCTCTCAAATCGAAATGGTTCGGGCAGGAAACGCCTCCTTGACTCCCGCGGCGAAAGCCTTTGGCACGATTCAAGACTGGATGACAGGCGCAGTGATGAAGCGCTGTGTGACGTCGGAGAACCACAATTGGGTGTGCGAATTCACACAGAATGGAGGCTGGAAATTCATCGTCTGGAATACGGACGGCGATCGCAGTTTTAAGCTCGCACCGAATTGGAATGCCAAGCAGATCACCAAGTTGGACGGAACGTTTACTCAAATCAACAGCGATTCCGTGCCCATCGGCATTCAGCCGGTTTTGATCCAGTAGCGAATCACACAGTCACCTAATCCGATGAGCGCGTCCGGTCCATCGTGCGCACGTCCCGTTCTTTAAAGTACGGATACTGCGTTCCGTCTGCCGTGTTGCAGGCCTAAAGAGGAGTAGCGCCAGTGAATAAATTGTTTGGAAACTTCGCCATTTACGTGCTCGTGTTCCTGTCTACAGGAGCGATTTCGGGCATTTACACGGGAGAAGAAGCGCTGAAATCGGGAACCGCTACGGCGTCCTCGAATGCCACGCTCCAGTTGGCCTACGGAAGCCTTTACTTGCTTCTCATTCTCCTGATGCTTCCGCAGTTTCGCGCGCTGTTGCCGCTTCTGTTCCGTGAAAAGTGGATGTCGTTACTGATCTTGCTGGCTGTAGCTTCCACTCTTTGGTCCATCGAGCCCTCCGATACGTTTCGCCGTTCGCTCGGGCTTTTGGGCACCACGCTCGCCGGACTGTATATCGGCACCCACGTCGAACCAAAACGCCAGGTTCGCATTGTTGCGTTTTGCGTCGGAGTCGCTGCCGTGCTCAGTCTAATCGCGGGCCTGACTGTGCCTCACGTGGCGATATCGCCCGACGGGTGGCAGGGCGTTTTCTTTCAGAAGAATACTCTTGGCCGGATCATGTCGCTCGGCATCGTTGCCATGGCTTTCATCGCTGTGGGACAACGTCGTTATCGAATCGCGGCGATAGCGACGATTCCGCTGTGCGCTCTATTGCTGCTGCTGTCGGGTTCGGTAACGGCGGCTGCGATCACAATCGCGCTGCTCGTTGGAATCCTGCTGGTGCCAGTGCTTCGGTGGCCGGCTTCACGGTTGATCGCATTTGGAGTTGCGGTCACCGCCCTCGCGATCCCGACGGTCCTGTGGGTTTTTCAGAATGCCGACTCGGTCTTGAGAGCGCTGGGTAAGGAAACGCATCTCACCGGCCGTCTTCCGTTGTGGGCGCTGGTTCGCGCGGAGATCGCCACGATGCCGATTCTCGGGCATGGTTATGCCGCATTTTGGAGTACGGCCGAATCGGACCGCTTCCGGCAGGCGCTGAACTGGGACGTGATGAATGCACATAACGGGTTCCTGGAAATGATGTTGGGTCTGGGTGTCGTGGGTTTGATCATTTTTGTCATCGGCCTGATTCGCAACATCTATCTGGGCTTCGTCGTCGCGCGAGCCGGTGACACATTGGATCAAGCGTGGCCGCTTTTCTTCCTCGCGTTCGCGCTGCTGTGGGACGTGACGGACTCGGCGCTGTTTGCCGGCAATTCGATCATGTGGTTGTTATACACGACCAACGCCTTCTGGCTGGTCAGTACCGCGGCTGAACTGAGAGCGGAGAAGCGCGCGAGATACGCGCCCGCGAATCAGGAGCCGGAGTTCGCCTCAACTTAAAACTATGCGTGTACTCGCGTGGCCAATCCGAACTCAGTTAAATCCCTACACCGGATTGGTCTACTCCAATTTGCCGGAACACGTTCACGCCGATGGCTGGCCCGGAAATCTTTTGCGGAAGTACGAAATCTGGCACGTTCACTGGCCAGACGCGCTTCTGGGAATCCCGAGCACTGCGCACGCGACGTATAAGGTGTCGGGAATGTTCGCGACGATGGATTATCTTCGCGCCCGGGGAACCAAAGTGGTTTGGACGATGCACAACTTCGCTTCTCACGAGGCCCGCCATCCAAAATTGGAAGCATGGTTCTGGCGCCGGTTCATACCGCGCGTTGATGGAGCGATAAGTCTCAGCGCAGCGGGTCTGGCCATGGCCCTGCGTCGATTTCCAGGTTTCAAGGAAATACCTACCGCCGTGATTCCGCACGGCCATTACCGCGACCAATATCCCGTGACCGGTGAGGATGGCCGGAGGCGGCTAGGAATTTCTCCAGATGCCAAAGTGATTATATTTTTTGGGGCGGTTCGCGCTTATAAAAACGTCGATGTTCTGGTGCACGCTTTTCGTGGAGTAAAGAGCGAGCGCGCCGTACTTTACGTTCTGGGCAACCCGAATTCTCACGAACTCGCAGCGAAGATCGCCGCGATGGCATTGCAGGACAGCCGCGTAAATCTGAAATTTGAATTCGTCGACGCAAACGACGTGTCAGCGTACCTGGGGGCCGCGGACTTGGTCGTACTTCCATATCGGGAAGTGCTGAATTCCGGTTCCGCCCTGCTCGCTCTCTCCTGTAATCGTCCGATTCTGGTTCCCGATCGCGGTTCGATGGGCGAGCTCAAGTCCGAATTCTCGGATTCCTGGGTTCGCACCTATCAGGGTTCGTTGGATTCCGCAAAGCTGGAGTCCGCTCTGGAATGGTCGTTACTCCCGCGACCGGAGGTTTGCCCGATGCCGGAGAAGTACAACTGGAATCATATCGGCGCGGAAACGCTTCGCTTCTACGAGGACGTTTTGTCGCAGTCTCAAGGCGCGAGACAACCTGCTCTGGCGAGAGAATAGCTCACGGAATGTCGATTACTACCACTCCGGGCCCCCAGTTTCGCATGCGGGAACTCGATTTTCTGCGCGGAATCGCCATCCTTATGGTGATGGCCTATCACTTCGAGCAGGCGCCCGCGGATCATCCCATTCTTCGGGCGATTCAGACGCCCGGGAAAATGCTCGGGCAGACCGGCGTGGACGTGTTTTTTGTTCTCAGCGGTTTTTTGGTCGGTGGGCTGCTGCTGAAGGAATACAAGATCACAGGGAAATTGCGGACCAAGCGCTTTCTGCTGCGCCGCGGGTTGAAAATCTGGCCGGCATATTATTTTTTCATTCTAGTCCAAATCATCGGGCACAAACATCCGCTGAACACTTTCGTCGTTCCCAACCTGCTGCACCTCCAGAATTACATGGGGACTTCGATCTCGCACACCTGGACGCTCTCGCTCGAGGAGCATTTTTATCTTTTGCTCGCGCTCTCGATGGCACTGATGGCGGGTGCGCAATGGTCGTCGCGCAAAATTCTGAAGGCGTTTCTGTGCACGATAGGGCTGGTCATCGCAATCCGCTGCTTTACGGTTTTCATGGGTTGGCCCGGCGCATGGAGTTACACGCACGATCGTCTGGATTCTCTGCTGTTTGGAGTAGTCCTGGCGACACTGTTCCACTTTTATCCGGATCGATTTGACCAGATCGCGAGTCACAAATGGGCGCTCGCGGCAACCGCTCTATTCGCTGTTACGTTCCATTGGCTGGTCGTGAGCGAGGCAGTCCGCAATTCCATCGGATTCACGATCCTTTATCTCGGCTATGGTGCGCTGCTTCTGCTTGTGTTCAAGCACTCGGGCCGGGTGCGCGAGACCTTTCTGTACCGGGCAATTGCCGCGATCGGCGTGTATTCCTATGGCATCTACTTGTGGCACAACAGCGTTCGCGCACCACTCGTTCAACTGTCCGAGCATTATCCCGCGGCGATCCGTTGGCATTTATTGGTGTTCACCGAGTATGCCGGAGCGATCCTTCTTGGCGTGGTAACGACGCTACTTGTGGAGTGGCCGTTCCTGCGGATTCGGGAACGGATTTTCCCGCCGGAGCGTGCAGATGTTCCCGTGATTGAAGCGGGAGAATCGAAAGTTGCCGTCGAGCCGCCGTCGGTGCTCGTGCCTGCACCTCAGTTCTCGAGCGCTGTGGAGAATTCCTAAACCTTGATTTATTCTCCGCTCGCGGAAGCAGAAACTCCAGACGTTACCCGGGAACCCATGAACATCCTGATGTTGCACAACAGCTACCAGTTCCGCGGAGGCGAAGACGAGAGCTTCGAGTCCGAAGTGCGCATGCTGCGCGACGCCGGCCACTACGTCGATACGATTCACCTCAACAACGATCGAGTCGACGAAATCGGCAAGTTCCAGGTAGCTTTGCAGTCGATCTGGTCCAAACCGTCCTACGACCTGGTGGACAGGAAGCTTCGCGAACGAAACTTCGACGTGATGCACGTCCAGAATTTCTTCCCCATGATTTCGCCGTCCGTGTATTCGGCCGCCAAGAAGAACGGCGTGCCCGTGGTGCAAACTCTCCGGAATTACCGGCTGCTTTGCCCAAGCACCGTCCTTTATCGGGACGGCCACATCTGCGAAGACTGCCTTCACAAGACCTTTAAGATTCCGGGAATCGTTCATGGCTGTTATCGCGACAGTGTTCTCAGCAGCGCCGCCGTCGCCGCGATGACGGCCTTTAACGCTCTGAAAGGCACTTGGCGCAATGACGTGGACCTCTATATTTGTCTCACCGCATTTTCGCGACAAAAATTCGTCGAAGCCGGATTCAATCCCGACAAGGTGATCGTCAAAAGCAACTTTGTTTACCCCGATCCGGGGGCTGGCGATGGCGAGAACGACTACCTGCTGTTTGCGGGCCGTCTTACACGGGAGAAGGGTGTCGAGACTCTTCTGTCCGCCTGGCAGCGTGTGAAATCGAAAGGCACGCTGAAAATCATTGGCGAGGGGCCGCTCGAATCCCGAGTTCGTGAGTTCGTTGCGCAGAATCGCGGCGTCGAGTGGCTCGGGCCCAAAAGTTCCTCCGAAGTGAAGCAGATGATGGGTGCGGCAACAGCGCTGGTCTTTCCTTCGGAATGGTACGAGCCGTTCGGACGCGTTGCGATTGAAAGCTTCGCGAAGGGCACGCCGGTGATCACGTCCCGCCTCGCAGGAATGGTCGAAATCGTTCGCGATGGCCAGACTGGACTGCTCTTCAATCCCGGCGATCCCGAAGACCTCGCCCAAAAAATGGACTGGGCGATCGAGCATCCCGATGAAATTCGCACGATGCGTCGGGCAGCCCGCGCCGAATACCAGAGGACCTACACGATCGAGCAGAACCTCGGCGCTTTGATTCATGCCTATCGAACCGTAGGCCGCTCTCCGGTGATAGCCGCGGAACCCTACGTTGCCGCGAAGACCACGAACTGATTTTCTTTACGGGCCACGCTTCAAGCGCCGTTTTTGAAAGGGAGTAGGAGAAGAACACCGATGCCGACCCCGAAACAAGCAACGATTGCCCCGCGGGTTGCGGCCGTTCCGTACATGAAGCTGGAAGATGCTCAAGTTCAGTTCTATCACGAGAATGGATACCTCCGCCTCGAGGGATTGACCAACGAACACGAAGTGAACGCCATCCGCGGAATTCTGCAGCAGCTCTTCGAAAAGCGCGCTGGTGAAAAGGAAGGTGCATTCGCTGATCTCGTTGCTGGAGCTGACCATCCGAACGTGCTCAGCTCACCGCAGATCCTGAACCCGGTGAACTACGTGCCGAAGCTGCACGAGACCCAGTGCTTCCGAAACGCGCTCAGCATCGCCAGACAGTTGCTCGGCGAAGATGCACGATGCTTCTTCGATCTGTCGATACTAAAAAAGCCCAGAGGAGGCGCGGCCACCCCGTGGCACCAGGACGAGGCCTTCCGTGACCCCAACTTCGAATACAATGAACTGACCATATGGGTCGCGCTCCAGCCCGTCGTCCCGGAAGGCGGTTGCATGCAATTCATTCCTGCATCGCACAAAGGGCCGATTCTCGATCATCACTCAGCGAACAACGACCCCACATCGCAAGCGCTGGATTGCAGCAATCTCGTGGATCAACGTGCGGCGGTTCCCTGCGCTCTTCAGCCGGGCGACTGCACGATTCATCATCCGCGGACGTTGCATGGTACGGCCACGAACATGTCTCTCACGCCGCGCTTCGCCTACATCATGACGTTCGGAACGTCGCCAAAACCCATCGACAGCAAGCGCTCGTTCCCGTGGCTCGCGGAGAAGGAGACACCGATTCAAGCACAGAAAAAGCGCTGGATGCGTCGCGGCGGCGTGTTCGTCACCGTGTGGCGCCGCTTGCGGCGCGGTGACCTGAGAAACTGGCGCTCCGCTGTGTACGGGCTGCAGCGCTCGATGAAGATTCTTCGCAAAGGAATGTAAGGACGCAGTATCAATATCTGACTTCATACGATGTAATTACTCGAGACACTCAAATTCGCAGCGCATTCCAACGCAAAGGGGGAAGCTAAATTGAAGAATCATAATCGTGTCGTCGTAACCGGCGCCGGCGGTTTTATTGGCGGTCATCTTGTCGCCGCGTTCCGGAAGCAGGGTTACAAACAGATTCGCGGGGTGGACGTTAAACCGTTCGACGAGTGGTACCAGCGGTTCAACGACGTCGAAAATCTCTCGCTCGACTTGAACGACAAGGCGAATTGCGAAACGACCGCCAAGGGTGCGGACGAGATCTATAATCTCGCGGCGAATATGGGCGGCATGGGCTTCATCGAGCATAATAAAGCGCTCTGCATGCTGTCCGTTTTGATCAACACGCACATGCTTCAGGCCGCGTTGAAACATGGCTGCCAGAAATATTTCTATTCGTCGTCGGCTTGTGTTTACAACGCCGACAAGCAGAAGACCTTCGAGGCTCCCTCTCTGAAAGAGGAAGACGCGTACCCCGCGATGCCCGAAGACGGCTACGGCTGGGAGAAACTTTTCAGCGAACGCATGTGCCGCCACTTCCGCGAAGATTTTGGCCTCTACACCCGCGTGGCGCGCTTTCACAACGTCTACGGTCCCTGGGGCACCTGGTTCGGAGGGCGCGAAAAGGCTCCCGCCGCGATCTGCCGCAAAGTGATCGAAGCCAAGGTCAACGGCACGAATCAGATCGAAATCTGGGGCTCGGGCGAGCAGACCCGCAGCTTCATGTTCGCCGACGATTGCGTGAAGGGTATTCAGATGATCACCGACTCCAACATCCTCGAGCCCATCAACCTCGGCTCAGCCGAAGCGGTCACCATCAATCAGCTTGTTGATCTTGCTGAGAGCATTGCGGGTGTCAAGCTGAAGAGGAACTACGATCTCAGCGCGCCGAAGGGCGTCAACGGACGTAATAGCGACAACGCGCTGATCCAGAAGTATCTACACTGGGAGCCGGACACCACGCTGCGTGCCGGCCTCGAAAAAACCTACGCCTGGATCTACGATCAGTACCTGGCTCGCGAACGCGGTGAGACCGGGGTGGTGCGTGAATCTCCTGCGGCGATGGGTCGCTGACTGGCCCCATCGGGCGCAGCGCCTGAATTCGGCATGGTGGACGTCCGGCGCAGTTTCATCGCTTGTGTTGCCTGCGGCGAATCATCCGCAGTTTCAATGTCGTCGCTAGGCGCGATTAGCAGATAATAAAATCATTCGAACCAGGAGCGAAGCATGCGCATTGCAGTCATTGGATCAGGTTACGTAGGGCTCGTATCCGCGGTGTGTTTCGCGGAGATCGGCCACGATGTCGTGTCCGTCGATAACGACAGAGCGAAGATCGCCGCCCTCGAGCGCGGCGAAGTTCCCATTCACGAGCATCATCTTCCCGAACTGCTCAAGCGCCATCGCGGCGGCCGTCTCACTTTTTCCACTTCGATCGAAAAATCCGTGAAGGACGCCGACGCCGTCTTCATCACCGTCGGAACGCCGCAGTCCGAAACCGGCGAGGCCGACCTCTCGTTCGTCGAAGCAGTCGCCTATGAAATCGCAGCAGCTATCGAACGCCCCACCTTGATCGTTGAAAAGAGCACCGTCCCGGTTCGCACCTGCGAATCGCTACGCAAGACGCTGCTCCTCAACGGCGCCAAGGCCGGCTCCTTCTCCGTCGCTTCGAATCCCGAATTCCTTCGCGAAGGCACCGCCGTTCTGGACTTCCTGTATCCCGATCGCATCGTCGTCGGCGTCGATGACGATGCCAGCGCGAAAAGGATGCAGGACATCTACGCGCCGCTCACGACCGGTGCGTATTACGCGAGTCCCGACGCAATTAAGTCCGACGCGCCTGCCGCTCCGAAGGCGAAAATCATTGTCACCAACGCCAAAAGCGCCGAGCTGATCAAGCACGCCTCAAACGCATTCCTTGCGATGAAGATTTCCTTCATCAACGCCGTCGCGAACATCTCTGAAGCTGTCGGCGCCGATATTCAGCAGGTCTGCGCAGGCATTGGTTCGGATTCGCGAATCGGTTCGAAGTTTTTGAATGCCGGCATCGGCTACGGCGGCTCCTGCTTCCCGAAAGACGTGCAGGCGTTTCACGCCGTCGCGATGCAGTGCAGCTACGATTTCAGCCTGCTCACCGAAGTGATGCGCATCAATGAGGAGCAGCGCCGCCGCTTCCTGCAAAAAATCCGCAGCGCGCTGTGGACTTTGCGCGGGAAACAGCTCGGCGTGCTCGGCCTCGCTTTCAAGGGCGATACGGACGACATCCGCGAATCGCCGGCGATCGCCATTATCGAAGCTCTTCTGAAGGAAGGTTGCACGGTGAAGGCATTTGATCCCGCTGCCGCGGCTCGCGCCAAGGAAGCGCTTCCGCAGAAGGGCGTCACCTACGCGGCCGATCCCTACGATGCCGCCGCCGGTTCAGACGCGCTTCTGATTCTGACCGAGTGGAAAGAGTTCGCGTCGCTCGATCTCGCTAGGCTGCACGCGGGCCTGAAGTACCCGATCGTCATCGACGGACGCAACCTCTATCGCCCCGAGCAAATGGCCGCCGCCGGCTTGATTTATCACAGCATCGGCCGCGCCTCCGGCGTTCCCGAGCACATGAGCGCGGTGATTGACCGCACTCACGCCGAAGCTCCGGGGCAGGTCGTCACGCGCCGCCAGTAACCACTCGCGGTTCGATCGTTAACTAAAAAGCTCCGAGGCTGTCCAAGCTCGGAGCTTTTTTTTTGGCCGGTTCTTTCGGCAACAGATCGGAGCCGAGCGCCAAGCGAGAACCGTGGCAGAGACACTCTCCCCGCGTGCCTAAGGCACGCGGGGCCGATTCGTCCGACGAGGGCGAATCGTGTCTGTGAACTTTTGCTCCGCGGCAGCCCGCGGAGAGAGACCGCAGCCTTAGCTTTCACTCACTCTCCCCGCCGAGCAATTCCCCCTTGTAGATCGCCATCCCCACTGCCGCATTCATCCCCAGCTTCTCCAGCGCTCGCACTTCCTCCATCGTCCCTATCCCACCCGCCGCCGTGATCGGCAGCTTCGTCGCGCGCCGCAGCTCGCGATACCATGGAAGATTCGTGCCCTGCATCGTCCCCTCGTTATCCACGAACGTTGCCATAAACTCCGAACAGTACGGTTCCAGCTCGCGCATCACGTCCTGCGCCCGCACCGCCAGCGTTTCCTTCCATCCGCGAACCACCACCTTTTCGCGTTTCGTATCCAGCGCCACAATCACGCGCCGCCGCCCAACGCGCTCACGCAACTCGCCCAAAAACTCGTTTGCCACTTTGCCGCCAGAAAAAGCCGCGCTCCCGACGATAATTTTCTCCGCACCCCAGGATAATATCCGCTCCGCCCGCGCCGCAGTCCGTATCCCGCCGCCCACGCGCACGCGCGTCTTGCCCCGTTGGCACAGACGCCTCACCCATCGCCCGTTCGATCCTTTCCGCATCGCCGCATCGAGATCGATCACATGCAAAATCGGGAAGCGCTCAAAACGCGCCAGCAGTCCCATCACGTCGTCCACCGAAAGCGCCAACCGCTTTCCGCGCACCAGTTGCACCGCGCGTCCGTCTTGCAAATCGATGCACGGAATGATCACGCCGTCACCCGGACCGGCACGCCGAGGTTCGCGAGAAATTTCTTCAGCTCGCCAATCGATTGCGCTTCCGTATGAAGAATAGACGCCGCCAGTGCTGCATCCGCCGTGCCGGCCTCGAACACATCCAGAAAATCCTGAAATGTTTTCGCGCCCCCCGACGCGATCACCGGCACCGGTACCGCCCGCGCAATCGCTGCGGTCAGCTCGCAATCGAATCCGCTGCAGGTGCCATCGCGATCGATCGAGGTCACCATGATCTCGCCCGCACCGTGCTCCACTCCCTCCTTCGCCCACGCGATCGCGTCGATTCTCGTGGCATCGCGTCCGCCTCGTACGTAAACGCTCCAGCCGTATTCGGTACGCTTCACGTCCATCGAAAGCACTACCGCTTGCGAACCAAACTGCGCCGCCAGCTCCGAGATCAGTTCGGGCCGCGATACCGCCGCCGTATTCACCGTCACCTTGTCTGCGCCCGCGCGCAACACGGCCTTTCCGTCTTCGAGTCGTCGAATTCCGCCGCCAGCCGTCAGCGGAATCTGCAATTCGTTCGCGACGCGCCTCACCGTCTCGAGGAACGTACCTCGACCGTCGACGGTCGCCGTGATATCCAGCACCACCAGCTCGTCGGCGCCTTCACGGTTGTAGCGCGCTGCCAGCGCCGCTGGATCGCCCATATCGCGCAGTCCCTGAAATTCGACGCCTTTCACCACCCGTCCCGCGTCCACATCGAGGCAGGGAATAATTCTCCGCGCTAGCGTCATCGCGCCGCCTCCAAAAAATTGCCAAGCAACTTCGCTCCTGCGCTGCCCGATTTCTCGGGATGGAATTGCACGCCCATCAGCCGTCCGCACTCCATCACCGCCGTGAAAGGGAAGCCGTGGTCGCACACCGCCGCGGTGCTGCCCTGCGTCTCCGGCGCCGCATACGAGTGTGCGAAATAAAAGTAAGCATCGTCGGGCAGGCCGCGCAATAGAGCCGACTCGCGCTCGCGCCGCACTTGATTCCATCCGATGTGTGGTGACTTCATGTCTCGCGGCAGCGCGACCACTTGGCCCCCAATCAGCCCGAGCCCTTTTTCCCCGGGCGCCTCTTCGCTCGATGCATACAGCGCCTGCAAGCCCAAGCAAATTCCCAGTACCGGAACGTTAGCCCGCGCCGCGGTTCGCAGCACTTCCGTCAGATTTCTGTCGCGCAGCCCGGCCACGAACGCGGAAAAGTGTCCCACGCCCGGCAGCACAATCACTTTCGCAGAGCCCACTGCCTCCGGCGTGTCCACACGTTCGGTTTCTGCTCCGAGCAGCGCGAAGGCGCGCTCCACCGAAGGCAAATTCCCCGCGCCGTAGTCGACGATCGAAACCTTCACAGCATCCCCTTCGTGGTTGGCAGCACGCGCTGCAACTGCTTATCGCGCGTTGTCGCGAATCGTAGCGCCCGTGCAAACGTCTTGAACAGCACTTCCACTTGGTGGTGCGACGACCGCCCGTACAGAAATTTCAGATGCACATTCGCCCGCGCGCCCTGTGCGAATGCCTGGAAGAAATCCTCGAGTAGCTCTGTCTGAAAATCTCCCACGCGCGCCGCCACAGGCTTCCAGTTGCACACGCAGTGCGCGCGCCCCGAAAAATCGATCGATGCAACGCCAAGCGACTCGTCCATCGGCATCACAAAAAAGCCCGCGCGCAGAATTCCGCGTTTGTCTCCCAGCGCTTCACGCACCGCTTCTCCCAGCGCGATTCCCACGTCCTCCACGGTGTGGTGCTGGTCCACGTCCAGGTCGCCCCGCGCCGTCACTTCCAGGTCCATCGCGCCGTGTCGCGCAATTTGTTCGAGCATGTGGTCGAAGAATCGAATGCCCGTGGCCACACGCGCTTTTCCGCGCCCGTCCAGATTCAGTTTCAGCTGGATGTCCGTCTCTTTCGTTTTCCGCGCAACCGAAGCCTTTCTCATAACACCTCTTGCAGCGCGCGCAGCACGCGCCGCGTCTGCTCTACCGTTCCCACCGTGATTCGGACGTATCCGCGTCCGCCAAAATCGTTCGAGCGGTCGCGAATTAGAATTCCTCGCCGCGACAGACCGCCGACAATGTCCTTCGCCCGCTCACCCATATAAGTGAGGATAAAATTCGCGGCGCTAGGAAATTGTTCGATGCCCAGCTTGCGCAGGCCGGCGCTCAACTCGGCGCGGCTCTTGCGAAATTCGCGAATCGTACCGCGCAGGAAACTCTTGTCCTTCGCGCAGGCGCATGCTGCCGCCAGCGCCGCAGCATTCACCGGATACGGCGACGCAGCCTTTCGCATCACCGCGGCGTTCTCGCGATTCGTGAACACGCAGCCCAAGCGCAGCCCTGCCATCCCCGCGGCCTTCGAAAACGTTCGTGTCACGACCAGATTACGAAATTCGCGGATCCAAGGCATCGCCGTGATTTCGCAGTATTCGAAGTACGCTTCGTCGATAACCACCAGCGTGCGTTTTGCCACCCGCAGGATTTTCCTCAGTTCCTTCGCATTAAGCGCGCCGCCCGTCGGATTATTGGGGTTCGCGACGAAGAGAACGCCAGGGCCGTGTCGCAACGCGGTAAGGACCTCCACCGTAGGGAACCGTAGCTTCGCGTCATAGCGCAGTGCCTGAATCTTCGCGCCCGCGAGCTCCGAATAAAACCGGTACATGGCAAAGGTCGGCTCCACCATCAAAACTTCGTCTCCGCGTTCGACGTACGTGTCCGTAACCAGATGCAGCGCGTCGTCCGTTCCATTCGTCAGCAGCAGCTCCTCCGGCGACACGCGAAAATAGTTCGCCAGCTGCTTCCGTACCGTTTCCTGTTCCGGGTAGATCGAAACGTCGGCCGAGCTGATCTTCCGCAGTGCGCGCGCAACCGCTGGCGAGCACCCAACCGTGTTCTCGTTGAAATCGAGCCGCAGTTTTCCGCCACGCCCCTCGAGCGGCGGATGGTACGCTCGCATCCACTCCACTGCCTTGCGAGGACGAATGCCCCGCGTCACGTGCGCACCTCAATCGAACGCTTGTGTGCCGTGAGTCCTTCCGCATCAGCCAGCGCCGAAGCCACCGGGGCCAGCCGCCGAAATCCGGCGCGAGAAATCTCCTGCACGCTGATGCATTTTACGAAGTCCGCCGTCGAGAGCCCGGCTCGCGCGCGCGCCACGCCGCCGGTAGGCAGCACGTGGTTCGTTCCACTCGCATAATCGCCAAAGGTCTGCGCGCTCCAACCGCCGAGAAAAATACTGCCTGCGGTGGGGAATCGATCGATCCATTTCGCAGTGTCTCCTACCAGCGTCAGATGCTCCGGCGCAAACTGCGTCACAAATTCAGCCGCTTCCTTTACGCTATCGGCAACAAGCACGCCACCGCTTCGCTCGAACGATTCACGCGCGAGATTCTTCGCCGGCAGCGCTTCGAGCTGCCGTTCGATCGCGCGCGCCACTCGTTCCGCGAGAACCTTCGAAGTCGTGACAAATAGCGCGATCGCATCGGGATCGTGCTCCGCCTGCGCAATTAAATCCGCAGCCATGAATTCGGCGTTGCCCCGCTCCGCGAACACAATCGCCTCGGTCGGTCCGGCAGCCATGTCAATCGCGCAGTCCGCGCTCACTACGCGCTTCGCTGCGGTCACATAACGATTGCCCGGCCCGCAAATCTTATCCACGCGCGGAATCGAGTCCGTTCCATACGCGAGGGCAGCCACCGCCTGCGCGCCTCCGATGCGCGCCACGCCTTCCAAGCCCAATCGCGATGCCACGGCCAGCAACGCGTCGCCCGGCCCGGGGCTCGTCGCCACAATTCGCTTCACCCCGGCTTCCTGCGCCGGAATCACCGTCATCAACAGCGTTGAAACCAGCGAAAATCTGCCGCCGGGTATGTAACATCCCACCGCGGCAAGTGGCTCGACGCGCTGAGCCACGCGCACTCCCGGCTCAACTTGTACGCTCCAGCTTTTGGGTTTCTGCATCCGCGCAACGCGACGAATGTTCCTCGCCGCATGATCCACCGCCGTCAGAAATGGTCGCGAAACGCGCCGAGCCGCCGCTTTCATCTCCGCCGGTCCGACCCAGATCGACTCCGCGGTTACTCTGCCGCCGAACATGTTCGACCATTCGAACAACGCCTTGTCGCCGCGCCTTCGCACGTCGCCGACGATCTTCGCCGCCACTCGCTCCGCCTGCCGATCGGTTCGTTTCCGCCGTGCAAAAATCTCACGTTCCAAATCGTATGTGAGAGGCGTGATCTTCATCAGTACACAATTTTGTTGAGCGGGTACTCAACAATCCCTTCGGCACGCGCGGCCTTCAACTTCGGAATCAATTGGCGTACGGTTCGTTCTTCCACGATGGTGTTGATCGCCACCCACACCGGGTCGCTCAGCTGTGCAACCGTTGGGTTGCGCAGCGCGGGCAACGCACTGAGTACGCCATTCAAATCGTCGCGCCTCACGTTCAGCATCAAGCCCACACGGTTGTAAGCCTTGATCGCGCCGTCGAGTAGCATCACCATGTTCTCGATCTTTTCGCGTTTCCACGGATCCTTCCAGGCCCCACGATTTGCGATAAACCACGGCGCCGACTCCAGCAGCGTATCGATCACGCGCAATTTATTTGCGCGCAGCGAAGCTCCCGTTTCCGTTACTTCCACGATCGCGTCCGCCAGTTGCGGCACCTTCACCTCGGTCGCGCCCCACGAAAATTCCACGCGCGCCGTCACTCCGTGTTCTTTCAAATACTTCTCGGTCAGTTGCACCGCCTCTGTTGCGATCACTTTTCCCTGCAGGTCTTTCACGCTCTGCGCGGCTGAATCTTCGGCTACCGCCAAGACCCAGCGCACGCGTCCCGGTCCGGTCTTCGAGTAAACCAGTTCCGCGACCTCTTCGACCTGTCCGCTGGTCTCGAGAATCCAGTCTTTGCCCGTGATCCCTGCGTCCAGCGCGCCGCTCCCAACGTACCGCGCCATCTCCTGCGCGCGTACCAGCATGCACTCGATCTCCGGATCGTCGCTCGAAGGAAAATAGCTGCGCGAACTTACTGAAATGCGCCAGCCCGCGCGCGCGAAAAGTTCAATCGTCGAATCTTGCAGACTGCCCTTCGGAATCCCCAGCTTTAGCCGGCTCATGATTTGTTCTCCTGTCCGTACAATTCCTCGGGCGTCAGCAACCGCTCCGCGACCGTCGTCACATCTCCATTCGCTTCAAGCTTTCGGAAAAAGCAGCTCCGATAACCCTCATGGCACACCGCTGCGCCCGCCCGTTCCACACGGACGAGCACCGCGTCCTTGTCACAATCGAATAGCAGTTCGCGGAGCAGCAGCTTCTGCCCGCTGCTTTCGCCTTTCATCCAGAGCTTTTTCCGCGACCGGCTGTAGAACGTCACGAATCCCGTCGCGAGCGTCTTGTCGAACGCCTCCCGGTTCATGAACCCGAGCATCAGCACGTCGTTGTTCACCGCATCCTGGACGATTGCCGGCACGAGCCCGTTTTCCTTTTCGAAATCGAGATCCATCTCTTCCTCCACGAATTCGCTCAAAAATTGCCTGTAAAAACAAAAAACCCGCCGGGGCTTGTTGCGCCGGCGGGCCGATGATTCCAGCTATGAGTCTTTAGCTAGTCACACCACCGCAGGCACCAGTTGTGATGGTGATGATGGTGCTGCGTCGTGTGCGACTGCAGATTCATGAGGCCTCGAAAGTAACGTAGCTCTCGCATCGTGTCAACACTTTCGCGCAGGATAGGGAAATCGCTGTAACGCCCCATGTATGCGCCGAACCGCGCTATTGAGCGCGTCATTCCTCGCCGCGCCAGAGATCTTCTACCGCCTCGCGCTTTCGGATCACGCGGAATTTCCGGCCTTCCACCATCACTTCCGTCGCCCGCGGTCGGGCGTTGTAGTTCGACGATTCCGAAAATCCGTACGCGCCGGCGGTCCAGACCACCAGCAGATCTCCCGTCGCCGCTCTTCCTACAAACACGTCGCGTCCTAAAAAGTCGCCGGTCTCGCATACCGGTCCGACCACGTCCACCCGCCCGCCATCATCGCGCTCCGTCCGAGTCGCCATGGTAATCACGTGCCGCGCCTCATAAAGCACCGGGCGAATCAGGTCGTTCATCGCCGCGTCTACGATCACAAACGTCCTCCCGCCGTTCTCCTTTGTGTATAGCACCCGCGTCAGCAATACTCCGGCCGGCCCCACGATCCACCGTCCCGGCTCCAGCAGTAATTCGCAACCAAGCGGTTCGACGATCTCGGTCAGCACTTTCGCGTACGCTTCCACGTCCGGAGCTTCTTCGTCCGTGTAGCGGATCCCCAACCCGCCGCCGAAATCGAGATACGCGAGCGCAATTCCTTCGCGCTTCAAATCCTTCACGCACTCCGCGACACGCTCCATCGCCGTGCGGAACGGTTCGACCGTCAAAATCTGCGAGCCGATATGCGCGCTGATCCCGCGCCATTCGATCCACTGGGAATCTTTGTGGGCGATGTAGAGCCGCCGCGCCTCGTTCCAATCCACGCCGAACTTGTGCTGCCGGTATCCCGTCGAGATGTGTGCGTGCCCGCCGGCCTGCACGTCGGGATTGATGCGTATCGAAACCGCCGGCCGTTTCTCGCCTGCCAGTCCCAGCCGCGACGATTCCTCGATGAGCACCCCAAGCTCAGCTGCCGATTCCACGTTGAAAAGGAAAATCCCCGCCCGATCCTTCCCCACTTTGTACCGCAGCGCGTCGCGAATTTCGTCGCGCGATTTGCCTACGCCTGAAAACACGATCGACGCCCCGCGCACGCCGACCTTTCGCAGCCGCGCGATTTCGCCCCCCGAAACCACATCGAACCGGCTTCCCACCTTCGCCAGCAGCCGCAGCACCGAAAGGTTGCCGTTCGCCTTCACCGCGTAGCACAGCGAGTGCCGCACGCCGCGAAACGCGCGGTCGAGCCGCCGGTACGCCTTCACGATGCTCGCGCGGCTGTACACGTATGCCGGAGTGCCAACCGACTTCGCGAGGTCCTCGATCGACACTTCTTCGCAGAACAGCGTCTCCGCCGTAGCGCCAGCCGTTTTTTTTCCTGACCGGGATTCGAATTCCGGAGTGAACGTTGTGGGGTCCATCGCGCGCAGCTCCGCGCCGCCGCGCGATGAATGAGGCTTGGATTTCATGTGGACAAGACCAGTGTACAAAACTCCGCCGGAAAACTCACATCAACCACAATCGCGCGTTTCACTGTGCATCGGCACTGCCAAGAAGCACAATCACGCCAATCCCATCAGCTCGCAGCCGGGTGCGGCCCCAATTCCGCGATGCGCTTTTCGCTTTCGCGTACGCCCGCATCCACTCCCACCGACGCATACAAATCCTTCGCCTCCACCCACAGTGCCCGCGCCTGTCCGCTCGCGCCCAATTCCTGCTTGATCACCGCCAGTCCGCGGATCGCGTTCGCAAGGTCGAGCGGCGGCGTCCGGGCATCGCCTCGATAAATCTCCAGAGCTTCGCGCGTGTATGCCTCGCCGAGCCGTCCTCGTCCGTGATCCTGCAAAATATCGCCGATGTGCCGCAGCGTGTGCGCCAGCCGAAGCGGCTCACCGAGCGCGCGATAAATCGACGCAGCTTCTTCGTAATGTACTCGCGCCGCGTCGTAATTTCGCGCGTCGCGCTCGATTTGTCCGACTCCCGTAATCGCCTGCGCAAGTTCGCCCAAATCTCCCGAACCACGCGCCAGCTCCACAGCCTCAGCCAAATCCCGGCGCGCATCGTCGACGCGGTGTTCCCGCCTTGCTTGTTGCGCTCGCTGCATCAATGTGTCGACCGACTCGATCATGCGCGCGAGTGTAGCATCGTCAGCGAGTCCAGCAATCCCGCAGTCAAGAGCTGTGTCTTAGCTCCATAATTCTGTCACCCCTTAACGGCAACGTGAAAATGTCACCCTATGAGACAGGAGACATTCCCGTTGAGTCAGAAGGAACTTCAGAAGGTGACTGTCATCAGCGCATGTATCAAGGGAGACCTGGCGTGTGCCAGAGCCGCCGAACTCCTCTGTCTGAGCGTGCGCCAGATTAAACGCTTGAAGAAGCGTATGCGCGAAGAGGGGGAGGCGGCTCTGGCACACGCCAACCGCGGGCGGCCCAGCCACCGTCGCCTGCCCGACGCCGTGCGCAGCAAGATCGTGCAACTCGCGCGCGGCCCCTACGCCGGCTTCAACGACCACCACCTCTGCGAGAAACTGGTCGAGCGCGAGGGCTTTTCCCTCAGCCGCGAAACGCTGCGCCGCCTGCTGCGCCACAACGGCTTGGACTCGCCGCGCCAGCGTCGCGCTCCCGCTCATCGCCAGCGCCGCTTGCGTTCCGCTCGCCTCGGCGAACTGGTGCAACTCGACGGCAGCCCGCACGACTGGCTCCAGGGCCGCGGCCCGCAACTTACCGCCCTGGGCATGCAGGACGACGCCACCGGCAAAATCTTGGCCGCGCAGTTCTTTCCCTCCGAGACCACTTTCGGCTATCTCTGCTTGCTGAAACACATGCTCCGCCGCCACGGCGTGCCACTCGCGTTCTACGGCGACCACAGTGCTATCTTTGTCCGCAACGATGACTTCTGGACCGTCGAAGAACAACTCGCTGGAAAACGCCAGCCCACCCAGTTCGGCCGTGCCTTGGAACAACTCGCGTCACCTTCATCGCCGCCAACAGCCCACAGGCCAAAGGCCGCGTCGAGCGCCTCTGGGGGGTGCTGCAGGATCGCTTGTGCAGCGAACTCCGCCTTGCTGCCGCTCACGACATCGACTCCGCCAACGCCGTCCTGCGCAAGTTCATCACCGACTACAACCGGCGTTTCGCCAAAAAGCCCCGCGAGCTGGAAACCGCTTGGCGCGAAGCTCCCCGCAGCCTCGACCGCATCTGCTGCTTCGTGCATGAACGTGTCGTCAGCAACGACAACGTCGTCCAGTGGGAAGGCCGTCGCTTCCAGATCCCCCAACAGGCCCGCCGCTTCAGCTTCGCCGGTGCCAGGTACGGATCTACCAGGCTCTCGATGGCCGCGTCTCGCTCTACTACGGCGGCACTCGCCTCGAGCATTCCTCCCTACCGGGGGGGTGACATTTTTATGTTGCTGTTAGGGTGACAAAATCATGTTGCTACAACACCCGCAGTCAAGAGCTGAAATGACGTTGCAGGCGACCGTTACGCACAAGCCGCTCCTCGAACCGATGCTAATTGACTTCCATCCTTGCTTTGCTACGATTAGGTGTTTCTCGCTAGAGGTGCGAAGACCATGAGTAGCCGGGCCCGCCGTTCCGATCAGCTTCGGAGACCCGCGCGAAATGGGTTTTGTTGTTGTCCTTCGCCGAAAGCGCCGCGCTAGCTGATTTCGCGGTGTTTGGGGGATAAGCCCAAAGGCTTGTCCACTGTCATCCGTCTCAAACGGGTGGAGCGCTATCGAGGAGTGAAGGAATCCGCGCCGCCGTCTCGCGTTGTTTCCCCCTCCTGTTTCGCTCTCCTCCGAAATTTCGCTGACTGGACCCAGGCGTGACTGACGTTTTCGAACTCACTCGATCGCTCGTCGATATCGAGTCCATCACCGGCAACGAAGCCCAGGCCGGTTCGTATCTCTACGGCCGCCTTGCCACCATCGCACAAGCGACCGGTGGCGCCGTCGAGCAGATGCCCGTCGAAGGCGCGCGCTTCAATGTCGTCGCCACGTGGGGTTCTCCCATCGTCACCTTCTCCTCGCACATCGATACCGTTCCGCCGTTTTTCCCCAGCCGCGAAGACGCAACGCACATCTGGGGCCGCGGTGCTTGCGATGCGAAAGGCATCATCGCCGCGATGTCCGTCGCCGCTGAAAATCTCGCAGTCTCCGGCGCGCGCGATTTCGCGCTCCTTTTCGTTGTCGGCGAAGAACGCAACTCCGCTGGCGCAAAAGCTGCGGCGCTCGCGCCTCGCGGCTCCCGCTACCTGATCAATGGCGAACCCACCGAAAGCAAGCTCGCTGTCGGCTCTAAGGGTGTCCTCCGATACGAAGTCGCCGCCCGTGGACGCGCCGCTCACTCCGCGTATCCCGAGCTTGGCCACTCCGCCATCGACTCGTTGCTTGACGTTCTCGATCGCTTTCGCGAAATTCTGCTGCCCGTCGACCCGCTTTTCGGCGCGAGCACCATGAACATCGGCACCATCTCCGGCGGCCACGCTCCCAATGTGATCGCAGATTCCGCACGCGCTGAAATTATGATCCGGCTTGTCGGCGATCCTGCGCCGGTTCGCGAAGCGTTTCAGCACGCCGCCTCTTCCGTCCTGCATGTTGAGATTACCGAAGTTCTCTGCAATCCCGCGATGCGTCTTGAAAGCCTTGACGGCCTTCCCACGACCGTTGTCTCGTTCGGATCCGACGTCTCCGATCTCTCGCCCGCATGGGGCAAGCCGCTGATGTTCGGCCCCGGCAGCATCCATCTCGCCCACACCAACGAAGAGCGCATCCCCAAGCAAGAATTGCTCGGTGCCGTCTCAACGTACGAGAGCATCGCCAAGCGCCTCCTCGCACAGCATGCTGCCGGCAGAGGCGCGAAGTGAGCGCGAAGCTTGCCATCGTCGGGTACGGAAAAATGGGCAAGCTGATCGACCGACTCGCGCCTGAATTCGGCTTCGACGTCGCGCTACGGCTCGAAAGCCGCTCGAATGCCAACGCTGCAGCCATCACCGCCGCTAACTTTTCCGGCATCACCACCGCCCTCGAGTTTTCAAATCCATCCGCCGCGCCCGCAAGCATCGAACGTCTCGCCGCGCTTGGCGTGAACGTCGTCTCCGGCACCACCGGCTGGTCCGCGCATCACAGTCGCGTCCGCGCTGCCGTCAACGAAAGTGGCACCGCCCTGGTCATCGGCTCCAATTTCTCCATTGGCGTCCAGATTTTTCTGAAACTCGCCGCGTGTGCCGGAAGCCTTTTCGTCGACCAAAGCGATTACGAAGCATGGGCTTGGGAGATTCATCACTCGGCGAAAAAAGACACGCCCTCTGGCACGCTGCTCGCGCTCGTCGATCGCGTGAAAAAATCCGGCTACGCGCGTCCCATCGATGCGAGCAGCAATCGCGCAGGAGCGCATCCGGGCACGCACGAACTCGGATTCGATTCGCCGGCGGACACCATCACCATCCGACACACCGCGCGCAACCGCGAGGGTTTCGCCCGCGGCGCGTTGAGGGCCGCCCAGTGGATTCAAGACAAGAAAGGCGTTTTCGATTTCTCGGAAATTATCGGCGAGCTTTCCGGCTCGCCGGACTCAAGCAGCGAAGGAGCACAACATGTTTAGAGGATGCGGCACGGCTCTGGTCACTCCATTTCGACGCGATTTTTCGCTCGACGAGCAAACTCTTCGCTTCCTGGTGAAGCGCCAGCTTAAGGCCGGCGTCGACTTCCTCGTTCCGTGCGGCACCACCGGCGAGAGCCCTACGCTTACGCACATCGAGAAGCGCCGCGTCGTCGAGATCACACTTGAGGAAGCCTGCGGCCGCGTGCCGGTCGTGGCCGGAGCCGGCGGCTACAACACCGCCGAGGTGATTGAGTCTGCGCGCGAATATGAATCGCTCGGTGCGAACGGCATCCTTTCCGTCACGCCGTATTACAACAAGCCGTCGCAGGAAGGCCTTTACCAGCACTTCAAGACCATCGCCGCGTCCATTTCGATTCCGATCCTTCTGTACAATGTGCCCGGCCGCACCGGTGTGAATCTCGAGCCTGCCACGGTCGCGCGCCTCGCGCAAATCGACAACATTGTCGGCATCAAGGAAGCCTCCGGAAACATTTCGCAAATGAGCGCGGTGCTCCAATCCGTGGCCGATCGTTTCTCCGTGCTATCTGGTGACGACGCGATCACTCTGCCGCTCGCGGGACTCGGCGGCGTCGGCGTGATTTCCGTTGTCTCCAACGAAATTCCCGCCGAGATGACCAGCCTCGTTCGCGACACCCTGCAGGGCAACTTCCAGCGCCCCCGGCAGACTCATCGCAAATTCCTGCCACTCATGGAAATCAATTTCGTGGAATCGAATCCCGGTCCGGTGAAAGCTGCGATGGCCATGATGGGCTTGCTTGAGCCCGTCTGGCGTTTGCCGCTCGTCTCGCCAAGTGAGCAAAATCTCGCGAAGATTCGCAGCGTACTCGAATCGCTCTCGCTCACGGAAACGGCGCATGTTGCAATCGCAAGTTGAAGCGCTGTTTGCTCATCCCAAGCCGTCGTACTCAACCGACGACTTCGCGGTGTTCGAGCGATTTATCGGGGCGTTGAACGCTGGAGAAATTCGCGCTGCCGCACCCGATCCGGCATCACCGACAGGATGGCGCGTGAATCCGTGGGTGAAGCAGGGAATTCTGCTTGGCTTCCGGATGGGCACGATCGTCGATATGTCCATCGACGTTACGAAGCAGCCGTTCCTCGACAAATCCACTTTTCCGGTGAAGCAGTTTTCCCCCGCGAACGCTGTGCGCATCGTCCCCGGCGGATCGAGCATTCGCACCGGCGCCTACGTTGGCAGATCGGTTGTCTGCATGCCGCCGATGTATATAAATGTCGGCGCATTCGTCGACGAAGGCACCACGGTCGATTCGCACGCCCTCATCGGAAGCTGCGCTCAAATCGGGAAGAAGTGTCACGTCTCGGCGGGCGTTCAGATCGGCGGCGTCCTCGAACCGGTCGGCGCGCTCCCCGTGATCATCGAGGACGAAGTTCTAGCCGGCGGCCAGAGCGGCGTGTACGAAGGCGTAATCGTGAAACGCCGCGCGGTACTGGGCACCGGCACAATTCTGAACGCATCAACGCCCGTGTACGACATTGTAAAAGACCAGATTCTCTCCGCCACCGAAACCACGCCGCTCGTCATTCCCGAAGGCGCCGTTGTGGTCCCCGGCTCCCGCGCCATAAACCAAGACGCCGCGCGCAAATGGGGCCTAAGCCTCTACACTCCCGTGATCGTGAAGTACCGCGACGAAAAAACCGACGCACGCATCCAGCTCGAAGACCTGATCCGCTAGTGGGATAGCCTGCCGCGCAGGCTGTCATTCTACGACCACAACCATCAGTTAATTCTGCAATCGACGCCGGACCGACATCGTAACCACGCCTCCGTGTATCAGCCAGTTCCGACCGCACAACCACAACTCACTCCACCAGCTTTACCTCATCCAGCAAACTCCAGAATCCTTCGGCCATCGTCGGATGGATATACACCACCTCTTTCAACGTGGTGTACGGCGACTTCGCCAAAATCAGAGTCCCGAGCATCTGCACCACCTCTCCACCGGAAGCACCCAATATCGCCGCGCCCAGTACGCAGTCGTCCTCGGCGTCCACAATCACCTTCATCAGCCCAGCCGTCTCCCCGCGCTCCACCGCCCGCGAAACGTTCGCCACCAGATACGTCCCCATCTTGAATTTCTTCCCGCGCGCCCGCGCCTGCTTTTCTGTAATCCCCACGCGCCCCAACTCCGGATCCGTGAACACCGCGTACGGAAGAAACCGATCGACGATCGTGCAGTTTTTTCCTTCGATGATATTTGCGTAGAGAATCTGGTAGTCGTTGTACGAAATGTGCGTGAACGCCGGGCCGCCTTTCACATCACCCAGAGCCCACACACCCGCAACATTCGTCTCCATCCGCCCGTTCACCTTGATGTATCCCTTTTGGTCGAGCGCGATTCCCGCTTGCTCCAATCCCATGCCGTCAGTGTTCGGCGTCCGTCCTGTCGCACAGAGCAAGTGTGAGCCGGTTATGATCTCCTCGTTGCCGTTCATTGAAATCGTTAGCTCAATTGCATCTGCACGCTTGACGACGCGCATCGCCGCCGCCCCGAGTCGAAACTCCACGCCTTCGCTCTCCAAGGCCTTCTGTAACGTCGTCGCAATGTCCGCATCTTCTTCCGGGAGGATCTGCGGTCGGCGCCCGACGATCGTCACTTTGCACCCAAACCGGCGGTACATCTGACCGAACTCCAACCCAATGTAGCCACCGCCAAGAATCACCAAGTGTTCTGGCAGTCCCTCGTACTCCATCAGTGTTTCGTTGTTGAAATAGGGCACGGATTCGATGCCCTCGATCGTCGGAACGGCTGGCCGCGTCCCCGTATCGATGAAAATCTTCTCGCTCTTGAAAACTTCGCCGCCCGCCTCCACCTGATGCGGCCCCATAAACGTAGCGTGAGCGTGCACAAAATGGAGGTCCGGCCCAGCCTGCTCGACTTTATTCTCGTTCCCCTTGCGATAATTCATCACGATCTCGCGCTTCCTTGCGATCACTGCCGGCATGTCCACGCTCACGCCATTCGCCTTCACGCCCCACCGCGCCGCCCCTCGCGCGTAATGCGCCACCTGCGCGGACATGATCATCGTCTTCGTCGGCGTGCAGCCGGTGTTAATACACGTTCCTCCCAGCCACTTGCGTTCGATGTAGACGACCTTCCATCCCAGTTTCGCGAGCGACAGCGCCAGCGGCTTTCCGCCCTGTCCCGCTCCGATTACGATCGCGTCCGCTTTGGTCATGAATTCCTCTCCGAGCGCTGCTGAAATGACCCTCCAGGCTCACCAGTCTAATCTGGGATGCGCGATGTCCCGAATCGGCTCATCGATTCAACGAATTTACGCGTTTCAATCCGTGGGAAGGAAACTCTAACGCAGATTATTTGCGATGAATCCGCGCCCAGACCTATACAATAGTTTCATGGCTCGAGGGTGGGAGAGTAAGTCTGTGGAAGGGCAGGTCCAGGAACACCAAACGAAAGACGAACGCAAAGCCAAGAAACAATTGTCGCGCGACGAAGTGGAAATCCGTCGCCAGAGAAACGTTTTGCAGCTCTCTCGCGCGCAAGTCGAACGCCAACTCGAATCTGCCCCGGAAGGTCGTTACCGCGAACAGCTCAGCCGCGCTCTTGCCGATCTGGATGCGCAACTCGCCAAGCTGAACTAGCTCCACAACTGTACTCGCCGCGCGAATCGCGCCTTCGCTAATCCCGATTTCTCCGCGCCTCGGGTTCTTCTACGAACACAACGCCTACGCCAATCTGATTTTTCTCCGCGCCGTCTTCGAAATGCACCACATTTGCCCGTAGCGAAATTACCGCCGATCGCGTCGGATCGCCCGTCGGTTCGATCAGTACACGCAGTTCGCTCTGCAACCGCGGCCGGCTGCTCAGGCACAAGTACGCGCCCTGAATGCTGATGTCGCGCACCATCGCCTTTTCCTGGAATGCTTTGCCGTCCTCAGTCATTCCGCTCACCGTCGCCGTGTAGCGCAGTCGCCGCCTTTGTCCGATGCGAGATTCGCGCATCTCCACGTTCACGCCGTGGTCGTCCATCGAAATGGTCATGCCCTCGGCCGCCGCCCACGTTGCAGGGAACTCCTGCCGCGCCGCCGATAAAAATCCGTCCACGCCCCGGTCCGACGAATCCGGATCGTGATGGAAGAGCACCAAATTCCGCACGCGGCACTCCCGCGCGATCTTCACGCCTTCCAGCCAGCTTGAATGGCCCCAGCCCTTCCGCTCATACGCAAGCTGCTCCGGCGAATACTGCGCGTCGTAAATCAACACATCCGCGCCCTGCGCAAGCTGCCTGATATTTCGATCGCAATCCGGCAAGCCGGGCTCGTTGTCCGTCGCATACACCACCGAACCGCCGCTCGTGTCGATGCGGTATCCCAGGCATCCTTGCGGGTGGTTCAACCAGCCCGCCGAAATCTTCGTGCCCTTCACGTCCCACGATTGCCCGCCCGTCACTTCATTGAACTCGCGCGAGGCCGTCATCATGCTCACGTCGACAGGGAAGTATGGGCTCGAAAGTTGCGCCTCAAACACTTGCCGCAAGCTATTCGCGCCCAAATATTTCGACTGAAAACTGTAGAAGTGAAATTTGTTCTGCGCCTCGAAGAACGGATGAAAAAACGGTATGCCTTGAATGTGATCCCAGTGATAGTGCGTTACCAGAATGTGCGCGTCGACGCCTGCGGTTCCATTCTTCGCCGACCAGTGATTTCCCAGCGGACGCAACCCCGTGCCGCAATCCAGAATGAACTGCGTGCCCTCGGGCGAAGTCAACTCGAGACACGGCGTGTTCCCGCCGTAGCGCCACGTATAGCGCTCCAGCGTTGGCGTCGAGCCACGCACTCCCCAAAACGTTAATTTGGCGGGTTTTTGCTTCATCGGATGGACGTGTTGCATCTCCCCAGAGCGTGTCGCCAGGTCGATGCACGCAGAGCGTAAGCTTTCACGCTTGCCACTCCCAAAATGGTAGGCGGCACCGCAAGGTGAGTCAATCGCGTTTCGTCCGCCACGTTCGCACCCGCAAATCCCACCGCCCCAAACTCAACCGCCGCGTCACCGCGCCATTGCTCCGCACGAACGCGTGCCGTTGCGCATTGTGACCCGCGCGCCAGAACGGTTACTATCGACCAGATGGCCTCCCACTCCCACGCCGGCCCTGAACACACGCACGACCATGCGCATGATCACAGCCATGACCACGGTCATGATCATGGCCACAGCCACGGCCTGGGCGGCCACTCCCACATACAAATCGGCGCCGAAGGGATGACGCTCAAGCTCGGCCTCTGCGTCGTCGCCACGTTCACCCTTGTCGCCGTCGAAATCATCGCCGGTTACGCCGGTCACTCTATCGCGCTCCTCAGTGACGCCGTCCACAACCTCACCGACGTCCCGACTCTCGTCCTGTCCTGGCTCGCCGCGCGCTGGGCGCTCAAGCCGCCCACGGAAGAGAAAACCTACGGCTACCACCGCGCCGGCATCCTCGCCGCGTTCGTCAACGCGATGTTGCTCACCATCGTCTCCCTCGGCCTGATCTGGGAATCCGTCGGCCGCTTCCGCGCGCCCGTCGAAGTCAGCTCCAGCCTGATGATTTGGGTCTCGGTGATCGCGCTGGTCATCAACGGCGGCATCACCTTCGCCGTCACCGGCGGCCGCCGTGACCTAAACATGCGCAGCATCTGGATTCATAATCTGGGTGACGCGCTGTCGAACGTCGCCATCATCGTCGGCGCTCTCGCCATACGCTTCACCGGCGCCGCCTGGGTCGACCCCCTCATCGGCATCGCGATCGGTGTGATGGTGTTCTGGTCCGGCATCGGCATCCTGCGCGAGAGCACGCACATCCTTCTCGAAGGCCTCCCGCGCTCGCTCGAACTCGAAAAGGTCGCTCGCGCCATGCTCGCCATCGAAGGCGTGCAGGAAGTTCACGACATCCACATCTGGACGCTCGGCACCGATCTCTACGCGCTCTCGTGCCACATCCGCATCCCGGACATGCACCTCGAAAGCTGCGAGAAGATGCTGAGCTCGATCCGCGACGTGCTCACCCAGCAGTTCAACATCACCCACACCACCATCCAGTTCGAACGGGCAGGCCTAGCCGGAGACACCGCGCTCTACATGCCCGAGCCCATCCAGCGCACCGCGCCGTAATCAAGCTCGCCCTGACCCCTCAAAATCCCCCACATTTCAGGCACTTTTCCCCTACAAACGGTGTCCAACCCTTCGCCCGACTCGTGCGTCTGGCTGGCCCTGTAACGCTTGACGATTGCTTTGCCGCGCACTCGGGATGTGCTATAAACGTCAGTCCGAAGGACACGGGCGATGGCGCAGCCGGAGCGGATCGTGCAACCGGTACCAGGCAAACCGCAACTCGGCGAGCGCCGCAAGGCCGCTGAACCGGAGCTGGCCTCTCACCACTGCCCGCGCTGTTCGGCAAAACTTGTGCCGCGCAAGTGCAAAATGATTTGCGACGAGTGCGGCTATTACATGTCCTGCTCGGATTTCTACTGATCGACGGGAGCTGCAAGCTACGCGCGGCATCCCTGCTTCACCGATTCCAAATCGAGTTTCGAATTTTCCAGGAGGCGCGAACGTGGCACTCAGAATGGTAGATAACGAAGTAAATGGCGTGACGGTCCTCGAAATCGAAGGCCGCATCGTGCTGGGCGAGGAATCCAACGCCTTCCGCGAGAAGGTCAAGAGCCTGCTCGCCGCGGGGAAGAAGAAGATCGTCCTGAATCTCGCGCAGGTCGGCTACATCGACAGCGCCGGCCTCGGCACCCTGGTCGCCACCTTCCACAGCGCGCGCTCGCAGGGCGCGGTGCTGAAGCTCGCCAACCTCGGCGCCAAGTTCAAGGAAGTCCTGCAGGTCACCAAGCTGATGACCGTGTTCGACACCTACGACAGCGAAGCGGCCGCCGTCGCCAGCTTCAACTCCTAACCGCAAGCTTGCTTTGTATCGGGACAGACGCGACCAGTTCGCGTCTGCCCTTTTTTTTTGCGCGCCGCGATCTCGCGCGACCACGTCGCGCGTCCGACAGCGTCCCGACGCGGTGCTCGTACGACCCACCGTCCCAATCCGCACAGCATTCCCGCCGGACGCCCATTCTTAATCCACAGGCGATGCGAACGACGTGCATCGCTCCGCTCCGCTGGGCGCAGGCGTTCCGCCCGCGAAGGTAGCCGCTTCGCGGCACCTGTGCGAGCAGGAACGAAAGCTCCTCGTTTCCGGCTTCGCTGCGGCGCCGGCTGCATTCGATATTCGCCGCGCGGTGGTGGCGTCGGAGCTGAAGCTCCCACGTATCGCGGAAGGTCACGGCTTTGGCCGTGACAGAAAAGCGGCGCGAAGGGCGCACGGTAGCGCGCGCGTTTACGCGCCGGCCTTTTTCTCGCCTTCGACGCGCTCGCCGTCGACGTTGTAGATGGCGATGCCGCTCAATAGCTTCGGGTAGAAGTCCGTGGACTTCTGCGGCATCACGTCGCCGCCCAGCGCGATCTCCGCCACCTGCTTCACATCGACCGGATTCAGCAGGAACGCCAGCTGCGCTTGGCCTTTATCGACGGCGGCGATGGCGCCGTCCATCTCGCGAATATAGTCGACGTTCTTTTCAGCGGTCACTTTTTCCTCGGTGATGCCCAGTCCCTTTTCGATCAGCAGCCGGTGCAGCAGCACGATATCGAGGCCGCGCTGCGCTTCCGAAACGTCCGGCAGCAGCAACTCGAGGTCGGCATCCTTCCGCAGCAGGAACAAATAAAACGCGTCCTTGCCTGCGTAGACGCCGATGGCGCGGCGCTTGTGCCTGCCGCTCTCGAGGTCCTTGCGAAATTCCGCGTAGGCCGACTCGCGCTCTTCGGTGTTGGTATACGGATAGGAATACCAGTCGAAGGTGCGCGCCACATCCTTGCGGAATTTTTCGAAATCGAAATTCGCAAGGTTGCGGATCAGCCGGTGCGTCGGCAGGATGGTCATCCCCTTGGAGTGCGTGTTCACGAACGTCATCATCGCGAACTCTTCGGGCGCGTATAAATCGGTCTTACCGGCGCGAGCGCGGGCTTCGTTGCGCGAATTGATCGCCGTCTCGTAACGGTGATGCCCGTCGGCGATCAGGATCTTCATGCCGGCCATGGCGGCCTGCACGCGCTGGATCAACTTCGCGTCACTCACCGGCCACAGGCGGTGGACCACGCCGTACTCGTCGGTCATCTCCAGCGGCTTTTCCTTGCGCGTCACTTCTTCCAGGATCGAGTCCACGCGGCCCGGCGCGTCGTTGTAAAGCAGGAAGAGCTGGCCGGTCTGCATGTGGGTGTGCTTCAGCAGCTCGATGCGGTCGGCTTTCGGGCCGGAGAGCGTCTTTTCGTGGCGGAACACCACTTTCGCGTCGTAATCCTCTACGCGGCCGAGCGCGATGAATCCCAGGCGCGTCTTTTTGGTGTGCGTGCCGGGCACCAGGTATTCCTGCGAGTAGATGTAGATGCTCGGGGCTGCGTCCTGCACCAGCACGCGGTTCTTGATCCACTCCTCGAGCTTCGCGCCAGCGCGGGTGTAGACGTTGTTCGCGGCCGTATCGTCCGGGAAGCTGCGCCCCTTTTCGATCGCGATCAGGTTGTCGGGGCTAGCGGCGTAATACTTGTCCTGCATCGCCGGGCTGATCTTGTCGTAGGGCTGGGTCAGGACTTTATCGAGCGCGACTTTTGTAGCGTCGTACCGGAACGCGCGGAAGGGCTGGATCTCTGCCATGGTGGCCTCGGATGAATGAATTGGGGCGAACGAGCCAACCATTGTACCAAGCGCGTGCGGGTTGCGCGATGTTAGGCCGTGAGTGGGGCAGCCGACCCGGCTGTTGTCCGACGAAGGTGGATGGCGAAACCTGGTAGAGGAAACGGCTCGCGTGTCTCGTCTTCGTTTTGCGACCGACGCCGAGGTGCGCGACATAAAGTGGAGGGACATCGACTACGTCGTTTTTGACGAGTTATGGTCGACCCTTCCTGAACCTGTTAAGGCAAACCGCGTCATATTCAGGATTGCAGAGCTCGCTTGTTTTGGCGCGATGTATTCGCGTTTCGAGGCGTTGCCAGTCGATGGCCGCCAGGACTCGGATAGCAGCAGTGCCTAAAACTCGAAGTGGGCGCGGAAAGTGGGGACGACCACGGGGCCGCGGTCCTGGTTGTAGCCGGGGTTGTTGATGTGTTGGACGCCGGGAGCGAGGTAGATGCCGCGCCAGACGTGCACGGTGTAGTAGAACTCCTCGATGGTTTCGCGGCCGTAGCGAAGGGCGCCATCGCCGAGCAGAAAGCCGAGTCCACCATCGGCGAGATAGTTCTGGTGGTCCTTCTTAATTCCATTCGAAACGAAAGCGACGCCGGCGCGGTCCTGCTTGCGGCGCCACATCGCTCCTGCAAAACCCACGCCGGTCTCGACGGTGGAATCGACTTCGGTGTACGCGAACGATTCGGTCTTGCCGTTGTCCCAGCCCCAGCGCCCGAAGGCGGTGATGTTGGGCGTAAGCTGCTGCTCGATGTTGGCGCCGATGCCGTATTTCAGGGTGACGTGCCAGGGGTGGTTGGTGATGTCCGGCACGGCGACTTCGCCATCCTGATACTGCTCGACGGCGTCGCGATAAATCCCCATGTTGGCGTGATTGAAATAGGTGAGGACGCGGATAACGCCCTCGCGCTTGGGAATCAGGCTGTGGCGCTCTTCGAGTTCGATATTTTCGGCGTGGACGTGCCAGGGCTGCCAGACCAGATCGATGCCGTTGGCGACTTTGGGCATGAGCGCTTCGATGAAGCGAAGGCTCCAGTTGGTGTCGTCGTATTCGATCAGCCCGCCGACGGTGTAGCCGCGGGTGTCGGCGGCGTAGTCCCATGCGCCGTTGTTGTCGGTAGTCCAGTTGAGGAACTGGAAGTGGGTATCGGAGCCGACCGAGTTGTTGTCCATGAAATCGGGCATGCTGAATTTGCCGAAGCGGACTTCGATGCGGCGGCGGGGAAGCGAGTCGAACAGCGAGAGGTAGTTGCGGTCGTTCTTGATGGCCTCGCTGGAGAGCGCGAAAACTTTGTGGAGGATGCCGCGGCCGAGGTAGGGCGCTTTGGAGAGCATCGGGTTGCGGACGATGTCGAGATCGGTGTTGCCGGCAAGGCCGAAGCCGGCGCTCAGCGCGTCGCCGCCGGCTTCTTCGAGGTCGGCGAGGATTTCGAAAGTGTTGGTGAAGCGGAAGCCGGTGTAGAGAGTGAGGACGCGCGAGACGGCTTTTTGGTAATCGGGGAACAGGCTGTGCGGCCCGGAGTACGGAGCGGTGAAGCTGGGATGGGTTTGGTAGACAAAGTTGGCCTGGCCGGAGAGCCAGTAACGCGTGTTGGAGAAATGCGGGAAGATCGATTCGGGGGGCTGGATGCCGGAGCTGGTGTCGTCGTCTGACGCTTCTGCGGTTTGCGCGTCGGACGGGGCGGGCGCGGGCTGTTGGGGCGGCGTCACGGTGGTGGACGGGCCGTCGGACTGTTGAGGCTTCGCGAGGGCGGCGGATTGTTGCGCGTGAGCGGGGCGCGCGACGAGAAGCGTGAAGATGACGAGCGCCAGCCACACACGACACAGTTTCGAAAATTCGAACATGAATCCTTGGCGCCAGTGGAGTCTTGGGAGTTTGGGGTTTCTATGTTACGCGCGTGTGACTGCGGACAATTTTGCCACAGGGGTGGCCGATGCGCCGCGTGTAGGTCTCGCCCGAATGGATCGCGAGAAGGATGGTGGATCGGGTTGCACATTCGTTGCACGCCGGGGCTTTTCGGGCCGCGCGGCTGCGCGTTACCATTAAAATGCCCACCAAGGCGGGGAAATGACCACATCGAACAAGTCCATTCTGGTGACGTTGCTGGTGCTGCTGATCGCGGCATTGGGCGCGATTTTATACACGCGAAAGTGGGAGGATTCGCCGAAGCGGTTGCACGCGGACGCGACGCGAGGGCAGCACGTGCAGCAGCTGGTGGATACCTCTGCGCTGGAGACGGCGCAACAACTGAGCGCGCTGGCGGTGACGCGTTGGGAAAAGCAGTACGCGGATGACGCGCTGCGGCTCGGGGATCATTCGGTGGACCTGGCGTTCACGGCGGGACTGGCGGATGCGGTGGAGAATCCGCCGATGATGACGCCGGAGACGCGGGAAATTCAGAACCGGATCAAGGAAGTGCAGGCGCGGGTGAATGCGGATCAGGATGCGGTGAAGAAGCTGACGGATCAGGTGGCGAAGGCGGCGTCTGCTGGGCAGAAGGCGGCGCTGCAGGACAAGTTAAATATTGCGCAGGCGCAGCTGGGGCTCGATCAGGACGAGTTGGACGACGACCACGAGGATTTGGTGAGGGCGGGAGGGGACAAGCGCGCGTTGATCCAGAAACAGTTGGATGCGCATGAGGCTAGCGAGACGCACACGGGGAAGGCGCCGGCGGAGGGCGGAGCTGGTGCGGCCGCTTCCAATTCGAATGCTGGTGCGAGCGGGGCGCCTACAGGAGCTGCGGCGGTGGCGCCGGTGACGGATTCGCCGGAGTATGGATATCCGAAGAGCTTGATGAAGCAGATTGAAGCGGTGTTGTCGATGCGAACGAAGGAGGCGCTGCTGGCGCAAGCGCGGCAGAACGCGCTGAAGCGCGCGGCGACTCTGACCGAGGAGCACGACGCGCTGGAGAAACAACTGACGCAGGAAAAGAGCGAGAAGAAAATTATACGGAGGAATACGAAGTCGTCGAAGTACTACGCGGCGATGCAGGGTGGCGGTGGTGCGGCGGGTGCGGCGAAAGCGGGAGCGAATACGAGCACTGCAAACGTGAGTCATTCCGCGAGCGGCGAGAGCAAAGCGGAACAGACCGCGGGGCCGACGGCGTCGGAGAAAAGCGGCGAGTCTGCGACCCAGAGCGACGCGAAGGACACGAAAGACACCGGCGCACAGTCGGCAGACGATCTCCCGCAGGTGGAATTCATTCAGCACTTGAACGCGGATCAGAAGATGCTGGCGCTGTACGACAAGCGGATCGCGGACGAAGAGGCGCTAGCGAACAATTACGCGGCGTGGGGCACTCTGGTGGTGGCGCGGCATCGCGCGTTCCTGCACATGATTTTTGTAAACGTGCTGTGGATCGTGCTGATCGCGCTGTTTGTGTTCGTGTCGAACCTGGCGCTGCAGAAGGTTTTCGCGAAGGTGGATCTGGAGCGGCGGCAGGCGGCGACGATGCGGGCGCTGTTTTTGGTGGTGATTCAGGCGCTCGGCGCGATTTTAATTTTGCTGGTGATTTTTGGCGTGCCCAACAATTTCGGCACGGTGGCGGCATTGGCCGGCGCGGGCATCACGGTGGCGATGAAGGACTTCATCGTCGGATTTTTTGGGTGGTTCATTTTGATGGGGAAGAACGGGATTCATCCGGGCGATTGGGTGGAGATCAACGGCGTGGGCGGAGAGGTGCTCGAGGTTGGACTGCTGCATACGGTCTTGCTGGAGACGGGAAGCTGGGCGGACGCGGGACATCCGACCGGGCGCAAGGTGACGTTCGTCAACAGCTACGCGATCGAAGGACACTACTTCAACTTTTCGACTTCGGGACAGTGGCTGTGGGACGAATTGCAGATTCAGGTACCGTCGGCGAAGGACCCGTTTGCGACGGCGGAGGCGATTCAGAAGCTGGCGTCGGATGCGACGAAGGGCAATGCGGACGCGGCGCGGGCGGATTGGGAGCGGGCGACGCCGGGATACGCAAAGGCGTCGTTTTCAGCGGAGCCGTCGATGAGCGTGAAGCCGGCGGGCGGCGGCGTGGACGTACGGGTGCGGTATCTCACGCGGGCGAACGAGCGTCACGAAACGCGGGCGAAGCTGTATCACGCGGTGGTTGATTTGCTGCATGGGGACGCGGCGCCGTCTGGTGAGCCCGTCGCGGCGAAGCCAGCCAGCTAGCTCTCACGCGGTAGGGCGGCTCTTGTTCCAGCTTCCTGCACGGGAACGAAAAGCGCTCAGCTACCCGCGCATTCGAAAGGCCAACATTGCATCCACAATCGGACCCGACAGAGCTAAGAGCCACCACTTTGAACCGATTCGCGCCCCTCGTTGTTTTTTTGCTTGAAAGCCTTGATCCGTGCCTTTTGTTCGACCTTGGGCATCGCTTCGAGATGCCGCACAACAATATCCGCCATGTCGGCAATGATCTGTTCCTTAGTTCTCTTGTGCCCCGCCATAGAGAGGGTTCCTTTAGTTAACGGGTTCCAGACACAATGCTAACAGCCAGCGGAGTTCCTAACATCGAGCCGTATTCGGTTGATAACGGGGCGTTTAATCAGATTTCGGTAGCTCACATATCGATTCACTGTGTTTATTTCTTTATTGGATGCGCTCTTCGCGCGCGGCGACGCCCGCAGACGTTTGAATGGTTACGCCAGAAGCCGACGCGCGGAAGCCGGCCAGCTAGATTTGGTACTCGCGGATCGGCGCCGAGGCCGCGCTCCATCCATATTTCATCATCGCTTCGAATCACCCCGTCGGATGGCATTGACAATGAAATTCGTCGCGTGATACCTAACCCGACGGTTCGATCGCAATCCAGCTAGCGCTGAACATCTGGAGCGAGTAATCTTTGCACTCGAAACTGCGCCAGATTGAGATTCGCCTCAGTGTGCATCGGTAGCGACAGGTCTGGGGAGGTGCCATGTCTCAGATTGACGTCCCATTGTCGACTTCCGGTTTTGGCCGGACGCGGCGGGCCGACAACTGGTGGGTGCAACCACTGTTCGTATTCCTGGGTCTATCCGCTTTCATCGTTTACGCCACTTGGGCCGCGCTGCAAGGCGACCACTATCGTTTCGGCCCTTATATCTCTCCGTTTTATTCCCCAGAACTGTTTGGACCTTCCGGCCACGCCTGGTTCGGCGCAAAACCAACGTGGATGCCCGCTTGGGTCACCGCCGCGATGCTCATACTGTGGGCCCCAGGGGGATTCCGCGTCACCTGCTACTACTACCGCGGCGCGTACTACAAAGCGTTTTGGGCCGACCCTCCCTCCTGCGCCGTCGGCGAACCGCGCAAGAGCTACCTTGGCGAACGCTCCTTTCCTTTGATCATTCAGAATATCCACCGCTATTTTTTGTATCTCGCGCTGATCTTTTTGCTTCTTCTCGCGCACGACCTCTGGCAGGCCTGCTGGTTCGACGGTCACTTCGGGATCGGCGTCGGCACGCTGGTACTGCTCGCGAATGTGACGCTTTTGAGTTGCTACACCCTGGGCTGTCATTCCTTGCGCCACTTGATTGGCGGCGTACGCGACCGACTGGCCGGCGCACCGGCGAGGAGAAAAGCGTACGACTGCGTGAGCTGCCTAAACAGGGGCCACATGCTTTTCGCTTGGTGCAGCCTGTTCATGGTTATGTTCAGCGATTTGTACGTGCGGTTGTGCTCGATGGGCGTGTGGACCGATCGGAGGATTTTCTAGTGCCGGATTACACGACCCACGACCATGACGTGCTCATCATCGGCGCGGGAGGCGCAGGGCTGCGCGCCGCCGTGGCCGCTTCGGCTGCGGGCGCAAAAGTCGCCGTCATCTCGAAATCGCTGCTGGGCAAGGCACATACCGTGATGGCGGAAGGCGGAATCGCGGCAGCGATGGGCAATGTGGACGATCGCGACAGTTGGCGCGTGCACTTTGCAGACACCATGCGCGGCGGCCAGTATCTGAATAATTGGCGCATGGCCGAATTGCACGCGAAAGAAGCTCCCGACTGCGTTCACGAACTCGAAGCCTGGGGCGCCGTTTTCGACCGCACCAAGGACGGCCGCATCCTGCAGCGGAATTTTGGCGGCCATCGATATCCCCGGCTCGCGCACGTCGGCGATCGCACGGGCCTGGAAATGATTCGCACTCTGCAAGACCACGGCATTCATCTCGGCCTCGATGTCTTCATGGAACACACCATCGTCACGCTGCTGAAGGATGGCGAGCGCATCGCGGGGGCTTTCGGCTACGATCGCGAGCGCGGTCGCTTCCATCTTTTCCGTGCCAAGGCGGTGGTGCTGGCCACCGGCGGAATCGGCCGGGCCTACGCCATCACCAGCAACAGCTGGGAATACACCGGCGACGGCCACTCCCTTGCGTATCACGCCGGCGCGTCGCTGATGGATATGGAATTCGTGCAATTCCATCCCACCGGAATGATCTGGCCGCCGAGCGTTCGCGGCATTCTGGTGACGGAAGGCGTCCGAGGTGAAGGCGGAGTGCTTCGCAACAAGAACGGCGAGCGTTTTATGTTCAAAGATATTCCGCCGGCGTACGTGAACCAGACCGCCGATTCTGAAGAGGAAGGCTGGCGTTATACGCAGGGCGACAAGAACGCGCGCCGTCCGCCCGAGCTTTTGACGCGTGACCACGTGGCGCGCTGTATTCGCCGCGAAGCCCGCGAGGGGCGCGGCAGCCCGCACGGCGGCGTCTTCCTCGACATCGCCTGGATCAAGGAACGAATTCCCAATGCCGCGGAGCACATCAAGAAGAAGCTGCCCAGCATGTATCACCAGTTCAAGCAGCTGGCCGACATCGACATCACGCAAGTACCCATGGAAGTGGGTCCCACGACGCATTACATGATGGGTGGAGTAAAAGTCGACGCCGATTCCCAAATGTCAGACGTTCCCGGCCTCTTTGCCGCGGGCGAGTGTGCTGCGGGTCTTCACGGAGCGAATCGGCTGGGCGGCAATTCGCTTTCCGACCTGCTGGTCTTCGGCAAGAGGGCGGGAGAATACGCCGCGGAGTTCGCGAAGAAAAATCCGCAGAGCGCCGTGAACACCGCCGAACTCGCGACGATGGAACAGCGGTCGCTCCAACCTTTCGAACGCGAAGGGGGAGACAATCCCTATGCCGTGCAACATGCTTTGCAAGCCATGATGCAGGACCTTGTCGGCATCGTCCGCCAGGAGCAGGAAATGTTGCAGGCGCTGGAAAGCATCAAGCAACTAGCCGCGAAAGCCGAGCGCGTCGGCGTCAGCGGTCATCGCGAATACAATTCCGGCTGGCACACTGCGCTCGACCTAGAGAATTTGCTGACGGTGTCCGAAATCGTCACCCGTGCCGCGCTGGAGAGGAAGGAGAGCCGCGGCGCGCACTTCCGCGACGACTATCCCAACAAAGACGAACAGTTCGGCACGTTCAACATCGTGGTGAGAAAACGCAGCGGTGGAGAAATGCAAATCCGCCGTGAAGCCATACCCACGATGCGCGACGATCTGCAACAAGTCATTCAGGAGATGAAGTGATGGCGACGGCCACCTTTCGCATCTTCCGCGGTGAGAAGGGCGCGGGAGCATTTCAGGATTACGCCACCGAAATCGCCGACGGGATGGTGGTTCTAGATGCCGTGCATCAGATCCAGGCTGAACAGGCCGGCGACATGGCCGTGCGCTGGAACTGTAAAGCCGGAAAATGCGGTTCTTGCTCGGCAGAGATAAACGGCATGCCGAAACTGATGTGCATGACCCGCCTGAATACGCTGCCACTCGACCAGCCCGTGACCGTCGAAGCGATGAAAGCCTTCCCGCATCTCAAGGATCTGGTCACCGATGTCTCCTGGAATTACACGGTGAAACAGCGCATCCCGAAATTCCAGCCACGCAAACCCGACGCGCCGGACGGCAGCTGGCGCATGGCGCAGCAAGATGTCGACCGGGTGCAGGAATTTCGCAAATGCATCGAATGTTTTCTTTGTCAGGACGTCTGCCATGTCCTGCGCGACCATCATATGCACGACCAATTCATCGGCCCGCGATTCCTGGTCTACGCTGCGGCGCTGGAAATGCACCCGCTGGATACCGCGGATCGCGTTCCCCAACTTAAGAGGGACTTTGGCATCGGGCTGTGCAATATCACCAAGTGCTGCACCAAAGTTTGTCCCGAAAGCATCACCATCACCGACAACGCCATCATTCCGCTCAAAGAGCGCGTGGTCGATCGCTTCTTCGACCCACTTACCAGACTATTCAGGATCTTCAGCCACAAAGAAGCCTAGGAGATTTTATGCATTTCGAACTGAAATCGATCTCCGCGCAGAGCATCCCGGAAGCGCTTGCGAAAGTCGAACGGTACCGGCTTTTGAACGAGCCGCACCTGGCCGAAAGCATTTGCTTAGACATACTGGAGGTCGTCCCCGATCATCAGCAGGCGCTGATCGCTTTGCTGCTGGCGCGTACCGATCAATTTCAGTCACACGCAAACGCGAAGACCGCTCAGGAAGTTCTTGCGAAAATTAAAGGCGAGTACGAGCGCGAATACTATTCCGGGATCATTTGGGAACGCATGGGCCATGCGAGCATCCACCACGGCGGCAAAGGAGGCGGAGCTGCGGCGTATCACGCGCTACGCTCCGCAATGAGTCGCTTCGAATCCGCTTCGAAACTGAGCCCTCCGGGAAACGATTCCGCCATTCTGCGCTGGAATACCTGCGCCCGCCTCATCATGCAGAATTCGGAAATTCGCCCGTCGCCTGACGAGCAATTCGGCGACGCTTGGCCGAGCGACGAAGCCAATTCCAGAATCGCGGACGCGTAAGTTAGCGGCGTTTGGGGTAGAAGCGCTTCGCTCGCGGGGAGCAAGTCCTACGCTGGGAGGCGGCGCGGGGAAGCGAGCCAGCTGGACTTCACGCGAGCGAGGACAGCGCGGAGGCTGGTGCGGTTCAGGTGGCCCTGCAGCCGGGAGCGAAACTTTCCTGCGTTCATGCGGTGGCAACGCGGCTTGCGGGTGTGAGCTGGGGGCATCGGGCTAGAGTGCGTGGAACATGGCGAAGTACAAGTGGAAACTGACGAAGCCGAGAAGCAGCCCGATGATGGAGCCGGCGATCACGTCGCTCAGGAAGTGCATGCCGAGCATGATGCGAGACGAGGCGATCAGCAGCGCCGCGACGAAGAGCCAGAGCTGCAGTTCCGGGTAGAACAATCCCACCGGCAAGGCAACCGCAAACGCAGTGATGGTATGGCCGGACGGGAAGGAGTATTTGTCCGGCGGGAGGATCGAAGCCCAGCAGTGCGGCTCGATCTCGCAGGGACGTTTGCGCTTTGACTTGGTTTTGATGGTGCGGAACAGGTAGATGCCCATGCCGGCAGCTGTCGCTGCCGCGCCGATGGCAATGAAGCGGTCATGTCCGCCGTAAACCACCAGAATTAATCCCAAGGCGTACCAAAGCCAGCCGTCACCCAATCGCGTAACGGAGATCGTGACGATGCGAATCCAGCGCGGAGCTTTCCAGCGGTGGACCCGGCGCATGAGCCTGTGATCGTTGGACTGGATCTGATTCCACATGCGGTTGGCACGGCTCGCTCGTGTGGCTGCGCTCATACCCACTCCTCGGATGTGGCTTGCGGCACGCTGACCCAGCTTGGGCGCTTACGCTGGGTGGGTTCGCCCAGGATTTGGCGCGCCCACTTACGGCTGAAGACGCGCTCGTCGCGGTAGTTCCAGTAGGTAACCGCCGGGACCAGCACGGCGAGAGGCGAGAGCAGGCGGGTCCAGGCTTTCTCGCGCATCATTTCGTAGGCGACAAGGTAGACATCGCGGGTGAGTTTGACGAAGCTGCCCGACTCGCCCGCAACGCGCCCTTGTCCGGCGCGGAGGCCAGCGAAGAACTCGTCCTTATCGCGAGCACCGGGAACTTCGGTGTAAGCCGTACCGGCGCTGGCCAGGGCATGGGCATCGCTGCCGCCTAACCCAATTTTGTCCCAGCGCTTGGCCAGATCGGAGGCTTGCTGGTTGGCACGCTCAAGCAGGTGGCTGTTCCGAGTCTCCAAAGCTGGGAAGTACTGCTCGAACCAAGCAAAGTCTTCGCGTTCGCGCGGGCCGGTAAGTCCGGAGAAGACATGGTTGACGCTGAAGAACAGGCGCTTCTCGGTGAGGTACATCAGGAGCGACACGAGGTCGTTGCGGCGCTGCTGAAGCTGGATGTGCTGGCGCTCGGTGAGGTCGTAGACGCCGATGTGGACTTGGTTGCCGCTCGGCATCTTGCAGGTCAGCTCTTCGCTGACGAAGAAGTCCGGGTGGTGGCGGAGGAGTTCGGCACCCTCGACGGAGTCGTGATCGGTGAGGGTGAAGAGATTCATGCCGCGCCGCTGGAGCAGATCGTAGACCTTGTGAGGGTCGTTGTAGCTCTCGCGACAAAACAGCTTCACGAAGGGGGTCGTGCAGGCCCCCGAGTAATACGAGTGGACATGCAGATCACACTTCATGTGGATAAGCGTAGGAATTCCGGGTTACAGGGATGTGACACTCACACTAAAGTTTTAAAAACACAGGTACTTAACTAGTAAGCAACAGTCATGGAAGTTTAACATTGGCGTAGTGAGCTTCCGCAGGCGAGTTGAGAGAATCCGGGGATGGAACGAACCCCTCCGAAAAAAATCGAGTTTGGTTTTTTCGACGCCGGCGGCGGACATCGGGCCGCGGCAACTGCCCTCCAACAGGTAATTCAATCACAAAACAGGCCCTGGGACGTAAGGCTGGTGAATCTACAGGAGTTAATGGAAGACATCGATATCGCCAAAAAGTACGCCGGAATCCGGATCGAGGATATCTACAACTGGCTGCTTCGGAATGGCTGGACGCTGGGCAGTCCCCAGCTGTTGAAAGTGTTACAACGGGCGATCCGGACCTATCACGGGTCGACGGTGAGATTACTCGAACGACATTGGCGGGAATCCCAGCCCGATATGGTGGTTTCGTTCGTACCGCACTTTAATCGGGCGATGCAAGAGGGGCTGGCAAAGGCACGGCCCGGGATTCCGTTTGTTACCGTGATTACGGACATCGCGAACTACCCACCCCATTTCTGGATCGAGCGGCAAAGCCAATACCTCGTTTGCGGATCGGACCTGGCGATGCGGCAGGCACGCGGCGAAGGATATACGGAGGATGAACTATTCCGGGCATCGGGGATGATTTTGAATCCGAGATTTTACGAGCCGCGGTTGGCCGACCCGACGGCAGAGAGGGCGAAGCTGGGGCTGCAGCCGGGCGTGCCGACGGGGTTGGTAATGTTCGGCGGGTTCGGGTCGAAGGTTATGCTCAAGATTGCGGATCGGCTGGAGGCTTCGAACCTGGAACTGCAGCTGATATTTATCTGCGGGCGGAATGAAACTCTGGCCGAGGCACTGCGAGCGAAGAGGTCGAGGCTGGCGCGATTCGTGGAGGGGTTCACGAAGGACGTGAACACATACATGCAGGCGTCCGACTTTTTCATTGGGAAGCCGGGGCCGGGAAGCGTCAGCGAGGCGCTGGCGATGCACCTGCCGGTGATTGTGGAGTGCAATGCATGGACCTTGCCGCAGGAGCGGTACAACGCGCAGTGGGTGGTGGAGAATCATGTCGGATTTGTGTTGAAGAGTTTTCGAGCCATTGTGCCGGCCGTGGCGAAGCTGATCGAGCCTGGAACGCTGGCGGAATACAGGAAGAATGCGGCGGGGATGAAGAACCGGGCGGTGTTTGAGGTACCGGAGTTTTTGGAGACGGTTTTTGAGAGGGTTGCGACGAACAGTGGTGCGGAGGTTTCGTCGGAGACGGTGAGGGCGTGATGGTTAGCAGCGCGAAGGGTTAGCGATGCTTCTTGTTGCTAAGGCTGCAATTGGGTGGCAATGCGGTAGTTCGCCCGCTGCGTGGCCGAGCCACCGCACCCAATAGAAATGCCGGCTCGCGGATTCTGAGTGGAAATGAAAAACGCCGAGACGATCGAGTCTTGGCGTTTTTTGCTCGAAGAGGTTTAGGGCTTGGAAGGGCTTTCGGTGTTTATCTGCCAGAGCGCGTAGCCAACGCCAGCGGCTCCGCCAGTGACAATCAAATCAAAAAGCAAATTCCGCGAGTGCGGATGAATCATTTTGGAGTCGTGCTCGGCGCCTTCGCAGCCGGAAGCCGGCGCGTAGTCGCGGGGATCTCCGCCCATCGTGATTCTGTAGGTTTTCCCGTCGGGAATGGTTTGGTGATTCCCGTCGTCGTCGATGATCAACGAGCCGTGCGTCGCCGAGACGATGGCCTCGCGCGGGCTGACGATTGAGATCTGGCCGGAGGCGGACTGGCCGTCGGCCGGGCGGACGATGCCCTGGGCGATGATCAATTCCATTTTGTCGGAAGCGCTGGCGGTGAAATTCACCGTCCCCTGGTTCACGAGGACGTGAAGCTCGTCGGTGCATTCCTCGAGGGTGGCTGAGCTGGAAGCCGGCATGGCGATCTGGCTGGAGCGCACCGAAGCGCGCATCGAGCCATCTTGGGCGGTGGTGACCGTGTCGCCGTTGTAGAGAGTCGTGCCAACGGTGAGGTTTACTGTATCGACGATAGCGGACGTTGCCTGGATCACGTGGCCGACTTGACGGGCGGCTTTCTCTCTGTCTTTTGAGGCGAGGCTGGCCGACGGAGCGAGAGCGACGGCGAACCAGCCAGCCGCCACGATGGACGCAATACGTTTTGAGGTTAAGAAGGTCCCCCACGGCATATGTTGAAAGTAGAGGTGAAAGGGGGAGGGTTCAATGTGGGATAGGCGAGCGTGGGGCGAAGAAACTATTAACTAGAAGGCTGGTAGTGGAATGTAGTGGAAGGAGTTACGCGATTCCATCGCCAAACGGCATTCGGGAGACGACAGGTTGATCTGTGCCGCGTCCCACACAGCCACGAGTGAATGTGCCGTGGTGCGAGGGCTAGAGCTTGTCGATTTTGGCGGCGAGAATGAAGTCGGACTCCGTGAGGCCGTTGATTTTGTGGGTCCAGGTGGTGATCTCGGCTTTGCCCCAAGCGAGGAGAATATCGGGGTGGTGGCCTTGTTCTTCGGCGATGGCGCCGGCTTGGTTGACGAAGGCGAGCGCTTGCTTGAAATCGGAGAAGCTGAAAGTGCGGGTGAGGTGGTGGCCGTCGACGACTTTCCAGGCTGGGACTTGTTTTGCGAGTGCGTCGAGTTCGGCGCCTTTCAGCGGAGCGACGCCACCGCGGCAGGGCACGCAGGTCTTGCTGGCGAGATCGGTCATGGGAGCTCCTTGGACGCTGGACGTCGGCGCGATTATAGCAACGGGGAGGGCGAAGTGCAGAAAGTGTCGTGGGCGACGACTTCGAAAGCAGGTCTACGGCTTGGGGATTGACCCGAAGCCGTAGATCACAGACACGCTTCGTCCTTGCCGGACGAAGTGGACCGGCGTTGAAACGGAACGCGGGACGAATGTCGATGCCACCCGTGGAGGATAAGGCGACTTCCGGCGCAACGCGCCGAAAGCGAGTGGCTATTCCCCGTTGCGACTTGGAAAGACCGATCGTGGCGGCTCGGAACTGTGGAAGGTGCGCGGCGGGTTCTGCTATTCTCGGCGGCGATTTACGGCAATGCTTCTACGCGGGGAGAAAATAATGGCGGATGAATTGGGGGAGTTGCAGGAGCACGCGGAACATGGAGCGGAAGCAGGACTTGCTGCGGTTACGTTGACGATGGCCATCCTCGCGGTGCTGGTGGCGTCGGTGACGCTGCTGGGGCACCGGGCGCACACGGAGGAGGTACTCAAGCAATCGGATGCAGCGGACAAGTGGGCCTACTACCAGGCTAAGGATTCACGACTGCATGCCTATGAGATGAAGATCGAAGATTTTTCCGTGTTTGCGCTGCAGTCGGGAGTAAATCCCGCAGAGTTGAAAGAGAAGTACGAGAAGGAAGTGGAGCGTTACAACGAGCAGATGAAGGACATTCAAGCGGACGCAAGGAACGCGGTCGCAGCGGTGGCGCTGGAGGAACGGCGGGCGGATAAGTACGACCTGTCCGAGGTGTTGCTCGAGGCGGCGCTGGTGATTTGCTCGATTACGCTACTGACAAAGAGAAGGGTTTTTTGGTTTGCGGGAATCATACTCGGAGTCATCGGAATGGTATTTGGGGTTGGGGGATGGATGGTTCACTGAAGCGAGCGGCTTGAAAGAACGGCGACGGCTGGCCCTCGGGTAGGGGGCTCGTCCGAACAGGAGGCTGACCGACACGCTTCATTCCGGACCGATGAAGCGATCTCGCGCTAGAAGGCGCGCGCGGCGAGTGCCTATCCCACGACTGGCTAGCTGACGCGGTGAACGGAAAGGGCGGTGCGCTGCTCGATGTACTTGCGGACGTAGTCGGCGAAGGCAGCTTCCATTTTTTTGGTGATGGGGCCGGGGGCGTTCGCGATTTTGTGGCCGTTAATTTCGCCGACCCCGAGCATGCTGCGATTGGTTGAGGTGATGAAGACTTCGTCGGCGGAGTAAAGGTCTTCGGGTTTCAGCACGCGCTCATCGAACGGAACGGCGACAGCGGGGCCGATCTCGAGAAGTACGCTGCGGGTTACGCCCGGAAGGCAGCCAGAATGGAGAGGCGGGGTTGCGACGCGGCCGTCCTTCACGGCGAAAATGTTGGCGGCGGTACATTCGGCCACTTCGCCGCGTTCGTTGAGCAACACAACCTCATCGAAGCCTGCCTGCTGCGCCTCGTAATAATTCCAGACATTATCAAGCCAGGAAGTGACTTTCACACCCGCAAGAGGCGATGCGGCATGCCGGGCGTGTTCGCGGATGGCGAGACGGGTGGGTTCGCGATAGGCCGGGAGATCGGAGCTGCACAGGAGCAGGTCCGCTTTGGGAAAGCTCTCGTCACTGCGCCAAAAGCCGATATGGTTAAAAATGATGTAAATGCGCGCGGCGCCTTCGCGGACGTGATTTTCGGCCAGAACGCGGCCGAGTTGGCGGCGGACGGTTTCTTCATCGAAGGGAAAGGGGACGTGGGTGCGATCTGCGTCGCGCTGAAGGCGTTGCCAGTGGCGTTCGAAGGCGAAGGGAATGCCTTCGTGTACCCGCATGGTCGTGAATAGGCCCCAGCCGCTGAGGAGCCCGCCTTGGCCGGGGGAGAGACGAGCCTTGTCGACAGTGATGAGGCGGTCATTGTGAAACACGACGCGATGAATCATGAGCCCTCCGGCGAGTGGAAATATTCTACTGCATTACGGGTGCCAGTTCGGGTCAGTTTGGCATCGAACGAGAGAGGGGAAAACGGCCCTGCACGAGATTTAATCGGCGGAAATCGGCGTGGCTCTATTGACACCACGAGCGTATGCCACTAAATTGATGCTGTAATTTTGGAGGTCGCCGTGAAGACTATCGCTCGTACCGCACTGATCGCAATCGTCGTTGCCGGCGTGTTTGTGGCGCCGACGTTTGCGGGCACCGGTGTGGGCGCAGCTGCGGATGAAAAGCCGCTGGGACTGGTTACGCAGGCGACCCTGGCGCAACTTGGCGACGCGAAAGCGATGATCGGAACAACGGTTTATCCGGGCGACGCAGTGGCGACCGATCAGGGTGGCTTGTTACGGCTGCGAGTTGGAACGAGCCAGATTTATTTGTTGTCGTCGAGCGCCGCCGTTCTTTCGTCGGGAACGAACAACCTCTCGGCGAAAGTGGTTCGCGGAACAGTGGGCATTTCGACAACAAGCTCGGACCCGGTGTCGTTGGAACTTCCCGAAGGGATTTTGCGGCCGGCGAATGGCGAACCGACGTATGGCCAAGTGACGATGGTCTCGGCGAACGAAGTGGTGATCACCGCCTACTCGGGATCGCTGGTTCTGGATAACGACGGCGAGCTGCACACGATTCCGGCGGGAAAATCCTACCGCGTGACGATGGATCTGCAGCCGTCGGAAGCTTCGAATTCGGATCCGCAAGAAGCGCAAGGCGCGGAGACGACGAAGCATCATCAACCTCGCGCGGCGCGCCACCGGCATCTGGTATTCGATATAGCGATGGCGGGTGGAGCAGGGCTGGGTGCATACTTCCTGTACGAGCATCTGACGATCAGCCCGTCGGCGCCGTCCAATCTACAAGCCAGCAACTAAACATCCGATCCATCTTCTTGTTGTTCGACCAAGCTGCGTTTGGGTTTTCGTGTGCCTGGAGCCTTAATCCTCCCGCCGGCAGTATTCCGCTTTTCGATCCAGCCGCAGGCTCGTTATAATTTTCAGGAAAGTGTATTGGGAGAAATTGCATGACCACGAGCGACCGCGAAATCAAAATGAAGACGTTCCGGGACAGCCCCTTCTTCGAGCCCTATAAGAAGGTGGCGTTTCGCGGTGAGTATGCTTGGTGGCTCGTGCGCGGCAAACCACGGCCGAAAGTGCCGCACATCGTGAAGCAGCGAACGCTGGCGGAGTTTGCGGATCGGTTCAAGCTGCCGGTGTTGGTGGAAACGGGAACGAACCTGGGGCACATGGTAAACATTCAGAAGAATCGGTTTCGCGAGATTTATTCGATCGAGCTGGATGAGTGGCTGGCGGCGCGCGCAAAACGAAAATTCGCAGCGTATCCGCACATTCATTTGTATCAGGGCGACAGTGGAGTTGTGCTGCCGACGATCGTGCCGACGCTGAAGGACCGCTGCCTGTTCTGGCTGGACGCGCACTGGGGCGACGAATCGGCGCCGATCAAGCAGGAGCTGGAGTGCATTTACAGGCATCCGATCCGCAATCACGTGCTGCTGATCGATGACGCGCGATGGTTCGACGGGCGCGGCGATTATCTTTCGGTAGCGGATTTGCGCGAGCACGCGGCGCGCGAGTATCCGGGCAGCGTAGTGGAAGTGAAGGACGACATCATCCGCATCTACAACCCCACGGCCGGGGCGTAACGCGCGTTTTTGACGCACGGCAGAATCGGAGGCGGTTCGTCCGATTGCGCTTTCGCCCTCATCGAAGCGGTATAAACTTCTAACAGCGATTCCCGAACGCGCGCCGCTCAGCGCCTCCGGTTTGCACTCCAATGCTTAAGCGACTGTTCGTCCACTACATTGCCGAAGAAGCGCGCCCGATGTTGAAGCTGGCGATTCCGCTGGTGATGGCGGAGCTTGGGTGGATGACGATGGCCATCGTGGACACGATGATGGTCGGTCGGCAAGCGGACAGTGCCGAAGCGATTGGCGCAGTGAGCCTGGGAAGCATCCTGTTTAATGCGGTGGCGATATTCGGAACGGGAATGATGTTGGGCCTGGACACACTGGTGTCCCATTCATTTGGCGCCGGAGATGTGGAGGACTGCCACCGTTCCCTGGTGAACGGAATTTATTTGTCGCTGGCGATTACTCCAGTGTTGATGGGCATCATTTATATATTTGAGCCGCTGCTCCACCGGATGAACATTGACGCGGGCGTGCTGAATCAGGCGCTGCCCTACTTGAGGACGCTGAATTGGAGCACTCTGCCGCTGCTGCTCTACTTCGTTTTCCGGCGCTACTTGCAAGGAATGAATCTGGCGAAGCCGATCGTTTTTGCGTTGGTTTCGGCAAATCTGGTGAACATCGTCGGGAACTGGGCGCTGGTGTATGGCCACCTTGGATTGCCTGCGATGGGAACGGTGGGATCGGGCTGGTCAACCTTCTTCGCGCGCGTATACATGACGCTGGTGTTGCTGGTCTACGCGGTGTACTACGATCACCGCAACGAAACGGGATTGAGAAATGCGGCGCGGCTGCCGAATTTTCCGCGCGTATGGAAACTGGTGTATCTGGGTTTGCCGGCGGCCACGCAATTCGGATTGGAAGTCGGCGTTTTTGCGGTGGCGACCGCGCTGATAGCGCGGCTGGGTCCGGTGGCGCTTGCGAGCCATCAAGTAGCGTTGAACACCGTGAGTCTCACTTACATGGTGCCGCTTGGCATCAGCGCAGCTGCGGCGGTGCGCGTGGCCCAGGCGCTCGGTCGAAAAGATCCGCATGCGGCGAGCCGCGCGGGATGGACGGCAATGCTGCTGGGTACAGGATTTATGTCTTGCATGGCGATTCTGTTTCTGACGATTCCACGGCTGATCGTGAGAATCTACACGCCCGACCAGGACGTGATTCATGCTGCGGGCGCCCTGCTGTTTGTTGCGGCGTTCTTCCAATTGTTCGATGGAATGCAAACGGTGGCAACGGGCGCGCTTCGGGGCGCGGGCGACACGCGAACGCCGATGCTTTGCCATTTGATTTTTTATTGGGCTGTGGGACTACCGCTCGGTGCGTATCTCTGTTTTCGCGGAGGGTATGGCGCGGCGGGATTGTGGGCGGGACTGAGCGTGGCGCTCATTCTAATCGGAAGCGCGCTGCTGTATTTCTGGCGGAGGAAGGAGCGCTCATTCGCATCGAACCAGTTGAACGCGGGAGAGGCAATTCCCGCGGCGAATCAGGCGGCTGGCTAGAGACCGAATGTGGCGGCAAAGTAGAACGGTGATGCACGAAAAATTCATGGCCCGCGCGATCGAGCTTTCGATTCGCAACGTGAAAGAAAATCGCGGCGGTCCATTCGCGGCCGTGGTGGTGAAAGACGGAAAGGTGATCGCCGAGGGCGCGAATTCAGTGACCGCGTCGAAGGACCCGACGGCGCACGCGGAAGTTGTGGTAATCCGTGAAGCGTGCCGCGTGCTCGACACGCACGAACTGACGGGTTGTGACATCTATACGAGTTGCGAGCCGTGTCCGATGTGCATGGGTGCGATTTACTGGTCTAGGCCCGCGCGAGTGTTTTTCGCGAATACGGCGGCAGATGCGGCGCGAGCGGGCTTTGACGACGCCTACATTCATGAGGAGTTAAAGCGGCCGCACCACGAACGGAGGATCGAGATGATCGCTTTAATGAGGGAACAAGCCCTGGAAGCGTTCCGTCACTGGTTGGAACATCCTCACAAGATTCAATACTGAGAAATCGCGTAAGTGATATGCTGCCGCCAACTTGCGGACCGGCGCGGCGGGCCGCAGGATGCGCGGGGGATTCAAGGCTTGTTCGGAGTGCGAGGAAGCGCTAAAGTGGCTAGAGCGGTCCTCTTTATAAGTAAGAGCCGGTAACCCGAAAGCCACAGGTCAACCCTGACGCAGCCCTTAGCAATCTGCGGTAAGTCTCGGAGATAAGACAGCCGTTTCATGCAGGAAAGAATTCTGATTGTAGATGATGAACCGTCGGCGCGCGCGGCGCTCGAGTTATTGCTGCGACGGGAAGGATTCGACGTAACGAGCGCGACGAACGGCGAATCCGCACTCGCGGAGTGTGCTGCGTTCCGCCCCGATCTGATCCTGCTAGATATCCTGATGCCCGGGGTAGACGGATTTGAGGTGTGTCGGCGAATCAAAGCGACGCCGGAAGGCCGCCTGACGCCCGTGGTGCTGATCACCGGACTGTCCGCAACAGAAGACCGCATTAAGGGCATCAACGCCGGCGCCGACGATTTTCTCTGCAAACCAATCGACATCAATGAGCTGCTGGCGCGGACGCGTTCGCTGCTGCGGCTGAAACAGTACACCGATGAGTTGGAGAACGCGGAGTCGGTCCTGCTCTCTCTGGCGTACAGCATCGAAGCGCGCGATCCTTACACGATGGGCCATTGCGAACGGCTAGCGGAAATGTCCGCGCGGCTGGGGGAGCGGCTGGGACTTCCCGAAGAGCACTTAAAGGCGTTGCGGCGCGCGGGAATCGTTCACGACATCGGAAAAGTCGTGATTCCCGACGCGATCCTGTTGAAGCCGGGTCCGCTTTCACCGGAAGAAGCGGAGATCATGCAAAAGCATCCGGAGGTGGGAGAGAAAATCTGCGCGCCGCTGAAGACCTTTCGCGACGTGTTGCCGATCATCCGCCACCATCACGAGAAGTACGACGGCACGGGCTATCCGGACGGGCTTCGCAGCGACGAGATTCCAATCACGGCGCGCATCCTGCAGATTTCAGACGTTTACGACGCTCTGATCACGGACCGGCCTTACAAGGTTTCATTCACTCCGGATGTGGCGCTGGAACAAATGCACGAAGAGGCCGAGCGCGGTTGGTGGGATCCACACCTGATGGAGGCGTTTCGCGACATGATCCGCGAGCAGCACCACCACAATGGCGGCAACGGAAACGGCAAGAGACCAAAACTGGTGCAATAGAACCGCGTCAGGATTTTCCTTCCGTACTTTCCACGATTCGTTCTTCCCCTGAATACATAACGAAACGGTTTCCGCGGAGAAATCCGACGAGCGTTTGCCGCATTTCCCGCGCGAGTTGAACGGCGAGGCTCGATGGAGCGGAGACGGAAGCTACAACGGGAATTCCGGCGGCGATGGCTTTCTGCACGATTTCAAAACCGCCCCGTCCGCTGACGAGCAGAGCGACGTCTGCGAGCGGAACGCGCCGTTCGAGAAAAGCCCAGCCGATCAGTTTGTCGACGGCATTATGGCGGCCGATGTCTTCGCGTGCAACCAGGAGATTTCCGTTCGCGTCGAACAGTGCCGCGCCGTGGAGGCCGCCGGTGCGTTCGAAGACGTCCTGCGATTGGCGGAGAGTTTCGGGAAGTCGGGTGAGGATGTTGGCGGCGAGGCGGAAATCGGGATTGGGAGCGGAGAGGGTGCGGTCGCGCACAGCGTCAATCGAGGCCTTGCCGCAGATACCGCAGCTTGAGGATGCAAAAAAGTGGCGGCGGAGACGTTCGAGGTCTGGCGCGGATTCGGGCGCGATCGTGGCGGCGATGATGTTGCCGCGCTTCGAACCATCGGCCGCGTCGACCGACACGAGTGAGTGGAGATCCTCGCGGCGGCGGACTAGGCCTTCGGTGAAAAGAAAACCTGCGCCAAGTTCGCGATCGTTGCCGGGAGTACGCATGGTGACGGAGACGGGACGCTCGGCGATGCGGATCTCGAGGGGCTCTTCGACGGCGAGATAGTCGGATTTGGTGCGGCGGATGCCGGCTTCCCATTCATGGACTTGGGTTAGGTTGACGTTGCGTGAGGTGGTGGGCATAGCGGTTGCGGCTTGGGAAGGATACAACGTCGAGCGGGCGATTGTCTGCGTTGCGGCGCGTGGGTGCGGAGATGACGCAGGGAGAGACGTGCGGCCTCTCCCTGCATCCGCGAAACTGGTGCGAACTACTTCCTGCTGTTCTCGCCAAACAGGTCAGAGATCACGGATACGTTAGAGTCGCACGCGTGATTGAGGCAGGGCAGATCGAAGCCGGCTTCCAACGTTTTCAGCAGCGAAAAGTGGTTGTAGTAATTGCTGCTGGTGATTCCGTTGAAGCCGTAATTGGTCTCGACGATGAAGACGACTTTATTGGTCGTCGGCGCCACGCTGTAGTCGTTTTCGTCCCAGAGCAGAACGATCGCGCTGTGCCCTTCGGACCAGGCCGGAGATTTGTGGATTGCATCGATGATGCGGTGCGCGGTCGAGTCGCCGGTGTAAATCAGAGCCGGGTTCAAACCGTCCTGCATGCCGTCATCGTTCGGATCGTATTGGCAAAATGGCTCGACGTTGCCGCGACCATGCTGGTCGTTGCACTGGTTCGGAGCGATGAAGGCAAGATTCGGCACGTCGCCGGTCGCGAGATCGGCGTAAAGGCCGTTCTTTCCGTCAAATGGAACGACGTTGGCGAGACTGTTGTTACGGTCTATACCTTCCTGCACCGACTGGAAGTAGGCGAAGGGATTGTGCTTCACAGCATAGAGGAACACCAAGTCGCTCTGCGACAGCGGCGGGTTCAACGTCGGCGTGATCTTGGTGAAGTCAGTGCTGTCGGTGTATACGCCGTCGCTGGTGTTAACCAGATCCGCGCCCTGCAGTGGCAGGCTTTCCTGATAGCTCTTCCAGCGGAGGCGTGCCGCAACGAGCTGGTCGGCGATGGTCTTGCCGGTGATCTTCGAATCGGCGGGAATGGATTTGATTCCATCGAGGTTCAATTCGCCGTCGTTGCTGCCGGGCGCGCAGGTGGTTTCGTTGGTGCAGTCGATCGTTGGCGTCGCAGCGTCAGTGCCCGTGCCGGAGATCGGACAGATCGGGCCAGTCGGCGGATTATCCGTAGAGACGGTACCGGTGGAAAGATTCGTGTTACAGGCGGAGTTGTGCCAGTCCGGCGAATTGTCCGCGTGGACGCCGAAGTTCGAGCCGCCGACGACTTCCAAATAGTTGGTGAGGCTGGGATGCGCGACGCCGAAATAGTTTGTGGCCAGGTTGGCACGGTGCGCATACGCATCGATGAACGGCGCGTTGGGATTGTTCATGATCTGCCGGTAGGCGTGATTTTCCATCATGATCACAAAAACGTGATCCAAATGAGGAACGCCTTTCGGTACCGCACCTTCGTTCGCAAAGAGCGGGGCGCCCATCAATACGAGGGACATACCCAGCGCGGCTGCTTTTCGAATCATTTTGCACCTTGAATTTGAATTTTTGTTCTCGGAGGTCGAACGGCGTAGCGACGCCATGCCGATTGGCAATCACGTTAGGTTCGGGGCTTTACGGGCAGGTTACAGAACGGTGAAGGTTCGGAACCTTAACGTGGAGTTACGGTACTAACGATTTGCGGTCTTGGTGCTGCTGATCGGAGCAGGAATTGCGGTGTGGAGAGCGGCGGTTGAGACATTCGACGGGGGATTCTCCGCGGGCTCGACGCGAATCGTGCCCATCATGCCGTTGTCTTCGTGCTCGAGCAGGTGGCAGTGAAAAGGAAACGTGCCGACGGTATTGGGATCGCGAAAATCCATGCGCAGCCTGACGCTCGGATAAGCGAGATCGCGCTTATCGAAATAAGGAACGTTTACGGTATCCCGTAGATACGGCTCATTTACGGGTATGCCATTCCACTCGATCATCAGGAAATGGAGTTGATGAATGTGGAAGGCGTGCAATTCCGTGGAGCGGTTTTCGATGATCCAGTCTTCCACGTCGCCCTGATGCACAACGATGTCCGGCACGTTTGAATTTGGATCGAAGGCCTTCGGAGTTTCACCGTCGACGGTGATGAAGAAGGCGGTGGGGCTGTTGGGATCGTTGGGATTCTGAGGCCTTTCGGAGAAGTAGAGTTTGCGGACGCGGACGGGAGCGACGCTGCCGAGCCACGGCAGGGACGATGGCGGCAGAGGCTGCGGCGCGGCGGCGAGGACAGATTGGGGTTCGGGCGCTTCGGGATCCGTGACGATTGTGGCGAGCGCGCGATTCGGATCGTTCTCTCCAGCCGGGCCGGTGTTTACGGTGCGGCACACGAACAGCGCGTGCGTACCGGTATCGGGCGCTTTCACGATGAATTCAGCGCGGCCGCCCGGCGGGATGCCGATGTGATTGCGGTCGACGACGAGGCTCGGAGCGGAGCCATTTGCGTTAAGGGCGACGCCGTCAAGGGCGATCATGCCCATCATTTGGGCCGTGCGGTTGTTAAAGATCATCGCCAGATTTATGTAGGTGATCGCGGAAGCGTTCACGACGCGCCAGAGCTGCCGCTCACCGGGCCGCATGTGAATGCTGGCCGGCGGGTAGTCGGGATAAGGAACCGAGACGTAATTGATCGAGAGATCTTTGGCGGGCTTGCCGAATCCGGTGCCGTTGTTGGTGACGTCACCGTCGTTGTCGATCAGCGTTTTCGGGACGACGGGCTCGCTCTTCGACGGAAGCGCGTTTGGATTCAGCAGATCTTCGTCGCGGATTAGGAAGACGCGCTCGGGAAGCCCGGCTGCGGCGGTGTTCGCGCGTTCGATGCCCTCGATGATCAGCGCACCAGAGGCACCGCCGAGAGCCGCAGCCTTATTGAAGCCGTGAATGTGCGGGTGATACCAGTAGAGGCCGGGCTGCTCGTTCTCCGGAATTTTGAAACGGTATTCGAACGGAGGATCGCCAGGCTGGATGGAAGTTTTCAGCGCTTCGTCTTCGTGGCACTTCGGGGGAACGGTAAGGCCATGGAAGTGAAGATTGGTCGAGGTAGCGGACATTAAGCCGCTGGTGCAGGGATCGATCGGAGTTTTGGCGCGGACCAGCTTTATGCCGGACATATCCATGCCGAACATTTGGGCGGAGTCGCCACCGAGGTCGGTGAGTTCGTTTTTCAGATGAAGAATCAGAGTGTCGCCGGGGTTAAGCCGGAGAGTGGGAGACAGTGCGCCGTCGCCGTAAACGTAGCAGTAACGGATGCGACCGGTTTCGTCTTTGTAATTTCGATAAGCCAGATCGACATTCAGAACGCCGTTTGTGCTGCGCAGGCTGAGTGGTTCAGGGACTTCGCTGCCAACGGCCGGGCGAGGGCAGGGGTCGGCTTGGCCGGATTGGGCACGGACGGGAGTGGCGGACAAACCTGCGAGCAAGACAAAAAGCAGGCCGATAAACGTGGAACGCATAAACTTGTGAGCTTCCTTCCAGGCGCGCGGACACAGCGGCGTTCTCAAGGCACACCAAAGCGAACGAGTGCGATAAACGCCAAACCAATTTAGCGGCCGGGTTTGACCCCGAGTGTGACTGGAATGTGAATATTTGTTTACAATGGTGACGAGAACATTGGATTTACGGGACTTTTGAGCGGCTTTTCGGCTGGCCGGCTGCTAGGAGAACGGGCGGTGGAGGTGTATCCTAGACTTTCAGGACGACGGATTCCCCGAAAGGCCGCAGTACCCTTGGCACATAAAGTCAACCTACCGACGCTGGTTCCGACCCCGAGGATTGGTCTGAACGTGTGGATGGACAAGGTCCTGGACTGCACCGATAGGGCACGGGAGGGGTTCGACGCCGACGCAGTACACGACTTGCGCGTGGCGCTACGGCGCTGCCGGACCATGGCGGACACGCTGAGCGAGGTGAATCCCGACCCGGGCTGGCGCAAAATGAAGAAAGCCAGCAAACCTCTGTTTCAGAACCTGGGCCGGCTGCGCGACTGCCAGGTTGAGCGCGATTGGGTAAAAAAGATCGGCGGCCCGGGCGACGCGTTCCGGCGGCATCTGCTGCGCGAGCTTGGCGAAAAGGAAAAGCGGTTGAAACTTGAGGCCGCGGCGGAGATGGGGAAGTTCGAACGCAAGGAATGGCGCAAGTGGACCAAGAAGCTTGCGGATAAGGCGCAATTTTTCCCGCTAGAGTCGGTCGTCTTCAAACGACTCGCGCAATCGCGGCTGGCGGAGGCGGCTGAACTTTTTCATCGAGCGCGGAAAGGACGAAGCCGAGTGGCGTGGCACCGGTTGCGTATCGGGCTGAAGCGGTTCCGCTACACCGTAGAGAATTTTCTGCCGGAGCGCTATCAGGCGTGGCATCCGGAGCTGAAATCATTGCAGGACTTGCTCGGTGAAGTGCACGACCTGGACGTGCTGCGCACCGAGAGCCGGAGGCACAGCGACGGATGGGATCCCGCGGTAATCGCACTGTGGCTGGAGAAAATCGAATCGGCGCGGAAGACGCGCCTCGAGCAGATACGCCTACGGCTGACGGACAAAAATTCGCCGATCGTCGGGTGGCGCGCTGCATTGCAGAACGGCCGAGGATTGCAGCCAGTGCCCGCTCCGGCCGCCGCGCTCGTCGAACGACCCGCCTAATCCGCGATTTCGCGTAGAATTTTCGGCGTCACCAGCCAACGCAAATTCCATTTACCCGTAGATGCAGCGTGCTCGAAGCACGCGACTCCTGCCTTCTTAATTTCCGTAAATGTGCGAGCGCCGATCAGGTGTGCCGCGAGCAAATCCAAGTGCGGCGCGTGGCCGAAGACCATCACTTCCTTGGCGCGAAGCCGCGTGATTTCCTTCACGATTTCGGCCGGGGGCGCGGTGGGCTTGAGCGCTTCGCTCACTTTGATTTTATTCACCGAGTAGCCGAGAGTTTCCGCGAAGATTTCCGCGGTCTGCGCGGCGCGGACGAACGGGCTGGAAATGAGCAAGTCCGGTTTCACTTTCAGCTCAGCCAGGCCGAGTGCGGCGGAGCGGGTCTTCTGGACGCCTTTTGCGGTGAGCGGGCGTTCGGCTTCCGGGGGCGATTTTGGGTCGGTGCGATCGACGGCGAGTCCGTGGCGTACAAGATAGAGCATCATGGCTTAGGCTACCTTTTCCCTTTTCTGGGCGCGACGAAATTCGGGTTTGAGTTGAAATTCACGTTCAAAAATCTCGGCTTTGCGTTGCAGTCCTGCCAGATCGAGCCGGGTCCCCTCGGTGGCGTGAATCAGAAAAATAGCTTTGTGGCCGGAGATCTGCACGTCCACGCCTTCGATGCGTTGGGCGTGCTCGGATTCCAGTTTTTCGGCGATGCGCAGCAGGCTGGTGAGCAGGCGCGCATGGCGGCGGCGTTCGCTATCGAGCGCGGCGTAGGACGGATGCTCGAGCTGTGGTTCGGATTTCGTATTGTGGTAGCGCACTAACGCCGCGACCATATCGCGGCGCCAGCCGCGCAGGCCGGGGAATTCACCGTTGCGGATCAGGTACTCGCCGTGGCGATGGTGGGCTTTGCGGTTCACGAAGTGGCCGATGTCGTGAAGAAGAGCGGCGATTTCGAGGGTGAGCCTGAGGTCCGCGCCCATTTCGTGGATCGGTCGAAGTTGATCGAAAAGCGAAAGCGCGAGGCGCGCAACCTGATCGGCGTGGTCCGCGTTGAAACCCATTTTCTGGCCGAACCAGCGCGCGCTATTCACGAGTTCGTCGGCGCGGCCTTTTTCTTCCGGCGACTTCAGAGGCACAGAATATTGCTCGGCAACCAGGTCGAGCAGAATCCCTTCGCGCACGCCGACGCCGGGCACGAGCATCGTGCGGATGTCGAGCCATTTCGCGAGCGTGAGGAAAATAATGGCAGCAATGCCCATCACTTCGGCGCGGTCCTGGCGGACTCGGAAAGCGCGCATTCTTCCGGGGACGTCGAGAGCGAGCAGCCGCCAAGTTTGATCGCGGAACAGGCGCATATTCATGCTGGGAATGCGTTCCGTAAACGGGCCGGGAGCGAGGCGGACTAGAGCTTCAGCGTTACCGCCGCAGGCAACCGCGACCGCACGCGAAAGCTTCGGGGCGGACGGCATCGCGCTGCGGCAGAGCGAAAGAACGTGATGGCGCAGGCGATTTGCGTCGTTCTCATCGATCGCGCCGCGAATTCCAAAGGTTTCCATCAAGCGAATGGTGCCAAGAGGCAAGCCGATGCGATGTTCCAGATTGTGGCCGTGGTAGAAATTCAGCTCGAGGCTGCCGCCGCCGAGATCGAAAATCAGGCGCGGCTGAAGCTTAGGGCCGAGCTTCCAAAGCACAGCGGCGCAAACCAGCCGTGCTTCTTCTTCGCCGCTGATTACTTCCAGTTCGATGCCCGCTTTGCGCTGGATGCGATCCATCAAGCGGCGATAGTTCTTCGCTTCGCGCGCTGCCGAGGTAGCCACGGCGCGATAGGCTCCGACGTTGTGCTGGTCCATTTTGTAACGAAATTCGCGAAAGGCGCGCGCGGCTCGATCGATAGTGTTCGAGGTGATTTCACGCCGCGTGAAAGCATTGTGGCCCAGGCGCACGGCGGCGCGTTCGGCGAAAAGCATCTGGATGTGATGCGGACCGGTGGCGCGGGCAATGGCGAGGCGAATGGCGTTCGAACCGGCGTCAATCGCTGCCAATTGGACGGGAGCGGCCACTCAATTATCGCCAGAGGTGCGACAGTGCGTGCGACGGCTTGTAATGCGTGCTGCGAATCCCGAGGTGCGAAGCGATGCGCTTGCGAAGATGGCTGTTAACGGAGGACACGCTCGCTTCTCCGTCCAGCTCGATGAAGCCGTGGCGCTTGGAAAGATACTCGAATTCCTTTTTGATCATCGACTGATACTTGATGAACGACTGGAACAGGTCGTTCGAGAGCGACATGTCACGGCCGGATTCCCAGTAGCTGATGGCCTGCGACTTTTTGAATTCGCGATCGAAAGCGACTTCGGGACGAACGTCGAGCCAGAAAGTGAGATCCGGTCGCAGCGCAGTTTCGTAGATTCCGTGGAGGTAATCGCGGCCGATACCGCGAACGGCGGCGCGCGCGATGAGCGTAAAAATGTAACGATCAGCAAGAACGATCAGGCCGGAGCGGAGCGCGGGAAGGATGCGGCGTTCAAGCTGGTCGAAGAAGTCTGTGCCGTACATCAGCGAAAGAGTGGTGCGGGTGACGGAATTTTCGGCCAGCAGGCCGTCGATGTCCTCGCCAACGAGATACGATCGGCGGAGACCCATCGTCTGTACCGCGAAACCTTCGGATTCGAGCCACTCGGTGAGCAACGAAATCTGTGTGGAGCGGCCCGAGCCGTCGGTTCCCTCGATCACGACGAGCGTGCCGGACAGCTCTTCCGGCTTCACGCCTGGGAGCGGAGAACCGTAGAAGCGCGACGGCGTTTCGACGATGGTTCCCTTTTTCTTTTCGCCGCGCTTATGGCCGTTCTTGCTGCCGTTGGGCGAGGCGCGGTTCGATTTGTTTTTCGTGGAGCGTGTCATTTTCGTTTGGGCGCGTACTTCTCAAGATCGATGCGCTCGCCGACGATTTGGCGCATCAGCTTCTGCAACTTGTTCACGCGAACCGTGCCATCCATCAGCACAAAATTGTCGGTTTCGACCATTTCGTCATAGTTCGTCAGGATCCGTTCCTGGAAGATGCGGAAGCTTTCGCCGCGGTCGAGCGAGATACCCAGGTCCATACCGGCTTCGTAGTATTTCAGCTTGGGACGGCCGGCGACGATGCGGTTTACGGCGACGTCCAGCGGCGCGCGGAAGTAAAAAGTAATGTCGGGGACTGGCGCGAAGCTATAGAGGTTGCGCAGCCAGTGCGGCGAACAGCCGCGAGCCGCGTCGCGCGCGAACGCGGTGTAGATATAACGATCCGCGAGGACCAGGTAGCCGCCGTGAAGCAGCGGCATGATCTGGCGCTCGCAACGGTCGGCAAAGTCGGCGGCGTGCAGCAGGGAAAACGTGGTGGGCGTCAGCAGGCGGCGCTGCTTGCCACGGCGCGTCGCGGACTTCACGAGCGGAGACGAGTTCCACTCGGTGAAATGGATGCGGTAGCCGCCGATTTCGAGCCAGCGCTTAAGCAGGTAGAGCTGGGTGCTCTTGCCAGAGCCGTCGATGCCTTCCACGACGACCAGGGCGCCCGGGTAGGGCCGTTTGGTTACAGGTATGATTTCGGGCTTGGTTTCAGGCGTTGGCGGGGCTTCGGTAGTCGTCGGCATGGGATACAAGTCTGTTTACAATCGAATATGATATCTCGGAACGGTGTCGGGCACGTGAGAAAAGTGTTACAACCAGGCTTCGCCGGACGAGCAAATCTGCGACGATCAGACTGATACGCCAGTGAGAATGAGCCAGCCAAAGGATCAGTGAATGCCCACGAATTTCACCAAGAAATTGCGCGTCAAGCCGGGCAAGAAGCTCAAATTGAAGCATTACGACGCGGAGGATACGCTCGGCTGGGATAAGGGCGCGAAGACCGATGCGGACCTCGACAAAGCGCTGGAGAAGCTTGACCACCTTCAGTACCTGCTCTACGCGGAAGGAAAGCGCGCTCTGCTGGTGGTGCTGCAAGGGCTGGACGCAGCGGGGAAGGACGGGACGATCCGGCACGTGATGTCGCGCGTGAACCCGCAGGGTTGCCGCGTGGCGTCTTTCAAACAGCCGACGCCGCTCGAGATGAAACACGATTTTCTATGGCGGATTCACCAACAGGTTCCGCCGGCCGGCGACATCGGGATCTTCAATCGGTCGCACTACGAGGACGTGCTGATTACGCGCGTGCACCACCTGGTGTCGAAGGAGGTCTGGTCGAAGCGATATAGGCAGATCAATCAGTTCGAGGCAGAGCTGACGGCCAGCGGCGTGAAGATCCTGAAATTTTTCCTGCACATCAGCAAAGACGAGCAGAAGAAGCGTTTTCTCGACCGGATTGACGATCCGCAAAAGTGCTGGAAGCTTTCGGAGTCGGACTTCGCGGAACGGCGTTTCTGGAACGACTACACCGAAGCGTATCAGGACGCGCTGATGGAGTGCAGCACGGAAGATGCGCCTTGGTTCGTGATCCCGTCGAACAAGAAGTGGTTCAGGAACCTGGCGGTATCGCATGTGATCGTGGAAGCGCTAGAGAGCATGAAGCTGAAATTCCCTGAGCCGACGATTAATCCGAAGAAGATCAAGTGGCAGTGAGCAAGCCGCGCGGGCGGGGCGATTTCTGCTAGAATCGCTCGGCTTTCGGCGCGCGCCGAAGGGAACGGACAGCCACCCGCGACCATGACCGACGAAGCGTTTTTCCCTCGAAACTTCCTGAAAAATTATCCTCGCGCGGTGCGGGGCGAGGGATGCTTCATCTACACGGACGACGGGCGACGATTTCTGGATGCGTCGGGCGGCGCGGCGGTGGTGACGATTGGCCACGGAGTCGAATCCGTCGCGCGAGCGATGGCAGAACAAGCATCGCGGCTGGCCTACGTACACTCTTCGCAATTTCATTCTGCAATTGTAGAAAAACTGGCCCGCCGGATCCTGAAACTCGCGCCGCGCGAAATGCAGAATGGCGGACGCGTGTACTTCACCTCGGGCGGATCGGAAGCGACGGAAACGGCGCTGAAGATGGCGCGGCAGTATTGGATCGAGCGCGGAGAAAAGAAACGCTACCGCGTAATTTCGCGCAAGCAGAGTTATCACGGCAGCACGCTTGGCGCGCTGTCAGTTTCCGGGAACGTTCGGCGTCGAGAGCCGTTTGCGCCGATGCTGCCTGAATGGGGACACATCGCGCCGTGCTATTGCTACCGGTGCCCGTTCGGCTTGCGCTATCCGGAATGCAACGTGGAGTGCGCGGACGCGCTCGACCGGTTACTCACGGAAGGGGGAACGCAGGAGGTAGCTGCGTTCATTTTCGAGCCGGTGGTAGGCGCGACGCTCGGAGCCGTGGAGCCGCCTGCGGGATACGTGCAGCGGATCGCGGAGATCTGTAAGCGGCACGGAATTTTGCTGATTGCCGACGAAGTGATGACCGGTATGGGGCGGACCGGCAAACCGTTTGCGGTGGAGTACGAAGACGTTTCGCCGGATATGATTCTGGTGGGCAAGGGAATCGCGAGCGGCTACGCGCCGCTGGGTGCGGTGATTGCGTCGGGTGAAGTGGCGGGAGCGATCGCCCATGGCTCGGCGACGTTTTTGCATGGGTTTACCTACAGCGGGCATCCCATTGCGGCAGCGGCTGCGAACGCGGTTCTGGATTTCATCGAGAGGGAGCAGCTTTTCGAGCGTGTAGAGCCGGTGGGTCGCGAACTGTGTTCGGCGCTCGATGGACTAAGAAAATATTCGGTGGTGGGCGACGTTCGCGGCAAGGGGCTACTGCTGGCGATTGAATTTGTGAGCGACGCCGTTACGCGCGAGCCGTTTCCTGTAGACGCTCGCATCGCGACGCGCATTCAGACTGACGCGATGGAAGCGGGTGTGATGACGTATCCGATTCAGGGCTGCGTAGATGGAACGCGCGGCGATCACATACTGATCGCGCCGCCATTTACGATTAATTCGCAACTGATTGGGATGCTGGTCGAAGGCGTCGAACGCGCGGTGGCCGATCTGGACAAATTGCACATGGCCAGGATGGGAGGCGCTTCTGCGTCCCACTAGCGCGGCGAGTAAAGTTTTCGCTGGCGCTGGAGTTGCGCTTGCGGCGTTGGGATGTTTTTTTGTTGCTGCGCCGTCGCGCGCGCGCGATTCTGCTCGAGACATGGCATGGGACGCGGCGCGGATGTTCGGCTATTCGCCCGCTGACGCCGCGAAGCAAGTCGCGATCGAAGCGCAGTACCGAAAGCTCACGTCCATGGATCAGATTTCGAAATTCCACCGCTACCTCACCGCCGAGCCGCATCCCGCGGGATCGAAACGCAACAACGACCTGGCGCAATGGGTCGCGCAGCGGTGGCGCGATCAGGGACTCGAAGATGTGACCGTGCACCAATACGACGTACTGAATTCGCGACCGCGCGAAATTTCGCTGGAGATGGTCGCGCCGTCGCACTACAAAGCGTCGTTGCGCGAAGCGCCGTACAACGTTGATCCCGACACGAAAAGTCCCGCGGCGGACGGAGCTTACCTGGGATATTCGGCGTCGGGCGAAGTGACGGCGCCGCTGGTCTATGCGCATAGTGGAAATCCCGAGGACTACGAATATCTGCGCAAGCAGGGTATCGATGTGCGTGGAAAGATCGTGCTGGTGCGCTACTCGAATCCGTACAGCTATCGCGGGTTCAAAGCGCTGACGGCGGAACGAATGGGCGCAGCTGCGATCCTGATTTATTCCGACCCTGCCGAAGATGGATACACGCGCGGCGCTGTGTATCCGGATGGGCCGTGGGGACCGAAGAGCCACATCCAGCGCGGCGCGATCACTTACGATTTCATCGAGCCGGGCGATCCAACGACGCCGGGGTACGCGTCCGTGCCGGGCGCGAAACGGATTCCGGTGGAGCAAGCCGTATCGCTGCCGAAAATCATGGGCGTGCCGATGTCGTGGGCCGATGCGAAGCCGCTGCTGGAAAAAATGGATGGGCCGCTCGCGCCGCGCGAGTGGCAGGGCGGGTTGCCGATTAAATACAAGCTCGGCGGGCGACGTGTCGTGGTTCATTTGAAAGTGGACATGGACCAGAGCGTGCAGCCGTACTACGTAACCGAAGCGCGGATCCGCGGAAGCGAGTTGCCGGACCAGTGGGTGATTCTCGGCAACCACCGCGATGCGTGGGTGTACGGCGCGGTGGATCCATCGAGCGGCACGGCGTCGATGCTGGAGTTGACGCGCAATTTGGGGGAAATGCTGAAGCAGGGCGTGCGGCCAAAGCGCACGCTGGTGATTTGCAGTTGGGACGGCGAGGAGTATGCGCTGACAGGCTCGACGGAGTGGGGCGAGCAGTACGCAGGTGAGCTGAAGAAAAAGGCGGTGGCGTATTTGAATGTGGACGAAGCGACGTCCGGGCGGAACTTTCAGGGTCAGACGGTCGGATCGCTCGCGCCGTTGCTGGTGAGTGTAAGCCACACGCTCACCGCTCCGTCAGGCGGGACGTTATACGACGAATGGAAGACTTCGCGCGCGGCGGAATTGGGCGTGAAAGAGGATGATGTGGCGGACGCACAACTGGCGGACACACACATCGGCAGCGGATCGGATCACACGGTGTTCCTGAATTTTCTCGGCGTGCCGGTGGCGAATCTCACTTTTGTGGGGCCTTATGGCGTGTACCACTCGCTCTACGACGATTATTTCTGGATGAACCAGTTCGGCGATCCGGGCTACCGGTATCACGCGTTGATGACGCAGCTTTGGGGCGTGACGGCCCTGCGGCTGGCAAACGCGGACATCCTCCCGTTTAATTTCGATTTCTACGCGGACAACATTCGGCAATTTCTGGACGACCTCGACAAGAGCACGCAGGTGAAGGAGCACGTGAACGTCACGAACTTGCAGAAACAGATGGCGGATTTTCAACTGGCGGGGCGCGAGTTGAATGAAGCCGTGCGGCGCGCGACGGAAAGCGGCGCGGCCGCGAGCAATGCAGTTGGATTAAACGAAGTGAACGAGGCGCTGATTCAAGTGGAGCGGAATTGGTGCAATCCGGCGGGGATTCCCGGGCGGCCGTGGTTCAAGCATTCGATTTACGCGACACGGTTCACCTATGCGCATCTGGAATTACCTGGACTGACCGAAGCAGCGGAAGCAGGGAACTGGCCGAGGGCGACGGAGCAGGCGCAGGTCTTAAGCGACGAGCTGGCGAAGAACACGGCGGCGTTGCGGTTGGCGACCGAAAAGCTCGCTGCGATGTCGGGGACGGCGCAGTAATGAAGCGAGTAAGCGTAGTGCTGGCGCTTTTGGGACTAGTGGCGTGCCTCGGGCAGGCCGCAACGAATTTGGCGCAGTCCCCAGCGGAAAAAGTCGTACGCGCGCGGGGGCTCGGCGTTCCGTTCGAAGGCACGCCGGGCCCTCTGGATGCGATCACGGATGTGAAGGGCGTCGAGGTTGGATTTCGCACGTTGATCTCCGGCGAGGGCAAGCTTGAAGTGGGTACGGGTCCGGTTCGCACGGGCGTGACCGCTATTTTTCCACGCGGGAAGAACTCCACCGATCCGGCGTTTGCGGGCTGGTTCACGGAAAACGGAAACGGCGAAATGACCGGCACCAACTGGGTGGACGAGAGCGGATTTCTCTACGGCCCAGTGATGATCACGAATACCCACAGCGTGGGCGTGGTGCGTGACGAAGTGATTTCGTGGGAAGTGAATCGCGGACCGAAGATCAACGTGGACGATTGGTGGTCTCTGCCCGTGGTGGCGGAAACATGGGATGGCTACCTGAACGACATCAACGGATTTCACGTGAAGCCCGCGGACGTGGATGCGGCGATCGACGACGCGCGCACCGGGCCCGTCGCGGAAGGGAACGTTGGCGGCGGGACGGGAATGGTCTGCTTCGAGTTCAAGGGCGGTACCGGTACGGCATCGCGCGTGCTTAGCGCGAAGCACGGCGGCTACACCGTCGGCGTGCTGGTGCAATGCAACTTCGGCGTGCGGCATTTGCTACGGATCGCCGGGACCCCGGTTGGCTACGAAATTCCGGGCAAGTCCATTTGGAACGCGGACACGGGCTCGATCATCGTAGTGGTGGCGACGGATGCGCCGCTGCTGCCGCATCAGATGAAGAGAATCGCGAAGCGCGTCACTCTCGGCTTGGGGCGGCTGGGCAGCATTTCGGGTGATGGATCGGGAGATATTTTCCTCGCGTTTTCGACGGCGAATGCCGGAGCGGGGCTCGCGGAGAAGCCTGTGGACGTGCAGATGCTTCCCGGAGATCAGATGGACGCGCTGTTTGAAGCGACGGTGCAAGCAACAGAAGAAGCCGTGGTGAACGCGATGGTGGCGGCAAAGACGATGACCGGCGTCGACGGCCATACCGTGGAGGCGTTGCCCCACGACAAACTGCGTGAAGTTCTGAGAAAATATAACCGGCTCGCGGATGGAAAATAACGGCTGGTCCTGAACCGGCGGCGGCTCAGCAAGGCGGATATGAAAAACTTCATTCTGGGATTCATAGTGGCGATTCTGGTGGCCGGCGCGGGTACGTACATGTACGTAAAGAAGGGCTATCTGAGTTTCGACGCGGACCAAGAGGCGACGCCGTTCGAAGAGCATACGGCGATGGCGGCAGTGGATGCTGCGACCGACAGACGCGCGCCCGAAACAAAGAATCCGCTCCAGGCGAACGAAGCGACGCTTGTGGCGGGCGCGAATCTCTACACGAATCATTGTGCGAGTTGTCACGGCCTGCCTTCCAATCCCGAAAGCCAGTTTGGGAAATCGTTCTACCCCGAAGTGCCCGCATTCTTCAAGGACGCGCCCGACATGGCCGAGAACCAGAATTTCTACATCATCCAGCACGGAATTCGCTGGAGTGGCATGCCCGCATGGAACAAGACGCTGAACGATACGCAGACCTGGCAGCTGGTCACGTTTCTGAGCCACATCGAAAAATTGCCGCCGGCGGCGCTGAAGGAGCTCGCTCCCAGCGGTGCACCGGTGGCAGCCGCTCCCGGAGAAACGAAACCCGCGATGGATATGAAAGAGAAGTAAGGCGGAAACGCGAACGGAATCACCGTTAGGCGCGGGGAAAAACGATGCGGCTAGCGCGCTCCACTCCTGTTAAAATTGGTCGGTGCGCGAAGCCGGTTTTTGACCCGCTGTAGGGCTTGCAGTATGCTGAGGCCGCCGGACAAGCGTTCAACCGGCGTGAAAGTCCAGAGGGGGATGTTCGATGCCTGATGAAGTCGCTCAAAAAATTATCGCTACGCTGGCTTCCGTGAAGCGGATTCCGGCGGACGGTATCACGCTGGAGACGAATCTCCAGGACCTCGGCATCGATTCGCTTGACGTGTTCACGCTGCTCTTTGAACTCGAAAACACCTTCAAAGTTTCCATTCCCGACGACGACGTCCGTTCCATCAAGACCGTTAACGACATCGTCGATGGCGTGAAGAAGATTCTCGCCGCGCAGCCTCCCGGCGGGTCCGTCGGATCGGCTTCGCCGGCGGTCTAAAGAATGCCTCCGCGTCGCGTCGCCATCACCGGTCTGGGAATCATCTCTCCGCTGGGCCACAACGTAGAACAGTGTTGGAAGTCGCTCAGCGAAGGTCGCCCGGGAATCGGCCCCATCGAACGGGTCGACTGCACTTCGCTGCGGTTTAAGAACGGCGCGGAAGTCCGCAACTACGATCCCACAAAATATTTTGAAGGCGGCAAGGAAGCCTACATCGACCGGTTCGCGCAATTTTCGGTGATCGCCGCGCGCGAAGCGTTGTCCCATTCCGGAATTTCTCTGACCAAGGAACTGAAAGAACGGTCTGCGATTGTGTGTGGCTCCTCAGTCGGCGGCCAAGCCGCGATCGAGTCCGGCTTTGAGGATCTCTACGTGCTGGCGCGCGGCCGAGTGCACCCGTTGACGATCCCGAAGACCATGGCGAATGCGGGCGCCAGCCACATCGCGATGGAGAGCGGCCTGTGCGGACCGACGTACACCGTTTCGACGGCCTGCTCGTCGGCGAATCATGCGATCGGGCAGGCATTCCGGCTGATCCGCTACGGCGAATGCGATTTCGCGATCACCGGTGGCAGCGAGGCGATGTTCACCATCGGCATGCTGAAGGCGTGGGAGGCGATGCGCGTGATTGCGCCAGATACCTGCCGGCCTTTCAGCAAGGATCGGCGGGGCATGGTGCTCGGCGAGGGCGGCGCGATGATGACGCTCGAGCCGATGGATACGGCCAAGGCGCGCGGCGCGAAAATTTACGCGGAGCTTTGCGGGTTTGGCATGACGTCCGATGCGCACCACCTAACGCAGCCGACAGTGGACGGCCCGGCGCGCGCGATGCGCGGCGCGTTGCGTGAAGCGGAGATGGCGGCCGAAGAGGTGGGTTACATCAACGCGCACGGCACCGGCACCCCGGGCAACGATCCGGTGGAAAGCAGCGCGATCCGCGAAGTGTTTGGCGCCCACGCGGACAAGATCGGCGTCAGCTCGACGAAATCCATGCACGGGCACGCGCTCGGCGCAGCAGGCGCGCTCGAAGCCATTGCCACGGTGCTAGCGCTCCACAATGGCATCCTGCCGCCGACGGCGAACTACAACGAGCCCGACCCTGAGTGCACGCTCGACTACATCCCGAATAAGCCGCGGGTCCGACGCGTCGGCGCCGCGCTATCCAACTCCTTCGCGTTCGGCGGATTGAACGCAGTTGTGGCCTTCCGCGCCGTACCACAGTAGCCCGCACCGACGTGCCAGCACACCCGCACGAAATCAACCCGTGGTGCTGCGTTCAATGTAAGTAACGGTCTGAACAACGCGCTAGAAAATCCCGCGAGCGAAGAGCAGGAGTGCGCCCCATGCGTGAGGTTGCGGTCCCCATCCACGCGTGAGTTCGTCGGCAAGCGTAAAGGCAACAAGCAGCGCGAGGAAGAAGAAGCCGCACAGAATCACGACCTGGGTGAGGCCGTGAGTGTATTTGGCGTGCATGAAGAACAGCACGACGAGGGTCATCTTCGCGGCAGCAATGGCCAGCGCGACAGGCGTATTCCAGATGCCCATGTCGACAAACGCGGCGCCTGTGGTAGCGACGGTGAGCACCATCAGCGCGAAGAAGATCAACAGATAAGTCTTAATCGGTACGACGTGCCCCGACATTAGTGTGTCCCCCAGCGGCCGCCCACCAAATACAGAAGTGGGAACAGGAAAATCCAGACGATATCGACAAAGTGCCAGTAAAGGCCGGTGTTCTCGAGCGGCGCGTTGTAGTTAGCGTTGAATGTGTTGCGCGAGGCCATCCAGGTCATCACCAAAAGAATCGGGATGCCGACGATCATGTGTATTGCGTGCAGGCCGGTCATAAAGAAATAAAAGCAGAAGAACATCGGAACGTGCGGTCCGGCTGCGCCCCATTCCGGCCGGACGACGAAGCCGAAGCCGGGGATGAGGTGCTCGTGGTAGTCGGCCGTCCATTCGAAGCGGAACTTTAAGAAAAGGAATATTGCGCCGAGCAGAATGGTGAGAAGCAGCCACATCATCTGCTCCCTGGCTTTCTTTCCCGCCTGCGCGGCATGGATCGCGAGCGCCATCGTGAGCGAGCTGCCGATCAGCACGATGGTGTTCGTGGCGCCGAACTTGACGTTGAGCAGGTTGCTTCCGATCTCAAACGAGTCGTGGTATAGCGCACGGTAGACGATGTAGGAGCCAAACAGGCCACCGAAGAACAAAATTTCGGTGACCAGGAAAACCCACATGCCCATCGTGGCGGATTCCCGCTGCTGGTCCATGGTTTCGAACTGATGCGCAAAGCCCGGCGGGTGCGCGTTGTGAACGGCTGCATCAGACATATCAGTGTCCGCCCTGTCCTGTAGTTTGAGCGTAGTCGTACGCCTGCTCGGTTACGACTGGAATCTCCGTGAAGTTTTCCGTAGGCGGCGGAGAAGGCGTTTGCCACTCAAGGCCCTTCGCGCCCCAGGGATTCGGGCCGGCGATCGGGCCGTACTTGAATGACCAGATGAAATAGATCAGCGGAATCAGATAACCCACGCCAAGGATAGAAGCTCCGGCGGAGGACATTACGTTGAGCGTCTGGAATTCAACGGGATAGACAGCGTAGCGGCGCGGCATGCCCAGATAGCCGAGCACGAACTGCGGGAAGAAGGTCAGGTTGAACCCGACGAAAATCACCAACGCCGCGAAGCGCGCCCACGCGTCAGGATACAGACGGCCGGTCATCTTCGGCCACCAGAAGTGCAAGCCGCCGAGGTACGCCATAACCGCGCCGCCCACCATGATGTAGTGGAAGTGCGCGACGATGAAGTAAGTGCCGTTCAAATGCACGTCGGTAGCGAGCGAGGCGAGGAACAATCCGGTCAAGCCGCCCATGGTGAAAAGGCCGATAAAGCCGAGCGCGTAGAGCATCGGCGCTTCGTAAGAGATCGAGCCTTTATAAAGGGTCGCGGTCCAGTTGAAGACTTTGATGGCGGAGGGAATTGCGACCAGGAAGCTCAACACCGAGAAGATCAAGCCCGCGTACACGGATTGGCCGGTGACGAACATGTGGTGTCCCCAGACCAGGAAGCTGATGACTGCGATGGCCAAACTCGAGAACGCGACGAAGGTGTAACCGAAGATGCGCTTGCGCGAGAACGCGGTGATGAGTTCGCTCATCACGCCCATGCCCGGCAAAATCATGATGTAGACGGCCGGATGCGAGTAGAACCAGAACAGGTGCTGAAACAAAATCGGGTCGCCGCCGATGGCCGGATCAAAGATGCCGATATGCAGCAGGCGTTCGAGGCCCAGAAGGAACATGGTGACCGCGATCACCGGCGTGCCGAGGATGAAGATCACGCTGGTTGCGTACATCGCCCAAATGAAGAGCGGCAGCCGGAACCAGGTGAGGCCCGGAGCGCGCATCTTGTGAATCGTGACGATGAAGTTCAAGCCGGTAAGGATCGAAGAGAAGCCGGTGATGAAAACGCCCAGCGCCGTGGGAATCACCTGGGTGTGCGCGAAGGTGCTGCTGTAGGGCGTGTAGAACGTCCAGCCGGTATCGACGCCACCAGAAATTACGGAATAAAGCGTGAAGGACGCGCCGATGATGTAGATGTACCAGCTGATCAGATTGAGCTTAGGAAAGGCCAGGTCCCGCGCGCCGATCATCATCGGCACCAGGAAGTTGCCGAGCGTGGCGGGAATCGACGGGACCAGGAAGAAAAACACCATGATCACGCCATGCATGGTGAAGAGCTTGTTGTAACTTTCCGGCGCAACCAGGAAGCCCTGCGGCTCGATCAGGTGAACGCGCATCAGTACGGCGAACAGGCCGCCGACAAAGAACATCAGGGTGATCGAAATGAGGTAGAGGATCGCGATGCGCTTGTGGTCGACCGTGAGCAGCCACGACTTCACGCTGTGGTCCACGTTCAAATAGTTTTTGCGCTCCGCTCCGGGTACCGGGGCGTCATGCGCGTGAACGTCTAGAGTGGCCGTGCTCATTTCGGGTTCGACGTCCTTTCTTCCCCTGCCAGCGATTTCACGTAAGCGATCAACTGCAGCACCTGCTCTTCGCTGACTTGACCCTGGAAGGTGGGCATGATCGGCGCATAATTCGGCAGAGCCTGAGAGTTCGGGTTGACGATCGCCTGGCGAACGAAGGTCTCGTCCACCAGCTTCAGATCGCCATTCTTCATCCGCTGCTCGGTGTTGTAGATGCCCACGAGCGACGGGCCGCGGCCGGAATTGTCGGCGGCGTGGCAGCTCGCGCAGCCATACTGGTTGAAGAGGCGCTCGCCGTCCTGGGCCATCGAAGGCGTGCCCGCGCTGCTTGCGAGCCAAGCGGCGTAATCCTGCGGCGACATCACGTACACCCAGCCGATCATTTCGGAGTGGTCCGTGCCGCAGTATTGCGCGCAGAAAAGGTGGAACGTACCCTTTTCGGTAGCTTCGAACCAGAGCGAGGAGTAGCGGCCGGGCGTGACGTCATGCTTCACGCGGAAAACCGGAATGTAGAAATCGTGAATCACGTCCTCGGAGGTCATCGTGAGCTTGATGGGCGTGTCCACCGGAATGTGAAGCTCGTTTATCTCGCGGACGCCTTCAGGATGCTGCACGTGCCACATCCACTGCTTGCCGACAACGAACATTTCGGTGGAAGCGGCGGGTGGGACGGCGTTGCGCACGTAGAGCCACGACGCCCAGACGAAAATCACGACGCAAATCAGCGTGGGGATGATCGTCCAGGTCAGCTCCAGCGCCATGTGAGTTCGAGTGTCCGGAGGAATCTCGTCAGGCGAGCGGCGCCGGTACTTGATCATGAAAAAGAAAATCGTGCCGAAGATCAGAAGCGTGAAGAACAGCGTGAGCGCCGTGAGGAAGTAATAGAGGCGGTCGACGCCCTCGGCGATCGAAGAGGCTGCCTCCGGCTTCAAGGGAAAATGAAGCACAGCGGCCGCGAGTTGTTGCAATCCGGTCTGGACGATACCCATCATGATCTCAGTCGATAAACCCTTCGCTTCGCTGCGTTACAACCCACAGCGCGCGCTTATGCCTTACTTTCCTGCGCCCGGTGCGAACGGCGCTCGTGGCGAAACAAAATAAAAATGAAGCCACCCAGTATCAGCAGGGTGAGCAGGCCGCCGCCCTGTATCAGGCGCGAGACCAGCAAGCCGTATTTCCCCGTGGCCGGATCGTAGTGGTAGCAGAACAGCAGCACGGAATCGACCGGCGTGCCGATTTTTCCGTCTGAAGCGTCCACGATTCCCAGGCGCAAATCGCGCGACGGGTAAGTGATGCCATAAAAGTACTTAGAAATCTTGCCCTCCGGCGTCAGCACCATGATCGTGCTGGCGTGGGCGAACTGTTTCGAATCCGGATCGTAGGCATAGCGGAATCCTACGGAATCGGCGAGTTGCTTGATCTGCGGCTCGTCGCCGGTGAGGAAGTGCCAGCCTTGTGCGGCGCCGCGCCGGCCGTAAACGCCTGTATAGAGCTCCTGTTTCACATGGGCGAGCTTCGAGTCCTCGTGCGGGTCGATGCTCACGGTGACGACATTGAAGTCCGAGCCGATGTTCAGCGAAATGTTGCGCAGGCTCGCTTCCATCCCGCTTAGCACCTGGGTGCAGAGCATCGGGCAGTCGTAATAAACCAAGGAAAGGACGACGGGCTTCTGGCCGAAGTATCTGCCGAGCTGGACCGTGTTGCCGTTCTCGTCGCGAAACGTGAGGTCGAGTGGGACTTGTTGGTTCAATTTCTGGTCGATGCCGACATTCTTCAGCAGATCCGGACGAATGCCGATGCGCTGGACGGGATCGCTGAGCTGCGCTTCCGCGTGCGGCGCCGTGATGCAGAATACGCCGGCCAACACGAAAGCTGCGAGAGCTGCGCGAACGATGGCTGATTTGGCAGCCGATTTGGTCCCCGAATTGGAAATCGCAAACACGATCTAAATTTGCCTCATGTAACGCCGGCACCCGAAACGCTCGAGCGTTCGCAGTCCGTTAGTGCTTCTTCGCTTCGGCCGCTTCTTCTTCCACTTTCTGTTGCAGTTTTTGCTTCGCGTCAATCTCGTTGTGCAGGTAGCCGCACGGACCGGTGACGCCCTCGGCGGGTACCAGCGATTCAGAACCGGGATCGGTGGCTCCGGCCGGCACTTCACCTTTCGGGCGCGACGGCAAGCCGTTTGAGGCCGTCAGCGCAATCGCGCGGTCAATGGGGATGCGTACGACTCCGGCGCTCTGATCGACCCATCCATAAGAATCCAGAGTGCTGTACTGCTGCTGGCAGTAATCGTGAATCTCCTTCTGCGGATCGGTCTGCAGGCGCGGACGCGGCGGCAGGATGCGCGCGTCGTTCATGGGAGAAGCGTTTTCGCCCACCGGAGACATCTTCATGAAACCATGCCACGCGAAGCGCATCGCCACGAACACGACGATCAAGATCATGGCGAGGACGGCACCAGCTTTAACCAGACCCGAGGGCGAAGCGTCAACGTGCTCGAAGGCCGAGTCGGTGCCCGGCACGGGCTTCTGACCGGACGGCGGCTTAGTCTCCATGCTCATGCGCGAGCGCTCCTTCAAATCGCGGATCGTTCAAGGGCAGCAGCGGCATGCGTCCCAGCTGCCAGAAATAAAATGCGAGCCAAAGCCCGCCGATCCCGATGAATGCAAAAATGTCGGTGAGATGAAGCTGCGGGCTGCCTTCGTAGGCCGGCACGATCAGCCAGTACACGTCGACGGCGCTCAAGCACAGCATCATTCCGGTGACAATCGAAAGCCACCGCAGGCGCCGCTTCACACCGCGTTGCAAGAGCAGCAGGAACGGTACGGCGAAGTGCAGCACGATCAGCACAGCCGCGAGGGCACCCCAGCCGCCGAACGCACGGGACATGTACCAGGGAATTTCGTCTTTGATGTTGCCAGCCCAGATGATCAGGAATTGGGAGAACGACAGGTAGGCCCAGAGCATGGTGAAGGCCAGCATCAGGTTGCCCAGATCGTTGAAGACTTGCGGCGTAACGACACCGGCCGTGGGTTCATCGTCAGCAATGCTGCGCAACACGAAGATCACCAGCGACAACCCAGTAAGCGCGGAAATCACCATGAACAGCATGCCGTAGATGGTAGAGAACCATTTCGGTTCGAGTGACATCACCCAATCGACCATTGCAAAGGTTAACGCAAAAGCCCAGAGAATGATTCCCGGGCCGCTCATGCCTTCCATGCGCAGCGCAAACTTTGTGCCGTCGGCGCCGGACGCGTCCTGCTCGCGCGAGAATTTGTTGAGCAGCGTGGCGATGCCAATCCAGATCACGAAGTAGACCACGGCGCGCAGGATGAACCCGTGCTCGGTGAGGTACTCCATCTTGAATTTGAAATTCGGGTCGGTGAGCAGATCGCCCGGATTGTAAATCCACGAGTAGATCCTGTTCATTCCGAGCAGCACGGGGATGAAAAGAATCGCGGTGAGCGGCAGCGTCCGCGTGCCCGCTTCGAGCAAACGGCGAATCGGCAATCCCCACCAGCCGCCAACCAGATGGTGCATCATCAACAAGCCCATACAGCCCATGGGAACTACGAACCAATAGACGAACGCGAAGAGATAGGAGCGGAAGCCCATCTGCGGCTCGCGCATAGCGAGAAACGCGGCAACGGCCAGCGCCAAAATCCCGATTCCAGCGAATGGGACGATGAAGCGCGCCAATTTTGTTTGCGATGCGCCCGACGCACTCATTCTGGTTGCCCCGGCTTTGCTTCAGAAAGTTTGGCGCGATCCGCTTCTGGAACATCGTTGACCGAAGCGTGCTCGCTCAACTGCAGCGCGCGAATGTAGGCGGCGATTCTCCAGCGATCGGCCGGCTCGACGCGTGCAGCGTAGCTGTACATCACGCCGTAACCATTGGTGATGACTTGGAAAAAGTGTCCAGCGGGCGCTTCGCGCAAACTCTGGATGTGGAACGAAGGGGGCGATGGAAATCCGCGTTGGACGATCATGCCGCGGCCGTTGCCGGTGTAATCGTGGCACGGCGTGCAGTAGATGTTGTAGCGCTGGCGGCCGCGTTCGATATCGGCTTGCGTGATCGGGAAGGGGAACTTGTCCACCGCCACGCCGTTTTCCTCGCCGGTGTAGAACAGTTCGTCGTCGTGCAGGTGCCCGCGCGCAATCGTCCCGGGAATCGCGGGACGCTCCGAGCGGCCGTCGCCGAAAAAGTCGGTCGGTTCGTAAGGCAGGTATTTCGGCTGGACGTGCATGTCCAGGCGGCAGCCGCCAAGCAGCAGCGCCACGCCGCACAGGCCGGCGGCGAGAGTTAGCTTTCCGAAAGCGCGATCAATCTTCAATTGCTACAACCTCAGTCGGATTCAAGCTCTGCAAAAAGTCCTTCGTCTTCTGCGCGTCGAATTTATTGTCGATCGCCTCGATCGAAAGGAAAAACTTGTCCTGCGAAGCGCGCGCGAATCCCGGCACGTTGAATGCGGGATGGTACGGCTTCGGAAAGCCGTTGAGCGCCAGCATGCCAAACACGGCGCACAGCGACGCGCCCAGCACGGTCAACTCGAATGTGATCGGAATCCAGTGCGGCCAGCTGTTATACGGCTTGCCGCCTACGTTGAGCGGATAGCTGATCACGTTCGCATACCATTGCATTCCAAATCCGGTGATGCAGCCGAGCAGGCCGCCGGTAAATACGATCGCCGGCAGCGCGGTGCCGTGAAATCCGATCGCTTCCGAAAGCCCCTCGACCGGAATCGGCGAGTAGGCTTCGATCTTGCGATAGCCCGCGTCATGAACGCGCTGCGCCGCCTGGAGCAGCTGGTCCGGCGTATCGAATTCCGCCATCAATCCGTAAATCGGAGCGGTGCTCATTCCTCTTCCTTGCGTTTTCGCTTGCTACAAAAATTAAGCGTTCAAATCCGGATTCGGATTCGTCACGCGCGCCAGATACGTGGTGCGCGGGCGCGTGTTCAAATCATCCAGCAAACTATAATTCCGCGATTGCGCCTTGGCTTTCGAGACGCGGCTGTTCTTATCGTTGATATTGCCGAAGACAATCGCATCGGCCGGGCACGCCGCCTGGCAGGCAGTGACAATTTCGCCGTCAATGACGGAGCGATTCTCGACCTCGGAACGGATCTTCGCCGCATTGATGCGCTGCACGCAGTAGGTGCATTTTTCCATCACGCCGCGGCTTCGAACGGTGACGTTCGGATTGCGCAGGCCGTACAGGCTCGGCGTCTTCCAGTCCTGGAACAGCAGAAAATTGAACCGCCGCACTTTGTAAGGGCAGTTGTTCGAGCAGTAGCGCGTGCCGACGCAGCGGTTGTAGACCATATCGTTCAAGCCTTCGGAGCTGTGAACGGTGGCGCCGACCGGACAGACGACTTCACAGGGCGCGTTTTCGCACTGCTGGCAGAGCATCGGCTCGAAGAACGTGTTCGGAGCGTCGAGCGAGCCGTTGAAGTACGTGTCGATGCGAATCCAGTGCATCGCGCGGCCCCTCATCACCTGCTCTTTGCCGACGACGGGCGTATTATTCTCCGCAGCGCACGCCGCCACGCAGGCATTGCAGCCGACGCACTTGTTCAGGTCGATCGACATTCCCCACGCATAGCCTTCGTACTTGAAGCCGGGGTAGAGCGTGAGTCCTTTGGTGGCTTCCTCTTCTTCGATCTTCGCGAAGTTCGGATCTTTCTTCCAATCTTCCAGCGTTCCGACGCGAATCAGCTCGCGGCGCTCGGCTTGTTCGCCTTCCAGGCTTCCGTCGTGTCCGTCCTGATCGATCGGATACTGGAATTGCGTGAGGGCGAACGAGAAAGTTTTGCCGGTCTTGGTGAGTGTAACCGTGTCCGCGATCCACGGCTCTTTCGTGGTGCGCAGCAGCGTAGCGCTGAAGCCGGGCCCGTTGCCCACATTGCCAGCGCGCGAGCGGCCAAAGCCGAGATGCACGGTGATGGAATTGTCGGCGTGGCCGGGAACCATATTCACACCTGCAAAAGCTTCCTGGCCGCCGACGGCGAGTTTCACGTAGTCGCCGGTCACCAGACCCATCTTTTGCGCGGTGGACGGGCTAATCATCGCCGCGTTATCCCAGGTGAGTTTGGTGATGGGCTTCGGCAGTTCCTGCAGCCAGCCGTTATTTGCAAAGCGTCCGTCGAAGATCGTCGGGTCGGGACGGAACACAAGTTCAAGCGCGCCAGAGTTTGTGGGAACTGCTTCGCGGCCAAGTTCGGTGCGCGGCGAAACGGAAATTGCAGGGAGCGCGGTACCAGCCATTACGCCGTCATGCAGCGACTTCTCCCAGTAGGCGGTGAAAGCTTTGTCTTTTTCCGTGCGCGCGCCTTGCCAGTAGCCCTGAACGATTTCGTAGCCGGACTTACCTGAATCTTTGGTGAGCGTCGTCAGAATTTCGTATGGCGAATGGTTGTCGTAAAGCGGCTGAATCAGAGGCTGGATCAAGCTGATTGTGCCGTCATACGCGCGGGCATCGCCCCACATTTCCAGATAATGCGTTGCAGGCACATGCCACTGGCACCATTCCGCGGTTTCATCGTTGTAAAGGCCGGAATGGATGCGCAGCCGAACCTGTTTCAGCGCGCCGAGGAAATCGAGGTCGGCCGGCGCGTCGTATACCGGATTGCCGCCGAGAATCAGCAGCAACTGAGTTTTGCCGGAGCGCATATCCGAAACGAGATCGGTGAGCGATTCGATCCCGTTCACCGGATTCGCTTCAAGCGCCTCGGTGTAGTAAACCGTTTTGCCGACGTTGCCCAGCGCCGCATTCATCGCATGCGCAAGCGCGTGAACAATCGGCGGCTGCTCTTCGCCTGCAATCACCAGCGAGGAGCCGTGATGCGCGGCAAGATCTTTGCCGACGGCCTTGGTCCACTCAGCAGGAATGCCACTTGGCCCAGGATTTCCCGCAAAGCCCATCACGTTCGCGGCAGAGGCGAGTTCTTGTGTGAATCGCGCTACGTCCGAAGCTCGAATTGCGCGGCGATGATCGGCCACCGCGCCCGTGCTGGTCGGCATGCTCTCGACGACGTAGAGCCGGTTCAGATTCTGCGAAGCACCGTCGATGATGCGGCGGCTCGAAAATTCTCGCGCGTAACGAACGTGGCCCGGACCGTTGTTGATAAAGTCCGCGTCGAGCGAAACGATTACGTCGGCCTGATCGATCTTGTAAACGGTGTTGACTGGCTTGCCGAAAGCGAGCTGCGCGCCTGCGCGGACGTTGTCACGTCCACACGGTTCGTACTGGTGCCACTTCGTTTGCGGGAAACGCGCCATCACGTTCTTGATCTGTGCGGCGAGCGACGGCGAGGTCACGGTTTCGGTCAGGATGGACAGACCAGCGCCTGTCATTGGCAGCGAACCCGCAGCGTCGCTCATCGCGCTCGCGAAAATTTCCCATGTGCTCAGACGACCTTCATAGACCACGATGCGCGAGCGGTCCGGATCGTAGAGTCCGAGCGTCGAGCACTGCGAAAAGACGTCCGTGCCACCCAGGCTGCCCGGATGTTCTTTGTTGCCTTCTACTTTCGTCGGGCGGCCCATGTGGCTTTCCACCAGCAGGCCGCTTGCGATACCTGCCAGCGGCATCGACGTAGCGTAGAACAACGGAAGCCCGGGAATGATTTCTTCGGGCGGTTTCACGTAAGGAACGATCCGTTCGGTGGGCAGCTTGGTGCAGGCGCTCAATCCCGCGAGCGCCGCGGAAGCCGCCGCGATTTTCAGCACATCGCGCCGGCCGATTTCCGCACCGGGCTTGTCCGCCTCGGGGAATTCGTTCTTCAGGAAGTCGTGAAACTTCGGCGTCTCGGACAATTCTTCGAGGCTCTGCCAGAAGCGCTTGCCGTCTTCCTGGACGAGCTTGGCCCGCACGGCTTCAAGATCGATCGAGGTGGGCAGCTTCGGATTGGCGTCAGAACTCATTTTTTCTTCGCGTCTCGCTTACCGGTGACATGTCGAACAGCTCTGCATCGTCCGCAAACTTTGGATCTTGTAGTCCTTCACCAACTGCGCGCCCAGCTGCATTTGATTCGCGGGCTCAACGTAATTCGGGTTGAACACTTCGGACTTCGGCCGGAGATATTTTTCCGGCTGGCGATGGCAATTGATGCACCAGCCCATGTAGAGCGTGTTGGCTTTGTATGTGAGCGGCATTTCAGCGATCGGGCCGTGGCAAGTCGTGCAGCCCACGCCTTTCGCGACGTGAATACTGTGATTGAAGTAAACGTAATCGGGCAGCGCGTTCACGCGAATCCAGGAAATCGATTTGTTGTCGCGATAACTCGCGCGCACCGGCTCGAGCATCGGCGCGTTGGTCCAGATCTGCGAATGGCAGGTCATGCAAGTCTGCGTCGGCGGTACGCCTGCGAACGAAGACTTCTCGACCGAGGTGTGACAGTAACGGCAATCGATTCCCAGCTCGCCCGCATGGTGCTTATGGCTGAAGGGAACCGGCTGCTCACGCGTCAAATTTACGTTCGTGTAGTACGGCGACATCATCAGCGTCCAAAGCACGCCGCCCAAAAGAGCCACCAATCCGCCCACGGCGACGATGCTGGCCTTCGAAACGATGTTCGCGGTACGGTTAAAAATCTGAGCCATCGAACGCTTCGCCTTCTCCTAGTGCTTTTGCTTCGGATCCGTTTCCAGTACGAGCGTGCGCACTTCACTCATCGAAATCGCCGGCAGCACGCGGAGGAACAGGAACAGCAGGGTAAAGAAAAGCCCGAGCGTACCCGCGTAAGTTGCCCAGTCCCAACGAGTTGGATAGTACATCCGCCAGGATGAGGGCAGGAAGTCGCGGTGCAGGCTGATCACGACGATCACGAATCGTTCCAGCCACATGCCCATATTGACGATGATCGAGATGATGAACAGAACCAGGGTGTTCTCGCGAACCTTCTTGAACCACAAAGACTGTGGAATGAATATGTTACAGGCCCACAGCGCAAAGTAGAAAGGTGCGTAGGGCCCGTGGAGGCGGTTCTGGATGGCGAACCGGTCATACTGGTTGCCGCTGTAAAACGCCATGAAAAACTCGAAAACGTAGCCGTAAGCGACGATCAGGCCGGTCGCGAGCATCACCTTGGCCATGTTATTGAGGTGGCGCATGGTGATATAGCCTTCCAAGCCGTAATATTTCCGGATGGGAATCGCGAGCGAAAGCACCATCGCGAAGCCCGAATAAATGGCGCCCGCGACGAAATACGGCGGGAAAATCGTGGTGTGCCAGCCGGCAATCTGTCCGACCGAAAAGTCAAAGCTCACAACCGTATGGACTGAGACGACCAGCGGCGTCGCGAGACCGGCGAGGAGCAGAGAGGCGGTCTCGTAACGCGTCCAGTGGACCGCGGAACCACGCCAGCCGAGCGCCAAAGCACCGTAAATCTTTTGTAATATTGGCTTTGCGGCTTTGTCGCGGAGTGTTGCGAGGTCCGGAAGCAGGCCGACGTACCAGAACAATAAAGAGACCGTCAGGTAGGTCGAGACCGCGAAAACGTCCCAAACCAGCGGGCTGCGAAACTGCGGCCAGAGCCACATCGAGTTCGGATAGGGCATCAGCCAGAAGAAAAGCCACGGGCGACCCATGTGAAGCAGCGGGAACATGCCCGCGCAAGCGACGGCGAACAAGGTCATCGCTTCGGCAAAGCGGTTAATCGAGGTGCGCCACTGCTGGCGGAGAAGAAGAAGGATAGCGGAAATCAGAGTCCCGGCGTGACCGATCCCAATCCACCAGACGAAATTGACGATCGCAAATCCCCAGCCGATGGGGATATTTATGCCCCAGATTCCGACACCCACCGTGAGCAGGTAAGCAATCGTCAGATTCAGAAGCATCAGCAAGCTGAACGAAATCAGCAAGCCGAAGACCCAGCCCTTCATGATGGGCCGTTTCAAAACGACGTCGCTGATCTTGTCCGTTACGCTGGCTAGGCTCTGGCCCGGCTCAAGTATCGGGTGAACGAGACCGGCACTGGCTGAGTGGTGCGGAAGCTCAGTTTCCACGCATTACCCCGAGTGATTTTCATCGCTCTAAAAATGAGACAGGGGCATTCATGTAGCGCAACCGCTGAAATCCTGGCCCCACCAGGTTCAGCGCTTCACGATCCGAAGATTTCCCGCACGTCGAACGCCTTTTCGAGCCACGAACAGCGGAAGAGGAAAAATAAGCTGTCCTTCGGACGGCATAGAATAAGACCACATCGGCGCGGACGCAAGATGAAACGAATTATTTTTTCCGCGAACGCGATGAATGAAACAAAACGACCGATTAGATTTTGTTTAGAAATCGGCGAGTGTCAAGACGAAACGCGAAATTTCATTTCACTATTCGAATTGGCACAATAGCGTGTGATTCGGATCGACAACGAGGTGGCCGGGTTTTGTTTTTGAGGTAAATCGGAATTGCGTTTCGGCGCCGCCGGTGACGAGGTTACCAAGAAATTCGGATCTTCCGCCGGCGTGGGTGATGTAGATCGGCACGTTCTCGGTGAACGCTTCATCGACGCCGTCTTGCAGCAGCACGCCGCTTACGACAAATTGCTTTCCCCTTGCTTTCGAGGAAAATTTCAGTGAGTAGCGCGGGATGCCGGTGTGGTTCACCCACTCGTCGAAAAACCAGTTGAGCCGGTGCGAGCCTTCCAGGTCCATCGACGGCGTCATGAATTTCTCCGCAACGCGCTCGAAATCCGCGGTGGTCATTGCGCGGAAGCGATACTCGTCGAGGACTGCGCGAAGAAACTGGCGGAATTTCGCGTCGGGATCCGGCGCGGAAGGATCGCGAAACATTTCCGACAACATGTAAATCACCCATGCGCCCTTGCCGTAGACGATCGTTGAATACGCCCGCGGCTGCTGCATTCCGTTGAGCCGCAGGCCGAGACTGAGCGGCCCGGTTTCATCGAGCGACGCATTCGAACCGGCGGGCTTCGCGAGCAGTGCGGCGCGATAGTGCTCGAGCCATTTCGCGAGGCGATGATCGCTCGGTTTGCGGCTGTCCGTATAGAGCATCGCGAGATAATTTGCCATGCCTTCTTCGAGCCACACATCGCGATAGGTTTCGCCCGCGGCGACGTTGCCCCACCACTGATGCGCCACTTCGTGAAACGGCATCAATTCGTGCGCTTCACGTTCGCCCCACTCATCGAGGCCCACTCGCGATTGCGCATCGGACGGCAGGAACGCGAGCGTCGAAAGATAAACCAGCTGCGGCCAGCCCTGGCCAAACGTGCCGGGAATCTGTGCGACGTCGAGATGGTCGAAGGGAAACGGCCCGTTGCTTTTTTCGAAGAACTGCACGGAGTCCGAAACCTGGCGACCTAGATCCTTCAGGACGCCGGCCGGGCTCGGCGGAGGAGGCTGCAAAAGCGTCACATTTTGCGGCGGCAACATGTAGGGATTGGCGGTCTGCGCCGCCTCGGCTTGGTCCGAGGTGGCTGCCGCTCCGGTAGCGCTGCCGTCTCGCATGCGCGCGGCGATCGCGTTTTCGAGTTGCTGGTTGGCGTAGAGCGCGACGACCGGAGGACCGGCCACAACGGCGCTGCGATATTCGCCGAGGTTGAAGCCCGCTACGGTGAAGGGTTGCTGCGATTGCCAACGGCCTGTCTTCGATTCGCCATCATCGTGCGCGGCGGTATTTTTCCCGGTTGCGACGAGCGTGTAGCGTTTCGGCCAGCGGAACCTGAGATCGAACGGCACAAAATAAATTCCGCCCGCGTGCAGGTACCACGAACCACGTTCGCCGACGAATTTTACGCCGTTACCGGCATCGGCGATCACATTGCCTTGATACACGGCGGTCAGATCGAACTCATCGCCCGCGCGCGCCGCTTCGGGAAGCACCACGAGTACAAAATCGTTTCCCCGCCGAAGCACGTCGCGCTGGCCAAGTTCGTCATTCTGAAAAAATGTGAGCGGTTGTCCACCCGCGAGGTTGATCGTTTTCAGTTCGAGTGTGCGCGAAAGCTCAAGCGGAACCACGCGCTCGCCGGTGCGGACGCACTTCAGCCGCACGGTGGTTTTTCCGTCAAGCGAGAGATCGTCGCGGACCGTCGAGTCAATCGTGTAGCCCAACGGTACAAACGTATCGACTTGTTGCGCATCGTTCGCTGGATCTGCATCGCGCGAGCGGAACGAAGACCACACGTCGTAAGAGGTGATCCCATCGGTGGCGCGAGGCTGTCCGATCGAAACCTGCTCCTCGCGGCGCTGGTCCACGAGAAGATCGAACGCACCCAGGCGATCGCTCTCGACCAGTGCGTAGAAATAAGGTATCGGATCGCTCGAAAGCCAGTCCGTCATGGTGCGGAGCGACTGCGACGGGGCGAGGCCGGGCACCAGCTTGTTCCACCCGTCGACGAAATCCCCGTCGGGCGCGGCGAGATCACCGTTCGATTCGATTTGATGGGTCAATTCGGCGGCCGTGGCGTCGGTGAAGCGCAGATACGCCTTGGTGAACGGTTGATCGATGATCGGCACGCCGATGTATTGCGCAAGCGATCGCCGTTCGCCTGCATCGCTCGGCAGTGCGATCACGTGGCCGTGCCCGGTAAAGACTGCCCCGCTGACCCGGCCGTCAAGCGCCTGTAGGAAGCCCAATTTGCCATCGGCGAATGAGAGCGTCACCACGTCCCGGCGTAGCGCCAGATCGTGGACTGCATAAACGCGATGGGAGTCGACTCGCAGGGCGTTGAGCGCTTCATAAAGCGCCCGGGCGTCGGAGGTTTGTGGTGCGTTCAGAGTTGCGCTGGGTGCCGTGGGCGCTGGCACCCTAGTCGGCGTGTCCTGCGCCAGCGCAGGTGCGGATAGCGCTGCTCCCACCCACAGCACCACGAACGCGAGCGCGAGTGAACATGAGCCGACTCCCCGCATACCTTGACTGTAACAATTTCAAATCCTGAAAAACATCGAAAGGACCGCGAATACGCGAAACCTCCTAATTCCGATTTCGGCACTCGGATTTCCGGGCCGATTGTAGGGCATTCGCGGTATGGCACGGTCGGGGGATCCGGCCGACGATGGGGTCTGACGAGCGCCGCTCCCAGGCGCGCCGGAGGTTTTCAATGAGGTTTGGACCGTTCTTGGGAATCGCCATCTTGCTGGTGGTTCTGTGGGCGTGCGGATTCCTGATGTTTCATATCGCCGGCGGGTTGATTCATATCCTTCTACTGCTGGCCGTAATCTCGCTGGTCATTCATCTCTTCAGCGGATCGCGCGCAACCACGTAAACCACCATGCCGCAAGGCAGCCAAGGGCCGCGGACCGACCGTCCTCCGCGGCCCTTTTTGTGCCCACCGGGACGCCGGCAGGGCCCGTTCACCGGCGTACTTCGGTGATGAAAGCCACCTGTACGAAGGGCCTGTAGCCGTTTAAGCATTTAACCGGAAGCCGGTGGATTTCAGTCGCGCAGCCCGCTGATAACATTAAACTGTGCGTTTCTGGCTCGCAGCGCTTTTGGCCGTCCTGCTCGGGGCTACGTGCGCCTCGGCAGACACGATCGTCCTGAAGAACGGCCGCCGAATCGTGGCGACAAACGTGGTCGAAGCCGGCGACCGGGTTACCTACGACACTCCTGCCGGCCAGATGTCCATTCCAAAGTCGATTGTCGACCGGATCGACCGAGACGGCTTCACCTACGCCTCCCGTTCCGCGGCGACGGCAGCACCTCCGGTATCGGCTCCCGTGCTCGAACCGGTGCGAGGATACGAGGAAATTTCCAGCAAGACGGTTCACGACAACGCCATCGATTTTTCGTATCTCGCTCAGCTCGAAACCGACGCGCGCACCGGCAGCAAATTCGCGGTCGACAAGGTGACAGCAGCGCACTACGCGGCGGCGCAATTTCTGGTCGGCAAGGGCGACACCAGCGCCGCCGTCGACCAATATCGCCAGGCGCTCGCGTTCGCGCCCGATAATGTGGGCCTGCTGCTGAATCTTGCGGTCCTGTACCTGAAGGAGAGCCAGTTCGCCGCCGCTCTCGATCCGCTGGAGCACGCGCGCCGTATCGATCCGAATTCGGCCGACGTTGCCAAGCTCACCGGCTGGGCCTACTACGGCGCGAACAAGGTGGATCTCGCCGTCGCCGAATGGAAGCGCGCCGAGAAGCTGCACCCCGATCCGGACATCGAGCACGCACTCGCGAAGGCCGAGCGCGACAAAAACGAGGAGGAAAGTTACCGCGAGGGTGAGACCGCGCACTTCGTGCTGAAATATAGCGGCAGCGCCACTCCGGACCTCGCTCGCGGAATCCTGCGCGTTCTCGAAGACGACTTCAACGATCTCGATTCGCAGCTCGACTTCACGCCGCCCGAGCAGATCGGCGTGATTCTTTACACCGATCAGGCGTTCGCGGATATCACGCGCGCACCCAGCTGGGCAGGTGCAATCAATGACGGGCGCATCCGCATTCCGGTGCAAGGACTCACGAGCGTGACACCGGAACTTGCGCGCGTGTTAAAACACGAACTGACGCACAGTTTTGTCGGACAGAAAACTCACAGCCGCGCGCCAACGTGGCTGCAGGAAGGGCTCGCCCAATATATGGAAGGGCGGCGGAGCGTGATGTCCGCCGGAGCGCTGGCAGCAGCCGCAGGGCAAGGAAACCTTCCATCGCTTGAATCGCTCGAAGGCTCATGGCTAAGCCTGTCGCAGTATCAGGCGTCGTTTGCGTATGCGTGGTCGCTTGCGGCGGTGGAATCGATCGTGCAAAGCGGCGGAATGAGCGACGTGAGCCGGTTGCTCGGCCAGATCTCCACTGCTCCAAACACCGAAGAAGCGATGCGCGAAGTTCTGCGCTGCGACTACAACGACCTTCAGGAACAGACCATCGCGTACGTCCGCCAGCAAGACCTGCGGTAACGATCGCTCGAACTTACAAAGTAGCGAGAAGTCCGGCGAGCAGTGCTGCGCGTTCGGGCAGGGCTCGAATCACGACATGCTCGCTCGGGCTGTGCGCTCCGTCCCCCACGCAGCCAAGTCCATCCAGCGTCGGCACGCCGAGAGCCGCCGTGAAGTTACCATCCGAGCCGCCGCCCGTTGAAGCCTCGCCCAGCGCGAGACCGATCGAGTTCATGAGTGCTTGCGCCTTTGCGAAAAGCTCCGCAATCGCCGGCGTGCGTTCAAGCGGCGGACGATTCACTCCGCCGGTGATTTTTACGCGCGCTCCGGGAAGGATCGGCTTCAGCGCGTGAATTTGGCGCTCGATGTGAGCGCCGTCGGCGAGGCGTGTAAAGCGAATGTCAACTTCTGCGCGCGCGTACTCGGGCACGACGTTCGAAATCGTCCCCCCCTCCACAACCGTGGTCTGTAGGGTAATTCCGCGTTTGCGATCGTTCAGCTTCATCAGGCGCTCGATCTGCAGAGCAAGCTCATGCACCGCGTTCACGCCTTTTTCCGGATCGATCCCCGCGTGCGCGGATTTTCCGGTCACCACCAGGTCCGCGCCGCCTACGCCCTTGCGCTGTGTTTTCAATCTCCCTTCGGAGCCAAACGACGGCTCGAGAACCAACACCGCGTCGCTAAGTCGCGCTTCCGCCTCGATGGTCGCGCGCGAAGCTTCGCTCCCGATCTCTTCGTCGGACGTCCAAAGAAACACGAAATCTTTGTGCACCGGGGCACCGGCCGCACGCAACGCATCCACGGCGAAGAGCGCCAGCACAAGCCCGCCCTTCATGTCGAACGCCCCGGGCCCAAAAGCTCGCCCGCCCGAAACGCGAAACGGCGTTTTCGCGAGCGTCCCGGCCGGATATACCGTGTCGAGATGTCCGATCACCAAAATCTGCCCGTACGTCTTTGCGCCGGTGGCGTTCACCGAGATACGCAGATTATTTCCACGCTCTTTTTTTTTCAGAACGCGCACAGCTGCGCCGCGCCGTTTCCACTCGCGCGCTACGAGCACCCCGAAAGCATCAACACCTTTCTTGTCGTAGCTGAACGATTCGCAGCGCACGAATTCGCCGAGCAGACGCACCATCGCGCTCTCTCTCGCCCGCAATTCCGCAAGGACTTTTCTCGCCGGAAACGCCGCCGCGTTCGAGGCCGCGGCCCGCGCCGATTTCTTCGCTTTCATGCCGCAGAATGCTAGCAGCAGCTTCCCGCCCCCAGCAACGCCGATTCCAACCCGTCACTATTTCGTATAGAATTGTGAGATTGCGCAGGCTCAAAATCGCGGCCTGTCGTAATGTGTGCACAGCCAGCGGCCCCGTTCGCAAGTGCTCGCAATCCTATCTGAGGCGTAGCCATGATCCTCGACAGTATCGGGATCCAGAAGATCCTGCCGCATCGCTATCCATTCCTGTTGGTGGATGCGATTGAAGAAATGGAACGAAAAAAAAGGATCGTGGGAATCAAGAACGTCACGATCAACGAGTATTTCTTCCAGGGCCATTTTCCCGACAAGCCGGTCATGCCGGGCGTGCTGATTATTGAATCCATGGCGCAGGTGGGCGGATTGCTGCTGCTGCAGGACGTTGAGGACCGCGAGAAAAAGCTTCCTTACATCGTCGCGGTAGACAATGCCCGCTTCCGGCGGCCGGTGGTTCCCGGCGACCAGTTGAAAGTGGAAGTTACGGTGGTGACCTGGCGCGGCCCGTTTTGCAAAGTGGATGGCAAAGCGCGCGTGAACGGCGAGCTGGTCTGTGAAGCTACGTTGATGTGCGCCATGGTCGAAATTCAAGCGGCGCAGGGCCCAACGCCGGTGACTGCAGAGAAAGCAGGATGATCGAAGTGGATTCACGAGCGGTGGTTTCGCCCTCGGCCAAAATCGGAACGAACGTGAAGATCGGCGCCTACGCTGTAGTGGGCGACGAAGTCGAACTGGGCGACGACTGCATCCTCGATCATCACGCCGTGGTCCAGGGACCATCGCGGCTCGGAAAAGCCAACCACGTGTACCCGTTCGCGTCGGTGGGTGGCGATCCGCAGGATCTGACGTTCAAGGGCGAGCGCGTCACTCTGGAAGTCGGCGACCACAACGAATTTCGCGAATTTTCCACGGTGAACCGCGGAACGGTGAAGGGCGGCGCCACGACGCGCGTCGGCAGCCACAATTTGATCATGTCCTACGCGCACATCGCGCACGATTGCCAGATCGGCGATTACACGATCTTCGTCAACGGCGCAACGCTCGCTGGACATGTCGCCGTCGAAGACTACGCGCAGATCGGCGCGTTCTGTCCGGTGCATCAATTCTGCCGGATCGGGAAATATTCTTATATCGCGGCGCACACTGTGATCACGCAGGATGTGCCGCCGTTTTCGAAGGTGGTGGCGCCGCGCGGTACGCGCTGCTACGGGGTGAACGCGGTCGGTCTGGAGCGCCAGGGGTTTTCCGCCGAGCGCATCAAAGACATTGAGAAGGCGTACCGGCTGCTGCTGCGTTCCAAGCTCAACACTTCGCAGGCCATCGAGAAGATTCGTGAAACCCTGCCGGGCTCGGATGACGTCTTAACGCTTATACGCTTCATCGAATCGGCCGAACGCGGGCTCACCAAATAAGCCATGGCCGCCGCAAACGCTGAGACGCTGTCTTCAAACCTGAACAGTTCGAGTTGGGGTTTGATCGCTGGAAACGGAACGTTTCCATTTTTGGTGTTGGAAGGCGCGCGCAGCCGCGGCATTGAAATGGCGGTGATCGCGATTCGCGAAGAAGCATCGCCGGACCTGGAGCGCTTCGCGTCGCGCATTCATTGGGTAAGCCTAGGCGAGTTGAGCAAGACCATCGACCTGCTGCACAAGGAAGGCGTGAAGCAGGCGGTGATGGCCGGACAGGTGAAGCACAACAAGATTTTCAGCAGCATTCGTCCGGATTGGCGGCTCGCAAAACTGCTATTCGCGCTGCCCAGCAAAAATACGGACTCGCTAATCGGCGCCGTCGCGAAGGTGCTAGAAGACGAAGGCATCGAGCTGGTCGATTCGACCAAGTTTCTCGGACCGCTGCTTCCGGCGCCGGGCGTGCTGACACGCCGCGCGCCGGACGAACTTGAAGCCGCGGACATGGAATACGGTTTGCACGTCGCGCGGCATATCGCGGAGTTGGATCTCGGCCAAATGGTGGTGGTGCGCGACAAAGCTTGCGTCGCAATCGAAGCGATGGAAGGCACCGACGAAACCATCGAACGAGCCGCTCGCATTGCCGGCGGGCAGAAGATCGTAGTCGTGAAGGTAAGCAAGCCAAAGCAGGATATGCGCTTCGATGTGCCAGTGGTCGGCCTGCGCACCATCGAGTTGATGGGCCGCCTGAACGCGACGGCGATGGCGATCGACGCCTATCGCACCTTGCTTTTCGAGCGCGACGAAATGATCGAGAAAGCCGACGCAGCGGGAATCGCGATTCAAGCGTTCCAGCCGGCGAAGCAACACACCGATGCGAAGAAGGCGTCGCAGACGAGGAAATCTTGAACGGAAAAGCAACGCGCGTCGCGGTAGTCGGAGTCGGCGAGTTCGGCCGAAACCACGTCCGCGTCTGGAGCAAGATCGATGGCGCCGAGCTGGTGGGCGTTGTCGATACGAACGCCGAACGCGCCGCCGCGGTCGCCGCTGAATTCGGCACTCGCGTGTTGCGCGATGTGGATTCGCTGGCCACCGAAAAGATCGACGCGGTGAGCCTCGCCGTTCCCACCAAAGAACACTGTCGCATCGGCTGCCGCCTTCTCGATTCTGGTATGGACGTCCTCGTCGAAAAGCCGATGTCTTTCACGCTTGCCGAAGCGGATGGATTGATCGCATCGGCGCAGCGCCAGAATCGCATACTGCAGATCGGACACCTCGAGCGTTTCAACCCCGCCGTGGTCGCGGCGAAGAAGATCGTCTCCAAGCCGATGTTTTTCGAGATTCACCGTCTGGGCATGTTCACGCCGCGCAGCCTGGATATCGACGTTGTGTACGACGTCATGATTCACGACCTGGACATCCTGCTTTCGCTGGTCGATTCGCCGGTGATCGACCTGAAAGCCGTCGGCATCCCCGTGATCACGGACAAAGTGGATATCGCGCAGGCGCGCGTTGAATTCGAGACGGGGACGGTGGCGAATCTCACCGCCAGCCGCGTTTCCACCGAACGCGTGCGCAAGATTCGTTTCTTTCAGGAGCACGAGTACATCTCGGTCGATTACACGCGGCAAGACCTGCTGCGCGTCCGCGTGGTCCCCGGCAATCCGCAACCGGAAATCAAATTCGAACAGGTACCCGTGACCCAGGAAGAACCGCTCGTCGCCGAATTGAGGGCGTTCTTGCTGGCGACACGCACGCGCCGAACGCCTCGCGTTGACGGAATTGCCGGCCGGCGCGCGCTGGAACTCGCGAGCCGGGTAATGGCGGGCATCCAGGAACACGCCGACCGCGTCAAACGGGGAGCCTTTGGCTCACCCAACAAGCCATGATTCCCCGAACTCTAGTCCCTACGGACGTAAAGCCGCTAAAGCCGGAAGACGTTCGCAAGAACGGGTCGCGCAAAACCACGTATATGGACGACCGCACCGTCGTCCCCTCGGACCTTTCTGATGCGCCGCCGCTGACCGGCGCCACCACCATTCCCGAACATTTGCCGCTGGGAGTCCTGGTCGATCGCACGCTGGTCGGACGGGGCATGAAGATCACGCCGTTCGAGGATTTCGGGCCGATCAACGCGCGGCAGTATCCCATCGACGTGCTCGATACGCGCGTGGTGGTGCCGGCGTACGTCGAAGCGCCGGAGCAAAGGGAGATCGACAAGTTCGACAAGCCGCCTGAAATGACGGCCCAGCTGCGCGAAATCGTCGAGCCGGACGTCCTGACCACCGGCGAAGCGAACTTGCTGGTCGAGCCGGAAGAGAAGCGCGACGCGAAAGCCGACGCGTTCACACGCGTGGCGTCGGTGATCGCGCACATCGCGTTCATTATTTTCCTGATTTTTCTGCCGAAGATTTTTCCTCCGCACATTCCCACGCGCGAGGAAACCGAACTCGCCAGCAAGGAACTTGGCATCGTTTACCTTCCGCCGGACGCGGGCAACCTTACGAAAGCCCCGGAGCCTGAAGGGCCGCCGGTGAAAATCAATAAGAAGATTCTTTCGAAAGTAGCGCCGCCGCGGCCCGAAAATCACGCGCCGCCTCCGCCTGAACCCAAAGCGGCCGATACGCCTCCCGCGGATCTGCCGTCGGCGCCAGTTCCGCGTAACAGCGGCACTCCGCCTCCCGGCGTCGTGCCTCCGTCAGCGCAACCGGTGAACAAGCCGTCTGAACTTTTGCCGGCCGCGCCGCCTTCGCAGCCAAGCCGCAAGCTCGATCTCGGGCTCAATAATTCATCGCCCGGAAGGGCGATGCATGATGATTTGCAGGACGCGATCAAGCGCGCCCCCGGTGGCCCCTCCTATCAGGAAGAGGGGCAAGCCCCGGGCGGAAGAGGTGGCGGCGGAGGTCACGGAGGCCCGCCGGCGGCAGCGGGAGCGGCGATCATCTCGCCTACCGACGGCGTCGATTTCGATAGCTATCTGCGCCGGCTCGTGGCGAAGGTCAGACAGAATTGGTACGCCGTGATGCCGGAGTCCGTGTATTTAGGCGATCAGGGCGTCGTGGGAATCACGTTCCGCATCAATGCCGACGGCAGTTTTCCGCCGGAGATGATGAATCTGGAGCGCACGTCCGGCAAGCAACCGCTCGATACTGCGGCGATGGCTGCGATTCGTGCGTCCAGCCCGTTCGAGCCGCTCCCGCCGCAATTCAAGCGGCAGTACATCGAATTGCGCTTCGGCTTCTTTTACAACGTGAAGCCTCCCGCGTACTCGCAGTAAGTCTCGCCGTCACGCGTCGCCGATGATCATTCACTGCAGCGCGAACGTCGTTTGTGTTCCCCGCGATAAATCGGATATTTTCAAGCTGCGCATGAAACTGAACCGGACGCAGATCCTCGGCTCTCTGATCCTCGGCGCGATTGTTATCGCCATGTTGCTGCTCCGCTGGAAGCTCATGCGATGACCGCGCTGCCTCGCCTAATCGTCGTTCTCGGCCCAACCGCTTCCGGAAAATCGGCTCTCGGCATCGCCATCGCAAAAAAGCTCAATGGCGAAATCCTTGTCTGCGACTCGACGCAGGTCTATCGCCGGTTCGATATCGGCACCGGCAAAGTTCCGCCTGCCGAGCAGCACGGAATTCCGCACCACTTAATGGATATGGTCCAGCCTGACGCCGTTTTCACGGCCGGAGAATACCGTCGCCGCGCGATTGCCGCGCTCGACGATTTGCGCGCACGCGGGAAAACTCCCGTGATCACCGCAGGGACAGGCCTCTATTTGCGCGCACTACTTGAAGGGCTCGCGGATTCTCCTGAGCGTTCCGAAGAATTGCGCGAACGGATGCGCGCCATTGTCGCGAGGCGCGGCCCGAAGCGTCTGCACGAAATTCTCGCCAAGTTGGACCGTGAAAGCGCCGCGCGCATCGAACCGGCGGATACGCAGAAAATCATCCGCGCGATCGAGTTGCGACTTCTTGCCGGAAAAACGGTCGGCGAGATTTACCGCGCCGGACGTGAACCGCTTGAGGGCTATGCCATCGTGAAAGTCGGCCTCGCTCCGAAACGTCCTGCGCTTTACGCCCGAATTCACGAGCGTATCGACCAGATGATCGCCGGTGGCTGGATCGACGAAGTGAGGAACCTCGTCGAAAGCGGCGTACTCGAGTCCGCGAAAGCTTTTCAATTCATTGGCTACTCGCAATGGCGTGATTATTTGCGCGGAAATCTCTCACAAGACGCCGCGCTCGAAGAAATTCGCAAAGCAACGCGCCATTTCGCGAAACGCCAGCAGACCTGGTTCCGCCGGGAGCCCAACGTTCACTGGATCGAAGGCTTCGGCGACGACCACGCTGTGGAAATCGACGTGCTAAAATTCATTTCAAATTAATCAAGCGGAAATTAAGTTGAAAAATTAAACGGATAATATTGCGCGGTTCGCTCGAACGTTCTTGACGCATGCATTCCGGTCGGATATCGTGCCGCGTCGCCTCAGTTCCGCCATGCAAACCGCAGCGTCGCTCAAAACTGCTCCTCTCCAGCCCGATAATTGGATCCGGGCCGCCTTTGTGCGTCTGGCCAACGAAGGAATCGAGTCCGTGCGCATTGAAGTGCTCGCGCGCGACCTGGGCGTAAGCAAGGGTAGCTTCTACTGGCATTTTCGCGACCGCGAGGACCTGCTCACGTGCGTGTTGGATCGTTGGGAAGCCGACGAAATCGAATGGCTGGCCGCCACCGATGTGAAAATGCGCGCCGCCGCGCGTTGGGCGCGATTCGTGGAGCATTGTGCCGATGTCACGCGCGCGCGCTTGGAGTCCGCGATTCGCGGCTGGGCGCAGCGCGATGAAGGCATGGCTACGCGAATCTCCACGCGCATTTCGGGGATCGACAAAAAACGCATAGCGCACATCGCCAGCGTCCTGCGCGATATCGGATTCTCCGCGCCGTCCGCGGCGTCATGGTCAGAGCTTGCGCTGCTTGTGTATCTGGGATGGCTCGACCGTGTCACCGGCGACGCGGAGTTTCAGTCCACCGGCCGTACGCTCGGCGAATTTCTATCCGATGTGATCCTCGCGGCCTCCCAGAATTCCGCTTCCGCTGCCGCCAGCACGTAACGATCCCGCCGCTTTGCTCGATTTTGCCGGCCATTCACATGCCAGCCGCAATCGGCGTATAATCTCTGTTGGAACGAATGAACCACACCACCGTCACCGCCCCGCTCGCCGCGCTTGGATCCCGCACCGCATGAGATCAGCGCAATCCGTCGATAATCGAGAACGCGTCCTGCTTGTCGGAGTCGGCCTGAAGAAGACACCGCGCGGGCGCACGGCCAATCCCGGAGCCGTGGGCCGCGATTCGCTCGAGGAACTGGAAGAGCTGGCGATCAGTGCGGGCGCAAAGATCAGCGGGACGCTCCTGCAGGTCCGCGACGCACTCGATCCCGCCACTCTGGTCGGCCGCGGTAAGCTCGACGAAATTCGCGCCGAAGCCGAATTGCAAAATGCGCCGCTTGTGATCGTCGATCATGACCTGACGCCCGTGCAGCTCCGCAACATGGAGAAGGGAATCGGCTGCCGCGTCATTGATCGCACGCAACTGATTTTGGATATTTTCGCGGTACATGCGCGCACTCGCGAAGGCCAACTGCAGGTGGAACTCGCTCAGCTGAACTACTTGCTGCCCCGACTTACAGGTCGCAACGAAGCGCTCTCCCGTCTTGGCGGCGGCATCGGCACGCGAGGACCCGGCGAACAAAAACTTGAAACCGACCGCCGGCGCATCCGCGATCGCGTGAGCAAAATCAAGGAAGCCATCGAGACGGTTCGCCGCCAGCGCACCACGCGCCGCCGTGCGCGTCAGGCCGTTCCGCTCGGGATGATCGCACTTGTGGGTTACACGAACGCGGGGAAATCCACGCTATTCAACGCGCTCACGCATGCCGGCGTGCTCACGTCCGACAAAATGTTCGCAACGCTCGATCCTACCGTTCGCGCCGTGAAGCTCCCGTCGCGCCGCCGCGCTCTGCTTTCCGATACGGTGGGATTTTTACGCGATCTGCCTCACGATCTGATCGCCGCTTTTCGCGCCACGCTCGAGGAGGTGCAGGAAGCCGCGTTGATCCTGCACGTCACCGACGTTTCGAATCCGCACCACGCGGAGCACGATTCCGAAGTTCTGAAGATACTTGCCGACCTCGGCGTTGAGGATCGTCCGCGCATTCAAGTGTTCAACAAGACCGATGCGCTAGCGCCTGAAGATCTTGCGCTTCTGCTGAAGGCCAACGGCCGAAATGAAAGCAAAATTTTCACATCTGCTGCCACTGGCGCAGGATTGCCGGAATTGCTCGCTCGCATCGACGCTGTGCTTCCGGTCGACCCGCTTGTGCGAGTACAGTTGCGCATTCCGATTTCCGACGGCCGCCATCTTTCGCTGGTCCACGCCAGCGGAAAAGTGTTGAGCACCGAAACGCTCGATGGTTTTCACCACATCGACGCCGAGCTGCCGGAATCGTCCGCACGCTACCTGGAAGATTTCCTGATTGCACCCGCAAAGCGCATTTCGTTTCCGCTGACGAACGGACACGCGAAAATTTAGAGCCGCCAATCACGCGAGGCCGAACTATGGGGCTTTTCGTTGCGCGAATCGCCCGTAAACCTCTCAGTCACAAGGGGCTTCCGTTCGATCCCCCTGAGGAAATCCCTGTGGAAAAGGGAGTCTTCCCTCGTATCTTTCTCGCCCCAGCACGAAGTGCCAGGCCCGTTTGGCGCCAGCTGAGCCGTACTACAAATTACTGATGTATATAGGCTTATCGCCCATTCGCGTCGCGCGAAAATCCAGCCAAGCGTCGCTTTAGCCCGTCCTTCTCGTTTTTTGGATTTGCACAGGGTTGCAGCACTTCGGCCCCCTATTAGTTACTGTCGAATCGATTTATCGAACTTGACACTATGGTTTTGCGGCGCCATCCCTTCGCTGTTCCCACGTACCGTTGACTCGCCTCCACCTGCGGACTATAGTGGCTTCGGGCCGCGAAATCGTCCCAGCTCGACTCCGCGGGGCCAATCCGAGAGCGATATGAATCTGCCCAACAGCTTGACGACGCTGCGGATTTTCTTTGTTCCTATCCTTGTGGTCGTTCTGCTTACCCGCCAGCCCAATTTCGATCTTCTGGGTCTCCCGATTCACTACGAAGTTTGGGGCGTGCTGATTCTGCTCGCCGCAGCCATGACCGACGTGATGGACGGCTACATCGCGCGCCGCCGCAAAGAAATTACCACGCTCGGAATTCTGCTCGATCCCATCGCCGATAAGCTGTTGATCTCCGCAGCGTTTATTTCGCTCGTGGAGATGGGATTGATTCAAGCCTGGATGGTGGTGATCGTGATCGGCAGGGAATTCGTGGTGATGGGGCTGCGTGAGATCGCTTCGGTGGAAGGCTTGGTCATTCCCGCGTCGCCTCTGGGGAAAACCAAAATGATTCTGCAGGTCCTCGCCGGCTGCATCGTGATTCTCACCGCGAATCACCCGGTGCTGAAGCCCGTCGGCATGGCGCTACTCTGGTTGGTGGTGATCAGCGCGGTCGCGTCGGCCGCGCACTACTTCCAGATGTTCTGGAGCCAGATCAACGAGCGCGTGCAGGCCCGCCGCAGCCGCCTCGGAATCATCGAAGCCAACGAAAAAAACCAGGATGCGCTGCTTGCTAAAGATACAGTCCGCTAGCCTCGCAACAAACCTGCACCGCCGCAAAAAAAAGCCCGGACGCTTGCGCATCCGGGCCTCGAAACCTCAAATCTAAAGAGGAATTACTCGATTTCGACGTAGTCGCCCACGTAGAAGTCGCGCAACGAATAGGTCGTCAAAATCGTCGACGAATTCGTGCCGGTCCGCAGCACAACACCCTCGCCTACAACCTCGCGGGGCGTGTTCGTCCAGTTCCATTTCTTCTTGTCGCCGGTCACGCCGAATCCGTAGACGCGTCCGTAGATCGTGTCGTTCGATGCTGCGTCAAACGCGAAGTCGCGCGTTTGGTACGCCGTCTCATGCTGCGTGCCGGTGTAGCGGAAGATGCGGAAGTAGTCGCCCACTTTCACGCCCTGCGCGCTGCCCAGATTCACGTAGAAAACGTCATTCGTTCCGAAGGAAACCTGGAACGCTTTGCCGATCATCACCATCGCCATGGCCTTGCCGCTGGGCGGCGCGAACCGGTCGAACTTTTCCTCGGACTTCAGCGGAGGCGCAACACGCTCTTTGAAGGGAAGTAGCGTGTCGCCGCGCTGCACGTAATTGCAGGAATTCGAAACCTGAGCGATCGCGGTATTCGGGTTCACCACTACTATGGTCACCCGGCCTTCATCCTCCCACCACGTACCCATCCGGCGGATGATCTGCGACTGCCACTTGGACCAATCGATTTCGGTCGGGTCCACCACCGAGCGGATTACGGAGTACTGATCGCCCACCTTCACACCCTGCGCGGCGCCCTTATTCAGGTAAACGTAGTCGCCCTCGGTGAACGTTATCTTGTAGTTCGAGCCTTCGCCGGTGATCACGTAGGTGTCGCGGGGGACATCCTCATTGGTGATCGTGCCGTTGCAGTAGAGGTCTTGCGGCCGCGGCGTCGAGGCGCTCAACTGAGCCACAGCGGCGGTGCCGCAGAGGCTGAAAAGCAGTCCGGCAAGGACAATTTTCCCACGCATGATGCTCACTCCTTTGGATCTCAGGCGCCCAGGCAGGGCGCATCGGTATTTCTAGCCCAATGAAGCGACTGTAATAGACGTACTAGGACGCGTCAACACAATGTCCGGCGGCTATTACGTATCGGGTACCGCTTGGTGGAACCCTTGTCCTCCCTGTACGATAGGACAGGTTTTGCCCGTTTTGAGCGGTTGCGCAAACACCTCCCACTCCATGATCTCGGGCCACAAAATCTGCGCGGTTGTCGCTGCGGCGGACGCAAAATCCGCTCTCCGGCAGCTCGATCGTGCTCTGAGGTTCACCCGTACCGTCGAATTGCGGCTTGATTGGCTGGCGAAGGACCGGGAGATCGAGCGATTTCTGGCCGTGCTCGACAAGCGACGCATTCGCGCCACGCTGATCGCCACGTGCCGGCGCGTGGCGGCGGGCGGCAGGTTTCGCGGCTCTGGCGCCAACCAACTGATCTACATCGCAGAGGCGTTGCGCTGCGGTTGCACTTGGTATGACCTCGATGTCGAGACCGCCTCGATCGCGCCTCGCGCCCTGGTCGACGTGCTCGTTGGCGAGGGCCGCGAGCTCGTCTCTGCCCACTATTTCAAGCGGCCGCCCGCGAATCTCAAGAAAGTCGTCGCGCGTCTCGCCGCGTTTCAGCCGGACGCGATCAAGATTGCCGTCCAGTGCCAGTCGATCGCCGAGAGCGTGAAGTTGATCGAGCTTGCGCGCGGACGGACCAATTTCGTCGCCGTTCCAATGGGCGAAGCTGCGCTTCCCGCGCGCGTTCTCGCGTTGCGCCATGGCAGCGCGCTCGCTTTCGCTCCTATCGAGCAAAGCACCGCGGCGGGCCAGGTTTCTCTCGAAGCGATGACGCAGCTTTATCGCGCCGACAAGCTCACTCGCAAGACTCGCGTCTACGGCGTGATTGGCGACCCCATCGCACATTCGCTTTCGCCCCGCCTGCACAACGCGGGTTTCCACGCCGCGAAAATCGACGCGGTCTTTCTTCCCTTTCTCGTGCGCGACCTGAAGGATTTTCTTGACGCTATCAAGCCGCTCGGCGTCCGCGGTTTTGCCATTACGCTTCCGCACAAGCAGTCGATTCTGCGTCACCTCGACACCTGCGACCCTATGGCAGCCGCAATCGGCGCGGTAAATACAGTTGTCGTCGGCTCGAACGGCAAGCTGCATGGCTTGAACACGGACTACGTAGGCGTGCTGCGTGCTTTGGAGCCTCGGATGCCGTTTCGCGCTTCGCGTGTGTTGATCGTCGGAGCGGGCGGGGCCGCGCGCGCCGTCGCGTATGCGCTGGCGCAGGCGGGCTCGTCGGTTTGCATCAGCGCGCGTCGGCCGAAACAGGCTGAAGCGCTGGCGCGCGCCGTCGGTGGCGAAGCCGTACCGCGTTCGCGTGTCCGCAAGGAATTCTTCGACGCTATCGTGAACTCCACGCCCGTGGGCATGCACCCGCGGGAATCCGCATCTCCGCTTGATTCGAACGAGCTGAACACGCGCCTGGTTTTCGACCTGGTTTACCGCCCGCGCGTAACCAAGCTGATGCAACTCGCACAGCGCCGCGGCATCGAAACTGTATCCGGCCTTGATATGTTCGTCGCGCAGGGCACCGCGCAATGGGAGATCTGGACGGGCCGCCGGGCACCCGTCGCTCGGATGCTCGGTGAACTTCGCCGCGCACTGGCCGAGATCGAAAAGCCGGACCGGCCGCATACGAAATGATTCAGCCTAACTTCAAAACTTTCACGAAGCTTGCTCGCGAGGGCAATCTGGTCCCGGTGTACGAGACCTACACGGCGGACTTGCTCACGCCCGTCGGCGCGCATCTGCGACTCGCGCACAACGGGAAGTATTCGTTCCTGCTCGAAAGCGTCGAGGGCGGCGAAAATATTGCGCGCTACACGTTCACCGGTGCAAATCCCGAGAAAGTGTTTCGCTCGCGAGGCCGCGAATCGACGATCACCGACCGCCGCGGAAAAGTTTGCAAGCTCGGCGGTTCCAGCAGTGGCTCTGGCGAGGGCGATCCGATCAACGAGCTGCGCCGCCTCGTCAGCCGCTACCATCCCGTCCGCGTGCCTGGCCTCCCGCCCCTTATCGCGGGCGCGATCGGCTACTTCTCGTATGACATGGTCCGCCTGATCGAAAAAATTCCCGCGAGCGGCAAGGACGAGCTGCAACTCGACGAGTCGGTGATGATGTTCTACCTCGGCCTGGTCGCGTTCGATCACGTTCGCCACCGCGTCTGGGTGATTCAAAGCGTTTTCACCGACGGCCCCGGCACGCTGCGCGAAAAATACGATGCTGCGGCCAGCGAAGTCGCGCGCACGCGCCGCAGGCTCGAAGGTCCGTTGCCGAAGCAGCGCCACGCCAAGTCCGGGAAGCCGCTTAAGGTCGAATCGAATTTCACGAAGGCGAATTACATAGCGGCGGTTGAAAAAGCCAAGGAATACATTCGCGCCGGAGACATTTTTCAGGTCGTCCCCAGCCAGCGGTTCTCGGCCGCCACGCATGCCGATCCGTTCGAGATGTATCGCGCGCTGCGCGTCGTGAATCCGTCGCCGTACCTTTACTTTTTGCACCTCGACGACATCTCTGTCGTCGGCAGCTCGCCCGAAATGCTGGTGAAAGTGCAGGGCCGGGAAGCGCACTATCGTCCGATCGCCGGCACCGTCCCGCGCGGACGGACTGAAGCGGAAGATCAGGCGCTCGAGGCGCAGCTCATTGCCGATCCCAAAGAACGCGCCGAACACATCATGCTCGTCGATCTGGGACGCAACGATCTGGGCCGTGTCTGCGAATACGGTTCGGTTGCGGTCGAGCGGCTGATGTTCGTCGAGCGCTATTCGCACGTGATGCATCTCGTTTCGAGTCTTCGCGGCAAATTGCGCGAAGGCACCGATTTCTTTGACGCGCTGATGGCCTGCTTTCCTGCAGGCACCGTCTCCGGCGCGCCAAAGGTTCGCGCGATGCAGATCATCGACGAGCTCGAGCCGTCCCGCCGCGGTATCTATGCGGGCGCGATCATGTATCTCGATTTTTCCGGCAACCTCGATTGCTGCATCGCGCTGCGCACGCTCGTTGCGAAAAACGGCCGCGCCTACATTCAGGCCGGCGGCGGCGTGGTTGCCGATTCGGTTCCGGAGAACGAATATCAGGAGACGGTGAACAAAGCGCGTGCGATCGTGACGGCACTCGAGATTGCTCACAACGCCGCCGCAAACGACGCCAAGAAGCCTTCGCCGTCGGGCACGCGGCGCAAGAAATCCTGAACAGAAGTTGTAAAATGGAACTGCACGCCGAAGCGCGATGATCCTGCTGCTCGACAACTACGATTCCTTCACCTACAACCTGGCTCAGTACCTCGGCCAGATGGGACAGGAACTCGAAGTCCGCCGGAACGATCAGATCACAGTGGAAGAAGTCGAGGCGCTCAAGCCCGAGCGTATCATCGTATCGCCGGGCCCGTGCACGCCGAAGGAAGCAGGCGTCAGCGTGCCGCTCATCCGAAAATTCGCGGGACACATTCCGATTCTCGGCGTCTGCCTGGGCCATCAAGCCATCGGCGCGGCGTTTGGCGGCAACGTAATTCGCGCGACTAAGCTGATGCACGGCAAGACGAGCGAGATCGCGCACGACGGAAAGACCATTTTCAAAGGCCTGCCCAAGCCTTTTGTCGCCACACGCTACCATTCGCTGATCGTCGAGCGCGAATCACTGCCCGCGGATCTTGAAATCTCCGCTGAAACGGACGACGGGACAATCATGGGCCTGCGCCACAAGAAATTCCGCGTCGAAGGCGTGCAATTTCATCCGGAGTCCGTGCTCACCACGAGCGGATTCGATTTGTTACGGAATTTTCTAGCGGTCTGATTTAGCGGCCGCGAGCGCAATCGCGTTGCGGTTATCGGCATCCATGAACATCGCATCAGCACGGCGTACTGCCTTCCAATTTGTCCTCGTTCTTGCCATCGCGGCTCTCGCCACGAAACCGCTCCCAGCACAAACTGCCGCGACAACCGAGCTTCCGCCGCGTACGTATCTGGGCTTCGACAGCAACCAATATCCGGGTGACTCTTCGCTCTCAGAACTAAGAAATACGTTCGCCTTCACTGGCTACTGGCTCAATCCGCCGCCAGGCGAAAAAGAGAATCCGTGGCTTGGCAAGCGCGCCACGGTAGCCGCGCACGATTTCGGTTTCCTCGTTCTCTTCAACGGCCGCCTTGAAGCTGAACTAAAGCGCGCACCAGATCCTTCGACAGTCGGCCAACAGGACGCCGATCGCGCCGTCGCCGCTGCGGCACACGAAGGTTTCCGTCGCGGAACTGTGATTTTTCTCGATCAGGAAGAAGGCGGCCGGCTGCCCGACGACCAAATGGCTTACGTCCTGGGTTGGATTAAGGGTGTCACGCAGGCGGGCTTTAAAGCAGGCGTCTACAGTTCGGGAATTCCCGTGAAGGACGGCAGAAACAAAACCATCACCACCGCCGAAAATATTCGCGAGGAAGCAACAGGAGCCGACATCTCTTTCTTCGTGTACAACGACGCGTGCCCGCCGTCACCGGGCTGTGCCTATCGCGCTCCCGCGCCAGCCGAAAGCGGCACGCCGTTCGCAACGACTTGGCAATTCGCGCAATCGCCGCGCCGCAAGCAATACACTTCGCACTGCGCAACAACCTACAGCAAAGACGGCAACTGTCATCCCGCTAACGCTTCCACCGCCGCCCTGGCGGGCGCGCTACTCGATCTTGATTCGGCTACTTCGCCCGATCCTTCGCACACTCGTTAGCCGTCCGACATCATCTTCAAAGTTTCATCACCACGGCAGAGGATCGTGCTTGTGAAAATACCCACCTGTCGGTCCATCCGCCGGGAGCGTCGCCAGCCACACGCTCGTCTCCGCCCCTTCCTTGATCCCCATCGGCGCGCCTGCTCCACCCATTTCCGTCTTCACCCAACCCGGATGCGCGGAGTTCACCTTGATCGGCGTTTTCGCCAGTTCGTACGCCAGCTGAATCGTGAACGCGTTCAACGCCGTCTTCGACATGTCATACGCCAGATGCTTCGAATCGTAGATTGGCGAGCCCTTCGTCGCGTGCAGCGTCAGCGAGCCCAAAATGCTCGAAAGATTCACGATGCGCCCCGCTTCGCTCTTCCGAATCAACGGCAGTAGCGCTTGCGTCAGCTCAATCGTCCCAAACACGTTCGTATCGAACGTCTTTCGCAGCGTCTCCACCGGAATCTTGCTCGCCTCACTCGCGCCGCCAGCTCGTTCCATCATCACGCCCGCGTTGTTGATCAGCACGTCGAGCTTGCCGTAGTCCTTCTCGATTCGCGCCGCCAGTTCCTTGTAGTGTGCCGGGTTCGCAACGTCGATCTTCACTGCCTGAACGTCGAGTCCTTCCTTGCGGAGCCCAGCCGCAGCCGCGTCGCCCTTCACGATGTCGCGCGCTCCGAGCAGGACCGTGAATCCCTTCGCTGCAAGTTGTCTCGCCGTCTCAAGTCCGATGCCTTTGTTGCCGCCCGTTACCAACGCTACTTTCTTATCAGTGCTCATGGTTCTCCTCAGACTCCTTGGATCAAGATCGTGTGATATTTCGCGCCCTTGAAACGGTGCTCGCGCACCTCGCGGTACGCCGGGCTGTCGTACCAGGCCTTCGCCGCCTGGGGGTTCGGGAACTCCAGAATTACGGTACCTTCCGTCGGCGCGCCTTCCAGATCCTCATGCTTCCCGTAAAACGCCAGCGGTTTTCCGGGATGTCCCGCCATCGTCGGTCCCACCGTCTTGGTATATATGTCCATCTCCTTTGGGTCGGTCGTTTTTTCGCGCGTAAAAATCATGTAAGCGCTCATTTGGTTTTCCTCGGCATGGATTCGAGATTCATTCGCAGGGTGGGCAGGATCAAGAGTTGGATGCGCGGGATTCCGCCACCGACGCAAGCTTTGTCTCGCTCGTATGTGAGGGTGGTATGCGGTTAAGGCGCCTGGTGTTAGACGCGCTCGCCCTTTGTGAACGCAGCCAGTTCTTCAAGTTTCCTGCGCGCAGCGCCGCAATCGATCGATTCCGCTGCAACATGCACGCCTTCCACAAATTCCTTGGCGCGACCCGCCGCCACCAGCGCCGCCGCGGCGTTCATCAGCACAATGTCGCGATGCGCGGTGAAATCGTGCGCGCGGCCCGGATTGCCCAGCACGCTGCGAACAATTGCCGCGTTTTGCGCCGGGTCACCGCCCAGAATCGATTCCAACGGCGCTCGCGCAAGTCCGAAGTCCTCCGGCGTCACGCAGAATGTCCGCACCGTGCCGTCGCGCAACTCTGCGATCGCGGTTTCGCCGGAGATGGAAATTTCGTCCAGGCCCTCCGCTCCATGCACGACGAACGCGCGCGCGAGGCCAAGCTCTGAAAGAACTTCCGCGACCAGTTCCGTCAGATGCGCCGCGTAAACGCCAACCACCTGCGCCGAAGCTCTCGCGGGATTCGTCAGCGGCCCGAGCAAATTGAAAATGGTTCGCACGCGCAGTTCGCGCCGCGCCGGAATCGCGTGTCGCGTGGAAGCATGCAGCGCCGGCGCGTACAAAAATCCAATGCCGATTTCCTCGATCGCTTTCGCTACTCGCGGCACGGGAATGTTGATGCTCACTCCCAGCGCTTCCAGCACGTCCGCCGATCCGCATCGCGTTCCGCTGGACCGGTTGCCGTGCTTCGCCACGCGCACGCCCGCGCCGGCCACCACAAACGCCGTCGCCGTGGAAATATTGAAGGTGCCGAGCCCGTCGCCTCCCGTGCCGCACGTATCCACCAGCGGCGCGCCAACCAGCGGATGTCCCGCAGGAAAAATCAGCGTCGCATGCCGCCGCATCGCCGTCGCGAATCCCACCACTTCTTCCAGCGCCTCGCCGCGCATCCGCAAACCCATCAGCAGCGCGGCGATCTGTTCCGTGCTGGCGCGCCCGGCGAGAATCTCCTCCATCACACGCTCGGCCTCCGCGCGCGTTAGGATTTTTCCCGCGGCAATTTTGTCCAGCGCGTCGAGCATCATTCGTTGCGAATCCGGCTCACCAAGTTGGGTTCCCGCGCTCACGCCACAGCCGCAGCTGCGTCGCGCCGAGGCCGCGAAACAAGTTCGCCCTTGCAGTTCGGGCAGATTTTGGTCAGCTCGGCCGCGCACTTCGGGCAATACGTGCATTCGTAGGAACAGATGAACGCCGCTCCATCTTCGTGTAGCACATGGCTGCATTTTTCGCATCCCGCCTTCATTTCCAGCGTCATTTGGCACTCCTTGCCCGCCCTTGCGGTTCCAGATAAACTTAAGCGTTTTGCGCGAGCCGAAATTCTAGCACTAATTCAAGTGCTTCCTTTTGGGAGCCGATGGAGCGGTAATGAAGATCCACGAATCTCAAGCGAAGGTGATCCTCGCCAAATTTGGCGTGCCCGTCCCTCGCGGTGAAGTAGTGTTCAAGAAAGACGAAGCCCGGGCTGCGGCGCAGCGCCTTGGCACTCCGGTAGTCGTTGTGAAGGCGCAAATTCACGCCGGAGGCCGCGGAAAAGCGGGTGGCGTGAAGCTGGCCCGTTCCGTGGACGAAGCCGCGACTCTCGCTGAACAAATTCTGGGAATGAAACTCGTCACTCCGCAGACCGGCGAAGAAGGCCGCATCGTCCGCCGCCTTCTGATCGAAGAAGGTCTGGACATCAAGCGTGAACTCTACGTCAGCGTTCTCGTCGATCGCGCAGTCGGCGCTCCGGTCTTCATGGCTTCCACCGCCGGCGGCATGGAAATTGAAGAAGTGGCGCACGATAATCCCGAAGCGATTCTTCGTGAGATCATCGATCCCGCGATCGGCTTCCAGCCTTACCAAGCGCGGAAGCTCGCGTTCGGCCTCGGCCTTACCGGCGAGCAGGTCGCGAACGCCGTGCAATTTTTCACCGCGCTTTACCGCGCCTTCGTTGAAACCGACGCGTCGATGATCGAAATCAATCCTTGCATCGTCACCGGCGATGGCAAGCTCGTTGCTCTCGACGCCAAAGTCACCTTCGACGACAACGCTCTCTATCGCCACGCGGAATTCAGGGACCTTCGCGACCTCGACGAAGAAACACCGCTCGAAGTGGAGGCCTCCAAGTTCAAGCTCAACTACATCAAGCTCGACGGCAACATCGCCTGCATGGTCAATGGCGCCGGTCTCGCCATGGCCACCATGGACATCATCAAGCTCAGCGGCGGCAGTCCGGCAAACTTCCTTGACGTCGGCGGCGGCGCCTCGGAAGAGCAGATCAAAAATGCATTTCGCATTCTGCTCAGCGATCCCAACGTGAAAGCCGTCTTCGTGAATATCTTTGGCGGCATCCTCCGTTGCGACGTCCTCGCCACCGGGGTCGTGAAAGCCGCAACGGAATTGAAGTTCAAAATCCCCGTTGTTGTACGAATGGAAGGCACCAACGTGAAAGCCGGCAAGGAAATTCTCCAGGACTCCGGCCTGAACTTCACCGTCGCCGACGGCATGAAAGACGGCGCTGAAAAGATCGTTGCACTCGCCGGAGGTGCGCAGTGAGCGTCCTGGTCGGAAAAAATACGCGGTTGATCGTGCAGGGGATCACGGGGCGCGAAGGCAGCTTCCACACGCAGCAGATGCTCGATTACGGAACGAAAGTCGTTGCGGGGGTTACTCCGGGAAAAGGCGGCACCGAACACCTTGGCGTGCCCGTCTTCAATACAGTCGCCGAAGCCGTCGCCAAAACGAAAGCCAACGCGTCGGTGATTTTCGTTCCGCCTCCGTTTGCGGCGGACGCGATCCTCGAAGGAATCGACGCGAAATTGCCTCTGGTGATCTGCATCACTGAAGGGGTGCCCACGCTTGACATGGTGCGCGTCGCCGCTGCGTTGAAAAATTCTAGCACGCGTCTGATCGGACCGAACTGCCCCGGCATCATCTCGCCGGGATTGTGCAAGATCGGCATCATGCCTGGCTCGATTCACAAGCAGGGCCATGTCGGCCTTGTAAGCCGCAGCGGAACGTTGACCTACGAAGCCGTCGACCAGCTCACGCATCTCGGCATCGGCCAGTCCACGTGCATCGGCATCGGTGGCGATCCGATCATCGGCACCACTTTCCTGGACGCGATCAAGCTATTCAACGAAGACAAAGACACTCACTCGATCGTGATGATCGGCGAAATCGGCGGCAACGCGGAAGAAATCGCCGCCGCGTATATCAAAAAGCACGTCAAGAAGCCCGTCGTCGGCTTCATCTGTGGACAGACGGCGCCTCCGGGCCGCCGCATGGGCCACGCCGGCGCGATCATCAGCGGCGGGCAGGGAACTGCGGTGGAGAAATATAGGGCCATGCGCGCCGCCGGAATTCACACTGTGCAAAGCCCGGCGGACATCGGCCTCACTCTCGCCAAAGTGATCGGCCACAAAGGCGCGGCGAAAAAATCGTCCTCGCCTGCGAAAGCGAAGTCCAAGCCGACCGCCAAGAAGGCCGCGAAAAAGAAGCGCTAAATTTCACACGCCAAAAATCGAAAGGGAGAAATATCGAATGGCAGTCGAACGCACGCTCGCAATCATTAAGCCCGACGCGGTGAAGCGCAATCTCACCGCCGACATTCTGGCCCGCATCCACGCCGCAAAATTTCACATCGTCGCGATCAAGTCGCTGCGCATGACTCGGGAGCAGGCCGAAGGCTTTTACCACGTTCACAAGGCTCGCCCGTTCTTCGGCGAGCTCACCGAATTCATGAGCGGAGGCAAAGCCGTTGTCGTCGTTCTGGAAGCCGAAGGCGCGATCGCCAAGTGGCGCGACACCATGGGCGCCACCGACCCCGCCAAAGCCGCACACGGCACCATTCGCAAGGAACTCGGCGAGAGCATCCAGTACAACTGCACTCACGGCTCCGACGCGCACGACACCGCAGCTTTCGAGATCGGCTACTTTTTCTCCGGCTTCGAACTCGCGTAGTCGCGTGGTACAGGCATTTCTGCCTGTGGTGGCGATCGTTCACCAGAGCGACCGCCACTTCTATTTCAGCTAGAATATCCTCGGTGCCACTCGCGCAAATGGAACCCGCCCGCGAACTCGGAAAGTCCCTCCTGGTCGTCGGCGTGCTCATCGCTATTGTCGGCGGCCTTTTGCTCGCCGCGGGAAAGCTGCCCTTCCGCCTCGGCCGGCTCCCCGGAGACATCGCCGTCACTGGCAAAAACGGCAGCTTCTACTTTCCGGTCGTCACCTGCATTCTGCTGAGCGCGCTTCTGACTCTGGTGATGTGGCTCGTGAATCATTTCCGCCGCTGAGCGCCGCCAAAAATGGAACAGCAAACTTCTCTCTTCAGCCTCATGCCCGAGCGGCGCATCTGGAAAGTCAGCGAGATCACTGCGCGCATCCGGAGCCTGCTCGAAGGCGCGCTCACAGACGTCTCCGTCGAAGGTGAAATCTCAAACTGCCGCGTCGCGCAATCCGGCCACGCGTACTTCACGCTGAAAGACGCCAAGAGCCAGATCAAATGCGTCTGCTTCCGCGAGCAAATGCGCGGACTGAAATTCAAACTCGAAGACGGCTTGCACATCACCGTGCGCGGCTCCATCGGCGTGTACGAGCAGCGCGGCGAATACCAAATCTACGTGCAGACCATGGAGCCGGTCGGCCTCGGCGCGCTCCAGCTCGCGTTCGAGCAGCTCAAAAAGAAACTCGCGGCCGAAGGACTCTTCGATCAGGCCCGTAAAAAGCAGTTGCCGATGCTGCCGTGTGCGATCGGCATCATCACGTCGCCCACCGGCGCCGCCATTCGAGATATTCTTCGCGTTCTGAAGCGCCGCTTTCCCAACGCGTGTGTGCTGCTCTATCCGGTGAAAGTTCAGGGGATGGGCGCGGCGGAAGAAATGGTGGAGGCGCTGCGATATTTTCACGCCGCGAAATGCGTCGAAGTGATCATTCTCTCGCGCGGCGGCGGTTCGCTCGAAGATCTCTGGGCGTTCAACGAAGAAATACTCGCGCGAGCGATTTTCGCGGCGACGATTCCGATCATTTCCGGCGTCGGCCACGAAATCGATTTCACCATCGCGGATTTTGTCGCCGACCTTCGCGCGCCCACTCCATCCGCCGCCGCTGAGCTGGTCGTTCGCTCGCGCGAGGAGTTTGACGGCCACTTGCGGGAGCAGCAGCGCCGCCTCGTCCACCACATCCGCTATCGCGTTTCCGAGTGGAAACATCGCGTGCGCGATTTGCAAACCCATCGCGGCTTCCGTCAGCTCGAAGCGCTTTTGCGTGGCCGACGCCAGCTCGTCGACGATATGGCGCAATCGCTCGCCGTCGGAATGCAGTTGCGCCTCGCGGGCCTGCGCGAGCGGGTCAACGAAGCCAGCACCCGCGTCGCGTCCTTTGACCTGCGAACGCGCGCGCTCATCCTTCGCCGCCGCATCGAGCAGCAGCGACAGGCACTCCGCGCGGCGATGGACCGCTTCGTGGCTCGCAAACGCCGTGACTACGGCACGTCGCAAGTGCGTCTAGCAGAGCTCGACCTTCGCGCCCGTGTCGCAAAATTGCGCGCGCGATTGGAACGTGGCTCCGCAGAGCTGCAAGTGCGCATCGATCGCCTGCTCGTCGCGCGCCGCCGCAAGCTCGAATCCGCGATGATGCAGCTCGACGAGCGCAGCCCTCTCAACATCCTAAAACGTGGCTTTGCGATTGCCTACGATGCTACCGGGAAAGTCCTGCGTTCCACCGATCAAGTCATGCCCGGCGACGACATCGCCGTCCGCCTGGAACAAGGCGAACTCGGCGCGACCGTGCGCCGTAAATCCTAGCCTCCGCGCGCGGAGCCCAACCACTCGCGTACCGGCATCATGCGCTCGTCATCCTGAACCCGCTTTGGCGGGTGAAGGATCGCGCTTCGGTTTTTACTTGGAAGTCAGCTCAACGCGGGATTGAACTACTCTTCTTCGTCCGCAGACCCGCCCGTAACCTTCAGCACCGCCAGGAACGCTTCCTGCGGAATGTCCACGCGGCCGACGCGCTTCATCCGTTTCTTGCCTTCTTTTTGCTTTTCCAGCAGTTTCCGTTTACGCGAAATGTCGCCGCCGTAGCACTTCGCGATCACGTTCTTACGGATCGCGCTGATCGTCTCGCGCGCAATCACGCGGCTGCCGATCGCAGCCTGAATCGGCACTTCAAACATTTGCCTGGGAATTAGCTTCCGCAGCCGCGATACCAAATCGTGCCCGCGCTCATACGACTGCTCGCGGTGGCAGATCACCGTCAGCGCGTCCACCGGCTCCTGCGCGATCAGCACATCCAGCTTCACCAGGTCCGATTCGCGATAGCCCGAGAGGTGGTAATCGAGCGACGCGTAACCGCGGGAAACGCTCTTCAGCCGGTCGTAAAAATCCAGCACGATCTCGTTCAGCGGCATCTCGTAGGTCAGCATGATTCGAGTCGGCGATAGATATTCGAATTTCTTCTGCACGCCGCGCTTTTCTTCGCACAATTGCAGCACGCCGCCCACGGACTCTTCGGAGGTGATGATCATCGCCGTGAGGATCGGCTCTTCGATCTTCGCGATCGAACTCGGCGGCGGAAATTTCGTCGGATTGTCGATTTCCGTCACCGTCCCGTCTGTGGTGGTGATGCGGAAGCTTACGCTCGGCGCCGTGGTGATCAGCCCGATATTGAATTCGCGCTCCAGGCGCTCCTGCACGATTTCCATATGCAGCAGTCCAAGAAATCCGCAACGAAATCCGAATCCCAGCGCTACGGAATTTTCCGGTTCGTAGAAGAACGCCGCGTCGTTCAGCTGCAGTTTGCCGAGCGCGTCGCGCAAATTTTCGTAGTCGCTCGCGTTCACCGGAAAAAGTCCCGCGAACACCATCGGCTTGATCGCTTCGAATCCCGGCAGCGGCGGCGCGGGCCGCGTGGGATCGGTAACTGTATCGCCCACGCGCGCGTCCGCAACACGTTTGACATTCGCGACGATGAATCCCACATCACCCGCCGCAAGCTCTTGCAGCGCAATGGGCCTGGGCGTCAGCGCGCCGAGAGTCTCCACCTCGTACGTTTCATTCGAAGACGTCAGCCGGATTTTCATATTCGGTACGATGCGCCCTTCCATCACGCGCACCAGCACGACGCAGCCGCGGTAGGAATCGAACCACGAATCGAAAATCAACGCACGCAGCGGCGCCTCGAAGCTGCCTTTTGGGGGCGGCACGCGCCGCACGATCGCTTCCAGCACCTCTTCCACGCCCAGTCCGCTTTTCGCGCTGATTGGCAGCGCGTCGTCGGCCGGAATCGCCAGCACGTTTTCGATCTGCTCTTTCGCGAAATCGATTCGTGCCGCGGGCAAGTCGATCTTATTTATGACCGGAATGACTTCGAGGTTATGCCGCGTCGCGAGAAACGCATTCGCTACGGTCTGCGCTTCCACGCCCTGGCTCGCATCCACCACCAGCAACGCGCCTTCGCACGCCGAAAGCGCGCGCGAGACTTCGTACGAAAAATCCACGTGTCCTGGCGTATCGATCAAATTCAGCCGGTACTCGTGCCCATCCTTTGCGGTGTAGTGAAGACGAATGCTTTTCGCTTTGATCGTGATGCCGCGCTCACGCTCCAGGTCCATCGAATCGAGCAGTTGCGCCTGCATTTCGCGCTGCGTTACGGCCCCGGTAAGCTCCAGCAGACGGTCCGCCAGCGTGGATTTCCCGTGGTCGATGTGCGCGATGATGCAGAAATTCCGGATGTACTGTGGGTCCATGTGCGATTTTCGGATGGAGCGGCGCCAGCCCGAACGCAGAAGCGGCACATTCTGGGCAAACGCGCAGCCATTCTTGAATCATAGAGTGTGCCACAGGTCCGCCCACTCGCGCGAGCCGCAGCCTCAGGCCGAAAGTGGAGTTCGACTACGCGTGAGGCAGAAATTCGGTGCGGTACTTCGGAGCCAGCGCCCGAGCCTTAGCCAGGAAGGCCGCCTGCTCGGCTTCGTCGAGCTTTGGCGGAGGACTGGTGCGCGTCGCAACCGGCACGCCCACTTGCGCGAAAAATTCTTCCTGCCCAGCAGGCGCGCAAATGCAGAGCAGCCGGACTGGCGCACTACTCGAGTTATGAAATTGGTGCGGAGCGTTCGCCGGAATGTGGATCGTCTCGCCGGCCTTCACTACTTTCTTCGCGCCACGAAACGTTGCCTCGATTTCGCCTTCCAGCAGAATAAATGTCTCCTCGAAATCGTGTCGGTGCGGAGGCGGCCCGCCACCCGGCGGAATGAACATATCGATGAGGCAGAATTTCCCCGCCGTATCTTTCCCAGCGAGCAGCACGGTGTAGGTATCGCCCACCAGGCCAATGTGTGCCGTGCTCGGATCGTCCGCGCGGGCTAAGGCCAGCGCCCGGTCCAAATCGTCTGGGGGCAAGAAGCCTTCCGTTTGCTGCGCCTTCCCGGATCCGTCGCTCAATTCACGCCCCGTAAACAGACCATCCAAACCACTAGAGTCCAGTATGCTATCTGGCCGCGCTTTTCGGCGAGTCCGCTCCGCAGCTCTCAAGCCCCGCCTTACGCAAGCCATCCAGAATGTGGTCAACCATTTCTGCGTCGTGCCATTTTTCCAATTCCGCACGCGGCGCGGTGGCAAAATTCGGGCTGCTCCTCACCATCCCTTGCACTGCAGCCCTCGCCGGTTCCAACTCGCCGAGTTGACCGTAAGACATGGCGAGCGCGAGTTGAGTTCGCCAGAATCCTGGCATATTTGCCTTCAACGCGTTATCCAGCGCCGCCCGATAGTCGCGCCGGTTGTAGGCATCGAAAATCGGAGGAAACCAATACCAGCCGGGATGATGCGGGTTCAGGCTCCGCGCCTTTTCGGCTAGCTCCAAGCCTCGTTTCCAGTTGCCGTCGTAAGCGATTAGCAACGCCATATAAGCGAGGTTGAAACCGTCCATAGAATTCAGTTCAATGGCCCGCTCGGCAGAGTTGCGAAACGCGAAGCGCTCCCGGCGGAAGAATAATGGCGACGCGAGCGCATGGTGCGCATAGTGATTCGAGGGTGCAAGCTCGACGGCTCGCTGCGCCGCAGCGTAGGAGCGGCCCAGCGAATTGGGCAACACGTTGAAGTTGTGCGCGTACTCTTCGCGGTACAGGACCGCGAGCATCGCCCACGCATTTGCATCCGACGGCGCTTGCGAGACTGCGTGCTCCAGACCGGTCCTTGCTAACGCGTGCTCTTCCGGATTGACGCGCTGCAAGTACGCGAAGCTGCGCAGCACCGCCTCATACGGCGTCAACTGATCAATCGCTTTGCGGCGCAGCGGTTCGCTCATGCTGTGGCACAGAACTCCGCGCGTATCCGCTACCGTCGCGACGATGCGCGGCACTAGTTCGTCCTGCACTTCGAAAATCGTCTCGGGCGTGAACGGATGCGAATACGTTTGGGCCCAAAGATTTGCGCCGGATAGGGCATCGATCAGTTGCACCGCCACCCGCAGTTTGCTTCCGGCTTACCGCAGGCTGCCCTCGAGCACGTAGCGCGCGCCCAATTCTTTTCCGGCCACCCGAATGTCCAATAATTCGCCGGCGTATTTCGCCGTCGAGCCGCGAGAGATCACGCGCAGATAGGGAAAGCGCGACATGCCGGTGACGATGTCTTCAGTGAGGCCGTCCGCCAACGCGGCAAGATCCGGGTTTCCTCCCACACATTTGAAGGGCAGCACCGCGAGCCAGAAGCCTTCGTCCGATCGAGACGCGCCGGAGTCGTGCTGCGATGCTCCGGAGTCACCGCTGCGTGATGCTGAGGAATCGATCTCTCTCACGTCCAGGTCGCTTCCGGGCTTAACTGCGCGCGAGCCCGATGGAGTCACAGCAGAACTTTTCTGCGTGGAGGGCGTCGCTTGTTGCAAAGGCATCGGCTGCGAAGAATGCCGCGCTAGATCGCGAAACTCGTTGCTCACGTCGCGCGCCGTCTGCATCCGGTGGCGCGGATCTTTCTCCAGACACCTCCGCGTGATGCGAACCAGATCGCTCGGCAGGTCCGCTCGTATCTCGCCGATCGATGCGGGCGTGTCGCGCAGGATCGCAGAAGAAAGTTCCGCCAATGACGATCCCTCAAACGGCCGCCGCCCCGTGGACATTTCATGCAGCATCACGCCCAGCGAAAAAATATCCGTTCGGTGATCGATCGCGCGCCCGGCAATTTGCTCCGGAGACATATACGCCGGCGTTCCCATCACCACGCCCGCCTGCGTCACGCCCGCCGCCGTCCGGGTCACTTCCGCGTTTTCGCTCGCGCTCACATCTTTCAGACGCGGCCATCGTTCGTGACCATCACATTCGCCGGCTTCAAATCGCGATGCACGATCCCTTTTTCATGCGCCGCTGACAACGCATCTGCAAGCGCGCTCGCGATTTCCACCACCTGCTCTAGAGCGAGGCCGCTCGCTGGAATCAAGCGATCCAGCGGCTGTCCGTCGACCAGCTCCATGGTCAGAAAATGGACGCCGCCCGCGTCCTCGACCGAATAAATCGTGACAATGTGGGGATGATTCAGCGCAGCCACCGCGCGCGCTTCGCGCTGGAATCGAGCGAGCCGGTCCGCGTCGCGAGCCAGCTCGGACGGCATGACTTTCAGAGCCACGTCGCGGCCGAGCTTCGTATCCGTCGCGCGGTATACTTCGCCCATGCCGCCCGCGCCGATTTTTCCAACGATCCGGTAGTGTGCTACCTGTTGGCCTGTCTGGAAGGAAGTTTCGGACATGCTCCGCACATGTTAGGTGGCGGCACAATCCAAGTCAACGAACCGGCGAGCTCGTTCGCAAAATTCGCGGACGAAATTTTGTCCCACACCGAAGTTGTCCGGGTCTCATACGTTCGCCCGAAACCACACCGTTTCGCGTGTACGCGACGCGTGGCCGAAGATAAAATTCAGAAAAGCGCACGTCGGCTTGTCGATTTATGACGGAAACGGTCGAAAATCTGATCCTCGATCTACTCGAGTGGTTGGTGCTGAGAGACCGCACCTATCAGGAAACCATGGACGCTTGGCGCACTTCGTGTCCACGGCTCACCGTTTGGGAAGACGCGAGCCATCGCGATCTGTTGGAGACGGAGTCCGTAAACCGCGTCTCGGTTGTTCGCCCCGCTGCGGCAGGACTCTGTTTTGGCAGAACGACGTCCCCACTCCTGGAAGCTGCTCCGCCGCTATAGACCGATTGCGTAGTGTGATCACTTCTTTCTGTTTGATCAGATCCTCGGCGACGCTCGAACCTGCGAGTGTCGTACGTGCCGCTTCGGTGATTCTCCATTGAATCTCGACAGAAATGTCCCGCGTACTGCGGCCCCCCAGAGCGGCAGTGATATGCTGTCGCCGTTGGCGCGGGCTTCGTTGTTGGTGGCGCCTGCGCTTGATTCGATGGCCGCAGCCGATTCCCAACCCGATCACATTCTTTATGATGGCACCTGCGCGCTTTGCCACGGCGCCGTGAAATTTGCTATGAAGCGCGATCCAAGCGGCAGCGAGTTTCGATTTGCTCCGCTACAGGGAAGTACGTGCCAGACGCTAATCGATCCCGCCCGGCGCGCGCAAATTCCAGACAGCTTCGTGGTCCTCAAAAATTCCGGCGAACTCCTGATCCGTTCGGACGCCGCAGTCCAGATCCTGCGGCGGATCGGCGGAGGATGGCGCGCTCTCGGAAATATAGTCGCCATCGTCCCGCGCCCGATTCGCGACGCGGCATACAACGCGGTGGCCGCCGTGCGCTATCGTATCTTTGGCCGCAAAGACGATCTTTGCCCGGTGATGACGCCAGACCAGCGCCGGCGTTTCGATCCATAAATTTTCAGGAGGAGTGATGCAGCGCCAGAATATTTCGTCGGGCTCGCCGTGGGAACCGATCGTTGGATTCTCCCGCGCCGTGCGCGTTGGCTCGCAAGTGAGTGTTGCTGGAACTGTGGGCTATGGTGACGACGGAACGATTGTCGGTCTTGGGGATCCCTACGCGCAGACGGTTCAGACCATTCGAAACATCGAGGCTGCGCTTAAGCAAGCCGGGGCGAAACTTTCGGACGTGATCCGCACCCGGATTTACGTCACCAACGTGGCGTTCGCAAAAGACGTGGCCCGCGCTCACGGCGAATTTTTCGGGACCATCCGCCCAGTCTCGGCGATGATCGCAGTCGCGGCGCTGGTCGATCCGGCGATGCTCGTTGAGATTGAGGCGGACGCGGTAATCTTGGACTAGGTACAAAGACTTTGCGATGGCCGACGGATGTAACACGGCGTTCATATTTCGAGGAGGGAGTTTGGTTAGAATCGCCGCTCATGGCCAACGAAAACTTGCAGATACATACAATCCCGGGAAATCAGAGCGACATCAAGGTGATGAGCCTGGTCGGTTCGCTCAATATCCAGACGATTTTCGGATTTCAGGAAGCCACACGCGCCGAAACCTCGCCAAAATTGATAATCGATTTCACCGGCGTTACCTACGTTGATTCGGCGGGACTTGGCGCTCTGGTGGGAGCGTACGTCGCAGCGGGCCGGCACCAGCGCAAACTGGCTGTCGCGGGGATGAATACGCAGGTGAAGGCGCTGGTTGATATGACTCACGTCGGCCAGCTCATCAAGTCGTATCCCCAGGTCGCCGACGCTGAAGCTGCCCTCGCGTAGCGAGTTAGGCTTCGGCTGGAAGCGGCGCAACGCCGGCTTCTTCGTCAAGCTTAGGGCCGGCCCACTTGAATACGCCGCGTACAATAAGGACATTCAAGAAGATCGAAATCAGCGAGGCCGCCAGCGTCGCGCTGAAGACTTCCTCGCCCACAAGTCCTGATTTCTTAGCGACTTCCACGAGGATGAAGGATAGCTCTCCGATCTGCGTCAGCCCGGCGGCCACGGCGATCGATGTCCACAACGAGTAGCGGAACAGCTTCATTACGGCGAACCAGATCACAAACTTTCCCACCACGATGAGCAGCAGCATTACCGCCAGCAGTCCCAGGTTGTGAAGGATCACGCTCGGCACCACCAGCGTCCCCAACGAAACAAAGAACATCGCGACGAAGGTGTCCCGCAGCGGCAGCAGCGCTTTTTCAGCAGCATGCAGTTCGTGCAATCCGCTGATCGAAAGTCCGGCCAGGAACGCACCCAGCGCCACCGAGAATCCCACCGCCTGCGCCACGGCAGCGGACACCAGGCAGATCGTGATCGCTACCAGCAGGAACAGCTCCTGGTCATTGGTCTTCGAGACTCTGCGCAGAATCCGCGGCACAACGGTCATGGCCAGAAACGCCAGCGGAATCAACAGCAGGAACGCTTTCCCCAACGTCCACGCCGCTAGCTTGAGCCGGTTACCCGGTGGTCCGTTGAAGATTGGAATCACCACGGTGAGAAACACGACTGCCACGTCTTCTACGAGCGTGATACCAATCATCACGCGTCCATACGTGGTGGCCATCGCGCCGCGATCTTTTAGTAGCCTCGCCAAGACCATGGTGCTGGCGACGGAAATCGTGCACCCAATCACAAACCCCTGGATCATCGGCCAACCGGCGATCCACGCCGCGAGCAGCGCAAACCCAATGGACATCAGAATTCCCAGCGTTCCACCGCCCAATGCAATCCACTTCACGCGCATCAAGTCCGGAATTGAGAACTCGACGCCGATCGAGAACATCAGCAGCACCACGCCGAACTCCGCAAATACTTCAAAGGTATGTAAATCGGAGATCTGAAGTCCCGGCGTGAACGGACTGATGATGATCCCGCCGAAGACGAACCCAAGGATCAGCGGTAGCTTTAGACGCCAGGCGACAAGGCCGCCGGCGATGGCCGCAAGAAAGATGTAGGTCAAATCACGAAACAGAACTGGATTTGCTTCCATCGGGACAGAGCTCCGGACCGCGCGAGACGCGGGAATAGTATCGCAAGCACGCATGGAAGTGTTCAGGGAATGCAACTGGGAGCGGGCGCGCGCCACTGCGGAATGCAGGTGCGATGTAAACAACTGGTGAACGCATTCCGCGGGACGCCGATGGGTATGCGATAGAATGACAGGTCAATGAATCGGATTTATCGCGCAACGATGCGGATCACGGGCGACACGGTGTTCGGTCGGCTGGCATTCACGTTTTTGCTGATCTGCGCGATCGCACTCGGCGCCGCTGTCGGTCTCCTGTTCGTCTATACGAGCGACTTGCCGGAGATTCGTGCGCTCGAAGACTACCGCCCCAACGTCGTGACGGAGTTGTACGGCGACGACGGCCAACTCGTCGGCTCGTTCGCACTGCAGCGCCGGATCTTGGTGACCTACCCGCAAATTCCCAAAGTATTGAAAGACGCGGTACTTACCACCGAGGATCAGCATTTCGAAGAGCACTGGGGCGTGGATATCCCTCGCGTGCTGCAGGCCGCGTCTCACGACATCGCACAGCACCGGCTGGCGGAAGGCGCTAGCACGCTGACGATGCAACTTGCCGGCGGTCTTTTCCTGAACCGCTCTGACCGCAGCGCGCACCGCAAGATACAGGAAACGTTGCTCGCGATTCAGATCGAGCGGCACTACACGAAAGATCAGATTTTTACGATGTACGCGAACCAGATTTATCTGGGAGCAGGGAACTACGGGTTCGAAGCGGCGTCTGAATATTATTTCAGCAAGCCCATCGGCGACCTGACCTTGCCGGAGGCCGCTACGCTCGCTGCCATCATCCGAGGACCGATTTACCAGCCGACGAATCATCCGGATCGCGCGCTGGCGCGACGGAATCTGGTGCTCGGCTTGATGGCGCACGACCACAAGATCACAGAAGATCAGGCACACGCCGCGATGAAGTTGCCGCTGGGCCTGCACATCGCGTCAACGCGAAACGATCTCGCGCCGTACTTTGTGGAAGAAGTCCGGCAATACCTTGAACACACCTACGGAACGGCGGCGGTTCACGAGCAAGGGCTGCGTGTCTACACCACACTGAACGTGGCAATGCAACGCGCGGCAGACCAGGCCGTGCGTGATGGTTTACACGCCTACGATCGGCGGCACGGCTGGCGTGGGAACTTGCCAAATATTTTGGCGGACAAGCAGAGCGAAACGGCAGTGGGCGCGCGTTCGCCAACCCCGGCGACGAAACCCGCTGCCGTGTCGCTATCGGTGACAGCGACACTCGACAAATATCAAAACGACGACTGGCGCGGCCCGATTCAGAAGGGCGACTACCTCACGGGACTGGTGACGGCGGTCGAGCCGACGTACGCGACGATAAAAGTCGGCAGCTATCACGCCATGTTGACGCCTGCGGATTTTGCGTGGACGGGAAAAAAGTCGCCTCGCGATTTGCTGAAGGTCGGCGATCTGGTTTGCGTGGGAATCAAGGAAGTTTCGGGGATCACCCTGCGCGTGCAGCTCGAGCAAGTTCCGGCGGCGCAGGCCGCGCTACTCGCGATCGACAATCCGACAGGCGAGATCAAGGCGATGGTCGGCGGATACGATTTCGAGGATTCGAAGTTCAATCGCGCTACGCAGGCGTCCCGGCAGACCGGCAGCTCGTTTAAGGTGTATGTCTACGCGGCCGGACTCGAGCAGGGAATCACGCCGTTCGATACGGTGGTGGATCAGCCGGTGTCGCTCCGAAGCGGCGGGCAAAATTATTCGCCGCACAACTACGACAACAAATTTGAGGGGCGCATCACCTACCGGCGCGCGTTGGCGGATTCGCGCAATGTGCCGGCAGTGCTGCTGCTCGACAAAGTAGGCGTGAACACGGTGATCGACCTGGCTCGGAAGTTCGGCATACAGAGCCCGCTACCGCCATACCTGCCGCTGGCCCTAGGGGCCGCGGACTTGACGCTCTTCGAACACACCTCGGCATTCACTGTTTTTCCCGACGATGGCATTCACGTCGAGCCGCACTACATTCGGCGCGTAACGACGTATGACGGCGTCGTGCTTGAGGATCCGAAGCCAAATGTTACCGACGTGATTCCCCCGGAGACGGCGCGTACGATGGTGGCCATGCTCGAGGAAGTGGTGCAGTTCGGGACGGGCGTAAAAGCGAAGGAGTTGGGGCGTCCGTCGGCGGGAAAAACCGGGACCACGAACGATTTCACCGACGCGTGGTACATCGGATTTACACCGCAGCTCACCGCCGGTGTGTGGGTAGGGAACGACGATCCGCGTCAGTCGTTGGGGAAAAAAGAAACCGGTGCGGCGGCGGCGCTGCCGATCTGGATCGAATTCATGCAGCAGGCGAATCAGGGGCGTCCCGTCGAGCAATTCCCGAATGTAGTGCCCCTTGAGAAGATCGCGCCGACGCGACCGGTTCAGGTGGACGTTCCGGATACTGCGCCGCCCGCAGACGTCGCCGAGCAAGGCTTACACGCGGCTGCTGCCGCGCCGCCCGACACTGCGGCTAAACCGAAGCCCGCGCCCACGGCACCGACCGCACCCAACCGCTAGCAATTCGGTAAGCCTAACGAAACGAATCCCAACCTTTTGGTTCGAGCCGGGTTACGTGCCCATCGTGCCGCGTCACAACAATTTCTTTCGCGCGAGTGATCCCACCGATGCGGCGAAGTAACGAATAACCTGGAGCGTTGCGCAGTAGTGTTTCCTTGCGTCGCGGCACCGTGAAGAGAAGTTCGTAATCGTCGCCGCCGTGTAGCGCCGCGTGAAATGGGTCGAAGCGCCCACCGCGGAGGAATTTTGCGGCGGCGGTTGGCGCGGTCACTTGCGGAATACGTTCGGCGTCGAGTTTCGCGCCGACTCGGCTAGCGTCGCAGACCCGGGCGAGGTCGGTGGAGAGTCCGTCGGATAGATCGATCATCGCGGAAGCGATTTTGTGCTGGGCGAGCCAGCCGCCAAGTTCGATGCGCGCTTGCGGATAAAAATGTGATGCAACGGCATTGCGAACGTTGGGCTTGCGGGCGTTTCCTGCGAGAGCAAGTTCGAGGCCGAGTTGGGCGCGGCCAAGCGTCCCGCTCACATAAATAAGGTCGCCGCGGCGAGCGCCAGAGCGAGAAACGGCATACCCTGCCCGGACTTCGCCGATCACTGTGATACTGATCAAGACCTTCGCGCTACGCGTCGTGTCGCCCCCGATCGCTTGAATGCGAAGCTCCCGCGCCGCGCTCGCCATGCCGGCCAAAAACTCACCGAGCCAGCGGCCTGTAGACACGTCGGGGATCGCGAGAGTGAGAAGGTAGTAACGCGGAACGGCGCCCATGGCGGCCAGGTCGCTGGCGGCACGCATCAAAGATTTGTATCCCACCGAATCTGCGGGATGCGTGTTCATGCGAAAGTGAATGTCCTCGACGAAGGCATCGCAGCTCACGACCCACTCGGAATTGGGAGAACCCTTCAGAACAGCGGCGTCGTCACCGATGCCGACTCGCACCCAAGAACCTGCGTTGCGAGCCCGACTGGGGACGTTTTTCGACCGAAGCGCGCGAGCAATCCTTTCGACCAGTTGTACTTCGCGTTTCATCCTGACCCATCGTACAGTTGAAAACGGTCGTCAGCGTAACGTAAGATTTTGAGAAGAGTGGCCGAAGATTACAAAGTGAGTGGAGGTGAATCTTTTTGAATTTGCAAGACGATGTTGGCATAAGTCGTTTGCATTCAGGGAGAGGTTGTGGAAAATGCAAGAATGAAGTTGACCTCGTGTGACCTGAAGATTAAGATTCGGTTTGCTTTAGGGCCGATGTTTCACTTCAGGGCGCACACGGCTGACCGCGAGCGGGGGCTTGCGGATCACGACAGGCCGAACAATAAAATCTCAGGGAAAATTTAGAAAGATGAAGGGGAAGCACTACACGTTTTTTATTGCGTCGAGCGCCTCTGGCAGCATGCGGCGGCTGCGCGTCCCCATTTATCTATTGCACGGACTAGCGGCGCTTGCCTTGGTGGGAAGCATTACCGTAGCGGCCGCGATGGGTTCTTACTCGCGAATGCTGTGGAAAGCTGCGAGCTACAACTCGCTGCGCCGAGATCAGGACGCGCTGAAGCAGCAGTACAAAGCTCTCCAGACCGAAGTGAAAGACACAAACCAACGCCTCGACTCGCTGCAGTCGCTTGCGAGTGAAGTCGCGATGGCCTACGGGATCGCACGATTCCGGCAGACGCCGTTCGCGTTCAGCGACGACGAAAAGTCGGACGCCAATTTTCAGGAATCGGTGGACGAGTTTACTTACCTTCAACGGAATGCGAGTGCGGTGGCGATGTCGAACGGCGGTATGCGCTTGCTGCCGGCGACTCAGTTGAGCAGCCTGGGCGTGGTGCCGACGCTGTGGCCCGTCGTGGGAGAAATCACCGGGCATTTTGGAGAGCGGCTTGATCCGTTCAGCGGTGAAGGCGCATTCCACGCTGGAATGGACATCGCGTCACACTACGGCGACGAAGTTCGCGCGACGGCAGACGGAGTCGTAACCGTCGTCGAGCAACGCGCGGGCTACGGTCGGCTGGTGGTGATCGACCACGGGTTCGGCGTAACGACTTGGTATGGACACCTTTCGGCGTTCAAAACGCAGCCTGGAACGCACGTGAAGCGCGGCGACGTGATCGGAAACGAAGGCGACAGCGGACGATCGACGGGCGCGCATGTGCACTACGAAGTGCGGATTTACAACACCCCGGTTAATCCCTGGCGGTATCTGAGTTCCGCGGCAACCGCTGTGGCAGCAGATTAATTCTCACCTGAAGTAAACCCAGAACTAACAACTCGGCGAAAGTGCGCAGATTGGTGCAGGTAGTGCCGATGCTTGAAGCGACTATTTGCCGATCATCGCCGGCGTGACGTTCAAGCTGATGCGGACTTGTTTTCCCTGGTGCGTGATTTTGGCTTGATTGACGAGCGCATCGAGAAAAGCGATCTGCTCACGAGTCATCTGGCGGCGCGCATCCGGGCTTCCGATTGCCATGGACGCGGCCATTCGCCCTCCCTCCAGGAGGAAAGAAATCGTAAGTGCGTTTTTGGCGGCGTCGCATTCGGCGGTGAGGCCGAGGTTCAGCACGTCGCCCGAAGGCTGCCCTACAAGCGTAAGCGCCTGAACGCTGCGAGCGAGCTGCTCGAGTTGCGGCGCGTTCTGAAAACTGGTGTAGAAGCTCGGTGGGAGCTGATTGGTCTTCCCGACGGCGAACAGCGGAGCTCCAGCAATCTTCTGAATTCTTAGCTGCATCGTTGTATCGCGCGGTCGCGAACCGTCCGACACCGTGTCAGCGACGAGGCCGGTTGCATCGCGGCCGCCTGCTAGAACGAGGCGTGTCGGTGAGATGAACTCGATCGAGATGGGCGGATTGCCCGGCGCGGCGAAAATCGATTGTGTGCCGCGCGTTACTTGTTTACCGGTACGGAGAATGTAGGCTTTGATTCTTGGCGCGTCGAATCGGCCGTCCGCGACGGCGACGAATCGGTCCTGTCCGAGAACGTTCTCGGGCGTACCGAAGCCGGCCGCCCAGTAGGCCAGCGCGGCGTGATCAAGATCGCGCGAAACGTCAAAGCCCGTGCCGCGCACAAAATCGTCGTATGCGCGCTTGGACTGCGGGCCGGACGAAGCGAGGCCGACGGAGCCGGAAAGCGAAAAATTCGGCAACTTGCGCAGCGCTTCGGCGTCGATGTACCCAACGACGGGCGCATCGGGTGGCAGGACACTGAGAACGTCTGGCAGAGTGCCGGCGATTTCGGGTGCGAAGGTGGGGCCAGGAGCGGGGCGATGAAGCTCCCAATAATAGAATCCGCCGATGCCCGCGGCGATCATCAGAATAAAAACCAGAACGGCGATCCAGGCTCTTTGGGCGGAGGTTAGAGGCATGAGATTGTCTGACGTCGGTCGGACAATTTTAGTGTAATGTTTTTGACGGTTCTTGCGTATCGGAAATCAGTAGCGGTGCATCCCAAAAAGGCCGCTCACCGAGGCTCTACGATGAAACAAGCACATACCAAATTTCTGATGGGACTGATGATTTGTGCAATGGCTAGTTCGGGTGCTCGAGCGCAAGCGACGGCTTCCGCTCCGGCCACTAAGCCAGCGGCCACATCGAGCGTAGCACTTCCCAGCTCCGATCAGGTGCTGGACAATTATGAAAAGGCGATCGGCGGACGCGATGCGTGGATGAAGATCAAATCGCGAATATCGACGGGGACGATTGACGTTCCGGCGTTTAACGTATCCGGGACGGTGGAAGTACATCAAAAAGCTCCAGACCTGTTGCTGTCGGTGGCGGTGATTGCAGGGCAGGCCTACAAGCACGGATTCGACGGTACGGTGGCTTGGTCCGATGATCCTCAGAATGGCTTGAAATCTGAGACGGGCTCGGGTTTGACGGCTTCCAAGCGGGAAGCGGACTTCTACCACCAGCTTGATCTGCGAAAGCTATATTCGAAGATGAGCGTTACGGGAGTTGAGAAGGCCGGCGAGCACGATGCGTACGTCGTGGAGGCGGTTACGCCGGAAGGTCCGACAGACAAGCTATACTTCGATACGAAAAGCGGACTGCTGGTGCGCAGCGTGAATCACCGCCCAGCACCGGACGGTAGCGATGCGGTCTACACCGGGGACATTGAGGATTACCGCGACGTGGACGGGATCAAATTGCCGTTCGTAGTGCACCAGTCGAGTGACCAGGCGGCGTTTACCATTACTTTCACTGATATCAAGCAGAACGTGGAGCTGACGGACGACCAGTTTGCGAAGCCAAAGCCAGAGTAATAGGCCGGTTATCGCGGGGTATTCCAACTGTCTTTCAAATAGTTGCGTCGCGTTGTACAATAGAGGACACGCCACTGGATAGAGGGATCGGCAAAGCGGGTAGGTGGCAACGATATTGCGGGACGAACTAAGCTGCTTGCAATTCAGTTGCCTCTATGATATTTTTGCTGGGTTTGCCAGTGCTGGCGTAGCTCAGTTGGTAGAGCATCTGATTTGTAATCAGAGGGTCGGGGGTTCAAATCCCTCCGCCAGCTGAGATCGACGTACCGGGAAATTTAGCAGGGTTGCGGACGGAACTCCTCGCGACAAGAGCGCTAGGGCTGGTGTCTTTGGACACGAGCCCTTTCTGCATTGCGAACTGCCCCGTACAGTGGTCCGGTTCAGAAGATCTGGTTTGGCTAACGGGATGGAGTTGTGTCCCGAACGATTCAACGGGATGCGGATTTCCCGAATGGTTTTTCGGGACGGGTGGGTGAGTGGCTAAAACCAGCAGACTGTAAATCTGCCGCTCCTTGCGGGCTACGAAGGTTCGAATCCTTCCCCGTCCACCAGCATCTTAGGCGACTCCGTCGGCGGTCCTGAGTGCCCGGTGACAAGTCCGAAACGAAATAAAGAAGAGCGCAAGCAGCGAAGGAATTTCCGCTGTGCGATGCTCGGTAGGTTTTTGAACAAGGTTTAGAGATAGGGTTTCAGAGACGGCTCGGCCCCGGAGACGATTCTGAGTTTGGCAACGAGAGGCGGGGATACTGGTAAGTGCCTGGGTAGCTCAGTTGGTAGAGCGCGTCCTTGGTAAGGACGAGGTCACCGGTTCAATCCCGGTCCCAGGCTCCAGCCTTCTGAATTTCAGGGCTGGGCCGGAAGCGCGGAATCTGGAAGTTGGGTTCGGAATGAGCGGGGGTAACTCAGTGGTAGAGTCTCTGCCTTCCAAGCAGATGGTCGCGGGTTCGAATCCCGTCCCCCGCTCCATAGCGCAGAGTTGAGCGCGGGGCGAAAAACAGACCGAGCAGAGAGTTCTTAACAGCAAGTTGGAAGCAGGCACTGACGCGGCGAACGCCGCGAAGTCCTTATAAGGTGAGGCGAGATGGCGAAAGAGAAATTCGAGCGAACAAAGCCGCACGTGAACATTGGGACGATCGGGCACATCGACCATGGCAAAACGACGTCGACGGCGGCGATCACCAAGGTGTTGAGTAAGAACAATCCGAAGGTGGCGTTTCGGGCGTTTGATTCGATCGATAACGCGCCGGAAGAGCGGGAGCGCGGTATTACGATTGCGGTATCGCACGTGGAATACGAGACGCCGAACCGGCACTACGCGCACATCGATTGCCCGGGCCACGCGGACTACGTAAAGAACATGATCACCGGCGCAGCGCAGATGGACGGCGCGATCCTGGTGGTAGCAGCGACCGATGGACCGATGCCGCAGACGCGCGAACACATTTTGCTGGCGCGCCAGGTCGGCGTTCCTTACATCTGCGTGTTTCTGAACAAGTGCGACATGGTCGACGATCCAGAGCTGCTTGAGCTTGTGGAACTGGAAGTTCGCGAACTCTTGAAGAGCTATCAGTATCCGGGCGACACGCTGCCGGTGGTACGCGGTTCGGCTTTGAAGGCCCTGGAAGGCGATCCGAAGTGGGAGAAGTCGATTCTGGATTTGATGGAAGCGGTGGACAAGAACATTCCGCAGCCGGTACGGGACATCGATAAGCCGTTCGCGATGCCGATCGAAGATATTTTCTCGATTTCAGGCCGCGGCACGGTGGTAACGGGACGAGTCGAGCGCGGGAAAGTGAAAGTCGGTGAAGAAGTTGAGATTGTGGGCTTTCGTCCGACGATGAAGAAGACGGTGACGGGCATCGAGATGTTCCGTAAGCTTTTGGATGAAGGGATTGCGGGCGACAACGTTGGACTTTTGTTGCGCGGCACGGAAAAAGATGAAGTGGAGCGCGGACAGGTGTTGGCCAAGCCCGGCTCGATCACGCCGCACACCAAGTTCAAGGCTGAAGCGTACGTATTGACGAAGGAAGAAGGTGGACGCCACACGCCGTTCTTTACCGGCTATCGTCCGCAGTTCTACTTCCGAACGACGGACGTGACGGGCGACGTAAAGCTGCCGGCGGGAGTAGAGATGGTGATGCCGGGGGACAATATATCGTGCGAGATCACCTTGATCACGCCGGTAGCGCTGGAGAAGGGATTGCGCTTCGCGATTCGTGAAGGCGGACACACGGTAGGGGCCGGCGCAGTTGCCGAGATCATCGAGTAAAAAACCATGCGAGAAATAATTACACTGCAGTGCACCGATTGTAAGAACCGGAACTACACGACGACCAAGAACCGGAAGAAGCATCAGGACCGGCTAGAGACGTCGAAGTTCTGCAACACTTGCCGGAAACACACCGGACACAAGGAAGTGAAGTAGCTTCGGCTGGTGTGGGCTCGAGTAGTGTTGAAGCGTTCGGATTGTGAATCGACCGAGCGCCCGTTCTGAGACTCATTTTTCGAGCTCAGCTCGGAAAAAAGTAGGGGAGTAGGTTTAACGGTAGACCATCGGTCTCCAAAACCGAGAGTGGGGGTTCGAATCCCTCCTCCCCTGCCAGTTTAGCAGTGAGGCGGCGTGAAGCCGCCGCGCAGTACGGGGCGAAAGCGAACAAGGCGCAATGGCGAACGAAGCGCAATTCAATCGAGAACAAGAGAAAGAGCGCGTTGATGCATTCGCGCTGATGGAACCGGTCGGCAAGATTGCGGCGTGGCCGAAGCGGCTGCGTTCGTTCTTTCACGATGTGCGCACCGAGATGCGGCATGTGAACTGGCCGTCGCGGCCAGATGTAATCTCAACGACTGTGGTCGTCACCGTGACCGTGGCATTTTTTGGAGTTTATTTCTTCTTGACTGATTCCGCTTTCAGCAAGGGGATCGGCTGGCTGATCGAATATGCAAAGAAACATTCCTGAAGGCTCAGAAACACCCGAGATCGTGCCGGTTCCGGCGCAGGAAGCAGCGCCGTCTGCCGCGACGTCGAAGCACTGGTACATCGTGCACACGTATTCGGGGTTTGAGAAGAAGGTGAAGGAAAGCCTCGAGGGCCGCGTTGCGGCGTTCGGCTTGACCGACAAGATCGGGCAGATCGTGATCCCGACCGAGTCTGTGGTGGAAGTGCGCAACGGCAAGAAAGTGATTTCGCCGCGCATGTGCTATCCGGGCTACGTGCTGGTCGAAATGGACATGGACGATTACACCTGGCACGTGGTGCGTTCCACGCCGCGCGTGACGGGATTCGTCGGGTCCGGACAGACGCCTTCGCCGCTGACTGAAGAAGAAGTGCAAAACATTTTGAACCGCGCGACCACGACAGCGGAAAAGCCGAAGCCGAAGCTTTCATTCGATCGCGGCGAGAAGGTGCGCATCGGCGAGGGGCCGTTTGCGAACTTCACCGGCATAGTGGAAGAAGTGAACCCGGAACGCAGCACGCTGAAGGTTTCGGTGACGATTTTTGGACGCTCAACGCCGGTGGAACTCGATTTCGCGCAGGTGGAGAAAGTCGCGCAGTAACAGACGCATAGATTTTTGAGCAGTAGCGAATTTAGAAACAGCAAGGCGGACACGAGGACATGGCAAAGAAAGTTCAGGCAACCGTAAAGCTGCAACTGCCGGCAATGAAAGCGACTCCGGCACCGCCCGTGGGCACTGCACTTGGCCCGCATGGCGTGAACATCATGGATTTCTGCAAGCAGTTCAACGCGAAGACGGCGAAGGAACCGGACGGGATGATCATTCCCGTGCTGGTGACGATCTACAGCGACCGCACTTTCACGTTCATCATGAAGACTCCTCCGGCGTCGGAGCTGATCAAACGTGCCGCGGGAATTGTGAAGGGTTCGCCCGAGCCGAACCGCAACAAAGTGGGCAAGCTGACCGCGAAGCAGGTTGAAGATATCGCGAAGCTGAAGCTGCCCGATCTGAACACGACGAATCTGGCTTCGGCCATTCGCTCGATCCGTGGAACGGCGCGCAACATGGGCGTCGAAGTCAGCGAATAAGAACGCAAGAGAGAGGGCATCCGATGGGCCGCAGCGCAAAAGTAGGTGGCAAGAATATCGACCGGGCACGCAAGCTGGTCGAGCCTCGTCCGTACAAGCTTGAAGAAGCCGCGGAGCTGCTCCGCAAGGCGCACTTCGTGAAGTTCGACGAGACGGTGGAAGTGGTGCTGAATATCGGCGTCGACCCGAAGCAGTCAGACCAGATGGTCCGCGGCACTGTGGTGTTGCCGCACGGGCTTGGCAAGTCGAAGCGCGTGGTTGTGATTGCCACGGGTGACAAGGTTCGCGAGGCTGAGGAAGCGGGCGCCGATTTCGTTGGCGGCGAAGACATTGTCGAAAAGATTCAGGGCGGTTGGACGGATTACGAAGCTGTGATCGCGACGCCGGACATGATGCGCTCGGCCGGCAAGCTCGGCAAGGTGCTCGGTCCTCGCGGCCTGATGCCGAACCCGAAGACGGGAACGGTGACGGCGGACGTAGCAAAGGCCGTAGCGGAAATTAAGGCCGGTAAAGTCGAATTCCGTCTCGATAAGACGGGCCTCATCCACTCGCCGGTAGGCAAGATCAGCTTCAGCGCAGAAAAGCTCGCAGGCAACGCACATGCGTTACTCGCGGCTGTGATCAAGGCAAAGCCCGCGGCGGCGAAGGGCAAGTACATCAAGAAGATCACGCTGACCTCGACGATGGGGCCTGGCGTTCTGATCGACGAAGCAGAAGCTGAAACGGCCGTCGCCGCCGCAGCGTAACGAACAGCGATTCGCGTAGAGCGATTTTGAGGGAGAGATCGGCATGAAGAAGAAGGCCGAAAAGGTCAAGAAGGGCGACGAACTAAAGTCGCAACTGGCGACAGTATCGACCGTGATTTTGTCGACGTTCCAGGGCATTACCGTCGAGCAGGACACGCAGCTCCGCCGTCAGGTGGAAGCGGCGGGCGGCCACTACGAAGTGGTCAAGAACACCGTGGCGGAGCGCGCAGCGCAGGGAACCGGCGCCGAAGGCTTGCTGAAGGATCTGAAGGGCACGAACTCGATCGCGTACACCAAAACCGATCCTGTAGCGCTTGCAAAGATTCTGACGAAGGTCGCAAAGGACGTTCCGGCGTTCCAGTTCCGTGCGGGATGGGTCGAAGGCAGAGTCATTTCGATCCAGGAAATCAAGCAGCTTTCCGAACTGCCCAGCAAGGAAGAATTGATCAGCAAAATCATGTTTATGTTGAATTCCCCGGCGCAGCGCCTGGCGACGGTAAAGAAAGCGGTTTCGCGCAATCTGGCGGTGGTGTTGAGCGAAGCGCACAAGGCCAATAAGTTTGCAGCGCCGGCGGCCTAAGCCGCGCGGCGAAGAGTTTGTGGTTCGGTTTCAGGTTTGGAGTATCACTGGTTTTTAAATTCGGAGGAGGATAGGAAACAGCAATGGCCAGCAAAGTTGAATCGATTTTGGAAGAGATCAAGACACTCTCGTTGCTCGAAGCTTCCGAGCTCGTGAAAAAGCTCGAAGAAGCGTTCGGCGTTTCAGCGGCGGCAGCGGCTCCCGTGATGGTGGCGGGCGGCGGCGCAGCGGCAGGCGCGGCAGGCGCGGCGGAAGAGAAGACGGAATTTACCGTCGTCCTCACCGAAGTAGGCGCGAACAAGATCAACGTGATTAAGGCAGTCCGCGAAGTGACGAGCCTGGGCTTGAAAGAAGCCAAGGACCTGGTCGACGGCGCTCCCAAGACCGTGAAAGAGGGAGTGAACAAGGACGAAGCCGCCACGATCAAAAAGAAGTTCGAAGAAGCGGGCGCCAAAGTCGACATCAAGTAATTACGGAACCCAGCAGGACCCTGCAGCCCGGATAGATCGGCTGCGAAGGAATGCGCCACGCGCGTAGTCCTTTTGAACTTCGGAACCTCACGATACGTCCTTCCCGGACCGGCGGCGCGGGTGTCTACCCGTGTCGCCGATACGGCATGCAACTGACATAAGGAAGGTCCATGAGCAATCGCAATGGAAATCGCTCCACTCGGGAACGAGCACGCCTGGATTTCGCCAAAATCAAGACCACGGTGCAAATTCCCAACTTGATTGACGTGCAGAAGAAGTCCTATCAGCGCTTCTTGCAGATGGATTTGCTGCCGAGCGAGCGTGAAGATACGGGCCTGCAGTCAGTATTCGCCTCGGTGTTTCCGATTCAGGACTTCCGCGGTCTTTCGCAGCTGGATTTTGTCGACTACGCAATCGGCAACTGGGAGTGCAAGTGCGGCCATCTTCGCGGCCTGCATCACCTGCGCGCCACGTGCCGGAATTGCGGCGCCTCGGTGGTAACCAACCCGTACAAGACCGGCGACGTTCTCTGCGCGAAGTGCGGCACGTTCAACAAAAATACTCCGACGTTTTGCAACAAGTGCGGCGACCCGGTCACGTTGCAACTGAAGTACGACGTGAACGAGTGCCAGGAACGCGGCATGACGTATTCAGCGCCGCTGAAGGTGACCATCCGGCTCACGATTTACGACAAAGATCCGGACACCGGCGCGAAGTCCATCCGCGACATCAAGGAACAGGAAGTTTTCTTCGGCGACATTCCGCTGATGACAGAAAACGGCACGTTCATCATCAATGGGACCGAGCGCGTGATCGTCAGCCAGCTGCACCGTTCGCCGGGCGTGTTTTTCGAGACGGCGAATAACCGCAGCTACTTCCTCGGCAAGATCATTCCGTACCGCGGCTCGTGGGTGGAATTCGAGTACGACACGAAAAACATCCTCTACGTCCGCATCGACCGCAAGCGCAAGTTCCTGGGATCGATTTTCCTGCGCGCGTTGGGAATCAAGTCGAATGAAGACATCCTGCGCACCTTCTACCAGGTGGAACGCATTTCGGTTCGCGATGGAGAGATCTTCTGGAACGCTTCGGAAGGCCTGATCGACCGTAAGCTTTCGAAGGAAATTAAGCACCCGAAGACCGGCGAAGTGCTGGTCGGCGCGCACAAAAAGATCAGCGACCCTCTGTATAAGGAATTGCAGAAGGCGCGCGTCACGCAGGTGGAAATCGGCGTGGCGGATCTGGAGGGTGCGGTGACGGTCAGCGAACTGGTGAACCGCCAGACCGGTGAAGTGCTGCTCGAAGCGAATAAGCCGCTGACTGCGGAGATGTGGGCTTCGATCGGCGAAGCGGGAATCACGGAAGTGGATGTTTGCTTCCCGGACCGCGACGACACCGGCATCATCGTCACGCGCACTCTCGAAAAGGACACCATCCGTTCGCCGAAGGAAGCGTTGATCGAGATTTACCGCAAGCTGCGCCCGGGCGATCCTCCGACGCTCGAGACGGCCACGGCTCTGTTCAACGGCATGTTCTTCGACGCGCGTAAGTACGACTTCAGCAAGGTCGGCCGTCTGAAATTCAATATCAAGCTGGACCTGCAGACGCCACTCGAGAAGCGCACCCTCGATCCGTCCGACTTCATCGCAGCGATCAAGTATTTGCTGAAGCTGCGCAAGAACATCGGATCGGTGGACGACATCGACCACTTGGGCAACCGCCGCGTCCGCGCGGTGGGCGAGCTTCTGGAGAACCAGTTCCGCATCGGTCTGGTTCGCATGGAGCGCGCGATCAAAGAAAAGATGTCGGTGTACCAGGAAATGTCGACGGCGATGCCGCACGACCTGGTGAACGCGAAGCCTGTGATGGCGGCGATCCGAGAATTCTTCGGCAGCTCGCAGCTTTCACAGTTCATGGACCAGACCAACCCCTTGAGCGAAATCACGCACAAGCGGCGGCTTTCGGCTCTTGGGCCGGGTGGTCTTTCGCGCGAACGCGCGGGTTTCGAAGTCCGCGACGTTCACCCGACGCACTATGGCCGTATTTGTCCGATCGAAACACCAGAAGGTCCGAACATCGGCTTGATCAGCTCGCTTTCGTCGTACGCGCGGATCAACGAGTTCGGCTTCATCGAGTCGCCGTACCGCAAGGTGAAGAACGGACGCGTGATCGACTTCGTTCAGATCGTGAACGCGGGCGATAGCGAGTTCAAGGCCGGCGAAATCGTCGAGAAGGAAAAGGTCGAAGACGCGAACGAAGAGTTGAAGCGGCGCCGCGTGGTTTGGGATGCGCACTGCTTCTATCTCTCGGCGTGGGAAGAAGACCGCTACGTGGTCGCACAGGCGAACGCGTCACTCGACGAAAAGGAACGCATCACCACCGAACTGGTGAACTGCCGCCAGGCCGGCAACTTCGTGCTGAAGAGCCGCGAGGAAGTGGATTACATCGACGTGTCGCCGAAGCAGCTGGTATCGGTGGCCGCGAGCTTAATCCCGTTCCTTGAAAACGACGACGCGAACCGCGCGTTGATGGGCTCGAACATGCAGCGCCAGGCCGTCCCGCTGATCAAGGGAGACGCTCCTCTGGTCGGAACCGGCATGGAGCGCGTAACGGCTCGCGATTCGGGCGCCGTGATCGTGTGCCGCAGAGACGGCATCGTCGATCAGGTGGACTCGGAGCGCGTCATCGTACGCGTGGAGTCGGACCAGTCCGGCGTACTGAGCCGCGAAGTCGGATCTGACATCTACCTGCTCACGAAGTTCAAGCGTTCGAACCAGAACACGTGCATCAGCCAGAAGCCGCTGGTTCGCGCGGGCGACCGCGTGAAGCAGGGTCAGGTGCTGGCGGACGGCCCGTGCACGGACCGTGGCGAGCTCGCTCTCGGACGAAACGTGCTCGTGGCGTTCGTTCCCTGGCGTGGCTACAACTTCGAAGACGCGATCCTCGTCAGCGAAAAGCTGGTGGAAGAGGACTACTACACTTCCATCCACATCGAGGAATACGAAATCGAAGCGCGCGATACGAAACTGGGTCCCGAAGAAATCACGCGGGACATTCCGAACATCAACGAAAGCTTCCTGCGAAACCTCGACGAGAGCGGCGTAATCCGCATCGGCGCGACGGTGAAGCCGGGCGACATTCTGGTGGGCAAGGTTACGCCGAAGGGCGAAACCACGCTGACGCCGGAAGAGAAGTTGTTGCGCGCGATCTTCGGTGAAAAGGCCGGCGACGTTCGCGATGCTTCGCTCTACTGCCCGCCGGGAATTGAAGGCACGATCGTGGATGTGAAGATCTTCTGCCGCAAAGGTGCGGAGAAGGACGAACGCCACAAGTCGATTGAGGCCGCGCAGGTAGCCAAGCTCGAAAAGAACCTCGCGGACGAAATCCGCATCTTGACCGACGAACGCTTGAAGCGCCTGAACGACTTGCTGGGCGGCCAGAAGCTGGTGGCCGACCTGCATGACGAGCGGACCAACAAGCGCTTGTTGACCAAGGGAACCGAGTTGACGCGCGAAATCCTGGAAAAGATTTCCACGCGCAACCTGAAGCGTCTGCGTTTGAACGATAAGGATCCGCTGCTCATCGAGAAGATCGACGAAGTCGAAGAAATGACTTCGCGCCAGATCGACGTGCTGCGGAAGATCACCGACGAGCGCATCGGCAAGCTGAAGAAGGGCGACGAGCTGCCTCCGGGTGTGATCAAGCTGGTGAAGTGCTACATCGCGATGAAGCGCAAGCTTTCCGTCGGAGACAAGATGGCGGGCCGCCACGGTAACAAGGGCGTGATTGCTCGCATCATTCCAAAGGAAGACATGCCCTACATGCCCGATGGCACGCCGGTGGAAATCGTGCTGAACCCGCTGGGCGTTCCGTCCCGTATGAACGTGGGACAGATTCTGGAAACGCACCTGGGCTGGGCGTCGAAGGAACTGGGCGAGCAGATCACCCAGCTGCTCGACAAAGAGTCCCGCGCCGAAAGCGTGCGCAAGTATTTCAAGGATGCATTCGGACCGACGTCGGTGTGGAAGACCATTGCCGGCCTGGACGACGACGAAATCCTTGATCTGGCGCATGGCTTCAAGGACGGAGTGCCGTTCGCAACGCCGGTATTCGACGGCGCGCGCGAAACGGACATCCGCCACTTGCTGCAGTTTACCGAGCTACCGGAGAGCGGCAAGATCACGCTGCACGACGGCATGACGGGCGATGTGTTCGCCCAGCAAGTCACCGTGGGCTACATCTACATGCTGAAGCTCTCGCACTTGGTGGACGACAAGATCCACGCGCGGTCGATCGGACCGTACTCGTTGATCACGCAGCAACCGCTGGGCGGCAAGGCGCAATTCGGAGGCCAGCGATTCGGAGAAATGGAAGTGTGGGCGCTGGAAGCATACGGCGCCGCGCACATCCTGCAGGAACTGCTAACCGCGAAGTCGGACGACGTGTATGGCCGCGCGAAGATCTACGAGGCCATCGTGAAGGGCGAGCCGGGCATCGAGCCGGGCGTTCCTGAGTCGTTCAACGTGCTGGTGCGGGAGTTGCAGTCTCTGTGTCTCGACATCGAGCTGATGAAGCGCCAGAAGCCGCAGCCGGAAAAGCTGGAAGCGGCGGACTAACTTTCGCGGACGGTGCTGCTTCGCATCGCGCGGAGCGGGACCGAGCCGCACGATTTCTGAACCTGCAGTACATTGTCCGGCCGAACCGGACAGGAGGATCAGCCATTGTACCGATCGAGCCCTTATGATCGCGCCAGTCAGATCGCGGATTTCGATTCCATTCGCATCAGCTTGGCAAGCCCGGAAAAAATCAGGTCCTGGTCGCACGGCGAAGTAACCAAGCCGGAGACCATCAATTACCGCACCTTCAAGCCGGAGCGGGACGGCCTTTTCTGCGCCAAGATATTCGGCCCCGTCACGGACTGGGAGTGTTTGTGCGGCAAGTACAAGCGGATGAAGCACCGCGGCGTAATCTGCGACAAATGCGGTGTGGAAGTCACGCTGAGCAAGGTTCGCCGCGAACGCCTGGGACACATCGAACTGGCTTCGCCGTGCTCGCACGTGTGGTTCTTCAAGGGTCTGCCGAGCCGCATCGGCTATCTGCTGGACATCACGATGCGGGACCTCGAGCACATCCTGTATTTCGAGACGTTCGTCTGCATCGATCCGGGCGAAGTCGCCTCGCTGCGGGAAAAGGAAATCCTTCCCGAAGAAAAGCTGCGCGAACTTCAGAAGGAGTTCCCGGGCAAGTTCCGCGCGGGCATGGGAGCGGAAGCGATCAAGGAACTGCTCCGCCGCGTGGAAGTCGACAAGCTGAGCGAAGAGCTGCGCGAGAAAATGAAGGTGGATCCGAGCCTTCAGAAGCGCATCAAGTACGCCAAGCGCCTGAAGGTTCTCGAAGCGTTCCGCAAGAGCGGCAACAAACCCGAGTGGATGATCCTGGACGTGATCCCGGTTCTTCCGCCGGAGCTGCGCCCGCTGGTTCCTCTGGACGGCGGCCGCTTTGCAACGTCTGACTTGAACGACCTGTATCGCCGCGTGATCAACCGCAACAACCGGTTGAAGAAGCTGATGGAGCTTCACGCGCCGGACGTGATCGTTCGCAACGAGAAGCGCATGTTGCAGGAAGCGGTGGACGCGCTGTTTGACAACGGCCGCCGTGGTCGCGTGCTGCGCGGAACCAACAACCGGCCGCTGAAGTCGCTCAGCGACACGCTGAAGGGCAAGCAGGGCCGTTTCCGCCAGAACCTGCTTGGCAAGCGCGTGGACTACTCGGGACGTTCGGTCATCGTCGTTGGCCCCGAACTGAAGCTGCACCAGTGCGGTTTGCCGAAGAAGATGGCGCTCGAGCTGTTCAAGCCGTTCATCTATCACAAGCTGGAAGCTGCCGGCCATTGCACCACCATCAAGCAGGCCAAAGAACTGGTGGAAGCGCAGGAACCGGTGGTATGGGACATTCTCGAAGACGTGATTCGCGAACATCCCGTGATGCTGAATCGCGCACCCACGCTGCACAGGCTGGGTATTCAGGCATTTGAGCCCGTGCTCGTGGAAGGAAAAGCGATCCGCATCCATCCGCTGGTCTGCACGGCGTTCAATGCTGACTTCGACGGCGACCAGATGGCGGTTCACATTCCGCTGTCACCGGAAGCGCAGGTCGAAGCGTCCGTGCTGATGCTGAGCTCGCACAACATTCTGTCACCGGCCAACGGCTACCCGCTGGCGATTCCGACGCAGGACATGGTGCTGGGCATCTACTACATGACCAAGTCCAAGCCGAAGGCGAAGGGCGAAGGCCGCGCATTCGGATCGCCGGAAGAAGTGGTGATGGCGCTGGAAGCGAAGGAAGTGGAACTGCTCACTCCGATCCGCCTGCGCTACACCGGTGAAGTGATCGACCTGACCAACGCATACGACGATCAGGACGTTTCGCACACCGAACCGGTCAACCTGAACAAGCAGTTCCTGCAGACGACGGTCGGGCGCGTGATTTTCAACGATCACCTGCCGAGCGACATGCCGTTCATCAACGGCCTTCTGAAGAAGAAGGGCGTGCAGGCGCTGGTGCAGTACTGCTACCTGCGCTTCGGCCTTGAGAAGACCGTAGTGGCGCTGGACAAGCTGAAGGAACTCGGCTTCCTGTACGCGACCAAGTCCGGCGTTTCGATCGGCATCAGCGACATGGTTATTCCGAGCGTGAAGTTCAAGCTGGTGGATTCGGCCGAACACGAGGTCGTGAAGGTTCAGCAGCAGTACCTGGACGGCGCGATCACCAACGGCGAACGCTACAACAAAGTCATCGCGATCTGGTCGGACGTGACGGAAAAAGTCGCGGACGAAATGTTCAAAGCCCTGGAAGAACAGGACAAGCAGGGCGTGATCAACCCGGTATACGTGATGGCGGACTCTGGCGCTCGTGGTTCGAAACAGCAGATCCGGCAGCTTTCGGGTATGCGCGGATTGATGGCCAAGCCGTCGGGCGAAGTCATCGAGACGCCGATTACCTCGAACTTCCGCGAAGGTCTGACGGTGTTGCAGTACTTCATCTCGACTCACGGTGCTCGTAAGGGTCTGGCCGATACCGCTTTGAAGACGGCGGACTCGGGCTACCTGACGCGCCGCCTGGTCGACGTGGCACAAGACGTGATCATCAACGAGTTCGATTGCGGCACGGCGGACGGCATTTACGTGGAGCCGATTCTGGAAGCCGGCGTCGAAGTGGAACCGTTGCGCGATCGCGTAGTGGGCCGCGTGTCTCTTGAGAAGATCAAGGACTACGAAGGCAACGTGATCGTCGAGATCAACCAGGAAATCACTGAGGAACTGGCGAATGCGATTCAGGCGGCAGGCATCGAGCGCGTGAAAATTCGCTCCGTGCTGACGTGCGAGTCCCGCCGCGGAGTTTGCGGACGTTGCTACGGCCGCAACCTCGCCACCGGACGTTTTGTCGAAATGGGCGAAGCGATCGGTGTGATCGCCGCGCAGTCGATCGGCGAACCTGGAACACAGTTGACCATGCGCACGTTCCACATCGGTGGAACGGCGACCCGAGTCACCGAACAGTCGAAGGTCGATGCCCGTAACAACGGCTTCGTGAAGTTCATCGACTTGAAGGTGGTCGAAGGCCGCGGCAAGCAGATCGTTTCGATGAATCGCTCGGGCTTGATTGCCGTCGTGGATGAAAAGGGACGCGAGAAGGAACGCCACCACGTGGTGTACGGCGCCCGCCTGAAGTACGAAGACGGTGCACCGGTCACTATGGGTAGCACGATGGTCGAGTGGGATCCTTACACCTTCTCGATCCTCACCGAAACCGGGGGCTCGATTCAATTCAAGGATCTGCAGCCGGGCATCACCATCGAAGAGCAAGTGGACGAAGTCACCGGCCTCTCGCAGCTGGTTGTGACGCTGCCGCCGGGCGACGAAAAGCATCAGCCGACGATCTTGGTGCGCGACCCGCAAGGCCGCGTACGGAAGAAGTACCTGATGCCTTCACGCGCTCACTTGATGGTGGCGGACGGTGATGAAGTGCAGCCGGGAGATGTGCTGGCGAAGATCCCGCGCGAAACCACGAAGACCAAGGACATCACGGGCGGTCTGCCGCGCGTCGTTGAACTCTTCGAAACGCGCAAGCCGAAGGATCCCGCGGTCATCAGCGAAATCGACGGTGTGGTGAAGTACGGCGAAATCGCAAAGGGCCAGCGCAAGATCTACGTGGAGAGCGAGGATGGGAAGACCATCAAGGAATACTCGATCTCCCGCGGCGTCCACATCAACGTTCAGGAAGGCGAGCACGTACAGGCGGGCGAGCCGTTGATCGACGGACCGCTCAATCCGCATGACATTCTCGCCGTCCTTGGAGAAAAGTACACCCAAGCTTACTTGGTGAACTCGATTCAGGAAGTTTACCGTCTGCAGGGTGTGAACATTAACGACAAGCACATCGAAGCGATCGTTCGCCAGATGATGCGCTGGGTGAAGGTGGAGGACGTTGGCGACACCACGTTCCTTCTCGAGGAGCAAGTGGACAAATTCCGCTTCCGCGAGGAGAACGACCGGGTCATCAAGGATGGCGGCCGCCCTGCGACCGGCCGCCCGTTGCTCCTCGGCATCACCAAGGCATCGCTCTCGACGGATTCGTTCATCTCCGCCGCGAGCTTCCAGGAGACGACGCGCGTGCTGACCGAAGCGGCGATTTCCGGAAAGGTTGATTACCTGCGCGGCCTGAAGGAAAACGTGATCATGGGGCGCTTGATTCCCGCGGGCACTGGCTTGGAGCGTTACCGCAACATCCAGCTGCTGACGGAAATCCCGAAGGAAGAACCGCAACAGCTCGAACCGGAACTCACCCCGGAAGAAGCCGCGGCGCTGGACTTCCTGCGGAAAGACACCGACGCAGTGGCGGAAGGCGACTAACCGCTATCCGACAACCTGTACCAGATGACAGAGGCGCCCCGGAAGTGTCGGGGCGCCTTTTTTTTGAGGCAACTTGGCGCTGGCCTTTGAGCAAACTGCCGGTGCCTATTTTCGAGTCGGCTAGTAAACAACTTGGCATCGCCGAAGGGGTTTGTTTAGCAGGTGCCTTGGCCACGTGGTTACAATTTACAAGGCGACATGTCTTCCGATCGCACAACTCCAGTAACCGATAAATCCGGAGCCAAAGCCACGGATGCGTCCGGCGACGCGCAATTCGAGAAGCTCGTCGAGGTGATCTCGCGGTCGCAGATGAATTACCGCGAGTTGATCGATCATCTCGATCACGCGGTGTTCACCATTTCGCTCGACGGCGAAATTCGCGTGGCAAACCGCCGCCTCGCGGAGATTCTGGACACGCCGTTCAAAGACCTGATCGGCCACACGCTGCCTGAATTCCTAGCTGCGCCCACGTTGGCCGAGGTGCAAGACGCGATTCCGGAATTTCTGAAGCAAGGATCGTGGTCCGGCCGCGTGACAGCGCGGCTGCGAAAAGACGGCTCAGCGCGTTTCTACGACTGCTGGCTGCAGTTACAGAAAGACGAAGAGCAGCCGTCGGTGACCGGTTGGGCACGCGACGTAACTGACCGCATCGATATCGAGCGCCAGCTTCACCAGGAACAGGAGTTCGTCCGGCAACTGGTGGCGAGCTTTCCGGACATGATTTCTGTACTCGACCGCGAAGGGCGTGTGACATTCACGAGCCCGAGGATCAAAGACGTACTCGGATACGCGTCCGAAAGCCTCATGGGCGAAGAATTCGGAAGTGCGATTCACCGGGACGACCTACCCGAGATCAAGCAGATGTTCCGGAAGCTGATCAGCGGCGAGACGGCCAGCGTGCTTTGCGAGTACCGGACGCTGCATCAGGACGGCACCTGGAGGATCCTGCGTGCCAGCGCCAGCCCGCTATTTGATAGCGGGCGGAAAATCAGCGGCGTGGTCGCCTCGATTCGCGACGTGACGGAAGTAAAGAACACGGAGAAGCAGCTGGTCCAAAAAGAGAAGCTCGCGGCGATGGGCGAAATGATGTCCGGCGTGGCACACGAGCTGAACAACCCGCTCACCGCGATTATCGGGATCAGCGACCTTTTACACGACAAGGTGGGAGACGATTCCAGCAAGCGGCAGATCGGACTGGTGCTCAAGCAAGCGCGGCGGGCGGCGGCGATCGTGCAGAACTTGCTTTCGTTCGCGCGGCCTTCGGCGCTGGTCAGCAAAAAACTGCGCATCGAAGACGTGGTGCGGTCGGTGACGACGACACAGGAACTGTTGTTGAAGCCGAAGAACATCGAGCTTCAAGTCGAGGTCGAAAGCCCGCTCCCTGCGGTGCAGGGCGACGCCAAACTGTTGCAACAGGTGTTGCTGAATCTGATTTCAAACGCCGAGCAGTCGATAGCCGCAGGCAGCGGGCGCGGGCGAATCACAGTCACCATGAAACCCGAGGGCGGGAAAATCGTCGTGAAAGTTCTGGACGACGGCGCGGGAATTCCTGCTGCGAACCTGAGCAAGATCTTCGATCCATTTTTTACGACAAAGCGGCCCTCCGGCGGAACGGGCTTAGGACTGACGATTTGCGCGGCGATCGTAAAGGAGCACGGCGGCACAATCGAAGTGCAGTCCGTCGCGGGATCGGGCGCTGAGTTCATCATCTTGCTGCCCGCATTTGAGGAATTGCTCCCGGCGCCGGCCATGTCTGCTCCGGTGGTTCGGCCGGCGGTGAGCGCTCCGGCAGGCAAAGCCCTGTTGCAGGGGCATTCTGTATTCGTCGTCGACGACGAGGAAAGCATCCGCGAAATCGTTCAGGAAGGCCTTTCCGGCAGGGGAATGATCGTGGAAGGGGCGGCCAGCTCGGAAGAAGCGCTGGCGCTGCTACCGAAACGAACTTACGACTTTGTGCTGTGCGATTACAATTTGCCGGGAATGAACGGCGATCAGTTCTTCGATCTGATCCGCTCGCGCAATCTTGCCGAGAAAACGAAGTTCGTCTTCATGACTGGAGCGATGTTTGAGCCGTCGGAAATGGCACTGTTCAAGGACAAGGGAGCATTTGTGCTGCAAAAGCCATTTCACATTGCGGCCCTCGCCTCGATGCTGGTCGAGCTGCTGCAAGCTTCAAAGTCGCCAGCGAGCTAAGCTCTGTACTCCGCGACCTCACTTTTTCTTTTCCGGCGGACCATCTACGCCGAAGTCCCAGAAGTACAAGCTGGTTCCTCCACCCGGCACAATTTCCGCTAGCGCATATTCGCCGGGACCCACCGTCTGCATAATCGTGTAGCGGAAAACGCCGCGTGCGATCTCCCAGCGTTGAATCGGAAGTTCGGTCACGCCCGTGGCCGCCGTCTGCTGGAACAGTTCATCCAGATTCTCCAGGTCGCGCTTTCCGTTATGAACCTTAGCCTGAATCAGTTCAATTTCGGGATCGTGGCCGTCCGCAGCGCGGTAGTAGAGTTCGATCTGACCGGGCTGGACGCGCATTTTGGCGCGCGTTCCGTCCAGCGAAACGGTGTGACGTGAAGGAACGATCGGCACAGGAACCAACACCTGTTTCAACATCTGCTTCTTGCTGAATTTAATGTCTGCGTCGACGGGCGGGACCTTCGATATTTTGTCGCCGTCGTAAAGGAAGACGCCTTCACCGTCAGGCAAGAAGACGCCCTTTGAGATTTCGATGCTGGCGTCCACATCGATCACGTCGGAGCCGCGTTCGGCTTCCTGAGCGTGGACTTTGGAAATCAAGGCCTGCTTGCGCGCGGCTTCGGCGTCGCTGGCCTTTTTCGTGGCGTCCCAATCGACGAGGGCTTTGGGCATTTCTTCCCACTGGTGCTGCTCGATGCTGTAGTAGCGGACTCGGTCGCCATCGACTTCGTATTCGCGGACCATCTGAAATGTGCCGTCTTTCAGGACTAGCTTTCCCGCGCGCGGAGCCGGGGCCGCATCGCTAGCGGCTTTTGGCATTGGTGGCGGCGCAGCAGTGGGTTGAGGACCTGGACTGGCTTGGGCCAATGTGGAAATGGCGCCCAATAAGAAAACCGCGAGCAGCGCGAGCGACGGGCGAACGATTTCACAGTTTGGTTCCATGCGAATCAAGACGCACCTGGAGAGTACGATGCCAAAAAAGCGAACGAGGTTGAGCGCTGGTTAGAATAGCTTGGGAAAAGCCGAACCACAACACGGGCGCGGGAGCGCCGGGAGGCGAGATGCTTAGTTGGTGGTGACGACGACCGGCTGGTGCTCGCAGCGGGGCTGCAGCACGTGAAGGATCATCAGTTCGGCCTGCGTAAACAACCACTTTTCGGCTTCGGCGCCTGCCGCTTCTGCGGCGCGGACGATGCGACCGAGGTGCTTGTTCCGCGCAACGCCGCGGAGGTGGTCCAGACAAATACCGGTCAGGACACAGACTTCGTCTTCCGTGAAGACCTTTTGGCTGAGCTTGATTCGCACCATGTGTGAGCTCCTCACATTGCACTCGATGCCTGAGGTCAGGCTACGAGCGGCACCTGTCTCCTGCAATAGTGCTTCCGTTCTATTCGGGCCAAAATCGAGATTCTCCAGCCGGGCCAGAAGACCTGTCCTCTCTATTATTTGACGCCTTGAGAGGCGAAAATGTTCCGAAGGCGGCAAAGTTACTTTTCGCGCCTTGACGGGAACTCTGATCCTACCGGTGGAATATTTCTGCTACTTCACGGATTTGTTTCGCGTGGCGCAATTCGTGGTAGGCGATAAGCCGGAACCAATCGTAGATATTCAGCGGACCGAAGACAGGGTGAGGGAAGGTGTATGGGTGCAGATCGCGGCTCCGGGTTTCGTCGATGAACTCGAGGGTGCCGCGACGAGTCGCTGTAATTTTCTCCGCATATTCGGACTGAACGGGAACTCGGCTTTCGTCGATAGCGATTGGCGATTTGAGCTTCCTTACGCGTCCGGCGGCGAGCGCGAGAGGGAGATGGAACCGCTTGAAAAACGGAACCGAATAAGGCGATTTCTGTACGGTTTTCTTCGAAGCGCGAATTATGGATTCTTCAACCTGCATCGTGTGCACGACGATTTGCGCAGCGGACCATTTACCTTCCGTCGGTGCGGTGCGCCAGCGGTCGGAAGGGAACGCATCGGCACTGGCGATGAGCTGGGATCGAGTGCTTGAGAGCAGAGCCAGGATGGGGGCAAGATTCTTCATGAGCGTTATGCCGCTTCGGCGAGCTAGAGAGCGAAGCCGCCGGCCTGCTCGAAACCGCGCGCCAGACGGAGCACTTTTCCCTCTCCGAAATGAGGACCAAAGATCTGGAGGCCAATCGGAAGCCCCTCAGCTGTTTTGCCACACGGCACCGACATGCCCGGAACTCCCGCGAGGGAACCTGTAACTGTATATATATCAGCCAGATACATTTGGAGCGGGTCGGCTGTTTTTTCTCCAAGCTTGAACGCCGGACTCGGCGTGGTCGGCGTCAAGATCAGGTCGACTTTACCGAAGGCCTCCGCGAAATCGCGGGCGATAAGCGACCTCACCTTTTGAGCGCGAAGGTAGTAGGCGTCGTAATAGCCAGCAGAGAGAGCGTAGGTACCCAACATAATGCGGCGCTTCACCTCGGGCCCGAAACCGGCTTCCCGAGTCTTCCGATACATGTCCATCAGCGTACCGCCTGAGACTCGCAGTCCATAGCGTACGCCGTCGAAACGAGCCAGGTTCGAGCTCGCCTCGGCTGTCGCAACAATGTAATAGGTTGCGATCGCATAGCCAGTGTGGGGCATTTTGAGGGGCACCCGCTGGCAGCCGAGCGTTTCGAGCAGGGCAATCCCGGCCCGAACCTTGGCCTTTACCTCTGGATCGAGGCCTTCTCCGAAATAGTCCTCGGGAACACCGATTCGCAATCCAGTGAGGTTCTGGCGGGACTCGCACCCATAGTCAGGAACCGGGACCGCGGCGGAGGTCGAGTCGTTCGGGTCCTGCCCGGCCATGATAGCGAGGAGTCTGGCGGCATCCTCCACGTTGGTGGTGAAGGGTCCAATCCGGTCGAGCGACGACGCGAAGGCGATCAGGCCATAGCGCGATACGCGACCGTATGTTGGCATCAAGGCCGGAATCCCACAGAACGCCCCAGGCTGACGGATCGATCCCCCGGTGTCCGTTCCTAGGGAGGCGACAGCCAGCCCCGCCGCTACAACGGCTGCAGAACCTCCGCTCGAGCCTCCCGGGACTCGCTCAGGAGCGACTGGGTTCCGTACGGCACCGTATGCCGAGTTCTCATTGGAGCTACCCATTGCGAACTCGTCGCAGTTGGTCTTGCCGAGGATCACGGCGCCAGCGGCTTCGAGACGCTGAACAGCGGTCGCGTCATAGGCCGGGACGTACGGTTCCAGGATCCTCGAGCCGCAGGTGGTTCGGACGCCTTTGGTGCTGAGGACGTCTTTTACAGCGATTGGAACGCCAGCCAGGGCTGGCAGAGTAGCCGCAACAGCCCCGCTCGCGATCGCGGCATCAGCGCGGTCTGCTTGTGCGAACGCCCGCTCGGGCGACAGAGCCAGGTAGGCGTTCAGCTCCGGGTTGCGCGACTCGATGCGTCGAAAGAAGTCTTGCGTTAGCTCCCTGGCAGAGACCTTTTTCGTGAGGAGCGACTCGCGAACAGACGCGATTGTCCAGGCTGCTGGCGTGCTCATCGCTCGATCACCTTCGGAACGCGGAAGAACGGTTTGGCGACGTCGGGCGCGTTGGCAAGGACAGCTTCACCTACGTCGCACGGCTGCGGCTCGTCGTTCCGCAGATTGGATTCGCCGGACGCTGCAAATGCAACCTGCGCCATCGGCTCGACGTTCGAGACGTCCAGCTCCTGTAGCTTGCCGATGTAGTTCAGGATTTCGTCCAGTTGGCCTCGATACATTTCGACTTCTTCGGGCGAAAGCTCGAGATGTGCGAGTTGAGCGACGCGCAGAACATCTTCACGGCTGATTTTCATGGTGGCGTTTCCTGGTCTATTGTACAGAAATTCAGGCAAGGATAGGCAGCGCGAGACCGCCGAATCGAGCGACTGGACGGATTATCGTTTGCGATTTGCGCGCACAAAAGGCGTGTGATTGTTGTCGAATTCTTTCGAGACGTGGCGCAACTCGGCTCGCGTGGCCGTGAACTTCACTTCGCGGATCAGAGCGCCGCCCCAGGCTCGGTTGATCTGATCGCGGAAGTCGCCGGCCATGCCCTCGATCTGTCTCTGCCAGGGCTTTCCGTCCGCGGAAATTTCCAGCCGGCCCTGCGAGCAGCGGACGGGGCGCGTGTGGGCGGCGAGCGTATGCCCAACGACGGCGGGCCACGTGGCGGACAGCCACGTAATCGCCGCTTCAGGCCGCCTCATTTTTCGAAATGTGCTTCCCAGAAAACTTCCCGCGCGTTCCATTGATTTCGCAAGATAGCACGATCACGATCGACCGAAAGTGTTAGGAGCGTTCGCTTGTGAAAAACTCTGAGGAAAAATACAAAGAGCGTTGGAAATCGTTCGCGGATTTTTTTCGCGGCGGATATTACGCGTTCGTGGCGCCGGCCGCTGTTCCTTGAAGACCGAGTTCCGGCGCAACAGCGCGTAAAGCCGCGATGCAGAAGGCGATGTGATCGTCGAGCGCGACGCCGAGCTCTTCCGCGCCTTTGTAGACATCATCCCGGCTCACACCTCGAGCGAACGCCTTGTCTTTCAGTTTCTTCTTTACGGATGAGGCTTCGACGTCGTGAATACTTTTCGTTGGCTTCACAAGGGCGCAGGCAGTGAGAAACCCGGACAGCTCATCGCAAGCGAAGAGCGTCTTGTCGAGCGGTGAGACGCGCGCGACCTTGCAGTAGTCCGCATGGCCAAGAATTGCATGAAGCACCTCTTCCGGGTAACCGAGCTCGCGAAGAATTTGTGTTCCCTGATAGGGATGCTCTGCCGTCGGTGCATGCGCGTCGTTGGGCCAGCGCTCGTAGTCGAAGTCATGCAGTAGCGCGGTAATTCCCCACAACTGTTCATCGGCGCCATTGTTTTGGGCATAGGCGCGCACACAGGCCTCCACGGCGAGCGCATGTTTGCGCAAGCTGTCCGACTGCGTGTACTCGCACAGAAGCTTCCATGCGTCGTCTCGTGTATGCATACGCGTCATTATAGCCGGGCCGCGGCCCGCAGGCGCCGCTGCATTGCATCGGAACGCGTGTTTTCTGTTGGCACGATCCGGCACTTTTTGCGGTCTGTGTGCTGCTTCTGTTCACGAACGCGCTCAAGGTTGCCGATGGGACACGCAGGAGCCCGCTTTTGGCGCGACGGAGATTAGAAACGTAAGATTCGTCTCAACCAAAGCTCAAACCGTCTCGATTTGAGACGTCTCGTGTGACTTTGTGAGAGGAATTCGGTATTTCTTCGCGTCATTTTTTGAACACAGTGGCGGCCAGCCGCATTTTTTCGCCGCAAAACGGAGCGAAAGAAGGCGAAGCCGGCCGCGAAAACGCTCGCGATGGTCAAGAGCGCCAGAGAATTTTGGTCTGCAAATCAAGCTTTCCAAAGGTGTTGCAAAAAAGGGCAGAGGATGACGCTGCGCGACATTGTGTTCATTGCGTTAGCGGACGCAAAAGGGCGACTTGAGATCAATAGCGAGACGAGCACATTGGTCCTGACATTGCATGTGCAGTGAATCGTTCGCTTGCGAGCCGATCGCACACAACAAAAAATCCCGGGAATCCGAAAAAGGACTTGACAAGAAATGGCACCCTATAGAGAATCGCTCTCGCGCCTGTCACTGCCTTCCCCCGAAAGACAACTACGTTCCTCCTCTTCGCATTCCCGTGATGGTCTGCGAGGAGAACCGGTGGGCGAAAAAGCAACTCTTGAAACAAATGTAGAGATGGATCGTGAGGTCCTGCGCTGCGCTGTTTGCGGTCTGGTTCAATACCGAACGCGGACGGACAACTGCCGTAGGTGCCTGCGCATGCTGCCGCCGAAGGTGTCGTTCGTGATTCCTTCGCCGTCGCCGCAAGATTTGCCGGGCGATGATCGGCAGCTGTTCGAGAACTGGCCGAACCGCGAAACGGTGGAGAACATCGGGCAGCGAATCCGTCAGTTGCGCGAGTCGCGTGGGATGACGCAGAGTCAGCTCCAGGCTCGTTCACGCGTTTCCCGTTCGTATCTCTCCCGTATCGAGAGCGGACAGATGACGCCCAGCCTCGGCACGCTCGAAAAGATTGCCGAAGCCCTTGGCGTAGGACTGAACCGTTTCTTCGTGCCGGAAACCAACGGCGAAACCGTGCTCGAAGATCCGTTCATTCAGGGGTTGCGCCCCTATTTGCGCCAGCTCGATTGGGCGCAATGGCAGGGCATTCTGAAGCGGTTGCAGGCGATCAGCGAGCATGTGAGCACCAATCACAGCATGCGTCCGATGGCGCCGCAGGTTTCCGGATTGGGACCGCTCACTCACCGGCGCCCCGCGACGGGACACACGGCAACGGCGCTACACCGCTAGACCCGCGGTTTCGGTCACGGCCACTTACAAATTTCGGTGCAGGCTTGGCGCGTCCCCTCTCCTCGGACGGAACGCCAAGCCTGCCACCAAAACCTTTAATTTCGCCCCATCAATTCAACTGCCGTTACGTGTCGCTCGTGCCCGACGAGCGTTCCAGCGGCAGATTCGCGCCGCCAACGGAACGCACCAATCCCCGACCGAATTTAGCGATTGTTGACCGATTTCTGAAACGGAAGTGTGTTGCGATTCCGTGGAGCTATTGCGTCTCGCGTTTTCCCACGCGTACTAAGTTGATTTTCACGCCGTCATCCTCGTTTGTAAGTGCAACCACGCGGGCTCCACCGCCCTTGTCGTCGACGAAAGCAACGTCGGCGTTGGAATCGACGTTTGCGTGATGGGGCATGCCATTGGCTTTGGGAGTTTCCCTGCGAAAGGATGGGCCGAGTTGTTTTTGGTACCAGGCAGAGACGTCGTCGAGTGAGTCGCCTGTCTTGTAGGTTTCGACGGCCAAGCCCACGCCATTGTCGTCGAAGCTGAGCTCCACGTGTGCGTTGCCGTCGTTGGGATCCGAAACCGTCGCGCCCGGGTAAAGCGGCAGGCCGGTATGATGGCTGCCATCGGTATTCACCTTGAATTCGCCGACGGGCGTCTGGACATCGACGTTCTTTTCCGAGCTGTGCAAATGAACGCGGTGAAGGAACATACCTGCAAGGGCGAGGCCGAAGACGATCATCAGCATGATCCCGCCCGCCACGATGCCCAGAATCCACCAGACGGCGTTGTTGTCGCGCCGGGGCGGAGCCATATTCATGGGCGGGCGTCCCGAGGAGCCGCTAGACATAGTTCACCTCATGCATCGTCTGCAAATAGGTACGCGAGTTCAGCCGTAAATGTTTCCGCGAATTCAGGTAATTTGCCCGAAGTCCATTGCACCGGGTGATTGTACTCCCGATGCCATTGGAAGCGCGCAGCAGCGGTTGGCAGCACCTTTTAGGATGCGGCGAAGAGTTAGTAGAAGTTGACGCGGACGTCAGGGCCTTTTTCCAGGTGGACGGTATCGACGAAGCGAACCTGTCGATTGTCAAGGGTAAGCACCATCGATTGAGTGCGAATACCTTCACCGAAGAAACGGACACCCCGGAGTAGGCTGCCGGTGGTGACGCCGGTGCACGCGAAGATGATGTTCTTGCCCGGAGCCAGTTCATCTGTGTCGTAGATGCGGCGCGGGTCCTTGATGCCCATCTGAGCGACGCGCTCAAAATGCTCGGGTTTTTGAATCACCAGCCGGCCCAGGATCTGGCCGTTCAAGCAGCGTAGTGCCGCGGCGGTGAGGACGCCTTCGGGCGCGCCGCCGATTCCCATCACCGCGTGAACATTCGTGCCGCTTACGGCCGAGCTGATGCCGGCAGAAAGATCACCGTCCGAGATCAATTGAATGCGCGCTCCCGCAGCGCGAATGTCGGCGATGAGCTTTTCGTGGCGCGGGCGATCCATCACCACGATTACCAGATCGTCCACGTCGCGCTCCAGGCACTTAGCGATGATCTTGAGATTGTGTGCGACAGGTGCGTCCAGTTCGACCAAACCCTTGCACTGCGGCCCGACAATCAGTTTTTCCATGTACAGATCGGGCGCGTGGAGGAGGCCGCCACGGCTGCTCGCGGCAAGAACGACGATGGCGTTCGGCTGGCCAGAGGAGCAGAGATTGGTGCCTTCGAGCGGATCGACCGCGATATCGACTTCGGGATAGCGTCGGGATTTGTCGTGAGCGGCAGCGCCAACTTTTTCGCCGATGAAGAGCATCGGCGCCTTGTCGCGCTCGCCTTCGCCGATGACGATGGTCCCATCCATGCTTACTGAGTCCATTTCGCTGCGCATTGCCTCGACGGCTACGCGATCGGATTTGTGGCCGTCACCCTGGCCCATGGTGCGAGCCGAGGCGATCGCGGCGCGTTCAACGACGCGCAAAAACTCCAGACTGAGTTCTTTTTCCATGGCCGCTCCTGGCGCGTGAAAGTGTGCTTGAAGAAAATGGGCCTACTCAAACGCGGCGATGCCGGTAATGCGTTCGCCGATGATGAGTTTGTGGATGTCGTGCGTGCCTTCGTAGGTATACACCGACTCAATGTTGTTCATATGGCGCATTACGCAGTAGTCGTCCACGATGCCGTTCGCGCCCAGGATTTCTCGGGCGCGGCTGGCACATTCCCGCGCCACCCACACGTTGTTCATCTTCAGCATTGAGATGTGCGAGGGATGAACGCGGCCCTGATCTTTCAAGCGACCGACTTGCAGCGCAAGGAACTGCGCTTTCGTGATTTCCGTGATCATCCAGACCAGCTTTTCCTGTACCAGCTGGTGGCCGGCGATGGGCTTGTTACCGAACTGCTTGCGCTGCTTGGCATATTGCAGAGCGGTGTCATAGCAGGCCATCGCCGCACCGATTCCGCCCCAGCCGATGCCGTAGCGCGCCTGGTTGAGACACGACAGCGGGCCGCGAAGGCCTTCGACGCCGGGAAGCAGGTTCGAAGCGGGGATTTTGCAGTCGGTCATGGCAAGGCCTGAGGTGACCGAAGCGCGCAGCGAATATTTGCCGTGTACGTCCCATGCTTTGAAGCCGGGCATCGCTTTCTCGACCAGAAAGCCGCGAATCTTTTCGTCGTCACACTTGGCCCAGATTACGGCAACGTCCGAAATCGAGCCGTTGGTGATCCACATTTTTTCGCCGTTCAAGACGTACGAGTCGCCAGTTTTCTTTGCGCGCGTGAGCATTCCGCCGGGGTTTGAGCCGAACTGCGGTTCGGTCAGCCCGAAGCAGCCGATCGCTTTGCCCTGTTGCAGCAATGGCAGCCAGTGATCTTTCTGCGCGTCCGAGCCGAACGCAAAGATCGGATACATCACCAGCGCGGACTGGACGGAAACGAAGCTGCGCAGGCCAGAATCGCCGCGCTCGAGTTCTTGGGTGACGAGCCCGTATTCGACGTTAGACATTCCGGCGCAGCCGTACCCCTTCAGGCTCGCGCCAAACAGACCAAGCTCGGCCATTTGCGGAACGAGCTGGACCGGAAATTTTCCCTCGCGGTTGTACTGCTCGATGATCGGCATGATGTGCTCGTCGACGAACTGGCGGGCAGATTGCCGCGCCAGCTTCTCTTCGTCCGAGAGCACGGAATCGAAATCCAGAAAATCAACCCCAGGGAATGACGGCATTTCGTTGCTCCTTGGCCGGATCGAACGGTTCGACGAGTGTGTGTAGCGCCGATCCCCACGCGCACCTGAGAACTAAACACCACGGCGGCGCCATCGCAAACCGCGATTGTATCCAAACGGTGAGCCGAATCGCCAGCGGTTACGAAGCGATCTCGGGCGCGCCGCGAAAGCCAAAGTGGTCTGTTGCTGCGGCGTTTTGGCCATGGCCGCTGGTGATTCGAAGCAAGTCCCGTTAGAATGGCGAGCTCTTTAATACATCCGAAATGCGCGCGTGCGGCGTTTCGACCGAGGAATGGAGGAAGTGATGGCGGATTTGACATTGGAACAGGCGGAGAAGATCGTCGCGGCGGCAACGAAGAAGGCGACCGAGCTCGGAACAAAGATGGATATCGCGGTCGTAGATGCGGGCACGAATCTGAAGGCGTTTGTGCGGCAGGATGACGCATGGCTGGGAAGCATCGACATATCGATCAAGAAGGCTCGAACGGCGCGGTTCTTCAATTTCAATACCGGTGAGATCGGGAAGCTGTCGCAGCCGGGCGGGCCGCTTTATGGGATCGAGCATAGCAACGGCGGACTCATTACATTTCCGGGTGGCGTAGTTTTGAAGAATGCGAGCGGGGAAGTGGTGGGCGCGATTGGCGTGAGCGGAAGCACGGTCGAGAACGACCATGCCGTCGCGCAAGCCGGCGCCGACGCGCTCGGAAAGTAACTCGTTACACGCGCAACTCGATCCTTGTTTGATCATCGTTTTGCTCAGGTTTGGAACAGCATGGAATCGAAACGAATGACGCCCCGAGCGGTGCGATTTGCCAGTTTCGAAATTCGCACCGCTCCGCAAGTGGTTGACGCCAAGCGGCATGAATGCGATAATCGCTTTCCTTGTAACGTCCTAGAAGTTTGCTCTGGTGGCCCGGCAGCGCGCCTGAAACCAGAATACAATTAAGAGAAACGGGGCAATCTCATCCGTACCACTTTGTGACGATGGATATCTTCCACCAGATCGGCAACTTCTTCCTTCAAGCTCTGCCCACGGTCGTTATCATCTTCTTTTTCTATCTGTTCATGCGCTGGGCATTCTTCACTCCGATTCAAAAGGCGATGGCGGAGCGAAGCGCGAAGATCGAAGGCGCGCGAGCCGAAGCGGCCCAGGTTGAGAGCGCGGCGAAGCAGGATTTGCAGCGTTACAACGAGGAATTGAACAAAGCGCGAGCGCACATCTATCAAGAACAGGAAGCTTCGCGGCAGCTTGTTCTGGACGAGCGATCCAAACTGCTCAAGGCGATGCGCTCACGCGCGCAAGAAGACATTGCCGCGGCGAAGAAGACGCTGGAGGCGGAACTCGCAGCTGCGGCGGCGGACGCCGACGCGCTTACTCCGGGTCTCGCTGGCGAGATCGCGCGGCAGATTCTAAGCCGGAGCTCTGCTTCGAGCGAAGGAAACCGCCGCTAATGCGCTCCCCACGTTTCCTACTTAGCTCGATCCCTGTCCTTACATTCACTGTCCTCTGCGCGGCCGCGCCTGTATTCGCACAGGAAGGCGAAGGCCCGGTGAATACGCCTTCCGGAATGATTTTCCGGATCGTGAACTCCGCGGTTGTGGTCGCACTGTTCGTATGGGCTTTCAAGAAATGCACGCCCATCTTCCGCAAGCGCGCTGAAGAAATTTCTCAAAAGATCGAAGAAGGTACTCTGGCGCGGGAAGCGGCGGAGCGGCAGCGGCAGGAAATTAAGGCAAAGCTCGCTGGTCTTGAGACAGAAATTCAGAATTTGCGCGTCGCTGGAAAGCGCGAAGCCGAAGCGGAAGCGCAACGCCTCCGTGAGCTTGCGAAAGTGGAAGCTCAAAAGGTCGAAGAGAATGCGAAGGCGGAGATTGCGGCCGCTGTTCGCGCTGGCCAGATGGCGTTGAAGTCTCTGACCGCAGGGAAAGCTGTAGCGCAAGCCGAAGCGATGCTTCGCCAACAGATCACACCGCAGACCGATGCGGACTTGGTTCGCACGTTTGTCGCGGACCTTGACAGGAGCATCAATTGAGCGCTCTGGCGGAGCGGTACGCGGCGGCGCTAGCGGCCGTTGCGTTCGAGCGACGCAACGGCGATACAATTCGCAAAGATTTGGCCGCGTTTATCGATCTCTATTTTCAAACACCCGATCTGCGCAACGCGCTCGAAAGCCCGGTGGTTGAAAACGAAGTGAAGCACCGCGTGATCGAACAGATCTGCGCCAAGATGGGCTTGAACGAAGCTGTCCGCAACTTCATTTACGTGGTGGTCGATCACGGGCGGATTCATTTGCTTCATGAAATCATTCCGGCGTTCCGCACGGAATTGAACGAACGGCTTGGCGTCGCGGACGCAGACGTCAGTTCGGCGCATCCGTTGAATGACGCGGACAAGCGGCAACTCGTAGCGGTGCTCGAAAAGCGTACTGGAAAAAAGATTGAAGCGCGGTTCTCGGAAGACCCAGCGCTGGTGGGCGGAGCCGTGGTTCGCGTGGGCTCGACGATTTACGACGGTTCGGTACGCGAGCAATTGAACCGGCTCCGCGAACAGCTCGAAACCGAATAGTTCTGCAAGATCAACAGGAGCAGTGAATGGCGAATATTAAGGCGGATGAAGTCACAAAAATTCTGCGCGAGCAGATCGAAGGCTACCAGCAGAAGCTGGCTGTCGAGGAAGTCGGCACCGTGATCTCGGTGGGCGACGGCATCGCGCGCATCCACGGGCTGGACAAGTGCATGGCCGGCGAAATGATCGAATTCCCGCACGACGTTTTCGGAATTGCTCTGAACCTCGAAGAAGACCAGGTCGGATCGGTGCTGCTGGGCGACTACGCGGAAATTCGCGAGGGCGACACCGTCAAGCGCACCAACAAAATTATGTCCGTGCCCGTCGGCGACGCGTTGATTGGCCGCGTGGTGAACGCCCTCGGTCAGCCGATCGACGGCAAAGGTCCGATCGCAACGAAAGATCGTTACCCTGTGGAAAAAATCGCTCCCGGCGTTGTGGACCGCCAGCCCGTGCGCGAGCCGATGCAGACCGGTATCAAGTCGATTGACGCGATGATTCCCATTGGCCGCGGACAGCGCGAGTTGATCATTGGCGATCGCCAGACCGGAAAGACCGCCGTGATTCTGGACACGATCCTCAATCAGCGCGGCGGCGACATGATCTGCATTTACTGCGCGATTGGCCAGAAGCGTTCGACGATTGCGCAGGTAGTCAAGACGCTCACGGAAGCCGGTGCGATGGAACACACCATCATCGTCGCTGCCACCGCATCCGAATCGGCTTCCATGCAGTACATCGCGCCTTTTGCGGCGTGCGCGATCGGTGAATACTTCCGCGATACCAAGCGCCACGCTCTTTGCGCGTACGACGATCTTTCCAAGCACGCCCAGGCCTACCGCGAAATTTCGCTGCTGTTGCGCCGTCCTCCGGGCCGTGAAGCGTTCCCGGGTGATGTGTTCTTCCTTCACTCGCGTTTGCTGGAGCGCGCGGCGAAGCTCAACGACGAGCTCGGCGCGGGTTCGTTGACCGCTCTTCCCGTGATTGAAACGCAGGCGGGCGACATTTCTGCGTACATTCCGACGAACGTGATTTCGATTACCGACGGCCAGATCTTCCTTGAAGCCGATCTCTTCAATAGCGGCTTCCGTCCTGCGGTGAACGTGGGTCTTTCGGTGAGCCGCGTTGGCGGCAACGCTCAGATCAAGGCCATGCGGCAGGTTTCGGGCACCCTGCGTTTGGACTTAGCTCAATACCGGGACCTCGCCGCGTTCGCGCAGTTCGGCACGGACCAGCTCGATAAATCCACTCAGAATCAGCTGGCTCGCGGCGCGCGCCTCACTGAAATTCTGAAACAGGATCAGTACCAGCCACTGCCGGTTGAAAAGGAGGCGCTGATTATCTGGGCCGGCTCGAACAAATATCTCGACGAACTTCCGGTGAGCGAGTGCCGCCGGTTCGAGCGGGAGATGTACCCATTCGTCGAAACAAACTACAACAGCGTCTTTCGGATGCTTCGCGAAAAGAAGCAGTTTGACGATGCGGTAAAGGCGGAAGCGAAGAAGGCTCTCGATGATTTCCTCGGACGGTTTAAGGCGTCGCTGAAGGATCCGAACGCTCCGACTGTGGAGAAGGCCTCAGCAGCCGTGGCGCCTCCTCCCCCTGCACCGGCGGCCGCCCACTAAAGACGCGACTCGATGCCCACACTTCTCGACTACCGGCGAAGAATCCGCTCCGTGAAGAGCACGCAGCAAATCACGCGCGCCATGAAGTTTGTGGCGGCGGCGAAGCTGCGGCGCGCTCAGGAAGGTGTGTTCGCGGCGCGGCCGTATGCCAAGGAAATTCTGCGAGTGCTGCGCTCTGCGGCGGCCCGCATGGAAGCGCCCGCGCATCCGCTGCTTGAGCGGCGTGACGAGAAGAACATTCTGGTGCTGCTCGTCACCGGCGACCGGTCGCTGGCCGGCGCCTTCAATACGAACGTGTTGCGGCACGCAACCGAATTCATGCGCGCGCACAAAGTAGAAAAGCTTGAAATGATCACGGTCGGCCGCAAAGGGCGCGATTATTTTAAGAAGCGCGGCGTGAGCCCAATTGCGGAGTACATCGATGTTTCGGCTGCGGTAGACATACGGAAGGCGCGCGAAATCGCGAAGCGAGTAGCGGAGCTATACACCTCCGGCGAAGTAGACGCAGTGTATGCGATTTATAACGAGTTCAAGAACGTGATGGTGCAGAATCTGCGCGCCGCGAAATTGCTGCCGATCGATCCGGCGGTGGTGAAGCAATCGCCCGAAGGCGAGACGCAGTTGACCGATGAGCCCGCCGACGGAACCGCATCGCTGCCCCAGGAAGCGGCCTCGGACGGAAAAGGCCGCTTGATCGATTACATTTACGAGCAGCCGGTCGAGCAGATTTTTGCGGGCCTTGTGCCGCGCTATCTAGAATCTGAGATTTTTCGCGTATTGCTCGAATCGGCTGCGGCTGAGCATGCTGCCCGGATGACGGCGATGGATTCCGCAACGCGAAACGCTTCCGACTTGATCCGGAAACTCACTTTGCAGATGAACAAGATTCGGCAGGCGGCGATTACCACCGAAATTATCGAAATTGTCAGCGGCGCGTCGTCGGCGACGTCTTAACGCGCCCACAGATACGAGGGAAACGAGAACATGGCAAACGCAGCTCCAAACGCAGCTCACAATGTCGGCAAGGTGGTCGAAGTCATCGGACCCGTGGTCGACGTGCAGTTCGAAGAAGGCCACCTTCCGTACATCCACAACGCCATTCGGATTACGAGCGAAGGATTCAACACGCCGGAGCCGCTGGATTTGATCGCCGAGGTCGAACAGCACTTGGGCGAAGGCCGTGTCCGCACCGTCGCGATGAAGCCGAACGAAGGATTGGTGCGCGGGATGAAGGCGATCGACCTCGGCGAGCCGATTTCGGTTCCTGTAGGACGCGCCGTGCTGGGCCGGGTGCTGAACGTGCTTGGCGAGCCGGTAGATAAACTCGGCCCGGTGAAGACGGACAAGCGCTATCCCATTCACCGTCCGGCGCCAGTCCTCGAAGATCAGTCGACCACGCTCGAAATGTTCGAAACCGGTATCAAGGTCGTCGACCTGATCGAGCCCTACTTGAAGGGCGGCAAGATCGGCCTGTTCGGCGGCGCGGGCGTGGGCAAGACGGTTTTGATTCAGGAATTGATTCACAACGTCGCGATGAAGCACGGCGGCGTGTCGGTATTCGCGGGCGTCGGCGAACGTACGCGCGAAGGAAACGACCTGTGGCTGGAAATGCAGGAGTCGGGCGTCGTTGTTCCTGGCAACTCGGAGAAGTCGCGCTGCGCTCTGATTTACGGGCAGATGACCGAGCCGCCCGGCGCGCGTTTGCGCGTTGGCCTTACTGGTTTGACGGTCGCAGAGTATTTCCGCGATGAAGAAAAGCTGGACGTGCTGCTCTTCATCGACAATATTTTCCGCTTCGTGCAGGCGGGATCGGAGGTATCGGCGCTTCTTGGCCGCATGCCTTCCGCAGTGGGATATCAGCCGAACCTGAACACCGAAATCGGCGCGTTGCAGGAGCGCATTACTTCCACGAAGAACGGCTCGATCACTTCCGTGCAGGCGATTTACGTGCCTGCCGACGATTACACGGACCCCGCGCCGGCCGCCACGTTTGCGCACTTGGATGCAACGACGAACCTGAGCCGCCAAATTGTGGAACGCGGTATTTATCCCGCCGTCGATCCGCTGGCGAGCTTCTCGCGCATTTTGGATCCGCGCATTGTGGGACAGGATCATTACAACGTCGCTCGCGCCGTGAAGTCCGTGCTTCAGCGCTACAAAGAACTGCAGGACATCATCGCGATTCTCGGTATCGAAGAGCTTTCGGACGACGACAAGCAAACAGTGGCGCGCGCGCGTAAGATCGAAAAGTTTATGTCGCAGCCGATGTTCGTCGCCGAGCAGTTCACCGGCCTCGCGGGCAAGTACGTGAAAATCGAAGACACCGTTCGCGGCTTCAAGGAAATCGTCGAGGGCAAACACGACGATTTGCCGGAGCAGGCGTTCTACATGGTCGGCACAATCGAAGAAGCTCGCGAGAAGGCGGAGAAGGCTGCAGCTACGGCGTAATTTCGCCCCTCGCGCACGAAACTACTAACCAATGGCCACTCTACCCGAAAAGATCGAGCTGCAAGTGGTGACGCCGGCGAAGCACATCTTGAGCGAGGATGTGCAGTCGATCGAGCTGCCGGGCAAGGATGGCTATCTGGGCATCTTGCCGGGCCACGCGCCGCTGCTCACTGAACTGGGCGCAGGTATCCTCACCTTCAGTAAGGGCGGCGAAACGCGCTCGATGACGGTGATCGATGGTTTCGCTGAAGTTTTGCCCGATCGCGTGATCGTGCTGGCCGACGAATCGGAGCGCGTTGAAGATATCAACACCGGCGAAGCACGCGCAGAGCTGGAAAAGTCCCAGCACGATCTGCCGAAGGCGGGCGCGAGCGAAGAAGATTGGGAACGCGCCAACGCCGCGATCGCCAGGGCCACGGTGCGCGTGCAGGCGGCAGACAAGGGCGGCGTTGTGGGCGGTGCAGCTCGCGAGACGCAGCCTTCTTCGGTGGGCTAACTCCAGTGTTTTCCTCAGCACACGGCCGCATCCCGGCATTCTCAAGCGCATCTAAGTGGGTATAGTGAGAGAAGCGGTTTTATGACTGAAGTTATCGTATATTCGACCTGCTGGTGCGGCGACTGCCGGCGCGCAAAGAATTTCCTTCGCGAGCGCGGTGTGGCCTTCCGGGAAGTGAATATCGACGATGATCCGGAGGCTGCCGCGCTGGTGCTGAAAGTGAACAACGGCAAGCGAAAAGTTCCAACGATTGGAACGACCGACGGGCGTTATTTCTCGCTGAGCCCGTTTGATCCCTGCAAACTTTCCTCAGAATTGAATATCCCGCTGAATGTGGCGCACAAGTGCATCACGGATTTTCTGAAGAAGTAAAAATTCCCGCCTGATCTTCTTGATCCCTGCGTTGCGAAGCAGATGTGTGTTTAGCTGAGGCCTACGCCACAAGTCATAATTCCAGCGAGCTTCATCTCGGGAGTGAGCAAAACGAGGTCCGCATCCGCACCCACGACGATAATGCCTTTTTTACCCGCCAAGCCAAGGCGGCGCGCGGGAAGAATTGTCGCCATCCGCACGGCATCGACGAATGGTACGCCGATGCTCACAAGGTTGCGCAGCGCGCGGTCGAGCGTAAGCGTGCTGCCGGCAAGATTGCCTTCCGCGCTGCGAGCGACTCCTTTCGAGACATTCACTTCGAACTCGCCAAGGCGGTATTTGCCGTCAGGCATTCCCGTAGCCGAGATCCCGTCGCTGATCGCGATAACTGTATCGAACCCCTTGGTGCCGAGCAGCACCTGCAGCGCGGGAGTCGAAACGTGGACGCCGTCAGCGATGATTTCCGCCGTGACCTCCGAATCCGTAAGGATTGCGGCGATCACGCCAGGGTCGCGATGGTTGAAGGGGCGCATCGCGTTGTAAACGTGCACGCCGTGGCGCGCGCCGGCATCGATTGCCGCGCGGGCTTGCTCGAACGTCGCGTCCGTGTGGCCCAGGCCGACTACGATTCCCTCGGCCGTCGCCGCGTGAATCAGGTCTATCGCGCCAGGAATCTCCGGAGCGACCGTAATCATTTTCACCAGGCCATCGGCGGCTTCGAAGAGCCGTTTGAATACGGGAATGGATGGCGGCGCGATCGATTCCGGCGGGTGCACTCCGCGGCGCGCGTGCGCGATGAATGGACCTTCGAGGTGAATTCCGAGAATCTCTGCGGCAAACCGGTCGCGTTCGCCGGCCGGCTTCTGCGCGCGAATGTATTTCGCGATTCCTTCGAGACTCTTGCACGTGGCATCGACGGGCGCGGTGACCGTAGTCGCAACCATCGAGGTGGTTCCGAATCGCGCCACCGTGGATGTGATCTTGTCGAGCGCTTCCGGCGTCGCTTCCATCACATCGCGGCCGCCAGCGCCGTGGATGTGTACGTCGACGAACCCTGGAATCACAGTGAGGCCCGAGGCTAGGTAATCGGCAGCGCCAGGTGGGATGTGGACTTCGTCGCGATGACCAATGCCGCTAATGCGGCCGCCTTCCACGGTCATGACGCAGTCGCTATACTCCTCCTGCGGTGCCAGAATTCGCGTGGCGTAAATGGCCGTGGCCGTCATGGCGTCACCCATGCTACTTGAACTCACCGCGAAAATCAGCGGCGAGCCTTGCATCCTTTTCCTAGTCCGCTACAATTATCGGGCACAACTTAGTGGAGGAAATTCATGGCTCACGACAAGAATTACGTCGCCCAGAAGCGTCAGCGCCGGCGCCGCAAGGCTGCAAAAGCGGCAGTGAAACTGTTCGAACAGGGCAAGGTCACTTTTGAAAAGCTGCCCATCCTGGCGAAGAAGCTTCACCACCGCAAAGTAAAAGCCGCAAAGAAATCCGCGTAAACGGTCCTGTCTTCGCTTCGCTGGACTACCAGATCGAAACACGCACAAAAAAGGGGCGTTCGCTGAACGCCCCTTTTCTATTTTGTCTTGGTCCGCCAGGATACAAACTCGCGGTTGGGTTAGTTGCCGCCGGACACAGCCTGCGCGTGCGCTTGGTTCGCCTTCGGCACGCTCAGGTAGCCAGTGATCTTATCCTTGCCAACCTGGTTCACCACGAACTCCAGCGGCGAATGCGCGCCATTCTCGAAGAGGTAAAGCGGCTCGTTGGCCGTCATGTTCCTCTTGTCGTGGCGTTGGTCGTCGACGAAGATCGTCACCGCGTACTGGCTCTTCTTGGTGTTGGTCCCGTGGAGTTCGACCATCAGGTTGCCCACCTTCTCTCGGGCGTTCTTCTTCTCGATGTTGAATTCGTAGTAGTCGCGTTCACCCAGCCGGCGAAGTTCTTCCACTTCGTCGTGGTTGCGCGCGATCAACGTGCCGAACTCACCGCGAGCCATCTGCAGGTTATTCTTAGTCGCGTCGAGATCCGTCTTCACGCCGGTGACGTCCGTACCCAACTTATTCACGTCGTCGGTGCTGGCTTTGGTCGCGAGCTGCGCGTTGGTCTGGTTCTGCAGGTCCGCAATTTGCGCCGCATCGTCGTCCTTGATTTTCTTTGCCTGGAGGCGCGCCTTCGAGAGCTCACCCTCGGTGAGCTTCATCTTGTCGGTCACCACGCTCAGTTCGCCTTCGAGCTGCGCGTTCGTATCTTCGGCCTTCGCGAGCCGCTGCCCGAGTACTTCTTCGTTGTGCGATAGCTGATCTTTTTGGGTCGCGATCGTTTGGGCAAGCTCTTTGGAGCGGTTCGACGCCGACCAGCCCACTCCGAGTCCCGCGAGCGAAATCACTGCCAAGGCGACGACTCCGACGCCCACCCAGCGCGGCGTGCCCTGGTTTTCGGCGATTACCACGTCCTGATGTTCGATACTCATTGAAGTGTCCTCCGAAATTCCCTTGCGTGTGGGGGTAGAAGCATCGGGAGGGCCAAATTCCTGAAATGGGTCATACAGCTACAACCGCCTGAAAAGAGGACGTTTGCACGATTTCTGATTGGAGCCCGCTAGTGTGAAAGCCCTACACACCGTGCAAATTTTACGTCAGGTTAACATTTCTGCGTGGTATGCCTGACACGCCCCACCAGCTCCCATCCCCGAAGCTGTCTGGGCGATGGAGAGATGGACCCGGGCCCTTAGGTCAAGCTCGCGACGCCGTTAGCGGGTCGGGACGACAGTCATGTTGCGAAGAACCGCGATTCGGTCAGAGAGCGGAGGGTGAGTGCTGAACAATCCCGAGAAGAACTGCTTGATAATCATTGGTTGCACGATGCACAAGGCCGCCGTTGTGGGCGGAATATTGCTCGGGATGCGCTGATTGTACGAGCCGAGTTTTTCCAGGGCGCTGATCAGGCCGTTGGCGTGGCCGACCATCTGCACGCCGGTTGCGTCCGCTTGATACTCACGACTTCTCGAAATCCCCATCTGCAACAGAAGCGCGCCAACCGGAGCCAAAAATAACATGAGCAGCGCTACGAGGGCGCCTCCGTTGTCGCGACTGCGACCGCCTCCGTAGCTGCCGCCGAACATTGCGCCGAATCGGCCGAATTGAGCGATCATCGTGATCGCTCCTGCGAGCGTGGCGGCGATGGACGAAGTAAGAATGTCGTAGTTGCGAACGTGTGAAAGCTCGTGCGCAATCACGCCTTCCAGTTCGTCGTCGTTCATCAATTCCATCAAGCCCTGCGTCACGGCCACAGAAGCGTGGCTCGGATTCCGTCCGGTCGCAAACGCATTCGGCGCGGGCTGCGGCACCAGATACAGCTTCGGCATCGGCAAATTCGCTTTCGCGGCCAGGCGTTCCATCACTGCGTAGAGCCGTGGCGATTCTTCCCGCGAAATGGGAACCGCACCGGCCGACTTCAGCGCAATCTTGTCGGAAAAAAAGTACGCGCCGCCGTTCATCAGGATCGCGACGAAAAGAGCAATAACCAAGCCTCCCCGTCCGGCGAGAGCTCCGCCGATGAAAAGAAGCAACAACGTCATAGCCGTAAGTAGGAAGGTAGTTTTAATCGCATTCATGGCTCGAACCTCAGGTGTGCGGCCGCTTTCCGCGATCCGCACAATGATTCTTATGATGCTGCCCCAACCTTTGCGGAAGCAGGAGCGAATTTCATCTCGCCGGATTTCGAATCGGCGTCGACTTTCACCGTATCACCGGGCTTCACTTCGCCGTCCAGAATTTTTAGCGCCAGCGGATCCTGGATCAGCTTCTGAATGGCCCGCTTCATTGGCCGCGCGCCATAGACCGGATCGTAGCCTTCCTTAAAGAGAAGAGCCTTCGCCGCGGATGTAAGCTTCAACGTGATCTGGCGTTCGTCCAACCGCTTCAGCAAATGCTGGAGCTGCAGGTCGATGATGCGTTCGATCTGGTCCTTGCCCAGCGGACGGAACAGAACAATGTCGTCGATCCGGTTCAGAAACTCCGGACGGAAAATCTCGCGCAGCGCGGCCATCGCTTCCTCGCGCGCCTTTTTCGGATCGGTCGCCATCAAGTCGAAAATCGCAGTCGAGCCGACGTTCGATGTCATGATGATTACCGTATTCCGGAAATCTACGGTGCGGCCTTTGCCGTCCGTAAGACGACCGTCGTCGAGAATCTGCAAAAGCACATTGAAAACATCGGGATGCGCTTTTTCGATTTCGTCGAGAAGCACGACGGAATAGGGACGCCGCCGGACTTGCTCGGAGAGCTGACCGCCTTCTTCGTAGCCAACGTAGCCTGGAGGCGCGCCGATCATCCTCGCGACGGAATGCTTCTCCATGTATTCAGACATGTCCAGCCGCACGATGGCGCGCTCATCATCGAACAAAAATTCAGCGAGGGCGCGAGCCAGTTCAGTTTTGCCGACTCCTGTAGGTCCAAGAAACAGGAACGAGCCAATCGGACGGTTTGGGTCGCTTAAGCCGGAGCGGCTTCGGCGAATCGCATTCGCCACCGCGGCGAGCGCATCGTCCTGGCCGATCACACGCTCGCGTAGGCGCTCTTCCATTTTCACGAGTTTCTGAATTTCGCCTTCGAGCAGGCGGCCGGCCGGAATGCCGGTCCACTTGCTGACGATCTTTGCGATCTCTTCTTCACCCACCTCTTCCTTCAGCATCGGGTGGTCTTTTTGCAGAACGCCCAGGCGGTCTTGGGCAGCCTTGAGTTCCTTTTCTGCCGCGGAAAGTTTGCCGTAGCGAATCTCCGCGACTTTCGAAAGATCGCCGGAGCGCTCGAATTGCTGCTCTTCGGTCTTGAGCCGGTCGATCTCTTCTTTGCGGCTGCGGATCTTGCCGATGGCGTCCTTTTCGGTCTGCCAGTGCGCCTTTAACGCATTGGACTTCTCGCGGAGCGTGCTCAAGTCTTTATCGATCTGTTTGGAGCGCTCGCGCGAGTGCGCGTCTGATTCCTTCACCATGGCCTGCCGCTCAATTTCGAGTTGCATGATGCGGCGCTCGAGCTCATCGATCTCGGTGGGTAGGGAATCGATTTCCATGCGCAGTCCGGCTGCGGCTTCGTCGATCAGGTCGATCGCCTTATCGGGAAGAAAGCGGTCGGTGATGTAGCGTTGCGAAAGCAGCGCCGCCGCCACGATGGCTGCGTCCTTGATTCGAACACCGTGGTGGACTTCGTAGCGCTCTTTCAGGCCGCGCAGGATAGCGATGGTGTCCTCCACAGACGGTTCGTCTACAAAGACCGGCTGGAAGCGGCGCTCAAGCGCGGGATCCTTTTCAATGTACTTGCGGTATTCGTTCAGAGTAGTTGCGCCGATCGCGCGAAGTTCGCCGCGCGCCAGCGCGGGTTTCAGCATGTTCGAAGCGTCCATCGACCCTTCAGCCGAACCGGCACCGACCAGAGTATGAAGCTCGTCGATAAACAGAATGATCTGGCCGTTGGACTCCGTTACTTCTTTCAGAAGTGCTTTCAGGCGGTCTTCAAATTCCCCGCGGTACTTCGCGCCGGCGATTAGAGAGGCGAGATCGAGCGACACGATGCGCTTGGTTTTTAGAACTTCGGGCACGTCGCCCGCCACAATGCGGCTCGCGAGCCCTTCGACGATGGCCGTTTTTCCCACGCCAGGTTCGCCGATCAGCACGGGATTGTTCTTCGTGCGGCGGGCCAGAATTTGCATTACGCGGCGAATCTCTTCGTCGCGGCCGATCACCGGATCGATCTTTCCGCGGCGCGCCATTTCCGTCAGGTCGCGCGCGTATTGCTCCAGAGCTCGGTAGCTCGCTTCAGGATTTTGCGATGTGACCCGGTGGCTGCCACGAATTGCCGCCATCGCTTGCAGAATTGAGTCGCGTGTGGCGCCCTTCTTGACCAGAAGCTGACCAGCCGGATCCTTAGACTCGGCCGCCATCGCGAGCAGGATGTGTTCCGTCGAGACGTACTCGTCCTTCAAGCTCTTCGCTTCATCGAACGCGCGTTCGAGCACGCGATTCGACGCATCGCTTAGATACTGCTGGCCCGCGCCGGACACCTTGGGCAGGCGTTCGATCAATCGTTCCGCTTCGCTGCCAAGCGCCGTCGGCGACACACCAAGCTTTTCAAGCAGCGGCGGAACGACACCGTCGCCCTGTGCGACCAACGCCCAGAGCAGGTGGAGTGGTTCAATTTGCTGTTGCCCCTGGCGGCTGCCAAGCTCCTGCGCGGCTTGGAGTGCCTCCTGAGCTTTTACGGTCAGTTTTTCAAATCGAATCATTTGCGAAGTCTCTCACTTTTCTAAGCATGTCGAAAGAGGGTTGGCGCAAGAGCCGCAGGACGGCTTCCCAAGGTTATTAGCGCACAAACAATATAAAATATGCGTGTCTCGTTGTCAATTATTGTTTTATTTCACTATTTTCATAGCTTTACGCAGATCATGTCAATCTATTACTCTGGCTATCAGGCACTTAAGATAGTGCGTTTCAGGCATCGTCAGCAGAATGGGATGGTCCTGGGCTTGAGTCCGGCGCTCGGCCACGACAATAGACTTTTTAGCGTCGTTCGCTGCTTCCGCGAGGATTTGTAGAAACAGAGGTTCGGTGACGTGGTAGGAGCAAGAACAAGTTACTAGATAACCGCCCGGCCGGAGCAGCTTCAGAGCGCGGAGATTGATCTCTTTGTAGCCACGCTGCGCGGCCGGAATCGAGTCGCGGTTTTTGGCGAACGCCGGCGGATCCAGAATGACCATATCGAATTTTCGGTTGACTTCGTCGTATTCCTTCAGCAGGTCAAAGGTGTTGGCCTCTCGGAACGTCACATTCGAGACCGTGTTCAGCGCCTGATTTCGGCGAGCCGCGGCGACCGCAGCCGGTGCCATGTCGATCGCTTCCACATGGCGGCAACTTGCGGCAATCGTAAGCGCAAAACCGCCCTGGTAGCTAAAGCAATCGAGAACGTCGCCGGCTACGTAGCGCCGCGCAGCCCGGTGATTTTCGCGCTGGTCCAGGAAGCCGCCGGTCTTCTGACCCTTCAGCAGATCGTAAACGAATGTTATTCCGTTCTCCTGAGCAAGGACTTCGTCGGGTACTTCTCCGTGCAGCACGTTCACGGACTGCTCGAGGCCTTCGAGCAGGCGTACCTTCGGATCGTTGCGCTCAACAATTCCTTTGGGTGAAAACATTTCAACGAGGAGATCGACAAGCTCAGCCTTCTGCTTTTCCGCAGCTTGGCTCAGAGTCTGAATCGAAAGGTAATCGCCGTAACGGTCGACGATGATCGATGGCAGGTGATCTGCTTCGCTGTAGACCATCCTGTAGGCGCCCGTGTTCTCTACCACCTGCTCTCGGTACTCCGCAGCCTGTCGAAGGCGCGCCGCGAAGAAGTTGCGATCGACGGAAATGTCCTCGCGCGTGAGTAGGCGAATCGCGATCTGCGAGCGGTCGCTATAAAACGCTCGGCCCTGGAATCGTCCGCGCTCATCGTTCACGCGAACGATCGCGCCTGCATCGGCGCTCGCCGACCTTACATCGCTTTTGTAAACCCACCAGTGTCCGAGGCGGAGACGTTCCACGCCCCGAGCACTGATCACAACAGACGGCTCAGCCACAGACGATGACCTCGAAACGGAATAGTTGGACGGATTCGCTACAATGGATGCGAAATGAGCGGCAGCTTGAGCCGGACCCAACCGTGTTCTTAACACAGTTACACCGAGGACCGCCAGCCGCATCGCTGCCGCAACTTTCGCGCAATCCGCAAACTCGATGAATCTCAGCGAATTTGACTTTCTCCTTCCGTCCGAACTGATCGCGCAGCGGCCGCCTGCGGAACGCGACGGCGCACGAATGCTCGAACTCGAGCGAGCTTCGGGCCAATGGATAGACCGAGCGTTTCACGACTTCCCGGAGCTGCTTCGCGGCGATGAGCTGATCGTACTCAATAACGCTCGGGTGCTGCCCGCCCGGTTATTCGGCCGACGGAAAGGCATTCGCGCCACGGCTCCGGGAAAGGAAAATCCAAAACGTGGGCAGCACTTGACCAGCGAAATTGAAGTCTTGCTCGTCCGCCCACTCGGACCCGAGCGTTGGGAAGTGCTCGTGAAGCCCGGCAGAAAAGTGCCGGTCGGCGAGCGAATCACGTTCGGCGACGGCGAGCTTGAGGCGGAAGTCGAAGACCGCGGTGAGTTCGGACTACGCGTCTTGCGTTTCGAGACGACGTCGAATTTTTACGATGCTGTCGCCCGCCTCGGTCACATTCCTCTGCCGCCATACATAAAACGAGCAGACGACGCATCGGACCGCGAGCGCTATCAGACGGTCTACGCGCGCGATGGCGCGGCCGTCGCGGCGCCAACGGCGGGCCTACACTTCACGCCGGAAATTTTGAATCGCGTTCGAGCGCGCAGCGTGGAAATTGCGGAAGTCACGCTCAACGTAGGCCTCGGAACATTTGAACCGGTTCGCACCGAACGACTCGAAGACCACAAGATTCACGGCGAGACGTACGACATTCCTGAATCGACGGTAGAAGCCATCGAGCGCGCTAAAGACCAGGGCCGGCCGATTCTTGCAGTGGGCACCACCGTCGTTCGAACGCTCGAAGATGCGGCGGAAAAAGCGCAAGCTGTCGGGCATGCCTTGCAGTCGGGGAAGGCCGAGGCGACGATCTTTCTCTATCCCGGCAAACCCATTCGCATCGTGAATCAGATGCTCACAAACTTTCATCTGCCACAGTCGAGCTTGCTGGCCCTTGTTGCAACGATCGCAGGTCGCGAAAATATTCTTCGCGCGTATCAATACGCCGTCGAGGCGCGCTACCGTTTTTACAGTTATGGCGACTGTATGTTAATCCGATAGGCGCGCCATTGAAATTCGGTTCCAAAGGCACTGGAACCAAGCGATTACGTGCATTCCGGCCCATGGTTCGTCTATAATTTGCCGTTTGCCGACGAGGGATTCTGAATGCGTTATCTGATTCTGAGCGACATCCACGCGAACCTCACCGCGCTGGACACTGTGCTCGACACGGTGAAAGGCCGATGGGACAAAGTCGTCTGCCTGGGCGACGTCGTGGGATACGGCCCCGATCCCAACGAAGTTGTCGACCGGATTCGCGAGATCGACGCCGTTACGATTCGAGGCAATCACGATAAGGCCGGCTCGGGTCTTGCGAACGCCGACGATTTCAATCCGGTGGCGCGAAATGTGGCGCACTGGACGCGCGATCAGCTTCGCCCGGAAAATCGTGAATGGCTCGAAAAGCTGCCCACCGGTCCGATCACCGTCGATACTTTCATGATGGTTCACGGCGCGTTCCGCGACGAGGACGAGTACGTTTTCGCGCCGGCTCAGGCGCTTGACAGCTTGCTCGATGCGCGCGCGCAGGTGACCTTCTTCGGGCACACCCACCTTCAGGGCGGATTCACGCTGTTTGACAACAAGGTCGGCGTTCTGCATTTCAAGCCGCCGGCAGGAACAAATTTCTCCACGTTGGCGACTGATATGGAGACAACTTACCTCCTTAACCCGGGATCGATCGGTCAGCCGCGCGACGGAGACACTCGGTCTGCGTTTGCGATTGCCGACCTCCCGAACAACACGGTTGAGTTTTGGCGCGTCCCATACGATATCGAGGCCGTCCAGAAGCGTATGACGACCGCGGGACTTCCGGAACCGTTGATTTTACGATTGTCATTCGGACGGTAAAATAATTTCATAACCAGCTCCGCAGCGCCGGAGTCGAATCCGGTTGATAATTGGCTGCGAGGTTGATTGCGCATAACTGTCACCACAGGATGTGTCCTGATGGAACCGGGCGAGAGCTCTTACCAGAAGCAACGAAGCCAGTTTCCGGTCGCTTTTGCAGCGGGCTTGATTATCGTTGCGATTCTGGTTTCGGTGATCGTCCTGGTGGTGAAGCACACACGAACGGCTCCTGCCGCCAGCGTGAAGTTGCCATATGGCGCGGCCGAGCAGGCTTACGCCGAGCGCATCCACTTCGATGACATCCAACTTGCGCACGCCACGAACTTTCTGAACCAGGACTTCACCTACGTTGCCGGCACGATCGTGAACATGGGAACCAGCGACGTAAAAGCTCTCCAAGTTGATATTGAGTTTCGCAATGGTCTTGATCAGGTTGTACTTCGCGAAACCGAATCCCTGATTCCTCCGGACGCTGATCCGATTCCCGCAGGCCAGCGCCGGCCGTTTCAGGTGACGCTCGAACACCTCTCGGCCGAGTGGAATCACCAGTACCCTTCTATCCGCGTCACGGGCCTCGTACTACAATAGCCGCGCTGCCATCCCCGGCCTGGTAACACAGGTCTCGCCGATGAAAATGGATGCCGACCCGTGGAACGCGCTCGAGCGTGCGCTCGGAGAGTTCGCCGCCTCGGGCACCGCCGAAGTGCATGAAGACGGCGAATGGCTCGCCGGTCTCGCTGGGTTCCAATACGAACTGCGAAGAACAGGAAAGGACACAGTCGTACATCGTTGGTCGGATGGGGCGAATCTGACGCGTCGCATCTTGCTCGAAGTCGGCAAATTCGGCCGCACCAAGCCGGTGAAGCTCGAGTTCATCCGCAAAGAAGCTGCGCGGACGGAAATCCGCGTGAGCCGCGAGCAATTCCGCGCGCGCTTTGAGCGGATTCTCGCCGAGAGATTTCCAGCCTACGTCGTCGATTCTCTGACGGCTGCGCCAAACCTCGAGCATTTCTTTTTCCGGGGTGTACACGCGCGGGTCGATGCACGAAGGTTCGCGCGGCTGGGCGATTATCGCGACATCCGCGGACGAGTCGGCGTCGGCGGTCGAAGGGATTCTCACGCCCGGACTGCTGTGGCTCGACTGGACGCGCGGCCACGCGACGCTAAGAGCGGTTGAGGGATTGCGGGTTTTTATTCCGGAAGGCGGAGCCACCGTTCTACAGGAACGCTTGCTCGCCAGATCACCGCAAAGTGCTCGAATCGAAATATTTGAAATGCACGCGCCAGATGCTGAGATGCACAAAATTCCGATCTCGGATGCCGGCAATGTTCAAAGCTGGCTTGTGGCGCGGCGCGATGTGGAATCCGTGATCGCAAAAGCACAAGACGCACTGGGGAGAATCCGCGCAATGAGGCCGAGTACGAGCGAAAAATCGAGCTGCGACCGGGTCGCGGCGCGAGAGAAGTTGCGCTTTGTTGTCGTGGCCTGGAATTCGAGCGATGGAGACACGAAGGCGTGCTCTTCGGGATCGGGAACGCTCGCAAACCGCTCACTGACAAAGCCGAGCGCCAGTTCGAAAAGATACTGCACCAGCTCTACCCCACCGGAATGCGCAGACGCAGGACGTTAATCACTGGATGTATCGCACTGCGCCGGAGCGGTGGTTGGAGTCGATGGTCATTGACGAACCGACGCGTCTTGACGCACAACTCGACGAACGATTCTTCTACCCGCAAATGCCGGCTCTGACTTCAAGCGGACGCGGAGTAATCGACCTTCTGGGAATTACGCGCCAGGGACGCCTCGTAGTAATCGAGCTGAAGGCGAAAGAAGATATCGAACTTCCCTGGCAGGCCGTCGACTACGGGCTGCGAGTCTGGCGCCATGGGCTGCAAGGAGACTTTCAGAAGGAAGATTATTTCTGCGGATTCGATGTAGACCCGCGGCGGCCGCTGGTCGGGCTGGTCGCATCCGCGTTTCAGTTTCATCCCACGACGGCGACGCTGATGAAATATCTATCGTCCGAGATCCAAATCACGCGGATCGGACTGAACGAAAAATGGCGATCTGGAATTCGAATTGTTTTCCGGCAGTAAAAACAGGAACGGTGCCCCCAGAAAAAGGAGAGGAAGTGGTCCGGATTAGGCCGGTGCCACTTCCCGGGGTGTGTCCTAGAAGCAGTTATAAAATTAGACGCGAGCGGGCGGAAAAGGTTGCACAGATTTCAACGCAGAAATTGTGTGCGGAAAGGCCTAATAGAAAAGATACTTGCGCCACTTATCGTCGCGATGCCCAATCAGACGCATCAATTGGCGTGAAGTGTGCAGCGTGAAGGGACGCGGACGGCGTTGCAGCTTGATTCCAGCCTCTTCGGGTGTGCGATCGCCTTTCCGGTTGTTGCACGCGTAGCAACACGCGACCAGGTTTTCCCACGACGATCGTCCGCCGCGCGATCGAGGCATCACGTGATCAAGCGTGAGTTCAGATGTCGGGAATACGCGCGCACAGAACTGGCAGGTGTTGCGGTCGCGCAGAAGAATATTTTTTCGCGACAACGCGCGGCTCTGCTGCGGAATGTGCCGATAGCTAAGCAGCCGAATCACGGACGGAACCTGCATCGAATTTTTCGTCGAGTGCACGCTTGACGAGTTCGTCTCTTCGGCCTGAGCCACGCCTTTGAGCATCAGCACCAAAGCGCGGCGTACGGCTGTGACGTTGATCGGCTCGAATGTCGCGTTGAGAACCAGCACAGGGGCTTGCATGACAGAGGGGCGGCTTGCGGGGGAGGGATTCGCTTTAGCTGCCGCCGAGTCCGGCGATACTCCACCTCGGCCGAGTACAGGCCGGGGTCTTAGCCCATTTTTGTGTCGGTTTTCCAATTGCGCCGCCTCTGCGTCGCCGAAAAACTCTCTCTGTTCGAATTATACTGGATGCCGTCTGTGTGCGCCTAGTTTCCTGTCTGTAAATTTTCCGCGAATGGCGCCGACTTCCCGGACGGGCGGTCTGCGGTCCCAAGCCCGAAACCACGCGCCACGGTCAGCGCAACCACCGACGCCGCGCCTGCGTTCCTCAACGCACGTGAACAAGCGTCAAGCGTCGCACCTGTCATCATTACATCATCTACCAGCAGAACTCGAAGCTTGTCAACTCGCAGGCCTTTTCGCGTAGCGTACGCGCCACGTACGGATTCCCAGTGTTCTTTGCGCGAAAAAACCAGCCTGGCAGGCCGCGGTTTTGTACGCATCAAGAGGTCGGCGTCGTGCTGGATGCCGAGCCTGTTCGCCAGGGCGCGCGCGATCCAGTCGGCTTTCTTCTAACCGCGCTCTTGTTGCCGTGCAGGAGGAAGTGGGACAGGTACAACCACGTCCACACAATATTCTTCCGGATCGCGCGCGACAATCTCCGCAAACCTATCCGCGAACCAGTGTCCGAGCCGCGTCACCTCTTCGTACTTCATCAAGGGAATCGCGTTGTGCAACGGCTGGTCATAGAGGCCGAAGCTCCGCGCCCGAGCGAAGGCGAATGTCTCCCTTCGACAGAGGCGGCAGAGCGAAGCAGGCAAGAGCTGTTGTTGGCCGGCCATTGCCGGAAATGGTCGGCCGCAGCGCGGGCATAGCGGCTCAATAATCGGTCCGAATGAAGAGAGGCAGTCTGGGCAGGTCGGAATCCGGCTCGCATTCAGGAGCGGTTTGTCGCAGAGTCGGTACGGCGCGGGTGCAAGCACGGACGTCAACGAATCCAGTGCAGAGCGAAAGCGCACACGAAGGTTATATAACCGACCGGTGACGTGCGTAAAACGAGTCGGGCCGGCGCGAACTGAGCTCGAGCGGCATGCGGCGCTACACGGGAAATGCTGTATAGGAAGGAACTACGAACAGGGGCTTACAGCAGCCCCTGTTCCTTTTTCTCCTGGCAGCTGATGCAATAGCGCGTCCAGGGCACGGCTTCGAGCCGCTTTTGTTGCAGTTCTTCGTGGCAGGAATCGCACTCGCCAAACGTGCCTTCCTTTATCCGGACCAGCGCGTCGTCCACCAGTTGAAGCATGGATCGGTCGTTATGCGTTTGGCCGAAGAGAAATTCCTTGGTGTAGGAATTAGCAGCCTTGTCGGCGAGATCCACGGTCGGATCCTCGTCGGCTTCGCGTCCTTCCTGTTCGGTCCGCAAGATTCCGCGGGCCAATTCCTCGCGCCGCGTCACCAACTTTTTCTTGTAATAATCCAGGCGTTTCTTGTCCATCGATTGTTCCCTAGGTGAGCCCGAATACCTCACTCAAATCCCGCGATTTTACCGACTCCTTCCCATCGCTGTCAAATCACGCATATTGCCGGGGAAGAAACCGAAGCGCTTCCTGCGATGCAACACAAGTGGCGAGAAGGCGCCGCCAGCCCCAAAACTCGGGCTCGCGACCACCAGTAGATGCTGAGTGTGATGGAAAGGATTCCTAACCTGGAAACGCTACGCAGCCTCTTGTTTTGCAGGAAACAGAAAATGGATCCCAACGGCCCCTATTGCCAGCACAATAAGCGCGAACGCACTTCCTTCCGGCCCGACGCTCCCGCCGGAAATCCAGTGCGGACCGTTCAGCGTGCCGTTAAGCAGATAATTCGTCCCCTTAAACCCACTGTCCGGAACTCCGTAAAAGAATGTCTCCCCCCAGTCCCAGCCCAGATGCATCCCGATCGCGAACCAGATGTTGCCTGTACGGAATAGCGCGAACGCCGCCAGGATCCCGAAAGACCCCGCCATCACAGCGCCGAACCAATCCTCGCCGATGTTCTGGATATGGCCGAGGCCGAAAAGCAGAGACAGCACCAACGCCGCAGGCCAGAAGCCGATCCCAGATCCGAGCGTGAACTGCATGTAACCGCGCATCAAGAATTCTTCAGCCATTCCGACGAAAAAGAACCCTATTCCGTAGAGCAGCGCGAACTTCATCGCAACCGAGCCTGCCGAGGCGAGACCTTGAATCGAGAATCCGTGGAGGGCCGCGATGATCGCCATCAGGAGCGACAGCATCGCAAATCCGTATGGCATGCCTTGCCAGAATCGTTTGCCGAATGCCTCTTTGGGCGGCAGGTAGTAATCGGAGAACGAATGCCGCTCGATGAGCGTCATCCAGAACGCTGTCAGCAACAGGAGCGCCACCGACAATCCTTCGTCAAACATCAGCACGCCTGCCGTCATCACATCGGTAGGCAGGCCCTTGTGCATGGCGACGACGGCAGGGATTCGGTGCAGCACTAGATTGAGCACCTTGCCTTGGCCGGCAAATAGCGCAATGAAGATCAAAATCCGCCATCCGGCGCGCAGTCCGTTCGGACCTAGAAAGGCCGTGCGAAGCGCGGAAGCCGGAGGCGGCGCCGGGCTGAATGCCGAATCAGCAGCCAGCGGGTTGGGTTGGGAACTCATACTCATCGCGACACTCCTTTTCCCTGTAGCCTATGGGAGATGTTACGCAACGCTGTTAAGAATAGTTTCATAAATCGCGGCCGCCAAAATGGACTGATCGTTTCGCCCACGATGCCCAGCCCATGCCCGAACGTGGTTGCGGCCACTAGTTACGGCTGTTAAAATCAGGCGTTTGCGTAGGGATTGACCCGCAATCCTGACGACCCTGCCGCGCATCGAATGGCTCGAAGCTTCTTGAAAACTGCAAGGGAGAACTGGTTTGGCTAAATACGATCTTGTCGTGATTGGTAGCGGTCCCGGCGGATATGTGGCCGCGATTCGCGCCGCTCAATGGGGCCTGAAAGTCGCGGTGGTGGAAAAAGACTCGTTTCTGGGAGGTACGTGCCTCCATGTTGGCTGCATTCCCACGAAAGTGTTTCTACACCACGCTGACATCTACGACCACTTCAAGCGCGCCGAGGAATTCGGCTTCGAAGCGAAAGAAGTAAAGGTCAATTGGCCCGCGATTCTCACGCGAAAAGACAAAATTGTGAAGAAGCACGCCGGCGGCATCGGCTTGCTCTTCAAGAAAAATAAGGTCGAGTCGATCACCGGGTGGGGGAAGATTGCCGGACCTGGTCGCGTCTCTGTCGAGAAAGATGGAAAGGTCACCGAACTGGAAACGAAATACATTCTGCTGGCCACAGGTTCCGAAGCGCGCTCTCTGCCGGGCGTCGAGATTGATAAGGACACAATTCTCACCAATCGCGAGATTCTTGGCCTTACGACGATTCCGAAGTCGATGATCGTTGTTGGTTGCGGCGCCGTCGGCGTCGAGTTTGCTTCGATTTTCCGTACGTTCGGAACGGAGGTCACGCTGCTTGAAGCCGTCACGCGCGTGGTTCCCCTGGAGGACGAAGAGATTTCCGCTGAGTTGCACAAGGCGCTGGTGAAGAAGGGAATGAAGATCGAGCTGGAAGCCAAGGTCGAGTCGGTGAACAAAGAGACGAATGGCGCGACCGTCGTTTACAAAGACAAAACAGGAAAATCCAACACGATCAGCGCTGAGAAAGTTCTGATCGCTGTCGGCCGCCGCCCGCTGACTGAAAACATCGGCCTCGAGAAAACGAAGGTCAAGGTCGAGCGCGGCTTCGTGCAAACCAACGCTTATATGGAAACCGACGAGCCGAACGTCTACGCAATTGGCGACATTGTCGCGGGCCAACCGCAACTCGCGCACGCCGCTTCGCAGGAAGGCATTATCGCCGTCGGGCGCATGTCAGGTAAGGATGTCCAGCCCTTCGATCGCAAGCGTTGCCCGAACGCTACATACTGTGAGCCTCAAATCGGATCGATTGGGCTTACCGAGAAGCAAGCGCGTGAGGCCGGTTACGACGTGAAGACCGGCAAGTTTCCGTTCCTTGGCAACAGCAAGGCAACGATTCTTGGCCAGCACGAAGGCTTTATCAAGGTCGTCGCGGACGCGAAATACGGCGAGATTCTCGGAGTGCATGCTATCGGGCCGCTGGCGACAGAGATTATTTCCGAGCCGGTTGCCGCGATCGGTCTTGAAGCCACGCTGGACGATATGGCCGCCACAATCCACGCCCACCCCACGGTTTGGGAAGCGATGGGCGATGCATTCAATTCTGTGCGAGGCCTGACGATCAATTTTTAGCTGGTCGAATCATCCCGACCGCCAGGCGGTTCGGGTGGTGACTTCGCTGTCCAACTGTTGTTCGAAGTACGAGAGCGCTGTGAGCAAGCCGTCCCGAAAAATTTGCTGGGTCGTCGATCTGGGCCTCGTCCCCTACGAGCAAGGCCGCGAACTGCAAGCCCGTGCCGTCTCAGCTCGCAAGCGCGGCGACGTTCCGGATGTTTTGCTGCTGTGCGAGCATCGGCACGTCATCACGCTCGGCCGCAACGGCAAACTCGCGCATCTAAAGGCCAGCGAACGCATTCTGGCGCAGATGAACGTCGAGTTTCACTCCACCGACCGCGGCGGCGACATCACCTACCACGGCCCCGGCCAAATCGTGGGATATCCGATCCTCGATCTCGGCGAACACCGCAAGGACGTCCGCTGGTACGTGGAGCAACTCGAAGAAACGATGATCCGCGCGACCGCCGGATTTGGAATCTCTGCGACGCGCGTCGAGGGCCAGCATGGCATTTGGGTGGGCACGCCTTCGGGTGAAGAAAAGCTGGCCGCACTCGGAGTCCATTTGAGCCGCTGGGTCACATCCCACGGCTTCGCGTACAATGTCTCGACCAATTTGAGTTACTTCGATCTGATCGTGCCCTGTGGCATGTCCGGGAAACGCGCTACTTCGTTGGAACGTCTCCTCAATCGGGCCGTGGCGATGGCCGAAGGTACGGTGCCGCTCGTCAGCCGCTTCGGAGAGGTCTTTGATCGAGAGATGGTAACGCTCCCTCGCGATGAGTTTTCCGCAGCGCTCGACGCCGCCGAGCGGGCACGGCCGTCCGAGCCTTCGCTGCAGGCGACCGCCGAATTTGCTGTGGCAGCAATGAAAGGGAGCGAGGCATGAGTCAGCCGCTAACGCGGGACCAACACCTGGATTTGTATTACTACATGCAGCTCAACCGGCAGCTCGAAGAGCGCATGGTGCGCATGTTCCGCCAGAACAAAATCGTCGGCGGCCTCTACTCAAGCCTCGGGCAGGAAGCGGTTTCCGTCGGGACTGCATACGCGGTAGAGAAGCGCGACTGGATCGCGCCGATGATCCGCAATATCGGCGCGTTGCTGGTGAAGGGAGTTCCTCCGCGCGACATCTTCACGCAGCACATGGCGAAGTACACCTCACCCACCAAGGGCAAAGACGGCACAAGCCACTTCGGCGACTTGAAGAACCTGCATATCGTCTCGCCCATCTCGATGCTGGGCGATCTGATTCCCGTGATGACCGGAGTTGCGATGGCCGGCCGTTACTTGGGCCAGAATATCGTCGCGCTAACGTGGATTGGCGACGGCGGTAGCTCTACCGGAGCGTTTCACGAAGGGCTCGGTCTCGCTGCAGCGCAACGAGCGCCATTCGTTTTGATTGTTGAGAACAATCAGTGGGCCTACTCGACGCCCGTTTCGCGGCAAGTCCCTGTCAAGAACCTCGCCGATCGCGCCGTCGCCTACGGCATTCAGAGCTCGATCGTTGATGGGAATGATGTGGTCGCCGTCTTCAATAACACCAAGTACGCCGTGGAAGAGTGCCGTGCTGGCCGCGGTCCTCGCCTGATCGAAGTAAAGACCATGCGTATGCGCGGCCACGCGCAGCACGATCCTGCCGAATACGTCCCGAAAGAAATGTTTGAGTACTGGAAGTCGCGCGATCCCATCACGATGTATGAGAAATTTCTCACTGAAAACAAGATCTGGGACGACAAGACCAAAGCCGAGCTCGACACCCGCATTGAAAGGGTCCTGGATGCCGACCAGAAATTCGCGGAAGAATCCCCGATGCCGCCGCCGGAGTTCGCAGCCGAAGGCGTCTATTGTGACGGCTGCCACGCGATCGAGGCGGACTGGAAACGCTCGCGCGAGGATGTGACGCCGCCGAAATCGAGCATCGACCCAAGCTGGAAGTTGTCCGATTTTAACGGGATGGGTGATGTTGGCTCCGCAGCGAAGGTGCCGAATGTTGCTACGTCGATTGCTCCGCGTTCGTCGAAGCCCACTCCGGCGCCGGCTCCCGCGAAACCGCAATTCGCGCAGAAGCCGCCGGCGCCCAAGCAGGCCGTCGCCACCATTTTCCCGGAAGACGATTTCGTCGAGCCCGAGTCTCCCGCCGAGCCCGAAGGTCCGCGAGTTCCGTTCGGGCGCGGCCCGAAGGACAAAGCGTTCCGCGAAAGCCCGGAAAGCAAAGTCTATAGCCGCGTGCAGAAGGGCAAGAATTTCGTTCAGGGCGGCTCGCAGAAGAATTTCGGCAAGAACGGCCAGGCCAAGCCGTTCGTGAAGCCGCAACAGGTCAAACCCGCCGGTAAGAGCGCGCACGGCAAAACGTTCGCTAAAGGTCCGCAGGGCAAGCAGGGAGGACGCTAGAGATGGCTGCGAGCGCTACAGTGCAAACCGGCCCGGTGACGATGGTGGAAGCGATTCGCCAGGCCATGTTCGAGGAAATGCAGCGGGATCCCGCAGTCGTCGCCATCGGCGAAGACATCGGAGTGTACGGCGGCGCTTTCAAAGTCACCGAGGGGCTGGTCGAAAAATTCGGCCGCGAGCGCGTGATCGAAACGCCCATCGCCGAAACCGCCATTATCGGCGCGGCTTGCGGCATGAGCTTCCTCGGCCTGCGTCCGGTGGCCGAAATGCAGTTCATCGACTTCATCGCCTGCTGCTTCAATCAGGTCACGAACTTCGTCGCGAAGTCCCATTATCTATGGGGCGCGCCCGTACCCATCGTCGTCCGCGGACCGTCGGGCGGCGGCGTTCACGGTGGCCCGTTTCATTCGGCGAACCCCGAAATGTATTTCGTACATACGCCGGGCCTCAAAGTGATTTATCCTTCCACGCCGTCCGATGCGAAGGGCCTCCTGAAGTCCGCGATTCGCGACAACAATCCGGTTCTCTTCTTCGAGCACAAGTTTCTGTACCGCCGCATCAAGGAAGAAATGCCGGCTGGCGACCACCTGGTGCCGATCGGCAAGGCGGCCGTCAGGCGCCAGGGCCGTGACTTGACCATCATCAGCTACGCGGCGATGGTGCATACATCGCTCGAAGCCGCTGAGCAGCTCGCGAAACAGGGAATTGACGCCGAAGTGATCGACCTGCGCACGCTTCTGCCGCTCGATCGCGAAACGATTCTCGCGTCGGTAAAGAAGACCAACAAACTCCTCGTCGTTCACGAAGACACCCGCACCGGTGGAATCGCGGGCGAAATCGCGGCAGTGGTTTGCGAAGGAGCGTTTGAAGACCTCGACGGGCCGATCGCGCGCGTTACTGCGCTCGATACGCCGGTGCCGTACTCGCCGCCGCTCGAGGAGTTTTTTCTGCCAAATACCGAAAAGGTCGTTGCCGCCGCGCGTGAACTGGCAAAATACTGACGCGGACGACGCATAGGGGAACATGGGAAAAACAAAGGGCGTAAACAATGCGGAGTTTGAAGTCGGCGCGAGCGTCCGCATCGCGGATCGCGGTTTTCTCGAGGACTTTCTCGAAGCCGGCCAGTACCACAATGAGCTGGAGCCCGAACAGCTTGAGTTCGCGGGGCGCACTGCCAAAGTGAAACATGTTGAATTCTTCACTGGCGGCGACGAGATTTACACGCTGGACGGCATTCCAGGCGTGTGGCACGAAGAGTGCCTGAGCGCCGCTTAGCAGCGGTGCGGGCGTAAACCGTCGCGGCTCGCGGGCTGTCGCACGGCCGCGCGAATTCTTGATTTGGGATCTCACAGGAGCGAAACATGGCTACCGACGTAATCATGCCCCAGATGGGCGAAAGCATTTTTGAAGGCACCATCACCAAATGGCTCAAGAAGCCTGGCGACAAAATCGAGCGCGACGAGCCGCTCTTCGAAATCTCGACTGACAAAGTCGACGCGGAAATCCCGTCACCATCGGCCGGAGTGTTGAAAGAGATTAAGGTCAACGAAGGGCAGACTGTGCCGATTCAGACGGTTGTGGCGGTGATCGACGCGGCAGGCTCGGGCGCTGCAGCTCCCGCGCCCGCTCCGGCAGCTCCGAAGCAGGAAGCGGCCAAACCTGCGGCTGCGCCTCCTCCGGCGGCAAAACCGGCTGCGGCCCCGCCACCGCCGGCACAGAAGGCAGCGCCCGCAGCGCCTGTTACGGCTTCCGGAGATAAGGTTCGCAGCTCGCCCCTGGTTCGCAAAATTGCTCGCGAAAACAATATCGACGTTTCGCAGGTTCCGGGCACCGGCGCCGGCGGACGGGTGAGCAAGACTGACATTCTTGCCGCAGTGGAAGGCGGAGCTTCTGGTCCCGCTGCAGCTTCGCACGCGGCGCCACCGGCTTCTTCGGCTGCTCCAGCCCGCCCGGCCCCACCGCCGCCGAGTGGAGGTGCTTCAGCGTCTGCCGTTCTAGAAAACGCGGTACCGCGCGAAAAGATGTACTTCGGCAACTACGAAGTGCAACCCATGTCCGTGATGCGCCAGCGCATCGCCGAGCACATGGTCCTTTCGAAGCGCGTTTCGCCGCACGTTTACTCCGTGGACGAAGCCGACGTCACGGGCATTGCCAATCTGCGCGCGAAGATGAAAAACAAGTTCGAAGAGCAGGCCGGCACCAAGCTCACCTTCATGCCGTTCTTCGTTCGCGCCGCTGTGGAGTCGCTTCGCGCATTTCCCACGGTCAACGCATCTGTCGACGGCACGAACATCGTCCTGCACAAAGAGTGCAACATCGGCATTGCCGTGGCTCTCGACTGGGGCCTGATCGTTCCCGTGATCAAAAACGCCGAGGAAAAGAATTTCCTCGGCATCGCGCGCACGATGAACGATCTCGCGGAACGCGCTCGCGCCAAGAAACTCAAGCCCGAGGAAGTCGCCGAAGGCACGTTTGCGATCACGAATCCGGGCGTTTTCGGCGGTCTGTTCGGATTGCCGGTGATCAACCAGCCCAACGTAGCCATCCTCGGCCTCGGCACCATCGAAAAGCGGCCGGTGGTCGTCGACGATGCAATCGCCATTCGCTCCATGGTCTATCTCACGTTGTCTTACGATCACCGCGTGGTGGACGGCGCCGTGGCGCATCAGTTCATGGCCAAGCTCAAGCACACGCTGGAGAACTGGAGCGAGAGCATCCTGTAGTCGGAGCACGCATCGAACGATTTTCAAAGCGGGTTCGTGGCCAGCGCTGCGAACCCGTTTTGTTTTAGCGCCGGCCGCTCGACGCGCCAGCGCCTCTTACGAAGGAACCGCGATGTCGCACTCGTTGCATCACTGGGGAATACCGCCGTGGAAGATCGGCTTCAGGCCACGCGGCGGCCGTTTGCCTGTGTCCGTCGACTTCGCAATCGTCGGCGCGGGATTCTGCGGACTGGCCGCCGCCGCTTGGCTGAAGCGCCTCGCTCCCCAAAAATCAGTGGTGGTGCTCGAAGCCTTCTCCATCGGCTCTGGAGCGAGTGGCCGCACCGGCGGCATGGCGCTCGCTGAAACTGCCGCGGGCGATATGCCCGGCCTCGGCGACGTACTCGTAGGGTTCGACAAGATTTTGCGCACGCTGAACGTGAAGTGCGACCTCGACCTTAGAGGCGCGTGGGAGATCGCCCGCAAAGACGGTCGCAACGATTCGCCGATTGCCTGGAACGATTCAGGCACGCTTCGCGTCACGAAGCATGTCCCTGGCGGATCGATCGATCCGGGAAAACTCGTGGCCGGTCTCGCCCGCGCGGCGCAGAAGTCGGGCGTCAAGGTTCACGAGCATCACCGCGTGACGCATGTTTCCTGGAAAAAGTCTCCCGTGCTCGCGATCGAGAGCCCGGGCCGCACCCACAATGCGAAACCGAGAATTCATAGACTCACCGCCGCGAAAGTTCTGTTCGCGACGAACGCGCTTTCCCTTCACGTTTCGGGAATGACGCACCGAACACACGCGCGCCTCACTCTGGCAACCCTGACCGACCCGGTTTCCGAAGCGACTTTGAAGGCGATCGGCCTCGCGCCCCGGAGGCCCTTCTATACCACGGACTTCCCGTACCTATGGGGACGAGTGCGCAAGGACCGCTCGATCGTTTTCGGGGCGGGCTTGGTCACGTCGAGTGACGCAGGCAACCTTGAAACCGTCGACATCGCTCATTCGGAATCGAAGGAGATTTTCGAACGTCTCGATCAGCGCATTCACGGTCTGCATCCAGCGCTTGCTACGGTGAAAATCGTCCGGCACTGGGGCGGACCTATTATGTTTCGAGACACATGGAAGCCGGTCTTCGGCTGGCACGCTCACTCAAACCCAAAACACAGAAACGGCCTCGTCGTGGGAGGATTCGCGGGGCACGGCGTGGCGCTGTCGTTGTATTTCGGAACATGGGCGGCGGAAGTTCTGCTCGGTAAGCGCATGCCGCCGCGCTGGGGCGCCGTGCGCGGCACTCGCGTCCCGGATCCCGAAATGCGCAGGCTCAAGAAAGTCTGACGCGCGCCTCAGTTCAGCCGCACGCGCAGTTCCTCAGCGAATCTCTCCACGCGATTCATCGGCACGATGCGAATCTCCTGCTCGCCGAGAACCTCGGAAACAAATCGAGGCTGCCAGTTATCCTGTTGGGGTTCCACTTCGGTGATCGCGGTGACTTCCACTGTAGAATCTCGCGCGTGAATCCGGTTCACCGTGTACGCCAGCGCTTTCGCCTGCGACATGTCCCGCTTGAGCGACACCTCGTGAATGAATCCGCGGTAATGCTGTTCGTCTCGGTCGCGGAAGAAGATCGCCTGTCGTCCGTTGGTGTTACAGGTCCACTGGTCGAATGCCAGCACGCCGCAGAAATCGCTCAGATTGGATACTTCACGAAGCTGGTCGTCCGGGAGGAAGTCGTAAACCACCGTCTTCGCAGGCTCGCCCGGGTATCTGGAATCGAACTGGTTCTCCACGGAACAGAGCGCGCGCCCGCGCCCCAACTGAATCACCAGGTCTTCGGTATGTGCGATCAACGCCTCGCGCACCTCGATCACTTCCGGTTCCGGCGACGGCAAAACCATTCGCCTCGTTCGCCTCGTACCGAGCAATTCGTTCGCCAGCACCTTCCGCCCCTGCGGATGATTCTGGAACTTCACCACGTAATAGCCACCATTCGAACAGCGCATCAGATGCGCTTGCGCGCCCCCGCGCATTCGCTCTATCTGCTCGACGGCCAACACCATTCTGGTCGCATACGAGCGCCTCGCGCCACAGCAACAAAATATTTTGCGATGCGAGACGTAGGCGAGTCGGCAACCGGAGCCCGTGCGATTCGATGGCCTGTTGTGAAACGTACGTTCGTGACGACCCGTGCTTTTGACGAAATCTGGGATGTGCCTGCCGGAGTCGCGCGTGGAAAAACGAAAACCGCCGCGGAGCCGATGCGCTCTCGCGGCGGTTCGGTGATCGGTTTGGGTACGAACTCTAACGCTTCTTCTTTTTCTTTGCGGCCTTCTTCTTCGGCCTCGATTTCTTAGCCTTCTTCACGGGGGCTTTCTTTTTAGCCTTGGCTTTGGGCTTCGATTTCGGTTTTGCCTTCGCTTTCTTGTTTGCCGCAGGTGCGGGAGCGGCACGCCGTTCCGCCGCGTCCGGTTCCTCTTCTTCCTCGTCGGACCCTGCTTCGACTACGATCTCCTCGACCTCTTCCACTGTCTCGTCGTGAGGATTCGACTCGAGGCTCTCCTCCTCTTCCTCTTCGAAGTGAGGCAGTTCGTCGTCCTCTTCGTCGTGCAGCTTGCCGTTAAACATCGGAATCCTCCTGGGTCCCAGCCGGAAATGCGTATAAGTACTCGGCGCTTATAAATGGTGTATCGAAACTTTGTCAAGAGCGCAAGGGAGGAAAACCGCAATTCCACAGGTTTTTTGGGCGGCCGCTCAAGACTTAAATGCAACGAAACATTCCACAGTCTTCGTAAGTCATTCATCTGAGGTTAGTTACGTTAGATCGCACGGGGAAGCAGTTAGCGGCGGATCGTCAGTACATCGCCCGCTTTGAGCGGACCTTCGCTCAGGAACGGGTTCGCCTGGCGAAGGTTCTCCACCGTTGTGTTATATGCGTGGGCGACGCTGTAGAGCGTTTCGCCCTGGCGCACGCGGTGCTGGACGCTCGTGCCGGTCGCAGTCGACGAGACGTTTTCAATCGAAGCGCCGCTTCTCGATAAAGAAGCTGACTTCGGTTTGGGCGGGTGCGAGTCGCTCGTAATTCCTCCGGCGTAGATTCGCAAGTGCGCGCCACGCGGCACGCTCGAGCCGCGAATCTTGTTCCACTTCTTCAACTCCGGCACGGTCACGTCGAAACGGTCGGCAATGGCCTCAAGCGTATCGCCGCGCGCCACGGTGTAATGCACCAGCTTCACCGTCGGAGGAGCAGTCGGAATATTCAGCAGGAAGCCGGCCGGTACCTCCGCGTGGCTTTCGAGGTGGTTCGCTGATTCAAGCGACGCCACCGTCACATGATAGTGGCTGGCGATGTCGCCGAGCGATTCTCCCTGTTCCACCGCGTGAAGCCGCCAGCTCGTCCACTTGTCCACAGGCACTTGCTGGATCACGCCTTCAAACTTTGCTCCTGAGCCCTGAGGCAGCTTCAGCTCCCAGTCCGGGTCATTCGGCGTCACGTTACGCAGAAGCTCGGGATTCAGTTCCCGCAAGTCGTAGACGTCCGCGCCGGTTGCATCCGACACCAGGCGCAGATCGATCGAGTGTCCGGGCTTCACCACATCCATCAGTGGCGGCTTGTCCGGCGCGACTTCCACGCCGTAAATCGCAGGATCTTTTCCAACCAGCGCCAAAGCAATGATGATCGGCACGTAATTTTGCGTCTGTTTCGGAAGGGCGTGGCGCCGCTGCAACTCCCAGAAGTCGGCGTAGCCGGTGCGCTCTATGCCTTTCACTACGTTCATCGGCCCGGAGTTGTACGCCGCCATTACCAGATACCAATCGCCGAACATGTCGTACAAATCGCGCAAATGCCGCGCTGCGGCTCGCGTTGCCTTTTCGGGATCGCTGCGTTCGTCCACCCAGTAGGTGCGGTCGAGGTTATATTCCGAGCCGCGATACGGCATGAACTGCCAGATTCCGCGCGCGCCTTTGTTTGAAACCGCAACCGGCTGGAACGCCGATTCGGCCTGCGCCAGATACATCAAGTCCAGCGGCACGCCCTCTTCCTTCAGCACACGGCGAATCATCGCATTGTAGCGGCCGGACCGGTCGATGCCGTGAGCCACGGTGGCGCGGCCCTTCGGTGTCGAAAAATAGCTGAGATATTGGAGGACCGAATCGTTCACTGTGAGCGGCAGATCGTGTGGCACCCGCACGATCTCCTGCTCCGCCCGCGTCGCGAGCCGTGGATCGCCTGGCGGCAGCGTCATCGACGCAAACTCATCGAGCGGGTTCGTGGCGGTCTGCGCGGAATCGTCCTCTTCGTCCGATTCCTGCTCCGCGTTCACTTCGTAGGAGTGCAGCGATTCGCCGATCTGATCAAGTAAATCCGACAATCGGGGATCCGAATCCACCTGGAAGCCGCTCGATTGGATCAGCGCCACGGTGCGATCGTATTCCGCGCGAGCCTTCTCAAATTCTCCCGCTTTGTATTCTTTTTGTGCGCTGTTGAACTGGGCCTGCACCTGCGCTACGAGGATGTCGATCCTCGGGCGGGTATCCGTCAATCCCAGAAGCGAAGCCTTGTTTTCAGCAGGTGGAAGTTCGATCGTGGCGAAATCCGCGGTCGGAAAGGGAACTACGGCGGGCGGGCGCACCTTGGTGTGTTGCGGCGACGCGGATTCCTCGCAACTGCTCAGGAATAGCGTGCCAAACGCCAGCGCAGCCCAGATGATTGCTTTCGAGCGCATGATTCGGTCGATGCCCCTCGAATATCTATTGGCTGAGCCGACGAGTCCCTTGGCACAAAAAAGCCAGGAACGTCGAGGCGCTGCCGAACCGGCATAGGCCCGATAACCGCCTTGTGCCGCATCGAAAAAGCTTACGAGTTCGCTGTGGCGGGGTCAATGGGCTTACCGTACCCGTCAATGGCGGAAACGGGACATTGAGTACTGCGCCCCATCCCTCTAACCCGCTGCCTAGCGATGGCTTATAGCATTGGCGAACGGACTCTGTCCACGCGCGAACTCAGGGGTAGGCAGGCAGGCCGACCTGCTCAACCAGCTTCTGAAAGGCGGGATCGGACCGGTACGCTGCAAAATTCTCATCGATTCGGATTGCGATCATGCGCTCGTCGTGTTTCGAAAGCGCCTCCTGCAGGTACTTCATCGCGGTTCGCTTGTCGCCCAGTTGGGCCGCGGTGCCGGCAACCAGATATGCCGAGTATTTACCCTCGCTATACAGCCGCTGCTGTTCGGCGCGCATAGCTTTCAGCATGTCTTCCCGGCCTCCAGCGGCGAAGCCCTTCTCGGCGGCTTGGGCTACGCTCAAAAGCCAGTCATCCTTCATCAACTCGGCGTATTTCTTTGCCTCATGGATCGCGGCCGAATAATCGTGCTGGCGGAAGTACATCCCGGCGAGATAGTTGTGCGGCGAAAGAAAGTTTGGGTCGGACGTCTCGAGCTCCTTTTCCAGTTTGATCGCGTCGTCGCGGCCCGTGATGTACTCGAGAATCGCGCCCTTATCCGCCAGCGCCGAAATGGAAGACGGATCGAGTTTTTGCGCAATCTCGATCTGCTCCAGCGCCTCCTTGAACCGTCCCATGTGCATCAGGAACGTCGCGTACCAGTGATGCGCCACCACCGAATTGGGGTCGAGCTCAATGGCGCGCTTGAATTCGCGTTCGGCGCTTGCTGAATCCCACGACCAGTAGAAGTCTACGAACGCCAGCGAGCTGTGCGCACCCGATAGCGAATCGTCGAGTGCAATCGCGCGTTCGGCCGCGGCTTTAGCCTGTGGATAGGCTTCTTCCGGAGGCATCTTCGTGTACTCGCGCAAAAGGTTATAGCAATCCGCCAGGCCCACGTACGCGGGCGCGTAATTCGGATCTCGGACGATCGATTGCGTGAAGTAGTCGACGGCCCGCGTCAACCCTTCCGGCGTGCGCTTGTGCCAGTAATAGATGCCCTTCAGGTAAAGCTCCTGCGCTTGCGGATCGACGGGATGCGCATCGGCGCTCGTTTTTGGCTCGCCCGCCCACCTCGTCTTGTAGAGCCATAAGCCGCCAACCAGAGCTACGATCGCAAGCGCCGCTGCAATCCACATCCAGGCACTCCGAGACTTTTTGGGTAAATCGGGAGTTTCGGCGGCTAGTACTTCGGGCAAGTCAGAGGAATCGGTTGCGACAGGAGCATCAAGCGCTGCAGCCGCGGAGGTGGTTTCTTCGACCGACGTTGAAACCGACACCCGCGTATCAGCCGTCTTTAACCACTCCGCTAATTCATTCGTGTAGGCGTAGACGCTTCCGCGACCGCTGCCCGGCACTCGATGCACAGGTAGGCCGCGCTGGTCCTCCCAGCGCTTCACGGTGCGCTCATCGCGTCCAAAAAAGGCACCGATCTCTTTCCACGTATCCAGTCGTTGATCGGTTCGCCGTTCGAGGCGCTTTCCGGGAGAATTTTCAGGCCTTTGGCCGGGACGCTGCTGGTCCTCGTTATACTCTGTCATTTCCCTAGATGTCCCGACTTGTCCCTAACTGTCGATTGCCGAGGCCGCTTGCGCCCGATTATAACCCTTAAATGGGCCCTGCCATGGCGTACTTGCGATTCTCCGCGAGTCGCTCTCGTAGTAATCCGGCAAGTCGCCTGAACTCCGCCCCCGCCTTGCTGCTCATCCAGCCAGACGTCCGCGCCCATAGGTCACTGTTCTGGATTCGCAACAGCTGGCAACCGGTTGCTTCGGCCATCCGGAGCCATCGCGAATAGGCGGCAATGAATGAAAAATACGTTCAAAAAACTCGTCGTGCTGTCCGCGCTTCTCGTGATTGCAGCGCTACTGGTTTTCACCGCGCTCCGTCGTGATCCGAAACCTGCGGCGCTTTCACGTAGGGCGCGCGCGCGCATCGAAGCGCTCGACGACGCCGTGAAGAATGGGCTGATCTCGCAGGCCGAATACAAGCGCCGCGTCGCACAAATCCGCGATAGCGACGCACCCAGGATCGATTCCGGCGAACAGGACGAAAACGAGGAAGACAACGCTCCTTCGAATCCCTCCGACGAGGGCGACAAGGACCGCAAGGACTCGGCTTCACCCGGATCCGCCCCCTAGTTGCCGGGGGAAATCCGCTCGACAACGTGTGTCAAGGCTCAGGTTCGCTCAGTAGCCCGTGGTCGGGTGTCGGTCCGGCTTGAACCGATCTCCCAGTCTCACGCGCCCGCCCGTTTTCCTCGTCGACTTTCGCAATCCGCGTCGCTGGACTCGGGGCTTGCGCCGCTTCAAAAAACCTGTTGACAGCAGCTCTGCAATTAGTACAATTCTGACACAGTCATGAACGACCTATTGATTCTCGCTCTGCTTCTCGAAGGCCCCAAGCACGGCTACGCCCTCAAAAAGGCCGCCGCTACGATGTTCGGCCCCCGCGATATGCACAACAACCTGGTTTATCCGCTCCTGCGCAGGTTCGTTGCCCAGAAATGGGTCACGGTGAAAAAGGCGAAAGGGGAGCGTGGCCAGACGCGCCAGGTTTATTCGCTCACGCCAACCGGAAAAGAAGCGCTCGCGAACCGGCTTCGCGACTTTTCGCCGGTCGACGCGGAATCGCTCGATCAATTCAGCGTTCGCGTCGGATTGTTCGACATACTCTCACCCGTCGAGCGCATCGCCATACTTGACCGGCGCAAGGCTTATCTCGAAGAGCGTGCCGCCCGTCTCGGCTTGTTCGCGACGCGAATGGATGCTGGCACATTCCCCGGACAGGTCGTTTCCTTTCTCGGAGGCTCGGCACAAGCGGAGCTCGTCTGGATCGAAAAACTTCGGCAGCTGGCGGGAGCGCCGCACGAACGATCGTCGCCGAAGCTTAGGAGCGAACATTCATGACTCAGAATCCGTCGATCATATTCGCGGTATTTCGTCTTGCGATGGACGCGTTCTGGTTGGCCATCGGCGACCGCTATTGCCTGCTAGCGATTGCGCTGTTCTTCGGAAGTTGATCCGAAAGGGAGTGAGCCATGAACTTTCTCGCGCACATGACCTTGTCGCAATTCGGCCCCTTCGAACTCATAAACGTCTGTTGGTTCGCACTTGCCCTGTTCTGGATTGTCACGTCGCTAGGCGTGAAGCAGAAGGCCAAGGCCGAGTCTTCGACTGAGCGATGGACACACCTCAGCTTTTTGATCGCCGGCGCGCTCCTGCTCTTCAAGAGCGACTGGCCGTGGGCTTTCCTCCAAGCCCGCCTTTATCCGGACGTGGTTTGGATTCAATGGACGGGGGCGGGTCTGACTCTTGCCGGCGTTCTGTTCGCGATATGGGCGCGCATCTCCCTCGGTCGAAACTGGAGCGCAGAGGTACAGATTAAGCAAGACCATCAGCTCATCCGTACGGGGCCATACAACTACATCCGCCACCCGATCTATACCGGTGTACTGCTCGGCCTTCTTGGCAACACCGTCGCCATCGGAGAAGTCCGCGGCGCGCTGGCCTATGTCGTGATTGTCATTGGTTTCATCAGGAAGGCGAAAAAGGAAGAAATGTTTCTCGCGGGGCAGTTCGGATCCGCTTTCAAAGAGCATCGTCGCCGCACGGGCTTTTTTCTGCCGCGTTTCTCCTAAGTTTCGCCTCGTGGAGCGCCCAGCTTTCGCCTTACATTTGCTGCTTTTTAGGGTGCGAACGCAGCCGAATCTCCTAGCCGGAGCCCGATTCCGTGCCATCCTGTAATCAGCATCCTCTTCGATTACCGCGAAATTGAGAATCTAGGTGAGGGGCACATGCGAAAGCGGCTGAGCGGAATTCTTGTGATCGTAGCCTGTACTTCCAGCCTATCCGGCTGCGCGTTTATGCGGTTTACGGGACCGTGTTTCGGCGTGGGCTGCCCATCCGGGACGCCTGGCGAAAGCAGCCAATACAAGCTCGGCGAAGGCCCGAAAGCCGCGCCGCCTCAAGCCCAAGCTCAGGCCCAGCCTCCCCAGAAGAAGGCGGGCGATCCCGGCAAAAATCCGACCCCGGGTACGTAACGGCATCCTAGTTCTAGCACGGGTTTGCACTTCGCGAAGTTCTTCCCGAGGACATCCCCATTCAACATGAGGAATTAAATTCGCTATCGACGTGAGGGTATGCTCGTCTTCTCGCGGTTCAACGCGGCTGGGTAGACCTTGAATCGCCCCTGAGGATCCACGAAACCGTAAGCCATTCTTGGCGTGTTGAAAGCAGCCGCCGGATTCCCATCGCGATCCAGCAAAATCAATCCTCCGCTTGTATGAGCCCGATGAGCGAGTTTGCGTACACACGCATCCGCGACGAACTGAGCCGTCGCTTGCGAGGCTTCGTTCGACGCGATTGTAGCGAGCTTCGATGAGGCTACGCCTCGCGCCGACTTCACATTCACTCGTCTCTTGCGCGAAGAACTCCCTGCGCTTTCCGATGAGCCCAGAAGATCCGCTGCCATTTTCGCCATCACGATCTTCATGATGCCTTCGCCGTGGCCCGTGCACGAAATTCCACCCGCCTCCGCATCGGCGTAACAGCCGCATCCGATTAGCGGAGAGTCGCCAACGCGACCGGGAAGCTTACAACACGTTCCTCCCGTCGACGTCCCCGCGACAAGATGGCCGCTCCGGTCGAGTGCCACCGCGCCGACGGTGCCTGACTCATGCCCTACGTGATGTTCGGCCGCGTGCGCGCTGCCAATGCAACGCGACCACGCTACGCGCTCGCGTTCGATCACCAGCGCATCCGGCTCGCACAAAGGAATCCCGTGCGACGCCGCAAATCGCTCGGCACCGTCCCCGACGAGCATCATGTGCTCACTCTTCTCCAGAACTTTTCTCGCAAGGCGGATCGGATTGTGGATTCGCTCGACCGCCGCCACGGCTCCGGCTTTCAAGGTCGCGCCGTCCATCAGTATCGCGTCCAGTTGTACATGCCCCGCGGCATTCAAGTGCGCGCCGACGCCGGCATCAAACGTGTCGTCGTCTTCCAACACCACAATCGCGGCTTCCACCGCATCCATCGCCGGACCACCCGATGAAAGAATGTCCCAGCCCGCTTCGAGAGCGTGCTGGACGCCTTTGCGGCAATCGTCCACCGCGTCATCCGGAATGGCCCAGGCTCCGCCGTGAATAATAAAAGAAGGTTTCATGACCGCTTCGAATGATACCGCACGCGTGCGAGCCAAAATGTTGAGAAGGCAGAGGTCGACGCGGAAGTGTTACACATCAGGAGGTTACGGAAGGGAATCGTTGCTACCGGCCGCGTCGCGCGTTGCGATGCATCACGCCCGCCGCGCTTGGCGATTCGTGATGCACGTTCGGTGAGAACGAACCCGAGCGGCTGGCCGACATAGCGCTAGCTCCGGCTGACGCGGCCCTGGAGCCCGAAGAAGACCCTGAAGGAGCCGCTGCAGAAGATGCCGCGGTTGGCGCAGCTTCGTCGGACCGTGCCGGAGAAAGCCCCTCACCCTTCGTTTGTTGCCAGGTGTGAACAATTCGGTGGATTACTGTGATATTCGGTCCGATGGCCAGGATCCACAACGCCACGTCCATCCGATTCGTGAGCGCGCCCAGAATCATCAACACGAGCCTTTCAGGGCGTTCCCAGAAACCAACTTCAACAGTCGGCGTCAGCGACTCCGCGCGCGCCTTTGCATAACTCACCATCACGGAACCGGCCATCGCGGCGCCGGCGAGCACCGCATAGAGGAAACGATTCACGCTCGAGTAATAGACTAGCAAGCCGAGGAACAGAATCAGGTCAGCGTAGCGATCGAAAATTGAATCGAGGAATCCGCCGAAAAGGGAAACGCGACCTTGCCGCCTTGCCACCGGACCATCGAGCAAGTCGCACAAGCCCGCGAGAATCATCAACCCGCCGCCGGCCGCAAACCGCCCCGCCGCAAACAACACGCCGGCCCACAGGTTCAGTATCAGAGCCGACCAGGTGATGACATTTGGAGGGATTCCGGTGAGAGCTACGACAGCTGCGAGCCGGTCAACCGGCCAGCTCAGATAGCGGCCAATGGTCCGCGTTAGCATGAAATCCAGTTCACCCGCAAATTACGCCAATTCCTCATCGTAAATCGTGGCGAGCTTTACGACTTCGTATTCCTTCTGTCCAGCCGGAGTCGTCACGACCACTTCGTCGCCCACTTTCTTGCCCATCAGCGCGCGCCCGATCGGCGAACTTGTGGAAATCAAGCCATTCGGCGCGTCGGCCTCTTCCACAGTAACCAGCTTGTACTCGATCTTGGTGGATTTCGCCACATCCAGAACCGTGATCCGCGAGCCGTACGCAGCACGGTCCTTCGGCAGGTTGCTCAAGTTCAGCATCGACAGGTCCGCCATGCGCTTGTGAAGCTGGCCTAAGCGCGCGGACACATACCCTTGCCGCTCTTTCGCGTACTTGTACTCCGCGTTTTCGGAAAGATCACCGTGAGCGCGCGCTACCGAAATCTCTTTCGGCAGGTCGTTGTGCAATTCGTGTTCGAGAACCGCGATTTCGTCCTGCAACTTTTTCTTAATCTTGTCTGCCAGATCGGCCATTGGGCGTGTCTTGGAGCGGATCAAAGTACCGCTCACGCTTTCTATTAGAACGTACCGCCAAATTATAGAGGATTTCGTCTCGGTGCGGCAATTAAGAAGGCCCGTACGGCAGCCGAGTCGCATTGGGCGGCAGATTCCCGCGTCGGGTGGTCTCGACCGCCAGATGAGCTCGGCCAGCTTCAGGTCCTCTCTTTGCACAACAAAGTACTTTACGTCTGCCGTTTCCTGTGCTACCTTGGCGCTCGTTGCGGCGGATTTCGCTTCACTCCAAGGAGACGATTCGATGTTCAAACGCATTGCCGCGATAATTTTTATCTTTTTCTGCAGTTCGATCGCCTGGGCCATTCTGGGCGCCACCGTTTTCAGCCGCACCTATTCTTCCGATAATCACCTCAAAGGCAAGGTCTCCTCTTCCTGGGGAACTTCGCAGGACCAGACGGCGCCGCGCGCCGGCTACAATGTTGTGGTCGCAAAAACGGTACCTTCCTTCGATGCGAATGGAAAAACGCTTAACATCACGCAGAACGAAAACCAGTGGATGCCGTTGCCGCTCCAAAAAAGCCGAGTCAATGTCGATCTGCTGCTCAGCTACAGAAAAAAAGGCCTCCTCTGGTACAGCACGTACGGCGTTCAGTTCTCGGGAACCTACGAATTCACAAACCCAACCGATCAGCCGCAGACCGTTAAATTCATTCTTCCTCTTCCGGCTCAGCAAGCGATGTATGACAACCTGGCCCTCTCGATCGACGGAACCGCCGTCGCCGCGCTCCCCGGCGACAAACAGTTTTACGCTGAATCTGTAGTACAGCCGCATCGGACCACGACCTTTGGGGCGTCTTATCACTCTCAGGGACTCGACCGGTGGGAATACAATTTCGGCGACGGCACTGCGCAGGTGAAAGATTTTCAGCTCCATTTCACTTCGAATCTTCCGACTTACGACTTACCGGAGAACACGCTCTCGCCCACGCAGGAAAATCAAACCGCCGACGGCTGGCAGCTCGATTGGAATTACAAAACCCTCGTTTCTGGATTTCACATCGGCATCGCAATGCCGGAGCGCTTGCAACCTGGCCCGCTCACGGGTCGCATCAGCTTTTTCGCCCCCGTCTCGCTGCTCTTCTTCTTTTTTGTGCTGTTTATCCTCACCACGCTGCGAGGCATCGATCTGCATCCGATGAACTACTTCTTTCTCGCGTGCGCGTTCTTCTCATTCCATTTGCTGATGGCTTATCTCGCGGATGTGGTTTCACTCTACGTTGCATTCGTAATCTGTTCCTGCGTGTCGGTTTTTCTGCTGGTCAGTTACCTGCGGCTCGTGGCGGGAATGCGGGGCATGGCGTACGAAGCGGGAATCGCCCAATTGGTTTATCTCGTGCTGTTCTCGTTCGCCTTCTTTTTTGACGGGTTCACCGGGCTCGCAATCACTATCGGGGCTATCCTCACGCTCTTCGTCACCATGCAGACCACGGCGCGCGTGAGTTGGACCGAAAAATTCGCCGGACACTGATTCGTCGCCCGAGAAGTGAAAGCCGGAGCGGCCCTCCGGCTTTCATCTCATCTTTCTTTTCCTGCCGGTAGCACGCCCACGACGATTCCGGAACTCTGTCCCGGCGCGCGATAAATTCTCTCCGTCGCCTTCTGAAAGTCAGCCGGCTTCGCGTCCGGGATATTTACAAACGTTTGCGGGTTGCGGTCCGTCAATGGAAACCATGAGCTCTGCACCTGCACCATGATCCGGTGCCCGCGGCGAAACGTGTGGTTCACGTCCGGCATCGTGAAATCGATCTCTTCCACTTTTCCCGGCGTGAACGGCTCCGGTTTCTCGAAGCTTTTGCGGAATTTGCCGCGGAACGGCTCGCCGCGCAAAAGCTGCTCGTAACCACCCAGCGCGATATGCGGCGGCGGAACGTCGTTCGCCTTCGGCTCCTCGTCCTCGCGCGGATCGGGATAATCCGCCGGATACACGTCAATCAGTTTCACCACAAAATCCGAGTCCGTTCCGGTTGTCGAAATAAAGAGCTTCGGCGAAATCGGTCCCGCGATCGTCACATCCGTGTCAAGCGGCTCGGTCTGGTACACGAGCACGTCCGGTCGATGCGACGCAAAACGCTGGTCGGACACCATGTATTCCTGCGGAACGTCCGTCGCCGGATACGAAACGTACGGCACCGGCTGGTTCGGATCGCTCACGTACTGATCGAAACTCTGTGCGTCGCCCGCGGGAGCATCCCACGAAAGCCCACCCTTTGACTGAAAGTACAACGTCCGCGTCTGCAGATTCGCTGGAGGCCACGCCGGATATTTCTGCCACTGGTTCGTACCCGTCTGGAAAACGTACGCCCCGGGCAGTTTCGCGTCCTCGGTGCCCTTCAAATACTGCTCGAAAAACGGAAACAGAATCTGGCTCCGGTAAAACTCGCCTGTGTTCGAAGCGAATTGCACGTTGCCCAGATGGTTTCCATCGTAATGCGCCCACCCGCCATGAACCCACGGCCCGACCACGAGTCCGTTGTATATCCCCGGATTATTCTGCCTCACCGCCGCGTACACCTTGAACGGTCCAGCCAGATCTTCCGCATCGAACCACCCGCCCACCGTGAGCACGGCGCAGTGAATGTTCTTCAGATGGGGCGCGAGATTCCGGACTTTCCAGTAATCGTCGTAGGTGTCGTGTTTGTATTGGTCGTCCCACAACGGGTTCGGATTCTTGAAATACAGCGCGTTCGAATTCGAAATCGAACCCATCTTCAGATAAAACTCATATCCGTCCTTCGTTCCGTAGTCGAACCAATCGCGCTCTTCCGGCAGCGTGGGATTCGCTTGCGGCCGGAATCCCACATAGAAACCCATGTTCGCCGCCAGCATGAAGGCGCCGCCGTGATAGGAATCGTCGCCCATAAAAAGGTCCGTCATCGGCGCTTCCGGCGACGCGGCTTTCAACGCCGGATGGGAATCGATCATGCTCGCCGACGTGTAAAAACCCGGATACGAAATTCCCCAGATCCCCGCCTTTCCGTTGTTGTTCGGGACGTTTTTCAGCAGCCAGTCGATCGTGTCGTACAGGTCCGTGCTGTCGTCCACATCGGTCTTCGATTTCTTGTTGTCGATGTGCGGCGTCATCTCGACGAATTTGCCTTCGGACATGTAGCGCCCGCGCACGTCCTGGTTCACGAAAATGTATCCAGCTCTTTCAAACTCCGTCGACGGCCCAAGCGACTTGCGATAGTGATCCACTCCATACGGCCCCACGCTGTACGGCGTTCGGTTAATCAAGAAGGGATATGGTCTCGTCGTGTCCTTCGGAACGTAAACCGAAGTGAATAGGTGCACTCCGTCGCGCACCGGAATCCGGAACTCGTACTTCGTGTAGTGCGCCTTCACGTCGAATTCAGACGCAGCTTCCTGCTTCGCCTGCGAAAACGTCGCCGCACCGCCAAACAAGCACACCGCCGCCAAAATCCACGACAATTGCCGACGCATATTCAATTTCTCCGATCCCCAGGGTTCGCCGCCCGCTCTCACGCATCCGCGGTCGCGTTATTTTGTGAATTTACAAACGCGCGATTATACTCCCGAATCGTTTCTCGGACGAAAGTGCCCGGCGCGGACTCGACGATCACCGTTCGAGACTGACGTGATGCGCCCTTCATTAGCTCGTGATTCAGGAATTTTGGCGCCGTCGATGTTCGGTCGCCCTGGGATCACTTCGAACTCGTGCGATTGAATGCGGCGCGTCTTGGGATTCCGCGCAGCGGATATCGCTTGTAGTATTCGTGCGAAAATGGATGCTTGGTAGCAATGGCCACCAACGCTCCCACCGTGCAAGGTGTCGATCTCGACGCGAACACGCGCTGCCGCCACTATCACGGCCCGACCGACATCATCGCGATCAAGATGAAATGTTGCGGGGAGTATTACGCCTGCAAGGACTGCCACGATGAGCTAGCCGGGCACGCCATCGAAGTCTGGCCGCGCACCGAATGGAGTCGCCAAGCAATCCTGTGCGGCTCATGTCGCGCAGAGCTGACCATCGACCAGTACATGCGCAGCAACTCCGCATGCACTATGTGCCAAGCAAACTTCAACCCCCGCTGCGCCAACCACTACCAGTTTTATTTTGAGATGCCGCCCGCAACGCCAGCCGAGAGAAAAACGGCAGGTTGACCCATCGGTATGGTTCTCATTCGGAAAGAAACGCAGACGAGGTGGGGAACTACGTTAGCTGGCGGAGAGGGGGGAGAACATTGCGGCGGCGAAGGGTGTCTTGAAACCGCCACAATTCAAACAACTTACAAGACATTGCCCATTGCCAATTTTCCTTAGCTCGAATTTCGCTCGATTTCAGGAAAAGCGAGTATTAGCCATTCGAGGTCAAGGAGCCTCAACGGCAATGGCAAACGAAACGGTCACTTTATTGCGTTACGCGAAGGTGCAAGGCTTTGGTTGGCGTCGTGGAAAAGCAATCATCGGCAAGACGGGAAAAGTTGCTCCCGATGTCATGCTTCTTGGAAAATGGAAAGACAAACGGAAAGTGTACGCCCCGGACGGGCATTTTGTGCTCCGTTACTTCGATGGGCGGCTGCCTCGGTACAAGAAGCTCGGAAATGATCCCTCAGAAGCTCTGGATGAACTACAAACGGCGAAATCCAAACTACGGCTGAAGAACTCAGCTAAGGCGGTTGGATACATCATTCCATCGCCCGTCACGGTCAAACTGAAGCCGCTTGCAGAGTACGGTCGCGAGTTTCTCGAACAGAAGCGCAGCCCATCGCTCAAACTAGACGAGGACACAATCAAGCTCTACACGGTCATCGTCGAGGAGTTTGTTCGCGTTTGTGGAAAGGCAGTCCCAGAAGACATTACAGAAACGGATGTGATCCGGTACTGCGATGGGTTGGACAAGCGTTACTCTGACGGGGTCCGCGCTCGGCGGTACACGAGCCTCCGTGGTTTTCTCTTCTACTGTGGATTGGAACCTAAGCGGCTCATTACTCCTTCCGTCCACAAGAGACTGAAGAGCTACGAGAAAAAGAAAGTCCGCATATACAGCGGCGTTGAATTGACTGCTCTTCTCGCGGTCTGCGATCCATACCATCATGCCCTCTTCATGGTCGCGCTGCTTACTGGCTTGCGCGACGACGAATTGGCTCATCTGCTCTGGCAGCAGGTAGATTTCGAAGCAAACGTGATTCGTCTTGCAGGCTACGAGATACATCACAAGGAAAAGACCATAAAGTTCGAACTCAAAGATCGCGAGGCCCGCGATATACCTCTGTTTCCCCGCCTTCGAGATGAGTTGCTGCGCCTGCGTGCCCTTCGACCGAACGCCGTTTTCGTGCTGGGCACCAAGAACGATCTGCCGAACGTAAAAATTCTCTACGCGCTTAAATCCAAGGCGAGGAAAGCTGGGTTGAATTGCGGCTTCTGTGGGGGTTGCGCTGCCCGGAAAGAGTGTCACCGTTTCCACGTTCACTATTTTCGGTCGAGCTTTGCCTCATACGCACTGAAGCGGAACGACATCCGAAAAGTGATGGAATGGATGGGACATTCCGATCTGGAAACTTTAGCCCGGTATATCGGGGCTGCGGATAATTGCCCAGCGTGGCTGGCGAATCTCTACGTGCTCCCGGATACTGCTTCGGAGTCAGACGAAACTATGCCTTCGAGCCTCGGCTTTCCAGAATTGTGGAAGAAGCCTCTGAAATAGCTACCGCAGGGAAGCTCCCAGAAGAGACAAGCCTCACTTCTTCATCTTGCCTCGAAGGTGGTCTGCGAGGCCCCTGCCATACACGCGAACGCACGAACCAATTCGGAAGGAAGGAAAGTTGTCGCGTTTGGCTTGCTTATAGAGCGTCTTGCGCGAAACTTGAAGCACTTCAGACAATTCCTCGATAGACCATACTGGTTTGCTCTCAAGTAATTCGAAAAGGTCTGGCGGCGCGGAACGCGCCCCTAGTAAGACAGAATCACCCCCGTCCTGACGTGAGAATTTGCATCTCCCTTCTTGCCCGCCACGGAGCGGTTCTCGGGCGGCAGCGCCCGGTCGAAGGTCGGAGATGGGAGGATGCTCACCCAGACTAATACTAGGCGGCGAGTATTCTGAACGTTTTGTGGCAACGAGAGACGGTGGCGACGCAAACTTCGACTGCGAGAAGGATCAACTTATCGGTGAGCAGCCAGCGCAGGCTATTCCTCATTCGCAAGGTGATTATCCCTCTCCCGCCAGTTCGAAAGGTAGAATGACCTTGTATAGAGCTTCTCGATGAGCCGTCTGCCGCGAAGCTTGTCCAGAACGCACTCGGCTTCATCCTCTGTAGCATCAAATTCTTCCGCCAAGCTGACAGCATCGCCGTGCCAGATTCCGTCCTGATCTGCGTTCTCCCAGATGAAGTGGAAAGCTTGTTCCCAATCGAAATACTTCCTGCGCTTCACTGATCCTCCTTGCGTCGAGCCGGGCTGCCAGCCCCTCTCGCTCGCCTGACGCCGAACTCCACGGCAACCCGGTAGATCAACCAGCGGGAGCAGCCCATTAGGCCCGCGATCTGCTGGTAGGACGAGGGCGGGATTGGCGACGATCATGTCTCGGATCGCTGCATGCGCCTTTGCTGTACTCGTTCTCTTCACCAGACGAACCTCAATCACTTCAGCACTCGCAGCTTTGATCTGGCTGTATCGACTCATAACTACCCCTCTGCAAGAGAGATCGGAAATTTGATTTGCAACTTCACTGGCGATCTTAGATCGAGAAAATCCCAACAATATTGGGAATCCCGTGATGTCAGCCGCCAGTTGGTGGAAGGAAAGACAACTTTGAACCCCTTCTTTAGCGAGCGGGGCAGGTCGGATCACCTTGGGAGCGCCGGGGCCGTGCGGTGCAGGGGATGGCGTCCTAAGCGGCAACGCGAGGAAGTTGTCGAAATCTGAGTATCTATAGACGTCGGGGTCTTCGCGAGAAGATTCAAAGCCGAGGGCAGGTCTACCTTCTACCGCCTGCCCTCAAAAGGCTTCCCGACAGCCCGCCCTCGACAAGCGGAGATCACGGTGAGACGCAAAGAGTGAGACATGAGCAACTTCGATTTTGACGTAAGACTTTCAGCAGAAGTTTTCCAACAACTACATGAGGGCTTTATCACGCCCGCCATGCTCCTAACGATGGGCTGCCTGTACAACTGGGCGGACTGGAACACTGGCGTGGTCAAGCACGTGTCGGCTGGCACTCCACACATGGACTCTCAAGGCGTACTCCGAGCGCACCTTCTCCGAAGCGTTGCGCAAGCTGGAGTGGATGGGCTGGATCACGCGCCACATGAAGCCCGGAAGCCACAAATCCTATGCGGTGACGATCCACAACTATAAGACAACTGACGATGCGGGGAAGGTTCATGTGATAAACCCAAAGGACATCACAACTTATGAGGCATTCCCGAGCGGACGCCGCGATGAGGCTTCAGGGGAGACTTCAGACGAGGGTTCAGATGAAGCTTCAGATGAAGCTTCAGATGAGACTTCAGACAGAACTAGTCTTAATACAAATCTCAAGAACCAGTCTAAAGAGCAAATCTCAAGACGAATCTCAAAACAAGGGGTTAGCTAGTAAGTTGGTTAGCTCCGATGAGTCGCTTCGCTCCTCATGTAGATCTCCGCTGTCGCGGAGGATGGTGTAGAAGTCAAAAGCACACAAAACCAGAACGGTTCAAAGCTGGCAGGCGAACCAGAAGAAAAGCAAGACCCGGTTATGGTGATGAAGACCCTGAAATGCACAAACGTGATCCACGATGAGTTCGCGGCGTGGAACTTGGGGCACGAGATCGGGTCCTTGAAGAAGATAGACTCCTGCATGGTCTACTGGCAGATGGGCACCGAGGAGTTACGTTCTCTGATCCGCTGGTCGGCGACCCACAAGTTTTGGAAGAACCGCATCGTCCACGTCAAGAGCCTAGCCAACAACATGGAGCGCGGTCTGGCAACCAAGGAGTCCGGTGGTTCGGCAGAGAAGAGCCTCGTCTCCCAGTTCCGCCGTGCCATGAAAGGCAAAGCCAAGGCGGTGCTCGACCGCAGAAGCCACACCAAGGAGTTCTTCGACAACCTAGACCTACGGGAGCCGACCGAAGAAGGCGTCTCCGCCGATTCGAGGGCGCTGGCTGAGCAGGAAGGCTGGATCAAGGTCGCCGAGTGCGACTGGTGCCACGCGACCAAGGACACCATTCCCTACGACGACTCCGGTCGCCGCATCTGCAAGGCGTGCACCATGACGCCGGGGATCGTGGACGACGAGCTTGAAGCAGGAAAGGCAGCAGCAACCCAGTGCGGCTTCGACATCGAGGAAGCATGAAGAAGCCGCCTGCCAAGAAAGCCGCTCGACCCAGAGATGGCGAGGCGGAAGATCAACGCCCTGCGCCAGTTCCTCGACAACGGCGACATCACGATGGTGCAGTTCTGGGAGATGAAGCAGCGCGTCCTTGACCAAATGGTCGGAGGCAAGCGAATGAAGCAATACGACGCGGTCACGAAGCGCGAGGCTGTCGTCGCGGCGAAGCGAACCCACCCGTTGCTCAGGGTGCGCCAGATCGCCGCGAAATTCGGCGTCAGCAAGAGCGGCACGGGCTGCGAGAGACCGATATTTTTTGAGGCGAACATGGACAACGCAAATAACCCGGAAGTGCTGGCGGTCGTTCCGCTGCCGTCGCCAGCAGAGCGCAGGCGACGGGAGATCATGCTGGCTCGAGTGATGCTTGTCGCGATTGACATCGTGCTTGCAGGCTTGGGCTGGAGACGGCCCGCGACCTATTCCGTGAGGTCGAGCACGCATACCCGGAACTTGTGGACGAGTTCGTCAACCTGTGAACGGAACGGCGTGGGCTGAGCGAGCCTCGCGGATGTCAACTCAGGCATAATGGCTGTTCAGCCATGCTCCTGACAATCACTAACACGAAGGCTCCGGCCACCGACTTGGGGTACTTGCTGCACAAGAACCCAAGCCGTATGCAGACCTTCGAATTGTCCTTCGGAAAGGCGCTCGTCTTTTATCCCGATGCTTCTCCTGATCGGTGTACGGCTGCGCTGCTGCTGGACGTTGACCCGGTGGGTCTCGTCAGGACAAGGCGCGGGCCGTCTGGCGAGGGCGGGATGCTTGAGCAGTATGTCAATGACCGTCCCTATGTGGCTTCTTCGTTCATGAGTGTCGCAATCGCACGGGTCTTCAACTCCGCGCTGGCGGGGAACAGCAAGGATCGCCCGGAACTCGTGACCGTGCCTTTGCCACTTACCGCAAGAATCGCCGTGCTGCCCTGCCGTGGCGGTGAGACGTTTGTGCGACGCCTGTTCGAGCCGCTCGGCTACAGCGTGAACGCCGAACATCATCCGCTTGACGTGAAGTTTCCAGAGTGGGGCGAGAGTCCGTACTACATCGTCGAAATCGCCAAGGACGTCACGCTGCAAGACTTGTTGACGCACCTTTACGTTCTGATCCCGGTGCTCGATGCCGACAAGCACTACTGGGTTGGAAAGGACGAGGTCGAGAAGCTGCTGCGGCACGGCGAAGGATGGCTCCAATTGCACCCCGAGCGCGAGGCAATCGTGAACCGTTACCTGCGCGGATTCCGAACGCTTACGCGGGAAGCACTCGCACGGCTCACGGAAGACGAGTCGAGTGATCCCGACGCCGAGCAGGAAACGAAGGAGGAACAGGAGCAAGCCATCGAGGCTCCACTCCGTCTCCACGATGCACGGCTACAGCAGGTTGCGTCGGAACTCAAGGTGAGCGGCGCGAAGCGTGTGCTCGATCTGGGGTGCGGTGAAGGCAAGCTCATCCGCGAACTGCTGAAGGACAGACAGTTCGAAGAGATTGTCGGGATGGACGTCTCATACCGGAGCCTCGAAGTAGCCGCCGAGCGCCTCCACCTAGACACCCTGCCACCAAAGCAGAAGGAGCGCATAAGACTCGTTCAGGGATCGCTCATGTACCGGGACAAGCGCCTGTCTGGGTTCGACGCAGCCGCCGTCGTCGAGGTCATCGAACATCTCGACGAGCCACGGCTCGCGGCGTTCGAGCGGGTGCTCTTCGAGTTCGCTCGTCCGCAGACGGTGGTGTTGACCACCCCAAACTCGGAATACAACGTGAAGTTCGAGACACTTCCGGGTGGTCAGTTCCGCCACCGCGACCACCGCTTCGAGTGGACTCGCGACCAGTTCCAGAAATGGGCGGCTCGGATTGGCGAACGGTTCGGATACTCCGTCGAGTTCAAGCCAGTGGGCGAGGAGGATAAGCAAGTCGGCGCACCAACGCAGATGGGGGTGTTCCGCCAATGAAGATCACGGTTCCCGAACTATCGCTGATCTTGCTTGTAGGTCCTTCGGGCTGCGGGAAGTCCACCTTTGCGCGTCAGCATTTCAAGCCGACCGAGGTGCTGTCGTCCGACTACTGTCGCGGATTGGTGTCAGACGACGAAAACGACCTGACCGCGACGAAGGAGGCGTTCGAAGTTCTCCACTTCATCGCTCGCAAGCGGCTCGCTGCCGGACGGCTGACGGTCATCGACGCGACGAATGTACAGCCCGACTCGCGGAAGCCGCTCGTCGCCTTGGCGCGAGAGTTCCACGTGCTGCCTATTGCTATCGTTCTAGACCTCCCTGAGAAAATCTGCCAAGAGCGAAATCGAAACCGACCGAACCGCGACTTCGGCGCCCATGTCGTCCGCAATCAGGCGCAGCAGTTGCGTCGATCTCTGCGTGGACTTCAACGGGAGGGCTTTCGTGGCGTCCACATCTTCAAGTCCCCAGAGGAACTGGACGGACTTGAGATCGAGCGCCAGCCGATGTGGACTGATCGCCGCAGCGAGCACGGACCGTTCGACATCATTGGGGATGTGCATGGCTGCTTCGACGAGTTGCAGGAGTTGATGACAACTCTGGGATACTCGGTGGAGAAGAACGGCGACGGCTACCGAGTGGGAGTGCCTGAGAGCCGCAAGGCGATCTTCCTCGGCGACCTCGTAGACCGGGGACCGAAGATTCCCGACATGCTGCGCTTGGTGATGGGCATGGTGCAAGCTGGTACTGCCCTGTGCGTACCCGGCAACCATGACATGAAGCTCCTCCAGAAGCTCCGGGGCAAGGACGTGAAGATGACGCACGGACTCGCTGACTCCGTGGCGCAGCTTCAAGCCGAGTCGCCGGAATTCAAGAGCAAGGTGGCGGAATTCCTCGACAGTCTAATCAGCCACTATGTTCTTGACGACGGGAAGCTGGTTGTAGCCCACGCCGGAATGAAGGAAGAGATGCAAGGGCGGGGTTCTGGGGCGATCCGTTCGTTTGCCTTGTTCGGGGAGACGACCGGAGAGACTGACGAATTCGGACTTCCTGTTCGCTACAACTGGGCAGCGGACTATCGTGGGAAGCCTTCCGTGGTGTACGGGCACACCCAGTCGCAGAGCCGCAGTGGTTGAACCGCACGATCAATATCGACACGGGATGCGTGTTCGGCGGCAAGCTGACGGCGCTCCGCTATCCCGAAAAGGAGATCGTATCCGTCCCAGCCCGCCGCGTTTACTACGAACCCGCGAAGCCTTTGGCATCTGCACAAGCTACGACTGTGCTCTCGCAGCAGCACGAGCAGGATGATGTACTCGACATCGACGACGTAATCGGGAAACGCATCATCGAAACAAGACTTCATGGCAATCTCACCGTTCGCGAGGAAAATGCAATCGCCGCGCTCGAAGTGATGAGCCGCTTTGCTTCCAATCCGAAGTGGCTTATTTATCTCCGCCGACGATGTCGCCCAGCGAGACCAGTCAAAAGGAAGACTTGCTAGAGCATCCGACTGAGGCATTCGACTATTTCCGCAAAGCGCATGTTGAGAGAGTGATCTGCGAGCAGAAACACATGGGGTCGCGTGCGGTTGTGATCGTCTGTCGTGACCGGGACTCAACATTGCGTCGATTCGGGATAACGCAGGACGAAATCGGCGTGTGCTACACGCGGACGGGCAGGCGGTTTTTCAACGACAGCGCGTTGGAGAAGGAGTTCCTCCGTCGAATTCAG
>CAVREY010000006.1:0-1350361 GCA_963720225.1 uncultured Acidobacteriota bacterium | reverse complement strand
TTTACATGCATATGCATCGAAACTGACGCGAGATGACGCCGGACTCACAGTGCTATTCAAAGGTCAGGCCATTGCCGCGTGCTCGTGCAGCACGAAGCTGACGCCTTCCGCTTGCTGCAACACTCTCAAAACCTTAAAGAGATTGTCCGCGTGAGGATTTCCGTCTTCGCTAAGCATGCGCATTAGGCTCTTCACTGGTATTCCGGATGTTTCGCTAAGACGCTCAAAGCCGATGGTCGCCTTTACGTAATCACGTAGCAGACTCTTTCCGAAATCCAAATCGCCTGCCATTAAGGTTTCAAGCGCTTCGCCAAGGAGCGCTTTGCGGAAATCTGGATCACGCTGCGCACGGGCTTGAACAGTTTCTTTAAACTCTCTAGTCAGTGGCATCGGCTTCCTCTTTTTTCTTCTTTTTGTAGTCTTTCCATCTGGTGATCGCTAATTCGATATCTCGCTGCTGGCCGTCTTTCTCACCACCGCCTAGCAAAATAATAATCTCGTCACCGTCTTTGCCAAAGTAGATGCGATAACCTGGGCCGAAATCAACAATCCGCTCCGACACTCCCGAGCCGACCGACTTTACGTTGGACGCGTTCCCTTGCTCTAGCCGAGTGATGGCGGTCTTTACCTTGGCAGCGGCAGGAGGGTGTAAATCGTCAAACCACGTAGCGAACGGGCTTTTGCCGAGGGCATCCAAATACTCCTTCGACAAAGCCATCGCGGAATGGTAACACTTGTGGTACCAATGTCAATAGCTTCCTGACTCGGATGATCCGCCGGGTGCACGGAGGTGTACTGCCGGTAATCTCAATAGAAAATTGAGCGGTGTGGCCGCACGAATACCTGCGTCAAGATCTGCTAATTGTGAGTCCGAAGTGAGTCCAAGACAGGGACTTTGGAAGGGCGTTTTCGGCGGCTAAGCGAAACCGTTTCAACGAATTGCTGAAAGGCTAACCGCCCTGCTCGCTCGTGCGAAAACCGCTTGCGCGACAATGCTATCACATGCGGATGGGACTGGGTCGAGGGCGTATCGGGCCGGGGCACGGTGGAAAACTGCCCGCGGGCCGAGGGTGTACAATACGCCCGCATTGCGAGTTGAATGCCGGGAGCTGAGCCGTGACCTTCAAGCAATTCTACTTGCCATGTCTGGCGCACGCTTCGTATCTAATCGGCGATGAATCAACGGGCGTCGCGGCAGTGATCGATCCTCAGCGCGACGTCGATCAGTACATTGAATTGGCTGCGCAGAACGGGCTACAGATCAAGCACGTCTTCCTGACTCATCTTCACGCTGATTTTGTGGCGGGACATCTGGAGCTTCGCGACCGTGTGGGTGCGAAGATTTATTTAGGCGCAAAGGCGAAGGCGGGCTACGCGTTCACTCCACTCTCAGACGGACAGACGGTTGAATTTGGGTGTGTGCGGCTGAAGGCGCTCGAGACTCCGGGGCACACGCCGGAATCGATTTCGATCCTGGTCTACGACTTGGACTCGACGGATGAGAAGCCGACATCGGTGCTGACGGGTGACACGATGTTCATCGGTGACGTAGGACGTCCGGACCTACGAGCGGCGCTTGGCTGGTCGGCGACGGAACTTGGCGGGATGCTTTTCGAGTCGCTGCACAACAAACTGCTGCAACTTCCCGATGCTTGCCTGGTGTATCCGGCGCACGGAGCCGGGTCCCTCTGCGGAAAAGCGATCAGCAAGGAAACGGTTTCGACGATGGGTCGGCAGCGAATTTCGAACTACGCGCTTCAGCCGATGACCAAGGAAGCGTTTATTCACGTGGTGACGGCCGACCAGCCGGACGCGCCTGCCTACTTCACCTACGACGCGGTGTTGAACAGCGAGGAACGGCCGACGCTCGACGAGGCGCTCGCGCGCGAGATGAATCCGTTGGAGCTGGAGCAAGTGCTCCAGTTTCAGGCATCGGGAGCGCAGATTCTCGACACGCGTGAGCCGAGCGAGTTCGCTTCGGCGCATCTGAAGGGCAGCATCAACATTGGACTTGTCGGGCAATATGCGACTTGGGCAGGAACTGTGCTCGATCGAGAGAACCCGATTGTACTGATCACTGACCCGGGACAGGAAAGTCAGTCCGCGATCCGCCTGGGTCGGATTGGCTTCGACCACATCGCTGGATACTTGAAGGACGGATTGCAGAGCCTCAAAGCACGGCCCGACCTGGTCGTGTTCACCGAGCGGCTGAGCGCGCCGTTCGCCGCAGAACTGCTGGCTGCGCCAGAAGCTCCTGTGTTGATCGACGTTCGGGGGCCACGAGAGCGAGAGCAGAAGAGAATCCCAAACAGCGTGGCGATCCCGCTGAATCACTTGATCGAGAATTTGGGGCGCATCCCGAAAGACCGGCCAGTGCTCGTGCACTGCGCCGGAGGCTACCGGTCATCGATCGCCGCAGCGATACTGCAGCGGGCGGGATTTGAGCGGGTGGGCGAAATTGCCGGAGGCCTTGCCGGCTGGGAAATCGCCGGGCTTCCACTGGAAAGTACTCAAGCCTCCCATTAGGCCGGCCTCCAAGGTGAATTGATTCGGGCCTCGTTTGCACTCAAAACCGCCCGGTCGATGGCCCAATGCGCGACCAAATTTCGGCTACTTTTTGACCGGAAAATTCGTCGGGAAAGCCGTGCATGAATCTGCCAATTTTTGGCATTCTCAATTTGTTCACACTGACACGTAAGTCTTTCAAAGTGAAACACCTGTACGTCCGTACAGGTCCCCAAAATGCCTGTTCCGCCGAGCAGGTTCCTATGCGGCCAATCGACTGTTAGCAGATTCACTACGAGGGCTTGAGCCGGTGCCAATTTCCGGCAGGGCGCCATGCTACGCTGCGACATCGGGCGGATTTCTAGCCGCTCACGGACACCCATGTCTTCACGGCTTGGCGAAATACTAGTCAAAGACAGCCTGATCTCGGCGGATCAGCTCAAGCAGGCGCTCGAGCACCAGAAGAAGAGCGGCGGCCGGCTGGGCACGTGTCTTGTGAAGCTGGGACTGGTCAGCGACGACGACATTACCGCCGTCTTGTCGCGACAATACGGCGTCCCCTCGATCAACCTGAAGTTCTACGAAGTCGACCCAGCCGTCATCAAGCTGGTCCCACAGGAAACCGCGATCCGTTATCAGATTGTGCCGCTATCGCGCGTCGGTTCGACGCTGACGATCGCGATGACCGATCCGACAAACGTGTTCGCGATGGACGACATCAAGTTCATGACCGGGTTCAACGTCGAACCCGTGGTCGCATCGGAAACGGCGATCAGCGAAGCGATCCACAAATTCTACGGCGACGTGGAAAGTGTGGAGGAACTCGACAAGGTGATGAAGGACCTTGCCGGGGAAGAAGCGTCGGTCGAGCTCTCCGCGGAAGAGTCGGAGATGGACCTGGCGACGCTGGAGAAGGCAGCCGAAGAGGCGCCGATCATCAAGCTGGTCAACCTGATTCTGACGGACGCGGTGAAGCGCGGCGCGAGCGACATTCACGTCGAGCCTTACGAAAAAGAATTGCGCGTGCGGTTCCGCATCGACGGTGTACTGCAGAACGTGATGGCACCGCCGCTGAAATTGAAAGACGCGATCACCAGCCGCATCAAGATCATGTCCAAGCTGGACATCAGCGAAAAGCGGCTGCCGCAAGACGGCCGCATCATGATCAAGTACCTGAAGGACGGGAAGAAGAAGGAGTTGGACTTCCGTGTCTCGACAGTTCCGACGCTGTTCGGCGAAAAAATCGTCATGCGGTTGCTGGACAAAGAAAACCTGCGCCTGGACATGACGAAACTGGGCTTCGAGTCGGAATCGCTGGCCAAATTTGAGCGCCAGATTCTGAAGCCATACGGGATGGTGCTGGTTACGGGGCCAACCGGATCGGGCAAAACGAACACGCTGTATTCGTCGGTGGCCAAGCTGAATACCACCGAAACCAACATTATGACGGCCGAGGATCCGGTCGAATTCCAGTTGCCTGGAATCAACCAGGTCCAGATGAAAGAGCAGATCGGATTGAACTTCGCGTCCGCGCTGCGGGCCTTCCTGCGCCAAGACCCGAACATCATTCTGGTCGGCGAGATTCGCGACTTTGAAACTGCCGAAATCGCGGTGAAAGCCGCGCTAACGGGCCACCTGGTGCTCTCGACTCTGCACACCAATGACGCGCCTTCTACGATCAGCCGGTTGATGAACATGGGTATCGAGCCGTTCCTGGTGGCGACCTCGGTGAACTTGATTTGCGCCCAGCGCCTGGTGCGCCGCATTTGTGTGGGTTGTAAGGAACCGATGCAGCTTCAGCCGCAGGCGTTGATGGAAGCGGGCTACACCGAGACCGAAGCGCAGACCACCGTTGTATCGCACGGGCGCGGGTGCGCGACCTGCAACAACACCGGATACAAGGGACGCGCGGGTCTCTATGAAGTGATGGAGATCAACGACGAGCTGCGAGAACTGATTTTGGTGGGCGCCTCGGCGCTGGAGTTGAAAAAGAAGGCGCTCGAGACGGGAATGATCACCTTGCGGCGCAGCGGTCTGATCAAAGCCGCTCTCGGAATGACGACATTGGAAGAAGTAGTCCGTGAAACGGTTCTTTAGGCGGAATTCGGTTCGGAGGAAAAGATGGCTGGCATTACGTTAAGCGAACTACTCAAGAAGATGATCGAAATGGGTGGCAGCGACTTGCACCTTTCGACCAACAGCGCGCCGCGCATTCGCGTGCATGGAAAACTGCGGCCGTTAGACATGCCACCTCTCACTGCCGCCGACACCAAGGCGCTGGCCTATAGCGTGCTGACCGATGTGCAGAAGCACCGCCTGGAAGAAAGCCTGGAACTGGACTTTTCGTTCGGTTTGAAGAGCCTCGCGCGTTTCCGCGGCAACATCTTTCATCAACGCGGCGCGGTAGCGGCCGTGTTTCGTACGATTCCGTGGGAAATCAAGAGTTTCGACCAACTGGCGCTGCCGAACGTGGTGCGGACGCTGTGCGACAAGCCGCGCGGCCTGGTGCTCGTGACCGGTCCGACCGGATCGGGTAAGTCGACGACGCTTGCCGCGATGCTCGACAAGATCAACAACGAGCACGAAGAGCACATGATCACGATCGAGGACCCGATCGAGTTCCTGCACAATCACAAGAAGTGTCTGGTCAATCAGCGCGAGGTGCATTCGGATACGCACTCGTTTTCCGCTTCGTTGCGCGCCGCGCTTCGCGAAGACCCCGACGTGGTGCTGATCGGCGAAATGCGGGACCTGGAAACGATCGAATCGGCGCTACGCATCGCCGAAACCGGCCACTTGACGTTTGCCACGCTGCACACGAACTCGGCCGTTTCGACCATCAACCGTATCGTCGACGTTTTCCCTGCGCACCAACAGCCGCAGGTTCGCGCGCAGCTTTCGATGGTGCTGGAAGGAATTCTCTGCCAATCGCTGCTGCCAAAAATCGATGGCCGTGGCCGCGCGATGGTGATGGAAATCCTGATCCCTACCGCCGCGATCCGCAACCTGATCCGCGAAGACAAAATTCACCAGATTTATTCGGCGATGCAGACCGGCACGGGAACGACCGGCATGCAGACGTTCAACCAGAGCCTGGCGAACGCCTACTTCCAGAAGGCCATCACGCTGGAAACGGCGCTGGCGCGCTCTTCGAACCAGGACGAATTGCAGGATTTGATTAACCGCGGGGTTTCGTCGACGGCGTCGAACAATGTCGGCAAGACGCCGGTGCGGCGCTAATCGGGATAAGTGGGAAAGGGATAGAGGAGGTACTACGTCATGCCGGTATTTACGTACAAGGGCACCAACAAAGCGGGTACGAGCGTCACGGGTGAGCGCACCGCGAGCACTAAGGCGGAGCTGCAGGCGACGCTGAAGCGGGAAAACATCGCCGTCAGCAAACTCTCCGAGAAGGGCAAGGAATTTAATATTCCTTCCTTCGGCGGAAACAAGGTCAAGGATAGGGAGCTTGCCATCTTCACGCGCCAGTTCTCGGTGATGATCGACGCCGGCTTGCCTCTGGTGCAGTGCCTGGAAATTCTCGCGGGCCAGCAGGAGAACAAGGCCTTCCAAAAGGTCCTGAACGGCACGCGCGCCTCGGTGGAAGGCGGCGCGACGCTGTCGGCCTCGATGAAGCAATATGACAAAGTCTTCGACACGCTCTACTACAACATGGTGGAAGCGGGCGAGACGGGCGGTATTCTCGACACGATTCTGCAGCGCCTCTCGGCTTACATCGAAAAGAACGTAAAACTGAAGCGCGCCGTGCAGTCGGCAATGATCTACCCAATCGCGGTTATGAGCATCGCGGTGGGCGTGATCGTCCTGCTGCTGTGGAAAGTGGTGCCGATTTTCACCGAATTGTTCGCCGGCCTCGGCGTCGATCTTCCGTTGCCGACGCGCATCGTCATCGGGCTGAGCAACTTCGTCGGCAGCATTTACGGATTGATGATCGCGGCGATTGTCGTCGGCCTGGGCTTCGCAGCTCGTGCGTATTACGCAACGCCGCAAGGACGCCTGGTTGGCGACACGCTGATCCTCAAGGTGCCTCTGGTCGGAATCTTGTTGCGCAAGATTGCGGTAGCGCGGTTTACCCGCACGCTCGGAACACTGATCTCCTCCGGTGTGCCCATCCTGGAAGGTTTGGACATCACCGCTCGCACTTCAGGAAACGCAGTGGTGGAAAAGGCCATCACGCAGACCCGCAAAGCAGTGGAGGCCGGACGTTCGTTGGTGGATCCGTTGAAGGAGACAGCGGTTTTTCCGGGCATGGTGACGCAGATGATCGGCGTCGGCGAACAGACCGGCGCGATGGACGCCATGCTTCAGAAAATCGCGGACTTTTACGAAGACGAAGTGGACGCCGCGGTGAAGGACCTTCTGACGGCGATGGAACCGATCATGATCGTGGTGTTGGGCGTGGTCGTCGGCGGCATCGTGATTTCGATGTACCTGCCGCTGTTCTCGCTGATCGGCAAACTCGCAAGCAGCCACTAACCCGGACGGCGGGCGGCCTGATGGCGAGCGCTTCGGCACGAAGCGTTCGCGGCCGCCGGCTGGACCGGCTGGATCACTCCGGCGAAGCGGTTTCCCCGCAGCCGCGCGTCGTGAGGGCGCAAGAGACCTGCGATGATTTTCACACCCAGTGCCGATGAATGGCTCCCTTGGCTCGGACGGGTCCGTTTTCTTGCGATCACCGTTCTTGTCGGAATCGTTATTGCGGCGCGGCAAATTGCGTCGACTCCGATTCCGGTTCGGTCGTTCGTTCCCCTGATTGCGCTTTGGTATAGCCTCGCTGTCTTCTACGTGATTTTGCAGAAATGGATCCCGCGCGCGCGGTGGCACGGGCCGTTGCAGATTGCCTGCGATTTACTGATGGTGACCGGCGTGGTATACGCGACCGGTTCGCAGGACAGCTACTTTCTGTCGCTCTACCTGCTTACGATATTGATGGCGAGCATCGTGTTCACGCGGCGGATCGTGTTCTTAGTGGCAGGGCTGAGCTTCGGACTTTTGTGCGGAATGTTGGCGCTCACGTTCTACGGGTTCATCCCGCGAACCGGCAACGCCGTGCCGATGCTCGCGACTCTGGATTCGTGGCTGGCGAGCAACTGTTTCGCGTTTTTTGCGGTGGCCTACCTCGGAAGCCTGCTCTCGCAGACGCTGAACAAGAAGGGCGTCGAGCTACAGGCCAAGAGCCAGGAGCTACGCGACCTGCAGGCGTTCAACCAGGACATCATTGAATCGATGCGCGGCGGTTTGCTGACCACCGATGCCGAGGGACGAATTCTGGTGCTGAATCGCGCGGGAGCCGAGATCGCCGGCTCAGGCTTCGGGCTTTTGCGGGGCGAGAGCGTCGAGAAGGTGTTCCCTGGTTTCTGGCCGGTAGAGACGGATGAGCAGGGAAGTCCGTTGGCTTCGCGCAAAGAAGTGGAAATTAAGACCGGCACGGGCGCGACGCGTTACCTGGGTCTTTCGATTTCGCGGCTTCGCACAGCAGGGAATGTGCATGGCGGCTTTGTTTACAACTTTCAGGACCTAACCGAGCTGAAGCGACTCGAACGCGAAGTTCTGACCAAAGAGCGCATGGCGGCGCTGGGTCGGCTTTCGGCGGCGATCGCGCACGAAATTCGGCAGCCATTGACGGCGATGACCGGGGCGTTGAAAGAGCTGGCGCGGTTTGCGCCACTCGATGAAGACGACAAGAAGCTGGTGCATATCGTCAGCCGCGAGTCGCAACGGCTGAACCAAATTATTTCGGACTTCCTGAATTACTCCCGCGAAAAGACCTACGCCTTCGGCGATTGTGACGTAGTGGCGTTGATCGATGAGACGCTGCTCTTAATCGAGCGCGACGCGACGGCGCAGGGAAAATTCCGTGTCGATCGTCATTTCTCCGTTCGCCACGTGCGGGCGCGTGCGGATCGGGACGCGCTGAAACAGGTCCTCTGGAATTTGTGCAATAACGCGCTGCGAGCGATGCCGAAGGGCGGCACATTGTCCGTTGGTATCGACACGGACGAAGCATGGCTGCGCATTTCGATCGGCGATACGGGCGTGGGAATCGATGCCCGAGAAGCGACGCGGATTTTCGAGCCATTCCAGTCCGGCTTTACGGGTGGAACGGGGCTCGGGCTGGCGATTGTTTATCAAATCATGCAAGCGCACCGCGGCCGAGTGCGGCTTGCGACGGACAAGCGAGAAGGGGCCGAATTCATCGTGGAACTCCCGATTTCTGTTCGAACTCAAGCCGTGTCCGCGCCTCTGGCAGCTCGTCCGGAACTTCGTCCTGTGGGGAAGGGTTAAACGCCATGGCCCACCTTCTCGTAGTCGACGACGAACCTTCGATCTCGGAGCTGCTGGAAATCAGCTTCCGCAAGGAAGGGCACAAGGTCGAAGTGGCGTCGAACGGGCAGGCTGCGAAGCGCAAGCTCGCCGGTCAGGTCTTCGACATCGTAATTTCGGATATCTGCATGCCGGACATGGACGGCGTATCGTTGCTGCAGTATTCCAAGGAAGTTTCGCCCTCGACGATTTTCATTTTGATTACCGGCGTTCCGACGATCGATACGGCCATCGACGCGGTGAATTTTGGCGCGGACCGGTACGTGGTGAAAGGCGACCGCTTGCTTGACGAGTTGCGCCCTGCGGTCCAGCGCATTGCCGAAAATCAAAAGGTGAAGAAGGAAGCGGGCGAGCTGCGGCGTCAGTTGCGCCGGCTCACGGGCTTTGACCGGATTATCGGCGCGAGCGACAAAATGCGCAGCCTGTTCGAACTGATCGAAACGATTGCGCCGCAGTCCAGCCGCGTGCTGATCACCGGTGAAAGCGGTACGGGTAAGGAACTCGTTGCGCGCGCGATTCACGAAAACAGCAGCCGCTCCAAAGCGCCGTTTGTAACGATCAACTGCGGCGCTTTTCCTGAGACGCTGCTCGAATCGGAACTTTTCGGATATATGAAGGGCGCCTTCACCGGTGCGAACGAGAATCGCCGCGGACTTTTTCAGGCGGCCGATGGCGGAACGCTGTTCATGGACGAAATCGGAAACATGAGCCTTACGATGCAGGTGAAGCTCTACCGCGTCCTGCAGGAAGGGAAAGTTCGGCCGCTCGGCAGCACGGAAGAGAGCGACGTCGACGTTCGCGTAATCGCCGCTACCAATAAGGATTTCACAAAGGAAATCGCCGATGGCCGGTTCCGTGAAGACCTGTATTACCGCCTCAGCGTGATTCCCATCCATTTGCCGCCGCTGCGGGAACGTCCGGAAGATATTCCGCTGTTGGTGCGTGCCTTTCTGGACCGGTTCTCGAAGTCCATGAATAAGAAGATCGATGGCATCGAGTCAGAAGCCATGCGGCGGCTGGAAGTCTACGAGTGGCCAGGCAACGTGCGGGAGCTCGAGAACACGATCGAGCGCGCAATAGCCCTCGAGGCTGGAAGCCGAATTACGGTGGAGGCGCTGCCTTCGCGAATCCGCGACCACTTCCAGGCGACTGTGGATCAAGGTTCGACGAACGGCAACGGGCACGCGCATTCGATCCTGCCGGACGACGGTATTGACCTCGAACAGCATATCCAGAAGCTCGAGCGATCGTTCCTGTTGGCGGCGATGGAGCGAACTGGCGGTGTGCGGACCCGTGCGGCCGAGACGCTCAAGATGTCTTACAGGTCGTTCCGCCATTACGCCAAGAAGTACAGCATCTAGGCGCACTCGGCCGCCGCCACCAAGAATCAGGCTTGGCAAGCAATGACTTCTCACCAAGCCCTCGCGAGTAGCCGATATCCAAAGATTGAGGTGTCGGAGGGGGAGCTCTCGCCAAAAGCAGTCGAGCGGACCTCACGAAATCATGTCCAGCCGAGTCCAACGACAACACAGAGAAAAAACGACGCCGCGGGCCGAGCGCGTTCGGCGCGCGGGCGCGCGATTCATTGCTGTAGAGGGCTTTCTGCCGGCGGGGAACTGGGAATTGTTCGGTCTCGCCAAGCCGGGCGGATTGCGGCAAGCGAGGCCGACAAATAACGTCACTTTGCAGGGGTTCGTGGGACAATTGCTTCGGCGGGCGGCCCAGGGTTCATTCGGCGTTGTCGGTATCCGATTGATAGGTAAGGGGATAAGCCGATGTGCTGGGAAAGTTAAGTCCGACGGTACGGGTGGCACGCGTCGTGCATTTGACAAGGCTGTACCCCGCCAGGGATACGGCAGAAATTAGATGGAATGTTCTCAAGGAGAGAAAAAGAAATGAAGAAGAATCAGAAGGGTTTCTCACTTATCGAATTGCTGATCGTCGTGGCGATCATTTTGATCATCGCGGCGATCGCGATCCCGAACCTGCTCCGTGCGCGTATCGCGGCGAACCAGGCTTCGGCGGTCGGCTCGGTCCGTACGATCACGACGGCTCAGGTTACGTACTCCTCGACCTGGGGCATCGGTTATGCGGCAGCGTTGACGAACCTCGGTGGCGCGGCTAGCTGCACGCCGAGCTCGACGACGGCCTGCTTGATCGACCCGGTTCTGTCGGCCGGTACCAAGTCCGGATATTTGATGGTTACCGTGGGCGCGACCGGTGGTGCGACGACCTCGAACCCGAACCAGACGTTCGAGACGAACGCAACGCCGATCAACACCTCGACCGGTACGACTTCGTACTGCTCGGACCAGTCCGGTGTGATCCGTTACAACACGGGCGGCACGGCAATCGGCACTGGCGTCGGAACCTGCGCGGCTCTGACGACTGTGCTTCAGTAAGATCGGTAGCGGTTGGACCGGGGGGAAGCGAAAACTTCCCCCCGTTTTTTTGATAACTCAAGGACAAGGAAAAAGCGGTCAATGCGAGTTGGAAGATAATCCGAAGGTGCACGATCATGATCACACTGGCTCAAAACCCGATTCGAAACCTGCGGCGCAGTAAGAACCGCGGCTTCTCCCTGATCGAGCTCCTGATCGTGGTGGCCATCATCCTGATCATCGCCGCAATTGCGATCCCGCAGCTGCTCAACGCGCGAATGGCGGCGAACGGAGCTGCCGCCGCTGAAACGATTCGAACCATCACTACTGCTTCCATGGCTTACAGCTCCACATGGCAGAATGGCTATCCGCCGAGTCTGGCGACCTTGGGCGGTCCCGCGGGCGCGCTAACGCCGACCTGCGACCAGGCATTGTTGCTCGATCCGATTGTGACGGTCGCGCCGAACTCGAAAAGCGGTTACGTGTTTGGATTTACGGCTTCGGGAACCTTGGTGACACCGCCGGCAGGCTGCGCGCAGGCGGGAGGCACAGGTTATCTGGTTACCGCGACTCCGATTGCATACAAGCTTACTGGCATCACTAGTTATTGCAGCGACGAGCCTGGTACGATTCACTACGATACCACAGGCGCTACCGCGGCAAGCGAAACGGCCTGCGAATCGCTTCCTACGCTCTAGAGGCAACATCAACTCTTCGCGGCGTCTTTGGGGAGATGTAGAAAGTCGCCGCGATTCACCCGAACGCATGCCACGGCGCCTCACGCGGCTGCAAACGGGGCATGGTCTTGGGCATCACCGACTCCACACCACAGGCGATCGCGCCGACGGCGCAAGCTGAAGCTTTCTCGCGGGAATTCTTCGCGGATCGCGCAGCCTGGAAACAGTCGGCGCGCTTTCTAGCCGCTTGGATCTTTCCCGCTTCACTCGCCTTCTACCTGAAGTGGTACCTGCTTGCCGATCAGAGCGGGATCGCGCGAGTTGCGCGTTCCCAGGGTCTTCCGTCGCTGAACTTCTATCAAATCATCAGTTTCTTTCGGGGTGAAATCATCGTTGGCTTCGTAGCCGTCCCGGTTGCGCTGTTTCTGTTAAACCGGTGCTTGCGGCCGCGCTGGGCTGCGCTGGTGACTTCGGCGGTGTGCCTCGGCGTGACGCTCGTTCTGGGCGTTCAGATTCTCTCGCTCAAGGAACTGGGCCGGTTTAGTTCGCTGACGATGCTGGGCATAGCGCTGAGCTGGGGATGGCACGAGCCCGGCTCGAACGCGAAGTATTTAGAGAGCGTGCAGGCGTTGGCGATACTGATCGCGCTGCTAGGCACGGTTGGAGCGGTGGCGTGGGCTGTCCGCGCCGCCAGATCGGCAGCGCCCGTTGAGTCGCTCATAGGCCTGAAGACAGCCGCGGAGTTGTTGTTTTTTGTTGCCGTCACGACGCTTTTGCTTTCCGTGCGTTCGGACTTGCCGACCACCGCCTATCACCAGAGCGCATTCACGCGAGCGTTTGCGTCACTTCGGACCGAGAATGCGATTGAAACCGGCGAGGCTGCGACGCTGGACATGGGGCGGGCTGCCAGCCTCGCGACACCAGATCTTTCGGGTCTCTCGGCGACCGAACTGATCGAGCGCTATCGATCGCTCACGAACGCGCCCGCTCCGCGAATCGATCCTCGATATTTTGGAAAGGAAGCCGGAGCGAACATTCTGTTCCTCGTGCTCGAGACCACTCCGCAGAAATACCTTCCGGTGGGCACGGATCTGAAACAGTTTCCGAATTTTAACCGGCTGCAGGATCGCGCGTTTATCGGAATGCGCCACTACACGACGTTTCCGATCACGCACTCGGCCGTCTTTTCGCTGTTCAGCTCATGGTATCCGATCGACGATCCCGCGCACGCGTTCGATTCGCCTTCGTGGGATGCGACAGGCGATTTCCTGCGCCGGCTGGAGAGCGAAGGATATAAGACTGCGGCTTTCTCACCGCTGCGTTCGCCCGGAATTCCGGATGGCGCGCTATTCGAAGCCATTGGATTTCGCCAGCAGGTGTATCCCCAGGCCGCGCTGACAAGCTTCGACGAGAGCGGGTCGTGGCAGCAAGCGCGCATCGCGGCTGATGTCGAGACGCTGCGTCTGCTCGAAGCGCAGTTGAATCAATGGGCGACGCACGGAGAGCATTTCGCGGCTGCTTTCCTGCCGCAAATCGCCCACTCGCCGTATCCCGATCACCAGTCGGGTGCGACCGCTGCCGACCTGCAGGCGCGCGGCGAGGCGATTTTGCGCCAGGAAGATGCGTGGGTGGGCGAACTGTTGGCGCTGCTCGAGAAAAACGGCCAACTCGACAACACGATTATTGTGGTGCTCGGCGACCACGGCCTGCGCTCGATCTCCGAAAATCCCGACCTGCGCCGGGGCACAATCGACGAAAACGCATTCCACGTGCCGCTGATCATCCACGCGCCAAAGGCGCTCGATCATACAGAGAAGGTCGGCTGGCTTACCTCCCACATTGATGTGGCGCCGACGATTCTTGATTTGCTTGGTGTGAAGGGCGACCGCGACTCCGAGCAGGGAAGTGCGATCTGGAATCCAGCGCTGGCCCAGCGCACCACTTTCTTTTTCGCGAAGCCAATGTTTGGCGCTGACGGTTACACGGAGAAAGGCGAATTTTTCATGTGGCACTATTTTTCCGATACGGTGTACGAGAAAGACCGCGCGGAATTCGATCCGAGCGATATCGTGCCGCGCCGGTCACCGACGGCGCAGACGGTGACCGGAGACATCACCACGATGGTCGCGCTCGAAAAGGCTTGGCATCATAAGTTTTCGGTGGCCGCCAAAAACTCGAGCGGACAACGGAAGCAGGCTGCCGCCGCAAGCGCGAAATGACGCCCGCCGGCACCGAGCGCTCAAATTGCAATCAAAGCTTCTGATAAACTGGTGACGTGTTCACGTTCGCGTTCATTCTCGCCGGCCTTTTTGCGTCTTCCTCGTCCGCTGAACGAAGCGCGCGGGAAATCGCCCACGCGATCGAAACTCGCTACCACCACGCGACCACCCTGAAAGCCGCTTTCTTTGAACGCTACTCGGATGGCAACGGCGGAATATCCGCGGAATCGGGGACGGTATATTTCTCGCGTCCGTCGCGCATGCGATGGGAGTACAAGTCGCCGGAGGAGAAGCTGTTCCTGGTCGATGGAACGAACGTGTGGTTCTACGTTCCCGCGGACCACACGGCCAGCCGCGCGCAGGTGAAGGAAAGCTCGGACTGGCGCACGCCGCTCGCTTTGCTCACCGGCAAAGTGGACTTTGCACGATTGTGCAAGAGCATCGACGTAGTGGATCCGGCCACCGCAACGAATCCGGAAGACAAACCGTTCGCGCCGGACGACACCGTACTGCGCTGTGTTCCACGCGATAGCGGCGGCGATCAGGCCCGCGAAGTCTTACTCGAAAGCGATCCGGACGGGCGGCTGATGCGCGTGGTGGTGCGGCAGCCCGGGAATCTGGAGACCGAATTCCGGTTCGGAAACTGGGAAGAAAATGTGCCGATCTCCGAGATAAAGTTTCATTTCGACCCGCCGAAGGGTGTTGCCATCGTGGACGAACAGTCCCTGGCCGACTCCATTCACTGAATCTGTTTCTCGCCGCCACGCTATTTGTTACTAGAACATAAATTCCGCATCGGGAATCCCCAGTGCCAGTTGGCCTTTCGCCGATATGCTAAACTTTGAACAAGACGTTGCCGCAAATGGGCCGTCTATATCCGTATGGCGCAGTATGTCTGTAAGGTTGGCGACGCAACCGGCCGCATCTTCCAGCAGTTGGAGACGGCTCAGTCTGAGGGAGAAGTTCGCCAGAAACTGCTGGATCGCGGATTTTTAGTCCTTTCGGTAAAAAATGAGTTCAACCTCGCCGCCACTTTTGGATCCGCCCGCCGCCAGAAAAAAATCAAAATCGGCGACTTTCTGATCTTCAACCAGCAGTTCAATACGCTGATCAAAGCCGGACTGCCGATTTTGAAGTCGCTGGATCTGCTTGCCGAGCGAGCCGCAGCGCAAAGTCTGCGGCCTGTCTTGGCTGATGTGCGCCAGCGGGTTCGCGAAGGAGCGCTGCTCTCTGAGGCGCTATCGGCCCAAGGTTCGTTTCCTCCCGTCTATGTGACTGCGATCAGCGCGGGTGAGCGGAGCGGAAGTCTTTCCGGCGTCATCGATCAGTACATCTCTTACTTGCGCGTCAGCACGGGATTCCGCAAATCTCTTGTGACCGCTCTGATCTACCCTTCGATCCTGGTGATCGCAGTGATCGTAATTCTGAGCTATTTGATTACCTACGCGATGCCACAGTTCTCGAAGTTGTACGAAGATCTTGGCATTCAACTCCCGGCGATTACCCAGTTCATGTTGGATATTGCCGTACCGCTGCGGCACTACTTCATCGTGTTTATCGGAGGCGGTGCGCTCCTTGCAGCCGCAATTTACCTCTGGACGCGATCGGACCGCGGGGCGCTGGCAATCGACAGGATCAAGCCAAAAATTCCGGTGTTTGGGGATATCTGGCTGAAGGCGCAAATCGCCCAGTTCGTTCGCACACTTTCGACGCTGTTGAGTGGTGGCACGCCCCTCGTCGCAGCGCTCGACACGTCATCGCAGGCGATTGGCAGCCGGTTGATTGCAACCTCAGTGCAGAAATCCGCCGAGCGAGTGCGCGAAGGCAAGACATTGAGTGACAGCCTTGCGCAGACGAAGCTGATCCCGGACCTTGCGCTCGAGATGATCGAAGTGGGTGAAGCATCGGGCGCTCTTTCAGCCATGCTCACGAGCGTGGCCGAGTTCTACGAAGATGAAGTCGCGACGCGCCTCCAGCGCACTCTGATCTGGATTTCGCCCGCAATTTTGCTCATCATGGCCGTTGTGATAGGCTTCATTTTGATATCCTTGTATCTGCCGCTGTTCTCCCTTCAGGTAGGCTCCGGGGGTTAAAAATCCATGGCTACTTCTACGAACAGTCCCGTTATTCCCGGCATCCCTGATGATGGCGCCGAACGGGAAGCGGCCCGTAAGCTGGCGGAGCGTTACCGCTGTCCATTCATAGACTTGCGGGAGCAGCGAATCGATCCGGATCTGTTCCGCAGTATCCCCGCGGAGATGATGTTCCGCTACAAATTTGTCCCGCTCGAGGCTAAGGAAAATACGCTGGTCGTGGCCATGGCCGATCCGAGCCAGCTGCAGCTCACCGATGAGCTTTCACTGCTCCTCGGCAAGCGCCTACAGATCAAGGTCGCAACTGCGTCGCAGATAGACGACCTGCTGAAGCGCACCGAACAGTCACAGCGCGTACTCGATCAGGCCACCGAAGGCTTCACGCTGCAAGTAGTCGGCGAAGAGGAAGACAGCGACGAGAACATTTCCATGGACAAGCTCACGCGCGATAGTGGCGTGAGTCCCGTGGTGCGGCTGGTCGATACAGTTATTTTTACGTCGCTCGAGCGGCGAGCGAGCGACATCCACATCGAGACCCGCAACTCTGAAGTCGTGGTGAAGTACCGGATTGACGGTGTGCTTCAGTACGCCATGCAGCCACTCGCCAAGGAGTGGCATGCGACGATTCTTTCGCGCATCAAAGTGATGAGCGAGCTGGATATCGCCGAGCGCCGCGTTCCACAGGACGGCCGCTTCCGAGTGCGTTACAAAGGCCGCTTTGTCGATTTCCGCGTGTCGATCATGCCTTCGGTGCATGGCGAAGACGCCGTGCTTCGCGTTCTCGACAAGGAAACGCTGAGCGAGAAGTTCCGCAACCTTACGCTGGATGTGACAGGGCTCGACGACGAAAACAAAGCACGATTCCGTCGGTACATTCACGAGCCGTATGGCATGGTGCTGGTCACCGGCCCGACGGGTTCTGGTAAAACGACCACGCTCTACGCCGCGATCAACGAAATCAAGAACGACGAAGACAAGATCATCACCATCGAAGATCCGGTTGAGTATCAGGTACGAGGTATTACGCAGATACCGGTCAACGAGAAAAAGGGTCTCACCTTCGCGCGCGGGCTGCGATCGATTCTGCGTCACGACCCCGACAAGATCATGGTCGGCGAAATTCGCGACATGGAAACTGCCCAAATCGCGATCAACTCGGCACTCACCGGGCACCTGGTGTTCACCACCGTTCACGCCAACAACGTGACCGACGTGATCGGCCGTTTCATCAACATGGGCGTCGAACCGTACAACTTCGTTTCCGCGCTGAACTGCATCATGGCACAGCGTCTGGTGCGCACGATCTGCGAGAATTGCAAGAAGCAGGTGCATTACGCACCGGAAGTGTTGAAGGAGTCGGCGCTCGATCCGGAAGTCTGGTCGAAGGTGGCTTTCTACGAAGGCGCAGGATGTCTGGAATGTTCGGGCAGCGGGTATCGCGGCCGGTCGGCGATCACCGAGCTTCTGGACCTTTCGGACCACATTCGCGAAATGATCATCAATCGCCGGCCTACATCTGAAATCAAGCGCGCCGCCCGTGAAGAGGGCATGCTCTTCCTTCGCGACGCGGGCCTGGCGAAAATCCGCGCCGGCGTCACCACGCTGCGCGAAATCAACAAGGTGACGTTCCTTGACTAGCAGCAACACCCTGGCAAGTCAATTCTTCGAGCTCGGTCCGGTGAAGCGCTTTGAGCGCTGGCTGAACGCCATGCCGCACCCGTCGCTGGTGGTGGAGATCGCCTCGTCACACGTCGCGGCCGCGGGCTGGTCTAAAAGCGGGCGAGATCTGGATAATTACGCGATTGAGCCGTTGCCGGTTGGCGCGGTGATGGCGTCGCCGGTGGATGCGAATGTGGTGCAGCCGGAGGCCGTCCGCACCGCGCTTCGCAAAGTGCTGGGGCGAGTGCCGTTGCGAGGGGCGCCGATCGCCTTGCTGATTCCCGATCCCGTGGTGCGTGTTTTTATTTTGCCTTTCGATACATTTCCGCGCCGAACCGACGAAGCACTCGGGATGTTGCGGTGGCGTCTTAAGAAGAGCGTTCCATTTGACGTCGATGAGACCGCCGTGTCCTGGATGCGCCAGCCGGCCAAGGAAGGCGGCCTGGAGATCGTGGCGGCCGTGGCTCGTCAACGCATCGTGCACGAGTACGAGGAAATTCTGGAGCCATTTGTCACCAGCGCCGGCGTGGTTTTGAGTTCTACACTTTCGACACTGCCATTGCTTGAAGACGATGGGGCGACGCTGCTGGTGCGGATGTGCGGCAAGACGATGATCACCGTGATCACGCAGCGAACCAGCCTTTGCGTCTACCGTTCGACGGAAATGGTGTCGGAAGCGTCGTCCCTCGATCCGCAGGCGATGCTCGATGAAGTTTTTCCGGCGATTGCCTATTTTCAGGATACGTTTGGAGGAGCGCCGGATCGCGCGCGGATGACGGGATTCGGAGCCCGCAGCGGCGTGTTCCGCCAGGCACTGTCTGCCGAACTGAAGTGTCCGATTGCGCCGCTTTCAGAATCCGCCATGGCGCTGACGCTCGATTCCAGCTCGAAAGACCTGATGAATCAGGATCTGGACGCCCTGGTGGGTTGGGCGCTGAACGGAGGATCCTGAACGCCGCTCGTTTAGGGACACATGAAGCTTCAACTCAACCTTTCCACATCCGCGCTTGAGAACAAGCGCCCGTTTCTCGTAGGCGCCGGAGTGCTTGGAGCGATCGGCCTGCTGACGCTGCTCCTCTTCGGGCATGCGGCATTTACAAGCTGGCGCGCAAACCGCCAGTTGCGCGGTGAAATCGCGACCTGGCAAGCGAAGATTCTCGATTACCAACAGAAGCAAAGCGCGCTTCAACTCTACTTCCAGACGCCGCAGGCCAAAGAAGTCCTGGACCGCGCGAAATTCCTCAACGGATTAATCGGGGAACGCAGCTTTCCGTGGACCAAGATTTTCATGGACCTTGAGCCGACGCTGCCCGCCGGCGTTCGCGTCATCAATATCGCACCGAAGATGGTCGACGGACGCGTGCAGGTGGAACTGACCGTCGGCGCCGTGAACGACGAACAGAAATTGAAATTCATCGAGGCTCTGGAAAAGTCGAAAGCCTTTTCGGAGATTCAGTTAATCGGCGACCGGCACTCGGACCAGCCAGGCTCAGACAAGATCGAATTGCAACTGACTGCGCAGTTTTCGACGACCTGACCATGACGCAACCGTGGCGCGTACTGAGAAAGTGGATCACCGGAGCGCTAATCGCGCTGTTCCTGGTGGATCTCGCCCTGGTCTACGTCACTTGGCAGTCGTCTCCCGAGGCCGTCGCCGCGATGCGCGACCAGCGCGACAAGCTTGGACGGCGCTACAAGGAGCTGAAAGGCGATGTGGAACGCGGAGACCGAATCCGCGGCTCGCTCGGGCAGGGCCAAAAACAGTACGACGAATTCTACAAGAGCGCGTTCCTAAGTTCGCAGGACGGCTATTCGTCAATTGAGAGCGACCTATCGGCGCTCGCCTCGAAGTCGGGCTTGCGCACCATCGGCATCGAATTTCAGCAGAAGGACGTGAAGGGCCGCGACGTGACGGATGTCGGCATCACCGAAACCGTGGAAGGGAACTATCAGTCGATCGTTCAGTTCATCAATGGGTTGGAGCGTTCGAAGTATTTTTATTTGTTGAAGGATTTGCGGCTCGATTCAGCCACTGCCGGCAACGGAATCCGGCTGCATCTTGAGCTGCATACGTACTTCCGGTCTTAGCGAATGAAGAAGCGGATTCAAATTTACGTTTTGGTCGGGCTGCTGGTGGCGCTGGCTTATGTGCTGGCCACGAGCCACGGCGAAGGCTCGGGAACGAACGGCGTGCTCGCGTCCGACGCGAATTTCGTCCCGCTGAACGTGGACGAGCCCGAGTTGAGGCTGGACCTGCTGGCAAATTTGAAGAAGCTCGAATACACCGGCATTCATCGCGACATTTTTAGTGCTGTGGCGCTGCCTCCTCCGCCAGCTCCCGGGTCTGAAAACGCCAAACGGAGGCATCCCTATCCCACTGTGCCGGAACCTGCGCCTCCTCCTCCGGTTCAAGTTCCCGGCACACTCTACGGCTATGCGCAGATGAAAGACAGCGGGAAGCGCGTGGCGTTTTTTCAGGAGGGCGAAGACGTCCTCGTAGTGCAAGAAGGCGCTGAATTTCTGCACGGCTATCGGCTCATCAAAATTAACGATAACTCTGCGGACGTGGTGGAAATTTCGTCGGGCCGCCACGCCAACGTCCCGATGACGCCGCCGCTAAACGGCGCTGACGCAGGTCCAGGCGGCAACAACCCATGAGCGTCCGGACGATCGCCGGCGCGACATGGCGCGTGCTCAACACGCCGATCTGGGGCACTGTGCGCAGACAGCGTCCACTCAGGTCCGGGCAGCGCGGCTTCGCCTACATCATGGCATTGATCGCAGTAATGGTGGTTGTGGCCACGTCCACTGTGGTTCTTCAGCAGGGCGCCACGCAGGCGCGCCGAAATCGTGAACAAGAGATGATATGGCGCGGCAATCAGTACAAACGCGCGATTCGGCTCTACTACCACAAGACCGGAAAGTACCCGCAGACGATCGACGACCTGGTGAAAGGCTTGCCGCAACTTCACTTCCTCCGGCAGGAATACAAAGACCCCACAAACAAAGCCGATGGCACTTGGCGCTTCATCTACGTAAACGCGGCGGGCAGCATTATTGGTAGCACGAAATACGCCACGCTGCAGCAGATGCAGCTGCTGGACATGAACGGCGGCGTGATGCCAACGATTCCGGGACAGCCCGGAGTTCCCGCGTCGTCGCTCGCCACCGGACCCCAGCCCGGAGACATCAACGCGAGCGGGCAAACCAGTAGCTTCTCGAGTTTTTCGAGCACGGTTGGTCCGAGCGGGCAATCCGGCTCGCAGACGAACCAGAACGGTTCGAATTTTAATAACGGATCTACGGATCAAAACGGCGGACAGAATCCGGCCGGCGCCCCGATCAGCAACGGCGGGGGCGATTCTTCGAATCCACAGAACCCGCCGCAAGATCCTTCACAGAATCCAATCCAAAATTCCGGGCAAAACCCTTCGAGCCAGTTTGGTAGCGGGCAGAGCCCTTTCGGCGGTGGGCAGAATCAGGGTGGGACAAGTCCATCGGGAATGTTCGGACAGAATGGGATTCTTCCATCCGTCGGCACCGTCGCGAATATTCCGGGTGGCCAGGCCAACTTGATCGCGCTTGCACAGTTAAAGCCCACCGGGCCGGTCGACGGTCCGGTACTGGGAGGCTTCCTCACCGGAGTCGGCAGTAAGACCGACGCGGCCTCCATCAAGCGCTATAACGGCGCAAAAAAGCTGAACCAGTTTGAATTTATCTGGAATCCGCTCGAAGATGCGGCGGCTGCGCTGCAGAACCAGATGAGCAACATGCAGGGAAATGTTTTGGGGCAAGGCTCGACCAGCGCGACTGGGACCAGCACAACCAGTGGATCGCCCGGATTCAGTTCGGGATTCGGCTCAGCTTTTGGCAACAATGCGGGCCAACAGCCGACAAATCAGTCATCGCCGCAGCAGACTCCCACCCAAACTCCGCCGCAGTAAACCTACTCACTAATTCTTCAGCGTGATTGCAGCCAGCGCGCGCGCCGCTGCGTCTTTCGACAGTCCGTCTGTGATGGCACGGACGTACTTCTGTGTCTCCGGGAAGGGAGGAATACCGCGGTAGCGCGTGACCATATCCGGTCCGGCGTTGTACGCGGCCAGCGCGAGTTTCACGTCGCCGCTATATTTTGCGAGCAGGTCTTTCAGGTAGCGCGTGCCGCCGTCGATGTTCTGCGCGGGATCGAACACGTTCGAAACGGAATATTTCGCGGCGGTTTGCGGCAAGAGTTGCATCAAGCCCTGCGCTCGTTTGCGCGAGACGGCTTTGGGATTGTAGTTCGATTCGACGGCGATTACGTGCGCGATCAGCTTTTCGTCCACACCGTGTTTCTGCGCCGCCGCGTGAATCAGGTTTCCAAAGGGTTCGTTCGACTGGGGCTTCAAGGCGATTGCGGTGAACTGATCTTCCGGCTCGACGTTTACCAGATCCTCAGCCGCAATCTCGATGCTTCCGCCTGCCACGGTGAGGCGAACCTTGTCGCCAAGCTGCTCGTAGCCCGTGATGTGCAACCGCGCACCGGAACGGAGCACCGCGTAATCCGCGCGGCAAACGGGCGATTCTGCCAGCGCGACGGCGCCGATCACGGCCAAGGACGCGAGTTGCAAGATTCGGGCCTTTTTCATCGAGCCGGACACGCTCCAGTGGGAGTGAAAGCTCATTATAACCTATCCGAGGGCATGCCGGCGGATGGCGTCCGCGAGTCCGTCTTCTTCGTTCGAACCTGTCACCGGCCAACCTCTCGCCTTAAGTTCGTCCACGGCGTTGCCCATGATCACAGCTACGCCGGCAAACTCGAGCATCTCGAGGTCGTTGAAGTTATCGCCAACCGCCATCACGCTTTCGCGCGGGACGCCTCTCAGCGCAGCCCACTCGGCCAGCGCCATCCCTTTCGTAACGCCGGAGCGCAGCACATCCAGAATGCTTAGATCGCGGTCAATGTATTCGGTGAGCGAGAGAGCAAAGCTGTGCGATTCCGGATGGGAGGCCAGTTGCTCCATTGCCCGGCGCAACGGGGCGCAATTTCCTGTGAAACCGACCTGGATGGGGTCCTCGCCGTTGAGACATTTTTCGAGCGGCGACTCTTCCGAGAGGAACATGCTGTTCTTGCGGAAATAGCTCGCCCGAAGCGGATGCGACCAGTCGATGCGCTCGAGAATGAGCTGACGCTCGCCGGGCCGGTCGAACATCACCGAAGCGCACGCTCGAAATTCACGGGTGGCATCGAGCGCTAGGCGAGCAGTCTCAGTGGGCAGCAGGCGCTTCGCCAGCGTGGTTCCATCGAGGGACTTCGTGAGAGCGCCGTTGTTCACGATGAGATGCAGATCGCAGGGCAGCATCTTGGCGATCGGAAGCGCGAAATGGAAGCGGCGGCCGGTGACCAGCACAATTTCGATTCCGCGCTCTGCGGCTTCGATGATTGCACCAGAATTGGCTGGAGAAATGCATCCCTGCGAATCCAGAAGCGTCCCATCGATATCCATCGCTAGCAGCCGAATCGTCACAGTTCATTCTATCGTGATAACTGCGCTCTCGCGGGCCGCCGGACCGGTAGTACACTCGCGGAATCGAAGGAGTGCAGGGAAGCGAGCCGCGGCTGATTCGAGATTGTTCGACGCATGAGACGGTGAGACGGCCTGCATAAAGGAGTTCATGATGGCAAAACTGACGACGAAGAAGAGGAAATCGCTATCCTCGAAAGCGTTCGTATTTCCAAAGTCCCGGAAATTTCCGATCGAGGATAAAGCGCACGCACGCGACGCGCTGTCCCGCGCAGCTCACAAAGGCGGCTCCGTGGAAGCGAAGGTGCGAGCCGCCGTCCGCAAAAAGTATCCGGGCATCGGCAAGAAGAAGTCGACTAGCGCCCGCAAGCGCCGCGCAAAAAAGCGATAGCTCGGTTACCCGCGCATTGATCACGGGATTCGTGGCCGTCTCATCGTCGTGGTATTCTCTGCGTTCATCTGCCAGGAAGCTTCCGTGACTGAACGTCTCTACTACCACGACTCATTTACGAAGGAATTCGACGCGAAAGTCGTCTCCTGCGAGCCAGACGGCGAACGATGGAAGATCATCCTCGATCGTACCGCTTTCTATCCCACGTCCGGCGGCCAGCCCCACGATTTGGGAACGCTCGGCGACATTCCCGTCGTAGAGGTCTCCGACGAGGAAGGCCGTATTGTCCATTACACTTCGGCCGATCTTCCAGCGGGACCGGTGCGCGGTCGCATCGATTGGACGCGCCGTTTCGATCACATGCAGCAACACACCGCGCAGCACCTTCTCTCCGCCGCGTTCGTAGAGCTGTTCGCGCTACCAACGGTGTCGTTCCATCTCGGCGAGTTGATCTGCACCATCGATCTGAAGACGGCGTCGCTGACGCAAGAACAGCTCGACGAGGCCGAGCGCCGGACGAATGCCATCATCTTCGAAGACCGTCTGGTTGAAATTCGATTCGGCACGGCGGAAGAGTTGGCGGCAGAAGGCATACGCAAATCGGTCGACCGCGAGGGGGTATTGCGCGCGATCCGCGTTGAGGGATTCGATTTTCAGCCTTGTGGCGGCACTCACTTGGCACGCACAGGACAGGCGGGGCTTGTGCTTTTGCGGAAATTCGAGAAGCGGCGCGACGGTGTGCGCGTAGAGTTTGTTGCCGGAGGCCGTGCTCTTGGGGTGACGCGGCGAGACTACGCAACGCTCTCCGAGGCTGCAACCCTTCTCACCTGCGGGCTGCCGGATGTACCCGGTAGTGTTGTGAAACTCAGCGAGGAGCGCCGAGAGCGCCAGTCAACGGTGCGTAAGCTTGAAGAGCGGCTTGCCGATGCGGAAGCATCGAGGCTCTTGGCGGACAGCACAGCGGCGCATGCGGGCGGTTCGGAGGCGAGTACGCGGACTGTTTCGGCTGTGATCGAAGATGCATCTCCGGCTTACGTGACTCTGCTGGCAGCCAAACTCGCGGCTCGCGGTGACGCGTCGGCGCCCGTCGTCGCGCTCCTGGCGGACGGCGCCTCCGGCCGCGTTGCGTTCGCCCAGTCCAAAGGCGCGCCACACGATATGGGCGGTTTGTTGCGTGTGGCGCTTGCGGCATTTCCCGGGAAGGGTGGCGGCGCGAAGGACTTCGCACAGGCTACCGTGACGAATCGTTCTCAGTGCCGGAACGTACTTGAGCATGCTAGCCGTGCATTGGCCGCCACGCCTTAATCTCCCGCCCCTCTTCGATTGCTTCGCCTTCGCTTCGATAGTAAATTTCATTGAGGCATCTCAAGCGTGGCTCGTGTGTGTCTAAGATGGAAGGCTGATGGAATTATTTCTCAATCTACTCTGGGCGGTGATGGCGGTAGCAGCGCTGGGTGCTTGGCGCGCCCAGGGAACCGCAGATTCGCGCCGCCCGGGAATCGATCCGTGGCGGGCGTGGGCGGCATTTACGTGTGCCGCGGTCCTGATGTTTTTTGTTGTGTCGCTCTCCGACGATCTGCGCGCTGAATACTTGTGCGCGGACGAGTGCACATCCGCACGTCGCCAGACGGTTCGCTGCGAGGCTCCCCACGGCGGGTCCGTGGGCCCGACGCAACCACCCGCAAATTTCCTCTCTGCTATGCCAATCGGTCCGGTCCGGTACCAAGCCTCGTTCTCGGCTCTGTCTCGTATCGGCTCCGCCGAAGTTCCTGCGTCGTCTTTCCGCTCGATTGTCTCCGGCCGCGCCCCGCCGCGCCCTCGCTTCGATTAATCACACGTTCACGAGCGTTTACCCGCGAATTGCGCCGGTTCGTTTATAATCACCGGCTCAAGCTTGCACCAGAAGCAACTTCTTGACCGGCCGCATCACGGTCCTTTGAATCGCCGAACTTAGACGGTCCTTATGCAATCTTTACGGATGCTTCATGCCACTCGTTGTCTGCTAAAGAACCATCCGGCAACGTGAGGAATTCGATGAGAGTTTTGGGAACCGAACGGCTCGCCCTCGCGCTTGCCTTGTGCGCGAGCGTCGCGGCCGCTAGCTGCGGAGAAAAAGCCAGTAAAGATCCGGAAGCCGGTGCGCCGCCGCCGGCGCAGGTTGAGAGCGTGTCGAGTTCCAACCTGGTGCAGGTCGACGATCCTGCGCAGTTTCCGCTCACCGTCGCCGTCGCATACGATTCCCCGATGAGCCTTGTGGCTAACGGCGTCGTGAGTCCGGACATTTCGCGAACGGTGCCCGTGGTATCGCTCGCAGCGGGACGTGTGGTGGAAATCAAAGCCCGCTTGGGCGACACCGTAAAAAAAGGCCAGGTTTTGTTGCGCGTTCAAAGCGCAGACATCGCTTCGGCGTTTTCCGACTACCGAAAGGCTGTCGCGGACCAGACGCTCGCGGAAAAACAGCTCGACCGGGCGAAAGGGCTCTACGATCACGGCGCAATTGCGTTGAATGATCTGCAGGTTGCGCAGGATACGGCGGCCAAAGCGGCCGTCGATGTGGAGACGACAACGGATCATCTCCGCCTCTTGGGCGCCGATCCCTCCAGCCCGTCGCCGATCGTGAATATCGTCGCGCCGATTTCCGGGGTAATTACGGATCAGCAGGTGACCAACGCGGCGGGCGTCGCGGGGCTTGGCTCCGCGAATCCATTCACCATTTCCGACCTTTCGAGCGTGTGGATCTTGTGCGACGTTTACGAGAACGATCTTCCATCAATCAAGCTCGGCGACACCGCGGACATTCGTGTAAACGGGTATCCCGACCGCGTGCTGAAGGGCCGCGTTAGCAACATTGGAGCAGTGCTCGATCCCAATTTGCGCTCGGCGAAAGTGCGCGTCGAAGTAGCGAACCCCGGATTTCTGAAGGTGGGGATGTTCGTCACCGCGACATTTGTAGGCCAGAAGAGTCAGCAGCACGCCGCCGTGCCCGATGCAGCGATCCTGCACCTTCATGACCGTGATTGGGTTTATGTTCCTGCAGGCGACAAGAAATTCCGCAAGGTCGCCGTCACCACCGGCAAAACGCTGCCGAATAAGATGCAAGAAATCATCGCCGGCGTGAAAGCGGGCGATCAGGTCGTTAGCAACGCGCTGGTTCTTCAAAACACCGTGGAGCAATAGTTGAATCCGAATCCCTCATCGCGGGAGCAGAACCAGTAATGCAGGGCCTCATCGACTTTGCCCTGAACAACCGCTTCATGATGCTGGCGCTCGCGGCGCTGTTGACCGTCTGGGGAGCTATCTCGTTCCACAATCTGCCGGTGGAAGCCTATCCCGACGTCGCGAACAACTACGTTCAAGTCATCACGCAGTGGCCCGGCCGCGCCGCCGAAGAGGTGGAGCAGCAGGTCACGATCCCCATCGAAATCCAAATGAACGGGCTGCCGCACCTCGCGCATCTGCGGTCGGATTCACTCTTCGGCCTTTCGAGCGTGATGCTGATCTTCGACGACACTTCGGACAACGACTGGAATCGCGTGAAAGTGCTCGAACGGCTTTCCCAGGTCACGTTGCCCAACAATCTTCAGCCGCAGATGGGGACAGATTGGAGTCCTGTTGGGCAAATTTATTGGTACACGCTGACCAGCTCGAATCCGAGATACGACTTGATGGATTTGAAATCGATCGAGGATTGGACGCTCGAGAAGCAGTTCAAGTCCGTCACGAACGTTGTGGACGTATCGAGCTTCGGTGGGATCACGCGCGAGTATCAGGTTCGGCTCGATCCCGACGCACTCGTCGCGCACGGGCTGAGTATTGCGCAGGTGGAACAACAGCTCGCCGCCAATAACGCCAATGCCGGTGGGAGCTTCGTTGAAGCAGGGTTGCAACAGATCAATGTCCGCGTCGTCGGCCTCTACACGAGCGTCGACGACATCGAGCAGACTCCGATTTCCACCAAGAACGGCACTGTGCTGCACGTGAAAGACATCGCCACGGTCACGCAGGGGCCGCGCATCCGCCTGGGGCAGATCGGTAAAGCGATCCGCCACGACGACGGAAAGATCGTCGACGACCAGGACGTGGTCGAGGGAATCGTGCTATTGCGGAAAGGCGCAAACGCCGACGAGACGCTCGCGGCGATTCACGAAAAAGTAAAAGAGCTGAACGACCATATCCTTCCCCCTGGCGTGAAGATCGTCCCGTTTTTGGATCGGAGTGATTTGCTTCGTCTCACGACCGGCACTGTGATGGAGAACCTGGTCAAGGGCGTGCTGCTCGTGTCCGTGATTTTGTTCTTCTTTCTCGGCAACACGCGCGGCGCGTTGATTGTCGCGCTCACGATTCCGTTCTCGCTGCTGTTTGCTTCGATCTGCCTGGACCTGAACAAAATTCCCGCGAACCTGCTCTCGCTCGGCGCGCTCGATTTCGGCATGGTTGTCGACGGCACCGTCGTCATTATCGAAAACATCGTTCGTCACTACAGCCTGCCATCGAATGCGCAGAAGACTCCGCTCGAGAAGATTCGCGACGCCGTGCTGGAAGTGATCCGCCCGGTGTTCTACGCGCGCGCGATTATCATTACCGCCTATCTTCCGATTTTCACGCTGCAGAGCGTAGAAGGCCGTCTGTTCAAGCCGATGGCCTGGACGGTTTCCTTCGCGCTTCTGGGTGCGCTGGTGTTCGCGGTTGTGATCGCGCCCGTGCTGGCGCTAATTGTTTTCCGACGGGGAATCAGCGAGTGGCACAACCCGGTGATGGCCTTTCTCAGCGCGAAGTACCGCGTTGCCGTTCGCTGGGCTATCGAACATCGCCGTGTGACGCTGCTTTCTGGCGCGGGGGCCTTCGCGGTCGCAGTTTTCTTGATGGTTAGCGGAATCATCGGTTCAGAGTTCCTGCCCCATCTTGACGAAGGCGCGATCTGGGTACGCGGAACGCTTGCTCCGAGCACTGGGCCAACCGAGGGCGTCCGCGTTGCCAACCAGGCGCGCCTGACGCTCGCGTCGTTTCCTGAAGTAACCGTCGTAACCAGCCAGGTGGGTCGTCCTGACGACGGCACGGACACTACCGGATTCTTCAACACCGAGTATTTCGTCAACTTGAAGCCGAAGGACCAGTGGCGCCCGGTCTTCCACAGAGACAAAGACTCACTGATCCAGTCCATGGACTACGAGCTCAGCAAAATGCCGGGCATTCTGTGGAATTTTTCGCAGCCCATTGCCGACAACATGGAAGAAGCCGTCAGCGGTGTGAAAGGCGAGTTGGCGATCAAGCTCTACGGCGACGATCTCGAGGTGCTGGAAGAGAAGGGCGATGAGATCGTCAACGTGATGCGCGGCGTTCGCGGCGTGGAAGACCTTGGCCTGTTCCGCGTCCTGGGCCAACCAAACCTGAATATCTCGGTCGATCGGACGCAAGCGGCGCGGTACGGCATCAACGTCACCGACATTCAGGACGCCGTCGAGACCGCCGTAGGCGGTAAAGCGGTGACTCAGGTGCTGCAGGGCGAACAACGATACGACCTCGTGCTGCGTTACCAGGAGCCATACCGAAGCTCGAAGGAATCGATCGAGAGCATCCGCTTGCTCGCGCCGACTGGTGAACGCGTCTCGCTCACTCAACTCGCTCATATCAGTGTGAAGGACGGAGCGTCCGAGATTTACCGCGAGGAAAACTCGCGCTACGTCGCGATCAAATACGGCGTCCGCGGCCGCGACTTAGGCAGTACCGTCGAGGAGGCCATGCGCCTCGTGAAAGAGCGCGTAAAGCTGCCCGTTGGTTATCACATCGACTGGGCCGGCGAGTACGAAAGCCAGAAGCGCTCGCAGCGTCGCCTGATGATCGTCGTCCCGATCACGCTGCTCGTAATCTTCATCGTGCTCTACACCATGTTCAGTTCGGGGAAGTGGGCCGGGCTCATTCTGGCCAACGTGGCGGTCGCCCCTGTCGGCGGGTTTCTGGCGCTGCTGATCACCGGCACGCATTTAAGCGTCTCGTCCGGAATCGGCTTTCTGGCGCTCTTCGGTGTGTCTGTGGAGACCGGCGTGATCATGCTGGAGTACATCAACCAGCTTCGTGTTCGCGGCCACTCCATCGAGGACTCCGCCATCGAAGGGGCCGTGCTGCGTTTGCGGCCGATCATGATGACGATGCTGGTCGCCATCTTGGGCCTTTTGCCCGCAGCGCTGTCTCGGGCGATTGGTTCGGATTCACAACGACCCTTCGCGATCGTGATTGTCGGCGGTCTGATTACGGCGCTCATTATGGGCATTTTCCTGCTTCCGGCGATGTACGTCTGGGTGGCGCGTGACGGCGACAAATTGCCGGAGCTCGAAGGTTCGTTCGAGTCGTAGTCCGAATCGGCGCACCGGTTCGCCGGCGGTGCTAGCGCGGTCCAAAGCCCGTGCTAGTACGTGCTATTTTTCCGTACATCCCGGTTCACGATTCCGCTAGAATCCCGGTAGATTCGGCACGCGTGACCCGCCGCGCCGGATCCCGGAAGGGACCCGTGACCAAGGAAATCGTTCGCGCCCGCATTGAAGAAGTCGGCATCATTCCCGCTGTCCGCGTCTCCTCCGCCGAAGACGCGATCTTCGCGTCCGAAGCTGTCTCGCGTGGCGGCATTCCGATCGTCGAAATTACCATGACGGTTCCGGGCGCCATGGAAGTGATCGCGCGCCTCGTGAAACATGCGCCGCAAATGATCGTCGGCGCCGGCGATGTGTTCGACATGGAGATTGCGCGCGAGTGCCGCGACGCAGGCGCGGTGTTTCTCACCAGTCCCGGCCTCGATCCGAAAATTGCGGAATTTGCAGGGCGCGAGAATCTCGTCATTCTCCCAGGCGCGCTTACGCCCACCGAAGTGATTGCCGCATGGAAATCCGGCGCGGACTTCGTGAAAGTTTTCCCGTGTGCGCAGGTTGGCGGCGAGAGCTACATCCGCGCGCTCAAAGGACCATTTCCGAGCCTGCCGCTGATCGCAGCCGGCGGCGTCAATCAAACTACAGCTTCAAAGTTCATTCTGGCAGGTGCCGCGGCCCTCGGCATCGGCGGCGACTTGATTCCGAAGGAAGCGATTCGCCTGCGCCAGGCCGAACGCATCTTCACGCTCGCGCACCGCTACGTTGGCTTCGTCAAGCAAGCGCGCGCGCAGATGGAACCGCAAAAATACGCTCCGCCCAGACACCTCTGGCAGAAGGCAATCTAGCCGCAAAAAACGCCGGTCCGGACCGAATATTCCACTTCTCCGCGAAACATGAGGGCGAAGGCGTTTGGCTCCTCCTCCAGTGTTTGCTAGAATTATTGGCGCAGTGGGCGTGTAGCTCAGCTGGGAGAGCGCCTCGTTCGCAACGAGGAGGTCAGGGGTTCGAGCCCCCTCACGTCCACCAATCACTCGCTTCTTTGTCGTCTGTTCCGCTCATTGCACCTCGGTTGCTTCATCCGCTGGGAACAAAATCGTCGCACATCGCGTACTAGTCCTTAGAACGCGCGAACAGAGCGCGTCTGCGCGAGGAGCATCGCGATGGCGAACGGGAATGTTTTCGAGAACCTCAAGTCGGACCTCCGACAAGCGGTGCGCGTTCTGTGGCGCAGCCCCGCGTTCGCTATCACCGCGATCGCAGCCCTCGCGCTCGGCATCGGCGCGAATACTGCGATCTTCTCCGTCGTGAACGCAGTGCTGCTCCAACCGCTCTCGTATCCGGATCCGGACCGTCTCGTTGCGGTCCAGCGGCACTTCGCCAACGGCGACGGCGGTAATTCGACGTCGATTCCTAAATTTACGGTCTGGAGCGAACAGACCCAAGTATTCCAATCGATCGCGGCGTACGACTTCGAAGGCCCGGGCATCAACCTCACCGGCGGAGACCGGCCCGAGCAGGTGAAAGGCATCCACGCCTCGTCGGGCTACTTTGACGTTTTCGAAGCGCCGTTCGCGATGGGCCGTGCGTACACGGCCGAGGAAGACAAGCCGAACGGCCCGCATGTCGTGGTGATCAGCAACGGACTTTGGCGCACGCATTTCGCGAGCGACCCTGCAATCCTCGGTAAGACCATCGATCTCACCGGCGATCCCTATCAAATCATCGGCGTGCTTGGCCCCACCTTCAAAAGTGATCCTAGAGCGGACATCTGGCTGCCGCTCCAACCTGATCCCAACACCACGAACCAAGGCCACTATCTTCGCTGTACGGCACGCCTTCGGGACGGAGTGACGCTCGATCAGGCGAAAGCCGCGATGAAGCTTTCTGCCGAAGAGTTCCGGCGAAAATATTCCGGTCCGCTCATGGACAAAAACGAATCCGCCACGGTAATTCCGTTACGCGACACGGTGGTTTCGGATATTCGAAGGGCTCTGTTGATCCTGCTGGGTGCCGTCGGATTCGTGTTGCTGATCGCTTGTGCGAACGTTGCGAATCTTTTGCTGGCTCGCGCGACGTTGCGAAAGCGCGAGATTGCCATCCGGTCGGCGCTTGGCGCAGGCCGCTCGCGGATCATTCGCCAGCTGCTTACCGAAAGCGTGCTGCTCTCGTGGATTGGAGGGATTCTCGGACTTGGCCTGGGGTACGCGGGCGTTCGAGGGCTTCTGGCCATCAGCCCGGTCGATCTACCACGAATCGGCGAGCACGGTTCGAACGTCGCGCTCGATTGGCGCGTGTTGGCATTCACGTTGGCCGTCGCGCTATTCACCGGCGTGCTGTTCGGGCTGATTCCCGCTTTGAGCGGCTCGCGAACGGATCTCACTTCCACGTTCAAGGAGGGCGGCTCCCGTGCCGGCAGCGGTTTCCGCCAAAACAAAGCTCGGTCGATTCTGGTGGTCACGGAAATGGCCCTCGCGCTGGTGTTGCTGGTTGGCGCGGCGCTTCTCATCCGCACGTATCTTTCACTTCGCGAAGTGAAACCGGGCTTCGACGCTCACAACGTCCTCACCATGGAAATGTCGCTCGCCGGCTCGCGGTTTGCAAAAACTGCTCCAGTGGCGACGGCACTTCGCGAAGCAGAACGCCGCATGAGCAACGTTCCGGGAGTTGAAGCCATCGCTGCGACCTGCTGCCTCCCTCCAACGGGGGGCGTCGATCTTCCGTTCAACATCGAAGGCCAGCCCCCGACCGACGGCCCTTTCAACGGCGACGTCGAGTGGCGCAACATCTCCTGGGAATACTTTCAGGTTTTTCGCATTCCAGTTCTCCGGGGCCGCCAATTCGGCGAACAGGATCAGGCGGGATCGGCTCCGGTCGTCATCATCAATGAATCGATGGCCAAGAAATTCTGGCCGAAGGGAAACGAGCTCGGCGCTCGAATCACGGTCGGCGTCGGGCTCGGTCCCGATTTTGCGGAAAGCCCGCGCGAGATCGTGGGCGTCGTCGGCGATACGCGTGACGAAGGCCTCGATAACGATCCACCGCCGATGATGTATATCCCCCAGCCACAAACTGCCGACGGCGCAACGGCACTGGAAGGCCGCGTCCTACCGCTGAACTGGATTGTGCGAACCCGGGTCGCGCCGATGTCTGTGAGCAACGACGTTGAGCGCGAATTACGAGTCGCTTCAGGCGGCCTGCCAGTTGCCCGCGTGCGTACGATGCGTGACGTCGTCGGCGATTCCACCGCGCGCAGCGACTTCAACACGATGCTGCTTTCGATTTTCGCGGGCGTGGCGCTGCTGCTCGCGGCGATCGGAATTTACGGGCTCATGGCCTATTCGGTGCAACAGCGCACTCAAGAGATCGGTATCCGCATGGCGCTCGGCGCGAGCCCGCAGAACGTGCGCAAGATGGTCGTGTTTCAGGGAATGCGGCTTGCGGCGATTGGTGTGGTGATGGGAATCGCCGCGGCTCTCGCTCTGACGCGTTTCATGGCTGGATTGATCTACGGAGTGAAGACCTGGGATCCGCTCGTCTTCACATCCATCACACTGTTGCTCAGCTCGGTCTCATTTTTTGCGACGTACATCCCGGCGGTTCGAGCGTCGCGTGTCGACCCCATGGAATCGCTGCGATACGAGTAAAACGCCAGCTCTGCAGAAGGGGTTTGTACGACTACCGATCGATCGCTTCTTCTTCCACAGCGGGAGCGCCGGATTCCGCGGACGCTTCGCTTTCGGCTTCGGCTTCGGATTCGTGCATCATCGCGGAAGGCACTTCGGGCTCGGGGCGTAGCAGGTCGCCAAGCTGCAACCGTAGATTTCCTTCGTTCGAAGCGTAAGCGATCCCCGTTTCGAGTTCCACGACTCCGCTGCGAATGAGCTTTTCGATTTCACCGTCAAAGTAGCGCATTCCCTCGTTGTCGCCGTCCCGCATCGCATCGAGCAGCGACTTGCCCTCGCCGTCGCCCTTTTGAATGTAGTCGCGCGTGCGTAGCGTCGACTTCAAGATCTCAAACGCAGGGACGCGGCCCGACCCATCGGCGCGCGGCAGTAGCCGCTGCGAAATAATAAATCGGAAGCACTTCGAGAGCCGGCTGCGCACGGACTGCTGGTCGGGCACAGGGAACACGCCGATCACGCGCTCGATCGTCTTCGACGCGTCGATGGTGTGCAGCGTCGAGAACACCAGATGGCCCGTTTCAGCGGCCTCCAACGCGCATTCGATCGTTTCCTTGTCCCGCATTTCGCCTACGAGGATCAACTTGGGCGCCTGTCTCAAGGCCGAGCGCAGCGCGACGGCAAAGCTTGGCGTGTCGGTGTATAGCTCGCGCTGGTGAATCGTAGCTCGCTTGTGGGGATGAATGAATTCGATTGGGTCTTCGATCGTGACGATGTGGCACGCCATTTCTTCGTTGATCTTGTTCAGGAAAGCCGCAAGGGTCGAGGACTTTCCTGTTCCGGTTGGTCCGGTGACCAGCACGATGCCCGGTTTCACCTCTGCCGCTTCGGCAAGATTTTCGGGCAAATTCAGCGATTTGAAGTCCGGAATGTGAGTCGCAATGACGCGCATCACAATCGCGCAGCTTCCTCGCTGCGTGAAGATGTTCACCCGAAATCGCGAAACCTTTGGAAGGCTATAGGAAATGTCGCACGAGCCATCCTGCTTCAGCTTGTCCACCGCGTGCTGGTTGCGGCCGATCAGGTCAGCGGCGATGCGCGCCGTGTCCTCGGCGGAAAGCACGCCGACGCCCTTGATTTTCAGCTGAACGAGCTGGCCCTGCATCTCCACTTGCGGAGCGCGGCCGGGCGAGAAAATCAGGTCGCTCGTCTTCGGCGCAGCAGCCAGCATGGACGCGATGATGTTCGCCGTCGGGGCGGACGTCTGCGAGTCGGTAATCGAGACGGACTTCTGCAGATCCGATGCGCTGCTCATCGCTGGGCTTCGAGGGCGTCGCGCGGGGAAGGGCTGGCTAGCCGCGGCGAAGCTCTGACAATTTCAGTATGGACGGCGGGGCCCGAGCGCGCACGGCGCAATCCCGCCATTGTTCCCAACTGATTCATAGGACTGAAGTACTAGATACTCTTTGTCCTCACCTTGACCCTCGGCCAGTAGAAAACGCGGCGAAGGCACTCCTATTCTGAAAATGCACAAATGGGCAAAAGTCACAATTCAGACAGGGACCGTTCCGCCCTTCGACCGCCGGAACCCTCGGGAAACGCACGACAGACCGTGTTGCTGAGCGATTTGCCGGAGTCCGCCGCGCCCATTGCGCCGGCGGCGATGCGGTCAAATCCTACGCTTCGACATATCAATCTCAATCCAGATACGCTCGCCGCACTTGGCGTTCGCTACGAGATACTCGGCGACGCGGGAAGCGGCAGCATGGGCAACGTCTACAAAGCCTGTGACCGCGAAACCGGCGGCATCGTCGCGCTGAAGCTCCTGAAGCCGGAGATCGCCTCGGACCAGCAAATGATGGACCGCTTCAAGCGCGAACTGCTTTTCGCCCGGAAGATCACTCACAAAAACGTTTGCCGCGTCTACGATTTCAATCGCGTGAACGGAGTCGCTTACACGTCGATGGAATTCGTTGAGGGCGAGAGCCTACGCGCCACGCTGAATCGCCTGGGGAAATTGCCCGTGCAGCGAGCCACTGAAATCGCGCTGCAGATCTGTTCGGGTCTGAAGGAAGCACACGCGCAGGGCATCGTCCACCGCGACTTGAAGCCGGAAAACGTGATGATCGATTCCGCGGGGAACGTGAAGATCATGGATTTCGGCATCGCCCGTTCGATGGACGCTGGCACGCGGCTCACCGGCTCTCTCGCGGGAACCCCAGCGTACATGGCGCCCGAGCAAGTCGCTGGCAAACCGGTCGATTACCGCACCGACATCTATTCCGTTGGGTTGGTTCTCTACGAAATGTTCACCGGAGCACCCGCATTCAAGGCGGAGAATTCCGTTGCTGTGGCGCTGAAACAAATGAGCGAGGAAGTCGTGCCGCCGCATGTGGTTGAGCCGACGATCCCCGTATCAATCGAGCGGACGATTTTGAAGTGTCTCGAAAAAGAGCCCGAACGCCGCTACCTTTCGATTGCGGAGCTAGAGACAGCGCTTGCCGCGTCCCTTTCGCAGCGTACCGTGACCGCCGCTCCTTGGTCGGCCGCGCAAGCGAAGCCGCAAAACGCTTCTGCGCCCGACGCCCACCTGCCCGCAGCGCATCCGGCTGCGCCCGTTGTCGCGCAGCGGAAAAGCGGTCCCCCGTTTCTCTGGGTGCTGGTCGGCGTCGGCCTCACGTTCGCATCTCTGGCTGCCCTGCACGCGCTCACAATACAGAAGGCTGCGAAACAAATTGTATTCCATGAGAAATTTAAGCCGCCCATTCCACCGGATTTCGCTTACGAAGTTCCGAAGGCGGCGGCGCCGGAGCCCGCTCCGACGTCCGTACCGGAGTCGACCGATAAGGTCGATACGCCCGCTCTCGATCAACCAAAACCGGCAGCCCAATCAAAGCCCTCAGCCAACAAGGCTGTCGCTGGCGTGACGAAACCACCCGCTTCACAAGACGTCTTCCCGCGCATGGAAGCCGGCCCGGTGCGGAACCACTCGCAGCCGTCGGCTCCTTCCTCAGCCAGAGCTTCGAAGATTGCGCCAGTCGATTCGGTTCCCAACGAATACATCTGGGCTGGCAGGTATCCTTCGCAGAGCAAGGCGCGAGAGCGGCAGAAGAAAGTCGAAGCAATGATGTATCCGTCGAAGATCGTCCTGCGCCGCTTCCTGAATCACGATTATTGGGTGCTTTGGGTCGGACCGGTAAAGGTCACGCGCGGCCCTATCACTCTGGAAGCGCTCGAAGCGAAAGGATTTTCGGGCGCTCGAGAAGTCCCGCTCTCGGAATACCAAAAGGCAGTGAAATGATCACGGCGCGCACTCACGAGAAGTCTGCTTCGAACCGCGAGAACGGCCGCGGCACGAACGTCACGCCATCCTTCGAAATGAAGGCTCTCGACTTTTCGATTTTCAGCGACGCAGGACGCGTCCGGCAGAACAACGAAGACCGCGCCGCTGCAGCGCCTGAAATCAATTTGTTCGTGCTGTGCGACGGAATGGGCGGCCTCGAAGCTGGCGAACGCGCCAGTCAAATCGCCGTTGAGACCGTAATTCGCCAGTGCAGGGAAGCTGCGGCAAAGTCCGCGCCATCCGCCGAAGCGCTTTCAACTGCGATTGAACTCGCCAACGAAAAGATTTTCAGAGCAGCGCAGGAGTCGGGATCGAAATCCGGCATGGGCTCCACGATCGTCGCTGTGCAGTTCCATGGCGAACGCGCCATCATCGCGCACGTAGGCGACAGCCGGGTCTACCGCCTCCGTCACAATGAATTCAGCCAGATCACGGAAGACCATTCGTTCGTCGCGGAACAAGTTCGCCGCGGAGTGATCAGCGTCGACGAAGCGAGTCGCAGCCAGCTTCAAAACGTGCTGATCCGCGCGCTCGGCGTCGAGACTTCTGTGAAAGTCGCGTCCATCGAAGAACTGTTACTCGACGGCGATACGTTCCTGCTCTGTTCCGATGGCCTGACGCGCGAGCTCTCTGATAGCCAGATTTCGGGCGTGCTCGACGAAGCCGACCACGCGAACGAAGCCGCCGCGCGGCTTGTGCGTTTGGCGAACGAAGCGGGCGGCGAAGACAACGTCACTGTAGTCGTAGTGCGAAATTCCAAAAAGGCCGGCGGCGTACGCGCAAAAATCGGCCGCTGGTTCAAAAACTCGGAAGATGGAATTTGATTCGCGGAGGCAATGGTCATGGCCAAGTTGGTTCTGAAATTTGAAAACGCAATTTTGAAGGAAGTCTCGGTGGGCCAGAGCGAAGTAAGCATCGGCCGCTCGCCGGAGAACTCCATTGTGATCGACAATCCCGCCGTGTCGAATCACCACGCCCGCGTTTTCTACGAAGAAGGCCGCCTGATGCTGCAGGACTTTGGCAGCTTGAACGGCACGTTCGTCAACGGCCAGCGCGTGAAGATGGCGCAGTTGAAGTCGACAGACTCCATCGCCATCGGCAAACACACCCTTTATGTCGCCGATTCGGCGGCGCACAACGGCACCGTGGAATATCAGCCACCCCGAGCCGCCGTGCCCAAAATTAACGAAACCGTGATGCTCGATACGCGGGAGCGCCGCGAATTCCTCGAGAAGGTCGCCGCCGTGGGCGAAAGCGCTCAGCCGTCGCCCTCACGCGTGAAAATCCCCACTCTCGTGGTGCGCAGCGGTAGCACCGATCGCCGCGAGTACGCGCTGAACGACAAGCTGGCGGTGGTGGGGAAGTCGGCCATGGCAACCGTGAAGTTGACGGGCTGGTTCAAGCCGAAGGCTGCTGCACAGATCAATCGGCGCGACGACAATTCCTACTACGTCGGCGCGGCGGACCGCGTGCCCAGCGTGAACGGCGCGCCGATCACGCATCCGACGAAGCTCGCATCCGGCGATGTGATCGAAGTCGCGGGAGTGGAACTCGAGTTCGTCGTCCGCGACTAACGCATCACCGCTGCCCGAATGGCGTGCGCGCGGGACGTCGCCTATTTAGCCGGAATGCTTGTGGGCCATTCCGCCACGGGAAGCGGCGGCGCGGCCTGCGGCACAGCAGCGTTGTAATCCTGTCCTAACAGCGCTGCGATGGTCGCCGCGATTTGGCTCTGCGTTAGGCGCGGCACATTCGTCATCTCGCCTTTCGCCGGCGTGTCGGGCCCGATCACCGCGATCCAGATGTTCTCCGCGCCGTCGACGTTCTTGTCGTGATCGCGCCACTGTTTGAGTCCGCTTCCGCGCCCATGGTCCGCCGTAATCATGAACGTCACCTGATCGCGATACTCGGGCTTGGCTTGCATCGTGTTCCACAATTCCTCGATGTGCGAATCGTCCTGATGAGCGGCTTGCAGCACCAGGTCGTATTTTCCCTCGTGCGCCCAATCGTCGGTTCCGCCGTATCCGACAAACAGCGCGCGCGGCGAATGAGTGGCGAGATAGTCGAGCAGGTCTTCATGCGTGAATGAATCGAAAACGTCGTCGTCCTCAATCTGGGTTGTGGTCTCGTAGAGTTTCTTGAGCAACTCTTCGCGCGGCGTGAGATTCGCGCCCCACGGCAAACTCCAGCCCGCGCGTATGTACAGCCCGCTCACTTGCGCGCGAAAAATGTCGTTGAACGCGTTCCACGTGGCGAACACTGCCGCCTGATTCTGAAATTCTGGTTTTTTGTTCAGCCATTCGAAAACAGTCGCGTTTGGATTCGGCCCGAACTCGTTACTGTTAATGGCGTGGTTCGGGTAGCCGGTGGTCATCTCGTTGTAGCCAGGGTAGGAGAATTTGTAGCCGTTGGTCACCTGCGCGATGCTGCCTTTGTGCTGGTTTCCGTAGATCTGGCCCTGTTTCGCGATGGTGTTCCACATAAAGGGCATCAATGCCGCGCGGCCTTCTTCCGGCGTGTCGCGCCAAAAGTCCTTCCGAAGCTGCCGCTCGTCCTGCACCGAACCGTACTTTGAGTTGAATAGATCGTGCTCGGGGCCGTCGAAGACTTCCTGCCATCGCAGGCCGTCCAGCACGATCAAAACGACGGCGCGCGTCTTCAGGGATGACCGCGCTTGCGCCGTTTGTATTGCACGCGCATCTAGCGATCCAAGTGAACCAATGACGACGAGCACAGAGCAAATTGCGACGACTCCAGTCACACGTTGAGCGGATTTCACGAGAACACTCCTCACGGAAGCCGAACGAGATGATAACTCAAGGAAGGAAAACAGCGCGGCAGAACGCGCGACCTTACAGAAACAAACGTGCTAGCTACGTTGCTCGTGCGCTGCCAAATCCGTCTCGTACACATACCCGGCATTCGAAGCAGTGGGGAATCCAACCAGAAACGTCGCGCCACCTCCCGGCCGGTTATAGCACTCGATGTGCCCGCGATGCTCCTGCACGATGCCGTAGCAGATGCTTAGTCCAAGACCCGTACCCTTGCCGACGGGCTTGGTTGTAAAGAACGGATCGAATACCTGCCCTGGCGACTTGATGCCCGGCCCCGAATCTGAAAATTCCAGGAGCACCTTGCCTTCCGATTCCCGGCCGCGAATCACGAGCTTCCCCCCGCCGACTTCTTCGAGCGCGTCGACGGCATTGCTGATCAGATTGAAGAAAACCTGGAGAATCTGGTTCGCGTCGCCCACGATCGGCGAAAGCGATTCATCCACGAGATTCTCCACGGATATCTGCGCGCCGCGTAGGTCCAGATTGCTCAGATGCAGCGCCGATGACACGACATGGCTCAGGTCGAGTTCCGTCTTTTCGCTCGGCACCTGCCGCGCAAAGCTCAGCAAGCTTGAAACCAGAGTCTTGATGCGCCGTGCCAGGATGCGGATCTTCTCCGCGATCGCGCGCTGTCGTTCATTCATGCTGCCGTCGTCGATCAGTAGATCGGAATAACCGAGCACACCGGTAAGCGGATTATTGATCTCGTGCGCCGCGCCTGCCGCAAGCTGCCCCAGCGAAACCAGCTTCTCGGACTGCACCATCTGGGCCTGAAATATACGCAGGTGCTCGATGGACTTGCGCGACTCGGCCAGCAATCGCAAGCGATCGCGATCGACGAGCCGCTGCCGCACCGCAATCAGCACTGCGGCGACAACCAGAGTGACTTGCGTAACGGCTACGCGGAACGAGGAAACCTCGCGAGGAATCGAACCGGACCACAAGCTCCACAACGCCATCACGGGAATCGAGAAGACTGCGATCATTGCGACGATCGACATCCAGCGCCGCGTCTCTTCGTTCGACGGAATCGATTCGCGTTGCAACTTGAGCCGATGGGCTACGATGCCCGCCGTCCCAAACCACACGAACGAGGCCACCAGCGGCAGGTCGTAAGGGCTGCCCGTGTAGTAGTTGTTGTAATCGATCGCCACATTGATGAGCACCGAGCTGGCCGCGTAGGTTAGCGCCGCGCCGAATAGATGCGTGTAAACCTGCCGCCAGGGCCCTTTCGTCTTAGCGATCAATACGGCGAAGCCGGAGACCAACACGGCATTCTCAATCCCAGACAGATAGTCGTACGTCACGCCGTAGCTGTGTAGGTCTGGCGCGATGAATTGCCAGGGAATCACAATAAAGAGATACAGGTAAATCCACCAGACCAACAACAGCGAGAAGTCAACGTAGCCAATGTGGACGTTTAGGTCGTCGCGTTGGTCGTGTGGATTCAGCGCCAGCGCTCCGATCATCGACACCGGATGCAGGAACAGGATCACGTCGCCGATGAATGGGTTGGGGACATCCTGCCGCAGGATTACCTCGAAGTAGGTCCATACAGCTTGGCCAATCAGCCAGATGCCGCAACCGGCCCCGAGCAGCACCCAGAATACGCGTGAGCGCTTCTGTGACGTCGTGGAGTTCATGAACAGGCCGGCGCAAGCGAATCCCGCCGCTGCAAGCTGAGTGAAGTCGCCGTACGCGGTCAGGAGCGGGCCGCGGTGCGCGACCAGCGACATCACCAGGTATGAGCCGACGATGCCGACCCATGCTACGAGCATTACGGACGAGAGTAGAGACAGCGGTTTCGATGCGCCGCGTACGGGCGTCGTGGATGTTTCTGGCGTCGCCATGCCGAGTGAGGACCCGGGTTACAGTTAAGAATACGACGGGGATTTCGTTGCGGAGCGGCACAGTGAAGCGCCGGTTCGTGGATGGCAATGTTAACTGATACGAAGCTTAGTTGACTCTGTAGATATGGGCTAACGGATAGCAGGAAAGCAGGTTGCGCGGCCCCGCTGCAGTGTGAACGGATGTGAGCAACCGCGCGGGTTCACCCGCAAACTATCGCGTTTGATCCTGATCTAGGGGTGCGCTTGCGGGCTAGCTTCGCGTTCTGCGAGCACCTTGCGCGCGTTCGAATAGAGCGCCTTGGCCTGGGGAATCATCTCGACAGCCTTATCGAGCTGCGGATCGTCCTGCAACTCTACCTTGTACCCATCGGTCAAGCCGAACACGCTAGTAAAGGCTTCGCGCTTGATCTGCCACTTGAGCCAGATCAGGTTGGCCTGGATGTCCTGCTCGGTGTACTTGATTTTCTCTTTGTCGAGGTACTTGCGGAATTCGCGGATCACGTCGTCGTTCACCGTGAAATCCTTTCCCACGTTTGGCTTCTCGCCCAGGTAGTAGCGAGTGAAGTCGCCCACGCCCTGCGGGTCCGCATAGAAAACACCGCGGCGAAGCAGCGTCTGCTGGAAATCATCCGGCTTCGGCGCCGCTACCACCACGTCCGGCGTAATACCGCCGCCACCGAAGACCTGGCGTCCGCTGTCTGTGAGCTTCACTTCGGGCTTCGTCGGCGGTTGCGGATTGTAGTGATAGTCATAGAGTGAAACGTTCTTATAGTCGCGCTGGATCAAACGGCCGCTCGGCGTGTAGTAACGCGCTGTCGTCAGAAGCAACGCCGTGTCTTCGCTCAGGGGATACTGCGTCTGCACCAGGCCTTTCCCAAAGCTCGTTTCACCGACAATCAGGCCGCGGTCATGATCCTGAATTGCGCCGGACACGATCTCTGAAGCGGAAGCGCTCTGTCCGTTGATCAGTACAATCACCGGAACTTCAATGCCCTGGTTACCGCGCAGCGCTATGTAATGCCGTTCCTGCGAGGCACGGCCTCGATGGGACACCACGATCTCGCCCTTATCGAGGAACATATCTGCCATGCCGACCGCCTGATTCAGCAGTCCGCCACCATTGTTCCGCAAATCAATGATCAAACCGTCGAGCTTCGAAACGTCAAGCTGCTTCAGCGCTTCAGCCAGATCCTGGTCGGTCGTCTCGTTGAACGTCTTCACATGAACGTAGCCGACGCCTGGCTTCACCATCGTGAAAAACTCAACGCCGGGGCGGGGGATCTCATCGCGCGTCACCGTCACTTCGATCGGTTTATCCCAGCCTTCGCGGACCAGCGTGATGTGAACCACGGTGCCCTTGGCGCCCTTCAGCAAGTCCGCAACTTCGGTGGTGGTCAAACCTTCGCACGGCTTGTTGTCGACTTTCTGAATGACGTCGCCGGGGCGGATGCCTGCTTTATACGCGGGGGATCCAACGAACGGAGAAAGCACAACGGTTTGGTTGTCGCGGGATTGAACCGTCATGCCCACGCCGTAATACTTGCCCTGCTGCTCTTCTTTGAAAAGTGCGTACTGTTTCGGATCGAAAAAGTTGGAGTGTGGATCGAGGACCCGGAGCATTCCGGGAATCGCGCCTTCGTAAATCACCTTGTCGGTGTCCACCGGCTCGGCGTAGTTGCGCTCTACGACCGAAAGCACGCGCGTGAAGCTCTTCACTGAATCTTGCAGATCACCGGTATCGGCTGCCGTAGCGCGCACCGAAGGGCCCCACAGTCCTCCCAAGAGCGCCGAAACGGCCAAAACAACCACCAAAACCACGATGCCGCGCGCTGACGAGTGCCTGGATTCCATGCGTCCTCACTTAACCCCAAGTACGAAGTATAACATACCGGCTGCGCCTGTTTGACACGCTCGGAGGCCTCTTCTATGATGCCGAAAGGAGCCAAAAAGCGCCTCTAAGACCCGTGCTTCGGAACGCGGGACACACGGACCTTCCATGTTCAGCCTCCCGCACATCGCCATTCTTTTCGTCGTAGTCTTAGTCGTTTTCGGGCCGGAAAAGTTACCGGAGCTGGCGCGAAACTTCGGCAAGATTATGGGCGAGTTCCGGAAGGCCACTGGCGAACTGCGGTCCACCTTCGAGGGCCATATGCGCGACCTCGAACGGGAGACCGAGCTCCGGACCGCCCGCGAAAAGGCAACCAATCCCGCCGTGATGACCCCACTTCCGCCGTCGGAATCTCCGTCGGTGGATGCTGTACCGCCCGCGCCATCGTCCGGCGATCCGGCCTTCGTGCCAGCCGATGGCATCGTGGCCGCGAAAGCGCCCTACAGCGTGCCTGGAAGCGGCCGGACTGCCGCGATGCCCGCGCCGGCGGAGGAAACCGCTCCCTTTGAGACCAAGCCACTGCCTTTTGATGAAGCAATCCCTGCAGACAACGCTCCAGCCGGTGATCGGAATTTCGACGCTCCGCCTGAAAAAGTGACTGATGGCCGATCCGGATCTGCCGAACGATAAATTAGCCGTCCCTGCCGAGGAAGAGATCGGCGGACGTATGTCTTTCTTCGAGCATTTGGTCGACCTGCGCAAGCGTCTGATTAATTCCGCAATCGCTATCGCCATCGGCGCCTGCATCGGGCTTACCGTCTCCAAGCGTTTCATTGCCTTCATCACCCAGCCGATGCTCGATGCGCTTCGCGCTTCGCATCTCGAAGAAAGCCTCTATTACACCAGTCCTGCTGCTTACGTAAGCATGGTGATCAATCTCGGCCTGTACATCGGTATCGCTCTCGCGATGCCGTTCGTGCTCTATCAGATTTGGCTTTTCGTCGCGCCTGGGCTTTTCAAGCACGAGCGCAAAGCTGTCGCGGGCTTCATCATCTCTTCGATGTTCCTGTTTCTGTGCGGAATTGCGTTCGGCTACTTCGTCATGCTGCCCCAGATATTGCACTTCCTCATCGGCTTCGCCACGGGCGGCCCGATCAAGCCGCTAATCAGCATCAACGAGTATTTCGACCTAACGCTGATCGTTCTGCTCGGCCTCGGCGTGATTTTTGAGCTGCCCGTTCTGATTTTTATCCTGTCGCTGTTCGGAATCGTGACGCCGAAGTTCCTGCTGAAGAACTTCCGCTACGCCATGGTGATCATCACCGTCGTCGCAGCCATCATCACTCCGTCGCCCGATGCGACGACGATGCTGATCTTCATGGTACCGATGATCCTGCTGTACTTCCTCGGCGTGTGGGTCTCGTACATCGTGCTGAAAAAGAAAAACGCGGAAGAATCCAGTCCAAGCCCGCCGGGAGCTGCCTAGAATGCTGTTCGTTCGACAGAAGGTCAGCCTGTCGCTTGCCGGATTGGTTTTGCTTTGCGCCGTTTCCTGCAACGGCTCAAACCAGCAGACAAGCGCGGCCTCGGGAACATCGAATGCGTCGAGCGCTCAGCCCGCCGCCCCTTCTCAGGTTACGCCTACCGAGACGGCGCCTCCGGCCGACCAAACCGGCGGCTTTGATGGCAGCAAGGCTTACGAGCAAGTCGCGAAGATTGTCGCATTCGGCCCACGTCCGCCCGATTCACCCGCGATTCATCAAGTGCAGGATTATTTGAGCGGTCAGCTCAAAAGCTACGGCTGCGAAATCGATACGGACGACTTCCACGCTGGCACGCCGATTGGCAGCGTCGCGATGAAGAACATCATCGCCAAAGCACCGGGCACCGGGCAGGGAATCATCCTCCTGCTCACGCATTACGACTCGCTCAGCAGCGTGAAGAACTTCGTCGGCGCGGAAGACAGCGCCTCGTCCACCGGCCTGATGCTCGAAATGGCGCGCCAGCTGTGCGGGAAAAAAGGATCGAACTCGGTCTGGTTCGCCTTTCTCGACGGAGAGGAAGCTTTCGTCGACTGGAACAAAGACAACGACCACACCTACGGTAGCCGCGAACTCGCCGCGCGCATGGCCGTCTCCGGCGATCTGAAGCGCGTGAAAGCCGTCATCCTTGCCGACATGATCGGCCAGTACAAACTCCACATTCCTCGCGAATCTGATTCCACAAAATGGCTCGTCGATCTCGTATGGAAAACCGCCGACCGACTTGGCTACAAAGACATTTTTATCCCGCTTGAGGCGCAAACCAGCGACGACCACGATCCCTTCCTCGAACGCAAAATTCCCTCTGTTGACGTAATCGACCTGAACGACTATATCACCGCCGGCACATGGCACACTGATAAAGACACGCTCGATCAAATCAGCCCGCGCAGCATTGCCATTGTCGGCCACGTGATTCTTGAATCCGTGAACGAGCTACAGAAAAAAGTCCACTAGCGCATTTCGCGCGGTGTTTGCATCGGGCGTGACTTCCGGGCCGCACGCGCGATCTGTGTTACATTTTCTAAATCCGCTATGCCGAAGACTTGCATCCGTTCGAACGCCGGTCCGTACGATGTGTACTGCGCCGCCGGCGTTCTGAAGCGCGCGGGCTCGCTCGTCGCGTCGCTACCGCACGCGAGCGCGATCTTCGTGCTGTCCTCGCCGCGCGTCTGGGCAAACTGGGGGCGCTCGGTTACGCGAATTTTGCGTCGCGGCGCGAAGGGCCTGCGTATTACTACAATCCTTTTTGACGACAGCGAATCGGCCAAAGACCTTCAGACCATCGAGCTGATCGTCCGCGAACTCTCTCGCGCGGGCGCCGATCGCCGCGCCGTGATTGTCGCACTGGGAGGTGGGGTGGTCGGCGATGTCGCCGGTTTCGCTGCTGCCTCGTATCTTCGCGGCGTTCGTCTCGTCCACATTCCCACTACGCTTGTCGCGCAAGTCGATAGCGCCATCGGTGGCAAGACCGGCGTGAACTTGCCGGAAGGAAAGAATCTCGTCGGCGCGTTCTATCCTCCGAAAGTTGTCGTCGTCGATCCACTAACGCTCGCCACGCTTCCACACCGCGAATATCGCTCCGGCCTCTTCGAAGTCATTAAGTATGGCGTCATCGCCGATCTCGAACTCTTCGCGTTTCTCGAAAAACGCATGCTAGCGCTTCTTCGCCGCGATTCCGCGGCACTCGCATGGGTTATCGCTCGTTGCATCCGAATCAAAGCCGAAGTGGTAATGCGCGACGAACGCGAAGGTAGCCTGCGCGAAATTCTGAACTTTGGACACACGCTGGGCCACGGCTTCGAAGCCGCCACGGCCTACAAACGTTTTCTGCATGGCGAAGCGATCGGTTGGGGCATGTACGCTGCTACGCTTTTCGCGCTCGCCACCGAGCGTCTCAGCGAAGCGCAAGCCATCCGCGTAATTCGTCTGATCGCCTCGGTTGGCCCGCTGCCGCCGCTAACCGGCATCCGCGCTGCGGCATTGAAAAGACTCCTCAGCGCGGACAAAAAATCACGAAGCGGCCGCGTTCGTTGGGTCCTCCCGCGTCGCATCGCGAAAGTGGAATGGGGAGTCGAGCTTCCGTGGAATTTGGTTGTGCGCGCGCTGAACGAGCTTCCCGCCATCGCCGCGAAGGCCGCTCGATAATTCAAAAACGATGACCACGTTCGACGTCAAGGAAAACTCGGAATCGCTTCCCGGCACGCGTCCGGAAGGCACCCGCAGCGAACGCGAGGCGTCCAAGCACGTGCAGGGGATGTTCAGCCGGATCGCGCCAAGTTACGATTTTCTGAATCACGCGCTCACGCTTTCACTCGACCATTGGTGGCGCCGTAAGACTGCTCTGAAGTTTCAGCCAATTCTCACGCGACCTGACGCGCGCGTGCTCGACCTTTGCTGCGGCACCGGAGATTTAACCTTCGCTCTCGAGCGCGTCCGTCGCGACGCGGGCGCAAAATCCGCGAAATCGCCACTCTGGCTCCCTGTTGTCGGTTCGGACTTCGCGCAGCCGATGCTTGACCGCGCGCTCGCAAAAGGCCGCAAGGCCGCCAAGACATCCGTCTTCGCCAACGCCGACGCGATGAGCATGCCTTTCGCTAACGCAACGTTCGACCTTGTCACATCCGCATTTGGGTTTCGCAACTTGGTGAACTATGAGGACGGCCTGCGTGAAATCGCGCGCGTGCTGAAGCCTGGCGGCTCCATCGGCCTGCTGGAATGCACTGAACCGCCGCAGGGAATCACCGCCGCGATGTTTCGCTTCTATTTCCGCCGCGTACTGCCCGTCGTAGGAGGCGCAGTCTCTGGAAATCGCGAGGCGTACACCTACCTGCCAACGTCGGTCTCACACTTTTTCTCGCGAGAAGGCTTGGCCAATCTTTTGCGGAGTGTCGGCTACAAAAACGTCGAAACCCGAGCATGGAACTTCGGCAGCATCGTGCTTCACTCGGCACAAACCCCGAAGCGCTAACGCCTACCGGCAGCCCTACCCTTCAATCCCCAGCGCGCGAATCTTATGGAGGAGCGTCTTGTACGAGACTCCGAGCTTCTCCGCCGCCCGCGTCTTGTTCCACTTCGATTCCCGCAGCGCCTCCTGAATTTTGAACCGCTCCACGTGCGCCACCGCCCGCTGCGACACTTCTTCTAGCGGTCCGTCCCACGCGAACGCCTGGTTCAACATCCCGACAGGAAGCTCCTCGCTCGTCGGTTTCGTAGTCGGCAGTTGCAGCGCCTCCGCATCGATGAACGGCCCATTCGAAAGGATCGCTGCGCGCTCCACGGCATTCTGCAGTTCGCGCACATTTCCCGGCCAGCGGTACGACTGCAATCTCGCCCGCGCGTCATCGTTGAACTTTAACCCCGGCTTCCGAAACTCCCGGCGGAACCTATCGAGAAAATGTTCCGCGAGCAGCAACACGTCGTCGCCCCGGTCGCGAAGCGGCGGAATCGTGATTGGCACCGCAGAAATCCGGAAATACAAATCCTCACGAAATTGCTTTTCCGCCACAGCGGTCGCCAAGTCCTTGTTCGTCGCCGTCAGAATCCGGACGTCCACTTCGATTTCCTGCGTACCGCCAACGCGCTCGAACCGACGTTCTTCCAGCACGCGCAACAGCTTGCTCTGAATCGCCAGCGGGAGCTCGCCAATTTCATCTAGGAACAACGTCCCACGATGCGCCAGCTCCAGCTTCCCAATCTTCCGGGAGCCTGCGCCCGTGTAAGCCCCACGTTCGTGCCCGAACAGCTCGTTCTCTACCAGCCCTTCCGGTATCGCCGCGCAGTTCACCGCAACGAATGGATGCTTCGCCCGCGAACTCAAATGGTGTACCGCGCGCGCGAACACTTCCTTGCCCGTCCCACTTTCGCCCAGCAACAGCACCGTCGAATCGGTCGCCGCCACGCGCTGCGTCATGTTTCCCGCATCCGTCATCGACGGATGCTCGCCCACGATCCGTGGAAACCCATAGCGCGCCGAATACTCCTCGCGCAGCAATAAATTTTCGCGCAGCAACTCCTGCTGCCTTGCGGCACGCTCGAGTAAGAGTTTCAAATGATCGAGATCGATTGGCTTCTGGATGAAGTCATACGCGCCTTCCTTCATCGCCGTCACGGCTTCTTCCACCGAGCCGTACGCCGTCATCAGAATTACGGGCAGCGTCGATTCCGCTTTCCGTGATTCACGCAATACATCGAGTCCAGAACTGCCGGGGAGTTTTAAATCCGAAAGAACAACCTGGTAGCGGCGGGATCGAACTTTTTCAACTGCACTCGAACCGTCCGGCGCCTCTTCCACGGCGTAGCCGTTTTTTTCGAGCGCCTTGCGCAACATGGCGCGGAGTTCGGGTTTGTCTTCTACAAGGAGAACGGGTTCCATCGGACGCTGCGGTTAGCGCGCCCAGCCGGGATCGCCGCCTGCGGCTCGAAGCTGCTCTTCGGCGTCGGAGATCGCCTGCTTGTCGGCTTCGATTCTCTTTTTCACTTGGTCGATCTTCGCGGTCTTGTCGTTGATGTCGCTGCGCGTCAGGCCCTGCTGCATGCCCTTCACGGGGTCCGAATAGTACTGCACATCCGCGACTCCCAGTTCGCGCTGGTCGAGATCCAGCTCTTCCTGATCCTGATCGAGTCGGTGGTGCAGGTTCTTGAAGAGGTCGCGCCAGCCCTTCTCGTCTTTACCGGAAAGAGCCGCGCTCCCTTTCGAGTCACCGCTGCTCGCCGAAGCATCCGAATTCTTGCTGGAATCGTCGGAACCGCCAGTATGCACCGAGCCTACTGCCGAAATTCCACCGGTCGTTGGAATGTTGTCATTGTCGAAGACGCGTGGCGTAGCCGGCGCAGCCTGTCCCTGTGCAGCCTTCTGCTCTTTGGCTTTACGGGCCGCGTCGGCCACAGACGGCTGCTGGGACGATGCGGCCGCCGAGCTTTGCGACGAAGTGTTGGGCGCGGGGTTGGATTGTTGGGCGCGGCTTGCCGCAGGCACCAGAAGCGCGGACACGGCGGCCAGTCCGATCAATGTTATGCGCATAGTTCAGGCCTCCCGAGAGGCGAGTCCGGTTGGTAGCTTGCTTCAGTTTAGATGCGGGCTGCGCGGGAGGCAATCGTGGATGGCAGGGGGTCCTGCCGCAAAGGTAACCATAGCAGGAACTCGGCCCCGCTGCCTTCGCGGTTGCGGGCCTCAATGCTTCCTCCATGCTGCAGGGCCACCTTCTGGACCACGGCGAGGCCCAGCCCAGTTCCCTCAGATTTGGTCGTGTAGAAGGGAAGAAATATCTTGGGCAAGTCGTTTTCGGGGATTCCGGAGCCGTTATCAGCAACGCAGATACGCTGCCACTTGCGACCGCCCAAATCCTCGAGCGAACCCGAGATTGTCACCTGAGGCTTCGGTTGGCCGGCCCCTAGCGCTGCTTGAACGCCGTTGCGCACCAGATTTACCAGCGCCTGACGGATTAAGGCTTCATCGCCCGGCAATTCGTTGAAAGCGCCCTCCGATTCGACCAGGCAGCCAGGCACGGTCTCTCGCAATTCTTCGGTGACCTTATCGACCACCGATTGCATCGGTACCGTTTCGTAACAGATCTCGAGCGGCTTTGCAAACCGGAGGAATTCGGTCACCACATGCGTCAGCGCGCGTGTCTGGTCGAGGATGCGTTCTGAGGAATCGCGCATGTCTCCCGGTTTCGCTTCGCTTCGGATCATCTGCGCGTAGCCGGAAATCGTGGCCAGCGAATTTTTGAATTCGTGCGCAATACCCGCCGACATTTCGCCCAGCGCCGCGAGGTTTTCTTTCCAGCGGATCTGTTTTTGCAGCGCGGTCAGCTCGGTCAAGTCGCTCATCAGGCACAGCGCGCCGCTGATCCGCAGCTCGGTGGGCGGAATCGAACCCATCTCCGCCGCCGCGCGCGTGGTCGCCCGCGCAGACCGGTAAATCGGAGAAATCGTAACGCCGATGTGCCGGACTTCGCCCTCGGGTGTCAGATGTTCGACTTCGCCGCGCTGAAATGTTTTGCCGTCGCGAATGCACGCTGTGAGCATGTGCGTTAGCTCTGATTCCGCGCCGAGAATCTCTTTGTAAGACCGATAGCGCAGCGTGCGCATGCCCAGCGCATCTTCCGCGGCAGGGTTGGTCGAGCTGATCGCGCCGGTTGCATTCACCAGCAGCAGCCCTGTGGGCATATTGCGCGTCACTTCTTCGGTGAGCCGTTCCGATTCCTGAGCCCGTTCCTGCGCTAATGAGTGCAGCCGGGCGAGTTCCTTTTCCTGTGCGCGTAATTTTTCGATTACGCCCTGCATCGACGCAGCCATGAAAGCCGATGGATTTTCCGTGCCGGGCGCATCTGGAGTCCAATCATCGCGTTTCGATCCGTCGCCTTGGCCTCGCAAAATTTTGCGCGCCACCGCAATCATGGCCATCACGAAAATCGAAATCGCAACGAACAGTCCGATCAGGTAGGCCACGCTCACGGTGGGAAGTCCCGGGTGCGGCGGATTGTTCGGGATCATCATGAGCCGTGATTCCTCATCGTCCGGTCAGCAGCGCTTGATACCAGTTTACGACCGGAGTTCCGAAGAAAACCACCAGCAGGGCGCCGGCGCCCAGAAACGTCCCAAATGGCAGCTCGTAGTCTGAATCTTTCCGTTTCGCGGCGATGATCGCAATGCCGAGCACGCTGCCAAGCAGCGACCCGGCCAAGATCGTCAAAAGCGTCCGCTTCGCTCCGAGAAACGCGCCTGCCATCAACATCATTTTCACGTCGCCAAGCCCCATTCCTTCGCGCCCGCGAAGCCGGAAATATGCTTCAGAGACAAGCCACAGCAAACCGCTACCCACCAGCGCGCCAATGACGGCGTCGATCAGCGAAAGCACGGGCACCGGAGGAGGGAAGTCAAAAAGCTTATTTGCGATCCACATCGACGTGCCGTCGGTCGGTTTCGTAAGGAGGCTGAGGATTAGACCGATCGCGAGCCCGGTATAATTCACCACATCAGGCAGGATGCGCTCGCGATAGTCCGTGAACACCAGAACAACCAAAATCGCCGAGAACGCACACCATTTAATCGTCTCGAACGACAACCCAAAAACCAGGTAGCTGCCGAGGAAAAGTACGCCGGTCAGGAACTCAACGACGGGATACATCGGGGAGATCGGCGCTTTACAACCGCGACATTTGCCGCGCAAAAGCAGCCAGCTAAGGACCGGAATATTGTCGTACGGCTTGATTTCTTTGCCGCACTTCGGGCAGGCCGACGCCGGCAACACGATCGATTTTCCGCCGGGGATTCGCAGGATGCAGACGTTCAGGAAGCTTCCGATGACCAGTCCGAAGACGAACGCAAACGCGGCGATGAGAGGCGCAGGGAGCACATCTTCATTCTGCATCACGGCGCGTGTAGCCTCAAGCCAGCCGACTGCTACCGTGCCCGACTTCTAACGCATAACGGGCCAAACAGCTCAAGTCTTGGATGATTTGGCCTTCGTCGAGCCGGGCCCAGGCGTGACCTTCGCGATGTACACCGCGAAGGGCGCCAGCTTCACCGCACTTACGTTGGCAGCCGATCCGCCCGAGGCAACAAGCATTTTCACGGTTGGATTCGGGAATCCCTGACTTTTGAGATCGAACTTGGCGGTCTGCGCCGACGCCGACATATTCAGCGCCACAAGCACTGCCTCGCCTTTATATTTCCGGATATACGAGAAAACCCTCGGATCGTCGGTGTTCAGCGCCGTGTAGTCACCGTACTTCAGCGCCGGCTCGTTGCGGCGGAGTTTCAGAACAGTCCTGTAGAAATTCAGGATCGAATCCGGCGCCCTCAACTCAGCTTGAGCGTTGCGCGTCTTGTAGTTTGCTGCCACCGGCAACCAGGGCGTCGTCTTTGAAAATCCTGCGTTGGGCTTTGAATTCCACTGCATCGGCGTCCGTTCGCCATCGCGGCCCTTTTCTTTCGGCCAACCCAGCTTGCCGATCGGGTCCTTCACCTCGTCGCGTGTCTTCGGATCGGTGTTCTGCATGCCCAGCTCCTCACCGTAGTACATGATCGGCGTGCCGCGCAGCGTCAGATACATCCCGGCCATGACCTTCGCGATTTCGTCGTTGTGCACCCCGTCGCCATAGCGAATATACGACCGCACAATGTCGTGGTTGCTGATCACAAACACCGGCCACTGGCCCGTGTCCTCCACGGCTTGCACCTGTTTTCGAAATTCAGGGGCGGACATTTTGTTCACCATTGTGAACAAAAAATCCATCGGCAATTGCAGCTCGTCGTTGTTTGCTCCGTAATATTGCTTAAGTTCCGCTGCGTCTGTCGTCCAGGTCTCGCCGATCAGTACCGCATCGGATTGATCCGCTACCTTTCGCAGCCGCCGCAGCACGTCGTGATTTTCCGGCAGCTCCGAGTTGTACAGGTTCTTCATGTTCGGATCGCCGTAGTTGTTCTTGCCGGGAAGAATCGGATTGTCGGTCAGCTTCGGATCTTCAAAGAGCGCGTTCACCGCATCCAACCGGAAGCCCGCCACGCCGCGCTTGTACCAGAACCGCGTTACATCAAACATGGCCTTCTCGACAGCTGGATTTCGCCAGTTCAGATCCGGCTGCTGCGGGTAAAAAAAGTGGTAGTAATACTGACCGGTCGTCGGATCCAGAGTCCACGCCGGACCCCCAAATATCGACTGCCAGTTATTCGGGGGCTGCCCCGGTCCCTTTCCGTCGCGCCAGATGTACCAGTCGCGCTTCGCCGCGGTCTTCGACGATTTCGAATCGACGAACCATTTGTGCTGGTCCGAGGTGTGGTTGATCACGAAATCCAGAATGATCCGAATATTCCTCTTTTTCGCTTCCTTTACCAATTTGTCGAAATCTTTCAATGTGCCGTACATGGGATCGATGTTCACGTAATCCGACACGTCATAACCAAAATCGACCTGCGGAGAGGGGAAGCACGGCGTGATCCAGATCGCGTCCACGCCGAGACCGTGCAGATAATCCAGCTTCGATGTGATCCCGTTCAGATCGCCCACGCCGTCATTGTTGCTGTCCGCGAAGCTGCGCGGGTACACCTCGTAAAAAACCGCGTGCTTCCACCACGGATCGGTACGCTGCGAGGCGAGCGCGGTCTGTCGCGCGCTCTGCTTCGCGCTGGTTCGCCTTGCACTTTTGCGCGGCACGGACTTCGCTGCAGCAAATCCAAAAACCAGTGCTGAACCTAAAAGGATTGAGAAACTCATAGTCGTCAAATTGCGGCGCCCTTTCGCATTGATCCGCCCTTGCATGGCCCACGCTCCGCGCGAATCAGAATATCATCTCCGTTTTCGCCCGCCATTTCTAAAACGGCTCGTGTTGCGCTGTCTTTTTCACGCGAGGCTCAGCCGGTTTGATTGGGGGTACGCGTCTACGCTATATTTCTGTATCCACCTTTCATGACCTGGATTGAACAGCGGGTTCGCGCGTACGAGGAAATGCGTTTCGCGCAGGAGCCAAACCGCCGGATCATGCCCTTCGAATGGGGCCTCGAGCACATCGGCGGCTACGCCAATCAGCGCGACCCTCGTGACTTCCTGAAAAAGTTTGCCGCTCAGACCCTCGCGAACAGCCAGCAATGGTTTTCGGCGCCGCCCGCGACCGAGTACGAACTCCGCGACGGCGTCCTCACATTTACCAGTGCGATCACCTCGCCATGGCCCGAAAACAATCGCGTCCACGCTCAAATCTTTGATTCACACCGCAAAGGTCCGGCTGTGGTCGTTCTTGCGCAGTGGAATTCCCGCTGGGACGAGCAACAAAACGTCTGCCGCTGGCTCAATACTCTCGGCATCACCGCCGTTAAACTCAGCCTTCCCTATCACGATCGCCGCGCCATTCCCGGCTATCCTCGCGCCGACCATCTCATCAGCCCCAATATCGGCCTCACTCTTCAAGCCAATCGCCAGGCCGTTCTCGACGTCCGCCGCACTCTTGATTGGCTCGTCGACCAGGGCCACAAAAGCCTCGGAATTCTCGGCACGAGCATCGGCTCTTGCCTCGCCTTTCTGACGCTGCGCCACGAACCGAGGCTTCGCGCCGGCGCTTTTCTGCACGTCTCCACGTATTTCGCGGACGTCGTCGCCGCCGGCCTCACCACCTCCAATGTCTGGGAATCCATCGCTCCCCACGTCTCGGTCGACGAACTTCGTGAGTTCTGGTCGCCCATCAGCCCGCAGCCTTACATTCGCGGCTTGCGCCACACCAACAAAAAACTTCTCGCCATCAGCGCGCGCTATGACCCCACGTTCCCATTTGCGCTAACCCAGCAGTTCGTCGCTGCCGCGCGCGAAGAACACGTACCTCTCAAAACGCTTGTTCTGCCGTGCGGTCACTACTCGCTCGGTGTCGCACCGTTCAGCCACATCGCCGGATACCGCTTCGGAACATTTCTCCGCCGCTCTCTCGCCTGATTTCGCCCGACTTCAGACCAAGGCTTATCCCGCACGTCTCGGCGCACGTGGATTAGCGCGGCATTCAAGCCACCGGCAATTCCTGCCGATAGGCATGAGCAGGGGGGAACTACGATGACACAGCCAATTCACGGAATAACAAATTCGCAACAATCCGAATCACAGCCCGTTCATCCCGCCACGGTCACAAAGAAATCCGCGGCAAAGAGGAATCCGCCCGCGCAGGATACCGTTAAGACCAGCTCGGAGGCGAAAGCCGCGAGCGGAGCCGCGAAACCACCGAAGGGTTAACTCACGATCGAGCAGGCCGCTGGAGAGTTTTTATCGCAGCACTTCGGCAAACGAGCCCTTAGCCACATGATTCGCCACCGCCGCGATATCCGCCGCGAGCGAACGATCCTCATTCACCGCTTTCGAAACCGACCGCACAATGTCGTAGGCCTTCTGTGCCTCTGTTCCAGTTTTAAGTGGCGCCAGTAAGTCGATTCCTTGGCACGCGGCCAACAACTCAATCGAGAGCACGTTTCGCAGGTTCGCAATCATCGCGCCCAGCCGTCGGGCGCCACTCATCCCCATCGAGACGTAATCCTCTTGATTCGCGGACGTCGGAATCGAATCGACCGAGTGCGGCGTCGCTTGCGCTTTCATTTCACTCGCCAGCGCTGCCGCCGTCACCTGCAGAATCATGAATCCGGAATTCAATCCCGCGTCGCGTACCAAAAATGCCGGCAGCAGACTCGTCTGCGGATTCGTCATCTGCTCGATCCGCCGCTCCGAAATTCCCGCGAGCGTCGTCAACGCAACCGCCAGCTGATCCGCGGCGATCGCCAGCGGCTGGCCGTGAAAATTTCCGCCGCTGACCACATCGCCCGCTCCTCGCGCGCCCGTCGCAAACACCAGCGGGTTGTCCGTCGCGCTATTCAGCTCCACGCTTAGCGTCGCATCCACCTGATCCAGCACGTCGCGCACGCTACCGTGCACCTGCGGCGTGCAACGCAGGCTGTACGCATCCTGCACTCGCGGATCAACTTCCATCGACTTGTGCGAATCTCGAATGGCGCTTCCGGCATTTAGCCTTTCCAGGTTTCTTGCCGTCGTCGCGTGTCCCACGTAGGGCCGTACCCGCGCAATTCGTTCATCAAATGCCGCCGGGCTTCCGCGCAACGCATCGAGCGACAGCGCCGCCGCAACGTCCGCGGTGTCCGCCGCAATCTCAGCATCTCGCAGCGCGAGCGATAGAAGCGCCAGCATTCCCTGCGTGCCATTCAGCATCGCAAGGCCCTCCTTCGCTTCGAGCGCAAGCGGAGCGATTCCCGCAGCCTTCATCGCCGCGCCGCCCGCGATCCGTTGTCGTTCGTAGATCGCTTCGCCCTCGCCAATCGCCACGATCGCAAGATGCGCAAGCGGCGCCAGATCTCCCGAAGCTCCCACCGATCCCTGTCCCGGAATCACGGGGTGCACGAGCTTGTTCAACATCGCGCACAGCGTTTCCGCCACCACGGGCCGAACTCCCGAAAATCCCTTGGCGATCGCGTTTGCGCGCAACACCAGCATCGCGCGGGTCTCAGCTTCGCTTAACGGCGCGCCCACGCCGCACGCGTGGCTCCGCACCAGATTCACCTGCAGCGTGCCGATCTGCTCGCGCGAAATCCGCACCGATGCCATCTTCCCAAAACCCGTGTTCACGCCATATACCGGCGCGTTCGATTCAATCAGCCGCTCGATTACCGCCCTTGACGCGAGCATCTTTTCCCGCGCGCCGGGCGCGAGGGCCACTTCCTCGCCTTCGAACACGATCCGATACAGCGCGTCACGCGTCAGCGTTTCGCCGTCGATCAAAATAGCACTGCTCATGAACGCTCTCGAGATGACGTCGCTCGCGTCTTGTCGTTGGCTTCCGCGAAAAAGTAGCGATGATATTTGTCCGGCAGCGATCGGGGTCGCCCTTCGCGATCGCAAATCACGTGTATCGTCTCGCCCGTTGCCAGCAACTCATTGTCCGCCTTGCGCAGCACTTCGTAACCGAACTTGATCGTCCGCTTCGTCGCATCCGCAATCCGGGTCCGCACGGCAAGAAGATCGTCAAATCGCGCCGAACGCTTGTAACGGCAGTGTGCGTCGGCCACCACGATGAAACAGTCATCCTCCAGTTCCATCTGCCGGTATTCAAATCCGAGCGCGCGGCAAAGTTCCACGCGCCCTACCTCAAACCAAGTGAAATAGTTCCCGTGATAGACCACGCCCATTTGGTCCGTCTCGGCGTACCTCACGCGAACGATGGCGTCGGCAAATTCAATCATGTGCGCGGGAAGGGAAGCCTGCGGTGAAAAAATCGGTGCGAGTGGCCACTAGCGGCCGGTCCAGTTCGGCGTCCGCTTTTCCAGAAACGCGGCAACGCCTTCGCGAAAGTCCGCGGTGGCCCGGATTTTCGCGTTGGCCTGAATCGCCAGTTCAATTTCCTCGCGAATCTCTTCGTCGTCGTAATGCAGCAGCAGACGCTTGGTATGTTCCAGGCTCGTCGGGCTCGCTGCCAGAAAGGTTTTCGCGTATTCATTCGCCCGTTCCATCAGGTCTTCCGGCTGCACAATTTCCGTTACCAGTCCGAGCCGGTATCCTTCCGTCGCGTCAAAAGTCCGACCGGTGAGCAATAGTTCGCGCGAGCGCTTCTCTCCGATCTGTCGTCGCAGCATCACCGACACCAGCGCCGGGATAAATCCGATACGCACTTCCGTGTATCCGAACTTCGCCTCAGGAACCGCGAGTGTAATATCCGTAAACGTCGCGAATCCGCAGCCTCCTGCAATCGCCGCACCGTTCACCGCGGCGATCACCGGCTTGGGAAAGCTGTACAGCCGGTGAAACAATCTTGCGATCAGCCGGGAATCTCCCAGATTTTCTTCGGGTGACTGTTTTGCGATGGTATTCAACGCATCCAAGTCCACTCCCGCGCAAAAAGCCTTTCCCGCGCCGGTCAGGATCAGCACACGCACGAACGGATCGTTGTTCGCCAAATTCAACGCCTCGAGAATGTCCTCGATCATCTGCGTCGAGATCGCGTTGCGCTTCTCGGGGCGGTTCATCGTGATTGTCGCCACCGAGACGTTCACGCTGTAAAGGATCGTATCGAAGTTGGGTTTCAGTGATTCTTTCGGCTTGGTCATGGCCACTTTTCCGTTTCGTGTTCAATTGCTGCGCGAAGTTGAGTTGTGAGAGCTAGTTCGGTTTTGTCGCCTCGGGAACGTAGGTGTATTTCTCGCGAAGTTCGCCCGCCAGCGTGCACGCGATCGCCAGCGATTTCGTGTCGATTCCGGTCGAAACGCCGCGAGCCGCCAGCGTCGTCAGAATCGCTTCCGTAGGAATATTGCCTACCAGCTCATCGCCGGCAAAAGGGCACCCGCCCATTCCGGTTAGCGCTCCGTCGAACCGCCGGCAACCCGCTTCATACGCCGCGAGAACCTTTTCCGCCGCGCGCTCGGGCCGGCTATGCAGATGCACTCCGATTTCGACGCCCGCCACGCAATCCTTTACGTCATTGTAGAGCGCCGCTACTTCATCGGGCGAGGCCGTCCCCACCGTATCTGCAAGCGAAACCGTTTTCACGCCAACGTCCTTCAGCCACACAAGAGCATCCTCGACGATTTCCGCGCCCCACGGCTCATCGTACGGATTCCCGAACGCCATCGAGATGTAGACCACGAGCTTACGTCCCGCGGCCTTCGTGTCGCGATGCAGCTTCTCCACCAGGTCCCGCGATTCCTGCTTGGACATATTTGCGTTCGCGCGCCGGAAATATGCAGAGACCGAATACGGATATCCGATCGTCGTCACTCCCGGAGCCGCGAGCGCCCGTTCCAGCCCCTGAGCATTGACCACGATTCCAATAATCTCCGGCGCGCCGCCCGCCGCTGTTTTCACGCCGCTTACTTCTTGCATCACCGCTTCGCTGTCCGCCATCTGCGGCACGTGCTTCGGCGAAACGAAACTTACGGCATCGATATGCGTAAATCCGAGCGAGACCAGTTTCGCGAGATACGCGATTTTGTCTTCCGTTGGGATTACGTGGTTCAGTCCCTGCCACGCGTCGCGCGGGCACTCCACAATCGTCACGCTTTGGGCCATAGCTCCCTAAAACCACGGGCTTTTATAAATGTGGATTCCAAGCCACAACAAGTATACAGACACCAGCACTGTGACGGCCATCAGCGCCGCCGCGACTCTGGAAGTGTGCTCGTCGGCGAACGCGACCACGCAGATCCCAATCCCGATCAAAATACAAACAATGGCGAGATACTGGCCGCCTTCGAAGATGAACCAGAGCGCGGAGCGCGTGTAGTCGCTTCCGTTGTCGAACTGTGCGGAAGCCACCACGCAGAAAATCGCGGGGATCGTCAGCAAAATTATGAAGCCGAGCTGCTTCCAGCCTTCCGTGCGTGCAGGAGTGCTCATGGAGCGTCGTTTTACGTCTGCAACACGCCCGTCTTGAACGGCGCCACGTCCGGATTCAGCGATGCCGCCGCAAGCGCGTGGATCAAAGCCTCGCGCGTCTGCGCCGGATCGATAATCGCGTCCACCCAAAGCCGCGCCGCCGCGTAGCGTGGGTCGGTCTGCTTTTCATACGTCGCGCGTATCGATTCATGCAACTCTTTCTTTTCGGTGTCGCTCAATCGCTTACCTGTCCGCTCCAGCTGCTTGATCTTGATCTCCACCAGCGTGCTAGCCGCCGCATCCCCGCTCATCACCGCGTAGCGCGCCGTGGGCCACGCAAACACGAACCGTGGGTCGTACGCCTTCCCGCACATCGCATAATGTCCCGCGCCGAAACTCCCTCCGCAGATCACCGAAATCTTAGGTACCACGCTGTTTGCGACCGCGTTCACCATTTTTGCGCCGGAGCGGATAATCCCGCTCCACTCCGCTTCTTTACCCACCATGAAACCGTTTACATCGTGCAGGAAAATCAGCGGGATCAGGTTCTGATTGCAGTCGAGAATAAACCGCGCGGCCTTGTCGGCCGACTCCGTGTAAATCACGCCGCCGAACTCGATTCGTTTTTCTCCGGTCGCGGGCGCGGCCACATTCACGTGTTTCTTTTGATTCGCGACAATCCCTACGGCCCAGCCGCCGATCCGCGCGTAGCCGCAAGTTAGCGTCTGCCCATATTCGGCGCGATACTCGTCGTACTCGCTGTTGTCGACGATCCGCGCGATCACCTCGCGCATATCGTATTGTTTGGCAGGGTTCGTCGAAAATACGCCGTAGATGCTGTCTTCGGAATACGCGGGCGGTTTTGAGGTTTTGTGGTCGAACGGCGCTCCCGGTTTGTGTCCGAGCTTGTCGACGAGAGAGCGAATTCGCTTGATGCAGGAATCGTCGTCCGGCTCGCGAAAATCCACCGTGCCGCTGATCGTTGCGTGCATCGTCGCGCCGCCCAGCTCTTCCGCCGACGTCTTCTGTCCGATCGCCGCCTGCACCAGCGCCGGACCGGCTAGGAACAGCCCGCTGCCTTCCGTCATCAGGATTTTGTCGCACATTACCGGCAGGTAGGCGCCGCCCGCAACGCACATGCCCATAATTGCGGTGATCTGCGGAATGCCCATCGCGCTCATCACCGCGTTGTTGCGAAAAACGCGGCCGAAATCGTCCGTGTCCGGGAACACGTCTTCCTGCAGCGGCAGAAACACGCCGGCCGAATCCACCAGGTAAATTGTCGGGATATGGTTTTCGATTGCGATGTTCTGCGCGCGAATCACTTTCTTCGCGGTCATCGGGAAAAACGCGCCGGCTTTCACCGTCGCGTCGTTCGCGATGATCATAACCTGCCGGCCGGAAACCGTCGCGAGGCCCGTCACCGTTCCTGCCGCCGGTGCGCCGCCCCACTCTTCATACATCTCGAACGCGGCGTAGAGCGCCAACTCAAAAAATTCGGTCTTCGGATCGATCAGCTTCGCGATGCGTTCACGCGCTGTCAGCCGGCCCTTCTTATGCTGTGCGTCGATCGCCTTCGCCCCGCCGCCGTGGCGAATTTCCTCTTCCTGCGTCTTGAGTTCGGCAACGCGGTCGACCATCGCCCGGCTGTTCTTCTGGAAGTCGGCCGACTTCGCGTCGATCCGTGATTCGATCTTCGACCCAGCTTGCGACCCGGTCTTCGACTCGTCTTTTGTTTCGCTCACTCAGTGCTCCCGTCCTAAAGCCTGCGGTTCGAACCGCATCGCGGTCGTCCAGCGGACCGGATTCTACCACTCCCGCTTTGTTTCCCGCTGCCCGGCCGTCTCGCTACAGTCACGCTACCAATCCGAGTTGCCATCCGAAACTGTCTGATGTATCACTCGTAGCATCCGAGGTGACCGCGTGTCTTCCTATCCTCCGCCGTTAACACCAGACCAGCAGGCTCACTTCCCGCCGCTGCCCCCTCAATTCCCGCACCCGAAAACATGGCTTGATCGCAACTGGAAGTGGTTTGTTCCCACGCTGGTCCTGACTTTTCTTTGTATGTTCGTCGGCGGCATCGTCGCTTTCGTTTTCAGTATCGCAGGCTTGATGAAGACCTCCGAGCCGTACAAAATCGCCGTGCAGCGCGCGATGGATTCGCCCATCGTCCAGCAGCAACTCGGAACTCCCTTGCACATCGGACGGATCACGGCCGGGACATACAATGAATCCGGTCCAACGGGAAGCGTCGACCTTAGCATTCCAATATCTGGACCGCGGGGAAGTGGGCACATCCTGGTCGCCGCGAAAAAACGCTCTGGCCGCTGGGCCTACGAAACGCTCGAACTCGACCTCGAGAGTGGCGAGCGAATCCCGCTGAGGGCAGGTCTTCCGTCGATATCTCCGGAGCCCTCACCGCCGCCTCAGGATTCCGGCGATCAAATCTGACTCGGCGCACGCGCTTGCTCGACTGCGTTCGCAATTAAGTCGGCCGCATCCACAACATTTGAGATCAGGCCCCACTTCAACGCTTCGCTGGTCTCGACGCGCCGCCCGGTCACAAACATTTCAACTGCTCGCGCCTTTCCAATCAGTGCAGGCAGCCGCTGCGTCCCTCCCCAGCCCGTAATGATACCCAGCGCTCCACCCGGATGCGCGAACGCCGCGTCCTGCGTCGCCATTCGCGCAGAACACGCCAGCGCTAAATCGAGCCCTCCGCCAAAACAATATCCACGCACCGCCGCCACCACGCGCTTGGGGCTCCGCGCCAGACTCCCCATCACCCGCTGCCCACGCCGCGCAAATTCAAATCCTTCCGCACGTCCGAGCGAAGCCAACTCCGAAATCTCCGCGCCTGCAGCAAACGCCCGCTCCGTCCCCGTGATCACGCCCCCTCGCAGCGCGTCCTCCGCGCCAAGCCGCTCCATTTCGCGTTCCAGCGCATCCAGCACGCGGAACTCAAGGCGCGGATAGCCATCGTCGGCCTCCAGCCTGATCACCAAAATGTCGTTTTGAATTTTTGAAACCAGCCGCGTTGCCACAGCGGCTCTAGACGCCGCGCGGCGCGGTGGGAACTCGCTGGCGGATAAAATCGACGATCGACTGCGTCGTCGTTCCCGGCAGAAAAACTTCCGCGATGCCCGCTTTCTTCAGCCCGGGAATGTCCGCTTCGGGAATGATGCCGCCGATCAAAATCGTCACGTCATTCATCCCTTTTTCACGGAGAAGCTCAATCAAGCGAGGGCACAACGTGTTGTGCGCGCCTGAGAGAATCGAAAGCCCGATCACGTCCACGTCTTCCTGAATCGCGGCCGACGCGATCATCTCCGGAGTCTGCCGCAGCCCGGTGTAGATCACTTCCATTCCGGCGTCGCGCAACGCCCGCGCAATGATCTTAGCGCCGCGGTCGTGCCCATCCAGGCCCGGTTTCGCGATCAATACGCGTATTTTTCTTTCGGACATATGCGGCAAGGATACTCGAAATCAAGAAGCGCAGCCACACGCGGCAGCAGGCAAGTTGCCACGAATCGGACTGCCAATTTGTCTTGCTTCTACCTTGGCAGTCAGCTCGAACGAGCCTGACCAAACTCGTTCGCCGGTCCCGCCTCGCAGCGGAGCTTGCCGTCGAGTTCCTTGTTTAGAACGTCGATCTCTGTTCGCAATGCCCAGATCGCGAGGGTCAATACCTGAAACCCATCAATGCCGTAAACGCGCATCACCTTTTCGCGGCCAGCACCTCTTATCTCCTAGGCGCAGTAAAAGTCGCGACCGTCCGGCTGAGGCTTCGCCAGAGTAACAATGACTTCCTGCTTGCGCGTCTCGCCCAGCTCCATTGTAAGCACTCTGTTTGCAATAACTTCACCTACTTCGTCTTGATCCATCGCGATTGCTGTCTCCGCTACTCCAAATCCAACAGAAAATCCTCCATCGCCTCGTTGAACTTTTCCGGCTCATCCACAAAAAGCGCATGCCCATCGCCCGAAAAATCCACCAACTGCGAATTCGGAATTGCCTTCTGCATCTCCACCACGCGCGAATGAAAGTCGTTGTCGGTTGCCGCGCACACCATCGTCGGCTTATCGATCTTCGGTAGCACGAACCGATAATCCGCCGCGAACCGCCCCACAAGCAGCGCCACCGCATCGCTGGTTGGCACGCTGGCCGAAGCGGCGATCACGCGTTGGATATAGTCTTCGGGCTGCGGCCGGTGAAACTGCACCTTTCGCACGAAATAATCGGTCGTGTTCGGCCGGTCTTCCAGCACTCGCTTCAACATCGGAAATTCCCAAGCCGCGTCCCCAAGTTCTTGTCCTCCGGCCGTTTCGTCGATCAACACCAAGCCCGCCACATCTTTCGTCCCGAACTGATCCACGTAGGAAAGCGTCTCGACGATTCCCATCGACCAACCCACAATCACCACCGGTGCCAGATGCAGCTGCTCCACCACCGAATGAATGTCGCGAGCCATCTGCGCCGGATACAGTCCCTCCGTTGTCCGCGTCGATTCGCCCTGCGAACGCGGATCCATCGCCACTACGCGCCGGGCCTTCGAAAGCCCGTCGAGCTGCTTCTGATAAATCCACCCCGGCATCGTCCATCCCGGCACAAAAAGGATCGAGACACCATGGTGTGGCGCAGTCCGCGCGACTTCACCTTTTGTCGCTTTGGTGCCAGACGGAAGAGGATTACCAACTTCGGCGGCCTGCGTCACGAACGTCTGGCCCTCCTCGATGTAGTGAATCTTGACCCCGTCCGTCGCTGTCACGAATCCACTCTTCTCGCCCGCAGGATTTTTGTCTGGAGACGCAGCCGCGCCCGCCGCCGTTGCCGTTCCGCAACCGATGGTCGCCATAAACGCTGACACCGCAAGCACAGCCCAATATGATTTGCGCATCTCGTTCCTTGAGAGAAAAAGTTGAGGGTTGAACGGCCGGCTAGGAGCGCCAAGCCCGACGACCTACGTGAACGCGACTTCGTCGTATGTGCCAAACACGTCCCGCAGCGCATCGCAAATCTCGCCCACCGTCGCGTACGACTTCACCGCGTCGTAAATGAGCGGCATCGTGTTCTCTGTTCCCTGCGCAACCTTTCGCAACGCCGCAAGCGAACGCGCCACCGCATCATTCGATCTCTGCGCCCGTAGCGACCGCAGATTCACCGCCTGCCGTTCGGCCACGCTCTCGTCGATCTGCAGAATGTCCAGCGGCTTTTCCTCCGCTACGTACTCGTTCACGCCCACAATAACTTTCTCTTTGCGATCGACGGCCATCTGGTAGTTGTAGGCCGCATCGGCAATTTCCCGCTGCGGGTACGCGCGTTCAATCGCCGCCACCATTCCGCCCAGCGCATCGATTTTCTCGATGTAGTCCCACGCCCCGCGCTCCACTTCATTCGTAAGCGTCTCGACGAAGTACGATCCTCCGAGCGGGTCGGCCGTATTCGTCACACCGCTTTCGTGCGCGATGATCTGCTGCGTGCGCAACGCCAGCGTCGCCGCAAATTCGGTCGGCAACGCCCAGGCCTCGTCGAGTGAATTGGTATGCAAGGATTGCGTCCCGCCCATCACCGCCGCCAGCGCCTGCAGCGCCGTGCGAACCACGTTGTTCATTGGCTGCTGCGCCGTCAGCGAACATCCCGCCGTCTGCGTGTGGAACCGCAGCGCCCACGCCCGCGGATTCTTCGCGCCGAACCGCGCCGTCATCGTTTTGTGCCAGATCCGCCGCGCCGCTCGATACTTGGCGATCTCTTCGAAGAAATCGCTATGTGCGTTGAAGAAGAACGAAAGTCTCGGCACAAACTCATCCACGTTCAAACCGCGCCGGACGCCCCACTCCACGTATTCGATCCCGTCGCGCAGCGTGAAAGCCAGTTCCTGAATCGCCGTCGAACCGGCTTCGCGAATGTGATATCCGCTGATCGAAATCGGGTTGAACTTCGGAGCGTGCTTGGCGCCAAACTCGAACGTATCGACCACCAGCCGCATCGACGGTTCCGGCGGGAAAATATATTCCTTCTGCGCGATGTATTCCTTCAGGATGTCGTTCTGCAGCGTGCCCGAAATTTTCTTCCAGTCCGCGCCCTGCTTTTCCGCCACCGCCAGGTACATCGCCCAGATCACCGACGCCGGCGAATTAATGGTCATCGACGTGGTCACGTCTGCCAGCGGAATCCGGTCAAAAAGAATTTCCATGTCCGCTAGGGAACTGATCGCCACACCGCACTTTCCGACTTCACCCTCGGAGAGTGGATGGTCTGCGTCGTAACCCATCAGTGTCGGCAAATCAAAGGCCACCGACAATCCCGTCTGACCCTGCGAGAGCAGGTAGCGAAAGCGCGCGTTGGTATCCTGTGCCGTCCCGAATCCTGCGAACTGCCGCATCGTCCATAGCTTTCCGCGATACATCGTCGAATGAATTCCGCGCGTGTACGGCGGCTGGCCGGGATAGCCAAGCTCTTTTTCGGGATTCCAGTGGGGAAGGTCGGCTTCGGTGTACAGGCGGCGAATCGGATAGTTGGAGACAGTGGTGAAGTCCGCGTCGCGCTCCGGCGATTTCGCCAGCGTCGGTTCCAGCGTGTTGCGCTCCCAAGCTTGCTCCGCCGCGGAAGGATGGCGTTCCGCATCGAGCACCGCCGTCGGTCTTACCGTGGGCATCGGCGCGGATGTCTCAGTCGATTTCTCAACCATCGATTTGTCCTCCACTCCACAGCTGTCCCATTACCCGCGCTCATCCCGACATCCTCATTCTAGGTCCACGCGCTCACCGCAGCAACACTCGTTCCTTGGCGAGGCATCGCTGCGCATCTGCCTGTCCGGTGGCGAGCGGCCCGCGCGACTCGGACCGCGTCTCACGCGGTCCTCCGACGATCCGCACCGCCTTACAGTCTCTTGCCATCATCGGACCAGAACTCCGTGCTACGAACGCCGTCCAAACGCACCAACGCGGCTCGCACCTGCAATGCATGCGAACCGCGTCCGATCTCCAGCCGGATTGCTCGCCCAGTACGCCTTACTTCTTCCCGTACTGCGTGTTCGGATCCGGCGTTCCAGGAATCAGCGGCACACGTCCGGCCCCACCTTTCAACGCGTCCGACACCTGAATGTTGTTCACTTCTAGCGTCCGGCCCATCGCCTGATTAAAGTTCACTAGCGCTTCTTGTAGATTCGCTTGGGCCCGCAGCGCCGTTCCTTGAGCGGACGTCAAGTCGCGCGAGCGAAGCACCACTTGATAGCTCGTCGACGATCCCAGTTGATATTTTTTTTGTTCGGCATCAAGCGTTTGTTGCGCCAGTAACCGCGCTTTTTCCGCCGCGGTCACCTGCGCGCGATCTTGTTGCAGTGCGATCAACGCATTTCTGACATTCAACACGATTGTGTTCTCGGTTTGCCTCTTCTGCACTTCCTCCTGCCGTTCATCCAGTTGTGCGCGCGCGCTGTTCGCCTGCGCCGCCCGGTTTCGAATCGGCAATCCGAGGTTCAGGCCCGCCGAATACGTGGGGAAATCATTCGAAAACATGCTGCTCAGCGCCGAGCCCAATCCGCCCTTCGTGACGGTTTCGGTTGTGTTGAACGCTGTCGGTTCACCCGCGTACAGTGGAACGCCACCCGCCGTCAGGTATGGATTTCCATTTGCGTCGTAAATGGGCGAGTTCAAATCCGGCGCAAACGCCGTGCCCGTCTGGCTCACGTTCACTGCGTTTCCATTCAGGCCCTGCGCTTGGTACTGGATGAAAGCATTGAGCGTCGGCAACAGGGCATTTTTCGTAGCGCGAACTTCGATGTTTGCGTTCTTCAGATTCATATCCGCCTGGAACAGTTCCGGTCGCTTGCTCCACGCTTCTTGCACCGCGTCTGGAAGAGCGATATTCTCCACATTGTCCGGCGTCGTGATCGGCGTCGTTGGGACGATTTCGATTCCGGCCACGTCTTTCGCCAGCAAGCTCTTCGCGATGTCGTTCAGCAACACCGTCTCCTGCTGCAGTTTCGTCGTCTGCGCCAGGATCAGGTTCTGTTGGTCGGTGGCGAGCTGCGATTCCGCGGTCAACACATCGAGCGGCGCCATCGTTCCAATTTCCAGCTGCTTCTTGTTGTCCTCATAGAGCTTTTGCGAAACTCCGACCGCCGCTTCCTGCACCTTGACGGCTCCGCGGTCGTAAACCAATTCCCAATAGTCGTTTGAAGTCTGCGTCACCGTCGCGATCACCTGCTGCGCGAACACCGAGTTCTGTACCTTGATGGTGTTCTTCGCCTCGATGATGTACCGGGTGTTCGGCAGGAACCCAAATCCACTCAGCAGCGGCTGTGACAGTGTCGCCGTGAGGATCGGGTTCAACGCCGGGTTGTAGAACACCTGCGGCGAGTTGGTTGTGCTGCGCGAAGTATTCATGGTGATCGAAAGATTCGTGCCGGTGTGAAAACCCTGCGAGTAGCCCAAATCTACGAAGGCATTGTTCTCGGTCAACCCCAGAATCGTTGAAGTTCCGGTACCGGATGTGAACGGGTTGTTTACGGGAATGTTTGCGTGCGTCCATCCGAACGATCCCGTTACGAGCGGATCGAATGACACGGCCGGGCCGCTTCCCAAAACCACCTGCTGCGTGCTGCCGGATTGCGGCACGCCGCCCGCTTTTGCGAGCAGCAACTGCGTTTCCGCGATCCACGGCGCGTAACGGACCACGCTGATATTCAAATTGTTTTCCAGTGCCAGCGAGATCGCGTCGTCCAGGCTCAGCATTAACTTCCCGTCCTGAATCAATTGATCGATCCGAGGCGTGTTCGTCAGCATCGGCTCGGGAACGTCTTCCTGCGTGTACGGCGCGATGATGTTGGGGAAGAATCGCTTTCCGCCGGAATAGTCCGGTCCATCGGTCAGCCGCAAGTCGCGCCCGGGCCGGCTCGATGCCGCACTTGCGGCAGGCGCCGGCGCGCTTTGCGGTTGCGCCTGCTGCGGCGTCGCCGCGGCCTGGCCTTGCTGTCCCTGTTGAGATTGAGCATTCTGTGATTCAGCAAAGACCGGCGAAACGATGAGCGACGCGATCGTCAACATCGCTGCCGCTGCGTGCATCAGCCTTCCGTTCATCGTGTGTTTTCCTCTCCCAGTTGCGTTCACTGGCGCCATTGGCGCCGAATTCGACCTGTGCTTACCTAATCAAAACGCACGAGCAGGGTGCTTTGTTTCAACTGGCGCAAAATATTGCACAGGAAAGACCACCCTATCCGATTGAAATTAGACGGTTAAAAGGGAATTTCGTCTCGGAGGCCGTTCGATTCCGGACATTGCCGTGCGTATCCGAACATCCGCCCCCATCCGCCGGATGTCCTCAAGGACACGCAGTTTAGCATCCGCTTCCTCTCACCGACAATTGTTTGCACCGGTTCTTTGCCGGTTGCCACCGCGACCGAGCCGAATTCGAACGCCCGCACGCTCGCAACGATATCCACGTATGCTTCAATAGCCGAGCGTCCGAGGTCGTTTGGACTTTTCCGGAGTTGAAGTCAGCGATGGAATTCTTGATCTATGCTTTGAAGCAGAGCCTCGTCGTTCGGCGTCGACGCGCCGTCGCTCTAACGGCCATCCTCGGTTTACAGTTCGCGTTGATGGTTGTCGTCTCCGCGCTCACCGAAGCCTCTTCGTCTCAGGACACGTCAAGCTCGATCGAAAGTCGAAGTTTTCTGATGATCGCGGTGCTCGCCAGCTGTGTCATAGCTTTCGCATCGACTTATAGAGCGATGCTCACACGCAGAGCAGAGATTGGCGTTCTCCGATCTATGGGTGCCTCCCGCCTGTTTATTGTCGGTTGTGCCATAGCCGAAGCTATTGTTTTTTCAATCTTGGGAGCGTTTGCGGGCTTGCTCGTAAGTTTCGCTTTGCAACTGCTGATTCGGGACGACTATCCGTCCCTGCCGATCTCTCGTAGCTTACCGTGGGCTCTGTGGGCTACTGCCGTCACGCTATTTGCTGCTATCGTCGGTGCTGGCTCCGCGGTTTGGTTCGAGAGTCGTCGCGATCCCGCAGACTTACTGCCTCAGGAGTAGCGGAGACCCGAGCGCATCACCGTAGCTCAGTGTCGCCATTCAGCGCAGTCATTCCACGTTGACACTTCCGTCTCACGGGCACTACCATGCCGACGCCGCTATGACACGCGCTTCAGCCCTCCTGTTGCCCCACGTTCCGCGCGAATCTCGGCGTGGCGCTACATTTTTTCTTGTCTGTTTCGCGTTTCTCCTCGCCTTTGCGGCACCCGCTTCCTGTCAAACGCAGCTCCCCGCCAAGCCCGCGGCGTACGTCAACGACTACGCCAACGTCCTGAGCCCCGCCGCGATCAGCCAGCTCACTTCGATCTGCACCGAAGTTAACAACAAGGCCAACGCGCAGATCTTCGTCGTCACCGTGAAGACCACCGGCGAAGAGACCGCGCAACAATACTCTTTCGACCTCGCCACCAGATGGGGCGTCGGCCCCAAGCAGAGTTCCAGCGGCGTATTGATTTTGTTCGCGATCGACGACCGCAAGTACTTCACTCAAATTGGATACGGCCTTGAGGGAATTCTCAACGACGGCAAGGTCGGTACGATTGGCCGCGAAGCGGTCCCGTTCCTCAAAAGCAGCGACTACAACAGCGCAATCCTGCTCGTCACGCGTCGAATCGCCGACGTCATCGCGCAGGATCGCGGCATCACGCTCACCGGCGGTCCGCTTCCAGCTCCCGTTTCTCAACCTAGCTCGGACGAAGGAAGCGGAATTGGCGCGCTTATATTCCTCGGCCTGATCATTTTCTTCCTCTTCATGATGATCAAGAACAGTGGTGGCGGCCGCTCGGGCCGCGGCGGAGGCGGCTCTGGCTGGTGGGTCGGCCCGATGATCGGCGGCATGCTGGGAGGCCGCGGCGGCGGTGGAGGCTGGAGCGGTGGTGGTGGCGGATGGGGCGGTGGAGGCGGCGGTTTCGGGGGAGGATTCGGTGGTGGTGGCGGAGGCTCGTTCGGCGGCGGTGGCGCCGGCGGTGGCTGGTAGTGTTCGATTCAAATTAGTGAAGGTCGTGCGATGGAAGCCAAACTCACAGATCTAGTCAATCGTCTGAAAAACACGGCGCGTGAAAATTTGAGAGCTGTGATGCTCTATGGCTCGGCCGTCAGCGGAGAATTTCGCGAAGGCCAGTCCGACCTCAACATCCTCTGCCTTGTGAATTCCGCAAGCGCCAACGACCTCGAGCACCTTCATCCGGTCGCCGAGTGGTGGACGCGCCAGGGCAACACCGCTCCGCTAATCTTCACGCTGGACGAACTCCACCGTGCCGCGGACGTCTTTTCCATCGAGCTGTTTGACATGAAAGCGCACCACCGCGTCCTGCACGGCGAAGATTTTCTCGCCAACTTTGAAGTCCCGCTACGCCTGCACCGCATCCAAGTCGAGCGCGAACTTCGCACCAGCCTGATCCGTCTGCGCCAGGGAATCGTCGCCGCTCCGATCAGTAACCGCGATCATCTTGGTCTGATGACGCAGTCCGTGTCCGTGTTCTGCTCGCTTTTTCGTCACGCTGTCATCGCCATGGGCCAACACGCGCCCGCTACCAAACGCGAAGCCGTCGTCGCTGTCGCTTCAATCACCGGCGCCGATCCTTCCGCCTTCCACACCGTCCTCGATCTACGCGAAGGAAAGCGCAAAAAGGGCGACGTCGACGTGGAAGCCTCGCTTCACGCATATCTGGAATTTGTGGAAGTTGTTACCAATGAAGTCGATCGTCGTCTCGACGCGATTTGATTTCTCAACGTTCGCATTCACGATGGTATTCGGCCCCTTACTGCATATAATGCAACCTCCCGGAGGCGTCGCATGAAATGGGCAATCGGCTGTATCGGTGCAATTTTAGTGGTCGTAATCGTCGGCGGGCTCATCGTCGGCAGCATGTACGTCAGCAGCAAGAATCAGATGGTCACGCTGAATGAACAGATCAAATCCAACTGGTCGCAGGTCGATGTCGTGCTTCAGCGCCGCGCTGACCTGATCCCCAACCTCGTTAACACTGTGAAGGGTTTCGCGCAACACGAAGAGAAAGTCTTCGGTGATATTGCGGCAGCGCGCTCAGCGCTCCTGAATGCGCAAACCCCCGCCGACAAGATCGCCGCGAACGCTCAGGTTTCCAGCGCACTCGGCCGCTTGCTCGCCATCAGCGAAAATTATCCGCAGCTAAAATCCAACGAGAACTTCCTGAAGCTCCAGGACGAACTGGCGGGCACCGAAAATCGTATCGCCGTCGAGCGCAAGCGCTACAACGATTCGATCCAGGCCTACAACACGTACATTGGTCAGTTTCCGAACAGTGTTTTCGCCAAATGGGCAGGCTTCCAGCGCAACAACGACTACTTCGCGGCCGATGCGACTTCGAAGGAAGTTCCGAAGGTTCAGTTCTAACCGGTGGTTTTGTTCGACCGTCGGGCAGAGGCCGCTAGCGCCATACCGGGGCGCGCCGTTACTTCCGTCCGGGCATCTGAGTCACTGCCGCAGACTTCGGCGCGACTCGCTGCGCCTCGCCCGGACGTTTCTGCTCGGACGCGTCCCAGTTGTCTGGCAGAAACGACATCCTCCAGAATTTCGGCGCTGATTCCAGAAACGCAAGTCCCACCGGCGGCCGGTTCGCCTCGCCAACTCCCACGGAAACGACCCTGCAGACTGACTGCTCCGCCGTGTTCTTATTCGTGACCGAAAGCGTCTGGCCCTGTTGGAGCGGCAGATTCGTCAACACCAGGCCGCCCGCGCTGTTCACCACGGTCGTGGTCGTCTTTTCTTCAATCATCTGGTCTCGCCGCTTCGCGCGCAGGACAATTGTGATCGCGATGTGAACTCGATGCGACCTTCGCTGACCGCCAAACCTCGTGCTGGTGCTCATCCTCAATTCCCCCGCCGAAACCGTCGGAAGCTTCGCCCGCCGCGCGCCAAAGTTCCGTCGCGCTCGCAATCGTCCCTCTTCGCATCATCGGCATGTTCCTTCGCGAACTTTAATTGTGTGAGACGAACCGCGCTTGTCACACGCCAGAAATATCGCCATTCGGCCCCGTCTTGACCCGTCTCCCTCTCCGCGCTACGCTCATCTAACTCTTATTCGAACGTGTGGCCTGGAGGCATCGCCTCAGCGAGACTTGATGAGACAAACGGTACGACTTGTTGGCGGAATTAACGAGCTGTTCGGGACCCTCGACGAAAATTTGAAGCTGTTCGAGTCCGCTCTACACGTTTCCACGCACCTCCGCGATCACGATCTCGAAATCGAAGGTTCTCCCTCGCAGGTCGAACGCGCCGCTCAAATCCTTGGCGAATACAATCAGCGCATCCGCGAAGGCCGCATCCCGGACAGCCAGGAAGTGAAGTCTCTGCTCCGCATCGCTACCGGCGAACCCGCATCCGGTCCGCGCGGCGCCTTCTCTCCCGCGCACACGAAAACGTTCGGCAAAAAAGTCGTCGCGCCCAAGAGCGCTAACCAGAAGCGCTACCTCGAAGCCCTCGAAAACTTTGATATGAGCTTCGCCATCGGCCCAGCCGGCACCGGCAAAACGTATCTCGCCGTCGCCATGGCCGTCACCGCGTTGCTCTCGAAGCAAGTCAGTCGCATCATCCTCGCGCGCCCCGCCGTTGAAGCTGGCGAGCGCCTCGGCTTCCTCCCAGGCACGCTTCAGGAGAAAGTCGATCCCTACATGCGTCCGCTCTACGACGCGCTCCACGACCTGCTGGAAGCCGACAAGCTCGAAAATTATCTGGAGAAGGGAATCATCGAAGTTGCGCCTCTGGCTTTCATGCGCGGCCGCACCCTCAACGATTCCTTCGTGATCCTCGACGAAGCCCAGAACACCACCAGCGAACAAATGAAAATGTTTCTCACGCGTCTGGGCTTCAATTCCAAAGCGGTCATCACCGGAGACGTCACGCAGATTGACCTGCCCGATTCGCGCCGCTCCGGCCTGCTCGAAGCCATCGAAATACTCGGCCGGGTCGAAGAAATCTCGTTCACCTATTTCGACGAGCATGATGTGGTGCGGCACAGTCTCGTGCAGCGCATCATCAAGGCCTACGACGAACACGCCGCCAGTCATCCTCATCACAACGGCCGCGGTCCGAATCTGGTGCCGCCTCGCGAAAAGCATCCGCGCGAGTAGTTCGGCCCTATGATTCTCAACTGCCAGCGTGAAGTCCGTGTTTCCATCAAATCACTGGGAAAATTTCTCGGCCGCGCGCAGTCGCGCCTTCGTCTTTCGCAGGATAGTCTCACCGTCGCGCTGGTTTCGAACTCCGCCATCGCGCGCTGGAATCGCAGCTATCGTGGAAAAAATCGTCCCACCGATGTATTGTCCTTCCCAGTGCAATCCGATTCGCCCAAGCGGCCCGCAAAACGCACAGCCAAGCGGCCCAAAGCCGCTCCGCGCTCTGGCGAAGATCAATATCTCGGCGACATCGCCATCGCTCCGGCCGTCGCTCGCGCGAATGCCGCGCGCTTCGGCCGCACCTTCGAAACCGAAATGCGCATCCTGATCCTTCACGGCATCCTTCATTTGATGGGCTACGATCACGAAACCGATACCGGTCAAATGGAGCGTCGCGAGCGCTTGCTTCGCCGCGACCTGGGACTCGCCTGACGAATGGCGCCTTTTCTTTACACCATCGGAGTTCTCGCCCTTACCGCGGGCCTGGTCGTCTTTTCGTATCTCGACCGCGTCTATCGCGAGTTGGGTCGCGTCGTTTCCGGTCGCGTTCGCGATCATCTCGAAACGTTCGAAGCTGAAATCGAGCCGCGTCTCCATATCGAGCGCCGCCAGGGTCCGCTTACCTTCAGCATGCTTGCCCGCCTGTGGCTCGTTCTTGTTGCGGCGCTCACTGCCCGTGGCGTCCTGTTCTTCGTCCCAGGTACATGGGAAGCCGCGGTTGAAATGATTTTTTTTCTCGGCGCCGAAGTCGTCATCGCAATGCAGTTCATTCCTTCCCTGCTCATCGCGCGCGCATCGGGCACCTGGGTTCGTCCCTTTGTTCCTTTGGTTCGCGTCTTCCAGATTTTGATCTGGCCGGTGCAAGCTGTTCTCGAGCTGGCCGTCTCGATCCTGCATCTTTCCGACGAGGCCGAGTCCGAATCCGCAGCCGAGGATCAACAGCAAGCCATCGAAGCGCTCGTCGATGCGGCCACCGAAGAGGGGATCATCGAGCAGGACGAAGCCCGATTGATCGAATCCGTCGTCGAGTTTGGCGACAAACGCGTCCGTGACGTAATGACTCCTCGGCCAGACGTCATCGCCATCCGCGCCTCTGCCACCCTCGAAGAACTCGGCGAACTCGTGGTCGACACCAAATTTTCCCGCGTGCCCGTCTACGATAAATCGCTCGACGATATCGTCGGCATCGTAGTCGCGCGCGACATGCTCGAAGTCTCCGACCGCGAAGCTACGCACCGCACCGTCCGCGAGCTGATGCGCCCAGCGCTGTTCGTCCCAGAAACGAAATTCGGTTCCGCGCTCCTGAAAGAAATGCAGCGCAAGAATCAGCAGATGGCCATCGTCATTGACGAGTACGGCCTGATGGCCGGCGTCGTCACCGTTGAAGACCTCGTGGAAGAAATCGTCGGCGAAATCGGCGAGGAAGATCGCACCCCCGTTCCTGATGTGGTTCGCGAGCCCGGTGGCGCCCTGGTCATTCGCGGTAGCGTTCCCGTCGACAAAGTCGGCGAGCTCCTCGGCGTACATCTCGACGCCGACACCCAGCACTCCGCCGCGACCACCATCGCAGGCCTGCTCAACGGCCTGGCCGGTCACGTCCCCCGCAACGGCGAAGTGATCGAAGCCGACGGCGTCCGCTTCGAAGTCGTCGAGTCCAACCAGCGTAAAGTCCTCCGCGTGCGCGCCCGCCCCACTACCACTGCGCCAGCTTCCTCCTCGACGCCCGCCGCATCCTAGCCTCCATCGTTGCTCCGCTTTCGAATCTGGGTCGCTCCGAGCACCACGCGTGGGGCAGCCAGTTTTGGCTGCGCAATCAAAACCACACCGCGAGATTCCCGCGTGCACTCCCTCTTCCCGCGCCCGCTTTCCCCTGACCCACCGTTCGCGTACAATCCACGCATCCATGTCCTTCAAATCGGGCTTCGTCGCCATCATCGGGCGCCCCAACGCGGGAAAATCTACGCTCGTCAACAAGCTCGTCGGCCACAAGGTCTCCATCGTCTCGACCAAGCCGCAAACCACGCGCAACCGCATTCAAGGCATCGTCAACCGCTCCGACGCGCAAATCGTGCTCATCGATACGCCCGGTATTCACCGCCCCGAAAACGTCCTGAGCCGCATGATGATGGACGAGCTGCAACACTCGCTGGAAGGCCTCGACATCCTTTGTCTGATCGTCGATGCCTCCGCCAATTTTGGCGCCGGTGACAAATTCGCTCTCGACTGGATCAAGCGCTTCCAAGGGCCGGTGTACCTGCTCTTGAACAAAGTCGACCTGATCGCCAAACCGCTTCTGCTTCCGCTGATCGCTCGCTACAACACCGAATTTGAATTTGCCGAAAGCTTTCCGATCTCCGCTGCGAAGGGAACCGGACTTCAAGAACTCGTCGCGTCCTGGATCGCGCGTCTTCCCGAAGCGCCTCCATATTTTCCTGACGATCAGTACACCGATCAGCCCGAACGCTTTCTCGCGGCCGAAGTGATTCGCGAGAAAGCCATCCTCACCACGCGACAGGAAGTCCCGCACGCGGTCGCCGTGTTGATCGACAAATTCGAAGAGACGCCAAAAATCCTGCGCATCAGCGCAACAATCTACGTGGAACGCGAAGGCCAGAAGGGAATTCTGATCGGTGAACGCGGCGCAACCATGAAGAAAATCGGAACCGCCGCCCGCAAAGAACTGGAACAAATCCTCGGCACCAAAATCTTCATGGAGCTTTTCGTGAAAGTGATGACCAATTGGCGCCAGAACGCCACCATGGTCAAGCAGCTAGACTGGCACCGCCAACTAGAAGACCTGCAGAAGCGCCAATCTCCGGGTGAAGAAGCTGACGCCGATGAGCCGGATGGGCCGGAAGACGAAACCGCAACCGACGAACTCGACAAATCAACCGAGAAAGAGGATTAAGTCGTACACACCTCGAGGCCCACGCGCATAGGGTAGACATTGGTGTCTGCGCGAATTAAGCCGCCCCTGGATGTTTCCATGCGCACTCGCCATACGCGGGCGCCGTGCAACCTCGCAATCGATTACAAAGAAAGCCCGTCATTGAGGCCCGATTCATTGGGCCGAAGCGCGCCTTTCGCGACCCCCGTGGCGGGAGTCCCTGTTCCCCTGACACCAGGCAAGCGTAGCCGCGCCGTGTCACGCCTTCGTAGGCGCAATCCCCAAAGTCCGCATCTTCCTGTAGAGGTGACTCCGCTCCAGCCCCAGCGCCTGCGCCGCCTTCGTCATATTCCAACGATTCTCTTCCAGCTTCCGCAGCACAAATTCGCGCTCATAAGCCGATCGCGCTTCCTGCAAACTCTCGTACGGCTTCTGCGGACTTCGCGTCGCTCCTCGAAACAATTCCGGCGGCAAATGCTGCGGCTCGATCTCCTCTGATGGGCAAACAATAACGAGCCGCTCCACCAGATTCTTTAGCTCGCGTACATTTCCCGGCCATGGATACTGCAACAAAACGTCCATCGCCGCCGGCGCGAATTCCTTCGGCTTCCTCCCATACTCTTTGCAGAATTCCGCCAGGAAGTGCGAAGCAATGATCGGAATATCTTCCGTCCTCTCACGCAGCGCCGGAACGTAGAAGGGAATCACGTTCAGCCGGTAAAACAGATCCTCTCGAAACGCGTTTCGCGTGATTTCCTCATCGAGTTTCTTGTTCGTCGCGGCAATCACTCGCACATCCACTTTCACCGGATGTCCCGATCCGATCGGCTCCACGCGGTTCTCATCCAGCAGCCGCAGCACCTTCGACTGCGTCTTCAGGCTCATGTCGCCCACTTCATCCAGGAACAACGTCCCGCCGTCCGCCTTTTCAAACTTTCCGATCTTGTCTTCGCTCGCACCCGCAAAGCTCCCCTTACGATGTCCGAACATCTCGGACTCGATCAACTCTTCCGGAATCGCCGCGCAGTTCACTTCCACAAATGGCAGCTCCCGCCGCGCACTGCTTCCGTGAAGCGCGCGCGCAACCAATTCCTTGCCTGTGCCGCTCTCGCCATAGATCAGCACGCGCCCATTCGTCGGGCCTGTCAGTGCGATCTGCTGCCGCAACGCCTTCATCGGAACGCTGTTGCCGAGAATCTGATTTCTCTCGTCCTGTTCCGCGCGCAGTCGCTTGTTTTCTGATTCAAGGCGCGAATACTCCACCGCGTTGCGTACCACGAGCACGACTTTCTGCAGCGTAAGCGGCTTCTCTACAAAATCAAACGCGCCAAGCTTCGTCGCGCGAACCGCCGTCTCGATATTTCCGTGGCCGGAAATCATCACCACCGCCGGCGCCGTGTCCATCTTCTGGATGCGTTCGAGCGTCTGGAGCCCATCCAGCTTCGGCAGCCACACGTCCAGCAGGATCGCGTCGAACGCCGCGCTCTGGAGTTTCTCCAGGCACTCCTCGCCCGAGCCTGCGGTCGCCACCGCGTATCCTTCATCGTGTAGAATCGCGCTCAGCGATTCGCGGATTCCGCCTTCGTCATCGACAACTAAAATATTTCCCGCCATCGCCCTTTAACCGTCTCCTCAAACTCAAGCGCGCAACGCGTTGTAATTTAGGATTCCACCGGGGCCGCTGCCGCCACTTCCGCGACCGGGAACCGAATCACGAACCGTGCTCCCGTCGGCAAATTGTCTTCCACATGAATGCTTCCGTTGTGCTCTTCGATAATCCGGCTCGCGATCGCCAGGCCCAGCCCCGTGCCGCGTTCTTTCGTCGAAAAGTGCGGCAGGAATAGCCGCTCCTTATCTTCCGGCGAAATTCCGTGCCCGCTGTCCGCCACTTCGATCTCCACCGTCTCGCGCTCCGCGTCCATCCTAGTCGCCACGCGCAATCGCCGAATCGTCGATCCCTCCATCGATTCCGCCGCGTTATCGATCAAATTCGCCACCACGCGCCGCAAGAGCTCCCGATCCGCTTTCACCGGCGGCAACGCTGCCGCCAGTTCCGTCTTCACCGTGATTCCTTCCAGCCGCCCATGAAACAAATCCAGCGCGCTCGAAACAATCGTATTCAAATCCTCCGCCGCGAGCCGCGCGGAAGGGAATCGCGCAAATTGCGAGAACGCATCCACGAGTGACTCGAGCGTCATCACCTCGCGCTCGATCAGCCCCGCGCAATCCGACACCAGCTTTTCCAGTTCCGCGTGCGCCCCGCCGCCATTGGCGTGCGCCCCGCGCGTTTTATCTAGATGCCGCAGCAGTCGCTGCGCCGAAAGCTGTATCGGCGTCAGCGGATTCTTGATCTCGTGCGCGATCCGCTGCGCCACTTCCTGCCACGCCGCCGCCTTCTGCGCGCGCAACAGATCCGTCAAGTCGTCGATCACCACAACGAATCCTGGATTGGACTTCCGCGGCCCCAGCGAACTCACCGTCACCGCCGCGCGGACCAGCCGTCCTGACGCCGCAATCTCAATTTCTCTCGACGCCGCACCCATCCGCAGCGACCGCCGCATCAAATGCATCACGCCCCGCGCGCCGTCCTCGCCCAGCAGCTCCTGCAGCGACTTTGCCCCGCGCGCGTGATCCCCCAAAATCGCCGGTATCGCCGAATTCAGCCGCGCTATCTCCCCCGTCGCCGTCAACGACACCACGCCCGTTGGAATATTCTCGAGGATCGCCTCCATCAACTTCCGCCGCCCCTCGCGCTCCTCGATCGCATGCTCCAGGCTCAACGTAAACTCGTTAATCTGGCGCCGCCCCTCGCCCAGTTGCTCGGTCATGCGATTGAACGACCGCACCAGCGTTCCCAGCTCGTCCTGCGCGCGGACATCAATCTGATGATCGAAATTCCCGCGCGCGATCTCCCGGGTCGCTTCTGCCAGCGCCTGAATCGGCACCGTCACCTGTTTCGACAAAAACAGCGCCACCCAAGTCGTTGTAAACACCAGCAGCACGGTCACAAAAAACAGCGCCAGCAAAATTTCACGCTTGTAGGCGCGCAGTTGTTGCCGCTCGGCCATATACGTCGCCGTCTGCGTCTCGATGTCGTCGTAGCGATCCAGAAAATCCGTAGGCAGCACGCGACCGACGTACAGCTTGCCGCCCTTGTACGGCGCCGAGCCCGCTATATAAAGTTGCTCCCCGGCCCTCCACACCTCCGCCCCGATCGGCAACGCCCTCACGCGCACCGGCGGGTCCGCCAGCTTCGTCGGAGTCACCGTCTCCGCTTTCGCGCCCCCCGCCGACGGCAAACTCAAATACACCACGCCAGCCTCGCTCGCCCCGCTCGCGTCGGTCCTCCACGTCGCGTCCACCGCCCAATCCAGCCCCTGCACCGTCTCGCCCGCATCGGCGCTCGACGCGGCGCGCTGCGCGATCCGGTTTAAGTGCTCGCGCGTCGTCCGAGCCATCTCCGCCATCTGCTGCTGGGTCTGCTCGTTCGCCAGCTCCAGCGGCCGCGGGAACCACGCGTTCAGCGTCCGGTTCACCAGCGCGTAGCTTACGAAAAATAGGAACAGGATCGGCAGCAGCGAGATGCCCATCGCCCCGAGCACCATCTTCACCTTGAACCGCGACCCCAGCTGCCGGCTCCGCCTCTCCGCCCACAGCCGCACCAGGCTCCGCGTCAGAATCAGGCTGAACACCAGCAGCGCTGCAGCGAGCAGCGTCGACACCGCGAAGAACACCACGAAGTCGTTGCCCTGTTCCGGGTTTAGCGGAACGTTCAGCGACCCCAGCGTGAACACCAGCGCCGCCAGCAGCACCACCACGATCCCGCCCGTGATGATCCAGAACCGCCGGCTCGAGCGCAGTCGCTTCACCTTCACGAGCGTGTCTCTGTGCCTTTCAATGTGGGAACCGCGGCCGAACGGGCGCGGAATACCGCGAGGAGGGAATTGCTGTTGCATCGGAAAATCAGCGTTTGGGCGGTCATTCGCATCGCAAACCCGACAATACCACCCCTTTTCGAGGTGTCAAGCGATGTGTTGCGGAATTACCACACCACCTGTGGCACTCTTGCCAACACCGAGAGCGCGTCGCTTTTTTGTCGACAGGTGGGATAGCCGACCCGGCTGAGATCCCACGACCGCGTCCCGCCGCAACGTGCACCCAACCCCCCGGATCAAACCGCCCAGCAGGGGCTGGGGCGCACAAACTTCGGGCGAAGGTGGTTTCAACCCGCGACCGGTCGATCTCTCAAGAGCCGGCATCGCCCTTCGGGCGGTGGTGGCCTGATTGCGTCGGCCGTCTTTCCAGTCAGGGGGACGCGCGACGAGGTGCGCTCCGAGCCGCCTTATGTAAAGGCCGGTTCCGCACGTGGACCGGGCAGCGGTTGTAGCGGCGTCGAACAAGCGGCGCGGCGTCGCACCGCACGAAGTCAAAACCTGCCGCGTCAAACTGTGTGATGCGCCGTTCGACAGCCAATGCCAAACTATCCGTTCTTGCGCTTGAAGTCCGCCATGAAGCCGACCAGCGCGTCGACCGCGTCCTGCGAGACGGCGTTGTAGAGCGAGGCGCGCATCCCGCCGATGGAGCGATGTCCGGCGAGGCCGACGAGCTTCGCCGCCATCGCTTCCTTCGCGAACTTCTTCTCGAGTTCTTCGTTGCCCCCGGCCACGCGGAACGTCACATTCATCTTCGAGCGCGACGCCTTCTCGATCGGCCCCACGTAATACCCGCCGCTCGCGTCGATCGCGCCATACAGCGCGTCGGCTTTCTTCGCGTTGCGCGCCGCCATCGCGACAGCGCCGCCTTCTTTCTCAATCCACTCCAGCACGAGGCCAATGATGTACACCGCAAACGTCGGCGGCGTGTGGTATAGCGACTTTTCCTTGATGTGCGTGCGGTACTGCAGCACGGTGGGCAAATTTTTGTCCGCGCGCTCCGCCAGATCCTTCCGCACGATCACCACCGTGCATCCCGACGGCCCCAGATTCTTCTGCGCGCCCGCGAAAATCGCGCCAAACTTGGTCACATCCATCGGCTTCGACAAAATGTTTGACGAGGCGTCCGCCACCAGCGGCACGCCGCCGGTTTCGGGCAGTTCGTTCCATTCCGAGCCTTCAATCGTATTGTTCGTGCAGATGTGCACGTACGAAGCGTCCGGCGAGATCTGAATCTCGTCCTTGCGCGGCAGCCGCTTGAATCCTTCCGCTTCGGTCGACGCAGCCAGCCGGTACGGCGTGCCTTTCTTCAACTCCGCGATCGCCTTCGAAGTCCACATTCCCGTGTGAATCACATCGATCGGCTTGCCCGGCACCAGCAGGTTCAGCGGCGCCATGGTGAACTGCGCGCTTCCGCCGCCCTGCACAAAAATAACGCCGTAGTCCTCCGGAATCGCCATCAACTTGCGCAGGTTCGCTTCGGCCCGCGCGATGATCGCTTCGAACTCCGCCGAGCGGTGGCTCATCTCCATCACGCTCATGCCCGAGCCGCGGTAATCGGTCAACTCCTGGTTGATGCGCTCCAGCACCGGCAGCGGCAACGCGCCCGGCCCGGCATTGAAATTGAAGGCGCGCCCAGTGTGGGTCGCCGATACGGTGGAAGAAGTCACGTGGTAAGGTCCCTCGCTCTAGGATTTCGATGCGCTAAGTGTTCGAATCTGGCCGTGAAACCATACAAGATTATCAGAGTTGGCGAGCAGGCGCGACGCGTTCCAAGCCCGCGCGTGAGACAAATTTGGCATTCCACCGAGCCAGAATGGATGGCCATCTCGGTGTGCCACCTCAGCGGTGACATAACGCTCGGCGAGCAGCGCCTACCGCTCGCGCAGCCTCACCCGCGCGAGAGCCTTCACCGCTCGGCAAGCGGCCCCATCAACAGCGCTCCGCGTCCACCGAATCCGGTGTAGAATCCGCGACAACACTCCGGCCCTGCCAGTCGCCGGAATTTCGCACCAGAAGGTCGTCAGATGTCCCAGACCATCGCTGCAGGAGCGCGCGCGTCCACGCCGCGCACCACAGCTCAAGCTCCAGGCCAAGTCAAAGATGCCCGCGCCGCCTCCGATCGCCGCTTCTACCTGATCGCCGCGGTCGTCATGCTAGTTTGCACCGCCGGCGGCTTCCGCAATTTCTACCTGCATGGCCAGAATCCCGCAGGCCGGGAAATCACGCCGCGGATTCTCCCGTTCGTGGTGCTTCACGGCCTCGCGATGACCGGCTGGGTGCTTCTGTTTGTCGTGCAAAGTCTCTTCATTCAAACCGGCCGCCGCAAACTTCATCTGGCGATCGGCCCGCTCGGTAGTCTGTTCGGCGTGGTTGCCGCGATTTTTGGACTGCTTGCCGCGACGTATTCGGCTCACTTCAACCCACATGCGTCCGATGTCTTCGGCGGGGCGAGGGTGTTCCTGGCCACGATGTACGCAGAGATGCTGCTGTTCGGCACTTTCGTCGCGTTCGGCTACCTTTACCGCCGCAAGCCTGACGCACACCGTCCGATGATGTTGCTCGCGACGGTCATCCTCCAGTCCGGATCGTTGGGCCGTTTGCCGTACGTTGGGGATCTCGCCGTCCGGCCGCTCTACGCCTGGGATCTGGTGCTGATTTTTGGCGCGCTGCTTTTCGTTCTCCAATGGGCCATGACCAGCAGGCCGAACCTCTGGTTCCTGAAGGGCTATGCCGGCATCGCGATGGTGGCCGTGGTCTCCGTCGGCATCGGCAATACCGCCGCGTGGAACCGCCTCGTCAGCTCTTTCGTTCCCTAAAATCACTCTGCGCCCCGGAACAAACCACAATTCTGCGACTTTCGAACCGCTTGAGACCAGTACGTTCGGCGCGGGTCTGAAGTGCCACAGGCCGGAGTGCGCTGGGTGCTTCAGGCGTGCGAGGCGCGCCGTAACATAGACTCTCGAGTCTGTGCGGGACCGACTCTTGGTCGGTCCCCGGTTGAGCCATTTCCACGACTACGAAAATCGATCTCCCGCCAAGCTCAGCGACCATCGCGGGAGTCGCCCCGCGCCACTCGCCCACCGTCTGAACCCTATGCGACGTCAACTGCCTATGCTGCGGGCGCCGAGTTGGAGCCGATTAGCAAGTACCATCGCGCTTTGTTTTCATGAAGTTCCGTAACATTTCAATCGCGGGAGCGCCGATTAGAATTCAAGTTTGCGGGGAATGCGTACGCGGAGACCGAAATTTCGAAGGTGCGCGAAAAAATACTTCGTGAGTGACGATTAGCAATGGACTTGTGGTGCAGGCGTTGAAGTTATAAGTAATTCTAATTGCATCGCGACGATTAGAAATTCGTTTGGCGTAACTAGAGTCCGCAGGGATCGGCGAGATGCCGCCCAACAGTAATTGTCCATGTGGCTCTGGAGATCTGTTGACAGATTGCTGCTTAAAGGCGCTCCGGCACGGGATTCGTCCGCATTTCGCTCAGCGTCAAGAATTCCCGTTACTGCGACGGTAATGTATTAGAGTGAAATGCAGATCGCCGAAGGCGGTCAGCCGTAGTACCCGCTAGTCGGCTCCAAGTCGCATTTTTTTCGAATGTCGGGACGTCCCTGTCAGATGCTCGCGGCGGACTCTTTTTCCAGGGCGGAGAGGGCGGCTTCGAGGGTCTGGCGAGTCTTCCAAAAATTCGCCCAGATTTTGGCGCGAGCGGGGAGATGCTTCGCGACCGTGCGGATATTCCACTGTTCGGGGCGCAGCTGGGGCGTCAGCTCGCTTGGGGCGACGGGCGTCGAGACGGGAGCGCCGTCGCGCGGGCGGATGGAGAATACGGACGCGAGCGATTGCGCGTAGGCGTTCTGGCGCACGTCGACGAAAACGGAATTTTTCGGGCGGTCGCGCACGGTGAAGACGCGGGTGAGCAGATTTTTTTCGCGCTCGACGGCGATGCGCGTGACGATTTCGAGCAGTGCGCGAACCTGGTCGAATTTGTAGCGCCGCTCAATGGGAATGAACACGTGAATGCCGGTGGCGCCGGAAGTTTTGGCGAACCATTTGAGTTTGGTTTCGTCCAGAACTTTTCCCAGAAGCTGGGCGGCGCGGACCACGCGCGGGAACGGCGTGCCCTCGGTGGGATCGAGGTCGATGAACATGTAGTCCGGAGTTTCCAGGTCGTCGAAGCGCGCGGAGAACGGATTCTGCTCCATGCAGCCGAGGTTGGTGAGGTAGAGCAGCGAGGCGAGATCGTCGGCGAGAAAGTAGGCGACGTCGGCGCGTTTGGAATCGGAATAAATCTTCACCGTGCGGATCCATTCGGGGATCGATGGGCCGGATTCTTTCTGGTAGAAGGCGCCAGCGGCGATGCCGTTGGGATAGCGGTGCAGGACCAGCGGACGGTCGACGAGATAGGGAAGCAGGTAAGGGCTCGCGGCGGCGTAGTGAACGAGCACGTCGCGCTTGGTGTAGCCGTCCTTGGGGAAGTAGATTTTGTCGAGGTGGGTGAGCTTGAGCGGCTTGCCGGCGAGAGTGAGCTGGAGGTCCTGGTTGGATTTGTCGGCGAGGGCGGCGAGGACCGATTCCACTTCCTTCCCTCGTGGCACAGACCATCCTGTCTGTGCGGCCCCACCGGCACGATTGCCGGTGCCACGTTTTGGTGCAATCACTTTACCGATGCGAGGGTGAACGCGCTTGCCGCGTGAGCGCGTGGCTTTGAGTAGCACGTGCGTTTTTGTGTTCGCGCGAGCCGACGCAGCCTTCGCATTCGGTTTTGTCGCTCGGGCATTTTGTGCGTCACTGCCGCGGGCGGGATCGCCCGCGTTACCACGGGCAGGAGTGCCAGCGCCACTCTTTGACATTTTCTCCTTCATGAACGTGCTCTGCTTCGGATCGCGATCGGGCTGCAAGCCGAGAAAGCGCGGCTGGCGGAGGTGGCGGTCGGAGGTCCACTCGGCGTATCCGATGCGGCCGACAATCACCGGCTTCACCCAGTGCGCTTGTTCACCCGTTTTCGGTTCGGGCGAGAACGGGCAGCGCGCGGTGGCGACTTTTTGCAGCTTTTCGAAGATGCGCTTTTCCACGTCGCGCGTGTAGCCGGTGCCAACGCCGCCGACGAATTTCAGCTCGGCGTTTTCATCGTACAAACCGACGAGCAGGCTGCCGAAAAATTCGCGCGATCCGCGAGGCGAGGTCCATCCTCCGATTACCCCGTCGATTTCCTGAAGGCCTTTGAACTTCAGCCAGTTGGTGGTGCGGCCTTCGGCGTAGGAGCTGTCGGCGCGCTTGCCGATGATGCCTTCGAGCCCCTGCTTCATGGCGGCTGCGAAAAGTTCGGTGCCGCGACCGGCTTGGTAGGCGGAGATACGGATTTGGACGGAGGGAGTGACGATTTTTTGGAGGAGCCGCTTGCGCTCGACGAGCGGTGTGCGGCGCAGATCGTAGCCGTCGCAGTAGAGCAGGTCGAAAAGGTAGAGGACGGGCGCGGTTTCTTTCTGCAATTTTTCGGAGGGATCCTGGACGCCGAAGCGGGATTGCAGGCGCTGGAAGTCGCTGTGGCCCTGCGCGTTGAGGACCACGACTTCGCCGTCGAGGATCGCGTCACGCGCTTTGATGGATTTCGTGAGGCCCGCGAGCTCGGGATATTCGCGGGTGATGTCGCGGCCGGAGCGCGCGAAAAGGTGCGTCGCGCCTTTTTTGATGATCGAGAGTACGCGGATGCCGTCGAACTTGATCTCGTAGAGCCATGCGGGGTCGTTGCTGGGCGGGTCTTCGCTGAGCGTCGCGAGGGCGGGGCGGAGGCTTTGGGGCATCGGCGCTTTGGTGACGTTGGCCAGTGTGGCGGGATTGGATGAATTGGGCATTGTGCTCGCGGGTCGCGCGCGTTGACGTAAGACGGTGCGCTCCGATGCGGAGACGAAGGCTGAGTATTCGCGGGTTCCAGGGCGAATTCAATCGGGAGTTTTGATGTACCGGGAATCACAGACGAGCCTAGGGGGATGTGTGTATATTGCGGGCGAATGGAACGCCGGAAAATAGGAGGGCGAGGTGAAAAAGATGGCTTCGTCGGTATGGCGTGGCTCGATTGTGCTGAGCCTGGTAACGATTCCCGTGAAGCTGTACGCGGCCGCCCGGGCCGAGCGTACGCATTTGCACCAGATTCACAATGTGTGCCACTCCCGACTCCGGCAGCCGCTCTACTGCCCGGTGTGTGAGAGGCAGGTGGATCGCAGCGAGGTGATCAAGGGCTACGAGTTTGACGAGGGGCAATACGTGTTGATGGAAGGCAAGGAGCTGAAGAAGATCGCGGCGGCTTCATCGAAGAATCTGGAGCTTGTGGCGTTTACGAAGATGAGCGAGATCGATCCGATCTTTTTTGACGCGTCATATTTCTGCCTGCCGGACGAGGAAGGGAAGAAGGCTTATTTTCTGCTGCTGAAGGCGCTGGAGGACACGCGGAGCGTCGGGATTGGGAAGCTGACCATGCACCAGCGGGACTATACGGTGTTTTTGCGGCCCTACCAGCACGGCATTCTGGTGCATACGATGTATTTCGCGAACGAGATTCGTGCGCTCCCACAGTACGGCGTGCTGGAGCCGCAGCATTTCAAGCCGCAGGAAGTGAAGCTGACCGAGCAGTTGATCCAGTCGCTTACCGAGCCATTCAAGCCCAAGCAATATCACAACGAATTTCAGGAGCGGCTGAAGAAGCTGATCGAGTCGAAGAGCGACGGAAAGGCGATCGAGGTGGGAGAGACGTCGAAGCGCGCGCCGGTGATCGACATGATGACGGCGTTGAAGAAGAGCCTGGCGAGCAGTGGCGCGCAGAAGAAGAGCGGTGCAAAACCGCGAAAAATGCTGGCGGCGCGCAAGGCAAGCTAAATGCAAGGAGAACGGCAATGAACCTGATAACAACAGAAAACGCGGCCGAGAAAGCCCTTAACTGGGCGGCGGAAACGCTCGATGAAAAAACTCACGCAGGCGAGCCGCGACAGAATGCGGTGAATGACGTTCTAATCACCGTTGCGCGGGTGTGGGGACCGGATTCCGCGCACGCCGTAGAGCGAGCGCTGGATATCCACTTTAAAATGCCTCGCGTTTAGCCCACGCCGAAACCAACCTTCAGGATTCCATCTCGTCGGCCGGATCGCGCTTTTCGACGGGGAAGCTGGCGGTGACGACGGTGCCGTGCGTGTCCGAGTAGATCTGGAGGCTGCCGCCGAGGTGGCGGAGGCGTTCGGTCATACCGCGAAAGCCGACGCCTTTTAGTCCTCCTGAGTTCTCGGGCGCAAGCCTATCCGCAGGAATTCCTGTGCCCCAATCCTGAACGACAACCACAATTTTCTCGTTTTCGCGGCTCACGCGGATCAGCGCCGTCGTGCTGCCGGAGTGCCGGTGAATGTTGGTGAGGCATTCCTGCACGATGCGAAAGATCGCAGTCTCGATGTCGATGGGGAGGCGACCGAAATCAGAGGCGATTTCGAGCTCAGTCTGAATTTTGCTGCGCTCCGAAAATCCGTCCACATACCAGCTGAGCGCGGATTGCAGGCCCAGCTCGTCGAGCAGCGGCGGATGGAGCAGGTAGGAAACGGTGCGGATCTCGCGGGTCATTTCTTTGATGAGCGCGTCGTTTTCGAGTACTGCGCGCGCGCCTGCGTCGTCGAGTTTATGCACTTCGGCTTTCACGGTGGCGATGTTCATGGCGATGGCGGCGAGCATCTGGCCGGCGCTGTCGTGCAAATCGCGGGCAAGGCGACGGCCTTCTTCATCGCGGATCTGAAGAAGCTGCGCCGAAAGGTTGCGGAGGCTTTGGTTCGCGAGTTTCAGCTCGGCGGTGCGCTCGAGGACGCGCTCTTCGAGCTCGGTCTGTGCCGACTGAAGTTGTTGCTCGATGCGCTTGTGTTCGGTGATGTCGCGCGTTGAGCCGGCGACCAGTTCCACGTTGCCCGTGCGATCAAAGACGGGGCGGAAGATGTATTCGTAGTAGCCGCCGGCGCCAGTGGGGCTGTGATACTCGGTCTCGTCGGTGAGGCCTTCCTTGGTCTCGAATACGATCTGGATCTGGCGCTGGAGACGTGCGGCGAGCTCGTCCGGATACCTCAACTGAAAGAAATCTTTGCCTACGGCTTTTTCCAGCGTGAGGCCCCAAAGATCGAGCAGCGCCTGGTTGACGAAGACGAAGCGTCCTTCGCGGTCGAAGATGTAGGCGAAATCGGAGATCGAGGAAAGCGTGATGTCCATGATGCGGCGCTGCTGATCGAGGCGAAACAGAAGGTCAGCCGCGTGCCGCTGGGAAGCTTGCAGGGCGGAAACCTCGGGTTTCGGAACGGCTTTCGCGCGCGGCTCGGCGGGCGAGCGCGGTTTGCGGGCAGCTTCGGCGGGTTTCCGTGATGTTTTGCGCATGTGTTTGAGCGGGCTCGACACTACAACAAATCGCCTCAAGACGGAATCGAGCTGAGGCCCTATGCGCCTTGACGCTGGTTCAGAGTCGTTAACGGCAGTTTTGCGCGATGCGAGGATTTCCCAGCTCTGTTCTTCAACACCACGCGCCCGGGTAGATGACGCGTAAACGTTAATGGGAGGTTACAACATGAACACTGTCACGGCGCATTGGAGTTTCGCGACGGAACGCGTGTGGCACACTCACGTCAACGGCATTCGACTTGGGGGAATCCGTGCAGAAATTAAAAATGATGATCTGCGGGGTGGGAAGCTTCGCGATCGCGTCCGTGGGGACGTACCTGTTTCTCGCGAAGATTTGGACGCACGTTTTTGTGCGTCCGGAGAACGTGACGGCGACGGACTTTTATCTGGTGGTGACGCTTGCGGCCATCGCTGGGATCGCGATCGCGACCATTTCGGTGCGGCTGCTGGCGCGCCGGTTCTGGACGTCGAGACCGGTGATGCATCACGAAGCGCACGCGTAGATCTTCGCAGTGGTCGTCGAGATTCGAAGTCACCTGGCGGGGTGTCCGATGAGCGACGAGAGGGCTGCAGGCGCAAGTCGTTTAACTGAGTTGGCGCAGGGCTTGAATCGTATTGACGCGGCGCGCTACCCGGCGATCGCTGCAAGAAATCTGTCGCACCTTCCGCCGCACTTGATCGAGAAGCTCTCCGCACCTGGCCCAGCATTGTCTGCGGCTGCGATCACTCCCGTTACGTCTATTAAATAGCCCGGAACAACTAAGAAATTGTGTATGCGGCGTTTGTGCCCTCCTGTAGCGTGAGCGATTTGCGGCTCGGGTTTGATGGGCGAAGCGGTGGCAAGCCGCCGCACGATCACAAGAGTGGGAGGCGCAGATCGACGCCCGCTGTCGGGTGGCGTTTTTGCCAGGCGCGATTGTGCTTCGACCGGCAATGGCGTGGACGTTCGCGGTCTGAGCTCGTTCAAATCGTCAGCCGCTGCGCTTGAGGTCTGCGCTACTGTGAAGCGGAAGCGGTGGCCGATGACAACGAACAAACCGGGCGATGACGTAATGACCGTCGTTGCGATTAGCTTGATTGCTGAGATGGTGACGAACGTCGTTCATGAAGGACTGGGCCATGCTGCGACCGCGCTGGCTACTGGGACAACTTTAGGCGTATTGAGTACGGTCGAGTGGGCAGGCGGCGCGGATACCCGGCTGGTCGCAGCAGCAGGCACGCTTGCGAATCTCGCCGCGGCGTTCATTTTCTGGCTAGCATGGAAGACCGCGAGGCAGAGCTCGGTGCGTCGCCGCTACTTTCTCTTCCTCGGTTTTACATTCAACGTGCTGGCGGGCACGGGATACTTTTTCTTTTCGGGCGTGACTGGATTTGGAGATGGGGCCATCGTAATGGACGGATTGCATCCGCAATGGTTCTGGCGCGTTCTGCTCGGCGCCGGCGGCCTTGTGGCGTATTTCGCAGCGGCGCTGATCGTGGGAAGAGCATTAGTCCGCTACGTCGGTGTTTCGAGAAACGATCTGCCGAGGCTGCGCCATCTCACGCTGATTCCCTACCTCTCCGCGGTAGGGATTCTGTGCTTGAGTGCGCTCTTCAATCCGGCTGGTATCCAACTGATGTGGAAATCGGCGTTGCCGGGAACGGCGGGTGGGCATTCCGGGCTTCTATGGCTGCGCTTCTACATCCCCCGAAAGACAGCTCCCGAAAGGCCGTGTGGCGCGATCGAAAGAAGCCACGCTTGGATCGCAACTGCGACGGCGCTGTCGCTGGTTTTTGTTTACCTTGTAGGGCGCGGGATAACGTTGCGTCGTTAGAATTGTGCGCGGCGTTCTTCAGGAGTGAGCTTGCTAGGATCCGCGCGTTGCCAGTTTTGCGCGGCGAAAGACGATTGCCAGGCAAGCCAGCAAATTACGCTGGTGACAAACAGAATGACCGCGATGGCCGGAGCGTGGCGCGTCGTTGCAGCGACGGCGGCGTCGAACGGGTTAGCAAGACCGCAGAGCCGGTCAGCGATCCAGCCGATGGACGCGCAGCCTGCGAAAAGCGCCCCACCGATTCGGAGCGCCGGATACGCGCTGGTGCGGCTCATCAGGATGAGCGAAGGCAGCGTGACGGCGACCACGACCAACTGCATGGTCTCAATGCCGAGGTTGAAGGCGAGAATTCCGGCCACGCGTTCCCAGCGGCCAAGTCCCAACTGGCCGAGGGTGCTCGCGAACGCCAAGCCGTGGACGAGGCCGAAGAACGCGGCGATTGCGGCTTCTTTTCCGGGAAAGATTGGGCGGAGCGCATGAATCGCCGAGACGAGGATCGAAACGGCGATCAGCACCTCGACAGGGCGGCTGGGCACGTGGACGACGCCCATCGCCGCAAGCGCGAGCGTGATCGAATGGCCGATCGTGAATGCGGTGACGATCTTAAGGATCTTCAAAAGACTGCGGCGCAGGTCAGCGAAACCAGCCCAACGCAAACCGACCACGAGCAGCGGCGCGGGCAACAGCAATGCCAGCAGGAAGAGAAGATGGTCGGTTCCCTCCGCGATGTGACGCATGCCAAGGCGGAAAACGCTGGCGAAGCCGACGGAGTTGCTCCAGCCGAGTAGTCCGCGCCACCATTTTTGCAATCGCGAGCCTGACGTAGCTTCTGCCTGCACATAGACGAGTTCGTAGTGGGACTGCGTGCTGTTGCGATTCTGAGCGACGACTTGAATGTCGGGATCTCGCGGAACTAAAACGTTCACAAGATAGACAGAGATCGGGAGCTGGTGACGATTTTCGAGTGTGAGTTTGCGATTCGGATCACCCGACGGCAAGACGGCGACGAAATCAATGTGGATTTCTCCGAGGCCGTCTTTCATCTGGGCAATCGTCGGGAAACTCAATGAGACGAGCTTCGGCGTTAAACGCGCACCATCGATCGAAAGCGATAGATCGGAGAGGACGCGCACGGCATAGGCGTGTTGTTCGGAGTCGGAGAGGAGGCCGTCTCCGTCGGTATCGATGCTCGCAATCACTTCCGAGGAGACGGCTACACCCGGAATTAAGCGCACCGACGCATCGAGGCGATCCTTCTCGACGCACAGAATTGTGGCCTGCAAGTACTCGTCGAGACGGTGTGCCGACGCGGCTGCAGCGATCGCGAAAAAAATCGCGGCGATAGCGATGAGGCGCGCCTTCATTTCCCGATAATCCCCCGGCCGTAATCATTCGTGGGGTCGCGATACATGGTGTGAACGTGAAGCGACGGGTCGCCGCCGAGAGTCTGAGGCGCGTATTCAATTACGAGATGAGGGCCTTGAATCCGGTAATAGGCTTTGATGTTTTTTCCGGGCTCGGCGGTGGTTGGGCCGCTCCAGGCGAACCAGGTTTCGTTGATGTCCTCTTTGAGTTGGGCCATCCGAGCGGCTGCCGCGCTTTCGTGAACGATATCGACCCATTCGGAGATCACATCCAGAAGCATGGCTCGCTGCTTTTCGGTCATTTCAGAACCTTTTAGGCCTTCGGGCTGAATGGTTTTGCCGTCCTGTCCGGGGCCGAGGACGAGGTCCGCGAGCTGGTAGCTGAGAATGGCCTGTTTGCGCTGAGCGTCGTCGAGTGAGTTGAGCAGCGCGAGGCCTTTGTCGCTTTCGCCTGCGAGAGGACGGACTGTCTTTCCGTTTGATGGGTAAAGAGCAGGCTGCGCCCCGGTGAGACTGGGAGTGAGGATGCCGCGTTCGCCGTCGATGGTGATGTTCAATGCGAGATGGTGTCCGCCGAACTGGAACAACCACGGATCTATTTCGGACGGCTTACCGAGAATCGAAATGTAGTAGAGATCTTTGCCGAACATCGCGCCGCCGCCGTTCGGGGGGCCACCGCGCGGTGGACGACCTGCGCCATTTCCAAGAGGAGGCCCCGGAGGGCCACTACGATCGCGATTTGCAGGGTTGCCGCTGTCCGGCGGAGGGCCGGGAGGACGGCCTGCATCGTTGGTTTTCAGAACTTCGTCGGCTTCCATGATTTCTTGAACTTTTTCAAAACCCTTTGGGCTGAGCGCGGATGCAACCAGCGCCATCGCGGCGTTGCGCTGAGCAGGAGTCATGTCTTTCAAGCTGATCCCACCGCGCGGAACGAACGAGGTCGGAAAGTTGGACCATGTGGCGCGCTGCTTTTCATCCTCGAAACTGTAGAGAACGCTTCGGCGCTGCTTTGCATCGAGCGTCGAGAGAAAAGCGTTTGCGGAGGCGACGATGCGAGACGTGGCGGTTTGCGGGGCGACGGCGGTGAGCGGCGAAGAGAGTGCGGCGATTGCCGCGACTCCGAATGCGACGATCACTACGCTCCATAATAATTTCATCGAGCCATCTCCTGTTGCTCCGTTCCAGCGGCAGCTGGTAGGACTACTTCGGTGGATTCAGAGAATTCGTTCCGAATTGTTGATGCGCGCGTTGCAAGCCAGATCGGCGCCGGGTTTCACGCTGGCTGCCCGCGCAGCAACTTCTTGGAAGCTCGCAACGTTGGCGCGAAACTTACTACAGGCAGCCGAAATTTTCGAGTCGGAGCGAAGCAAAAGCGGAACAGCGGGAGGGGGAAAGGCCGGTGGCAAAGGGGATTGGTCGGTCCCCTTTGCCAACTCGGGGAACTGCGAGTTCGCGTTCAGCCGGTTAGTCGACGGTGATGCGAGTCGCGGCGGTTTTTCCCTGCACTTCGGCGATGGGAGTGCCGGTGCCGAGGAAATCGGCGTTGTCGAATAGCTTGAAGTCGAACTCGCCGGCGTACGTCTTGCCGTTCGGCGCGACGGTATCCGTTTCATCGACGGTGAAGACGTTGGAGATGCTGCCGTCGGAGGCAAACATTAGGCCGATGTGGTGCAGCTTGACGCAGGCCTTGCCGATTTCCTTCCATACGCCGAAGCAAATGTTTCCGCCTTCAGGACCCAGGAAAGCGTTTTCGAATTCGGTGCCGTCGCCGTGCCATGTTTTGTAAGACTCGAGGAACTGAAACGGCGGAGCGGGGAACGGAGGCGTGGTGTATTCGGCCGTGTAGACGACGTTCCAGAGCCCGACGATCGATACCAGGCCCTTGTAGTTCTCCTCGTCGGAGGACTTTGGCAGCGTGGCAGGCAAGGTTCCGGCCGGAGTTGTGGTCTTGGGCGAGGCTTTGTAGTCGTAGCCGCAGCCTGCTTTCGCGTTGGACGGTGTCAGCAGGAGGGTGAGTGAGGCTAAAACGACCAGAACGGACAACCGGGGTAAGCCAAGTTCACGAATGATTTTGGATCGGTTCATAATTTCTCTCCTTGAAGTTTGGCCGGTGAATCCGTCTTCTACATCCCAGGCGTAGAGCGGCCGCAGCCAAAAGACGATGCTGGGGCGGACTATGCGGAAGCGCAGCTCGCCGTGCAATGCACGGGACATCATTTCGATGTCAATTCCAAGTCACCGGCTAACGTTCTGACGGAGACGGGCTTATCGGTCTGATAATGAAACAATTTGGAATTGACCGCGCCTTTTGGCGTCTGCTCGCATCCCCACCGACCCCCCTGCCGCGTTCGTGAGTGACCTGAATGGCCGCGTCCGTCCCTTCGAATTCGAGTTTTGTTACGAAGCCTTCCCGTCTGGCGTTCGACCAATTTGAAATGGACCTGCGGTCCGGGGAGCTCCTGAAGGATGGGCTGAAAGTCCGGTTGCAGGCGCAGCCGTTCCTGATATTGGCGTTGCTGGCGAAAAACGCGGGAGAGGTGGTGACCCGGGACGAAATCCGGCGGGAATTGTGGCCGCGCGATACGTTCGTCGATTTCGAGCACAGCCTGGCGGCTGCTGTGAATAAGATCCGAGAGGCCTTGGGCGATTCGGCGGACGACCCGCGCTATATCGAGACGTTGCCGAAACCTGGCTATCGATTTATCGGCAAGAGTAAGCCCGAGCCCCCGGTCGAGATGCCGGTTCGCGAATCGGGGAAAGTGGCGGAACTCGCAACGGTCCCGGAGTCAAAAGCAGAGAACGGGTGGAACTGGATTGTTGGGACCGCGGCGGTGATTGTTGCGCTTGCGGTGGGTGCAGCGCTGCTTCGCGCACCGCACAAGGCCAGCAATCTGCAACCGATGACAATTGTGCCCTTCACGTCGTATCCCGGATTGGAAACGGCGCCGTCGTCCTCGCCGGATGGATCGCGGATCGCGTTTGCGTGGGACCACGACTCGGGAAATAAAACGGGACGCGCGCGCTACGACTTGTACGTAAAGGTGATCGGAAGCGAAACGCTACTCAAGCTGACAAATCATCCATCGGACTGGATCAGCTCGACGTGGTCGCCGGACGGGACGCAAATTGCGTTTCATCGCGTGGCGGGCGACGACAACGGAATTTACGTCGTACCGGCGCTGGGAGGTTCGGAGCGCAAGCTGATCGCGACGCAGACACCATACGACCTGGCGGCGCCGCTGCGTTGGTCGCCCGACGGTAAGTGGATCGCTTATTCCGAAACGCGAACGGGATGGAGCGGCAACCGCTCGAATGTTCTAAACGTAGAGACTTTGGAGACACGCGAGTTGCCCCACGATGCGACGTGCCGGCACGAAGGATTCCCTCCATTTTCGCCGAGCGGAAAAAAGATGGGCATCGGCTGCGTTCACAATCGCGACCTGTTTGAAATTGACGAGGCCGACGCGAACGGAGGATCGCGGCGATCCCTGGCAAATTTCCATCAATATCTGGCGGGATTGGCCTGGACCCCGGGCGACGAATCGGTGGTCGTAGAAGCGTGGGCAGCCGGAAGCGGTAACCGGGAACTCGACGAAGTGCGAGTCAGCGATGGCGAAACTCGCAAGATTCTGGGAGACGGCGCCGAGTGGCCGGCCACATCGACCGACGGAACCAAGCTTGCGTATACGGCGTACGACAGCCGCATCGGCGTGTGGCGGAAGGATCTGCAAAATCCGGAGGCGCCGGCGGAGGCGATGTTTGTTTCGACCAGGCCGCAGAACAATAGCCAGTATTCACCGGACGGGAAGCACGTGGCATTCGACTTGCTCCGATCAGGAACGTGGAGCCTGTGGATGGCCGATGCGGATGGCAGCAACCCTGTTCAACGGACGCACCAGGCGCCTGCCGGATATCCGCGCTGCCGGATTCGCAAAAAATTGCATTTCAGATCGAGCAAGGCGACGGACACTACGGGCTGTACATCCTAGACATCGCTGATCGAATGCCGCGTGCGGTGAAAACGAATGTGAAAGAGGCGGGGCACCCGTACTGGTCGCGCGACGGGAGATGGATCTACTTTCGCGGCTATCAAGACACCAGCCGCCAGATCTATCGCTGCCCTGCGGAGGGCGGCGATGCCAAGCTGCTTGTGGAGACCCACGATCTGAGCGACGTGCATATGGAATCGGATGATGGCAAGACGTTATTTTCTCGAGGACCTGACGATTTATTCGCTGGATGCTGACAGCGCCACGCCGCAGCCCGTCGCGGGGATGCCGAAGATCGCCAATTCGACGCAATGGACAGCGGCGCGTGACGGGATATATTTTGTGCCGTTCGAGCGGCCGAGAAGCGTGGAGTTTTATGATTTTGCTACCAAGAGGATCCGGAGGCTGTTCCGTACCGAGAAGAATCTTCAGGAGGGAATGTCAGTTTCTCCCGACGGGCGCTACTTGCTGTACTCGCAAGTGGATCAGTACAACGCGGACATCACGTTGGCCACGCATTTCCGGTGAAGGGCGCGACGGCCAGGATGGAGCGAACGCGTCCGCGGCAACGCGAGTGAGCGAATTTTACCTACCGCCACCTGCCTTGACACTCCGCGCGGGCAACCATTAGACTGCATAGCTCGACTGTGGTGCGGAGACGAACTGGATGCTTTTGTCGCGGGATTACGTGGGCTACATGGCGAAGGAAGTCGTGAAGCGCCTGGTGGCCGCTAAGATGATTGAAGTCAAGAGCATGGACGCCACCACGCAGCAGGTGCGCGGGGTGATGGCGGAAGAGGTGACGATTGAGGACCGCCTGAATGAAGAAGTTCGCGAAATTCTGGCCAAGTACCAGGAGGAGATGCGCACGACCGGCGTTTCTTACCAGGAGATGTACAAGAAGGTGAAAGGCCAGCTGGCTCGCGAAAGGAAGCTGATCCTCCGCTAATGCGACTGACTCGGGAAAAAACGGTTCGCCTCTCACACAAGATCATCGATTTTTTGGTGTCCAGCCCGGATGTGGATTTCGTTGAAGACCGCGACACGATCCGGCACGAGATCGTGAACATCATCACTTCGCTCCTGAAGGTGGAAGAGCAAGTCGACGCGGAAGTCAGGGCAAAGATCGCGTCGCAGAAGAAGGAAATTTTGGAAGGCAGCGAGGAGTGGGACATCCTCTACAGGAAATATTACGCTGAGGGATTGAAGCGGATGGGCGTGGCAGAAGTCACGGAGAGGCACGAGCACCATCGCTAGTGGTAAGTTAAGATTTGTTGAGCGAAAACGAAGGCGCCCGGGAGTGACCACCGGGCGCCATGTTTATTTTTGGTCTGTTACTTTTTACCCTGCGTTGAAGCTTGCTACGGCTGATTCGGGTCGGGCCGGCGCTGGAGTGTTGGACGGTCCGGGTCAGAAGCGTTCGGATCGTTCGGGTCCGTGCTGGTCGAGTTCGGATTGCTGCCGCCGCTCTGCTGGGTCTTTTTGCGGAGCTTAGGCGCGTTCGGATTCTTATCGTTGACCTTCATGTTGGATTCGATCATCTGGAGCCGGTGTTTCACGACATCGAATTCCGAAGTGGTGACGATGTACTCATCGCGTGCCGGCAGAATCGTGGCGATTTCCTTTTGCGAGGCTTCGATGCGATCCGGCGTCGGCGGATGCGTGGAGAAAATCTTGGGGATGGTGCCGGGCTGCTTTTTCTCGTCGGCGGCGACTTTCTCGAAGAAGGCGACGAAGGCGTTTGGATCATAGCCCGCCTTGTACATGTACTGGAGGCCGAGGTAGTCCGCTTCGCGTTCATCGACGCGGGTGAATTGCAAGAAAGCCATTGGAATCGCGAACTGCATGCCCTGATAGATGGCGTAGCCAGCCCAGGTGTATGGAATGAAAATCATCGCGGGGATCATGGCCATCTGAACCATGTCCTGATGGGTAGCTTGCTTTGTGCCGTGGCGCGCGCAGACGTGAGCGATTTCGTGGGCCATCACACCAGCGAGTTCGGACTCTTCGTCGGCATGCAGGATCAGGCCACTATTGACGTAGAAGAAGCCGCCGGGCAAAGCGAAGGCGTTCACAACGTCCGAGTCGATGACTTTGATCGTAAAGGGAACCTGGGCATCCGAGTTGCGAACCAGGTTCTGGCCGACGCGATTCACGTATTCGTTGACGACCGGGTCGTTTATGAATTTCGCCTGGCGCTCGACTTCGGCGGAGAGTTGCTTGCCGAGGGCGATTTCGCGTTCGAGCGAGTAGAAGTTAATGCCGTGGCCGACGTTTCGGTTGCCGATGGCGTCGACGTCCTGCTTGCTGCCCGCTTTAACGTTGGGATTCTCTTCCTGCGGGACGGGGACGTCGGCCTGCTGAACCGTGCCGCTGCCGTTCTGCTGAGGCGCAGTTGAAGGCGTTTGGCCACCTTGCGGCGCCGACGGGCCGGTTTGCTTAGGGTCGGTCGACTGTCCTTGCGTCTGGCCCTGTTGGGTCGATCCCTGCTGGGCGGAAGGCGTGGTGGAGCTGCCGCTCTGGCCGGATTGCTGGGAACTGGCAGTGCTGGGGAAGGCGGTGACGAGCGAGGCCGCGACGATCATCGCGCCCAATTGAACCGCCAAACTGTTTTTCATGCTGGCACCTCCGGCGGGATCAGCCTGCAGTATACACCCCGAGCAGGAATCCGCTGCGGTCAAGTTCTTTGATGTCGGGGTGGCGGAAAGAGTTTCCTTGGGACGAAAAGATGACAAACGTCCTGCGGAGCTAGTGCGCCGGCGAGGGCGGCCAGAACGCGAGTGCGCTGAGGTGACGGTTCGGCCGCGCGGCCAGGTGCGGACGGACCCGCGATAGCGCTCGCCTGGGGTGTAACCACGCTGGAATCAGATGGGAGGAGGCTTGTTGACTGCAATGGGGACTCTGATTAGAGTCGTAATGTGGCTCCCAACCGCATCAAAGCCGGGGAAATCTGGAAGCAGGATGGCTCGGGCGACTCCTACCTGATTACCAAGGTGTATAGCGAGGCGCTGGCAACGTATGCGGTGTTGCGAAAGGCAGGCTCGGAGAATGATCCGCCGCTGAAGGTGAAGGTGAACCGCAACGGCGCTATCGGGTCGCTGCCGGGATTTACGCACGCGCAGCAGACCGATGAGTTCTAGTTTTTAAGTGGTTGCGGTCACTCCTGAAGGGCAATCTTAAAAGCATCTGAACGGTTTCGTGGATGGTTTGGCGACTCTCGGCGGAGCGCTCCGCGATCCGGCTGCCGAGGTCGGTCTGCCGAAATGCTTGCACCTTTGACAGTTTCGAAGGACGACAGCCGGGTTCGCTATTCCACTTACATGGAAGCGACGGGCATTTTGACGACGTCGTCGATGCGGAGCGTTTCTTTAACGACGTAGGCTTCGGCGTATTTGACGCCGATCAGGCGGCCGAAGTGCATGGCCTGGATGCTCATGCGCTCTTCGAGTTCGTCGAGGGGGATTTTCACTGGGCCGTCGCCGGCTTTGCTCGGCGGATTGAACTGGGATTCGTAGGCGAGAATGGCGCGCTTGCGCTGTTCGTAATACGGAGTGATGTCGAGGGCGAACGTGGGGCGAGCATATTCTTCATAGGCTGCGGCGTAGAGGATTTTGAACGGGCGATACGCTGTGCCCTGCATCGGATAATTTTTTAGTCCGGCGATGAAACAGGCTTCGTATCCGAGAGCGGCGCCGTTGGAGTGGTCGGGGTGACGGCCCTCCCAGTAAGGAAGGATTACGGTGTGGGGCTCGAGTTCGCGAATGATTTCGGCGACTTTGACTTTGAATTCGTCGGTGACGCGTAGTTTCGCGTCGGGCAGTCCGGCGTTGCGGCGGACCTTTACGTTGAGGAGTTTCGCGGCGGCTTGCGCTTCCTTTTCGCGAGTTTCGGGCGTGCCGCGGGTGCCGGTTTCACCGCGGGTGAGATCGAGGATGCCCGTGGAGTAGCCGGCGTCGGCCATTTTCAGCAGCGTGCCGCCGCTTGTCAGTTCGGCATCGTCGGGGTGCGCCGCGATCACCAGCAGGTCAAGCTTCATTGAGCCTCCGCGTATGTTTGCGAAACAAGATTCTACAACAGTCCCGAGGCGCGGGCGCGCAGTGCGCTGAAGCGCTCGGACAACAGGCAGCAATGCCTGTGCCGTGGAGCGATGGTAATGTGTGGGCGACGCTTTGGAGGATTGATATGGCTGGCGATGCGCTGAAAGGGCAAGTGGCGGTGGTGACGGGGGCGGCGAAACGGATTGGACGCGACATCGCGTTGCGATTTGCGCGAGAGGGTGCGGACGTGGTGGTGAATTACGAAGCGTCGAAGTCTGAGGCGGAATCGGTTGTGGCGGAGATTGTCGCGATGGGGCGACGGTCACTCGCGGTACAAGGGAATGTGGCGCATCGCGAAGACGTGCAAAGGCTGTTTCGCGCAGTGGAATCGGAATTCGGCCAGCTTGAAATACTGGTGAACAACGCGGGGATGTTTTTTTCGGCGAAATTCGAGGACCTGACGGAAGAACAATGGGACCGGATTATGGATACGAATTTGAAGTCGCAATTTTTGTGCTGCCAGACGGCGGCGCCCTTGCTGAAGCGAAGCGGGCGCGGGCGGATCATCAATTTGTCGTCGCTCGGAGGCTTGCTGGCCTGGCCGGCGTATACGCACTACTGCGTTTCGAAGGCGGGATCGATCATGCTGACGAAATGTCTGGCGCGGGCGCTGGGGCCGGAGATTACGGTGAACAGCATTGCGCCGGGGACAATTCAGTTTGAGGGCGAGGCGCCCGATGCGGATTTCATCCAGCGGGTGCCGCTACAGCGAACGGGGACGGCCGACGACATCGCCGAAGCTGCGTTGTATTTCGCGACCGCGCCATTTGTAACGGGCCAGATCCTCGCCGTCGATGGCGGCCGATTGCTCGTGTAACAAACGCTGGGCGCGGCAGGTTGCCGAGTGAGTTGTCGCGGCAGGCAGCGCAGGATTTCTGGCATATTCCCGAGCACGCATGAATCAAGAGCCGCGCTATGAAGTTTTCTACGACGGGCAGTGCGAGATTTGCCAAGCCTGCGTCTCGTGGCTTCAGATTCTCGACCGCCGAGGCCAGAGTTCTGCCATTCCAATCAGCCCCGAAGTATTGGCCGAACGCGACGGAGCACTCGATTTAGAGGCCTGCCTTCAGGAACTCCACGTGGTCACATCTGGCGGCGAAACCTACCTTGGCTGGGATGCCGTTGCGCGCCTCGCTCGCCTTTTTCCCGCAACCTGGGCGATCGGCGCTGTCGGCAACGTGCCGCCATTCAAACAGATTTGCCGCGCTATATACCGGTTCGTCGCAAAAAATCGACATTCACTGAGCAAATGCCGGGGAGGAGCCTGTACCGTCGTCCGCGAAAACGCAGTTCGCGACCGCGCAGCACCGACCGTGTTCTGGACGTGTCATACGACCGGCTTTGTGATCCGATTGCCGCTGATCGTGTCGAGCGGCTTGAGGCAAGGGCTGAGCCGCGTTTCCGTTTTCGGTTCGACGTACAGGAAGAAAGCAGAACTGCTTTCGGGAAAACTGAAGATTCTGTTCTTGAACGGCGTTGGGCCGAACTTGGTGCCGATCTTCTTCGGCGAGCTGTTTACGGCGGTGGTTTACGATGGCGTGATCGTCGATCCTGGAGCAACGAAGATGCGGGCCTCGTTGGCCCGGCAGCTCAAAAATATTCCGAAGAGCGCCATCAAGACGATCGTGGCCACACACGCGCATGAGGAACATATCGGCAACTTGAACTGGCTCGCTGAACGGACCGGCGCGCCGATTTACGTTTCCGCCATGACGGCTCAATTTCTGCGGCCGCCCGCGAAACTGCCGTGGATTCGAAACGCGGTTATCGGCCAACCACCCGCACTCGAGGAGCCTTTCCATGTCCTGAGCGAGACATTGGCGACAAACTCGGCGGAGTTGATGGTGATCTCGACACCCGGACATAGCGACGATCACATCGCGCTTTACGATCCGAAGGAGAAGCTGTTGCTGGCGGGCGATGCGTTCATGGGGACGTATTTCGCGACGCCGAACCCGGACGTGATCAGCCGCGTCTGGCTTGCGACGCTCGAGCGTCTCGCTGCCTTGGATATCGAGATATTAGTCGAGGGCCACGGACACATCCACACGATGCGGGGAGACATACCGGATATCCCGGGGATCGTAGTTCGACAGCATCCTTCGACAGCAATTGGAGAAAAACTGGAATACATGCGTTGGCTCAGCGATCGGATCGATGAAGGGATTGCAGAGGGGCTTTCGGTTCGCGCGGTGGAAGCCAGCTGTTTTCCCTGGACGAGACAATCTGCCTGGGAGAATTTTGCAAACGACGAAATGATTCGGCTGCTGAGCATGGGACACTTTTCGCGGACCGAACTTATTCGCAGCTTCGTGAGGAAACCGAATGAGAGGATACCCACGGTATTTGAGGCACGCCTCTACGGTGAAAACGAGAGCCGGCCCGAGAGATACAATGCTGCTCGTGGCGGCGATCACCGACGCCGCAATCAGTCGTTATGAGATGGCGGGGTTTTTCTTGTTGGCGTCGATGCCCAGCTCGCGGATCGCCTGGTCGACTACCGCGGCTTCGAGCTTGCCGTCGAGGTAGAGCTCGTTGAGCGTGGCGACGGTGATAAAGCGGGCGTCGACTTCGAAGAATTCGCGGAGCGAGGTTCGGCCTTCGCTGCGGCCGAAGCCGTCGGTGCCCAGCGACGCCATGCGGTTCGGAACCCACTTGCTGATCACGTTGGGCAGCGTCTTCAAGTAATCGCTCGCGGCGATGACGACGCCCGGTGCAGCTGTCAAACATGCGGTGACGTACGGGAGGCGCGGCGTCTCTGTGGGATGCAGCCGGTTCCAGCGGTCGGCTTCGTTGCCGTCCATGTAGAGTTCCTTGTAGCTGGTGACGCTCCACACATCAGCGGCGACGCCGAATTTTTCCGCGAGGATTTCCTGCGCTTTGAGCGCTTCGTTGAGGATTGCACCGCTACCGAAAAGCTGCGCGTGCAGCTTTGCATCGGGATTCGACGCACCGCGGTATCTGTACATGCCGCGGAGAATTCCTTCGCGGACATCGCCGGGCATCGGTGGCATGGCGTAGTTCTCATTCATCACGGTGATGTAATAGAAGATGCTTTCGCCATCGCGGTACATGCGCCGAATGCCGTCTTCGATGATCACGGCGAGTTCGTAGGCGTAGGCCGGGTCATAGGCTTTCAGGTTTGGGACGGGAAGCGCGAGGATGTGGCTGTTGCCGTCCTGGTGCTGAAGGCCTTCGCCGGAAAGCGTGGTGCGGCCGGCGGTGCCACCGAGCAGGAATCCGCGCACGCGCATGTCGGCGGCGGCCCAGATAAAGTCGGCAATGCGCTGGAAGCCGAACATTGAGTAGTAAATGAAGAAGGGGATCGTATTGATGCCCTGCGTGGCGTAAGCGGTGCCTGCAGCGATGAACGAGCCCATCGAGCCGGCTTCGGTGATGCCTTCTTCCAGGATCTGGCCGTCTTTTTTCTCGTGGTAATAGAGGAGAGTGTTAACGTCGACGGGTTCGTACTTCTGGCCGACGCTGGAATAAATTCCGATGGTCCGGAAAAGGGATTCCATGCCGAAGGTGCGAGCTTCGTCGGGTACGATCGGGACGATGAGCTTGCCCATTTCCGGATCGCGCAGCATTTTTTTCAAAATGCCGACGAAGGCCATGGTGGTGGAAACTTCGCGACCGTCGCTGCCCGCTTCGAACTCTTTGAATAGGTCGGCGTGATCGGCGACCAGAGCTTTCGCTCGTGTGCTGCGCGACGGAACGTAGCCGCCGAGTTCCTTACGCCGGGCGTGGAGGTATTGCAGCTCTTCGGAATTTTCGGACGGACGGTAGAAGGTGATGTCCGCGACTTGTTCGTCGCTGAGGGGAATATCGAAACGGGTGCGAAATTCCTTCAACTCGTCTTCATTGAGCTTTTTCTGCTGGTGCGTGACGTTCTTGCCTTCGCCGGCTTCGCCGAGGCCGTAGCCTTTGATGGTGCGCGCGAGAATTACGGTGGGCTGGCCCTTGTGTTCGGTGGCGGCTTTGTATGCGGCGTAAACTTTTCGCGGATCGTGGCCTCCAAGACGCAGGCGACGGAGCTCTTCATCGGAAAGCGGCTCGACGAGCTGAAGCAGGCGTGGATCGGAGCCGAAGAAATGTTCGCGGACGTATGCACCGGATTCGACGACCAGCTTCTGGTATTCGCCGTCGACGAGTTCGCCCATGCGCTTGACGAGCAAGCCTTCGGTGTCGCGTTCAAGGATTGCGTCCCATTCAGTGCCCCAGAGGACTTTAATCACGTTCCAGCCGGCGCCGCGGAAAGCGGATTCAAGTTCCTGAATGATCTGGCCGTTGCCGCGAACCGGACCGTCGAGGCGCTGGAGATTGCAGTTGATGACGAAAATGAGATTGTCGAGTTTTTCGCGCGCGGCAAGGGTAATCGCGCCGAGGGACTCGGGCTCGTCAGTTTCGCCGTCGCCAAGGTAGGCCCACACCTTGGCGTCCGTGACCGGTTTGAGACCGCGATCCTCGAGATAGCGATTAAAGCGCGCCTGATAGATGGCCATCAGCGGACTGAGGCCCATCGAAACGGTAGGGAATTCCCAGAAATTCGGCATCAGCCAGGGATGCGGATAGGACGAGAGTCCTCCGCCGGTTTTTAATTCGCGGCGGAAATTCTGGAGCTTTTCTTCGGAGAGACGGCCTTCGAGAAACGCGCGCGAGTAGATGCCCGGCGCAGCGTGACCCTGGAAATATACGGTGTCGCCTTCGAACTCTGGTGTGCGAGCGCGGAAGAAATGGTTGAAGCCGACTTCGTAAAGAGTAGCGGAGGAGGCAAAAGTGGAGATGTGACCGCCAATGTTGTGCTCTTCTTTGTTGGCGCGGACCACCATCGCCGCGGCGTTCCAGCGAACGATGCTTTTGATGCGGCGCTCGAGCGGCTGATCGCCGGGGAAGTCGGGTTGCATCTGGTGCGGAATGGTGTTGACGTACGGAGTGTTCGCGCTGAAAGGAATTTCGATGCCGACGACTTTAGCGTGCGCGCGGAGACGTTCGAGAATGTAGGAGGCGACGTCCGGGCCGCTGGATTGCAAAACGGCGTCCAGAGACTCGAGCCACTCCTGAATTTCCGCTCCGTCCAGGCCCTGCAAGGGCACGCTGATTTCCTGATCCATAGCCTCGTTCGTTCCTCTCACCCGCGGAAGCGGCGGGTGGTGCTGCCGAAACCTCGTCAGGTTTAGAATACACCGGACGCGCGATTGTGCACACAGGCAACCATGGGCCCCATCAAATTGTCTTATCGCCAGAATAAAGAAAATCTTTCAGATTTTGAAACGAGGAAGCCATGGACGGACAAAATACGGAGCGGCTTTTGGCGGCGCCGGTTCTGGTAACCGCCCGGCTGCGTTTGCGCGCGCACACGCCTGAAGATTTTGCGGCGAGCGCCGCGATGTGGGCGGATCCCGAAGTGACGCGATTCATCGGCGGCCGGCCATTCACGCGTGAGGAATCGTGGACGCGGCTGCTACGATGCGCGGGGCACTGGGCGCTGATGGGGTTCGGCTACTGGGCGGTAGAGGATCGGGCGAGCGGAAAATTTATCGGCGAAGCAGGATTTGCGGATTACAAGCGCGACATCGATCCGCCGGTCATGGACATGCCGGAAGCCGGTTGGGCGTTCGTGCCCGAGGCACACGGACACGGGATTGCGACGGAGACGGCGCGGGCTCTGATGGCTTGGGGCGACGCGCACTTCGGCTCGCGCGCGACGACATGTTTGATCGACCAAGGCCACGCGGCGTCAATTCGCGTGGCAGAGAAATGCGGATACCGCGAGTGGCGGCGGGTTACGTATCACGGAAACGCGGAGGTTTTGTTTTTGCGTGAGCCGCGTGGCGCTGTGGCGAGAAGCTAGAGCGTCGCGATCAGGATTACGGCGAGCGCGATGAAGTGGCGGAGTCTCATGCGGCAAGTTTCGCACTGGCGCGTGGCGAAGGTGTAGGCACATTCGGGGCGGGACTGGAGTACTGGAACCGCGTCGCTCGGTCGGCGACGCTAGAGCTTGATCTTGCCGGTCGAGAGTTGGTGGATGAGTTCGCGGTCGGCGGGCAGAAAATTCAGCTCTGGCAGTGTGTGCGGCTCGCGCCAGGCGATGGATTCGAAAACGCGGTTTTCGATTTCGCCGCTGGCGATTGTGGCGCGAAGAAAGATGAGATCGATAGGCTCGCTCATTTGCGCGTATTGATGTTTGGCGCGTAGAAGTTCGTCGCCTATCCTGGTATGGACGCCGAGTTCTTCTTCGAGTTCCCGCGCTAGGGCTTCGGCGGGCGATTCGCCGGCTTGCAGCTTCCCTCCGGGGAACTCCCACAACAATTCAAAGGTGTCGCCGCGTTTCCGCTGGCAAACGAGGACCTTGCCTGCGGATTCGATCACGGCCGCCACCACGGTCAGCATGAAGGCACGCCTCGGCGAGATTTATTCGTCCAACAGTCGTGGCGGGATGCGGGTTGGGTCATGGATGTACGATGCACGGTTCGCATACGCCGTCACTTTTTCCAGATCGCACGAAACAGAGTTTCGGCGCCCTGGATCAAGGGCGGACCGGGCGTGTTGAGCCATTCGTCGCGAATCACGTACACGCAGCGACTCAGAATAGCAGGGACGTCGCGCCAGGAAGGATTCTTCAACGCGGTTTCGAGCTTTGCGCGATCGCCGGTGGCAGTCCAGGCGAGGACGATGATATCTGGTTTGGCGCGGGCGACTTCGTCGTCTGAAACTTGTGCGCCCGCGGGGACGGCGGAGATGCCGCCTACATGTTCGATGAGTTCGGCCACCCACGGCGGAGAACTGATGCGCGGATTAGGCCACGCTTCCGCGTATACGACGGGGCGAAATGTTCGACGCGACTGATGTCGTCGCGCTGCGGCGGCTTTCTTTTTTACGTTGTCGAAGGCGCGTTTCATTTTGCTAATGAGGCGTTCGCCTGCGGCTGCGCGGCCGACGAGGCGGGCCAGGGTTCGGATATCTCGTTCGATATCAGCCAGGGATCGCGGATTGATTGCGAGGAAGGCGACGGGTTGGGCGAGGATGTCCTCGACGGTTTCGATGGCGAAGGGGACGGAGCCGATCAGTAGCGTTGGCCGGAGTTTCATAACCTCGGATACGTTGAGTCTCCAGCAATCGCCGACGGTGGGAAGCGAGGCGATGGGCGCGACGTCTTTGCACCAGCGGCTTACACCGACGAGATGATTCGTTGCGTCCAGAGCGTGGAGGATGGAGGTGACGTTGGGGGCTAGAGAGACGATGCGGAGTTGGTTGCGGGCCATGCGGGACGATTTTAGCGTGAATCGGAGACAATTTGGGACCGCGGTACCAGGAAGGGCGCGGCTGGTTGCGCGATGTTGTAAGTGTGGAATGCGGGCTCAAGCGCAGCCCGAGACCCGCTGAAGGTGGGTCCCGCACAGACTGAGAGTCCATGTTACCGCGCGCAGCGCGCGCCGAAGACGAAGAGAACGACCTGAAAAAAGGAAACGCGCCGGCTGAATGTTCCGGCGCGTTTCGATGTGCCGCTTTGGGCGGCGTGATGTTGTGTAGCTTACTGAGCTGCTTCAACCTTCTTCAGAGCCGGCTTCGGGATCTGCCAGATGATGCCGGAGTCGTCGGCGTTGTTCGGGAAGAATTTGGTCGACTTGTTTCCGGAGGGCAGTAGCACGATGTCCGCACGGCGGTTGTAAGCGTACCAGTTGCCCGTCAGGTTCTTGGCGCGAGCCTTCGGAGCGGCGTTGGGGTTCGTGTCTTCCAGGTCCTTCACTTCCTTCTTGTCCAGCAAGCGGTCCTTACCGTAGGCCGCGGTCTGGATCTTGTCAGCGGAAATGCCCTGGTCGACGAGGAATTGCTTGATGCGTTCGACGCGGCGTTCGCTGAGGTCCTGGTTGAACTGTTTGCCACCGCGCACGTCGGCGTAGGCTTCGATCGAGAGCTTGGCGTCCGGATCGTATTCGAGATACTTCTTGAAGCCGTCAGCCAGCGTGGCGAGTTCGAGCTGTTGGCTCTTCACCAAACCAACCTGCGGGTTCTTCTTATCCGGGTAGTCCGTCGGGTAGAACACGGACTGGAGAACGACGGTCGGGATCGGTTCGATCGAACCGGTCACGTGAACCGCGGCAGTCTGATCGCTTGAGCCGCCGCAAACGTTCGTGGCGTGCAAAACGTAGTTGCGGTTTTCGTCCACGGGACCGATGTCGGTCTTCGAGGGATCAGCCTTGATCTGCTGGGTGCCGTTCAGATCGACTTTTCCGATCGGATCGATCGTCGCGGAATCCGCATTCGAGGTCGTCCAGGTAAGCGTACCGTTGTCGTCCGTGATCACCTTGTCGCCGATCTTGCGGTAGTGCAGTTCGGCCGGGTTCGCGGTGAGCGTGGCATCGACCTTGGTGTTCACATTCAGAGTTGCGGATGAAGTGGCCTTGCCGCCCGGGCCCATGGCCGTCAGGTTATAGGTCGTGGTCGCGCGGGGCGAAACGGTCGCCGAGCCGCTCGGACCGCCGGCGGTTACGCCGTTGTCGATTGTGGTGTCAACGACGTCCTGAGTCTGCCAGGCAAGCTGCGAGGGCTGACTGCAGTTGATCTGAGCCGGAGTCGCGGTGAAGCCAGTGATCTTTGGCGGAGCGACGACAACTTGAGCGCTCGCCATGCCAGCTTCGAAGCGGGGCAGGGGAGCCTTCTTGTTGACGGCGTCGGCATGGGGCCAGTTCTTGGTCTCGACCTTGCCGTTCTTGGTGACGTGGATGATGGTCTTCTTGTTGGCTTCCACGGTCACGGTGCCGGAATAGAGTTCCTTGTCGTCACGCATAATGGTGACCTGGTGCGTGCCGGGAGGAACGAGCAATTCCTGATGCCAATCCCAGTCATGGTTGAATTCGTCGACGTTTCCGACGAAGTAGTCGACCTTTTTGCCGTTCAGCAAAACGGCAGCCTTACCCTGGGGCTTGAACTCAATCATGATGTAGCCGTATGGCCCGGGAACCTTTTCGCCGTAGGCCTCGAGGTTCACAGCGAGGTCGGTGGTCTTACCGGCGGTGATGGAAACGCTCTGGGAAAAGATCTTGTAGCCGTAGTTCACGACAACCACGGTGTGGTTGCCGGCGGGGAGGGAGATCGTATGGCTGCCCTCTTTAATGGCCTTGCCATCCACGAACAGGTAGCCCTGAGGTGGAGTGACCTTCAGTTTAAGCTTCCCGTCCTGCGCGAAACTCGTGAGCGCGCACGTCGCGACGAGGATCGCAACGGTGAGAATCTTTCCAATTCTTAGCATCTCTCTATCTCCTGATATTGCTCGTAGGCGAAGTAGTTGATCACGTTTCCCGTGCCCAATCGGGAAAGCGTAGGCTTGGACGGCATACGTTACTTTCGTAAGCCTACTTCTGTCAACGCTTTTCAGAGAAGAAGCAATGCATGGTGCAACACGGAAATTCCCAGCTCGAGCCGGAAGCATTGCCAGTCTCCGCGCCAAGGCGAGTTTCGACAATCGGGTAAAGACCTGATAAGCCGATTGTGCGCATCGAAATGTTTTCGGAGGGCAAAGCAAAGGTAGAGCGAAGCCATGAGACTTGCGACCGGCAAAACTTTTCCGCGAGATTGATCCGCACGAAAACTTTGCGTTCGGCTGGCAACGGCGGCGGTGAATGTGTGATTTAATCGGGCGCATGAGATTTCGTCACTGCGATTTTCATTTTGGGAAAGCGGACTTTCAATGAAGGCAATCGTATATTCGCGACACGGCGGTCCGGAAGTTCTGCAATTCACCGAGGCGCCCGAACCGAAGGTTGGGACAAAAGAAGTGCTCGTACGCGTACGGGCCTGCGCTCTGAACCATCTCGACCTGTGGATTCGAATCGGAATTCCCGGGCAGAAGACGCCCATGCCACACATTCCTGGAAGCGACATCGCGGGGGAAGTGGCCGCGATCGGGGAAGGCGTCGAGAACGTAAAGGTTGGGGACCGCGTGATGTTGCAGCCTGGGATTTCTTGTGGGCAATGCGAGAAATGTCTGGCCGGCGCTGACAATTTTTGCAGGGTGTATACGCTGTTCGGCCAGGGAGTAGATGGCGGATGCGCTGAGTATGTGAAGTCGCCAGCGGTGAATTGCGTTGCGTTTCCCGAAGACACTTCGTTCGAGGAGGCGGCGGCGTTTCCGTTGGTGTCAATTACGGCGTGGCACATGCTGATGACGCGAGCGCAACTGCGAGCCGCGGAGACGGTCCTGGTACTGGGCGCGGGAAGCGGCGTTGGAAGCGCGGCAATTCAGATGGCCAAGGCCGCCGGCGCGCAGGTGATTGCGACGGCTGGTTCCGATGCCAAACTGGCGAAAGCGAAAGAACTCGGCGCAGATGCAGTGATCAATCACTCGACGCAAAAGATCGGGGATGAAGTGAAGCGACTGACCAACCGCCGCGGCGTGCAAGTGGTGTTCGAGCACACCGGTCAGGCAACGTGGGAAGAAAGCATTCGCAGCCTCGAGCCCGGGGGCAGACTGGTGACGTGTGGGGCAACGACTGGCTATGACGGCAAGCTCGACATCCGTTACTTGTTCACACGACAGCTTTCGATCCTCGGATCGTTCATGGGCAGCAAAGCGGAACTTTTTCCAGCCTTGGAGCTTTTGCGGCGCGGCAAGCTGAAGCCGGTGATCGATGTTGTGATGCCGCTTGAAAAATGCGCCGACGCGCACCAGCGCCTCGAGCACCGCGAGCAATTCGGGAAAGTGGTATTGAAAGTTGCATAGCTCGATAGTGAACCAATGGGGAGGAGCGCTCCGATGCTAACCAATCCTTCGCCACGGCCGCAAAAAGGCGATCAGCCAGCCAGCGATCCGGCGGTTGCAGCGAAACGGCGCTGGACGATATTCGGAGGTGTGGTTCTGATTCTTTTGGGCTACTTGGTATTCGTTTTCTGGACCAGGTCGCAAGACAACAAGCTGCTCATGCGTGAACGCGCGGAGAAGGCTGCGGCGGACCAGAAAGAAGAGGCGGAGAAGTCGTTCGAATCGCTGGGCGGAGCGGATTTCAAGATTCTGGCGTTCTACGCGTCGCCGGGGGTTATTTCGAAGGGCGATTCGGTGAACATGTGCTACGGGGTTTCGAATGCGAAAAGCGTGACGCTGGATCCCCCCGACGCGAATGTTTGGCCGGCCGCGACGCGCTGTATGCCGGTGACGCCGAAGAAAACAACGAAGTACGTTCTGACCGCGGTCGACGCGAACGGGAACAAAGTTTCTGCCGACTTAACCATCACGGTGAAGTGAAAAGCTCAATTTCCGAAGCAAGGAACTCCTGTGCACGAGGGCGATGTGTCTCAACGTCGTGAATTTCTAAAGAAAGGCGCGATGGGCGCGGCCGCAGCGGCGTTTGCGGGGACGCACGGAGCAGGCGCCAATGTTTCATCGAATGCAAAGCCTGCCGTGGCAACGCAGCGGTTTCCGGTGCCGGCGTTCGAGCTGGACGAGATCACGTTTGGCGAGCTGCAGAGTGGGATGAAGTCAGGGAAATTCACGGCACGGTCGATCGCGGAGAAGTATCTGGCGCGGATCGCGGAGATCGACGCTAGCGGACCGGCGCTGCGGAGCGTGATCGAAACCAATCCTGACGCGCCTGAGATTGCGGAAGCGCTCGATAAGGAACGCGTCGCAAAGGGACCGCGCGGGCCGCTGCACGGGATACCGATCCTTATTAAGGACAATATCGACACCGCGGACAAAATGATGACGACTGCGGGATCGCTCGCGCTCGTGGGTGCGAGGCCGCCGAAGGATTCTTTCGTGGCGCAGAAGCTGCGCGAGGCAGGCGCGGTGATTCTGGGAAAGACCAACCCGAGCGAGTGGGCGAACATCCGTTCGAGCCATGCGACCAGCGGGTGGAGCGGACGCGGCGGGCTGACAAAAAATCCGTACGCGCTGGATCGTAATCCGTGTGGATCGAGTTCCGGTTCGGGCGCGGCGGCATCGGCGAGTCTGTCGGCGGGTACGATGGGAACGGAAACCGATGGTTCGATCGTATGCCCCTCATCGGCGAACGGAATTGTGGGCATCAAGCCGACCGTAGGACTGATCAGCCGGACCGGGATTATTCCGATTTCGCATTCGCAGGACAGCGCGGGGCCCATGTGCCGGACGGTGACCGACGCGGCGATCTTGTTGGGAGCGTTAACCGGCGTGGATCCCGAGGACCACGCGACGGATGCGAGCGCCGGGAAATCGTTGACCGATTACACGAAGTTTCTCGATCCGAACGGGTTGAAGGGCGCGCGGATCGGCGTGGTGCGTAAATTTTTCGGGTTCAACGATTTCGTGGACGCGCGAATGGAAACGGCAATCGACGCGATGAAGCGGGCCGGCGCGATAATCGTGGATCCGGCCGAGCTTGCGATGCCGCCGAATGCGGGTGCGTTGGAATTCACCGTGCTGCTCTACGAACTCAAGGCGGATTTGAACGCGTATCTCGCGCGACTCGGGCCGAACGCGCCGGCGAAAAGCCTGGCGGACGTAATCGCATTCAACGACAAACACCAGACCCAGGAGATGCCGTATTTCGGGCAGGACACTTTTCTGAAGGCGGAAGCCAAGGGGCGGCTGACGAATCAGGAGTACGTGGACGCGGTGAAGGACCTGCTTACGATTGGGCGGACGAACGGGATAGACAAGACCATGAACGCGAACAATCTGGATGCGCTGGTGGCGCCGACGGGCGGGCCGGCCTGGGTGACGGATTTGGTAAACGGCGATAACGCATCCGGGCAGACGTCTTCGGCGGCGGCAATTGCGCGATACCCCAGTGTGAGCGTGCCAGCCGGGATGGTGTTTGGATTGCCGGTGGGCATTTCGTTTTTTGGGCGCGCTTGGAGCGAGGCGACGCTGATCAAGCTGGCGTATGCGTTTGAGCAGACGACCAAGGTACGCACGGCGCCGAAATTCCTGCCGACTGCGGATTTGACGATCTCGTGAAACTTCGGCGCTCCGAGCCGCTTTGCGAATTCGGCGCGGCAATGCGAAACTAAATTCATGAACAAACAAACGAAATTGATTGTGATGATGTTTGCGGTCGCGCTGTTTTTCGGCGCAGGAGTTCAGGGTCAGGATTCTTCACCGACGCCTCCGGCAAGCGGTACGAAAAGTTCCCCGGGAAGCGCGTCATCGGGCTCAACATCCAGTACCACGAAGCCGGCGAAGCCGGGGACGGGCACGGCTACCAAGACTGGCGCAGCTACGGCTGCCAAGCACCCTGTGGCAACGCCGCTTAAGTTGACGACGCCCAAGCAGAAAACCAGTTACGCGATCGGCGAGAACGTAGGGCAAGGATTGGCGAAAAGTCTGCAGCGGGACCAGCTGGATATCGATCCGGCGATTTTGACGCGCGCAATTCGCGATGCGTTGACGAACGCGAAGCCGGCGATGACGGATGCAGAAATCAAGACGACCATGGATGCATTGAAAACAGAAGTTACCGCGAAACGGGAGGCCGCAGCGAAAACCGCTGCCGCAGCAAACCAAGTGGCCGGAGAAGCGAACAAAAAAGCAGGGGAAGCGTTTTTGGCAGCAAATAAGACGAAGGACAAAGTGGTGACACTGCCGAGCGGATTGCAGTACAAGGTCATCACGCAGGGAACGGGACCGAAACCGTCTGCCTCGGATACGGTGGTATGCAATTACCGCGGCACACTGATCGATGGGCAGGAGTTTGACGCATCGTCGAAACATGGCGGACCGGCGAGCTTTCCTGTAAGCGGCGTGATCAAGGGTTGGACCGAAGCGCTGCAATTGATGCCGGTGGGTTCGAAGTGGGAGCTGTTTATCCCGTCGGATATGGCGTACGGGCCGAGCGGCGCGGGCGGCGACATTGGACCGAATTCGACGCTGGTGTTTGAGGTGGAGCTGGTTTCGATCAAAGGTAAGTAGACGGACTGCGAGCTGAACGCGGCGGCGCAATCCGTGTCCGTCGCGATTCGGGCATCGCGCATTCACCTTGCACACGCTCGTTGCATTCGACGGCGCGGGCGTGCAAAATGTTGGCAGGAGCACACCACAGGCTATGTCGGTTGAACTCGCGAAAGGCGTGACCCTGGAACAGCCGGGCCAGGATGCGAACTTCCTGAAGGACGAGGGGATTCTGTTCGCCTCGCTCGACAAAGTGGTGAACTGGGCGCGGCGAAGTTCGATCTGGCCGATGTCGTTCGGTTTGGCGTGCTGCGCGATTGAAATGATGTCGATGGCGTCTTCGCGGTACGACATCGCGCGGTTCGGTGCTGAAGTGTTTCGCGGATCGCCGAGGCAGTCGGATCTGATGATCATCGCTGGACGCGTTTCAGTGAAGATGGCGCCGGTGATCAAGCAGCTTTACGCGCAAATGCCCGAGCCGAAGTGGGCGATTTCGATGGGAGCGTGCGCGACATCCGGCGGCGTCTTCAATAATTACGCCGTGGTGCAAGGTGTAAACCAGGTGATTCCGATCGATGTTTACGTGCCGGGGTGCCCGCCGCGGCCGGAAGCGTTGCTCTACGCCATTTTTCAACTGCAGAAGAAGATCGATCGCGACCGCGGAAGTTTCCTGCGCTCGCTGAATATCAGCAATAGCTAGATTCTGCTCAGCTCCCTCACTCTCCCTGCAACTCGGTATGGACGACTCGCGCCGTGAGCAAATGGCTAAAGCATTGGACGAGCTTGCGAGTCAAGAAGCGTGGGACGCTTTTGTATGGCAGGCATGTTTTGATTTAGTCGCCGCAAACGCGGATTGTGATCCACTCCTCAATTCGGTGTACGACGACGTGATCCACTTTTCTGGAGTGATCCGTACACGGAACATCCTTGGGTTCCGCGTCAAACCAGATACCCGCGAGCTCGAAGAATATCGAAAGGAATTTCGCGACGTCGCCGCCTGGTTGCGTGCCCACCTGTCGCTGAAAGTTGCTCAAGGAAAATATGGATTCTGACCATTTCACACCGGGCACGTTCAGCCCGGCCTCAACGGCAAAACCAATTGCTTTCGACACCTTCGATTATCCGATGACTTCGGCGGTGGTGCCGTCGTCTAGGTCGAGGAACGTTCCGGGGGCATCGTGTTCGCGGCGGGAGTAGCCCATGCCGATAGCGGCTTTCTCGCGGGGGGAGTACGCGGCGCTGGTGACCAGGCCAACTTCGCGGCCGTCGGCGCGCAGGCGCGTGGCAAATTCGGGCGGATCGGGTGAGGAGAATTTCAGCCGGACGCGGACGCGATTCACCTGGCCCCGCGAGCGAACACGCTCGACGATTTCCTGGCCGGTGTAGCAGCCCTTGGTGAAACTGATGTGCGTCGTCTCGACGCGGGCTTCGTGCGGGATCACCGTATCGTTGAAGTCGGAAGGGTAGAGGGGAATTCCGGCTTCGAGGCGCAGCGACTCCAGCGTTTTCGTGCCGATCGGAAGACCGCCGCGCTCGCCGACCAGCTTCGATAAGTTCGCCCAAAGTTCGGGCAGAAGTTTGCGTGACGCGAGAACTTCGATTCCCGGTTGGCCGAAGTGCGTTCGGCGAATGATCTCGCAGGGGATGCTGTCGATGTGCACGCTGCAAATGGCAAGTTCAGGCAGATGCTCGATGCCTAGATTGTAAGCACGGTCCAGAGCTTTCGCGGCAAGAGGACCTTCGATGGCGAGGCTGCCCATTTTGTCGGTGACGTCGTCGAGTGTGACGTCGTCCATGATGATGTATTTGTCGAGTGTCTCCACGGTGCGCTCGCGGAGCGAGGCGTGCGAGAGTGTGAGCAGGCGGTCGGCGAGCGCGTAGATTTCAAGTTCGGCAAGAATGCGGCCCTGAGGATTCAGCAGGAGCGCGAGCGTGCCCGATCCGTCTTGGAGATTTTTCACATCGTTCGAGACGACGGCGTTCAAGTAGCGGAGGCGGTCGGGGCCAGCGAGCTCGATGAGCGCGTGCCAGTTGGTGTCAAAGATCGCCAGCGACTCGCGGGCGGCGCGGTACTCGGCTTCAAAGTCGGAGAAAAGCTCCGGAAGCGTGCACCCGTGATATTCGGCGAAGGTGGCTTTGGCGGAGCGTTCTATTTCGATCAGAGGCGTTTCCATGTTGTCATGTTTATCTTAGCAGAGTCGGCATAGAAGAATTTCGGGTGCTCCGTTGCAAGGTCGGCGTCCCGTGCGTAATATCCGGTGGCGATGCGCTACATTCCGCACCTCATAACCTTCGCGCTGATTTTCATCCTGCCGGCGTGGGACTACTTCGAGTCCAAACGCTTGAAGGAGAGCGCCGACTCTCGAAAGCGTGTGCAGTGGTACGGGAAGCTGATTGTGTCTAGCTGGCTATTCGCGATCATCGCGGCTTTCGCGATCGGGTGGCGCGATGTGTTTTTCATCGGGTCGCGACCGGGGTGGATGCCGGCGCGAGCGGGCCTTCGCGATTTCATTGTCGGCCTGCTTGCGGTGCTAATTGTGGTGCAAGTGTTGGCGCTGCTGAAAGCTCGCGCGAACGAACAGATGCGAGCAAAAATCGCTCGAGCCTTGCAGTCCGTGTATTTCATCCTGCCGGTGACACACGAGGAGCGCGTTTGGTTTTTCTTCGTGAGCTTATCTGCGGGAATCTGTGAGGAAATTCTGTATCGCGGATTTCTGATCCACTATTGGATGGGCTCGCCGACGCAGCTTAGCGTCGCGATGGCGATGCTGGTCTCAAGCCTGATTTTTGGGATCGGACACATCTATCAGGGAGTGCGCGGTGCGATCGGGAGCACGGTGCTTGGCTTCATCTTTGCGTTGCTATTTGTGATGACGGGCAATCTGGCCCTGCCGATGTTTTTGCATGCGCTGATCGACGCGCGCATTCTTTTGATGATCCCCGAAGGCCTCGATCTGGCTCCCACGGCCGAAGCTTAGAGCTCCGTGGCGCAGGTCGCGTCACCACGCCTTTCGTGTTCAACTATTCGCATGAGCACAGAACTGATTCACGAAATTATTCCGGTGGGGATGCTGCAGTGTAATTGCTCGATCCTTGGGGATCCGGTGACGCGAGAGGCGCTGGTGGTCGATCCCGGCGATGACGTGGAGCGGATCCTGGCGATACTAAAGACGCACAAGCTCACGGTGCGAGCGATCATCAGCACGCACACGCATATCGACCACGTGGGCGGGTTGGCACAACTCCATGCGGTGACCGGAGCGCCGGTGTTGATTCACGAAGCGGATATGCCGCTTTACCAAAAATTGGATGAGCAGGCGGCTTTTCTCGGGATGCCGATGGCACCGCCAACTACAACGATCGACGAGTACGTGAGAGATGGCGACACGGTGCGCTGGGGACAGTTTACGGCGCGCGTGATTCATACACCCGGGCATACGCCGGGAAGCATCACGCTATTTTCGGATGCCGCGCGGGCGACGGAGCGGTCGGAGCGCGAAAGCGGCGGACCGCTCACTCGCGCGACGGCTACGAAGAATGAAGCGGGCGTTGCGGCCGCGTCGCCGCTGCTGATCGCCGGGGACACGCTGTTTCAGGGAAGCATCGGGCGCACGGATTTGTGGGGCGGATCGATGAAAGATATTCTGCGGTCGATCCACGAAAAGCTGCTCGTTCTACCGGAAGCTACGCGAGTGATTGCGGGGCACGGGGACGAGACGACGATCGGAGCGGAGCGAGAAGAGAATCCGTTTTTGCGACCGCGGTGACGGCCAGTTTTCGCATTCGCTCCCTATTTGTGGTGCACGTAGTACGCCGGCCTTCGGCCGAGTTGAGCGGTGCGCTGGGCCTGGTGTCGGAAAAGTGGCGTCAAGACTCGCCGCACTCCCACAGTTGTTTGTAGAGGACATCGATCGGACACGGACATCGTGTTCAGTCACGGGCACGGCGCTGTGCGGTTCACTTGCAAAAGCATAGCCGATTGCGCACGACGGGCCGGTTCGGGCGCACCTCCTCGCCCGGGGGCCGCCGGGTCGGCTGTCCGGCCTGGTCTCGACTAGAATTTCACCTCGCGGATGTGCGTGGCCAGCGACCAGAGGTTGCCGTATGGATCGGCTATGCTTGCCGTGCGGTCGCCGTAGGGCGCGTCTTCCAGGCCGCGGACGGTCGTTGCTCCTGCTTCAAGCGCGCTCGCGTACACCGCATCCACATCGGGCACGTACATGTGCATCAGGAACGGCGTGGCTTGTCGCACGCGATCGAACCGGCGCTCGAGCTCGCCGCCTGCCAGAATCGAATCGCCGATGCGGACCCGGCCGTGAATCAACGTGCCGTCCGGCGCTTTGTGCATGAAAACTTCAGTGGCGCCAAACGCTCGCTTCATAAACTCCACGTAGCCGGCAGCATCCTTCACAGTGAAGCCCGGAACAATTGGCGGCGTGTCAGCGGGGAGGTGCTCGCCCTTGCCCCGGCTGCTCAGGCACCACGCTACTCCGCCCGGGCTTGCGACCACGCCGTCGCGATCGCCCCACGGCTTATCGCTCACCGGATAGACGCGGGTTGCGCCGGCAGCCATCGCGCGCGCGTACGCGGCGTCGGGATCGGGCACGTAGAGTATGTTCATCATGGCTCGAGCGGGGAATTCCGGAGTCGCGTCCGACAATTCGACGACCGCATCGCCGATCTGCATTTGGGCATGCATGATGCGTTGGCCGCCCGGGCCCGGCACGCGCAAGGTTTCCGTTGCGCCGAGGCCATTCTTCAGGAATTCGATCTCGCGGGCCGCACCATTGACGAGCATGTAGGGAGTAAGCGTGCGGAAGCCCGGGCGAATGTAGCTGGCTTTCGCCGTCGAGGATGACGCGGCGGGGGCGGAGGGCTGCGGCGTCGTTCGCTCCGGGCGGTGCGCGCGGGTGGGAGCGGCCATGTACCACTGGTTGCCGAACGGATCCGCGACGCTTCCGACGTAATCGCCGTAGGGCATAGCCGCGGGTGCTGCGAGGCTCGTTGCGCCGCTTGCGAGCGCCTGATTGTAGGAAGCGTCGACATTTGGAACGTAGAGATAAAACATCGTGGGCATCGGGTCGTGGTCACCGTGCGCGTCGCCCATCTCAATTACGGAGTCGCCGACGCGAAGCTTGGCGTGATGCACCACGCCACCTTCTTCGGCGCGCATAATTTCCTGAGCGCCGAAAGCGCGCTTCGCGAAGTCCATCAGCGCGTTCGAGCTGCGCGGGTGCAGGTAAATCGTGACGTCCGACATTTCCGCCAGCCAGTGAGATTCGGAGTGCGGCGTTGCGATGTACCAGTTGTTGCCGCTTGCGTCGATAACGGTGGCAGCGCGCTCGCCGTAATCCATTTCTTGTGGGCCGTGCACGGACTTGGCGCCCGCGGCGACGGCGCGTTCGTAAACTTTGTCTACGGCGTCAACTTTCAGGTGGATTGAGGTGGGGAACCACGGACCTTCCGGCGAACCACCCATCATCACGACCGAGTCACCGATCTGGGCTTCAGCGTGCATGCGGCCCGCGGGGCCGTTCACTTGTTCGAGGACTTTAGCCCCGAACGCGCGCTGGACGAAGTCGAGAAGCTCGGGCGCGTTCTTGACCGTGAGATACGGAGTAAGCGAGCGGTAGCCTGCGGGTCGAGGCAGAAATTCGCGAGTCGATGTGCTTACTGACGTGGTTTGCGGTGCCGAAGTCGCCATGTTCGTGCTCCTTTCGAGATCTGCTTTCAGTCGAGACTTGAAATCCTCACGCGGCAGGGCGCGCAACTCTTCGGCGACCGTAATGAGCGGCGCGACTTCGCGATCAATGCTTGCGCCGTCACCGCGCAGCGCGACGGGAGAAGCCCCAAGGAGCGTGTGAACGATCCGGTCGAGTTGGTCGTGTAGCCTCTGGTTATCCATTGGCTTCACCTGATTTCCTTCCTGCCACTTTCGAAACTTCGGCTCTCAGCGCAGCCAGGCCGCGAAACTGAAGCTGTTTCACAGCGCCTTCGGTCCTGCCCATCGCGGTGGCTATTTCACGGATGCTTTTTTCGTGTGCGAAACGCAGACGGACCACCCGGCGTTGGTCGTCGGGCAGTTCGTCGACAAGACGGAAAAGTTGGGCTCGGAGTTCGATTTCTTCGGGACTGGGTTCGGGGCTCACGCATTCGCCTGCAGACTCCGAGCCTTGCTCGTGCGCGAGGCGGCGCCAGCGGTCGGCGAGGGCATTGGCGGCAATGCGCATCAGCCACGCGCCGAAGGGCGCACCACGCCACTCAAATTTCGGAAGGTTGGCAAGAGCGTGATGAAACACTTCGGAAGTAACGTCTTCGGCCGCGGAGCGATTGCCGAGACGCCGGGAGGCGTAGGCGTAGACGCGGTCGAAATGGCGCTCATATAGCTCGCCGAAACGGCGCGGGTCCTGCTTGGCCGCTTCGATCAGCGCGCGTTCCTCGATCTCGGTGAATACCTTCAACGCGTACTCCGCACGGCTGGGCCTCACTACCTTCAACTTTGCACGCTGGGAAAGGTTACGTCGCGATACGGACTTTTTTTGCTGGCGAATGGGGCGTTATTTGCCGGAAGAGGCCGCGTCGCGTTCGGCGCGCAAGTTCTCCATTACGGCCTGAATGAGCTGCTTGGCTTTAGTGAGTTCAAGGGTGATGACGCGGATGTCCATTACCGGGGTGTCGGGATCGCGGTTGGCGTGGCAGTAGACGCCGTGCTGGCCCACCAGCACGAGCGCGTTTGTCACCATGTCGAGCGCGACGGCCAGCTTGCCGCGGTGCGGACCCAGCATGGTCTCGTAGTGGTCGAGTTCCTCGGCATGCTCATCGAGTGCGGACATCGGCGCTTCTCCTGATAGCTGGAAGACCGACCCAGCATATCCCAAATCGGCTGCATGGTTCGATGTCGGGTTTGAAGTAGACGGTTTGAACGCACCGTGCTTCGCTGACGCGGGCTTGCGCCGCTGATTCTCAGCCTTGGGAATGCATGTTGCGCTGTATGGAACACTGCACCGCAGAGCGCTTTACTCACAGTAGTCGTGGTCGGATAATCGGCCCTGTTGGCTCGCAGGCCCCGGGGCAGCCTGGATCACTCGGAATAGTTTCGCCCGGACCGCGAGACAGCGCACAGCATGGGCCCGCGCATTCCCGTGAGCCGCTCGGGGGCATCTCACGAAATCGCGCCGCATCAAATTCAACAACAATCTGGAGCCGCTTGGGACGCCCAAGGCTCGCGAGATTCGTGGGGTGAAGCACAGATGAGACGTTCAGACTTGGTACGCGACCCGGCGAAAGGGAAGACGATCCGCACGAGCCAGATCGTGTTCGGCGAGCGGCAGCATCTGCTGCGAGTACTCGATTCTGTCGAGCGAAGCGCATTGCCGGCGCCGCGCCTGGAGCAGGAACGGCGCGTCCTGGAACAGCTTATTCATGCGCGAACCCAGGAGCTGAACCGGATCAATACGGGCTGGGATGAGAAGGTCGGCGTAGTGCTAGGGGCCGATGTGCGTCCCGACACGCTCGAGTCGCTTTCGAGACAGGCGCCCAAGGAAGACTTCTACTTGCTGCGGTTGATTAGCGAGCACCCGAAGGTTTCGTCGAAGACGCTGGCGCGGCTCTCACACCATCCCTACTCGGCGATCCGCGAGAATATCGCGCGGCATCCGAACAGCGACGCGGCTACGTTGAGCCGGTTGAGCAAGGACCGCACGCAGCCGCTCTGGTATCTGGTGGCGTTTAACCCCAATGCGCCGGCGCCGCTGCGGAAGAAGCTACAGGAGCGGATGCGGCGTCTGGGCGAGAAGACGGCGACGCAGTAGGGTCGTTGGCTTGTAAACGCCTCTGGAAGCAAGCTCCAACGCAATTCAGTGACTCTTGCTGCCCGCGCGATCCCTCCGCGATTGTGCTCCGACGGCGTTGCGCAGTCCTGGCACGGCAGCCTCGCGGCAGCCTATCCCGCCGCTCTGAACTCCACGTGTTCCGACCTCTGAATGGCATAGCTCAATCTCCGCGGAGGGTTGAGACATATTGGCTCTTTACTGATACAATTCTGAGTGTAGATTGGCCTACAGAAGCAAACCAATGCTGCCCCTTCACCTTCAGCCCGAAAGCCACATTCCACTGTATGTGCAGTTGCGCGACCAGCTTCGTTCGCTCGTTCATACCGGCGAGCTTCGAACCGGGGACAGAATTCCAGCGAGTCGTGAACTGGCCGCCCAACTCGGCGTCCACCGGACGACCGTGGCCAACGCATACGCCGAGCTGGAATCCGAAGGATTAATCGAGGGTCACGTTGGGCGCGGAACGTACATCTGCGGTTTGCCGGCGCGCCAGTTCTCACCTCCGCCGCGCACGAATGGGAACGGCGGTCCGACTCGGTGGGAATCGCTCTTCGCCGACGAGCGCGGGGAAGACGGATTGAGCCGGTTGATGCCGGACATTCCGCCGGACGCGATCGGTTTTGTGACCGCGCGACCGTCGGAAGAATTTTTTCCGGTCGAGGAATTTCGGCGCTGCGCCAATAGCGTGCTACGCGAATCGGGACGCAAAGTGTTGCAACTCGGTTCATCGGATGGCTATGAGCCGCTGAAGCGCGTGATGATCGATTTCTTTCGCGGCGAAGGCCTGGCGGTTCGCGACGAAGAACTTTTGATTACCGATGGCTGCCAGCAGGCAATCGACCTGCTTTGCAAAGCGTTTTTGCGGCCGGGCGATTCGGTAGCGCTGGAAAATCCGACCTATCCGGGAGCGATGGCGATTTTCTCTGGCGCGCGGGTACGGATGCTCGCGGTTGGCGTGGAAACGGACACGAAGCGGAATGGGCACGTGGGCCTCGATGTGAACGCTCTCGAGTCCGTGTTGATGCAGAACCGTGTGAAATTTATTTTTGTGACGCCCGATTTTCACAATCCCACGGGCACCGCGATGCCTCTGGCTGCGCGACGGCGCCTGCTCGAAGTCGCGGCTCACTTCCAGGTGCCGATTATTGAGGATTCGATTTACAGCCGGCTCAGGCTGCGCGGAACGGCGGAGCCGTCGCTCAAGTCACTGGACCGTCACGGCAACGTGATTCAGATCGACAGTTTCTCGAAGATTGCGTTTCCCGGCGTGCGTGTCGGCTGGTGCATCGGGCCGAAAAGCGCGATCGAGCGGCTGCGCCTGGTGAAGCAATCGACCGACCTACACACCGATCAGCTTTCTCAGGCGGCGCTTGCGGAATTTGTGAAGCGCGGTTATCTGGCGCGGCATGTGACGAAGATCAAGAAATCGTACCGTTCTAGGCTCGAAGCCGTGGAAGAAGCGCTGAAGAAGTTCATGCCGGAAGAGACCACCTGGACGCGGCCGGACGGCGGCATGTCTGTATGGGTGACGCTGCCGCCAGGATTCGACGCGGGCGAGCTTTTGATTCACGCGCGCGAGCGAGGCGTGCTGTATGTTCCCGGGCGGCACTTCTATTTCCAGAATCCGCAACCGAACACGCTACGGCTGGGATTTGCCGGGGTGGACGAAGCGCGTATCATGCGCGGCGCCGAAACTCTCGGTGAGATACTCAAAATCGAATTGCGCAAGCGTCGGCGCGGGGCGCGAGCGGAATTGCAATCACGCGTTGCGCTGGTTTGACATTGATCGCGTTGCGATCGCACCAAGGTCAGGCGAGGAATTCGAGTTTGCTGTTGCCCCCCAATCCGACGAATAGCTGCTTTGGTTGCGGCGATAAGAACGCTCGTGGCATGAAGTTGACGTTCGAGCAGGACGACCAGGCGAAGAAGATTCGAGGACTGTTCAGCCTCGGAGCGGAGTACGAAGGCGGCGCAGGATATATTCACGGCGGAATCATCGCGACGGTGCTGGATGAAGTGATGGGCAAGGTCTGCCGGTTCCGGATGGTGCGCGCAGTGACAGCCGAGCTGAATGTGGAGTATCTGCGGCCGGTACAGGTGGACAAAATGTTGCGCGTCGAGGGATTTGAAATCGGGATGAACGGCCGCAATATTTTTATTCAGGGCGAAATTTGGGACGCGGACAGTCGAACGTTGCTGGCGCGCGCGAAGGGCCGGTTCGTGACGTTGCGCGATTGGGACGTTCGCAATCTGGAAGCACGAGCAGCGCCCGAGAATTCGGCCGCTGACACGGGTTCGGTGAAACTGGATTAGCCATACGAAACAACCTTGAAGGGCTTAGGAGAAACACCATGGAATCGATGAACAACAGTGCGTGGCGCGTAAAAGTAGGCCTCGCGGAGATGTTGAAGGGCGGCGTGATCATGGACGTGACGAATGCCGAGCAGGCCAAGATCGCCGAAGAGGCGGGCGCTTGCGCCGTGATGGCGCTGGAACGCGTGCCATCTGATATTCGCAAAGAAGGCGGCGTGGCGAGGATGGCGTCGCCGAAAATTATTCGCGACATCATGCAAGTCGTCTCGATTCCGGTGATGGCCAAGGTGCGCATCGGACATTTTGCCGAAGCGCAAGTGTTGGAAGCGCTGGAAGTCGACTTCATCGACGAGAGCGAGGTGCTGACGCCGGCGGACGAAGAGCACCACGTGTGGAAGCACGGTTACAAGGTTCCATTCGTGTGCGGCGCGCGCAATCTGGGTGAAGCGTTGCGACGCATCGCGGAAGGCGCAGCGATGGTCCGCACCAAGGGTGAAGCGGGTTCAGGGAACATCGTCGAAGCCGTCCGGCACATGCGCACGATTGTGAGCCAGATGAAGCGGCTGACCACGCTCGGCGAAGAGGAACTGGTCCACGAATCGAAGGAACTGGGATCGCCGCTGGAGCTGGTGAGTTGGGTGGCGAAGCACGGCAAGCTGCCTGTGCCGAACTTCTCGGCGGGTGGCGTGGCGACTCCGGCGGATGCCGCGCTGGTGATGCAGCTGGGCGCGGAAGCAGTGTTCGTCGGGTCGGGAATCTTCAAGTCGAGCGATCCAGCGCAACGCGCCCGAGCGATCGTGAAAGCGACGACGCACTACAAGGACGCCAAGGCTGTGCTTGAGGCGTCCAGCGAACTGGGCGAGCCGATGAAGGGGCTCGACGTGCGGCAGATGGACGAAAAAGATCTGATGCAAACGCGCGGTTGGTAAGGCGCGTCAGTCTGGAACCCTCGGAGTTTCGATTTGCCGGATTCGAACGGACATTCAGGAATTGGTGTCGTCGCAATTCAGGGCGATTACCAGGCGCACGCGAAGGCCTTGGAACGCATTGGTGTGGAGGCAGCGTTCGTTCGGACGCCCGCAGAACTTAAAGGGCTGAACGGAGTCATTCTTCCCGGCGGCGAAAGCACAACTCACCTGAAAGTGATGAAGGAAGAAGGCCTGTTCGACGCGCTGAAAGAATTCGCGGCCGATGGCGGAGCGCTGTTCGGGACATGCGCCGGAGCGATCATGCTGGCGAGTGAAGTCCACGGGCCTCAGCAGGAGTCGCTGGGATTGCTGGACGCTTCGGTTTTGCGCAATGGATATGGGCGCCAGGTCGCGAGCGACGTTCACACGGGACGAACCAAGTTGAGCGATGCGCCGCTGGAGATGGTTTTTATTCGCGCGCCGATCATTGAATCGGTGGGTGCCGCCGTCGAAGTTCTCGGTGAATACGAAGGCCATCCGGTTTTGGTGAGACAGGGTAAAATCCTCGCGTCAACGTTTCATCCCGAACTGACTGACGATTCGTCGATTCACGAATATTTCGTCGATATAGCCAGAGGGAACAAGAAGTGACTCAACATAATCCAAAGAAACCTGCCGACTCCGAGAGCGCGTCGAAAGCCGAGCCGAAGAAAATTCTGTTCGTTTGCATGGGGAACTGCGTGCGGAGCCAGATGGCCGAAGCGATCGCGAAGCACATCGCGCAGGACATCATCATCGCCGAGAGCGCAGGAGTTAGTCCCCTCGGGTTCATCGACAAGACGGTCTGCGAAGTCCTCACGGAGCGATCGATTTCGTACGAGGGACAATATTCGAAAGGCCTGCACAGTCACAAACTCGGAACGCCGCATCTGGTGGTGAACATGTCCGGGCTTCCGGGCCGATCGCTGTTCCACGAGCACGATTTCGAGGACTGGATGATACGAGATCCTTTCGGCGAGGACGTTTCAGCGCACCGCGAAGTACTTGACGATATCCAGCGACGGATTGAGGACCTCGCGGCTCGGCTCCGTTCGCCCGAACTTGAGAGCGAGTAAGCGTTCCAGCCCTGGTCTACGTTCCGTCCCGAAACAGATGCCAGCCATTGAAAACGTCGATACGTCCTATTGCCATTTCGTTGGGGACGCGCATATCATGACTCGTTGCGAAGCGCCCCACGCAGGGACGCAGGACATCACGGCGATGAAAGGTTTCCCGCACGCCACACCGCAACGCGCTTCCCGCAAACCCACCGCGCCAAGCGCAGGCTTTTCAACCGACTTCGAGAGTTACGTCTGACGAACGGAGGCATGTGAAATGGCGACAGCGACAGTTTCAGTGACACCGGATTCGAAGGTAACGCAGTACGTAGCGAAGCAGCAGAAGATGCTGATCAACGGAAAGTGGGTGGACGCGGCGTCCGGAAAGACGTTCCCGAGCTACAACCCGGCCACAGGCGAAGTGCTTTCCCGCGTGGCGGAAGGCGATAAGGCCGATATCGATCTGGCAGTGAAGGCGGCTCGGGCAGCGTTTGAGACTGGGCCATGGGCGACGATACCGCCGAGTGAGCGCGGCAAGTTGATGTGGCGCCTTGCTGATCTGCTCGAGAAGAACGCCGAAGAATTCTCACAGCTTGAATCGCTCGACAATGGCAAGCCGCTCAAGGTAGCGCGCGCCGGCGACATTCCTCTTTCGATCGACAATTTCCGTTACTTCGCAGGATGGGCGACGAAGATCGAAGGCAACACGATCTCGCTAGGCCTTCGCCAACAAGGAAAGTTCTTCGCGTACACGGTGCGCGAACCGGTGGGCGTTGTCGGGCAGATCGTTCCCTGGAACTTCCCGCTGCTAATGGCGGTGTGGAAGCTCGCGCCAGCTCTTGCGACCGGCTGCACGATCGTGTTGAAGCCGGCCGAACAAACGCCGCTGACGGCACTACGCCTCGGCGAATTGATTATGGAGGCAGGGTTCCCGGACGGAGTGGTGAACATTGTGCCGGGCTACGGCGAAACGGCGGGTGCAGCTCTGGCTGCGCATCCAGATGTGGATAAGATCGCGTTCACGGGATCGACGGAAGTCGGCAAGCTGATCATTCATGCGGCTGCGGGAAACTTGAAAAAGGTATCGCTCGAGCTAGGCGGCAAGTCGCCGAACGTGGTTCTGGGAGACGCGGATATCGATTCCACAATTCCGGGAGCGGCGGCGGCAATCTTCTATAACCAAGGCCAGGTTTGCTCGGCTGGTTCGCGCCTCTTCATCGAGAAGGGAATTTTCGACAAGGTGGTCGAGGGCGTTGCACAGCGTGCAGAATCGATTCGCGTACGGCAGGGCTTCGATCCGGATAGCGATATGGGTCCGCTGGTTTCCGAAGAGCAGATGCATCGCGTACTCGGATATGTTGAAGCTGGTAAGAAGGAAGGCGCGAAATCGATGGGCGGCGGCGAGCGAATCGGCGAAAAGGGCTACTTCGTGAAGCCCACGGTGCTCGTCAACACCAATCCGAAGATGAAGGTGGTGCAGGAAGAAATTTTCGGACCCGTGGTGACCGCGATTCCGTTCACCAGCGCGGACGAGCTTGTCGCGCAGGCTAACGATTCGATGTACGGCCTGGCGGCGGGCATCTGGACGCGAGACATCAAGAAAGCCCACGCACTGGCGGCGAAGTTGAAGGCCGGCACGGTGTGGATCAACTGCTATAACGTCTTCGACGCGGCGCTCCCGTTCGGCGGCTATAAGCAATCTGGATGGGGTCGCGAGATGGGGCACGAAGTGCTGGAACACTACACGGAAGTGAAGTCGGTGTGCGCGGCGCTTTGATTTTGAATGGGGTCTTCGCAGGGTGGTGGAAAAGGCCGGGAAGCGTTACACGTTTCCCGGCCTTTTTGTATGTGCGGCGATGAACTGAATTTATAGGAGCTGGGTGAATGCTGATTGAAGTTGCGTTGAATGGGAATCGTTCAAGGAAAGAGCACGCGGCGGTGCCGCAATCACCTGCGGAGCTTGCTGCCGCGGCGCGCGATGCTGTGGCCGCAGGCGCTAGCGCTGTTCACATGCACGTGTACAACTCCGCCGGAGTCGAGAGCCTCGACGCGGCGGATGTGGCCACGACGACGGAGGCGGTTCGCGCTGCTATACCGAAGACACAATTTGGAATCAGCACCGGCGCGTGGATTGTGAATAACATTGCGCTGCGACTCGAAAAGGTGATGGCCTGGGGCTTTCTAATTCCCTATGTGTCGATCAATTTCAATGAGGAAGGCGCGGTGGACCTCGCGCGGTGGGTGGTATCGCAGGGAATTGGGATTGAGGCGGGTATGGGGACCGAGGCTGCGGCGAAGCAATTCACTCGCGCGGGGCTCGCGAACCAGTGTGTGCGCGCGATGTTCGAGCCGGAACACCCGGACCTGAAAGAGGCGCTGGCGGAAGTCGATAAAATGGATGCGACGCTCGCTCGCGTTTGGATAACCACGCCGCGGCTGTTGCACGGACACAACACGACGGTATGGCCCATGGTGCGTGCGGCGAAGACGCGCGGCTGGCAAACGCGGATTGGACTCGAAGACACGCTCTTGCTTCCCGATGGATCTCCGGCTCGGGACAACGCAGCTTTGGTCGCAGCAGCCAAAAAGATCGCTCAGGAATAGCCACGAAGCTCGGTTCGCCTCTGAATTCGTATTTCGCGTTGACCGCTTGCGCGACCCGAATCTCGCATTCGAGCTCTGTCGAGTCGTCACTCGTGAGTTGCCCGCGTTCGAGTGGTGCCGTATTCTACGTAACCGTGCCGATCTCTAAATCTCTTCCTTGTCGGGAGTCCATCTCAATGATTCGCAAATGTTTCATGATATCGCTCGCGCTCGTGTTTTCCTTCGCACCTGTCCTGCCGGCTGGTACGCAGCCTCAAGCGAGCGGTGCGCAAGGTGTTGACGACGGAACGATGAAAGGCCTCGTCGCGGTTGCCGGCTCGGCCATGATGGAGCCACGCGCTTACGACTATCTCGAGGAGGTGAGCGACGATATTGGCGCGCGGGTGACAGGTTCGCCCGAAGCGCAGCGAGCCATCGATTGGGGCGTCGCTACGATGAAGGCGATTGGCCTTGAGAATGTGCATACCGAGCCGTTCCAACTGTTCCGTGGATGGACACGCGTTTCGGCTGACGCCGAGCTGGAATCTCCGATTCACCGGCAGCTGATGGTGGATTCGATGGGTTGGGTGGGCTCGACCCCGGCGGGCGGGGTGGAAGCGGATCTGGTCGGCGTGAACGCCTTCGATCTGGACAACGAAATCAAGAACAACGCAACAAAGTGGCGCGGGAAAATTCTGCTGGTGTATCAGAAGGGCGAGCCCCCGGCTGACCGAATGATGACGTTCGTAAAGTTCGGCGACTTTCTGAAGGCCGCGCAGGCAAACGGAGCCGCAGCCGTGATCGGAGGGCAGGGAGGACGAACGTCGGCGGGAATGCACCTGACTCACACGGGAGCGCTGGGATTCAACGTTTCGTACGACATTCCCGTAGTGAGTACGTCGGCGGAGGATCAGGCGCAGCTCGAGCGATATCTGGCGCGCGGCGTTCCGGTGAAATTGAAGATCAACGTGCAGAACCGTTTCTCGGACGGACCGGTGCCATCGGCGAATGTGATCGGCGAGATTCGCGGGACCGAGCATCCGGAACAGATTCTCGTAGTGGGTGGGCACCTCGACTCTTGGGATCTCGCGTCCGGAGCGACGGACAATGGTTGCGGCACTTCGACCACGCTTGGCGCCGCGGCGGCGATCATGAAGGCTGGAGTCAAGCCGCGAAGGACGATCCGATTCGTGCTCTTTACGGGCGAGGAGCAGGGATTAGTCGGATCGCTTGCCTACGTGAAGCAACACAAAGACGAGATGGCGAATCACCTTGGGGCCGTCATCCTCGATGCGGGGCAAGGCGCGGTCACTGGACTGCAACTCGGAGGGCGCCAGGATCTGATTGCCGCCACAGCGACGTTCGCGAAGTCGCTACAGGCGTTCGGAAAGCTTACGGTCGACGATGAAGTCGAGTTTGGCACGGACACCGCGTCGTTCACACTGCAGGGCCTTCCGGGAATCAACCTGAATCAGGACACGTCGGATTATAAATATACGCATCATTCCGCGGTCGATACGTTCGACAAAGTGAGCGCCGAGCTGCTCGACCGTAACGCAGCGATCATGGCTCTCACGGCGTATTGGATCGCGGATCGGCCGGATCGTTATGCCACACCGTGGACTCGGGAGCAGACCGCGCGGATGCTCGTTGAGAAGCACGACGATGTGATTCTGAAGGCGCTGGGATTGTGGCCGTTTGGAGATTTGGGCAGCGACCTGAACACGACGATGCAATAGCAGGGAGGTCTCCGAGCCGGCTCTACGTCGTTCCGGCCTTTTTCTGTTCGCGAAGCTGCAGCTTCCATCCGAGGATGCGAGCTTTGTTTCCGGCGGCTTCAGCTTCCGGGACCATGCCTTTGCGCTGGTACGCCCGGGAAATCGTGGTCCATGCGAGAACGTCGTCGGAGTTGAACGCGAGGATGCGCTCGGCGATTTCAATCGTGAGGTCAAATTCCTGCTGAGCGTGATAGGCTTGCGCCAGGCCATGCAGCGCGTCGGAAAATTGAGGATCAAGCTCGAGCGCTTTCGAATATTCCGCAACCGCCTCGGCAAATTTACGTTCACCGAAAAGATCGACGCCCGCGTAGTAGTGCTCTTCCGCAATGGGATTATTGGACGAACTCACACTGCAATTCTAGCATCAGCGCAGCATCCGCCATCGAGCTCGCGCGCGGAATGGCTTGCGCGCGCGGCTTCCGCATGTTGAACGCGCTGCGATACTACTGGGTGGTCGCGAAAGGATACCGGCTGCGCCCGTGGGCGTCGCCTTATCTTCAGTGGCGCTTCGAAACGTACTTCGGAAAAGACGCCGCGCACCTGGACCGCGCCGGATTCCTGCGACTGATGTGGAATGAGCGGGAACGGATGCGCCGTTTTCTTGAGTGGGTGGCCGAGCAACGAGAACGGCAGCAGGTAATTTGAAGCTCGAAGCGTCAGAGTCGCGCGGACATGCGGGATAGAAGTTTTCCGTGATCGGTCCACACCGAAATGATCAGGTGGTCGGTGAGCGGCACGTTTTGATTTTTGATCCGCAGCACAAACAACAGGCGGTTGTCGCCTTCCTCTAGATTCAGCGGGACTTTTTCCACGGTGAAATCGGCAGGGCGCATGTCCATTTCGCGCTTCCACTGTGCTCGGAATTTCATGCCAGCCACAAAATCCGGCGACGACGCGGCGGTGTAGAGGTTCGAGTCGCATTCGTGAATGTTTACGTGCATGTCGACGGTGACGTAGGTCGGGTAGGTGGTCACTTGGGTCGAATTCTTGCGGAACATCGGGCCGGAAGGCAGATCGAGGCGCTGTAATCCGTCAAAGAAATCGCCGGCTTGCATGAACGGTTCGAAGGTGACGCAGGTTTCTCCGCGGCGGACTTCGCCAATCGATAGCGGTACTTGTTCTTTGTATTCCCAGATGGGTCCGGCAGGCTCGTTCGATCGCTGCGTGGCTCCGGCGCCCGCACTGCAAGGAATGAGCAACGCAAATAGAACGGCGTAGGCCGCACGCAGCGGCGACCGAGACGAGGGGCGACAGGAAAACCGCGGGGAAGTCATTGCCGTCTCTTTCAACAATATAACGCGAGCGTTGGCGAGGCAACCGTTGTGGTGAAGCCTCGTTCGCGATCCCCGCGGAAAGGTTGATCGGAGGCCGGGTGATGCTTGCCAACGCGCGTTACCCGGCGGCGCATCCAAGCGTATTACACTAGAGAGGACAATGGCCGAAGCCGCAGGCAGCCACGCTATCCGCACCGCGCACGTCTCGCGCACATATCAGATGGGGGGCACCGTCGTTTCGGCCGTCGATGGAGTCACGATTACTGTCGATCCCGGCGAATTTGTCGCGCTGCTGGGAAGCTCCGGCTCCGGCAAATCGACCTTGCTGAACCTGCTTGCAGGGCTCGACCGGCCCACGTCCGGTGCAATTTACGCGCATGGGCGAAATCTAGCCGAGATGAATTCGGAGGAGCTGGCACGGCACAGGAGCCAGACGGTCGGAATGGTGTTTCAGGCATTCAACCTTCTGCCCCGGATGACGCTCGAAGAAAACGTCGAGCTGCCTCTCCGGCTTGCAGAGGTGGAACGCGAACAGCGTCCGGCGCGAGTGCGCGAAGCTGTTGACCGCGTACGGCTGACGGCACGTTTGTCGCACCGGCCAAGCGAACTCTCCGGTGGTGAGCAGCAGCGCGCATCGCTCGCTCGTGCGCTGGTGAACCGGCCGACAATCCTTCTGGCCGACGAGCCCACGGGCAATCTCGACAGCCACACCGGCGACGCAATCATGGAGCTGCTTTCGGAAATCAATCGAACGCTAAAGATGACGATCGTGATGGTGACACACGACCGGGCGCGCGCAGAGCGCTACGCGGGACGCATCATCACGATGGGCGACGGAAAATTGATCAGCGACGGGGTCCGCGTATGAAGCTCGGCGACTTGACCGAACTGGCGGCGCGCAATCTGCGCGAGGCGCTGCTGCGAAACGCGCTGACGACGCTTGGCATTGCCGTTGGCGTGGCGTCGCTGGTCGCGATGGTTTCGATTGGAATTGGACTGCAGGAGCTCGCCAGCGCGCGTCTGGCGCACTCGAGCTTGTTCGACGCGGTCATCGTGATGTCGAAATCCACGATGCGCGGATTCGGGCCGCCGCAGAATGAAGCCGCGGACGCGACGCCGCCTCGCAAGCTGGATGACGGGGCGCGCAGCCAAATCGCGCAAATACCAAACGTGGTAGAGGTCTACCCCGAAGTTCGATTCCCGACAGAGATTCGATTCGAAGATAAACCATTCAGCACGACCGCCGCGGGTATTCCCGAATCGGCCAAGGGCGATGGCGCCTACGACGGGATGAAGGGCAGTTTCTTTTCATCACCGGACGCTTCCGAAGCGATTCTGCAGATTGAACTCGCAAGGCAACTCTGGCCGAATACGGATTCGTTGATCGGGAAAGAAATTTCGCTCCGCTATGCCGAGCGGCAAGCGTTGCCGGAGGAACCGGGCGCAAAAACCGGCGCGAGCGATGATGAGGGCGGCGGATTCTCGGTGGTTTCGCGGGAGAAGAAGCTGAAGATCGTCGGCGTGGTGGAAACAGAACCGGCGGCCGGATTTGGTGGATTTGGACGCGGACGTTTGCTGATTCCTCTGCGTATCGCGCAAGACCTGAAGATCGCACAGCCGACCGACATGCGCGAAATGCTTCGCGGCGAGACAGGGAAGGTGACGTACGACAGTTTAACCGCGCGAGTGAATAAACCTTCCGCCGTGCAACCGGTGGAAGACGCTATCAAGAAGCTGGGTTTCGGTACGTTTTCGATCCTCGATGCCGATAAAAACGTGCGGCAGGTCTTTATCGTATTCGATGCGCTGCTTGCGATTTTCGGGAGCCTAGCGCTGACCGTGGCGTCGCTCGGCATCGTGAACACGCTGGCGATGGCGATCCTCGAACGACGCCGAGAAATTGGAATTTTGAAGGCGCTCGGTGCGGCGGATAGCGACGTGAAGAGTTTGTTTTTTGCCGAAGCGGGCGTGATGGGTCTCTTCGGCGGCATTCTCGGCGTGGCGTTTGGATGGGCGATCGGGCGCGTGCTAACGTTTGCGACGAATGTGTACCTAAATCGGCAGGGCCTGCCGCCAATCAATCTTTCGTCTGTGCATCTTTGGGTGGCGGGTCTGGCGGTTCTGATCTCCGTGAGCGTTAGCCTCGTCGCGGGTTTGTATCCGGCATCGCGCGCAGCGAAGCTCAACCCGGTCGAGGCGCTGCGATATGAGTAGTGCGCGCGCCGCGCGGATGTCTGTCCGCATCGTAGGCGCATTTCTTTTTGTCGCGGCATTTGCGTTGGCGACGTCGAGCCTTCGCGCACAGGGTCAGGTTCGCGCGGAGTGCCGTTCCGTTCCCAGCAAAATTCTCGGCCATGCGGTGCGCTACTGCGCGTTTCTGCCTCCATCGTACGACGCTAACTCCGCGGCGAAATATCCGGTTCTGTATTACCTGCACGGCCTCGGCGGAAATGAGCAGGTTCTATTGCGTGCCGGCGGAATGAATATCCTGCAGGACCTGCTGGACCAGAAAAAAATCGGCGAGTTCATCATCCTAGCGCCGGACGGCGGACGATCGTTTTACATCAATTCGCGCGACGGCAAGGTGCGCTATGAAGATTTCTTCATGCGGGAATTCATGCCCTATGTGGAATCGCACTACCGCGTGAAGGCTGGGCGGGGGAACCGCGGCGTCACGGGGATGTCGATGGGCGGCTATGGTTCTTTGCGATACGGATTCAAATATGCGAGCGAATTCGGGTCGGTGAGCGCCCACAGCGCGGCGATTATCGAAAAGCTCCCGGAGATCGAAATTACCGATGAACAGAGCGAGAAGCTGGCTCTGGAACTCGGTGGAACGTTCGGCGATCCGATCGATCGTGGATTTTGGCAGAAGCAAAGCCCATTCACGATCGTGAAATCGATGCCTCGACCCGTAGGGCTACAAATTTATTTTGACTGCGGGACCGACGATGAATTTGGCTTTTATAAGGGCGCGCAACAGTTCCACGACTTGCTTACATCCAGAAAAATTCCGCACGAGTTTCATCTTTACCCTGGCGGGCATGACTGGGATTACTTCGCGCGGCACTTTCCGGCATCGCTGGAGTTCCACTCCCACGCGTTCGAACTGGCCGCTTCGGGAAAGTAGGCACCACGGTTCGAAACTGAGGTACCTTTCCAGTCTTATCACACGTCTTAACCAGTAGCGGAGGTTGCCATGAACCCCAGCCGGCGACCGTGGTTTTCGATTTCGCTTGCGGTGATACTAATCTTGGCGGCCGTATTGCCCGCAGCGGCCTTCACCTACACATACCCTCTATCATCCACCGACATTCGCGACGCCTATTTTATCGGGCGGCGGAATGACGAAAGCACGGCTGCGTTCTTGGTCAAATACACCAGGCACTTCGATCCGCCGGCGAGCGGCCCGTACATATCGGACGTTGGAATCGACACACCGTTTACGCAGATCGCCATGCATGCGGCGAGCACGGCGAACTACGACGCTCCGACGGCGGTGCAGGAATTTCAGGACAGGCCGATGAAGTTTTACGCGCACGTGATTATCGCGCTGACGGCGACCTACCAGCTCACGCAGTCCAATCCCGCGAATTCCCTCTATCCGGAATATCCAAATTTCTGGAAAGACTTCAAAGTGAAGCTGGTGCAGGACAGGACGATTCGCCCGCTATCGAGGAGTGGAGGTTTTCTCTACAACAATTCCGGCGATGGCTATAATCCGGTGCCCACCGGGGCGCGCGTCGACCTGCAATATGCGCCGGAAAAGATCGACGCCGCTCCCATCGTTGTCGCGGTCGACGCTCCGGATGGCCAGCACGTCGAAGCGACGTTCGACCTCGCCACACTTCGATAACTCCGAGCCATCGGGGTTGTTCGGAGTCGCGAACGCCCGTCCCAAGAGCGGACATCGTTCCGCGAAGCGCTACGGCGTCACGGCCCGTAACCCGATATGAACGAAGGGACTTGCGCCCGCACGGGTATGGTCCTGCACATGCCATCGTTCCTTCGGGTGGCCCTTGTCTGGGCCTACCGAGGGGAGCGGCAATGGAAGCATTTCGCTTGTGGCTGGCGGCGGTGAAGGAGTTTTTCAGCAACTCGCCGCGCGACCAGTGGGACATTCTGAAGCAAGATCTCACGTACGCCATCCGCACCCTCCGCAAGTCGCCTGGATTCACACTAACTGCGATTCTGACGCTCGCGCTTGGCATCGGAGCGAACACCGCGATCTATAGCGTCGTCCACGCCGTGCTACTGCGCCCGCTCCCATATACCCAAGGCGACCGATTGGTGATGTTGCGGCATCCTGCGCAGAAGATGGGAATTCGCGACACCCAATTTTCCGTGCCGGAGATCGTCGATTACCGGCAACAGACCCGGACTTTTTCAGACATCGCGGAATATCACGGAATGTCGTTCACTCTTTTTGGGCACGGCGATCCGGATCGGGTTCGCACAGGCGTCGTCTCGTCAAACTATTTCCCGATGCTCGGCGTCGCGCCGATTCTTGGACGCACATTTTCCGGAGACGATGAAAAACACGGCGCGCCCGCCGTCCTAATTCTCAGCTACGAATACTGGCGCAGTCAGTTCGGCGGCGATCCGGAGATCGTCGGCAAGACGTTTCAGATGAACGACAAGGTGCACACCGTCGTGGGCGTGTTGCCGCCGCTTCCACAGTATCCCGATGAAGATGACGTCTATATGCCGACCTCGGCGTGCCCGTACCGCTCCTCCAACGGCATGATTCAAGGGCGCGACATGCGGATGATGGAAATGTTCGGGCGCTTGAAACCGGGCGTGACCTTGGATCAGGCGCGGGCGGATCTTGCGACCGTGACGGCCCGGCTCGATGCGTCCTACCCTAAGTCATACCGGAGCGATGCCGGATTCGCCGTCACAGCAACTCCCCTAAAAGCTGAACTGACGGACACCGCGCGGCCAATCCTGCTTGCCTTGCTGGCGGCGGCAGGATTTGTCCTGCTGATCGTGTGCGCGAACGTCGCGAACCTGACGCTCTCCCGGATGGCGCGGCGCGAAAGGGAACTCGCCGTCCGCACGGCGCTTGGAGCGGGACGCGCTCGGCTGCTGCGCCAATTATTCACAGAAAGCTTTCTGCTCGCCGTAGTGGGCGGTGGCATCGGACTGTTTCTGGCATACATGAGCCTCGAGCTATTCACGACGTTTGCCGCAAGGCTGACGCCGCGAGCGCGCGAGATTCATATCGACGCCGCGGTGCTGGCATTCACTTTGATGGCTGCGCTGGGAACGAGCATCATTTTCGGCACGGTCTCGGCGTTTTTCTCGGGCGCAGACATTTCGGGCGGATTGAAAGAAGGCACGTCGGGCGCGGGAAGCGGTCGGCGCAGCAACCGCGCGCGCAGCGCCCTGATCGTTTGCCAGGTGGCGTTTTCGTTTGTGCTGCTTGTCGGCGCGGGGCTGATGCTGCGGAGCCTCGTGAATCTCGAGCGTGTAAGCCCGGGATTCGTCCCCGAGCACGTGCTGGCGATGCGGATCAATTTCAACTGGTCGAAGTACGCCGGACCTCCGCAGTTTGCTGAAGCCGCGAAGAAGCTCGTCGACCGCGTGCAGAGCGAGCCGGGCGTGAATAGCGTCGCGACGGCTTCGAACTATCCCCTCCAGCCGGAACTGATCGCCGGTGGTCCAGGCAACAATCCGTTCCTGGTGGAAGGCCGGTTGCCGAAAGCAGGAGCCGTACCTCCGCTAGCGAGCGCAGAAGCGATTTCGCCGGATTATTTCAAGGTGCTCGGAATTCCGCTACAGCAGGGACGTGCGTTTGCCGAGACCGACGACAAGTCGCATCCCGACGTTGCGATCATCAATCACGAGATGCAGCGAGTCGTGTGGCCCACCGAAGATCCCGTCGGGAGGCGCGTTACCTTCGACCAAGGAAAATCGTGGATACAGATCGTTGGGATCGTTGGCGACGTCCGTGAGTTTGGACTGGACCACGCTCCAGTAGCTGAGATTTTTGTGCCGATGGCGCAGAATCCCGATCCGGCGACGCTGATCGTGCGCACCGCCGCCGAGCCAACCGCGATGGCCCAGCAGATTCGCAACGTGATTCGCGACGTGGATTCTCAGACAGCCGTGACGCACGAAATGTCGTTGGAGCAAGCGCGGCGCGATTCGCTGGAGTCGCCGCGTCTTACGGCGAGTCTGCTCGGCGTGTTTGCGGGCTTGGCGCTGTTGATAGCGGCGACCGGCATTGGTGGCATTATGGCGCTCGCCGTCGGACAGCGCATGCGGGAGCTTGGCATCCGGATGGCACTGGGCGCAAGTCCGGAAGAAATTCTGGGGATGGTCGTGAACGAGGGCCTCGGGATGGCACTGCTTGGCGCGGCTCTGGGTGCGGTGGGCGCGCTGGCGCTCACCTCACTCGCGAAATCGATGCTGTTTCAGGTGAGCCCGTTCGATCCGTTTACGTTTGCCGTAGTGGGCATCGTGCTGATCGGCGCGGCTTACGCAGCGAGTTACGTGCCGGCGCGGCGCGCGGCTTCGGCGAACCCAATGGATGCTCTGCGGAGCGAGTAAGGCCCGGCTTCGGGAGTGTGCTCCGTCAGTGCGCTTCGGCGAGCAAAACTTCAATTGCCGTCGCGAGATCGCTTGTTGCGGATTCCGCGGGTGCGAAGTATTCAACCAAATCCAAATCTGGAAATCCGGCGCGGATCGCGAAAACGGACAGAATTTCCTGCGTGACCCTGTGGCTCGATTCGGCCGTCGCACAAATCGCGCGATACACGACCTCGTGGTCGGGTTCGGCCCACACGTAATTGTGCAATCTGATCAGAAATCTTTTTGATGGTGCGCTTGGCTCGCTGCAGAAGGCGCTGAGCACTCGGAGTTCTGCGTTGAGACGATCGCGACGAGGGAGCGATGAATTCATCGAGAACAACCTAGGCGAGAACAAAGGATCCGGGGAGCGCACAGGACAACGGGATTGTCCTCTCCATGGGAATGGATTGTTGCCGTAGCGAACGCACGTGCGCCCAGCTTAAGCGGCGTGGGCCGAGACCGGGCGGACGAAGTCGAGCCGGTCGATCGTGGCTGCCACGGCGTAAAGAGGCGTGACCTCGCCTTCGAACTCGGAGATCCGCAATGCTTTCGCGCTGGCACGCACGAGAACGGAGGTGCCGCTTCCGCGTTCCGCAGGGAGCGAGAACGTAAGATCAATGGGCGTGCCCGCTTCGATCGGAACCTGAGAGTGGAAGAAGATGCCGGTGCGGGAGACGTCCCGGAGTTGCGCAGTATGAAAGGTCGCTGGACGCTTGCCGGTGAAGCACACTTGGACGGGCAGAAATACCTCGTAGCGACGAGCCTTGCGACGTTCACCCATAAAGCACCCCCAGTAACTTAGATGCAATGTATAGGCCACACGAGGATGTTTATCGAGTTACTGAAACTAAGGGACTTAGAGGTTGTGGGAGTACGCTGATTTTTCGGGGATACTGCAAATTTTGCCTAGTTCGAGAAATAGATGCAGGGTTCGCCTGCTTTCGCCCGCGTGTAGAAAACCGATTTTCGGCCCGATTTCTGCGCTCTAAAGAACAAATCGGACGGCGATGCCCACGCTTCCATTCGGGCGATCTTCGACACGGACAACCGAGCCGAGGAACTTTTTGTGCGCGGAGATTTTCTCGCCGAACGGGAAAGTCACAAGCAAGCGCATGCCCACGAAATAGTGCGGCATGCAGGTGGCAAAATAGAGGCCATCTCGCGTGAAATCAATGACTTCGCCGACATCGACGACCTCGGCGAAGCGTGCGTCAAAGGGACGAACCTCGAGCGGCAACGACATCTTGAGCCGCTCTCGGCGGCGCATGCCTCTCGACCCGGACGCGTGTGGGCCGTGGTGAGCTGTCCCCGGGACCTGAGTTGAGGTCGCCATCTTGATCTCCATGCCAAGCGTGAAATTCTGCTTCATTCAAGGCTAAGGTGCGGCGAAGCTCGTGGCCATAGAACGGTGGTACTAGACAGAACCGCCCGATCGTTTTGATTCTCTGACCACGCTCGGGCTGGGCGAGTGCTTGTCGTGCCTGGGGGTGCAAATCCGAAACGGAAATTGTGGTCTGGATTTGGGTTGCGGTTTGAGATGCCGTATCGTGTTGGATGGTTCATGAACCGACGGTCCATCGAGCGATTGAAGCGGCGCGATCTACCCGCGAATACCGTGCATCTTGCGCGCTACCTGATCGGCAAGACGCTGGTTCACGAAGTGCGCGGCGTCAGGCTCGCCGGGCGAATCGTCGAAACCGAGGCGTACCTCGTGGGCGATGCCGCAGCGCATAGCTTTCGTGGCCAGACAGAACGGAACCGGTCGCTGTTTCGCGAGCGCGGCCATGCCTACGTTTACTTCATCTACGGAAATCATTTCATGTTGAATATTGCCGGAAATCGCGATGGCGTCGGCGAGGGCGTTCTATTTCGCGCCGCCGAACCGATCGAGGGCATTGAGGCGATGCGGAGGCATCGTGCCGTCGAGCGGATCGAAGACCTTGCGCGTGGCCCTGGCCGGTTAGCCGAAGCGTTTCAGATCGATCGCAGCCTCGACGGGATCGATATGCTGGACGGAAAGTCTCCGCTGTGGCTTGGTGCGGCGGTGCGCCGACGAGACCACGTCGGTGAGAGCGTCCGGATTGGCATTACGAAAGAAGCGGACCGCGTACTGAGATTTTACGAGCGCGGAAATCCATTTGTGAGCGGAACGAAGAAACTCCGAGAGTAAGGTACGGGACTTCATCCCTTCGTGACCGTCATCACGCCATTCGTCACTTGTATGAGCAGCGGCTGGGAGACGGGACTAGACCACGACTTGAGATCGAAGACGGCATGGGGACCTGCGTGAACTTGAAACGCAGCGACGCGTCCCACTGTGAGCGGCTTATCGTTTGCGCAGACCTCGGGCGTTCGATTAAGCGTCATAAAAAAGGCTGAACCCTCCCCAACGACTCGCACAGAACCGTCTGCTTCGACAAGTACGGCGGTCGTCTCATCGATCCCGATCCCGTGTACTTGTTTCGCCCAACCATCCTGCACGATCCGCGAAAGGAAAACGATGGAACGTCCCATTCGTTCCCGCGCCGAGAAGTGACTGTCCGTAATTACTGCTTTGAGCTGCGGAATCACCAGAAAGTCGCGGTCGAGCGTGACGTGCTCGTCGTACGGATTGGCCAGGGCCTGGGGGCTGGTCACAGTATCGATCATCGCGGAGAAGACGAATTCGCCTTCGACAGCAAGCCCGGCGCTGATGCCTGCGATCGGAACGCCACGGGCGACCGCGGCATTGATCTCCGTTTGTACCGGCGTGTCTTTCCAGAATTGGATGTAATGCGACTGGTCGCCGCCTGCGATGAAGATTGCGTGAGCGTCGCGGAGTTGTTGGGCGACCCACGGTTGTTCGGCTCCGTCTCGCCCGCTAAAGACGATGGTGGTTACGGAGTTGGTCGGGCACTTCTCGTGAAACTCCTGGTTGTAATCGTCCTCGCCGGACGCGCGAAGCACCACGAGTTTGCCGCCGCCGGAGTGGTCGCACAGAAAAGCCGTCGCTTCGTCGACGTCGCCATGACCGCCGAGCATCACGACGCCGAATCGCGTCGGCTTCGGCTCAGTGGGATGGCTTGCTGGCGTAGAGTACTCGACGTAGCCCAGGCCCTTCGACGTTTGCACATTGCCGTGAATGACGTCGCGGCTTGCATAGATCGTCGTCACAAGAACCAGCGATGCGAAAGTGATCGAACCGGATTTCAAGCTCACAGCACCTCCCTGCTTGCGCGGCAGTATATCTGAATCGGACTGCGGTGCACGGGATACCATTCCCAGTCACCAGACGGCAATCTCGCGCCAGGTTCGGTAAATCCTGCTATTCTTGCGGCATAGACGCCGTCGTGCCATGCGGAACCGCGCTATCGCATCTGCCGCGGCTCGCATCTAAACACCATGCCTCGCCGACCAAAGAATTCGATGGTTTCGCGCCTGTTGCAAACGGGTCTGCGCAAAGGATTGACTCGCGCGTACCACGGCGTGCAGCTCGACCCTGCGAAATACCTGGAAACGATGCGCCGCGCCCATCGCCTCCCGATTCACAAGTGGAGCGACATGTTTCGCATGGAAGAAGCCGTGGTGAAGCATCACGCGGACCGGATTATCCGTTCCGCGTCGCGCGCGGCTGCGCTTGAGGGTACGGGGCTCGGCCTGGGAGGCATGCTAACGATTCTGCCGGATGCTGGAATTCTTTCGGCGATCACGGTGCGCATGCTGCATCGCCTGAGCTTGATCTACGGTTTTGAGTACAACAGCGAGGATGAAACGCAGGAGCTGTGGCTCGCCGCGGCCAGTGCCGCAGGCTTAGATATGGGGCGCGAGTTCGTTGGCAAACAAGCCGCGACGCATCTGGTGCCTGCGATCATCGACCGGATGGCCGTGAAGCTGGGCACGGAAGTGGCAGAGAAGTGGACCGGCCGCATCATCCCGCTGATCAGCGCCGGCGCCGCGGGCACGCTGAATTATTACTTTGTGCGAAGCTGGGGCCGACGGGCACAAAAGCATTTTCACGAACGCCACATCGCCGTGCGGAAACGCAGCCTTGCCGAGCCCCGCCAACTGGCGCTCGCGCACGCTTCGCACGTCAATCGCGCGAATTGAATTTCCAGCCAAATCAGATCCCGAAGCAACCGCTCGAGATCGCTCGCGAACTCGTGGTTGAGCTCCTAACCGCGGCCGGAATCGACAAGATGGATCGTTCGCGCCTCCATGTCATCGTCGGCGGCGGGAACTGGATTTCGTGGGAATGTGCGTTTGTGCAGGAATTTGAGAACTCGCCCGAGGAAATTGTGCGCGGCTTGAGTCAGTTCGGCGAACGCAGGGCGATTCGCGCGGTCGCGTCGCCGCGCGAGCGCGTCTGGTTCCGAACGCATACGCGGCCATCGCTACACTTTTTATTGGTGCATGCCGACGGCCGGTTTTTGCTCGCTGGACATGTCGATGCGGCGGCACCGTTTCCGAATCCATTTGTGCACCTGATGCAAGACTACCTGCCCGCACGCGGGGTCGGCGCGCATCCGGCACCTGCAGAACTTTGGCGCGAGTGGTTGCGTGTCCGAATGTCCAGCCGATAACACAGTCTCTATTTTCATATTCGTTAACCGCTTGCCCGTTCGCGCCGCGCCGTGCGATGCTTTTGCCGCGCTATTCCGCCCCGTGGAGGATTTGGATGCCCGTTTGTGACGGCTGCGGTACGCGTGCGGACGAAGCTCACATCCGCAGCCGCAACGAGCGGATCGAACTCGCCCTACGGTATCGGCCTACGCAAATCAAAGTGCTGATTCTTGATGCCGCGCCGCCGGCCCGCATCGAGGATGCCTTCTATCAGGCGACGCGGGATCGGAGCGTGCGTTCGGTCGCGTCGCGCATGTATTTTGACGAGCTGGTGAAAGCTTCGGGCGTGAGTGTCGGGCCCTCGATGCTGGAAGATTCGGCGCTCGTGGAATTTCGAAAAAAAGGATTTTTTCTGGCGCACGCCGTGGAATGCCCAAGCGACAGCGACGCGGAAATGGTGGCTGCGCTCCGGCGATTTGCGCCGACCGTGATGAAGCGCGTGCAGTACACGCTCCAACCGAACTACATTGTGCCAATTGGCGTGCCGACGCAGGAGTTGATTCGTCTTTTTGGCATGATTGGATGGGGCGACCGGCTGGTGCTGGATAAGGTTGGCCCGTTCGTCGATCCATATCTGGGCGAGCCAAAGAAACAAGCGACGTTCAATTCTGGTTTTGGTTCGCGCATCAGTAAGGCGCTCGAAGGGCTGCTGTAAGTCGAGTGAAAGAGCACGGACTCAATTCTCTTTGGCGCCTTGTCGTTAGTTATCGCGTCGACGTCGAGACGGAAGTTACTTCTGTTTGTAGACCACGCCTTCCTTCATAACGAAACTCACGTTTTCAAGAGCGCTAACGTCCGCCAGTGGATCGTTTGCGACGGCGATGATGTCTGCAGATTTTCCGGGATAGATCGAACCGATCAAATCGCTGTGGCCCAGAAGATCCGCGGCGTTGGCCGTCGCGCTCTGGATAGCCTGCATCGGCGTCATTCCGTACTTCACCATGAAGGCGAACTGCTTGGCGTTCATTCCGTAGGGGCACACGCCCGCATCCGTTCCGAACGAGAGCTTCACTCCCGCAGCGACCGCCTTACGAAAATTGTCGCGCTGGATCAAGCCCAGGTCGTGGTCGTGCGCGACAAAGTCCATCGGAATTCGGCCGGCGCGGGCGTCGGCTTCGATGCATTCCTCATCGTAAATATCCATGTCGAGATAAGTGCCGTGCTCCTTCGCGAGGCGAATGCCTTCGTCGTCGATCATGGTGGCGTGTTCGACCGAGGCGACGCCGGCGTTGATCGCGTTCTTGATGCCTTGCGTTGAGTGCGCGTGAGCAGCGACTCGGAGGCCGAAGCTGCGCGCCTCTTCAACGGCGGCGCGCAATTCTTCCTCCGTAAATTCCTGAGAATTCGGATTGCTGCCGTGTTCGAGGACAGCGCCTGACGAAAGAATCTTGATCGCGTCAACCCCTTGATTCGCGAGTTTACGGATCACGGCGCGCACTTCCCACGGGCTGTCGGCCTGCCCGTAGTGCATGTCCCACGGAAGCGTAATGTCGGGCGCAGCGCCAGTCAGAGCACCGGCTCCGCCAGTGATTGTCACGTAAGCGCCGACGACGTACATGCGCGGTCCGATCACATCGCCGTGCGCAATCGCGTCGCGCAGAGCGACGTCATTCAATGCGCGGTAGACGCCTACGTCACGCACGGTGGTGAAGCCCGCTTCGAGCGTTACTCGCGCGTTGGGCACCGATTCGTAGGCAACTTGTTCCGCCGTTTTCTTCAGGTAAGCGAGTGGGTCGCCGGAAGGATCGTGTGCGCCGTCGGCGAGGTGAGTGTGGCAGTCGATCAGGCCGGGAAGAACGGTCATGCGCGAAAGGTCGATTACAACCGCGCCGGACGGAATGGGGACGGCGCCACTTCCCGTCGCAGGTCCAACGGCTGAGATCTTGCCGGCCTGGATGAGGATGATTTGATCCGACAGGACGTTGCCCGCATCGACGTCGATGAGCCGGCCTGCTCTAATCGCCGTTACCGGAGCGTTCGCCGGCGACGAAGACTGGCCCAAACCCGCTCTGGCGCTGACAGCGGCGAAGAAAAGAATAAGAAAAACCCGAAATCGCGACGATTTCATCGGTGGCGGCTCCCTGTGGATGCGTTGAACGCGGCATTTTACATGGAAACCGGATGTGCGAATACGGTGCAGCTCGGCGGGGAATCGTCAGCGCTCCGATTCGAGACACGCATCGCGGATGGAAAACGGCATGGCTGCCCATTGCGGCGTATTGTATGATTCTGACGAAGAACGACATCGCTGCGTCAGTCGTGGCGAATCAACTGAAATTACAGGCGGGAAGGCCGATGCAATCGTTAATGCGAGTTTTTGTGTGCGCCACAGTCTTGTTGGGTGCGGCGATGGCCGTATCCACCATTGCACAGAAGCCTCAGGCGCCGGCAGCCACGGATCATCAGAAGGTCGTAGCGCGCGGAAAGTATTTGGTGACTGAAGTGGCAAAGTGCCAGGAGTGCCACACGCCGCGCGACTCGCAGGGAAACGAAGACGACTCACGCTGGTTGCAAGGTTCGCCCATTTGGATCATGCCCGTTCAGCACACTTCGAACTGGGCGATGAACGCGCCTCCGATCGCGGGATTCCTGGGCTTTACCGATAACGACGGCTACAAGATCTTCGAACAGGGCATCGGGCCGAACGGAATCACGATTCGGCCACCGATGCACATCTACCACATGAACCACGAGGATGCGGTCGCGGTGATCGCGTATCTCCGATCGCTTCCGCCGCCCGCACAGTAGAGACGTGAGACGATCCGTTTCCGCCTCATCACTGAGAAGGAGGCGGCCGGCATAGCTGCCGTAGCGTTGAATCCTCCAAGCGAACTACTTCGGGAGTTTTGCGGCGAGGATGTCAACCTTCTCGATGGACGGTGCCTTCGAGAAAAGCTCAGCGGCTTTGGCCATGAGCGCAGCCGCGACCTGCCCGTTTAAATGCGCGTTGCGGCCTGCTTCGTCGGGGAATGCATCGAAAATTCCAAACGTGGACGGACCCATCTGAATGCCGAACCACACCGTCGTGGCGGGTTCATTGTTTACCAGAGCCAAGCCGCCTTTAAGAAATTCAGCGACTTCTTTTTCCTTGCCCGGCTTCGCTTCTAACCGAACGTACAGCGCGGTCTTCACCATCGTGTCTCTCCTCGTAATTACGGGTTCTAGAATCCACCAGATAGAAAGTCTCGGCTGTTAAAACTGCGTAACATTTTTCCGGGGCGCCGCGTCCATCCATATTCTACTCCCGGCCGGAGGACGCCATGATTTCGAAGTGCGGACTGGCCCCCATCATTGGATGCACGATCTTTGCGTTTGTTACCGGATCTGCGGTCCCTGCAAGGCAGAACAGTGCGCCGCCGGTGCATTTGACGAACGAGCAAGAGCACCAGCGCGAGATGGAAGCGCTGCACATTGCGAGCGTGCGACACGGCGCGGAAGGTAACGCGGATTCTCCTTACGCCGCGAACTACGACGAGGCCAAGGTGCCGCCGTATCCGCCGCCACCTGATCCGCTGGTGATGAACAACGGGAAAAAGGTAGGTTCGGCGAAGATGTGGCGGACGAAGCTGCGCCCCGAGATCGTGGAACTTTTCGACCGGGAGATTTACGGACGCGTGCCGAAGAACGTCCCGCCCGTGAAGTGGGAAGTGCTAAGCACGACGAACGAGAAGCACGGTGACGTGGCGGTGGTGACGAAGAAACTCGCAGGTCCGGTCGACAATTCTTCGTACCCGCTGATCACCGTCGAGATTCAGCTCACCGTGAGCACTCCGGCGGACGCGAAAGGCCCGGTGCCGGTGATTATGGAGTTGGGAATCGATCCCGCCGTAATGGCCGAGTTTCGCAAACGGATGACTCCGGAGCAGCTCAAAGCGTTCGAGCAAAGCGGACCGACGTGGCAGCAGCAGGTACGTACAAAGGGCTGGGGCTACGCGACGTATCTGCCGACAAGCGTTCAGCCGGATAACGGCGAAGGTCTCACGCAGGGAATCATCGGCCTGTGCAACAACGGTCAGCCGCGTAAGCTCGATGATTGGGGTGCTCTCCGCGCGTGGGCATGGGGCGCGAGTCGCGCGCTCGACGATTTCGAAACCGACACGTCGGTCGACGCGAAGCAAGTCGGTCTCGAAGGACACTCACGCTACGGAAAAGCCGCACTCGTGGCAATGGCGTACAACCAGCGATTCGCGATCGGATCGATCAGCTCATCAGGAGCTGGTGGCGCGAAAGTGTTACGGCGCGACTTCGGGGAGCGGTTGGAAAATCTCACGAGCAGCTACTCGTATCACTGGATGGCGGGAAACCTTATCAAGTACGGCGGTCCGGGATACGCGGTGAATGGCCTGCCGATAGACGCGCACGAGTTGGTCGCCCTGTGCGCACCCCGGCCGGTGCTTATCAGTGGCGGCAATGTGAACGGCCACGGGTGGGTCGACGCGAAGGGAATGTGGCTCGCTGCCGAGCTGGCGAGTCCCGTGTCCGTGCTGCTGGGGAAGAAGAGACTGAGTACGCCGGACTTTCCGCCGATGGAAACAGGAGTCCTTCGAGGTGACATTGCTTTCCGGCAGCACAGCGGAGGGCATGCTCCGGGGCCGAATTGGCCGACGTTTATTGAGTTCGCGAGTCGATACCTGCACGGCCGGGACGTGCCCGCCGGAAGCGCCGCCGCGGCCGATTAGTTCTTACCGCCGCCTTCAGGTCTGACCGCCAAATCGTGCCGCCGAACGCGCCTTCAGGCGCGCGGTTTCCTCTTCCCGGTTTTTCGGCGGTGCGCTGGTTTCAAGCGAACGCAGAAATCGGGCCGACACCTCGGCGATTTCTTCCACGGCCCTGTTGAAAACAGCCTCGTTGGTTTTCGACGGCTTATTGAAGCCACTAACTTTCCGCACGAACTGTAGCGACGCGTTGCGAACCTCGGCATCGGTAACGGGCGGCTCAAAATTGAAAAGGTTCTTGATGTTCCGGCACACGGCGAACTCCAGCTCAATATAATTCATGCCCGATGAGCATAGCCAGTTTACGCCGAAAGAGCTGCCACGCGGACCGGATGGACGATCCTCAGGGCGTCAGAATCGCGATTATTTTGCGAGTGCGGAGTCGTGGAGCAGTATCGCGTTTGAGGTGATGAGTATCCGCACGCATCCAAGGTGTTGCTGATCCGCTGAAAATTCGCAGCCGCCGCCTGAACTGTCGTCGAAATGCGTCAGAAACTTTCCGGGCGCCGGATGCGACTCGGTCGACCCGGTGATCGGCTGAAGGTACGAGTTCACCGTGCCATTGATGGTTACGGGATACATCAGGGATTTTCCATCCGGGGAAAAGACCGGTGTGCCCGAAATTCTCGGATCTGGCGCGAGGAACACGGGCTTCGCACTGGGATTCCCCCAATTCACAAACACGATACGCTGAAGCGGCGCCCCATTTTCCGGCGTGAGCGTGGCGTGCGCCGCGATCGTTTTCCCATCCGGCGAAATACCAACGGAACCGACAAGAAGCGCGTGCGGAATCCGCAGGCCCGGGATCGGCTCCGGCTTCCCGCCTTCGGGAGACATCTTCATCATTTCGCCGGTGAGCTGATCCACGTAGACAAAGAATTTCCCGTCCGGCGAGCAATTCAGTATGGAGTCGTTCCGGCCAGCAGTAAGCGCCGTTAGATTGCTGCCGTCCGAGTTCACGCGCCACACGCTTTGCCTCGGTTCGTGGCCGGCCCACGTGAACAATACGTAGTTGGTGTTCGGGCATGGAACTATATTTCCAATCGCGGCCCCCGGATCCGCGGCCAACGTCTTGCTTGATCCGTCGGCAGCGTAGTGCTTCAGCTCACTCCCGACCACCTCATACGTTCCGCCGTCTGGAGCCATGGCGCCGTTCGTCGAATCAACTTCAGAGGCGACCGGGACGGCTGGCGAATTCGGCTGTCCCGAAATCGGGAAAAGGTAAAGCGCCGCGCGCGCACGTGCTGTGACGGCAGCCAGCGTCGTGCCGTCGGCGGAAAGGGTCGGCGCAGCATAATTTTCGGTGTCGCGCGTGATCTCGTGGACTTTGGCCGATTTCACTTCGATGTAGGCCAGCTGCGCGCGACGGAAGCCGCCGGATTTCGAGAGCAACGCTGCAACAAAACCCTTGGCGTTCGGCATCAGCGCCATCGAGGTGACGAAGTCGTCGGCATGTGTCGTGTGCCCGGTTTCCTTACCGGACGCGGGATCGAAAGTGATGAACGTCGTAATTCCATCCCCGATGAAAGCCATCCGAATATCCGAGGCAGGCATCCATGAGATGGCTTGCGGAGAACCTTTGCTGATTTCTCCGCTGGCGGCCATGCGCTCGCCGGTTCCATCGGCGTTTGCCACGAGCAAGCGCCAGCGGCCGACGTCGGGATCGTTATCGCGGATGTAGGCGAGCTGCTTGCCATCGGGGGAGAATGCAAATCCCCGATCCACGTCATGCACGAGCTGCTGCGGCGCTCCACCGAGGGCGGGCGCACGCATCACGTTCCACACGTCGGCAGTCGGATCGGCAGCCTGGCGGAAATAGAAAAAATTGCCGTCAGGCGAGAAGGCCAGGCTTTCGAATTGTCCGTCCACCGGCGCGACGATTTGCGTATCGCTGCTCGTGGCGATGTGGTGCAGCCAGACGCTCTCCAGACCCTTCTCTTTTTGAATCGTGATGAGGTATTTACCGTCGGGTGAAATCGCAGCGTCCTGGACGTGGCCGTTGTGCGTTACTTCCGTGACTGCGTACTCCTGAAACGGAATCGGTCCGGTGTGGCTCAGAAACGCGACGATTCCGTAGCCGGCGAGTGCAACCAGTGCAGCGACGACGATGAAGGTGATGGCGAGTTTGCCTTTGTGTTGCCTTGCTGCCGTCACGACGGCGGAGCTGCCGGATTGCGTGTGTGCGGCGGGCGCGGTGCCAGTGGAGCGGAGCGGGACGTTTTGGATCCCGCTCTGAGGGGCTGCCGACGTGGCGGAGCTGGATGCCGTAGCGACCGCCGATCCGGCGGATTGCACCTGCGCTTGTGCACCAGGAGCGGTGCCCCATCCGGACGCGATGGTACCGCTCGAAGAATCGGAGACTACAGATTGGCGGCCGGAATGCGATTGCATGTCGCGCTTGACACGCTGCAGATCGGCGCCCATGTCGCGAGCGGTCTGGTAGCGAAGTTTCGGATTCTTCTCGAGCGCCTTTCCAATGATTTCCTCGAACTTCAGCGGCATGTGCGGATTCAGCTGCGTCGGGCGAACCGGATCGCGTTCGAGAATCGCGCCGAAGATCACCCCGCTGGTGTTGCCGGAAAACGCTTGGCGGCCGGTGGCGAGTTCGTAGAGCACCAGGCCGAAAGAAAAAAGATCGGTGCGAGCATCGAGCTTTTCGCCGCGGACTTGCTCGGGGGACATGTAGGCGACGGTGCCGGGCGTGGTGCCCGGACCGGTGAGGTCCGCGCCAGGGTTCTTGGGCGTGTCCTGTGTGACAGTGTTGCTCGAAGCGCCGCGCTGCTCGATTTGTTTCGCGAGGCCAAAATCCAGAATCTTGGCTTGACCGCGATCCGTGATGAAAATGTTCGCGGGCTTGATATCGCGATGAATGATGCCTTCGGCATGGGCGGCATCGAGCGCGTCGGCAATCTGGATTCCAATCTCGAGTTGCTGCTCGGTGTTGAGAGAAGTATTCGCGGGATCGAGGCGGTGTTTGAGCGTCATGCCACGCAGAAGTTCCATGGCGATGAACGGAGCGCCGTCGGCTTCACCGATGTCGTAAATCGTGCAGATATTCGAGTGATTCAGCGCGGAGGCCGCCTGCGCTTCACGCTGGAAGCGCTCGAGGGTTGCGGGATCGTGAGCGACGTCGTGGGGCAGGAATTTTAGCGCAACTTTGCGCCTCAGCCGCGTGTCCTCGGCAATGTACACGACGCCCATGCCGCCGCCACCGAGCTTCTCGAGAACGGTATAGTGAGAAAACGTGCGACCGATGAGCGAAGGGAACTCAGGCACGGATTACTCCGGTGTCTCGGCCGATCACTGAACGCAATGACCACTCCGTAGCGATATTCCATGGAGAAATGGGATTGGCAGCGAGGCGAACGGGAACCGGAGTCGTCACGCGCAAATGGTAAAGGATGGGCCGCTGGACGTCAACGCGATGTAAGTTCTTAGTTTCAGGCAGCGTAAGCGGCTGTGGAATGCAGGACGAGCAACTGCGCGCAGGTGCACGCCTGATCCAACTCCGATTGGCCGATGCAGACGAGCAATCAATGGCTACGGCGATGTAAGATTAGGGTGTAGGCGCCGCGGCTCCGTTGTGGCCGCCTTTCTCAACCCGGGGGATTCGATTCGATGACCAACGATGAGTTGCTGGTCGCAACGGCTGTGAGCTTTTGGAATTCCGCGCTCTCGCGGGCGGACAAGCTATTCCTGAATGCGTCGGAGAAGGAACTCGATCATCCGATCGCTCCTGGAAAGAACCGGCTGATTTATCTCTGGGGCCACCTCGCCGCAGTCAACGATTCGATGATCTCGTTGATGGGGTTAGGACACCGTCTACATCCCGAGCTCGATGAAGTGTTCATCACCGCGCCGGATCGCACGGCGGTGAAGGAAATTCCGGCGGAGGAAGTCAAAAAAGCCTGGACTGAAATCAATGCGAAGCTGAATTCCGAATTCGCGAAGATGAAGCCGGCGGATTGGCTGCACAAGCATACCGCGGTCTCGGATGCGGACTTTGCGAAGGAACCGCTTCGAAACCGCCTTGCGATCCTGCTGAGCCGTGCCGGCCATCTCGGTTATCACCTCGGCCAAGCGGTTTTCGGCACGAAGTAGCGTAAACGCTCGGCCGTCCTGATTTTCTGTTTCCGAGTTCCTCGACGCTATTCCCACTTCCAATCCGCGAAACGCTCGCGAAGCTCCGTTTTTTTGAATTTGCCGACGCTGGTGCGCGGAATGGCTTCGATGAATACGATCGCGTCCGGCAACTGCCACCTCGCGAAAGTGACGGCTAGAAAGTTGCGCAACTCGTCGGGAGTCGCTGACGCACCATCCTTCAAAACGACCGCGGCGAGCGGACGTTCCTGCCATTTCGGATGCGGCAATCCGACGACGCATGCTTCCTTTACCGCCGGGTGCGCCATTAAGTTATTTTCCAAGTCGACCGAGCTGATCCACTCACCGCCGGACTTCACGAGGTCTTTGGTGCGGTCCACGAGTTTCACGATGCCGTCTTCGTCGATGTTCGCGACGTCGCCGGTACGAAACCAGCCATCGGGTGTCCAGCGATCGTCGTGCTCAGGCATTTGGTAGTATTTGCCGGCGACCCACGGCCCACGGATCTCGAGTTCACCCGGCGTTTCGCCATCCCAAGGCAGATGTTCGCCAAGATTGTCGGGGTCTGCGATGCGGACATCGATTAACGGCGTGGGCCAACCCTGTTTTGCGCGCACTGCGTACTGTTTTTCTTTGGGCCAATCGAGCATGTGGCGCTTCAGATGGCCGGTGGTCGCGAGAGGAGAAGTTTCCGTCATTCCCCAGAAATGCAAAATGTGGATTCCCAGTGCGTCGAGCCGCCGCATCAAGGAGACGGGCGGAGCCGAGCCGCCAGATACAACTCGGACGGGCTTATCGAACTTCCATCGGCCGGGATGCTTTTCCATCGCTTCGAGCACGCCAATCCAGATCGTTGGAACAGCGTTCGCGATGGTTACGCGCTCGGTGACCATCAAATCGAGAATGTTCTCCGCGTCAAGACTCGGACCGGGAAGCACGAGCTTCGCGCCCACCATCACTGCTGTGAACGGTACACCCCAGGCGTTCGCGTGGAACATCGGCGCAATCGGTAGAAGGGTATCGTGATGGCTGAGGGCCATCGAATCGACCATGGCTTCGGACATCGAATGCAACACAAGTGAGCGGTGCGTGTAGACCACACCTTTCGCGCACCCGGTGGTGCCGGATGTGAAGCACATTCCCGCACCGTCGTTCTCGCCGATCTGCGGATATTGAAACTTACCGGAGCCGGAAGCAAGTAGCTCGTCGTAGTTCAGGCAGCCGGCGGGGATTGAGCCACAGCCGTACGGCACCACGATGATCTTCTCGAACTGGACTTCGCTTCGGAATCTTTCAAGCAGTGGAAACGCGACATCGTCGATGATCAGGAATCGGTCGCGAGCTTTGTTAACGATCGCCGCGATTTCGTGAGGATGAAGGCGCAGGTTCAGCGTGTGCAGGATTGCCCCGGAGCAGGGCACGCCGAAGAAGGCTTCAAGGTGGCCGGCGTGATTCCACATCATCGTTGCAACGCGGTCGCCACGCCGAACGCCTAAGTTGGCGAGCGATTCGGCAAGACGCCGGGCGCGGTCATGGAATACGCCGAAGTTCGTGCGAATAGCGCTGCAATCTGGCCGACGGGAGACGACCTCTACGTTTCGGAAAAGGGCGCCGGCGCGCTCGAGAAACGACGGAAGCACCAGCGGGTAATCCATCATGGTCCCGTGCATCGAGGTCCTCCGGTAGCGCAATCGTCGCGAATCCTATCATTATTCGAGTGCGGCGGTAGGATTTGGCGCGTTCTGCATGTCACGCGAGTTTGGTGAGTCTTCGCACGCACAGGGCGCATCCGATTTCCGAGCGATGCCAACGCGTTGACCCAGTCCACTTAACTTCGAAAGAAGGTACTTTGGCATTTTCAATGCAGATCAGGAGCAGCCATGAAAATTACCGGCAACACGATATTGATCACCGGCGGAGGCTCGGGCATCGGCCGGGGATTCGCCGAGGCGCTGCACAAGCAGGGCAACCAGGTAATTATTTCCGGCCGCCGCACAGGGCATCTGGAACAAGTGGTGAAGGCGAATCCAGGAATGAAGTCGATTGAACTCAACGTGGAGGATCCGGCAAGCATAGCGGCCGTGGCCCAGAAACTAACCGCCGAATTTCCAAAGCTCAACGTGCTGATCAACAACGCGGGCATCATGAAGCCGGACTTCGTCGAAAATCCGGTGAACCACGCGGACGTGACGTCGATCATCACGACCAACCTGATCGGGCCGATTTACATGACCTCGGCGCTGATCGAGCATCTGAAGAAACAGCCTTCGGCGACGGTGATCACGGTTTCGTCGGGGCTGGCATTCGTTCCGCTTTCGATGACCGCGACTTATTCGGCTACGAAGGCGGCGATTCACTCTTATTCGCTTTCGCTTCGTCACAGGCTGAAGAACACGTCGGTGAAAGTCGTTGAGATTGCTCCGCCGTGGGTGAAGACCGAACTGATGGGCGAGAACGATGATCCGCGGCAGATGCCTCTCGATGAATACATTGCCGAGACGATGAAGATTTTGGCGACGGACGTAAACGAAGTGGTGGTGGGGCGGGCGGAAATGTTCCGGAACAATCCAGGGCCGAAAGAGCACGCTCTGGTGGACGGATTTAACGATCAAATGGCACAACTCGCGACTGCGCACTAACCGCAGAGCAGCGAGATTGAAAACGCGCCGGCGACTTTTTGTGCGGGCGCGTTTTGTTTTGGGCATTCGTGGCGCTTACCAGACGTGGCAGACTTTGTCCGCGGGCTTGATCATGGGCTGGCCGGCTTTGCACGCAAATGCCGCGCCGAATTCGGGCATATTCACGACCACGCCGTTCACGCGATATTTTCCGGGAGAGTGTTCGTCGGTGACGGCATCGACGCGCAAATCTTCGGGTCGTGAATTCTCGCAGGCCCACTGCGCCATTCCCACAAAGAATCGCTGATCGGGCGTAAGCCCGTCGCGCTCGGCGAGAGTCATTTCCTTGGTTGCGTCTTTCCACGCGACGTACGCCAAGATGGTGCCGCCCAGATCCGCCACGTCTTCGCCCTCGGTGAGTTTCGAGTTGATGTGGATGTTGTCCACAACCACGTACTGGCCGTATTGATCGACTACGCAGTCGGCGCGCTTTACGAACTGTTCGTCGTCTTCCTTCGTCCACCAGTCTTTGAGGTTTCCGTTGGCGTCGTATTTGCGACCTTCGTCGTCGAAGCCGTGCGTCAGTTCGTGCCCGATGGTTGAACCGGTGTTGCCGTAGTTCGGCGCGGCGTCCATTTTTGCGTCGTACAGAGGCGGTTGCAAAACGCCGGCAGGGAAGTTGATGTCGTTCATCGAGTCGTTGTAATAGGCGTTGACGGTGGGCGGAGTCATGCCCCATTCGCCGCGATCGACAGGCTTGCCGATCTTGTCGAGGCGCCGGTGAATTTCGAACTCGGTGGCGCGCTCGTCGTCGCCGAAGAAATCGTCGGGCACAATTTTCACGCTGCTGTAATCGCGCCATTGATCGGGATAGCCGATCTTGTTGCGAATGGTGTGGAGCTTCGCCAGGGCTTGTTCCTTGGTCGCTGGGCTCATCCAGTCAAGCTGCTGGATACGCACAGCCATCGCGTCTTCAATGCGGCGCGTCATATCGAGAGCCGCGGCCTTAAGCTCGGGAGAAAACGTCGCACGGACGTAAGCTTGGCCGAGTGCTTCGCCCAGGTCGCCGTCCACGTCGCGAACGCATCGCTTCCAGCGCGGCTGAAGTTCCTTCGCGCCGCGGAGGTACTGCCGATTGAAAGCAAAGTCTTCGTTGACGAAGGCGGAAGACAATTCCGATGCGTGCGAGTTCGCGACGTGAAAGCGCAGGTAAGTCTTCCAGTCGTCAAGCGGCGTGGAGTTGATTTGCGCGCTCAGGTCCTTAAAGAAATCGGGCCACGAAACGTTGAGCGTGGTAAACAACGGAGCGGCTGTCGCGGTGAAGTAAGAGTTCCAGTCGAAGGCCGGCGCGACCTTGTAGAGATCCGGGACCGTCATTTTGTGCTTCTGCTTGTAGGGATCGCGGCGTTCTAGGCGCGTTAGGGATGCCTGTGCGAGACGCGTCTCGATCTCCATCACCGTGGTGGCATGCTTTGCGGCGACAGCGGGTGAATCGCCCAGCAGTTCAAACATTTTCTGGACATGCTGGACGTAGCGTCCGCGCGTCTCCTTCGACTTGGCGTCGTCTTTCAGGTAGTAATCGCGGTCGGGCAAGCCAAGGCCGCCCTGTGAGACATTCATGATCACGGCGTTAGAATCGTCCTGATCCTGGCGCGAGCCGGCACGAAAAACCGCGTCCGTGCCCTCCGTTTGCAACTTCGCGACGAGCGCGGCGATATCGTTTTTGTTTTGTACATTCGCAATGGCCTGCATTGCGGGGTCGAGCGGCCTGGCACCGAGCTTTTCAATCGCCGCTTCATTCATGCAAGCCTCGTAGTAGTCGCCGATCTCCTCTGTCACCTTGTCACGGTTCGTCGCGGTCGCGGCGTTTTCCAGAATGCCGCGCAGATAGTTGAGATTGTCCTCATAGAGCTTGCCGTAGACGCTCCAGCGCGTCTGATCGGGCGGAATCGGATTCATTTTTTTCCAGCCGCCGCAGGAATATTCATAGAAGTCGACGCAGGGGTCCACAGTGCGATCCAGGGAGGCAGGATCAAGACTCGGAGTGTAGGGGAGAACTGGTGCGGAGGTTGTGCCTTGGGCGGACGCAGAGACGGCGAGAAAGAAGATTGCGACGAAGGCGGCGATAGTGTGGCGCACTGAATTTCTCCTGGTTGTGGAGCGCACTGAGCCGCGGCCGATCCCGGCAGCCGTCGGCGGACTGACAGCGTACAACGGGAAGGTCGTCAACCCAATTCTCGCGCCGAGTTGAGCGTAGCGACGTGCAAGACTCTAGAACGTCTCATCTGTTGCGCTGGAAATCGTTTTGTCCGTGACGAATGGGCTCCCGAAGACCCGGAAGCCCGAGATGTTCTTCAGCGAAAATGCCGCCACACCAGAGCCGTGCGGAACTCGGACGCGAAAGAAGTCAGCGCCTTCCACATCGACCAGAGCGAATGCCGGACGGGGATCTGGCGCAAGCGTCGCGATCTCAACATTCGACATTTCAACATTGCGGGCGTGGCGAATGAAAAACCCGGTAGCAGGAAGCGCGCCGAACATTGTAGGCTCGGGATAATCCTTCTCGCGCTCGGCAGGTTGCACGCGCGTCATCGCGGCGTCAGCGCCTCCGGCCTGTTCGAGATACACGTCGCTGATCTTGATGTCTTCCACTGGAAATTCCGGCAGGCCGGTGATGCTCGATGGCAATTGAACTGAACCCGAACTGGTTACATTGCTGATCAGGACTCGCCTCAACGTGCCCGGCTTCGTTCCGGCCGGGCCGCGTAAACGTGCTCCGAGGCGCAGGAAGAAGGGCGAACTGAGGTTGCCACGCATCGTGATTCCGGTGATAGCGATATCCTCGAGCAGCGCTCCGTCCACTGTTTCGAGCGCAAAGCCGCGCGAATTCTCGAACACGCAATTCGAGACTGTAATGTTACGGAAGCCGCCGTTCGATTCGGTGCCGAATTTAATGCGGCCGGTCGCTTGAGGGCGCTGGCTGTCGCAAATCGGCTTCCACGTGCCGTCGAGTACCGAACCCGGCACGTAGCCGCCAGTGACGAAGCAATTGGTGATGGTCACATTCTCCGTGGCGCGGGCGTAGCCCAAGGCGAACGAACTCTTGGGGCAAATGCCGTCGTCGACGGGCGAATTCACGGTGCAATTCGATATGCGAACGTTGCGGCAGCAATCGATGTCCATGCCGTCGCGGTTTGTGTCGACCGTAAGGTTGTCGATGGTGAGATTGTCGACGCCGCTCGCGAGAATGCCAAACCAGCCGCCATTGAGGATCGAAAAATCCCGGAGCAGCACGTTGCGGCAATTCTTAAGCGCGATCGCTTTGTTGCCCACGCCAGGCTTTGTGGTATCGGGCAGATCTTTATCGTCGGCATGGCCGCGGCTCAAGCCCTTACCCCAGATTAATCCTTCGCCCGTGATGGAAATGTCGTGAAGCCCCTCGCCCCAGATCAGGCTGTTGCGCCAGTGATTGTGGCCGTAATCCTGGTAGGGCTCCCATGCGCCCTGCGGCTCGGCGGGATCATAGCCACCGGTTGCGGTTCCTTCGCGCGGCACCGGCGCGGCAAGAATCGTTGCGCCGTGATCAAGATGCAGGCCAATGTTCGACTTCAAGCGAATGGAATGACTCGCGTAGGTCCCAGGGGGGAAGTAAATCGTGCCGCCGCCCGCTGCGGCGTCGATTGCGCGATTGATCGACGGCGAATCGATCATCGTTCCATCGCCGGTCGCGCCGTAAGCTCGAACGTTGAACACTCCCTCTGCCGCCGCAACCGAAGGGCGGCAGCTTTGCGAGTATCGCTTCGCTCCAACGCGCCCCGGCGCCGGCGAGCGCAGAAACACCGGGACGGCCGCGAGCGCCGCACAGCGATACGTTGCTTCCAGAAACCTTCGCCGATCGAGCAATTTCTTCTCCGTCCCGCGGCAATCGTGCCCGGTCGTGGGGGAAATACTTTCACAGGATGGCAGCAACCGCCACGGCTTTTCTGGGGCCGTCATCCACGAGCCGGCTCGCATCGAGTGCCCAATCCTACAAGGACACTGTCCCTCCGTACTATTCCTCGAGCAGTACTCCCCGTATAACATAACGAATCGAGTACCCACGGAGGGGTCGATGCACGCTGGAAAATTGATTCTTACGGCAGCGGTTGTCGCTGCGTTCCCGCTGACGTCCTGCTCGCACCACCACGTTCAGGAAGTGGACCCGGGCACGCTTCTCAGTGTCGCCAAGACGTACCGACAAGGCCCGCATGCGACGACGGTTGCGACTCCGGATGTGGAGAACAACGAAAAAGACTTCAAGATCGACGTCGAGGAAATGCTGCTGGACAAAGATTTCGACGGATTAGAGCGTGTCGCGCAGGAAGCGCGGGTAAAACAAACGCGGCTAACCGGCGGCCCGTGGAAATTGTACAAGTTCTACGAAGCGATCTCCACGCCGGTCGCGGGAGAAAAGGCTACCGACGACGATTGGAAAACGCAGCTTTATGCACTGAAGCAATGGGAGAATGCGAAGGCGACGTCGGCGACGGCCCACATTGCAACGGCTACGGCGTACGAAGAATACGGAGCCTTCGCGCGCGGGACCGGGTATGCGAATTCCGTCGGTGACGATGCGTGGGAGTCGCTCAGCGAGCGCTATGCGATCGCCGAACATGAACTGTTGGCCGCTGCAACGATGCAGCCGGAAGACCCGTACTGGTTCTACGCGGTTCAGGTTTCGTCGTTCAACGGCAGTTGGAATGCCGGCCAATCGCGCGGGCTCTTCGAACAGGCTGTTGCATTCGAGCCTGCGTTCTATCACTACTACCGCGAGTACGCGTATTACCTGCTACCGAAGTGGTTCGGCGAGCCGGGCGACGCCGAAGCATTGGCACGCGATTCGATGAACCGGCCGGGCGGCGATCAGGGTGCGTTTGTATATTTCGAAATCGCCAGCCAGCTTACCTGCCAATTCGATTCGCGAGACACCGACATGAAAAACCTCTCGTGGCCGACCATCAAGGCTGGTTACGCGGCTCTCGGCCGGATGTACGGCGTGTCGCCGCTCAAGGCCAACCGATTCGCGCGTATGGCGATCGAGATGGATGACAAAGAAGCGGCGCAGTCCGCGTTCGCTATCGTTGGCGATGATTGGGAACTGATGAGCTGGAAGAGCAAGTCGAACTTCGATCGTGCCAAGAATTGGGCGGAAGGACAGTAGCCACTCGAATTCGGTCCGGAACGAAACCTTCTCGAGGTCACGATCCGGCTATTTCGCGGTGTTAGGATCGACTTCGAATATTCCGAAGACATTGCTCTCGGTGTCCAGGAAATAGCCCTGCCAGCAGGTGGCGGGAACGGCGAATTTTGGCAGGGCGACGATTCCATCGGCGCTGAGAATTTTAGCGGCGGTGGCGTCGAAACTTTCAACTTCAATCGAGCAGCAGAACGCGTTCGTTCCGGACGGCATCGGCGGAGCGCGCGCGGGACGCGCGAGCAGTCCTCCCCGGGAGGCCCTGTTTCGATGGTCCAGTAGGGTACTGGAAGTCCCTTCACTTCGGTGAATTCCCAATCGAAAATGGCGCTATAAAATCGAATCGCGGGAAGGATGGTCACTCTGAATTTCGAAGTAGAGGTGGCCTTTGTTGGTTACGCTGCAATCCTCACGCGAAGTAGTTCGGAGTTCGGAGGGATTGTACGACGATTTTGGGCCAGAGTTTTGAGGAGCTTGTGGCTGCCGTGGCGGGGAAAAACGTTCGGCGGCGGACGGTTTGATTGCGCGGGCGGACACGCTCCCAAAATTCGTAAGCACGGCGCAGGTGCAAAGCACAGAATCGGGTGCAGTTAGGCCACGCAGGAATTGGCGCGCATCGTGCTGGGTGTCGCATCGAGGTCGTCCGTGCAGAGGTCCGTTTTGTGGCTTACGGCAAAGGAGATGCCATGGCGCAATTCGAGCGGGTGCGGGAGGCGGTGGCGGGACAGTTCGACGAAGCGAAAGCGGCTGAGCGAGAACGGCAGGGCTGGCGGCTGGTGGCGGTGGAATGGGAACGGGGCGACGCTGCCGAGGCGTCTCCGGCGGTGCCGTTGCGAACGGGCGAAGCGCGGGAGCCGGTCCCTTACGGTACGCGCGTGGCGGACGATTGCCGGCGCCTTGAAGACGATGCGGACGAAATGCAGTTTCTACTCTCGCTGATGGAGCTGATTATTCAGGACATTTCGATCAGCAAGGTTGCGGAAGAGCTAAACCGCAAAGGATTCCGGACGCGCGGTGGGACGGAGTGGGGACCGGTCGCGGTGTTCAATCTACTCCCGCGGCTGATCGAGCTGACGCCAAAGATTTTCGCTAGCCAGGAGTGGGTGGAGCGGCGGCGAAGATTGACGCTGGTCTACTGACGCTCAAGCGCGTGCGGTGGCGGCACGATGGAAATCTGGGACAGATGGTGAAGCAGGTGAGTGACATAGTCGTTGGCTAGAAACTCTAGAGTGACCGGTTCGTAGGGGATCAGGCGGCACGGGGTGTTTCGTTTGACGGCGGGAATCTGGGCGATGACGTGGGCAAGGTAGCGATTATAAGCGACGAAGAGATCCAGTAGTCGCGACCACGGGAAAGCGTTAGGCGATTGGATGCGGATGTTTCCTTCCTGATCGTAACGGGGTAATTCGATCGAGGGTTCGAGCGAGGCGCGCAGAAATCGGATGTGATTGTTCGCGGCAGAGTCGACCAGGTGGGCGACAAGTTGTCTGCGTGACCAGCCGCCGCGGAGCGCCGGAGCGAGTGAGTCTTGTTCGGTTACGGCGCGCAGCTTGGGCTCCGCGAAATCAATTGCCTGGTAGAGCGAGTTGCTCAGTTTTTTCATGGTTTGGCCTCACGCCCGCATTCTAGCGAACCGGCGCCCGGTTCGATCGCGTTATTGGATTCGGTGCGTTGACTTGAGTTGCGACGCAACTTAAGATTGCCGCGATGGCGGGAAGAGATATCACGGCGGCGTTCGATTCTCCTCAGGCCGCGCAAAATTCGGAACAACACCGCAACAAATGTCGCCAAGGCGCGCGATGAGCGGCGACTCACCTCGAGTTGGGTCAACGAGCTCCGAGAATCCAGAAACAGCACACGACAAGTTAGCCGAAGCGCTCACCCCGGAAGATACCGCCCCCCACAATCCGATTAAGCTATTTCAAAGCATCCGTCCACTTACGGCTAGCGGCGCAGTTCGCGACGCAATCGCCGGCATTCAACTTGCCGCGATGAATATCCCGCAGGCGCTTGGCTACACGAAGATCGCTGGAACACCGGTGGTCACGGGCTTCTACACGCTGCTGTTTCCGCTAATCGCGTTCGCGACATTTGGCTCGTCGCGCTATCTGGTGGTGGCGGCGGATTCGGCGACGGCGGCGATTCTCGCAGGCGGAGTGTCCACGCTCGCCCCGATCGGGTCAGCGCATTACGTTGAGTTGGCGGGAATGGTCGCGCTGATGACGGCGGCCCTACTGCTGATCGCACGGCTACTGAAGGCCGGATTTCTGGCGGATTTTCTTTCGCAGACCGCGCTGGTCGGATTTCTCACCGGGGTCGGGTTTCAGGTGGCGATTGCGGTGCTGGGGCAGATGCTCGGCGTGAACACCACGTCGCGACGAACAATTGTCCAGTTCGCGCAAGTATTGCGACAACTGTCGAGCGTGAATCTGTTGGCGCTGGAGATTTCGGCGGCGGTGGTGATTTCGATTTTCGCACTGCGATGGCTTTCGCCGAAAATACCGGGCTCGCTGGTGGCGGTTGCGGGTGCCATTGCCGCAAGCGTGATGTGGAACTTCGCTGGCCGTGGCGTCGCGGTGATTGGCCCCGTGGCAGGGGGTCTACCGCATTTCGGACTGCCGCACGCTACGTGGGGCGAGTTCGAAGCCTTGGTGCCGATCGCGGGATCGTGTTTCGTAATGATCGTGGCGCAGAGCGCGGCCACGGCTCGCGTTTATGCGCAACGAAATCATGAGCCGCTCGACGAAGACGCGGACATCGTAGGCCTTGCCGCGTCAAATACAGTTGCGGCGTTGAGCGGCACTTTCGTGGTTAACGGCAGTCCCACCCAAACGGCGATGGTGGAATCGTGCGGGGCGCGTAGCCAGATTGCGCAGATTTCGACAGCTGTTTGCGTCGCGATCGTGTTGCTTTTCTTAACCAAGCCGCTCGAATATCTGCCGCGTTGCGCGCTCGGTGCGATGGTGTTCGTGATCGCTGTGCATCTGATCGATATCAAAGGGCTACGTAAAATTGGAGCAGAAAGCCCAGGCGAGATGTGGCTCGCGATTGGGACAACGGCGGTGGTCGTGTTTGTGGGAGTAGAGCAGGGAATTATCCTCGCCATGGTGCTGTCACTGCTGCGCGTGGTGCACCACAGTTATCATCCGCATACGGCGGTGCTTGTGCAGGATGGGCACGGCACGTGGCTGCTGACTCCGGCGGTGCGCGGGGCGACGACCGAGCCGGGAATTGTCGTTTATCGATTCGGCGCCACACTTTTCTACGCGAACGCGGGATTTTTTGCCGAGCAGGTTCGTTCGCTGGTCGAGCCTGCGTCGCCGCGCGTACGATGGCTGATTGTTGACGCGGGCGCGATCACCCATGTGGATTACACGGCGGCGCGGATGTTGATCGAGCTGCACAAGGATCTGGAGAAGGAGGGCGTCGAGCTAATTCTGGCGCACGTAGAATCGGACTTGAAGCCGGATCTCGATCGACACCACGTCACGGAGGCCATTGGTCCCGGGCAGATATTTGACACGCTGAGAAATGCGTTGGCGTCGATCCGAGCGAGGCATGCGCAGTCTTGAACGTGCGGCTGTGGAAGAAAAGGCTCCGCGGCGACCGCTGCGCCGACGCGATAAGCAGCAGCGACACCAGTTTGAGGCATCTCAAAAATGCGGCGCGATTCGGTTGCCAAGCTCCTCATCCGAGTCGATTCTTGGGAGGTGTAGCATGACCCTGAATTCCGAAGACGGTATTGCCAATCGGCCGAGCGCGCATTCTGTGGACGAGACGTTAGCGAAGCTCAAAGCGCTGTTCGAAGCGAAAGGCGTGACCGTATTTACGGTGATCGATCACAGCGGCGAAGCTGCGAAGGTGGGCCTTACCATGAGGCCCACGAAGCTCGTCATCTTCGGTAATCCGAAGGGCGGCACACCGGTGATGGTAGCGGCGCCGAGTATCGCGATCGACCTGCCGCTGAAAATTCTGGTCTGGGAAGACGCGCAGGGAAAGGTTTGGACGTCGTTCAACGAGCCGCAGTACCTTCAAGCGCGTCACCGTGTGCCGCAGGAGCTGATGCCGAATATTTCGGTGGCTGAAATGTTTGCGACGAAGGCCGGCGAGTAGTTTCGATTTGCACTCGAACTACGGCTTGCGTTGGGCGAGGAAGTACAAATTACAGACGGAAAACACGAGATGAGTTGGATCCCGAAGAATCACGACATCGCCGGGGATCTCGGTTGTGCCGCCGGTTACGTTCGCGTCGGCATGTTCGATGGTGATCTGGGCCGCGCGCGACGAGGTGATGCCGAGCTGTTTGAAGGAGACGTTTGAATCGTTCGCGCCGCCTCCGGAATTGTTGAGCGCGAAATTGTGGGCGCTCAGGACGGCCTTGGTGACTTTGGGATCCTTGGCAACGGCGTCTTTCCACTGGAACGAATCGGCAGTATAGACGATATCAGTCCCGATCACCGTCTTCGCCTCCGCCTCGCCCCAGCAGGAAATTGTCTTGGTGGGTAATGTCTTCACGACGGTCCACGTGCCGATAAGCTCGGCGGGAATCGTCCCAGCAGTAGGAGTGCCGACCGGAGCTGCAGTCGTCGTCGCGGTTTCGCCCGAAGGGGAAGAAGAAACCAATCCAGCGAGAAAATCGGCGCGATCGTGCGTTTCCTTTAGCAGGCACACGCTGTCGGTCGTGCACTTCGCGTCGCGAGCGCGGATCCATTTGCGCTCGTCCGAGCGGAGACTGGTCGTGGCGGCTGCATCGCCTGAAATCTGAGACATGCGCTTGCGATACATCTGATTCAGCCGCGCATCCTGCCGGTTGAGTTCGGTTTGCGCGCAGACAGTAAGATTGGCGGCGTCATTGCCCGCTGCGCTGACGCAGGTATCGTAGGCAGAGGAATATTGTGCACTCGCAGGAGATACGGGAAGAAGGCCAACTGCGAAGAATATCGCAAACGATACACAGGAGTGATTATTCAGCCTCATGCCTGTCTTTCAAGATTTCCGCGGTCCCAGTTCCCAAGATTCGCCGCGGCTTCGTAGGTGGACTGGCAGAAATCGAGCAACGTGGCTCGTGGATCGGCTGAACTTCGTGCGTCCTGGTACATCAGGCGGAAGCCGGAGCCCTGAACGCTGTAGTGCGCCTTCGCAGGGAGGACTGACGCGTCGCGATAGCCGGGAGGCTCGGGAGCCGAGTACGAATAGAATGCTGCGTCGTTTACGTCGCCTCCGCCCGGCCACCAGCCTACGCTGCTCACTTCATGCGAGTAGGCTTCGCGGGTAACCGCATCCGCGCCCTGCCGTTCAGGCGCTCGTCGGCCTGAAAAACGCGTGACGCAAAGGTCAAAACTGCCCCAGAAGAAATGCACCGGACTGCACTTGCCGATAAAACGGCCGCGAAATTCCTTGAAGATGGGATCGACAGCGACGAGAACCTGCCAGAATTTGTGAGCGTATGCGTGATCGTATGCCGCGTGCGCAGTGTCCTGATCAAAGCGAATGGGATTCGGCACTTCGACCGGCATCTCCCAAATATCGACCGCGATACCCATCCCGCGAACGGTTTCCATAACTTCGCGATAAAAGTTCGCCACGGTGCGCGGCTCAAGCTCGATCGTTTCGGTGGCGCCAGCGCTGGTTTCGATACGAAGCAGATGCTCGATGAAATCGAACTCGATCTCAAAGATGCCGTGTTCGTATGGAATGGGTGAAGTGGTGAGGCCGCGGGCGCTTACATAGAGCGGAACCTCCCACCAGTGATTCACCAGTGGAGTGAGCGCAAGGCGAATCTTGCCGACGATCTGCATCCACATGTGCAACGTTTCGCAGGTGTCCTTCCATTTCGAAAACGGAAGCTCGGGCCAGGGATCGGAGCTGGTTTGCACGGTTGCAATGTGAGTGGATTTGTTCATGCGCCCCTTTCAATCGTCGGTCTCGTTCATTGAAATTCCACTTCGGGAGCGTCCGACGCGATTCATGGTAGGCAATCCGGGCGGGATGTCAACCGAGTTGTCGCGGTCGCCGCGTACAGCAATTACCTGAGCCCGCTACAAAAAGTTCTCTATGGATGCGTGAGCCGTAAAGCGCGATGATCGGGTCATTCGGGCTTTGCGACTTGAAACTGTGAAATTGTGGAACGCCCGATCGAGCAACCCCGCATAGGGATGCGTCCGTCCTATAACAATCCGAACGCTTCTGGAGTATTGCTCGCGATTGCGGTCATTGGCGCGCTTTATCTCGGCCGCATCGTATTTATTCCGCTGGCGCTGGCCATCCTTTTCTCGATTCTGCTCTCGCCGGTCATCGCATTTCTCGAGCGGATTCACCTTCCCCGGTTTTTGGCGATCTTTCTCGTTGTACTCACGTTGCTTGGCGGCGCCGGTGCGGCGGGCTGGAAATTATCGCAACAGTTCGGCGACCTGACCGACCAGCTGCCGACGTACAAAAAGACCCTGGAAGACAAGATCCATATTCTGCGCGGCATGCGCAGCGAGAGCCTCACGAAAGCGACGAGTACCGTGCAGGAACTCGAGAAAGAAATGGCAGCTGCGAATCCGGTGCCCGGTACCACGGATGGAACGCGAAGAAACGCCGCGCCCGGATCCACGCCCTCGAAACCGCTGGCAGTACAGGTGGTCCCGCCCACGAACCCTCTGGAATCGCTGGAAAATATGTTGGGGCCGATTACGACGGCGTTCGTGGTCGCGGTATTCACGGTGTTCATATTGATGGGCAGGGAAGATCTGCGAAATCGAATCGTACGTCTTGCCGGGGGCGGCCGGCTGAATGCGATTACGCAGGCGCTTGACGATGCCACGCATCGCATCGACCAATATTTGCTGCTGCAATTGGTGGTGAACACTTGTTACGGCGCCGCCATCGCGGTCGCACTGCATTTCCTTGGGATACCGCACGCATCAATTTGGGGCATTGGGGCTGGAGTGCTACGTTTCCTGCCGTACCTGGGTCCGCCGCTCGCCGCGGTGATTCCGATTCTTCTCTCGCTTGCCGTTTTTCCCGGCTGGGAGCACACCTTTGCGACAATGGGGGTGTTCTTCTGCCTGGAAGTGACCGTCGCGAACTTTATCGAGCCGTATCTTTACGGCGCCCACGTAGGCCTTTCGCCGCTCGCAATTTTGGTCGCCGCAATTTTCTGGACGCTGATCTGGGGATTCCCCGGGCTTGTGCTGTCTACGCCGATCACGGTTTGCCTGGTCGTGATGGGGCGTTACTTGCCAGGATTGCGATTCTTCAACATTTTGTTGGGGGACGAACAGACGCTCGCTCCGGACGTGGAATACTACCAGCGCTTACTTGCCGCCGACGAGGACGACGCCCGGCGCATTCTTGAGCGCTGCCGAAAGAACCAACCGCTGGTGGAGCTTTATAGTTCGGTGGTGATTCCAGCGCTCAGCCTCGCCGAACACGACCGGCATCGCAACGAGCTGGACCAGCCCACGCAGGACTTTGTGTACCAGAGCACCCGCGAAATCGTGGAAGAACTCGGTGACTCGGAGCCGCGCGTGCGCAGAATCGAGGGCCTTGCTCCTGTACGCGATCTTCGCGTCCATTCGCGCGATGAGAGCGAGTCCTGCGAGGTGCTGTGTGTGCCGGCGCGAGATGAAGCGGACGCGGTAGTCGCTCTGTTGCTTGCGCAGCTACTCGAGCAGCAGGGGACGAATTGTCAGTCCTTCGAGGTCGACGAACCGGAGACGATTGTGCGAAAGGCAGCGGAAGCTGAGCCGAACGTGCTTCTTATATCTGCGCTCCCGCCATTTGCGATCGAAAGCGCCCGGTCGCTTTACGCGAAGCTCCGTGCGCAATTGCCGGGCGCGCGGATTATTGTTGGATTCTGGCATTTTGAAGGCGATGCCGACCGAATCAGAAAGCGACTGCGATTGGCGGAGGGAGATTCGGTTGTCACTACCCTTTCCGCAGCGCTGGAGCACATCGCGGCCGATGACGGCGAAAAGTCGTTGCCACACGCCAAGGCCGATAGTACGGCGCAGGATGAGCAGGTTCAAGTAGACGCCGCCGTTCGTCCAAATATTCCGTCGAGCTAGAACTTCACGGTGGCACACGACCCTGAAGGGCACGCCAAGTTCGAACTCTCCACGTTTAAATGAATCATGGGCATGCCGCGGACATGTGCCTTTCCCAAGAAAGTTTCCCGAAGCTGTACTAGACTTGAGTCGGTCGACAGTTCGGACGGAGGTCCAGGTGACTTCTTCGGCGGTCTACTGTGCGCGGCGATCGGCATATTATGGTTTCGTGATCGGGGCGATTTTCGGCGCGGTTTCTGCTGGCGCCTGCGCACAACAGGCCGCGACTGGGGCAGCGATGCCAGTCACAGCCGCGGGAAGGCCGGGTGCCTCTGGCTATCACGTTGAAAAGAAGCTGAAGATTGGCGGAGCAGGCGGATGGGATTACTTGGAAGTGGATCCCGCAACGCACCGCGTTTTTATTTCGCGCGGCACGCACGTCATCGTATTCGATCCGGCAACGGAGAAAGTGGTTGGCGACATCCCCGATACCGACGGTGTACACGGAATCGCGATCGCCGGAGATTTGAACAAGGGGTTCACGAGCAACGGGCGGTCGTCCAGCGCAACGATTTTCGAGTTGGGTTCGCTCAAACTTCTCGGCTCCGCGAAAACGTCGAAGGGCCCCGACGCGATTCTCTACGACCCATTTTCCAAGCGGACGTTCACTTTCAATGGAGAGTCGGATTCGGCGACGGCCATCGATGCTGTGACCGGAAACGCGACCGGTGCGGTGGAACTGGGAGGGCGTCCAGAGTTCGCCGCGAGCGATGAAAAGGGAAACATCTTCGTCAATCTTGAGGACAAAAGCGCTCTGGTAAAGTTTGACGCAACGTCGCTCAAGTTGGAAGATACCTGGCCTTTGACGCCGTGCGAATCGCCATCAGGCCTGGCGATCGACACGGCGCACGAAATTCTCGTGGTTGGGTGTCATAACAAACTGATGACATTCGTGAATGGAAATTCTGGAATGGTAATCGGGACGGTTCCCATCGGTCAGGGCGTGGACGCGAATCGCTTTGACCCGGTCACCGGGTATGCGTTCGCTTCGTGCGGTGATGGGACGCTAACGATAGCGCGCGAAGACTCGCCGACGCACTTCTCGCTGGTGGAGACCATTCCGACTCAGCGCGGAGCTCGCACCATGGCTCTCGATCCCGCCACGCACAACGTGTATCTGGTAGCGGCTGATTTCGGGCCCGCACCGGCAGCCACGGCGGAGAATCCTCATCCCCGGCCGGCGATTATTCCGGATACGTTCATGCTTCTGCTTCTCAGCAAATAACCTTCCACTGCATATCTACTCGCAAGCGGGCATTTTTACGTACCGGCGAAGGTCCGCTGGAGAATCAGGTCGCGTAGCTGGTCGTTTGGGATGTCGATGGAAACGTCTACCGCCGCGGCCTGAGGTGTGACGCTTACGTGATCGAGCGCAGCGGCGAGCGCGGGGTTCGGAGGCGTTTCCGATTGAGCCAAGTATTTTCGGATCATCAAAGCCGCTTGCAGAATTTGCGAGAGCATCACGGAGTCTTTGCTGGAGTCGGTGGTGATCTGGAAATGGACTTCGATGTCCGATGAACTTGCGTCCGCAGTCAGAATGAGCGATTGGATGTCCTGAAAGAGCTTGTCCGAGCCGGTGTACTGCGCGGAGCCTGTGGCCAATTGACGAATCGCCGCGCGAGTGCCTGTTTCGTTAAATGCGCCCCAGAATGTGGTATCGCCGTTCGCTCTATCGATGAGATCGAGGAACGGCTGATTCGAGAGCAGGCTTTCGGCGGCGCCGTTCTCGACATCGAGCATACTTCTGAGCATCGAGAGAGAACCGATCGCGACCGTGTCCGTGTCGATCGGGAGGAAGTACAGGGGTGGTTCGCTGCCTCGCGTCGCGACAGGATAGAGCACGTGCTCGCGATAAGTGACCACAGGCAAGTTTCGCAGGTTCAGCGCCGTCGCGATGGAACCGGGATCAAACTCACCGATCAAGACGGAAACGAACTGATCCGCGTCCGGCGCCATGTTTTGCGACCTTGCCGCGTCTCGATCGGTGGCTGTGGCCGAAGCGGCCGGCGAACCAATGCCCCACGCGATTTGGTTTACGTCACTATTTGGATTCACTCCCGCCGATACCAGGAACTGGTCGAAGCCGTACAGCTGTTGCGGTAAGACCTGGCCTTTGAAATCATTGAACCAGGGAAGCGTCTTCGCGGAGTCAAGATTCGCGCATGCAAATTCTGCAATCGCTTTCGGGAACATTCCGACGACGTGATGATCGACGCAGTCACCGCGAACGGCACCTGCGGTGACGCTCACGATTGTCAAAATGATCGCCAGTCGTGCGAAGTTCACGAACAGCGACGCAGCAGATCCGAAATCCGGGGGCCTAGTCTCCGACAGATTGCGCATGAGGCACCAAACAGCTGGGCGGAACGCCTACGGCGAGGGTCGGTCGCCGCAGGCGGGCCATTTGTTTTTTTGGTAGCAACGTCGGCAGCTAGGTTGAACTCACGGTGTTGATCGCGCCGTTAAGCCCATTCGGGAAGAATCCGCCGCTCTTGGTGCCGATGGCGGAGTTTCCGTAAACGATGGCTAGCACTTCGGACGTGTTGCGGATCACGGCGAGAGCATTGTTCGGGCTCTGAATCGTGGTGAAGTAGTGAGCCGATGCTACGTTGTACGGTTGCGGGTCCTGCGGCGGAACGTCCGAGCTATCCAGCGCGCCCGGCACGGCAGGCGCGGGGAGCTGAGCGCCGGAACTTTGGGGCAGCCAGCTATTCTGCTTCAGAATCAAAGTCGAACGGATTCCGCCCGCGTGGTAGGCCTCAACGGCGAGAATCTGTGCCGCGGCTTGCAGGTACGCCGTGTTGCTGATGAGTGCTGGCGCCGCGCCGGCGTAAGCGCTTACACCGGTGTCTTCAAACGCGCGCGCGAGAGTGAGGAAATCGTTCTCGTTTGCGAAACCGATCCCGAGTGCGGCGAGATTGATTGAAGGCTCGGCGACAGCGGCCGAACCGAGCGTGCTGCGCAGAAACGCTACGTGCAACATTTCGTCGTTGGCGATCTCGAACGCCATGTCTTGCACTTCCTTGGTGACGAATGGAACCTGCGATCCGCCCGTAGCCATTGAAGTGCCGCCGGTTACGCTCGCGCTGAGCGTGCTGCCCGTAGTGGCGACCGAATAAAACTCGGCTTCGAGATATTCGAGGTTGAGCGCGAAGTTCAGCACGTCGTTCGGCATGACCGTCGACTGCGCGTGAGTCGAACTCGAGCAGCCTTCCAGCACCGCACCGGCGACCATACCGGCTCCCGCTAGTCCGACGTTACGCAGAAAATTGCGGCGCGCCAGGGCCCGGTTCACGCGAATCTCATTCATTGATTCTAGAGCTTTGGACGGCGAAATGTCGCCGAGCGCAGGCATACGTTCTTTCATAGAATTCCCCCCTCTGAATTTAGAGAAAGTGCGAACCGTGACAAGGCGGGCAAGAAGTTCCGCCGCGTTAGGTACGCGAGGGGGATGGGAATTGGATTGGGATGCGGTGAAGAAATCACCGCTCGCGTGAGAGCGCGGGGACGAAATTCTAAGACTCGTACGGCGAGCCTGATACTCGTCTCAGATCAGGTGTGCGAATGCGCGCCGATTACCAGATACGGCAACGCACTGTTTCGCTACGCACCATCGGTGAGTCTGGCGCACATCCCCACGCTTTCGCGAAGGACGGCATATTCGAAAGCGGAGCGTTGGTGCGAAACACCCCGACCGGGTGGGGATCCGTGGCGACCAGGACACGTCCGTACTCCGGCCGGAATTCACCGGACCAGATTTGTGCCCACGCGAGAAAGAATCGCTGATCGGGAGTGAATCCTTCGATTCGCGGTGGCGCGGGTTTGCCCGCGAGCGCCTTTTCGAGAGCGGCGTGCGCAATGGTGAGGCCGCCGAAATCGGCGATGCTTTCGCCCTCGACCAGCTTGCCGTTTTCGTGGAGGCCGGGCTCGACCTCCAGCGCGTCAAACTGTTTCTGAATGCATTCGCCGCGTTCCGTGAAGTTCTTCAGGTCTTCGGGCGTCCACCAATTGCGAAGGTTGCCTTGCGCGTCGAATTTCGCGCCCTGATCGTCGAAGCCGTGAGTCATCTCGTGGCCGATTACGGCGCCCATGCCGCCGTAGTTCATGGCGTCGTCACGCTTCGCGTCGTAAAACGGCGGTTGCAGGATACCCGCGGGGAAGACAATTTCGTTCATCGGCGCACTGTAGTAAGCGTTCACCGTCGGCGGAGTCATGCCCCAGAGCTTACGATCGACTGGTTTTCCGACTTGGGACATCTCGAAGGCCATTTCGAATGCGCCGCCGCGGACGAGGTTGGTCCGATAGCTGTCGCGCACCACGTTGAATCCAGAGTAGTCCCGCCACTTGTCCGGATAGCCGATTTTGATCTGGATCGCGTCGAGCTTAATCTGAGCCTGTTTGCGAGTTTCGGGGCTCATCCAATCGAGCGTCGAGAGATCTTCGCGCAAGGCGGCGATCAAGTTGTGAACCATTTCGGTCGCTTTAGCTTTCGATTCGGGCGGAAACGCACGCTGCACGTAAAACTGGCCGAGGTCTTCGCCGAGGTTGCGGTCGGTGGCTTGAACGCAGCGCCGCCAGCGCGGCAAGATTTCCTTGGTGCCTTGCAGGGTCTTCCCGTAGAAATCGAAATTCTCATTCACGAACGCGCTCGATAATGCAGGCGCGGATTGGTGAATCAGGTTCCAACGCAAATAGCTCTTCCACGCATCGATAGCTGTTCCGGCAAGCTGCGCATCCATTTCCTTGAAAAAGTCCGGCTGCGACACATTGAGCGATTCAACGTTTGGAACGCCGGCTCCCTCAAAAAAGCGCGGCCACGCAAAGTGCGGGGTGATCGCGTCGAATTCGGCGACGGTCATCTTGTGATACGTCGCGTCGGGATCGCGGCGCTGTACTCGCGTCATCGAAGCTTTCGCGAGGGCGGTTTCCAGGTCCATTACAGCTTTAGCTTCGGCCTGAGCCTTGGCATCGTCATCGCCGACGAGCTTGAACATATTTGCGATGTGCTGGACGTAAGCCGTTCGCAGCTCGACGGATTTTTCGTCGTCCTTGGTGTAATAGTCGCGGTCGGGAAGCCCGAGCCCGCCCTGGCGTGCGATGGCGATCACCTGCGTGCTGTTCTTGAAGTCCTGACCGGAGTCGAAGTTGAACAGCACAGAATATCCATTGTGTTGCGAATGCGCGATCCATGCTTGCAGACCTGTGAGGTCGTTGATTGCCGCGATTTTTGCAAGGTCGGAGTCCAAGGGTTTTGCGCCGACGGCTTCGATGGCGGGTTCGTCCATGCAGCTCGCGTAGAAATCGGCGATTTTTTGAAGGTTGGAGCCAGGACTAACGGACTTGTTGGCGGCGGCTTGTTCGAGGATTTGATGCAGCACGGCTTCGTTCGCGGCGCGCAGCTCATCGAACGAGCCCCAGCGTGGATACGCGGGAGGAATGGGATGAGCTTTGATCCATCCACCGTCGGCGAAATGAAAGAAATCGTCGCAAGGCTTCACGGAACGATCGAGGTTCTCGAGATCGAAACCGTGAGTGGCTTGTGCACTGGTCGATGACGCAGCTTGGACCTCCCAAGGAGCGGCGCAACGTAAACCGGCTGGGTTCGGCAGCAAGGTCGAGTAACTCGCCGGTGTGTTCAATTGCGCTACCGCCGCCGGTGCGAATACAATCAAAGCCAGGGCACATCCAGCCCACACGCACGTTCGAATCATTCCGATCCCCTTACTAAGTTATCTAGGCGAAGTTCAACCGCCTTCGCCGCCATTCTCGGCGTTGCTGCTGCGACAGTGTGCTGGCACGATTCCCTGATGTCAATTGCTCACGAAAGCGAACGAAATGAATCCAAGTCATGGTCCCCGGAGATTCGACGGCGCGTCCCGAGAACATGTTCGACAATTAAAATCGCGTGGGCGACAATTAACGATTGTGGTGAGGAGCAAAGTCACACAGCAGTTGGGGCCTGCGGAGGAGAGAGAGTATTGAGGGGGATTCGTACGACGTTTGGGCCAGATCGTCGGCTCGTTTGCGCGGCGCTCTTAGGATTCGCAGGGCTTCTCTTGAGCGCAATCTGCTCGGCGAAGGGTACGTCGCCGGTGGATGGACTCACAGTCAGCACCATGGCCGGAAAACTTCAGGGCATTCAGCGTGCGACCGGAGGAGCCGAATTTCTAGGCATCCCGTTCGCGGAGCCGCCCGTAGGCGAATTACGTTGGCGCGAGCCGCTACCGGTCAAGCCGTGGGGCGGCGTGCGGGATGCAACGCACTTCGGCGCGGCGTGCGCGCAGGCCGTCCTGGGCGATTGGAACAAGAGCGACGCCGCGGCAAGCTCCGAGGACTGCCTCTACCTGAACGTGATCACGCCGGTGTGGCCGCCCAAGAAACAGCTTCCCGTGATGTTCTGGATTCATGGGGGATCGAACGCTGGGGGAACCGCTTCGAGCCGCCTGTATAAGGACGGGACACTCGTCAACCACGGCGTGCTGCTCGTCACCGTGAATTACCGGCTCGGAGTCTTTGGATTCCTCGCGCATCCGGAACTGACCAAGGAGTCGCTTCGCCACGCCTCCGGCAATTACGCGCTGATGGACCAGATCGCGGCGTTACACTGGGTGCGCGCCAACATCTCGCGCTTCGGCGGCGATCCTTCGAACATCACAGTCTTCGGGCAGTCTGCAGGAGCAGAAGACACCAGCCTACTGATGGCCTCACCGCTGACCCAGGGTTTTTTCCAGCGCGCGATTGCTGAAAGCGGCTCGGCGATGCTGGGCACGATGCCTACGCTAGCCGAAGCGGAAAAGACAGGGATCAATCTTGCGGGCACGCTTCGAGCGCCTCTCAGAGGTAGCGCGATTGCGTATCTACGTAGCCTTTCGCAGGAGCAAATCCTGGCAGGACTGCCGAAGCGCGATCCGGACGCGCCACAGGAATTCGGGCCAAATATCGACGGCTACGTGATCACACGGCGGCCGCTGGACGTGTTTCGTACCGGCGAACAGGCGGGTGTACCGCTGCTGATCGGGACCACCACGCGCGAATTCACCTGGGACGGAACGACAGCGGATGCTCGCAAAATGATCGAGCAAGTGACCGGCCCGTTCGCGGACAAAGCACTCGCGATGTACGGACTGGCCGGAGATTCAGACGGGAAGTCCGATCCGTTGTACGGCACGCCCGGCGATCAGTGGTTTGCAGATTTGGTCTTCCGGTGTCCGGCGACCACGCAAGCGGCGTGGCAAACCGCGGCCCGGCATCCGGTCTATCAGTACGAGTTGCAGCACGCGATCGGCGGGCAAGAAAAGCAGGGCGCAATTCACTCAACCGATCTGCCGTACGTGTTTGGCTTCTATCCGGGAACGGGAAATCTCGCAGGGAGCTATGGACCTGTCGACAACGATGTCACCTCGCTGATCGAAACGTACTGGACGAACTTCGCGAAGAAAGGGAATCCTAACGGGTTCGGCATACCGAGTTGGCCGGAATTCGGCGAGACCGAGGCGTACATCGAGATTACGCAGGCCGGAAAAGTGGTGCAGAAGGCCGGACTTCGCAAGAAGCAATGCGATCTCTATCGAGCCGTATTGCAAGAGCGGTCGACAGTCACGCACTGACGACGTTGCGAATCGTTAGTGCGTAAAATCGCGGATCGCTGCGCTCACCGCTGCCGGCTGCTCTTGTCCAACCCAGTGGCTCGCGTCCGGCATTCGAAGGATTTTCACCGTTTTTACGTATTCTTGGATGCCGTCGAGATTTGCGGGAACCAACGCGTGATCCTGCATTCCCCAGATCACGAGTGTCGGAACGTTGAGCGCGTTCTTCAACATCATCGTGCGTACGGCATCGGCTATTTCTTGAGACATGGGCGATTTCAATCCCGCTGCACGATAGAAGTTCAATCCTCCGGTCAGCCCGCGTCGCCAACATTCAAGGTACTTCTGCTTGTCCTCTTCGGTCGCCCATTTTAAGAACACAGCTTGTTGCAGTAGGCCGAACTCACTGCTGCCGAGGGTGGTTTCCGCCTGCGGCGAAGTGAACAAATTGAAATAGGTGGATGCCGCCTGCTGCCCGGGATCATTCGCGAGAAGATGCGCGAACACTGCCGGATGCGGCGCATTCAGGATCACGAGCTTACGCAGCAGTTCGGGATGCGCATACGCAAATTGCCAGGCGACAGCGCCGCCCCAATCGTGGCCCACCAGAACGAACTTCTTGCCCTGTTCTGCTTTTGCGCCGAAATGTTCGGCTACGGCTCGCACGTCCCCGATAAGCAGCGGCATCGCGTACTGTTCGACCGCGTCGGGCATCGACGAGAGGTTGTAGCCGCGCATATCGAGAGCAACCACGTGGTGGTCCTTCGAAAGATTGGGCAGAATGTCTTTCCACGCATACCAGAATTCCGGAAAACCGTGCAGCAACAGGATCAACGGGCCCGTGCCTTGCTCGACGAAATGAAGCCGGACGCCATTTACCTCAACGAACCCCTCGTGCGGAGTGTCCGCAGATTTTGCGGGCGCCGCGATCGCCAGGGCGGGAATCACCGCCAGCAACGTGAACGCGGCAGTGCATAACGCGCCAAAATGTGAGCTGTTCATCTGGCTCTCCTAAATTGTTGGGTGTCAGTTCCCATCGCGATTCGCAACAGCGACACGGAATAAAGGTTTGGCCTTCTCTTCTGGATCAATCGTGAACGTCTCGGACGTCTGCGCTGGATCGTAACCGCGCCACAGCCAGATCATCTCCTCGGGAAATTCTGCCGCGCCGTGCGCCGAGCTATGCGAACCTGTGCCAAAGCTGAGATGAAAATCATACTCCTTCAGCTTCAGTGCGTTGGCCATCCGGAGATTCGAAAGCGGCCAGCTTCCATAAAGAAGTTCAAGATCGTTCGAACCGTCCTGGAGCCATACGCGGATGTTGCGGTGATCCTCGCGCAGGATTTTGTCTGGATAGTCTTGGCCGCCGTCGGGATTTGCGGGATTCTCCTTCCACTGAATGCTGCCGTAGCTGCCAATCCAGGAAATTAGACGGCTGAAGAGACCAGACATCTGCCACGCGGCGTTAAACGAACAAATGCCGCCGGAAGAAAGTCCTGTGATTGCATGGCTGTAGGCGTCCTTTCGAATGTTGTACTTCGCTGAGACCTCCGGAAGGATTTCGTCGCGCAGGAAACGCGGGTATCGGTCGCTCACCGTGTCGTAGAGCGTGCTGCGCATCGAGTCGTCCATGCCGCGATGCCATTTGTCCGAGTACGCCTTCACGAAATTGTACGTGGGCGTTCCCGGCGAATCCGTGATTGAACCCGGCTTGATGAAGACGACGATCATCACCGGGATTTTCTTCTGCGCGATCAGATTGTCGATCACGTTCAGTGCCGGATTTTCGCCGTCGCGCTGCGTGTACCATTCGCCATCCTGAAAGACCATAAGCGCTGCGGGGGTTTTCGGATCATATTGAGCGGGGACGTAGATCCAGTAGTCGCTCTTCATCCCATCGTAGATTTTGCTGGTGTGGGTGATCTTTTCTGAAAGCGTTCCGGACGGAACGCCGGGCTGGAGATACGATAGCGGTCCGAGCGCGGGGAGGTTGATACTTCCTCCGAATTGTTCCCCGTTGACCAGATAATCGAACGCGTGAAGTCGCGACACCGGTTCGACGCGAGCCACCGCATACCAAACGGTCGTGCCGGAAATATTCTGCATCGGGGGCTGGTTCTTTCCGTCAACCCGCAACGTTGGCTGAGTTGCAGCGTCGATCGTGAAGAAGAAATCAGGGCCGTGGCCGACGTGCGCCGTACCGGCTTTCAGGTCCTTGGCCTCGAAAGCCGTCGAAATTGCGCCGGTTAGTTCGGGACTTTGTGTGTTTGCAAGTCCGATTAGCTTCAGTGCGTCGGGCTTCGGCGGATCGGAGTTTTGCGCGGGAGTGCCTGCATCGGTGGATACGGCACTGCACAGAAGGCAGATCACGGCGGTCGCAATTGCGACACGAAAGCGCGCGCTGAGTCTCATTCGCTAAGCTCCTGGCGTTGCGTGCCTCAGGGCAGTGCGGCCGAACATTATCATGCAAGGGTGCTCAGATGCAGTGCCACAGGCAAGGCAGGTCGCGCGGAGTTGAAGGGTGGGCGTGCGAAGTCGGACGCCCCGAAGCGCCGGAAGCGACTTCATCGGCCCGTATGAGCGCCGAATTCGTGCACTAATCAACGACCAGCGTAAACGAGGCCGTAGACGACGGTGTGCCGCTCGCCGTGGCGCCCGTTACGGTCACTGTGTATGAACTGCTGGTGGAACCGCCTCCACCACCGCTCGATCCACCGCCGCCCGAGTTGCTCCCGCTTCCGCCGCCACCACACGCGGCGGTGACGATGAGCAGTCCGAACGCGGCCAGCGCGAAGGCGCCCGCGAACCGGCGTCGTGGCTTACCGACGAACGCGAACAAAGCGAAGACGCCGAGAACTCCTGCGGTCGTCACTGCCGCGCGTTCTGAAATTGCGAGACGGCCGAGCGCTGGATTCGCCGGGGCAGCGGGCGCGGTAAGCGGTGCCGTTTTTGCCGCGGCCGAAGCGAGCGTAATCGTCAACGTCGTTGATCCAGTTGTCCCTGCGCCCGCAAGGCTGATCGGCCCGCTGGCGGCACACGTGGCTCCGCTCGGCAAGCCAGTGCAAGTGAACGAACTGACGCTTCCCGTGTAATTACCCACAGCTGATGCGGAAATCGTCACATTCCCAGTGGAACTTCCGGAAGGTATCGTTACCGGGCTTGAACCCGCCGATAGATTGAAATTCGGATTCCCAGCGCCCGAAACAAAATTGCTGATGTTCGGCGTGCCCAGGCCTGTCGCGAGATCAAAACCGGCGCCTGCCGCGAAGCCGCTCAATACTCCGACCGGATTGCTGTTCGAAGCTCCGGTGCAATTCAGCGAACCTTCGGCGCAGGGCATCGAGTTCGTGCCGGCAGTGATGTCATGAAATACGCAGGTGCTCGCGGCCGAGGCCGAGCTACAACTCGAACTTGATTCCGCGTTGGCGAGCGCGTAAAGCGTCGAATTTAAATTTCCCTGGCGGCCGGATTTCTGGACGAGCAACGCCATCGCTCCCGCGAAGACCTGCGCCGATACGGACGTTCCGCCCACGCCTTCGACCTCAATATAGGATTCGCCGCCCGACGATTGCACCGTTGTGCTGCACGCTTGTCCCGTGGGGAGCTGGTAGTAACTTTCCAGATCGGCTTCGCACTCGGCATAAAACGTGCCGGACACTTCGCCGTCGCCCGCAAACAACGAAATGTCGGGAAGATCGCGCACGCCATCGCTTGGGACGCCGCTGCCGATCTGCCACGAAGGTTTCGGATATCCTCCGCCGCAGCCCGTTGGCGCGTTCGCCGTGTTGGTCGGAGCCGAGATGCAATTGCTCGCGCCGCCGGAACCGCCCGAAGGTCCAACGAGATCGTAATATTGCAACGTGCTGTTGTTGCAGGAAGCGACAGCACTACCCGGATTCGGCAGCCCGCTGATGAGTCCTTGATAGAACACGAAACTGGTACAGCTATCGTTCCACACCATCTCGGGAATGTAGCCCAGCGCCGACGTGGTGCTCGTCGTTCCGCTGGTGGCGTTGGAATTCGACCAGTATTGAGTCGGGTTGTCGTTGAAATTTGAATAATAGAAATCCGTCCCGCCGACCGCAATGTTGTAGGGGGTTGACGCCGTTCCGTTCACCGCTAACCCATAGTCGGCCGGTTCAACAAGATCGTTTTGTCCTGACGAAAGATCGTAGTAGTCGCAGCCTGCCGATCCGCTGTCGCCCGTCGCGACGGAAACCGTGATGCCTTCTCCCGCCGCCTGTTGCCAGAGCTTGTTGTAGAAAGCGTTCTCCGCGGTTCCGAGGCCGTATTCGCACTCGCCGTAGCTGTCGCTCAGAATTGGGGCCGTATTGTTATCCACCACATACTGCGCGGAATAATCTCCGCCGAAGTCGAAGCCGCTCTCGCCTGCGATGTTCGTGCAGTTATCGCCGCCGGTCGGCGAGATCACCAGGTCTATCGTGGCGCCCGGCGCTACGGCTCCGGCCCATTCAACGTCGAGAATCGCTTCCTGTTCATCGCTATTCGCGCTGCAATTCTGAACGCCCGGGTTGGTTTTCGTAGGAAGGATGCGGTTCAGCGTGACCGCCGGCAATCCAAAGATCGAGCGAAACTGGGTGTAGTCCGAAGTGACCACGTCGCTGTCGCTGACAATCGCAATTGTTTGCCCCGTTCCTGTCGTCCCGGCTGACCATTGCGGTGTCACATTGTAAATCTTCGCGAAGTCGTACGGAGCCACTGCGTAACAATTGGTTCCGCTTCCGTAGCAGCCGCCGCCCGCCTCGGTGAACTGAGGGTTCACGCGCGTAGCCTTCGCGCTTGAGACCAATTTTCGGAACGAGCCGAGATTTCGCGACATGCGCTTCGGGCGGAAGTCATTCAGCCGGTTCACGCCGATGATGGCAGACGCAAGCGCGGCTGGAACTTGCGGGTCCGTTGAGTTCGCCCAGTGTGCTTCGCCGTTCGCGTAAATATATTTGTGAATCGTGGTATGAAACGCGGCCTGCACTGCGCCTGCCGTACCCGAAAAATCGATCATCGTTCGGCCGGTCGTGACTTTGTTGACCTTGAATCCCTGCGATTCCAGCCACGAACTGATCGTCTGAATGTCCTGATCGGAGGCTCCATACTGCCTGCCGAACGCTTCCGGAGTGAGCCACTTATGGTAATTCGCGGAGGTGCGGTCCTGCTGCTGCGCGAGTAATGTGTCGAGAGCGGTTTCCTGTTCCGGTGTACGCTGCAGAATCAGCATCAGGTGCGACATTGCCAAGCCCGTTGGCGCCGCTCCGTGATCGTACTTCGCGAGCGCCATGGGGTGCGTGTTTCCGCGGAGCGTCGTCAAGCGAGAAGGATCGATCGGCTGGGTGATCAACGCGCGGCTTTCCTGTGCGCGAGCCGTTGCGAAGCAGACCAGGAATGCAGCTGCAAGCGCAGCGGCTCGAGCAACGGATCGGCAGGCCTTCGGAAACGTCATAAGATGGCGGCTCCCCATATGAAGTCGGCGCAAAGACACTTCTGAAAGTGCATTCACGGCTGGGTGGGTGAAAGTTCCCTAGAGTTCCCGGGCCATTGCAACGACAACGAACGCAGCGCGTAAACCTTCACGCGCCTCTGATTTGCGCCGTAATTAGGATGCGCCGCGCTGCGGAGAGGTGGCCAGAGAAATTGAGAATCCGAAGCGGCAATTTGCTGAATAATCCGTGGGTGAGGCGAAAAAGTCGCGAACCCTATTCGTAGCGCAGAGCGACTATGGGGTCGACACGCATGGCCCGGCGCGCTGGAACGTACGCAGCTGCACCTGCGACCATCAGCAGCAACGCGCCGACCCCGACAAAGGTGATCGGATCGGTGGGCTGGACGCCGTAGAGCAGGCCCGCCATCAATCGCGAAAGCAATAGTGCACCGATTACGCCGATGCCCAATCCCACAGCGGCGAGGACCAGACCCTGCCGCAGAATCAGGAGCAGCACTTGTCCGCGGCTCGCGCCCAGCGAAATTCGGATTCCAATTTCGTGCGTGCGACGCGAGACGGAGTAGCTCATCATGCCGTAGACGCCGACGGCGGCGAGCGCCAGCGCAACTCCGGCGAACACTCCGAGCAGCGACATCTCGAAACGCGGTTCGGCGTTCGCCGCCGATATGACGCCGTCCATGGTCACAACTTCGGAAATCGGCAAGTTCTTGTCGAAGCTCCAAACCGTGGACTTCACCGCGTTCGCGGTGTCCGATGGTTCGCCCGAAGTTCGCACCACGAGCGTGAGATAAGAACTCGCGGAGTTCGCCTCACCGAGGAATTTCTTGTTCTGCAGCGCGGCACTATAGATTTCGGGAGCGATGGGGGCGGCCCAGTCGGACTGCACGACGTTTCTTGCGACTCCAACCACGGTCATCCAGTCGTGCTCGTCTGTGGCGGTGTTGAATGTGATCTGTTTGCCGATCGGATCTTCGTTGGGCCACACATCCTGCGCGAATTTTTCGTTCACCACTGCGACATGCGGTGCGCCCATTGTGTCCGACGGTTCGATGGCGCGGCCTTTCAGCATTGGAATGCGCATGGTCTCGAAATAGCCGGGAGCGGCCACGCGATATACCGCCGACGGCACGTCCTGCGGAGCCGGCGCCGGCTTTCCAGCCACCAAATAGCCCCAACCCCATTCGTCGCCATCGAGCGGGAGGTGACTAATCGCGCCCGCAGATTCGACGCCGGGCATCGCCCGCAATCGTTCAAGCAGATTGCGATAGAAGGCTTCGCGAGCGCCCGCGGGTGACTCCGCCGATCCCGCCACCGAAACAACCATCGAAAGAACATGATGCGGGTCGAGTCCCGGATCCACGGAGCGCAGCGCTGAAAAACTGCGAGCGAGCAAACCTGCGCCGACCAGAAGCAGCAACGCGAGCGCAAACTCCGATACCACCAGAAAGCTACGCAGCCGATTCTTGCCAATGCCGTCGCTTGTGCCGCGGCCGGACTCTTTCAATGTGGCGCTCAAATTCACAGATGAGGCTTGCAGCGCCGGGGCAAGCCCGAGCGCCACGCTACACAAGGCGGTGATCGCAATGAGAAACGCTACGACGCGGCCGTCGATCGACACCGATTCGATTCTTGGCAGCTCCGCGGGGCTCATCGCTACGAGCGCACGCGTGCCCCAAATCGACAGCACTAGCCCAGCGGCGCCTCCCAGCGCAGAGAGCAGCAGATTCTCGGTGAGGAACTGACGAATCAGCCGGCCGCGGCTCGCTCCCATCGCAGTGCGTACCGCGAACTCCTTTTGCCGCGCGGCGGCCCGCGCGAGCAGCATGTGCGCCACGTTCGCGCACGCAATCAGCAACACAAGCCCCACCGCCGCCAGCAGAATCAGCAGCGGCGCCTGAACCTTGCCCACCACTTTTTCTTTGAGCGGCGTCACGGTGATGCCGCTGTTCGTTCCGGGGAACTGTTGGTCCAGCCGCGCGGTGATGCCCGCCATTTCCGCGCGCCCCTGCCCGAGCGTGACTCCTGGCGCGAGCCGAGCGAAAACGCGCGCCGAGTTGAATCCGCGGTCGGTCAAGTCGTGCAGTACAAACGGGAACCACAGCTCAGACTTGGTGGACCAGAACGGCGCGAACCGAAAATCTCTCGGCATTACGCCGATGACGGTGAACGGCTCGCCGTCGAGCGTGAGCGTCTTGCCGATCGCTCCGGGATCTCCGCCGAACTGCCGTTGCCAAAATCGATAGCTCAGAATCACTTCATGGTCGGCGCCGGCTTTGTCTTCACTCGCATCGAACCAACGCCCGAGAATCGGTTGAACGCCGAGCATCGGCAAAATCTCGTGAGTGAGTCGCAGGCCTTCCACGTGCTCCGGAGCGGTGACATTCGTCAGATTCACTGAGCGCGTTTCCGCCGCGCCGATCGCGTCAAATGTCTTCGCCTGTGCTTGCCAATCGACGAAATTCGCCGGAGAAACGGGCCCGAATTCGGTATGAAGAATAGTGACGAGTCGGTCCGAGTTCGTGTAGGCGAGCGGGCGGAGCAGTACCGCATTCACGACGCTGAAGATTGCAGCGTTCGCACCGATGCCCAGTGCCAGCGCCAGCACTGCGACGGCTGTAAAACCGGGTGCGCGAAGCATCGAACGTATGCCAAACTTCGAGTCCTGAGCGAATGTTTCGAACACGTTCGCGCCGACTGCCTCGAGGCACTCTTCTTTAGCTTTGTCTACAGCGCCGAATTCCAACCGGGCGCGGCGCGTTGCCTGGTGGCGCGGGACGCCGTTGCGGACGAGATCGTCAACGTAGGCGTCGACGTGAAAGCGCAGCTCGGTGTCCGTGTCCGACACGAACTGCTCGCGTGCCGTCGTCGACCGGAACCAGGAACGCAGCCGATGCCAGAAAGTCATCCTTCCTCCACGACACGGTAGCATCTGAGAAACGCTTCGAAACTCACTCGTATCGCAGCGCGACGATCGGATCGACGCGCATCGCTCGCCGCGCTGGCACGTACGAGGCAAACAGCGCGACGGAGGCGAGTACGACCGCGACGGCTGTAAACGTGAGCGGGTCGTCAGGCCGGACGCCGAAGAGCAACGAGCCAAGGAAACGAGTCAGCGCGAACGCTCCTACAAGGCCGACGACTACTCCGACGAGGACGAGCCGGAAGCCTTGGCCCAAAATCAGGGTCAGCACGTCCGACCGCTGCGCGCCAAGTGCGACCCGGACGCCGATCTCCTGCGTTCGTTGGCTCACGGAATACGCGATGACGCCGTAGATGCCGACCGCCGCGATGAGCAGGGCGGTCGCGGCGAAAAGTCCCAGAAGCAGCAGCGTGAACCGCCGATCGGAATACCACTTCGAGACTTCGTCGCTCACCGTAGAGAATTCAACCGGCAGCGTGGGATCGAGGTCGCGCAACACAGAGCGCGCGGTGGAGATTACCGCCGCCGGAGTTTGCTGGCTGCGAATCAAGAGGTTGTAAGTGTCGGTGCCCTGCGGCCGCTGGCGATAGTCCGTGTAGACGAGCGGCGTAGGCGGCGCGGTCGGGCCCGACATGCGTACGTCGCCTACCACGCCGACGATCGTAATCAGGCGCGTGTCGCCGTCCATGTTGCCGAACTCGATTTGTTGGCCGATCGGATCGGCGCCGGGCCACTTCGCCTGTGCTAGCGATGCGCTGATCACCGCAACATGCGACGCGTCGATTGTGTCCGAATCTCGAAACATTCGGCCGCGCACCAGCGGAATTCTGAGCGCACTGAAAAACCCTTCGCTCACCACGCAATATTCGGCGAATCCAAGGCGTGACGGGTCTTGCGCCAGCGCGCCGAACTCTTCCATCGTTTTCGGCGGCGCCATTCCGTTCATCACGATGAATTCGCCGTTCGCGGTTTGGCCCGATGGCGGCACGCTTCCGGTAAGTCCGACCTCACTCACGCCGGGGACGGCGCCGAGACGCGATAGGGCGGTATCGAGAAATTGAATTTCGCGAGGTTTCTCGGCGTCGGTTGCCGGCGGCGGAGGAGAAAAGCGCGCCGCGACAACATTTTCCGAACGGAATCCTCCGTCGACGGAAAGGAGTTGCAGAAAGCTTCGAGCGAGAAGTCCTGCGCCGGCGAGAAGAATCAACGTGATGGCGACTTGCGCGACGACCAGCACGCGGCGCGCTCGCTGGCTGGCAAGCGAGGACGATCCTGTTCGGCCGCCTTCGGCCAGAGCATTCTGCGGATTTGCCCCGGAAGCGCGGACGGCTGCGACGAGGCCGAGCACGACCGCCACCGCGACGGAGATAACCAACGCGAACGCCAGGACCGCCCAATTCACCGCGATGTTTTCTTTCAGCGCGAGAGTCGAAGGCGCGAGTCGCGGCAAAAGCGCTACGCCCCAAACGGCCAACGGAATTCCAGCCGCCGCGCCGAGTAGCGCAAGCAAAAGCGTTTCCACTAAGAATTGCGTGACGAGCCGCGCGCGTCCTGCGCCGAGCGCCACGCGCACTGCAAGCTCACGTTTCCTCGCCGCGATCTGCGCGAGCAGCAGACTCGCCACATTCGCGCAGGCGACCAACAGCAGAAATCCTGCAGCGCCTGCGATCGCAAGAAGTGCCGGACGCACCGGGCCGACCATTGATTCCTGTAGCGTGCGAACGGTGGCGCCGGACATCCAGGTGTCGTCGCCAAGCTGCCGCTTGAGGGTTGCCGCGATCGATTGGAGATCGGCCTCTGCCTGCGCGATTGTCGCGCCGTTGCGCAGTCGCCCTAGCCCGTGCCAATTCAGAGCGGTTCGGCTCGGCAGCGGTTTCTCCAGCTCGCGCGGAATCCAGACTTCGGCGTCCGGAGGAAAACTAAATCCGGCTCTCATCACGCCGATCACGGAGCAGTCGTTGCCATCAATGCGCAGGCGCATGGCCGACAAATCGGTGCTCTCACCCAAATAGCGTTGCCAGTAACCATAGCTGACGATAGCCGTCCGCGTCGCGCCGACGTGCTGTTCGTCCGGGGCAAAACTTCGGCCGATGAACGGCTGTACCCCGAGCGTCGAGAAAAACTCCTTTGAAACCACGGCGCCGGTAACCCGGGTCGGCTCCGCGCCGCCCGATACGGAAACCGGGTACGAGGAATATTCAGCCATCGACGCCAGCGTGTGATTCCGCTGCTGCAAATCGGTGAAGTTCGGATCGGAAAGGTTGTCGAGATGACCCTTGGCGTCGAGCTCCCAGATCCGCACGATTTTTGATGGATTCGGGTAGGGAAGCGGGCGAAGCAGCACGCCATCGATCACGCTGAAAATCGCGGTATTCGCCCCGATACCTGCGGCAAGCGTGATCATCGCGACAGCGGTGAACCCTGGGTTCTTCGCGAGCGCGCGGAAGGCGTAACGAAGATCCTGGCGGACATTCGCAAGAAGGCTGACACCGCGCGCGTCGCGGCATTCTTCCTTCGCTTTGTCGACGCCGCCGAACTCGAGCCGCGCGCGCCGCAGTGCCGCTTCGCGTGGCATTCCTTCGCGCACAAATTCATCGGCGCGAGCTTCGAGATGGAAGCGCAGCTCGGCGTCCATCTCCGAATCGGATTTGGCGCGAAACAGCGTATTCTTCACCCAGGACCGAAGGTTGTTCAATTCCGGCATAATTTCTCCCTAGCGAGCTTCGGTTATTCGTAACGGAGCGCGACCATCGGGTCGACCTTCGTCGCGCGCCGCGCAGGCAAATACGATGCAAACAACGTGACTCCGGCCACTACAGCCACGGCGACGCTCAGAGTCAAGGGATCCGACGGCGAAAGGCCAAACAGCCCGCTTTGTACGAGTCGCATTGCAGCCAGCGTCGCCGGCAGCCCGATCGCCACTCCGACCACAAGCACGACCATCGATTCACGCAGAATCATCCAGAACACGCCTCTCTGCTGAGCGCCTAGTGCCATGCGAATGCCGATTTCATTTGTGCGGCGGACAACGCTGTAGGTCATCACTCCGTACAGCCCGACGCAGACGAGCAGTAGCGCAAGAAGTGCAAAGAAAATCGAAAGCTTCGAGATGAGGGTCTCGCGGCTGGTGAAGATTGCCACGTGCTCGCGAATTGTGCGGAGCGATGGCACCGGAAGGTCCGGATCGATCTGTGACAGTGCAGCACGGACGCTGGCAGCGGAGCGCTCAGGATCGCCTGTGGTGCGGACCTGCAGCCAGGACACGAAGCGATCGTCGCCTCTCAATTGATCCACAGAAAAATAGACTAGCTTCCGAGGCGCTTCGCGGGGGCCGTCGTATAGCGTGTCGTTGACGACTCCGACGATTTCCCAATCGCCGTCAACGGCGGGATCGCCGAATGTAACTCGTTGGCCGATCGCGCCGCCTTTAGGGAAGAGTTCACGTTCAAGTTTTTCATTGAACACGACCGCTTTGGGTGTTCCGGCCGCGTCGCGCAATTCCAAGAAGCGTCCTTCCTTGAGCCCGATGCCGAGAGTCTGAAAGTAACCGGGCGTCACCCCGTTCAGGACGCTCGAATTTTGATCCTGCGGTTGGGTCTCACGTCCTTTCACAATAACGGGACACATCCAACTTCCCAGGGACATCGGGGGCGAGGTGGAAATCGTAGCGGATTGAACGCCGGGAAGCGCATCGATACGGTCGAGAATCTGCCCGTAAAGCGTCACGACTTTCTCGGATTTGTAGCCGGCGATTTTTGCTTCGACCTGGCCCACAAGCAGGTTAGAACGCTCGAAACCGAAATTGCGATTTTCGAGGTTGCGAAGCGTCCGGAGGAACAGCCCCGCACCCACAAGCAAGCCGAGCGACAGTGCGACCTGTGCAGTAATCAAAATTCGAGGAACCAGGCGCGTCGCCCCCGTGCCGCCGCCCGCGGCGGTTCGCGCGCTTGATTTGATGCCACTTTCCATTGCCACGTGCGAGACGCGAAGTGCTGGTCCAATGCCGAACAACACGCCGGTGATCAGCGAAACGCCAAAGCTGAAGGCCAGCACGCGCGGATCGGGCGAAGCCTGGATTGGCGTGAACGTCGCGCCCTGGGAGACGAATGCAATAAGCGCCTCCGTTCCCCAATAGGCGAGCAGAAGGCCGAGCAGCCCGCCTGAGAAGGAAAGCACCAGCGACTCTGTGAGCATCTGTCGGACGATCCTCCAGCGGCCCGCGCCTAGCGCCAAACGCGTCGCAATTTCGTGTTCGCGGGCCAGCGTCTTGGCCATTAGAAAATTGGCGAGATTCGCGCAGGCGATCAGCAGCACCACCGCGACCACACACATCAAAATCCGCAAAGGCTCTTGATACTGTGCGCGCAGAATTGAGACTCCTGTGGCGGCCGGCACGATTTCCACGGACATGTTCTCGATCTCGCGTTTGCGATCCGATGCGGCGTCGCCTTCACGAGCGAGCACGTAGCTGCGGAGCTGCATCGTCACCCACTGCTGCGCCTGTGCTCGCGAGACGCCAGGCTTTGTCCGCCCCATGATTTGAAGCCAGAACAACCCTCTCGGACCGAGTAGCGTTTCCATCGACATCACTTGAGGCTGGAGGCCGAGCGGAAGCCAAACGTCCGCCGGGGAATCCTCGACTCGTTCGCCGAAAAAACCGGGTGCAGCCACGCCGACGATTGTGACGGGCACGCTGTTGACGGCGATCGACTGCCCGATTGCGTTGGGGTCTTGAGAAAACTTTTCCCGCCAATAGTGATCGCTGATAACTGCAACGGCGCGGCTCTGAGCGCCGTTATCGTCAGCGCGCTGAAGCGGTCGGCCGAGTTGCGTGACGACACCCAGTACGTCGAAATAGTTTCCGGCGACGAGGTGCGCACGAGCGGTGGTCACGCCGTTCGTGCCACTGCGACGCACGGTGACTTGCATGGCGCCGCCACTGGCGTAGGTCGTGAGTTCGCGGAATGCTTCGTCGTTCTGCTGAAGCTTTTGATAGAACTCGTATGGAAAGAGATCGATCGAACCGCTCAGGCCGTCCGTGATTCCGCCGTCGATCTGTTTGCCGAGCGCGACCAGGCTCTGCGGATCGCGCACCGGCAGCGATTTCAACATCAGCTGGTTGATCAGCGTGAAGATCGCGGTATTCGCGCCGATGCCGAGTCCGAGCGAGAGAATTGCGATCGCCGTGAAGCCGGGGCTGCGGCCCATCGTGCGGAATGCAAATCGCAAGTCCTGCATCAGGTTTTCAAGCATGCTCACCCCCAGCGCCTCTCGGCATTCTTCTTTTGCGTGATCGAGTGTTCCGAATTTCAGCCGCGCCAGGCGCAGCGCTTCTTCGCGCGCGAGCTTTCGGCCAGCTTCGTTGTTGTTTGCCTGCCGCATCAAATCATCGGCGTAGGCCTCGACGTGAAATCGCAGCTCGGCGTCCATCTCGGTTTCCATCGACGCCCGACCGCCGAGCGCGCGAAACCAGGTTCGTATGCGTGAACGGGCGCTCATTCGTGCCTCAGTGCGGTGAGTGGGTCGATTTTCATCGCGCGCCGCGTCGGGATGTAGCAGGCGATCATCGTCACCGTTCCCATTACGAGGGCCGCGAAGACGAACGCGAGCGGATCGACCGGCGACACGCCGTAAAGTTCGCTTGCGAGCATCCGCGTGGCGAGAATCGACAATACGAGACCGGCCGAGATCCCGATCAGCGAATACGTCGCGCCTTCGCGCATCACCATCCAAAGCACATCGCGTTTCTGCGCGCCGAGCGCCATGCGGATGCCGATTTCCCGCATGCGCTTTGCCACGAGAAACGACAACACGCCGTAGATGCCGATCACTCCGAGCAGAAGCGCCACACCGGCGAACGCGACGAACAGCCATGCCGTCGAAGCCGGCGTTTCCACCGATTCGGCGACCACCCTGGTCATCGGGCGAACGTCGCTGGCAGGAACTTCTGGATTCAGATTCGCGACGATGCCGCGCAGAATGTCCTGAACGTGGCGGTCATCGAGCTGGGTGTTGATGGCAACGGTCATATCCGACGGGATACGGCCGTCTTCCATCGTGGCTTTCGTGGAGTAGGGAACGTAGATGACTCCGTCGAAGTCGTCCGGCTTGTTTTGGGTGAATGTATACGCGCGAACATCCGGCACCACGCCCACAACGGTCCGCCACTCCTGCTCGCCCGCAAAGCGAAAGTGCTTGCCGACGGCGGCTTCGTTGGGCCAAAGCAGACGTGCTGTAGCAGCACTCATTACGGCGACCGGCGCGCTGGTTTCGTCTTGCATGTGGAAGGCGCGTCCGGCGCTGACCGGTACGTTCATGACGCGGAAATAGCCCGGCGTGACCACATTGAGCCAAACGAGTGGCAGCGGTGTATTTTCCGCCATCGGATGCCCTTCAATTTCAAGCGAGCGCTTCGCGATCCGGCCGTCGCGCGGGAGAGTGTTGACGAAGGCGGCCGCGCTTATACCCGGTTCCGCTTCGATGCGCCGCAAGAGTTCGCCGTAGAAGGTTAGGCAGCGCTGCGGGTCATTGCAGAATTCCTCATTCGGCGTAACGCGCGCGGTGACCGTCTTCTCGATGCGAAAGCCCGGATTTGCATGCGAAACGCTCCAGAAACTACGGATGAGGAGACCGGCTGCGATCAGGAGGAGCACGGCGAGCGCGATTTCCGCGGTGGCGAGCGTGCCACGCAGCGCTTGGGAGACCGACTTCGCCGCGCTGCGGCTCGCCGAGCCCAACGACTCGGCGATGGCCGTGCGCGAAGAGTGCAGCGCGGGTGCAAGGCCAAATAAAAATCCAGTCAAGATTGCGAGCGCGCCGGTGAAAAGCAGCACGCGCCAATCGATGTGCACGTCGGCGAGGCGCGGCGTATCAGGCGGAAGCGCGATTTTCAGGATTTGCAGTCCTTCCGTTGCGAGCAGAACGCCCACCGCAGCGCCGATAAACGACAGCAGCACACTTTCGGTGAGCAACTGGCGAACGAGGCGAACCCGCCCTGCGCCGATCGCCGTGCGGACCGCGATTTCTTTTTCACGCGTCGCCGCGCGCGAAAGCGCCAGATTCGCCACGTTCACGCAAGCAATGAGAAGAATCAATCCGACCGCGCCAAGCAATAAAACCAGCCGCGAGCGCACGTCGGCTACCAGGCCGTTCGCCAGCGGTACGACGCTGACGTCCGCATTCCAACTCGCGGGCATAGGCCAGGGGAACAGTTCGCCCACCCGCGACTGAAACATTCGAATCTCGGTCCGTGCGCGCTCGGTTGTTTCTCCCGGGCGAAGCCTGCCAAAGATGCTCAAGAAATCGCCGGCCCAATACGACTGCGTGTTTCGCGGATCGTTATCGAGCGGAATCCATACGTCGGTTTTCGCGGAAGGGAAGCGGAAGCCGGCGGGCATCACCCCGACAATGGTGCGACTCACGCCCTCCAGCGAAATAGGCTTGCCCACGAGCGATGGATCCGAGCCAAACCGGCGCTGCCAGAGAGAATTGCTGATCACGACGAAGTTGTCTTGCCCCGCGCGATCTTCGCCCGGATAGAACGTGCGGCCCGGCGAGGCGTTCGCGCCGAGGACGGAGAAAAACTCCGCGCTCACGAAGGTTCCGGTCAGCCGCTCTGGTTCGCCCTGGCCGGTGAGATTGAACTCGTGACCCTCCATGTATGCGGCGGGCTGAAAAGAGGTGACACGCTCACGCATTGCCACGAACGCGCCCTTCGGGTACGTGCCGGTCACGTCGACCAACTTTTCAGGCTGCGCGTACGGGAGCGGCCGGAGCAAGATGCCGTCGACGAGGCTGAAAATCGCGGTGTTTGCGCCAATGCCAAGCGCAAGCGTCATCACCGCGACGGCAGTGAATCCCGGACTGTTTCGCAGCACGCGTGCGCCGTATTTCAGGTCTTGCGCCAATGTTTCGAATGTCCCGATGCCGCGTGTTTCCCGGCACTCTTCTTTGGCCTTATCCACTGCTCCAAATTCCAGTCGCGCTTGCCGGAACGCTTCTTCGCGCGTGAAGGCGTCGACCGCCGGCTCACGGAGCAGATCTTCCGCGCGCGCTTCGATGTGGAACCGAAGCTCGTCGTCCATTTCATTTTCCATCGAACTGCGGCCAGCGACGGCGCGCGCGAACGAACGAAGTCGGCTCCACATCGCTACACCTCCTCCGGCTTGGTGCTCAGAATGCCGGCGATCAGATCGGCCATGCGATTCCACCTCTCGGTCTCGGCGTGCAGCCGGCGCTTTCCCGCGGCGGTGAGGCGGTAATATTTGGCCTTGCGTTTATTTTCCGATTCGCCCCATTCGCTGGTGATCCAGCCCTGATGTTCGAGGCGGTAGAGGGCGGGGTAGAGAGAGCCTTGCTGGATCTCCAGCCGCTCCTTTGAGATTTGCTGGATGCGCAGCAGCACTCCGTAGCCGTGAAGCGGGCCAAGCGAAACGGCTTTCAAGATCAGCATGTCCAGCGTTCCTTGCAGCAGATCGATTTGTTTGTCCAAAGGCAGCCTCTCCTAGATGCGCTAGGAATGTAAGCCTCTTTCTCCTAGGCTGTCAAGGAGAGGTACGCGACGGCTTGCAAAAAAGTTCAACGGATGTCTTGGCGAACGTGGTGTGAGCCCCTGCAGGGTGACTTCGATGTGCGGCAGCACGCCCGCCCGGAGCGCAGTACTGGATGGGCAACGCAGCGCTGGAGCGCGCGTGGACGTTCGGCTGGTTCTCGTTAGACTTGTAGAAGAATGAAAGACAGCCTCAGAAACGCTTGGACGGCCATCGGACTCGGATTCGGCTCGTTACTTCTGTTTGTACCGGGCATCAGCCGTGTCGGTGAGATGTACTACGATGAATCGCTATTCGTTTTGGCCGGGAAAGCGCTTCTTGCCGGCGCTCCGAATCCCAATCCGGAAGCTGCGCCACCTCTGGGGAAACAACTGGTGGCGATCGGCATCGCGATTTTTGGAGACAATCCTGTCGGATGGCGTGTTCCCGGAGCCGTCTTCGGCGCGCTCACGGTCGTTGGCGTGTTCGTTCTCGCCTACCTTCTGTTGAAGAGCTACTCGCTCGCGCTCACCGCCGCGCTTCTCGCCGTGCTGAATAACTTCCTCTACGTAATGTCCCGCGTGGCCATGATGGATTCGTTCTTCGTGGCATTTCTGATCTGGGGGCTCGTTGGATTTTCCGCAGCCATCGAGCTCGACGCTATCGCCAGCTTCAGGCGGCGCGCGCTGCTGGTATTTTCGGGCGCGATGTTCGGTTTTGCGTGTGCCTGTAAATGGAATGGAGTCGATACGCTTGGCATCGTGATCGCGGTCTCCTTCGTGCTGTTCCTGATTTCGCTACGAACGTGGAATCCAGAGTTTGCGCGCCACGCCGAAAATCTGGAGCAAGCCGGACCGTTCTGGACCGCGTTCGCGCTCCTCGTTGTTCCGGCGCTCGCATACCTGATCACCTACGGCCCTTTGCTCCACAGCCTGCACCGGCCCTACGCGCTGGGCGAAATCGTGGCGATGAATAAATACATCTGGGAGTATCACCGCCACGTCACGGGAAATCCCGCAATCACCAGGCCGTGGTATGCGTGGCCGTTTCAAGTGTCGCCGCAACGCGGTCTCGCGTATCTGGTGGGGAACTGGTTCGTGATGTGGGCCGGCCTCGTCGCGCTGATCATTTGCGCTCGCCGGTTCATGAGGTCGCTGCCGGAAACGCTGGTCATCCTTTTATATTTGGGGAATTTGCTGCAGTGGGCGGTAACTCCGCAGAGTTGCCTCTACTACTATTATTATTTCCCGTCCGCAATGTTCGCCGGCCTCGCGATTCCGATCGCGCTGCGCCAATTTCCTGAGTCGCTCTATGGAGTTCGGCTCAGCGTCGTTTGCGTCGCGCTGGCCGCCTGCGTTTTCATCTACTGCTTCCCGCACATGGCGCTGCTGCAAGCGCCGTTCGATTGCGCCCTCGGTTGCTGGCCGTAGAAAAGCGCTGCGAATCCGTCCCTATTGGCGCCGACGAGACGCCCCTAGCAAATGCTACTTGCTCACGACGGCGTTATCTACATTCACCACGGCACATGTGTCGCCCGCCGCCGAAGCACGGTTGCAATTTTCAAGCGCCGTGGTTCGCGCATCGTCCACCCTGATTTTCGCCATCGCATAACCATACCCATGCGTCGACTTTGCGAACGCCTTGTGCGGTCCAAGCAACAGATAACTGTGGAATGCCTCGAGCCCGTTCTCGCTTAATCCGGCCGGCGGGTCAACATCTGGCGCGCGAAGCTCCGGATACGGTTCTGCGAGAGGCGCGAGGTTGTGCGCGATCAGAAAAGTGCTCACCGTGTCGCCCCACGCCTCCGGATGGCGGAACAGCGAGTGCCCATCATCGCCGATCGCCGGAGCGAGCACGAATTGGTCTTGTCCGCCGGAGGATTTGAACGCCGCATCGAATTTCTGCGCCAACTCTGGCCAGAAATACTTGTCGTTCTCCGCGTAGAGCCAGAGCATCGGCAAACGCGAATGCTTTCCGAAATTCTTATAGGCATGGATCAAGTCGGCCGGGTCGCACACATCGTGATCGGCCTTCGAACCGCGCCCCCCTGCAAAATTGATTCCAGCGACGAGTCCTTGCGGCGGATCCGCGGTGAGCGCTACGGTCGCGAGTCCGCCCGTTGAGACGCCGACTGCCATCACCTTCGTCGTGTCCACCTGTGGAAGCGTGCGTGCGTATTCAACCGCTTCGCGCAAATCTGCAGCCGAATACTCGGCGGCACTTTGATAATCCGGATTGGGACAGTGACCGCTGTGTTTGCCGTCAATTTCGCCGCTCGAATGCCCGTAACCGCGCCTCACCACCATCAATACGTACCAACCCCTGCGCGCGAACCACAGCGCCTGCGGCAGTTGCGCCCACGGCGTGACGTTTGCGCGTTCCTCCGGCTTGCGTGACGTTCCATGGGTCATCACAACGAGCGGATGTTTTCCCGGGGTATCGAAATAGACCTCGAGTACGTCGAGCCCATTCGGGGCGGCAGCGACCCACGGAATCATCACTTCCCGCTCGACGTATCCCGGAGCGCGCGTCGCTTGCGCAATCAAGCAGAACATCGCAGCGCCGATGCCTGCGAGACGGCTGAGCTTCATGGCGTCGATATTTATCCCGCCGCCAAATGGATTGCAAGGTCGCAGAATCCCTTGACCTGTCGTCGCGCCGCTCGCCCCTGCCACCCATCAATTCATGATCATGACGCGAATGGACTTGTGCGCGCCGCACTTGTAATATGCGGCCCGCACACGCGTCTGGATTTGTAGCCGAACGCCTTACAGAGGATGAAACGCGGAATGGCCAGGAGAATTGCGCTGACGAATGCCCGCCCACTTTTAATATTGAGCATGCTGATGGTGGGAGCGGTTTTGGCCGTATTTGTGCCGTTCTCGCCGGCGTCGCCACCCGCACTGGGCCACGCCTTAGAATCCGGTTCGTCCGTGGAAACTGTACCTCCCGCAAACCTACTAAAACTATCCGACGATTTCTGGAAATGGCGCGCGCAGTATCAACCGTTTTCGTCGGACGATATTCCGCGCATTGATCGCCCAACAGGACCTCGCGATTGGTCGGCCGCCGGAATCGCCAAACAACGCGCCGGGCTCGCGGAATTCAAGAAGCGCTGGAAGGTGATCGGTACGCGCGGCTGGACGGTTCCGGCGCAGGTGGACTATCGCTTGATTGGTTCAGCGATCGCGCGCGTGCACTGGGAACTGGACGTCAACGCCCGCTGGCAGCGCGACCCTACCTTTTATATTGACCAGACGCTCGGCGCTCTCGTCGGCGCGCTTCTTCCACCGCCGCCGTTCGATCTCTCGCGCGCTCAGGTGATTCGTGAACGCATGGACCAGATACCCGCAATCCTTCGAGACGCGAAGGCGAATCTGCGTCCATTGCGGCCGTTCGCCGAACTCGCAATCAGTTCGCTCACCGATATTCGATTGAAGCTCTCCCGATCCGCGTCGGCCGTCGCGCCGCTATTGCCTGAAATGCTGAAGATCGACGCGCCGTCGCCCAATTTCGCTGCCTCGACCAAAGAAGCAATCGCCGCGCTCGAAGACTACCGCGCGTGGCTGCAGTCAAATCTTGCGTCGATGCCGACTGAGGCCGCCATCGGACGCGACAAGTACGAATACTTCCTTCGCAACGTTGCGCTCATCCCGTACACGCCCGGAGAAATGCTTCAGCTGAGCCGCCAGGAGTGGGCGCGCTCCGTTGCGTTTGAGACCTACGAAAAAGACCGCGATCGTGGCGTTCCCGTAATGACGATGGCAGCCACTACCGAGGAAGAGGTTGCCCGCGGCAAGCGCGACGAATTCGCCATCCGCAAATTTCTCGAAGCAAACCGAATTCTCTCCGTGCCGCCACAAATCCCGCACTATGAGCTCCGCGCTATGCCGGACTACCTCGTTCCGCTCTCAGACTTCACCGAGATGGATGACTTCGCCGGCCTCTCGCGCATGAATGATCCCGGCGTTCGCTGGATCGAGCCGCCTTCGCCGAATCTCGGATACTTCTGGCTGGCCGAAACCAAAGACGCGCGTCCGGACATCGTCCACGAAGGCGTCCCCGGGCACTTCTTTCAGATGTCGCTCTCGCGCCGCAATCCGGATCCGATCCGCCGCGAGTATTACGACTCCGGCGCGAACGAAGGCATTGGTTTTTATTCGGAAGAGGTGATGCTGCAGCACGGCCTGTTTGACGACAGCCCGCACACGCGCGAAATCATCTACAACTTCATGCGCCTTCGCGCGCTTCGTGTTGAAGTCGACGTCAAGCTTGCGCTCGGCGAATTCACGCTCGACCAGGCAGCGGACTACCTCGCGACGCACGTTCCCATGGACGCGAAGACCGCGCACGGCGAAGCAGCCTTCTTCGCTTCGACGCCGGGCCAGGCGATTACGTATCAGGTGGGGAAGAGCCAGATTCTCGCGTTCCTCGCCGACGCTCGAACGAAGCAAGGCGACAAATTCCACCTGCTGCAATTCAACGACGCGCTTTGGAGCAACGGCAACGTGCCCATCGTTCTTCAGCGCTGGGAATATCTCGGCGATGACTCCGAACTCAGGGTGATGGATTCTCGCCGCGACGGTTCAGCCACGCACTAACTCGCCGCGCCGCATCACCGCGCGATGCACGCGCGCGCAGAGCAAGCACGCGATCGCAAGCGCTCCGAAGTAGCAGCAAAAGAACCACACGTCATATTCGGCAGGGGCGCTTCTATATCCCAGGACGTGATCGATCCCAGCACGGAAAATCTTTAGTGTGACGTATTCGAGCGCCGTGAACACAATCCACAGCACCGCGATCGCCATCAGGCTCCGTCTTCCTTTCGGCGACGTCAATGCATGGACGCACAAGGCCGTAATCGCAGCCGCCGCAACGGCGGACATATAGTCCAAGAAGAAAAACCAGCTCACCAAACTGCCAAGCACCGCGAATCCCAGAGCCAAGCGGGTGAGTCGGTCGTTCAGGCCGAAGCGAACCGCCGCGAAAAGGAAAATGAAAGCCGAGAACCTACCCGCATCGTTCATCAGGATCAAAGTCGCCAGGCCGCCAGTGGTGGAATGTACTTCGCTAAGGGAATAAAAACTACCACCGCCCGTATAGTATCTGCCTCCCAACCAAGCCACCCCCACCGCGAAAGCAAAAGCCGCAACAGGCCGCCACGCGAATGACGCGAGCACTCCCGTGTACGCGCGCCAAAACCACGGCGTACCCTTTTCACGACCGGCCTCGGCAAGATCTCCGAGGATCGATGACGCGCGCGCCCTATCGCTGACCAACGCAAGCAGCCTTTCCGCAATCGCTTGGCTACGCATACGTTCCTCCTCGTAACTTCAATCCGTGAAGCAACCTCTGATAGGCGCGTTGCGCGCGAGCCACCGCCGCCTCGCCGGATCGCGTCACCGTGAAGTAGCGTTTCGCCCGGCCGCCGCGCTCCGGGGTCGGCTCGCCCATCCACGAAGTGAGCATGCCTTTGCTCTCCAGTCGGTCCAGCGTGGTGTACATCGCGCCCGGAGTGGGCCCTCGACCCGTGCATTTCTCGATCTCGGCGCGAATCGAAGCGCCGTAGGCCTGATCTCCTAGCCGCAGGATCGCGAGCAGCACGATCTGTTCGAATTCCCCGAGTTGCTCTGTCATAATACCTGCAATGTAGTTTAAATAGACGCGCCAGTCAATAGGACGTTTCAGGGCTGTATGCGGAAATTGATATTCGGGAGACGCGGCTCGTCGTCGCGAACCGAAAACCGCGAAGCGTTCGATACGGGACAGCACGAAACGACGAAATCGACGAAGTATCGGTTGGAGTGTCTGCCCATCGGTTTCGTGGCGCCCGTTCACAAAGCCAATTCAACCTAAAGTGCCGCTCCATCGAAATCGACGTGAGCCCCGCAAATTCACCTGCGGTTAAATCGCGATACGGCTTGTCGAGGGCGGGAAAGTCGCCTCCAACAGGCGCTGCCATTTTTCCGTCGCCGGCGTATTTTCGCGCCGTAGATTCATTGATTCCGTCGATCGTCCTACCATTAGGAACACGAAAATCGCTTCCCGACTCCTGGAGTTGTCGCGTGCGCGAACGCCAGTGCCAAAGCTCCGCCGTATCTCTTGCCGCGTCGATCTCAGACGACGACCGCAAGCAAGCTCCGGCAAGAGGTTTGTCGCAGGATTCATCCGGAAGGCTGGATATCGCGTCTTCGATGTCAACCTCTTGGTCATACGGCGTAATCTCGGCTCGGTGGCCCAGCGCCCACAGAAGACAGGACTCTGACTCACCCCGCCATCCAGCGTCGATTTTCATTCGCATCGTTGGCTCCGTTGCCTCTGTTTCGACGTACTACCGTTCCACTTGTGATAATTTCGCCCAAAGTCCCGTCTCACGAAGACCGTGAACGAGTCTCTTGTCCTGCCGCTTAAGCTCGTAGCGGAATTTGTTCCACTCGGTCTCCGTCCAACGCTCTTTGCAGCCTGTAAGGAATTCTGCGGGAGGAGTCGAAGGGTATTTGACGAGGAGGTATTTGAGAACAATCGCCCGGTCATTACAGCGCGTGCATCGGGTCGTCCACTCTTCTATTTGAAAATCGACCACATCGTTTATCGACCGCTCGCCCCTTGCTCGATGATCTGTTCGGTCACAACGGAAAAGCCGGTCAAGTTGGCCATTCCGAACGAGGTCGTGATGGCCACGTCTGAAGCGTCTCGACCCGTCGCCATCAGGACACGGCCGATCCGCGGATGATTGTGCCGCGCGTCGAAGGTCCACCATTTGTCGTCGAGGTACGCTTCAAACCACGCGCTGAAATCCATCGGCGTAGGCGACACCGGCACTCCAATATCGCCGAGGTATCCCGTCGCGTAGCGCGCCGGAATATTCAGAGCGCGGCACAGTGTCACCGCTAGATGCTGAAAATCCCGGCACACGCCAAACCGCTCCGTATAAACATCCAGCGCGCTCTTCGAAGGGCGCGCGTGCTGATAGCCAAACTTCACGCGGGTATTCACCCAGTTGCAGACCGCCTGCACTCGCTGCCAGCCGGGCGGCACATCGCCAAAAAGTTCCAGCGCGATCATCGAGAAGCGGTCGACCTCGCAGTAACGGCTGTTATAGAGGTAGCGCAGCACGTCGTGTGGCAGCTTATGCACCGGCGCTTCGCGCGCGTTCCAGTCGAACGGATCGGGCAGCCCCGAATCGGAGATCAGCGTAGAGCTCGTGAGGCGCAAAGTACCCTGCGGAGCGAGGAATCGCGCGCAACGGTTGCCGAAGCTGTCGATGTAATTTTCGACGAAGGTGACCGGATGGGTGCGCAATTCGTCCGGTTCACGTAGGTGCGCGGTCCGCGACGGGTGCACATTCAGCAGCGCCACCATCGTCACCGGCGCGGGCAGCTCAAACTGAATGTCGTAGCCGAGGCGGATAAGGATCGGCCCGGACGGTTGCACTGCGGGATCGGTCACGGGGACTCCGGAATGCTGAGCTATTGTGCCTGAAACGCAGCGTTCCGGTAATACACAATGTCCCGGTTAAAGCTCGAATCTTTTCACGCGCCCGTAGCGTCGGCGCTTTCGTCCGGAAGCGCGACCGGCTCGAACTTCGGTTCCTCGATGCCGAGGATCACCCACACCTCTTTTTGTGAGCGCACCACGTGGAGGTTCGGCCGCGTCTCCTGCCCGAGCAACTCAAACATCCGCGCCAGCCCATATATGAATGGCGACGGCGCAATTATGAAACGCAGCGCCTCGCGGTCCCGGATTACCGGCGGGCGACTCGCCAGCTCGTGAATATCCGGCGGCGAAAGCTCGAAATTTTTAACGTCGCTGAAGTCGACGATTCCGACGATCGAGCCTCCCCGATCGTCCGCGAACTTCGTCGCAAACTCGATGAACTGGCGGACGTCGTCTGCCGACACGTGGCCGTCAAACCGGCTACGAAACATCCTCTGCGGCGCCGCGAATTCGAACGAGTAGGGCATGAGCAGTGCGCATTGCCAGGGGGAATGCCGTGATACTGGCACTCCGCCCCGCGCTTGGCAATCAATTCCTCGCAGGGTTGGCAAACCCAATTCCCGCAGTATGGCCCGAACTCCATAAAGATTTGGTAAAGAGCCTATAACGAACTTGCGTTGCATCGATTCACCTGACCGTGGGGGCTGTCGCGATCGATAAGAATCGAATCGTTTCAACCGCTCACAATTCAATTTATTCGTCGCTACGTATCTGTGTAAGAATCAGCCGATTTACAACAAGATGAGAGGAATAACGTTGACGCGTCATTTTGGCCACTTGGTTCCAACGCACGCGCGTTTGCTCGCGAGGGGTTTGTTGTTCGCTTTGCTTTGCGGTCTTGGGTCTTGCGGCGGTTCCGGCGTTTCATCAACTCCTCCGCCTGCTAAGACCTATTTTGCTTATGTTGCCGACCTTCAGGTCGGCCAGCTCTCCGGCTATTCGGTCGACCCGGATTCCGGCGCCTTGACGCCTCTCGCCGGCTTTCCGTTGGTGTCGGGCCTCAATCCCACCTTCATCACGCACGACTCTGAAAACAAGTTTGTGGTCGTCGCCGATATAGCGGCCAACATGCTCCATGTATATGCCGTTGACGCGTCCACCGGGGCTCTCTCGGAGAGCGCCCCGTCGCCCTACCAGGTCGATCGCGAGCCCCGTGCGCTCGGATGGAATCCGGCCGGAGATGTCTTATACGTGGCGTATCAGGGAGAAAACGAAGTCGGAGCGTTCTCTTTCGCCTCCGACGGCGCGCTGACTGCGGTGCCCGGCTCGCCGTTTCCAACGGGCGGTACCTCTAACTTTGGTTGCTCCATCGTCGTCGATCCGTCCGCGAGATTTCTGTACGTCGAAGACCTGTTCAAGATCTACGCGTTTGAAATCAACTCGGCCACCGGTGCGTTGGCCCTGGTGGGGAGCGTTCCGGGTCCGTCGAGCGGTGGCGGGCTTGCGGTTGATCCGGCGGGCGCTTTCATCTATGCCGTGGGAGCTGGATCGAACTCCGAGATGACCTTCGCGATCAACCCGATCACTGGTACCCTGGCCCCAACCTCTACATCCCCGCTCACGTTTCAAGATGGCGCGTACACCATCGCTCTCGACGCTTCCGGCGGCTTCGCATATACCGTGGAATCCAGCGTTAGCCTGGCTGCTTACTCCGTCAAAAACGGCGTTTTCACCAATATCGGGAGCGTTTCTGGCGGCGCTTACGGTTCCCAGCAACTCACCATCGATCCCACCGGCTCTTTCATCTACGCCGGGGAAACCGGAACGGTGGACCAAGTCGTCGGCTACCGGATCGCTTCATCGGGCACGCTCACCGCTTTGCCGAGCCCGCCGGTTTCATCCGGCGGATGGCCGTTCTCCATAACAATCGTTACCGAATAGCGCGCTCGCCCCTAGGCCCGTCGTAACCGTGCATGGATGGAGCGCAGCCAGAATCGGTGATAAAGTGCGCGCGCTCGATAACGATTCCGCCGAGGAGGGCGACCGATGGCCCGAGCCGTAGTTCACTTTGAAATTGGCTGCCGCAATTCTTCCGACACCCAGAAATTTTACGCCGGACTGTTTGACTGGAAAATCGCGCCTGCGGGCCCCGCGGCCATGGTCGCTCCCGAGCCGCCCGGAATCGGGGGGCATATCACCCAGCTTGGCCACGAGCCACACCACTACACGATTTTTTACGTGGATGTCGATGACGTTGCCGCCTACATTAAAAAGGCCGAGTCCCTCGGCGGTAAGATGCTCGTCCCTCCCGTCGAAATTCCTATGGGAACCTTTGCCTGGATTCAGGATCCCGACGGCAACACGGTCGGCCTGTGGAAGGCGAAGACCTAGGTCTTTGAATCCCAACTCCCCACGAGTTCACGGCAGTTGGACCGCCGTCAACATCGCCGTCCTGGAATCCAGTGCAAATCGACGTTGCAGCGCTCGAGTAAACGGCGAACCGATCCGCGCCACGCCTCCTGGCCGCGAAAACGCGTAGAGGTCATACCAGACGCTTCGATCAGCAGCGTGAAACTCTACGCTGAAGCGCTCTTCGCCGGTTGCTCCGTGGCCCTTCAAGGTTCCGTACGCGAAGCCAAAACGCTCGATCGCCCCATCCTTTTTCTCGATCGTATAAACGATCCTGCACGGATTCAGCGACCAGAATCCGAGGTGCAACGCCAACACTGCCAGGTTCGTTCCGGTCTCGATCGGCGCGGTCGGCCAGCAAAGCTCGATCCATCCCATCTCGAACATCTTCCAAGCCTGCAGGGCGTTCGTCGCACGGTCGTACGATTCGCGTCCGGTCCCCAACTGGATCCGGTTGTGATCGACGTTGTATCCCGGGAGCGCCGCCGCATCCTCTCGCGACTTGCCTGTCTCGCGATACGAGAATTTCTGCGCGCTCAGCCCGGTAAGGTATGCATCGATCGTCGCGCGGTCAGGCTTCGTGATTCGAAACATGCGACAAAATTCCTCGCGCCGCCCTTGTCCTTCTCCCGGACGGCGCTCGATATCGGATCTGCGTTACGCTCCCATCGCCGCAGTAATGTCGCTCAACGACGGCATCCCCACGGCGAACTCGAAACTTCCGCGCTCGCGCATTTCGCGCCCGGCACGAAGCGCTGCGGCATACGCCGTCCGCGCTAGCAAGCTTCCCACACTTACGCGCCTCACACCCATGGATGAAAAATCTTCCATCGTGAACGTCATCCCCGCGATTCCCGCGAGCACATTCATCGGCCGGTCCACCGATTTCACCACCGCTTCGATATCTTCCCGCGTTCGCAGCCCGGGTGCATAAAGCACGTCCGCGCCTGCCTCCTGAAATGCTTGCAAACGCGCAATTGTGTCGTGTAAGTCGGGGCGGCCCACAAGATAGTTTTCCGTTCGCGCCGTCAATGTAAACGGGAAGGGAAGCGCCCTTGCCGCTTCCACCGCCGCGCGCACTCGTTCCACCGCATGCGAAATTTCGTACGGCACGTTCGAGTCGCCTCGCGATGGCGCGTCTTCGATCGAACCGCCGACGACTCCGGTAGCACCGGCCCGATGGATCGTCTGCGCCGCGTCGGAAGGATCGTCGCCATAGCCGTCTCCAAAGTCGACGCTGACCGGCAAATCTGTCGCCGCCGCAATCAGCGAGGCGTGCGCCAGCGTTTCCTCCCGGTTCATGGAGCCGTCTGGGCGTCCTGCGCTGAACGCGAAGCCCGCCGATGTCGTCGCCAGCGCCTCGAATCCCATCCGCGCGAGCATTCGCGTCGATCCTTCGTCCCATGGATTCGGGATCAGAAACGCTCTTTCGCGTTTGTGCAGAGCCCGGAATGCCGCTGCTTTTTCCTGTTGTGTTGTCATGGCTGTCCTCCGTTTTTCTCGCTCCCGGCATTGGACGCCGCGGGAAGCTCAAACGTTCCTTCTACGATCTCCACGAAATTTCGCTCTTCGCGCAGGATGAACCGTTGTGCTCGGGCCATCTCGAAATTCGCACCCCCTTCCGGGTCCGCTTTAATCCGCTCCCGGTACGCCTCGTACGAGCTCAAATTGTCGAACGCGATCAATCCCCAGGCAATGTCGTTCGTGCCCTCACTCGGCAGAAAATAGCTCACCAGGTGCCCGCCACAACGGGGAATAATGCGTCCCCAGTTTTTTGCATAGGTGGCGAACGCCTCTCGCTGAAACGGGTCGATCTGGTATCGAATTACGCAAACGATCCTCATCTTGTAGCCTCCTCGTTCCACATTGTCGTAATTCAAGCGCGGACATGCTTTGTGCCCTATCAAAGCGTGCCTGTTGCAATGCAGAAACACTTCGTTCACAATCAAAGTGTGAATGCAGGGAAGGAACACGACGTGGAAGTCTCGGACATCGCCGCAGCCATCGGCGAACCGGCACGCGCTCGCATTCTGTACTGCCTGTCCGACGGCCGCGCGCGCACCAGCACTGAACTCGCCATGGTCGCCGGCGTAACGCCATCCACGGCCAGCGTTCACCTCAATACCCTGAAATCGCGGCGCCTCGTAACAGTTTTCGCGCAAGGCAAACACCGCTACTACAGCCTAGAAGGGGAGGACGTGGCCGACGCGCTCGAATCGCTCAGCGTCCTGGCCGGAGGCGGTCGGGCGGGGTTTGTTCCGAACACTCCACACGAATTGCGCGCCGCTCGCACCTGCTACGACCACATTGCCGGCACTCTTGGCGTCGCACTGCACGATCGAATGACGGCTCTTCGCTGGATCTCGCCGGTGAAGAAGAGCGATCTGCTTTCCTACGTGCTCACACCAAGCGGCGCGAAGTCGCTAGCTGCGCTCGGAATCGATGTGGAAGCCGCCGCAAATTCGCGGCGCCGTTTCGCTTACCCTTGCGTCGATTGGAGTGAGCGACGGCCGCATCTCGGCGGAGCGATTGGCGCCGAACTACTCGCAACAGCGTTGAAGAAGAGGTGGATCGCGCAGGACTCCTACAGCCGTGCGCTCGAAGTCACACGCTCCGGTCGCCGCGAATTCAATGCTCGCTTCGGCCTTGCCGCCTATTAATCTCCCCCACTTCGAATCGAGCTGCCGCATCCAGGCAAGCCGGCCTCAGATTACAGAAGTTTTACACGACAAAGATTGACAACGAGGTCCGCTTTCGGGTTCAATCGATTCTCCAGTTGTAAACCTTTTACAACTAGAAACCGACCGGTCGCGTCGGGATTCGCGTCGCATCTAGTTGTAAGAATCTTGCAACTGGAAATTCAACAGATGAGTACCCGGATGCCGTCCGTATCACCATCACCCAGTCGGCCGTTTGCAGTGCACCAGATCCTTCGCGCCGCCGCTCTGGTTCTTTTCGCCTTCATCTTTTTCTCGCTTCTTTCGCCTCTCGCCGTCTCGGCGGGAGGCGTCGGGGGCAGCATCTCCGGCACGGTCACCGATCAATCGGGCGCCATCGTATCCGGTGCTGCGGTTAGAGTCACGATCCCAGCCACGGGCTTCACCCAGTCCGCCAGCACCGATTCGAAGGGCTACTACACATTCCCGAGCTTGCCGCTGGGCGCGTATGACATTGAGATCTCGTTCTCGGGCTTCCAGCATTTCCGTCGTTCGTCCGTCGTTCTGAATGTCAACGACACACTCACGATCGACGCGACCCTTAAAGTCGCGGGCGCGCACAACGACTCCGTTACTGTCGAGGCCAATTCCGTCGTAGTTGAAACGTCGAACACACAGAACGGCGAAGTGATCACCGCGCGACAGATGACGTCGGTGCCTCTCAATGGACGTGCGTACACGGATCTTCTGGCGCTTCAGCCCGGCGTCGCTCCCGTCACTTCAATCACTTCGGACACGGTGCAGGATGTCGGTGCCAGCGCACTTTCGCCGTCGGGCGACCTCAATCCCGGCACCATCTCCATCAACGGCCAGCGCGAATTTGCGAACAGCTTCATGGTCAACGGCAGCGACGTGGAAGAGAATGTGAATATGGGCGCTGCCATCGTACCCAATCTCGATGCGATTTCGGAGTTCCGCATCCTCACCAACAATTTTGACGCCGAGTATGGAGAATTCAGCGGCGGTCAGATCAACGTCATCACCAAGTCCGGCACGAACTCGTTTCACGGCGACCTGTTCGAATTCGTGCGCAATACGAACCTCGACGCGCGCAACTACTTTTCTCCCACTCGCGGCGCGTTCGACCAGAACCAATTCGGCGGAACCCTCGGCGGCCCGATCCGCGCGAACAGAATCTTCTTCTTCGCCGACTATCAGGGGACTCGCTCAACGCAGGGAATCGACACTGGAAACATCACCGTCCCGTCGGCGCAGGACCGCACCGGAAATCTGATGGACCAGGCCAGTTCGTTCGTCACCACCGACGCTAACGGCAACACGATCCCGACCACTGTCAGCGGTGCGTACTTCGCGAGCCAGCTGTCGAATTCGCTCGGCTACCCAGTCGCGCAGAGCGAGCCGTATTACTACACGGCGGGAGAAACCAAAGCGGACGGCGCAGGGACCTATCCGACGAACTGCAGCACAACGTCTCAGTGCGTATTCCCCACGCTCACCATTCCTCAATTCGCGTGGTCGGCGCCAGCAAAGAATCTTCTCCAATACATCCCTGCGCCAAACGCCGGTGCCAATACATTTGCCACGTCCGCGTTCAATCAGACTCTGCGCGACGACAAGGGCGCATATCGCCTGGACGCGAACACATCTTACGGCCTGCTGAGCGCCTACTCTTTCATCGACGACTGGTCGCAGAACAACCCGTATCCCATCGCGCAAGGCGGCGCGAACGTCCCGGGTTTCAACTCGCTCTATCAGGGCCGGGCTCAACTCCTCGACCTGGGCGACACGAAAACGATCAACGCCTCCGCGGTAAACGAATTTCATTTCAGCTACCTTCGCAACGCGAACGATCTCGGCAAGCCCGTCGGCGGCGTCGGCGTCAGTCTCGCTTCGCAGGGTTTTCAAGTCGGCCCAAACACGTCTGGCATCGTGCCGCTTTCGCCGAAGACCGAAGGCGTCGAGAGCGTCGGTTTCAACTCCTACACTATCGGGACGAACACCAACGAGCTCAACCAGGTGGAGAACACCTATCAATGGCTCGACAATTTTTCGAAGGTCATCGCGACGCATACGCTGAAGTTCGGCGGGGAATTCCATTACGATCAGGTCAACGTCAACGCCGTCGCCCAGTTCAACGGCAGTTTTCTATTCTTCGGTACTGAAACCGGATCTGACTTCGCTGATTTCTTGCTCGGCGTCCCGAGCCAGTACAACCAGAGCCAGCTTCAGCCATTCTACGGCCGGAATAAATTCATCGGCCTTTACGGCCAGGATGGTTGGCGCATCAAGCCCAACCTGACGGTAAATTACGGGCTGCGCTGGGATCGCATCGAGCCCTGGTATGAGAAGTACAACCAGATCGCGACCTTCGTTCCCGGCACGCAATCGCTGGTTTTTCCAGGCGCGCCCGCCGGAATTCTCTATCCCACCGATCCCGGCGTTCCGCGCACGATCTCGCCTCCGGGCAATCGCGATTTCGCTCCGCGGATCGGCATCGCGTATTCACCCAACGACGACGACGGCCTGCTCGGAAAAATTCTCGGAGGTCCCGGTAAGACCAGCATCCGCGCCAGCTACGGAATGTTCTACACCGCGATCGAAGCGCTCACGATTGGGGTAAGCAGTGCGAATGCACCCTACGGAACGACGTACTCGAGCCCGGCTCCGCCGGAATTCTCAACACCTTTCGTCAGCGCCGCTACGGGCGAGGATCTCGGTCAATATTTCCCGGTCACGCTCGCTCCCCTCAATTCCAGCCGCAAGCACCCGGATACGAACATTGAGTGGTCGCAGTTCGAACCCATCACGGGCATCCCTAACGTCGAAACTTCGAACCGTATCCCGTACACCGAGGAATACATGCTCTCGCTCGAGCGCGGCATCGGCACGAATACCGTCCTGAGCGTGAACTATGTAGGTACTCAGGGACATCGCCTCTTCGTTACCGAAGAAGCAAATCCTGGAGATCCGTCGCTCTGCCTGCGGCTCAGCAATCCGGCGAATCTCGCGCCGGGCGAGGTTCCGTGCGGCCCGTTCGGCGAAGATTCCACCTATGTCACCAACACCGGCACAGTCTATCAGGGGACTCGCGGGCCGCTCGGCTCGAACTTCGGTAGCAACGCGAATCAAGCCACCATCGGCAATTCCAGTTACAACGGCTTGCAGGTCACGCTGCGCCACGACAGCAAAAGCCTTAACGTTCTCGCCGGCTACACGTACAGCAAATCCGAAGATCAGTCCTCCAATGTCGGCGAAGCAGTGAATCCATTCGATCCCGCACTTAGCAAAGCACTCTCGGCGTTCGACGTGAAGCAAAATTTCGTCGTGAGCTACACGTACACGGTTCCGTTCGCCCGATTGTTTCGTGCCTCAAACCGTCTCACCGAAGGCTGGGAACTTTCCGGCATCACGCATTTCAGCAGCGGCCTTCCGGTCACGCTTCTCAACTACGGCGACAACTCGCTGATCGGCTCCGAGCCCAACGGCATCAACAATTTCGGTATCGACCTGCCGGATTACAACGGCGGTCCGCTCCACACCAACAAAAACCCTCGCAACGGGAATTCCTATTTCAATACCGCCGCGTTCAGCGAAAACACTTTGGGCACGCCAGGCAATGCCAAGCGTCGCTTCTTCTACGGGCCGGGCATGAACAATTTCGATATGGCCGTCCTGAAGAACGTGCGCTTCACCGAATCGAAATCCCTGCAGTTCCGGCTCGAGGGCTTCAACGTTTTCAATCACGCGCAGTTCTTCGGTCCGCAAGCTGTCGACGGCAATATCGGCAGCGATACATTCGGCCAGGTTCTTAGCGCCGATCCTCCGAGGCTCGTCCAGCTTGGCGCGAAGTTTTTCTTCTAACGTCGCGCCGCGGCATGTGGGCGCCGTCGAGCGCGGGCCTCGCCAAATTTCGTGCCGCCCTTCGAGCGTCCGGAAGCATGACTCGCTTCCCGGTGCTCGCGGCGCGAAACCCACATCGCAGCCGTCGCCACGGGAGGCGCCGTTCCTTTCAGAAATTCTGATACGTTCGTTCCGTCCAGTCGCAGCCGAACGTTCATAAAGCGAATCATTTTGCATTCGTACTCCGCCGCACGCTATATGTGATCGCAGCGTTGAGCTCGATCGAACGCGAATCGCAGCCATCGCAAAGCTGGAGCGCAGCGCAACCATGGATGACACGGTTTTCGACAACCTGTTCGGCAGACTGGAACAACCGCTCAAACGCCAACCGTACTTCCTTACCGGTGTCGTCCTTGCCTTCATCAAATATCTCGGTGACGCCACGCTCGTCTTCCTCGGCACCGAAAAATTCTGGACGCCTCTGGACTACTTGAATTCAGTCCGGGCTCTCGAACTCACCTTAGTGCCAGACAATCACGTGTTTATGACGCTTGGGCTGGTCCTCTGGCTCGTCCCATTCGTCTGGATAGGCTTCGTCTTCACGGAACGCCGCGCGCTGGACGCCGGGTGGTCTCCGTGGTGGGCGTTCGGGTTCTTCATTCCGTTCGTCAATTACGCACTCATGGCCGCCCTCTGCCTTTGGCCATCTTCAATCAAGTATGCCGTTGGAATTCGCGAGCGCGAGAAACGCGAATCGCCTTCGGGATTCGATATTGCTCTGGCGATACTTAGCGGCATTGCATTCGCTGTTGGAATGATCTGGATTGCCGTCGTGCTGAAAGCAAACTATGCGTTCGGGCTCTTCATCGGTGCACCCGTGGGAATGGGCGCAATAAGCGGAAATGTTCTATGCCGGAAGGCTGACGCGTCAGTTTCTGATCTTTTCCTTCTGACGTTGGCGACCAACTTCGTCGGGTTTGGGGCGGTCTTGGTCGTTGCATTCGACGGGCTGATCTGCGTGGCAATGGCGCTCCCCATTGCCGTGCCGCTTACCATGCTCGGCGCCTTGGTCGGCCGCGAAGTCGCTACCGGCGGTCGCGCCATTCGTCAATCCGCCACGTCCGCCATGGTTCTGATTCCGCTGTTTGCCTTGTTCGAGCCGGCTGGACTCACTGGCCATGATCTTCACGTCGTGAACTCCTCTATCGAAATCAACGCGCCACCCGAAGCCATCTGGCCGCATCTGATCGAATTCCAGCCCATCGCTCCGCCAACGGAAGTGATGTTCCGCGCCGGCGTCGCCTTTCCCATATGGACGCATACCGACGGCGGCGGCCTCGGTGCCACGCGCTACTGCGATTTCTCCACGGGTTCCATCGTTGAGCGCATTACCGACTGGCAACCCAACCACGCGCTTGGTTTCGACGTCGTCAGCCAGCCGGCGCCCATGGTTGAAATCTCGCCGTATCGCAACCTCGATCCGCCGCACCTTCACGGATACGTCCGCTCCAAGCACGGAGAATTCCGGCTTGTACCGCTCCCCGGCGGACGCACTCGCTTGGAGGGCAGTAGCTCATATGAAATCCAAATGGCACCCGAAACTTACTGGAGCCTCTGGGTCGATTCCACAGTCCACGCCATCCACATGCGGGTCTTCCGCCACATCAAAGCCGAAGTGGAAGCGGAGAATTTAACGAACCACGCGTCGCGTTGAGCTTCGCGATGCTGCCGCCGTGCACACGCGCGCGTGCGGGAAAATCCATGAGGAGGATCGCACCGGAATCTCACGGTCTAGCGACGGAGGGGGGAGTCATGTGTTGCGGCTAAGCATTCTGCTCTTGTATCGCCGGACCCGCGCGTTCTGCGATTAAGCTCACCAACTTCTTCGTCCGAAAAAACGTGTACGACGAAAACTCCGACGTTTGCCCGTCCTTGCCTTTCACCGACCCATACATCGTGTTCATGCCGCGCCGGAAGTAAACGCCCTCAATCTGGTCCCATGGAAAAAGCATCTCATTCGGCTTCGTCTTAGTACCTAATCTCAAGCGCAGCCCGTCCGGATTGAACCTGACCTCATAGTCGGCCATCACGATGCCTTGCACGCAGAGAAGTATTCCCATTAACAACGCCACGAGGAACCCAGCCAACAGGATCGCCAGAGTCACCAAGCGATGCCCGAAGCCATCCGGAGTATGGAACTCCTTGTAGACGCATGCGGCAAAAACCGCCACGGACCCCAGAATGATTATCGCGCCGACAATCTCCACCAGCGCGAGTGCGAATTTGTTGTTTCGAAAAACCGAACCGCCGCTCGCCGTCATCGCCACGCTCGCCGCCATCAGCGCCAATTCTCCTGCAACGTCCAGTTATCCGTTGTTGTATGCGCGTGCATTGGATCTCCTGAGGAAATTCGAAGCTGAACCGGCGCATCATGCCGGGTTAGCTTGTGTGCGACAACCGTCACGACGGGACAAATCGGGGCATTTACGGAAAAAGGGCGCTTCGAAGGTTTGTCGGGGGCTACGGTGTGTAGATCCAAGTCGCTGACGTCGCCGCGTCGCTGTTCGGATAGCCTCCGGCCAAAAGGACACTTCCGTCCGGCAAACGTGTCTCGGACATGTAGTGGCGCGCGTCTGACATTTCGCCGACCGCCGCGATGAATTTCCCAGTGCTCGGCTCGTATACTTCCACGGTTTTGCTCCCGCCCGCGATCAGCAATTTCCCGCCGGGAAGAGAAGCGGCCTCATCGGGCAGCTTGAATCGCGCGTCGCTCAGCGGAGCCGTTAGTGTGAACCGACCGGTCTTAGGATCGTAGATTTCCGCGCTAGCAAGCGCCCCGCTCCAATCGCGCGCGTCTGATCCGCCCGCAATCAGCACCCGCCCGTCCGGAAGAAGTCCCGCCGAATGTTTGTAGCGTGCGGTGATGAGGCTACCCGTCAGCGCGAATTGCTTTTTCGAAGGATCGTAGATCTCGGCGCTCGCTGTCACGTTGTCGCCGCGGCCGCCGACGATCAAAACGCGTCCATCATCGAGCAGCGTCGATGTATGCGCGATCCGCGCGAAGTGCATTGGCGCCACCGCTTCGAAAGTTCCGCTCGATGCTCCATACAAATCCGCCGTCGGAACTCCCGCAGGCGAGTCGCTTGCGCCTCCGCCTGTGATCAACACGTCGCCAGTTCTCAGGAGTGTGGCCTCAGGTCGACCGCGCACTGCGGTCATGTGCGCGATTTCTGTGAATGTCCCCGTCGATGGATCGTAAATCTCCGCTGAATCCGTCGCACCCTGTCCAATCCATCCGCCAGCAATCAGCACCTTGCCCGACGCCAATAAAACGGCAGCCGCGCCCACGCGAGCGCGCACCATCGAACCCGTCGCCGTGAAACTGCCCGTTTCCGGATCGTACAGTTCAGCCGAACGATAGAAATCCTGATTCCGCCGCATCCCTCCGGCGACGAGCACCTTACCGTTCTGCAACAATGTCGCCGAGTGACCCGAGCGTGGCTCGAGCATCGGCGAACCCGCGCGAAGTACCCCTGTCGTGCGTGCGCTCACATCGGCATGCGCGATTTGGCGGCTTGTTTGGCCGATGACGATAACAACGGAGAGCGAACCAAGGATGGCGAGGGGAACGGCGACGCGTCGGAGCATAAAACCCACCTTGCGGCCTCAGACGAGCCAATCGGAATGAAGTTAGCGGGATTCGGCAAGCTAAATTGTAAAAAGGGAAGCGCGGCACCCCGTTGTGGATTTGACAGTCCGCCGCACCTGCGTTCGATGCATCATACCTACATGGCGCGTACAGCCTTTCGCACGGCTACAGACGTCTTCGTCATCGGCGGCGGTCCAGCCGGTCTCGCGGCCGCGATTGCCGCACGACAACGCGGGCTGAAGGTCACGCTCGCGGACGGCAGCGCGCCTCCGATCGAAAAGCCCTGCGGGGAAGGCATGTCGCCCGAAACGATCGCGGCTCTCGGCGCGCTTGGCGTGGCCCTGAACTCCTCCGACGGCGTCCCATTCCGTGGCATCGCTTTTGTTCAGGCCGGAGCTCGCGTCGCTGCTGATTTTCCGCAGGGTCCCGGCCTCGGCATGCGCCGGATCGCTCTTCACGAAAGCATGGTCAAGCGCGCGCAGGAGTGCGGGATACAGCTTCTTTGGCGCACTCCCGTGATCGGAATCGGTCCGAACGAAGTCCAGCTTTCAAACGGCGAGACGTATGCCACCCGCTGGATTATCGGAGCTGACGGCCCAGGCTCTCGCGTCCGCCAGTGGCTCGGCATTCAAACCCGCCGTATGCATCGCCGCTTCGCCACGCGCCGCCATTTCAACGTCGCGCCGTGGTCGAGCTACGTTGAAGTTCATTGGGGGGCTCGCGCGCAGGCTTACGTCACTCCCGTCGCAACCCGTGAAACCAGTGTAGTGATTCTCGGTTCACGCGCAGAAGATGCCGAGTTCGACCGTGCCATCCGCGACTTCCCGGAAGTCGCATCGCGTATCGCGGGAACCACCCTTGCCTCTCGCGAACGTGGCGCGGTCACCTGCCAGCACGAACTCACCGCCGTCCATCGCGGAAACGCCGCGCTCGTCGGTGACGCGTCCGGCGGCGTCGATGCGATTACAGGCGACGGCATCCGACTTTCTCTACGTCAGGCGCAGGCCCTCGCCGAAGCCCTCTCGGAAAACGACCTCAGCCTTTACGCGCGCGCTCACCGGAAACTTGCGAGCGGAGCGATGCGCGCCGGCACGATGCTTCTAGTTCTCGATCGCAATCCAGGTTTGCGCGCGCGCATACTGCGCGCTCTCGCGGCGAATCCCGAACTGTTCGAAGAATTGCTTGCAGCGCATGTCGGCTGCGCAGAGCATCCGAGTCTGGTCTCAACCGGCGCACAACTCGGCTGGCGTTTGCTTGCGACTTGATCGGGAGCCGCCCCGACGTCACAACGATCGCGAACCGGGCGCTCGCTGGCGAAAAGCGCTCTGCCGTTGACCCGTTACTGTGGGGGTGGCGCGGGACTGCCGGGCTCTGAGGCGGCGGCTCTGGCTCCATTCGCGTGGCGCGGTTGCACTCCCACTTCGCGTGCCATAGCGCGGGCATCCCGCAAATGATCCTGCAGAGTGGGGAGCGTCTGGGTCGCGAAGGCCTTGATACTAGGATCCTTGCCCGTTGTCGATTCCTCGCGGAACGCAGCGATGTCTTGAATGTGGTCGCGAACCATATCGCGGGCGTAGGCCTGATCGAATTCAGTTCCACTGAGTTTTGCGAGGCGGTCGTACGTAGATTGATCCTTCGCCGATAATCCGGTTGGCAGATCGATATTCGATTGCGCTGCTGCCGATTTCAGGTTCTCGTCGGCCTTCGAATGATCTTTGGCCATGCGCTTGCCGAAATTCTTGACGGCGTCGCTTGAACCGGTTTCCTGGGCGAGTTGCCCGAGCTTTATTTCGGCAGACCCGCCTTGTGCGGCTTCCTTCGCAAAATCCGCGTCGTTCATCGGTGCCATATTCGCGCGTGGCTGCCGTCGCATGGGCTGATTGCTGGGTGTTTCGGGCGGCTGGTCGGGTGTCGGCGTGTCGGACCGCGTGTTCGGCGTCGGCGGCGGTGCTGTGCCATCTTGTGCCAACGCCAACCGCGCGCCGCACGACATCGCGATTGCCGCCGTCAGCGCGGCACAAGTTCCTAGTTTTCGAAGACTGGTCATGGTGAGAATTCCTCCCGCGCAAGGAATTGTCAGCGACGTGACCGGCAACTCCTATCGGGGACTGCGTGTAGCAGGGAAGGAAATTATGGGTAGGTAGAACACCTTAAGCTACCGGCGAAAAGGGCGATGCCTCTTGCGCGATTACGCAGCAGGTTCCCAGTTGTATTACACTCACTCGCTCACGTCGAACCTCGTTAGAGCCGAAATTTTCCGGTGAGCACCTACGGAGCCTCATCAAGCATGCCCACAGCGAAGCTCAAAGTGATTCGTGAGCCGCGATGGCCGGCGTTGGTCGCCATGGTGGCTGCGGGCTGCATGTATTGGGCGATGCCGGAGCCGTTCTCAATTGGTCCCGGGTGGGCGCTGCTCGCCGTGGTCCTGGTACTGCTGATCCCGCTAAGCGCGTCTTACAAATTCGGCCGCTTCGATATTTCGCGGATCCTCACTTTCACCGTCAACGGAATCCTCACCGCCGCGATGATCATCTCGCTCGGGATTCTCATTTGGGGGATTTCCCAGCACAAATATCAGCCGACTATGCTCTTGCGCTGCTCGGTTGCCCTCTGGATCACCAACGTCCTGGTCTTCGCGCTCTGGTATTGGAAACTCGACGCCGGCGGCCCGCTCGGCCGCGAATCCGCAACCCAGCGCCGCCTCGAGAGCTCTTTCCTTTTTCCGCAGATGATGGCTCAGGGAGAGGACTGCGCACCGGACGAGCGCTGGCGCCCGCACTTCATGGATTATTTGTTCTTGGCCTTCAATACCAGCACTGCGTTTTCGCCCACAGACACCGCCGTTCTCTCACGTTGGGCCAAAGCAGGAATGATGGTTCAAGCATTGATCTCGCTAACGATCGTCGCGCTAATCGCCGCCCGCGCCGTCAACATCCTCTAATCTCGCGTTGCCGCTTTCCGCCGTAACTCTGGGCGATTTTTCGCGACTTTCCTAACCCAGTCCCTCCATCGCGCGCGATCGACGCGACAACTTGAAATTCGTCGTCCTGAGTCCGCTGCGGCGGACGAAGGATCTCTCTTCGATTTTACACTTGCGCAAAATTGCCTGCGAAGCAAGGCGCTGCCGGGAAGCACTAGTTCTCCGCAAGCTTCGCCTTCATCGCTGTCGCCCAATCACCCTGAAACTCCGGCTGCACCGTCTCCGCAATCTTCAGGGCTTTCTGGTAATAGGGAATTGCCTCGTGGCGCCGTCCCGCCGCCTGCAACGCGTCTCCCATCGTCGCGAGAACGTACACAGCATCTGGCGCGAGCGCGACTGCCGGTTGGGCCTCCGCGAGCGCCTCTTCCGGTTTGTTCGCAGCAATCAAATTCACGGCGTTGAACGCATGTTCGTATGCGGCAGCCAACGGAATATCAAAATGTCCCTGGTAGACATTTACCCCGTGCGCGATCACATCCTTCGGTGTCAGCGCCTTGAACTGTTCGTACGGGTTTAGCGGCGCCGGCCCGAACTCGAACCCCGCCACGTCGCTGACATTCATGAGCACCGTGCCGTCGATCGATTTCGGTGTTTCCAGAGGCAGATTCAACCACCATAGCGACTCCACCGTTGGCAGTAGCTTGCACGGAATGCCGTACGAACTCGGATCCACGGCGCCATTCGCAAAATAGACGAACCAGCAATCCTTGATCCCCCGCTCGTCAAGATACTTCTTCACAGCAATCAACTGTTGCGCCCAGTCCGTATTGGAATCGCTCAAGTATTTCGGCACGGCCGACGGTCCGCCCCACGCTTCGTTCCCGAACGCCATGTAGTCCGGATAAATTCTCAACGACCCGATCACCTGCCACGCCAGCAGCGCGCAAATCAGGCCCGCCCACAGTCGGCTCGACTTCCACAAAATCGTCGCCGCACCAGCCACAAGAACATAGAGGAACGGGTACATCGGCAAAATGTGCCGCGCTCCGATATTCATGTGCGACGACATCGCCACCAGCAAATAGAAAATCGGAGGAATCGTCAGAAATAAAATCTCGCGCCGCCCTCGCAGCCGCCCCTTGGCGGCAACCGCTATCGCGCACGCCAGCAGAATCAGAAACGGCAGTGTGGACTTGATCGCGAGTACCGCGAGGAAGTACCAGTGCGATCCGTGCGGATAAATTTTCCCGAAGAGATACGCGGTGTAGAAATCGTTCACGCCCGAAATATCCGCGATCCCGTAAAGGTACGACTCAGGCAGCAATCGATATTTCGAGAAGGTCAAAAGCGTGTTCGCCAACAACGGACTCGAAACGTGCGCCGCCGTGGTCGCGAACAGCGGATCGATCGCCAGACCCGCTGGTCGCGCGCTGTACCGGAATCCGTAAAACGACCAGAGGATGATCACCGCCGCGACGCCAACGATTCCCAGCGCGAGAATCATTCGTCCGGTCGTCATCGTCGCAGGCCTTTTCGCTGCGCCGTCAGCAACGCCAGAAACATCGTCAGCGCGGGACCCAGGCCAAACCAGCTCACACAGTCCGAGAATGCCAATCATGAACAGCGCAAGCAGGCCCGTATGCTTCGATCCCAGGGCCAGTCCGGCCGCCCCACAGGTCACCGCGAGCCGGAACGCCGCCAGCGACTTCACATACCGGTAGAACGCGTACACCGTCGCGAAAATAAAACAGGAGACGCCCGTATCCGTCGTAACCAGCGCCCCGTGCGCCAGAAAATTTGGATCGAACGCATACAAGCCCAGCGCGATAAATGCCGCCCGCACGCCGAACATCTCGCGTGCCGCAGCAAAAATTAGCACACCGAGCAACATCGCGAACACCGACGCCGCTATCCGCATTCGCGTCAAAATGTCTCTGGAAATGTTCTTGGCGTTGAACTCCGCGCCATCCAGCACCGTTTCTACTTTGAAACTCCGGTTTTGCGATTGCGGTACGTAAAGCGGCATCCACAAAATCGGCACCGTCGCTACCGCTTTCACGAGTGGCGGATGCTCCGGATTCCATCCGAAATCGTGGGCTTTCCAGCCCATGTAGCCGGCGAAGGTGTGGTCGGGCTCGTCCCAACTAATCGACTCGCGCCGCACCGAAAAAATCAGCTGCAGCCACATCACCAGCAACAGCGCGAACACACCGGCAAAGACCAGCCTCCGACGGCGCGGCAGAGATTCTTCAGGCATCAGTGAGCAGTCTCCACGGGAATTGCGGATCGGTTGGACACGCCAGTGCCCAAACGCAAGTCCGTTTCATATAGCGGAAATTTCACATCGGGAAATCGAAAATGTATCGCAACCGCTGCCAGCGCCAGAACAACGAGCGACAGGACGCTGCCCTCGGGCCCGCCCGTTCCGCCGGAAAGCCACGTCGGCCCACTGGCCGAAGAATCCAGATAGTGTCCAACGCTTACGAGGCCGCTGTCCGGCGTTCCGTAGAAAAATGTCTGCGCCCAATCCCACAGCGCGTGGAAGCCGATCGGAAACCACAGGCTCCCGCTCCTGCGCAGGGCAAAACACGCGAACATCCCGAACGCAAATACCTGTGCGATCCCCAACACCGTCTCGCCGCCGTTTCCCAGATGAGCCACGGCAAACGCGGCCGACATTAAAAGCGCCGCGCTCCAGAATCCCAAGCGAGTCGACATCCGGTAGAGCAGGTAGCCGCGAAAGAAAAATTCTTCCCACAACCCCAGCACGACGAATGTCACGGCCCATCCCGCGCCATACAACAACGCCTGCGAACCCGCCAGCGCCATCGAATCCACGCGCATGAACTTCAGCACCTCCAGCGTTCCGACCAGCGCCGAAAGGGTCACAACTCCCCACACAGAGCCTTCCCAGAATTTCGCTCCGAACGCCCCTCGCCGGGGCAATCCGTAGCTCGCGAGCGTTACACCTTCGCGCTTCGCCACCGTAACCGAAGCGATTAGCAGCATCGCCAGCTGGATCGATTCGCGCGGCAGCCACGATCGAATGTCGAGCACCTTTGGATTCGTCGGCACCCACCTCTGAAGAACCAACAGCAATGCTGTCTCTCCAAGGATGGCAATCGCCATCCAGATCAGAAGATTTCTCACCATCGCGCGGCGATCCGCACGCGTAGGCGGACCCGCGGCACTCCGAATTGGAAGATTCGTGTTGTCCATCGCTTATCTCAAGCGCGAAACGAACCAGAATTTCGAAGCAGTATTGAAACACAACTCGACCAGCGGCGGGTCAGAGGAAAAACGAATGAAGGGAACTGGGAAATGTCTCAGGGAGCTTCTTCGCCACTGTCCGCGTCGTAGTCGTCGCCCCAAAATTCCGGCGCAGCCGCTTGGAATTCCACGCCCAGCTTGTACGTTCCCGCCTCGGTTCGGCTGCCGGACCATACAATCCGTGCAGTGGTTTCCGCGCCGGTATGGCGGTTGGTGACATGCAGAACAGACGACGAAGGCCAATTCTTCGGGGACAGGACCAGCGCGCCGTTCAGGTTGATTACCGCGCTTAGCACGATGCAGCGATCCTCGCCGACCTGCACTTCTAGCGGCACCGAAGCCAGAATCCGACGACTGCGTCGATTCTCTTTCATGGAGTTGTCGCCCACCCGGAAATTTCCCGCCGCTACCATTGTGGGCAGAACTCCAGACGATGTACAGACGAACTCTGGCAAAAAGTTCTACTGGCGGAACGATCTGTCGACCACTTGGGGCGCTTTAAGTCTTTTTTTTGAAATGTGAAATCCGGAAACCTGTCGCAACGGCGCTCTAGACCGGTGTACGAACTTGGGCAGAAGCGATATTCGTTCCGCCGCAAATTCACGAATCCCTTCCGGCGTGCGCCGTCCAAGAGGATCAAGCGCGACGCGCTCCTCGTCAGTCAGAGTCGTTTCACCGTCCAACGCGACAATTTGCGAGCGAATCCGGGCGCTTTGTGGATCGTCGGAAAGCAGTTTCCGCAGGTTCCGTACATCCAAAGCCCATTGCACATTCGTTGCATACCGCTTTGGGTAAATGGGGCGCATGGCAAACTCCAACGAAATTTCCGGACGGTTGGAGTGAACTCGGGTAATTGCGTTGGTCGAAATTCTTACGGAAAGGCGACAGGAAACGCATGGTTGCATGATTTTGAACTGACGTCCCTACTCCGGACACGGGAGACCTCTCAATTCTTCTTGTTTGACTCGATTGGACGTCGGATATACCCTCCGCACCAACGGGCATACAGGCGTTTCCCATCACACGGCCGCGTGGAGGAAAGAAATGGCAAAACTGGTTATGCGCATTAGTTATGCGCTTTGTTTGCTTTGCGCCGTACTCGCTCTGATTACTCGCGTCATGGCGACGTTTGCCAGTACAGCCGAGTTGTTTGCCGGGCGCGCCCTACCCATCGGTTACCATAGCTTCATGGACGGCGTTCTGCTCTTCTTTATGGTGACCCTTGCCAGTGCCGGCGTCGTCTTCGTGGACAAGCGCTCGCAGTAATCGGGATGCCCCGCCATCCCTGCACTAGCGATCTGGCAGGTTTTGGTCCGTTCCGCCCCGGCGGATGCTGGCCTTTACCTCTTGTACGCCGGCCGTTCGGGTCCGCCCTTACGCACAGCAGCGCTTGCCAGTACGGACACATCCCTCTTGATTCCTACCGGGCCCCTAAATCCAAGAGTGCTAGCATTCTAGGAACATCTGGCCCGTCGTACTTGAACTCTTAACCACATGCCTACTGAATCGACCAGCGAAACTGCGTCCGCGGACGGCTTCAAAGTCCTTGTGGTCGATGACTCGGCCGTGAGCCGCAAGTTCGTCGAGCAGACGCTCCGCGGCCATTGCGAGTTGCTCTTTGCCGAAAACGGCGAGCGAGGCCTCGCGCTTTTCGCCGAACATCAGCCCAATCTCGTCATTACCGACTGGAATATGCCCGATCCCAGCGGCATCGAGCTATGTCGTCGCATCCGCACTGAATTTCAGGATGACGTTAGCGTGGCCTACACCTACCTGATTTTTCTTACCAGCAACACTGAAAAAGAACATGTCGTCGAGGGCTTGTCCGCCGGCGCCGACGATTACGTCACCAAGCCCTGCCATCCTGATGAGCTTCTGGCGCGCGTCGAAGTCGGCCGCCGCTTCGTTCACATGCACCAGCAGATCGAAGCGAAGAATCGTCTGCTCGAGGAACTCGCGCTCACCGACTCGCTCACCGGCCTCGCCAACCGCCGGGCGATTGAGGATTGGGCCTCGCGCCAGATCAGCGGCGCCGCCCGCCACGGTTTCGCTTTTTGGGTTGTGCTTGCCGATCTCGATAATTTCAAAGCGGTGAACGACACTCACGGACACGCCGCCGGCGACGCGGTGATCAAACAATTCGCCGCGATCCTTCGTCGTAACACGCGCCGCTCGAACATCTGCGCTCGCGTCGGTGGGGAAGAGTTCATGCTGGTTCTCACTCACGCCAATCACGACGACGTCTACACCATCGCCGAGCGCATTCGCGCGCAGTGCGAAGCCACCGAATTTGCGGCAGGCAGTGCGAGGATTCGCATCACCGCCAGTTTTGGCATGGCCGGTTTCCACGGCGCCAGCGCCCCAACGTTCGACGAGTTAGCGAAGCAGGCTGACGCCGCCCTGTACGCCGCGAAACGCCAGGGCCGCAACCGCGTCTGCTTCGCCGCACTCGCCAAATAATCGCAGATCCGAGGCACGCAGCGCCTCCGCTCCCACGCCTCTACTGAAACAGCCGGTCGCGCTCTTGCCAGGGCACTGTCAATCCGTGCATGCACTCCTCAAATCGCCGCCCGCCACTGTCCGTTGCAACGCCGCCTCGTCCGAAGTAGAGTACGCGCCAGCCTCGCGATGGCCCACAACGCTCACACAAAATCGCCGGCCTTCAAACGCGCGCTACTCGAAAGCGAACGTCTGCGCATCGTGATGGTGCTGATTGTCATCGGCTGCGCATTTGTGTTCCGCACCGTCCGCCTCGCCACACTTTACAATTCGGAAAATCAAACGCTCTGGCTTCAGACTACCGCGCTCCTCGCCGTTTTTGCCGCATTCGAATTTCTGATGCTCACTGCGGTTCGCAACGATCTTAAGACCGGTCGCGAGCTCTCGCCGTTCCTCTGGATCAGCAACATCATCGTCGAAACCTCCGCCCCGGCTTTTGCGATCGCCCTTCTTCCACGCGTCGGCATCGAGGCCGCCTATCGGCCGCTCGCCAATCCGGCCACGCTCGTATTTGGCATCTTCATCATTCTTTCCACGCTGCGCCTCGATCCAAAGCTTTGCCGCTTCTCTGGCATGGTGGCCTCCGTCAGTTATCTGCTCGCTGCCGCGTATCTCGGCTGGCGTCCCTTTGTTGGCGGCAATCAGTCCATGGCCGATCCCGAAAAGACGGTCTTCGCCTACGCGATGATTCTATTTCTCTCAGGATTTATTGCCGGAGCGGTCGCCGCGGAAATCCGCAAGCACGTTGACGCCGCTCTGCGCGAAGCCGAAACGCGCCGCCAGGTCGAACGTCTCGAACACGATCTCGACGTCGCCCGCACCATCCAGCAGTCTCTGCTCCCTACCACGATGCCCGAGATCGAAGGCTTCCAAATTTCCGCGTGGAATCAACCCGCCGATCAAACCGGCGGGGACTACTTCGACTGGCAGCCGCTTCCAGACGGCAAAGTTCTCGTCGCGCTCGCTGACGTCACCGGCCACGGCATCGGTCCCGCTCTTCTCGCCGCCGTCTGCCGCGCCTACGCTCGCACCAATTTTCACCATGACGCCGGCCTGCTCTCCGCCATGGAACGCATCAACGTTTCGCTTGCCGCCGATCTTCGGGAAGGGCGCTTCGTGACCTTCGTCGCCGCGATCTGCCATCCCGACTCGCCGCAAGTTGAACTGCTCTCGGCCGGGCACGGCCCGCTCTTCCTGTACACCAATAAAGAAGACCGCTTTGACGCCATGAACGCGCACGGTATGCCTCTCGGAATGTGGCCCGATCTGATTACCGATCCCCCGCAGCTCATCGAAATGGTTTCCGGCGACCTCATCATTCTGGCCACCGACGGTTTCTACGAATGGGAAAACCCTCAAGGCGAACAATTCGGGGCCGAACGCCTCGAACAAACCATCCGCGCCTCCAAAGCCAAGACGCCCGCCGAAATCATCTCGGACCTCCACGCCAAAGTCCTGGCCTTCTCCTCCGGCACTCCCCAAAAAGACGACCTAACCGCCGTAATTATCAAACGCTGCTAACCGATCGCCTCGCGCCCCTGATCCTGCCTCCGATAGCCCCATCGCGTCAAAACGAAAAGCGGTCCTGCTGAGCGCAGCGAAGGATCCCTCTTGGCCTTCCGCCTTTCGCACCCTCTTCCCTCCATAAGAGCGCTCTGCCAAGTTCCGCAACAACCTCGATGTCCACCCTCAAATCGATCGCTCCGAAGGCCGAAACGTAATCGGTTCTCGCGGAGCCCGGTTACTCGGCCACCGGCCGAATTACCGCCGGCCATCCACGCAGCCCTCAACTGAAAGTAGGCCCGAACATCTCCGGCGCCGCGTCACTGCTCCGCCTTCAGCTAAACAATCTTTCCCCTTGCACTTCGACAAGACTACCCATACTCTCTTGTCGAAGCCAAAGGGGAACACATGACCACCGGCGCCATCGACCTTCCGCAGGGCACGCTCGACCTCCTGATCCTCCGCACTCTCGCTCTCGGTCCCGAACACGGCTGGGCCATCTCCGAGCGTATCCACCAGGTCTCCAGCAGAGTTTTGCAAGTCCATCAGGGTTCGCTCTACCCGGCGCTCCATCGCCTCGAACGCCGCGGCTGGATCTCAGCCAAGTGGGGAACGTCTGACAACAATCGCCGAGCCAAGTATTACGAATTGACGAAGACCGGCCGCAAGCAGCTCGAAACAGAACAGTCCGAATGGAAAAAATTGGCCGCCGCCGTTGCGCAAGTTCTGGAGACCGCCTAAGGGAATTGCGATGTGGTCCGACCTCACAACGCGTCTGCGATCGCTCTTCCGCCGCAGAGCCGTCGAAAGAGAACTCGACGACGAGCTCCGCTTCCACTTCGACCAACACATCGCGAAGCTCATCGCGCGAGGAACTCCGCGCGATGAAGCAACCAGGCAGGCCCGCCTCCGCTTCGGCGCCAGCGACACCATAAAAGAAGAATGCCGCGACGCTCGCGGCATGCGTTGGATCGACTCGCGTTCGCAAGACATCCGCTATGCCCTTCGCGTCCTCGCGAAGTCCCCGGGCTTCGCCGCCGTCGCCATTCTCACTCTCGCTCTCGGCATCGGCGCCAATACAGCCATCTTCAGCGTCGTCGACTCGATGCTTCTCCGCCCGCTCCCATATCCCGATTCATCGCGTCTGGTCACCATCGACGGCAACGAGTCCATGCCCGACCTGGACGACATCCGCGCCCAAAGCCAGTCCTTCGATGTCGTCGGCAGCCGCTCCATGCAACGCCTCGATTACACCGGCGGCCCGCAGCCTATACAAATCTTCGCCATCGCCGGCGACGCAGGCATGTATCAAGTCCTCGGCGCGCGCCCCGAACTCGGCCGCATGATCGGCGCGGAAGACGACGTCTTCGGCGCCGCGCCGGTCGTGGTCCTCAGCCACGCTTTCTGGATGAGCCAGTTCGGCGGCGATCCGTCAGCTATTGGAAAACAAATCACTCTCAGTGGCGCGAGTTACACCATCGTCGGTGTGATGACGCCGGATTTCTGGCTGCCGCATCATCCCGCCGACGTTTTCTCCACGCTTCGCATCGTCTATCCCATCGAAGCCAAAGAGCGCGGCGTCCACATTCTCACCGCCTTCCTCCATCTCAAACACGGCGTCACTCTTGCGCGGGCGCAAGCCGAAATGGTCGCGATCGATGCGTCGCTCGCCCAGGCCCATCCCGATCACGACGGCTCCGTTCACCGCAAACTCGTTCCACTGCTCGAGTCAGTCGTCGGTGACAAGCGCTCGGTAATCCTCATTTTCCTTGGCGCTGTCAGCATGGTGCTTCTCATCGCCTGCGTTAATTTCGCGAATCTTCTTCTCGCGCGCGCCGCCTCGCGCCAGCGCGAACTCGCCATCCGCTCCGCACTCGGCGCTGGATCCAGCCGTCTCGTCGCCCAATTGCTAACCGAAAGCGTCGTGCTCTCTCTCGCCGGTGGAGTCGCTGGAATCGCACTCGCTTACACCGGGCTTCGCGGCCTACTCGCACTCGCGCCGGAAGATTTGCCGCGTCTCAGTACCATTTCGATCGACGGTCGCGTCCTCGCCTTCACCATCGCTCTCTCGATTCTGACTGGAATCGTCTTCGGCATGGTCCCCGCATACGCTGCCACTCGCTCGAGCGCCTGCGACAGCCTGAAAGATTGCGTTCGCTCCATCGCCGGTAGCCGCGCAAGCCTTCGGCTCCGGCGCCTTCTCGTCGTCAGCGAAACCGCGCTGGCATTGATCCTTCTCGTCGGGGCCGGCCTGCTGATCCGTAGCTTCGCGCTAATGGCTTCGGTTCCTCCAGGCTTCCGCACCGACCATATCCTCACGCTCAACCTGAGCCTGCCGGCCGCGCGCTATAAAAAGCTCCCAGCGCAGAATCGCTTTCGCACCCAGCTTCTCGATTCTCTCAACGCCATGCCCTCCGTCCAGGCTGCGATGATCAGCGAACTTCCTCTCGGTGGAGATCAGATCGATCACGATCTCGCCATCGAGGGCCGCCCCGTCATTCCCGGAAAAGTTCCCACCGCGCAGACGCGCACGGTTCTCGGCGACTATTTCCGCGTGATGGACATTCCTCTCCACGCAGGCCGTGAATTTTCAGTTCAGGATCAGACCGGCTCGCCCGAAGTGGTGGTCGTCAACGACGCATTTGTCCGCCGTTTCTTGCCGGATCAAAATCCTCTCGGCGCGCATATCGGCTGGGCTCTGGACAATCCAATCAAGTGGAAAACCATCGTCGGCGTAGTTGGCGACGTGAAACACTTCGGTCTCGATCAACCAGACGCCGCCGCCGTCTACGGACTCTACACGCAGTCCGACGAAGATTGGAAGCGCTGGATGAGTCTCACAATTCGAAGCCCGCGCGAACCGTCGTCACTCGCGCGCGACGTTGAACAAAAAATCTGGGCCATCGATAGCGCTCTTCCGCCCAGCGAAGTTCTTACTATGAAAGCTGTCGTTTCCGGTTCGCTTTCTCCACAGCGCTTCAACTTCGTCCTGCTCGGAATTTTTGCCGTCGTCGCTCTGGTGCTCGCCGCTATCGGCATCTACGGGGTCATCGCTTACTCCGTCACCCAGCGCACTCACGAAATCGGAGTTCGCGTTGCGGTCGGCGCCCAACCCCACGACATCGTCGAGCTCGTTCTCGGAGAATCCGGTCGTCTCGTCGCCGCCGGCACGCTTTTTGGCCTCGTCGGAGCTGTCGCCCTCACGCGATTCATGTCCACGATGCTCTTCGGTGTCACGCCGCGCGATCCGCTCACGTTTGTAGCTGTAGCCGTCGGCCTCGCCGCGGTCGCGTTCTTGGCGAGTTACATTCCCGCGCGCCGCGCCTTGCGCGTCGATCCCATGATCGCTCTGAGGCACGAATGATCCGCGCCGCCACACACGAACTCCCTTCGACCAACACGGAGGTCCAACATGCTCTCTGACATCCTGATCCGCCTGCGCTCGCTCTTCCGCCGCGAAAAAGTCGAACACGAACTGGACGACGAGCTCCGCTTCCACTTCGACCAACAGGTCGCCAAACTCGTCGCCGCGGGCGCCCCACGCGACCAAGCCCTCCGCCAGGCGCGCCTCCAATTCGGCGCCGCTGATTCTGTCAAGGAAGAGCATCGCGACGCACGCGGCATCCGCCCGCTCGAAAATCTCGCACAGGATCTCACCTACGCGGTCCGTATTCTTCGCAAATCGCCGGCCTACACCATCATTGCGATTCTTACGCTGGCTCTCGGCATCGGCGCCAACGCCGCCATCTTCAGCTTCATCGAAGCTTGGATCATCAAACCGCTTCCGTACCCGCAGGCCGATCGGCTGATGGTCCTGCAATCGCATAACACCAAAAAAGGCTGGACCGGTACATTCGTCCCGTCTGCCGCCGACTTCCTCGATTACGCAAAGCAGAACACATCCTTCGAACAGCTCACCATCTGGACGGGCTGGGACTACAACCTGACCGGTGACGGTCGGCCCGATCGCGTTGACGGCGGCCTGGTGGGCTGGAATTTCTTTCAGACCATCGGTGTCGATCCGATCATGGGCCGCGCGTTTATCGAACAGGAGGGGCAGCCCGCCAACAGCCACGTAGCGATCATCAGCCGCGGCCTATGGGAAAGCCGTTTCGCCGCCGATCCAAAAATCATCGGGCGCGGAATCACGCTGCAGGGCGAGACCTATACCGTCGTCGGTGTGCTCCCCGCGAATTTTCAATTTCCGATTCTCGGCATTGCGAACATCTGGACGCCGCTCGCCCTTGACGATAAAGGCCGCGCCGAGCGCGATGCCGCATGGTTCTCGGCGTTCGGCCGATTGAAACCCGGCGTCACCGAAGACCAAGCCAACGCCGAAGCCGCAGCAATTTCCGCGCGTCTGGTCCAGCAATACCCAGTCTCCGACGCCGACATGCTGATCCAGATTCGTTCCCTCGCGAGCCGCATCGGCGAGAACGAAGGCACGCCGCAGCTCGAAGTCGCGTTCTGGGTCGTCGGCCTCGTGCTCCTGATCGCCTGCGCCAACGTGTCGAACCTTATGCTCGCCCGCGCCTCGCGCCGCACGAAGGAATTCGCGGTTCGCGGCGCACTCGGCGCAACGCGCGGTCGACTAGTCCGTCAGCTCCTGACCGAATCCGCGCTGTTGTTTCTGGTCGGCGGCGCTGCCGGCGCTTTGGTCGCCCACAGCATTCTGAAAACCATCGATCGTGGCTTCCCCGACAAAATCCGCGGCTACCTAATTAACTACGGCCACGTCGACCTGGACTTCAACGCGCTTGTTTACACCTTTGCGATCGCGGCAGTGTGCGGCGTCATCTTCGGCCTCGTTCCCGCATTCCAAAGCTCGGGTCTCGACGTGAATCGCACGCTCAAGGAAGCCTCCGGCCAGTTAGCAGGGAACCGCCACGTAGCGCGCACGCGCCGCATCTTCGTAGGCGCGCAGATCGCGCTCGCCGTTGTGGTGATGATCTGCACCGCGTTACTGGTCGAGAGTTTCGCGCACATGGTGTTGGATCGCACCGGCTTCAATTCCGCGAATCTCATGACCGCACCTCTCGTTCTGCCGAAAACGCGGTATGCCGCCGATTCGGACATCCGAAATTTCTTTGATCGAGCTCTTGCCCGGATTCAATCTCTGCCCGAAGTCGCATCCGCAGGCGCCAGCGAGTACGTGCCCTTCGGCGAAGCCAGCCAATCCAAACCGATTCACGTCACGGGCCGGCCTCCTGAGCAGCCCGGCGAGCGCGTGGACGCGCAGTATTCGACCGTCACGCCCGCGTATCTCGGAACGATGCAAATATCGATTCTCCGCGGCCGCGGCATCGAATCATCCGACGGTCCCGACGCGCCTCGAGTCGTCGTCATCAACGAAACTCTCGCGCGCCAGCAGTTCCACGACCAAAACCCCATCGGCCAGTCGCTCGAAATCGGCGATGAGCACGAGCCGCACACCATCGTCGGCGTGGTCGGCGAAGTGAAGCGCTGGTCCATGAAGACAGAGCCGGAGAACCAGATGTACGTCTCCGCCGCGCAGGAGCCTTCGCCCTACATGGCGCTCGTCGTACGCACCACCCGCGACGCTCCAACACTACCGACCGCCATCCGCGACGCGATCTGGTCCGTCGATCCCGACCAGCCTGTTTCGCAGGTCCGCAGCTACGACGATCTCATCAGCGAACAAAACACCGGCTACCGGACGCTCAGTTCGTTGTTCGCGTTTTTCGGTGTGCTATCGCTTCTGCTTGGTGCGATCGGAATTTACGGCGTGATGGCCAGTGTCGTCGAACAACGGCTGCACGAAATTGGCATTCGCATGGCGCTCGGCGCGTCGCCTCGCAGCGTTATCCGCATGATGTTGCGCTTCGGCCTCACCATTGCCGCCGTCGGCGTTGCGATCGGTCTGCTCGTTGCGGCGGCCGCCAGCAAGGGGCTCGCCGTCATCCTTTATAAGGTCAACGGTCTCGACCCGCTCACGTTCATCGGCGTCGGATTGCTTTTCGCGATCGTGACGCTCGCCTCGTGCTACATACCCGCCAGGCGCGGTGCCGACGTTGATCCCATGGAGGCACTGCGCTGTGAATAGCGTGCTCTCCCGAATTCGGACTAGCCTGCGTGCGCTGGTCCGTCGTGCGAACGTTGAAACGGAACTCGACGAAGAACTTCGCTTCCACTTCGACCAACACGTCTCCAAGCTCACCCAATCCGGCGTCCCGCGCGACGAAGCCCTTCGCCAAGCTCGCCTGGCCATCGGCACCTCCGACTCGATCAAAGAAGAGCATCGTGACGTCCGCGGCCTCCGCCCTCTCGACGCTTTCGCGCAAGACGTCTCGTTCGCCCTCCGCATCCTTGCCAAGAATTGGAAGCTCGCGACGATCGCAATGTTTTCGCTCGCCGTCGCCATGACTCTGGGCACGATCGGCCTCGGAGTAGCGAATGGAGTTCTCGTCCGGCCGCCCGTCGCTGCGCATCCTGAGAATCTCATCGAGATCACCGCGGCGAGTCCTGACTCCGCGAATGCGACGTTCTCCTACCCCGAGTTCGTCTACCTGCGTGGCCACGCCACATCTCTCGACGCTCTCGCTGCGTTCCCGTACCAGATTACGAAAGCCCACTTCGCGGTCGGCGACCGCAGCGAGACCGGCATGATGGAAATCGTCTCCGACAATTATTTTCAAACAATGGGCCTCGTCCCAGCTGCGGGCGAACTCTTTCATCCCGGCGCGGACGAATCACACGCGCCCCTCGTCGTGCTGAGCTACGCGTTCTGGCAACGCCTTGGCTCCGATCCTCAAATCGCGGGCAAAACCATCACGATCAATTCACACTCCGCAACGATCTCCGGCGTCGCTCCCGAAAAGTTCACCGGCACCACCTTCGGTTTCGGCGTCGACGTGCTCGAAACCCTGGGCACGCAAGCAACGTTTGCCGATCCGCACTTCTTCACCGACCCGCAGAATCGCTGGCTCGTTCTCATCGGCCGCCTCAAGCCGCGTGTCACGCGCGAACGCGCGGCCGCGGAAATGCGCACGCTGTCCACGCAGCTCGCATTAGAACATCCGGACACGAGCAAAGATCGCGTCGCCGTCGTCGATTCCGTCAGCGCGCTCCCACCAGACTCCCGTTCCGCCGGGCGGCTCGTCGCGGGGCTTCTCGTCGGGGCCGTGCTGCTCGTTCTCCTAATTGCCTGCGCCAACGTTGCCAACCTCCTGCTCGGCCTCGGCACCGGTCGCAGGCGCGAAATTCTCGTTCGCACAGCACTCGGCGCCACGCGTTCGCGCCTGATTCGCCAATTGCTCACCGAGAGTTTGATCTTGTGCGGCGTGGGCGGCTTGCTGGGCTTTGCGATCGCATCCGCCGTTCTCGCGCGCTTCGCGCGTTTCCAGGCAACCGTGCCCGTGATCGGCTCGTTTGATATTGCTCTGAATTTTCGCGCGGACGCAGCCGTCGCCCTGCTCACACTCGTCCTGATTCTGCTCGCAAGCCTTGCTGCAGGTCTCGCCCCTGCGCTTCACGCGTCAGTGCCGAATCTGGCTGGAGCGCTCAGCGGCGAAGCGACAATCGGCGGGAGAGGGAAGGGAATTCTGCGCGGAGCGTTCGTCGCCGCCGAAGTCGCCATTTGCACGCTCGTAATGGTCGGCGTGGGTCTCGCGTTTCGCAGCGTCCGCAATCTCGAAAACGTCCGCACCGGTTTCGATGCGCCGCACCTCGGCGGCCTGATGATTGATCTATCAGAGAACGGCTTCACGGATCCGCAGCGCCCAGCCGCGTACGTACAGGTCCGTTCACTGGCCCGCGCGATCCCGGGTGTGAAAGAAGTATCGGTCTCGATCGATTTTCCGCTGGGGAATGATTCGTGGGTGGGCGAAGACGTCGTAATTCCGTCGGCTACCGGTTCATCTGCGGCCACCGGCTCAGTCGCGACCGCGAAGCCGCACATCCCACGCACCATTGTGGACGAACACTATTTTGATACGCTCGGAATTCGGCTCGTTGCGGGCCGCCCATTCGCGACTACGGATACTCCCGCATCTCCAGCCGTAGCGATCGTCAACCAGACCATGGCGCAAACGTTTTGGCCTGGCGAGTCCGCCGTGGGCAAACAATTTTTTCTCCCGCCGGCGAGCAACGCACCCGACGCATCGAACCCCACGACTGCACCACACGCCGCAATCGCAAAAAGCACTCCGGTCACCATCGTCGGCGTCGCCGCCAATTCCATTTACAACACACTCGATGAACCGCTGCACCCGGTCCTCTATTTTCCTCTCAGTCAGCGCAACGAAAGTTTTGTGATCGCAATTTTCCGCACGGAAGGGAACCCGCGCCCAGTTCTCGCGACGCTCGGTGAAAAACTCAAGTCGATGGGCGTAAAGTCCGACCTCCTGCCGTTCACCGGTCGCGACATGCTATCCATGGCGCTCTTGATTCCATCGATCACGCTCTATGTGATCGTCGCCCTCGGCGCGCTAGCGCTGATGCTCGCCGTGATGGGGCTCTACGGAGCAATTTTTTACTCCATCAACGAACGCCGCCAGGAAATCGGCATTCGCATCGCTCTAGGTGCCGGCCCGCGCAACGTACTTGCTCTGTTTTTGCGCCAAACCGCGCTGGTAGCCGGTCTCGGGGTCGCCGCGGGTCTCGCGCTTGGAATCGCCGCTACGATCGCGCTTCGCACCCAACTATTCGGCATCGCCGCGCTCGAATACCCGGTCCTCACAAGCGTAGCCATCGCCATGATGGCCGTCTCACTATCCGTCGCCTACATCGCCGCCCGCCCATGGTCCGCAGTCAGCCCGCTAGACGCCGTCCGCCACTCCTAACGCAGGCCATGGGCCAGACCCTCGTGACTGCGGGCCTCCCCAACCAGCTGGAAAAGGATGTTGGTCCGCGATGTAAAATCTCTGACTCGCCGTCCTTTATTTTTGCAACTCTGGCCGAGCGACGGGGTTACATCCCCGTACGCAGGCGCGATTAATTCATTGCGCCGCCATTTTTGCGGTTCTATATTTTTTCTCGTCCAGCGGACCTGTCACGCTCATCTTATTCAATCCGATCAACGTTCATCCGCAAACATTTCGAAAAGAGTAGAGGAGCTACCGTGAAATTCACTCGTCCCGCACTATCGCTTCTTGCCGTCGGTCTGCTTGCCGTCCTCGCCGCTTGCGGTGGCGGAGGCGGTGGTTCGAGTATACCTGTCGTCTCCATCTCCGGCTCGTCATCCACCATTGCGCCGAGCGGAACCTTCAATCTCATCGCCACGGTTACGGGCGATTCCACCAATTCGGGCGTTAGTTGGACGATCAGCCCGGAGAGCGGTAGCGGAACGCTTTCGAATCAATCGAGCACTGCGGCGACCTACACCGCGCCCTCGAGCGTTCCCGCGAACCCGAGCGTCAGGATCACTGCAACATCGGTTGCAAACTCGCTGGGCGTCGGATCGGCTACCTTCATCATCCAGCAACCCGCGGTTCAGGTTCCGCAGTACCTCAATGGCCAGTACGCCTTCGTGATGAGCGGTTTTGACTCCTCTGGCAACCCTCTCACCCTCGGTGGGAGCATCACCGCGAACGGACAGGGTGCCATCACGGGCGGCGTGATCGACGTGAACGACAACCTCACCAACACCACCACCTCGACGCCCGTTACCGGGACCTACACGTTCGATACGAACGGCCGCGGCACTTTCGCATTCACCAACGCGCTCGAGGCGTTCAGTGCCACGCCTACTTTTGCGTTCACCATGGACCTCACCACCAACTCCGGAACGATTGCAGCCGTCGATAATTCACTGCCCGCCGTTTCCGGCACGCTCGATAAACAAACTGCGTCGGCTTTTTCCACCACACCGTCCGGCGCGTTCATTCTCCGCGCTTCCAGCGACAATCCCCAGCGCGCCGGCCTCGCCGGGCGCCTAGATGTTGTGGGCGGCGGCGCAGTCTCTAACGGTATCATTGACGTCTACGATGTGATCAACGGCAGCGATGCCAGTGATGCCACGCTAACCGGCGGCTTCAGCATCTCCGATTCACACGGCCGCGGCACCAATACCACTTGGAACATCGCGGGGCTCGGTGGCGGAAGTTACGTGTATTACGCCATCAGTGCGGCCAAGTATTACATCTTCGAAAACGGAAACTCGACCACCGGTTCGAACACCCAGTTCGTCGGCCAAATGCGCACGCAGGGCTCGCTCACAAGCGGTTCTGCAAGTGGCTCGACGATCTTCGGCGTCATCGGCGGCGACTTCATCAACGAACAGCAGTTCCAAGGAGTCGTTGCAAGTGCTGGCGCGGGAAATATCGTCTTCAGCGGCACCAGCGCCTCGGTCAACTTCGACCTGAACGATGCGGGCGATGTCGCCACGTCATTCGGTGGCAGTCCCCTCACCGGTACGGTCACGTTCGATCCAACCACCGGACGCGGCGTCTTGACAATGAACGGCGGATTTAGCGCCGGCTTCATCGATTCGCTCGTCTTTTACCTTGAGAGTACGGGCAAGGGCGTGATGCTGGACACCACCGAAGCTGGCGACGGGAATTCGTATCCCGAAGCTCTCGTTGGCGATTTGGTTCCGCAGGGTAGCACGAGCGGAATTTCTGGGACGCTTCAGGGCGTCGATCTCATAGGAGACTCCGGCACCCCCGCTGTTGTGACCGCTGCCCTCGTCGATAATGGCGGCATCGCCGGGCTGCAGAGTGGCGCAATCCCTGGCACCGTCTTCGCTACAGACCAAGCGCTTAGCGGAACTGTTGGCGCGGTAAGCGTATCGGGTCGCGCAGTCGTTTCGCTAGACGGAAGCACGAACTTCTTTCCGGCCCAGAATTACCCTGCCGTGGTCTATGCAGTAGACAGTACTCACGGTTATCTAATCCAAACCCAAGGTCCGACGGGCAATAGTAGCGGATATTCCTCAAGCCTGGCCGTCTACTCGACACAGGCGCTGCCAGCGGTGCCGGCCGGCGCGCGGGCCAAGGCGAATCCGCAAGCCGTCGGCAACGCGAAGCGCCAACCGTCGAAGGCCGCCGCGACGCACCGCAGTCACACTGCCATGGTTCAGCCCGCGGCGAAAAAGAAGCTGTACCGCTAACCGCATCGCCGCTAGCTCAAACGACTCCGGTAGCCTGCTGGTCGCCGGAGTCGTTGAACTGACGGCTAAGAAGTCGATCGAGTTGAGCGCACCATCAACGACAGCCGTTTCGCCGATGTAAATTCTTGCGTTGGCGGTTGCTCGCGCCTCGCTGTGGTGTACAATCGCCGAATCTTTGAGCAGGTAACTCGCTAAGACCGCGGGGAACAGGCCTGCCACACGCGCTGCGCTCCCTAGCGAATCGAACCCCTGGATCGAGCCTCTCGTCGCGAGCCGCACCGCACAAATTCGGAGGAAACAATGAAGTTCGCACTGATTCGTACGAGCTCAGCCTTCGCGCTGACGCTCGCTATCAGCTTCGCCCCAGCTCTGCTTGCACAGGACTCCAAGGCAGTCGCTCCAAGCGGCGGCGGTGCGACCGTTCACATGGTCGTCACCGAGGAACCGGTTCGTGGAGAAGCCAATCCGTCAGCCATCACCGCCCAGGATATTCAGGTCAAGTCCGGTAAGGACCGCCTGAAGGTGAACAATCTGATCCCGGCGCAAGGTGACCAGGCCGGCTTGCAACTTTTCATCGCGATCGACGACACCTGCACCACCGATCTTGGCACCTTGCTCAGCGATGTCCGCGCCTTCATCGCCGCGCAACCCAAGACCACGGTCATCGGCGTTGGATACATGTCCAACGCGCAAACGAAGATTGTCCAGAATTTCACCGACGACAAGGACGCAGCCTCAAAAGCGGTGCGTCTGCCTCTCGGCCAGCTCAGCTCCATGGACAGCCCGTATCTTTCGCTTCAGGACCTGATCAAGCGTTGGCCAGTTTCGAAGCTGCGCCGCGAAGTGGTCATCATCACGGACGGGATCGATCGCTTGAGAAACTACGGAGGCGGCAATGGACCTCGCGGCGCCGGCGGAGCTTTCGGTTCAAGCACGATCAACAATTTCGCCAACATGAGTCCGGACGTCGACAGCACCAGTCGCGCAGCGCAGCGAGCCGGGGTGATTGTCTACTCCATCTACGCGCAAGGCGTAGGCTCGGCGGGCCGTAACTTTTGGGAAGCTACGGTGGGGCAATCCGGTATTTCCCAGATCTCCGATGAAACCGGTGGTGAGTCTTTCATTCTCGGTGTGCAGAATGTCCCGAGCTTGCAGCCATACTTCGCCACCGTTCAGCGCATGTTAAACAACCAGTACTTTCTGGTGTTTCAGGTAACGCCGCTGAAGAAGGCGGACCTTCGTCCCGTGAAGATCACCACCGAAATTCCCAACACCGAAATCGTCTCTGCCAAGAACGTTCTGGTTCCAGGCGCCGGCGACAAACAATAACTAGCCGCAAATACGAAACGGCCGAAGGCGCGGAATCGCCTTCGGCCGTTTTTTTCACGCGAAATCTAAATTCTCGCCGGGTGAAATTACTGCGGTGTCGGGTTCGACTTCACCGGAGTTCCCGGAGCGATCGTCTGTTTCGCCGCATCGGCGTTGCCGGATTTCGAAAACGTTGCGAACGCGGACGCACTCTGCGGAACGGGCGATTTTGTCTGCGCGGTGATGCTACTTCTATTGCCGATATTCGATTTGTCCGGCCGCGCGAAATCGTAAATTCCCGTAGGATCGCCGACCAGCAACACTCGATCCGGCTCCACCAGAATTCCTACCGGGGTCAGGGGCGCTCCGGTGTTCGTCGTCACCAGATAAGATTCCTCTCGAGTGCCGGTCGCATCGAAGTGCAGGAGCACGTCGCCAATCGTCACCCAAACATCCTGGGTAGCCGGATCGGTTCCAATCGCATGGATCACCGGTTTCTCGCGCAGGTCTGGCCCAACCTGATTGAATCTCACCACCGCTGCCACCGAATGCATATCCAGGCCGTGACCGTAGCCGTGTCCACTGTAATCGCCGTGCCCGCCGCCGTATTCGTGGCCCTGCGGAATCACAGCTGCGCCGCCAGGTCGCGTCGAGGGCGTCGTCGCGCCGCTCCCCGCGATATTCGCAGCGGCGCCTGCTGCCGCACCCGCTCCTGTAGCTGGCGGTGTCGGAATGAATGCTTCGCTCGCTCCCGGAACACCGTGGTCCTCGCCGCCAAATTCACCAGGAACGCCCAGCCCGCCATGAAACCCGCCCGGCCCGGGTCCACCAAATCCGCCGCCCGGTCCGCGAGGACCAAAAATTCCGATCAATCCCGCCTTGTCGTCCGCGCCTGCCATTCCATCCGGTCCGAGCACCAGATTTGAACCCGTGGCGCCATACATGCCGGCCATGCCGCCGACGCCAAAGAGCGCACCGGTGTCCAGATCGGTGCTGTCAATCGATGCGTTCGCGCTGGTAAAGCTTAAGTTGCTGTCTGTGCCGCCAATCGTCGTCGAGTCGTTCGAGGTGGTGAGAAATCCAGTCGCTCCGGTCGCATAGGTGCCAGTGTCGGACGAGGAATAGCCCGACGAGCTAAACCGGCTGTTCGCTGAGCCGTTGCTGGCCGAACCGCCGCCAGAGCCACCAGAACTCCCGCCGGAACTTCCGCCAGAAGTTCCTCCCGACGGTCCGCCGCCACCGCCGTGCCGACCACCACCCCCGCCGTTGCCGCCGCGCACCGTGAATCCCGCGCTGCCTCCCACAGAATACATCGTGCCGAATGAAAAGAAATTGCCCATGCCCGCCATGCCGGAAACGTTCATACCGAGCTGCACGTGCGCGTCGCCTCGGTCAATATCCGGAATAAGCGTCTCGGCAGGAACAGTAGCCTCGAACATCGAGTAACCGTAGGCGTCGTACTTTCGGAACGTCGGATCGTCCAGCGCCGTAAAAGCAAAAAAGAGATGGCCAGACTCGTCGCTGTAGAGCTTACCGATGTTCATAGCGTACGTTTCCGGTGTGCGAGAAACGTATTCGGCGTTGTAACCGGCGGCGTAACCTTGAGGCTCCTCGTCTGAGACGCTGGTCTCGGTCTTGGCGCCGATTGCATCGTTCACGTTCCCGAAGGTTCGCACCAGCTTGCCGTGTTCGTCCATCACGCGAACCAGGTGATCGGTGCGCAGCGTCACAACGGCAAACTGTCCGTCGGTCAGCGCGACTACCGACATCGGAGCGTTCACGAAAACGCTCGATTCGAGCACGCCATCGGGAGAAAAAATCTTGATTCGATTGTCGCCGCGATCTGCGACGAAGAGGCGACCCTTGGCGTCCAGATCGAAATCGACGGCATATTTCAGCATCGCAGCCGCGCCGGATTTCGCGTTCGGGATTTGGCCGATGCGTTTGCCGTCAGCTCCATAAATCGCGATCAAGCTCTCGGGCTTGGCCAATACGTAGTAGCGTCCCGAATCCTTGTCGCGCTCGATTTTTGCAGCCCCGGCGCCGATGGTAGGGAAAACGCGCGCACGCGCGTGCAGAACCGTCTGCACGCCTTGGGCCGTCGCCATTGTCGGGCGACACACCGCTGCGAGCAGCGTGGCAGCAATCAAAGTTGATCGGAGGAGCTTGAGCGAGAGCGGGAAATTACGGAGCGCTTGAACGGGTTCGCTTGTGAGACTGTCTGTCGTCGAATTGGTGAAGCCCAACTCTGTCGGGTATTCCCGAATCGTCATTTCTGGCGCGTACCCCTGCAATAGGAACGAATCATTCGAAAAGATGCCCTTCGGCCCTTCGAGGGTTGCCCTAAACCATTGAAACGGTTGCGCTACGGGCTAACCACCGACTACCCACCGGGCTTGGGTTCGGTTCGGCCCAAACCTTGAAATAGTTCCAATTTCTATAATGTGGGGTGGTGGCGGAAGATTCACGCGGCTTTATCGCCGGTCGCGGACGATGGGTATGAAATTCTGTTCTAAATGCAGAAGGGGAGCAGTTGATCGCAGTGGGCGCCCCAGCCCTTCAGCTCTCAACCGCTCCCGATCTTTTTCTGCCCAACTCGATCCACGCCGTTGCTGCTAGCTCTGGAGAGAATGTGCAGCCAGCGCTAAGGTACGGGGAACACGCGATTTGGGCAAATGGCAAAACCGGACACGAAAGGACATTTGATGACATTCACGTCCTGATCGGCGGGAGCTGAAACGCTGGCAAAGACAGGCGCTGTCCCGATTTGAAACGAGCGCCGAGGCGTCAAACGCCAGGTAAAGCTCCGCCGGCGTTTTGTTCGCAGCCAGTTCCCAAAAGTGCCCAAATTCGCGTACATCCCGCTCGAAAAATCGTACGTAAACGCCTCAAAGAATCGCATCGGCCGCGCGCTTGATCCTGCGCAACGAAACAAGATCTGCGCGATACCTCGCTCGGGCCAAGTTCTCGTAAGCGGTTATAGGTCAAACTGTTACGAACCATGACCCTAGTACTAGCGATTCGCACGACCCGGGTACCCTCGAAATGTGACTTTTACCCTATCGCTCACTCCAACTCGCGCTTGTAAATTTCGTCGTGCGAGAAGTCTCTACTGGCGAGGCCCTGACTGAATGAGCGACACGACCGGTTTCCCTCTGTTCGATCCGAATGGCAATTTCACCGCATCTTCCCGCCACGTTGCGGAACGCTTTTCATCCAGCACTCTCGACCCCGATGCCCGCGAACGACTGGCTGCGATCTACCGCGAGCAAGGGCCGTCAGACGAACCGACGGCTGCCGAACATGAGCCGAGAACGACCGCGCCCGAAGGGCTCGACTCGCTTCTGAGCCGAGCAAGTTCCGAGGCTGCCGCCCACGCTCCGACGCCTGAGCTCTCGCCGGAAGAATTAGTGCAGGAAGCCTTGGCTGCTGTGCAAAGCGGGAACCGGATCGAGAGACCGGCTGCGGTTGAAGCGGAAGCTCAGGAAGATGTTCAGGAACTGCTGCAGGAGATTTGCCGCGAGCAATCGCTGGCCGAAATCAATGAGGTCGCACAGAATTTTGTCGCCGAGCAGACCGGGGAACTGGTCCAGGCCGCGGAGCCAGAAGCGGAGCCGACCTGCGGCTCGCCCGAACAGGCCAGCGAACAGTTCGCCTCAGAAATCGCCGCGCCGCCCGAACCGATCACCGAGAGCGCCCCGGACTCGTCAGCGTCCACGGCGATCGAACTTCCCGCCGCTTCACTGGCGTCAGACGTCCCGTGGGAGCCGGTTGCCGAAGCCGCCAAACGCTATGAGGTGAATGCGAAATCAGCTACGGAAGCCGAAACGAAGCCGGTCGAGAACCAGTCGGCGGCGCCAGAAACACCGGAACGACGCCGCAAGCGCCGCGCGCTGATTTCCGCTCCGCTTCGAGTTCGCACCAAAAATCTCACGGGCCACGGACTCGACGAAGTTGCGACCACGGTTGATGTCTCGCGCCTCGGCGTTTTGTTTCAAACCAGGCTCGATTGTTATCAGCGCGGAATGGAATTAATGGTCACCTTCCCTTACAGCAAAGTGCCGCACGGCATCCAAGCCGAACAGCCGGGTCTCGTCGCTCGCGTGCAGGAAATGGAGGACGGTAAGCGCCGCATCGCGATCGTTCTCGGTACAAATCCAGGAGAGCACTGCGTTGACGCCTACGGCCGCAAACTGGGCAACACGCCGGTGCATTTGAGGCTCGACAACGCCAATAACGGAATGCTCGGTGAGCGGCTGACGAACGTCGATGTGAAGAAGCCGTTGGTCCTCGCGGTTGACGCCAGCACCATGACGCGCGAGTCGTTGAAAGCTTGCCTTCAGAAAGAAGGCTATGAAGTGATCGCGCTTTCGAGCGCTGCCGAAGGCCGCGACGTTCTTAACGTTGTGACTCCAGCGCTGATCTTCGCGGAAGTCGAAGGCGAAGGACTACCCGGCTACGACCTGTGCGCTCACGTGAAACAGCATCCGCGCCTGCGTCACATCCCGGTCGTACTGACGACCAGCTCCGCCTATCCCAGCGACTACTCGAGTGCACACTCGCTCGGCGCGGTCGTCTGCATGGCCAAACCGTACAAGATGGAACGAGTCGCTAATATTGCGCGGTTGCTCGCTCCCCCTCCTTCGTCGTCGAAGAATCAATTCACGCCGCGTCCAGCCGATCCGACGCGTTTGCCGGGTCGAGATTGCAACGTGATCACACGCAACGGCGCCGGCGCATCGAAGAACGGCACGACGGCAAAGAACGGCAACGGCAAAAAGTCAGCGGTCGACGCGAAGAGCCTGTTTAAGTTTCCGTCGTTCCGAACGCTCACGAAATAACCCACTTTACTGCTCGCCACGCAGCGCTCGGCCCGCGTGGTGGCCGCCGTCTTTGGCGGGTGTCGCCCGGCCCCGCATGATGCCATCCTTCCGCGATGAGCTGCGGTCTCGCGGCCGAATTGTCATTTGCTGTGATCGGTGTTCTCCGCGTTGGGCCGTTCAAACTATTGGATTGAGATTGATTTGCGAAACAGGACGGTTTTCGCCGTGTCGGGCTGCCTGTTGGCCTCGCAGCATCAAAGTCAGAAGTCCAATCCGATGTTTTCGATCGCGATGCTGTAGCTCCATCCAAGACGACGCGTGTGACCTAGACGAGGCCCTTAGTGCAGCGACAGAACTCCGAGCAATCGCGCGAGCAAGACCTCCTCCACAGCCTCGGTCCGGGGCTGATCACCGGCGCTGCGGACGACGATCCAAGCGGGATTGCGACTTACTCCCAAGTCGGCGCGCAATTCGGCTTTGCCCTTCTTTGGACTATGGTGTTCACGTTTCCGCTGATGGCCGCGATCCAGGAAATTTGCGGACGCCTCGGTCGAATCACCGGCGCTGGTGTCGCGGCCAGTCTAGAGAAGCGCTATCCGCGATATTTTGTATTCGCGCTCGTGTCGTTGCTTTGCGTCGCGAATGTATTCAACCTCGGCGCGGACCTGGCAGCAATGGGAGACGCGGCGGCGACCGTGGTCGGAGGCAAAGCGATCGCGTTCGCGGTCGGGTTCGGCGCTCTCTCCTTGACCCTCCAGATTCTTGTGCCGTATCGCCGGTACGTAAACTACCTGCGCTGGCTTACGCTCGCGTTATTTACTTACGTTGCGGCACTGTTTGTGGTCCGCGTTCCCTGGCCTGAAGTTCTACGCTCCGCCGTATTGCCGCACTTCGAGCGATCGAGAGATTATTGGATGGCGCTGGTCGCCGTGCTCGGAACGACTCTCAGTCCGTATCTCTTTTTCTGGCAAACGGCGCAGGAGGCGGAAGAAGTTCGCCTCCGAGTTGCCGAACAACCACTTACCAAAAAACCTGCACAAGCCCGTGGTGCCTTTCATCGCATTGCCATGGACACGCGCGTGGGCATGGCCTTTTCGAACCTCGTCGCTGTCGCGATTATTATTACCACCGCCGTCACACTGCATGCGCACGATGGCAATTCGAACACGATTCAGACGGCGGCAGACGCTGCTCGCGCCCTGAAACCAATCGCTGGCCGATTTGCGTTCCTGCTATTCGCGCTCGGCATCGTTGGCACAGGGCTGCTTGCGATTCCGGTTCTAGCGGGCTCGGCCGGGTATGCGGTGGCCGGAATGTTCGATTGGCGTGGATCCCTCGAACGAAAGCCGGAGAAAGCCCCGCGATTCTACGGCGTGATTGCTGCCGCGACGGTTCTCGGAGTAGCCCTGGATTTCGCCGGGCTGAACCCGATCCGCGCGTTGTATTGGTCAGCTGTTCTGAACGGATTAGTTGCCGCGCCCGTGATGTTTGCCGTGATGCGGCTGGCCGATGACGCAAAGATCACAGGCCAGTTCCGGCTGCCGGCGTATCTCCGTTGGGGCGGCTGGCTCGCGACTGCCGTAATGTTTCTGTCCTCGGTGGCGCTCCTTGCGACTACTTTGCTTTCCAGGTTGTAGTTATTGCGACGGCGCAGCGGCTCGCACGAGGTCCGGCTCTTCTGATGCTGGCTTTTCGACCTCCTGCGCAAGACAGGGACGTTTAGGCGCGGATTCTGTCGCCACGGCCACAGGTTTCCCGTTCGCAGCGGACTCCTGAAGGGCAGCAATAATTCGCACGTCCGCCAGCCCTTCCGTTCCGCCCGGTTCCGGCTGTTTGTTCTTCCGGATGCAATCGGAGAAGTAGACCAGCTCCGCGGCGAATTGGTCGCGCTTCTTGTAGGTCGCTTGCCGTGTTTTCTCGCCAACTGTGATTTCGCACTTGATGCTGCTCGACATCGCGTATGCCGGATCCATTTTCAGCACGCCTTTTGTGCCGATCACCTCATAAGTATCGCGGTCGGTGGCGCCAAAGCTGCACGTAAATACCGCAAGCCTATCGTTCGGGAAGCGCATCACCGCGCTGGACATTTCTGCTACGTCGTCAAATCGACGGTCCTTTCCTGCGGCGTTGTAACAGAACACTTCGTCCGGCTCCGCGCGGAAAAGATATCGGGCAGCATTGATGCAATAGACGCCAAGGTCGTAAAGCGGTCCGCCGCCGTCTTCGGAGTTCAGCCGGATATTGCCGGCTGGAACTTGTTGTGTGAACGCCGAACGGAAAATCCGCGGCTCGCCGATCTCGCCGTTCCGAATCGCCGAGATGGCTGAAAGATTCCCGCGTTCGAGATGCAGCCGATAGGCGATCATCAGTTTCACGTTTGTTTCCCGCGCGGCGTCGATCATTGTTTCGCAGTCTTCCGGATGCACGGCCATGGGCTTTTCGCATAGAACATGCACGCCCGCGCGCGCGGCCGCCTCCGTGTAGGCGCGGTGCATGTGATTTGGCAGGCCGATGTAGACCGCGTCGATGTCTCCGTGAAGCAGGCAGTCGCCAAACTGTTCGTAGCTGTATGTTTGCGGGACTCTGTATTTCTTTCCCAGCGAGGTCAACTTTCCCGGATCGCCTGAAACAAGTGCAGCCAGCTCGGAATTTTCGCCTGCGTGCGTGAATGCCGGCAGAATCGCGGCCTGCGAGATGTAGCCCAGCCCGACGACGGCGTAGCGTATTCTTCGGCCGGCGGCATTCTTCGGGTCGCGCGATTTTGAATTCAAACGGGTACTTGTCCGACGTACGGTCATCGGCTCTCCTGGGTCTGGGGTTCCGGGTAATACTTCACTGTATCGACTCCACTACAAGTCTGAGCGCCGGCGCCTGCATACGGAATGCAGTACTTCCTGTAAACCGCGCCGCGATTTCACCCCAACCGGATGCAGGCCTCGAGAATCCACTGCGGGCCGAAAGATTACGCGCCCGGACAAACGGCTGTCGTAACATTGCTGTGAGGGGACACGCATGAAAGCGAACCGAAGGCCGACAATGATTTCGTTTTGCGGAATTGTCGTCGTCGGCGTATTCGCCGCGCCGGCGGTACACTCGCGAGCAACTCAGCAGGCACAGACGGTCGCCCCGTCCGTCCAGAACATCGCCGCCGCGCGGGCCGCCGCGCTGAAGAGCGCATCCGAAGGGACGCTCGGCACGATCGGCGAAACGCATCTTCGCGACATCCGCCAAGTCACGTTCGGGGGCCAGAATGCCGAAGCCTATTTTTCGGCGGACGATAAATTCTTGATCTTCCAGCACCAGGGCCAATTTTATGCGCCGACCGTAGGCGATTCCGTTCCTTGCGACCAGATCTACACAATTCCAACGCCGGATCCCGATTCGGCTTCTTCGAAAATTCCGCAAGTAGCGAAGCTGGTAAGCAACGGAAAAGGCCGAACCACGTGCAGTTACTTCTTCCCGGGCGGCAAGCACGTTCTCTATTCATCGACGTTCGCAGCGAATCCCGCGTGCCCGCCGCGTCCGGACTACTCCCGCGGTTATGTCTGGCCGATCTACGACACCTATACGATCTACCGCGCCAACACCGATGGTTCGGGCATCGCGCCCCTCTCTACAGCGCACGGCTATAACGCCGAATCGACGATCTCGCGCGACGGCAAGCACATCGTCTTCACCTCCACTCGCAACGGCGACATCGACATTTACACGATGAACGCCGACGGCTCGGATGTGAAACAACTTACGCACGAGCTCGGTTACGACGGCGGCCCATTTTGGTCTTACGACGGAAAGAAAATCGTCTACCGCGCCCAGCATCCTCAAACGCCGCAGGAAATCGCCGACTATAAGGACTTGCTCGCGCACGGACTGATCCGCCCCGGCAACCTGGAGATTTGGACCATGAATGCCGATGGATCGAACAAGCGCCAGGTTACTCACAATGGCGCAGCGAACTTCGCCCCGTATTGGCTGCCGGATGGAAGGCGGATCGTCTTTGCGTCGAACATGGAGAATCAGAGCGATCCTTCCGGTTTCGACCTTTACATCGTTAACGAAGACGGCTCGCATCTGGAACGCATCACGCTCTATCCAGGCTTCGATGCCTTCCCGATGTTCAGCTCAGATGGCAAGAAGCTTGTCTGGGCTTCCAATCGAAACGGAACGGCGCCCCATGAAACCAACATCTTCATCGCCGATTGGCTCGAATAGCATCGCGCCGCAGAGAAACGGTTCTGTCACACAGAAAAGCCACGCTGGCCCATAACCGTAATACCGTCGATGCCGTCAGCGAGCTACAGCACAGTGGGTATGGTCCGCGTTCGTCAGGCCGTTACACTCGAATCATGCAGATTCGGATCATGGTTGCCGACGACGCTAAGATCATTCGCGCCGCGATTCGCCGCGTCGTCGAGGCCCACGATGAATTCGTCGTATGTGCCGAGGCCAGCAACGGAGCGGAAGCCGTCGCGAAAGCAGTCGAGTGGTGCCCCGACGTGGTGGTCATGGACATACGGATGCCCGTTATGAACGGAATCGACGCAGCGAAGATTCTGGCCGAGAAATGCCCGAACACCGTGGTAATCGCGGACAGCGTTCACGCCTATAAGGAATATTTCGACGAGTTGCAACGTGTCGGCGTGAAAGGTTTCGTCCCGAAGGACCGCGTGGTGACCGACCTCGTGCCGGCGATCGACGAAGTTTTGCACGGCGGAACGTGGTTCAGGGGAGTCCCGTCGCACCCTGTGTAACGCCGGGCGCGCACGACCGCGCCTGTATCCACATCAGACTTCTATTGTTTTGTGACGGTCGCGAGCCAGTTTGTATTCAGCATCAGCGTTTCCGGCGCGCCACCTGCCACAGGCACTGCTAAAAGGATTTGCTTGCCATCTCGCGTGACCAGCGACGTGATCGTGCCGGCCCGGGTCGCAAAGTTGCTCGCCCCTCCCGGAACGGGCACACCGCCGAATTCAACATGCGGTTCTTGCACCGAGAGCTCATCGCCGTGCCCAGTCGCATCGGCTTCGTAGAGCTTGCCGTCGAATCCCAGGAACGCGAGCTTCCCCGGCTGTTTAAGCCATCCACCGTCTATCGCGCCGTCCTTTGAAACCTGCCAGCGGCCTCCGTGACCTGGGAAAGGAGCGGCATACAGTTCGTATCGACCTGTTTCATTTGAAAGATACGCAGCCCAGTTGCCATCCGAAGAAAAACTCAGATTGCGCACGTCGGCGCCGTTTGGCGCCAAGAACGTGTAGATCTTTTTATCCGGAACCAGTGGAATCATATCGATTTGAAAGGTGCGCGGCATCTGCGCGTGAACGGCGACCCACTGTCCGTCTGGCGTTACCGCTCCCAGCCCTCCGGCCGGTCGTCCGTCCGTGGGTACAGGGATCGGCTGCGAATCTCCATTCACAGATTGCTGAAATAATTTGAACTGCTCGCCGCGTTGCTCGTAGAGCAGCGTTTTTCCGTCCGGAGTCCATAACGGCTCGCGGAACGCGGTATCCGCGAATGTAAAGCGGGAAGCAGTGCCTCGGGCGAGCTCATAAATCCATATCCCTGAAGGCGCGTTGTAGACGGAACTGGAGCTCGTCGCTATCGTCGCCGCCATATGCTGGTCGTCGGGAGACACCGCGAGATCGGATATTCGGGCCGGTTCTCCGATCTTGGCGAGTTCCTTGCCAGTGGCGACATCGAACCATTCAAGTTGCTTGAACGATTCGCCGGGATCGCGTCGATAGAGCAACAAGCCGGAATTGGCGGCCGTGAAAAAACCAGCACGGCGAGCCGAGTTCAGCGTCACATCCTGCGCCACGGTCAGTGGTTGGCTCGTGATGGCGAGTCGCCTCGCATCAAATTCTTGAGCCAATAGATTGCCGGCGTGGATGTACAGCAGATACCCTGGCTCAACGTAGATTACTTCGCTGTCGCTATCGAATAGCGTCTTCAATTCGTGCGTACCGACGTCCAGCAACACGGCCGTGTTGTGGCCGAATGCACTCGGCGGGCCATGAACGAACAGTGCGTGTTCACCGTCAGGTAGAAACCACGGTAGCCGGTCGGTTCCGTTCTCGGGGCCGCCGTTAGTTACCTGAGCCGGAGTTCCGCCCGTTGCGGCGACCACCGATAGACCCCCGATGTTTGTCGGCGCAAACAAAATCGAGCCGGTCGATCCCCAAGTTCCGCCTCGGCCTGATGGAGCGTCGCAAAGCGTTGTAACCGAGCCGGTCGCGATGTCGACGCGGGCGAGTTTCGTGCCCGTAAAGTATCCGAGGGATCGCGAGTCTGGCGACCAGAACGGTGATTGCGCTCCGTCGGTGCCCGGCAGCATTTGGATCGACTGGCTGTCCAGCGACCGGATCCAGAGCGCGGAGTGTTGCTGTTCGTCGACAGCTGCAATCGCAAGCTTATGGCCGTCCGGGGAAAGGGCTATCGAGACGCTCGATTGGCCTAGAGCCAGGCTCGCAGGAAACGTGATCGACGCCTGTAACACGGGCGACGGCTTCGGCCTGCGCGCCATATATCCCAGCGATCCAAAAACCAACGCCGACGCCGCCATGGTTCCGAGCAAAACGAGCGCGATGTTGCGATTACTCGAGGTGCGCTTTTTCTCCGCCGCTTCAGCCGCCAAAATCACGTCGTTCGAATAGCCGGCCTGCGATCCTGCGTCGCGCAGGCTTTGCAGCTGGAGCTTCAGGTCATGGGCGGTCTGCCAGCGCTCGTCTGGATCTTTTGCGAGGCACGACCTTACGAGGCGCTCGAGCGCCGCGGGCGAGGCGGGTTGCACCGACGAAATCGGCGCAGGCTCGCGCTCCAGAATCGCCGCAATCACGCTTGCTGAAGTTTTTCCTTCAAAGGCGCGTTTGCCGGTCGCCATCTCGTACAAAACCGCACCTAGAGAGAAGATGTCGCTGCGGGCGTCGGCCGGTTTGCCCTCGATCTGCTCCGGCGACATGTACTGAAACGTGCCGACCACCACGCCAGCCTGCGTGAGCGGAGCCGCGGAACCAGGCGCGTCGATCGTCCTCGTCAGGCTGCCAATCGGTACTTCCTCCGCTTCCACAGCCTTCGCCAGGCCGAAGTCCATCAGCTTCGCGCCCGACTTCGTAAGCATGATGTTCGCGGGTTTCAAGTCCCGGTGAAGTACTCCGGTCTTGTGCGCGCGCTCCAGGCCGTTGCAGACATCGCAACCGATCTTCAACAACTGGTCCGTTGGCACAGGCCCGCGCCGGATTCGTTCCGCTAACGTCTCGCCTTCGAGGAATTCCATGACGAGGTAGTCGATCCCGTCCAGACGGCCGACGTCGTAAAGCTGGCAAATGTTGGGGTGCGAAAGTGAAGAAATGGCGCGAGCTTCCCGGTCGAAACGCATCCGTGCGTTCGAATCGGCAGAAAGATGTGTGGGGAGAATCTTTATCGCAACGGAACGCTCGAGCCGTGTATCGCGCGCTCGATAAACTTCGCCCATTCCGCCGGATCCGAGCGGCGCCATGATCTCGAAGGGTCCGAGGAGCGTTCCGGAGGTGAGAGCCATCGGCCTCTCATAGTATCCAGTTCGGCAGGAAAGGGAAGAGGGCGCCGTCGCTTGCGGCGCTACGATGTCGCAGCGGCAGCCTTCGGACGGAGCACCAATACAGGCACCGAAGCGTGTTGAACCACTTTTTCCGCTACTGACCCAAATGCAATTTCGCGCCAGCCGGTCATGCCGTGCGTTGCGATCACAATCAAGTCGATGTTCTCGTGTTCGGCGGTTAGCAGAATTTCTTTTGACGGCACGTTGGATCGCCCGATCACTGCCTTTGCTTTTACGCCGGAAGCCGTGATTTTGTCGGCGACAGCCTGTAGTTTGGCCGTCGCTTCACGGTCGCGTTCGTCTTCGTAGGCGCCCTCTTTGAGCAACGACACGTCATTCGGCAGGTCCGCGATGATTGGCACCACGTTCACGAGGACGAGTTCGGAGGCAAACAACTTCGCCAAATCTGTCGACTCGGCCAGAGCCGCGTCGGAAATGGGGCTGTAGTCCACAGGTGCAAGAATGCGCTTAGGGGCTTGCATGGGTCGTTGCTCGTCCTTTGTGGCGGCGGGGCGATGGCTGCCAGCGTTGCGTGGCCACGATGCTAACAGACCCGTTTCCGGACACATTACGGTTCTGTTTCGAGCGCGTTAAAGTTGTGGGAACAACAACTGCCGAGCGCGATGCAGGTGGTTGTCCCAATCCACATGGATTTCAATCGCATCGCCTATTTTCACGAGACACAAAAGAATAGCACGCCAAATTCGACCCACAACCGCTGCGACCGATTCCTGCGTTTCGTCACCACCTGGGTTACCGCCATGCTCGATCTACGTGTAAAATGCCGGTACGGATCGTGAACAAAATTCCCCAAATCCTGTTAGGCACTTCATCTTTCACGGCGCCCGGTTGGGAGAATGCTTTCTACCCGCCGGGTTTGTCGGCTCGCGAGTACTTGTCGTTTTACGCGCGGCGCTACCGGACGCTGGAGATCGACTCCACGTTTTACCGCTGCCCGTCGCCCGCAACAGTGAATGGCTGGAACGCGAAGACGCCGGCCGATTTCATCTTCTCAGTCAAGGTTCCGCAATCGATCACCCACGAGAAGGTCCTCTCGAGTTGCGAATCGGAGATGACGGAATTCATCGGCGTGATGTCATCGTTGGGTGACAAGCTGGGTCCGATGGTTCTGCAGTTCCCATACTTCAACAAGAAAGCCTTCGGTACCGCTGAAGAATTCCTCCAGCGACTCCACACATTCTTGAAATCTCTGCCGCGCGAAAGAATGTTTGCACTCGAAATTCGCAATAAGAACTGGCTGACGCCGCAATTCGCCGATCTGCTGCGCGAGCACAAAATTGCACTCGTTCTCCAGGACCAGTCCTGGATGCCAGGTTACGACGAGCTAGAGTCCCAATTCGACCCGATCACGGCTGATTGGACCTACGTTCGCTGGCTCGGCGACCGGAAGGGAATCGAACAGATCACTACCACATGGGAGAAGACGGTAATCGATCGAACCGACTCGCTCCGGAACTGGGTAGATGTCTGCTTCAAAATTCAAAAACGCGGCGCCACAATCTTTGGCTATGCCAATAATCACTACAGTGGCTTTGCGCCGGCCACTCTCAAATTGTTCCTTAATCTCTGGAAGAACAAAAATCTTCCGCCGATCGAAATGCCTGACTTTTCCGATGAACCGCTCCCGGAGTCATGCTCGCCTGCCATCCCAGACGTGCCCAACTCCGCTCGCAAATCTGCGGGCAACGCTCTGCCGCACACCAAGTCGCTCTTCGATTAGTTCAGGGGAAAACGACAGAAAGGAATGGTGCCGAGGGCGCGGCTCGCTCCATACTGCCGCCGGATCTCTCCCTGGTAATTCCTTTTAGCGGGATCTTCAAAAAGGCTGCGTAAGGGTGTGTTCGTAGCGTCCAGCGCGCCCGTGGACGAACGCAATATCGAGGCTGAGGGGCAATGGCGAGGGGAGGGTGGTGCATGTCGCAAAATGGCTGATTTCAGAACTGTAAAGTTTACAGTGACGCTGGGGCCGCGAGCGTTAGGCGCAGCCAAGAGGAGGCAAGCGGAAATGGCAGAGATCAACGGGCACACATCCCGTGAATCAACCGTATGCCGGAGGTTGAGCGCAAACGAAACTCGCGAGCTACTAATCTGCTGGAAGCAACAGACTCGAGCGGCGCGGCCGTCAATGCGAGCTCTAGCGAGAGAACTTGGCACGTCACACCAGCTCCTCCAATATTATTTGAAGACCCTTTTGAGATGGCAGGGCAAACAGTATTTCAGAAAGGCGAAGGAAGTCTACGCTCGTGCCGAATCCGAGAATCGTTTCACGACGCCCGAGGAAAATCGAAAAGCCCTCGAATTCAACAGGGCCGGTGTGGCGGTTTGGGCTGAGGACGAACTAAACGGCGTAGTTGACCGGTTGGAGCAGGACGCTGAGCATCGTCCGCTTGTCTGGCAGGAAATACAAATGCTAAAAAAGCTTTCCACTCGCTTCCCCAAAGCTCACGAGCTGTTAAATCGCGGTGCGAGATGAACTCTCGAAAATGTGGAGAATTTCTTTGCCACCACTGCATCCTAACCGAGCTAAGTCCTTTAGGCGTGTTCTTGTGAATCTGGCAACTCCGCTAAAAGTACGTTGGGGGATGGTATGCCGTCGCGGGAGTCGTCGCTAAGAAATCTCGCCAAAGCGCGCACACTATGGCGTCAGCCGCGGCCTTTTCGAAGTGCCCAAGAATCGTTCGTGATCCGGCGCATGGTCTTTCAGTGGTTGGGATGCCTCGACCCCAGCCGGCCCTCGCTTCGATCTTGGGCCCGAAGCATCGGAATAAGCCACACCTGGATGGAGAGGCTCATTCGAAGATTTGAGAAAGATCCGAATGAGATGTACAGACTCAGAGCCCGATTCGGCGATCCAAAATATTCAGACCTTATGAGCGCGAAGCAAGACACGGAAAGAATGCGAGCACGCGGAGAGCTCCGTCGACCGGGGAGCCGCTCTTGGGTTTGTAATAGCAGACGGGACGTGGCTGCGTATTATTGAACGTTCGTGAGACCGGCTCCGCCTGATTGCACGATTGATCCTTCATAACGAGTCGAATCGAAATTGATTCGCGAATCCCAGATGCTTATGTCGACGCATTCGCGCATCATCCGCCTGGGCGGTGTCTGAAGTGAGGAGGCGGGTACGCGAAAGCTGACGGTCCATGGCTTGCCTTCGGCCCGAAAAGCCATCACCTTCTCGTGGCATCGAATCGAGAAGATCAGGCCGTCAAAGGTGAAGTCGACGGATGCGTCGCCAGGAGAATGAGCGAGGTGCTTACGTACGTCCTTCAGTGCTAACCGCAACCAGTCTCGACGAACTGTGCATGCCGGCCGCGCCTCGTACTCAGCCTGCGCGAGAACCCAAGGCAATAACCGGCGGTTAAGTTTGCCTTCCACCATCCATTCGAAATTTCGAGCAGCTCGAAATCCAGCGGGACCAAAGTGCTGGTCCAGGCACCACACGAACCACGCCGCGCACTGCTTCGCGGATTCCATGCGCCGGGGCAGTTCAAAGTCAATTTGAGTGATGGCGTCTTTCTCGCCGTGTAGGCCGGAGATCAAAACGATCGCGCCCGAATGCCGCGTGGTCACGGCGACGGCGAGAAGTTTCAAGTTCCCGAGGTCCAGGCTGAGGCCTGGAAGAATATCCGAATGAGCGATCCCTACTTCCCGGTGACTTCCAAACTGCTGATTACAAATGCCCCTGGTTGCTTGATTCGCTTGCCCATAAACAAATGCTTGTGAGCAGGCCATTAACCGACCGGCCTCGGTTTCGGTTCCGGCTGCGCTCGCGGCGTCCGAGAAAATTCTACGGCAGTAGGACGCGAACGCCGGCGCCGGTAGAGCCGCCAGCATAGGTTTCACTGATGGATAGCGAGCCGGGCGAGCCTGCTGCTCCGGCCGAGGTTGGGAACGTCAGAGTAGCCGTGATCGAGCTTGCTGCACTGATGTCTCCTACACCGAGGGGCAACGCGGTGGAGGTCGCCGTGGTATTCAGCTTGGCTGCGGTGAGGAGCACGCCGTTGGCGGCTGAGGTGCCGGTGTTGGCAATGCTGATCGTAGCGACGTACTGGTTGGTCGAGCTGTTCAGAGTCAACGACTGAAGCGTCGTCACCAAGTGCGCGCCGCTCGTGGCGGCCGGGATGGTGAACTGCACCTGCTGAGCGGCAAAGGCGTTGCCGTAGATGGTCAGGACGTAGGTGCCTGCAGCATATCCGCTGGTCTTGAGCGAGTATTTGTAGCTGCTGCCGGAGTAGGCAAAGCCGGTCGGTGCATCGAGCACGATGTTAGCTACCGCGTTGCCTTTCGAATCGGCGGTTTGTACGACCGAGATGCCAGCGGTGGCATCGGTGACTGACGTGCCGGGATGGGCGATCGAGACCAGCGAGAACTGAACAGGGATCGTGGTTCCGGACGGGAAGATCCGGTCGTCGGAAGCAGCCAGTGGAGCAAGCAGAGTAGCATTACCTGCGCCTTGCTCGTTCGAAGCACCCAGATCAACGGCGACGAACTCGGAGAAGCCTCGAGTTCGACCTTTGACAGTGGGATCGATGCGCTGGAGGTAGAAGGACTCGAAGATGTTGGTCCAGTCGTTTTCACCGATGGGGGTGGTGAGGAAGCCTGGATTGATGATCTGTTGCTGAGTGTCGAAGCTGGTCTTGACGCTGATGGTGGGCGAAGACTCGCTGGGGCAGGAGATCGTACCGCCATTGGCCGATGAGCAGGTGACCTGGTAATCGACGCAGTTGCCGCCGGCTCCGGAATAGACGATGCAGGTGGCATTGGCAAACTGAGTTCCCGCAACGCGCTGTTTGAAGGTCTGTTGGTTCGCTTGGGCAGCGACGACGGTCATGTTCACGTTCGAGAAGCTGGTGCCGGACGGGTACTGCACGGTGAAGTTGTGGGGACCGAAGTTGAAGGTATTCGGCGCTGTCGGACTTAACGGCTGCGTGAGAGTTTGAGAAGTCGGTGCTATGTTACCAATCGATAGAATATAAACACCGCCGCTCACTGCGAGACTTGTCTCGACGCCTTGACTAGCGGTGGATATTACCGACACGGCATTCGAGTTCAACGTTGACTGCCAAACCTGAGAGCCGTCCGGCGAGACAGCTGAGGCGAATGCAGTACCTCCGACCGGGACTGTCGCCACGATGGCATTGGAGCTTAGATCCAAAAATGCCAGCGCGTCCCCATAGTACTCGCTGACGTATCCTGTGGCCCCATCAGGCGAGATCGTGATGTCGTATGGAAATCCGGGTACGGGAATGATCTCGCTCACGGAATTCGAGGCGGTACTCAGCACGTAAATGGCGCCTGAGCCTGGACACGCAACGTAGACCGATTGTCCGTTGGGGCTTATCGAAAGCCCTTGCGGTGAGCCGCCCACTGCTACGCTCGCGGTGATTGTGTTCGTGGATGTATCGATGACTGCGATTCCATTCGATCCGCCGTTCGACACGTATGCGAACTTTCCATTTGGGGTGATAGCGACGAACCCCGGACTCGAGGCGACCGGTATCGTCGAGACAACTGTGTTCGTCGCGCTGTCGATTACGTAAACTGTGTTGCTGCCCCCTCCTCCGACATACACACGCTTGCCATCCGGGCTGACCGCGATGCTCCCGGGCAGCGCACCTACCGACACAGTGGCAATAATTGCGTAGCTCGCTCCGTCGAGGACGGTGAGCGTTCCGCCACCGAAGCTCGTAACATAAATCCGCGAGCCATCTGGACTTGCGGCCGCCGCGATGGGGCCGCCCCCGACTGACACAGTTTTTACCAGGAGGTGGGCGGAGACGTCGTAGACAAGAAGGTTCTGGGAGTTGAATTCCGGAACCAGCGCGAACGGGCCGATGGCTGAGACGTCGCCGTGAGAGCCGCCTGCCGAATCCTGGTAGGCGGCGACCAACTGGCCAGCGTTGTTTAATGCCAAATTCAAGTTACTCGTCTCGCTCGGAACCGCGGAAACGCCTATAGTCGTAAAGCGATCATTCGCCATGGTAAAAAACGATCTTTGCGGTCCAGGCGTAAATATCGAGCATGTTGCCGCGTCGCAATAAAAACCGGACACCTCGCCGCTATCGTTGACTCCTGTAACGCCGGTACTTGAAGCCCCCGGGAAGTTTATCGCTGTAAAGACTCCTGCTTTATAGATGAAGCCGTGATTGACCCACTTGGAGTCGCTATACCCGCCTACGATTACGCCCAGATTATTAATTTGGGAGGGATAATTTTCGAGATTCGATCCAGGAAAATCAATTGTCGTGAAGACACCAGCTTTTGTAAGAGAAAACCCATGCGTTACCGTTGAACCTGCGTCGGTATAGTTGCCTACGATTTCGCCGAGATTGTTGATGCCATAGAGAACCGTATAATTTGAGCCGGGAAAATCAATGGTGGAATACGCTACTCCGTCAAACAAAAATCCGTGTACCGTGCCAGTCTGACTGAGCGCGTAGGCCCCCACAATCTCGCCCAAATCGTTAATGTTCGAAGCATAAGTGCCACCGGCCGCATCAGGGAAATCGAACGAGGCGAACTGCCCGTTGATCAGCGTGAACCCATGAGATCCACCGTCCGAATCCATATAGCTACCGACTATCTCCGCCCGATTATTAATTCCGTTGGGATAAGTACCGGTTGCAGCAGGGTAGCTAATCGAAATGAACTGTTGCGCGGGCAGAGGTGCGGGCAGCGCACAAATCGTCAATGCAAGCGCCAGGGCGAGCGTGAACATTCCGATCGAACTTTTGTGTCCAGGCATGGGTCCTCCTCGTGATGCAGAAATACCGCTACCCCGGAGACATGTTTCTCTTTCCAAAAGGGGCGACCGCGTGGCCAAATTCAATCTACCGCTTGCCCGTCTGCGTTTCGAAATTCCCCAATGTTGCGGATCTGTAAGTAACGCCTGTCTGAACTTACGTTCAGGCTACCTTAGGACTACGTGAGACGCGGTCAAACATTCTCCGGCCAAACACCAGAAGAGCCAAGGCCGTCAAGAGCAAGCCGGCTTCTCCCGGTTCGGGGACGGCGGAACTCTTGACGTCGACGGAAAAACCGGCGGTGGCGATGATGTTTTGATCTGAACCGAGTGTGCCGCCTAGGATGTCCAGGAAATTGCCGGTGTAGATGCCGCCCGGAGTTCCCGGCGCAATCTCGAACTGGAACAGCGCGATCGAGCCGGAATTAGAATCGGGAAGAAGGAAAAACGGAGCGTTCAGAAAGAAGTCCGTCACGTCACCGTTCTGGAGCGATGACGAGCCGAGCGTAAAACTCTCGCCGTTCAGAAATAGAATGCTCGAGCCGCTGTTCGATATGGTTCCGAAGACAGTCACTTCCGAGCCCGGCGTGCCTGAGACAGAAGATAACGCCAAGCTACCCCCGTCGGCGCGCGCAACGCCCGGCAGAATGACGAATAGGGCAGCGGCAAACGTCGTGATGAAAAACGTATTGATGCGTTTCGATTTCATTTCTCTTTCTCCTTTGTACGAACACTCCTCATGGCAAAACGACGCGAACGCCGGCGCCGGTAGAGCCGCCAGCATAGGTTTCACTGATGGATAGCGAGCCGGGCGAGCCTGCTGCTCCGGCCGAGGTTGGGAACGTCAGAGTAGCCGTGATCGAGCTTGCTGCACTGATGTCTCCTACACCGAGGGGCAACGCGGTGGAGGTCGCCGTGGTATTCAGCTTGGCTGCGGTGAGGAGCACGCCGTTGGCGGCTGAGGTGCCGGTGTTGGCAATGCTGATCGTAGCGACGTACTGGTTGGTCGAGCTGTTCAGAGTCAACGACTGAAGCGTCGTCACCAAGTGCGCGCCGCTCGTGGCGGCCGGGATGGTGAACTGCACCTGCTGAGCGGCAAAGGCGTTGCCGTAGATGGTCAGGACGTAGGTGCCTGCAGCATATCCGCTGGTCTTGAGCGAGTATTTGTAGCTGCTGCCGGAGTAGGCAAAGCCGGTCGGTGCATCGAGCACGATGTTAGCTACCGCGTTGCCTTTCGAATCGGCGGTTTGTACGACCGAGATGCCAGCGGTGGCATCGGTGACTGACGTGCCGGGATGGGCGATCGAGACCAGCGAGAACTGAACAGGGATCGTGGTTCCGGACGGGAAGATCCGGTCGTCGGAAGCAGCCAGTGGAGCAAGCAGAGTAGCATTACCTGCGCCTTGCTCGTTCGAAGCACCCAGATCAACGGCGACGAACTCGGAGAAGCCTCGAGTTCGACCTTTGACAGTGGGATCGATGCGCTGGAGGTAGAAGGACTCGAAGATGTTGGTCCAGTCGTTTTCACCGATGGGGGTGGTGAGGAAGCCTGGATTGATGATCTGTTGCTGAGTGTCGAAGCTGGTCTTGACGCTGATGGTGGGCGAAGACTCGCTGGGGCAGGAGATCGTACCGCCATTGGCCGATGAGCAGGTGACCTGGTAATCGACGCAGTTGCCGCCGGCTCCGGAATAGACGATGCAGGTGGCATTGGCAAACTGAGTTCCCGCAACGCGCTGTTTGAAGGTCTGTTGGTTCGCTTGGGCAGCGACGACGGTCATGTTCACGTTCGAGAAGCTGGTGCCGGACGGGTACTGCACGGTGAAGTTGTGGGGACCGAAGTTGAAGGTATTCGGCGCTGTCGGACTTAACGGCTGCGTGATCGTCTGGGAGGTTGGAGGTGCGGCTGAAATTGCAATCGTGATGGAGTTGGGGGAAGCAGGAATAGTGGCGATAACATTGTTCGTTGCCGTTTGAATAATTGAGAAAGTTGAATCGCCCAGATTCCCGACGTACACGTAGGCCCCGTCCGGCGTGATTGCGGATGTGAATGGTTGGTTGCCGACCGCGACCGTATCGATGACGCGGTTAGTTCGGGTATCGATGACCGAAACGTTCTTCGAGCCGTAGTTGGGAACGTATAAGTATCCGCCATCAGGAGTGATTGCGAGTGTACCTGGATCAACGTCAGCGCGTATGGAAGCCGTAATAGCATTGGAGGGCACCGCAAGCACCGTAACGCTTCCAGGATTTACTAAGGACGTGTACGGCGTTAGATACGCAAATTCGCCGTTCGGCGTAAAGGCCATTCCGTTCAATTCCGGAATCGAAATCGTCGCTGCAACGGTATTAGTCGCCGTATCGATCACCGAAATTCCAGTGCCTTGTTCATAATCGTAGTCGAGCGCGCCGTCGGCACTCATATACTCGCCCTCTGGGTTAACTCCGACGGGGATCGTTTTCAGGACTGAATTCGAGGCGGTACTGAAGACTGAGACGGTGTTATCGAGAGAATTCGCGACGTAACCTGTCTTGAAGTCTGGTGTCAGGGCTACTGCGGTCGCGCCCCTTCCGACAGGTATCGTTGTTTCAAGTATATCAGTGGTTGTGTCGATCACGTCCACGAGAGCATTTACATTATCGGCGATGTATAAATGTGTTGAGCTAAGCGCGACCGGAGCATTTTTCATCCCGACTGGAATCGAAGTTAGAACGAGATTTGTCGACGTATCAAGAACCGTAACGGCGTCATAGCCGAAGTACGCGAACGGCCCGATGGCGGACACTGCGCCGTGATAGTTTCCGCCCGAATCTCCCCAGAAAACACCGAGTTGACCGGCATTATTAACAGCAAGGTTGGCAACGATCCCGAGGGGAAAGTTAATAGTGGTAAAGACCCCGTTCAGATAAGTAAAACCAAACGTATTTGCTCCAATCGTGTAAACGCCCGACATCTCGTTGCTGTCGCTGATGGCTTGAATCAGAGTTTGGGATGCACCTGGAAAGTTAATCGAAGTATAAATTCCGTTGGCCAGCGTGTAGCCGTGTATCGCCGAGCTTGTATCGACGTACCACCCGGCGATGACTCCCATGTTGTTGATCTGGTTCGGAACTGTCCGTGCGGCTTCGGGATCGTCGAGCGTCGAGAAGATACCGCCCTTGAGAAGGAAGCCATGCTCGATCGGATCGTTCAAATTGTAGTAAAGGCCGACGATCGCTCCGATGTTATTAATACTCTCTGCGACCGTTGTGATTGCGCCAGGATAGTTGATGGCAGAGTAAGTCTCGTTGCTCAGCAAAAAACCATGGCCCGCATTTGCGCTATCGAGGTAGCCACCGACGATTTGGCCCTCATCGTTGATCCCACCACCGACCGTCGCTATAGAGCCTGGGAAGTTTAGGGAGATATACTGTCCATTTTGCAGTACGAACCCATCGTCTCCACCGAGTCCGTTGGCGACGTAACAGCCCCCAACGAGTGCACCCAAATTGTTGATCAAGTTCGGTCCGCAATTTGTACCTTGCGGCGGGTTGAATTCGATAAACTTCTGCGCTTGAACGCTTCCTGCACCCCCGGCAAGTGCTATAAGAAGTAGCAGCGAAGCGCCAAAAACATCTCTCGATACGAACTGTAGAGTGTTCATCGGGCATCCCGCGATACCCCGTGACGGAGTACCGCGCCGTTTTTGAAACTTGAAGAATCGCGCTGCTCGGAGACGAGTGAGCGACACCTAGAGCGCGCGAAGGCCGACAGAGAGCAACTTGGAAATACAGATGACCCGGGGCCGAAAAGAAAGCGTGAGTCGGAGTTTATTTCGAAGTCATATAAAGTCAAGTTAAAATCGCGTTATCCTTCAAATTCAAGATCTGTATCTAGGACCCTCCGTCCTACCCGGGAGATTTCAAGGCACTTCCTTGGCAGCAGTTTTCGTGCGAAGCCTCCACCATTGACTTGCATCGCCTCGCCCCCTAAGATTTGCCGCCAGAGGCTCCCAGTCCCCGATGATCGGCCAGACCCTAGGCCACTATCGCGTTGTCGCGAAGATCGCGGCAGGCGGCATGGGGGTGGTTTACCGTGCGCACGACGAGCACCTCGACCGCGATGTCGCGCTGAAGGTCCTTCCCGCTGGAACCATCGCCAACGAAGACTCACGCAAGCGGTTCCGCCACGAGGCCTTGGCGCTCGCAAAGCTGAACCATCCCAACATCGAAACGGTCCACGAATTTGGCTCTCAGGAGGGAATCGACTACCTCGCGATGGAATTGATTGTTGGCCAGCCTCTCAGCGAAAAGCTGAAGGAAGGACCCCTTTCGGAAATTGAAGTTCTGCGGCTCGCGACACAATTTGTAGATGGTCTGGCGGCGGCGCATGAGCACAATATCGTGCATCGGGACATCAAACCCGGAAACTTGATGGTGATGCCCGACGGCCGCCTGAAAATTCTCGACTTCGGCTTGGCGAAGCTGGTAGAGCCAGCCGTGGCGACTGATCTTACGGAAAGCGTCGAGACTGACACAGGCAAGGTCGCGGGCACGATTCCTTACATGTCTCCCGAACAACTTCGGGGACGCCCGGTAGATCAGCGCACGGACATTTTTGCCGCGGGCGCCGTGCTCTACGAAATGGTGACGGGACGCCGACCGTTCCCGCAGTCGCATAGCGTCGAACTAATGGGGGCGATACTTCATAAGAATCCCGATTCCCCGAGCTCCCTAAACCAGGATGTGTCACCAGGCCTCGAGAGTGTGATCTACAAAACGCTCGAGAAGGACCCCGAGAACCGCTATCACACGGCCAGAGAGCTTAAAGCAGCGCTAGAAGGAATTAGCGCGACATCACACCGACTCGCACCGTCTGCATTGCACAAAGCACCTGTAGGGATTGGCGCGAGCCAGCCCGCAGGCGAGCGAAATCGTCGTTTGATGTCGCTCTCGGGAGCCGCACTGGTAGTGGTCGCGGCTGTGACAGCGCTGTTGGCGTTGGATGTGGGCGGAATGCGCGCGAAACTCTTCGGACTCACCGCGCAGCGAACCGGAAACCCAGCGCGAGGCGCGGCGGTCAAGCCGCGGAAATCGATTGCCGTCCTCGGATTCAAGAACGTTTCTGGGCGGCGGGACAAGCAATGGGAATCTACCGAGATCTCTGAAATGTTTACGAGCGAGTTCGGCGCAGGAGATCAGCTTCGCACGGTGTCTGGCGAAGACGTCGCACAGATGAGGACTGGGTTAGCGCTTCCTGACGTGGATAGCTACGGCCGCGACACTCTCGAAAAAATTCACAAGAATTTGAATACGGACTTCATAGTTCTCGGCTCCTATATCCCTCTTCCTGACGGCGAAACCCGAATTGACGTCAGACTTCAAGACGCCGCGAGTGGCACGACCTTGGCCTCGATTTCGAAGAGGGGAAAAGACCTTGATGCTATCGTGACAAGCGCTGGCGCCGATCTCCGCGAAAAAATCGGCGTAGGTTCTGTCTCCCTCGAGGAATCCGCTGAAGTAACGGCGGCGATGCCGGCGAACGACGAAGCGCGACAGCTTTACTCAGAAGGCTTGGCGAAACTACGAACATTTGAGTACGTGACTGCGCGCGATTTGCTCCAGAAGGCGTCCATAGCCGACCCAAATTCAGCAACGATTTATTCTGCTTTGGCCGAGACCTATACGTCGCTTGGCTACGACGAAAAGGCACGCCAAGCCGCTCATAATGCGTCCGACCTTTCCAAGTCTTTATCCCGCGAAGATCGCCTCGGGATCGAAGGTCGCTATCACGAAGCGAACAAAGAATGGGATCGCGCGATCGACAGTTATAGGACCCTTTTCGGATATTTCCCAGACAACCCGGAGTTCGGGTTCCGTCTAGCTTCGGCGCAAATCTCTGGGGGACACGCAAAAGAGGCCTTAGACACGATCGAACAGTTACGCGATCCGGGATCGGCGGCTCGTAACGACCCGCGCGTTGACCTGGCCGCAGCCGACGCGGCGCTTGCACTTGGAAATTTCAAAGACGTTTCGGGCCGCGCTTCTACAGCCGAAACGAAATCCCGCGCGAACGGGTCGAAGTTGCTTCTTGCCCGAGCACTGTTCCTCAAAGCGCAAGCGCTTGAGGGCCTGGGCCTGGCAGGAGAGGCAACGTCTACGATCGACGAATCGAAAGCGCTCTACCATTCCGCGGGCGACCGTCGTGGAGAGCAGGGAACGCTTGAAGTGGAAGCAAACATTCTGGCGGACCACGACGATCTTAAGGGTGCGATTCAGAAATATCAGGAGCAATTGAGCATCGCCCGCGAAATCGGCAACCGTCACGCTGAAGCGTCGGCTATGAATAATATGGCGCTCGAGCTCTCCCAGGAGGACGATTCCGACGGAGCAAAAAAAATGTGGCAGGAAGCCCTGATCGGATTTCATGACGTAAGCGACAAAGCCGACAGCGCCGAAGTGCTGATCAATCTTGCGGGTATCTCTTTGGACGAAGGAGATTTGGCTGCAGCGAAAGCGACGTATGTCCAGGCCCTTGAGATTTTTCGCGACGTGAACGATTCCAGCGGGATTGCCAGCACCACCGCTGCGATCGGGACTGTCCTTCTCGCCCAAGGCGATTGCACCGAGGCGAAGGCCATGATCGAGCGGGCCATCGGCATGGACCTCGCAGCTGGTCGAAAGGTTCCTGCAGTAGACAAGTTGATTGACCTAGCGGATGTTCTCCAACTTCAGGGAGATCTCGCCTCTGCGAAAGAAAAGTACGCGACCAGTCTGGCCGCCGCGACCGCGAGCAACGACACAAGCGATGCCGCCTACGCTTGGGTGGGCCTCGGCAAGGTGGCGATGTACGGCGAAGACCTCACGAATGCACGCGAGTATTTCAGCAAAGCCAAACAAATTCGCACCGCGCTGGGCGAAAAAAAGACAGGCGCACAAACGCAGGTGGCACTCGCGCGGCTCTCTCTGGAAGAAGGTAACGTCGCAGACGCTATATCCCTCGCAAGTGGTGCGCGCGACGAATTGCAAAAACTGCGCGACGCTGACGGAGCTCTCGTCGGAAGCGCAGTTCTAATTCGCGCATTGGTCGCGAACCGTGACTTTAAGAGGGCGCAACGCGAACGTGACGCCGCTCTCAATCGCGCGAAAACGACACAGAACATGGCCGTTCGCCTCGAGTTTGAAATCGCGAGCGCCGTGCTGGATGCGCTGAGCGGAAGCAAAAACGCAGCCAAGGCGAAGTTGACTCAGGTCATAATTCAGACCTCAAGGGTTGGCCTTATCGGTTATCAATTGGAGTCGGCACTAGCGCTCGCACAACTCGAATCGAAGTCGCCCAACACCCCCGAATCTCGAATGCAGCTTCAGAAATTACTTGAAGTGGCGAAAGCTAAAGGCTACGTGCTGATCACTCGAAAAGCTGTTGCCATACTGCCTGCCTAGCGCTCCACATCTACACTTGGGACGTCGGGCTTGACCCCATCTTCGCCCCGATCCCGTCCGGCTCAAAACGGTCTAGCGGCTAGCGTAACCAAAAGAAAGTGCGTCATTTGTTCGCGCTTTTAAGCAAGAGTCCAAAATCAAGTGTTTTTGGGCGATCGGTTTGGCTGTACTCGGTTAAAGCCTAGCCACTACAGCGTTCCTACTGGTCTGACCTGGCGGCGACATGAGCTTTTGTTTTCAATCGAAGGCGGGGTCGACCGAGTGTTGCGACGACCTATCGAATCCACCCGCGTCACCGGACATTGAGAATTCGAGGCTCGCGACGCTAGCAACGCTGCGTGTCACGCGTACAGTCTCATGGGAGGCCGTCGGGAGGCGGCCATCTATGAGAAGGAAGAATCGTAGGATCAGGTCCGCCCGGTCGAAAATCAAGCTTGGGCTTCCCGAGCTGGAATACGTCAAGACAACCGTACTTAACAGTCTTCGTTCGCTTGAGTCGCAACGAAGCTACCGTCGGCTCGTCACTCATTGTGTCGAGAAGCTGGGCGTAAAGACCATTTTTGAGGAAACCCACCCGGATCAAGAAAAACTCTGCCCGAGTATCGCATCGAGGCTGGCGAAGGAGCTAGATGTCCCGTGGGAGACGCTCGGAGTGGGCGAGCGAGCCAAACTTCAGAATGAGATTCTCACTCCGACCTGCGTGGACTATTTAACTAATCGACTCGCCGAGGAATTACGGAAGCGCTCCATCGCTACAGAGGCGACCCGTGATGTTGCCCGCCTTCGAAAACAGCACGTGGGGAAGGAGCTGACGAACCTAGTCCAGGCGGTCGCTAATGGAGCTGAATTTCAGTCGGTTAGAGAGGCAATGCGAGCTCGCGAGGAGGAGCTAAGAGAATTAAACATCAAACTGCGATCCGTCCTTCCGAATTGCGACCGTCCCGGAGCTCCGGCGCTGAGAAACTTTGTTGAGGGCAAGGTCGGGAATTTGCGAGAACTATTGTCGAAGCACAACCATGCGGAAGCGCGAATGGAACTCGCTAAGCATGTAACGAAAATCGTGATTCATCCTGGCGAACGTGGAGAGATCATTTATCAGGGAGAGTGGAGAGTGCTGGGCGACGGCGGCAATATGGGTGGTGCCGAGGGCCAGAATCGAACTGGCTACGCCGGCCTTTTCAGGGCCGCGCTCTACCAATGAGCTACCTCGGCACAAACACAGCAAACGATTTTACGAAAAATTCGGCGCGCTGACAAACGAAAACCGCCCGCTTACACCGCAGTTTTTCGGGGTTCTGTAAGCCAGTAGGCGAGCGCCACGATCGACAGCGCCGTCCCGATGATCACCACGGCTTCCCAGCCGATCCGGTCATAGGCCCACGAGGAAATCGCCGAGCCCAACGCTCCTCCGACAAAAAACGTGGCGATGAAGAGCGTATTCAGCCGGCTGCGCTGGTCGGGCCGCAAGTTGTAAATCATCTGCTGCCCGCACACGAGCGTCGTCTGTACGGCTGCGTCAATGACGATGGCCGCGACCACGAACACCCACCAGTGCCCGGCGCGCAGCGTGATCAGGTATCCGACGATGGCAACAATAAATGCCGTTCCAGTTGCAGGGCGCTGGTGACCCTGATCGCCAAGACGTCCGGCGAGCGGGGCGACGATCGCTCCGGCAGCACCAGCCAGCGCGAAAGATCCGATTTGTGTTTGCGTAAAGTGAAATCGCGGTCCGGCAAGCAGGAACGTGATCGTCGTCCAGAACGAGCTGAAGCTCGCGAACATCGCCGTCTGGTAGAAAGCTCGCCGCCGCAGCACAGGCTCGTGGACATAGATGTGATACATCGAGCCGAGGAGTCGCGCGTACGTGCCGGCGAACGTCGGCGTCCGGTGGGGTAGCATTTTCGCAAGGACTGCGATGAGCACGAGAAGCAACGCAGCGGACGCAAAGTAAACCGTACGCCACCCGAACGCTCCCGCCACAAAACCCGCAAGCGCTCGCGCGAACAGAATGCCCAACAGCAGGCCACTCATGATCTGGCCGACCACGTGTCCGCGGCGCACCTGAGGCGTCAGCGCGGCTGCCAGCGGTATCAGCACCTGAGCAACCACCGAAGTAATCCCGATCAGCAACGACGCAACAAAAAACAGTCGAATGTTAGGCGAGAACGCTGCGAGTAAGAGCGAAGCGATGGTTCCGCAGAAGACCACTAAGACCAACTTCTTGTTTTCGATCAAGTCGCCCAGCGGAACGATGAACAGCAGCCCCGTGGCGTAGCCGATCTGGGTCATCGTCACGATCAGACCGACAAGCGAGTGGCTGGCGTGAAAAACCTGCCCGAGAGTTTCGAGCAAGGGCTGGGCGTAGTAGATGTTACCGACGGCGAGACCGCACGACACTGCGAACAAGAAGACGAGCGACGCGGAGATTCCAGTCGCGCCGGATTCGGAATCGGGCGCGACTGTGGAGGCATTCAGAGCCATAAGCGGGATCGAACCGCGACCGTCCAGCTTACTTCATCGAGTCGTCGTATTCCTTCATCCATCCGCGGCTCTTCAATACTTCGCGGGGTTTGGATCCGTCGGGCGGTCCGACGATGCCGTCCTTCTCCATTAGGTCGATCAACCGCGCTGCGCGGCCGTATCCAACGCGCAAACGGCGCTGCAACGTAGACGTAGACGCGCGGCCCATTTCGCAGACCACGCGGACCGCGTCCTGGTAAAGATCGTCATCGACTTCCTCGCCGCCTTCACCATCACCGCCCACGCGTGTGGAGTTCTCATCCTTAGGCGGCTTGAGCAACTCTTCGTTGTAAATCGCCTTGGCTTGCTCGCGCCAGAAATCGCAGACGGCCTCCACTTCGCGTTCGTTCACGTATGGACCGTGAACGCGGTGCAGCCTCGACGATCCCGCCGGCAAATACAGCATGTCGCCCTTACCCAAAAGAGATTCCGATCCGTTCGCATCCAGAATCGTTCGCGAGTCCACTTTGCTCGCCACGCGGAACGAAATGCGCGCGGGGAAGTTCGCTTTGATCAAGCCGGTAATTACGTCCACTGACGGCCGTTGCGTTGCAAGAATCAAGTGAATACCGACGGCGCGGGCCATTTGAGCGAGACGCGTAATGGATTCCTCGACGCCATTGGTATCGACCATCATCAAGTCCGCCAACTCGTCGATCACGATTACCAAATAGGGCAGCGGCTTGAGCTCGTCTTCTTCGGTTCCATCGAACAGCGAGAGCGATTGGCCCTTTTCGAAGGTCCGATTATACTGGTCGATGTTACGTACGCCGCGCGCAGCAAGCAGCTTCAGGCGCCGCTCCATTTCGCGAACGGAGTTACGCATCACGTTCGCGGCCACCTTCGCGTCGGTTACGACCGGCGTGAAAAGGTGTGGAATATCTGCGTACAGCCCAAGCTCGAGCTGCTTTGGGTCGATCAGCACCATCTTCAGCTCGTCCGGCGTCGCTTTGTAAAGCATGCTCATCAGCAGCGAGTTGATGAACACGCTCTTGCCGGTTCCGGTCGAACCGGCGATCAGCAAGTGTGGCATCTGCGTCAAATCGCCCGCGCGGATGCGTCCAATCAGGTCTTTTCCGAACGCCAGTGTGAGCTTCGAAGGCGAGTGGCTGAACTCGGGCGATTCCACTACGTCGCGCAACGCAATTGTCTCGCGCTTCAAGTTTGGCACTTCAATACCCACCGTGGACTTGCCGGGAATGCGCTCGATCAGGATCGACTCGGCCTGTAGCGCGAGGCAAAGGTCCTCGCCCAATCCTTGAATGCGGCTGTACTTAATCCCCGCTTCCGGCTTGAATTCGAAAGTAGTCACCACTGGCCCGGGATTGATCTGCGTCACGTGGCCGCCGATATCGAACTCCATGCACTTCTGTTCGATCGCGCGCGCACGGTCCTTGAGCTCGTCCTCGTCCATCTTCTCGCCGCGCTCAGCCACACTCAGCAGGGACGCTGGCGGCAATTTGTAGTTCGTCCTCCCGACCGCAATTTTCACTGGCTCCGGCGCCTTTTTCTTCGGGCTGAGCGGAGCTTCCTCGTCCCGGAACTTGATGATCGTCGGCATGCGTCGCGAATCTTTCATGGACGCTTCGTCTGCTTCCTCGACTTCGTCTGGCTCCGCGATCGCAACCGACTTCGAAATGCGCTGCGCCGCCACAGGAGGACGCCCAGCAATCTTGATCTCCTCGACGCGCTTCTTCAGTTGCTTCGATTCCTTCTCTTCACGCCAGTCCTTCAGCCGTGCCAGCCATTGGCCGACTACACCTTCCGCGGCCATCGGCTTCTTCATCCACTTAGCGGCCTTGCTCAACGAGAAGCTCGTCGTCAGGAAAAGCGCCGTCAGCAATGTCGCGATCGAAACGATGTTCGCTCCCAACGGATTGAAGGCCGCCCGCAACCCGCCCGCAAGCAATGCCCCTAGAAGGCCTCCCGCCGGCAGCACGCCGCGCACTTCCCACACGTGCAAGAGCGAAAGCTCCGACGCAAACGACGCTACAAGCACCGCCCCACCAACAAGCTTTGTGACTGGCGCTTCCAACGTGTGGCTTCGGAACCAGCGCATCGCGACTACAAACATTCCAATCGGGAAAAGAAATGCGGCGTAGCCAAACACCTGGAAGAATGCGTCCGAAAGGTGCGCTCCTACCGGACCGATCCAGTTCCGAACGGGCATCGAACCTGCAGACGGCGCGGACACGTTAAAAGAGGCATCATGCGGGGAGTACGAGAGCAAACTGAGCGTGAGCAACACGGCCAAACTCAGACCGACAAAGCCGATCATTTCGTTCAACCGTTTGTTTTCTGTGGGTGTGAGAATCCGCACGACTTTCTCCTTTTCCTGTGGGCTCGGTCCGCAAATGGGGAGGGAGCGAGTCCCGAAACTCCTGGGACCTCCGCTAAGCGAAGCCGGCTCAGGGCCAACCGCGCAGCGGAATCAATTTCGTTCAGGCACAAATCGGGGAAGGCCGTCGCGTAAAACCTGGTTTCGCGCCGGCGCTATCGCGCAAAGCCCAGGGGTAGGAACGCGAGCAACAGGATGACTATACCAAACGCGATTCGGTAGTAAATGAAGATTTTCAGCGTGCGTGTTTGCAAGTACTGCAACAAGAACGCGATGACGGCGAATCCCACGATCGCCGAGACGGCGATGCTGATCGCAATCAGGGACGTCGGCATACCCAGGCTGCCCATCGCGTGCTGTTCCTTCAGAAGCTTCGGCAGTTCTTTCGCCGCGGCGCCTGCAATTAACGGGGTGGATAGCAAGAAGGAGAAGCGCGCCGCCGCCTCCCGCGTGAATCCTCGAAATAGCCCGGCAGAAATCGTGATGCCCGACCGCGAAACGCCAGGAAACAGCGCCAGCGCCTGAGCCGAACCAATCGCGAGCGAATCTCCCAACGATGTCTGCTCCACCCGCCGCTCAAGACGTGACACGTATTCCGCGTACCACATCAGAAGCGCAACAACGATCATCAATACCGCGATCGGCTTGGGGTCGCGCATATGTTCGTCGATGTAATGTTCGAAGAGAAATCCCACCAAGCCGCCAGGAATTGTGCCAATCACCAGATACCAGAACAGGCGCCGGCTCTGCAGCACCATCTGCTCGCTCGCGCGCTTCGGGTAGTGAAAGCCCAGGCCGCAAAGGATCAGCTGTATCCAGTCGCGCAGGAAATAGAGCACCACGGCAATTAGCGTCCCAAGGTGCAGTGCCACGTCAAACGCGAGCCCCGGCTCAGGGATCGCTCCCTTCGAAAGCCACGGAATCAGAATCAAATGAGCGGAACTGCTGATCGGCAGAAATTCAGTGAGGCCTTGCACTACGGCCAGAAGGATCGCTTGCCAAAGGTGCATCGAGTGTCAGTTCCCCCGTTTGCCGGTCATAGCCGGCGAAAATGTTGCAGGAAAGTATAGCGGAATCGCGTGAGCAGCGCGTTACGGTGTTTTTGCGATTGTGCGACGCGCGCGAAACTCGGGATGCAGAGTCTTGGTCATCGCGTAAGCGTCGCGACCGTTCGGGTAGTAGTTCCTGCGAATGCCGCGTTCGCGATAACCGTGTTTTTTCCAGAAACCGACCGCGGAAGGACTGTCGGTCGCCGTCTCAAGCGAAACCAGCTTGACGCCAAAACCGAGCAGCCGCCTTTCGGTCTCATTGATCAGCGCCGTTCCGACTTTCTCGCGCCGGAACTTCTCCAGCACGTCGATCGTCACGATGTAGCCGCGGTCGTCCTGGTGCGCGCTGATGCAAAATCCTGCAATCTCGCCGCCAATCTCCGCCACGACGCAGTCTGCGCCGGGATATTTCAGGTAGGCCTGGAGTTCGCGTTTCGAGTACGCCACTTCTAAGTCGTAGCAAGCTTGATCGATCTCGAATAGCGTCTCGAAATCCTCGGGCTGGTACGCGCGTAGATGAACGCTCACGGGAGCTTAGATTTCCAAAATTACGGGGAGGATCAACGGCCGTTTGGATGTCTGCTTGTTCAGGAAGCGTTTCAAATCCTGCCGGATCTTTTCTTTGATCACGCCCCAGTCGGTTTTTTCTTCCTGTGTCGCTTGTTCCACGGTGCGAACCGTAATTTGCCGAGCCTGCTCGATGATCTCCGCGCCTTCCTCGGATGGGAGGAAGCCGCGCGTTACAATTTCGGGCGTCGCTTCGATCTTCCCAGTGTGCTTGTTGATGGCGATGATCGGAACCAGTACGCCGTCTTCAGACAGGTGGCGCCGGTCGCGAATCACTACCTCTTCGATTTCTTCGAGCGAGCCCGAATCCACCAGCACGCGGCCTGCGGTCACCGGCTCGCGGCGGAATGCACGGCCATCGGCGGTGAATTCGACGGGCTGCCCGCTTTCCAGAAGGAAAATTTCGCTGCCGACCGCTCCGAGTTGCTCGGCCAACGCTGCATGTTGGAAAAGCTGCCGGTATTCGCCGTGCATTGGAACGAAATACTTTGGCTTCACCAACTGCAAAAGAATCTTCATCTCCTCCTGGCTGGCATGCCCTGAGACGTGAATCGGAGCGGACCGGCCGCTCTCGTAATAGACCAACACGCGGCGACGGAAGAAATGGTCGATCATCCGGAAAATCTGTTTTTCGTTTCCCGGAATGATGCGCGACGAGAGAATCACGGTATCGCTTTCCGCGATGCTCATTAACCGGTGGTTGTCGACCGAGATGCGCGAAAGAGCGGACATCGGCTCGGCCTGGGTTCCGCTCGCGAGTACAACCAATCTCCGCGGATCATAGCCTCGAATGTCCTGCGGCCGAACCATGCTGCCGTCTGGAATTCGAATCTTGCCGAGCGTGTGCGCGATTTCCAGGTTGTCGACCATGCTTCGGCCCACGACGCCGACTTTGCGGCCGACCGTCCGGGCGATGTCGATCACTTGCTGTACGCGATGCACTGAGCTCGAAAAACACGAAACCACCACGCGTGCGGGAGCCGCGCGGAATAATTCTTCAAGCCGCACGACCACCGACTTCTCAGAAGGCGTAAATCCCGGCCGCTCGACGTTCGTACTGTCGCTGAATAGCGCCAGCACTCCTTCTTGCCCGTATTTCGCGAAAGCGTGCAGATCGAACGGCTTTCCATCCACCGGCGTCGGATCGATCTTGAAATCGCCGGTGTGAATGATCACGCCGACTGGCGTCCGCACTGCCAGCGCAACGCAATCGATCGTGCTGTGCGTGACGTGCAGATACTCAATCGAAAACGCACCAAGCTGCGTGGTTTGTCCAGCGGCCACTTCATTTAGCTGCGCGCCTTCGAGCAGCGCGTGCTCTTCAAGCTTCTTTCGTACCAGCGCGAGCGTGAATTCGGTCCCGTAAATTGGGACGTTCAACTCCGGCAGGATGTAGGGAATTGCTCCGATGTGGTCTTCGTGCGCGTGCGTTAGAACTATTGCGCGAATCTTGCTGCGGTTTTGCTTCAGGTAGGTAATGTCTGGAATGACGATGTCGACGCCCAGCAGCTCTTGTTCGGGAAACATCAAGCCCGCGTCGATGACGATAATGTCGTCACCGGTACGCAGCACCATCATGTTCATGCCGAACTCGCCGAGTCCGCCCAGCGGTATCGCCCAGACTGATTGTTGGCTCAAGTAGTCCTTCCGGTTTTGGTGCTCGATTCTTTCGACAGGTTTCGCAATGGGGCTAGAAAATCTGCGGTTTGAATCGTCTCACAGTCGCGGTTCGCGTGAGGATCGAATGCCATCGTATCACAAGCGACGAGGGCGCCACAGTCGCGCCGTCCGTTCCAGCGTTGCGCCGCGATTTACTCCATACTTGGGTTGCGCAGCGGCGGAATATCGACGGACCCGTTTCGCTGGAGCTGCGCGATCTGCGCCTCGATGGGTTGGCGGACGATCCGCTCGTTCGGGGCATATTTCAGCGCATCGGAGTACTGCTGTAGCGCTTCCGGCCGCGCGCCGCGCTTCAGTAGCAGATTCCCCAGCTCAATGTGAACGAAGAACGCAGTTGGGTCCATGTCCACCGATTGTTGAAACAATTTCTCCGCTTCGGCCGCGTCCGGTTTGTCCGCGTACAGCTTTTGGATTCCCTCCCAATAAAGCGAGCCAGCCGCAAGTCCCGGTAGATAAAACTCGCCCCGATACACGGACAGGTTGCCGAATCGCGCTACCGGAGTGGCTTCGCGAAGCGCCTTCAAATCCCAATACGGATAAGGAACGGGAGCCACGGCGTGAGCGAAAAGAGTCCCCAAGTGTTTGGGCTGGCGGAGTTGTGGCAGATCGCGTTTGTATTCGCGTCCCAGAAAATCCACCCCGTACGCTTTAAGTTCGTCGGTCGAACTGTGGTAAAGCGAGTCCGCCAGCTCGCCCTTCGGCTGCAGGTTTTGGCGGTAATACGCGATCAATTCCTTGGTACGCTGTCCAAGGTCCACGCCCTCGTCGCCAAAATAGTTGGGACCATTCCTGGCGCCGCCCACAATTTCGTTGAAATATTCCCACGGCCGCATCACCGGAACCGAAGAGATGCATGCCGCCAGGTAGGCCAGCGCGACGATTCCTTTTAGGCCGATCGAATTGGATTCCAGCGCGCAGCCGGTGAATAGGCCCGCAAAAATCGACAGCAGCACGACTACCGGCAAAGCATGGCGGATGCCCGCATACGGCGACCCGGTCATGAGGACCAGCAGAAACGCCACGGTCGCGGCCAGGATCATGGCGGCCGGAGACGTCCACTGCGGCGGCAACTTCCGCGCAAGAAATAAAATCAGGCCGACCAGGGCAAGGATCAGCAATCCGATCGGCAATTTCACCGCGATCATCGCTGGGAAAAAATACCTCGGCCCGCGTCCCTGGTAATACTTTCCAAACATTAAGTGCGGATAGGGCCGGCCCTCCATCCCCGCGTGCACCGTGTCTGCGAATCCCCACAGATACGGGCGCGGCACGATGCGCGTGGCCTGCAGGCCTACGAGGACGGCGTGGTAAAACGCGGAATGCACGTCCGCGATTTTGTCGGCGAGCGGGCGATTAAAGACATCTTGGCCCGTTTTCGATTCGGAGTAGTGGAAAACGTAAAATCCCCACAATATCGCCATCGCTCCAGCGAGCACGGCGCCTACCTTCGCCAGTTTTCGTGCTTTCGAGTCTCCAGCCTGCCGCACGGGACTCAAGAACGCTCTCCACGTTCCGACGGCAGCGATCGTCAACAGCACGACGGGAGCGGAATGTTTTGCCGCGAGTGCCAACCCGAGAAACAGCGAACATGCCGCCAGATCGGGCCACTCCCATTGGCCGAAAGCGCGCGTCGCGAGTAGGATCGCGGTTGCGGACAACAGCGCTACGGGCAGGTCGGTCATCACGACCGGCCAGTGTGCCGCCACCGTTGGATCGATCACCAGAAACAACAAAGTGCCGAGGGCCACGCGCGCATCGAAAATCCGCCGCAGCGCGAATGCGAGCGAAATCAGCAGCAGCGAGTTTAGGACGAACATCGCAACGCGGGCGCGTCGCTGCACCGAAGCGGGGTCGTTTTCGCGGAACACTGCGCCTTCGGTGAAGCTGCGCTCATCGGGCTTATCTGAAAATTGCCGCAGCGGGCCAAGCTGAAATCCTGTGGCGGAAATGATGCTGCCCACCCAAAGCTTCACCAGTGGAGGATGCTCGGGATTGATCCGGAAATCGTGATAACGCACGTAGGAAACGCCGGCGGCAATGTGATACGCCTCATCAATCGTGAAGCCGTCAAGGCGCGTCGTGACCGCCGAACGCAGGATCCCCAACCCAACTAGCACCAGCACAGTGCAAAGGAAGGCGGCGCCGCCAATTTTGAATTGCTTCCTCGACGAAGGAAGGGACTCCGCGGATCGATCGGGGCCGGAGTCGCTCATCGGAGCAGGTCTCCTTTGCGCCGCATCTTAGCAGGGGCCACGCAATTCGCTTACGACTCGCTACTTCTGGAGCGAGCCAAAAGCCAAAAAAAGGCGCGGCAGCTCGGACCGCAACTCGAATGGGAAGGGAATTCGCTACTCCGAACTGCCGCTGCCCGCGAAAAGGCGCGCGACGGCGACCAGCAAAATTGCGCCGACCGTAGCCGCGGCCAGGCTACCCCAGAATCCGAATGCCACAATTCCAAGCTTCGAAAAAATCCAGCCGCCGATCACCGCGCCGACGAGGCCGAGGATGATGTTCGTGACGCATCCGAAACCTCGTCCGCGCGAAAGCGTTCCCGCGAGCCAGCCCGCTAGCAGCCCAATAATGATCCACCAGATCACTCCGTGCGTCTGGACGTAGACAATAACGTCGTGCTCGTTCTGAAGCAGCATCGAGGCCAAACTCTGCATTACGCCATCCTCCCGGTTTTTACGACTGGCAGAACACGAATCCCAGCGTTTTGTAGATGAGTTTCGCCACCAAAAAGTCCGCAGCGTGATCGCGCGGTCGCGGCGAAAGCTCCGCCACATCCATCGCGACGATCTTTTTGTGATCAGCCACCGCGCGAATCAGCGATGTCACTTCATACCAATCGAGTCCGCCCGGTTCCGGTGCGCCCGTCGCTGAAACGATCGACGAATCGAAACCGTCCACGTTCACCGTGAGATAGACGTGCGGCGACAAGTCCTCCAGCACCTTGGCGATCCAGGCTTTCACTGGCGCGCGCACAATATCTTTTGCCCAATACACCTTCGTTCGAAGCTTCGGCAAAACTTTTGCTTCTTCCTCAGACAGCGAGCGAACGCCCACTTGCACCGCAGGACAGATTTCTGTCACGCGCCGCATCGTGCAAACGTGACTGCCGGGATTGCCTTGGTATTCGTTGCGCATCTCGGCATGCGAGCCGATATGCAGCACGCAGAGATCTTTGTACTTCTTAGCCGTTGCGGAAACCAGCGGCGGCGTCAACGAATGCTCACCGCCCAGAGCCACCGGGAATTTCCCGTCCTCGAGAGCCTGTAACTGTGCTGTAAAGAGTTCGTGCAACACTTCTTCGAACGTCCCGTCCATCGTGTCGATTGGCGGCCACGTCGCGATTCCGATTTCGCGCGCAGGCTCGGTCTGCAGCTCTTCGTCGTAGAGCTCCATGTGCCGGCTTGCTTCCAGAATTGCCGCGGGACCGTTTCGCGTGCCGCGTTCGTACGTTGCGGTACGCTCCAGCGGCACCGGAAAAATCACGGCGCGAGCCGTTTCGTACGTTGAGTACTCGTCGGGCAGACCGCCGAAATTGTGCGGCGGCATGGGTGTGTATCGGGACATGAGATCGAGGCTCCTGCGAGCGTTCGTAGAATTGTGTTTCGCGCGCGATGCGTTCTGTACTATCTATAGTGCGCCAACAAAATGAATTTCACTCCCGGGCCGTTTGGGAGATTTACATTACCTGCGAGGCCGCTGAATGGCAAAGAAAAAGGGCGTCACCGGACGAGTGCTGCACGATCCGATCGAAGACCGGCTCAAACCGATTTTTCCTCTGGATCTTTCGCGCATCAATACCATCGACGATCTGGTGCGCGCGATGGGGCAGACCGCTTACACCGCACGGCAAATTGGCGACGCTGCTGACGTGCTGGAAGCGATGGCCCGCGACAAAGATTGTTTCATCGTGATGACGCTGTCTGGAGCGCTCACCGTCGGGAAAATGGGACTGGTGTTCTGCGATCTGGTCGACGCTGGAATTGTGAAGGCCATCGTCTCGACCGGCGCATTGATGGCGCACGGCCTCGTCGAAGCTACCGGACGATCCCACTTCCGCTACGATCCTTCCGTTGGCGACGAAGAACTCTTTCTGAGCGGTTACAACCGCGTCTACGACTCGCTCGAGCCGGAAGTAAACCTCGACGCAGTGGAAGAAGTCGTCGATCACGTCCTCGATAAATGGAATCCCGACGAGACGCTGTGCAGTTGGAAGCTCAATCGCGCGATTGGCGAATATCTCGGCAAGCAAGCCCAAGGGCGCGGCATCCTGAAATCGTGCGTCGAGAAAAACGTCCCCGTGTTCGTGCCGGCGTTCACGGACTCCGAACTGGGCATCGACCTCGCGCTCAACAATCGCCACCGCAAGTTACAAGGTAAGCCGCTTCTGAAATTCGACCCGTATCTCGATTTCGAGCACTACGCGTCCACAATGCTGGCCACCGATCGCATGGGGATCTTCACGATTGGCGGTGGCGTGCCACGCAACTGGGCGCAGCAATTTGGCGTCTACGCCGAGCTTCTCGCTCGCCGCGGCTACGAAAAAATTCCGCTCAAGCGGTATAACTACGGCCTTCGCATCTGTCCCGAGCCGGTGAACTGGGGCGGCCTGTCCGGGAGCACCTACACCGAAGCTGTTTCATGGGGCAAGTTCGTCCCTGAAGCGGAAGGCGGAAGGTTCGCCGAAGTGCTCGACGACGCTACAGTCGCGCTCCCGCTAATCGTTGGCGCCGTACTTGAACGACTCGGTTACAAACGCGGCGACAGCACCCACACTCAGGCGGCGCACGGCGCTAAGCCCGCAGCGTCGCATAAAGCTCCAGCGGCAGCGAAGAAGTCAGGGCATAAATAGCTTCGGGAACTTGCATTGCTGGCTTCCATGGCGAAGAGCGCGACAAATGCGCAGGTCACTGCATTCCTCAAAAAGGCCAGGCAATGGCGCGCCGAACTTGCGAAGCTCCGCGAATTGCTTCTCGATACCGGCCTCACCGAAGAATTGAAATGGGGACAGGCCGCATTCACGATCGACGGCGCCAATGTTGCCATCATCGGCGGCATGAAGGAAACGTGCTCGCTCGCATTTTTCAAAGGCGTGCTGCTCAAGGACCCGAAACGCATTCTCTCCGCGCCCGGCCAGAACTCGCGCTCCACCCGCGGGATAAAATTTAGATCGGTTGGCGAAATTGTAAAACAGGCAGCAACTCTGAAGTCTTACGTTCGTGAAGCCATCGAACCAGAAAAATCTGGCGCCAAGGTCGATCTAAAGCGGAGCGACACGCTCAAGCCACCCGCGGAGCTGCAGGAGAAATTCGCCTCAAGCCCCGCCTTCAATAAGGCTTTCCACGCGTTGACTTACGGTCGCCAACGCGCCTACATCCTACATTTCGCCGGCGCTAAACAATCCGCCACCCGTCAGTCGCGGATCGCAGTGCACGCCGATCGCATCCTGTCCGGCAAAGGGCTCAACGATTAACCAGCGCTCTCCGTCGCCGATCGTCATCAAAAACAAAATGGGCACGAAACAAATTCCGTGCCCGCATAAGAGTTGCTCAATTATTTACGATTAGTCGTCTTCGCCGATCAAAATCGCCGCAGCCAGCACCGTCGTCCACAACCCGCGCTTATCGCCGACCGCCGACTGCGTGATGTTCATCGTTCGCACGATCTTGTTCGAGATCCTGTAGACCTCTTTCTTCTCGTCCCACGAAAGGTCCGGATCGAATTCCACATTCAGTGTGGTCGCGAGCATTTCTGCCGCGAGCTCTTCCGTATATTCACCCGCAATCTCTTCGCTTTCGCCGAATGAGTGGTGCTCGGAAAGATATCCGAACATCGACTTATCGGCTGGCAGAGCCAGGCCTACGCCCGCCGCGATCAAACGATGCGGCTCGCGGGTCTGGTTTTCGCTGATTACGGTGAACGCCACTTGTCCCGGCTTAATGTGCTTCAGGCCTTCGCTGCGGGAGATCAGCTTGCAGTACGGCGGGAAGATCGACGACACACGGACGATGTTGCAGGCTGCGATTCCGGCGTTGCGCAGTGCGAGCTCGAAACTCGAAAGGCGCTCGCGGTGCTTGCCAACTCCCTTGGTGAGGAAAATTTTCTTCGCGACGAACGCCATATTGGGACTAAACCCCGTGCCTCCGGAAAATATTTTGCGGATGTTGAGCGCATCGAAAAACTAACAAGCACCTACCGCGATGTCAATGTAAATCAACGATGTAACAGAGTTTTCGCAATTGCGAGATCGGCCGCGCAACGCAACATCGGAACCGCGAATCCGTCTGCATTTCCGCACCGCAAACCGTTCACCTGAATCCTCACGCGAAGCTCGCAGAAAACAAAAAAGGGAACCGGCCTAAGTCGGTCCCCTTTTTAAGCGGTTCAAACTTCGTTTTTCGTTACCAGCCCCAACCCCACCCACGCCGGTAGTAGCCACCGTAAAATCCGATTGCCACTGGTGGCGGATAGTAGCCGTAGCCATAACCATACGGGTAGGAACCGTATCCGTACGGCGGTGGCGGAGCCACATATCCGTACGGGTAAGGGTATGGCCGATAGGCAGGCCTCAACGTCGGAGGCCTGGGCGTTTGATAGTCCTGCGGCGTAGCTTGGCGGAACGCGAACGGTCCATGCGCGGTCGAGAACGTAACCGGAGATTCCAGCTTGAACGTCAGCACATCTTCCGGCGGGATAATCGTCGGCTTGCCGCGCGTGAGAAGTACTCCTGCGACGCTCGCTACGAATCCCGCGCCAGCCCCTATGCCTGCGCCCACGCCGCCTCCCGCCGCCGCACCAATCGCCGCTCCCGTTCCGGTGGTTACGGCAATCGCCGAGGCGTCACGTCCTTTCGACGTTCCCGCGCTTGCGTTCAGCAAAGTCGTCTGAACCGGCACGAGCTGCCCATCGACCATCGTTAGCTGGTTCAGGTCAAGTTGCAATTTCGAAACGCCCTTTACGCGACCGGCTCGCTGCGCGTCAGTCACTTGGCCGTTCACATTTTGTCCGCGCCGCGCGATTACCCAGCCGTTCACGATAATCGGGCTAGCGAGCGAACCGATGAACTGGTCGCCTTTATGATTCTTGTCGCTCGAGAGCCAGTCCGTCGTGCGGACCTGAATCACGGTTCCCGCAGGAATTGTCAGCGGATCGGGAACGCCCGACGGCGTATTCGAATACTGCGGCGGAGCATAGTTCGGCTGCCCATTCGAGTTCGCTAAAGGCCCGTTCACGGGCGCGCTGGGCACCCTGTTCGGTGACCCGTTGGGATCATTATCCGTCGGTGGGGCAACGTTCTGATCTTGCGGTTGGTCTGCGGGAGGCGCGCCCTGCGTTTGATCTTGCGCGTTTTGATCCGGATGATTCTGTGGTGCGGTTTGAGTCTGGTCGGACGGGGGTGCGTGCTGATCTTGAGACGGATTCTGAGTTTGCTGCGCGAACGCAGCTCCGCTGCCGCACAAAAGGGCTGCCGCGCATGCCGCAACGATTGCGCTGCGCCGAAAGCTCTTTGTGACTTTTTCGATTCCTTGCATCTTTGCTCCTCCGGCGGGGAAGCTCAATTCCGCCCGCCCGGTTTCCATTGCGAAATGCCAGGCGAGCCAGTTCGGCTAGCTCAACTTGGCTCTCCACCAGGGCGTAAACCCTACTGTAAAGATGGCGCAGGGTTTCCACCAAGTTGTATGGATGTTAACACCAGCGTAGTGAGAAAGTTGCGACCTCCCTAAGCGGTTGCGCGTGCGGTAATTGCGGGGGGAAGTACGGTCTGAGCGAGTTCCGTGGCTATTTCACTTCAACGAGCGATTGCGCAATCAGTGGCGCCAACGCGTCGCCCATCGTCTTCAACTCGCGAAGATGGGTGTGGTTGAAATCCGGTCCGGCTTCGCCCGCCGAGCGGCCTTTTCGCGACACCTGAATCACGCCCCAAACTTTGCGCTCGTGAATGATTGGAGCACTCATGATCTTCTGGATGGCTTCGGATCGCTGATCGTCAGCAATAGGCACAGCTTCGAAAACCGACGAATGCGGCACGACTGCGAAATGATTAATCACTTCCGGCCGGCGCTCGCGAACCGTGCGTGCCGCGAGCGAATTCGTGCTGGTTAGCGGTATCTGGCCTACTTCCCGCAACATAGGAGGTAGTACGAATCGCAAAAACCGGTCATCCGAAGTAATCACCATCACAGCCACTTCGTGCGGCTCAACTGCGAAATTCTTGCTCACAATGTCAGCGACGCGGGTCAGGCGCAGTCCTTCATCGCCACCGCCATGGCGCACCAGTTCGGCCACCCACTTTTTCAATTCGCCGACGTGCTCTGCTGACACGGAAGGGTACCTGCCTAACAGAAATCTAACACGTCAGCCGTGCGCGCCAACTTCCGTTTCGTGCCGATGTATCCAATCTAGAACGCGCCCCCAAACCGCGCAATCTCAGTGGTCTGGCGTCACTTGGCCCGTCCGTCGGTTTTGTAATTTCAAACGCAGCGCTTGCAAATTTCGAAGCGAGAAACAGTGGCCTTGTTCTTGCAAAGCTCTGCATCGCTCCCTATACTGAGGTACGGTCAGTACGCGTGAACCACATTCGGAGCGTGCATGGCGGTCGCAGCGTCCAATTCTAAAACCAGCTACATCCTCGACAAACTGCAGTCCCTCAGCGGCGTAATTCCAATCGGTGCATTCCTGGCAGAGCATATTTGGTCGAATAGCTACGCGCTCGTCAGCCCAGCCAAATATAACGATGTTTCGCGCGAGTTGCAGCAGGTTCCCTGGCGAATCTTCATCGAAACCTCTGTGCTTTGGGTTCCGATCCTGTTCCACAGCCTCTATGGGATGTACATCTGGTGGAAGGGGAAGTCCAACGTCACCGGGCACCCGTGGATGTCCAACTGGCTCTATGTCCTGCAGCGCTGGACGGGCCTAATCGCCTTCGCCTTCATCGCCTGGCACCTTTACACGCAGCGATTCGAAGGACACGGCGTCACCAGTTACGCCGACGTTCAACTTTTCCTTACGAATCCGCGGAACGTCACCTTCTACATCATCGGAATCACCGCTGCTTCGTTTCATCTCGGCAACGGACTGTGGAATTTTGCCTGTAAGTGGGGCATCGCAGTGAGCACGCGCTCGCAACGCGCTTTCGGCTTGCTCGGCGCCGCCGTCGGAATCGGTTTCACGCTCGCTGGAATTGCGATTGTGCTCGGCCTGCACTACGGCGCGTTCCCGCTTGGCGGCTACGTGCAGGGGGCTGGCCAATGAGCCACCCAAAGATCATCGTCGTCGGCGGAGGACTTGCCGGCCTGATGGCCACGATTCGCGTAGCGGAAGCGAACGTGCCCGTCGAGCTGTTCTCCATCGTCCCGGTAAAGCGCTCACACTCGGTGTGCGCACAAGGCGGAATCAACGCCGCAAAGAACCTGAAGGGCGAAGGCGACTCCACCTGGAAGCATTTTGACGACACCATTTACGGCGGCGACTTCCTCGCCAATCAGCCGCTCGTCAAAAATATGTGCGAAGCCGCTCCCGCGATCATCGACCTGCTCGATCGAATGGGAGTGATGTTCAATCGCACTCCGGAAGGTTTGCTCGACTTCCGCCGCTTCGGTGGCACGCTCTACCACCGCACGGCATTCGCTGGAGCCACGACGGGCCAGCAGCTTCTCTACGCTCTCGATGAGCAAGTCCGCCGTCACGAATCCGAAGGCAAAGTAAGAAAGTTTGAGGGTTGGACGTTCCTGTCCGCCGTTCTCGATGACGGCGGTGTCTGTCGCGGAATTTGCGCGATGGACCTCAAGACCATGGAGATCAAGACGTTCCCCTGCGACGCTGCGATTTTCTGCACCGGTGGCATCGGCGCGATCTTCGGCCGCTCCACCAACTCTGTCGTTTGCACCGGCTCTGCGCAATCCGCGCTGTTCCAGCAAGGCGCCTACTACGCCAACGGGGAATTTATTCAGGTTCATCCCACGGCGATTCCCGGCGAAGACAAACTTCGTCTGATGAGCGAGTCGGCGCGCGGTGAAGGTGGCCGCGTCTGGGTTCCGAAGACGCCGCAGGATCCGCGTCCGCCGCGTTCGATCCCCGAGGGCGAGCGCTTCTACTTCCTCGAAGAGTGGTATCCAAAGTACGGCAACCTGGTCCCGCGCGACGTAGCAACGCGGGCGATTCACAAAGTCGTCTATGAAATGAAAATGGGATTGGTCGGAGATCCTGCCGTTTATCTGGACGTCACGCACATACCGCGCGAAACGCTCGAACGCAAACTCGAAGGAATTCTCGAGATCTATCAGAAGTTTGTCGGCGTCGATCCGCACGTCGAGCCCATGAAAGTCTTCCCCGCGATGCATTACACGATGGGCGGCCTCTGGGTGGACAACGAAAATCAGGCTACCAACATTCCCGGCGTCTTCGCTGCCGGTGAATGCGAATACCAGTATCACGGCGCGAATCGCCTCGGTGCGAATTCGCTCGTCTCCTGCATTTTCGGTGGCGGCATCGCCGGGCCTGCGGCCGTTCGGTACGCACGCGGCCTCGAACAGAGATGCGACTCAACGCCGCACGCGGTTTACGAGCGCGAACGCGTGCGCCAGCAGGACATGTCCGACGCGCTCCTCAATCAGCACGTCGGCATCGAGAACCCGATGACGATTTGGCGCGAACTCGGCGACGTGATGACCGAGAACGTCACCGTGATCCGTTACAACGCGAACCTGCAGAGAACTCTCGTCAAGCTTGGCGAGCTAAGCGAACGCTTCACGCGCATCAATCTGCAGGACCGCACGCAGTGGGCGAACCAGACGCTTAATTTCGTGCGCGAGCTCGGCAACATGCTCGTCCTCGCGAAAGTCATCACACTTGGCGCTCTTGCCCGCAATGAAACTCGTGGCGCGCACTACAAACCCGAATTCCCGGAACGCGACGACGCGAACTGGCTCAAAACCACCATCGCCAGCTACAACGGCGGCGACATCCAATTGCAATACGAAGCGGTCGACACTTCGCTCCTGCCTTTGCGCGAGCGCAAGTACACGGCCGCGAAGTAGTCGGGTAGCGCGAGGGACTCATGGCAGATAAAACCTTCATCGTCAAAATCAAACGGCAGCAGCGCCCCGACGAAGCAGTCCGTTGGGAAGAATTCGAATTGCGCTACCGTCCGCACATGAACGTGATCATCTGCCTGCGCGACATCGCGGAGAAGCCCTTCACTCGCGAAGGAAGAGAATCCTCGCCGGTCAGCTACGAAGCGAATTGCCTTGAAGAGGTTTGCGGCGCCTGCGCCATGCTCATCAACGGCAAGCCTCGCCAGGCCTGCACCGCGCTGGTCGACGAACTCGAAAAGCCCATCCGCCTTGAGCCGCTGACCAAGTTTCCCTTGGTTCGCGACCTTCAAGTCGACCGCAACAAAATGTTCGACGACCTTAAACGTACCAAGTGCTGGATTCCGATCGACGGTACCTACGACATCGGCCCCGGTCCGCGCATGTCCGCCGAGAAGCAGGAAGAGGCTTACCCGCTCTCGCGCTGCATCACCTGCGGCAACTGTCTTGAGATTTGCCCAAAGGTCAACGAAAACGATCAGTTCGTCGGCGCCGCTATCGTCAGCCAGGTCCGCCTCTTCAACATGCACCCGACAGGCGCGATGCACTCGAGCGCCCGCCTCGATGCTCTCATGGGACCCGGCGGCATCGAAGACTGCGACAACGCGCAGAACTGCGTAAAAGTTTGCCCAAAAGGCATTCCACTCACCGAGTCGCTAGCCAGCGTGAACGGCCAGGTCATCCGGCACGCCATCAAGTCCTTCTTTACGGCCCCCAAGCACATCGGCGCCGCCGCCCCCGAAGGCTGAGTGGGACCTCACTTCCTCGGACCGTAAAATGGACTATCAGCCTGCGCGATACCAACTTCGGTTGGTCTTTTCCCCAAGCGGAACAAACTCCGGCAAACGTTTCAGTTTCCGTCTCACGTATCGTAGAATCCCCAAGGCCTATGCACCGCACATCGCTAGCGGTCCTAACCCTCGTCGTAGGAGGTTTCGCGCTCCCCTTGGCACTCGCGCATCAATCGACCACCGGCATTCCTGAGGCAAAAGAGCTGCACGCGAAATCCATCGTTGTCGACACGCACGACGACACCACGCAACGCCTGCTCGATCCGAATTTCGAGTTTGGCGCGCGCCACTCGGACGGCAACGTGGATATCCCGCGCATGCGCGAAGGCGGCCTCGACGCGATTTTCTTTTCCATATGGATTCCCGGCATGGTCACCGGCCAGCCCGCCGTCGATCGCGCGCTCGTTCAAATCCAAGCCGTCCGCCGAACCGTAGCCGCGCACCCGAATGATCTCGTGCTCTGCACGACGGCCGACGAAATCCGCCGGGCCAAAGCCGCCGGCAAAATTGCCGCGCTGATGGGCGTCGAGGGTGGCCACATGATCAACAACGACCTCGCGACGCTCGACAAGTTTTACGGCCTGGGTGTCCGCTACATGACGCTCACGCACACCGTGAATACCGACTGGGCGGACTCGTCCGGCGACAAACCCGCGCACGACGGCCTGACTCCGTTCGGCAAGCAAGTGGTCGCCGAGATGAACAAGCTCGGCATGATGGTCGACATCTCCCACGTCTCGGACAAAACGTTCTACGATGTACTCGCTACAAGCAAAGCGCCCGTGATCGCCTCGCATTCGAGCTGTCGCGCCATTTGCTCTGCTCCCCGCAACATGACTGATGAAATGATCAAAGACCTCGCAGCTCATGGCGGCGTGATCCAGATCAACTACCACATCGGGTTTCTCAGCCAGGAGTACGCGGATGCATACAATAATCATCCGGAGTACGGCAAGGAAATCGATGCTGAAACCAAGAAGCGTTGCGGTGCAAACGAAGCCTGCGAGTTGATCGAAGCCGACAAGATCGTCCGCGAATATGTCGCAGCCGGCAAACTCCCACGAGTCGAGTGGACGAAGATCGTCGAGCACATCGATCATGCTGTTAAACTGGTGGGCGCCGACCACGTTGGCCTGGGCTCGGATTTCGACGGCGCCGACATGCCCTACGGCATGGACGACGTATCGAAGCTGCCTGAAATCACCAACGCCCTGTTAGCCAAAGGCTATTCTCCCGCCGACGTGCAAAAGATTCTCGGCGGGAATACGCTGCGATTGATGCAGCAGGTGCAGGATGTCTCAAAGAAACTAGGAGGGAAGTCGTGAAAGGTTCTTGGATTCGCTTCGCGGTGTGCACTCTGATCGCTGTTGCTCCTGCAGTGGCCCAGGCGCAAGCTACGCCTTCATCTTCGACGGCGCCCGTCACACACCACAAAGCCGCAAGCACGGCGACGCACACCGATCCAGCTCTACTTCATCCCGCTTCGCTGAAGGCTCAGGCACCGGTCGAATACGACGTAAAATTTGTCACCAGCGCAGGCGATTTCGTCGTGCATGTCACGCGCGCCTCTGCCCCGATCGGCGCAGATCGCTTTTGGAATCTTGTTCGCCACGGCTTCTTCAATAACGCTGCATTTTTCCGGGTCGTGCCCGGCTTCGTCGTTCAATTCGGCCTGAGCGCGAATCCAGCCGTAAACAAAGCTTGGGACAACGCAAAAATTCAGGACGATCCCGTCAGGGAAACCAATCACGCCGGTACGCTGACATTCGCCACGGCCGGACCGAACACCCGCACGACGCAGCTTTTCATCAATCTCGCCGAAAATCCGCGGCTTGATGGCATGGGCTTTGCCCCGTTCGGCACGATCACCTCAGGCATGGACGTTGTCCAAAAAATCTACGCTGGTTATGGCGAACAGCCCGATCAGGGCGAGATCACTGCGAAAGGGAAGGCCTATCTCGACAAGAACTTCCCCAAGCTCGACGTGATCAAGGCCACCGTCATCACCTCACCGCTGCCGGCGCCCACGCATCACACCGCCGCGCCGGCTGCGAAGAAGCCTGCTACGACGGCCGCTCCATCGAATCAGTGATCAAATCACAACAGATCCACGCGCACAGCCGTGCGCCCAGGAGATCGAATGTCCGATACGCCACTGAAGAAGCCGGAGTCGCTCAACGAACAGGCTCCGGCAACATTTGACGCAACGTTTCACACCACCGTAGGCGACTTCGTCATCAAAGTCACGCGCGCGTGGGCTCCCCTCGGCGCCGACCGTTTCTACAATCTCGCCAAGCACGGTTACTTCAGCGATGCCCACTTTTTCCGCGTCATTCCTGGATTCGTGGTTCAGTTTGGTCTGCACGCCGATCCGGAAGTCACTAAAGTCTGGCGCCATACGAATCTGAAAGACGATCCCGTCACACAGAGCAATAAGCCCGGCATGATCACGTTTGCCACGGCAGGTCCGAACACGCGCACAACGCAGCTTTTTATCAACACTGGCAACAACGCCCAGCTGGACAAGATGGGCTTTGCGCCATTCGGTGAAGTCACCAGCGGCCTCGACGTCGTGAAGAAGATTCATAGCGGCTATGGCGAGCAGCCTGACCAAGGCTCCATCACCGCTCTCGGAAAGCCATACCTCGAAAAGCATTTCCCGAAACTCGATCGCATCACGTCCATCACGCTTTCGTAGAGTTGTCTTCTTTGCGGGTGCCGCACCCTTCGCTTTCCGAAGGGTGCGCTCTGCTCTGTCCGCATTCGCTGAAAATCCCGCTCCGTTTCCAGCTACAATCCTAGGACCCGAAAATTCCAGCTCATGCCTTCTCCCTCCGCAGACTCCTACATGACGCCAACCGGAATTCGCAGCACCAACCTTCTGCTCGTCTCTCTCGTCATCCTAAAAATCGTCATCCAACTGGCGGGCATCAGTCGTTACGGTTTCTTTCGCGACGAGTTTTATTACATGGCCTGTGGCGACCATCTTGCCTGGGGCTACGTCGACCAGCCTCCTCTGATTGCGCTCATCGCCTGGATCGTGAAGCACACGCTCGGCGACTCGATGTTCGCGATACGCCTTCTACCCGTGCTGGCAGGCGCGGCGGTTGTTTACGTCACGGGCCGCGTCACGCGCGAACTCGGTGGCGGCACCTTCGCGCAGTTTCTCGCGGCGGCTGCCGTGCTGTTCGCGCCCATCAACCTCGCCTTCGACAGCTTCTTCTCGATGAATGCCTTCGAGCCGCTCATCTGGCTTGTCTGCGCATGCCTCCTCATTCGCATCGTCAAAGGCGCGTCCCCAAAACTGTGGCTCGCGTTCGGCGTCGTTGCCGGCATCGGCCTCCAGAACAAACACACCATGCTCGCGTTTGGATTCGCGCTGGTCGCCGGACTTCTCCTCACGCCCGAACGCAAAATTCTCGCCAATCGCTGGCTGTGGATTGGCGGCGCGATCGCTTTCGCGATCTTCCTTCCCAATCTCATTTGGGAAGCGACCCACGGCTGGCCGCAGATTGAAGTGGTTCGCAACGGTCAAGCCTTCAAGATCAACCACATCACGCCAGCGCAATTTCTCTTCGAGCAAATACTCTTCATGCAGCCGGTGGCGCTGCCGCTCTGGCTCGCCGGTCTTTACTGGTATTTTTTCGATCGCGAAGGCTCGCGCTTCCGTTTTCTCGGCTGGACATACCTTTTCATCCTCGCCGTCGTGATGTTGCTGGATGGAAAGACCTACTACGTCGTTCCGATCTATCCCGTGTTGTTCGCCGCCGGCGGTGTCGTGGCAGAGAAATTCCTCTTCGCACCGAAGCGCATCTGGGCTCGCATCGCTTACGCCGCGATTCTGCTTCTCGCTGGCGCGATCACGCTTCCGTTCGGCGTCCCGATCCTCGCGGTCAACAATTTCATCAAGTATTCCAGCGCTCTCCCGTATGCGCGCTCGGTAAAGACAGAAGTCGATACTCCCGTCGAGCTCCCTCAGCTCTACGCCGACATGTTCGGATGGCCGAACCAGGCGAAAGTGATCTCCAACGTGTATTACTCGATTCCTTCAAGCGAACGCTCAGACTGCGCCATCTTGGCAGGGAATTACGGCGAGGCGGGCGCGATTGATTACTACGGGAGAAAGTATGGTCTGCCGAAAGCGATCAGCGGCCACAACAGCCATTATTTCTGGGGGCCTGGCGACTACACTGGGTCGTGCTTGATCATCTTCGGCGACAATTCTTCCGATTACATCAAACTTTTCGGCGACGTCACTGTCGCAGCCACCATCTCATCGCTGCACGCCACGCCCGGCGAGCAAAATCTCAAAGTCTACATTTGCCGCAAGCCCATCGCGCCGCTCAGCGAACTCTGGCCGCACTTCAAAATGATCATCTAGGTCGGACAGGCCGTCCCCGCGGGGAGCCGCTCCGCTTACGATCCCGCGTATCCTCGAAAGGCAAATTCGGCCGCGGAATTCGACGCTGTCGAACATCTCACCGCGGCGCGTGCTTCGGGTTTCGCGCTGCTTCTTCAAGCGCGCCAAGTTGCAGCCCCGCCGCCACCAGTCGATGCCCAATCTCCGAATTCGTCCGGCTTGCGATCGCAAACAGAACGCACTCGAGCGTCAGCACTGGAATGACTCGCCCATCGATCATATCTGACGTCGGCGCCGCCGCTTCCGCCGCCGCCCAAATCGCCATCAACTCCGCCGAGTGCGCGAGCATTGGCTCGGCAGCACGCTCGGACTTTTTCGCGACTAATGGGAGTTTCCATTTTTTCGGCTCGTTTTCAGCGGAAAGCTGCCGGTGGTGAAACTCAATCCAATAGTGCCAGCGCTGCGGGCTGATGCGGCAAATTTGTTGGAGATACGGCCGGACCTTCTCTTCGTCGTCCCAGTATTTCGAGAGCCGCTCCCACTCGTAGATATACATTCCGGCGAGCAGGTCGGCTACTTCCACCGTCGAAGCCGCTCGGCTGTGGGCCATCATCGTGGCCAGCGATTCCGCGCGGGCCATGTCCATGGTCAGCCGGTGCGGCGGCACAGGAGCACCATCCACCAACGCCAAATCGCCCATCCGGCGCTTCGGCGTCTTAATTCCGTCTCCGTCTTTGCGACGAAACAAGCTCATATGCTCCGTAAGCGCCCGGCCCGCGCGCACCCACATCGCCGGATTCGGACGCGTTGCTCGATTTTACCAAGCGCCTCGCCGCGGCTAATCGCCCGATGCGAGCGGATGTTTCGCCTTCGGTACTGTTCTTGAAACGCCAAGAACCCTGTTCGTTGGTACAGGCCGCACGCAGTCGGACCGAATACAATGTCGCGCTGCCCGTTGACTCGCCCCACTGCCAGTGTCAAAATTTCCGCCGCCCCGTTTGCTGAGGGCACTCGAGAATGACGGACCCTGCCAACGGCGCCCCGCGCCTGCCCGAACCCAATCCCTTTGTCGGCACATGGCGCCTGGTCTCGATTAACTCGTCTGAATCGCGCCTCTTTGGCGAAGCGCCGGTGGGGATGTTGATGTACGACGCCGACGGGCACGTCGCCGTGCAGATCATGCGCAATCCGCGGCCGGAATTTGCGGCCAACACCATGGGATTTCCGTCGCCGAAGGATGTGCAGATCGCGTACAAGGGCTACTACGCTTATTACGGCAGGTATTCGGTGGACACCGAGAAGAAAATCATCACCCACCATTTGCAGGGAAGTCTGCGGCCCGGCGATGTGGGCAAGGATTTCGTGCGGGCCTACATGCTCAGCGGAAAGTCGCTCTCTCTCCGCCCAGTGAACGATAGCCAAGCCAAAGACGCTTGCCTGAACTGGGAGCGCGCGTAACGACAACGGCCCACGGTGCGCGAATTTACTTGCGCCACGCGAGCCGTCCATCCCACTTCGCAACGATTCTTCTACAAGCCGAGGACGTTGATCAATTCGCGGACCGAAGCGGCGGACTTGTTCAACTCCGCTTGCTCTTCCGCGGTGAGTTTCACCGTGATGATTTCTTCGATGCCCTTGGAGCCGAGCTTCACGGGAACGCCGACGAAAAGGCCATTGATCCCGTACTCTCCTTCCAGGTAGGCAGCGCACGGAAGAATTTTCTTTTTGTCGTGCAGGATCGCTTCCACCATTTCCACGGTCGCGGCCGAGGGCGCGTAGTAGGCCGACCCGGTCTTGAGCAGGTTCACGATTTCCGCGCCGCCTTTGCGGGTGCGCGTCACGATGGCGTCGAGTTTTTCCTTCGCGATCAACTCGGGGAGAGGAATACCGGCGACGGTGGAGTAGCGCGTCAGCGGGACCATGTCGTCTCCGTGGCCGCCAAGCACGAAGGAATTTATGTTCTCCACGGAAACGCCAAGCTCCATCGCGACGAAGGCGCTCATGCGGGCGGAGTCGAGCACACCGGCCATTCCGATCACGCGGTTCTTCGGGAATTTGCTGATTTTAAACGCCGCCTGGGCCATGGCGTCAAGCGGGTTCGTGACGATGATCAGAATCGCGTTGGGCGAAAGCTTCACCACCGCTTCCACGACGCCCTTCACCACGTCATAGTTCGCCTTCAAAAGATCGTCGCGGCTCATTCCGGGCTTGCGCGGGAATCCGGCCGTGATCACGATGATGTCGCTGTTCTCCGTGCCTGAGTAATCGCCAGACGCCGTGGAGATGCCGCTCACATGAGAACTGGTCCCGAAAATCGTGGCCGATTCGGCCATGTCCAGTGCCTTGCCCGCCGGGACGCCTTCGAGGATGTCGGTCAACACCACATCTGCAAGACCTGCATCGTGAATCCGCTGCGCCGTTGTGGATCCCACGAAACCGCCACCTACTACCGTCACTTTCTTACGCATTCCATCTCCTGTCCGCCGGTTCCGGCGACTTTACGATTTAGAAGTTCGTTTGCGTTGCCTACAGATAAGATGGTCGGTGCCACGACTACATGTTCGCTATGATGGCCGACGCGAACTCGGAAGTCTTCAGCTTGGTCGCGCCTTCCATCATGCGTTCCAGATCGTAGGTGGCCTTTTTCTGCTGAATCGTCTTCGCGATTCCTTCCTCAATCATCACGCCAGCTTCTTTCCAGCCCATGAAGTCGAACATCATCGCGCCCGAGAGCATGACCGAGCTGGGATTGATGACATCCTTATCGGCATATTTCGGCGCGGTTCCATGGGTGGCTTCGAAAACGCCGAAGCCGTCACCGATGTTCGCGCCGGGAGCCATGCCCAGACCTCCAACTTGCGCGGCGCAAGCGTCGCTCAAATAGTCGCCATTGAGGTTCGGCGTAGCGAAGACTTGGTATTCATCAGCGCGAGTGAGCACCTGCTGGAATACGGAGTCGGCGATGCGGTCATTGATCAGGATTTTCTTCTTCCACGCGCCCTTGCCGTGCGACTTGTAGAGCGAATCCAGGGTGTGCCGGACTTCGTGGCACAGCTCCTTCTTGAAGTCTTCCGGCGCTTGGTCGAGCCCCGGCTCGATGAGCGCGGCGTTTTGCTCGACGGTGATATCCGGATTCGAGTCCTGGTTGCCGAGGATCCAGCTCTCGCGCTCGGTGACCACGTAGTCGCGAAACTCCTGCGTCGCCAGCTCATAACCCCAATCGCGAAAAGCGCCTTCCGTGAATTTCTGGATGTTGCCCTTGTGAACCAGAGTCACCACGTTGCGCCTGTTCTCGAGCGCGTGAACGATGGCACGGCGGACCAGGCGCTTGGTTCCTGTTGGCGACATGGGCTTGATGCCGATGCCGGAGTCTTCGCGAACTCTTTTCTTGCCGCCTTTCAGCATGTCGTCATTCAGAAACGCGATCAGCTTTTTCACTTCGGGAGTGCCCGAGCGCCACTCGATCCCCGCATAGACGTCTTCCGTGTTCTCGCGGAAGATGACCACGTTCATCCGCTCGGGATTCTTCACGGGCGAGGGAACGCCCTGAAAGTAGCGCACTGGCCGGACGCATGCGTACAGATCGAGAAGCTGGCGGAGTGTCACGTTCAACGAGCGGATGCCGCCGCCGACCGGAGTGGTGAGCGGTCCCTTGATGGCCACGCGAAAGTCCTGAATCGCGTCGACCGATTCCTGCGGCAGCCACTCTTTAAATTGACGATAGGCCTTTTCACCGGCGAAAATTTCCAGCCAGGCCACTTTGCGCTTACTACCGTACGCCTTGGCCACGGCAGCGTCGAACACTCGTTGCGACGCTTTCCAGATATCGCGGCCCGTTCCGTCCCCTTCGATGAAGGGGATGATCGGATTGTCGGGAACGCTGAAATTCTTGTTGGAAAACTCGATGGCCTTGCCGCTTGCGGGGACAGCAACGCCGTTGTACGAAGCCTTCATAGATCGGGAACTCCCTGAGTCCAAGCACTTTCCGGCTGAGTTTCGTCCCACCGGAGGGCGGAACGCATTTCGCAAACGCCCAACAGTAGCACAACCGACCCGAGGGTTTCAGCCCTGTTCCAAGAGCTGGAACGGCCACTTTGGACGGACTGGGAGTGGCATTTCGCGGACGTAGGCAGATTGACGGAGCGGAACAGGGAACCTGACTGGCGAAGCCTTTGGGTAATGGGGTCAGACTGCAGCGTCGCGCGGGGAATCAAAGGTTCAGTTTGATTTCGACCGGAGAGACGATGTTTAGATTGCGAGCGGATTCGATCGTGACGGAGCGCGGTTCCGTGTTGTGTCTGGCGGCAATAATCGCCGGACTCGTCTTGGCAGGACCTGGGGCGGCGCAGCAAACTGCTGCAACGCGCACGTCGAAATTTTCGATTGTCAGTGCCAGTTTTGAAGCGGATGGAACGATACCGACGAAGTATTCGTGCGCGGGAGAAAATGTCTCGCCGGCGCTCGAGTGGAAAAATCCGCCGGACGGGACGCAGGCGTTCGCGTTGATCGTCGACGATCCGGACAATCCGAAGAAGACGATCGTGCACTGGGTGATCTACAACTTGCCGGCTGCAGCGCGGACACTGCCGGAAGCGGTGCCGGATAAGGCGAAGTTGCCGGATGGATCGATGCAGGGGAAAAACGAGGACGGGAAATCGCGGTATCGCGGGCCGTGTCCTCCGGATGGGCCGGCGCACCATTACTTTTTCAAGCTGTATGCTCTGGACGCGGCGGTTGGGCTGAAGCCCAAGGCGACGGCTGCGGAGCTTGAAGGGGCGATGAAGGGGCACATTCTGGTTCAGGCGCAGTTGATTGGGAGGTTTCAGAAGTAGCATAGCCGACCCGGCTGTCGTCCGACGACCGCGGGCACGGACCGGCGGTGTGCAATCCGGAATGTTTTGTAAGGACCGGTCCGGTGTCGGTCTGGCACGCACGGAACGTGATCCACATCGGCTGACAGCTGGGTCGGCGATTCTACAGGCATTCAAAAAACTTATCGGGCCGATCAGTTTTTCGTGGCCGAAATTTCCACAATGGCGTTTGACGCTCTGGATGCTGCGCGATAGTCTTTCCAGTCGTTGAGCGTTTGACGCTGCCCGCTACGCGGGCGCGCGCCGCAGCGACCTGCGCGACATTCCAAGGAGGATCATGTCCACCGAATTGCGAAGTTTTCTGACGCTCTCTTACGATGAGCTGGAAGAATTGAACCTGGAAGCCAAGGACCAGAGAAAGAATCGCGTTCCCGCCGACACGATTCAAGAAGGCCGCCTGCGATATCTGACCGACGAGAAGAGAATCAAAGCCGTAACCGTGTTGTTCAGCGACCTGGAAGGCCGGCTGCACATGCTGGATTACGACAAGAAATTTCTGATCAAGAGCTGGGACAACCTGACGTTTGATGGCTCGTCGATCCGCGGATTCACGGCTCAACGCGAAAGCGACTTGCGGCTCGCGATGGACTGGTCCGCATTTTACTGGGCGCCTGCCGACGTGTTCGGTGCCGGAAAAGTGCTGGTCTTTGGACAGGTGATCGACAAGGACGGCTCGCCGTACGCGGCCGATATTCGTGGCGTGCTGAAGGGCTTCTCCGAAGCGCTGCACAAAAAAGAAGGCTACACGCTGAACGCAGCGAACGAGATCGAAGGATTCCTGTTCCGCGGGGCGGATGCGGAAAGGCGCTACAACGAAACCGGAAAATTCGAGTACGTGAACACCGGCGGCTACTATCATTCGCTGCCGGGCGACCACCTGCGCACGTTCATCGATACCACGGCGGAAGTGCAACGCGCCATGGGTTTCCAGAACGAGAAGGATCACCCAGAGGTGGCGCCATCGCAGTTTGAAATCAACTATGGCTACGGCGAAGTGGTGGCCGCCGCGGACCAGATCCAACTGTACAAGCTGATCTGTAGACAGGTCGCGACGAAGATGGACCTGACCGCGAGCTTCCTGCCAAAGCCGGTGGTCGGCGTGAACGGAAACGGGATGCACACCAACGTTTCGATCAGCAAGAACGGCAAGAATCTTTTCTGGGATCCGAAAGGCGAAGAGAAGCTGAGCAAGTCGGGTTGGGGCTTCATCGATAAGATCCTGACCCATGCGAACGACATCTGCCTGCTGCTCAATTCCAGCGTGAACGCGTACCGCCGCCTCGATCCTCACTTTGAAGCTCCGAACCAGATCAAGGCGTCGCCCGTGGACCGCGGTTCGATGATTCGCATTCCCATCGGCAACGAAAAGAGCTCGCGCGTTGAGGTGCGTTCTGTAGCCCCGGATGCGAACCCCTATCTGGTCCTGTACTCAATCTTCAAGACTGGCATCGATGGCGAGACATCCAAGATCAAGAACCTGCGTCAGGCCGAGCGCTATTTGCCGGACAACATTTACACGGCGCTCGACAACTTCAAAAAGGCCGAGTGGGCGACGACGTTGCTGGGCGAAGACGTGAAGCAGCGCTATGCGGATTTGAAGCAGGCGTCGGCGGATCGTTGCTCGCGCTTGCTGGGAACCGTGGTGAAGGCGCCCGAGGTGCAGTATCACCACGAGGTGTACAACCAGTATTTGTGGAACCAGTTCTAACTTTTTCCGGAACTGACAATGTGAGATTTGAAGACGCCTTGGTGATGAGCCAAGGCGTTTTCATTTTCGCGCGGTGCGGCCGCGCGCACTCGAGATGGCCCGTAGGTCTATGCGCTGCTGGCGGAAGGCGGAACAGGGATTCTTCGGCCGATGAATCGGATCTCAGAATCACCGATCGATGTTGTTGGAGCGCGGTTGCTACGGAATTGGCTGCTGGCGTAACGTCGGTTGGCGGTCGTAGGATGACAGCCTGCGCGGCAGGCTATCCTGCGCGCATGAGAGGGTGCGATGGAAAAGTCGCAAGAGTTGGACCAGATCGTACGCGAGTTGAATGATGCGTCCGAAGCGCGGAAGAAGGAACTGGGCGAATCGCTGCAGGTCGATCGCTGGCTTACGAGGCTGCTGGCCGAAGGTGGAAGCGATTTGCTGCTGGTGCCAGGTGCGCCGGCGTCGATGTTGATGGAAGGAGTGGTGAAGACGCTTGAAACGACGCCGCTGGATGGCGCGGAGATTGAGGATTTGGTGCTACCGGTGTTAACGTCGCGTGCGCTACAGCAGTTTCGCGAGCATCAAATTTCGGATTCGTCGTACCGGATCGAAGGGCAGGGACGATTCCGGATCAATTTGCATCGTGAACGCGGGCAAGCGGCCGCTTCGATTCGCGCGCTGCCGCCGAAGGTGCCGTATCTCGCCGATTTGAGATTGCCGGCGCCAGTCGAGGCGCTCTCGCATTTGCGGCGGGGCCTTGTGTTGATCGGAGGGCCGGCGGGATCAGGAAAGTCGACCACGCTGGCGGCGCTGGTGAACGAAATCAACCGGCGCGAGGCACGGCACATCGTGACGATCGAAGACCCGATCGAGTACGAGCACTCGCACATTCGCAGCATCGTAGAACAGATCGAGATTGGGACCGACGCGCCGGATTTTCCCACAGCGCTGCGCGCTGCGTTGCGGCAGGCGCCGGACGTGATCGTAGTGGGCGAGATGCGTGACACCGAGACGATGCAGATCGCTGTGGCTGCGGCGGAAACGGGGCACTTGGTGCTATCCACCATTCACACAACGGACGTGGCGACCACGGTATCGCGGATATCCGACTCGTTTCCGGTGGAGCGCCAGAACACCATCCGCCAGGAGCTGGCGATGGCGTTGACCGCAGTGCTGACGCAGGTATTACTGCCGGCCAAGAACGGCGGGCGCGTGCCTGCCTCAGAGCTGCTAATGATGACGTACGGAGCGCGGCAGCACGTTCGGATGAACAATCTGCATCATCTGCATCAGGAAATTACGATGTCGAAGAAGAGAGGCTCGTACGCCATCGAAGAGTCGCTGGTGAAGCTGGTGAGCGAGGGATTGATCGATAAAGAAGACGCCGCGACGACGGCGATCCATCCGGACGATTTGGAGATCCTGCTGAAACAAGAAGGCCGCGCTTCGCAGCGCGGCCTATCAAACTCGGCATCTTGATTTTGCGATGCGACGTTTGCCAAGCGTCGCGGGTTCGGCTAATCGTAATATTCTTGGCCCAGGTGAGTGATCAGGTCCTCACCCATCAGCCAGCGCAAAGTGTTTTTTAGCTTCATCAGCTGGATGAAGAGATCGTGTTCGGGATACAACTCGGGCGCGCACATCGGTGACTTGAAGTAAAAACTGAGCCACTCCTGAATGCCGCGCATTCCCGCGCGTTGCGCTAGATCGAAAAACAGAGCGAGGTCGAGGACGATCGGCGCCGCGAGAATTGAGTCGCGGCAGAGGAAGTCGACCTTAATCTGCATCGGATAGCCGAGCCAGCCGAAGATGTCGATGTTGTCCCAGCCTTCTTTATTGTCGCCGCGCGGCGGGTAATAGTTGATGCGCACTTTGTGGTGAATCTTGCCGTACAGCTCGGGGTAAAGATTCGGCTGGAGGATGTACTCGAGCGCGCCGAGCTTGGATTCTTCCTTAGTCTTGAAGGAGCCGGGATCGTCGAGGACTTCGCCGTCGCGGTTGCCGAGAATGTTGGTAGAAAACCAGCCGTCCAGTCCGAGCATGCGAGCTTTGAACGCAGGCGCGAGTACGGTCTTCAGGAAGGTTTGGCCGGTCTTGAAATCCTTGCCGCCGATGGGAACATTCTTCGAGTGCGCGAATTCCTGAATGGCGGGTACGTCGACGGTGAGGTTCGGCGCGCCGTTCGCAAAGGGAACCCCTTCCGCAATGGCGGCGTAGGCGTAAATCATTGACGGTGCGATGGCGGGATGATTTTCCTTCATGCCTTTTTCGAAGGAGGCTAGCGTATTGTGGACGTCTTCGGCCTTCAGGAAAATTTCGGTCGAGCCACACCAGACGATCACCACGCGATCGAGTTTGTTGGTCTTCTTGAAATTGCGGATGTCTTCGCGGAGCTGCTGCGCGAGGTCGAACTTGTTTTTGCCCTTCTTAACGTGGGGCCCGTCCAGTTTTTTCACGTAGTGCTGATCGAAGACGGCTTTCATGGGTTTGATCTGCGAAAGGAATTTTTCCACCTTGGCGAGATCTTTCGCGTCCAGCACGCCGGCTTTCACTGCGGCCTGGTAGGCGTTGTCGGGAAATACGTCCCATCCGCCGAAGACGATGTCGTCGAGCTTGGCGAGCTTTACGAAGTCCTTAATTTTCGGCGAACGGCCTTCGGTACGCTTGCCCAGGCGGATCGTTCCAAGCTGCGTGAGTGAGCCGACCGGAACGGAATGGCCGCGGCGAACCAGTTCCACGCCGGCCATGAATGTGGTGGAGACTGCTCCCATTCCCGGCGTCAGAACCCCCAGTTTGCCTTTCGGCGGAGCAATATTTACGGGCCTACGCATTCGTTTCCCCCAAGTGTGTGAAAAGAAATTGTGCCGAAGCAATTTCGACGGATTGGCTCGAGGTGCGGCGCCCGACCCGAACTTTCGTCGGGCCACCAGTCAGGTCAAACGTTGCGTTTACAGATTACGAAACAGGCCGAACGCCGTGACTGGGCGCGCTCAACGCGAAAAACGCCTTCGAGCAAACAATTCATGATGCTAGAAGCTGCGCGGATTTGCAAATCGAATGCGGGGAACCACGAAGGGAGCGCGCCGAAAAATGTTGACGTAGGCTCGCGCGCTCCGTTCGCAGGAGAGTTTAGAGCTTTTCGACATGAATCGAACCGTCGCCGGTGCTGAGCGCGAGCGTCCCGCCGCCGGCGTTCATCTTACCTTTCACCGATGAGTGGCTCAGGTTACCGGAAACGGAGATGGGCACATCGAGCGAGATGCTGCCGTCGCCGGTGTGGGCGTCCAAATTCGCGTTCAGGTCGCCGGGAAGCCGCAGCGTGATGTGGCCGTCGCCGGAATGAAGATTCCAGTTCGAAGCGACTTTGGAGCCGGGGTTGGCTTGCGCGTCAATGTTGCCGTCGCCGGATTTCAGGTCGAGAGTATCGAAGCGCCCTTCGATCTTGACGTTGCCGTCGCCGGTGGATGCTTCGAGCGACCCGTCAAACCCTGTGCCGGTCATGTTGCCGTCGCCGGTGTGCATGCGAACCGTTCCCCGAACCGCAGTGGCTTCGACGTTGCCATCGCCGGACTGAAATTGCAAGTTGCCGTATACGTTCTGTGCGGTCACGTTGCCATCGCTGGTGCTGATGTTCATGTCCAGGTCGCGGGGAACTTTCAGGTCGACTTTCAGGGAGCGGTGGCCGCCCCAGTTCCAATTCATGTGCGGAAATTTCACTTCGATCGTCACCTGATTGCCATTCTGGCTTTCGACGATCTGCACGTCGTTCGGACCGAGCTTGTAGCCGACGGTCGAGATGTGCGCGTCGATCGTGCTCTTGTCCGCGCCGGTGACGATCACATCGCCATCGCCGGTGGAAACTGTGAGATTGGCGTGGCCCGTCAGCGGATAAGATTTGCCCCAGTCGTCAGCGCGCAGCGGTGAAGCTGCAAGGGCCAGAGCTACGACGCCGGTTAGGGCGAATCCTGTGAGAAAGCCTCGGATCATGGTGTGTAACTCCTCTCGTTGTGCGGTCCTGCGTTGCGCGGGAGCCTCCCGCGTTCTGCTATCACCCTAAGTTACGCAAAACGCCCCGCAAATGTTCCGTGATCGGCCTGGTTACGTCTCTTGTTAGGCGCTCTTGCCTCTAGCGGATTTCTTCTTAGTGGCCGGAGCAGCGCCAGGCTTGGGACGGAGGGCGGCCAGGAAGGCGTCAACGGACAAGGTGTTGATTACGTCCTTCTTCTCGATCCAGCCGCGCCGAGCGGTCGTAACACCGTACTTCATATATTTCAGATTGGCAGCGGTGTGCGAGTCGGTGGAAATGACGATCTTCACTCCGCGATCCTTGGCCATGCGCAAGTGAACGTCTTTCAGGTCAAGGCGGTCGGGGTACGCGTTGCACTCCATGGCGACGCCATTTTTCTTGGCGGCGTCGAGGACCTTCTCCATGTCGTAATCAAACGGATCGCGCCGGAGGACGAGGCGTCCAGTGGGATGCGCAATGATTTGCGTGTAGGGGTTCTCGATCGCCGCAAGAATCCGGTCGGTCATGGCCTCGCGCGGCATCCCCATGTTTGAATGCACGGAAGCGACAACCACATCGAGCTGCGCGAGCGTTTCGCCGGCCAGATCGAGTTTGCCGTTCTTGAGAATGTCCACTTCGATGCCCGCGAGCAGCCGAATACCGGGAACTTTGCTTTGGGCCGCTCGTATTTTCGCGATCTGCTCGATGGTGCGCTTGTCGTCCATCCCGTTCGCGACAGTGACGGCTTTGGAGTGATCGGTGAGCGCGATGTACTCGTAACCGAGTTCCTTCGCGGCCTGTCCCATCTCCTCGATGCTGTTGCGGCCGTCGGAGGCTGTGGTGTGCATCTGGAGGTCGCCGAGAATGTGTTCGAGCTTCAAGAGTTGCGGGAGCATGTGCTTCTCGGCGGCTTCGATCTCGCCGCTGTTCTCGCGCAACTCCGGCTCGATGTAGTCGAGTTTGAGTTTGCCGTAGATGTCCGCTTCGGTTTTGCCGGCGACGAACTTGCCGCCTTTCAACGTAGTGAGCGCGTACTCGTTCAGCGTCCAGCCCATATCGCGGGCGCGACCGCGCAGTACGACATTGTGTTCCTTCGAGCCGGTGAAGTAGAGCAGGGCAGCGCCGAAGCTGTCTTTTTCGAGAAGACGGACGTCGACTTGCAGGCCGTTGCCAAGCAAGACGCTAACTTTATTCTCTCCGTGCGCGAGCACCTGGTCGATGCCGGGATACTTCAGGATGTGTTCAGAAACCTGGTCGATGTGCTTCTGAATGTCCTGGCCGGGACGCATGGTGACAAGCAGGTCGAGGTCGCCTACAGTTTCACGGCCGCGGCGCAACGAACCGGCTGGCGTAACTTCCTCCACCGCGTCTCCGGCTTTTCTGATGTAGGCGGAAAGTTTCGCCGCTTCGTCAGAAGCTGTGCTGACCAGGAACCGGCCGCTGGATTTCTTCGCGAGCGCGGTGGCTTTCAGAATGTTTTCTTCACTTTTTTCGCCGAAGCCGGCGACGTTGCGGAGTTTTCCCTCACGCGCAAGTTTTTCCACGTCTTCGACAGTGCAGCATTTGAATGTCTTCCAGAGAAAAGCGACTTTCTTGGGTCCCAGCGACTGGAGATTCATCAACTCAAGGAGCGTAATCGGAAATTTCTTCAGCAGGCGGGCGCGTAACTCGTAATCGCCGGTGGCCAGGATTTCGCGGATGTGCGCGGCCATGCCGTCGCCGATGCCGGGAAGCGCTTTGATTTTGGCGTCATCTTTGGCGAGATCTTCGATGCGATCGGGAATGTTGTAAAGCAGCTCGGCGGCTTTTTCGTAGGTGCGGTAGCGTCCGACGATGGCGCCGTCGATTTCGAGAAGCTGCGCGGTTTCGCGGAGAATTCTGGCGACGTCTTTGTTTTCCATGTTCGTTTCCCGGTTTCGATGGCTCGAAATTATTGCGTTTGAAGCTCGGTGTAAAGGGTCTTGGCGCGCTCGATATCCTGCTGCACCTGAGTTCGCAAGGCATCGGGTCCGGCGAACTTCTGCTCGTCGCGCAGGCGCTGGAGGAATTTCACTTCCAACGGCCCGCGCGTGACATGCTCGGAAAATTCGAAAAGGTACGACTCGATCGCCAGCTTGGTGCCGTCGAACGTTGGACGCATGCCGATGTTCGTCACCGAGCCGTAGGTCGAGCCGTTCAGCGTCGATTGCGTGACGTACACGCCGCCTTTCGGCAGCGTTTCCTGCGCGGTCTTTAGATTCAGTGTAGGCACGACGAGTTTGCGCCCGATGCCGGTCCCAGAAACAATCTCCCCGTCCAGCGCGAATGGGCGGCCGAGCATCCGTTCCGCGTCAACGACGCGGCCGTCCCGCAGAGCTTGACGGATGGCTGAACTCGACACGGTTTCACCGTCGACGGTTTTCGGTTCGACGATGTTGACCGCGAAATCAGCCTCGTGGCCGAGCGCTTGTAGCAGCGCAACATCCCCACGCTGCTTCTGTCCGAATCGGAAGTTTGCGCCCACGAAGACTTCGCGAGCGCGAAGCGCTTCCACAAGATAGCGGCGCACGAATTCCTCAGCACTTACCGCCGCGAATGTCGCCTCGAATTTCAGAATCAGCACGGCATCGACGCCAAGGTCGGCAAAGTGTCGACAACGCTGGTCGATCGACTCAAGCATCGTCGGAGCGGAATCGGGCTTGAGCACTTTGGAAGGGTGCGGGTCGAATGTGACCACCGCGCTTTTCAGATGGCAGCCGCGCGCTTTTTCGACCACGGCCCCGATAATCTTCTGGTGGCCGAGGTGCACGCCATCGAAATTTCCTATGGTGAGCGAAGTATCTTCGCGAGAGGCACCGAACTGCGTGATCCAGGCTTCCGGCGAATGAAGGATGGCGAGCGGCATTACAGGGCAACCTCGATTTTCAATCCGTCGTGCGCCAGGCGTACGTTCGGGGGGAATTTTGCATTGGTTTCTTCGTGACCGAGATCGTGACAGATGTGTGTAAACCACGCGCGCTTCGGCTTCACTTCGTTCACTAACGCGAGGGACTGCTCGACGTTCGAATGCGTCGGGTGCGGCCGGTAACGCAGCGCGTCCAGAATGAAAACGTCCAACCCTTGCAGCAACGGCTTCGAAGACCCAGGCACGGTGCTGAAATCCGTGAGGTATGCGGCGTTCGCAAAGCGGAATCCGAGAACGGGCGACGAACCGTGGTTCGCCGCAACCGGAATGATCGTTAGGCCGAACAGCTCGAACGGCCCATCGATGCTGCGCAGTTCGACGCCGGGAAGCGAACTTTCCGTCGGGCCTTCGTCGAAAATGTATGCGAACTGGCGGCGCAAAGTTTCCTGCGTGCGTGCTGAAGCGTAGATCGGCACCAGCGAGCGCTGCTTCAGATTGTAAGGGCGGATATCGTCGAGCCCAAGAATGTGGTCGGCGTGGCTGTGAGTATAAATCACCGCATCCAGGCGATCGATGTGCTCGCGGATGGCCTGCTGGCGGAAGTCCGGTGTGGTATCGATCACCACGTTACGGCCCTTGTAGGACAGCATCAGGGAAGGCCGCGTGCGCTTGTCGTTCGGATCGGAAGAGTCGCACACCGCGCAATGGCAACCGAGCGTAGGAACGCCCATGGATGTGCCGGAGCCGAGAACCGTCAGGAGCAGCGAATCCATTTCGTGGTGGGTTGCCTGAAACTTCGCGCGCGATTCACGCGCGAGCATGCCGGCCAACGGCGCGGGCTTATGCAACGGCGGCGCGCAAAACGCTACGGCTTGACTTTGGCTTTCTTCATCATGGCTTCAGCCGCAGCTTTCTGAATCTCCATGTAAGTCAGCTTCAGGCTGCCCAAAACTTCGGCGAGGAGCTGTTCGTCGTCCTTCGACAGATTGCCTGCGGTCTTTTCGCGAAGCGCGTCGATCATGTCGATCATTTCGCGCGCGCCTTCGAGATCCACGAAGGGCTGCCCGGTTCGCGGATCCGCCATTCCGCCCAGCATCGCCGCGGCGTTGCGCGTCAGGAAGTCGACCAGCATCTGGAAGCTGCGCGACGACGCGCTCATTGGCTCGGAGGATGCTTCTTCGTCCGCGGCGGCATCCTGCGCGGCCGGTTCGGGAACGAGCGTCGGTCCCGCGGCTTTCGGGGCATCGGCGGCCGGGGCGGGTTGAGGTTTCGGTGCGGGCTGGGCGGCGGCGCGCTTTGCGGCGGCTTCCTGTTCCTGGCGGTCGATCTCGGCCGCTTCCGGGCGGACTTCACCTTCTTCGGTGAAGTGGCGACGGTCGATGACCTTGAAAGTTTCTTCCTGCTTGGATTCTGACACCTAGGATTCCTCGCGATTGTCGGATGTGAACTTCAGTCTAACATCCGGCCGAAAGCGCGACAAGCGAACCACCCGGACCCTGTGGGGCTGATGACCCTCGAATGCTTCGGCCGCAGTCGCTAGTGCTCTGTCGATTCATGGCTGTAGACGATGCGCCATCCCTCCGGCAATTTCTCCCACACCAGCGAAATGGCGGCGACGTTATTCGCGATCGTGCCGTCAGCCAGGGTGCGCCTGGACTGCTCGAACAGCGTCACCACCTCGCCTCCTCCGGCCAGCGGCGTGAACTGTGGCTCCGCTCGGCGGGTGTATACGACGTCGGTTTTGCCCTCGTTCCACCACTTGGCTTGCTGCCGGCAGAGTTCTTCGAAGCCGCGGATTTCTGTGCCGTTGAAGGCCGCGATGAGATTCGGATCGCGCGCATAGAACGCCATGAACTTGTCGACGTCGTGAGCGTTTGCGAACACTTCCAGCTGGTCGATCAGTGGGCGAAGTTCTGCTTCCGGCGAGGTGGGTTTGGAGCGCGCCGAAACGACAGCGGCAAAGAGCACAGAAAGACTCGCGATCGCGACGACGGCGATCGGAACCATGCGTGATGTTTTCATGAGGCCTCGGTGAGAATGTAACACGCAGCCGACCGACTCCTTGCGAAGACGACTCGAATTTTTGGCTTGACAGGAAGCGCCCCTACTGTTACAACGTGTAGCGTTACAATGATAAACACAAACAAAGCCAAACCAAAGAGCCTCGGCGAAGTCGAACAGCGGGTGATGGACTACGTTTGGGCGAACGGCCCGGTCTCGGCCGAGCAGTGCCGCGAGGCGCTGGCGGACGAGTGGCCGATGAAGGAATCGACGGTCCGCACCGTGCTGCGGCGCCTGGAAGAAAAAGGCTACGTGAAGCACGAAGTCGAGGGCCGGACATACATCTATCGCGCCGCGGAGCCCGCGCAGAACGTGGCCGTGCGCGCGGTGCGGCACATCATCGACCGCTTCTGCGGCGGTTCGGTGGAACAGTTGATGATCGGCATGGTGGACAACGAAGTGATCGATAAGAAGGAGCTCGACCGGTTGGCGCGCAAAATCGCGGCGCGCAAGGAAGGGAAGTGATGAGCGCGCATCTGGAAATCGCACCGATATCGTCGTATTTGTCGCGCGTGGCTGAGCCGGCGCTGCGGTCGCTGGTGGTGGCGGGCGCTGTCGGAGTGTCCCTTGCCGCGCTGCGCGTCTCGGGAACCAAAATGAAACTGGCGGCGTGGCGCGGTGTGTTGGGAGTTGCGGTGGCGATGCCGCTACTGAGTTTTGCGTTGCCGGCGATGCCGTTCTCGATGGCGTTTTTGGATAAGGCGCCGATGGTGCGGGATGCGATCCGTCCGATTTTTGGTTGGGCGTCTGCATCAAGTTCGGTTTCAGCGTCGGCGCCTGCACCGGCAGAAGGATCGGTTTCGGACATAGATGGGTTTACGGTGCGCTCCGGTGGGCGAGCGGCGGTTGGCGCTGAACCGGCGGCCCGAGCCTCGATCGTCACCTATTTCCATCCGGTCCTGGAAGAGTCGCCGGTCATTGCGACCGAAGATGCGAGCGATGTGAGCCACCAGGCGACATCGAAGCCTGCAGGCCTGAACGTATTCGCACGGACTCGCGAGCGCGTGCGAAGTGAATTTACCTTCGCGAGAGCACTGGCGATCGTGTACTTCGCAGGATTCGTTTGCCTGGCGGCGCGGATGTTTACCGGGTTCGTTTTGGGATCGAGGCTAGCGCGGCGGGCGAAGCCGATACGCGCGCGAAGAGCGATCGAGCGACTGGACGGCTGTTCAAATGCTCTGGATCTGCACACGACTCCACGGCTGGCGGAAAGCGCTGCGCTGACCGTACCAGTGACGTTTGGCGTGATGCAGCCCGTGGTGCTGCTGCCGAACGGGTGGGAGAGTTGGAGCGATGCGCAGCTTGATTCCGTATTCATGCACGAGCTTTCGCATGTTGCCCGGCGCGACGCGCTGGCCGAGCGCGTTTCGTTGATTCATCGCGCGATTTTCTGGTTCAGCCCGCTCAGCTGGTGGCTGGATCGCGAGTTGGCGAAATTGGCAGAGCAGGCCAGCGACGAAGCGGCGCTCGCGTCAGGAATCGATCGCGAACAGTATGCGGAAACGCTGTTGGGATTTCTGTCGGCGCTGCAGGCCGCGCCAGGTCGCGTGCGGTGGCAAGGGGTGTCGATGGCGGCTTCGGGGCAAGCCGAGAAGCGAATGGAACGAATCCTACGCTGGAAGGGAGAGTCGGAAATGCAGCTCAAGCGATCCGCCGTTGTGGCGATGGCCGCGATTTTTGTTCCGGTCGTGTGCGTTGCGTCGGCGTTCACGCCCCAATTTGAGTACACTTACTTGTACCAGGACGCGAAGCCGGCGCCTGCCGCGCCTGCCGCTCCGAGCGCGAGTGCGACTCCCGCTCCAGAGGCTGCGCCGAGCCCGTTGCCGTCGACGCCAAATCCGTCGGAAGAGCCCATGGCGGCTCCGGCGCGTACGCGCGTAATGGTGAGCGCTCCCGCGCCGAGGATCGAAGTGAAAGCCTACCCAGCGCCGTATCCGGAACCCAAAGCAGTAGCGCCATACCCACCTGCGTACGCGGACAAAGTGCCGCCAGCCGTGGCAATCGCGGCCGCGCCGGCTCCGATCGCGGTCCATCCGGCGCCTCCCGCAGTGGCCGCGGCTTACTCCTTGGTGACGCCGCCTGTGCCGCCAGTAAGCTTGAGCGTCGGCGTGGCCCCGCATGTGTGGGTAGCGATGCCGCAGTCGTCGACGATTGTTCATCTCGACGACAACCAGGAGTCCTACGCCATCGTTTCAGGACAGACGACCTATTGTGCAATCTCTGCGCCCGACTCGACGACTTTGTCCACAAGCCCCGACGGCAATCGGTTCACGCGCGACTTGCGCAAAAAATATGGTGACCACTTCATCTGGTTTCGCAAGGACGGCAAGCAATACTTGGTGACCGATCCAGCGACGGTGGCTCGCGCGGTACAGGCCTTTGCCAAGATGAACGAGCTGGGCAATATGCAGGAAGAACTCGGAACGAAGCAGGAAGCGCTGGGGAAGCAGCAAGAGCAGCTCGGCGAATTGCAGGGGCAGATTCACGTGAATATGCCGGATCTGACGGCTGAGATGGACAAGCTGAACGCCGAGTTGAAAGATTTGAATTCACCGGCGAACCAGGAAGCGATGGCGAAAGCACAGGCAAACCTGGATGCTGCGATCGCCCAATTCAACGCCAACTCTCCGGATATGGAAAAGCAGCTCGAGAAGCTGCAGGCCGAGATGCAGGCGCTCAGCTCAAAGATCGGCGAGGACACGATGTCGCGGATCCAGGAGCAGATTGGCGACCTTCAGGCCAAGATCGGCGAGGCGCAGGCGGGCTCGGGCGAACAGCAAGCGAAACTTGGCGAGTTGCAGAGCAAGCTCGGAGAAAAGCAGGCTGAACTGGGCGAGAAACAGGGCCAACTTGGCGAGCAGCAGGAGCAGGCTTCGAAGGATGCGGAGCAAAAGCTGAGAAAGTTGTTCGACGAAGCTGTTGCCAGTGGGACGGCCAAACCGCAGTAGCCCCGAGCGGTTTCAAAGCCCGGAGGCTTTGGGGCGCGAGCTTTTGTGCGAGGCTCGCGCTTTTTTTGTGTGCGCTAGCCCGCTTGTGCCGATTGGCTATGGGCTGTAAATTCCTTGCGTGAAAATCAAACGAAAGACGGAACGTAAATCGGCGTGGTCAAGGCCCGCGAAGAAGGTGGCGGTGCGCTCGGGCATCCTTGATCCGAAAATACCGATCACGAAACGGGATCGGGAAGCGGGCGATTGGTTTGCGCGGCTCGTGGCGCTGCAATCCAAGCTGCGTGGACCAGGGGGGTGCCCGTGGGATCGTGAGCAGACGCACACATCGTTGCGGCGATTCCTGATCGAGGAAGCGTACGAAGTGCTGGACGCGATCGAGGCGGGCGAAGCAGAGCACTTCGCATCGGAGCTGGGCGATCTGCTGCTGCAGGTGGTATTTCACTCGATCCTTGCGGAAGAAACCGGCGCATTCGCAATGGCGGATGTGCTCGAAGCGGTCCACACGAAAATGGTGCGCAGGCATCCGCACGTCTTTGGCGACCTGACGGCGAACGATTCGAAAGCGGTGCTAAGGAATTGGGAGCAAATCAAAGCCGAGGAGCGCGCCGGGAAGGGCGGTGCGCGCGACAAGAAAACGGAGTCGGTGCTCTCGGGCGTTTCGCGGTCGTTGCCGGCGCTGATGGAGGCGGATCATCTGACGCGCAAGGCCGCGCGCATCCGGTTTGATTGGGAGCAAGCGCGGGACATCACCGAGAAAATCCGCGAAGAGCTTCGCGAGGTAGACGAGCTACTGCCGGTGAGGGCAAGCCAGGCGCGCCCGCAACAGGAAAGCGCTGAAGGCCAGCGGATCGAGGAAGAAGTGGGCGACCTGCTTTTTGCCGCCGTGAATCTGGCGCGGTTTCTGGAGATCGATCCTGAAGTAAGCCTCAAGAAGGCCAACGCCAAATTCAAACGGCGCTTCGAGTGGATGGAAGGCGCGGCCGTGAAAGAAGGGAGCACGCTGGCGGCTGTGCCTCGCGATCGTATGGAAGAGCTTTGGAGCCTCGCCAAGAAGGAAACTCCAGCTGCGGCGCGCGCGAGCCGAGATTCAAAGCGCAAACTTGTCTAGGTTTGCGCGCGCATCGAAACTAAAATAGAGCGAAGTTTTTTCGGAGCGATGGGTGGCCTCAAGAGCGAGCAATCCTTCCCAGGAAATCGAAGTCCGGCACTGTGACACGCTGGGGGAATACCAAGAGTGTGTGAAGCTCGAAGCCGCGCTGTGGGGCGAGGACCTCGCCGTTCCGTCCGCGATTTTCGTGGTGGCGCATCACACCGGTGGGCAGATCCTCGGAGCTTACGACGGCGGCAAGATGGTGGGATTCACGCTGGCACTCGTCGGTGAGCGGGGCGGAAAGCCTTTCCTGCATTCGCACATGACGGGTGTGCTGCCGCAATACCAGAACAAGGGCGTCGGGCGGGGGCTGAAACTGTTTCAACGCCAGGATGCGCTGAAGCGCGACTTTCGGCTAATCGAATGGACATTCGACCCGCTGGAACTTCGAAATGCGCACTTCAACCTGGTGCGGCTCGGCGCGATCGTGCGGCGCTTCATTCCGAATTGCTATGGGATCACCGAAAGCCCGCTCCACTCCAAGATGCCGACAGATCGACTCGTTGCAGAATGGTGGATCGATTCCGATCGCGTGAAAAATATCCTGGCTGACGATCCACCGCCTGCGGACGTGCCGTTCCGAACAGTTCCGGTGCCAACGGACATTGGGATGCAGCGCAGCATCGACCGCGAAGCTGCGGTCGGTTTGCAGCGCGAAATTCGAGAACAGTTTGAGAAATTGCTGCGCGGCGGCTACGTTGCCACGGGCCTAGAACGGCGGTCGGTGACGACGGATTACATTCTCGAACCTGCGGCTTCGATCGCGGGATTGCGTTTGCCGGAATATCGGCCAGAAGAATTTGAAGATTAGAGAGCGTGAGGATTAAGAGGTCAGACTACCGAATGCGCCTGAAAAAAGTCACGCTTCGCGAAATCCACTTGCCGTTGATCGCGCCGTTCGAGACCAGCTTTGGCACGACGACGCTCCGCCGAATCGTGCTGATCGAAGCCGACGTTGACGGGGTGACTGGTTGGGGCGAATCGACGGCAGGCGAAGATCCCTACTACTGCTACGAAACGGTCGAGACGGCGTGGCACATTCTGCGTGATCACCTGTGGCCGATCTTAAAAGACAAAGAATTCGCTAGCGCAGCGGACGTGTCCGCGATTCTTTCGCAAGTGCGCGGGCACAACATGGCGAAAGCCGGTCTCGAGATCGCCACCTGGGACGCGGAAGCGAAACAGAAAAACATGCCGCTGGCGAAGTTGCTCGGAGGGGCACGCGCAGAAATCGCATCGGGCGTCTCGATCGGCATACAGCCGTCGATTCCGGTGCTGCTCGAGAAAGTAGAGAAGGAGCTTCGCGCGGGCTATCAGCGGATCAAAATCAAAATCAAGCCCGGCCAAGACGTCGAGCCGACAAAGGCACTCCGCGAAAAGTTTCCGCGCATTCGCCTGATGGTCGACGCCAACTCCGCCTATCGCCTGGAAGACGCACCGCTGCTTAAGAAGCTCGATCCGTACTTCCTGATTATGATCGAGCAGCCGCTCGGCCACGACGACATCTACTCGCACGCGCAGTTACAAAAGCAGCTCGAAACGCCGATCTGCCTCGACGAGTGCATCCACGACATCGAACACGCCCGGGCCGCGATCGATATCGGGGCCTGCAAAATCATCAACATCAAGCTGGGCCGAGTAGGTGGGCACACCCGGGCGAAGGCGATCCACGATTTGTGCCAGACAAAAACGATTCCGGTCTGGTGCGGCGGAATGCTCGAGTCCGGAATCGGCCGCGCGCACAACATCGCGATGTCCACACTTCCGAATTTCACATTGCCCGGAGACGTCTCCGCCAGCAAACGTTACTGGACCGAAGACATCATCGAGCCCGAAGTGGAACTGACGCCACGCGGCACGATCGTGGTCCCGACGGGGCCCGGAATCGGATACACTCCGCGCATCGATCGAATCGAAAAGCTCACCAAACGAATCGAAACTCTCGAGTAAAAATTGAATTCCAACGCCGTCATATCGCCCGACGCCACCACACCTGTGCGCAAACCTAGCCAGGCGCTGCTGATCGCTTCGCTGGTTTTCATGCTTTTCCTGTGGTCGGTGAATTACATCGCCGGAAAAGTGGCGCTGCGGACGATCGATCCGATTTCGCTCGCGTGTTTCCGGCTGCAACTCGCCGCAGTGCTGATGATCCCCATTTATTTTGTGCAGCCGAACCGCGCCAAGCCTCCCCGCAAGGATTGGTGGGCAATCACGTATCTTGGATTTTTTGGCGTGGTACTGAATCAAGGGCTCTTCACGGTTGGCCTGAACTACACCACATCCGCGCATTCCGCAGTGATCATTGCGGTAGGGCCGGTGATCATCCTGCTTCTCGCACGCGCGCTGGGAATGGAAGCACTCACCGCGACAAAAATCGTCGGCATGGCGCTTTCGTTTGTCGGAGTTTTCCTGCTCGAAGCGGAGCAGGGTGCGCCGAACCATTCGCCGTTGCTGCTCGGCGATCTGATCACCCTCGCCGGGACGATTGGATTTGCGGTGTACACAGTGCTGGGCAAGCGGCTCGCGTCGGCCTACGACGCCGTCTCGATGAACACGTTCAACTGTATCGCCGCAGCGCTCATGCTTCTTCCGCTGACGATATACCAAGCGCTCCACCTGAACTGGAGGGCGGTCGGGTGGAGTGGGTGGCTCGGGATGTTTTACATGGCCGCCGGTAGCTCGGTGGGCGCGTACACAATTTTCTATTGGGCATTGCGCTACATGTCGGCATCGCGCGTTGCGGTGATCAGCTATTTCCAGCCCGTCGTTGTCATCGTGCTCGCCGCGCTGTTTCTCGGTGACCACCCTTCGAAATATCTCCTTTTCGGAACGGCGCTCGTTCTGGCAGGGGTCGTGCTGGCAGAGCGCGGAAACGCTTAACGCCACCGGTGCCCTCCCACACGATCACCAAAAAAAGCGCTTTTCCTGCGCCGCGTACGTTCCTTAGAACAGGGCGCTTACCTGTCCTTGTGTTCAGACGAAACTTTTGCGAACCAGCCGTGTTTAACCCTGGTGTGGAATGCCGTCCGGCTCCAACGTTGAGTCATCAGCGGGTGATGTAGTTGCAACCGGGAACGGTCGGCCAGAGTCAAATGGTATAGAATCCGTTTCAGGTCGATCCAGTCGGCCTAGGGTTCTGCGGTAGGTTTGGAGGTTCCAAACATGAAGCCCTCCTTTTGGAAAGGAATTCTGGTGGTGAGCGCGACGCTCGCGCTGATGTGTGTCCCGCTGCCGGCTTTCGCCCAGCACGGGGGCGGCGGTCACGGTGGCGGCGGTGGCGGCGGTTTCCACGGTGGCGGCGGAGGTGGATTCCACGGCGGAGGCGGCGGATTCAACGGCGGCGGGCATTACAGCGCGCCCAGCCGTCCGAGCGGAAACTATAGCGGAAACCACTACAGCAGTTCGCCCAACACGTACCGGTCTGCGCCTTCGTACAGCAACCGCGGCAGCTACGCCGGGAACCGCTATTCTTCCGCGCCTAACGCAGGCAACCGCTACTCGTCGTCCGCCAATGGGGGCAGTCATTATTCTTCGCGGTCGTATGGCGCCAATTCCGGCGCTGCTGGGCAGCATGCATATGGCTACGGATTCAGCAGCGGTCGTGCCGCAACCGCTCCGCCTTCGAGCGCGCACTTCGGATCATCCGCAAACTCGGCTTCGCGCGGCTATAACGCCAACAATCCAGCGCTCCCGAACAACGGCCGTGCCTCGCAGGCCGTGCCTTCGAATTCCTACGCGCACAACTATTCGCCTAACGTGAATTCATCGAATGCGCGCTCTGCAGTCGGCGGTTCCACGCGCCTCGAAGGGCAGGGCAACTCACTCTACGCGGCCTCCCGCGGAACGGGATCTGCGGTATCGACGAACCACGCTCTGAACAGCATCAACTCTTCGCATTTTAGCAGCGCGGGCTCGGCGATCTCGGCACGGTCTGGATTTAGCAGCACGCACAGCGCGACGGCATCATCGTTTGGTGGCGCGCATTTCGGTGCGCCCGCATCAATGTCGCCGCGGCTTGGTGGTTCGCTCAACGCGCATGGGTTCAGCAGCACGTCCGGCGTTTATGGTTCGCACGGATTCTCCAGCACCGGCGCCTACAGTCACAACGCATTTTCATCGCGACCGTACTCCGGCGGCGGCTTCGGCTACCACGGTTATGGCTACCACGGCTACGGCTGGGGTGGTTATGGCTGGCACGGCGGTTGGGGTTGGGGCTGGGGATGGGGAGGTGGCTGGGGATGGGGCTACCCGTACTGGGGAATCGGTTGGGGATGGGGTCTTGGCTGGGGTTGGCCCGGATACTGGGGCTACTCGGCTTGGTACAACCCGTGGTACGGCTACCCCTACGGATATGGGTATGGCTACCCCGGCTACGGCTACGGCGTGACCTACTCGAGCCCGGATGATTCCAGCTCGTATCTCGCTCCGAGTGATAACGCATACGCAAATAACAACGCGCCTGCATATGACGATAATGGGGACAACGCCGACAACAGCGATTTCGCAAGCCGCGGATATTCGCTGGCGCCGGATATGAATTCGGCCGCACCGTCGATTCAGGCGAACGCCCAGACGCCGGCTCCGTCCTATGACAACAATCCGAATCGCAACACGGCGAACGTAGCTTCCTCGACGCCGAGCGTTCTGATTTATCTAAAGGACGGCTCGACGTTCGTCGCGAGCGACTACTGGTTGAAGGACGGCGTGCTTCACTACGACGTGAATTACGGCGGCCCCGGAACGGTGAACATGGATGAAGTCGATCTGCAGCGCACGGTCGATGAGAACGCGCGCCGCGGCGTGAAATTCATCTTGAAGCCCGATCCGGATCCTTCCAACACGAACCCGAACGGGTCGTACGATCAGAACAACACGGTTCCCACGCCGGCGCCGATGGGCGACGCTTCGCAGACTTGACCGGCGCTCCCCAACGCATCAGAAAAAAAGCCCCGCGGGCTGGACGGCCGCGGGGCTCTTTTTTTGTCTGGATGGGTTTGGGTTAGTTGGCGCCGACCGTTTCGAGCTCGTGCGATTCCTGCGACGAGTGATTCTTTTCGCGCGCGATCTCGATCTGGCCCTTCAGATACGCGCCGTCTTCGATCAGCACGCGGCCGCCGGTGATGTTGCCGACCACCGAACCATCGTTCTTCACTTCCACGCGATCCGAGGCGTGCAGATTGCCGCGAACCTTGCCGAACACCACGATTTCCTTGGCCTGGACATCGGAGACGATTTCGCCGGTCTTGCCGACGGTGAGGCGCTGACCCTTCAGGTTGATCGGGCCTTCGACCTTGCCTTCGATGTGCAGATCTTCGTCACCCAGGATCTGGCCTTTGATGGTGAGGCCAGCGCCGAGAGTGGCAGCCTGCTTCGCGCCGGGTACGCTCGGGCGAACGGGGGCGGACGATACCGGAGCGGGGCTCGAGCTGAAATTCGATGAAGCCGCCGGAGGTTGAAAGGCCGGCGACGGTGCTGCGTTCGGTGCGTCTTGCGTTTGCTTGTTATTGCTCCACATGGTCCCTCCGGATGTCGTTTCGAAAATTCTGGCGCGATCGCGCTGGTGATGAATGAAACTCTAAAGGTTCACTGGAAGTGCGGCAAACGGATTTCAGATTTGAAGTGTCGCCTAAGGAACTGTACGACGGGACAGGGAGGCGAAAGGCGGCGCGCAGACTTTGGAGGCGACGGTTGAAGTTGACGCGTTCGATTGTGTGTACGTGCGTCCCAGAAGCGCACAGACGCGGTCGGCGGGCGCTGCGCATCGATCCGTAAATGGTGTGAATCGACTCTGTTACGATGGGCGCGGATTGGTTCGGGCGTTGCATTGGTAGTCTGTAAGCGCGGTTTGCGGAGGGAGCGATGGACAGGCTGATTCAGGACATCCGATACGCCGTACGGTCACTGAGGAAGTCGCCGGGTTTTTCGGCGCTTGCGATCGCCACCCTCGCATTGGGGATCGGCGCGAACAGCACGATCTTTAGCTGGATCAACGGAACGTTGCTCAATCCGATTCCTGGGTCGTCGGATATCTCGAACGTGGTCACGCTGAACCGCTCGACTGAACTCCGCGCCCCGCGTGATTTTTCCTATCCCGACTACCAGGACCTGGTGCGCGCGAATCACAGCTTCACCGGCATCGCCGCGTCGGCGTTCCGCCCCGTAGACATCACCGGCGGAGCATTTCCCGTACACACCTGGGCCACGCTCACCTCGGCAAATTACTTCGACATTTTGAGCGTGAAACCGATTCTCGGCCGCGGATTTCTGCCAACCGAAGACACTGCGCCAGGCGGCAATTCTGTGGTGGTGATCAGCTATCGACTCTGGCAGATGCGCTACGGCGGCGATCCGCACGTAGTGGGAAAGTCGCTGCAGGTGAACCAGCGTTCATACGAAATTGTTGGCGTCGCGCCGCCTGCGTTTCAGGGAAGCCAGACGGGACTGACCACGGAGATGTGGATTCCGGTGAGCATGTCGCAGCAGATTGCGTCGAACCTGGACCGCCTCCACGCGCGGGACACGAACTGGATGGTGTTGCAGGGAAAGCTCGCACCGGGCGTGACCATCGCCGAGGCCCAGGTCGAGATGGATGGGCTGATGAAACGCCTGGCCGCAGAATACCCCAACGAGCACCAGAGCGAGAACGACGTAACGATTTATCCGCTCTGGCGCGGCCCCTTCGGCGCGAATGCGTATCTCTATGTGTTGCTGCCGATGCTACTCGCGATCGCCGGATTTGTGCTGCTGCTGGCCTGCGCAAACGTGGCGAATCTGGTGCTGGTGCGTTCGGTGTCTCGCCGGAGGGAAGTGGCTGTGCGGCTCGCAGTCGGAGCGACGCGGTGGCGCCTGGCGCGGCAATTTATGGTCGAGAGCTTAATTCTGGCAGTGCTGGCTGGCGTCCTCGCTATGATGATTACGGCTTGGACGGCGGGTGCGTTCTCGCGGTTTGTGCCGCCTACAAACGTCCCTGTTTCGCTAAATATTTCGGCGAATGGCAGGGTTCTGCTGGTCACGTTTCTGATTTCGTTGCTGGCAGGAGTGATTTTCGGTGTAATTCCGGCGGTTCGTTCCTCGGGTCTGCCGCCGATGGAAGCGTTGAAGGAAGATTCGACCAGCAGCACGGGGAGCATTCGCAAGGCGCGGCTTTCGAGCGTTCTGGTAGTCGCACAAATCGCGCTCTCACTGTTGCTGCTGGTGTGCTCGGGCCTTTTCATCCGTAGTTTTGCGGCTGCGCAGCGGGTAGATCCAGGATTCGACCCGCACAACGTCTTCCTCGGATCGTTCAACCTATTTCCGGCGGGCTACAATTTGAAAACCGGAGTGGAATTTGAGCGCCAACTGATTGCGAAGTTGCAGCAGATTCCCGGCGTAGAATCCGTAACACTCGCGGATTGGACACCTCTCGGCTATTCATCCGACAGTGCGGTGGTCCACCCGGAAGGCTACGTTCCGCAAGCGAAGGAATCCATGGACGTCAAGGATGCGGACGCCGGGCCGGGTTATTTCCGCACTATGCGGATCCCGCTCGTCGCGGGGCGCGAGTTCACGTCCGAGGACTCGGTCGACTCCCAAGCCGTGGCGATCGTGAATCAGGAGTTCGCCGATCGGTATTGGCCGGGACAGAATCCGCTCGGCAAGCGCGTCGACACGCGGTATATGAAATTCACCGTGATCGGCGTCGCCAAGAATGCGAAATACGACCGTCTGGACGAAATCGTGCCGCCAATGATTTACCTTCCAATCCTCCAGGACTATTCGGCGTACGCCACCATCCACGCGCGGGTTTCTGGCGAGCCGCTTACCTACGCGAAGTCCATCGAAAAAGCCGTGCACGAAATGAACGCGAATATTCCCATCTTCGATGAAGGCACTCTCGAGCGGCAAGTTCAGATTGGAAGCATGGGCCAGCGAATCGCGGGGACGTTTGTTGGGCTATTCGGAATCTTGGCGCTGGTGCTGGCGGCAGTGGGAATTTATGGCCTGATTTCTTACACCACGCGGCAGCGCACGCACGAATTAGGAATTCGTCTGGCACTTGGCGCGCAGCGCGGCGATGTGCTGCGGCTCGTGTTGGGCAATGGGATACGGCTGATCGTCGCCGGGCTGGTGCTCGGATTCGTGCTGTGTCTGGCGCTGACGCGCTTCCTACGCGCGCTACTATTCCAAACCGGCGCCACGGATATTGTTACGTTCGCCGCCGTCGGGGTCTTGCTCGCCGGTGTGGCTTTGCTGGCCTGCTATTTGCCAGCGCGCCGCGCCACGCGCGTGGATCCTATGACCGCGCTGCGCTTCCAGTGACGCCAGTGCTTCTTTCATCAGTGCGATCGCTTATTTTATCTGTAACGTTCAACCGCGAACGTGAGGTGCACGTTCCCGCCGCGGATGCTGGGTTTCGCGTCGTCGCCCGCAACAATCGCGGTCGACGATCGGTTGCAATTTTGTCACGGTTGTAATCGCCAGCCTGCGTGCCGTTGGCCGCGCGGGATGATATGCTCCCGCCATTGTTTCGTACCCATTCCTGATTTTTCCACCGGCCCGACGGCTCGAATCGAATGGCGCTCCAGAGCGCCGGTTTGCGGACACGTTCGGACGTGGAGGGAAAGATGTCGCAGGACATATCTTCAGCCCCTCGAGTGTCGCGATCTCCCGCCCGGTCATCGGCGGAGGCTCGCCAAGCAAAAGACCGCCGCTTCTACCTCGCGATGGCGTTTGTCTCGGCGCTCCTGGTCTTTCTCGGCTTCGCGCGGTCGTACTATCTGAAATCGTATTTCGCAACGCCGCCGCTCAGGCCGCTACTCCACATCCACGGAATTCTGTTCTCCGCGTGGATGATATTCTTCGTGGCGCAAACCGCGCTCATCGCCTCGAACCGTCCCGATATCCATCGGCGACTGGGCTACGCGGGCGCATTTCTAGCCGTGGCGATGTTCATTCTGGGTTTACTCGCGGCGTTCAGCGCGGAGCGCCTCGGGCACGGCAACGCCCTGACGAATGCCGAGACGGTGTTTCTGATTTCGCTTATCGACATTTTCACGTTCGCGGCATTCGTCACGCTCGGATTTTTGGGGCGCCGCAATCGCGAGGCGCACCAGCGGCTGATGTTGTTGGCCGTTGTCGCCGGACTTCTCACTGCGGCGATTCCGCGTTTGCCTTTCGTCGGCCGACGTCCGGCGGCGATGGTGACGGTCAGCCTGGCATTTCTGTTCGCCGGCCCGGCTTACGACCTGATCACACGCCGCCGAATTCATCTCGTGTATGTCTGGGGCTGCCTGTTCGCGTTGCTCACCTGCGTGCCGGTGCGCATTGCACTGGCCGCCACCCCGCAATGGCGGCGCATCGCCCAGTGGCTCATTGGTAGCTAGCTCGCCCCACTTGGCTCGCCGGCGCTATTCTTAGCGCGCGCTGCGCCTCTCGCATAGACGTTCGAGTCCGTTCGGGAGCTACTCTCAGTAGGTCGCGAGTTTAGCCATTTCGACAAATCGACAGGCCTTGAATCCATGCACGAACGATGAGCCGCAGCGCCCTTGCGCTCAAACGCAACGACAGGTCACGAAGCCACGTTTGACAGTGTTATACCCGCGTGCTAGCTTTCGTTCCTCCATGACTGAATCGAAAAATTCCCCCAAACGCATTGCCATCATTCCCGGCGACGGTATCGGCAAAGAGGTGATTCCCGAGGCAGTGAAGGTGATGAAGGCCGCCGCTACGCGGGGCGGCAAAGAGGTCAAGCTGACCGATTTCGACTGGGGCGCGGACCGTTACCTCCGCGACGGGACCACGCTGCCAGCCGACGCCGTGGAAATGTTTCATCGCGATTTTGACGCGATTCTGATGGGCGCGATGGGTGACCCGCGCATCCCTTCCAACATTCACGCCGCGGATATCCTGCTCGGCCTGCGATTCAAGCTCGACCTTTACGTGAACGCCCGCCCGTGCGTCATGTTCGACAAAAAGTTTACGCCACTGAAGGACCGCACCGAAGAAGACGTCAACTTCATCGTGTTCCGCGAAAATACCGAAGGCCCGTACGTCGGCCTCGGCGGAAATTTCAAGAAGGGAACTCCGGACGAAGTTGCGATTCAAGAGGACGTGAACACGCGCAAGGGCGTGGAGCGGATCATCCGCTACGCGTTCGAGTACGCAAAATCAAAAGGCCTGAAGCGCGTTTGCATGTCCGACAAGTCGAACGCGCTTACGTTCGGCCACGCGCTTTGGCAACGCGTGTTCAAGCTGGTGCGCGCGGAATATCCGGAGATCGAGGCTTCGCACCAGTACATTGATAACCTGCTGATGCAGATGGTGCGCGACCCGTCGCAATTCGACGTTATCGTGACCACCAATCTTTTTGGGGATATCGCCAGCGACCTCGGCGCTCAGCTCGCGGGCGGCCTAGGGCTCGCGCCCTCCGCCAACATCCATCCGGGCCAGGTCTCGCTATTTGAGCCCGTTCACGGATCTGCGCCGACCATTGCGGGCAAAAACATCGCGAATCCGATGGGAGCGATCCTGACCGTGGCGATGATGTTCGAGTATTTTGGCTGGGGAGCCGAAGCGAAGAACATCGAGGCGAGCATCCGCGCGGCATTGCGCGAAGGGAAGACGGCTGCGGAACTGGGCGGAACGTTGAAAACGATGGAGGTGGGCGAGTGGGTCGCCAACCGCGCTGCAAAGAATTAGTGGAAGTGAAGCTTTAAGCGCGGAGAGCGCCCACCTTCGTCCTAAGGTGACGGACGAAGGCGACCTTCACAGCGACCGGAAGGAAATTTTAGGTTAAAGTTGAAGCGATCGACTCAGAGATCCTGCCGAAATAAATTTCCACAATGTGTAAAGCAGAGGGCGCGATGTCGGCCTACCGACGCAGGCGCTCCGTCGGACATTTCCCGACAATTAAAGTTCTCGTAGAGCGGACGCGACGGGCCGGTTCGCCGCGCGAAACGCGGGCGGGACGCCTCCGAGAACTCCCATGAGCAGCGCAAAGAAAATCCCGAACGCGAGCAGCAGAGGCGTGATCTGAAACGCGAACGCCATGTGCGAGAACGTCTGCATGTTCATCGTACCGGTGGTGTAGCCGTTCAGCTTCAGCACAGAGAGGCATCCCAGCAAGCCACCGATGAACGCGATCACCAGGGCTTCAAAGACAAAAGAGACTACGATACTCATCCGTGGGAACCCGATCGCCCGCATCGTGGCGATTTCGCGCGACCGTTCCGAAACCATGGCGTACATCGTATTCAAAGCGCCGATCACCGCCCCGATGCCCATGATGAACACCACCACGCCGCCCAGAATCGTGATCAGCGTGGTGAGCACCTGCGACTGGCGCGCGTAATATTCCACTTCATGATCCACTTGAACTGTAAGTTTCGGGTCGGCCGTGACGGCATCCTTGAACTGATTGAAGGCCGCCGGTGAAGTGAGCCGCACGGTGACAGATTGGGATAGATTCTCGGGCCGCTTGTAGACTTGGTTCAGCACATGGCTGTCCGCCCAAATCTCGGAGTCGAACGCGCTGCCGCCTGCGTCGAACACTCCCACTACTTTCCAGGTCTGCCCGCCGAAGGGAATTGACTTTCCAAGTTCAAGTCCGTCGTAGGTCGAAGTGACGTTTTTCCCAATAATCAATTCTGCCAGGCCCGGTTCGAAAAAGCGGCCCTCAACCATTTTGATGTTCGGCCGAACCTTCAAAACGACTGGCGAGACGCCGCGAACCTGCACGTTTGCGTTGGTACCCGTCGCCTTCAAATTGAAGCCGGCGATGAGCACCGCTTCCGGACTCACAAGCGGCTTGCCATCCGCATCATGCGCAACGCCCGGCTCGTTTTCAATGGCCTGGATTTGATCGAGAGCTACCGACCCGTCAAGTTCGGCGGACGAGCCCGCGCGGCGAATCAAGACGTTCTCTGGCGAGCCTGAGTTGATGAGCGTGGCGCGAAATCCATGCGCGAGCGCCAGCATCGCCACGAACACGCCGACGGTCCCGGCGATTCCGAGCACTGCGGCGACGGCCGTAAGCCACCGCACCTTCATGCTGCGCAGGTTGTAGACGATTGGAACCGCCATAAGCTTTAAGCCCTCCGCAGCGCGTCAACCACGCGCAGGCGCATTGCATTCGTCGCGGGAATGATTCCCGCGAGCATTCCGATTCCAAGTGCAGCCACAATGCCAAGCAGCATCGCCGACACAGGGAGAATGAAGCTGTAAAGAATCCCGCCGGTCGGATCGCCGCCCAGGGTCATCAATTTCGCGAGAAGAATGCCAAGGATCCCGCCGATCAGCGCGATCGAAAGCGATTCTGCAAGCACGATGAACAGGACGAAACGATCGGAGAAGCCAACGGCTTTCATCACCGCCAGTTCGCCCATCCGTTCGCGCACCGACAGCGCCATGGTGTTGCCCGTGACGAGCAGCAAGGTGAAGAACACCACGCCGCCGATGGCCATGATCAGAAACTCGATGTTTCCAGCCTGCTTCACCCAGGAAGCCGTCATCGCTGCGAGGGTCTCGCTCTTCGTCTCGAACGGGGAATTGGCGAACTGATCGTCGATTTCCTTGATGATCTTTGGAGCGTCATCGGGATTGGAGAGGCTCACGGTGTACCAACCGATCTGGCCCTTGCCGAAAGTGCGCCGCTCCTCGAGATACTTGTCGTGCAGCCAGAATTGCGTCAGGTCAACGCCATCCTTCGGGCTGTTGTAAATGCCGTCGATATTGAATTCCCAGGTCCCACCGTAAATCGGCGCCTGAATCGGTACGCGGTCGCCCACTTTCCAGCCGAAACGCTTCGCTGTCTTCGCTCCGACGATTGCACCCTCGCGGTCGCCCAGGAATTTCTGCCACTGGTCGTCAGGCACGGCAAGCTCGGGAAACACCAACCGCTGCGTGTCCGGATCGATCGCAAAGCTCGCAAAGAAATTCTTCGGGTCCTGGTAGATGCCGCCAAACCAGGTCTGTGCGGTAACGTACTTCACGCCGGGGATCCGCTCGATCTGCGCTTTGTAGGAGATTGGGAGCGGCTGGATGATCGACACCTTATTGATGACCATCAGACGGTCCACGCCGATCACATCTAGATTGCCGCCGAAGGCTCCGTGAATAATCGCGAGAAATCCGAACAGGAACAGCGCGACGGCGAACGAGCCAACCGTCAAGAACGTCCTGAGCTTCTTCCGCTTCATATTCGCAAAAATCAAGTGCGCATACTTCATGCAACACCTCCAGCGGCCACAGCCGACGCCTCCACCAGAACGCCTTTGTTTAAGTGAAGTGTTGCTTGAGCTTTCTCAGCGGCCATCGGATCGTGCGTGACCATCAAGATCGTTTTGCTGTATTCCGCACAGAGCCGGTGCAGGAGTTCAAGTACTTCATCGGCGCTCTTGCGGTCCAGATCCCCGGTCGGTTCGTCGCAGAGCAAATACGTGGGGTCCGCAACAATCGCGCGAGCGATCGCCACGCGCTGCTCTTGACCTCCGGAAAGTTGGCGCGGGTAGTGGTGCAAACGGTCGGCAAGTCCGACGACGCCGAGCGCCGTCTCGACGTGCTTCCTCCGGTCGGCCTTCGAGAGCTTGGTGAGGAGCAGGGGAAGCTCGACGTTCTGAAACGCATCGAGCACCGGGATCAAGTTATACATTTGAAAAATGAAACCTACGTGACGCGCCCGCCATTCCGTGAGCTTGCCGCTGGACATGTTCGTCACTTCGTCGCCAGCCACGGTGATCGAACCCCGTGTGGGCACATCGAGCCCGCCGAGCAGGTTGAGCAACGTCGTCTTGCCCGAGCCGCTCGGCCCCATGAACGCCACGAAGTCGCCTTTGTCGACGTCGAGGTTCAGGCCCTGGAGCACGTCGATGTTCTCGCCGCCGCGCTTGTACTGTTTGTCGAGCCCGCGAATCTTGATGAGGCTATCGGAACCGCCCTTGCCGTCGACTCGAACCATCGAGAATGTCCTCCGAACGATCTAACGTTGAACTTGAACTTCCTCGCCATCCTTCAATGGCGAGGGGCTTTTCGTGACGACCACGTCTCCGGGACGCAGGCCGGCGATAACCTCAGTGTCCGATCCGCGCGTACTGCCGGCGGTAATGGCGCGACGTTCAATCTTGCCGTCTTTATACAGATAGACGATGGACTTGCCGCCGTCGTCGTGAATCGCGTCGGACGAGACCAACGCTGCCGGCGGCGTGTCGCCCTTTTTCTCGGTTGGCGCTTCCCCAAGAAACGTCACCTTCACGCCCATGTCCGGCAGGATCCGTGGATCGAGCTTGATGAACGAGATGCGCACCTTCACCGTGGCCTTCTGCCGGTCAGCCGTAGGAATCACGGTGCGCACCTTCGAGGGAATCTGCCAGTCCGGATAGGCATCGAGAACAGCAGTTACGGGCTGATTGGGTTCCACGCGCGCGATATACGACTCGTTGACGTCGACTTCTATCTCGTTCGAGTTCATGTCGACCAGCGTCGCGATGCCGGTGCGCGTGAACCCGCCGCCCGCTGAGATGGGCGACACCATTTCGCCGACTTGCGCGTCTTTCGAGACGATGATGCCGTCGAACGGCGCGCGAATCACCGTGTTGTCAACGGCCTGCTGCGCTTCCGCGATGCGAGCCACATAGGTTTGCACCTGCTCCTTCGCAAGCGCGATTTTCGCGCGTAGGCTGTCGGCGTTCATCGTGGCGGTGTCCACTGTTTCCTGGCTCTGTACGCCGGCGGCGAGAAGTTTTTGTGCGCGGCCCAGTTCAATTTCCGCATTCTTAAGCTGGACTTGGAAATCTTGAATCGCGGCTTGGCTGGCGTTGCGGTCGGCGATCGCGGAGTTGAGCGATCTCACTGCGTCGGAATCGTCGAGCTTGGCGAGAACCTGGCCTTCTTTGACGTGCAGTCCTTCGTCGAAATAAACGCCGATCACGCGTCCCGTTATTTTAGCGGCAACCGTTGCGCGGCGGCGCGGAGTCACGTACCCGCTGGCATTGAGCAGGGCGGGGCGGCCTTCGGCGGCTTTCTCGACAGTCGTTAGTTGCACTACGGGCTTCTGGTTACGGAACGCGAACACTGCGCCAGCCGCAATAACAACCACGCCGAGAATCGCTGCGAAAACGCCGAGCTTTTTACCCGCGGCCGAGCCCTTTCGCTGCCCTTCGCCTATGCGCAGGGAGCCGAGGTCGTGTTTGGGTGCGGTTGTAGATGAGGACATGGGGCGCGTGGGCTCCTGAACAGTATGTAAACGCACCGTGCTATCGAATGTTACGGATGGGGCGGCGAAAAATTACACTCGTCGCGGTGCGTCGTAATCCGGGTACGGGTATTGTATATCGAAGCGCCGCAATTTCACGCGATTCTGTTGGCTCTCAAGCCGTCCTACCGGCGCCCAGGCCGGTCATCCTACGTGCTGGTCCTTATTTTACGGCTATTTCGTTCACGGAGTGCGACACCCAGCCGCGTCGCATTTTTGCGGAACTTCCGTGACGTGCTTTGCTGGTGACGACAGTTCAAATTTGGATGCAGTCGAGCACGGTGCGAGATCAAAGCGGAGCTTGAGGTTGCGGGGTTTCCAATTTGTGGCTGCTTTTCGCTTCGCGTGTTCCTTGAGTTGTCGGCATTCCGACGAGGTTAACCATCTGCGGGACGCTTGGAAGTCGTTTCGAAGAATCGTGCCAGCGCAAGTCCGAGCAAAAATCCTCCGACGTGCGCCCACCACGCCACACCGCCCATGCTGCGCGCGCCGAGTGAACTTACTCCGCTGAGAAATTGGATGATGAACCAAAGGCCAATGAATACCCACGCCGGCACTCGCGCCATGAACCAAATAATGAAAAGTGGAACGAGAGTAAGGATGCGAGAGGCAGGGAAGTAGATGATGTAAGCGCCTAGGACTCCGGCGATCGCACCGCTTGCGCCGAGTGCCGGGACGTGCGAGCCCCAGGAAAACGCAGTTTGCGCGATTCCTGAACCGATTCCGCAAATCAGGTAGAAGAGCAGGTAGGAGATGTGGCCCATTCGATCTTCCACATTCGCGCCAAAAATCCAGAGGAACCACATATTGCCCAGGATGTGCAGCCATCCAGCGTGAAGGAACATGCTGGTAACGAGCGGGACGAGCGCTTGGGCGAGTGTGTAGTGATGACTTCCGGCGAGCGCCATTGAAAATCGGGCGGGGACGACCGCGTATGCGTTCATGAAGGCGTCAGCGGGGCGAGCGGGAAGCGAAGCTTGATACAGGAACACAAGAATGTTCGCCGCAATGAGGAGCAGAGTAACGATTGGAGCCGAGCGGCGCGGTTGAAGATCCTTTAGCGGAATCACCGAGCTTGGGCCTGGTGCAATTGGACGGAGTACATTTCAGTAGTATGCCATCGGAATTCTTGGGTGGAAATTTCCATCGAATCGAAAATAGGAAAGCACGTGACTCAAGTTTTGGTTGTGGAGTCTTTTCAGCCCACAGCTTGAGCTGTCCTCGAGATTTGGCGCGCGCACGATCACACATCGGATCTCGCGAGGTCATTAAAGTAACAGTTGAAGTCACGCTCAAGCGCTCCGGTGCGAGTGTTTGAGTAACCCGGCGTCTATCGAATCAACTTGAATGTTTTGCGGCGGGTCGGCGCCCGTTCAGGGAAGCGTGAGTCCGTGCTTTAAATTGAACTCTGGTCGGCGAGAGTTGAAGTAAGTTTGCAAGAGTGCGGGTAACGATTGCACGAGTCTGAATCGTGTGATAACAATTTCTGTTCGCGGTCGAAAGAAATTCGCGCTGTCATCGTTATTCAAGTGACGTGCGAACTGTCGGCGCGTTGACCGAAGATGCCAGCCCACGAATCCGAAGCCATTATTCTTCAAACCTACCCGCTCGGTGAGGCCGACCGCCTCGTCAGCTTCTTTACGCGTTCGATGGGACGCGTGCGCGGAGTCGCGTCAGGCGCGCGAAAAACCAAAAGCAAGTTCGGATCGACGCTCGAGCGGCTTTCCTATATCAAAGTGTGGTTTTACGAGAAAGAGAATCGAGACTTGGTGCGCGTCAATCAGTGCGACTTGATTGAATCGTTCATGGATGCTTTCCGGAGCTACGAAAACGGCGTAGCGCTGGCGATCCTCAGCGAAGTCACTGAGACAGTTCTGCCGGACCACGAAGCTGCGGATGCGAATTTCCGGCTTCTGCTTCTCGTGGCACGCGCGATCAAGACGACAGGGAAATTCGAACTACCGCTGGTGTACTTTGCGGTGTGGACGGTGAAGCTGGGTGGGTGGCTGCCGTCGCTCGACGCGTGCGCTCGATGCGGTCGGCTGCTCGCGGTGGTTCCCGGGAAACCGCTCGCTGCGTATTTTTCGCCGAGCGCGTCCGCTTTGGTGTGTGAAAAGTGCAGGCGGCCAGGCATGCGCGCGCTCGCTCCCGCAGCGATGGCTCTCGCCCGAACAATTCTCTCCGAAAAGCTGGAAGCGATTCGCCAAGAAATGGCGCCTTCTCGAATTGCGCGGGAATTGACTGATGTTATGCTGGACCTGATCGAACACCAAATCGACCGCAAGCTCACCTCGCGGGAATTGTTGGAGTCGCCGGAGTGAAGATCTCACCGAAAAAGGACGCCAGTCGAGCCGTTGCGCCCAAAGCGAAAGGCCTGACGTTCCAGGAAATCCTGCTGAAGCTCGAAGAATACTGGATTCAGCGCGGGTGCATTCTGCAGCAGCCATACGATATCGAGGTTGGCGCGGGCACAATGCATCCCGAAACATTTCTGCGAGTACTCGGGCCCGATCCATACCGCGTGGTGTACGCGCAGCCAAGTCGCCGTCCTGCCGATGGCCGCTTCGGCGAAAATCCAAACAGACTTTACAAGCACACGCAACTTCAAGTGATCTTCAAACCTGCGCCGGTGGACATCCAGGACCTTTATCTAGAAAGTTTGGCGGCGGTTGGAATTCACTTGAAGGAGCACGATGTCCGCTTCGAAGAAGACAATTGGGAAGCGCCGACGCTCGGCGCGTGGGGAATCGGCTGGCAAGTACTTCTCGATGGACTTGAGATCAGCCAGTTCACTTATTTTCAGCAGAGTGGTGGCTTGAACCTCGATCCAATTTCCGTGGAGCTCACCTACGGCCTCGACCGCATCGCCGCGTACCTTCAAGGAGTCGATAACGTGTTCGACGTGCGGTGGTCGGACACGGTTACGTACCGCCAGGTGCGTCTTGCGGATGAACAACAAATGTCATCCTACAGTTTTGATTATGCTGACCCCGTCGCCACGCGGAAGCAATTCGACGGCAGCGAAGCGGAAGCTCGACGAATACTTGAACTGTGGCCGAAGAAGCCGGACGCCAACATTGTGCGCTTTCCGTTGATCGCTGCGTACGAACTCACTCTCAAGTGCTCGCATCTCTTTAACGTACTCGACGCACGCGGAGCAATCTCGGTGACCGAGCGTGCCGCGATGATTGCGCGCATCCGCAAACTTGCCGTTCGCGGAGCGGAGTTGTGGCTGAAGCAACGCGAGCTTGTGGCCGCGCCGACAGTTCAAGCAACGGCTGAGGTGCGCAGGTGAAAAAAAAATCCAAGGCGCACGCCGCAATCGTCAGCCGAAAATCTCATGGAGAGCTACTATTCGAAATCGGCGCGGAAGAAATCCCTGCGGGAATGATCGCGAAGGCGGCAACCGAGCTAAAAGCGCTGCTTCAATCCAGGCTGATCGACAGCGGACTACTCGAACCGCCGTTTGCGGACAAGTCCATCGAATGTTTCGGTGCGCCGCGCAGGCTTGTCGCCATCGTTCGCGGCGTTCTATTGCAGCAAGCGGATGTTACAAAGGAAGTGACCGGCCCGCCGAAGTCCGTTGCCTTCGATGCGAGCGGTGCGCCTACCCGCGCGGCAGTTAGTTTTGCCGAGAAGCAGGGCGTTGGGATGGACAAGCTCTCCATCGTCGCGACTCCCAAGGGCGACTATCTCGCAGCCAAGACCACGACCCTAGGACGCCCCGCCTCAAAGATCCTGCAAGAAATTCTGCCGCAAGCAATCGCGGGAATTTCGTGGCCCAAGTCGATGTACTGGACCGGTGCGAACGGACCACGGTTCGTTCGGCCCGTACGCTGGATCGTCGCGCTGCTCGATGGAAAAATAATCACCTTCACGTTCGCCGATGTCGCCTCCGGCAATCACACAGAAGGGCATCGCTTCCTCGGAAGGAAAAGAGTCCCGGTGAACGGCGTGAGCGACTACGAGTTCAAGTTAAAAAAGAACTTCGTATTGTGTAGGCCCGATGCGCGACAGCGGAAAATCGCAGGTGAGATTCATGACGTAACGCGCCAGAAAAAACTTCAACTTCACGATGATGCGGGACTGCTAAACCTCGTGACTTACTTGAATGAATATCCGTCGGTGATCGTCGGAAGCTTCGATACAAAATACCTTCGACTTCCAGATGAGATTCTGAGCACCGTGATGCGCGATCACCAGAAATACTTCGGGCTTGAGTCGAAGGATGGAGAACTCGTCCCCTATTTCCTCGCGGTGATTAATCTTCCGAATGATGCGAGGGGACTCGTTCGAGCGGGGCACGAGCGCGTGCTTCGCGCGCGTTTCGAAGACGCCGAATTTTTCTGGGACACCGATCAGAAACGTCGGCTCGCCGACTATCTTCCGAAGCTGAACGCCGTCACGTACGAATCGCGCCTTGGAAGTTACGGCGACAAAGTCGAACGCATACGCTCCATCGCGCGGTGGCTCGCGGAGCAGTGGTTCTCGAGCGGAGTTTCGCACGCCGACGTCGCCGGCTCCGACCGCGCCGCCGAGCTCGCGAAATGCGACCTGGTCACCGACATGGTGAAGGAGTTCACGGAACTTCAAGGGGTCGTTGGCGGACTTTACGCGCACGCGCAGGGCGAAACCGAAGAAATCGCCTGGGCCGTCTACGATCATTACAAGCCGCAAGGCCCGGAAGACCCGTTGCCGCGAAATCTCACCGGCTGCACGGTTGCGATGGCGGACAAGCTCGACTCAATCGTCGCGTGTTTTGCCGTCGGAGCAATTCCGACCGGGTCGAGCGATCCATTCGCGCTTCGCCGCGCAGCCCTCGGAATCGTGAAGATCATCCTTGAGCGTAAGCTGCCGCTCTCATTGAGTTCGGCGATTTCCGCCGCAGCTCGTGCGCTCCACGAACTCGCCCCCCGAATTGAGGTCAGCGCAGAGGTGCAGAAGCAGGTTCTGGATTTCTTGCTCGAACGCGCGAGATTCGTCTTGCGCGAACGCGATGGATTCAACCCAGACGAAATTAACGCAGCGTTCGCCGCCAGTGCCGACGATCTCGTCGACGCTGCCGATCGCGTCGCCGCCGTGAAACGAATCCGCACCACCAAAGACTTCGCACCGCTGGCCGCAGCCTTCAAGCGAATTCGCAACATCCTGGAAAAATCTGGTGGCGGAGCGCACATGACCTATCCTCAAGTACAACCTCAACTTTTTACCGAGCCTGCCGAGAGAGAATTGTTTGATGCTTCTGTGAAGATTGGCCGAGAAGCCGCGCTCAGCAAGAAGGCAAGGCAATATCAGGAAGCGCTTGAGGTAATTTCGAGGATGCGGCCGAGCGTCGATGGCTTCTTTGATAAAGTGATGGTGATGGTTGAGGATCCTGCCATACGCTCGAATCGACTTGCGCTCCTGGGATCACTCTACAAGGAATTCTCAACGATCGCAGACTTCTCGGAACTGAGCACGGAAGAGGCCCGGTAATCCATTCAAGCTTTACATTTGCTCCGCAAGTGAGGTTCGAGCTGCAACACGTCCAGCCGCTGGTTATCGGAATTTGCGGAGGCACGGGATCGGGCAAAACGACGATCACGCGTCGGATTATCGAGGCGCTGTCTGAAACGAGCGTCGTCGTCCTTCAGCAGGACAACTACTATAAGGACTACCCAGGTCTTTCCTACGAAGAACGCGTCCATCTTAATTTCGATCATCCGAACTCGATGGACACCGCGCTTCTAGCCGAGCACGTGCGCCTGCTGCGTTCTGGACAGGCCATCGAGCGACCAACCTACGATTTTCCGAACTTTCGCCGGTTGTCCGGCACGGTTCGCATCGAGCCACGTACGGCGATCATCGTCGAAGGCATCCTGATCTTCGAGAACCGCCCGCTCTGTGACCTGATGGACATCAAGATCTTTGTCGATACCGACGCGGACCTGCGTTTCATCCGCCGCCTGATACGCGATATCCGCGACCGCGGCCGTACGACGGACATGGTGATCGATCAATATATGAAGACCGTCCGGCCGATGCACAGGGAGTTCGTCGAGCCATCCAAGCGCAGCGCGGACGTTATCCTTCCCGAGGGTGGGCACAACGAAGTGGGCATCGACCTTGTCATCCAGAAGATCAAATCGCTGCTGCCGCGCTAGCAAGGTAGTATGCTGCCGACGTGGGCACCACCGCTTCACGAAACATCTTCATCGGGATTTTCGTATTTAGCGTTGTAGGCTTACTGGGAAAGGAGCGACCGTCGATGCTGAGATTTCTGTTGTGGTGCTTATTGTTGTTCTTCTGTTGGCCATTGGCGCTGCTCGCGCTGGTCCTCTATCCGATCGTCTGGTTGATTCTTCTACCGTTTCGGTTCGTGGGTGTCGCGTTCGACGGGGCGCTCGACCTTCTGAAGGCTATCTTCATGCTGCCTGCCCGCGTCCTGCGCGGACCGGCGCGGACCTAAAGTTCTTCTGAAAGTCGATTGCGTCGGATTGCCGACAATTCGAGCTATTTCTAGCGGCTGACCATGCATGAAGTTTTACTTGAATGCAGGCTTGGCTCGCGAAATTTCACATGTACGTTTTTACTTTAAGAAAATCGGCCTACGTCGGCATTTTCAAGAAGAAGTAGACCGCCAAAAATCCGAATATCGCGTCCGGTGCCCAACCCGCAAGGAGCGGTGGTAATTGTCCCACTGATCCCATTGCCTCAAAAAGCGCCGCTGTCGCCCAATACACAATTCCGATTCCAACGGCGACCGCCACACCTCCGATCGCCCCACGCGTCCCGGTCAGAAATGCGAACGGCGCACCCAGAAAAACGATCACCGCAGCGATTAGCGGAAATGCGAATTTCTTCTGCCACTGGACCGAGAGTCTGGAAGTATCGAACCCAGCCTGCTGCAAGCTCTTGATGTACTCACTCAGCTGCTTCCAGTTCATCTGGTAGGACTGCTTCACTTCTCGACGGAAATAGCTCGGAGGCTCGGTCAATTCCGCGAACGAAGACACCTTAAAGGGCTCGTATCTGGTTTCTTTTCCGGTGCTGTCGAACTCCCGGACCCACCCGCCTGTCAGCACCCAGGTGTTTTCCGTTGGAGCCCAGTTCGCGCGCGAAGCGAACACGCGGCGCTTCATTTGAAACGTCGCCGGATCGAGTTCAAACACGCTGAGTCCGCCGAAGAGCTGCTGGTCCGCGTCGAACAGTTCGTAATTATAGATTTTGCTGTTCTCGCCAAAGATCCACTGATGCGCCGGCTGAAAATAAGTCTGAGCAGGGCGGCCCTTGATTTCGTTGCGAAGCGCGTCCTGGCGTTGATTTGCATAGGGAAGAAAACTATCGTCGAGTAGGAACATTCCCGCTGCGACCAAAATTCCCGCGAGCGTGAGCGGCAGCACGATCCTGTACAAGCTGATCCCGCTGGCCTTAAAGGCGATTACTTCGTTGTTCTTCGCCAGCACCGCGAGGGTCACAAGCGTCGCGACCAGCGTGGCCAGCGGAGATAGCTGGTAGAGCATCAGCGGAATCAGATAGCGGAAATAATTCAGCACCATCGACACGGGTACGTGGTTTTTCGAGATGTCGCCCAGCAGATCAAACAGCGTGAACGCGTCAAAAATCAGCACGAATCCCGCGAGTAGCACGAGGAAATAATAAAAAAAACGTTCGAGCAGGTAGATATCGATCAGCATCGGAAAGCTCACAGCGCTTCCGGCTCGCACGGCAAGCCGCGCGCCCTTTTCGTCCGACGGCTTGACGGCACTACCGTTTTTCAGCGTAGAGCCTGCGACGGGAATCGGGGCCGCCTCGATCTCGCGGCGTTGCTCCGGATTCCGACCGGAGATCAGAGACTCGAACCAAGCCACGACGCGGTTCGGCTTGCGTATCGATTCGATGCTCCGCAGAAAAACAAAGCCGGCGAAGACGGCCGCGATGTTCGCTGACCAGATTCCGAGCCACGGCGCGACCTGCCCTTGCTGCGCCATGTGCGCACCGGTCACAAAAAGAAAATAGTAGCCGCCGATCAGCACCAGCGTGAGGATCAGCCCTGCCGCGCGACCGCCACGCCGCGGCCGCACTCCAATCGGAACGCCAAGCAGCGCAAACACCAGGCACGCCGCCGGGAACGCTATGCGCCTGTGAAACTCGACGCGCGCATCCCGCCAATGAGGGCCCTTGTCCGCAAGCAATGACGGCACGCTTCGTTCCGCATCGCTGATCGCCTGGCTCTTCGGGCTGGTCGACGTGCTCACAACGTCGATAGGAATCTCGCTCTCGCCAAATGTGGTGACATTGTAGTGGTTCGGCTCCTGCGGATCATATTCGTGCGTGCTGCCTTTTCCGAGATGCAGTTCGATCTGATTCCGGGCGGGCGTCAGGATCACCTGCGCGCTTTCCGCGAGCGTCACGTCGGTCGTGGTCGTGTTTTGCGCTGACGTTGCAAGAAACACGCCGCTCCACCGCGTCGCGGCAGCCTCCACGTCTTGTACGTACAGAATCAGGTGCGGGAAGCGCTCGTCGAACACCCTGGGTTGTATCGCAAATGGCGCTTGCGATGAGAGAACCTGCTGCTCCAGGCTGCGCAGCGTCCGCACGGCGGCAGGGCTGAGCCAGAACGTGAGAACCAGCGTCCCTATTCCGCATCCAAGGGCCACCAGCCCAATCGGCATCAGCAGCCGGCGCAAGCTGATTCCGCAGGCGTGCAGGGCTACGATTTCGCTATCCGCGGACAGCCGTCCAAGACCGATGAGCACGCCGACCAGCACGGCCATCGGAATTGTGAACGCCAGAACTGGCGTGAGGGAGCACAGAAAAATCAGCAGAACGGTGCCGATGCCGCCCGAGTGGCGGACGATCATGTCCATGAGGCGGACGAGTTGAGGAACGAAGAAGACGAACGTAAAGACCGCGAGACCGAGCGCCGCGTGGGACGCAACTTCGCGGCCGATATATTTGTCGAGCAAGCGCATGTGCGCGGACTGGATTCTAGCATGTTGACGCCGCCGTTCTTTCGCGCGTGAAAGCTGTTTGGCTGACGCTACGAAGATGCGAAAATCGGTGGACCAGCCGCGTCCGTTGGAGCGTCCTGCCGTTTTCACGCCGCGTCGCGAGGAAGCCCTGATCCAGAAAGAGTCGCGCCCGCTCGGAATTCGTAGGCGTGACGGCGTTTCGGCATTTGCAGACGAATCGAGGAGGAACTTCGGATTTGGCTCGCGTCAACCTGGTTTTGATGTGGCACATGCACCAGCCGCAGTATCGCGACCCGTCGACCGGTCGATACATGCTGCCCTGGACGCGCCTTCATGCCTTGAAGGACTACTGGGGCATGGTGAAAGTGCTGAGCGAATTTCCGAAGGTCCACGCCACGTTCAATTTTGTGCCGTTGCTCGCCGCGCAGATCGAAGAGTACGCCAGCGGCAATTTCAAGGAACCGTGGTTTGATCTCGCGTTCTCCCCGGCCGACACGCTGAAGCCCGAAGCCAAGCGCGAGATTCTCGATCGCGGGTTCCAGGTTAACGAGAGTTTTATCCAGCGCTGGCCGCGTTTCGCGGAGCTGCAGATTCAAGTGCGCTCGGCGGGAGCGCAGGCCTGCGTTTCCACATTCGATTTGCAGGCGTGGCGCGATTTGCAGTTGCTCTCGCAGCTCGCGTGGATGGACGAGGAGTATATCGCGCGCGATCCGATCGTTAATGAGCTGTCCGCGCGCGGCAAAGGTTTCACGGAAGAAGACAAAGCGGCCCTCAAGCAGAAGCAGCACGAGTTGCTGGGCGCCGTGCTGCCCGCGTATCGCATGTCCGCGGAGAAGGGGCAGATCGAGATATCCACTACTCCGTATTACCACCCCATCCTTCCGCTGTTGTGCGATACGGACATCGCTCGCGTTTCAAATCCTCATACGCCGCTTCCGAAGCCGGCGTTTCGCTTTCCGGACGATGCGCGCGAACAGCTGCTGCGTGCGCGGACCTTTCACGAGCGCGTTTTCGCCAAGCCGCCCGCCGGGCTGTGGCCATCGGAAGGTTCGGTGTCCGATGAAGCGCTCGGCATCGCGATGGATTTGGGTTTCCAGTGGTTCGCCACCGACGAAGGTGTTCTCGGCCGCACTCGGAATATCGGCTTTTGGCGCGACGCCGCCGGTTATCCCGAAAACGGTCCGGACCTCTACACGCCATGGAAATTGCAGCGAGGCGGTGAGGAAATGTTTGGATTTTTTCGCGATCACTACATTTCGGACCTGGTCGGCTTCGTCTACAGCCGCATGGGCGCGGTCGCAGCGGCAGAGGATTTTCATCGCCGCATTCGAGCGATTGGCGACCGCGAGCCGCAAGGCCGCACCGCGACCGTCAGCGTGATTCTGGACGGCGAAAACGCGTGGGAGTATTACCCGGAGAACGGGCGGCAATTTTTGCGCGAGTTTTACAAACGCATATCGGACGACCCGGAGATTCAGGCGCTCACTGTGAGCGAAGCGATCGCTGCGAATTCCGCCGCGCCGAAAATGGAAGGAATTTTTCCAGCCTCATGGATTAACGCGAATTTCGACGTGTGGATCGGTCACGCGGAAGACGTTCGTTCGTGGGATCTGTTGCGTGAAGCGCGCGAAGCCTATGCGCGAGCTGTTGCGCGAGCCAGCAACGGCGTTGGTACGGCTACCAAAGAAGACTTGGCGCGAGCGTACGAAGCTGTTCTGGCCGCCGAAGGCAGCGATTGGAATTGGTGGTACGGGCCGGAGCACGGCTCGGCAAACGATGCGGAGTTCGACGCGCTCTATCGGAAACAACTTACGGAAATTTACGCCGCGTTGGGCGAGCCGTCGCCGCAGGTGCTGGCACATCCCATCAAGAAAGCGCCGGAGCGCTCCCACCGCGAGCCGCCTGAGGCGTTTCTCGAAGTGAATGTCGACGGCCGCGAGACGACCTACTTCGAGTGGATCGGCGCCGGACTTTACTCGACGGATCCGCGCGGCGGAACCATGCATGGCCGCACGCGAGTCCTCGGCGATGTGCGTTACGGCTTCGGGCCGGAACACTTTTACCTTCGCGTCGACCCAGTGCAGGAAGCGATCTCCGCAATTGCAGATTTTCAGCTTCGCGTCACGGTTTGGGATTCGCGCGAGACTCGCGTCACGATTCGCGTGGTGAAAGGCAAAATCGAAAACTGCGTTCTCGAACAGGGCGGCGCGTGCCTGCTGCACGTGGAAAAAGTGTTGAGCGCCGCTTACGGAAAAATCATCGAGGTGGGCCTCGCGCGCGAACTTTTCGACTTGGCCGGGAGAGACGTACTGATGGCCAGCGTTTCACTCTGGGAGGGCGGCTTGCCGATCGAAGTCCTTCCGGTCGACGGAATGCTCGACATCACGCTCGGCGACGAGCATTTCGCGTGGGATCCCGTGAGTGCTCATCCGATGGAAGCCGGGCAGCCTGGAGCGACTTCCAGCGATTGACACGTATTGACTTTCACAACTTTTCGCGACAGAGTCTGATTCCCCTAACAGCAACCTCCCGGATCGATGACGAGCCGGCTCAGGCGTAGCTGCGTCCGCCAATCTCCTGGATGGAACCCCACATGAAAAGCAGTGGAGGGTCCCATGCGCTCGAAGGCGATGTTTGTCTGCGCGGCGGCGGTGGTTTTTCTTATCTTCATCGCACCCGCATCGTTTGGACCTGAGTTATCCGGGACTGAGTCGCCCAAGTTGCTTCACTTTACGCCTCGCTCAACTCTCCCGACCGCTCAGCACGACCAATCGGGGGAGCGCCTTGCGCAGCGACGTGGCCGAACGGCGCGACGATACTTTGTCAAATCCATTTCTCGGCAGATCGGACCGAAATTCGAAGGTTAATCTCCCGGTTGTGTTTGAAGAGGACGTCGGGCAGGCGCCCGCTGACGTCAAATACATCGACCGTACGCGCGGCGCGGAGTATTTTCTGGAGTCCAGCGGGATCGAGACAGAATCTGCCGAAGGCGGCAAGCTCCAGAGCATCGCCCTGCATTTTGTCGAACAGCACCGACAAGCGACTCTGCCGCGAACTCATCGGACGCCCGTAAACCAAGAAAGCACAAAAGCGGCACCAAGGGTCGCACGCGCAAGCCGCATCAGAAACGAAAGGGAAGTGGGCATACGCGCTCCTCGCGTCCCCCGGGCGTGCGGCAAGACCGGCCCCGCGGCGCGCAACGGCCGTCCACAATAAACGAGAGTTTGGAACTCGGCGACGATCTCACCTCCCTAGGCTGGCAAGGACGGTCGCTGCTTCGATCGCAAACGAACTCTTCTCTCGGCCGTGATCCGGCCAATTGGCACACACATGTCGCGAATTTTATTGCGGTGCGAGCCGCCGACCTCGTTCCGGGCCTAGACGTGGTTATCGACGGCGGAAAATCCGGCCCAGAATACGATCTGCGAGTCGCCCCCCACGTCGAGGTCTCCAGCATCCGGCTGCGATTGTCGGCCCACAACTCCGGATGGAGCCTCGAGTCGAACGGCGATCTCATCGCTTGGTTCAGTGCCAGCGAGTTTCGAATGCCTAAGCCGGTCGCATACGAGTCAATGCCTGGAAGCGGAGATCGCGAGTCCAACAGCGCACGCTTCCTGTTACGCTGAACGTCGATCGATGTACGTGTCTGGGTCGAAAAGCAGGGAACTCGAGCTAGAAAACTTTCACCGCGAGGTCGCGCGGCTGCACTCCGACGGGGATCAGCGTGATCAACGAACCCGTCTTCGGCCGGACCACCGCCAGATCGTTTGAACCCGTGTCAACCACCAGCAACAGATCTCCGCCCGGCGTCGTGATGCAGGCCCTTGGCGTCTGTCCCACCTGAATCGGGTTGCCCATGTGGCGCGTGTCCACCTCGATCGGCACCACGTGTCCAGCCGCGGAGTCCGTCACGTAGAGCGAATTCTCCGCTGCGTTGAACGCGCCCGCAGCCGGCGACATTCCAAGCAGCAGGAAATCTCCCACCTCGATCGTGCTGGTATTCACGATCAATAAGCCGTGAGCGTTTGCCGAGGGAATATAAAGTTCACCACCGTCTGGCTTGAGCACCAGGTCGCTCGGCGTTCCGCCCATGGCCAGATTTGCGAGTAACACTTTCTGTGTGAGATCGATCGCCGAAATTTGATCCACCGCGCCGGACGTGACGAACGCGCGCGAACTGTCCGGTAGAATTTCGATCTGCTCCGGGGAAGGAACGGTTCCTATCGTTGCCACCGTCCCCAGCGTTGTCGCGTCGAGCAGCGACACCGTGGCGTCGTCGCGGTTCGAAACGACGAGCAGTTTGCCATCCGGCGTGGCGCGCGCGATCCACGGGCGCCGGCCGGCGTGCCCGCGCGCCGTCACTTGGCGGGACGCGGTATCGATCGCGACCACCACATTCGCCCCGGATGCAGCCACATATGCTCGCTTTCCATCGGGTGAGAAATCGATCGCATACGGCAGCGCACCGACTTGAATTTTTGCGGCGAGCCGGCCGCTACGCGCGTCGATCACCCACGCATAGCCGCCATCCGTGCTAACGCCCCAGATCTCCGGGTGCGTGGGATGCGCGCGAAGGCCGCTCGGCGAAGGTCCCGTTGCAATCGTCGCTGCGCGTGACAGAGCGATCAGATCGATCGCGGTCACCGTGCCGTCGCCCGTGTTGCCCACGTAGGCGAGCATGTGCAAGCCGGGTCGCAAAAACGATGGCCGCAGTTCCACCGCCACTTCGCGGATGGCGAGGACGGCGAGCAGAAGCAGCAGGAAAATTAGGCGGAAATTCAGGTTGCGCTTCATCGTTGGCAGGGGAGTATAGGGCGTGCGCTGCGGAATGGGAATTGGATCACACGCGCGCGGTGCACACAGCGAAAGCCACGCGGTCCACGATCAAGGCAAATCAATTGAGCGTGCGCCCCACCACCGCCGCGATTTGACTCACTTCGGAATAAAGACGCGTGTAATCGTCGGGACGAATCGACTGCGGCCCGTCGGACAGCGCACGGTCGGGATCGTGGTGCACTTCCACCAACAATCCGTCGGCGCCCACTGCCACCGAAGCGCGCGAGAGCGGCAGCACTTTGTTGCGCCGTCCGGTTCCATGCGAAGGGTCCACCACGATCGGCAAATGGCTCAGCCGCTGCACGGCCGGCACGATGCTCAGGTCCAGCGTGTTGCGCGTGTGATCGGAAAAAGTCCGCACGCCGCGCTCGCACAAAATCACAGCGTAATTTCCTTCGGACATAATGTATTCCGCCGCGAGCAGCAGGTCTTCGAGGGTGGCGGACATTCCCCGCTTCAGCAGCACGGGCTTCTTCGCCTGCCCGGCGTGTTTGAGTAGCGAAAAGTTCTGCATGTTGCGCGCGCCGATCTGGATCACGTCCGCGTATTTCTCCACAAGGTCGAGCGATTCGTTGTCGATCGCTTCGGTGATCACGCCCAAGCCAAATTCCTTGCGCACGTCGGCGAGAATCTGCAAGCCCTTTTCGCCCAGGCCCTGAAAACTGTACGGAGACGTTCTCGGTTTGTACGCTCCGCCCCTATAGAGGCGGGCACCGGCAGCCTTCGTATATTTGGCCACCGTGAACGCCTGCTCTCGGGATTCCACCGCGCACGGCCCTGCCACCATTCCGACGTGCGTCCCGCCGAAAAGCACGTCGCCAAGCGCCGTGGGAATTTTCACGACGCTGATCTCCGGCTTGACGTCGCGGCTCACCAGTTTGTACGGCTTGGTGACCGGAATGCACTCGCCCACGCCGGGCATCGATTCGAGCGCCGTCAGATCCGACGTGCCGGAGTTTCCCGTGATGCCGATCGCGGTGCGTCCCGCTCCGGGAATCGGGTGCGCCTTGTATCCGAGGGTCTCGATCACACCGCAAACGGCGCGAACCTGTTCTTCGGTGGCTTGCGACTGCATGACCACGAGCATCGGCGTCTCTCCAGAAGGATCGCGAAACTTTGATTTTACTGTACGAGGCGAGTGCAGGCAATCAAGCGCTAGTGAACGGGAGACTTGCGTGTCCAGAGGAATGGCCCGCTAGCACAGGCCAAATCGGTTATTGTCAGTCCGGTTCATTGGGCCTAAGAATCCCTGTTCGCTTTCTGCAGTGAGGTCTAATACACCAGCTCGGAGCAGCGCCACCGGAAAGAATGAGTCAAAAAAGAAATTGGAGGCGCGGGGCGGAATCGAACCGCCGATAAAGGTTTTGCAGACCTTTGCCTTACCACTTGGCGACCGCGCCGGGAATGTCGTGGCAGCCGGACCGTGCCCCGACATTCTCGATCGTACCATCCACCGGAGCCACTCGAATAGTCGCGTTTGTGATGGACTGTATCGGTAAAATAACAGCTGGACGGACACAGGACCTAACGCTTCGTGGTATGCGGCCCGGGCACGGAAGATGACCACCAAGAAGACCTCAGAGACCGTTACGACGCGGCGCACGCTGCACGTTCGTACCTCCCGCCGCACTCAACTCGTTAACCTGACCGCTGAAGTTGTCGCCGTCGTCCGCGAATCGGGCTGCGAAAACGGCGTTTGCCATCTCTACATACCGCACACGACGGCAGGCGTAATCATCAACGAAGGCTACGACCCTTCCGTCGCGCACGAAATTGAGTCCGAGTTCGATCGCCTCGTCCCGGTCCTGAAAAATTCCTCCCACGATGAAGGCAACTCCGATTCGCACGTGAAAACCGCGCTGGCTGGCTCGTCCGAGACGATCTTCGTCGAAAACGGCAAGCTGCGACTCGGCCAGTGGCAGGTCATCTACTTTGCCGATTTTGACGGCCCACGCCATCGCGAACTCTGGGTGAAAATCGTCCCCGATCCCGCCTCGTAGCTCCCCGCAGCTCTCTCGTGCGGTACAATCCAGGCGTCATGTCTCTCGGCGTATACATCCAAGTGCCCTTTTGCCAGACGCGTTGTACCTACTGCAATTTCCACACGGGCGTCGTTGCCCGCGAACGCTACAAGCCCTACGCCGACGCCGTGTCGCGCGAAATTCGCGAGACATTTGAACCGAAGCCTCCGGTGCCTTCAGGCGCGACGGTGGACTCGGTCTATTTCGGTGGAGGGACGCCGAGTCTCTTAGAGCCGTCAGCGCTGAAGCAAATCCTAGACGCGCTCAAGTCGAACGCAACCTTGGCGCGCGGCGAGGATGGTCTCGAGATCACGCTGGAAGCCGATCCCGAAACGATCACACGGGACAAAGCGCATACGTGGCTCGAAGCCAAATTCAACCGGATCAGCCTCGGCGTGCAGTCGTTCGTGGATACTGAATTGCAAGCCGCAGGCCGGATGCACCGCCGCGGAGACATTTACAGCGCCAACGAAATTCTCCGGAGCACCGGCTTATCCAATATCAGCATGGACCTGATCGCTGGCCTTGCGCATCAGTCTGCGGCCTCGTGGTCCGCATCGATCGAAGAACTGATCGCTATCGCGCCGGAACATATTTCGATCTACATGCTGGAAATCGACGAGGGTAGCCGCCTCGGCAAAGAAACGCTGGCAGGCGGCTCGCGCTACAGCGCCGGAGCATTGCCCACGCCCGACGAATCGAGCGATTTCTACGAACTCGCGTGCACGCGTCTGGCGCAAGCCGGTTACGAACACTACGAAATATCTAACTGGGCCAAGCCCGGCTTCCGTTCGCGCCACAACCTGAAGTACTGGCAGCGTGTTCCATACTTGGGCTTCGGCGCGGGTGCACACTCCTTCGATGGCCAGAATCGCTGGGCCAACATTCACGATTCCGTCGAGTATGTCCGCCGCATCGAGCAGGGAATTTCAGTCCGCGAGCAGCAGGAAGTCGTCACGCCGCTTCAGGCCCTCGAGGAAGAAGTCTTCCTGGGCCTCCGCCAGCTCGATGGCATCGACCTCCCCCGCCTTGAGCGCGAGTATGACGCCGTCGATCTTCGCCGCCGCATCGACGCCCTCGAATCGCAAGGCCTGCTCGAATGGCGCGATTCGAAGCTGCGGCTCGCGCCGGACCGTCTCGCCGTATCGAACGAAATTCTCTCTGAATTATTAGCCTGAGGAAAGCCGACCAATGAGCGCCGTAACCCGAACTCATGCCGTAATCGATTTGCGCAGCGACACCGTCACTCGCCCTACCGCCGCGATGCGCGAGGCGATGGCCCGCGCCGAGGTCGGCGATGACGTCTACGGCGAGGATCCCACCGTAAATCGACTGCAAGATTGCGCCTGTGAAATTTTCGGACGCGAGGCGGCGCTCTTCGTTCCCACCGGCTGCATGGGGAATCTGTTGGCAATTCGCGGTTGGACGCGTCCCACGAACGAAGTAATTTGCGAAGAGCGCGCGCACGTCAATCTTTACGAGCTGGCTTCGATGTCCGCCATCGCCGGCGTGATGCCGCGCCCGATCCCCGCACCGTGGGGCCATCTCAGCTGGGACTTGATCGAGCCGCAGATTCGCGAAAAGATTTATTACGACTCCCAGACCACGCTGGTCACGCTCGAAAACACGCACAACATGCACGGCGGCACCGTCTATCCGCTGAATCTGATGGAAGATGTTTGCGATAAAGCCCATGCCGCCGGCCTCAGAGTTCATCTCGATGGCGCGCGCATCTTCAACGCCGCCGTCGCGTCTGGCAAGACCGTCGCGCAGCTCACGCGAAAATTCGATTCGATCATGTTCTGCTTGTCGAAGGGCCTCGGGGCACCGGTCGGCTCGATGCTCGTCGGCCCCGCCGACTTCATCGCCGAAGCCCGCATGGGCCGCAAGCTCCTCGGCGGGGGAATGCGCCAGGCCGGAGTTCTTGCCGCGGCGGGTCTGATCGCTATCGAAGAGTCGCCGAAACGCCTTCACGAGGATCATGACAACGCGAAACATCTGGCGCAGGAACTTGCGAAAATTTCGGGAATCAAGCTCGATCCGACGGCCGTCGCCACAAACATCGTCATTTTTGACGTCGCAGGGTCGGGCCGCACCGCCGCCGAGATTTGCACGCTGCTCCAAAACAGCGGCGTTCTCGCCGGAACCACCGCCAAATATTCGGTCCGTCTCGTAACGCATTGCGACGTCACTCGCGCCGACGCCGACCGAGCGCTCGCGGCCACAAAAGCCGTCTTCGCGCGCTTGGCACCGCGCACGGCCATGGCATAATCCGGTCGCTCGAACTCAAGAAACAAAACCGACCAAGTCATCGTAGTGATTCGTAGGAGAACTCGATGCCAATCTCGCGCCTTCTTTCCGCCTTCGGTGTGCTCGTCTTTCTGCTGTCCGCCTCAGATGCCGCGCAAGCTCAAGAGGCACGCAAGTCCGCGACAGATGGCTGGCCGGCTTACGGCCATGACGCTGGGGGGACCCGCTACTCTCCGCTCGCGCAAATCAATCGCGACAACGTAACCAACCTGAAAGTCGCATGGACTTTTCATGTCGATGATCTTTCCGACGGCAACGATGGCCGAAAGCGATCGGGCCTCGAGACGACGCCAATTGTCGTGGATGATACGCTGTATCTCACTTCGGGCTACAACCGTGTCTTCGCGCTCGATCCCGAAACAGGCAAGCAGAAGTGGGTCTACGACCCGATGCTCGACACTACGATTCCGTACGGCGATGGCCTGATCAATCGGGGCGTCGCAACCTGGCTCGATTCAACGCGCGCGAAAGGCAAGCCGTGCCGGCGGCGTATCTATGAATCAACGCTCGACGCGCGACTGATCGCGCTCGACGGAGCGACAGGCGAGCCGTGCGCCGATTTTGGCAATCATGGACAGGTCAGCCTGCGCGACGTCGCGCGTTACCGCTACGCCTGGTATCACATGACGTCGGCTCCTACAGTCATCGACGACGTGGTTGTCGTCGGCTCGGCGATCGACGACAACTCGCGCGTGGACATGGCCAGCGGCGTCGTCCGCGCCTTCCATGCGCGGACCGGCGCTCTTGTTTGGAACTGGGAGCCGCTTCCACCCAATACGCCAGACACCGCGAGCGGTGACAAGGCCAAAGCATGGAAGACCGGCGCAGGCAATGCCTGGTCCGGCATCGTCGCCGATCCCGAACGCGATCTGGTCTTCGTTCCCACCGGAAGCGCCAGCCCCGATTATTACGGTGGCAAGCGTCCCGGTGACGACAAGTGGTCGAACTCGATCGTTGCTCTGCGAGGAAAAACCGGCGAGTTCGTTTGGGGTTTCCAACTGGTTCATCACGATTTGTGGGACTACGATTCGGCCGCGCCTCCGCTTCTCGCGACTATTCAGCGCGAGGATAAATCCGAACCGGTCGTCATCATCGGAAACAAAACCGGCTTCCTGTTTGTCCTGAATCGCGACACCGGCGTTCCTGTTTTCCCCGTGGAAGAACGCGCCGTGCCGCAGTCTGACGTTCCCGGTGAAGCGACATCCCCAACCCAACCTTACCCGAGCGCTCCACCCGCACTCGTGCCGCAGAAATTCGACCTCAACGACGCCTGGGGCATCACGCCGTCGGATCGGGACTACTGCAAGCAATACATGTCCGGCTTGCGCAACGAAGGAATCTTTACGCCTCCCAGTCTGAATGGCTCGCTGATCATTCCGGGAAATATTGGCGGCATGAACTGGAGCGGCTCGGCGTGGGATCCGACGAGCGGCTTGCTATTCGTCAACATGAACAACATCGCCGCGAAAGTTCGTGTGATTCCGTCGGACAAATTCGACGCCGACGAAGACGCCCACGAAAGCGAAGGGCAATTCACCGGCCAATGGGGCTCGGGCTACGGCATGTTTCGCACTTTCATTCTCTCGAAGGCGAGCCGTTTGCCGTGTACCGCTCCACCTTGGGGGACGCTGGCGGCCGTCGACATCGCAAAGGGAACGATCGCCTGGCAGGTTCCTCTGGGTTCACTCGCGCCGACGATTCCGACCGTGCCTGCAGGCGACGTCAGCCTGGGCGGCCCGATCGTTACCGCAGGCGGACTCGTTTTCATCGGCGGAACGGTTCGCGACCCTGAATTCCGAGCCTTCGACGTCGCGACAGGCAAGGAGCTTTGGAAGACCAAGCTTCCAGCCGTGGCCGCTGCCGTCCCGATGACCTACCAGTTGAAGCCCGGCGGTAAGCAGTTCGTGGTGGTCGCCGCGGGCGGCCACGGCAACGTAGGGGAAGAAAAGCTGGGTGACTCAATCGTCGCATTCACGTTGCCTTAGCTCCTGAAATCCGCACCGCTGTGCTATAAAGAAAAGCCGCAGAGCAGTATAACTTTTTCTTATATGCGAGGAGCCGTGGAATTCGCACTCACCGATGAACAGCAGCAGCTTCGGCGCAGCGTTCGTGAGTTTGCCGAAGGTGAAGTTCTCCCACACGTTATGGAGTGGGACGAAGCCTCTCGTTTTCCGTCCGAGCTGATTCCGAAAATGGCCGAGATGGGTTTCCTCGGGGTGATCTTTCCGGAGAAGTACGGCGGCGCGGGAATGGGCTACCTCGAGTACGCCATCATCATCGAGGAACTTTCGCGCGTTGACGGCTCGGTAGGAATCATTGTTGCCGCGCACAATTCGCTCTGCACCAATCACCTCTACAAATTCGGGACCGAGGCACAGAAGCAAAAATACGTCGAGCCGCTCGCGCAGGGCAACAAGCTCGGCTGCTGGTCGCTCACCGAGCCCGAAGCCGGGTCCGACGCCGGCGGCACGCGCACTAAAGCCGTCCGCACCGGCGACACCTGGACGATCAACGGCTCGAAAACTTTCACCACGAATGGACACTACGCGGACGTTTGTGTCGGCATGGCCGTCACGGACTCTGCTAAGAAAAGCCACGGAATCTCTGCCTTCGTCATCGAGAAGGGAACTCCGGGCTTCGGTCCCGGAAAAAAAGAAAACAAGCTCGGCCTGCGCGCCAGCGACACCAGCGAAGTAATTTTCACCGACTGCAAGGTACCCGCGGAGAATCTGGTCGGCAAGGAAGGGGAGGGCTTCGTCAACAGCCTTCAGATTCTCGACGGAGGACGCATCTCCATCGCTTCGCTCGGCCTAGGCATGGCGCAAGGCGCCTACGAAGCGGCCGTGAAGTACGCGAAACAGCGGAAGCAATTCGGCAAAGCCATCGCCGAATTTCAAGCCATCCAGTTCAAGCTCGCCGATATGGCCATGGAGATCGAAGCCGCGCGCCTGCTTACTTACAAAGCCGCATGGCTCGCCGACCGCGCCATCGCGGCGGGGAACCACGATTTCCGGATCACCCAGGAATCCAGCATGGCCAAGCTGTACGCCGGAGAAGTAGCCGTGCGCGTCGCCAACGAATGCGTGCAGATTCACGGCGGTTACGGCTTCATCAAGGACTACCCGGCCGAAAAGTTCTACCGCGACGTGAAGCTGTGCACCATCGGCGAAGGCACCAGCGAAATTCAACGCATGGTGATCGCCCGTCAAATCCTCGGCGCGAAATAGCCGGGTCACCGAGCGTCCCTGACTCGCACGCACGTCGCCGTCATTCTGAGCCTCGATTCATCGAGGCGAAGAATCTCTCTTCTGGCGTTTCCTCGTCTGCTGGCGCGTCGCCAACCGCATTGCACTCCCATCCGCGTGCAGCTATCATCCTCTGCGCGTCTGGTATCGGCTTTAGTAGCGTCAGTGTTGCCCCCTGTTGCCATTGAAATGCTGCGGTAGTGTGAGTTGCATCCGAAGAGATGACAGCCTCGGTTGAAAACTGGGCCCAGCAAGTTCGCGCGGGCGACGTGCGCGCAATTTCTCGCGCCGTTTCGGCCATCGAGAATCACGACCGCGACGCTGAAAATATTCTTCGCGAACTGTTTCCGCATACCGGTAACGCGTATCGCGTTGGCATCACCGGCGCGCCCGGCACGGGCAAGAGCACTCTTGTTGACCGCATGGCCGCGCACTACCGTTCGCATGACAAAACCGTTGGCATCATCGCCGTCGATCCTTCCAGCCCATTTACTGGCGGTTCCATTCTGGGCGACCGAATTCGTATGCAAGGCCACTTCGGCGATTCCGGCGTTTTCATCCGCTCGATGGCCACGCGTGGTTTTCTGGGCGGCCTTTCGCAGGCGACGCGCGATACCGCGCTGCTGCTCGACGCCGCAGGCAAGCAGTTCATTCTGGTTGAGACCGTCGGCGTCGGGCAGGGCGAGATCGAAATCGTCCGCCTCGCCGACTGCACCATCGTCGTTCTGATGCCCGGCATGGGCGACGACGTGCAGAATTTGAAGGCCGGCCTGATGGAAATTGGCGACGTTTTTGTCCTCAATAAGGCCGATCGCGAAGGCGCTGACCGCTACGAACAGCAACTCATAGCCATCCTGCAGCTCGTGCCCGAGCGCGAAGGCTGGAAGCCGCCAGTAATTCGCACGATTGCCACGGAAAATAAAGGAATCGCCGCTTTGTGCGCCGCAATCGAACGCTTCCGCGCGCATTTCGAACAAGCTCACGAACGCCGCAGCCGCGAAATCGCGCACTGGAAGGAATGGATCCTGCAGCTTCTCGAAGCACGCCTTCTCGAACGTGTCGCCGGACGCCACTTGGGAGAGCGCGAACTCGATCGCATCAGCGCGCTCGTGGCCGATCGCAAGCTCGATCCCTATGGCGCAGTCAATGAAATCATCGAACGTGCGGGCTTGGGGCAGGCGCGTTGAAGCTCGGCGACCTCGAATTCCACATCGTCAGTGACGGTGCCGTTTGGCTCGATGGCGGCGCTATGTTCGGCGTGGTTCCCAAGGTCCTTTGGGAGAAGAAAATGGCGCCGGACGCGAAAAACCGCATCCAGCTCGCCATGAATTGCCTGCTGGTACGTGCGGGCGGCAAAACAATTCTTGTCGAGACCGGCGCCGGTACCAAGATGAATCCCAAGCTCCGCCAGATTTACGGGCTGGAAGATTCGAAGCTCATCGGTCAGCTTGAACGCCACGGCTATCACAACACCGAAATCGATATCGTGATCAACACGCATCTCCACTTCGATCACTGTGGAGGCAACACGCGTCGCGAACAGGACAAAATCGTCTGCACGTTCCCGAACGCCAAGTACGTCGTACAGCGCGGCGAGTACGAACACGCCCGCAATCCGAACGAGCGCGATCAAGCCAGCTACTTTGACGAGAATTACGCTCCGCTCGAAAGAGCAGGGAAGCTTGCACTGCTCGAAGGCGACCGCGCCATCGCGCCTGGAGTTGAACTGGTGCGGATGCCGGGGCACACCGCCAACATGCAGTGTGTGAAACTTTCCGGCGGCGGGAAGTCGGCGTTTTTCTTTGCTGATTTGGTGCCGACGGCTGCGCATCTGCCGCTTCCATGGATCATGGGCTACGATCTGTATCCGATGACCACGCTTGAAAATAAAAAGAAATGGATCCCCGAACTGGTGAAGGAAGGTTGGCTCGCGATTTTTGGCCATGATGGCCGTACGCCGGCAGGATACTTGCGCGAAAAGAATGGCGGATTCGAAATCGAGCCATTCGCCATCGACTGAGCCACGAACCGAGCAACGGAGAAACGGAATGGCGAAAAAGAAAGCGGCAGCAAAAACGAAGTGGTCATCGAAACGCGAACCCGTGAAAGTCGGAATCATCGGCGGAAGCGGCCTCTACCACATGGCAGGACTCACCAACACCTGTGAAGTACGCGTGAAGACGCCGTTCGGCGATCCCTCCGACGCCATCGTGATCGGCACGCTCGAAGAGAAGCAGGTGGCATTTCTCGCGCGCCACGGCCGTGGACATCTATTTTCGCCGAGCGAAATCAATTACCGCGCCAACATTTGCGCGATGAAGATGCTCGGCATCGAGCGCATTCTCTCGGTCAGCGCGGTCGGTTCGCTGCGTGACGATTTGCCGCCGCTCGATTTCGTCGTCGTCGACCAGTTCTTCGACCGAACCAAGAATCGCGTTTCGACATTTTTCAGCGATGGCATCGTCGCGCATGTCGGCTTTGACAAGCCCACCTGCACGCACTTGTCCGCGTATGTCGCCGATGCGTGCGCGCGCGCGCGTGTGAAGGCACACCGCGGCGGCACCTACGTCTGCATGGAAGGTCCGCAGTTTTCTACGCTCGCCGAATCGCGCACCTATCGCCAGCTCCAGTTTGACGTGATTGGCATGACGAATCTCACCGAAGCCAAGCTTGCCCGCGAAGCCGAGCTTTGCTACGCAACGATCGCGATGGTCACCGACTACGATTGCTGGCATCCGCAGCACGACGCCGTCACCGTCACCGAGATCATCGAGAATTTGACGCGCAATACTGTGAACGTCCAGAAGGCGCTGCAGGAAGTGGTGCGCACGCTACCGGAGGAGCGCTCTTGTAAGTGCGGTTCCGCTTCGGCGCACGCCATCCTCACCGACCGCAAGAAAATCAGCGCAACCACCAAAAAACGGCTCGCCCCGATCATCGGCAAATATCTTTCCTAATCGGAGACTGCATGTCCTTACTCGTCGTGGGTTCAGTTGCGTTTGACGGCATCGAGACGCCGTACGGCAAAGTGGATCGGACGCTCGGCGGCGCGGCGAGTTATTTCGCGCTCGCGGCAAGCCAGTTCGCGCCGGTTCGCCTGGTGGGAATCGTAGGTGACGATTTCACCGCCAAGGACGCGTCCGTCTTCAAGGGACGCAAAATCGACCTCGCAGGCCTGGAGCACGCGACGGGCAAGACGTTTTTCTGGGCGGGAAAGTACAGCCAGAACATGAATGAGCGAACGACGCTCGTTACCGAGTTGAACGTTTTCGGAAACTTCCGCCCCGTGCTACCAAAGACCTATCTCGATTCGCAGTTCATCTTTCTCGGCAATATCGATCCTACGCTCCAGCGCTCGGTGCTACACCAGATGAAGCGCGCGCCGAAAATCGTCGGCCTCGACACCATGAATTACTGGATCGAGCGCACTCCCGCCGAATTAAAGGAAACGCTAAAACACACGCAAGTGTTGATGATCAATGACGACGAGACTCGTCAGCTCACCGGCGAACACAACTTGATGCGCGCCGCCAAGCAAGTTTTCAAGCTCGGCCCGAAGACGCTGGTGATCAAGCGAGGCGAGCATGGCGCACTGATGGTTCACGATAAGTTCCTGTTTTCAGTTCCGGCGTTCCCGCTTGAGGAAGTACACGATCCCACAGGTGCAGGCGATAGCTTTGCAGGGGGCTTTATGGGCTATCTGGCCGGTACAGGCAAAATCAACGAGCGGACGCTGCGCAACGCGATGGTTTACGGTTCGGTTCTGGGGAGCTTCGCCGTCGAGCAGTTCGGTGTCGATCGCCTCAAGACTCTAGTACGCAAAGAAATCAACGAGCGCGCCCGTCTGTTTTCAAAACTCACGTCGTTCAAACTCTAATGCTCGCAAAATTATTAGTTCCGTCCTTCTGAGGTCCAGTTCGCTGCGCCAAAGAATCTCTGTTCGTCTTTTGCAGCGCCGCACGCATCCGCCTAAGCGCTCGCGCCCTTCACCGGGATGCTGTAGTGCGACGCCACCACCTGCCACCGTCCGTCAATCATCATCCAGACGTCGGTCATTCGATCGTGGTATTCATACGGCTTCCCGCTCGATTCGCCCCGCTCGTGATACTGTCCAATCACCACCGCGGTATTTCCGCGGACGCGCACCTTCATCTCCACGAATTCAGAGACTTCAACGCGCGTATTTTTGTCGCTACAGTGCGCGATGTAACCGGCCTTACTGAACGTGCTGCCGTCCTCGATCGTAATCAGGAAGTCGTCGGCCAGCAGCGAATTCATCATGCTCACGTCGCGCCCCTTGTAAGCGGCGTTCCATTTGTTTTCAAGAGCGGTGATCTTCGCAGCTTGCGATTCCTTTTGAGCCGTCGCCGGGGCGATCGCGCACACGCACAGCATCGCAGCCACGGTCAGTCCGAGCAGAGTTTTCATCGGGATGCTCCTGCGCGAATTGTGATGTCGAACCGCGCCGGACTCAATCGAAACAATCAGGTCCGTGCGCAAACGATAGGCTGCGTGCCGTGGATCGGTATGCTCGCTTCATGCGCGGTTCTCCGCCAATCTTCGCGTTCACTCGTCCGGACAGCCTTCGGTCCGATGCCTTATCCAGGCAACCTCAAAATGGCGCAGCGAATCCGAGTTGACGGGCTGTCGCGCCGGGTGTTATCAACTTTGTTCCCAATTTTCATGCACTTGCGAGCCGTGTGCGGGATAATTCTGTATCATCAAGCGTACGTTTATGGGTACCGCGGCCAAGTCGCTTGTGGTCTGAGCGCCACCAGGGAATCGGCGCTGCGAATTCGCAATTGGACAATTTGATCGGAGGATGGTTTTGATTCGACCGCGTTCCTGGGCATTGAGCATTCTGATGACGGTGCTTGCCGCGTTCTTATCGAGCTGCGGAACCTCGACCTCCGCCGTCGTGAACCCCACGCCCTCCATCAGCGGTCTGTTCCCCTCCAGCGTGACCGCTGGCTCGGCATCTTTCACGATGTATATTTCCGGCCAGAATTTTCTGAACGGCAAGATCGCGAACACCCAAGGCGTTTCCACGGTCTACTGGAACGGCGCCGCGCGCACATCCAGCTACAACAAGGAAACTACGCAGCTCGCCGTCAACGTTCTCGCTTCCGACGTTTCCAGCGCCGGAATCGCACAGGTCACCGTCACAAATCCGTCGCCGGGCGGCGGTCCGTCGCCGGCCGCGACGTTCACGATTCTTCCGGTGCAGCCCAATACACCTCTGATCTCGTCGATCTCGCCTACTTCGGCAAACGTCGGAAGCCAGACCGTCACCATCACCGTGAACGGCGCGAATTTTCAGGCCAGTTCGGTGATCGCCTTCAACGGCTCGCCGCTCTGTCCGACATGGGTCACCAGTTCCACGCAGTTGGTCGCTCAAATTGACTCGTCATATTTGACCAACGCATCGGTCGCGAGCATTTCCGTTTACACACCCACCGGTGGTGGCGGGAATCTGTTCTCTCCCGGTGTCACTTTCACCGTGGGAACGGTTAGTGGCAACAATCTCACCTTTCCGCAGGTCGTCTCCGTCAGCGCGCTAGGTGGTGCGGCCGATGGCCCCAGCGAAGCTCCCGCGATGAGCTGGGACGGCCGCTACGTCGCCTTTTACTCCCAGGCCAAGAATCTGGTCTCCGAAGGCGCGTCCGGAAACATCTTCGTCCGCGACACGTGCCTGACCGACGCGAACTGCATCCCGCAAACCACAGCCGTCGACCTCGCGCCCGAAGGCACTCCGCCGAATGGGAAAGTGGGGCGCCAGGTCGCGCTCAGTGGCGACGGCCGCTATGTGGCTTTCATCTCTCGCGCCACAAATCTGGTTGCAGGAAGAGCCGTTGGCTCAGGCTTTACCGAGCTTTACATGCGCGACCTTTGCACCAACGCCGGCTCGAGTTGCACTCCGCACAGTGAACTGATTTCCGTCGGCGCGGACGACTCGGCCGCCGACGGTCCTAGCTCGCGTCCTTCGGTTAGCGCGGACGGCCGCTACGTCGCATTTGAATCCTCAGCGACCAATCTTGTCGCCGGAGCTTCGCATTTACAGCCCCAAATTTACGTGCGCGACACCTGCACCGGCGCAACCGCTCCGAAATCTTGCGTCGCGCAAACCTATGCGGTTCCCATGGACGATCAGGACCGCGCGATTTTCGCGCAAGGCGCGCGCCCAGCGATTTCCGCCACCGGTCGCTACATCGCTTTTGAGGCATGGACTGGCACCGCAGCCGCTCAGGCCGGCGTCCCCGGAGCAAGCGAAGCCGCGCAAGTCGTTCTCGCCGATACCTGCCTGGGCTCCGATGCTCCTGCTGGTTGTCGTCCGTCGGCCAACAGAGTATCGATCCTCACCGACGGCGCCACTATATCCGGCTCAAACTTTGCACCGTCGCTCAGCGCAAACGGCCGCTACGTCGCATTCGAGTCGCAACCGGTCAGCTCCGCGCTCACGACCGCATCGACCACAAGCTCCAGCGCGAGCCGCGTCTTTGTTCGCGACACTTGCAATAGCTCCGCGTCGGCTTGCGCGCCGTCCACCGCGCAAATCGCTGCTGAGACTCTTACCGCGGCGAACGGCAAAACCGAAGTCTATTCGCCGGCTCTCAGCCCCTCCGGTCGCTACATTTCCTACCTCGCGGGCTCGCCCTCGAGCGGGAGTTCCTCGGAAGGCGTCCTGCAGGTCCGCGACATGTGCAATGGCGCCGGCAAATCCTGCATCGCGCGGTCCTACGCCGTCGAAGACGCCGGCACGTGCTCCTCTGGATGCCAGATTGATCCGTCCCAGTGCCCGACAGTGCCGTCGAGCGGAGTTACCGCTGACAAATTCACTGCCGTTCCGCTCAGTTCGAACGGCCGCTTCGCCGCCTTCTACGCGCCGGAATCCACACCGGCGCAGCCGGCCAACGGCATCGGCGACATCTTCATGACCATCACCCCGTTCTAGCGGCACCCGCCGGAAGAATCGCAACCGCGGGCGTTGCTGCTGGGATGTAAACCGCCTCGCGACCTCGTATAGACGTGCCTTCTAAAATTCCTTATTCTCGATTTTGGTCGATGTCACAGTCGCTCAAACCGGTTGCGCTTCGCGCGGGTGACGCGCTCCGCATCGTATCGCTTTCGAGCCCGGTGCACGAAGACCGCGTTCGGAAGGGAATCGCAGAACTCGAGCGGCTCGGCTATCGCGCCGTCTGGGATACACAAGAAGTGCTCGCGCACGACGGATTTTTCGCCGGAACCGCGCCTGCGCGCGCGGCGGCGCTAAAATCTGCGCTGCACGAAACGGAAACACAAGCGGTGATTTGTTCGCGTGGCGGCTACGGCGTGAATTATCTGCTCGATGGCCTGCACGTCGCGCTGGAATCGCCCAAACTTTTCATCGGCTACAGCGACCTCACATCGCTTCAGATTTTTCTGTGGCAACGTTTCCGCTGGGTCACGCTCTATGGTCCGATGCTTGCGGCCGGGCTTGATGGCGGACCGGGCGGCGAACGCGGTTATGATGCGGAAAGTTTTCGCCATGCGACCACTTCGACAAAGCACGGCTGGGCAATCAAGCTTGATGGCGCGGGATCGCTTTCGACGGGCACGGTCGAAGGCACTCTACTCGGCGGGTGTCTCACGCTGATCTACACTTCGATCGGCACGCCGTGGGAACTCGAAACCGAAGGCTCGATTCTCGTACTCGAAGATCGCGGTATGAAGCCGTGGCAGCTCGATCGCGCGCTGTTGCACTTGCTGCAGGCGGGAAAGTTTCGTGGAGTTGTTGGCGTGATCCTCGGCGATTTTCCGGAGTGCGAAGGTTCGGCGGGAACTGAAACCGCGAAAGACGTCGTCGCGCGCGTTCTGAGGCCCCTGAAGATTCCGGCCGTATTCGGCGCCGCAATAGGTCACACCGCGCGTGCCATGCTTACGCTTCCGCTCGGCGTTCGTGTGCGGCTCGACGCAGGCGCCGCACCGTGGCTCGAAATTCTCGAGCCGGCCTGCCGCGAGCCCGCCTGACTTCGCGCACCGCAATGCGGCGTCGCGGGTACATATTTTCATAAACGGGAGAACGAAAATTTCACTTTCGCTCGAAGGGCGCATCAAACACATTCATCTGCTCGGAGTAGCGGGCGCGGCCATGGCTCCCGTCGCGGGCATGCTTAAAGAGCGCGGCTTCCAAGTGACCGGCTCTGACGTGAATGTTTACCCACCCGCCTCCACGCTTCTCGATTCGCTGGGAATCGTATGGAACGACGGTTACCGCGCCGAAAATCTTCAGCCAGCGCCCGACCTCACTATCGTTGGCAATATCATCGCCCGGGGCAATCCTGAGATGGAATACCTCCTCAACGAGAAGCTGCCGTACTGCTCGATGCCGCAACTTCTCGAGCGCGAGTTCATTCCGGGCCACACTTCGATCGTCGTCGCCGGCACGCACGGCAAAACCACAACGACCGCGATCCTTGCGTGGATTTTTCATACCGCGGGCCGGCGTCCAGATTTTCTAATCGGCGGTGTTGCGCCGAATTTTGGGGACCGCAGCTACGGTCTCGGCGGTGGCGAGGAGTTCATCGTCGAGGGCGATGAATACGAAACCGCCTTCTTCGATCGCACACCAAAATTTCTGCATTACCATCCGGACGAACTCGTGCTTACGTCTCTCGAATACGATCACGCCGACATCTACCCTGACCTCGCGTCCATCGTCGAGCAGTTCAAGCGCCTTGTGAATCTCGTTCCGTCGCGCGGAAAAATTCTCATGCTCGCAGGCCCGCCGGAACTGAAGCACGTCACAGCGAAAGCATTTTGCCCGGTCGAAACCTTCGGCCTCACACCTGAAAGCGATTGGCAAGCGGGCGACGTGCAATGGCACGACTCCGCCACCGAATTTCGCGTGGCGCACAAAGGCAGGGAAGTGGCCCGCATTCGAATGCTGTTAGTCGGGCAGCACAACGTATTAAATGCTCTGGCGGCGACGGCGATCGCAAGCGGCCGCGGCGTTGCTGCTGACGCCATCGAGCGTGCCCTTTCAACATTTGTCAGTGTCCGCAAGCGCATGGAGATCAAAGGCGAGGAGCGCGGCATCCTCGTCGTCGAAGACTTCGCGCACCATCCGACGGCGATTCGGCTTACGCTCGAAGCCGCGCGCACCCGCTGGCCGGGTCAACGCGTGTGGGCTGTCGTCGAGCCCCGCACGAACACCATGCGGCGAAAGATATTCCAGGACGTTCTGCCCGATGCGCTCGCGCTTGCTGACACGGTTCTGATCGGCCCCGTGAATCGCGCCCAGCTTCTCGGCGAAGAAGAGCGGCTTTCGCCCGAAACCATCGCAAGTCTGATCCAGGAGCGCGGCCGCCCCGCAAAAGCGTTTGCCGCCACCTCCGAAATCGCCGAATATTTATTCGAGCATGCGAAACCGAAGGATGTTGTGATGATCATGTCGAATGGCAGTTTCGATGGCTTGAGCGGAAAGCTGCTCTCGGCGCTCAGGGCGCAGACGGCCGGGCGCGCATGAATCGTCTTTGGGCCCTGGGAATTCTCATCGTTGCCTTCGCAAATCCTGCCGCAGCGACCATTGACTACCGTATCTCGCTGAAAAATCCCGAGCAGCACCTGTTTCAAGTGCGCATGACCATTCCCAATCCCGCTCCCGGAACGCAAATCGCAATTCCGGCCTGGAACGCGCTCTACCAGGTCCGCGATTTCTCCTATCGGGTCCGGGACGTGCACGGCATTTTCGCGCCTGGAGTAAACGAATCGGCCGAGCTGCTGCTCCAACTTCAAAAAGTTGACAAACAGACCTGGAACCTTGGCGACACCGGGAAAAATGCCGCCGAGGTCAGCTACACCATCGAGTGGGACGATCCCGGCCCCTTCAATTCCCAACTGAACGAACACCACGCTTTCGTCAATTTCGCCGAAGTGTTGATGTATGTCCCGGATCGCCGCTCCGAAGCCGTAAGCGTTGAATTCGACGACGTTCCCAGTGAATGGCACTCCGTCGCCGAGTTACCTGCCGGCGCCCAATCGAACTCTTTCACCGCGGATAGCTACGACAAGCTCGTCGATGCACCCGTCGAAATCGGCAAGACCGAAGAATTCGCCTTCGACCAGAGCGGCGCGCGCATCCGCGTCGTCGTCGACGGCAAGGACTGGAAGAAAGACCGCCTCGAAGATTATCTGAAGCGCATCACGAAATCCGAGCTGGACATGATGGGCGGGCCGCCTTTTCAGCAATACACGTTCTTCTTTCACCTCGGGTCATATCCTGAAGTCGGCGGCGGTGGCATGGAGCACGCCAACTGCACCGCCATTTCTGCGCCGTCCGTCGAATCGGCCGCAACCACGGCCGCGCACGAGTTTTTTCATGTGTGGAATGTGAAACGCATTCGCCCGCAAACGCTCGAACCGGTCGACTTCACCAAAGAACAGTACACCCGAGCGCTTTGGTTTGCCGAAGGCGTCACCAGCACCTACGGCGCGTATACGCTCGAGCGCACCGGGCTCTGGACGAATGAACAGTTCTACGCCGATCTTGCGTCGCAAATCAGCGAACTCGAATCGCGCGCTGCACATACCTGGCAGAGCGTGGAAGAGTCGAGCCTCGATGCGTGGCTCGAAAAATATGACGACTACCGCACTCCCGCTCGCAGCATTTCCTACTACAACAAGGGCCAGATTGTCGGCGAAATGCTGGACCTTGCGATTCGCGGTGCAACCGACGACCACAAATCGCTCGACGACCTAATGCGCGCGATGTACGCCGAATATCCACAGAAAGGCAAGTTTTACCACGACAGCGCAGGCGTCGAGTCCGTCGCTGAACAAATTGCAGGCCGGAAGTTCGACGTGTTTTTTGAAAAGTACGTTGCCGGTACCTGGGAAATTCCGTACGACGAATTTCTATCGGCGGCGGGGCTTACGCTGAAGGTCGAAGACCACGTCGCGGCCGATCTCGGCTTCTGGACCGCCGGCCGCGGCCCCGGCGTTCCCGTGCGCGTTACGCAAGTGGAACAGGGAAGCCCGGCACAAGCTGCGGGCCTACGCGCAGGAGACGTGCTGATCTCGATGAATGGCGGCGCGCTTCCGCGATACTTTCCTTCGTGGATGCACGAGCAGACGCCTGGAGAAAAAATATCGCTCCGAGTCCATCGTGACGAAAAGGATATCGACTTGGAATTCGTCCTCGGCCAGACCGAAGAGAAGCGCTACTCGATTGCCGAATTGCACGCCGCAACCGAAAAACAAAAGAAGCTGCGCAATGCCTGGCTGAGCGGAAAAACCGAGTAGCAATTCCAGCGCCACCAGGCCGCACGCCGATCCGCGCGGGAGCACACTCAATCCATGATTCGAAGCATCGCCACTTACATCTTCGCCGCCTTTGGGCTGGTGCTGGTCATGCCCCCGATGATCGTCTGGACCATGATTACCGGCGATGTCGTGCCGATGTACAGGATTTTTCTGGCTGGAGTGCGTGTCGCGCTGAGCATCGCGGGGATTCACGTGCGCACCGAAGGGCTCGAAAATGTCCCCGCCGCAACCTGCGTGTTTGCCTCAAATCACTGCTCAAACCTAGATCCTCTCGCGCTGGTTCCGAAAATTCCGCAGCGAGTCGCGCTGCTGGCGAAGACAGACGTCTTCAAGATCCCAATTCTTTCGAAGGCGATTCGCCAGGGCGGCTTGATTCCCGTCGACCGCTCCAACAAAGATGCCGCTGCCGAAAGCGTTGATAAAGCCGTCGAATCCCTGAAGCAGGGACTTTCGTTCTGCATCTTCGCGGAAGGCACCCGGAGTCGCGACGGTCGTCTGCAGCCCTTCAAGCGCGGCGCTTTCGTCATGGCCATTCGCGCCGGCGTTCCGGTTGTTCCGGTCTCGCTCGCTGGAACCCAAAACCTGCTGCGCAAAGGCGATTGGAAAATGTATCCCGGAGAGGTGGCGGTGAAGTTCGGCCGTCCCATCGAGGCGTCGCAGTTCGGCTTCGACCAGCGTCAGCAGCTTGTCGACCAAGCCCATGCCGCCGTAGCCGCCAAACTACCCCCGGAACAGCAACCCGGCCCCGAAAACTCAGGACTCTAGACTCGATTTCGCCAGTGCAATCCGTGGGGAAGGACGACGTCGGCGAACTCGAGATGAATTACGCGCCGGGGCATTAGCGATTGGCACTGCGACGATGCATGCACTGTAAGCGGCCGCATCAGCAGCGCATCGCCGGCTCGCACGCAGCAAGTGACGGCCGAGGATTTGTCGAGCTGCGCGATGTCTTCGGCGGAAAGTCGGCCTCGCAGGTGCGAGCCGGGGACGCAGCGGAGTGGACCATTTTGGCTTGTGTTGTCGTCCAGCGGAATCCGGATCGCGATCATGCGCTCGAGGATTTCCGCCGGTGGTTGGACGTGCACGGCGTTGGCTTTCATCGACCAGGATGTAAAGCCGGACGCCTCGAGTCGCTTCCCTACTGAGATTGTCAGGTCCTGGTGCCACGAGACGTTCCAATTCGCGTCCGGCGTCTTGTTAAAGAAAAGTCCACGCACCGCGAAGCAACCTCGACCGAGCACCGTCTCGACCGCGTTGCGAACTTGCGGCGACTGCGCGAGTGCTCGGATCGCCGGAACCGACAACAAATCACGCTGAAGCCCGTTTGTGGCGGGGAATTCGAGTCGAACTGATTCGAGCACAACCGAATCGAGACAGCCGGCCACGAACCCAAAGCCGTCGGTCGCGATGGCCGCACCGAATCCTGCTGTGTCCGTCTTTGTCGTCGTCACCGTCCCCCGAGTCTTTCGACTTCAGCTCTCAACCGCTGCAGCTCTCGCTGCAGTTCGGGCAGCCGGTTGAACACCGCCACCGACTTCCGCCATTCCAGATTATCCGTCGCGGGATAACCGGAATAGAGAGCCCCTGCCGGGACATCCGTTGGCGCTCCCGATTGCGCAGTCAGCGTCGCGCCGTCGCCAATCTTCAAATGGCCCGCCGCTCCCACCTGACCCGCCAGAATGCACTTGTCTCCGACCTTCGTCGTCCCGGCCAGCCCTACCTGTCCACAGAGCAACGTATCCTCCCCGACCTCGCAGGCGTGCCCGACCTGCACCAGATTGTCGAGCTTTGCGCCGCGAGCAATCGTGGTCTGCCCCACCGTTGCGCGATCCACCACGCTATGCGCCTGAATCTCCACGTCGTCGCCGATCACGGTGATGCCGGACTGCCGCATTTTGTACCAAGCGCCGTTGGCCTCGCGCGCGAAGCCAAATCCATCTGAGCCAATCGTGACGCCATTTTGTAGGATCACGCGGTGGCCGACACGGCAGGCTTCGCGGACGCGTACATGCGAGTGCGCAAAAAAGTCGTCGCCGATCTGAGCTCCGCGATAAATCGAAACAAAACTGTGCAGCACGGCATTCTTGCCGATGGTCACGCCCTCGTCGACGAAGCAGAATGGCCCGACGTGGGCGCCGTCACCGATCCACGCTGTTTTCGCCACGACGGCTGTCGCGTTTATGCCGGGAGGGTAAGCGGGCGCGGAATGAAACAGCTCGATCGCCCGCGCAAAATCCAGGTATGGATTCGCCGAACGCAGCGCCGCCATCCCGTCCGGAACCGAGTCCTTCGCAACCAGTACCGCCGAAGCGTGCGAACCGGCGAGAGCGGTGCGATATTTGCGGTTCGCGAGGAACGTCAGCTCGCCCGCCTTCGCATCTTCAACGCCGGCGACGCCCGTGATTTCGATGTTCGGGTCGCCTTCGAGCGTGGCTTTCAGGCGCGAGGCGATTTCGCCGAGTTTCATGGAGTTCTCCAGTCTGTTGTTGGGATGTATGGCCAATGTACACGAGCGATGGGGTTCGGGAAAGTTGGCGCAGGCCAGGGCGCTCGTACACCGGCGCGCCGATCAATCGGTGAAAAGTTTGGACTGCGAACTGGGGACGGTTGGTCGAAATTCCCGAGGCCCTCGCCGCGCGATACCCACCACACCCAGCACCTTCATCTCTTCGATCGCGGAGCGGGGAATGAACAACCTCATCGTATTTCCATGCAGGTCGGGCGGAGTCAGCTGGATGCCGCCATCCAGAAGCTCCACCAAGTCGTTCGCTGCCAGGCCCTCGATCACCTCCTCATCGCGAAATCGGAGCCGTACCCAAAGGCCATTCAACTTGGGCCGGCTCAGGAAGGTCTTGCGCTCCAGTGGGAATGGATCGCCCAACTCGCGAACGAAATAGATCGCCCGCACCGAGGCAAGATTGATCTGCTTGTGTTCGCCGTCCTGCGTGAGCAGATCGACAGTCTCCGCCTGCGCCAGTCCGTTCGGGCTTAGGTATCCCTTGATGGCGGTCCGGTCCAGCAGCTGTACGACCGCTTTTTTGTTGCTCGATCCCGGACTTCGGGTCTCTTTCGCCACAGTTTGACCTTTTTCGGCGACTTCTTGCTATGCACGCGCGGATTATGTTATTCTTGCGCGAAATTTTCGTCAAGTTGTTGGTGTTTAAAGGGTTAGCATCGGAGCCACCGCCGATTGACCGACAAGGGCAAGATCCTAAAATCTGCCTCGATAATAGCCCTAGCCACCATTCTCAGCCGAATTTGCGGATATCTACGCGATCAACGAATAGCGCTGCTGCTCGGCACCTCGCCGGTGGCGGACTCGTTTATCCTCGCATTCCGAATTCCCAACATGGTACGCCGTTTCACCGGCGAAGGTGCGCTCGGAGCGTCCTTCATACCCGTCTTCACTGGCTACCTTCGCAAGGAATCCCCGGAAAAAAGCTGGAAGTTCGCCCAGCGAGCCTTTTGGGACCTGGCCGTCGTCCTCGCGGTGGTGGCGTTCCTGGGAGCGCTGTTCTCCAAGCAGGTCGTCAGGGCCTTCACGGTGTTCGGTTCGAGTCAGCTGCACTGGGACTTGGCGGTTCACCTAAACCGGATCATCTTTCCCTGTATCCTGTTTCTAGGGCTGGCGGGTCTTGCTGCAGCCATCCTCAACAGTTTCCACGAGTTTGCCTTGCCGGCTTCGACCGCCGTGGTGTTCAACGTAATCGTAATCGTGGCCTCTTTCGGGATTTGCTACCGGCCGATTCTGCGAATGTTCTCGCCGAGTTACCAGACTCCGGCCGTGGTTCTCGCCGGCGCGATTCTGTTCGCGTCCGCCGTCCAGCTTCTGATGCAAGTACCGGAGCTGCGTCGTCGAGGAATGAAATTCCGGCCCGAAGTGAACTTCGAGGACGCCGGGGTTCGGAAAGCGGGCAAGTTACTTGCACCCGTGCTGGTCGCGACTGGCGTTTTCCAGGTGAACTTCTTTGTAGACACGATCTTCGCGACGTCCTCGCGGATGCCGTCGGGGAGCATCACATCGCTCTACGTGGGCGATCGAGTGATGGAGCTGGTTTTGGGCGTCTACGCCATCGCGCTTTCAACAGCGATCCTTCCAGCGATGTCGCACATGGCCGCCGATGGAAAATATGCGGAGATGAAACAGACGTTTGGGTTCGCGCTCCGCGTGGTTTCGTTCATCACCATCCCCGCAACGGTGGGGCTGATCGTTTTACGCGAGCCGATCACTCGCGTACTGTTCGAGCACGGCGCGTTCGGCGCCTACTCGACGGCGCTTACCGCCAACGCGCTTCTGTATTACTCCATGGGCCTGCCCGCCTTTGCGGGAATCAAACTGATTTTGCCCATGTTCTATGCGACGCACGACACAGCCACGCCGACCAAGGTCGGTATCTACATCCTGCTGTTTCATGTCGCGCTCAACGCCATTCTGCTGTTCGGGTTTGCGCGCTACCTTTGGAACGGCGGACCGGCGCTCGCCAGCTCGATTTCGGCTTATCTGAATTTTGCCGGATTATTCGTGATTTTCCGGCGGCGCTACGGCGCTCTGGGCGCACATTCGGTGGTTTGGTCGATTGCTAAGATAACGGTTTGCGCGGCGGCGATGGCGATATCGAGCGTTTGGGCCTTGAGGCACTTTCCGTTTGATGTGAACGTGAATGTGTTCGCGCAGGCCGTTCGCCTCGCGGTGATGATCGGCGTCGCGACGGCGATTTATTTTGGCTGCGCACGGTTGCTGCGATGCGAGGAGCTGCCCGAAATGGGAGCTCTTCTGGCGCGGGCGACCCCTGACGCAGCATCAGCGACCGACATCGACGGCTAGCAGCGCGCTGGGGATTTATTGGGAACAGGAGAGTCGCAGTGGAAGCGAACGTTCGCGGATTTCTAGCGTATCTGCGCGGTGAAAAGGGTCTCGCGGCGAACACGATCGCGGCATATCGCCGCGACATCGACAAGTTCGCTGCGTTCATGCAGACCAAAGGGCGAAAGCTGCCGGACATCACGCACAGCGACGTGGTGGATTTTCTGCGTTCGCTCTACGCAAAGAAACTCGACAGCCGTTCGGTCGCGCGGCATCTGGTGACGATACGGCACTTTTTCCGTTTCTGCGTTATGGAGAAGGTGCTCGTCGCGGATCCGTCCGAGAACGTGCAGGCCCCCAAGTTCCGTCACACGTTGCCGGAATTCCTGTCGCTCGAAGAAGTGAATCGCCTGCTTGCGCAGCCGGACATCTCGAACGTAGCCGGCCTTCGCGACAAGGCCATGATCGAGCTGCTGTACTCCTGCGGGCTACGCGTTTCCGAGTTGTGCGGGCTGAAAATTGCCGACCTGCAGACGGAGACAGGATGCCTGCGTTGTATCGGAAAAGGTGATAAAGAACGTTTGGTCCCCGTGGGGCGCGCCGCGCTCGAGATCGTGCGGCTCTACGTGCAGAAATCGCGGCCGCAAATTCTCGGCGAGCGAACATCGATTTATTTATTTCCGAACCGACGAGGGAAGTCGATCAACCGATTCACATTCTGGAAGACGCTGAAAATGTACGGACAGCGCGCCGGCCTTCGCAAAGCCCTCTCGCCGCACATGCTCCGGCACAGTTTTGCCACGCACCTTCTAGACGGCGGCGCTGACCTGCGCTCGGTTCAGATGATGTTGGGCCACGCGGATATTTCAACGACTCAGATTTACACGCACGTCGTCGAGGGACGCCTGAAGCAAGTTTACAAGTCGCATCATCCCCGCGCGTAAACGCGAGCGGATTCGGAATTTTAAGGAGGGTTTGAAACCCATGCCCGATTACATGTACCTGCTGGAGAGCCGGCTCTCGCCCGAACAGCGAGCCGTGATGGAGCGCGTTCAGGAACTCGCGCGATCGCAGGAGGTGAACGTATATCTCACCGGCGGCGCGGTGCGCGACCTGATCTCCGGCATGCCCATCCGCGACCTGGATTTTACGGTGGAAGGGAACCCGTCGAAGATCGTTCGGGAATTGGAGAAGGGCGGCGCGAAAGTGGTCTGGGAAAGCGAGAAAATCCGGCATCACGAAATGATTTTCGCAGGCGACGTCGACGGGTCGATCTCTGGCGCGCGCGAGGATTACTACGAACGGCCGGGCATCAAGCCCGAATACCGGTTCAGCAGCGTAATGGAAGATCTGCGCCGCCGCGATTTCGGAATCAACGCGATCGCGATCTCACTGAACACGCAATCCCGAGGATTGCTCCTCGATCCCATGAACGGGCTTGCGGACCTCGAGAAGCAGGAGATTCGTGCGCTCTCGATTCATGCCTTCACGAACCAGCCGATCCGCCTGCTGCGAACGCTACGTTACAGCGCGCGCATGGGTTTCAAGATGGACCCACGCACGCAGGAGTGGTTCGACCTCGCGATGGAACGCGGGCTGAATAAGAATATCGGCGGCGCCGAGGTCGGCCACGAGTTGCGAGCACTGGGGCGCGAGGACAACCCGGTTGCGACGTTGAAATCGTGGGAAGAGTACGATCTGCTCGTATTGATTCATCCGTCGCTGCAGAAGCGGAAACCGGACTACGACAGCTTGAACAAGCTCGCGAAGGTGCGCGGGAATCTGCTGGCGGCCGGGCTGCGTCCGAGGCTGCATCTCGCCGTGTTGTATTACACGCTCGGCCGGCTCAAAGATCGAGAAGCCAGCTCGGCTCTGCGAAATTTGGAGTTTCGTGCAGCGGAGGTCGCGGAGATTTCCGAACTCGTGCCGAAAGCCCAGCATGAGGTGAAAGTGTTGAAGAGCCGCAAAACGGCGACGCCCAAGGACGCGCACGCTTACATCGCATCGATGCCGTCCGAGATGATGGCGTTCATCGAAACGGAGATGCCGAATCCGGTTGTGCTTGGGAAATTCCGGAATTACCTCCAGAAGTGGCGTCCGTTGTACATGAGCTTGCCTACCGCTGAATTGGATTCGCTCGGCGTCCCGCGCGGCCCAAAATTTGACAAAGTCATCGAGCAGTTCTTTGAGGCGTCGCTGCGCGGCAAAGGCAAGACGCCTGAAGACCGCACCAAGCTTCTGAAAAATCTGGCAGGCATCAAGGACGAGCCGAAGAAGCCGGAGAAGGAAAAAAAGAAGAAGGGCGGTGAGAAGGAAAAGGAAGCTGTGCCGGCTGCGACTGCTTCGGCACCCGCAAAGGGTAAAGGCGCCGCAGCTTTGGCGAACGCAAAAGCCGGCGCGCCAGCCGGTACCGCCAAAGTCGGTAGTGCGGTTCCTGCGGCCAAAGCATCGTCCGCATCCGCGGCTGCCATGATTGGAGCCCGTGCGCAAGCCAAGCACGAAAAAGCAGCAGATGAAGCTTCGAAAAAGAAGCCGGGAGTCGCGAAAGCCAGAAAGGCCAAGAAGAAATAAGTCACCGCGTTCGCGCGAGTTCCCCGATTCCATCACTTTTTTCCGCGGTTTGCACTTGCCGCGCGTGAGAATTTCCAGCTTCGAGCACATTGTGCGCACGCGATGCTCGAAGCTGGTTTAAAATGAGATTTGCATGGCTGCTTCCTCGAATTTTGTCCACCTTCACCTGCACACGGACTATTCCCTTCTGGACGGGGCCTGTGAAATCGGCGAACTGACGGCGGAAGCCGCGCGCCGCGGCATGCCTGCCGTCGCGGTTACCGATCACGGCAATCTATTCGCGGCGGCGAACTTCTATCATCAGGCCACCACGCACGGCGTGAAGCCGATCATCGGCTGCGAAATGTACGTCGCGCCGGACGGCCACAAGAGCCGGGGCTCCGATGCCGAACGCTCGAATCACCTCGTGCTGCTCTGCGAGAACGACGAAGGCTACCGGAACCTGATCAAGCTCGTCTCAACGGGTTACCTCGATGGGTTTTACTACAAACCACGCGTCGACCACGACTTGCTCGCGAAGCATAGCAGCGGACTTATCGCGCTCTCCGCCTGCTTGCGCGGTGAGGTGGCAGACGCACTGTTGCATGATAAGTTCGACGACGCGCGCAAGAACGCTTACCGCCTCCGCGACATCTTCGGCAAAAACAATTTCTTCCTCGAAGTGCAGGACCAGGGGCTGGAGCAGGACATTCGCGTGAACCGCGACTTGGTCCGCCTGTCCAGGGAATCCGGGATTCCACTGGTCGCCACGAACGATTGCCACTACCTGACGCAGGCTGATTCACACGCGCAGGAAGTGCTGATGTGCATTCAGACTGGCAAGACGATGAGCGACGCCGCCCGAATGAAGTTCGCGACGGATCAGTTTTACTTCAAGACAGCCGAAGAGATGGCCAAGGTGTTCGCGGAATTGCCCGACGCAGTTACACGGACGATGGCGATCGCCGAACGCTGCAACGTGAAGATTCAGCGCGTGAGCAATCCGTTCCCGGAATTCAAGGTGCCGGACGGGCAGGACACCGACTCGTATTTCGAGCGCGTAGTCCGCCAGAATTTTGCGTCGCGCGCGGAAGTTCTGGACAAGCTCGGCAAGCAAGGTCTGCTGCGCCACTCGCTTGCGGATTACGAACAGCGCCTTTCCGACGAAATCCGAATGATCCAGAAGATGCGCTTCGCCGGATATTTCCTGATCGTTTGGGACTTCATCCACTACGCGCGAGCGCAAGGCGTTCCGGTAGGCCCGGGCCGCGGTTCGGCGGCAGGCAGCCTGGTGAGCTTCGCGCTACGAATCACGGACGTCGATCCGCTTCAATACGATTTGCTGTTCGAGCGCTTTCTTAATCCCGAGCGTATCTCGATGCCGGATATCGATATCGATTTTTGCATGCGGCGACGCGGCGAAGTGATCGATTATGTCCGGCGCACTTACGGAAGCGAGAGCGTGGCCCAGATCATCACCTTCGGCACGATGGCCGCCAAAGCGGTGCTGAAAGACGCCGGCCGCGCGCTGAACATGACCTACGGCGACGTGGACCGGCTCGCAAAGATGGTTCCCGCGACGATTAATATCTCGCTCGACGAGGCGCTGAAGCAATCGCCGCAGCTCGAAGCCGCGCGCAAGGATCCGCAAGTCAAGGAACTCATTGAAGTTGCTCTGCGTCTCGAGGGTCTCGCCCGCCACGCCTCAACCCACGCGGCGGGCGTGGTGATTTCGCCGCGGCCGCTCACTGAGATCGTTCCTCTCTATAAGTCGAACAAGGAAGAAATCTCCACGCAGTACGACATGAATGCGCTCGAGCGCATCGGCCTGCTGAAGATGGACTTTCTCGGCCTGACGACGCTCACCGTCCTGGACGATGCTGTGCTGCTGATCAAACAGAATCGCGGCGTCGACATCGACTTGCCGTCCCTGGGCCTCGAGGACGAGAAAACCTACCAGCTCTTTTCCCGCGGCGACACGACCGGCATCTTCCAATTTGAATCGCACGGCATGCGCGACATCTTGAAGCGTTACCAGCCGACGCGTCTTGAAGACCTCACCGCGCTGAACGCTCTGTACCGCCCGGGTCCAATTCAGGGTGGCATGATCGATGACTTTATCGCGCGCAAGCACGGGAAGAAGAAAGTCGCGTACGATTTGCCGGAACTTGAGCAAATCCTCGCCGAAACCTGGGGCGTGATTCTGTATCAGGAACAGGTGATGCAGATCGCGAACCGGCTCGCCGGATTTTCGCTGGGAGACGCGGACTTGCTGCGTCGCGCGATGGGCAAAAAAAAGCACGACGAAATGGCCGCGCAGCGCGAAAAGTTCCTGGCAGGCTGCGTGACGCGCAAGGTGGTCGCCAAGAAAGCCGAGAAGATTTTCGATCTCATGGCCGAATTCGCAGGGTATGGCTTCAATAAATCGCATTCCTGCGCCTACGCGCTGCTTGCTTACCAGACGGCTTACCTGAAGGCGCATTATCCTGTGGAGTTCATGGCCGCGATGCTCAGCTCGGAAGCGGGCAACACGGAAAAAGTGGTGAAGTACATCAACGAGGCGCGCGGCATGGGAATTCGCGTGTTGCCGCCGGACATTTCGCAGAGCGGCCTGTACTTCACGCCGGTGCGCGACGACATCCGGTTTGGTCTCGCGGCAATCAAGAACGTCGGCGAGAACACCGCCAAAGCGATCTGCGAGGCTCGCGCTACAGGAACGAGATTCGATAGCTTATTTGGCTTCTGCGAGTCGATCGAACCGAAATTCATCAACAAGCGCGTCCTTGAGAGTTTGACCAAGGCGGGTGCGCTCGATTGCTTGGGCACTTCGCGCGGGCGGCTTTTCGCTGCAATAGATCAGGCCATCTCGATGGGTGCGAAGAAGCACGATGCAGCGCGCGTGGGCCAGGGCGGCTTATTCCTTGGGCGGCCGAATGCGCCGGCGCACGAAGCGCACGTCGAGCTGCCTGATGCGGAGGATTGGTCAGAAGAGCAGCAGCTCGCAGGCGAATTCTCGGTGCTCGGTTTCTACATTTCCGGCCATCCACTCGATAAATTCGCGGGTCGGATGAAAGAACTCAACGCCACCGAGCTCGCCTCGATTGAAAGCAAAAAAAACAACGACGACATCGTCGTTGGCGGGATCATCGTGCAAGCGCGCCCGATGCGCTCCAAGCGCGGCGCCCGCTGGACCATTCTCATTTTGCAGGATCGGACAGGTGTGATCGAGGCGTTGGTGTTTCCGGAAGCGTTTCAAAAGCTCGAAGGCATTTTGAAGACCAACACACCCCTGCTGGTGAAGGGTCGCGTGGCAATCGAGGATGTTGGCACGCGGCTGGTGGTTTCCGATGCTCGCGCGCTCGAAGCGCTCACGTCGCGATCGGCAGCGATGCTGCGCGTACGCGTTTCGCTCGACCGCTTCGACCGAGGCTCGGTGGACCGTTTGCACAACTTGTTTACCGCGAAGCCCGGGCGATGCCGGGTTTCCTTCGATTTCGTAAGCTCGGACGGTTCTTCCGCTACGCTTGACGCGAGTGATCCAGTCCTCGCCGATAAGGAATTGCTCGACGGCGTTCGGGAAATCTGCGGAACCGATTCCGTGATGGTCGTTCAGTGAGCCCCAACGGAAAAGACCGATCGAAGCCCAAGGCTCCCGAAACAAAAGGGCAGGCTCGGCTCCGCGAGAAACGGAAAGACCGCGTCGCGCGCAAGAAGCGTTTGAAAGAGCTGCGCAAATTGAAAGAAGAAAAGCGGGCAGCCAGAGCCGCGGCGATCGCGGCCATGGATCCGTCGCCATCCACCAAGACTGAAAAAGAAAAGCAAACTCCAGCGAACATGCAAACCACGCCCGGCGACAAGGAAAAGCAGAGGCGAAAAGTAATCGATGCTCTTGAGCGCGACGTCGAGGAGTTGAGCCGCCTTTCCGCTCCCACCGGAGAGCAGACCGAAGAGATCGAGCGAGTTCGCGCCGAGATTCAGGAACTGAAAATGGAGTTTTATCGGCATCTCGGTCCCTGGCAGCGGCTCCAATTGGCTCGCCATCCGCAGCGACCTTACACCGACGATTACATTCGCATTCTGTTTGAGGACTTCTCAGAGATTCACGGCGACCGGAATTTTTCCGACGACCCGGCGCTCATCACCGGCATGGCCAAATTTCACGGCCGCCACGTAATGGTGATTGGCAGCCAGAAGGGACGCGACATCAAACAACGCCTCGCGCGAAATTTCGGACAGGCAAAACCGGAAGGCTACCGCAAAGCGTTGCGCGCGATGAAGCTAGCCGCAAAATTTGGAAAGCCGATCCTGGTGTTTGTGGACACGCCAGGAGCGTATCCGGGCGTGGACGCGGAAGAGCGCGGCCAGGCTGAAGCGATTGCGCGAAATCTGCTGGAGATGTCGCGCCTACCCGTACCGATCATCGTAACGATCACGGGCGAAGGCGGTTCGGGCGGCGCGCTAGCTGTGGCCGTCGGCGACAAAGTCTTCATGCTCGAAAATTCTGTCTACTCCGTAATTTCGCCGGAAGGCTGCGCGACGATCATGTGGCGCGATTCCACCAAGGCGGAAGTGGCGGCCGAGGCGCTGAAAATCACCGCCACCGATCTGCAGAATTTGAAATTGATCGATGGCATCGTGCCTGAACCGGAAGGCGGGGCTCACTTTAACCATGAAGCGACAGCGAATGCGCTCGACCCATTTCTTTCGCTTGCTCTCGATGAATTGACGAAGCTCACTGCCAGACAGCTTCTCGACCAGCGTTACGCCAAGTTTCGCCGCATGGGCCAATTCTTTAGCTAATCCGCATACCCGCTCCCAAGTACTAAGGTTGGAAAATACAGGATTGGCCCTATGGTTCCCGTACGCGCTGGTCGCTTTAATCACTTCAGCCGCCATGCGCAGGAATGCGGTTGCGGCAATTCCTCAGGAGCAGGAATGAAAAATCTGGGAATTCTGTGGCTCGTGTACGGGATTCTGAGACTGGCGGGGGCAGCGGCAATCGTGATTTGGGGATCGACACTTGTCTTGATGTTTGGCGCGCTCCTGACGCGGGTCCCGAATCCGATGGCTTTGATGACGCTGTTCCATATCGCCATGGGCTTCGCAGTCGTGTGGAGCGTTATCGCCGGAATCGTATCGCTGATCGCGGGATTTGCCTTGATGACCGGCGGCGACGCGGCGAAACCGCTGGCGCTGCTGGCGTCCTTCTTCGGCCTGACCAACGGCCCGCTCGGAGTTGCGCTCGGGGCGTTTACGCTGTATTTCATCTCTGTTCGGGGCGCAGATCGATTCAATTTTCCGTCCACCGCACCTGTCACGCGATAGTGGCTGCCCGCCGCCAATACGGCTGTTTCGAGCTTTAATTCCACGATTCGTCTCAAATCGCGACGCCCCGCATTGGAGCATTGAGCACTTCTGGCGAGCGTTTCGATTGCCGGTCCTGCCAGAGTGATTTAGCTTCGGAGTGGGAGTCACTCCAATGGCAAACGGGGACGCGCCGCTGATGTCCGAGATTTTCCGCCCGTACGAAAAGCTGGTTGAGATCACCGTCCTCGGCAAGAATTTTCTTGTTCCCGATCACAATTCGGTTCTGCGTGCGTTTCAGTTCATCAGCCCTGACACGATTCCGTATGGACGTTTCTGTTGGAACCAGGAGTGTCAGTATTGCAAGGTGCACTGTCAGCTGCCCGATGAAGACACTTCGCGGCCCATACTCAGCTGTAAATTCCTGGTTTCCGAAGGCATGAACATCACCGAAATGTCGCCGGAGTTGGTCGGATGCCTGCGCGCCAAGCTCGGCCCGGAAGCGGGGAAGCCAGCGAAGGCGCTGATCGACGCAGGTGACGGCGTGATCATCGATACCTCGAATTCCACCGAGTAATTTCGTTTCCGAAGTTCAGCAAGCGACGAGCGGCCAGGTCGTGGTGCGTCGTCCGTTTCCATGATTTCTCTGGCCCGGAACCTCCTTCATCGCAGCCCGTCGCGATTTTTGCGAAAATCCGCAGGGCCTCGGACGTTGCCTGCGGCATGGGCCGCATGCGATGCTTTTGTGTTTCCTCGCGTAATAAACGGAGCGTTAGATGACGGTTTGCGATGGATGCGGGCGGCCAGTCGATGCAGAGCACGTGAAGGCGCGCATCGAGCGGCTTCAACTGGCTACGCGGTTCCGGCCAATTCATATTCAGACGCTGGTAATCGACGCGTGTCCGCCACAGACGCTCTCGGATTTTTTTTACAATGTGGGCGGCGCCGGGAGATCTGCGGCTGCACGTGCGCATTTTGGCGAGTTGGCACATTGTGTCGGAGATTTGAGTGGGAAGGCGCTCGGCGCCGAAACAAGCGATGAGGCAGTGCTGACCGAATGGCAACGCCGGGGGTTGTTTCTAGCGTTCGTGGTGGATTGTCCGTTCGAATCGGAGCCGGAGTTAGCGGCGGCCGTCGCGAAATCCGCGAGTACTCTTCAATTGCGCCTCGCCACCTCGTACAAACCGAAAAGTGTCGCTTTGCTGTCGAAATCGACCGAGTTATTGATTCCGTCTCTGCTGGAAAAAGGCTGGAAGGACAAGCTTATTCTCGATTGCGGGCGGCCCTTCGAAGGCGCAGACTTCGGCTCGCGGCTGAATGCTGCGCTGCTTCACGCTTAGTGCACTCTAGGTTGTTTCGCGCATCGAACTATCGCTTCAACCCGAGGCGCTCTCGGTGCTCCGAGACGCGACTGAACGCTCGCTGTGGTATAAGGGCGCTGCAAAAGAATCGATTTAGCTGCAGGGATATGCTGAGGCCAACTTCATGACCATCGAAAGCGGACGCAGAGCGTGGATTTTCGCAATCATCGCCGTCGCTACGATTCTTTCGTGTCGTGCTCTTGCCCAGCAGAAAAGTGATGACGCCGTCCCGCCGGAAACCGCGAACTTTGCCCGAATCGACAAACTGCTCGCGCAGATGACGCTCGAGGAAAAGATGGACCTCATTCGCGGTGAAGCGGAGCCCGAGGCGACGAGCCAGGGGCAAGCCGGGTATCTGCGGGGCGTTCCGCGATTGCACGTACCTTCACTTCGAATGGCGGATGGTCCTCCGGGGCTTCTGACGCGGGTGCCGGCCGAGGCAGAGACGGCGACGATGGGCGTGGCAGCGACGTTCAGCGTGGCCGACGCGCAGGCGAACGGCGTGGTGATTGGACGCGAGGCGCGCTCGCTCGGCATCGACGTGGTGCTTCAACCCTTCATCAACATCGATCGCGACATCACGTTCGACCGTGGTTACAACACTTTCGGCGAAGATCCGATGCTAACTGCCGCGATGGGAGCGGCGGAGATCGAAGGGGCGCAGTCGCAGGACGTGATGGCCATGGCGAAGCATTACGTCGCCTACGATTCGAACTCCTTCAATATTTACGTGGATCCGCAGACGCTGCGCGAAGTCTATGTGGCGCCGTTCGCGGACGCGGTAAAGGCCGGCGTTGCGTCAATAATGTGCTCATACAACAAGCTCAATGGAGTATTCGCCTGCGACAACGCGGACACGCTCAAGACGATTCTGAAGGGCGAGATTGGGTTCCAGGGATTCGTGACCTCGGATTGGGGCGCGGTGCACAACGTTACCTTCGTCAACAACGGGCTCGACATGGAGATGCCCGGGCTGATTCCGCGCGATAGTCCGTTTGCTGGGCTGATGCACTCCTATTTCGAAACGCAGCCGCCGGCGGGGGGCCCCCCTCCACCGCCGGATCTCGGTGCGGTCGCGGGAATCCTCGGCGGAACAATCCCCGAAGAGCCGGCACCGGATCACAACGCGCTCTCCACGTTCCCGCGCGACGCCGATCCAAGGACGATGCGCGACGTGCTGAAAGACGGAACCGTGAAAACCGCGACGATCACCGCAGCCGCGCGACGCGTGCTCTTTGAGATGGACCGGTTCGGATACCTGGACGGAAAGCAGAAACATACCATCACGGTGCAGGACATCGAGAAGAACGCGGAGGTCATTCGGAAGACGTCCGAAGACGCGGCGGTTTTGCTAAAAAACGATGACGTGCTGCCACTCAAGCCGGGCGATTCGATCGCCATGATCGGTCCGGGCGCCGGACAAGTGGACGCCATCGGCACTTTTGGAGAGCGCTCGGGGGGCTTGACGAATCGTCAGGTGAGCCCGGTCGGTGCGCTGAATAAAATTGCTCCGTCAGCCAAAGTTACCTTCGCCGTGGACGACGACATGACCGGAACGCCGATCCCGGCCTCAGCGCTGTCTCACAACGGGCAGCCGGGTCTGGCGCGTACGGACGCAGCCGGGAAAAGTTCAACCGACGCGCAGATCGATTTCACCGCCGCGAATCACGCCGCGCTTGACGCGAACGGAACATACACCTGGAAAGGCACGCTGACGGTTCCGAGCGCGGGCGACTACTGGATTTATCTGCAGGAGCTTGGCGCCCGTGGCAATTTCGCGATCGATGCGAAGCCCATCGCGAGAACCGGGGCGATGAAGGGCACGGTCCATGGCGACGTGCAGCACCCTTCGCAGGACAACGCGTTTCCGACCACCGACGGTCTCGATAACGTGCGACGCGCGGTGACGCTCACCGCCGGTTCGCACGAGATCAGTGTGCATGCGAGCGGCGACTCGTCGAACCTGCCAGAACAGGTGCGGCTGAATTGGGTAACGCCCGAAGCCCGCGCACGTAACCGCGCCGCCGCGATTGACACGGCGAAAAATGCGCGGATCGCGGTTGTCTTCGTTTGGACGCGCGGCAAGCCGGTGTTCGCGCTGCCGGGAGACCAGGACAAGCTCGTCGAGGAAGTGGCGGCGGTAAACCCGAACACGATCGTCGTGCTCAACGTGAGCCAGCCCATCGCGATGCCGTGGCTTCCGAAGGTTAAGGGCGTGTTGCAGATGTGGTGGCCCGGCGATGAAGGCGGCTGGGCTACGGCATACGTGCTGCTCGGGAAAGTCGATCCGGCGGGACGGCTTCCTTTCACATGGGCAAGGAAGCTAACGGATTATCCGGCTACCGATCCGAAGTATCCGGAGCGCTCGTCCGCGGGTGTCGATGGCAAGACCACATTCTCGGAGGGCGTCAACATCGGGTATCGTTGGTTCGATGCACAGAATATCGCGCCGCTATATCCGTTTGGATTCGGATTGTCGTACACCACGTTTAAATACACCGATTTGACCGCGACGTCGGCAGCGGATGGTGGGCTGGACGTGTCGATCAAAATTCAGAATACGGGAAGCGTGGCAGGCGATGAAATCCCGCAGATCTACCTCGACGCGCCCAATCCGGCACCGCGGGGGCCGCAGTTCGCTCCACGGACGCTTGCGGCTTTCACGCGCGTCACGCTCGGTCCGGGAGAAACCCGCGTCGTGAATATGCATGTTGCGGCACGGGCCCTCGAATATTGGTCTGTGACGCAGAACCGGTGGGTTCGGGCAACACCTCGACGCGTCAACTTGGGAACCTCCGAACGCGACCTGAAACTGAGCGTAAACGCCCAGTAAGCATTTTGCCGCCCCTCGGACAGATGGCCCCGGTCCAGACGACGCGGTAACGGTTGTGATAGACTCTGGCCATGTACGTGGAAGTGACGGGAGCTCGGGCATGAAAGCTCGCGGGAAGTTCCTCCTCGGGTCGGGAATTATTGTGGCGACGCTGCTGGCGTTAGCCTACGTAGGGTTCACGCAGAGCAAGACTTACTATCACACCATCACTGAGCTAACCACGCTGAAAGGCTCGGCCCTTCACGAACGGATGCGCGTTTCGGGCAACGTTCGCGCGGGTTCAATCGACCATATGCCGGGCCGCGTCGACTTCGTCCTGACCGAGCAGGGCAAGAACTTAACGGTAAGCTACGTGGGACGCGATCCGCTGCCGGACACCTTCAAAGATGGATCGCAGGCGCTGGTGGAAGGCAAGATGATGCCGGACGACCGATTTGTCGCTGAACAGGTGCAGGCGAAATGCGCTTCGAAGTACGAGGCTGTGCCGGAAGCTGCGCCGGTCACCAATCCGCCTGGCACCCGGCCCGAGACACCTGCAGGACAGAGCTCAATCGCGGCGCCGACACAGCCGATAGGGAATTAACGCAAGCCGAGTAAGGGGAGTGGGTTGGATATCCTGGGCTCATTTGCACTGCTGCTGGCGTTCCTCGCAGCGGTGTACGCGTTCGGCGCTGGAATCGCGGGCGCCGTCACCCGCCGGCCTTTAATCACGAAGAGCGCGCGCAACGCGGGGATGGCGGTCTTTGTCCTCGTGACCATCGCGATCGGCGTACTCGAGTATTTCTTCCTGACCAATAACTTTTCCGTTTCTTATGTTGTGACGCACAGCAACACCGCGTTGCCCTGGTACTACAAAGTTGCAGCGCTTTGGGCCGGGCAAGAAGGCTCGCTGCTTTTCTGGAGCTGGCTGCTTTCGATCTACGCGTTTCTGGTGCTGTTCCTCAATCGCAAGAAACATCCCGAGTTGATGCCGTACGCGGGCGTGACGCTCGCGGGCGTCCAGATTTTCTTTCTCACGCTGAACAATTTCGTGGCGAGCCCATTTTCGGTGATTGCGACGAGCGGCACGAGCGGCACGCAGACGCTCGCGATGCTGTCCGAAGGCAAGGGCCTGAACGCTCTGCTCCAGTATCCGGAAATGGTGATCCACCCACCGATGCTTTACCTCGGCTACACAGGATTCACGGTCCCGTTCGCGTTTGCGATGGCCGCGCTGCTTGGCAGATATCCCGGCGAGAAGTGGATACACATCACCCGTCGATGGACGATGGTGGCTTGGTGCTTTCAGTCGGTCGGCATTCTGCTTGGCGCGCATTGGGCCTACGCCGTTCTCGGCTGGGGCGGCTACTGGGCCTGGGATCCCGTTGAGAATGCTTCGTTGCTTCCCTGGATCACGGGCACGGCGTTTCTCCATTCGGTGATGATGCAGGAAAAGCGCGGCATGATGAAGGTGTGGAACGTGTGGCTGGTATTCGTCACGTTCATGCTATGCATTCTGGGAACATCTCTCACGCGGTCCGGAATCGTCAGCTCGGTGCACGCGTTCGCGCAAAGCTCGATCGGGAACTGGTTTGGCGGCTTCCTCGCGTTGACACTGCTTGTGTGTCTTGGCGCCTGGTGGATGAATCGCGGTTACCTGCGAGGCGACAACCGCTTGGACTCGATGGCCTCGCGCGAATCGAGCTTCCTTTTCAACAATTTGATTTTGCTTGCGGCCTGCTTCGCGGTGCTCTGGGGCACTTTGTTCCCGGTCCTTTCGGAATTGTTTACCGGAAGCAAGATCAGCGTCGGACCGCCGTTCTTTAACAAAGTGAACGTTCCCATCGCGCTCTTCTTACTGTTCTTAACCGGCGTTGGACCGCTTTTGGCTTGGCGTAAAACTTCGTTCGACGCGTTGAAGAGGAATTTTGCCTGGCCACTTGCGGGCGGGATTGTGGCAGGTATCGCCGCGTTTGTAGGCGGATTCCGGGATCTGTATTCGGTGATTTGCTGGACGCTTTCGGTTTTCGTCACGCTGACAATTGCGTCGGAGTTTTACCGCGGCGCGCGGGTGATTGCCTCCCGTGACGGTTCAAACATCCTGACGGCCGTGGGCGAATTGACCATGCGCAACACGCGGCGCTACGGTGGATACGTCGTCCATTTCGGAATGGTGCTGGTCTTTGTCGGCATCGCGGGAATCCCGTTTAATCGCGACATCGAAAAAGAGATGCGGCCCGGCGATACCCTGCAGATCGGACAATACACATTGCTTTGCCAGAATTTCGATCACATCGAGAACAACAATTACGGCGCCGACCGCGCAACGATCGAAGTGTTTAAGGGCAACGACTCGAAAATGATGCTGTATCCGGAAAGGCGACTTTTCAAAGCCAGCCAGGTCACCGAGACCAAAGTGGCGATCCAAAGTTCGCCGCTGCGGGATCTGTACGTCGTATACGCAGGTCAAAGTCCCGAGACCGGTGCGCCGGTCATTCATGCCTATCTGAATCCCCTGGTGAAGTGGATCTGGTTCGGCGGGATAGTTGTCGTCCTTGGGACGCTGTTGGCGCTTGTGCCCAACCGGCGCGCGACGATTGTGCTGAAACCCGCGACCGAAACTTCTTGGGGCGGAGCAATCGCCGACGGTTTGCCCGCAGCGGTGCAGTCGGTGGTGCGAAGGGTGGGCGCGAATGAATAAGCGCGCGAGGCTGGCAGGGGTGGTTTTGGTAGGGGCTTTCACGCTGGCAGCGATGCCGGTTGTCGTGATGGGCCAGCAAACGCAGCGAGGCAAGGACGTCGGCAAGCGCATGATGTGCATGTGCGGCGGGTGCGAGGATTCGGTAACCGGCTGCACGCACACCGGCGGCGAATTCTCTGGACCGTGCGCCACTGCGAAGGGCATGCAGAAGGCCATCGACAAGCATATCGAGCAGGGCGATTCGGATCAGGCGACGCTCGATGCCTTCGTGAGTGAGTACGGGCCGACGGTGTTGCTCGAACCGCCGAAGCACGGCTTCAATCTCCTCGCCTGGATCATTCCGGTCGCTCTTCCGCTGGGGGCTCTATTGTTGGTTTGGGAAGTGGTTAGGCGGTGGAAGCGCAAAGCCACGCTGGTTCCGGCTGGTGGGCCGCCCATCGATCCAGCGTTCCTCCAACGCGTCGAACGCGAATCGGAGACGGAAGACCTTGGGTAACGTCGAAGTTGCGATTGTGTGCGGCGCGCTGGCGGTCGCGACGATGGTATTCATTTTCTATGTGCGCCTGGACGAATCGGACTACGCGCCGCACCGGACGCAGCTTGATTCGCTGATGGAACGGCGTGACGCGATCTACGAGAACTTGCGAGACCTGCGTTTTGAATTTCGCGCCGGCAAGTTTTCCGAAGCGGACTACGAGGAGACAAAGCAGTCTCTCGAAATTGAAGCGGCGCGCGTTCTGGAGCAGATGGACGAGTTAATGGGTGCGACGCCGACTCCGGCGACCAGGCAAGCTGCTCGAGAAAAGGCGCGTCAGCCATGATCAACCGGGCCTTGACCTTTCCAGCATTTCTGCGCGTTGCTGCGACGACCTTACTGCTCGCGCTGATCTCGTCAACGCCGGCGTTCGCCGGTGCCCTCAGTGGGACCGTCAAGAACGGTACAACGGGCCAGCCGGCCGCCGGCGTGGACGTGATCTTAATTCAGTTGCAAGGCGGCATGCAGCCGATCGCAACGGTGAAGACCGACGCTTCCGGCCGCTACGAATTTAACAACCCACAGATTGGCGCGGCGCCCATGCTGGTGCGCGTGGTGTATCGCGGCGTTAATTACCACGAGCCGATTCCGCCGGGGAAAAATGTCGCAAACGTCGATGTCTTCGAGCCTACCGACAAAACCAGCGCTTTCACTGTGCCAAACCACGCCGTGATCGTTCAGCCGCGTGGGAGCGAACTGATGGTCGGCGAAGAGTACATCATCTCCAACAAGACCACTCCCCCGGTCGCCTACTTCAAAAAGGACGGTTCCTTCGATTTTCTGCTGCCGCAGGGAGCGACTTTCGATCAGGCGTCCGCTTGGGGCTCTTCAGGAATGCCGGTCGTTCAAGCCACCATCGACAAGGGCAAGAATGAGATGGCGCTGGCATTTCCGTTTCGACCCGGCGAGAGTGGTGTGCGGCTTTCTTACAAGCTCCCGTATTCGGACAATCACACGACGCTTCGGAACGTGGCGCTGTACCCCTCAGAACGGCTGATTATCGCCGCTCCGCCCTCCGTGCAGATTTCCGGGACGGGAATCGTCGCGGCGGGTCAGGACCAGGGAATGGCGATTTATACCCGCGACAATGTGGCGGCGAATGAGCCGATCGACATTACGATCTCTGGTGCGGGCCCGGCAGCTCCACCCGAAGGCGCGGTAACCGCTCCGGGCGCCGCCGCGAATGACTCTCAGAACCCATCTGTAAACTCGCGAGCGGAAGCCGGACCGACCGACTCACCGACCGCGACCGCGATCGCGATCCCCGCGCGAATCGAGGGGATCAAGTGGATCCTTGTAGGCGGATTTGGCGCGATCTTCCTGCTCGGTCTTGCCTACCTGATGCGGCGTCCGCAACCTTTGCCCGTCGGTGGTATGCCGCCTGCCATGCAAGCTGCGGTCCTAACCGAACCTCCCGTTCGACGTGACGTGAAAAGCGAACCGATCGCAGCGGCCGAGACCGAAGTGCGCGCCGGGCTCGATGCTCTGAAGGACAATCTGTTCCGCCTCGAGCTGCGCCGACAAGCCGGAACCATCTCAGAAGAAGAGTACGCGCGCGAACGAGCGCGAGTGGAAACGGTTCTTCGCGACTTGGTGAAAGGTTAGGCGAACGGCCTTGGCCCCGGACACGGCAGCCGAATCGGGCCCATCCGGGTACGCTATTTCCTTCGAAAAAGTGGAGAAGCGATTCGGGGCACTCGCAGCGTTGCGCGGCGTATCGCTCGAGGTTCGCGCAGGCGAGTTTGTAGCGTTGCTCGGACCGAACGGGGCGGGGAAGACGACTCTGCTTCGGATTGCGGCGCTCCTCGCTGCTCCTACGCATGGCAAAGTCACATTTAGGAGCTCTCAGGACGGATCCGAAGCCGACCAGAAAGACGCGAAGGCCACTGTCGGTATGGTCGGACACGGAACGCTCCTCTACGACGAACTCACGGCGGCCGAAAATCTCACGTTCTACGCCAATTTATATTCTGTGCCGGACGTCCCGGCGCGAATCGCGTCAGCGCTCGAGGATTGCGGCTTGGACACTCGCGCGGGTAGCATTGTCCGAACATTCTCCCGAGGAATGCGTCAGCGGCTCGCGATAGCGAAGGCGCTGTTGCACGCGCCTCGAATCCTGCTTCTCGATGAGCCTGCTGCGGGTCTGGACCGGCAGGGTCTGCATTGGTTCAGCGGCAGGCTCGAAGGTCTTCGCGCTTCGGGCGCGACGGTCTTGATGAGCACGCATGCGCGCAACGAATCGCTCGATCTCGCGACGCGTGTTGTGGCGCTCGCTGGTGGCGTCTTAGTGCAGGACAGCGGCTCAGGCGGCAATCCGGCTCCCCTGCTTGCAAGCCTGCGTGCAGAGGCGTGATGTCCACCGCCCGAGCAACCGCGATCATTCTCGCGAAGGAGCTCCGTCTCGAATTTCGGACGCGGGAACTGCTGAGCGCAACGATCGTTTTCGCCCTGGTGGTCGAAGTCTTGTTCAGCTTTGCGTTCGATCCCAGCCCTGCTGACGCCCGACGGATCGGCCCTGGGCTCTTGTGGATCGCGTTTCTGTTCGCTGGTTCCTTGATGTTGAACCCTTCGTTTGCACGCGAACAAGCGAACGACACGCTGGACGGCCTGCGGCTCGCGCCGATCTCGAGCTTTTCGATTCTTTTCGGCAAGCTGCTCGCGAATCTGGTTTTTATGCTCCTTGCGGAGTTGGTGCTGGTACCCGTGTTTGGGGTCTTGTATAACGTGGCGATTTTTGGGATCGCAGGTCGGCTGGCTCTGGTCCTGCTACTCGGCACGCTGGGGCTCGTCATCACCGGAACGGTCTTCTCTGCAATTTCGGCTCAAGCGAGGATGCGCGAGCTCTTGCTGCCGCTGTTGCTGCTGCCCGTGCTGGCGCCTTTGCTGATCGCCGCGGTGGAAGCGACGGCTTCGCTCTTTTTGGACGATCCGGTCATCGATCGAACCTGGGTCACGTTCCTCGCCGGATTTGATATTGTGTTTATGACGGCCGCGTGGCTGCTGTGCGATTATTTGGTTGCCGAGTGACCGACACCAGGCATTGATCGAATAGCCGTGGGAACTTCGAACGAATGAAGGGTAGAACGCTGACGACGGTTGTAGTTGCGCTGCTGATCTTTGCGGCGGGATATGCGGCGCTGTTTATCGCGCCCGAAGAAAGGACCATGCACGCCATTCAGCGGATTTTTTACATGCACGTTGCTGCGTGGGTGGCCATGTACGTCGCATTCACGACAGTGTTTTACGCGAACGTCCGATATCTAGTGAGTCACAACCGCAAGTGGGACGCTCTTGGCGTATCGGCCGCCGAAGTCGGAGTACTCTGCTGCTCCATCGGTCTCACCACGGGGCCGCTGTGGGCGAAGCCCGTCTGGGGAATCTGGTGGACCTGGGATGCGCGCCTGACGAGCACCTTCGTCCTCTGGCTGCTCTACGTTTCGTATCTCATTCTCAGAGGCCTGCTCGAAGATCCGGAGAAAAAGGCGACGTTGTCGGCTGTCTTCGGGATTTTTGCGTCGCTCGATATGCCTTTAGTGTACGTTTCGAACCGCCTTTGGAGGACACAGCATCCGCAACCGGTGATTCTGGGAGGAAGCGGCTCGGGCCTCCAGACGACCATGCTATACACGCTGTTCCTATGCATGATCGCGGTCACGGCCGTGATGGTGATTGTGCTTCTCGACCGTTACAAATTGGAACTGATGCGCAACGAACTTGCTGAATTGCGATTCGCCGCCGACCGGCGCCCATCAACGGCCGGCGGCCAGGGAGCGCTAGGGACGGCACGCGGATGACAAACTTTCAGTTTCTCTTTGCGGCTTACATCGTGGTCTGGGTGATTTTTTTCGGGTACGAATTGACGGTGGCTTCGCGCATCGCGAACCTGCGGCGCGACATCGAAGACCTGAAGAGGCAACTGGGTGAGAAATAGCGGCGGCGGAGTCTGTGGCTGGAGAGGTGCGGCATGAGCGGGTCGAAAAGAATTGCGGTCGTGATGTTTCAACTGGGCGGGCCGGACAGCCAGGCTGCCGTCGAGCCGTTTCTTTATAATCTATTCTGCGATCCCGATATCATCAATTTCCCCGGCGCGTTTCTGGCGCGCAAAGCGCTCGCCAAATTGATTTCCACGACGCGCTCGAAGACCGTGGGTAAACATTACGCCGACATTGGCGGCGGATCTCCGATTCGCAAGTTGACCGAACAGCAGGCCCGGGCGCTTCAGGCGGCGCTCCAGCCGCATGTGTCGGCGCGTACGATCGTGGCGATGCGTTACTGGCATCCCGATACCTCGGACGCCATTGCGCGCCTCGAAAGCGAACCGTTCGACGAACTGGTGTTGCTGCCGCTGTATCCACAGTATTCCTTCGCGACCACGAAAAGCAGTCTGAACGAGTGGGAGCGACAGTATGGAAGCCGCTCGGCGGCTAGCCGCGTACCGACACATCTGGTCGAACATTTTTACGAGCACCCGGACTACATCGCAGGAATCGTTGAGCGAATCAACAGCGTGCTTCTCAACCTTCCGAATCCAGAAGACGTTCATCTCGTTTTCAGCGCGCACGGCCTGCCGTTGGTCCTGGTTGAAAAGGGCGATCCGTACCCGCGTCATATTCAGGAGACTGTGCAACTGGTCAGGGAAATGGGGGCGTGGTCGAATCCACATGTGCTGTGCTTCCAGAGCAAAGTTGGGCCGCAGAAGTGGCTGCAACCGTCGCTAACCGGCACGATTAAGGAAATGTCGCAGCGGGGAATCAAGCGGATGCTTGTCGTTCCCATCGCATTTCTTACCGAACACATCGAGACACTGCATGAAATCAATATCGAAGCCCGCGCGCAAGCGCACGAGCTCGGCATTCGCGATTTCTACATGATGCCGGCTTTGAATGATTCACCGCTTTTGATTCGTGCGATGGCGGACTTGGTGCTGCGCTCTGTGGGAATGCGCAGCGGGGTGGCGTCGCTGGCACTATGAACTTTCGCCTGGACGTGGGGCCCTTGAAGTGTTCCGTTTTTCTGAGTGCGTTTTTGGCGGTTGGATATGCGCTCGTTGGATGCGGATCCGGCGCGAATACCTCGGTCCGGACCATTCCCCTGACAAAACCGGCTCCGACGAAAACAGTGGAGCCATCAACCGCTGGTTCCGTTGCAGGGCGTGTGACGCTGGTTGGGAAGCCCGAGCCGATGCGGCCGATCGACATGAGCACCGAACCCTCCTGTGCCGCTGCCCATCCAGCGCCGGTGATCCCGCCAACGGTCGTGGTTGACGCGAACGGAAACCTTGCGAATGTGGTCGTCTATCTAAAGTCGGGCGTGAGCGACTACATTTTCCACCCTTCCAGCCAACCCGCTAAGCTGACTCAAAAAGGCTGCGTGTACGAACCGCACGTCACCGCACTCTTGACGGGCCAAAATCTCGATGTGGAAAACGACGATCAAGCGACGCACAACGTTTTCCTGATGTCGCAGAAGAACCGCTCGTCGAACCGCTCGTCGCAGCCGGGCTCGGAGCCGATCCTTGAAACGCTTTCCGATCCGGAGCTGGCGATTCCGGTCAAGTGCAACGTCCACCCATGGATGAAGGGATATGTATTTGTGTTCGATAATCCGTACTTCGCGGTCACGCAGAAGGACGGGACGTTTTCCTTGAACGGGATTCCGCCGGGGACGTACACTCTGGTCGCGTGGCAGGAAACCTATGGCACCACCGAGCAGACGATAACCGTAGTACCGAAGCAATCGGTTAAGACGGAATTCGTTTTTAAGGCGCAGTAGCGACGCTCGATCTGTTGCGACGCAAGGATTGACAAGGTCATGAGCACCTCGACGGTAAGCGCAATCGGGTCAAGACAGGTTCCGCGCGCCGTGCACCGTTTCGCCCTGCTGACCGCGGGGTGCATCGTACTGCTGTTGATCGCGGGCGCGCTGGTTACGAGCAATGACGCTGGGCTGGCGGTGCCCGACTGGCCGCTCTCCTACGGTTCGTTGATGCCGCCGATGGTCGGAGGCATATTCTACGAGCACGGCCACCGCATGATCGCCACTGTGATCGGCCTGATGACGATCATTTTGGCGGTGATGCTCGCGCGAAGCGAGCCGCGAGCCTGGGTCCGCAAGCTGGGATGGCTCGCGCTGGGCCTCGTGATCGCGCAGGGTGCTCTGGGCGGGCTCACAGTGCTCTACCGGCTGCCGCCTCCGATTTCCACCGCGCACGCGACGCTTGCGCAACTTTTCTTTATCACTGTTCTGAGCATTGCGCTCTTCACCGGCGAATGGTGGCAGCGCAATGATTTGCCGTCGCTCGAAGATACAGGTTCTCCGAAGTTGCGTACGCTGGCGGTCCTCACCAGCTGTTCCATATTTATTCAACTCGTTCTAGGTGCGGGATTTCGCCACGGCGCGTTTGGATTGATGCCCCACGAAATAAACGCTGCAGTCGTACTGTTCCTGGCGATCTGGACAGGCCGAACCGTGCGCAAGCGTTTTGGCACCGTAAAAGATCTGCGGCGATGGGGAGTGTTGCTGCAATCCGTGGTAGGGACCCAGATCCTGCTCGGATTGGCGGCCTGGTGGGCCGTGGTGCAGGCTGTCCATGCGGCGCAGCCTACGGTGATGTACGTGACGCTCACAGTCATTCACGTGCTTGTGGGAGCGCTGACTCTGGCGACGAGCTGGATGCTCACACTTTCTTGTTTCAGGCTGATACGCCCGGCCGCGCCAGACGCCATCAAGTCAAATTCTGCTGCTGCGCGCACCGAGAGTTCTAGGGCATAATGCCGAGCGGACAAGACATGAGCGACGAGCGAGCTGCCACAATCTCCGCCTTTGACAAGCCCTGGGCCTACGTCGTCCTCACGAAGCCCGACGTAACGTTCCTGGTTGTGATCACCACTGTGGCGGGTTATTACCTCGGCTCAACTGGCCCCATGGACCTGATGCGGCTTGCGAACACGCTGTGCGCCACTCTGCTCGTTGCCGCAGGCACGGCGGCACTGAACCAGTACGTAGAGCGCGAGATGGACGCCGTAATGCGCCGGACCGCTTCGCGACCCCTTCCGACTGGAACGCTTCAGGCGCGCGAGGTGGTAGCGTTCGGGCTCGGGACGATCGCGATGGGTACCCTGTGGCTGCTGCTCGCCGTAAATTGGCTCTCGGCTTTCATCGCACTCGCCACCAGCGTCTCGTACCTCGCTGCATACACACCGCTCAAAACCCGCACCACGCTGGCGACTGCCGTCGGCGCGATTCCCGGCGCCTTGCCGCCCTTGATCGGATGGGCCGCAGCACGTGGATCGCTTGGCGAAGGCGCGTGGATACTGTTTGCAATTTTATTCGTATGGCAGTTCCCACACTTCATGGCGATTGCCTGGATGTACCGCGAGGACTACAAGCGCGCCGGTATCCGAATGCTGCCGGTAGTCGACGGAAGCGGCGACATCACGTTCCGGGTGATTCTGAGCATGTCCGCCGTGCTGGTGCCGCTAAGCCTGCTCCCGTTTGTGATGGGCATGACGGGGATGAGTTACTTCTTCGGCGCGCTCATTCTTGGTATTCTGTTGCTTCAGGTAGGCTTCTGGGCCAACCGGAGCCGTACAAACGTTCGCGCGAAATGGCTGATGCACGCCACCGTGGCCCACATCCCGATTCTGCTGCTCTGGATGACGCTCGATAAGGCGATCCGCTAACCGCCGCGATGGCCACGATTCCTTTGTCTGTATTGCCCAAGCTGAACGCCTCACTGAACGCCGCTTGCACCTTATTTCTCATCGCAGGACTGGCGTTCATCAAGAACGGGAAGATCCTGTATCACAAGACGTGCATGCTTCTGGCGTTCCTTTGCTCAACCGTGTTTCTCGGCTTCTATCTATACTTCCATTTTCACGCAGGTATTATTCGATTCGGGGGAACGGGCTGGATTCGGTACGCCTACCTAACGCTGCTCACGACCCACACCATTCTCGCAGTCGTTAACTTGCCGTTGATTGTCGTTACGCTTGGCTACGCGCTCAGCGAAAAATTCAGCAGTCACCGGAAAATCGCCCACTGGACTTATCCAATCTGGATGTACGTATCGGTGACGGGCGTGGTCGTCTACTACCTGCTGTATATCGCCTACACGCCGATCGGCGCGCCGTGGCTACAGCGCTAAAGCTTTCCCTTGGCCGGGGCGGGCTGGCCCGCTACTTCCTGGCTATAAATCTCGAGTAATACAAAACCGCCGCGACGGTTTTCGCGTCGCGAATGCGGCCGGAGTGAATCCAGTCTTCCGCCTCTTTCAGCGTGAGTGTGCGGGCTGTGATTTTTTCGTCGGCTTCCGGAGTAGCTTCGCCTCTAATCAGACCTTCGGCGAGAAAGATCACCATGTTTTCAGTCACAAAACCGGGAGTCGGGAATACGTCCATCAGCTTGCGAAGTTTTTTGGCGGCATAGCCGGTTTCTTCCTTCAACTCGCGGTGGGCGCCGTGCTCGAAAGTTTCGCCGGGATCTTTCCGGCCAGCTACTGCCTCCCAAAGATACTGCTTGGCGGAGTGCCGGTATTGGCGAATCAGAAGCAGGCGACGGTCGGGGAACACCGGCAGCACCACGACAGAGCCGGGATGCGTCACCATGACGCGCGTCGCCCGCACGCCTTGGGGCTCGATCACCTCCTGCTTTACGACGTCGAAAACCGGGCTACGGAAGACGGTCTTGCTGCTGAGCACTTTTGCGATGGGCTTCTTCTTCTCCACGAGCAATCCTCCCGAGTATGAATGGCATGGACTCTACCGCCTGGGCGTGCAGAGCTTTCTGTTCAGGCGAGGCCCGCGAAACGTTTGGGAGATTTTCTGCGCACCCTGCGCGGGGTAGAGCTAGTCTAGAAAGAAGCCTTCGGTCCAGGAATCGTCGCCTAGTTTGTGCGCATGAATTTCAGAGGCCCAAGGATTCTCAGCGAAGCCACGTTTGGCTTTCCGTCGTTCGACGGCGTCGTTGGCCTCCCTTTCGGCCCGGTAGACTTCGATGAGCAGGTCATCGTCGTCGGCGGTATCTGTGGATCTGACATACCAGAGTAGAAACGCGACTTCCATGGCTCGGTGCGATTATGTAGGTCGTTTCACCAAAACGCAATTGCTCCCTCCCCGCTGCTTGGTTGCTGCTGGTTCTGCGGTTGCATATACTGGCGGCTGGCCGATTGCATGACCATCAAAACCCTGATCGTGGACGACGAGCGTCCGGCACGCGATGAATTGACGTACCTGCTGCGCGACGTGCCCGAAGTGAACGTGATCGCCCATGGGAAAAACGGCCTGGAAGCTGTGGCGCTGATCCGGGAACACGAGCCGGACCTGGTTTTCCTTGATGTGCAGATGCCGGGACTGGACGGGTTCGGCGTCATCAAGAAATTGTTCGAGCGCAAAGTCCGCATCCCGCAGATCGTGTTCGCCACGGCATTTGATAACTACGCTCTGCAGGCGTTCGACGTGAATGCCGTCGACTACGTTCTGAAGCCGTTCGATAAGGCTCGGATCGCAAAAGCCGTATCGCGCGCGAAAAAAATGATCGAAGCCCACTCCTCGCCCGTCGAACGCCTCGAGGAACTCGTAGGCCAGCTTTCGGCGCCTGGAACGCGAGTTGCTCAGCCGGTGAAGTTGCTCGTGAAGTCGCAATCGCGCATGTTCCTGGTGGATGCGGACGAGATGATCTACGCATCGATTCAGGACGGCACGATCACGATTTTCGCGCGGGATTTCGAAGGCGTATCGAATTATCGAACGATCGAAGAGTTGGCTGCGTCGCTCGATACCGAGCGGTTCTGGCGGGCGCACCGATCGTATCTGGTGAACATGAACCACATCAAGGAAGTCGTGCCCTGGTTCAAATCGAGCTACATGCTGAAAATGAACGACAAGCGGGCCAGCGAGATTCCCGTGTCGCGCGCGCAGACACGGCGGCTTCGCGAGTTCTTGAAGCTGTAGCCGACTGGGTTTTCGAGGCGGGAACGTCGCCAAGGGAGAGTTATGAATCGAAGTTCTGCCTCCGCGTTGCGGTTCGTATTATTGGGAGTGGTCTTCGCTGGAGCGGCCCTCTTACCGGCGGTCGCCCAGAAAGCTCCCAAAGCGCCGAAGACGCCCGCTACCACCGGTTCGATCGCGGGAAACCTTACTGGCGACCACGGAACGCCGCTCTCGGGCGCGCGTGTGACGCTTACCAGTGAAGAAACCAAGTCTACGACGACTGCGACCACCGATGCGGGCGGGGCATACGCATTCGAAGACCTGAAACCGGGGGAGTACGATCTCCAGTTTGATTCCAAAGGCTACGTTTCGAAAGCCGAGCGCGTCCACGTGAAGGCAGGCAAAAAAGACAACGCTAGCGAGCACATGAAGCCGCCTCCCGCGCCTTCAAAGCCTGACAACGACTAACGACAATCTGGTGCGGTGTGGCCACTAGAGTTCACGCCGATTCAAATCGAAACCGATGTGCTAGCATCGCGATGACCCATTTTTGATGGATTTTTCACTCACCAGCGACCAACGTTTGATCCGGGACACCGTCCGCCAATTCATGGAGGCGGAAGTGCGCGGAGTGATCCGCGAGTACGAGCGCGAGGAGAAGTTTCCGCACCAAGAGCTGCGACGGCTCGGTGAACTCGGCTGTTGTGGGATGCAAGTCCCCGATGAATGGGGCGGCGCGGGCACAGACACCGTGAGCTACGCTGTGATGCTCGAGGAAGTGGCGCGTGTGGACGCTTCACTCGCGGTCGCGCTCAGCGTGACGAATTCCGTGGTCGGGATGCCGATTTTGAATTTCGGCTCGACCGAGCAGAAGAAAAAACATCTCATCCGGTTGTCGCGCGGCGAAATTCTCGGCGCCTTCTGCCTCACCGAACCGCAGGCGGGTTCGGACGCCGCCGGCATTCAGACTCGCGCGGTACTCGACGGCGACCACTATGTTCTAAACGGCACAAAAAGTTGGGTTACCAACGGTGGCGTGGCAGGCATATACCTGGTTTTTGCGAAGACCGACCCCGATGCAGGTGCCCACGGCGTGACGGCGTTTCTGGTCGAACCAGAATGCGCAGGCTTCCGCGTGAGCCGCTACGAAGACAAGATGGGCCTGCGTTTATCGCGATCGGCGGAAATCGTTTTCGAAAACTGTCGCGTGCCGGCTGCGAATCGAATCGGTGAAGAAGGGCAAGGCCTGAAAGTCGCACTCGCTTCTCTCGATGGAGGGCGAGTCGGAATCGCGGCACAAGCATTGGGCGTCGCGCAAGCAGCGATGGAAGCTGCGGTCAAGTACGCCAAGCAGCGAAAGACGTTCAGCAAGCCGATCGCGGAATACCAAGCGATTCAGTGGATGCTGGCCGATATGCAAACTGAGATCGAAGCCGCGCGCATGCTTGTATATCAGGCGGCTTGGACGCGCGACGCGGGCAGCCCTCGGTCTGGCCCGATTGCGTCACGTGCGAAGCTGTACGCAAGCGAAATGGCGAATCGGGTTGTCGCCAAGGCCGTACAAGTGCACGGCAGCGTCGGCTACTCGCGGGAAACGGACGTGGAGCGTTACTACCGCGACGCGCGTGTGCTGACGATTTACGAAGGCACGAGCGAAATGCAGCGGACCGTGATCGCGCGGGACTTGCTGAAGGTTGGCGCTCGCGCGTAACGAATTCGAGTCAAATATCACGACGGAGTACTTTCGAAGGTGTGCGCATCGACGGACAAGGGAACGGTGAAAAAGCGTGTGCTCAGCGGCATGCGTCCTACGGGAAAGCTGCACCTCGGACATTACTTCGGCGCGCTTTCGAACTGGGTAAAGCTGCAGCAAGAGTACGACTGCTTCTTCTTCGTGGCGGATTGGCACGCGCTGACTACGCACTACGAGGATACCTCGTCGATCGCGGAGAACACGCTACAGGTTGCAATGGACTGGCTGTCAATCGGCCTCGATCCGAAAAAGTCGACTCTCTTTATTCAGTCGAGTGTGCTGGAACATGCCGAATTGCACCTCCTTCTCTCGATGATCACGCCACTGTCCTGGCTCGAGCGCGTCCCGACATACAAAGAGCAGATCGAGAATCTAAAAGAGCGCGATCTCGGGACCTACGGCTTCCTTGGCTATCCACTCCTGCAGTCTGCGGACATTGTCATGTACGGAGAACGCGGGCAGGAACTTCTCGTGCCTGTCGGCGAAGATCAGGTGCCACACGTGGAGTTGACACGTGAAGTCGTTCGAAAATTCAACTCGCATTTCGGATTCGAGACCAAGCCGGAGCTGTTCGAGCAGAAGAACGAAGCAGCGTTGAACGACATCGCCAAACTTATTCCGATACCGCTCCACCGGACCGACAAGGCCATCCCGGGCGCTCAGACACTACGACAGAATCCGTGGATCTTCAAAAAGCGGGCGGAACAGATTGGATTCCGCAATTTCCTAGAGGAAGTGGGCGAAAACGCCCGGTTTTTTGAGTCGGCCGAAGTTCTACAGGAGCCGGGTCATCTGCTTACTGAAACGCCTAGGCTCCCGGGCCTCGATGGCCGCCGGATGGCCAAATCCTACGGAAACGCGATCTGGCTTTCCGATCCTCCCGACGAGATTCGCGCGAAAGTGCGGAACATGATGACCGACCCGCAGCGCGTGCGGCGCACCGACCCCGGCCGCCCCGAAATCTGCCCGGTATTCGCGTGGCACAAGCTGTTCTCGCCGCCCGAGACGGTTGCTACCGTGGAACGCGACTGCAGGACCGCCGCCATCGGCTGCGTGGACTGCAAGAAGCAGATGGCCGACAACCTGATCCGCTGGATCGAGCCCGTTCAAGCCGAACGCCGAAAATGGGAGGCGAATCCTCAGGGCGTTTGGGATATCCTCGATGGCGGCTCAAACGACGCGCGGGCCGCGGCACAGCGAACCATGAAGCGTGTGCGAAACGCTATTTTTCAGTCTGACACGGCCCGAAGCCGATCCGGTGTCTCGGCGGAAACGCCGGCGCCGAAATCGAAATAGCGCAGGTTGGTGAGCTGAAGTGTTTTGGGTGTGAGGTGCGGTGAGTTTCCCGCGCCCAGGGGAGGGAACCGCAGCGCATGGCATCACCATATCGAATCAACCTTCCCGTTTACGAAGGGCCGCTGGACCTCTTGCTCGATTTGATTCGCAAGCAGGAGATGGATATCCATAACATCCCCATCGCCAAAATCACCGAGCAATATCTCGACTACCTGCACCAGATTGAAAAACTGGACATCGACGTCTCGGCCGACTTCATTTACATGGCCGCCACGCTGATTCACATTAAGTCGAAGATGCTCTTGCCGGTCGATCCGCTTCTCGCCGAAGCGGAACAGTCCACCGACCCACGCGATGACCTGGTACACCGGCTGCTCGAGCACGAAAAGTTCAAGAACGCCGCGCAGCTTCTTTATCAGAAGCAGCAAGTCGAAGATCACGTCTGGTCGCAGCCGGATCTATCGCTTTACGGCGGCGATGAAGTGCAAGGCGAACTGGTCGTTTCGCTGGTTGACCTGGTGAAGACGTTCCAGCAGATACTCGAGCGCCGCAAGGACGTTCCGAAGTTCGAGCTCAAGCATGAATCAGTTTCGATCGCGCAGATGATGGACCGACTCCGCGTAAAGCTGGTCGCAACGGAGGAGCCGGTCTCCATGGCGGAGTTTTTTGAAACCTGCGAGTCGCGAAACGCGATGATCGTGGCGCTACTCGCCGTGCTGGAGATGGTCCGAATGCACGCAGTGATTCTGGTGCAGTCGGAGTTGTTCGAAGACATTCGCATCCGGAAACACAAAATGTTCGACGCAGTATTTGCCGGGCCGGACGCAATCGCGAAAATCGAGGAGCAATATTTGTGACGATGACCCCACAGGAAATTCAGGCGTCGCTTGAAGCGATCATCTACGCGGCGGACGAGCCGGCCACCATCGATCAGATCGCGAAGGCGCTCGGACTTGAGAAGCCCGCGGCGCGCGAAGCTATCGAATTGCTGATGGCGGCGTATCAGACCGATGACCGTGGCATCGAAGTGCGCAAGGTCGCGGGCGGCTGGAAGTTTTACACCAAGGCTCAGCATCACGACGTGGTGCGGAAGTTCATCAAGAGCCTGCAACCGCCGCTGCGCCTGACCATGCCCGCGCTCGAAACGCTCGCCGTCATCGCCTACAAGCAGCCCGTCACGGTGCCAGAGATCAACGAGATCCGCGGCGTGCATGTGGGTGGCGTTATCAAGACCCTGCTCGAAAAGAAGCTGATCACCACGGCGGGCCGCAAAGACGTAATTGGCCGCCCGATTCTCTATAAGACCTCGAAACAGTTCATGATGCGTTTTGGCTTGTCGGATCTCGACGAGCTGCCGAGCCTGAAGGAATTCGAGGCGCTCGCGCAGGCAGCGCTCGTGTCCGACGAAGGCATAGCCGAAGCGACGACGGACGGACTTCCGGCAGAAGCCTCAAGTTCGGCGGAATCACTCGTCGTTACCGATGAAGAAGCCGAAATTGAGCTGGAAATCGCAGAAGCCCAAGCAAGCGATACTCCCGACGAAAAGGATGCTATTTCAGACGCCTCTGGCGAACTCGAAGCAGAATCGGAATCGAGCGAGTTGCCTACGCAGTTCGCCCCGGAAGCCTTCGGCGATTCGGACACGACCGCAGCGACTGCCCTAGATAGCGACAAAACGCGTGCGGCCTCGGCTGGTGCGTCTAACCCTTCAGGCGCCACTGGCGCAAAGAGCGAAAACTAAATCATGCAAGAAAGACTGCAGAAAATTATCGCGCGCGCCGGAATTGCTTCGCGCCGGCACGCTGAAGAACTGATCAAGTCGGGCCTCGTAACGGTGAACGGCAAAACCGTCACCGAGCTGGGCACAAAGGCAGACGAAACCACGGACCATATCAAAGTGTCCGGCAAGCTGCTGCGCCCGGAAACCGATCGCGTGCACATAATCCTGAACAAGCCGCCCGAAGTCGTCTCGACGATGAGCGATCCCGAAGGCCGGCGCGCCCTCACCGATCTGCTTGCGGGCGTTTCGCAGCGCGTTTTCCCGGTCGGCCGGTTGGAATATCACGCGATGGGCCTGGTGTTCCTTACGAATGATGGGGACCTGGCCAACGCAATTCTGAAATCGCACCACCTGCCGCAGACGTACGAGATGAAGCTGAAGTCGCTGCTCACGTTTCAGGAAATCGAGAATTTCGCGCGCGTGACAGGCGCGAGAATCACGCGGCTGAAGGGACGCGATGCTCCGTGGTACGAAGTGGTCATTTCAGACGCTCGTCGCGACGCGCTGCGTAACCGCTTCTTCCAGACCGGACATCCTGTCGAAAAGATCAAGCGCGTCAAGCTCGGCAACATTGCGCTGGATTCCCTCCAGCCCGGAAATCACCGGCCGGTATCCGACGCCGAAATCTCGACGCTCAAGAAATCGCTGGTCGATGTGAACGACGCAGTCGTAGTCGCACCGCCCGAGCCTTCAGACGTTTCGGATCAGTCCCTCGCGGCCGCGCCACCAAGAGTCGCCGTAGCACCTTCAAGATTCGATCGACGTCCGCAGGTGAAACGTTTCTTCAAGCCCAAGCCGAAACCGGGCCAAGGCCCCAGACAAGGCCCGCGTCCGTTCGGCGAGCACCCGCAAAGATCGTTCGACCGGCCGGCGGCCGCTTCTGGCTCGGATCGAGCTGGCACGCCGCGACCTGGAAATTCAGGGCCGAGCTTCGGCAAGAAGCCATTCGTGAAGAAAAGCTTCGGAGCCGATCGGCCATTTCGCGGTGAAGGTTCCGCGCGACCGCCGAAAAGCTTCGGAAGCGGCAACCGTCCATTTCGTGGCCCGAAACAATTCGGCGGAAAGCGAGATGAACGTGGCTCGCGTCCGTTCCGCGAAGGATCTTTTGCTGGACGAGAATCTTCAGGCGGCGACCGCCCGCGCCCGTTAGGCCGACCGTGGAAGCCGGGGCGGCCACAACCAGGCGGATCAATCGGCAAGCTCGGCGGCCTCGGGAAAAAGACTTTCGGTTCCGACCGTCCGCAAGGCGACCGACCTTCGTTCAGCGGCAATAAACCGTTCCGCGAAAAAAAATCCTTCGGCGGCCCGAAGCCGTTCGGCGGTGACGGAAAACCGTTCCGTGAAGGGAAGTCATTCGGCGGGCCTCGCAGCGAAGGCCCTCGCGGCGAAGGACGCCCAGCAGGTCCCGGCGGCTTCGGCAAGCCAAAATCCTTCGGGAAATTCGGCAAAGGGCCAAAACCTCCCGGCGCTCGCGGTCCGAAGCGCGGAGGTCCCGGCGGGGGTCGGCCGAAGTCCGGCGGATTCCGCGGACCGAGAAAACCCAGCTAAGCAATCTCGCTGGCGTCTGAAAGTCGCGGCGCGCCCAAGCAATGATCGAATGCTCGGAATCGCCAATGTATACGCTCCGGCCGAAAGTCGACTCAAACGCATTGGCAGATGAGATTACAAAGCTTCTGCAAAGTGCGCGGACGATTGCCATCGTTGGGCTCTCGTCACGCGAGAGTCGGCCCAGCTATGGCGTCGCGAGATACTTGCAGTCCGCGGGATACCGAGTCATCTCCGTCAACCCAGCAGAGACCGAAGTGCTCGGCGAACGCTCCTACGGTCGTCTTGAGGACGTTCCTGGAAAAATCGACATCATAGATGTCTTCCGTCGCTCTGAGTACGTTCCGGAGATTGTGGAGTCAGCGATTCGGATCGGCGCGAAAGCAGTCTGGATGCAGGAAGGCGTTGTGAACCAAGCGGCGGCGGAGCGGGCGCGCAAAGCCGGCCTAACGGTAGTGATGGATCAGTGCATTTTGAAAGAACACATCGGGCGCCGCGCGCGTTAGTGAAGTTGGTATAGCGAAAGCGCGCGACGGCCCGGCTGGGTGACCGCCACCGAGTTGCCGTCCGGCGCGACCTGAAAAGCGTGGAATTCCAGGCTATGAAAGAACGGATCGAACTGTCCGCTATACAATCCCACCCATAGTAAGTCGCCCGACTGCTGTGGATCGCCGCGCTTCAGCAGTACGCTCAATTCGTCCTTGCTCCAACCAAATTCGCCGATCGCGACGCGCACGATCGCAGGTTTATTTTTGCTGGTGATGTCGTGAACCTCGAGCGTATCGCCATCTCGGAAGTACGCGACCTTGTTTCCTGACGGTGAGACGGACAGATAACCGGCAAACGCGTCAACCGAAAACAGTTCGCGGATCGTCTGATTTTTAAGGTCGAGAAGCACCATTTTCGGAACGCCGAGTGTCTTCAGGCTTTCCATGATCGCGTAGGCGTGATTGCGCTGCGTGTCCCACACCAGCGCGCGAAACGTAATTCCTTCGAAGAGCTTTTTTGTCGTGCCGTCGTCAGGTCGCAGGGAAGTGATCTCGCCAAAGGTTCCGCTCGGCTTGGTCATGTAGAGCAGAGTCGAGCTGTCCGCGCTCCACGCTCCATTGTAGGCGTTCTCGATCGTCTGCTCTTTTGCGCCTTTAATCGGAATGTCATGGCCCTCGCTATCCATCAGATACAGCACCGTGTTCGGACGGACAACTTGCTGCGTGTCGAGCTGCATCACCACGGTGCCTTGCGGCTGCGCGATCTCGGATGTGTCCATCTTTACGATCAAGCGCTTCGAATCCGGCGACCAGGTGAGCGACTCCACCTGATAGCTCAACTGTCGGTCCGTCGGCATGAACTTCTCGCCGTCGATAATTTTGTGGTGATGCCCGCTCGGATCGGCCATCCAGAAATCGTCGTGTTCCACGTAGGCTTTCTTGATTCGCTTAATCCGTTGCGTCGCGAAGGCGATTTGATTATCAGGGGCGATCGCAAACGCTTGCACGTCCTCTTCGATCGTCATCAGCGGCTTGGATTGAGCAAGGCCGAAGAGCGGAATTAACAGTGCTGAACCGATGGCGAATAGCGTGAACCATCGTCGCGGGGTTTTGAATGTCATTGCCGTCCTTTGTTGTCCGGCTGTTTTTTCTGAATTTGGCGAATTTCGTCCAGACGCTGACGGATGCGCTGCTCGAAACCCTGGTCCGTGGGCTTGTAATATGAACGGCCCGCCAGGGCTTCGGGGAGGCATTGCATGTCCGTCACTTTCTCTTCCGCGTCGTGTGCGTATTGATAGCCCTTGCCGTAACCGGAGTGGGTCATCAATCTCGTCACCGCATTCCGCAAGTGCAGTGGCACCGGATCGGCCATGGTAGATTGCAGGTCGTCGCGAACGTCGGCAAACGCTTTGTAGACTGCATTCGACTTCGGTGCGAGGGAAAGATAAACGGCCGCCTGGGCGAGCGCAAGATCGCCTTCCGGATGTCCGAGCAGTTCGAAAGCCTGCATCGCGGCGATGGTGACTTGCACAGCGTGAGGCTCCGCGAGTCCGATATCTTCGCTCGCCATGCGAACCAAGCGGCGCGCGAGGTACAGCGGGTCTTCGCCCGATTCAAGCATGCGCGCCAGCCAATAGAGCGCAGCGTCCGGATCGGAGTTTCGCACTGATTTGTGCAGCGCAGAGATCAGATTGAAATGCTCTTCGCCGGATTTGTCGTACGGCATTAATTTCCGCTGAAGAACGTCTTCCAATCGTTCCAGAGTGAGAACTCGATTTCCACCCGCGTCCGGCTGCGTGCCGAGGACCAGTGCTTCGAGAGTTGTGTAGCCCGCGCGGGCATCGCCGTTCGCAAGGATTGCGATTCGATTCAGAATTTCCAGCCGGGCCTGCACCCGTTCGTTGCCCAAACCGCGAGTATTGTCCGCGAGCGCGCGCTCAAGAAGCGTGACGATTTGTTCCTGCGTGTGCGCCTTCAGGATGTAGACCTTCATTCGAGATAGCAGGGGAGCGATCACTTCGAACGAGGGATTCTCCGTCGTCGCGCCGATCAGCAGAATGTTGCCAGCCTCTACGTGCGGCAAAAATGCATCCTGCTGCGCGCGATTGAACCGGTGCACTTCATCCACGAACACGATCGTCCGCTCGCCGTGCCTGCGGCTGGCCTCCGCTCGGGCCATCACTTCTTTGATTTCCTTGATCCCGGACATCACCGCGCTGAACGGAATAAACTCGGACTTGGTGCGGCGCGCGATTACGCGCGCGAGAGTTGTCTTTCCGCATCCGGGTGGCCCCCAAAGGAGCATTGAGGTCAAATCGTCGCGTTCGATCTGCACGCGAAGCGGTTTTCCGAGACCCAGCAACTCTTCCTGGCCGATGAACTCGTCGAGCGACTGCGGGCGCATCCGATCCGCGAGCGGGCGGCCGGCGAGCGACTCTTCCTCAGGTTGAATGGCGCGGAATAGTCCCATGGCTAGGCTCGAGCGGCGCTGCGTTGGCGAGCAGTCTCATACAACAAGACCGACGCAGCCACGCCGGCGTTCAAAGATTCGACGCGTCCGGTCATCGGGATCGCCATCGTTGCGTCTGCGGTTTTGATGACTTCTGCGGGCAAGCCGCTGCCTTCGCTGCCAATGAAAATTGCGGCGGGTCCAAGCAGATACGCTCCGGCACGATCGGATACAGCGCCATCCGACGTCGCGGCAACAATAGATACCTTCGAGGCTCGCAGTTGAGACAGCAGAACAGGAATCGAGAGGCCGCGAAGCGTTGGCAGTCGAAGCGCCGAGCCTGCCGAAGCGCGCACAGCCTTCGGCGACCAGGGATCGGCCGTCCCACGCGCAGCAATCGCGCCGGTCGCGCCAAACGCTTCCGCGGAACGGATCGCAGTTCCCACGTTGCCGGGATCTTGCACGCCCACGAGCACGACTACGAGAGTCAAAACACCGTCGCCGAGGATCCTGTCGAAGTCGGTCGAAGGTTGTCGAAAGAGCGCGGCCACGCCTTGGGGCGTTTCAGTCCCAGCCCCGGCGGCGAACAGCTTGTCCGTCGTGCGAAGAATTCGCGACGGTGAAATTCCGTACTCAGTCGCGCTTGCAGCGAGCAAAATGCGTTGCGCGGCTGGTTCACCGGATTCGCTCACCAGAAGGGCCTCGGCTTCAAGTCCGGCGCGAAGCGCGTCATCGATGAGCTTCGGCCCCTCGACCGCGATTGGTTCGTTGGCCGCAGGTCCACTCCCTTGCAGGCCGGCGCGAAACGCCTTCAGCCAGTGATTGCCTTTGCTCGTGATGATCGACGCGTCTGCACCGTCCCAATCTTCATTTCGAGTCGTATGGTGACTTCGAGGGCGCACGGGCGCTGTGGGGGAGGCATGCTCTGGATGAGCGGTGAATCGACGAGTCATACAGCAAGCCTAACAAACGCGCGGAAGCACGTAAACCGAACGAGGGCAACACATCAAGGGGTTCGCTTGCTTGATTCGCGCGCCGCGCTTATGCTATTTTGCGTAGCGAAAATGGGGAAGAGAGCGAACACTTGCCTGTCGAAGTCCTGAAAATTTCACCTACCGCACCCGAACCGGACGCCATCGAATACGCCGCAGGATACCTGAAGCGAGGCGAAGTTGTGGGCATCCCCACCGATACATTCTACGGACTGTCCGTCGATCCGTTTAATTTGGCGTCGATCGAAGCGGTTTTTCGCGCGAAGGGCCGCCCCGAAACGAAAGCGCTGCCGATTCTGGTGAATTCGCTCGAGCAGGCAATCAGCCTCGTTCGAGACGTGCCGGATGTGTTCCTAAAGCTCGCGCACGAATTTTGGCCGGGAGCGCTCACGTTGGTGGTCACGGCGACGAGCCGGCTTCCATTAAAAGTCACCGGCAACACAGGCCGCGTGGCGCTGCGCTGGGCGAACTCGCCCATCACCACAGCGCTGATTTCTGCGGCCGAGGGGCCGATCACGGGCACGAGCGCGAATCTTTCGGGCTTTCCATCGTGTTCGAACGCGCACCAGATCGTGCAGCAGCTTGGCGATCGAATTCCGCTCATTCTCGACGCTGGTGACACGGGCGGCTCGCAGGCCTCGACAATCGTGCGAATTGACGGCGATCAGTGGAGCATCGTGCGCGAGGGCAAGATTCCAGACGCGGAGATCGTAAAGGTTCTTGAGAACTAGAATACGCGCGGTGCGATTCTGATTCTGTGTTGCGGCCTACCTGAGCGAGAGCGTTTCCAGAAAATCGTAACTTCCGTCCGGCGACATTTTGATGTCGGACAGCCGAACTCGATGGACGCAGACATTGTCAACATACCAGAGGTTAATGTAGGGTTCGTCCGCCGCCACGATTTTCTGAATGTGGAATAGTAGTTCCTTCCGTTTCTCACGATTCATTTCAACGCGGGCTTGATTCAGCAGTGCGTCCAGAGCCGTATTCTGGTAGTGCCCGCGATTCGCGCCGTCCGGTGGAAATTTCTTGGAACTGAACACGTACTCGAAGATGTCCGGATCGTTGTTGGCACCGACCCATCGCAACGAATAAATCTGGAACGTACCCCTCGTGATGTCCGTGTACAGAGTCGCGAATTCCAGCGGGCGCAACTCCAGCGCCACGCCGACTTTTTTCCACTGCTCGGCAATCGCTTCGCTGGTCAGGCGTGCGGATTCATCCGTAGACGTCTTCAGCGTCAGGTGAAGACGAATGCCGTCCGGTCCGCGCCTCAAGCCCGCCTGGTCGAGAAGAGCTTCCGCGCGAGCCGGATCGAAATCATATTGCGGCAGGTCTGGGTCGAAAGCCCAATGATTCGGCGGCAGAAGGCTTGAGGCAGGCCGCGCCTGGCCTCGCAGAAGGTACTGAATGATGGTCTTGCGGTCGGTGGCGTAGGCCAGAGCTTGACGCACTTCTCGCCGCCTCAGAACCGGATCATCCAAGTTGAATGCGAGATACGCAAGCGACGTGCCGGCCTGCTGGTCAGAGCGAACGTCCTTCTCTTTTGCGAGCGTCACGACCATGTCGGGAGTCAATGAGTTGATGGCGGCGTCAGCGGATCCCTTGCGAAGCTCGAGCGCGCGCACCAGAGCATCGGTGACGATGCGCATGTGCAACGTCTGAATCTTCGGCGCCGCTCCGAAGTAATCCGAATTGCGCTCCAGCACGATCTGCTCGTCCACCGTATAGCTCACGAACCTGAATGGTCCCGTGCCGACGGGATGCTGGGCGAAATCAGCGCCGGATCCTGCGGGAACGATTCCGATGCCGGGCGTGGTGAGAGTCCAGAGCAGGGAAGCGTAGGGCTCGCGCAGGTGAAAGACTACGGTGAATGCGTCAGGCGCCCCGATGGACCCGACCGGCTTCAACGATCCCCTCTTGGGCGTCTTTAGCGGGCCGGCAAGAATCGTATCGAATGTATATTTCACGTCGGCAGAAGTAAGTGGACGACCGTCGTGAAATTTCACACCGTGCCGCAGATGAAAAATGTATGTGAGCGGGTCGGGGATTTCCCAGGATTCGGCGAGGTCCGGAATCGGGTTCATGTTGTCGTCACGGCCGAGCAGGCTCGAGAAAATCAGTCCGTGGACGTGCTCGGAATAGGCATCGGCTCCGATGCGCGGATCAAGATTTGTCGGCGCGGCATCCATCAAAAACGTGACGCTGTTCGGATCCTCCGCGCTACGAGTGCTCGCGCAACCACACGAACCAAGCGCCACTGCCCCCAGGAGAAGAGCGAGCGCGATGCGGCACATCCTAATGAGTCCCACGCTTGGTGCGATGTTTGTCAGCGCAGTGAAGCGGCGGACGCGAGAGTTTTCCCATCACCGCGAAGTGACGAGCACCCGTGGCTGACGGCAGATTGTTCGCGTGGCCGTGAAACAACTCGTACGCCAGCACCGCGAAGGCGAATGCTTCTTTCGCCGCGGAGGGCAAGCCGAAGAGGCCCGAGTCGAGAATCGTGATGCCTGGCAGCATCGCCGCGATTTGCGCCATCAGAAGCGGATTCTGCGCACCTCCTCCAGCGACGATCAATTCGCTGACGTGGGAGCGGGGAAACACGAATCGACGGAACGCGTCGGAGATCGAGACAGCAGTGAAGACAGTCGCTGTTCGGATAACGTCTTCGGGCCGAGCGCGCCGCTTTTTGGCCCAACCAAGAATATCCGCCGTGTACGAAGTGCCGAATTGTTCGCGCCCTGCGGTTTTTGGAGGCGCTTCGCGAAGAAATGGATGCGACGACATTTTCGCGAGCAGTGAAAGGATTACGTGGCCGCGCATTCCGATTTTCGCGTCGCGGTCAAAGGCCGATCGACCGTGAGAGTAGTGCTCAACCAGCGCGTCAACGATCATGTTTCCCGGGCCTGTATCAAATGCGATGACGTTCTCGGGCCGCGCCGCTGGCGGGATCAGCGTTAGATTTGCAACGCCGCCGACGTTCAATGCCACGCGCCCGCGACGTTCATGCCGGTAGAGCAGGTAGTCGACGAACGGAACGAGTGGCGCGCCGTGGCCTCCAGCCGCCATATCCGCAGTGCGAAAATCGGCGACAGCCGGGACACCGGTGCGAGCCGCGATAACGCTGGCTTCGCCGATCTGCAGCGTTGATGCGATGCGGGCGCCCAGAAATCCCGTGGGCCGTCCTTGATGGTAGATCGTCTGTCCGTGCGAGCCGATCAGCGAAATCGATCTCATTGCAATCCGCCAGCGGCGGCAAGCTTCGTGCGCGACGCGAGCGAATTCCTCGCCGAGCAAGAAATTGAGCTGGCTGATTTCCGCGGTCGTGGTGGCCGCGCCATTTGCTAGCCGCAGAATGGCTTCGCGCGCGCGACGGGGTAGCGAGGCATGAAAATGTTTTTCGAAGGCCGTTTTGAGCGTTTTGCCCGATCCAGAAATGCGCACAAGCGCGGCGTCAATGCCGTCCGCCGAAGTACCGGACATTAAGCCGAGCACCCGCATAGGCTTGTTTGAAGTCTTCATGAGAGCTGTTTCTGCAATTCGGCGAGCAGATTCATGGTCTCGATCGGAGTAAGTTTATTTAAGTTGGCGTCGCGAATCGCCTTGAGTACCGATTCGTCGATCGCGGTGAAGCTGCTCTGTTGCGCCGTACGGTGTGCCGAGTCACCGTTGCTGCCCGCGGTTGCGGCACCGGGTGAAAGTTCGCTCGTAAGTTGTTCCTCACCCTTCTCGTGGACCCGCAGGATTTCCCGAGCGCGAGAGATCACAGCGTTCGGCAAACCGGCAAGCCGCGCCACTTCTATTCCGTAACTCTTGTCGGCACTTCCCGGGGCGACACGCCGCAGGAAAATAATCTCATTGCCCGCTTCTTGCACGGCGACGTGAACATTTTGGACGCCCGGCAGCAGCTGCTCAAGCTCGGTCAGTTCGTGATAGTGCGTCGCGAAAAGCGTGCGCGGCCGCTCGCCCGAGTGCAGCGCCTCGACCACAGCCCATGCGATCGAAAGGCCATCAAACGTCGCCGTACCGCGGCCAACCTCGTCGAGCAGGACGAGACTCGCGCCGCTTGCTGTGTTCAGAATGGCCGCGACTTCGCTCATTTCAACAAGAAACGTCGAACGCCCGTGAGCCAGATTGTCCGATGCGCCGATGCGCGTGAAGATGCGATCCAGAATCGGGAGCTTCGCTTTTAAAGCAGGAACGAACGATCCAGCCTGCGCGAGGATCGAGATCAGCGCCGCCTGGCGCAAATACGTCGACTTACCGCCCATGTTCGGGCCGGTGATAATGAGCAGAAATTGTTTCTCATCGTCAAGATACAAGTCATTCGGCACGAATCGCTCCCCACGCTCCTGGAGCAGCTTTTCGATCACCGGATGCCGCCCGCCGGCGATCATCATCAATCCCCGCGGACCTTTTTTCTGCACGGATTTCTCAGTGAACTCTGGGCGCGAGTAATTCCGAGCCGCCGCGATTTCCGCGAAGTTCACCAGGACGTCGATCTGCGCAATCGCTGCGGCTGAGCGGCGCAGCCGCCCGGCTTCGCGCGCAATCGACTCGCGAATCTCGGAATACAGTCGTCGCTCGATCTCCAGGATGCGCTCGTCAGCCGAAAGCACTTTCTGCTCGTGTTCCTTCAGCTCTGTTGAAGTAAAGCGCTCGGCATTCACTAGCGTTTGCTTCCGCTCGTATTCGGGCGGCGCGAGATGGAGATTGGTTTTCGAAATTTCGATATAGAAACCGAAAACTTGGTTATAGCGGATCTTCAGCGAACCGATACCAGTGCGTTTGCGTTCGCGCTCCTCCATCGAGGCGATGATTTGTCGGCCGTGCTTCGTAATTGCGTGCAACTCGTCCAACTCGGCATGAAAGCCGCGGCGAATCACCCCGGGATCGCCCGTCACGGCCGGAGGTTCATCTGAAATACCGCGCGCAATTGTGTCGCGCACGTCATCAAGTTCGTCCAACTGTTCGCGAAGATCTGACAGCCGAGTCGATGTGGGCTCGCCTTGCGCAGGCGGCTCGGCGAGCAGTTTTCGCAACGCTGGGATTTGTTCGAGAGTATAACGCAGCGCCAGCAGGTCGCGCGGGTTGGCCACCCCCAGCGTTACGCGGCTTGTGACGCGCTCGAGATCGAGAATCGTCTCGAGAAGCGATCGAATCTCGCCGCGGATGATCGCCCGCGACTTCAGATCGGCCACTGCAGCCAGCCTGCCCTCGATTTCTTCGAGTCGTATGTCGGGCCGCAGAAGCCATGAACGCAGCAGACGAGCACCCATCCCCGTCGCCGTCTCGTCCATCGCGCGCAGCAACGTCGCCGAAGCATCATCGCCAGTCGACGGCTCCACGATTTCGAGATTTCGCGCCGTCACCGAATCGAGGACGAGAGCTTCCTGCTGCTGGTAATATCGGATTCCGTCCAGGTGCTCGAGGCCCGTGCCCGACGGCCGCAACTCGGGCACGACTTTGGCATCTTCAGCGGAGCGCGCACCAATCGCCGAGGTCTCGCGCAGGTAATGGACTAAGGCCCCCGCAGCGCGCGTCGCATCCGGATGATCGGAGAGCCCGAATCCTTCCAGCGTCACGACCTTAAATTGCTGCTCGATCGTGCGGCTGGCGTGTTGCAACTCGAAAACCCAATCGTCGAGCCGCGACTCGACTCCGCCCAAGCCATCGAGCTCTGGACTCGCGGCCACCGGGAAAAGTGTGGCAGGCTTGGCCAGCAGGGTTTCCCGCGGGCGAAGGATACCGAGTTCATCGCGCAGGCGCGCTTCCGCTTTGTCGCCGGAAAACTCGGTGGCGCAGAACTCACCCGTCGACAAATCCACGTAAGCGAGACCCATCGTGTTCTGCTTGGCAGACGGCGAACCGCCCCTCGCGACCGCCGCGAGGTAGTTGTTCTCTCGAGACTCAACTAAGCCCGAGCCCGAAGCAGTTCCGGGGGTCAGAACGCGAACCACCTCCCGCCGCACAATCTTCTTGCCCGGCCCCGGTACTTCAAGTTGTTCGCAAATTGCAACTTTGTGACCTGCGCGAATCAGTCGGGCGATGTAGTTTTCCGCAGCGTGGTAGGGAACTCCGCACATCGGCGCCGACTCGGGCTTCTCTTTATTCCGCGACGTCAGCGTGATCTGCAGAACTCTGGACGCAATCACCGCGTCTTCGTAAAACAGCTCGTAAAAGTCACCAAGACGGAACATCAGCAGCGCCGAGGGGTGCTGTTTCTTTGCAGCGTGGTACTGCGCCATCAATGGGGTTGTGGATTCAGCCATGGAGAAGGAAACGGCTCGCCGCGAACCGATTATGCTGGCCCCGCGTACGATTTGGCAACTAGCGTGGTCCGCGCGTGTGAACAACGCGGGTTAAATCGAAGGGCTTATACTCCCCATGTGCCGAAACGAAGCAAATCCAATCGCGAAGTCGAGGTCAAAATCCGGGTCAAAGACCCGGTAGCGATGCGCGCAACGCTCATCGGAGCGGGCGCGGTGATGATTCGACGCGTGCTGGAGCAAAACACGCTCTTCGATACCGCCGAGTCGGCTATGCGACGCTCAGGCCAGCTGTTAAGGGTTCGCATCGAAACCCCCGTTTCGATGACGAAGAAGAAGCTCGGGAGTATTCGCGGGATCCTTACATCGAAGGCTCCCGTTCGCCGAACCGGCGCAGACCGGCCTCCAGGCCGTTATAAAGAGCGGCTCGAAAGAGAGGTGGTGATCGCTCAACCCGCTGTGGTCGTGACCAAATTGCAAGCTCTAGGTTTGCGTCCGCGCTTTCGTTACGAGAAATACCGCACGAGCTACCATCTGCCTGGAGTCCACGTCGAGCTCGACGAAACTCCAGTCGGGACCTATCTTGAACTCGAAGGAACGCCCGCCGCGATTGATGCAGCCGCTGACCGGCTCGGCTTTCGGCGGGCCGACTACCGAAACGAGACGTATTGGGGCGTTTATGTCGCAGATTGCAAGCGACGCGGCGTCCGACCGACGAATATGTTGTTCCGCTGGGGAAATTCGGCACTGAACGTGCACTCTTCGCTTGACAAACTTTAGAGCAACATTTACTAGTCAACTTGGACAATTTTTTCGATGGAGCAATCGTCCAATTCGGAACCGGGAAGTAAGCTCCGTGCCGGGCTCCCAGCCATTGCCCGGCATGGTGACCGATTCTTCCCGCTCGCAGCCGGCGGTCGCGGAGCCTTTGCTCGCGATAACAGGAAGGCGAGGCCCGGTCTGAAGTAACGCAAGGCGTTTTGTGCGCGCCCGCGACCGAGCTGTTCCGGTCACGGGCTTTTTTTTTGCCCGGACCAAGCCGGATTGGCGGGAATGTAAGGAGGTCCGATGCTGCACGCAACCGAGATCCTTGGCGCAAACACAGTGGACTCGCTTGGCAACTTCGTTGGCAGGGTGAAGGAGATGTTCATTGAGCCCGCCGACCAGCCGAATCGCGTGGCGCGCCTGCTGCTCTCGCGCGGCCAGTACCGGCCACTTGTGGCGCGCTACGACCAGATCGCCTCGGTCGCGCCGGGTAAGGTACGGCTCTCGACCGAAGAATCCGAACTGGAACTCTACAAACCCAATGAGGCGTGGCTGGCGGTGGGCAAAGACCTGCTCGACCAACAAATTATCGATACAAACGGGCGCAAGGTCGTACGGGTCAACGATATCGATCTTGCCGATCAGCGAAACAATGGAAACACAGAGCTTCGAATCACGCAGGTCGACGTCGGCTTACCCGGCGCCGTCCGCAGGCTTCTGCAGGGCGTCGTGCCGCCAATGGGCATCCGCCGCATTCAGGAGAAACTGCCGCCGCGGAAAATTCGCTGGGAATTCGTGAACCTGATCGAAGCTGACCCGCTTCGGCGAGTAAAGCTCCGAATGACCAGTGAAAAGTTGGCCGCGCTGCACCCGGCCGACCTTGCGGCCATTATTGAAGAGCTGTCACCCGACGAGCGACAAGGAATCGTGGCCTCCCTAGACGAAGAAACAGCCGCCGAAACCATCGCCGAGTTGGACGAGCGGCTTCAGACACAGGTGGTCGAAAGTCTCGACGCCGAACGCGCAGCCGAAATCATCGAGGAGATGAGCCCGGATGCGGCGGCTGACTTGATGTCGCATCTCGAGCCGGAAAAGACCCGAGAAGTACTGGAAGAAATGGACCACCGGGAAGCTGCCGACGTCCGCGAATTATTGCGGTTCGAGCCGACCTCTGCCGGCGGCCTGATGAACACGGAGATCGTAGTGGTGGGCGAGGACGCCACCCGCGGTGAAGTGGTCGACCACATTCGCTTCCACGAAATTACTCCGGATCAGCTCGACAATGTGGTCCTGATCAATAAAGACGCCGAACTTGCCGGCACGGTTCCGATTGGCCGGCTCTTGCTTGCAGACTCCGAGCAGCGAATGGGCGAGCTGATCTCCGAACCACTACTTTCGGTAACCACGGATACCAGCGATAAGGACGTGTTCGAGCTGTTTGACAAATACAACCTGCGGAGCCTGACGGTCGTCGATGGCGAGAAGCACCCGATCGGAACGATCACCGTGGACGACGTGGTCAGCAAACTTCAGGAGAAAGTAGCGTAGCCGGAGCGCGATTCGCCGCAGGCATCGAAGTGAATCGAAATGAGCGCGATCGAGACAAATTCGGGCTTCCTCGCAGCGTGGAGCGCACGCGGCAAGGAATTCTTGCGCCGCACGCGGATGACGCGGCGCCGGCTGGCGGTGCTACTCGCCGTGATCGGACCGGGTCTGATTACCTCGAATGTCGATAACGACGCCGGCGGAATCACCACCTATACGCAGACCGGGGCGCAGTTCGGCTATACGCTGCTCTGGTCGCTCATTCCGATGACGATTGCTCTCTACGTGAGCGAAGAGATGTGCGCGCGCATGGGCGTCGTCACCGGCAAGGGATTGTCCGATCTGATTCGCGAGGAGTTTGGCTTCCGGTCCACGTTTTTCGTAATGCTCGCAGCTTTGGCAGTCGATCTCGGCAATACCGTTGCGGAGTTCGCCGGCGTCGCAGCGTCGATGCAGATCTTCGGAGTAAGCAAATACATCTCCGTACCGATTGCGGCGATTGCCGTGTGGCTGCTCGTGGTGAGAGGGAGTTATAGCCAGGTCGAAAAAATTTTCCTGGTCGCGTGTGGCTTCTACCTCACCTACGTGGTTTCCGCGATTCTCGCGAAGCCCGACTGGCTGGTCGCCGCCAAAGAAACCGTGGCGCCCTCGTTCCACTTCACCACGGCGTATCTGTTGATGTTGACGGCGCTGGTAGGCACGACGATCGCGCCTTGGCAATTTTTCTATTTACAGGCCGGCTTTGTCGAGAAGCGCGTTGGCCCGAAACAATACAAACACGCGAAACTTGACGTCATGGTAGGCAGTATTACCTGTATGTTAATTGTGTTCTTCATTATCGTGTGTTGCGCTGCGACTCTGAACAAGAACGGAATGACGAACATCACTGATGCAGCACAGGCTGCAGCTGCGCTCACTCCATTGGCGGGGAAGTGGGCGGCATATTTGTTCGCCTTTGGCCTCCTCAACGCGTCGCTATTCGCCGCCTCGATTCTCCCGCTGTCGACCGCGCACGTGATCTGCGAGGGGCTAGGATTCGAAGCGGGGCTCGACCGCAAGGTGAAGGAAGCTCCGGCGTTCTACTCGCTCTATACGGGCCTGATCGTCGTAGGCGCGGGCATCATCCTGTTACCTCGGGCGCCGCTATTCAAAATCCTCGTACTCTCGCAAGTCGCGAATGGCGTGTGGCTACCCGTTGTCCTGATTTTCATCCTTTTGCTGATCAACCGTCGTGATCTGATGGGCGAGTTCACCAACACTTGGGGTTTCAATCTCGTCGCGTGGACCGCCAGCGTCGTAATGATCATACTTACGCTCGTGCTGGTCTATACGGCGTTCACCCAATCCGGGGGTTCGGAGTTGACGGGCTCGTGGCTCCACTGGCCCTAGCGCTGCCCGGGACTAGCGTTGCTTGGGGTGGAGCGCTGTGCTAATTTTTCCGTACAGCGAGTGTCGTCGCTTTGCGCCGCTGGTCCAAAGCTCCACTTGCCGAAGGCGGTTCGCGACGGGGTTGAACCGCAGTGTGCCATTCCTAAAGTGAAACGCGCGTGAAAGCCACCGAACTTCTACAGCCAGCCAATCGACAGGAAGCCGCGCTGCTCGAAAAAATCGAGCTGGATCATCTACCTCAGCATATTGCTGTCATCATGGACGGCAACGGCCGCTGGGCCGGCTCGCGCCATCTCCCGCGCGTGGCCGGGCATCGTGCCGGCGTACAAGCTGCACGTGAAATCATTGAAACCTGCGCGCGTCTCCATCTTCCATGTTTGACGCTCTACGCATTTTCGCTGGAAAATTGGCGACGGCCGCAGACCGAGGTCGATTTCCTGATGCGCCTGCTCCGCGAATACTTGAAGCGGGAACTGCCTTCGATTCACAAGAACAACATTCGCCTAGTCGTGATTGGCCGTTCGAGCCAGCTTCCGGATGCAGTGCGTGCCGACATCGAGGACGGCATGAAACTCACTGCGGCGAATACCGGCATGAAGCTGGTTGTTGCGCTGAACTACGGCGCCCGTGCCGAGATTGTCGACGCCTTCAACGCGATTCTCGATCACGCAAAACAGAACGGCACTTCACCGTTTCGGGCGGACGAACAAACGATTTCCGACTACCTTTACACGGCTGGCTTGCCTGACCCGGATCTGCTGATCCGCACCAGCGGAGAAATGCGCGTAAGCAATTTCCTGCTATGGCAGATCGCGTACGCCGAAATGTATGTCACCGAGACCCTCTGGCCGGATTTTTCGCGCTCCAAGCTTCTCGAAGCAATCGTCGATTATCAGAAACGCGAGCGCCGCTACGGCGGCCTGGGCAAAGCCGACAAACGCTCGAGCGCGTCCCAGAAAAAATCGGCTCAACGCGGGCGCGGCTAATCGGCATGCTCCAACGAATCGCCACGGGCGTCATCCTCGCGTTGGTAGTGGTCACGGCAATTTGGATCAGCCCTCCGATCGTGATCGCAGGACTTGCAGCGGTGGTCGCGATTCTCGCGCTGATCGAATTCTTCGACTTGGGCGACCGTGTAGGCCTTCGCGGCTACAAAAAGTGGACGTACGTTTGCACGTTGCTCATCTTCTACTCACAGTATTGCGTTGGCCATCTTCAGACGAAGACATTTGAGGGCGGGGTCTCCCTCATCCGGGATGCGCAGGGCGGATTCCTCTCGCTCGAGGCGGCGTTGCTGATCTTTATCTTCGGATCCGTGGCCATCGGTCTCGCCAGTCGCCGCCCGCTGCACGAAACTTTCCCTGCGATCGCGATCAGTTCTGCGGGCGTCCTGTTTGTGGCGTTCCCGTTCAGCTACGTCGTTCGGTTGAATGAAGTCGAGGTGTACGGCCGCCCACTTCTCCTGTTCACCCTCGTCCTCGTGTGGGCGGGCGACGTGCTGGCTTACTTCGTCGGTAAATCGCTCGGACGAGTCCCCATGGCGCCGGCCCTCAGCCCCAAGAAAACCTGGGAGGGCGCGCTGGGGAACGTGTTTGCTTCCATGATCGCAGCGGTATTTTTTGCGCGCTGGATGCAAATCGACGTGATCACGCTCGTAATCATCGCCGCAGCCGCGAACATCGCAGGCCAGGCCGGCGACTTGATCGAATCAGCTTACAAGCGTGGCGCGGCCGTGAAGGATTCCGGCGTAATACTTCCAGGCCACGGGGGAATGCTCGACCGTATCGACAGCCTGATCCTGGCATCCCCTGTGGCGTGGGCGCTTTACGAATGGCTTGGCCGCGTGCGCTAATTCCCCAGCACAAGACGCGTGTGCCCTCTGTGTTACTCTTTTTTTGGGTTGCCGCGTCGATAGTTCCGCGAAATCCCGTTAGACTGATCCGCGCATGAAACGAATCTCCATTCTTGGATCCACTGGGTCGATCGGACGCCAGTCGCTTGCGGTCGTCGACGCCCATCCCGGAAAATTTGAAGTCGTCGCCCTCGCCGCAGGCTCGAACGTCGAACTTGCGGCCGAGCAGGCGATCCGCCACAAACCCAAGCTCATCTCCGTCAGCTCCGAAGCGGGCGCAAAAGAACTTTGCGAGAGGCTCAAGCGCGGCAGGGAATCAGCGCCGAAGGCAACTGGCTGGCGCCCGGAAGTTCTGCACGGCACTGAAGGAATCGAGCGTGTCGCAACCCACCCCGACGCGCAGATGGTAATTTCAGCCGCCGTCGGCGTTGTAGGTCTGCCCGCTACCTATAAAGCGATCGAGCAGCGCAAACAGATCGGCCTCGCCAACAAGGAAGTCCTGGTTGCAGCCGGAGAAGTGGTGATGGCCGCGGTTGCTCGCCATCGCGTCACCTTGCTCCCGATCGATAGCGAGCATAACGCCATCCACCAATGCCTCCGGGCCGGCGAGGCTCGCGAAGTGAAGCGCCTTGTTCTTACTGCTTCCGGAGGCCCATTCCGTAAGACTCCTCTTTCGAAGTTCGCCTCGATCAATCCGAAGCAAGCGTTGGCGCATCCAAACTGGAAGATGGGCCAGCGCATCACCATCGATTCCGCCACGATGATGAATAAGGGCTTCGAAGTCATCGAGGCCAAGTGGCTATTCGGGATGGATCTGGAAAAGCTCGAAGTCGTAATCCATCCGCAGTCTACAATTCACTCGATGGTGGAATATGTGGATGGTTCAATCCTGGCACAGCTTGGACCAACGGACATGCGGATGCCCATCCAATATGCGCTAACCTATCCGGAGCGGGTTCCGTCCAAGGAATGTGCGCTGGACTGGTCGAAGCTGCGCCGTCTGGATTTCGAAGAGGTTCCCGCAAACAAGTTTCCCTGCCTGACTCTAGCCAAGCACGCACTTCGAGAAGGCGGACCATTGCCTTGTGCGCTCAATGCCGCGGACGAGATAGCCGTGGCCGCGTTTCTGGCGGGAAAACTGAAATTCACCGGAATCGCTCGCGTGATTGAGCGTGTTCTAGACAAAATGCCGCGCGTGACCATGCGCTCGATCGATGACGTATTGGCTGCAGACTCCGAAGCACGACGCATGGCGCAGGTAGAGGTCGGCCGCAAAACAAGTTAGAATATTCATGAGGCTTCATGTCGAATCTCTCTAGTTTTTTCACGGACGTCATCGCCGTTTCCATCGTATTAGGCGTGATGATCTTCGTTCACGAGTGGGGCCATTTTATAGCCGCGAAACTTTCCGGCGTTCGCGTCGAGGTGTTCTCCTTGGGTTTCGGCACGCGCCTGTTTGGCGTGAAGCGCGGCGATACGGACTATCGAGTTAGCGCCCTTCCGTTTGGCGGCTACGTCCGCATGGCAGGAGACAATCCCATTGAAGAGCGAACCGGCGCCGACTACGAATTTCTTTCCAAGCCTCGCTGGGTGCGGGTGCTGATCGCCTGCGCTGGCCCGGCAATGAATATCCTTCTGGCATTCGTGATCTTCTGGGGCATTTTCTGGCTGGCTGGAATACCGACGAACGTGAATTTCCGCCAGTCCGCAACGGTTGCCGCAGTTCCCGATAACGTTTTGCCGAATGCGGCCGCGACAGGAGACCAGATCCTCGAAGTGAACGGCACGAAGACTCCGACGTGGGAAAAGGTTTTAACGGTGTTCGAGAGCGTGAAGCCCGGCGAGAACGTGTCTCTGGTAGTGTTGAGGAACGGCGCAGCTCAATCGTTGACGGTGAAAACTCCGGACAAGCTATCCGCGTTTCAGGTCGTTGGTTATCCGCCGATGACCCCCGTGCTGGACGAGGTCGCGATCGGATCGCCGGCCGAGAAAGCCGGCCTGCGCGCCGGAGACCTGATTACCACGATGAACGGCAAGCCCGTCATTGTTTGGAATCAGCTCGTCGACGCCGTCCACCAATCCAACGGCAAAGAAATGAACCTTGCTGTGCAGCGTGACGGTAAATCCGAAGCGCTGGCCGTAACTCCGATCTTGAGCATGGACGCGGAAGGCCAGATGGTGTACCAGATCGGCGTTGCGCCGAAGACGCAGGACGAATACGAGCGTCAGCCGTTTTTCGGTTCCGCCAAGGACGCCGGCGTCGCGACTGTTCAAGTGATGAAGCAAATCGCCCAAGTCCTCGGCGGTCTCTTCACCGGCAAAGTCTCTGTACGCCAGTTGAGCGGCGTCGTCGGCATTGCCCGCGTCTCCGGCCAAGCCGCCAAGCACGGACCGCTCTCGTTCCTCGAGTTTATGGCCGCCATCAGCTTGAACCTGGGCTTGCTGAACCTGCTTCCCATCCCAATCCTGGATGGCGGACACATCCTGCTACTCGCAATTGAAGGCTTGCTACGCCGCGATCTGAGCATCGGCGTGAAAGAGCGCTTCGTGCAGGTCGGACTTGTCTTCCTGCTCGGAATTCTGGGATTTGTGATGTATAGCGACATCCTGAAAGTAATCCAGAGCCACCATTAACCCGCGAATGAGCGCGCCGATTCATCGGTTTCAGGCTTTGGTATACTGGGTCTGACATCATGTCCGCTAACACTCCGTCGCATCGCGTCTCGTCCGGTGAGCGCATCAATCGCGAAACGCCTGGACACCTCACCCAGACTCTCGGCTCGCGCCGTATCCGGCTCACTCGCCAGCGTCGCGTGATCCTGCAAGTCATGGAAACCGCGCGCCGGCACCTTGATGCAAACGAAATCCTCGAGCGAGCTCAGAAGATCGATTCGAAGGTCACTCAAGTAACCGTCTACCGCACGCTCGACCTGCTGAAGCGTCAGGGATTAATCGACGAGTTGGACCTGCTGCATCTGCGCGGGGATCGCCACTACTACGAAAGCCACGGACCGCGCGACCACATCCACGTAGCATGCATGCGTTGCGGGAGAGTTCGGGAGTTCGAAAGCGAAGTCTACGAAAAGCTAAAAGAACAGATTGCCGAGGATTGCGGTATCGAAATTACGGTGATGCGGACCGAAGTCGGCGGAACGTGCGCCGACTGCCGCAAGGGAAAATCTTCGCACGCCGCAAGCGCTCACGCTTAGCCCTGCCTACAGCGGATTTCTGACAGTTCTGCTTCTAGAAAGCTTTGATCACGGCTTCTGTGAACTGGGCCGTGCTAGCTGACCCGCCTACGTCGCGAGTAACCGTCTTTCCCTCGCGGTACACCTTGTGCAATGCATCTTCGATCTTCAACGCCGCGGACCGCTCGCCGATGTGCCGAAGCATCATGATGGAACTCATCAGAAGGGCCGTGGGATTTGCGACGCCCTTACCTGCAATGTCTGGCGCCGTTCCGTGCACGGACTCGAACACAGCCACCGTCTCGCCGATGTTCCCGCTCGGCACCACACCAAGGCCACCCACAAGACCGGCCGCCAGATCGCTCATGATGTCGCCGTAAAGATTGGTCAGCACCAGCATGTCAAACTGGTGCGGGTTCAGCACCATCTGCATGCAGGCATTGTCGATAATCAGTTCTTTGTACTCGATGTCGGGATACTGCTTCGCCACAGCTCGCGCGGACGTGAGAAATAAGCCGTCCGACAACTTCATGATGTTGGCTTTGTGGATCGCGTGGATCTTTTTGCGATGGTTCGCGCGCGCATATTCGAAAGCGAATTTCGCGATCCGCGTCGATGCCTTCTCCGTGATGATCTTCAGGCTCTCCACCACTCCGGGAATCACAGTATGTTCGAGGCCCGCGTACAGATCTTCGGTATTCTCGCGAATCAGCACCATATCCACTTCCGTGAATCGCGCCTGAACTCCGATCAAGTTTTTTACCGGTCGCACGTTCGCGTAAAGCTCCAACGCTTGGCGCAACGCCACGTTTAAACTCGGCGCTCCGCCCGCTACTGCGGTTTCCAGCGGCCCCTTAAGGGCTACTCGGGTCTTCAGCAAAGACGGCATCACGCCGGCCTTGATGAAATCGGTGCCGTTGGCCTCGAACTCTTTGCGATTTGGGATTTCCACCCAATCAATGCTAACGTCCGCTGCCGCCAGAATCTGTTTTACCGCCGAGGAGACTTCCGGACCGATTCCGTCACCGGGAATCAATGTAATTGTATGTTTCATGGTCTGTTCGATTTTATGGGATTCGATACGCGAAGTACACTGGACTCCGCCTAAATTTAAGGCTCCGTTGCGGTTACAGGCCCTCTTCGGGAAAGAAAGCATTGCCGATTTGAGTCGATTTGACACTTTGTGGAATCTGATATACTGGATTTGCTAGTGCGGCTTGCCGTCTGGCAAGCATTCTTGGAGGGATCACAGCATGGTTCAGTTGACGCCGGTAGCGGTAAACAAAGTGAAGGAAATCCTGACGCAGCAGACGCCGTCGCCTGTCGGCTTGCGCGTCGCCGTGGTGGGCGGAGGCTGTTCGGGCTTCAGCTACCACATGGCCTTTGAGAATCAGGTCAACGCAGCGAGCGACAACGTTTACGAATTTGACGGTTTGAAGGTCCTGGTCGACCAGATGAGCGAGATGTATCTCGACGGCGTCCAGGTGGACTACATCGAGACGATCGAAGGCTCGGGCTTCAAGTTCAACAACCCTAACGTGAAGAGCACCTGCGGCTGCGGCAGCTCCTTTAGCGTTTAACCAATCGAGCAGCGCGGCGAGGACGCCATCGCGATGAGCGAAATTCTCGCGTCACGCGTTTCTAGGGCTCTCGAGGATCGAATCCTCGAGAGCCCTCTTTTTGTGCCTATTGTTTTGGTTGAACTGGCTCCGATCGTTTGCGGTTCAGGTAGCGCTGTTTCACGTTCATGAAGATTGCCCTCGCACAATTCAATCCCACAATCGGAGACTTTGAAGGGAATTCGTCGCGCATTTTGCTGATGGCCCGACAGGCTCGAGATGCCGGTGCGGATCTTGCGGTCTTCTCCGAGCTGTGTCTCTGCGGCTATCCACCGCAGGACCTCGTCGAACGGCCATCCTTTGTCGAGCACAATCAAAAAGCGCTGGTAAAGCTGGCAAAGTCCATCGCCATACCATCGATCGTAGGATTCGTTGGCGACGCGATGGATAAGACCGGCAAGCCTGTTGCCAACTCGGCGGCTCTCATCGCTGAAGGGAAGATTCTTTTTGAGCAGCGCAAGATGTTGCTGCCGACCTACGACGTTTTCGACGAATCTCGCTATTTCCAACCCGCGCATACCCAGCACATCTTCCCGTTTCACAAAGAGCAGCTCGGCATCACCATCTGCGAAGACGCCTGGAACGACAAAAGCTTCTGGCCTCAACAGCTTTACGACCGCGATCCGGTGGCCGAGATCGCCGGGAAGGGAAGCTCGATCCTTCTGAATATCTCCAGTTCCCCTTACACGCTCGACAAGCGTTCTGTCCGCCACGATATGCTGCGGACGATCGCGCGCGAACATCGCGTGCCCGTGGTCTACGTGAACCAGGTCGGCGGCAACGACAGCCTGCTGTTTGACGGGTCGAGCGTCGCCTTTATGCCCGATGGCCGGCTCGCAGCCCGCGCCAAGTCATTTGAAGAGGATCTGATTTATTTCGATACGATTACTGGGCTCGGGGATGTCCGTCCGGCCGTCGAAGACGAGCTCGACGCCGCGTATCGGGCGCTCGTGCTTGGCACACGGGATTACGTGCGGAAGTGCGGCTTCCGCAAGGTCGTCATCGGACTCAGCGGAGGCGTCGATTCTGCTTTGGTAGCCGCGATTGCCACCGAAGCGCTCGGGCGCGAAAGCGTATTGGGCGTTGCGATGCCGGGCCCATATTCCTCCCAAGGCAGCGTTCGTGACGCCAAAAAGCTCGCAGAAAATCTCGGCATCGAATTCCTGGCCTTACCCATCGGCGAGACCTTCGCGTCCTACAAGCAAGATCTGTCGACGACGTTTCAAGGGTTACCCGAAGACGCAACCGAAGAAAACCTTCAGGCGCGGATCCGGGGTAATCTCCTAATGGCTCTTTCGAACAAATTTGGTTCACTTGTCCTCAGCACCGGCAACAAATCTGAGATGGCGGTAGGGTACTGCACGCTTTACGGAGACATGGCCGGCGGCCTCGCGGTCATCTCAGACGTTCCAAAAACGATGGTCTACAAACTGTCACATTTCGTGAACCACGAAAGGGAACTGATCCCTCGCGCGACAATCGAGAAACCTCCATCGGCCGAGCTTCGCCCGAATCAGCGGGATTCAGATAGCCTTCCGGAGTATGAAGTTCTAGACCGAATCCTGAAGGCCTACGTAGAAGACGTGCGCAGCCCGGAAGAAATCGCCGATCACTTCGATTACCCGCTCGAACTGGTGCGCTCAGTCGCCTTGAAAGTCGATCAGAACGAGTACAAGCGAAAGCAGGCCCCGCCGGGTCTGAAGTTGACTTCGAAGGCGTTCAGCGTTGGACGCAGATTCCCTCTCGCTCAGAAATTTTCCGTTTAGGCGTCGCGTATCCTTTACGTTGGCCCCGGTCCGCTTCTAAAATCGAGCGTTCTCGTAGACGGCGAATTCTAGCGATGGCGTCGGAGGTTTACCTTGATTGCGAATCGTCCGTGCGTTCGAACCCTCAGTTTCGCGGCGCTCCTCTTACTCTCCCTGACAGCCGCCGATCGCCTCTGCGCTCAAGCCGCACCGCCAATGGCGAATTTACCGGCGCAGGCCGTCGCCCCAGAACACGCAGCGCTCCTAAAGAGGACCGAAAGCTTCGTACGCAACCTCTTCGCTTGGGGCCCAGCCTTCAAAGTCGACTTAGGGCCGCTGACTCCGTCGCCATCGCCCGACTTCTACACAGTTCCAATCCGCGTCACCGTAAACGGCCAGTCCGACGCCGGGACGTTTTACGTGAGCAAGGATGGCAAGACCTTCGTGCGCGGCGAATTGTTTGACACCACCAAAGACCCCTTCGCCGACAACCGAGCCAAGCTACACGTCGATGGCAGCCCCACCAAGGGACCGGCCGACGCACCCGTTACCATCTATGAGTTCAGCGACTTCGAGTGCCCGCATTGCCGCGCCCTTAACGACATCCTCAAACAAGTCGAAGCCGAGAATCCCAAGATCCGCGTCGTCTTTAAGAATTTCCCACTGACTCAGATCCACCCATGGGCCGAGACGGCTGCCATCGGAGCCCACTGCGCGTACATCCAAAAGCCCGACGCCTTCTGGACAATGCACGACCTCATCTTCGACAACCAAGACGTAATCTCCGCCGAGAACGTTTGGGACAAGTTGGTGTCCTTCGCCGCCCAAGCCAACCTCGATGAGAACTCGTTCAAGGCGTGCCTGTCATCGCCAGAAGCCAAACAAGCGATCGTCGCCGACCACGCCCTCGGCGAATCTCTCGGTGTGACCAGCACCCCCACTCTGTACATCAACGGGCGCCCCCTCATCGGCGGCGACAAGCCCACCTTAGAGCAGTACATCGCCTTCCACCCCTCCATCTAACGCATCCCCAACCACCGTGCCCGGGATCACGGTTGTCCGTGACATAATATCGGTTCTGAGAAGTCAATAGGGTGTCCGGAAAGGAGCCGCGCTCAATCGAACTGTCCCCGTGAGAGCTCCTTCCCCGAACCACACACCAGCCCGTCATATTCGGCCCCATCTCCCCCCGCCGCTTGCGACGACGATCGCCGGATCGTGCTCCCGCGTGAGAGCCGCGATCTTCTTTTTGTCGTCCGCGGCGTTAGCGTCCGCCGCTTGAAGTTTCTCCGAGCACCCCCGGCAGCCTAAAGCGTTCTCCTACAGCGGAATCAAGTCCTGTGCGGGAATGGTTGCGGAGCCGACTTTCGATTCGATACCGTTTGCTTCATGGACTGTCGCCTGTAACGGACCTTGGTTGAGAGCAAGGCAAGGTGACCGGTCTGCATCCTGGTTTTGCCTTGACATGCAAAGTTCGGCACGTTGGCGCGAAGGGTCACTGTCCAACTCCTTTATCGCTCCTCAAAAGAATCCTGTGAGGCCGGCATGAAATTTATTTGGTATCGACTTTCGTTCCGCATCGGTCGAAGACTCGCTCCTCTCGGGCTCGAGGTTCGAAGTTCTGGCTACATTGCCTCCGCCCTCAGGCACCGACTTGAAGTCGCGAGGCGGCGGCCCCTCGTTCGAGTTGATCAACGCAATTGTCGACGATAGAGGTAGCTGCTGAGTCAATCCAGCGACCGGTTCGGCCAGCGTGCGCACACGCCGTTGGAGCATCTCAATTTGCTCAAGCGTCTCCTCCACACTCTCGCCGTTTCCCGTCGTCCCACGTATCCACCACCGAAAAAATGCCAACGCCATACATCCTCCACGCCGCCGGTCGTCTGCCGGCCGCTGTATCTCATTCCCTACTGGTCACACCTCGTTGCTCGCTGCTATCATTGTGTGTTTGCAACACAACCCGAATGCGTCCCGTTGAATCCAACGCTCCGATATCACGGACAATCGGACACGCCTTGCATCTCGGCGAAATTCAAATCAATACGCAGTGCCACAGGGGGAGATTGGTGCGGCAATTTAGAACTTTGGGCGTTGTAGCGGTCGTTTCAGCTCTCGGATTCGTCGGCTACTGCCTTAAATTCCCGGGCTCTCGCGTCCGCGCGCAGAACCAGTCCGCCGCCACCTCTTCCGCGCCGCTCGCAGCCGCTGTCTCATCCCGAAACGTTCCCGCAACCATCGCCGCCACCGGCATTTCGTCACGCTCCCTCGCCGTAGCTCCCGTAAGCGCGTCCGCTGCCGACTCCGCGCCCATCACCTCCGCGCCCTCCGTGCTCTACCTAAACTCTTCCGATCGCGCGAACGAACTCTTCTCCTTCGCCGTCGCGCAAAATTCTTCCGCCGTTAAGGCCGTCGCATCCGTCGTCCCGGAACGTGTGCCCACCTTTACGGGCGCGAGTATTCCGTCCAGCGTCTCGCAGCTTCCTGTCGTAGCAGGCTCTGGAGTTTCTGGATCTTTGGGTGACGGTGGACAAGCCACTTCGGCGGAATTTAATCTCAACGCCGAGACTCTCTCGTTCCGTAGCGGCGTAGCAGTCGCTCAGGACGGCACCGTCTACATTGCGGACACCAACAATTCCACGATCCGCTCAATCGCCGGCCCTTCGAGCACCGAGCCGGGCATCGTCCGCAGCATCGCCGGACGCTTCGCTTCCAGTCAAAACGTCCAACTGTCCCAGCCGCTCGGTATCGCCCTCGATCGTGCCGGAAATCTCTACATCGCGGATCGCTCCGCCAACGCCGTCGACGTTCTGTACGGCTCTGGCTCTTCCAAAGCTGGCCAGCTCGAAACTCTTGCGCAGTTCAAAACACCATCCGATCTCGCAGTCACGCCCGACGGTCGCACGCTTTACGTTGCGTCCGCAGACACCGGCGCAGTCGCCGCCATCAACACCCAAACTCGCGCAATCCGCGACGCGGGAATCGTTCCCGCCAGTCTTTTCCCTGCCGGGCTCGTGAAATCGTCCTCCGTCCGCATCCTCCCTCAAGGTCTCGCCACCGACGGAGCCGGCAATCTCTTCGTCTCTTACGCCCTGACGAACGCAAACACCTCGACAAGCGCCGCTGCCGGCTCGGATCAGATCCTTCGGCTCGATGCCTTCACCGCGAAGGTCACTGTCTCCGCTCGCGGCCTCAGTGAGCCGGGCGAAATCGCCTTCGACGTAAACGGGAATCTCTTCGTCTCGAATCAAACGTCACGCCAAATTCTGAAGTTCGCTGCTCTCGGCGTTCCCGCCACGGGCGTCGCGCTTACGCCACCAGGCGGCGCCGGCACCGTCACTGACTTCGGCGACGTTCCTGTCGGCGGCTCCACGGACGCCACGGCTCTGCAGTCCTTCGAGCTCTCGAACAATACCTCCGCCGCGCTCACCAACGTCGTCGCTACGACAGCCACCGGCAACACTGGCGATTTCACCGTCGCCAACACGTCCTGCACCTCCACACTCGCCGCCGGACAGTCCTGCAATTTCAACGTCAGCTTCACACCCACTCAGAACGCCACCACGGCCTGCTCCGCCCCCGCCACCAGCCAGGAGCGTTGCACAAATCTGTCTGTCACTTACAATGGCGCTGCGACTCCGCTCACTGCCGCCCTTACCGGCACCGCAGATAATTTCGACATTCAGTGTGTGAGCACCGCATCCGTGATTTGCATTCCGTCGGCGGCAGGTGGAACCGTCCAGATCACGATTCCCGTCGGCCTCTCCGCCACATACCAATTTCAAATTGCCCCCGATTCGATCTTCAGCGGCCCCGTCACCGTCATTTGCCCCTCCGATCTTCCGGCTTCGCCCGTCGGCACCGCCTCTCAGCCCACCACCTGCGGAATTTCTGCGGGTACCACCGTCACCGAACCCCTGGTCTCCTCGCTCGTAATCAACGTAACCGCCGGCACTCCCGCGCCCTTCAACGTCACCATCCAAACGACAGATTCTGCCGGCCGTCAATGCACGCCGGGCGGTACGTGCACTGTTCTTGAATCCCAAAAGGCCATGCTGATTTCCGCATCTCCGGCCCGAAATGGTGGTGGGCCCACTCCGCCTGCGGCTCCGGCTTCCGAGTCGGCCGCTACGGCATCGAAGTGGCGCAATGCTTCGCCATTCCTCATCGGGTTCGTCGCCTTCTTGCTCTTGTCAGTGGTCGCTCGCTTCGCGACGTGCTTTCTCCGCGGCGCCAGTCCCTCGCGACGGCGTGCGTTGATTCCGGTCTTCGCGTTTTTCACGCTGCTCGTCCTGGCCGCCACGATCGTCGGCTGCCATCACACCACCAGTCCCGCGATCGGCAACACGCCCCAAGGCACTTACAACCTCACCGTGACGGGAAGCGCCCAGAACGCATCGCGGGGTTACACCATGACTCTGGTCGTTGACTGACGAACCGCCGCTCGCCACCGCTCGCCCTCATAGATAAATAAGCGGCATCACAACGTATCTGTGAAAACGGCTCCCGACGAATCGTTCACCAGCGCCCGCGCCAGCGAGAGTGCGTCTTCTGCTTGCGAGTACGCCGTCGTTAGCACAACCGGCATCTTTCCCTCCGTCTACCGTGCCGTTCTACGCATCCAAAACCAGCGTGTGACGCGCTGCCGTGCATCCCGGTGCGTTACACTGTCTCGGCCATCTCGCCGGTCTCGAAGGAGCCGCTCAAATGCCCACGCCTGAGAAACCCTCGCCCGCAGAAAAACGCGTCCACATCCCGTACCCCGGAGGCGGTGATCTTCCCTTCAGTGGCGCCGTCGTGGTCGGCAACACGGTCTATCTGTCTGGCCACATCGGACTCCAACCCGGCACCCGCACCGTTCCAGCCGATCTCGACGCCGAGATCCATGCCCTGATGTCCTCGCTCCGCGAAACCATCTCCCGCGCCACGCTCACCATGAACGATCTCGTCTTCGTGCAGATTTTTTGCTCGAATGTCTCGCTCTTCGATCGTTTCAACGCGATCTACGTCACCTACTTCAAATATCCCCTGCCCGCCCGCGCCTTCATCGGCTCCGGCCCGCTGCTCTTCGGCGCGCATTTTGAAATTCAAGGTATCGCTACAAAGTCCACTGACGCGTAGGCCAGCGCCAATTCACCGGCGCTATGGGTCTGCGAGCGGAATTTTCTTCTGCCGTATCGGTATCTTCGCCGCCGCCCAATCCACCAGGCTGTTCCCGGAAAGCCCGAACATCGCCGCCGTCGCATGTCCGGGCTCGAGCGCGAAGTTCGCGCTCAATCCGAAGTCCCCAGCACGTGCGTCGTAGCGTCCGGGTGCGCCAGCCAATGTGAAAACGCCGCCGCGTGCACAAAAACCGTATCCCAAGATTGATCGCGTTCGTTCGCAACCACTCCATCCTCGACTTCGTGACTGAAATGGACGGCTGCGCCGACAAACTCGCCCGCTTCAGCACATGCAGCCCCGTGCCCCGGGATGAACATTTATGTGCGTGGCGCAGACGTTCCTGTCTGTGGCGACCGTCTTTCAACCTATCGTCTCCAATTAGAAAGAAGTCCGTCCTAAGTCGATGGGCATTCGTCGTGTCGACGATGTCATCGAAGCCGCTCGTGTATTGTGTCGTGCAGGCCCCGATTGGCACGCCATTTCCATCCACCACCCCGTTCGAAGAAAAATGGCTCGCTCCGTTTACGTAGCAGCCGATCAGCACGCCCGCATCGATCCGGATCGCCGGTCCTGCCCGCCTCTTCCCGCGAGCGAGTTCATCATCCACACGCCCTGGAGCGCGGCTTTATTGGTATTTTCGAGAACCGCTACGTTACGAAACACGAAGTTCCCCGGTCCCGATCCCGTCGTGTTCACTCGCTGGATGTACCGCATCCCGCCGCCGCTGCCCTGGATATTCGTAAAGCATGCCTCGCGCTCCATCTCCACCAATACCGACTCCCTCAGGACCAAAGGGTCCAGGTCCGTCCACCTAAAGCCGCCCCGAATCCTATACTTAGGAATGGAAAAGTATTTCCGCCCCGGAACATTGCTGGGATAAGCCCGATCATATTCCTGCCTCGCTAGTTGAGCTTCGGAGCCTGACCATGCCCGGGCTCGCGGCGCGTCGTTCATGGAGTTTCCCCGTAAGCCGCCAGTTCACAATGGATTGTGAGTGTTCCGGATACTGCTCTGCGAACGAACCCTGCTCCGGTACTACGCGCCGCGTCGATACGCCGGTTGGCCACTCCGTTGCAGTATCACAGCGGAACACCGTGCACCCGTAGCTTCGCGAGGTCTCATGAACGTCCCGACCGCAACCCGAACCCTCCGCCAAACCCGCATCGTCCGCGTGCTCGCCTTCGCGGCCGTTGCCGCGCTCTCGCTTCTGCTGCCCGCGCGCGCTCACGCCGACTCGAATACCACCTACGATTTTTCCGGCACGCTGTCCAACGGCAGCTCCTTCTCCGGTGTTCTCGATTTCGATACCAACAGCAGCGGTGTCACCACCCTCGTCAACTCCGATTTCACAATCGGCGGTGTCTCTTTCTCGTGCAACGGCGCTGTGTCGAACACCTGCACGGTCCAGAATGCGGGCGTCTTTGATTATTTCCAGGCGACTTCAGGAAGCTCGCTTGTCGTTCTCACCTGGGCTCCGTTCAACTTTCTAAGTCCACCCGCGAACTTTAGCTTCAACGGCGGCTACTGCATGAACTGCTCGGCTGGCGGCACCTTCACCGTCACCGGCGGCGGAGCCACAGCGACGCCGGAACCTGCCACGTGGTCGCTACTCGCCTTCGCCATTTTTGCCTTTGCCATGTTCGCCCGTCGCAAGTCGACATCGACCATCGCCTGATCGCGGCAATCACCTGTCGGCATTCAATCTCCGGGACGGCTCAGCGCGGCCGTTCTTTTTGATTGCCGCGAATTCCTTCTCTCAACCGGCGAACGTCCGCCGCGTTCATCCGAGCCGGACGCACCCCTAGAGCGTCTCGCCGGTCCCAGGCCATGTTTCGCCGCCTTTGCTTCATCCAAAATCGCCGCGCAGTGTTTCCACACCACCGTCCGGTTTCACTTTCTTGCCGCACGCCGGACAATGGTTCATCCGAGTGGGCACATATGCCCACTCCCGCTCGAGGCCCAGCGCGATCGGCGCTCCGGTGCAAATCCGAAATCTCGCCGATTGAATGCCCTCATGCCCACATCACGTCCGCTTCCGTCACCAGTCTCTGATGAAACGCCTCGCATCGCTCGCGCGCGGCCCGAAGCTCGGCGGCCGTTGGCTCCTGGCCGCTGCACAAAAATATTCCGTGATCGTGCCGGTCCCGTAGCAGGTCCGCAGCGTTATCCTTCGCCGCGATCGTGAATGGCAGTCGCCGGTTGCCGCAGCTCGATCGCTTCTCGAATCAAATTCCCGCCCGCGTCGTGGTCCACAGCTTCGTCAATTCCACCGCGTGCCGGAAAAACACCGGCGTCACCTGCGCCACGTCGTACTTCGTTCCCGATCCGCGTCTCAAGTCTCCGCCGTCCATGTTCGCCAGCCCCACCTTGCCTCCAGGACGAATCTGAAGCGGCAGCCGCATGTTACGCGAGTTCACTCGCCCCACGTCTCCCCGCTGCTAGATCCTCGTCAAAAAAAATCGTCTGGCTCGCAAAGCGGTGGCAACTTGTCCCGTACCTTCTCCCGTTGCAACGCAACAGACTGCGCGTTTTGCATCCGTGCCATACGTTAGATCTCCTTGGTTCGAAGTTCGTCCAGCACACACACCCGCGCCTGTGCGTTTGAAAATCTTTCGAACTGTTTTCTGAAATCATTCGGATGCTGCTCTATCTGCGCTGGTGCACTGGGCCTGTACTTAGGCCATATCCAGGCTGTACCCCCGACCCGTCCATACTCTGCACCCCTGAACAGTTGAGCCTTTGGTCGCACTGCCTCAAGGTGGAGTGGAACTCAACGATCCTCGGAAGGTTTGAGTGAGCCGTAGATCTTAAAATTCATTGTGTGGCTCGGTAGGCGCAACCCTCCCGCGATACCGGCCCACAGCTATCGGACCCGGGAGGTTCGGCAATGTTCAGCGGCAAACCGTTTTATCTTTTCGCTTCACTTCTACTCACCGCGGTCCTCTCGTCTCCGGCCGTTCACGCTCAAACCCCCTCGAATTGCACCGCATCGCAAACCGCGGCAGTCCAGTGTTTCGTCGCCAACGCCGTCACGACAGACATCACCAAGCCGCGCTATGGCATGACTCTCACTCAATTTGAGTCCTACGGCGTCGCCGTCTCTAACATTCTTCAATCCAATCACACCTACCTGGTTCTGGTTGGACTTTCCAGCGCCGTCGCCAACGCCATGCCACCAACGAATGCCAACGGCTCTGCGAACCTCGCCGCTCAGTCCGCCGCGGTGAACACGATCGTCGAATCCGCGGTCTACTACCACATCATCGGAACCTCCACCGGAGTTTCCACTCAGGACCTCCAGTGGTTTTCTCTCGATGTCGCGGATGCGATGAATTCGAACAGCGGCTATCTCGATCTGCTCACCCCTGGCGTCAGCTTTCGCATGATCGACTCTTACCTGGTTACCTACACCTCTTCAAACGGCACCGTGAATTGGACCGAGGTGAACAGCAGCCTTACCACTGCCGTACAGAATTTCGTGTCGTCCGGCCTGATCAAGATTCCCGCCGGCATCTCGCAACCAGAACTCGTCGGCCTCGCGGAGTCCATCGCCAGAGCCATCGGTACCTACAAAGAGGCCACCGGCCGAAAATCTCTGTAGCAACACGTGGCGCATCCCGGGTGGGCCGTCTTGCTCTGGCAGCGCTGCCCACGCTTCCGCGTTCATCGCCTGAATGAATTTCCGCTGCCCGGAATTCACCGCGCCTCGATCATTCCTTGCCGCAACATTCTCCGGCGTCCGCGTACTCGCGGTCCGCGGCACACTTGTTCGATCGCCCTGTGGGCACGCTCCGCCGCTCGCTCCCCCATCGATTTCGCCAACATCGCGAACGCGTCGCGGTCTCGGCCTTTCACCCAATCTTCACTTCGCCAAAATCTCAGCACGGATCATCGTTTCGCTTTTCTAGCTCGTACTCATTTTGCCAACGAAAATCAGCCGCCCGTAACTACCGTTTTTACAGCGCGTTACAGACACCCAGCTCCGGGGCAATCTTTCGTTTTGAAAATTGAACCGGACGTACTATTCCCGGCAGCGCCTCCCCAATCTAAATTCACTACAGCGGGGGGAGCTGTTCCGCGGAGCAAGTCGCAACGGTCAGCCCGCAATACAAGTTCTGAGGTGCAGTAATGAGTTCCCAAGCAAACGTCTCCGCAGAGACAAACGCACGACCACTCGACGCCGCATCCGATAAACCAATCGTCGAGCGCCGCACCCGCCGCCGCGCCAAGATCTCGGCTTCGGTTCACATTCGCGGCGTCGAAGCTCCTGAACCTTTTGAGGAGGTCTGCAAGTCGATCGACGTCTCGCGCGATGGCCTGCTGATCCAGGTCGCGCGCGCCGGTTACTGGAAAGGCCAGCGTCTCGAAGTCACCTTTCCGTATTCGCAATCGGCCGCCGGCTCGACGCCAGGACAGCAAGCCGAAGTCGTGCGCGTCACCGAACAGACCAACGGCCACTACAGCATTGCCGTCCACTTCGCTCAAGCCAAGCTTACCGGCCCCCGCGCAGCGAACGGCAATCGCGCCGGCGAATCAACGGGCACGCCCGTCATTGCCAACGCGCCGCAGTCTGTCGTTCTCGGTGTCGAGTCCGATCCCAAGACCGCCGAAATCATGCGCACGATTCTTTCGAACGATGGCTACACCGTCATCATCGTTCCCACTCCGCAGCAAGCTCTTGATGTGCTGCGCACTACCGTCCCTTCCGTCTTCATCGCCGAAGTGGAAGGTCCGGAAATGAGTGGCCACGATCTTTGCCTCATCGTGAAGCGCAACGATCGCTTGAGCCGCGTCCCGGTGATTCTGATCACCGCCTCGGCTCAACCTGCCGACTACACCGCCAGTCATCAAATGGGCGCTGTCGTCTGCATGGCCAAACCGTTTAAGCCCGAGCGTTTGCTTCACGTCGTGCGCCTCGTAGCTCCGCCGCCGCAACTCCGCAGCGCCTACGGCAATTCGCGCATGTCCAACGGCGCCGTCGAACGCACGCTGTAACGCGGATCAAGAAATTCGGTTTGTACCGCGGCGAGAGGAGCAGATGACCCCTGCACCTCTCGCCACATTTTTTCAGCGCGCTCCCGCCAGCCAACGTCGCCCGGATCAACAACTCGGTCCACCCTCCTGAACCAGCATCATCGCTCGAATCTCGCGGAGTGCGGAGGAACCCGCCCAAGGTGGAGACCACCGCCTGCTGCTACTACACATTCTCCCGGTGAAACATCGCATGCGCACTCACATTCGCATACCCCAGCGGCGCTTCCACCTTCGCCACCTGCCCCCGCATCCGACGAGAACCACGTCATACAAGTCTCCAACTCCATCACGCGGTTGTCCGCAAACTCATCCACCTGCACGCCCGGCCCGCTCCCGCCCGCGCCACTCACCGCATTCGCAGCTGGCACCGCCGGAGCTACTCGGTGCGTCACATCCTGGGAACGCCCACCGGCGCCCCCGCCAGCATCTGCATCAACGCGCCCAGAAAACGTCGACTCGACCACTACTGCAGCCGTCACTCGTCAGCCCGTTCCGCTCCGCCGGCAGGATCCCTACTCCGTTTTCTCCGGCTCAACTCCAATCCGATCCTCGCTCACCGACTTCTTTACCGACACCGTCCCTTCTCCCCGCGCCACTGCCTCCACCAATTTCGTTCCGCCCTCATCGTCACTAAATCCAAATGTACATCGCACGAATTTCACATTCTTCAAACTCGTCCCGCCGCCCTCATACCGCAGCCGGGTCCCGATAAACGTCACATCTTTCCAGGTCACTCCGTCCAACGTCTGCGATGCGCCCTCGATCGTCAAACCCGTAACCCGCACGTCGTCCTCGATCGCTCTCGTCGCCGGAGGCAACAAAACTTCAGCCGTATGCGGCATCACCGTCGCATCAATATAATTTCCGCCAAACGTCGCGCCGTCCACCGACTGTTTCGCCGTTATCGCGCGCGGCGAATCGAACACCACATGCTTCCCCGCCGCAGCCGATTGTGATCCCGCAGCGGCCGTCCCCGCACCCACTTCCACCGGCTGGCTTTCCGCCGCTCCAGCGCCGATCCCCGATCGCAATTCCGCCAGCGCAATCTTGGCTTGAAACACGTGATCCGCCAGCCGGTCGCTCTCCGGATGTGTCGCCACGATCGCGTTTAACTGTCCCAGCGCTGTCTCGAAAAAGTTGGGCGGAGCACCAAGTCCTTTCTCCCAGGCCGAAGTCAAAATCGACGCCCCGCGATCCGTCTCCATCTCCGAGCTCGTCACGTCTCCGCTTTTGCCCTCATCCGCCGCGCTCGCAATCGCGCTCGAAAAATCCGCTTGCCATGCACGCGCCGCCGAATCGCTCGCTCCAGCGTCCGCCGCATACGGCTTACCCGGCGGCGTTAAGTCTCCATCCGCCGGCCTTTCAGCCGGACGAAAATATTTCCCGAATTCCTGCCATGCAAATATCCCCACCAAAATCGCCGCGAGAATCACCACCACAACTTTCAAATATGTCGACGCGCCCCCGCGCTCCGGCGCAAACGCGCCCGGTCCTCGCCGCCCGCGCCACCGAGGGCCCATCCCTTCCGGGCCGCCCCAATTTCCGCCACCCACGAGTTATCTCCGGTTGCGAACGCTGACCTCGCCGCGAATTCGCCGCTCGAGCGATCCCCGAGTTCTCGGCCATCGTAGCGTCGCGCCCAGATTCTACCGGACTCTCCACCTCCCGCCACTCAGTTTCCACCCGCCCTAGCCGTCCGCAGTTGCCAGTTACGGGTCCCGTACCCTTCGCTCCAGAAAAGGGTGCGCGCCGCCGGCCACAACTCCCAACCTCAAGAAGACGCAGCCTCGATCGCCGCTCGCTTTTCCGGATACCGTACCGTTTTGCCTTCAAAAGCGTGCGCTGCAACCACGATCGAAATCGCTCCATCAACTCCCGCCCAACAGAACGCACCACGAGTCAGTCCTGTTCGCCGTTACAGCAAGGTCCGAATTTTCTCTGCCACGGAATGGGCCGCCGCCCCACCCCAAAAGAGTCGCCGCGATCGCGATGTCGTGCACGCTCAAAATCCCGACGATCACAAACGCCCCAAGCCCGCTCGTCTAGACGGGGCATCCAACCGTCGTCTTGCTTACGCGCATCGCGTCTGCTTTTCAAACTGAGATCCGATCTGCTTCTCGCCCCCGCGATTCTTTTCCCGCAAAGGCCGCGCCACGTTGTTTACCAGCTCCCTGTTCACCGTTCCGCCATCGATCTCCGCCGCGCCTCGCCCTGGCACGTGCGACACCTCCCGATATTTTCCACATTCCTTCAGCGTCTCCAGCAGCAGCTTCGGATCTCCCTCTTTCTTCCCCGCCATTCGACCCACCAACTTCCGAAACTCCGTCGCGACCGATGTCTCGCCAAATCCAACAACCCTCAGCGCGTCGCCGATCGACCCCGTCTCTGGCGCTCACGCTTTCCCATTCATTCTCTTCGTCATCCGTCGCTCGCTTCGCTCACAACTCGTCAAGAAAGTGAGCAGGACACACTTACACCAGGGCCGGTCCGAGTCGCGCGGAGGTCCGTTTTACCGGCGCGGTTTCGCGTGTGTCCTGCACAGGGCGATAACACCAAACCAGGTTCGTGCTCCGCATCTCGTCCGTATCGCGCCGCATCAGCGCCAGCACCGCACCATCCATCGCATTGCAATGCCGTTCGCACCCTCAACTGCGCCGCACTCTCCCAAAAATAAAAAAGCGGCCCAAAGGCCGCCTCATCAAAATCCAACATCCCGCTAGCTGCGTCCTACCTCGTCACGGCCCCACCGCTACAATCGTCGAGCAGCTACTCGGATCCGACTTTGAATTCTCCGGCGTCACCGCCGACACTCCCAGCCTGTGTTTCCCAATCACAAACGCCATCCTCGGGCTGCTCGACTTAATCAAATTCGTCTTCCCGCTCGCTCCCGCCGGCACCGCAATCGTAAACAGCAAACGCTCCATGCCGGGCACCGAAATATCGAATACCTCAAACTTCGCCACGCAACCCGTCGTCACCGTCGCCGTGCAAGCTGGCGTCTTCGTGAAGTCGTAATTAAATGCAACTCCGATCGAATGCATCGCCGACGGTGGAGCAGCCGGACTCGTTCCACCCTGTGCGCCGCTGCTAAATCCCGCTGCGCACGCGAGCGCCGCTCCCAATCCAGCCAGCGCCAGCACCACCACGCAGCCCGCGCCATCTCGTTGCAGCGATCTCGTGCCCTCGCGCCCGTGCAGCATCCGTCAACGGCCTCCGCGCCGCACAGTATCCCACACTAGCCAGGGATCTGCACCGTCACTCCCGAGCCTGCCGAAATCGCGATCAATTTTGCGCGCCTAAAATTCTCCGAACGCCGATAAGCGTCAAGTTATCCCCCATAGTGGTCGTCGAATTCTGCGCGCCCGAGCTCGGCGCCGAATATTGCGCGTCTACATCGTTGATTGCCGTCTGCGAAATTCTTGGGCCCTGTTGAGAATGTGCCGCAAAAAGCAAAAAAAGCGCGGTCGCCATCGCCGCGCTTCGTCAAAATCCAGACACACCCGTAACAGGTATCGTTTTACCTCAGTGAAAACTGCAAGGAGGGATTCTCGCTCTGGAGTCGGCGCCGACCTTCACTGCCGCACTCTTCGAGCTCGACGGAACAGATGGTATACTAACTCGTGAATAAAATAAAGTATTTATTCTAATGGAATATACTCGTCCAAGGCGCTTTTTCCCTTCTGCCCAAAAACCGCGCTCCCAAACCCCTTACTTTGCCGTTCCCGGTGTCGACTTCAGCGAGAACACCGTTCCCTGCTTGGCGTTCTCATCCACCGTCTTCTGCAAGTCCAGCTTGCCCAGGTCCATTGTGTTCTCGCCGCCATATGACGTCACGTAGTGCAGCTTCCCCTGCGCCAGCCAGTAGTCCGTCACCGCAAAGCTCGATCCATCCTTCAGATACAGGATCGACGTCGTCTTCACAGCCGGCAACTCCGTGCTTCCCGCAGCTCCATCCTTAAACACCATCGTTGGCGAATTCGTGTTGACCGACGGCGCAGCTTCGCCCGTTCCATCGCCGGTCGAAAGGTTCGCGTTCGCGTCTCCGCTCCCGTTCTGGGCATTCACTGTGTAATCGCCGCTCGAGGAATCCGATCCGCTGGCGTCGCTCGATGGATAAGTCCATCCCGGCTCCCCCGAATCGCCCGACCCAAATAGTCCGCCGCCGTAGTATCCAGCTCCGTAATAACCCGCGCCGTAGCCGTATCCCAGCCCAAATCCGTACCCGCCGTAGCAGCCGAAGAACGGATCACACGGCCCGAAGCCGCTCCCAAACAGGAAGCCCGCGCCGCCGAATCCGTAGTAATAAGGATTGTAGAAGTAGTACGGATAGTAGGGATACACAGGCCGGACCGGAGAGAAGATGCGCCCCGTCCCCGCCGGCCGCACTGTCGTGAAACTCGATGCCGTGCTCGGCGTTACCGCATGAACCGGTGTGGCCGCTGCTTTTTCATTCGCTGGCGCACTGTGGAATGGATTCCACCAGTGTCCGCCGCCGTTCGGATTCGCCGTGTTTCCCGCGCCGCTCGCCGAAGTGTTTCCATGATTCGCAGGTGCCGAAGTCGGAGCGTGGGCCGGAGCGCTGCTCGGATGAAATCCACCGCCGCCGTAGTGTCCGCCTCCGCCAAATCCGCCTCCACCTCCATGCGCGCCACCGCCTCCGCCATGTTGCGCGAACGCCGCGCCTGGCATCAACGTCATCGCCGCGCACACCAACCCGGTTAGAAGCAGTTCTCGTGAGATCTTCATTGGCGGCACTCCCTGCAAGCGCGGCAGCAAGCCGTTCCGCCGCTTGCGACGGCATCATCCAACGGCCGTTAAGCCCATTCTACACCTTACGACGCATCAGCGCCCGCTCCAGTTGCACACCCGCCCTAAAAGTTACAATTCACGCGCGTGCGAGACCGTCCGAAAGCGTCCCACGCGGTCGTCCTACGACCACCGGACCACGGGCTGGCAACCTCGCCGACGAAAGAAAATCAACGTCGTGGAGCCACGCCCGTGGAACCGGCTGGACTTCGCCTTTCCGCCCTTCCTCATCGCGCGCTTGCCACAGCCGCGTGTCCGACGGGCTCCCGCAAAGCGGGACTGGCCGACCGCGGTCTTTTTCCGCCGAGTGCGCCCGAACTCCGGTGCCCCGACCCCAAGGTACTCTGTTCTTTTCGTTCGCTACCTGCCGCGCTCCGTGTCGTCCGCCCACTCAGCTATACTTGCTAAGTGATCCCCTTCCTCCACCTAGGCCCACTAACCATCCCCACCTACGGCCTGATGGTCGCCACTGGAATGCTCGTCGCCTACTTCGTCCTTCGCGCCGACCTTGCCCGTCGCGGAATCTCCCCCAAAGACTCCGGCGACGCCGAATCCCTGATCGCCTGGCCCTGCCTTGCCGGAATCGTCGCCTCCAAAATCTATTCCGCGCTCGAGACGCCCTCCGAACTATTCGCCGATCCCAAAGGCGTGCTCCTCAGCCAGATGGGTTTCACCTGGATCGGCGGGATGCTCGGCGGCGCCGCAGTTTTCGCCTGGATCGCCTGGCGCATCCTCAAACGCTCAAAATCCTCCCGCGCCAGCTTCCTCACCTTTATGGACATGGGCGCCACCGCCGCCGCCATCGGTTACGGCTTCGGCCGCCTGGGCTGCCTTCTCTCCGGAGATGGCGATTACGGAACGCCTACAGCTCTGCCCTGGGGCATGAGCTTTCCTCACGGTCTCGTCCCCACCACCGACCGCGTCCACCCGACTCCCATTTACGAATTCATCGGCGCCTGCCTCATCGCCTGGCTTCTCTGGAAAATGGGATCAAGCTTCGCCGTCTCCAATTCAAAATCCCGGTCCGCAGCCGACGCACTGCAATACGCTCCCGGCCAGATCTTTGCCGCCTATCTCGTTCTCACCGGCGTTGCGCGTTTCCTCGTCGAATTCATTCGTCTCAATCCTCGCGTCCTCTGGGGCCTCACCAACGCGCAACTCGCCAGCATCGCCTCCATCGTCGTCGGCGCAATTCTCTGGCTTCGTTTGCAGACGCACCAGTCCCGCGAAGTCCGCGCCTGACCGAGCACGCTGCTTAAAAGATCGATCAATGTTTCCGGGAATGACTTGCCAAGCGCGCCCCCGTTAGCTCTTGCTCGATTCCAGCAGCTTGTCCGCATTCCTGAGTTGCGGAAAAAACACCGCCCACAATCCCGTCACTGCCAGCGTCCCAATCCCACCGATCACCACCGACGGCACCGTCCCAAACCAGCTCGCCGTTAGCCCGCTCTCAAACTGCCCCAGCTCGTTCGAGGCGCCGATGAAAATCATGTCCACTGCGTTCACCCTCCCGCGCATCTCGTCCGGCGTCGCCACTTGCACTAGCGTCGCGCGAATCACCACGCTCACCATGTCCGATGCCCCCACCAGAATCAACGCCACCAGCGAAATATACACGTTCCGCGAGATCCCAAACACAATCGTGAACACGCCGAACAGCGCCACGCACGTAAGCATCGTCACGCCTACGCGTCCTTTTAGCGGACGGAACGCGATCAGAATCGCCATCGCTCCCGCACCGATCGCCGGCGCGCTTCGCAACAGTCCCAGCCCCACCGGTCCGATTTTCAGAATGTCCTGCGCGTAGGCGGGCAGCAATGCCACCGCTCCGCCCAGCAGCACCGCAAACAGATCCAGCGAAATCGACCCGAGCACCACTTTGTGTTTCCAGATGTAATCGAGTCCCGCCAGCACCGTCTTCATGCTCACGTCGCGCGACCGAGCCTTCGTCACCGTCACCATCCTCGTCACGGCGAAAAGCGCAACCACCGCCGCCATAATTGAAGACGCATACACCGCGCTCGGCCCCTTCGTAATTCCGTAAATCAGCCCGCCAAGCGACGGCCCCAAAATCGTCGCTCCCTGGAACGCCGTCGAATGCCACGCCACCGCATTCTGAAAATGCTCCTCGCGCACCAGTTCAGGCAGAATCGCGCGCGCCACCGGCCCGTTGAACGATCTCACCACGCCCAGCAGCACCACCACCGCGTAAATCGGCGCCACCGAACGCGTGTCATTCCACCCCTGATACAGCGTCTCCGCCAGGAGCAGCGTCGAGCACGTCGCAAATCCCGCGCAGCAAAGGATCAGCAGCTTTTTTCGATCAAAACGGTCCGCCGTGTGTCCGGAAATCAGGAACAGCAATATGCCGGGAAGGAATTGCGCCAGGCCAACCAGCCCAAGGTCCAGCGTCCTGTGTGTAATCTGGTAAATTTGCCATCCAACGGCGACCGACTGCATCTCCGTTGAAACCACGATGAAAATCCGCGCCGCCTCGTACCACAAAAATGCCGGATACGTGAACGCGACGCGGCCCGAAAGCTTTGATTCGCTTTTTGCATCCGCCCCCGCCGTCGTCGCCAACCGTTACTCCTCCGTCTGCCGCGATGCCCGCGTGAGCGAATCAGTATAACCGAGGGCTGCCACCGGTCGGCTGAGCGTCCGCCCGTGCGATAATCGCGGACGTCGCGCAAGGAGTTCAGTCGATGCCGCTTCTCCGCCGCAACCGTCAACGCATCCCGCTTCTCGTCCTGCTCACCCCTCTTTTCTCGTTGCTCGTTCCCATCGCGCGAACGCAGACCCCGTCGCTCCCGGAAGACCTGATCGAGCAGCTCGAAACCGAAACCACGAATTTCATCGCCGCCACGAAAACTCCCGGCGTCTCCGTCGCAGTCGTCGAAGACGGCCAGCCAGTCTGGTCAAAAGGCTTCGGCGCCGCCGATATGGACGAGCACCGTCGCGCCACCGCCGACACACTGTTCCGTCTCGCCTCGGTGTCCAAACCGCTCACCGCCACAGGCGCGATGCAGCTCTGGCAAGCCGGCAAGCTCGACCTCGACGCGCCAATCCAGAAATATTGCCCGCAATTTCCCCAGAAGCCCTACCCCATCACCACGCGCGAGCTCCTTGGCCACCTCGGCGGCATACGCCACTACAATTCCGGCAATCACGATCTGGAACTGGAAAACACCAAGCACTTCGACGATCCCATCGCTGCAGGCATCCGGTTTTTCGCGAACGATCCGCTGGTCGAAGTTCCCGGCACACAATTTCACTACTCGACGCAAGGCTATACGCTGGTCGGATGCGCGATCGAAGGCGCTTCGGGAAAGTCCTACGTGGACTACATGACGGCAAGCGTATTCGCTCCGGCGCACATGTCGCATACGATGGTCGACGACAACACCAAGCAGATCGCCGAACGCACCCGCTTCTACCACAAAAATAAACTCGGAATGGTCGTCGCTGCCGACCCGCTCGATGCCAGCTACAAAATTCCCGGCGGCGGCTGGCTTTCTTCTGCGAATGACATGGCGGCCTACGAATCCGCCATGCTCAACGACAAACTCGTCTCACGCGCCACGCGCGATTTGATGTGGTCTCCGCAAACCCTCACCACCGGCGCGCGCGACGAGTACGGCTACGGATGGGGCATCAGCACAGTTTCCGGCGTCACCTTCGTCAGCCACTCCGGCGGACAACAAGGAACCAGCACCAACATCACCATCGCTCCCGCGCAAAAATTCGGCGTCGTGGTGCTCGCCAACATGGACGACGTCGACGCCACCGCCCTCGCCAAATCCCTGATGAAAACTCTCTTCGCCGCCAAACCCGTCGCTGCCACCGCCGTTCCTTGAGCGGCAATCATCCTGTGCGTAGTCAACGCGCGGCAAGGCGCGCGTCCGACAGCGTCCCACGCGGTCCGCTTGAGGCGTTTTATCTCTCCGAGGGTGGACGGATCGGCCCAGAAATGTGCGCAAAAGTCCTACAAGAACTCGCTTCCGACAACCCGGTTTTCTCTACCGTTCCGGAGGACGTAGCCGTCACAAACTGCCTTCAGCGTGTCCCAAGAGACTTGGTTCCGGATATGCCGGACCGGATCATCGCAGCCACAGCGCTCGATTTGGATCTGCCTCGAGTCACGCGCGACCGAAAACTTCAACACTCGGATCTTGGACTGCGCGCGATCTGGTGATGACCGCGCCCCCAACCCAAGCACCGCTGAGTTCACGCCCTAGCAAACGTCCCCAGCGCCAGCAGCGGAAAATAATTGCGGTACATGTCGTAGCGGATGTAGAACACGCTCGGAAATCCGGTGCCCGTCGTGATTTTCTCGTCCCACGTGCCGTCGGCGCGCTGCTTCTCGCAGAGCCACTTCACGCCTTTGATCGCCGCGGGCGATTCGCCTTCCCCCGCCGCGATCAACCCAAGCACCGCCCACGCGGTCTGCGCCGGAGTGCTTTCCGCGCGTTCGAATCTTCCCGTATCGTATCCGAGGCAGCTCTCGCCCCATCCGCCGTCCGGATTCTGCATCAACGCGATCCATCGCGCTCCACGCTCGATCGCATGTGCGACACGAGGCGATCCGCTCGCTACCAATCCACGAATCGCAAGAAACGTCCCGTAGACGTAGTTCACGCCCCAGCGCCCGTACCAGCTTCCATTTTTCTCCTGCTGCTCGAGCAGGTAGCGGACGCCGCGCGCGATCGCCGGATGGTGATAGTTGAATCCGCGTTTGCACAGCGACTCCACCACGCGCCCCGTAATATCCGCACACGTCGGATCAAGCATCGCGTTGTGATCCGCGAACGGAACCTTGGTGAGAATTTTCCAGTTGTTGTCGACGTCGAACGCCGCCCATCCACCATCCGAGCTTTGCATTCCGAGCAGCCATGCCACGGCGCGTTCTTCGGCGCGCGTCTGCTTCTCCGGCTCGCTCGATTTCGCGTGCAGCATCGCGAGTAGCACCATCGCGGTGTCGTCGATGTCCGGATACCACTCGTTCGCAAATTCAAACACCCAGCCCGACGGCACCAGGTGCGGCCGCTTCGTCGCCCAGTCGCCTTTGCGCCGAATTTCTTTCGTGAGCAGCCAATCCGCTGACTTGGTCATCTCCGCTTGCGACTTATCGGTCTGTCCTGCCTCGCCTAGCGCGTACGCCGCGATCGCCGTATCCCACACCGGCGACTTCGCCGGCTGAAAAATCAAATTCTCCTCGCCTTCGAGAATCAGATCGTCGAACTGTTTCAGCGCCGTCTGCAAATCCGGATGGTCGCGCTCGTATCCCAGAGCATCCATCGCCATGATCGCGTACATCATCGCTGGATAAATCGCGCCGAGGCCCTCGCTGTACTGCAGGTGATCCAGCATCCACTTTTCCGCCGAACGAATCGCAAAGCCGCGAATCTTTTTCACGCTCTTGCGCTCCCAGCGCTTGAAAAGTTTGTCAGCCTTTACAAATAAGTTTGCGATGCGATCTTTTCGATGCAGCGCGAGCTTGCGATGCGGATGAAATAGCTCCGGAATCTTGCGCCCGCCGGGAGTCGCCTTCACGCCGCCCAGCGTCTGCACCAGCGACAGTGGCACAATAATCGTGCGCGACCACGACGACATTTCATACAGCACGTTCCCCGGAATGATCATGATTTCCGGCGGCACCGTCGGCGTGTACTTCTTCGGGAAAAGTCCGAACAGGCTGTAGTTGATCTTGGTGTAGCTGTTGCATTCCTGAATTCCGCCCATCTCCAGAATCAGCGCGCGCGCTTTTTTCATCCGCGGGTCGGCGGCATCCATGCCGGTCATTTTCAGCATGGCGTAGGCGCGAACCGTCGCGTTGATTTCACTCGCGCCCGGCTCGTAAATATTCCATCCGCCGTCTTCGCGTTGCGAATCCAGAATCGCGCGCACCGCCTTTTGAATCTTCGGCATCGTCGGCGGATTCCACGAGCCGTCCGCCGCTGGCGGATGAAGCCACATTTGAAGCAGGATGTAGTCGGACTGCAACGTCGAATCGGCGGTCAGGTCGCCCACCCAGTAGCCTTCCGGATACTGAACCTTGCGAATCGCCTCCGCTGCCCTCGCGGCGGCCTCACGAGCCGCGGCCGTGAGCCCTTCACGCGTAACCATCGCGAACCCAACGCTAGGCGCCACGGGCTCGCTTAGCAGCGTCTGTCCCTGGGTCGTAGCCTGGCCCGAATCCGCGGTCTCGCCTTCCCTTTTCATTTCCGCTGCCGTGCCGCTGGCATCGTGCATAGCTAACTCCTTCCGTTTCTGTTGCGAAACACAAAGCCGTCGCCAGATGACAGGCTTTAACGCCAAACTACGCCCGCCACTTTGCACTGTCAAGTGAAAACCGTAAGTTTGTGACAGGGTTTGGTCCCGCCCGTCCGATCGCCGGTCCGGCGTTGCTCGCGCCCGCGCCCAGCTACGGGCAGGCTGGTCCGCGCTACGCCGAGCCACGCGGGACACGCGGTCGTGCGTGTGTTTCGATTTGGCAGGCGAGACGGTGGCGTGACGTGAGAGGTGCAGCGTTCACCGCGCCGCTCTGGCGTGCGTTAGCTGGATTGATTCTTCTTTGCGATTTTGGTTTTCTTCGGCGTTGAAATCGGAGCAGGCGGCGCCGGTGGTGCAGGCATTCCGCTCACAATGCTCGGCGTCGTGGTTCCGTACATCATCCCGTTCCCCGTCACCGGCTGCGGCATCGGCTTTCGCGGAATCATGTCCGGTCGATTCGCGGTCATGTACACGAACGCGGCCACGATCGTCGCGATCTGCTTCATGTCCGATTCCTGCACGCGCTCGTACACGTCCATGTTCGAGTGGTGCGTGCGCGTCTCGTAATCGATCGGATCCTGAATGAACTGAAAGCCCGGCAGCCCGACGGCATTGAACGAAAGATGGTCGGTGCCGCCGGTATTTCGAATTGTGAGAGTGGTCATGCCGAGATTGTGGAACGGCTTCATCCACGTTTCGAAAATCGGCGCCACAGCCTCGTTGCCCTGCAAATAAACGCCGCGAATTTTCCCCGTGCCGTTGTCAATGTTGTAGTAAGCATCGAGCTTGGCATGTTCCGGCGTCGGTACCATCGTCGTGGGATCGGCGAAGTGCGATTTCACATACGCGCGCGAGCCGAGCAGGCCTTCCTCTTCCCCGGTCCACAGTCCGACGCGAACGGTGCGGCGCATTTTCAGCCCGCTCGTCTTCAAAATCCGCATCGCTTCGAGCATCACCGCCGAGCCTGCTCCGTTGTCCGTCGCGCCCGTGCCCGCTTGCCATGAATCGAAATGCCCACCGAGCATCACCACTTCATCGGCTTTGTCCGTGCCGGGAATTTCGCCGAGGATGTCGAACGAGTTCGGATTGTCGTTGTAGAACTTGTTCTCGTCGTCGATCTGCAGCGTCACCGGTATTTTCTTGTCGAGCACACGGTAGATGCGGCCGTAGCTTTCCACCGCCAGCGTGATCCGCGCCGGAGCCGGCGGAGCTTTCGGATCCTGAGATCCTCCCTGCTGGACGAACACAGTGCCGTCATCGCCTCCGCGCGAAGGCTCAATCCACGCCGCCGCGCCTTCATCGATCAGAAACTTCTGAATCTTCAAGTTCAGCTCGCGGCGCGCTCGATACTCAGCGAAGCGCGCAGCGCGTGCGGGATCGGGAGCGCCCCCGATTTCCTGCGTTTCCATCTCGATGAGTTCGGCGTCGGTGTAACGGTGCGCGTCGGGCTTGTCGAAGTTCGGCTTCACATCCGGCAGTGGCGCGGTGAGTACGAACTTCCCTTTCAGCTTTCCTTTGTACTGTTCCATATCCTCGGGCTTGTTGATCAGCGCGAGAAACGCGTCGGCGGTCACAGGCGACGCGCCAACGTCGTTCGTTCCCGGCGTCCAAGCTTCGGGATACGCGATCAAAATGTATGGGCGCGGGGTAATCATCTGCGCGGAGAAACGTTCGTTCGACCAGCCGCGGCCAAACGGTCCCCATTCTTCGAGGTGAACGTTGGCGAGTCCCCACTCGTTCATCGTTTTCGTAGTCCAGTCGGCCGCTTCGCGCGCGCCGGGTGATCCGGTGAGCCGCGGGCCGTAGACGTCCGTAAGGTAGCCCTCAGTTTCCATCACGCTGCGAATGGTTCAGGCCTTCATCCTTAATCTTATAGATCGCGTCCAGGTCGGGCTCGTTGCCGTCGGCCCAGGCCGTGGCCTGCTCATCCCGCAGAGCCATAGCTTGCGCGGCGGCGGTCTTTGAAGACTTCTTTGAACTTTGCGCCTTGGCCCCAGGCGCCGATGCCGACGCTTCGGTCGACGCTGAAGTCGGCGCCGTTCCCTGCTGCGCGCGTGCCTTTATCGCGAAGATTCCGCTGGCGAGCGCGACCATTGCCACGATTGCCACCACGCCGATCCGCTGCTGTCTCACGCCTTCCTCCTAAGTTTGTTCAAACTTCGTTCTACATTGCGAACTCTCAAAACCTGCGCCGAATTGCGCTGCGAACCGCCCGTACGGGCGAGTTGTCTGATTTTCGAAAGCCTGCGTGTCCGTTCTTTGTAGCGCGAAGCGCCTTAGGCCGCGGGAGCTCGCTACCGCCGTGCGCGTTCAGGCGCCGCCACAAATCGATCACGCGCCCAGCGGGCGACAATATCGCACTCGCTGCGACGAATTCGGATTTCCTTACCCGGACACACCCACGTGCCTACACAGACGCGCGGCACGGCAATCCGGTTTCGCTGCGCGCAAAGAAAAGCCCCGCGACAGCGATATGGCATCGCCGCCGCGGGGCTTCGAACTTGCCGCTGGTTAGTCGGGGATTACGAGGTTCATGCCCGGCTTGATCTTGTCCGGATCGCTCAGCACATTCTTATTGGCGTTGAAGATCTTCATGTACTGGCTCGCGCTGCCGTAATAGTGTTGCGCGATTTTGCTGAGGCTGTCGCCGGCTTGCACCGTGTAGCTCTTGCCGCCGCCGGACATTCCGCCCGGAGCAGCCGCTGCCGCTGCTGCGGCCGCCGCGGGAGCGCTGATATCCAGCGTCAGGTCCGAGAAACTCGGATCCACCAGTTTCACCTGGTTCCAGATGTCGTTCTTGATCGCGTCCGAGGGCGCTTCGCCCTTCACGTACAGCTTGTCGCCAGCCATGTTGACGTTATCCAGGCGGACGCCCTTCTGCTGCATCAGGTTCATCACCGACTGATATTTCGCTTTCAACTGATCCAATTTTGCATCGGGCATTGACATTCCTCCGGTATGAAGTGTCGTGCGCGGGCCGGGAATTTCTGCTGCGATGATTCGTGCGAATGCTACTCGCGTGGATGGCGAGGCAGGGACAACGCCACTCGCAGCGAGCGTACTCCCCTTCCCGGCGCAAACGCAAGTGAACGAAATGTGAACCCGGTTGGACAGCGTCCCACGCGGTCCTCTTACGATCGCAGCTCTACGTGCTGGCGCCAAACGCGAGCGTACCCCAATCAAAATTGGCTGCGGCCCTGCGCGGAACAGGGTGGAGTTCGCCTGAGAGATGAGTCACTCCGGCCTGATTGATCCGAAAGTAGCCCTGCCAGCGATTTGCAGTCCATTTTAGGCCGACGTTCGTGGCATAGACATATTGTCTGTGGGCTCTTGAAGTGCCTTGGAATCGCGCCCTCAGCTCAGGTCACAGCCTCACGCCAGCGTGTGCCACTCATACCGCTCTGCTTTGCTGGGTGGTCCGTCCGCGATATCTGCGCGCTTCACCCGCCGGCTGTGGCCGACGCTCCGAGGTCCTGTTCGCATCAAGCCGCGCCTCCCTGTTTCCGCGTATGGACATTTCCCCCGCAAGCCGCTAACGTTTTCGCGTTTACATTGGAGGAACGCCATGCCGCAATCCGATCACGCACGCGCCGCCGAATTCCACCTGCTCGCCGCGCACGCCCATCAGTCCGCCGCCGCGCAGCACGGCAAGGGCGACCACCTGAGCGCCCACGAACTTTCGCGCCAGGCCCACGAACATTCAGCGCTCGCGTGGCAGTGGTCGCAAACCGCCGCGAGCAATTCGCCCGCGTCGCGCCAGTTGCCCCAAAACGCCGAACTCCCCTTCGGCCTATCGGTCTCGCAGGCGGACAACAACGCGCACGAGGCACAGCCGGCTGGCTTCAATCCCACGATGAAGTATAAGAGCGGCGCAAGTGGTTCGTCGGGCGCGCCCACCGGTGCAGCCAAGGCCGCCCTACCGAAGCCGCCAGCCGCGAAGTCCGCCGCCCCAGGGAACTCCGCGAAAGCCCGCGCTTCGAAGCCGGCTTCCTCCAGATCTGCCGCCGTTAAGAAGCACAAGTCCGCGAAGAAGACGCCTTCCAAACCCAAAATGAAATAGTCGCCCGCTGTCGCAAGGCGTGGGATCGCCTGCCGCGCAGGCTGTCCTGCGACGATCACGCGCCCTCGTTCATGCAACATCTGCGCCGGAAGCTCAAGCTCGCCCGTTGAGCCGCTTCACACGCCCTTGACGGAGTGCGGTAGGTCGCCGCGGCGACCGACCGCTCCGCCACCAACACACACTCGAAGCCCGAACTCGGCTCGCACACCCGGGTTCAATCCGCATACGAGTGGCTGACTTTCTTCCTCAGACGTCAGCTTCCCGCAGCGAACAATCCACTCGCGATCCCAAAGCGTGGAGCCGGGTTCCAGTACTCCCGGAGATAGGGTTCTGGAGCTGTGTTTGCCCGCGCGCTGGAGTAGACTCCGTCCCTACAATTTTTGTTTCTTGGGGCGGCGCGGGCAACCGGGATGGCGGCGTTGAATTCTGAGTGCGTAGTTGCGCGGGGGCGCGGCTGGAAACGCAGCTCTCTGGAACCAACTTCCCAACAGCGGTGTCTGATTCCGCGGAGCGACGCATGACGCAGCGCAAATTTCATCCACGCGCGCTAAAACTTTTCCTCGTCGCCGCCGCGTTCGCAAGTCTCAGTGCTCCGCGCCTCTTCGCGCAGCACGACGTCAGGTCGAACGTCCCGGCATCCCGTCGCGAACACAAAGAAAAGCGCGCGCCCAGCTCCGCTCCGGCCTCGATCTCGACGACCGCTCCATCGCCGTTACACTTCCAAATTTCCGCGCCGAAGACGACGTATCGCGTCGGCGAGTTGATCCCGCTCGACCTCACGTTCTCCGCCGACACGCCGGCCGCCTTTCGCATCTACACCAATCCATTCGATCGCGTGCCACTCGGCATCATCGACACCTTCGTGCTGGAGCCCGAAGGCGCCGTACAGCCGCGCTCGAGTGCTCTCGATGCCGGCCTTCCTAACGCCGACGACCGCAACCCGAACGACACCGACCCGCTCAAATCGTCTCCCGCTCACATCCAAGTCCGACTCAATGAGTGGTTCCTGCTCAACCAGCCCGCCACATTTCGCCTCCAGATCGAAAGCGACCGCATTGTCGCCGACGTCGGCCCCTCCGCGATTCCGCCGCCTTTCCATCTCGCGTCCAACGCGATTGAAGTCCGCATCATCTCGGCCGACGCAGTCTGGCAGGCCGAACAACTGAAAGACATTCGCCAGATTCTCGACACCACCAAGCCCCTCGAAAGTGAACTCGAAGAGTCGCCGCGCGCCGAGGCCGTCCAGCGTCTCCGCTATTTGGACACGGACGCGTCCGCCCGCGAAATCGTTCAGCGCCTTGGCGAGGGCCACTTCCTGGAAAATGAAACTTTTTCGAGCGCGCTTTTCGAGTCGTCGCACAAAGTAGCCGCCATCGACGAAATGAATCGCCTCATCGATGACCGAGACTTCCCGGTCACCACCGAGTTTGCCGACCTGCTTGCCGCGTTGCCGATCGAAGGAGCATTCGAGCGAACGGTCATGGAAAGGCGGTTTCAAGAGAACGAGAACGATATCGCCGCGCGGTTGTTCGCCGCGCTTCGCGTGAAGCGAGGCAAGGCGTTCACCACCACGTTTGCTACCGCCGAAGCAATCCGGCACAACAATGGCAGCAACGAACTCGCGAGCGACGCAGCCGTCCGCGAGCTTGTCCACCAATTCGCCGGCTTGACGGCCGACGAACGGAGAACCTGGCTCGGCGACAATTGGAACGAGGTGCGCGGCCCGGAGTGGATCGAGACGGTCCGCGAAATCTCGATGACGTATCGCGGCGCCACCGGCGTCACACCGACACCCGACGAAGACTCGCAAGCGGCGACCGCAGCCGTCGCGCTTCAGCGGTGGCTCGAGCTCGATCCGGACAACGCACGCGACGCAATTCTCAGCGAGATTACCAGCCGCGATCCACATTTCACCGCCGGCACCCTGAACCTGCTCCCGGAAGACACGCTCACACCGGCACAACAACATCAGATCGCCGAGAATTTTCTGCGCGCCGCAACTCCGGAATCCGCGAGCATTCAGGCTGAGCTTCTCTATCGTTACGCCGATACCAGCATCTGGCCGGACATTTCAGATCGAGTAAGCCAAACTCTGACTTCCCTCGATTGCACTTCTCGTGAGCAGATGCTTGCCCTTGCGCTGCGTGCCGATCCAGGTTCCGCTGAGCCGCTTCTGGAAGCTGCGCTGGCCTCTCGCGACGGCGACAGCGGGAATTGCGCGGCCTCTTTACTTACCGACGTGGCGTCTCTTCACAACGATCCGAGCCTCGAAAAGCTGGCCATCGCGTCGCTCGATGATTCGGACGCGCGTGTAGTGCAGGGCGCGGCTACATATTTGGGCGCGCACGGATCGGCTGATGCTGAAGATCCTCTGTGGCAGCATTTTGAAACCTGGGCCGCAGCTTGGGCCGCGCGCGACCGTCGCCAAAGCGAGCAGAACGCTGCGGGAAATCAGATGGAATCGCTCGAGCTTGGAACTGCTCTCGGTCACGCACTGGTTTCCGGCCCAGGTTGGCTCGCCGACAGGGGCAAACTCGTCCGCATCCGAAGTCTGTCCGGAGACGCTCCACCTCAGCAGATGGTCAGCGACGGCCTGATGGCACTGTGGAATCATCCGCCGCTAGCAATTCGCTGCATGCCTGCCGGCGACGGAGCGCAAGGTTCTTTTGACTTTTGGATCGCCCAGTACGCGATTCACGGAACGAAGTCGCTGCAGGACAAACTCGGCCAATTCCCCAGCGGCACCACGCTGTTTTGGGATGGCTCGACGTGCTCGGATTCCTCCGGCTACGGATCGGTTTTCAGCACAGTCACGTCATCCGCGAGCCTCGATGGGATCACGTTACAAGTGGCTCCGGTTCCCGACTCCGCGCTCAGGCAACAGCTTGACGGCGAATACGCGAAGTGGCTCAACGAATCCGTGAGTTGGATCGGGCCCGGGCCCGCCGCGAACCGCATAGTTGTTGTGCAATAGCGCGTTCACAACGCTTCACATCGCCTCTCACTTCACATCCAACGTGTACACGCTGATCGAGTAAGCCGGCACGCGCTGCTCGAACTTCTCGCCGAGGCCGGTCACAGCGCTCGTCTTCGGCTGCAAGCGATCCGGCGCGATGATGGAGTTCGTCGCCGTCGGCGCTGCGGCGCTCAGCCGCGTCAGGCTACCACTTGGCTTCACGCTCCCCGCTCCGGCAAGATGAATCGCAACCGTGCGCTCGAGCGACGACGCATTCACGATCTTCAAATACAGCTCTCCCTTCGCCGCATCGCGCGTCACCGAATAGAACAACCTCTGTGCGTCCTTGTCGCGCGCGTCCGCATCGCCCGTCATGCTCGATGCCACCACATCCGTCCCGATTGCGCTGCCGAACATCACCTGCGCCCAATAGGACGGCGATCCGTACGACGTGAACGCGTTGTAGCCGATCAGGTTCGTTCCCCATTGCGACGCCTGCGGATTCACGTTTACGAAAAGCGGCGCGTAAGCCGCCATTACCACCAGATCGCTGTTGCGCTCGAGTCCCGTCATCCACGCCGCGTCTGCGATCGCTGCGTTCATGTTCGGCGTCGGCACGCCTTCAATCGTGGCCCACTCGCCCACAAAAATCTTCGGCCCGCTGCGATCGATTTTGTCGTAGTGCCCAGCGTCGGCCATCATCGCCGCCGCGCTGCGGTAGTAGTGATCGTCCTGAACGTCCGGCTTCATGTTCCTCAACGGCGCGGTCGCAATTAACTGCAGGTCCGGATACTTGGCTTTGATTGTTTTGTAGAATTGCGCGTAGCGGTCTTCGTAATTGCCGCTCTTGTCGAACCAGTCTTCGTTTCCGATCTCCACGTACTTCAGCGCAAACGGCGCAGGATGCCCGTTGTTCGCGCGCACCGCTCCCCATTTCGTCGACGTGTCGCCGGTGACGTACTCTATTTCCTCCAGCGCATCCTGCACGTAAGGCTCGAGGTCCGTCCCGGGTTTCGTGGTCTCCTGCTTCATCGAGTACCCCGCATACACCGCAAGCACCGGCTGTATGTGCAAGTCTTCGCACCATCCCAGAAATTCCAAGAGGCCCATTCCGTCGCTCGATTGATAGCCCCACGGCTGCTCGTGCGTTGGCCGGTCCACCAGCGGACCAATGGTCTTCTTCCACTGGAATCGCTGGTCCAGATGATCGCCTTCCAGATAATTTCCGCCGGGGAAACGAAGGAATTGCGGGTGCATCGCCGCGAGTTTTTCCATCAAGTCGATGCGGTTGCCGTTTGCGCGGTCGTGATACGTCGGCGGGAAAAGCGAAACCAGATTCAGCCACAGCGTGCCGGGATGCGAGACGCCCAATTGTAGGTGATACGACGCCCCGGGCGTCGCATCCGCCACCTTGATTGCGTATTCGCGCCGCTTCCAATCCGTCGTAATGCCTTGCACCGAGGCCGAGCCCGCGACGTGGCCGGTCTCATCATTCACGAGCGCGACGCTCACGTTGCCGATCGCAGCATCAGCCACCTTTGCGTAGAACGAACCGCGATACGTCGTTCCCGCCTTCACCGCCATGCCCCAATACCCGTCATTGCGCACGCCGGCGATGTTCGTCCGATCCGCGCGATCGACTTTCAATTTCAAACTGTTCGGCAGCGCCTCGCTCGGCCCAGTCGATTTGTCTGGCGACATTTCCGCCAGCGCATTTCCATCCGTCACTATAGTCCACTGGTTCACGCCATCCCACGTAGCGCGCATCGTGCGATTGCGCACCATCTCCGCGTACAGCCCGCCGTCGAACGCGTGATTGATCTCCTCGGTCATCAGCCCATACAGCGTCGGGCTAACTTTCGCCACCGACTTATCCACCTGAATCTCGATCGTAGGCGTCTCGCGCTTCGCCGGGGCAAAACTCTGCGCGCCCGCTGTAGCCGACGTAGTTGCTTCGCTACTCTGTTGGGCGCGCGCCGTGTGGCTCTCCGTGAGAATACCGGCGCCCATCACCAACGTCGCGCACGCCCAAAATACAGTAAACGTTTTCTTGCCACGCCCGTCGCCAGTGCCGTTCATCCGAGCTCTCCTATTCACATGGAAATGGATCGCTAATGTTCTAAATCAACTTCCCTCGAAACGGAAGTAATTTTGTCGGACTCGCGCGGGGATGCGCGAGTGTTCGACAGACTATTGTGGAGAGGTCGGCCGCTTCAGCGTGGGCGCATCAGAAGGCGCGGAGGATTGCGAAGCATTCGGGACGGTAGACAGCGGCGCGTCGCTGGAACTTGATGTCGAGCCAGAGCCCGGCGCGGTCGTCACCGAAGTGATCGGCTTCGGTCCATTGCTTGTCGCCGCCGTCTGCGTTTTCGGCGCCGGAGGCGGCGCCTGCCCCACGCGATCGTAGGAGAGTCGCAGCTCCACGTACCCATTCGAGTGATTCGTCTCAATCGTCACAGTTTCGATGAGCTGCATTCCGCCCTGCTGCGGCTCAAACTCGCGCGTCACTCGCACGCTGTGCGGCAAGTCTTCCTTCGCCACGAGCTTCACATCTTCCCAATAGGCATCGAATTGCTTCGGCTCGGAGGGCTTCTGATTCTCCGGCTTTGCGATGCGGCGATCGTCGGTAAAGTAAGTCCGCTGCCGCGACGCGTCGTCCGTGAGATCGATTTCATTTTCCTTCATTACGAAATGCAGATTCTCCGCGGGCGTCGTGTATTCCTCGATCTCCGGATTGTTCGCGGAAAGTTCGCTGCTCGGGCTGCCATTTGCGCCGCGGCTGCGAGGATTTCCAGCGCCGTTGTTTCCGCCGCCGCTGCCCGTCCCGGGATACGGCTGGCCCATGCCGCCGATGTGAATTCCGCCAGGATTGCTGCCGCCCTGGGGATTGCCGTTGCCGCCCCCGTTACCACCGTTGTCGCGCCCGCCACTTCCCTGCCGCGCCTCTTTCAATTTCTCCAGGATGTCGTCGCTGTCGTCCTGATTGAATTTCCACACGCCCGCGATGTCGTTCTTCGTAGCCGGGCGTGGCGGTGGACGGTGCGTCCGCGTCACGTCGCCGTACCCGGCCGGATCCGCGGCATCCGAACTCGCGTTCGCCACCGGATGCATCGGCCCCGGCGGCGCTTGTGCCGATGTCAGGCGCGGCGTCGTTAGCGCGCACGCGAGCACGGCAAGCGAAATCATACCAACGCGCGCCAGACGCACCCCACGCAGAACTTGAAACTCTGGATTCACAAGCAGGCCCACTCCGTAGATTCCCTCCGCGCCCTTCCGAAGTTCCATTATCCATTCGACCGCCGGATTCGCGCCATCTTTACTCTCAGATGCGCCAGGCTCCGCAAACGTAACCCCGTCTTCGCTTTTTGCCTCACACGCCTTTCCCGGAGTGCGGAGGCTCGCCACCGCTGCCCACCCACTCGTCCAATTGCAATCCGTTGCCTCGCTCACCGCCCCGCGATCCTGAAGCACCATCAGTCATCGTCGACCCGGTTTCAGCGGGTGAAAGATTCCTCTTCGCCGTTTGTAGGCCAACGCCACCTCCGCATCGAGCGACGCGCACCTCCGTATGCCCTGTCCCACCCGCCTCGCTCCGTATTAGAATCGTCGCGCAAACAACTCAGGAGCACTCATCCACATGGTCGAACCCCTTCTCATCGCGCAGGACGGCAGCACGCCGCTCTACCTTCTCCCCGCTCTCGCGAATCGCCACGGCTTGATCGCGGGAGCCACCGGTACCGGCAAAACCGTCACGCTGCAAGTGATGGCCGAAGCCTTCAGCCGCATCGGCGTGCCCGTGTTCGCCGCCGACGTGAAAGGCGACCTCTCCGGCATCAGTCAGCTCGGCGCGCAAAATCCGAAAATCGACGCCCGCGTGAAGCTGCTAAAGCTCGCCGATTTTTCCTACGCTGCCTGCCCCGCCACGTTCTGGGACGTATTCGGAGAAGAAGGTCATCCCGTTCGCGCGACGACTTCCGAAATGGGCCCGCTGCTCTTCAGCCGCCTGCTCAATCTGAACGATACGCAAGGCGGCGTGCTCAGTCTGGTCTTCAAAATCGCCGACGACAACGGCCTTCTCCTGCTCGATTTCAAGGACCTCACCACCATGCTCCAGCACGTCGGTGACAACGCCAAAGATTTTCAAACCCAATACGGCAATATTTCCGCGGCGAGTATTGGCGCGATCCAGCGCGGCCTGGTCGAAATTCAGCAGCAAGGGGGCGAGAAATTTTTCGGCGAGCCGGCGCTCAATCTTGACGACCTGATGCAGACCGATTCAAACGGCCACGGGGTGGTGAACATCCTCGCGGCCGACAAACTGATCCGCTCGCCGAAAATCTACGCAACATTCCTACTCTGGATGCTCACCGAACTTTTCGAGCGCCTCCCGGAAGTCGGCGATCCGGAAAAACCGAAACTCGTTTTCTTTTTCGACGAAGCGCACTTGCTCTTCGCCGATCTTCCGAAAATTATCGAAGATAAAGTCACGCAGATCATCCGACTGATCCGCTCGAAGGGCGTCGGCGTCTACTTCGTCACTCAGAATCCCACCGACATTCCGGACACCGTTCTCGGCCAGCTCGGCAATCGCGTGCAACACGCGCTGCGAGCATTCACGCCCAACGATCAGAAAGCGGTGAAGTCCGCCGCCGACACGTTCCGGTCCAATCCCAAGCTCGACGTCGCGAAGGTGATCACCGAACTCGAAGTCGGCGAAGCCCTGGTTTCGTTTCTCGACGAAAAAGGAACGCCGGGCGTCGTTGAACGCGCCCTGATTCTTCCGCCGCGCAGCCGCATCGGCCCGATCACGCCGCAAGAGCGCCAGCAACGGATGCAGACGTCGGTCGTCGCCGGCGTCTATGAAAAAGTAGTCGACCGCGAATCCGCCTATGAACTCCTAAAAGGCCGGGCCGGCGTTGCGCCCGTTGCGACTCCAGCTCCCGGCGGAACGGGCACCGTCAGCGCTCCACCGCAACAAGCTGGCTCCGGAGGCATCAGCGACTGGATCCCCAACATCCCCGGCATCACCACCCGCGCCCCCGGCCAACGCGGCGACACTCTTGCGCAAGCCATGGCCAAATCCGCCGCCCGCACCATTGGCAGCAGCGTAGGCCGTACCTTGGTCCGCGGCGTCCTCGGCTCGCTGCTCGGCGGCAAGCGTTAGGCGCTTGCGTTAGCAAGCGTCGGACAGGCCGCAACGCCGGTATTCCTACAAACGTCCATCGAGGTAGGAGAAACGTCCGTGACGGAAAATCGACAAAAGATCGACGTGTCCGTGAGCGGTATTCCGCGCACCCGCCAGCGGTAACTTGCAAGCTCGCCCCGTCCGACGACCCCTCCCGCTTTGGGGGAGACAGTCGGACCGGCGTTCGCGGCACCTGTTTCGCTGCAAACGCCCGGCGAGACCGACTCCCCGCTCCCGCGTCCAAACATCCGCACCCCTCATCACCGTAGGTGTGCTACAAATTTCGCGAGGCTAAAATGAATTTCATCCACTCCACCATGATCGTCGCCGCCCTTCTCGCCGCACCACTCAACATGTACGCGCAATCTACGCCCGCGCCCGGCCCAACCGCCACGATCACCGGCTCCGCACTCTACCGCGAACGCATCGCCCTCCCTCCAGGCGCTGTCTTCGAAGCCGTGCTCGAAGACACCAGTCTCGCCGACGCGCCCTCAACACGCATCGCTTCAACGAAGAAAGAGCACCCGGGCAATCCACCGTTCTTCTTCACGATCACCTACGACCCATCGAAGATCATTGCTTCGCATACCTACAACGTGCGCGCCTCCGTCACCTACGACGGCAAGCTCATGTTCACCTCCACCAGCGCGCACCACGTAATCACCGCCGCCAATCCCAATACAGCCAGCATCATGCTCCGCCACGTGAGCCCGGCCGATGACACTCCGGCCGTCTCCGCAGGCGGCGTCGCGCCAAAGCCTCTCGAAAATTCCTATTGGAAACTTACCACGCTTAACGGCAAGCCCGTCGTGGCGAAGCCCGACCACCGCGAGCCAAGCTTGATCCTTCATCCCGAAGGCATGCGCACGGAAATTTTTGGCGGTTGCAATCAGATCGCGGGAACCTACAAGTTCGACGGCGGCAACGGCATCACGTTCGGCCCGATGGCCGGCACGTTGATGGCTTGCCCCGATGATATGGACACCGAAAAGAACTTTACCGCCGCGCTGAACGAAGTCCGCTCCTACCGCGTCGCCGGCACGCGCCTCGAACTACTCGACGAGTATCACAAAATCGTCGCCACCTTCGAATGGCGCGTGATGAAGTAGCCACTTCGCCCTAGCCTATGCCGCAGCCCACGCTAGCGATCCTACGCTCCGTAACATACGCACTCGTGCGCGCGGGCGCTTCAGCCGCTCGCCTTCCGAGTTCGATCACCTCGCGTCCCAGTGGTCCTGGGTCTCGGCGGGGCGTTGACCTCCCGTTTCAGTGCAGGCTGATGACGAACGCCCAGAATTGCTGATCATTTCTATATGGCGTGAACGAATCGTCTTCACTCGGATTCGGCATCTGCTCGCCCGCAATGATGTTCTGCTTTCGCTCGAACGCCTCCAGCAGATGTTTTTTCGCTGCGACAAGGTCCTTCGCCTCTGCGTCCGCGCACGCGAGGTTGTAGTAGTAAAGCGGGTAATCGGGGTCTGTCGCGATTGCCGCACCGAAAATTTCCCGCGCCTTCGCCAAGTTCCCCGAAATGCCGTAAGCCATCCCCGCCTGGTCCGTCGCAACGCGCTTCCACTTCAGGCTCTCGCCATCAGAGCCCGCGAGTGCGACCGCCTGCTCGAAATAGGGAGCGGCATCGCCGAATGCCTGTCGGTCGTAAAGCAACTGCCCGTAGACGAACGCGTCTTTGAACTGCGGCTTGTAATTGGGATCGTACTGCAGCGAGTCGAGGATCGGCTTGAGCGTGGGATCGTCTGCGTGCAGCGGCGCGTCGGAATAAAATTCGAGCGACATACACACCTGGCCACTGCCCAGATATCCCGTGACCGAGTAGTGTGTTCCGCCGCGGTTGTCGCGGTTCTCATATTCCGCAACGGGCAGCTTGCCGTCCGCGCCGTGGGCCACATCGGGAGTCGCGACCACTTTCGCGCCGGTGTCGCGCTTGATCTCCGCCAGGTCGCCATCCCGGCAAGACTGAGGCGACGCAGGCCCGCTGCCAACCTTAAAAAGAAATGCGAGGAAGCTGATTTTCGCCACCTTGTCTGCGCCACGCACTCCGATTTCCAGCCCGCGCGGCTTCGCTGACATCTGCATCACCGTAAAACTCGGGGCCGCCCATTTCATCGCGCCATCCTGTTCGGGCAGCGCGATTTGGAAGTTCCCTTTCGCGTCGACGGGGGGCTCGGGTTTCTGCGCTTGAACGGACAACGGTATGAAGACTGCCAATACCTGCGAAACGACCACGAGCGGCGTGAGAGTTTTCATGCCGCGCATCCTATCTTGAGCCTCGCGCTCGAACAAATGCTTTCGAGCAACGTATCCCAAAGGGTAATAATCGCACTTCCGAACGCTCGCGTGCGCTCTGAGAATCGTTGCGCGCCCGCGCCGACTCGATTACAGTAGCGCTCATTTATTCGGCATGGCTTCGGTCGCGGCCGGCCTGTTCACGTTCCTGTTCTCGAGGAGTTCATGATCGCGCGACTCTGCCCTACCCGTGTTCTCTCGGTGTCTTTCGCTCTGGCGCTTTTCCTTTTGTCCTGATCCGCGCCGCACTCCGCTTCCGCGCAATCGCAACAGCCTCCCCTCATCCCCAACGAAGCTCCGGCTTCCATCAACTTCCCCGCCGAGAACACCAGCTTCAACGATACCGGCTGCGACGAAACGGCCGATTCGCCCAGCGACCCGAGACGCGTCGGCGCCGGCGTTCCACTCGATCAGATCGACCTCGCACGCGCCATCGGCTTCTGCCAGGTGGCTGCGGATTACAAGCCGCCCGCTCGGCCTCGATACGTATTTCTCTACGGCCGGGCTCTGATGGCCCAGAAAAATTACCCTCTCGCGCGCCGCTATTTCATCAGAGCCGATCAGGCCGGCTCGGCGATGGGCGCGATGGCGCTCGGCTACATGTGCATGAACGGTTTCGGCGGAGCGCTGGATGCCGACGAAGCTGTTCGCCTGTTTTGGGGCGCCGGCGCCGCTGGCGTGCCCGACGCGTTTGCCGACGGCGGACTGATCTACATGAATACGACTCCTCCGAATTACGCCGAAGCCGCGCGCTGGTTCGAACGCGCTACCGCCCTTGGCCCCTCGGACGCCGATTTCTACTTGGGATATATGTACCGCCAGGGCCTCGGCGTCCAGCGCAACGCCTTTCGCGCCGCCCAACTCTTGCAGCACACCTACAAGGCCGGCGACCTCCAAGCGAATTTTCTGCTGGCCATGATGTATGAAACCGGCGAAGGCGGATTGCCGCGCGATCCTCGCGGCGCAGTCGAGATACTCGCTGCCAGCGCCGCCGCGGGCGATCCCTACGCGCAAGTCGAACTGGGCAATTGCTACTACAACGGCATCGGCGTCGCCATAAACCACGGTTCAGCCGCGCAGTGGTATTTCAAAGCGGGCCAAACCGGAATGCCCGAAGCGCAGGAATTTCTCGGCTACATGTACGAGACCGGCGATGGCATCGTCGCGGATCAGAACCTCGCGGTGCGGTGGTATCGGCAAGCGGCCATTCACGGCAGCGTTCGCGCCATGACGGTGCTGGGCGTGCATCTCCGCCAGGGCAACGGCACGGCATGGGACGAAGCGGAAGCCATGCAATGGTTCGAAAAGGCCGCGGCGCTTGGCGACGTGCAAGCGATGACCGCCGCCGGACTCGGACTGGATAAAGGACTTGGCGGCGGCCCGCAGGATTACGCGGCTGCCGCGCGTTATTTCGCGCAGGCCGCGCAGCGCGGAGATGGTTATGCGGCGCTGAACCTCGGCTAACTCTACGAGCAGGGCTGGGGCGTGCCGCAGAATGCGCAGCAAGCGAAATCGTATTACGCCCAAGCCTCGCGCGACCGCAATCCGAAAGTGGCCGCCCTCGGAGCCGAATATTTCGACAGCGTGCGCGACACTGCCCCTACGGTCGACGAGCGCTCCACGGTCAGTTCCTCCACGCAGTCTTCCGATTTCTGGGGCGCCGTCGTTGTCGGCGCGTTAGCGGTCGGTGCGATCTCGGCTATGACCAATAACAGTTCCAGCAACAGCTCGAACGACTCCACGGCCGAGCCGTCACACGATCCAAACCTAGACGCTAGCGCCAATGGGAATAATTTCGCGCTCGACCGTATGGCCCAAGGCTGCTTCTGGTCCATGGACCACTCCGGCATCGGCGGCACCTGCACCCACTAACCGCGGACGTTTTTGCGCGACTTGCTGGGCGACCTATCACAGCTTCGATCCCATCACCTGTCCCATCACCGATCAAAGAACAGATGCATGTCTCCCGTGAGGCTGTAGAGAAGCAGAAAAAGCACGATGAGCGTGACGCCGATGTACAACCAGTCGCGCTCCATCGCGAAACCTAAAATCGAAAACGCCACGCGCGCCACCGGTGTCGCAATCAGCAACAGCAATCCCAATTGAATGATCGCCAGCGGCTTGAAGTCCGCTGAACCTTGAACCGTTTCGTGCAAGCTGGTGAGTTCCTGCGGCTGCCCGCGAAATATCGTGTAGTCGGGCACCGCGGACGGCGCGCTCTTCAGATACATGATTCCACCGGCGAGTACAACCAGCGCGGCCAGTCCGACGCCGGCGCGCAAGAGCTGCCCGAGGAATTCCTCGATCCGCAGATCGTTCTCCGGGGTCGCGCGGCTTACGTGTCCAGAATGTCTTTGTTTCTCGATCATCGCATTACCACGTGCAGTCGATTCCTGTTCCCAATCCGCCGCGCCATCCATTCCTGCTGCAATCCTCGGCACAGAGACGATGAGACTGGGGCGGCTTGCCGCCGCTTTGCCCATTCCAGCGCCATCGAGTCTCCAGTCCGCCACCGGCGGCCACCAAAGCAAGTCCAACGCCCCTCACTACATCCGCCCCTTCAAACCCTGATACATCATCTCCACAGCCACCCCCGCGATCACCACTCCAAACACCAGCCGCAACGTCTTCACCTTCGCGCCCGGCAATATCCTCGCGCCCAGCAGCGCTCCGCCCAACACGCCCAGCATCACCGGCATCGCCAGCGAAGGCACAATGTATCCGCGATGCAGATAAATTCCCGCGCTCGCCGCCGCCGTCACGCCGATCATGAAATTGCTCGTCGTCGTCGACACCTTAAACGGCAGCTTCATCGCCTGATCCATCGCCAGCACCTTGATCGACCCGGATCCGATGCCAAGCAGTCCCGAAATTACCCCCGCCACGTACATCAGCGCGAAACCCAGCGGCACGCGCCGTACGTGATACGCCACTCGACCCGCCGCCGTCGGATACTCGCTGTCCATCCTTAATTTCGTTGCGAGTTTGTCGGGCGGCTCGTTCGTTACGCCTTCGTGGCGGTCGCGGCTGGAGACGTACGCGGAATAGAGCAGCACCACGCCGAAAATAATCGCGATCGCTGACGTCGGCAGATGCGCCGCCAGCATCGCTCCGCTGATTGCCCCAACCGTTGTCGCCATTTCCAAAAACATGCCGACGCGCATGTTCGAGTAGCCCTCGCGCAGGTACGCCGCCGCGGCGCCGGATGACGTCGCGATCACGCTCACCAGCGACGCGCCGATCGCATAGCGAATGTCCACGCCGAACACCAGCGTCAGCAGCGGCACAATGATCACCCCCCCGCCCAGCCCGGTCAGCGCCCCCAGCAAGCCGCCGAGAAACGACCCCAGCGCCACCACCACCGTAAATTCCACCGCGTTCACGTCGCCAATCCCCTCGCAAGCCCGAAGATTCTATACGCCGCGCGACGCGGTTGCACGCGCGTTCGCGCCCACTCTGTTTATCGGGCAATAACGTTAACGCAGCTGTAGGCCAGGGTTGCCGGGAACTGGCAAGCAGGCGCGGTCATGTACTCGTCCGCGTGCTTCGCGCCCCTAACGGCGCATCCGCCAGGTCCGCGGCCGGTGATCAATTTTGGTATGTCAATGGAAAGGTGGCTGCTCGAGCGATCCACGCTCAACTCAGCCGCCGCGACCGCCAGGTTGGATTTCGATTTCGTACGTCGATGCTGGCGCGCGCGGCGGAGCAAATGACGAATATACCGCCGCTCCAGCGACGATCGCGTTCGCCACAACCACCGGCATGGCGTGAATGATGAAGCCGTAGGCGATCCACAGGAGTGCCGCGCAGGCCTGCACGATGCGTAACGCTTTCGGCGTCTTCGCGAAATACGAAACACCAAACGCGGCAGTGGCGATCCAGCCAATCCAACTCACCCACGCCCCCGCGGCCGGCAGCGCCACGCTGGACAAGGTGCGATTCACCGTCATCGCGCTAACCACGGCTCGCACCCGCCGCGTGCTCTACTTCATCTTCCGTCTTTGCCGCTCGCAGCGTAAGCCACTCCGTCCGCACCTTGTCCCATTCTTGAATCAGAAAACCGTGCGACTCCAGGAATTTCCGGATCTGCTGGCGATTCAGTCCAACGACGCGCTCCAGTATCGGCGCCAGCACGCCCAGGGCGCTCGTGCTTAGCACGGTCCGTTGCGCGATTTGCGAAACATGCTTCGATTCCGACACCGCGATCGTGAATCCGTCGCGCGCGTTCACGTGCAGCATCACGTGCATGTCCGAACTGCCGTCGCCCGCGTAAACTACGTGGTCCGGCCCGATTTCCTTTTTCGTTTGCAACTCATCGAGAAACGCGACTTTGCCGTATCCCGCCGTCGCCCGCACGATCGATTCGATCTCGCCGGTTAGCCCGTAATTAAATTCCGTGCCATGAATGTGGTCCTTCGGCAGAATCCCGTCGAGCGCTGAGTAAATCACTTCTACGGGCGCAGCCGACAGCACGTAAAAATCAAAGTGGTACCCCTCGATCCCGTGATCGAGAATCTCGTTGAGCAATCGAATGTCGCTCTTCAGCCGGATTTGCCGGCCCACTTCCACCAGATGTTCCTTACGCACTCGCGACCGGAAATCTGGATCGTGCAGCAACAAATACGCGAGCTCCGCGCCCTGCTGCACCAGGTTAATCTTGGCCATGCCTTTCGCTTTTCGTTCAAATTCCTGGGTCCCGATTCCCACGATGTCCGCAAGGACGTAGCCCGAATCGTTGAACGTCAACGTCTGGTCGAAGTCGCTCACGAATAAATAGGATTTCATGGATCCGTAACTCATTTCTTTTCACTCCTCAACGGCAGATTCGCCACTCATCGCAGGTTGCCAGCGTAGAAACGCAGCCTTCCCAGTCAGGGGATCGTTACATTCGATGCGACTGGGAGCTTCCAGTATGCGGGCCTTCGCAACGCCGCCGACTCGAAAAACGCGATCTGTTCCATCACGATTTGCGATACACGTTGAAATTACACGCGATAGCGACGCTGCGATTAAGTGCGCTTTCGCGGGGCGAACTTTCGCGGGCTTGTTTGCGCTCCGTGCAACGCGCTGTTATCGTCCACACGTGGCCACCGCCCCGGCTCGCGAACCCGTAGACGCTCGCTCGCACTCGTCCGAGCTCCGCCACGACTACCTCTCCTTCCTCGAAGACACCGCACAGTCGTTAGGCGCGATGGCGCCCGCGGGAACGCTCGGCGTCGTCATTCCGTTGCTGATTGCGCGCGGCGGCAATGGAACGTGGCTCGCGTTTCTGGTCACTCTCGTCGCGTTTTTACTGGTGTGTTTTTGCGTCAGCCGGTTCGCGCAATATTCAGCCAGCGCCGGAGCCTTCGCCACCTACGCCGAGCTGGGGCTTGGCCGCCGCGCAGGCGTCACCACCGGATGGGCCTATGTGATCGCCATGATGTACGGCGTCGCCAGCGCCGCGCCGTCCGCCGCGTATTACGCCGACGTGTTTCTCACCGAAGTCACCGGCACGCCCGGCACGGCGCTGCGTGGGGCGATTCTCACCGTGATTGTGATTCTGGTTTCGTGGCTCGTCTCTTTCCGCGACATCAAACTTTCCACCAAAATCATGCTCGCGCTCGAACTCGCCACCCTCGCTGTAATGCTCGGCGTAGTCGCGCTCGCCATGCGCCACACCCACGCATGGATTGACCCGCCGCAGATGCGCCTCGATGGCGCGCACTTCGCAAGTTTTCAGCTCACACTTGTATTCGGATTCATGACGCTTGCGGGGTTCGAAACCGTCACCACGCTCGGCGAGGAGTCCACCAACGCCACGCGCACCATCCCGCGCGTGATCCTCTGCAACGTAGTTCCCATCGGACTGCTCTACCTCGTGATGATTTATTGCCTGATCTCAATCGCGCGGAAGATTGGCCTCGATCTGGGCACATTGGACGCACCATTTGACGGCATCGCGCGCGCCATTCACCTTCCGGCGCTCGGCTATATCAGCTCGCTCGGTATCGCTCTCAGCTACTTCGCCTGCACGCTTGCGCAGCTCAACGCGGGAGCGCGCGTGCTCTACCATCTCGCGCAGGAAAACATGTTCGCCCCTCGTTTCGGCGAGGCACATCCGCGTAACCACACGCCTCACCGCGCGCTTGCGCTGCTATCAATAATTGGGGTTGGCGTGCCGCTCGGGATGATGGCGCTGCATGTGACGCTGATCGACGTGGTGAATTACGTCACCCAGCTCACTTCCTTCGGTTTTATCGCGTCGTACTTTATGGTGTGTCTCGCGCTACCTTTCTACTTGCGGCGCAAAGGAATTCTTCGCCCCGTCGATTCGCTCTTCGCCACGGGCGCGATGATCATCCTCGGAATCGTCTTGCTGCTCAGCGTCTTCCCCATTCCCACGGCCCCGTGGCTCTACCTTCCGTACATCTTCGCCGCCACGCTCGCCGCCGGCCTCGGAATCTCCTACTACTTCTCCCGCCGCGCAGTCGTGCAGACCTAAAACGGTTCTGCCGACAATGTAAACGTTCGCCAGTCCAGCGCGTCAAAATCGGCGTTGAGTTATGCAGCCGTCCGGCCGACACAGACAGAAGTTGCCCGTTGCCCTCGCCGTCGCGGCCTTGCTTCCACTTTCAGCCTTCAGCAGCTACATCTTGCGGTGTGCAATCAGAATCCGAGCTTCGGATGTCGATTATAGAGAGTTTCCGTATTTCACCGCGGCATGCATCTCTGCGACTGGCGCGAGACACAGGCGAAAGTCCTAGGACGTTCCGTACCTCAGTCCGATTTTCCCAAGCCATTGTCTGTAGGCGATTGCCGTGCGGTCGGACCTTAGATGCAACTCGGCCTGCAAATCGAGCGGCAGCTGCTCCGGCCGTTGCGATTCAACAATCGGAATATCCTGCCCGGTTACCGTGTCCTGAAACTCCCGCAGCGCGAAATCGCTGGTCTCCGGCGCATAATTCAGCGCCATGATCGCCCACGAAAGGCTTTCGCCGTGGTCCACTGGTGTTACGAAGTTGATCATCGAAAATTTCCGGTTCTCGTGAGTCTTCACAAAATAAGCCGTAAGCGGCCGCACCGCGCGATACGTGTAACGCACCTCCGCTCCCCATCCCGTGCCATCCGGATCGGGCTGGAAAAACCGAATGTCCTTGGCCTCCACTCCGGCGTCGGTCGTTTCCACTTCGTACTCGCCCACTTCGGTGTGCTTTGGGTCGCCTAACAATCCGGCGTGAACGAAGGGAAAGTGTCCGACGTCCAGAAAATTTTCAATCACGCGCGGTCCTTGTGCATGAAACAAATACGGCCCGGCATCCACTTTGCGAAATGTAGTGTCGCTCCACTCCGGAAAATCCGGAGGCTCAGCCCGCGGCTCGCCAAGGCAAAGCCACACGAACCCAAACTTGTCCCGCGCCTTGTAGCTGTCAACGCGCGCTTTCGCCGGCGGCGGCTGCGTTGGACTCGCCGGAATTCGCGCGCACTGCCCCGTCGCGTCGTACTCCCAACCGTGATACGGGCACGCCAGACAATCGCTCGGCGCCGATTCGCGGTCTTCCTTCGCGATAACGCGCCCGCCGGAAAGCTTTGCGCCGCGATGCAAACACAAATCGCTCCAGGCGTGAATCGTCGGCGGCGTCGCGCCCGCCACAAAACCAGTCGGCGGACGATCCTGCTCTCTCCACAGCACGATGTCTCGCCCAAGAAGCCGCGCCGGTCGAACCTGCCGTGCCGCCAGATCGCGCGACCGCGCCACTACGTGCCAATCATTCACCAGGAGCGGATCGTCAATCATCGGCGCGCAATATATCACGCACCCCGCGCCAATCACCTACAGCGCTTCTTGTACTAGCCGCCCCACTCAAAGTCGGTACGCGACCGCACGTGGCTCGCGTGGGATAGCCTGCTGCGGAGGCTGTCGTGCTAGGACCTGATCGCCAAGTTAGTGCACGACCGATGACGGGCCACCCAGGCAGAAAACAAGATGACTGTATAACGGCAACGTTCCACCCGTCCCGCGCCCGTAGCACGGTGTCCAGCCACATCGCTCAGTCCCCGCAGCCGCCTATCCCGCCCAATTCCACTTTCAGATATACTCCGACCTTGGCCGTGCCTTCTCCGGCCTCACCCAAAATGCCCATCGTCGCTCCGGCCGCCGAATGGTCCACCCTTGTCACGCGCATGAAGTCTGACACGCCCGAAGTCTTCGGCTCCGAAGACCGCATCCTGAATCTCCTCGAAGGTGAGTGGAAGGAACCCGGCTTCGGCCGCCACTACGAATCCGCCGTCGACGGCCGGAGCCTCGGCAAAATCCCGATGATCTCGCTGGACACCGCCAAAGGCGCGGTGAAGTTCGCGAAATCCGAGTTCTCCGCGTGGGCCGCGCTCGATCTCGACGAGCGCAAGCGCCGCGTCACCCACTGCCTCGAAGGCCTGCGCAAGCACCGCGAGTTGATCGCTCTACTTCTGATCTGGGAGATCGGTAAGCCCTACGCGCAGGCGCTCACCGACATCGACCGCTGCATCAGCGGAGCCGAATGGTACGTCGCGAATATCGAATCGATCCTCGGATCGCGCAAACCCATCGGGCTGATCTCCAACATCGCGTCTTGGAATTATCCGATGTCCGTGTTGATGCACGCCGTGCTTGTACAGGCGCTCGCAGGCAACTCCGTCATCTCCAAGACGCCCACCGACGGCAGCCTCTACGCGCTCACTCTCGTCCACGCCATTGCCCGCCGCGCCGGACTTCCCGTTTCGCTCGTCAGCGGCTCCGGCGGCCAGCTCAGCGACGCGCTCGTTCGCAACGAATACGTCGACTGCCTCGCGTTCGTCGGCGGAAAAACCAACGGCGGCGTGATCGCCTCCACGCTTTACGACGCCAACAAGCGCTACATGCTCGAAATGGAAGGCGTCAACGCCTACGGCGTGTGGAAGTTTTCCGACTGGAAGAATCTCGCCTCGCAAATCCGCAAAGGCTTCGATTACGGCAAGCAGCGCTGCACCGCTTACGTCCGCTACGTCGTCCAGCGCGACCTGTTCCCGCAATTTCTGGAAATGTATCTGCCCGTGCTGCACTCGCTGCGCTACGGCAATCCGGTAATGGTGGAATCGGCGAGCGACGCGCTGCCCACGCTCGACTTCGGCCCGCTCATTAACAGCAAAAAAGTGGAAGAGCTTCGCGTTCTCTATACGGACGCGCTCGGCAAAGGCGCCATCAGCCTGGTGCAGGATTCCGTGCAGCAGAACATGATATTTCCGAATCAGGACACGTCCGCCTACGTCGGCCCAGCTTCCCTGCTGAATATTCCCCGCAATTCAATGCTCTATCACAACGAGCCCTTCGGCCCAATCGACACCATCGTCGTCGTCGACCACGTGGAAGAACTCGTCGCCGAGATGAATATCTCCAACGGCTGCCTGGTCTCGTCGCTTGCCTGCGACGATGCCGCCACCGCGAAGTCCATCGCGCACCAGCTTCGCTCCTTCAAAGTGGGCATCAATACCATGCGCTCGCGCGGCGATCGCGAGGAAGTGTTCGGCGGCATCGGCCAATCCTGGAAAGGCTGTTTCGTCGGCGGCCGCTGCCTGGTCCTCTCCGTCACGCAAGGCGCCCCCGGCGAAAAACTCTACGGCAACTTCCCCGACTACACGCTGCTCCCCGAAGAGTCCGTCCAGCCCCAGTTCAGCCCCAAAGCCGCGTAGGTGAGATAGCCTGCCGCGCAGGCTGTCATCCTGCGAAGCCACCGCGACATTAGCCCACACGCTCCATCTCGGATCGCACATCCCAACAACAAAACGGGCTCGCGCCCAAGGCTCACCGCCGAATCCGCCGTCGGCCGCACAGCACCGAAGCCAAAACCGACAATTCAATGACAAACGCCTCCCATTGCCGTAATTTGAGCACATGGACACGGTAAAGGTCGAAGTGCCCTCCGAACTTCTCAAGTTGGCAAACTTGGAGCAATCGAGCTTGTCGGAAGAAACTGTGCGCCTGCTTGCCCTCGAACTTTTCCGAGAGGAGAGGGTTTCGCTCGGTCGCGCCGCAGAACTCAGCCGCACGCCCCTCGCCGCATTTATGGACTTCGCCTCCAAACACGGCGTCCGACCGCTGCGCTACACCACCGGCGATCTGGAGCAGGAGCAGCGCGTCCTCGATAAGCTGGGACTTTGATTGTCGTTTCAGACTCGTCGCCTCTGATTGTCCTCGCCAAGCTAAGCCGCTTCAGCCTGCTTAAATTGCTATTTCCAACGGTATTCATCTCCGCGCAGGTTCACTCCGAAGTTGTGACGCAAGGCGAAGGCCGCGCGGGTGCCACCGAAGTAGCCGGTTTTCCGTGGATTGAAGTGGGTAATCTCAACGACCCATCTTCATTGGCTCCAGCCGCTCGTGAGTTTTCACTCGGCCTGGGTGAGATGAGCAGAATTCTTCTCGGGAAGGAACTAAAGGCGGACCTTTTGCTGATCGATGAATGGAAGGCCCGAAGACTTGAATCGGCCTCCGGTTTTCAAGTGCTTGGTTGCGCCGGGCTGCTGGAATGACTCTACATGCGGGGCCACATCATCGATTTGCAGTCCGATTTTCCTGAACTCGTGGCGCTCAGCTACATCGATGTTGAATTGCTAAACGCGCGGCTCCTCGCCCTCAACCTCGCCCCGCTCTGACCGGATCGATATAAAAATCCTTACAGCTTCTCCACCAGCACCATCGTCCCGAATTTCTCGGGCACATGAAACGTCTCGGACATCGGCGGCTGCCAGGCCAGCATGTGTACCTTCTTCGTCGGCCCTTGGCTGCGGAAGAAATTCACGCGAAACTTGTCGCCCGCCACGGGCCCCGTCCGCCCGGCGGGCAGGATCGCGACAAAAGGAACCTTCATCGCGCCGTACCAGATTTTCCGCTCGCGATCGATCCGCGCCGCCACGTCGAAATCCGAATTCCACAACTGCCCCTGCCCGCGCGTCGGGCTTGTCAGATCGACATCCAGATCGAGCCACTCGTCCTGCGGCGACATTTCAAATTCCTTGTACGCCTGAATTTCCGTGAAATCCGAGCCGATGAACATTTCCGCCACGTCCCACTTCCACAGTTGCCACGTCTTGGTTCCGGTGCGCGGATTGTCCTTCAGGTGCAGCAAGTCGTATGGGCAAACAAAAAGTACGTAGAGATTCCGCTCCGTCCATCGCGTGTAGATCGCCGTGCGGAATGCAGGCAGCGGATTGCCGAACCTGTCTTTCTCCGCGAACACCGGCACCGCGTCTTTCCAGAATGGCAACTCCGGATCCGCCGCGAGGCGAATCCCCGTCTCGGCGTGAACGCATTTCACCGTCGTCGACGGCGTTTCCGGCACAGGCTGCAGAGGCGCCTTGTACCATGGCGTGTGTTTCTCCACGAAACATCCGTCCAAAACCGCCGCCGCTGCGGACACACCGCACGCGAGCACGAATTTTCGCCTGGAGAGGAAATTCATGAGAGGCCCGGGGATTATCTTACCTTCAAATCAAAACGACTTACGCTCACAGAGTTGTAAACTTCTCATCCCATTCAAACTGGGATAGCCGGCCCGGGCATCCCACCCGCCTTTACGGGTGCCCCATCCTTTTTATTTCAAAAGGGTGCGCGCCACCCACCGATCCCCACCGCTCGCGAAAACTCGCCGGTGCACCTTCGCGCCGACCAAATCAGCCAGTCATACTCCGTCCGCCGCAGCGGACGAAGAATCCCTCTTCGCTTTTGTAGCCACGCCACGAAAACCGAAGAGAGGTCCTTCGACCCGATGAATCGGACCTCAGGATGGCACACACAAGAGGCGTAGGCGCGCGTCACTTCAGTTTCGCGTACTCCGCCTTCGCCTCCAGTAGCACCGGCAAATCCGGATCCGCATCCTTCCATTTCACAAACAAATTTTGATACGCCACGCGCGCCTTCGCATCGTCGCCCTGCACCGCATATGCCCGCGCCAGCCCCAGGTACGCCATGATCCCGTTCGGATTGTTCAGCACCACGCCGGGATGGTCGATAATCGTCTGAAACTCCGCAGCCGCTTCCGTTCCCTTTTTCAGCGCGAGATAGGCCTGACCTCGCAAATAGGGCGGATAGAGCGCCGGATTGATCGACCCAACTCCGGTCTGGCCGAACTCATACTTCTGCGCTGCGCTCAATTCTTCCAGCGCCTTTTGCGGATCGTGGCGATCGAGCGCCAGTTGGCCTCGGACCGCGGGCAGGTAAATCAAATTCAGTATCGTATCGGTAGGCGAAAGCTTCGCGATCGAATCGGCCATCGCCCCGGCTTTTGCGGAGTCCCCCGCGAGCGCAAGTCCCAGCGCCGTCAGATATGTAATGTCGCGCCCGCTGGAAAGCTGCGTCGCCTGCGCTGCCAGTTTCTTCGCGTCTTCCGGATATCCCAATAACGCGGCCCTCACCGATGCCTGCGCCCAATACGATGCCGCCGTCTCCTTTTCATCCGCGCGAATCGCCAATTCCGCAGCTTGTTTGGTGAGCGACTCCGCCTGCCGGTAGCGCCCATAGTAGGCCTGTGTGTCCGCTTCGCCGGCCAGAAACGTATCCTCCAGTCCTTCCTTGCCGCGCGACCAGGCCACCTGTTCGGCCATGCCTTTCGAATCGTTCCGCAGAAATGCGATCAGGTACAGCGACTGGCGGAGATAACCCGAGTCGAGTTTCTTGGCCTGCGCGTCGGCAGCAAGCGATGCCGCTTCATCCACGCGATTGGCCGAAGTGTACGCGCCGATCAAGTTGGTGTAATTCAGCCCGCTTGGGTTCATCTTGAACGCGGCGGTGCCCGTCTCCATCTCGGCATCATAATCGCCGAGAAGCGAGTCGATCACGCCGAGGTTCGTGTACGTAACCTCATCGCGCGGATAGGCCTTCTGCCATTGCAGGTACACCTCGCGGGCCTTCGGGATGTCACCGGGACCGTATTGGTCGTAATGCGCGTCGATGTAGAATCGCTCTCGTTCGCTCACCCGGTCTCGCAGCTCGTAAGCCTTGGTGATGTTCTGCGCGGCAAGCCCCGGTTCGCCGATGTCGTTATAAGCCGTCGAAATCCCCGCATAGGCCATCGCGAAATTCGGATCGAGCTGAATCGCGCGCTGGAAATACGGGATCGACGCGCCGAAATCCCCCGCCGCCGTGGCCGCGCGGCCTTTGCTGAATACCTGCAACGCTTCGAGCGATGAAGTCGATGCTTGCTCCAGCGGCGTATCAAATTTCTTCACCGTAGAAAGAGACTCACCGAGCTTGGCTCGCAAATCGGTCGCTACTTTGCTGAGCGCATCCAGCACGTGGCTCTTGTCGGCCGCCGTCGCTTCGGCGCTCGCCAGCGTGTCGCCGGAATTGCAGTTCACCGCTTTCACGATGATCGTGTATTCACTGCCCACCTGTGCGATCGAACCGTCAATCGTCGCCATCCCATTCGATCGCTGGCACACCTCGCGAGCAAGCGAAGCCGTAAGCCGCGCGTCCGGCGGTTGTTGCATCATTTTTAGCGTCTGCTGCACATGGTCGTCGCCCATCAGCGAGAGAAACGGCGACTGCTCCAGTTGCACCGCAAGCCCCTGGCGAAGCGTGCCGTCAAACACAGTGTCGCCCGTCGTGTTCAGGAAGTCGCCCAGCACCACCACGTCTTTCTCCGTGAGCTTCGGCGTCCGGCCCAGCCATAAATACCAGGCGGCGCAGAAGATCACCACAAGGCCGGCGACAAGCGCCAGTATCTTTACGATTCCCACCTTCTGTCTCGCTCGCGGTTGTGTCGGATCGAGCGGTACGTCGGGTGACGTCGGGGTCGATGCGCCCACCGCGGCCGTGTCACTTGCTTGCGACACGCGTTTCCCCGAACTCGGTTTCGCCGGTGTCGCATCCGATCCCGTGGCCACGCTGCGCGGCGTCGAGCCGCTGCCCTGCGCCGCAACTTCCGCTTCGTCATCGGCGTCCGGCTGGGCGTGGCGTCCGCTCGCGCTCGAATCGCGTTTCAGCCGCTGCAAGTCCGTGCGAATGTCTGCCGCGTGCTGATAACGCAGCTTCGGATCTTTCTCCAGCGCCTTGGAAATTACGTCGTCGAACTTCGGTGGCAGATCCGGATTCACGCGCGCCAGCGCCGGAGGCATCCGGTTCAGAATCGCATCAGTGATCACGCCGCTGGTCTCGCCGCGAAACGGCAGCACGCCCGTCGCAGCCTCATACATCACGATTCCAAAACTGAAAAGGTCGGTGCGTGCGTCGAGCGCCTTGCCACGAATCTGCTCCGGCGACATGTACGCCACCGTCCCAACCGTCGTCCCGGGGCTGGTCAGGTCGGCTTCGCTGATCGTCGGTCCGCCTTCGGTGGACGCCGTCTCGTCCTTCACCATCGTCTGTTCCATCGCCCCACCGCTGATCTGCTTCGCCAGGCCGAAGTCCAGAATTTTGGCGTGGCCGCGCGAAGTGACAAACAGATTTGCCGGCTTGATATCTCGATGTACGATTCCCTTCGAGTGCGCCGCATCTAGCGCGTCGGAAATCTCGATGCTAAGGTCCAGCAGAAGGTCGAGGTCCAACGCCCGGCCGCCAATGCGATGTTTCAGCGTGGCGCCTTCCAGAAACTCCATCGCGATGAAAGGCTGCCCGTCGTGTTGGCCAATTTCGTAAATCGTGCAGATGTTTGGATGGTTCAGCGCGGATGCTGCGCGCGCTTCGCGCCGGAATCGTTCCAGCGATTGCGCATCCTGCGCCACATCCAGAGGTAGGAATTTCAGTGCGACGAAGCGGCCGAGGTCGGTATCTTCAGCCTTATAGACGACGCCCATTCCCCCGCCACCGAGTTTTTCGATGACGCGGTAGTGCGAAATTGAGCGGCCGACTGGGGAGCCTGCGTCCGACATGCGCGCACATCATAAGTTCCACAATCAACCAAGTCAACGCGCGTCCCAAACGCATGCGCGTGGGATAGCCGATCCGGCTGTCGTCCGACAGTTCGCCAACGGCCGACGATCGTCCTACGAATACAACCGCTCCCTCGGAGCACCGATCGCCGCCGGACCACCCAACCCAACCACATCGACAGTCTTGCCTCCGAATTTCTCCGAGCCTTTCCGGGTGCCGCATCCTTTTGCCTTCAAAAGGGTGCGCGCCACCACGTCACCCAATCGCCCACGTCAGCTCGTTCATCCACCGTCGATCCTCAAACGACAGGTCGTATCCTGAGGCCTGATTTATCAGACCGAAAGATCCCTCTTCGCCTTTCGTGGCGCAGCCCAGCCCACGACCGCCCGTCGCCAATCGTGTACACTACCGGCGCTTCCCGAGACACTCGATGCGCATCGCTTTGGTATTCGCAAGCATCCTGCTCGCCGCCTTGCCTGTCCACGCGCAGGATCCCGCAACCAAGCAATCCGACGCCAACAAAGCCGTAGTGCGTCGCGCCTTTCAGGCTCTCGACTCCGGCGACCTGAAAACGCTCAACGAAATTTACGATCCTAAAGGTCCGATCCACACGCCGAACGGAAAGACCATGATGCAGGGCGGCCCGTTCACCGATCTGAAGGATTCCTGCCCGATGTGCGCAAGACTGGCGAATCGCAAAATCACAATCGATCTGCTGCTCTCGGAAGACGACATGGTAGCGGTCCGCTCCACGTGGAGCGGAAAATATTCGGGCACAGTTCGAGGCAACGCAGTCGCAGACAAGGACGTTTCAGTCGTCTACGTAAATATCTACCGCATCGCGGGCGGCAAAATGGTGGAAAACTGGTACCTCTCCGACACACTCTCGCTCGCCGAACAGCTCGGCATGAAACTAGCTCCCGCGGATTCCGTCAAGTAACACAATGGCGCACTGCCTTGCCGGGTGCCCTACCCTTTGGCGTTCAAAAGGGTGCGCGCCACCCACAGCACCCACAAGGCCACGCCTACTCGCTCGTGCACCACCGATCCACTAAAGAAAACGGGTCATTCTGAGCGCAGCGAAGAATCCCTCTTCGCCTTTCGTGGCGCGGGCAATCACACTCACGCCACCTTCTTCAGCAGCCCCAGCCTGATCAAACTCTCCGCTGTAGCCACAATCGCCACTTCATTCGATCGCGGCGACCACGCCAGCAACCTCCGCGCCTTCTCATTCGTCGCGGTTTTCTTCTTCCCCAGCTCCGGCAAGATCGACTTGATCGCCGGATCGCGCAGCGCCGCCAGCCGCACCACGAAGTTCGGCACTTGCAACGTCGGCACTTTTTTCGCCGCCGCGCCCATCCGCGCCTTCAGCACCAACGCGATCTGCCGCATCGACATGAACTCGCCCGCCACGGCCAGAAACCGCTCGCCCTTCGCCGCTGGATGCGTCATCGCAATCACGTGCAGATCCGCCACGTCGCGCACATCCACCACACCGAAGTAGAGTTGCGGTGCGCCCGGCAACGCGCCGTCCATAAGCCGCTGGATGATCTGAATCGACGCCGAATAATCCGGCGCCAGCACCGGCCCGAACACCGCCACCGGATTCACCGTCGTGAGTTCCAACGCTCCGCCCTCTTTCGCCATGAAGTCCCACGCCGCGCGCTCCGCCAGCGTTTTCGATTTCGGGTATGGCGCCACGTCCTTCGCGTTCGGATCGGTCCAATCTTTTTCCGTGAACGGAGCAGTCTGCTCCAGTCTGCCGTACCCAATCGCCGCGAACGAAGAAGTGAGCACCACGCGCTTCACTCCCGCATCTCGCGCGGCGCGCAACACGCGCAGCGTCCCTTCGCGCGCCGGGACGATCAGTTCATCTTCGTGTTTCGGGAAGCTCGCCGGCAGTGGCGACGCCACATGCAACACGAACTCGCATCCGCGCACCGCTTCCGCCCATCCCGCGTCTTTCTCCAGGTCCGCCGCGAAAAATGTGAGCTTGTCGCCCGCATCCACGCCGCCCACTTTCAGCATCGCGCGTAGTTCGCTTTCGCGATTCAAATTCCGCACGGTCGTCCGCACCGTGTGCCCCGCCTCCAGCAACTTTATGATCGCGTGGCTCCCGATAAATCCCGACCCGCCCGTAACCAGCACTGTGCTCACGATCCCTCCGTCAACGGACTGCTACGTGAAATTGGATGTGCGCAAAACAGGAACGACACGAGGAATTTCGGGGATAAAACGTCTGCTACTTCAACTTCGCGTACTCCGCTTTCGCTTGCGTCAGGATCGGCACGTCGGGGTCGGCATCCTTCCACAGCGCAAAAAAATCCTGATACGCCACGCGCGCCTTGGCGTCGTCACCCTCAAGCGCATACGCTCGCGCCAATCCCAGCCGCGCCGCCGACGCATTCGACTGGTTGCCCACCGCGCCCCGATGCGTCAAAAACTTTTGAAATTCCGCCGCCGCTTCCTTGCCGCGCTTCGCCGCCAGATACGCCGACCCGCGCACATACACCGGAAGCATCGCGGGCGAGATCGCGCCCGAAATCGGTTGTCCCAAATCGTCGGTCGTGTCGGGATTCAGAATCGCCAGCGCCTTTTCGGCGTCGCCATGGCTCAACGCGATCTGTCCGCGGATCGCGGGCAACCACGCCGTATTGACTAGAGTGTCCTGCGGATACCGCTTGCTCAGATCGGCCGCCATCGATTCCGCTTTCGCTGCGTCGCGCGCAAAAGCCAACGCCGTCGCCGACATCGCCGCCACGTCGCGCCCATTCGACCACGTCAGCGCCTGCTCGGCGAATTTCTGTGCGCCTGCTGCATTTCCACAAATCCCTTCGCGAATCGCGGCCAACGAGTAATAGACCGCCCCGAGTTCTTTTTCGTCCGCCCGCTGCGCGGACGCGGACGCCTGTTGCGTGAGTTCCGCGGCTTGGCGCAACCGCCCGCCGTATGCCGCCGTGTCCGCTTCCATCGCGAGAAACAAATCTTCCGTCCCCGGCTTGCCCTTGCTCCATTCCACTTGCGCCTTCATTCCGGGAATATCGTTCTTCAGGAAGGCGAGCGTGTACAAAAGTCCCCTTAAGTCGATCGAATCGATTCGGTTGGCTTCCGCCTGCTTTACAAGGGTTTCGGCCTCTTCGAACTTATCCACTGAGATATACGAACCGATCAGATTGGTGTAGCCGAGCGCGCCTGAATCCAACTGAAAAGAAGCCTGCGCCTCGGGCAGTGCTTTGGGATACTTGCCCGTCAGGCTGTAAATGACTCCCAAATTTGTGGGCGGCACATCGTCGCGCGGATAGCTTTCCGCCCACGCATCATAAATCTGGCGAGACTTTTCCAGGTCGCCTGTCACATTTCCTTCGTAATGCGATTCGATGTAGTAGCGTTCCCGTTCGCTTACCCGGTCCCGCAGCTCGTACGCCTTCCGTAACGCTTCGGACGATGGAGTATCTTCGCCCATACCGAGGTAGGCGGTGCCCATGGCCGCGTACGCCATCGCAAAGTTAGGATCCAGGGCGATGGCGCGTTTGAGCTGTACGATCGCGCCCTGATTATCGTTTGACGAAATTAAGCTGTATCCGCGGCTGTACGCTTGCAGCGCTTCGAGCGACGAAGTGGACGCCTGCTGCACAGGCGTATCGAATTTTGTCACCGTCGTGAGCGACTCGCCCAGTTTGGTCCGGATTTCCGACGCGGCCTTGCCCAGCGCTTCCAGCACGTGATCCTTGTCGGACGCAGTTGTTTCCGTGCTGGCCAGGGTCTCGCCGCTCGCGCAATTCACCGCCTTCACGATCAACGTGTAGCTATTTCCGATCTGCGCAATCGCTCCGTTCAGCGTCGCCACCGCCTGCGCGCGTTCGCACACCTCGCGTGCAATCTCCGGAGTCAGCCGCGTGTCCGGCGGCTGCTGCATCAGCCCCAACGTCTGCTGCACCGCGCGCTCGGGCATCAGCGTGAGATACGGCGACTGTTCAAGCTGCACGGCCAGACCCTGCCGCAGCGTGCCGTCAAACACCGTATCGCCCGTGGTGTTTGAAAAATCCCCGAGCACGATTACGTCTTTCTCGGTGAGCTTCGGCGCGCGATGGAAATAAAAGTAGGCGCCGAGCGTAGCCACCGCGGCCACGCCAACGACTGCCGCAACGAGCGGCAGAATATTCCTTTTCGGGGCGGGCCGCGTGCTCTGTGCGGTGGCAGCCGCAGTCTCGGTGTTCGACTGCGCCACGCGGCGGCCCGATCCCGGCGTCTCGCGCGCAACAGCACCGGTATTCGGCCTCTCGTCGGTGGGTGCGACCTGCCGTCCGCTCCCGCTGGAATCGCGCTTCAGCCGCTGCAAATCCGCGCGCATTTCCGATGCGTGCTGGTAACGCAGCTTCGGATCTTTTTCCAGAGCCTTCGCGATAAGGTCGTCGAACTTTGCAGGCAAATCCGGATTCACGCGCGCCAGCGGCGGCGGCGTGCGGTTCAGAATCGCCTCGGTGATTACGCCGGAGGTCTCGCCGCGAAACGGCAGCACGCCCGTGCCGGCTTCGTACATCACGATCCCAAAGCTGAAAAGGTCCGTGCGGCCATCGAGCGCACGGCCACGAATCTGCTCCGGCGACATGTACGCCACGGTCCCTACCGTCGTGCCCGGACTGGTCAGGTCGGCTTCGCTGATCGCCTGCGCGCCTTCGGTGGAAGCCGTCTCGTCCTTCACAAACGTCGCCTCATTCGCGCCGCTGCCCATTTGTTTGGCGAGCCCGAAATCGAGAATCTTCGCGTGGCCGCGCGTCGTGACAAACAAATTCGCCGGTTTGAGGTCCCGGTGAACGATGCCCTTCGCATGCGCTGCGTCCAGCGCGTCCGCGATTTCGATGCTCAGGTCCAGCAGCAGATCGAGATCCAGCGGACGCCCGCCGATGCGGTGCTTCAGCGTGCTCCCTTCCAGGAATTCCATCGCGATGAATGGACGCCCGTTCTCCTCGCCGATTTCGTGGATTGTGCAGATGTTCGGATGATTCAGCGCCGAAGCCGCGCGCGCTTCGCGCCGGAAACGTTCGAGCGATTGTGAATCGTGCGCCACATCGGGAGGCAGGAACTTCAGCGCAACGAACCGGCCGAGCTGCAAATCCTCGGCCTTATATACGACGCCCATTCCCCCGCCACCGAGTTTCTCGATGACGCGATAATGCGACACAGTCTGTCCAATGGGCGAGAAGGCTGGGTCCGCCATGCGCGCCAATCTTAAGTGTCGCTCCGCAGCATGTCAACGAACGCCGCCGCGCGAAGTTCGCGTCACTTCAGCTTCGCGTATTCCGCCTTGGCCTGCACCAGCACGGGAAGATCCGGATCGGCATCCTTCCAGATCGCCAAAAAATCCTGATACGCGAGCCGCGCCTTAGCAGCCTCGCCCTGTAGCGCGTACGCCCGCGCCAATCCCAAATGCGCCAGCGGGACCGTCGCCCAGAGTTCCGCCATCTCCTTGTGCGCAATGATACGTTGAAACTCGCCCGCCGCCTCCGCGCCCTTCCCGGCTTTCAGGTACGCCTGCCCGCGCGCGTACAAACTGGAAAGTCCCCTCCTCCAGGCGAAATCGTAGGTCGAGACCGGTTGCAGGATCTCAATCGCCTTCGCCGGATTATTGCGGTCGAGTTCAATCGTCGCGCGTATCACGGGCAAATCGTACCTATTCAGGAGCGTGTCGTGAGGGCGCTCTTTCGCGAGAGCGTTGGCGATGGTTTCCGCTCCCGCCGAATCCCCCGCCAGCGCAAGGGCAAGCGCCGAGCCACTTCGAACATCGAACGCCGTCGTACCCTTCACGCTCGCCTCGGCGCTCTTCCGCGCGGGGGCGAAGTTTCCGGCCAGCGCTTCTGCGATTCCGAGGTCCACCGCCGCGTCGGCAGCCCGTTCGTCGGCATGCGCGGCGCTGAACGCGTTCTTTGCAGTTTCGTAAGATTCGCGCGCCTTTGTTAACCGGCCGTAATACGCGTCGGTACCTGCGGTGAGCAAATGCGTCAGGGCCGCCTCGCTCGGGCCGAATCCGGACATCGTGTCGAGGTCCTTGGCCATCTCCGCCTCGTCCTTCAGGGAGAAGTCGATCAGGTAGCGGATGCGATACAGCGTGGACGTCGTCAGTTTCCGCGCGATCGCATCGTTGACCGTGGCCTTCGCTTCATCCAGGCGCCCGAGGCCGTGATAGGCCGCCGCAAGTCCAAGGAAGTCGATGCCGTCGCTGGGGTCCAGTTGCACCGATCGAATTGCGTAACCCAGCGCCTTTTCCCACTGTCCCAGCCGCGCGTATTCCACGGCCAGATTGTTCTGCGGAATCGAGTCCTTCGGGTAAGTCTGCGTCCAGAGCTCAAACACCGGGATCGCCTTTTCCACGTCGCCCAGCACGTTAAAGTAGTAGTGGGAGTCGATATAGAATCGCTCCTCTTCGCTGGCGCGGTCGCGCAGCTCGTAGGCGCGCGTCATGTTTTCGTTGCCTGCTATGCGGGATCCCTGGTTCACCTGCACTTGTCCCAGCAGCGCCCACGCAATCGCAAAATTCGGATCGAGCGTTACAGCCCGTTGGAAATAAGGCTCCGCCGCGCTCTCGCCCTGGTTGTTCCGCGCCTTCAGCCCCAGACCATAGGCTTTCAGCGCTTCCAGCGAAGAAGTGGTCGCCTCATCGATCGGCGTGTTGAATTTCTGAATCGACACCAGCGACTCGCCCAGCTTGCCGCGAATTTCCTCGGTGGCTTTTCCCAGCGCGCCGAGGACGTGGTCTTTGTCCGGAGCTTCGGCGTTCGACGTCGCAAGTGTCTCGCCCGTCGCGCAGTTCACCGCGTTGAGGACCAGGTCATAGGTGTTCCCGATCTGCGCGATCGAGCCTTCCATCACCGCCGCGGCCTGCGCACGCTGGCACAGCTGACGCGCCAGCTCGTTGGTCATGCGCGCATCGCTGGGCTGGCCCATAAATTTCAGCGTCTGCTGCATCTGGCGATCGGAGAACACTTGGAGGAACGGCGATTGCGCGAGCTGTGATGCGAGGCCCTGCCGCAGCGCGCCGTCGAATATCGGATCGCCCGTTGTGTTCGTGAAGTCCGCAAGCAGGATCGTGCTCTGGCCGGTCAGCTTCGGCGCGCGATGCGTGAAGAAGTAACCGCCAGCCGCCAGGGCCACGATTCCCGCGGCGCCGACAGCCAGTGGCCAAAGTTTTTTCGGCTGCACCGGAGGCGGAATCGCAACGCTCGAAAATCTCGCGGCGTCGGTCGTGCCGCTTCCCGGCGGCGCGGCGACAGGGACGCCTGCCGACGGCGTCATCACCGCCGTCGCCACATTCGTTCCCGACGACACCGTTTGCGACGCTGCGCTTCCGCTGCCGCTCAGCGTTGCGGTCGCCACCGGCGAACTTGCCGGTGAACTAACGGGCGCAGCCTGCACGCTTGTGCTTCCGCTCGGCGAGCGCGGCGTGGATTCAAATGCCTGCGCGCCGGGCTGCGCCACACGCCCCGAACTCGTATCTCGCTTCAGCCTCGAAAGGTCCGCGCGCAAATCCGCCGCGTGCTGGTAACGCAGCCGCCTATCTTTTTCCAGAGCCTTCGAAATAATCTCTTCGAGCTTCGGCGGAATGTCCGGATTGAGTCGCGCCACCGGCGCCGGCGGCTTCTCAAGAATCGCGTTGAAGATCACCGCCGAAGTCGCACCGCGAAACGGCACCGCGCCGGTCGACATTTCATACAGCACCGCGCCAAAACTGAAAAGATCGCTGCGCACGTCGAGCGGTTCGCCGCGCGCCTGCTCCGGCGACATGTACGCCACCGTCCCCACCGCCGTCCCGGGACTCGTAAGATCCGCCTCGCTCACCACCGGCGCATCCTGCGTTGATGCCGAATGCGCCGCGCCTCGCGTTGCGTCTGACGTGCCGCCAACCTGCTTCGCCAAACCAAAATCCAAAATCTTCGAGTGCCCGCGGTCGGTAACAAAAAGATTCGCCGGCTTGATGTCGCGATGAATAATTCCCTTCGCGTGTGCCGCGTCCAACGCGTCCGCAATCTCGATCCCCAGCTCGAGCAGCAACTCCATATCCAGCGGATTGCCGGAGATCTTGTGCTTCAGCGTGACGCCTTCCAAAAACTCCATGGCGATGAAAGGCTGTCCATCGTGCTGCCCGATTTCATGGATCGTGCAGATGTTCGGATGGTTCAGCGCCGAAGCCGCGCGCGCTTCGCGCCGGAACCGTTCCAGCGCCTGCGGATCTTCGGCCACGTCAAGCGGCAGGAATTTCAGCGCGACGAACCGCCCGAGATCGGTGTCCTCCGCTTTATAGACGACACCCATCCCGCCCCCACCGAGCCGCTCCACCACTCGGTAGTGCGAGATCGTCCGCCCAATTCGTGATTCCGATTCCGCCATCGTCCCTCAATTCTCCTATGAGCCCGTGCACTCGCGCCGCGCGACAGCACGCCTTTCCGGGTGCCGCATCCTTTGCGTCACAAAAGGGTGCGCGCTACAAAACCGCTCTCCATCTCCCTAGTGAACTCGCTATGCACCGCCGCGCCCACCAAGAAAGAGGGTCATTCTGAGTCCGCCGCGGCGGACGAAGAATCCCTCTTCGCCTTGGTAGCCACGCCCCAAACCCGAAGAGAGATCCCCGCGGCGGCGGGCGCGCAAGGCGCGCTTCAACCCGATGAATCGGGTCTCAGGATGACTTCGCGACGGCAATGCGTCGCGAAGTCACTTCAATTTCGCGTACTCCGCCTTGGCCTGCACGAGCACCGGCACATCCGTATCCGCATCCTTCCACAGCGCAAAAAAATCCTGATACGCGAGGCGCGCCTTCGCCGCATCACCCTGTAACGCGTACGCCCGGCCCAATCCGAAATGCGCCAGCGCGCCCGTCATGTGATTCCGCACGCTTCCCGGGTGGTCGATGATCTGCTGATATTCCGCGACCGCCTCAGCGCCTTTGCCCGATTTCAGATAGGCTTCGCCGCGCAGATAATTCGCGAGCATGCTTTTTCCGCCGCCCTCGCCGCCCACATCGCCGTCCGCGAGTTCGAACTCCACCGTTGGTTGCAACAACTCAATCGCCTTCGCGGGATTATTGCGCGCTAGTTCAATCTGCGCGCGGATCACCGGTGCATCGTAATTATTGAGCAACGTCGCATTCGGCCGTTCCTTTTGAATTTGATTCACCAGCGACTCGGCCCGCGCCACATCGCCGGCGAGGGCGAATATGCGCGCCGCGCGCAAGCGATACAGGTATGAATCGGAAATCGCCAGGAACGCGGCGCCGTCGCGCTTCGCCGCCGGCGAATCTCCTGCCAGCGCCTCAGCGTACGCCTGACCGTAGAGTGCGTTCACCTTGCTTCCCGTAAGCGACGCGGCGTGTGCCACATCGTAGGCGCGCTTGAATGACGCCCGCGCGGTGTTCATTTTTCCGTAATAGGCCTGCGTCGAACCTTCTAAGGCGGCCAGATCGCTCTCCGCGCCCGGCCCGAACTTCGCGGCACCCGCCAGCTCGCGATCCATTGTGGCCCGGTCGTTGCGCAGAAACGCGAGCATGTACAGCGTGTAGTGGAATCGTGGCGTGTCCATACCGCGAGCCATGGCGTTGTCAATCGTCGTTTTCGCGTCGTCAAATCGTCCGAGTCCAACGTACGTCCAGGACCGCGCGTAAACGGGAATCACATCGTCAGGCGAAATCTTTATCGCGCGATTCGACCACTCCAGCGACTCGTCCCACTTTCCCAGGTGCTGATAGCCCACGCTTATGTTATTGAACGGAACCAGGTCGTGCGGATACGCGTCCGCCCAGGCTTTGTATGTTTCGATCGCCTTCAGTTCGTCGTTCTCAACCAACTGAAAGTAGTGAGTATCGACGTAAAACCGTTCCGTTTCGCTGGTCCGATCGCGCAGAGCGTAGGCCTTGCGCGTGTATTCCTCTCCGAGCACCGGTTCATTGATGTTCAATTCCGCTTGCCCAAGATTCGCCCATGCGATTGCGAAGTTCGGATCGAGTTCCACGGCTTTTTTTAAATCCGGGATCGCCTCTTCCTCGCCGCGGTTATAGCGAGCATTCATGCCGAGGCTGAATGCCTTCAGCGCATCGAGAGACGACGTGGTGGCCTGCTCGATCGGCGTGTTGAACTTCTGAACGGATGCGAGGGATTCGCCCAGCTTCTCGCGAATCTGTTCGGCGGATTTTCCGAGCGCGGAGAGCACGTGATCTTTGTCCTGCGCTTGGTTCGCGGCGATGGCAAGGTCGTCACCGGTTTCGCAGTTCACCGCTTTCACGATCACGCTATAAGTGTCGCCGATCTGCGAGATCGAGCCTTCGAGCACCGCCGTCGATTGAATGCGCTGGCAGACTTGCCGCGCCAGTTCGTTGCTCAGCCGCGTGCCGGCAGGCTGGCCCATGTATTTCAGTGTTTGCTGGATCTGGCGGTCGGGCGCGACGTGCAGATACGGCGACTGCGCGATCTGCGCGGCCAAGCCCGAAGTAAGCGCGCCATCGAATACGGCGTCGCCAGTGGTGTTTGAGAAATCCGCGAGGACGACGGAACCTTCGCCGACTTTTTTTGCGGTCCGATGCGTGGCGAAGTAATACGCGCCGGCTGCAATCGCGGCGATCGCCGCGAGCGCCCCTATGACGAGTGGTGCTTTGCTTTTTCGTGCTGTGAGTGACGCGATCGCCTCGGGTGATGCTGCATCCGAAAGCATCTGCCCGCCTGCGACCGTCGCTGAACCGGAACCCGTAGCGCTTGCGCCCGCCGGGATGCTCGTCGATGACGCGGGCGTTCCCGCTCCGCCCGTCGCAGCCGCTGAAGCTGCGCTGGTGCCACTCATCGGTGTTGCCGTGGCGATTGCTGGCGCGCCACTCGAAAGCGGTTGCGCCGCGCTTCCCGACGCGGAAACCGGACCCGCGCCAGACGCCGGCCCACTTCCCGGTTGCGCCAACATCGTCGCTGAAGAGATTCGCGCCGATCCCGTGTCGCGTTTCAGCCGCGCCAGGTCCGTGCGAAGTTCCGCCGCGTGTTGGTAACGCATGCGGCGATCCTTCTCCAGCGCCTTCACGATAATTTCTTCCAGCTTCGGCGGGACGTCCGGATTCAGCCGCGCGATCGGCGCCGGCGGATTCTGCAGGATGGCGTGGAAAATTACCGCGGTCGTGTTTCCACGGAACGGCACCGCTCCCGTCGCCATCTCGTAGAGCACCGCGCCAAAACTAAAAAGGTCGCTGCGAACATCCAGCGGCTCGCCGCGCGCTTGCTCCGGCGACATATACGCCACCGTCCCCACTGCCGTCCCCGGACTGGTGAGATCGGCTTCGCTGATCGTCGGAGAATCGACCGTCGAAGCCGAGCGGCTCTGCGCCCGCGTTTCGTCCGACGCGCCGCCGACCTGCTTCGCTAAGCCAAAATCCAAAATCTTCGCGTGCGCGCGCGATGTGACAAATAGATTCGCCGGCTTAATATCCCGATGAACGATGCCCTTCGAGTGCGCCGCATCCAGCGCATCTGCGATCTCGATCCCCAGCTCGAGCAGCAACTCCATATCGAGCGGCTGGCCGTTGATCCGGTGCTTCAGCGTCACGCCTTCCAGAAACTCCATCGCGATGAACGGATGTCCGTCCTGCTGGCCAATTTCATAAATCGTGCAAATGTTCGGATGGTTCAACGCCGACGCTGCGCGCGCTTCGCGCCGAAAACGCTCCAGTGCCTGGGGATCCTGCGAAACATCGAGGGGAAGAAATTTCAGAGCGACGAACCGGCCAAGTTCGGTGTCCTCAGCCTTATAAACGACTCCCATTCCGCCGCCACCGAGCCTCTCGATGACGCGATAATGCGACACCACTCGACCAATCGGCGAATCCGCTTCGGGCATGGGCAAGTGGGAGTCTAGTGCCCCATTCCCACCAAGTCAACGCAGCGTGGAGCGTACGTTACTTTGTCTCGATGTTGAAGTACCCACCCGAAAAATCGAAGGACACCCGGAAGCGTTCGAAAAAATCGAGATGTCCGAGCAGTCCTACACCCCAGTCATTCAGCCCCTCGGTAAACTCAGCGCGCGCCGGGAACACACCCACCCCGTGCAGCTCGACAGAAACATCAGCGTAGTGAGTCGGCTTGTTCGAAGCGCCAACTCCGCTTGAGCTCTCGAGCGGTAGGGCCGCAGATTTCAGCTCCAGTTTTCTCAGTAACAATGAAGGAAAAAGACAGCAATCAGCGCCTGAGTCGACTACAGCATGGCAGGAAGCCTTCCGCCCCGCCACGACCAGCGTAGTCAGCACAACCGGTGGATCAATAAACTTGGTCGCAGGAGAGGACGCCGAAGGAGTTGCGCTGTAGCGAGTGTATGGAAAAGAAAAGACGGCCACGGTGTGGCTTACAGGAACAACGCTCCGCTGTCCGATGGCGGAACGCGTGGGATGACCGGATCTTCTTTACCTTTTTCGCTGGCCATCCGCACCGCCGCGTCGAAATCCGGCGAGAACGCGAGAACACGCTCCTCAGCCCTTGAAAGCATCACCCAGGGTCCCTTGGGAATTCCCTCAAAAATCTTCGACATGTCCCTAACCTTCTCGCCTTGGACACGCACGCGCGCCTCCAACCCTAATCCGCTACGACCGACAACCCACAATATCACTTGCACCATCGGCCGTAAACGTTCGCCTCGGCGACGCAGTAACTTCCGTGCCGCGGCGTCTCTCGCGTTGGCCTACGCTCCCACGGCTTGCCAGCGTCCCGCCCCAACCTCGCGCATCCGTCCGCCGCAAAAACAAGTCGGCCCCTCCATCTTCGTCGAACCCGACGTCGCGTGGGATGCAGCCTTCGGCAGCTTCGAATCGTAGCGCCCCTCGGTGTGAACGTGATCTTCCTGCTCGCCCACAGTGCCGAACACGCCCTCGTCCGTGGCCCCTTGTTTTCCGTAGTCGTCTGCGGTCGAGATTCCCTCCGACCGGAATCCGCGACTCGAAAGGCTACCGCCCGCCGTCACTCCGTGCCCCACCCGCTCGCTCGCCGAAGTTTCCCGCCAAACACTAGCCGCCGTCGCGCACGGCCGCTTCACCTCAAGCTCACAACCGCAATTCGGATCCAAGCACTGATACCGGTCACCCGTCTGATTGCTCATAGAATTCCTCCGACAGCGATAAATGTAGCGAGCACTCGTTACAATCCAGCCCGCCCAAACCCACTATCGCCCCGCGCTCGCGCTCCAGCCATAAGGCAATCCCTGCAAATTCACAGACGCGCGCACGGTAATCGGACATGTCGTTTTAGTTGTTTGGGAATTCGAAACTATTGACTGGAAGGACCTGCCCCACGAACTTGCACGCGCTGGAGCAGGCGGATGAACTCAGCACGTCGGTTGTTGTTTAGCCCGACGCTTGCAAACGCCGCATGAATCAGCCGCTCCGCCGAGGCGTTCCCGTCCGCTGACCACGGAAACGGATCGGGCGCGCCGATTGCCCAAAAATAATCGGCCTGCGCGCCCTCGGTCGCCACGCCCAAATGGTAGTGCGACATCGCACCCGTGCTCACCGGATCGGTTCGCTGCGCCTCAAACACATACCAGGTGATCCCCGCCGCTTGCACGCGCTCCATCGGCGCCAGATAAAACTGCGGCACCACCGAATAAGCTCGCGGGCCGCCGTTCGTTTGCACGAACGTGATGCCGTTGCTCAATTGCGCCGCGAAAAATCCGTCCAGGTTTTGCTCGTGTTGGCACTGATAGGTCAGCTGCATCTCGGGAGTCGTGCCCTCAGTGGAAGGCGGCGGCGCGCCGGTAGCCGTTGCCGATTCGATCGCCGGCGATGGCGCAAACGTCGCCTTGATGGTTTTGTTTTGCGCGTCGATCATGCACTGCTGCGACGGCGGGAAAAAATAGTAATACATCAAATCCAGCACGCTCATCCCCGTGCCCGCGGGTTTGTGCAGCTGCTCGTCCAGCCAGTTTGAATCGTGGCCGATCAGCGGATTGTCAGACATGGCCAGCTGCAGGATCGACGAGCTCCTCAAATTTTGCAGCGCGAGGATCGAAGTCAGGTGAAACGGCGGCGCGTAATTTTTCAGCTCGGCCGGCGGAGGCAGTTCGGTAATCGACGCTTCCGCCCAATTCAGCGATAGCGTAATCGAGACATTGTTTGCCAGCGTGTGAATGTTTCCGCCCTTCTCGTCTATCCCATCGCTTCCGTAAGTCGAACTCGAACTCGCCGCCGGTTTCGGCTTTTTCGCGTCAGCCTGTCCACTTTGCTGCGGCCCCGAATCGGCTCCCGTACCCGCCGAACCGGTATTTGTTCCCAAGGCTGCGCCTCCCGTCGGGCCAGTTGATGTGCCGCCCGTTGCGCTTCCTGCCGTTCCTCCCGCTGTACCTCCTCCTGCTCCGTCCTGCGATTGAGGCGCAGTCGAGCCATCGGCCGCAGCGTCGCCCTTCGCGTCGGCAGGCGGCTGCGCATCCGAAGCCGTCGCCGCGGCGTCCTGTGCCCGCAATCCCACAGGCAACGCCGCAAACGCGATCGCGCACGCCATTCCCGCCATCCAAACCGTTCGCGTCATCTCCCCGCCTTCACTCGCAATCACTGCCGCTCAGCCCAGTCTGCCAGTTCCGCTCGCAAAACGATACCGCCCGAAGATTACATCCCGGCAAGGAACACTGGAGTCTCCGTTCGATGCGATTGACGATTCAAAAGGCACTGGAGCAGGTTTGCAGAACTAGAACAGCACCTACCGTATGTGCGAATGTTGGCGCTGATGAACGCCATCCCATGGCGGCTGTTCGGCGAGTCCATTCGCGAGATAGGCGTGTTGATCCTGGTGTTCGTCCCGCTCGACATTTGGATCACACCTTCGCGCCAAGGGCTTGAGCCGAGATATCCATCATGGCTTACTTGGCTGCACGGTCTGACGGTCGATCACTGGAGAATTCTCATTTTCGGAATCGGCGGCTTGGTGGTCTTGTACTTCGGTATTAAGATTAAAGCTAGCGCGACAGCGATGGAAGCTCACAGAGGCAACGACTGAGATGCTTTTTCCCTTAATTGTTTTTGGTGTGATTTGCGCCGGAATGATCGTGGTTGGCCTTCGCGGAACCTCGCCGCGGAAAGCCGCTCGCAACGGTGGCGGCAGTTCCACAACTCCTTAAGCGCTCGCATCCCTTCGATTCTTCCCTGACTGCGGGGCCGATATCCAGCGTCCACGCCAAAAAAAACGCCCCGATTGCTCGGGGCGTCTCGAATTCCTTCCAATCTAAATTGTCCGCCTAGCTTACTTCGCCACCGCTTCGGCCTTCTTCTTGGTCGTCTTGCGGCGGCCCCGGCGCTTGCCCGGAGGCGTGGCGGGAGGTTCACCGATCAGCTCGGCCGACCACATCGACGTCACAAACCGCTTCACGCCGTGATCGTCAAAATCGATCGTCGTACGCTCGTTGTTGGATTCCGTCACCACTCCCGCGCCGTACTGCTCGTGCTTGATCGCCTGCCCTTCCACCAGAATATTCACTGCGCCCTCCTGTAGGATTGCCACGCGCGCCACGCACTACATATGTCACATCTAAAATTCGTGACGCCTCTGCCGTGCAGCTCACAAGCCGCGAATTCCCAGCCGTTCAGACACACAAAAACTCAGACACGCTTCCAATCTGGAACCACGATCGGGACTGGTGTTTCGCTAAAGGGGCGGGGCTGGCCCACCCCCTCGCGAATCATGCTTTAATCTGGCTATTGCTCAGAGGTTACAGACCGACGACGTTCTCAGCCTGCAGGCCTTTCGGACCCTGCTTGACCTCAAATTCAACCGCCTGCCCTTCGTTGAGGCTCTTGTACCCTTCGGCCTGAATCGCCGAAAAGTGCACGAAAACGTCCTCACCGCTCTGGCGCTGGATGAATCCAAAGCCCTTAGCCGCGTTAAACCACTTCACTGTCCCTTGTTCTTTTGCCACTTTACTGCTCCTGATTATTCTTAAGGTGGCCCCAGGCCGCCTAGAAAGCTATTTGCGTCTTAAGCGCCTTGCTTCGTTGCAAAAAAAAGGGCCGTCGGGCGCTGCCCGCCGACCTTAGTTGAAACGCATTCAAAGGTACTCAAGAGCAACAAACGCACCCCAAGATTACCACGAAGTGCCCCTTTTCGCAATCCCCGAAACGGACGTGTCGCCGCAAAGTGAGAATGTCCTGTTTGTGCAAAGTAGAAATGTCCGGTTTCATGGATGGCCGGGGGCGCCATGGAGACGGAGCGAATGGCCTTGAGTCAACGAGAACGGGACCGCATACGGGTGTTGCATGAGGTGAAGCAGGGACATGTAAGCCAGGTAGAAGCGGCCAAGCGATTAAAACTGTCCGACCGGCAGGTGCGCCGACTGCTATTGCGCATGGCAAAGTGTGGAGATCAGGCCGTGGTCCACGGATTACGAGGCCGGCCATCGAACCGCAGGTTGACCGCTGACTTAGAGCAAAAGGTTGTGGCGCGGGTACGCCAGCGGTATGCAGATTTCGGCCCCACGTTAGCCTCCGAACATTTAGCCCAGGAAGGATTGCTGGTGAGCCGGGAGACGCTGCGGAAGTGGATGACCCAGGCGGCCTTCTGGCGGCCACGCAGGCAACGGATGAAAAAAATCTATGTGTGGCGGGAGCGCCGAGCCAGTTTTGGAGAGCTGGTGATGCAGGATAGCTCCCCGTTTCTGTGGCTAGAGGACCGTGGTCCGGCTTGTCAGTTGATCGCCCTGATCGATGACGCGACCAGCAAGATCTGGGCACGCTTTAGCGAACACGACAGCACGGAAGAGAACCTGCGCACGTTGGGCGGGTGGCTGCGACGCTACGGGCGTCCGGTGGCCCATTACACCGATAAAAACAGCATTTTTCGTGCGACTCGCCGGGCCGGTATCGGGGAGCAGCTGCAGGGAGAAGGGGCGCGCTCGCAGTTTGGACGAGCCCTAAAGGAGCTAGGGATCGAATGGATCGCCGCGCAAAGTCCGCAGGCCAAGGGCCGCATCGAACGACTCTTCGAGACCCTGCAGGACCGCCTGGTGAAGGAAATGCGTCTGGCGGGAGTCGCTACCGTCGAAGCGGCGAATCGCTTTTTAGAAATCCATTTCCTTCCGGAATGGGAGCGGCGTTTTACGGTGCTCCCACGTCATCCCCGCGATGCGCATCGACGGCTGGGTCGCGAACATCGTCTGGACGAAATCCTGAGCGTGCGCGCGGCGCGCCAGGTGGCCGACGATCACACCGTGAGCTGGGAGGGAAACCGTTGGGGGGTGCCCCGAGAAGAAGTTTGCGCGGGGCTTCGTAGAGCACAAGTGGAAATCGAACGGCGACTGGACAGCTCGCACTGGCTGCGTTTCCGCGGGCGCTATCTTTCCCTGCGCCCCTGCCCCGACGCGGTGCGATCCGCAAGTCCTTCCGGCCTACGGCCTCCAGGCCTTGCGGATCGAAAACCAAAACCCCCAACCCAAATCAAAACCCACTACATTCCGCCTCCCAATCATCCATGGCGCAAGTCCTGGAAGCGGACAATTCTAAATTGCAAAAAACCGGACATTTCTAGTTTGCGTTGACATCCCCGAAACGGACGCTTCAGAACCCTTGAACAACCTCTCTAAACGCCAAAAGATGCCAATCCCGATATTGACAGCGAACTTACTCGGGCCTACCGTGGCTGGGAATTGTCCCCCCGGAGGTGCACCATGCCCCGCCGTCTTCTTCCCTTCGCCGTTTTCGTACTTTTCTCGGCCGCGCTGCTTAAGACAGCTGTTGCGCGACAAACCGACTCTGCCGCCGAAGCGATCAAGGCTGTCCACGCTCAGTGGGCGGTGGCCTGGAAAAATCACGACATCGACGGCCTTCGCGCTCTCTACGCCCCCGATGCGATCTTGCTGCCCTCCAACGACGGTCTTGTTGAAGGCCCGGACAAAATCGCCGATCACTTGCGGGGCATGATCGAAGCGAGTCCGAACAACGGCGCCTTCTTCTTCGTTTCGGACGCTATCGAGACGTCTGGAGATCTCGCGTACGATTGCGGCTTTATTCAATATTGGCCCACCGGCAGAGTCGCGCCCGTCAAAGGTTTCTACATCCTGATTCTCAAGCGCGACGCCTCCAGAAACTGGCTTATCTCGCGTCACGTGTTCACCCAAATATCCGCCACCCCGAGCATCTTGCCCGCCCGTCACGGGTAGGCTGCGACTGGCCTCTGTCAGCACATCTTACGCGGCGGCGCGCTTCTGCTTCCGTGCCCCGGGCCCCGTGGCAGATCCAACTCCCTTCGAATTCCGCCCGCGCCAGTCCACCGCCCGCCTCACCACGAATTTCAATTCGATGCCCAACACCTCGAGCACAGCGTCGAGCGTCGAAATGCTCGGGTTTCCCTTTTTTGAGAGCGCACGGTATAGGCTTTCTCGATTCACCTTCGCAGCTTTGGCGACCTTCCGCATTCCCTGCCGCGCCTCTGCCAGTTCGCGCAACGCGACCAGAAACGCTTCGGTCGAGTCCGCCTTCGCAGCCGAAAGATACTCCGCAGCGTAGTCGGCATCGCGCCGCAGCTCGGCCAGCAGGTCCGCCTTAAAGTCTTCGCTTCTCTTCACGTTTCCGCTCCTTGTAATCCCGCCAATATCCTTTCGCCTTCTCGATATCGGCGCGTCGCGTGGACTTGTTCGCGCCACACCTTAAACGGCGCCGCGGTCCGCCCCTCGGCAGGTAGTAGAGGACTTGCCTCTCGCGAACCTCCATAACTCACAACTCAGGGGCCGAATGCGCAGTAGCTTATAAGCTACCACATAGAATATCACAATCGCGCTATGTTCCGAAACTCGAACTTTCCTACCTTCATATCGCCATCCCCCGTCAGGCCGTCGGGTAGACACTCTTGTCTGGGTGCCGTTCGAAGCTAAGTCACCCATAAACAATTGTCCCATCGGCATTTCCAGCCCCAGCCCATCCCAGCTTTTTCCCCAGCCACTAGCAACTATTCACTCGTAAACGTGTTTCTAATCAGTGGGTCCGCTCAGCAGGCCTGGGGTCTCCAATCATCGATCAAGTACCAACGAATCACCGGAGGTCGCAACTTAGCGATGAAGTCTGTCAGCACCAATCGATCCAGCGTGACGCGCGGGAGAGCGCGTCTCTTTCGCGTGGCACAGGCATTCCTGCCTGTGGTCTTCGCCTTCGTGCTCGCACTCACCCTCTCGCCCCGGGCCTCCGCCGACGCCGGAGTAGTCCTCAACGAATCGCTTGACACCAGCGTCGCCCGCATCACCGGCTCGGGCCACAGCGCCGTCTACCTCTCGCGCATCTGCCCGGATAATTCCCCGGTGAAAATGCGCCTCTGCCATCCCGGCGAACAAGGCTCCGTCCTCTCCAACTACACCACGCTCGGCGAAGCCTCGCCCTACGAATGGAACATCGTTCCGCTCAGCATCTACCTCTACGGCGTCGAAAATCCCGACGATCGCCCGCTGATGAGCTCCAAAGAAATCAAAACCGCTCTCGAAGAGCGCTATCGCCAGAAATATCTCACCGGCCTGTGCGACACGAAAAAATGCCTCACCAGCAATTCCGCCGAATGGCGCGAAATGGTAGGCGCCACGCTCGAGCGCAGCCTCTATATGTTTGTCGTGAAGACCACCGTCGAGCAGGACGAAGCTCTCATCGCCGAATACAACGCGCGCCCTAACGTGAATCATTTCCACGGCGCGACCAACAATTGCGCCGACTTCACCCGCCGCGTCATGGATTTTTATTTCCCGCACGCCGTGCATCGCGACGCGCTCAACGATTTCTTCATGACCAGCCCGAAAGCCGCCGCGCACTCGCTCACCAAATTCGCCGACGCGAATCCCGAGCTCGATCTCCGCGTCGTGCATTTCGCGCAAGTTCCGGGCACCATCAAACGTTCCAGCGAATGCCGCAGCGGCACCGAGGAGATCTATCACTCGAAGAAGTTTCTAGCGCCGCTCGCTGTCTTTGCGTGGGAAGCGATTCCCGCCGTCACTGCGTCTTATATGCTCACCGGCCGCTTCAATCCCGAGCATCAGTTCGAAGTGCACGCCTCGGCCGATCTCGGATCGCCTTACGACGATGCCGCAGCAACACCCGCGCTCCCGCAGGGTGAAAGCGTGAGCGTGCGCGAACTCGCAGCCGAAGAAGCCGACCGCCGCGAATCCATCGTCGGCACCAAAGATGTGTGGAAGCAGAACGAAGAAGCGTTCGCGACGACCGTCGACCAGGCCGTCAGCGACGAAATGATTCCCGACCGCGCCTACCTCAAGCACGTTTTCAACACACTCAATCGCGGCGCAAAAATCACCACCGATCCCAACGGCGCGCTCTGGCTCGACTTCACCGCCGTCGCTCACGACTCACACGGCGAACAGGTGCGCGTCGGCATCAGCGCCAGCAATCTTTTCGCGCCCGGCTCCGACGCTCAGTTCGCCTATCAACTCATGCTAGCGCGCCTCGACTGCGAACTTGCGGCCCCCAAACACAGCCGCGAAAACCTGCTCGAGTACCGCACCGACGCCGCGCTCCTAGCCGACGTAAACACCCCGGCCGTCGCGCAAAAGTTCTCGCTAGCTCCCGCCTCGTCGCCCCGCCACCACGCTCACACAACCTCCGCCAAGCCCACCACTCCCGCCAAATCCATCGCCGCCACCCAGATCAGCCTCACCTCGCAGCAGTAATCGCGCCGCCACGCAACACTAAGACAATCGCGCCTTTGCGCGTCGGACAGGCCCACAGGCCGGTCCTCCGACGACCGCCACTCACAGTCAGCTTGCCCAACGAAAACGGATCAACATCTCCATCACGCAGTTCCGTCTTTTTCGCCAGGGTCCGTCTCGGGTTTCCGCAGCCGCAAGAAATACTCATTGTAGGACGACAGCCGGGTCGGCTATCCCACGGTCAGTTCCAAATTACTTCTGAGGTGTGAAGTAAAGGTCGGCGTGCCCGCCCGGCCTCACGTACGCAACCACGGACAGGTCGTGCGAGTAATCGTAGCCGTTGCCGCTGGAGTCGAGCGGGAACGCGAACGGCAGCTTCAATGCCACCTGCTTTTCACCGGCAACTTTGCCGTCCCTCCACGGCACCTTGTATACCGTCACGTCGCGCTGTCCGGGCACGATCCACTCGACCCATTTTTGGTCGTTCGAGAATTGCGCGAAGAAAGTCGACATCCCGGGCGCGATCGCGGTGCATTTCTTGTCATCGAACGAGTAGGAATACACGCCGAGATTCGTGCCGCGCCAGATCGCCCCAACGGCATGTTTGTCGTCGGCTGAAACTTCCGTCAACATTCCACAGTCGGAGCCGATCTTCCTCGGATTCGAGCCGTCGGCGTTCATCATCCAGTACGTGGGACTCGCGCTGTTCCCATCGAAGCCGGTCACAAAAATCGTCTTCAGATCGGGTGTCCACACTGCGAGGAAAATGGAACTGCCGGGCCAGGGTACTTCTGTTCGTCCCGTGCCGTCGGCGTTCACCAGGAAAAGCCTGTCCTTCTTACCCACTTCCGAGAGCGTGTACAACAGCTGCGTGCTGTCAGGCGACCACGTTTCGGTGGCCATGTTTTCGCCGGACGCGATTTTGACCCGGTTACTGCCATCGACGTTCGCAGTCCATACCTCTTCGCGATCGCGCGCCGGAGCGGTCACGTAGGCGATGCGCTTGTCGTCGATCGAAAGCGCCGGCTGCGTGGGATTCTCGTCGTCGATATCGATGGAAGTTTTCTTGCGCGTGTCGTACACCGTCAAAATCCGGGTCGATCGCCCGCTCACGAAGAAGAGTCCCTTCCCCGCCGGATCGGGCATTGGGGATTGATCCGGCCCGGTGCCGAAGGTCACTTGCGTGAACGTCTTGGCCCTTAGGTCGTAGCCATAAATGTTGGTCACTCCATTCACGGTGTGCGGCGTGTACAACGTTTTGCCCGGATCGTCCCATGCCGGTTCGCCGGCATGTGCCGGGATCGTGCCGATATCTGTCACCGTGCGCGCCGAAACGTTTACGTCATAGCCCACGGACTCCGCAATGAGCGACGCCGAACTCAGCGCCAGCGCCATTACGTGATCGCTCGAGTACGGCATCAGCCGGGAGATTTGTACTTTTGAATTCGTCAGATCGAATACCTTCTCTTCGTTCATCGACTCGACGTCGGCGCGATAGATCGAAAGCGGAGACTCGCCTTTCAGGTAGTAGATGTACTTACCGTCGGTCGACGGCACCAGACCGTCGCCGTTCACCAGGTGAACGGGAGAGCCGCCCAGCGTCGAGATCGCCGATCCGCTGGTAAAGCCGTGTAAGCCGCTGAAATAAATCTTGGTCCCGTCCGACGAAAAACTATTCACCACTTTATCGTCCGCGTCCGTCGTGAGCTGCAGCGGATCGCCACCCGCTGCAAGCATCACGAACACTTGCTGCACTCCGTTCACCGGAGACGAGAACGCGATCGTATGGCCGTCGGGCGAGATCACCGCGCTATTCATCGGCTTGTCCCACCGGCTGATCTGCAGGATTTTTGGCGGGCCGCTCGGCGCTCTCACGCCGCCCCAGAAGTGATACGCGGCAAAAGCCGCAGCCAAGATCACAGTCACCGCCGCCGCGCCGATTAATTTCGCGCGCGATCCACTCGCGGTTGCGGCCGCGGTCGAGGGTGCAGCTGGTATAGCAACACCAGAACTTGCCCCCGCAACGCCCGAACCGCTGCTTTGCGTCGGTGCTGCGCCAGACGCCGGATTCGACGTCGCGCCAATTGTCCCAACGGGCGTGCCGCTCGCTGACGAATCCGACGGCACCAGCCGCCCCGATCCCGTATCACGCCGCAGCCGCTTCAGATCCGCGCGCAACTCCGCTGCCGACTGGTAGCGCAGGTCGCGGTCCTTCTCGATCGCCTTGTTGATCACGTCTTCGAGCTTCGGAGGCAATTCCGGATTCAGCCGCACCGGCGCGACGGGCGCGCGATTCAATATCGCTTCCGTGATCACGCCCGAAGTCTCGCCGCGAAACGGTACCGTCCCCGTCGCCATTTCGTAGAGCACCACTCCAAACGAAAAAAGATCCGTGCGCGCATCCAGTTCTTTGCCGCGCACCTGCTCCGGCGACATGTACGCCACCGTGCCCACGGCCACGCCCGGGCTCGTCAATTCCTCGGGCCGCGGGCTTGACGCGGCTTCGGTCCGAGCTGCATCGGCGGTCATCGAGTTCGGGCCTACCCCACGCGTCTGCTTCGCGAGCCCAAAGTCGAGAATCTTCGCGTGCCCGCGCTCAGTCACAAAAATATTCGCGGGCTTGATGTCGCGATGGACGATTCCCTTTTTGTGCGCCGCATCGAGCGCGTCGGCGATGTCGATGCTCAAGTCGAGCATCAGCTCGAGATCGAGCGGACGGCCGCCGATCGTGTGCTTCAGCGTCTTGCCGTCCAGGCACTCCATCGCCAGATACGCGTGCTCGTCTTCCTCGCCAATGTCGTAGATCGTGCAGATGTTGGGATGGTTCAGCGCAGATGCCGCCTTCGCCTCGCGGCGAAACCGTTCGAGCGCCACTTGATCGCGGCACAAATCATCAGGAAGGAATTTCAGCGCAACGAACCGATCGAGCCGCGTGTCCTCGGCCTTATAGACGACGCCCATGCCTCCGCCGCCCAGCTTGTCCACGATGCGGTAATGCGAGATGGTGCGGCCGACCAGCGACTGAGGATCAGGCATATTCGCAAAGTGTAGTTTGCGCCCCGAATCAAGTCAACGCAGGTGGGATAGCCGACCGGGCTGTCATCCTACAAATCCCGCGCTCGCAACAACCGTCTTCGTGATCGAATCCCAACTGAATGAAACGGAGGGTTGTGTGGCAAAGGCATATTGCCTGTGGGCCGTTAATCTCGCCTCGCCCCCGGATCAAAAGACAGAGACATTCCTGTCCTCCACCCTCCCACTTCGACGCATCGCTCCACAAGCAGCCTCGAGCGGTTCTCGCGGAACGCAGAGGCTCGGCGCTAAACCACACCACCGCCGCGCCGCCTCGATGAGCAACACTCCGTTCCTCAACAGCCCGCTTCTCGCACCACGCAAGCACGCGTACCGTTGCTTTGTTTTCCCCAGAATTCTAAGATGGCCCACCAATGACGGACTCTTCTTCGCCTTCCAGCGCGGGCTCAACCCGTTACCGCATCATCGACAAGCTCGGTGACGGTGGCATGGGCGTCGTCTACAAAGCCGAAGACCTCCGCCTCGCTCGTCAGGTTGCGCTGAAATTTCTCCTTCCCGAAGTCGAGCAGGACACCCACGCTCTCGACCGTTTCCAGCGCGAAGCCCAAGCCGCCTCCGCGCTCAATAACCGCCACATCTGCACTGTCCACGACATCGGCGAACAGGACGGCCGCACCTTCATCGCCATGGAATTGATCGACGGAAAAACTCTGAAAGCGCAGATGGCCGGCGGCACTCTGCCGATCGACGCGACGCTCACCTACGCGATGCAGATTGCCGAAGCGCTCTCCGCCGCGCACAAACACGGCGTCGTCCATCGCGACGTGAAGCCTTCCAATATTTTTGTCACGCGCGACGATGAAATTAAACTCACCGACTTCGGTCTCGCTAAACGCATATCCGCTCTTGGTGCCGCTGGGGACCACTCGCAGTCGATGACCGTGTCTGCCGCGCCCGCTCCGCTCACCGGCTCCATCGTTGGCACGGTCGCTTACATGTCGCCCGAGCAGGCCCAAGGTCAGGACGTCGACGCGCGTAGCGATATTTTTTCGCTCGGTGTGGTGATCCACGAAATGGTCACCGGCCGCCGGCCGTTCCAGGGCGAATCCAGCGCGGCGTTGGTCGGCGATATTCTGCGCGGCGAGCCAAAGCCCCTCCGCGAATTCAATTCCGACGCGCCCGAAGAGCTGCAGCGCATCGTCTCCAAGGCGCTCGAAAAGGATCGCGCCGACCGTTATCAGACCGCCGCGGACTTAATGGTCGACCTTCGCAGGCTCCTGCGCCACAGCTCCAGCGCAACGCATCCGCCTATCACGCCTCAACTCCCGCCCGGGTCCGCGCGCCGCAGAAAATTGCCCACCTGGGCATGGATCGCAGCAGCTGTTGCAGCGCTGATGCTCGCGCTTATTATCGCGGCACTCGCCACCGCGCCTCCCGCCCCATCCGAGCTTGAAGTCGAGCAGCTCACTTTCTCGAGCGACCTGAAAGCTCCGCCGATCTTCACTGACGGCACGCGCCTCTATTTCAACGAAGCGGACAAGCCGGTGGAAATGTCCGTCACCGGCGGAGCCGCCGCGCCTTCCCGAGCCTCGCTGGGCGACATGCGGTTCGTGGACATCTCACCGGACGGTTCCCAGTGGCTCGCGCTCAAGCTCGACGTGAACGACGAATCCCACCGCGGCACGCTTTGGACCATGCCAGTTCTAGGTGGCGCTCCCCGCCGCCTTACCAACGACCTCTCGATCGGCGGGAGCTTCTCGCCGGACGGAACATCCATTGCCTATGCCGGGCTCCTTTCCGTAGGTGTGATGGGCGCGGACGGCGCGAACCCTCGAGAAATCTGGAAATCCAGCATCGCTTTCGATGACGCTCCACGCTTTTCGCCTGACTCTAAAATTCTTCGCGCGACTCTCGACAACAACGGTCAAACCAAGAACGTCGATTTCGCAATCTGGGAAGTCGGCGTCGACGGCAAGAATCCACACCCGCTCGATTTCGGACTCAAGCCGGGCTCGTCTGCGTACCACGGCATGTGGACTCCGGACGGAAAACATTTTGTTTTTCTCGGCGGCGAGAATTTCACCACCGTCGTGTTCGAGGGCGTCGATCCGAGGCCTTGGGAATTCTGGAAAAAGCGTTCTGCAAAGCGAATCTCGCCGCAAAAAATCGACGTGATGGATATGGTGCCGAGTCGCGACAACTCGAAGCTTTACGCCGTGGGCCGCCTTCCCCAGGCCACGATCATGGCTTTCGACCCGCGCGAAAAACGCTGGTCGCCTTATCTTGGCGGCCTTAGTGCCAGCGAGGTCGCCGTCTCGCCCGACAAAAAATGGATCGCCTACGTCTCATTTCCTCAAGCGACGCTTTGGCGCGAGCGCCTCGATGGCAGCGACCGGCTTCAATTGGCCAATCAATTTGCCTCCATGCCTGCATGGTCGCCCGATAGCACCCAGATCGCGTTCAGCGACTTTCAGGAAATCTACAAGGTAAGCAACGACGGTGGTCCCGTCGAAAAGCTCACCTCGGAAGGACATCAGGAAGTGGGGCCGGCATTTTCGCCGGATGGCAAGCTGATTTACTTTGCCGACTACCCTGCTCCAAATCCGGAGAACAATCGCGGGCTGAAAATATTGGACCTCGCGACGCGGAAAATCACGCTCATGCCGGACACCGCTACCTACCACGTCTGCTCGTGGTCGCCTGACGGCAAATGGATGGTCGCCGTCGCGACGCCGCCCAAACGCTTCGTACTCTACTCCGCCGAAACCGGAAAGTGGACGGACCTTCTTACGATGAAGAGCGATTGGGGTTTCTGGGTGTGGGCGCCGGACTCGAAAGCGATTTACGTCGGTAAAAGTGCGCCGGAACCCGGCCAAAAAGCCGGCGTCTACAAGCTCACAGTTCCCGACGGTAAGTCGTCGGTTGTCGCACCCTTTGACGGGCTCAACATATGGAACGGATTCCCGCCCCCGATGCTGGGCCTCGCGCCCGACGGTCAGTTCCTCTACATGAACGATGCCAGCGCCGTCCAAATTTATTCCATGAAGTGGCCCGCCAAATAAAATCGTGGAATAGCCGCAAGTCCTCCTACGAAGAACACTCCCACCAACCGCGCACGCCACTCCCGGCCCGCCGTCACCGCACTCAGCACGATCGTCGGCCGTTGCCGTTGCTGTGGTTTTTGCGGGTGCCGTATCCTTTTGCCTTCAAAAGGGTGCGTAGCACTTACCCGCGAGCCAACTCAGCCCGTGTTCACCTCAAAAACTCGCCGTTGTGCGCGGCGCCTCATCTGCCAACGAGCCTCTTCACACCGCGAGCGCCGCTCCCTTCTCGGCCTTCAGCGTGAGCACGGCCAGCACCACGGCAAACAGCAGCAGCGCCGGCACGTCGCCATATAGATGTCCGCGATGTTCCGGATACATGAGCGCCTGCGCCGCCATAATCCCACCATGCACCAGGCTCGACCACACCGTGAACCAGATCAAACTCACATTCGCCAGCGGCCGCCGCGCCGCCAGCAACAAAAACACGCCGAGCGTCGCGTAAACTCCCAGAATCATTTGCAAGTACATCGACGGCCCGCCCGTGTGCCACGCCCATCCCGACGGCCATAGAATCGTCAACGGATATACGCCCACCGCAAACGCCAGCCCCACCACGATCAACGCCACGCGCAGCGCTCCCACACCATTGCGGTTTCCCGGTCCACTTGCCATGAAGATTTCTCCTTTGAGATATGCGGGGTACAACTTGCGCCGAGGATAGTCCGGCTCTATTCAAATGTGAAGTTGATTTTGCGGCCGAATTTCAGGTGCGGACGCGCACGAACTCGCTACGGCAATTTTTGCGTCACGCCAGCTACGGAATCAGGGCGATTTGAGGAATTCCGGTGAACCCTACGATGCTGGGCACCGGCGAGCCGCTTCCCGGAGTCAGCGAACCTGTGCCCGGATCGATCGTGAACGTAATCAGGGTTTGCGTCGCGAACTGCGATCCGGCCAGCACGGCGCCTGTAGGATCGATCGCAATCCGGTCGACCTGCGTTTGTTGCGTCGATACCGGTTGCGGGCCGATTGTTCCCGCATTCCCATTTACATCGAATACCGAAATTCCGCCCGACTCCACGACATAGAGAAATTGTCCGCTCGGCGAAAGCTCAATCCAAGACGGCAAAGATTCCAAATTCTGGGCGACGGGAAACGGCGACCCCGCTACCGGGTCCAGCGCGCCGGAATTGGGGTCGATCGAAAATGAGACCACGGTGCTTGTGTTCGGATCGGGCGTCTGCTGCAGCGCGTACAAGAACTTTCCCGACGGATCGGCAACAAGATCCAATCCATAGTCCGCGCTCGGACCCGTTTTCGTCGGCACAAATGGCGATTCGGCGACTTCTGACAAAGCGCCGGTTTCAGAATTGACGGAGATCACCGCGACTCCCGGCCCATCCCCAGTGTCCACATCGAAATAAACATACCGCCCCAGCGGATCGACGGCGGAAGCACCGACCCCGGATCCATATTGCGTCACGAGCCTCGACTGGAGTGTCAATTCTCCTGTCGAACCGATGGCGAACGCGTAGATAACGCCCGCTTGAGACGCCTGACCGGGCGCCGCCGCCGTCGACTCCACCACCGAATAGAACAGGTACTTGCCCGCATGATCGATCTGAAGTCCGCTCGTGAGTGTTTGCTGAGTTTCATTGCCCGTGACGTACGGAACATTCGGCATCGGAGTCAGCGTCGCGCCAGGGCCTGCCAAATAAAATCCCACGATCCCCGTTTCGACCCCTTCGCATGTCGAGTCGTAAACATTTCCGCCGATGTACAGAAATCTTCCCGACGGCGTCGCTTGTGGCGTGGAAGTTTCAGGTTGAGGTGAGAATCGCGCTTCCGCGTAAGACGGCTCGGTAGCCGCGCCCGTCGACGAGTTCAGCGTGGACGTCCCGATACCGTTTAAGCCCCACTGGTAGTAGAACTCTGATCCAGAAGTGGGAGGCGTCACCGGCGGAGGAATAGGCGGAGGTAAGGTCGTCGTTCCACCGCCCGAACCGCACGCCGCGACGAAGGACATCGCGACAAACATCGCGCAGGCCCGTAAACAAAGCCGTGAACTCCGCATTCGCATTCCTGCGCCGCCCAACGATGCCGGGCGGTATCATCTCGTCATGTATGACGAGTAACATCGAACGCAGGCTTCAGGTCTTTCCGGTCCTGTTCGATGCGCTATTTGCTATAAAAGCTCCTGCTTCTTCAACTCTTTCGCCACCAGCTTCACCACCGCGTCGATCACCTTCTGCGCATTCTTCGGATTGAACGAATCGCTCGTGCTCGTCCAGATCAGCTCGCTGTTCTCCGCGCCCGCCGCGTACAAATTCGTCTCCACCCGCACCGTCGTGTCTTTCTGCAGGTATCCCGGCGTGTAGACTTGGCGCCACACCGTCCCGTAATATCCGTAAAAATTGTTGTAGTAGCCGTACGGCACCGCGTAGCTCGCGCCCGGAACGTACGTCGTCTTCTTATCGACGCTCACCAGCCGCGCCACCAGCACGCCGTCGATCTTGAAATCACGAAGCTGCCCCTTTAAATACTTTTCGTCCATCTGCGGCGAGTCCGGACGCAGCAGGATGTGATTTCCGGGAATCACTTCTACGCTTTCCGCCGCCATCTCCTCCGCCATATCGTCTTCAAAGTCCGCCCGAATCGCCGGATTCTCGCTCATCCCAATCACCAGCACGCGCTTCGGCTTCGGCCCGGTGTATGCAGGATTTTTCCAGCTGAACAGCAGCTTCGCGCCTCCCGCCCACGCCACCGGTAGCAGCGCGAGTAACATCACGCTCGCCACAAACGCCGCACTCGCGCGCAAGCGATCCGTCGCCGCACTCCGCTCCTGCAAATTTCGGTTGTTAGTCATCCGTCCCCTTTTCATTTCGACGTCCGCCAGCTTAATGTGGGGCAGACACTTCTGTCTGCGTGCCTCTGACTTAGCCCTTCCGGGTGCCGCATCCTGTCGCCTTCAAAAGGGTGCGCGCCACCACGTCAATCCCGCCCGGTCCAGAACCCGCGCACGCGCTCACCGCCGTCACCTCGAAAACACAACCCCATGCGGCTTCCCCGATCCCGTCCACCCTTGCGGCCAGTCACGATTCGCAAAATCAAACCCCGGCTTCCCGGCCGCATCGTGAAACGCCGTATCCACCGCAATCGCTCCCGTTTTTTCGTCGAGCGTGAGCAAGAACAGTCGATTCTCGTTCCCCGTCACCGCCAGCCGCCGCGTCTTGGCGTCCCATCCCGTCCAGTGCGAAAAGAATCCGTCGCTCAGCTTCAGGCGCGAAACCTCCACCGGTGCCGTGCCATTCGAAATATCCAGCACAATCAAACCGTGCATCTCGGGCACCGACTGCACCAGAAAATGCCCCACAATCGTCGGCACGCCGCAGAACGATCCCGGAAATGTCCACACCAGCTTCGATACCGGCGGATCACTCGCCACGTCGCCTCTGAAATTTGTAATCCGCTCAACCCCGCACCCAAGCGTCTGTACGTACACCGCGCCGTCCGGCCCGAGCCTCGGCTCCTCCGGTGCAACGTGGCCGTAGTGATTCGCGCCCACCTCGAGATTTTCCGTCTTCAACAATTTCAAATCCGAAAGCCGCCACACCTGGTACGTCACGCCGCTAAAAACTTCCTCGTTGTGCATCGACGAGTTTGTCGTCACTACGCGGTCCGCCGCCGGAATCACCACCAGGCCGTACGGCGTGAGCAGCGCGTCCGGAAACGCCGGATCCGCCGAGCTTCCCGACTGAATCGCTTTTCCGGTGTCGTCAATCTCCACCAGTCCGCCGCTCTGCCCAAGCTGCCCTTCGTGATCTCCATGGTGTGCATGCTGAAACGTCGCCAGCACCTGCCCGTTCGGCAGCCGCACGTACGAGTGCGGATGCGAATATCCATCCATATCTGTGAACGAAGTCACGATCTTCGGATGCAGCGCATCGCGCACATCAAAAATAAACGTCCGCCCCGCCATGTGGTCGTTCGCAAACAGCATTCCGCTCGCCGGCATCACGTATTCTGTGTGGTGCACCTGCATCGTGCGCTGGTCCGTCGCAAGCGTGGTCACCAGCTTGCCGTATGTCGGCGACGCCGGATCCGCATCGATCACCGCCAGAAAATCATTTCCCTTTCCGGCGTCGTCCCCCGTCCACGCAAACAGGTAATGTCCGGCGGGAGTATCCGTCGCCGCGCGCCCGCGTACGACCGCCCCACCAAGCACCGCTACGCACACCGCCACACACACCACAATCCAATTCGCCGAACGCGTCACGCTCTCCTCCGGAACTATCTCGACCCAGTGCCGCAAGCATACCAGCCATTCTCAAAATGTAACTCTCCCTTGGCATTTTCGTGCTGTTTCGCGCAGCGGCGTTATCCTGACAGTATGGCGATCGATCAAGATCCGTCGACGGGAACGCGGACATTTCAGGCCGCCAGGCTCTGGAGTTCGAACCTCGTGGGAGCCATGGTAGGAGCGGGGAGCGGCGCGTTACTCCCCTTCACTGTTTGCGGAATTCTAGTGGCTGAAGCGCCTGGGCGTGAAAATTTTGAATTCGCCGCCTTCCTTGTGATTCTAGTCGCGTTCGGCGTAACCGTCATGACCTACGGCAACTTAACTGCCGTCTATCCGTATTCCGTTTCGGTGCTCGACGGCAAAGGCGTCGAACTTCGCGCGACTCTTAAAAGCGTTTTCATTCCGATCGAGAATCTTCGCGACGTGCAGGACTCACGGTTTCAGGGCGCGTACGTAGTTCGTCTCAACAAGCCCCAGCGCCTTCTCTCTAGCTTCCTCATTCCTGCGTTCTTCGGCGATCAAGCTGAGCCACTCGCCTTCGCTGTCGCGGATCAGATCGGACGACACACCAAGTAGCCGTCACGCTTGTTCCGCGAACTACCGCTTTGCCGCCCGCTCGTCGTCCTTGCATTTCCAGGTGCCGAACCCTTTCGCCTTCAAAAGGGTGCGCGCGACGAACGCCAAACCTGCTCGGTCCAAGACCCGGACCCGCCGCTACACAAGCGCAATCCACACTCCTTCGCCTGTAAAGGCGGGTCGATGCGGCAAAGCATCGACCCGGAAGCCGTTCACGTCGGTGCTGCTTTTCCAGTTTGTGCTGTAGTCGCGGTTCGAGGAAAAATCGTACGTGAAGGCAAGCTAAACCAGGCCGGAATTTCTTGCCCGACAGCAGAGTTCGAACTCCTCTTGCTCGACAAGGAAGAATGCGCCATCCACTTGGAAAGTAATCTGTGGTCCGCCTCGCGCGGTACTACAAATAATCCTGTCCCCTGGCCTGAATTGTCTTTCAGCGCCAGAAATGGCCGTCACCGCTACGAAAGACCGGATGACGTCGAACTCTTGCGTCATGAGCTCCTGTCTCCCCGCCGCTACGCCTCACTCATACCTCAGCGCCACCATCGGATCCACCCGCGTAGCGCGTCGCGCCGGCCCGTAGCTCGCCGCAAACGCCACCGCCGAAAGCAGCATCGCCACTCCGCCCAGAACCCACGGATCCCACGCCTTCACTCCATATAGAAGACCCGCCAGCAGACGCGTCGCCGCCAGCGCGCCCAGCACTCCCACAAACACTCCCGCCAGCGCCCACTTCATGCTCCCGCCCACAATCATCCTCAGCACGTCGCGCGCCTCTGCGCCAAACGTCATCCGAATCCCAATCTCCTGCGTCCGCTGCGCCACGCCATAACTCACCACGCCCGCAATTCCCACCGTCGCGAGCACCAGCGCCAGCGCCGCAAAACTCGTCAGCACCATCGTCGGGATCGACCGGTCGCTCACCGATTCGTGCAGCACCGTGTCGAGGCTCATCACGTCCGATGCCGGCGTCTCCGGCAGCGCCGCCGCAATCGCGCGCTTCGCCGCTTCGGCAATCGCCATCGGCTGCATCGCCGTCTTTGCCACGATCGACATCTGTGGCCAGCCCGCCTGTGGAAACGGCCGGTAGAAAATCGGAAACGTCTGTTCCGCAAGCCCGCCCTGCCGCACGTCGTGAGCGACGCCAACGATCGTCATCCACGGCTCGTTCAACTTCGCTCGCGCAATCCGGATGCGATGGCCAATCGGACTCTCCTTAGGCCACCACTTCTTCGCCATCGATTCGTTGATAATCGTCACCGGCGGTGCGCCGTTCGTATCGGCGTTTGTGAATTCTCGCCCCTCGATCATTTGCACGCCCAGCGAGGCAAACGCTCCCGGACACGCGACCAAGTATCCAGCTCCGGGTTGATCGTCGGGATTGGTGAAGCTCTGCCCTTCGATCAGCAGTCCGCGGCCCGCACCTCCCTGGGCCGGTAGATGGCTCACCGCGCTCGCGTGCTCCACATCCGGAATCGCCTCGAGGCTTTCGCTCACTTGCTGGCAGAAGCGCTCGTTCACCGGCGGCCCGTAGAAAATTTCCGTTTGCGGCGTTGAGATGTTCATTGTCAGCACATTTTTCGCGGTGTAGCCCGGATCGACGCGCAGTACGCGCACCAGGCTATCGATCAAAAGCCCAGCAACCACCACGACCACAAACGCCATCGCCACTTCCGCCGCCACCAGCCCGCGCCCCAGCCGCGCCTGCACCTGCGACGTGCCACGCCCGCCGCCCGATTTCAGCGCGTCGCTCGCTACGGTGCGCTCCGCGGAAAACGCCGGCGCAATCCCAAACAGCACCGCCGTGATGCACGTGATCGCCAGCGCGAAAGCAAACACACGCGCGTCCATCGGAATCGTTTCGATCGGACGGAACGGCAAATATTTCAGCTGATCCGGCAACGCGCTTTCAATCAGAGTCAGGCTTGCGTATGCAAGCGCAAGACCCACACCGCATCCGACCGTCGCAAGCAGTAAGCTTTCGGTGAGCAGTTGCCGCATCACGCGCCAACGCCCCGCGCCCAGCGCACGCCGCACCGCAATCTCTTTTCGCCGCGTCGCCGACCGCGCCAGCGACAAATTCGCCACGTTCACGCACGCGATCAACAGCACAAACCCCACCACGTAAAATAGAATCATCAGCACTGGCTTCAATTCGTCTACGCCCATTCGATCCATCGCGATCACCGTGGCCGTCGTCGAGGCGTTGCTGTCCGGATATTGCGTCGCGAGCCGCTGGCCAATCGCGTCTTCTTCCGCGTCGGCCTGCGAGAGCGTCACGCCCGGCTTCATCCGCGCCACCACGCCAAACGAGTGCGAGCCGCGCTGCTGGTCGCCATCGGTGTAGCCAACGGGTATGTAAATGTCGCCCGGATTGCCCCACATCTGAAAAACAAAATCCTTCGGAATCACGCCCACCACGGTGTGTCCCACGCCGTCGATGCGAATCGATTTGCCGACGATATTCGGATCGCTGTTGTACCGCCGCTCCCACACCCGATAGCTCAGAATCAATTCATGGTCCGCGCCCTGCGGCTCTTCGTTCGGCGTGAACTCGCGGCCCAGCATCGGCGCGACGCCGAACGTCTTGAAAAATCCGGACGTGATGCGCACGCCCTGCAAACGCTCCGGCCGCGTGCCTTCCGCCAGGTTGTATCCGTTGCGGCTCGCATCGAAAAGCGCCGCCGAGCTGAACGTGTCCGCCTGCTTCACGTAGTCTTCGTAATCGGGCTTCGAGTCGATGCCCAGGTCTTTCAGCCGATTTTTGGCGTCAGAACGGAAAATCATCACCAGTTGTTTGGCGCTCTTGTATGGCAGCGGACGCAGCAGCGTCGTATTGATCACGCTGAAGATCACCGTGTTCGCGCCGATTCCCAGCGCCAGAGTAAGCACCGCCACCACCGTGTACCCGGGCGATTTCCTCAAAGTGCGCGCGCCATACTTCAGGTCCTGCCACAGCGAATCCAGCCAGCTCACCGTGTTCATCTCGTAGATGTCCTCGCGCACCCTCGTCTCATTCCCCAACTTCCTCTTGGCCGCAAACCGTGCCTCCTCCGCCGTCATCCCGAGCGCCAGATTCGCATCCACCTCATGCGCCAGATGCGTCCGCACCTCCTCCGCCCGCTCCTCATCCCATCGCTCGCGCCGAAAATATTTCCGCCAGCTCATCCGTTACCTCCATCCCCCACGCGCGCCATGCGCTCATCGCCTCACCACTAAATCTCGCGATCCCGCCTCAATGCGTAGGGCAGACACTCCTGTCTGCGGGCCTTCGCCTTTCACGCCTTTCCCGGAGTGCGGTAGGTCGCCGCGGCGACCCACCGCCACGACCGACAACATTTTCGTGCTCGACGTCGTCTCGCTCACCACCCGCATACGCCGGCGTCGCCGCTGCTACTCATGCCGCAGCGCCACCATCGGCTCCACATCCATCGCCCTTTTCGTCGGCACATAACTCGCCGCCACTCCCACACACAAAATCAGCGCCCCAATCACCACAAAAGTAGTCGGGTCGTTCGGCTTCACCTCATACAAAAAACTCTGCAAGTACCGCGTCACTCCCGCAGCCACCAGCGCTCCCAGCGCAATCCCAACCACCGCCAGCCTCACACCATGCCCCAGCACCAGCCGCAACACATCGCCGCGCCGCGCACCAAGTGCGATCCGCACGCCGATCTCCCGCGTTCGCCGCGCCACCTCGTACGAAAGCAATCCATACAAGCCGACGCACGAAAGCAGTAACGCCAGCCCGCCGGCAAAACTCACCAGCTTAGCCAAAAATTGTTCAGCCTCCATCAGCCGGTCAATCTGTTCGGTTTGCGTGCGAATGTCCGTCAGCGGCAGCGTGCCGTCCGCTTTCTGCACGATCCCGCGGATCACCGGCACGAGCGCCCCCGGATCGTTCGCCGTCCGCACCTCGAACTCCACCCCGCCCGTCACGTTCGGCACAATCAGCAGCGGCGCAATCGCATCGCGCAGCGTCCCGTACTTCGTGTCCGCCACCACGCCCACAATCTCGTACTCGCGCGAAGGCGTTTCGTTGTTCCGCCCGTTCGTCGCTCCGGACTTCCCTCCGCGCGTCAGTGCCTTGCCGATCGGATTTTGGCCCGCTAGATATTTGTTGGTGAACGCGCGGTTCACCAGCACCGGCACAATCGTTAACTGCGCGTTCGTGTCCACTTTCTCGCCGTCTTGCATCTCCGCCGCGAGTTTCAGTTGTTCGGTGTATTTCGTCGCCGCGCGTTCAAAATCCGCACCGGTAAATCCGCGTCCTGCAAGGAGCGGAATCCGCGCCGCGCTCAAGAACTCCGGCCCAATCGCCAGCACGTCGATCCCTTCACCCTGCCCGTCCTCCGACCCATCCACGCGGAGCGTCTCGCGCCACTGGCCGCCGCTCATCAGCTCGCCCGATGAGTACGTCGCCGACGTCACGCCAGGCAGCGCCGCGAACCGCTCCCGCAAATCGCGATACAAATTCTGCGCTTGAGCGTCCTTCATTCCCGTCCGCGTCGGGTCCACGTCAAAAAGCAGCACGTTGTGCGCATCGAATCCCAGATCGATGTGCTGCAGATTCCGCACCGTCCGCACCAGCAAGCCCGCGCCAACCGTCACCACCACGCACAGCGCCACTTGCGCCACCACGAGCGCGTCGCCCATCTGAATCCGCCGCCACCATACGCCCTCGCCCGCCGCGGCGTTAGTCGGCGCGTTCTCTTTCAGCGCGGACGTCAAATCCAGCCGCGTGCTTCGCATCGCCGGCGCGAGTCCAAAAAATATTCCCGTGAACGTCGATGCGGCCAGAGTGAACCCGAGCACGCGCCAGTCCGGCGCCACCGCGAACGCAAACCGCTCGCCGTCCCCTCCTGCGAGCAGCGCCGTAATCGCATGCACTCCCCAGAACGCGAACGCGATTCCCACCACGCCGCCGATGAACGAAAGCAGCAAGCTCTCCGTCAGCAGCTGACGCACAATACGCATCCGTCGGGCGCCCAACGCCAGCCGCAGCGCAATTTCCTTTCGCCGCGCCGCCGACCGCGCCAGCAGCAGCCCCGCCACGTTCGCGCACGCGATCAGCAGGATCAGTCCCACGGCGCACATCAGCACGTAGAGCCGTGTCGAATAGCGCGACCGCCGTCCCGTCAGACCCGATTGCACCGGCGTCAGCACGAGCCGCGGGTTGTCTTGGTCTTTCGCGAGCGGCTGTTCGCCGTGCATGATTTGGTTGCGGAAGATCACCGTCGCTTCGGCTTCCGCTTGCGCCCGCGTCACACCCGGCGCGAGTCGCGCCACCAGCACCAGCCACCAATTCGAAATACCGTCGCTGCGTTTCGCCCACTTGACGCCCATCATTTTCGAGGCCGCGATTGTCAGCCACAGGTCCTGTGCTTTCCCGGGAGAGAAATTGGTAAATTTCTGTTCCGCCACGCCCACGATGTTGAACGGCGCGCCGTTGAGCGCGATCGTGCGGCCCAGCACCGAAGGATCGCCGCCGAAATTGCTCTGCCAGTAGGCGTAGGTCAGGACTACATTCGCCGGTCCCGGCGTGTCGTCTTCTCGCGTAAGCATGCGGCCAATCGCTGGAGTCACTCCGAGGGTCGAAAAATATTCACCGGAAACGATTATTCCCTGCACGTAAGTGGCGGCACCGTTGCCGTTCAATTGCAATTCCGAAGGCCCGGCGAATGCGGCCACACTCGAAAACACTTTCGAATCGTCGCGCAGGCTTTCGTACGTTCCTCGCGGTAGCGAGCAGCCCGTTGGATTCGAATCCCCGTCCTCGCTGTGGACGCAGTCGCCGTACGCGCTCTCCCATTCCATATCCGGCGCCTTGTTCGCCTGCCACGCGGCCAGGTAAAGATTCGCCGGATCGCGCACCGGCACCCAGCGCAGCATCACGGAATCGATCAACGTGAAGATCGCCGTGTTCGCCCCAATCCCCAGCGCCAGTGTGAGCACCGCCACCAGCGTGTACCCCGGCGATTTCCTCAACACGCGCGCGCCAAATCTCAAGTCCTGCCACAACGTATCCAGCCAGCCGACCGTATTCATCTCGTAGATTTCTTCGCGCACCTTCGTCTCATTCCCAATCTTGCGCTTCGCCCCAAACCGCGCCTCTTCCAGCGACATCCCCCGCGCCAGGTTCGCATCCACCTCATGCTCCAGATGCGCCTCCATCTCCGCGGCCCGCTCGGCGTCCCACTTATCGCGCGCAAAAAATCTCCGCCAGCTCATCGCATCACCTCACCGGCTCCCGGCTTCGACTACCGTTCTAAAGTCGCTGCATTACCATTCGTCTCACGCCAATCGTTACGGAGCCGTCCGTGGCATAGAAATACTTTCTCTGTGCGTTTGTCTTTCCGGGTGCCGCATCCATTGCTCGCAAAGGGTGCGCGCCACAATCTCCGCCATTACCTCGCACTTCACTCGTACCGCAGCGCCACCATCGGATCCACCCGCGTAGCCCGCCGCGCCGGAATCCACGACGCCAGAAATGCCACCATCCCCAACACGACCGCCATAACTCCCAGCACCCGGGGATCCCCCGCCTTCACATCAAACAACAACTCTTCCAGCAGCCGCGTCGCCGCCACCGAGCACACCACTCCCACCGCAACGCCAATCAGCGCCCAACGCATGCTCCCGCCCACAATCATCGCGAGCACATCGCGCGCGTTTGCTCCAAACGCCATGCGAATCGCAATCTCTCGCGTCCGCTGCGTCACCGCGTAGCTCACCACGCCCGCAATTCCCAGCGCCGCCAGCACTAATGCAACCACGCCAAAGCACGCCAGCAGCCGCATCGGAAATGTCCGCGCACTTACCGAATCCGCGACGATCTGCTCGAGCGGCTGCGCGTCTGTCACCGGCGTGTTCGGAAGCGTTGACTTCATCGCCGCTTCCACCGCTTCCGCCATACCCATCGGCGCGCCACGCGTCTTCACCGCCAGCGACATCGTCAGCCAGCCCTTCTGCATGAACGGCCTGTAAAATTCCGGCCACACGCGCTGATCGAGCGCCCAGTGCCGCGTGTCGCGCACCACGCCGACGATCGTCAGCCACGGAGCATCGGAATTGAATTGGCCCAGCTTGAAGTGACGCCCGATCGCGCTCTCTCCCGGCCAGAATTGCTGCGCGAATGTCTGATTCACCACGGCGACCTCGGCCTTGGCGTCCACATCGTCCAGATTGAAATCGCGTCCGTCGAGAACCGGCACGCTCAGGGCCGCAAAATATCCCGGGCACGTAACGCTGTAGCGCGCGCCCTCCTGATGATCCGGCCCGGGATCGGGCCGGCCCTCGATTGTGATCCCGCGTCCAGCAAAGCCTTCGAACGGCAAGCCGCTCGTCGCGCCCGCCGCTGCCACACCTGGAAGCGTCCCGACGGCATCGGCGATCTGACGGCAGAAATTGGGATTCTGCGGAAGGCTTTCAATTCCGCCGGTCTCCGGCGTCGATACATCCATCGTCAGCACGTGCCGCGCCTCAAAACCCGTCGGCACGTCGAGCAGCTTCGCCACGGTCACCACCATCAACGCCGCCGCCGACAGCACCACCATCGCCAGCGCGATCTCCGACGCCACCAGAAATTGCCGCAGCCGTCCACCGGTCGCTCGCGTCATGCCGCGCCCGCTTTCTTTCAACACCGCGTTCAGATCGCGATGCTCTGCTGTGAACGCGGGCACCAGGCCGAATAGAACTCCAGTCACGCACGACGCGGCGAGCGCGAAGAGAAACACGCGCCCATCCATCGGAATCGTTTCCGTATGCCGGAACGAAAGAAATACCAGCGACTCCGGCATCATGCTGTCGAGCACCCGCAAACCGATGGCCGCCACAGCAAGTCCGGCCACTCCACCCGTGAGCGCGAGAATCACGCTTTCGGTGAGCAGTTGCCGGATGATTCGCCACCGCCCCGCCCCCAGCGTTCTCCGCACCGCGATCTCTTTTTGCCGGACCGCGCTGCGTCCCAGCGTCAGGTTTGCCACGTTGGCGCACACGATCAGCAGGACGAAACCTACTGCGACGGACAGCGCCAGCATCGTCGCGCGCAAACGTCGCATTCCGTATTCCGCCAGCGGCTGCGCCGTCGCGGTCGCCTTCGCCAGATCGACCGGATACTCCTTGCGCAGCCGTTCGCCCAGCGCATGCATCTGGGCATCGGCGGAAGCGAAGCTCACTCCGTCCTTCAGTCGCGCGATGCACACGAACGAGTTCATTCCGCGCTGCATGTCCGTCGGCGTGTACCCCACGGGAACCCATAATTCGCGCAGCCCGCTCCAGAATTGAAATTCGAATCCGCGCGGCATCACGCCGACCACCGTGTAACTCTCGCCGTCAACGCGGATCGTCTTCCGCACAATCTCCGGATCCTGCCGGTAGCGACGCGACCAGAGCGAGTAGCTCAAAACCACTTCGTGATCTCGTCCGGCGATCTCTTCTTCGGGCAGAAATCCCCGGCCGAGCATCGGATTCACTCCGAGCACCTGAAAAAATTGCGACGAGACGCGCAGGCCGGACACGCGTTCCGCCTCGCCTCCGTTTTCGGAGAGGTCGTAGCCGGTTCCGCCCGAATCGAAAATCGCCATGCTTTCGAACGCACCGGTGTCGCGCTGCCAGTCGTGAAACGTCGGAGCGGAAATGATGTTTGTGCCGTCCACGTCGTGCGTGTCCACGTTCCAAAGCAGCGCCAGCCGATCCGCGCGCGGAAACGGCAGCGGACGCAGCAACACCGTATTGATCACGCTGAACACCGCCGTATTCGCGCCAATCCCCAGCGCCAGCGTGAAAATCGCCACCGCCGCGTACCCCGGCGACTTCCGCAGCATCCGCACCGCGTATCGCGCGTCTTGCCACACCGTCTCCAGAAAGCCCACGCTATTCATCTCGTAGATTTCTTCGCGCACCTTGGTCTCGTTCCCCAACTTCCTCTTCGCCGCAAACCGCGCTGCTTCGCGCGACATCCCCCGCGCAATGTTCTCCTCAATCTCGCACTGGAGATGCGCCTCCATCTCGGCGGCCCGCTCTTCATCCCATCGCTCGCGCCTAAAATATTTCCGCCAACTCATCCCAACAAGCCTCCCCCGCTCCGTGCCTCACCACCCCCTCTCGAGCTCTGTTCTCAAGACGTGGGGCAGACACTCCTGTCTGCGTGCCGTCGCCTTCGCCTTTCACGCTTTTCCCGGAGTGCGGTAGGTCGCCGGGCGACCCACCGCTGCGCCACCCGAAATATCTCCCCGCAAAATGTCGTCTCGTTCACCACTCGCGTGGTTTTCGGTCTTTCGGGTGCCGCATCCTTCGCGCTGCGAAGGGTGCGCGCCATCGGCTCAACTCCGCCCAAGCCAAAACTCGACCCGCGCACTCACTCTGTAGTAGCCGGCCCCAACACCCGATTCACCGCGCGCACCAGTTGTCCCCACCGGCTGGTCTGCTGCACCAGTTGCTTCTTTCCCACCGCCGTCAATCTGTAGTACCGCGCCTTCCGGTTGTTCTCGCTCGTTCCCCAGAACGACGCGATCCACCCGCGATCCTCCAGCCGATGCAGCGCCGGATACAGCGAGCCGTGCTCCACCTGCAGCACCTCGTCCGACCGCTTCTCAATCGCGTGCGCGATCGTGTGCCCGTGCGCCGCGCCCATCACCAGCGTCTGCAAAATCAAAAGGTCCAGCGTCCCCTGCAACAAATCCGCCTCCAGCGGCGGCGCAGCTTTCCTCGGCATCCATTCACCTCAAACTTAAAATTCAAATCCGCCACTCGTCGATCTCCGTCTGTCACTATCCACGCGCCTCTTATACTCCCATAGATTATCTACTACAAGCACGAAGTTCAGCCGACCCGCCATTTTCTTCGTTCTATCCCTTCTTATTCGTCGAGTTGTACTTCTTCAGAAGACCGTCTATGGAAGCTACACCTGATCCTGCTACTCATCCCGCAGCGCCGTCCAAGGATCCAGCGACGCCGCCCTCCGCGCAGGAATCAAACTCGCCAGCACCGCCACAATCGCGAGGCCCACGATGCACGCCACATACGTCACCGGGTCGCGCGGCTTCAACCCAAACAACATCGTCGACGCGCCCTTCGCCGCAAACAGCGCCAGCACCGTACCCACCACTAGCCCAATCGCGACCATCAACGCGGCATCGCGCAACACCATCCTCAGCACATCCGCCCGCTGCGCTCCCATCGCCATCCGCACTCCAATTTCGTTCCTCCGCTGCGCCACCATGTACGAAATCACGCCGTAGAGTCCGATCACCGCTAACAGTCCCGCCAGCGCACCGAAAAATCCCGTCAGCGTCGCCATCAACTCATCCTGCCGCAGCGTATCGTGCACCTGCGTTTTGAATACGTGGAAGTCGATGTCGATGTCCGGATTCACACTGGCCATCTTGTCTTTCACCGCGTTCCTCACCGCCGACGTGTCCATCGGGGAACGCACCACCAGCGAAACATCCGAATGCGGCTCCGGATCCTGCGAAAGCGGAAAGTACGTCGTCGGCTGAAATTCTTCGTGCATATCGTTGTACACCGCGTTCTTCACCACGCCCACGACCTCGTACGCCGGAATCGGCTTTCCGTTCGGCTGCTGGATTTTGAACGTCTTCCCCAGCGGATCTTTGGTCTTCAGGAATTTATCCACGAACGCCTGGTTCACGATCGCCACTTTGGGCGACGTCGCCGTATCCTGGTTTCCGAAGTCTCGCCCCATCAGCAGCGCCGTCTCCATCGCCTTGAAATAGTCGGACGTCGTCTCGTTGATCATCGTCGAATCCAGCTTCACGTCCGGCGTGTCTCCCAGCACCGTGTCGTTGGACATCGATCCGCTCAGCGGCGTGGTCATCGCGCCGCCAACCGCCGTCACTCCGGGAATCGCGCGAGCTTCCTCCACCAGCCGCCGCTTGAACTCGACCCGTTGATCCTGCGGAATTGTCAGTCGCTCGAAATCGAGTTGCGCGATCAGCACGCCGTCCTCATTGAAACCCGGATTCAGCGCGTACAAATTCCGCAAGCTCCGCGCAAACAGCAGCGCGCCCACCAGCAGCACCAGCGACAGCGCCACCTGCGACACCACCAGAATGCGCCGCAGTCCGAATTTCTCGCGCGAAGCCGTCATCCCGCGCCCGCCCGATTTCAGCGCCTCGCTCGGCGCCGTTTTCGTCGCCTTCAGCGCCGGCATCAATCCAAATAGCATCGTGGTCGCGAACGCCAGCGCCGTCGTGTACGCCAGGACGCGCCAGTCGAGGGTCAGGTCCACGAAAAGATTGCTCTGCGGAGTCGTCAGGAAATTGATCAGCCACGCCGAGAGCGTCCACGCGATGAACGATCCCGCCAGCGCTCCGCCCAACGCCAGCAGCAAGCTTTCCGAGAGCAGTTGCCGAATCACGCGTCCTCGCGACGCGCCGATCGCCAGGCGTACCGCAATTTCCCGGTCCCGCGCACTCGCTCGTGCCAGCATCAGGTTGGCGATATTCGCGCATGCGATCAGCAGCACCAGCCCCGATACGCCCATCAGCAGCCACAGACCGGTTTCCGATTGCTTGCGCAGCTGCGAAAACCCGGTGCCCGCCGGCGTCGCGGTGAGTTTGTACGCCATGTAGTGCTTCACGCCGTCGGCGTCGTAGTCGGGCGGCAGCGTCTGCTCCATCACCGCCTGCGATATCACGTTCGCCTGCGCCGCTGCTTGCGCCAGCGTCGTCCCTGGCTTCAGCCGGCCGATCGAATTCAGCCACCACGCGCGCCGGCTCTTGATCCGATCGTCGCCTCCGTCGAAATTCGGAACCGAGCACACCGGCACGGACACGTCGAACGATTCACCCACCGCGACGCCCGTGAATTTCTGCGGCGTCACCCCCACAATCTCCGCCGGGTATCCGTTCAGCGAGATCTGTTTTCCGATCGCCGAAGGATCTCCGCCATAATTCCGCTGCCAGAACGGATAACTGATCACCGCCGCCACCTGGCTGCATCCCGGCGCATCGTCCGCCGCCGAAATCAGCCGGCCCGTCACCGCCTGCATTCCCAGAACTTTGTAGAAATCGCCGGTCACGTACAGTCCGTGCGCGTAATGCGTTTCTCCGCCCTTCGCCAGGTTGAACATCTCCGGCGCCCACGCCGCGATAGGATCGAACGACTGCTGTCGCTGCACGATCTGCTGCCACATCGGATAGCTCAAGTCAGAATAGCCGCTGTAGAAATTTCCGGACGCCCAGTGCCGCTCGAACACATGCACCGTCGCGAGCTGATCCGGTTTTTCCACCGGCATCGACCGCAACCGGATCGCGTCGATCAACTGGAAGATCGCCGTGTTCGCTCCAATTCCCAGCGCCAGCGACATGATTCCCACCAGCGCGAACCCCGGGCTAAGCCGCAGCTGCCGCAAGCCAAACTTCAAATCCTGCCAAAACGTTCCCATCGCCGCTCCCGCCTCCCCGCTATTCCCTCAAGCAATTCCGAAACTTGCCGTCCGCTCTTGCGAGCCCGACAGTCACCCAAAGCGACCCGCGACGAAAATCCGCCCTCCTTCGGCCCGATTCATCGGGCCGAAGGATCTCTGTTCGGCGTTCAACGCCTGCAACAAACAAAACCGCGCGGCAGCCGCCATTGCATACTTTGCGCGGCGCAGCGTAAGACGCCACCCGCCGTGAGCGCCCATGCACGAGACCCGCCAACTCCGCCGACGCTCAACGCCCACGAAACGCAGCCACTTACGCCCGCTCCCGACCCGCCCTCGTCGCCGCCCTGCCCGCTATTGACCACGGCCCGTCCCAAATTCGCGCAGCGTATCCTTAATAGAGGCTCGCGCCGCGCGCGAACACCCGCGTTTCGAGCGCTTTACCGCGCCGCTCAAACGGCGATAACCTTGCAATCGCCCGCACAGGTAGCCACGCGTCCACGTAGTTGAACTGCGGCAGCGACGTGGCCAAGAGGGAGTCCCATGGGAAGCCTGATGCAAGATCTGCAGTACGCCATCCGAACTCTTCGCCGCTCCCCCGGCTTCACCATCATCGCGATCATCACGCTCGGCCTCGGCATCGCCGTCAACACCACGGTCTTCAGCGTGATCAATGGCATCCTGCTCCGCCCTCTTCCCGTCCCCCACGCCGGGCAAATCACCGTCCTCGGCCTTCAGCAAAACGGCGACAGCACCTTCCAGCCGTTTTCTTATCTCGACTACCAGGACATCGCGCGCGACACCACCGGCGCATTCAGCGACGTCTTCGGCTACAACGTCACGCTCTCCGCATTGAACGCCGACAACCGCGGCGACCACTGCATCTTCAGCCGCGTCACTGGAAATTATTTCTCCGCGCTTGGAGTGAAGCCCGCCGTCGGCCGCCTGATCCTTCCCAGTGAAGGCCAGACGCCCGGCGCCGATCCCGTCGTCGTCCTCGGCTACAACTTCTGGATGAAACGCTTTGGCGGCGATCCGTCCGTTGTCGGCAAGCACGTCCTGGTGGACGGGCACGCAGCCACCATCGTCGGCGTCACCGAGAAAAGTTTTCACGGCGTCTACGCCATCATGGACATGGACGGCTACTACCCGCTTAGCGCGCCGTTCGGCGATGGCGACGACCCCGTCAAAACCGTCCGCGATGTGTACACGCAACGTGAAGATCGCCGTCTTTCTCTTCTCGCCCGCCTGAAGCCCGGCGTCTCGGTGGCACAGGCTGGCGCTTCGCTCAACGTCGTCGCGCAGCGCCTGGCGCAGGATTTCCCAGCCGTCGATAAAGGCATCGCGATCCGGGCGTTTCCGGAAAAACTTGCGCGTCCCGAACCCGACCCGGAAAATACGCTTCCTCGCGCCGCGATTGCGTTTTCCGCGCTCGCTGCTCTCGTGCTTCTGGTCGCCTGCTTCAATATCGCCAACGTTTTGCTCGTCCGCGCCACCGCTCGCGAGCGCGAAATGGGCGTGCGCGCCGCGCTTGGCGCCGGACGCGGCCGCCTGATCCGCCAGCACCTCACCGAGAGCCTGCTGCTATCATTTCTCGGCGCTATCGCCGGAGTGGTCCTCGCCACGTGGTGCGCTGGATTCCTCAGCACTCTTTCGCTCGGTACCGATTTGCCGATCCGCTTTGATTTTTATCCGGATACGCGCGTGTATCTGTTCGCGCTCGCCGCGGTGCTCGTCACAGCCGTCGTTGTCGGTCTGGTGCCCGCGCTTCGCGTCGCCCGCGCCGATGTGAATTCCCTGCTTCGCGAAGGCGGTCGCAGCTCTTCCGACGGCCGCAAACGCCACATTGTCCGCAACACACTCGTTGGCGCACAGGTCGCAGGCTCCATGCTGCTACTGATCGTCGCCGGACTTTTCACGCGCAGCCTCAGCAAAGCAGAACAGATCACCATGGGCTTCAATCCCGATCACGTGCTGAATCTTTCGGTGGACGTCAACCAGCTCAACTATTCCGAAGCCCAGGGCCGCGCCTTTTTTAAGCAGGTAAACGAGCGCATTGCTGCCACGCCCGGAGTCCTCTCCGTCGCGCAGGCGTTCACTGTCCCGCTCGGCGTCGTCAGCGCGGATGCGCCGATCACTCTTCCGGGCCAGGAGATTCCAGCCGGGCAACAGCCGCCGCACATCATGCGGAATCTTGTAACCGCGAAATATCTTGAGACCTTGCAAATTCCGCTCGTCTCGGGGCGCAGCTTCACCGACTCAGACGACCAAAAAGCTCCGCGCGTCGCCGTGATCAATGAATCCATGGCCAAACAGTTCTGGCCTAACACCAGCGCTCTGGGCCAGAAATTCAACGACGGCGAAGCCGGCCGCCCCGACGTCGAAGTCGTCGGGATCGTCCGCGACAGCATCTACAAAGATGTTTCCAGCGATCACAAAGCGCCCTTCTTCTACATGCCGTTCGATCAGGAATATCTCCCGATGCGGACGATTCAGGTGCGCACGTCCGTGCCGCCTGAATCGCTGGCCACGCAACTCGAAGCGGAAATTCGCGACCTCGCGCCCGGGCTCGCCGTCACCCAGGTGCAAACCATGTCCCAATCGCTCCAGGGCGTGAACGGATTTTTCTTTTTCCGCTTCGGCGCACAGCTCACCGGAGCGATGGGCATGCTCGGCCTGATTCTCGCCGTGGTCGGAGTGTTCAGCATGGTTTCCTACTCCGCCGCACAACGCACGCACGAAATAGGAATTCGGATGGCCCTCGGTGCCGAGCCCCGCGACATTTTGAAAATGGTGATGCGCCAGAGCGCTCTCGTCGTCGGCATCGGCTTGCTAGCCGGCCTCGCCATCGCATTCGTCGGCACCAGCGCCATCGCCAACTTTATCGTGGGCATCAAGCCCACCGATCCGGCCACTTTCATCACCGTTGCTGTCGCGCTCACCCTCGTAGCATTGGTAGCGTGCTGGATCCCCGCGCGGCGCGCCACCCGCGTCAGCCCATTGGTCGCCCTCCGCCACGAGTAGCGCGCAGCTCTCGTGGCATAGACGATCGTCCGCGTCGCGCAGCAAAGCGGACCGAGGAATCTCCGCCGCACATTTCTCGCGTCTGTGAACCGCTGCCCGCGCAACCAGCCCTTTGTGCGAAGTTCGCGCCTTTCCGGGTGCCGCATCCTTTTGCCTTTAAGAGGGTGCGCGCCACAAGCCGTCCCACCCTCTCGACAAAACCTCGCTCCAGTACTCTGCCCCACCGACGAAAATCCGTCATCCTGAGACCTGATTTATCAGGACGAAGGATCTCTCTTCGCCTTTGGAGTTCCTCGGCATCTTCCTTGCAAACCGAACCCTCGCCAGTTAACAATCCCGTATGTCCCGGCACGCCGTCCAACCGTCCCTCGTGCCGAAAGCCGTCGCCGCGCTAATCCTCACGCTCTGCTCCGGCATCGTGGACATCATCGGCTACCTCGGCATCTTCCATCTCTTCACCGCGCAGATGACCGGCACCACCGTCGACCTCGCCCACGGCCTCGTCAGCGGCAACCGCTCCAGAGCCACGCTCGCAGCAGTCATCGTCGCCGCATTCTATTTAGGATCGGTGCTCGGCCGCATCATCATCGAAATCGGCGGACGCATCGGCCTGAGCAAGATCGCCAGCGTCACACTCGCGATCGAAGTCGCTCTGGTCACCGGAGTCGCCTACGCCGCAACCACAATTTGGAAACTCACGACGCCGAATCCCGCGCCCAGCGCCGCTGTCGGGATCTGTGTCGCCGCTCTTGCCGCCGCGATGGGCCTCCAGACCGCCACCCTCACCGGCATCGGCCCACTCACCGTCCACACCACCTTCCTCACCGGAATGATCAACAAGCTCGCGCAGCTGACCTCACATCTGATTTTCGAAACCTACGACGCCGCGCACGATCCCGCGCTCCGCACCAAGCGAAAGCGCAACCTCGCGCGAGCCATTTTCCTCGCAACGATCTGGACGTGCTATCTGGCAGGCGCCGCTTCAGGCGTGTGGCTTTTCAGCCGGTGGGCCTTGCGCGCTCTCTACGTTTCCTCCACGCTCTTGCTCGCAGTGATCGCGATCGATCAGCTCTGGCCTCTTTCCATCCAGGAAGAAATCGAACAATCCGAACGCTGAGCCACTCGACCGCGCTGCCCTCTTCCGAAAATCTTTCCCACAGGCCGTGGGGCAGACACTCTTGTCTACGCGCTGTTGCTTTTCCCGGTTCCGCACCCTTTTGCCTTCCAAAGGGTGCGCGCCACCCCCCATTTCTCTTCCGCAAACTCGCCCAGGCACCATCCCCACAAACGAATCCCAGTCGTCCCGACGCCGGATTCCTCAGGCCAAAATCTCCCTTTCCGTCTTTCGCCTCAACCCCGCATCACTGACTCAGCGGATACTCCTGAACCCAATGAAACCGCTTCTGGAGTAGCCGCAGCGTCTTCTCATCCATACGTTTCAATTCCATCTGCGTCGCGTGCCCATTCACGTCTCCGTCCAGCGTCATCGTGTCCGGCGATGTTCTTTCAAAACGAAAACTGGCTTTCATTTCGGGCGCGGTCTTTCGCGTGAACCTGATCGTTTTCTTGTCCGCATCCACTTCGGCAGGAAAGCCCGCCCGGCTGTCGTCGATCCGTTCGACCATCGCATAGTCCGGTTGGTCGAACACGATTCGCCTCCATCGGTCGTAGTCACCCAGCAGCGGCGCTCGCACCTGCCCGTCAATCGTCATCACATTCACATCCCAAATGCCGTAAAGCACAGATTTCGGCGCGCCGCCTCCGTACGTTTTCCACCCCACGCTGTCGCCGTAGAGGTTGATCGCCAGAAGATAGACGCCAAACGCAACCTGCGCGGCAGCTGCGATGCGATTGGCTTTCCGCGTTTTGAAAAGCGGCGGCTGCGAAGACGGCGGCACGCTGGAATCCGAAAAGAAGAAACCCGAAAGTCGTCGAAGCTCAGGCGCGGCTAAAAACAGCGCCATCAAAAGCAAATGGAACGACAATCCCTTCACCGGCACGTCGTATGTCATGTTCAGCATAAAAACCTGCGTCATGTCCGCCACGACGACGAGCGCGCCGAGCAATGCCGTCCGCGGAATGATCAGCAGGATTCCGCCGAGCAGCTCCGCGCTCCCCGCGAACATTTCATACGCCGTCGCCGCGCCGATCGACGACCACAGCACGCCCATCGGAGAAAATGTCCCGAACGGCTCCAGCAGTCTCCACAGCGGTGGATAATTCATCTGCAGCGGAATGAGCTTCACCATTCCGTAAGTGAACATCTGACCGGCCAGACAGAGTCGGATGAAGAGTCGAAACCATTTCAGCAGCGTCACATAATTTTCGCGGCGCCGGTCCAGCCAAGACCACACCGCGGTCGCCGCTAGCGAGAAAACCGCCAGGCAAAAGAGCAGCGTCCAATCCCAAGTCTTGTCTCCGCTGCCCGAGCCGTCATACACCAGCGGCAAGGGCCGGTGAAACAGGTGCGCTGCCACCCAGAAAACAATCTGGCGCATCGGAGGGAACGTCGCTGGGTCCGGCACCTCCCAGGTGGGCAACGAGACCGGTGTCGTAATGATCTGTGTCCCGAGGCAATACAATCCGAAATACACGAAGCAAAACCGGAACGCTACGCGCGTCGCGCGACTCCACTGCGGCTGCCACGGCGCATCCGTTTCTAAGTTTTCAGCCAGGGGGCCCATACGCGACCTCCAGTATTTTCGGTGGGAACCAGCGGCCTAACCAATGGCGCGTATCGTGGCACAAAAACGCCAGACGCCAAAGAACTCAAAACGGCGAAACGCGCAACTCATCGTGGCGCAGTCGCTCTTATCTGCGAATGTTGTCTTTCCGGGTGCGTCGCGCCCGTGAGCGGCACAGGCAATCCGGCCTCTGAATACGTGGCGCAGACACGCAAAGCCTCAGCCTTTCCGGGTCCGCATCCTTTTGCCTTTAAAAGGCTGCGCGCCACATATTTCTGCGCTCTACCCAGTAAACTCGCTCACCGTCCCAAATATTTCAGCGCCCGTTGCGCCGCATGATACCCGCACATCCCGTGCACTCCCGCTCCCGGCGGCGTCGAAGCCGAACACAAAAATAATCCATCGACCGGAGTCGAATACTGCCGCCATGTCGGTCTCCATACCAGCTGCCGCAACGTGTTCGCTCCGCCCGTGATATTCCCTCCCACTAGATTCGCGTTTGCGCGCTCCATTTCCGCCGGCCCGCGCGTCGACCGCGCCAGAATCACGTCGCGGAATCCCGGTGCAAATCGCTCGATCTGCGCCTCGATCCGCTCCGTCATATCGGCTTCGCATCCAGCCGGAACGTGACAGTAAGCCCACGCCGTATGCTTCCCGCTCGGCGCGCGCGTCGGATCGACCAAACTCGGCTGCGCGACCAACACAAACGGCCGCTCCGATATCTGGCCCTGATTCGCCCGGCGCTCGGACGCCGCCACTTCCTCCAGCGTCCCGCCCACATGCGCGGTTCCAGCCGCACGGCACTCCGCCGCCGCCCACGGTATCGGCGCGTTCAGCGCCCAGTCCACTTTGAACACGCCCGGTCCATACACGAAATTCTCAAGCGCCCTCCGGTACCGCACCGGCAACGTATCGCCCGCGATCGCCAGTAGCCCGCGCGGCGACACATCGCACAACGTCACCTTCGCAGGCGGCAGCTCGCGCAGCGAACCCACGCGTACTCCCGTCACAACCTCGCCGCCCAGTTCCCGCAGGTATGACGCGAGCGCATCCGCGATCTTCTGCGAGCCGCCGCGCGGAATTGGCCATCCATACACATGCGTCACCGCGCCGAACACCAACGCCACCGCGCCTGTCCCGGCCGCATCGAGCGGCTCAAGAGAATGCGCCGCAAGCCCCGCAATCAGCGCGCGCCCGCCTTCGGTTGCGAATCGTCCGCGCGCGATCGACATCGCCGAACGAATCGCATTCATTCCAAACCCCGCCGCCGCGAACAGATGCTTCGGCCAGCCGGGCGGCCCCGTCGTAACGTCTTCGAGCTTCGGCCAGTTCGCTGCAAGCGGTCCAACGAGTTTCCGCCACGCGACGCCATCCGCGCCCAGCGCCGCGCAAGTGTTTTCGAGATCGCGATCCAGGATTGCAGCGCGCCCGCCATCGAGAGGATGCGCGAGCGGCAAAGGAGGGTGAATCCATTCAAGGCCGTGAGCGGCCAGAGGTAGTTCGTGAAAAAACGGCGATGCCGCCGCCATCGGATGCACCGCCGAGCAAAGGTCGTGTGTGAATCCCGGCAGCGTCAGCTCGGCAGACCGTGCCCCGCCGCCAATTTCACTCTGGGCTTCGAACACGACGACCGTTTTACCCGCGCGCGCCAGCTCAACCGCCGCCGCAAGCCCGTTCGGCCCCGACCCAATCACGATCGCATCGTATTCTTCGCGCCCCGCCACGCCAGAAGCTTACGACGAACGCCGCTCCACACGGCCCGCGAACTTTCGAACGTGGGGCAGATACTCTTGTCTGCGTGCCGTCGCCTTTCCGCGTGCCGCACCCTCAAACCAAGTCGGACAGCGTCCCAAGCGGTCCTCCGACGGTTTCAGTTCGGCCATCGCTTCAGCGCGCGTCGAACAGGCTCCAAGGTCGGTACTCCGACGATTCCGAATCGACGTTAGCGCGCCAACGCCGCCGGACTACTAGGCGAGAAACGAAGCACCGCCGAGCGACGCCATTCCTCCATGGAATCTCGCCCGTGCACCACGACTACAAAAAGAAAACCCGTCATCTTGAGGCCGAATTCATCCGGCCGAAGGATTTCTCCTCGGCTTCGTAGCCGCGCACGACCACGCCACATCGCAGAACGCTCACTTCTCCTGCACTACTTTCGGATACAACATCTCCGGTGCCGACATGTACTCGAACGGATTCTTCTCGCTCCACTCCACATTTTCGAGCGCAACTTTTCCATCCGGCTTCGCGTAAAAACGAAACTGCCACATCAGCGGCGATCCCTCGTGATACGTAATGTAGATCAGCCGAAAATACCGCGCGCTGTTCGGCAGATACGATTCATCCACCAGATCGTAGCCGCTCAGCTTTCCGTATGGACTCACCGGCGGACTCGCCAGCAACGCATCGAGCTTCGACCGGAAATTGTCCCTCAACGTCGCGCGCGCATCGTCGTCCTGCGCGGAGCCGACTTCGTCCGCCATCCATCGCGCCGCCTCTTCCGTATTCCCGATCGACAAATTCGAAAACAAATCCTGGACCGCCTTGTGCGCTTCAAAGAGCGACTCACGGCTCGGCGTTTTCGCCTGCCGCGATGCCTGCGCCGCCTGGCTACTCTGCACCGCCTGCGTCCCTTGAGTTCCCTGCGCCGAAGTCGCCGCCTGACCCTCCGCCCGTTGCACCGCTCCTCCCGCCCCCATCAACAGAAACGCCGCCACCCACACGCACACTCGCATCCGCCGCAGCGTCAGTATCCGTCCGCGCATCCGCATACCTCTGAGCATCCGCATGATCCCAATCCTCCGCACCGCTCCACTATCAGACGCACGACCGCCCACTTTCGATAGACGCCACTTCGCCTCTCATGCCTTTCCCGGAGTGCCGCAGCTTGTCACCGCTCCGGCACACAACAAATCCTGATCCCCACGTAGCCTCGAACGCGGCCCAACCGTGGGATAGAATGCCGCGCAGGCTGTCGTCTTCCGACCACAACTTTCCCAGGGAATCAAAAACCGTAACGGACCACCACCCAAAATCAGCGCGCGTCCTACGAAGCGAATCTCTGATTCTCTAGAAAAATTGTAGCTTCGCGCTGCGTGTAGAAAATCAACCGCACATCGTCGATCCGCGGATCGCGCTTCAGAAATTCCTCAATCGCGCGCGACACCACCGGCGCAGCCATCTCCGGCGGATACCCATACACTCCAGTCGCGACAGCAGGAAACGCGATCGATTTCGCTCCGCCGTCAGCCGCCACCTCGAGCGCTCTCCGGTAGCACGAAGCCAGCGTCGCCGCGTCCGGCTCCTCACTCCCTCGCCGGATCGGCCCAACGGTGTGAATCACCGCATTCGCCGAAAGCTCGCCCGCATGCGTGCTCACCGCTTCGCCTGCCGGCAATCCTTCCGGGAGCTGCGTCCGACGCACTTCGCGGCACGCTTCTAGAATCCGAGGCCCGCCGGCTCGATGAATCGCTCCGTCGACGCCGCCTCCGCCGAGCAACGAACTGTTCGCGGCGTTCACGATCGCATCCACATTCTGCCGCGTGATGTCGCCCACACGCACCGTCACGCGCCCGCCCAAAAAACTCCCCAGCACGCCCGACTGGCCCATCGCTCCCGCCTTTGCTTCCCACGAGTTTCACGGAGTGCGGTAGCGAAGCCACCGCTATACCACGGATGCCTACCCTACCTGCACGTTGACTCGTTCGAGCCACCGCCGTGCCACATCGAATTTTCGTCGCCGAGTGGCGGCTTCGCTACCGCACTCCAAAAACGGCTTAAAAGGCCGCGCGGCCGTCCGCACACTAACGAACCTGTCTCAGTTGTGCCACGCAGGCAGGAGCTACTTCCCCGGCATTTTCGGAATCATCCACGCGTTACTGTTCGTCGTCAGCTCGCTGATCGCCAGCTTCTTTCCGTCCGGCGACGGTGAAAGTTCCTGAATCGCCCACGCCCGCAGGCTCAACTGCTTCGCCTTTCCGTTGTCTTCCACCAGCCAGATGATCGAGCCGCGCGAGGTCTGGCTCGACACCAAAAATCTCTTCCCATCCGCCGTCCAGGCGATCGCCGTCATTCGGTTAAAGTCCGGCACATTGATCTCTTTCGCCGCCGGAAATCCGACGAGTTGCACGGTGTTGTCTCGCGCATTCGTGCGAATCTGTCCGCCAGTTTCAAACACATGAATCACCGCGCCATCCAGGCTGGTCGTTCCATACACGATGCGCTTCCCGTCCGGCGAAAGATCCCAGAATGTTGCATCGGCAATAGGGATCGTCGCGACCTTTTGTTTGCTGCCCTGAAAGGGATCGAACGTGGTGAACGTCACTTTCGCCGGATCCTGATCCTTTTGCGCGAGAACGCACAGCGCACCCTTTTCCGTGGGGCAGCGGAAACTCGGATAGCCGCCCACCGCCGCCAGATACGATCCCGGCCCGCCCGCACCGTAATATCCGTGGATCGGCATCACCGCGTCGGACGGTCCTCCGCCCGGCGCCATTCTCATAACCGATCCGAACGTCGGCGCTGTGTCGCCGGGTTGCGCCGGCCACTCCATAAAAAGGATGCACTGCGCGTCGGGACACATCCGCGGCCCGCGCTGCTCCTGGTTGCTCCGCGTCAGCGGCTCAGCCGAGGTGTCGTCGATCGCCTGGCTGAAAATGTCGTACACGCCCGAGCGATCCGAATAAAACAACACGTGCTGCGAATCGCGCGTCCATCCGCCCGCCCAGTCCATCTTTTCGCTCAGTGTCATGCGTTGCGGCGATTCCAAGCGCGTCCCGCCGTCGATCAGATCCGCCACCCACACGTCGCTCTGCTCCAGATCGTTCATGAACACGAATGTTTTGCCGTCCGCCGTTTTGCTGAACACGCGCATCCGGTAACCGACCCAGTCGGTCAAACGTTGCGGCGCGCCCGCCGGCTTTCCCGTCGAAGGGTCGGCGTAGATGGACCACAAATTCGCCTCCATCGATCGCGGCGGCGCTTCGGTGCGCGAATAAATCATCCGACCGTCCGGCATCCATATCGCCCAGCGCAGGCGCGCTTCGGTCACCAGCGTGGTCTGGTTCGCGCCCTGTAAATCCACAGTCAGGATCTGGTTCGGGTGGACCCACTCGTCCAGGCCACCCCAGGCAATCGCCAGCCGTTGTCCGTTCGGTGACCAGAGCGCGATTCCTAGCTGCTCTCCTTCCGGAGCAGTCAGAACTTTGCGCGCGTTGTTGCCTTCGCGGTCCATTACCCACACTTCGTGGCGATCCTCGCTGATGAAGCTGATCTGCGTGCCATCGGGAGAAACCTGCGCGCCGCGCGCTTTGTCGCGAACCTTGCGCATCGTTCCGCCGATCAACGCCACTTGGTACGCCGCGGTTTCATCTTTCGGGCCGACAGGGCCGCTGATCAGCAGGCGCGTCGCGTCCGGAAACCAGCTGATCATCGCGCAGCGCATGCACATGTCTTTCGGAATCGGCAGCGATTGCATTTCTCCGGTGCTCAGCAAACGCAGGTGCAGACCGTCGAGGTCCGTGTACGCCAGATATTTTCCGTCCGGCGAAATCGCGGACACCAGCGCGGGATCCTCTTCGGAGTTGAAAGTAATCTGGTGCGGATCGAGTTCCGCTTGCGAGTACGGACCGTGTTTGCCGAAAAATCCGAGATGCTGCCCCGCGAGTCCGATCGCCATTCCGATCATTCCGAGCGCCGCGAGCGCCAGCAACGCGTAGGTGACCGTCCGCCGCCCTTTGCCCGCCGGCGGCTCTGCGGCAATGCGATGCGGCGCGGTGGTCGCGTCGGTGTGTCCGTGTTCCACCGGAGCGATGCCATAGGAATCCGTGCGCGCGGTGCTCTCGCGTTTCGCAATCGGAGTGGCAAGCTGCGTCTGCGCCGTTTCCACCGACGTGCGCGAAGACTGCGTGTCGCGTTTCAACCGCGCCAGGTCCGCTTCCAGATCGTTTGCGTTCTGGTAACGCAAATTGCGGTCTTTCTCGATCGACTTGCAAATGATGCGCTCGAGTTCCGCCGGACATCCCGCGTTCAGCCGCACCGGCGCAACAGGCTCGCGATTCAGAATCGCGTCGAACACCGCCGCCGACGTCGTTCCGATGAACGCCTGCCGTCCCGTCGCCATCTCATAAATCACCGCGCCCAAAGAAAAAAGATCCGTCCGCGGATCGAGTTCCTCGCCCAGCGCCTGCTCGGGCGACATATATGCCACCGTGCCGAGCGCCACGCCGGGACTGGTGAGCAAAGTTTCCGCCGCCGCGCTTTCGGTCGGCGAATCGGACGCAACGACACCTTCGGCCACGCGGCGCTTCGTCACCTTCGCCAAACCGAAGTCCAGAATTTTTGCCTGTCCGCGCTCGGTGACGAACAGGTTGGCGGGCTTGATGTCGCGGTGCACGATGCCTTTGGAATGCGCGGCAGCCAGCGCGTCCGCGATTTGAATGCCGAGGTCCAGCAGCGCGCCCGTCCGCATCGGCCCGCCGGCGACGCGGTCGCGCAGCGTCTCGCCCTCCATTAACTCCATCACCATGAATGGAGCGCCGTCCTGCCAGTCGATGTCGTAAATCGTGCAGATGTTCGGATGGTTCAGCGCGGATGCGGATTGCGCCTCGCGTTCGAATCGCTCCAGCGCCGTCGCATCTTTCCCCAACTCGTCGGGCAAAAATTTCAGCGCGACAAATCGTCCCAGGCGCGTATCCTGCGCCTTGAACACCTTCCCCATCCCGCCCGCGCCCAGCGCCCCCAAAATCTTGTACCGTCCCCGAGGCCCAAACGCCGTCCCTACACCAGCGTCACGCTCGCGCGGATCGCCCTCCGCTCCAGGTTTTACGGGGTCACTCATCGCCCTGCATTCTAGGTGCCCCTACTCGCTACGTCAAAGCGTTCGTGGAGCAGGCATTCCTGCCTGCGCAACGACGCCGGCGCCTCTACCGAAAGTGCGTAGGCCAGCCGCTCTTCGAGGAGCGGACTCGGTTCTACTCCCGCTTCCCTGCGCCAATGCTAATATCTGTTTTGTGATACGCGCCTACAAGTGCCCAACCTGCGGTGCGGCCATTTCGCTCTCGCTGGCTCGCCATGAAAACCGCATTCAATGTCCGTCGTGCGGCGTCCCGCTCGTGTTGAAAAAACCTATCCGATGAATGCCGCGCGCTCGCATCCGCTCCTCGCAGGAGTCCTTTTTCTCGCCATTATTTTCGCGTTCCAGCGATTCTTATCTTGGCTTTGGCCCTCGATCTCGGGCCATCTTGCGATCTGGTTGGCCGCCGCGCTCTGTGCTGCAATCCCCGCCGTGATGGTGAAAATTCACGACCATTTTCGCCCACCCTCACTCCGCGATACATCGAAGCCCAAACCGCCAACCTACATTGAGATCGAAACGCCGGCGAGTGGGATAGCCGACTCGGCGGCCAGCCCACGACCTCCCTGCGATGCAAATCCACGATCGCTCGCGAATAGACCAACAAATTCACACGATGCATTGAAGCGTAGAAACGTCCGAGCCGCTTTTCGTCGCTGAGACTCGTCTTCACAAGACGACAGCCCGCGCGGCAGGACTTCCCACCCTACGCAGCCAGCTTCGCAAAGTAGGCGTCGACTTCGTTCCAGGCGCCCGCCTTCGCCGCCAGGGCGACGTACCCGTCCGGCCGCACGACCCACAATCCGCCGGCCAGGTATGGCGCGCGCGGCGTGGTCTCCACAAAAGTTGCGTAACTCGCAAGGCTCGAGCGCCCCGCCTCACCGTCGTCGCCAAACACGGCAAACTTCGGCGTGCGGCCCGCGCCCACCGGCACATCTCCCCCGCGGATCGGTGCGCGATCGCCCGCACGCGGCCCGTTATGCACGTGGGCCGAATCGACACTCAACGGGCTCTCGTGATATGCCACCGCCACTTCCGAGAGCGCGTCCGCGATTTTCCGTTGTACCGGCGCAAATCCAAGCGCCAGCGACGCCAGCTGATTTCGGATCGACTGCGCCACCCCGCCCCGCAACACCGCCGCAGCCGTAGCTTTCCCGGTCGCCTCCAGCACCAGCTCCGCCACCGCACTGCGTTCCGCGCTGTAGCTCAAAAGCAGCGGCTCATCTTTGCAAATTCCGCGCGCCACCAGCGCCAATTTCCACGCCAAATTGCACGCGTCCTGAATTCCCAAGTTCATTCCCTGCCCGCCGGCCGGACTGTGAATGTGCGCCGCATCGCCCGCCAGATACACGCGTCCGGAGCTGTAATCGGAAACTTTTCGTTCATTGATCGTGAAATTCGCGAGCCACGCCGGATCGCTGGCCTGTGCTCCGCCGCCGATTCGCCGGTCGACGATCATTTGAACTTCGTCAAGCGTCGGATCGGGTCGATGCGACGCCGCGTCCTCGCCCGCTTTCGATTCGCCAACGTCCGCGATCAGCCGGAACCGCCCGCTTGGCATTGGAAAGACCGCAATCACGCCATCCTCGTGCCAATAGATGTCCACCGAAGGCGGTCCTTTCACGCCGGTCAGCTTTACGTCGGCGAGAATAAAGTCCGTCGGCATCGTGTCACCGTGAAATTCCATTCCCAACTGGTGCCGTACGATGCTGTGCGCGCCATCGCATCCAATCAGCCAGGAAGTTACGACCCTCTCTTCGCGTCCATCGGAGCGCCGCAGCGTGCACGCAACCGAATCTCCATGATCTTCGAAACTGGTCAGCTCGGTCTTCCGCTCTACATTCACTCCGTACGTCGCGAGCTGCTCTTCCAGCAGCCGCTCGGTCTCGCTCTGCGGAATCATCAACACGAACGAGTACGGCGACTGGATCGTATGCATATCCACGCTGGCGATCGTTTCGCCCCCCGCAAGAATCTTCGCGCTCTCGGCCTTCAGCCCCGCCGCAAGAAATTTTTCCGTGCAACCCATGCGGTCCATCAGTTCCAGCGTGCGCGTCCACACCGCCAGCGCCTTCGATTTGTCCGTTCGCGCCTCGGATTTGTCGACGATCCTCACCGACAGTCCATAGCGCGCCAGCTCCGAAGCCATGCCCAGCCCCACCGGCCCTGCGCCTGCAACGAGCACCTCCGTTTGTGCCGCTCCCGCCGTCCCCATGGTCATAGTCCGTGCCTCGCGAAATGCACCTTGCTTCGATGATTGCCCTGACTCAACCCGCCCACGCTAGCACAGTGGGAGACCCGACCCGGCTGTCGTCCCACGAAGGCAACGGCCGGCTGGCGCAGCCAACAGGGACGGACCAACCCATCCAATCCGGAGTTCCGGTTTTTCGCATTGCGCCGCCATAGTTTTCGAGAGGATTCGCAGTCGTCAGCTGACAGCCTGCTCAGCAGGCCATCCCACGCGCTAAATCTTACAATCCACAACTAAACCGCGCCACACGGGTTTAACTCCAGGTGAGCCCGCCGCACGCGCGACTTGCAATCGCCGCGCATTCCGGCGTATCACTCATGCAGGATTCACTGTATGAAACTAGCTGTAACCGTAGTCGTACGGGAAGCATCCCAATACGTAGGAGGGCCCACTTGATGAGGCTCCCGAACAGTTCCCGAACTCGCACAATATCTTCGCAGTTGCTCGCGCTGGTACTCGCTTGCGGAATGGTCTTTGTCGGAATGCCAGTTCCCGCAAACGCGCAAGACCAGACGCCGCAAGACGCGCAGCAGCAAGACGCGCAAAATCAGCCGCCAGACCAGCAGCAGGCCACGTCTCAAACTCAGCAGCAGCCCTACACCACCCAGACGCCCACGCAGCTCCAGCAACTGGTCGCGCCGATCGCTCTGTATCCCGATTCGCTGATCGCGCAGATTCTCGCTGCATCCACGTTTCCCGATCAAGTGGTCGAAGCCGACCGCTGGGTGCAATCGAATCCCGGCCTGAAAGATCAGGCACTCGCCGACGCCGTCAACAATCAACCATGGGATCCCAGCATCAAAGCGCTCTGCGCGTTTCCGTCCGTGCTCGGCAACATGGATAAAAATCTTTCCTGGACCTCGTCGCTCGGTGACGCCTACTACAACCAGCAGCAAGACGTGATGGACGCGATTCAGGCGATGCGCCTGAAAGCGCAGCAATCGGGCACGCTAAAGAGCACCGACCAGCAGACGGTCACCTCGCAGGGCAACAACACCATCGTGATTCAGCCGGCGAATCCGCAGGTCGTCTACGTGCCTGCGTACAATCCGTGGGTCGTGTACGGCTATCCTGTTGCGCCGTGGCCCGGATGGTATCCGTATCCCGGCATTTGGTACGGCGGACCATTCCTCTCGTTCGGTATCGGATTCGGTATCGGATTCTGGGGAGGCTACGGCTGGGGCTGGGGCCACTGGGGATTTGACTGGCACAATCACTACGCGGTCTACAATCACGGGCGCTACTACTCCACCAGCCGCACTTTTTATAATCGCAACGCGTACTACCACAACGGCGGCTACAACGGCCGTTACGGCGCGGCGTCAACCCGCAGCGCCTTTGACAATCACGGCGCATACAACGCGCACTACAACGGCAACGGCGCGCACAACGCGTACGGCGCAAATAACCGTCCGTTCAATGGCGATACCCACGCCGCTCGCGGCTACGGCAATCCAGCCGGACAGTCCGGCACGCATTCCAGCGCCTACAGTGGCTACGACCATGGCGGGCAGGTCCGCAGCTACTCTTCACGCGGCAGTTCCAGCATGAGCCACGCCGGGGGCTTCAGCGGCGGTGGCGGCGGACACCCGAGTGGGGGCGGTGGTGGACACGGCGGCGGTGGCGGCGGTCACCACTAAAGCGCGGCGAATATAAATTTTTCCCTCCGGGTCTCCGCCACGCGCCAGACCCGGAGCACTTTTTCACACGGAGTTGAAAGCCATGCCATCTCCAGCATCGAATCGCAGTTTGATTTCCCCGGCTCGCGTGATTGCCGCCGGCTCAGCCCTTTTGCTTGGTCTCGCTCTCGCGCCGCAGCGATCGCTGGCGCAGCAGGCCGATCAGAAAACCTATCCCACCGCAGAGGCCGCCGCGAACGCGCTGTTCGAAGCCACCAACTCCGGAGACAAACAGCAGATGCTCGTGGTTCTGGGCCACGACGCGCACAAAATCGTCTCCTCCGGCGACGATGTGGAAGACGAATCCCTGCGCTTCAACTTCGTCACAAAATATCAGGAGATGCATCGGCTGGTGAACGAGCCCGACGGCACCACCACTCTCTACATCGGCGCGGAGAATTGGCCCACCCCGATCCCGCTCGTCCAGAAAAATGGCGCGTGGTATTTCGATACCGACGCCGCCCGCAAGGAAATCGTCTACCGCCGTATCGGTGAGAATGAAATGTCGGCGATTCGCATCTGCGAGGAACTCGCCAAAGCGCAGAAGGAGTATTACGCCAAGCAGAACAACGTTTACGCCGCGAAATTCGTCAGCGATCAGGGCACGCACGACGGACTCTACTGGCTCGGCGCGAACAATGAGTATGCCAGCCCGATCGGGCCGCTCGTCGCCAACGCCGGAAGCGCAGGCGGCACCGCTGCAAATCTGCAATCCGGACCGGTTCCCTTCCGCGGCTACTACTTCCGCATTCTCGATCGCCAGGGCAAGGACGCCGCCGGTGGCGTCATGGATTACATGGACAACGGCAAAATGACGAAGGGCTTCGCCTTCGTCGCCTATCCCGCGGTGTTCAAAGATTCAGGCGTGATGACCTTCATCGTCTCCAGCGACGGCGTGGTCTATGAAAAGAATCTGGGCAGGCGCACCGCTGACGTCGCAAAGTCCATGACCGAATTCAATCCCGACGCCACCTGGCAGAAATCCGATCAGGTCGGCGCCAACGCCGCGGCCAACGAAACCGCTACCGACGAAACCGGCACGCCCAAGTCCTCCGCCCCGGCGAGCGCCGTAACCCACAATCCGTAATCAACAGGCGTGGGATCGTCCCGCGTCGCGGGGATGTCATCCTACGAACCCCACACGCGCAACGTGCAATCCCGCCATCGGATCGGCACTCGGCGCCGCAGGCTCGCTCACGCTCTATCGCCGTCCCGCAATGTGACGGCCGTCACATTGCTCCGTACCGCCCATCACCGCATCCTCCGAGCTTCTCTGTCATCCTGCATCGACGGCAATTGAGCCGTCAGCTTCAAACGCTCGTCGCGACCTCCCGCGCCTGGTGCCACTGTCCGCACCAGCGCTCACCTGCGCGACGAAGTCTCCGCGGCGGCGGCCGGGGCGCTTTCGCTGCCCGCCGCGGAGATTCACAAATCTCGCCAGGAGCGCGCCATGGCCACGAGACAATTGATTCGCCGACTCTCGCTGAAAAACATCCTGTTCCTCACCGACTTTTCCGAGCCTTCCGACGTCGCCCTCCCCTACGCCGCCTCGCTCGCTCGCGGCTACGATGCCAGCGTTCTCGCGCTCCACGTGTTAACCCCGCCCCCGACGAGCGGGCTGACCGTCCAACAGGTCGCCGCCGCGATCGAAGCCCGAGAAGACGCAGCAGCTGCCTCCATGATCCGGATCGATTCCCAGCTCGGCGGCATATCGCACGAAACCATCACATTGCACGACGGCACGGTCTGGTCCGCCGTCTGGAAAACGATCGAGGAACGCCATATCGATCTGATTGTCACCGGAACCCGTCGCCGCACTGGCGCGAACGGCTTCTTCGGCGAATCCGTCACCGAAGAAATCTTCCGCCGCGCCAATGTGCCCGTGCTTGTCGTCGGCCCTGAAATCCGCTCCGCCACGCAAAGCGCGGGCCGCTTTTACCGGATCCTCTACGCCACCGATTTTTCGCCGGAGTCGGCGGCTGCCGCGCCTTTCGCGGTCTCTCTGGCTGAGGAAAACGAATCGAAACTCCTGCTGCTCCACGTCGTCCGCGAGCGCCAATGTTCTCCGGCGCGGCCCCTTCCCGAGGACTCGGCCGCGAACATCATGCACTTTCTGCGCGAAGCTGTTCCGTCCGACGCCGAATTCTGGTGCCGACCTGAAGCCACGATTCGCTTCGGACTTCCTGCGAACCAGATTCTCGATGTGTCTTCCGAGTTCCGTGCCGACCTGATCGTGCTCGGCGTGCGCAACGCCTGCAATCGCGACTGCGGCAATCACCGCCTCGAACACACCACGGCCCGCGCAATCGTCGCTCACGCCAAATGCCCGGTGCTCACCGTCCGCGGCGGAGGCATCCAAACCGCTTCTTTTGAGGTAAATTGTCTGGGGCGCGCGCCCCGGTTGACCTGAGCCGGTGCGGAGAAGGAGATGAGAGCTGCCATGAAGACTCCCTACGGCCTTCACGTAATCGAAAGCTGCCTCACCTGCCCCTTGGTGAAGGACCGCATCTTTTGTAATCTGCCCCTTCCCGTGCTGAACGCGCTCGATTCGATTTCCACGGGCGCGACCTACCCCAAAGACGCGGTGCTCTTCGTCGAAGGCCAGGATCCCCGCGGCGTCTTCGTCATCTGTTCGGGCCGCGTTAAACTCTCGATGACTTCCGCCGATGGGAAATGCATATTGGTCCGAATTGCCGAACCCGGTGAGATCGTCGGCCTGCCTGGCACGCTTTCCGGCAGCCCCTACGAAGTGACCGCCGAAACGCTGGAGCCCGTGCAGGCCAACTTTATTTCGCGCGAAGATTTTCTGCTCTTTCTGCGTGAGCACGGCGAAGCCGCGCTTCGCGTCGCCGAAATGATGACTCGCATTTACAATGCCACGCTCATGGAAGTCCGCTACCTCGGCTTTGCGCGCAGCGCCGCCGGAAAATTCGCGCGCTTTCTGCTCGACCTTACCGACACCGGCCACTCCGCCACCGATCGCAGCCGCGCCACGCTCACCCTCACTCACAGGGAAATCGGCGAGCGCATCGGCGCGTCGCGCGAAACCGTCACCCGGCTCTTTTCCGATTTTCGCCGCGAGCGCCTGATCGAAATGCATGGCTCGACGGTGGTCCTGCCGGACAAGCCCAGCCTTACCCGGCTCGTCGAAGGCTGATCCGCCATACCCCCGAGCGAAACGTTGCGCTTTTTTCTCGGCGGGCATAAAAAGGGAGTGTCATGGAACCGGCGCTAGCCGTTCATCGCCTGCATTTCGCCTTCACCGTCACGTTCCACTACATTTTTCCGCAGCTCACCATGGGCCTCGCCCTGCTCATCCTCTATTTGAAAACGAAATTCATCCGCACCGGCGACGAACATTTCAACCGCTCCGCGAAATTCTGGGCGCGCATCTTCGGCATCAACTTCGCGCTCGGAGTCGTCACCGGCATCCCCATGGAATTCCAGTTCGGAACCAACTGGGCCGCGTTCTCCCGCTCCGCCGGCGGAGTGATCGGCCAGACCCTCGCCATGGAGGGTGTCTTCTCGTTTTTTCTGGAATCCAGCTTTCTCGGACTTTTTCTTTTCGGTGAGAAAAAACTCGGCAGGATGGGCCACTGGCTCGCTGCGTTTCTCGTCTTCCTCGGGTCCTGGATGTCCGGCTACCTGATCGTCGCCACCGACGCGTGGATGCAGCACCCGGTTGGCTTCTCCATCGATGCCAACGGCAATTTCGCGCTCGCCAGCTTCTGGCAGCTCCTGCTCAATCACTGGGCGCTCTGGCAGTACGCCCATACCATGCTCGGCGCCGTGCAGACCGGCTGCTTCGTGATGGCGGGCATCGGCGCGTTTTATCTGCTCGCGCACCGCGACGAAGCTTACGGCCGCACCTTCGTCCGCGCCGGAGTGATGGTCGGGCTCGTCGCCGCCGTTCTTCAGCTTGCTCCCAGCGGCGACATGCAGAGCAAGCAGGTCGCGCGTTACCAACCTCCCACTCTCGCCGCGATGGAAGGCCTGTTTCAAAATCGTGATGGCGCCCCCATCACGTTGATCGGCCAGCCTGACGTTGCCAATGGCCGCCTGGACAATCCCATCGAAGTTCCCGGCGCGCTCAGCTTTCTCACTTATCGCCGCTGGGGCGCGCATGTTCGCGGCCTCTTCGACTTCCCGCAGAACGAGTGGCCCGACCAGATCAACCTTCTCTACTACAGCTACCACGTGATGGTCGGCCTCGGGACGATCTTCATCGCCGTAATGTTTCTGGCAGCGTTTCTGCTCTGGCGGGGGAGACTTTTCGACTCGCGTTGGATGCTCTGGATCCTGATGATCTCGATTCCTCTGCCCTACATCGCCAACACCGCCGGATGGATGACCGCCGAACTCGGCCGTCAACCCTGGCTAATCTACGGGCTGATGCGCACCGCGCACGGAATCTCTCCGCGCGTCACTGCGGGAAACGCCTGGTTCACGCTTCTCGGTTTCATGGGCATCTACTCCGCACTCGCGATTCTGTTTTTGTTCTTGGTCTGGCGCGAGATTGAAATCGGCCCCGAGCCTTCCGCCGCGCAGCTTCATCCCGCGCCGGTTGGTGGAGTCTAGTGATGGAGACGATCTGGTTCTGCCTGGTCGCAATCATGGTTGCGCTCTACGTGCTGCTGGACGGCTTCGACCTGGGCGCCGGAGCGATTCACCTCCACGTCGCACGCACCGATGAAGAACGCCGCCAGGTTCTCGCCAGCATTGGCCCGGTGTGGGACGGCAACGAAGTCTGGCTCCTCGCCGCCGGAGGCACACTCTATTTCGCCTTCCCCGTTCTCTACGCCAGCGCCTTCAGCGGCTTTTATTTACCGCTGATGATGGTTCTTTGGCTTCTGATTTTGCGCGGCACGTCGATCGAATTTCGGAATCACATTCGCAGCGCGGTGTGGGATCCCTTCTGGGATTTTCTGTTCTGCGCGTCCAGCCTGCTGCTCGCCGTGTTCTTCGGTGCGGCTCTGGGCAACGTCGCTCGCGGCGTCCCACTCGACGCGTCCGGCTATTTCTTCGAACCGCTTTGGACGAACTTCGGCCTGGGCCCGCAAACCGGCATCCTCGACTGGTACACCGTGATTGTGGGGGTTTGCGCGCTCGCCGCTCTGGCGATGCACGGCGCGCTGTGGGTGTCGCTGAAAACCACCGGACCGGTAAGCAATCGCTCCACGCGTCTTGCGAAATACGCCTGGGTCGCGGTGATTCTGCTCACGCTGGTCGTCAGCGGACTTACCTTCAATGTGCAGCCGCAGGTGCTTCAGAATTTTTCGCGCTGGCCGTGGGGCTACATTTTCCCGCTGCTGGCCATCACCGGTGCTGTCGGAGTGATTTTCTTCCTGATGCGCCGCAACACGATAAAAGCGTTCCTTTCATCCTGCGCCTATCTCACGGGAATGTTGACCAGCGTCGTCTTCGGGGTGTATCCGATGGTGCTGCCCGCGCGCGATCCGCGTTTCTCTCTCACCATCTCGAACGCCAAAGCCGGAGACTACGGCCTGAAAGTCGGCCTGGTCTGGTGGATCATCGGCATGATCCTGGCCTTCGGCTACTTCCGCTACCTCTACCGCGCCTTCGCCGGCAAAGTCTCCGTCTCGCCCAACTCCCACTCCAACAGCGACTAACGCGTGGCGCAGACACTCTTGTCTGCGTGCTTTAGCTTTTCCGGGTGCCGCATCCTTTCGATTCCAAAAGGGTACGCGCCACCCACGCCCCACTTAAAAACTCCGTCATCCTGAGGCCTGATTCATCAGGCCTCAGGATCCCTCCTCGCCTTCGTAGTCGGCCTAATAACATCACAAACTCCTACTTATCCATCCCCTTCGTCGACAAATACACCAGGCTGTACACCGACCCTGTCCCATTCGGCTCTACATTCACGATGCGCTGATCATCGCGCTTCCCCACTTTGTAAATCACCTCGCCGGCCTTCGCGTGATCGTCGTCGCATGCAAGCGTGTTGGACTTCTCGTTCGCGTCCTTCTGTTCTTGCGTTAGCGCGGGCGCATTCGTACAATCCAGCACCTTGCCGTATTTCCCCAACGCCTTGCGATAGTATTCCGCCACTTTCTGCGGCGCCGCGTCGGTTTCCAGTTTCATCAGCGACAGCTTGAATCCAATGCTCCCGCCCCACAGCCCCAGATTCGCCGCCGAACTGTCGTCCGAATTATCCTTGTGCGGCCGCGAACCCGGATACACAGGCAGTCCCACGGCTTTCGCATCTGCCTTCGTATTCACCGTCACTCCGGCGCTGAAGCCGTTGTCATCCTTCTTGTCCTGATCGTTCTGCGCCCTCACTCCTGGCGCCGCTATCGCCAGCGCCACGCACAATACCATCGCGCAACCCGCAAGCCTTCCCGTCCCGCGCCGCTCCCTCAAGCTCCGCACATTCACGTACCGTTTCTTCCAATCGCGCGTCCTAAAAAGCTGCATCCGATGCCTCCGTGTGAACACCAATCCCCGCACCTGAGGATACGCATCCGCCCCGCGCGATGTTCAACGCTCTCAAAACGGAAGCCGCCGAAGCAGCTTCCTAACCGGCTGAGAGCCTATCCTACAGCGCCCTTCCGCGCGCCTAAGCTACGACGAGGAGCGTGGGCAACCCGCCCGCGGCCTTTGTAGTTCGCTGCATCGCAGCGCGCCGTTGCCTGTAACGGCGGGTCGATGCCACCAGCATCGACCCGGCAGCCTCAGCCCCTGCCTCTGCTGTTGCCTTCCTAGCCGTTGCTCTGCCCTTGCTTCGTATCGCTAGCCCGAGGAGCGATTAACTCCCATCCGGATACCCGCCCCGATGCAGCACCATCGGAAAATGCGGCACCGTCTTCGGAGTCTTCACTTGCGCGCGCCAGCCCTCCGCGTGCGGCTTCATCCCCGCAAACATCAGCGACGCGTTTCCATTCTCATCCGGCTCGGCGCCCTCCGCGCGTACGATCGTCTCCAGCGCGCCGCGCAGCCGCCGCATCGGATCGTGCCCGAACCGCGCGTGCCACTCGTGCTCGATCGTTTCCACCAGCTTCATCGCTTGCTCGCGCAACTCAACGCCTTTCAACGTCAGCCGCACCAGCTTCCCCGTCTTCGCCGCCGGATTCTTCGCCTGCTCCACCAGCTTGTGCTTTTCCAAAACGCCCATCGCCATCGCGATCGATTCTTTCGAAACGCCGCTCAGCACCGGCACGTCGCGCAACGCCACGCCTTCCTCGGTCAGCACGCGCAGCACATTCGCACCAATCGCCAGCGACCCGTGCGAACGCGTATCGAACTCCACGGCAAACGCCAGCAGCACCCGCGCCAGCAACGCATGCAGCGCTAGCTCCACCACGAAAGTCTCCCTCCCCTCGCCACTCGCCTGCAAATTCTTCATCTCCGCATGCGTCAACCCGTATCCAAGGATCGGCATGCATTCCGGCAAATCGCCGCCAATTCTCGACGCCACCTCATGCAGCGCCTCTCGCAACTCGCGAACCTCGCCCGCGCCGAACCGGTGCTCCCACCGCCGCTCGATCTCCGGCAGCACCGCCTCCCAGACCTCGCGCGACTTTTTCCCCGCCCGCGTCGTGCGAATAATCCACTCGCGCTCCGGAACTCTCTTACGCGTGTCCGCCGGGTCGGGCGCGATCGTCACGTACCCCCAACGCTCCATCCCGGCTAGATTCGCAGGCGTCCGCGCCAGCCGTTCGAGTTCGCCTACGCGCACTCCCTCGTCGCCGACGTGCTTCAAGCAATTCAGATACATCGCCATCGACGTGAGCCACGCACCGCCCGCGCGCCGGCTCACCCCGCCGTAGTCCGACGTCCGGTGCTCCATCCGCTCCTCGAACGCGTTGTCACTTTCGATCGTGAACGCCACCAGCGAAAACGAAAGCAGCGTAAACAGCGGCAGCCGCCCCGGATCCAACTGCGCCACTCGCACCTCAGGCTGCGCTTCACGCGTTATCTTCGCCGCCGATTCAGCCGCTTTCTTTGCGCGCACACCCACCTTCGATTTCGCTTTCGCAACCGGCTGGTTGCCCGCAATCTTCACCGGCTTTCCCGCCGTCCCCCGAGTTTTCCCTCCTCCAGCCTTCCCGCTTTTGTCCTTCGCCGCCATGAGCCCTCCCACACCTCTACCAACGCAAATTTATCACGCACCAGCGCGCACACATCAACCCCGGATAAATCGCAGCGCATGCTCACTTCAGTGTGGGATAGCCTGCCGCGTAGGCTGTCTTCCTACGAAGACATTCGCTCTACAGGCACAACGCGCCGCCGGACCGACCAATACCCGCGCGGAAGAAATTCAGCGCGCACACCCGACCCCAGGCATACTCGCTTCTGGTATGCCGCAACTACCGGTTTTGTCGCGAAACCTCGGACCCTCCGCTGCGCTCGCATTGGCATTCACCGCCGCCCCGTCGGTCAGTTCCGCTCAAACCAGCGATCCCTCGTAACCGCCCCGGCCTCCACCAAAACCAAGGCCTCCTGCGAAAATCTCGCATCCCCGAAGCTCCCCGACACCACGATCGAGTCCGCGTGGCTGATTCCAACGGGTAGAGATTACAAACTCGATAAGCACATCCCGCCACTGCCGGAGTTCTGCGAGGTCAACGGACAAATTCTGAATATGCCGTGGGGTCCGGTCGCTTTTCTGGTGTGGTTACCGACGGGCACTTGGAATCACGAGAAAATCGTGATGGGCACCGGAACGCTGGACGGCTCGTTCGATTTCCCGAGGATGTCGCGCAACCTGAATGACGGCTACGCCGTCGCCGGAACTCACGTCACCTACGACATGCACGCGTCTTACGAAGTAGGTCTGCGGATCGCCAAATTTGTCCGCGCATTCTATCCGCACCCACCGAAGCCGTCCGCTTCGAATTAAACGCCCGCACCGAATATCAACTCCACTTCAGCGTGGTGATCGAATCCTCGGTCAGCGACACTTTCGCCACCGCGTCCGCGCACTCCACCGTCACATCCCGCGCCGCGCCCGGATTCGTCAGCACCAGCGCCACGCCGCCGTCCGGACTTTTCGCCGCCGTATGATAGAGACCCGTTTCCGCAACCACACCGGGAGTTGCCGTCACCGTCGAAGACGTCGGCGCCGGGCCGCCTTCATGCGAGGTCTGCAATCCGATCGACGCGCCATTCACCGGCGGCGCATCGTGCGCTCCACGTGACTCCACAATCACCGCGCCGCGCTTAAACGCCCGCGCGTGCTGCGTGAGCGCCCAGTACAATCCCGTCAGCAGAATCTCGCGCGTCTGCGAATGAATCTGCACCAGCCCGCCGCAATCGAACGGCCCGATATTCGGCCGGCCGCGCTCATCGAGCGCCAGGTTCCACATGGTGATCGACTGCGGCCCATTCCCCAGAATTCCCGCGAACGTCGCGCCCCACTTCGACCAGCAAGTCAGATAGTGCGGATCCTTGTAGTCGTCGCCGCCCTCGGTCCAGTGCATCTCCACATCCGGAAAATGTTTCTTCACGTTCTGCATTTGGTCCGGAGTGCCCACGTAGCCGTGCCACGCCACAGTATTTAGATATTTTTTCAGCTGCGGCTTGGAAAGCTGATCCACCACGCGGCCCCACAAATTGTAGTTGTGATCCAGTGTCCAGATTTTCGTGGCGCTCGCCGTCGAACTCGATTCGAGGCCCCGGCCAAGCGCGACGATCAGCGCTTCTTCGGTCTCTTCCGGCCACGGGCACGCCGGCATCCGCCCGCCCTGATCCGCATCGATTTCATTCTGCGTGGTGAGCGCGCGCACCTTCACACCCGCATCGGCGTAACTCTCCACAAACTTCCGTAGGTACAGCGCGTACGCAGGAATACTTTCGGGACAGATATTTCCCCCGAGCATCGAGTTCGAATATTTCATCCATCCCGGCGGGCTCCACGGCGAGCCAAAATAAAAAATGTCCGGATTCGCCGCGGCGGCCACCTTCAACGTGGGAATAATGTAGTTGCGGTCGTGATCGATGCTGAACCGCTTCATCTCCGGATCGGGCGCCCCGTCGTCGTAGCTGTAGCACGCCGTCGCATAGTCGCTCGAGCCGAGTGGAATCCGCCCCGTGCTCAGGCATCCCTGATCCGCTCCCTGACCGAACATTTGCGTGAGGAGCTTCGATCGATCCGCATCGTTCAAACGCGAAAGCGTGTAGCACGATGCATCGGTGAACGCCGCGCCAAATCCCAGAACCGTCTGCGCCGTCTTCGACGGATCCACCACGACATCCGCGGCCGGCGCATTCTTCCTACCAGATTTCGCCGCCTTGGACCACGTCACCGCCGGCCCCGCCGCGAGCCGCTTCCCACTCTTGTCCGTGATTTCTGTCGTCGCCGGTCCCGACGGCGGCGCGAACATAGCTCCATCGCGAGCGCTTACCGTCGCCGCGCCGCGCTCACCCAGGCCCGCGCCACTTCTCTCGCTCGCCTTCGCGCCCAGCGCACCCACCGCAACCGCCCCCGCGCCCAATCCCGCCGCCTTCAAAATCTCCCGACGCGTCTTCTTCACGAATTCCTCCGCATGGTTTCGCGCGCTCTCGATAACAATCGAGTGGCACGGTCGAACGCGCCCGCGCGCAGCCGCGGCGCCCAGGATGCCGCTCCGCTTCGCACATTGACACGATTGCCCGTGCCACTCAAGTGCGCGTGAAGCATACCTACAATATCGTTATTCTGGTATGAGTTTCACGCTGTAAAAGGCATCCCGCGCCGGCGTCGCGCTTGTCCCGAGGCTGCGCCCACACGATCTCCATCGGAGAGATCGTGCAGCGTCACGGACCGGCACGATGACTATGTGAGTGCGGCGGACCTTGACCCGCTTCCCCCCAACACGAATCCAAATCGACCACGCGCCAAGCGGGCGGCATTGACGGCTTTCCGCGGCGTTACGTTGTGTGCCCGGCCTTCGGCCGAGCCAGCTTTCGTATTTGTATTGAATTTCGGAAAAGCGGCGGCAAGCGGCCGCACTCAATAGGTGGTTGTAGAGTGGCGCGACCGGACGTGCCTGCCAGCATTGCGCCGTCGATCTCGATTCGCAGCCCTTATTCCGCCCTCAACAAAATCACCGGATCGATCCGCACCGCGCCGATCACCGCCGGCGCCGCCGCAAGCACAGCCGCCACGAGTATCGCCACGCAAGGCGCAGCGAGCGTACCTAGCGCCGTCGGCTTCACGTCATACAAAAGCGCCGCAAACGATTTCGACGCCGCAAGCCCCAGCGCCACTCCCACCACCGCGCCCGCCAGCACCATCATCGCCGTCCGCGCTACCACGCTCCACGCCACATCGACCGCCCGAGCGCCCACCGCGATCCGCACTCCAATCTCCCGCCGCCGCTGCACCACCGAATAATTCATCACGCCATACAATCCGACGCCCGCCAGCACCAGCGCCACCACCGCAAAGAACAGCGCCAGGATTGCCAGCATCCGCTCCCGCATGGTTTGAATGTCGTTGATCGATTGCTGCGTGCGCGCGTTCGAAACGCGGAAGCCCATGTGCGCGTCCGCAACCGCCCGCCGCAGCGTTGCGGCCATCGACGCAGGATCCTGCGCCGCGGTTTTCACGATAATCGTCTCGTTTCGAATGCCCGCGTCGCTCTTGCCGTAGGGATCGTTGGCGTGAAACGAGAGATACGCCACCGGCAGCGCGCATTCGCGCAGGTCGCGATAACACGTATCGCCAACAATGCCGACCACCACGTACGGCAGGCGCACGCCGTTGTCGCCAAGGTCTTCAAAAGTCCTTCCCACCGGATCGGCACCGTTGAAGAAGGTTTTCACGAACTCGCGATTGACCACGGCTTCACCGCTGCCTTCCGCTCCGGAGCGAAGCGTGCGTCCTTCGACCAGAGGAATTTTCATCGTGTCCGGCCATTCTGGTGAAATGGGCAAGAAATAGCTCAACGTGTCGTTAGGTCGCCCGCCGTGAAAAGCGATCGAATCGTTCCACGCCGTCTCAGTCATCAATGGCCAGCCCGCGATCGATGCTCGCTCCACGCCCGGCACGTGTTGCACGCCTGCCAGCAGTCCGTCCCATTCGTCGGCGTGGTGTTTCTTGTCGCTCGTAACGTCGAGCGCCAGTACGCGTTCGGCGGAAAAGCCGGTCGGCTTTTGCGAAAGCCGCGTGAAGGTTGCCACAAACATGCCTGACACAAACAACACCAGAAAACAGAACGCCACCTGCGCCGCGATCAGCAAATTCATTGTGCGCCGTCGCCCGTGCGGATCTTCGCCGCCCTTCAGCGCGCTCGCTGGATCCACTTTCGACGCACGTAGCGCGGGCACCAGGCCAAACAGCAGCGTCACAACGAACGTAAGCGCCAGAGCGAACCCAAACACGCGCCAGTCCGCGGGCAGCGCAAGTTGCACCGGCGCGTCCGGCGTGCCGTTCAGCGTAATCACGAATGGCGCCGCCCACCACGCGAACCCCGCACCCAGAACGGACGCCATTACGCCGATCCACGCGCTTTCCACCAGCACCAGCTGCACCAGTCGCCGCCTCCCACCGCCGATCGAAACTCGCAACGCCAGTTCGCGCTCGCGCGATGCCGCCTGCGCCGTCATCAAATTCGCGACGTTCGCGCACGCGATCAGTAGAACCAGTCCGACCAGCGCGCTCAGCGCCACCAGCGCGTCGCGGTTATCGTTGCGGAAATCCGAAACGCCGGTGGCGGCCGGCACGATGATCAGCGATTGATTCATAAAATCGCGTTTGGCCTGCTCGGTCATTCCGTTCGCATTTTTGATCTCGTCGTTGCGCGTGGCATAGACAATCGGATCAAGCTCCGCGCGCAAGAGCTCGGCCGAGCGGCCCTCCGGCACCCGAACGAACGTGCGAAACCAGCTCGCGTGCGGATTGGCCGCATATTCGCTGGTGGACATCGGCATAAACACGTCAGCCATCACGCCTGGCTCCATTCCGGTGAATGGCGGCGCGACTACGCCGACGATTTCGTAGAGTTTGTTGTCGTTCTTTAGCGTTCTTCCGATCACGTTCGGATCACGGCCAAAGCGCAGTTCCCAATATCGTTCACTGAGGACTACCACCGGTTTCACGGCCGGCCCGTTGTCGTCATCGGCGCGAAGCAGGCGGCCGGCGGCGGGCTTCAGTGCAAACGAATCGAACAGCCAGCCGGATACCCGGATCACGCGCGCTTTTTCCATGGCGTCGTCGGTCGCGTAGGTGACGTCCTGGTTGCCCATGAACGCGCAAGCGATTAACTCGGCGTCGCCTTTCACCGCGTTATGCATGCGCAGGAAAAGTGGGTAATCCCAGGAGTCAGAGATTTGCGGCTTGCCCTCGGGGCCGATTCCCTTCCTCGCCACGGTGTAAAGTTCCTGTGGCGCTTTCACCGGCAGCGGCGTCAGCATCAGCGCATCCACCAGGCGAAACGCCGCCGTGCACGCCCCGATCGCCAGCCCGAGCGAGATTACCGCCGCTGCCGTCGTCACTTTGCTTCGCGCGAGTCGCCGCCAGCCGTACACCGCGTCCGCGCGCAACGAATCCAGCCACGTGAACACATGCGCGTCATGCATCTCGTCGCGCAACTTCAGCGCCGGCCCCAGCGCTCGCCGCGCCCTCTCCTCATCGCGCCCATCCGCCCGCGTCTCCTCCACATGCGACGCGATCTCCTCATCGATCTCGCGATCCAGCCTCTCCCCACGAAACACATTCCGAATCCGCGCCCACATCGACATCGCCTGTCTCCCCTACTCCGCCCTCAGCAAAATCACCGGATCGATCCTCACGGCGCGCACGACCGCCGGCAGCGCTGCCACCACAGCCGCGCCAAGAATCAACGCCGCCGGCACCGCAAGCGCCGCAATGTCCGTCGCCTTCACTTCGTAGAAAATCGACTGCAACGGCCGCACCGCAACCGCTCCGACCGCGAGGCCAATAGCCGCGCCCGCGACCACCATCGCGTACGCCGTCAAGATCACCGTCCGTGCAATGTGCGCCGGCTGTGCGCCCACCGCGATCCGAATGCCAATTTCGCGCTGCCGCTGAATCACGGAGTACGCCAGCACGCCGTAAAGCCCCACGCCTGCGAGCACCAGCGCAACCGCCGCGAAGAAACTCGCCAGCGTCGAAAGCAGCCTTTCCTGTAACGCCTGGCCGTCGATAATTTCCTGCTGCGTGCGAATGCTTAAAATCTGCGCCGATGGCGCGATGCGCTTGATTTCAGCGCGAAGTCCCGGACCGAGCGCGGCCGGATCGGAAGCTTCGGTCTTCAGCGTGAGCACCACATAAGCCGTCGTCGCCGCTGAAGCGGAAGGGCCTTGGTACGGCAAAAACACAATGGGTTTCGAGCAATTGCGCAACTCGTCGTAGCAGGTGTTTCCCACCACTCCTACGATCGTGAATGGCTCGTCGGTGCCGTCCCGCTCTCTTCGTGCGAATGATTTGCCGAGTGCACTCTCGCCGGGAAAATTCTCCTTCGCGAACTCCTGATTCACCAACGCCGACCCACGTGTCGTGTCGATCGCGTTCAACGCGCGGCCTTCCAGTACCGGCACACGCATTGTCTGGGTCCACCCAGGTGTCAGTTCGAAGCTGAGCACGGGCCTTAGCGTGCCGTTCACCACGATCGCGGGGGTGGATCGGGCGCCGTCAACCAGAGCCCATCCGGCCATGGATGCGGACTCGACACCAGGTTGGCGAGAGAGATCCTGCACGAGGTTGTCCGAAGTTTGCGCGAATTGTACCGACGAAAAGCCCGCGAAGATCGTCAGCACGCGATCGGGGGAAAAACCGAGAGGCCGGTGCGTGAGCCGTTCGAACGTTTTCACGAACATCCCCGCCGCAAACACGACCGCCACGCAGAACGCCACTTGCGCGGCGATCAGCGCGTACATAAGCCTTCGTCTGGAATGCGGATTCTCTCCCCCTTCAGCGCGCTCGAGGGATCCACTTTTGACGCGCGCAGCGCCGGTGCCAGCCCGAAAAGCAGTGTCACGAGGAACGTGGCCGCGACGAGAAAACCAAAAACGCGCCCGTCAGCGGGCATCGCGAGCCGCACCGGATCGTCCGGCGGGTTGATCATGCGCGCAACGAGCGGCGCCGCACGCCACGCAAACGCCGCGCCGAGCACCGCTGCAAGCGCTCCTATCCAGGCGCCCTCCATCATCACAAGCTGAACGAGCCGCCGCCTCCCGCCGCCAATCGAAACCCGCAGTGCCAACTCACGTTCGCGCGCGGCCGTCTGCGCGGTGGTTAGATTTGCGACGTTCGCACACGCAACCAGCAGAACCAGCAGGCTCAGTACGCAAAGCACGATCATCGGACGCTGGTTGATTTTTTGCAGCGCTGAAAAACCGGAAGCCGCCGGCTCGAACACTACGGTCTCCGCAAGAATCCGTTCGCGGATCGAGTCCGGAATGCCGCGCCTGCCCTTGAGCTGCGCGTCTAAAAACGAATGAAATATGGGCTGAAGTCTCGCCGCGAGCCGTTGCGTAGATTCGCCGCCCGGCACTCGCGCAAAGATGGTCATGTACTGGACCAGCGGCATGTTGATGTACGGGTGCATTGTGATCGGCACGAACACGTCGACGATCTTTCCCGGTTCCGTACCTGTGAATGGCGGCGCTACTACCCCGACGATTTCATACACGCGGCTGCCGAATTTGAAGGTGCGGCCTACGATCCCGGGGTCTTTCGCGAAGCGTCGCTGCCAGTAATCCGCGCTGATCACGGCGTAGGGCGACGCTCCCGGGTATTCGTCGTCATTCGCACTGAGTAGCCGGCCCAGCCTGGGCTTAAGCCCAAACGAATCGAACATCGAGCCCGAGACGTATTGCAGTTGAGTCCGCTCGGGTTCACCGCCCGCGTAGCTCAAATCTTCATGTCGCGAGATCGCTATCGCAAAAAGATCGACATCGCCGTTTGCAGCGTCGCGAAGCACCGTGTACATCGGATACGAAGCGGATTCGCTTACGTTGGGTTTGCCGTCGAGATCGGTGCCGGCTACGCCCAGCGTATAAATTTCGTGTGGCGCTTTCACCGGAATCGGCCGCCACAACAGCGCATCGGTCAGCCGAAACGCAGCGGCGCAAGCACCAATCGCAAGTCCGAGCGAGACCACCGCAGCGGCGGTCGTGACTTTGCTGTGCATCAGCCGTCGCCAGCCGTACACGGCGTCCGCGCGCAGCGAATCGAGCCACACCACAACGCGAGCATCGTGCGCACGGTCGCGGTGCTTCAACCGCGAACCGAGCGCCTTGCGCGCCTCCACCGGGTCGCGCCCGTCTTCGAGCGCCGCGTCCAGATGCGCCTGCAGCTCCTCATCGATCTCGCGATTCACTTCGCTCGTGCGAAACACATTCGCCACGCGAGTCCAGATCGACATTGTGCCCTCCGTCACACCGTGGCACAGACAATCCTGTCTGTGCGCGTTTGCCCTTGCCGGTGCCGCATCCTTTTGCCCTCAAAGGGCACGCGCCACCACGTCAACACCTGCGGGCACGATTCTCCACGCCGAAAGTAAAACCGGCGGTCGCGCCTGTGCCGCTACGCTTCCCGCAGCACGCGGCTAACAGCTTTCGCCACCGTCTGCCACTTCGGCTCCTCGGCGGCGAGTTGTTTCTTGCCCTTGGCGGTCAGCTCATAAACGCGCGCGCGCCGGCCCGACTCCTTCGTTACCCACTCCGCGCGCACCCAGCCCGCCTCTTCCATCCGGTGCAACGCCGGATAAAGTGAGCCTTCCTCCACGCGCAGCACGTCACCCGAGCGGTCGCGAATCGCGGACATGATTGCGTACCCGTGCAGCCGCCCCTCGCGTCGCAGCGTCTTCATCACCAACAAGTCCAGCGAGCCCTGCATCCCGTCCGTCTTTCCCATACTCAGCCCTCTGTGTACTAAGACGTCTGAGTATCAGCATCGCTTCAGTATGTGTCAAATGTTTTCACGCGTCGGACCGCCGCCATACTGGCAATCTCCCCGACGGCTTCCGTTCACACTTGGAAAGTAAGCCAGGGAAATAGGCAAGTTTTTCCTGTGAGCAACCTTCAAGCACAAACAGAGAATCAACAACACAGGCAGTACCTGCCTATTCCACAAGCCTACTCACCAATATTGATTTTCATCCGACGTGAATGTTGCCAGCGTATCGTTTTGAAGTCCGCAGGAGCACCGGTCCCGCCTCGCGGGACCGGTCCGGCGCCCGTAACAAACCCACCGCCGCGCACGTAGTAATCAGCGAGCCCGAAGCCCCGTGCGCCTTGAATCCACCATCGCCATCCACCGCCCGCCCGAAGTCGTGTGGGCATTCCTGGGCGACCTCTCCAATCTTCCCAGGTGGGATCGCGGCGTAGCCTGCGCCATCGAACGTTCCGCCTCGGAGGCTCACGCCGGCCACTCGTCCAGCGGGACAAGTTCGGCTTCCATGCCACGATCGGCCTCAGCTCCCGCTACATCGGGCGTCGGCCTCGAATTCACCACCGAAGCGCACCCCACCTCGGCCGGCGACGCTCGCGACAACGGAAAAATGTCCTACCGCGTCTCCAGCATCGACGCCGCCGCGCAACGCTGCACCATCGACCTCGCCAGCACTACCGGCAACGCCCGCTTCTTCCGCCGCGCACAGTGGATCTTCGAAGTGACGCCCACGCTCAGCGGCTCGCGCGTCTCCTGTGCCGTCGACTTCGCCCTCCGGCCCGCCTGGTTCATCATGGCCCCGCTACTTTGGCTCAACCGCCGCGCCATCGCCCTCGACCTAGCCAGCCTCAAGCGCGTCCTCGAATCGGTGGAATAGTCTGCCGCGTCGGACAGGCCCCGAGGCCGGTCCTCCGACGAATCACAATCGCAATATTGGCAATCACGCATGCCAATCGGATCGCGAAACTAAAATCAGCGCTCGCTTTTACGCAGGACTCCGATTCCGAGCGTGTTCCGATGTACTCAGTAATCGCAAGACGACAGCCTGCGCGGCACGCCATCCCACGCACAAAAAAAACGGCCGCCGCCTCGCACCCACGCGAAGCGACGACCGCTTTCTCACTGCCCGCAGTTTTTTATATTCCGCGTAACCGGCGCGCCCTACTTGTTCCCCGCCTGCGCCGCCTGCAACTGTTGCGCCTGCTGATCCATAAACACGTACCGCCCGCGATTCGCCTCGGGCGCCGCAGCGCTCGAATCGTCCACCAGATGCATCGTCTGCCATTTGTCTGCAGCGTCGTACTTCGGCCACTTTGGCAGCCCGGCTCCGTTCGGATCGCCTTTCGCGATGAAATTCGCCCAGTACGACGTCATCAATTCGCTCACCTTGAAATCCGCCGGCGTCCACGGCAGCGCCTCCCACTTGAGCGTCCCAAAAACGTATTCGAGTTCGCCCGCGTGCCGCGCTCCTACTTCGCTCGCCGGAATTTTCGACGGCCCGATCGTCGAGCCCGGCTTCGTCGCCGGAACTTCCTCGAAAATGTAGTGATAGACCGGCGTGTTCGCCGTCTCCACCTGCATGTTCAGCCATTTCCATGTGGAGAAAATGATGAAGTTGTCGCTCGCCAGCGACTCCGCCGACTGCAGCGCTTCCGCATCGGTCGATGCCGGATACAACTTCAGAAACTCCCCTGACGCGTCGCCGTACTTGGCCTTCGCATCGTCCGCGAACGACTGGGGCGTCGGCTTTTTGGGGTTGAACAGCACCATCATCTTCACTTCATCGCGGTTCCAACCCGCGAGCAGCGCCACGTGCGCCTGCTTGCCCGCTGCGAAGACATCCGCCGGGCTATCGGTCAGGAAGTAGCCGTCGATGTTCTGCGTGGGACGATACCCATCCTTCTTCGCAGCCTGCGCTCCTATTTCCTGCAACAGCTTGTCCGCGGGCATCGCGCGCAAATCCGCCAGGGAATTTGCGCCGATGGACGCGGCAAACTTTGCGCCGGCCTCTTCGCTCTTCGCCAGCGGCAACGTACGCAGCGGCGAGCTGCCGTTCGAGAAAAACGCGCCGCTCTCTCCGATCGCCTTCTGGAATTTCCCAATTGCCAGCGGCGACGCCATCTGCGCGCTCACTGAAAAACTGCCCGCGCTTTCGCCGCCGAGCGTGATGTTCTTCGGATCGCCGCCAAATGCCGCAATGTTCTTGATCACCCAATCCAGCGCCGCCACCTGATCCAGCAAGCCGTAATTTCCCGAAGCGTGGTGCGGCGACTCTTTGGTGAGCTCCGGATACGAGAAAAATCCGAAAACGCCGACCCGGTAGTTGCACTCGACGACGATGATTCCCTTCTTCGCGAGCGCTTCGCCGTCATAGCGGAACTCATCGCTCGAGCCCGACGCAAATCCGCCGCCGTAAAACCAGAGCATCACGCCGAGTTTTCCCTTGCCCGCATTCTTCGGCGTCCAAACATTCAAGTACAGGCAGTCTTCGCTGCCGCCTTTGTCGCGGAAAACCATGTCCGCGTACACCCGCGCCTGCGTGCAACGCGACCCGAATTCCGATCCGTCGCGCACGCCCTTCCAGTTCGCCGCGGGCTGCGGCTCGCGCCAGCGCAGCTCGCCCACCGGCGGCGCCGCAAACGGAATGCCGCGATAAATTCGAATCGTCCCGTCTTCCCCCAGCGTGCCGTTCACCGCGCCGTTCGCGGTTTTCACTTCAGCCGCCACCACTTTCGGAAACTCTTTCACCGGAGCTTGCACATCCTCCTGCCCGCCTTGCGCCAGCGCCACTCCAGGCGCAATCAGCGCCGCGCCACCCGCAAACGCCAGCGCGCATGCCGCCACAAATATGCGGGCCCTCGTCCCGCGAATTCCCCCTCTCGAAGTCCGTGCGCTGCGCCCCGCATCCTTAGATCGAGTCCCTTTGACATCAAACATGGAGTCTCTCCCCCCATCGTGGTGGCCCATCTTCCAAACGCCGAAATGGTACCAAACCGCCGCCGTATCCGCTTACGGAAGTGCGACCATCGAAATTCTGGGAACCTGCTTGACCTACTCCGATCACCCTTGGCGAGCCAGCCCGTAAAGTAGACAAGGATTGCCTGTGGGCTGCTTCCAGCCGCTAAACCTAAATCAAGAACACAGGCCCGACCTGCCTGTTCCACAACTGAATTCACCCACTGTGATCCGACTCCGCCCGTCAAGCTTGCCAGAATCAGGTGTGCTATTCGCAAAGACGCCGCCCCGTCCTCCCGGCCGCCACAATTTACATAAATTTGATATCGGTCAGGCTCTCGTCGGCAGCCAATTCTGCTTCCGAATCCGCCCCGTCCCCGTCTATCCTTCCAACGTCCTAATCAAGGAGACTCCTCGATGCAAGCTCGCACCTCCGCGCTCCGCACCGTCGCGCGCGTCACCACTACCGCCGCCATCCTCGCCGCACTTTCCTTCGCTTCAGCTCCATCCGCCAACGCGCAATCCCAGCCAGGCACTCCTTACGGCCCGCACCTGTGGGACGTTCCTCTCACACCCGACACATTGCAAAAACGCCTCGAAGAACAGCTCGCTCTCGCGCAGAAATCCATCGACCAGATGCTCGCCGTCTCCGGGCCGCGCACCATCGAAAACACACTCGCGCCGTTCGACGACATCACGATCCACCTCGACGCCGCCGGCATGCAAGCGAGCGTGATGCAATCTGTCGGAACCGATGCCGCGATCCGCGACCGCGCCCAAAAAATGATCGGCAAGGTCAGCGCCGTATCCACCGCGCTCTCGCTAAATCAAGCGGTCTACAAAGCTCTCGCCGCCGTCGACACTTCGCATGCCGATGCTTCCACGAAATATTACGTGGAACGCACGCTGCTCGAGTTCCGCATCGCCGGCGTCGACAAAGACGAAGCCACCCGCGCACGCATTCAGAAGCTGAGTGACGAGCTTACCGAGCTCTCCACCAAATTTGAGCGCAACGTCCAGGATTCCCAGCTCAAAGTTGTCGTGAAAAATGCCGCGGAACTCGATGGTCTCCCATCCGACTACATCAAAGCGCATCCGCCCGCCGCTGATGGCGCCATCACTCTCACCAGCGACAGTCCCGACGTGATCCCCGTCCTTAAATTTGCAAAGAGCGCCGACCTCCGCCGCCGCATGTACATCGCTTACGACAACCGCGCCTACCCGCAAAATATGTCCGTCCTCGCCGACATTTTGAAGAAGCGCGAAGAACTCGCGAACATCCTCGGCTATAAACACTGGTCCGACCTCAACGCTGCCGACAAAATGGCGCTCACCTCGAACAATATCGCTTCCTTCATCGATGAAATCGACGCCGCGTCACGCCCCATCGCCGACCGTGAATACCAGATGGTCCTCGCCACAGCGCGCAAGACCGATCCTTCGATCTCGCAGGTTTCCGCCGCCGATCGCGACTTCTATTACGAGCAGCTCCGCCGCACGCAGTTTGACTTCAATTCGGAGGAAGCGCGGCCCTACTTTCCATACGACCGCGTCCAGCAAGGCATTCTCGACGTCGCCTCAAAACTTTTTAGCATTCGCTTCGAGCCCGTGAAAAACGCCGTCGTGTGGGATCCCTCGGTCAGCACGTTCGATCTGTACGACGCTGTTTCAGGCAAGCAGCTCGGCCGGATCTATCTGGACATGCATCCGCGTCCTGGAAAAAATCAGTGGTTCAGCTCCAATCCACTTCTCGACGGCAAAAAAGGCGTGCAGCTTCCCGAAGCCATGTTGATCTGTAACTTTCCCGGCGGCAAGCCCGGGGATCCCGGCCTGATGGAGTACAGCGACGTCACCACGTTCTTCCACGAGTTCGGCCACTTGATGCACTGGATTTTCCAGGGACAGCGCGAGTGGGCCGGCTTTGGCAGCAATTTGGAATACGATTTCGTGGAAGCGCCTTCGCAGATGCTCGAAGAGTGGATGCACGATCCGAAAGTGCTGGCGACCTTTGCGAAAAATCCGCAGACCGGCGAGCCGATTCCCGCCGAACTCGTCGCGCGTGCGAATCGCGCCGATGCATTTGGCCGCGGCCTCTGGGCGCGCGGTCAGCTCGTCTACACCAACGTTTCGTTTGAAATTCACAACGAGGCGCCCAACCCGGCTAAACTCGAAACCGTGATGTTCGAAAATCGCCGCCGCTTCCTGCCGTTCGCCGTCGTCGAGGGCGACCATCAGATCGCCTCGTTCGATCACTTGCTCGGCTACTCGTCGGGCTACTACACCTACTTGTGGGACAAAGTCATCGCAGAGGATTTCTTCGGCCAGTTCAATCGCGACAATTTGCTCGCGCCCGAAGTCGCGCTGCGCTACCGCACCACGATCCTCGCGCAGACCGGCGGCATGTCGGCCAACGATCTGGTGACACATTTCCTGGGCCGCAAACAATCTACCGACGCCTTCGTCCACTGGATGAACCAGGAGTTCGTCACCACTCCCACATCCGCCGGCAAGTGAGTGGGATAGCCGACTCGGCTGTCATGCCACGATCTCTGCTCGATGTAGGAGCACCATCACTGTCGGATCGATCCTTCAATTGACGCGACGATCCGCCTTTTCAGGTGCGGACAGGTCCACAGGCCCGTCCGCTTACGAACGACAGTCGATGTCCTGGCACCCTCGCTGGCGTACTCGAATCACCGTTAGTGAGTGCGCCAGTAAAATAGGCAAGTCCTGCCTGTGATGCTTTGCCTTCGTATCCTCCAACTCCAAACCCCACAGGCAGAACCCGCCAATTCCACAACCATGCTCACCAAATGTGAGCCGAGTCCGCCGCCGGCTCAGCCAGAATTGCGATCCGATCTTCTTGATCTGACAGCCGGGTCGGCCATCCTACGCCCCCTTTGACACCAGCCCCGCCAAGCGGTACAACCTACTCGCCCCAATCCCGCCCTTAAAAGGACGCTCACATGGGAAATCGCGACAAGCAAGGCCGTGAAAAAAAGAAACCCAAGAAATCCGTAGTCAAGCCCACCGCCACTCCCCAGCCCCGCTGGACTCCCAGCTACAAGCCCACCCCACCTACTCCCCCACCACCCACGTCGGACTCCTCGTCCTAACGCAACGCGTCCGCACACGAGCGCCCCGCGCGAGTCCGACAGGCCCACAGGCCGGTCGTCCAACGATCGACGGTCGACATCCTGGCAACCTCGATGCCAGACCACAAACCAAGTAGCAGAGAATGCCCGTGGCACAGGCCGGAGTTCGCCTGTGCGCCTTCACACCACCACAAAGCAACAAATCACAGGCGAACTCCAGCCTTTTCCACACCCTCTCTCGCATTTTTATTTTCTTCATTCACATAATTTGCCAGCACGTGGTCCATCTTTCGTATCACGACGGTCCCGCGAAGCCGGACGATTCCACCCTCAAATAAATCGTCGACGCGTGTCGATTTCCCGCCCACCGATTCGACGCATAAGTAGAGCCGCACCGCGCACCGGGCCACTGGCAACTTTCCAGGCCCAGCGCGGCCCAAGCTCCTATATAAACGTAGCGGCCCTGATATCGCAGTCTCGACGTCCGCTCAAAACCTAAGGAGAACACCATGCGTTTCATGATGGTCATCTTTCGTGAAAACTATGCAAGTGACAAACCCGCCGAGATAAAAGACAAAGCAGCATTCCTGGAAATGGGCAAGTACAACGACCAACTGAAGAAAGCCGGGATCCTGCTGGCGATGGACGGCCTCACTCCGCCGTCGATGGGCGCGCGCCTCACCTACTCGGGCGGAAGGCCGAAAATCACCGACGGACCGTTCCCCGAAGCGAAGGAAGTCATTGCCGGCTACTGGATGATCGAGGTGAAGTCGCGCGAAGAGGCGCTCGAATGGGCCTCGCGCATTCCCTGCATGAGCGAAGGAATGGTCGAGGTCCGACGGGTCGCGGAGATCTCCGACTTCGACGAGGATATCCAGAAGAAGTTCGCCGAGTCGGGCGCCAAGCTGGGCGTGCAGCGGTAGGATAGCCGACCCGGCTGTCATCCGACGAGCAAGCATCGCGATACTGACAACACCAAAACCGGACCACCATCGCACTCCGCGAGTTAGTCCGCTCAAAATTCAAGGAGAACAGAATGCGCTACATGATGATCATGTATCCTCGCGACTATGCAAAAGCTAAGCCGGGATTCGTACCCGACAATGAAGCGATCCAGAGAATGAGCAAATATAACGAGGAACTGGCCAAGGCCCGCGTGCTGGTCACGCTCGATGGTCTCACGCCGCCCGCGACGATGAGCGCGCGCGTAACCTTTCCGGGCGGAAAGTCGAACGTCAGCGACGGTCCATTCCCCGAGTCCAAGGAAGTCGTCGGCGGTTTCTGGATTATTAGTGTGAACTCGCCCGAAGAGGCGAAGCAGTGGGCTTCGCGCATCCCGGGTTCGGAAAATGAGATGGTCGAAGTCCGCCGGTTTTACGATGCATCCGACTTCGATCCCGAAACCGTGAAGAAGTTCGAACCGCTATTCGCCGAGGACGAATACACGTCGGGTAACCAGAAGTAAAAGGCTCTCCGCGTGCGATGTCGATTTCGAGCAGCCGTGAACGATGTATGTGTAAGGGGACGTAAACCATGAAATAAGTCTGTTTGGGATACATCGAGCCGGGAAAATTCGAAAACATGACCGAGGACGAGCGAAATGCCGTATTCGACCATTGCTTTGAGCACAACGACCATCTCCGCGCCACCGGGATCCTGACGGGCGAATTTGCTCTTCAGCCCTCCGAGACGGCGGTGACTCTACGCTGGAAAAACGGCAGAGTTGCGTCGACAGACGGCCCCTGCACGGAAAGCAAGGAACAGATCGGCGCCCTCTCCATTCTGGAAGCGCGAGACCTCAATCACGCCATTCAACTGGTCTCCGAACTTCGGGGTTTTAAATACGGACTTGGACCGATTGAGATACGGCCAGCGGCGGACTGGAATGAATTAGTGAAGGCTAGTGAGCAGCGACGGCGCGCGAAGATTGCGCGCTGAACGACGACAACGAAAATATTAGGAGGAAAGCCATGACCCGAAATCAAGTACAGGCCATTTTCCTGAGCGCAGTGGTATTCGTCGCCGCGCTGATCGCACCGCAGCATGCCGCTGCACAAACCGCACAAGATGCCGCATCGTCTTATCCGACAATGGCTCCGATCGAACAGTATCTGATGGATCGCGACGCGGAAATTGCGCTCGCTCGTAGTGCCGCTCCAGAAGCCGTCTCCAAAGACGCCACGGTTTTCGTCCTAACCCGTCACGGCTACGAGACCGCAGCCAAAGGAACGAATGGCTGGGCCTGCTGGGTCGGACGCAGTTGGGGAGCGATGTTCGATCACCCGGAATTTTGGAATCCCAAAGTTCGCGCCGCGGAATGCATTAACGCACCGGCCGTCCGCTCCGTGCTGCCATACAACTTCAAACGCACGGACTTGGTGCTCGCAGGCAAATCCAAAGCCGAGATCATCGAAGGACTCAAAACCGCGATCGACAAAAAAGAATTGCCGGCGGTTGAACCGGGCACCGTCAGCTACATGATGTCCAAGGCTTCGTATCTCACCGATCAAGACGGCCACAACATGCCCCACATGATGTTCTACTCGACGGCCGACGCCGCAGCCTGGGGCGCCAACCTCGCAAACTCGCCCGTGATGGCCGCCCCCTACTGGGCCATTTCACCCGCCGCTTATCCGGAACTCAAATCCTTCCCACCACTCTCGGTCTTCCTGATACCAACGGGCAAATGGTCTGACGGAACGCCGGCTGCGGGCATGTAAACAGGCGCGCGCCGTCCGCCTTTACGGGTGCGCGTCGAACAGGGCCGCAGCGCGGTCCTCCGACGATGCGCGATCTCGATTCTGGCAACAATCCCCGCCGGGCCACGATCACATTTGGTGAGACCGCTTGTGACATAGGCACGTTTTGCCTGTGACCGACTGCAACACAGGCAGCTACGCACTCGCGCCGCGATCGCAGCAACATTACGCTCCTAGGCGCCCGCCGAGCGTTGTAGCTTGGACTTTCGTGTCTGAGCGCGATCCACTCTTAGTGGGTCGCGGGTTAGCATTTTTTGCAGTGCTCGGTGCAATCAACCTACGCGAGCCGGCACGTGGAACAGGCTGGAGTTCGCCGGTCTGCCTTCCAGCGTTCGATTGCAGCGCCCGCTGAAAAATGTTGTGATGTTCGTCGGCCATGTCCTCCGACGCGCACCACGCCGCAACTCACAGCGCCATCGACGCCGTCTGGCGCATCGAGTCGCCGCGCCTTATCGCCGGCCTCACGCGCATCACGCGCGACATCGCCGCCGCCGAAGATCTCGCGCATGATGCATTGGTCGCCGCGCTCGAGCAGTGGCCCGAGTCCGGCGTCCCGTCGAATCCCGGCGCGTGGCTGATGGCCACCGCGAAACATCGCGCCCTCGATCTGGTCCGCCGCCGCTCGCTTCTGGATCGCAAACACAACGAACTCGGCCGCGAGCTCGAAGAGAAGCAGGAAAAATCCGTGCCCGATTACGTCTCCACTCTCGATGACGACATTGGCGACGATCTCCTTCGGCTCGTCTTCACCTCGTGCCATCCCGTGCTTAGCACCGACGCGCAACTCGCGCTCACGCTGCGCCTGATCGGCGGCCTCACCACCCCTGAAATCGCACGTGCGTTTCTGGTTCCGGAGTCGGCCATCGCGCAGCGCATCGTCCGCGCCAAACGCACGCTCGCCGACGCGCACGTTCCCTTCGAAGTCCCCCGCGGCGCTGAACTTTCCGCCCGCCTCACGAACGTGTTGCAAGTGATCTATTTAATTTTTAACGAAGGCTACTCAGCCACCTCGGGTGACGACTGGCATCGCCCCGCGCTCTGTGAAGACGCGCTACGTCTCGGCCGCATTCTCGCGGAACTTGCGCCGGACGAACCCGAAGTTCACGGCCTGGTCGCGCTCATGGAAATTCAAGCGAGTCGCTCACGCGCGCGCGTCAGCGCAAGCGGAGAACCGATTCTGATGCTCGAGCAGAATCGCGCGCTATGGGACCAACTCTTGATTCACCGCGGCCTTGCTGCTCTCGCGCACGCCGAAGAATTGAGCCGCGCGCTCGGCAGCATCGGCACCTACACGCTGCAAGCCGCGATCGCCGCGTGCCACGCCCGCGCCGTCACCGCCGACGCCACCGACTGGCCGCGCATCGCCGCTCTCTACTCCGCGCTAGCTCAAGTCGCGCCATCGCCGATCGTCGAACTCAATCGCTCCGTCGCAGTCACCATGGCCGAAGGTCCCGTCGCGGGCCTCGCCATCATCGACACGCTCCTCAACGAGCCGTCGCTGAAAAATTACCACCTACTTCCCAGCGTCCGCGCCGACTTCCTGCGCAAACTCGGCCGCCTCGACGAAGCTCGCGCCGAATTCCAACGCGCCGCCTCACTAACGCAAAACTCCCGCGAGCGCGACTTCCTCCTCTCCCGCGCCGCCTCCTGCTCTCCATCTGAACCTTCGTAGTTCACGACGCCACCCGCTCCTCAGCACCGCCCGCTCTAGGCTCACAACTCACGCCACCAACTGCTCCTCCCGAACATCACCGCCGCTTCCACTCGCGCGCCGTGCCTGTTGACTGGCGCAGCGCGCCAGGAGGACGGCGTCCCAGGCGGTCCTGCTACGATTTCCGCTCGCAATACTGGGAACCTCGATGCCGTACTCGGATCACAATAGCTGAGCACGCCAGTAAAATAGGCAAGTATTGCCTGTGATCCTCTGTAGGCGAGGCTACTCACACCACTCCAAAACCCACAGCCAGAACCCGGCTATTCCACAACCGTCTTCACCTAAATTGATTTTCTTCCGCCACAAATGTTGCCGGCGCCTCGTTCACACTTCGGCCGGACGCGTTTGCCACACGCGCCGCCATAGATGCGGCATGACTCGCGCATAGCGCGAGTCGGACAGGGCCCAAGCCCGGTCCTGTTACGAACCACACTCGATATGCTGGCAACCTCGACGCCGTGCCTCCGTCACACTAGGCGAGAAAGCCTGTGGAACAGGCCGGAGTTCGCCTGTGGGCCGTTGATTGTCGTCCGCTGTTTATCGCGATGAAAAATCACGCAGGCGAATTCCAGCCCCTGCTACAACCGCCTCATCTAGATTGATTTTCTTCCGGCACACAATGTGTCCTCATCTGGATTGAAGCTCCGTAGGTCGTCCGGGCTTCGGTCCTGTCGAACGCTTGCCACGCGCATCGCCGCCGTTGTAAATTCCGTGTCGCCCCTACCGGAGGGAAAATGAAGCGCAGTATTCTCGTAGTTGTGTGCGCGATGTTCGCCCTCGCCGCATCTCTCTCAGTAGCGGCAGCCGTGCACGCCCAACGCGCACGCAATCACGGCGTAGTCCACAACATGTCAGCATGGGTCGACACCAATTCCGGCTCGCATCCCGACAAGTTCACCATTGCCGGTCCGGCGCTGATCACCTGCGTCCGCGCCACATCCGAAGTTCCGAACTCGAATCCCAAGCCCGCGTGCCGCGTCTCCGCCAACGGCTTCAACGGCACTATGTCGCCTCCCACTTCAAACGCCACACTGAAAGCTGGCGACATTACGCTAGGCTGCGTCGGCCAGGGCACAATGCTCCACTGCGACGCCCGCGTCGATATCCCGCCTCCTGCCCCTCCCGCGACGCCGCCATCGCAGTAGCGCTCGCCGCTCTTGCGATGGCACGCGGGTAACGGCCGGTCGCGCCTACACCAGAGGACGAGACTGTACAGCTTCCCTGGCCGGTCACTCAGTGGCGTTGCTGATCGCGTGAAGCTCGGAGTCCGTCCAATCCTGGAGCTGCGGGTCAATTCGTCCGTACTTATGGATTTGTTTTGCCTCTTCCAGTGACAAGCAGAACTACTTGCACGCTTTCGCGCTCAAATAACGTCCACGCAGATTCTCGTTCGTTGGACGCGCGCAGAGGATCCACTCCGTCTCCGACTCATCGAGGAAGCATTCCGCCAGAAAACATCCATTGCGAGACCTTAGATACTTATCGACCACAGTAAAGAGAGCTTTGTCGTGCGGATGCATCGGCATGAGCGAGCCGTACCACGTCGCTTCAACACAGTGTCGCACGCGCCCACTTTCAGGTCGAAAACTGCTGGGTGCCGCACGCTTTCGCTTTCACAACGGCGCGCGACTCAACGTCAAGTTCCGCAGGCGCGATCGCCCACCCTACTCACCACAGTCCTGAGTAGCGTCGGCACTTCGCCGACTTTGCCTCCGCGCCGCCTTCGGGCGCGGAGAATCTCGCCCGCGGCATTTCGTTACCTTCGCGGACACGTCACAACCTGGCGCCGAGAATCCGCCCGTGGCCTTCAACCCCAGCGAACCATTCCGCGCTGGACACTTTTATATAGGCAGGAGTACGTTTTGTAAGATGCCGCATCACTTCCGAGAGTGGGAGCACGAACCCGAGCCGCAGTCGTCTGGTTCGCGCCGTGGTTCGCCCCCGCGCAAACGAATCGGCGTCGCCATCCTCGATCCAAGCGTCCCGCCCCGCAAGGAGCCGCGTCCTTCAAAACCGATTCCAATCGCGCTCGTCGTCCGCGTCGCCACGATCCTCGTTCTAGTAGGCATCGCCGCAGCCGCGCTCTTCACGCTACTGGCGCCATTTCTGAAATTCTAATTTGCCAGCCGAGTTCCTCCCCGCTCAGGCTTTCGTGGTGCTTCTGTCGGATTGCTTGCCTTCCGGCGGCTCTAAATTGTGGTCCATCACCATGCTTCGAAGCAGAAGTGCGCGCGCCTGCTCGATCGCTTCGTTCGCGCCAATCCGGGCGCGTGTAGCCTCTGGCAGCAAAACAAGAATGTGGACGAGCGACCAAATCGAGTTCTCGAGCTCCACCATTCGTTTCGAAACCTGCGGGCCGGATGTTTGAGCCTTGATGATGCGGTCGAGTTCGACTTCTCCAACGACCTTTTCGACGACCTGCTCAATCGCCGACGTATCTTCGCCGGCTTTTGAAGGCTCTGCCGTCGGAAACATTGGCATTCTTTCGTTCATCACGGCCTCCCGTACCGCGAAGCATCTTGTCGCTCCGCGGCTCGGCGACGGCATCTGCAAGATTATATCTTTTGCTGCCCACTGCTGAGACCGCCGCGTGGGCCGGTCCGACATTTCATTTAGACTGCAAGATTGTGAGTATCGTTCTCACCTCAACACAATCAAACTCGCCACCAGCGCCAGCGGCATCACCACCGCGCCCACTTTAAAAAACTCCCACGCCGAGATTTCCACGCCGTCGCGGCGCATCGCGATCAACCACAATATCGTCGCCAGCGATCCGGTCACCGACAAATTCGGCCCCAGATCCACTCCCACCAGAATCGCGTGCGAGATCGGCGCCGCCGTACCCGCATGCGCCACAATCGAGCCGCCCATCAACGCCACCGGCAAATTGTTCATCCCGTTCGATACCAGCGCCACCACGAACGCCGCGACGTAACGCCCCGCCCATCCCGCACGCGCCGCGAGCGCCGAATATCCCGCGAGCCCCGCATGCAAGAGTCCCGCGCGCTCCAGTGCGGCCACAATCACAAACAGTCCCGCCACCAGCGGCAGCACCGACCACGAAACGCCGCGCGCCACGCGCACCGGAATATCCGTATCGCGCCAACTCGAGAGCGCCAGCGCCACCAGCGCCGCCGCGCACGTCGGCAGACCCAACGCAATTCCCGCCGCCGACGCGGCAATCAATCCCAGCGCCGCGATAATCAATCCTGCGAACGCGAGCTTTCCCTGCGGAGTTAATTTCGCCGGCGCAAAATCCTTGCGCATCGAAACGCGCAGCGCCTTGCGCGACATCCACCACAGCGCAACAAACGTCACCACGATCGCCGTCGCCGCAGCCGCGCCGTAGATCAGGAGCCACTCGCGTAGCGCCGGCAGCTTCGCGCCGTACACTACCAGGTTGGCTGGATTGGAAATCGGAAATACGAAGCTTGCCGCGTTCGCCACGAGAGCGCATGCGAGCAAGTACGGCTTCGGATCGTCGACGCGCACGCGCCGCACCACCGCCAGCACCGCCGGCGTCAGCACCACAGCCGTCGCGTCATTCGAAAGCAGCGCCGTCACCATGACGCCGACGCAGTACACCAGAAAAAATAGCCGCCCCGGAGAATTTCGCGCGTGCGCCGCCGCTCCCGACGCCATCCAGTCGAACACCCCTTCTTCGCGCGCCAGCTCCGCCAGGGCCATCATGCCTGCCAGAAATAAATAAACGTTGTGGCCCTGCTTGATCGCTCCCATCGCCGCCTGCGACGGGATCAGCCGCATCACCACCAGCAAAAACGCGCCCCCGCACGCCCAGTACGCTTCCGCAATTTTCAGCGGACGCACCAGCATGCACACGATGCTAGCAATCGAAATGATCCAGACCAGTGTGGCGCCCATGGAGGTCACGCGCTTCGATGCTCTCGCAATCTCCACACGCTCGCAACGCAAACGTGCGATCGTCCCGCTTCGCGGGACTATCATCGGGCGAAGTCAGCTCGCCTTCGCGTACGATCGACATCGGACCGACACATGATCGGCAAGCACACCTCGCCTTGCCGGGTGCGGTACCCTTTGGTTTTAAATGGTACCCAGCTCAAATTCACAATTCGCAGGCGCGATCGTCTACGCTACTCACCCCACCGCTCCCTCGATCACCCGCTCCAGCTTCGCATCCAAGTCCCGCGCCACCGCCAGCGCCTCATCGCTCCCGTACGTCGCTATGCAGCTCTCCATCCGGTCGTACGAAACCATCACGCCTCCGTCGCGTTCGTCCACCAGTATCGTCACCGGCGCATACGAACCCGCGTCATGTACATGCTTCACCATTTCTTTCATGATCATCGGATTCCCCGCGACGATCCGCACCACCCTCGGCGCGCTCTCGCCCATTTCTTTTCGCAACACCATCCCCAAATCGAAGCGCGCAAACTCCATCAGCCCGATGCTGCTCGTCGCGCCGTTTACCACGTCGCGCGCTTCATCGATCGTCCTTGCACCAGTCAACGCCGCTCCGAATCCGCGCATGTCCGGATGCCCGATCTGCAAATCGATCGCCGCCAGCACCTCCGCAAACGGTTTCTTCGAAGTCAACGTAAACCGCTTCACCATAATTTCGCGCGTAGCCATCGGAATACACCTCTTCTATTGTGATTCGCGCCTGAGCTGGAAAGTCGCAGGGGATATCGCCGAAAATAATTTCGTCACGAAGAACCGAACTTTTAACTTGCGCCGGCAGACGCAGCGTCCGCCGCCGTGACGCCCGCCACCACAGCCTGCGCCTTCTGGGCCATCAAACCAAAGCCGTGCGCCTTGGCATCCTGCGCCAGGGCTCGCAGCGTCGCGCGCCCTGCATCTTTTTTCCCGCTTGCGATCTGCGTTTCGCCAAGCGCGAGGCGCGCATCGTATTCCGTAGAGACCATGCCCGCCGCGTGCGCATCTTTCTGCGCCGCTAGAAGCGCCGTGATCGCGTCGCTCGTTTTCCCGCTCTTCGCATCGACGAACGCCGCCACCACTGCCGCGTCCAGCTTCGTCCCGCGATCGCCACTCTGCGCCGCAAGCGCAGTCGCTTTGTCGCTCAACACGCGCGCACCAGGCACGTTGCCGCTCGCGAGCATCGCGCGCGCTAGCGTCAACCGCGCCTCGGCTTCCCCGCCCGCGTCCTTCTCGTCGGCCAGTTCCGTCGCCGCATCGTTCGCATACTTCGCCGCGTCGATCAGTTTTTTCTCTTCGATTGCCAGCATCGCCAGCGAAATCTGCGTGTACGCGGCATCGCCCTTCGCGCCCGCCGCCTGCAGCGCGGTGAGCGATTCGCCCAGGCTCGCCGCGGCGCCCTTCAAATCTCCCTGCGCCATCTGGACGCCGCCATAGTTCGCCAGCGACTTTCCGATGCCGGCCTTGTCGTCGATCTCGCGCCGAATCTTGATCGAATCCTCGCAACTTTTGCGCGCGCCGGCCAGATCCCCCGTAGTGAGAAGTTCCGCGCACTCGCTGTTCAGCACCCTCGCTTCCAGGTTGCGGTCTCCCATGTCGCGCGCCGTTTTCAGCGATTCGCCAAACGCCTCCGCGCCTCGCGCCTTATCGCCTTCGGCGTACAGATCGATCGCCATGTTCTGCTGCGCCAGTGCTACGTCGCCGATCTCGTTCCGTTCACGCGCCACTTTGATCGCCTGCTCGTAGGTCGTCACCGCCGCGGTGTGATCGCCCTTGCCGGATTGAATGTTCGCCAGATTATTCAGCGCGCCCGCTTCGTCGTACGCGTCGCCAATCGATTGCGAAATGCTCAACGCTTCCTGGTAGAGCGGCTCGGCGGCCGCCGCGTTTCCCGCGTAGTAATACGCCGTCGCAATGTCGTTCGATGCGCGCGCCGCACCCAACTGATCGCCCGAAGCCAGATTGATTTTCTTGGCCTCTTCGCAGAGCGGCCGCGCCGCATCCGGCTCGCCAAGCGTCAGATGGACGTAGCACTGCAAAATCCGCGCGCGAGCGAGCAGGATCTGCGCGCCGATAGCTTTCGCACCGTCCGCAGCCGACGTTGCCGATGCAAGTTCCGCTTTGTAGTCGGACAGATCGCCGTGCGCCCGCGCCTCCACCAGATCCGCCTGTGCGCGAACGCCGGGCGCGAGCAGCTGGCTCCGCAGTTGATTGATCGTGGTCAGCGCGTCTTTCGATTTTCCGGCCCGCACCTGCGTGTGAGCGAGCAGCAGGCCGTATTCGGGCTCGTCGCGATACTCCGCCCAGAGCTGCGAATACTCCTGAATCGCTTTCGTCCAATCGCGTTTCGCCGCGTAGAGTTGCGCGCTCGCGCGGCTTTTTGCTTCCGTGGAAAGATTCGCCGCCGCGTCCAGAGCTTTCTGCGCTTCGTCTGCCGCCTTCGATTCGAATCCCAGCGCGTCCCAGGCCTGCGCCAGCGTGCTGTGCGCCTGCGCAAACTGCGGATCGGCCGCCACCGACTGCTGCAGTAATTTCGTCGCCGCAAGCACGTCGAACTCCCGCAATTTCTCTCGCGCCTCCGAGTAATACTTCATCGCGTCGGCGTTGCTCGATAGCGACGCGTCCATCCGCGCCTCTTCCGCCGCCGATAGCGTCACACCAAGCTTCTGCCGGACTAGGCGCCCGCCGTGCACGGCCAGCGCGTTCAAATCCGTTTCCGTTCCGGATTGCGCCACCGAACCTGCACTGTCTCCGTTCACTCCACTGAGCAAGTGAATATTCCAGTCAACCGCGGCGTGGGCGCCCGTTCCAGCGACGGTGTACGACCCCAGGATCAGAATGTCCGCGCCCAGAAATTTCCGGATAGCCGCAATCTGATCTTTCGACAACGATTTCGCTGCGTTGCCGACTTTCAAGTTCTGCTTCATTTCATCCACGCGCGCCGGAGGAATCACGCGAAGTGCGTCGGTATCGAGCTGGGACCACAGGCTATCCGAAAGAATATTTCCGAGCGCATCCGCGTCTTTGCGGCCCGACATATTCTGAAACCCCAGAATCGCTACAGACTTGCGCGCACCCGCCGCGGTTTCCGCAGCCGCTTGCTGTGCGGCCGCCTGCTCCGCTGCGCGACGATGCATCCACCACCACAATCCAGCGCCCGCCAACACGATCACCAGTGCCGCGATCGCCATCGGCACCGCTGCACGCTTCCAAAAACTCTCGACCGTCGTTACCACGACTTCGGTCGGGTCCCGATCGACGAACTTCGGCACCGTCTCGCCGCGCAACGCCCTGGCTACGTCTTCGGTTGACGCGAATCTTTTCTCCGGCGCTCGCTCCAGGCATCGCGCCACCACGGCTTCCCACTTCGGATCCACATCCGGAATCAGCGTCCGCGGCGACGGAGCCACTTCGTTCAGCCGCTTCATCGCCACCGCGAGCGGCGTATCCGCCGAAAACGGCAGCATGCCCGTCAGCATTTCATAGATCACGATTCCCAGCGCGTAGATATCCGTCGCGGGAGTGATCGCTCCGCCTTCGATCTGCTCCGGCGCCATGTAGGACGGCGTTCCAACAATGTCGCCCGGCTTGGTCAGCGTGTGTTCGGCGCGTTCCTCTGCATGCGCCAACCCAAAATCGGTGATCACCGCGCGCAGCGGCTCGCCGGGATCTTTTCGCCGCACCAGCATCACGTTGCTGCTTTTGAAATCGCGATGAATTACGCCTGCGCGATGCGCTGCGCCGAGCCCCGCGCACACCTGTTCCACGATCGGCAGAGCTTCCGCGGTGTTTATTCGCCGGCCGCCGCGAACGCGCTTATCGAGCGTCTCGCCCGAAAGCAATTCCATACTGACGATTAGGATTTGCGACGGCGCTGCTCCGAGCGGCGTGGTGCCGTGCCGGAAAACGTCGAACGTCCGGCACACGTTCGGGTGCGTCACTTTTCGCGCCAGTTGAATCTCGCGGCGGAAACGCTCGATCTCGTGGGTCGATTGCGCGCTCTCAAACCGCGCCGTCTTCACCGCTACGCGCTCCCTCAGTTCTTCATCTTCAGCTTCATACACTTCGCCCATGCCGCCACGCGCGATGAAGCGGATCACCGTGAAACGCCCTGCCAGGACTTGATTGGGTTGGAATACGGCGGTAAGCGGCGTGCCCGGTGGCAGGACGAGCGGATTGTCAGGGTCAGACGACCGAGCATCGCTGCTCGGCGGGATCAGCTTGTCGGTGGTGACGTCCGCGCTCGGCGGGTTGCGTTTGGACTCGTCCATCGTGAAAGACCCAGGCTGAGCGCACGAATTATGCCACAAGCGCTCTCAACGCGAGTTTTCCGTTGCGCGGGGGGGCGGCGGCGGCCGGACGAAGCTCCTTCGGTCAGTACGGATAAGTAATAATCATGGCTTTCGTTCTAGTACGTATCAAACGGATCCCGCGTACATAGGAGGCTTTCGAAGCCTTTCAGCTTGACTTTATTCGCTGGCGAGTTTAAAAAGCTTGTACCCAGTCCCCTCACGGAGAGTCCTTATGTTCAACCGCTTGTTCGTATCCGCTGCTGCCCTTGTCCTATTTTCTGCCGCTCCTGCATTCGCCAACGGCGTTCACGCCGAAAAAGGCGCCTCGCAACAGGGAGTTGCGACCGACGCAAATTTCGACTCGGCGACGACCGTCAACGGAATTGCCGTCACTCCGTTCTTCAATAAGAACGACAACGTGAATCCGCTGCTCGATATTTTTCAGATTCCGTCTTCGTTCGAGTCGGGCACATCTTTCACGCTCACCTTCACCAGCCTCGCCGCGGGTTACGGCGTGTTCGATTGCAACAACCCGAATAATCCTTCCAGCGGCAGCGCAATTTCCGCCGACTCGTCGCCGGTAACCTTGACCGGTCCGTGCACAGCCGAGGCGCTGGGCGCCGGAGATCAGTTCATCACCTACACGGAAAGCGGAAAGACGGCCACCATCACGTTCAACGCCGTCTCTGGCGTAACGCCGCCGCCGACGTTCTACTTCTGGACTCCCGCCGCCAACCTGCTGAACATCGCGCCGGCATCCGGATCAGGTACCGTGCCTGAGCCTGGCAGCTTCGTGCTGCTGGCAGCCGGCCTCGCCGGCTTGGCCCTGATGCGCCGTCGCTTCGTCCAAGCTGAATAACGCAACGTCACCTTTTCCGCAATTCGCGTCGCGCAGACTTTCGAGTTTGTGCGACGCTTGCGTTTTACCCCCTCCCCTTCCGCGCGCTGAATAAAATCGGCGATCACGCCTGTGCAGCCGCCTAAGATAGCTTGCCGCGCAGACTGTCGCCCTACCGAGCAGGACTTCAATCGAGGAAAAACCGCCAACGTTCCAAAATCAGAAACACGATAAGGTCTTTGAGCTGTCCGTACCGCCAACGCACCTGCCATATCAAGAATAGAGTTCGTCGGACGACAACCTGCGCGGCAGGCTATCCCACACCCTTACTGCATCCGCACACCGCCGCACCATTCCAAAACGCCCGCGCCTTCTCTCCGTGTTACGCTAAAAGCTGATGCGCCTCACCGCATTCCTTGAGCCCCTGGGACTCATCGCCGCCGCGGCGTGCGCGTTCGCCGTTCCCACAGCCCTTCCCGCGACGGTTCCAGGAACACTCCCCACCGCGCCCGATTACAAGCATCTCTACGAAACGCACCAGTGGTTCGCCCTTCGCGACGCCGTAAATTCCGCCGCCGACCACGCGCCGGTTTTCTACCGCGGCGCCGTCGAAGCCGCCTTCAACCAGACCGAAGCCGCCGAGCGCGACCTGAAAATGGACATGCGCGGCGAGCCGCACTCCAGTCGTGCCTCCGACTCCCGCGAAATCATGATCGCGATGTATTACCGCCACGGAAAATATAGATCCGCGCTCGCCGCCGACGACCTCTATCATCACGCACCCGCGAACGACGACGAGAGGAAAGAGCGGTCGATGCTCGCCACTCTCGCACAGGCCGGCGACCTTACCGTCACGGTTCCAAAATCCTCGGGGAACATTGCTATCGACTTCGTCGACGGCAATCTTTTCCTTCCCATCGCCATCAACAACTCGGCAGCCAGCTACGCCTTCGACAACGGCGCCGCCACATCCTTCATGAGCGAGTCCGAAGCCAAGCGCCTCGGTCTCACCGTCCAGTCCACCGGCGCGAGCATGTACACCATGACCGCCGCAAGGATCTCAATGCGCATCGCCGTGGTGAACGACCTCGCTATCGGCGGCTTGCATCTCTCACACGTTGTCTTCACCGTGCTGCCCGACGCGAATCCGCCTTTCAACGATCTGCCCGCCGTCAAGCGCGGCATCATCGGAATGCCTGTGTTACTTGCGATGAAGACGATCCGTTGGTCTTATGCGAAGCGCACCTTCGAATTCAGCGTCCCGATTCCCTACGCTACCATTCCAAAATCCAATCTCGCCTTCCAGGACACGTCCACATTCATCGCGCTCACATCCAACGCCCACGATCTCCAGTTCAGCCTCGACACTGGCGCGCAGGTCACTTATCTCTATCCCGGCTTCGCCGCCGCCTTCCCTGCCCTCATCGCCTCCGGCAAAAAAGAAACGCACACGCTCACCGGGGTAGGCGGCAGCTCGGACTTCGATTCCGTCGCGCTCGACTCTATAACCCTCAACGTCGCCGGCCGCCCCCTGACGCTCAAGCCCGCCCACGTCCTGATCAAGTCCAACAACGCCACCAGCTCGTGGTTCTCCGGCAACCTCGGTATGGATCTCCTGAACCAATCCTCCTCCGTGACGCTGGACTGGACCGCAATGTCCCTCTCCCTCCAGTAGACAGATCTCTTGCCTGAGGCGCGCGCAGCGCGCTGCAACATGGCCTAGAGTCTGTGAAGCGACGAGAAGCGGCGACAGCGCGAAGCGCTATAGACTGCGGGAGCTTGCTACCGCCGTACCCACTTCCGAGCCATCACCACCCGCCCACGAGCCGAGCGGCCAACCACCACAGATCAAGTCCCGCGCGAGTTTCCGCCCCAACCAAACCCGCCCCACCCCGACGAGCTCAAGCTCGGCCAACCACAGACTGAGGTCCATGTTGCAGGCGCTCTCCGAGCACCCAGTTCGTCGCACCCGCCTAATCCCTCTCTGGAATTTCCCACCGCCCCGTTGTATCTTTTCCGCGCATCATCCCGCACGGAGCCGCCATGAATACTTTTCGCCGCTCGACCGCCATCGCCGTCATTCTCACTCTCGCAGTGCTGTGTCCGCTCGCAACCGCCCAGCAAGGCACCATGAATTGCGCCAGCAACGACGGCCACTACAAATATTGCCGTGTCGACACGCAAAATTACGTCCGCCTGGTCCGCCAGAATTCCGGCAGCCCCTGCACCTACGGCCGCACCTGGGGCTACGACTACCGCGGTATCTGGGTCGATCGAGGCTGCCGCGCCACATTCGATTACGGCCGCTATCAAAATAACAACGGTGGCAGCAACACAGGCGCCGCCGTCGCCGCCGGAATTCTGGGAGCGATCATCGTCGGCTCAGCCATCGCCGCCTCCAACAACGATAAAAACCAAAATCACGACGACACGGCCGAGCTTCGCCGCCAGTATTATCGCGACGGCTATCGCCACGGCTCGCGCGACTGGGACAACGATCGCACCGCCGATTACCGCTTCTACAAGGATCGCTATCCTCCCGCCTTCGAACGCGATTTCGCCGAAGGCTACAACGACGGCTACAACGACCGCCCTAACCGCTACGACTAGCAAGTAGCGTGGGCGATCATGCCCGCGCCTTTGATTTTTAGTCCTTCAAGAATATCAAGCGCAGCACCTTCAGACCGTACCGAGGAGAGGATTCATCGCCATGATCACCGCCAGAATCTGCACGCAACTCAAACTCGCATCACTAGCGTGCGCAATCCTCGCGCTCTCGTTTTGCGTCGAAGCCCAGGAAGCCGCCGCCCCCGCGCCGCAATCCCAATCCGCGCCCGCCGAAAAATCTCCCACTGCCTCGGCGCCCAAATCCACAAACGCCGAAGAACCCGCCCCTCGCGCCGGTCATCGCACCGTATCCCCGCGCGTCTCGACCGACACTCTGGTCGGCATCGAAAAAGCCGGCGTGCTCCGCGTCGGGGTCGCGCTGATCATTCCTTGGGCGATGCACGATAAGGACGGCAATCTGATCGGCTTCGAAATTGACGTCGCCAAAAAACTGGCGCGCGACCTCGGCGTGAAAGTCGAATTCCATCCGACGCCGTTCCGCGACCTGATCCCCGACCTGCGCGCCGGAAAGTACGACATCATCATTTCCGGCCTTTCCATCAGCGCCGAGCGCGCATTGAAAGTCGACTTCAGCGATCCCTACAACGAAACCGATGTGAAATTGATCGCCAGCGCAAAATCCCCCGTCGCCGGCGCCACTACTCTCGAGGTTTTCGACAAGGATTCGGTCAAGATCGGCGTCCTCGAAGGTAGCACCGCCGAAGACATGGCCGGCGTCGTCCTACCGAACGCGCAGATCATCGACTACACCAATTCCGGCGAGGCCTTCAACGATCTGGTCGACGGAAAAATTGACGCCGCCGTGGCCGACAGCCCGCGCCCGGAAATTGTCGCGCGCCTTTTTCCCGACAAAGTGAAATGTCTCTGCGATATCGCGCTCTCGACGTATCCCGCTGCCTTCGCCGTCCCGCGCGGCGACCTCGAATTTGTGAACTACTTGAATTCCTGGATCGCCTCCCGCACCAGCAACCGTTGGCTCCTCCGCAAGCGCGAATACTGGTTCAAGTCCACCGACTGGGAGAACAAGCTCTAGAAAGATAGTGCCGCGAAACGGGACTGTCCCACACGCCGGGGCCCGTCGCCCACTCCATCGCTTCACCCTGTTTTTTCCCACGCGCAACAACGACGCGAGTACCATGTCAGCAACAAATAATTCCTTGTGCGAGGCTCCATGCCCGACCCTACAACAGAAAAAACAGCTCTCTCTCCATCAGGCGCGCGCCGCCGCTCACTTTCGCGCTCGATCGTGGCCCTAGCCTTTCTTACGATCGCCACATCCACCGGAGCACAGCAAAGCAACACAACGCAGTCCCTCGTCGTAAACGGCCAGCAATCCTCCGTTGCCATCGTGCAAATGAACAACCGCTCTTATGTGGACTTGGACGCGCTCACGCGCGCGCTGGGAGGTTCGATCAGTTATGCAGGAGGCCAAATCGCGTTGACGCTACCTGTCACAGGCTCAACTCCTTCCGCAAACACGAACGGAAGCGCAGCTCCGCCGGCATCAAGCACAGCTGCCTCAAATCCCGGATTTTCGAAGGGATTCATGAGCGCCGCCATCGAAGAGGCGGCCACGCTTCGCGAGTGGCACGCCGCGCTCGCCAGCGCTATCCAAAACGGCTATCCCTTCAGCGCGGGCATGTTCGCCGCCTATCGCGCGCAGTCGCAAACCAAGCTTCGCCTGGTCTCCGTCGCGAGTAGCACCGATTCCGACCGCAGCGCCTACGCGCTCCTTAACACGCTATTCCAAAATATGGGCGCGCTCACCGATCGTTACCTCGCTAAGCGCGCCAACCTCACCTACATCTCGCCCGACTCGCTCGATAACGACAGTTTGAACCAGCGCATCGTCGCCTGCGGCCATTCGCTCAGCGCCGTGGCTGCCAGCGGCCAGTTTTACGACGACGGCTCCTGCCACTAAAAATCGCGCACCGAGTCACCGGCAAAATGGGGGATTACGCCTGGGTTTCGCCGGGCATCCACCGAGCATTCTGTCGCTGTCCGCGTTGACGTCGACGGTCTGTCATTTCTACCAATATCCGTGAAGCCTGTCCGCGAGTACCGTTTCTCGTAAGATGGACCTCGACGAGCCGCTCCACCCGGGCGTCGATTCATTCACAACATGAAAGACACCTCCGTTTCGCCGCTCTTGCGAGTTCTAGCCGGCGCTGCTTGCATCGTGATCGTCGTCTGGGGAATCCGCGCCGCAGCTGCTGTGCTGAGCCCGCTCTTGCTGGGCTTGCTCGCCGCCTACGCCATCCTGCCGTTTCCCAAATGGATTGTGGAGCGATTCAAGGTCTCGAAAAGCGTGGCCATCGCTCTGACTGCCGTCGCCGTGCTCGCCTTCGTGTTGTTTTTGCTGCTCCCGTTGGATTTTGCCGCCGTCCGCATTTCCCAAAGACTGCCGCTTTATGAGCAGCTCCTGAGCGCGCGCTACCAGCAATTCGGAGGTTTTATGGCGGCACACGACCTCTCCGCGCCGACGATATCCATCAAAAGTGTATTAACACCGGACAGGCTTCGCGAAGCCACGCGAATTGTCCTGCCCGAAGCGGGCGCGATCATTTCCAGCGGCGTGCTCATCTCGTTTTTAGCTTTTCTGTTCGTCGCGGCAATGGTGGAAGATACCGGCGTAACGCGAGGACCGCTCGCTGAGAAACTGGCTTATTACGGATCGGCGGCACGAAGCTACGTGATGGTTACCGCGAAATCGGCCTCCATCAACGCCGTGCTCAATCTCATTTTCCTCTCGGTCATGGGTGTGGACACACCCGTCCTTTGGGCCGCCGTCTATTTTGTGCTCGACTTCATTCCCACCGTTGGATTCATCGCGGCGTTGCTGCCGCCGACCTTCGTGACGCTGCTGATGTACGGCTGGAAGAGGGCGCTGGTCGTGGCGATCGGACTGGTCCTGACGAACCTGCTCATCGATAATCTTGTGACGCCGATCTTCATGAAGCACGCCGTGGACGTCTCGCTGCTCGAAATTACGCTGTCTTTGATGGGATGGACGTTCCTTCTGGGAGTTCCCGGAGCAATCCTGGCGATTCCTCTCACCCTGGCGCTCAAAAAGTTTATCGACAAAGAATTGCGAGAGGAAGCCGTCGCGGTCGAGCCCGCAGCCGTGCCTCTTTAGGGCGGCGTGAGTTCCGTGAATCGCACAGGTAATCTTGCCCGTGAATGCGTGGCCTCGCCGCGCACCGCAGTGGCGGCTCCGCTTTGGCGCATTGGTATCCAAATCCTGCGAGACGCCGCAGCCAAGCCAGCCGCTTCCTCTCGCACTCAGACAAGATTACCTGTGCTACTCACACCGACAAGTAAAACAGGCGATCATGGCCGTGCCTTTGCGAGCGCACGTCGTGCCCAGCTAACTAGCCGCCGAGCTTCTGATAATTCGAATTGGTAGTCGTCACCACGAGTTCTTTCGCCGTCGCCGTCAACACCGACTGTTGCGTGTAGCTCGGCCCATTCGGGAGTGTCGCCATCGTGGCCTGCAACGTCACCGCGTCCTTCTCATCGCCCATGTACGTGTTGATGTTGAGCGAGATAATCTTCTTCGCTTCCCGGTCGTACGTCAGCGTCATTTTGTCGCCCGGCACCGCGTAATCCGTAAAGATAAAGTTGATCATCCCGCCGACCGGATTCATCGAAAGCTTTCCTGCCGCGTAAGCCTGCTGCATTTTCTGCGGGTCGGGCGGAACGTACAGGGAAAGCAACTGCTTCACCTCACCCATGTAGTCCTTCATCTCTTCTTTCTTTTTTTCGATGATCCGCTGCTTCATCCTTCCGCCACTCGGCGGGGGAGGCGGCTGGCCGATCAGCGTTTTCTGCACCTGCCCGTCCGGCCCGTACTGGCACAGATTCTGCGAAGGCGGTTTCGCATCGCCCTTCAATGTAAGCTGGGTCGTTTCCGTCCATTGATACTGGTGCAGCATCTGCGTATTCAGCGCCGCGTTCTGCTTCAGTTCCGCGAGCTTCGCTTGCAGGTCCGGGCTTTGCGCAAACGCCGGCGCCAAGCTTACGACCGCAATGGCCCCGGTCATCATCAGCCGCCGTCCAACGAAATTTGCTGCGCGTCCAATATTCATTCGCAATCTCCTTTTTTCAGATCTGTGCCGTTATCGTCTGTGCCCGCCACCGCCCCACCCACCGCTCGACCGTTGCTGTGAATAGCGCTGGCTGGATTGCTCTCCGCGCTGCCTGTTCTGCGCTTCCTGTTGCATGTTCTGTGTCGACTCGCTCCCCGCCGGTTTCTGATATGACGAAGATCCCGTCGACGAAGGGTGCTGCTGCTGGTAGCTGGATGTCGACGACGGATGCTGCTGCTCGTAACTCGAAGCCGAAGACTTCTCCTGCGCGCTCGATGAATTCACCGGAGTCCAGCTTCCGTTGCTCCCCGCCTTTTCCCAGCCGCTGCCCGTGTTTTTATAAACGTTGCCATCCGAGCTCGCGTACATGTTGCCGTTTGACGCTTTGCCCGCCGTCGCGGTATTTCCGTACGCGCCCGTCGCGCCCACCGCTTTTCCGCCCGCCGAGGTCTGCACCGAACCGACCGATCCCTGCGCGGTCGAATAGTGTTGCGAGTACGCGCTCTCTCCATTCTTGCCCACGGCCGCCGAGCTACCCCACGAGCTGTATCCGTTCGAGCCTTGATGCGTCGCCGCGGCAGCGCCGGTGTATGGGTTGTAGGCCGATGCCGCGCCCGCGCTTCCGTATGGCGTGGACACGGACGCCGAATGCGTCGATGTACCGGTGTACGGATTGTACGAAGCGGACCTCGTCGCCGATCCATACGGCCCGTACGCCGTCTGCGAAACGCCATACGCTCCCGTACTGGTGCGATACGCCGTGGAATATCCGTACGTCGTTGGATACGGGTGGTAAACGGGATAGCCGTAAGCCGGGTGATAGACGTACGGCGGATAGTAGTAGCCGGTTCCTCCGGCGACCACCGCTCCGACCGCAACGCCCACCACAAACGCACCCATATAACCGGCCGTGTAGCTCGATTGCACCGTTCCGCTCGGCCCAACGACCTGCGTGACGTACGTCACGTTGTAAACCGGGGAGCTCGGAGGAATCGTATAGATCACTTGCGGCACCGTATCCGCCGTGAGCCAAGGCCCGGTCGGCGACGCCGAGACGAACCAGATTCCCTGCAGGCACAGGTAGTAGAGATTGCCCACTTGAATTACTTTCTGCGCGGTGTTCGTCGCGTAGGAGAGTGTGGTGCCGGTGATCGGCACGAATTCCGGTGAGCCGTCGTACGTCACACTCGCTTTCGCAGCCGCTTCCGTCGCATTCACGGTAATCGACGTCGGCACCTGCGCGATCATCACCGCATCCTTCGCTTCGTCCGTCCCCGGCACCGATGAGAGCACTTGCGCGGCGGGACTGTCCGGCGGAATGTGCGCGAAATCCGCTGGCAGGCTCGCCGACGCGAATGTCCACGGCCCCGCCAGGCTGCTCGCCGTAAACCAGCGTCCGCCGGTCATGTAGTAAAACTGCTTCGTCGGCGTGTACACGAACACGTAGCTCGTGGTGTTCGTCGCGTACACCAGCTGCGTTCCTTGAATCGGCGTATAGACCGGCTGGCCGTTGAACAGCAAAACCACCGCAGGCGTGCTGCTGTAGAAAACTGTCGGGATCGGCGCGTTCGCGCTCGACGCCGGCGGAGGAATGTAGGCCGCGAGGCCTGTCCATAACTGCTCCTTCGGCAACTTCTTCATGTCGTCGGGAAGGGTCGCCGCCGGAGCCCACGGCCCATCCAGGCTCGGCGCCATCAGCCAACGCTCGCCCGCGAGCAGGTAGTACGTCGACTTGTCATAAAGGAACAGCGCCCATTGGGTGTTGATCACGTACTGCAATTTTGTCTTCGGCACGTCGCCGAACATCGTGTTTCCTTCCACCGAAAGCAGGATGGCGGGCTTGTAGCTTGCAAGGATCTTTGGAGGTTCGTTGTTCAGTTGAACGCCGGGGGGCGGCGTCGACGGCTTCGGCACGCACGCCACCAGCCGCTGCATCGTGATCCACACGCTCGGCGGAACAAACGTTCGCACTACTCCATCCAGCGCCGCGGCATCGGCCGGACTGGCTGAAGGAAAATACGTGTGATCGACCTGCAGATTCGAGATCAGCACCATCTGCGTTTCCGAGTTCACGCTGGTATCGCCGTGAAGCACCACCACGCCCACGACTTCTTTCGCGCCCGCCGGTGTCAGCGAAATCGCCATCCGCCAGTGCAGCTTCTTAAAATTTTCCCAGTCGTCCACCTGGGGTTGGTAGTAGACCAGTGTCCCCTGGGCCCTCACGATCTGGCGCGGCCACCCCGGATCCTGTGCGGTTGCCTGCGCCCACGCCGGCCCCGCCGACAGCCCGGCAGCCACAAAGAAGACCGCCCCAAGTATCGCCGCCCGACTCGCCGCTTTGGCCGCTCCGATCGCCACTTGGACCAGCCAGTGACCCGTCAGTAGCTTTTTCATGGGACTTTCTCCCTCACGCCGGGCCCGCGCGCAGAAATCTGCGCTACGCAAACCGACCACGGACACGGTCCGGCCCGGTTCACTCCGCCCCGAGCACACCACTTCATTCCCGCCGAGTCTAGTCCCGCAAGCGCCCCGATGGAACTGTCAGAACTGACAGGTGGCCGCCCGTGGGACCCACACTGCTGTCTGCGTGCCTTCCTTTTTCGAGGATCGCGGCTTCAGCCGCTCTCTGCCCAAATCGAACTTGCCAACGAGCCCAAGCGCCGATATCGTGTCCATACTTTCCCGTCCCGCTAATTACGAGGTTCTCCGATGCAACGTCGCGCGTTCCTGCAAACCGCAGCCGCCGTGCTCCCCGCCGCAACGCTTCCCAAATTTCTCTCCGTGAACGAAACCGCCGCGCCACCCCCACAAGAATCCGCGCAGCCGCCCGAACTCCACGTCGTCGATGCGGGCGAAGACCGTTACGGCCATCCACACCCGTTGGGCTTCAGCACCATCACTTTTAAAGTTGGCACGGCCGAAACCGGTGGCCGTCTCTTCATCATCGAGCACTCGCACGCGATGCCCGGCGGCCCGGTGCTCCATCTGCATATCAATCAGGATGAATGGTTCTACGTGATGGAAGGTGACGTCGATTTCCAAATCGGAGATCGGAGGCTGCGGCTGCATCCTGGCGAATCGGTCCTCGGCCCTCGCCGCGTCCCGCACACTTTTTCGCCGGTCGGCCCCGGCCCGAGCCATCTGCTGATCGCCTTCACGCCCGCCGGAAAGATGGAGCAGTATTTCCTCGATATCGAGCCGCCTCACAAACAGCCCGCCGATCAAGCCACCTTTCTACGAAAGTATGAAATGGAATATGTCGGGCCTTCGCCCTTCTGGAAAACATAGCGTCGGGGCGTCCCGCTTCGCGGGACTGTCGTCCTACGATGAAGCGGAAACGTACACCCGCAACACGCCGCCGGACCGGCCGACACCTGATGCGGAGCTTTGCGTCGCATAGACTTTAGTCTGTGGGACGGTTCGCGCACGCCGTAGCCGTTACGCTCCCCGCCCTACTTCCCCGCCGGCACCTCTTTCCCTATCAACTCGCTCTTCGATTTGTCGTCCGCCTTCCCGCAGACCCTCTCGTCTTCCTGCAATTCCGGATACTTCCCGCACAACGATTTCATGATCAGCGGCGCATTCTTGAGCGCCAGATCGCGTCCATATTGTATCGACTCCGGTGCCATGTCCTGCGACGCGCGCCGCACGTGATCTCCCTCCGGCGTGGAATAAAATTGAATTGCGGCATTCACATCCGCCAGCGTCAAGTGCCTTGCGTAAATCTGCACGTAGCCTTCCATCGCCTCGGCCGACTGCATCGACGCGCCCAGCTCCTCCAGATACGTGTCCACAATCGCGTCGCGGTTTTGCGTCGCGGGCAGCGCCTGCATCAACACCGGCCGCACCGTCGGCGCCATGGACGTCCACAGCTTGGCCATCGTCTCCTTCATTTCCGTAATTTCCATCAGCTTCAGAACTCGCGCCCGGAATTCCGGATCGACCGGCTTCGCCTGCGCATCATTCAAACCCGCCGCCTGCGCGTCGCCCGCTTTCGGCGCCGCGCCCTGTCCATCCGTCTTTCCCGAAGGAGTCGCAGACGGGCTCGCGCTCGACGTGCCACTGCCCTGCTGCTGTTGCGCACGCGCACCGGCCGCGCCAAAACAAAAACATCCCACTACAATCGCCGCGACCCAAATTGTTCGCATCGCTGCCTCCCCCAAATTCATCGCGCGTCACCAATGCGCGACTCGTATCGTAGTCCATCTCCCGTTCACCGAATCCGCCGCGCTCGTTCGCGTCAGGACTTCGGCGGCGGTGCGCCTAACGAGAACACCACGCTGATCGTCGTCTCTACCTCGACCGGCTTTCCAAGCATCAACGTCGGCGCGTATCGCCACTGTTTCACCGCATCGATCGCCGGCCCCGAGAGCGGCTTCGGTCCCGACACGTACGTAATGTCGCGCAGCACACCGTCTTTCTGGATCACCGCGCGCAACACTACCGTGCCCTGAATATGCTCTTGCTTCAACGTCCGGGGATAGTCGGGCTCTACCTTGTGAATCAGCCGCGCCTTGGTCACGAAATACGTGACGCCTTTCACTTTCGGCTTCCCGCTCGACCACCCCATTCCTGGCGCACCGGCAAGCGGCTCGTCCGCCGTGAGCGCCGCGGCATCTTCCGGCTGACCTTCGCTCGCGACCAGCTCGCGCACGTTCGCCTTGGGTGGATCGGTGGAAGTGTCCAGGTCGAACGCCAAGCGAATCGTCGTCGCCATGTAGAATGGTTTTCCGTCGAGCGTCATCGGCGTGTACTCTGCACTCGCCGCGGCATTCCTCGCCGCTGTCGAAAGCTCGTCGGGCCCTGAAACCGCCCGCGCCGCTACCACGCGTCCGTTCAATCCAACCAGAATTTGCAGCTTCACCGCGCCCGAAACTTTCGCGCTGATCGCGTCCGGCGGATACGCGATCGCCATCCGCTTCTTCACCTGATCGTTCGCCACGCTCTCGATCACCACCATCGGCTTCGGCTCCGCAGCGTCCGCCGCCGCGTCGCTGGCTGTCGCCGCGAAAGGTTCGCTCGCGCTGTTTGCCGGAGCCGCACTCTGCGCCGAAGCCGTCGCTCCCAAGCACAAGAGAATCGCCGCCACACCACAACCGCAGAAACGTTTCATTCCTGTCTCCCGCTCATACAAACATCGAAGCCCTCTTACCAAAGGAATATCTTCACGATGCATTACGCATGACCGCCATTACACACCACATCGAACGTTTTGCTCCAACATCAAGTTTCCACGCGTTCGCCACCGCCACGCACCCCGTCGGTAAAAGAGGCGATCACGCCTGTGTTTTTCAGTGGAGGCGAGATCAGAAGACGAACCCACCGCCCACAAGGCCACTGTTAGTTTTGCCACTGCCCTTCCACCCTTCGTCCCACTAACCTCTCCTCCGCGTACGCTCACCCTATCGAGCGCCGGAGTCTCCGTGACCCACCCAAAACCAAAACGCCTTGCCGCGCTTTTCAGCATCGCGCTTAGCTTCGCCATCGCCGGCTGCGGCTCTCGCCAAAAAATCTCCAATGACGCGAGCGAACTCGCCGCCTTCGAAACCGCCAAAGACGCTTACATCTACGCCTACCCCCTGATCACCATGGAACTGACGCGCCGCGTCTCCACCAACCTCGCTGCGCCGGCCGGCACGTTTGCTCCCATGGGCCAGTTCGCCAAGCTGCGCGCCTATCCCAACGCGTCGTTCAACGCCGTCACCGCGCCCAACGCCGACACGCTCTACACCATCTTGTGGCTCGACCTTACGAAAGAGCCCTGGGTCATCAGCATTCCCGATCTCCACGGCCGTTACGCGCTGTTCCCAATGCTCGACGGATGGACCGACGTCTTCCAGGTTCCCGGCAAGCGCACCACCGGGACCGCCGCGCAGAAATACGCGATCACCGGTCCGGGCTGGAGCGGCTCGCTTCCCGCGGGCGTCACCGAATATAAGTCGCCCACCGCCTTGGTCTGGCTGCTCGGGCGAATCTATTGCACCGGCACGCCCGAGGACTACAAAGCCGTCCACGCCATCCAGGATGCAATGTCCGCCGTGCCGCTCTCTTCCTTTGGCAAGCCTTATACGCCCGCGCCGGGTGAAGTCGATCCTTCTGTCGACACGAAAACGGCGGTGCGTGAACAAGTGAACGCGATGGACGGTGCATCCTACTTCAAACTCTTCGCCGAGCTGCTCAAAACTAATCCGCCCGCGGCCGAAGACTCGCCAATGGTCGCCAAGCTCGCCACGCTCGGCATCGTCCCCGGCCAGGATTTTGACGCATCAAAACTCGACGCGCCCACCGACGCCGGAATCGAAAAAGCCCCGAAGGCGGCACAGGACAAAATCTCCGCGTGGATGAAAGAGAGTCTCGTTGCCGGCGACGCCAAGCTCGAAAACGGCTGGACGTTTACCACCAAGACCGGTCTCTACGGAACGAACTACCTGCAGCGCGCGCTGATCACCTGGTTCGGCCTTGGTGCCAATCGTCCGCAGGACGCCGTGTATCCGACCTCCGAAGGCCCTGAGCTGATCACGAAATATAACGGCGCAAATAAATACGTGATGCACTTCGACAAAGGCCAGCTTCCGCCGGTCGACGGCTTCTGGTCGCTGACCATGTACAACGCAAAATACTTTTTCGTCTCCAATCCGATCAACCGCTACTCGATCAGCGCGCGCGATCACCTGAAGACTAACGCCGACGGCTCAACCGATCTCTACATCCAGGCCGACTCGCCCGGCAAAGCCCAAGAATCCAACTGGCTGCCCGCTCCCAAGGATGACTTCGTCCTGATGACCCGTATGTACTGGCCCAAGGAGAAACCGCCCTCGATCCTAGACGGCTCCTGGAAAGTCCCCGGCGTCAAAAAAGTGGAATAACAATATCGCGTTCGGCCGGTGGGATAGCCTGCCGCGCAGGCTGTCGTCCTACGACGGACAGTTGGCGCAACATCGGCCAACCCCGCCGGAACACCAAGCGCAGCGATGCGTCGCATCCGCGTTCCCTGCGGCCGACGCTTTCTCCCACAAAGGGCGCGTGACTCGCCCTCAACATTCGCAGTCCGGTTGCCTGCTCCACTCTCCGGACCAGTAAAATAGGAGATCACGCCTGTGCAGCTTTTTTCCACCGAACACAACACCACAGGATGAGTCTTTACCTGCAGGAAGGAACGCTAGCAGCCGAACTACTGCACTGCCGTCCAGGTGTTGTCCGGATTGAATTCGGTCGTCGCTTTTGCGAGCGTGGCCGTATCGTTGCCGAGGTTCTTCTCGTAGATCACTCTGTCTTGATTGATCATGAAGGTCTGTACGCCGGTATCGTTAAATTTTACCGGGTACGCAATGTAAGCGAAGCCTGCGGTCGACTTCCCGCTCACCACGTACGGCTTCGCGCCACCCTTGGCGCTGGCGCCTTGGCTCTCGAGCGCGCGGAAATAGTAACCGTAGAACGGCTGGGCGGTCGTGGGCTTGAGCGTCAATCCCTCCGCGGTGGCGTATGCGACCAGCGGCCCCAGCGGGCTGCGCGGAGCGCCTTCCGGAGATTCCCAGTACAAACCATTTTGTTGGCCCGCGTCGCTGACGAATTTCTGTGCGTACTGTTTCACGCCGCCGTGCTTTTGGTTGAAGTACTGCTGCTGGGCGTCTGCCAGCGCTCCGCACACATCCATGGCTACGATTTCGTCGCGGCCGATGCGGCGCGCGATCAGTTCCTGTTTTCCCGCGGACAGATCGAAATACCACCGACCGGTGCCAGCGCTCTTCAGCGGAATTGGAAACGCCTGATTGTCCGCGCCGACTAGAAGCAATTCGCTGCCGTCGCGTAATTTCCGCCACCGGTTCATCTGCTCGTACGCGCGCGCAAACCCGCCCAGCGAAGCTTTGTCCTCGGCCACATCGCCTGAAGAAATCACTTCCTTGGAGCCGCTGCCGAAAATAACCAGCAGCGCGTCTTGATTTCCGGATTTGGCCGCTTCAAAAAGTGCTTTGCCGGCGTCGTCCGGCGAAGCAAAAGTCTTGGGAGCCGCTTGCACAGCACTCGGCTGCGTCTTGGTGCTGCACGCCCAGCTCGAGAACACCACTCCGGCACTCACCACCACCAATACGAAACGCAACCTTAAACTCGCACGATCGCGGAGCAACTGGTACATTTTCCTCCTCCGTTCGCTCGGGATTCTCACGACGTCTGGCGCGAATCCTCAGCTCTAACGACGGCTAAAGCCGCCACCGCCGCGCCCGCTCCAGCCCCCACCGCCGCCTCGGCTGCCCCAGCCTTGAGCACTCGACGATCTCGAACCCCAACCCGAATCGCCGCCCGAATGGCTTCCCCAACCGCTGAAAGCGGACGATGAGCTGCTGCTGTGGTAGTCCGAACCGCTGCTGCTTGCCCATCCGTGCGAAGCGTCGGAACCGCCCGCGTTCTGCCAACCGCTGCCGGTGTTCTTGTAAGCGTTGCCGTTCACGGCCGCATATTTGTTACCGTTTGAACTTTCGGCGGTCCCGATGCTTCCGTTGGCGCTCGAGTAGTGCTGCGAGTCAACCGTCGTGCCGTTCTTCGAAGCCGTCGAGCTTCCCCAGTTCGAATACGCGTTGGAACCTTGGTGCGTCGCGCCGTAGGCTCCGGTGTACGGGTTGTAGGCCTGGCCAACTTTTTGAGATCCATACGCGTTCGAGTAGGACGCGCCGCGAGCGTACGTTCCTGTGGACGGGTTGTAACCGGCTGAGGCGTGAGCGCTGCCGTACGGTCCATAGGCCGACGCGCTCGAACCGTAGTATCCCCCGTGCCACGCGCTGTTCCCGTAGTACGCTCCGCCGTGGTAGTACACCCCACCGCCGCCATACCAGTGGCAATTCCACGTACTGTATCCCCAACTGCTGGCCATCATGGCGCCCACCGCAATCCCAACTCCGAATCCGATCACACCTGCAACTACCACGGAAGTAGGTGGCGGAGGAACGTACACATACGCCGGGACGACGTACGGATAACCGTAAACAATCGCCGGGTTGTAAACCGGAACGTAAACGACTTGAGGATTTGTCGGCTGGATCACGATCACCTGTGGCGCCTGTTGCACCACCGTGACCTGAGGGGTCGTTTTCAGATTGCCGGCTTCCTTCGCTTTCGCGCGCAACGTCTGGATCGCCGTCATTACCTCGGACGGTTGGTTGTGGTAGTCCTCGCCGAGTTGCGAGGTCCACGAAAGGTTCGTGGCCATATCGTTCAGTACAGAGGGAAACTGGGTGAGCGCTTTCACACTTTGATCCCAGGTTTGCTTATCCACTGCGGACACCAGCGCGCTGCCGGTAAGCGTCTTGTTCTGCTCGAGCCAGTAGTTGGCGATGGCAACCTGGTCGGGAAACGTCGCCGCGCTTAGAATCTGCGCGACCAGCGCATCGGGATACAGTGCGATTGGCGCGACCACGGCCTGCAGCTCTTCGGCGGTTGCGGGCACGCCTTGACCGGGATAATCCGACGCTGTGGTTGAGGCGGGCGTTGTGGTTGCCGCGGCCTGATACGCCATGCCGATCGGAGCGCCAGGACCGATGGCCAAAATCAAAACGATGCTTAGCCCAAAGGAGAGACTTTGTCTAACTCGCGCTGCGGCGCGCATTGGCTTCCTCCCTCAAGTGCTTGCTCAGGATGGATATGTGTTGAACATTTCAGCGTCCGGCCTTGTTTGCCCCGGAGCGTAAGTCTGCCTCAAAACGATTCAAATTGTCAGAAATACCAGTCGCCCATAAGCCGGTCGCGTGGCGCGAACTCTCGCCCTACGGAAGCGCGGAAGCCGGTGAACGGAAGATCATGGCTACCACAACTTTCGAGGCGATCGGCGTATTCGCATAAGTCGCCGCGCTGAAGCTCCAGTTTTGCACCGCGGCCACGGCCGCTCCCGTCAGAGTCTGAATGTCCCGAATCGGCCTCACTTGCGAGATCTTGCCGGTCGCGTCGAGCGTCACATCCAGCACTACGGCTCCAGAGCTCACTCCGTTCGCAGGGTACGGCGGGAAAGTAGCCGTGAAGAGTTGCGGCGGTGAGTATGAGCTTTTGTGGACCGCCGGCTGAAACGACTCCGGCGGCCCCAGCGGAATGTGATTCGTATCCAGAAACGCAGGATCAAACACCAGATGCACGATCAGCGTGGAAGCCACGTGCTTTCCGTTCAACGTAGCGGGCGCATAGGTCCAACCCTGCAACGTGACCGCAGCGTGGCTGGTGATCGTTGGAATGTCCCGCAGCGTCTGGATGTCCGTGACGTTGCCGCTGGCGCCAAGATTCACCGCGAAGCTGACCACGCCCGACGCAACCGTATTGAGCGGATACGGAATGTCCGACGCCGTTATCACGCTCGGGGCGATGTAGTGTTCAGTGTGTTTTGCGGCCGTCTGTTGCGCGAGTCCCAGAACAAGAACCACAATCGCCAGCCCCGCCGCAACACTCAGAATTCTTTTCATGACCAAATTTAACCTCTCAGCAACGTCCGGCGGCCGCACGCGCTCAGCGCCCCCGCCTATCAATTCCTTGCGCGATAGTGCCGCTCGCAACCGCGCGTCGCAACTGTCAGAAGTGCCAGTGCCGATTGCGATTCTCCGGACCGTCGCGGCCACCGTCACCGCCGGCGTTGAACTTCTTCGCCCGCCCGCGTATCATGGAGCCATAGGGCAAGGAGTTGCCCTTTAACCGCTGTCCTTCTGCCGGGACAGATGATGACTCCTGACGGGATTCTCGTCGCGGAGTCATGTCCCCGGCGCATCCCGAAAATCCGAACTGGCGCATCGCATCGTCAGGCGTTCTCGCTCGCGGATTCGAAGCGACCTTCCGCTGCCGCGCCACGGGAGAAAATCCATGAACGCTATCTCGACCGGCACGTCCGACACCTCCTTCAGTCTCGCCGCGCTGAACGAACCGCAAGCCCGGCGCGTCCGCGTCACCTGCGAATACATCGATCGCTTGCTCTCGGACATCGAACGCATACACGCCACGCCGTCTTCGCACACGCTCTTCACCCGCTACGCGCTCGACCTTCCCGACCCGACGCGCGGGAAGCTCGCCCAGACCGTCGCCGAAATTCGCGCGGCCATGAAACGCGCCCTTTCCTGCGTGCGCGCGCCCGATGAAGATCCGATCCCCGAATCGCGCGCCATCCACGTAATCCTCGGCGCCGCCGGAATCGCGGCCGAAGAGTTGAAGCCGCGATACATGCGCGGTTACGGCGAGGTTTCAGACTCCATCGCGGCGGCGCTGACCAACGTTTCGACCGAGCTCTGCAGTCTACTGGCCGCCGCCGATCGCAGCGTCGAATCCGTCGCGCCCCACGCGACGCCCGCGAGAACCATAGCGAACGCGAAATCCGCGGAAGGCCGCGAATGAGCGCTCGGCTGCTGCAATCCGGATACCCCAACTCGCACTCGCTCCCCGGCCGCCGCGCCGAACTTCACCGGCTCGTCGCCGCTTTCCGCGCGCGTGAACCGCTTCTCGTTCACGGTCCCGCCGGCTCGGGGAAAACGGCGTTGCTCCACGCCGCCGTCGCGCGTCTGAACGCGCTCGAACGAATTCGCGTTCTCGATCCGCGGCCCTCCGCCACTCCGGGAGCGCTGGCCGCCGAACTTCTGCGCTTGCTCGAGGCCACCTGCAATCCGATCGCCGCCGCTGCGCTCGCTGCAAAAAATCGTCCATCGGCGCGCCGTCAGGGTGCCATTCTGATCGACGCGCTCTCCGCTTCGCCCTACTGGCTCGTACTCGACCATTTCCCCTGTTTCACCCAGCCCACCGCGCGGCTGCTGAAACATATTCTCGCCCGCACCGGCACTCCGATTTACGTCGCCGCTCGCGGCATCACTCGCTCCGAGCTCGGCGCCAACCTAAGCCTCTACTGGTGCGCCAAGCTTCGCCTCGAACTCGCTCCACTCGCTCCCTCCTCGGCCAGCGAACTCGTCAACCGCGAAACGCGCGGCCTCGATCTGCCCGCTTCCGAGCTTGCCGATTTTCGCGCTTCCGTCCTTCGCGTGAGCGCGCGCTTGCCCGGCGCGATTCTCCAGCTTTGCGCGCTCGCGAAGCAGCCGAGTTACCGTTCGCACGCGCGCCTGAAAACCGCATTGCTCCAAATCGACGCGCGCATCTCCACGTATCGCGGCGCTGCCATCGGATCGCCAGCCATGCGTTTCGGCGCGCCGGCCGCCGCGGCGGGAGAAATCGAGTGACCTCCCGCACCGTGCCAGGCGCTGGAACCGCCGTCGCGTCCGGCCGTTCCACCGACGCGCTTCTCGAGCTCGCTGCAATCGCGGACTCCGTCTCCGCCCACGGCATTTCCGCCTTCGCCCGCGCCGCCGCCGAACGCGTCGCTGAAGGCCGCTTCTTCCTCGCCTGCGTCGGCCAATTCAAGCGCGGCAAATCCACATTGATCAATGCGCTCGCTGGTCGCGAGATTCTTCCTACCGGCGTTGCGCCGGTCACGTCGGTTCCCACCGTCGTCCGCTACGGCCCGCAACTCTCCGCGCGCGTCCGCTTCGCCACCGGCGTGTGGATCGATGTTGACCCCGCCACGATTTCCGCCTACGTCTCCGAAGACGAAAATCCCGGCAACGAAAAATCCGTCGCCGCCGTGGAAGTGTTTGCTCCCGGCGAGCTTCTTGAAATGGGTGTGAATCTGGTCGACACGCCGGGCCTCGGCTCGGTGTTCGCCGCGAACAGCGCCGCCACGCGCGAATTCATTCCGCACATTGACGCCGCCCTCGTCGTTCTCGGCGCCGATCCTCCGATCTCCGGCGAAGAGCGCGCCCTGGTCGCCGCCCTTGCGCCGCCGGTGGGCGAAATCCTCTTCGTGCTCAACAAATCCGATCGCGTCTCCGGCGCTGAGTCCACCGCCGCCGCGGAATTCACTCGCCGTGTCTTGTGCGAAACGCTCGGCCGCGCGAACTTTCACCTGTTTCATGTGAGCGCCCGCGAGCGATGCGACTGCGCAACGCCTACGCGCGACTGGCAAGCTCTGGAATCCGCGCTCCGCGATCTCTGCGTGCGCTCCGGGCGCTCGCTGGTCGACGCCGCGAATCGCCGCGCCTTCAGCATTGTCGCCGCGCGCCTTCTCGCCATCCTTCGAAACGAACGCCGCACGCTCACCGAGCCCCTCGAACAATCCGAACAGCGCATCGCTGCGCTCGAAGCCACGCTGCGCGACGCCCAGTCGCATCTCGGCGATCTTTCTGCCCTGCTTGCCGCGCAGCAACAGCGCATCACCGCTGCTTCCGGCCAGCGCCGCGAAGCGTTTCTGCGCACCGCGATGCGAGCCTGCCGCGAAAAACTCCGCGAACGCTCCGCGCGTTTTCACCGGCGGCGTAACGGCCGCGCTCTTCGCCGCGCGCTGAACCGTGTCGCCCAGCAAATCGTCCACGCCGAATTAGCGCCGTTCCTCGAGCGCGAAACCGCAGCCGCCGAATCCGCCTTCACCACCGCCACTGCGCGTTTCTCCGAAGCGGGCAACGAGTTTCTGCGCCGCATCTCTGCAACCGGCGTCGCCGGCCTGGACGCGCTCTCGGATCTCGAACTCGACGCGCCCGCTCTGCACGCCCCATCCCAATTTCGTTTTCACTCCATCGAACGCGTCGCCGCGCCTGCGTCGCCGTTTGGTTTGGTTCGCGATCTCGCTTTCGGCGCGCTCGGCCTGCGCGCTCCGTTTCTCAAGTCCGCCGGTGATTTCATCGCACAGCTTCTGGAAACCAACAGCGCCCGCGTCCAGAACGATCTCGCTCGCCGCGTCGCGGAAAGCCGCGCCACACTCGAGTCCGCGATTCGTACTCGCCTCAACGAAGCTTCCGCCATCGCGACGAGATCGCTCACTCGCGCCCGCGCACTTCACGCCGAAGGCTCATCCGCCGTCGCCACCGCGCTCTCCCAAATCGATGCCACCACCGCGCGCGTCCAACCCATCAGCCAAGCTGGCCGAGCCTCTCGCGAAGATTGATTCTGCGCCGGACCGGTATTCACGTCCGAACATCAACATCAAAACGATGACCGCGATGCTCAACTGCGCGCCAACTCCACTGTTACTTTTGCCAGTGCCGTTTCACGCCGCACCCCCATTACATTTCCTCTCGCACTCAATCTCGCTCGCACCGGGCCGAGCGTCTGGAGAGTTCATGACCCGCAGACGGCGCCTCGTCCCACGAAAATGTTTGCGCCACCGGTTGGCACCGCGCTCGTCTGTGCTATTTTGAAACGCCCCGTTTTTGCTCAGGCCAACCGTTAACCGACTTCTTGGAGGTTCGTTGTATTTCAACGGCAGTCGCCGCTCCGTTCGCTGTTGTTGTCTCACCGCAGCCGCTTTTCTGCTGGCGCTCCTTCCCGCGCGCGCGCAAACCACCCTCCCCGCCGAATTCGCCTCCATTGCGTTCACCGATTTCCCGTCCGAGACTGGCCTAATCGCGCCCGAGACCACGGCGCTCACAAATTTTGATCGCTACCACATCCTTCCCTGCGAATATCTCGACGCGCCCGCCGCATCAGCCCGGACCTGCGCGAGCCCCGCGCCCAAATATCATCTCGACACCAACCTCTCCTTCGATCCATCGAACGCCGCATCCGCTTCCGAGGAACATTCAGCCGCGGTGCCCGACACCTCCACCGCGCTTCCGTTCACAACCGAACCCACATCAAGAATGAATCCCTTCCTTGCCGCCGCCGAATACCAGGATACGAAAGCTCCGCACGCCGAATCCTTTCACTGGTGGCCCGCGCTCCAACAATCTTTCTTCTTCCTGCTCATCGAGCACGGCTTCCGCATCGCCGACGATCCGTTTCTCCGCTACCTGCTCTGGCACAAACCGTTCTGGCACGATTACGTCGCTTCCACGCGCCACTTCTACTTCGATCAGTGGGGCGATGGCGACGACTTCATCGTCAACTACATCGGCCATCCGATGGAGGGCGGTGTCACCGGCAACATTCAAATCCAGAACGATCCGCGCGGCCGCTCGCTCACCTTCGGAAAGAGCCGCGCGTACTGGATGAGCCGCATGCGCGCCATGGCCTGGTCCGCCGTTTTCAGCGCGCAATTTGAAGCCGGTCCGATCTTTTCCGAAGCCGCGATCGGTAACGAAGGGGGCTACTTCTACAAGCCCGGCTGCGATCCGTACCTTTCGTGCTCGAAGCAGGAAAACAAAGCCATCACCAATAACACCGGCTGGGTCGATTTCGTGATCACGCCGGTGGTCGGCACCGGCTGGATCGTTCTGGAAGACGCGATTGAAGCCGAACTCACCGACCGCTGGGCCCCCGGCCAGCCCGACGATGCGCTGAAGTGGAAACTGATGCGCGCGTCGCTCAGCCCTACGCACGTGATGGCCAACTTCGTCGCCGGGAAAATGCCGTGGTATCGCTACCGCATCTACGGTCCGGACGACGGCAACATTTTTCCTTGGATGAACCACTCCACCGCGGAGCCGTTTAGCTTTGAAGGCGTGCAGCGCTGGGAAGTCGGCGCGCACTATTCCTTTTTGAGCCTGCCCGTCGCCACGGAAAGCTGCGCGAGCTGCCGCGTGAACAACAGCGGCTTCGGCTTCAACGCTGCGTACCGCATCACCAATCGTTTGTGGGTGGATAACGAAGTGAATTTCTACCCAGGCTCGGGAGGCTACGGCAAGAAAGGTTCGATGACCCAGGGCATGTTCGGCCCGCGCTACGGCTACACCGGAAAAAATTGGGGCTGGTATTTCAAGTTGCGTCCCGGCTTCATCTATTACGACAAAACTCTCACCATCGACAGCGGCTCCGCTTTCACCGAAGCCACACGCTTCGCGTTCGACGTCGGCTCGGTCTTCGAATGGTTCGCCACCCGCCACTCGACTGTGCGCATCGACGCGGGCACAACGGTGGTGCGCTACTTAACCTCACACACCGATCCGCGCCAGCCCGCCGGCGACATCCTCTCCACCGACTACTACGTCAGCCAATCCAACTTCCAACTCACCACCGGCTACACCTACCGTTTCTAGCGCGCCTCTCTTGCAACTGAGATAGTCCCCCGGTTCAGGTCGCGCAGCGCCTGCAATATGGAATTCGGCTTTTGACTCGACGCGAAGCACCAACAGCGCCTGCCCCGCCATCGTGCGCCCGCGCGAAGCGCCTTAGACTGCGGGAGCTTGCTACCGCCGTTCCGCAGTATGCCCCATCACAACTCGACCACGCGCCCTGCGGCCTCCCAGTTCAAAATCAAATCTCGTGCGAGACTTCGCGCCAACCACTCGCGCTCCATCTCGCCTACAAGGACAATTCTTCGCACCTAAGATCAGTGCGGAGGCAACATCGGCGAAATGCCTGTGCTACTCATACCCGCGGCTCATCCGCGATCCCCAAAATTTTCCTTACCCGCTGACGCTCGACAATCTCCCGCGGCGAACGCCCGCCGGGCCGGTTCACCCAGCGCATCAGCTCCTCGTATTTCACATCGTGCTCGACGGGAATTTCATTCACCGTCACGCTGATTTTGTAGGGCTCGTAGGGCACGTTCGCCCAGCCCGATTGTTGAATCGCCATCAGCCCCTGCGCCGCCGCTTCGAACACGCTTGAAGCCGTCACCTGGGCCGAATGAGTCATCCCGTCGGTACCGATGAGTGTCACTTTGCAATGTTTTTCGGCCATGGCGGCATCCTACCATCTTCGCCTTTTCTTCGCCTATACCATTTTTAATTCCCCTTCCTCAATAAAATCGCTGATCGCGCCTGAGTTTTTCTGGGGCGTTGCCAAAAGCAAATTCCACTGTGCTACTCTCGCCCCAGCCCATCGGTCCCGTGCACGCATCGAACCTGTGTGACGGCGCGCCCACGCCGCGCACAATTTTTCCTCGGAGGCTCCATGGACTTGCCGTCCTCTCCAAAAGATTCGGGTTCACCATCTTCGGTCACCGCGCGACTGGAAACCGCCACCAGCGAACTCCAGCAACTCGAGCAGCTCGTCCAGTCCGGCGAACTCGATCAGCGCGTACTCTCCGAATTTCGCAACGCGGTCGACCACATCCGCACCACCGCGTGGGCCGTACAGAAGTGGGTAGGCCTCACCAACGAATCCGGCGGCGATCCCTTCTCCGTCCTCCCCATCATGTCCGCCGAACGCGTCCGCCGCGCCACTCAAATCGCCAACGACCTCTGCCTCGATCTCCAGTCCTCCGACATCGGCATCGACACGCCCGGCATCCTCGAACTGTTTAACGCCGTCGATGATCTCCGCCGTCGACTCGCAACTCTGCTGAAGCGCACGTAGGCGAGTGGTATCATCACGCCTCAATGCTCCGTCGCCGACTCGCTCCCTTCGCGAAGCCGCGCCTCGCCGCAACGCCCGCGCCTTCGCGCGGCGTCACGCACGCCCTCATCTCGACGCTCGCGCTCAGCGGAACGATCGTATTCCTCACCATCACCCCAGCGCGCGCCACCGAATGCAGCTCCAGCACTCCCGCGCAAATCTCCCTCAACCTCTCTACGCCGCGCACGCTGCTTTCCCCCGACAAAAAATGGAAAGTCCTGAGCATCCCCGGCAAGAATTTCGATCAGGACGGCAACGTTTTCATCGCGCAATCCGACGGCCCCAAAAAGTGGCGCATCGACTACCTCAAACGCCGCGGCACCGTTTTCTTCAGCGACGACAGCAAGTACCTCGTCTATCGCGAGGAGTTTCTTCCCATCGACACCGCCATCCGAGCCTTTGACCTGACCGGCGCCGAGCCCCACGAAATCAAGCACATCGATTCGAACGTCCGCCGCGCCATCGGCGACCAAATCCCCAAACACATGGAAGCCGAATACGTTCACTATCCCGACTTCTGTTTCGCCTTCGGAGATTCCTCCACTTTCATTTTGCTTTCCGATACGCCGATTCTTCCACGCTGGCATCGCGGCACCGGCACGCCTTTCTTCACCCGCGTTGAAGTGAACCTCCACACCGCGCAGGCCGCTGCCGCGATCTACAATCCTCCGCACCACGAGACTCCGCCTCCTCCCGCTACGCCTCGATCCCAAGCGCCGACATTCGCGCCGCAGTCCTCGCCGACCACCCAGCCGCCGGCATCGACACCTCAGCCGCCGCCAAACTCGGCGGCGCCTACATCGCCGTCGTCACCGCCACAGAAAAAGTAGTACATTCCCATCAGGAGACACCACCATGCTGCTCACCATCGCGCTCATCGGCGGCCTGATTTCGTTCTCGGTTCTGGTGTGGTACGTCTCGACGCGCAAAGGCCGCTACCTCGACTCCACACCCGCCGAAGATAAAATGGACACCGGCCGCGTCTCCCGCCTCGGCCGCTGGCGCTACTAACACATGATTTGTAGTAGCATCGAACTCAGCGAGGTTCCCATGGCTGCCACACTGCGTCCCGATTGGCCTGACAAAAATTCCGCCACGCCGCCCGATCATCCAGAGGGGCACATCGTCGAACATATCGAGTGCGCCGACGACTCCTGCGACACGCGTTACGTCATGGCTTACACTCCCGAGGACGCCCGCGCCGAAACCGGTGCCAGCCTGGTCGACACCATGCGCGAAAAGGCCGCCGAGCTGGTCGCCAGCACCCACTCGTTCCACGATTTCCGCAACTACGTTTGGTCCGGCCTTCAGAATGGCTGGGTGGTCGTCGAAAAAGATCTCACCGCCGCCGGCCTCTAGCGCAGCCGGTAAAATAGGCAACCGCGCCTGTGTTTTTCCTGGGGTAGACACTCCTGTCGGCGTGCCTTTGACTGCCGCAAAGCGCCCGTCGGCCCGTCCGCCGCGGCGGACTGTCCTACGCGCACCTTCACTCGGAAGAGAGTCAGCGCGCGCGTTGCGCCCGCACCCGGCACATCGTCCCGCGACAGTTGGCCGAACCGCACTGGCACGGACACGAACACTTAAACCCGTAGTCCATGGTGAGTTCTTCTCCGGGCCGGATCCTACGGAAGCTGTACAACAAAAATTGCTCGCCGGCCCGCTTCACCGTCAGGTTCGGATCGCAGCTGTGGTTGATGTACTGCGCGCCGCTGCCCGCCGCGCCATCCAGGCACGACCAGCTGTTGATGTACACGCCGTAAATTCGTCCCGGCTTTCCGGATTTTATAAGCTTCACCGCGCGGCGCGTCGCTTCGCGGTGAGTGATGCGTTCGCCTGTGTACTGGATCACTTTTTTGCCGGCCGGGATCGCTTCCTCCGCGAACACGCCCCACCGTTCGATGGGTGAACGCCGGATGGACAATTTAAAGTGAGCGTACCGGCGATCGATCCTGGGGAGATTCTGTTTGGAGGGCATCTTCGGGGAAAGCTGGGGCGGTTCCGCGTGCATCGGCTGCCGCCCCGCGTTTCAAGTTAAAAAGCTTTCAGTTTCAAAAAGTCCGCGGTCAACGGCTTGGTGTGCTGAATCGACTTCGCCTTCTTCAACGGCTTACGCGCCGCTTTCTTCTTTGCTTTTGCCATCTCACTCTCCTGTCGTTCGAGTCCGAAAACTACGGGAGGCCGGGCGTACGCTTGCTTTACTAGCAAGTCCTCCGCCAACCGCGTGCCGTCCAGCCGTCGTCCACGCGTTGCGCGAAAGTCTCCTCGAATCTTTCATCTGCGTCAAGCCTTCCCGCGCCGCCCCCGCTCGCCCGCCACGCCCCGCGTTGAATTCTTCAACCCACACTGACTAATCCAACGTAAGCAGCGAGCAGGCTTCGCCGCCCCACCGCGGGCTCGAAGTTGGTGTCCGATCAATGGCGGATCGCGAATCGACATTACACTCGCGGATTCGCTTTCCACGCACTCCGGGAAAGGCTTGTGAGCAGTCGGACCGTCCGCCGCGGCGGAGGGTCCTCCTACGATCCGCGCTGGCAATGCTGGCAACCCCGACGCCGCACCTCGATCAGAGTAGGCGAGAAAGCCCGTGGAACAGGCTGGACTTCGCCTGAGGTGTGTTGCCTGTGCATTCGCGCACACCGTGGCCTTCGTAACCGAGCATCCATTCTCGCACGCGCCTCATCGACATCGCCGTAGACGCTCCCGGGCCCGGCACACTACGATGAGGTTCAACATGCGCCCGCGCCACGCCCTTCTCGTCGCCGCCGTCTTCGCGCTAGGCGCCGCCTCGCGCCCCTTACACTCCCAGGAGCTAGCCTGGATAGGACTGAACGGCCCGGTTCACGCCGTCCGCACCGAATTCTTCAGCGACGCGACCGCCGCGCCCGACAAACCAACCTACTCCGACTACCAAATCTATGACACGCGCGGTTTCATGCAGGAGATGTTCCACGATCCCCATGACGGAATGCACGAGGACCACTCGATCTCTACGCACGTTGGAAATAAACTTTTCAGATATCAGGTAATCGGAAGTGACCCAGCGGATCCATGGCAGACCTACACCGAGGAATTTGCATACGACGCGGAAGGCCGCGAAATCGAATCCGACCGCTACGACCGGAACGGCGTCTTCTTTGGTAGGTCCATCACGACCTACACGGACACCGCGAATATCCACGCGAGAATCAAAACCACTTCATCTCTCGGCCAGCCCGATAAGGTCGACGGGTCGGCCTCCGTCACGGACCCCGTCACAGGATTAACCAGCCAGACGACGACCGAAGGCGGCGTGACCACAACCGACTGGCGTTACGTTCCCGTCTCCATCGATGGCGCGGGTGCAGCCTCCAAACGGGTCATGCCCGACGGGTCGTACTTATTAACTTTGACGCAGCCGGATGGAATCAAAACCTACGATCGCTACGACGCGAAGAAGAATCGACATTCATATTCAAAGGTCGACGCCGCGGGACATCTCGTCGAGTCCACGCAATTCCGCGACTCCCAGTGGCTTCGCACCACATACACCTGGGACGAGAAAGGACGCAGCGACGCCCAAATCACTTACGACCAGGACGGAACGATCAGCGGGAAAATCACCTTCGAGTATGTCGACGACGCCCGCGGCAACTGGATCGAAATGCGAGAACACGGCATGGATCTCCACGCGCATCCCACTGTTCCGCAGACCTGGGAACACCTGACCCGCCGCACCATCACCTACTTCTGAGTAGGAAAGCCTGCCGCGCAGGCTGTCATCCGACGAACAACCACCGCGCCACGTGGACAACCGGCGACGGACCCAGACGTCAGCCAGCGAGGAATCTATGCGTAGCCCGCTCCGGCTAAGTTGCGCCATCGAAGTATGCGCCTTAACTCGACTTGACATTCGCAGGACGACAGTCCGCCGCGGCGGACGATCCCACCCCACACGCACCCCGGCGTCCAGCGCCCGCATCCCTTCCAACTTTTCGTTGTAGAATTACGGCAACCAACCGGCATCAATTCATACAGCAACCGAAGCAAAATCCCGACGCCCCCACCACCAAAAACATCGCCATCATTCTCGTCCTGTGCGCCGCATCCGACGCCGCCTGGGGCTACTTCCGCGGCCACTCCCTCACCTACGTCCTCGGCTCCATCGCCGTAGGCGCCTTCGGCACCACCATCATGGCCCTCCTCTTCTTCCTCCCACGCGACAACAATTCCAGTCGCGACGACGAATTTGTGATCTCAAACGGGCTTCATTCAGCGGGGCGATGGACGACTACCAGACAGCGGACCGTTCGTTCCGACTTCAAGCCGGTAGATCCTGCGTGGCGTATCCGTGCCGCCTTCGTACGCAACGCGCACGGGAACGCCGGTACGAATGGGAGTGCCGCGAGCCACGGCGTGCTCGTAGGCGGCCCCCACCGTTTTCTCCGATGCGAAAAATTGCTGATCGTCGACCATGAAGCAAGGGCCCTTGCGCGTGCTGTCGGGCCACACGATGTAGTCATCCGCCACGCCTTCGGCCACGCGATAGCTGCCGTTGCGCCGACTCTCGACGTCAGGCCGAGTACCCCAGAATTCCACTGCCGTCCCGTAGACAGAAACGATCAGAACTGCCCAAGCCCAAATTCGAAAACTAATTCTGGCGCCGCGGCTGGGATTTTGCGTGGAGTCCACGTCGCGCTTGCGTCCCCAAATTCGTTTCGAGCAGACCAGGTAAATCCCGAGCGCGATGAACGGCAGTCCGCAAAGACTCCACCACCATTCCCACGGCATTTGCGAGATTTCAAAGGCGGTTTCGTAACGCATCGCGAGGCAATGTTATCCGAAGCGGGCGCGGTACGAATAGGCGAGCGAAGTCCGTTCTGCGCGCGTGGTACTATCCCGCCGACGGAGGTACCATGAAAATGTTCGTACTCGGCGCACTGTTCGCGTCGGCGATTTTCTTCACTGGGCATGCGCAACAGGGCACGCAACAAGTCATGCCGACCAAGCGCATCCCCATTTTCGAAAACGACGACGTCAAAGTCTGGAAGTCGGTGATCTATCCAAACGCGCCGCTGGCGATGCATCGCCACGAACATCCGCGCGTGATCGTCGCGCTGGCTGGCGGCAAAATGAATATCGTCGAGCAGAGCGGCCCGTCCGAAATGCACGACTGGCAAACCGGCAGCGCCTACTGGCTCCCCGCCAGCCCTCCGGGCACAATGCATTCCGACGTGAACGCCGGCGACAAACCCATCGAGGTGGTCGTGGTCGAACTGGAGAAGGAAAAGTAGTCCGTGGCACAGGCACTTCGCCGGTTTTGCCTCCGAGCGATCTGCGCTCGGAGATTTTTGCCTGTGGTCCGAGCCACCGAGAGTTAACGCTGCTCCCGCTAGGCGCGCGATCGATTCGCGCGCGAGCTCGTGCGGGCATCGCGGCGGCTGGCCGCCGCACTCCGAAAGCGAACGCTGAAGCATTGGCGGATACGGGGACAATTGCCTACGCGCGTTATGGCGAAGCCCAAGCATCCGCGAGCGTCGCGACGCTCGCTTTCGGAGGGCGGTGAGCGATCACCGCTTTCCCCGAGCAAACTCCGGCACACTCACCGTGGCGAACCGCGCCGCAGAATCCATAGCAACACGCGCACGTATCGGAGTTTTCGATCTGTTATCGACAGCGCTTGTCGCGCGGCTCTTAATTGTAGGAAGACAGTCCGCCGCGGCGGCCTATCCTAAGCGGGCTACTATTGCGTTTTGTAGCTCCACTCTACCTTGGTGTAGGGGATCGACATTTCCGTCAGCGGCTTTACGGTCTTGAGCGCTTTCCCTTTCTTCACAGCCGCGGATTTCTGGGTTCCCTTTTTCGCTTTGGCGGTTGGCATGAGCTGTCCTCGCAAGTGAATTCGCCTCCAGGGTGGCGTCGCCAAATTTATATAGCGGCCGCCGCGGATTGTCCAGCGTGGTATAGCCTGCCGTGCAGGCGGTCATCCGGCGGCGCGCAATTCAACAAGTAACCCAATCGATATCGGGCGACGCACCTTAAAGCATCGCCCTCACGTTAGCCGCGGTCCGAATCCGATCGCACGCCAAGATCAATTTGGCTTCGTCGGACGACAGTCGCGCGAAGCGGGACTATCCACGCGCTGGCCGCTTCGTGCTAGCCTAACTTTCCGACATGCCCATCAAAACCATCATCGAACCGTTTCGCATCAAGTCCGTCGAACCGATCCGGCAGACCACGCGCGAACAGCGCGAACGCATCCTCGCCGCCGCCGGACACAATTTATTTCTGGTCGCCTCGCAGGACATTCTGATCGACCTGCTCACCGATTCCGGCACCGGCGCGATGTCCAGCGAACAGTGGGCGGCGCTGATGCGCGGCGACGAATCCTACGCCGGCTCGCCCAGCTTCGACCGCTTCAAGCATTCTGTGCAAGCGATTATGGGCTTCAAGCACGTGATCCCGACGCACCAGGGCCGCGCGGCGGAGCGGATTTTATTTAGCGTGATGTGTACGACGGGCGACGTGGTGCCCAACAACACGCACTTCGACACCACACGCGCGAATTGCGAATTCGTCGGCGCGCAGGCGCTCGACCTTCCCTGCGCGGAGTCGCGGCAGCCGTCGCTCGTCGCTCCGTTCAAAGGCAACATGGACGTCGCCGCGCTCGAAGCGACCATCGAAAGCGTCGGCCCGAAGCGCGTGCCCCTCGTAATGCTTACGGTGACGAACAATTCCGGCGGCGGCCAGCCCGTTTCGATGGCGAATATTCGCGAGGTGAAAGCGGTGTGCCGGCGCTACGGTATTCCTCTCTATATCGATGCGTGCCGCTACGCCGAGAACGCTTACTTCATCAAGCTGCGCGAAGTGGGATACGAAGACGCGACGCCGCGCGAGATCGCCAAGGAAATGTTCAGCTACGCCGACGGTTGCACCATGTCCGCGAAAAAAGACGGCATGGTGAATATCGGCGGCTTCCTGTGCACCAACGACGACACTCTCGCCCAGCGCGAAAAAGACCTGCTGATTCTCACCGAGGGTTTCCCTACGTATGGAGGTCTGGCCGGGCGCGACCTCGATGCGCTGGCCGTCGGGCTGAACGAAGCGCTCGAGGAAGATTACCTGCACTACCGGATCGTTTCGACGGCGTACCTCGGCGATCACATCGCAAACGGCGGCGTGCCGATCGTGCAGCCTCCCGGCGGCCACGCCGTATATATCGATGCGCGCGCGTTTTTGCCGCACATTCCGCCGACGCAATTTCCCGGCGTCGCGCTGGCGGCGGAATTATTTTTGGAGGGCGGTATCCGGTCGGTCGAGATCGGAACGCTAATGTTCGGCAAGCCGGATAAACACGGCGTCGAACAGGCCGGCCCGATGGACTTGCTGCGGCTCGCGATTCCTCGCCGCGTCTATACCCAGTCGCACATCGACTATTGCGTTGAGGTGATTCTCCAAGTCTGGCGCCGCCGCAACGCCATCCGCGGCCTCCGCCTCACCCACCAGGCCCCCTACCTGCGCCACTTCTCCGCCCGCCTTGAACCAATCGGATAGCCCGCGCTCAGCCAGCTTTCCCGCATGGCCGTCTCGAAGCGCTCTGCCTTTCGTCGACTGCCGAGGCTTGCCACCGCCGTGCCGATTTGCACTTTACCTCCCACCGACCACGCGCCTAGCGGACGATCCCTCCCGACAGTTCCATGCCCTCACGGCCGTTACGCCTCGAGCGTCACATCGCTCTCACGATGAATCCCCACCGCAGTGGCTACATTCTCGCCCGCTAAGCGCGTGATCGTGTCGTGCCAGGACGCAGGAGAAACGGTGGCAGCAAGCTCCCGCAGTCTAAGGCGTTTCGCGCGTCGCGGCGCTCGTGGGAGCTTTGATCCATTTCGCGGCCTCGCTCAATTTGCGGCATAATGCCGCGGGCGCAAGTTTTTCGGGAGGCACTCGCGCGTGGTACCGGCACCGTCGCACTGGCTCGCAAGCATTCCACCGCAGTTCGTGCTCACCGCTGCGATTCTGATCGGGTCGGTGATTTTGGTATGTCTGGTGCTGTTTCACGGCATCGGGATTCACTACGTGCTGGCGTTTCACAAAGGCGGAGTGATCGAGCTGCGCAGCGGCAAGCCGCACATTCTGGGAGCGCTGTTTTTCTTTGGAGTGGCCGTGTTTCTGCTGTTGTCGCTGCACATCATCGGCGTGATCGCGTGGGCTGCGATCCTCACGCACCTGGGCATCGTATCGAACGCCAGCGACGCGATTTATTTTTGCGCCAACGCGTACACCACGCTGGGCTATGGCACCGTCGACCTCGACACGCGCTACCGCATCATCAGCCCGATTATCGGCATCTCGGGATTGTTTACGTTCGCCTGGACCACCAGCGCGCTGGTGACGATCGTCACATCGCACACTGCGCTGATCGAGCGACTGCACGAAGAGCGGTTGAAGCAGAAACAGCTTCGGCTCAATCTGAAGGAGGCCGACCACAGCGCGCGCGAACGGGAACGCGAAGCCGAACGCCACGAAAGCATCGAGATCACGCAGGAGTCCATGGGCGCGCCGCTCTACCGCCGCTGGCAGCTCTGGCGCGACGACCGGCAAAAGATTCGCGCCTTGCGAGCACAGTTACGCGCCGATCGCAACGCGCTCCACCGTAAAGAACAAGCCGCCGAGGACGCCCTAGGCGTCCCGCCCTCCGATGTCGCGCCGCCGGCGCCTGCCTCAAAACCAAAGCCAAGTACAGATGAGCCGCCGCCGCAATAATCTGAAAACGACTACACGGAAGCAGCAGGATACAAAGTGAACGCGAGTTCGATGCCGAGGTTACCGAGGGCCCGCAGCAGTTCGGGCGGAAATCGTTCACTTCGTGCGGCTACTTCGCGTTCTTCGATCCCGAAGTCGAGCGATACGCGCTCGACGCCGGGAAACGCTACGAGTCGCCCTAATTCGTGGCGATGCAACTCGAGAAACCGTATAGCGTCTGCGATCTGCTCATCGAGTTACGACAACTCCGCTTCGCTCACACTCGCATGAAAGCGTGACGCGCCGGCTAGACGCCCGCCGTGCGTAAAAGGCTCGCCGACCCGAAACACGGCAATCGCCTGCAGCGACGACGCTGACAGAAATGCATCGACATCAAGGTGGGTTCCCATCGCTCGCAACAAGCATGACATTGCCGAACCTCCCCGCTCACTTGGTGCCGTGAGTTTTGATGTACGCGGCGATGAAGAGCACGAGCCACACCAGATCGATGCAGCCGAAGGCGAAGTCTGCACTGCGCAGGCGATGCTGGAGGAATAGCACCATAGCTGCGGCACCGTAGGTGAATTTCTCGAGCCACGTGGCAATCATCATCTGGCGGTAACGCTCGGGGCAGGTGGCGATGATCATGAACGCGGCTTGCCAAGCCAGGCCCGCACCCGCGAAGCCATAATAGAAAAGCGGATGCGTGATTGGCGGCGGGTCCTGCCGCCCGATCACATCAAACATGAAATACAAAGGCGTGAGAATTAGTACGCCCCAGATGGCCGCCGCCCAGTAGACGACCTTCGCGAATTTTGCGCCGGTGCGTGAAGTGGTGGCCATCGCCGCGCTGGACATCGGTTCCCTCCCGACTGGGCAACATGCTATGCGATGTAAAAACCAATGGCGAGTGATGAGTGAGGAGGCCTGTCGCGGATCCGGGCTCGCAAAGAGCGCCACTCTTCGCGCACGCGGGCTGAAGTCTCCGCGACGCAAACCGCGCCGCGGCGTGCGCCTACTCCAGTGGGATGCGGTAGAGGTTTCGGCGAACAGTCACATCCGTGTAGACATACGTGTTGGGATCGATCGCGTCCTCCACCGGATACTTGATGAAGATGGATCCTTTTTCGCTTTCGACTTCCTTGGGTGTAGTGAAACCGTCAACGGACATAAGTGGCGCGCCCGTTGCGGGATCTTTGGGGACCGCCACAACTGTTGCGCCACGAAGGCCCATGCGCATCAGCACGTACTTGCCGGACTGGTCCCACGCCATGTCGCAGAAGGTGCGGCAGATCACGCGCGGCTCGCCGCCGTCGAGCGGTTGCAGCACGCCATAGGCGGGAATATTTTCGTCGGCGACGGCAAGGTACACCAGCGCCCACTTCCCGTCGCGTGAGACGTGGTAAAAATCCACGATCGGCTTGTCCATCACTTTGCGGCGCCCGGATCCATCCTGCTTTTCCACGAAAAGATAATTCTTTCCGTTTTCGTTTCCGCGCACCACGATGTCGCCATTCGGCAGAAAACGCGGGTAATCTTCGATGCGATCGCCCGAGATTTTCACCGGCGAGCTGCGGCGGTTGGTCGGCGCGATCCACACGCTCGCGGTATGTTGATCGCGCTGCGCGAAAGCGACGTACTTATCGTCCGCGGATATCGAGTAGGTGGCCATACCGTAGCCCGGCACCACCGGATCGGCGTGGTCCGTGTGAAGTCCCTTCACCCACAATTCCGCCTCGTGCGTCTGCCCATTCACCTGTAAGAAATAAATCCTCGTTCCGTCCGCAGAAAACTTTGGGGAGTAGGTATTGCCCATGGAGCTGAGCGGCGTGTCGCCGTCTTTATCGTGAAAATAGGCGGTCGCTTCGCTGGTGCCCACGGAAGTGACCAGCGACTTTCCGTCTGCGGCCATCGCGATATTTTCCTGCGTGGTCGGGCCTTGGGTAACCTGCTCGAGATCGCCATCCGGAAAGCGCCTCCGCCAAATATGGAATCCGGCGCTAGTGTCGAAATCGAAATACATCCACTTTCCATCGGGCGACCAGGCGGTGTCGCGGCATTCACTGCCAGGCGGTGTGAGTTCGCGCGGCTGCGTGGCGCCTTGAAACGGAATGATCGAGCACGGGCTGATTTGCCCGGCGCCGTCCATGGTGACGATGAGCACCCACTTCCCGTCCGGCGAAAGGTGCGAGTGGTGCACCATCCCGCGCTGCTGCACCGGCGCATAGACCACGCGGCGATTTCCACGCGCCAGATCGCTGGTCACCAGGATCATGTGCAGACCGCCGCCTTCGATCTCGCTGTAGAGTAGGCTCTTTCCGTTGTCGATCCAGCTCGGCGAAGAAGCGTTGGGCAGCATCAGGCTGGATTCGCCGCCAAGCACGTTCACTTGATACACGTTCCACGGATCGATCGTGCCGTACGAAACGAAAGAACTGTCCGGCGAAAAAGCGAGCGCGAGTTTGTCGGTTCCGTCGTGCGTCAATTGCACGGGAGTGCCGCCCGCAAGCAACTGTACGTAGATCTCGCCTTGCGCAATCCACGAACTATCGCCGCGAAGGTAGGCGAGCATGCGCCCGTCGGGAGAAAGCGCGGGATAAACCACCGAGTCGTTGAAGAACGTGAGCTGCTGCCAATCTTTTTCTTGCGGGATCGGCGGCGGGATCCTTACTTTCCAAACGTACGCGGCGCCTGCACCGAGCGCGGCGATGATTACCACGGCGGCGATCAGTTTCCCGGCTGACGCGGCAGGCCAGCTTTTGCGCCGCGCGCCTGACCCGGATGAAAGCGCATCGCCGCGCTGCGCGAGAACTTCTTCGAGCGACCTAGGCTTCGATGATGCCGACGAACCAGACGCGCCGCCGGAACCAGAACCATATGCGCCGCTTCCCTCCTGCTGCGACGGCGCGGCTTGCGAGCCCGGCGGCGGTGTGGCGGATGCCGGAACGCGAATCGTGTCCGAGCCGGGACCCCGGCCGGGTTCGCGCGCTGGGCCAGATGGCGCCGCGGCGTGCGGCTCCGGCGATTTGTAAATCGCGGAATGTCCGCTGCCGCTATCGCGCTTCAGCCGCTGCAATTCGGAGTGGAGATCGGAAGCGTGCTGGTAGCGCAGCGCGCGGTCTTTTTCCAGCGCGCGCGCGATGATCGCTTCGAGCTTCGGCGAAATGTTGGGATTCAGGCGCGACGGCGGGGCAGCTTCGCGATTCAAGATCGCTTCGAAGATCAGCCCGGGCGTATCTCCGCGAAACGGCAGAGCGCCCGTGGCCATTTCATACAGCACCACGCCGAAAGAAAAAAGATCGGTGCGCGTGTCGAGCGGCTTGCCGCGCACTTGCTCGGGCGACATGTACGCAATCGTGCCGACGGCGCTCCCAGGGCTGGTCATCACCTCTTCCGGCGGAGCGTCGGCTGTAGGCGCGGCGGTGATGCCGGAATTTTCCGATGACGCGAGCTTCGCTAGACCGAAGTCCAGAATTTTCGCGTGGCCGCGCTTGGTGACAAAAATGTTCGCGGGCTTGATGTCGCGATGGACGATGCCCTTGGCGTGCGCGGCTTCGAGCGCTTCGGTGATTTCCAGGCTCAGCGTCAGCAGCGTTTCGAATTCCAGCGGGCGGCCGTTGATTTCGTAGCGCAGCGTTTCGCCTTCGAGATATTCCATGGCGATGAACGCGCGCGCTTTCCCGTCTACAGAGCCTTCGCCGACGTCGTAGATCGTGCAAATGTTGGGATGATTCAGCGCGGAGGCGGCTTTCGCTTCGCGATCGAAACGCGCCAGCGTGTGCGGATCGTCAGCCACGCTGTCCGGCAGAAACTTCAGCGCCACCATGCGCCCCAGGCGCGTGTCCTCGGCTTTGTAAACCACGCCCATGCCTCCCCCGCCGAGTTTTTCGACGATCCTATAATGCGAGATGACTTGACCGATGAGGGCGTCAGGCGAGGGCATGCGTGGAAAGTTTATGGTGCGCCCAAGGCCAAGTCAACGCAGGCTAGGCGTCGCTGTGCTGTGGGATAGTCCCGCTTCGCGGAACTGTCCTCCTACGACCGCCCACCGATGGCGGCACCATCGAGGACCGCGCATTGGATCTGGTGTGCAGAACCGAAGCGACGTGTGCATCCGCCTCCCAATTGCGCCGTCGACACCCGTCCCGTATCCGCGGACGCTTCCGCATTCGGTCTCGGAGTGCGGCGGGCAACCGCCGCGATGCCCATCGCAACACCGCCGCGAATCGATGACGAGCCTAGCGGGTGATATTTCTACCACGCCACGAGACCGTAGCAGCGGACACTCGGCTGCGGCGCGGTGCGCCAGTGCGGGTGTGCCCGGGCCGCGCGCGCAGCGCGGCGATCGCTCGCCACACTCCGAAAGCTCGCGTCCCGACGCTCGCAGATACTTGAGCTGAGCCTTATACGGCTGGTCGCAACTGGCATCGGTCGGCGCGTTCGCTTGAGGAATCCTAGGGCGACTGAGTAGTGGAGCGCGCCGCGTTGACTTGCGAGTGGCGCGAACCTAAGATGTGCGCGATGACGGACGCGCCTTCGCTGGTCGGCCAAAGCATTTCGCACTACAAAGTGATCGAGCGGCTCGGTGGTGGAGGCATGGGCGTCGTCTACCGCGCCGAAGACACCAAGCTCGGCCGCATGGTGGCTCTGAAGTTCCTCCCCGACGACGTTTCCAGCGACAAAGTGGCTCTCGACCGTTTCCTGCGCGAAGCGCGCGCCGCCGCCGCGCTCAGCCACCCCAACATCTGCACGATTTTTGAGATTGGCGAATTCGAAGGCCGCAGCTACATCGCGCTGGAACTCCTAAAAGGCGCCACGCTGAAGCATCGCATCAGCGGCGGCCCGCTCGCGCTCGATACCCTGCTCGATTCGGGCATTCAGGCCGCCGACGCGCTCGACGCCGCACATCACGAAAACATCATCCATCGCGACATCAAGCCCGCAAATCTTTTCCTCACCGACCGCGGCCAGACCAAAGTTCTCGATTTTGGCCTCGCGAAAGTGGTGGCCACCAGTCGCCCGATGGGATACACCGAAACCGGCGGCGCGTCCGCCAATCCAACAATCGACGATGTGAATCTGACCAGCCCCGGAGTCGCAGTGGGTACCGTCGCGTACATGTCGCCCGAGCAGACGCTGGGAAAAGATCTCGACGCGCGCACGGACATTTTTTCGCTGGGCGTGGTGATTTACGAGATGGCCACGGGCCGGCAAGCCTTCTCCGGCTCCACTTCCGCCGCCATTTTCGATGCAATTCTGAACCGCGCGCCCGTCGCGCCCGTGCGCGTGAATCCCGACGTGCCGCAGGAACTCGAGCGAATCATTAATAAGAGCCTCGAAAAGGACCGCACGCTGCGCTACCAGACGGCGGCAGACATGCGCGCCGACCTGAAACGTCTCCAGCGCGATTCGAGTTCGGGGCGCACTCCCATCAGCACCGTCGGCGGCGATCCTGCGAACAGCAGTGCCCTCGCAACTCCGGCCGCAACGGGAGGCACCACTCCACCGCCTTCAGGATCAGCGACAGCCGCAACTCCCAGCTCACATTCCAGTGGCTCAGGCAGCGCCGCGATCGTCTACGGCGAAGCCAAAAAACACAAAGGCAAACTGCTCGGCGCACTCGCAGCGCTGGCGATTCTGATTGCAGCGGTCGCCGCTTTCTACTTCTACAAAAACCGCAAACCCGTATTCGTCCTGAGCACGCAGGATATGAAAATCGAGAAGCTCACGCAATCCGGCAAAGCCGTAGGCGTTACGATTTCTCCGGACGGCCAATACGTGGTGTACGTGCTGCGTGACGGCGAAATGGAGAGCCTCAACGTCCGGCAGGTAGCCACCGGCAGCGATGTGCAGATTCGACCGCCAGCCGTGGTCGTGTACTACGGCCTCACGTTTTCGCCCGACGCGAACTACATCTATTTCACCGAATCGTCCAAAGACAATCCGCTTTACAGCTCCCTTTACAAAATGCCGGTCCTCGGCGGCAGCCCGCAGAAGGTGATCGACGACATCGACACATCGATCGGCTTTTCGCCCGACGGCAAACAGTTCGCGTTCGTGCGCGGCGACACCGACAAAAACGTAGCCGATTTATTCATCGCGGATGTAAACGGCTCAAACGCCCGGTCGATCGCAGGGATTTCCGGAAATGTTTCCGCTCAGGGATTGATCCGCCCCGCGTGGTCTCCCGATGGCAAAGTAATTCTGTTTTCCACGCTGGCGCGAACCGGCGGCGGCAAAATCTCCGAGATAAACGTAGCGAGCGGCGCCACGCGAACTCTTTATGAAACCAAGGGCGCGATTGGCCCCGCAGTCTGGATGCCGGACGGAAACTCGTTTCTCGTCCCAGTGCGGGATGCAGGGGGGCCGAGAATGCCGGGCCAGCTCTGGACGATTTCCTATCCGTCCGGCGAGGCGCACCGGCTGACCAACGATCTCACCAATTACAGTTTGCAGTGGCTGGGAATGACGCGCGATGCCTCCGCCTTCGTCTCCGTGGACTTCAGCTACACCCTCGACGCCTACGTGTCGCACGCACCGGACTTTTCGCAGGTAGTACCGCTCCATTCCAACGGCGCGGCCGTGTATTACGTTGCCGCGATGAGCGCGGACAAAGTCTTGATCGTGACGCGCAGCGGAGAATTCTTCGCGGCGAATTACGATGGCTCGCAGCAAACGCAGCTGCCCGTTGGCGATCGCAACATCACCTTCGCGAGCCCCTGCATCACCGGCGACTACATCGTCTATTCCGCCGACGCCAATGGAAAATCGGACGCATGGCGCATGAACGCGGACGGTTCAAACCCGGTGCAACTCACGCATGAAGGAGGCGTCACACTGCCCTTCTGTTCGCCCACCGGCAAGTTCGTGACCTACTTCACCGGAAGCGAGAACGGCGAATGGAGCGTGGGAATCGACGGCGGTGCGCCGGTGAAACTCAGCATGCCGCATAAAGTCTCCCCGATCGCGCGGGTCTCGCCCGATGGAAAACTCGTCGCCTATGACGCCGAGGATCCTCAGGACCTTTCGCGGCCGACCCGCATAACGGCCGTGCCGATCGGCAGCGGCCCTGAGGTCTTTTCGCACCCGGTGCTCCCCGGAACTTCACCACAAGCGATCCCGGCGTGGTCCCCAGATGGACTGGCGATTGATACCCCGGTCACCGGCGGCGGCATCGGAAACCTGTGGCGCCAGCCCGTCAATGGCCAGCCCAAGCAGATGACCAATTTCACTTCGCTCGAAATGACCAGTTTCTCCTGGTCGCCCGATGGGAAAACGCTCTTCACCGTACGCGGCTCCCGAACCAACGACATCATCCTGCTACAAACTCAAAAGCCCCAGTAGCGCTCGATCGCCGACTCTAGGTGGGATACTCCCGCCATTTTGTGGAACTTCAGTGGCCCGTTCACGTCAATACATGTATGACCACTGGAGCGGCTGAGGCATCACACGTTATGGGAATGGAGGAGACTTGATCATGCGGAAATCGAAATTGAAATTCACGGGAGCGCTGGCGACGGCGTTTCTGTTCGTCGCGACGATGGCCTATGCCCAGGCCGCGCCGAATTTTGTGGGCACCTGGCAGATGCAAGTGACGGGCGGCCAAGGCGGGCCCGGCGGTGGCGGTGGTCAGGGTGGAAACGGCGGCGGTGGTGGTGGTCAGCACCGCGGCATGGGGCCGTCGACGCTAGTGATCACGCAGGACGGCGACCACTACAAAGTGGAACACAACACGCAGCGCGGCGACACGACCGCGTCCGCAACCGCGTCCGGCAACACCCTCACCTGGAGTGAGGAGCGCGAAGGCCGCGACGGCAACAAAATGACGATTAACTGGAAAGCGAGCATCGACGGCGACACGATGAAGGGCACGCTCGGCGGCGGACAGTTTAGCCGCGACTTCACCGCGAAGCGCGGAAGCTGACGCTCTATGCGGGTCTGAGGGGAAACGCCTGCGCGGCGTTGCAATGCTTCGATGTTGCGACGCTACGCGGGCGTTTTGTTTTTGCACGGTTCGCGATCCTGGTAGGGTGCGCGGCCACGCGAAATCACATTCGGCGAGTACGCCTGTAAAATAGCTGAGTTTTGGCTGTGGAGTCTGGTTTGGAGTGAGGCAGAGCAAAAGTACACAGGCAGGACACACCTATTCTACGAGCGTGCACGCCTAGGTTGGTCGTGCCAAAGGCGGCGCAATTGCCAGAATGCGATCGCTCTACGGCCTTACCGGCACCCACACTTCCATGCCGCCCATCCCAGTCGCAGGGTTGAATTCCCTGCCGTAAAATTCGATTAGCGTCGGAATGTGCTGCGTCGGATCGATCGAAAGCGGCGCCGAATATCCCGCAGACGGCATCCACCTTTGAAAGACAGCCGTGACCGTGTCTGAAATTCTCGACACGTGCCCGGCGTGAACGAACTTCGCGTAACGCAGCGCGGGCAGTTTGATCACCACGAGTTCAGCGGGCAATCCGTCCGCGCCGGAAACTTCCACCGACGGCATGTAGTCGAACCCTCCGCTCCCGCGGTACTCAACGACGCCGTAAGCGACCGTATCGATCTGCTGTGGAAGATGTCCGATCGTTGGCGCGAAGCGTTGCCACAGCGCGGGAATCTCGTTGACCGTGGCGCCGGTAAAATGGCCGTGAAGACCGGCCAGGATTTTTGACTTCTCATTTTCAAAGCGCGGCGATTCCATTTGGCGGGCAGCCTGTGCAGTCATGCCGGGGAGCTCCTCTCACCTCTCTTCTTTGACGAGCCTGGCGCCCGTTTGGGCGCCCGGTAATTCAAAGAATTCTGGCTCTCCAAGGGTTTAGACGCGGTTCCCGGAGTGCGGTAGCTTGCCACCTCTCCGCGACATACGACAGCACCCGCACAGCGTTGTATCGATCCACACCGCAATGGTCTCAGGTGCACTCCCATGGCAGCGGCGTTCTACGAGCCAACTCCGCGCCAGAGCCGCCTTCAGCGGCACAGCGGCGGCAAGCTACCGCACTCCGGAAAAATCATGTGAACCAAGAAAGGGGACACCCGGCGCGGATGTCCCCCGACGCGCGCCGGGCGTTTGCGCTGCAGACGGGCAGCGCAAAGTGCGTTCCGCAAATCTCGCGCTACAACGACCGCAGGAAATTCAGCATGTCCTGCCTCTGTTGTGGCGTGAGGTTGTTGAACAGCTTGATCACGGCGTTGGCTTCGCTGCCGCTGCTCGAGTGTGCCTGGATGGCGTTCAGCAATCCGCCATTCTGCGGCGTCGAGCGGCCGTCGTGCATGAAGTAGTAGCGCTGCCCTACTCCCCACAACGGCGCGGTGCGAAATTCATCGGGACCCGCGGCGCCCTGCGAAATATTGTCCGCGAGGCCTGAGCCCATGTTGTGCACCAGCAGATCGGAATACAAACTCGCATTCTGATTGCTGAGCGCCGAAGTGAACGACGACGGCCCCGTAGTGAGCGTTGGCGTATGGCACATCGTGCAGTGCACCTGGTTGAACATCGCCTGCCCATCGGCGATCGACGCGGCCGAAGGATTGCCTGGAATTCCCTGCGACGATGGAGCGGGCGGCGCGAGGAAGCGCATAAAGTTTGCGAACGCCACCGTGTCGCTGGGAATTGCGGCGCCGGACGCCGGGAAATTCGTGGAATCCTCGGGCGTCGCGTTGGTCATGCAGTTCGACGGCGGCGAGGCGCGTTCTTCAGGAAACAGTTCGTTGGTCACGCCCATTTCCACGTTGTAGGCCTCGCCCGCGAAAATCTCCACGGACTTGTTCTGCGCCTTCCAGCCGAAGCGCGTCACCGTCCCGTCGTTGCCACTGACGTTCGGATGCCCGCTGATGCCAAGGCTCCTTTTGACCTGCGCGTTGGCATTCATATTCGCGTAGATCGTGGCTTCGGCGATCGATTCGACCAGCCCCGAACCGAAAATCGGCGTGGGGATCCGGAAGATCATGTTGTTCAGCTTTTCCATTTGGGCGAAGTTCGGCTGCGCCATCGAGCAACCCGTCGCGTCCGAGCGGCCCGCGATAGTAAAGAGATCGTGGACGCCGCCGTCGGGCGTAGAGCTCACCGTGCCGTTGGAGTTCAGCAAAAATGGAAAGCGAACCTCGCGGACGGGCCCGTCGGCCATGAGAAACGACGGGATGGAATTCGTCGCGCCGTAGTCGTTGGCGACGGCCATTTGCGGATTGGTCGCCGGACTCGATCCGCCGATGGCCGGCTCCGAGTGGCAGCTGCCGCAGCTGTTCGAATTGTACGTCGGGCCGAGGCCCGTGCCGGGTTCGTTGGGTGCGGCGCCGCCCACCGAATCGACCGAGACGAATCGCGTTTGCCCATCGAGAAAATACGAGAGCTCTTGCGCGGAGAGCGTTGCAAGCGGCTGGCCGGTTGGATTCGTGCCGCCGCGCACCCCGGGGTCATGCACGCTCGATGACGATGGAGTTGAAGTCGACGACGAAGACGCTTGCGCGGCTGATTGCGGTTCCGCACCGGCTTGCGCGCCGCCAAGCAGCGCGATCAGGCCGGCGAGCCAGACGGCGCCGGCGGTTAATTGTGAAATTCGCTTTGCGAGTCGGGTTCGGGAACGTGTGCGGGCAGACTTCGACTTACAGCGATGCTTTCCCATTTTTGTAATTCCCCCTGAACGGTCCTAGACCAAGGGGCTGGGAGAAAGCACTCTGAGGGAGGGAGAGAGTACTGGCCGAGATCTACCTGATTTCCTGAAACTGCTACCGCGATGAGCGGATACTACTCTCGTCTGCAATGTCTGTCACAAAAAAAGTGACGAAAATTATATAAAGTTTTGGAGGCTCTTCGATTTTTCGTCGTAGTACTTGTCAAGAGGGGTGAGTACCAGCGAATTTCGGTACCTGTTCTTCCACCGCATTCGAGATCGCGATCCTGGCAGTTGCCGGGCCACACAAAATCGAATTAAGCGATTACGTTTGTAAAATAGCCAAGTTTTGGCTGTGAGTCTTCTTCTTGGTGCCACGAAACAAATCCCACAGTCGGGACGTAACTATTTTACAAGCGTCTTCTCCAACGTTGAAATTGCCAAGCGCGTCGTACTTGCCCGAATTGTGCTGGCACGCTATGTCCCGTAATCCTGGTCGCGTTTGCGCAACGAGGTAACCGCAATCACGATGATCATCGCCGCGGCGATCACCAGCGACGACGTGACGCGCCCAAGCTCGAAGCCACCTTCCGCGCGCGGCTTGGTGAGCGTGTCGCCCAGTGTCGCGCCGAGCGGGCGCGTCAAGATGTATGCCGCCCAGAACAAAATGCTGCCCGAGATTTTCGTGAAGTAGTGCAGCGCGGCCACGAAGGCGATCAGCCCGGCAAACAGCAGCGCGCTGTGCTCGAACCCAAGTCCGGTGTCCGACGAAGTGAAGTCGCCAAGCGCCGTGCCGAGCGTGTTCGAAACCAGAATCGTAAGCCAGTAGAACAGTTCGTTCTGGCGCGTGTGAATGTGATCGACGGCGATCGCGCCGGTGGTGAACCGCCACGCGATGAGCACCACAATCACCAGCGAAAACAGAAGGATCGAGGATTTCACGTAGCCGAGGCCGAGCGTGCGGTCGAGATAGTCGGACGTCGTGGTCCCGACCGTGGTGGTGGCAACCACCACAGCCCAGTACAGCGCCGGGTGATACCGCTTCGACGCCATTTGCGCGGCGAGCGTGCCCGCGAAAAATACCAGAAAGATCAGCGTGCTGACCGCGTAGCCGAGATTCAGCGTCATCGACAGCGCGTCGCCGCCCGTCTCGCCCACCGTGGTCGCCAGGATTTTCGCGATCCAGAACGCCAGCGTCACCGCGGGGACCTTGCTCAGGATTGTGGTCGTGTCGTTTTTCGGGATGCCTTCGGGTTCCGTCATGGGCCGCTATCTCTTGCGCCGCACGTCTATTCGCGGGATCGACTCGGCGGTCGAAATTACGCCCACAGTATATATGGCGGTCGGCCCTAAACAACGCAGGTCACGCGGGGCACAATTCTGAGAGTGTGTCAGACGGGGCGGTAGCCGGTGGCGAGAACCCAGGCGATGAAGCCGAGCGCGAGTACTCCGGCGACCATGCACGCGATAGCCGCGCCTTCGATCGCGTCAAACGAGCCGGTAAGCGCACGCGTAGCGGCGATCAGTCCGCTGGCTTCTGCCGCCGCGCAAACCAGCATAAAGATGGAGGCGAAGATCAGACTGTGCCCGCCGGGACGCCCCGAGAATAACGCCAGCACCGGATACAGCAATATCGCCGGTGCCAGGGTGAACACCGCCGCTTCGATCAGGTTGCGTGTTCGCCGCGCCGGATCTCTTCGCTCGGTTGCGCTCACAGCCATCCCTTCCGCCAAGGGGCGGCGGCCCGGAACGCGCGAGCGGCCATCGAAATGATTGTAATTTTCATGGAAGTCATCGCTGGGGCGGCGATCGCCGAGGATGATACCACTGCGCTAGATTACGCAACAGTGTACGCGGATCGAGAGGACCGCAACTGTGCAACAGACCGATGGCCGGACGAAAGCCAACGTACGTCGCCTGACCGATTGAGATTACGCGTCGCGCTTGCCGTAGGTGATGATTTTTCCGTCGGCGACCACCGCGAAGTAGCGGCCCTCGCGCACGAACTGCATCACTTTTTTGCCGGAGCGCGCCATTTCCGCCCAGCGCGATTTGGTGTTGGGATTCTGCTCGATCGCGATGAAGGTTTCGCCGTCGTAGGTGAACGTCACTTCGTGCAGCCGCTTTGCCTTGAGCACGTTTACAGGATAGGTCGCGTCGCCCAGCTTCACGCTGGTTGACCGATCCACCAGCGCCTGCGTCCAGACGGCGATCAGCGTTTCATCCAGAGATAGCGTCCTCATCGCGCGCGCACCGCTCACGTCCCAGTGCGACAATTTACCCTATTGCGCTGCACATCGTCACGCGGATCAGCCTGCGACACACTTCGAACGTGCCGGCGCGAGCCGTTTGCGATAAACTCGGAAGACTTGAACAACTTGCACTCTTCGGGGATAACCGTCATGAAACATTGTCGAATTCGCGAGACGATCCAGCAACTGTCCTCGCGCAAAGTCGCGACGGTGTGCGTCGTGTGTGTAGGGGCGCTTGCGGTGCTCTCGTCTGCGCCGGCGGCACACGCCCAGAGCGACGCGAACGCCCGGCCGAAGTGCACCTTCAGTATGTCCAACATTGCGTTTGGCACGATCGACATCGCCACCGGACGCCAGATGGATACGACCGGCACGTTCACCTACGCGTGCACCGGCGACGATCACGAAGTGGTGCGTATCTGCCCAAGCTTCGGCACGGAACCCGACGGCGGCCGCGTGATGAAGGACGCTTCCGGCCACACGCTCGCGTTCAACCTTTATCAAGACGCGGACCGGCACAACGTGTGGGGCACGTGGTTCGGCAAAGCTTCGCAAGGGCCGACGATCGATGTGCCGCTGCGGCGTTCGGGCAGCGGCAACGGAAGCGCGACTGTATATGCACGCATTATCGACGGGCAAACAAGTATCGCGCCGGGAAATTATTCGGCGACGCAGAGCGGCAACACCACCTCGATCGGCTACGACTACGCCAGCAAAGGCTCGTGCAGCAGCATCAAGCACGTTTACGAAGCGCAGCGGCTTCCCTTCACCACTACGGCGACGGTGAAGGAAAGCGCGCCTGCTGCGGCTCTGGCAGCGAGCACGGCGGCAGCGGCTGCGCCGAAAGAAATCGCGCGTGGGATGAAGCTCGAAGAAGTCGCCGCCATCTACGGCGCAGGAAAAATGATTTCAGACAACACCACGTCCGACGGGCTGCACACGCAGACCTACAACTACGAAACTGCCGAGAAGCATCTCGAAGTGGTTTACGTGAATGGCATCGTGGTTCGCTACACGGTCAGCTCGAAGTAGCGCCGGCTCGATTTTCCGAGTAAGACAGGTCGCCCGCTAGGCGCGTGGTCTATTCGTGCCGCCGTTCACTCCATATCGCGGCGGATGCCCGCCGCACTCTGAAAGCGAACAATGAAGCATTCTCGGATACAGGGGCCCCCACGCATTTGCGTGACGCCGAGATTCACGTATCTGCGAGCGTCGCGATGCTCGTTTTCCGAGTGCGGTGTGCGATCACCGCTTTGCTCACGCGCACACAAGCAAGACCGAACTGGAACACCGCGCCGCAGAAGTTCTTCGGGAGATTACAGGTTCGCGCTGCGGAGCGGGAGCTCGGTGCCTCACCCTTTTGAAACCAAAAGAATGCGGCACCTGGAAAGGCTAATTCAATATCGGCTCGTGCTACTCGTATCGCAGCGCAACCATCGGATCGACCCGAGTGGCGCGCTGCGCGGGAATCCAGCATGCAATTGCGGCAACCGCGACTAACGCAATCGCAACACCGGCAAAGGTGAGTGGGTCGCGAGCGCTCACGCCGAAGAGCATGTTCGCGAGGAAGCGCGTCAACACGAGCGCCGCGACGATGCCCACAACCGCGCCAATCACCGCGAGCCGCATTCCCTCCCCCAGCACGACGCGGAACACGCTCGAACGTTCCGCGCCCAGCGCCATGCGAATGCCAATTTCGTTGGTGCGCCTCTGCACCGAGTAGGAAATCACGCCGTACACGCCGATCATCGAAAGCAGCAGCGCCACCGCCGCGAACGCGCCGAGCATCATCGTGGCGAAGCGCGGCTGCGCGATCGTGTCGGCTTCGATGTCGTCCATCGTCTCAATGTTGGAAATCACCTGCCCCGGATTCATTTCCGCGTTCGTGCGACGCAGCGCGGCAAGCACCGCGGCCGTCGGCCCGTCGCAGCGTACCGCAACATCGACGCCGGGGACCATCAAGGGCATCACGCCATCTTCAGTCTGAACGTGGGATTCGTAAATTTCCGCGCGCAGCGGCGGCGAGCTGTTGCCCGGCGAGTCTTCCAGCAACGTCCACTGCATCACGTGGCCCACCACGCCGACGATTTCAGCTTCGCCGTCGGGATCGGTCATCTCCAGGCGCTTTCCGACTGGACTCTGATTCGGAAAATATTTCTTAGAGAACACCTCGTCGATCACCACCACGCGCGGCGCGTGATTGTCGTCAGTCGGGGCGAAAAACCTGCCGGCAATTAGCGGAATGCGCATCGTCTTCAAATAATCGGGGCCGACGAAATAGCGCGTCGCCCAATTCATGTCGTCTTCCGTAGTAGGTTTGGGCTGGCCCTGCATCCAGAAAAGTTGCTGGTCGTCTTCGGCCAGCGGAAACGAGCCCCAGACCACGGAGACCGAGTGCACGCCCGGCGTCGCGTCGAACCGCGCTTCCGTGTCGCGCACCGTCTGGCGAATCTGTTCGGGCGAAGCCTTTGCGAGCGACGGCGGATACGAGAGGTTGAACGTGAGCACGCTGTCCGCGACGAACCCGGGATTCACAGTCCACAACGCGTCCACGCTGCGAATCATCAGGCCTGCGCCTGCGAGCAGCACCAGTCCCATCGCCATTTCAACGACGACAAAAATGGATTGTAGCCGCTGTTTGCTGCCGGTCGACGAGCGTCCGCCGTCTTTCAGCGAGCGCTGCAGATCGGCGCGCGCCACTTTGAATGCGGGCGCGAGGCCGAACAAAACTCCCGCAATCACCGAAATCACTAGTGTGAAAAGCAGTACGCGTGTATCCACGGTGACGGTCGTAGCGCGCGGTAGCGTCGCGGGCAGCAAGTGGATCGCGGCGCGAGTTCCCCACTGCGCCACGAGCAGTCCCAGCGCCCCTCCGGCGAACGCCAGCAACAAACTTTCCGTGAGCAGCTGGCGAATCAAGCGGCTGGAACCTGCGCCAAGCGTTGATCGAATTGCGATTTCGCGCGAGCGCACACTCGAGCGCGCCAGCAGCAAATTGCCCACGTTGACGCACGCGATCAGCAGCACGAAGGCGACAGCGCCGAGCAGGATTAACAGGATCGGTCGCACGTCGCCCACGACGTCCTGCGTGAGCGACAGGAGAGTCGCTCCCGTGCCCTTATTCGTGTCCGGATACACTTTGGCCAGCGCGGCAGTGACGGAGCCGAGATCCGCTCTCGCCTGACCGATGGTGACGCCGGGTTTCATGCGGCCGAAGCCGTGAAAGAAAAGTCCGGCAGCACGAAAAGTCAGGGCGGGATTACCCCACTGTCCCACTGGAACGTAAACGTCGGCCGAGCTGAACGAGCGCGTATCCAGGACGAAATCCGCGGGGACCACGCCGATGATGGTGTAGCTGCGGTCATCAAGCGTGAGCGAGCGGCCCGCCACGGCCGGATCGCCGCCGAATTTCCGTTGCCAGAGCGAAGCGCTGATCATCACGAGGGGGGCGGCGCCGATCTGGTCTTCACCTTTCAGAAATGCGCGTCCGACGGCGGGCTTTACGCCAAACACGTGAAAGAAATCGGCGGTCACCAGGCGCGCCTGCAACCGTTCGGGCTCGCCGGTCCCCGTGAGCGTGTAACTGTAAGGCCGCGAAATCGCCATCGACGAGAACGTAGTGTTGTTTTTCTCCCAGTCCCTGAAATTCGGGTACGGGATCGATCCGGACGTGAAGTTCAGTTTGCTCTCGCTGAGCGCAACGAGTTGTTCGGGGTGGTCGTACGGCAGCGGCTGTAACAGCACGCCGTTCACCACGGAGAACACTCCTGACGTGGCGCCGATGCCGAGCGCCAACGTGACTATCACTATCAACGTAAAGCCGCGGCTCTTGCGCATCACGCGGAACGCGTAGCGCGCATCGTGCGCCAGATCGTCAAGCCAGCGCGTGCCGCGCGCGTCGCGGCAGTCCTCCTTCACTCGTTCGACGCCGCGAAGGTCGATCAACGCTCGCCGACGCGCTTCCGCTGGCGCAATGCCCTGCGACACGTACAGCTGCGTCTTTTGCTCGATGTGATCGCGGAGCTCGTCGTCCAGCTCGTAGTCGGCATCTTCGCGATGGAACAGCGAGCGCAAGCGTTGCTGCACCTTTTCGAGCCAGCGTGTTGGCATTGCTCCTCCACGAAATAATCGTTCTAGCGCTTAAGAAGCACAGGCAATCGTGCCTGTGTCGTCGCGCGGGCTGCCGCGCGCCACTCGCCCACAGGCAAGATTGCCTATACTACTTACGAGCTACGGCCTAAGTCCCACAGACAATATGTCTATGCCACTCAAACCGCCGCAGCACCGTCGTCCTGGTTGAAATGTCCGCCTCGATCCTTGCGACACATTCAGTCTCCCTAGCCGCATGAATCGCCCGATACGGAGGGTTGTGTGGCACAGACATCTTGTCTGTGGACCTATCCGTCGCGCACGAGCGCACGAACGACCGCACACTTAAAAGAAAAACATAACGTCCCCTACTCCATCGAGAGAGTGCGCGCCGGGTCTGTAGCCGCGGCTCGGCGGGCCGGAATTAGCCCGGCCAGCAGCGACGCGAACGCCAGCGCTCCCACCGCGGTGAGCATTACGCGCCAGTCCACGCCTTTAATTTCAAAGAGCTGCGACTCTACGTAACGGGCGCACGCCAGCACCACCGGTATGCCGATCGCAAGCCCGATCAGCGTCTGCACCATCGCGCCGCGCATCACCATCCCCACCACCTGCCCGGGCCGCGCGCCAAGCGCAATGCGAATTCCAATTTCAGAGCTGCGCCGTGCCACGGTGTACGCCGTCACTCCATACAGCCCAATCGCCGCCAGCAGCAAGGACAGCACGGCAAACATCATCGTGAGCCGCGAGATCATGCGGTCTTCGTTGGTGCGGTCGGCAATCTGCTTCGAGAACGTTTCGAATTTCACGACGGCGAGATTCGGATTGATGCCGCTCAGCGTCTGCCGCACCAGCGACTCCATCTCCGGCATCGGCACTTCCGTCGCAATCACAATGGCCCCTGCATATAAAGAAATGTCGCTCGAAACCGGGTCCTTCAAGCTGGCCGCCTCTTGTGTCGGCGCTATGAAATACATGGAATGATTTTCCCAACGGACGGTGGTATACACCGTGTCTTCCACCACGCCAACGATCTCCATGTCGTTCACCGACGCTGGCGACCCTCCGAAATGCTGCCCGATCGGATTTTCGCCGGGCTTGAAAAACTTCTTCACGAATGCCTGATTCACCACGGCCACCGTGGGCGCTCCCGGCGCATCCTGTGGCGTAATGCCTCGCCCCTCGATCACTTTGGTCCCGACAGAATCGAAATATTCCGGGCTCACGCGAAGCAGCGACGCGCCTCCGTCGTCAATCTTGGGCTTGCCGGCGATCTGCACGCCCGTGCCCCAGTTGTTGTCTTCCATTGGCGTGTAGGAACTGATGCCGACATACTTCACGCCGGGGATCGCGCGGAAGCGATCCTCGATCTGGCGGTACAGTGGCGCGACGGCCGTGGTCGCGTATCCCGCGCCTGCGGGATCGATGTGAACGATGTAGCGGTTTTTTGCGTTAAGATGAAGCTCTGCGCCTTCCAGCTTTCCGAGACTTTCGAGAAACAATCCCGCGCCCACCAGCAGAATCAACGCGAGGGCGGCTTGCAGCACGACGAGCGCTTTTTGCAGCGGCGACGCACCCGAGGCCGTTGTGCGCGAACCGCGCAACGCGTCGGCCGGGTCAGTCTTTGCCGCGAGCCACGCCGGCGCCAATCCAAACAAAACTCCAGTGAGCAGCGAGAGCCCGAACGCAAACGCCAGCACCACTGGCGACGGGCTCGGCGAAATCGGCATGTTCAGCGCATCCGGAAACGCGAGCGCTAGCAACATGCGCGTGCCGCCATAGGCGATGGCGAGTCCCGCGAGACCCCCGAGAATCGAAAGCATCACGCTTTCGTTGAGCAGTTGGCGAACCAGACGCCAGCGTGCCGCTCCCAACGCCGTGCGAACCGAAAGCTCCGTCTTGCGCTGCATGCCGCGAACCAGAAGCAGATTCGCGATATTCGCGCACGCAATCAACAACACCAGGCCCGAGGCGAACATCAAGAGCCGCAAGTTCGATTGGTACGCGTCCTGCAGCTCAAGAATCCCCGCGCCTCCAGGCGTGAGCACGATGTGCGCTTTTTCGAGCGTGTCTTTGCTCTTCATTGCAGGGTCACGATAATTCTTCGAGTCCGCCAGGGTCTGCTTCAGGATGGTGCTCACTTCCGCCTGCAGCGCGGGCAGCGCCATGCCCGACCTGGTCCGGCCGATGATGTAGAGCCAGCCGACGTCGGTTCTATTCATGAACGGCGCGGGCGTCAGTGTCTGCAACGACTGCATCGGCATGTAGAATTGCGGCGGGTTGTCTGTGAGGCGGTCGCCGTAAAAGCCGCGAGGCGCGATGCCGACAATCGTCACCGGCTGAGTATCCACAAAAAATGTGCTTCCAATGATCGACGCTTCGCCGCCGTAGCGCGACTGCCACAGCGCGTAGCTCATCACGGCGGTGATCGGCGCGCCATTCACGTCGTCTTCGTCGCGGAACAGGCGCCCCGCAGCCGGCGCGAGGCCAAACGTGCGGAAATAATTTCCGGATACGAACTGCGCAACGATGGACGCCGCGGCGTCCTGCGTACCGGCGCGACGTGCAATCACGGGCCGGTAGCGGTAACCCGCCTGCATCGCGGCGAGGTCTTGAAATTCAGGAACGTCCTTGCGAAGGCGCTCGTACTCATCGGTGGAAAAAAGGCTGTAGTCGGCGTTGTCGGGCACGCCGCCGTTGATGCAGCAATCGTCCGTGTCTCCCAGGCGCACCAGAGTTTTCGGATCGGTGACCGGCAGGCTCTTCAGCAGGAAAGCGTGCACGAGCGAGAAGATCGCGGCATTTGCGCCTATACCCAGCGCGAGCGTGAGTATGGCGATGGCGGCGAAGGCCGGCGTTTTGCGCAGCTGGCGCAGGCTGAATGTTAGGTCGTGCACGAGGTCTTCCAGCCAGCGCGTGCCACGGGCGTCGCGGCATTCTTCCTTGAGCTTCGAGACTCCTCCCAGTTCGAGCAGCGCGAGACGCCGCGCTTCGGCCGGGGCGACGCCTTTCGATTCGTGCAGACGTGCCTTCTCGGCCACGTGGAAGCGCACCTCGTCGTCGAGTTCGTAGTCGGCGTCTTCGCGGTGGAAAAGTGAGCCGAGCCGGTGCTGTAACTTTTCAATCCATCGCGTCTGCATTGGTCCTCCGCTATAATGACAAAGTTAACTGCCGCCGCCTTTATGCTCGTCGGATCGAGGCGCCGCTACCGGCTCCGACATCGCGTAGCGCTGCGAGTGGCACTCGCCCGGCGGCAAGATTCTCCGCGTACGGCGCGGAGGAGGAAGCCAGCCCGCGCTACTTGCGAGCTGTACCCTGAGTCCCGCAGACAATATGTCTATGCCACTCAAATCGCCGCAGCACGATCGTCTTGCTTGAAGTGTCCGACTCGATCCTTGCGACATATTCAGTCTCTCTAGCCGCATCAATCGCCTGATACGGAGGTTTGTGTGGCATAGACATTTTGGCTGTGGACCTGTCCATCGCGCACGAGCGCACCCTTAAAACAAGGACGTACAATCCCTACTCCACCGTGAGAGTTCGTGCAGGATCGATGGCTGACGCGCGGCGCGCGGGAATCCACCCTGCCAGCGCCGACGTTGCGCCGAGCGCGACGACGGCGACCACCAGGACGCCCCAATCCATGCCCTTCACGTCAAACAGTTGGGCCTCGATATACTTCGTGCACGCCGCCACAACTGGAATGCCGATCGCGACGCCGATGAGCGTCTGCACCATCGCGCCGCGCATCACCATCGACGCGACCTGCATCGGCCGAGCACCCAGCGCGATGCGAATGCCGATTTCAGCCGTGCGCCGCGCCACGGTGTACGCCGTCACACCATACAAACCAATCGCTGCGAGCAGCAGCGAAAGCCCGCCGAAGATCATCGTGAGCCGCGAGATCATGCGGTCCTGGCTGGTTTGGTTGGCAATCTGGCGGGAAAACGTTTCGAACTTCATCACCGCGAGATTCGCGTTGATACCGCTGAGCGTTTGCCGCGAAATGGCTTCGATGTCCGGTATCGGCGCTTCGGTGGCGATCACGATCGTGTGCGCGTAGAGAGAAAGATCCGTCTCGATGGGATCCTTGCGGCTGGCCGGCTCTTGCGTCAGCGAGGAGAAGAACATCGCATGATCCTTCCAACGCAGCGAGCTGTAGACGGTGTCGTCCACCACGCCGACGATTTCATTGTCGTTCAGCGACTGCGGGTCTTCCGGCGCGCCAAAGTGCCGGCCAATCGGATTCTCGCCGGGCGCGAAAAACTTCCGCACGAATGCCTGGTTGACCACTGCGGCCATCGGCGCCCCGGGGACGTCCTTCGGGCCGATGCCGCGCCCTTGCACCACGTGCGTTCCGACGGAGTCGAAGTACTCAGGGCTGACGCGCAGATCGGACACGCCGTCGTATTGAATGTCGGCTTTCCCCGCAATCTGGACGTCTGTGCCCCAGTTGCTGTCCTCCATAGGCGTGTACGAGCTGATGCCCACGTACGTCACGCCGGGAATCGCATGGAAGCGATCTTCGATCGCGCGGTAAAGCCGAGCAACGTCTGTTGTCCGGTAGCCGGCGTCCGGAGGCGACACGTGGATAATGTAGCGATTTTTCGCGTCCACATGAAGATTCGTGTCTTCGAGATTTCCGAGGCTCTCGAGGAAGAGTCCCGCAGAAGCCAGCAGAATCACCGCGAGCGCCGCCTGAACCACTACCAGCGTCCGCTGAAGCGGCGAAGCTCCCGCAGCCGTAGTCCGGGCTCCGCGCAACGCATCGGCGGGATCGGTGCGGGCCGCCATCCACGCGGGCGCGATGCCAAACAGAATTCCCGTAACGAGCGAAAGGGCGAACGCGAAGCCAAGGACTTCCGGAGACGGGCTAGGCGAAATCGGCAAATTCACCGCATCCGGAAACGCGAGAGCGAGCAGCATGCGCGTGCCGCCGTATGCGACGGCGAGACCCGCGAGTCCTCCAAGACCTGCCAGCAGCATGCTCTCCGTAAGCAGCTGCCGCACCAGGCGCGACCGCGCGGCGCCCAGCGCTGTCCGCACGGAAAGCTCCGCTTTACGCTGCATGCCGCGCAGCAGAAGCAGGTTCGCGATATTCGCGCACGCAATCAGCAGCACCAATCCCGAAGCGATCATGAGCATCTGCAAATTCGATTTGTAACGGCTCTGCAGGTCCTGCACTCCCGCGCCGCCCGGAGAGAGCATCACGTGAGCCCGGTCGGTGTCCTGCTTGAGGCGCGGATCTTGAAAATGTTTGGTTTCTGCGAGCGTTTGCTTGGCGATCGTGCTCACCTTGGCTTGCAGCACGGCAAGATTCGTTCCCGGCTGCACGCGGCCGATCATGTAGAGCCATTCCATGTTTACGTCGTCCACGTATGGCGCGGTGCGCATCGTGGTCATCGCATTAATCGGAAGGTAGATCTGCGGCGGCGTTGCGGAGAGCCGGTCGCCGTAGAATCCCTGCGGAGCGATGCCGACGATCGTCGCGGGCTGTGTGTCGATCCAGAAAGTGCTGCCGACGATCGATGCGTCGCCGCCGTACGCCCACTGCCACAGCGCGTAGCTCATCACGGCGGTGATCGGCATCCCCTTCACGTCGTCATCATCGCGAAAGAACCGGCCGGCTTCGGGCGTGAGGCCGAACGTGCGGAAGTAATTTCCAGAAACGAACTCGGATGTGAGGGATTTCGCCTGCTCCTGCGTGTTCGCGCGGCGGGCGATAACCGGGTCGTACATGTAGCCCGCTTCCATCGCGGCGAGATCGGCGAACTCGGGCACGTCTCTGCGCAGGCGCTTGTAGACTTCCGTGGGAAACAGGCTGTAGTCGGAATCGCGCGGAATGCCGCTCATCAGACAGCAATCGTTGTGGTCGCCCACGCGCACCAGCGCGGCCGGATCGGCGACCGGAAGATTTTTCAGCAGGAATGCGTGGACCAGCGTGAAGATTGCGGCGTTGGCGCCGATGCCGAGCGCGAGCGTAAGAATGGCGATCGCGGTGAAGCCGGGAGTTTTGCGCAACTGCCGCAGGCTAAAGATGAGGTCGCTCGCGAGGTCTTCGAGCCAGCGGAGGCCGCGCATGTCGCGGCATTCTTCTTTCAGGCGTTCGACGCCGCGGAATTCGAGGATGGCCTGGCGACGCGCTTCCTCCCGCGAAAGTCCGCGCTCCATGTAAAGCTTGGTCTTCTCGTCGATGTGAAAGCGCAGCTCGTCGTCGAGTTCGTAGTCCGCATCGGAACGGTGGAAGAGCGACCGGAGCCTCTGCTGCAACTTTTCGTGCCATCGCGTCGGCGTCATCGACTTCCCTCCTTTCGCGAATTCAGTTCGCTAGAGCCGTTCCGGGTGCCGCATCCTTTGCCTGCAAAGGATGCGCTCCACCGAGGCCGCCCCAACCACAACACGCGCTCCAATATCTCCGGCTCGCCGCCACACGCACCCTCCTGAGAACAGGAGGATGCGGCACCCGTAAACGCAAAATCGCGGCGCTACGCCTGCTTGAGCTTCATCACGCGCGCGATTGAGGCGGAGAGCCTGTCCCAGCTTTCGGCTTCCTTTTCGAGCGCGGCGCGCCCGGCGCGTGTGAGCGAATAGAACTTCGCGCGGCGATTGTTCTCCGTCATTTTCCATTCGGCGCGGATCCAGCCTTCCTGTTCAAGCTTGTGGAGAGCGGGATAGAGCGAGCCGTCGCTCACCTGCAGCACGTCGCCGGAAATTTGTTTCAGGCGCAGGCTGATGGAAAAGCCGTTCATCGGCTCGAGCGCCAGGATTTTCAGCAGAAGCATGTCCAGAGTGCCTTGCACCAGATCGGAAGGTTTGCTCATTGCGTGGCGCGAAGCTCCTTGCGGCAGCGTTGGTCGTATCGGTTACCGAGGGTTAGACTAGCAGCGCTCCACTCGGTAAGCAAGGGGAGAGTGAATTTGTTTAACTTACGCGTGGGATAGCCTGCCGCGGAGGCTGTCGTTCTACGAAGAGAATGTCCGTTACGGCGCGCACTACGACGTACCGCAACGCGAAGCTGCTCCGCCGGCAGTTTTCGAAGCCGGTCGAGACGTCTTCAGTGCACACGCTCGGTTTCGTGGCGCAACGGTGGCAAGCCCCCGCACTCCGCTGAACGGCATGTGAAACGGAGGCGTTATTGAATTTCTTGCTTCCCGCAACTCCCGTGCGATGACCCGGACCATCTTCTTCGCACGAAAAGCCGCGAAGCGCGACTATCCCACGCAGCGCTGGCGCCGGCTCCGAGTTCTGAGTACCATTTCGCGAAATTCATTTCATCGCCGGAGACACCCGTGACGAGCACACCCATTTCCTCGATCCGCCGCACCGCTCTGCCCTTTCTGTTGATAGTTACGTTGACGGCCGCCAGTTTGTTCACTCCGGTCACGCGCGTGGTGGGCTCGTCGATGCCCTTCAAGGTGGGCACGGTGCTGAAGAGCGTCGTGTTTCTCTACTACCCCAAAGCGGGCGCGTTCGAAGTGGGCACCGGATTTCTGGTGGAGATTCCGTCGAAGGCCGATCCGAAGCGCACGTCGGTGGTGATGGTGACGGCGCGGCACATCGTCGATCCGAAATGGGCCGGCTGCTCGTGGGCGAATCCCTCCGCGCTGCACGCGCTCGTGAACGTGAAGAATTACAAGTACGGCGTGACGAAGAATTCCGTGGACGAACTCCAGCTCGACTTGGGCGAAGCGGGCAAGCGCACCTGGTATGCGAGTCCGAACCAGCGCATCGATGCGGCTGTGCTTCCGCTAACGGATCGACAGGTCGCGCAACTCCTCCAAAACGACGTCCGCTTCCTGCCCGTTTCGGATTTCGCTACCGGCGCCGAGACGGCGAACTACAACGTCGGCATCGGCGATCAGATTGTTACGGCCGGCCTCGTTCCCGCACTGCTCGATACGCAGCGCAACTATCCCGCCTTCAAATTCGGGCGCATCTCCAACATTCCCGAAGAGCCGATCAACATGGTTTGCACCAAGGGCGATAAATCGGAGCCGCGCGATGTGTGGCTGCTCGCGGGCAACTATGTCGGCGGGAACAGCGGATCGCCCGTTTTCCTGCTGCCCACGCCGCCCGCCGCGCACCGCGTGATGCTGATCGGAATCATCGCGGGAGCCATTCCGGAGGTCGACCTTGGGCAGATGGTGCCGTCTGAAAGTGTGTTCGCCATCATCGCGGCGCACTACCCGAACGCGAATCTTTACCGTGGACGCACCGCCGGCACCATCACGAAACCGACCTGCTGCCGCCAATGACGTCGCCGTTCGCAGCCGTCATCCAAAAAAAGAGCCGCTACAACGGCCGGGCCGTTGAGCAGCTCATTTTTTCTTCCCCTCAGAAGATCGAACAAACAGTCTGACGCGCGCGAGTGGCCGGTGCGCACGGCGCTCGGCGTTCTAGTGCAGAGCGCCGAGCAGATACAACACGAGCAGAATCACGAGCACGGTGCCGACCACGCCCAGCCCACCGCCAGCGCCCCAGCGATTGTAGCCGTAGTAGCCGCCTCCGCCCGCAAACAACAAAACCAAAATAATAATCAGCAGCAGCATCCGAGGCCTCCTGTGTGCCTAGCGTTCGCAGCGCCATCCGCTGCCTGAATCATGCACTCGCCGAAAATATCGGGGATCGCTTCTCGCACTTTCTGCTGCGTATTCTGCGCAGAACCGCTCGGCGGCACTATCAGGGATACGTTGTAGTTGAGCGGCGGGAGTTTTGTAGGCCAGAGCGGGTCTAGTCTCCATCGCGCGGCCTGCGAGTGCGCTTCCTTGCGTGAAATCCACGGGACAATTCCCAGCTCGTTCGCAGTCAGTACAAGGATCAGGAATCGTAATATCGAGCCGCACGAAGGGCGTATATTGTACGCAACTTCACAGACCGACGGCTCGGTGCGAACCGGAGCGCCGACCGACGATTTCCGGTAACTGAAAAGGGGTGGAGAGGAGAAGTGGCTATGACAACACGCACAAAAGTTACGAAGGCGGTCATTTTGGCGACGGTTTTTGCGACAGCGCTGCTGAATACTCGTTCGCGCGCACACGCCCAGGAAGCCGCCGCGTCCTATCCCAAGATGGCTCCCATCGAACAATATCTGATGCCCGATCGAAACGCCGAAATCGCGATGGCACGCAGTGCAGCGCCTCGTTCGATTTCAGGCGACGCCGAAGTCATGGTCCTCGGATCGCACGGATATGAAGTGGCGGTCAAGGGCACGAACGGCTTCGTCTGTATCGTCGAACGGTCCTGGATGTCCCCGTTTGACTTCACGCAGTTCTGGAATCCGAAGATGAGAGGGCCAATCTGTTTTAATCCAGCGGCGGTGCGATCAATCCTGCCGGCGACTTACAAGCGAACCGAATTGGTATTCGCCGGACTGTCGAAAGATCAGATCATGGAGAGTATGAAGGCCTACGCTGCAAAGGGAATGCCCGCGCTGGAGCCCGGCGCGATGTGCTACATGATGTCGCCTCAAGGGTATCTGAATGACTCGGCCGGACACTGGGTCCCTCATTTGATGTTTTACATTCCACAGACCGATCCCAAGTCCTGGGGCGCAGATTTGCCGGGCTCCCCGGTCATGTTTAATCCGCAATTTCAGGGTTCTGGAGCGCCCATCACCGAGCTGATGATTCCCGTGCTCACCTGGTCGGACGGAACGCCCGCCCCCACGGAAGCGCACTGATCCCAGTTCAGCCGGCCGGCATGATTTTCTTGCCTTGTCCCAAACAAAATAGGAATGTGTAACGCCTAAGGAGATTCAAAAATGACACAATCAAAACCGAGCATTGTGTTCTGCCACGGACTTTGGGCCGACGGCTCGTGCTTCACCAAACTGATCGTTCCTCTTCAGCAAGAGGGGTATGAGTGCATTGCAGCGCAGTACGGCTTGAACTCCACAGCCGAGGATGTCGCGGTGACGAAAGCCACGATTGGCCGCGTCAGTGGCCCCGTGATCCTCGTCGGCCACTCTTACGGCGGAACCGTCATAACCGGCGCCGGCACCGACGACCGCGTCGTCGGCTTGGTTTATATCTGCGCGCTCGCGCCAGACGCCGATGAATCCTCTCAGACGCAGCAGGCCAATTTCCCCAGGACCGACGTGTTCTCTCACATCGAAGTCGTGGATGGCCGAATCTGGCTGCGTCCTGACGGCACAAAATACTTCTGCGGAGATCTCTCGGAGCAAGAGCAGAAGCTGGTCTGGGCGACTCAAGGCGTCCCGAAACCGGATTTGTTCGACGCGAAAGCCGGCGGGGTTGCGTGGAAGTCGAAACCTAGCTGGTACATCGTCGGCAAACAGGATCACACGGTGCATCCTGATCTCGAGCGCGCGATGGCCAAGCGCATGGGCGCCACGACGTATGAACTCGACAGTAGCCACGTGCCGATGCTCTCTCAACCCGAACGCGTGCTCGAAGTCATTCGCGCCGCCGCGAATGCTGCAAAGGCGGCAACGGCTTAAGGCCGCCTGCGCGCTGGCCCCTTGGCCCTCACGGCTTCGCGGAACTTGCCGCTGTAGGGTGCGGCTCGCCGAGGTAGGGAAAATCCGGGCGGATCAACCGCGCATCGGGCGCGACTCCATCGCCGAGGGCCGTGTTCGTCACCAGCGTGAGAATCACGTCCATCGCGTCGTCCGTGAGGGCGCGGCCGTTGAACGCGGCGAAGCTGAATGATGCGGGCTTGTCCAGCTCATAGGGTAGGACCCCGGGGCAGATGCGTGGGAGAAGTTGTGTGGCGTAGGCGGATGGGTCGGCCGCGGAGTGCGCGAGCGCGCTGACTTTTTCCACGAAGTCGCGCATTTGTTTCGAGAATAGCGCCTCTTCGTCCGCCGGGACCGCGCGATTGTATTTTTCCGCCGCCGCCTCGTGCAGCGCAGGATCGGACAGCAGGATGTGCGTGATCATCGGCAAACCCCATCGCGATACCTGCACCTCCGGCGCGTGCCCGTAAAGCGATACGGTGGCCCAGGCGTGCACCACACCTTGGCCGATCAGGCTGCTGGGAACTTCGAGGACGATCGCGCTGACGTTTTTTCCGCCGAAAAAATTCTGGCGACCGCTGAACGCCTCCGGGGCAAACCGGTTTTCAGTCCACAGAGCTTTTCGGAAGTCGCCGAAACCGGCGCCATCGGCGGCGAACAGATCGGGCGCGAGGCCTGCGTACGCCAGGCAGCCCCGATCCGTTTTCACCACGCCTCCCGTATTCCCGGAAAGGCTGAGTTCGCCCGCGGCGCCGTTCAGTGCGTCTGCTCCGGTGGCCCGTCGGACTTCGAACGTTTGCACGTGCGCGCCGCTATCGGCGTGGGCGGGCGCGCCGAACTGGATCTTGAACGTGACGTCCTCGCGAAGATCGCGGTTCGTGTCGAACCGAAACGCGTACCGACCTTCCTCTCGAAACGTGTCGGGCGCGCCGACGCCCGCGTTCGGATTCACGGTCAAAGCCATCACCGTTGAGCCCGGCCGGCCGCGGAACAAGTAGAAGTCGCAGATGTTGATGCGCGGATCTTCCTTCGCGGTGGGCGTGTCGAAATGATGCGACATGGCGAATCTTCTCCTTGAGCGTCAGCCGCGAAGCCAAAAGCTCCAGTGCCCTTTCACGGGCGGCTCCGGCGCAGGGCCGATCGGGCGATCCTCCGCGACATCCTTAACCTCATCGCAATATTTTTCAAGTTTGAAATGGCAACGAAGCAGTCCGCACGTCCTGATCGATGGCGCTACGGGAGCAGGGCCGTATTCCTCACCCAAGGATGACAAACCTGTCGAGGGTGCAGGTGCGGAAATAAGGAAAAACCGCGAGGAGGATCTAAGCGCGAGCAAGGAGAAGTTCCCCCTTCGCGACTGCTCGCGAAGGGGGAACGCGTACGAACGAAGGGTCAAACACCACGCGGCGAAACCGCCCTGGTTACTGATTATGGCCCTGGTTTTTACCGGCCCCATCCAGGCCGACCGTGGCAGACGCCGACGCCAGTGTCCGAAAACGGAGCCGAACCGGGTACCATCGGCATCGCCGACTGGAAATTCCAGCGGTAGCCGTGATCATCGAGCGTCAGCGCCATCACACCCCAATAGTTCCCGGTTGCGGATTCGATATTCGCTGCGTTAAAGATCGAGCCGGCATCCGATCCTGCGGCGTTGCTAGCGACGACGGTATCGAGCGTCTCACCGCCAGTGCCCACGATGAATTCCCGGATTCCCCGGTACGGATCGTATTTGCCGGAGGGCGTAAGCGGGCGGTAGCGGGCGTAGAGGTGGTCGTGCCCGTTCAGAATCAGGTCGGCGTTATTCTGGTAGAGTAATTGCCAGAAAGCCAGCGCGGCCGTGCCCTCAGGGGTGAGGCTGTCGGCACCGCTGTACGACGGCTGGTGCCAGTAGGCGAGAGTGCACGAGGAATTGTTCTCCTCGAGATCTTTTTTCAGCCACGCGAGTTCGGAAGCAAACCAGGCGCCGGTTTCGCTACAGCCGCCCGGCTGCGTGGAGCACTCGATGTTGAGCGAAATAAGGTGCCATCCGCCCATATTGTAGGAATACCAGCCATCGCCGACTCCGCTTCCATTCAGGCCGCCGTTCGCGCCCAATTCGAAGTGCCCGGCCTGTCCATCTGCTCGCGGCACGGGTTGAGCGACGGGAGTGGTCAGGCCGGGAAAGTTGCATCCCGCGGCTTCAGCCGGTGGGCACGGGTCCGGGACCACAGTCGTCTGCATGGAACCGTCGGCATTCTGCTGGAAGCCGTTGTAATAGGAAAAGTAGCCGTAGCCGCCGACACCGGTCTCGCTGTGCTCGTCATAAAACTCGTGGTTGCCAGGCGCGGGCCGATGCAGAAACTTGAAAGCGCCATACGTCAGATCGAACGAATTCTCGAAGTCCTGGTACATGCCGACCTGGTATTGCAAGTCTCCGACCAGCGCGACCGCATCAGGCTTCATCGCCTCGATCTGATTCGCGGTGGCCTCTTGGGACTGGTATAGCGAGGTGCTCGTGTACGGCGCCTTGGGGGTTTCGCAGGTTTCGTGCGCGGCTTCTCCGCCGCCTGCAATGTAATCTGCATCGGGCTGGCAGGCGACATCGCCAACCACCGCGAGCACGGGCGAGCGCCCCGTCCTTGCATAAGGCCAAACATTGTCGTTGGAGCTCGGATTCTGTGCCTTCGCCCCAGCTGCGAATACCAGCGTCGAGGCCGCTAGTCCGGTGAGCACGAGCGCTCGGAACCTTCCTTGGTCCATCTTCATGCGTGGTTCCTCCCTTTAAATCCGGTAAATAGTTCCCAAACCGGTATCTTCTATGCCTCCAATATTTCTGGTGCATGCCGAATGTGTGAAAAAGGGGTGACACGGATGAATTCAGAGGTCGTTTGAACCATCCGCAAAACGCAATGCCCCACGGTTTGCGGTCGATGCGGTGCTCAGGCGTAGCGGAACAACGCTTTGAAACCAAAGTCCATGTGCTGCTGAATATGGCAGTGAAATAGCGTGAGGCCCGGCTGGTCGGCGACCAGATCCACCGTGGCGCGTCCAAATGCAGGAACGATCACCGTATCCTTCATAATGCCGGCAGTCGGCTTGCCGTTGATCTCGACGAGTTCGAACAGGTGCCGGTGGATGTGCACCGGGTGGGTGTCGTCATTTCGATTGTGAAACACCAACCGGTAGCGGCCGCCCGGCCGGAATACAAACTCACGTTCGTGCGGATATTCTTTGCCGTTCACGAGCCAGTGATTGATCCCGTGGGACCCGCCCGGCACCTTTTCGAAGACCATGTCGATGGTTTGGTCAGGCGCGGGATGCGGAGCAGCGTTGCCGAACACGGTGTAGTCCCATCGGGTTTTTGCAGGTGGAATCCATTGCGGGCGCGGCTGTGCCTGATTGGCGTACTCCACCACGATGCCCATGCCGGATTGCCGGGCGGCATCGCGCAGCTCACCTAAAATCCAAACTCCCGGCAGATTCATTTCCACAATCGCATCCACTCGCTCACCCGGGGCAATCTCAATCACATCGACGCGCTGCGGTGCGGGCACGGGATTGCCGTCGAGAGCGATCACCTGAAAATGGTGGCCGAAAAGACCGATTCGATGAATTTGCGACGCGCTGGCGTTGAGCAAATGCAGCAGGACGCGCTCCCCCGGCCGCACGCGGAGCGGCTCACCCGCGCCGAGGATTTTGTCGTTGATCGAGTAAAGAGGAGCGCCGACTTCAAGCCCGTTCGGACGGGTGTCCGGAGGAGCGGGCTTTTCGGGCATCGGATCGTTGACATCCGCAGGCTCCTCGTCCGGGTCCATAGCGATCCAATAAGGTTCCCATTCACGCAGCGCCAGAAAAACTTCTTGATCGTAGCGCCCAGGATCATTTCCGGAATCGATCATGAGAAAACCGAACTGGCCGGTGTAGGAACCGCGATGCAGGTCCAGCATGGCCATTACGTGGGAGTGGTACCATCGCGAACCCGCCGGCTTGGCCACGAACTCATAGCGCCGGCGGCCGTGCGGCGGTACCGGAGGTGTACCTTCTTCTTCGGCTCCGTCCACTTCGGAGGGAACGAACAAACCGTGCCAATGCACGTACTCCGGAACGTCCGTGTCGTTCACAACCTCTACGGAAACTCGCTGGCCATCTCGCACCCGCATCAACGGTCCGGGGACCTTGTCGTTGTAGCCGATCGTACTGAGCACAACCTGCGGTGCCAACTCGACTGTCATCGGCGCAATCCGCAAATTGAAATCCGCGGCGCGCGCGCTGCCCTTTGATTCCAAAGGCGCCGTGATTGGATGTGGCGGCCTCGGAACGCACTGGAGCTCTGGCGGCTGTGCAAATGCGGGCCGTAGCTTGCCTGCCCCCGCCGCGATCACGGTGGCCCAGCCAAGCCGCACGAAGTCCCTTCGGTTCATGCGATTTTCGTCCCGGCTGCGAATGCTGGTGTCGAGACGATCGCCTTAATAAGCGAGACCGTTATAGGAGCCCTCGCGATGGGTGTCATGCCGTTCCTTCCCTTCCCATTTCTACCCTTCAGACTTGAGATTGAGCGGTTGTACAAAAGGGTGATTTTAAAGCCTTCCATGTTTCCCTTGTGTTTCTGATCCGCGACTATTGTGTGACCAGGCAGTTGAAAAGCAAAAAACGACGAGAAGCGTGGTTGACTTCGTATCTCGTGCAGCTTTTCTGCGCACATTGACCGAGCGGCCTTCGACTTCCCCAATTTTATCGTTGACCTTTATGGCTGCGCCTCGTCTGCTCGGCTCGCTGGCTGGCACTACGGAACTTATTCAAGGGGTATACTGAGCGCATGTCGGAAAGTGATTTGGTTGTTGTTCACTCTTACGCCATGGAAGTCGAGGCCGAGGTTGCGAAAGGCATCCTCGAGTCTTCCGGCATCGATGCAATGATTCAGGCGGATACTGCCGGCCGCATGCGCGATCATCTGGCATGGAGCGGCATGGGACATCGGGTGCTGGTGCGCGAAGAAGATGCAGCCGCGGCGCGAACCCTTCTTGCCTTGCCCCAAAACGATGAACTCGTGCTGCTTCGGAATGCAAGGGAGATCCAGGTGGAAATTCTGCAGGGCGCGCTTTTGTCCGCAGGCATTTTCGTCACAGTCCGGCATGACGGCGTTTACTATCAGCTGCTCGTGGATGCGCAAGATGCAGCCGCAGCGCGCGAAGTGCTAATGACCTCGCCATTCCGAAACAACTTGGCGGTGACCAAAGCAATGTCGCCCCAATCTCGAACGGTTTGCTCCGAACCGTCTGGATGTTCGTGAGCGATGCCCCCGATCTGGACTTCTATGAGTAAATCTTGCTTCGTATGTGTGGGACATGATCACGCACAGGAAGCGCGGGCGTTCAAGAGGCAAGTCGAGCGATCACTGGAAGGGAGCAGCGGACGGGCAGTCGCACCTACGAGATGTCCGTCGTAGCAGAACCGTGCGGTGATGTGAGACGTTGGCGTCTATGTTTTATCTGCACTTCTCGAGGTCAACCATACTCCGGTCAACGCGCAAATGGCCCACAGCGCGTAGCCGACGGCGGCGATCTCCAGGCGATGGCCCGGACGCGACGCAAAAACGGTGATCAGAGCAATGCCGGGGCTGACGCAGATCAAGATCCTGCCAAGGATCGTCCTTCCGTTCATCTCGCGTCTCCCCCTGTGTCACTTCAACGACGGATGCCGTCTTCCCTGCACAGCACGGAGAGTCCAGGAAAGTTTCGGCGGCTGACCGCTTTTGCTTCGATCCTAGTTTGGTTTGCGGTCTGCGGTCCCGCGGGGCTTGGGTGAGCGGCAACGGCAGGCAACACGATGTTGACGCTCAAGCACCGGGAACCGAAACCTTGATTCAATTGCTTTGAGTTCCCCGTCAGCTTGAATGGCCAGTCGGCAGGAGTACGATAGAACCGTAATCGGCGGATGAATACCGCTTGCCGGAATGGAGACGCCAATGAGCAGCGTACAAATCGACCAAAAGAGCTTTGAGATGCCCCCGCGCGAGGGGGTCAGCATCGCCTACTTTCTCACCGTCGCAGACAAGGAGCGATCGGCTCGCTACTACGAAAAAGTTTTCGGAGCTCGGATTCTGACCATGGGAGACGGCAACGCGCCTCCCTACCTTCAGCTTGCAAATATCTGGATGATTCTGAACGTCGGAGGCGGGCCGACCTCGGACAAGCCGACGGTAACGCTCAGCACGCCCGATCCGAATCACATCAACAGCTTCATGAATTTCCGCGTCGCGGATATTCAAGCGTGCTACGAATTATGGAAAAGCCGGGGAGCGGAGTTCCTCACGCCGCCGACCCCCAAGTACGGCGAGATTCGCTGCTACATCCGCGATCCGGACGGATACATTATCGAGGTCGGACAGAGCACCAGCCTCAAGTACGGGTGACGGTCGACGCTGAGAAATCGTTCTCACCGTCCCGGGCGAGTTGTCCCCAAACCGGAAATTGTCGACAGATCGCGGCCAACTCCCGGCAAGTCGCGTCACTGAAGCAGCGCCTCGAACTGAGTTCACTTCTCCGGTTGATGCCATAACGACGTCGGCCTCGCGACGGCCCGAGTAAACTGTTCGGTGTTCACCCTAACAGAGCTTGGACCGAAGGAGGCCGAGATGCGAATTATAGGATGTGACTTGCATGCTCGCCAGCAAACGTTGGCGATGCTGGACAGCGCCACGGGAGAGGTGGTGAATGTGACTCTGAAGCACGAAGGCGACAACGTGCGGGAGTTCTATTCTTCGCTGCCACGCCCGGTGCGTGTGGGCATCGAAGCCACGGGATCGATGCCGTGGTTTTTGAACCTCATGGAAGAACTGGGAATCGAGTGTTTGGTCGGACATCCGGCGACGATTCGGGCCGCCGAGCCACGGAAGCAGAAACATGATCGGCGCGATGCGGAGTTGATTCTGAAGCTGCTGGTGGAAAACCGCTTTCCGGCGATCTGGATGCCTTCCAAAGAGCTACAGGATCTGCGGTCCTTGTTGCGGCACCGTCATCAGTGGGTACGCCTGCGGACGCGAATCCAAAATGCGCTGCAGTCGATAGCCCTGGCCAATGGTCTCCGACGAGGCACGGCCCTGTGGAGCCAGGACGGACAAAACCGGATCGCCTCGTTGCCACTCGCGCCCCATACCGCCTATCGGCGGAGCGAGTTACAGGCGATGTACGAGAAGTTTGAAGCGGAAATCGAAAAACTAAACCAGCGGGTCGAACAGCAAGCTTGCGGACGAGCCGGAGCACGCCTGCTGATGACTCACCCGGGAGTAGGGCCGATCACCGCGCTCGCGACCGAGGTGTTCCTGGGAGATCCCGCGCGATTCGCAGACAGCAAGGCCCTGGCCAGTTACGTAGGAATGATTCCACGTGAATATTCCAGTGGAGGGCGGCAGCGGCTCGGTGGGTTAAGTAAACAAGGTAACCCGCTGTTACGTTTTCTCTGGGGTGAGGCGGGGGCGCATGCCGTACGCCGGGATCCGGAGTTGCAACGTTTTTACCGCCGCAAATTGGTGCAGAAGGGTCTGGGGAAGGCGAGCGTGGCCGTGGCTCGCAAGCTCGGAATCCGGCTATGGATCATGTTGCGGGATCAGATTGAGTACAACGAGTTCTGTCGTCGCGGACCGAAGCAGCAGAAAAGCAGTGATGCCTGTGCGGGGATGCCAGAAACGCGGTATGGTGCGAAAAGTCACCGGCCGGTTGATGAGGCTACCCGCCTCCCTGAAAGCACGGGGAGTTCGAATAACTCATCCTGGTCGAAGGTGATCGAAGAGATGTTTGGTGGGCAACACTGAGTGGATGATCGTAAACGGGCTGAGCAGGTTAGGGTGACACGGAGAAATAGAAGCGGCAGAAAAAGACGCAGCTCGTGCGCCGGCGCAGAGGTGTGCTCGAGTTTGCCAGTAAAGAAGAAAAAAACACTCTTGACAGGGTCGGCGTCGTTAGAGATACCGCGTTTATCGGCCGCTCGCCATTCCTGCGTGGGCACAAAGTGGCAAGCGCGCCGGGTTCCAAAAGATGCTAACCTCGCGTTTAGCAAGGTGCGCTTTCTCCGCTCGCGCTTCTTCCGCCCAGTGGGTGTGGCGGCCTCCGCGTGAATTCCCCTGCGCGTGGTGCCGACGCTCCTCTTATCCTCGGACTCGGCTGGACAGTGGCCGGGATTGTCACTTTTGACAATTTGTTCTGCGGAACGCCGCCGATATACATGAGGCCGCGGAGCCTTGAAGTACGGTACGCGTCGCTGTCGCGCCAACGTGTGTCTCGGGAAGCGCGCGGCGAATAGACCCCGCTTCATCGGCCCCACGATCGCAGGCACGAAGAATTTTGGTTAAGTCGCCTCGGAGGTTTGGAATGAAACGAGCCAGGATCGCACTTTCGATCGCCGCCTCAGTAACGGTGTTGCTTTCTGCTGCCTGGGGGCTCGGACGCTTCCGGCTCGAACCCGTAGCGGCCCAGTCCGCCGGTGATTCGGTTATCTACCTCGATCAGGCGTGGTCGCAGGCGGATCGGGAGGCCTACTACCAGATCAGCCAAGGCTCGCGAGTCATTTCGTACGACATCTTCCTCAACCTCGAGGTTGCCGGCAGCGAGGATCTCTTTCGGTCGGATGCCAATAGTGACCACTATGGCCTAATCCCACAGGCGCCGAATCCACAGACCAACCCCGACGCGTTGCCGGTCGGTCTGACCAAGACGGTAGTGCCGGAAGGTCGCTGGAAGGGCGACGCAATCGGCCTAAACTGCGCGGCCTGCCATAATTCAGAGCTGACTTACAAAGGGAAGCGGGTTCGCATCGAAGGTGGCTCAAATCACACTTTTGACTTTATGTCGTATGTAGACGCCCTCGATGACGCGCTGCAGGCAACTCTAATCGACGCCGCGAAGTTCGATCGCTTGGCGATGCGAATCGGCGCGTCGAGTGCAGACGCCAAGAGCGAGCTGCGCAAGCGCTATGAGATCGATGCCGCGCGAGTGCATGAATATCGCACCCGCACTATGCCCACTCCCGTAGCCTGGGGGCCGGGCCGAATAGACGCCTTCAATCTCATCACCGACCGTGTACTGGCGACTGAAACCGGCATTGGGCAAAATTGGTCTGCTCCTATGGCGCCGGTTAAGCCTCCCTTCGTTTGGAACGCCCCTCAAGGTTCGTGGACCCAATGGGCTGGGTCGCAGCAGGACCCGCTCATCCGCAACTACGGCGAGACCACGGGCGTCTTCCTGTCCATGGATCTCCGCTCGAAGACGCCGGAAGCGGGCCTTTTCGATTCGAGTGCGGCCATTCTCAACCTCCAGAAGATCGAAAATCTGATCAGTCGCTTGGCGCCTCCTAAATGGCCCGAAGATGTGTTTGGAAAGATCGATCGTGCGAAAGCGGCGGAGGGCAAAAAGCTCTTCGCTGCCAACTGCGCGGAATGCCACAACTCGTATCCCTACACCTGGACCGAGCCCAACAAGTTCGGTAAGCGCTTCATCGCGGTTGGACTCGTGCCACAAAAATTTGTGGGCACCGATCCGGCCCAATTCGAGACTACACAGGCGTACGCCATCACAGGCGACCTCAGCGGCTATTTGCCGCCACCGAACAAGGGCGCGGAGATCGTTCCGGTGCAGGAGATGAGAAGGGCACTTATTGTAGGTCCCCTAAGTAGGGCGATGAAGGCACTTAACCTGGACCCAGCGGAACTCATCAACCTCAATGGGTATCGCGAAATGCCGGGGCCGCCACCGCCGGTGGAATCGTGGAAGGCGGCGCCGCGAGATGGGGTATGGGCAACGGCACCATTCCTGCATAACGGGTCGGTACCGAACCTCTACGAGATGCTGATCCCGGCGCGGGAACGCACCAAAAAATTCTATGTCGGGCGAGAGTTCGATCCGGTCAAGGTCGGAGTAGACACGACCGGAAATTCTGGAACGTTCCTTTTCGACACGACCTTATTCGGAAATTCCAACGCCGGTCACTCCTTCGAGGACGCCCCTCTTGGCAACGGCGTCGTCGGTCGGTTGCTGACCGATAACGAGCGCTGGGCATTGATTGAGTATCTGAAATCCATTCCTGAGGAACCAGGCCGAGTTACGCCCTTTGGTGGCCCCCCGGACGCTCACAGTGGGCACGTGAAGTGGGAAGGACCTACAGAAAAGTGATGCCGGCAGCGAAATCGAACTAGATATTCTCAACGGCTTGTTGGGAGACTGACATGCAACGAGAAAGAATCTTGACCATTAGCTTGCTGGCTTTGGTGCTGGCAGGAATCTACGGCTTTCGGCATTCCGAGCGGATGCCGGTGCGGGCGGCAAACGTGGCGGCGAACCAAGCCTCAACGGACCATGTGATCTACCTTGATCAGGGGTGGTCGAAGGGTGATCGGAATACATATTACTGGATACCGCAGGGAACGGTCATGATGTCGTTTGACATTTACCAAAACCTGGAACTTGCCGGCAGCGAGGGACTCTTTCACTCGGACGCGAATATGGAACGCTACGGCTTGATCCCGTCTCCTCCAGATCCGGCGGGCAATCCCGATGGTCTCCCAATCGGAGTGGCCAAGGAAACGACGACCGACGGCCGATGGAAAGGTGTGTTTGTGGGCTTCAACTGTGCGGTCTGTCATGAGTCGGAATTACATTACAAAGGAAAGCGAATCCGCGTCGATGGCGACGTCGGGGCTCACTTCGATGTGTATGCCCTGTATCAATCCGCGGATGATGCGATGCAGGCGACGCTGCAAGACTCTTCAAAGTTTGATCGCCTGGCGACACGAATCGGAGCGACTAGCCCAGACGCAAAGAACGAGCTGCGCAAACGCTTCGAGGGTGAGGCTCATCGTATCCATTATTACGTCGACACCATCATGGTCCCACCTCACGCTTGGGGCCCAGGACAAATAGACGCCCTCAATCTGATTGGTAATCGCCAAATGACGATTGAGGCGAATATCCCTCAGAACTGGTTCCCACCGCTTGCACCGGTCAAGCCCCCCTTCCTCTGGAATGCTCCCCAGGGCAATTGGACGCAGTGGAGCGCAACAGTTCAAGATCCGATCGCGCGCAACTACGGCGAAACGCAGGGCGTTTATATGCCGATGGATCTGACTTCGAAAACCCCCGAGGAAGGCCTGTTTGATTCGAACGCGCGGATTCTCAATCTTGAAAAAATCGAAGATTTACTCGACCGTCTTGCGCCTCCTCAGTGGCCCGAAGAGATTTTTGGAAAGATTGACCGCGTCAAAGCAGCGAAGGGCAAGCAGCTGTTTGCCCAGCGCTGTGCGGAATGCCACAACTCTTATCCGTATACCTGGACCGAGCCCAACAAGTACGGCAAGCGCTTCATTGTAGTTGGCGTGGTGCCGCAATCCTACGTAGGCACAGATCCAATGCAGTTCGAAGATTTCCAGCCGTACGTGCTCACCAAACAGCTAGCCCCGTATATGCCGGAACCATTTAAGGACCAGCCCATTGCCCCAGCGGAGTTCGTAAAAGTGGCAATCGCCAGGGCTCTTCTGGGGACTGCTCAAAAGAAACTCAACCTGACGCCGGAAGAAGATATCAAGCTGCATGGATATCGCGCGTATCCTTTGCCACGCCCCGCAGAGCGGTCCTACAAGGCGGCGCCTCGCGACGGAATCTGGGCGGAGGCTCCCTACCTGCATAACGAATCGGTACCTAATCTTTACGAGATGCTCATTCCTGCCAGCGAACGGACAAAGAAGTTTTATTTAGGGCGAGACTTCGATCCGATCAAGGTCGGCGTGGACACGACCGGAAACTCGGGCAAGTTCCTCTTCGATACAACGCTGGAGGGAAATTCAAATCAAGGGCACTCATTTGAGAACGGTCCACTGGGTAATGGCGTCATTGGCCCCTTGCTCACGGATGAAGAGCGCTGGGAATTGATTGAGTATCTGAAATCGATTCCTGAAGAGCCAGGCCGGGTTACGCCCTTTGGTGGTCCACCGGACGCTCACAGTGGTCACGTGAAGTGGGAAGGACCTACGGAAAAGTGATGCCGGCAGCGATCGAGGTGAATCACGATGTCTGACCATATCGACGGACCGCGGCAGATCGGCGACCCCGCGTCTGACTTGACCGATCTATTCGCCTTCACCAGTCCGGAAAACTCCGCCCACACTGTGCTGGCCGCCAATGTGTTTCCTTCGGCGGGCGTGACTGCGATGTTCTCCAATGCGGTCAATCACTCGATCGTAGTGCGCAGGGCAAGCCTGGCCGGTAGTGGCAACCATACGAAGTTTAAAGCCGGCGACAAGGAGTATCGTTTCAGCTGCAAGTTTGATGTCCTCGAGCGTGACGGTGAGAAGACGGTCCAGCGTGGCACCCTAACGTGCCCCGATGGACAGACGATCCGTTTTGTTGTGAATGATGAAAAGGGCGCATCAACGCCGGACGGCGTTTACCGTATCTTTGCGGGATTGCGTTCCGACCCATTCCTGCTCGCCTGGGTTGGGATGAAAAAGGTTCCCAACCTGTTGCAGCATGACAATGTGCTTGCCATCGTCATCGAGTTCGATACTCAGCGAGTGCTCCACCCCACCGAAGGCTCGCTGTTTGGGGTAATCGCTGAAACGACACCGTTGGGTGCAGGCATTAATCCAGTGGAGCGTCCGCCGCTACGCTACGACTGGGTCGGCCGACCGGAACAGACCAATATGCGACTTAACAATGGCGGTTTGAAAAACGTCGATGACCTGCGCGACTTGTGGAATCAGCAGACGCCATTTGCCATAGCCGACGAATTCAAGCCTGTCTTTCGCAAGCGCCTGGTCGATAGTCTCACCGAGTGGGACATGCGCGATGGCAACGCGGACTGGACGCCTGCCGCAATAGCCGCCGCCGCGGACGTCTATTTGGACGACTTTATCTTGTTCGACGTATCCAAGCCGTTCAGCGACTCCAGCTACCTCGAAATCGAGAAGAGCGCGCTTCGAGGAAAACCCCACGAGACGGGGGGCGGGCGCACGATTGACGCGAATGTTGTCGACATCATGGTCAGCTGGTGGGTAAACAACGACCGAGAATTCCTGCACGGCGGCTCAGCCAGTCCCACCAAGCCAAGCACCAAGACGTTCCCTTACGAGGCCTCTCCGAATACGGAGTTGCAGACCGTGGCAGACAGCGTCGATCTGGCGGCCTCGCCCGATCAGGTGTGGGCCGTCATCGGGCAGTTTGGCAATCTGATGTGGCATCCACTTCTTGCCTCGGAGAAGCTCACCGGAACAGGTGTCGGTCAACTCCGCACTGTCGAAACGATCGACGGTAAGCAGATCGTCGAACGCCTTGAATTCGTCGACGATGCGCAGAGGCTCTATCGCTACACCAGCGTCAGCGGGATTGGAGTGGCTGATTACATGGGAACATTTGACGCGAAGCCGAAAGGAAGCGGCACGTCGGTGGAGTGGCGCGTTCAGTTTTTAGCCGATAACCAACCGACGCTCATCGTAAAGGTCATCGAGTCCACTCTGATGAAAACCGGCTTCGAAGCACTCCAGAAACGTTTCGGAGCGCTGAAATGAACGCAGCCCCAGAAATCGCAACGGCTTGTCCGCTCACGGATGGAGAAATTGCGGTCAATAATTTGGCGAGCGCGCGCCGGCGCTCGTGGAATCGATTCTGGCGCGATCCGTTGCAACCGGGTATCGCCGAAAGCCTCGTCGAGCAGGAACAATTAACCGCGCAATTTGTCGGAGACCTCACTGCGCTCGACCGTCTTGACACATTAGTACGGCACTTCGACCGAACCGATGAGCATTCGCCCCGAACGATTCTCATCCGCGCGCAAGTTGCGTCGATGGCCCACCGCTTCTCAGAAGCAGAAAGACACCTCGAAGAAATTGAAGATTGGAGCGGCCTTTCCGACGATGCCAATCGTTTGTCGTTGAGTATCGATCAGGCCCGCGGAACCAAGCTCGATGCGCTACTTGAAATCAGACGGGCGATGGCCGCAAAGTCCGGGAGCCTGGCGGATCTGGTTCCGCTGGCGGCGTTGCACGCAGACCTTCGCGACTTCGACGAGGCCGACAGGACTTACCAGAACGCACTGAGCGTGTACGGCGACACTTCTCCCTTCGCCGTAGCCTTGGTGTGTTTTCAGCTTGGGGTTCTGTGGGGTGAACTCGTTCCAGAAACTCAACCGGCTCGCGCCGAACAATGGTATCGGCGGGCGCTCGAATACCTCCCCTGCTACGCGAAAGCTCGCGTTCACTTGTCCGAAATTTTGTTGGCGAAGGATTGCGCGCAGCAAGCTGAGAGGCTGCTAACTCCAGCGATTCCGAGTGGAGACCCGGAGGTGAGTTGGCGCCTGGCCGACGTGCTGCTCACTATGGATCGATTCCCTGACGCGGAAGCTCGAATGCAGCTCGCGCGACTGGGCTTCGAAGAGCTATTGAGCAAGCACCGGCTCGCGTTCGCCGATCATGGCGCGGAATTTTATTCCGGCAGTGGCAACGATGCTCGAAGAGCCTTCGAACTCGCGAACATTAACCTTGCGAACCGTCCGACGTTGCGGGCCTTCGAGCAAGCACATGCAGCGGCGATCGCTGCCGGTCTGTCGGACGACGCTGCCGAAATTCTCACGGCTGCCAAGAGGAGTTGGGGCACGACGAACGCTTTCTGGCTTTCGTCTCTGGCTGATCGCAATCCACGGACGGAGGAATTTGCCCAGTGATCGACCGCAGAACGTTTATACAAGACGCGGCTCTGTTTGCGACAGCCGCTGTAGCGGCCCGGCTTACAATGTCTCCGACCGCGCGCACCAGACCTACGACCGGGCCCGAAAAGGACGGTGATTCTGTAAGGTTCAAGATTTATGGTTGGGATCATTGCGATGCTAAGGTTTCGACTGGGAGCGAGGTGTTGATCAGCATCAATCAATCCTGGCGCACTGCCTGGCGATAGATGCGATACGGATTCACGTTGTTGCGAGTCCTCATTGGGTTGACATTGTCACTCATCGCCTGGTCGGGCGCCGCAGGACAGTCAACGACGTCTTCAGTCGAAAATGAAGCATGGCCGGAAGCTGATTTCCATGTGCAACTGGGGTCAAACTGGCGCTCGCTTTCGTTTGTCGGGCTGGAGCAGGCAGCGGGTTATCCCTTCCAGCAGTGGTATGTCGCGACCGGGATCGGTCGTCAGTTCAAACCGATATTGAAGCCGCACTGGGAGAACATCGATCCAGACAAAGAGCGCTTTCTTCTTTTAGGTGTTGGCTACGATTACCTTCGAACGACTGCCTCAGGAAACGTGTTCAACGAGAACCGGGTAACTTTCGACGCAACGCCCAACTTTCGTCCCGCGTCAAGATTGCTATTGCGCGACAGGAATTGGCTCGAGCTTCGTTGGATCAACGGAACCTATTCGACAACCTATCGTAACGAAGCAACGGTCGAAGTAGACTTGCGTGCTCATGGCATCCGTTTCACGCCCTACGGCAGTGCCGAGTTTTTCTACGATAGCCCCAAGCACTCCTGGGACCAGCAATGGTACACAGGGGGTATCCAGGTTCCGTATAAGCGCATTTTTATGCTGCAACCCTATTACCGGCGAGAGCACTGCCCGACTTGCACGCCCAAGGACTGGAACGCGGGCGGAATATCGCTGCACTTTTTTTTCAACAATACAAAGTAAGCTGGCTCTCAATCGATTCCAAGACGCTTCAGGAGGAGAGAGTCTGAGACGTTGCCGATCGAAAACGGGGTCTTCGCGGATGAAACCCGGTCAGCTAGCGATCACGACCACCAGCAAGGGGCTGGAAGCAACTGCTGAACCAATCTCTTCGGAACGGTGTCGTCCCAAAAAACTGAGCGTGAAACAGATTTAGGGACTGAGGAGGCCGATCTATATGGGATTCTACACGCCATTCAGACCGCTTTTTTCCCTGCTACTGGCAGCCTGCCTTGTACTTGCGTCGCCGGGCATCGCGTATTGCCAGGCCACTACGTCCACGACGGCCCCCGCGAAGGCGTCCGGCACGCCAGCCAAGGTATCGCCGCCGGGAGGAGACCCGTGGCCGCGGCAATTCACTTATCAAGACGCAAAGATTTCCGTCTACCAGCCGGAGCTGAGCGATTGGACGGGAGACAAGTTGGACGCATATTCCGCGGTCCTCATCCGGTCAGGCAAGGACAAGACTGATTTTGGCGTGATTTGGTACACCGCGCGGACCGAAGTTGACAAAGTCAATCGGGTGGTCACCCTCGAAGACTTTCAATTGACCAAACAAAATTTCCCCACCGTTCCCAATAATGGAACTGCGTACTCCGGTGCGTTTAATAAGGACATGACTTGGACGCAAAGCGTTCCGCTCGATGAGTTGCAATCCAGCCTGGCCGTTACCGACGTCGCAGAAAAACAGCAAAAAGTGGAGGTCAAAAATAATCCACCCACGATCTTTTTCAGCACCGCCCCCGCCGTTCTTGCGCTCATCGATGGGCAGCCGGTGATGCAGGACGCTGGACACGGACTGCAGAAAATCATCAATACGCGCGCACTCATGGTGTTCGACAGCGGCAAGAGTATGTATTACCTCGCATTGATGGATGGCTGGGTCCAGTCGAAGACTATGCAAGGAGACTGGTTGATGGCCGAACACGAGCCTCGCCGAGATCTGGATAAGATCAAACAAGCGGCGTTGCAGGCGAACCAGAATCAGGTTCTCGGCAATTCCGAGCAATCCCTGAAAGAGGCGTTCGAAGATTTCCAGGCTCCACAGGTTTTCGTCAGCACGACGCCGGCGGAATTGATCCTGACGGACGGCTTGCCCGAATTCACGCCAATTCCAGGCACAAACCTGTCGTACGTCACGAACTCGGGCGACGACATTTTCTTGGACACTACGAATTCTGCGTACTACATACTCGTCGCGGGCCGCTGGTTCTCGTCCGCTTCCTATCAGAACGGCCCCTGGAGCTATGTCGCCGCTGCGAATCTTCCTTCCGACTTCGCGAAAATCCCCGCGTATAGCCCGAAGGCGAGCGTGCTGGTCTCCATTCCCGGGACCCCGCAGGCGAAAGAAGCCTTAATCGCGAATCAAATTCCGCAGACGGCGACGATCAACCGTGTAAAAGCGAAGCTGACGCTGTCTTATGTTGGAGAGCCGAATTTTCAACCCGTGACGGGCACCTCGTTAATGTACGCCGTCAATGCAACCACTCCGGTCGTTATGGTGTCGGGAACGTCTTATTATTCATGCCAGGGCGGGGTTTGGTTTGTGGGACGTTCGCCGAATGGACCCTGGACCGTTGCGACCACCGTCGCGCCGGTGATTTATAGCATTCCACCCAGTTCGCCGATTTATTACGTCACCTACGCGCACGTGTATGGTTATACGCCAAGCGTCGTCTATGTTGGCTACACGCCGGGTTATTACGGAACAGTTGTCTCAACGGACGGCGTGGTGGTCTACGGCACGGGATATGTCTACTCGCCCTTCGTCACCACGGATGTTTGGATTCCCGCACCCGTCACTTACGGAGTTGGCGCTTCGTTTGGATGGAGCGCGGCGGGAGGCTGGGCGCTCGGCTTTGGTCTCGGCATGGCCGTCGGTACGGCGTGCAGTCCTTGGTGGGGTCCCGTCGGTTGGTACGGCTGGGGTCCGGTAGCTCCGGTGTGGGGGTGGGGCGCTTACGGCGGCGTTGCTTCCGCGAATTTCTACGGACACTGGGGCAATGCAGCGTACGGCGGCACACGCGCGGCGTGGGCGAATCCCTACACCGGGAATGTCGGCGCGGCGGGCCGAGGGAGTTTTTACAATCCGGTCACTGGCGCGTCTGGCGTGGGTGAAAGGGGCTACAATTACAACGCGTACACGGGTAACTACGCGGCGGGCAGCCGAGGCGCGGCTTACAATCCGAGCACGGGGGTCGTCGCGGGCGGCGAGCACGGAGTCGTCGGCAACGCTTACAGCGGCTCCTACGCGACTGCGAGTCGCGGCTTCGCCTACAACACGCATACCGGAAATGGCGTGGGGTACAACGACAACAGTCTATATGCGAGCCACGATGGCACCGTATACAAAGGAAGTCCAGGTTCGGGTTGGCAGCAGAATACCGGCAGCGGCTGGAGTAATACGACGAAATCAGCCTCTCAGTTCAACAACGAAGCGGCCGCGCGTGATCAGGGATCGCAACGCTGGAACAACTTTCACTCCGGAGGGTCGGGCGGCGGGTGGAATCGCAGCGCCGGTTCGAGTGACGGAGCATTTCACGGTGGATGGGGTGGTGGTGGCTTCGGCGGATTCCGCGGCGGCGGTGGCTTCCGGCGTTAAATCTCGAGGGACGATGAGCTAGCTTCTGACACTCCGCCGAACTCAATGGAAGAACGCATTCGAATCTCTAAATCGCAAGTGCGTGAAGGCGGACGGACGCATACCCTCATAGTGGGAGGCGCGGTGGAGGCAAAACCGATGCCAGGCTGGTTGATTCCGTTCCTGATTGTGATTTATCACTCGACTTTGTTGTCCGCGTCCGCAATCTCACAAACAGCGCAGGTGCCATCGGCCAGCCGGCAAATCGCGGCTGCAGTCTTACCTTTGCCGGAGGTCATGCGCGAACACGCCACCGTCCTCGGCTATGCCCCCGACTTATCGCTTATCACTCTTCGAGAAGGTACGAACGGAATGGTCTGCACCGCTTCTCGTCCCGGCGGCGCCGAGTTCGATGTTCGCTGCTATCACGAGGCGTTCATGCCCATCATTCGCCGCGTGCGCGAGTTGCACGCCCGCGGTCTGAAGTCCGACGAAATCGATCGGACCATCGATGCGGAAGTGAAAGCGAAGACGCTGGCGATTCCCGACCATCCGGTCGCCGGATACCGTATGCTCGGCCCGATTTCCGCCTACCGCGCCGAGAGCAACACGGTCGGACCGGCGATCGAGTCGTGGCAGTCGGTTCACTTTCCTTACAAAACCGCGGCGGAAATTGGCTTGCCTGAAGAGGGACAGGTGCAGTCTACGATGCCCTACGTCATGGCTTCGGGTACATTCTGGTCGCATGTGATGATCGAACACGAGAATGCGTCAGCTCAGAAGTAAAGCGTCGCAGCTTTGGCGCAACTCGCCATTTTTTCTTTAGTTCGAAGCGCGCGCCGCGCTGGAAATGTAGCGCTGGGCCTCTTCCTTTGGCGCATAACCAGGGTCGGCATTTTTCCAAATTTCGATAAGTTCCGTGTAGGACTTCGCTGCAGCCGCCTTGTCTCCCATCGCGCTCTCGGCTCGCGCCAGCCCGAGCAACGATTCTGCCCTTCGCGGAGCGCGTTGCAGCGAGGCGGCAAAAGCTTCGCGCGCCTCCGAAGCCTTGTTCGCCTTTAGTAGAAGTTGGCCGAGCAGTTCTTCAGAAGGCTTCGCAGGACTGGGCGGGCCAAACGCGTAGGGCAAGTCCTTCCCGGCTATGACCGCCTGCTCCGCTGTTGCGATGGCCTGATCGCCGTGGCCCTCGGCGGCGAGATTCAGCGCCTCGATCTGCATCCTCTGAATCTGCGGCACGCGGCGACCGGGATCATCGGCAGGGATCCCTTCGCGATCGAAGAGGGCGGGAAGCTGCGCCAGCAACCGGTCGAGCGATGCGAGAGATTCTCGCGCGGTACTTGCGTCGCCGCGTTCACCGGCCGCAAAAGCAGTGCCGAACGTAAAATAATACTCCGCCATCGGTGCGCCGCTCATGTCCATATTCCAGCCAACAACTTCTCCGTCCCATCCGTCGGTATCCACAATATAGTGGTTGCGCATCACCGCAAATGAACCGATACGCGAATCGTCAGGATCCACCGCACCGCGCGCCCGCGCGGCCGTGCTCGATCGCACCGCGTCGTCGCGACATTCCGCGAGCACTTTTTCCGCGTCGCCGATACGGCCCTGTTCCAGATAGCCGTATTCGAGCCAGGAGGTGTAGTGGCCGCAATGTCGGATCGGCTTTCCCGCGGCGACTGTCTGCTTGTCGACCACGCTGATCGCGGCGACGTTGGCCTCGACCACCTCGTCCCACATTCCCAGCGCCATGAAAATGTGCGAGCACATATGCAGCGCGTGGCCCGCGTCCGGCGCGATCTTGGACAACGCACGCGCCGCTTCCAGCGCGCCGGCGGCGTGTTGCGGATCGTCCATTCCATGAATCCAGTAGTGGGCGGCGCCGGGATGCTGCGGGTTCCTTTCGAAGACCTCCTTCGAGATTTCCGCGGCTTTCAAGTACGTGGGGACATCGCGCACACCCTCGCTCGATCCCAGCAGAGCCAGCGCGTAAAAAAGTTGGGCCTCGTCGTCCTTGGGATAGGCCTTCACCAATTGCTCCATCGCCGCGGCATATTGCGCGTCGCGTGCGCGTTTATCGCCCTTGCCGCTGTATAGGATTTCCACCGCGCTCATGTAGGCGCGTTCGCGCGGATCGGAAATACGGCGAGCGCGTTCTTCCGGTGTGGCTCCGAATTTCGCGAGCGCCGCCTGGCCCGCCTTTGGATCCACTTCGTTCCACACCCCATGGTTGAAGGTCATCGCCTCTCCCCAATAGGCCATCGCAAATCCGGGGTCGGCGCTTTCGGCCGCGGCAAACGACTTCACCGCGTCCTCGTACTCAAACAGGTGCAGCAACAACAGACCGCGGATGAAATCGTTTTGCGCCGCAGCCGAGCGGGTCGAGGTCGGAAATGTCGCGGTGCCCAAACCCGGAATCGTCTGCGCCTGCATTCGCGCTGCAGACACCAGCAACAACAGAACGAGAAGGAACATCTTCTTCATAGGGGCGCTCGCTTTTGAACAGAACAATTCATCGTCGTACATCCGCACTGGCCGCGGCCGCCTGCGACGGCCTGCAGTCTTCGAAAGACGAAACAATTAAATGCTCAGCGTGTAATGTCTGGTGAGATAGCGGTTGGCGGTGAGCGCCATCGGTGCGAATCATAGCATGCACGCCGCGTTGCACCCGGATGCGACCGCTCCAGCCATATGATTTGGTATCCATCGAATTATGCGACGGTCACCGATGGCATTCAGCCAGCACGGTGTTAAGGTGCAGTGTCGCAGACGGTTGACTCTAGCAAGCCGAGTCCTTGGTTCGTCGCCTTACCGTCCACATGGTTTTGCCCTGATTTCACTTCTCCGGTTTCGGCTGCCAGCTCAGGCGGTCGACGCAACACTGGCGTGAAGTTTACTCGCAGGAGTCTGGAACCCTAATGTCTTTCTTGGGCGTTGATTCAAGCGCCGCGAGACATGGTCGAGTTGCGCTTGCGAAAAACCGGACAGGTCGGTGCCTCGAGGAAAATATTGCCGCAGCAGCAGATTGGTGTTTTCCTTCGTGCCGCGTTGCCACGGGCTCTGCGGATCGCAGAAGTAGACTTGCACGTCCGTCGCTACGGTAACGTCTTTGTGTTTGGCCATCTCCAGTCCCCGGTCCCAGGTCAGCGAACGTTTTAGCGTCGCGGGGAGCTTGCGAACCTGCCGACTCAAGGCTGCCATTAGAGCCTCGGTTTCTTTGCTCGGCACTTTGATCAGCATGGCAAAGCGTGAGTGGCGTTCGATCAGCGTCACAATGTAACTGTTCTTGGCGCCGCTCAGCAGATCGCCTTCCCAATGTCCAGGAACCGCGCGGTCTTCCGCTTCCGCAGGCCTTTGGCGAATCGAAATGGCATCGACGATCGGGCCGCGAGACTGTCCGCTGGCAGTTGCATGTCGCGAGCGGCGCATGCGCCGCTTCGAGCGCAGGTGGTCCATCAGCTCTTTTTTCAATACGCCTCGCGCTTGAATGAACAGGCTACGGTAAATGGTCTCGTGGGACACTCGCAGGCTCTCGTCATCGGGATACGGGGTCTTTAGCCACCCGGAAATCTGTTCCGGTGACCCGTCCAGGATCAGTTTACTCGCAACGATGTCTCGTAACTTGCGGTTGACGGCAAGCAGGCACAGCTTCGGCCGCAAGGCCGAGTGCCAGGCATGGTCATCCGCTTCATGGGCGCGATAGACAGGACGGCCACCGTGGCGAGAAATCTCCCGGCTGACCGTCGAGGCCGCTCGATCCAGCCCTCGAGCAATCTCACGAAGCGGCGAGCCAGAAGCAATCCCTCGAGAAATATCTTCTCGCTCAGCCAGGGTGAGCGTTAGGCGTGAGCGACGACGCGCTGCGGGAGGAATCCCTCCGCCAGGCAACAACAAACATCGAATCGAGCTGTGTGGCTTGTCAAAGACGCGCCCAATCTCATGCAGCGACTCTCCAGCCTTCCATCGACTCCAGATGTCGCGCTTCTCGTAAGCAGAAAGTCCAAACCGCTTTCCTGGCCTCATACACCGCCACCTTTGAATGCAGCCTTATATCAGATGGTGTTGCATCGACCTATTGAGACCACCGCGTTTATCAGATGGGATGAGAAGGCCGGTCTCCAGCGGGATGCGATACGCTCCCGAAGAAACGACGCGCTCGAGGCGCAAAAAGGAGACCGGCAATGAAGAACAGTAGCACTGTGGCGATCGAGGGGATCGAGATTTTCAAACCGAACCAACTCACGATTGGTTTGGATCTGGGAGATCGAACCAGCCGTTATTGTGTCTTGAATGAAGCGGGCGAAATCATCTTGGAACAAGAGCTGGCTAGGACACCAAAAGGATTCCAGCCGGTGTTCCGCAAGATTCCGCGGAGCCGGATCGCGCTGGAAACCTACTCCCAGCCCGCACAGGGTACGCGAGAAAATCTGCGCGACAGCCGGAAGGATCATCGATCATTGACGGTTGGTGCTTAAAGCTCATGGCGCCGCGCGGTTGAGCACCTTTATCGAGTATGGACGTAGTTCTTCCTGGTGTTCCCGCAGATACGCCAACAACTTGTGTTTCTTTTCTCTCCCGCGATCGCCATCGGCATTTGCGTTAGGCTCGAATTTCAGATCGGTGGGTTTGGTAGTCTCAACGCGGAGGTACACAGAGGCCCACATTTTCTTTACGGCAGACAGGGAGATCGCAAGCAGCTTCGCTAACTCCTCATCCGTACCGCCCTGCAGGGCAGCAGAGAGCACGCGCTGTTCGCTTCGCGAAAGGCCAATCTTGGGCTTGCGATATGCGAAGAATTGATGGACCCAAGTGCCGGGCTGCTGCGAGGCCATATCCCTCGTGACCTCAAGCACGTGCGGTTGAAGCGCCACGCACTCAGCCCGGCCAAGATCCTGGGAGTAGTTCGGATCGGCATCCAGCAAGTACTTCGCCCCGCTATTTACTGCTATATGCAACTCCACAGGGTGTATTGCTTGCGTCTGCAACCGCTTGACATTGAAACCGCGAAAACGTTCAAAAAAGATCGCCTGACACGCTCCCCTCAGCTCTACATTGGTCTCATCTTCGGTGGAAAAGCAGGCAGGCCAGACCATCAGGTTCAAGCCGTCCGTTGAGTTGGATAGGCCGCACCTCCGCATCCGTCAAAATCGGAGAGGACCGAGACAAGACACGATTCACAAGCTCCGGCCCAATCCACTTTAGAGGCCGCGTCGCGATCTCGTTGGCAAACTTATCCGCAATAAAGCAAGCGATCTGGGCACCGAGGGTTTTAGACACTCCAGGAGCGGTTTCTTTGGAGACGAGACCGAAAAAAGCATCTGAACGCAAGATCGGGCGCCACGCTGACTCCAGATGATCCAGAGCTGGCCCATACCTCGGCCCGAGTACCGGGTGGGCTGCGATGATCTCAACACAGGCGGACATGTCTTCAAGTTGCATCAGGTTGTGGCGAATCACGCAGACCTCCTGGGCGGTGCCAGAAATGTGGTCTTTTAGGCCACTTGTTTGTATTCCGTTATAGCCCATACTTGCGCCTACTTGGAGAAATCCGAAAAAATGTCGCGCTGCTGTCCGCGGTCCCGATCTTTATTTCGAACTCCTCCTCCATTCCTGATCAAGCTCAAGCTCATCATCGGAGGCTCCCATGAGATTACGGACGTTGAAGTTCATGATGTATGTTGCGGTGGCGTTTCCGTTTGTTTTGGGCGGATGTGGTAGCAGTACTCCGAGTAATCCAATCTCGGTCGTTATCAGTGGCGGTTCGTCAACTATCGTTCCGAACGGAACATTTGCGCTGACAGCGAAAGTTTCAGGCGACTCGAGCGGTTCGGGCGTCACCTGGAGTTTAAGCGGAGCTGGGAGGCTCATCAATCAAACCGGCACTTCGGCGACGTACCAGGCACCCGCAACCGTGCCTGCCAACGCGACGGTCCTCATCTTGGCAACATCGGTCGCCGACGGAACAAAATCGACCTCACTGCCATTCTCGATTATCGACGAACCTTTAACGCTGCAATGCAAACCGTCGATAGCGCCGCGCGGAAATGAAGCGGCTCTCACCACTCCGGTCGCTTTTTTGCTGAAGGGATCGGAGCCCGACGAGACGCCCATCGCGTACGTCGGGAGCTTCACACCGGACGGAAAGGGCGGAATCACTGTTGGAGACGTTGACGTCGTGGGAGTCGACACCGGCTCCCAGGAATTGCCGGTTGGCGCGAAACTGAGTTCGTACTCGTACGGCTCCGATGGACGCGGTTGCGTGAATCTCCAATTCGAAGCTGGCGACTCCAAAAAGGTGCCCGCGAAGTCGATGCGCCGCCTCACGAAGCCGAACTTCCCCGCTGTGTCCGATGGCTTTGCAACCCACGCTCATGCCGTCCGCAAGCGCACCGCGAACGCTATCCATGCCGCGGACAGCGAAGACAATCTGACCTCACTTACTCTGTCATTCGTGCTCAGCAGTCCCACCGGTCCGGGACGCATCATCGAGTTCGGGGATGGAATCGGCAACCTAAGGATAGTTTCGGGCCAGATGCACGCGCAGTCGCCGACGGATTTTTCCGTCTCGCAGTTATCGTCACGCTACGCATTCGGCGCGGATGGCTGGTCTCCGGCATCGCAGGGAGGCTTTTACCGCGTCGCGATCGCGGGTAGTTTCGCAAATAACGCCGGCAATTGGTCGCTCGGAGTGGCCGACCAGAACATCGTCGGTACGGTTTCCAGCGAGGTGTCGGGTGGCGAGGGAGGCGTCGAGGCGACGATCGACTCAACGACAGGTCGTGGAACCGGCAGCTATGCGACCGGCCAATCCGGGGGCGTAGATTTCGACTTCACCTACTACATCGTCGATGCCGGGGACTTTTACTTCATCTCGAGTGACGATCTCACCGATTCGGTCGGGCTCTTAGCGGGCCGCGCGTTGGCAGCGTCCGCGACGTCGACTCCGATGGATGGATACTACATCACTGCATGGTCCGGCTTGGGACTCTGCGAGTCCTGCGATTCACTGGAAGATAACGCGCCCACCATCACTACAATGCACGCTACGTCTGCCGGTTCGGCCACGGGCACGATTCTCGGCGCCGACGCGCACGGCACGTCGCCAGCCACGTACACCTGGTCTTACACGTTTGATGCAACTTCGGGGCGCGTCGCTTTCGCGGGTGATTCTTCGCTCCCAGTTGCGTACCTCACCTCGGGTGCTTCCGATGACGGCGTCGTTGCCTTCACTGTCGGAACCGCTGACACCAACACTTCATCGGGTTTCATCGTTTCCGCCGGAACATCCGCTGCGAACTATTCCGCGGCGACTTTGTCCGGTTCGTACGCATACGGATCCGCCGAGGATGCGTCGGCCAGTGTCGGCGCAGCGGCCGGCATCGCGACGTTCGATGGCACATCGGCCTACACCGTGCTGGCGGACACTGTTGTGGTCGGGGACGTAGGCACCGCCACCAAGGCGGACGCGTCTATCTCGGGAACGTACCTTGTGAATTCGGACGGGACCGGCACGCTTGCTAATCCGTCCACCGTCTTCGTCACAAACGGCAACCTCATCCTGGCCTTTAACGACTCCGGCCTCAACAAACTGATACTCGAGATCTACATCAAGCAATCCACCGAACCCGATGGATCAAAAACCAAGTCGAAGTAAACGGCTCGCGGACGTTCGCATCGGGTCGTCCGCGTTTTTTCTACCGTTAAGGCCCGAGTACGTCGCGTTGCCGGACATGTGTCCGCGCAGCCGACCAAAGAACGGAACCCGTCTTAGTGTGAAAACGAGCCTCGGCGCCTGCCGCGGGGAGCGACCGATTCCGAAGCGCACAGCCGCGGAACCAGAGCGCCAACGCTTGATCGCCACGCGTCTCGCCGAATGCCGACTGTGCCCCGCTTCAGTGCGGTGCAGGTGGCTAGGCGGCCATCGACGCGATCGTGTCCGCGAGCAAGTTGAACCGGTGCTCCCACGCGGCGCGCCTTTCGGCCAGTGCGAACTGCGGCTGGTCGATCCTTGTGAGCCGCGAGTCGCGGAGTTGAGTCGCCGTGGCGACTCGCGGCCTGTCGTCCAGTCCGCCGAGCATCCAGCGCCAGAACACTACGGAAAGGCACGTCCGCGGATTGCCGAACGCGCGGTGCAGAATTTCGATCGCAAACAGCGTGAACACGAAGTTACGCATAGCCCTTCCCTCCTAACTTTTTTTGTTCCTGTCGCTCTCCGGATTTTTTCCGGCGGATTCAGTTTCCAGTTTCGCGTTCTCAGCTTCCACCTCGTTGAGGAGTTCGCCGAGGCGGTCGAACCGCTGCTCCCACATCGTGCGGCAGTTGGCGAGCCAGTCTGACGCGAGCGTCAGTCCCGTGCTTTCCAGCCGGCAGGTGCGCACGCGGCCGGACTTTTCGGTGATCACCAGGCCGCTCTCCTCCAGGACCTGCAAGTGCTGCACGACGGCCGACAGCGTCATGTCCAGCGGCGAAGCCAGGCCGGACACGGAGCGCGGCCCGTCGGTGAGCGCCTTAACGATCGCGCGCCGCGTGGGGTCCCCCAGCGCATGAAATACGCGATCGATTTCCCCTGGATTTCGATACCCGAGATTCGTCACGGCGGTCAGCATAGCGCTCCTCGTTGGCTCTCACTGCTTGCGGCTGCTGTGCCGCTACTTCGCCAGTTCTTTGTCGAGCCGATCGAAGATCGACATCCAGCCTTCCTCGCGCATTTTCGGCCCGCCCGAGTTCTCGTAGAACGTTCCCTGGTGCGTGAAGATCATGTCGGTTCCCTTGGCGCTGGGGACCAGCTCGATTGTGGTCAGCGAGGTAGAAATGCGGTGCTCGCCGAGCGTCATCGTGGACGTCTCAACGATGCGTTTGTTGGGCACAATGTCCTCAAATCGACCGTTATTGCCCAGCGCCACGCCCGGAAACGGCGTGTTCGGACCGAACAAATACGTGGTCTTTTCTTCGCCGCCCACGCGGAAATCCATCGTGAACGACCTCACTTCATGCGATTTACCCTCGGCGTACCATCGCCGCTTCGTCGCCGGATCAGCAAATGCAGCGAACACTTTCTCGACCGGCACTGAATACTTTCGTTCGATCACAAATGTGTTGTGAATTGTTTCTTGTACTTGGGTGGTCATGGCGAGTCTCCTCTGAGAGGCAGTCGTAGGATCAATGCTGTAGCACGGACTTAAGTATCGAGGGAGGCGGATTTATTGTCAAGTATAAACTTAAGTGTCTGGGAGCCCTGCGCAAGGCACTATTTATCCAGGCGTTACGGCCGTCAGTTGTGGACATAGCGACGCGAAGAATTTCTGTATGTTGCCCTCGCCCGCCAGGAATTCGCGAAGAGCGCGGTCGAAAGATTCCATCGAAAGAGTTTCGGGAGAAGGTGCAGTCCCCCTTAAGGAAAGCAACTGGATTCAGACCAAACCCAGACGTATGGGATCGGAAAAACCTCGCGCGCTAGTTGTTGCTGGTGAGACCATGCGGGATTCAGGATGCGACGATGAGCATGGTTCGTGTGGCCCGTTCACCGTCTCGCTTCCGCTCGAGTGACGGCGAGCGTCGCAGTGCGGCGGATGCTCGACAGCTTGGTGAATTCTATCCGATAGAATTGAGCCTCACCAAAGCAGCTTCAAGCCAAACTGGATCTGCCGGGCAGTGGTGGAAGTGCTGTTGATGGCCCCGGCCGTGCCGGAGACGCCGGCGGGGGTGAAAACAATCAGATTGGGCGTGTTGAAGTTGGCGCGATTTAGGAGGTTGAACATTTCCGCGCGAAATTGCAGGTTCAGGCGCTCAGTAATTGAAGTGTTTTTGATCACGGAAAAATCCCAAGTTGCAAGCCCGGGGCCGGTGTATTCATCTCGGCCCATGTTTCCATAGAATCCGACGGTGGTTGGCGGCGGCAGGAATGCATTGGGATTGAACCACTGGGCGGGCTTGCCGAGCACTACCGGGCCGGTGAAATCCGGGTTCAGGAACGGCCGCACCGGATTTCTGGTGTCGCCATTATTCGATGGGTTATAGCTCAGCTGCGGTGTGAACGGGAATCCCGATTGCAACGTGACGATGCTGGTCAAGCTCCAGCCGCTTACCAGTTTGCCGGTCGCGCCGCTCGCATCGGATAGATACTTTTTCCCTTGCCCAAACGGCAGATCGTAGATCGCGTTGATCACTCCCAGATTTCTGACGTCGTAGGTCGCAGGTCCCCAATCCGCGCGCAAATTGAAAGGATTGGACACCAGGCCGGGCGCATTATTCGCGGTGGTTTGGTTCAAAGAGTCGCCATCATCAAGCGCCTTCGACCAAGTGTAAACGCCGCGCACTGAAAATCCGTTGCTGAAGCGGCGGTTCACGTCCACCTGCAACGCGTTGTACGAACTGGTTCCCAGCGCAAACCACGTCCATGTGTTCGCAAGCAGCGCGCTGGGATTGGCTTTCGGCGTTCCCACCGGAATGTAGTAGCTGCCGGCCGGCACGGGCGCACCTGCCAGGGGAGACGTCACCGGAAATCCGCTTGCCGCCGTCGCGGGCGGTGCGGTGGGATACACCGCAGGGCAAGGTGCCGCAGGACAGATTGTGGGAATCGGCTCGTTGGCATCCAGGCCGATCATCTCGTGATAGCCATGCGAACCCACATAGCCTACGGTTATCGCCGTATTCGGTGAAAGCTGTTGTTGCACTCGCAGCGTGTATGAAATCAACGTCGGCGTATCCATATTCGGATCCACTCCGCCGGGGACCAGCTTCGCGTTTTCGGGCACGGGAGCGGCCGGGTCGAGTGGAAGACTCGAGACGGGCAGCGCCGCGATGCTGTAGGTGGGATTGAAGGGTGCGTTCTGGTCAGTGCGGTAGCCCAGCGCGTCCTGCAAATCGTTGTACATGCCAAAACCTGCGCGGATCACGGTCTTCTGGCCAAATGGACTCCAGGCCACTCCGATGCGCGGCTGCGGCAGAAACTTGGCGTTGTTGTTCGTGAAGACAGAGCCTGCCACACGCGGTTCGGTCGAAATCACTCCATCTGTGAATGTGTAATTCGCCGCGCGGCCGTGCGCCTCATTCCATCCGGTGGATGATTCGCCCCGGAACCCGAGTGACACGCTAAGTTTCGGTGTCACTCGAATGACGTCCTCGGCGTACCACCCGGCGAACAACGACCTCCAATTCATCTCTGTCGGCGATGGGTCGTACAAAAAACTCGAGGTCGTCCCCGCCAGGAAAGTCGTCAAGCTCGCAAACGTGGCTTGTCCGAATTGGCTGAGCGCAAGCGTTTCATTCGACTGAAACTGCTGAAACCACGCGCCAAAACTGAACTGCTGGCGCCCGCGCGTCAGCGTAACGTGGTCCTCGTACGTGAACAGATTTCGCGCAATGCGCAAATCGCTCCCGTTGTTGCTTCCCGCCAGACCAACCTGCGCCTGCGGATTAGAAGCTGCGCTTCCGCCCACTACCACGGCGCCCACGGGATGGCCCAGCAGGAATCCGGGAACATCTGCCGCCGGAGTGCCTGGCGTGGGTTCGCCCGTAAAGAAATAACCGGCGCGCGAATATCCGAATAGGGCAGTATTGATCAAGCCCGGCGAAAAGATATGGGTCTCTTCGAGGCTTAACACCTGCTCGCGCAAGGTCAGGATGTCCGTGCTGTAGGGATCGGCAATCGTTGCGGTCACGTCGCCGCCATCGTCTATGGTGTAAATCGCCGCGAGCGAATCTTTCTGCGAAAAAATCTGGTCCACACGCGCCGTGCCAAAATCCTCCCGAATGGTTTGCAAAGGGCTGCTCGATACCGGTGAAATGCCGCTGAAATCCGGCGCCCCGACAGGCGGCGTAGGCCACAAGTCCAGCAGCGGGACTACACTCGGCACCGCGGTGGCGCGGGCCGCCAGGCTCGGAACAAACGCGAGGGAAGTCTGATTTAGGCTCTGGCGCAATCCCTCGTAGTTCGCGAAGAAGAATGTCTGGTTTTTTCGCACGGGTCCACCGACCGCCGCTCCGAATTGATTACGGACAAAAGGCGGGGCTGAACCCTCGTCGAAGAAATTCGAGGCGTCCAGGGCGTTGTTGCGCACAAATTCGTACAGCGAGCCGTGCAACTGGTTCGCCCCGGACTGCGTCACGATGATCACCTGTCCGCCGGGCTTCTTGCCGTATTCCGCACCGTAGGAATCACGGAGCACGTTGAACTCCCGCACCGCATCCACTCCCAGTAGTTCCCCGCTCGCGCCGCCGGGAGTCATGTTGTTCTCGGCCGCCCCGGTGAATTCCACGCCGTTCAGCAGAAACAGATTCTGCTGCGGCCGATTGCCGGAGACCGCGAAGTTGTTAGCCGTGGTGGAGTTGGATACACCGGTGCCTCCGGCCTTCTGCGAGCTAAAATTCACAATCCCCGGATTCAACGGTAGCAGCAAGTCATAGCTGCGCCCGTTGAGCGGCAAGTCTTTCACCTGCTGCTCTCCCACCAGTCCGGAAATATCCTGGGTGGTGACACTCACCAGCGGAGCGTCGCCCTCAACCGTAATTTGCTGGCTTACGGAGCCTACGTTCAGCGTCAGGTCGACGGCACCCTCTTCATTGACGACCACGCGGATTCCCGTGCGCACTTCCGTGGCAAAGCCCTGCTTCGTCGCTCGGACTTCGTATGGCCCCAATGGCAGCGACGAGAAACGATAGTGGCCGCCGGCGTCGGTGGTCGCTTCGCGCTCCGCCGTGGTGTCGGTATTTTTCGCGATCACCGTCGCGCCAGAAATCGACGCGCCGGATTTATCCGTGACGATTCCACCAATCGCCCCCGAGATTTGTGCCGATACCGAGGGAACCTGCATTATTGCAAGCAGCACGCCGAAAACCGAGACACGAGCGCCGCGCGCTTTGAACAAACGCCATGGCACGTCACCGACCCGATGGCGTACTTCCAGCATCCCAGAATAGATTTTTGATTTGAACATTGCGGAATCCTCCGTCCCTGGAAAGAGGGGGTTCCGCCCGAGCCATCGCAAAACGCAAGCGGGGATCCGCGGAAGCACGCAGTGCGTTTTAATACGGATCAATTGATTATGTCAAATCGTTTCAGGGTGGTTTGAAGCTCGCGCGCAGAAGTTATTCAGTACTTAAACAGCATGACTTCCGTGGATGTAATTAGGGATGTTGCTGTATCGCCAACCTTCAAAAGCATCTCCCGGATTGCGCCCGATGTCACAATCGAAGTAATGCTTTGCCCTCCAATCGATAAGCGCACCTACGCAACAAAGCCATCCACTCGAAGCTCGGTGATTCGGCAGGCAAATTGATTTCGTTCACTGATGCGACGAAAACCTGAGCGACGATCCCCGATCGGACCGCGCTCCGATGCCAGATGTAAACATTTGTCCAGCGCGCGGAAGTTTCAGGGAAGGCGCAATACTCCAATTTGGCTTCCTGAGTCTTAGACGCCCTACCATACGGCGCGATACTGATGACCGAGGATTGAGAGATCCACGGGATTGCGTAACAACGCCGGCTCCTCGGACCCGAGTAGACTGTGGTTTGTCGAGACCAAGGGCTCGGGAGAAAGGAGCCGGTGCTGTTACGCAGTCATTGAGAATCTGCGGATCGTGACCTGTGCGGTATTCCCGTTTATTAGCGATTGGGGATTAGACCGAGCTCCAAAAGCCCTTTTTGCTTGGCTGCACGCTCGTAGTTGACGATGATGACGCCTTTCGAAGTCACTGTGCTTTCCGTCAGCTTGAACGCCGCCGGGATCGTGCCGCCGGCAAACAATCGTTTTCCACTGCCCAACGTAATCGGAAATATCTTCAGCCAGAACGCGTCCACCAAATCGTGCTTAAGGAGCGTCTGAACCAGATTTGCACTCCCATACACGTAGAGATCCGTCCCTTCCTGTTGCTTGATGTTGGCGATTTTTGTCGCAATGTCTCCGCTTAAAAATACGGACGGCTGCCATTCGTGAGAAGTCATGGTATTCGAGGCGACGTATTTGGTCGCGGTGTTGACGGCCGGCCAAATTTCGCCGTTCTGCGGCCAGAATTTTGCCCAAATCTCGAACGTTTTCCGGCCTAGCAGTAAATCGAACGGCAGATCCATCGCCTTTCTGATGGCTGCGGAAGAAACCGCGTCGGAATGTGGGATGATCCACCCGCCATAGGCGAAGCCGCCGCTCGTGTCTTCTTCCGGCCCGCCTGGGCCTTGTATGACTCCATCCAAGGAGACAAATTCGAGCACGCTAATTTTTCTCATGATTCCCCTTCTGATGTAGCGTTCCCGGGGCCCGGCGGTTGCCCTTCGGAGCGGCAAATCAATCCGTGTCCGTCGTAGCCAGGATCCAGAGTCTACGCATTCGGCGATCGAACATAACCACTGTGACGCACCACGCCACGTCTTTGAACCAAGGGCTCCAACGATTTTGTTCGTATCTCATGTAGTAGTACTGGACAGGTCAGGTTCTGCGGGCGGCGGAAAAAATTTCGACGAGGCGGGCGGCGATCATTTTGTCTTCGCCGTCCTTAAGCTGCCAGACAGGAAAGCCGAAGCTGTTCGGGTCGCGTGGCGGATGATGGGAGTGTTGTGCGTGAGCGTCGGCGCCAGACGGCGCGGCACCCTGCGCAGCACCCTGTGTCGAATTGGGGTCGCGGCCGCGCATGCCACTGGCGCCGGCGCCCATGCTGCCGATGCCGATGGGGCGCGTGTCGGCGAGTTTCTGCATCACTTCCAGGCCGGTGATGTTGAGTTTGGCGGGATCGATCTGCCAGCTGTAGCGCGGCGTGACGTTGCCAAGCGCCTGCGGATTGAACTGGCGGGAAAGCGCGGTGATGCCAAACTTCGCGATCGCGTCGGTGATTACCTGGGCGCGTGAGTCGTAGATCCTTAGCATGTCGTCGAGATCTTCGTTGACGAACATCTCGAGCGCCTTGAGTAACCCGAAAATGGTCTCTTTTCCTACCTTGCAGCAGCGCCCGATGCGGTCTTCCTGCGGGCTCATGTTGAGCAGCGCGTAGCGAATCAATTCTTCTTTTCCGATCAGCACGCCGGAAGCCTGCGGCCCGCGAATATCCTTTCCGCCGCTGAAGGTAACCATGTCCCAGCCCATCACGGGATATTCCCAAAGGCGCTCCTTCGGCGGAACGTCGGCCGCGGCATCGTTGAAAGTGTAGAGGTTGCGAGCTTTTGCGATCTGGATCGTCTCGGGTCCGCTGACCTGGCCTTTGTCCGAAAGAATGTTGGTGAAGTGGATCGCCAGCGTTTTCGGATTGATGGCGGCGATCATTTCGTCGCGAGTTTCGACTTCGACTAGCGTTGCGCCGGTCTGGCGAATCTGGTGGTCGAAGGGATAGCGATGGCTTTTCTGGATGATGACTTCGGTGCGCGGGAAGCCGGTGACGTCCGGCAGGGCCTGCATGCGCGGCTCGAGATCCTCGGTCATCATTCCGGCGTAGCCAACGACCATCGCCGCTGCCGCGCCCCCGGTGACCAGGCCAGTGTATCCCGCAGGCGACTTGCAGACCCGGGCGATGAATTTTCCGGCGGCGACTTCCAGTTCGTCGATCAGGACGAAGTGCTCGTTCCCGCGGCGAATCAGTTCCATCACTTCGGGTTTCATCACCGAGCCGCCGATCACGGTGACGGTGCCGTTGATGTTGACGAGCGGGGTGACGCCGAGTTCGGCGTAAATGTCGCCGGTGGAACCGAGGCCGCTGGTGATCGCAACAATCTGATTGCCGTCCACCGGCGGAGCGACGGGCGGCTTGTGCTTTTTTTCGAAGGCGGCGGCAGCCTTCAATTCCGGCGGGGTGAACAGGCCGCCGGTGACGGCGCCGAGTGCGGCCAGAAAGCCGCGGCGGCTCCAGCCCAATTTCAGTCCCAACTTCAGCGGGGTAGGCGCGTCGGGCATCTACTTCTCCGCCGCGGGCGTGACGGCGGCGAGCACCTGTGCGCTGCCGACAATTTCGATGAGCGAATCGCCGGGAATCCATTCGAGAGCCATGCAGGCGCGAGACGGAGTTTTGCCAGGCGTGAAATAGGTGCCGTAAATCTTGTTGAGCGCGTCGTACTGCGCCTTGTGGGCGTCGAAGCGGGCTTTGCCGGTGGGCGTCGGGATCGAGTCCGTGAGCGGGAGGCAGAGGAAGACGGTGAGGTGGATGATGCTGTCCATGCTGCAGCCGGCGCGTTCGACGGTTTTCTTGAGCGCGTCCATGGTGCGGGTGACGTGCTTTTCGAAGGGATCGCTGACGGTGACGTGGTCGGTGTCGGGATAGCCGTCATTCGCGCCGGTTCCGGAGAAGTAGAAGATGCCATCGACGATGTGGCGCGAGCCGCCGGAGTGGCGCAGGGTTTGCGCGACGGCGTGAGCGCCGGATGCTGGAGCGGTGGCACGAGTAGCCGAAGCGGGAGCCTGCTGGGCCAGTAGCGCAGGGGCGCCGGTGGCGAAGGCGGTGAGGGCTGCAGTTTTCGTGACGAGGCTGGTGACGAAGTCGCGGCGGTTGCCGGATTCCATGGGTGTTCTCCTGGGGACGTCTGTGCGGAGACCAGTTTTAATAAAACTTTGGAAAAGAGCAAGGGAGAGTTGAGAGAGGGGGCAGTCGGGTCGCCCCCGTTAAAATTCTCTTAGGCGAAAAGAAAGAAGTGTGTTCAAAAGCCGTTTGTCGGGGTCGACATTGTTGTGGACGTCCGGTTACGGCTGCCCGCTCAATCGGTCGACGCAACGCCATCGAATCGTTTGGTCCGCCCATACTTCCGCCGAGAACTGATCGAATTGAGTGGCGGAGCCAAACCCCAATCAGGGCAACGTTTCGGCTGATCTAACCTAGCCAGTGCCCCCTTATCTTTTGTTTTCAACGAATGCGAGTCCGAGCTTTGTGTTGCGTCGACCGATTGAGACCACCACGTTTATCAGGCATCTCTAACAACGCCGGCTCTGTCAAATCGTTTGTAGAACGAACTTCTCCCTCCACTCCGAAGAGCGGTTTCATTCGTTGTGATTCTTCGGGCCCAGTGTCGATGACCACGGCTCGCTTGTAATCCATCGGTCGGATTTTCAGTCCGACCCATACATCTCTTCGATCTTAAACTTCAGACCATGATTATGAATTCAAACTCCCCCTTACGAGGGAGCGGGATGCCCATTCAAATGGACAGCGTTCTAGTGCACGCTATGTCCGGTACCGAGCTGTCCCGCGTTCGAACCGAACTTCACCAGCTCTGGATACTCCCAACCGTTCCGCCACATCCAGTACAACCGCACTCCGAGTCTCCGGGCCATGGCCACTTTGGCGATGTTCCGTTGCCGGCGCATCGCCAGGTGCATGTACCGTCGTCTCCAGTCCGTATCACAACGCGCTGCCGCCTGTGCTGCTTCGACCAGCAAGAAGCGCAACAGCGTGCTGCCTTGCTTGGTGATGCGGCCGAGCCGTTGATGACCCGCGCTGGAATCTTCCGCAGGAATCAGTCCGACATAGCTGCCAATCTGCTTGCCCCGAGGAAACCTTTCCGGAGTTCCGATGATTAGACTGAAGGCCAGCGCCGTGATCGGTCCGACGCCGGGATGAGTCATCAATCGCTTCACCTCACACCGTTTCCGGGCTTCCTGCTCGACGGCTCGGGTGAGTTCTTCGATCGTTGGGTTCATCCGGTCCAGCAGTTCCAGCAGATCCTCGCGGCGCCGCGAGGCCCACCGAGCTAACGGAAGTTTTTCCAGTTGGGCCCGCCCTTGCTCGCTCCACAACTTCTTCTTCCGCCGCTGGCCTTCGTTCATGGCCAGAGCCTGCAGCTGGTTCATAATCCGCGTCCGCATCTGCACCATGCGGTGCCGATGCCACAGCAGTTGCCGCAGATCACGGTTCTCTGGGCCAGGCACCCAGATCCGGGGGAAGTTGTCTTCCAGTAGAAGCTTCAACAGAAGTCTGGCATCGTTGGTATCCGTCTTCTGCTTGCGGACTCGCCTGGTCTTAATCTCCGCCGCATCCCCGATCCACAACTCGATGCCCAACTCTGTCAACAGCCGCTCGAACCAGCGTGAATAGCCGGTGGCTTCCATCCCCACTCGCACGCTAGCCGCTCCCGATTGCAGCCCTCGATAGTCACAATGGAATGACCGGCTCCGATTCGCAGGCGTGGGTTATGCTGCGAATCGGAAGATCTGCAGTACAGAGCCACAAGCGAAAGGAGCCGGTCGATGAAGAGAATAAAGTTTGTCGGATTGGATGTCCATGCCGAGACAATTTCGATAGCTGTAGCGGAGCAGGGCGGGGAGATACGGTCGCTGGGGGTCATATCGAATCGCGAAGAATCGATTCGGAAACTGGTGAAGAAACTGGGGCCGGTGGAGGAGCTGCGGTTTTGTTATGAGGCGGGTCCGACAGGTTACGCGCTGTACTGGCAACTGACTCGGATGGGAGGCAAATGCGAGGTGGTCGCGCCCACCTTGGTGCCGGTGAAAGCCGGGGATCGTGTAAAAACGGATCGGCGGGATGCGTTGAAACTGGCGAGAAATTATCGGGCAGGAGAGTTGACGGCGGTATGGGTGCCGGATGCGGCTCACGAGGCATTGCGGGATTTGGTGCGGGCCCGGGAAGCGGCCAAGCAGGATGAACTTCGAGCACGGCATCGGTTGAGTAAGTTTCTATTGCGGCATGGCCGCCGACCGCCGATGGGAGTAAAGGCTTGGTCAATGAAGTATCTGGAATGGGTGAAGCGGGAACTACATTTCGAACAGATGGCCCAGGAAGCCACATTGCTGGATTACCTTCATGAGGTGGAGCATGGCGCAGCACGCATCGCGCGGCTGGAGAGTGCGATTACAGAAGCGGTGAAGAGTGCGCCACCCCAGATGCGTGCCGTGATCGAGGCCTTGCAGGCGCTACGAGGGATCGCGCATGTTTCGGCAGTGACGGTGGTCGCCGAACTGGGAGAGCTTTCGCGGTTCACCAGGGCCAGGCAATTAATGGCTTACGGAGGAATCGTACCCAGCGAAGACTCCAGTGGAGAGCGCAGCCGACGCGGGAATATCACCAAGACAGGAAATGCGCATTTACGGCGGGTGGTTGTGGAAGCTGCGTGGGCCTACCGGCACCGACCGTCCGTGGGGGCAAAGTTGCGGAAGCGGCAAGCGCATGTCAGCGAAGAGGTCAAAGAGATCTCTTGGAAAGCACAACATCGGTTGCATGAGCGCTATCGAAAGTTGCTGGGCAAGGGCAAGAACAAGGGAGTTGTGATGACGGCGGTGGGACGCGAGTTGCTGGGTTTTATCTGGGCCATCGGGATCCAAGCAGAAACAGCGTACAAGGAACCTCTGCCGCGTGCGGCTTAGGGTGAATTTGTTCTGAAGTCAGAAGCTCAAAGGAGGCAGCGTCGGTTGTGGTCGAGGGGTACACGGAAAGGAGAATCCTCGAAAGTTCTATGCGGTAGGTCTGCGGACCGAACCCGCGCTTATAGTCCGAGGCAGCTCCCGACGGATCACGATTATGCGGCTTCGACCCGCGAATATCAGAGTGATCAACCGTCGCAAAAACTACCTCGACCACGACTCGCGCTGCCTCCTAAGAGCGAGAAAAAAGAAGAAAACAGTTGCTCGTAGTTGACGGGTCATTCCATATCAGAACTTCTCTGCCTCTCCATCGCTGTGGTTCAATCGCCGTTCACCGCACTCTCCTGTCTCGGTGTCAGCAAACGCGATGTACTGATCGCTCGGGTGATAATCCACGCCTATAATCAGCATGTCCGGCTCCTTTCTCCCGAGCCCATGGTCTTCGACAAACCACAGTCTACTCGGGTCTAAGGAGCCGGCGTTGTTATGCAATCAAATGGAATTGGCCGACTTGCGCTTGTCCGGACGCCGCGTGAGTCGGGAGCTTGCCCCGTTTACCGGCCCTCGGCATACTCGATTCGGTCCGACCACCGATGATCGGCGGCGAGAGGCGGCCTCGTGCGAAGCTCTCGTTGCTAACCGCAGCCGCGCTGATGATTTCGGTGATTGCAATCGCGTTAACCGCCGCGGTTGCTGGAGATTAGGGCGCTGGAGGAATTTCTTGCGGGAATTCTCGGGTGGATGTCGATTTCAGCGTCCGCGGTTCGACGTAGATGTGAGGCCGGGAATTAAATTTTGCCGGCCGCGGAAACTCATTCAGGAGAAACCACGATGAAATTCATGCTGATCCTAAAAGCCACCAAAGACTCCGAAGCCGGCAAGATGCCGAGCGAGGAAGTCATCAACGCAATGATCAAGTACAACCAGGATCAGGCCAAAGCAGGCGTACTGATCGATGCGGCCGGTCTGTGGCCCAGTTCCAAAGGCGCGCGAGTCAACATCTCCAAAGACGGAAAGAGAACCGTGACCGATGGACCATTCACCGAAGCGAAGGAGCTGGTTGGGGGCTACTGGCTTATCAATGTGAAGTCGCTCGCCGAAGCGATCGAGTGGGCGAAGCGAGCGCCGGCAACGCCAGGCCAGGAAAACGAAATCGAGGTGCGGGAATTTATTGAGTTCGAATAACTTTCCGCCGACTTTAGAGGCGTCCCGATCTACCAAAGCGTGAGAGGCGGGCTTTCTCCCCGCCGTTCACAATTATCGGATTGATGGTCAAAGACTACGCTGCCCGATTCTGCCGGGGCCGAGGCGAAAATGAGAAAAGTGATCTACGCAATCAACGGCACTTTAGATGGCTGCTTTGGCCACACCGACGGGTTTCCTCCCGATGAAGAAAGCATGGAATATCATATGAACCTCTTGCGGGGTGTGGACACGCTCGTCTTTGGGCGTAAAACCTATCAATTGATGGTTCCCTATTGGCCGGATGCCTTGAAAAATCCCTCAGACAGAAAAGAAGATCACGAATTTGCTCGAGAGTTTGTCGCGAAGAAGCTAGTGGTGTTCTCACGAACGCTAGCCGGCGCCGAAGACAAGAATACGAGAATCGTTCGCACGAATCTTCGCGACGAAATCCTCAAAATGAAACGAGAACCGGGCAAAGATATTTTGCTCGGTGGTGTAGATCTCCCTTCCCAACTGATCGCGCTTGGCCTGGTGGATGAGTATCGTTTTATGGTTCTGCCGGTAATCGCAGGAGCCGGACGACGGCTGATGGAAGGCGTTAGCCTGCAGGAGAAATTGCGATTGAAGCTGGTGGACTCCAGAATTTTTAAGTCATCCGGATGTGCTGCGCTTCGTTACGTCAAACAATGACCCAACAAAAACGGCGGAACCTCGCGCCGCATCATCCGCCGGCGATGGCGCCGACGATGAGCAGGGGTTCGACTCCCGAGGCAACCGCGTCGGGCAGTGGTGTGTCCGGCTGTTCGTGGGAAAGGTCCTCGCCGCAGGCGAAGAAGCGCAGGAACGGCCGGCGCGTTTGCGTGATGTGGTCGCGGATCGTCCCGCTCAGCATCGGGTAGCGGCTCTCGAGCGCGTCAACCACCGACCGCTGCGTGACGGGCGCCGGCAGGTCCAGCTCCACTTCGCCCGCGATGCGCGCGAGGCCGCGAAGGTGAGGCGGCAAAACGACGCGAATCATGGCAGCGTCTGGACCTCGACCGAAAGCACGGTCGGAAGATCACGCACAATGGGCGTCCACGAGTCCCCGGCGTCGGCCGATGCGTACACTTGCCCACCGGTGGTCCCGAAATAGACGCCGCATTCATCGAGCGAATCCACGGCCATCGCGTCGCGCAGCACGTTCACGTAGCAGTTGGCTTGCGGCAGGCCTTTGGTAAGCGGCTCCCAGTCGTTTCCACCATTGCGACTGCGGTAAACGCGTAGTTTGCCTTCCGGGACAAAGTGCTCTCCGTCGCTCTTGATCGGCACCACGTAGATCGTTTCCGGCTCGTGCGCATGAATATCGATCACGAATCCAAAATCGCTGGGAAGATTCCCGCTGATTTCCTGCCAGGAATCGCCGGCGTTGTCACTGCGCATCACATCCCAATGTTTCTGCATGAACAGGACGCCGGGACGAGCCGGATGCATCGCGATATGGTGAACGCAGTGCCCGATCTCCGCATCCGGATCGGGAATGTAGGGGGAGCGCAAGCCGCGGTTGATCGGCCGCCAGGTCGCGCCAGCATCGTCGGTGCGGAACGCGCCCGCCGCCGAAATCGCGATGTACATTCGCTTCGGGTCTTTCGGATCCAGAATAATTGTATGCAAACACATGCCGCCTGCGCCGGGCTGCCACTCCGGCCCCGTGCCGTGGCCGCGGAGTCCTGCGATTTCATGCCAGGTGTGAGCGCCATCTGTGGTGCGAAACAGTGCGGCGTCTTCGACTCCGGCATACACAACGTCCGGATCGGTGAGCGACGGTTCCAGGTGCCAGACGCGCTTGAATTCCCAGGGATGCTGCGTGCCGTCGTACCACTGGTGCGTGGTGAGCGGCTTTCCGGTGGCATCGGAAGTGTCGTATGCGAATTTATTGCTCTTCCCTGCAGGCGGGCCATCCATCTTCGGCATTTGTTCCCCGCCGGGAGTTTCCCAGGTCTTGCCGCCGTCGTTTGAGCGCTGGATCAACTGTCCAAACCAGCCGCTCGACTGCGACGCGTAGATGCGATCCGGATCGACGGGAGATCCCTTGAGATGGTAAAGCTCCCATCCGGCGAAATGCGGGCCGCTGACGTCCCACTGTTCGCGCTTGCCATCCGCCGTCAGGACGAACGCGCCTTTCCGCGTGCCGACCAACACTCTTACCTTGCTCATCTCTCCCCCCTGCCGAAGGATTCAGGAGATGCTTCCGTCGAGTATCGAGTAGCTGCAGCAGTATTTTCCCACATCTATCCCGCGCAGCGGAGTCCATCAACTATTCTAAGTGAGCGTTTGCCGGCCCGGAGCTAGGCTGGCGGCTTGCGGTTCCCTTCTTGGAAGCACGAGCTGACTTGCCGGGTGAGTTGGGTGGTCTCAATTGGTGGGCGCAACACCATCGGGCGGAAAGCAGATTTTTGAAGCGCTGTTTATGGCGCGAGGGATACGCTTTGGGCAATCTGAGATGCAGGCAGTCCGGAGCTTAGCTCCTGCCCTGCTCGCCGCGCGTTCGCCTCTCTCCAGGCTCTCGCTTCGATTGCAAACGACAATTCGTCCCGTCGCTACGGCTGTCGACCCAATTTAAGAACTAGTTTTTGGCGTCGAAAATCCACGCTTACAATTTCAAATCCTTTCAGGGCACTCATGCCCAAAACTCCGTCTACCTCCTGGCCCAGACCTTTGGAAAGGTCGCTCAGATCCACAACCAGGATCTGGCAGTTTTTGGGACTTGAGGGTCCGATGCTCAAGAAGGCCGTTGCAATCACGCCGGCGCCGGAGTAGCCAGATCCCTTGGCCAGGACCACCGTATCCGCCGAGCTGAGCTGTTTCGCGTTCGCCAGTGCAGGAGTGACGATGGTTTCGTTCGACCCTGTATCCAGAACCATTACAGCCAGCTTTCCGTTGACTTCCACTTGAATCAAGATCAAACCGAATGCCCTGCTGTACTCAAACGGAATCTCCACAGGATCAGGAGTATGCGGAAATGCGCCCCGGCCGAGAGCGACCGTGAGCGCAAACGCCACCGCGCATCGGCTAACAAAGTTCACGTCAGCGGATTCCCCCGTTCTCCCGACGACCGGTTGGCCGGCTGGTCCTGACGCGCTGGCTGAATGGCAAGAAATCTCATCTACGGAGTCGCTTGTACGCTCCGTTCTGCCGCGTTTTAGCGTCGCGGTCAACGCTCCACTGCCGCTCCGCCACCTATCGAGCCAAGCACTTCATCCGATGGGGATTATCGAGCGAATCGCCTTAGCCAAGTGATGGTGATAGACTCGCGCCAATCCGCAGCCGACGGAGCTCCATGGCCGAGTATCGTCAAGTAAGGACGGATCCTGTGCGTTTCGGGGTCTTCGAGATGGACCCGTCCGCTCGGGAACTGCGCAAGCACGGCCTGCGCATCAAGCTCCAGGAACAACCGTTTGCGGTGTTGCTGATTCTTCTCGAAAAGCAAGGCCAGCTCGTCACAAAGGAAGAACTGCAACAGCGCCTTTGGCCGGCCGATACCTTTGTTGAATTCGATAAAGGGATCTACAACGCGATCAAGCGCCTCCGCGAAACCCTCGGAGATGAGGCTGAGACTCCCCGTTACATCGAAACGGTTCCACGACGCGGTTATCGCTTCCTGGTCCCGGTGGAGCGGGTCAGACAGGACCGCCCCAACCCTCCGCCGGAAACCAAAGGCACTGCTCTCAACTTCAAGCGCTTGGCGCTGGTGGCGTCATTCGTACTCATTCTCGTTGCCGGAGTCGTTGTCTGGATGAAACTTTCCTCGTCCCCACCGGTACCGAGAGTTGTAAACGTGGTTCCGATTACGAAAGACGGTTTGCGGAAGATCGAGACCCAGTGGCTGGTCAGTGACGGCACGCGGCTTTATTTTCAAGAGGCCTTAGTTCAAATGAATAACGCCCTTATGCAGGTCTCGACGCAGGGAGGCGAGACAGCCCGCATCCCAACCTCCTTGCCGAACCCGATCGCCTTTGATTTTTCACAGAGTCGTTCCGAGCTTTTGCTCGGCGGCGGCGAATCACCCCTGCCGTATGGATTGCGGCCGCTCTGGGCTTTGCCCCTGCCGGCAGGAGCGCCACATCGCCTGGGTGACATCCTCGCTGATGACGCGTGTTGGTCGCCGGATGGACGGAGTCTGGTGTTTACCGATGGGGTGGAAATATTTGGCGCGAAAGCGGATGGCAGCGAAGTTCGCAAGCTCGCCTCGCCGGACCTTGGTCTATCCATGATTCGATTTTCGCCGGACGGAAGGCGCTTGCGCTTCGGCGTGGAAATCCGGGATCAAATGGGCGTTATGGAGATGGCGGCCGACGGAAGTGGTCTTCACCGCCTGCCGATCGATGGTGGCTGCTGCGGCAGGTGGTCCTCCGATGGAAAATACTACTTCTATATCAACGGGCGAGATGTATGGGTCCTGCCCGAGCAACGATCGCCATTGGGCAAAATTAAGCTTGGCACTCCTGCTCAGCTAACCGCTGGCCCAATCGCTTACAGCGCTTTGGCGCCTGGCACTAACGGAAAGGAGCTATTTGCGCTCGGCGACCAGCCGCGCGCCGAGTTGGTTCGCTACGCCCGAGACTCGAAGGCATTCGTGCCATTTTTGGGGGGAATCTCCGCAGCCGAACCGGAAGTATCGCCCGACGGCCAATGGGTGACCTACACAACCTTCCCCGAATCCGATCTGTGGCGAAGCAAGCTGGATGGCTCCGAGCGGCTACAGCTTACATTTTCGCCGATTAACGCCCATGAACCTCGTTGGTCGCCGGACGGGAAACAGATTTTGTTCACGGACTTCCCGTCCAGGATTTTTGTGATTCCCGCAGGCGGAGGCACTCCGCAGCAACTCATGCCCTCCGATCACGCCCATTTCACCGGGGCAGGAGCATGGCTGCCCGATGGAAATTCAATTGTTTTCGGACGGCACATGGGATGCTCTGTGTACGACGACTCCTGCTGGGGTGTCTTTCGGCTCGACCTGAAGACGCAAGAGGTGTCTAAAATCCCCGGGTCCGACGGCATGCTGGGCACCCGCCTCTCCCACGACGGACACTACCTCACTGCGATTCCTGTAGGGCAAAATAAAGTCATGCTCTATGACCTCACGAGCAAAAAATGGTCGCAGCTGGCAAGCGTCCACGGCTCCGTCTCCATCGCATGGTCACATGACAACCGGTTTGTATATCTGCACCTCAACCACGGAGCAGACGCGTCGGAAGCGGAATTGGTGCGCATCAGTGTTCCGGACGGCAAAGTCCAGCACATTCTCGATCTCAGCGGCGTGACCTTGGGCGGGATCTGGCCGAGTTGGGTGAGTCTTCTTCCCGACGACTCTCCGCTGCTCGCGCTGGACAAAAGCACCCAAGAGATTTATAGGCTCGACCTCGAGTATCGTTGATTTTTAAATTGCCTTCCGGGATCGCCACGCAAGCACCGGCAATGTACGTAGTGAGTTGGCGCATTCGAAACTGATCCATTCCCCGCCGGACGCGGCCTTTGACTTTGCTCGCGGCGCAACCTAGCATGATGCGCAAGTTCGCCGCGCGCACCCCTGCCGGCGCAATCGATGATCGGCCAGACCATTTCACATTACCGCGTCGTCGAGAAAATCGGCGGTGGCGGAATGGGCGTCGTCTACAAAGCGGAAGACACGCGCCTTCTCCGCTTCGTCGCGCTGAAATTTCTCCCTCAAGACGTTTCCGGCGATTCGCAGGCGCTCGCGCGTTTTCGCCGCGAAGCACAAGCCGCATCCGCGCTAAACCATCCCAACATCTGCACCATCTACGAGATTGACGAAGTGGGCGGCGAAGCCTTCATCGCCATGGAGTTTCTGAACGGCCGCACGCTAAAGCATCAGATCCTTGCGGGCGCCGTGCCGCTCGATGACCTGCTCGACATCGGAATCCAGGTCGCGAACGCCCTCGACGCCGCTCATTCGAAAGGCATCGTTCATCGCGATATCAAGCCCGCGAATATTTTTTGCGCCCGAGACGGGCAAACCAAGGTGCTCGATTTCGGCCTCGCTAAGATCCTGTCGCCCGGGCCCGTGGGTCCGGGCGCGACGGCTTTCGCACTTCCCACGCAGACCGCCGACGAAGTGCTGAGCAGCCCCGGCTCGGCAATGGGCACGGTCCTATATATGTCCCCGGAACAGGCGATGGGAGAGGAGCTGGACGCGCGCACCGATCTGTTCTCGTTCGGCGCGGTGATCTACGAGATGGCCACCGGTGCCTTGCCATATTCGGGGGCAACCTCCGCCGCCATTTTCGATGCCATCCTCCACAAAGCGCCGGTGCTGCCCACGCGACTCAATCCCGAATTGCCCGCCGAACTCGAACGCATCATTCACAAGTCGCTCGAAAAAGACCGGAAGCTTCGGTATCAGCATGCATCCGATCTTCGCGCGGACCTGCAACGGCTGAAGCGCGACACGGATTCGGGGCGAACGAGCGCCGTCGCGTCGAGTGGGGATTCTTCTAGGCGGATGAGCGTCTCAGCGAAAACCTCAACAGCCTCTCAAACGGCGGACAGCTCGGCCGTAATCGCGGTGGCCAGGCAGCACAAGTTCGGAGTGGCCGCGAGCGCCGTGGCCGCGCTGGTGCTGATCGCGGCGGCGGCCTACGGTCTCTACTCACTGTTCAGAGGCAAGCCCCATATGCCATTTGAGAATTTCACGATCACGCAAATCACCAATAACGGAAAAACGATCGCGGCGGCCATCTCGCCCGACGCGAAATATCTGCTCAGCGTGATCGACGACAACGGCAAGCAAAGCTTGTGGCTGCGCCACGTGCCAACCACCAGCGACACCCAGGTGATCGCCCCGGCCGACGCGGTGTATGAAAGCCTGGCTTTTTCTCCGAACGGTGACTACATCTACTTCCTCAAAGCGATTGACAATGTCGGCGAGGAATCCGATCTGCTCCGCGCGCCGGTGCTGGGCGGAGCACCACAAATGATCGTGCACAATATTGACAGCCGGATTACTTTTTCGCCCGACGGCCGACGCTTCGCCTTCGTCCGGGGAATGTATCCCGACGCCTCGAAATTTCAACTGCTCACGGCAAATGCGGACGGCACGAACGAAGCGGCGTTTGCGGATGGCCCGGCGACTTCGCTGTCCAGTGCGGTCGCCTGGTCTCCCGACGGCAAGCAGGTTGCCTACGTGATGCAGAGTGTCGATGGCGCATTGAGCGTAATTCAAATACAGGACATGCCTTCCGCCGCGGACAAGAAGCTCTTGAAGTTCAACAACGTGCTGCTGAACGACTTGGTCTGGCTGCCCGGTGTCGACGGCCTGCTCGCCACCTACCAGCAGAACGCGACGCCGTACGCGCGCAATCAAATTGCGTTTGTATCGGAACCCGCCGGCGAGATTCGCCCGATTACCAGAGACACGAACAACTATCAGTCGCTTTCTGTTTCGGCGGACGGCAGAACGCTCGCCACCATCCAGCAGCGAGCTACGCAAACGCTCTACATGTTGCCCGTCGCAGGCTTTTCCGGAAACACACCGGAACCCGCTCCCGCGCAGATTAAGGACGCACTTTTCTTTGGCTGGGCCGGCAACAACAATCTTTATTTTGATGACGTGGATTCGCTGGTGCGAATTTCCACCAGCGGTGGAGACAAAACCAACATTCTGAACGACTCGACCGCGCAAATTATTCAACCGCTCAGCTGCCGGGACGGCCGCTATATCGTCTTCGCCTGGGCCGGCCATTCCGGCAGCAACCATACGAACATCTGGCGGCTGAACGCCGACGGGTCGGATCCCAAGCAGCTCACCGACGGAGCGCAGGATATCGAGCCGGAGTGCTCGCCGAATGGTAAGTGGGTTTTTTACGACGACGTGCAAGATCTTCAAGTAAAACGCGTGCCGCTGGACGGCGGTACGCCGGAAATTGTGCCGGGGTCGGCGATCCCCACCGGCTTTTTCCATTACGGACTCAGCGTAGCGCCGGATGGCAAGCTTCTGGCTTTCCTCACCGTAGAAACTCAGCACGCTCCTGCGCACCAGATCGCGCTGGTGCCTCTGGACGAAGGGGCGGCGGCACGCCGCATGCTCGATCCCGACCCCCGCGTTTCGGGCGCTCCGCAATTCACGCCGAACGGGAATGCGTTCGTCTATCCGATACACGAAAATGGAACCGACAATTTGTGGCTCCAGCGACTGGATGGCTCGCTGGGCCGGCAGATTACAAACTTCAAGTCCGACGCCATCTCGGCGTTCCGGTTCTCGCCGGACGGCAAGACCATCGGCGTCTTGCGCTCCCATGTGGAGTCTGACGTAGTGTTGCTGCGCGACGCCAACGCCGCCTCGCACTAACTCAACCACGCGATTCCGAATTCATTTCACGCGGACAAGCCGCTCCGACGGAAAGTCCGCGATTGCGAGAACGTCGCCGCGACGCCTCACCCCGAGATCCCGCTCCGTCTGGTTATCGGAGATCAGGATTGAAGGTGTGAAGAAACCTCGATGTCGAGCGGGATTGTGGATTCGATCTGAGTGTTCTGAATTGTTGACGTCCGATTTTGAGAGGCTCTCCAGGTTCTCGTCGCTGTTCTCTTGCTCTCTCAGGTTATGGCTGGTGTGGTGTTGAGCTTTTTCAGGCGGATCCAGTGCTGCAGGTTGTAGGTAAGACAAGCCCACAGCATTTCCATCTGCACTTCTTCAGGCCCCGCACATGGAATTGCCGTAGCCCAAACTTGCTCTTGATCCAGGCGTGACAAAACTCCACGATTCTTCCCCGACGACGATATTGTTGGCGGGCTTGTTCGCTAACCATCTTCTTGCGAATGGCCATCACCATCGGACTTTCTTCCGGTTGCGCCACCGAGCGACCGTGTTTCTGGTTGCCTGGACAACACTCTGGTCTACGAGCGCAGCTTTGGCAGTCCTCCAGTCGGGCTTCGTAGATGTGGTAAATCATCCCTGGCCCACTCTTGCGTCGTCCCGCCGTATGCAAGATCTTTCCCTCCGGGCAAACACAGTGGTTCTTCTCCGGCTGATGGAGAAATGCGCTCGGTGGCAACCGGTTCGGCAGGTTGACTCCGCGCGGCACATTTTCATACCGCATGGTCCCCAGAAAATCGATCTCTCGCGTGGCCATCTTCTCGATATTCTCTCGCATGCTGTAGCCGCTATCGGCCACCATCTGTTGCGGCTTTTTAGCGAGCCGCTGTTCCAGGCGATCGACTGCTGGCAATAGCTGCCCGCTGTCGTTGGGCTCCTGGGTTACCGCCACTCCCACAATCAGTCCCTGCGCGGCATCGGTAGATATCTGCGCGTTGTAACTGAGCGCTAATCCTCCATCGGGCTGATGCATGGCCCTGGCGTGCGGATCGCTGGTGCTCACGCGGGTTTCCTTCTTGGCTTTTTCTCCGTTCTTGCGTGCCTGCCACTTCTGCAACTCTTCCAGCGCACTCGTCAGTCGCTCTTGCTGCTCGCGTCGCGCGCGCATCCGGGCTTGCTTTACTTTCGAACTGCGCGCCTCGTTCCTGGGATCACCCATCTCCGCTACGCGCCGTCGCGCTTTCTCCAGATGCTCGCGAATCGTCTCCTCTTGCAGATAACTGCGGGTGCTCGCCAACGCTTTAATCTTGGTGCCATCTAGCATCACTTGCTCCAGGGTGATCAGCCCTTCCTGGCTCAGCGCCGCCAGCACCTGCGTGAACAGTTCATCGAGTTCCTTCTGCTTCTCCACACGGAAATCCGCCAGCGTGTGGTAGTTCACTTCCTGCAATCCCGTCAGCCACTGGAACGCTGGATCATACTCACAGCGACGGGCCACTTCTCGTGCCGAACCAATCCCCTGGCTATAGGCGTACACCCCACAAACTGATCAGCAGATGGGGATCAATCGCCGGCCGTCCACCTTCCTCCGTGCTGCTCTCGATGCCTTGATAAAAAGCACTCAGGTCCAGACGCCCTACCAGTGCCCAAATGGCTCTCGCGGGATACTCCTCGTCGACGAGGTGTTCGACATTCACGACTCGCCAACTCATCTGCTGTCGGTTCACGTAGCGAATTAAAGGCTGTTTGCTGATTGGATTTTCTTGGCTCATGCCGCGAGCTTACGGCAGACTTCTTTTTTTGCAAGATGGAAATTTAGAGGGTTTCTTCACAGCTTCATTTCGCTTCTCCGATCACCGCCCCCGGCGTGCGGGTTGCTAAACGATCGTCAGCAGACCTAGAACGCCCACCCAATAGCCGAGCTGAGCCCCAGCTCGTTATTCTTTGCCGCGATCGGGGGACGGCTGTCGTAGTTGTCCCAAAACGAAAAGGTCAGATGGAAATTATTCGTCAAGCGGATCACGAGCGAATTGTTCGTCGTGGCGCGAACGCGGCCGAAGTCGGACAGCCCCGGAAAGCACATGGCCTGCAAATGAATCTCTCCCACCTTAAACCGGTACGAATCGTACGAGAGCCCCACCAGTCCCTCAGCGTTGCTGCCCCCCGCGCTGGTCACGCTCGTGTACGCCTCCCTTGTGTAAACGAGGCCGCCCAGCCAGCGGAATTGCGAAGTGCCGGTCCGCTTCAAATAGCGGCCGTATCCGCCGCCGACGGTTGTTCGAAGATCCAGATCCTGCTGGCTGCTGTGCAGAAAATCCAGGAGCCCTCCGATGTAGGCATTGCGGCCCATAAAGTATTGCCCCGAAAGCGAAGCATCGTTGCGGTTCGTCTTCGTTCCGCCGGACTGATTTCCGAACGAAGTTCCCAGATCTGCCGTCGCGGTCCACTTCGGCGTCGCGTACGTCGCGTTCATATCCGTATTCACCGCGACCTGGCTGTTGCCGCTCGTAAAACTCGTCCCCGCATCGATGCTCCCCGTAAGTTGCCTCCAGAACGACGGCTTCTGGGTGGACATCTCGATTACTTGTGCAGGAGCCACATGCAAGTCCGCCGCTGCATTCACGATCGTTACTTCTTCGCCGTGAACGTCGGTCCCCGCAAACTTCTGCAGTTTTCCGGTCACGTGCTTGCCGTCTGCAAGCGTGATCAGATACATCGCCGTGCTCTGCACTCTCTCCACTTGGGCCCATTCGACTGCCAGGTTATTCGGCGAGTAAACCGTCTCGATGTAGAGAACGCCGCTCTGCAACCGTTTCACTTCCCCCGTCAAGCGGTCCCCATTTTTCATGACGACCACATCTCCGCGCAGCGTTGACCCGCGCAGACCATCGCAGACGCCCAGAACGATGATGAAAAGCAGGAGCAGGCGCACGGATGCGGCACGCGCCGGAGGGCAAAGCGTCATGGATTTTCTCCCTACGAAAAAAGCTCAACTGAATGGGACGGGTTAGGATTGTCGCTTCAGTGGTTCACTGCACCGATTCGATTTCTCCGGGTTTCCAGGTTTGGTCAAACCACGGTTGCAACGGGCCGTAGAGTCGCAGAATCGTGTTCCAGCCTTTGCCGGGCACGGTCTGAACCCAGTTGGCTTCGTGTCCTGCGGGAGCGCTGGGGCCGAACCAGACGTCCGCCGAAGTGTCGGGGTTCATAACGAAGCCTTTCGACTGGCTGCCGATGCTCGGGAACTGCGCGTCGGTCTGAAGCTCAGAACGGGTCTGGTTGTCATACTTCCAACCCGGCCCCGGGGTTTTGGGCATCCACGAAGTATCCGTACTCGATGCGGTAGCTATCCACTAAAGGAAAACCATAAATATAAGCCTCCTTTGCGATAGCCCGCGCTTCGGCCGGCGAAACGGCAGTGCCGTTCTGCGTTGCCGCCGCCAGCGTAAATCCTGCGAGGATCAAACAACCTACGAGCAACAAGAGAATCGAACGGGAGAATTTCATGCATGCCCCTCAGTGGGATGTCGGGCTGGTGCGCTGGATTGTACGCGAGCTTCCCGGGACAAACACTGTCAAAAATGACAGGGGATCTTTCTCAGCGCCCGAGAAGTCGTACGCGTTACCGGACATCCGCCGAACAGAACCTCACAGGTACGAGAACGGCGGTCGTCTCAATAAATCGACGCGACGCAGAGTGCAGCCCCACATCCATTGAAAACAAAAGCTAAAGGCGCTTGCTGGGTAGGAACACCCGGAAGATTGCGCTGCCCAAGTTTTGGCCATGTCAGCCTAGCAGGTCGGTTCGTCAGCGGAAGTATTCGATGAAATGGCGTCGCGTCGACCGCATGAGCTGGCAGCGTTTATCGGGCAGAACGAAGTTGTTGGATCATTCCGCGCAGAATCGAGGAAGGCATCAACCGCCTTCGTTGCAGTCCGGCAGCGCATAAATCAGCGCGCTAAATGTTTCCCGTTCTGAAGCGTGTTCACTGCCCTGCAATCCAACAAGCGTTCGCAGGTCTTTCGTGGCCACGATGATCTCGGCGCGGCTTTTTATGTCGCGAACGCGAATTCGTTGCGGCCAACCTTCAAAATCATGATCCATCGCGCAGAGCAACTCGACGGTTTCTCCGTTCTGCGTCAAGAAATGAGATGTCATGCGGACCTCCTGTCAGGAACTGAGATGAGCCAGGCGATCCAAGCCCACGATAAAAGGAATCGTCGGCGCGCTGGCTAGCGCCGCTTCTCGTGCCTTCGGCTACGCCGATCCGAAAACCAGACGTACACGACGGCAGCGAACAACGCGAGAATGCCGAGGACGCTGAGCGCGGCTACAACAAAAATAATTGTCCGGAAGTCCACTTAGCCCCTTCTTCTTACCGATGAGATAACGTACTCACACAGATTGCTCGTGTGGTTGGCGCGAGGGTCGTTACGTAGCTTCTTCATGCCTATGATCACCAAGGTTCGACCCGCGAAGCGCGCTTTGGATGCCTTCGGCGCCACTCCGTGCGGCACAAATCGAACTGAACTTTGAACACCGCGTTGGGCTCGCCGGATTCATTTGCCAGCGAATCCGCGCACGCCTTCCCATGGCGGATTAGTTCCAGATCGGTCATTTTCGAAATGCGTTTGCGATACTGCTCAGGGGTTTCTTCACAGGGTCCCACGGAGATTCTCTTCCTCCCGCGTAAGCGGATCGGGATTCAACTTCGCCACGAAGAGAAGAGGTTCCCTCTCGCTTCGTGCAGGGCCAACTGATGAGTTTGGTTTCTAGAGCGAGGAAACTCCAGAGGGCGGAGCGCGGCCGGAGTTCGAGGCGAGGAATTCGAGGCACGCAACAAAGGCGGTGGATGCGTGGATGCGCCCGAGGTGCGGATGAAGATTGGAAATCGCGCCGTTCAGTGTGCAGAAGCCACTCGATTCCGGCGCCAGAGTCGCTGCGGCATCCGGCTGTCGGCTCGGCGCGGAAGCGCTGGGTCGGTTCGAGGAATCGAAGGCCGATCGGAATTTCGAAGTCTCGATGCGCGAAAAGCCACCGTGGCCATCGTTGAGGAAGACCGCTACGGGGCGGCGATTCCACATGGTTGCGACGATCAAATCCAGGGCGTGATCGCCGTTCACATCGCGCGCCTCGACGGAAAGGCCGCCCGCAGGTGCCATGACCGGAATCGACGACGATCCGCTCCTGCTCAGACTGAAGCGGATCGAGTAATCGGCGACGGACGCAGCGGCATGCCCGCCCTCGACAGTCGCCAAGTCCGGCTGGCGGTCACCGTCAAAGTCGGCGACGGCGTAGGGCAGGCCGGGATGTGGGCTCGCAAGTGCGGTGCTATCCGTTTTCGACTGGCCCGAAGCTCGCCCCGTAACGAAGGCGGAAAGCAACGACACGAAAAAAACCGCAAAGGCGGCTCGGGTTGGTCTTCGATTCGTTGCGATGCTCATGTCAGTCGAGCGGAACACAGCCAAGGTGCATGCGGCGTGCGCGTTGCGCAATTCTGTAAGATTCGATCGCGGGCTGTCAAGACTCCCTGTCGGCCTCGTGACGCCTACGCGAGGCGGCGTGCTGCCGCTCGGAGTCGCGGGATACTGACGCCTGAAAAGTTGCACCACCGGACACGTACATTCGCGGATCGAATCCGGTCGAGCCCACGGTAGAATGCGCGGATGCTCGTGGCCATCATAAAGTACGTACCGATCGTCTGCGGCGTAACGCTCATTGTGGGCGCTTTCATTCTGCGTCCTCGTGAAGGCTTTGGATCGGTCTGGCGATTTGTCTACCTCGGGCCCGGGATTCTGCGTCTGTATTTCGCCGTTCACAGGATTATCCGTTATCCGAATTGACCCGGCTTCGCGCATGCGTCTAACTCCAGGTTCCGCGTCACCCAAACAGTTCAGTTTGTCAGCGGAAGCATTCGCGGACCAACGGATTAAATGGTGTTGCGTCGACCGTCGGATCTGGCAGCGTTAACCAGAAGGCTGGACAGGGATCCCAACCGGCACTGGTATTTTTGCCAATTGCAACCGCTCACGCTTCAGATAGAACCACTCGGGGATTATTCCTTTCCGCAAAGCAAATCGGGTTCAGGGGACCACTTACGTGCAGCTGGGCGGACGAAAGCAGAAGGTAACCTGCCGCACTTTGTCTCGCGGCCTTCTTTGTCCTATCCGCGGGAGCCACGACAAACCCGGTGAGCCCGCAGTCCGTTCGTTGCGCCGAACGAATCGCCACGTTTGACCAGGACGGAACCAAATTTGGAACCTTCGCACAGGATTACTTCGACCCGGCCATCAAGAACGGCTGGATCGTGATCGGCATGAAGGACGATTGGAAGCGCATTTTGCATTCGCCAGGCAGCGTGTGAATCGTGCGACCAAATCGAACAACCGAAAAGAAAAAGGCCATGAAAGTTAGAAAACACGTGGTCACGCGTCTGATTCTGTGTGGAATGATGACCTACTCAATCGCGACTCAATCCGAAATCGCCGGCGCTCAGCAAGCGCCCGCGGCAGCCGAAAATAAAGTCATGGCGATCGACATTCTTCTGAACCCGGACGCGACAATGATTGAGCACGCCACAGCCGCGAACGCCGAACTCCTGAAGAATTTCCCGAAGGGCTACACCTTGGGCGGCGCGCACGCGCCTCACATTTCCGTCCTGCAGCGGTACGTCTACACGGCAGATCTCGATCAGGTATTCGCCGCGGCAGGCGAAGTGCTCGCCAAGGACAATCCCGTTGGATGGCAACTCGAGGCCTTCCAGTACTACTACATTCCAGACAAACCCATCGGACTGGCCGGCATTGTGATCAAGCCAACGCCCGATCTTCTGAAGCTTCAGCAGGAACTCATCGACGCCGTCGCACCCTTCACCTCGCCAACCGGTACCGCAGCCGCGTACGTAACTACGCCGCAGGGCCCCGACATCGTCGCACCACTCATCGAATACGTGCGAGTGTTCGTTCCGGACCATAGCGGAGCCCATTACTCTCCGCACGTCACCACGGGCATTGGCACCATCGAATTCCTCGACGCCTTACTCGCCAAGCCGTTTGATACCTTTAGGTTCTCGATCGTGGGCGCGTCCGTCTACCACCTCGGCAACTACGGTACCGCGATGACTCAGCTTCATTCCTTCAAACTGAAAAAGTAAGGCAAAACGCTACCCGTCATTGCCGTGTCCGACAGCACCCGCGCAAAGTGATTGCATGCGGAACGGATTAGACGTGTCCATTCAACTCCTGAGTCGTTGCGTCACCGGAAACTGACCGACTCCCTGCGGGACGCGGCCTTTGACTTTGCCCGCCCCGCAACCTAGCATGATGCGCGAGTTCGCCGCGCGCACCCTGCCGGCGCAATCGATGATCGGCCAGACCATTTCACATTACCGCGTCGTCGAGAAAATCGGCGGCGGCGGAATGGGCGTCGTCTACAAAGCGGAAGACACGCGCCTTCTCCGCTTCGTCGCGCTGAAATTTCTCCCTCAAGACGTTTCCGGCGATTCGCAGGCGCTCGCGCGTTTTCGCCGCGAAGCACAGGCCGCATCCGCGCTGAACCATCCCAACATCTGCACGATTCATGACATCGGCGAAGACGGCGGCCACGCCTTCATCGCCATGGAATTTCTCGACGGCGCCACGCTGAAGCACCGCATCGGCGGCCGACCAATGGAACTGGAAACGCTGCTGAACATCGCGATCGGTATCGCCGACGCGCTCGACGCGGCGCACTCCGAAGGCATCGTCCATCGCGACATCAAACCCGCGAACATTTTCGTCACCAAGCGCGGCTACCCGAAGATTCTCGATTTCGGTCTCGCCACATTTTCGGCGAAAGCCGCGCGTCCGACGGACGGCACCGCCGCACCGGACGATCGCACCGCGGGCGTGAGCCACGAACATCTCACCAGCCCCGGCTCCACGCTCGGCACAGTTGCCTACATGTCTCCCGAGCAAGTTCGCGCCAAGGAACTCGACGCGCGTACCGATCTTTTTTCCTTTGGCGTGGTGCTTTACGAAATGTCCACGGGCGCGCTGCCCTTCCGCGGCGAAAGCACGGGCGTGATTTTCGAATCGATCATGAACCGGGCGCCGGTGCCGCCGGTACGGCTCAATCCCGATATTCCGGCGGAGCTGGAGCGCATCCTGAATCGCGCGCTCGAAAAAGATCGCGACCTGCGCTACCAGAGTGCCGCGGAAATGCGCTCCGAATTGATGCGCCTGAAGCGCGATGTCGGGTCCGGGCGCAGCGTCGTAGTTGACTCCGTGCAGGACGCACCCGAAAGCGTTGCCGTCGCTGCTGCACAATCGCGTGCGCCGGGCACAGGATCTTCATCGCGCGCGATTCCGTCCTCCGCACAAGTAGCGTCGGCCACAGCGCCCTTGCCTGCTGGCACGGATTCTACGAAGCAGAAGCAGATCATCGCCACCGTTCATGAAATGAACGCGCGCGCCGCCTCGAAAGTCATAAAGATTCTGGTGCCCGTGGCCCTCCTGATTCTTGCCGCAGCAGGATTCTGGTGGTGGCACTCCCGTTCGGCATCGCCCGCTGCAACGGCCGGAACCGACGCCGAAGTCCGCGTGCTCCCGCTCACCGCCGATCCCGGCGACGAACGCGATCCCACATTTTCGCCCGACGGCAGCCAGGTTGCTTTCGCATGGAGCCCGCAAGGCGGCAATCCGAATATTTACGTGCGGCTGATCGGCCCCGGCGAACCGATTCGCTTGACGAATCAGGCGGGCGACGATCGCATGCCGGCATGGTCACCCGATGGAAAATGGATCGTCTTTCCGCGCACGGCCGGCGACGCGGAAGGACTGGTGATGGTTCCGGCGCTCGGCGGCCAGGAACGCTGGATCACTCGCGAACGCACCACGCGATACGCATCATGGACCGCGGATTCGCAATTTGTGACCTACTGCACCGGAGTGCCTTCCACGCTTTACCTCGCACCGATCGATGGCGGCGCGCGACGCGTTCTGCTCGGCCCGCTCGAAGGAAAATATTCGGTGAACGCAGGAATCATTTCGCCGGACGGGCACAAACTCGCGCTGATCTACGATCATCCCGGCGTCTTCGTGATCTCGCTTTCCGACGATTTCAAGCCGCAAGGCCAGCCAAAACAAATTACGCCGGACTGGCGGGTTTATAGCCCGAAGTGGACGCCCGATGGAAAGGACATCATCTTCATCAGCGGCTCGGGCAATGCGAACGCAGGTAGCGACACGTCGATGTATCGCGTGAGCGCCGACGGCGGTACTCCGCGAAAATTAGAATTCGCGGGCGACAATCCGTGGTTTCTCGGAATTGCGCCGCGCGGAAACCGCATGGCGTTCACACGGCTGCATCGCGATACGAATATTTATCGCGTGGCGCTTGATCCCGCGGAAGGTGCGCGCGCCGGACAACTGGCCGACGCAGGAGCCGCGATTATTTCTTCCTCGCGGCGCGACGACAGCGCGATCTACTCGCCCGATGGCGCACACATTGTTTTTTCCTCCAACCGCACCGGCCCGATGCAAATTTGGATCGCCGATGCCGACGGCTCGCATCCGACGCAATTGACCGACTTGCCCGATTGGGCCGATGCGAGCGACGCGCAGTGGTCGCCCGACGGAACGAAAATCGCGTACAACGCCCGCTCGAAACCCGACGCTCCGCTGAGCGTCTTCGTGATGCCGAGGTCGGGCGGCGCGGCCATTGCCATCACCAGCGAGAACGTTTCGGCGCTACGTCCGACGTGGTCTCACGATGGCCGCTGGATTTATTATTTGACGACTGCCACGGACCGCCTGGGAGAAGGACAGACGTGGAGAGTTCCGGCCGGCGGCGGAACCGCAACGCAAATGACGCAGACTGGCAGCAGCTACGCGCTCGAATCGCCGGATGGCAAGTGGCTTTACTTCGTTTCGGCCGCCGGAGCGCTGAGACGCATGCTGGCTGCAGGCGGCGCGGCGGAAGACGTGGCTAGCGATGTGGCCGATACCGGCGTTGGGCGAACCACTGCGCCGATGGCGGTAACGTCCAAGGGCGTCTACTACCTCTCGATTGATGCGCCGGGCACGTCGCTGGTGAATTCGTCCGCCGCCGGGTCGGCCGCAGCGACGAACAAACGCGCGTCTCATTCGAATTCGTCGCTGCCGCCGCACGCCGCGCTGATCCGTTTTCTGCCCGTCGAAGGCGGCGCGCCGCGAACGATTGGGACCATCGCTCGCATGCCGGCTTCATCGTTGAGCGTTTCGCCCGATGGACGCTACCTCCTCTACTCCCAGTTCGATCAGTCCAGCGCGGAATTGCTGCTCGTTGAAAATTTTAAATAGATGCGGCGACGTGGCACAGACATTCCCTGACGTGGGCCTGCCGCATTCGACCGGTGGGCCGGTTTAGCTAGGCTTACGGACTCTCGCTTGTCGTCTCAAATCGCCAACCCGGCCGACAGCAAGAATCCTGTCAGTCCACCGACACGAATGCCTGTGCCACCACCGATAATCTCTCGATTCATCTATCGTGGGCGCGTGGTGAAGCCGCAGGCCTTCCACAATTTTTCCCAGTGCCAGATACCGTACGCGGCGTGGACCGGCAGGCGGAAACCCATTTCGCGAACCAGCAGGATGATCTGTCCGCGGTGGTGCGCGTCGTGCGCGAACATGTATCCAAACATCGTCGCGCCGGCGGGCCAGTCCTGCGACCAGCTGCCGCGCGAATATTTTTTGATTCTGCGGCGCGTGGGATCGGGCGTGAGCAGAACGTCCTTCAACATCGCGACGAGAACGGCGTTGCTCCTTCTGTGCGCGGCGCGGGCCTGCGCGATGGTCGCACGGTCCGGATCGAGCATCGCGGGACACTTCAGGTGCGGCGCGCTGCGGCGAATCCAGCTCAGCCGGTTGTTGTGCATGTGCACGAAAATCGCAGCGATGGTGCGCCCTTCTCCACGTTTGTGGAGTGGATGCGAAACCCGCCACGCCTTCGCATCGAGGTTCGCGAGGAGCAGGTCGTTCATCGCTCCGTTCGCCGCGAATGTTTCCACCAGCACAGCGGCGACATCGGATGTCGCAGGAAGTGCGACGCGCTTCGCACTTCGTTTCGCTGATTTTCCACGCGCGGCCATGTTCACGCCGAGATTCTACTCTGAGAGAGTGACGTTTTCCTTCCACACTTCATCGAGGCGCGGTCTTCGTTCCGCAGAAAGGAGTGTCTACCCCACGCGTGGGATGTGAGTAGCACAGGCAATTCTGCCTGTGTGCGAGACGGAGCGAATGAATTTCGACGCAGCGTCTCGCAGGTTTTGCCGTGGCGGCCCTGTGAGGGGAAAAACGAAACGGCGACTACTGTGCGTGTCTGCGCCGCGCATTCACAGGCAAGATTGCCTTTGCGACTGGAGGAAAACGCTTCACGTCGCGCACATTTTCACCTCAAACGGGTGCGGCACCCCGGAAATGCATGGGCACAGATTATTCGTACCGGAGAGCTTCGACGGGGTTGAGACGCGCGGCCTTTGTGGCCGGCCACACGCCAAAAAGTAGGCCGATGCCGACCGACACAGTGAACCCGATCACCATCGCGGTAGGGGAAATGACGGCCTGCATCCCGCTCACCACAGGAACGAGCATCACGATGCCGCTGCCGGCGAGGATGCCGATCACGCCGCCGGCGCCGGTGAGCGTCATCGCTTCGAACAAAAATTGCCAGGTGATGTCTTTGCTGCGTGCGCCAATCGCTTTGCGCACGCCGATCTCGCGCGTCCGCTCGGTAACGCTCACGAGCATGATGTTCATCACGCCGATGCCGCCGATCAACAATCCGATTGAGCTCAGCACTACGACCACCAGCGCCACGCCGCCGATGATGTCGTTGAACTGCTTCACCGTGTCGGCATTGGTCTGCAGCGAAAAATTGTCGGGCTTGTTGTAAGCGACGTCGCGCCGCCGGCGTAGCACTTCGCGCGTCTGGTCGACGGCTTCATCGAGATGTCCCTGATACGCGAGGATGCCGATGAACACTTCGAAGCTCGCCGGAAAAAGTTTGGTGAACGAGTAGTAAGGAATCACCACGCGGCGGTCTTCGTCCGCGCTGCCCAGTGTCCCGACCGGCTTTAGAAACACGCCGATCACCGTGAACGTCGATCCGTCGACCAGGACTTCCTTGCCGATCGCATCATCGAACGAGGTGAACAGCGCCTTCGAAACGTCCTCGCCGATCACCACGACGTTGTCCTTGTGGCGATTCTCCGCGTCGGTGAAGAAGCGCCCGGCGCGCATGGTCTCGCTGGAATCGACGGCCGGATAATTCGGAAACGTGCCGCGGAATTCCCCGCCCTGCACTTCGTTTTTCTGGTAACGCACCGAGTGCGCCTGCTGCCAGTTGTAAATCGCGATGGTGACGTCTTTTACCGCCGGGCACATGGTGCGAATCGCTTCGGCATCCTCCAGCGTGAGCGGCTTGCGCATGCGCTCTTCTTTCGGGCGGCGGCCGGTGGTCGGGCCCTGATTGAAGCGCCATGCCCACGCAGAATTCGCGCCGCTGGAATTGATCTGGTCTTCGATGGAGTTGCGGAAGCCGTCCACCATGCCGACCACCAGAATGATCAGCATCACGCCGATCATCACGCCCAGCACGGCCAGAAAACTGCGCAGCTTGTGCGCGCGCACGGTATCGATCGCTAGCCGCAGGTTTTCACGTAGATCGTTTTTAAATTCCATCGCGCTCGAAGATGTCGCCTAGCCGTCCGCCCGTAGCGCTTCGATGGGATCGAGCTTCGAAGCGCGCACCGCCGGATAAATCCCAAAGAAAAGCCCTACGCTAGTGGAAAGAAACAGCGCTACCACCACGGCAAAGAACGGCGTTGAAATGGGAATCGAAGTGGCGCCGCGCACGATCGCCGAAATTCCCAGCGCGATGATTACGCCGACGGCTCCGCCGCTGGCCGCAAGCATCGCGGACTCCACCAAAAACTGCATCACGATGTGTCGCCGCCGCGCGCCCAGCGATTTGCGAAGGCCGACTTCGCGCGTCCGCTCAGTGACGCTCGCCAGCATGATGTTCATGATCACGATGCCGCCGACGACCAGAAAAATCGAAGTGACCCACACCGCCACGCCGAACACGTTCGAGGTGAGGCTGTTCCAGATTCCCATCAGCGCCGACGGCTGCACCACGCCGAAATCGTCTTCCTTTTCGTACGGCAGGTGGTGGCGCGAACGCAGGATCACGCGCGACTCGTCCACCGCGTCGGGCATGGATTTCTGGCTCGTGGCCGAAATGAAAATTGAAACCGAATCCTGCGGAGTGAGTAGCTCCTTTCGATACGTGCTCAGCGGAATCATCACAAAATTATCCTGCGACTGTCCCAGCACGGAGCCTTTCGCGTCGGTCACGCCGACCACCTGATACTGTCCTTGCCCGGCGCGAATCTCTTTTCCGATCGGATCGGCACCACCGAAGATTTTCTGCACCAGGTCGGGCCCGATCACGGCCACGTTCGAGTGATGATCTTCGTCGATCTGATTCAGCAGGCGGCCGCTCGCCGCGTCCATGTTCCGAATGTCCGTGAATTCGGGAGTCGCGCCCACGATCTGCACGTCCTCGCTGAGCGAGTTTCCGTAGCGGACGTCGGCGGTAGTCTGCTGCTGCCCGGCGATGTGCGCGGCGTACTTCATCCCTACCCGGAGCGCGTCCAGGTCGTCGGTGGTGAGCGGCGGATGTTTGCGGGCCTTATTCCATTCTTCCAGGTTGGTGACGATGCCGACACGGTCCAGCACGAAGGCGTTCGAGCCGAGGTTTGCCACCTTGTTCGCGACGTAGAGGTTCAGCCCATTAAGGATGGACATCACTGCAACGAGAGTGGTGACCGCCAGCATCACGCCAAGCAGCGTGAGGAACGTGCGCAACTTGTGCGCGCGCAGCGTATCCATCGCGATCGAGCAGGTTTCGCGCAGCGCGATCAGCGTTTGCTTGAACGTCATATGGTGCGATGGCGGTATCGGCAATGGGCCCTGTTCTACTGACTCGAATTTCGGTTCCCCGGCTTGGCGCGTGGCTTCCGTCCAGCCTCGCGCGGCCGGACGGTCTCCAGCACACCTATTCTACGTGCGCGGCGGGCGGAAAGTTTCTAAGTCCTTTCAATTTCAGCCGCCCACGCGGTTGCCAGGCGAAACCCAACCCACCACGCCATATCAAGCCGAAGCCCTATATACGATAACGTGCGATGGTGATTTTGACGCGCGGGGCGCCCCGTCGTGAGCGGACCGCTTAGGCCAGGTTCCATGCCACAGGCAGGATTGCCGGTGCCACGCGGGCTTGCAGCGGTTTGTATGTCAGGGTTTCGTGGCGCCGAATACTCCGTTGCGCTTGGCTGCGAGGGCCGCCTCACTGAAGGCAGCGGACGGTTTGATGAACTCGACGGCGACCTGCGTTTTGCCCATGAACGAGTCGCCGACGTGCGCGACCCGGCACAGCAGCTCTTCTCCATTTACGGTGTTTTCGATGCGGATGATGGTTTGCCGCTCGACCGGATTGGCCAGCAGGATCAGCGCCCCGTGCGCGTTCACCACCACGGTGTGCGTGGTCTCGGTGACCGGTCGCTTCGAGCGATCCAGCAAATGAACCAGAACGGGAATGCGCGCGTTAATGCGCTTGCTGCGCCGGCGCTTCTCTGGGCGAGGTTCCACCTTGGGCAGTGAGTTCACGCCTAAAACTAGCAAGTCCCGGTTCGGGGCACAATCGCGATGGGCGAAACTGTGCCCTGCCAGTACCGCTTCGCCTGCCGCACTGCGGTGACTTTTTCAACACGGCGCAGGCGGTGAACAACAGGCGGTCGGCAGCGGCTGGAATCCGACTGCATCGGGCCCAAAAGCCCGCATACAGTATGTCTATGCCACACGAACCGCCGTAACGGGCGAGCTTGCTTGTGTCTAACTCCAGGCTTCAGAGCGTGCGACCAGAGCCTCCACAGATCGTGCGAACACCTAAAGGCCGAGGTCAACCTACCCCGCGATGAATGCAGGTTACGCAGCGTTCGTGGCATAGACATCCTGTCTGTGGGCCTGCACGATCGCGTCGCTTCGTTCCGTGGGTCGAGGACTCAGGCTGCGCGCTAGTCGTTGCTTTCGAGGAACAGAACGCGGTAGTCGCCGCCCTGGTGGCGAAGTTTGCTGGCGTCGCGGTAGGCGGGGCTGAAATACCAGGCCTTCGCGTCGGCCAGCGTGGGAAATTCGAGCAGCAGCACGTTTTCGGCAGTCGGGCCTTCCAGCGTCTCGTGTTTGCCCGCGGTGGCGAGAAATTTCACCGGCTGGCCGGCGAACGAAGCCTTGGCGAGCTTTTTGTAGGCGTCGATGGCGTCGGCGTCGCGGACGCGCTCGCGGATAAAAATAGCGTAAGCAGACATTCGGCACTCTCCTCAGACTTTACGAAGTTTTGCGACGCTTGTTTTCAGGCTGGCGGCGAATCGCGGTCCAGTATTCTTCCCCCACATCCTCGTCGAGGGGAGTCGGGCGGTAACCGTATCAGCCGTCCTCGCCGTCGCGTCGCGGAGATCCAATCCTCGTCACCGTTCTCTTCATCAATGTAGTTGTCTTTGTAGCCTGACTTCCCAACCGAGTAAAACGCTCGACCCTTGTAGCAAATCGACTTACCCGACTTCGAGAACGTCACACTCCCGATGCGCGCGGCCTCGAAAGCCCGCTTGTGCCCGGGAACTGGGCCGACTTGTTCTCGACGTATATAATTCGACTTTGGGGCATGGACCCAATATAACCCGTGCGTTCATAAATTATTCGGATGCGAGGAACTTTCCGGCGCGTGCTCGCGCACTCCTATTGACATTCGATATGAGGAGCCATATCTTCCTATCGGAGTCCTATAGGAGGGTCTCATTGAAGCAACAACAGACCGCGCTGTTGCAAGGCACGCTGGACCTTCTGATCCTCAGGTCGCTGGTGGCAGGAGAGCTGCACGGGCTCGGCATCTCGCGGCGCATCGGACTGATCACCAAAGGCACCTTCGTGCCGAAGCCGGGGTCGCTCTTCCCCGCTCTGCATCGCATGGCGGACGAAGGCTGGATCGCCGCGTTCTGGGGCGACTCCGAAAATAATCGCAAAGCCAAATATTATCGGCTCACCAAGGCTGGCGCGAAGCAGCTCGAGGCCGAGACGCGGCGTTGGAGCAAGATAAGTTGGGCCATCGGCCAGGCCCTGGAAACCACTTGAATCCCATCCATCCGTGCGATCTCGATGCTGGCAACCACTGCGCGCTGGCGCAGTCACAGTAGGCGAGATCTCGGGGGGAAGGCTGGTACGCCTGTGTACTTTTGAATTTGATTTTGCTGAACATCAGAACGAAACCAGGAAAGAAACAAAGGCTGGAAGGCACACAGGCGCACTCCAGCCTGTTCCACCTGCTTTCTCACCTCAATTGATCGCGGCAGGCGATAAAAGTTGCCAGGATCGCGACGGTCTGAAGTGAACTGGAACGGAGAGCAACGATGCCTCTACTAAGCAGCGTGAAGAGTTTGCTGCGCAACGTGTTCCGCCGGCGGGCCGTCGAAGGCGAACTGGAGGCGGAACTTCGCGCGCACATCGATCTGCTCGTCGAGGAAAATGTACGCGCCGGCATGACGAGTGACGAAGCGCGCCGAGTAGCGCGTTTGGAAGTAGGAGGCGAGGAAATGGTGAAAGAAAACGTGCGCGAAGAGCGCTCCGGAGGCTGGCTGCACCCGCTCGCCGCCGATATCAAATTCGGCGCGCGCCAACTCGCAAAATCTCCCGCCTTCACCACCGTCGCCGTACTCACGCTCGCGCTCGGCATTGGCGGAACCGCCGCAATGTTCAGTTTCGTGAACGCCGTGCTGATCCGCAAGCCGCCCTTCCCCGACGCCGACCGCATCGTCCGCCTTTGGGAAGTTCCCTGCAACAACTGCATCAACGGCGTCTCTGCGATGAATTTCCTGGACTGGAAGAATCAAAGCTCGAGTTTCGATTTTGTTTCCGCAAAGAACCAGCGCAACGCCATCCTCTCCGACGGCGACAAACCGCAGATGATCAACGTATCCCGCGTGAGCCCTCAATATTTCGATATTTTCGGAATCCAGCCGATCCTCGGCCGTAAATTTGCAGCCGACGCCGACCAGCCCGGCAAGCAATTCGACGTGATGCTGTCGCACCGCATCTGGGAAGATCGATTCGGCTCGGACCCTCAGATCGTTGGCAAATCAATCCACCTGAACGGCGCGTCGTATACGGTCGCGGGCGTTCTGCCGCCGGGATCGTATGACCGCGGCTGGACCGACGTGTGGATGCCCCTCGCGCTCGCGCCCGAAGAACGCACCCGCAACTATCACTGGCTCACGGTGTGGGGAAAGTTGAAGCCCGGCGTGACGCTCGCTCAGGGTGACGCGGATCTGCGCTCGATCGCCGCGCGCATCGAACACGACTACCCGCAATCCAACAAAGGCTGGAGCGCGACGGTAAAGCGCTACGAAGACATGATGGTCGACGATGACCTGCGCAAGTCGTTGTTGATTTTGCTTTCGGCCGTCGGCGCGGTGCTTCTGATCGGCTGCCTGAACCTTGCAAATTTGCTGCTCGCGCGCGGTGCCGGCCGCGAACGCGAAATTGCGGTGCGGTCGGCCCTCGGAGCGGGTCGTGCCAGGCTGGTGCGGCAATTCCTCACCGAGTCGGTGCTTCTCGCCGCGATCGGCGGCTGTTTCGGCCTGGCGCTCGCGTTCGGCGCGATCGCCACGATCCAGCGTTTCATGCCGAGATACTGGCTGCCGCCCGAAGCGTCGGTGTCGCTGAACTGGCAAGTACTGCTGTTCACACTCGCCGTCACCATGGCGACCGGAATTTTCTTCGGCATCGCGCCTGCGTTTCGCAGCGCGCGCACCGATGTTGTCGAGTCGCTGAAGGACGGCGCGAAAGGGATGGGCCACGGCGTGCATCATGCGCGGCTGAAAAACATTCTCGTGGTGTCGGAGATTGCCGTCGCATTCGTGCTGCTCTCGAGCGCTGGCCTCTTGATGAGCACGCTCAACCATCTGCAAGCCGTCGATGCCGGCTTCGAGACCACCAACGTGATCTCCATGAACATGTCCATGAGCCACGAGCAGTATCCCGACGCAGACCACATCAACGCGTATCAGGAGCAGGTGCTCGAGAGGGTTTCAGCGGTTCCCGGAGTGCGTTCCGCGGCGCTGACCAGCGCGCTGCCGCTCGAAGGCTGGTCGGACGGAATGCCCTTCCAGGTGCAAGGCCAGCCGGAAGTGGAAGTGGCGCGGCGGCACTCAGTCGGGATGAAATCGGTGAGTCCGGCATATCTTTCGACCATTGGCATGCGCCTCGACCGCGGGCGTTGGATCGCCGAGAGTGACACCCCCGGAACGGCGCCCGTAATCGTCGTCAACGAGTCCTTCGTGAAGAAGTTTCTCCCCGACGTTGACCCGCTCGGCCAAATCCTGCGCATCGAGCAGATTATTCCCGGCGAGCCTGCCCTTGGTCCGGAAATTGTTTGGCAAATCGTCGGAGTGGTGACCGACGAGAAGTCGAGTGCTTTGAATGAGACCAACGCGGGCATGTACGTGCCACTGAAGCAGAGTCCGAATCTTGGCGTGTCGCTCGTGGTGCGCGGCGAGATCGACACTGCAAATCTGGTGAAGCCGATCGAGACGGCAGTGCGCTCAGTGAACGCAGACCAGGCGCTCGATGAAATCAAAACGCTCGACCAGATTAAAGCGGAATCGATGGGCGACAACCGCATGCGCGCGGTGCTGCTCGGAATATTCGCGAGCCTAGCATTGCTCCTCGCGGCGATCGGCGTCTATGGCGTGATTTCGTATTCGGTCTCGCAGCGGACGCACGAGATCGGCGTCCGCGCTGCGCTGGGCGCGTCGCGTGGCGCGCAGCTCGCGCTGGTGTTGAAGTCGGGCTTGGCGCTGACCGCGGCGGGCCTGGCGATTGGATTGGTTGGCACGCTCGCGATCTCAAAGCTGCTCGAAAGCGCGCTGTTCGGGGTAAGCCCGCACGATCCGGGGACGCTCGGGTTAGTCAGCGCGGCGCTGGCACTCGTCGCGGCGGCAGCGTGCTACGTTCCGGCGTATCGCGCCACGCGCGTCGACCCGATGGTCGCGCTACGACATGAGTGACTCAAAGCCCACAGACTGAAGCCTATGCCACGCAACCTGCCCTGACCGTCGGCCCGCGTCGACGGAGGGCTGGAGCCATCGCAATACGGGCTAGATCCACCTGGTTGCTACAATCAACTTAGGCGGTGACGTTCGTGGCATAGACTTCAGTTTGTGGCCGACCTGTGATCCGGTTGGACGCTCCCAATTCAACACCGTCGCGGGCGGACTTGCCCACTCCACTCGCGTGGCCGACCTCTGGCACTGATAAAGCAGGCGTTGTGACCTGCGCTCGCATGAGGACCGGCCTTCGGGCCTGTCCGGCCTACGGAACTTTCCCGCGCTGCCCCGCGTATCTCTCCTGCGTGGAGCTCTCTTTACATCCTACAGGAAGCATGACAGACTCCTCTAAGCAACACACAGGAGCCTGCATGACCGAACCTCAGAAGTCCGACATCCTTCAGGGCACGCTCGACCTGATGGTCCTGAAAACGCTCGACGCCATGGGCACCATGCACGGCTACGGCATCGCGCGGCGCATCGAGCAGGTCAGCGCCGAAGCCCTTGCCGTCAATCAGGGCACGATCTACCTCTGCCTGATCCGCCTGATGCAGAAAAAGTGGATCTCCGCCGCGTGGGGCGTGTCGGAAAATAACCGCAAGGCCAAGTTCTACTCGATCACCAAGCGCGGGCAGAAGCAGCTCGCCGCCGAAACCGAAAATTGGGAGCGCGTGGCGGGAGTGATCGGAAAAGTTTTGCAGCTCGAACCGACTCGGAGGTAGTGGCTCATGTCCAGTTCGCTGAATCAGCTTCTCGCGCGCATCCGCGCTCTGTTCTCGAAATCCGAAATCGATGCGGATCTCGACCAGGAACTCGAGTCGCACATCGCGATGCTGGTGGACGAAAACGTCCGCAACGGCATGTCGCCCCAGGATGCGCGTCGAGCGGCGCTGATTCGCATTGGCGCTCGCGAGTCCACCAAAGAGCTGCACCGCGAAGTCCGCAGCTTGCCCTGGCTGGACACTCTCGCGCAGGATTTGCGCTACGCGGTTCGCACGCTGCGCAAGGACTTCGCCTTTGCGCTGTTCGCAATACTGATCGTGAGCCTCGGCATCGGCGCCAGTTGCACGATCTTCAGCGTGGTGAACGCGCTGCTGCTTCGCCCGCTTCCCTTCAAAGATCCCGCGTCGCTGGTGTGGATGCAGAATCACCACCAGACGGAAGAAGATCTTTCCGGCCAGACCACGCAAGTGGATTACGTCCGCGACCTGCGCCGCCTCTCCCCCTCGTGGCAGTCGCTCGGCGCCTACATGCCGTTTTACGGAATCGGCGATACGCTCATGGTCGACACCACCAAACCCGTGCGGCTCACCAATGTCGGCGTGACCGACAATTTCTTCGACATGCTCGGCGTGAATATGCTGCTCGGGCGCAATTTCAACGCGCAGGAGGCGCTGGGCAAAGACAAAGTCATCATCGTCTCGTACAACTTCTGGAAGCGCGACCTCGGCGGGAATCCGAACATCGTCGGCACCACCCTGCGGTTCGACGGCGGCGCGAGCCAGATTATCGGCGTGCTGCCCCCGTCTTTCGACTTCGGGAATATTTTCGCCCCGGGAACGAAAGTTGACCTGTTCTCCGTCTTTCCGCTCACCGACGATACCAATCGCTGGGGGAACACTCTGGCGGTGATCGGCAGACTGAACCCGGGCGTGAGCATCGCGAGCGCGCAATCTGAAACCGGCGCGTTGGCCAAGCGGCTTGAGGATGCGAACAAGGGCAAGCGAAACGATTTCGAGCCGTACTTGAAGCCGCTCGCCGAACACATCAGCGGCGCGGTGCGCCCGGCGGTGATTCTGCTGGCGTGCGCGGTGGGCGTGGTGATGCTGATCGTGTGCGCGAACCTTTCGAACCTGCTTCTGGCGCGCGGCGCATCTCGTCTGAAGGAACTCGCGATCCGATCGGCGCTGGGTGCGACGCGCGGTCGGCTGATCCGCCAGATGCTCACCGAATCGATCGTACTTTCGTTGTGCGGAGCCGTCGTGGGCCTCGCGTTTGCATTTGCCGGCACGCGTGCGCTTGCTCATCTGAGCGGCGTCTCGATTCCGCTGCTCGGCAGCGTCACCGTGGACGCGAAGGCGCTGGCGTTCACCGTCGCGTTCGCGCTTCTCACCGGCATCTTCTTCGGCCTCGTCCCGGCGCTGCAAGTGCCGGCTTCGCGGTTGAACGACAATTTGCAGGATTCGAATCGCGGATCGAGCACCGGCCGCCGCCACGCGTGGGTGCGCAACGCGATCGTCGTTTCGGAAGTCGCGCTGGCGTGCGTGTTGGTCGTCGGCGCGGGCCTTTTGATTCACAGTTTCCTTCGCGTGCTGGACGTGAACCTCGGCTTTCATCCCGAGCACGCGGTGACGCTGCGCGTCGATCCGACCAGCAACTACGATTCGAAACCGAAAGTGAACGCCTATTTCCTCGACCTGCTGCAACGCGTCGACAATATTCCCGGCGTTTCGGCCGCGGGCATCAGCGATGCGCTTCCCTACGGCACAAATCGCACCTGGGGCGCGGGCATCAAGGGCGTCCAGTACAAGCCGGAAGATTATCCGTTCGCGTTCATCGGCATCGTTTCGCCGGGATATTTCAAAGCGATGGGCATTCCGGTGATTCGCGGCCGTGTGTTTGAAATGAACGACCCGGTTCCACCGCAGATCGACGTCAAGGACGGCAACTACCAGCACGACGCCTACTGCGTGATCAACGAAACCATGGCACGGAATGTTTTCCACGGCGAAGATCCCATCGGCCGGCAAATGAACGGCGGCGCGACGATCATCGGCATCGTGGGCGACACCCGTCACCTTTCGCTCGAACAAGATTCCGGCAATGAGATGTACTTCAGCATTGTTCAGACCAACGACTGGTCGTCGGCCAACCTGGTGGTGCGGACTGCGCTGCCGAATAACGTGCTCGCGTCGCAGATTCGCACCGCCGTTGCCCCGATCGCGCCGGATATCGATATGGCTAACTTGCGAACGTTGCAGAGCCTGGTCGACAAATCCGTGTCGCCACGCCGATTTGTGGTGATGCTGCTTGCGGGATTTGCGGGGTTCGCGTTAATTCTAGCGTCGCTGGGAATTTATGCGGTGGTGGGTTACTCGGTAAGCCAGCGCACCCAGGAAATCGGGATTCGCATGGCGCTCGGCGCGTCGGCCAGCGGCGTGCGCTCAGCGATCCTCAAGCAGACGCTGCTGCTCGGCGTGATTGGCATGGGCATCGGCCTCGTGGCCGCGGCAATGCTCTCCAATTTGCTGACCAGCCTGCTCTTCGGCGTCCACGCGGCCGACGCGATGACCTTCGCCGCGATGCTCGTGATCATCACCCTCGTAGCGCTCGCCGCCGGATACTTCCCCGCCCGACGCGCCAGCATGATCGACCCCATCATCGCCCTCCGCTCCGAGTAGCGCGTAAGGGAGCGCAGCGAGTTACTCCACAGCCGATGCTGGCAACATCGCTCGCCCAGCAAAGGCACAATAGGCAACGGCGCGTGGGGAACAGGCTAGAGTTCGCGTGTGTACTTTTGTCTTTGCACCTCCTGGCAAAACCAAAACAAGCTGAAATGCACACAGGCGAACTCCAGCCCGTCCCACCCCTTTTCTCTCCTAAGTTGAAATTGCCAAGCACGTAGTTGTTGCCGGCACTTCGATGCGACGCTATTCAATGAGGGGAATTACGGCAGTGGGGGCGGCGGGCGGTCGTGCGGCGTTTACTTCATCCCACATGCGCACACGGTGCGTCTCGGGCAGGTAGATTGCGCCGACCAGCAGCGCCACGGCTGCGATGGTCATCGGATAGTAGAGCCCGGCGTAGATATTCCCCGTCGCGGCGCACAGCGACAAGCCCATCAGTGGCATCATCCCGCCGAACACTCCGTTGCCAATGTGATACGGCAGCGACATCGACGTGTAGCGGACTTTCGCCGGAAACGCCTCCACCAGATATGCGGCAATCGGCCCGTACGCCATGCAAACCAACAGCACCTGCAGAAACACCAGCACGATCAGCAGCGGCACGTTCGGATTTGTAGCCATCGCCGCCGGAGCGCGATTGCCTACGGCGTCGAGCGTCATAGCCGTCAGCGTTATCGCGCCCGTCGCAGGGTTTTTCGCCGACGCGACGGCGACCACATTATTCCCCGCGGCGTGCTGCATCGCGCGATAGATTGGCATCCAGGAAACGATCGCGATGCCGCATGCGGCCACCATGATCCATTTCCGGCCGAGCCTGTCGCTGAGCGCGCCAAAATAAATCATGAACGGCATCGCGCAGACCAGCGCCACAGCGACCACGATGTTGGCCGTCTTCGGAGGCACGCGCAGAATCGTCTGCAGGTAGAAGAGCGCGTAAAACTGGCCCGTATAGAAAATCACGCCGAGGCCCGCCGTCGCGCCGAAAAGCGAAATCAGCACGCTCCGCAGATTTTCCCACTTGCCAAACGCGTCCTTCAGCGGCTGCGCGGACGTCATGCCCTGCGCCTTGATCTGCTCGAACACCGGCGACTCGCTCATCTTCAGCCGGATGTAGATCGAAACGCTCACCAAGGCGAGCGATGCGAGGAACGGGATCCGCCATCCCCACGCCGCAAAACTTTCCGCGCTCATCGATTGCTGCACGCCGAGGATCACCATCAGCGAAAGCAGGAAGCCGATCACACCGGTGAGCTGGATGAAGCTGGTGTAGAAGCCGCGCCGCGCGTCAGGCACATGCTCTGCCACGTAGACCGCAGCGCCACCGTATTCACCGCCAAGCGCAAGGCCTTGCACAACGCGAATCGCAATCAACGCGATGGGCGCGATCCATCCCGCGGTTTTGAATGTAGGCAGCAATCCGATCGCTACCGTCGCGCCGCCCATCATCAGCAACGTGAAGAGAAACGCGTACTTCCGGCCAACGCGGTCGCCGATCGGCCCGAAAATCAGGGCGCCAAACGGCCGCACCAGAAATCCGACGGCGAACGTGGCGAGGTAAGCGACGTACGCGAACACGTCGTTGCCCGGCGGGTAGAATTTCACGGAGAGCACGGCGGTGAGGCTGCCAAAAATGTAGAAGTCGTACCACTCGATGACCGTTCCGCCGGCGGACGCGAGCAGCACTCGCACGATCTTGCTGCGGTCAGGCATGACTTTTGAGGTAGCTGAATTTTTAACGTGAACGTGGGTGGACAACGAGCCTCCACTAAAATACTCGATGCACGCGCGATTCGAATCGCGCGACGACGGGATCTTGCCAGCACTTATATAAGACGCATGGCGCCACTGTCTACACGTTCGCGATCGCGCGTGTCAAATGCCTCGCCGCCCGTGCCCTGCGGCACACCCAGTGCTGGCAACCGCGCTCCCGGCAACGTCACGATAGTGAGTTCTTGGATGGAACAGGCTGGAGTGCGCCTGTTTGTCTTGAATTTTCTTTTGAGCGACGCCACTACAAAACCTGAAATGCGCACAGGCGCACTCCAGCCTGTTCCACCTGCTTTCTCGCCTGAGTTGAAATCGCCAAGCACCCGGATGTTGCCAGGATCATGCGCTGGTTAGGAACTGTGAACTTCATCCCAGATTTTTGTGCCGTGCGTTTCGCGCAGAAACAGCGTGCCAAATACCAGCGTGATCGCCGCGACGCTCATCGGGTAATAGAGGCCGGAGTAGATGTTTCCCGTGGCCGCGCATAAGGACAGGCCGATCAGCGGCAACAGCCCGCCGAACACGCCATTGCCGATGTGATACGGCAGCGAGAGCGACGTGTAGCGCACCCTCGCCGGAAACGCTTCCACCAGATACGCCGCGATCGGCCCGTAGATCATGCAGACGAAAATCACTTGAATGAAAACAAGAAACGTGAGCGCCGGCACATTGGCGGCAGAAGCTTCCGCAGCGGGCGAGAGATTTCCCCCTGCGTCCGCAGTCATCGCGGTAAGGCTGATCGCTCCGGTCACTTTATTTTTCGCCGACTTCACCGCGACGACGTTGTTGCCCGCGGCGTGCTGCATCGCATGGTAAATCGGCAAGTACGAAATAATGGCGATCAGGCACGCAGCCATCATGATCCACTTACGGCCCACGCGGTCGCTGAGCGCTCCGAAAATTACGAAGAAAGGCATCGAACAAAGCAGCGCCACGGCCACGATGATGTTCGCGGACTTGGTCGGCACCTTCAGAATCGTCTGCAGGTAGAAGAGCGCGTAGAACTGCCCCGTGTACCAGATCACGCCCTGCCCCGCCGTGGCGCCGAGGAGCGAAATCAAAACGCGTTTCAGGTTGTCCCACTTGCCGAACGCGTCTTTCAGCGGCTGCGCGGAAGTCATGCCCTGCGATTTGATCTGCGCGAAGATCGGCGACTCTTTCATTTTCAGGCGCACATAGAGCGACACGGTGACCAGCAGGATCGACACCAGGAATGGAATGCGCCAGCCCCAGTCGGAAAACTGATCTTTCGTGAGCGCCTGCTGCGTCACCAGGATCACAATCAGCGAAACGAAAAGGCCGAGCGTAGCGGTGATCTGAATGAAGCTGGTGAAGAAACCGCGCCGCGCGTCGGGAACATGCTCCGCGACGTACACAGCCGCGCCGCCGTATTCGCCTCCCAGGGCGAGTCCCTGCAGCACGCGAATCGCGATCAACGTGATCGGCGCAAGCCAGCCGGCCGTTTTGTACGTCGGCAGCAGGCCGATCGCCGCAGTCGACCCGCCCATGATCATCAGCGTCACCAGAAACGCGTACTTGCGCCCCACGCGATCGCCGATGCGGCCGAAAAAGAGAGCGCCGAACGGTCGCACCAGGAACCCCACCGCGAACGTCGCGAGGTAGGCGATGTAAGCAAACGTGTCGTTGCCCGGGGGGTAGAACTTCAGCGAAAGCACGGCGGCGAGGCTGCCGAAAATGTAGAAGTCGTACCACTCGATCATCGTTCCGGTGGCCGACGCGAAAATCACTCGCCAGATGCTGTATCCCGGCACTTCGCTTCCGCGCGCTGCTTGAGCGTGTGGGGACATTCAGGTTCCTCCGTGGGTAGGCGGCGCAACGTTGGCAAAAATGGTGGCGCGGTTGTCGCGCACTATAGAGAGCGGATGTGAATGGAATATTACAGCGCCACCGAGTGGCCTCGGCTCGGCGGGACAGGCATTTTGCCTACAGCAATTTCCCGTTGGTTGTAAGGTGAGGCGCGGATTCGCACCGCGGCGCCGCTGACGTAACTTTCCCTCCAGAAACACGCCTGGTTTCATCGAGCACACGCGGACGCGCGCGAGGTTCACAGTAGGCGCGCAAACGCAAATCAGGCAGGAGCCAGCCCATGTCTGTCCCATCTCGAGTATCTTTGACGCACGACACGCCCACATATACACGGCCGCTTGAAGCGGGCCGCAACGAAGCGCACGCATCCGGTGTTTCGTGGGCCGCGGTGATTGCCGGCGCGTTCGTCGCCGCCGCGCTTACGTTGATTCTGCTCGCGCTCGGCGCGGGCGTCGGGCTGTCTGCGATTTCGCCGTGGGCCAACGTTGGCGCGTCCGGCACAACCGTCAGCCGGGGCGCGATTTTCTGGATGATCTTGATGGAGATTATCTCGTCGGCGTTCGGTGGCTACGTTGCGGGCCGTCTGCGCACGAAGTGGGTGCAAATTCACACTGACGAAGTTTTCTTTCGCGATACCGCGCACGGATTTCTGGTCTGGGCCGTGGCGCTGGTGCTGAGCGCAGGGTTTCTGACGGCGACGGCGGCGCGGCTCGCAGGCGACGCGAGCATTGAAGGCTCAGCCGTGACGCGCTCCGTCGAGCCGAACGCTTACTTCGTCGACGCGTTTTTCCGCAACGCGGCCAGCACGCCCGCCGACGCGAACGTGAGTGCAGCGGCAGTGCATGAAGAAGTCGCCGTGATTCTGGCGAACGCGCTTCGTCACGGCAGCTTGCCCGACGATGACAGCCAATATCTCGCGCAACTGATCTCCGCGCGCACTGGCCTAACGCCCACCGATGCGCAAGCACGGGTCACGCAAGTGTTCGATGAAGCGCGCCAGGCAGCCGATACAGCCCGCAAGGCCGCTGCCCACTCGCTCTACTGGCTTTTCCTCGCGCTGCTGGTGGGCGCGTTCAGCGCCAGCTTCGCCGCCACAGTCGGCGGCCGCCAGCGCGACAACGTGCTGATTGTAGGGTGACCGATACGCGCCGCTTTCGTGCGCGTTGCAGTTGACGATTTGCGATGTAAGGCCAGAGGAACGTTTGGTAACGCGCAACTGCCGGTCGCGAGTGCTGCTCGCCCAACTCAGGTGGAATTCGCACCGGCTGATCTGAACTTTGCGGCGATGCTTGGAGTGCTCGCCCGGAAGAAATCTCTGGAGGAAGCGCCATGCGATCGATCCTGCTCTACCTGCTGGGCATCCCGATCCCGATCATCATTCTCATCGGCCTGTTCAGTCATTTTTAGATCGACTCAACTGGTCTCAGTACGTATGCCGATCCCTTGCGTTGCCTTGGAGCCTCGGCGCGTGCACCGCCCAGGCAGGATTGCCTGTGCCACAAGTTCATTTGGTTTCATCGACGCAAATCTCGAAGTAAGGCGCGGTAAGCGGACTGTTTTGGAATCTTCGTATGGAGTTTAGGTTTTTGCCGAGCCCAGTGACCCGTGGCACAGGCAATCCTGCCCGTGCAGAAGTTCGCGCCATCGTCAGCGACCGCGGCTAGGCCCCAACACCCTGCTAGAGGTGTGTTCTTCGCGAGACGCTCGAACACGGCCATTGTTCGGGCTCCCTCACGAGCCGCGCCCGCACCGGATTTCTTACGATATACCTCCGAACCCGATGAAACTCGGCTTCGTCCCGGCACCAGCGATCGTAGGATTCGTTTTGCCAAAAGGAGCGTCCAGTTGTCGTCAAGATTTCGTTGGCCAACCGCGCGGAGACGCATTTCAATGACCGTGTGATCTCGCCCATGGCGATGCTCGGCGAAATCAGGATGTGAACGTGATTCGGCATGATCACGGATTCGTGCAGTGCGTATCGGTCGAACTCGGTGGCGCCCCGCTCGATTACCGTTGCGACGGTCTCCGCAATTCGCGGATCCGCCAGCCATCGTGGGCCATGGCTTTGATCATCGAGATCATCTTCCATCGGAGGGAACTTTCGCCGATACCAGCCCTCGGGCAGCAGTTCAAGACGCCGAGGTGCGAGAGTTGGGATCGACCCGAACAGGCGCCACGTGACGAAGATTGCGAAGCCAGGCGGAAAGCGGTGTGGGAGGTTACGGCGGTATATCCGTTTTTCCGCGACTGCTGGAAATACCACTCCTGGGCGGTGCGCGCAATTCGCAAAGCTACAGATCCTGCGAGTCAGCAGTTCCCGTAACTCGTGGCACAGGCGATCGTGCGTGCGGAGTCTTGAGCAGCGTCTGCACACCCTGCTGCACAGGCAGGATTGCCTGTGCCACGGGCAGGGTCGCCGGCAGCGCGTTTATTTAGTGGCAGGCTCGAAGCTCTTGATTTTGGCTACGGTATCGGCGTCGAGCTTCTGCAACATCGCCACTAATAGGTCGACCGTCTGATCGAAGTCCTGGCGATCGATGATGCCGTTGTGCGTGTGCGTCGAGCGCGTCGGCACCAGGAGCGTAGTGACCGGCACGCCGCTGCCGTTCAGCTTGATCGCGCCGGCGTCGTCGCCGAATCCTTGCACGAAATCCATCTGCAAGGGAATGTTCTTATCCGCCGCCACCGACTGCATGAACCTCACCAGATTCCGGTTCGGATACTCGCTGAAGCCGTAGAGCATGATGCCCGGTCCGCCGCCAAGAGTTTCCAGCGAGGCTTCGGGACGATTGCCGGGAGTGTCATTGGTAATGCCGACTTCGAGCGCGATGCCGATATCCGGATTGATAATGTGCGCCGACGTTGTAGCGCCGCGCATTTCGATGGAGCCTTCTTCCTGAATCGTCGCGGTGTAGAAAATCTGATTCGGATGCGGCTCGGTGGCCAGGCGGCGCGCGGCTTCGATCATCGCGATGCAGCCGACGCGATCGTCCCAGGCCTTCGCGAGGTAGCGGCCGTTCGGCAGAATTTCAAACGGCGAGACGGGCACGATTGGATCGCCGGGAGAAATTCCCATCGCCGTCACGTCCGCCGCGTTGCGCGCTCCAACGTCCATGAAGTATTCCACACGCTCGTCGGCCGGATTGCGCGAAAAGCCGCCCGCAACGTGCGCATCGAGAAGCTGCGAAACGGCGAGAACAGGACCGTTGCTGCCGAGAATCGTCCAGCGCTGATCCGCGAGCGCCTGAGGCAGCCAGTAGCCCAGCATCTGCACGGAAATATATCCGTCGGGGCGGACGTGCCGGACCTCCGCGCCCAGCTCGTCCATGTGCGCGTCGACCATGACGCGCGGGCCGCTGGTTCCCTGCTGCGCGATTACCGAGCCGAGGCCGTCGTACGTGATTTTTGTGGCGTACGGCTTCATGTACTGCGTCATCAGATCGCGCACCGGGCCTTCCGCTCCCGGTGGGCCGGGCGCCTCGGTGAGCTGCTTCATTTCTTCGAGCAGACGGTCGGCCCTTTGCGACTGTTGAGATTGTCGCGACGCGCCGACCGGAGCCTGCGCTCCAGCGTTCACGCTGAACGCTGCGAATCCGATCGCTAATATTGTTACCGGTACAAAACTTCGGACCATGTTGTGTGTGTCCCCGTAGGATTTGCTGCCACGCCCCGCACGTTTGTATCAAGAGTTGAGCTGCGACGCAAAGCGATTCAGCGCGATTCACATGGTGGGATAGCCGGCCCGGCTGTTAGCCTACGACAACGCTCGCTGATGCGTGCTGCGACCGACGGCGGACCGAGATGCGAGTTGGGCCGCCGGGTTGGAGTTTCTGGATCGCGCCGGCGATCCGTCAGCAAAAGTGCTCCGAGCTGGCCTGGCATTTCGTCGGACGACGGCCGCATCGGCTATCCCTCTCGTGTGTAGTATTCTCGTCTCGCGCTGCGTATCTAATTGTGGAGGGTCGGTCCATGGTCATGCGACGAAACGTGAAGTTGAACTCAGCAGCAGTCGGAGCAGCAGCGACAGGCGCGGGCGCGTTGGGAGCACTGGCCGTAGGAGCGTTCGCTGTCGGCGCCGTTTCCGTTGGAGTGATCGCGATCGGCCGGCTGCTGATCCGTAAAGCCATCGTCGGCGAGCTGCGCCTGGGCCGCGTGACGATCGATCAGCTCGATGTCACGCAGCTCCGCGTCGAACGCCTCGCCGTCCGCGACACGATCAATCTGCCGCCAGGCGACTAAAATAGACGATCACGCCTCTGGGTACCGCTCCGGTAATACATCGAGTCGCAATGCCGCGGGAGGTTCTCCGCAACCAAGAGCGTCGCGGAGGCGAAATCGGCGAACTGCCCACGCGACTGACTCAAAGGTTGGCATTCTGTCTTGCACCACCCGCCTCCAAACTCCGCGCGAACCGCTGTAACCGGCCACGGTTGACGCACGTCACATTCACCGTAAGGGTAATAGACGTTTGAGGAGGATCCGATGAACGGCCCCCAGCCGTGGATCCGGCGTTTCAGTTTGGTATTCGTTCTCACAGCGCTGTTCCTTCCCGCTGCATTCGCAAACAACAAAGATCAAAACAAAAAACAAGCGGAAGATCCTGACCCACCCTCCGAAATCGAATCGGAACTTGTCCGTATCAGTTATCTGCAGGGCGACGTCCGCTTCAATCAAGGGGCGGGCTACAACCCCGATCTGCGCAAGCAATGGAGCGCAGCCGCGTCCGGAATGCCGATCGACGCGAATTTTGCGCTGGCTACCGGCAAAGACGGCCGCGCCGAGATCGAGTTCCAGGGCGGCAGCGTGATCTATCTTGCCGAAAATTCCGTGCTGCTGTTCGACAACCTCGAATCCTGGCGCAACATTCCGATGACTCAAGTGCAGCTCGTCCCCGGTACCGCGACGCTTGCGGCGCACATGACGCCGAGCGAGCGATTCGAGCTCGACACGACCGGATACTTCCTCCACGTGTCTCCGGGCGACAGTCCGTTCATGCGGATCGACAGCTACCTCGATGGAATGGCGATGACGCCGCAGGACCGCGACCACCTCTTCTTCGACCAACCTGGCGGCGGGTTCAAGATGATCACCTACGGCGAGTCGACGGTTTCGCATCTCGTCGATGGCATCAGCCAGGCCTCTCACATCGTCTCCAGCACGCCGGATGATTTCGATTTTTGGGTGGAAGCACGGCACGCGGCGCGTGAGGCGGAAATGAAAAAGGCGCTCGCCGCGTCCGGCATGGACCAGCCGATTCCGGGCCCGCTCGATCTCTACGAGTCGGGTACGTTTTCGCCGTGCGCGCCGTACGGCACGTGCTGGCAGCCGAGAGGCGGGCCCGTTTCATCCGCACCATCTGCGCCAGAGGAGTTGCTCGACGGCCGCGGCATTCCGTCGATGGCCGATGCGCCGTTCATCGACATCACCGGTGATTCGCGCGCCCGGTTTGCCTCCCAGGCAGCGACTGCGCAATCTACGACCGCACGGCAGAACGCTCCGACGGCGCCGGGCGCTTTGAATGGATTCGCGCCCACCCCCGTCCTGATGCACGCGCCATTCGGCGACTGCACCGATCGTGAGTTCACCTACGCGGTTATCGCTCAAACGCAGGCGGACTTCGATCGCCTCAGCGCACAAAATGACTCTTTCCTTCACAACCGGCAGTGGAATTTCGCCGGCTGCCACTACGGCAGCTGGACCTACTCCGGACACACCTACCGGTCGGTCTTTCCGCATCATCCGCGTTGTCATCCTCCCGGCCACTGGGTGAAGTGCAATGGGAAGACCGGGTTCGTTCCCGCGCATCCCGGCGACAAACAAGGCATTACGCCCGGCAACGCGCGGCACGGAATTTTTCTGGTTGGCAAGGAAAACCATGGAACGCGGATCGCGCGCGCGTCGATTGAGGGCAAGAGCGATCTAAAATTCCTGGCCGAGCCGCCGCGAGACGTTCGCTCAGCGGAGACGAAAGCGGAAACGTCGCATGTGAACTACGCGCACACACAGCCGCCGGAAATTCGCGGCTTGCTGCTTGCTCCAGTGACAAAGTGGGACGGAACATCCTCGACCGTTTCCGTCAGGTCGGCGGGCACGGCGCCGCACACATCGCCGATCGGGCGCCAACCCGCCGCGACGGTCGCGTTCAATTACAACAAGCAGCAGTTCGTCGATCACAGCGGCGCGATTGGCGGCTCACATTCCGGACGCGGCACAGTGGTTGCGAGCTTGAGCGGCGGCTACGCCGGCACCGGAATCGCGGGACACTCCTTCGGGAGCGGCGCGTGGCACCGACCGAGCGGCGGTAGCAGCGGTGCCGGATCACACGGCGGCGGCTGGAGTGGCGGAGGCGGTGGCGGATATTCCGGCGGAGGCGGTGGCGGCGGATCACACGGCGGCGGAGGTGGATTTAGCGGAGGTGGTGGCGGTGGCTCGCACCGCTAGGGTCAGTAAAATAGGCGATCGCGCCTGTTGTGTTTTGAGCTTACGCGGCGGAGTCGGGCGGCACATCGGAAGGTTCTGCGTCAGAAGTTTCAGCGCCGGAGCCGTCTCTGTCGGCCGAGTTCCCGCGGGCCAAGTTCGCGTCGGCGCCGGCCGCGCGCGACGCGCCAACCACCATCGGCGAAATCGTAAAAGTGTTCAGGCCGGAACGTACGGTGGGATCGTTCTCCAGCCACGCGCGCGCTTCATCGATGTCCTCCGCTTCGAGGACAGCCATCCCGAAGCCCCACGCCGGATCCATCACCGGCCCGTAAACCACAACTTTCCCCTGCTCGAAGAGTCCGCCAAAGTAGGCGACGTGCTCGCGCATGTGTGAACGCTCGGCGACGTTCATGTCCGCGGCGAATGTAGCGCGCGGCGGGATCAATCGCGCGTAGAAATGTCTCTTGGGCAACTCGTCCTCCGGCACTCTGGTGCCCGCTCGACCGCGTTCTAGCTCACAGACGAAAAAAGGCGGCTCATCGAGTGAGCCGCCTTTCGAATCAAGATGCTCGGCAGGTCGAACCTGCCAGGGTTCCTGCCACCATTGACGGTAGCAAAGCAGTCCAGAATTCTCAAAGTCAGCGCAAAAACACCCCGGCTGGCGTTACACTGCGCGACGCAATACTCGTGGCAGCACATAGTCGACGCAAGGACCCTCTATCCGACCAAGGTCGCCTACAATGCTTGTCGAAACGCGGCGAAACTACTCCGCGCCGGCGGCCTTGGCTTCGGCCTTCTCTCCGCCTTCTGCACCCTCGATGTGAACGGCTTTGATCTCCAGGCCGTGCTTGTTCATGTCGAAGCGCTGCTTTCGGTCCAGCTTCTTCACGTACTCGCGCGCGGCCTTCGCGACGGCGCCCGGCAGGCTCGAAGCTTCCACGTGGACCGAGTGATGCTCGCGACCCTTCGAGCGGTCTTCGTAGGCGAAAGTAATGTGAAACGTCTTCATAATTCCCCCCTTAGGATTTGTTTGGGATGCTCAAATCGTATCACCGATGGCCTGCCGGAGTCGAAAGGCAGCGCGTTTTTTTCCGATTCTTGGCCGGAGCCGCCCGAACGGCAATCGGCCGCGAACAAAAGGCGATGCTGGGAGCTTCGCGTCCGCTGACGTTACCGCACAACTTCGCCAAAAGCCAGATGGCCGCAAACGACCAGGCCGCCGCGTTCAAGCGCGCGTCTAGAGCCGATCACTTCGGGATCGCAACGCGCCGCGGGAATTTTCCCGGCCTCGCGGACCACGCGGCACAGTTCCTGCACGATGTACGCACCGAATCCTTTGCGCCGGCCCGCATCGCCCACGGCCATGAAAATATCGGCGTAGGGGGGATTGTAGTGGGTCAGATATCCGCCCGTCGCGACGATGCCGGCACTCGCCTCCAGAATCCACTCGGTGAGCACTTCCTGCTGCTTCGAAAATGCTTCGGCCTCGGCTTCGGTGATGTGGCGGAACTTCGCGCCGTCCGGCGGAGCGAGCTGGGCGGGCGCGGGGCCGTCCGCGAACAGAACTTTTTCCGCAGAGATATTCTTCGTGGTGTCGAACAGCATGCGCGTCATCAGCGGCATGTTGGTCTGCGCACGGACGTGCGTGGCGCGCGTGTGCGCCAGCAGCTCGCGAAAAATCTCCAGCGCGTCGATGCGGTACGCGGGCGCCAAGTAAAACTCGACGATGTGGCGCGGGTAATAGCGATTGGCGAGCGCGCCGTAGCCGACCACGCGGCCGTCGATGCTGAGCGCGTAGGCGTCCGCCAGCCAGCGCGGCAAAAACGAATCGTAGATGATCTGGCTGCGCGCTTCGGCGCGGTACGCTTGGCGGAGCGGATCGATCTCGCTTGCGGGAACTCTTCGGGCCTCAATTTTCATGACGAAGACTGTATCGCAACTCGCCACGCGGCCCAAGAACGCGAACTTTAGTAAAATGCGGGGCATGCCGACGCGGAGTGTTGAAGGCTTTCGCGAGTACGAAAGGGTTACCCCGATTCTCAAGCGCATCGCGGCGTACCACCAAGAAGGTTCCGAAGAGTATGACGTGCTGAAACGAGCCCCGATCGCGTTAATGTTCGTACTCACGCATCACGGGGATGAATCCAAAAGGTTCGAGGATCGGGACCACAAGCTCACGCCAGACCAACGGGCATACCTTGAGCTCTTGGGTATCGAGTCCGATGAAGTCGAGGAATAGCGCGAACGTCTTAGGGAGCACAGGCAATCCTGCCTGTGGGAGAGCGACCCGGGTCAATCCCGGCTGCGTTCGCCGGCTCGGTTTATGACGTGGCGCCGGCGGTAAAGACAAATGTCGTCGCTGCTGGCGCAGCGATTCACGGGCACGATTGCCTGTTACCTAAAGGCGCCGCCCTTTTCGCTGAAGCTCGGCTGCGAAGTGCGATACGATGCGCGTTCCGATGAGCACCGCCGTTGCACACTTCGATTCGACTCCCACCTCGAGCGCACCGAGCACACCGCGCGATAGCCGCAACGGCACGCTTGTGCTCGCGGGGATCGCGGGCATCGTGGCGATCGTGCATATCGCAACCAACGGGCGCTACGGCTTCCACCGCGACGAGCTGCAAACCATGACCGACGCGTTCCACATGGAGTGGGGCTTCGTCGCGTACCCGCCGTTCACGCCGGCTATCGAGCGCCTCGGGTGGGCGCTGTTCGGCCGGTCGCTGATCGGGCTGCGCGTCTTCAGCGTGACCGCGCAAGCGCTCGCCATTTTCATCACCGGCCTGATGGCGCGCGAACTTGGCGGCCGGCGCCTCGCGCAAGTCACCGCCGCGTTGTGCGTCGCGCTTTCCCCGCTGCCCATTTTCGAAGCGACGGAATTTCAATACTCTTCCTTCGATTATTTGTGGTGGACGCTTGTCGCCTACTTCGTCATTCGCCTGCTGAAATCAGAAAATCCCCGCTGGTGGCTCGCGATCGGCGCGTCGGTTGGCGCGGGCCTGATGACCAAGTACACCATGGTGTTTTTTCTTGCCGGCATCGCCGGTGGAATGCTGCTTACTCCTGCGCGGCGTTACTTGATGTCCGGATGGTTCTGGGCCGGTGCGTTTCTCGCGCTTCTGATGTGCGCGCCGAATCTGGTCTGGCAAGCGCGCCACGACTACATTTCCTACCACTTCCTGCACTATATCCACGCGCGCGACGTCCGCCAGGGCCGCGCCAATGGCTTCATCGCCAACCAGTTTATTCACAACACGAATCTGTTTTCCGTGCCGCTGTGGATCACGGGCCTCATCGGGTATTGTCGCGATAAGCGTTACCGCATGCTCGGCTGGATGTTCGCGCTTCCCTTCCTGCTTTTTCTGGTGGCGAAGGGGCGCGACTACTATCTGGCGGGTGTCTACCCGATGCTCTTCGCGATGGGTGCTGTGCGAGCGGAGAGGTGGTTCGCGTCACTGCCCCGCGGTTGGCACGTGGCCACGTCCGCGATTTTCTTCACCGGGCTTGCGGCTTACGGCGCGTACGCTTCGCTGATCCTGGTTCCGTGGACATCGGGCGGCTGGCAGCGCGATTTCGCGCTCGCGCGCAACGGCGACCTGCGCGAAGAGATTGGCTGGCCGGAATTTGTCAAGCAGCTCGCGCTGATTCGCGATTTTCTGCCGCCGGAACAGCGTGACGGAGCGCGCGTCCTCGTTGGAAATTATGGCGAAGCGGGCGCGATCGAACTGTTCGGGCCGGACTACGGCCTGCCACAGGAACTCGAAGTGACCAACTCCGGCTGGTATCGCACGTTCCCTACCACTCCGCCAAGCGTGCTGATCGTCGCAGGATGGGACACCGCCGACAGGAACGAGCAACTCAGCGGCTGCCGCCTCGCCGGGCATAACGGCAATCCTCTGATCGTCGATAACGAAGAGAGCCGCGACCACCCCGACATCTATGTCTGCGACGGCACTCCACGCAACGGCTGGCGCAAATTCTGGGATGACATGCAATGGTATGGCTAGCAGCGAGTAACACGAGCAATCTTGCCGTGGGCGTGACGACGAAGCCGTTGCTCCGGTTTTGAATTCATTCATGGCGCACGCTCCGCCGCAAGACGACCACCCTCGCATTTGTGGAACGCACTAAACGCATCGCATAAAGAAGTGCGCGGTACCCGCGCACACAGCCAGGATTGCCTGTGCTACTCGCGGAGGCGCGCGAGTACAATCGGGTTCCCGCGATGCTGGTTGCGAGGCGACGCACAGACCGCTTCGCGCGATGAGATCGAGAACGCCCTATGGCCGGCAACCAACACTCTGTGAGTGCGGCGGACTGTGCCACCGCTTTGGCTCACGTCAACTTCAGAGCAAACCGGTCACGCGCCTGGCGGGCGAATGCGCCTATGCGGGGCGGCGAAGATGTCGTGGACGCACGCGGCCTTCGGCCGTGTCGGTTATGGAGTGGGGTTTTGTTTCGGAAAAGCGGCGGCAAGGACCGCCGCAATCTCATAGACTTTTGCGCAGGTCATCGCGCGTGCTCGATCTCAGCGATTCTCTCCCCGGACCGCTCACTTTGGGACCAGCGAGACGAGCGAAAACATTGGCGACACTTTTTGAATTACGCGGGCTGCTGGACGTCGGCGGAGAGTTTTTCGGTGGTGGGAAACGAAGTGGGGCTGATGAAGCTGCGCTCGGGCACCATCGTGCTTTTGGTGAGCGACTGCGCCATCATCACAATAGCTTCGCCGGCCGTGGCGGGAGTGACCACGGTAGCTTTCAGCGTTCCGGCGCGCACCCACGCCTGCCCGGTTGTGGGTACTCCGTCAACGCCCAGGTAAGGCAGCGATTGCCACATCTCGCGCTCGGCCGGATGGATCACGCTGAGCAACGCTTTGCGCGCGCCCACCGCCATCGCGTCATTCTGCGCGGCTACCGCATCCATCGTTACTTTCTTTCCAGACGTGAGCGTGAGCCACGATTCAATGCTGCGCCGCGCGCTCTCTTCGGTCCACTGCGCGCGAAGCGTGGTCAGCTTGATCGCGGGATTCAGCACGCGCTGCAGCCCGAGGATGCGTTCTTTGGTGGCGAAATTTTCAGACGGTCCCTGAATGTACAAAACTTGCCCGCCCGAAGGCAGGAGAGCGGCAAGCTGCTTGGCCTGAATCTCGCCGACGGCTTGATGATCCGTGGCCAACGAAAACACAGGCACCTTGGCGATTCGGCGAAGCTCGGTGGTGTAGTCGGCGTCGCGGTTTAGCACGGCCCAACCGATCCCTGCCGTAACTGCGGCTTTCGCCACCTGCGGCAGCGCAGTGCCCCCCACCGGCTCGACCACGATGCCGCTCGGACGCTGGTCGGGCAGCGCCTGAACGTGCTTCAGAATCTGCGTGCTCTGGGTGATCGCGTTGCCGTCGCCAAAAGCGATTTCCACGTCGACTCCAAGGTTCTGCGCGGCGGTTCGCGCGGACGCCGCCTGCTCCATCTGGTAATCGTTTTCCTTGGTGATGAGCGCACAGATGAAACGCAGTCTGGGCATCGAGCGGGCCCCTTGGAAGACGTCGTGGTCTTCCCGTTTCGGAACAGTTGCTTTCCGGTCAGTAAAGCACACAGCGCGCGACTGTTAGCCCTATTTTGTGAGGTATGTGCGCTCTAATGAAATAACGAGTCGGATGTGTGGGAGGGCCTGGGGCCACGAACACTTGGCTCCAGGGGCGCTACTTTTCGACGGCGGGACTGCTGGGTGCGAGCAGGTGGTCTTTGAATTCCTGCACGCAGCGGTCCAGCTGCTTGCAGACGTCGCCCACCTCAGGGACGTCCGCACGGTTCACGCCTTTCGCTTCGAAGACGAAGCGGACCGAGTCACGGGTGTTGTCCGGCGCGATGCTGGTGCTGAAGTTCAGCGCTTTGGGGAAGCTGATCTCACAGTGGGTTTCAGGCTTGGCCATAATTGCCTTCTCCGATCGTGTGCGTGTAAACCGCGCACGCGGGATCGCTCTTTGTCATTCGTCGCGATGAGTGAAGGGACAGCCCATCGAGCGAGCTGTCCCTATTGAGATTGGCGTCGCGTTGAAATTATTTAGACGACCACAACGAGCGCGAGCTGGATGCCCGGGTGCAGTTCGTCCATCAAGTAGTAGACGCCATTGATGTCCACGATATAGACCGGATCGCCGTAGCCCCACACCGTCGGCCAAGGCTGCGCGAACGTGAACGAATACCCGCCGTATTCAAAGCGGCCATGTCCGCCTACTAATTCCGGATGGCCAACATGGAAGGTGTGCTCGCGGCCGAAGTGTTCGCGGTACCGGTCATCGGGGATTCGGCCGTGCTCCACGGTTTCGTTGCGCGAGACTTCCTTGTTGTGCGTTTCCTGCGTCGTGCGAGTTTCGGTCCGCGTCGCAGGATGACTGTTGCGTGAGTTGCTCGAAGGTGTTGGATGCGAGTTGCTCGCGCTACGCGTCTCTTCTTCCTTGCGGTTCTCTTCCGTCTTGCGAGTTTCTTCCGTCGCCGGTTTTGACACGTGCTTCGTTTCGGGCTCGGCTTCGGAGGTTTTGGGTTCCGTCTTGGCTGTTTCTGAATGGTGTACCGGCTTTGGAGCGGTATGCGTGGCCGGCTTCGATTCCGGTTTCGACTCCGGTTTGGCCTGGGGCTTGGCTTCCGGCTTCGCCGCGGGTTCTGACTTCGGTTCTTCGTGCCCGTCCTGCGCGTATGCCGCCGCACCGCCCGCCAAAAACAGAAGCAGGGCCGCGGTACCAACAATCGAAATCTTTCTCATAGAGCCTCCGCTCGTAAAAGTGCGCTCTCGTAATGACATTCGAACGCCGCCGTGAACGCGTGACGGCGACCTCTGCGCGATCTCGATGCGTTTGGAAAAGCGTGGTGCCGTGGTGCGACGCAGAGTGCGATCGCCCGTCGATCCTCCGTCTCGCGCCTTCTCGCGCGGGACGTTCAACCGACTCATCGTGCGACAGCATAGCGATTCGAGGGCTTTCAGCGAATACGGCGCCGGCTGTATCTGCAAGGCGGAATTGTGTTAGCGGAAATCCTTTACCTTCCCCTACGCGAGTGCCGGAGCGGGATCCTCCTGCACTCGCGGGCGTGCGCGCAGGAGGAAGCTGGGGGAAGCGCCGCGAACTACTGGGCGGTTCGCGGCAACAGCAACAAGGTTCACGCCGCTTCGGGGCCCCAGACCTCGACATCGTCCACGCGGCGGTGGCGCAGGCGCATGATGATCACGCGCGGTCGGGGCTTATACGCTTTCCGCGTGCCGGATAATGTGGACGCTAAGGACGAAATCTGGTCGGGCATCAGGACTACGACCTTCGGGGGGTCAGGTTTCGCGGTGAACGGCACTTCGGCCGCGTAGCGAATGTGATGCGGCGTGCCGGAGCGGTGGTCAACGCGCAAGATGAATTCCTACACCGTGCGATGCAGGAGTGCGCGCTTACCAGTCAGGCGATATGTTACGTATCCGTATTGTAAAATCCTGTATTCTCCCGAAACGGGAATCGCAAGCGATAGCCACAGACGATCGCCTGCGGGTTTGACACCGAAGAATTTGCAGTGGTGTTGAATGATGCGAGAGAAGTCGCGTCAGCTGCCGTTCCGCGGACCGCTGCTCACCGAACACAGTGCAGATCGTACGAGGACAGTCTCAGCAGCAGGCTATCCCACTCGCGGAGAACGATCGGATTAGTATTGTAGGCCGACGACGCCGATGTTGGTGCGGGTGGAGTCTGAACCTAGCAATAGCGAGAAGTTCGGGCTCACCACGTAGTAGACCAGGCCGAAGGTGACATTGGGATTTTTGCCGGAGAGCACGGCGGTGCCGCGGCCGAGCGAACTCGGGCTCCCGATCGTCGTCGTGGCGGTGTTCACCGGGTCGCCGGGATAGACGGCGTTGAAATTGTTGATGTCGATGTTCCCCGCCGTGCCGATGGTCGAAGTGAAATTCACTTCGGCATCGAGATACTGCCCGTACTGCGACGGGCTACTGTAGAAGATTCCCTGTGCGGCAAGGCCAATGGCAAGCGCGCCTTTCGGAGTCGCAGGGCTTGTCGATTGTTGATACGCAGCGCCGCCCGCCACCGCCGCCGAGTCGAGTTCGAGCAGCAACACGGAGCCGACGCTTGTCGGGTAAGCCGCGAATTCAGTGGAGCAGGCTCCCGATGCGCCGATGGTCAGATCGATGCGGCTGTTCGTCGTGTTGCTGGTGTAAGGGCACGAGCCAAGCGTGGTGTTCAGCGTCGTGGTTCCCGCGTTGTTCAGATCGGAAACGCCCGCGCTGATGATCCCTGCTCCGCTCGAAGTAAGAATTCCGCCCAACGCATAAGCGCCCGCCGAGCTGGTGCCACCCACGGTGAACGCGTAATTTCCCGAAACAAGATTGCCCGGCCCGTACGGCGCCGCAAGCCCGCTGAAAATCTCTCCCGCCAAATAGTCGCTCGTGTCGGTTTCAACGGCGCGAAGGTGCGTATTGTCGACGGTGTAAAAAGCGAAGTTCAACGTTCCGATCGCGGAGCTGGTCAGCGTGAGCGTCCCTCGGCCGGTGTTCGGCTGCGTCACGTCAAACGCGTAGGTGCCGTGTAGCGTGGTGTCATTCGCTGTCACAGTCCCATTGTCATTGAAGTCGACCACCGTCCCCGTCTGCGGAATATTTCCCGCGCCATTTGCTGTGAATCGACCACCAATTGCGAGTTGCTGGAACGTCGCATCGGAACCCGAGAACTGGAACACGTACGGGCCGCTGATCACGCTGGGCGAAGTGGTGAGGTCGTTCAGATTCTGCTGGTCCATTTCGCCGCTGCCGCTGATGTTCGCGTTGAACCGCGTCATGTAGGCGTGTTGGTTGCTGCTGAGCACAAACGCCCACGAGCTGCTGGTGCCGCCGCCCGGGCCCGCGCTGATCACGGCGGTGCCCCGGCCATCCGGTCCAACCTGATACGTGCCGGTGAATGCCACGCCGCCCGACGGTCCGCCGAGAAATCCGTTCGCGTCGGAGAGGCCGCTGGTGATCTTGCCGTTGCCGTCCGCGACGAAGCTGCCCGCGACCGCCAGGTAGCCCAGGGTGTTGTTGCCAATGTAGGAGAACGCGAACGGTCCGGTGAGTGACGCATCCGAATAGACGATCTGCGCGGTGGCCGATGCGCTTAGCGTACCGCTCGTCGCCGTGACGGTGATCTGCCCGCCCGGGGGAGGATAAAGTGGCGCGGTGTACAGGCCGGTGTTCGGATCGATCGAGCCGATATCGCCGCCATTCGCGGACGAGATCGACCAGTTCACGGCCGTAGCGATGTTGTTCAGAATTCCGGTGAACTGATAATTCCCGCCGGCTGGAACTGTGGCGGCGACCGGACTCACCACGAGGCCGGAGCCGACACCAATGGTAATCGCCGCGGTGTTCGACGTGATCGTGGTGGTGTTTGTGGACGAGCCGGGATATTGCGGCGATTGCGCGGTGATGTTCACGACGCCGTTGTTGGTGCTGGGCGCCGACGCAGGCGCGGTGTAAATGCCGACCTGAACCGAAAGCGTGGACGAAACGATCGTGCCGATTTGCGGGTTGCCACCGGCGACGCCGTTCACATACCAGGTAACCGCCGTGTTGGTCACGGTGGTGCTCGTCGTGTTCGCCAGATTCACTGTGGCGTTCATTTGAAGCTGAGTGTTCAGCGCCACGTTGGCCGTTGTGGGCGTGATGTCGATTGACGTCACATTCACCTGACCGCTGCCGCCTCCGCACGCGCTCATCGCGATCAATCCCGCCACCGCGCACACTGTGGTTACGACGCCCCGCATCCCAATCCGCTTGTTCATCAGACCCCTTCGATCATTTGGTGCAACTTTTTTGCGCCGCGCGTTTGGCGCGCTGCGTCGATATTCCGATACGCGACGGTCACCGACGCGCACACGTTCGGATGTGTTTCGCGCCAACCGGCGCGCCCATACGAGCTTGTTTAGTAATCCCGGCACCGGGGGAAAAGTTCCAAATTGTTTTGATTCAGCTTCATGCCCGCGGGTTGTCAGCCACCGGCGGCGCGTTTGTGTCGCTCGGCAGTCGCCCGGGCTCATCCTTATATAGGGCGGTTATCCGGATGCGAGACGTGCCCCGCTTCGGGCATATTCGCCGCAACCAGCGAATCCGCCGCGCCTGCCCGCGCATCTGAATCATACGGCCCGAAAAGGACCACCAAGTATAACCAAGATTTTCCAAAAACGTTTCAAAGGTTCCTGAGATTCGCCGATAGAATCACAGGAGCCATTTCGAGCGCCGCGGGCGCCATCTACTCATACTGAGGAGACTTGCAAGCTATGAATATGTCCGTACGGGGTAACCAGGCGCTGCTCGGGGCGTTGGCCGTTCTGTTCGCGTCGGTGGTGTGCGCCGCGCCAAGTCAGGCGCAAACCTCCACCTGGCAGATCGATCCGGCTCACGCCAACGCGCAGTTTACCGTGCGCCACCTGAGCATCTCGAACGTCTCGGGGCAATTCAACAAGATGGGCGGAACCATCCGGCTGGACGATAAGGACGTGACCAAGTCGGTGGTGAACGCAACGATTGACGTCACCTCGGTGGACACGCGCGACAGCACCCGCGACAACGACCTGAAGAGCGACCACTTTTTCGACGTCGCAAAATACCCGACGATGACTTTCGTTTCGACGAAGATCGAAATCGCCGGCGCGGGCAAGCTGAAGATGACCGGCAACCTGACGCTGCATGGTGTGACCAAGGAAGTGACCTTCGACGTTGATGGACCCAGCGACGCCATCACCGATCCGTGGAAGAATCAGCGCCGCGGCGCCAGCGCCACCACCACCATCAACCGCCGCGACTTCGGCATTACCACTTATCCCGCCGCCGCCATCGGCGACGATGTGAAGATCACCCTCGACATCGAGTTCATCAAGAAGTAGCGAACAATTTCGAGAGTCCGAATAGAGAAAAAGCGCGCTGAGATTCGGCGCCTTTTTTGAGCAGGGTTAAAACGCGCGGCTGGTGTAGATGAGGTAGGCCACCAAGATGAGCCCGAAGGCCGCGGCTACCACGGAGAGCCCGGTTACGACTCGGCTGGCGGGGCGGAAGTCGCCGGCTTCGAGCATGGCGCGGGTGCGCTGGTAGCGGACGCACGAAAGCACGCTCATAAAAATCCCCATGGCCATAAAGCCGATGCCGATCGCGAGCGACATTCCGCTCTCGGTCTGAGGGCCGCCGCGCATCGCGAGAAATTCGCGCAGCGTGATCCCGAACTTCGCCACCACAAATCCGAACACGATGATGCTGATGCTTGTGCGAATCCATGCGAGGAAGGTGCGTTCGTTCGCGAGATGATCGCTGGCTTTAGCCGCGTTCGGGTTGGAAGCGTCGTTCGCCATTTATAACGCGCAGCAGCGCGCGCAGACCTCGCAAGCGCGCGTAGCGTCAAGCAGCGCAGCGACTACTCTAGTGGAGCGCGCCGCCCCGCCGCAAGTTCCCTGTCTCGCCATGCTCTCATCGCGATCGAACACCTCGCTACAGCGAACACCGTACAGAATGCGCCGGTGCCTTAACGTAAAGTTCTCCGCGGAGCTTGACAGCAAGCCGCATCAATAAGACTCTCGCCGGACCAAATCTTCGTCCCCAAAGTTGGTGCCATGGACATTGCCACGGTTGCTCCCACCCCGCCCACGCGGAGACTTGTACTCGGATTTTCCGCCGCCGCGGTGGCCATGGCTGCCGCGACGCTGATCGCGATTCCCGCCTCGGTGAAAGGAATCTTTTCCACCAATTTTCTCCCGCACAAATATTGCTACCTGTATGACAAACAACTGATCGCGCTGCACGTCGGCACGGACACGGTGATCTGGCTTTCCTACGTGGCAATTTCACTCACGCTGGTGTATCTGGTGCGGCGGACGCGCCGCGAAATTCCGTTCAGCTGGATGTTTCTGGCGTTCGGGCTGTTCATCGTGGCGTGCGGCTTCACGCATCTGATGGAAGTGGTGGTGCTGTGGCATCCGCTGTACTGGCTCGCGGGCGACTTGAAATTGGTCACTGCGCTCGCGTCCATCGTGACCGCGATCGCGCTTCCCGGCGTCGTCCCGAAAATCCATGAGATGGTCACCGCCGCGCATGTTTCCGAGGAACGCGGCCGGCGCCTGGAGCACGCGAACGCGCGCCTTCAAGAACTTTCCGAGCGCGTGATGGGCGCGCAGGACGAAGAGCGCCGCCGCATCGCGCGCGAACTCCACGACGGCATCGGGCAGTATCTGGTGGCGATCACCATGTCCACCGGGCTCGCGCTCAGGAAATTGAATGCCGGCGAAGGCAGCGCGCCGCTCCAGGATGCGCTCGAGCTGCTCGACCGTTGCACGGCGGAAGTGCGCACCATGTCGTACCTGTTGCATCCGCCGCTGCTCGAGGAAGTCGGCTTGTCGTCCGCGATTCGCTGGTACGTGGAAGGATTCACGAAACGCAGCGACATTCGCATCGATCTGCATATGGCCGACGATCTGGCGCGCCTGCCGCAGGCCGTGGAGCTGGCGCTGTTTCGCGTGCTGCAGGAAAGCCTCACCAACGTGCATCGCCACGCCGAAAGCACTGTCGCGCGGATTGATTTTGTGGTGAAGGACGGCGTCGCGAAGCTCGTCGTCGCCGACGACGGGCAAGGCTTCGACACCGCCGGCTATCCCGGTCCGGTCAGCCCCGGCGTCGGAATCACCAGCATGCGCGAGCGCTTGCGCGAACTCGGCGGCGAGATCAACGTCGCCTCCGGCGCGGCAGGAACCAAAGTCACAGCCACAGTGCCGGTGAACGGCGACGCCAGCGCCTCGGCCAATGCAAATCCGAATCGCGCAGCGAATTGACCTCTGGATCGGCCGACTTGGCATCAGCGACCGCCGACTCGAAATACAGGAAGCTCCGGGTAGGTCGGCGGCCTTAGGGGCGGTAGAGTGGAGCCTTGAGGAATTCGTCTCAAACTTTCTGAGCAACAACCAGAGGAGAACCAGATGACCGATTCGACAGGACAGAAGTGCGCACATCCGGTGTGTTCGTGTACGGTGACTTCCGGAAAATACTGCAGTCCGCAGTGTGAGGCCATGGAAAAAACTCCGGACATCGATTGCAAGTGCACTCACGCTGTGTGCAAGGGCAGAACCGAGCGGTAGCTGTGTCTCGGGAGAAGCGATGCACTCGCCGAGGCTGCGGATGCGTGGAGTAGAACCGCGCGCGCGAGTGACGCTGTGTCGGTAGCGCGGAAGATCACCGGATTTCACCAGGATGACGGCGGAGACTGGGTCGCGGATCTCTTGTGCGGGCATACGCAGCACGTCCGGCATAACCCGCCGTGGCAGAATCGCGAGTGGGTGACGCGCGAAGACGGCCGCCGCGAACACGTCGGCCGCGAGCTGGCCTGCGCGAAATGCGAGGACGCCACAAGGTAGGGTCGCCCGCTCGCGCGCGCCCAAGACGCAAATGCGAAAAATAGCGTGTTGGAACTTGATTCTGCTAAGTGGCGGGGTGCTGAGTTCCCTGCTGGGAAGCGCGTCGCGCTTGCACGCGCAGACTGCGCCACAGGAGCAGGTGCGCGGCTCGGCAATTTCGACGGCGGAGTTGCAGAAGAAAGTCGACGCGATTGCGGCGGCGCATCACGGGCACGTCGCGCTGTACGCGAAAAATCTCACCGCTGGCGAAACCGTCGCCATCGACGCGCACACTGCGGTGCAGACAGCGTCGGTGATCAAAATGACGTTGATGCTAGAAGCCTTCGAGCAAGTGAAGGCTGTAAAGCTGAAGCTCTCGCAGCCGGTCGTGCTCACCAAGGAAAATCAAGTCGGCGGCTCCGGCATTCTCTACCTGATGGATCCCGGCCTCACGCTCACTCTGAAGGACGCGATCGCGCTGATGATGACGCTGAGCGACAACACCGCGACCAACATGGTGATCGACGCGGTCGGTCTCGCGCCCACCAACGCAATGCTCGCGCGCATAGGCCTGGCGAACACCTACTTCTACAAAAAAGTGTTTAAGCCCGCCGATGGGCCTATGCCGCCCGACCAGAAAAAGTTTGGCCTCGGTAAAACCACGGCGGAAGAAATGGCGCGCGTGATGGAATCGATCTACCGCTGCGATCTGGGCGATCGCGACCTGTGCACGCAGATGATGTTCATTATGCGCAACCAGCAGGACCGCGACATGATACCGCGCTATTTCCGCAACGACTCGATCGAGGGCGGCTACGCGACTGCGGATAAAATCGGCGCGCTCGATGCGGTCCGCAACGATGTGGCGCTGGTTTACACCGTGCGCGGCCCCATCGTGATTTCCATTTTCACGTACGACAACGCCGATACAGAGTGGACGCCTGACAACGAAGGCGAGCGCACCATCGGCCGACTCGCCCAAACCATCGTCGAAGCGTGGTCGCCGGAAGGCCTGGTCACCAAAGTGACCGAGCCGATCGCGCCACCAGCCGCGCATTGATTCAGCACTCGTCCGTTATAATATTTGCCCATGAGCGTAATCGACGAAGTACTGGAAGCGAATGAGAAGTATGCGCGCACGCACGAGTTGCGCAGCCTAACGCCGCGGCCGCAGCGCAAGCTGGCCGTGCTGACCTGCATGGACACGCGGCTTTCGATCCTCACGTTGGGGCTAAAGGCGGCGGACGCGCACATCATCCGCAACGCGGGCGGCATCGTCACCGACGACACGCTGCGCTCGCTGATCGTCTCGCACTACCTGCTCGGCACGCAGGAGTTCATGGTGATCAATCACACCGACTGCGGCTTGACGCACACCACAGAGGAAGACTTACGCCGCAGGATTCAAAATCGAGCGGGGACGGCAGCTGTGGCACCCGCGTTTTTTTATACGTTCCAGAATATCGAGGAGAACGTGCGGCACCAGCTCGAAAAGCTGCGCACGCATCCGTGGATTCCACAGAGCGTGATGATTCGGGGATTCGTGTACGACGTGACGACGGGGCGCCTGCGCGAAGTGACGATGGCCGGCACGGGCGCGCACGCCGCATCAGCGAGCGATGGCGAGAACGCCGATGGAGCGAAGTCCTAGTCAGGAGTCCCGGCGGCCTACTTCTCTTCCTCCTGCGGACAATTCGTTCGAAATTCGAATCGCTGCTGAACGTACGTCCCCGCCGCTTCCTTCGGGAACCGCTCCCACCGGAGCACGCCCTGCGTCACGATCCAATTGATGTTTCTTGGTGCGTATTCGAGTATTACGTTTTCTGGCTTGCCATCTTTGTCCACATCGAACGCAACGACCGCCGTTCCGTTCAGAATAAGCTGTTTGTCAATTCCGTTCAGATCGAACGGCGTGCTCGAAGGCTCAACTGGCATGCTCGAAACCAGGCGGACCGAGGGTACTGGCACGACTTCGCGCGAGGTTTGGTAGAGCGCCGAAAGCTTGTCCGGCGCGTCCGGAATGACTGAATCAAATTTTCCGGCGGCGAGTCCTCGAAGGGCCGCATCGTCCGGCTTTGGCGGCGGGCCGGGTGCCTTGTCTGCAAGCCCGAATGCAGGCTTTTGCAGAACGCCAGGGCCGGCGGCGGAATCGAGTTTCTGAAGTAGGGCCATCGTCCACGCGGTGTGTTCGGGAGTATTCGGAGCCGCATCGAACATGTCTCTGTCGAGGATGTCCATGCGAAGTAATCGCGTCTCGGCACCGCACTGGACCTGCATCACGACTCTGGCTCCGCTCAAATTCATGCTGTGCTTGCACCTCTTTTGCTCTCGCCGTACTTCCTTCTCGGGAATCGCGCATGGGTTGGTCGTTCCCAGTAGCTGGGAGACCGATTCCGCGAGGGAAGCCGTGGCGACTTCCGTTGTCGGAGGATTCCAGCAGCGGAAACCCTGCGGAGTGAGCGATATGCGTTCGGGGCTCGAACCCGATCCGGCGTCTCGCACGACGAACAGTTCGTAGTAATTGAACGGTGGACCGAAATCGAAATACGAGTCCCGCACCATCGTGAACTCACGGGGCATCGGCGCGGGCGGGTTTGACTTCTGGGCCTCCGCGGGTCGGCATGGCAGAAGCAGAGAGAGCGCGATGAGCAGTCGTTTCACACCCAGATAGTACATCAGGTGGTACACCCACCACAGTATCGAACGGTGGCACGCAGGCCAACGTCACCCCACAGGAATGACGTGGCACAGGCGTTCGTGGCTGTGGGCCACCAACTTTAGGTGGTGGCCGGGTTAACCATTGCAAAACCGCTCCAGAGCAAATTCGTGTGCCTTTGTGCGTCTCGTACATGTGTTCCACGCGGCCGACAGGGTCAAACCCGCGACCGATTGAAAATCGGTCGCCCACAGGCACGAATGCCTGTGCCACGACGCGACATACCCAGGATCTACGCCCTCTACACAGCATGCGCAAGTACTGCGGGCAAATTTGCCCGTGTCTTTTCCGCGGGGTTAAGAACGCTTGCACCAAGAACTGCACAGGCGTGTCGCCTATTTTACTCAGAGGCTTCAAGTACAGCGGGCAAACTTGCCCGTACCTTTTTCGAGGGTTGACTACAGCTTCACCACAAACACCACAGGCGTGTCGCCTATTTTACAGAAGCGCTAGGCTTCGAAGTCGCCTTCGGGTTCGGGCAGCTTGTCGCCGGGGCGCGCGAGCCATACGTAAAGCGTGGGCAGCAGGAAGATGCTGGTGGCGAGGTTCACCATCAGGCCGCCGACGATCACGATGGCGAACGGGCGCTGCGAATCGCTGCCGATCGCGTGCGAAAGCGCCGCGGGCAGCAAGCCGAACGTGGCGACCAGCATGGTCATCATGATCGGGCGCAACCGCAGCACGGCGCCTTGAATCGCGGAATCTTCCACGGAGTGGCCGCGCGCGCGCAACTGGTTGATGTATTCGAGCATGATCACGCCGGTCTGCACCGAAACACCGAACAGCGCGAGAAATCCGACGCCGGACGAAACGCTGAAGTGCGTGCCGGATATAAGCAGCGCGAGCAAACCGCCAACGCTGCCCGCCGCGACGGTTGCCAGAATCAGCGCTCCCCATTTCGGCGAGCGGAACATTAAATACAGGATGCCGAAGATCACAATCACCGTGAGCGGCACGATAATCGCGAGGCGCGCCGCCGCGCGTTTCTGCGATTCGTACTCGCCTTCCCAATCGAGGTGATACCCGCGCGGGATCTGCACCTGCGCTTTCACGTTCTTGATGGCTTCTTCCACCGCACCGCCCAGGTCGCGGCCGCGCACGCTGTACTTGATCGCGATGTAGCGTTCATTCCCTTCCCGGTAAATTTCCGAGGCGCCGTCGCGCTCGTCGATATCGCAAAGCTGCGCGAGCGAAACTTTTTCGCCGGACGGCGCGGAGAGGCGAATATTTTCGATAGCCTCGCGCGTGGAGCGGAATTCCGGCTGGTAACGCAGCACCAGGTCGTAGCGCGCTTCGCCCTGTAGGACTTGCGTGAGCGCGTTGCCGCCGACGGCGGTTTGAATCGCGTCCTGCACGTCGGCTACGTTGATCTGGTAGCGCGCGGCTTTGTCGCGATCGACTTTGAAATTGATATTCGGCTGGCCCAGCACGCGGAAGACGCCGAGATCCTCGATGCCGCGAACGTGCTTGAGGACTTCCACGATCTGGTCGGCCTTATCTTCCAGTACGTGCAGGTCGTCGCCGTAAATCTTGGTGGCCAGCTCGCCTTTCACGCCGCTGACCGCTTCTTCCATGTTGTCTTCGATGGGCTGCGAGAATCCCCATGCAGCGCCGGGACTTTTCTCGAGCTGATAATCCATCGCGGCGATCAGGGCGTCCTTATTCTGGTGGAAGATCGGGCGCCACTGCTCTTTCGGCTTGAGGTTGACGAAATACTCGACGTTGAAGAAGCCGGTGGTGTCTGTGCCGTCGTCCGGGCGGCCCACCTGGCTCCAACAATCCGGCACTTCGGGAAATGAGCACAGCACCACGCGGCCCTGGTTCATCACGCGAATGCCTTCGGTGGGGCCGGTGCTGGGGGCCAGGGTGCCGCGAACCCACAACGCGCCTTCATCGAGATGCGGCAGAAATTCGGAGCCGATCACCCCGCTGAACATCAGGAACGCCGAAAGGCAAAGCGAGAAGACCGCACCGCCAACTGTGACGCGGCGGTGTTCGATGGCCCACTGCACGCCAACGCGATATTTGCGATTCAGAAATTCCATCACCGGGTTGCGCCACTCGCGCATGTTGCGCGAAAGCAAAAAGCTGGAAAGTACCGGAGAAATAAACAGCGAGAAAAGCAGGGCGCCGAGCAGCGCGAACGCCACGGTCCAGGCCATGGGCTTGAACAGTCGCCCTTCCACGCGCTGCAGCGTGAAGATCGGCATGTAGGCGGTGATGATGATGGCGATGGCGTAGAACACCGGGCGCTGCACCTCGTGCGCGGCCTCGCGGATAATTTCCAAGGTGGTTCGGGTGTCCGCGCCTTCTTTCCGCCGGGTCATGTGGCGAATGATGTTTTCCACCATGACCACGGAGCCATCCACCACCATGCCGAAGTCCAGCGCGCCGAGCGAAAGCAGGTTCGCGGGAATTTCGTTCAGGTTCAGGCAGGTGGCGGCGAAAAGCAGCGAAAACGGAACGGTGAGCGCGACGACGATCGCGCCGCGAGTGTTGCCCAGGAAAAGAAAAAGAATCACGACGACCAGGACGATGCCTTCGGTGAGATTGTGGAGCACGGTGTACGTGGTGTAATGCACCAGGTCGCTGCGATCGATGAACGGGATGACCTTCACACCCGCGGGCAGGATGTGATCGTTCATTTCCTTCACTTTGGCGTGAATGCCTTCGAGTGCCGCATCGGCATTCGCGCCTTTGCGCAGCAGCACGATGCCGCTCACGACATCGTCATCGTCGATGATCTTGCCGTCCTCGCGATGAATGGCTCGCCCGGTCTGACCGAGGCGTACTTTGGGGCCTTCGGCGACGACGGCGATATCGCCGATGCGAACCGGCGTGCCGGATTTCGCGGTGATCACGATTTTCTGGATGTCGCTGACGTCTTTCACCAGGCCAACTTCGCGCAGGTTGATCTGCTGCAAGCCGGATTCGATGAAGCCGCCGCCCGCGTTCACGTTGTTGAGGGTGAGCTGCTGCTCGATCAGCTGCAGAGTGAGTCCGTAGGCGATCAGCTTATTGGGATCGGCGCGCACCTGATACTCGCGGGTGGGGCCGCCGAAGCTGGCAACGTCCACCACGTCGGGCACGGCTTTCAGATTTTTCTCGACCACCCAGTCTTCGAGCGATTTCAAATCCATCACGTCGATCGATGCGTTCGAGCTTTGCAGCGTGAAGAAATAAATTTGGCCCACCGGACTCCAGTCCGTACCCATTTGCGGGTTCACGCCGGCGGGCAGCGTGACCTGCGAGAGGCGCTCCAGGACGCGCTCGCGATTCCAGGCGTCGGCTTCCTGATCGTCGAAGATCAATTTAATGTCGGAGAGGCCGTAGAGCGAAAAGGAACGCAGGTGAGTGATGTGCGGAATGCCGTTCATCACGATTTCGAGGGGAATCGTGACTTGCTGCTCGACCTGCTCGGCGGAAATTCCCGGCCATTGGGTGATGATCTCGACGTAGTTGTCCGCCACGTCGGGATAGGCTTCCACCGGAAGCTCGTGGAAAGAGATCGCGCCCCAGATGAAAAGGATCAGCGTCGCCGCCAGCATCAGGAAGCGGCTCTCCAACGCAAAATCGACTAACCTCGCAATCATCTTCCGCCCCGGGAAATCGTTAAATCGGCGGTTCTCCGCCGGCAAAAATATGGAAGTCCGGCTGCACAGTCGCCTGAAAGCGCCTGGTTCAAATGCCCATTCGGGGAGTAACTGTCGACCCTATCGCGATGGCGTCAGGAACCTGTAAGCGCTGCGTAAGGAATCCGTAAATGCACCTCAGGATTCACGCTGCGCGCGTTGCGTTGGCATGTCGGGATAAATCTCCGCCGCGTTGTCCGGTTAAGGGCGCCGGGGATTTATGGATTCGTGTGCGGTGATGCTAAGCGAGGTAGGACAAAGGTGGCGCGCGGCCCGCGGCGGAGGCGAGGAAAGGTCCGGCGCGGAATCCTGTGGACGGCGACACGTGGCCGAGTGCCGCGGGTGCCGCTTGGTGCGGTGTTGCGTGCGCAGTGGCGATGAAAAAATCGGTGCGCGGGGCGAGCGCGAACGGAATATACGCGTCGGGAGCGCCTGTATCGAGCGCGGTGGCCGCGCGGCGGAACGCATCCGGATAAGTGGATGGCGCGGTCCGCGAAAAATTACCGTGACCGTCATTCAACAGGATCGCGACGGGCTGGCGGAGCCACGCGGTGGTGAGGATCAGATCAATGGCGTGGTCGCCGTTTACATCGCGCGCTTCGATGCGCAGGCCGCCGCCCGGCGCTTCCACCTGGAACGATTGCGGGGCCTGCGCGGCGAAGTGGAAATCGATCGAGTAGCGCTCCGAGCCGGAGACGATGTTGCCGCGATTCACATGCGCGGAGTCGGGGAGCAGGTCGCCGTCGAAGTCCGCGATCGCCACGTCCATCCCCGGCCCGGACTGATTCGCGAGGCGCGCTGCGACCGTTTGAGAGTCGGCTCCCGCCTGCGGATTATTCGCGCGTGCAGGCTGCGGCGCTCCGAGCGCTGCAACGAAAAAGAGCAGCAGCATCGCAAGGATGCCCGGACGCACCTTCGTTTCGAATTGGAGTTCGAGCTGAATCACAGTGAACCCACTATAGCATTCGACGCGTGCGGCTCAGAAGCGTCACTTCAGTTCGGAGCAGGCGCAAGTGGGCAGGCCGCGCCTGCAAAGTCCTACGATGCCGCAGGCATACGGCGGCTCCCGACGCAATTTCGCCGGTCACGGCACGCCGCGCCGATGGCAACGCGCGATCCACTACTTCGCCTAACGCGCAACGAGGCCACTTTGCGAGTGCGGCAGCTCCTAACGCCGCTTTGCCGGCGCTACGCAACAAGAAAACGCATCACGCCTGAAAGCCGGGCACTACGGTTTGTGCCTGTGCTGCGTTTTGTAGCCGGCCTTCGGCCGGGTTGCGGATTCTGAGTGGGCCGAATTTCGGAAAAGCGTCGGGAGCCGCCGCACTCCCATAGACTTGGGTGCCGGGCATCGATGGTGCCCGGTCTCGGCGATCGTGTTCGTGCTTGCGTCGCCTCGCGACCGGCAACCCGGATCTCAAGGCAGTGCGTGCGCCGCGCGGAGAGATGGTTATGCCCGGGACCCACTGAGCGTGGGCCGTCCGCCGCGGCGGATGCAAAAGGCGCGCGCTTAGACTCGAAAGTCCAAGCCACAGCGCGATCGGACCGGGCCTTGGAGGGTTCGCGAAACGAATTAGTTGTTGGGAGATTTAATCTCGGGATCGGCCTGGAGGATGCTGCCTTCGACCAAGTCGGTCTTCACGGTCATTTTCTGGTTGGCCAGCAAATTTATTTCAGTGGTGAAGGGGCGATAGCCGGCGAGATCGATCTTGATGGTGTGCGCGCCGGGTTCGACGAGCATCCCGCGGCCGAGGCCTTTGAAATCGCTGACGCTGCCGGCGTAGGCGCCATCGAGAAACACGGCGGCGCGGTCGGGCGTCACATCGAGCTTGATTTCGCTTTTGGCTATCGGCATTACCACGTTGGGATCGCGTTCGAGGCGCACCCGAACCGTTGTGACGCTGCCCGGCTCGACCACCACTTTCTGATCCTGATCGCGATAAGCCGCCTGCCGGAAGGAAAGCTGGTGCTCGCCCGGGAGCAGCAGCACTTTTTTCTGGCCGTGCAGCTCTTTCACGTAGCCGACGTACTGACCATCGACCCACACGCCGGCGGATTTGTCGGGCTTGGTGGCGGGCTTGAACGCCACTTCTCCCGTGATATGCGTGGTGACGGGATTTTGCGGCTCGTTCTGCGCCGCGGCAGCCGCTGGAAAAATTGCAGCCGCGCCGGCTGCGACGAGCAGCGCCACGCGAGCGACAATCTTCAATCTTTCCACAACGATCATGCGTTCCTCCTCGCGAAAGAAAATCAAAGGAATAGCGCCAAAGCGGCGCACGACGGGAGGACTGGGCGCAACGATCTAATTATTGACGTTGGCGGAGTACGAACGAATACAGCGTTGGGTGTATTTCAGCGCGGGCGGCGCGCGACGTGGAAACCGTGGATCTGCGACGTTTGAGGGCGCAATGCCCGCCCGGAAGTCTAATTCCGGCGGAGTCAACCGGGCGCAAGCTCCCGCACGTGCTTCATCAGCGAAACGATATCGGTCTTCGACACCACGCGATCGACCGGCACATCGTCTAACATCGGCATCAGGTCGGCATGCTGGGTGAACAGCAAGATGGGCGTGTCCGGCATGATTTGTTTCAATTTCCTTGCCGCGCGCAATCCGTCCATCACCGGCATTGAGACGTCCAGGATGATCAGGTCGGGCTTGTGAATCACTGCAAGAGCAATCGCCTCTTCGCCGTTCGATGCTTCGGCGCACAGCTCGTAGCCCTCTTCCGATTCGAACAAGCGGCAGAGCAACTTGCGAATCATTTCGCTATCGTCGGCCACAAGCACGGTCTTTGGCATGAGCGGAGCGCATTCCGTTGATGACAAGGGCACGGTCCCAAGGAATCTACGCATGCGACCTTGATAACAGGTGGATATGGAAGAAGCGATACCCTGAACGCCTTACGGGGCTGTAGGCAGGAAAAACGATTTAGCAGGGCCGAAAATGGGACGACGCCGCCCGAGCGGATGAACAGTTTATGCGCGGACGCCGGCATCAGGGCCGTCGTGCAGGCCTCCGATTCCGGGAGGATCGAGAGGCGCTATTCAATGTTCCAGATGTACAGAAAGTTTTTGTCGCTGGCGGTAGAGACTTTTCGCCCGCCCTTGCGCGTGGCGCGGTTCAGGGCCGAGCGGACTTTTTCCTTGGACTCGGCCAGATCGACGATGGGTACTTTGATCGCGGCGCCGGGCTTCAGATCGTCGAGGTCGCTCAAAATGTCGCGGACGATCTGACTATGCTTTCCCTTGCGGCCCTGCGGGACATCGGACTGGATCATGGTCTGGAAATGTCTGTTGCCGGTGTTTGTGCTGGCTCGGCGCGGCATGGCAATCGTCCCCCAAACGTCTTAACGTGACGTTATCGTAGCGCTAACCACACGAGCCATCAAGAAGAACTGTCGCGGCGCATTCGTGAGCTACGGAACCGGACCCTGTGCTCTAGCTGTTCGCTACCTCCCGCCACGCTGTTCTGGCGGCGCGGTCCCGCGTTCGACGCCCAATCCGCACCAAAGAATCTCTTAAAGAGTTCACCCGTATCGCGGGGCGGTTGATACTTTTCGGGTGCAGGCAAGGAGCCTTCCGATGGCGAGGAAAATCAAATTCGAACACGTTCCACTGAAGTCGCTGGGGAACGTGATTCTCTCCGCGGAGGTCTTACCCGTCCTGCCGCGCGCTGCAACCTTACCGTCGAATGCGGGCGATAAAACACGACCCACAAGGCGATCGTCGAAACGACGGCGGGCTCGATGACCGCGCACTACGAAGTCTTCAAACTGGAGAAAGACGGCGTTGCGATGTGGGTGTCCACCGCGAACTCATTCTCCGGAGCGGAAGAACTGGCGCGGAAGTTGGCTTCAAACTCGCCGCGCCGCTACATGATTTTCGATCGCCTTGCTCGAAGCAAGACCGTGATGGAGCTGCAAGCCCCGATGCAATAAGCCCGGCCCGCCGTCGAGCTTGAGCCGCACGACCTCCTGGGCGTGCGGCCGCTCGCGGAGCACGCGGCGCGCATTTGATTGGAGGAGTAGCTATGCCGATCGAAGTGATCGTTGCAGACGACCGCGACATTATCCGTTCCGCGATACGCCGGCTGCTCGGCGCGGATCCGGAGATCGCCGTGGTGGGCGAAGCGGAAACGCTGGACGAAGCGATTCGGCTGGCGGACCAGATGAAGCCGCATCTGGTGGTGATGGACCTCTACCTCACGCAAAAAACGGACCGTGGAGAATCCCCTGCCGCGCGCATCGCGAAGTCGATTCCCCGCTGGATCGCCGTATCGTTTGCCAACGATGAAGCGGCTCACAGACTGGCGAAGGGCGCCGGAGCGATCACCCTGCTGGACAAAATCGAGCTATCCGAGCAACTGATTCCCGCGATTCGAAGCGCCGCTCTCGCCTGAGGCCATTCCGGCGTCTTCGCGTTGCCGGTCAAGAGGCGTCGCGAGCCCTAGCACGCTCGACGAGATCGAGCACACATCCTGCAAGGCACCCAACCCTATGCGAGTGCGGCGCCGGCATCGCGCAGCGAAATCGATGCTGGCTCGCGTCGTATTCGCGCATCTTCAGGAGTGCCGTGGCTGCAACGTAACTTCGCGGCCATCACGAGGATTGCACCGGGCGCACCGCGGGAGTATTATCGGGGTAGAGGTGCGTATGCCGGTACGAGTCGATGCCCCGTTCGCCACAGTGGAATACGTAGCCAAGCGCCTGGGAGTCTCCGCCCGGCGGGTGAAGCGTCTCCGGGCCTTGCTTCGCGAGCCAGTGGACCACTCAAACGGCGCCAAGCGGCGCGGCTCGCCGAAGCCCGCCCTCAACGGAAACAAAGCTCGCAGCCACGAACGCGCAAACGCTTCCGCAAAACCTTCCAAGAACGCTTCTCATGCAAGGAAGCAGAAGAGTGCCAAAAAAGCTCGCTGACGTATTCCTGAACATTCCCTACGACGCGCGCTTCGAAAACCTGTTTCTTTCATACATCGCAGGGCTCAGCGCGTTGGGCCTGGCGCCTCGCGCCACGCTTGAAATTCCCGGAAGCTTGCGCCGCCTCGAAAAGATCGTGGAATTGATCGGCGGTTGCCGCTATTCGATTCACGATCTCTCCCGGGTGGAATTGCACCTTTCCGCGCCGAGAACGCCGCGATTCAACATGCCGTTCGAGCTGGGGCTTACCGTGGCGCGCTATTGGAAAGCGCGCGCCGGGAAGCATGATTGGTTCGTGTGCGAGACGCGAAGGTTGCGTGTGCTGAAATCCCTGAGCGACCTGAATGGAACCGACCCGTACATTCACAACGGCAGTGTGATTGGAGTTTTTCGAGAACTTAAAAACATGTTCGAGCGGACCGGAGCGCACCCCACCACGCGGGAAATGAAGCGCATCTATCTCGCGCTCCAGGAAAGAAAACGCTCCATCCTCGCTGATTCCGGAGCCAAAGAGATCTACAACAAGCGAGTTTTCCAGGACCTCGCGCTTGCTGGCGCGGAATTCGCCTCCGATTTCCGACAAAACTGAAAGAACGGGAAGCACCGCGGCTCTAGCGACGCGCGGTACTTCGCCGCAATCTCAGCTCACATCGGTTCGTCGGCGCTGGGACCGTAGAGCCCGGGCACGGGAATATCGTTCAGGCGGTAGTACACCGTGAGCTGGCCGCGGTGGTGCACCACGTGATTGAAGTAGAAGCTGCGCAGCGCGACCACGCGCGGCATCGCAAACAGCACTTTGCCCTGAAACGCGAAGGTCCAGATCTTCCCCATGTCCGCATCGGACAGCTTGGCGATCACCGCGCGGGCTTTCGCCGATTCTTCATCGAACCGCGCCACGGCTTCGGCACCGGTCTTCGGATAGAACGGCTTGTAGTCGCCGGCATTCATGTCCAGCTTTTCGGTGCTGGCGATGGTGGTCGCGAAATTGGCGAGCGTGGCGACGTGCCCCGCAAGGCCGGTCATCGAAAACGATTTCGCGTGCGGCTTCCAGTCGTCCTTGCCGGTTGGATAGCGTTCGAGCATCTTGCGCGTGTTTTTGGCTTCCTGGTCGAATTCTCCGAGCATCATTTCTGCGATAGGCATAGCTGTCTCCTCGGTGGGATTGTGCACTATGGGCCGCCGCAGAGAGTAGGCGAAGAAAAGGCGAAGTGTCAAGCCCAAAGTGACGAGCGCTCAGCCGTCCGGCGCGAACTGATTTTCCGTTACACTTCCTCCTATGCAGGAGGCTCAACGATGAACGCCGGCGTCGAGTTTCGCGAGTTGATCGAGTTCACGGATTACGAGCGGCAGAAGTGGCGCGCGTGGCTGAATGAGCGGGGCGCGGCCGCGCTGGACATCGGCACCGGCGCGCATTGCGACCGCGCGGTGCACACCGTCGGCGAATTGATTCGCCACATTTTCATCGCTGAGCGGCATCACGTGGACCGGCTCGCACGCAAACCAGTCACCGACGTCTCCGCGATTCCAGCGTATGACGTGGCCGCGCTTTTCAATTTCGGCGCGGCCAGCCGTCGCGATTTAGTAGCGTTCGTCGCCGCTGAACCGGCGCACGACTGGGACGTGCCGCGCGAACACGAAATCGTGCCCGGCAAGAGCGTCAGCGTAACGCCGCGCAAATTTCTCACCCACATTCTGCTCCACGAGTTTCGGCACTGGGGACAGATCGCCACTTTCACCCGGCTCGACGGCGCCGGCGGCGCCCGCGTGGACTTCCTCTTCAGCCCCGTGATGGGCGGCGACACGAGAAACAGCTAAGGAGTGAAGTCGAGTGAACGCGAAAAAAGTTGGAGCGCTCGCCGCCGGAGCGGCGTTGATCTTGCTGGGATGTGCCTTCGTGCTCTCTGGCACGTGGAATTTGCTCCAGCGCCGGTGGGACTCGTGGAAGGTAGGTGATTCGCTGCCGGTGATCGCGGTCGGGTCGTACTTTATCTGGTGCGGAGTTCGTTTGAATCTGTGGGCGAATCAAAAATGGCACCGCGCAAAAGCACGCGTCAAATGGGGTCCGGTTTGTTTCGGCGCGTCAATCCTGTACTCCCAAATCAAGCGGCACTTCCATCCGACACCAACACCGGACGCACTCAAGCCGTCCAACGAAACACAAGCGCAGGGCATGGCGGCCGCGTCCATCATCATTGCTTTCGAAGAATATGCGTTACGTTTTTTGGAAAGCGGGTCTCTACAAAATGAGCCTCAACGAGGCAACGAGTATCATGGTCGGCGACCGCTACAGAGACGGGCTCGTGTTGGGCAAAACCAAGGCGCAGCTACAAGAGAGGTTCGGGCCGCTTGTACCCCTTGCAAACGCTTCGCCATACCTACGGGCGTGTTATGAGAACTCCGCTCGGAAAGGAAAGGATGTGCTCTTCATCGCGCACAGTTCATGGATGGTCGTTTTCGATGGCGACAAAGCCGTGGATCTCGTGCTCGTGAAGGGATGCTAAATGCTTCGCACCTCGCGCGGTGGATGAATGCGCGGACGTTACGGCGCGCGCGGAACAGCTCGCGTTTACGGTACAATTTCATCACGCGCCCGTAGCTCAATTGGATAGAGTATCTGCCTTCGAAGCAGAGTGTTGGGGGTTCAAGTCCCTCCGGGCGCGCCATTCTCCGACTCGTCCGTTCTCACACAATCAGCCGAGACTTCCCCAATCTTTGCGCGAGAGTGCGGGCGCGACCACGTCTCCGCGGATGACGACCTTCCCTGCCAGAAAGCCTGAAATTTCGTGGCCGCCTACCGTAACCGGCACCAGTTTCGCCACGGGTTTCCTCGCTTCGTGATCACAACGATCAGGCGCCGCGCCTGCACTTCTTTCAACACGGCATCGAAGTTGGCCTGGAAATTTCGCGCCGACATTTTTCGCACGCGCACGTGTGCGTTCACTCGAGACATACAAATCGTATCGTTTTAAATCGCTCGAGCTTTAGCGCACGGATTGCGCGAGCGTGATTAACGAGCAGTCGCAGAGGGTGCGGATGGAATAGGAATGCGGAGCGAGCCGACGCGGGAGTTGGCTTCGTCATAGACCACTACGCGAAGCTCGACGGCCTCGGGAGGGATCTCGACGGCGCGCGTGACCGGGAAGCCAGACTTGACCAGCGCGTCGAAGGAAAGCTGGTCGAGCTTGAACGGCAGCGGCATGGCGGCGCGCTGGATGATGCGGTTCTTCGCGTCGATTGAGATGAAGGCGACGTCAACGTCGTCCACGATTTCGCCGTTGAGGAGGTGAAAGCCGAACTGGGCCGGATCGAGCGTGAGTGAAAGCGTCATGATCCGCGGCGCAGCGGCTGCACTGAGCGCCGCGGAATTTGCGGAAGTGGCGTTCGCCGGGCCGCCGGCCGGGCCGGTAGAAGTTGTTTGCGCGCTCACGATCGGTTCGCGATCGGCGGTGAGCTTACCGCCCGCTCCGGCGGCAAGCGAATCCACATGCGCCGTGAAGCGAATGCCGGTGGCTTCGATGCGCCCGCGTGCGGCCTGCGCTAACATCGCGTTCACCATTTGCGGAGTGAGAGTGGGATCGCCGACCGCGTAATATCCGTCGCGAGCCTGCACCTGCGCGTCCTTGCGCTTCACCTTCACTTGCAACTTGTGAAAGCTTCCGTCCCATTGCACATCGGTGGGATAAAATCCCAGCTCGTAGGTGACGCGCGAGGAATCGATGGTCTGGCGGATCGAGCCCATGATCCCATTCGTATCGGTGAACTCGCGGCCGCCGGTGCGCTGCGCGAGCGCCAGCATGTTCGCTTTGCGCTCCATGTCGGCCACTTGTTTCGGCACGCTTTCGTTCGCGATTTCAGAAATGCCGGTTGCTTCCAGGCCGCGCGCGTCGATGGGATAAATCGCGATCTGCGCCTGGTCCAAAGCGCGGGAGGCCAGTTCGTTTTCGGTGGTGTATGGTAGCTTCTTGCCGTCGGGCGAGCGTTCGAGATTATCCAGCAGGAAAGAAAGAGGAAAATCGTCGGAGATCCAGATCAGGCTCTTGCGACCGGGCAGGTAGCTGACGTGCTCGGCGATGGCGCGAATCGCGTTGCCGGTGAGCTGGGCGCGGTTCCCTTCCTGTTGTGCGATTTCGGTAGCGGTGTTTTCGTCCGCCAGCGGAACCAGCTGCATGTTGTGCTCGTTGGTGGCGTGCGAGGGCGGCGTATCGACGTCAAGCAGCTCGACGTCTTCGTTCTTGTTGAGGGCGTCGAGCAAGCTTTGCGCGTCGCTGGAAAATTCGTGCAGCACGCGCAGACGCGAGCCGAGGGCGTAGAGCGCGACGCGGTCCTGCGGCTGGAGAGTGAGCAGCAGCTTTTTGATCTGCGAGCGCGGGAACGAGCGATCGAACGACGGCGTATTGAGCGAATCGAGCAGGATGATGGTCAGGTTCGACGGCGAATCTTCGCGCGCGCCGAGTTCGTTCGAGTAGGTATCCGGCGGAAGCGATTGCGGCGCGGGCGGCGCAACGGAAGTTTGCACCACGGTGAAGATTTCGATGGAGCGCGGCTTTTTGCCTTCGAGGATGGTGAAGTCGTCTTTGGTGAGGTCGGTGATCGGTGCGCCATGTTTGTCGCGGACGATGGCACTCACGCTGATTAATTTTGTAGCGACGCGGATGGGTGTTTGCGGTGCGGGCGGCGCAGCTGCTTGTCGCGGCGAAGCTCCGATGCAATCGCCGGCCGCGCAAAACAGAATCACGCGGGCAACGATGATGGTCCCGATTCTCATACCCACCCAGCCTACATGAAACGCTAACGCCATCTTAGTGCCGCTCTTGCCATCCGTCACGGATGACGCAATCGCATGCAGCGCCTCGGCAGGATCATGCCGAGCGCTTTCGAGTGTAGGTGAGTGCCAGCAGGCCGCCGTCGTAGGTTTTGCTTTCGGTGAGCTCAAATTCGCGCTGCGGAAACGTAGGCGGGAAGAGCGGAATACCTTCGCCGATCAGCGTGGGCACCACGCCGAGGTACATCTGGTCGATGAGATCGGCTTTCAGAAATTCGCGCGCCAGTTCCCCGCCGCCTGCGTGCCAGATATTCTTGCCGGGCTTCGCACGCAGCGCTTCGACGAACGGTGCGAGCGGCTCGTTCACAAACGTAACGTAATTGCGCCTCCCGGGCTCGAGCGTGCGCGAGAAGACGTAATATTCTATCGCGGCTTTCTTCAGTTCGCGCTCCGCTCCCATCTTCAGCCCGGCTTCATACGTCTTGCGGCCCATCACCGCGGTATCGCAGCGCGCCTGGAATTCGCCGAACTTGTAATCCTTGGGGTGAAACAGGAAGTCGAGCGGGCCGTCCGGCCGCGCGACGTAGCCATCGAGGCTGACGCCGACGCCGAGGATAATCTTCCGCGCCATGCGCCGATGATAAACCCGAGATGTCCTTGCGGAGAAGAGCACCGCTGCGCGCCATCCGTGAATTCAAGCGAAGGGCGGGCGAAGTAGCGAGACGATTACCTATCACTTACGAATCACAACGCGATAACAGTACCCTCTGTTTCGTATCTCCCTTAGTAATCTGGCCAAGTCACACCGAACTCATCCACAGAGGTGCCGCATGGGCCGTCGTGTCGCGCTTGTCCTGGGAATCGCTGCCGTCATCGTGCTGGTGGTAGCTGAGGTCGCCTACAGCCTCCGCGCGTTTCAATCGCCGCCGGCTGTACCTGCCGAGGCGGTCACCGAGAGCCGACTGGTGGCGCTTATCGTCGGCGGGTCGCTGCCGGAAGACATCGCGGCGCGCCTGGCGAACTTTGGCGTCGCGTTCCAACCCGATAACGCGTACCGCACGCTGCTCCAGTCCGCGGGCGCCGACGCAAAAGTTCTCGCCGCGCTGGATCATGCGAAATTCGCACCACCGCCCGCCAACGCTCCAAAAGAAAAGCCCGTCGACGCGAAAGGGCTGCAGTCCCTTGCCAGCGCCGGCCCCCTGATCGCACAGAAAAAATACGACGACGCTGCGCGCGCCGTGGACGACGCAATTTCCGCCGGCGTGCCGGACTCCGATTGCGCTTTCGTGATGGGCGAAGCCCTCCGCCAGCGCGAGGATTTCCAGCAGGCCTATCAAGTTTACGGAAAGCTGCTCGACGACTCGCCGAGCTTCCCCGAAGCGCAGGTGAAGCTGGCCTACGTCGATTACCGTTTCGGCGACGAACAGGACGCGCTGCGTCTCGCGAAAGCCGCGCTCGCTTCGGGCGCCGGCGGCGCGGAAGCACACAAGAATGCCGGAGCGGCTCTGGAGGGGATGGGAAAATCCGAAGCCGCAAAGCAGGAATACCAGGCCGCACTCACTATCAAACCCGATTACGTCGCCGTGCTCTACGACCTGGGCAACCTCGCTCGCGAAACCAGACACTTCGACGAAGCGGTCGCCTATTACAAGCAATCCATCGCGCTTGAGCCGAACGAGCCCGAAGTGCACCACAATCTCGGGATCGCTTACGACCAGATGGGCCAGAAGGACGTCGCCGTTCGTGAATTTCGCGAAGCGAAACGCCTCGATCCCACCAGCATTGAGTCGCGCAACAGTCTCGGCAAGGAGTTGCTCGCGAATAATGACGCGCCGGCCGCCGCCGCCGAATTCAAGGAACTCGTTGATCTGTACCCGAATTCCTCGATTTGCCACGACTGCTACGGAAGCGCGTTGTTCCGCACCTGGGATTTCGACGGCGCCGAAAAGCAGTTCAACATCGCGCTGGAACTCGATCCCGACAACACTTGGGCCTACCTCGGCCTCGGCGGCATCCGCGAAGAACAGAAGCGTTACGACGAAGCGCTGACCGATTACAAAAAATCGTACCAAGCCGATCCATCGCGCGCGGACGCTTACGTAGGAGCGGGTCGCGTGCTGATGGCGCAACATAAAGATGCGGACGCCATTGCAGTTCTCAAGGAAGGCGTCGCACAGCGGCCCGACTACGCGAAGCTTCACGACCTGCTCGCGCAGGAGATGGCCGCGACCGGCGACAAATCGGCGGCCGCTGCGGCGATCGATGAAGGCAAGAATTCCGTCGCGCTTGACCCGAATAACGTCCAGGCGATTCTGCATCTCGCCGCGGACTACGAAAAACGCGGCGACTGGGTGAACGCCATGCTGCAGTATCGCAAGGCTGCGCTCTCTGCCGGCAGCCAGGACATGCGCGACAAAGCGTTTCGCCGCGACGAAGCGCCGGATCAGGTGCAGCTAGCCTATTCCGACTTTCAAAAACGCTGGCAGACGCACCTCAGCGCATTGCGCGCCTCCGGAAAATCTGAAGAAGCCGCGGCTCTCGAAGCGAAGCTGAAATCCGCGACCGCCGCTCCCGGCCTCGCCGAGCAGGTTGACGAAGCCATGAAAGCTGGAGCCGACGCCGACAAAGTTCGCAATTTCAGCGAAGCAGTCACCGACTTCAAACGCGCCGTGGATCTCGCGGACAAAATGCAGCCGCACGATGCGCGCCTGTTCACCGCGCTCGACAAGCTTGGCAACAACGAGATGGGTCAGGACAACGTAGCGGCGCAAGCGGCCTACGAGCGCGAATTCAAAGTCGCGTGCGAACTCTACGGCGCGAATTCCGGTTCGGCGGCGCAGGCTCTCCAGTCGCTCGCGCGCTTCGAAACTTTCACGCACAATTATCCGTCGGCCGAGCACCACTATTTCCAAGCCGTCGATATCGCCACGCACAACTACGGCGAAGGAAGCATGGAGTCCGCGAAAGCGATCATGCTTGCTGCGAGCGTCTACGTGGCGCAGAAGGATTACGCGAAGGCTGAGCCGTACGTGCTTCGCGCCGTCCACAGCGAAGAAGGCATTCTCGGTAAAGACAGCATGGACCTGGCGATGCCGCTCTCGCAGGAGTGCTACCTGTACGACCAGTGGGGCAAGTCGAAGGAAACCGACGCGTGCGACCAGCAGCTGCTATCGATTCTCGAGAGGCAGTTCGGCAAGGACACGCCGTCCTTCGCGCCGATTCTGATGAGCGACGCGAAGGCGTTGCGCGCGCTGGGCCGCACCTCCGATGCCGACGCGATGGAAAAGCGTGTCGCCGCGATTCGCGCGCAAAGCATGACTGGTCCGAATTGAGTCCTGACTGTGTCGAATTGGAGCCCGAGGAGCACTGATATAAAAGTACTACAGTAACTACCGGATTCTTTCGCCCCTGCGGAGAGGGGCGATGATAGCGGTGTCGCAGTGAGGCCCCCGATGAAGAATTTTGATCTGCTTTCGTTTGCGTACGGACTTCTTGCCGTATTGCCCGCCGGCCTATTTGCCCTATGGTTCATGTCCCGCCTGGAGCGGAGACGTTCGCCGCGGTGGAGAGATTGGTACAAGGGCTACCACTCACGCCAGAGTTAGGCCGTCGCATCGCGAAAACGGATTGCGCCCGCTGCACTGCTCCGCGCCCCGTACCTGACATTCAGGCACCTCCGGATGGCGCTTCATTTTGCGTCCAGAGCGGCCTGCAAGAACCGCTGACAGTCGGCCAGGAAGTCCGCGCCTTCTTTTCCCTGCATCGTCCGAGCCACAATCATTCCACCCACCATGCAAGCCAGCGCGCCGGAAGCCTGCGCTTTGCGCGTCCGCGGAGCGAGAGACGGCAAAGTCCGCGCGAATAATTTCCTGATCCGCCCGCGCAAGTCGGCGGCGACTTTCTTCCGCACGCCGCTCGCGCCGCGCGCGAGCTCTGGCCCAATCGCCGCCACCGGACAGCCGTGCTCGGGATGGGCCCAGTGCTCGGTGCTCAGGTAAAACTTCGCGACGTCCATAATCCTGGGCGTTCGCGCTTCAAATTTCCCGCCGCCGGCGGGCGCAGTGAATATGCCTCCTAATTCTTCCGCGGCGTGCGCCATCGCGTCGGCGACCAGCTCGTCCTTCGAGCGGAAATGCGCGTAGAAGCCGCCGTGGGTCAGGCCCGCGCGCGCCATCACTTCGTCAACGCCAACACCTTCGATGCCGCGCCTGCGGAACGCTTCCGCCGCCGCACCCACAATCCGTTGCCTGGTTTCCCGTTTCCGATGTTTGGGCCACGCCATGTGTCGATGGCTCCCTTTTCCTGGGCCGTGAGCCTCAAAACCCGCCTGCGCTCTTGACATTATATTACACCAGTCATATTGTGAAATCGAGTGCAGTATATGACTATCGTCATAGAGTGAGGATATATGAGCGATACGGGAAAGAGTAGTTATGGGATGGTTGCGCTGGTGCTTTTGGCGGTTTGGCTTGGCGTAGTGGTGATCGCCGCGTCGGCCGGACTTTTCGGGCCGGGCCGGATTCCGCCTCCGGCGGCCACGGCAGTGCCGCTTGTAGTGTTCGGAATCTGGGTCGCAGTTTCGCGAACGTTCCGCGGGTACGTGTTATCGGTGGACGTTCGCACGCTCACATTTCTGCAAGCGTGGCGCATCGTGGGATTCGCGTTTGTCACCGGCGGCGTTTATGGGATTTTGCCAAACTCGTTTGCCCGGCCTGCGGGATGGGGTGACGTGCTGGTCGGCCTCACTGCTCCGCTGGCGGCGCTGTATCTCACGCGGCCCGGCCGCGCGCGCGCATTCGTCGCGTGGCAGTTGCTGGGAATGCTGGACCTCGGCATCGCGCTAACCACGGGACTGCTTGCCTCCGGAATTTTTCATCCGGTGGCTGGAGTGCTCACCAGCCGCGAACTCACAACGCTTCCCTACAGCGTGATCCCCACGTTCGCTGTGCCCGTAGTGCTCATCTTCCACTTCATTTGCATTTGGCAGGTGGCGCGGCAGACGGCGTTCGCGCGCGAGCGCCGCGGTGGCCACGGCGTGGCCCCAACGCTCTCTCCAGCTCGATAGCCTGATGGATTGGGCTGCGCGGCGCGTTGACACGGGGGTAACCGTGCGCGCTCTCCCGCGTGGTAGAATGCCGCGCATCCCCAACGAAACGAAAAATGGAGAGAGAACCATGTCCAAACAAGAAGAAGCAAGGTTGATCCTGAAATTGTACGAGCTGCGCCGCGAGGAAACCTTGCGCAAGGCGCGCGACTGGTTTTTCCGCGATTTCAATCCGCAATCCATCGACGATTTCAACTCGGTGATGTTCAGCGATAAAAGTGGCTACCTGCGCATGGTGGTGACGTATTGGGATATGGCCGCCGCACTGGTGAACGATGGCGCGATTCGTCCCGAGATTTTTAACGACACCAACGGCGAGCACTTCGGCGTGTTCAGCAAGCTCGAGCCGCTGCTTGACGAAATTCGCTCGGCGTACGCACCGCAGTTCGCCGTACAGATCGAAAAGCTGATCGATGCGACGCCAGGCTCGCGCGAACGCCTCGCCGCCATGCGCGAACGCATGAAGGATATCCGCGCTCGCATGGCGCAACAGCAAGCCGCAGCACGGGCCAAAGCAGCGTCGTAGGTGAAGCCAGGGCAGGCCATCCACGTTCAATTGTCGGACGTCGATGGCAGGCCCCTGCGCGTTGACAACATCTCAGTACAGATTCAGCTTTTCACAGTCGGAGACTTTCGGTATGAATTCGGAGCTGGCCGGACAAACTCTGAGGGACGGTTGCTTGTGGTGTACGAGGACCTTGAGAAACGACGTCGCGAAAACGGCGCGCTTTTCATAATGGATTACAACACGCCACTTGAAGCGTGTGATCTCGTAGCCAAGCTCTTTGTGCTAACTGAGACGGAGTTGCGCACCCGACGGAAGTCGGTGCTGAACTATTGGAAGAAAGACGCGGATTGGGCAGAACCTTGGCCATCTAACTCCCGTGTCGCAGTTAAGCCAGTCGTGGTGAGACTCGTGGAGCAGAAAATGAACGTCCAACTCACGGCACGACGGGCCTGAACCACATCGACGCGGGGATCGGACAGCTTCCGAATTCTGGCAACCGCTTCGTGCTTGGCTCGGTCATATTTGGCGAGAATGCAGTTGGAGCAGGCTGGAGTTCGCCTGTGTGACTTTTGCTTTTAGCTTGTGGCCGCGGCTCGCCCTCAAAAGCCAAAGCAACTTCAAAATCAAACAGGCGAACTCTGGCCTGTCCCACAAGCTTTGTCACCTACTGTGATTCTGCGAGGCCACGCATCCCGCCAGTATTGGGACGAGGCACAAGAAAGGCATGCAGACAGCGGTGTCTGGCCCACGGTTTGGATCGCGAATCGGCGTAGAATTCAGAGGCGGTACGCGCAGCGGGCGAGGTTGCCGGCTAGATCGATCGCGACGTCGCGGGCTTCGTCTTCGTCGAGGCGATGCTCGGCGACCAAGCGCGCCAGAAACGAGCAATCGATCCGGCGGGCGACATCGTGGCGCGTGGGAATGGAGAGAAACGCGCGCGTGTCGTCGTTGAAGCCAACCGTGTTGTAGAAGCCGGCGGTTTCAGTGGTGAGTTCGCGGAAGCGCATCATGCCTTCGGGGCTATCGTGGAACCACCACGCCGGGCCGAGGCGAAGCGCTGGATAGTGCCCCGCGAGCGGCGCTAGTTCCCTGCTGTAACTCGATTCATCCAGCGTAAACACGATCAGCGTGAGACGCGCACTGTTGCCGAAGCGATTCAGCAGCGGACGCAGCGCGTGGACGTAGTCCGTTGCGGTGGGGATGTCGCCGCCCACGTCGCGGCCGAAGCGCGTGTGCACGTCCGCATTGTGATTGCGGAACGCGCCGGGATGAAGCTGCATCACCAGGCCGTCGTCGAGGCTCATGCGCGCCATTTCGGTAAGCATCTGTGCGCGGAAAAGTTCGGCGTCGGCGGCATGTTGCGCGCGGGATTCGATTTCTGTGCCGGGCTGCGCGGCGGCGATCACGCGGTCGAAAAGTTTCCTGGCTTCGATCGCCTCGAGATCGGCTGAAGCCGCGGTCGGGTGACCGTGATCGGTTGACGTCGCGCCGGCAGCTTTGAAACGTTCGCGCGATTTGCGGAGCGCCGCGAGGTAGCCGCGCCACGTTGACGTGTCTTCGTTGGTATCGCGGCCGAGCCGCGCAACATTTGTGGCGAACTCCGCAAACTCCGGATCGACCACACCGTCGGGACGAAATGTGGGAATCACGCGCCCGCGCCACCCGCTTTTCCGGATCGCGATGTGATGCTCCAGCGAATCGAGCGGCGAATCGGTGGTGGCCAGCACTTCGATGCGGAACGATTCGTACAGCGCGCGCGGGCGGAACTCGGGCTTGGCGAGCGCTTCGGAGATCGCGTCAAAATATTCGTCGGCATTTTTCGGCGTCAAGCGTTCCCTGAGGTCGAAAAGATTCTGGAAAATGTAATCGAGCCAGAGGCGCGTCGGCGTTCCACGGAAAAGATAGTAGTTCTCGGCGAATATGCGCCACACTGCGCGCGCGTCGAACGATTTCTGCGCTTCTGGAGTTTGGCCGTACGTGCCGACACCGAGATCTTCGAGCTTCACTCCCTGGCTGTAGAGCATCCGGAAAATGTAGTGGTCGGGAACGATGAACAGCCGCGCGGGATCGGGAAACGGCTCGTTCGCCGCGAACCACTGCGCCTGCGTGTGCCCGTGCGGGCTGACGATCGGGAGATTTTTGATTTCCTTGTAGAGGCGCTGCGCAATCGAGCGCGTGGCGGTGTCCGCCGGGAACAGGCGCGCTTCACTGAGAAATTTTCCGCCGTCGCGTGTGGGAGTCATGGTTGGGCGCCCGGCTCGCCGGCGCACTACCGAGCGCACCGAGGCGCAACCATTCTCTACAGTTGCGCGCGAGTTGTCACGCATCGCGCGCGATAACGCCTCGCAGCAGGAAAAGCGAAGAGAGATCCTTTGGCCCAGTGAACTGAACCTCAGGACAGCGTGATTGCAGAGTGTGGTGTTGCGCGCAGGTACCGTGAAAAATCGGTCGAAAAGCGCCGACGATACCGACGCTATTTCTTAAAGTCGACGGGAGGCCCGCTGACGCGCTTGCCCTGCAGGTCCACGGATACTTCAACGCGGTTGGCAATCTTGATGAACGGAATGCCGCTGTTCATGCCGTAGTCTTTGCGGTCAAACGCCATCGTGCCTTTAATCTCGCCGGAACCGGTTCCGACACCGGAGACGGTAAAGATCAACTTCTCCTGTTTGGTGACGCCGCGAATCGTAAAGTCGCCATCGAACTCGATCGTGTTCGGACCGGTCTGCACGGCCTTGGTTGAATGGAACGTGATGTACGGATTGTCCTTGGCGTCGAAGAAATCCTTGCCCTTGAGTTTGCCGTCTTTCATGCCGCTGCCGGTGTTGACGCTGTCCGCATCGATCTTCACGTCCAGCACGCCGGTCGACACTTCTGGGGAAGTCATCGTGATGCCGGCGGTCCACTTGTCGAAAGTGCCGTCGATCGCGACGGAAGCATCCACGTGGAATTTGACCGAACTACCTTCCTGGATGACTTTGAAAACGGGAACTCCCGCGGAAGCTTGTGCGTGAGTCAGAGAGGGAAACAGCGCGGCTACTATTAGGCAAATCGTTGCGAGTCTCATAGCGCGCATTGTGTGTCGGAGCCGCTGGATTGTCAATCTCGACATTTAGCGGTGGCATTGTACTCGACCGTCGTTGAGGCGTTGTCCATGTGCCGGTACCGCGGCGCCGGTCGAGCACTCCGGTCAGTGGTCGTCGTCGTGCGACAGGTTCGACGACTTGGTACCCTCGGTGTCCGGATTTGCAGTGTTCATCGCCACAACTTCGTACTGCCGCTGCTCGCGGTCATTCCCTTCGGGCATGGTAAGAAGCATTTCATTCCTGGTGATTCGGAACTCACCTTCCGTTCTCACCGGCAGCAGCGTGGCGTGCTTCAAGTGGATCGGCCGAATCTCATAGTCCATATTATCGGTTCGCAACAGATATTGCGGGCACAGCTTTTCGTTCGAGTTGACGCGGGTGACGCCGGCCGACGCCCACAGCGTACCCAAGCCGGAGAGGCCCCGCTGCTTCGCGCCGCAAGGCACGGCTTCCATTTTCTCCACGTTGTCTCTCTGGACGTCTTTTTTCTTTTTGTTGTCGTCGGCGCATAACGGGATGGCCGAAATCAGGAGAAGCGAAACGGCGATGGTGTTCTTGATGTTCATGACGCCTCCGTGTCTCTGAAATCTGTCGAGCCGACGACCGCACCGTTCGCGCGCCTGTCGTTGATTGGAACCGGACGCCACAACACGCAGCCTTGCAATTTGCGGTGCGGGAAGGCCGGGCGTCGGCCTTGGCAAAGTTGGGCTCCAGACTGACAGCTCGCTGGTAGAACGGAACGGCCGCGCCGTCAGAATGGCGATCGCCAGGCCGCCCGTCACCACCGACTACGCGACTCCGACGTAATCGTCCATCCGTTTGGCGAAGTGATGATCCGCGTAGAGTGACTGCTCGTCGAGCGTGCCCGAGCAGGAGCTGCGGAATCCGGCCGCGCCGCCGCACGTGGAAGGAACGCGAAAAGTTGCGAGATCTTCGGAGCGCGAAAGTAGAAATTGCCGTACGTGGATTTTCGACGTATGGTCGCGATAAGCTGACGTCGCGCTCGGCTCACGCGCCTACGTCCCGGCGAGCGGCGCTAACTTATACTGTTGCCCAGCGCCGCGAACGGCCCAAGGAGGACACCCATGAAGCCCAAAAACACGCTCTGCCTCTGGTACAACAACGACGCCGAGGACGCCGCCCGATTCTACGCCGCCACTTTTCCTGACAGCAAAGTCAGCTCCGTCCACCACGCTCCCAGCGATTTTCCGAGCGGCAAAAAGGGCGACGCGCTCACCGTGGAGTTCACCGTCGTCGGAATTCCCTGCCTCGGGCTGAACGGCGGCCCGATGTACAAGCACACCGAAGCGTTCTCCTTCCAGATCGCCACCGACACGCAGGAAGAAACCGATCGCTATTGGAATGCGATCGTTGGCAACGGCGGCACGGAGAGCGCCTGCGGTTGGTGCAAGGACCGCTGGGGCCTGTCCTGGCAGATCACTCCCCGCGCGCTGACCGACGCCCTGGCCGTCGGCGGCGCCGAAGCCAAGCGCGCCTTCGAAGCCATGCTGACCATGAGGAAGATCGACATCGCCGCTATCGAAAAATCCCGGCGCGGCTGACGCGACGCCGCGCGTCATTTTTAATCGGTCATCCTGAGCGCAGCGAAGGCTCTCTGTTCGCCTTGACAACCTTGCCGCCACGTACCGCTGCGTGCTACGTCGCACAGCCGCCGCGAAGAGCTGGCCAATACCGGCGTCGGGCTGCGATGGTACGGCAGCGGGCGGACGCGTGTCCGCGTTCCTGCTATCTAAGTGGCGCGGCGGAATTCAATTCGTTTCGGACAGAGGGGCGGAAACATGCGCGTAATTCTCCAGGCCGAGCGTGTGATTGGCGGGAAAAAATACCGGACGCCGGAATTTGTGGTGGACGCGCGAGAATTGAAGGCTCCACAGGATCAGGAGTATGCCTTGCAGCGGTTCAGCGTGTTTTGCGAGCGCTGGTTCGAGAGTGCCGCGCGGAGTTCTGCGAAACGAAGCCGCTAGCGCCCCGTCGCTTGCGGGGCCGCAGAGGCGGGATTTTCCGGGCTACTCGCTTACGTGCCAGCTCCGTGACCGCGCCCGCCCAGATCAGTCGCTCACCTTCGCGAAACAATATTAGAGTGCGGAGGCTTGCCGCCGCTTTTCCGAAAGCGCCCGCTCTACGAACTGATCTAGGCCTAAGGCCAGGCACCGCGATTTGGTTTTGCAGCAGATGTCGTAAACGCCTTCCCATTCTGGAATTTCGGCCGGTGGGCGGGGAGCGTAACGGCTACGGCGCCGACGCGAGCAAAGCCATGCCAAGCCTCCGCACTCAAATAGTCTTGGTTGCCGTGGAGCGGTTCGTAAGTCCGGATTAACGCCTTTGTAGGACGGGTTGCTTCCTGTTTGCGAACTGTTCGTCCGTCGGCGAGCGCGGCGTCTGATCGTTTCGAGGTCGTCGGCAGTCCGTCCGCCACAGCGGACCGTCCGACCGGCTCCGGTGAGTAGCACAGGCAATTCTGCCGGTGGACCTGACGGCGAAGCTGTTGCGATTGTGCTGCTCGAACCGCTCTGAGGGTCACTTCACGATGGGGAGTTCGATGCGGCTGGGCATGTCCGGCGTCACATAGATGTGCTGGGTGGCCTTAGTGTAGTCGGAGGCGTCGGCTTTGTAGATGCTCGGCACGAATTTCTGCGGGTTGCGATCGATCACCGGAAACCACGTCGACTGGATCTGCACCATGATGCGATGGCCCTTCAGGAAAACGTGGTCGTGGTCGCGCAGTGGGACGTCCCACTCGGTCGGCTTCCCTGCCACCAGCGGCTCGGACTGTTCGAACGATTTCAAGTAGCGGCCGCGGCGGACTTCCATCGCGATGGGCAGCTCGTAGCCGTTCAGCGATTGCGCGAACTGGCTGGGCTTCGGGCCGTAATTTTCGTCCCAGTCGTTCTTCTGCGCGTTCTCCGGGTAGACGTCGATCAGCTTCACCACAAAATCGGAATCGGTGCCGGAGGTGGACGCGAAAAGTTTTGCGGCGAGCGGCCCGGTGATGGTGACGTTATGATCGAGCGGCTCGCTTTCGTAGGTGAGCACGTCGGGACGATTTTGCGCGAAGCGCTGATCCGCCACTTCCCACGTGCGCCAGTCGCCACCGGGATACGTCGGCGAAACGGGGCGCGTGCGATACGGCACCGGATTCGCGGGATCGGAAACGTATTCGCCGTACCCGGTTTTGCTTTCGTTTTTCGTAGGAGCGGTGAAGCTGAGCGTTCCGTTCGCGTGCAGATAAAGATTCGTGACGGTGGCATTCGCGGGAGGCCACGCGGCGTAGGTGTGCCAGGTATTTGAGCCGGTTTCGAACGTGGTGGCTTTCCACGTCGGCTTGTCACCCTTGCCGTGCAGGTAGTAGCGGAAAAACGGCGCCTGCAAATTCGCGCGAAATTCCTGCGACGTGTCGTGCCCGCCGAACGGGATGATTCCGATCTTATCGCCTGCCGGAGCTTGCCACTCGCCGTGATACCACGGCCCGGCGACCATGTAATTTGTGTTGTCCGGATCATGCTCTTCCGCATGACGGAAAATCTGCCACGGCCCCCACGGATCTTCCTGGTCCCAGAAGCCGGCGACATTCAGATTCGGTACAGTGGACGCGTGAAGCTGGCGGATCCACGCTTCGCCCTGCCAGAACGAATCGTAATCCGGATGCTCGACGATGGAATTCCAGAACGGAATTTTATCGTGCAGGAATTTCGAATTGATATTGGAAAGCGGGCCGAGCGTGAGATACCACGAGTAGGTGTCGTAGACGTCGAACGCGAAATTCGTGTTGGCGTTTTTGTCGGCTTGCTCGAGCACGGAATATTCGAACGCGTAACTTTCGCGCAGCGCGCCGTAGCGGTGCATGTCGTCATTCATCCACTGGTCGACGGGCGCGGCCTGTTCGCTGATGGCTTTGAGCGCGGGATGCGGATGAAGAAGCGTCATCGCGGCGGTAAGCCCGTCGTACGAAACGCCGAAGATGCCGACTTTGCCGTTGTTGTTGGGGACGTTTTTCACCAGCCAGTCGATGGTGTCGTAGGCGTCGGTGGTTTCGTTCACCGCTTTGGAATCGCTGAGATCCACTTTCGAGGAAAGTAGGAACGTGCCTTCGGATTTGAAACGGCCGCGCAAATTCTGAAAAACATAAATGTAGCCGTCGGCGTTCAAATCTTTCCAGCGCGGCGGGACGCTAGTGGGCGCGGATTCGGGGACGCCGTAGGGCGTGCGCTCCATCAGGATGGGCAGCGGCTCGGTGGCGTTCACGGGCGCGATGATCACGGTCTGGAGGTGAACGCCGTCGCGCACCGGCACCATCACTTCCTGAAACGTGAAGATCGCCGGCTTCGCGGCGGGAGCGGGAGTCTGCGCGAGGGCGGTCGCTTGGCCGTGCGCAGACGCCGAAACAATCAGAACGCAAAGAGCGAGTCGGATGAACCGCACGTAAGCCTCCAACGACATGAGTTGTTGAATCGCGGGCGCTGATGTTAGCGCATTTTGATTTGGAATGTGTACAACGCCGGTGAGCCAGGTTTCGATGTGCGACTCATAGGGCACAGCCTTTCCAGCTATGGTATTCATGGTCTCGGTTCCAGTAGTAATCTCCTGCGTCTTGACGAACGACATGGACGAAACAACAGCCCTCCACACGGCGGCCCGCAGGTACTGCGAGGAAAGATTCTCCGAGTGGGTTCAAGCCTACACAGATCTGCAAGCCAAAGAACATTCGCATGTCAAGAAATCGTTTGAACTGGGAAGGGATTACTCCGAAAAAGCTTATGACACTTTCCCACGCTACTGGATCGCCAAACACACGCTAATTGAAATTGAGCGATTCTCCAATCTCTCTGACAAGAGCCTCGTCGAAATGAAGAAGTTGATCATCGCCGCTTCAGCCAAAGCCGAGAGCCAGCTTCAATCGGAGCCCAAACACGAGCTGGCCTACTCGGCGATACACGAGGAGGCGGAAGACTTCAGGGTATACGTTGAAGCGCTAACGGCCAGAGATCTGGACCACGTCGAGCCGCTTCCCTACCGGCGAGTACTCAGCAAAGAAGAGCACGATCGATTTTGGAATAGCGTCCGGAAGCTATGGAGCGTCACCCAGCAATATTGGTTCCCAATGACTAGGGGTCCCGCACCTCAGAATGTTTTGGCTTTCCATGTTGAATATTTTGAGAGCCTCAACGGTCAGCAGATCCTCCGCGACGCTTTGAAGCAACACGGAGTCTCAAGAGTCTTTCTGCTTCACGAGTTTGGCGATCCGGAATACGAGATCGAACTCGGGATTTTTCAGCCGGAATACGCGGACGGTGGCGAGCAGTATTCAACTTCACAAGCTGCAGACTGGATTATCTACGCATCTCAAGAGTCTTCGATTACCGTCGGCGGAGAATGGCTCATCGATGCATTTCGCACTTTGCATCCCAAGTGCGTTGAACTCACCTACGAAGGCCCCTACTCGACGCCGGACCTTCGTGGGACCTGGAAACTTAAGTAGACTGCGCGAAAGCAAGAGAAAGCGCAGGAAGTGCGCTAGAAAAGCGATCATGATTCGCAGAATCAACCTGGCTTCAAGGAAGGTGACAGGAGGCTTGAAACTTTAGCCGCGGGCGGTGTGATCTTGCTGTCCGCGCTCCCTGCGCTGACAACTGCGAGGAAGCCGGCTGCGGCAGCGCCTGATTCGGGCTATAACCACGATGCGAAGGGATTGGAAGCGGAGCATCAACTTGTCCTCGACGCGATCAATAAGGGCCAAGCACCGCCAAACGACAAAGAACTCGCAGACCTCACGATTCCCGACCCCGCCGGATGGTTCGGCCAGTATTTCGAAGCGCAAGACGTGAAAGGTGCGGTGAATGAGTATGAGGATCTGGTTGAGAGGGACCAAAAACCGTTCGTCTACATGGTGACAGAGCTTTTCCCAGCCGGAGCCCAGTTCAAAGTGCGCTGCAAGCCGTATCCTCTCTTGGCTATAAACTTCCCGCCTCGCGAGGACGCTTACAAGCCGAAGACCGCCGTGCCAATCGAGCAATTTGAGGCACTGTTCGAATCGAACAAGCCGCGCAAAGACGGAAGCGCCCGCACGATGTCCGGCATGTCGAACCTCGTGTGGATCGATGGAACGTACCGCCCCTTGGAAACGGCGCTTACCGGTTCTGGTCCACGCCCAACACAGCGGCGCAAAAAAAGCCTCAGTAGCGTCGGTGTTCGACTTTTGACCGCGGCGAGTACTCGCCCGGCGGAGATCCGCGGGCGATCACTCTACGATGATTCGGTCGGCCCACTCGACCAGCGAAATAAATACCGTCGGACTGCCGAATTTTGCTCCCCACTGATTCAAGTCTGTTTCCGTGACCCCACGGGCCCGGGAGCAGGCTCCTCAAGCAAAGATCGGAATGTGTTTCGCCACGACCTTGTCGAGTGTTTCGCTCAGCGGCGGCCAGCCGACGGGAAAAATCGCGCTGACCATCGACTTTCGCAACAACGAAGTCGCTTCGGCGAGGAGGAAGATCTGTACGTCGTGGCCCGCATCAGCCAACACGAGCCCGTGCGCGAACGGGAACGCCGCCCTTGTTGGATCGTCCGAACCCCACGCGCTCTTCATCATGATTTTGAGACGTTTTTTTGAATCTTCGGCCTTCAGGCCCAATGCCAGAAAAGGCAAACCCGCCAAATGAGCCAGGAACTTGCGTCGCGCCATGTTGGTCTCCTGAGTTGCGATGCCGCCGGTGAGGAATGCCGAAAGTTTACACCACTCTTTCCAGCGGATGCGCCGGCAAATCGCATAAGCCGCGGTGACGCTCGACGCCGATCCCTCCGTCATGCCACAGTATTTTCGTGGTAGATTCGCGCCATGATTAACGCTTTTTTCGCAGTGCTTTCACCGGTACTCGCCACGCTGCACCTCGCACTGTCTCGCAAACGACGCAGCAGCCGGAAGCTCATCGCTGAAACCTACCTCATATACTTTCTGTTCTTCTACATCGGCGTGATGGGCGTGCTAACCGCGTACGCTCACATATTTCGTCCGATCCAAACGTCTGCTTCCATCGAATGGGCTACCAGCCCGTATGAATACGAAGTTGGAATGGCTGACCTGACCGTAGGCGTTCTCGGATTATCGTGCGTTTGGATTCGAGGGAATTTCTGGCTCGCCACGGCGATCGCCAACGCGGTGTGGCTGCTCGGAGACGCAGTGGGTCATATCCGGGAGGTCACGCTGCACAACAATCATGCAGCGAATAACTCCGGCATTTTCCTTTACGCCGAAATCATTACTCCGTTGGTGATTCTCTTGCTGGCCTTTTATAACCGCCGCGCGTCGGAGTCGTGAATGAAGCGAAGCCTCGATTCACAGGTGAATTGCGCCGAATGAAAATTGAACGGAGCGATGCCGATGAAGCTGATGCCCTTTTTGCTTTTTGAAGGCAATTGCGCTGAAGCGATGGCGTTCTATCAGAGCTGCCTGGGTGGAGAGCTGACCATCTCGAAGGTCAAAGACATTCCTATGGCGGCGCAAGTACCGGTCGAGCAGCTAGACAAAGTCGCCTTCGCGAACCTGACAAGCGGCGTGCTGGAAGTTTCGGCGACGGACTGGCGGAATCCCACGCGACTGCCGAAGCAAGCCAATCCTGTCGCGCTATTCAACTCTGGCGGGACATATAGCGAGCTGCGCACAATTTTCGACAAGCTCGCCGTGGGAGCAAGCAAAGACCTGCTCGATGATTTGCAGCAACTGCCAATCGGGACGTACGGACACCTTGCAGACAACTACGGCGTCCACTGGTTCTTTCAGGGCGACAAAGCATGGGCCTTCACGAAGTGAGCCGCTGCTCCGCGCGTGCGTGAATTATTTGGGCTGAGGAACGATTCGTAGATACGGCCGCGGAGCTTTCCAGCCGCCGGGATACTTCTGCTTGGCTTCCTCTTCGGTCACCGACGGCAGGATGATCACGTCGTCACCCTGCTTCCAGTTCACCGGCGTCGCGACTTTGTGCTTGGCGGTCAGTTGCATGGAGTCGATCACGCGCAGCACTTCGTCGAAGTTGCGTCCGGTGCTCATCGGATAGCTCAGCATCAATTTGATCTTCTTGTCCGGACCGATCACAAACACGGTGCGCACCGTGGCGTTATTCGCGGCGGTGCGGCCTTCGCAGCTCTCGCCGGCTTCCGCGGGCAACATGTCGTAGAGCTTGGCGATTTTCAGTTGCGGATCGCCGATCATCGGAAATTCCACCGCGTGGCCCTGGGTCTCTTCGATGTCCGCCGCCCATTTGCTGTGGCTGGTCACCGGGTCGACACTCAGGCCGATAATCTTCACGTTGCGCTTCTCGAATTCCGGCTGCAGCCCGGCCATGTAACCGAGCTCGGTGGTGCACACCGGCGTGAAATCCTTGGGGTGCGAGAACAGAATGGCCCAGCCGTCGCCCATCCATTCGTGGAAATTGAGCGTTCCCTGCGACGTTTCAGCGTTGAAATTGGGAGCTTCGTCGTTGATGCGCAGCATGAAAGGGCCCTCCTGGGGTGACGCGCATTATACATTCATAGTTCAGATATCAGAAATTCAGGAGGCCACGCAGGATTCGCGCGTTTGATCGCCGCAGTCATCGCGGGACCGCAATCCAGGATTTCGGCAGAATGACTTATCGGGAGTCGGCACGCGCGAGCAGAACATTAATTTCTTTGGGCAACTCGCGGGAAACGCATTTTCTCGGCATGGCCGTCTCCTGCGCCTTCCGTTTTATCGGACGCAACCCGCAGCGTGGCGAATCGCCTTCGAGAGCTGGATTCCCACGAGAGCCCCATCAACCACACACTCAATTCTGAATTGCCGGGCAAGTTCGGCCGAGAAATTGTCGCCGCACCAAGTGCTTATGATGCTCGGACATTTGCATCCGGCAATGAATTTGCGCACTTCGGACGGGTCGTCAGTTTTATTCGACCGGAGGACGACGACCGACGGACATACGATGCGGGCCAGGTCCGTCGCTTCGCGGACATTATAAGTTCGACCAACGAGTCGAATATCGGGCTCGGATTCCAACGTGTTCATCAGTACGTCGTCGAACTGATCCCGCTGGTCCTCTTTCAGAAGTGCGCCGCATACCAATAATCGAATCATTTTCCCCCTGAAGGGTGAATTCGTGGCGATTGGCGATTTAGCCAGCCGCGTCGCCTGCCGGTTTTGCGTCGCATCCGCACACTACTACCCTCAAGTACGACACTGAGATGATCTAGCTTCGCCCTCACAAAAACAGTGCAATATTGCACAGATTGAAATCGTCACGTCGGATATCTTCACTCGAAGAACGCGATCAGACGACACTGAATCGCGGCCGTATTGAGGCACCGTGAAGTCAAAGCCCGGGTTGATTAGAATGAGTCGCGGGATTGCCGGACTCATCGTTTCTTATATGGGATGCTACGGGATCCTTGCTTTGGCGCACCCAGGTCCCTCGCACATGGGCCGACTTGGTGTGGTCTGTGCGCTGGTTTGCAGCGTCGGCGCGGGAGTTTTTTTCTGGGCCAGGATTCTGGCCTCAGTGGCAAAGGAGCGAGGTTGGTCTCCACGAAACTGCCAGACCGCCGGCTTGTTGGTGATTTTCCCAGGATTGATATTGTTCCTGGCTGGTGGTCGTGTCTCGTCAACCGCGAACATATTGATCCAAGAAGCCCTGTGGACCGGAATGCTGTGCACTAAAATTGCGCATCCAAATTTCGCCAACGTCGGGCCATTCGATCGCGACACCGCCGCCGCACTTTTTCCTGAGTAAACTCTCTGGTCCGGTACTCAAGTATGCTGTGGACGGGGATATTCCCATCGAACAATGGGGTTACATATAACGGTTGGTTGTCAGCTGATGCGCGTGCGTTCGAATCTCACTCAACGAGATCACCCGCATCCACCTCGCCGATCTCTCGGCTTACAATCGTGCGATGAATCGAGTGAAGCTGATTGCGCCGGATCGCGTGTTCTTTCACTTCGGGAGTAACGATCAGCTCCACAACGATCTCGACCTTGGTCGATTCGTATTGCTTGGTCACTCTTCCACCTTCCAAGTTTTGTGCGGTTTCCGTGAGCCCATATCGCCTCAAGCAATCGGTAAGGCCGGCCACTCGAGTATATGGCCAGTGAGAGGCCGGAGGCTGGCTCGCCACAGGATCCAGGCGATATTAATGCGGCTTCGCTTCGTTTGACGAATTGCTTTGTTTCGGCGCGCTTTTCGCAGGGGCTTGATGCTGTTCCATCTGCTTTTGTTGAGTCTCGTGCTTTTGTTCTAGCTGTTGTGTTTGTTGCGTGTGTTTCTGCTCGATTTGCTGCTTCTGCGCGTCGTTATAGTTTTTCGCAGAAGCCTGCTGGTGCTCATTCTCCTGCTGTTGCTGCAGTTTCTGGTGATCCTGGGTCTGCTTGGCCGCGAGCTTATCCTGCTGCTGCTGATACTTTTGATCGGTTGCGGTGTTTCCGGTGTTTGGTGGTGTGAACTTGTGGGGCTGCAATTCGCTGGCGTGGTTTGACGGGTTGGCCGCCGGGGTCACTTTCGCCGGAAGGCTTTCCGTCACGGGTTTAGAGGCTTCGTCGCCGGGTCGCGTCTCGTTTCCACGCGCAGCGTTCGCCAGAGGGGCTTTGTATTCGCCGCCCGCTTCAGAAGAGGCCTCGACGCCCGATTTGAAGTCCGAGGCACGGGAAGTCGCCGCGATCGACGGTTTGCCCTGATTCTGGGAAGCGCGCAATGCTGGATTGCTGCGAGCTTCTTGAACGTGCTGGGTTTGCGATTCCACGGGACCGACGTGCCGTTGGTTACCGTAGGCCTCCTGCTGCGCGGTGGCTCTGGCGTCGACGCCGCCGGTACCGCCGTTGTAACTCACGCGGTTTTCGGAAACGTCCGCGACCCTCGTGTTGTATGTGTTGTGAATCACCGTGGTGTTCACGCGGTTGACGGACGTGTTGTAAGCGAACCGATTCCCTTCCCAACGTCCGCCCTCATAACCGTTGCCGCCATAACCATATCCATAGTTAATGCCGCCGTAGAAGCCGACCTGAGGTCCCCAATATCCTTCATGGAAAAAGTACGCGTTGCCGCCCCAACCCCAATAGCCCGGCGTCCACAGATACATGGGCTGCGGAGGTTGAATCCACGTGCCGGGAACCCAGTAGTAGCCGCCGTCCTCGGCGTAGGCCCAGTAGCCCGGCGTCCAGAGAAACCCGTCTTGCGGGCAATACGGTTGTTCATAGATGGGAATTGGCGGCGGTCCGAAATTCACCGAGATGCCTATTTGCGCGAACGCAGCGTGCGAGAAAGCGTAAAACAGGAACGAGATCGCGATGAAACGAACTGTAGCGCCGATGCGCATAGAGAACCCCTTGACCAACTTTTCCTTCGAGATGTCCGCGCTTCGGAGATCGGATTCACAGGAAGGATTTTGTCCGCAGGCATTGTGCAGGGATCGGGCGAATCAAGCTGTGCAGAAGTGAACAGTTCCGTGATTTATGCTCCAGTAGCATGGAAGGACGCGGCGCGCGGAGCCGAGCCACGGCTCGCCACACGGGCGCCAATAGGAGCCGACATTGCCAGCGCGCCCCGATCCACCGGCCAATTCGTGGCAGAACCTGTACGAACTCGCGTGCAACGAAACGGATCTCGCAAAAGTGGCGTTCCGGGTTGGACAAGCCGAGACAGCCATATTCCAGCGCGCCCGTGAAATGGGCCACGACAGAAACGAAACCACCGAACGCCAGGCGATGAATCGCGCCACGCACGAGCTGCTCAGAATCAGGACCAAAGCGCTGGGTGGACAACCCGCCGCAGAAGCCGGCCAGGAACAAACCGCTCGAAATCCCGAGGAAGAGAGAGAGGAGGGCCACAATCGTGCGATACACAGCGCTGGAAGAGAGTCGGTTGAGGTCAAAACGGCGCACGAAATGGAAAAGCCCGTCCGCAATTCCAGGGGCGAATAAGGCCCGCCGCGGCGAGATTGGCCGGCGCGCCGGCACTAACCGTCGTGCAGGACCACGCTGAGTAGCGAGCTATTAATCTCCAGCCCGCCGCCGCCGTAGCTGATCAGCCCGAGCTTGCGGAATTTGTTCATGAAGAAATTCACGCGCGAGCGGGTAGTGCCGACCATCTCCGCCAGCATTTCCTGCGAGATTTTCGGCAGCACTTTTTCCGGCTTGTCTTCCTTGCCGTATCGCGCCAGCAGCAGCAGCGCGCGCGCCAGGCGCTTCTCGCTCGAATTGAAAAGCTGGTCGACCAGGTCCTCTTCCACGCGCGTGTTGCGGGAAAGCATGTGGGCGATGAAGCGGTCCGAGAAAGCGTGCTCGGCGTGCAGCACCCGGCTCATTTCCTTTTTCTCGATGATCATCACAGTGGTAGCGATCACCGCCGTCGCCGTACCCAGGCGACACGGCTGGCCGGCCAGGCACCCTTCGCCGAAGAAATCGCCCGGCCCGAACACCGCGACCACGGCTTCTTTTCCGCGCTGGTTTACCACCGAGAGCCGCACGCCGCCCTTCTGTAAATAAAGGACTGTCTTGCCCTGGTCGCCCTGCGAGAAAATCGTTTCCTTTTTTTTGAAATCGGCCAGCTTGCGCGCCACTCCGGCCAACTGGAGGAACCTTTCCACGCTGAAGGATTTGTTGTCGGGAAGGGCCTTGCGCCGAGATGCAGATGGAGACTTCATCATGTTCTTGTGGTTCTATCGACAGAAACGAAAGCTAAGCTCGGTTCGGAAGGAGCATTACGCGTCTGCCGGCCCAGTGGCCCCTAACGGTTCGGCGGCCAGCATGCTAACCGGCATAGACCTCGGCTCGGTGCAGCCTTCGTAATTCGGCCCTCCCGCGGAAACCGGAGGAACGGCAATTGGCAGCGCGATCGATGCCAGGGGAGACAGGCCGAGTGTACGCTAGCGCACCGAAGATGGCAACGGCAACGCGCCGGCTAACCCAACGCGCGACGCGCTTGTGCGTGAGCCGCAGGATGTACCGCGGTTCGCAGCGCGTCGGCGCGCTTCGCCACGAATTCAACCAATCGGGCGACATCCGATTCGGTGAAGTCATACGTCCGCTCGTGCGACTTACTGTGCTCGGAGACTTGCGGGGTTTCAAATTCTCGATTCCTCATCCAGGCATCCGCCGTGATCGGGCTCACTTTCGCCATGCGAGCGGCATGAGCTGAAGAATGCAGAGTGTTTCTCGTGAGCCTCCGTGGGTATGAACGCGCTCATTCTCAATGCACACGGCTACAAGATGCTGCGCAGAAGTGAACACGTTTGGGATGCGGGATCGCAACGAAGGCAGGACAACGAGGGTGTTTCGATCTCAGCGTGGGAATAGGAAAAGGCGGGCGGGGCTGGAGACCCGCCTTAGCCGCGGAGACTAAGCTTTTGCGGCTTTCGCTTTGTCGTTATCGGCGATATGGGCTTTGGCGGCTTCGCCGGCGTGGTGAGTGGCGTACTGGTCGTGTCCGTGGGCTAGATGTGCGTGGTGCGCTGCTGCTTCAGGGTGTCCGGCTTCGTGTTGCTTGGCTGCATCTTTATGGTGCCTGGCTGCGTGTTCGTGATGCTCTGCTGCCTTCATGTGATGCTCTGCGGCTTGCTTGGACATAAGTCTCCTTTTCCTGCTCTACCCAGCTTTCCAACAAAAACTTCGCAAAATGCGTTTCATAATCGTTAGGACGTTTTCCCTTTGCAAAGCGAGTGGCTGCACGCGCAATCAATGTCTGGCGTCTTTTCCATCGCTTCGCAAACGGTGCTGCAATACTTTCCGGCGGTCACGGTGCAAGAACAAATCGGGTGCGCGCACTTTGTGGCTTTCGCATTTTCCATTTCATTTCTCCTCGGGCGGGGATTGTCCGCCCCTACTTTGGAACCGGGCCCACTCGACTAAACGCGGGGTGACGCGGAAGATCGAGCGGACGGGAAGTTCGATTCGGCCCACAGCTCTTCTTCGGCGCGGATCCAGTCTTCGACGTCTCTTCCGGATTCGCGGCCCCGCTGGGTGTACAGGCTGTAAGCGCGGGTGGCGATGTCTTGCCTCGATAGCGACTTACGATCGGTCATGGCAACCTCCTGGGTTGTCGGGGCGAGAGCGATCCCCGCCCCCGTAGGCAGCCTGACTACTTGCCGTTGGTGGCAGAGAGGCTGATTTTGATCTGCTTCGGCTTGGACTCTTCACGCTTCGCCATATGCAGGGTCAGGACGCCATTGCGGTACTCGGCTCGAATATTCTCGGAGCTGACCGTGTTGGGAAGCGAAAAGCTGCGCATGAACGAGCCGTAAGCACGTTCGATACGGAGGAAGTTTTCTTCTTTGACGTCCTTGTCGAACTTGCGCTCGCCGCGAATCGTCAAAGTGTTATTGGTGATTCGGACGTCGATGTCCTTTTCCTGAAGGTCGGGAAGCTCGGCCTTTACGACCAGCTCATTTTCGGTTTCGTAGATGTCGACGGATGGGGCCCACATCGCCAGATCGGCGTGGCCGGAGCGTTCGCGCGTAAAGTTGTCTTCGAACAAGCGATTGACCTCGTCCTGAAGCGTCAAACTGCGGGACTGGTCCCTGCGGGTAATCGTATTCATGGATCTCCTTAAAAGTGGTTCGGATGAAATTAACGAGGGGTGGTTCAGGTAACCCGTGGTGCATTTAAGGCGAAGTGAAGAATCCCAAGTCCGCATTCACAGTGTGCTTCTGTCATACTGTTGTCAATGGAATTACGACACTTTATTAAGAATGTCTGCATGCGGCAGGCTGAGCCGTCGCAAAGGATGCACACGGCAGCGCTTACGGGTTTCTCCTGAGTACAGGTCATGCACCCGATCGAGGCCCCGCAGCGTACGCCTGAACTCTCTACGCAGCCGCGCGCTCCGGCACGATTTCGTTCTGGTTCCTCGCTTGCGGTTCTGCGAGCAATGTGAAGTCCGGCCACTTCAGTTTGTGAACCTTAATCGAAAGCAGTTCGTTCGTTGCAGCACGAATTGCTTCGCGTTCGTCGATCGTGTTGGGACAATCGGCTAGCTCCTGGCAGCGCAGGAAAAGCGCCTTCTCCGCGGCGTGAACCAGTCCGACCAACATCGAAAGATCGGATACGCGCGTGGCCTTCTCGACCTCCCTGCGCCACGATGGCTTTCGGACCGGCCGTATGTCGATCGAAGTCCTGCCTGTGTGCGGGCGGTTCGTGTAAATCAGCTGGCCTAAATCCGGGTTCATTCGAGATGCTGCTTTGATTGTCATGAATTCACCGTGTCCCTGCTGCGCGCGAACTTCATTTCCAGTTCAGCTCGGAATGCAAGCGGGTACATTCTGTAGAACTCCCGCCGCGAAGGATGTTCAGAAGTGAACAGTTTTCGAATCTTCACACGACTACGATGGCCGCTCAGTCTGGCGCACACGTCGTTCCCGCCCGCGAAAAGTGACGAAAGGGGAAAACATGGCTTCGCCCGTTGATCCACTTTGCAATTCCTGGCAACACCTGTATCAGCAGACATGTTCGGAAACCGATCAGAAGAAACTGCCGGCGCTGCTATCGCGCCTCGAAGACGCAATACTTCTCCGGCAAACGGAACTGGTAACCAGCTCGGATCACTACGATGAACGAATTGCAATGAAGCTGGCCTCGAAGACGTTGCTGCGGATTAAGACCTACGAGCTGAACATTCCGGTACCAGTCGAAGCCGATCCAAGCGGCAGATAACTTCGCTGCAACAGTTGAGTTACTTCACGGCTTTCGATACGCGCTCGAAGATCTCGGTTGCCGCTTCCAGAGCCTCCTCGAGGCTTTCTTTTCCGCGGCACGCAAAAATGATCGCGGCGGCGATCGTCAAAGTCTGAATTCGCTGAGCGTCCGGCACTACCGTTTCGTCTGACACATTAGCTCCACCCGCATCGATCGTTCGTGGGAGTTTACGGAAACCACCCGCTCCGAGCCGGACATCCGCGGTCATTCCACGCGCTGGTTAAGGCCTGTGCTGCGATTCCGAATCCCCGGATTCCGAAGCGCTCGTCGCCGTTGAATGCGCTTGTGCTCGCAACTGAGTCAATCGGTATGTCGAAAAGCCGAGCGCGAGCAGACACACCACGATGAACACAGGATCAAGCCACCGGACTCGATTCCGGGCCGCGATCCAAAGCGCGAGAATGAAGAGGAGCGCCCCAAACGTCAGCAGGAGCGTCGCGACAATGGGATGGCTGAACTGAAAAGCGCTGGCGACCGCCGCGACGCCGAGTCCAACGATCGACAATCCCCGCGCAATCCATTGGTCGGTGGTCATCGACACGGCACCGATTTTCGAAAACCAGGACACTCTTTTTTCTCACAGTACGGATAAAGCCGGGCCGTGACCCGGGCCACCGGAGCGCCTTAAGGCCGAGCCGCGAACGACCACGACCGAAACCGTGTGGAACAGTCCTCACACCGGTACGGCATCAGAAATAGGATTGTCAAAATGCTTCGTTCCAGTATGCCGACTCGCCTGGACCGATGAAGTTGCTCGCTGTTGCATAGCGGACACCGTTTCATGGAAAGCTCCGAATGAGTGGTGATTGTGTCCAAAAACGCCGTTCAAAAACTGTGCAAAAGTGAACAGTCGGCCTGAACGTGGTCGCCATTCGGCTCATTTGAATGTGTGCAGTTGTGAACAGACTGGCGTTCGCGCGCGCTCTAGACTGGACTCCTGTGCGTGAAGCGCAGGAACCCACGCAGATTCCTTCCGGTTCAGGCCGTCCTTCAAAGCTCTTCGCTTAGCGCAGTTGGGGAATGCGACACCGGCGAGCGGCCCCGTGTGTTCGCTTGCAGGACAAGGAGATTCAGATGCCATTGCTCAATGTAGTGATCGTGCTGATCGTGGTGGGCCTGCTGTTGTGGCTGGTCAACCGGTTCATCCCGATGGAAGGCACGATCAAGTCGATTCTTAACGCCGTCGTAGTGATCGCCACAATTCTGTGGCTGCTCAACATTTTCGGAATATTCCACTCGATGTCGCATTTTCGCGTCGGCGCTTAGTGACGCCGCGGGCTCGTGGCCGCACAACGATCCACACAACCATTTCACAGTTTTCGCATTGGAGGCAACACGCATGAAAATACTCGCAACGATCGGCGCGACAGCGCTGCTCGTCGTACTAGGATCGGCTCTTCCGGCATTCGCGCAGGATCATCCGGAAGAAGAAAAACCCGCTCAGCATGAAGAGCAGGCCAAGCCTGCGCAACATGAAGAGCAAGCTAAGCCGGAACAGCAAGAAGAGAAAGCTAAGCCTGCAGAGCATCAGGAAGAGGCGAAGTCGGCCCAACAAGAAGAGAAGGCCAAGCCGGAACCGAAAGAACAGGCCAAGCCCGCGCAGCACGAAGAACAGCCGAAACAGGCTAAGCAACAGCAGGAACCGAAACCCGAAAAACAAGAGGCAGCCAAGCCGGCGCAGCACGCTGAACAAGCCAAGCCCGCCAAACAGCAGCAGGCCAAAACGGAAAAGCCCGAACAATCCGCTAAACCGGCGGAGCACACGCAGCAAGCCAAACAGCAGTCCGAGCAGACCACCCACGCGAAGACCTTCAAACAGGAAGACTCAAAGCAAGTCGCGCAAGCACAGAACAATCACAACGCCTCCCAGCAACACAATGGAGCTCCGCAACGCACCGCGGCGGAAACACAGCACCAGCATTCCGAACCCGCACTTCGACTGAGCGCGCGAGGCGAAGGGCGCATTCCTGACGACCACTTCCGCTCCTACTTCGGGCGAGAGCACGTGTTTCGCATCGGCGATCCGCGGATGGAAGGCGGCTACTCGCGTTTCCAGTATGGCGGTTACTGGTTCGGATTCGTGCAGCCCTGGCCCGTCGCCTGGTATTACACCGACGACGTCTACGTCGATTACATCGACGGCGGTTACTACCTCTATAACCCTTACTACCCGGGGTCCCGCGTCTTGATCAGCGTGGTCATTTAATACCTCCGGCAGTGTTGAGCCGTGCGCCGCGATGGCGATTCGCAATACGCCATCGCGGCGGCCCGACAGCCCCGCGGGACGACTTTCGTGGTCCGCGGGCGAAAGTAATAAGGAGAACGAAATGATCGGAACGATTCTGATTGTGATTCTGGTGTTGGCGCTTCTGGGCGTGCTGCCGCGCTGGTCCCATAGCAAGAGCTGGGGCTACGGCCCGAGCAGCGGAGTGGGCGTGCTGCTCGCCATCGTGATCGTCTTGTTGTTGCTTGGACGGCTGTAAACGGCGAAGTAGCGGCGGGTTTCGAAGGGAGCCGCGCCGGCAATCGCGAGGTGAAGCATGGACGAATCAAAACGTATGGCCATCGACTTTCTTGAGAAAGAGATCAAAACATACATCGCGCTGGCGCTGTTTTTCTCGAAAGAAGGCATCAAGGAGCGGCTGGTGGTCGGCGCGAAAAAAGTGACCATCAACGCCACTTTCTATAGGGACCGAATGCGCGAAGCGCGCAAGCTCGTAAACGAACTCCGGAAGCCCGCCTGATCCCTGCCCCGTCCAGTAAATCACGCGCGGCCGCGACGATTGGGAGTACTGGACGTAAGGGATGGAAATGAAATTCTGGATCGTTTTCCTGGTACTGATGTCGGTGTGGTTCATCGGCATCGTCACTTCAAATACCTACAACGGATACATTCACATTTTGGCCGTATTCGGCCTGGTCAGCCTCGGTGTGTGGCTTTTCCAGCGCACTCATAACCGTGCGTAACGCGCTAACGCCGCCGCGGGTAAAGCGAATGAGCTTCGCGATGAGTTTCGCTCCGCGCTACGTTCGCCCGAGAATCTCAACGGCTGACTGACGGCGTCACTGAAAGGCTGAAGTAAAACCGAGAATTGTAGCGCTATTTGTATGCCGTCGGGCTCGCGGTATAGCAGAATTCTCATTCAATTGGCCACGCGCGAATCCGGTCATTGACCGGCTGCAATACACGACGCGATGGCCTTCTGAAAGTCCTTCTTCAATATCTCGCCCTGCTCTTCGTGAACGACTCTAACCCACGCACTGGAAGCCATCAGCTGTTCGGCCGAAGCGATCGGCCCTTTTTTCTGGTCGAAAGTAATGTTGTGTTCAAGCATGTTGACGGAATTTTTTCCGCCCACGGAGTGAAGCAGAACCGTGTAGTAGTCGTCCGGTTCGATCCCGGGTCGCGCACTCTGACCCGCGACAACTGGCTCTACGGTGATTTGCTTCGCGTCCATGTTAGCCAGCGGAACTTCGAACCGGTGAGTTTCAATGTAGAACAGTTCACCGGGCCGGGTTCCCTCCTGCGTTTGGCTCCAGACCACGGAACATCCATCAAAGTTGGTCGGCGCCACTGACATCGCCGTGGTCACCTCGCCGTCGTGGGGCGCGGTATGCCTCCAGTGCACGGTGTGGTTAACGGACATCTGCTGCTCAAGATTCTGAAGATTTTGGAACATCTGGCCCTGCGGCACGGACATCGGCGAGGCGGGCCGCGGCGAGGCGTGCGGTGGAATCGCGACGCCGGCGATTACGAGCGGCATCATGGCGAAAACCAGAAGGCCCGCGGAGAAACTGTGTTGTTTTTGCATCGTCGAGCTCCCTCTCAAACATTTTGGGCCGGGGTGAAGGTTTCATCGGTCGCATCTTCCGAGCGATTCGTCATCCGACCGGCAGCGCAAGGCCGCGGCGGCGGGAATTGGCGAGCAATTCGGTGTGGGTGGTACGTCGCCCTCTCCTGCGAGCGGATGTCAGTTTGTGCACGGCGGCCGGGGGACGCCATTGTCAAAGCTGACACCCACAAGAAGACGGGGCGAAGCTCGCACGAACGGAGCTGCGACCGATGAAGTTCCATCCGACGGGAGATACCAACACATATTCTTCCATTGGGCGTCCTCAAAACGACCGCACCTTGCCCATGCGCGGCGGCTTCACCGGGGACGCCACTCCATAGATGACAGTGATGCACGATCCTCCGCCCCAAGTTGAAGTGGGGCGCGCTGGATTTTCGCTGACGTCCGCTTCGAGCTGGTTCCAATTGTCGGCGGCCCAGACGTCGCCCGCCGGGTCAATCGCCGCGTCGGTGATCATCTGGATGCTACCGCCCTGGAACACGTGGATGACATCGCCGGTCTTGGTACCCGCGGGATGCCCCTTGGTGTTGTCCCCGGCCAGCAGCGTCACGGAGCGGCCCCACATATTGCCGACCCAGACATCATCATTGCCGTCAACGTTCAGGCCCCACGGGATATTGAGCGCTTCGCCGGTAAAACCCATCGGCGCGGGCTGGGTGCCATCCGGACGGATCATATTGACGGCACCAGTCGGCCGCTGCGGCGGCCCCATCACGTATTTGAACATGGCCGCAGTAACGAGCTTGAACTGCTCCATGATGGAAATCCCGTCGGGAAGCTTAGGTTGTGGGGTTCGCAGGTCCATGTTGCTCACCACCCAGACATTTTCCTTCGAGTCGAGCGCAAGGGCGCGGACACCGATCCCGGCCCGGAAGCTCTCCACCTTGCTGGGATCGTCGGCCGGGAAGCGGAGGACCGTGTCCGACGCGGAATTGGAGACCCAGACACGATTCTGGGAGTCGATAACAATGTCGAAGGGCGATTTCAGACCTTCGACCTTAACGATGCGTCCGTCCTTGATGCGTCCACCCGGGAAATAGAGCAACTGATTGTTCGATCCATCGGCGATCCACACGTCACCGCTTGCGGAGACACCGACCCCCATCAAGCCAAGGAATTTTTCTTTGAACGGAAGGTCGCTCTCTTTGGCGACTGGACGACCATCGAAATCCAGCACCAGAATCTTTCCGTTGAAGCTAGTGATCCAGACTTTGTCGTTGGTGACGGCCGTGCCCCAGCCAACTCCATCGATGCCCATGCCGGTGAAGCCGAGGATCGACGGGGATAGCGCGACCCCGTTGGGGCTTAACTTCGCCACACCGCCGCCGGTGCTCTTGTTGACGCCTGACTGCGAGCCCGCCATCCAGTTCTGTCCGCTCCAGAGATTGCCGTCGGCGTCAAACATAAGCCGGCCCGGTGAATACACCCCGCCACCCGCGAAGGCCAACGAAAGGGCGAAATCGTCGGGAACGTAGACGAGATACGGTACGAAGGGCGCACTTCGCCGCCCATCGGGTGCCGGCAGCGGATAGGCTTCGTCGAACAACGCGTAGAGGTCCTTCGGGTTGGCCCAGGGCTCGCGGGCAATACCAGCCATCGCTTCGAACGTATTCTTGGGCGTTTCGCCGCCCGTCGGAGTAGAAGCCTTGTAGAAACGGCTGCGCCAATCGTCGTTGGCCACCGTGACCGACGCCGTAATCAGCGAGCCAAGCGTGTCCAAGCTGGCCAGCGTCGTGGTCATTGAGCTGTTGAGAGGGTCTAGGAGCACTTTGCCCCATCCTCCCGTTGACGGGTCAACGAAGTTCGATACGTTTCCGGCAGCGATGCGAAGCCCGAGCGGATTCCCCGATATTCCGTCCCCGTTGATGAACCGAGCCGCAGTGAAAGCCGACGCTACGGTCGTGAGTTCGTTCACGATAACTTTTTCCGGCGGCTTATTTTCAAGAACGAGCAACAGAACCAGAGCGGAATTATCGCCACCGCTTTTATTGGCCTTGGGTTCTCCGCCGGCGGCTACCAGATACAAAATGGTGTCGCCATGCGCTGAATCGCGAATCTCGAACTTTCCCTCGTCATTCGATTTTGCTTCAGCTAATTTCCTCGGAGTACCGGCACTCGCTTCCCAGAGCGTTACGACGGAGTTCGCTACCGGCGCGCCGCCTAAAATAACCTGACCGCTCAGGTGATCTGCGGCGAACGCCGGACTGGCAAACATCAACGCGGCCGCGGACAACACGCCCACTAAACAGGATTGAATCCAACTGGAAACTTTCATTTTGCGCTCCGTCGTGAACGCGGATCACACACCGAACGTAACGCACACAGGCCCGTCGACTTGGTTGCTCGAAGGACGTTGAAAAGATGCTTTCGAGTGACATTCTTTACAGATTCCATCGGAGCGAAAGTGTTAAAAGTAACAGGTACCGCGTTCGGCCAAATCGCATTACGCCGTGCCTGATTACCGCTGCCAGCTCAGGCGGCGAGAGGCCCCGTTCTTACTGAGCCTCCGCCGCCAGCCTTAGCTGACTCTCGCGCATGACGACCATCAAAACTGCAACTTTTTATTTCGCCTGCGCTAGCCCCGCAACAACTGCGGAAACTTTATCGAGTATCTGATTCCAGCCCTCTACTTGCCCGCTGATTTTCGCCTCGTCCATGGTTTCATTTCCAATTATGGTGAGTTTCGTCTGGCCGTTTCCAAAATCCTCAAAAATAACCACGTCGCGCGCATCGTCTATGGCCTCGTGTTCAATTCCCTACTGCGCAGGATCAACCTTGTTTCCTTTCGAGTCGGCAAAGTACAGGGAGTAAACGATCTTCTCGCGCGGAACAATTTCGTGGTATTCGCCGCCATTCCAGCCCTCCTGCCCATCCGGCGATTTCATGCAGCAGAGAACTTTTCCTCCCACGCGAAAATTAATCTTGCAAACAGGCGCTGCAAAACCCTTCGGCCCCCACCACTGCATCACATATTGCCGGTCTGTCCACGCCTTCCAAACCAGTGCGTGTGGAGCATCGAACATTCTGGTGATAACCACCCGCTCTTTCTCGCTAACCGTGTTTTTCGTCATCTCTGGCCTCCGCTCTTTTCACTTAATTCACAACCGCATCCAACTTGTCAAAACGCTCCTCCCAGAATCGGCGATAGTTCGTCGCCCAGTCGCTGACTGTCTTGATCGCTTCTGGCCTGAGCGTGCACACGCTCTGTCGTCCGCGCTTCGTCTTGATCACAATCTGCGCCCGCACCAAGTAGGCGATATGTTTTGAAATCATCTGCTGCGAGAGGGCAAACGGTTCCGTCAATCCATGCACAGAGGCAGGCCCATGGGAGAGCCGGTCGATCATGGCCCGGGGGTTGGGTCGGAAAGAGCCGCAAATGTTGTATCTAACTTATCCACAACCGTCTGGTAGTGAATTATCAGTCGACGTCAAGTGTGGATTTTGGAGTACCCGATTCCTGCTTCCTGATCTCCGGACCCTGACACCTGCGCTAATTTAAATACGCTTGCCACCGCAGCCTGCTCTGAGACTAAACGGCATCTGCACGGCTGTGTTGAACGACGCTTGACTGTGCAATCTGAAGCTATCGTCTCGTGAACCACGACAGGTACCCATAAGTCTTAAGTAATGCGTGATTGGAAACTGCGATTCAATGTCCGCTTACGCAACTTATGAGGCATCGAGATGTGAGCGCGAACTTCCGGCCAAGCTCCCTTCGCGTGGCGCTTGTTCGGCGTCGTTCAGTTTGCCGGCTTTGGGAACTCCAGCGGGACTCGCGGCGGCTTATGAAACCAAGCGGTCTCGCCAATTATTAACCAGCGGATAGGAAACCCGCCTTCATGGGCGATTGAGGCCGACACGTTTTCAGAGTCTCCAGGAAGCCGAAACCTTCGTGTGACGATAACGGAGTCGCCTGCATTCAAAATCATATTGAATGGAACATAAGAAGCGTCCGGGACCGCGTCGTACCGCTTACTCTGATCGACCGTTAGGTACATGACCAGATTTTGCTCGCGCTGTGCGGCTCCCCGAGCCCGGTTCGAGATTCGAGCATTAACGTCGTACTCCGTAAACGGACCTTCCTTCTGCATCGAAAACCCATCGATCGCGACACAGATGTCATCGAAGCATTGATTTTGTCCGATTTCAGCAGCCCGACGGGGCAAAATTAGAGACACAAGAATAACTGCCCCGAAATAAATCACCGCGCCGACGAAAAGCCGGTAAAGAATTCGTCGTGAACGCCCAAACTGATGATTTGTTGCCAGCCAGCCCGAGGCGAGTAGCGAGACTACAGCCAGGAAGAACAGGACAAGGAACAACGCGTCGAAGACTGTCATGATTTCGACTTTATACTTCAAAGTACTTCTTGCGTCAAGGCGCGAATCGGATTATCTTCTTCGGACGTAGGACGGAGGGACTGTGACAGTCAACCAAGTCAGCGGCAAGGTTGTGATCGGTCTGTCGCTCATTGCTTTTGGCGCGATGCTAAGTGGATACTTCGGGCCCGTGCAGCAAGACGAAGGTGCAGCCGCACACATCTTTCAGCTGTCGGTCGCCTTGCTGGTTCCTTCGGTCTTGGGCTTCCTGGCGACAATGGACCACTGCCTCTCGTTTTGCCGGCAGAAGCGCTGCCAGGACGCCTCCGATCACACTGAAAAAGACCACATCAGTAAAGTGCCTGTGAACGTCGTGAATCCGGGCTTCCACGGTTTGAATCGCCATCACCACGCCTTGAGAGATGTTCCACCCAGCCGCTAGAGCAATCACCGAGCGATGCTCAAGTGGTATTGCGCGCGCATGCAAGACCAGGCCGCTCGCAACAGCCCGAGTGGCACGCAGACTCCGCATCGATCGCTGGTTCTATGTTGGAATGGCCATCCGCGCCATTGTCGCGATTTCCGCGGGGATTGCACCTACCGCGACTGGCCCCATTGCGGATTCCACAGTCCGCGCGCCGACAGAACAATGGAGAACAGCGCGGTTACGCCGAGCGCGATGAGCGTCCAGACGAAGAAGAAGCCTCCGCTGGAATTGGCGATGCCGCTGGCGACGCCGACACCCTTCCCCTTCATGTGGATAACGGGGACGACCAAAAAAAGGAGCGACCCGAGGAGGAGGATGACGTAACCCGATCGCCGTTCGGCGAGCACCAGGGTTCCGTAAAGCACGACGACAAGGATGGGCACAACAATGAGGTCTGAAAGCCTTCCCGGCTCCATCCCCCGGACGATGTCATCCGCCAGGTGCAACGTCATCAAGAGGACCGACAGCAAAGTCGCGATGGTTAACATATGGTTGCGTTTCAATGGATATTCTCCTTGTTCGATTTGTGTGTGCCTCCCAGTGCGGCGAATGACGCGGCGCAGTGGTGACGAAGGCGACTCGTTTCGTGTCGGCGGCGGCCGGCTCCGAACTAGCTGCTGGCTTCAACCCCTGACCACGTCCACGCCTACTAGATGATGACCACGGTGCACACCGTTTCGATTGTCGCGAAGAACACGTACGCAGGATAAACGGGGTCCCGAAAGTTTCCGTTCGTGCGAGGCAGAACGAACGTGAGGAAACCGTTTACGAGGGTCATAATGACCCCCGCGACGATAGTTGCCAACCGGTTGGCTCGGAAAGAAAGCAGTCGAGCCGCGACAATCATGGCGATGGGTACTTCCATCAACACCGCTTAACCCAGAAAAGCTCATTGCCGGAGCTGTGGGGCGGAATTCGGCGAGCCAACGAAAGCGAACAGAGCGAGCACGTCCGCATACAGGGAGTTCAATAACGCGAAGATCCAGAACAGAGACAACCGCTCTTTCGTGTCGTGCATATCTACCTCCTGCGGAAAGACAACCGCGTCTCCCACGTCATGTGCAAGCATGGCTATCCTATCCGTAGTACGAACGAGTCCTGAAAAAAGACTCATCCCGTGAACGTCGAGCGGGCATTCTTAATCGGAGAGGAGCGATCGTTACCGGCGCCGTTCGCAGCGAGGAACGCCGATCAGGCGGGCGTGAAATCAACGGCTAGAAGTGAAATATCATCCTTATGACCCTCGCCGGGAGGCTGTTCGAGCCAGCGGGCGATCTCGAGCAACACCGCGTCTGCAAAGGGCCCAGTTGTAAGCGCGGTGTTCGCGTCCATGAACTTCAAGAAGCGGTCCGTGCCAAATTCATCGCCTGCGGGATTGCACGACTCGAGAATTCCGTCGGTATAAAGGACGAAGCGGTCGCCGGCCTCAATGGGTATTTGTATCGAATCGAATGTGGCTTCCTCGAACTGGCCCAGCACCAATCCGTTTTCCAACAACTGGCTGGCGGCGCCGGCTGACTTGCGCCAAATCAAAACCGGCGGGTGGCCCGCGCCGGCGTATTTCAGAACCTTCTTCTCCAGGTCCACATAGACGTAGGCCGCAGTAACAAAATTCTGCTGAAACTTGCCACAAAGCGCGTGATTCAAACCCGCCAGCACCTGGCTGGGTTCAGAAGCGTGCCCGGACTGCGCGGTAAGGGCGACCTGAAGCATCGAGGCGATCAGGGCGGCCGGCAATCCGTGGCCGGACACGTCGGCGATCAGAATTCCGATGTGCTTTTCGTCCGCGACGATGAAATCGTAGAAATCGCCGGCTACCGAGGTCATCGGAATGTAGCGCGCCACGATTTCCATGCCACGAATGTTCGGCGTGCCGCTGGGCAGAATGGAGAGCTGAATCTGCCGCGCCATTTCCAGTTCGGTGTTGATTTCCACCAGCTGCCTCGCGATTTGAGCGTGCGCTTCGCGAAGCATCAGATGAGTACGCACCCGCGCTTTCACAACGGCGGCGGAGAACGGCTTGTGGATATAGTCGACCGCTCCGACTTCGAATCCTTTGGTCTCGTCCTCGGCTTCCGTTTGGCTGGTAAGAAAAATCACCGGAATGTCGCGCGTGTCTGGATTGGCTTTCAAGCGGCGGCAGACTTCGTAGCCATCCATTTCCGGCATCATGATGTCCAACAAGATTAGATCGGGCTTCTCTTTCCCGGAGACGATCGCAAGCGCCTTTTCTCCACTCGTCGCGACCTTGGTCGCGAACGAGTCTTTCAGGGCGCCGGAAATCACCCCGATGTTTATCGGCGTATCGTCGACAATCAAAACCGATTTTTGGTCCGGCGTCTGCGTCATCGTCTCACTCCAGTGGAAGGCCTAACCGGCCGGCAATCTCCGAAACGCACTTCAGCGCGCCGGCAAAATCGTAGTTGCCTACGAAATCGCGGAGGCTCGTGAGTTCCGGCCCTGTAAGCGCCTTGGCTAAGTCCGGCTGCGCCTCCAAAATGAAATCGGCAGCGTCGCCATCGTCGCGCGATAGAAGTTTCGCCAACTTTCGCAACGGCGCCACCACGGAAGCCGGGTCGGCGGCCAGTCCGGAAGTAAGACCGGCGCTTGCTGCGTGGGCGCTCTGTCCCGCTTGTTCATCGGGGAGAGCCGAGCGGATCGCTTCGACAGCGGCGCGAAGTTTCGCGGCCAGCGTGTCGAGCGAAGTCTGCACGTTCTGTCCCGCCTTGATTCCCGTTTCGACTTCCGCGGCCGCGTATGCGACCGGCGTCGCGCCGAGATTCGCCGCAGCGCCTTTCAGCGAGTGGGCGGCGCGCGCGGCGGTGGCGGCGTCACCCGAAGCGATCGCGTCGCGAATTTCTTCCACCTTCGCCGACTCCGCGAACTTGCGCAGCAACCCTTCGTAGCGTTTGGGATTTCCGCCGGTCCGGCGTAGTGCCGATTGCGTGTCCACTCCCTCAATGTGCAAGGCGGCCGCGTCGTGAGCGGGAGTAGGTTCCGGAACACGTGCCGAGGTCGCAGGGGATGCCGGCGCAGATGTCGCGGCGACGTCCGGGCGGGGTTTGATCCAGCGCAACAGTGCAGCGAAAAGAGCATCGGGATCGACGGGCTTGGCAAGATGGTCGTTCATGCCTGCTTCCGTGCATTTTTCGATATCGCTTTCCATTACGTTGGCGGTCATGGCTACGATGGGAAGCGATTGGAATTGCGGCTTCAGGCGGATCGCTCGAGTAGCGGCCAGGCCATCCATCACCGGCATCTGCATGTCCATCAGCACCAGATCGTAATTTTTTTCTTCGACCATCTGCACGGCGATCTGTCCGTTCTCGGCCGTATCGATCGCTAATTGGGCGTCCTCCAAAAGGCCGAGAGCAACTTCCCGATTGAGTTCGTTATCCTCGACCAGCAAAACACGGGCGCCGCGAATTTGTCCGAGATCGGCGTTCGGAGCCGGCGCGGATTCGTACGTCGTTGAACTCTTCTCGCCGAGAACTTCTATGGCTGAATCGAAAAGCATGGATGCCGTTACCGGCTTGATCAGCACATTTGCAAACGAGTTCTCTTCGGCCTGTTTCAGAACCTCTTCGCGGCCGTAAGCCGTCACCATCACCAGATGCGGACGAACCTCCAGACCGGGGAGCGCCCGGATCTGTTTGCCCGTTTCGATACCATCCAGGCCCGGCATCTGCCAGTCCAGGAAGACAATTTCGTATGGTTTGTGCTCGTCGGCCGCGCGGCGCACCATTTCGATTCCTTCCAATCCGGATGGAGCTTCGTCCGTTTCGAAGGTCATGCTGCTCAGCATGCTAGAAAGTACGGCGCGGGCCTGGGAATTATCGTCGACGATCAATACGCGGCGGCCCCTGAGATCGGGCGGAGCGGTATGCTGTCGAGAGGCCGCTCCATTCCCGAGGCGTGCGGTGAACCAGAAGGTGCTGCCCTTGCCTTCGTCGCTCTCGACACCGACGTCGCCTCCCATCAGCTGCGCCAGGCGCTTGGAGATCGCGAGCCCCAGTCCGGTGCCGCCATGCTGCCGGGTGGTGGATGCGTCCGCCTGCTCGAATGCCTGGAACAACCTTCCCATTTGCTCTTTGGTCAGGCCGATGCCGGTGTCGCTCACCGCAAAATAAATCAGTTGCCCTTGTTCATCCTTCTGCTGAATCCGCGCAGAGACCACGATTTCGCCGCGTTCGGTAAACTTCACCGCGTTATTGCAGAAATTGATCAAGATTTGGCCGAGGCGCAGCGGGTCGCCCTTAAGTTGCGTGGGAACCTCCGGAGCGACATCAAAAATGAGTTCCAGGCCTTTCGCGGAGGCCTTTTCGGAAATCAGGTTGCTGACGTTCTCAAGCACGCGCTCCAGATCGAAGTCGATGTTTTCCACGGTCAGCTTGCCCGCTTCGATTTTCGAGAAATCCAAAATGTCGTTGATGATGCCCAGCAGGTGCTGGCCGGCGAGTTGAATTTTCCTCACGTAATCATGCTGGCGGGGATTCAGATCGGTGCGCAAAGTCAGATGCGACATCCCTATGATCGCGTTCATCGGAGTGCGGATCTCGTGGCTCATGTTGGCCAGGAAATCGGACTTGGCCTTGGTGGCGTCCTCTGCGACTTCTTTGGCTCGCCGCAATTCCTCGCCAGACGCCTCCAGCGCCTGATTGATCTGCTCCAGTTCCTGTTTGCGGGCGCCGAGCTGGCGTTCCGACACTGCGAGCGATTCGGCTTGAGCCTTGGTGTGGTCCAGGAGTTCTCGCGTGGCCATGTTGCCGGCCAATATTTCCGCGCTGAGCGCGAGCGAGGGCAGCAACGAGTCCATCAACGCTCGCTGGCGTTCGGACAACGATGAATTCGTGGCCAACTCAAGGATCGCGATGGTCTCCGCTTTGTTCAGGATGGGAAAGAAATGGATTTTCCCCACCGTCAGAGTTCCCATTCCCGCGGAGATTCGCACCTGGTCCTTTGCAGTGACTTCCAGCATCCGGCGCTCCACCGCGGCTTGTCCTGCAAGCCCATCGCCGAGCGCAAATTCAGCGGGACCGCTGGCATCCGTATTGGCATACGAGTAGGCGCGAGAGAATCTCTTGCGGCTCGCGTCCGCAATGTAGAACGCTCCATAGATCAACGGAACGGACTCTGACAACCGCGACAATAGTGCCTTTCCAAATCCGGGATAGTCCTGCGCCGGCTGCAAGGTCGCCAGGATCGCGGCCACTTCGGTCTTCACCCACGCCTGGGTCTGGCGCTCGCGGGCTCCCATCTGCAGGGTACGCAGCGCGCGGGCGATCTCGCCGATTTCGTTTCTCCGCTCGAGGTACGGGATGGTGTGGTCCAGCCGTCCGTCGGCCGAATTCTGGATGCTTCCCTGCAGAGACACCAATTCGCCCACCACTTCTGTTTGCACGATATAAAAAGCGGCAGCCCACGAGGCCAGCAACCCGAAGCCAATCACAAGCCAGGTGATCAAAATTGCGTGGCGAGTGTTGATGGTTAAATCGTCCGAGCGTTTGTCGATGTATTGCTGAAGTTCTCCGATGATCCCGATGTTGGCCTGGCGGGCACTTTGCAATTCCTGATTTACGTTTCCGCGGAGCAGATCTAATGCTTTCACATTATCGCCGGCAAGAGCCGCCGCGCGGACCGGACGGGCGTCCGATTCCGCTCGATCGAATACAGCAGAGGCGGCATTGATCTCAACCGCGCGGTCGGGACTCAATTCGAGCGCTTTGGCCATCGCCGAGTGGTAGTCGACGCCGATCCTTTGCAGGTTTCCGTCCAGTACCTGCTTTCGATCGGAATCGGTTTCATTCACCAGTTCAAACAGGAAAAGCCCGAATCGATTGGTGTGTGCTCGGGCCTCTTCGACGCTTCGGAGCGCCTTGACCGGTCCGTCGATCAGCGCGCTGTACCACGTGTCGATCATCTTGCTTTCAAACGATGAGTAGACTCCCGCCGCCAGCACCATCAAAATGAGCGGAACCATGGCGACCAGCAGTTTGCGCCGCAGCCGCAAGTTTGTGAAAAAGCCCATTGGAATGCACTCCACGAATCGCTCAGCTCAGACAGCTGAGCAGGCGCGCGAAAAGCTCAGGCGATCCGGTCTCGCTCGATCGTACTTCGATCGGGCTCGCCATCCCCTTCAAGGCAACCGTGGCCAGAGTATATGCGATGCGGCCGGATGCCTATCGTCATAAATACCTAAGCCACGAACGCCGCATGTTTCTTTGGAACGTAGCCGTTTACAACTGCTTCCCGAGCGGCGCGCGGGCTCGAGCCCGTACTCGGTTCCTAGTCCGGGGCGTATCGGGAAGAATCCATGGGCTGATTAGCGCGCTAACCTGACCGGCAAAATCCGGCTCGATCCAGATGTCCTGTCACGCGAATCATCGCGATTTGAGGATGACGCAGCCGGCGGAAATGTTCTCTGCTAAACCGTGGCTCTACGACGCGGCTTCTGTTTTTTGGAGACCGATCGAATGATCAGCTTTCCTCGACCGCTCCTAGCCAAAGGGTTCTCAGCTTGTGCGATAGCGGCGTCAATTAGAGTGTCAACTCCTGGATGCGCGAGTGTCGCGACCGATTCGATCCTTATGAAGCGATTTTGGCCCCCGCTGCCAAGGAGCAACTTCTTCGGGTCGGGAAGACTCGCTCCGTAATAGAACGATAGCCCGACTCCGTTTGCGCTTGCGGCAATCGAGACGACGCAATCAGACGGCCGCTCGGTCGAGCAGTAACCGATCACGAAGAAGTTGTAGTTGTCGTATACGAGCTCATTCGCCGAGGGCATCCGCCTCCTCAACACTCTGCGAACCGAGCGGATCAATGCCGCGTTTTTTAAATCGAATTTCTTAAGAAAGCCCGCAAGTTGCTGCTCGCCTGCCGCGCTCGCTCGCGAAACTGTCTTCGTAACGGGCTTCCCTAGGTGTCCTGCCGTTTTTCTCGCCATTGCGAACGCCAGTATAGCGCCCGGTTGGGACGATGGTCCACGCAGCGACGGGTCGCGATTCGTGCTGTCGATCGAGGGGTCCAAATCCTGATCAACGCAGTAGCCGGACAAATAAAAACCGATCCAACCGGTTAGTCCATTTACCTGAGTTGTCAGGCGCCAACGATCGGGAGTGCTTGTTGGCTGCTGGGGGGAGCTTCGCGAAGTTCCCGCGAAGGTAACCGGGGGTCGTCCGATCCGTTAGTGGTATAAGGTCCCTCATTCATCTTGCTGCCAAGGCTCCAAAGCAGAGCAAGATCTAACGCTTCGGCGTGAAGGACATCATGGCCATTCTATCGAAATATCGGGTACTACTTTCAGGTCTTCTTTCGCCACCGCTCGCGTTTGTATTGAACGTCGTCGTCACTCAGACTCTGCTGGCGTTGAGCCCTAATCCCGAAAACAACTGGCGAGTTCGACTGTTGGTTTCTGGCCTCGCTCTGCCCGTTCCGTTTTTTATGACTTTGATTCTCGCTCTAAAAGATCGGCGCCGGGGTGTGCTTCCGGTGTCCGCGAAAATTGGTTTGGGAGTCGCGGCGCTTTCATTGCTGCTTATCGCGAAGCCCGTGATGGACGGCCTTGCCCGCTCGAAGCAGTCGCACAACATGGCCATGCACGATGTGCCGGCCCCGGGGTTCGACACAGTGGACATCCAAGGTAGACCGCAGCGACTGGCAGACTACAAAGGCAAAGTCGTGCTGGTAAACATCTGGGCGACATGGTGCGAACCGTGCCGCAACGAGATGCCTCAACTGGACAAACTCTTCCAATCTCGCAAAGCCGACGGACTTGTGGTGTTGGGCATTTCTGACGAGTCCATTGAGACGCAGCAAGCGTTCGTGAATAAGATTCCGGTCACATACCCGCTCCTGACAATCACGCCCGGCGTTCCGGCCTTTTATACCGAGATCGCAAAGTATCCGGCCATTTTTCTGATCGACCGCGAAGGAAGGCTGCAGCCTGCGCCAAGCGAAAGTGGAGGATTCGAGCTGGTGATGGCTGCGGTGGAGAAGCTGCTCAGCGAAAGTAAGTGAACCAGCTATTAAACCGCATCAAGCGATGTGCGCCTTACCGGAAGACTGAATTCGCCGCGAAGCCACATGTCCCGTAACGCATCTTGTCAAGCATCACGTCGCGGCCCGTCCGGGACGAGGAAACCGATCTCGGAACTTTCCGTCAACCAGTCGAGTACAAGGTGCGAGTCGACCGCGTTCAGGTACATCGGAATCCAAGGCACGGTGATCGTTATTCCAGGTCAGTAGCAACGAGACGCACAGTCCTCGATAAACGCGGCAAGCGGCCAAGAGAAATTTTGTCAAAACCGCAGTCGGGTGACGCGATTGATCGAGACTTAACGCCGCCGCACTACTTTGCGGGCAAAATCACGTAACTGTGCTTATTTGAAGTAGGCCCGAGGAACGGTGGATTCATCACGGTGATTTCCGCGGTGCCGGACCGGGCCACATCGGACGCCGGAATATCGGCGATCAGCTCGATGCTGCTCTTAAAAATTGTGGTGCGAAGCTCGCCGTTCCATTCCACCTCTGCGCCGGGCACGAAGTTTGTTCCGGTCACCGTCAGCTGGTAGTTACCATTCCCCGCGGAGACCTGCGGCGACGACGACTCGAGGGTGGGAGTGAGGCTCCGGGCAACAGGAGGATGCGTGAAGCTGCTCCTCAGCAATACCAGATCGTAATTGTCTGTCCTGTAGCTGTAGGTCAAGTACGCAAGCCCATCCGTGCCCCATCGCAGCAGCGAGGTTATCGTTCCGAAGTTCGCGGGAATCGGAGCGACGCCAACCTGTGCGAAGGTTGTCTGATCAAAAGCGCTCACGCCGGCCTCGCCCGCGAACGCGAACGTCCGACCGACCGATTCGTCCACCGCAACCGACTCCGCAGTCGTTTCGAAAGGATAGGTGCCGACCAATTTCTTGGCGACCGGATCAAACACATGCCCCGTGAAGTCGTAGATGTATCTGGAATCGCAAACGAAGTTGCTGCTGGATCCCGCTGGCAGAGGCGAATCGACCTGCCCGTGAAGCCACGGGTAACTACTGAGCACGGAAATCTTGAAAACTTCCGACCCGGTAAATTCTGTCCCGTAAAACGCCGTTGGGTCGGCTAGGAAACAGACGCTGTCGACCGCCGGACCTGTGTTGTAGCCGGGGAGTGTGGAAGTCAGTTTTCCGTTCAACACCAATCCTGTTCCGGCTTCAGAAGGCGTGCCTTGAAGCCTGCTGAAGCTGGCGACGTAGCTTTGCTCCGTTCCAGGCTCCACGGCTATGTCGTACACGCTCAGAAAATAGCCCGGAGAAACACCGGCAAGCGAAACGGAAGTACCCAGCGCCCCGCTCGGAAGCTTGATTTGCTGAATTGCATTGGCGCCGTCCAATCCAACGTAGAGAAACGTTCCGTCGCCTGCTACGCCCAGGTGATTCGGCGAAGCTCCCACAGAAATGGGTGCGCCCAAAATTTCCGTTTCCGGATCGATGCTCATTACCGAATTCGGACGTGTAACAGCATTGCTCGCAATCGATGCGTACAGCTTCCGGGTGTATGGCTCGTAAATCAAACTGCTCCCGCCAATGGCAAGCTGTTGATAAACCGAGAGCGGAAGAGCGTTCGAATATCCTCCTCCTGGCGGAGGGTTGTAAGTCTGCACGGTAAGTTCAGCCAGATTTGCCAGCAGGCTCGCGGGAATCGTGGCGGAATACCCTCCGGAGGTAGGCGAAACCGCAAGCATGGTTCCCTGCACGACGATCTTCGACACCGGAAGCATATTTCCCCCCTGCACGGTGATGGACTGGGCGGCCGAGCCCTGACGCAACGCACCCGGAGTAATGAGGGAGAGGGTGGGAACGGGATACGCAGTCAGTCCGTTACCCTCAAGCGTCACTGTTTGCGGAGTGTCCGCCGCATTGTCGTTCACGGTTAGAGTGCCTGTCCTTAAACCAGCTGCCGTCGGATGAAAGATCACATTAATGACGCAGCTCGTGCCGGGCTGCACGCTCAGACAGTTCTGCTTGACGGCGCTGAAGTCCGGCCCTTCCTCTGTAACGGTACTGATGGACAAGACGGAGTTGCCCTGGTTGAAAACCAGAAGCTGCTCTGCCGGTCCGGATTGTCCGACGAGCGTGTCAGGAACAGGATATGGGTCGTCTGAAAATTGTACGACCGGCGCTTCTGCCAAACTCGTCAGCGAAATCAGCAGCGGTTGAATCGGCGCGTTGTCCGAAATTTTTAGAGTGCCGTCGTGAGTTCCCGGTGTGGATGTGCGGAACACCACATTCACGGTGCAAGTCATGCCGGGCGGCACGGCGGTTTGGCAATTATTAGTCTGTGTGAAGGGGCCGGTGACGGAGACATCTGAAATCGTCAGTGGCGAAGTTCCGCAGCTGGTCAGAACGAGCGGCTCCGGCGCAGAGCTTACGTTGATATTGGAAACGAAAGACATACTCGGTTGACTGGCGCAGGCGGCGGCCGCCAACGCTCCCAGATCGAATTTCGTGACGAAACCGTGTTGCGTTCCTGAGTTCGGCGGAATGGAAGTTTGAAACGCGCCCGGCGTGGTGGGCAGGTTCTTGTCGTTCGTGGTTCCCGTGATGTATATGTCGTTCGGAGTCGCTGCGTTCACGGCGATTGCCGCCGGCGACGTTCCGGTCGAGCCGGAAAAAAGCGTCGAGAACAGAATCGCCGTGCCCCCAACATTGAACTTGGTCACATACGTCGCAGGGACCGCACTACCGTCCTTCCCGGGGACCGGGGCCTGCAATGGATTCCATAGCGGAAATGTAAGACTGGTCGTATATCCGGTCACCACGGCTTCGCCCGCTGCATCCACGGCGATTCCGCTCGAGTAGGTTGAAGCGTACGAATTCGGCCCGCCCAGAAATGAAGAATAGACCAGCGCCGAGCCCTCCGGGTTCATCTTCGTTACGAACGTTGCGCAGCACGGGCTAGGCGTCGCGCCTTCCGGAAAGGTGGTCTGAAACGCCCCTGGAGTCACCGGGAAGTCGCTCGAATTCGTGTTGCCGGTCATGTAGATGTTGCGGTTGGCGTCCAATGCCAGGCCGGTCACCTGGTCGCCGGCCGAACCGCCGAGATACGACGCAAACACGAACGCTGAACCGTCCGGCTTGAGTTCTGCAACGAATCCCATGCAGTCGTAACAGCGTGTGATGGGCGGTCCGGTGTAAGTCGTCTGGAACGCTCCCGGCGTCACAAGTAATCCAGGTCCTGCTGCTCCGGAAATATAAACGTCCTGGTTCGCGTCGACGGCGAGCCCGCTTCCGACCTCGGCAATGAGTCCCGAACCGGATGCGCCCGGCGGTAGTTTGGGATCCGGACCAATCACCGTGCCGAACACCAGCGCGCCAGCGACGGTAAACTTCGCCACAAAAATATCGTTCGACGGAGGCGCCGGCGGAGCGCCAATCACGTTGGTCGCAGGCTTCACGGGAAAACCTGCTGAGTCAAGCTGTCCCTCGGCGTACACGTTGGCGTCGGAGTCCGTGGCGACGCTTGAAACACCACCACCGTCGGTCCCGCCAAGATACGTGGAGAAATTTAGCGATGTGCCGTCTTTCGAGAGTGACGTCACGAAGCCTTGAAATCCGCCGGAAGGCGTGGTCTGAATCGGATTATGTAACGGGAAGTCCGTCGAATTGGTACCGCCTCCCACGATCGCGTTTCCGGAGGCGTCCACGGCGATCCCAGAAGCAGCGTCGTAGCCTGAGCCCCCCAAATAGGTCGAATAGACCGGCGCGGTGCCGGTGGGATTGAGCTTGGTGATGAAGACGTCGGGACCATTATTGGCACAGCCATCGCAGGCCGACTGATATGGATTCAAACTAGGAAAATTGGTGGAGGACGTCAAGCCTGTCACGTACGCATTGCCTGCTGCATCCAGTGCGATACCGTACGAAATGTCGCTTGAGTTTCCCGCCAAATATGTGGAGTAGCTAAGCACCGGATCGATCACGAGCGGCAGAGTCGCGTCGTGAGCGCCTACGTTAAACGCGAGCAGGTCTTTCGTCAGCGTGTAGCCGCCCTTCACCTCCACTTTCTTGCCGTCGCGCATTTGATAAATTTTTGGCGCCGAAAATTGCACTACACCGTTCGCCAGTGTGACAGTGACACTGCCGTCGGGCGCGAGCCGAATCTTCCGGCTGCCGCTCAATTCGAGCGCGATTCTCCGGTAGTCCGCGCCCGGCTCGACGATAAAGTCGTGCTCCAGCCGTGACGGGTTGCCGTAGAAAATCAGGTCGACGCCGGGGTACAGCGCGTTGTAGCGGACGCGCGAATAATTTTCGACGTTGGTGCGCCATTTTGCGGGATCGTTGCCCAGCAGGTAGTTGCTCTTGCCCGGCTGCTCGTCGAGCGGGACGGTCTCCGTACTCGGGCTGGCGCCCACGAAGCGAATTTTCAGATCGTCATGCGCGGAGACGTTCTGTTTCGCGCCCGCTGGTCCGCTACGCCCTGCTGCCAGATGCCCCGCCGTCAAACTCAGGACAGCTCCGTCCTTTTCGAGCAGTAATAGCTGGCCCGCCGAGTGCGACAAATATCGGACCTGGTCGCTTGCCTGTCCGTGGTTCGCCTCAAACATCAGCGGCAGCTTGCCGTACTCGGCGGCAATCGCAGCTTCGGTGGATGGAGCACTCGACGACCCGGACCAAGCCGGCTGGACGGCGGCCTGTCCTCTACTTTGACCCTGACCAAATGCAGCCGCCATCGTGCAGAGGAAAAACGCGCATGCAGAAAAAAGGCGGCTTGAGGCTCGCATTCGAAGTCTCCCGCGTGGCGAAGGGCTCGGAGGTAAGAAACGAGGCCGCAAGCGAATCGCAGGGCCGCGATAGCGAAACGGTAGACGTTAAATAACTAATTGTCAATCAGTAAGAAAGGATATGCTTGCAGACCGCCTGCGCGTACGAGCGTGCCCGCAGCTTTTCGACCGGCCTTGGGGCAGGAGATCGGTCCCGTCCACGGAGGACTTGGCGAGCAAATTTCACGCCCAAACAAACCCGGCAACAGGAAACGCGGACTGGGGACGCTACTGCGCGGTTACGTTAGGGCAGGACCTGAATTTCAAGTTCCATCGCCCGGCCATCGCGAAGCGAAAATGCGCGGATGGGGTTCGATGCGTACGGCCGGGGCGTGACAATGAAATAGGCCGCTTCAGAGAAGCGGGCCAGCGCGATGTCCGTGGGCGAAGGTTCGTTCGTCTCCATCCAATTGGGATGCGAGTGGTAGATGCCGAGGAATTCGAGCCGCCGCCGGCGGAGTTCTCCCGTCAGACGCGCGATTTCCCTGGGTGCGATCTCGTAATTCCTGACGGGATCCGCCGCGACGTTGCTCGCGGCGAACGCCTGCGTGATCAGTCCGTTCTGCCCCGCCAGAATTCCGCAGCATTCCCGATACGGCTGGCGGCGGGCATGCTCCAGGAGTTGGCCGTATATTTTGCGACGACTTCGGACGATCCGCTTCATTCCGGCAGTATATTACGATGCGGACGCGCGAATCGAGCGGCAGGCGCGCAGAGACTACCTGACGCAGCTCCCAATTCACGCTGTGGAGACTGTCCCTACGTCAAAGAAACGAAAATCGAGCACAGAAAAACAAAAACCGGACGCCCGTTTGTGATCCAGGGGGAGCGTCCGGCTCTGTTCCTCAGAGAAGACTGATTGCACTGACCAACTTCGAAAATCTGGGCTCGCTTTGTTGGCCGCCGCGTCAGGGGCGGGGCTCACCCAGTTGCCCCTGACGCATTTTCGAGGGCACGCGACGTTGCTACGGCGCCGCGTCTGGCGAACTCAGTTCACCGTCGGCTTATTTTCCGTGCTGCGGACGAAGGTTACAATTTGATCGAGACGCTCGGCGCGTTCGCGAAACACCGCCGCGGTCAGTTGGATGCGCGCCTGCTGCAATTTTCCGGCGACGAGAGGTAGTAGTGATTCGCATTTGAGCGCGGCGATTTGTAGCTGCGTTGCGTCTTCGGCCATGGACGACAGAAGGGTTTCGTAGCTTACAGCGTTCGTACTCATCGGCATGCCCCCCAAGATTTGTTGTACCCACGACTGAAGGGCACGGCGCGTGCCAAATTGCGACGAGGTCTAAGCCGCGTGATACGTGCGAGTTATGGAAGTTGGTAGAGCCGGCGCGCTGGAAATTTTTGCAGGTGCGTGTAATTTTGCGGCGGCGAAGGAGTTAGCGCAAGCGTACCCGGATACGCTGAAGTCGAAACACTAACGAAGGTCGATGCGCGTAGACTCGGCTCCGAGCTAAGGGCGGCCGATGTGATGCCCATCGAAGCTGCCGCGCGGTGCTCGCACCGGGGGTGGCGGGCGGTGGTCCGTCTTGAAAATCGGACGTGCCTCCGCACTCCGGGAGAGACATGACGATCGTGCAACAACTATCGATACGTTCAAGTGTGAGAGTTTTGCGCGCACGTGACTTTGAACGCGTGCTGTTACGGTTCGCATAGGCCCACATGTTCGCGCACGATTTCAACACTCGAATCGCAACAAATGACCACCACGATCGCGAAGGTTCTCGCGGAATGCGGTGGCTTGGTCTTCAGACCAACCGCCGCCGCGCCACAAACGCCGCCGGCAGCGCAACATCGAGCCGGAACGCAGAACAGCGCTCCCCACTTGAGAGGCTAAGTGACCGCGGTGGCCGCGGGCTTTAGTTCCGGTGCGCGAGTCCACACCGTTTCGCAGAGCGGACCGACCAGGAACACCCAACAAACTCCGCCGAGCAACGCAATCGCGGTGCACAGTTCAAACGCCAGCCAGAAATTCCCCGTGCGATCGACGATCCATCCGGTGAGCGGACCGACGACGATTCCCGAAATATTTCCCACGCAGTTTTGCAGCCCCGTCCATTTCCCCGCCATCGAGGGTCCGGCCAGCGCTTGTGCGAACAGATAGATGTTCAGTCCGATCGCCCCGCAGCCAATCCCCGCCACGACCAGTCCGGCAAACGATACGCGCGGATCCGCGGCTCCGCACGCCAGCACTCCGATCGCGACCAGCACTTGCCCGACGCCGATCGTGGTCTTCCTCACCATGTTTGCGTTCGCGCCGCGGCGGATCGCTTCATCCGCCAGCCATCCCGCGATGGGCGAAGACGCCGCCAACGGGAGGTAGAACAGACTGGCAATCCGGGCCATTTGATCCATGGTAAGGTGCCGCTCGTGGACCAGGTACAGCGGCAACCAAACGATCATGAAGTAGAGCACGTAGTTGGAGCAGAAATGCCCGGCGGACGCCGTCCAGAAATTTCGCTCGCGCAACATTCTGAGCGACGACACTCCCGTCGCTGAACTGATTTGCGCGACGAGCCGGCCCGGCATGAAGCGCAGCCACGGAATAATCCAAATCAAGCTCAGCAGCCCGACGGCGATGAACACCGGCCGCCATCCGTAGCGGCCCATCGCGGTGCCGCACACGAACGTGCCCACAGCCGGACCCAGACCGAGCCCGCAAATGAGCATCGCGTTGGCGATGCCGCGGCGATGCTCAGGCACGTTCAGCGCAATCAGCTTGCCGCACGATGGAAACGCTACGGATTCGCCTGCGCCGAGCGCGAGACGGCACACGAACAAAAGTGCGATGCCTTGCGCGAGCCCCGTCGCGACCGTCGCCAGCGACCAGATCGCGAAGCCCGCTGCCAGCACCCAGCCGACGTTGAATCGGTCCACGATCCATCCGCTCACCACCATTACCAGCGTGTAGGTCCAGAAAAACGCGGTGATCAGCACGCCGATTTGCGTGTTGTTCAGATGGAGCTCGTCTTTCAGCAGCGGCGCAGCGACGGAGAAGTTTCCGCGGTCGATATAATTGATCAGGATGGCGAGACCCAGAAGGACGAGCCAGACCGGGATCGCGCTCGTGCGCGAGGATTTGGCCTGCGATTGCACTGTTCAATTCCCTTGCCGCGTGATGGACGGCTGAATTTTCGTTAGGGCTTGGGAGAGTTGGCGGGAGTTATATCACAGTTGCTTGAAGGCGCGGGCTTGGCTTCGCGGCGTAAGGGTGTGCTAGCGTGCGGAACTGCAATGTGTGCAGCACCTACGCGAGCTGTATAATCGCGCGCGATGATTGGTGCGAAATACGCGTCGCGGACGGCAAGAGCGGGTGCAACGGCCGCATTGCTCCTTGCTTGCGTGGCGGCTTACGGAGAGCAGCACCTGAACAAGAAGGACTCAGACAAGGAGAAGAAGTCGCCGCCGCTGGAGAGCTTTTACATTGTGACGCAGGCTATGGCGGAATCGGAAACGACCAGCGATGCGCCCGCAGCGCCCGCGAATGGAGATGCGGCGAATGGCGCCCCTTCAAACGGCGCCGCTCCGAACAGAGCGCAGCTCGCGGTCGCGCTGGGGCCTGCATGGACCGACACAATCGTCGACGTCGCGCCGGAAGGCACGGGTGCGCGCGTGCGCCAAATTACGATCGAGCCTGCCGTTGGACTACACTGCCCGCCACACGCCGTGATTGTCCGCGAAGTCGATCGCGTTCTCGACGGCGACACTGTGAAGCAAGCCGCGGGACGGCACAAATTGTGCGCGATGAATGAATCCGACGTGGCCGGCGTGATCCAGGCCGCCGCGAAGGACGACGTGGCGCGCGCGAACTCCGACGACTTCGGAACGACGACGATCGTCGCCAGCTGCGGCGGCAAAGAACGCCTCTTCGAACTTCCCTACCCGGACACGCTTCGCTTCCACGCGCTCGGCCTCGCCGACTCGCACATCACCGCGCTGTGGAAGATGGCGGCGGAAGTCACGTCGCGCGCGTTTGGCACGGACTCGCCGGGGAACGCAGCCGTGAGTGCAGCCGACGACCTCGCGGCTCAGAAACTCGCCGAAAAAATTGTCCCGGAGATGCGCGCGGGCAAGTATGCTTCGGGGTTCGGCGACTCGAATTGCGAGTTTGCGTCCTGCCGCGATCACTCGGCGGCGTCCGCGCTTCAGGGATACGCGGGTGTCCAGGATCCGGCTTCGTGCACGACGGTTCGAGAGCAGCCGCAGAAGGCACAGGAATGATCGTTGAAATTTGCCTGGACTCGCTCGAATCGGCCGTGGCGGCCGATCGCGGCGGCGCGGACCGCATTGAATTGTGCGAGCAACTCGACGTGGGCGGCATCACGCCGTCGATCGATCTCGCTCGCGAAGTGCGCGCCGCGGTGAAATGCAAAATGCATGTGCTGGTGCGCTCGCGGCCGGGCGATTTCGTTTATTCGGGCGCGGAAGTGGCGGTGATGTTGCGGCAGGTCGAAGCGGTGAAGGCGCTCGGCGCGGATGGCGTCGCGGTGGGCGTGCTGGACCGCAATGGAAAAATCGATCGCGCGGATACGCACGAGCTGGTGCGGCGCGCGCGGCCCATGGCGGTGACGTTTCATCGCGCGTTCGACGAGGCGCCGAACGCGGAGCGCGCGTTGAACGACGTGATTGTGGCCGGATGCGAGCGTGTATTAACGACGGGCGGATCGAAGCCGGACGGCTCCCAATTTCGCACCGCTATGGAAGGCGCGGACCGCTTGCGCGTGCTGGTGCGCGAAGGCGTGGGGCGGATCACCGTCCTTGCCGGAGGCGGAATTCGCGGGGCGAATGTGGGGGAGCTGATCGCGCGTACCGGCGTCACCGAGGTTCATTCCAGCTTGATCGATTATGCCGAGCTGCGCGAAGGCCATCGCTTCGTGGTCCGCGAAGACAAAGTCCGCGAATTCATCGCCGCCGCCCACGCCGCCGAGCCCCACAAGTAGCACAGGCGATCCTGCCTGTGTTCGAGGCGAAGCGGCATCCTTTGCCCTGAAGTCTCGAAGGTTATGACCTTCGAAAACCAATGTCCGCTCGCGCGGCCACCCAGGCACGATTGCCTGTGCTCCTTGGGGCTCGTACGCTCAGGCTATGTCACGAAGCATTCATAAATCGATTCGGGAGTCTCGGCGGAAGTTAGCAAAACTTCGATGGGAAGATTGAATTTCGCTCATTGCAAATAGAAATTGGACGGCGCGCAGCGGTTACTAGTAGTTTTGAATATGGAAAATATTCACGCAACCAACAGCCTGGAAGTCGACCTGCTCCATGACATCGGCAGCCGCATGGCCGCCGCCGAACCCGACCCCCTGCACGAAGATCTTGGGCGCGTGCTCGATTGTGCGGTCGCGCTGGTGAAGTGTGATTCGTGCTTTGTCTACGTGCTCGAAGGCGACGAGCTCGTGCTGCGCGCGTCGAAAAATCCGCACAGCGACGTGGTGGATTCGCTGAAGCTGTCCCTCGGCCAGGGCATCACCGGATGGGTCGCCGAGCATCGCACCGCCGTCGCGGTCTCGAAAAACGCGTCGGCCGATCCGCGCTTCCAATTTTTCAAGCAGCTTCCAGAGGACACGTTTCAGGCGATCCTGTGTGTGCCGATTTTGTGCCGCGGCAAAGTGACCGGCGTGATTAACGTGCAGCACATCCAGCCGCACGTTTACAAGCAGCGCGAGATTCGGCTGCTATCCACTGTGGGATTTCTGGTGGGCGCAGAAATTGAACTGGCGCGGCTCGAATCGGCGAACGAGGAGCTTTCCGAGCGGCTCGAAACGCGCAAATTCACCGAGCGCGCCAAAGGGATTCTGCAGCGCGAACTCGGCATCAGCGAGGAGAAGGCTTATCTTGCATTGAACAATCAAGCACGGCAGATGCGCAAGACCATGCGCGAAGTGGCCGAGGCGATCATTCTCTCCGACGAAGTGAAGCGCAGCTCGCGCGGCGCCGGAGCGTGCTGAAGAGCTCTGCGCAACGGGCTCTTCGCTGTGGCGGATTCGTTCGCGCATTTCCCTATGTCGAGCAGCCGCCTGTCGTCGCAACCCTCCACGCAACCGAGCGGACTATTAGACTGCGGCCGCTTGCCGCCGTTTTTCCCACTCATTAACGGCACGAATCGATCGGCGCACCGCGCAGCACCGTTGCAACGACACCAACAACTTAACACGCTTTGCACCGGTCCGTGCCCGCTTGACGCGTGAACGATTGGTGCCAGCGCTCTGTTCCGCAAAGCGGTGGCAAGCCCCCGCTCTCAATAGCCGCCGTACTCCCGCCTCAGGCGGAGTCGAGCGCTTTGAGCCTGCTCGCGGAACCGATTCTAAAGGCTCGCGCTCAGGCGTATACTTCCGGAAACGTGACCTGGCCGGGAGGCGTTTGCCGTGCTCAGCGCTAAGCTTTTCGGCGCACTCAGTGCGATCGTATTTCTGGTCGCGATCCTTGGCCGTTTCGGCATCCTGCCCTTCTCCCCGATGGGTCTGGATTTCTCCGGCGTCGCGTACGGCCCATTCTACTGGCAGACATTTTCAGCCATAGTCTGCGCCGCTCTCGCGCTTTCGTATCTAGGAGTCGCGCGCACAGCGACGCCTCCGCCAAATCAAATCGTAGGCATCGCAAGTTTCGCTCTCGTCTCGTTAGCGTTGCTCACGATGATGGTGGAAAGCCTGCTATCGGAGAGCTTGTTCAGCCGGTTCGAATTGCTGGTCTGGTTCTTCTTCGCCGCCATGTTTGCATTTCTCGTCGGCGTAGTTCTATCCGCGCTCAATCTCGCGTGGGCCGTTTTCCGCCAGGCGCTACCCACCTCAAATTGACACTTCGCGCGTAAAGCCAATTCCCCAGCCCACGTAGGGCATTCTGCCGATGGTGGGATTTCGCCCCGCGACTCATCCTTATTGCGCCGGTGAGCGTGTGGCAGGAATCACTCGCTGGTCGGATCGTTGCGTTATGCGACGCCACGCTCGCCGAAGTTGGAATTTATGCGCCAACGAACACGCACCCAAAAGGAGCGAGACATGAATAAGAAGTTGGCAATCATTTGTGCTGCGATTTTATGTTTGGCACTGCCTGCAATTTCGCGAGCGTCCGACAAGGACGACGACATCAGCCGCACCCAGAACGCCACGCGCGTGTTTCAAGAAATCATGAACGCGCCGGACAGCATTCCTCACGACGTCCTCGCCAAGGCGCACTGCGTCGGGATCATTCCCGGCGACAAAAAGTTCGCCTTCATTTTCGGAGGAAATTATGGCCGCGGCGTGGCCATCTGCCGCGCTGCGAACGGTAATTGGAGCGCCCCGATTTACCTGGCGGTTGAAGGCGGAAGCGTGGGCTACCAGATCGGCGGCTCGTCCACCGATTTGATTCTCCTTTTTATGAATGACCGCGCGCTGCACAGCCTGCTGAGCGATAGGTTCAAGATGGGCGGCGACGTTTCGGTGGCTGCCGGTCCCGTGGGCCGCGAAGCTACGGCCAGCACGGACTTGAAACTCACCGCCGAAATTCTTTCCTACTCGCGCACCAAGGGAATCTTCGCGGGCGCGAGCCTGGACGGAACGGTGGTGATGGCGGATAAGAGCGGCGACGAAGCCATGTACGGACCGAATGTGACGCGCCACGAAATTCTGAGTGGCCACGTTCCCATGCCGGGCGATGCGCGGCCGCTCGTTGCGGAGTTGGACCGTTACGCTGCACGCTCGGGTGACTAACTCGGCCGCTGCTTCATTTGCGTCCCCAAGAAAACGCTCACCCCGAAAAAAAGAGGCAGGCTCGCGAGAGCCTGCCTCAGGGGTGGGCGCTTTGTTATGCTACACGCGAACTGCTACTTCGCGGGCTGCACATTCGACGCGAGCGCGGTGCTCGGTACCGCGAACGTCTTCGCGACGATCGTCTTCGGCTCGCCGTAATACAACTTCAAGCCGAGTTCGCTGAGCGCGAGCGAACTGATGTAGGTCTCGCCATTGGCAACTTTGAGCGTGAGCTTGTCGGCTTCGTGCGTCGGCAACTCCTTCACTGCCTCGGCAAAGATGAACTCGCTCACTTGACCGCTCGCCGACGATACGTAGAGCAACGGCAGTGAGCCGGTCCACTGCACTTTGTACTTATATTCGCCGGCGGGCAGAGACACCGCGCCGAGCTTAGCCGGCGCAGCAAGCGTGAATGCCCCGGACGCCGCAGCCTGCGCTTCGGTTGCGTACGGCACCACCGTGAGGCTGAGAAGCGCGAGCGCCGCGACGGCGATGCGCGAGGCGAATTTCCTCACGCGCGACGACGGCTTTGATTCGGAAGACGACTTCACTTCCACAGCAGACTTCGTGTTCGCAAATGTAGCGTTCATATATTCCTCCTCGGAATATGGCCGGCGCGTGTAGGCGCGCGACCGGTTGATCAGTTTTGTGTTTTGCGGACGACGAGGTCAGCAGGTGTGCCACACGGCGCGATCGATGCGCGGCGTTTGAAGCTTGGTGCGAGTGCCTTGGTGCAGTGCCGGCTAGATCGCGACAGGGTGATCGGCTGGCAATCACAGTTTCACAGCGCGACGGCGCGGAGTCCAATCGCCATTTTCGATGTTAACTATCAGCGTGGAGTAGTAAACGTTGCGAAACAGCGCTGCAGAATTTCACTAGAGTTTTATTTTGAGCTCGCTCTGAGTAGCGTGAGCAACCTTGCCTGCGGCTATTCGCGATTCCGTGTAGCGCGGACAATTTCGTGTATCGTGAGCACTCGTAGCGTGCGGGCTAGCACATTCATTTGGTGGCCGGGTCGGCGATGAATACTTCCAGTCGGAACGATATGTGGGCGGGGTCGCTGCTCATTCGGAAACTTCGTGGTGCTAGCGCAATGGCTAGACCGGCTCCCCAATGAAGTTGGGGTGCCCACGCGCACGAGTGCGTATGCTGCGGGTCGGCCGGAGTAGCGTGGGCACTTCGCCGGTTTTGCCTCCGTGCCGCAGTTTGGCACGGAGGAGCTTGCCCCCGGCTTTTCCTTTTTTCGCATAAGTGGACCGTGACGGAATCGCGGCCTCGTTGCGATGCAGCTTCGCGCGGCTCACACGTAATCGAACAGCGTCATGAATCCGAAATCCATGTGCAACTGCTGGTGGCAGTGAAACAGCGTCATGCCAGGATTGTCGGCGGTGAAATCGATTTCCATTTCCTGGTAGCCGTTGAGCATGACCACGTCTTTCATTACTCCGGAGAGCGGCTTGCCTGCGATTTTGGTCAGCTCGAAACTGTGACGATGCAGGTGAACGGGGTGAATGTCGTCGCTCGCGTTTTTCATGCGCAGGCGGTAGCGGCGGCCTTCGCGAAGGTGGAATCGCGCGGCCATCGGCACGGAACTATCGGGAAAGGCTTCGCCGTTGATCATCCAGCGATTGAATCCGCGATCGGCGGCGTTGTCTTTGGTAACGGTCATTTCGAAGGTTTCGTCGGGCTGCGAAACCGGAGGCGCTGAGTCCGAAATTGTGGCGTGCGCGAACCGCGCGTAGCTCCAGTGAAACGGTTTTGGAGCCGACCACACGGGCTTCCCTGTTCGGCCGGCATAGTCCACCACGATGCCCATTCCGTGATGACGATCGTCATCGGCGGTGTCGCCCAAGATCCACTCGCCGGGATTTTTCATTTCGACGATCGCAGAGACACGCTCCGCAGTGCCGAGCCACAACACCGGAACGTCCGCGGGCACCGGAACAGGATTGCCGTCGAGCGCGATCACACGAAACGTGTGGCCCGGCAGCGCAAGGCTGCGAATTTCCGTGGCGCTGCCGTTGACCACATGGAACAGAACGCGCTCGCCCTCTTTCACGCGCACCGGCTCGCCGTGTCCGAGCATCCGCCCGTTGATCGTGAACAATTCATAGCCCACTTCGTAGCCATGCGGCATGCCCTTCGCAAGCGACGCTTTCATCGCCGATTCTCCGGCGCCTTTCAGCGCGGAATCGGGCGCGGCGGGCGAAAGAAAATGCATCGGCATATCGCCGCCGCGGCTAAGCGTGGGTTCAAATTCCTTCAGCACCAGAAACACCTCGCGATCGTAGCGGCCGGGATTTTCTTTCGGTTCGATGTAAACCGCGCCGACCTGGCCGCTGTATTGCCCCGTGTGCAAATCGGCGCCCGCGCGATTGTGCGTGTGATAGAAGCGCAGGCCGGCGGGACGCGGAGTGAAAATCAGGCGGCGCATGCCACGAGCGGGAATGAACGGCGTGCCTTCTTCCGAAGCGCCGTCGATATCGACGGGCACAAACTGGCCGTGCCAGTGGAGTTGCTCGGGCATGTCGGTGTCGTTGAAGACGTCCACGGTGACCGGCACTCCTTCTTTGAAGCGCAGCAACGGGCCGGGAAATTGGCCGTTGTAGGTGATGGCGGAAACAATATGGCCGGGTGCGATCTCGATGGCACTCGCGCCGATGCGGAGTGTGTAGTCGGCTCTCGCGTCGTCGGGCAACACGCCGGAGATGAAGGGCCGCGCCAGCGCGTGCAGTAGCGGATGCGCGTCCGTGACGACGATGCCCGACGCGGCGAGGCCGGCTTGCTGAAGAAAATTGCGTCGCGACGGGTGGCGCAGGCTCATCGCTGGGATTTTGGCACAACCGAGGCGTGGATCGACAATTTCGTAAGTCGCACCGAAAACCAGGTCGTTGCGGCATACGCACTCGCTGCGCACACACTCGTAGCGTACGCACTCGTGCGTGCGGGCACCCCAAGTTCATTGGGGTGCCGGAGTAGCCAGTTCAGCTTCCGCCGTAAAAAACGGCGACGAGCAGCCGCAGTACTCGCTCATTTGTTTTGTAGCGTGGCCGTGCCGGTGAACCGGGCCACCAAATGAATTTGGGGTGCCCGCACGCACGAGTGCCTACGCTACGAGCCGGATGGTGTGCGGCGTGACGAGTAGTACGGGCGTGCCACGCGCGCGCTAGATCTCGAGGCCGATGGAGCGCATCAGCTGGAGCGCATTGCTGGTTTTCACGATGCCAGGGCTGAGGCGGTGGTCGAAGCCGAGCTTGCCGTCTTTCAGGTGATCTTCGAAGTGGGCGTTGGTGGCGGCGGAGCCGAGCGTGGAAACAATTTCGGCGAGCGCGAGATCGTGCGTGGTCACTAGGCCGAGCGCGCCGCGATCGAAAAGGCTCCGCACGACCGCTTCGGCGCCGATGCGGCGGTCATGCGAGTTCGTGCCGCTCAGCAGCTCGTCCAGCAAGTACAGAACTGGCGTTTCGCCGCGCGCGAGATCGGTGATCAGCTTCAGCCGGGTGATCTCTGCGTAGAAGTGCGAGATGCCGCCTTGCAGCGAATCCAGAATGCAAACCGACGCCGCAACCGTGAGCCGCGAGATCTGCAGCCGCTCGGCGCGGACCGGCGCGCCGCACTGCGCGAGCACGGCATTCGCTCCGACGGCGCGAATGAAAGTGCTCTTCCCTGCCATGTTCGGACCGCTGATCACCACAAGCCGAAGTTTGTCGTCGAGCTTCAAATCGTTGCGCACCGCGCGGTCTTCGGGAATCAGCGGATGCGCGAAGGCAGTCGCGTGGAAGCAACCGACGGAGTCGGCATTGGCGCTGAATTCCGGAAACACGTCGGCGGGATGCTCGTAGGCGTATCCGGCGAGATCGCTCAGCGCTTCCAGTTCGCCGACGCCTTCCAGCCACGCGCGAATCGACGGGCCGTACACGCGCCGCCACGCCACAATCGCAAATGTGATCTGCACCGACCACATCACGAACGGCTCCAGCACCGCGACAATCTGGTTCCTTCGCGATTCAAGCAGCTGGATCAGCCGGTTCAGCTTGACGATCGCTTCCGACGCGCGGATCCTGTCGCCTTTCAGGCGTTCGCGCAGCGCCACCAGCAGCGGCGCGCTGAATTTTTCCTGCTCCAGACGCGCCAGCACTCCCGCCAGCAGCGCCAAATCCTTCGCTGACTTTTCAATCGCGCCAACCTGCTCCTCGATGCTCTTCAAATAGCGCAACGAAAGCGCGACGTTCGCAATGGCGGCCGCGACGATGAGCCAGTGGATGCTCCACCCAATCCACGCAAAGATTCCAGCAAGCCCGATGGCGCTCAGGGCGAATGTCGCGACTCGGAGGCCGCTCGAAAATTGTGGCAGCTCGGATTTTGTGGCGGACGTGCCGGTAGTCTCTGAAAATCCTTCGCCCCAACGCGCCAGCGCTTCGGGCTGCACGCCGGTTTGGATGTCCTCGCCCAGGTTGGCGAGATCTTCGCGCAGGTCCAGGCGGCTGCGCAGCTCGCTCACGGCGTCGTTGCGCGCGCGAACCACGTTGGCCGTGGCAGGCTCGAGCAACCAACGCGCCAGAGTTTCTTCGCCGGCATTTGTGCGCGCGGTGCAAAGCAATTCGAAGATCGACCCGCGGCCAAAAATATCCAAGTCGCGCGCGTACGGGTGGCGAGCATCGAGGAAGCGGTCGCCGGACTGCCCCGTTCCCATCCAGCGATTTTCCAGGCGAGCCACGCCGCGTTCGTAGAACGCTTTCGCGCGAGCTGCGCGCCGAACTTGGCGCAGCACGCGTTCGTGCGCGACGACGAAGTAAACGAACAGTCCGAACGGGACCGCGATCCACCACATCGAGATGGTGTGATACAGCAGAGCGACCACGGCCACGACGATCGCCGCGGCCAGAAGCGCCAGCTTCAGCAGGCCGTAGGAGTCGTCCTTCTTCTTCAGCGCGGCAGCTTCAATCGCAAGGTCCGACAGGCGGCCGGAATACGCAATCCCGGGAGCCGAATTAGAACTTTTGCCGGGCTGGAGGCTTGGTACTGGATTTGGCATGTTCTCGGCCAGTATAGCCGAGGGGAAGCGGGAGGCGGGCTAACATTATAAGTAGGCATGACTTGCGCCGAACGGCAGGAAATCCGAAAAAGATGTTGACAAGTCCTATCTCTGATATATCATGTGACATATCACGGCACTATCGGAGAACACATGAAACACTATCAAGTGCATTACCAAGATCCTAGCGAGGGGCAGCCGGACCACGAGTCCAGGCGCTTTCGGCTTCAAGGACGTTGCGGCGGCAAGCACTTCCGCGGCGGGCACCGGGGCGACTTTGGCGAACGGGGCCACTTCGGACGTCACTGGGGAGGCGGCGGTTTCGGCGGGCGGATGCGGTTTGCGGCACGCGTCTTTGAGGGCGGAGACCTGAAAATCGTCCTGCTCCAACTGATCGCGGAAAAGCCGCGACACGGCTACGAGCTGATGAAGGCGATCGAGGAGAAACTCAACGGGGCCTACTCCCCTAGCCCGGGACTGATCTACCCGACTTTGACGATGCTGGAAGAGATGGGCTACGCCACGGTGAGCTCCACCGACGGCAGCAAAAAGCTCTACACCATCACCGAAGAGGGCAAGAAGTACCTCGAGGAAAAGAAGTCCGCCGTCGATGCGGTGTTCGAGCGGATGAACGAAGCGAGCAGCGCTTTTGGCCCGGGACGTTCGCCGCAGATCATTCGCGCGGTGGAAAATTTTAAATACGCGCTGCGGCTCAAGACGTCGCAGGGCTCGATCACGCCGGAGCAAGTGCAGAAGATCGCGGATGCGATCGACGCGGCAGCCAAATCGATCGAGCAGGCGTAAACAATTTGGGCGGGCGTGTCGTTCGCGGCGCATCGCGGCTCAATGAAACAAACGTAAGGCTGTTGCAACAGGCTGCGTGGACTGAAGAATCAGTACGGAGCGCCGTGAGGAGTGAGTTCCCTTCCGCGGCGCTTTTTGTTTTTGGAGTGCGCGCCTCTACGCCGGCCCAGGCGGAAGACGAAGACTACATCCCGCTGTTGCGCAAATTACACGAAATCGTGCATTCCGTTTGACGTGAAGGCGACCTTAAGCTCCGGTGGACGACTGCGTCGAAGTGATTCCTTCCATGACCACCACGCTGTACTGGCACGACATTGCCCTCCGGCTTCTGGCGACGTTCATCGCGGCGGGCGTCGTTTGCGCTGGGACTGCTGATTTTGTCCGGGCTGAAGCGCGTCGAAGACCAAATGCCGCAGGAGCACCTGGGAAATCTCAGAATCATGTTGCTTCAAGGGGGCCACAGCCGGAGGAGATTGAAACGCTGCTTCGAAAAGGGGAATTAAATTCGCGAGGAAATCTTTTGTTCGCCAGATGAGCCCGGAAGGCGCGGTCGCGCTGGACTGGCAACTGAAATGGAGAGGAACGTCGGGCAAGGATTTTCCGCGCTGAGTCGAGGAGTTTGCGGCGCACAAGGGCGTCGGCAAGCTGGAGTTTTCGCGCGGGTCGCAGTGAGTGAGATTGAAACTCAAATAGGACAGCGGACCCGGCTATCGTCTGGGCGCGCGAATAGCGCTGTAACATAGGCTGTCAGTCTGCACGCAACCAACGTCAGTTGGTCTCCTCCGCGCAGATTCGTATCACCCGTCGCGGTCCGGCATCGCTTCCGCTCTGACTTATCCTCGTATTCGTCGGATGACAGACCCGCGAAGCAGGACTATCCAGCGTTGAGGTATAATCCGCGCACCTTGGCACTCACTCCTGGAACAAAACTTGGGCCGTACGAAATTGTGTCGCTCGTGGGTGCTGGCGGAATGGGGGAAGTGTATCGCGCGCGCGATTCCCGGCTCGGCCGCGACGTCGCCATCAAGATTCTCCCCGCATCTCTCACCAACGAAGCCGCGCGGCTGAAGCGCTTCGAGCAGGAAGCGCGCTCGGTGGCCGCCCTGAACCACCCGAACATCCTCACCATCTACGAAATTGAAACGCAAGACGGCTCGCCGTACCTGGTAAGCGAGCTGCTCGAAGGTGAAACGCTGCAACAGCGGCTCCGCGAAAGCGCGATTCCGGTTCGCAAAGCGCTGGACATCGCGGTGCAAACCGCGCACGGCATCGCCGCCGCGCATGAAAAAGGAATCGTCCACCGCGACCTGAAGCCCGCGAACATTTTCATCACCGCCGACGGCCGCGTGAAGATTCTCGACTTCGGCCTCGCCAAGCTCACGCAGCCGGACACGGCAGCGAACACAGCCGACGGCCAGACCGTGACGCGCACGAACGCGATGCAGGCCGGACCCGTCACCGAAGAAGGCGTAGTGCTCGGCACCGCGGGCTACATGTCGCCCGAGCAGGTGCGCGGCAAGCCGGCCGATTCGCGCAGCGATATTTTCGCGCTGGGTACGATTCTCTACGAAATGTTGAGCGGCCACAGCGCGTTTCAGCGCGATTCGTCCGCCGACACAATGGCCGCGATCCTGAAAGAAGATCCGCCCGAGCTTTCCGGCGAAGGAAAGCCGATCCCGCCCGGAGTCGATCGCGTGGTCCGTCACGCGCTGGAGAAAAATCCGAACGAACGATTTCAATCCGCGCGCGACCTCGCCTTCGATCTCGAATCGCTCTCCGGTGGATCGACCAGCACGAGCGCATCCGGCGCGAGCGCCGCGCTCACCGGCGCTGCCGCCGCGCAAGCGCAAGCGACCTCGATGGCCAAAAAACTCGCGGCCGCGATCGCCGGCCTCGCGCTTCTTTCCATCGCCGTAGCCGCCGGCTGGCTCATCGCGCGCAACACGCTTCACTTCACGCCGCCGAAATTCCACCGCCTCACTTTCCGCCACGGCTTTTCGCTTGCCGGGCGATTCATGCCGGACGGCCAATCGATCGTCTACTCCGCGGGTTGGGACGGCAATCCGACCGATGTCTACGAGCAGCGCGTGGATAGCCCGGAGTCGCGTTCGCTCGGCTTGCCGCCGGACACCGAAGTACTTTCCATCGCGCCAACGGGCGAGATGGCAGTGGACCTCAATATAAAGAACGGCGGGCCGTTCCGAAATGCGGGCACGCTGGCAGAGATGGCCGCATCGAGCAGTTCGCCGCGTGAGCTGACCACGGACGTCACCTTTGCGGACTGGGGTCCGGATGGAAAGCAGTTGGCGGTGGTGAGGCAGCAGATCGGGACTGAAACCGTGGAATTCCCTATCGGCAAGGTTCTCTACGAGACAAAGACGTGGGCGGGCGACGTGCGAGTTGCACCGGACGGGCAGCACGTTGCGTTTGTCGATCACCCGGTAGCGAACGACGACGCAGGCTCGATTGCGGTAGTGGATCTCGCCGGGAAAAAGAACACGTTGACGAAGAACTTTACCAGCGCCCGGGGCCTGGCGTGGTGCTCGTCCGGAACCGAGGTGTGCTTCACGGCGACGCCGACCGGTTCGGCGCGCGCGCTTTACGGCGTAACGCTCGGCGGACGCGAGCGCATCGTCGCGACGATCCCTGGCTCGATGAATCTTTTCGACGTGGCCAAAGACGGGCGGGTGCTGTTTTCGGAAGCCGATGAGCGGATCGACGCGGCGGTCATGAACGTAAAAGACGGAAGCATGCGCGCGTCGGGTTGGTTGGACTGGTCGCTGGTCTTCGGCATTTCGGGCGACGGCAAGACGGTATTGTTCGGCGAAAGCGGCGAGGGCGCCGGTGCAAACTACGGAATCTATTTGCGAAAGACGGACGGTTCCCCCGCGGTGCGCCTGGGCGACGGAGAGCCGATCAGTCTTTCGCCAGACGGCAAATGGGTGGCCGCCATTGCCGGCAACTCGAACAGTGGCGAGCTTCTCCCGATATCCATTTTTCCCACCGGGCCGGGCGAAGTGCGCACAATACCCGGAAGCGAAGGCGCGCTACGCTCAGCGCCATGGACACCGGACAGTAAATCGCTCATCTTTTCGAAAGCGGAAAAGGATGGAAAGCGCCTCGTGTACATCGCCGCGATCGATGGTGGCGCGCCGAAACAGGTCACACCCAGCGGCGAAAGCTATGCTGCGTACGGCAACAGAACGACCCCCGATGGAAAATCGATCTACGCGGTTCGTTTTCCCGAACGCGTGAGGGTGCTACTTCCAATTGACGGCGGCGCGCCGCGGACGATTCCCGGCTTGGTGCCGGAGGATTTCGTGCTGGCTCCGTCGGCAGACGGGCGATCGATTTTCGTTGGCCACCGCGGCGACGTGAATACGGGGGCGCCGATCTTCAAAGTGGATCTCGCCACCGGGAAGCGCGAACTGGTGAAGACGCTTTTCCCTGCAGATCGCTCCGGAGTGCAGGGGTTCGATACCGCAACGATCACTCCGGATGGGCAGACGATTGCATTCAGCTACACGCGGATTCTTTCCACGCTCTACATCATGGAGCCACAGAAGTGAGTGCGCCCATGACATTCTGAACTCGCGCGATTGCCGGGAAACCTCTCCGTGCTTCCAGGGGGCATCACCGCGCGCATTTACAAAAACGCGACGCTGACATTTTACCTCGTCATCGTCGCGTCCTTGCTTGCGCTCACAAATTTCTTCTTGTATCTGCGCTCGCAAAAAGAGCGCCGCGTCCCGCGCTAAAGTCCCTCAACTATCGCGGCCGCCTCTGCGACGCCTTGGCGCGCAACGCGCGCTCTAACATAGACTTTCAGTCTTTGCGCGACCAACTTCAGTTGGCCTCCGCCGGCCAGATTCGTATCGCGGGTTTCGATCCGGCACGCGAAGCGAGACTATCCAGCGTTGAGGTATAATCCGCGCACCTTGGCGCTCGCTCCCGGAACAAAACTTGGGCCGTACGAAATTCAATCGCTCATCGGCACGGGCGGAATGGGCGAGGTGTATCGCGCGCGCGACGGGCGGCTGGGGCGCGAAGTCGCCATCAAGATTTTGCCCGCGTCGCTGGCGAACGATCAGGACCGCCTCCGCCGGTTCGAGCAGGAAGCGCAAGCCGTCGCTGCGCTGAACCATCCCAACATTCTCACGGTATTCGACGTCGGGACCGCGCCGCTCGTTCACGCCACTGGCGGCTCGGGTGGCGCAACGGGTGTCTTGTCTCCCCCGCCCGCGTCGCCGGGCGTGCCGCCGCTCACAGGGTCGTCGATGGAGTCGCCGTACATCGTTTCGGAATTGCTCGAAGGTGGGTCGCTGCGCGAAAAACTCGCCAGCGGCGGAGCGATGCGCGAGCGCAAAGCCATCGAGTACGCGATTCAGATCGCGCGCGGGCTCGCAACGGCTCACGAGCGCGGCATCGTCCATCGCGACATCAAGCCCGACAACGTTTTCATTACCAACGACGGACGCGTGAAGATTCTGGACTTTGGACTCGCGAAGCTCACGCAGGCCGAACCGGCGCAATCGGATCTCGACGCGACCCTGGGAGCGACAGGAAACCGCGGCACGCAAATCGGCGTGGTGATGGGTACGCTCGGCTACATGTCTCCCGAGCAAGTGCGCGGTAAGGTAGCCGACGCGCGCAGCGATATTTTCAGCTTCGGCGCGGTGGTCTACGAAATGCTTAGCGGCAAGCGCGCGTTTCGCGGCGACACTTCCGCGGACCTGATGAGCGCGATCCTGAATCACGAGCCACCGGAGCTGACCGCGACCAATACGGAAATTTCGCCGACCGTCGACCGCATCGTGCATCACTGCATGGAGAAGGACCCGCAACAGCGGTTCCAATCCGCCGGCGACATTGCGTTTCAACTGAACGAACTGAGCGCCCTACGGAGCAGCTCCGGCGCGCAAGCCGTTGCGGCAGCGGACGCCGAGGCCGCCTCACAAGCGGCCGCGCGGTCCGCCGCCCCCGCGAAGTCGAGCGTCGGCAAAATCGCAGCCGCTGTACTGCTCGCGCTCGCCGTCGGCGCGGCAGCAGCGTGGTTCGCCGCGCGGACGATGTTCCGCTCCACACCGCCATCGTTTCAACAGGTAACGTTCCTCGAAGGCTTCATCGAGTCGTCACGCTTCCTTCCCGACGGCCACAGCTTTTTGTGCGCGGCCAAATTGTCGAGCGACACTCAGCGGATGCTCTACATCGGCAGCGTGGACACGCCCGGCCTTCGCGCGCTGAATATTCCAGCCGACCAGATCGAATCGGTGTCGCCAACCGGCGAGGCGCTGGTAATTCAGAAAATGCGCAGCACGGGCGGCGGTTACGCCGCCGCCGGCACGCTGGCGCGAGTGGGAATCGACGGCGGCGCGCCGCGCCCGGTGCTCGACAACATCCAGTACGCGACGTGGGATGTGGCGGGAAAAGATTTCGCGGTAGTCCGGTTCGTGCCCGAGCGGCACGGCTACAGGCTGGAATATCCCGCGGGCCACGTGCTCTACGAAACGCAAGGTTGGATCAGCAATCCGCATTTTTCGCGCGACGGAAAGCTGATCGCGTTTCTCGATCATCCGCTGTTTGGCGACGATCTCGGGAGCCTCGCGGTGATCGACATGCAGGGCAACAAGGATATTCTGTCCCGCCAGTATGGCGAGACCCAGCACCTGGCCTGGTCGCCGGACGGAAAGGAAATCTGGTACAACGCGACCGAGAACCATTCGAGTGCGGACATTTTCGCGGCGACGCTTTCGGGAAACGTGAGGACGCTGCTCTCCGCGCCGGGACGCACGGTCCTGCAGGATGTTCGCGCGAATGGCGAGGCGCTGATCGACAGCTCGACGAATCATCGCGTCATGATGGTGTTCACGCCCGAGTTTCCCAAGGGGCGCGATTTTTCGTGGCTGGACTGGCCGTTCGGTGTGCGGTTTTCGTTCGACGGCAAACAGATTCTTTTTGGCGACCAGCACGTGGGGGACAATTACGCCACGCTGCTGCGCAACCTCGATGGTTCCCCCGCCGTGATGCTCGGGCCGGGCGATGCGATGGACCTCTCGTACGACGGAAAGTATGCGATCTCCCGCCTGCCGACGACGCCGCACCAGTTGATGCTGCTGCCCACCGGAACGGGCGAGCCGCGCCAGCTCACGCATACCAAAATGACCTACAGCTCGGTGCGCTTTCTCCCCGACGGACGGTATTTGACCAACGCGTCGGAAAACAGCCAACCCGAACGCGCTTACATCGGCGATCTGAATGGCACGCAGACTCCCTTCACGCCAGTAGGAACAGTCGTGATTGCAATTTCCCCGGATGGGACGCGAGCGATTAGCCGGGATACCGCCAAAAATACTTTAGCCATCCTCCCGATGAGTGGCGGCGATTCGCAACCGTTGCCGGAGATCGCGCCGAACGAATTTGTGCAGGATTTCACGGTGGATGGCGAGGGCCTGCTGATCCGCCGAACGCTGGGCGAATCGGGGGCAGGCAGCACCATCGGCGCCGCCTCAGCGGTCGAGATTTGGCGGCTCGATTTGAAAGATAGGAAGAAGACGTTGATTCGCACCGTCGAACGGCCTGAAGGGGCCGGCATCAGCTCGCTGATCGTATACTCGTCGCGCGACGGCAAGAGCTACGCCTATAATTTTCATCGAGTCAGTTCGACGGAATACATGGTCCGCGGTCTGAAGTAATCCCGCCGAAAAAGATGAATCCCATCGCAAGCTTTTACCTCGGCGCAAAACACTGGCAGCTATTTCTGTTGTCCGTGGCGCTGACGCTCGTGCAAGTGGTGGCGCTGCTTTCCAACGCGACGCTTCTCGGCAACCCTGCAATCACGAAGACAATCTGCGGCGCTCTCGACATGCTGTTCCTGCTCGGATGGATGTGGGCCGCGGGAACGTTTTTGAATTCACTGCTGGAAGGGACGCCGCTCGAACGCGATGTGACGCCGTTCTCCATTTCGCTGATTGCGCCATTCGCGTTGGTGCTGCTTGCGGATGCGGCCGGCGCGCAAAACTCTTCGTCGCCGCCGCCGTGGACGTTGTTGCTGACCGTGGTTACGTTCGCGTGCTTGTTCTTCGATATCGGGTTCGTGGCGGACGTGCTGCGCCGCGTGGAGAAGCGCCAAGCCGGCGGATTCGGCGGCATGGCGTGGAATTTCTTCGGCGTCTGGTTCTTCGTGATCGGAATCTGGTGGATCCAGCCGCGGATCAACAAACTGTACGCCGCCGCGTTGGGCAAATCCGCCGGCCGCCCCGCTGGATTATAAGCCTGGACCAATCGCCGCGCCGATTCACATGCATTTCCCGGAGTGCGGTAGCTTGGCACCGCTGGGCCACGGTCCGAATCCCAAGCACAATATCGGCTCGACTACCGCCGGCTCGACGCGTTTGACGACCGCAAGCGTTTGCAAACGACTTTGACAGCGCTTCGTGTCTAGCGCGACATCGTCCCGCCGGTGCGGGGTTTGTAGCCTAGCGGTGCCAAGCTTCCGCACTCCGTGAAAACCGTTTGAAGCGAACGGCAACTGCCAATCGGAACGGCGCGCGCCTTCCTCCCGCATGCGCTACGAAACCGACCCTTACGGGTGGCTTTACTTCGGCGTCGGTCCGGGATTGACGTGAGTGCGTAGCGATGGGCGCCTTCGTAGGACGACAGCCGGGTCGGCTATCCCACGATTCGCTGTATTGCCGCGGCGCTGGCGCGCAAGTAAGATGGCGCTTCAATCAGGAGGCTGGATATGTCTGTGGACGATCGCGAAGAGAAATCGCGCGGCAAACTGATCACGCTAGTGCTGACGGTGGTGTTCATTCTGGCGGCCGGCACGGCGGTCGGCGTTTTCGCGCGGCACGAACGCGGACGCTTTATGGGCGCGCTACCTTCCACGCCGTCCGACACAAACGCGAGCGCGACGCAGTCGTCCGGCCCCACGCCTTCGCCTGCGCTGCTCGTGCTGAATAAAAGCGCGAATGAGTTGGCGATCGTCGATCCGTTCACGAAGCAAGTCGTAGCGCGCATCCCCACGGGAAACGGTCCGCACGAGATCGCGGCGTCGAATGACGGCAAGTTTGCATTCGCTACCAACTACGGCCAGCCGCCACAACAGGCGGGCAACACTCTCTCCGTCTACGACCTCGCCGCGCAAAAGGAAATTCATCGCGTGGACATCTCGCCGCTGCGCGCGCCGCACGGCATCATTTTTTCCGAGGGCAAAGTGTATTTCACCGCCGAGCTGAATAAAGTGATCGCCCGCTACGATCTTGCGACGAACGCGGTCGATTGGGTGCTGGGCGTTGGGCAGGATCGCACGCACATGGTACTCCGCACGAAATTCCTGAATGAGTTTTTCACCGCGAACGTGAATTCCGCGAGTGTCACAGCCATTGTGAAAAGTTCCGAGCCGTCGGGATGGAGCGAGACGAATATTCCTGTCGGGCGCGGCTGCGAAGGCATCGACATCACGCCGGACGACAAGGAAGCTTGGGTGGCAAACGCGGACGATCAGACCATCTCCGCGATTTCCGTCGCGTCGAGCAAAGTGACCGCGACGTTCAAATCCGGCGCGAAACATGCGAACCGCGTGAAGTTCACGCTCGACGGAAAGCACGCACTGGTGAGCGATCCGGGCAGCGACGATGTGGTGGTGATCGATGTGGCGTCGCGCAGCATCGTGAAGTCGCTGCCCGTCGGCAAAGGCCCCGGCGGAATTTTGATCCGGCCCGACGGCAAGGTCGCCTACGTTGCGCTCGCGGGAGACAACGGCGTTGCGGTGATCGATCTGGCCACCTTCACCGTGATGGATCACTTCCCCACTGGCCCCGGCCCCGACGGCATGGCCTGGGCAAAATAAGCCGGACAGGCCCTAAGGCCGCACCTTCGGCTGTGAAGGTCCGCCACACTCAATTCAAAAGCACCGCTTATACTTTTCTTCCGCCGAACGTTACAGTGGTTTTCGTGGAACAGACATATTGTCGGTGATGTTTTGTGGTGCTAATCGCTGCAGCACCGTCACAGGCGAATTCGAGCCTGTTCCACCCAGGCCTCCGCCTAATCTCTTGGCCGCTCCGCCAGTGAAAGTTGCCAGGATCAAGCACGCGTTCGTCGGAGGACCGGCCTTCGGGCCTGTCCGACGCGCAGGCTGAAGCCTAAGCCACGCAGCCAGCGCTAATCGTAGTATTCAGCGCACATTTTCAGCGTGCTCCACTGCGCGCCGTCGTGGCCAAACACAGTCAGCGCCACATTTTCGCGCTCCACAATGTCGAGCAGCTTGTGCGTGCTGGCAATCGTGAGCGCGGGATCGGCGTCATTCGGCCCGGCCTTGCGGTCGCGCACGAACTGCGACTGAAACATCACCGCGTCGATCGCCAGCAGCACTTTCCCCGTGTTCGGAAGCTCTACCAACACGGATTGGTGCCCCGGCAGGTGCCCGCTGGTTTCGATCAGCCGCACGCCGGGAAGAATTTCATGGTCGCCTTGAATCACGCGGTACTTCAGACCGAATTTTCCCCAGTACGGACGCGTCGCGTCGGTGCGTTTGTTGCCGTGGCGCGCGATTTCGTAGTGCTCGCGCTGCACGATGAACTCGGCGTCGGGAAATTTGTCGTGGTATCCGGCGTGATCGACGTCGAAGTGTGTGCAGATCACCACGTCGATGTCGTCGGGATCGAGATACAGCGTCGCCAGCTGCTCGAAGACTGTCGATTTCTCGAGCCGCGGTGGAGCGCCCGGCGGCATTACGGCGTCGTCATTGATGCCCGTGTCGACCAGCACGCGCAGCTTGTCTTCCATCTCGATCATGTAGGACGGCAGAATCAGATCGAGCGTGCGCCCGTCGGGCAGCGGCAGCATCGTCCGCGACAGCTTCATCAAGTACAGCCTTCGAACTTGCGAGGGCCTGCGAAACTCTAACATTCGCACTCTCCGGTCCAGTATTGTGCCTGAGTGCGGGCTGCTAATCACGTCGCTGCGTTGGTGCGGCTCAGGCGCCGCCATACATTATATCATAGACACAACGTATTGTCAATGTGGTACACAACACATCTACGCAGAATCGTTTGGACTTCGAAAAACCGCCGGCACGCCTGACGCGAAGGAGTAACTGTCGGGGACACGATTCGCATTATCGCCGTCCCACCGCGCCTAGAGGATTTCCCCGACCTGCCCGCGAACAGCACGTTCGAAAGATGCGTCGGCCACGAATTTGTTGTCGAGAGCCTCAGAGAGGGCGGAATGGCCGAGCTCACAATCGGATCCGTCAACGGAAGTCCCTACGAAACGATTTTGATTGAGCCGGAACATATTGAGCTGGTGCGCAAGCGACCCGCCGGATGATGGTCGCCCACTTCGAATTGAGCGCGTTCAGAGTAAAATGCCCCACGCATGACGACAATTCTGCACTACAACAAAGACAAGCTGCTCTACGCGGTCGACCTCGCGGGGACTTTTCTGTTTGCGATTGAGGGCGCGACGGCGGCGGTGTACGGCGGGCTGGATCTGCTCGGCTTGCTGGTGCTCGCGTTCGCGACTGCGCTGGGCGGCGGAATCATTCGCGACGCGCTGATCGGCGATGTGCCGCCGGCGTCGCTGCGCAACTGGCGCTACCCGGCCGTGGCGCTGACGGGCGGCGCGATCGTGTTTTTATTTCACCACATTTTCCAGACGCTGCCGTCGACGATGCTGCTCGTGCTAGACGCCGCGGCGCTCGCGCTGTTCGCCGTGGCCGGTACCGAGAAGGCGCTCGAATTCCGGCTGCATCCGCTGATTGCGGTGATGATGGGGACGCTCACCGCCGTTGGCGGCGGCACCATCGCGGCGCTGTTGCTCGCGCAAGTGCCACGGGTGCTGCGCGCAGACGTCTACGGCTCGGCCGCGATACTTGGCTCCGTGTTGTTGATCGTGCTGCGCAGGCTCGGAGTGCCGCGCGGGTGGGCCGCCTTTGCCGGCGGCGCTGCCTGCTTCGCGCTGCGCTGCGTGGCGCTCGCGCTCCATTGGAACCTGCCCCACGTTGCGACTTCCTGAGTAACCCATGGTAGATCACCACTTCGATTGTGGCATGCTTCTACCATGCTCGACCTTCGCTCTACAACTCGCCGCAAGCTGCTGACGTATTCCTTCACCAATCCGGACGCGCGTCTGCACGTTCGCGAGCTCGCAGCCACTCTTTCTGTCGATCCATCCAACCTTTCGAGAGAGTTGGCAAGTCTCGTGCGTGAGGGCTTGTTCCGCACGGAAATGAGCGGCCATCAAAAGTACGTGATGCTCGACAAAACGTATCCCTTGCTTTAGGAAGTGCGCGGTATTGTGACCAAGACCATCGGCGCGCCTGCCTACTGGCCGTCGCGCTCTCGTCCATTCCGGGAATTGAAGAAGCGTACCTTTACGGTTCGTTCGCGCGTAATCAGCAAGACGCCGCCAGCGATATCGATGTGCTCATCATTGGCCGGCCAAAGGCAGCCGCCTTGGCGATGGCCATGAATCGCCTCGAGCACCAGCTCGGACGCAACACCGAATACACTGTCCTTTCGCAGTCAGAGCTTCGCTACCGGCGCGTGCGAAAAGATCCGTTTCTCGAAAACGTCTGGCACAATAAGCGCGTCCCGCTCCTGGTGACGCGTGCAGAAGCTAAGGCCTCCTAAAACCGATTGGCGGCAAGTCGAGCGCTTCATTTCCAGCGCGGCAGGCAAGCGTGAATCCGCTCGCAAGGCTATCTCGTTCGACGAAGAAGCCGAGCTGCAGCTTGCATACGAGGCGATGCTCAAAACTTCGCTCGGCTTCATGTTCAGCCATGGCTCACGCCCGCGAAGCCTCCCCGGCCATCACATCGCGATCATTGAATTCGTGAAGGCGCGGATCGACAGCAAGCACGGCGGAATCATCGCTGTGTTTGACCGGATTCGGCGAAAGAGGAATCTCGGGGTGTACGACGACAGAGGTTTTCTTTCACATCAGGACGCCGAGCTGGCCATCTCCACGGCGAGCAGCTTCATCGCGATCATCCGCGCTGAGATCGCCGCGCGGAAGCCGCGAACGTCGTAGGCTGGGATAGCCGAACCGCCTGTAATGATGCGAAGCACACTCTCGTTGCCGCAGCCACGCGATCGTATCGAAGTCACGCTAAGTGGCGGGTTTTGTGGCATAGAGATACTGTCTGTGGGCTTTTCGTCGCGCACCTTCTCCACTCCAGCAATCAGCCAACTTCATAAACTCACAGCCAACATGCCTAGGCCACGCAACCCTCCGCGCCAAAGCAATGTGACCCGTGGACGGTCGCGCATTTAGATCGATTGCTTGCGCGGGATGCCAGGCGGGTCGGTTATCCCACGCGTGTCAGTACGGCCCGCAAGGAGCGCTGCGCAGTGCGCCGCCGTGCGGTGGCGCAACCGGAAATGTTTCGCGTACGGCTTCGGCGACGACATCGATTACGCGCCGGTTGAGCAGAATTTCGTGGCCCTCGCCGGGCAGAGTGATCATTGTCGCGTCGAGGCCGCGCGACTTTGCCTTGTCGACGTAGGCCCGCGCGTACTCTGGGAGCGTCACCGGATCGTCTGCGCCGGAAATCGCGGTGATAATGATTCCCTTCTGCATCTGATCGAGCGTATCCATCGGCGAGAGGCTGTGCACCGGAACGAGCCACATCGGATCCCGTCGCGCGCGGGCCATGTGTTTGCGGAATGCGGGAACGTCGCACGGACAGCCGACGAGAAACAAACGATCGACGAGGCCGGGATTCAGCGCGGCCACATTTGCGGCGATCGCGGCGCCGCCAGAATGTCCGACGAGCACCACGCCCGAAACTTTCCAGTCGCTGCGCATCTGGCGAATCGCCTCGGCGATGTCCGCCACAACCGCGGGCGTGTAATTCTCTCCGACGGCAAATCCGCGGTCGCCGTCCGATTTCATTCCGAAAGGATCGGAATATCCGGGGCGCAGCACACTCACCTCAGTCGAACCCTGCGCGGCCTTCGCCACTTGCAACGCAAAGGCATTCTGATAGCCGGGATTGTGAAACGGCGCGTCGCCGTGCAGCACCACCAGCAGTGGCCGCGGAGTTTGGAGAATTTGCGGGCCGGCTGGCCGCCAGCCGTAGACGCGTCCCGCGATCCGGTGGCCCTGCGACCCCAGATACACTTGATTCGCAGGCTCGTCCGAACTCGCCGGCCGATGATCGAATGTGCCGCGCACGGCGAGAAGTGCGTAGGCGGTGACTGCGACGTACACCGCTACAGCGGCCAGAAATATTTTCAGCGCGATTCTTACGGTACGTTTCAAGTTGGCGTTTCGCTCGAGCGCGCGTGTGAGATTGCAGTGATGCGCCGCGGCTGGAATTGTGCCATATACTGTGCGCTCTGAACTTCCTTCGTGAGGTGGCGCGTGGCGGGAAATTCGATGAAGTGGCTGGCAGCGGGCGTTTTGATTTTCGTGGCGGGAGCGGCGGCCGATAATCTCGCGGCGTCGCGATATTCAATTGTGAAGGCAGCTCCGTCTACAAGCGCGAACGCCCCGACGCCGGTGCCGACGGCGGTATCCACGACGGGCGCGCCGCAATTCGACTCCGAAACAAATTGCATCACGGCGGTGCCGCGCGCCTGGGGCGAGTATAAAGGTGGCTCGTCGCAGTCCGGCCTCGCGTTCGAGGCGCCGGACGGCACGCTCCGCTTTCTCACCAATTTGCCATGCGGCTCGCAGCCCGTTGTAGCGCTTAAAATTATCCGCACCGACAAGGGCAAGTGAAATTGAGCGCGCACACGAAGATCATCGCTGCGAGCATCGCGATCGCTCTCGCATTCCTCGTCTCCGGATTTGTCGCCGCGGCCGCTGATGCGCAAGGGGCGGAAGCGATCGATAACCCGGGCTACTTCGCGGAGATCCTCACACCGGGAGCCCCGACGCTCTCCCAGTACACGGTCGATATTCCCGGCCGGCGCATCATGGACAACGGCAGCGCCTCGACGTTCCCGGTAATGCGGCTCCCCGCCATCACGCCGGGGCCGGGTTTTCATGCGCTCGGCGTTTACCGTGGCAGCGGATACATCACGGCGGTGTTCGATACGCCGGAGGAAAAGCCCGATGCACCCGGCACATTCGTACACCACATCCAGGTGTGGGGCGTGGGCCGACCTTTCGATATGAAATTAATTCACGAGGCATACATCATCGGAGGTTCCGGCTCGAAAGTGCGATTCTTCGAGCGCCCCGCACCACCGCGGTTCACGTCTGGGCACACGCATACCGTCGTGTCGGACTCGCCGCCACGCCCGCCGGGTGTTTTTATCAGCATTATGAACACGACGGACTACGACGACGTGTACTGGCTCGGCGCGTCCGGAGAACCGGCGACGAAAATGTTTTCCGCTTGGGATTTCGATGTGGTGGATCTGACCAACGACGGTCACTTTGAAATCGTCGCGTGGCAGCGAATGACGTACGACTTGAACTGCAATTTCCTGGTCGAGAGCGTGCATTCATACCCGGAGGTTTACGGGCCGCGGCCCAACGGCGGCGGGTATCGTAAGATATGGCCTCCGTCGAACTGGAAAAATCCTGCGCCGGACGACTGGCACGCGGAGCGAGGAAATCTCGACGCCGGCGACTACCAGGTGCAAGCAACGTTCGCGGACCTGCGCGGCGACAAGAAGTTTGAATTGATCGTGCTGGTAAATCGCGCGAACGACGTGCACACGCAGTGGCTCGAGGCGTACGAACTCGAGGACAACGCGTTCATCAAGATGGCTACGGCGAATCTACCGTCGCAGAAAATCGCGTTCATGATCAATCGCGTTGAGAACATGGGCGGCCACTCTGCGCCCGTCAGCCGCACACCGCGCGTAGATCCGTCGCCGCACATTATTTTCCGCGCGGCCACGCCTGACAAATGCACCGCCGGCGGCTCGCTCGATGGCGACGGCACATCCGAGCTGACGTATCGCTTCTTCCAGGGCGGCCTGTTCCCGTACTCGCGATACATCGGAATGCAGTAGAACCTCGGCGTGGCACTGGCAATCGTGCCTGTGCGGTTATCCTGCTCGCGACGGCCACGGAGCGATTGCCTGTGCCACGGTTGATCGCTGTTGAGGCGGCGGGCAGCTTTCGCGCACGGCCAATCAGTTTCACGATGGGGGCTGAAGCAACGCGCCTGGAACTTTCGGCTACAATCGCGCATCTACATTTCGCAGGGCAATCAACGCAGATTTACGCACACGTGAGGAGCGAGCGATCATGGAATTCCGGCGACTCGGAAGATCAGGACTGCAAGTCCCCGTATTCAGCCTGGGCACAGCCACCTTCGGCGCGGGCAGCGAAGCGTTTCAGGCATTCGGCAAGACGGACGTTGCTGCGGCGACGCGCCTGGTCGACATTTGCCTCGATGCGGGCGTCACCATGTTTGACAGCGCCGATATCTATCACGAAGGCCAGTCCGAAGAAGTGCTTGGCAAGGCGCTCGGCAAGCGCCGTTCGCGCGTGCTGATTTCCACGAAGGCAACTTTCCGCATGGGGCCAGGGCCGAATGAGATCGGCTCGTCGCGCTATCACCTGATCAACGCATGCGACGCCAGCCTGAAGCGGCTGGGCACGGATTACATCGACCTTTACCAGATGCATGGGTTCGACGCGCTCACGCCGGTGGAAGAGGTAGTCAGCACACTCGACGATCTGGTGACCGCGGGGAAAATCCGATACATCGGTGTTTCGAATTTTTCCGGCTGGCACCTGATGAAGTCGCTCGCCATTTCGGATCGTTACGGGTGGGCGCGCTACGTGGCGCATCAGGCGTACTACTCGCTGGTGGGCCGCGAATATGAATGGGAGCTGATGCCGCTCGGCCTCGATCAAGGCGTCGGCGCGGTGGTGTGGAGCCCGCTCGGATGGGGACGCCTCACCGGAAAAATCCGCCGCGGCACGAAACTGCATGACAAAAGCCGCCTGCACAAGACCGCCGACTTCGGCCCGCCGGTTCCGAACGAGCACGTACATAAAGTTGTCGACGCGATCGACGAAATCGCGAAAGAGAACGAAAAATCCGTGTCGCAGATTGCGCTGAACTGGCTGCTGCAACGGCCCACCGTCTCGAATGTGATTCTCGGTGCGCGCGATGAGGAGCAGCTCAAGCAGAACCTCGGCGCCCTCGGATGGAATTTGTCGGCGGCGGAAGTAGCGAAGCTCGATGCAGCCAGCGATGTGACGCTCGCGTATCCCTACTGGCACCAGCGCCAGTTCATCGACCGCCAGCCCGCTCCCATCCCGCTCGCGAACGCCAAGCCGCTGCGGTGATCGAGCGTTGTGCTTCGTTGTGAGCAGGTGGCCCAGCGGTGGCTAGCTACCGCACTCCTGTGAAAACGGTGTGAAGCGCCGAAAAGTCTTCGCTGTTCACGGCACAGCGTAGTGTCCTTCTGAGATCGAAGCACTCGCCTCCGATCGCTAGACGCCACAGAACACTATGTGAGTGCGGTGGCTTGCCACCGCTTTTCCGAAATTCATCTCCAAGCAAGAAGTCAACTCGGCCGAAGGCCGGCCACGATCATCGGCCGATCGATGTCGCCCGCTAGGCGCGTGATCGAGCCGAGGTGCGGTAACGATCGCAAAGCAGCTGGCAATCCCACGCACTCTCATAGACTTGGTTACCAACGGTAGGAGTGCATTCGATCAGTGCGGCCTGGCGACGAAGCGTGGTGCTTCTCACCGGCGAAACGGCGGAGCGGTGGCGAGCTACCGCACTCAAGGAAAAGCTTGTGAGGCTTGAATCGAGCCCCAAAAGAAAAAAGCCGCCCGGAGGGGCGACCTTTTCTGCCAGAGAGGGATGTTCTTAAGGATTTTGTTTCTGTAGCGCGCGGCGCACGTGAATTGTGGCGCGTCGAGCGGTGCAGCTAAATCGTGCGAGGCGTTATGCGCAAAAGCTACGAGTGTTGCGCCGGCCGCCTCGGCTTAACTAATTCTGCAGCGAGAAGCGTTTGCGACCGACCAGCGCAATGCCAATCAGGCCCGACGCGAGCAATCCGAGGCTCGACGGTTCCGGAGTGGTGATCGTGCCGGCGTAATCCAGGCCGTAGCTCGAGCCCGCTTCCTGGTAAACCACAAACTGCAGCGTGTTCACGCCATTCGCATTCAGGTATGGCGCGAGATTCGAAAACGTGAAAACGCCCTCGGTACTGATCAGGCAGCCAATCGGTTGCGACGAGCAGGTTGGGTACGAGCCGCCCAGCGCCGCGCTATAGATTGTCACGCCATTCAGAATCACAGCCGTGGTGTCGTCGGCCAGCACATTCAAGGTGGCGCCGGTAACGGTGCCATTCAGAGTAAAAGTCTGCGTAAACGTAACCGACGTCCCGTTCGGCACGGTGTAGAAGCCTGCGCTCGAAGGATTGCCCGTGTTGGTGAAGGAAATCCAGCTCGAACCCGGCAGCGCCGAAGCCCATGCGGGATTCGACGAGATGTCCACCGTCGCGCCGGCGTTCGCGATGCCTTCGCTGACGGAATTATTCGTCGCGCTCGTGGAGCTCGCGATCTGCTGCGAATCCGCGTAGGCGGAAACGAAGGCGCCGCTGACGATAATCATGGCTGCGGCGAATGCGATTTTCTTCAACACCACTTCCTCCAGGGCGTTCGAGAACCTGAAAAACTTTGCGACGCTGGGCCGTGTGTGACGTTTTGCGGCAGTTGCTGCGCGTGCGATGCGCGCCGTTCGTGGATAGTGATTGCACGGGCGTGGCCAACTTCGATTGCCATGCATTTGCAGCAGATACGTAGAGCTACGCACGTGAGCGAGAGGCTGATTTTCCCTTCGAGGGAAAGGGCTATCCTGAGGGTACTGGGACGGCCTGTTTCACGTTGAGACTCGCGCGCGAGTCGCGACACTTTGCGTCACGCGCACTCTTCGCCGCGCCTTCGCTTTCGCTTTTGTTTTGTGCGCGCATGCGTGGGGTCGCGAGCCATCGGCGATTCGCGAACAGTGATACGCTGATGAACGTGCCGAACGCGGACGAGCAATTCTCTGATGGCCCGGCGGAATACTACCGCCGGCGCAGCGCACAAATCCGAAGCGAACTCGAAGAATCGACCGGTCGCATCGCGTCCTTAATGCTGTACGTGGCGGTGCTCGCCGGCGCGTCGTTGCTGTTCTTCTACCAGGGATTCGTGCGCCACACTCTTCCAATTTGGGCGGGACTGATCCCACTGGTCGGCGTGGTTTACGTGCTGGACCGGCGTTCGCGCGCGACGCGGCGCACCGAACAGCTCTGGCGGCTCGAGGACCTTTATATACGCGGAGCTTCGCGGCTGAATCGCGAGTGGAAGGAGCTCGATCCGGGGCTGAATTTCGCGGATCGCGATCATCCCTACGCTTCGGATCTCGATCTTTTCGGCGTGGGCTCGCTGTACCAGTTAATCTGTTCGGCGCGCACGCAAATCGGACGCGAAACGCTCGTCAACTGGATGAAACAGGGCGCCGATCCGGCGGAGATTCGCGCGCGGCAAAAGGCTGTCACCGAATTGCGCGAGCGGCGCGACCTGCCCGAGCTTCTGGCCACCGCGGGTAAAACACAAAATGCGGACGTGCGCGCGGACTTCGTGAAGTCCTGGGCGGCCGAAAAGACTCCGGGCTTCTCACCGCTCGCGCGCATCGGAGCGTTGGGCCTGGCGCTCGCCGCTCTCGCGATTCCGTGTCTGTACTTTACGCACGTGATCCGCCTGGAACAGATTCCCCGCTTCGTGCTGTACGTCGCCGCGGCACAGCTGTGGTTCGGGATGATGTACCGCGACCAGGTGAAGCGCGTCATCGAATGGACCGGCCCCATCGCGGTGGAGATGCCGATCGTGCGCGAAATCGCCAGACTGATCGAACGCGAGGAGTGGAAATCCGAGAGGCTGCGCGCCGTCGCGACGCGATTCAAGCAGCACGGCGCGGCGTCCGTGCGCATCGCGCGGCTCCAGCGGCTGATCTGGCTTTTCAAACAGCGTGAAAACGAAATCCTGATTTATATATCGTTTTGTCTTTTGTGGAGCACGCAGCTCGCAATGGCCATCGAGGCGTGGCGGAAAGCTCACGGCGCGGAGCTGGTCGACTGGCTCGGCGCGCTGGGCGAAATGGAAGCGCTGATTTCGCTCTCCACGTACGCGTACGAGCATCCCGCCGACCCGTTTCCGGCAATTCAGGAGAAAGCGGTCGTGTTTAACGGCGCGGCCATTGGGCATCCGATGCTCGACGAATCGACATGCATCCGCAACAACATTAAGCTCGAATCCGGCCGCACTGCCGCGAAGGATTCTCAGTTTCTGGTGATCAGCGGATCCAACATGTCGGGCAAGAGCACGTTCCTGCGCTCGATCGGCCAGAACGCTGTGCTCGCCGCGATGGGCGCGCCGGTGCGCTGCCAATCGCTGACCATTTCGCCGCTCGCGATTTGCGCGGCCATCCGCATCGAGGATTCGGTGATCGACGGGAAATCCAATTTCCTTGCCGAGATGCAGCGTCTGAAACGCATGATCGACATGGCGGGCGAACAACCGGTTCTGTTTCTCGCCGACGAAATCATGGCGGGCACGAATTCGCACGACCGGCGCATCGCGACGGAATGGGTCGTCCGGGCGCTGGTGAAGCGCGGCGCTATCGGCGCTCTTTCGACGCACGATCTGGCGCTCACCGAAATTGCCGCTAACGGCTTGCCCGGCCGCAACGTGTACTTCGAAGATTCCGGCGAAAATGGCGCTCTCTCGTTCGACTACATCCTGCGCGCCGGCATCCTGTCGCGCTCCAACGCCCTCAACATCGCGCACCTGCTCGGCATCGATACCGCGGCCGAAACGAAGTAGCGACCAATTCCGCTGAGACCGCGTGGCACGCACAATCTTGCCTGCGGGGGCGCTGTTTTATCCAGTTTGGCGTGGGCGCACAGGCAGGATTGCCTTTGCCACGGTTTCAATTTGGAAGCAGCTGTTGCCGCGCGATGAGGAAGTTGCGGACGGCGGGATCGGATTCGAGGCCGATGGCGATGTCGTAGGCGCGGCGGGCTTCGTCGAGTGCGGCGACGCGTGCGCCCGGCTCGGCGCCGTGGGCGCCGACATGTGATAGCTGTTCGTCGCGGTTAGCGGCGACACGTGCCCAAAGTTCGGCGCGCGCCGCCCAGAAGGGTTGGTAGGTTTCAAGGCGCGTGTCGCACGCGGGATCGGGCAGCGCGGCGAGTGCCGCGTCCGCGCCTTCTACTTCCGCGAGCGCGACGGCGCGATTGACCGCGACGACTGGCGAGTGCGTGAGCGCGAATAGCGCGTCGTACAGCGCGACCACATCCGGCCAGTTCGCCACGCCCGTAATGCAGCGGTGCGCATGCGCGGATTGCAGCGCGGCTTCGAGTTGGAAACGGCCCACGCGGCCAAATGTCCCGGCGCGCGCTAGTGCGGCATTCGCTTCGGCCACCGCTGCCCCATCCCACAGCGAAGTATCCTGCGCGGCGAGCGGAACGTATTCGCCGGCGGCATCGCGCCGCGCGCGGCGGCGCGAGTGCGCGAACAAAATCAGCGCGAGCAGGCCGAGCGTTTCTGGCTCGTCGGGCAGAAGTTCGGCGGCGAGCTGGGCGAGGAACAGAGCTTCGCCGGTGAGGTCGGCGCGCACGGCGTCCACCCCTGCAGGATCGATCCAGCCTTCGGTGAACGCGGCGTAAATCGCATCGAGCACGGAATCGAGCCGCGCGGGCAAGTCTTCGCGGGCGGGAATTTCAAACGAAATGCCGGCAATGCGGATTTTTTCCTTTGCGCGCACCAGGCGCTTCCCCATCGACGCGGATGACACCAGAAACGCAGATGCGATTTTCTTTGCGTCGAGGCCGAGGATGGTTTGTAGGATCAGCGGCGCGCGGACCGCGGGATCGATCGCGCGGTGCGCGCAGGCGAACATGAGTGCCAGGCGGCGGTCGGGGATTTCGGACGTGCCGCCGACTGAAGAGACGGTGCTCGATGCGGACGTCGTGCTCGATGCTGAGTGCGCACCCTTTGCAGAATCGGCAAAGGATGCCGCACCCGGAAGTGCAGAGGCCACAGCATTGTCGGCCTCGTGTTGCGCGTGCTCGGCGATGAGTTGCAGCTCGGGCGAGGCGGCTTCGGCGGTGGCGTGGCGGCGCGATGCGTCGATTAATTTGCGGCGCGCGACGGTGAGCAACCACGCTTCGGGATTTGCGGGCGTGCCGTTGCGGGGCCAATCGGCGAGCGCGGCGGCGAAGGCATCGGACAGCGCGTCTTCCGCGGCGGCAACGTCATGCGTTCGTGCGGCGAGAAACGCGACGAGTTTGCCGTAACTGCGCCGCGCCACAGCATCAGCAGCGGCGTGCGCGGCAGCCGCCGTTGCCAGCGGATCGGATGTGGCGTCCCGAGTTGTCGCGTCGTGTGACATGCGAACCGACAAATTGTAACAGCGCGAAGTCACTCCGCGCCGATCACGAGCAATTTCGCACGGTAGCGCGACATGGCGATCGTAGCTGACTCGATCGACAGCACGATGTCTATGGGAGTGCGGCGGGCCTTGACCGTCACAACACCAAAAACACACAGCCAACATTTGGCTATTTTACGAGCGCACTCACCCAGTGTGTTGGGCTGTAAGCCGTCGCGGTTGCCAGCATTGCGATTCGCGGCTAAAGGCCCACGAGAAACACGCGCTCTGGGCTCGACGACGTGCTGGCAACATGCCAGTCCATTCACAATCAACTTAGACGAGATCCTTGCGTGGAACAGGCTGGAATTAGCCTGTGTGGTTTTGCCGCTGCAGCAACCTCAATTGCACACAGACGAACTCCAGCCTGTTCCCACTGTCCTTTCCCCGAACGTGTTGGGCGGTAGGCCGCCGTGGTTGCCAGTATCTCGATCGGCTAGTTCCGCGGCTTGTAGATGGTGAGCACGTTGCCGTTCGCGAACAAACGCGTGGCCGTCGTTTCGAACTCGAGCCGCTTGGTTACGCCTTCGAACTGCGTGCGGCCTTTTCCGAGTCCCACGGGCACGACCACGTTGTGAAACTCGTCGATCAATTCAGCGTCGGCGAGTTGCGCGACGATCGTTCCGCTGCCGAGGATGCACATCCCGCCGCCGTCTTCCGCTTTCAGTTTGCGCGTTTCGGCGGCGAGGTCGCCTTTCAGCAGCCGCGTGTTGTTCCAGTCGGCTTTCTCGAGCGTGCGCGAGAAAACGACTTTCTTTGCGCGGTTCATTCCGTCGGCGACGGCTCTCATCCGTTCGATCGCGGCGGGCGTTGGCCAGAAGCTCGCCATCATCTCGTACGTCATCCGGCCAAAGAGTAATTCTCCTTCGTCGCTGGCGTTCGAGGCGACATACGCCTGCCACTCCGCGTCGGGCCGCGTGTTGTGCGCCCAACTCATGTCGCCGCTCGCATCCACAAAATAGCCGTCGATCGAAACGTTGTTGAAGACCATCAGTTTGCGCATCTCGTTGTCCTTTGCGAGCGCATTCGGAGTGCGCTCACGCTCCCTGAATGGGCACAATCGGCCGGACTTCAACGGCGCCGTGGCCGGTGGCCGGGCAACGCGAGCCCCACGCGATCGCTTCATCCAGATCTTTCGCTTCGATCATGAAGTAGCCGCCGAGTTGTTCCTTCGAATCGGCGAACGGGCCATCGAGCACCTGCGTCTTGCCGTCGACTTGCCGCAACGTGGTGGCATTCGAACTCATCGCCAGCCGGTTGCTGGTGATGAACGCGCCGGCCTTCTTCATCGCGTCCACGAACGCTTTGTAGGCGGCGTAGCCCTGCTCCTGCTGCTCTTTGGTCATCGTTGGCCACGCGCTTTCCTGAACGTACGCCAGCAGTAGAAATTGCATTGTGAGCCTCCTTTCGAACTTTGTGATGCGAGCGGCGACGATCGGGACGCTCGGTTTGCCGCTCTATATCACTGACGTTCGCGCGCAGCTCATTTGGACATCGACAACGAAATATTTTGAAAGCTGCTGCCGAAACGATTGAACCACAGCGCGGCTCACCCGGGCGCGAGGTTTCTCGATTGCGCGAATCGGGTAGGTTGTTGCAAACAGGAGTTATGCGGCGAGTCGGCGGAAAACGCGGCCCGCCGAATATAAAGGATCGCGCGTGACCGCCGCTCATCGTGCCCTCACGATGCCGTAACGCAGCCTTACAACCCTCTCGATGTATAGTGGTTCGCAGCGCCACACCACTCTTCGACACAGTTCCACGCAACAAGAGCGCCAGAAGGATCGCCAGTCGGAGCTAAAGATGAACCGCACCGCGCCAGACGTCGCGACCGAGAAAATTCTAGTCGCCGATGATGACGAAGCCACACGCGTAGCCGTCTCCGGCATATTGGAAGACGCGGGCTATCCGGTGACTCTCGCAAAAGACGGCGCCGAAGCTTTGCGTACGCTCCGGCACAGACATTTCGATCTTGCGTTCCTCGATATCTGGATGCCCGGCCACACCGGCTTGCAGGTGCTCGAAAAAATCCGCGAGACGCGTCCGAAACTGAAAGCCGTGATCATGACGGTGGATGAGACGCCGCAGAGCGTGCTGCAAGCCATCAAAGATCAGGCGCTCGAATATCTCACCAAGCCGCTGTTGCCCGAACAAGTGCTCGCCGCGGCGCAAATGGCACTCGATAAAGACGCGACGTTCCCGATCGAAGTGATTTCCGCGCGGCCCACGTGGGTGGAGCTGGTGATTCCCTGCACGCGCGAGGCCGCCGATCGAATTCAGGGATTTCTTTCGAAGCTCGACGCCGATCTTTCGCCGTCGGTGCGGCACTCGGTGGGCGTGGCGCTGCGCGAATTGTTGCTGAACGCGGTCGAGTGGGGCGGCCGGCTCGACCCCGCGCGCGAAGTTCGGATCGCGCATATTCGCTGCGCGCGCATGCTGCTCTATCGCATCGCCGATCCTGGGCCGGGGTTCAGTTTCAAGGGGCTTGCGCACGCATCGCTCGGCGCGACGAAACCCGAAGATCTTGCTGAGATTGCAATGGAACGCGAGCGGCGCGGCCTCCGCCCCGGCGGATACGGCATCGCCATCACGCGCGCCATCGCCGACGAAGTGGTCTACAACGAAGCGCAAAACGAAGTGGTGTTTATCAAGTACATCGAGCAGAAGTAAAAATCGTGGGATAGCCGACCCGGCTCACGCTCACGGCACCACAAAAACCACATCGGCCTCGAACGGTACGGCCTTGCCGTCGAGCATGTAGGGCGTAAATGTCCACTTCCGAACGGCTGCTACAGCGGAGAAGAAAAGTTTGTCCGACACTTGCGTCGTGTTTTGAAAATCGAGGAGGCGAGTGTCGTCGTCAACCTTGACCCGAATCTGAACTTTCGTTCCAGACGGCGCGCTTCCCTTCGGAAAAGACGGCTCCACGATATTTGTCGCGAGCTTGCGGGCCTCCGCATCGGAAAGCAGTGACAAAGGTGGAGGCGCCTGCACGTTTACGCTGAACGGAATGCCGAGCAGCGCAGCCACCTGAACTGGAGCGCCGTTCGCGTTGGCGTGCTTGAGTTTCCACTTGAGGAGCGCTTGTCGCAGAGGCTCCTCGAGATTCGCATTGTCGCAGCCCTCGCTGAACACTTCGCGCACGTTGCCGTCGCGGTCTGCCGAGGCAAAGGCGCCACATCCGCCTTTCGCCATCCCACCAAGGACAGGATCGGGCCACGCGATGTCCGTTGAGCCGACGACGAGAGAGCGAAATCGATCTTCGCTGACGTGCACGATCCGGAGCTGATCCGAAAGCGGTGTGGGCGTCGCAACGGCAAACATCGACGGATCCGGAGCAGGGAGCGGCTCCAGCGAGGTGATCTGCGCCACGATTTGTCCGTCGCCACCCTCGTCGGTGACGATCCGCCGCGCTACGAGCTTCGAACCGAACGCCGCATAGTCGTGAAATGTAGCATCGTAGCCCTTCATAAAAACCGAGTGAAGCATCCCTTTCGGGTAAAAGCACACCCGCCAGCGATCCACGCGCATCGTGACATCACCGCAAGTCTCCACAGCGCCGATCATGCCCTGCTCGTGGATGGTGATTCGACTGGCCTTCAGGGCCGAAACGAAGGGTACGGGATTGAAGACGGCCGTGATCTCGTTGTAGAGCCAGTACGGATAATAGTTGTCCGAGTCGGTCTCCGAGACCGATTCTCCGTTGACGATCAATGTCTGTGAGAAATTTGGCGTTTTGATAACGCGACGATACTTGTCCGGCGCGATCCAGAACTGTTCCACCTGCCCGCGCATGTCAGACTCGGGATGATTGGTCTGAAGGATCTCAACTATGATGTGGAACGGCGGCCCGCCGGCGACGGCGAGTTGCGATTTCTCGAGTACAGGCTGCGTAAGGTCGTAGAGGGACTCGGAAGACGATGACTGCGATGAGGCGTAAGTGGAACTCGCAAGGATAGCGAGAGCGACGCTCGCTGCGACAGTCAGGACAGTGGATATTCGTTCGGAGCGCACATTCACCTCGGTAGTCTGGTTCGACCGAGACGCGGTGATATTTTACATAGAAGTGACGCATGAGCGAACCGTAGCAGTGGGAAGTGGGACAAAACGCCAAGCGGAGCCGGCCGGCCAGCCGCCGCCCGCCGTGGTGATGCGCTCAGGCGTGGGCCGCGGACGCTTTGTGGTGTTGAACGTGCGCCTCGGCGGCGTGATGGCTGGCGTGTTGATGATCGCCGTGCGCGAGGTGGGCGTGATGCGCGGCGGTTTCGTGCTTGCCCGCTTCGTAGTGCTTGGCGGCTTCCTTATGGTGGCGCGCCGCGTGCTCGTGATGTTCGGCTGCTGCGTGATGGTGTTTCGCTGCTTCTGGCATGCGTTTCCTCCCACGATTGCGTTGAGCGCAATCGAGTGTGGTGCGTGCTACTTGTTCACCGTCGCGCCGCAATGTTGCGGTGGTGTGATGGCAAGGTGAATAGCGTGAGGTGGAATAGCCTGCCGCGCAGGCCGTCAGCTTACGAAGGCGTACTTGTGTCAGGGTGAGTGCTCTGGCGGAGTGATTAGTTCAAAATGGACAGTCTCGTCGAGGCTTCGATCCGCGATCGAACTTGGCTCGACAGCGAGTGCCATTCGTAGGGCGACAGCCTGCGCGGCAGGCTATCCCACTACTTCGACCAGGGCGGCACGATGCCATTCATACGCGAGTAGGCGACCAGCTGGCCCATGTGTTCGTTGGCGTGGACCAAAATGCGGAGGTAGATGCCGTCGCGCGGAGCATCGCGATCGGCGATGTGGACTTTTGTCGCGAGCGCGGCGGGAGTTTCTTTGGCGCGCGCCGTCTTCACCGCTTCGAGAGACTTCGTAAGCCAATCAATCACTTCGGCCTTCGAAGTGATTTTCTGATCGATGTCGTCCGGCTCGAGCGCCTTGGGATACTCGATCGCGCCGGTTTGGCTCAGCAGCCAATAATTCCCGGTAGCGATGTGCATGAAGACTTCGCTCACCGAGCGCACTCCCGGCCCGGGCCGCCATGAATATTTGTCAGCGGGGATCGCCTTCGCGAGATCGATGAGCTGCTGCGAGACGTGCAACCATTCGCCGTCGTACCCTTCCCAAATGCCCGCGGGCGCGGTTTGCGCGTGCGTCGCGAGCGGCGCCACGGTCGCACTGCAGATACAAAGGGTCAGCGCGACCAGAAACGTTTTCATGGCGTGGCTCCTTCGAGCCTAGTGCGCGGGATAACTACAGGATATGTATTTGCGACGCGCTCGGACCGGACGAAGTACGCGTACCAGATGAGCGAGTAAATGATCGATCGCGCGAAGCGCAAGAAGACGTCCTGATTGTTGGGATGCGCGGCCGCCGCGGCGCTGAACGATCCGTGTGCTTCGATTATCCAAGTCGACAATCCCACCACCATTTGACCAAACGCGAGCAACGCAACCATCGTAAGCCAGAGCTTGGCCGCTTCCACCGCTCGTGGACGGATTTTCCACAATCGAATCCCGACGACAATCCCGCTAACGCGCACCGCGACCGAGGCGATTTTGTCGAGAAAATGGAAAACCGCGGACGAGTGTATGGCCGGAAATTCGCCGTACATACGTTTCAGATCGCCAATAGCCAGCGCCACGGAGCTGATGCCGTAGAGAGGACCCAGAACGACTACCGTGAAAATGAAAAACGTAAGCCATCCGCCGACGCCCTTCAGCGGTAACGGCACATGTGTAGGCGTGAACACCATGCTAGTTGCGCGCGACAATAACAAGAAGCGCTACGTGGCGCAATAAAAACCAAGGCAGCGCGACACGAAGGCGAAACCCGCGAACACGAACGCGCCACTTCGCTCCCGCCCGCGCAAATACCTCTTTGACTTGCATGGAGGCGCACACTAACATTTCCCGCAGAGGTGTGTCCGCCACATGCTCGGCCAAACATTCGGCCAATACCGCATCATCGACAAGATTGGTGCGGGCGGCATGGGAGAAGTCTACCGCGCGCGCGACGAGCAACTCGGCCGCGACGTGGCACTGAAAGTCCTTCCCTCCCAGCTTCTTTCTGACGATTCCGCGCGCCGACTACTGATCCGCGAAGCGCGCATGGCGTCCGCGCTGAACCATCCCAATATTTGCACCATTCACACCGTCGGCGACAACGAAGGCCGCAACTACATCGTGATGGAGTTTCTCGAAGGTCGCCCGCTTTCGGAATTGGTCGGCGAAAGCGGTTTGCCCGCAGATACGGTGGTCCGTTACGGCGAGCAAATTGCCGACGCGCTGGCGCACGCGCACAAACACGGCGTGATTCATCGCGACCTGAAATCCTCGAACATCATGGTGTCGGCGGAAGGCCGCGCGAAGGTTCTCGATTTCGGCCTCGCGAAACGCCACCGCATCGAAGGCGTCAGCGACCAGACGCAGTCCTCGCAGAAATTAAGCAAGAACGAGGGCGGCATCGGCACGATGCTGTACACCGCGCCGGAGCTTTTCCAGGGCGAGCCGTCCGATGCGCGCAGCGATATCTGGTCGCTCGGTGTGGTGCTGTATGAAATGGCGAGCGGCCAGCGACCGTTCGGCGGCAAGACTACGTACGAATTGATTTCGCGCATCCTGCACGAAGCGCCGAAAGAATTGCCCGCGAGCGTCTCGCCGGTGCTGCGCGCGATCATCGAAAAGTGCCTGATGAAATCTCCGGACGAGCGCTACCAGACGGCCGGCGAAGTTCGCTCTGCACTGAGTGTGCTCGGCACGCACACTCCGGGCTCGCACGCGTCGATGAATGCAACGATGACCGCGCTGATCGCCGATGCCGCACGCGTCCGTCAGCGCCGGAGCATTCGGTTCGTTGCCGTCGGCATCGTTGCGGCGCTCGTACTGCTAGCGCTAGCGTGGCGATTCGCGCCGCGGCCGTGGAAATCCGGCGCGGCGGCCGCCGAGCCCTCCGGCATCCGCTCCATCGCGGTGCTGCCGCTCGAGAATCTTTCGCACGATCCGAATCAGGATTATTTCGCCGACGGAATGACCGACGAGCTCACGACGCAGCTCTCCCAAATCAGCGCATTGCGAGTGATCTCGCGCACCTCGGCGATGAAATACAAAGACAGCGGGAAATCCCTGCCCCAGGTGGCTAAAGAGCTGCACGTGAACGCCGTCGTAGAAGGCTCGGTGATGCAGTCCGGTGACCGCGTGCGCATCACTGCACAGTTGATCGACGCGCCAAGCGACAAGAGTTTGTGGGCGAAAAGTTACGAGGGCGATTCGCGCGACGTACTCGGCCTGCAGCAGGAGGTGGCTCATGCCATCGCGGACGAAATCAAAGTGCAACTCACGCCGCAGGAGCAGACCCGGCTCACGAGTTCTCGTCCCGTGAACCCGGCGGCGTACGAGGCGTATTTGAAAGGCGCGTACCTTAATAAGGGCACCGTTGCACAACAGCACCGCGCGAAAGACTTTTTCGAGCAAGCCATCGCGCTCGATCCGAATTACGCGGATGCCTACGCCGGCCTTGCGGATTATTACTGGTCCACGGTCGATCTCCGGCCGAGCGAAAGCATGCCGAAGGCGAAAGACAATGTGCTGAAGGCGCTCGCGCTCGATCCCGAGCTGGCGCAAGCGCACACCGAGCTCGCCGCGATTCACTTTTACGGCGACTGGGATTGGGACGGAGCGGACAAAGAGTTTCGCCGCGCGCTCGAACTGAATCCCGGCGACGCGGACACGCACCGCTACTATTCGTTCTTCCTCTCGGCGCTGGAACGCACGGATGATGCCGTCGCCGAAAGCCGCAAAGCGCTGGATCTCGATCCCCTCTCGATTTCGGCGCAGGTGAACGCGGGCTTCGCGCTCTACTTTGCGAAACAGTATGACAAGGCCATCGACCAGTGCCGCAAAGCGCTGGAGCTGGATGCGAATTCGGCGGGCGCCTACGACTGTCTGGGCTCGAGCTATCTCGCGCTCGGAAAATACGAAGAGGCCATTGCTGCGGCGGAGAAATCTGTGAATTTATCGAACAGCGACCCGGCGAGGCTGGTTGGACTCGGACGCGCGTATGCGATGGCCGATCGCCGCGCCGACGCGCTGAAAGTTCGCGCCGAAATGCAGCAGCTCGGAGCGCGACAGTATGTTCCGCCGTACTTCACTGCGGAAATTGATGCGGCGCTCGGCGAGAAGGAACACGCGCTCGCGGCGCTGGAAACAGCGCTGCGCGAACACGACGTCTACCTGGCGTGGCTGAAAGTGGATGTAGCGTTCGATTCGCTCCGCGCTGAGCCACGCTTCGCACAACTTCTCCAGCGCGTTGGATTCACGGCGTAGCGGCCGTGGGATGGCCTGCCGCGCAGGCTGTCGCCCTACGAAGAAATCCGTCGCAACGTGCAATATCAACGACGGACCGACTCGCTGCGATCAAAGTGCGACTTCGTTTTTTCGTGGTCGATCCGATGTCGCCCGCAGCCCGACAATCACGCGGAATCGTAAGCTGACAGTCTGCGCGGCAGGCTATCCCACTACAACTTATCCGGCTTTGGTCCACCGCGCCTTTTCGAAGGCGGCTTGCGCAACTCGGAGAGCGGCACTCGGGCCGGCGCAGTAGCCGGAGCTGGCGCGGGCTGCTGCCAACCCACCACCGTCGCGGTGCTGTGTGTGGTATGAATAATGATCAAAATCCATTCGCCGCCGGAGGGTTTTTGCGGCCAAATGTCGGCGAATACGAGACTGATCAGCTTCTGTTTCAGAATGTGCAGCCCGTCGATGTACGCCATCGCGGCTCGCTTCGATTTCGAAAATTTCTTGAATGCCTCAGCTGACATCGTGAGCAGCACCACTTCCGGCAAAATGTCGCCTAGGTCCGTTTTGTAAGCGTTCTTGGCCATCATCAGCCATTGCGGCGGCGGGACGTTTTTCATGGCAGCTCCTCGGGCGGCGAAAATCTATGAGTAGCGTTTCTACATCGCCCATGTTGCGCCTGTCAACGTGGGATCGTCCCGCTTCGCGGGGCTATCGCCCAACGACCACACATATCGCCACGCGCAATTTCACTGACCCACCACGCAACTCCGCAACGCCGCGCGGTTGATGTAGATTTCAGAGCTGGTCCATCCCGAATTTACCGCCGCTCATCACAAGCTGACTTGCATTCTGCAAGCGGCCTTCGATACGCTCGTCTCGAGGTGAAGCCATGGTCCATGAAATCGTAAATGGAACGTACCGTCAGACGAATCTCACGAACGAGCCGGAGGACTACCTCGCCGCGCGCGAAAAGTTGCGCCTCGCGGAAATTGAGCTGATGAAACAACGGGAACGCGTGGCGGAGATGCGGCGCGCGCTACCCAAGGGCGTCGCAGTGAAGGACTATGAATTTCTGGAAGGCCCGCGCGACTTGCACGCCGGCGACGCGCCGATTCGCAAAGTTAAAATGAGCGAACTGTGTACCGCGCCGAACCGGCCGCTGGTGATCTACCAGTTCATGTACGGCAAGCTGAACGCGAAGCCATGTCCCATGTGCACGCTGTGGATCGATGGCATCAACGGCGTCGCACACCACATCGCGCAGAATATCGACTTCGCGATCGTGGCCGCAGCCGAGCCGATGCCGTTGCGCGAGCACGCTCGACGGCGCGGCTGGGACAGTCTGCGTTTGTTGAGCGCCGACGAAAACACGTTTAAATACGACTTCGGCGGCGAGAAGACCGACGGCGGGCAGGACTCGACACTCAACGTCTTTTCGAAGGACGCCGACGGCACGATCCGGCACTTCTACAGTTGCCATCCGAAAATGTCGCCGGAGATCAACGAGCGCGGCATCGATCTGCTTGTGCCGGTTTACAACATGATGGACTTCACGCCGCAGGGCCGCGGGAGTTGGTACGCGTCATTCGCCTACGCGCCGAAGGCTCATATCGCAAGCGCGTAAGGTTCACACGCCTTTCCCGGAGTGCGGTAGGTTATCGCGGCGACCGCTGAGCTACAACCACATGAGTGGCCACGGTGTCGTCTCGAACGAACAGCGTTGCCTTCGTGCTTTGGGCGAAAGAGCATGCGGCCGCCGTAATGTGGACTTTCATCCGGCGTAGCGGCAAGTTGAAACTCGGCGTAACGAAAAACACACAGGCAGCATGCCTGTGCCAAGAACCACTCCGTAACGATTGGCGGAGGACATTTTCGCAACTCCCAGCCTCAGCGGCATGGCGCAACCCGCGACCAACTGAGAGTTGGTCGCGCACAGACTCGAAAGTCTCTGCTACAGCGCGCTGCGTGCCGCGAGAGCTCACAGGCGAGATCGTCTTTTTTACTCGCCGGGCTTCGTCGCGCGACTCGTCGAGTAGCACATGCAATCCTGCCTGGGGTGAAAAGCGCTCCAGCGCGAGCTTCGCTCTCACGCTCATTCAACAAATTCATATGGCGACGAAGCAGCGGTCAGCCGCCGCCCCGTCTCCCACAGGCAAGATTGCCTGTGCTACTAGAGTGCGGCGCTTCTAGTAGCCGCCGGCTTCGAAGTCGGCGCGGCAGCCGCGATCCACCCAGATGCCCCGCTTGTCGTAGCCCCAGGTGCGGTTGTAAATGCAATCCGCATCGCTGCGCTGGCGGATCAAGCGGACGCCGCCGTTGGTGTTCGCCGGGCACACGTTGCGGCCGCCATTGTTCGAAGAGCAAGTGACCACATTCTTGCTCGGCTGCCAGCCCGGACCGCCGGGTTTCCATCCGCCGCCGGTGCTGCCGATCTGAAAGTCGGCGCGGCAGCCGCGATCCACCCAGACGCCGTGCTTGTCCCATCCCCAGGTCTGCATGTAGATGCAAGGCGAGTTGCTGCGCTGGCGAACCATCTGCACGCCGCCGCGCGTGTCGGTCGGACAGCGCTGACGGCCGCCGTCATCCGACGCGCAATAAATGTTGTAACCCTGGTCCCAGCCGCCCCAGGTCGGTTTCACTTGAAAATCGGCGCGGCAACCGCGGTCCACCCAGATGCCGCGCGCGTCGTAGCCCCAGGTCTGGCCGAAGACGCAAGGCGAGCTGCTGCGCTGGTTGACGAGTTGGACGCCGGCGCGGGTGTCGGCCGAGCAGACGTTGCGGCGGCCATCGTTCGAAGCGCAGGTGATGATGCCCTGCGCGCTCACTTGCGGCGCTGCTGCGTACGGCGCGGCCGAAAGCGTTCTAACGGAATAGGAAATCCCGGCGATACCCAGGATTATCAGAATTGCATACAGATAATTTTTCATGGCGGGAACTCTCCATTGGCGGCCACAACGGCCGAGAGTGCCGCGATTAAATCAGAAAGATTTTCCAAGCGCAAGAAATCAAAGCGAGGGACCGTGAGCCGATTTCCGGTTGAGCGACTTGCTGGACACTGCCGACCTCCGGCGCAACACAATTGGTCTGCTCAACGCAGCACCAAGGCGTTCCGCGCCGCGATTTGCCGCTTGACATCATCTCGCTAGGCATAATAGCGTTATGCCTATGAAGAATGTACGAGAAAGCATCAGCCCAGCCGGAGACCTGCCGATGCTCGTCCTGCGCGTGTTGCAGAGCGGACAGCTTCATGGCTATGCGATCGCGCAAAAGATTTATCTGCTCTCCAGCGAAGTGCTCGCCGTCGAAGAAGGCCTGTTGTATCCCACGCTGCAAAAAATGCTGGTGAAGGGCTGGGTGAAGGCGGACTGGGGCATTTCGGAGACAAACCGCAAGGTCCGATTCTACCAGATCACCGCCGCGGGCCGAAAGCAGCTGGCGGCCGAAGTGAAGGAATACGATCGGCTGAATTCGGCGATCCGGGAAGTACTTCGCGCGTCATAGATGCGGCATCGGTCTTGCGGAGTAGCGAGGGAGAGAAACGATGGGTGAATGGATTCGCCGGCTGCTCTATTTGCTGCGCTGGCGCCGAAGAGACGCCGAACTCGCGGACGAAATGGAATTCCACCGTGAAATGGTGGCGCGCGCGGGACGAAAAAACTTTGGCAACACGCTGCGGCTGCGCGAAGAAGCGGGCGAGGCTTGGGGTTGGACGTGGCTGGAGCGTTTGCTGCAGGACCTGCGCTTCGGCGCGCGGCTGTGGTTCCGGTCCCCCGGATTCGCGATCGCGTCCGTGCTCGTGCTGGCCATCGGAGTCGGCGTGAATGTCGGCGCGTTCAGCCTCTTCGATGATGTAGCCCTGAAGTCGCTTCCGGTTCGCGACGCAGACCGGATTGTGCGACTCGAGCGCCGCTCGCCTTCGAATTACACCAGCGAGATGGCGTACCCGTCATTTCTCTTTTATCGCAAACACGCTCAGACGTTGAGCGCGACGATGGCGGTGCTCGGCGTGCCGCCGATGCAGATCGACGACGATCTGGAGCCCACGAGCGCCTCGTTCGTCACGGAAAACTATTTTGCGGAGCTGGGCACGCCCGCGGCGTGCGGAAGGATGTTCGACACGTCCGTCGATGCGCTCCCCGATTCCCCACCCGCGGCGGTGATCAGCTTCGGATTGTGGCAGCAAAGATTCGGCGGCGATGCGAACGTGATTGGCCGCTTGATTCACTTGAACGGACAACCGGTGACGGTGGTTGGTGTGACGCCAAAGGCATTCGCAAGCCTTGGCGGACAACATCCCGCTCTGTGGCTGCCGATCTCGAAGCAACCGTATCTCGTCGCGCACAGCAAGGTGCTGGAGGATTGGACGAATGCGAGCGTGCGGATGTGGGGGAAGCTCGCGCCCGGAGTCGGCGCGAAAACAGCGGAAGATGAGCTTCGCGCGCTGACCGATCAACTCCGGCACGCGCATCCCGATGCGGTCTGGGACAACGAATACATACAAAGCTCGCCCGGCGGGCATCTGCAGGTGATGACCGCGAATACGTACCGCGTGGCGGAGATATGCGCGGTGCTGACGCTGCTCATTCTGATCGTCACATGCACGAACCTCGGCGGGCTGATGTTGGCTCGTGGCGCCACGCGCGAACGCGAGATCGGGATCCGGGTGTCGATCGGCGCAGGACGCGCGCGAATTTTTAGGCAGCTTTGGACGGAAAGTTTGCTGCTCGCGGCGATGGGTTCCCTGGCTGGACTTGCGCTTGCGACCGTGGTGATGCGCGCGGTGCTGAATCGATCCGACGCGCCCAAGTGGCTCAGTCCGTGGCCGGACTGGAGAGTGGCGGCGTTCACCGTGGGGATGAGCGTGGCGACGACATTGTTTTTCGGGCTCGCACCGGCGCTTCAAATGGCGCGGCAAAAACGGCCGAGCACCAGGCTGCGTCACATTCTGATCGCGGCGCAGGTCGCGGCATGTTCGGTTCTGCTGGTGGCAGCGGCGCTGCTTCTACGCGCCACGCAACACGCAATTTACACGGATCCCGGATTCGGATACGAGCAACTGCTGTCGATGGACCCGCAACTCGGGCGTCACGATTACAAGCCCGAAGCGGCGCGGGCGTATTTCGATCAGATGGAAAGCCGGCTCCGCGCGCTTCCGGGCGTAGCTTCGGTTTCTCTGGCGAAGCTGCCGCCGCTCGGCCACGCTGTGGTCCGGGAAGACCGCGAAATCCGCGGGCGAGCGGTGAAAGTGTTTCCGAATTGGGCAGCGCCGGATTTTTTCCGCACGATGCAAATCCCTTTGCGGCAGGGACGCACCTTCGATCCGCGCGAGAAGAACGTGGTGATTGTAAGCGAGTCGTTCGCGCGCGCTCAGTGGCCCGGAGAAAATCCGCTCGGGCAACAAATCGGCGATGGCACGACGAAGGACGTAGTCGTAGGCGTTGCCGGCGACGCTCACATCAACGCGATGAACGACGATGATGCCGTGGAACAATACTGGCCCGCGCAGACGGTCGATTTGCCGGACATGGTGATGGTAATCCGTTCAGAGGGCGATCCCGCGGCAATTTCTCAAGCTGCCGAAGCGGCGAGCCGAGGGATCGACGCGTCTCTTTTTCCGGAGATTCGGAGAATCCAGACGCTCTACAACAAAGATTTGCAGAATCTTGAGCTGCTCGCCGCGATCGTGAGCGTGATTGGCATGGCGGCGGCGGTGGCGATTTCGTGCGTCGGCATCGTAGGGCTTGTCGCTTTCACCGTGCGGCAGCGGAGGAAAGAAATTGCGATTCGCATGGCGCTCGGCGCGGATAGCGGATCCGTACTTGCGGCGGTGCTCGGACCGTTCCGCTGGCCGGTGCTGATTGGTCTCGCGATCGGCGTTGCGCTTTCGGTGGCGGGATCGGGCATGCTGCGGCAGGCGTTGTATGGAGTTAGCAATCTTGATCTCGCGAGTTACCTCGGCGGTTGCGGGGCGCTCGTTGCGCTGGTGGGCATCTCGATTTTTGTTCCCGCAGCGCACGCGGCACGCGTGAATCTGGCGGACACGCTCCATTCGGAATAGCGGCAAGAAATCAAAACATGCCACGCGCAAACGCATTGCTCGCGGTCAGGCAATATCCTCGACCGGTAATGCGACTCACCTTGGACTGAATGATCCCGGCCTCCGTTTTTGTTAGCTTCCCCGAAAAGGAGGCGTTATGAAGCTCACGGGGAAAAACGCTCTGATCACCGCCGGTAATAGCGGCATCGGTCTGGCCACGGCCCGGCTTTTCGTCGCGGAAGGCGCGCAGGTCGCCATCACCGGTCGCGACCAGAAGACTCTCGATGAAGCGGTAGCAGAAATCGGACCGCGCGCTCGCCGCTACCGCGGAGCCATCACTATCGCGGAAGCTCGCCAGCAGCTCTTCGCAGCCCTGGCCAAAGATTTCGGGAAACTCGACATTGTGTTTGCCAACGCCGGCATCTCCGGCCGCACGCCGACCGGCACGACCGACGAAGCTATTTTCGAGAAGGTGATTCACGCCGACCTGAACGGCGCGTTCTATACCGTCAATTCCGCGGCGCCTCTGCTGAACGACGACGGCAGCATCAATTTTAACGAGGCGGTGCACAACTATCTCGGCCAACCGGGTCTGGCCGCATACGCCGCCGCAAAGGGTGGTCTGGTGTCGATGGCGCGCGTGATCGCCGCGGACCTGGCGCCGCGCAACATTCGTGTGAACGTCGTCGCACCGGGCTCGATTAAAACTCCAATTTGGAAGCGCGGAACTCGCGCCACGATGTCGGCAGAAGCTACCGACAAAGAAGAGAAGTTCTTCTCCTCTGTCGTTCCGCAGGGCCGTTGGGGTGAAACGGAAGAAATTGCAAAAGCCGTGCTATTTCTTGCTTCGGAGGACTCCTCGTACGTCAACGCAGTCGAACTAGTGGAGGATGGCGGACTCACGGGTGCGCAGTTCGGAGCGCCCATTTATCGCCACTGACAGCGGAACATTTTGCCACGTGCACTGGAGAGCGCGTTCGGCGGGGTGCGAGCGCGACATGGTTCACGTGGATGCGCGAGACGGTTTCGACTTCCAGATCGAGAGCCGCCGCGCGCCGCGCGAAATAGCTTCGTACTCCTACGAATCCGAGCTGGGAGTGGCGCCACCGCCGCCACTCATGTCATGCGACGAGATGAGAACGTCGCCCATGTTGTACTTAAGCAGTGGCTTTACTTTTGCCATTTTCTTGCCGCTCGCCAGACGCTTTGCTTGCTTTGTAGTTTTTCGTTTGGTTGCCATCTCACTTCCTCCTGATTGGATCAAGTTTGGGGCCCTGCTTCCTGACAAGCAAGTCCCAGCCCACCAGCTCTTATCAAATTTCGAGGGCTAAATCATTTGATTTCCGTGCCGCGTACCGCCGGCAGGCCCGCTTTGGCCCAATGAATGGGTGAATAATTCAACGCCTTCGTGATTTTTCAACGCACACCGGAACCAAACCCGCTGGGAAGGCATCCTGCCAGGGATCGAAGCGTAGCCACGAGAAGCCAACCAGCGACTAGAAGCTGCGGGGGCGCCTGCTGCTTAGCACTCAACGACGCGCTGTGAACACGCTACGCATGGCGGCGGGCGTCGCGGCCGGATGCGAGCGAAAGTGCGACGTCATTTACAAGGATGCGCGATACCGTTGCGGCCTCGAGGTCGAGTGTGGCTACACGGCGCGTAAAATAGTTGTAGCCCCACACGGCGGGGACGGCGGTCACGAGGCCCAGCGCCGTCGTCAGCAGCGCTTCGCAAATTCCCGCGGACTGATACTTCAGCAGCAGCGCCGGCGCGATTTTATTGCTCACGTGCATCGCGCTCATGATCCCCATCACCGTGCCGAGCAGGCCGACAAACGGCGCCGTCGCGGCGATAGTCGCGAGCGCAGCCAGATGACGCTTCGAATCCGCGTGTACGCGCCGCTCCGACCAGTCGCACGCCCTCCGCACCGCAAACAGCACACGCTTCTCGCCGCTGAGTTTTTTTGCCATGGTCGCGCCTTCCCTCGCGCTCACCGGTCGTATCCGGCCGCGCCGTTCCCGTCTGCGGAGGTGGGTCTGAAAGGTTGGACACCGCGCGCGTCTCCCGGGTTCCCCGTCACCCGACTCCGTCGTTTCACGCGCGACACGTATAGCAACAGTAGCGGGCCGGCGCTGAGCCATGGCATGATTCCACGCATGCCGGACGAAACGCAGAAACCCGCACCGCTGCCGCTGACATTCGTCGGGTACGCCTGCGTACTCGCGATGGCGCTCCCGATTCTGCCGATGATCTATGACGAAACGATCGTCACAGCGGGGTACGGCCCGATCGACATTGGATACAACCTGATGCACGCGCATTTCGGTTTGGTGATACTGGGCATCGCCGATCGAGCGCTGATCGAGTGCGTCCTCAGAGCGCCCGCCGACGCCTGGCTCCTGAAGCTCGAAATCGAAGACACCCTGGTCCGTGCCGAACCAATCGCAACGACGGTCGAAATCGCGCTCAGTGCGGCGAGCAAGAAAATTCTGGAGTTCGCGAACGCGGCCGCCGACCGCATGAAGCATGTGCACGTCGACACGATTCACATCTTGCTTGGCCTGCTGAAGAATCCGGACACGCCCGAAGCGCGCGCACTCGAAGCGCATGGCGCCGCTCCCACGCAAATCGAGCACCTCCTCGAAGAGCACTACCGTCGCGAGCAGTTCGAGTGAATGCGTTAGCTGGCCGCTTGGCCAGTTCACGATGCGCAACCATTCGCGCCGAAATACTCACCCGGCTCGCGCGTCCCTTTTTATAGTGGACGTGGGAGCTTCTCGCATGACTTCTCTCACGTCTTTCCCTGTACGGTCCACGAAACTGGTTGCGCTCGGATGCGTGATCCTTCTCGCGCTGTGCGGTTCGCAAGCTCGCGCACAATCGCAGGCACCGAGCAACAGCTCGACGCCCGCAACCACTCCCGCAACGGCTGCATCCACCGCGCCGACGGACTCGCTGGCCCCGCAGCAAACTCCCGCGTCTGACGCCGCTGCAAAAGCGGCTGAGCGCAAAAAGCGTTTCGAAGAAGCCGAGAAGCGCCTCGAAGCCGCCGATGGTTCGCACGCAAGTGATCCCGCGCCAAGCGACTCGAAGCCCGGCAGTCCCGATGACATCTCGATCTCGCCCGTGCTGGTCAACATGCTGATCGGCGAAACGCAGAGCTTCAGCCTGTTTGACGCAGCCGGGCACAACCTCACCCAGAAAGCGGACTGGTCGTTGAGCAATTCCTACGTGGCGGAAATGCAGGGCAACGGCGTTCCGACGATCGTTTCGAAAGACGCAGGAACCGTGACTGTGCACGCGCGCGTCGGCATGCGCTCAACCGATGCAACGGTGACGGTCCACCCGGGCAGCTCGTTGCCCATCGGGACGATCCGCTGGCAAGCTCCTCCAGTAAAGGGCTTTAAACCCGTGCAAATTATCCAAGCGGTTCCGACCGCTGGCGTTCCGGCGCAACCGCCCCAGTAGAATTCCGGCATATCGGTCATGAATCGACGGCTTTTCCCTGCCGCGATGTCCGAACGCGCGCGCATGCGCTCTTGTGATTGCCGCGCGCGCTAACTCTGAAACGCAGCATGATTCCCGCCATGCAGATCGACTCCAAACCTGGATTTTCGCCGGCGTGGACGCACGCAGGCTACGCGTGCCTGGTGTTGTTGGCGATCCTTTCCCTTCGGGCCGTATATGAGGAGACGATTCTTACGTGGCTCGACGGTCCTCCGTTGGTTAGGTTCACGGTGTTCCACTCGATTCCCTATCTTTTGACGGCCGGCCTGATCGGCACGCTCGGTGGATTAATCTGATGGTTCATCTCGATCGGACGTTTGCTGAAGGAGTCGTTTCGAGCCTCGCGCCGGGACATGCACCCGCTGGCTCTTATTCCCGAGCTCGAATTGCTCCTTCTCATTCCCTACCCGGTATGGGAAGAATTGGTACTTCGGATTGCAGGCCCAGGAGCGCACGCCTCCGAGTTTCTTGTCGAAGCCGCCGCAAACGGAGATCTGCGGTTCGCGAAGTATTTGGTGGCGCATTCAGCCAAGGTCAACACCAGTATCAGGGATCGTTCGACGCCACTTTCCGCTGCCGCGATTGAGGACCGCACAGATATTGCGTCGTATCTGAATTGTGCCGGAACCGGCGTCAATCATCGAGGCATCCTGAACGACACACCACTCCACGACGCTGCGGGAGCCGGGCATCTCGATACCGTCAAGGTGCTCGGTGAACACGGCGCGGACGCCTGCGCGCTCAATAATGAAGGCCACAGCGCGGCGGGACTGGCGCGCCGATATTTTCGCGCGGACGTGAATGAATATTGGAACGCCAGCTTTCATTGCACCGAAGCTCCAGTCGGTCCTTGCGGTGACCGATCTGTTTCCACGTGCGTGCGCGAGTAACGTTCTGCACGAAACCTTGCGTACCATTCGCGCGTCTACAAGCCAGATCAGGAACGCGCCCGCTGGTACGCGCATGCGCGGCGTGCTAGTTTTCAAGCGTAAGATAGCCTGCTGCGCAGGCTGTCGTCGTACCACGAAATAGAAATGTACACGCGCAATACACCGACGAATCGGCCGACGCCTGATGCGGAGCTTTGCGTGACATAGACTTTAGTCTGTGGATAGAGCGCACCGCGCGAAACGTCAGCGAAATTGGATTCACGCGCGCTAGTGGTCGGAGGACGACAGTCTCGCGAAGCGGGACTATCCCACCATCGGAGATTCAAATAGATGAACGGTTCGAAATGGATTCAGCGCGCGGTGTGCGTCGCGATTTTTGTAGCGTGCGCGAGTGCGCCGGCGTGGGGACAAGCCGCCGCAACAAAGACACTCACAGAGCCGAATTCGCCAACGGGCGCCACTGACGCCGCGATGAAACAAGTTGCCGCGCCTGACGGTCCTCCGCCGGGCGCTGAGCCAACTCGCGCAGACATCATTCGCGGCGCGTACGGTCCGTATCGCTACAACAACAAACTGACCTCCTACCATCTCGACATCCGCGTCGATCCCGAAAAGAAAATCATCATCGGCAAAAACGCGATTCGCTTTAAGATGCTGCTCGACGGCACGCGCATTCAGATCGACCTGCATCCCGACCTGCACATCGACAAAATCCTTTTCGGCTCGACGGAGCTGAAGTATACCCGCGATTCCGGGGCCGTGTTCATCGACTTTCCGGACACGCTGCACCCCGGGCAGGAATACACGATCGACTTCTACTACTCCGGCCATCCGCTGCAGGCCGCGCGGTTCGGCGGATTCACCTTCGGAAAAGATCCGCAGGGCCGGCCGTGGATTTACACCGCGGACGAAGACATCGGCGCTAGCGTCTGGTGGCCGACTAAAGAACAATGGCGCGACGAAGTGGAGAGCATGCAGATCAGCGTCGCGGTGCCGAACGGGTTGATGGACGTCTCAAACGGGAAATTCGTGGGCAAGACAGATCTGGGAGACGGCTACACGCGCTGGGACTGGATGGTCCACTACCCGATCAACAATTACGACGTCGCGCTCAACATCGGCGACTACGTGGAATTTTCCGATCATCTTGGCGACCTGCCGCTGGATTTCTACGTCCTGCCCGAAGATCTCGAGAAAGCGAAGAAACAATTCGTGCAGGCGAAAGGGATGATCGAAGCCTTCTCGCATTATTTCGGCGAGTACCCGTTCCCTCTCGATGGCTACAAACTCGTCGAAGTTCCCTACTCCGGCATGGAACACCAGAGCGCGGTGAGCTACGGCAACAAATTCACGAACGGCTACCTGGGCCACGACTGGACCGGCGTCGGCGTGAGCATGAAGTTCGACTTCATCATCATTCACGAAAGCGGCCACGAATGGTTCGGCAACAGCATCACCGCCACCGACCGCGCGGACATGTGGATTCACGAAGGCTTCACCACGTATCTCGAATGCCTGTACGTGGAATACACGTTCGGCTATGCCGACGCGCTGAAGTACGTGAACGGCTACAGATCGCACGTACAGAATAAAGAACCGATCATTGCCACGCGCGGGATCGACGCCACACCGCCGCAGGACATGTATTTCAAAGGCGCGCTGATGCTGAACACGCTGCGCAACGTGGTGAATGATGACGCCAAGTGGTTCGCGCTGCTCCACGACCTCTACCAGCATTTCAAATACAAAGACGTCGACACCGACGACATCGTGAAATATTACAATTCGTACACCGGGATGTTCCTGACGCCGATCTTCGATCAGTACTTGCGGCACACGGCGATTCCGACGCTCGAATTGAAATTCAACGATTCAGACGGCACAGTGGATTATCGTTGGAAGGCCGACGTGCCGGATTTTGCGATGCCCGTCCGCGTCGGCACGCCGGACCACTGGCAGATCATCCAGGGCACCACCTACTGGCAGACGATGAAGACGCCGCTGAAGAAGGGTCAGTTTCACGTGGCGACGGACCTTTACTACGTGAATGTGGACAAACAATAGTGGAATAGCCAACCTGGCGGTCGTCCTACGACTCCTATGTTGGGTTAAATCGCCTCGGATCGAAACGCGCACTGAGATGAGCTGCCGCGCAGGCTGTCGTCCAACGATGGCAGCGTTAGCTTATGGCTTGATCGATGCCGGATCCCAACGTACAAGACGCACACGCTTTTTGGTTTGTCGCTCCGCCGGCATGTTCCAAATTAACGTGCGAGCGAGTTCGTAAGACGACCGCGTGCGCAGCAGACTGTCTTACGGTTGAGGTGAATCGTTGAATCATCGAACTTCATATCGATCGTGGCTGCTGGTGCTTCTTGTAGGCGCGTGCATCGGCGCGCTCGGGTGCAATAAATCCACCAGCGAAACGAACGCCGCATCCACGCAACAAGCCGCCTCCGCGCAGCCGTCGTACTCCACCGCAAACATCCCGACGCCGAAGACAGCGCCTGATCCCGCCACGGTCCATGGATTTGACGGAACGCGCGCCTTCGAAAGCGTGCGTCATCTGGTAGAAATCGGGCCGCGCGTGCCCGCATCTGACGGGATCCACCAGGCGCAGGCCTACCTCACCAGCGAACTGAAAAGTTACGGCTGCCCTGTCGAGGAACACGACTTCACCGCGCACTCCCCCGTCCTCGGCGAGATCCCGATGAAAAATATCGTGGCGACAATTCCCGGCTCGTCGCCCGGCATCGTGATCCTCGCGACGCATTACGACACGATCCGCATTCCCGGCTTCGTCGGCGCCGATGATGGCGGCTCCGGAACCGCTACCCTGCTCGAAATCGCGCGCGTGCTCTGCTCGCGCAAAGAAAAAGAGCCGGTCAACGTGTGGGTGACGTTCTTCGACGGCGAAGAAACGCAGGCCAATTTCCCGGACAAAGCCGCGGTGAAGTGGGACGACGACAACGCCACGTTCGGTAGCCGCGAGTTGGCTGCAAGCATGGCGCTTTCCGGCGAACTGAAAAACGTTCGCGCGATGATTCTCACTGACATGGTTGGCTCGCCGAACTTGAAGATTAAACGCGAGACCAATTCCACCGTTTGGCTACAGAAGCTGATCTGGTCAGTGGCCGCACGGCTCGGCTACTCAAGCGTGTTCGTCGATGACACGCAGCCGATGACTGGTGATGATCACTTCTCATTCATTCGCCGCGGCGTTGCGGGTTACGACATCATCGACTTCAGCCCTGGACTCACCTACTGGCACACGTCCGAAGACACGCTCGAGAAAATCGATCCGAAAAGCATGGCCATCGTCGGCCACACTCTCCTCGAAACGATTCCCGAAATTGCCAAGGCAAAGCACTGAACAGCCCTGAACGCAAGACACGCGAAGCGTGGCCTGGCGCGGTTTCGTAACGCGCTAAAGCCGTCGACACTTTTCGATTCTCAAACGCGCTCGCGCAGCCTACAATTCCCGCGCATGAGCGTGAAACACCACGCACTCCCCGGCCCCGTCTAGAGGAACAGCCCGCGATGAACAACCATTTTGCGGAACACTCCGCAGATATTCGCGCGAACTGGCGCAACTACGTCGGCGAGTTCTGGCGCGGCGACCTGGGTCTCACGCTGCTGACCCTTTCGCTCGTGGTAGAAGTCTTCGTTATCTCGCCGATGCGCGATATCGGCGTGCCGGGCCGCATCTTTTTCAATTTGATCGTCGGCGTGCTGATGATTTCCGGAGCGTTAGCGGGCAGCCGGAGCCGGCTCTGGCAAGTGTCTCTGGTTGCGGCGGTCACAATCTGCGGCGCGGTGCTGCTGGCAGCGCGCGTGCATCCGTCGCAGCAGCTTCACCTGTGGGGCAGCGCGCTCACCACAGTCACGCTTCTGCTCTTCGTCCACGTAGTGCTCGTGGTGATGTTTCGCGGCGGCCCGATCACTTTCAGCCGGATTCAAGGCGGAGTCTGCGCGTACTTGTTGGTGGGAATGGCGTTCGCGTCCGCGTACCAGTTCCTCGAACAGCTGATGCCGGGTTCGCTCCTGTTCGTGACGCCGCCGCGCGACCTGGACCAGCTCAGCGCCAAGACCACGTATTACAGTTTTTCGATTCTCACCACGGTGGGCAGCGAAATCAGCGCGCACGGACCATATATGCGCTCGCTCACCACCATGGAAGCCATCGTCGGCCAACTTTTTCCGACGATCCTGATTGGCACTTTGGTAGCACTGGCGATTCAATCTCGACCGAAGAGCTCGGAGGGAAGTTAGAGTAGGTTTGCGCAGGCGTTCCGCTAAGATACTGTCACCTGTACCATATCTGTACCTCCGGACAGTATGTTCGCCTGGACGTCAGTCCTAGACTGCGCTTAAAGCTTGTCTGTACTGCAACATGGGGGCCCGTATGCGAAGGACAGTACGAGCAGTTGTGGTTCTTGGATTTTCCTCCTTGGTAATCTCCGCCGGATCCGCCTCCGCCGATACGTTTGCCCTGAAATGCGACGCGCAGAAGGACTCGGTGTGGGTTTACGACTCGCTCGCGACGATGAACGTGCAGGCCAAGCTCGCCTGCGGGCAGACCGTCGAAGTGATCGATCGTGCGGCGGGTTACGCGCTGATCCGCAGCGCGAATGGAGTGCAAGGCTACATCCCCGAAAACGATTTTGCGAATTTGCCGGGATTCAAGGCGCGGCACGAAGCGACGCCGGACGTGGCCACCGCGGCGAAAACCGCGCAGGCGCGCGAGATGGCGCAATACGCCGCGACGAAGAATGCGTTTGCGGGTGCGCCGCCGAGCGCGGCTGCTTCGAGCGCGCCGATCACGGCAACAGCCGCCGGATCGAGTGCGCCGGCGGGAGTTGCGTCGTATCAGCTTGCGGAAATGGCGCCGCGCCCTTCGGCTGCTCCTGCGCCGAAGCCTGTTGCAGTTGCCGCGCCGTCCGCGCCGCGCGTCACTATCACCGAGACGGTCACCGAAATTCCGAATCCCGCACCGGCGCCTGCAACCGTGATAGCACCTGCGCCGAAGCCGGACGAAGCGCCCAAAGCCGCTCTCGCGTCTGCCTCAGCGAATATACCGGACGAAACCGTCGCCAACATTTCCGGCGTCCGCACCGCACACAGCGACGGCTGCCGCGCGTACTTCTCCGCGTACGGCCTCACGACTTCACAATTGAAATGGATCGAGCAGAACCGCTCGAAGGAATTTGCAGGCGTGTGTCCGGCGCCGGACGTGCAGCACGTGACCTACGTGATTATCTTCACGCACGACGTGGACTTTTACAGCGTGACGATGCCCAGCCGCGTGCACAACGCCAACGGCTTCTCCGATTTTCAGCCAATGGTCACCGTGGACAACGCGCTGATGTCCGAATCTGAAGCCAACAAGGCGCACCGCGAGTACGTTTGGGTTTTCAACGTCGGCGAAGGAAGCTTCGATCCCAACACGTTCTCTCCGCACCGCGCCTCGCAATTCGCGAAGGAAGAATCGAACGGCCTGGGCGGCCGTGGCAGCCAGAAAGCCGTCGAAGACGCTTTCCGTTACGTGGAAGGCTCAAACCACTAAGCGCTACCATTCCCATTTATTTGCTCAGCAGCGCCACTCAGCGCCGCTCCGCTTGTACGGCGCACGATCGCCGAACCACGAAAACGCATCCGCCTCCGCCGATCGACACTCGGCACCCAACATGATTAGAGTGCGGGGGCTTGCCACCGCTTTCGCGACGTCAACTTCAAGCACGAACACAAGTGTCCGGCGGAGCCGGTGGCGGTCCTACCTACAAGACATCCTCGCAACGATTCCGCCTCGCCTTCGGCGCAGATCGTTTTTCGCCGGCGCTGCATGTTGGAAAAGCGGTGGCAAGCCCCCCGTACTCGATAGGCTTAATCGGAGCCGATTAGTAGGATTCGCCGGTTACGCCGTACAGCCGATGAGGTCTCACGCGACAGTCAAAAGGAACCCAATGGCGCCCGGGAGGCGGAGGCAAAACGTCGGGAGCGTGTGGCGTGCAAATAAAGAACGGCGCGCAGCTTGAAGACCCCAGGAGGCTTCAGGCGCGCGCCGTTCATCGCGGGGCTGGACCCTGACCGCGATCCTCATCCCGCCAGCTCGAGCGACTGACGCATCTCGTCGCAGGCCATGCGGTAATTCTCGTACCAGGTCTGGGTGAAGACGTCGAGCAGCTCCTTCGCCTTCTTCACGCCAAATATGGCGTCGGGCGCCGTCAAGTCGCCCCAGGTATGAATCTTCGTACCGCCGTTGTGCATCCGCGTGAACTCCACCCACTGGCTCGTGGTGATTCCAAGGCAGCGGTCGATCCAACCCAGCTCCTTCGCGGGTTCGCAGCAGATAATCAGGTGGTCCACCACGGCGTGCACCGGCCTCAGAATCTCAATCTCCATGCGGCTGCCGACTTCCCAGGGCCGCCCTTCGCTCCAGATAATTTGGCCGTAGATATTTGCGAACCGGGGCCACAGATGCCAGTTCGAGTAAATTTCCCAAGCCTGCTCCGGGCGGGCCTGAGTTTTTACGGTATATTGAAAGTGATACATGCGCAGTCGTCTCCAGCTCCCTCTCAACCATGTGATGAGGTGCTCCAGGATGGATAAAACGGGCCCGCACAACCCTTTATTTATACACTGTTATTTTAACGCTGTAAAGCATATAATTTAATAAATCGCGGTACTATCGCGGGGACGCCATGCCGAGAAAAGCCGACGCCAAGCTGGAAAATCGAATCCTGGATGCGGCCTACGAGCTGTGGAGCAAACGCGGCGAGAAAGCTTTGACCATGCGCGCCGTCGCGCGCGCCGCGGGAACCACTACTCCCACTGTGTATCAGCGCTTCGAAGACAAGCGCGATCTGCTGGTGCTGTTGCGCGATCGTTCGCTGAAAAATTTGGTGTCCGTGTTGCAGCCCGCGCACTCCCCTGTCGAGGTGTGCCGCCGGTTTCTGGCGTATGCCGCGATCCACCCGCACGAGTACCGTTTGCTGACATCCGACTGGGGCGCGCGCCTTTCTCGCGACAACGAACCTCGGCCGACGTTTGAGATCATCAAGAAACGCCTCGCGTCCCACCTGGGCGGCGAGCCGGAGCAGCATTCCCGCTTAGCGCTCGCTCTCGGTGCGCTGCTTCACGGCACGGCCACGATGCTCATGGCCGATGGAGTCCAACTCCATGTGGCCAGGCAGCTTCGCAGCATCTGCAGCGAAGCCTGCGAAACGCTGATTTCCTCGGCGGCCGCCAAACGCGACTCCCAGCTTGGCACACAAAAGTAAGTTCACGATCCACAAGCGTTAGGGAACTGTGCCTACTGGCTTCACCTGATTGTCTGGTTCGCTGCTCGCGGACTATCGTTTTCGCGTACTACTACTATCCGTAATTCAGTGCTTTGGCTGGGTCAAGATCATGCTTTATAAAATTCGCGCGCACCGGTGTCCCCTGTGCGGCAGCAGTAATATCCATCGTTCCAAACGCAAAGGCCTCGCTGAGCAGATCGCGTGCCGCGTCACGCCGATTCGCCCGTTCCGCTGCAATAATTGCGACACGCGCATGTACGCGCTGCATCTGGATACTTCGGAACGGAAAACGGCCTGATGCGGTTCCCGCGTTTGCGTTTACCTCGTAATCCCCTGCGTCTCGGTTTCGCTTCGTATTCGCCTGGTTGCGCGCGTGGTGTCGCGTTCCCGGCACTCCTGTCCGATTCCCTCTGAAACTTTCCGGCCGCGGGTGCGTTTACATGAGTGGGAGCATACCGACATGTCTCATCTGACCAAGCGAATGAAAATTGCATTCGGCGCGCTGGCCATTCTGGCGGCGTGCGGCGGGGGGATTGTCGCGGTCTCGGCGTTCGCGCAGGAAACGCAGACACCGCCCGCATCGGCTCCCGCTTCGCATGACCGCATGGCCGGAATGGATATGAGCGGCGGCACAGCGCACGGGGGAACCGCTTCGCCCGATGCCGCGAAAGCCGCGAACGACGACATGTCCGATCACGATATGGAAATGGGTGCGCACATGTACCTGACCGATCTGCGCCCCGCGAACGCCGCCGATGAAAAACGCGCCGCCGAAATCGTCACCGAACTGAAGCCCGCGATCGAAAAATACAGGGACTACCATGCCGCGCTCGCGGACGGCTTCAAGATCTTCCTGCCAAATATTTCGCAGCCGATCTACCACTTCACCAGCATTACGAACGGATATGAAGCGTCGTTTGAATTCGATCCGACCAAGCCGACTTCCCTGCTCTACAAAAAGACCGGCGACGGCTACGAGCTGGTCGGCGCGATGTACACCGCGCCGAAGAACGACAGCGAAGACGAATTGAACGCGCGCGTACCGCTCAGCGTGGCGCGGTGGCACAAACACACCAACATTTGCCTGCCCACCTTGCGGTCATCGTTCGATTCGATCGAAATGCATGAATTCCGCTCGATCACCACCGAAGAAGCCTGCGACGCCGCCAAGGGCCGCTGGTACCCGCAAATTTTTGGCTGGATGGTCCACGTGCACCCCTACGAAACCGACCCCTCGAAAATCTGGGCGCACTAATTGAAGTTGTAGCCGAACTCCCAGAGGAATTCGTGATTGCCGCTGGTGACCCCGGAATTGCCGATCTGGTAGGCGGTATAGAACGTGAGCTTCGAGGTGAGTTTCCAAACGGCGCCGGGATTTACGTAGCCGGTAGCGGTCTTTCCGGTGTACCACTCGGCGGCGAGCGTGACGCGGCTGCCGAGTTTCTGCTCGAATGTAAATTGTCCGCCGGCGCGATTCGCTGCAGCCACCACGTTCTTCGTGAAATCGTATCCGCCGAAGCCGATGCGCGTCCCGCTCTTCCACTCCTTCGCGAACGAAGCGTAGGCGTAATTCCCTGCGTTGTACGTGCGGTTGTAAACCGGAAAGAAAATATTGTCGCCTGCGTAGAACGACCAGCCCCTATCGGTGCGCCACGGCCGCCATTTGATCGTCGGCGAAATCGCCAGCTCCCCGAGCGATGGTGCGGAGAGGCCTTCAAAGTTCACGCCTACTTCTATATTGTGACCGATACCCAACACGACGCGCGGCGTGAACGTCGCCAGCGGATCCACCGCTCGCACCGTGCCGTCCAGCTCGCCGTAAACTTTTCCCGCGTCCAGCACATCCGCGCTGGGCACGTCGAACACCGTCTCCTGCGCCTGCGCGACCTCCGCATTCGTGATCATCGTAGCCGCGACCAGCAAAACGAGACGTACTAAGGAAGATTTTATGAGGACGCGCAAGGTGCACCAGCTTAGCGTAAATCTCTGCGGATGCTCTCCCACGTTTTCATGTAGACGACGAGTCCGGACGGTGCGCTTGACTTCGTTACCGTGCGAGATATGTTGCTGAGCATGAACTTGACCATAACCCCGGCATGCGCTATCTGGGGCGCAATTGTTTCCAGTGCAACATCGATTTCTGTTTGTATAATCGTCGCGGCGGCAAAATAAGGAGACGCGATGGGGACGGCGACGCAGCGTTGCGTGGCGGTGGGCTTGGCGTGTCTGGCAGCAGCAGCGTTCTTTGCCGCGACGCGAACGCCCGCGCAACCGGCAGCCTCCGCGCAGCAGGCCGCGGGTTCGTCACCCGCGGCAGCGAGCCCCACGCAATCCCCGAACGGCGCTCCGCAAACCGCAGCGCAGCGCTTCAAAAATATTCAGGTGCTGAAGGACATTCCCGCCGACCAACTGATCCCATCGATGCAGTTCGTCGCAGCGTCGCTCGGCGTCGATTGCGAATTCTGCCACGTCGAACACGCCAACGACAAAGACGACAAGAAGCCCAAGCTCATCGCGCGCAAGATGATGACGATGATGATGCAGATCAACGCGGATAATTTCAAAGGCGAGCGCGAAGTCACCTGCTATTCCTGCCACCGCGGCTCGATCCATCCGATCGCTACTCCGATTCTTTCCGCCCGCGCGCCGGCACGCCCCGGCACAGGCAGCGGAGGCCCGAGCGGCGCGCCGTCAGCTACGGTGAGCGCAACTTCCGAGCTGCCGAGCGCGCAATCGATCCTCGAGAAATATCTGGCCGCCGCGGGCGGAGCCACCGCGATCGAAGCCGTGAAGACGCGCAAGCAGAGTGGGTATCTCCACATCGACGACCAAATCGAACCCGAAAGCCAGAAATTCCCGATCACCATTTATTCCGAAGGCCCGGACAAGCGCGTCTCCAGCACGCACATGGGCACGAACGACAGCATCACCGCATACAACGGCAAAGTCGGCTGGCTCACCACTCCGGTCGGCGTTCGCCCGATGAACGCGCAGGAAACCCAGGCCGCATCGATCGACGCGCAACTGTATTTTCCCGTGCGCCTCCCGCAGCTGTATCAGGATTTCAAAGTCGAGCCGGGCGAAGTGATCGACGGCAAGCAAACCTACCTGGTGCTGGCGAACGGAAAAGACCAGCCGCCGCTGAGTTTGTATTTCGATCAGGACAGCGGCCTGCTTGTGCGCCAGCTTCGCTACACCGAGACGGCCCTCGGCCGCCTGCCCACGCAGATCGATTACGCCGACTACCGCGAAGACGGCGACGTCACGATTCCCTACCGCTGGACGCTCGCCCGCGTGAACGGCCGCTTCACCATCGAAATCGAGCTGGTGAAGGAAAATCTTCCCATCGACGAAAATGTTTTTGTGATGCCGCCTCCCACTCCCCCGCGCCAGGGCGGACCAGGCGGACCTCCAGGGCACGACGGCCCACCTCCCGCGCACTGAACCGCGTCGTCGACCAGACCAGGTCGTCGCGAAGCGCGCATCGCCGTATCGAACCGCCCGCCCGAATCAGCACAACTGACACGGTACTCGCGGAGTGCCGAGGCACCCGCCCGCGGCGGGCACGACCGCCGGCCACCCGACCTGTCAGCCTGCGCGATCGTAGGCTCGAACAAAGCAAACGCTGTACCGGCGAGTAACTACGCTGAAGCGGCTTCGTTCGAGGCTATGTGTTGCTGGAACGAAACGTGAGTGGCTGGCGGTGGTCCATCCGGAAAGGCGGACGTTCCTCCGCACTCCGCGAGAACCGCTGCATTTCGAGATGTCGCTGGGTATCAGTTCAGATTTGTCAGCCGTGCGCAAGCGTGCGAAGGCAAAGGCGAAGGACGGTTAGGTTTGCGGAGTTGGGTTCATCCACAGCGGGTGGACGAAATGCGCGCACAGCTTGAGCATTTCTTCGGCGTCGCGGTCGAAGGCGTGATGCTTCTCACTTTCCACATCCACGGTGCCGAGCACGCGCTCGCCGGCCGCATCGAGAATCGGCACGATGATTTCCGACTTCGTCGAGCCGAACGCGGTGAGGTAGCGCGGATCGCTCGCCACGTCGCCAACGTTCACGAGATGCTTGCTCGCAACGGCGGATGACGTGAGTCCCTTGCCGATCGGGAACGTGGGAAATTCCGGCGCGCCGTGTCCACTCCACGCGAGGTTCCGCACCAGCCCGCCCAAGCCATCGACTTCGTAGAGCCCGACCCAGCGGTACGGGCCGATGTCGCGAATCTGATCGGCAATGGATTGCAGCACAATCTCACGTTCAACGCCGGAGGTGACGGCGGAGTATAGGCCGTCGAGGATGCGGTCGAGTGGCGTGAATTCCATGGCGCGATTATAGCGCCCTCGCGCAGATTTCAAATGGCGATGACACGCGCGCACCGGATTTCGTGACAAGATATCGCGGTTGCGGGGAGGATACGCATGAGCGAACCGCCGAAGGCGACGAAAACTTCAGCGGCAGGGCCGGCCGCGGACGTCACCGTTGGCGTTTCGATGCACATGGTGATGAACATGCCGCGCTCGCTGGCCTACTGGATCGCCAGCCTCGGATTCGCCCTCAAAAAAAAATGGGTCGTCGACGAGAAAATTCGCTGGTGTTGGCTCGAACGCGGAACCGCGGCATTCATGATGCAGGAATTTTCGCAGAAGCAGACGGACGCACTCGCCGGCCAGACGCTTGGCCTCGGCACACAGATTTATTTTCAGTGCGGCGACGCGGTCGCGCTCTACCGCGAATTTCTCGCGCGCGGCGTTCAGGTCACCGAACCGCAGGTCGGCAACGGCAACTGGGAGATTTTTCTGCGTGACCCGGACGGCTACCAAATCGCCTTCTGCAGCCCGACGGACGCGCCTGAAGAGACGAAGCTCAGTGAGCTGGTGGGATAGTCCCGCTTCGCGGGACTGTCGACTTTCGAAGGCAATAAGCCGCACGAGAGAAGATCGTGGACGGACCGAAATGCCGGCGGCGGAACGGTAATGGATTAGCTCGATTACGGTGCTGCGCGATTGCGCCGGCATGGTGCCAGCTTCGATCGAATCGAGCGGTCGTACCACGTCAGCCTGCGCGGCAGGCTATCCCACGTCCCACACGATAGTCCGCGAAGAAAACCTCCAAAATAGTACAATGTGCGCTGCAGACGCCGGGGCGTAGCGCCTGCCACTTCACCGGACTCGCGTCTACCGGACGAGGATCGCCGACCAGGCCCGCCGAATTGTCACCGCGACGAAAAGCCGGAATCGCCTTCGCCTCAGCGCTCATGCTGCTGACCCTCGGCGGAATCGCCACCGCGATTACGATCTGGAATCTGATCGACAGCCTGCGTTGGCTGGCGCACAGCTACCAGGTGGAAGTCTCGCTGGGCGACGTGGATTCCATGCTCACCGAAGCGGCTCGCGCCCGCGCGATGTACGTCACCACCGGCGACAACAACTATTACGTTCAATTTGAGAACGATCTCCACGGGCTTCCGCCCGCCATGGAACGCATCCACGAGCTTCTGGCGGATAATCCTTCGCAGCTCACGCTGCTCCACCAGCTCGATGCCACATCCGAAAAGCGCGCCGCGCTGCTCGAGCAGTCGGTGGACCTGCGCCACGACGGGAGAATCGATCCCGACGAGCAGTCCTCGATCCAGCGCGACAGCATTACGCTGGGTCTGGACCAGTCCGAGCTGGTGCACGAAATGCAGCAGGACGAGCAATCCCTGATCGGGCAGCGGCGCCGGATTTCCGACCAGTTGTTTCTGGCGTTTCTCGGATTGCTGGTCGCCACGTTCCTCACCTCGGCGCTGCTTTTCTGGTGGCACTATGCGCTCTTGCGCGAAGAGCTTCGCCGTCGCGAAGCGATGGAGGAATCCACGCGCCGGCTCAGCTCGCACGTGCTGGAGATGCAGGATGAAGAGCGCCGCCGGTTTTCGCGCGAGCTGCACGATAGCCTGGGCCAGATCCTGACCGCCGCGAAGCTCAACATGTCCGCGCTGATGAAGCGCTATCCGGAAGATCAGACGCTGTTTGAAACCGAGTCGTTCCTGGACCAGGCGGTGCAAGAGACGCGCACCATCTCCTACCTGCTCCATCCGCCGCTGCTGGACGAGCTGGGCTTCGCATCCGCCGCGGAGTGGTTCATCGAAGGGTTTTCGAAACGCAGCGGCATCGACGTCGAACTGAAGATTGCGAAAGAAGTCACGCGGTTGCCGCGTCCGGTGGAGCTGGTGCTGTTCCGTGTGCTGCAGGAGGCGCTGGGCAACGTGATGCGCCATGCAAAAGCCACCCGCGCCGAAGTGAGCGTCACTGCGCCGCGGAACGGCGTGGTGCTCGAGGTTCGTGATTTCGGCGTCGGCATCCCGCAGGAAACGCTGGAAACTTTTAATCGCACCGGGGGGCACGTCGGCGTGGGCCTGGCCGGGATGCGCGAGCGCGTTCGCGAGCAGGGCGGAACGTTCGAAGTGAAATCCACAGGACGAGGCACGATGATCATCGTCACCATGCCCAGAGAGAGCGTGGCCGCTTCGCGCGCGTCGAGAGCTTCCGTGGATGCGCGCGCGGAAAGCGCGAGCGGCACGGCGCCATCGCCATCGCCGCGCGTAGCCGGCGATCGATCCGACTAGCCTGGATTGTACGGGTTGCGCACGCGGCTAGACGCCGGTAAAGATCCAGAACATCAGCACGCCGCCCGCGCACAAAAGTCCCGGCCAGCGCAGCGGACTGGAGCGCCGCAATCCTGCAACGCAGAGAATCACGCCAAGCACTGACAGCACCAGCCCGATCGAATAAAGCCTGAGCAGCAGCGAACTCCCGAGCGGCGAGCCGGCCGAGCTGTGCAGGAAAAGCGTCGCGGAGAGCGCAAGCAGTACAGAAATATTGGCGAACACGAATCCGCCGAAGGAAAGGTTTGAGCTGAGCGTGCGCGGCTCCGACCGTTTGAACCAGCGCGCCCATCCCCACACCATCACCGCAGGCAGGAACAGTGCGATCCATGTGATGAGCACGATGAATATTACGCTGGAGTTACCTTCGTTCATGCGCCGCCTCCCAGGATTGCGGCTGTCACGCGGCCCCGTTTCGACCGCCGTTACGCAGAGTATGCGGCAACGCTGGCTCACGGCGCCGTCTTCCTCGCGGGAAGTTGCCACAGCGGCACCGGCCGTCGCTAATCTCTGCAAGATGAGACGCGCCGGAAGCTGCGCAGGATACAAGCCGCCGTACTCGCAAAAACCCACCCTCCCACGAAAAGTTGTGCGCGCGGAAAGACCGTGGAATGCGGTAGTTGCGCCAGCGCACGATGCGAACCAGACACATCTAGATGCATCTCGATAACTCTAGGCGGCAGCGGGATGTTCAGTTCATCGCGCGGAGCCTGCGCGGCAGGCTATCCCACGTTTCGCCGCATTTTTGCTTTCGCCTGGGCTGTTCGATGTACTCAATCTGGCCGCGCGGACAGTTGCCGCTCCGGCGCGCGCCGTCGCATGATGCCCCCGATGAAGTGAAGTCGAGTGCGTGCAGCATCGCCGGTCGCGCGGTAGGCCCAGCGTTGCGCGAATGCGGCGCTACAGTTCGTCACCCGAAGGAGACTCGAAAAAATGACGGCATCGGGAAAATCGTGGGTAGGGGTGTGTCTTGGCGCGGCAATTTTGGCGGCAACGTTCGGTGCGCCGCAAGCGAGCGCGCAGAATTGTTCATCCGCGCCCGATGCGGCGGTGGATTGCTTCGTGGGCGACGCGGTGCGCGCGAAATTGCTCACCGTGCAATCCGGCATGACCATGTCGCAATTCAAGGCGTACGGAGTGTCGGTGTCGAAGCTCGTCCAGTCGCCGCAAGCTTCGCTCGCTGCCGTGGCGCTTGCGAGCGCCGTCGCCGATGCGATGCCTGCGACGAACGCGAGCGGCTCGGCGAACTCCGCGGCGCAAACCGCAGCGGTAAATTCGATCGTCGCCGCGGCGATTAACGACGGCTTCATCGTACTGCCTGCGGAAACCAACCAGCAGGACGTGCAATGGTTCGTGCTGGATCTGGTCGGCGCGATGAATTCACCGACCGGGATCGTGATGGCGCCTGGCACCATGCTGCGGGTGATCGATTCCTACGTGATCAGCTCTACGACTTCCGGCACAATCAACTGGAGCGAAGCGAACGCCGCCATCGCCACGATGATGTCCAACCTTGCAACCAGCGGCTACCTCAAGCTGCCCACGAGCGTTACCTCCGCAAACGCAACCGCCTTCGCGCAATCGCTCGCGCAAATCATCGCCACCTACAAAACCGCCACCGGCCGCGCCTCCCTGTGACGCGCCTAACCAGCGCAGGATTCCAGCGGAAGGATCCCGCGTCGTGCCCTGCTAGTAACTGAAGCGATAAACAGGCTGCCCGAGCGCTTGCCCTCTATTCACGGAATGATATAGTGCCTTCCGCTTACCGAACCTTGATCGAATCGGGGTCATTCCATTGCCAACTCTTAACGCTTCGCGCTGTCTTTCACACTGCCAGCGAACCGCGCGCGCCAGGCAAATTGTAAACGCCACGGCGGCTGCGCTACTGATCGCGCTGCTCGGCGCATGCGGCGGAGGCGGTGGCGGCGGCAACTCGGGCGGAGGCGGCGGCAACGGGGGTGGTGGCGGCTCATCGACCAAGCCCACGATCTCGCGCGTCTCACCGGACAGGGCGATGCTCGGTGTGTCGCTCGGAGAGCTCACGATTTACGGCACAAATTTCACCGCGGACGCGCAAGTGGAAGTGAACGGCGCTTCTCAGGGACAAACGTTTTTCATGAACTCAACCGAGGTGCAATTGCAATTTTCGTCCCAGTTCGCCGCCACAAGCGCCACCTACGAAATAACCGTCGTGGAAACCGCGGGCACCTCGAATCAAGCCACGTTCGGCGTGTATGCGCCGAACGCCGGCCCGCAGCCGTTTAACGCCATCCGCGGGTTCGATCCGGGCGGCGCAAGTTCCAATCTGATGGTGATGGCCGACGTGAATGGCGACGGACGCGCCGACGCGGTGATGGTTGGCCCTGCCAACGACTTTCAGCCGACGCTTTCCGTGATGCTGGGCCAGTCGAACGGGCAACTTGGCGCGCCGACGGTTACCGGCAACCTGATGACCGGTCCCATGGTTGCGGGAGACCTGGACGGCAACGGCACCATCGACCTGGTGTGCATCGGCCAGATCCAAAACAATTTCGAGATTTCGGTGCTGATGAACGACGGCACCGGCCGCTTCACGCAAGGCCAACAAATCGCGGGCGGCGGAATCAACACGGTCAATTTGAATCTGCTGGATATGGACGGCGACGGCAAGCCGGACCTGATCTTCAACGTACAGGGCAACGGCCAGATTTTCTTCGCAAAGAATCTCGGTGGAGGAAGCTTCGCCACACCGGTCCAGATTGGGGCGGACACCGAAGGCACCAGTCAACTCGCGGTCGGCGATTTTACCGGCGACGGAAAACCCGACGTCCTCTACACCGTTGGCGACTACACCTCTCAGACCGCGAGCGTACATCTTCTGACCAATCAGGGAGGCGGCCAGTTTGTCGACTCCGCCGTGCCTTCAATTCCCGGTGATGTGCAGGAATTCACCGCCGGCGATTTCAATAACGACGGCAAGCTGGACATTGCCGTCGGGTACCTGGCGAGCGGAGTTTTTCCCACCGCGGGCGTTCAACTCTACACCGGCAACGGAAACGGAACGTTCACCGCCGGATCGAACACGGTAATCGAGACGAATCCTTCCTACGGCTTCGTGCTGATCGCCGGCGACTTCGATGGCGACGGAAATCTCGACCTGGCGGGCTCGGACGGCGACACCGAGCCGGGCCACGTGGCGTACTTGTGGGGCGACGGCAAAGGCAATTTCACGCCGCAACGCGTGAATGGCCCGATGGGCTTTTTCTTTTGCGCGTCGGGCGACGTGAACGGCGACGGAATCGCGGACCTGATCGTCCCCGACCGCTTCGGCATCATCTCCGTCGCGCTCGGCAATAAGACACGGACCTATCCGCAAATCCAGCGGCTAACTCCGAATGTTGCGGCCACCACCTCCATCGCGGACATCGACGGCGATGGCCTTTCCGACATTTTCGTCGGCGGCCAGCCTTCCTCCGTGTTTCTCAATCAAGGCGACGGCCAATTCGCGCTTGGCGGAAGCCCCGCCGGGGATGGACTGATGGTGGCCGATCTCGATGGCGACGGAAAACCGGAAATGATCGGCACCGACGGGACCAACATCCTGATTTGGAAAGGAACCGGCGATCCGTCGTACAGCGGCGCACCGATCACGATTTCTCCCTCGGGCGGCGCGATTTTTATTCCGAACAGCCTGGCCATCGGCGATTTCGACGGCGATGGGAAACCCGACTTGCTCTTTCGCGGGTTGATTCTATTCAATCAGGGCAATCTGCAGTTCACGCAAGTCTCGTTGCCGGCGGCCGCTGAGGAGCCGTTCCTCGTCGCCGATTTCAACCACGACGGCAAACTCGACTTCGTGAGCGCCGAGACCACGTTCCTGAATGCCGGAAACCGCACGTTCACCGCCGTAGCCAACAACGTTTCGTTTTACGGCGCGTTCGGCTTGGCGCAGGGCGATTTGAACGGCGACGGCTATCCGGACATTGTGGTTCCCGACGGCGGCGATGCGTGGGCCACTGTTTACTTCGGCAACGGAGACGGGACGTTTTATCTCGAACAGTCCATCGCCGTTGGGCCGACGAACGACCAAAGCTGGGCGGTCGCCATCGCCGACTTCAATGGCGACGGCCACGGCGACATCGTGGCGTGCCTGTTTTACTCCGAGCAATGCACGCTGTACACCGGCGACGGCAAGGGCGACTTCCTGAAATCGAATTTCGCCTCGGCCACCAATTCGATTTCAATGACGGTGGGCGACTTGAACGGCGACGGAAAACCGGATCTGGTACTCACGAACTACATCGTCGATTTCAGACCACCGAACTTGAACGTCATCCTGCACCAGTAGCGCAAGCCGGATTCGTATACGGCGCCGGCCGCAGCTCTTGGTAGCGCGATTCTCATGAAGTTCCCGCAGTATGGCAGGTCGCCCGGGCGATCCGCCGCTGCGCCACAGACTCGCTTTCTGGGTGATGTTGACTCGAACGGCGTACCTACGATCCTAAAGATGCCCTGCCGCAACAGTCCGCGGTGATCGAGGCATCGCCCTGCTGGCGCGGGATGTCGTGGCTGAGCGGTGGCAAGCTACCGCACCCCGGGAAAAGCTTGTGAACCGGCGGCGTAGCGGAGCAAGTTGCGCCGGTGCCGGCGCTACTGCGGGAAATTCATGGCGTGGAGAAGCGGCGTGAAGCGAGTGTCGCTGCGGAGCGGGTCGTAGATCGGATCGACTTTCAACGCGGTGAGCGAAACCGAGTGCGCGGCTTCGGCTTTCGCGAGCCATGCGATGGCCTGATCGTCGTCGCCGAGGCCTATGTAAGCGTCCGCGAGGTAGAGCGGATCGATGGGCTGGCGCTGGTTCATGCGGATTAAATTATTCAGCGCCGAGTGCGCGTCGTCGATTTTTCCCGCGTGCACGTCCACATAGGCCGCCGTCGCCCAATACCACGGCTCGCCCACCGCCCACTTTTTCGTTGCCAGCCACGCGAAGGCTTCGTCGTTCATGGACTTCTGCGCATAAACAAGCGGCAACGCCCCGGTGCGCGGGAACGCGGGATCCAGATCCAGCACCGCGCGAAATTGCCGGATCGCACCGTCGTAATCGTGCGCGTAATACAGAGCGACGGCCGCGTCCGCCTGAATGATCAGCGAGAGCGGATCGAGCTCGCGGGCGCGTTCGAATTCCGCGCGCGATTCATCGAAGCGGCCCATCAAGCCGAGATATTCGCCGTACCAGTGATGCGCGGTCGCGTAGTTGGGATCGAGCTCAATGGCGCGGCGGTACTCGCTTTCCGCCGTCGCCCAATCCCAATCGCAATCCTGCGCCACCACGGCACGAGCCACATGCGCTTCGGCCAGATTGCCGTCCAGCTCCACGGCGCGCCGCGCGGCGTCGTCCGCTTTCTTCAGCAAATCTTTCGGCGGAACGCCCGCGTAGCCGCTCACCAGCGCGTAAGAGTTCGCGAGGCCGGCGTAAGCGCGCGCCGAGTTCGGATCCTTCGCAACGGCCTGCTGAAAATAATCCGTGGCTCGATTGATACTGTCGACGCCGCGCTTGTTCCAGAAATACAGGCCGCGCAAATACAGGTCATACGCTTCGCGCGATGCAGCCGTTTGGGGCTGCGATGCGGCGGCGGTGGCAGGGTTCGCGGCATCCAGCGTGAGATGAATTTCTCCGGCGATCTCACGCGCGATTTCAGATTGCAGCGCGAGCACGTCGTCCATCTGCCGGTCGTATTCCCTCGACCAGATACTGGCGCCGTTGTTGGCCTGGATCAATTCCGCGGACACGCGAACTTTGTCCGTGTCGCGCCGCACGCTTCCCTCCAGCAGGTAGGAAACGCCAAGCTCGCGGCCGATTTGCGCGGCCGGTTCGTGATTCGTTTTGTAGCGCATCACGGAATTGCGGCCGATCACTCCGAGGCGCGGCGGATCCAGGCGCCCCAGCTGGCCGATCATTTCCTCCGTAAGGCCATCGCTGAAATATTCCTGCGAAGCGTCACCGGTAAGATTTTCAAACGGCAACACGGCGAGCATGCGCTTCGATTCTCCGGGATGCGCAATCGCCGGCGCGCCGGATGATTTGTGCCACACCGCAAACGCGATCGCGGCAACGGCCAGCGCCGCGGCAGAAATCCGCCACAGCGCGCGGCGATTCGAAGTCGCGGGCGAAACAGAGCCGCCAGCATCGGAGTTCGGACCAGCACCCGATTCCCGTCCCCGCGTTTCTCCGTTTGTTGCGACAACGGCGGACAGATTTTCTGGCGCGTTCACCGTTGGCGCGTTGGTCGTCGCGGCGCCCGCCGGCAATCCGGTCGCCGCCGGAATCTCGTCCGCGCGCGACGGACCTGCCCCTGCGGCATCGGAATACGAAACGTGCCGCCCGGCCCCTTCCTCCACCGTCACCGGAACGATCATCCGGTAACCCAGCCGCGGTAGCGTCTCGATAAATTTCGGCTCGACGGCTGAATCGCTCAACACCCCGCGCAATTCCTTCACCGCCGTATTCAGCCCGTGCTCGAAATCCACGTACGGCTGCTCCGGCCACAATCTCTGCCGAAGCTGCTCGCGCGAAACGACTTCGCCGGAGTGTTCGACCAGCAATAAAAGGACCTGGTAGGCCTGCGGACGCAGCTTTACCTTGATCGCACCCTTGTAGAGCTCCTGCGCGGCGGTGCGCAGCTCGAACGGTCCAAAACGGAGTGTGCGTGCAACGGAAGCCATCAACGGCGGACCAACCTGAGAACACTCTTACCACGGAATCGCGGAAAATACAGTAAAAGACATGTTGTGATTGCGTTAGACCTTCACCTCAATTTCACTCATTCCTCACCCCGCTAGCATTGACCCTCGGACACGAATTCTGAGATACAGGCGCCGATGGCAAAGGCCTGGCTCCCGCTTAGGCCAGCGTGCCAGCCGGTCTGCTACCAACCTGGTGGTCCAGACTCGCAAAAAACTGAACTGCCGAGGCGTGGCGCGAGCGGCGCACTTACCCGGCGGCTGAGAGGCTTCATGTCGACTTCGCGCTGGAAAGCGATTCTTGTGCTCGCCCTTCTTTCCGTGGTTTGCGCCTCGCGCGCTGCGGCGCAATCCGGATCGGTAATCTATGTCACTGATCTGGTCGGCGACTCCGGCCAGGGCGTCGGGTGTTCTCTTACCGACGCGCTGTACTCGTCGATGTATCACCAGGCGATCGCCATCGTCTCGATCGACGACACAACGGGTAATGTAACCACCGCTCCCACCGGTTGCGTCGTGGGACAAGGCGACGACGTGATTGTGCTGCCGACCGGCGACACGCCGGTGACGATCACCCTGCTCGGCTCAGTGATCGGGCCGAACAACTCGGTCGGGCCGAGCGCCACTCCAGAGATCACCGGCAAGGTGACCATCCAGGGCAACGGCGCTACTTTGAACTTTGTTCCTTGCCTGCCGGTAACCAACCCCTGCCCACCGACCGCCTCGATCGCTTACGCCAGCCAGACCGTTCACGCTTTTGTTGTAGCCAGCACCGGCAACCTTTCGCTCCAGGATCTTCATATCCAGGGATTCACCACGCGCGGCGGCGACGGCCAGTATGGCGGAGGCGGCGGCCTGGGCGCAGGCGGCGCAATCTACGTACAAGGCGGGATCGTCAACGCTTCGAACGTCACCTTCGATAGCAACACGGCAATCGGAGGCAACGGCGGATCACAGACCTTCGGGTATACAGGCGGTGGCGGCGGTGGCGGTGGAATGCATGGCAACGGAGGCGGCGTCGACGGCGGCGGCGCCAGCGGTGGCACAGATACTACTCTTTTTTACCCCGGGGGCGGAGGAGGAGGCGCATTTGGAGACGGAGCCACCGGAGTATATGGGACGACGAACGGCGCCGGCGGCGGCGGGACTGGATTGAATGCTGACTTCGCCGGAGACGGCGGTCTTCTGTGCGGCGGATATGGGGGCTACGCCTACGACTATGGCCTGTTTACGGCCAATGGTCAGGACGCACCGTGCCCTGGCGGGGGCGGTGGCGGCGGATACGCTTCGATTTACTCTTCCAGCAACGGCGGCGCGGGAAATTATGGGGGCGGTGGCGGGGGTGGTGGGTCGCACGGCGGCAACGGCGGTAACGGCGGATTCGGCGGCGGGGGCGGCTCCGGATGGGCCGGAAGCTTCGGCGGCACTACCGGAGGTAATGGCGGGTTCGGTGGAGGCGGAGGCTCGGCGGCCAACGGAATTCTGCTGGGTTCCGGCTATCCCGGTAGCGGTGGCCCGTTCGGCGGCAATGCCGGCAATTCACTCGGCGGCGGAGGCGGCGCGCTAGGCGGCGCGATCTTCAATGACGGCGGCACGATCACCGTTCGCAACAGCACTTTCTACAACAACGTCGCCGTGCGCGGCAACGGCGGAGGCGCTCCGAATCCCGGCCAGGCCGACAACGGCGCGGATGCCGGCGGCGCAATCTTCTCGCACAATGGCAGCACGACGCTCCAGCATGTCACGATCAGCAATAACCAAACCACCGGCCCCTACGGCGGCGTGTACATCTACCGCGACAGCACCGGTTCCGCCACCTTCAATCTCTACAACTCAATCATCGTAAACAACGGCGACACGATCGAATCGCCGAATGAGTGCGTGATGGCCGGCACGGGAATTCAAGTGCTCGGGACCGGAAACATCATCGGTCAGAACGACAACTGCCCCGGATTTATAACCAACGTCAATCCATCGCTCGGTCCGCTTCAGAATAACGGCGGCCTGACGCCGACGATGGCGATCCCAAACGGCAGCTCGGCGCAAGATACGGCCAATGCCGCTTACGCGCTTTCGTTCGACCAGCGCGGCACGGTGCGCCCGCAGGGCGCGGGCTACGACGTGGGTGCGTTCGAAGTTTGTCCGTTCCGTCCGTTTCTCGGTGAGTTCTGCACGGGGACCACCTACGTTCCGCCGCCGACGTACACCCTGACCATCCAGGCGATTTCCGCGGCTGGCGGGACCACCGATCCGCCTCCGGGCGTTTACGCGTATCCCGTGGGGACAGTCCGCGTGATCAAAGCCATCGCGAATCCTGGCGACATATTCGGTGGATGGAGCGGCTACGCCACAGCTCCAAGCCTCACCACCACAACCGTGGTGATGAACCAGCCGCAATCGATCGTGGCGAACTTCACCGATCCGAAGACCACGGTTGCCGGCAACATCGTCAACAAAGTCGGCTCCGCGAATAACCGCTTCTGGATCATGTCGCTCACAAACAACGGTCCCGGGTATGTGATCGGCGCGTACATCACCTCGTTCACGCTGGTTCAGACCGCAGGAGCCGCATGCACGCCGATTTATGGCAGCGCAGGACCGGGAGTGACGAACATTCCGGTTGGCCAGACCGCGGACTTCCAGGAATATTTCGATTTTTCGAGTTGCCCGGCGGCGGCGCGTTTCACCGCGACGTTCGGATTCACCGCCAACAACGGAACACTCACAGGAACCGTGGTTCGCACCAATCAATTTGAGTAACGGCACTGGCATCGGCACGAATTGAGGAGGAATGACCCAATGAAAGTACTTCGCAACGCAACCATCACCGCCGCGTGCATCCTGGCTTTCGTCTCGCTCGCGAAAGGCGACGGTGAAGGACCCACGCTCACGCTCGATCCCACCAACGGCGCGATCCAAGGGCCGGCGGGAACCGACGTCGGCTGGGGCTACACGCTCACCGCCGGCTCGGATTTCGCGGTGATCACCGGCTCGCAATTCTGCACCGGGCCGATCAGTTCCCCGTGCACCAATCCGTTCGGCACTTACACGGACAACATCGGCAACGCGTTCATCGTGGTGGGACCCGCGGCGGGCGAATCGACCGTGAGCCAGGCGTGGAGCGCAGGCAACGGCGTCGGCGATTTTCTGATCAACGCGGCTTCGACGGGAACAATCTCCGGCGAAATCGTGCTGAGCTACGACGTCTACAGCGTCGATCCGAATTCCGCGAATTTCGACCCGATTTCGGATCTGCTCTTTACGGGTCTTTATGCGGAGGATGGGGCGTCGGTGACCGTTGGACCGGCGTCGACCAGCGGCGGTGGCGGAAATACCGTCCCCGAACCGGGGACGCCTGCGCTGCTCTTGGCTGGTCTCGCGTGTCTGGCCCTTGTGACCATGCGCACCAAGCCTGCGGCACGCACGCAAGCGTAAGCGCGAGATCGGACAGACTTCGTCGTTACGTCGAGCGCGGGGCTCGGCGTGGCGCGAGAGCCGGGCTCGGCGGAGCGAGAGATGAAGACCCGCCGAGTCGCCGAGCTTGATTTTCGTCTTGGTGCGCGGCGCGAGGCTCGTTCAGATGCGCGGCGAGACGCGCTCCGCAGGAGTGCGCGGTGAGCTTCGGGACGCCGAGGCCGAGGTGCGCCGTAGCCCGCCGGCCACGACATCGTTGTTGCCCACCCAGGGTCGCCGACAAGGCTTGACCAGCTCTGCCGGCGATGACTCGACGCTGGCAACCTGCTGAGGTCGGCACGATCACATTAGGTGAGACAAGCTTGTGGAACAGGCTGGACGTCGCCTGTGTGTCTTTGCGTTTCTTCTCACCGACACAAAAGCAATTTCAAGCGCAAACAGGCGCACTCCAGCCTATCCCACAATCGTTCCCGCCTATCGCGATTGAGCCAAGCACCGCGTCTTTGCCAGGATTGGCATACGTCAATGCGGCCGCGACTCGTTAGAGGGTTTGTGCTCATCCGTGGAATCGCCTTACTTCGCGCCGCCGAGAAGTCGGGCCAGCATGGCCACCCAGAACGGCAGCGTGGTAAGCACGCACGAGAGCGCAAAGCCTGCGCGGAAGGTGAGCACCGCGCGGCGGCGAGCCGCGGCTGCGTCCGTGGTGCGGCCCCACAGTTCAACGACCCAACCGAGCGTGTAGAAAATATTCGCGATGAAGCCGTAGACGAAGCACGGAATCGCGATGGGCCACACATCCATCGTTAGCTCAGGACGCTTTCCGCCGAGCACCCATGCCCCGCCGTAGAGCGCCACCGTTCCGATCACCAGCAGCGTGACGTTGTACGGGATGCGCCGCAACTCCCACCAGCGGATCACGTCGGCGCGAGTCAACGCCGCGGGCGATCCGGGTGTGACCTCCGCCGCGTTTTTATCACTCGATACCATACTCACCCTCCGAGGCGTATATCCGGTTTTCGGCGCGGGCGGAAGCACGATTAGCTCGAGTGACGAAGGATCAGGAAACTTCTGAACGTCCAGCGCGCCCTCCCTGAATATCTCGAGTTCCACCGGGCGGCCGCCAACCACGTGAAGTAAGACATGGATCTTCGCGCCGTCGGTGTCAAATCCTTCCGCTTCAACGGGAATACGCTTCACGACCGGCGCCTCGCCATCCATCTGGCTGCGCAATTCAACCCCGCCGTCCTTGTCCAACGTTCGGACGCGTACGTCGCCAAGGAGATCGGACAGTTCAACTTTCCCGGGGAAATCCGCCTCAAGCAACCGCGCGAGGATCGCCCGCTCGATGCCGGTCGGCTCGCGAAATGGCTCCAGATTCGATTGATCTTTCCCATTCGCCACGTTGATACTCACCTCGACAAAATATCCTTGTAGTAGTTCGCCACCACTTTTTTGGGCTGGCGGTCGATCACGAAATCGATGGTGCCGGAATTGTTGCCCACCACGCCGACTTGCGCGACGCGCCGCATTCCCTCGCCCCAATCGACAAACACCGGAACAAACATCGCGAAGTGGTCGTCCACCTCGCTCTGGGTGATCGTGGCACGCACGCGGAAATGCCCGGCGTCGGCAGGCGTCACATCATAGTGGAAATCGTACTTTGGCACTTCGGTACCGTAGACCCACTCGGTGAAAAACCAGTCCACCCGGCCGTTTCCCGCGATGTCGATATTTTTCGGGATGTGGCGATTCACCACCGCGCGAAACGATTCGGTGGACGCAGGATGATTCGCGTGCTCGGCCATGTAGTCGTGCATCATGTCCATGAACGCCTGGTCGCGATTATCGTTCGGCCCGGTGGGATGATCGTTGTACATGATCGAGCGAAGCATCGAAAGCACGAATGCGCCTTTGCAATAGACCACGTCTTGATAGGCCTGGGCGTTTTTCGGCGAGATCAACCGCAGGCCGAGCCAGATTGGCCCCGCGTCGTTCGACGAGCCGTAGTTTTTCTTATCTAAAAGCTCCTTCTTCTGCCGCTCCCAGAATTCAGTGTAGTCGTGCTCCCACTTCTTGTTGGCGTATTCCAGGAAGAGTCCCGCCGAAAATTCCGCAAAGCCTTCCGAGAGCCACTCGTCATGATACGTCGCGGGAGTGGCGCCGTGGCCGAACCACTGGTGCGCCACTTCGTGCGGCGTCACTTCCTGCACGAATCCGCTGAAGCTGTCGTGGATCGACCCGAACACCATCCAGCGAATCGTCGAATCCAGGTACGCGGAAATCGGCAGGTACACCAGCGTGGGCCAGGACTGCCCGAAGTCGAAAGCCGGCTGCTCGGTGATGCTCACGTTTTCGTACGGCCCCTTTCCGTAGAACGAAGTGCAGATCTGCATCTGCGCGCGCGTCTGGTCCAGCACGTACTCATCCATTTTTTTCGGCGACGAATTCTGCAGCACGCTGGACTGCGGAATATTTCCCGGCATGTCCGGCAGATAGTAGCCCGAGATTTTGTAGTGGGTCACCTCGTCGGGATAATCGACCTTGACGTACTGGCCGAGGTTGAATCCGGCGACCGAAATCGCCACCGGGGTCACCCAGTGGGTCACGCTAAAGCCCGCCTCGTTGCCTGTCTCCTTCAAGTCGCCGACGCTGATCAACGTGTTTCCGTGAGCCACCTTGAAAGTGAGATCGTAAAGCGATTTTTCTCCGAATCCGCCCCCGCCAAGATTCGGATACCAGGAGTCGCGCGCTCCCACGGCGTAGCAGCCGTTGCCCAAGTCTCTCAACACTTTATCGCCTGCGTATTCCACGATGATGGTGTGCGTGGAGCCCACATCGTAAGCTCGATCAAGGATCGCGTAGAACGAGCCGTCGTGCTTGCGATCCTCCTGAACGAATTCCAGATCCTTGCCCTCTTCGCCGGAGACCCGCGTAACGCGCAGATTCGGCAGTAGCGCGAACTTCATCACGCGTTCGCCGGGCAAAAGCGGCGAGTAGGTGATGGCCGCACGTGTGAACAAGTGGTTGTTCTTCGCGATCACCACTTCCATGGTGTACTTCTGCGCGGAAAAAATGCGTTTGTCTTCCAGCGAGCTGGCTTTGTGCGCCTCGAGTTCGGTGAGCAGGTGATTCGAGTACCAGATGCCGTCGTCCAAATCGTCGTTGTCGAAGTTGACCAGGCCGACTTCTTCCGGCGAATCGAGCTGCGGCAGCGCACCGACGCGCGTGCGGATGAAGAAACGCAAATCGTGATGTTGCGTGCCGTGAATGTACGCGTCGAAAAATGGGGGATGCAACGGGTTCAGCACGGCGGCCAGCTCGTCGGCGTCCACGTTGTCCATGGTTTCGCCTTCAAAGATCGCCTGCGTCATTCCGACGGGGATTTCGTGGCGGTCGCGAACTTTGTGCTTGTAGCGATCGAACGCCGCGGCGGCTTCGGGCGGCGTCGCTACCGGTACGTGGAATCCCGGAGCGAATGCGGGATACATCTTCGGCGAGAAACGGAACACCGCCTCGGCGAAATCCTGTTGCACAGTGTCGCTCTGCGAGCGGCGCACGAGTTCCTTGGTATCGATCGTGCCTGCCGGCTTCATCGTGAAGTGCCCCTGCCCGACGAAAACGATGCCGGTGATGAAGCCCTTCACCGGAGCAAGCGGCGTGAGCGTGCCGCTCTTGAATTCGAATGTGCCCACGTCCATCGGCAGCGTGAAATTGTCCACCGCGTAGGACTGGCCGAGTCCCACATCGCGGAGCGCGCGGTAGCTCTCGTCGGAGTTGGCGAGCGCGCTGGCTTTTTCGGTCACGTTCACGGTGGTCTGCTGGCCAGCGACTTTCAACGCGATGGAAAGGGCAGCGGTGCCGCGCACCTCGACCGTGGTGGTGAACTCATCGAAACCGGCCTTGGTGACACGCACGGTGTAGTTCCCTGCCGCCAGATCCGGCGCGGAGAATTTTCCTGTCGCGTCGGACGTCAGCACGATCGCCTTCGCCAGCGTGTTGCCGCTGATTTCGATCTGTGCAGCGGGAACCACCGCGCCGGACGCGTCCTTCACCGTGCCGCTCAGCGTGTCGCCTGCGAGGCGCGGCGCAAGCGCCAGCGAAATCGCGAGCAGCGCCGCCAGCGCCATATATAAGGTTGGGCGTCGACGGGTAGGACAACGGGTGCGACGGCGCGTGTGTCTGTGCACGCGCTTCTTCTGTGTGCGAATTGTGGCGGCTGCTGTTTGCTTCGCGAGCTGGATCACGAAGGGCTCCGTTGCGATTTACCTGTGTGTGGCGTACAGCGGCACTGCCCTGCGCTCCCTGCGTTCGCGTGCCGGAGAAATCCCAACGGTTCGCCACTGTTGTAACGGATTAGTGACTGGTGCGCAAGGGTATGTCCGTAGGCGTGTGCGGAAATGGCTCACTACGCGTGGTGGGAGAGTTCGCCGCAGACGGAGCGCAGACTGATCGAAACGATACGCGTGCGAAGCGCCTTAGACTGCGGGAGCTCGCTACCGCCTTGCGCACGGCGACTCCACTCCCGTTACCTACGCGCCTAGCGGACGAGACATGATGCACGACGAACGGTGTCGCGCTTTCGTGCGAGGGGCGCAGACTGGAGTGCGCAAGTAGCCTTCAGGCGGCGCGTGGCGCGCGACTTCACCCGAGCGCACGGGCGAACTTCAGCCGGTGCCACCAGACCTCGCGCCGAATGTGTTGCTCGCTAGGCGCGTGATCGTTGGGACGCGCGTCGGCATCGGCGCGGCGGTAGCAGCTTCCGCAATCTAAGGATCGCTTTGCGTTTGTGCGCCCGCGAGTTAATACCACCGCATATTGACGCCTGCGACATAGGCGCGTAATCTTCCGAGCCGTCAGCGGACGAGCGCGACTACGCTGATGACATAGCGCATTCGAACGCCGGCGCGAAGACCCTGCGCATGAGGCTGCGCCAAAGGACCTTGCCTTGAGCCCATCCCGACGCAACGCCGCCCAGATCGTCGCATTCACCGTCCTGTTCGCAGTCGCCGCCTCCGTGATGGTCACCCGCCACGCGAGCGCCGAGGACTGGCTGCCCGTCCCGCCCGCCGACCTCTCCATGAAGGACAATCCCGCCGAACCCGGCGCGGACGCCATGATTCTCTACCGCAACAGCCACGTGGATGCGCGGCGAGCCGCCATCGATGGCCAATATGTGGAGGAATATATCCGCATCAAGATTTTCACGCAGCACGGCGCTGACCAGGAATCGATCGTGAACCTGCGCTACTGGAAAAACGAATCCCAAATCAAAGACATTCGGGCGAGAACCATCAGGCCGGACGGATCGATCGTCGGCTTTGACGGGCAGGTATTCGAAAAAGTAGTGGAGGGCACCAGCGACTCGCGCGAACTGGAAAAATCGTTCACGCTGCCGCAAGTCTCGCCCGGTTCAATCGTGGAGTACATGTACCGCCGCACATACAAGCCGGACTACGTGTACGCACAGACCTGGACGATCAGTGAGCGACTTTTCACTCGCGACGCCGTATTTTCCATAGCGCCGTACAGCCCGCGCAGCAGCATGGATCCCACGCTGTATTTCCGAACCACAGGGCTTCCGGCAGGCGCTTTGCCGCAGCGCCAGGGCAACGGAACCTATGTAATGGAAGTCCACAACTTGCCGGGCATCACGGAAGAATCGCTGATGCCGCCGGCGCGGACTCTGGAAGCGCGCGTCGAATTTTTCTACCGCAACGCCGGACAGGCCGCCAACATGACCGCCGAGCAATTCTGGAATGGAGTCGGCCAGCGCTGGAGCGGCGAGATCGATAAGTTCGCCAACAAAAAGGGAGCGCTCCAGCAGGTGATCTCGCAGACTGTCGCCGCCGGAGATACGCCCGAGCAAAAGTTGCGCGAGCTTTACGAACGGACGCAGAAAGTCCCGAACCTGAGCTACCAAGACGAGAAGACCAAGGCCGAGCGCAAAGTCGAAAACATCAAGCCCAACGAAAATGTCGAGGACGTGCTGAAGCACAACTGCGGCAACGATTATCAAATCAATATGCTCTTCCTGGGCCTCGCCCGAACGGCGGGCTTTCAGGCGAACGCCGTGTACATTGCGATGCGCGACCGCGAAGTGTTTATTCCCGGCGGGCAGAATGTGGACGCGCTGGGGACGCAGCTGATCTGGGTGCGCGCAGGCGATGCCGAATACTGGCTCGATCCGGCGGCGCTCTATTACCCGTTCGGATTGCTGCCGTGGAATGAAACCGAGTCAAAAGGCATCCGCATCTCGAAAAATGGCGCGGAGTTTGTCGCCACTCCGGCGGTGAAAAGCGGCGACGCTACGCTGATTCGCCACGCCGAACTAAACGTGAGCGACGACGGCAGCGCCGGCGGCACGTTCGAAGTCGAGTACACCGGTCTTGAGGCCGCGATGCGCCGCTCCTACCTCCACAGCGAGGACGACGCGGGCCGCAAGAAAAATCTCGAAACCGAATTGAAATGGAGCTTGCCGCAAGGCGCGGATGTGGAAGTGACGCAGATTTCCGACTGGGACGACACGTCGAAACCGTTGCGCGTATCCGGCACGCTGAAGATTTCCACGTTCGGTTCGGCGGCCGGGCATCGCCTGCTTGTTCCGGTTTCCGCTTTTCTGACGAGCTATCGCGATGTGTTTCAGCACGAGAAGCGCGTGAACGCGATCCGGTTCGAGATGCGCCGCGAAGAGTTCGATGACGTGACTTTGCACGCGCCCGCAGGATACACGATGGAAGCGTTGCCGCCGGCGAAAGCGCTGAAGGCCGGCCCGTCGTTCAGCTACGAAATGGAGGCGACGCAGCACGGCACGGTGCTCGAAACCAAGCGTCACTTTGCTATCAGTGCCATTTCGTTTCCGCGCGATCAGTACTCCGCGCTGCGCTCCTACATACTTAATGTGAAGTCGAATGATGAAGCGCAGGTCGTGCTCAACGGATCGGCCGCTGTCGCCACTCCATCTACGACCACGGCCACGACTTCGAAAAATTAGTGGGAGAGCCTGCCGCGCAGTCTGTCGTCCTACGAAAACCAGCGTTCGTTGCGGCATGATTGTTCTCGGATTGGAAAATATAAAAACGTAGCCCTCGCGGACTTATCTGTCCGTCATCGTGCGTGCACTCACAGTCGCCGGCTGTCGTCAGACGACCGCGCTGGAGCGCTGTCGGACGCGTTCCACCAGCCAAAGTGGCGCTGGGCGCACGGCGCTAGCGTGCGAAAATGGATGCACGCTTCAGCGCGTCCGCGGCGCCACCAGCCCGCGCGACCTGCGCCCAGGACCTCGCACCTTGCTCTCGGCTCCCGTGAAAATCACCGCGCGCATCGCCATCACGGCGTTCCTGAGTTTCCTCGTCTACCTGGTGATCGGGATGCAGCTGGCGGTGATGCCGGTGTTCGTGCACGTCACGCTAAAATTTTCGCCGCTGATCGCGGGCGTCACGGTGAGCATGCAGTATGTGGCCACGCTGCTCAGCCGGCCGCGCGCGGGAACGATGAGCGACAGCACCGGCGCGAAACGCACCGTCATGATGGGCATCTGGGCGTGCATCATCAGCGGGGCACTGCTGATCGTGGCGGCGTTGGGCTATGACAAGGGCGGCGTCCGCTGGGCCGGCATCGCGCTCGCCGTGATTTTTATCAGCCGTCTTTTTCTGGGCACGGGTGAGAGCTTCGTCGCAACGGGCCAAACACTCTGGGGCATCGGCCGCGTTGGCCACGAGCACACTCCGCAAGTGATTTCCTGGAGCGGCGTGATGGGTTACAGCGCGGTCGCCGCCGGAGCGCCGCTCGGCGTGTGGATCGGCGACCGCTTCGGCATGGAGGCGCTCGCCGTAGCGATGACGCTGATCCCGATTATCGGCTACGCCATCGCCAAGCCGATTCCCGAAGTTCCGCCAGAATCCGGCGAGCCGCACCCGTTTCCGCATCTTCTCGAACGCGTTTACCCGCACGGCCTGGCGCTTGCGGCTGCGTCGGTGGGATTCGGCTGCATCGCGTCGTTCGCCACGCTTTACTACGCCAGCCGCAACTGGCCTAACGCCGCGCTGACGCTCACGATTTTCGGAATTTGTTTCGTGGTGACGCGCCTGATTTTCGCGGGGATGATTCCGCGCTACGGCGGATTGCGCGTCGTGGCCGCGTGCCTGGTGGTGGAAATGGTCGGGCTGCTGATGTTGTGGCGCGCCGGTTCGCCGCGGATGGCCATGTTCGCCGCAGCGGTGACGGCGATCGGATTCGCGCTGGTGTTTCCGTCGCTCGGCGTGGAAGCGGTGCGCGGCGTTTCGGTGGTGAACCGCGGTTCGGTCCTCGGCATTTTCACCGCGTTTTTCGATTTGGCGCTCGGCGTGTCGGGACCCGCCGCCGGAGTGATCGTCACGCACGCGGGCTACAGCGCCGTCTTCCTTTTCGCCGCCGCGATGGCGCTCACCGCCCTCGGCATCACCTACGCACTCTACCGCCGCGAGCCTCGTCTCGGCGCCGCCCTCGAAGACGTGTAAACGGCTCGCGATCTCACTTCGCTGATAACCATTCGGCGTTTGGCGCGTCCTAAGCGACCATGTAGGCCGGGTTGTGCCCGCGACTGGTGGATCAAGGATTGCGCCGCTCCGGCCCAGGGAGGTGCGACCGTGCTCCAGCTCATCCTCGCTGCTCTGCTCCCGCTCTCGTTGCCCGCCGCGGTTCCGCTCGCTATCCCAATTGCGATAAGATCCGTACTTCCGCATCTTCTAACTTCGGCAAAAAAAAGCAGAGCCGCTGAACCCTCGGCGCCGGCTGCAGCCGCCGCCTCCTACGATAAATATCTCAACGCGCTCACCAGCCTGGGCCGGTTCAGCGGCGCGGTGCTCGTGGCTCGCGATGGCAAAATCGAATTCCGCAGCGCGTACGGCTACGCGGACGTGGAGAAACGCACGCCGTTCATCGTTGAATCGCAGATCGAGATCGCTTCCCTTTCGAAAATGTTCACCGCGCGGGCCATCCTGAAGTTGCGCGACGCGGGCAAGCTGAAGCTCGGCGATTCGGTTTGCGACCACATGCACGACTGCCCCGATGCGTGGAGGCCGATCACGATCGAAGAACTGCTGCGCCATACTTCCGGAATTCCCGATTACGAAGACGCGCTCGAACTCGACTCGCCGAAATATCTGGCCTACATGACGCAGCCGGATTCCTCGCGCCGCATCCTCGAAAACGCCGTGAACCAGCCGCTCGATTTCCCGCCGGGCTCGAAATTCAAATATTCGAACACCGGTTACGTCGTGCTCGGATACGTCATCGAGCAAGCCTCCGGCGAGCCGTTCGGCAAATTCATGGACGACGAAATCCTGAAGCCCGCCGGCATGAGCCACTCCGGCATCTTCGGCTACGGCGCGCCGCCCGCGCACCTAGCGATCGGCTACACGCACGGCGACACGGACTGGAGCGACATGCTCCGGGGTGTCCGCCTGGAGGACGAGCATCTCACCGCACTGCCGCAGCTCCCGCTCACTCCGCCGCATGGCGACGCGGGCATGTTCAGCACCATCGACGATCTTTACGCGTGGAGCGTGGCGATGGACGGCGGAGCTCTGGTTCCGGCCTCGCTGTCTGCGGAGATCTTTTCGCCGGGACGCGATGGGTACGGCTACGGCTGGGCGATTGGCGAAGAATACGGCGACAAGCGCTACCAACATATCGGCCTGCTGCCCGGCTACGATTCCGCGCTGATCAAATTTCCTGATCAGAGGATCACCATCGTCGTCGCGAGCAACCTGGACCGCATCCGCCTTGGCACGATCAGCTCGACGCTCGACGCGATCGCGCTCGGTAAACCGTGGGATATGCCGGTCACCGGCGACGTGATTCGGCTCGACGCCGCGCAACAGGTCACGCTCGCCGGCGACTACAAACTCGCGGACGGCCGCATGGTGACGATCGCCGCCGACGGCGATTCCGTCTCTCTGCAGGTGAAAGACAAATTTCTCGCCGGCTTGATCCCGCTCACGGCGACGCGTTTCTATATGCCGATGTCCGACGGCGTCGTGACGTTCCTGCTCGGCTCCGACGGCCACGCCAGCGCCATCAACCTCCACTACAAAGGCGAAGACCATATCGGCCCACTCGTCACTCCTTAGCGCGCAACTAGCCATGATGCCGAGCTGCGGCAAGCACCGCGGCCGCAATCCGAAAGGCCGGTCATTCTGAGTCCGCAGCGGCGGACGAAGAATCTCTCTTCGCCTTTCGCATTGCGCGGCCTGACTACAAAAACGTCACAATACCCGAAGAGGGCCCTTCGACCCGATGAATCGTGCCGCACGATGACGCGCCTTCGTTGCGCTAATCCCGCTGCGCCATCGTGTCGCGCAAAAAATGTGATACAACGTTGCGCGGCAAATCCAGCCGCATCCATAGGAGACTTATGGTGACACTTCGCAACGTACTCGCCGCCGCAGCACTGATTCTGATCTCTGCGCTTACGTGCGCCGCGCAATACACCGACACGCAAGCGATTCAGGATCTGGGCGGCGCGACGGCGTTCGAAGCTCGCCGCGCCGACCTCGCGAAACAGTGCAAGACCGGCTGGATTCTGCTGTTCGCGCGCACCGAAATTCCCGAGGCGACACACTATCGCGAAGACAACGACTACTACTATTTCACCGGCCTGCAAGATCCCGGCTCGGCGATGCTCGTCGACGCCGCGACCGGCAAGACCTACGTTTTCGAGCCGCAGCAGGTGCCGCGCACCGCGCAAGTGTACGGTCCGAATCTGAGTTCGCTCAGCGACGCCGACCGCGCAGCGATGGGATACCCGACCGTGCTGCCGATCACTGTGCTCGACGAATTCATTTCCGGGCGCATCACGCGGCCCGGCAACGAGTCACCGAACGCCGACCTGTGGGTGCGCCTGAATTTCCCGGACAAAGCCGACGGAGCGCGCGCCGAAGTGGGCCGCGACAACGGCTGGAAATTCTCGAATCCGTATCACGAGCCGGTGCCTGCAAACATCGCGAACAACATGCTGCTCCAGCAGCGCTACCCCGAGCTGCACCTGCGCGACGTCACACCGTTTCTCGACGCGATGCGCAACATCAAAACGTCCGAAGAAATCGAAGTGCTGCGCCGCATCGGAAAAATCAGCGCGGAAGCGGATGGCGATGCGATCGCCCATGCCAAGTCGGGCATGTATCAATTTCAAATCGAAGCGCGCGCGTATTACGAGATGTTTGACAAAGGAGCGCAGGGCGCCGCGTATCCCGCGATCGTCAGCTCCGGAAACGACGTGAACGTGATTCACTATTTCGCCGACCGACACCAGATTCAGGCGAACGATCTGGTCGTATTCGATTTTGCGGGCTCGCTCGATCACCTCACCATGGACATCACGCGCACGTTCAACATTAGCGGAAAATTCACGCCCGAGCAGGCCAAATGGTACGCCGTCGACCTGGAAGCGCAGAAGGCCACGGTCGCGCTGCTTGCCGCGGGACACACGTATGACGAAGCGTCCGACGCGGGCAAAGCGGTTTTCGAAAAAGCGGGCATCGGCGAGCAGTGGAAGGGATTTCCGGGGCACTTCGCTAGGCTCGCGACGCACGACGTCGGCTCGACCCACGGGCCGGTGAAGGCTGGACAGGTCGTGACCGTCGAGCCGTACATCGATTTCCCCGACAAACACATGCACTTCCGCGTGGAAGACACTGTGCTGATTACCAGCGGCGCGCCGGAAGTTTTGTCGAGCGCCGTGCCGAAGGAAATGGCCGACGTGGAAAAGCTGGTCGGTAGCGCCAATAAGTAGCAGCGTGCGCGCGGCGGAAAGGAAGTTAGTTGGAGGCGGGTGGCGGGCTTGGTGGTGGAGGCGGCGCAGACGCAGCGGGGAGCGTGGGTGGAGCAGGCGCGGGGCGCGGCGACGTAGCTGTGGGCGCGCCTTGTTCTTTTTGCGCTAGCAGGTCGCCGATATTTTGGGCGGCGGTGAGCAGCGCGCGGCCGTAGTCGCCTTCGCGCAGCATCGGAGTCATGTCCTGCCGCATTCCGTCCGCGTCGGCGTCGGTGATCACTTTCTCCAAATTCTGGCAAATCTCGAAGCGCATCTTGTGCTCGTCGACGTCAAGCAGCACCTGGACGCTGCGCTGGCTGGCAGTGTGTCGCGATTCCCAATTGTTGGCGATCGCGGTCGAAACGGACTGCACTGACGCTCCGTTCAGCGAGCGCACAATCACAATATTCAGGTGGACTCTGTGCTGCGCTTCAATCTGTTTCGCGGCGGCGAGCAGTTGCGCGCGCATGTCGGGATCGAGCACGCCGGCATAGTCGTTCAGGAAATCATGGATCGGATATTGCGAGGCGAGAGTTGCGGCGGGCGAACCTGCCTGCGGTCCGGCTGGAGCGGTTTGCGCGATTGCGCCTCGTACGCCGCAAAGACTCGTCGCCACCATCGCTGCCACCACGAATGCGTTACGCATCGGGATCCTCGTAACCTCAATATAGCGCCGTGCCCGCTCAGCGCGCCACTCCCCCACGCACCAGACGGACAACGCCCGCCTCCACTACAAACCCGCGCCCCGCAGGAAAGTTGCATGTGCGCCAATCGCGATACTGGCAACCACCACGACCTTGCACGATCGTATTTGGGATGTACACTGGTAAAATAGGCGAGTTCTGCCTGTGTATTCTCGCGATGCAATTCCACAAACCTACTTCAACGGCACACAGGCGAACTCCAGCCTGTTCCAGCTGCGTGTCTCACCTATGCTGATAGTGCTTGAGTTGTGCGGCTTGCCAGCATCGCCAGTGGTGCGATGCCAATTCTGGCAACGGCGAGGTGCCTGGCGCGATCAATCTAGGCGAGAAAGGTTATGGGACAGGCTGGAGTTCGCCTGTTTGCATTTGTAGCGGCGCGCGCGGCAATCCACAGGCAATACTTGCTCATTTTACTGGCGTCGTCACCAATGGCGTTGGCTGAAAGGGAGTGGGCGGTTGCCAGGATATCGATCGCGAATGCCAATTGAAGGTTGGATACACCGCTTTGCGCGCGTCGCGGCATCTGACAACATGGAGATGCACACCGCGCAGACATGAGCCGCCGAAACCGCCGCCCCAAAAACGCCGAACGCCCGGACACCGACGGCCCGAACGGGGACCGCCCAAATACGGAGCGCCCGAATAAGGAGCCGAGTCCGGTCACCGCCGCGACAATCATCATCATCGCGATTCTCGCCGGACTGTGCCTGAGCTTCGGCATTCTGTTTTGCCTTCTCGCCGTGCACGGGCTGCATGCCGAGCCGCGGTCGGAAAAACCGATGACCATTGAAGAAGGCTCGTCGCGCATTGAAGTCAGCGTCGGCGATGGGAAATTCAACGTTTCAGACGCCGAGCTTCGCGCCTGGGTGCAGAACGCCGCCGATTCCGTGGCGACGTATTACGGCCGCTACCCCGTCGCGCACGTCGCGCTGCGCATTTCGCCCGGTGGCCGCCCCGGCGTCGGACACGGCATGACATTTCCCCACGATGGCGGTGGATTGATCAAGATTCGCGTTGGCACGGACACAACCGCGAGCGATTTCGCGGACGACTGGATGCTCACGCACGAAATGACGCATCTCGCGTTCCCGTCGATGCCCGACGACCAGCACTGGATCGAGGAAGGCATAGCGACCTACGTCGAGCCGATCGCCCGCGTCCGCGCACATCGCCAGGACGAAAATAAAATGTGGTTTGAACTGGTGCGCGATCTGCATCAGGGCTTGCCGCAGCCGGGCGACGAAGGTCTGGACCGCACGCACAGTTGGGCGAGCACGTACTGGGGCGGCGCGCTCTTCTGCTTTTTAGCCGATGTGGAAATTCACCGCGAGACGCAAAATAAAAAGGGCCTCGACAACGCGTTGCGCGCGATTTTGAATGCCGGTGGAAACATCAACGAGGATTGGACGCTGCCGCAAGCGCTCAAGGTCGGCGACCGCGCCACCGGCAGCGAGGTGCTCACAAGACTTTACGGCGACATGGGCCCGCAGCCGCACATGGTCGATCTGGACGCGATGTGGCACGAGCTGGGCGTCACGCGCGTGGGCGACCACGTCACCTTCGATGACGCCGCGCCGATGGCCGCCACCCGGCGCGCCATCACCTGGGGCCAGGGCGCCACTGCACCACAAGCCAAACTCGTTCCCACTGCACCACCAAAATAACTAAGCGACCGAACAGCGCCGCTGCGGCTTGGGCGCCCGCAAGGGCGCTGTAGCATAGACGTTCGAGTCTGCGCGCGACCTACTCTGAGTGGGTCGCGGGTTCCAATACTTGCAATTCTCCACAGACTGAAGTCTATGCCACCAACATCTCCGCATCACGTCGCCGAAGTCCAGCAGCGATAGTTCTCGATTTTTCGAAGCCTGCTCGTAAGCGGCCCGCGCGCCGCTGGTCGACGCTCACTACACCTGGGCGGTGCCGCCGTCGACGAACAGATCGATGCCGGTGACGAAGCTGGAGTCGTCGGAGGCAAGGAACAGCGCGGTGGTGGCGATTTCGCGCGGCTGGCCAATCCGCCCCATGGGAATGATCGCGGCGAATCCATCGATCACTTCCTTGGGCACGCCGGTGAACACGCCCGTGTCGATCGTGCCGGGGCTGAGCACGTTCACGCGAATCTTGCGGTCCTTCAAATCGTTGGTCCAGGTGCGCGCAAAGGAACGCAGCGCCGCCTTGCTCGCGTTGTACACGCTCATTCCAGGGAAACCTTTCACGCCGGCAATGGAGCCGTTCAGGATGATCGACCCTCCGTCGCGCATCAGCGGCAGCGCTTTCTGCACGGTGAAGAGCGTGCCGCGCACGTTAAGGTTGAACGTCTTGTCGAAGATCTCCTCCGTGACGCTGCCGATCGGCACGTTGAAATCGCCGCCGCCCGCGCTGGCGAACAAAACATCGATGTGCCCCTTTTCAGATTTCACTTTCGCGTAGAGCGCGTCGAGATCCGCCAGCTTCGATGCATCGCCCTGCACGCCCGTGACGTTGCGCCCGATCGATTTCACCGCCGCGTCGAGATTCTCTTTGCGGCGTCCGGTGATAAATACGTATGCACCCTCTTCTACAAAAAGCTGCGCTGTTGCAAGCGCCATTCCAGACGTCGCTGCGGTGATCACCGCTACTTTTCCATCCAGCTTACCCATCATGTGTCTCCTCAATTCCGTCGTTACCCGCCAAAACTCACGACGGATTGGATGCGCAGCGCCGCGGGAGGACGCTCGCAAACCATCGAACCCACAGGGTTCAACGCCGTGTGACACTTCAATAAATTTTTCAACGCAGCCCGCGCGAGGCGAGAATTTTCTGTAGGTTGCACGCCAGTGCGGGAGTATTATCGCCACAGCTTCCGGGCCCGCGCCCCGAAGCCGCTCCGTCACTGTTTCCGCGAGCGCCTGCGCCCCCCTGCCCCGCACGCGCAACGCAATTGCAATCCCCGACGCGTGGCGTCCAACTGCAAACCGCAGCGTAGCCGTTTCTCCATTTCGTACGGGACGCGACCAACGCGCTGCACCCGGCCCTCTCGTTCATCGTTCTCTAAATCGGCTCTCATCGGTCTCGGACTGTAACGGGCCCTGTACGAAAAATCCGCAATTCTGCAAGTCTCTTCGGAGGAGGAAACGCAATGAGTTCACTACTCGACACACTGAAAGCACAAATGACCCCAGACTTGATTCAGAACCTCGCCTCGAGCATGGGCGAATCCGGCAGCGGAGTTCAAACGGCGCTGCAAACCAGCGGCGTGGCCATGCTCACCGCGCTGGCTTCGAAAGCGGGCGACACCGGTTTCCTGAGCCAGATCATGAATCTGATCAAAGGTGTGGGCTCGTCTGCAATGAGCGCCGCGGCCGGCGCCGGAAATTCGTACACCACGGCGGGAGGAGCGGCGTCCAGCACGGCGGCGCAGGCGGGCAGCTCACTGCTCAGCATGCTGTTCGGCGGAAATCTCTCGTCGATCACCAGCAAGATCGCGGAAGTCGGCGGCTTGCGATCGTCGTCCGCGGGAGCGATTCTCGCTTCGGCCGCGCCGATGGTGCTCGGCACGCTCGCCTCGAAAGTAAACACGGCGGGGCTCACCACGTCAGGCCTTAGCAATTTGCTTTCGTCGGAACTGCCGTCGCTGCGCAATATGCTGCCGTCGGGATTTTCGATGCCCGGCCTCGCGACGGTTTCCAATGCCGCGATGCACGCCCGCGATACCGTCCGCGATGAAATTCAGGCCAAGCGCCCCAGTTGGCTTGGTCCGGCCGTGATTCTGGGCATCATCGCGCTCGGCCTGCTGATCTGGTTCTTCAATCGCAACAACTCGGTGAACAACGCCGTGAACAGCGCCTCGAATGCCGCTTCGAGCGCCGCCACCGCGGCATCCAACGCGGTCTCCAGCGCGGGAGCGAGTCTCGGCGCGTTTTTCTCGTCGACCCTTCCCGATGGCGTAACGCTCAACATTCCGCAGAACGGCGTGGAGAACAAGCTGCTCACGTTCATTAAGGATCCGAGCGCGTCGGTGAGCAGCGATACGTGGTTCGATTTCGATCGGCTGCTGTTCGATACGAATTCGGCCACGCTGCAGCCTTCGTCGCAGGAGCAACTGCAGAACATCGCGAACATCATGAAGGCGTATCCGGCGGTCCACATTCGCATCGGCGGGTACACGGACAGTCAGGGTGATGCCGCGGCGAATTTGAAGCTGTCGCAGGATCGCGCCGACAACGTGATGGCGCAGCTTGTCACGATGGGCGTCGATCCGTCGCGTCTGGATGCGAAGGGTTATGGCCAGGACCATCCGGTGGCGGACAACACCTCCGATGCCGGCCGCGCCATGAACCGCCGCATTTCGATGCGCGTCACAGCAAAGTAGAAGCCAAGCCGAAGGCATAGCGGTCGCAGCCAGGGAGCGCGTCCGGCGCTGATGCTCGGGCGCGTTTCCGTTTCATGCGCAATTCCCGCGGACCGCGCTCCCGGATGCTCGACTGCCGAAAATTGTTTGACAGTTCGCCGGCCTCGCGGGAAACTCTTCTGCCCTTTGCGTATACACCCACGGATACTTCACGCATGCCTTTGGTCTGTTTACAGGATGTCTCGGAGAATACGGCACGGAAATTTGCTTCCGCGGCGCTTGTGGGCTGCATGGCCGGCTGCATCGCGATGTTCCCGAGCTGCAGCAAGACGGCCGCGACTCCTTCGATCGATTTCGCCGCGCCGGTTGCGTACACCACCGGCGGCACCACGCCCGTCTGGGCTGCAGCCGCCGATTTCAATGGCGACGGAAAAATGGACCTCGCCGTCGCGAATCAGGGATCGTTCAACGTCGCGATTCTGTTTGGCAACGGAGACGGCACATTTCAAACTCCGGTCACCTACCCCGTGAATTCCAATGGCTCGCATCCGGTTGCGCTCGAGGTGGGCGATTTCGACGGCGACGGTAAGCCGGACATCGTGGTGGTCAACGCATCGTCCGGCGCGAGCGTTCCGAGCATCGCGATTTTGCTTAACAAAGGCGATGGCACGTTTGGCGCGCCCATTCTCACCACTACGCCCGCGAACGGACAATCCATCACCACCGGCGACCTGAATTCGGACGGCAATGTGGACATCTGGGTCGGTGCGCCGGGCCAGAGTTTTCTGATGCTGGGCAATGGAGACGGCACGTTCGGCGCGCCTGTCCCATATATGACGTCACCTACGGGAACCGGCGGCGGATTGGGCGTGGCGATCGGCGACGTGAACAATGACGGCAAGCCCGACCTGACCGCTTCGAACTACTTGCCGAGCAACGTCGGCGTCCTGCTCAACGGCGGCAACAATGAGTTTTCAGATCTCTACACCGTGCCCGTGCAAAACAGTCCGGCCGGAATGGCGCTGGTGGATTTCGATCACGACGGAAATTTGGATATGGTGGTCACTAATTTTCTTACCAACACCGCCACGATTCGCTTTGGCGCGGGCGATGGCACATTTCAGAAACATACGTTCGCTTACGCGGGCTCGGGCCCTGTGGCTGTAGCGGTCGCGGATTTTGATCGCAGCGGGAATTACAGCCTGGCGTTCGCGGATTACAACGGAGACGGCGTGGAGTACGTGGCCGGTGGACCCGGCGGCTCGGTCGTCGATAACTACGACTTCCCCACCGGTTCGAGCAAATATATCGCGCCACAGGTTTCGTCCGTCGTAGCCGCCGACTTCAATGGCGACGGCCGCCCGGACATCGCCGCCGTAAACTCCGCGGAAAACACGATCGCCATCCTCATCAATCAAAAACCGCAGTGATGGAACGCAGGGCCGCGCACGAAAATGCGAGGCTCTCTCTCGTTATATTTTTACGATGGACTGCTGACCGACTTGAGCGAAATGGCGAACGATCGCGGTTGCTAGGCCGGATCCTAGGTTCAGCGCAGTGACGACAATCAGTAAATCGACCAGCGGCACGCGAATCCGGCGAGCTTGATTCGCTCCATCGATTTGGCCAGCCCTGAGCGCAATTGCCAGAGTGACGTCATAAATCGGGATCACGCCCAACAGTTCGTCGATAAAGTGCTGGCGGCGTTCCCGACGCTCAGGCGTATTCGCCCGGTGTGCGCCGTGCGCGAGTTCAACAAGCGACACAACAGAAATGCCGACATCGGTGTTTGATTCTAAATCAGAGAGCGATGCCAACATCTGGCGGGCGTTGCGTCCCTGACGCTCGCTGCGACCAGGACGCTCGAATCCAATCCTAATCCCATGCGGGCGGTTCAACGGGTTCGCGATGGCTGCCTAGCACCGCTTCGACGTCGGCGGCAAAGACTTCGTCGATTGTGGCAGCGGAGTTTTTGGGCAGGAGGGCGATGCACTCCGCGAGGGTCCTGCGCACCGCTGGGGCTCTGTGCAAAACCAAGGGCTCGTGGCCATTTTCGATAATCACTTCGGCGCCCGCGCGCACCCTCTCCGTCAGCGAAGCGAAATCGCTGACGGCGTCGGCCTCCGAAACGCGGCTCACATGGCGAGACATAGCCCGATTATACATCCGAACGCCCGCCCTACTCCGTGACGCCGTCGAGAATCTCGTTGCAGTCCATGTTCAGCGTGCCGCCAGTGTTGAACACCACGCCGCGAAAACGCAGCAGGTTTCCCTCTTTCACCAAACCTTGATTCAGGAATTGTGTGTTGGTGTCGGCGTAGACGGTGACCGTCGTGGGATCGGTGACGGCGGGCTGGGTCGCGTCTCCCGACGCCTGCATCACAGCGAATAGGTTGTACGGCGCGAGAACGACCGTGTACACCGCGAGACCGTTTTGGTTCGTCACCGACTCGACCGTGCCGTTCAGCGTCTGCGGCTCGAGTGTGATGTTCTGCGCCACCGGTTCATTCTGCGATCCGCCGCCGAGGATCAGATCCGCGGAAACGTATTGCCCCGCTGTCCACGTCGAAGCGTCGAACGACGGCGTGAACGGAAGGCTGCTGACATTCGTGAATTGACCCGATACCTTGTACACCGTCCCCTGCTCGTATTGATAGAGACCCGCGCAGTTGTAGAACGTTTGCGACGGGCAGCCGAGCGGAACATTGGACGTGGTGATCTCAACGTCGGTGGTGTGGTAGTTCAAGAGCGAGAAACCAGAGTTGAGGTACGGCGCCGAAGGGCCATCGACTTCGACACGCGTCGCAACGAGCGATGCGTCTGGCTGAATCGTGAGATCGATATTGGCGATTTGGCTCGCGGCGAGATCCGAGAAGGCCGTGAGTCCCTGATAAACCGTGGACGCATTCGACTTCACTGTGAACGTCGCGCCGCTCTGAGTTTGGGCGGAGAAACTGTTATCGCTGGTGCTCACGGAATTAATCACCACGCTGATGCCGTTCGCCTGGCCGTTTGAGATGTTCGTTGGGGCGGCACCCATTGTCACCGGCGTGAGCGTGAACACGGGGTCGATTGTGTAGGCCGCAGACGTCGTTGTCGGCATGTAGTTGGACAACGTGTATGACTGCGATGCCTGGAAGCTCAGCGATAGCACCGCGCCGTTGCCGGAGATGTGGATTGGGCTCGGCAGCGTGACGGTGCTCGTGCCAGCGCCCTCGGAGCAGGTTCCTTCGTCCCACGTGGAGTTGGAGAGGCTGCCGGCGCTGTTATATTCGTTGGTAAACGAGCAGTTGCCAAGCGTGAGTGTCGCGGCGGTGTACGTGCCGTCGGGAATGCTCGCGGTAGCGAAAGGCTCGGTGGTGCCGTTGAGGTGAATGAATTCAGGGGAGTTGCCGGTAAATTGCGAGCCGCTGAAAACGGCGACGGCGCTGCCGCTCTGACTCGTGAGTGTGAGGCTGACGAGACTGATATTAAATTCGACCAGCGCGTCGTTTGCAGTGGTGGTGATAAGCAGAACGACGGGTGTATCGAGGGGCGGCGTCGTGCCGCAGAGTGAGCAGCCGGTCACCGTGCTATTGCCGCAACCGGTGAGCCATCCAGCGACGAACGCGACGACAGGAAGAAGAACGGCGAAACGAGTGCGTGCGAGTCTCGAAAACGGCATGGCGCGCCTCCGACGACGCGTAATCAATTGTATGAAGGGCCGTTGTGCGCGCCGCGTAAGATGCGCTCGCAGGTTACGACGCGGTACGTTCATCTTACGTTACACCTAGTTTGGTGGCAATCGCGATAGCTCGGCGCGAGTGCGCCTACTTGATACGGCGAAGGTCGGGCAAAGCTGCGCCGCGCGGTAGCGCGGCGAACGCGCTACACTATCCGGCGGGGGCGTGACGATGCGGCGGTGTGCGCGGGCGGCAATGCTTTTTACTGTGAGTGCGGGGCTTTTGCTTTCGTGGACCTCGGCGGCGCGCGCACAGGAAGCGCAAATCGACCAGTTGGCGCACGAATCCGCGGACGCGCTCGTTAAAGCTCAAATGCGCCACGTGGTGGTTCTCGATTTCACCGGCACCGATGCCATGAGCGCGCTGGGCGAAAAGCTAGCCGCCGATTTTCGCGCCGCGCTCACGGATCAGCGCGCCGCCTGGCTGAAGGTCGAGGACCGGGCCGCCACGCTCGACCGAGCCACAGAGATGAGTCTGACGCTGGCCAACCTGCGCGATCCTGCTACCCTACGATGGGTTTATCACGAAAGCGACGTCGATTCGCGGATTTCAGGCAAAATTGCCGAGCAGAATGACGGCTTGATGCTCACACTTGACGTCGAGCGGCTCGTCGACGACACGCAAATCGCGAAATTCACGACCGCGATTCCCCTTCTCCCGGATTTGAAAGCGCTGATCGCCGCACCGCCCGCCGATGACGAATTCGCTTCGCTGCCAGTGAATGGCGCGGTGGGTTACACCAAGGCCGTCTGCATCGCGTGCCCGTTTGCCGTTTATTCCACCGAAGCGTTGCACGCGCGCGCGCAAGGCACTGTGATTCTTGCGTTCACGATCGACAAGCACGGGCGCACCAAAGACGTTCGCGTAAAGCAAGCCATGCCCGACGGGCTGACGCAGCAGGCTATCGACGCCGTGCTCGGCTGGAAATTCACGCCCGCGAAGGATTCGCGCGGAAAACGCGTTCAGGTTCGGCAACAGACCGAGGTCGACTTCCGTCTAAATTGATTGGCGGCGCGCGGCTCATCCGCCGTGAAGAACGAATCAGGTAAAGGACTCGAAGCATGATCCGCTCACGCAAATCGCTCAGCATCGCAGCCGTCGGAGTCGCGGCCGTCGGGACCGCTACGCTCGCGCTTGCGTTGCAGCTCGACGCGCGCAAGCCCGCAAGCCCGCGCACAGGGTCGCCCGCGTTCGCATCCGATGACGCGGCGGAAAAACTCAAGCGCGTCGAAGCACAGGCCGCGACGATCAGCGGGGCGAGCGGCAAGGCTCCGATCACCTTCTCGCTCGGCGACTTGATGGAAAATTTCAACGTGCCGGCGATGAGCATCGCGGTGATCCAGCATTTCCAGATTGTCGCCGCCAAGGCGTATGGCCGGCTCAGCTACGACGCGGCGGCTCAGGCCACAACGCAGACTCTCTTCCTAGCCGGGTCGATCAGCAAACCGGTCACCGCCGCGGGCGCGCTTTCGATGGTCGAGCACGGGCGGCTTTCGCTCGATACGAACGTGAACGACACGCTGAAGTCGTGGAAAGTTCCCGACAACCAGTTCACCGCCACACAAAAAGTCACGCTACGGCGCATCCTTTCCCACTCCGCCGGACTTTCGGTTCACGGATTCGCGGGATATGCGGTGGGCGAGCCGATTCCCACAATCGTGCAAGTACTGAACGGTGAGCCGCCCGCGAATTCCCCGCCGGTTCGCGTGGAATACGTGCCCGGCTCGAAGGGACAATATTCCGGCGGCGGCGTCACGATCGAGCAACTGCTGATGACCGAAGTGAGCGCCAAGCCGTTTCCTGAGCTGCTGCGCCAGCTTGTGCTCGACCCCATCGAGATGAGCGAGAGCAGTTTCGAGCAGCCGCCTCCGCCCGCGCGCGCGTCACTCAACGCGATCGGAACCGACAACGGAACATCCGTTCCTGGCGGCTGGCACATCTATCCGGAAATGGCGGCGGCCGGGCTGTGGACCACGCCGACCGACCTCGCCAAGTTTGCGATTGAAATCGCGAACTCGCGCAACGGTCGCTCGAATAAAGTTCTCTCGCAGAAAATGGCCACCGAGATGGTCACGCCGGTGATCGAAGAAGCCGGGCTGGGCTTCTTCATGGACGCCAACAATCCGGGGCTTTTCGGCCACAGCGGCGCGGACGAAGGGTTTCAGGCGATTCTTACGATGAATTACGTCACCGGCGACGGCCTGGTAATCATGACGAATTCCGACCACGGCATTGCGGCCGGCGGGCAAGTGCAGCGCGCTGTGGCGCGGGAATTCGGCTGGAACTACAAGATCGCCAACGATCCGCTCAGCGAAATTTACCTGCTGGATCTCGCCAGCGGCCCGAAATCCGCGCTGGGCCGCTACAGCGATCTGAAACGCGCTAACATTCCGGGCGAGACGGTGGATGAGTCCACGCTCAATACGATTGGCTACATGCTGATCTTCGACCACCGGCTGGACGACGCCATTGCAGTGCTGGAGCGCAACGTCACCGAGTATCCGGGGTCGTTCAACGTGTACGACAGCCTCGGCGAGGCCTACATGCGCAACGGGCAGAAGGACTTGGCGATTCAGAACTACGAAATGTCGCTGAAGATCTTCCCGGGAAATACGAACGGCGCCGCCATGCTCAAGAAACTTCGCGCTACGCCGTGACGCGTTCGGCGTCGCTGCTAGTTCTCGCCGCCGCAATTGCGTTGATCTCGCGTGGTGCACGTCCGCAACGAAACGCCTCAGCGTCACCAGGCTCGCCGTTGGTGAAGTCTCTATCAAGCCCGAATCAGTCGCCGGCTGCTACGAACGAGAGCTTTCACGCTGGTTTCCGTGGATTCCACTCGGGAGTGAGGCTGGGTTCGTCAGGCCACCGAAGAGCATCCAATTGTTCGCGCGGAATGGGACTGAGGGTTGGGAATCCCACGGCTACATCGTCAGGCCAATGGAGGATTCGGTTCACGAAATTGCCCGGAGCGCGCACTGAAATCCCGTCGGCAAGGACACTATCGAAATCATTTGGACCAACGGATTCAGCGGCTTGGGCATGCAGCTATCGGCGCTCGGTGACACACTCAAGGGCAAAGCGTGGACTTATTTTCGCCGGCCGAGGCAGTCGGCTGACGTAATCGCTCGCAAATTCGATTGACCGAAGCCGACGACGCGCGAGTAGTGCGTTCTACAAAAGCGCTTCGTAATATTTACGTCGCACGCCTTCTCCAGCGTGGCGTATTCTGAGAAAGTCCATGACGCTTGACCGCCGCCATTTCCTGAAGACTGCGACCATTGCGGGCGCCGCGCTGACGATCCCCGGCGCCGTTCGCTCCGCATTCCTGCCTGCTCGCGCGAACCTCGAGCCTCTCGAATTCGTATTCTTTACCGACACGCATATCCAGCCCGAACTGAACGCCGGACAAGGCTGCGAAATGTGCTTCGCGAAAATCGCCGCATCGCAGCCGGAGTTCGCGATCATGGGCGGCGACCACGTGTTCGACGCGCTGGGCGTTGGCGGCACGCGCGCGAATTTGGTGTTCGATCTCTACGCGCGCACGCAAAAGATGCTCGGCATGCCGCTCTATCAAGCGATCGGAAATCACGACGCGTTCGGCGTGCTCACCTCGAGCGGCATCGCGCCCACCGATCCGCTGTATGGCAAGAAAATGTACGAAGACCGCTTCGGCAAGTCCTACTACTCGTTCGATCGCAAGGGCTACCACTTCGTGGTCCTCGATTCGATCCAGCCGACGCCAGACCGCTTGTGGGAAGCGCGCATCGACGACGCACAGCTCGACTGGCTGCGCGCCGATTTGAAATCGTTGCCCTCGGGCGTGCCGGTGATCGGCGTGGTCCACTGCCCTCTGGTTACGGCGTTTGGCACCTACGCGCAGATCGTCGCCGCCGGACAGAAATACAACACCCTGACCGTGGCGAATTCGCCCGACGTGCTCGACATTTTTTCCGGCGCAAACGTGCTGGGCGTGCTGCAAGGCCACACGCACATCAACGAGGAAGTGGACTATAAAGGTACGCGCTACATCACCAGCGGCGCCGTCTGCGGAAATTGGTGGCGCGGCCCGCGCTTGGGCACGCCCGAGGGGTACAGCGTGGTCAGCGTACGCGACGGCAAACTGAGCGTGCGATACGAAACCTACGGCTTCCAGAGCGTCGCGCTCTCCACGAAAACTGCCAGCCCCAGTTCGATGCGCGCAATTGCTCCGGCCACCGCTCCCGCGCCGACTCCTGCGACGGCGCCTGCTCCGAAGTAGAAAAAGTCGCACAGGCGAACTCCAGCCTGTTCCACAACCTTTCTCGCCTACACTGTTCGTGCCAAGCACCTCGCCCTCGCCAGAATTGGGAGCGCACAAATCGATATGTTGGCTACCTGCGTGCCCACGCAAACGCAAATTTGGTGAGCCCGCTTGTAAAATAGGCAAGTTTTGCCGTTGGTCTGGGGTCCGTGGTCGTGGACTGCGCGCTACAAAACCACACAGGCAGGACGTGCTTATTTTACCGACGTACTCTCCAAGTTTGATCGTGCCAGGGCGTGGTGATTGCCAGAATTGGGATTGCACACACCCAGTGCTACCAACCTGCATGCCCAAGCAAAGTCAAACTAGGTGAGACAAGCAGGTGGAACAGGCTGGAGTTCGCCTGTGTAGCTTCGTGGACCGGTTAACGAACTCAACTTCGCCACAATACATCGTGCATGCAAGTCATCCGCCGTTCGGCGCTACGGCACATCCACGCGCGAACCCGGCGCCGGGCCGTTGTCGTTGAGGAACGCGATCACGCGGGGCGCGACGCGGTCACTGCACGTCAGCGCGGCAATGTGCCCGCAGCCTGCGTACACCTCCAGCACCGACTGCGGCGCCAGCGCGTTCATCCGTTCGCCGCTCGAAAGCGGAATCAGTGCGTCTTCGCGGCCCCACACGATCAGCACGGGCATCTCGAGCGTTGAAAATGTCGCGTCGAGAAAATCGTGGCCCGCCTCCATCGACGTGAGCGCGCGTTTCACCACCCATCCATCGCGCCCATCGCGTCGGACAATCGCGTTTTCCACAAAACCGGGCATCGGCGGCGGATTCGGTGTCACCAGCGCCATCAGTTGGCGGACTTGCTCCGGCGTTTGCGGGGTGAACAGCGCAGGGTCAAAGCTCAATTTGAAATTCAGGCCCGCGCTATCGAACAGCATCAATCGCGAGATGCGTTCCGGCTCGTTGATCGCCACGGTCGCCGCAATCCATCCACCCATCGATTCGCCGCCGAGCGCGACGCGATCCAGATGTTCCGCGTTCATAAATTCCACGACGAGTTTCGCCTGCTCGGGAATCGAGTAGGTGCGATCGGCGGGCTTATCGGAATCGCCGTAGCCAAGCAGGTCGAGCGCGTAAACGTGAAATCCGCCCGCGTGAACCAGCGCCGGAGCCAGCGCGCGCCAATCCCCCGCCGCGCTCGAGCCGAGCCCGTGCACCAGAACGACGGGCTGCCCCGCGCCGCCTTCCAGATAATGAACCGTGCGCCCTTCGAGCCCGATCGTGCGGCTGTGAATTCCCTGGCCGTGGAGCTGCGCGAGCGTCGCCAGATTTCCCACCCACAACGGCGCGCGCCAGGCGGTGATCAGCGTGATGATCACGATGACCACACCGGCGGCTGCGAGAACCGCTATCGCCGCCATGAACCGCACAAAAATTCGGCGCCCTAGCCCCGGGCTACTAGTGCTCGCGTTCGTTTGCGTATCGTTCATCGCACAAATCTTGCATGCGCTCGCAAAGAAACGCAATGCGGCATGCGGTGCTCAGCCCACCGATACGCTGGCACTCTCAATGTGCCGGAGACGATCGACGTAGATGAGTACACCCGTAGAACAGGCACGTCTTGCCCGTACACTCAGCATGGCGATGCTGCGGTGCCGATCCAAAGCACATTCAACATCGCACAGGCGAACTCCAGCCTGTCCTACAACCTTTCTCGCCTGTCGTGACCGTCTCAAGCACCTCATGTTTGCCAGCACTGGAATGGCGCAAGACCAAAGTGCCGGCAACCTGTGCGACCAGGCAAGATCACATTCGCGAGACACGCAGGTGGAACAGGCTGGAGTTCGCCTGTGGGTTTTCGTGCACGCAGGAGGAATCCGCTCCGGCATTCAGCGCCGCGCACGATTCTTATCGTAAACTTTCTTCACCGCATGTCCGCCGCGCCCAACATCGAAACCGAACGCCTCCTCCTCCGCCAGTGGCACGCTTCGGACCGCGCATCCTTCGCGCGCCTGAACGCCGACCCGCGCGTGATGGAGTTTTTCCCGTCGCCACTCACGCGCGAACAGAGTGACGCCTTCGCCGACCGCATCGAAGCTCACTGGATTACGCACGGCTTCGGCCTCTACGCCGTCGATCTAAAAGTAGGCGCACGCGACGGACGGCCCGCTGACGAGCGCCAGTTTATTGGCTACATCGGCCTCGCGCGCCCTTCATTCGAAATTGATTTCACGCCGTGCGTGGAAATTGGCTGGCGGCTCGACGCCGATGTGTGGGGCCGCGGCCTCGCCACCGAAGGAGCCCGCGCCGTCGCCGAACACGCGCTCAGCATGCTCGGACTCGATGAGATCGTCTCGTTCACCGGGGCCGCGAATGCGCGCTCGCGGCGCGTGATGGAGAAAATCGGCATGACCCAAGATCTGCGCGACGACTTCGACCATCCACGCCTAGGCGAGGGTCACTCGCTCCGCCGCCACGTCCTCTACCGCCTCCGCCGCCTCGCGGTGCACTAACTGCGCTCCCCTCGCGGGCTTTGCAGGTCACAGCACAAACGCACCCTAAGAAAAGCGCTCCGCTTACTCCATTCCACCATCGCCGACCAAGACTATCAGAGTGCGGCCGCTTGCAGCCGCTTTGCCGAACGAATCCACGTCACCCAAACCATCGAAGCCGAATGCCGGGTGCGATGCGTTGATTTGAGATCAACGGTACAGAGTTCACTGTCGAGAAGTGGGTATGCGTGCCCGCTAGTCGCGTGAGAGGGGGGCGGCGCTATTGAAGCGGCGGCAAGTGGCCGCACTCCAATAGTATTTTGTAGCGGCGGGCGTCTGGCTTCGGCGGCTGTGTCTTCGGGGCGCGAAATTGTGCCGTGACCATCCACACTTCGCTTTCCGTCGTGCATCTGATGTAATGCGGCGAGGCGCATCTAGCCGCGCAGGGAGGAATCGTGGAGCGCAAGGAATTCACGCACGACGGCATTCGCTTCAGCTATCTGGACGCCGGCGGCAGTGCGCCCGCGCTGATCGCGATGCACGCGCACTGGATGGAAGGCTCGACGTACGTGCCGCTCGCCGAAGCGCTCGCTCCCGCCTGGCGCGTGATCGCGCCCGATCAACGCGGCCACGGCTACTCCAGCCACGCTGCGAGCTACACACGGGAAGATTACATCGGAGATATCGAAACGCTCTTCGAGTTGCTCGAACTCGACACTGCCGTTCTGCTTGGCAATTCGCTCGGCGCAGTGAATGCGTTTCAATTCGCTGCGCGCCATCCCGATAAGGTTCGCTGCATGGTGATTGAAGAAATCGGCGCGTTTGTGAGCACGATCGACGTGAGTTTCATGGCTGCGTGGGCCGGCACCTTCCCCACACGCGAAGCGCTCGCCGAACGCGTGGGCCCGCGATTCGCTCCTTACCTGAGCGATTCGTTTCGCGAAACGTCGGAGGGTTGGAAGCTCGCGTTCGAGCCGAGCGAGATCATGCAATCGCAGAAAAATCTGATGGGCGCGTATTGGGATGACTGGATCGCGTCAACTTGTCCGGCGCTGGTTCTGCGCGGGCGCGACAGCCGCGTGACCACCGCAGAGGTGGCCGACGAAATGGTCGCTCGCCGGCCGAACACGCAATTGCTCACGCTGCCCGGCGGCCACATTCTCCATCGCGACGACTTCCGCGGATTTCTAACTGTGGTGAAATTATTTTTACAGACGCTGCTCTAATACAAGCGTCCGCGATTGGCGAGGTGAAGGCATACAGGCGAACTCCAGCCTGTCCTACAACCTTTCTCGCCTGTCGTGACCGTCTCAAGCACGTCATGTTTGCCAGCTCTGGGATGGCGCAAGACCAAAGTGCCGGCAACCTGTGCGACCAGGCAAGATCACATTGGCGAGACACGCAGGTGGAACAGGCTGGAGTTCGCCTGTGATTTGCGGCGGGCCTGTCCGCCGCTGAAGGCAGCTGAGACCGCAGGCACGATTGCCTACGCTACTTCAAAGCGTCTGGTCGCAGAGCTGCCCGAGCCAGCGTCACGCTCAATCCGCGTGCACGGGCTGCTGCGCCTGAAAGGCGGGCGCGTTTTCGCGCGCCCAGTCTGCGAAGGTGAGTGGCTCGCGGCCCAGCACGTTGCCCACAGTAGGAAGTATTTCGGCCGCGCGGCCGCTGCGCACAATCGCGCCAAACGGCATCAGCGCGCCGACAATCGCTTCCGGCATTCCGTGTTTTCGCATCGTTTCCGCCGTCGCGTCATCGGTCACCGGCACGTAATCGATCTTGCGTCCGATCGCGTCGCCCAGAATCCGCGCGAGTTCTGTCATGGTCAAGGCTTCCCGTCCGGTGACCGGATACGCTTTCCCTTCGTGTCCACGCGTAGTAAGCGCCGCCACCGCAATCGCCGCAATGTCGCGCGGGTGAATGTACGGCAGCTTGCCGTCCCCGTAGTTCGAGAAGATCTTGCCGAGCCGCACGATCGGCTCGCGCTGGAAGAGCACGTTGGACATGAACGCTGTCGGCTGCACCACCGTCCACGCAACGCCCGACGCGGCCAGCTCCTTCTCGGCTGCCACGTGCCACGCCGCGATGCCGCTGCGTTCGCCGTTCGCGCCGGCGGGTCCGAGCGCGGAAAGTTTTACAATGTGCTTCACGCCTGCATCTTTCGCCATGCGAGCCAGCGCCGCTTCCTCCGCCGCCATGTTCGGACCGAACACCACGCTGAAGAGCGCGTCCACCCCGCGAAGCGATTTCGCGAATGTGTCCGGCCTTGAAATGTCGCCGCCAATCACCGCCGCGCGCGAATCGATTCGCGCTTTCGCCGGATCGCGCGTCAGCGCTCGCACCGGCACGTCTTTCTCCAACAGTTGCGGCACCACCTCCCGGCCCACGGTTCCCGTCGCTCCCGTCACAAAAACCATCGCGTCTCTCCTTTCGCTAGTTAAATTCGTTTTAGACCGCTGAACTTTGGATGGCCACAAGATTTCCCGCCGACGCGTCCGCATACGAACGCGCTTCACGCGCTTCACGCAGCGCAATCGCCCACCACTGAAGTTGTCCGAGCATACGCGCCATCGCTCGACGCGGGCGTTCCGGCTCACGAAGTTCGCCGCCATCGTCGAAACGTTCATGCGCGCCCGCAAAACTCACCGAGTCGCGCACCGTCACGGCGTGCAGCTCGGCAAATACCGACCGCAACTGCTCGACGGCCCGGAGCCCACCCGACACTCCGCCGTAGGAAACAAACGCGACCGGCTTCGCATGCCACTCCGTGCCGACTTGATCGATCAGCGCCTTCAGCGGCGCGGGATAGCCGTGGTTGTATTCGGGCGTCACCACCACGAACGCGTCGGCGCGCCGGATCCGGTCGTATAGCGCGAGTGGCTCAGCCGGATCGATCTGATCGATCTCAAACGCGCCGGTTTTCAGAATTTCCGCGGCGGCCCAGCGCGCCACGGTGTCGCAAAAACGTCCCTTGCGCGTGCTGCCGTAAATCAGTGCGATGCGAATCGGTGTTTCCACGTGCCCCTCTCTTCGCAACAGGCGGCCGGAACCGCCGGGCCGCTCTGTGCTACGATCAGGATGCAACCTCAAGTTACCTTTAGGTCAAGGGGTATTTGCGATGCGCGAAAGAAAGTTTGGAGGGCCACCGCTGCCGCCGGGTGTGGCCGGCGAACTGTCCGTGGGAGAAGTGGCCAAGCGCAGCGGCGTCGCCGTTTCCACGCTGCACTATTACGAAGCTGAGGGGCTGATTCGAAGCTGGCGCAACGCGGGCAATCAGCGCCGTTACTCGCGCGAAGTTCTCCGCCGCGTCGCTGTTATCAAGGTTGCGCAGCGCACCGGCATTCCGCTCGCGTCGATCCGCAAAGCGCTCGCCACGCTGCCCAACGGCCGCACGCCCAACGCGCAGGATTGGATGAAACTTTCGACGAAGTGGAAGGCGGAACTCGACGCGCGCATCGCGGAACTTGCGCGCCTTCGCGACGATCTCGCCGGCTGCATCGGCTGCGGCTGCCTTTCGATCGGCACCTGCCCGCTGCGCAACGAGCGCGACCGCCTCGCGCAGCTCGGCCCCGGCCCACATTTCCGCGACGACGCGCGCGCACACTATACCGCCGAACAAAAAGCGGCGTGGATTGCTGCGCACAAATCCAGCCAGTAGGTTCGTGCTTCAGCGCGCCGCACCGGCGCCCGCAGTTGGCGCTGTAACCTAGACCATCGGTCTGTGCGCGACCCACTGTCAGTGGCTGGCGGGTTCAGCCGTTTCCAACTCTCCACAGACTGAAGTCCATGCCACGGACCCCTCCGCCTTTGTTGGTCGCGACAAGCACTCCAACGTTTGCCGGCATTTCGATTTGCGCACGCACAGGCTGACAGTCCGTACCGCTGCGCTGGCGCGCGCAACCGGCCACCATCTGAAGTTAGTGGCCTACAGGCACGCGCGCGGCGGACCTGCCCCACGGAGGCACCGCATAAGCGATTCGCTACCGTTATTAACTTATCTGCATCGCGCTGCCCCGCCGTCGTTGCGCCCCTGCTGCACGGAGCGTAACTTCAGCTTGTGGGGCTGAAGTCCGCGCGGCCACACCCATTTCCGCGGGTCGTTCGAGGGGTCGAACGATCGCACTGCTCCCGCTCGACGGCGCGCGAAATTCAGCTCCGCATCGGCAGGTCGTCCATCAAAACGCAACTTGCGAAAACTGAGTAGCTCCGGAGTCGAGATGATTATGAAATTCCGTCCGCCCGCCCGCGCCATGCAACTTGCGGCCGCAGCGCTCTGCGCCACGCTCGCGCTGGCCGCAGCACCGCACGCCGCCGCGCAATCCGATTACACCGTCGTCAGCGTCACCGACGGCGGCACCATCACCGGCACCGTGAAGTGGTCCGGGCCGCAGCCGAAAATTCCAAAGCTGCCCGTCACGAAAGACACCAAGCTCTGCGATCCCGATTCGCTGAAGATGCGCGACCTCGAACGCCTGGAAATCGATTCGGACGGCGGCGTGGCCAACACGGTCGTTTACTTGCGCGACGTCACCAAAGGCAAGCCCGTGGATTTGCCTTCCGAGCGCCAGCACCTCGACCAGAAAACCTGCCGTTACGTGCCGCACATTTTGGTCGTACCGATGGGCGGCAAACTGAATATTCAGAGCAGCGATCCGGTGCTGCACACCGTGCAGATGAGCGGCGCGGCCACCAATAACGTGCCATTTCCGTTTCAGGGCGTTTCGATTCCGGTGTCGCTGCCGCGCAGCGGCGTGGTGGAGCTGAAATGCAACGCGGGCCACGTGTGGATGAACGCGAATCTTTTCGTGGTCCGCAATCCTTACTACGCGGTCACTGACGAGCACGGATTTTTCAAGCTCACCGAAGTGCCTCCGGGCGAGTACGAAATTGTGGCGTGGCATGAGGGCTGGCAGATTGCATCCGAAGCGAAGGCTCTCGACGTGGCGGCGCAAACCGAAGTGAAGCGCCCGATCTACAGCCCGCCGACAACGTGGGTGAAAAAAGTTGCGGTGAAGCCCGGCGGCTCCGAAGAAGTGAATTTCGCCCTAACCGAAAAACGCGAGTAGCTGCAGAGCGTGGCGGGGTCGCAGTTCCGCGCGCCCTCGCTGTTCGTTCGCTACGATTTGCTCGGTGCTGTGCTGTTGCGTTCCCACGGCGCGGGAATTTTCACCCACTGCATCCCTGCCGCGGTTGCCGCGCAAATCCCCAGGTCGGTGTCCTCGAATACGAGACATTTCTCCGGCGCGACGCCGAGACTTGCGGCCGCCATCAAGTACGCCTCCGGGTCGGGCTTGCCGCGCGTGTAATCGCCCGCGCAAACCAGCGTATCGAACCGGTCGAGCAAGCCGAGAATCGTGAGCGTCTTCGACACCGACTCGCGCGTGCCGCCGGAAACTACCGCCAGAGGAATGCGCCCGTGTTTGTCATCGATATGTTCGAGCACTTCGGGAATCACCTTCAGCGTGGGCAGCAGATCGTAGAAGCGATTTTCCTTCGTGGTCACCACGTGCTCGACCGGCATGTTGAGGCCGTGCTTCTCATTCAGCTGCGCGACGATTTTGTCGGTGGGCATCCCGCCCCACTCGTAAAACAGCGTTTCCGGAAAATCGCAGTTGTTCTCGGCGAGTGTCTGCTTCCACGCGACGTAGTGCAGCGGCATCGAATCGGCGATCGTGCCATCGCAATCAAAAAGGTACGCGGCAAACGGGCCCGGCGGCAATTTCAGTTTCATTCTGTGAATGTTTCTCCCACCTACAATTTTACGCGAGGAGCTCGAACCTCGCAAAGCGGCACCGCTCTGCGGTTTCGTCGCTTTCATAGCGCGCATTTGCCGGTCACGTCCACACTGACAACCGCCGCGATGTAATGCGCCGTAGCAAATCGATCTCCGGCGAAAACGACGATTAGAGTGCGGAGACTTGCCACCGCTTTCACACACGCTGGCACGACCCCGATTCTTCACTCGCCTACCGGGCACGAAGTCGTGGATCGGCGGGATACCCGGCCTGCGGCCGTGTTTTAGTTTTCACTGGCTCTGAATTTAGGGAAAGCGGTCGCAAGCCCCCGCACTCTCATAGTCATCGTGCCGGACGGTAAGTGTCGACGATCAAAGCGCAGCGGTGGGCGTTGCTGCCGGGAGTCATCGGCAAAACCAAGAATCACTGCGGCGTGCTTTGCGCTACGATGTCCCTCGCCGCTCGGAGAACAATTTCATGCTTCGCATCGTCAGCACTGCACTAATCGTATTCATCGCAGCCTTCTTCGGAGCCGCACCCGGCTCGCACGCGCAGCCCCCCGACGGCGCGCAGGCTCCCGCCCCGCCGAAGTGGACGCTGGTGTGGTTCGACGAATTCAACGGCGCCGACGGCTCGCGCCCCGACCGTACGAAATGGGTGTACGACATCGGCAGCGAGCGCTGGGGCAATCAGGAACAGGAGTGCTACACCGACCGCCCCGACAATTCCGTGGTCCGCGGCGGCAACCTGGTGATCATCGCGCGCAAAGAAAATATCAGATGCTCCGCCGGACCCGACCACGACTACACGTCCGCGCGGCTGAAGTCCGAAGGCCTTTTCTCCCAAACCTACGGCCGTTTCGAAGCTCGCATCAAAATTCCGCGCGGCCAGGGGATCTGGCCCGCGTTCTGGATGCTTGGCGACGACATTTCGAAAATCGGCTGGCCCAAGTGCGGCGAGATCGACATCATGGAAAATATCGGCAAGGAGCCGTCCACCGTGCACGGCTCGATGCACGGCCAGGGCTATTCCGGCGACGAAGCGTATACCTCGATATATCGTCTGCCCGGCGGCGTGAAGTTCGCGGACGAGTTTCACATCTACGCGATCGAGTGGGAGCCGAACGTGGTCCGCTTCTACGTCGATAAGGAACTCTACGCCATGTTCACGCCCGCGCACTTGCCGCCTGGCGCGAAGTGGGTTTTCGATCATCCGTTCTTCATCATTCTCAACGTGGCCGTTGGCGGCGACTGGCCCGGCAATCCCGACGCTACCACGCAATTTCCGCAAGAAATGCTCGTCGACTACGTGCGCGTCTACAAACGCGCCGAGTAGTTGACGTTTAGTGTGCGCAGCGCGTGTAGCATAGACCTTCGAGTCTGTGCGCGACTCACTCTCAGCGGGTCGCGGGTTGAGCCATCTGCACTTCTCCACAGCCTAAAGACTATTTTACGAGCGTCTCGACCAAACTTGATCGCGCCAAGCCCGCCGATTGTTGCCAGCATCTCGATCGCAATTCTGGCAGCCAAGGCTGTCCCTGCACGCTCACACGTGGGGATGACGCCAGTAGAATAGGCACGTTTTGCCTGTGGCTTTGTGGTTGTACGAACCCCTTCGCCTCGCGTTGACGGAGTCCGCCATCGATGAGTGCTTTTTTTTCGCGGCGTGCTCGTAGGAGGACCGCGCACGGCGACGTCCGACCCGCGCGGGGCGCGGTTCGCGCTAGTGCGATTTGACCGCGCGGCCCCGTTCTGATACCAAAAGCAGAGTAGCGGCGGAAGGAGCATCACCAACATGGAAGGCAACAGCACCAGCGCCCGCGGCAATCTTGCCGTAATGGGCGCGCTCATCGCGCTCGGACTCATCCTCGGCGGATGGATCCTCGGCGCGCAAATCAAGCAGACCCGGCTCGGCGACCGCTACGTGAGCGTGAAAGGCCTCTCGGAACGCAGCGTGAAATCCGATCTGGCGATCTGGACGCTCGGCTACAAAGAGGCAGGCGACGAACTCGGAGCGCTCTACTCGAAAAGTGAATCCAACAAAAAAACGATCGTCGATTTCCTCTCCAAGCAAGGCATCCAGGAAAACGAAATCGAAACCGGCGTGATTCAAGTGACCGACACGCAGGCCAACGAGTGGGGCGGCGCCAATCGCGCTCCAAAGCGCTACATCGTGCAGCAAGAAATTACCGTTCGCACCAAGAACGTCGACACCGTTGCCGCTGCTTCACAGAAAACGATTCAGCTTCTCCAGTCCGGCATCGTGCTCACCAACGGCACCGGCGGCGGCATGGGCGGCGGCATCGTCTACAAATTCACGGGACTGAATGCGATCAAGCCCGACATGATCACCGAAGCCACGCGCAACGCGCGCGCTTCGGCGGATCGGTTTGCGTCGGACTCGGGAAGCAAGGTCGGCGCAATCCGCCAGGCGAATCAAGGCGTGTTTTCGATTCTCTCGGCGAACTCCGGAAGCACGAATGCCGATCAGCCCGGCATGGACAACGCGGACACCAGCATCATGAAAACCGTTCGCGTGGTCAGCTCGCTCGACTACTACCTCGAAAATTAGAAGACACAAAAAAGCACAGCACACAGGCAGGATTGCCTATGCCACGAACCCTAGTGACTCGCCCCGTGGCACAGGCAATCCTGCCTGTGCGTTTTGCGGCGTCAGGGCCCGCCGCAATCCGACAGTCATTCTGCCTGTCAGGACGTCATCATGTCGGCCGGCGTATCGAAGGCCATTGCCGCGTGGAGTGACAAAGCAATTCTTGCCGACTGAATTGAACGATCGAGACGGCAGGCCCTACAGCGCGGCGCGATAACGGATTCGTCACGAAATCTTGTTGCTTGCGTATGACGCGCAGACTGGCGCTATACTGCGCTCAATGAGCTTGCCCGATCCCGTTTGGCTGCCCCAGACGCGCCAGTATTGCAAATGTGCCGGTATCCGCATCGTCGGATGGGGACCGAATCTCCTCACCGTCGAAGCCAAGTCCGACGCGCGCGCGAAGGACATCGCATCGCAGCTCGACTCCTTCGGTTTTCACCCGCTCGCCAGCGACGACAATGCGCATGCCGGGCTGCTCGATCTTTCGAAAGATCCCGAAGCCGTCATCGCGCAAATCCGATCGTACGATGTGACGCAGCCGTGCTGGCAGGACGCCGCGCAACCGGTGATCTGGGGTGTGTGCTCTTTGCTTTTGATTCCGGGACTCGCAGGTTCTGATCCGCGCGAGCCGTATTGGCTGATTGCGCCGCTCGGCATCGGCGCGCTGGTGATGTTTCTGCATGAGGCCGCGCGCATCTGGGGCTGGCGCGCCGAATTTACCGACGGCGCGTTTCGCGTTCGCCGCAATTTTCGCTGGGAAACGATTTTGTGGGAGCGCATCGCCAGCGTTCACACCAAAGACGCGCCCGGTCGTGAAGACACCGTGCGCCTGATGCTCATCCCGCGCGAGCAGCTGACCATCGGCACGTTCTACGCGCCGTTCGCCCGCGCGCTACGCGATAAAATCTGCGCCGAGCTCGATTCCCGCCGCGCGAATTGAATTCGCTCTACTGCCACGCCGCCAGTATCGCACCCATCGCCAGATAGCAGATCAACTGGTACCCCGTGTTGATCGCGTAAAGTTTCAGGCTCTGCTTCATGAATAAGACGCCGGTCAGCTGCACCGTCGCCACGAATCCCAGCCACACGTGGAACGCGACGAGCATTCCCGCTTGAACTGTGATTACTCCGAGCCACCGAAAAAACAGCGCGAGGATGAACGCCGTCAGGATGCTTGCTAGAAATGACGTTGTGTACGCCGGCCCAGCGCTCTTCCGCATCTCCACCATTTTGGTTTTGTCGTTCAAGTCGTAGCCCATCTCGCGCATCCACGGCTTCGCGAAAAGAATCGGCGAGTACCACACAAATCCCACGATCATTGTCGAAACGGCGGCAACGATTACAGCAATCCAGTTGAGGTGATGCATGTGCAGGTGCATGGAGGGTGCTCCTTGTGAGGAAAGGGATACGGATTGCGCGCATCTTACGCCGGACGGCGCGTCGCGCAAAATAATTGTGGGCCAGTCCCGCTTCGCGGAACTGTCATCCGACGAACGAGCCGTTGCGTCGCGGCAACTGCGCGGCACCACCACGAGTGAAACAACGAGCTCGCTCCTTCGCGCTGAGCGTCGGCGTCAATCGCTAGCCCCATTGTGTTTTGAGCTCGTAGGATGACAGCCTGAGCGGCGGGCTATCCCACTACGGCTTCGGGATGACGCGCTCGACCATCGACCAATGCTTTACCGGAGCGAGGCGCTCCAGGAAAGCCAGCGCCTTCGCATCGCTGCCCACAAAAATGCGCGCCTCGCGCTTCTCGATTCCCTGCACGATAATTTCGCCGGCGCGATCCGGCGGCATCTTCAGCGCCTTCTGCGCGTAGGCTTTTGCGCGCGCCACTTCTTCTGGAGACGCCCCCTGCGGCGCGCGCGAACTCCGTGCGATGTTCGTGTTGATGCCGCCGGGATGAACCACGCTGACGCCGATCGTCGATCCGCGCAGCTCGTAACGCAGGGAATTGCTGAAGCCGCGCACTGCAAACTTGCTCGCGCAATACGCCGTTTGCCCCGGCGGCGTGATCACGCCGAAGATGCTAGAAATACTCACCAGGCGCGCCTCGTCGCTTTTGTGCAGCACGGGCAAAAACACGCGCGTCATCCGCACCACGCCGAACAAGTTGATCGAGATCAGCCAGTCGAAATCTTCCTCACTCACTTGCTCGAAGGTTCCGCCCAGCGCGACGCCGGCGTTGTTCACCAGAATATCGACGCCGGTATGCGCGGCGAGCACTTCCGCGGGGAACGCAGCGATCGCGTCGCGATTGCTGACATCGAGATGATGCTGCGTCACGCGCAAGTTTGACGGCACCTTGGGCGCGCTCGCAGCCATCGGAATGAGTTGCATCGCCAGGCGCGTCGTTTCCGCAAGCCCCGCGTCGTTCACATCCGCGATTGCCAAATTACATCCGCGCTTCGCCAGCGCCAGGGCGATTCCGCGACCGATCCCGCTGGCCGCTCCGGTCACGACCGCCGTCCGATTCTCCAGTCGCATCTTCTCGCTCATCCACGCTCCGCTTGCGCGTCCACGACAGACTGAAGTCTATGCCACCAACATCTCCGCTTGCATTTGCCGCGACAGGCACTTCGACGACTGCCAGCATCTCGATCGCAATTCTGGCAGTTCTCCCTGTCCCCGCACGCTCACATTTGGTGAGTACGCCAGTAAGATAGGCACGTTTTGCGTGTGTAGTTGTGCCGGCTGCGTCAACTCGCCCGCTTGCGTTTCGCGCCGCCGATGCGCGAAAACTCCATCGCGCCGTCGTCGATCGCCGAGAAACGAAACTCCAGCATGTCCAGCAAGTAATTCTGGTGCAGCTTCCACGGTTTTTTGGAGCCTTGCTTCGGCAGTACGTCGCGCCCGCGCAGCACATATCCCGAACTGAATCCGATCGCCGGCTCCTCCGTCAGAGTGGGATCGCGCCGCTGCGGCGTGCAGTAGTCGTACCCGTGCGCGTCCATATAATTCAGCAGCCGGCACACGTACTCGGCCGTCAGATCCGATTTCAGCGTCCACGACGCGTTCGTATAGCCAAACGCCGACGCCAGATTCGGAATCCCGCTATACATCATTCCTTTATAGGTGAGCGATTGCGATGGGTTCACGCTCAGCCCGTCCACTTTGATTTCCATCCCTCCTAGCAATTTCAATTTCAGACCCGTCGCGGTGACGATGATGTCCGCTTCGAGTGCCTCGCCGCTCTTCAACCGAATTCCCTTCTCCGTGAACGTCTCGATTTCATCGGTTATGATCGACGCGCTGCCCTTACGAATTGCGCGAAATAGATCCGCGTCCGGTACCAGGCACAGCCGCTGATCCCACGGGTTGTAGCGCGGAGAAAAATGCTTCTCCACGTCGTAGCCTTCGGGCAGCTGCATCTTCGCGAACTTCAGAATGTTCGTCTTGGTTTTGTCGGGCTTCGATCGCGCGAAATTGTAGAAATACATTCCGATCAGGACGTTTTTCCAGCGGACCATGGAATGCGCCGTCTGCGCGGGGAGTTTGCGCTTCAACCAATTCGCGATCGTGTCCTCCGAGGGGCGCGTCACGATGTACGTCGGAGAGCGCTGCAACATGGTAACGTGCGCCGCGGTTCGCGCCATCGCGGGAACCAGCGTCACCGCCGTCGCGCCGCTTCCGATCACCACTACGCGTTTTCCGGCGTAGTCGAGATCCGTTGGCCACTTCTGCGGGTGCACGATTGTCCCGCGAAACGCATCCATGCCCGGCCAGCCCGGCATGTAGCCCTCGGTGTAGTCGTAGTAGCCGGTGCACGAAAAAATGAAATTCGCGATGAACCGCGCGTGGCCGCCATCGGGCGTCGTCGCATCCACGGTCCATGCAGCCGCGCTCGAACTCCACGAAGCGCGCGTCACCTTCACCCCGTAGCAGATTTTCTTGTCGATGCCATACTCGTTCGCCGTCTCGCGAATGTAATTCAGAATCGCAGGGCCATCGGCAATCGCCTTCGCATCGCTCCACGGCCGGAACCGGTATCCCAGCGTGTACATGTCGGAATCGGAGCGCACGCCTGGATACCGAAATAAGTCCCACGTGCCGCCCAGCGCCGCGCGCCCTTCCAGGATCGCGTACGTTTTCTTCGGACACTCCTGCTGCAAATGAAAAGCCGCACCAATTCCCGAAAGTCCCGCGCCGACGATCAGCACGTCGAAGGGTTCTGTCACGCCGCTTCGTTCCAACGTCGACGCTGCGGCGTCCGGGTCAGTTGTGGCGGCTTCGCTCATTCACAATTCCTCGTTGACGCCATATTACACGGGGTGCGACGCAATCGCGCAAGTTCGTCGTGCCGTGCGGACCCGGGCCGGCGCTGCATGCGCGAAACAAATTGCGGCGTGCGACTGGCGCGGCTATATTGTCACGCGCGCGTTTTTCGAATCAGATCGCATGCCCACAGGGACAGGAGAGGGCCGTGTACGACATGAAGCACATGAAAAAATTGAAGTTGATGGAAGCGGGCGCGCCGGAGGGCATGAAGGCGTTTGCGGCGTTTGATAAGGCTGCGATGGCGCCCGGCGCGATCTCCGCGAAATACAAGGAGCTGCTGGCGCTGGCCGTCGCCTTCAGCACGCAGTGTCCCTACTGCATCGAGATTCATTCGGGCCGCGCGCGCGAAGCCGGAGCCACCAACGCTGAAATTTCCGAGACGGTGATGGTCGCTGCGGCTCTTTGCGCCGGCGCCGCGATCACGCACGGCACGCACGCGCTGCACGAGTAGGACAGCGAACCTGGCCGTCGTCCGACGAAGGTGAGTCCCTGTTCGTGCTCTGTCGCCGCGGGACGAACAAACGAAAATCTCTCCGCGCTTTTCGTCGTGCGTCGGCACCGGGGATCTCCGTCGCCGAAGTTTTCTTCGTAGGACGACAGTCCCGCGAGGCGGGACTATTCCGTCTACAAATTGAACATGTAGAGCAGCAGCCGCGTCAGGAACAGGTCGGCGACCAGCACCGCCACCGACGCCGCCACGAACGCCGAAATCGTCGCGCGACCGACGCCCGCCGTTCCGCCCTTCACGCGCAGGCCCTGATAACAACCCACCGTCGACGCGATAAATCCGAAAACGATCGGCTTCGAAAATCCGATCACCAGGTCGCCCACCGCCAGCACTTTAATCGCGCGCGCCCAGAACTGCGCCGCGTCAATGTGCAGCGTGATCGTCGCCGCGAGGAACCCGCCGAGCAAACCGGCGCAATCGCCGAGCGCTACAAGCAGCGGCATCACCAACACGGTGGCCAGCACCCGCGGCGTGACCAATTTCCGTATCGGATCCACGCCCAGACCGCGCATCGCGTCCACTTGCTCGGTGACCAGCATCGAGCCCAGTTGCGACGCCATGCCCGTCGCGTTGCGCCCGCACACCAGGAGCGCCGTGAACACCGGTCCTAGCTCGCGCAGCAACGATAGCGAAAGCGCGTCGCCCGTCAGCGCCTTTTCGCCGAACCGCTCGAATTGCGACGCCGCGTTCAGCACGATCACGCCGCCCACGCACGCAAGCGCCACGCAAATAATCGGCAGCGAGCCGACGCCTATCAGGTCCATCTGATCGAGCAGGTCCGCTTTCCAGCGCGTGGTGGTGAACATGATCTTCACCGCATCCAACGCCATCAGCGAATAGTCCTGCAGCAGCTCGACCGGCGCTTTCAATTTCTCGCCGAAGTTATCGAAGAACCCCGGCGTTTCCACGGGAACAGTAGCGGTATCGGACACAGAAACTCCTCCGTACAGGTTGGGGCAGGCCGGCCAAAAACTTTGAATACCTTAGCCGAGCCCGGCTCCAATGCCAAGCAGCGCGCACGTTCTTTCACGCGACCTTCACGGTCTTTGATGCGGGTGCGTGTGCACCCGCTTTGAAACATCGGTCGCGGCGGCGCCCCCCGCGAGTAGCACGGGCACTTGGCCGACCTTGCCGGTGTGGCCGCGCGAGCGGCCAAGTTTAAAAAGTCAAAACCGGCGCAACGCCTTCGGCGCCACGCCCGCAAGCACGATTGCCTGTGCTACTCAGCCGCTCGCCGCGTGCCAATGGCTGCCAGGCCCAGGCAGGCGGCGATCACCAGCTCCATGATCACTGGAGGCGGAATGAAAAATTTGTAAGAGTTCAGTGCCAGCGCCAGAAATCCGAAGGCAAACGTCGCGATCACCGGCCGCAGCGGCGCCACATCTTTTTTCGCAGCTGAGCCGAGCTGCCACAACACAACGCCGATGACGATCAAAGTGATGCTGCCCGCGTAGCTCATGCCTTCGTAGAAATCCCAGTACGTCCGCGGTTGGCCCATCACCACAAACGAATTCAGCTTCATCGCGGACACAGCCTGCAGCTGCGCTCCCGGCTCCGGCTTGCCGAAGTAGTCGCCGGCAGCGTGAAGCGCGCCGTGGAGAAACGAAAGGACGCCGGCGATGCGCAACAGAAGTGTCGGTTTCATCGAGGAATCTCCTGCTCAACTAAGAACGCGTGGCACAGACAATCATGTCTGAGCGGCAATTCTTAACAGGCAACTTCACAGCCATGATTGCATATGCCGCCGCATCATTTTGAAGCCGCTCCGGCATCCGACGCCGCGCCCGCATTCAGCACAATCGTGAGCGGGTCCACATGGTCCGGCTTCACGTAGCGGTTCACGATGAATTTCTGCCCGTCCTTGGTCACGTCGTACGTGTAGACGTCCGTGGACGAAATTTGTGCGCGGCCTAAAATCTCGAACAGCGGCACCGGCGCGCCCGTCGCGAATGCACCGGCCATATTCACCGACACGGCCATCAACGTGTTGTCCGGGCTAAGGTAGTAGAGCTCTTTGCCGTCGCCGCGCCAACGCGGCTCGCGGCCCGTTCCGCGCGAAATCTGCCACTTGCCCTGCGCGCCCGGAAACGTCGTCGCGTAAATTTCCCAATCGCCCGATTCGTTCGACGCATACGCGACCCACTTGCCGTCAGGGGAAATCTGGCCGTTCGTCACCGCGCCCTGGGAGGGTAGGAACTCCTTCATCCTTCCGCCGGCCGGGTTCACTATCACCAGCGCCGATCCACCGTTCCCTTTCTGGAGCGTGCCTAGAATCGCGCTGTCGTCGGGCGTCCATGAATTCGGGATTACGTCATCGGATCCCGCTACCTCAGCGACAAGGAGCGTGTCCCCCACACCGCGCGTCGGTTTGGTTTCCATGCCGGCTGGATTGGAATCCGAGCGGAACGCGATCCTGTCGCCGCTGTGCGACCATACCGGGTCGACTTCCTCCGCCGGCTTGAACGTAAAGCGCGACGCCGTCGCGGCTTTGAGTCCGTAGATCCAGATGTCGACGTTGTTCGCTTTCACGTCAGAGATGTCCGCCGCAACGAACTGCCCGTCGGGAGAAATGGCGGGATTGTTCGTCACGCCCGGCTCGCCCACGCGGCCGAGTTCCATGCCCGAGCGGTCATACCAGGTCAAAACGGAGAGCGCCGTTCCGCCGGTGGAGTAGTACACCACCGTGCCACTCTGGGACACGGTGAACGCCGCCCAGTAAGTGGACGGCTGAAAGCCGACTCGCTCCGCCACGATCCGCGCTTCACCGGTGACTTTGCCGGTCGCGATGTCCACCGGAACGCTCATCAGCGCCTGACGGTAATCCGCGAAATACAAATATCCATCGGCGTAACCGATCGTGGAGCCGCCGAGCTGGACGAGCTTCGGCGTTTCTCCTTTGAGAGAGGTGAGGTAGATTCCACTCGCCTTGTCGTCAGAGCCGAAAGTGGTGGCGAGAAAAAGAAAATGATCGCCGTCGGGAAGAAACTGGGGCCAGCGATGCGAAGCGAAGTTCGTAGTATTGAAGAACCGCTTCGTCACCGGCGCGACGCCGCTTCCATCCGGATTGATTTTCCAGATCAGGCCGCCCGCATCGGTCACGAACAGAATAACGTTGCGGCTGCCCCAGCTTCCTCCGCGCGGGCTCACCGCGGGCGCCAGAATTTGCGGGGTTCCGCCCGCCGCGGGAATTTTTTTCAGCTTGCTGTCTGCGTAGAAAGCCACCCACGCGTTGTCCGGCGACCAGAATGGATATTGCGCGCCATTCGTGCCTTTCAGCGCGACCGCCGTTGGAAATCCCACGCGCTGAATGTTCAGTCTGGACGTGCCGTCCGCGTCGGTGGAAACGAAGGCGAGCATTGAGCCGTCCGCTGAGAGCGCTATTTGACTAACTTCGCTGGGCATCGGAATGGCGAACTGCATCCGCGTCGGGGGCGGTGCCGACGGCTTGACCGCAAAATACAGCGCGACGCAGGCCACCGCGCCGAGCAGCGCCGCCGCAAGCCAGGGCAAGAGCACTTGCCGCGCGAGGCGCTTGCTATCGGCCGCATCCGCCGCGCGCAACGCTGCCGCTTGCGTCGATTCTGTCTCGCTGGACGAGCCGCTTAGTGCGCTGAGCGCAAATCCCAAATCGCGCGCGGACTGAAACCGGTTCGCCGGGTTTTTCTCCACGCAGTGGCGGATGATGCGTTCCATTCCCGGCGAAACTTTCAGCTGCGCAGCGTCGAGGTCCGGCGGATCTTCCTTCAGAATGGCGTTCATGGTCTCAACGGCGGAGTCGCCCTTGAACGCGCGGCGGCCCGCGACCATTTCGTAGAGGATCGCGCCAAAACTAAAAATGTCGGACCGCGAATCGACCACCTGGCCGCGCACTTGCTCGGGTGACATGTAGCCGACCGTGCCCATCACGGTTCCCGGCGCGGTCTGCGCCGAGCCGCTTCCTGCGCTTGTCATGGTCACGCTGTCGCCGGGCATCAGCGACGCGCCCGCGGATTGCTTCGCGAGGCCGAAGTCGAGAATTTTTACGTGGTCGCCTGCGGAGATGAAAATGTTTTCGGGCTTCAGGTCGCGGTGAATGATTCCCTTCTCATGCGCCGCGGCAAGCCCGTTCGCGAGTTGCAATCCGTACTCGGAAGCTCTGCGTTGCCCGAGGGGACCGGAGGCTAGCCGATCGCGCAGAGTTTCGCCTTCGAGGAATTCTGAAACGAGGTAGTGCAGGCCGTTTTGCGTTCCCACATCGTAGATTGCCAGAAGATTCGGATGGCTCAGCGTGCTCAGAACGCGTGCCTCGCCTTCGAAACGCGCTAGCCGCTCCGGATCGTTGGCCACCGCCGCGGGCAGCACCTTGATCGCCACGGTGCGATCGAGACGCGTGTCCCGAGCTCGATACACTTCGCCCATCCCGCCCGCGCCCAGCTGCGCGACGATTTCGTACGGCCCAAGTTTTGTTCCCGGATTCAGCGGCATGCGTGCGATGGATTATACACGCGCCGGCTTCGCAGCGGCGCCCCTTGCCCGGTGCCCGGGAGAGTCCCGCTTCGCGGGACTGTGATCCGATGCGCCGCGCCAATAACCCACAGGCGAAACTTGCCAATTTTACGAGCGTGCTCACCAAATTCGATTTTGCCGAGCTCTTCGCTGGTAGCCAGTATCGTGTCCAATCCAATCCTGGCGACCCTCGCCGCCCTTCTCACCCTCACCTTAGGGGAGTACGCCTGTAAAATAGGCAAGTTTTGCCTGTGGTCTTGGCCGCCAGATGCAGACCGTCAAAACATCGGCAAGGTTGCCGGCGCTACTGGCAGCGGGCCCGGCGGCGGCCGATGTTCACGCGCTACTCCCCACTCGAAAATGAAAAGCAGGACCGCGGCGTTCAGTTGTATTCGAAGATTTGTAGCGTAGTTCCGTTGGTCGCGGCGAGCCACAGCTTGCCGTTAACGATGCGGTGCGCGGTGTACTTGTCCATCCCCCGCATGGTTTCGGCTTTTTGCGTCTGAAGATTCCACATCGCCCAGTCCGGCGGCTTGTGCAAATCGTCCACATCCTCGTACTCCACTGCCGCGTGCGTGCCGTCGCCCAGAACCGAGACGTCGCCGATCACTCCGGGGCGTCCGCCGAGCTTGTGCGTTTCTTCTCCGGTAGCAGCATCGATCACGATCACGTGGTCATCAGCGCCGCCGGTGAGAAACGCTTTGCCATCCGGAGTGAAATCCAGGTCGAACATTTCCAGTTTCGTCGCACTGCGGTTTTCATGCAGCGTTTTCCATGTGGACGTGTCGTAGAGGCGAATCACCGTGTCGCCGCCCGCGGTTGCCAGCAGCGAGCCATCGGGACTGAGCCCCACAGCCGAAGGCCCGGAAAAATCCGAATGCAGCGTCGCAACCACTTTCGGCGTGCCGCCAAAATCCCAGATCTGGGCCGGCTCGCCTAACGAGTCGACAAACGCCGAATGCCCGTCGAGCAGGAACTGGATCGAGTGCACGCGATGATCGCCGGCTTTCCATTCGCGCGCCGCGCCGCCTGAGAGCGGTACAACCTTCAGGGTGCCATCCCAGAAGCCAAGCCCGAGCCACTTGCCATCCCGCGAGAAATCGGCCGCAGTAAGCCGTGGACTATCTGTCTCCGCAAAAACTGCCCTGCCGGTCGCGACGTCAATCACGTGGACGCTGCGGTCCCTGCACAGTACCGCGACGGATTTTCCCGTCTGCGAAATGATCTGGTCGCTCGATTCGCACGGCAGCGAAAAGCTGGCGACCTGTTTTACATCCGCCGCGTGCACCGAACCCGCGCAACAGCAGCAGCACAACGCGATGACTACGTCCAGTGCGCGCGTCATGCTTTCTCCAGCACGATGTCGAAATCCACGGCGGCGATGATGTGCGTGCCCGGATCCCCCTTGATCATCACCGGACGAATCAGCTCGCGGCTGGTGATGAGCGGGTCGACGCCCGAATTCTTGTCCGGGTCGCCTTTGAATACGGGATCGGTCGCGAAATAAAGTTGGGTGGTCAGCGGTTTGTGGCCGGGCGCGGTCACCAGGTAATGAACGTGTTGCCCCACGCGCTGCGGATAGTGCCCCGGCATCACGGATTCGAACACATAATCGCCTTTGCCGTCGGGCTTCAGGATCGCGCGATAGAGGTAGCCTTCGTTGTCGTAGTGACCCGCGTTGTCGGTCTGCCAGATCTCCAGCGTCGCGTCCTGCAAAATGTTTCCGTTCGCGCTGTAGACCGTGCCCGCCACGGCGAGCGGCATGCCGGGATCGTTCGAGCCGCGAAGCGTGGTCCTGTGCGGAGCGTCGCGCTTGTAGAAGGGGCCGAGTTCGCACCACGGCGTCGGCAGTTTGGGTTTTTCAGCGTCGTCCCATGCGCGCGCCACAGCCGCGACCGGCATCGCGCCGCCAGCGATGGTCAGCGCGCCCATCGCGACACACTTCTCTAGTAGGTCTCGCCGTTTCATTTGCATGAAGGGGGTACTCCTTTGCGCGGGAGTATAGCCCCACGGCTACGCGCCGCCGAAGCTTATTTCTTCGCGATTCCGTGTTGGCCACCAGCCTCCGCGCGCCAGCGTTTCAAGCGACGATGCGCACTCCGCGTGCGCGCAATCGCGCAGTGCTGAACTCGTTACTTTCCGCACCGCGTCAAGAAACCCACCGGGAAGCTTGCCGATTTTACGAGCGCACTCCCCAAATTCAATTTTGCCAAGCCCATCGATGGTTGTTGCCAGGATCTTGCCCAATCCAACTCTGTACTGGCTGGCTCCGCGTTGGAAAGTACGCCTGGAAAATAGGCAAGTTCTGCCTGTGGTTTCAGCGGCGAACGGCGGGCATCTCTAGCGACCGCTCGAGTCCGTCGCAGCCAACGGGAACGGGCAGCGGATGTAACGTTGAACTCGCCGTTCAACGTGCGAGGTAGGCTTCGCTCGTCTCACCTCAAAAATGCACCACAATCCCCGTCGACACTCTCACGTTGTTCTGGTTGCCACTGAACGCCGACGAGTGAATCCAGTCCGCCTGAAAGATCCGCCAGTAGATGCCGTGGATGAGCCGCGTATCGATGCCGCCTCCCACCGCTGTCGCAAACGACGTGTCGGAAGCCGACACAAACGTCGGTGGCTGCGTCCCGATTACGAAATTGCTTCCCACATGCGCCGCGCCGATCAGCACGTGCGCAAATGGCGAAACGCGCGCCGGCCACGACACTTCCGGCCCAAATAAAAAGTAGTGCGTGCTCACGCCGTTGCCGTAGTCGCCGGAAAAATCCGCCACCGCGCCGAGAAACGGAAAAAGCTTGTATTGTCCCTGGAGTTCCCAGCCGTTTTGATTGAACGAGCCGTTGTCGCTGAAATGCAGGAAGGAATAGCCGCCGTAGAGTTCGATCTTATCCGTATCAAGCTGCGCCTGCGCCACAAACGCCGCCGCAAAAAACACAATCGCCAGTACGCTTAACCTCCGGATCATCCGCGTCTCCTTGGAACAAAGTTCCGCCCCAAGCTTGGATGCCCCCGGATTCGACATGTTGGCCGCTTACATTATTTCCCGTGTACCGCTACAGGGTTCGCCCCAGGCCGGCACTACCTCGAACACATTGGTGCGGCGCGGCGTAATCCCCACAGGCAAAACTTGCCTATTTTACAAGCGAGCTCATCAATTTCGATTTTGCAGAACCCACCGATCGTTGCCAGCATCGTGCCCATCCAATTCTGGCAACGCACGCTATGCTCGACCAGCTCAACTTTGGGAAATACGCCTGTAAAATAGCCAAGTCCTGCCTGAGGTCCTCGATTTTGCCGCCGCGCGCACGTTCAACCGCCGCAGTGGTTGCGCCAGTTAAGCACGCGTCATGGCCGAATTTCAATTGGCGTGCCCGCGGGCACTGCTTTGTAAATCTGCTCGATCTCAGGGTCTGTCACTGCGACGCACCCGTTTGTCCATCCAACCCAACGTTGAAACCTGCCAATCCATCCTAGTCCGTTCTTGATTCCGTGAACTTCGATGTCGCCGCCCGCATCCACGCCCGCCGCAGCCGCGCGAGCGCGATCCTGCGCGTTCGGATACAAAACGTGCAGCGCGAGATGAAAATGGCTCTGCGCGTTTTTCGAGTCGAGCGTGTAGACGCCCTCCGGAGTTCTGTGATCGCCCGCGCGCGTCTTCGGCCCGATGGGATCGGGACTCAGCGCCACCGTGTATTCGCGCATCACGCGCCCCTGCTTCAGCAAAATCAATTTGCGTTCGCTCTTCAGCACGAGTACACGGTCCGCCATCTCTGAAGGCCCCCGCGCCGGCGGCTACCACGCATACGCCGCACCTGCAAGAATCGGTAGCGCGATGAAGCACGCGGCAAGCCATCTCGTTTTCAACTCGGTCGGACTTTTAGCCGACATCGCGCCCGAAGCTAATACTTCCACGACGTCAAATCCGCTCCCGCCGGCGCGGTCTTCTCGATGCGCTCCAGAATTGTCGGCAAGTACATGGTGTTGTAGTGTAGCCGCGACAAATAGTTCGGCAAGTTCGGATCGCCGTTCCAGCAATGTTCCGCCCGATCGCCGTATTTCACTTCGCCGCCGTACGGAGGATCCTTCAAGCCCTCGAGCACGTCCTGCAAATAGTAGACGCCGTCGTTCAGAAAATAAGTGTCCGCGCTGCCCACGTAGACGTGAATTTTCCCTCCGAGCTTCGGACCGAGCGCCGCCCAATCGCGCGCCAGAATATTGCTCAGGTCGTAGTGCTCTTTCCAGTACGCCGCAGTCGCCGGATCGATGTCTCCGGTTTCCTTGTCGAAAATCTGCTGCGGGTAGCCATCTTTGCCGACGGGCCCGTACACCGCCTGCCAGATATCGAACTGCTCGCCGCTGCGCCCGCGCGATCCGAGCGCGAGTTCGTACTGATTGATCTGCTTCGTGGTCGTAAGCGTGCGTCCCAGGTAATCGCGCTCGCCCGGTTGTTCGACGCGCATGTGCGGCCCGTCGATGAAAAACATATTTTTATCTTTGTAGAGATTGATGTTCGTGAAGCCGCGGAAATCCACCGGATCTGGACACGCCGCAAACGCGCCGTTGTAATGGTCCGGATAGAACACCTGCACCGCCAGTGATTCCCATCCACCCGTCGACCCCCCGTAAACGAATCGCGCCCAGCCCGCGCCAATTCCGCGAAACTTTTTCTCGATCGCCGGAATCAACTCGGTCTCGATCGCGTCGCCGTACGGACCGAGGTTCGCCGAGTTCACCGCATACGAATCGTCGTAATACGGATTCGCGTGATTCAGCTGCACCACCAGGTAGCGCGGGAATTTCGGCGAGATCCACTGCTTGTAAAACTTGTACGCCTCTTCTTGCTGGGTTTTGTTGTAGCCGCTGATGTGGAAACGCTCGCTGTAGTCCGGCTTCAAATCCGGATCGGGCGGCGTGGCCCGCAGAAAGTGGAAGTCGTCGTTGAAGTGATCCTCGAAAATCATCACCGGAAAATGCGCTTCGGGGTGCGTGTCGAATCCGTACGGCACCAGCACGTTCGCGCTAAGATACATCGGCCGGCCCCAGAACTTGGTCAGCAGCTCGCTCTGAATTTTCAGGTGGCGCACGAACTCGGTGTCCGGCGGATCGGGAATCGGCGGGATCACCTGATCGAGCGCTAACTCCACCTCACCGTTCACGTGCAGCGAAATCTTTTCCGGTTTCGAATACAAATTCCCCGGCGCGAATTGCCAGTGCTGCCCTTCGCCGCGATCCATCGGCAGCTTCACCGTGGTTCCGTCGGCACGGTGAAACGTCTCGTATTTGTGCAGCACCACTTGAATGAAATAGTCGCCGGGCTTCACGTCATTCAGAAAGCGCACCGGGTAGCCGAACGACGCGTTGTCGATGGTGATCGCCTGCCCCGGCTTCATCCCGTCCACATCCATTCCAAAAATCATCTGCGTGCGCACTGAATTCTCGATCTGGAAGCGCGGTTCCTTTGTCCCATCAGTGGAAAGAATCAGCAGCAAGCGGCCATCCAGCGGTGTAGCACTCTGCGCCGCCGGAAACGACACATCGAATTTGTAACTCTGCTGCGCCCTCAATCCCGCGCCACCGCCGGTTGACGTTCCCTGCGCCATCGACCCTCCCGCACACACCAGCGTCATCAATACCGCCGGCGCGACGCCGATCGCCGCCACTGTCGCGCTCCACGCCATCGCACGCCCCACCCTCATCGAGCCCTCCCAATTCAGCGCCGCGATTCTACACCGCTCTGTCCAAAATTCGCCGCCCTCTCATGTAGAATCGCATTCCAACCTGGATCGCGCACGGTGTATCCAACATTCTGACCAGCATGAAACGCTTCGCCAAGATCGTCGCGCTGCTCGTTGCTGCTTGCCTTGCATCAGCCCCAACTGTACGGGCGCAAGCAGCAGGCCCGTCTGCGCCAGCCGCGTCCGCTGGGCAGAGCTCTTCGGGTCCGCCTGTCGTCGCGATCTGTGACCTCCTGCGCGATCGTGCCGCATACAACCGCAAAGAAATCGAAGTCACAGGTATCGTCTCCGTGGAATTCGAAGACTTCACAATTTTTGATCCCACCTGCGACTCCAATCTCCAGATTTGGCTCGAGTACGGCGCCAAAGCGCGCTCGGGCGTCGTTTCCACCGCCTTGTCTGGCCGGCGCACCGCGCCAAAAACCTTCACCGTGGAAACGATTGAAATTTCGCTCGATGAAGACTCAACGTTTCAGGCGTTCTCTGAAGCCATTCATGGCCACAGCTCCCGCGACGGTACGGTCGTTCGCGCAATTCTCCGCGGACGTTTCTTCGCGGGCCGCATCGCAGCCCCTTCCGCCAACGGGCGCCGAATTGTACGTCCCGGTTACGGGCACATGGGCTGCTGCTCACTTTTCGCTATTGAACAGGTTGTTTCGTTTGACAAAGACAGGAGCACGGATCTCGATTACTCACGCTTTCCCGAGATGTCAGAGCCGGTCGGTTCCGTCAACGACTGCTTTTATAGCAACGAGAAGCTTCACGAGGCGCTCGAACAAAATTCGAGTTTGGTCGAGGCGCAGCGCGCGGCAGACTCGGGGCGTGCGCCATGGGCGTACGACGATCCAAAGAAAGTGGCCCAAATGTGGATCGCGAACGAACTCGGAAGCAACGAGGCAGCGGTCGCAGGCCTCATGGCCGTCGAATCGTCACCCTCGCGCGCCGTCTTTGCGTGGACATCGTCACAGGGCGATGCGTACCGCTTCGTTCTGACGCGCCCGTACTGGTTGCAATTTTACGCACGAGATCCACAGCGCGTTGCCTGGGTCCGGTGGAGCGTGCTGAAGCATTACTGCCGACCCGCATCCCCGTCGCCGGCGGCTCACTGAAGCCCGTCGCGCTGTCGCCCCAGGAATCCGCGCAGGCGAGGGCTTACCTTTACTTCTGCTCGCGGGTTTCGGGTGGCGAGGAGGCGCCGGCTTTGAAGACGATCGACAGGGTGGCGCCTTTGCGGACGTGGGTGACGAGAGCGGGGCGGAAGCACGCGATGCAAGCGCCGCCGCGGTGCCGCGCGCTCGGATAAACGATGCCGGCTGAGCCGCGCTCCAGCAAATCCTCGGCGAGGCGTTGCGAGGCCTTGTAGTCATCGCCCTTCCAGCAGGCCTCGTAGCGCGTGTCGTCGCGAATGTCGTGAAACTTCGCGCGAAAGTCCGCCAGACAATCCACGTAGGTGAACGTCTGGCTCTCCTGCCAGTTCACTTCCACGAGTTCCTTCGCGCGGTGATACGTAACTTCCATTTCCGAAGTGCGCCTCGCGAACGCCGCATACCACGCGCCGCGGTCCGGCCCGTTGAAACGATTCCCCATTGGGCTTGCGTGTGTAAACGCTGCGTTGATGATCTTCGCGTGCGGCACACCGAACACCAGCTCGCGCACTCCGATTCCCGGCAGCAAACCCGCTTCGCCAAGCAGCCGGTCGTTCGTCGCGCCTTCCAGTTCGTACAGCGCGCGCAGGTCGGCTTCTTCGGCGTCGCGCGGCAGCAGGCGCGTTAGCACGCTCTCGTCGCGCTCAACGTATTTCGCGGGGATCAGACGGTGCGTTCCGTCGCGGCGGATGTCGGTGACACGAGGCGGCACTAGATCCCTCCGCGCCGCGAGTCGAGAAGCTGGCGCACGCGCATCATCGCCGGCTGTCCGCCCTGAATCATGTACTCGAGCGGCGACGCGCCTGCGAACATTGGATTGACGTTCGCGAGCTGCACCCAGCGGTCCGCCAGCTTTTTTCCGTACAGCACATTCAGCGCCTTGAAAATCCCGGTGAGGATCGAGATGCGAGTGAGCCGGTCCTGATCGAGCCGCGCGCTCTGTATCCGTTTTGTGTCGCGCTTGGTATGGGCCTTGAATTCATAAAACCCGCCATTCGAAATTCCGCCGAGCAGCTGCCGGGCATCCTCGTCGCGCATGTCCCACAGCTCGCACATTCTGAAAAACGCGCGCACCGCCGCTGGGCTGAGCCGCTCCTGCTCGTCGCGCTTCGAAAGGTCCACGGGCTTCGCCGCCGCAGCACTCCATAGGTTCACGCTGGCCATGATTCCCTTCCGGAACGATGCTCCATTTATGGAGCATTATCGCTCCACGGATAGCCTGTCGTCAAGTTATGGGATAGCCTGCCGCGCAGGCTGTCATCCTACGATAGGAAAAGTCGGGACGCGGTCGCGGTCGGACTGAGAAGTACAAGAGAACGCAGGGGTTATCATTCGGCGTGCACTGCACAACGAAGCAATCAATTCCGGTCTGGTCCGCACAGCACGGCGCGATGCAGCCGCACCGCGCCGTAGATCGACACCGCGAAGAAGAGTAGCCCGAGATAAGGAAGAGTGTTGCCGTGAAGGAACGCCGAGTGTTCGGCTGTTTCGGGAAACAGATAAACGAAAATCACGTCGAGCGCCAATAACGTTAGTAGTCCGAGCATGATCCACCCGACCAGCCGAATCATGCCGGAAGATCCGTTCGCTTGATCGAGGCGACCTGCCGCAGGTAAACCAACAAGTAGTAGATCAGCCCGCCGTAAATGAGGCCCACCAGTAGCACAAGAAAGCTGACGCGCTTGCTCCACCTCGAACTGCGGTCCACGCGAATCAGGAAATACCACATCGAGACATACAGCAGCAGAATTCCCACCGCCCCCACCGCGCCGATGCTGGCCGCGGTGTATTGCAGAATCTTGGACGCCGCGACGGCGCGATCCAAGGCTCCGTCGCTCGCCTCCATGGCCCAAAACAGCGCGCCAAGCACCACCATCGCGCACGCCGAACAGAACGTCACGCGAGGCCCGTTGCCCCACACCAGCCACTCTTCCTTCATCCAGAGCTCTTCGAAATAGTTCATGGGCCGGGAGGTGCGCTGCCAGCACTCTACTCCAATGAGCGCAAATACTTGTAGCTGAGCGCGAGGCTCTGGAGCGCCGGGACAAAGCCGGAGTCGCGCTCGACAAAGTAGTGCTGCACGCCGGTGCGCTGGGCCATCAGCAGGATGGATTTCCAGTCGATGACGCCGGAGCCCACCGCTTCGAAGTGTGACGCGGCATCATCGAGCGATTGCGACGTCGCGAATCCCGCCGGACGATCCTTCAAATGCAGCATCCGGATGCGTGAGCCGAATTTCTGCAGCATCTCGATCGGCCTCTGGCCTGCCTGCGTGATCCAGTAGCAATCCATTTCCAGCACCACCAGCGACGGGTCGGTGAGCCGCATCAGCTCCGCGAAACCCGTGGTCGCGCCAAACCTTTTGAACTCGTAGTTGTGATCGTGAAAGCCGAGCTGCATGCCGGCCTGCTTCACTTTTTCGCCCCACGCGTTCAGTTGCGCCGCCGCGGCTTGAAATCCATCGAGCGACGTCCACATTTTCTGCGGCAGCATCGGGCAGATCATGTACTCGGCGCCCAACTCGCGGGCGTAGTCGATCTTCGCTTCGAGGCCCTCGTAATCGAAGTGCCCGCTCGGCACGCTCAGTCCGTGGTCCGCGATCATCGCGCGCAATTCTTTCGCCGGGCGGTTGTACACGTCCCAATACGTTTCCACTTCCTTGTAGCCGATCGCGCTGATCGACGCGAGCACGCCCGCCAGATCCGTCTTCGCGAGGTCGCGCACCGTGTAAAGCTGCACGCCCAGCGGACCGGTGAAGACAGGCGCTGCTGCGCGGCCGGCAGCGATCGCACGCACCACGCTCGCGGCCAACGCATCGCCACTCATCGCCGCCGCGCCCGCCGCAACACCTGCCCACTCCAACAATTCCCGCCGCTGCATCATCGCTCCTCTCACAGTGTCGTCATCACTTCATCGGCGCTACAAACGCTTCGGGGCCGAAGGTAGGCCGCCCGTCACACAAAATAACTCCACTCTGTCGTCCTCGCCCGCTGGGCGCGTGATCCATCGTGCCACCGGTGACATTCGGACGGCGGTAGCAAGCTCCCGGAGTCTATGACATGCGCGTCACGCAAAGCCGCAAGCGCGCGAAGCGCCTTAGACTGCGGAGGCTTGCCGCCGCCGTGCCAATTTGCAGCCTAGCTGGCATCGATCACGCGCCGAGCGGGCTCGTGCCATTCACTTCGCAGGCGTGCCGCTGTCCCCGGCTGGCAACAACTCATAACTCACAAACGCCAGCTTCTTCGAATCCGGCGACCACGACGGCACGTTGATCGTTCCCTGGCCGCCAAACATCCGCGCCAGCACCGAAATCTTCCCGTCGGCCATCGACATCAGTCGCAGCTGCACATCCTTATTCTCCGGATGCCCCGTGACGCTCGCGTCGTACGACAGCATCACCATCCATTTTCCGTCCGGCGAAAAATGCGGGAACCAGTTGTTCCATTCGTCGTGCGTCACCTGCTCCTGCGCGCTGCCGTCCGGATGCATCCGCCAGATCTGCATGCGCCCGGTGCGCTCGGAATTGAAGTAGATCCATTTTCCGTCGGGCGTGTACTCCGGCCCGTCGTCGAGGCCTTTCGCGGTGGTGAGCCGCGTTTCGTCGGTGCTGGATGTGGCCGTCACAGGAATCGTGTAGATGTCGAAATCGCCGTTGCGCTGCCCGACGAACGCGAGCGTCGAGCCGTCGGGCGACCATCCGTGCCAGTACGACGGAGAATTTTTCGTGATGCGCTTCGGCGTGCCGCCGGTGCTGGGCAGGATGTAAATCAATGAATCATGATTTCCCTGCGAGTTGTCGCTGATCGCGATTTCGGTGCCGTCGGGCGAGAAGCCGTGATCATTGTTGATGCGGTTCGCGAAACCCGACTTGAGGCCCGAAGAGAGTTCGCCACCGGCAGCGGGTAGGAGCCTCAATTGGCCGTCTGCATTGAACATCAACGACACGCCGTCGCGAGTCCAGTTCGGCGCCTCGAATCTGTACGACCCGACCGCAACGATGTGCCGTATCGTCGAATCGATCGCCACTGTTTCGAGCGTGCTGTAGAGCACAGGTTTCGCGTCGCCGGCATCCTCGGCGGCGAGCGCCTCGAGCGTCACGTTTGAGAACACCGCCTCCTCGACCACGTCCTTCTCGTGCGCGCTCAGTCCAATCCCGATATAGAAATCTCCGCTGAACGGCACCGGAATCGCCGCGCCCGACGGCTCCAGCGCCATACCCGGCCCGCTCCCTATATAAAGGTACGCGTAGCCGCCGCGATTCACGATTCGCATGCGCACCGGCTGCGTTTGCGGCGCGTAAATATCGTGTTTCGGTGGCGTCACCAACGGCAGCCCGTCTTTATAGATGGGCGCCATCGTTTCGATCTCAGTGGTGATGCCGCCTTTCGTTTCGCGATATTGCAGCGCCAGCAATCCGCTTCCATGCAGCGCCGCGTCCACGTACGGCGAATCCGCGTCGAGCGATTGCCGGATCATCAGCACCGCTTTGCGATGCGGATTCACGCCCTTGCCTACGAACGAAATGTCTGCCGTCAGCGCCACGTCACCTGACATTTTCTTCCACGCAAATTGAAGCGCGTCGCTGGTGCCCCAAATATTGTCGCCGCTTGCATTCATGAAGTACGCGGGCACCCGGCTTACGAACTGTGTCGCCCCCGCATGCACGACGGTCCCTATATCCTGGCTCTTCTCAAATAGATTTTGTGCGGGCGGGCGTATCGCGCGATCCTGCTCACGTTCGAAGGCGCTCGCCGCGTTCGTCGCGTGTGCGGCGTCAGCAACGTAACTGCGCGCGTCATCCGAAAACGCGCTCGCCGGAGAATGCAGCGCCGCCACCAACGCCAGCGCGCCCACCCCCGCCATCGCCGGCCCCATCCACGCCCCGCGCCGCTTCCTCACGCTTCACCTCCGCACCTTCGCGCGCCGCATTCTACATCACGGTGGGATAGTCCCGCGAAGCGGGACTATCCCACGCGCTTCCGGGTGCCGCATCCCTTTGGCCGTTAAAAGGGTGCGCGCCACAACAAGCCCACGGCAAAATTGCCCACGCTACTTAAACGCTCCGTGGCATTCGCACTCATTTTCAAGCTACGACTCCGCCATTCGACGCCGCATCGTATCTAGCCAGTGCCTTTCCAAAAGAGTTACACTGCGCCCAGCACATGCACCGGCCCTTCGCTCAACTTTCGCAGCACACCGCGCGCCACCCCGCTACAACCGCGCTCATCGGCATCGCACTCGCGGTCGCCGCGGTTCTCGCTCCTTCCGCATGCGCGCAAACTCCCGAAACGCAGCCGCGATCCGAGCAGGCTACTCAGCCCACGCCGCCGGCGCAGGCCATCCTGCTCTCCACCATCGCTCAGCAAGCCGCGTCCACGCTCGAGAAATATAAGCCGAAAAAAGTGATCGGCGCCGATTTCGCTCCCAACGGCGTCTACCCGTGGGACCGTGTCGGCCAGCAACTCGGCGCCGACTTCCCGGTGCAGCTCGAGCAGGGCGTGCACAAACTTCACGTCGAGGATCACGCGAAACTCCTCGATCTCATGAAACCCGCGCACCTCCCGCAGGACGACTTCGTGATCCCCGTCGTCGCCGGATCAGGTTTCGGAATGCAAAAATTGATTCATGGATCCGGGGAGAGCTGTCTCCGCAGGGTGACGATCTGCTTCTGAAGCTCACTGTTCATGGCGACAAAAACGCCGATTTGAAAGACCTCAATTCCACAGACGTCGTGCTGGCCACCTACACCACCGTCATTCCCTTCACTCCGGAGCTCTACGCGCTCGTCGATAGATCTTCGTCGCCGCCGTCCGCTCCGATAGCTCCACTTGCTAAGACCGGTGGTTACTCCTTTCCGATGTGCGTGTATTGCCCAGCGGCACAGTATTCCGACGCCGCCGTGAAAGCGAAGCTCCAAACCACGATTTACCTCCTCGCGACCATCGGCGTAAACGGCCGCGCTTCCAACATTGTCGTGGTGAACCGCAAACAACTCGGCCTTGAAGAAAAGGCTGTCGACGCAGTAAGAAAGTGGCGCTTCACACCAGCAAAAGGTCCCGACGGCAAATCCGCGGCCGTCCGCCAGACGATCGAAGTTCAGTTCCATTTGTATTCACGAACCTGAGCCAGGACGCGAGGATGCTGCGAATCGGAATCGCGAAACGTGCGCAGGGTGAACTGTTGAGCTTCGCATCGACGACTGGCTTGCGCTTGGCGAGTGCAGCACTCAGCTTCGCCATCGCCGCCGCCGCGGTATTCGCTCCTTCGGCGCGGGCGCAATTTGCCGCTACGCGCTCACCCCAACAGTCGACGCCGCAGCTGCAACCCGGCCAGCCTGCGGGGCCGCCTCCGCAGCTGATTCCGCTCTCGGAGCTCGCCCAGCAAGCCGCCTCCGCGCTCCGGAAGTACAAAACGAAAAAAGTGATGGTCCTCGATTTCGCCGGCAGCGATCCGGTCACTCTCGATCGCGTGGGCCAGCAAATCGCGGCCGACTTTCAGCCGGTCGCAGGTTTAGCCATTCCCAGCAGATTGCCGAATCAATCCAACATCGCCAAACCGGCCCGCCACAGGAATGTGGCAGGCCCACAGACACGAATGTCAGTGCCAGGCGGGCGCGAGTGAAGGATGCATTACGGCCGGAGGCTCCGCGATGCGCACTCGTGTCTCAGGCCGCCGTCGCCTTTGCCCGTTCAGGATCGACTGCGCGGCGACCACGCCCAGCACAAAATCAGCGTCGCCGTCGTCGCAACAATGCCGAAAAGCCCGACGCGCTCAATTCGCACTTCCACAGCGAATGCCAAAATCCACGCGAGCAACGCCGCCGCCCCCGCTACGCTCAGCCGGTTTTTTTACAAATCGCATCGTCGCGAATACCGAGCCCAGCGTGACCGCCGCGATCGTCAATAGCTGTCAGCGCGCGAGCCCTCGCTGTGATCCGAACGCTCGTCCAACCACTGCCGCCAGAACGACTCGCAAAAATCCGTACGCCATGACCGCTGGAAACAGTCTCACCCAGCTCTGTGCCGTAACCCACAACCGGCCAACACCGCCGCGACGAGCGCCTCTCCCGCCGCGTTCATTCCAGGCGCCCTGCAAACTCTGGCTCTGCCACCCACGCCACGCCGGTCCCAAGGCACAAGAACAGAAAGAATGCCGCAAGCATCGCGCCCGCAAGACGGAATCCACTCGCGAGCTGTCTTTGCACGTTCCGCCCGCGGGCACTCGACGGCCGTGCGAGCAACGCATACGCACTCGCTCACGCGGACGCCGACGCCAACGCCACGAGCACCAAAACTGCAATCGCAACGTAAGCTGCGCTCACGAATCTCGACCCGATTCTCGTTTTTGTTTCGGCGCGCCGGTCATCCTTCGCGTTCCGTTTCGGCCAGCTCCCCAATCGACACAAACTTCAGCCCGCGCCTTCGCCCTTCCTCCAGAATTTGTGGCAGCACACGAATCGCGCCGGACGCGTTCGGTATCCCCTCATGCAAAATCACAATCGTTCCCGGCGCGAGATTTTTCAGGATCAGCCAACGCAAGTAGTTGAGCGGCGGATGCCCGGGATCGTGAGGATATGCGCAACCGAGCGCGCAAATGTAGCCACGCTCTCGCGCCAGCCGCAACTGCGACGGCCGCGCCACTCCTCCCGGCGCGCGAAACATTTTCGATTTCACTCCGCGTCCGGCCGGTAAACTCAGCACCCGCTCTACATCCTCCAAGTGCCGCACAAACTCCTGATCCGAATGCGCAAGCATCCGCCCATGCCGGTAATAAAGGTAGTGATTCCCCACCTCGTGCCCGCCCGCGCGAATCGCTTCCACAATTTCCGGATGCCGCTCGGCCCGATCGCCAATCAGAAAAAATGTGGCCCGCGCGCCGTTGCGCTTCAGAATCTCCAGCACCCGAGGCGTGTTCTCCGGATGCGGCCCGTCATCAAACGACAGCGCCACCAGCCGCGCGCGCGTCTTCACCCGATACAAAATCTGCGGAGTGAGCCGCTCCAGCACCGGTATGGCCCACAACGGCTGCACAAAAAACACAAACGCAAACACCACGACCGCCGCCGCGACCAGCGCAGCCATTGCAATAACAGCAATATGCAGCATTTCAATCAACGAACGGAGTGTAACGGAGGTACGCGGCGGGCCTCACATGAAATCCTGGCAACATTCGCGCCCAACCACGATCACCTTAGGGGAGAAAGCACGTGGAACAGGTCGAGTTTCGCCTGTCCGCCTCTCAGCTTCATTTGAAATTCGCGCTCCGCTCCCTTACGGCCGCGCTGGCGTTCCGATGATCGTGTAGCCCGGCGGTACCTGAAATAGCGACGCGTCCGGCTCGGTCCGATCGAGTTGCGTCACGCGCGTGGTGGTGTCGCCGCTCCGCGGATCTGACGATTCCGAAAGCACGTCGATCCCCAGCTCATCCGAATACCACTTCGTGCGCGTCACCACGATCGGACGGTCGTTGCCAATCGATCCGGTGGGAAACGTCTGGGTGAGTCGAGTGCCCGTCACCGTAAGCCCGTCCATTTCCTGCGCGGGGAGCGTCTCGTGTTTCATTTCTGGCGTCGTCCCCGCCGCGCCCGCCGCTGGCACTTGCTGAGCGGCGGCGGTTCTCACTGCCGCTACCGGCGTCGCCGCGTTCTGGACCATCGCTGCCAAGCCCGGCATTACAGACTCCGTCGCCGTGCGCGCTTGCGGACTCAGGAAATAGCACTTTCCCGTTGCCAGATCCGTGATGATCACAGTTGCGAGGTCCAGCGCCTTGCCTCCATGCTGCGGCGTGGTGACGTACGATTCCATGCGCGTTCGTCCCTCGGAGTCGCGGTACATGTGAATCACTTTGCTGTTCTCGTCGATGTGCGCGCCGTTGGCGAGCGTGGAGCTGCGACTCGTTTCCTGGACCAGCGAATACGGAGCGCCCGCTTTAGTCGTCATTACGATTCCTGACAGGTTCGAAAGCCCCGCCGCAAACGGATCGCCGTGCGCAAGTATCATGGTCATGTTCGCCGCATCCTTTGCCGCCGCGCTTGACGCGGCGCTCGACAGCGCGTTCACCGAAGCGTCTGAGAAAAATAGAAATCCCATTGCGAATAACGTCACCATTCGAGCCGTCATCGCAACCTCCTGCCAATTCCGATTCTATTGCTGTGCCGGCACTTCAATGATCGTGTAATCCGGCGGCACCACGAACAGCGACGCGTCGGGCTCGTCGCGGCTCAAAAGCGTCACTTGCGTCGTCGTGTTGCCGACGCGCGGATCGTGAGTTTCGACCAGCATCTCGATTCCCAGTTCCTGCGACGTCCAGTTTGTCCGCGTCACCACAATCTCCCGGTCGTTGCCGATTGATCCAACGGGATACGTGCTCCTGGAGCGACTGCCAATCAGAGTCAAGCCGCTGTCGGTCCTTGTGCCAAGGTCCTCGCTCCGCCGTTCTACCTTCGGCACTACCGCGGGTGCGCTATCGGCGGCTGTGGCCACCGCCAGCGTCTGCCCAGACCCCTCAGACGGCGCCGCCACTCGTGCCTTCGGAAGCGTGATGTCGTGAATCGACGCAGTCCTCGTCCGCGGACTTAAGTCGTAGGACTTCCCTGCCACAGGATCGATGATACTGATCGCGCTCAGTTCCTCGGTCACAACGCCGTCGCGATGAATTTTCACATAGATTTCCTGCCGCTCCCGCGCGTTCGAGTCCCGGTAGATTTTCGTTTTCACAGGATCCATCTCGATGTGCGTGCCGTCGGCGAGCGTGGACGAACGATGCGTCTCTCGAACCGCGGAATAGGGCAGTGTCTGCGGGGCAGCCTGCGTGGTCGCGCCACTTAAGCCATAAGCCTGCGGCGAAGCGATGACGCTGGCGGTTTGCGCTGCCATAGCAGGCGACAGCGCGGACAATGGCGATGTGAACAGAACGCTTGTAACCAGGACGGAGAGTAACACGAGGAACCGCTTCATACCGCCTCCTCCCGGGCACAGCGGTGTGAACCGGAAGACTACTTTGCTATCTTACCATTTTCCATGCGATGCATTCCCACTCGTACAGGTTGGTCCTCCATCCCGCGTGGGATGGTCCCGCTTCGCGGGTCGTCCTACCAAGCTGACTTACAGTTGAGCTAACCGACACGGACGGCGCGAGCCGCTAACTACGTCACTCTGTTTTTTCTGCTGTAATCCGTCTCGGCTTTCGATTCCCAGAACAATTGTGGCCGCAAGCTGACAGCCTGCGCGGCAGGCTATCCCACCAAAATGGCCCGTGGCACGCGCGCGCAACACGGTTATGCTCGCAGAATCATGCCCTCGAACGCGCCACTGGAAACCACGCTCCGCGGCCAGCACGTCTATCTCGCGCCGCTCCGCGCAGAACACGCGTACGCTCTTACCGCCGCATCCGCCGAAGCCGCCGCCGCGGGCGATGCGGAACTCTACAAGTGGAGCCCCGTCCCGCAATCACTCGGCGAAGTTGAACGTTACATCGACTCCGCTCTCTCTGCGCGCGACGCCGGCACGATGCTTCCCTTCGCCACGCATCGCGCGAGCGACAACGTGGTGATCGGCTCCACGCGTTTCTGTTTCATGGATCGCTGGGCCTGGCCGCCGCAGCACGCGCGCTACGCGAATCCGTTTCCGGACATCGTCGAGATCGGCTACACGTGGCTTGCGCGCAGCGCCGTCCGCACCGCCGCCAACACCGAGGCGAAACTCCTGATGCTCGCGCACGCGTTTGAAACGTGGGACTGCGTCGGCGTCTGCCTGCACTCCGACGCGCGCAACGCCCGCTCCCGCGCCGCCATCGAACGCATCGGCGGAAAACTCGACGGTATCCTCCGCAATCACCGCATGGCTTCCGACTTCATCCCCCGCGACTCAGCGCGCTACAGCGTCACGCCCGCGGAATGGCCCACAGTGAAGCAACGTCTACAGCAAATGCTGGCGACGCGCACATAATCGCGTGGCACAGGTCCGCCGCGGCGGATGCCTGTGTGCGACCGGCTCAAAGTCGGTCGCAGGTTTAGCCATCGAATCAAGCATCGCGACCTAATCCAACATAGCCAAACCGGCCCGCCACAAACTGTGGCAGGCCCACAGACACGAATGTCTGTGTGACGCAGCGCTCTATCCGCCATACGTTCCTTCGTGGTATATCTACCACTCGATCTCCCACAGGCCCAGGCCCCACAAGACTGCCGCTCGTCGCGAGGTGCTTTATGTCCGTCGAAAAAACAAACGCAGCGCTCGCCACTCGCTGGTTCGACGAAGTGTGGAACCAGCGCCGCACCGCCACGATCTACGAATTGATGGACGCGCGCGGCGTCGGCACCGGCCAGGACGAGCCCGGAGTCACCATCAACGGCCCTGAAGATTTCGCGCGCCTGCACGCCCGCATCCTCGGCGCGTTCCCCGATTTCAAACTCAACGCTGAAGACATCATCGCCTCGGGCGACAAAGTCGTAGTGCGTTGGTCCTGCACCGCCACGCACACCGGCGACCACCTCGGCATGCCCGCCACCGGCCGCCCTGTCACTTTCGGCGGCATCTCCATCCAACAATACAAAGACGGCAAGCTCATTCGCGGCTGGGACAACTGGGACCAGCTCGGCCTCCAGCAACAGCTCACCACCCAAGCCGCCACCGCGTAATTTCGTCGGCGTTTAAAGCGAAAGGTGGGCTTGCAGCACCCACGTCGCTGGAATTTTGAATTTTGTGGTTAAGGAAATACTTACTCGATCCAGCCTTGGGAACCGCTATTCGTCGATTCGCCCTTGATTCCGTCTATGTTCAAAAACGAGGCCGATGGCTTGAGGTTCTTCACGGGTTTCAACGGGACTTTTTTCAGCTTCTTGCCGCTCGACGATTTTGTCTTCTTGGTGGCCATGACGTCCTCCTGTGCTTCTGCATCAACTGCGTTTCCGACCGGCTTACATCCTAGGTACCTGCAAAACGCCTGCCAACGGCGCCGCGTTCCGCGAAGTGTCTTGTACTCTTGCGCCTGCGTCAATCGGCGTGGGCGAATCGGATCGCGATCGGCCCTGAACGCGCCTCCGTTACGTTGAATCGTTCAACAGGCCTTGAATAATTCAATGCCCGGCGTGGGCCCGCCTTCGCGCTTCCATCCCCCCGCGAATCTCGTGCTACTCTTCCCTCATGACCCGCTCCCGCGTGCTCGTTCTGCTCACCTCGGCTGCACTTTTCGTAGCCGCAGCCGTACACGTACACGCGCGCGCACGCGTCGCACACGCCGCTGAACCTGCCGGCCCGCTGCTCCTGGTCGTGAATCAGCGCGATAAGAACGTGTCGCTGATCGATCCGGTCGCGCAAAAACAAATCGCCACGATCTCCGAGGAAGTCACCGACGTGCACGGCCACGAAATCGCCGCCTCGCCTGACGGTCGCTTCGCCTACGTGCCCATCTACGGCTCGAGCGGCGTGGGCCAGCCGGGCATCGACGGCAGCGAAATGCTGGTGCTCGATCTGGCCGCGCGAAAAGTTTCCGGCGCCGTGAAATTTGAAACCGGCGTGCGCCCTCACGGCGTGGTCTACGATCCGGTGAGCAAGCTGCTCTACGTCACCACCGAACTCACCAACTCCGTCACCGTCGTCGATCCGCAATCGCAAAAAATCGTCGGCACGATTCCGACGACCGTACCGCAATCCCACATGCTGGCCATCTCGCACGACGGAAAGCGCGGCTACACCTCCAACGTAAAGCCCGGCAGCGTCACCGTACTGGATATTCCCGCGCGCAAATCCATCGTGGTGATTCCGGTCTCCGCGATTTCGCAGCGCATCTCGATCTCGAATGACGACAAGTGGGTTTTCACCGCCGACCAGACCAAACCGCAACTCGCAGTGATCGACACGTCCACAAACAAAATTTCGAAACGGATTCCGCTGCCGGCGATCGGCTACGGCACGGCCTCCACACGCGACGGGAAATTCCTGCTGGTGTGCACGGAGGCGGGCGTGGCGGTGGTGGATCTTTCTTCCTTCACGGTGATGCGCACGATCACGGTCGAAGGCAATCCGCAGGAAGTGCTGGTCGCGCCGACAGGCACCGCCTACGTATCGTCCTTCGTAGGGCACGCCGGCAAAGTGATCGCCATCGATTACGCCGCCACAAAAGTCACAGCGGTAATCGAGGCCGGCTCCGGTGCCGACGGCCTCGCCTGGGCACCTGCCGCCAACTAGCTCGAGTGATATGAATGTCGCACTCCGCCGCATCGCGAATCGTTTACACAACGTGCACAATAATCCTCTTGTGCGTTTCCTGTGCCGCGACGCCCGCACCGGCGAGCAAGAAACCGGCGAATGTCGTTGGAGCGTGGATCGAGACTCCGCTGCTCCATTCGCTGTATCCGCCGCCGGACCCCGAATTGGACGAGCGAACCGCGTCGGCGGCCATTCTGTAGTTCGGCGCCGACCACAAGTTCGCGCTGCTCTACGCCTGGGTGATAAAGACACTGCATCCGGTTCGCGATGTGATCAGCGTTGGCGAGGGGCAATCGCGGCATCTCGGGAGGTGGTCGCCGGACGGCGACGCATGGCGCGTCGAATACTGACTGGTCTTCGAAACGGTCCGTGGGCCGCTCCCGGGCCGCTCGAAACGTATTCGGCCACCTTCAAAGATGGCACGCTCTACCTGAAGGACATGAAGTTCCTACGCGACCCAGACCTGGACGACACGATGAGCAGGTTTCTGGCGGACGTAAAGCGTCGCCCTGACGATCAGGTACCACCCGGACAGCTGTAAGTAATTCCGTAGCCGCCCGTCCGGGTGCCGCCTCGCTTGCGCCGTTAAAAGCCTGCGCTTCAATTTCAGCGGGAACCGCTCATCCCGCTCTAGAAGTGCATCGCTCCCAACCCGGCAACTGCCACGGTTCTCGCGGAGTGCGGAGGCTCGGCCGCCTCGCAGCGGCGTCACCGCCGGCCACCAAATCAACGAATCCAGCGCAACGCAGCCTCGAACAAGCACGGCGCACGCGCAATTGCCTAAGCGCGCTGCGCTCGAGATTTCGCGGCCGCGCAGGCTGGCTCCTGCTTTCGAGCGAACTGTACTCGAAGAATCTTGCCAGCGGCCTACCCGGCGACGCGCACCTCGGCTCACGTGGAGGTCCGCGCAAAAAAACTGCAGGCAAGGTTGCCCGCGCTACTCACATGCCTCGCTCGCGCAACCGCGCGAGCACTCACAGGCAGGATTGACTGTGCGACTGACCGCGTGGGATAGCCTACCCAATATAATCGCCGCCCGTATGGAATTCGCGCACCCGCTACGTTCCAGTAACGGCAATTAGCAGTCGTTCAGGAGGCCCACGATGACCCGGTCCCTATTCCTGAAGCCGCCCGACGCTCAATCAAACGTAGCCGCCGCCGTCTTCCTGATCGCCGCCCTGGAGATCCTGGCCGGTTGCGCCGCCATCGCCATCTTTTCCGGAATCATCTCGAATCTTCCGTAACCTGGCCGCCGTCCAGCGTCTACTCTTGTTTACTTTTCTGGAAGCGTGTCGGAGAGTTCCCGCATGCTGGCAAGCGGCTGAGATCCTGCGGCGAGCCCGTTTTGCTGTAACAGGTAGGCGAGAATATCGAGCGATTGCTGCGTCGTGAAGGTTCTACCGGCGTAACCTGCCATTGGACCTTTAATAATTCCCCACACGGTCAAAAGTTTTGCGCCGCCGAATTTTTGTTTCCAGGCCGCGCCATTGAGAGCCGGTCCAGCGCCGCCTTCCAGTTTTGCGCCGTGGCAACCGGAACACGACTGCTCAAAAAGTTTCATGCCGGCGTCGGCCTGCTCCACGGAATACCAGCCGTCCACTCGGGCGGACGGTTGCGCGTAGACGTGACCGATGTTCGAGTGGCACTCCAGACAATTGTAGCTATCGGCTTGCACCATGCCTTGATGAATCACCAGCTTCATGTGGCTGTTCGGTCCTCCGAAGGACAGCAGCGAATGGCAGCCGCGGCAGGTGATGTAATTGTGCTTCGTCAGATAAGTTTCAAAACCCGCGCCCAGCGCCGGTCGCCGTTTCTCCCACTCCTCTTTCGTGGCAATGCTCTTTCGCGATTCGTACCAGAAATCTTTGAATCCGCGGTCGGCCTTGAACAACAGCAGCTTTACGTATTCCACTGAGGTGGCGTGGCCTGAGTCATAGGGAATGTGGCAGTCTCCGCAACTGGCGCGAACTCCCACATTATTAACGTAATGAGTGCTTTGATGGTAGGCCGCGTTGGCCCACGTCATGGAATGACACGTCGCTCCGCAGAACCTGTCCGAGCTTGACCACACCACCGCATGATTAGTCAGCGCCGCAATCGCAACGCCAAGGAACACGAAAGCCAGAGCCCACGAAGAAACCCAAAGAACGCGACGCCAGCCGGTCATTTTTCGGTTTGCAGGTGCGCGCGCCTCGCGCGAGTCGCCAGTGGACATCGGACTCTCCCCCACGAATCGCAGTACTTCCCGATCGGCGGCCGCCCATCGTGGACGGCTCCTGGCCCCTTTCCGCACATGCCAATGCAATTGACTAATTGGGCGGAAGCGCCTTCGACAAATCCACCGTATCGTTAAGCGGCGTGCTGCCGGCAGGTACTCCGTTTTTCTGCAACAGAAACGCCATGATATTGGTCGAATTCTTCGCGGAGACCGAGCCCGGCGCCGTCATCGGCATCGTAGTGTGCACCGCGGACCACAGCGTCGAAACCTTCTTGCCGCCATACGTAAGCCAGAACTGCTTTCCGACCAGCGCAGGCCCCATGCCACCTTGCAGTTTGTCACCGTGGCAACCCGCGCAGTTTTTCTGATACGCCTTGGCGCCGCTGGCAGCTTGCGCAGCGGTGTACCAGTGGGCTGAGGTCGGCGCGCTTTGAGCTAGCGCAAACGCGCTCACCATCAAAAATAGAGCGGCTAAAATCGACGATTGAAAAACTCCTGGGCGCCGTTTCGTGTACATCCCCTCCCTCCTCACGATGGACAGATCGTCTTAGAAAAGAGGAGTCCCGGCCGGAAGCCCCGCCTGTATGTACCGAATCCGGAATAAACCGTGTATTGGCAAAAGTGCCAGTTGGCCGTCGAATTGAAACCGCGGGCGACAAGTTCGTCGCACACACTCCCCAGAACCCGATCTCAGAGTTGTGCCAGGACGGCTGGATTCACTTGGACGTAGAGTCGAGATACCGGCCGCTGAATGGGCCCGCGCGCGGCGCAAGATCCTGGGCTGATTTTCCCCGGGTACCGCGCAAAAAAGCCAGTTGCTCGACGAACGAAACGTCGACGATTGCAATCCTTCCGCGTGGCTCGTACTGACCGGTTCGAAATGCCGATGGACGGGCCACCGTATTTTGAGTAGTATCGCGCCATCATCCGCGTTCGCAGTCGATCATCCAGCTCGTAATACGTACGGCAGCATAGAGCGAGTTTTCAGTCACGGAACAACGATCGAGCTTCAGCGATACCGGGAAGGAAATTCCATTGTCCGCGCGCGAATTTCAACCGAACGCCCCATGATTACTCCAAGGTTCGCCTCCATGATCACTTCAAATCGTCGCCTCCGCTCCGCGCCGCACTCGAACCGGCTTCTGCTTGCGTCGCTATTCACAGCATTATTCGCGGCTGGGTGCGGAAGCATGGCGCTGCCTCCGGCCGGGCCTCCCGACGTGCAGGTTGTGCAAGTGGTGCAGAAGGACGTACCGATCACCAGAGACTGGGTTGCGACGCTCGACGGCAAAGTGAACGCCAACATCCGCGCGCAGGTTTCCGGACTCTTGACCAAACAGACCTACGTGAACGGCGCGTACGTCACCCGAGGCACTTCGCTGTTCTTGATTGACCCCAGACCATTCCAAGCGGCGCTCGACTCAGCGAATGGGAATCTCAATCAAGCGACTGCCGATCTGGCGGTAGCGCAAGCCAAGCAGGGCAAGACCGATCTGGATGTAAAGCGCTACACGCCCCTGGTGGTGACCGGCGCGATCAGCAAACAGGAAATGGACGACGCGATTCAGGCCGATGCCGCTGCCAAGGCTCAGGTGGAAGCGGCCAGGGCGGCGATCTCCAGCGCTACCGCGGCAGTGGAAAACGCCAAAATCAATTTGGGCTTTACCCGGATCGTCGCGCCGATCGACGGCGTCGCCGCCATCGCCACCGCGCAGGAAGGCGACTTCGTCGGCCCGCAGAGCGGCGTTCTGACCACAATCTCCACCGTCAATCCGATCCTCGCGAATTTCACGGTCAGCGAACAGGAGTACCTGTCCGCGATGAGGCAGATCCGGAAAGATTCATCGAGCGAAGCTGTCGCGCTCGGACGGCTCGAATGGCACCTGCGCCTTGCCGATGGAAGTTCCTATCCTTATTCCGGCAAATTTTATGCTCTCGATCGCCAGGTGGATATCAAGACCGGTTCGATCCTGGTGCAGATTCAATTTCCAAATCCCGGAAATATTCTCCGCCCCGGCGGCTTCGGAAGCGTCAGCACGGTGACGAACATTCAGAACGACGCGCTGGTGGTGCCGCAACGCTCCGTCAGCGAAGTGCAGGGCGGTTTCATGGTGGCAGTGGTCGGAGGCGACAACACGGTGCACATCGAGCCGATCAAAATCGGCGCGAAGACCGGCGACATGTGGATCATCACGGGCGGCCTGAAGGCCGGCGACCGGATCGTTGCGGACGGAATACAGAAGGTGCAGGACGGAATCGTGGTGAATCCCAAACCCTACGTGGCTGGGCCAGTAACCGCCCAGAATAAATAATGGCGCCGCGCAGGGTCGAGGACCGAGTCGATGTCTAAGTTTTTTATCAACCGTCCGATCGTGGCGATCGTGATCTCCATCGTCATGGTGATCGCGGGCGCCGCTGCGATGTACAGCCTGCCCACCGCGCAATTCCCCAACATCGCCGATCCTCAAATTCAGATTACCGCCACATACCCGGGCGCGGATGCGCTCACCGTGGATCAGTCCGTCGCCACACCAATCGAGCAGCAGATGAGCGGCGTGGACAACATGGAATACATGTACTCGTTGAACGCCAACAACGGGCAGATGAAAGCCACGGTGGATTTCAATATCGCCACCGATCCGAATACCGACTTGATTCTCACGCAGATGCGGCAATCACAGGCCGCCTCGCAACTGCCGTCGGAAGTGAATGCGCAGGGCGTGATCGTGCAGAAGTCCACCTCCGCGCCTCTGATGCTTTTCAATCTCTACTCTCCGGATGGAAAATACGATTCGAAATTTCTCGCCAACTACGCGTACATCAACCTTCTGAGCCCGCTGACGCGCTCCTACGGCATCGCCAGCGTCACGATCTTTGGCGCCGGCCAGTACGCCATGCGTTTCTGGGTGAACCCGGATCAGCTCGCCAAACTTCAGATCACCGTCCCGGAAATTATTATGGCGGTGAAAGCGCAAAACAACGTGAACCCGGCGGGGCAGATCGGCGGCGAACCGGTTCCCGCGGGCCAGGACTACACCTACGCGGTGATCGCGCAAGGAAGACTGGTCTCGCCCGAGGAATTTGGAGACATCGTGATTCGCGCGAATTCCGACGGATCCTTCATCCGGCTGAAGGACGTGGCGCGAATCGAACTCGGCACTCAGTTTTACAACCTCACTGGCCACCTGGACGGCAAACCAGCCGCCGTGATCGCCATTTACCAGCTTCCCGGTTCGAACGCCATTCAGGCCGCACAGGGCGCGAAAGATCTGATGGCGCAAGCCAAGAAAAGTTTTCCGTCCGGCTTGGACTACGTGATCGCACTCGATACCACGCTGCCGGTCACCGAGGGCATCCACGAGATTCTGAAGACGCTACTCGAAGCGCTCGTCCTGGTCATCATCGTCGTATACATCTTCCTTCAGGGCTGGCGAGCGACTTTGATTCCCTTGCTCGCGGTGCCGGTCTCGCTGATCGGCACGTTTCTGGTTTTTCCGATGCTGGGCTTCTCCATCAACACGCTTTCGTTATTTGGCCTGGTTCTGGCGATCGGTCTCGTGGTCGATGATGCGATCGTCGTTGTGGAAGCGATCGAGCACCACATCGAACACGGCTTGTCGCCAAAAGACGCCGCATTTAAAGCTATGGACGAAGTCTCCGGCCCCGTGATTGGAATCGCGATCGTGTTGTCCGCCGTATTCATTCCCACGGCGTTCGTTCCCGGCATCACGGGCCGTCTGTATCAGCAGTTTGCAGTGACCATCGCGGTGTCGGTGATTATCTCCGCCTTCAACGCTCTCACGCTCAGCCCTGCGCTCGGCGCGCTACTGCTGCGGCCGAAAAAGGAATCGCGCGGGCCGCTGAAGAAATTCTTCGACTGGTTCAACCGCTCGTTCGGCCGCGTCACCACCGGATATGTGAACTGGTGCTCGTCGCTGATTCACAAAATGGGCTTCACGATCATTCTTCTGATCGCATTCACTTTGCTGGCCGGAGTTTTTGGCGCGAAGCTGCCCAAGAGCTTCCTGCCTGAAGAAGATCAAGGGTATTTGTTCGTCGCGCTCCAGCTTCCCGACGCCTCTTCCCTGCAGCGAACCACCGCCGCCTCGCGGAAAGTGGAAGACATTCTGATGCAGACTCCCGGCGTCGACCACGTGACCACGGTGGTCGGCTACAACATGTTGAGCGGCGTCCAGAACACCTACAGCGCGTTTTTCTGGGTGACCCTGAAAGAATGGAAGGAACGCAAAGCGGCCGACGAACAATACTGGGCCATCAAGATTCATCTGAATAGCGCGCTGCGCACCATCGCTGAAGGTGTCACGGTCTCCTTTCCGCCGCCCGCTATTCCCGGCGTCGGCGCTTCCGGCGGCGTCACATTCGTGCTCGAAGATCGAAGCGGCCAGGGCACCGATTTCCTTCGCGAGAATCAGGAAAAATTCATGGCCGCGGCGCGCAAACGACCTGAATTCGCGCTGGTGTTCACCACGGCGCTGCCTTCGGTTCCGCAACTATCCGTAAAAGTCGATCGCGACAAAGTCTTGAAGCAAGGCTTGGCGCTCAGCGACGTCTATCAGACGCTTCAGGCATTCATGGGCGGAGCGTTCATCAATTTCTTCAATCGCTTCGGGCGCGTTTGGCAGATTTACGTTCAGGCCGAGGGCAGCTTCCGCGCGCAGGCGGACAACGTCGGGAAATTCTACGTCCGCAACAACACCGGGCAGATGGTGCCGCTCTCCGCCGTCACCACCATCACGCGCCGCCTCGGTCCTGAATTCACCATGCACTACAACCTCTACAACTGCATCCAGATCAACGGCAACACCAAGCCCGGCTACAGCTCCGAGCAGGCCATGAGGGCGCTGGAAGAAGTGTTCGCGCAGACCATGCCGCCGGAAATGGGCTTCGACTACATGGGCATGTCGTTCCAGGAACAGAAGGCTCAGAAAGGCGTCTCGCCTGTGGTGATCTTCGGATTCTCGATTCTTTTTGTGTTCCTGATCCTCGCGGCGTTGTACGAAAGCTGGACGCTGCCGTTCAGCGTGCTGCTGAGCACGCCCGTGGCGGTGATGGGCGCATTCCTGGTGCTGTTCTCGCGCCGAATTTTCGGCCTCGCGGTGCTGCACCAGTTTGAAAGTTTGGGAATCGAGTTCAACGTTTACGCACAGATCGGACTTGTGATGCTGATCGGCCTCGCGGCGAAGAACGCGATCTTGATCGTAGAATTCGCGAAGGCTGAATTCGACAACGGGAGGCCGCTGGTGGATGCAGCGCTCGAAGGCGCCAAGCTTCGCCTGCGCCCCATTTTGATGACCTCGTTCGCGTTCATCCTGGGATGCGTTCCGCTGTGGCGGGCGACGGGCGCGGGCGCGGTTTCGCGGCAAGTGATGGGCACGGCAGTGATCGGCGGAATGGTCGCGGCAAGCGGCATCGCCATTTTCCTGGTTCCGGCGCTCTTCTACGGAATTGAAAAGTTGGGCGGGGCGGATCGCGAGCATCCGAAAACGACACCTGCGCCAGATAAGCATGGGTTGGCGCCGGGCGATTAGTTCCAATCTGTGAGCTGAATTCACGAATTATGACGACGCGAGAATCATTGCGAGCGAAATCAGCGCCGAAGCAGGCGGCGGCTCAATTGCGATCCGGCGATCGCCCGCGCCGCGAGCACGCGAGCTTCGAACGCCGCTTCCCCTCTCGCGTTCTGGCCAGCGCGCTTTCCGTTGCCATCGTTCTGTCAGGCTGCGCGGTCGGCCCGAACTACAAGCGCCCGGCGGTCGACGTTCCTGTGGACTTTCGCAGCGCAGAAGGGCAGGCGCAGCAGGCGTCGCTGGCCGATTTGCCGTGGTGGGAAGTGTTCAAGGATCCCCGGCTGCAGGAGCTGATCCGCACCGCGCTGAAAAACAATTACGATCTGCGAATCGCGATATCGCGTGTGGAGCAGTCGCGGCAAATCGAAGCCCAGGCGCGTTCGCAATTTTTGCCGTTCGTCAACTATTCCACCGTGAACAGCGACGGCCGCAACGAATTCGGCGGCACCGTCGCTCCGAATGGCGGCACCACTCGCGGAACATTTATAGGCGCGGCCAGCGTGGCGTGGGAAGTCGATGTGTGGGGCCGGATCCGCCGCCTGAACGAATCGGCGCGCGCGCAATACCTGGCCACCGAAGAGGCCCGGCGCGGCGTGATGCTCACGCTCGTGAGCGATGTGGCACAGGCCTACTTCGAGTTACTCGAACTTGAACTTGAACTTCAAATTGCGAAAGACACTACCGCTTCCTTCGGCGACACATTGAAATTTTTCAACCAGCGCTTTGAGGGCGGCGTCGGAACGAAGCTGGATACCTCTCGTGCCGCAGCCGCCCAAGCCACGTCAGCCGCGGCCATTCCGGAAACCGAGCGGCAGCTCGCCCTGAAGGAAAATCAGATCAGCGTCTTGCTCGGCGAGAATCCCGGCCCCATTCCACACGATGCCAAACTTCTGGACGAAATTATTCCGCCCGACGTTCCCGCCGGACTGCCTTCCGCGCTACTCGAGCGCCGGCCGGACATCTTGCAGGCCGAACAGCAAATGCGCGCGGCGAATGCGCAGGTCGGCGTCGCCACCGCAAACTTCTTCCCGCAGATCGGGCTCACGGCGCTGTTCGGCCGCGCCAGCTCTCCGCTTTCCGCGATCACCAGCGGGCAGGCCACGGTGTGGAGCGTAGCGGCCAACATGACCGGACCGATCTATCAGGGCGGCGCGCTCACCGCGCAAAAACGGCAGGCCGTGGCGGCGTGGCAGCAGACCCAGCTTCAATACCAGCAGACCGCGTTGAATGCTTTTCAGGATGTGGCCAACGCGCTGATCTCGCGCCAGAAATTCGACGCCACCCTGATCGAACAGAACCGCTCGGTGGAAAATTACCAAGTGGCCGTGAAGATCTCATTGCAGCGCTACGAAACCGGAAAAGCCAACTACTACGAAGTCCTCGAAGCTCAACAGCTTCTCTATCCCGCTCAAAACGCGGTCGCGCAAACCGAACTGAATCGCCGCACGATCATCGTGCAGCTCTATAAAGCTCTGGGCGGCGGCTGGAATCTCAGCGATCCCCAATGGATGGGCGCGTCCCCCACAAGCTCCCAACCTCCAGCGGTAACGAAAAACCCGTAACTTACTCGAGATCCCAAATCACGGCCTCGCGTGATTCCGGGTCCGGCCGTGATTCAACGCTTCTGGTACGGGTGGAAAATGTAGTCCTTGGTCTTCACCGCGACGTGACACGTATTTCCGCAGTCGGCGAGGCTGGGATCGGCGGCAAATTTGTTCGTGGCCGCGTCGTAGTTGAACAGGGCGTATCCCCATCCGCCGGTTTTCGGAAATCTCTTGCTGTCTTTTTCCATCACAAAAGCCTGGGTAAAAATGTCCGGCACATCCACCACGAACGGCGCGTCCGTGCTCTTCTTCGGCTTCCACTGCAGCTTCACGATCATGGAGCCTTCCGGAAAAACCTGGGCATTGCCCGGAACGCCGACCTTGTACGCGTTGATCATGGTAGGATTCGCGACGATCACTTTGAGCACTTCATCGGTCCGCGCGGAAGAGACGAACGACCAATCCTCGTATCCCCTGAAATCGGAGAACGCGATTCCGCTCGTCGTTCTCAGCGAGTATTTGTCCTGCGCGTAAACCGCCGCCGTGCCCAGGACGGCGGCGCCCGCAAGCACTGCGATCGCTACCGTGAGCTTGCCTCTGCTATCCATGGCGGATCCTTTTTTAAAACGAGATTTCCATTTCGGTGGATGGATGGCGCGAAGAAAATCACAGCGCGGAACGGCTGCCGCACGAGTCTGGCATGCGAACCGATGCACGCAGGCTCGTGGCGCCGGACTGGATTTCCCCTGCGTTTCTCAAGTAGACTCCGCCTGACAGCTAAAATCCACCGAGCCACATGCTCTGCCGTGGCCCCGCAACAATATTCGTCTGCACGATGCGTCTCGCCGGCGTCGGTAGCGGTTTCAGACTTTTTGATTCAACCAGAAAGGAGCACGAACATGAAAATCGTCATGGTATTGACGTCGCACGACCAGCTCGGAAACACCGGCCGCAAGACCGGGTTCTGGCTGGAAGAATTTGCCGCGCCCTACTTTGTTTTTCGCGACGCAGGAGTGGAACTCACGCTGGCATCGCCGAACGGAGGCCAGCCGCCGGTCGATCCCAAAAGCGATGAGCCGGGAAACCAGACGGACGCGATGGCCCGGTTCAAGAAAGACGAGCGAGCGCAGAAAGAGCTGTCGCAAACCGTGAAGCTCGAGACAATCAAATCCGGAGATTACGACACGATTTTCTACGTCGGCGGCCACGGCCCAATGTGGGATCTCGCCGAAAGTCCTGTTTCGATCGCGCTGCTCGAGTCCTTCTACAATTCCGGAAAAGTGATCGCGCTCGTGTGCCATTCGCCCGGCGTGCTTCGCCACGTCACCTACAAAGGCGAACCGCTGGTGAAGGGCAAGCGCGTGACCGGCTTCACGAACGGCGAGGAAGCAGCGGTGGAGCTGACGCACGTCGTGCCGTTTCTCGTGGAAGACGAACTGATGCGGCTCGGCGCTATTTTCGAAAAAGTGCGCGACTGGCAGCCGCACGCGGTCGTGGATGGACGCCTGGTCACCGGCCAGAATCCTGCGTCGTCCACCGTCGCCGCTCAGTCCCTGCTGAAACTGATCGGTCAGAAAGCCGCGTGGGCTTCTTAAGCCGTATCAAAGATTCGGCAACGGTTCCGTCACACGCTTTCGCTCTGTCGGAGGTTTCCGCCTCTACGTCCGCGGGCCGAAGACTTCGCGCAACACCACATTCATGTCGTCGAGCGCTCGGGCGCAGTCACCCGTGAAGTTGGATCCGCGCATGATGGCGAGCGTTTTCGGCTTCATCTCGGCCAGCTTTTTCAAGTTCTGCTCGGTCAGCGGTGTGTAGGGCATGTACTCCGCGAGAATTCCCTTCTGATATTCGTTCAGCGCCTCACGCGAACGCATCACCACATCAGCGGAAGTAACGGGCTCGACATCGCCGGCTTGATGGAACAAATCCGAACAGAGCAACGTTCCCTGCGTTTCCTCGAACAGCACACCGGCGTCCCAGCCGTGAGGCAGATGCGGCGTCCGGCAGTAACGAAAGCGGTGCTTGCCCGTCGCAAAAGTTTCGCCGTGGGCAAGGGCGCGTGAGTCGCGGCCAATGAAGTCGTTCACGTTCACGCGCGCGCCGAGCGGGCCGCTGATCACATTCGCGCTGGGCGCTACGGCAAGCCATTCGTTCAGCGATCCGCACTCGTCCGATTCAAAATGGCTGAAGGCCGATGTGGCCCAACTCGGAGAGGTTGATGATTTTTGCCACTGCCTCGCGAATTTCCGCGAACATTCCGCGCAGCCCGGTGTGGAACAGCAGTGGTTCATCGTCTTTCACCAGGGAATGATTGAACTGCATATTGCTCCGCGGAGCGAAGATCGAAATGCGAAAGAGATTCGGCGCGATTTCCGTGGTGACCGGCTTGCGAGTCTCCTCAGCGGGATTTTGGAAGGCTCAGTTTACTCGACCAGGAACTGGAGCGATGTAAATAATGGATACACCGGCGGCGTTCAGCCCGGCGGTGAAACATTCGTGATCCCGTTACGGGTGTATTTACATTCGTCGAAAGCCGTGTCTTACTCTTATCCGGGCGTTTCAAAAAGGAAGCTCGCGCATGAAAACCAACAATGCGGTTCTTGCAAATCATCGCATCGTCTCGGATGAAGAATGGCTCGAAGCACGACGCGCGTTGCTGCTCGAAGAAAAAGAAGCCACCAAACGCAAAGACGAACTCACGAAACACCAGCGTGCGCTTCCGTGGCGGACGATCGAGAAGAATTACATCTTCACCACCACGTCCGGTGACGTTTCACTCAGCGACCTCTTCGATGGCCGCTCTCAACTTTTCATCAAGCATTTCATGATGGGTCCGGATCAGGACTGGCAGTGCCCGGGCTGCACTTTGGAAGTGCAACACGTCGATGGCTTGCTCGATTATTTTGAACACCACGATATGAGCTACGTGGCCGTCGGCCGCGCGCCCATCGATCAGATCGAAGCCGTGCGGCGCAAGATGGGCTGGCAATTCAAATGGGTTTCGTCTTTCAAATCCGATTTCAATTACGATTTCCACGTCTCCTACCGGCCGGAGGAGCAGGCGAACCATCGCGCGATTTACAATTTTCGCGACTTCGACCCCAAGAACAGCAAGGATCTTTCCGGCAACAGCATCTTCTATAAGGACGAGAACGGTGAGGTGTTCCACACCTATTCAACGTTCGGGCGCGGCGGCGAGCAATTTCTGGGCATATACGGCTTTTTCGACCTTCTCCCCAAGGGCCGCGAAGAAAACGGCCCCACTCACTCGCTGCCCGACTGGGCTTCCTTCAAAACGAAGAACATTCACAATTGCAAAGGCCACAGCGCCGATTAATCGTCATTACGCACTCGCGAATCGGCGAGGCAGCCGAAGTTTCCTGCGAGGCGGCTATTTTTCGATCATAACGTTTGCAGGCACCACCACGCTGAAGTTGCCCGCCACGGCCTTGACGCTGACTGTGTACATGCCGACTGGGGCGTCATTGGAGTTGCCGGCGCAGGCCGACATTCCACACATCACGATCGCAAACAAGAAGGTCGCCATAAACGCGAAACGCACCCACTTTTGTCTCCGCCGCTTCAACAGACTCGCCATGATCAACACGGTTAGCGCGCAGAACCAGAACACAGTCACAGGCCATGCGCCGGGCCGGCTGCTCGGTTGAGGAACGATCAGCGTTTTACAGTCGCCGCAATCCGTGACGATGGTTACTGCCACGGTGTACACACCCGTCTGGCCCAGCTCCGTGACGGCGAGAGTACATTTGCCGCGCGGCACGCAATCGACCACGTCGGCGACCAGCGGCACGGCATTGGCATTGCCGGCAACACAGACCGTGAACGAGTAAGTTATCGTCGCGCCCTGCTTGACGACCTGTTCCGGCACGCTCGGCCCGCATGCAAAAATTTCCACAACACTTTCGGTGACGCTGGCTGAGTTCCCGCTAAAAGTATTGGTGTCCGGAGTGTACGTTGCCTTGACGGTGGCCATTCCGGATGCGGGCAACGACGCAATCGTCCATGTGCACGAGCCTGCTCCGGCGGCGGCCGCGGTCAGAACCACGGGTGATGGGATGCAAGTGTCGCCATTGTCGTCGCTCACCACCACGTTGCCCGTCGGTGTGACGGTGCCGGATGCCTGGGCAACCTTGAAGGACACGGTAATCGGGTTTCCCACAAGCGCATCGCCGGATGGGAGAGCATCGCCGTGGTCGCTGCTGGCGGTTGTCACCGTGACCATCGTGCTGACCTGCGCCGCAATGTTCGTAAGCGTGAAGCTCGCCGCCCCCGACACGTTTGGCGCCGTGGCCGTCACCGAGTAACTGCCGGCGGTTCCGTTGGCGGCGAATGGCGCCGAAGTGGCCACTCCCGATGCGTTGGTGATGGCCGTGTTGACGCCGCCCGCAAAGGTGCCGCTAGCTCCGCCACCTGATGCAAAAGCCGAAAACGTTACGGTCACACCGCTCACACCCGTCCCACTGCTATTGACCACCGTCGCCACGAATGGCGCTGAAAAAGTCTGACCGACCGTGGCCGTCTGTCCTGATCCGCTCGTGGCGCTGATCGTGGATGCCGGCGCGGCCGAGCCGTAGGTGATTTCGAATACCGTCCCGCAGCCAAACGGGCAGGCCGTTTGAACGCCGCCGGAGGAAGCAGTGGTGTAACCGCCGGAGGAAGTAATGCCGTAGAGCAGTTTGTCCGAGGAGTCCAGCACGAGCGCCGCGTCAGGGACCAACCCATCGCCAGCGAAGCTCGGAAACGTATAGAGGATCGTCTCGGAATAGGCCTGAGCCGAAGATAGCTCGAACACCGTGCCGCACCCGTAAACGCAGGTACTCGAAGTATCGGTGGCACCGCCCACTTCCGTAACGCCGTACAGATTGCCCGACGAGTCCATAACCAAACCAAGCGGTGTTCCGCCATCGCCGCCTGTCAGTCCCGCGAAAGTGTGCAGCGGGTTCTCAAGATAGTAGCCGTCGGAGTTCACCAACTCGAACACCACCCCGCAACCGAGCTTGGTGCCGCAGGCTGTGGAAGTGCCGCCGAACTGGGTAGTGCCAAAGAGATTGCCCGAGGAGTCCATAATCACTCCGGCGATAGGGCCCCGGCCATCGGCGCCCGTCCCTGTGAAGCTGTACAGCACCGTCTCAACGTAGCTCCCCGAGGAGTTGTCTATCTCGAACACAGTCCCCGTGCCGGACACTCCGCCGCCTGAGGTCGTGCCGTAAAGCTTTCCGGATGCGTCGATCATCAATCCAGCGTAGGGGAGTCCACCGTCCCCTTTGCCCGAGAAGCTGTACAGCACGTTTTCGGTATAGCCTCCGGAGGAGTTGGCCATCTCGAACACCGTTCCATTACTCGAACTGCCGCCGACTAGGGTGGTGCCGTACAGGTTGCCCTTGGAGTCCATAACCAAACCCGCTTGGGGTCCTTCACCGTCGTTCATTGCGCTCGGGAAGCTGTGCAGCACCTTCTCTTCATAGCTTCCGGCGGAGTTGACCAGCTCGAACACGATCCCGGCGTTGGAAGCGCCCCCCAGGGAAGTGGTGCCAAAAAGGTTCCCGGATGAGTCCATGACCAGTCCCGCTAAGGGAAGTGCGCCATCAGATGTTGCACCCGCGAAGCTGTACAGCACCTTCTCGGTGTAGCTTCCGCTGGCATAGACCAGCTCGAATACGGTTCCGTTACCGGAACTGCCTCCGGCTTGCGTTGTGCCATAGAGATTTCCGGACGCGTCCCTGATCAGGTTGGCACCGGGACTCGCTCCATCCGGGCCGCTGGTTACCGAACCGGTGAACGGATAGAGGACTGTCTCTTTCTGCGCCTGAAGCGGAAGCGCAGCGAGGATTAGAACTGTTGCGGCGGCGATGCCGAGCCGGGTCGCTCTGGTGAGCGTCCTTCCCCTCCCGACCTGGACGTCACCCTGTCTCACTGCCCACTTTGTTTCGCTCATCACGGCGCTGTCTCCTTCCGCGCTTCGCTTCCGATATCGAATCTCTTGCGCCTGCGGCTGTGTCGCGGCCGCCCGATGCCAAAGTTGCCACTGGCGGCGATGTCCTCGGTGTTCGCGCGGCGCAGCCCCATCTGTTTCCTTCCGAAAACCCAGCCAACCGCAGTGCCGGCGCTGCAATTCCCAACACCGGAATCGCTATTTCGATTTACCCAGCTTGCCGTTTATTCTCAGACCCGGCGCATTCACAACATCTCCGCGGCGCACAGCCCTGTCCGGCGGACCGCCGGATGTGCCGAACCTCGCTAATTGTTCCGCCGAGGCGGCAGAAAGCAATTCTTCGAAAGCCTGGCTCGCCTCGTCCGTTCCAACTCGTTCCATGGTGAGTTATTTCCCGCGCGACTATGGGCGCCACTGTGCGGCAGCGGCGCTTCGCAGTGCAATGGACGGAGGCTGGACTGTTGCTGAACTCGTGCTGAACGGCCGAGTTCTTGAGCCCGCGTTAGTCACAAGGCCGCCCCGGCAGCATAGGTTCCAATCTTGCGCCCGGTGGTATCGGGTGGTAGCATCCGCGTCACGTCCCCGATCATCCTTTGAGCGCTCCCATGGACTCGTCCGAAGGGCCTCTACCCTCATTTGCGTTCGGTCCCTACAAGGCCGACCTCGCTTCCAGAGAACTTCGCAAGGGCGGAGCTCGCGTCAAGATCCAGGACCTGCCGCTTCGCTTGCTGAGTTTGCTGGCCGAAACACCCGGACAAGTTGTCACCCGCGAAGACCTGCAAAGGCGCCTGTGGCCGGAAGATACATTTCTTGATTTCGAAGATGGATTAAATACCGGCGTGAAGAAGTTGCGCGAGGCGCTGGGCGACGACCCCGAGAATCCTCGTTATATCGAAACGATACCGCGGCGTGGGTACCGCTTTATCGCGGAAGTAACGCCCATGCCGACCCCGGCTCGCGTCGCGGTTTCTGCGGTTACTGCCGAAGCGCCGGCCCCTTTCCATGCCGTTCATGAGCCTTCGGCGGCGATTCGCGTGCCGCGAAGTCATTGGAAAGCGTGGATGCTCGGAGTGGTCGCGGCCGTAGCCCTCGTGAGCGGTCTGGCTTTCTGGCTCCTGTCTGGTAGGCCTGCGTTTTCGTTCAACCAGCGCGAGTCAGTGCTGGTGACAGATTTCGAAAATCAGACCGGCGACCCTCGCTTTGATGAAGCCCTTCGCACCGCGTTCATCGTCAGTCTGGAGCAATCGCGCCACGCTGACGTGTTCCCTGAAGTTCGAGTCGGCACGGTTCTCAAACTCATGGGCAAATCCAGCACGGAACGCATCACTCCCGAACTGGGACGCGAGATTTGCCAGCGCGAGAATATTCGAGGACTGATCGCCGGGAGCATCACTCGCACGGGCCAGGAATTTGAACTTTCCGCCCAACTAATCGATCCGCAAACCGGAGCGACGGTACGCTCCTACATGGAACGCTCCTACGGTGAGGATCATCTTCTGGACGCTCTCGACGTCATCGCCGCCAACCTTCGGCGCGACCTTGGTGAATCGCTCTATCAGATTCACCGCGCAGACCGGCCGCTTCCCGAAGTAACCACCAGTTCGTTGACGGCTCTCAAGCAGTACGCCGATAGCATGGCACTCTGGCATCAGGGAAAATTCCAGGATTCGGTAACGTTGATGCGCGCTGCCGTCCAGAACGCCCCAGACTTCGCCATGGCCCACGCGGCTCTCGGCAACGATTATTTCAGCTACGTGACCAACGCGCCGGTCGAGGGAAAACAGGAATACGAAAAGGCGCTGGCGCTGTCCTCGCGCACCACCGACCGCGAGCGCCTGCTGATTCAACTGAACTATGCCGATGACCTTGGGCACGTCAACGAGGCTGACGCCCTTTATCGCGCGTATCTGAGCCGCTATCCCGACGATTGGACCACGCTTTGCAGTTACGCGCGCCTGCTACGCACGCATGGACGCGCCCCCGAAGCCATCGCACAGTACAAGGAAGTCCTCAGAGTCGCGCCGGACGACGCCAGAACCTATATCGAAATGGCCACCGCGTATAAGACTCTAAATCAATTGCCGGAAGCGCTGGCCGCGTATGCCGAAGCTGTTCGGCTAGACCCCGGCTGGCTTACTGCCGGTGACATTGGCAGAGAGTACGGCTATGCCCTCATCCTGAATGGCGATGCCCAGAAAGCGCGGCAGCTCTTTTCAGCCATGCTGGAAAGGCCGGTGACACGCGAAAGCGGAATGCGTTCTCTGGCGATGCTGGATATGTACGAGGGCCACTATGCAAGCGCAGCGAAGCGCTTCGAACAGTGTCTGGCCATTCTGCAGAATCAACCGGCCGTGCTCAGCACAGCCCGTGTCCATCTCTGGCTCGCCATCCTCGCCGATGGCCAGGGGAATTTGCACGCCGAGAGGCAAGAGCTGGATAACGCTCTCGAGCACTTCGAAGCGATCGAACCGAAGGTCATCTTCGGCGCGCGGATCGGCCGGCAGTACGTAAGCGCGGGCGCTCTGGATGAAGCGGAAAAATTGGAAAGCTCTATCGCGCCGCTCGTGGACTCCAAGAATGCCGAGCAGACCGGCTACCTGCATCTATTTCAAGGAGAAATCGCGCTGGCTCGCGGACAGACGGACAAAGCCATCGAACTGTTCACCCTTTCAGACGCGGACAACAGCACGCCGTTTAGCGTCGAAGGTCTCGCGAGAGCCTACCAACAAGCCGGAAAAACGGACGATGCCATCGCCTGGCACGAAAAACTCATGGGGCTCAGAAATCGCGCGCTCGGCTGGGAGACTCAGCAGCTGTGGCTGGCAGCTCACGTTACGCTCGCGGCCGATTATCTTGCCAAGGGCGACCGCGAAAAAGCTAAACAGACGCTCGGCTACTTGCTTGACGTGTGGAAGGACGCCGACACCAATCTGCCTCTGCTCAAGCAAGCGAAGGCCGCGTACAGCGAGCTGCAATAAACGGTCCCTCTTGTTGGGCTGCAATCACGTGTTGGCCCCGTTTCCTGAGGCTGTGAGAGGATGAGTTTCGCATCGCGCGGAGCGAATCTAAACGAAAGCGATAGTCTCTTGTAGAACAGATGCTGCGCGCGCCGGACTGCGAGGTCTACAAAAAAAGATCGTGCGAAAAATCATCGTCACCGAATTCATCACTCTTGATGGTGTGGTCGAAGCGCCCGGCGGCGCCGAGACCGCGCATCCGCATCGCGGTTGGTCGGCGCAATACCGCTCTCCGGAGGGTGGGAAATATAAGCTGGACGAAGTTTCCAGCGTCGAGGCTTTGCTGCTCGGCAAGCATACCTACGAAGCGTTCGCCGTGGGGTGGCCGAGGCAGGCTGGCACTCCGTTCGGCGACCGAATGAATCAGCTGCCGAAATATGTGGTATCTCGCAGCCTGCAAAAAGCAGAGTGGAACAACAGCCAGATCCTTCGCGACGTGGCCAAAGACGTCGCAGCGCTGAAGAATTCCGACGGCGGCGACATCCTCGTCTATGGCAGCGCCACTCTGGTGAAGGCTCTGCTGCAGCACGACATGATCGACGAGTTGCGTCTGATGCTGCATCCCTTTGTGGTAGGCGGCGGCCTGAAACTTTTTGACGACAATCGCGAACTCAAGAAATTCCAGCTCAAGCACTCGCGCGCTCTCGACAACGGCATGCTGATTCTCGAGTATCAGCCGATTCGTTGACGCGCGCTGAGCCCAGAGGTGAGTCCCAGAGGACCCGCGCGATCCGTGAGTCACTTAGCCCGACAAGTGGGTTCAGATGTCCGGTTACCGAATTAATCACGCATCAGCTGGATCGGAACCAGACGCCCAGTCTCTTTGATTGCGCTTCGGCTTCTGCGCGCTTGTACTGACACTCAGTGTATCGGGACATAGAATACGGTTGTGGCTGTCGGAATTTCACTAAGCCCTTCGATAAGAGAAAGAGCCCTACATCGTCAATTCCAGAGCTGCTCTTTTTGACGTGAACCGCACCGGTAGTCTCAGTCGGCTTGGTGTCCGCAGACTCCCAATCCGACTTCACGAGAATTTTCACAGAGCTATCTAACAGCAATCGTGACGGGAGTTCTTTAGCCTGCTCCGCCGCAAGCTTTTGGTTTTTAAGACCAACACCGACGATGAAAACCCGTAGTGGATGGAGGTCATGCGGCAAGGTGACCAGCAGTGTGCGACCGCCTGTCACTCGCGACACCTTTCCCCTACTGAACTCCATACTTGATTTTCCATTAGCGGATTTCCGCATGGCTCCTTGGAGAACTCCAAAGTGGTCTTTGGTTTTGTTTCGGGAACCTGGGCGTAAGGAGCGAAGGAACCGGAGGTGCAAGCGACGCTGCAGCAAAGGAAGAACCGGACGAGGACTACGTACATGGGCGAATCCTGTCACTCGCACTTTAGAGCGACCAAGATTGCTCCCGCACCCGTCCAAGTCCTGATAAATCGCGTCGCCGGATCTGTGATTTTCCGGTCCGCAGACATCTGGTAACCGCGTTCACCAAGATTTGGACGCCATACCGAGGCTCCCCGCTCCACATTTATCAGTAAACATTGGCGAACGTATGGAGATCCGGCTGGCTTCGATGACCGCCGGCAACGCGCTCGATTAGTGTTTAGCGTGGACAACATGGAGGCCGGCGTGTCCGGGCGGGAGTCCTTGTATACCGTGGCCGAACCTGTACGCGATCTGCTGGTAATTCACGTCTTCGATGGCGGAAAATCCGTGCGAGCGAAGAATCGCTGCGATGCCGGCCGGATCGAAACGGCTGACCGAGCGTTCGCCCATTTTCTTAAGCTGCTCGTCTCGCGCCGTTTCTAACGGCCTCAACTCTTCAGAGAATGCCTCCGGAGCGTCCATGTAGTCGAACACCACCTCCAAGTTCTGGATGGACGCGATGTAATCCAGAGTGCGGCCGATCGCCTCCTCGGTGAGATAGGGCACCACCCCGAGCCAGGTGAAAAACGCGGGCGAGTCCTGCTGAAAGCCCGCGGCGGCGAGCGCATCTCCCACATCGTCACGCTCGAAATCGACCGGCACGAAACGAAGAGATGGCGGAATTGCGATACGAGCACAAGTCAGCCGCTGGCGTTTCCACTCCTGCGTGGCGTGGTGGTCCACTTCATAGACAGGGATCTCGCGCGCGCCGTGCGGATTCCGGAGAGCGAAAGTGTCAAGGCCGGCGCCAAGGATGACGATCTGCCGCGTCCCTGTTTCGACAGCGATCGACAAAGCGTCCTCCGCAATCCGGCTACGCGCGGCGGTGAAAAGGCGTCCGATGCCAGCCGACGGATGTGCGTTCGCAAATTGAAGCACGCTGTTTTCGTCTTCATCGAGAATCTTCATGGCGAAAGGATCGTCGAGGATTGCGCCGTGATCGAGCACCTGATGAGCCGCTCGTTGCCGGGCGATCATCAGCGCCGTGCGGCTGGGTTCATTCGGCTTCATGTTCCAAACCTCGATTCTCATCCATGGCCGATCGCGTAGTTCTATAAATGTCTGGCCGGAGAATTTCCATGGCCGTGTCGGGATTGCCGAGCTCGCGAAACCCAAATTGCCGATACAGGCCGTGAGCGTCGCGAGTCGCCAGACTGAAGCGGCGCAAACCTTGCAGCGACGGGTGGGCCATCACGCATTCCATCAGCCACTTTCCCAGGCCTTTGCCCTGATGCTCTTCCAGAATGTAAACGTCGCAGAGATAAGCGTAGGTGGCGCAGTCGGTGACCACGCGCGCGAAACCGACCTGCGCTTTCCCGTGAAGCACAGCGAAGCAGAGAGAGTTGGCGACAGCGCGCTCCACTGTTTTTCGCGGGATGCCTTGCGACCAGTAGGCGCGAACCAGGCACCCATGAATCGCGTTAAGGTCAAATTTTGCAGGATCGGTGGTGACTAGATATCCGTCGCGCTCGAATGTTTCAAACATGCGGGTACGCCTTCTGAATGGGGATTTGCGGCTCTCGAAACCCGCTTCTTTGTCACAGAAATTCTATCCCGGAATTCGGTGGTCTTGCGGAGCGTAGTGGCGGGTTCCAACGGAAGGGCTACCCTTTTGCTCCGTCTTCACCCGCCCGTGCGGCCGATTCTGAACCTCACGCGCACACTGTGAATGAAAAAGGTTCGAAGCCCGAGCGTGCGGCGCTTATGTAAGCGGTCAGTACAGTACCCCTACAGTATCCAACGCTCACCGGGTTGTGGGATTCGGTCTCTGCTGACAATTGCGCATCAACGACGATAGTGAGACTATCCCGTCTATTCCGGGTCCGCTTCACGTTTCCGATCCGCAGGTTCTCCACAATCGACGACGGCGAGTACGCACCATGCTATTCCAATGGAGAAAGCAGCATGCCCCAGGGTTCCGCAACCGGCTCGATTCTCACGTCAAAATGTAAATTGTTGGAAGGCTTGACACCGCGGGACCAGGAAATCATTCTCGGCGCCGGCCGGGTGCAACGATTTCCCGCCGGTTCGACCATCACGACGCAGGGAAACTCCGCCGAGCGCTTATACCTTCTGGTCAGTGGATGCGTGCGCTTTTATTACGCGGCGGCGGACGGACGGAAATTTCTTTTGTTCCTGGTCGCCCCGGGCGACACATTCGGCGGCGCCGCGATTATACCCGGACGCAACGCGTACCTGATGAGCTGCGCCGCGATGACCGACAGCAAAGTTCTTTCGTGGGACCGGGCCACGTTACGCCGTTTTGCGGAGCGCTTCCCGCAGATTCTGCACAACGCGCTGACCATCGCCGGCGAATACGTCACCTGGTACCTGGCCGCGCACGTTGCATTGAGCAGCCACACCGCGCGCGAAAGGCTTGCGGGAGTACTGCTCGATCTGGCGCGCGTCGTCGGAGTCAAGACCGCCGACGGCATAGAAATCGAAGTGACCAATGAAAGCCTCGCCGACGCCGCGAACATCACTCCCTATACCACCAGCCGCCTGATCAGCGAATGGCACAAAAGCCGCGCCATCGTGAAACGCCGCGGTGGAATCCTGCTACGCGCTCCCGCGCGTCTTGCGCCGCGAAAGGTCTAGGCTCCGCCTCCAAAATCTCGCCGCTTGAAACTTTTCTGGCGTAGTTGCGCCAGCGCAACGACAGCCTTCCTCGGAAGTGAAACTCTCTGCACCATATTTATTTTGTCTGTCGACCGGTTGCGTCAAACCACACTTCGCTACCTCGAGGAAGAAATCGGAATGAAGTTTGCAGTGGGGCTCATGTGCCCGCGCGACTGCGCGGAGTTAATCATCAAAGCGATCTCGCGATTCGCCACCGTGCATGTCCCCATGCACTAAGCAGCACCGACAAGCCCTTTGCCGGTGATTCACACCCGAACCTAAGCTCCAACCCAAGCTCTGTAGGTGAATTTCAGCCGTACATCCAGGAGGATCTGCCCCGTGGTTATCAGCGACAATCTCAAGCGTTACTGCACCGTTCTGGCGCTCGCCGCGTTTCTTTTCACGGCAGGCGCTTCTCAAGCTCAAAATCAAATTCCTTCGCGCATTGAGTCGGCCGTCCAGAATAGTCAGCGAATCACGGTCACCGGTTCCACTTCGCCGTTGGTCAAGGCCAGCGTCGATAACGGCCGTATGCCCAGCGGCCAGAATCTCGGCCGCATGATTCTGATGCTGTCTCCGGCCCCGGAACAGGATCAGCAAGCCGTTCAGTTGCTCGCATCGCTTCACGACGCGTCGTCGCCCTCGTTTCACAAGTGGCTGACGCCCGCGCAATTCGGCGCGCAATTCGGCGTTGCCGCCGCGGACGCCGCTACCGTGCAGCAGTGGCTGCAATCGCAAGGGCTCACAGTGCATGAAATTTCACAGAGCCGCCGCTTCATCGTCTTCAGCGGCTCCGTGGCGCAGGTCGAGCAGGCCTTCTCCACCGAGATGCACAACTACACTTTCAACAAAACCAAGTTCGTCTCCAACTCGACCGACGTCCAGATTCCCGCGGCGCTGGCGCCGGTAGTGAAGGGCGTGGTGCGCCTGCACAGCGAGCCGCACGTCCCGAACCTGAAGATCGGCGAAAAAATTAAGGTCGACAAAAAGACCGGCAAAATCGAAGGGCAGTATGGCCAGCATTTCCTTGGGCCTGCCGACTTTGCCACCATCTATAACGTGAAGCCGCTCTACGCCGCTGGCATCGACGGCACGGGCGAATCCATCGCGATCGTCACGCGCAGCAGTCTGGAAGATTCCTACTACGGATTTGACGGCATTCAGGACATCCGCGATTTCCGCAACGTGATGGCCCTGCCTGCGAACGATCCGGTAATGATCGTGAACGGCGACGATCCGCAAACGCAATCCTACGACGACACCATCGAAGCGCTACTCGACGTCACCTGGGCCGGCGCCGTCGCTCCCGGAGCGCACATCATCGCCGTCGCATCGCAAAGCAATTTCGCCGACGGCGTGGACATTTCCGCCGCGTATATCGTGGACCATAACCTCGCGCCGATCATGAGCACCAGCTTCGGCGATTGCGAGCAGAACATGGGCAGCGTGGGCACCGCGTTTTACAACGCGCTCTGGCTGCAGGCCGCCGCGCAAGGAATTACGTCTTTTGTTTCGGCGGGTGACAACGGCGGCGCCGGCTGCGATTCGCAGAGCAGCGGCCTCTTCGCCTCGCACGGCGTCGCGGTGAACGGCATCGCTTCCACTCCGTTCAACGTTGCGGTCGGCGGCACGCAATTCGACGACACCACGAACGAAGACGCGTACTGGACGATCAACGCCGATCCGACAACTTTGCAATCCGCGCTCAGCTACATTCCGGAAATTGTGTGGAACGAAAGCAGCAACGATCCGTTCGCAACATCTTTGTGGGCGGGCAGCGGCGGCGTCAGCACTCTCTACGCCAAGCCGGACTGGCAGACAGCCGTCGGCGTTCCCAACGACGGCAAGCGCGACTTGCCCGACATTTCGCTCGCGGCCGCCGGACACACAGGTTACGCGCTGTGCTTCGAAGGAAGCTGCGCCGATCCGGAATATCTCGGCATCTTCCCTGTCGGCGGCACGTCGGCGTCCAGCCCAGCCGCGGCAGGCATCATGGCGCTCGTCCTGCAGAAGGCGGGTGGCCAACCGCAGGGTCTTGCCAACTATGTTTTGTATCGGCTCGGCGCGACGGCCAACATTTATCACGACATTGTGAAGGGCGATAACAAAGTGCCCGACACGAACGGCGAATACACCGTCGGCTATGCGTCCGGTCCCGGCTACGATTTGGCCAGCGGCATGGGCTCGTTTGACGCAAACGCGCTGGTTACGAAATGGGCCAGCGCCGCCGCGACCGCCGGATCGAAAACGACTCTCGCGCTCGGCAGCGGCCAGGCGACCACCGTCGTTCACGGCACGCCGATCACTTTTAGCACCAACGTCACCTGCACCGGCACGACCTGCACCGCGCCGACCGGAACTGTTTCGTTGCTCTCCACCGGCACCTCGACCGGCGATGTTCTCGGCGTCGGCGCTTCGGAACTCACCACCTCCGGCACCAGTGGCATCGCCACCATCAAATCGCCTGACGTGCCCGGAGGTTCCTACGGCATCACCGCGCGCTACAGCGGTGACGGAAAATACTATTCCAGCAGCTCGAATGCGCTGGACGTGACCGTAACGCCCGAAGCCAGCCAGATGCAAATGGGCGGGCTCGCGGGAGGATATTTCGTCCAGTCGCCGATCTCCGTGCAATACGGCGAACCGGCGTTGCTGTGGGTTGCCGTGGCGGGCGTGTCCGAAGTGGGCCATCCCACCGGAACGATCAATCTGCTTGTCGATGGGGCTCCGGCGAACACGCTCACCGCGAATTACGAAAGTCCGAGCACGCTCGTTTTGAATTATGGAGAAAGTTCGATCGTCTTCGGAAACGGAACCACTCCCACGGGACAATCGAGTGTGTTGCCGATTCTCGCTCCCGGCCTGGCCGCGGGCACGCATCAACTGGTGGCTTCCTATCCCGGCGACAATAGTTTTAAAGCCAACCAAGCCACCTACTCGATGACCACCACGAAAGCCGGCTCGGTGGTCGCCGATGTTTTCCTGGAAGGCACAGCGGTTCCGGGCGTTCCCGTTACGATCGCTGGCCAGCTCGTGCTCGCGAACAACGGCTGCGCACCTTACGGTGGCACCGTCTCGATCAGCGATTACACTTCCGGTTCGCCCGTGTCGCTCGGCCCTCCAGTGCAGGCCAGCGAGCAGTATTGCGATTCATTCGAATTCACGACCACGTTCAAAACCGCGGGCCAGCACTTGGTAAAGGTCGTTTTCTCCGGAGACAGCAACGTAACCGGCTCGAACTCCAGCGGCTACTTGACGGTGAACCCCAATTCACCGCCGTACATCAACCTCACTTCGGACGTCACCAGCGCCGCTGCGGGCGGCGTGATCAATCTGTCGGCGCAGGTGCAGTCGGACGTCCGGCAGTATGTCGCCACCGGCCATGTGGTGTTTCTTGACGGCGCGAATACCATCGGCACCGTGAAACTCGATGCCACCGGAACGGCAAACCTCGCGATCAGCACGCTCGCGCCGGGCACGCACTCCATTTCGGTGACGTATGCAGGCGATGCCGTACTTTCGTCCGCCACCGGCGGCCCGATCACGCTGATGGTGGCGGACTTCACCATGCAGGCCCAGCCCGCAGCAATCAACGTCGGAAAGGGAGCGCCCGGCACATCCACGATCAGCGTGATTCCGCTGGGTGGATCCACGGCGACGGTGGCGTTCAGTTGCGCGCCGCAGAATGGTGTGGCTCTGACCTGCGCATTCACTCCGGCAACCGTCGCGCTCGATGGAGTAAATCCGGGCGTGGTGAAAGTAACGGTCAGTTCCGGCGCTACCGCAGCCTCTGCAGTCGCGGCGTCGCCCTCCAATCCGTGGGGCATTCTTTCGACCGTGGCGTTCGCGGGATTGCTGCTGCCGCTCGGCCGCCGGCGGAAGTTGCGTCGCGCTTTCGGGATGATCGCGATCGTGGGGCTGGCTTTCTGCGCGTTCGGTTGTGGCTCCAGCAACTCAAACTCGTCCACGCCAAAAGCGGGAACCTACGTTGTGAACGTAACGGCCACGGCCGGTGCCACAGCTAGAACTCTTCCGCTGGTCGTGACGGTCATTAAATAGAGTGCTCGATTTAACGCAAACCAGTAAGGCGGAGCCAATTCGCGGGCTTCGCCTTACTGCAAGTTGCTTCGCTCTCGCCGAACCCGCATGCCGCCGCACGCGCCGATCGTCGCTGCGGCCACGCATTTCCTCCGCAATTTCCGTCCACCCACGATTCCGGCCTGAAACCCCCGATGCGCCGTGCAGACCCAGCGCGTTACTCAGGTGTCGCGCTCTTCCACAAAGCACGGCGATGACGCGCGGACGGTGATAACCTCGAAGCCCTCGAGAAGCAGAGCGTGCGGCAATCCTTCGGAGGAACTGGAACGACGTGGGGAGACTCACTGTTGGGGCGTTGGCCTTATGGTTCTTCGGTCGTTTTTGGTTTCGCACTCCGGCAGAACGCGCCTCCCGATCGAATCCTGTTCAACGGGAAAGTATTCACTAGCAATTCCCGGCAGCCGTACGTGGAAGCACTGGCGATACGCGGCGAGCGAATTGTTGCCACCGGATATTCCGCAACAATGAAAGTGCTCGCGGGTCCGCAGACAAAACAAATTGAACTCACCGGCCACACCGTAATCCCCGGGGTCAACGACGCGCACGATCACCTGGAACTGCAGCCGGTGAATCAGGTGGATGTGCAGCTGGAAGCGATGGAACCCAGCATTCGCGAAGTCGCAGCCGCTCAAATCGCTTTTGTCGGAGGGCATTCCTTTGGCTTTTGGATCGGACGGCCCAACCAATCCATTTCTCAATATCGTGTTCGCGACGATCCACGGAAACCGTCCGGCGGAAGCGATAACGCGCGAGCAGGCCGTCATCGCTTACACGTTAACTTCGGCGCATGCCGAATTCGCGGAGAAAGATAACGGGAGCCGGGAGCCGGGGAAATTGGCCGATCTCGCGATTTTATCGCAGGATATTTTCACGGTGGCCACGGCCGAGCTGCCAAAAACGGAATCCGTTTTGACCATGGTCGGCGGCAGAGCCGTCTATGACGCGCAGGTCCTCACAACAAATTGAGACTCAGCACGTCGCGGCCTCTGCACGCGGAGTTTTTCTACGATTTCTTTTTGGGGACGGCGCAGGATTTCAGCGTGACCCACTGCTGCGGATTTTGCGGAACGCCGTTCACGTAAACCACCCAGTGCAGGTGCGGGCCGTTGGCGCGGCCGGTCGAGCCGACGTAGCCGATCACATCGCCCTTCTTCACGTGCGCGCCAAGCTCCACATTTAATTTGGACATGTGCAGGTACATCGTTTCGAGGCCCTGGCCGTGGTCGATGGCCACCGTGCCGCCGAGAACGTTGAAGGGCTGCACGATTTTTACGATTCCTGCGGCCGCGGCGTGAATCGGAGTTCCCTTCGCCGCGCGCTGGTCGATTCCTCCGTGAAATTCGCCGGTCGGCTTTCCATTGTGCAGGCGCGCGACGCCAAACGGAGAGATCACGCATCCGGGAAGCGGCGCGACCAGCGGATCGCTCCAATATTTCACGTCGGAGACGGAATCGCGGAAGCTGGTGAGCGTTTTCATTTCTTCGCTGGTGGAATGCAGCGCTTCGATCTGCGGCGCGAGCGTAACATTTTGCGTGGGGAAAATCGTCTTGCGAATGGTCACGTCGACGGACGCGAGCGTCGCGCCATCGGCCGCGAGGAATTCGATGGGATAGGCGCCGGGAGAGTCGGCGACGGCCACGGGCATCAGGCCTTCCCAATCGCCGCTTTCTTGTTTGAAAAGACGCACCGTGCGCGCGTTCGGGCTGTCGTTCTTGCTGGAGTTCAGCTGAGCGTTCAGGCGCGCCGTTGCGGCAGGCACTTCGCATCGCAGGCGTACCGTCTGCCCCAGCGGGATCGACGCCGGCTTCACCGTGCACGATGGAACCTTTTGAGCGCTGGCTGTAGCCGCGAAAATCACAATTACGAACGACAGCGCCAAAGTGCCAAGGACTCTGAGCGGGCGACAAAGTTTTCCCCGAGCCTTCATCCACAATTAATTTACACGCTAGCTTGCCTCGTTAGTAGGTTCGTGCGGGAAGAGTTCCAGGACGAGTTCCTGATTGTCACCCGGCGACCTGCCGGTTTCCATTTGTCCGACCACGCTGGCTACCGCGACTTGCCCCAATCCGTCCGAACCCCGTCTTCGCATTCCCCTTGCGTAACTAGGAGAGCATCCGCTACACTCCCAGTTTAACTAGGAGAGACCCAAACGTGGACAAATCCGCCGACGTGCTTCCCGGCACCCTAGACCTGCTGATTCTGAAGGCCGTCTCGCTGAAACCGCTGCACGGCTACGGCGTCTTGCTGCGCATCCGCCAGATCTCCAGAGACGCGCTGGAGATTCCGCAAGGCTCCTTGTATCCGGCGCTCTACCGCTTGGAGAGTCACGACCTGATCCGCGCTGAGTGGGGCCAGAGCGAGAATAACCGCCGCGCGAAGTATTACACCTTGACCGCGGCGGGCCGCCGCCGTTTGCGCGAAGAAACGGCCGGGTGGAACCGCCTCGCGTCCGCGATGACCGCGGCCTTAAACACTAGGCCGGAGGAGGTCTGACATGCTGAAGCGCGTGGGTTCGCTTTTTCGTGCGCTCGCCCTGCGGCGTAAATTCGAAGCCGGGATGTCCGAGGAGCTGCGCTTCCACATCGAGCAAGAGACGGACGACCTGGTGCGCTCCGGCATGTCACGAGAAGAGGCGACGCGCGTCGTCCGCGCGGGACTCGGCACCGATATCAATCTGAAGGCCGATTGCCGCGAAGCGTTTGGCGTGCACTTTTTCGACGAATTTCGCAGGGAGTTGAGCTACGCCGCGCGCCTCCTGCGCAAGAGCCCGGCCTTTACCGCGACCGCGCTCCTCACACTGGCCGTATGCTTCGGCGCGAACCTCACGATTTTCGCGGTGATCGATTCGGTACTGCTGCGTCCCCTGCCCTTTCCCCAGCCCGACCGGCTGATGACGATTTTCAATACCTATCCGAACGCCGGCGTCGATCGCGATGGCTCGTCGATCACAAATTATTATGAACGCCGCGGCCGCATTCCCGCGTTCCGATCGCTTTCGATTTATCGCTACGGCATGGAAGTCGTCGGCGAGCCCAACTCCACCGAACGCATCCAGACCATGCGCGTCTCTCCCGATTTTTTCACCACGCTCGGGCTCGGCCCCGCGATCGGGCGCGAATTCACGGACGAGGAAACCAGCTCGGACACCGACCACGTCGCAATTCTTTCCGACGCTTACTGGCGGCAACAATTCAACGCCGATCCGAACGTGCTCGGAAAAACAATTCGCGTGAACAGCGTCACCCGAACGGTGGTCGGCGTTCTGCCTGCCAGCTTCCGTTTTCTTTCTTCCGACGCGCGGGTTTTCCTGCCGTTCGCGTCCGACCCCGGACAACGCGCGCCTCTGCAGCGCCATTCCGGCGGAAACGTGACCCAGATGATCGCGCGTCTCGCACCCGGAGCGACGCTGGCGCAAGCACAGTCCGAGCTCGACGCGCAGAACACCGCGCTCGAAGCGGATGACCCGCAGGCCAAGATGATGGCCGAGGCGGGGTTTCGTTCGCTGGTTGTGCCGCTACGTGCCGACCACGTTGCAGCCGTGCGTCCCACGCTGCTGCTGCTCGAAGCAGGCGTGCTCGTACTTCTTCTAATCGGCGCGGTGAATCTGGTGAACTTGCTGCTGATTCGCGCCAGCGGCCGCGCGAAAGAATTGGCCGTCCGCCAGGCGCTCGGTGCGGGTTGGAAATATCTGGTCAGCGAAGTAGTGGTCGAAACCACTTTGCTCACCCTCGCCGGAGGATTGCTCGGCCTCGCCGTCGGCGCCGCGGGAATTCAGCTATTGCGTGCGCTGGGCGCCGAGCGGCTGCCGATGGGAAGCCGCATCGAGTTCGACGCGCGTGTCGCCCTGGTTGGCCTAGTGGCCGCGATCGTGATGGGCCTCGCGGTCGCGGCGCCCATCGCGTGGTTCAATCTTCGCCGTCATGTGGGAAATGCGCTGCAATCGGTCAGCCGCGGGGGCACGACCGGTCATGGCGTGCAAATTCTGCGCCACAGTTTCGTCGTCGCCCAGATCGCGCTCGCTTTTATTCTGCTCGCCGGAGCGGGCCTGCTCAGCCTCAGCCTACGCCGCGTGATGGCCGTTTCTCCGGGCTTTCAATCCGACCACGTGCTCACCGGACAAATCCTGCTCACCTGGGCGGACTATTCGGAAGCCGATCGTCCGAAATTCTTCGAGCAAGTCACGGAGAAAATCGAACATCTGCCCGGAGTGGTGTCCGCGGGCATCGTCAGCAATGTGCCGTTCAGCGGCAATACCGGCAAAAGCGCTTCCACCGTTGCGGGTCACACAACCGGTCCCGGCGAATCCGTGCGCGCAAATTATTCCTACGGCGTCACCGGCGATTATTTCCACACCATGGGTTTCGTGCTCCGTGAAGGCCGATTCCTCGACGCCGACGATTCGCGTCGCGCCGACCACGTCTGCGTCGTGGATGAAGATTACGCGCACTACTACTGGCCGCACTCCAGCGCCATCGGCCAGCGTTTGTGGGACGGCTCGGAAGTGGGGAAGGATGCGGATGCATTTACGGTGGTCGGCGTGGTCGGCGGCGTGAAGCAGGCCGGGCTCACCGAGGACGCAGCGCAGGGCGCGGTTTATTATCCTTACGCCTTCCGTCTCGGTGACCAGCCGTTCGTCGCGGTCCGCACCCGCCAAGCACCCGAATCTTTCGCGTTGACGTTGCAGAAAGTTGTTCGCCAGGTCGATCCCAACGTCCCGGTCAGCGACGTTCGCTCGATGGACACGCGAATCGCGGACAGTCTAGTCGCCCGCCGCTCACCCGCCATGCTCGCCGGAATTTTCTCGGCGATCGCGCTTTTGCTCACTTCCATCGGCACGTATGGCGTGCTCAGTTATGCCGTCGCGCAGCGCCGCCGCGAGATTGGCGTGCGGATCGCCCTCGGAGCGCAACCCGGGCGGATCCGCATTCAATTTCTCTCCCTGTCGCTGCGTTTGCTGGCCGCCGGAACCGTACTCGGTTTGTTCGGAGCGTGGCAGGCAGGCCGCGCGATGGGCTCGCTGCTCTGGAAAGTGCCGGCGCTCAACGTTGCGGTGCTTGCCGCCGCCGCATGCGTCACCGCAATCGTGTGTCTCGCCGCCGTCCTCGTTCCGGCGCAACGCGCCGCGCAAATTTCCCCGATGGAAGCTCTCGCTGAGGTGTAGGGGTATTTATTTGCAACCGCAAATACCGCTATTCTTAACGTGCAGCAGTTCATTTCGCACGAGGGAGACAGAGATGGATCGATTTGAGGAATTCGGCCGGCGAATCGACGAAGAGCTGGCGCGGCTGCGCCAGTATCTCGAGCAGGAAGTTGCCCCGGAGACCGAACGCCGGACAGCCTCCTTTCTCCGCGAGGCCGCCAAGAAGCTGGAAGAAGCCGCGGCGAAGGTCGAGGCCAGAATGGCCGGCCGCCGTCCCTGATCACATGATCCCTGATCACCCGATCACCTGATCGAGCCGGCCGCGCGAACGCAACATCCTTGTTCACAACCTCGCGCCTCAGAGCAGCCCACATTCCCCCGTCACAGCGTTAATCGGGTACTCGTGCACGTGGGATGCAAGAGTTGATCGTCCTGCCGCCGGGGATTCGTTGACTTAGCTTGAATCCGAGCCCTAACATGTCCGCAATATGGCGGATCCACTCTCGCTTATCGGTCTAACGATTTCTCACTATCGGATTATCGAAAAACTCGGCGGTGGGGGTATGGGAGTTGTGTACAAGGCCGAAGACACCCGCCTGGACCGTTTCGTTGCGCTGAAATTTCTGCCGGAGGGCTTTGCGCAGGATCTGCAAGCCCTGGAACGCTTCCGCCGCGAAGCGAAAGCCGCGTCGGCGCTGAGTCATCCCAATATCTGCACCGTCTACGACATCGGCGAAGACGTTGGACGCGCGTTTCTAGCCATGGAATTTCTCGACGGACAAACTCTGAAGCACCTGATCAACGCGAGTCCCGTCCCGCTCGAACAGCTACTGGAACTGAGCATTCAGATTGCAGATGCCCTGGACACCGCGCACTCCAAGGGAATCGTCCACCGGGACATCAAACCAACCAACATCCTGGTAACGAAACGCGGAGACGCGAAGATTCTGGATTTCGGTTTGGCAAAACTCACTTCCGTGAACGGAGGCGTTGGTGTTTCTGGAATGCCTACGGCGACTTCCGACGACATGTTAACGAGCCCGGGCACGGCGGTAGGCACGGTGGCCTACATGTCGCCCGAGCAGGTCCGAGGCCAGGAACTGGACGGTCGCACGGACATATTCTCATTCGGTGGAGTGCTTTACGAAATGGCTACGGGCGCTTTGCCATTTCGAGGCGACACTACTGGCGTTATTTTCGATGCCATTCTGAATCGCGCGCCCGTGTCGCCGGTCCGGCTCAGTCCGGATTTACCGCCGGAGCTCGAACGGATTATCAATAAGGCGCTCGAAAAAGAAATGAAACTGCGCTACCAGCACGCCTCGGATCTGAGGGCAGATCTGCAACGGATGCTCCGCGATACGGATTCGAAACGCGCGGCAATGCAACGTCAGAGTCCAGGAAACCAGCAAAGCGCGGGGGGCGACTCAGCCGCGCGCGCCGGACAGCCGACTCCGTTATTCGATGCGCAGGATTCATCGCAGGGACGCTCGACGACAACCGTCGTCGTGCAAGCGGCCAAGCAACATAAAATTGGGCTCGCCGCGGGGCTACTGATCGCTGTTTTGGTGCTGGCAGCTGCCGGCTACGGCATTCATTCGTTCTTAAATCTCAAGCACACCATTCCTTTTGCGAACTTCACGATTTCTCAGATCACGAATCAAGGAAACGTCGGCCTGGCGGCGATTTCGCCGGACGGCAAATACCTGCTGCGCACGGTCGAGCAGGGAGGCAAACAAAGCCTCTGGCTGCGCCACATTCAAACCGGCAGCGACACACAGGTGGTCGTCCCCGAAGACATCGGCTATGCGACCGTTGCGTTTTCCCCGGATGGCGGCTATGTATATTTCGGAAAAGAAACATACAAAGGCGGCGCGGGATTGAAGCTCTTCCGCGTTCCGGTCCTAGGAGGCACGCCGCAACTCGTGGCAGTTGACGTGGACACCAACGTTGCGTTCTCTCCCGACGGAAGCCGCATTTGCTTCGCGCGGGCGAACAATCCCGATGTTGGAAAGTTTCAGGTGCTTACCGCCAACGCCGACGGAACGGACGAAAAGTTACTCTACACCGGCGCCGAGGCTTCGATCCCAACGGCCGTGTCCTGGTCACCGGACGCAAAGCAGATTGCCGCGGCTTCTCCCAACGTGGATCGCAGTGACCTGGGTTCGATTACCGTTGCGGACGTGGATTCCGGAAAACTTCACACCCTCGCTCGCTTCCCGGATGACGATCTGTTCGATCTCGTTTGGCTCCCGAGCGGCCGCGGTATGATCGTCACCTATCAACTCGGAGGCACGCCGCCTCCGCCGCGCCTGCAAATCGGATTCGTACCCAATGCCGGCGGAACGATTCAGCGGATCACTAGGGACACGAACAGCTACGTCAGCGCGTCAGTTTCCGCCGACGGTAAAACGCTCGCCACCGTTCAGGAACGAAATACCAGCACTCTCTACGTCGTGCCTGCCGCAGGCTTTGCCGGAACTCCCCCGGAGCCTGCTCCGGCCCAGAGCGAGAATTCCTACTTCTTCGATTGGGCGAGTGACAATGCGATTTTATTCGACGGAAACATTCAGCGCGTCTCGCTCGACGGCGCAGCCCGAACCACTTTGCTCGCGGACACAGAGTTTCACCTTTTTAGACCAACGGCTTGCCCCGGTGGTCGATACGTGACTTTCGTCTGGGCCGGACGTACGAACAAAAGCACGGTGAATATCTGGCGCATGGACGCGGACGGCTCGAATCTTAAGCGGCTTACACATGGAGCGGGTGACGTTGCGCCCGTATGCTCGCCCGATGGCAAGTGGGTCTACTACGTCGACCTGGCGCGAAACGTACAGCTCATGCGCGCGCCCATCGACGGTGGCGCTTCGGAAGAAGTACCGGGGACGTTTGGATCGGAATTTTCATCGGGCGCCGTCGGTTTCGGCCTCTCTCGGGACAACAAGCACGTCGTTTTTCTAGCTCTCCTGAGTGCGCAGAACGCCAGGAAACGAGAACTCGTCATTGCCGATTTAGATCCACAATCGTTCGGGAAAACCAGGGTCCTCGAACCCGACCTGCGCATCGTAACGAGCATCATTAGTTGGCCGCAGTTTACGCCGGACAACAAAGCTGTCGTTTATCCGGTACGTGAAAACGGGGTGGACAATGTTTGGCTCCAACCCGTCGATGGTTCGCCCGGTCGCCAGATCACGAATTTCAAGTCCGATACAATCAAGAACATCAGCTTCTCGCCTGATGGCACTCGCCTCGGCGTTTTTCGCATGCATACCGAATCCGACGTCATACTGCTCCACGATGTCGGAGCCGCTGAACGTTAGCTTCGGCCGGCGAATCGACGAAGAGCTGGCACGGCTGCGCCAGTATCTTGAGCAGGGAGTTGCGCCGGAGACCGAACGCCGCACCGTCTCCTTTCTGCGCGAGGCGGCGAGGAAGCTGGAAGAAGCCGCGGCGAAGGTCGAAGCCAGAATGGGCCGCCGCCGTGCTTGATCACCCGATCACCGATCACCTGATTGAAGCGCGCGTACCCGCCCCATCCTGGTTCACAACCTGCGTCTCAGATCAGCCCACATTTCCCTGTCACCGCACTTTTCAGAACTCGCGAAGGTCGAAGCTCGCCTTTCGTGCGAAAAATTATGGAGTGCCTTGCGCGTTAGGTGCGTCAGGCGGTTTCATGCTCTGGAAGAAATGGACCAGGCCTCTAGGAGCATCCGGGGCGAAACAAAGTTCGAGACCGCCCGCGGATTTCTGGGCCGCCGCCGCGCTGCGGGTAAACATGGCTGTTTCGTACTGCTTCAGTGCGGTCTCGACGTCACCGCCGCACAGTACGATCGCCAAAGCCAGCTCGGCGGCGTCGAGCATGGCGAGATTCGCTCCCTCGCCCGCGTACGGCGACATCACATGCGCCGCGTCGCCGAGCAACGTGACTCCCGGCGAGCGCGTCCAGGAATGCCCGACCGGTAAAGCGTAGATCAAGCGCAGGACGATCGTGTCGTCGCAATTGCGGATGAGATTCTTCAGCTCGACACTCCAATCAGAAAACTCTTTCAGCAGGAATTCGCGGGCAGCGTTCGCATCGGACCAGTCCACAGCGATTCTCTCCGTCCAGTCCTGCGGAACGCGAAACGAAGCGCCGAGATGGATGTGTGGGCTTCCATGGCCCATCAACGCCTTGTTGCCGGCGAGCGCGAAGAAAAGCCCAGGACCGACGAGCGCCGCGGAATTCGGATAGCGCCGTTCGGCGTCGGAAATGTGAAGTTCGATGTATGAGATTCCGCAGTATTCCGGCTTGGCGTTCGAGAGCAGTGGACGCACTTTGGACCACGTGCCGTCCGCACCGACCAGCATATCGACCGTAATTTTATTCCCCGCTGCGAAGGTCAGTTCATGCCGGCAGTCTTCCAATGATCGGGCAGCCGCGAGCTTGTGTCCCCACTGGACCGTTCCCGGATCGAGGGATGCGATCAGCAGGTCGCGCAACACTGCCCGGTCGATCTCAGGGCGCATTCCCGCGCCCGGGTCAGGCGCTTCGTCGATGAAGACCGTTCCGTTTTTGTCGAGCACGCGCATCGCCTCGCCTTGCGGGTGCATGTGGCTGCGAAACTCCTCGTAGAGTCCGGCTGTGCGAAGGGCGAACTGCCCGGACTCCTCGTGCATGTCTAGCAAGCCACCTTGCTTGCGCGCGTCGGCGGAAGCGTCGGCTTCGTACACCGTGGAGCAGATGCCGTTGATCTGAAGAATGCGCGCGAGGACGAGACCGCCCAGGCCCGCTCCGACGATGCTGATATGCAGATGTTGCATGAAACGATCCGCCGTTTCAGCTGCTGATTCGGGTGCTCGCGCCAGCGAGTGCCAGTATACGTCGGACGGAGTGCCATCCATCCGGAGGCGGCCGCTCCATTATTTCATGCAGCGAACGCACGTTTATTTGGTACCACATGCCGCATAGCCGATCCACAACCGAAAGGAAACGGGAATCGGGATAGAATTCACCGGTGCCAAGCATTCTTGGTGTGGACAATTCCGAACCCATACTGCGCGCGCGTTTTCCAAATTCGCGCTCGACACCAGTTCGACAGAAGGACCCGGATGATTGGATCAGATTTGAAGTTCCAGCGTTTCTGGAACCGCTCTCATGAAGCACAGACAAGCCATTCGCAGAACGACTCCAGAGAGACGTCATTTCCTCAAGGTCGCGGTGGGTGCAGCGGCAGCAGCCGCGGTGTTTCCGGGTCTCGCGTGGACTGAGCCGGCGGCCGCTTCGGTCTTAATTCATTCCGGGTCGCCAGGACGGCGCGTTCCCACGAATTACATTGGCCTGAGCTACGAACTCGCGCAGCTGACAGAGCCTGCGTTCTTCTCGCCGGAACACAAGGATCTCATCTTGCTGTTTCAACAGCTGTCCCCAAGCGGGCTGCTGCGCCTCGGCGGCAACACCAGCGAGTTCTGCTGGTTCCAGGCACCGTCCACGCCGGCTCCGAAGTTGCATGTTCCTCCCGGTGAGCTTGCGGATAACTGGATGCCGCATCGTCTATTCGCAATCCAATCCGAGGCGATTCGCTCGCTGGCCGGGTTTTCGCGCGCGACGGGATGGCAGGCTATCTATGGACTCAACTTCGGAAATAGCACGGTCGAGCGGGCAGCAATCGAAGCCGCTTATGTAGCGCGCACGCTCGGCGACCGGCTCGCTTTTTTTCAAATCGGCAATGAGCCTGACTTCTATCGCGATGCAAACAACGGCACGCGAACGCGAGGTTGGGACTTTGACGACTATGCTCGCGAGTGGATCGCCTTTGCCGATGCCATAACGGCCGCGGTACCGGCAGCCCGCTTCGGAGGTCCGGACACCGGCGCCTCTTCGGATTGGGTTGTGCGCTTCGGGCAAACGGTGGCGTCGCGCTTGGGCGAACGTCTCATTGCGCTGAGCGGACATTACTATGCGGAAGGACCGCCGGACGATCCCTCAGTCACCGCGACGAGGCTCCTCGCGGGCGATCCGAACGTAGCGAAGTCTACTCGATCGATCGTGGAAATCGCGGATGCTTACGACCTTGCCTACCACATGACGGAAGGTAACTCCTGCTATCGCGGTGGTAAGCCCGGCATGAGCGACGCGTTCGCCGCCGCGCTCTGGTGCGCAGACTACGTCTTGCTTCTGGCGAGTCTTGGTTGCGCGGGCGTTAATCTGCACGGCGGAGACAGCCGCTTTCTTTCGGCGGGCCTCGGAGATCACAATCCGGGTCTCGACGCTTCCAGCGGAAAAAAGCCAGCAGCGCCGAACGGTTTTTATACTCCCATCGCTTCCGAGTTGGGGCAACCGGTAAGCCCAAGGTCCGTTTTTTACGGCATGCTCATGGCCCAGCAATTTGCCGGAGCGACGATGCTGAGTATCGATTTGAATGCGAAAGGAAATCTCACCGCATACGCCGCACAAAAGGAAGGCCGGCAACTGCTGGCGATATTTAACAAGGATGAAACGATCGGATTCAGCGTTTCGCTCACATCGGATACGCCTCCGCGGAAGGCTGAAGCGTGGTGGCTTGCCGCACCGAGCCTGGATTCCATCACCGGCGTTACCCTCGGAGGCGCGTCGATGATCGGCGCCGGAACCTGGGCCCCCAAAGCGCAGCGACTCCAGATGTCGCAAGGTACAACGCGGCTCCATCTTCCTCCCGTCACAGGCGCCCTGGTTTTTCTTGATTGATCGTGTGCGGCAAGGAAGTAACTGCGTGAATCAAGAGTTAGCGGCACTTTCCCAGTCATTCGCGAAATAATTTTGGAATTGGCGGCATGATGGCGCGTGAGTATACTCGCGCCACGGAAGGCACTGAATTGCGTTCCGCGTCTCTCATCAGCGCAAGCCAGTACCTGGTCCGAGTCCCGTTTGCGGAGAATCCCATGAGCCTACGCAAAGTTTCGTTTCTCGCGGCAGTCTGCCTGTTATCGTCGATTTTCTTTCCGCCCTCGATCCGCGCTCAAGCCAAAAAGCCAAACATCCTGGTGATCATGGGCGACGACATCGGCTGGTACAACACCAGCATCTACAACCGCGGCGACATGGGCTACCAGACGCCCAACATCGACCGCATTGGTAAAGAAGGCGGGATGTTTCTCAGTTGGTATGGGCAACAGAGTTGCACGGCGGGCCGCGCCGCATTCATTACCGGGCAGTCGCCGATCCGCACAGGTCTGACGAAGGTCGGACTACCCGGCTCCAATATCGGCTTGAGCGCGAAAGACCCCAGCGTCGCTCAGGTTCTCAAGGCGCAGGGTTATTCGACGGGACAGTTCGGAAAAAACCACCTTGGCGACCGCAATGAGTTCCTTCCTTGCGTTCATGGTTTCGACGTTTTCTTCGGAAATCTGTATCACCTCAACGCCGAGGAAGAGCCGGAAAATCCCGATTACCCAAAAAATCCGCAGTTCAAAGCGAAATTTGGACCGCGCGGCGTTTTGAGATGCACGGCAAGCACGACCGACGACCCAACCGTCGATCCCCAATACGGCAAAGTCGGAATGCAGAAAATCGAAAACACCGGTCCTCTCACCGTGAAACGTATGGGGACGATTGACGATGAGTTTACGGACGCTGCGCTCGCCTGGATGGACACGCAGGCAAAAGCCGGCAAACCCTTCTTCTGCTATTACAACTCCACGCGCATGCACCTCTTCACGCATTTGAAACCGGAATCCGTAGGCAAGACCGGTCTGGGGATCGAAGCCGATGGCATGGTGGAGCACGACGGGCACGTCGGCGAGTTGCTAAAGAAATTGGATGATTTGGGCGTGACGGACAATACGATTGTGGTCTACACCTCGGACAATGGCGCCGAAGTGATGAGCTGGCCCGATGGCGGCACAACGCCCTATCGCGGAGAGAAGGCCACCAACTTTGAGGGCGGATACCGCGTGCCGACTCTGATTCGCTGGCCCGGCGTAATCAAGCCCGGCACGATCTTCAATGATTTTTTTGCCCACGAGGATTTGCTGCCCACATTTGCCGCAGCAGCGGGAAACCCCGACATCGTCGAACAGTGCATGAAATCCTGTGAGCTGGGCGGCAGTTCGTATCACGTCCATCTCGACGGCTACAATCTGATGCCTTTCTTCAAAGGAGAGGTCAAAGATTCGCCCCGCAAAGATTTCCTCTACTGGAGCGATGACGGCGATCTGTTTGCCATCCGCGTCCTCGACTGGAAGATCGCCTTCTTCGAGCAATACAACCAAGGCATCGGCGTCTGGCAGGGCGAATACACCAAGCTCCGCGTGCCTATGCTTTACAACCTGCGGTCTGACCCGTTCGAGCGCGGACCGGAATCTATTTATTACAACGACTGGATGGTTCACCGCGTGTTCGTGCAAGTCCCAGCGCAAGCCGTCGTGGCCAATTGGCTCTCCAGCTTCAAGGAATACCCAATTCGTCAGAAACCCGCGAGCTTCAACCTCGACGAAGTGATGCGCAAACTGACTCCAGGCAACTAGCGCGAGCACGATCGGGTGGCCGGCACGTACATTCGTCGAACAACCGATCGATTGGAGCGGCGCGGCCCAAACCTGGCCAGCGCTAAGCTTCCCGGCACACGGGAGGAGAAGTTCCTGGCATGCCGTTAGTTTTGACAATAGACGCGTTCCAACCGTTCTCCTATCTTCTGGGTGGCCACAGAACCCAAACTCTCACTGTGAGCAAACCCTAAACAGGAGAATTGAATGCCCACCGTGAGCAATCAGAACCGAAACTTTCGGAAACCAGTGGTAGCTGCTTGCCTGGGAGCATTCTTCACGCTGATCCCGGTTCGCCTTCCGGCCCAAACTCCAACCGCTCAGGCTTGGAGCATCCTTCAGGCCGGCGCTGCCGACGGCAGCAGCGAGCACCGAATCGCGACGATGCGAGTGTTGCAATTATTGCCGGGAGAGGCGAAAGCGGTGGGTATCGCAGAAAATGGCTTGCGCGATAGCGATCCGGATGTGCGCGGAGCTGCTGCTCTATCGCTCGGCGCGATGAAGTCCAAGAGCGCCATCCCGCAGTTGGTCACGGCAGGGAAATCGGACACCGAAGGTGCGGTGGTGATGGCTGTGGGCAAGGCCCTGATCGAACTGGGGGACGAACGAGGTTATAGCGTTTACTATGCCGTTCTCACCGGGCAACGCAAATCCGGCGAAGGACTGGTCGGCTCGCAAGAGGAAGAAATGAAACGCATACTCCGAAATCCGAAACAGATGGAGGATATGGCCTTCGAGCAGGGCATGGGATTCGTGCCGTTTGGTGGAGCGGGCCTGAAGGCGTACGAGGCTGTCCGGCAAGGTGAAGAGAACGAGCTGATGGTAAAAGCAACGTCGATCAAAATCCTGGCGAAGGACCCGGATCCGCGCACCACAAAAGCACTGGTTGCCGCAACGACAGAAAAAGAATGGCTGCTGAGATCAGCGGCGTTCGATGCGCTGGCGCGCCGCGACGATCGTGGCGCGCTACCGAGCGTAATTCTTGGCCTGACCGACGAAAAGCAAGAAGTGCAGCTGACGGCTGCCGCGGCGGTGATCAGTCTGTCCCGCGTGCCGGTCAAGTCGGCGCACTGAGACCCTTGTGACCAAATGCCGGCTTCACGTTCCCGGCGCTCTGCCTAGGAAAATCGCAGCACGAGCAACGTGGCATCGTCGCGAAAATTTCCGCCGCAGTATGCGGTCACTTGCTGCATGACGGCTCGTTGGGTATCCAGCGCGCTTCCATTGCGGGTGCACGCAGCCTCAAGCAGCCGTTGCTCGCCAAATTCTTCCAGCCGGGAATTCTCCGCCTCGGTGACGCCGTCGGTGGCGAGGAGCAGCGTGTCGCCTCGCTCCAGCTGCACGATGGAATCTTGATAAATCCAATCGGGGAACACCCCAAGAACGGCCCCGCCGCCCCGCAGTCGCTCAGCGGCGCCGTCGGCCCGGATCAGTAGCCCGGGGCAATGGCCCGCGTTTTCGTAGATCAGCGTTCGCCGCTCCGAGTCCAGCACGCCATAAAAAAACGTGACGAATCTCCCCGACGCCAGATTCGCGCTCAGAAACTTGTTCAGCTTCGTGCACACCTCCTGCGGAGACGCGTCTGGTGTTGCGAAGGCACGAAAGGACGCCTGTAGGTTGGCCATGAGCAAGGCGGCTGTGATTCCCTTCCCCGCCACATCGCCGATACAAATTCCGAGCCGCTTCTCGTCGAGCGCAATGACGTCGAAATAATCACCGCCGACTTCGCGAGCAGGCTGCCAAGCTCCCGCGATTTGCACGCCCGCAAGTTGCGGCAGCGCACTCGGCAGCAACATCTGCTGAATTTCGCCTGCCCGCTTGAGTTCCTCCGCCTGTTGCTGCTGGGCGATCGTTCCCTTCTCGACCGTCTGCTGGAGAAGTTCGTTTCGTACCTGCAGTTTCTGGTGGTATTGGTCCACCGTGAACATGATCGCGCTAGTGACCACAACCACCACGATGACGAGCGGCCCGAGGCGCCGAAACGCCGCCCAGAATGGCTCCCGGTCTATGCTCGTCCATCGCAAAATGAAAGCCAACCCGACCGAGCAGACAAATCCCAGCGCGATCTGCACCGGAAAGAACAGCGCCCAATTCCATGGAAACGCACGCGTTTCGTAAACCCGGCGACTCGTCCAGGCCAGCGGTATGAGCAGATTTCCCAGCGTCAAACTTGCGAGAAGGACGACGAGTAACGATGCCTTTTGGCCGAGAGATACCAGAACAGCGTAGGTGACGATGGCCGCGAACAGGATCACCTGTTCGATTTTCCACATGCTACGCGAGGGAAAAAGCTGCTGGAACGCGACAGCCAGCCTGCTCATGTCTACCTCGGAGGATCCCGCTTTTGCATCAACGCCACTAACGCAACTGAGTGTATATCACGGTTGCAACAAACTCCTGATCAGTCGCGCGGGCTCAGAGCGTTGGTCGGGGACTTACAAACTTACTCCCGTTTCGTTGGCCACCCACCCCGTGCACTGGCGGCTTGTCGCAGAGCGATGCCCGCCCAGCTAGAATATCCTCGTGACTCGAGAACGCTGGGCACAGCTAGGAATCACGGTTCAATTCCTCATCGTTGTCAGGACGCTTGGAGACTTTTTTTGGCTCCGGCACGCCGTTGGCACGAGCTTCTCGGTAGCAGTCGCTGCGCCGTATGTGGGTGGTGCCTTGATAGCCGCATGCTTCTGCTGGACGAGCGTGACGTTGTGTTTCTTCCGACGCTATTCGCTCGCGGCGTGGACTTCGCTGGCAACCGTAGTCGTGTTGATCGCGTACAAGGTTCTGTTCATCGGTCGGTGAACGCGGCTCGCCGTGACGCTTCACTGCGCGTTCGTTGCGTTTGCATTGGGCAACCCTAAAGCTATTCGGAGTGGAGCGCTTGAATGACGTTGACGCGTGCGGCGCGTGCGGCCGGCACCATGGATGCAATCACGGCGGCGCCGAGCAGCACAAACGCGGAAACGATCACGGGCAGCGCGCCCGGCATTCGTAAGTCGCCGAGGTAGCTGCCGGCCACGCGCGCGACGACGAAACCGAACGCGGCGCCGGCCATCACGCCAATCCCGGCCATCACCACGCCTTCGCGGACGACGCCTCTGACGAGATTTTCCGGCAGCGAGCCAAGCGCCAAACGGATGCCGAACTCCCGGGTGCGCGCGCTCACCGAAAACGCCAGCACGCCCGCGACGCCGACGACGGCGATCAGCAACGCGACCGCTGCGAATACGCCGAAGACCAGCGAGTTCAAACGATCCGGCGCAAGAACTTTTGCGCGGATATCTTCGAGGGTCGCGGCGTTCTCCACCGGCTCATCGGCGGACAACTGCCGGACAATTTTCGTTGCCGGCGTTACCAGCGCATAGGGATTGCCGGTGGTGTGGATGAACAAATGTCCGCCGAACATTCCGCCGTCGGCAAACGAGCCGTAAACGGTAGCGGTGGGCACGGGAACGATGTGTTCGTCGTCCATATCGGCGGCGACGCCAATGATGCGGTGGGGCGCGACGAGTCGGGCCTTTTCTTCGGCAGTGCCGGAAGCGAATTCGAGCACCGGATCGGTCCAGTAGATGTGGCGGTTGACCGCATCCTGACCGGGAAACATTTGCTGCGCCAGAGTGGCGCTGACAATTACGACCGGCTCGTGGCTGTCGTCATCGAGCGCGCTGAAATCGCGCCCGGCAAGTATGGGAACGCCGAGCGCGCCGAAAAATCCGGGCGAGATGGTGCGCCACAACGCGCGAGGATCGTCTTTGCCATGGACGTGGCCATCGCCGGAGTATTGCAATCCTAGTCCGAAGCCGCCGCCGGCATCGCGCCAGGGAGCGATCATGCCGACAGCCGTCTGGGTGACGCCCGGCAGTGCGTCGATTTGACGCGCCGATTCCCGGTAAAACGCGACGACTTGCTGAGGCGTTACGCCGTTGGTTGGCGACGGAACGTCGATCGCCAGCACATGGCGCGTGTCCATACCGGACGGCGTCCTTTGCAACGCGAGCAGCGTGGTGATCAACGCACATGCGCCCGCCAGCAGCACGAAAGACGCGGCGATTTGGGTGACGGCAAAAATGCGCTGGCGACGACCGGCGCTGCTGGTGATGCGCGCGCCGCCGCTGGCGAGGTTCATGCCGTTCGAGCGATTGGGCGAGGGCAAGCGCGGCACGAATGCCAGAATCACCGCGGCGATGATTGCCAGCGCGACTCCGACCCAGAGGATGCTGAAATCGATGGTCAAATCCAGCGCGCGGACAGAAAAGCGCGAAGCATATCGCGCCAGGATGGTGACGAGTGGCTGCGCGATAATCACGCCGATCACCGCGCCCGCACCGCAGAGCAGCAGACTTTCGGCCAGCAACATACGGCGCAGCGTCCAGGTGTTTGCGCCGAGCGCGGCGCGGACGGCCAACTCGCCTTCGCGGCGGACTGTGCGCGCGAGAATCAGGTTGGCGCCGTTCGAGCAGGCGATGATAAATACGAGGGCTGAGGCAGCGAGCAGGACGAGCAACACGGTGCGCACGCCGGAAGTGATTTCGTCGCGGAGCATCTTCGCGTCGATCCGGTAGCCGCCGTTGTCGGGATACGCATCGGGGTGGTCCTTCGTCATGGAGGCGTAGACGGTGCGCAACTCGTTGCGAGCTTGATCGAGAGTGGCGCCGGGAGCGAGCTTGCCGAAAAGTTCGGTCATGCGATGGATTCGACCGGTGACCATTGTGGCGGAAAGATGATGCGGGCTGACGACCATGTTGCCGATGATTTCTGTTTCAGCGGGGTACGGCAAGGAGGGTTCGAGGACGCCGATGACGGTGGCGGAACGATCGCCGATGCTGCTGAGCCGGACCGTCTTGCCGATCACGTTTGGATCCTGTTTGTAAACGGTGGACCAGAATCGATGGGTCAACACGATGACGCCGGGAGCGTTCGGACCGTCGTCTTGAGGTCCGACAAGCCGTCCGATGACCGGCCGTAGGCCCATCACGTCAAAATAATTTCCACTGACCACGCCACCGTGAACTCCGCGCGGTTCGCCGAGACCGACCATCGTGAAGTCCATCTGCGAGAAATCGCCGAACTCGCTGACGGAGTGGACGCTGCCCTCGATGTCTCTAATTTCGGGCACGGAAAAAGTGGTGTTGTCCAGCCCGCCGGTGGGAGCGCTCTGGCGGATGTAGACGAGGCGGTTTTCGTCGCGGTTGACGAGCGGCTTCAGCAAAACTCCTCGCACGAGTGTGAAGATCGCGGCGTTCGCGCCAATTCCCAACGCCAACGTGAAGATCACGATCGCGGATAGGCCTTTGCTGCGCATCAGCGAGTGGAACGCATTTCTAACATCGGTGAAAAATGGCATCGCTCTTCCCTCTCTGCGTTTATTGCTTTTGAAAAACTCACCTCGGAATAACAAATTCGTGCACTTCCACTGGAACCCGGCACCCGACCACCGCTTTGCGGCCCCATGCCGGCGCAGCGTCCATGTCCGGAAGCTCCAGCACCCAAAAACCGCCGATGTGTTCCTTGGCCTCGGCGTACGGGCCGTCGGAGGTGATCAGTTTCCCATCGGCCTGCGCGCGCAGAGACGTCGCATCGCCGAGGTTTGAGGCCGCCCGCAAAAACCCGGATACTGGCGGCGACCATTTCTTCGTTGAGGACGTCGATGTCCCGGCCCATCGCCGCTGCGTCAGCGGGGGGCGGGTTGAAGTTGTCGGGCAGCTGGACTCCGACTAGGAACTGGCTCATGGGGTCTCCGTTTTCTTTTGGCCTCTACATTGACGTCGAACGAGGCGTGACGAAATCGACAGCGGGCTAAACGCATTTTTTCTGCTGGCGTGGCGGACGTCGTAGCCGGCGTGCCAGGGCCGCTACTTTAATATGAGGGCTTGGATGCCCGGGTTAGCCTTTCTGGCCGGTCGGTTGACGGTAGCAAACCGCCCGCAGCGAATCAATTTGGCGATCGGTCGTCTTTGTGTCGGGGGCGCGAGACGAATTCTCCCGCTACGCAAAATCGGGTAACCGGCCGCTACAGCTGGCTGGGCTGAATTGGGCGCTTTGGACATGCACCTGTGGCTGGGCTGAATTGGAAATTTGAGACATGCACCTGTGCCCGGGTTGAAGTGGCAGCGTTGGGAGACGGCGCAGCGTGCACCGTCACTCGGGAGGAATGGTTCGAGGTGGAAGCACGACGCCGCTATTCGTAGCGGAGTGCGACCATGGGATCGACGCCGATGGCCCGGCGCGCGGGAACGTAGCACGCGAAGACCGCGACCAGGACGAGTAGAGCGGCCACGGCGGCGAATGTTGCGGGATCGCCGGCGCTGACGGAAAACAGCAGGCCGGCCATCAACCGGGTAAGCGCGAAGGCCGCGACCATTCCGATAGCGATCCCGACCAGGGCGATTTGTCCTCCCTGGCCGAGCACCATGCGAAGAATGTCAGCGCGCTGGGCTCCGAGCGTCATGCGCACGCCGATTTCGTGGGTGCGTTGCGCGACCGAATACGAAATCACGCCGTAGATTCCGATGGCCGCCAGAATCAAGGCCAGCGCGCTGAAAAGTCCAAGAAGCACCAGGGTGAGCCGTGGCGCCGAGACGTTGTCGCTGACGATCTTGTTCATGGTGGCGATGGCGAAGATGGGCTGATCTTTGTCCACGCCGGCCACGACTCCGCGGATTGCCGAAGTCAGCGCGGCTGGATCGATCCGCGATTTCACCAGCAGGTCCATGTTGTTCGGCGCACTCTGTTGCAGCGCGTAATACACTTCAAATCGCGAAGGGTTCGCGAGCCCGTACATTTTGGTGTCGCCAACCACGCCGACCACGGTGATCCACTTGGGCGGCGTTTTCGAAGCGGGGTTGAAGCGACCCCACAGGAATCGTTTCCCGACGGGATCCTCGTTGGGCCAATACTGGCGCGCGAGTTTCTCGTTCACCAGGGCGACCTCGGGCGAGGTCTCGTTGTCGGCATCGGTGAACGTCCTGCCGCGTTCGAGCACCATGCCCAGCGTGCGAACGTAATCGGGAGTGATCGCATGCACGTCTGGATGCGGAAAGCTTCCCGGTTTCGGCAGCGCCATGCCTTCGATGGTGATGTCCGTGCGGCCATGAGCATCCGTGAGCGGAATGTGATTTCCCAGCGCGGCACTTTCCACGCCAGGAAGAGCGCGAACGCCGTCGAGCACTTGCTTCCAAAAGCTGAGAACCGCCGGCTGTTTTGAGTAGCGCTCGGAACTCAAATACATTTCCATGGTCAGGACGCGATCGGGCTGAAAGCCGGGATTCACGTTGATCAGCTTGTAGAGGCTCTTCAGCATCAGCCCTGTGCCGGCCAGAAGAACCAGCGCCAGCGAAATTTCCGCGACGGCTAGAAATCCGCGCAGGCGATTGTGCGCCGAGCCGACGCTCGCGGTCCTACCGCCTTCTTTGAGGTCCTCCTGCACGTCGCGCTTGGCCCACTGCATTGCCGGCGCCATGCCGAAAACCAGCGCAGCGAACACCGCCACGCACGCCGTGAAAAGCAGCACGGCGCCGTTCAACCCGATGGTGGCGCCCATCAGCGCGTCCGGAGGAATGAGCCGCGCAATTAGGCGAATTCCTCCGAACGCGAAAGCGAGTCCCAGTGCGCTGCCGAGAAAAGCGAGCACGAAGCTTTCGGTTAGCAGTTGCCGGATGATGCGCCCCCGGCTCGCGCCAAACGCCATGCGCAGCGCGATTTCCTTGGTGCGGGCCGCGCTGCGAACCAGAAATAAATTCGCCACGTTCGCGCTGGCGATGAGCAGGACGAACATCACTGCGGCGAAGAGCACCAGAATTTCCGTCCGTAAGTCGCCCGCGAAGGCATCACGGATCGGGCGCAACAGGACGCCGAACTGATCATTGTCTTCCGGATACTGCTTGGCCAGGTTCGCCGCTATACCTTCCATTTCCGCGCGGGCCTGCGCGAGCGACGCGCCTTGGGCAAGTCGAGCTATCACGATGCTATCGCCGCGGCCGCCTCGTTCTGTTACGTCCGGATTGTTGGTGAGCCACACTCCAATCGGCAGCATTACGTCGATCTTATCTAGCGAGCGATAATCAGGCGGCAACACGCCAACGATCACAAATTCGTTTCCGTCGAGCGCAATCAAGCGGCCGATTACGTTCGGGTCACCGCCGAAGTGCGACTGCCAGAGTTGGTAGCCAAGCAGCAGGACGCGCTGCGTACCGGCGTTGCCTTCCGCGCTCGTGAAATCGCGCCCCAGAAACGGGCGAACGCCCATCATCGAAAGAAAATACGGCGGTACGGCGTCGCCCTGAATGTTCTCCGGGCGGCTCACGGTCGCGCCCGCAAGGTTGAAGCTGATTTGCTGGACGGAAGCCATTTCGGAGAACGAGCGGCTTTGCGCTCGCCAGTCGACAAAGTTCGGATACGAGACGCTGACCATTCCTACGCGCGGAGTCGTTTCGTTCAGTACGACCAGCCGCGACGCGTCGTGGTACGGCAGCGGGGCGAGCAGCACTCCATACACAAATGAAAAAATTGCGGTGTTGGCGCCGATGCCGAGAGCAAGCGTGAGAATGGCGATGGCGGTAAAGCCGGGAGATTTTCGAAGCATCCGCAAACCGTAGCGCAGGTCCTGAAGCAGATTGTCTACAAACGGCAGGCCGCGCTCGTCGCGATACTCTTCTTTGATGGACTCAGCCGCGCCGAATTGGAGCCGCGCCTGGCGGCGCGCCTCGGCGGGAGGCACGCCGGCGCGAAGATTTTCGGCTGTCTGCAGAGCGATGTGCGCTTCGATCTCTTCATTCATTCGATCGTCGAGCCGTTCGTCATTTCGCCCGAGGGCAGCGAAGTTCGTGAAACGCGCGAGGAGCCGCTTCACGGGCCTCATGGCAAATCCTCCGCTTTCACTTCGAAGAACCGGCCGATGATCGCCGCGGTTTGTTCCCAGTCGCGAGTCTCGGCTCGCAACTGCTTGCGCCCGTCCTTGGTGAGCCGGTAGAAGCGGGCCCTGCGATTATTTTCCGAGGCGCTCCATTCGGATGCGATCGCGCCTTCCTGCTCCAGCTTCAACAGAACGGGATAGAGCGTGCCTTGATTTACGGCGAGAATGTCGCGGCTGATCTGCTCGATGCGCCGGGCGATGCCGTAACCATGCTGCGGCCCCAGCACATCCAGGGTCTTGAGAATCATCAGCGCCAGCGTTCCCTGCATCACGTCTTTTTTCTGTTTCATGCGCTCCCCACGGAGGCTGTTTTGGTTTCCAACAGGAATGATGCCACATCTCCTTTTGGAAAGCAACAGGACGGAGCTGCGCACCGGACATTGCGGGCGGATGACCGGCGGGACGAGCCTTGTTTCCGGATGATCGGTCAAAGTCCCGGTGAATCGCGTTACCGCACGAATGTTTTCACGCGGGCTGTTCGGCGCGGATTCGGTTCAGCTCTGGCTCTCGCCTTTCGCCGGGCGGACGGTCCACGGAACCATGCGGCTCAGCAGGCCGTCGCGCAGGACCAGCGTGTGGAACAGCACCGCGCTCATGTGCGCGAGAAAAGTCAGGAACAGCGCATACGCAAGTATGGTGTGGGTTTTGCGCAGCATGGCGTACAGCTCGGGCTTCGCGGGAAGAATGGGAGGCAGATGCACCGATCCGAACATCACGATCGGGTAGTGTCCGGCTGAGAGCATCGCCCAACCTACCAGCGGCAGCGCGATGAACAGCGTGTAGAGCAAGAACTCGGAAATCTTGACGATTACGCGCTCCGATGGCGCCACCGATGCCGGCAACGGCGGAGCCGTGGTCAATAGCCGCGTGATCAGCCGGATCGCCGCCAGAATCAGAATCGTGATGCCCAGCGGCCGGTGGATGGCCACGAGCGTGTGGTAGTCACCCAGGCTGGACACCATCGACACGCCGATGAACAGCATGGTCACAAGCAATGCGGCCATCAGCCAGTGCAGAATGCGCGACAGGAATGCGAATTGGGCGGGATTCGTGGTGGTGGGCATGCCTATTTCGCAACCTCCGCTGTTGAAACTGCGCTGGGACTTTTGTGCTCACCCTCGCGCCGGGTGAAGGATTGTGAATACGCCGCCGAGCGCGCGCTCAAAAGCGGATCGTCCGACGGCGAAATTCCGTCGGGCAATATCAGCGGATCGAAATTAATGTCGCGCGTCGGACTGGTGTCCTCGCTCTCGACGGTGTCGATGGTTACGGTTCCCACGTCGATCTGCTGCCGGTCCTCAGGCCACATCGACGCTGCTTCCGCTGTGGGATCTCCGGGCTGGCCGACGATGAGCATCAAATGCCAGCGCAGCGGCCCGGAATGCAGCTGCGCGAGCAGCGCGTCGAACAAATAGTTTTTGCCGCTCGTTGCGGAATTTTCCGTCACAGGGGTCTGATCCGGCTTAACCCACCACCGGACCGGAGTTGACTCGCCCTTGGCGTTCACGAATCGAAACGCGTTCAGTCCGAAGTAGGGGCTGTCTGAAAATCCAGTGGACGGCGCATGGCTGCCGAGTATCTTCAGCGCCGCCGCCGTTTCCGGATGCTCGCCCACAAACGCGCCCACCGCTGCGCCATCCACTTTTCCGGTTTTCGGATCGGGCGAAGTCACTACCAGGAAATCGTGGAACGCTTGCGGCGTATTCACGGGAAAAACGGGAAGGTTGATCATCGCCGTCCGCCACTCTTCGCCGTCCGGCGATTTGAAAAGAAGCGCCAGGCTGCGCACGGTCTGCGGCGTGTCCGCAGCGTACGGCTTTCCGCCCGCTAACGCAAACCGCCCAATCACCGGCACGCGGCCGGGGTTGAAGAGTTGAGCTTTGGACAACGACTGGCCCTGCCCGTTGCTCTCGAAATACCCGGTCACGCAAACTCCCTTCGCGTGATTGCGGCGAAACCCCGGATGCACTCCGTCTACGTGTTCGAAGGTATCGATCATTGTCGCGGGAGTCAGCGCGTGCGGCGTGAACCATCCGCCGGCAAACAGAAAGAGTCCCGCAACCACAGCGGCCACCAAACCAATCACCGCAAAGCGCCTGAACAATGCCGAGCTGGGCAACGGCGCCGAGGCCGGCTCGGAAGCCTGATTCACTTCACTGTCCGTCATAGCTACTCCTCGATCGAATCTGTGCGCGCTCCGTTCAAAGCAGAGCGCAAGCGATCATCGTTGTCCAACGACTCCACACCGCCTGAATCTCTTTTCGGCGTATCTTGGTCTGAGGGCGTCTCGCTCTTCGTTGCGCGAGGCGTAATTTAGTACCGGCCACTCCAGGTTTCAAGCTCTCATTCAAATTCTCAACCGCGAAGCTCGCTGTTCTCACTTTGCTTCGCCTCAAGCATCACACGCCTTTCCCGGAGTGCGGCAGGTCGCCACGACGAACCACCAGCTCGCGGCTGCGCACTTCAGCGCGCGGCAGACCGCCGCCGACGCGAATCCCACATCTCGATTGTCTGGTCGACTTGAACTACTGGGTGGCGGAAGTGGAGGACGAAGCGGGTGGTTCCGGATACAGGCGCTCAAATTCCGGGTCGCCGTGAAGCAGCGTCAGGTCGGGATCGCGGCGCGTCCAGACCGCATCCTTGGAGCCCGCTTCCCAAGCCTTGCGCAAAGCGTCCATGGCTTCCGGCGCTCTTTTCAGCAGACAGTACGTGCACGCCGCATTGTAGAGAATCGAAGCCTCGTTGGCGCGTAAGGTGACCGCCAGATTTAACTCGCGCAAGGCGTCTTGCTCTCGCCCCAATTCGGCGCAGGTGCCGCCCAGCAAAATGCGCGCTCGCGCGTCCTCGGGCACCTGTTTCAGGTGGACCTCGAGCGCGGTGCAAAATCTTTCACTCAATTTTGTTTTCGCTTTTTCGTTTCCCATCGCGCCGAGACTATTTCGGATGGGCACGTAAATATTGTAGTCCTCGCCGCTGGCTTCGATGGCAGCCTCGGCCACGTCCATCAGTTCCTGGTAGCGTCCCGCGGCAAATAGAGCGCGGCCGAGCAAATAATATGCGCCGTCGCAACCGCGGTTGCGCTCGATGGCCTTCTTCACCATGCGCACGGCTTCGTCATGCAGTCCGGCCGCGTAAAGCACCCACGCCTGGCTGACGTGCGTTTCGGGCAGGTCCCAGCGCAGCGCCACGGCTCTGCCGGAAGCCTCGCGCGCGCGGTCGATCCAGATCTGATCGCGGCTGAAGATGGAGTAATACATCGCGCAGGCGTTAGCGGAGGAGGCGTAGGCCAGCGCGAAACTCGGATCGAGCGACACCGCGTTATCGAACATCTGCAACGCGAATTCCACGTCCTGGCGCGTCTGCCGCCGAGCATAGCGCTTGCCGCGCAGATAGAGATCGTAGGCTTGCAAATTTTCCGTGGGCTTGTCGGCGAGCGCTTCGAGTTCCTGCGGCGAAAGCGTCACGCGCAGGGCTTCGGCGATTTTGCGTGCCATTTCGTCCTGCACTTCGAAAACGTCCTTCATCTCCCGGTCGAAACGTTCCGACCACAGCGGAAAATCGGTGCGCGTATCGATCAGTTGCGCGCTGATGCGCAGCCGCGTCCCGGCACGGCGCAACGTTCCGGTCAGCACGTAGGCCGCGCCCAACTGCTGGCCGATCTGCGCCGGCGTCACCGACTTATCGCGAAACGCAAGCACGGTAGGGCGGGAAAACGTGTTGAGTCCTCGAATCTTGGAGAGCTCGGTGATTACATCCTCGGTGATGCCGTCGCGCAAATATTCGTCTTCTTTCGCGCCGCTCTGATTTTCAAAATAAAGCACGGCGACGGATTTCTTGGAGGGACTCGCGACTGCGGCCAGCACATGCGAAACGTCGCTTTTCTCAGCCGCGGGGCGGCGGCTCGAATCCAGGTCCCGCTTGACGCGCTTTAGGTCGCCGCGCAGTGCGCCGGCGGTCTGGTAGCGCAGCTCCATATCCTTCTCCAGAGCTTTTGAGAGAACGTTTTCGACGGCCGGCGCCAATCGCGGGTTCAACTTGGTCGCTGAAGTCGCCTCAGCGTGCAGAATCCCGTCGAAGACTACGGCTGACGTTGCGCCGGAAAAAGGAACCACGCCTGTGGCCATCTCATAGAGCACGACGCCCAGCGAAAACAAGTCGGACCGCGCGTCCAGCTCCTCGCCGCGCGCTTGCTCCGGGGACATGTACGCGATCGTGCCCATCGAGCTGCCGGGGCTGGTCAACTGCTCCTCGTCCAGCAATTGCGTCCGCGTCGCCATCGCCGTTGCGCCGGCCAATTCCGCCGCCGACTTCAGCGCCGGCGTCAGCTTCGCCAATCCGAAATCGAGAATTTTCGCAGGCCCGCGCTCCACCAGAAAAATATTCGCCGGCTTGATGTCGCGATGGACGATGCCTTTGGCATGCGCCGCGTCCAGCCCGTCCGCGATCTGAATCCCAATTTCCAAAAGCTGCGAAACGTCGAGCGGCTTTCCGCCGATCCGGTGCTTGAGCGTGCAGCCTTCCAGCAACTCCATCGCGATGAAGGGGCGCCCTTCCAATTCACCAATATCGTAAATGGTGCAGATGCTGGCGTGATTGAGCGCGGATGCGGCGCGCGCTTCGCGGCGGAATCGTTCGATGGCTTGAGGATCATGGGAAATGTCATCGGGTAGGAATTTCAGCGCGACGTTGCGGCCAAGGCGGGTGTCCTTGGCTTTGTAAACCACGCCCATCCCTCCCCCGCCCAATTTTTCCAGGACGTTATAGTGGGAGACAGCTCGACCTACATAGGAAGTTTCGGGCATGGGCGGCGTCATTCTACGTCACCGCCCTCGCTACAGGCAACCGCGCGCCATCCTTGGAGCGCTTTGCTGCGCGGATCACTCGGAGCGCTGTCCGCGCTCGGCCAGTGGAGTTCAACCGCTACTGCGCTAACTCCGAAACTACCTCGAACTTAGGAGCGCCGCCGTTCCTCGGCTGCAGCCCTTACGCGTGCCGCATCCTTTTGCCGTTAAAAGGGTGCGCTCCCACTAAACAAGAGCCGCCAACCTCGGGCCAATAGTGCATCGCTCCCGGCGCCGCCAATTCTACGGTTCTCGCGGAGTGCGGAGGCTCGGCCATACTCCGGCCGCGTCACCGCCGGCCACCAACCCACTGAATCATCTCCACCGTAGCCTCGAACAAGCACTCAGCCTCGAACGAGCACGCGGTGGTGTCACCTTCAAGATCGGCACACTGGATAACTCTGGCCTGTCCCACAAACTTTCTCGCCCATGTAGATCGTGCCAAGCGCTCCGCACCATCATTCAGCACACGTTCTCCGACTTCCAGCTCTTCTCGGTCCAAACCCAACAAGCCCTTCAGAAGCCCAAACAGCAGTAGGCGGATTTGTTGCTCGTCTCCGGGCATGCACTCCGAAACGCGCCGGACAAAATTGCTTGGGCCGGCATTCGGCCACACCGGAAGCGGCGTCACACAGATGAAAGATTATTGGATTCGCTCGGGCGTATTCGTCGTCACGCGCTTTGTGAATTCGCGGAGCACATTCCCGCCGATTCGGCCGGCAAGGCCCACTGCGGCGTTGGTGAAGACCAGGCTCACGCCCCGATTCGCTCGTGGGTAGTACAGATTGGAGAGCGCCGCCGAGGATACGTCGCCCAGCAAATAAGAATAATTGGGTTGAGTGAACCCGTTATCGCGGCGTGTAAAAAACGCGGAGCCCACCGCGTGTGCCAGCCTCGACTTAAAGGAACCGGAGCCTTGGTAGAAATACCGGGGATCCTGGTGAAAGATCGACGGGAAAATGGCATGCGTCAGGAAGTCGCTGCTGCGTCCGTCGGCGAACTTCGCGGCATAACGTTTTGCGTATCCCGAAGCGCCTTGCCCGTAACCGGCGAACGAGTCGGTCGCCTGTTCGATCCCGGCGCCGAATCCCACCCCGAGCATCGAAACCGGATCGAATGTGCCTCGTACGGCGAACGAGAATTTCTGTTTGGCAGTGAGCGGAGCAGCATCGCCGATATAGCTCGTGTAGAAGTTCGGGATCACGCCCAACAGCCGCTGCTTCTCCGCGGCTCGGATCTGTTCGGCGGCGACGAACTCGGCGGGATGGACGGTCACCTCTGTGTTTTGCGAAGCCACCGTGAGCAAGACGTCAGGAACATCATAAATCTGCCCATTCGCGAGCGCGAATTCCGCGGACGTAAACGGTGCGAAATTCTCAGCGGTGACGATCACCGTGTAGGAACCGGGAAGGAGCTTCGTAAAACTGAATTCTCCGTCTGCCTGGGCGATCGTTTTGCGCGGTTGCGTTGCGCCCTCCTGAAGCAGACACACTTCTGCACCGGGAACCGAGCTCCCGCTTCCGTCGGTCACCGTGCCCACCACGTTGGCTGAGCCCTCGGCTTCGGCTGTTGGCTGTCCCGAAGACTCGGTGCCCGGATCGGCGCTCCTGATTTCGGCCGCGCTGAAGTATTGCTGAGCGAACGCGCACGAAGGACTCGAACACAACGCAAGTGCCGCACCCGCAAGCACGCCCCACAGAGGAAGGCCCAGCGCCTTCCTCACACCGCGCTTGCGAAGCAACCAGCCGGCCACAGCACGAGACTCGACCGCATTCATGAAAATTGCGGTGCGGGCACGAAGGAAGGTAGTCGCACACATGTCGATATGGCCCAGAGTTCGCCTTTCCTGTTTTGCGTCTCAGCGTGGATTGATCAAGCGTCTGATCGCAGCGCTGTTACTCACTCCTTAATTAGCGCATGGAGAGCCTCTCAATACTGTCCACTATTGAACGTTGTGCGGTTTGCGATAGCTGGCCGGGCGGCCAGTGCCTGATAAGTTGCAGCGCGGGACGAGCCGAAACCCCACTTCATCATCGGAGGTAGGGCAGAACGTTGGACCGCATCGACGTAATTTTCTGCATACGCTCCACGTACGCGAGCGTCACTCCCGCACGACAAGTGCGTCGCTCCCAGCGCCGCCACTTTCACGGTTCTCGCGGAGTGCGGATGCCCGGCCGCACTTCGGCCGCGTCGCCGCCGGCCACAGTTGTCTCCGATCATCCGCGATGCAGCCTCAAACGAGCACGCAGCCTCGAACGAGCGCGCGGTAGCGTCACCTTCAAGTACGCCAAGCACGCGAACTCGAGGCTGTCCCGCGAACTTTCTCGCCAGCAAGCACGGTGGCAAAGCCGGGTCACAATCTATTCCAGACGAAAGGAGTGACACCCACAATTTCAGGATCAATCCGCGGGATATTGGTGAAACAGGGCGTTAGGCAGGAGATACGCGTCGTCACCGCCGTTTTGATCGCTTTGCTGCTTTTTAGGCTCGGACTCCCAGGCAAATAGCCACGCGCCCGGCTCGGGCGTCATCGTCCTATCACCGACCTGGGATATAATCGAGGGCTATGCTATCGATCAACAACGTAACCATGCGCTACGGCCCGCGCATTCTGTTCGAAGAGGTCTCCACCACTTTCTTCGACGGCCGCCGCTACGGCATTACCGGCCCCAACGGCGCCGGCAAGTCCACCTTGATGAAGATCCTGACCGGCGAGATCGACCCGACCAAGGGCGACGTCTCCCGGCCCAAGAAAATGGGCGTCCTGAAGCAGGACCAGTTCCAGTTTGACGAGTTCCGGGTGATCGACACGGTGATCATGGGCAATGCCCCGCTCTGGAAAGCGCTGCAGGAACGCGAAATTCTCTACGCCAAGCCGCACGACCAGCTCACCGATGCAGACGGCATGCGCCTGGGCGAACTCGAAGGCATTGTCGGCGAAGAGGGCGGCTACACCGCCGAAGCCGACGCCGCCGTGCTGCTGGACGGACTGGACATCGAAGAAAGCCTGCACGAACGGAAAATGAGCGAGCTGCAGGGCGGACAAAAAGTCCGCGTGCTGCTGGCGCAGGCGCTGTTTGGCCAGCCGCAGGTGCTGCTGCTCGACGAACCGACCAACAACCTGGACTTGGACAGCGTGCACTGGCTGCAGGATTATTTGAACGAGTACGAAGGCGTGCTGATCGTGATCTCGCACGACCGCCACTTTTTGAACAGCGTGTGCACGCACACCGCGGACATCGACTACCAAACCGTGATCATGTACAACGGCGGGTACGACGACATGGTGGTGGCGAAGACTTCGGTGCGCTCGCGCATCGAAAGCGAAAACGCGCAGCGCGAAAAGAAAATCGCGCAGTTGCAGGATTTCATCGCGCGATTCAGCGCCGGCACGCGTTCGGCACAGGCAACTTCGCGCAAAAAAGAAGTAGAGCGCTTGCAGACCACCGAGCTGGCGCGGTCGAACATCGCTCGTCCGTATATTCGATTTAATGTGGAGCAGGCGTCGGGGCGGCATCCGCTGGACGTGAAGTCGGTGGCGAAATCGTACGACGGCGTGCCGGTGTGGAAGCCGTTTTCAGCGGCGGTGGATCGCGGCGAAAAAGTCGCGTTGATGGGCCGCAACGGAACCGGGAAAACCACGCTGCTGAAGTCGATCGTGCGCAACGCGACGGGATTCATCGACGACAGCGACCGCGCGTTTCCAATCGATGGCGGGCAGGTGATTTGGGGACACAACGTCACCGTGGGATATTTCGCGCAGGACCACAGCGAATCGATCGTGCACGGATTGAATGCGGTGGAGTGGCTGCATCAGTGGAAGCCGCAGGCCACGCAGGAAGAATTGCGCGGCGTGCTGGGCCAGATGCTTTTCATCAGCGAAGAGGCCACCAAGCCGACATCGGCGCTGAGCGGAGGCGAATCGGCGCGGCTGATTTTCTGCCGGCTGATGCTGCAGAAGCCCAACGTGCTGGTGCTCGACGAGCCCACCAACCATTTGGATTTGGAGTCGATCAACGCGCTGAATATCGCGCTGCAGAAGTACGATGGCACGGTTTTCCTGGTGACGCACGACCACGACGTGATCGATGAAGTCGCCACGCGCATCTGGCACTTCCACGACCACAAAGTGGAAGACTTCAAGGGACCCTACGAGGAATTCGTCGCGCAGCAAGCCGCCAACGCAGCCACCGCCGGCCAGGGCGGCAAGGTTGCCGCCAAATCCAAGCGCTGAAGCGCGTCACAACAAATGCATTTCAGGAACGGTCGCGAACGTAAAAATTCGCGGCCGTTTGTATTTTGGAGCGTGATGCAGAATTAATATTCGCGGGGCGGGACGTGGATGCCGTGGGAAGCAAGGATCAGGACAATTTCGTCGTCCGATTTGAAGGCGGTGCGATCGATCACGCATTTGTACTGGCGCGGCCGCTGCATGCTGAGCCGCGGGCGGCGCAAATTCGGCGCGGGCGGCAAGAATGCGGGGCCGAGGTCGTCGATGAGCGGCGACCAGAATTGCGGCGAGGCTGTGGGCGCGTCGTAGATGGTGATCTGCTTGGCGGTCAGGTTGGCGTGCATGTTTTCTGGGGATCTCCGAGGCCACTCTGCCCCGGCGCGGCGGGGCTGTCAAGCAGGGCTGTGGAAAAGGCTGAGGAAAACCGCCACGGTACGTTAGCGTACATTAGAGTTCGCGGAACATCACGTAGGCGTCGGTCAGGCCGAGCTGCGGGTGCGCGAACGCGGCCGGGAGCGTGCCGACAATGCGGAAGCCGTGTTTGAGCCAGAGGCGGACGGCGCGGGTGTTGGATGCGACTACAAAATTGAACTGCAACGCACGGAAGCCTCGCTCGCGCGCCCGGACGAGCGAGTGTTCGCACATCGCTCCGGCGACGCCGCGGCCCGTGGCGCCGGGCGCGGTGACGTAACCGCAGTTCGCAACGTGCGCTCCCCCGCCGCGCTGGTTGGCTTGCAGAAAATACGTGCCAGCAAGCGTGTTGATGGCCGCGGCGCCGTCCTCCGCGACGAACACTTCGTGCTCGGGCGCGAGCCAGTACGCGAGCGCGTCTTCGCGGGAGAGGTGGCGCGGCAACGTGTAGGTTTCACCGGCGCGGATCGTCGGCTCGAGGACCGTCCAGATCGCGTGATGGTCGCGAGGCTCGGCGCTACGAATCGAAATCATTCGCCCATTTTGTCACGCTCGCACAAAAACATCGACAGCCACCGAATAAAGTCCGAAGAGACCGTTCGGCGTATAGCGATTGAGGCGCGCAAGCCCCGCACATCTTCTTGACTAGCGATCCGTATGGGTGTATGCATACAACATGCTCTTCCATATCAACCCCTCGTCGGGCGTACCGCTTCATACTCAAATCGAAAACCAAGTGAAGCACGCGGTAGCGGCTGGTGCCTTGAAGCAGGGCGATGCGCTGCCGTCGGTGCGGAAGCTGGCCGCGGACCTCGGCATCAATCCCACAACGGTCGCGCGCGCCTATCGCAACCTGGATCACGAGGCGGTCATCACTTCCGTTCCAGGTGAAGGCAGCTTCGTCGCGGAAAACGTCCCCCGGTTTCTTAAATCGGAAAAGGTCCGCCGCCTGCAACCATACGCGCGCCAGATCGCGGTCGAGGGAGCGCAGCTTCGCTTAAGCGACGCGGAGATCTTAAAAATCGTTCAAGAAGAACTATCGAAACTCGAGGATCGTGTGGGAGAACGCAAATGACCGAGACAGCTATCCGGACTTGGGATCTCTCGAAATCGTACGGCGAAACGCGGGCGGTGAACCACCTGACGCTCACCGTTCCGCGGGGCTCCATTTATGGGTTTCTCGGCCGGAACGGCGCAGGGAAAACGTGCACAATAAAAATGCTGCTGGGCCTCGCGCGTCCATCGTCCGGATCGGCGCATATCTTTGGAATGGATACCGTGCTCGACCGAAGTGCAATCTTGCGCCGCACAGCATTCGTGAGCGAGAAAAAAGCGCTGTACCAATCTCTGACTGCCAGCGAGATGGTCCGCTTCAGTCGTGGCTTTTACCCCACATGGAGACAGGACGCCGTTGAGCGGTATGCAAACCTGTTTGAAATACCGATGAACAAACGTTTTGAGACGCTTTCAAATGGCAATCAAACCAAGCTCTGGCTGCTACTGGCTCTTTGTCAGGGAGCGGACTTACTGGTGTTGGACGAGCCCACGACCGCGCTGGATCCGATCACGGTGGATCAGCTCATGCGCGTGCTTGCCGAAGAGACGCTCGATCGCGGAACGACGGTTTTCTTCTCTTCGCATCAATTGGAGGAAGTCGAGCGGATCGTCGAATACGTCGGCTTTATGGAGGGTGGCCGCCTCCTGTTGGAGTCTCGCCTGGACGACATCAAGAGCGAATTCCGCATGATTACGGCTACGGGGGCGCCCCTGCCCGAAAAATTACTTCCCGTGGTGCTTTCCGTCGAGATTGACTCTGACTGCCGTCGATACGTTGTCACGCGCGATGCAGAAAACTTCGCCGCGGCGCTTTCGCAGAATGGCGCAGCCGTCGTCAGCGTCGTTCCGCTCAGCCTCCGCGAAATATTTCTGCGCGTCGTGCGAAAGGAGCAGCCGTGTACTTCTGGAAGTGCTGGCGCGACACCCGATCGTTCTTGCTAGTGTTTGTTTTGGTTGGCGCGGCTGCCATGCCTGTCACTGCGCTGATCAGCACCGGCACGGGCCTGATGCGCGATTTCAGCAGCGTCACGGCGGTGTCGACCTTCGGATTTTTGATGACCGCGGTCGCGCTGGCTCTCGGCACGATCGCCGCAATTCATCAGTTTTCTGGAAGAGCGATTCATTTTCTATTCACCAAGCCGCGTAGCCGGGCGTATTTCCTTTGGTGCGCGTGGATGTTGGGGTGCGCAGAGCTACTCGCAATTGCGTTTGCGTATCTTGCCTCGGCCGTGATTACTGTCGCTCTCTATAAATCGGGTTCTTTGGGGGCAAACCTACTTGCGTCGCTGTCCCAGTTCGACGTTGTCAAGATCACGATTTACGGAATTTTCTTGCTTGGCCTGACCTTCTCGTTGACAGCGATCTTCGGCGACGGATTGAAAGGCCTCGGGGCCAGCCTCATGACGATGACATCGATATGGTGGCTTGCGGCTGGGCTCCGAGCTCGATGGAATTTAGATCTCGCGGTTCCGGCGCAACGGATCGGTCACTTGCCGATGACTGTGAGTTACGTCATCTGGATTTTGCTTACGCTCAGTTTCATATTCGCGGCGCAGCTTGCTCTTGAGCGCGCCGACATCTGAGCGTCTCCAGTGGCCGCGCAGGCTGTCGTCCTAGGACATTTCAATTGCGATACTGGCAGCTTCCCTGACGAACGAAAGTCTCAGTAGGTGAGCAAGGTTGTGGAATACCCAGGCATTGGCTGTAGATGTTGGGGGTAAGTTCGGACGCAGTACACAGGCAGGACTTGCCTATTTTATCGGTGCACTCGCCAATTGTGGTCGGAGTGCGTCATCGAGGGTGACAGTATATCGATGGGTCATCGGACGGAGACACTCCCGCGAAGCGGGACGATCCCACCGCAGGCGCACTGGTCGGCGGTCGTCACAATCAACGAGCGCGATGTTGAGGACCTAGGAGCGTGGGCGAAAGAAGAAAGGCAGGAGCGCGAAGGCTGCGCCGGTCGCCAGGGAGACGCAGGCCGCGGCGGTGTCGCCGAAGCGATTGAGCGCCAGGACTTGCGTCACCAGCGCGACGAGAACGCCGACGATCACGCTTTCGATCCACAGCAGCGAGCGCGATGAGCGGGTGCGGTTGCGAATGATGTGCACGGCGGTAACCAACGGCAGCATCAAGAACGCTGGCAGGCACGCGTAGAGCGCGATTTGCGAGGCGATTTCGTGGCGACTGTGCGCAAGGCTCAGTCCGACGACCAGGACCGCGGGCGCGAACACAATCATCGCAAAGATCACCAGGTCGATGCGCGCGATGCGGGCGGAAGTGGGAGCGGACGCGGACATTTATTTGCGAGCCATCACGGACGCCGGCTCGTGTGCGCGCGTTGGTTTCGATTCGAGCGCGGCGGCTGCGCCGGGCGGAAGATCGTAACTGAGCGTGTGGCGCGTGGCGATGCCGGCGGCGAGGCGGCGCAGTTTGTAGACGAACGGACGCGCGTGCTTGTCGGCAGGCGTTTGCGAGGGAGTGGTGCTTGTCGGACGCGTGGACGGTAGGCCGTCATTTCCGTGTGCCGACGTGCGAGCCGCGCCGCCGTGGCGTTCGCTGACATTTTCGAGGCGGTAGAAATCGTCGCCGATGCGGATCATGCGTCCTACTTCCCAGTCGGGCTTGCCGTGGTTCGCGCGGATGCGCAGCACGTCGCCCTCGACACCTTGGATGCGCGTCACATCGTCGGCGATGCGAGCATGAGTTTTTTCGAATGCGCGGCGGCGGAGAAACGCGGCGAACGAGCGCGCAGGAGTGTCGTCGAGCGACGCAGCTGTGGAGGCACGCAAGCCGGGGTTTTCGTTGCGCACGGGCTGTACCAGCGCGGATACTCCCGCGATCAGCGCGAGCGGCAGGGTGGCGAAAACCTCTTCGGTGACCGCAGCGGCAAGCACGCGCACGATTCCTTCCACGGACCAGACGACGATCAGCCAGGTTACCGGACTTGCAGCCACGACAGTGAGCGCGAGAACTCCGAACTCGTGCGGCCCCAGACCGGCGACGGCGGATTGCGTTTCCACGGCGTGCGTCATCACGTTCTGCGCCCAATTTTCCACCGAGTAGGAGTACCACCACACCAGCGCAGCGAGCCCGCTGACCGCCTGCGCCACGCCGCATGTAAAGGATGCGACGCACCACGGCATCGGCGCGGCGAATCCGGCGTTTTGGCGCCAGCGCTCCGGCAGTAGCACGAGAACCGGCGCGGCGAGATAGGCCCACATATGTTCAGTGTAGATGCGGCGCGAGGCGGGTGCGCTTTCGTGGCGGAGGCTGCGGCGAATGAGTAGACACGGCAGAAGCAGTGGCGAGTGGCTAGTGAAAGGCAATGGCGTGCGCGACCCCTTTACGAGAATTCGCGCGGCTTAGCGGCACAGACTGTTCTCTTACGAAATTCGAGGGAAGACACTGGCAAAACGCTTGCCAGAAGAAAATCACATTTGGTGAGTACGGTTGTGGATTAGGCAGGTTACGCCTGTGACGGTTTGGGAGTTTCTGGGACGAAGTATACTGGCACGACTTGCCTATTTACTGGCGTACTCCCCATTATGATCGGAGTACATCAGCGAGGGCGCCAAGATTTCGACGGGCGATCGCAGGACGACAGGCTGCGCGGCAGGCTATCCCACGCGGGGGTTGCGAGCCGCGGGAGCGGTGACGACGTCCGAGGAAGTCGCGAGGTAGGCGCGCGACATTTCGATTAGCTCGCGGCGGTATGCGTCGAGAAGTTTTTCGGGGGTGTCGGATTCGAGCAGGCGGTGGCTTACGCCGCTTAGCGCACTGAGCAGCATGGTGGCGACGAGATCCGTATCTCGCGTCAGCGGCTCGCACGAGGTTTCGAACATCGCGGCGACGGCTTTGGTCGCGCGCTGCCTTTCCTGCTGCGCGATGCGCGCGCCGTCCACGTCCGAGCTGACTGAAAAGAGCGCGGCGCTGGTTTTCACTTCACGCATTTTCGCGGCGAGAAACGCGGTGATCACCGCAGTCGACATTTCCGCCACAGTGTTTCCCCGCTGCGCGAGACATTCGCGTTCGAGTTCGTCGCGCACTTCGTCGAGGTGCCGCTGCAGCACGGCCTGCAATAGCGCGCTCTTGTTTGGAAAACATTGGTAGAGTGTGCCGACGGACACTCCGGCGCGTTCGGCGACGCGCGTCGTGGTGAGCCGCTCCTTTCCCACGCTAAGCAAAACCTGAACGGTGGCCTGCAAAATGGCGTCCACGCTGGCGGCGGACCGCGCTTGAACCGGCCTTTTACGGGGCTCTAACACGATATGTGCGCGTGCGGGCAAATGCGAACTCCGAACCTGAAGCTTTCTTCATCTAATCACGAGTGATCGCAATTTCACAAGACAGCTTCACGAGAACAGTGGGGGGGGAAATGACGACGAAGAAAGACGTTGGCGGACATTTTGCGTTTCCGGGCACTTCAGTGCGCGTGAATCGTATGGGATATGGCGCGATGCAACTCGCGGGGCCCGGCGTGTGGGGACATCCGCCGTACGTGCACGAAGCCGTAGCGGTGCTGCGCGAAGCGGTGGACGACGGAGTGAATCACATCGACACCAGCGATTTCTACGGCCCGCATGTGACCAATCAAATCATCAAACGCGCGCTGCATCCGTATCCGAAGGACTTGGTGATCGTCACCAAGCTGGGCGCGCGGCGCGGCGAAGATAAATCGTGGCTGCATGCACGCACGCGGCAGGAATTAACCGACGGCACGCATGACAACTTGCGGAATCTCGGACTCGATGTGCTGGACGTGGTGAATTTGCGCGTCGGCGGCATCGAGGCGCCGACGGAGGAGTCGATCGAAGAGCCGCTCGCGGCGCTGGTTGAATTAAAACGGCAGGGATTCATTCGCCACATCGGGCTGAGCAATGTGACTCCGAAACAGTTGACAGAAGCGCAGAAAATGACGGAGATCGTGTGCGTGCAGAATTTCTACAATTTGGCGCACCGTAACGATGATGCGTTCATCGACGAGCTTGCCACGAAGGGCGTCGCGTACGTGCCGTTCTTCCCCCTGGGAGGGTTCACGCCGCTGCAGTCGTCGGAGCTGGATGCAGCGGCCGCGTCGATCAACGCAACGCCGATGCAGCTGGCGCTGGCGTGGCTGCTGCGGCGTTCGCCGAATATTTTGCTGATTCCGGGGACGCGGTCGCTGAAGCACTTGCGCGAAAATCTTGCGGCGGGTGCGATTGAGATTCCGAAGGAAGTGCTGGCGAAGCTCGAGGGGATAGACGTGCCTACGGGGGTGCCGCGGCACTAGTGGCCTGTACCAACTGATTGTGTACTGATATGGCGTGATGGGTCGGCATATTTCCATTTCAGAGTGCGCGGTGATTGGTTGTACTGACGGATGTATCGCAAGAGCTTTCTGTTGAGGTCCGAGACAGACGTAAATACGCCGCGCGCGATGACGTCACGCTCGATCTTGCCGAACCACAGCTCGACTTGATTGAGCCACGAAGAGTAGGTCGGAGTGAAGTGCAAGTGAACCTTGGGATGCATCGCCAGAAAGTCGGTGACCGGCCTGCTCTTGTGAGCCGAGAGGTTGTCGGCGATCACATGGATCTCTTTGCCGCGAGGTTGATCGATCACAATGTCGGTCAGGAAGGCGGCGAACTCGGCCGCCGTATGCCGCGCCGCCGTTTTGCCCAGCACCTGGCCGGTCTTGGTGTTGAAGGCGGCATACAGCGACAAGGTGCCGTGACGAAAATATTCAAATCCGTGCCGTTCGGCGCGTCCTGGGGACAGTGGCAGAACCGGATCTTTGCGATCCAGGGCCTGAATAGCGGTCTTTTCATCCACGCAGAACACCGCGGCATGCGCCGGCGGATTCAGATACAGCCCAATAATGTCGGCGGCCTTCTTTTCAAAATCCGGATCGTTCGAGGCCATGTAGCGCTCGATACGATGCGGCTGGAGTCCGTGCTTACGCCACACCCGGGCCACCATCATGTGGCTGACCTCCAGATGCGCTCCGAGTTTGCGCGTGCTCCAGTGCGTCGCCCCACCGGCCGGAGGACGCCGTGTCGCCTCCAGAATCCGCGCTTCCAATTTCGGTGTGAGCACCGTGGCGAGTTGCCCCAAATGGCGGCTATAGAGTCCGGCGATGCGCTGTTCGGCGAATCGTTTACTCCAGCTGGCTACAAAACCACGGCTGCAGTCGATGCGTTCGGACACCTCATCCCAGGTATGGCCTTCGGCCAACAACAAAATCAGCCGCGCCCGTCGGGCATCTTCGGCTCGGTGGGTCCGGCTGTTGGCTCGGCGTGTCAGTTCTATAAGCTCGGAATTCGTCAGCGTAATCGCGTCACTCATGGACGCTATTATAGTCTACGAATGGCTGTTACAGTCAACTAGGAGCGACTACTAATTCAAAAGCCGCAGGCAGGGTTGCCTCCGCTACTCGAGAGCATTGTGTAAGATGGGCAATCACGCCTGCGTTTGTGGTGGGATCGTCCCGCTTCGCGGGATGGTCATCCTACGAAAGTTCGATCGGCATACTGGCGATTTCCACGTCGGAAGAAAATCAATTTCGGTGAGTGCGGTTGTGGAATCGGCAAGTTGTGCCTGTGCGGTTTCGGAGTTTGTTCGGACGAGGTGCGCAGGCAAGACTTGCCTGTTTTACTGGCGTACTCAACGATCGAACTTTCTGACGGGCACGCTCGTATGTCCTGGTGGGATAGCAAGGAGCGACGATGATGCGTTGGCGAGAGGCGCTTTTGTGTTGTGTGGCGGCGTGCACGGCGGTCACAGCCGTGACCGACGCACGAGTCAGTTCCGACCCTGCGACGATCCGGCGGCTTGATGGCACGACGATCACGCCAGCCCAAGTGGATAATGCGGTCGCGGCGGCGATGAAGCGCGGCTCGGTGCCGGGGCTCGGGCTCGCCATCATTAATAATGGCGCGGTCGTCTACGAGAAGGGCTACGGTTTGCGCGACGTGGAGCAGAAGCTGCCGTTCACGGTGGACACGAATACGTATGCGGCATCGCTTACCAAAGTGGTGGTCGGGTACACGGCGCTCCAGCTCGTCGACCAGGGCGTGATCGCGCTGGACACGCCGATCGCGGATTACCTGCCGAAGCCGTTGCCGGACTATGAAAAATACGACGGCCTGAAGGACGACGAGCGCTGGCGGAAATTCACGCCGCGGATTTTGATGTCGCACACCAGCGGCCTGGGCAACTGGTACGGCGACGAGCCCGACAAAAAGCTGAAGATCCATTTCGATCCCGGGACGCGTTACGCGTATTCCGGCGAGGGTTTGAACCTGCTGGCAATGGTGATCGAGACGGTGACCAAGGAGCCGTTTGAGGCGACGGTGCGGCGCGAGGTGTTCGAGCCGTTTGGCATGGCGACGACGGAGATGACGTATCAGCCGCGCTTCGATCCGAACCACGCGATTGGATACGACGAAAGCGGCAAATGGCTCGGACCGAACGAGCACCTCCACGTTCGCGCAGCCGGATCGATGCACACGACGACGGGGGATTATGCGCGATTCCTGAGCGCGGTGGCGCGGGGGGAAAGATTGTCGTCTCGAATGCGCGCGGAGATGTTGAAGCCGCAGGTGCGCATCACTTCGAAGCACCAGTTCCCTATTTTTGAAAATGTCGATACGCATGACAACGACGCGATCCGGCTCAGCTACGGGCTGACGTGGGGCCTCTATTTCACGGACGCTTACGGCGAGGCGTATTTCAAGGAAGGCCACGACGAAGGCTGGCGGAATTACGCGGTGTGCTTCGACCGATCGAAGGACTGCATGCTGATCATGACCAACAGCAGCAACGGCGAACATATTTACGACGAGCTGCTACGCTCGCTGCAAGCCAACACGTTCACACCGATCGAGTGGGAAGGGTTTACGAAGTGATGTGCGCCTGTCGGCGAGTGACCGAAATCAGAGGGAACTTCACTTTTTCTGATCGGCGCTCGAAGCTGCGTTTGGGGTTTGCGTCGATCTGAATTCGTCGAGCAATTCCTTTGCTTGACGCGCGTAGGGACCGTTCGGGTCTGCGTCGATGCACTTGTGAAGCGCTTCTCCGGTTCCGTCGGGAAACGTTTCGATTACCTTCTCGCCGTCGCGCCGGAACTGCGCCATCTCCAAGAGCGACCGACCGAGCTGAAACCAGACCTCGGCGTTTGTTGGATCGAGCGTCGCCGCGTTTCGCCAGGCAGTTGCGGCGATTTTCACTTGGGCGTTATTCGAAAGGATGGCGCCGATGTTTGCCCAGCACTTTGCTCCCGTGGCGCGATCGAGAGTTGCGGCTTGGTCGCAGGCCGCGTTTGCATCGGCAATTGCTCGCTCCATTTCCGACGAGCCCTTCTGCTGAACCGCGCGGCTGGCTTGAAGCTTTGCCAGATTTTGATAATCGACGGCTTCGGGCGCGAGCGCGATGGCCTTCTGATACGAACTGATAGCGCTGTCGGTGTCGCCCGCGAAATCGTAGGCGTCAGCCAGGTGGCTCCAGATCATGGCTTGCGTTGTTGTGTTGAGGCGGGGATCGACTTGCTGGGCCTGCTCGAATTCCCCCACGGCGCTCCGGTAATCGGCGGCGAGTTTGGTTTGGATCTCGGCGACGTGATCTGCACTCGCGGTTGCGAGCTGTGCGCGAAGCGTTTGCGCGTCGTACATCGCTCCGGCACCCGCGTTGAAGTGGGATTTCACGATGGCGAATTGTTTGGCGTCTTCTTCGTCCGGCGTGTGCGCGACCGCACTGGGCGATTGCGAGCTGCTGCCGAAATTAATGGAGACGTCGTTCTCGGCTGCGCCGTGCAGCGTGTGCGCCTCGGAGTATGCGAATGAAGCGTTCTTCGGATCGACCAGCGAGATTTTGTAAACGCCTGGGCGAAGCCCCCACTGAGAGTAACGACCGTCCTTGCCGGTCTTCACGGAATAGTGCTCGCCGGTGGATGTGTTGACGATTTGGATTTCTAAACCGCCCCACGGACTTCCGTCGGAGGAGGTGACCTGGCCGCTGACGGAGGTGGATTGGGCGCGCGTGGGGTTGGGATTCAGAAGCGCGAGACCGAAAATTGTGCCGATCAGAATCCAGCTCCGCATGCAGTTCGCTCCGCGAGGTATGGCTTCGCGAGCATTATCGCGCAATTTGAGGAGGAGCATCGGATATACGACCGCTGCAAAGTCCGCAGGCACGATCGGCTACGCTACTCGGGTTATGATGGCCGCCGCGATTTATCGAGGGGGCGTAACGTGGGCAAAAAGAAATGGAGCCGGCGGGAGGCGTTGAAGGCGGGCGTTGCCGGAGCGGCGGCGATTGGGCTGGGTGCGTTGGCTCGGGACGGCGCGGCGGGCGAGTTGGTGCGCGCGAGTGTCGCAGATGTGCGCCCGGCGGCTGAGATTGCGGATGACGGAGCCGGAGGCACAGAGAGTGAGCGGGCGGGCGTCAACGGAGCTGCCGCGCGATCGAGCGGCGCCACCGCGCGGGCGGCCGCAGAGTCTTCGTCACCGCGCGGCGCGATAACGCAATTTCCTGCGCCGGTGGAGCTGGGTGATGCGCACTGGAGCTGCGTCGTCACGACGGAGTCGGCAGCATGGCAGTCGACGCCACTCTACAAACCGTCATTCGCGTTCGACGAGCTGAACCTGATCGTGGGCGTGCCGGACCTCGACGCTGCCGCCGATTCCCAGCAAACCATGGAAGGTTTCGGCGGGTGCTTCAACGAGCTGGGCTGGACGTCGCTCGAAGCGCTGAGCGACACGGACCGCGAGAGCGTGATGACTGAGCTTTTCGATCCGAAAGCCGGCGCACGTTTCAGCTACTGCCGCATGCCGATCGGCGCAAACGATTTTGCGCGCGAACCGTACAGCTACGACGAAACGGACGGCGACTTCGCGATGGACCACTTCTCGATCGCGCACGATCAAGACACCCTCGTCCCGTTCATTCAAGCCGCGCTAAAGCACCAGCCGAAGTTGCGGCTGTGGGCTTCGCCCTGGAGCCCGCCGACGTGGATGAAGAATAATCATTTCTACGCGGAGGCGAAGCCGTATCCCGGGTTCAAGGACAACGGGATCAAGCCCGAGCAAGTGGGCCACGAAGGCGAGGACATGTTCATCCAGGAGCCGCGCTACTTCCAGGCCTACGCGCTCTATTTTCAGAAATTCATCGAGGCTTATCGCGCGGCCGGAATCCGCGTGGGCATGGTGATGCCGCAGAACGAATTCAACTCCGCGCAGAATTTTCCGAGCTGCACGTGGACGGCGGACGGGCTTAAGCATTTCATCGAGTATCTCGGGCCGGCGATGCAGAAGATTGGCGTGGATGTGTTTTTCGGGACGCTCGAGCGCGGCAACGTGAAGCTGCTCGAGGCCGCGATGAACGACAAGAAGGCCGCGAAGTACATCAAGGGCGTGGGCGTGCAGTGGGCAGGGAAAAACGCGCTGGCGGACATCGCGCGCGAATTTCCGGGGCTCACGCTTTTTCAATCCGAGCAGGAGTGCGGTTACAACTCGGACACCTGGGCGTACACCACATACTGCTGGCAGTTGATGAAGGAATATTTCCGGCGCGGGGCGCGCGCGTACATGTACTGGAATATTTCGACGCTCAATGGCGGAGTGAGCACCTGGGGCTGGCCGCAGAATTCGCTGGTTTACGTGGATGCGGCGGAGAAGAATTTTAAATACAGCTCCGATTACTATTTGCTGAAACACCTCACGCACTACGTGGACGTGGGCGCGCGACGGATTGAGACCAGCGGCACATGCGATGATGCCCTCGCGTTCCTGAATCCCAACGACAGCGTGGTGTTGCTGGTCCGCAACGCCTCGGCGCACAAGCAAACGCTGCAGGTGCAAGTTGCCGATAAGACTGCCGTCGTGGAGCTGGCGCCGAATTCGATTGGAACGCTGCACCTGAAATCGGCATAGCAGGCGCGGCATTCCCTCGCTAAAAAGTTGACGGGCCGAGGCTCCCCGCTCCAGCCCGCCGTGATTTCCGATCCTTGCACGCTTCAGTGGCCGATGAGTCTGCGGATGGCGTTGCGAAACATCGTGATCCAGTTGCCGCGCTCCGCCGAGGTCGAGGTGTGGACCACGGGCACGAGTTGCGGACTTCCGTCGGCCGCGAAATCGGTTTCAGAAAAACGGTACTGTTTCTGCCGTAAGTGTTCGACGGATTTGCGGCGCTCGATGACTTCGCCGTGTGTCGGAGGTGATTCCACGCTCATTACGAAACTCCTTTGGTAAATTCCCGCGATCATCGGGAAGGTGCGGGTATAAAAACCATAACGGAGCCGGATGACCGGCGTGTTACTTCAGTTTGAATGGAACGCATCCATAGAAGCAATCTGACGCCGGCAATTCTGCAGTGTGTCGGCCGGTTACGACGCGGAAGCGGTTTTCGGCGGGAAAAGGAAACGCGCTTCGTGGTCCAGAAGCACGCGGCCCGCGTAATTCGGGAATGCGGAGACGATGCGCGATTTGAAAATCGCGGGATCGCGGACATCGGTGAGCAGGCGTTTCGCAAAAGAAAGATACGCGAGCATTTCTCCGTAGAGTTCGACGCCCGCGGGTACACCGTGGCCGGGCAAAAGCGTGCGGAATTTCGTGGCGTTGAGCTGATGATCGCGCAGCGCCGCGGCCCAGGTATCAAACGCGCGTTCGCCGAGGAACGGGTGTACCCGGTTGTAGAGAAAATCCTGGGTGATCATCACACCGCGGCCCGGAAACGCAAACATCAGCGCGTCGGCCGTCTCCGCGTTCTGCAGCCGCAGAAAATCAATTTGCACGTCGTCGACGGTTTCGCGGCCCAGCGCTGCGGCGATCGACGGGCGCACAACCGTCTTCGGGATTCGATCGCCGTGCCTTTCGTTTTCCTCAATCGCCACGCGATCGCCGACGGCTTCGATTTTCGCTTTTACCTCAGGCAGCGCGCTCACCGGCATGTTGAATGCTGCCGCGCCCAGGATATGGTCGGGATGAAAATGCGTGACGTAAAGGCGCGTGATGGGCTTACTCAGTTTCGCGGCGTACGCGGCCACTTCCTCGGCAAACGGGAGCATGTACTGTGTATCGATCACGAAAAGCTGCGTAGGCAGCTCGACGATGTGTGAATTCACCACCCAGCCCGCTTCCGGCGCGGTGTAAGTGTGGATGGTGATGCTTTTCGCGAACGTCTTGGCGATCGTGCCTTGCATCGGGACTCCGGCGCTGAGGGATAGCGAATGAATGAGATACACCATGGTCCCACAAAGGTTCAAGTTTGTTTCTGAATACAGTGTGGCCAGGTGTGTACGGTGCGAAACCATCTCGACCGGGGTGCGCGCGGGGGGTAAAATCCTCGCGATGCGGCGGGAGACCGAAGTCAGCGTCGATCTGACGGATCACGCAGACATTTACGAGTTCGTGCGGAATACGGTGAACGTGTTCAGCACCCAAGTGCGCGCGGAGATGTGCGGGACGATCTCCACGGACGCGCGCGAAACCGAAAAGATGCTGGTCCGAGTCCGCGACGAGTACAAAGCCCTGGCCGGTGAAGGCAATTAGCCTGTCCCCGGGGCGTCGCAGCCCATTCGCTTGGCCAATCCTTCCCTTTTCACTCTAACCCCCATTCTCTTCGCGCCACGAAGACGCATCCGCGCTCAGCCCGTTAACGATCGTTGGCGTGTATAGATTGGTTCATTGACGCGGACAAAACATCAGTGTCTAATCTCGCCGATGCGAGAGTCGGCGCACTGGGCGCCGCTCAGGCCATTTTGCATTTCATACCGCAGGACCGGAGTCAGCATGGATGGCGTTTGGCGGAAACGTGTGTGCGTGGCCGGGAATGAGCTGGAGGAATGGAAGCAATCACACGAGCCCGCGAGACGGAAGCTCGGCACGCGAGCTGGCCGTTGGGTAGCACGCAGCTTCGTGGCCACGGCTGCGACACTCGCATTCTTGATTTGCGCGAACGTCTCCGGTGCGCGGCCACAAAGCGGCGCGGCAAGCGGCAACGAGAATGGCGCGGCGATCTCAAGCGCGGCGGTTGCGCAACTCGACCAGGGGCCGCGCGTACCGCTCAAAGGGGGCGTGCATCCGCTCGCGCGCGTGGAGTTCGATCGTGGCGCCGCGGCGGACGAAACATCCGCCTCGCATCTGCTGCTCGTAATGGCGCGGCCGGCCGATCGGCGGGCTGCTCTGGAACAATTCCTTCGCGACGCGCACACGCCCGGCACCGCCTGGTTCCATCAGTGGATCACGCCGCAACAATTCGGCGCGCGATTCGGCGCGCAGCCTGAAGATATCCAGCGCGTAACCGCGTGGCTCACTGCAAACGGCTTCGCCATCGAAAAAATTCCCGCGAACGCCAGCTTTATCCAGTTCTCCGGCAACGCGGGCCAGTTGCGCAGTGCATTCGGGGCCGAGATCCACACCTACGCGATCAATGGCGAAATGCATCACGCGAACGCGCACGAGCTCAGCGTGCCTGCATCGCTCGCCGGCGCGGTCGCTGGCCTCGCTCCGCTCAACGATTTCGCCGCCAAGCCGCAGTGGCTCTCTGCCGGATCGACAACCTACACGCTGAAATCGAAAGGCGCGAAGCCGCAATTCACAGTGCAAGGCTCGAACGGGATCGCCTACGCGCTCGGGCCCGAAGATTTCGCTACGCAGTATGACGTGAAGCCGCTGTACACGGCTGGCGTGAATGGCACAGGCGTCACAATCGGCATCATCGGCGGATCCAACGTCGACCTCACCATCCTTGCGAATTACCGCGCGCTCTTCAGCCTGCCCGCCAGCGCGCCGCAAATCGTAATCGACGGCAGCGATCCGGGCGATGTGCCCGGCGCAGACGTGGAAGCCTACCTCGATCTGGAAGAATCGGGGGCGATCGCGCCGAACGCAATGCTGAATTTTTATTTGAGCGGCGGCAGCCTGGTCGCTGACCCGCTGTACTACGCCGCACTTCGGGCTGTCGACGACGATCAGGCCGACATCATCAGCCTGAGCTACAGCCAGTGTGAAAACACGCTCGGCTACCAGGGCAATCTGATTTTCTACGGCTTGTGGGAACAAGCCGCGGCGCAGGGCCAGACCGTTCTGGTTTCATCGGATGACAGCGGCTCGGCCGGATGCGACGACGGCGCGACGCAGTTCACCACCATCTACGGCCCGGCGGTGAACGGCTTCGCGTCGACGCCATGGAACATCGCCGTCGGCGGCACCGACTTTTACTACAGCGACTACGCAACCGGCGCCGCGAGCGCGGGAACCTATTGGAATCAGACCAACGATTCGACATACGGCTCGCTGAAGTCGCCGCTTCCCGAACAGGTGTGGGACACCTTTTTCGGATTCAACGCCGACGCGCAGTATTCGGGAATTCAAGCGTTTGACATTCCTGCCGGCGGCGGCGGACCGAGCAGCTGCGTCGAATCGACACTCATACCGGATCCGACACAGGGCGGACCGATCGCCACTTGCTCGATAGTTACAGGCTCAACGATCACCGGCTATGCCAAGCCGAGCTGGCAATCCGGCACCGGTATGCCCGCGGACGGCGTGCGCGACGTGCCGGACGTATCGCTCTTCGCCGCGGACCTGACGAACTTCTCTGCTTATCCCGTTTGCCTCACCGAAGCGAATTGCGTAGCTCCGGCCGGCCAGATGGGACAAATCGAACTGATCGGCGGCACGTCGGCGTCGACGCCGGCGATGGCCGGAATTCTGGCGCTGATCGATCAGAAATATGGACGGCAGGGGCAGGCGGATTTCGTGTTGTACGCGCTGGCGAAATCGCAGCCGTCAATTTTTCACGACGTAACGAAGGGCACGAACAACATGCGGTGCATCGCGACCACCGTTGACTGCAAACCCGACACGGCCGACTCGTACGATTCGCTGCAGGAGTATTCCGCGACCGCAGGCTACGACCTCGCAAGCGGGCTGGGGTCCGTCGATGCGAATTTGCTGGTCACCAACTGGAAGCAGACGTCGTTGAAGCCCAGCGACACGACGTTCACAATTTCGCCGACGACGATGGTTTCCGGCACGATTCCGGCAGTGACCGCGGTGGTGAAACCTGCCAGCGGAGGCGGCATGCCGCAAGGCGCGATCACCATCGAAACGAACGCAGGCGATCCTCTGACCGCGGGCGGCATCGCCACTTACACTTTGAACGCCAAGGGCCAGGTGCCTACGGGCTCCGCGCCGAGTTCGGCAAGCGCGCTACCGGTCGGGACGTATCAAGTCTGGGCCGAATATTCGGGGGACGGAATTTTCGCGCCCAGTAATTCCGCGCCGCAAACGGTCACAGTGTCGGCCGCCGCGTCCGCACTCCAGTTCGGCGTGTATCAGGTTGGAAATCCATTTCCGGATCCGACCACGTTCTGCACGTCGTATCTTCCGCCGGATTCGTACATACCGGCAGGCGTGACTGCAATTCCCAGCGGCACGCAGCTCCCGGCTGGCTCAAACCTTCTGGTGCAAGCTGTAACCTCGACCGGCGCGACCGGCGCGGTGATGTTCACGGTGGATGATCAGCTCTCGGTTTCCGTTCCGCTGATCACTTCCGGGACGGCGACGTGGGAGCCGCCGCAGACGTTGGAAGCCGGGGCGCACACCATCGATGCCGCCTATGTGGGCAGCGGCGGATTCCAGAACGCCACCGCTCCACCGTTTACGTATGTGCTGACGCAAGGCACGCCGTATCTGTTCATCACGCCCGGCGCGAATTGTACTCTGGTGAATCCGCTCGAACCGACTCAAGCGTATCCGTGCGCGTTCAATGCCGGGGACACGCTCACAGTGGAAATTCAACTCACGGACGATAACTGCCATATTCCGAGTGGGACTGTAACCGTGAACGTCGGCTCGCTCGCAAAGACCGTCACAGTCACACCGGGACCGATGACTGACCGCGGCCAGAACGTCGCGTTCGCGTCAGCCACTTTCCCCAATCTCCCCGCGGGAACTTACCCAATCACGGCAAGCTATTCTGGCGACGCAACTCTGGCAGCGGTGCCGGTCCAAACGCTTTGGACCGGTATCACGCTTGCAGCCACAGCCCCGTCCGGTCCTCTGGCTACACCTCAAGTAACGGTGACGCCAAATCCATCGACGATCACCAGCGTCGGACAGGGTGATGGGTCGTACGTTTTATACAGCGCCACGGTGACGGCGCCCGCGGGATCGACCGTTGCGCCGACCGGCGTAGTGAATGTTTTCGACGACGGGCAAAGCGTGACTCCGATCGCGCTAACGCCGAGCGGGCCACTGACTTCGTCGGGCACTTCGGGCCCAGTCACGATTCAGGCGCTCGACTGGGGACAGAACATGGTCGTCGGAATTTATAGCGGCGACTCGAATTACAAATCCGCAGAAGCGACGAGCACGTTCACCTTGCTCTCGGTGGATGTTCCGGATTTTACGATGGCGCTCTCACAACCGGAATTGACGCTTGCTGCGGGCGCGAATGGAAACGTGGGCGTGAATTTGAATACGTTCGCGTTTTTCAAAGGCGCGGTGAAGTTTATGTGCACGCCATCGTCGAGCGCGATCACATGCAGCGTGGCGCCGACGTCGATGACGTTGAATGGGCCGGCTGCGATTACGGTGAGTGTTTCTGCTGCGGCGACGGGCGCGGCGGCGAAACGCTCCGGCGCAATTCTACCGATGAGCTTGGGCGGAGCGCAGTCGCGTGGCGCGAGGCGCGTTGCGCTGACGGCGACGATTGTCGTGTTCGTGTGCGTTAGTTTGTGGATGTTCTCTGGCGCGGGGCGCGGGTGGCTGCGTGGGGGCGTGCTTGCTGCGGCGTTCGTGATGATGGCGAGTTGTGGCGGCGGTGGTGGTGGGAATTCAGGTGGCGGGGGTGGCGGAGGAGGAGGGGGTGGCGGGACTGGCGGGGGTGGGACTCCTCCGGCGTCGAGTTCGACGACTTATAGTGTGGTGGTGACGGCTGCATCGTCAACGACGGCGCACAATGTGAAGTTGCTGGTTCAGGTGCAGTGACGACGGGGGATCGCGACCGCTCTAAGTGAGCGGTCGGGTGGGTGAGTCTTGAGTTTGAGCCGCGCACCCTTTTGAAGGCAAAAGGATGCGGCACCCGTAAGGGCAACGGCGTTACACGATGCGGGTCATGCTTCTGCGCGGGGGAAGTGGATGCGCGATGCGGTGCATCACGTAGGCTAGTGCTGCGCCCATGAGAATCGGCGGGCCGTGCAGATCGCGGAAGTAGCACAGAGTGGCTGCGCCGATCACGATGGCTACGGCGCCGATTCGTGGTTGCGGTGCACGCGCCGTGGCGAGCAGCACGGCCGCAGCGCCGAGTAATCCCGCTACGCTCACCGACGAGCCGGCGCCGGACGGCTTCCAGGCGTGGCCCGCGATTTCTCCCACAACGGCGCTCCCAAAATAAATGGCTAGCCAGCGCGCCCAGCCGAAGCGGCGTTCGACGATCGTGCCCAGCAACGCGATACCCGTAAAATTGAAAACGATCTGCAGCCAGCCTTCGGGATTAATGAACACCGGGGTGACGATCCGCCACCACTCGTGAAGCGCGTACATGTCGGGCGTGCGGCGCAACGCTGCATCGATCTGCGGGAACGGAAAAATCAGGGCGGTGGCGATCGCGGTGACGACGAAGACTGTCACCGTGGTGATCGGAAACTTCTGTGGGCGCGCAGACATCGGCATTCGACGCGCGTTGGCCGGCTTCTACTCCGGTTGGCGGAGCGGAGGTGCGCGGGGCGGGCGCGCGATTCAGATACTCTACACGTTTTGCGGCGAGGATCTAGGGTAAGTCACCGATGTTCGGGCCTATGCTCCCTGGGTACTGTTTGTTTAACACACGAACACTTCCTCAGGGCGCGGTTTTGCTCCCAAGGCCGCGCCCCCTCACCTTTTTACTGCGAGTAGAATCGCGACCCAGCGGTCGCCCTACGAGCACACCTCGGCCTCGGAGCCGGTTCTCTCTCGTACCACTCCCACATTTAACGGAGGGTTGTGTGGCATAGACATACTGTCTGTGAATTTTTGAGTTTGTAGCAACCGGAGCGGGGGTCCAGTCTTCAACGGTGCTCCACAGGCAATATGCCTATGCCACGTAGATCGCAGTTCCAGTCAGCCTTGGTCCGATGGCGAGCGTGCTGTTTCCGCGCCAGGCTTCCGTAGGACGACAGTGCCGCGAAGCGGGACTGTCCCAAGCCTACTCGTAGCGCAGGGCGATCATGGGATCGACTTTGCTGGCGCGGCGCGCGGGCAAGTACGTGGCGAAGAACACCACCAGCGTCAGCACGAGCGCTACAACCACGATCGCGAGTGGATCGTAAGGCTTCACGCCGAAGAGGAGGCTGGACATCAATCGCGCGAGGGCCAAACTCGCCGCGACGCCGATCACCACTCCAATAATTGCGAGCAACATGCCCTGGCTCACCACCATTTTCCGTACTTGGCCGGGACTCGCGCCGAGCGCCATGCGCAGCCCGATTTCCGGCGTCCGCTGCTGCACGGTATAGGCCATCAATCCATAGACGCCGATCGCCGCGAGCGCCAGTGCGACGCCCGCGAAAATCGTAAGCAGGGTCATGTAGAAATCGTTGCGCGCCGTGGATTCGCCGACGAGCTGCTCCATCGACCGGATGTGCGCCACGGGCAGGCCGCCGCTGGCGTCGCGCAGCTCGAGTTGAATCTGCTCGCTCAGCGTGAACGGCGGAACTTTCGTGCGCACCACCCACTGCATCGCGCCGATGCCGTTGTTAAGCTTGGTGACACCGTCGTTAATCTGCCCGATCGGAACGTACATGATCGGAAATGGATCGTTGGCGAGGCCGCCTTCGCGCACGTCGGAAACGACGCCGATCACCTGCCGCGCGCCTTCTTCGAATTCCGGTCCGACGCCCTTGCCGATCACGATCGACGAACCGACCGCGTCGCCATTCGGCCAGAACTTTTTCTCCATGGTGCGATTGATCACCACCACGAGTTGCGCGCCGCGGGAATCGCGATCGTCGAATACGCGTCCCTTGATCACCGGAATTTTAAAAACGTCGAAGTAATCGGGCGACGCATCGAGCCAGCCACCGCCGCCGGTGTACGGACCTTCTTTCGGCGCCTGCCCGACGATATTGAAGGGCAATCCGAAACCGCCTTCGAGCGGCAGGCAGCAAGTGAGCGTGGCGGATTCGACGCCGGGAATCGCTTCCAGGCGCCGGCGCCCGTCGCGTTCGAGCAGTTCGACGTTCGCGGTTTTCTCGAAGCGCGCGCCCGCCAGCGACATGTCCATGGTGAGAACATTTTTCGCGTTGAAGCCCGGATCAACGCCGCGCAAATTGCCGAAGGTGCGGATCAGCAGAGCCGCGCCGACCAGAAGAATCAACGCGAGGGCCATTTCCACCACAACGAGAATGGAGCGCATTTTGTTGTGGCGGACGCCGCTGCCCGTGCGCGAGCCACTTTCGCGCAGCGTGACGCTCAGGTCGGCGCGCGAAGAAGCGAACGCCGGGACCAAGCCAAACAAAATTCCGGTGACGATCGACGCGAGCAGCGTGAAGACCAGCACGCGCCCGTCGATGCCGACCGCTGCGCCGTGTTCACCGATGCGCGGAATGTCTCCTGGATTGATGCTTAAGAGCGCGCGCACGCCGAGCCAGCCGAGAATCAGGCCGAGCACGCCTCCGGCGAGCGAGAGCAGCACGGATTCGGTGAGCAGTTGCCAGATCAAGCGAGCGCGCCCGGCTCCAAGTGCGGAGCGAATCGCGATTTCGCGTTTGCGAATCGTGGCGCGAGCGAGTAGAAGATTCGCGACGTTGGCGCAGGCGATCAGCAGCACGAATCCGACGGCGCCAAAAAGCAGCAGCAGGCCGAAGCGGACGTCGCCGATCACCGAATCGCGGAACGGAACCGCGGTAAATCCGTCCTTCGGGCCAAGCTCGGGCGAATTGGGAAACTTCTGGCGGAATTCCGCGGCGGCCGCGTTCATCGCGGCTTTGGCTTGCGCGAGCGTGACGCCGGGCTTCATCCGCGCGGCGGCGCGAAGGTAGTGGCCCTGATCGACGCTGTTCGGATCGGGCTTCAGCGGAATCAGAATGTCGGTGGGCGGATCGCTCGAGAAATTCGAGCCGAGGACGCCGATTACGGTGTACGCATCGCCGCCAAGATTCAACGAGCGGCCGATGATGCTCGGGTCGGCGCCGAAGCGGCTGTGCCACAAACCATTGGTGATGACGGCGAGATTCGGGCCGCCGGGCCGGTCTTCTTCTCGCGTGAACGAGCGGCCGAGCGCGATGGGGGCGCCGAAAACGCGAAAGTAGTCCGCCGAGACGCGGATGCCTTTCAGTTGCTCGGGACGGTCGCCGCCGATCAGGTTGATCCCGGGACCCTGGAAATCGTAAGCGGTGACGCCGTCGAATGCCTGGGTCTGGTCGCGGTAGGTGTTGAACTTCGTGATCGAAGTGATGTTGCCGTTGCCTTCTTCGGAGGTGAGTTGGAGGGAGACGATGCGGTCCGGATCCGGGTACGAGAGCGGCTGGAGCAGCACTGTGTTCACCACGGAAAAGATCGCGGTGTTCGCGCCGATGCCGAGCGCCAGCGTGAGAATCGCCACGATGGTGAAGCCGGGGCTTTTTGCGAGCGACCGCAAGCCGTACTTCACGTTCTGGATGAAGGAGTCCATGGGCGCACCACCTCGGTAACCTGGCAACTGTACTGCGTTTGACGCGCGTCCCCAAGAATCGTTTGCTGGAATGTGGAATAGCCCACGTAACCAGAGTGGGATAGCCTGCCGCGCACGCTGTCGTCCTACGAGCACACCTCGGCGAGCGAGTTGGTTCACGCCCGTACCACTCCCACAATTAACAGAGGGGTGCGCGGCATAGACATATTGTCTGTGAACTTTTTTTGGGTTTTGTTGCGAGTGGCCCGGGAATGGAATTCATGAGGAATCCACAGGCCGTATGCCTATGCCCCACAACCCTCCTATTCATTTCGCTCCGATCCGATTGCGAGCATGGTTGTCGCGCGCCGCCCTGTTCGTAGGATGACAGTCCCTCGAAGCGGGACTATCGCACGCGTTCTGGTGAGAAGTCGTGAGACACCTTGTTCTTCTACACATCGTGTGTTAGATATGTAGAAGACGGAGGTGTAACGCACCATGGCTCAAGATAAATCCGACCTGCCGCAGGGCACACTGGACCTGCTGATCCTGAAAATTGTGGCGCTGGGGCCGGTGCACGGCTATGCCATCGCGCAGCGGCTGCAACACGCATCGCGCGACGTGGTGCAGGTACCGCAAGGCTCGCTCTACCCCGCTCTGCATCGCCTGGAAAATCGCGGCGTGCTCGCCGCGGAGTGGCGCGACACGGAAACCGGCCGCGAAGCGAAATTCTACCGACTCACGCGAAAGGGCCGCGCGCAACTGGACGCGGAAGCCGCGAGCTGGCGGCGACTCTCGAACGCGGTCGGGCTGATCCTGCAGCTTTCGGAAGGCGGTGCCGAATGAACTGGTGGCAGCGTCTGTGGCGTCGCGATCAAATGGAAACGCAGCTCGAAAAGGAGCTGCACTATCACCTGGAACAACACACCGAGGAGTTAATCGACGATGGCGTCTCGCCCGATGAAGCGCGGCGGCGCGCGCGGCTCGATCTCGGCGGCCCGGAGCAAGTGAAACAGCAGTGCCGCGACGCGCGCGGCACGCGCTGGGTGGAGGACTTAGGGCAGGACGCGCGCTTTGCGTTGCGCATGCTGCGAAAAAATCCCGGGTTCGCGGCGGTTGCGCTGCTCACACTCGCGCTCGGAACCGGCGCGACGACCGTGATGTTTACGCTGGTGAACGGCGTGCTGCTCAAGCCGCTTTCGTATCCCGAGCCCGAACGACTGATCCAGCTGCATCGCAAAATCGATCAGCTCGGCGAGCCGTGGGGCTATTCCCCGCCGGATTTTCGCGACTACAGGCGCGACACAAGTTCGGTCGCGAAGCTGGCCGCGTGGTCGTGGGGCGGCGGGACGATCACGGGAGTTGGCCACGCTGAATACTTGGACGGCCGCGCCTTCTCATCGGACATTTTCAGCGTGCTGGGAGTGCAGCCGGAGCGCGGGCGCGCGTTCACGATGGAGGAAGAGCGCGGCGGCGGCGCGCCAGTGGTGATCATCAGCTACCGGTTGTGGCAGCGGCTCTACGCCGGAAGCGAAGACGCGATCGGCAAGCAACTGGAACTCGACGGAGTGTCGCGCACGATTGTGGGCGTAACGCCGCCGCATTTCGATCCCGACGGCGAGATCGACGGCAAAGGCGATGTGTTCATTCCGCTGGAGCAGGATCCGGACACGCGCATGGCGGGACGCTCGGCGAATTTCATGCACGCGCTGGGCCGGCTCGAACCGGGCGTGAAGATAGCGCAGGCGAACGCGGAACTCGCCCGAATCGCGAAACACATGGCGGAGCAATATCCGGAAGACGCGGGCGTTGGCGCGGTGGCGCATCCGCTGCAACAGGACATCGTGGGTAAAACGGGCAGCACGCTTTGGCTACTGCTCGGCGCGGTGACGCTGGTGCTGCTGATCGCGTGCGTGAACGTGGCGAGCTTGCTGCTGGCGCGCGCAGTGTCACGCGAACGCGAGCTGGCGATGCGCGTTGCGCTGGGAGCGGGACGAGGGCGGTTGATACGGCAATGCCTGACGGAGAGTGGAATCCTCGGGCTCGCGGGCGGATTGCTGGGCGTGGTGATTGCGGCGGCGGGGATACGTCCGTTTCTTGCGTTGTGGCCGGGCGATCTTCCGCGCGCGAGTGATGTGCAGCTTGACTGGCGGGTGCTGCTGGTGGCGACGGGCGTCGGACTGCTGAGCGGGTTGATGTTTGGGCTCGCGCCGGCGTTGAGAGCGCCAACGCGAGATCTGGAACAGAAAATGCGCGGCGGAATGCGCTCGATGGGCGACGGATCGCGGCGGCTGCACAACGGATTCGTGATCGCTGAAATCGGGCTGGCGGTGGTGTTGCTGGTTTCCGCGGGAATGCTCGGGCGGACGGTGCTGCGGCTTTCGACGCTCGATCCGGGAGTGCGGATGCAGAAGGTGCTGACGGCGAGGATGAGTGTGTCGCCAACGGTGCTGCAAAACGGGGCGGCGACGCGCGCGGCGTATATGAATGTGCTGGACCGCGCGAGAGCCGTGCCGGGTGTGGAAGCGGCCGCGTTGACGGACATTGTGCCGCTGGGCCCGGGGCAAAATATGGAGCCGTACTGGGCCAGCGCCGCCGAGCCGACAGCCGGCCGGATGCCGTTGGCAAACGGCACGACGGTCACGCCCGACTACTTGAAAGTGATGGGCATTCCGCTGCGGCGAGGGAGATTCTTCACGGACAACGACGACAACGACCATCCCTGGGTTGCAGTGGTGGATGAAGTGCTGGCCGAACACGCGTTCGGGTCGATCGACGCGGCGGTGGGCAAACAGATTCACTTGCCCGTGGCGGGCAGCACGCCGTTCCAGATCATCGGAGTCGTGGCACACGTGCGGCACGGCGGGCTTGCGGGCGATGATCAATTGCGCGTGCGCGACCAGCTTTACACGCCGTTCGCGCAATTGCCGGACCGATTGATGCATTTGTTTTCGACGTTTTTGTCGATCACGGTGCAGACGAGCGGACCGCCGCTGGCGATGGTGGATTCGCTGCGGCTCGCGTTGCGCGGAACTGGCGACGATCAGGTGCTGTATCAAGTACGGACGATGGAGGAGCTGGTGAGCGCGTCGCTGGCGACGCAGCGATTTTTGCTGGCGCTGTTTGGAGTGTTCGCAGGCCTCGCGCTGCTGCTCGCGTGCATCGGGATTTATGGCGTGATGGCGTACTTGACGGCGCAGCGCGTGCCGGAACTCGGCGTGCGAATGGCGTTGGGCGCGACGGCGGGCAACGTGGTTTGGCTGGTGCTGCGGCAGAGCCTCGCGCTGATTTTCGGCGGCGTGGCGATCGGCACGTTCGCGGCTTCGGTGGCTGCGCGAGCGATGGTCCATTCCGTGGCGGGAATGCACCAGATTGAGGCGGTCAGTTTCGCGGTGATGATTCCGGTGCTGGTGTTCGCTGCGGCGGCTGCGAGCTGGATTCCCGCGCGGAGAGCGAGCCGCATCGATCCGGTGCGCGCGCTACGGCAGGAGTAGGATGGCCAACCTGGCTGTCGTCCCTACCGGCGCGGCGCCGCGTTCGACCGAGTTCGAGCGCGCTCACTTGAAATGGAGATGTGCGTGGCATAGACATACTGTCTGTGAGTCTTCTGATCTAGGTGGAGGTCGACCGGGAGTGGAGTCATCAGAGAGGCACACAGGCAACCTACCCGTGCCACGCAACCCTCCGTTTCATTCCGGCTCGGACCAAAGACGAGGGTGCCTGTCGCTCGAGCAAGTTTCGTAAGATGACGCTCCCGCGAACCGGGACTTTCCCACGGCGCTACTTCGCGTCGACGAGCTGCTGAGGCGGCGTAATCGGTGGGCCGCCGCAATTCTGCTCGCACCAGATGCCGCGGTCGTCCCACATGGCTGCGTGCTTGATGTAGATCGGGTCGGTGACGCCGCGCAGCATCTTCGTCGCGATGGGGCGCGATTTCGATTGCGCGGATGCGCTCGGATCTTGGGAGGCGCTGTCGGGGAAAATGTCGAACGCGATCACTTCGTTGTCGCCCTTCACCAGCCACGGCGCCGGGACGTAGAGCGTTCGCGTAGGTCCAACGTTCCAAGCGCGGCCGAGGTTGTGGCCGTTCACCCACACGAATCCTTTCTGCACGCCCGAGACATCGAGGAACGTGTCCGCTGGGCTATCCATCGTGAAGTGTCCGCGATAAAAGCTCGGGCCCTCCGGCTTGTGCTTGCTCCAGCCGACGATCGGATCGGGCGACGGAACATTTCCCGCCTTCGCCGACTTCCCCGAAATGTCGGTCGGCGACATCATCGGCAGCGAATAACTTTTCCAATTTAAGAGCGGTGCGCCGTTCAGAATCACCGCGTCCGTGATTCCGCCGCGGCCGTCGGGCAAGTGGCGGCCGAAATTCACGCGGCCGGTGTTCTCCACCAGAATGTCGAGCGTCGCAGGACTTTCGTTCAAATCGAACGTGAGCGTGTCCTGATTCAGCCGCCGGTCGAGCGTGCCGACGAGTTTTCCGTTGATGTAGATCGCCGCGAAGTCGCGCAGCTCTTTGATCGCGAGCTCGTCGCGGCCCCACAAACCTTTTTTCTGCGGAGTGATCGAACCGTCGGCGCCGATGTGAACGCCGTCCCCGCTCGCTGAGCTGGGCAGATCGCCTCCGTCGGCGCTCTGGGGTTTATCGCCGCTGCCGATCGGAGACGGAGGCGCTCCCGCATTTCCGCGCGCGCTAGAGTTTCCCGCGTCCATTTCCGACTCGCTGGGCGGCGCAAGCGTCGAATTCCGCGCGACGCCGCTGCGCACCACGGTGCGATACAAAATGTAGCCGTAGCCTTGTCCGAACGATTCCATCGACTGCGGCGTCTTCACCGAAGCGGGAGTGGGAAGGTTTTTCGAAAGCGGCGCGTTTTCCGCGAGTGCAAAGTCAGGAACCGCGACAATCGGCAAATTCTGCGGCACGTCCGGCGGCTGAACACCCGTGTGCGCGGCGATCGCGTCGCGGAACGCGAAATATTTTTTCGTAGGGCGGCCGGCTTCGTCGATCGGCGCGTCGTAATCGTAGCTGCTGGTCTCTGGCGCGTAGTGGCTGTCGGGCCCGTCGTCCTGATTGGCGCCGTTCCAGAAACCCCGGGTGGTGCCGCCGTGCACCATATAAAGGTTGAACGAGTAATTGTTAGAGAGGAACCACTTCACGTCGTCGAGTTGCTTCGCGGTGTCGGTGGTCTGGTGGTCGTCGCCCCACGAATCAAACCAACCGTCCCAATATTCGCCGATCATTACAGGCTGATTCGGCCGCCGCGCTTTGATTCTCGCGATCGAACCCTTTGCTTCGCCGGGGCCGAAATTCGCGGCCGCCAGAACGCCATCGAGCTCGCCCATTTCCATCTGCTCGAGATCGGTGCCGTCGGCGGTGTAGAACATCTCGTTGGCCAGTCCGGCGTGAACGAAGAGTTTGCGGATCGCTTCCATATATTCATGCGCTTCGCGGCGCGTGGCGGCGGGATCGGGGCCCATACCATGAGCCGCGCGCGGGCCGTACGAGCCGTACTCATTTTCAATTTGCAGTCCGATGATCGGGCCGCCCTTCGAGCCGAGGTACGGAGCGATCTGCGCACCGATGTGATCCAGATATTCGCCCGCGGCCGCGAGAAACTGCGGATCGGTCGAGCGCACTTTAATTTTTCCGTCTTCGAACAGCCACGCCGGAAAGCCGCCCGCATCCCATTCGCCGCATGCGTAGGGGCCGAGGCGCATCAGCACGTTGAGATTTTCCTCGCGCGCGGTGCGGAGAAATTCGGCTACATCGAGATTGCCCGTGAAATCGAACACGCCAGGCCGCGGCTCGTGCGCGTTCCAGAACGCGTACACCTGAATCGTGTTGAGGCCCATCGCGCGGATTTTGCGCAGCCGATCGCGCCAGTAATCGCGCGGCACGCGGGCGTAGTGAATTTCGCCGGAGAGAACTTCGTAGGGCTTGCCGTCGCGCATGAACTGCGTGCCAGAAATCGTGATCGGCGAGAATTTCTCCGTCTCCGACTGTTCCGGGGGCGCTTGTTGCGCGCGCGAGTGGTGCGGGAATGCGACGGCGGCTACGAGAACCGCGGTTGCTGCTGTTGCGAGAAGCGCGGGAGCTTTGCGGCTTGGCATTGGTATTTAGGATGCGATTTTGCGGGAGAAAGATATCACGGATGAAGCGACTGGTAAGTGGCGAGTGGTTACTGACGGGTGACCGGATTCAGAGCTAAGCGAGAGCGTGCCGGCTGGGCGCGTGGGCGTGAGTTGCTTGGGTTGGAGCGAGCAAGCCGGGGGCGAGCCACTGCAGTCTACGAGAAGCGGCGAAATAAAAACGGAAGGGAGTCGCGACTCAGGGCCCAGCCCTCTATGTTAATAAAGGATTCCCGAAGCCGGTCTTCCCTTCCGGCAATGAGGATGAGGGACGAAGCGCCGATTATCCATAGGTAGAATGCTGTAGTGATGTTGAACGATACCGGAGCGTTGAATATTTCAACGCTTCTCGATTTGTTCGCGGCGAACGGCTGTGTGTCACGCTCAAAAGCGAGACGCTGGGCGCATGAAGAGGGGCGCGACGCTGAAGCGTCGTCGCTACCAAAAGCCGCGGGCGAGATCGCCCACGCTACTCAACCACAAAAGACACGGCGATGGCTCGCCGTGTCTTTTGGTCTTGGCTAAATCGCGCCGAAGTGCGCGTGTGCGCGCTTAGCTGGTCTTCACGTGGAGCGTTTGCGCGAGCGCGGTCAACTTTTCCTTGACGCTGTTACCGTCGGTCACTGCGGTCGGAATGTCGCCGGAGCTGAATGCGGACGTCGCGGCATCCCACAACGACTTCGCGCTGGTGTACTGGTCGTTCTCCGCGGCGGGCAACTTGTGCGCGGCGGCGAGCTGGCTTACTTTCGTGCCAACCGAGGACAGCAGCTTCGGCAGCGAGCCGGAAAGATCGTTCCACTGCGCGGTCAACTCATCTTTCTTGGCTTTCGCGGCGGTGGCGAGGTCGGTGATCTGGCCGGGCAGCGATTTCGCGGCAGTCAACGCGCCGGAGTAGTCGCCGTTGTTATATGCCGTCTGCGCAGAGTTGAGTGAAGCTTCCACCGCGGCAGTCTGATCCGGAACGTACTTTTCGGACATCGCTTTCACCGGCGTGAATGCAGCTTGCGCTGTGCTGAGGGCGGCTTGTGCGGTGATTTTTTGGCCGTTCGAACAGCCGGTTACGGCGAGCAACAACACGGCGACCAGGGGAAGTAAAAGCTTTTGTGGCTTCATGGCGTGCGTCCTTTTAATGCGTATGGGATTTGGAGCTGGGCAGGCTTCATACCGGGGTTACGCTAGCGAAGGCGCCGCGGCAAAGTCAATCGGGTATGTCGTGTGGATTTGGGTAGCACAGGCATTTCGCCGGTTTTGCCTCCGCTCCGCATCGCGCGCCCAAGGCAGTTGTCGAGCTTCGCCTCGTTGTCGCCATTACTGTTTCGCCTGAGTCGCCCAGGAGTAATCAGTGCCTAGGAACCGCGATTGGTATTCTCGAAGGTGGATCCGTTCGCCGTTGCGTCGATGCCTGTTAAGCGAACGGGTTTTCGTCGGCGCTGGGGCCGTAGATGCTGGGGACTTTCACATCGAGCTCGCGCAAATAAACGGTGAGCTGGCCGCGGTGGTGGATCGAGTGGCTGATCAATAGCGCACGCAAAGCCGCCGAGCGCGGCAATGCCATCGCCGTTCGCCCCTGCGCTTTCGCCGTCCAAGTGCCGCCGGCTGCCTCGGGAGTGAGGGCCGCGATGAACTTTTCGGCCGCGCTCACGCCCCCGTCAAACGTCTCCAGAATTTCGGCCGTCGACGCCGGCGCCTTGAAAGTGAACGCGTCGGCCGGAATGTCAAATGTATCCGGCGGCAAAATCTGAGCGAACGCTCCGGGAAGGCTCGCGATGTGGAGCGCGAGTTGGCCGAGCGTGAGCGATTTCGGATGCGGCTGCCAGGAAAAGTTGTCGCCCGGGACGCGCTCCAAAACGCGGCGCGTCGCCGCGCACTCCTGTTTGAATTCTGCAAGCAAGGGTGCGAACGCGGGTGTTGCGGCTGCCGTTGCTGTGGTCTGCGTCATGTTCGTTTCTCCTTTTTCGACTTGCGAAATCTAGTGTGAAACCATGTGAAACCTGGGATAGTCCCGCTTCGCGGGGCCGTTAGCTGGCGACAAACGTCGACGTTAGTAGAGGATCGTTGACGCAACGGCCGATCCCGACGCCAAGGCGCTTGAGCTCACAAAAAGCCGCCTACGAACGTTGCCTTTTGATCCGCTAGCGGCCGTGCCCCCGATTAGGATCTCCTTCATAGGACGACAGCCTGCGCGGCAGGCTATCCCACCTGCGCAGGCAAAGTTGCATGCTACTCAGCGACGTCTTAGTCTTTGTGCTCGCAGCAGCGGAGCGCGGCGGTCTTGGTTTCGTAGCGGTCGCGGTGACGCACCCAGCTCATCGGCCTCGCCAGACCCTCTTCGCCGCGGCCTACCGGTGTCCAGTCCAGCAGGTCGTACACCACCAGCATCGGCTCAAGGCCGCGGCCAAACGTGGAGTAAGTGTGATACACGTCGCCGCCCTTTTTCGCGAACACGCTCAGTCCCGGCGCTTCATCCATCGGAAACACGACCGTGTCGTAGTTGTAGTTCGGTATCTTCGCGGCGACCTGATCCGGCGTGAACGAAACGCGGTAATCGTAATTGAAATCGCTCGCGTGCGAAGACACCCAGTTAAAATCCCAGCCGAGGCGCTTGCGGAACGCTTCGAGCTTGGCGATTGGCGCGCGCGAGACCGCTGAGAACGCTGCGTCGCGCTGATCGAAATGCACGATCGACGCGTTGATGCCGTCCGCCACCATCGAGCAGCTCGAGCAGCCCGCTTCCCACTCCGGCGCGAACATGAAGTGGTAGATCACCAGCTGGCTCTTGTCGCCAAAAAGTTCCGCGAGCGACACACGGCCGTGCGGCCCGTCGAAGCTGTACGGTTTTTCGACTTTCTCCCAGGGCAGCTCGCGGCGCAGGCGCGCAAGTTCGTCGCGCATATGCGTCAGCTGCTTTTCTTTCGAGAGGAAATCTTTCCGCGCGGCAATCCATTCGGAGTGCGTTGCGATGCGTGGTTCGTCGACCGGTTCGGGCGTGCTGGCTGCGAGGTGCGTCTGCGTGGCAGTGCTCATGGGTGCTTCTCCTTTTGTTTTGATGTATGCGAACTCTTTGCCCCAAGTCCTTTGCGCGCGTGAAAGAATTTTGCCGCCAGCGCTCCCGCGCCTCCTGCGGACATCGCGCTCGCCGCCAGAATCGCGGCCGTGGTCAAGCAGAATGGGCACATGGTGCCTCCGTGAGATAGCCTGCTGCGCAGACTGTCGTATTACGATCGTGAATCTAGTTCGTGCGCGACCACTGACGGACCGACCGATCCGGCGACGAAACCTTTCGCTGTTGCTTCTCGCCAAAGCCGGAGTCCGAGATCGGCCGAGCCTTAACGCAAGTGCGTAGGTATAGGACGACAGTCCCGCGAAGCGGGACTAGCCCACGCGCTACTTCTTCACTTCGCGTTCGGCGCGCTGGCGAACTTTGTCGTGAATGAACGACCAACCTTTGTCCACGTTGCCGCGAGCGTCGTCGGGCACGTGGCCGAATCCCTTGTGATGGAAAGTGATCACGGTGACGCCGTTTTCTTCGGCGAGGCGGTACTGCACGTTGGAAATCACCGCGTGCGACATCATCAGCGGCCCGAAAAATTCCAGCAGCGTGGGACGCTTGATCGCCTGCACCGTCGCCCAGAAGTGGCCGTTATTGTTGCCGAGGTCGCGATACCACCGGCCGCCGGGCCACGGCTCGAGCTTCATGGGCAGCGGACCGTTGGGAGATTCGTTGTCCTGCAATTGTTCGAGCAGCGCGTCGAACGTCACCTGGATCGGCGCGTTCACCTTGATTACCTGATTCACCGTGAGTGTGAGGCTTTCGATGGACATCTGTTCGGTCGGTACCATTGTTCCCTCCTTGGAATTTTTCGCGGCGCGGATCGAGCCGGCCTGCGCGAGATTCGACTGCGCGTTCGTGTATCAGTTCTGCTTCATTTTGGCTTCCGCGCGTTCCTTCACGCGGGCCAGCTGGTGCTTCCACATCTCTTCAAACGTTTTGGTCCAGTCGTGCAACGGGCGGAGCGCTTCGGCGTTCGTGCGGTAAAACATTTGCTTGCCCTCCCTGCGCGAAGTGACGAGGCCCACGTCGCGCAGTACTTTCAGGTGCTTCGAGACCGACGGCTGCTCCAGGCCCAGCGCCACCACGATTTCCCCTACCGGCCGTTCGTGCGCGGCCAGCAAATTCAGGATGTCGCGGCGGCGCGGTTCGGCGACTGCGTTGAATGCGTCGGAGGTCGTAGCCGCTCGTGCCATGACTGAATCATATTCCTATATCGGAATATGTCAAGCGAAATTTTAGCGATGGTACGACTCGCCGTTTATGCGTGACGCAGAGCGTCTTCTTAGAGACCGATTACGGTTTCCCAGTGACGGCGCTCGCTCCGGTATCCGCGAACGCTACAGCGTTCACTTTCGGAGTGCGGCGGACAACCGCCGCCTTGCGCGCGAAATACCTCGAGGGAATCAATCACGCGCCTAGCGAGCGAGAGCTCCGGAGCCACGACAACTGTGTGTAGGACTTCGTCGGTTGCGGCGCGGTGCGCCAGGCTGGTTGTGCGGGGGCTCTGGTGAGAATAGCGGCGATTGCTCGCCGCACTCCGAAAGCTCGCGTTGCGACGCTCGCGGACACCGGAGTTTCCGATGGCGAGCGGTGCCATAGCCTGTCGCGCAGGCGGTACTTCTACCAAGTCCCAAACGAGAGACTGGCGAAGTTCGTGTCGGAAGAATTGCAACCTAGGCGAGTACGCTTGTGGAATAGGCAAGTACTGCCTGTGGTTTTTGGATCTGAGGAGCACAAGGTTAAGAACACAGGCAGTACCTGCCTATTTTACGAGCTCACTCCCGTACTGCGATTCGAGCCCGTCGGCGAGGTTACCACTATTCCGACTCGTCTTCGAAGGAGGAAAGCCTACGCGACAGGCTATCCCACGGCTATCCCACTTGCGCGGGCGCGGCGCCCGGGAGTATTTTCTAGGCACGTAATGGCGGCAGCAGCGGGGGTGTATGCGCGCGACGAACTTTCCGGCCCTGGCGTGTGCGGCGTTGATTTTCGTGGCCGCTGGTGGCGCTGTTGCTGTTAGCACGGCGGCGCAGACGGCGCAGCCGCAAGCGACGCCTCCGTTCATGCCAGGTGACGACGGCATGCAGAACGGAACTCCGGTGGTCCGGACCCGCGATGGCGGCTCGCCTACGCGGCTCGAAAGCATCGCGGTCCCACCGAAATCGGGCGCGCCGTTCACGCTCACGCTTGAAACCGAGTGGGTCCGCCCGATGAGCGACGGCGGATCGCAAACGATCGTGAACAAGAGAAAGATCGCGCGCGATTCCTCTGGCCGCGTGTATCAGGAGCGCTGGCTGCTGGTTCCAAAGTTCGGGAGCGCGCGGCGTTCGCAGATGAACGCGATCCAGATCTACGATCCGCACGCGCACCTGATCTACACCTGCTTCACACTGGTCGAGCCGCACGTGTGCAACATGAACAATTATTACGGCTCAGCGGATGCGATCTACAAGCCGGCCAGCGTGCGGAGCGGCCCGCTTCCGAACGACATCGGCATCGCCTACCACGAGGACCTCGGCACCAAATTCGTCGCGGACCAGATCACCAGCGGCGCGCGCGATACGATCACTTACAACGCCGGCGTGCTAGGAAACGACCGCAGCATGACGGTGATCGACGAGCATTGGTATTCCGACGACCTCGCCGTGAACCTGGTTTCGATCCGCAGCGACCCGCGCTTCGGAAAACAGACGTTCACCGTCACCAAAGTGAATGTGGCCGAGCCGGACCCACGGCTGTTCGATCTGCCCGCGGGTTACAGCGTCGTCGATCGTCGCCCGCCACCTGACGCCTCCGATGCACCCGCACCAAATACGCAGTGAACCAAATTCCGAAGGTACGCGCTATTCTCTCAGTGAACTGCCTCACCGCTTCGACCAGTTAGTCGCGCAGCTCACGGGAGACCATGCCAAGCCATCCTGAAAAGAGAGTCAGAACCAAGGGAATTCTGGTGGGAGCGCTGCTGCTGGTGGTGCTGGGCGTTGCGGAGGCGCAGAGCGTGACCGCGGTGCACGGTAAAGTGGTGGACTCCAATGAGGCGCCGATCACCGACGTGATTATTTCCGGAAGCCGCGACCCTTCGGGCGAGGGCTCGACGTCGCTCGGGAAAACGGACTCGCAGGGCAACTTCTCGCTGACGTTTCCGGGCAAAGTGATGCACTTTTTGAAAGTCGGCTACGAGCCGCTGATGGTGGTGATTTCGGCGCAGGCAACACCGCAGCAGTACGTGTTGCAGGCCGCACATAACGATTTTGTCTTGCAGCCGTGCGGCAAGCTGGCGCAGCACGAAAAAGCGTTCGGCGAGAACGATCTGCGCTTCAACGCGAACCCGAAAGATTTCGTCTCCGCCAATCCACTGCCCAACGCGGACTCGCTGAAATTTGGGCTGCAGCCGAAGGGCGACGCGAACGCGCTCGAGATATGGCTCGGCCACTTCGCGATGGACATCCAGCCGGAGGACGAGCTCCTGATTCTGGCGGAGAATTTTACATCGCGGAATATCGTGGCGGCGGGCAAAGGCACGATCGGCATCGACACCACCGGGATGAGAAATGCGAAGCGATGGCGGCACTTCGCGGTGTCCGGCCACGGCGGCGCGTTCTATCAAAATGCCACAGAGGCGGAAGCCAAAGTGTTTGACACGGTGATCGAGACGGCGTGTGGCGATCTGTTGCCTGAAAAGAAAAAGAATTGATGAATCGCGCGACGATCAAGGCCGGAGGCCTTACATGCGCGGCGATTGCGATGGCCGTGGCGCTCGTGTGTGCCGCACCGGCGCGGGCGCAAGCGCCGATGCACGGCACCGTGGTCTCCGAGCATGGCCAGCCCATCGCGGGAGCGCGGTTGTACGGAAGCAGGCCGGACGCGGCTCCGTACAAATCTGACACCGCCACGACCGACGCCCGCGGCCGATTCATCCTCGATCATCCCGGCGCGGTGGTTCACATCTACAAAGAATCCTTCGAGCCATTGACCATCATTACCGCGCGCGCTGGATCACAAACGCAGTTCGTTCTTCTGTCCGCAAAAAATGATCTCTCCGTGCCGCCCTGCGGCCCAGTCCCCGCCGGATCGCGCCGGCTCGATGCCGGGCTTCGATTGCAGTTCATCGTGGATCCGAAGACCGTGAAAATTCTGGGCGGCAAGGCCGACGTCGACTACAGGAAGTTTGTGATCAAGCCGAAATCTCCGAAAGACTCGAAAGCGTATCTGGCGCTTTGGTTCGGACCGTATGCGTTCGAAGCCGAGCCCTTCGACGACGATCTCATCCAGTCGGCGAGTTTCTCGCAGCGAAATCTGGTGCTTTCCGCCGGAGGGACAATCGGTATCGACACGGTGGGTGTGAAAAATAGCCTGCACTGGCGGCATACCGGCGGAGCGGGCAATGGCGCGGATTACGATCTCGCGAATGAAGACGAAGCGCGTCTGTTCGACGAAATTGTAAGTTCTGTATGTATGGCAGACGCGAATGCTATCTCGAACTCGACGAGGTGAGCCCGCGCGACCGCCTCGGCCGCTCGTTATAGAGTAGGATAGCCGACCCGGCTGTCAGCCGACGAAGGCGCTTTCGTGTTGCGCCGCCGTCGATGACGAAACGAGTACGCAGCGACGGGGAGTCAGTTTTGAATTTAAGCAGCGCGGTACGCCAGTGTTGTCGCTGGAATTCCGCTGGTCTTCCTAGGATGACAGTCCCACGCTCGCTTCGCCGCACAGTTCACCTCTGATACGAACCCTCGTATCCACGAACGCGTCAGCGTTTGCGTTTGCGTTCGGAGGGCGGCGAGCAACCGCCGCTTTGCGCGCGTAAATCCTCTCGTGAATTGATCACGCGCCCAGCGCGCGGGATTTCCGGAGCTACACGAACTACGGGCATGATGTCATTGGTTGCGGCGCTGTGCACCAGTCTGTGTATAGGAGCGCTTGCGTTGGAAAAGCGGCGATTGCTCGCCGCACTCCGAAAGCTCGCGTCACGACGCTCGCGGATACGAGAGTCTCGAGCGCGGGACGGTTGTACAAGCTGACTTCGCCGCACGCCCTGCTCGGCTTGGTCGCGCCGTCCGTGTTGTCGCGGGAATTCGGCTGGCCTTCGTAGGACGACAGTCCCGAGAAGCGGGACTGTCCCGCGTTTTTGAGTAGTACAGGCAATCCTGCCTGTGTGCGCGGCGGCGGAGCGAATTCCAGCTGTATCGCCGCATACAGAAGTTGAATTTTCTTAGCTCCCACGGACGTCAAAACCTGCGTCGCAAAACGCAGAACTCGCGTTTTCGCGCCGCACACTGGCAAGATTGTCTGTGCTACTCCTCGAATTCGCCGACTCCCGCCAGACCCGCCAGTGCATCCCCAAAGGAATTGCTTGCGCGGGCGGCGCGCTCGTTGTATAGCTCACCCACTCACACACAGCGAACGCGTGCAAAGGCGGCGCGAGCGCAATTCCCACGGTAGCGGTTGTTTCACGGGCCCCAATTCAACTTTGGCAACCAAGGAGATTCGATGGATCCGAAAATAATCGGCATTATCGTTCAGCTGATCAGCGGCGCGGTGGGCGGCAACATTGTCGGCGCGGTGGCCAGCAAGCTGAATCTCGGGCCGATCGGCAACTCGATCGCGGGAATCGTCGGCGGCGGCATCGGCGGGCAGATCCTGGGTATGGTGATGGGCGGCGGCGCGGCAGCGGCAGCGGCTCCGGCGGGCGGCATGGACGTCAGCTCGATCGTCTCCAGCATCGCCGGCGGCGGTGTGGGTGGCGCGGTGGTAATGGCGATCGTCGGCCTCATCAAGTCGAAGATGGGCGCGAAGGCCTAGCGCGATTCACGAAATCAATCGCTCGAAATCCGCAGCGTGCCTAACTCGAGCCGCGATGAATACGTATGGCCCACAAAATAGGGTCCGCGTGGCTCGGGAGTGAGCCGCGCGGACCCCTTTTTTGCGTTAGGCAAAAGTTCGATGCGGTGCGCGCGCGCTGCGAAGCCGCTCGCGGTTACGCCTTCGCGGATGATGCGGTGAAGGATTCCACCGCGGCCGTCTCGCTCGGATAGACGTCGAGCACTTTATTCAGCAAGGTCATCTGCAGCATCTCGTGCACTTTCGGGCTGGGGTCCGCGATTTTCATCTGGACGCCGGATTTCCGGGCCAGGGTGTGCGCGCGAACAATTTCTCCGATGCCCGAGCTGTCGATGTGTTCCACCTCGCGCATTACCAGCAAAATTTTGCGGTGGCCGTCCACGACGAGCTGCTGAATCGTTTCGCGCAGAATCGTGTTCCCCTCTCCGATCACGATGCGGCCTCGCACCTCGATGGCCGTCACTCCACCGGGCACGGCGCGCACCGACGCGTTGGTTTTCCCGCCCGTTCTCGCCGGCTCGGCAGGAGCGGTGCCCGCGGCGACGGTCGCGCGGTCCAAAATCACCGCCGCCACTTTCGCGTTCACCTCCGACTCCGTGCTCACCACCAGCAACGACCGCCCCGCTTTCAAAACTTCCGTGAACGTATGCGACTCGTCGGCGGCTTTTTCGTCCGCGGGCTCGGCCGGCTGCTCGACGTCCTTCGCCAGATGACGCGCCACTGTGGTGCCGGCTTTCTTGCCGATCAACCCGAGCAGCGCGGTCGCTCCCACGCCCACCGCAAACACTTGTCCGATTCCCGGCACCAGCGCCAGTGACGCGACCACCAGCCCGGCGCCGATGCCGACGGCTCCTCCGGTGACTCCGCCGGCGATCCCGCCTACTTCTTTTGCGACGGCCATGGCCTCATGCTCGGAGCGCGACAAAAATACGATCGATTCCTTGGGCACTCCGGCGCGAAGCAGTTCCTTCAGTGTTTCTTCCGCGAGTTCACGCGAGGTGAAAACGCCGATTGCGGTATGCACAGAAGCCTCCAGGGCTGGGGAAACGCAGCGTGGCCGATTCGTAATTTGGGACAACACCCTGCGACGTCGTCCGTATTGCTGGGCCCGCTGCGGGGATGTGCGCGACCCTACCTCTGAGAGCGGATATATAACTGGTGTAAAGTTGTGTCAAGCAATGTTTTTCAGTGTTAAGCCGCGGCCGGGCGCGCGACGGACGTAGACAAAGCGACCCCTAGGCTCGACGTTATGCGAGTCTCGGATGGTGAGCGGGGGTGCTGGATGTTTCACGCAGCATTTTTCTGGATCGGTTGCGCCGGCCGCGGCGCGTGCGCAACGAAGGGCCGCGGTCGTAGGACGACACCTCGCCGCGGCGAACCATCCCACCTGGGCTATTTCACTTTCGAGAACCACTCATCGAACCACTCGAGCGTGCGCATGCGGTAGTCGCGGCTGTTCACAGGATTCCCCATTCCGTGACCTTCGTTGGGGTAAACGACGAGCCGCACGGGAACGTGCTCGGCATCAAGCGCGTGCCTCCATTCCACCGACTGTTCCATGGGCACTTCGCCGTCGCGGTCGCCAACCAGAATCAGCGTCGGCGTTTTCACGTTTTTCACGAAGTGCATGGGATCGCTTTTTGCGTACACCGCGGGATCGTCGTAAATCGACGCGCCGAAGAAGGGCATCATCCACTCGTCGATGTCGTTCACACCGTAGTAGCTGAGCCAGTCGGAGAGGCCCGCGCCAGCGACGGCCGCTGCAAAACGATTCGTCTGCGTCTCGGCCCACATGGTCATGTAGCCGCCGTAACTGTGCCCGAAAATCCCCAGGCGCGCCGGATCGACGGGATAATTCGCAAGAACGTAGTCGATGCCGGCCATGATGTCGTGAAAGTCGCCGCCGCCGAAATCTTTCACGTTGCCGCGAACGTAGGCTTCGCCCTGGCCGAAACTGCCGCGCGGATTCGCGCACAGCACGAAATATCCCATCGCGGAAAGATCGCCCACGCCCCAGGAAGTCCAGCTGTTTTCGCACGCCGCCGAAGGGCCGCCGTGGACGACCACGACGAGCGGATATTTTTTCTGCGGATCGTAATCCTTCGGCTGAGTGAGCCAGCCCTGCACGCGCGAGTCGCCGTTCATCCAGTGGATGTTGAGCATAGCGCCCCTCGCGGGCTTCAGGCCGCTGAGATGCGTGATTTGTTTCCATTTGCCTGGCGGGCCGGCCCAAACTTCTGGCGGCATGTTGGCTGACTGACGAACCACGGCGACCGTCGTCGTCTCAAGACGGTCGAATTCCTGGGGCAAGGCCTTGGGCGCAGCCCAGGCTGAGCCACCGGGGCGCACGAAGTCGGCTCCGGTCCAAAGCGTCCGCGCCGGTCGATCGTCAAGAGGGATCTCGACGATCGCGGAGTCGCCATCGACGTTTTGATTCGAAAGCAGCCCCGTGAAGGCCGTCCATACAATCGCGCGCGGCGAGCCGTGGAGATTCGGCGTCAAATTTTTCGGGGTTCCGCCGTCGATGGGGATCAAATAAACATCTCCGCCGGTCGAGCCCTCATCGCTCATCAGCCCTTCGATGAATGCGACATTCTTCCCGTCGGGCGAAACGCGCGGATCGGCAATCTGAAATTTCGGCGTGTAGATGTCGCGCATCGCGCCCGTTGCGGCATCAATCGCATACAAGTGCGCAACGTACCAGTTCGCGTCACCGCTCCCATGAGCAGCCGTCGCGACCCAGCCTTTTCCGTCCGGCGTCCACTCATACTCGTATGCATAGACATCGGGCGGCGTGACTTGCTTCAGCTTGTTCGTGGCGAGATCGATCGTCGCGATGCGCTGCTCGTACACTTTCTCGCCGATTTCCCCGGAGAGTGGCGTCATCGGCTCGAGCGGCCCCGCCACGCGCGGCATATTTTCGATATAGAGGATCGAGAGCGTCTTCCCGTCCGGCGAGAATCGCGGCGCCTCTGCGTAGCCTTTCAGCTCGACGCGCTTCGTGGCGTTCGTCGCATCCGCGGAAGCGGTCCAGATCTGACATCGAGGCATGTCGCCCGGCAAGTCGGCGACGAACGCGATGACCTCTCCATCCGCGGTCCACGCCACATCGCGCACGGGTTGTTCCGGTGTCGATAAAGTTCCCGGCGCGCTGCCGCGCTCGACGGGACCGATATGTAGCTTGCCCTCGATAACGTAGGCGACCCGTCTTCCATCCGGCGAGATCGCGACGTCGCTGATCCTTTTTGCGCGCGTCATCGAAGCGATCACTTTCGCGGCGCGCTCCTTCGACGACGCCGGCGCGGAGTCCTGCGCCGCAACCGGCGTTGCCCGCAGCGCAAGCGCCATCATCACCACGCCTGCAACCGCGCACGCAATTTTCAGCCGAAGTTTTCCACGCCGCATAAGTTTCCTCACGGCCCGAAAGTATCGCACAAATTTGAAGTGGGATAGCCTGCCGCGCAGGCTGTCAGCATACGAAATTTCAATCGGTATACTGGGAGTTTCCACGTCGGAAGAAAATCAATTTAGGTGAGTGCGGTCGTGGAATAGGCAGGTAATGCCTGTGAAGGTTTGGGAGCTGGGGTGACAGGGCCGACGGACACAGGCAAGACTTGCCTACTTTACTGGCTGGCTCGCCTATCGTGATCGGAGTACGTCAGCGAGGATGCCAGGATATCGACGGGCGATCGTAGGATGACAGCCTGTGCGGCAGGGCTATCCCACCGAGGCCCCGACGTGTATCGTGATCCTACGAAGCCGTTCGCCGTCGCAGCAATACTCCTCCCGGACCACACGCCCCGCAACATGCACCGGGGTTTCCGAGGCGACGGATTTTACAATTCGGCGCGGCGGACCGTGCTAGTATCCCGGCGTTGAATCGTTAGCTGAGCCGTTCGGCCGCCGGATTTCTTAATGCTGGTTTTTGGTTCACGTGCGCCGGCCCTTTCGCGCGGATTCTCCTGCGCGGCTTCCGTCGTGCGTCCTTTTGCATCCCGCGTTCTCCAGCTTCGCCTGCTTCTCCGAGCGCTCATCGTCATTGCCGTGCTGTTCGCGTTCGCATCGACCTCCCTCGCGCAGATTCCGGACGACAAGACGCCTAAGCTGCACTGGAAACCGCCGCACGCCTTCGAGCCCGTGCCCGGAATTTCCGCAGTGCCCGCGTGCCACCTGAACGACCTGCTGGCCAAAGCTGGCCGCCGCGCCGACGACCTGATCGACCACCTTCAGAATTTCGACGCGCACGAGCAAGTGCGTTTTGAACGCGTGGACAAAAGCGGAGACTCGCTGCTCTATCTGAAGGGCCGCTACGATTACCAGGCGGACTTCGGCGATTCCGCTTCGCCGCTGCGCCTGCACGAAACCCGCGCGCCGATCGGCCGCAACAATGATGCCATTCTGGAAAGCGAAATCGACCGCGGGCTCGTGGCTCTCGCGCTGGTGTTTCACCCATCGATGCAGACGGATTTCGACATCCACTGCGATGGGTTCGTGCGCCGGCGCGGGCGCGGCGCGTTTGTGGTTTCATTCGCGCAGATGAATGGCAAGACGCCGCACGCGATTGCGCTCATCTCGCCCATCGGCCGCTACCCGGTCCGAATTCGCGGGCGCGCGTGGATCGCGGCGGACTCGGGCGAAGTGATTCACCTCGAGACATACTTGATGGATCCCGTGCCTGAGCTTGGACTGCGCTCGAACGCGACGGCGATCGATTACGCGCCGGTGAAATTCCAGACCAAGCGGGTCGAGCTGTGGCTGCCGCAATCGGCCGTGGTCTACGCCAACTACGGAAAGACGCGCACGATCATCGAGCACAGTTTCTCGAATTTTCAGCTGTTTTCCGTGGATACGCGCCAGGTGGTGGAAACGCCGAAACCGTAGCCGCGTCGGAGCACCGACGGGTTGTCAGCCTACGAAGGCACTCCACGAGAGCGCTCCGACCGCAACCGAATCGAGTACGTAGCGACGCAACTCGTCCCGCTTTACTCCGCCGACACGTTGCGCTCCACACCCTGAAATCCCGCCGTCTCTCGGATTTGCTCTCGCATCTTCACCTTCATGTGGGGCCACGCGAGTAGCAATCGTTTTGGATCGTGAAGAAGCGGCTCAAGAACCTCGATCCCAAGCAGGTCGTAGACAGCTCGATCCGTCGATTCGGCCATTTCTTCTAGAAATGCGAAGGTGCGAACCATGACCTCTCCAACGCGATTCTCGTCGAGCAACCGAAACAGGAACGGCTGGAATACGTCTCCGAACACTGGATACGCCAAAAGCCCGCCGGTTTCATCGTCACGAAATTCCTCAAATCGCTCCGCCGTCCTGTCGCCCAATTCAGGAACGCGATCCGTCAGCTTTTCGGCTATCCCTTCGTAGGCCAGCATCTTTCTCGCGAAACCTTCCGTTGATTTGTAGGCTTGGCGACTTGCGTCCCCAGCACTATAGGTCAGTCTGAGCGCTGCTTCGATCAAAGACAAATTGGCGCGTCCGCCTCACAAAGTGGCCTGTTCCATCGCTGCGGAGTGGTACTCACCTCATAGCCGAGCGCGGGTAGAATGTCTCCATGAACGCCGCCCCCACGCCGGACCGCGCCAACGATCCACGAGCGAATGGGACGACCCTGCTCTGCTTCGGCATCATTTATTTCGTCTGGGGCTCGACGTTTCTTGCGATCCGCGTGGGCGTGCGCGAAATTCCGCCGCTGCTGATGGCGGGAATGCGATTTTTCGCCGCCGGCCTGTTCCTTTATATATGGATGCGCACGCGGGGCGAGCGCTCACCCAGCTTCCGCGAGTGGCGCGCGGCGTCGCTGCTCGGGATGATCATTTTCCTTTTCGACTACGGCCTGTTGTTCTGGAGCGAAAAGCGCGTGCCGTCCGGCATCGCCGCCGTGATGCTCGCAACGATTCCAGTGTTCATGGCGCTCTCCGAAATTATTTTTCTGCGGACGCAGAAGCTCACCATGCGGCTGGTCGTCGGCCTCGTGGTCGGATTGTGCGGCGTCGCGGTGTTGATGAGCCCCGCGCTCAACCTGGGCGGCGCGCCCATCGACAAGCTCGGCGCCGCAGCGCTGATTTTCGCGTCGATCAGCTGGTCGATCGCGTCCACCATCTCGCGCAAAGTGCCGCTGCCCGAATCGAAAGTGATGAGTTCGGGCGCGCAGATGCTCAGCGGCGGCGTGTTTTTGTTGATCGCCGCGCTGGCGTTCGGCGAGTTTCGAGGATTCGAGTTCGCGAGCGTGTCGCGCGGCGCGTGGCTGGCGCTGTTGTACTTGATCGTCGCGGGCTCGGTCGTTGGTTTCACGGCGTACGTCTGGCTGATCCATCACGAGTCGCCTACGAAGGTGGGGACGTATGCGTATGTGAATCCGATCGTCGCGGTGATCGTGGGCTACTTTTTCGGCGGCGAAGCGCTTACTACGCGGACGATTGTCGGAAGCGCCTGCGTGCTGGTCAGCGTGCTGGTGATCACTACCGCTCCTGCGAGAAAGGCTTCCACTTCAGTGCTCGCTGCCGAACGCGCGACTGAAGACGCGACATAGCCCGGCTGACGCGTCCGCCGTCGCGCGAAACTCTCCCAGGCTGAAGCCTATGCCACACAGACCACCGTTACAGTAATTTATAGCGGTGTGAGCCCTGCGTCGCAGTAAACGCGAGGCGCTCTGCTCGCATCGAACGGAAGGACCGGTAGCCATGTCGGAAAAACGCAGAGTGTCGGAGTTCAGCCGCCGCGAATTTCTCGCGTTCGCCGCGAGCATCGGCGCGACCACAGCGTGGTGCTCGGCGTTCGCAGCCGCATCTGCGTTTCCGTGGCGTGAACGCGCGGATCTTTTCCCCGAAGGCGTCGCGTCCGGCGATCCGGAACCAACTAGTGTGATCCTGTGGACGCGCTGCCCTGCCACCAACGTCGCCGCTCAAACGCAAACGCACGCGCTCCATGTGGAGGTCGCCGAGGACGAACATTTCACTCGCGTCGTGGCCACAGCCGACGCTCCCGCCGGCGCCGCGTCCGACTGGACCTGCCGCGTCTTGGTGGGTGGCCTGAAACCGCGCAGCGTTTACTGGTATCGCTTTTCGGATGCCGACGGCAACGGCAGCCGCATCGGCCGCACCATCACCGCGCCAGTCGCCGATGACGCGCGGCCGGTCGCTTTCGTTTTCGTGAGCTGCCAGAACGCGAACGACGGCGCGCAGAACGCCTACCGCCGCATGATTTTCGAAGACGAACGCGCCGCAGAATCCGATCGCATCGGCTTCATTCTGCATCTCGGCGATTTCATCTACGAAATCGTCTGGTACCCCGAAGATCGCCCTCAAGGAATGTACGACCGCAAAATCCGCGACGTGGTGCGCTATCCGCATGGCGAGAAAATCCGCGACTTCCACGTACCCACCACGGTGGAAGATTATCGCGCGGTCTATCGCGGCTATTTGCGCGATCCGGATATTCAGGCGGCTCGCGCGCGCTGGCCGTTCGTCAACATGTGGGACAACCACGAATTCAGCTGGCTCGGGTGGCAGTCGCTGCAAAAGTTCGAGGGAAAAACGCGCCCAGCGCAGACGCGCAAGGTGGCGGCGAACCAGGCGTTCTTCGAATATCAGCCCGCGCGCATGACGAAACCCAGCGGCCCGTCGCTCGAACGGTTCGATCCGCCGCATGTGGTGGATGCGCCCATCGCGAAGTTCGACGATCACGGCATGGGCGATGAGCCCAACAATCTCACCGCGCTTGCCAGCCTCACCGGCTACCGCGCGATTCGCTGGGGGAAAAATGTGGAGCTGATCGTCACCGACCAGCGCAGTTACCGCTCCGAAGATCCCGCGGGCCAGAATGAAGCGCAGCCGCTCCTGACCGACGACTTCCCGGAATTTACGTCCGAAGAATCGCTGGAGATTCTCGACGCCGGCCGCACCTACAACGGCGGCAAACCGCCGGACACGGTCAGCTTCGGCGCGGTGAGCATTGCGAATTTCACGAAAGACCGCCCGGCGCAAACGATTCTCGGCGCGCCGCAGAAGCAGTGGTTCCTGGATCGGCTGCGCGAATCGAAGGCCACGTGGAAAATCTGGGGCACCACGACGGCCACACTGGACGTGCGCGCGGATTTTCAGAATTTGCCGCAAGGTGTCGGCAAACCCTGGCCTGGCGCGGGGTTCGCGTCTTCGCCCGGCTCCGATCACGGCACCGCGTACGTGGAGCGCACTGAGATTTATGATTTCGTTCGCGCGAACGGAATCACCGGATTTGCGATCGTCGCGGGTGACCGCCACAGTTTCTGGGCCGGATACGCCGCCGCGAATCTTCCGCCGAAGACTTTCACGCCGGTGGGAATCGCCTTCGTCACAGGTTCGATTTCCGCGCCGGGAATTATCGAAGCGCTTGAGCACAGTTTTCCGAAGGACCATCCGCTGCGCACGCTTTATGTGGGACAAGCCGCCGGCGCCCCCGGCCCGCAGCCCACTATGAATTTGTTGCTGCATCACGGCGTTCGCGCGTGCCTGGAATACCAGCGCACCGGCGACGCGGTAAGAGCTCGCGCGCTTTCGAACCCGCAGGTTGCCCCGCACGTCCGCTTCGTGGATATGGGCGGCCACGGCTACTCGATCGTTCGCGCGACGAGCGATTATCTCGAAACGGAATTCGTCTGCATTCCGCGCCCCATCGAACGCAGCGCCACTCCCGACGGCGGCCCGCTCCGCTATCGCGCCCGCTTCCGCACGCCGCTCTGGCAGAACGGCGAGGCTCCACAAATGGCGACGCAAATTGTGGAGGGCGACCCGAAGTTTTCGGTGTGACGCAACGCCGGCATTCGCAGGGCAAATCGCTTCGAGGCACTGAACGCTCACAGGCTGAAGCCTATGCCACACACACCGCCGTTACAGTGATTCGTGGAAAGGTTCGCAGCTAGGCTTAATTTCTTTTTTTGAACCGCCACGGCAACGCTTTTCGCTCCGAAGGTGCCACACGACGCCCTTATGGAGCCGTTCGTGGCATAGACATATTGTCTGTGTAGGACTCTTCGGCCGGTCTGACGACGCACTGTGCAACTGCTAACACCTCGCGATCCGTGCAACGCGAATCGTCCGGCGTTAGGATGGCTGGATGAACAGCCCGCGCCCCGCCGCCGCAGCACCGCGAGTGAAATGCCCGTACGAAATCAACGTGGTCGGCTGGCTGTTCATCGTGGTGGGAGGAGCCGCGCTCGGCTACCACCTGGCAAAAGATTCGATCGATCGCTGGATGCCGCTGATTATGCTGCTCGAACTGCTCGCCGTCTTCGGCGGGATCTTCCTGCTGCGCGGCGCGAACTGGGCGCGCTGGCTGGTGCTGGCGTGGCTTGCGTTCCACGTGGTGATCGCGGCGCTCAATTCTTTCGCGCAGGCGCTGCCGCACATCGTTCTGCTCGTGGTGATCGGATACGTGCTGCTCGTCGCGCCCACCTCGCAATATTTCCGCGCGCGTCCGCGCAGCTGACCGCGCAAACGAACGGCAGCGCGCCAACGTATATATAATGTGCGCAGGTTGAAACGATGCCGGGAAGTTCGAAATGCCACCGGTGCCACGGCACCGGACTTTGCGACGCGTGCGGAGGCACCGGTCACACGATGCTCGCGAAATGCGTAGTGTGCATGGGAACGGGAAAGTGTCCGGCATGCGGCGCGCCCGACGGCGCGAGCGACGTCACCGACTGGCTCGGAGACATTCTCCTCGCACCCGCAAAGAAGCCGCACGAATAGCTTTGCGCAATTGAGTTCCGTCCGCTGCGACTCCCTACCGGGGCGCGGTGCGAAGCCTGGTCCACAGCAGGCCGCACGTGAGCGCCGCGTGCAAAATGGCAGCCGGCCACAGCAGCACACCGCGAAACGGAGTGGCCACACCGACCCACACGAGGAAGATCGCGGCGCCCGCGTTAAAAATCAGCAGGCTCAGCGCGACGGGGTTGCGTGCGCCTGCACTGTCTCCACTGATGCCGCCGATGCCCAGCGAAAACAGCGCAATCCCGGCAAAGCGCCCGAGCACTACGCCCGCTCCGTCCAGTGCCGAGCCGAATAGAAGTCCGGACACAAAATTGGGAGCGGCAATGAGCGCCGCGCCCACCACTATTTCCAATAGCGCCGCGATCTTGACGACAAGAGTTGTTTTCACTGTGCGCCTCCATTCCGAAACTCGAACGCGTTTGGACTGCGATGGCGAAACATAGCATCGTGCAACCAACACGCAAACTGTTCAAAGTAACAGGTGGCGATACGGGGGAATGGCGAGAAATTCCGGGCACGAAACGGCGCTAGCCGGCTCAGGACGAATAGTCCGCATCTCCAAACAGCGGCGCTTCACCCAGCTCGTTGCGCAAATCGTCGAGCGCTTCGGCGTATTTGATGATCAGCTGGATGTCCGGCGTGACTTTGCTTGCAATCACGTTCTGCACAGTTTGATGGATGCCGCGCACGATCGCGGTTTTTTGAATGATGCGGAGCTGGCGCTTTTCGATTTCGGCTTCGGTGGCATCGAACTCCAGGTCGTCGCGGGTGAAGCAGCCGCGAGCGACGACGCAATACGAGCCCGCTTCCACAGATTCGCCCGGACGCGGCGCCACCACTTCGCCGCGCACGGCCCACTTCGTCACATAGACTTTGTCGCCCACCGCGAGAGGCTTCGATTCGCTGTCCATTCGTCTCGTGCTCCGGTTCCGCGCCGCGCGTTTCTGCTGCACGCGCCGAGCGCCTACTCCACTCTGATGCGCCCGATTCTACTACGCGCTCCCAACGCGGCCCAGCCGCGGCGCCGTCGGTCGGTCTCATTCGCGGAACCGCGGGCCGCCGGGGCAGCCCGAATTAATGTCCCGGATTCAGAATTGTCTTTCGTAGATGCGAATGAACAGTAAGATAGACGTCCAGCCCAAACACTCTCGCAGTCCGTAACTGAAAAAAACCATGCCCTCTCACTTCGATTTCGATTTCGATAACAAAATTATACGATGCCGCGTGGACGGCGTCGTTACGGACGACAGTTTGCGAGAACACTACCGGGAGATCGCAGCGCACGGCGCGGCACGGCCGACTTTTCGCGGGCTATTGGATATGTCAGGGGTAACCGCGCTCAACGTCACGTCTAACACGATCCGAGAGCTGGCTGCCCTGCCACCCGCGATTCCAGATCCGGATGTTCCACGAGTGATCGTCGCCGGATCGGCTCAGATGTTCGGCATGGCGCGGATGTTTGAGCTGCAAGGCGCCGAGACGCGCCCAAATCTGCACGTAGTTCGGACCGAGCGCGACGCTTTCGCGATCCTGGGTGTTCGATCGCCAGAATTTAGCCAGCACGGTTAGCTCAGGAACAAAATTCGCTCTTGTGAGAGTACCGCGCTAATTCACTCCCGAGGTTCCCTTCCAGTCGATCACGTCGACGAGTTTCCAGGGATTGCGATTGAGGTCCCACTGAAGCTGGCCGGTCTTGTCGACGGTCAACTCGGCGGCAGGATACAGCACTCCCGTGCTTTGGCTTTTATCCTGATCGTTGAGCTCGATCACGCCGGCCGTCAAATCGTAGGACATCGACTCGCTCTGCTCCCAGGCTTCGGCGAAACGAATCTGGCGGCTGGTGACGAATACAATCTTGCGGCCCGTGGGCGTCTGGAACATTTTTATGTACGAGCAGTCGTTGCCGAGCGTTCCAGTGATTTCCACGTGGCCCACCGCTCGCATCTTGCTCAGCGCGTTCACCAGTCCCTGGTTCTGGCCCTTCTGAAACGCGTCGACCAGGATTTGCCGATCGGCCGGCGTCGAGAATTCGTAGATGTTCAGCGATACGCCGATCATCTGGCCGAGCTGCGTGCCGGTGCCTTGGGCCGTCGCTTCAATGGTTTCGTATTTCTCTCTTGAATGTGCGCTCTTGATGCCGATGGTGAGGAACGCGACCAGCAGCAATCCTCCGATGGCAGCCTTCCCCAGTTTCGAAATTCGCGCCCCGTCCTGTGACATTTCATTCCTCCTTCAATTCGTTCAACCGCGCCTGAACCTAGCAACCCCGTGGATGATTTCGGAGTATTTACTCCGAGCGCTGATTGCCTGCCATTGGCAAAACTAACAGGGCCGGAATGCGGACGCGGACGCGCTGCCGACGAAATCAAGTCCGACCTAGCGGCGGTCGGTGTAAACTCCGGCCATGGCAGACGCGTTCGCCGCCGCTCACAGGTCCCGGGGCCTCTTCATCGCCGGCATTTTGTTTTTGGTGGCGACGGCGATCGATCTGAGGCTCGCGTTCACGAACCACAGCCGGACGTTTGGCGCGGCGGGCGCGCTCGGATTTATTGCCGGCGTGCTGCTGTTCGTAGCATCGCAGCAGAGGCAGAAGCCGGCACGCTCAGCGGCGTCGAAATAACTGCGGCCGCGGCGCGGCAGTGCGTAATATTTCGCGAGGCGATTGAGGAAACATGTCACTGCAAATGCGACCAGTTCCGACATGCGCGAAAAGAATGGCGGTGCTCATCTCTTTGGTGGTCGCGCTCGACGTTGCCGTCCTCTTCCTTAGCTCGAACCCGAGGTTGTGGTGCGCGATCGTGCCCGTGCTGATCCCCCTGCTGACTCCGTTCGTGATCTTCAAACGTACAGTCGTCTCTTGATCATTTTCACGCTCCATTCGCAGCTATCTCTTGTAGTAAACTCACAACGTTCCGTCGCGCGACTCGCGTGGTGGTCGATCTCAACTCTGGAGGCGCCTGTGCAAACCGATGTCGAAGTTCTCGCGGGCGGGTGTGCCTCCGGGTTTGACGCGATCTGATTTCCCCGTAGCGATGGTCGCGAACTGACCGAGCCATCCCCTCCCGAATTTCCCTCTGCGAAAAATTAGAGCGGTAATCGACCAGCGCTAACAGCAGCCGTCCGCTTTATAGCGGCTGCGGAGGATACGCGAGTGTCACTTTCTCGATGGGGATGGAATTCGTATTTCGAAGCGATGTGGAACGACACGATGTCGAAAGATGGGGAGCGCGAAGGCGACCTGCCCGCGCGCGTGATCGCGAAGCAACGAAACGGCTGGCGGATCGCGGGCGAGTTTGGCGAGTGTGTGGCGGAGCCGAGCGGTAAACTGCGCCGAGCCGCGGACGAAGAAGGCGCGGACTGGCCGTCCGTGGGCGACTGGCTTGTCGTGGAGTTGCAGCCGTCGGGCGACCTGGTCGTGGCGCGCGCGGTGTTGCCGCGGCAGAACCGCTTCACACGCAAAGCGCCCGGAAAGAAGATCGAAGAGCAAGTGATCGCCGCGAACGTGGACACGGCGCTGGTGGTGTCCGCTCTGGATGGCGATTTCAATCCGCGCCGCGCCGAACGCTACATCGCGCAGTGCTGGGAATCCGGCGTCCGGCCGGTGCTGCTGCTGAATAAAGCCGACGCGTGCGAGGACGCGCGCGCACGAGCCGCGGAGATGGAACGCGTGGCGTTGGGTGCGGCTGTGTTTGTGGTGAGTGGAAAAACCGGCGACGGGCTGACGGAAATCGAGCCGCTGCTGAAGCCGGGGCAGACGCTCGTGATGCTTGGCTCTTCCGGCGTGGGAAAATCGACGCTCACGAATCGCCTGCTCGGCCAATCCGTGCAAGCAACAAACGAAGTGCGCGCCGGCGACTGTCGCGGCCGCCACACCACCACCACGCGCGAACTCTTCGCGTTGCCCTGCGGCGCGCTGCTGATCGATACGCCCGGTCTTCGCGAATTGCATCTGTGGGGTGCGGACGAAGGCCTTGCGCAAGCGTTCGGCGACATTGAATCATTGGCCACGCGCTGCCGGTTCAGCGATTGCGCTCACGAAACGGAACCGGGTTGCGCGGTACGCGCGGCTGTGGCGGACGGATCGCTCGACGCCGCACGCCTCGAAAATCGGCGCAAGCTTCTCCGCGAGCAGGAATTTTTGCGCCGCAAAGTCGATCCCGAATCCCGCGCCGAAGAGAAGAAGCGCGTGAAGCGCCTCATGACCGACGTCCGCGAAATCTATAAACACAGGAAACCAAAATAGGCCGCGGCCAAAGCGAGTCGACCAATACCGAGCGTACGACAGGACCAAGCGTACGAAATTGTGAGCTAGCTTTTCGACACCGAATCCGGCGCTGACGCCGGCAGGACGACCGGAGGCAACGGTTTGATGGTGTACTCCGCTTTGGCCTGACGAAGAATCGGAATATTCGGATCCGCGTTTTTCCAGGTGGTGAAGAAATCGTCGTAGGCTTTGCGGCTACTCTCGCGGTCTCCCTGCATGGCGTACGCGCGCGCGACCCCGAGTTGCGCGAGCGGAAAATAAACGGGCCACCAACCCCATCCGCGATGGAATATGATGCGCTTAAAGTCGACTATCGCGTTGCCGGCGTCTCGCGCAGCCAGGTGCGCTTGCGCTCTTCGATAAAAAACGTCCAGCGAATATTCGTATGGCTCGGCTTGCGCGAGCACACCTACAGCCTTGATCCCATTTCCTCGCCGGCGCTCCACGATTGAATGGACCACCGGCAGCTCCACGTTTTGCTCTATCGTATCCTCCGGATCCATTCCGCCCATTTTTGCCGCCAAAGTTTCCGCTCCGGTAAAGTCGCCGGCCTCCCCGAGGGCCTCGGCGCAACGCCAGAGCTCGGTGGAGCTGACGTTGCCGGGATCGGAAGCGTGCCGGCACAATTTTTGAGCCAAGTCATAATTTCCGAGGAGCGATTCCAGTTGCGCGCGCAGGGCAAGTTCGTTGGCGGCGTTTTCTTTTTCGCCCGCGCGGAGGTTTTCGCTCACGAGCCCTTCGCTCAGCGAACGGAACTCGTTGATGTCGCCGCGCAGAAACGCAAACTGCATTTGTAATTGGCGCCAGTGCATATCATCGGGCGGCGTCTGGCTGGCATACCGCGCCATCGCGTCGGTGTCGTTCTGAAAAAAGGCAATCCGGTAGAGCACATCTCTTTCGAACGGATTCAGCGAGCCTATCTTCTGCCAGCGACCGAGCAATTCCTTGGCGTCGTCGAACCGGTCGAGATTCATCAGCGTCTGGCTGGCATTGGAGTAGTACTGGGCGGAAGGCACGGGAGAAAGTTCGATTGCGCGGTTGAACTGTTGCAAGGCCTTGTCGGTTTGGCCGATCGTCCCGTAAGCGACTCCCAGCCGGTTGGCGGCAAAGGCGCTGCGTGGATAGGCTTGCTGGTATAGAACGAGCACCGTGATCTCTTTTTCCAGATTGCCGGTTATGTAGGAGTGGTAGAGAGCGGTGGTTTGGAAATTTTCTTCCTGCGTGAGTCGAGTGTCCTTCAGTTCGTAGGCCCGCGCGAAATTCTTCCGGGCAGCCTGATCGTTGCTGACACTGAAGTAGGTGGTGCCGAGCACGGAATAGGCAGCACAGAACTGCGGGTCCAGTTCGACGGCCCGTTCGAAATACGGAATGGCTTCACTCTGTTTTCCAGAACGAAAAAGCGTTTGTCCCGTCCGGTAGGCTTGCAACGCCTCCAGCGAACTGGTAGTCGCAAGATCGAGCGGCGCGTCGTATTTTTCGAGAGAGCTCAGGCTCTCGCCCAACTGCCTTCGCAGTTGCGATCCAGCTTTCCCCAGTGCGGCGATCACCTTGTCTTTGCTTTCGGCTACCTCCTGCAGGCGCGCAATCACCTTTTGGGTGCGCGCATCGATCGCTTCCAGGGAAATCAAGTAAGTGTTTCCAATGGCCGCGATTTCCGGAACCACCAGGGCTTTCAGTCCCTGCCGTTTGCAGATTTCAATTCCCAGCTCGGGCGTCACTCGCTCGTTGGGATCGCGCCGCATCATCTGCATGGCCGTGCGAACGTCTCCCGCCGGAAATACGCTCAGGAAAGGTGACTCGGCAAGTTTCACTTCGAGCGCTTTGTCGAGCGTGCCGTCGAAGATGGGTTCGCCTGTCTTGTTAACAAAGTTCGTGACCAGGATTACGTCGGTGTTCGTGAGCGCGGGGCGGGCGAAATAAACCCGCCATGCAACGAGCGCAGCAACGAGTATGAGCGCGACGGCGCCAACGGAAATCAATACGCGCCACTTGCTCCTGCGCCCGAAAGCTGCGGATAAAGGGGAATCCATTGCGGTCGGCTGTGCGTTAGAGACGGGCCTAGTGGGAACAGGTGCAGCGGAGACCGGCGCCGAAAATCCAATTTCGACGTGCGCAACGAACCTGTATCCGCGTCGCGGCAAAGTCTCGATGTACCGGGGTTCTTCGGCTGAATCTCCAAGCGCCTCGCGCAACTTCTTGACCGCGCTGTTCAGGCCGGTATCGAAGTCGACAAAGGTGTCGCCCGGCCAGAGTTTCTGGCGAAACTCCTCTCGGGTGACGACCTCACCCGGATGCTCTAACAATAGCGTGAGTACCTGGAAGGGCTGCCCCTGAATCTTCAGCCGGATGCCATGCTTGAGGACTTCACCCGAACGCAGATCGACATCAAACGTGCCAAATCGCATCCGGCGGGTTCGGTCGCTAGATTCCATGGGGGGCCTACCGGGAACTGATTGGCGCCAGTCTACCACCAACGACTTGTCGCCGATGTAATATTTGCACTCCTCTAACCCTCTTGCAGTCATAGGGCTGTCCGGTCAGAAAAAAGTCAGCCAGAGACCATGCACCGACCATTGCGCCTGAACCCGCCTCGCACCAATGTCGCCCAACGCAGCCGCGGGCGCGCCCGGGACCACCGCGCTCATTGCGAGGGAACATGAGATGCTCTCTATCAGCCGCACTTTTTCTCAGTGTGCTAGGCCTCCTCAGTGCTTGCGGCGGGGCTTCCGTCACCGTACCGCCTCCCCTGCCGCCGACGGTAACCGTTCACGTGAGTCCGAATCCCGTTACGGTATTGCGCGACGCCACGCAGACTTTTACGGCCAACGTCACCGGCACTACCAACACCGCTGTCACCTGGGGCATACTCGAGGCGACGGCGGCCGGAACGATCGACAGCGCCGGCGTCTACACGCCTCCGCAAAATGCGTCCGGCACTTTTCACGTCGTAGCCACGAACCAGACCGGTTCCGCGTCAGGCGTCGCGGCAGTGACTGTTCCCGAGCCCCAGATTAGCCTCGATCCTCCGGTGGCAACTCTGCAACCGGGCGCGACGAAGTCGTTCGCGGCCACTCTCACGATGCTGACCGACACGGACGTGAGTTACGCAATTCAGGAAAGCAACGGCGGATTGATCAGCAGCGCCGGACTTTATACTGCGCCGAAATTAGCTGGGATCTTCCACGTCGTCGCCAGCAGTAGCGAGGAGTCTGGTGTCACGGCCAGTGCAACAATTACCGTGACCACCTCCACGAGCGGATTTACGCCTACCGGAAATTTACAAGAGGCGCGCGGCCTGCACACCGCCACCTTACTGCCGGATAACACGGTGCTCGTGGCGTTTGGGTCAAACAGCAACTCGTACGAGGAAGCAACCGGATACGTAGGCCTCACTTCGGTGGAAGTGTACGACCCTGGCACGGGCAAATTTACTGAGATCGAGCAGGATAGTGGCGCAGGGATATTCGGTCACTCCGCGACACTTTTGCCAAACGGAACGGTTCTGCTAGCCGGCGGCTTTCTCAACTCGGTTTGGGATTACGGCGGAAGTCTCGCAGACAACGGGGCAGGTCTCTACGACTCGGCCACGGGTCAATTCAGCGGGACGGGCAATATGACGGCCCTGCGCGGGGACCACACAGCGACTTTGCTCCCGAACGGCCAAGTTCTGATTGCAGGCGGGTCCAGTATGGACGTAACCGGGCCGGGCCTCGCCAGCGCCGAACTGTACGATCCGGCTTCCGGCACCTTCACGCCGACGGGAACCATGACGGATGCGCGATTTATGCAAACGGCCACGCTACTGAAAGACGGCAAGGTGCTGATCGTCGGAGGCGCGGTGTCAAATACAGCAGCTCCGCTCAACACCGCGGAGCTCTACGACCCGTCTACCGGCGCCTTCACGATAACCGGCTCGTTGCGGACGGCTCGCGAACAACATACGGCAACGCTGCTTGATGACGGACGAGTGTTGATCGCGGGAGGATCAATCTCCTCGGGCGGGGGGAATCCGCAGCCCACCGCAACCGCGGAAATTTACGATCCGTCGACTGGAACGTTTACCGCCACACAGCCCATGGCCGTGGCCCGAAGCCTGCACACCGCGACGTTGCTCAACAACGGACAAGTGTTGGTGGCAGGCGGCGGCAATGACAATTCCACAGCGGAGGTCTTCGATCCGGCGTCCGGCACTTTCAACACCACCGGTGGCATGGAAGTCGGCCGCTCCGGTCACACGGCAACGCTGCTCTCAAACGGCAAGGTACTGGTAGCAGGCGGCGGAATTTTTAGCGGCCTGGCGAGTGCCGAGCTGTATCACTAATTCCACGAGGTGTCCGAGGCGGAGGCGAAATCACTTTACGAGCTCGCTTTTGCCTTTGATTTGGGTTTCTTTGCGGATTTGAGCGATGTATTGAACGCGACCGCATCGCGGATCAGCGCCTTGAATGCGGTGGCGTCCAGTTCTTCGCCTTCGTGGATGTCGATGGCGCGGCGTACGTTTCCTTCCAAGCTCGAATTGAAAAGACGCTTTGGGTCGTGCAAGTCCGCGCCTTTGGCAAACGTGAGCTTCACCGCCGCTTTGTAGGTTTCGCCGGTGCACAGGATGCCGTCGTGGGACCACACCGGAATTCCCCACTTCCATTCTTCAACGGCATCCGCGTCCGCTTCCTTGATCAGCTTACGCATGCGAGCGAGAGTCTTCCCGCGCCAGTCTCCGAGTTCCGCAATTCTCTCGGAGATCAGCTCCGACGCCGGCCGTCCATCGCTCGCAGTCAATTTATTCATTTCGCTATCCTCACGGTTTGTAATCGCAAGATCGTAGCAACGGCCGCACGAGCGCTAGTCGAGCTTGGCGACCACCTCTTCCATCTTACCGATGAAGCTGGTCCATCCGTACTTGGCGCCCTTGTAAGCGCGGTCTTCTTCTGACGCGAACCCGGTCTGCTCCATGCGCAGATGCGTGCCGGCCTTGGTCGGCGTGAGCGTCCACGTGACCATGCTGGTTGCGCCCATGGTGGCCCAGCTATAGACGATCCGCGTGTGCGGCTCGAGAGTGAGCACTTCCGCGTCGATCACTCCGTCCCAACCCTGCACGGGCTGCGAGCGAAACTTGAACTTGTGGCCCACATTCGGCGCGAAATCGTTTTTCATCAGCCACTCTTCGATCAGCGGTTGCTGGGTGAGCGCGCGCCAGACTTTTTGTGGAGGATGCGGCATGTCCCGTTCGATCACCAGAGTTGTTGTCGCGGCGGTTCCACTCATTGGTCCATCCTTTTTAGTAGAGATTCGAGCCGGTCAAACTTTTCGCGCCAGAAAGCGCCGTACACGTTCATCCAGTCGGCCAGCGGCGCCAGGGATTTCGGCTGCGCGCTGTAGTGGGTTTCGCGGCCGTCGCGCCGGTCGCGCACCAGCTTGGCGTTTTTCAACACGCCGAGATGCTTGGACACGGCCGGCTGCGACACGCCCGCGCGAAGAGTCAAGGCGTGAACAGTCTGCTCTCCTTCGCGCGACAAGTGCTCGAAAATCGAGCGCCGCGTGGGATCGGCGAGTGCCCTGAAGACTTCGTTTGCTACCGATTGTGCGGCTGTGTTCATAGTGTCCGGGCGCAGCGTTCGCTTATCGGCTCGCTGCTGCGTGTTGCAAGGCTGCCCTATTCGAAAGAAATCTGCGAAGCAAGTGCCCTTTCCACATCCACAGCCCGGTGAGCACCATGGTGGGAAAGAAATACCATCGCGTGAGGTGCGCGTACTTTGGAAGCTGGTCAAACGGGCTGTAGAGGTATCCGTAGATGGGAATGCTGATGATGATGTGAATCCAGCGAAGGATCAGCCTTTCTCTGGCGGCACTGATCATGATGACCCCCTTCTGGTGCGATGTTCTGGCGGCTGGCCGGGTCTGGTCTACTGAACCGGCGGGCGAGGCGGTTGAGCGATTCCCTCCTCCGCCGCGCACACCAGAACAATAACCGTTCGGTTATGGATTGTCAAGCACAAAATGCAGGCGGGCTTTATCGGGCGGGATGAAGCTCGACAGACATTCGAACGGCGCGGCTACAGCCGGTAACGGCGAGATCTCTCCACGACGAACACTCAACCGCGAGGATCACTTGATCAACGGCAGAACACGATGAGAGTGCGGGGGCTTGCCACCGCTCTCGCCCAAGTTAGCGGCGGCGACCATCGTTCACGCGCCGAGCGGGCAAGACTTCGCGACTCGCGAGAGTGTCTCGGAGGAGGCGCTCGGTGCCCGGCCTTCGGCCTGCGTCGTTTTGTAGCGTGGGCGTCTTCGGAAAAGCGGTGGCGAGCCTCCGCACTCACATAGACTTGGTCGCCGGAGAGCGGGCGGTGACGAGGGATGTGATTTACTTGGCGCGCAATCGTGCCGGGACCGGCAAATGCGAGCGGCAACGTCACACAGGCGAACTCCAGCCTGTCCCCACGTGCTTTCTCTCTTATGTTGATTGTGCCAAGCACGCCGCGGTTGCCAGAATTGGGATGGCGAAAAACGAAGTGCTGGCACCCCGCATGACCCGGCAAGAACAAACTAGGTGAGACAGATTGTGGAACAGGCTGGACTTCGCCTATGTGGTTTGCCGGCCCGGTTCGCCATCACGGTTGGAATTGCGTAACGCGCGCCTGATTTCCGGAGCCGCGCGTCGAGATTAGCTGTCCATCCGTTCGACCAAGTTGGCACGGAAGGCGGGGGCTTCGAATGGATCGGCGAAGTACTGAGTCTCGCGCGCGACCTTATCGCCGTTAAACTCCATGATGCTGACGGTGTAGGAGGGCTTGCCGTCGTAGGTGAGGATGAATTCGGTGACCCACAGCTCGCCGCTGCCAACAATACGCCTCACAGAAAAACGCTTGTTGCTCGGCTGACCGGAACGCTGCGCCTGGATGTTGGCTCGACCGCGGGTTCGCTCGCCGGACTGCGGATAGTCCAACACCGCGTCCTCGAGATAGATGAGGTGCTCGGTAACGAAATCGTTGGCGTCGGATGCCGCCCAATGCTGATCCAGTGCCGCGCGGATTTGTTGCTCCTGAATGGATTGCGCGGGCTGCGGTGTCGCTGACATGCTCATCCTCCTTTCGGAATAAATCACGGAACGTCACTTGGACACGGCCGGTAATCAAGCCGGAACGCCGTTGCGCCTCAATCTGAACTAATAATCCATCGTTCGGACTGTGCCGTAAACTGCGTGGCGATGGATGCTATGCTCGCCGAAACTCATGGAAGCTCTGCAAATAATCCAACCCAGCGTGCCGGGGAAGTACGCGAGATTCTGGCTTCGGTTCTGTGCTGCGCTGCTCGACTCCCTGATTTTATTTATGCCGTTTGTCGTGATCACGTATTTTGTGGGGCTAACTATCGGGATTGCGAGCATCGGAACAATAAACGATCGCGCGACGTTAATGATTGTCATCTTGCCGCCGGTCCTAACCCTCGTAACATGGCTCTACTTCGCCTTGCTGGAAAACTCTTCGTGGCAGGGCACAATCGGAAAGAAAATACTTCGCCTCTACGTAACTGACTCTGCGGGGAACCGATTGCGCTTAGCTCGTGCCACGGGTCGTAATTTGTCGAAGTGCCTTTCCAGCACGACAGCTGGAGTCGGCTACGCAATGTGCGGCTTCACCAAAAAGAAGCAGGTATTGCACGACATCGTTGCGAAATGTCTCGTGTTGCGTCATCCGTAGCAACGAGAGACCGAAGCGCAGCTTCTAAGCGGGCACCGGGAGCTTCAATGTTCATTCTCCTTTTGGAATAAATCCTGGGATGCCGGTTTTCACCACTTGGTTCAAGCGTTGGCGGGTCTGAATGCGAGTGATTTCGTCGAACGTGTCTTGGGGAAGAGCAGAGACATCGAAATTTTCTTTGGCGCGGGCTGCGTTCTTGGGCGTGGTAAGCACGGCGGTGCCGCGTTGAATCGCCCACGCCAGAAGGACTTGTGCGTGGGTCTTTCTGAGGCGCGCGGCGATCGCGGTGATCACCGGATCTGCGAGCGGCCCGTGCGTGGCTCCGTGCCCGAGCGGCGCGAAAGCCAGGAACACAATTCCCTTCTGGTTGCAGTATTCGAGCAGCTCGGTTTCCGGAAGATACGGATGCGATTCCACCTGCACCGCGGCGGGCTTGATTCTTGCCGATTCGTAGATGGGCTTTAGGTGGTCCAGCGAGACGTCTGAGAGTCCAATGGCGCGGCACTTGCCGTGGTCGACGAGGGCTTCCATCGCTTTCCAAGTGTCGAGCAACGTGACTTCGCGATCGTAAATCACGTTTCCGTTTTCATCGCGCGGATCGGGATTGTCGCCGGGCTGAAATGCGAATGGTGTGTGGATCAGGTAGAGGTCCAGGTAATCCAGTGCGAGCTTTTTCCGGCTCCCTTCGAACGCCGGCTCGACGCGTTCGGGGCGGTGATTGGTGTTCCACACCTTTGTGGTGACGAAGATTTCTTCGCGCGGGATTTTGTGAGCGGCGAGCCCGGACTGCAGCGCGCTGCCGACCTCGCGCTCGTTTCCGTATCGTTCGGCGCAATCGAAATGGCGGAATCCGGCTTCGAAGCCGGCGGCGGTCGCGGTGAGCGTGACGGCTGGGTCGGAAATCAACGTGCCGAAGCCGAGCGCGGGCATTTGTCCCGCTCCGTGCGCGAGCGGGATTCGTTTCACTCGCAGATCGGATGATTCGATCATTGATACGACTCCGTGTTATTTGTCGGCGACCATCTTAGTGCGCCCGCGCATCCGCCGCGGCGGACGCATGACATGCGTGAGCTACCAGTGTTCGACGCGCGCCTTGATATCCGCGTACGCCGCTTCGATCAGCTTTCGTAGTGCTGCGGTGTTTGTCGCCACTCCCGGTTTCAGCTTCACATGACGCATGAATTTTCCGCTACCCCGCAACAAGCGCGCCGGATCGGGCAGCGCGGCACCCTGAAAGAATCCCACATTCACGTGCGAGGTGAAAACGTTGACGTAGCCGAAGGGCGCATCTCCCAAACACGCGACCGGGCAGCCGTCATGCATCAGCTCGCGGACTTCGTCGCCGCACTTTCGCATCCGCTCAAACCACTGGCGCGCGATGGCTCCCAATTCGTTCGAATGCTCCGCGAACCACGCTTCGATTGCCGGATCGCGCTCCACAGTGCCATCGAATCGCAGCAATTCGTCTCTCATCGTAACGGTTCACTTCGACTCGCCATTATCGAAGCTTGCCGCGCGGATATTCTCGGTGACTTGAAGTATTCGCCGCCCGATCGCGCCACAAAAACGCAGCCACGCTGGCAATTCCGATAATCAGCGAAATTATGCGGTGGTCCCAGACCGGCCGCGAGTGCACGGCAAACTGCCGGAAGAAATCCAACACAAACATCGCGCTGGCAATGACGGCCCAATCGCGCGCCCAGCCTTTTTCTTTCCACAGTGCCTACAGCGCAATTCCACACACGACGGCCGACAACGCGAAGTATCCCGTCCCCGCCAGCAGGATTTCCGGAAAAGTGCGCCAATAAGGATGACCCGTTCCCCGCGCGATGTTGAAAACACAGCCCGCGATCATGAGCGCGAAGTCCCAGCCCATGCAGCTCCGATAATCCTCCGGCCATTTCCAATCTCGCCGCCGCGGAAACCACTGCATCCGAACCGGTTCGCCTGGCGGCGTTTCGTCGCCGATAAATAGAAATGGATTCATCGGCGCAATTCTACACAACTCCTCGCCAATTACGTCGACGTCTCAGGCCGAACGCATCCGTGCTCCAGTTACCGGATAGTATGTTATCCACAAGATACTCGCTTCGAAATTCGCGAGCTGTACTAGAATCCCCGCCCAGGAGAGATGTACTTCCGTGCGTCAAGTTCTGATCGCGATTACGCTGGTTCTTACCGTAATGTCTCCGGCGCTGGCGCAAACTACCGCGCCGCCCGACTTCGCCGGCACCTGGGTTCTCAACCTCGCCAAGAGTGCTCCCGAGAAGGACACGACAACGAAATCCGAAACCCTCGTCATCGATCACAAGAAGTTCGCGATCGTTTTTCACTACACAACGGACGGCAAGAAGACTACGGAGTCCTACACGCCGGATGGGAAAAAGCGGGTCACGCAGAATATGTCATCAGGTCAATTGAGTTCGACGGCGAGCTGGCACGATTCGGTACTGATGATCGCGTCCACCCTCGATATAAAGGTCCCCAACGCCACCGTTGTGGTCATCGGGCTCAAGCCGGTTATCGATACGCGGACGATTTCGGCCGACGGTCGAACCCTTATCCACGAATACGCCGACCCCAAAGAGATTTTCGTCTACGACAAGCAGTAAGCGCAGCCGTCCAAACCGCGTGATTCCGGATATTGCTGGGAATCTCACGTACATTGCGTCCGCACCCGGAAGAAAACATCTAGGCTGGCGGTACGGCAGGCGGCGTCAGTTCTTTTTGGTCTTTACCGGCGTTGCTTTTTGGAGCGTCGCCAGCAGGAGTTCGGCGGAGGGAGGCGGCGGGACGGCTTTTTCGAAGACGATCGCTTTCGCGCTTATATCTTTGCCGTAGAGATTCTTGTTGGCGCCGTTGTCGGCGCGAAGCGTGGAACCAGCGAGTGACACGCCCGCGAAAAGTCCCCGAGCTCTCGAGTAGGAAAGAATTTCAGCTCGCATGGTGATGTCGGTTTCGGCGGAGGCAGTGCGGCCAAACGGGCCAGCCGCGGCCGTAGCGTCGCCGCCCAGTTTCACTTTGCTGGTGAGAATGCTGGAAGCGGAGCGCGGGCTCATGAGCAGCAGGACAAAGTCGGTGGCTTCGCCTCCGAACTGAAGGCCGGCGCTGGCGCCAAAAAGCGCCATCATGGTTGGCGCTCCCCACGGACCATCGAACGAAGCGCCGCCGCGGCACGTCATTACACCTCGGCCGTAGCTGCTCCCCAGACCGAACGAAAATTTCAAAACCGACGGCAGCACCACCACGCAATAGGCGCCATCGAGAACGCTCTGGGGAACGGTGTGAGGCGCCGCGAGAATCTCCTTCATGACCAGTCCCGAATTTTCCAGCCGGCTCTGTTCTTTTTTCTGGGCGGACACCGGAGTAGCCAGCACGAACGCCAGGCTAATGCAGAGCAGTACGTTCTTCATTCATCCTCGTCGACAGACTTTGAGCGGAAATCCGTGCCTCGTCCTTACCGTGCGCTTCCGGGCCGCCTGGCGGTACTGTCAAAACTTACACTGCGAGCGATCTTCCTGTGATGGACGAAGCGCGCTGTCGGAAGGCGACCGGCCACGATTCCAATCGGCCATGCTATAAATTACGAATGCGCATCGCCGACTATGCCCCGAGCCCCGCGCGCTTGAAATGGCTGCTCGATTCGGATCCCTCGATCCGCTGGCAAGTGATGCGCGATCTCACCGACGCCGATCCCGCCGCGATTGCCGCTGAACGCGCAAGAGTCGCCACCAAAGGCTGGGGGGCAAGACTTCTCGCGCGGCAATCTCCGCGCGGCAACTGGCCGGGCGGACGCCAGTGGGACCTAACCACGCTCTACAGTCTCGTCGCACTGATGGACCTCGGCCTCGATCCGAAAAGCCCACAAGCGCGCAAGATGATCGGGCGCGTCGAAAAGCATCTGGTTTTCAAGCCGCTCAAGAATCGCCCGTATCTTCGCGGCGAGACCGAGCCGTGCATCAACGGAAGAATTCTCGGGCTCGGAGCGTACTTCGCGACCCCGAACGACGCGCTCGCGGATCAGCTTCTCGGCGAGCAGCTTTCCGACGGCGGCTGGAATTGCGAGGCGCCGAAGCGCCACCGCTCATCGTTTCACACCACGATCAACGTGCTGGAAGGGTTGCTGGCATACGAACGCGCCGGCCGCAAATCCGTTGCCTTCACCCAGGCTCGCAGGCGTGGCGAAAAATATTTGCTCGAGCGAGGCCTGTTCCGCTCGCTGCGCACCGGAAAAATAATTAATAAAAGTTGGCTGCGTTTTGCGTATCCGCCGTCGTGGCACTATGACGTTCTGCGCGCTCTGGACTATTTGCGCGACGCGGAAGTCCAGCCCGACGGCCGCATGCGCGAAGCCATCGACGTGGTGCTCGCGCGACGCCACCAGAACGGCCGCTGGCCCCTCAACCTCGTCCATCTCGAATATCTTCCCGTGAAAATGGAGACACACATCGCGAGCGCAAGCCGCTGGAACACTCTCCGCGCGCTCCGCGTACTGAGCTGGTACAACGCCAGCGCGTCTTAGCGTCCCACAGCCCCCTCCACCGCGATTTCGCGGCCGTGCGACCTACCTGTCACTTTTGACAGTTCAAAACATTTGCCGTCGCAGTCACGCTCTCGGCTGAAACGAGTGGCGCCAGGACTCTACGCGACGCGCGACTCGGGAGAAACCCTCCGTGATGAAGACGATGGAACGCGCCGTACTAACCATGCTCGCGATGTTTCTAGCGGCCGCGTGCCCAATGTTCGCACAGGACACACCCGTCGGACCGGAAGGAACTCAGGTCGCCACCGATCAGACGCCGGCCGCCGCGACAAACTCCGACGAACTGAGAAAAGCGGCGCAGAATCCGGTCGCGAGCCTAATCAGCGTCCCTGTACAAGACAATTTCAATTTCGGGATCGGTCCCGCGGACCGCACCCAGAACGTCTTGAACATCCAGCCGGTGATTCCGATCAGCGTGGGACAAAATTGGAATTTGATCGTCCGCTGGATCACCCCGATCGTTTATCAACCGCTTCCGGTGCCGCAGGTTTCGGGTCCGCCGAATCAGTCGACGGGCGTGTACGGGCTCGGCGACATGAACCCGACATTTTTTCTTTCGCCGAAGAAGAGCAAGTTCATTTGGGGCATCGGACCGACGTTCGTATTTCCCACCGCGACGAATACGACGTATCTAGGCCAGGGAAAATTCAGCCTGGGACCTTCGGTGGTCGCGCTGATTCAGCCGTCGCACTATACGATCGGGTTTCTGGCCAACAACGTCTGGTCCGTTGCGGGCCAGTCGAACTTCAATTCCGCCGGCGGAGTGAACAAGCCTCCGGTGAATCAGTTCCTACTGCAGTGGTTTGTGAACTACAACATGAAGAAAGGCTGGTATCTCACGACGTCGCCGATTATCACCGCGAATTGGCGCGCTCCCAGCGGCGACGTGTGGACCGTGCCGTTCGGCGGAGGCATAGGCCGAATCACAAAGCTGGGATTTCAGCCCGTCAACATCACCGCTCAGGTTTACGGCAATGCCGTGCATCCGGCGGGAACTTCGTCGTGGGGCATCCGGCTCCAGTTCGTGCTGTTGTTCCCCAAGCTGAGCAAAGCGCAGGAAAAGGCGCTGCTGGAGCAAAAGCTGAAGCAAATGGACCAGGAACAGCCGCAAAAGTAATAACCGCGAATTTCCGCCCGCGCATCGCCTCGCGCCGCCGCTGTGTTGCGCCTCCAGCCAGACCCGAGCAGACCCGACCGCCGGCCTGTCATTTATGCCAATGGCGGCGGGCGTCCATCCATGACACTCTTGAACTCTCTTTCTGCCGGCAGCCTGGCCTGACCGGAATCTGCACGCATAAGAAATTCCGAAACGATGACTACTTCACCCGTCTTGGAAAGCCGCAACCTGGAAAACGACCGGTCCAGCGAACATCGCGTGAACTGGGCAATTGCGCCGGTTCTTGCGCTGTTTCACATTGGGGCAGTCGCTGCGCTTTTCTTCTTCAGTTGGGAAAGACTGATTGTCGCGGTGGTTCTATTTTGGATCACCGGCGGCCTTGGGCTCGGCATCTGTTATCACCGGCTGCTCACGCATCGTTCGTTCTCCACGCCCAAGTGGTTTGAATACTTTCTCACGCTCTGCGGAGTGGCAGCTTTAGAAGGCGGGCCGCTGCTCTGGGTGGCGACGCACCGCAAGCACCATCAGTTCGCGGACAAGGATGGCGATCCGCACTCTCCGCGCGACGGCAAGTGGTGGGCGCATGCGGGCTGGGTTCTGGTTGGAAACGCGTTGCGCCAAGACGAAGCGACGCTGAAACGTTACGTGCCGGATCTGGGCGGCGACAAATTCCACGTGTGGCTCACGAAGTATCATCTGCTGCCGAGCCTGATCGTCGCAGCCGTGCTGTTTGCCATTGGCGGATTTCGGCTGGTGTTGTGGGGAACGTTCCTGCGCACGGTTGTGGGGCTTCACGCGACGTGGATCGTCAACTCGTGCGCGCATATCTGGGGGTCGCGCCGATACGAGACGCGTGATACCTCAACCAATAATTGGTGGATTGCGCTGATCACTTTTGGAGATGGATGGCACAACAACCATCACGCCTACCCGGTTTCGGCGCGACACGGATTCAAGTGGTATGAAGTCGACCTCAACTGGTACACGATCCGGATGTTCAAAATGTTGGGACTCGCTTCGCAACTCCGCTAATATTCACCAGCGTGACTTCGAGTCCCCTGCCCTGTTTCGTTTCCAGTCCGCGCACAACTGAGCCCAGGTCGCTCGCCGACGAAAGTTTCACGAGTCGGTTGGACTAAGCGAACCGGCGCTCGCCCTTACGAACGCTCATTGACGGTTCAGTTGCCGCGCGGCGGGTGGCAAACTCGCCGAACTATGAAAGGAAACCCGAAAATCATCGAAGAACTGAACAAAGCGCTGCGCGAGGAGCTCACCTCGATCAACCAGTATTTCCTGCACGCCGAAATGTGCGAGAACTGGGGCTACCGCAAGCTCTCCGAACACATCAAGAAGCAATCCATCGGCGAAATGCGCCACGCGGAATCGCTGCTGGAACGGATTCTTTTTCTCGACGGCGTGCCGACCATGGAGCCGCTGAAGCTAAAGGTCGGATCAACGGTGAAAGACATGATCGAAGCCGACCTGAAACTGGAAGTCGTCGCCGTGGCGCAATACAACGCCGCCGTGAAAATCGCCACAGAACACGCGGACAACGGCTCGCGCGATCTGCTGGTCACACTGCTGAAGGATGAAGAGGGCCACGTCGACTGGCTCGAAGCGCAGGTCCATCAGATCAACGAAATGGGTTACGAGCGGTACCTGTCGATGCAGACCGGCGAGTTCAAACAAGAGTCCTAAGCCGGCGCTGAGGTGCTTTTCATCGCGCGGTTTTGTTGAACGGTTGTTTCCCGCCAGTTCAATGTTTCCCGGTTTCGCTTTCTCCCAGCTTGGCCATCGCATCCTGGAAGAGCTTGAGATTTTCGGGTGAATCCGGCGCGTCTCCCGCCTTGATTGAGGACAAGGACGTCAAAATGGCGATTCTCATTCGGCCCGGCGCGCCCAATTCTTTCTGGGCGTGTTCATAGACTGCCAGCAGTTTTGCACCCATTCTTTCTCCATCTCGAACAGATCTTTAAGAGCCGACAGGCGAAGAAGCGGTGCTCAACAATTCCTGTAACGCGGCATGCATTCGTCGAAGGCTCGAACCAAATTCAGCGATTTCATCGGTGCCGGAAATATCCACGACCAGACCTTCGATGTCGGCACGCGCCAGGTGATCGGAAACCAGTTTAAGACCCGCGATCCGTTTCAGGATGCTTTGCACGGTGAGAAATCCGATCAAAAGCAACACAAACAGAAGAGAGCCGGACGCGGTAAGGGCGATAGCGAGATTCAGACGGACCTGCGGCGGTTGGAGCGCGGCGGCTGATTCGACGCGAATGTGTAGCCGCGCGACCACGCTGTCGAAAAGGTCAGTCGGCGCGCGATCCTGCCCCCCGACGACCCGGTCGGCCGCCTTAAAATCCGCTTGCCCGGCGACATACTGTGCGTACACTGCAGCGTACTTCTGACTCAAAGCGCGATCGGCGGACAGGAACTGTTCGAGCAATTCGCGGGCTTCGGGTCCTCGGTGCGATTGGCGAGGGCAACGGCGCCGACCTGAACTCTGTCTTCCTGCTCGTGGAACTGGCCGATGTATTTCGCCAGGTCCTCCGGAGCGTCGGTGCGAAGCAGGATGTCTTTCCATTCCTGAACTTCTTTTTTGAAGTTGTCCTGGACCACGCGCGCGGCATCCATGTCCCGGATCGGCGAGTTCAACATCGACTCGTACCCGCGGGATACCAGCCTGATCTGGGCCAGCAGAATTACGCAGGAAACACAAAAGACAGTGACAACACCCGCGGAAAATAGGTTCAATTTTGTGGATATCTTCACGTCAATCCCCTTCGGAGGCTCTGCCATCGGATTACCGGCGGCGTTCCCGTAGCACAAATCCTCAGCTCGGGCCACGCACTACGACGAGTTGAGCAGGATTCGGCTCCCTGGCTCGATCGGACAGTCCGTTCTCCGCCGGAGGATTGGCGATGAAGGGTGCTGCCAGCCCGAGAGCCTGAATTTCTCGAGTTTATTGCAAGAATGAAGCCAAAAAGCGCGTGAAATCTTAGAAAACACTTAGAAAGGCTGCTCGCTCGGCGACGATCGCTTTCGGCGCGCCCGCGCGCCAGTCAGCTCACTTTCGGTACTTTTGACAATGGCGCTCGCCGCCCGCGCGCGATACACTGCGCAACGATGCGTCACTTTCACAGCAAGGCCCACTATCTTTATTTGAGGGACCGCGAACTTCGCGATGCCCAGCACATCGAAGAAATCATCCTGCCGTGCATGAAGGGCGATCCGGAGGAAGTGATCTGGACGCAGCACGTCTTCGACCACCGCAAGCAAGCCGCCGAGTACGAGCGCCGCGCCGCCGAGTGCCCCGAGTAGCTGAGGGATAAAAACCGTCGTCGCCGTGGCACAGGCATTCGTGCCTGTGGGCAGTCCATTTTAATGGAGTGCCGGTCGTGTCATTTCAACGGCGACAATCGGCAACGCGATTGGAGAATGCCGCGCAGCTTTCCTTGGTTGCGTGTTGATGCTACTTTCCTCGGTGGCGCAGCAGTGCGACGCGCCGAGGGCTGCATGTACGAGCGCTTCGTCTTCTCCGACCTGCGCGAGCTTTTCGCCAAGGCCAACGAGCAAAAGTCCGGCGACGAACTGGCCGGCATCGCCGCGCGCTCCGAGCGCGAACGCGTCGCCGCGAAGCGCCGGCTTGCCGATGTAACGCTCTCGCAGATTGTCCGCGAGCCTCTGATCGATCCCGATTCCGACGAAGTGAGCCGGCTGCTGCTCGATTCCTTCGACCAGCGCGCGTTCGCGGATATCGAAAGCCTCACCGTAGGCGAATTTCGCGAGATGCTGCTCGACGATGCCACTACCGAAGCGCGGCTTCACAAACTGGTTGGCGCGATCATTCCGGAGATCGCCGCTGCGGCCGCGAAAATCATGAGCAACAAGGATCTGGTGCTGGCGGCCGCGAAGATTCGCAACGTCACGCGCTGCCGCAACACCATGGGCGAACGCGGCGTGCTCGGAATCCGGTTGCAGCCGAATCATCCGGTCGACGATATCGGCGGAATTCTGCTCGCATCGTTCGAAGGACTGCTGTACGGCTGCGGCGATGCGGTGATCGGAGTGAATCCCGCGTCGGATTCCGTGGAGACGGTCAGCGCGATTCTGCACGCGCTCGAACGACTCGTCGACTCTTACAAAATCCCGACGCAAATCTGTTGTCTGGCGCACATCAGCGCGCAGCTTGCGGCGATGGAGCTCGGCGCGCCGGTGGATCTTCTGTTTCAGTCCATCGCCGGAACCGAAGCCGCGAATCGCAGCTTTGGGGTGTCACTGCAAATGTTGCGCGAAAGCCGCGAACGCGTGCTGGAGCATCACCGATCGCGCGGTGTTGCATGGAAGGGCGAGCAGGCCATGTACTTCGAAACCGGCCAGGGGAGCGCGCTCTCCGCTGAAGCTCATCACGGCGTCGACCAGCTCACGCTCGAAGCTCGCGCTTACGGCGTTGCGCGCGCGTCTGATCCATTCATCGTGAATAGCGTGGTGGGATTTATCGGCCCGGAATATCTTTACGACGAGCGCCAGATTATTCGCGCGGGCCTCGAAGATCATTTCATGGGCAAGCTGCTCGGCCTGCCGATGGGCTGCGATGTTTGCTACACGAACCACGCAGTCGCCGACCAGAATTCCGCCGATAATTTGCTGATGCTCCTCGGCGCGGCGGGCTGCAATTATTTTATGGGAGTTCCCTGCTCGGACGATGTGATGCTGAATTATCAGTCGACCAGTTTTCATGACGCGATTGCGGTGCGACGCCTGTTCGGATTGCGCCCCGCGCCGGAATTTCTTGTGTGGCTGCGGTCGATGGGGATTTATCGAGGCGACGAACCTGCGATGCTAGAGACACCGGCGCGACGCGCGTTGATGGCGCGCCTCGAAACTTCTCTGGAAGGAATCGTGGAATGAGCGACGCCGAGCCGAAGGCGCCGCTGACGCGTGCGGACGCGACGCGCGAGTCGCCCGAGGAGTTTTCAGCGGTCGTCGAAAAGGTTCGCGCACGTACTCCCGCGCGTCTGCTCGTTGGCCGCGCCGGCGCCGCCTACCGGACTGAAACTCAGCTCGCCCTGCGCGAAGCTCACGCCGCGGCGCGCGACGCGGTGCGGGCGGAATTTAAGATGCACGCCGCGTTCGATCCCGCATTCGTCGAGCGTTTCGGGCTTTTCGTAGTGCGCACGCGCGCCCGATCGAAGGACGAGTACCTGCTTCGCCCCGATCTCGGCCGCCAGTTTGACAGCGCCTCGCGCGCCGAAATCAAAGGCCGCTGCACGCCGGCGCAGGATTTGCAGATCGCGATCGGTGACGGACTCTCCGTGCCTGCGGTGATCGCTCAAGTTCCCGGGCTTCTTCCGCTCTTGCTCGAAGGAGCGGCCGTGCGCGGATGGTCGGTGGGCCCGATGTTCTTCGTCCACCATTGTCGCGTCGGCATCCTCAACGAGATCGGCGAAATTCTGAATCCTCGCGTCGCCGTGCTTCTGGTCGGCGAGCGCCCTGGCCTCGCTACAGCGGAAAGCCTATCCGCCTACATGGCGTATCAGCCGCGCGCCTCGCACACCGACGCGAAACGCAACCTCGTTTCAAATATTCACGCGCGTGGACTGAGTCCCAGCGCAGCCGCCACGCGCATCCTGAATCTCGCGGCGCAAATGTTCGAGTCGCGACTCAGCGGCTACACCCTGCGCGAATCTCCACTAAACCCTCTGTTGGGCTGAGCACAACGCACCGCCGCGCGGCTGCGCCCGTAAAATGGGGCTTTGCGCTTGAGCCTATGAATTTTTCCGCTCTCGCACGGGCTCATGTAGAATCGGCGCGCTCCACCAAGACGCGAGAAATTCGACGAGGTATCGAAATGCACCGCCCACTGCCGATCTTATGGCTCACCATCGCTCTGACTGCCACCCTGTTCTTCGCGGTCAGCGACTCCACGCAAACGTCAGCGCAAACGGAGACCAAAGCGCAGCTCGCTCCCGACCTCGCGCCATTCGTCACCGTCGACGCGCCCGTTTTCGCCCTCACTCACGTGCGCGTGATCGACGGAACCGGCGCGCCCGCCGTCGAAGACCAATCGATCGTGATCGCCAATGGGAAAATTCAATCCATCGGCGCCGCCGGCACTGTCGCGATTCCGCAAGGCGCGCAGCAAATCGATAAAACCGGATACACGGTGATCCCGGGTCTCATCGGCATGCACGACCATTTGTTTTACGTGGACTCGGCCGCGCAGCAGCGCGCGTCCCGCGCTCCGGAGCCTGGCATCGTCGCTCCGGAAATTCCGTTCACCGCGCCGCGCCTTTATTTCGCGTCCGGGGTCACCACCATGCGCACTACCGGCAGCAGCGAGCCGTATTTGGATTTGAAACTCAAAAGCCGCATCGACGCGAACCTGATGCCCGGACCGAGCCTGGACGTCACCGGGCCGTATCTGGAAGGCGCGCCCACTCCGTTCGCCATGATGCACGAACTCACCGGGCCCGACGACGCAAAACACATGGTGGATTACTGGGCCAGCGAAGGCACAACGTCATACAAAGCCTACATGCACATCACGCGCGCAGAATTATCCGCGGCCATTGAAGCCGCGCATGCGCACAATCAGAAAATCACCGGGCATCTTTGCTCCGTTACTTGGCCCGAGGCGATTGCGCTGGGCATCGACAATCTCGAGCACGGCCCTGTTTTCGCGGACACCGAATTCGTCGCGGACAAGAAACCCGATGAGTGTGCGCCAGGTGGGGCTCCTGCATGGGGAAGACAGGATTTAAATGGAGCCGCGGTTCAGGAATTGATCCACAATCTCGTCGCGCATCACGTCGCGGTCACATCCACGCTACCTGTGTTCGAAGCGTTCCTGCCGGGGCGCCCTAAACTACAACAGCGCGTTCTCGACGCGATGTCCCCGCAAGCGGCGCAGAGCTATCTCACCATGCGTGCGAATGTTCCGATGGATTCGCCGTACGTCCCGCTGTTTCGCAAAGAAATGGATTTTGAGATGGCGTTCGTGCAAGCCGGTGGCTTGCTTCTCGGCGGACCCGATCCCACAGGCAACGGCGGCGTGCTTCCGGGGTTCGGAGATCAACGTGAAGTCGAGCTCCTGGTCGAAGCCGGGTTTACGCCCGTCGACGCCATTCAGATTTACACGGAGAACGGAGCACGATACCTCGGACAACTCGATCGCATCGGCACACTTGCGTCTGGCAAGCAGGCGGACCTCGTTCTAATCAAGGGCGATCCCTCGAAAAATATCGACGAAATCGAAAACGTGGAAACCGTTTTCAAATCCGGCGTGGGCTTCGACTCCCAAAAGATAATCGCCACGGTGCGCGGCCAGGTCGGCATCCGCTAGCGCCGCGCTTACATTTCTCCGAGACTGGTTTTCGCATCTAAATTCATCATGGCGCCAGCCGCCTTGCGCTCGTCCGCTCAAGCACGAATTCACATTCGCATCGCGCGATTCACGCGGAGTCTCCGGTTCTCGCGCGCAATCTTCTGCCTGGCGCTCGCGGCAGCCGCACCCGCACTTTTCGCGCGGCAGTCTCCGGCCGATTCCGCGGGAGACATTCGCGTCTCGCCCGCGACGCCGTCATCGCCGCCACATCTCGTATTCGCCTGCGACGGCGCCATCGCCGACATCGAACATTTATTCGATCGGCCGGAAGTAATCCCAGATTTGAAGCAGTTGGGCGCGGGAGTTGCTCTTGCGCTTCCGGATTTTAGTCTCGAGCGCGCGCAGCTGGTGCTGCGTCTGGATCAAGCCGGCATTCCGGTCACGGCGTGGCTCAGCCTGCCGCCCGAGCAGGGTTACTATATGAATGCGGGCAATGCGCGGGACGCGATCCGGCGCCTTTCCGATTTTGAACAGTGGACCTCTGCGTACGGCCTGCGATGGGCCGGAGTCGGCTTGGATATGGAACCGAATCTCCAGGAATTCGCCGCACTGAAAAATAATAAATGGCGGATCGCGGGGACCCTCATCGAACGCTACTTCAGCGTGAGCGCGGTCGAGCGTGCCAGGGAATCCTACGCGGCAATCGTGGCCGAAATTCGACGCCACGGATACGCCGTCGAGACGTATCAGTTCCCTTTCATTGCCGACGAGCGCGCGGTCCACTCCACGCTCCTCGAGCGGCTTGCGGGGATCGTAGACGTGCGCAGCGATCGCGAAGTCCTGATGCTTTACACCAGTTTCCATCCGTCGCTCGATTCCGCATTAATTTGGGCGTACGGACCGGACGCGCACGCAATCCTAGTCGGGAGCACCACCGGCCCGGATTCCGCGGAGCACTTCGCTCGTCTCAATTGGGAGAGTCTTTCGCGCGACTTGCTCGTGGCGCACCATTTTTCTCGTGTGGTAGGCGTGTACAACCTGGCCGGCTGCGTTCAGTATGGTTTTCTTTCGCGGCTTCAAACTTTCGACTGGGACCAAACGGTGGTGATCCCAGCGGCCTCGGCCCAAAGAGCGCAGCAGCTCCGCGCCCGCATTCAGCGAGCGATCTGGATCGTTTCGAATCTGTCCTACTTCGCCGTTGCGTTCTTCATTGTTGCGCTGGCCCTGGTCGTGCTGCGCCGCGAGCGGCGTCGCGCTGCGCTAGCTCTGGGAAAATAATCCGACGCGATCGTTGATGTCTGCCGCCGGCTACACCATACAAACGGATGACGATAAAAGAGGATCGCCTAAGGAATACTCAAACTCAGCGCGTTCACTGGAAAAGTAGGCGCTGGGTATGGCGAAGTCGCTAGAGCCGTGAGGCCGCCTGTAGCAGGGTCAATTGCATAACCATATAGACAGCTGTTCGCTTGCATGTCGACCTGTGCGGTGGCGTAGAGGTAGCTGCCGGAACTATCGACGGTAAGACTGTTGAGCGCACTCGGCGCGGCAAACGGAGAACCCTGAACGACAGATAAGGCGCCCGTTTCCGCGTCGATTTCAAACGCGTCGATTGCGCTATTTGAGGTGGCGCCGATTGAATAGAGATACTTCGCAGAAGGAGCGATCGCCAGCGTAAATGGCTGGTCACTCGTTGAAAATGGCGACCCGGCGATTTCCGTTAAGGCACCGGTCGAGCCGTTCACTGAAAACGCCACGATGCCGCCCTGAATCACTGGCGCGTAAAGAAATCGTCCGCCGCTATCAATCGCCAAGTTCTCGGGCTGGTCGTTGGAAGGCACGGTGAACGGCGATCCGGACACAGCCGAGGGGGTACCACCGCTTCCAATCGCGTACGCTAGAATCTTTCCGTCCGTTAAGTCGTTAATGAACAAGAAGCTGCCTTGCGGGGCCGCTACGACCTGGCGGATGTCCCCGTTTACCATCGTGGTTGAATTCAGAGTGAGCTCGCCCGTACCGCCGCTTACGGAGAATTGATAGATCGCGCCCGGATCCGTTCCCATTGCGTACAGAGACTTTCCACTCGGATCCATGGCTATAGAGTCCAGAACATTCGCGACAAAATACGGAGACTCAGGGATTTCCGTCAGGGCAACGCCGGGCCCGCTCATCGTGTAGACATGGATGCTGGCGAGGCATTTGTCGATCACAAACGCGACCTTGTCGTTGGGTGTGACCGCAACGGACGGAATGGTTCCCCCACTATTGCACGCGATTCCACCGGAAGCAGTCGGCGTCCCAAGCTCGCCGGAGGCGGTATTTATCGTGGCGATGTACAGGTTCTGGTCGTTGAGCGAGAATTCCCAAAGGTAGTCGCCCGCCGAAGGACCCACGGTCCCGCCACCACCGGAATCATTCGGCTGACCACCGCCGCAACCGGCGAGGACCAAGGCAAGCAGCGCCGCCAAAGTGACTGCGGTAAGTACCTTCCGGATGTCAGTTATCATCGGGCCGCCTTGGAAATCGCGTTTTTCTATTGACTATCACATATACTCCACAGCGTTTAGATATTTAATAGATACGTTAGTCGTAAGATTTCTAAGACGGCTTTAACTCACAGTGCTTCCTGGGCGTAATGCTGGTGCGATACGTCCTCCGCGGCAGATGCGGGTGGGCTACACATTTGTGCTGGCCGGATGGACTTGCCCGGCTGAACCATACAAAAGCTTTGCGGCGTTATTTTTTTGCCACTTTTGCTGTTGGCCGCGTCCGTTGAGATCGTGACACCGGGACCCCAATGAACCTGGGGTGCCCACACGCACGAGTGCGTACGCTGCGAATTGACTGGGGTGGGTGCAGCTTCTAAACTGAGCGACACATGGCGGAGCCCGCCTCGCTGATCGGCCAAACTATTTCTCATTACCGCATCGTCGAAAAACTCGGCGGTGGCGGCATGGGTGTCGTTTACAAAGCGGAAGACACGCGCCTGGACCGCTTCGTCGCGATCAAATTTCTACCGAGAAGCGTAGCCGACGATCCCGCAACGATTGAACGCTTCCGCCGCGAAGCCAAAGCCGCGTCCGCGCTGAATCATCCGAACATCTGCACGATTTACGACATCGGCGAGCAGGATGGCCAGCGCTTCATCGCGATGGAATGTCTCGACGGGATGCCGCTCAATCAGCGGATCGCCGGAAAGCCGCTGGATAACGAGCTGCTGCTCGTCCTTGCGATTGAAATTGCCGACGCGCTGGAAGCCGCGCACGCCAAGGGCATCGTGCATCGCGACATCAAGCCCGCGAACATTTTCGTCACCGAGCGCGGCCACGCGAAGATTCTCGACTTCGGCCTCGCGAAAGTTTCGGGCGCGGGCGCGAACGCCGGCGCCGGCGGTGCGACCGGCTCGAGCGTGTCGGGCGATTCGGTCACGGTGGTCCCGCAGCAACATCTCACCAGTCCCGGCTCGACGATCGGGACCGTCGCGTATATGTCTCCCGAGCAAGTGCTCGGCAAGGATGTGGATGCGCGCAGCGATCTTTTTTCGTTTGGTGTGGTGCTGTATGAAATGGCGACGGGAGTTCTGCCGTTCCGCGGCGAATCGAGTGGTGCGATTTTCGACGCGGTCCTGCACAAGACTGCCCCTTCGCCGTCGCAACTGAACACCAGCCTGCCGCCGAAATTTGACGACACAACCTGCAAGGCACTCGAAAAAGATCGCACGCTGCGCTACCAGCACGCGGCGGACATGCAAACGGACCTGAAACGGCTCACGCGCGACGCGGAGTCGAGCAAATCGATTCCCGCTCGCCCGAGCGAATCGATTGCCACGCCGGCAGCCGTAAAATCACAGCTGCCGCTCATACTCGCTTTCACACTCGTCGCTGCGCTCGTGGCCGGCGGATACTACTACTGGCGCAGCCATTCGAGCGCCGCTGCGCAAATTCAATCCATCGCCGTAATTCCCTTCACCAGTTCCGGCGCGGGATCTGGGGCGGGCAGCATGTCCGACGCCGACTTTCTGAGCGACGGCATTACGGAATCGCTGATTGGCAGTCTCGCGCACGTTCCGGAGCTGAAAGTGAAATCGCGCAGCTCCGTCTACCGCTACAAAGGAAAGGATGTCGACGTGCCGCAGGTTGGCAAAGAACTCGGTGTCGATGCCCTGCTCACTGGAACGGTGGTGCAGCATGGCGACACGATTCAAGTGAGCGCCGACCTGACTAACGTGAAAGACAACACGGAAATCTGGGGCGAGACCTACCAGAGGAAATCCTCCGACGTCATCGGCCTGCAACAGCAGATCGCCGGCGACATCGCCGCAAAACTGCGCACCAAAATCACCGGCGCGGAAAAACAGGAAGTAGCAAAACAAGGCACGCAGAATGCCGAAGCCTACGCGCTCTACGTGAAAGGCCGCTACTACTGGAACAAACGCACCGAAGCGGGCATGCACAGCGCGCTCGACTACTTCGCGCAAGCCATCGACAAGGATCCCAACTACGCGCTCGCATACTCGGGAATTGCAGAAACATACGACGTCCTTTCGTATTACGGCGTGGATCCCAACGACGTGATTCCGAAAGCGAAAGAGGCTGCCGACAAAGCGCTCGAACTCGATCCCACGCTCGCGCGCCCGCACGCGCTATTGGGCATCGCGAAGATGGGCTATTACTGGGATTTCACCGGCGGCGAAGCGGACTTCAAAAAAGCTTTCGAGCTGGATCCCGATGATGCCACCGCGCATCAGTGGTACGCCGAAATGCTGTCCTACATGGGCGGACACAGCGCGCAAGCCGTCGAGGAAGCCACCCGCGCGCACGAACTGGATCCGCTTTCGCCGATCATTCGGTTTGCGCTCTCTGAAGTCTATTTCCGCAACCGCGATTACGAAAAAGCGCTCGAAGTCACCAAACAACTTGAAGCGGACAATCCCGATTTTCCGGTCGCGGTCTATGGAAGCTCGTGGGCGTACTGGGGGATGAAAAAATATCCCGAAGCGATTCAAGCGCTGCAGACGTACGGAAAAATGATTAACAACGAGAATTTCATCGAATACTCCGATGCGCTGGACGCCGGACTTCGTTCCGGCGGATGGTCCGAGGCCCTGCGCCGGGGCGCCGCGGAGCTTATCGCGCAGTACACCGCGAAGAAAAACGCCGATGCACCGTACTGGATTGCGAAAATGTACGCCGATCTGGGCGACAAGGAAAACGCGTTCAAATGGCTGGACGTCGCCTACCACGATCGCAGCATCTGGCTGATGGCGCTGCGCACCGACGCCGAGTTTGACGTGCTGCAGTCCGATCCGCGCTGGGCCGACTTGGTGCGCCGCATCGGGCTTCCTCAATAGACGTTCCACAGGTGCCCCGTAGCATGCGCACCAGCGCGTACGTCGCGCGCGAACTTCGTCGACGTGGTCTGCGATTATTTATAGCTTCAGAATCGAAGCGGCCATCGCGCTCCACGCGTCGGTAAGCGCCAGTTCCGCGGATGCGATAAAGAGAACCACCAAAGCCGCATACGTTACGGCAAACGAACGATCGAAGCTGCGCGTGAGCAGGCTGCGAATGACCAGGAGCGCCGCGCCAATGCAGAATACCGGCGCGAACAGCCCGACCCAGCTGGTGGGAGGGAAAATTAGGTAGAAAAATGGGATGCGCGCGGTCGCGCCGGACAGCAAGCAGAGGCTCGCCGTGAGCATCGCCGCGCGGTGGATCTTCGGTTTCTTCCGCGCGAGAATTCCGATCGTGACGAACGCGGTGAAAAGCGCGATCTCCATCAACATCATCGACAGGAACCGCCAGTACAACATTCCGAAAAAATGCAGATCGGGCGGGCTGACCTGCACGGAGCGGATCGCGACCCACGATCCGGTGAACGCAATCGTCAGGCCGACGGCGATCGCGCCCCAGCCGAGCGTAAAATGCACTCGGCGATTGCGCGTCCCGATCAGCAACGCCTGTACAAAAAACAACACGAACCACGTCGCGATCGCGGTGCCGTGGACTGCGTCGAGGCGGAAAATTGTGGGCTCGATTACCCGCCCGCTGTTGCCTGCGCCGTGCAACCAGAACGCGCGGAAGCCGATGAGCATCAGGACGATGAAAAGCGCGCCCGTAACGCTGTAGAACCATGGATCCTTCTTCATTTTTGCACCTGAGGCGCGGCCTGACCCGAGACCTGCTGCGAAGTAGCGGGAGTGTAATACAGCTCGGTTCGTTGTTCCGGAAGTTGAAATGGCCAACCCGGTACCCCAATAAACTTGGAGTGCCAGCACACACGAGTGCGTATGCCACGGGAACGGTCTGCTTACACCATCCGCCGGGGCCGAGGTATGCAACCTGCGCGTTCTGCGACCGGAGGTACAGGCGGAAAAGTGCCGGTGCCGCTCAGATGCCACGTAGACTTTCGCGCTGACCGGCGCTCACACAAAATTAATTCACACGTCCGAATTCGGTAGGATTCTCGACCACTGCACATTACCATGCCTATACTGCCGGGTATCCCAGCTAACCGTAGTTGAAGGAGACCACCATGACGTTTCGACCGAAGCTCATTCTCGTAATTCTTTCGCTGCTGGTACTGGGCCTCGCATCGCCGTCGCGCGCGCAACAAAAAGGCCAATGGGTTCCCGGACAGTTCGGCCTCAATGCCGGCGTGATCCCCGATCCGGGTCTAACGTATGGCAATCTGGCGCTCAACTACTCCGCCGGGCAACTGAACGATCCCAACGGCAACAAACTTCCGGGCGTCACCGGAACCTATTCGTTCTGGGTGGACGAAAACATTTTCTACTACGTCCCGAAACACAAATTCCTCGGCGGATATTTTATGCCCTATGTCGTTCTGAACTGGGCGAGCGGCGAGTTGGTGGCGGACATCACGTTGGGCGACACGAATTTGAATGGCGCAGGCGGCGGCTCGGGATTTGCGGACATGTTCGTCGAGCCGCTCCAGATGGGCTGGCACTTCGGCAAGCGCGTGGACTTCGTCGCCGGCTACGCGTTCGTCGCGCCCACTGGACGCTTCACGGCAGGCGCCAGCAATAACGTCGGCTCCGGCTACTGGGGCAACAACATTGATAGCGGCACCACGCTGTACATCACCAAGAACCACGCCACCACCGCGAACCTCACGACGGACTGGGAAATTCACGGGACAAAGCGCGGCACGAACATCACGCCCGGCCAGGCGTTCACGATGGAGTGGGGCATCGGTCAGGTGCTGCCGATCAAAAAAGATATGAGCATTCTGGGGCAGATCGGTCTGGTCGGCTATGACCAGTGGCAGGTTTCGAACAACAGCGGAACGACGCTCGTTGGCGGGATTCCCGTTCCTCAAAGCGCGCTGCCCTACTATTCGGTGCACGCGATCGGTGTTCAGGCCAATTTGATTCTTCCCCCGAAGAACGCTACCGCTTTCTTCAAATATTATAACGAGTACAGCGCGCTGGCTCGTCCCGAAGGCCGCACCATCGCGTTTGGCTTTACGTGGACGCTGCGGATTCCGAAGCCCACTACTCCGCCACCGCCGGCCGCCGCACCTGCGCCGGCAAAACCATAAATTATCTTCGCGCCGCGGCTCCGGACGTGGGTTAGCCAGTATTGGCTGCGCAACCTTAGCAACTCCGCGCCGGGCTGAGCACGCAAACTCCTAGCGTCAAGTCGTGGGGGAGGCGCTACCGTCTGCGTGCCGTTGCATTTGAATTAAGGGGAATTTCCCTGCGCCACGTTGCGGACACGTCACTCGCCGGAAAGAAAACGCCAGTAGAAACGGAGATCGCAATCCTCACAGCGGTAGGGCCGCTTCGAAAAAACCGCCATTACGCGATCGCGGGTGTTGCGGCGCCGCGACCGGTGAACGGTCTCGCTGTAGCAACGCGGGCATTGCGGATCGGGAATTGCAATCCGCGCGGGATACGTCTGAGGTTGTGTACTCATCGCCAGGTCTCGGAAATTCGCGCCGGCCGCGATCTCACCAATCGCTCCGGCACTGTTCGACCATAGCGCACCTAGCGCCTCATTCGACCCAGCGTTCCTCCGCCGCGTCACCTAAAGATAACGAATCGCCGCGCGCCTGGCGCGCGTTCAGTGAGTGGCATGGCGAGCCGTCTCGTGGCTCCGTGATCCGCGAGCGGGACGGCCTGCCGCGCAGGCTGTCGTCCGACGAGCGACGCTCACGCCACGAACTCCCACCGATGCCGGAACACGACGGCGTACGTCGCCAATAAAATAGGCGATCCCGCCTGTGATTTTCGCGCGAAGCGCCTCGGGTACGCTACTTGGCCGACGCCGCTTTCGTCGAGGGCTGGGCGAGCCACGTTGCGAATCGCGTCTCGCTCAGTCGCGCGTCGTCGCCGGGAACCAGCGTTCGCTCTTTCACGTTGACGCCGTAGTAGGTGGCGTGTGGATCAGCGACGACTTCGCGCGGATCCTTCCATGCAGCCAGAGCTCGCAGGACGAGTTCGTCGAGGCGAAACTTTTCCGGCCCGCCGATTTCAACCATGTCATTCACGGGCGGGTTCGCGGCGAATCGGACTAAGAGGGCGGCAACATCGTCCGCCGCCATCGGTTGAATGTGCACCGACGGAAGGCGAACTTTGGTGCCGGCGGTGGAAAAATCGGCGATGCCTTTCACGAATTCGAAGAATTGCGTTGCGCGGACAATCGAATGTGGGATGGACGAAGTTTTGATCAAATTTTCCTGCACGATTTTTGCGCGGAAGTAGCCGCTTTCGAGCATGCGATCGCAACCCACGACCGAAAGCGCCACGTGATGTGTCACGCCCGCGGCCGATTCGTAGGCGAGCAGGTTTTTCGCGGATGTCTCGAAGAACTTCATCACCGCCGAGTCTTCCCACGATGGAGCATTCGACACATCAACGACCGCCGAGGCGCCCTTCAGCGCCTCGGCGAGTCCCTCGCCCGTGACTGTGTTCACGCCTGTATTGGGAGACGCCGAAACCGCTTCGTACCCCTGCTCGCGCAATTTGGGAACCAGCCGTGAGCCGATCAGCCCAGTGCCGCCAATGACTACGATTTTCATGATTGCACTTCCGTTTCCGGTGTAACTCCGCGGCGTATTTTGCGTCAAGCGCAGAAATTCAATGCCCGTCGGACAGCGCCTCACTCGGCCACCGCGGCCCGTCGTCCGGAGTCTGCTGCAGCGGCCAAAAGATCCCACTTCTCTATTCGCAGCGCACGGCACTAACGACGTGTTGAAGAATTCAACTCCGCTGACAAATTCAACGCGCGCTCGGCCCGTTTACAGCCTTCACCCGCTCATCCGAGCACGAACTCGCCTCAAACGAGCACAGATTCGCCCTCGGCATCGTTGGTAACCGGCGTGCTGTGCTATAAGGCAGAGTATTGCCAAGGCGATCATCGCCGCGGCGGTTGAACGGAGGGCGTATGGCTAAGAAAAAGCTGGCAACTGGGAAAAAATCAGAACAGATTCGACCTCTGGACATCAGCATCACGAAATATATCGACAAGGCTTCGCCGAAGTAGGCGGAGGAGGCGGCCGCCCAGGCTGGGGCGCCCAGGCGGCCGCCGCCATTCCCGCATCGAGCGCGCGAATTCATTCTGTGTCGCGCGCAACCCACAGCGCAGCAATCGTGAGTAAAGTAGGTGATCACGACTGTGCCTCTCGCACCACACCTCCTTGGTATACGCACTCGTAGATCGGGGCTACCAAATTCATCTGGTGGCCGAGTTGACTGTTTACAATTCCATCATAGAGCCAAGGAGCGCGCACAGCGTCGGCGCGTAGTTTGCGGGGCACACGAAGCCGGCATGGCACAACCGGCACCCCAATGAACTTGGGGTGCCCACACGCACGAGTGCGTAGGCCACGAACCTGCTGCTCACCGCGAAGAACACGGGCGTGATCGCCTGTTTTACTTGCGACACGGACGAGCGCGTATGCCACTTCCGCTTCAATTGACTTCGCGCGGAGCGACTTCTATCATCAGGCGCACATGCCGGATCCTTCCTCGCTGATTGGGCAAACTTTCTCGCATTATCGGATCGTCGAAAAACTCGGCGGCGGCGGCATGGGCGTCGTGTACAAAGCCGAAGACACGCGCCTCAAACGCTTTGTCGCGCTGAAATTCCTGCCGGACGCCGTTTCGAAGGATCCGCTCTCGCTGGCGCGATTCGAACGCGAAGCGCAGGCCGCCTCCGCGCTCAACCATCCGAACATCTGCACCATTCACGACATCGGCGAGCAGGACGGCCAGGCGTTCATCGCCATGGAGTTTCTCGATGGCCAGACGCTCAAGCACCTGATCGCCGGGCCGCAGCTCGAACTCGACACGCTGCTCGATCTTTCGATTCAGATTGCCGACGCGCTCGACGCCGCGCATTCCGACGGCATCGTCCACCGCGACATCAAGCCCGCGAATATTTTCGTCACCAAGCGCGGCCACGCGAAAATTCTGGACTTCGGCCTTGCGAAAGTGGATGCGGCGAAATCCGCCGGAGACAAATCCGCCACGCTGGCCACAGTCGGCGTCGAATCCGCGCAACTCACCAGCCCCGGCACCGCGATGGGCACGGTGACGTACATGTCGCCCGAGCAAGTGCTGGGCAAGCCGCTCGACGCGCGCAGCGATCTTTTTTCTTTCGGCATCGTGCTCTACGAAATGGGCACGCGCACGCTGCCCTTTCAGGGCGAAACCAGCGGCATCATCTCCGACGCGATACTGCACAAAAATCCCGCCGCGCCGGTCCGGCTGAACAGCGCACTGCCGCCGGAATTCGAGCAGGTCGTCTCGAAGGCGATGGAGAAAGATCGCGACCTGCGCTACCAGAGCGCCGCCGAAATGCGCTCCGATCTGAAGCGGCTGAAGCGCGACACCAGCTCCGGCCGCGTGAACGTGGCGAGCGGCTCGTTTTCTTCCGTGCCTGATTCCGGCGCAACGTCCGCGACGGCCGGTTCAACTCCAGGTTCGGGGCCTCATTCGGCATCAGGGCCCGGCTCCGGCTCGCCTTCCGTCACGCTGAATCCGACGTCGGGCGCGACGCCCGTCTCCCCGGCAGAATTTCAGTCGTCCGCAGGGACGGCCATCGCTGCGCCTCCACAAAAAAGCAAAGGCCTGCTCATCGGCCTGGCCATCGCCGCCGTCGTGATTCTCGCGGCAGCGCTGGCCGGCTACAAATTCCTGCATGCGCCAAACGAACTCAATCTGCAGAACATGCAGATCACCAAACTCACTGACAACGGCAAGTCGCGCCACGTGGCGATTTCTCCCGACGGCCGTTACATCGTTTACGTGCTTGCCGACGGCGGCGACCAGAGCCTCTGGGTGCGCAACGTACCCACCAAGAGCGACGTCCAGGTGCTCGCTCCCGACGAAGTGGTTTTCAACGGCGTCACGTTTTCGCCCGACGGCAACTACATCTACTTCGCGCGCTCCGTCAAAACGAACAACCTTTATAACTATCTCTATGTGATGCCCGTGCTGGGCGGCGACCCGCACCAGATCCTGCGCGACATCGATTCGGTGGTGAGCTTCTCACCCGACGGAAAACAGTTTGCCTTCATGCGCGGCGTTCCGGATAAGAACGATATCGAAGTCCGCATCGCAAATTCAGACGGCAGCGACGATCGACTGGTGGCTGCCGTGCCCGCTTTTCCGGTGAGCATCTACGGCGTGAATTGGTCGCCCGACGGCAAAACACTGGTGGGCAGCTTCCTTCGTAGCGGCGTGAAAAACCCGTGGGCGTTGCTGACCATTCAGGTGGCGGATGGAATGGTGTCCACCGTGCTTTCCGGCCGCGAATCGCTCGGCCGCCCGATCTGGATGCCGGACGGAAACTCCATCCTGGTTGCCGTAGGACTGCTCGCCGAGAATCGCACACAGTTGTTCTTGATTCCCGCCGCAGGAGGCGCGCGCAAGCGATTCACCAACGACCTTTCGGACTATGGCCCGGCGGTGAGCCGCACGGTGGATGGAAAAATGGTGGCAGCCGTACAGATTCGGGAGGACGCGCACGTTTTTGTTTTGCCGGCCGGCGACACCGCCAAAGCCGTGCAGGTCAGCTCGGGCGAAACCGTGGACAACGCCATCGCCGCCGGCCCCAACGGCACAATTCTTCTGCGCAGCCGCTTCAGCGACATGGTGGTGATGAATGCCGACGGCAGCGAACGCAAAATCCCGCTGCCCAATCTTCGCGCCTATACCTCGATTTCCAGTTGCGGCGACCGCTACCTTCTGGCGAATTCCTTCGACGAGTCCGGTACGCACTTGCTTCGCATCAGCGCGGATGGCTCGAATCCCGTGACGCTGCTGGACAATTCGCTGTTCTCGGAGTGCTCGCCCGACGGAACCTGGGCCCTGACCATCGATACGACCGGCGCGATCTTATCCCGCGTTCCCATCGAGGGCGGAACTCCCGCGAAAATCGCGACCTTCGTCGACGGCGGAGACTTCGCCATTTCGCCGGATGGCAAGCTCATCGCGTGCTCAACCCAGGTGCCGCAGAACGATTCTGGCGGCGTGCTCGTGCCGCAGTTCCAGGTGATCTCCGCTGAGGATGGCAAAGTGCTCCAGACCTTGAAGGCGCCCGCCAGCGTGAACGACATCCGGTGGTCGCCCGATCAAAAGTCCATTCAGTTCGTGCAGACCCACAAAGGCGCGTCCAACATCTGGGAACAGCCGCTGGACGGCGGCCCGCTTCGCCAGGTGACCGATTTCACTTCCGATCGCATCTTCAGCTTCGCGTGGTCCCACGACGGCAAGACGCTCTACCTCACGCGCGGGACTACCACCAGCGACGTGGTGCTGCTCTCCAATTTTCAGTAATCCTCCCGACATCATTTCGATTTTCATCTTCTAGTTACTTAACGCTATGGTTAAGACATAGCCTAAGATGATCTCAAATATTTCTACGATTCGGCGTACGGTGGGCGTGGCCAGGCAATCGTGGCTGTCGGCGGTCCGGTGTGGTTGCTGATTATCGCGTTCGCTACCGCAATGACTCCCGCTTCCACGGCTGCGCAGGACCTTCCCGACAAAACGGTGGTGAGGCAGTGGATCGCGAACGCACGGAAATCCACCGGCCTCTCGACGTACACCGGCGCTCCCTGCCACTTCGTCGCGACTTTTCACTACACATTCGCCGAGAAATCCATCGGCGGGATGTACGAAGTTTTGTGGGCTGCGCCCAACCGCTTTCGCGTGGACTTCCGCGCGGGCACCATGGGCGAGACGGACGTGGTGCTCGGCGACAAGAAATACGTCCTGCGCAACACGCCCACGATGACCTACGCCATGTGGAGCGTTTCAGACATCATCGTTGGCCGGCCGCTCGATCCGCGGTCACCGAAATACCACAGCGACGACGCCGTGCATAAATTGAAATTCGAACCGGACGGCTCAACGCAGCGAGTTTGTGCCGATGCGGGCGACGATTCCGCGATCGTGCACCGGACGTGTTTCGACGCCGCAACTGGCGCGATTCTCGCCGATCACACTTATAAAAAATCGGCTTCGAACGTCGCGAGCGAAGAGATGACCAACGAACGTATGGATTTTGTACAGCTCGGGAACACCCGCGTGGCTCGGCACATCGTTCGACGCACGGGCCCGGAAACTCTCGATATCAGCCTGGAAAAATGGCGGCCCGCCGAGCAATTCGGCGCAGACACGTTTGTGCCGCCTGCCAAAGGTGTCGGGTGGGATTGGTGCGCGTCGCCGGGAATCAACAGGCGCGGACTCGGAGGCCCGGCGGCACCGTTGCTCTTCATCCCGTACGCGCCAACGGGCAAGGTGATACGGGCTAACTTCGCGTCCTACCACATCGTCGGCGCCGACGGCCGGATCGAACAATCGACCTCGCTATTCGGCACGACCGCGCAGCCGCTAGCAGGCGGTGCGCTTCACGACCGTGCGCCGATTCATTCGTGCAACAGCAAAGCCATGCGCTACGAATCCATATCGGTCTACTGGGCTGGCATGAATATTCTCGGTGGGTGACACGAAGAGGGATGGAAGAATTTAAGAGGAGGAGGCGATGTCGTCGAGGCCGACGAGCTTGCGGAATTCGGGGTCGTCGCGCAGGCACGCCAAGTCGGAGTCTTTCGCCGCCCAGAAGCGGTTGCCGAATCCGGCAGCGAAGGCCTTCTTGAGAGTTTCGAGCGATTCGGACTTCCGGCCGAGCACTCCGTAGGTGCATGCGGCGTTGTAAAGAGTGTTGGAATCGCCGGGACGCAGCGCGATCGCCGTCTGCAGATGACGGATGCACTCCTCGGGTTCGCCGATGTGCGCGAGCCGCGTCGCCAGCAATACTCGCGCGCGCACGTCCTCCGGAACGAGTTCCAATTGTTGCCGCAACACTCTTTCAAATCGCACGCGCAAAGCGTCGGCGTCTTTTTTTCGGCCGAGCCGCTCGACGGCCTGCTCGAACGGAATGTACATGTTGTAATCGTCGCCGTTGAGTTCCATCGCGCGATCGGCAATCGCCGCTGCGTCCTGGTAACGGCCCGCGGCGAAATAGGCCCGGCCGAGGACGTTCCACGCGCCATCGCAATCCGGCTTGCGCTCGATGGCGCGCAAGGCGAGCTGCGCGGCCTCTTCATTCTTTTTCTGAGCGTAGAAAATGCGCGCTCGCGCCACCAGCACTTCCGGAAGATCGGGCGCGAGCGCCGTGGCCCGGTCGCACGCCGCAAGGCCGCGATCCATCCAGCTCGGACTCTGATCGCGGACCTCGAAGATCACGCCGCACAGATGCGCGATCCCCGCGTGGGCCAGCGCGAAATTCGGATCCAGCTCGATAGCCTGCTCGAACATCTGGAGCGCGTACTCGAAATCCTGCCGCCGCGAATAATTCCGGCCGCGCAAATAAAAATCGTAAGCCACCGGATTTTCGGTGGGCTTGCGAGCCATGATTTTGTCTTCCTGGGGAGTGAGGGTGATTCGCAGTGCCTGCGCGATGCTGCGCGCGATTTCTTCCTGAATGGCGAACACGTCGTCCATCTGCCGGTCGTAGCGGTCCGCCCACACCGAATGGCGCGTGGACGCTTCCACCAACTGCGCGGTGATGCGCACGCGATTTCCCGCGCGGCGGATCGAACCTTCCAGAATGTACGCGGCGCCGAGCTGCTGCCCGACCTGCTGCGCGGTCACCGGCTTGTCGCGGAACGCCAGCATCTCCGACCGCGGAAAAATTTCAAGCTGCGCGATCTTGGAAAGCTCGGTGACGATGTCTTCGGTGATGCCGTCGCGGAAATATTCGTCTTCTTTCGCGCCACTCTGATTTTCGAAGTACAACACGGCTACCGATTTCTGCTTCGGCGCGGCGGCGGCGTGCCCGCCCGAACCTGTGGCGCTTTTTTCCGCGCCGGGCCGCTTGCTGGAATCGAGGTCGCGCTTCAGCCGTTTCAAATCCGCTCGAAGTTCCGCCGCGGTCTGGCAGCGCAGGTCGGAGTCTTTCTCGAGCGTCTTGCCGACAATTGTTTCGAGGGCCAGCGGCAGACGCGGATTTAGTTCCTTCGCGGAGGGCGGCGTTGCGTGCAAAATTCCATCAAACACGACGGCTGCCGTCGCGCCCGCAAACGGAACTGTGCCCGTGGCCATTTCGTAGAGCACGACACCCAGCGAAAATAAATCCGACCGCGCGTCCAGTTCTTCGCCGCGAGCCTGCTCGGGAGACATATATGCGATCGTTCCCATCGAGCTGCCGGGGCTGGTCAACTCCGCCTCGCCCAGCAACTGCGTTCGCGTCGCCATGGCCGTCGCGCCGGCGGACTCAGCCGCCGCTTTCGACACGGGCGAGAGCTTCGCCAAACCAAAATCGAGAATCTTGGCTTGACCACGCTCAACGAGAAAAATGTTGGCCGGCTTGATGTCGCGATGGACGATGCCTTTTGCGTGGGCCGCGTCGAGCGCGTCGGCGATTTGAATCCCGATCTCCAGAAGCTGCGACACATCGAGCGGCTTTCCGCCGATGCGGTGCTTCAGCGTGCAGCCTTCCAGTAGCTCCATCGCGATGAATGGACGGCCTTCGAATTCGCCGATGTCGTAAATCGTGCAGATGCCGGGATGGTTCAGCGCGGAGGCGGCGCGGGCCTCGCGGCGGAAACGTTCGCTGGCCTGCGCGTCCTGCGAAATGTCGTCCGGCAAAAACTTCAGAGCCACGCTGCGGCCCAGGCGAGAATCCTTGGCTTTGTAGACCACGCCCATCCCGCCGCCACCGAGTTTTTCGACGACGCTGTAATGGGAGATCGTGCTGCCAATCATGGGGGATGTATCGGGCATGGGTCTGCGAGTGTATCGCACCACTTAGCTGAATGGAACGCAGAGCGGGGTCACTCGAGCAGGAGGGCCGGACTCGCACAGACAAAAAAAGAGGCGCCCGGCAAACTCACAGGCGCCTCTTCTACAAAATCAACGTAAGCCGTACCTCACTGGATCACCTCCTTCTCAGCCCGGAAGGCCGATGTCGACAAGGTGTCGAAAAGAGTGCCCGACAAACTGTCGAGTGATCCGCAGTATAACGCCTCGGAGAGCAAATTCCATCGCCTGTTTCCCAAGGCACAACGGCGAGGACGCAACGGCGGGGTGCGCGCACCTGCTTCGCGGGGAATCGGCGACGTGCCTCAGCCTGTGGACAACTTGAGCTATACTCTGCGAAATTCTTCGAACTCTATTCAGGACCGCGATGAACTCGAGCTTCGCCCCCCGCAGCTTACTGCCTGTTTTCGTTTGCGTGATGATTTCGTGCGCCAGCTGCCGCACTCCTTCCGCCGACCTAAGTTCCACACAACTCTCGAAGATCGACCGTTACGTGCAAGCCGAAATGCAGCGCGAAATCATTCCCGGCCTCTCGCTCGGAATCTACAAGAACGGAGACATCGTGCTCGCAAAAGGCTACGGCCTGGCGAACATCGAATTAAACGTCCCGGTAAAACCAGAAACGGTTTTTCAATCGGGATCGGTGGGCAAACAATTCACGGCGGCGGCGGTGATGATGCTGGTCGAGGAAGGAAAAATCGGACTGAACGATCCCATTTCGAAATACTTCCCGAAGGCGCCGCAGTTCTGGAATGCGATCCGCGTAAAGAACTTGCTGTCGCACACTTCGGGCTTGTCCGAATACACGAGCGACGAGCGCACCGGGCCCGCGGGGCCTTTTTACACGCGCCTGGATTTCACGGAGGACCAATTCGTGGAAAAGATCGAAGCGCTGCCGATGGAATTCAAGCCCGGCGATAAATGGGACTATCGAAACACGAATTATTTGCTCCTCGGCGCGATCATTCACAAGATCACAGGAAAGCCGTACATCGATTTTCTGGAGGAACGAATCTTCAAACCGCTGGGCATGACGTCCACGCGACTCATCAATGAAGCGGAAATTATTCCCAATCGAGCTGCCGGCTACCAACTGGTCGAGGGCGTGATCGAGAATCAGAACTGGGTGTCGCCTTCATTTAACACCACGGCGGACGGCGCGCTCTACTTCAACGTGCTCGACCTCGCGAAATGGGACGGAGCTCTTTATGGCACCACGTTACTCACGCAATCCAGCCTCGACCGGGCGTGGACGGTGTTTCTGCTGAACGACGGCAAGCCGAACTGGTCGAACTATGGCTTCGGATGGGAGATAAACCAGATCAACGGACACAAAGTGATCGAGCACGGCGGCGCGTGGCAAGGTTTTCGGTGCCACATCTCGCGATACGTCGGCGATCAGACCACGGTCGTGGTTCTCACGAACTCGGATTCGGCCGCGACGGACGTGGTGACGCACGTCGTCGCAGGGCTGGTGAATCCCGCGCTCGACCCGCCCAAAACCGTTGCCATCGCTGACGAGAAGCCGCAGGTCGCCGAACGCCTGCGCGCAGCGCTGAATCAAATCGACGCGGGCCAACCTGTGACGGATCAGATGACTCCATCCTTCGCGGTCGAAACGGCAGCCCACGCCGGCAGCGTGGGGCCAAGAGCGCTGAACTCGATTTGGCCGCCGGATTCCGTTGCGCTCGTTTCACGCGGCAACGACGAAGGCGTCACGGAATCGACCTACCGCTTCACGCGTGGCGCCGAATCGCGTTTCGTGATTTTCAGCGTGTCGAAAGACGGGAAAATCGCGGCGCTCGACCTGCAACCCGATCCAGACATGCGTTGACGAAAAATGTGATTCCGCTACGCCCTAGGTACGTGCAGGACATCCCTCCAAACCCCTTTCGTACTACAAGCTGAATTGCCACTGCGCGTTGGGCGGTAGGGTGACTTCATGCAAGAGGCCGAGCATGGTTGGGACCGGTTCGTTCTGTTGGCTGAGACTGAGCCGGATCTGGTGCATTCGACGGAAGGACACGAAGAATCGCAAGCGCTGCACTCCGGCAGCAGGCTGCTTCGTATCAGGCGGGACCGGTTGAACTGGCCCGGCCCCTGTGCGGGGTAGGCGAATCGATCCGGAACCCGCACCTTGGACGAAGTTTGAAGAAGGGCTCGCGCGAAGCGCGAGTTTGTCCCGCACCTCGCGATCTGCTCCGAGTGCAGAGCGTTCTTCAGACACGTCGCTCGTCAACTCGCAGTGAACATCGACTCCCGGGTGCACCGCAACTGACTCGCCCGATCGCCAGCCCCGATAATCCCCACTGAACGGCCGCTTCGAATCGAGCCTCACCCTGACAGATCATTGACGGAGGATTCTGCCGCGTGCAGGTTTAGATTGTGAGCAGCCGCGAGAAAAACGACCGGTACCTTTGCAGCGTGACGCGAAGGTCCTCGGTTGAGATACTTTCGTTCTTTCCCCACTGACGCTCGAGCTTCTCTCGCTCGGCAGCGAACATTTCGGATAGCCGATTCGTCGTCGTAGCGACCAAGGCATCGGCATCCTCCACCGCCTTGCGCGGCTGGTCGACGAATCCCACCTGAATACTGCCCCAGCGAGCGCGAAGGTCGTTTGCCTCGTTCGACATAAAAAGCGCCACCCGGTCGTCTTGCCTTGCCCGCGCGACGGCGGCGCCTGCGCCGGTACTCTGCGTGGCCGCCGCGGAGTCAACGGGAGCCGGCGGCACGCTCAGAGGACGTTTATCCGGATCGGGCACGTTCCGGTCATTGATTGGCGCCGCCGCGTTCGCCGGAAGCACTTCGGGAGTTGCAAGAATGGGCTCAACGTCTTTGCGAAAATAATTGGTCATGATGATCCCCTTTTATTATTTCGGGCAAAAATGTCGTTGCTTGTGAAAGGTTACGAGACGCCTTGCGTTGCGGCGCGCGCGCGCAGCGGCACCGCGTCATCCTGCACCAGCTCGTCGAACAGCGTCCGGTAGTGAACCATCCCCTGGCGGAGTTCTTCCGTGGTTGTGTTCCCTCGCGCCTGACGGATCGCGATGTCATGTCCGGCGCGGTAATTTTCGGCAACGGTCGAATGGTGCACCGATATTTCCGCGGCGCGATCTTCGAAATCTTTGGGAGGATAACCGCGGGCGGCCATCGCTTCACCCAGCAGCTGGTCTGCTTCCACAAACGCTGCCGAAGGGCTGTCAACGAATTGCGATTGGATCGCGCGCCACGATTGCTGGAAGCGGTCGCGATCGACGGCGGTCAAGGGGCGTAGATCGTAACCCTTTACGCGCTTCTCAACTTTTTCGAGCTGGGCTTCGGCTTTGAACCGGTTGCCGGTCTCGGCTACAGCTCGGTTGTATTGCGGGCCAAACTGTTGGCGAAGTCTGCGGCTGCGCATCACCAGAGCGAAGGCAACCAGCGCGACGGCGGCGATGGTGACGACGATTACGGCTGTCTGTGCAGGCGTCATAGGAGTCTCCTGTCACCGCTATGAATACAAAAGTTTCGCAGCGACGGAAATCGGGCTTCGCCTGTAGGAGCGGGCGTAAAAAAGGTGTACGCGGCTCGGGCGTGCAGTGCTGGATGCGCGTGGAGGCATTGCCCGCTGGGCGCGTGATCGTTGTGCGGTGCGGATCGGTTCGCACGGCGGCAGCAACCTCCCGCAGTCTAAGGCGCTGCGCGCGTTACTTCGGGAGTTCTTTTCCGGCCTGCTCGCGGACCATATATTCCGCGTACCAGTCGGGCCAGTTGGGGTCGGCGGCCCCGATGCGCTTTTCGTGCTCACCATGCGCGGCGGACGCGCGGCGCATCGCGTTCACCAGATCGCTGGCGGAAGCGTAGCTCGTCGCGGCGCTATCGATGCGGCCCGGCAGTCGCGTAGTGATTTCCTGGAAGAGCCAGCCGTTGCCGTCCGGATCGTCGAACGAAGCGAACGAGCGGTAGCTGCGATGCTCGGGATCTTCGCCCTTCACGCGCAGGCGGCCAAACAAAAACGGCTCGTCCGGGCCCAGGTAGACGCCGCCTGCGTCATGGAACGTGTCGCTGACTTTCACGCCGCTCGCTGCCAGCGCTTTGCGCGCGGCATCGATGTCCGAAACGATCAGGTACAAACCCTTCGCGGAACCCGGCGCGGCGGCCGTGACGTGCTTGCCGAAAATGACGGAGCACGATGAGCCCGGCGGCGTAAGCTGCACCACACTGAATTCGTTTCCGGGGGCGGTGTAGTCCGCATCGAGCCGCCAGCCGAGCCCCGTGTAAAATCTCTTCGCGCGCTGAACATCGGAAACCGGAATCACCACCACTTCGAGTTTCATATCCACTTTCGCGTCGCTCATTGGCCGCCTCCTCAGTGATGCGTTGGCGCCGACAAGCTACCACAACTTTGTTGCTGCTGTAGACCGCCGCCTTTTCTCTCTGCCGGTCTTGGTGCGAGATATTCTTCAAAAGATTTCACGCGCCGGTGTTGTGGGATGAACACGCATTGAGCGCTGGTTGAGATTCGGTGAAACGGCTATATTGTCAGCGACTCTGCGGGATGAACCCGGAGCGAACCTGATGATATTTCCCCAACTGGGCCAATTTACCGACGTCTCGCTTCTGCTCCTGCGCATCACGGTGGGTCTGGTGTTCGTCACGAGCGGCTACAAGGACCTGACCGACGCCGCGATCCGCAGCAAAGACATCGGGTTGAGCAAGAGCTTCACGATTTTTCTGGGCGCGGCGGAATTAGCCGGAGGGCTCGGCGTTATTTCGGGAGTGTTCGCGCAACTCGCGGCGATTGGATTGATCCTGCTGATGTTCGGCTCGATCGGAAAGAAAATGTTCGTGTGGCATACGGGCTTCTGGGGAACCACGGGAACCAATGGCTGGAGCTACGACACAATGATGATCGTGATGAATCTGGTGATCCTCACCACCGGAGGCGGCGCGCTCAGCCTGATGCGCCTGTTCAAATAGGATCGCGAGATCCGCCGAAGGCGCGCAGTTCCCTTCTGAACGCCCGCGACAAAGTCGCCGGGTCGCAATTCCCCGCCACAAAGATGGAACCTTTCACCCCGCTCCCTCGTATTACCAAGCGACGAAGAAAATTCCGAAGGGAGCAACTACGTGAGGAATCTGCTACGCGATGCGCGATTGGGCGCGCAAATGTACCGCAAGAATCCTGGGTTTACGCTCGCGGCTGTGACGGTACTCGCGCTGGGAATCGGCGCGAACGCGGCGATTTTCAGCCTGGTGAACGCGTTCCTGTTCAGGCCGCTGGTGATGCAATCGCCTTCGACACTGGTGGGGTGCTACAGCCGCGACACGAAGAAGTCGGACTATCGCGCTTTTTCCTATCCCGATTACGCGGAACTTCGCGACGCTTCTGAGCGTGGCGACGGCGGCAGCGTGTTCAGCAGCCTGCTCGCGCACAATCTGGCGATGGTCGGACTTTCCGAAGGCAACACCGGCACGACGAGGCGCGTATTCGCAGACATCATCTCGTCGAATTACTTCACTACGTTTGGCGTACCGCTTTCGCAGGGCCGCGCGTTCACACCGGAAGAAGAGCGCCCCGGCTCCGGCGTGCCCGTCGCGATCGTGAGCAATTCGTACTGGAAGAAAATTGGCGCCGATCCTCAAATCGTCGGCAAGACGCTGCAGATCAACGGGCGCATCTACACCGTCGTCGGCGTCACCGCGAAGGGATTTACGGGCACGACGGCGATGATCAGCCCCGAGCTTTATGTGCCGCTCGGCATGTACGAATCGGCGGTGAACGATTTTGACGGCCGTGGCCGCTCCCTCGCTTCGCGCGACAATCACGCGCTGCTCCTCATCGGGCGACTGCGGCCTGGAATCACGCAACAAACCGCCGACGCGGCGCTCGCCACCCGAGCCGCTCAGTTGGCCAGCGCATACCCGGTAGATGACAAGGACCAGACGTTCATCGTGCGCCCGCTTTCGCGGCTGGAAATCTCCACCGATCCTTCGAACGACTCCCAGATCATCATCCCCGCGGCGCTGCTGCTTTCCGTTGCAGCGATCGTGCTGCTGATCGCGTCGCTCAACGTGGCGAACATGATGCTCGCGCGCGGGACCACGCGGCGACGAGAAGTCGCCATCCGTCTCGCGCTCGGCGGAAGCCGCGCGGACATTCTGCGACAACTTCTGGTGGAAGGATTATTACTCGCGCTTGCGGGCGGTGCGGCGGGCCTGGTGCTGGCGTATTGGTCGACCGGCGCGCTGGTGAGGTCTCTGGCGCATCTGATGCCGCTGGACATCGTGTACTCCGGGACACCGGACGTGCGCGTACTTGCTGCGACGATCGGATTTTGCGTGCTCAGCACGATTTTGTTTGGCCTGGGGCCGGCGTGGAATCTCGCGCGCCGCAATCTGGTCGGTGATATCAAGATCGGCGACCCCTCGGACTTCAACACCGGCCGGCTGCGCGGCGTTTTTTCGCGGCGCAACCTGTTGGTGATGGGTCAAATTTCGCTATCGCTGATGCTGCTCAGCGCGGCCGGACTTTTCATTCGCAGCTCGGTGCGGGCTGCGCGGCTCGAACCCGGTTTCAGCGTGCAGCACGAGATCGTCGCGGAGGTGGATCCAGGCCTGACGGGCTATGACGAGGCGCGCGGCCGCGAAGTGTATCGCGCGTTAGGGGAGCGGCTGCAAAGCACTCCCGGCGTAGAGTCGGTCAGCCTCGCCGCGACAGTTCCCTTCGGAATCGTGTCGCTCGGAAAAACCGTTCAACGCGCCGGCGACGCGCCGGCTGGGTTTGCGGGTTCGCCGGCGTCTTCGTCGGCGAATGTTCCCGCGGAAATCGACTGCAGCTACAACATCGTGAGCGGCGATTATTTTCAGACGCTGCAGATTCCGCTCGAGCGCGGCCGCGCTTTTTCCACTCAGGACGCAAACAGCAGGGCGCATCGTGTGGCGATTCTCGATCGAGCCGCCTCCGAAAAGTTGTGGCCCGGGGGCGATGCGGTGGGCAAAAGTGTGCGCCTCAATTCGGACCGTGGCAACGAACAGCCGTTCGACGCGGAAGTCGTGGGAGTTGTGGGCAACGTGCAGGAAGGCGTCACCGGAAAGCGCTGGCCGGCGCATGTCTACGTGCCGTTCGGGCAAGCCTACCAGTCGGACATGCAGATTCATCTTCGCACCGTGGCGCTGGAGCCCCAGGCCGAGGCACATCTGCTCGAAACCGTGCGCGGCGAAATTCGCGCAGTGGATCCCAATCTTCCCGTGCTCGAGCTTAAGACCATGCGTTCGCATCTCGATAGCAGCTTCGACCTGTGGGTGGTCCGCACCGGCGCGCGCATCTTCATGATCTTCGGCGGCGTCGCGCTTTTGCTCGCGGCGATCGGACTGTATGGCGTGCGAGCTTACAATGTGTCGATGCGCACGCGCGAAATCGCAATTCGCATGGCGCTCGGGGCTGCCGCCTCCGAAGCAGTTCGCATGATGCTGCGCGAAGGGCTTGTGCTGATGGGAATTGGCGCGGGCGTCGGCTTCTTGCTTTCGGTTGCCGCCGGAAAAGCGCTGTCGACTTTGCTCTACCGCGTCGATAGCTTCGATCCCGTGGTGCTAATCGCCGCGCCTACGTTGCTGGCGGCGATTTCGCTGGTCGCGTGTTACGTCCCGGCGCGACGTGCGGCGCTGCTCGATCCGATGGTCGCGCTTCGCGACGAGTGACATATAAATGGCGAAAGTTCGCATCGCCGGATGGTCCTCGGCCCGAAGTCTTAAGGGCGAGAGCGCGCCGAAACTCTCATCGAGAACCAACGAATCGCGCCAAGAACCAACCCTACGACACCGTAGACAGCTGCGTTAATCGGGGCCAGGAGCGGCGTTACGGACACGAACGAAGGATCAACGGTAATAGGCAAATAAGCTGCGGGAAAAATCGCATACCCGCTCGAAGCGGGTATCCGCCCGTGCAGCGGAACAAAATACAGGCCCAGCGCCTCGAAGTAGGCGACGGCGGCAAATGCCAACGAGGGTTTCACGATGAAGCGCATGGTGGCGACGGACTCCAGCGCACACAGCGAAATCCTAGCGCAGGAAATCGTTCGTACTGCCCGCGCGATTCGCCCGTGATACTTGCGACCGCTGGCCGATCATGCAAGCGCCAGCTCTCGCGCCTACGCGTATTACCCCTGTTCGTTTTTTCCGGAGCGGTGTATAACTCTGGTGACAGGTGAACGTAGAATGACACGCGGGCAAACCGGCATCGGCAGAATTCTGATCTCCGCACTGGTGGTGCTGCTGTTGTGCGGAATCGTTGCCGGCGAGTTCCCCGAGCTTCTGACTCTCACTGATAACACCACGAACGACTTTACGGTGGTGAAATCGAAGTCGGCGGCTTCTTCGCTTCAGGTGGTTGCCGGCAGCCAGCGCTACGTTGCCTACTCCAATACGAGCATCGCCGCGTTCGGCTGGTTCTCCACGCGTCTCGATCGATTCGAGCATTCTGCGTTGATTCCCACAGATCGCTGCACCCTTCACTGCGTCCTTCGGACGTAGCAGTTCTTCCTGATTTTTTCAGCGCCGCATCTTACTGTTCCGGTTCTCGCTTTGGGCTCTGGTTCCACGCGGCGAAGTTCAATACGCCAAGAAACTGTAACGTTTATCCGGCTCATTCACCGAGAGCCCGCACTCAGGAAAATTTCATTCCTATCGCCACGATGCGACGCAGTTGATTCAGGGCAAAACCTACTTTATCGGCCGCAACGCCGGCCAAACGGGGAGACATATGGTAATCGGAGATCGACTGAAGGAGTTGCGAGTACAGAAGGACATGAGCCAGGGCGACATCGAAAAGCGCACCGGCCTGCTTCGCTGTTACATTTCTCGCGTCGAAAACGGGCACACCGTTCCGAGCGTGGACACGCTGGAGAAGATGGCGCGCGCGCTCGAAGTACCGATGTACAAGCTGTTTTACGACGGCACGGCGGCGGCTGAGCCGCCCAAGCTTAACGCAAGCCCGGATAACGATTGGGGCGCGTCGGGACGCGATGCGGAGACGTTCCGCCAATTTCGAACGGCTCTGGGAAAGACCAGCGACCGGCACCGGAAAATCCTTCTGGCGGTGGCGGTGAAGCTGGCGCGAGGTGAAAAGCGCAAACAAATGTAGATCGGGAGCGGCGTCTCCCCGGGACGGCAGCTCGAAAAAACTCCCGGCGAACCAGCTTGCTGGTGCGGCGAAATTTGTGAAAGACTCCGCCGTATCGAGCGTTGAGCGTTTCGCGGGAGGAACATGAACGCGATCAGGAATCCGGGAAGGTTTGCGGGATTGCTGTACGTGGTCACGTCGGCCTTCGGCTTCTTCGCGATGGGCTACGTTCCGGGGAAGCTGATCGTCCACGGCGACGCAGCGGCGACGGCCGCCAATATCGCCGCGCACGAAACGCTTTTCCGCCTCGGCATCGCCAGCCAGTTGATTGGCATGGCGGGATTTATTTTCGTGGCGCTGGCGTTGTACGAATTGCTGAAGGGCGTCGATCGGCGGCAGGCCGCGCTGATGGTGATTTTGATCGTGGTGTCGATCCCGATCGCGTTCGTGAACGAAGTGAACTCGATGGCTGCGCTCGCGCTCATGCGCGGCGCGAACTTCTTAGGCGCGGTCGAAAAGCCGCAGCGCGAAGCTATGGCTATGCTGTTTCTGAATCTGCATGGCCGGGGATTGGTGTTCTCGGAGCTGTTCTGGGGACTCTGGCTGCTTCCGCTCGGCTGTCTCGTTTATAAATCGCGATTTCTGCCGCGGTTCCTGGGCGTATGGCTCGCGCTCGCGGGTATCGGCTGGGTGATCCTATGCTTTACCGGCATTCTCGCGCCGCAATACGCCGACACGTTGAACACGTATTTGCAGCCGGCCATTCTCGGCGAGATCGCGTTCATGCTGTGGCTGGTTATAAAGGGCGCGAAACCGCCGCAGACGAACGATCGAGCGGCGTTGGTCAGTCACTGATACACCCAGAGGAACGCCGCCAGGAACCTTCCTTCGGCTGGTAGTTTTGACAATACCGTTCTCCGATTTCCCCTTCGACAATCATCGGGAAGCTGACTTTGATTTGAGCAGCCAGACTTAACCTTCCAGGGAGGTGCCGCCCAAGTCCTGCGGGACGGAAGTGAAGGCGCCTCCCCGTTTTGATTTTTTGCCAGACTCCAGTTTGTGCCAACACCGTCATGGGAAATTTGGATTTTCAGGCCTGCAATAAAAACGAGAGAGGAGGACGACACGTATGAGACTGTCCAGAACAATCGGATTCGCTTTCGCGGGAATTGCGTCACTTGCCGGCGCGACTTTTGCTCCGGCCGCCAAAGCGCAAGAGAAACCGAATATTGTGATCTTGATGACAGACGACACCGGCTGGAACGATTTCGGTGCCTACGGTGGCGGCGCGAACCTCGGCCATCCGACGCCGAAGATCGATCAGGTCGCGCAGGAAGGCGCGGTCTTCACCAGCTGGTATGGACAGGCGAGTTGTACCGCGGGCCGTGCGTCGTTCATGACCGGACGCATCCCGATCCGCTCGGCGCTTTCAGTTGTGGTTGTTCCGGGCGATCCGAATGGCTTGACCAAAAGCACGCCGACCATCGCCGAGTTTTTTAATAAGAACGGATACTCAACGTATTTTTCGGGCAAGTGGCATCTCGGGGATCAACCCAAGTTCTATCCGATCGAACATGGCTTTGACGAAATGAAGGAATTTGCCGCTTACTATCCCGGCGTCTATACCTACGACGATACGGACAGCTTCGCGCACCCGTGGTTCCCGAAATATAATCCTGCCTATTGGGAAGCGTACCAAAAGATCGTGAACCTCTACGAATGGGAAGGAAAAGCCGGCGAGCCCGCGAAAAAAGTGGCGCGCATCGACTACGACTACCTGCACGAGTTTGACGTCCGGCAGGCGGACTCGGCGGTGGAATACATCAAGGCGCACGCGAAAGGAGGCAAGCCGTTCTTCATGGACGTCAATTTCATGAAGATGCACAACCCGAACATTCCCGCCAAGGCGTTCATCGGCAAATCCCACCTGGGCAACTATTCGGATGCGATGATGGAGCTCGACGACAACATTGGCCGCATCATGGACGCCATTCGGGCGGAAGCTCCCAACACGATTGTGATCATCACCGCCGACAACGGCGCGTGGCAGGATGCGTATCCCGACGGCGGCACGGTCCCGTTCCGCGGGGAAAAGGGATCGCCGTTTGAGGGCGGTTTCCGCGTTCCCGGCATCATGTGGTGGCCGAATCACATTCCAGCCGGCGCGCGATATGGCGAAATGATGTCGCACATCGACTGCTGGTCGACGCTGGCAACGATGGCCGGCCTCACTCCGCCGCCTCACGGCGCGTGGAAGGACAACGACGGCAAACCGATCTACTTCGATAGCATCGACAACAGCGCTTACATTCTCGGCAAAGAAAAGCATTCCGCGCGCAACGGATGGATCTATATCGACGGTGAATCGTTCGCCGGCGCTCGTGCCGACATCGGCGGCGATCCCACCAATCCCGATATCAAAATCGCGTGGAAATACCTGTACACCTCCAAGGACACCTGGCTTGGAGCGAAGCAGGATCTGGGATGCTGCGGTTCGACCTACAACCTGACGATGGATCCGTTCGAGAAGTACGACATGACCTTCAACGGCGCGGTGGCCAGCCGCCTTCCGACCACGTCGCCGGGCCGCTATGCCGGCTACGACAATGGGTGGGTTGTTTCGCTGATCGCGGTGCCGATCGGAGAGTTCGACAGGTCCATCGTGGATTTCCCGAACATGAAGCGCTTCCCCGGCGGAGCGTCAAATGATACAAGTCCGGATCTACAACACCCTGACAACCCGTTGCCATTGATGGATATCAAGAAGCTGGTGCAAGTCATAGGCTCATCGGATTAACTGTTTCGTTTGCTCTTGAAACAACCGGGCCGTTTCTAGCGAGACGGCCCGGGGATTCGCTGTAAACTCCCGTAGCAGGCGCGTTCATCCAGCGTATCTCTCTTTCAAGCTCTGGCTTGCAGAGTAAGGATCAATGGCGGCGTTCGGACCGTGGGGACGCTTCAACAACATCGACGACCAGGAGAAGTGAATGAAACTATTTAAGCTGGGTGGTTTGGCAGTTTGCGTATTGGCGGCAGCAAGCGTGTGTGCGGCTCAGGATGTGGTGAGCGTAGTTCATGGAACAGTGACGAAAGTGGATTCCGCCACCAAGACGGTAGTGGTGAAGTCCGCGGACGGGACCGAGCACACCATCAAAGTCACGGCCGACACTACGGTTAAGGGAACGAAAGCGGGTTTTGACGGTCTAGCGAAGGGCACCGAAGTCGTGGCGCGCACGACGGGAAAGGGCGCTGACGAAACAGGCGTCGAAATCGGCAAAGTCGGCAAGGACAGCTACAAAGTCACCAAAGGCACGGTTACCAAGGTCGACGAGGGCACCAAGACAGTGGTCGTGAAGACCGCGGACGGCACCGAGAAAACCTTCGAGTACACCGATGACGCCGGGAAAGATATGGGCAAGGCTGTGGGGAAAGGTACGGTAAAGGGGACCAAGGTCACGGTCTATTACACGGAGGAATCGGGAAAGAAGGTTGCGCATTTTCTCGGATTCTAACTGGGCCGTTTAATCGAATCGGGTAGGCTCGCCGCTTAATGTGCCGCGGGCGCGCTCATCAGAAACGAGAAGCCGTCGACTTTGTAGATCACTTTTCCGGGCGAGTCCGGCGTCGGCTGGACTTTACCTGCGAGCACGGCGTCGAACGCGGCGACGAGGCCTGGAAGCACGGTGGGCGACGCGACGGGAATATTGTGCGCGCCCAGGACGAGCTTGATCTGCGGCGCGAGCGCGGCCAGGCGGCGAATCGAAGCGGCGTACGCGTCGAGATCGGTTTCGGGGCGGAACAGCCAGATCGGCGCGGGATAAAACGTGTCGCCGGTGAAAAGCAGGCCATTCGCGCGATCGAGCAACGAAATTGAATCCGGCGTGTGGCCGGGGGTCGCGATCACTTCGATCGTGCGGCCGCCGAGATCGAATTTCTCGCCGTCGTGAATGTATGCGCTGATCCTCCACGGATGCGTCGCGTAAGTTTTCGGTTCAAATCCCGTCGGCAGCATACCGCAAATCTGAGAGGGAGCGATTTCCGCCTCTGCGTCGTCGCGTGAACCCCGCGCATTCTGGCGCGTGAAATCCGTGTCCATTCCGTAGACCATGAAGAATTCCCAATTGTCGCCAACGTGATCGCTGTGCGTGTGCGAGTTCAGCACGATCGCCGGCAGATTAGTCAGCTGGTCGACAACTTTTTTCAGGTCGCTGATGCCCATGCCGGTGTCGAAGAGCAGCGCGCGCATTTCGCCGACGATCAGGTAGCTGATGGTTTCTTCGGATTGGTGCGGTTCGTAGATCGCGAAAACGCCGGGGGCGGGCTTGTAAACTTCGTACCACGGGTCGCTGACCGCGACGCGCTCGAGAGTTTTGTATTCCGGACGCGGCAGCGCGCGGCACCACTCCGGCTTCGAAGCCGGCTCGGACGTCTGTGCTTGGAGAGATGGCGCGGGCACGATGCTCAGCGCAAGAATCGCTGCGATGCGATACACGGACGAACTCACTTGTGGATCACCTCATGCGAATATTTCGTGGAATCGCTGCCAACTCCGCAGGCGACTGCGGCCCCGAAATCGAATGGTCCGGCGCCTTCGGACCGACGAGGATGGTAACAGCAACAATCCGCTGCGCCGCGTTATTTCACGCTGAATTCGGAGCGATTTACACATTCAGATGATAGACAGGAAAGTAGCTGCCGTTGTACAACCGTGTTAAGCGCTGCTCGGCTCACCGCCGCGGGTGCGCGTAGCCGATTGGAGGCGAAGCCAATGAATTCGTTGCGGGATCATTTGCGGGAAGCGCAGCAAAATGGCAAGGCGATTGGCCATTTTAATGTTTCTGATCTTGTACTGTTGAAGGCGGTGTTCGCGGCGGCGCGCGAGCTGAAGGCGCCCGTCATCGTTGGATTATCGGAAGGCGAGCGCGAGTTTGTGGGAGTCCGCGAGATCGCCGCGTTCGTGAAGAGTTTGCGCGAGGAATTCGACTATCCCATTTTTCTGAACGCCGATCACACACACTCCCTCGCGAAAGGGATCGACGTAGCAAAAGCCGGCTTCGATTCGATCGTGTTCGATATGTCGGCGCTGCCGTTTGACGAAAATGTGCGGCAGACCAGCGAAGCAGTGCAAACGCTGAAATCGATCAACCCCGCGATGCTCGTCGAAGGAGAAATCGGCGACATCGGGAGCGGATCCGAAATTCACGACAAGGCGCCGGACCTCGCGACGGGACTTTCGACGCCGGAACAAGCGAAACAATTTGTCGACAGCACCGGCGTGGACATTCTCGCTCCCGCGGTGGGCAACATGCACGGAATGCTGCGAAGCATGGTGAGTGGAGAAACGAAAAAGCACCTGGACATCGCGCGGATTGCGGCGATCAAACAAGCGACCGGCGTGTTTTTGACGCTCCACGGAGGCTCGGGCACCGACGACGTCGACATCCGCAAAGCCATCGCGGCGGGGATCAACATCGTCCACATCAACACCGAGCTTCGCCTCGCTTGGCGGCGCGGCCTGGAAGAGGGATTGGCCAAGAATCCCGAGGAAGTGGTGCCGTACAAGATTCTGCCGGCGGCCGTGGATGCCGTGAAGCATGTAGTCACGTCGCGCTTGAAACTTTTCAACAGCGTCCGGTATTTGGCTCAGGGAAAATAGGCGCAGGTTGGCTGCGCGCGCTGGTCAGGCCTTGGGAGTTTCAGAGAGAAAGTTCAGGATTGCGTTCATCACGCGCTCCGCTTGATCGGTGTCGAAAAGATATTGAGCGTGAGCCTTGCCAGCCACAATGATCAGCTTTTTCGGCTCGGGAGCTTTGTCGTACTGCGCCTGAATTCCCGGCAGGCGCGGCCCGTCACTGTTCGCGTCGTCGCGCGCAACGATAAATAAAGAGGGCGACTTCAGTTTATCTGCCGGGCCGTACGGCGCGCCGCCAAGAAAGACCAGTCGATCGATTTCACCGGGCCGCGAGGCGATCGACGCGTCTCCGGCGGCGCCCGCCCCCAGGCTTGCGCCAATCACAGACACGGTTTTCGCGCCCCGCGCGTGCAGGTAGCGGACTGCGGCGAGGACGTCAAGTTCGAGCGGCGCGCTCATGATGTCCGAATCGCCCGGGCCTCGAGACTTCCCACGCCCGCGAAAATCGAGAGCCAGCACGCGAAATCCACGCGACTCGAGGATGCGCGCCTGCTTGCTCCAGCTGTCTTTGTTGAACATGCCGCCGTGCGCGAGCACCACTCCGCGATCGCTGGTCCCGTAGATGTCCGCGTAGATCAGGCCGCCGTCTTCGGTGGGAAACGTGACCGTGGTTTGCGCCGAGGCAGCCGAGGCGACTAGCAGCACCAAACCAGCGAGGACCATGAAGGCGCGCATCCTGCCAATGTACCATTGGTCGCCAGGACTCCGCTCCGGCTCAGCCGTGTACACGCGAATTTGATTTGTAAGCTGCTCGTTGATTTCGTACACTCGCGCACGACTGGGGTTAACTGTGCGAATGCAATACTTCTTCCTGGAAATCCGCTCCCCGTCCCGGTTGCTTTCGACGAAAATACAAATATTCAGGATCGACGCAGGCGCTCTTGAATGATTCGTCGGCCACGCGGCAAAAATAAAATCTGGCATTGTGAGGCGCTATGGCAAACGCAACGAGCTTTCAGAAAGATATCCGCCCACTTTTTACCGACCGCGACATTCAGGGCATGATGAAAGCGTTCAACCTGGCGAAGTATGAAGACGTGAAAAAGAACGCTGCCCCGATCTATGACCGTATCCGGGCAATCGGCGGCGCGGTGATGCCGCCTCCGCCGCCACGGGGCGAGGGGCAGTGGCCGCAAGAGCGCATCGAACTGTTCGCGAAATGGATCGCGGACGGCTGCCAGCCGTAAGCAGCTTCAGCGGTCCGGGGTCCTCCGTGCCGAGGGAAGGCTCTTGGGGTTGCAGAGTTAATTAGGTCTTGGCGGACTTGCTCCCTGCTTTTGGGCCCGGTCGAAAATGTCGGCGAGATTTCCGTTCGTGATATCCGACACATCCACAGCGTACACGCGTCGAATGGCCTCGACATACTTTTCGTTCGTACGCTCGGCGTGAAAGTCCCAGAGGCTGGATTCATCCGAGATCCACACCCAATCGAGACCCAGGATGCGATTCGTAAAGTCCCTCGCCAATTCCGCGTGCGCCTGAACACGGACCGAAACCGCGAATTTGATGGGGACGTTCGTGCCGGGGCGCGGCCGAGGTTCCTTCGTGGCCACGAACCGGTCGAAACTTTTACGAAGGTTTTCCAGCGCTTCTTGCTTCGTGTCACCCTGCCCCGAGATCGCCGACCAGTTCACGACATCCACGTACCACGGAATCGTTTTGAAGCGGGATGCGCTCGCCGGATCCGTCGGCTTGGTAGAACGCACGCGGATTGGATAATCGTCGAGAGTCCACTCCCGCTTGAATCTTGACGTGAAGCCCTTCCACACCGCTTGCGCCCACCACAAGCCTCGGTCCAGCTTTCGCATCGACTAGCTATACTACACGCCAGTAAATTCGCGAATCGTCGAGGCGGGTCCCTGCTGCGCAATTCAGAAGCTGCATCAAATGCCTTTGAACTCGCCGCCGTCCATTCGCAGGGCGGCGCCGGTCATCCACTTCGCTTGAGGCGACACGAGGAACGCGAGCAGGTCGGCGATCTCTCCCGGCTGGCCGAAGCGCGAGATGCCGGCTTCGGCTGGATATTTCTGAATCGCTTCGTCCATGGTCATGTGATTGGCGGACGCCCACTTTTGAAAAAAAGATTGCCGCCGGCCGGTCATCACAGCTCCCGGCGAAACGCTGTTCACCTGAACACCGTCTTTGATTCCCTGCTCCGCAAACGCCTTCGCGAGCGCGATGATCGCGGCGTTGGCGGCGGCCACTGCGGCGAATCCCGGCTTCGGATCGTAGGCGGCGAGGCCCGAAAGCAGCACCACCGAACCTTTCGAAGCCTTCAACGCGTCCCAGGCTTTGATCGTCAGGCGGCGCGCGCCGTGAAACTTCAACGCCATGCCGTCGTCCCACTGCGCATCGGTCATGGCGAACAGATCGATCTGCGGGACCGCGCCGGCGATATTCACCAGCGCGTCGATGCGGCCGAAGCGTTCGACAGTAGCGCTCACAACTTTGTCGGCGGCGGCCGGGTCCCGGAGATCGAGAGCGAGGACCAGACTTTCCGCGCCGTGTGCTTTAGCTTGTTGCGCGGTTTCTTCAAGGTGTGCCTGGTCTCGCGCGACTAAAACGAGAGACGAGAAGTCGCGCGCCAGCCTCAGCGCGGTGGCTTTTCCGATTCCCTGGCTCGCGCCGGTTACGATGGCTACAGAATTCGGCATCGCTGGTTCTCCTGAATTATTGTCGCTGCCGGACAACTTTCGGCCGGCTGTGGCTGCGGGCTGGGTGGGTTTCATTGGAGCTTCGGAATGCGGAAGCGGATGCGGCTAGCTCGAAGCCGCTTCCCGCAGCGCTTCGGAGGTTACGTCGACCACCACATCCGGGTGCGTGTACATCGGCGTGTGATCCAAGGCGTACGGTCGGATTTTCGCTTTCATGCGCTCGGCCATGAAACGCTGCGTGGTGGATTTGATCATGCGATCTTCCTCAGCGAGCAGATACCACGTCGGTTTCGTTTTCCACGCCGGCGGCGGAACGGCTTCCTGAATACACTTCACGTTGATCGGCCGCTGCACCGCGAACATCACCGCTTTCTGGTCGGCGGAAGCGTTGTGAGCGACGGCGTTCGCGAAACCTTCCTGCGGCATCCAGATGAAACCGTGCGCGTCGGGAGCGAGCTGCGGAACTTGGGGATGCGGCGGCTCGTGATAAAAAACAGTGGCGACAGTTTCGCCGTCAGACGGAGCTAAGGCCGCGACATACACGAGAGCTTTAATCCGTTCTTCGGTGGGCGCGGCGATCACCGCTCCCGCATAGGCGTGACCAGCGAGCACCACAGGTCCGCTGGTTCGCTCGATGGTTCTCGAAAGTGCGGCGATGTCGTCGGAGAGCGACGTGAGCGGAATCGGCGCGCAGATCACATTCACGCCGAGCCGCTCGATTGGCAGAATCACATTCTGCCAGCACGAGCCGTCCGCCCACGCCCCATGGACTAACACGACCGTCGCTTTCTCAGCGGCCATCGCAGACTCCGCGTTGTACCCCGGCGCTAGATTCCGTTCGCATCGAAAAACCCCCGCATCGCGGCGGCAATCTCAACGACGTGCGTCTCAAGAGCGAAGTGCCCGGTGTCCAGCATCTCGACCCGCGCATTCGGAATATCTTTCCGGAACGCTTCCGCGCCGGGAGGAATGAAAAAAGGATCGTTCTTACCCCAGATCGCGAGCAGCGGCGGCTTCGATTTGCGGAAATATTCCTGGAATGCGGGGTAGAGCGCGACGTTGGACGCGTAATTCAGAAACAGGTCGAGCTGAATGTCGTTGTTTCCGGGCCGGTCCATCAGCGCCATATCGAGCGTGTAGGTCTCCGGCGCGACGCCATCGGGATTTGCAACGCCGTGGGTGTACTGCCAGCGCGTTCCCTCGAGTGTGAGCACATTCTTCGCGATGACTTCGCGATTTTCGGCGGTCGGTGACGCCCAATATTTGCGGATCGGTCCCCAGGCGTCGCCGAGGCCTTCTTCGTACGCGTTGCCGTTCTGCGAGACGATCGCGGTGACTCTTTCCGGATGAGCCATCGCGAGACGAAGGCCGGTTGGAGCGCCGTAGTCGAAAATGTAGATCACGTAGCGATCGATTTTGATCGCTTCGGTGAACGCAGCAATCGTTTCGGCGAGCGAGTCGAAGCTGTACTTGTAGTTGCGCTTCTCGGGGACTTCGGTGAAGCCGAATCCGGGCAGGTCCGGAGCGATCACGCGGTAACGGTCGGCGAGACGCGGAATCAGATCGCGATACATGAACGACGAACTGGGAAATCCGTGAAGCAGCAGAATCACCGGCGCGTTGGGATCGCCCGCCTCGCGGTAGAAAACCTGAACGCCATCGGCTTCGACTTTATGAAGAGAAGTGAACGGGATATCAGCACGGCTGGATTCCGGGCCCGGCGCATCGCTCTTCTGACGTTGCGCCGAAGTATTTTGAGACATGGGGACATCCTCCTTAGCGGTTTGACTTCACATCGTCAACACCGGACAATTTGGCACTGAGAGGTTACACCAGGATGGCTGTAACTTGTCAATACGGCGACAACCGGTTACAGTGTTTTTTGAGCGACCCACTTGAGCCGGCCTGCCACGAACCGCGCGCCACGTTCTGGCCCCATATTTCTGGCCGGGCATCTCGCGCTGGACTTTCTAAATACTCAGATGCGGCTGAAGGGCGTATTGGTGGATGTCTTTCAGCGCGACCAGGACGTCCTGGATTGGCTCAATCAAGCAGGACTTCCGGCGGCATCGACCGGCCGAGGCGGGGCGAACAATTCCCTGCTGGATTCCGCTCGCGCCTTGCGCGAGAACATTCGCTCGCTCGTGCAAAAGCGGAAGGGCGGCCGGCGCGGAGATCCTTCGCTGCTGAACAGATTTCTTTTCGGCGCAGAGAGTCATTCGCGGCTGGTGTGGAACAAATCGCGCGCGCTGAAAGTGGAAACGGTGAGGCGATGCCACACGCACGAGGCGATTCTCGGGCCGGTAGCCGAGGCTGCGGCCGATCTGTTGGCGAACGCTGATTTTCGTTTCGTGAAGCGTTGCAAGGATGAGACGTGCGTGCTCTGGTTTTCAGACAACACACGATCGCATCATCGGCGTTGGTGCAGCATGGCGCTGTGCGGGAACCGGCACAAGGTCGCAGCGTACAGGCGGCGGGTACGCAACGACGGATAGGCGTTCACAAAGATTCGTCCGCAGGCGCGGCGAAATTCGAGGTGCTGGCAACTTTCGAGGCCCTGCAACATCGGGTTTGGCGAGATCTTGAGTGGAACAGGCTGGAGTTCGCCTGTGTGTTTTTGAATCTGTTTCTAGGTGACGGTGGAACAGAAGCACGGACAGCTGCAGGAGAACGGCACATAGAGGTACTCCAGCCTGTTCCACAAGCTCCTCTCGCCGAAATTGATTGTGCAAGGCCGTCGAGGTTGCCAGGATCGCGTTTGGGCTTGTTAACGTTGCTGTAAGAATTTGTAATTCATACTTTCACTTCTCGGAAAGGAGTTTGTATGAGCGCCACGCAAGAAAACCCTTCGACATCGAGTGAACCTCGGGTGCACGCGAACGTGGAAGAGTACGACATTGTGATTCTCGGCGGCGGAACGGGTTCCACCGTCGCGGCATGGACGTTCGCGTCGGAAGGCAAGAAGGTCGCAACGATTGACCGTAAGTATATCGGCGGCTCATGCCCGAACATTGCCTGTTTGCCGAGCAAGAACGTGATTCACGCCGCGCGCGTGGCTTCCTACGTGCGGAACAGCAAAGCGTACGGGATCCAGACCGACAGCTTCCGTGTGGACATGCGCGCGGTGCGCGAGCGCAAACGCAAATTGGTTTCCGGATTGAATGAGTTGTACCTCGCGAACTACAAAGCGACGGGCGCGGAATTCATTTGCGCGACGGGCCGTTTCGTCGCGCCGCGCACCGTGGAGGCTACTTTCGCCGATGGCACGCGACGGCTGCTCCGCGGAACGAATGTGATTATCAGCACAGGCACGCACGCCGCGATCGAACCGATTCCCGGCCTGGTGGAAGTACAGCCACTCACGCACATCGAAACGCTCGAACTGGATGAAGTGCCCGAGCACCTGATCGTTCTCGGCGCCGGTTACATTGGCGCGGAGCTGGCGCAGGCGATGCGGCGGTTCGGCAGCAAAGTGACGATCATCGAGCGCGCCGATCGGCCGCTGTTCCGCGAAGACGACGACGTCACGCAAACGCTCAGCGACATTTTCAAAGAAGACGGCATCGACATCGAGACCGTCGCGAAGGTCACAAGCGTCTCCGGAAAATCAGGCCAATCGGTTTCCGTGCGGTTCACGCAGAATGGTGTGGAACGGACGATCGAAGGTACGCACCTGCTCGTCGCGTTGGGCCGCACCCCGAACACGGAAGGGCTGGACTTTGAGATCGCCGGCGTCGCGCTGACCGATCGTGGATACCTCAAGGTGGACAAACGCTTGCACACCACCGCTCCCGGCGTGTGGGCCATCGGCGAAGTCGCCGGTAGCCCGCAGTTCACGCACGTGAGCATCGATGATTTTCGCGTTGTTCACGCCGGCATCACCGGCGAAAATCGCGTGACGACCGGGCGGCAAATTCCCTTCTGCGTTTTCACCGATCCGGAAATTGCGCGCTATGGATTGAGCGAAAAAGAAGCCGCGGCGCAAGGGATCGGCTACCGTCTGTTCAAGATTCCAATGGACGACGTGCTGCGCGCGAAAACTCTTTCCGAGACGCGCGGCTTCCTGAAGGCGCTAGTGGAAATCGATAGCGACCGGCTGCTCGGCTTCACGGCATTCGCGGTGGAAGGCGGCGAGATCATGGCCGCTGTGCAAATCGCGATGATGGGCGGCCTGCCATACACGGCGCTGCGCGACGGCATTCTGGCGCACCCGACGCTGGCCGAAGGATTGGCGCCGCTGTTTTTGTCGCAGCCCACGGTGCACCCAGCCGCTCAGCCTGCGGCGAAACCCGATCAGGCGCGCACGGCCACTCGATAAACGCGGTGCGATTGCAAATTTCTCAGTTCGGGGCCCACTCGAACGGAAACAATTTGCCGGCGGCTGCGGGATCGAGCTTGAGGTCGACGAGTTCGGCAGCTGTGGAGAGGACTGGGTCGGAGCCGTCAGCTAGATCCTTTGCGGTGGGATTGCTTAGAATGTCGGGCGTGACGCCGACGTGCTCGAGACTTTTACCGTCCTTCATGATCAGGTCGGCTTCGGTCACCGAAAAACCGTAGAAGAATTTTACGTCCATGCCTTGTGACATGGCGTAGTGGAGCGATTCCATCACCGCCCCGGAGCTTTGATCCCCGACCACGATGCCTCGCTTTTCCAGCTGAATTACGCGGGAAAACACTTCGGATGCCGAGGCGGATTGGCTGTCCACCAGCACGATCAACTTTCCAGTAAAAATGTCCTTACCGCGAGACTTGGCGATTTCCGGTTTCAACTCTTTTCTGCCCGTTCGATCCGCGACTTTGATTTCATGATCGAACAGGTTGCCGATCATGCGGTCCATGGTGAGGACTGCGCCGCCGGGATTTCCGCGCAAATCGATGATCAGGGCTTTGTGTTTGCGGGCGATGTTAAAGATGCGGTCGACTTCGTCATTCTCCATGTTGAACTCGGGATTTTTCCAGATGGCGACGTCGCCCATCTCTATGACGCGCTGCCGAACCAGGTGATCTTCGGTCTCTGTTTCGCGAATCAGATTCCAGAAATCATTGCCGCCGTCGGCGCCGGAGAAAGTGAGATCGAGAACGCGTTTTTCCTGTTTTACCTTGGCGGGGATGGTGAGCTTCTGATCTTTGCCGGAGGGATCGCGAAAAGCAAGTGTGCTGGCCTGAAGCGGCGCCAGGCTGTTGTAGTAATAGTTCAGCTTCCACAGATCCGCGCGATTTACCGCGTAGTTGTTGTAACCGAACACTTGGTCGCCGGGGCTGACTTTGCCGACGGCGTCGGTGTCCGGGCGCACGCGCGTGACAAAGCAATTATTGCCGTACATCTGGAAGCGGTAGCCGTAATCCACTTTGAAAGGCCGCGCCGGCGCTTGAAAGAATGTGTGCGAGTCGTTCAGCTCATCGAGGAATCCCGCGGTGACGCCGAAGCCCTGGCTGAGCGACGTGACGGTCTTCAGTTTTTCTTTCGCGGCGGCGTAGTGCGCGTCCCAGTCGAGGCCGTGGAACTTCGGATCGTAGTAGTGCTTCTTCACGGTGTCGTAAGCGTCGCGCAGCACGCCCTCGACGCGGGACTTGTTGAGCGCGTCGAATTTCTGGTCGGAATGGGCGGCGGGTACGGTAAACGGGGCAACGAGCGCGACGACGATCGTCGCAGCGACAGCAATTCGGATCAGGAAGCGGTGCTGGGACACGGGCTTTGCTCCGGGAGACGGCCTATAGTTCAACGCCACGTATTACGAGAATATATACACGGCCCGGGCGCCCGACGCAAAAGGATTCACGAGCGAGGTTGCGGCGGATGACAATACGCAGCAGGCTGAAGGGAAGGTATCGCTGTTGCTTCCCAGCAGCCTAAATCGATTCGCCGTCCAGATGCACAACCGTATCTCCACGAAGTAATTCCCTGCCGCAAGGTCGGCTCCTATTGGAACCATGGTATTGACCCCATACGCCGGCGCGTCTAGTGTCGCGTGCGGCATCCGAATTATGCGTCATCCGTCCCATTTTTCCGGAGCGAGTGTATGCGCCAAGCGCTGATCGCTTTCGCCTTAGTTGCACTTTTTGCAATCGCGTATCCCGCCAGCGCCGCCGCTTCCGGAAGCACGGTGAACATCCTCACGCCGACGTACGGGAATATCTTGTTCGTGCCAGTGAGCGTCGACGCGCCAGGCGTAACCGTGATGGAGATTAGCGACGAGTTTTACGGTTCCGCGACGGGCACCGGATTGCTTGCCAGCGCGACAAAGTATTACCTTTGCGGTGAAGTACATTTCCATTTGACTGGGCCCGGCCAATACGCCACTGCCGTTGGCGCGTTCCAGTTGACGCTAAATGCTGCCAGTCCGCTGGGTCCGGGCCTGCTGAATGTCTTGGTCGAAAACGTCACGGCTGAACAGACCGGAACGCTTTTCAGTGTCACGGGAACGAGGGTGGCGCTGCCGGGGTATGAATACGGTCCCGGCAGTTCAGGAATCACCGACGGGCAATTTGCGATGATGCTTACGCGACCAAGCGCCGCGCCGATCACGTCGCTCACCGGCTCCGAGTACGAACTCGCTACATTCAAAATCGGCGAAGGCGTCGCCAACGCGCCAGCCGTCACGCCCGAACCCGGCACGATGCTTCTGTTCGGCTCGGGAATCGTACTGATCGGCGGGCTCATCCGCCACAAGTGCTCGACCAACGGAAAATCTTAGGTCCGCTCGCGCGCGGTTGTGCGAACCGTACCCGCTATGCCGGGCAATTTGCTGCGCCGCCCGATCGCCTGACCACTCGCAGACCGCAGCCGGACCGCCGTTGCCGATTTTCTTCACGGGATGACGACCGAGAAGGGCTCTATCGTATCGTTAGCGCCGAGCGTGGGCGGCGCCGCGGACCAACTTGCTCCGAGTGCCTTCAGCGTGCTCGTCGCCTCAATAAAATTCTGGCAACGTCAGCGGCCGGCCGCAGGTATCAACGATTCGAGCGCCTGAAGAACCTTTATTTCGGAGATGTGTTTCAGGCCGCGCCGATCGCGGATGTGACGGTGCCGCGAAAATCGAAATCCCCACCTGCGCGGATCGGTTTTGCCGAATAGCCCGACGCCCGGAACCCTGCACAGATCGGCAGCGTGCAGCATGCAGGAATCCACGCCCAGAAACAGTTCGCTTTCTCGCAGCACCGCGAAAGCGTAGTGCAGCGGGAGGCCGCGCGAATGCAAGAGGCGGCTGGCATGCTTCCCGATTTTCAGGTCGCGAAGTTCCAGGTCCAAAATAAAAACCGCAAAGTCCGGATGGCGATCGAGAAACTCTTCCACCAGCGTACGCAAGCGCTCCGCCGGCCACACTTTCTGCGGCTTGGATTCATTGTGAATAGCGAGAATCTTTTTGCGCGGTGCTGCCGCTCGCAGATATTCGCGGATCCGCGGGCTCACCTGGGCGGGAATGCGCGGCGGAGACACATATGCGTCGAGGCGCAACGATGGTTTCAAGTTAGAGGGTACGGTGAACCCCAGATCGAACGCGTGTTTCTTCCACTTCGCGATTCGACCGATCTGGCACGGCGACCGCAGCCCGACAGACAGCTCTGGCGAAAGAAGCTGCACGAGCCGGTGAAGCGATTCAGACGTCCACGGATTCAGCGAAACAAACAGATCGCACTTGCCGACCCGCTTTGCGACGGCCGCAGCATCAAAACGTCTTCTTCCTGTGCGAATGTGCATGGGCACTTCGCACACCGAACGCAAGCGAAGCTCGGCGAAAAACTTACGCCGGAATCCCGGCATGCAAATCAGCGTGAGGCGCGACGGAAAAATGTGCGCCAGCGCGCGGAGCGCGGGCAGCGCGACGAGTTGGTCTCCGAGCGCGTTGCCGATAAGGACCGCCGGAAATTTGAAGTTTCGAAATGGCGGAGACTTTAAGCGAGGATGAGGCACGGTGAAGGTAAGGCGACGAACAAGGTACGAAACCAGGGCAAACAGCGGCACGAGTTGGCACACGACGCCCACTTACATCGATGCTCGCTCAGTTCTAGCGCTCAGGAGCGATCGAATCCACTGAACGGATGCCGTACGGCGGCAGCAGAGCTCTCAGCCACCGAGGGGGCACAGGACCATTTACCGGAGCGACTCACCCTTAATGCCGTCGATGGTTAGATATACATTGACCGCGAGCGGCTTCACCGACGGCAGTTTCTTGGCGGCGCTGATGTGCTTTTTTGATTTCGATGTGGCTTTCTTGGCCTTCACAGTCCCCTCAATCGCTGCCGAATTAGCCCAGGACCGCCGCCAATGTAGTGCAAACGGAGCGAGGTTGTCCAGAGCGATCTGGCAGCGAGCATTTTGGAGGGCTCATTTGGGACCGGCGGTCGTCCGCTCCGCAGCAATCTGGCGGAGCTTGGTGAATTGTCGAGTTGGATGTCCGAAAAAACTACAACTTGTGGGCGATTCCGCCCGTACGATACAGGTGAGGTGGATGATGAGACGAAGCTTGTTCGCGGTGGCGAGTCTGGCGTGTGGTCTGATGTGCGCGCTGGGCGTGGGCGCGGTTTCGGTGAGCGCGCAACAGCACAACATCGACACGCAGAAATCCACGATCACAATTCACGTTGGCAAGACGGGCCTGTTCTCCGGATTCGGCCACGAGCACGAAGTGCGCGCGATGATTTCCAGCGGCACGGCGGACACCGGTCCGCACCCGTCTGTGGAGTTTCACGTGGACGCGCGAACGATGCGCGTCATCGATCAGGACGCTTCGGACAGCGACCGCGCGGATGTGCAGAAGACGATGCTCGGCCCGGACGTGCTCCACAGCGAGAAGCATCCGGACATCGTGTTCAAGTCCACGAGCGCCGAAACCGCCGGCGAAGGCCATTGGACGCTGCGCGGAAATTTGACGCTGCTCGGTCAGTCGCGGCCTCTCACCGTAAAGGTTTCGCTGAAGGACGGGCACTACACCGGCGAAGCCAGCGTGAAGCAGACCGATTTCGGCATTAAGCCGCCGGGAGTGACGGGAGTCCGCGCGAAAGACGAACTCAAAATCGAGTTCGACGTGCTGCTCGCGCCGTAGCGCGCAGTGCGCGAGAACACTTCCCTACTCCCAACGGAAAACCTTCGCGGATAGCGCGACGCAGACAATGAACACAACAGCGAGCGCTGCCAAATCTCCCAGGTGCGCCGACCACGCTTCGCCCTTCCACATTCCACCGAGCAGCGACACCGCGTAGGTGAGCGGCACCACTTTTGCCATCGCGCCAAGCACCGGCGGCAACACAGCAACCGGCGCGAAGAGTCCGCACACCGCGACCATCGGATACATGATCACCGCGCCAATCGGCTGCGCAAATCGCGCTGTGGGCACGATGCTCGCAATCAGGAATCCAATCGAAAGAATGCTGCACGTAGCGATCAGCAACGCGATTGTGAACTTCACGAACGGAACGTGGATGCCCACCGGGTAAAAACGCCTGCCGGCCATCACCATCAGCGAGAGTGTCGCCGCCGTGAGCAGCAGCTTCACGATTACATGCGCGGTAAGAATCGTCTGCGGGCGCAGCGGAGTGGCGCGCAACCGCTTCAGAATTCCGCCCTCGCGATAAATCGAAATGATCGTGACGAGCGAAAGCACCGCGCTGATCGAAATGAATACCGAAACGATCACCGGCAGCTCGACGCCGATGAAGCTGTTCGCAGGCAGGCTCGCCGGCGCAGCGTTCCCGACGAGTTTCCGCCCGACAGCGCGGCCCACCAAAATAAAAACCGCCACGGGAATCAAGATCGTTCCGATTGCGCCAAGCGGTTCGCGCAGAAATACTTTCAGCTCGATCCAAGTTAATTTCCAAAGCCCTTTCAAAATCATTTCAGCCTACCTAGTCGCGAATGGAGCGACCCGTCAATTTCAAAAACACATCTTCGAGAGTCGGTAGCTCAGTACGAAAATCCGCCACGCGAATCCGATTTTCCGATAAGCAGCGAATTACTTCGGTCACCAGATCGTCGCCGTGCCCGCGAATGGTGATCTCCGCGCCGTTGCAGGTCACGCTCTCGCAACGCGGAATCGCGCGAAACATCTCCGGCGCATTCGGATCGTCGGTGGCGAGAATCACGGACCGCTCCGGGCAATGCCGGTTCACCAGGTTCTGCGGTTTGTCCGCATCGATCACTCGGCCGTGCTCGATGATCGCCACACGGTCGCACAACTTCTCTGCCTCTTCCATCAGATGAGTCGTGAGAAAAACGGTTTTGCCGCGTTCGCGGATGCCGCGCACCAAATCCCAGATGGCGCGTCGCGCCTGCGGGTCGAGACCGGTGGTCAGCTCGTCGAGAAACACCACTTCCGGATCGTTGATCAGCGCCAGCGCGATGAACAGTCGCTGCTTCTGCCCACCTGACAAAGTCATGAACCACGCGTTGCGCTTCTCGGCAAGTCCGAGCTGCTCGAGCAGCCGGTTGCCTTCTGCGGCCGGTTTTCCGTAGAGAGACGCCCATAGATCCACCGCCTCCCAAACTTTGATTCGCTTCTGGAGTTGCGCCTGCTGTAATTGCACGCCGATTCGATTTTGCAGTTTGTACACGTCGCGCGAAGGATCGAGGCCCAGCACGGATATCTTCCCGCGGTCGGGTTTGCGGATTCCTTCGATGCACTCCATGGTTGTGGTTTTCCCGGCGCCGTTTGGGCCGATCAGCCCGAAAATCTCGCCCTCGAACACTTCAAACGAGACTTCGTCCACAGCGACGAGCGAGCCGTACGTCTTCCGCACGCCGGAAACTTGAATTACGGGATGCATGTTGTTCTGGGAAATTGTAGGCGTCCTGAACCGAGAGGGGAGTTTACCTCACGAGGCCCGAAGAAGTCTGGAGTAGTCCCCGCAACATTTCCTGCCGGGCCTTCGGCCACAATCGGTCAGTTGTGTGGGCATCTTCGGAAAAGCGGTGGCAAGACCCCGCACTCTAATCGAGTCCGTTGCCGCCGGGGGATCGGCTCTCTTCGATGGATTCTGGAGTTCGCGCCGGCGGATCAAGATCGCATCGGCGAGGATCCAGTTCGTGGCGACCAGGGCGAGATTGAACGCGTTGCCGCCCCACGCGGCATGGTCCTTCGGATCGGCGAAAATAAACTGCGGCAGCGCGAGCAAGTTGAAAGTGAAAAACATCAGCGCGAGAAGCCGCCCAGCCAGCAGGTCCTGAATTCCGGTGAGTAACGCAAGCCCCGCGAGCACGAAGCCCAGTCCGGTTGCGATCACCCAGAATTGTTGTCCCGGAGGCATCCATTTCGGGACGTAAATGAGGTTGTCTTTGATATCAAGCAGGTGGTTCAGGCCGAAGTCGATCGAGCACAGGCCGACGATCGAGCGAATGACCAGAAATGTTCGCGGCCAATCGGGCCACGATGAGCCGCCCGTCGCGGAGGACGATCCCGCGGAACCTGCCAGTGCTCCAAACACCAGCGCTCCTCCCGCGAATGCAACGAGTTCCATGCCCAATCCCGCCAACACGCCGATGTAAACGGGAATTCGGATCCCGAGATAGTGCGGCGCCGTGTAGAGCCGCGGCACCCAGAAAATCCGAAACACAAAATAAATCGCGGCCAACGCGGCAGCTCCAAAGCGCGCGCTGCGGCGCCACAAAATAGCCGCACCGCCTGCAATCATCACCACGCCGGTGATGTTGCCGAATCGGATTTGCACATCTGATGCAGCCACGCATCGCAGTTCGGAATTTCAGTACCCTTCAAAATGGTCTCAACCTTCTGGCGATCGCCGCTCTTAGCCGCGTCCAAAATATCCTGCATAAAGCGCTGGAAGTCCGCCAACGTGTTCGCATACGGCGAGTTTGTCGGTCCCTGAAGGCAACGCACGTTCGCCGGCAGAAAAGCTGCGAACAACACAATCAGCGCTCCAGCGGCGCGAGTTGCTTTCATGGTGGCTTTCCTATATGCGCGCAGGGGAAAAAGCAAGTTTCCGCACCGTCACGCACCAACTTGCTTACGGCGCTTCTGAATTTGCCGCTCTGGGTGAGCGGAAAATGTCCTGTTGTTTTCCAAAAGGAAGCATGGCATTCTTCCTGTTGGAAACCTAAAGGTGACACCCCGATGAAGGAAAAGCCGGAAGTCCTGCAGGGAACGCTGGCGCTGATGGTTCTGAAGACCCTGGATGTTCTGGGGCCGCAGCACGGCTACGGCATCGCCCGGCGCATCGAGCAGATCAGCGGCGACCTGCTGGCTGTGAATCAGGGCACGCTCTATCCCCTGCTGCTGAAGCTGGAGTACGAAGGCTCGATCGCTTCGCAGTGGGGCGCTTCGGACAACAACCGCCGGGCCCGCTTCTATCGCATCACCGCGGCGGGCCGGAAGCAACTAAGGACGGAAACCAGCGAATGGGAGCAAACCGCGACGATCATCGCGCGATTCTTCAAAGTGAAGGCGGAGGATCTATCGTGAATTCTCTGCGACGTTTTTTCAAACGACTTCTGAATTTCGCCGTCGGGCGCCGCGCCGACCAGCGCCTGCGGGAAGAGCTCGCCGAACATCTCGAATTTCAGACCGAGGCGAACCTACGCGCGGGCATGTCACCCGCGGAGGCGCGGCGGTACGCCGTGCTCAAGCTCGGTGCGGCCGAAGCGATACGCGAGGACCATCACGCCGAGCAGACTCTGCCGCTCATCGAGAATCTGATTTTCGATTTGAAGTACGCGGCCCGGATGCTGCGAGGAGCCCCCGGATTCGCGTTCGTTGCGATCGCCACAATCGCGCTGGGCGTCGGAGCCACCACTGCCATCTACAGCGTCATCGACGCAACGCTGCTGCATCCTTTGCCCTACCCCTACCCCAGCGAACTGGTGCGAATTGAAGCCAACCTTGTCGGCGTGGGCGCGCACGACGTCGGCATTTCCATCCCCGAGTTGAAAGACCTTCAGAACTCGGGAATCTTCCAAAATGTGTCCCTCTGCTTTTTCGGCACCGACACTCTTACCGGCAACACCCAGCCCACGCGCATCGCCGGAAAGTCGGTCACACCGGCCTATTTCGCGGTGCTCGGCGTCGACGCGCAGTTGGGACGCACCTTCGATCCGCACGACGCCACCCCCGGCTTCAACAACGAACTCGTCATCAGCGATGGGCTCTGGAAGCGCGCATTTGGCGGCGACCCGCACATTCTCGGCAAGACTCTGCGCATTGACAACGATCCCGCTCGTGTTGTGGGCGTGATGCCCGCCGGCTTTCGCGACCAGGGTCAAACCAGCGAGCAGATCAATACCGAATTGTGGGCGGCGGGCGGATTTGCCGCCGACCCTGCACCGCCGCCGATGCGCGGCACGCGTTTGCCCTTCGTCACCATAGCGCGCCTTCAGCCTGGTCTCTCGCCTGCGGCCGCGCAGGCGCACCTCGATGCCCTGGTTGCATCGTTGAAAAAGGAATATCCGGCGGACTATCCGCCGCAAGCCGCGTGGACCATCCAGCTGACGCCCCTCGCCGAGACTCTTGTCGGCAACGTTCGCCAGTCGCTCATTCTGCTTTTCGGCGCGGTGGGTCTGGTCCTGCTGATCAGCTGCGTCAACGTCGCCAATCTGCTGCTTGCTCGCGCCAGCGCGCGAGGACACGAGATGGCGGTTCGCCACGCATTGGGAGCCGCAAGAGTGCGCCTCATTCGTCAGCTCCTCACCGAAAGCTTGTTACTCTTCGTACTTGGCGGCATCACGGGTTTCGCGGTTCTCTTCTGCGCTCAGAAATTCCTGCTGCAATTTGTTCCGGAAAGCCTGCCGCGCCTCAATGACATTGGAATCAGCTGGGGCGTGCTGGCGTTTGCCATGGTCGTCTCTGTCACCGCCGGAGCAATCTTCGGGCTTGCCCCGGCGTGGCTCACGAGCCGCCGCGATTCGGCCACAACGCTCCGGCAGGAAGGCCGTGGCTCCAACGGCTCCCGGCGGCGCTCGCGCTTGCGCCATGTGCTGGTGATTGGTGAATTAGCCCTCTCCCTGGTGCTGATGGTCGCCGCCGGCCTTCTGCTGCGCAGCTTCTGGGACTTGTTCAAGGTGCAACTCGGTTTCAATCCCACTCGGGTCATGGCAATCGAGACCTCGCTGCCGAATCCTAACGATCCCAAAACCGACATTTACCGCACCGCGACGCAGGAATCGGTGCTGCTCCGAGAGATTCTCCGTCGCAACAGGACGATTCCGGGCGTGGAAGAAACCGCAGTCAGTGATCGGGCGGCAATTCCCCTTGACCATGGCCAGAGCGATCGCAGAATGATTCCATTGGTTCGCGAAGGCGCGGACGCGCAAAGCAGCCAGCCTCCGCTGATCGATACCTTGATTGTCTCGCCCGAATACTTCCACCTGCTGGGCATGAGTCTTTTGCGTGGACGCCTTTTCGTCGACCAGGACCTTGAAGCTACGCCCTTGATCGCAGTGATCAACCAGGCCGCGGCCCGCACCTACTGGCCCGACCAGAATCCGATCGGCAAGCGAGTCCATTTGTTGGGCCATTTGGGCCGTGCCAGGCCGGACTGGACGACCATCGTTGGCGTCATTGCCGATGCCCGCACAGAATCGCTTGCGGACGCCGGCATTCCGCAGATGTACCTCGACATCTACCAGCGGCCCTTCAAGTTTCTTGCCTTGTACCTGCGCGGACGGATCGACCCTGCCACCATCGCCGCCGAGGTGCGCACACAAGTCCAAGCCGTCGATCCGAACCTTCCCGTGTTCCACGCGGAGACCTTGGAGGACGTTCTCTCCTCTTCGCTATCTGTGCGGCGGTTCTCCATGGAAATGGTGGAGCTGTTTGCCGGCACAGCCCTGTTGCTCGCGGGCCTCGGAATCTATGGAACGATCTCCTTCCTGGTCAATGAGCAAACGCGAGAGATCGCCATCCGCCTCGCGCTGGGCGCGCGAAGGCGCGACATCCTCAAGATGGTGTTGCGCCAGGGCCTCACTCTCGCCGCCGTCGGCGCCACGCTGGGTGTGGCCGGAGGGTTCATCGTCTCGCATCTCATGGCGGGGCTGCTCTTCGGCGTGTCACCGAACGATCTCCCCACCTTCGTGGGCGTCACCGTTGTGCTTACCGCCGTCGCGCTCGCGGCCAGCTATATTCCGGCGCTGCGCGCGATGCGCCTCGATCCGATCGCGGCGCTCCACTCGGAATAAACCGGTCGCGTTGCTTGAGGATCGCGGGCGCAAACTGTGGCCATTCGCAAACCTACCTGATGCATCCGCTTCTACATAAATTCGCTACAGCGCGGCGTATGAATGAGCCTCCGCTTCGACAGTAGCGGAAAGGCGGACGAAATTGATTCCGACTGCAGCGGCAGGCTACTCTCTTCCTGTAAGCGATTCATCGACAACGCTCGATTCTCCGAGAGCGGAGGAAAATGTCCGTCGGATTGAGCTTCACGGAGTTCATCGAGTACACAGACTGGGAGCGCGATAACTGGCGCGAGTGGTTTCAGTCGCGCGGCGACGAGATTCTAGCCACAAGCGCCGGGCCGCACGGCGACGGCCGCTTTCAATCCGTGGGCGATGTGGTGCGGCACATTTTTTCGGCAGAAAAGCGTTATATCGACCGGCTCGCGAACCGTCCGCTCACCGACACAGCCGCAGTTCCATCGAATAGCATTGCGACGGTGTTTGAATTCGGCAAGCAGCGCCGCGCGGAGTTCAAAGAGTTTTTGCGAGCCTTCCCCCGCGAGGATTGGGACGTGATGCGGGAATTCGATTTCCTGAACGGAGTTCTGCGCGCCACTCCCCGCAAATTTGTAGTGCAGGCTCTGATGCATGAAATTCGCCACTGGGCGCAGCTTGGCACGCTGTTTCGCTTGAATGGAGAACAAATCGCCTTTGAAGACTTCGTGCTCAGTCCGGTGCTGGGCGGCGACCTCAGGCGGCCGGCGAGCTGATCGGATCAAGCCTCGAATGCCCTTTGTTCGATCTCCCGCAGTGTCTGCTTCCGGCAACCGCGTTAATCCGAACCTGCGCTCGCGACCTGCACGAGCCTGCGCTTGTAGAAATTCGTAAAGCGCACACGGATCAGCCAGTAAACCAGCAGAACGAGCGGAAGCAGAGTGAGGGCAAGATACACGCCCATGCTGAAGAACGCCGGAGATAAATGTTGGCCGATCCCCGCGACCGACAGCAACCGGAGCGGACGGTTCGAAGGCCCCATAAAAAAAGAGCCGGCGGCGATGAACAGGCCGAAGCACATGCGCCACAGGTGCCGCGCTATGCGCTGGGCTCCAAACATACCGCCGCGAACCAGCATGCGAACGTCGCCCGCGGCCGCGAGCAGCATGATCGAGCCCATAAAGAAAATCATTCCAACGGGAACTCCGTCCGGCGGGTCCACTCCCGCGCGCACGAACGAAACACCGATCGCCCAATTCACGATCCCGAGCGCCAGCGGAATCAGTGCAAGCAACCAATCAAAACGGCTGGTCCGTCCGGCTCCGCGCCGCGCGGTGAGCCACGCGGTTGCGATCAAGTAAAAGGTAAAAATTCCACCCATGATGTTTCCGGGTTGGTGCTTCAGGGCGGCGATGTACGCGGCAAGGCTGGACATCACGAGCATGGCGACCACGAAGATTCTGCCGGCCAGCGCGTGGCGGGGCGAGCCTTTCCTGAGAATTATTGCGGCAGTCCCGGAGAGCAAACCCACGGACCCACCGGCAATGTGAACGAGCAGAATGGGTGAATACGGCATCGGCGCTCTTGACGGAGTATACGCGGCAAGTATGCGAAAGGTTTCACCCGGGCCACTGCGGCGGAGCTGGTTTCCTGGCGAACGATTACCAGCCCATCTGGCGCATGCGCTCCTGAATGATTTCGCTGTAGTGCATCATGCGCTCGGGGCGGCGCTTCAGCGGCAAGGGGAGAATCGCGGCGAGTTGCGAGCCTTGTTGTCGATCGATATTGCGCGCCGAAGTTTTGTCGTAGTACCGGCTAGCAGACTCGGCGCCATAAACGCCCGGGCCCCATTCGACCACGTTGAGATACAGCTCCAGAATGCGCTGCTTCCCCAGAACCAGTTCGGCCACGGGCACCAGCGTGAACTCGGCGCCCTTGCGCAGAATCGAGCGACCGGTACCGAAGAACAGGTTCTTCACCAGCTGCTGGGTGATCGTCGAGCCGCCGCGAATGCGGCCGCCTTCCACATCGCCTTCGGCGGCGAGTTCGATCGCGTCCCAATCGAAGCCGTGATGCTGGTAGAAACGCGCGTCTTCGGCGGCGATTACGGCGTGCTGGAAATCCGGCGAGATCTGGCTGAGTGGCACGAAGTCGTAGCGCTCGTGATATGGCGTGCCGTGAATCCACGCTTGCATGCGGCGCTCCATGTGCACGGCAGTCGTCGGCGGATCAATCCACCGGGCAGCGATGAGCATCAGAACGCCGAGCGCCCACAGTGCCGCCAGGACGATGAGCAGCCACTTCACGACGGAGCGGAGCGTGACATTCCGCCACGCGGCCGCCATTCGTGCGCGCACCGGGGTTGCGCTCGACGGTACCTTCGCTGTTGCACCTGGAATTTCAGCCACGCTTCAGAATAAATCGTTCGGCCTCGACGGGGCGAGGAGAATGCGTGGAATTCGATTCCCTCGAGGCTCCTCGATGAAACAGAAGTTGCTCCTGGTTGTGTTAGCGGTGTGTCCGGCCGCAGTCGCACAAACGCAAAGTGCAGCGCGCAAACTCCGAATACACGGGCACCGAAGCCCGGCGTGAAAAAGGTGCAAGTTTCCCTCTCGTCGCTGAAGCCGGCGGTCATCTGGAAGGTCGGCGCTACCGCCGATTGGATCGCGATCACGGACGACGCTGTGTGGATCACCGCGACGAAGCCCGACACCGTTCAGCGCATCGATCCCGTTACAAACAAAGTTGTTGCGAAAGTTCATCTGCCCACCGAAGCGTGTTCCGGTCTCGCAAGCGGGTTCGGCAGCATCTGGACGCCGCGATGCGGGAAAACGCCTTCGCTCGCCGGATCGACGCCGCCACAAATAAAATCACGGCGACGCTCGCCGTCGGCCCCGCGGATTCAGAAGACGGAATAACGGTGAGCGGCGACAGCGTCTGGCTGGTCACCGGCAAAAACGGCACGCTTGCTCGCATCGACCCGGCGACGAACACCGACCGCGAGAACATTTCAATCGCTGCGGGTTCCTACAATCCGCTCTACCACGACGGCGTTGTGTGGATCACAGGGTTCGATAGGAGCGTGCTGACCGCGGTCGACGCGCGCACAGGCGAGGTGCTCGCGTCAGTCCCCGTCGGCCCGAAGCCACGCTTCATTGCGATCGGCGGCGGCGCGGTGTGGACTTTGAATCAGGGCGACGGAACGATCAGCCGCGTGGATGTAAAAACCGGGAAGCTCGCCGCAACGATCGTCGCGGGAATTCCAGCGCACGGCGGCGACCTTTGCTACGGCGCCGATGCGGTGTGAGCCAGCGTCTTCGATGTTCCGCTGACGCGCATCGACGGGCGAAAGAATCAGGTCACGCGCCAGTGGATCGGCCGGGGCGGCGACGCGCTGCGCTTCGGCCACGATTCGATCTGGATGACCGATTTTCACCGCGGCCTACTCTGGCGCTTCCCCTATAGATCGATCCAAGCTCCGACAAATTCCCCGGCGCAATAATTCGCTCGCGCTTCTCGTCTGGTGCGCGCGCATTCCGCTAACCTGTCGTTCAATATTCTGGAAGCGCGAGATTGTCAGCGAGGTCGCGGCCGGCGGCAAGATCCGCGACGATCGGTATTTTGAGCAGATTCATCACCTGGTTGCGCACGAACATCGAGAACTTGGACTTCGGCGCAAATATGCCCGCAAAGCGCAACGCGCCTTTCTGCTTCTGCAGCACGAAGGCATCGAATCGCTGCTGGTATCGCGCAAACGCCGCCGCATGATCGCCGCCCGCAAGGTGAAGTTCGCCCGCAAGAATGTAGGCCGACACCATGGCCAGCGCCGAACCTTGGCCGGCGAGAAGCGATACGCAGAAAGCAGCATCGCCGAGCAAAGTGACGCGGCCGTTGGTCCACGATCCCGCCTGAGCGCCCATGTGGATCTGGCTGACGCGGTCAAAATAAAGTTCGCTCGCCGCTTCGAGGGCGTCGAGAATTTGCGGGCACTCCCATCCGCTCGCACCGTAGCGCTTTCGCAGCAGGGCTTTCTGCGCCTGGAGATCGCCGGGTGCGGCGTCATCACGTTCGTGGTCGGCAAAGACAAACAGGAACATGGTGCGGTCTCCGGACATCGCGAAGCGCGCCACCTGCTGGGCCACTTCCGTGTACATCACGTAAACCAGCTCGTCTCTCGGCCGGTAGCCGTGAACTTCGAATGCAGCAACTTTGTATCCCAGATACTTTTCGAACTGATCCTCGGGGCCAAACACCAGGCCGCGCACGCGCGAGTGAAGGCCGTCCGCGCCGACGACCAAATCGAAATCGCGCGCCGTGCCCGATTCGAAAGTCACTTGAGCGCTTTGCGCGGTCTGATCGATTCGAGCGACGCTGTCGTTGAATATCGATTCGATTTTGCCGTCGATCGCGCCGAAGATCGTCGCGGCGAGATCTCCGCGTGCAACGCTGACGTAACGGCCTTGAGCGACCCGCGCGACGGCGTCCGCCGGAAATCCCGCGATGCGCTTCCCTGCGCGGTTCACAATCGATACGTCCCGGACTATGTATCCTTTGCGACGGATCTCCGCAAGCAGTCCCATGCGATCGGCGACGTCGAATCCGAGGCCCCAGAAATCGATAACGTAGCCGCCGGTTCGGAGGCGAGGCGCCTTTTCTACGATGGTGGCCTCGATGCCGTAATGCGCCAACCAATACGCAAAAGTCGGGCCTGCAATTCCCGCGCCGGATATCAAAACTCTCATCTCGCGAACAGAATACACCCGCCGGAAATGATGCGGACGGCGGCTCCGGAGTCAAACGCAACATCAAACCGGCGGCGACTCAGCCGCTCACGTCGCAGGGCGCGGTGTTTGGAACGTTTCACAATAAGCAGCCGGTCCGGCGCGTACCGATGAGATCGAGCTCTAATCGTCGCGCTATCAATCCGTTAGACCTTCATCCGATCTTCACCAAAATTCCACCAATCCTCTCGTTGACCGCGCCGCGCACGCATGAGATACCACGGCCTATAGCGCGACCTGTACAAGGATCTGTACGACGATCTGTACATCGTCGCGTACAGCGTCGTGTACAGCGCGCCACTGCCGGGAATCGCGCATGGCGCGATCCGCAGGAAGGAGAAAACATGGCATCGAAGAAGGACAACAAGAAGCTTCACAAAGGCAAGGGTCTCAAATCGCTGAAAACCACGAAGGTGGTCGATGCAACTAGTCCAACCCTGCAAAACTTTTGCGTGCCCGGCAAGCACTACACCTGAGCGGAGTGGCGCAGCCCGCGCGCGGCATTTTCATGATGCCGCAAATAGAACTCGGCCCGCCGCCACGTCCGGGGGGTGGCACGGGCGTTTTGCGCAATAATCGCCGTCCGTGGGGTGAAGTTCACCGGCCAAAGTGACGCGAGCGTTCGTCCGCGAACCCACCTGAGCGCCCGTGCCGTCCCATTCGTGTACGGCGTCGCATGCTCGTTCTTTCTTGTGCATGTATAATGCCGCACACGAATGCCGCTCAGCTCTGGCACGAGATTCGGGCCGTACGAAATCGTTTCGCTGGTTGGCTCCGGCGGAATGGGCGAAGTCTATCGCGCGCGGGATTTGCGGCTCGACCGCACCGTAGCAGTAAAAGTTTTGCCCGGCCACTTGTCGGACAACTCCGAAGCAAAAGAGCGATTCGACCGCGAAGCTCGCTCGATTTCCTCCTTGAACCATCCTCATGTATGCCAGCTTTATGACGTCGGCACGCAGGACGGAATCAGCTTTCTGGTGATGGAGTTCCTCGAAGGCGAGTCGCTGGCCGATCGCCTGCAGAAAGGCCCGCTTCCCCTCCCACAATTTTTCAAAATCTCGATCGAGATCTGCGAAGGGCTGGAAAAGGCGCACCGCAGCGGCGTGGTTCACCGCGACCTGAAGCCGGGCAACATCATGCTCACCAAGAGCGGCGCCAAGCTGATGGATTTCGGCCTGGCGAAACCGACGATGCAAGCCGCCACTCCGATCTCCGGCCTTAGCGCCACCATAAGCACGCCGGCCGCGACTCAGCCGCTCACGGCACAGGGCACGGTGCTCGGAACGTTTCACTACATGTCGCCGGAACAGGCCGAAGGCCGCGAAGCCGACGCACGCTCCGACATTTTTTCGCTGGGCACGGTTCTGTACGAAATGTTGACCGGCAAACGCGCGTTCGAAGGAAAAACCGCTGCGAGCGTGATGGCCGCGGTGCTCGAACGCGATCCTGTGCCGGTATCATCGCTCCAGCCCGCCGTTCCGGCGGCGGTCGATCGCGTGGTGAAGACGTGCCTCGCGAAAGACCCGGACGATCGATTTCAGACCATCCACGATTTGAAGATGCAACTGAAGTGGCTCGCGGAAACCGGCGATGCAACTTCGTCCACCGCGGCGCCCGGCTCAGCTACGCAACAAAAAGACGCAACCCCGAGGATTCCCTGGATCGTTGCCGGCGTACTTGCCGCAGCTTTGCTTTGTTTTACGATTCTGCATCGCGCCCCCGCGGCAGAGGCGACACCGGCGCTCGCGTTTATTCCACCCCCTTCGGATACGCGCTTCCTTGCGTTTGGATTTGGCGCCGGTCCGGTCGCGGTTTCTCCCGACGGGACGCGACTGGTCTTTTCCGCGATCGACCAAAGCGGCGTCATCAAACTATGGATTCGCCCGCTGAGCGCGCGCGAAAGCGTGCCGGTGAACGGGACCGAGAATGCTTCGTCCCCGTTCTGGTCACCCGACGGCCGCACCATCGGATTTTTCGCGGACGCGAAATTGAAAACGTTGGACGTCGCCGATGGCACGGTCCAGGTGCTGAGCGACGTTCCCCCTCGGAGTGAAACTGCAAGCTGGAGCAGCGACGGCACGATGCTATTTGCCACGGTCGGCGGCGCGCTGACCTGTATATCCAGCCAGGGAGTCAAGTCGTCGCCGCTTCCTGCGCTGGGCACGAACGATCTGCTTCAGCGGTCTCCTGCGTTTCTGCCGGACGGAAGGCATTTCTTATATCAGGTGACGAGCCGAACCAACCAGAACCGCGTTGAGATGGGTCAGTTGGGCTCAAGCGACAGCAACCTGGTGCTGGACAACGCCGCTGCGCCGCGCTATTCCGCCGGATTTCTGCTGTTCGTCCGGGAAGGCAAAGTGCTCGCGCAAAAATTCGACGCGGGGTCGGGCACACTCTCCGGAGCGACAGTGTTCCTCGCGGACTCCGAGTCTTACTCCGTTGGCGGCCTGTCGGCGCTGGCTTTTCAGGCGACGTCTACCGACGCGCGATTGCAGTGGTACGACCGCGAAGGGAAGCCGATCGGAACGATCGGACCGGTCGGCGATTACGTGAATGTGAAATTGTCGCCTGACGGCAATCAAGTATTGACCGTGATGGACCCGCTGCTCGATCGCCGATCGGCCGCCTGGGGATCGGACATTTGGTCTCTGCCCGCGGGCGGCGGGGTGAGCACGCGGCTCAGCTTTGGCAAAGGCTGGAAGGGATGGGCGGTGTGGTCGCCGGACGGAAAGTACATCGCGCATTCCGCGGAAAGCGACGGCAAAGTCTCTCTGGTTCGGCGGCCGGCCGATGGGTCAGGCTCGGAAGAAACTTTGCTCACGCTCGGGCCGCAATTTCCGGTGGCGTCGGCGGTGGATTGGTCGCCCGATGGCCGTTACATTTCCTATTACGCGTTCGACACCCAAAAAGGATTCGGGGGGGATTGGATTCTTCCCCTGTTCGGAGACCGCAAACCTTTCCAGGCGGCTCCGGTCGGCGCCTCGCAATATGACGGCAACTTTTCGCCGGACGGCCACTGGCTGGCCTATTTTTCCTACGAATCCGGCCGGCCCGAAGTTTACGTGGTTCCCTTCCCCGGGCCCGGCGGCAAGTATCAGATCTCGCGCGCGGGCGGCTGGAATCTGCGCTGGGGAAACAAGAACCAGTTGTATTTTTTGACGACCGGAAACCAGGTGGTGGAAGCGGACCTGAATCTCTCGCGGGAAGCTTTGCAAGTAAAAGCGCTGCGTCCGCTTTTCCAAATGAATATGCTGGACGAAGCCGCGCCGCTTTTCGATGTCTCCGCCGACGGCCAAAAGTTTCTGACGGTGGCCCCGGCGCGCAGCGAAGCCACCTCCATTGGTTTGCTGCTGAACTGGTCCTCCGTCGCGTCCGCCAAAAAATAACCGCTGACGCCTATCGGCGCTCTTCGTCGAAATCCGTCAGGCTCGTCTTGCGAACCACGCCGCGGACCGCCTGCGAGCCGAAATGGCCACTCGCGGGAGCGCCGAACACCAGCGTGATATTGGAGTACGGCACATCGGTTCCTCCGTTGACGCAGATCTGGAGGTTCGACAGCACGGTGTCGTTCTTCGAAAACGGAGCTGGGCCGCCGTTGCCGGTAATGTAGGCCGGGCCGCTGACCATGAAGCCAGCCGTCGTCGGAGCGGGGGCCGCGTAAGTCGGACAGGTCGCGGTGCCATAGGTAACTTTGGCGTCGTTCATGGTGATGTGGTGCGTGTGAGGAGTGCGCGTGGAGGGATCGTCAAAGCTCGGCGGAACGGTGCCGTTGGCGACCGCGGCGGCGATCGCAGCGTCCATGGCGTGGTCCGAGAGCCCCATGGTCATTTCCGCCGAAAAGTCAGCCAGGCCGGACCTGCCTTTCAAATCGAGCGCCCATGCTCCATGCATCTCCCACGGACCGACCAGCTTGCCCGCGATGTTCTCGGGCGAATAATCGTTGATGAGCCCCCGGAAGTGCCAAGGCATCGGGGCCTGAGCCGAAGCCACAGTACCGACGGCCAACGCTACTGCCATGCTGATACGTCCAGCCCACAACAAAGTCTTGTTCTTCATCGCGCTCTCCAAGTTTAAGAACTGTGTCCGCCGTGCCGAAGGCCCGAGGGCCGCTCAGGCCCATCGAGTCGGATTGCGGGCACAGAATCGCTGACCGAGCGTTGCGGGTCAAACGGCGATGAGCGGATTCGCCGCCGTGCCGCCTAATAACGTCCTTCGCCCCGTGCCGGGGGCGAATCGGGGTTACAATCGGGCCACCGATCTCGCCACCGAACCCAGTATCCGTCTGGAGAAAGCGATGGACGAACCTCTCACCGGCACGTCACCGCCCAACGGCGGCCCTCCTGAAATCCGGCTGGATTCGTGGAAGGAGATCGCGGCGTACCTGAAACGCGATGTGACGACCGTACAGCGGTGGGAAAAACGGGAGGGCATGCCGGTCCACCGCCACCTGCACGACAAGCGGGGTTCGGTATACGCGATAGGCTCCGAGCTCGATGCGTGGCTTGCAAGCCGCAGACAAAGTTTGGAGGAACCGGACGACGATTCGGATTTCGAGGCGCCCATGGAAGCGTCGGCGAACCGGCCGGTGGAATCAGAAGTCGGGCGTCCACCAAGCTCGAAATCGACGGTGGGCGGCTGGTTTGCTTTGGCGGCGGTCATCGCGCTCGGGTTCGTGGCTGTGATTTATTTGGCGTACCGGGGCCGTGGAGGCAGTGCGGCCCAACCCAAAATCAGTTCTCTGGCTGTGCTGCCGTTGAAGAATTTGTCCGGCGATCCCGCGCAAGACTACCTGGCCGACGGAATGACCGAGGCCCTGATCGGACGCCTGGCCTCAATTCACGATCTGCGGGTCATTTCCCATACATCGGTGATGCGGTTCAAGAATCCGCAGGTCTCCGTGCCGGAAATCGCGCAAATCTTGCACGTCGACGCCATCGTAGAAGGCTCGGTGATGCGCGACGGCAACCGGATTCGCGTGACGGCGCAATTGATCCGCGGCGCGACCGATGAGCACTTCTGGTCTGAAACCTACGATCGCGAACTGCAGGATGTGTTTTCTCTGCAGAGCGAGCTGGCGCAATCGATTGCCGAGAAAGTTCAGGCCACGGTCACCGGCGCGGAGCACGAGAGACTCACGGCCGCGCGTTCGGTGGCGCCGGAGGTTTACGAAAGCTATCTGAAAGGTCAGTACGCTTTAAACCGGGGCGACAGCAAAAGCGAAAAAGAAAAGAGCGTTGGTTATTTCGAGGAGACGATACAGCGCGACCCAACATTCGCTCCAAGTTACGTCGGTCTGGCTGCCGCCTACAGCCAACTCGGCACCGTACTCACCGGGGCTTCGCCCGCAGAGACAAGACCAAAAGTGATCGCTGCCGCCCGAAAAGCGTTGGAGCTGGATCCGAGCATCGCCGAGGCGCATGTTTTGCTGGCGAACACGCTGCAGGAAGAATGGAAATGGGCGGAAGCCGAGGCCGAATACAATCGCGCGCTGGCGTTGAATCCCAATAGCGCCGATGCGCACACGATGTTCTCTGTATGGCTTCTGTGCCAGGGGCGCACGGACGAAGCTGTGGCTTGGGCAACGCGGGGCCGCGAACTCGATCCGGTTGCGATTTCCAGCGAGACCATCGCTTGGGTTCTTTTTCAGTCGCATCGCTACGACGAGGCCATACACGAGTTGCGCAGCATACTGGCGGTGCGGCCAGACGACGCAGGCGCTCTGACGACGCTGGGGTTCGTTCTCACCGCGAACGGTCAACCGGCCGATGCGATCCCCTTCCTGGAGAAGGCCATTTCTGTTTCGGACAAAAGTCCCGCCGCAACCGGCGTGCTGATTCGGGCCTATGCTCACGCCGACCGACGCAACGACGCTCTCCGGCTGCTCGCCGAATTGCACGCGCGCAGAAAGGCCGGTTACGTTCCCAGCGGCGCATTTGTGAACGCTTATTTAGGACTTGGCGATAATGACCAGGCGTTCGTCTGGCTTGAAGAGGCATACAAAGAGCAATCCAACATTTTGCAGTTCCTCAAAGTTCATCCGTACTTCGACCCAATCCGCGGCGATCCTCGTTTTGCGGATCTGGTGCGCCGCGTCGGGCTCAGCTAAGAACGCCGCTGAATCGGACGCGATGCTCGAGTAAAAAAAGCAAACCGCATCTACGCAACTCTGCTCGCAATAAAGAAGTGGCAAGCTTCTCTCAGAGCGCCTTGAGAGGGAGGGCCTGGCCGCTACAAATTCGCGCCGAAGGCGAGCAGGCGGCCGTCGCAGTCCTACACTACGAACTCGCGACAGTTCCACGGCATGTTTGCGACGGTACGCGTGAACTCCACGCCTCGCGCCGCGTACTCGGCGTAAAGCGCGTCCGCTTCCTCGACGAAAAGGTATGCGTCGAGCAGCGCGTCTTCATGTTTGCCGGGATTGGCTTTGGGCCGCGCCGCGCAGCGGAAATGAATCGCATGGTCGTCGCGCGCCATGATGGCGTAAACCGGCGGGTCCTGCCAGGTCCCCAGACATTTGAAACCAAGCTCGGTCTCGTAGTACGCGACCGTGGCGGGAATATCCAGCGTAAAGAACACCGGCGCGATCTGGCGAATCACGGCTTTCCTCTATACGTCGTGGTGAAAATCGTAGAACACACGAATCAAGTTTCCGTCCAGATCGGCGGCGGTGAACTCGCGCAGCTTCCAGGGCTTGTCCTCGGGCTCCGAAACAATTTTCGCGCCCGACGACTTCCACTCCGCGAAAAGCTCGTCCACCTCGGCCTTGCTCTCCAAATTGAGCCAGAAAAGGATCGGGATTTTGTTGCCGTAGCCTTCGCGGAAGGACGTGTTCGTGATAAAGAGTCGGCAATTTCCTCTGAAGAGGCCACCAATGCCGCCCGCGTCGTCGCCCCAGCCGAATGTAAAGCCGAGCGTCTTCACGTAGTACGCGATCGCTCTTTCGACGTTGGCCGCCGGAATCTCCGGCACAGCAGCGGGAAACTTCATGCGCGGAATCCTACCACGCGCGCGCGGCACGAACATCGGGAAGAAGCCGTGTTGAATTCAAGCGAGAACTTTTCTCGATCGGCCGCGTGCGTCACGCGTTACCGTTACCCGGCCAAACCATCGGCGCGGTAGTACCTCGGCGATGGGCCGGTTACCGAGGCAAACCCGCGCCCCGAACGCCCCGGCAAAATCACGGAGCGCTCGACCACAAGACTTTCCGAAGTGATAGCATCCGGCGTATGAAAAATGGACGGTGGAACCGAAGAGATTTCCTTGCCGGCGTCGGCGCCGCGGCGGTCGCTTCCTGCCTTGCTAAGCCGGATTGGACTGCGATTCCGGACAGTTCACTGGGCGCGTGGGTGGACGGGGACGAAGGTCTGCCGTGCTTTTCCTATCGCAGCCCCATTCGCTTTGCCGATCATCACCAGGCAACTCCAAACTGGGGCCTGGATGGAAGGATGCTTCCTGACGATCCCGTTTTTCTGCTCGGCAATCACCGCCTAACCCTCTTCACGCATGCCAGCGGCCGCGTACAGATCTTGAGCGGAGAGCGTGCGTGGGCGCGAATGAACCAGGGGACAGAGGCATGGTCGGGAGCCAACCGCGCCACTTGCGTCGTCGGCGGTGTGAAGCACGAACTGATTGGACTTGATGAGCCGGCCGCCGTGGATGCCGACAAGCTTTTTGGCGGCGGCTTCGCGCGGTACACATACCAGCTCGATCCGAATCTTAAAATTGAACGAACGATTCACGTGCGACCGTCTGCGAAAATTGGCGAAGGCACGTCCGCATTTCTACTGCCCGTGCGGTTTCAGAAAAGCAGTAAAGGTCCCGTCGACATCGACTACGTTGAAACCGTGCTGGCGAACTACAAAATGCTGACTTTCGGTTCGAATCCAGCGCGTATACCGGAATACGCGAGGAGCCCCATCGAGAATGCCGGATCAAACGCGATGTATGTCCGTTTCACGGCCCGGACCCGGTATCCCATGACGTTCCCTCCCGCGGGTCAGATGAACGCCTTCGAGCAATATCCGCCCGCTTTGTTTGTTTATGCGGCGGGCGATCCTTCGACTCAAATTCACGGCACTACGGACGCGGCAGGCCGCTCGTCGATCGGCGTTCGCTCACGCTTCACGCTCAAGCCGGACGAAATTCGCGAGATCGAATGTATTTTCGGTTACACGAGGGACACATCGCGCGAGGCGATCGAGAGCGCCGCGGAGAATCTCCGCGTGGCGCCGGCACCGAAATCGGACAACGGTTCGGCGTTCGTCGCGGAGTGGCGCAAGATTGTGCCGCAATTTGCCGCGGAGTCCGATCTTCAGTTGCGGCGCGAAATGCAGTGGAACGTCGCGGTGCTCGAAGCTATGGCGACGTGGCGCGAATATTATGACGAGACCATCATCCCCCAAGGATGCATGTACGACTACGCGTGGGGATGGGTCGCGTCGAGCCGCGATCTGGCGCAACAGGCGCTTCCCTTCTGCCACATCAACCCCGCGTTGGCGCGTTCCACGCTGCGATTCATCCTGAAGCGCACGACTCCCGACGGCGAAATCAAGCTCATGGATCAGGGCTACGGTTGGGCCGCGTCCGGCCCCATGCAAACCAGCGACCAGCAGCTGTATCTCTTCCTCCTACTCGCGGAATATCTTCGCGTCACGGGCGATACCGCGCTGCTCGCTGAGAAGATTGGCTATTACCCGTTGGAAAATTCGGGTGAGGACACGGTGCTGGCCCATGTGCGTCAGGCCTTCCTGTTTCTGCGTGACCGCGTCAGCGTCGGCAGACACGGGCTTGTACGGCTGTGGAATTCCGATTGGAACGACCTGTTTTATGCGTCGGCGACTAAGGGTTCGTACAACTACACATTCGAGACCGCCGAAAGCTGCATGAACACAGCGATGGCGATTGTAATTCTGGGCGATCTGGCGCCATTGGTGAAGCGCGCAAATGATCCGGAAGCTGCGGAGCTCAACGCTGCAATGCTTGAGTTCCGCGCCGAACTGCTCAAGGCGTGGATGCTTGACCTGGCGGACCGCCCATTTTTTCGGCGCGCGTGGACGGACGCAACCACTTCGCTGGGCGAAGACAACATGTGGCTGGAGCCGCAGAGTTTCGCGTTGCTGATTCCGGAGATGTCGATCGAGCGGAAACGCGAGCTGCTTACGGAGCTTCAACGCCGGTTGCTGGCGCCTGAAAAATTGGGCGCCCGTCAGATTGAAAAGCCCGTCGCCAACGTCGGCACGCCGCAAGGCGCGCGCGAAAATGGCGGATTCTGGTTCGCATTGAACGGCCCTTTGGTCCTTGGTACGGCTACAATCGATCAGGATTTGGCGGAGAATCTTCTAAAGCGAATGACCTTCGACCACTACGCAAAATGTTTTCCGGACTATTGGACCGGCCAATGGAGCGCCTCGGACTCCATCGATTCATCGCTACTTCCCAGCGAAGGGCTTGCGGAGAACATCACGTACTGCGCGCACGCACACGCATGGCCGCTGTATTGTTATCTGCGGCTGCGAGCGAAAACAGGGCCGACGGCGCCGGAGACCAAAGCGACTTGACAGAACGCTTATCGCCAAAACGAAGCCGCTTTTTAGAATCCTCAACAAACTAACCTGCAATAGCCACGAAATAGGAGAACTCCATTGACCCAGTCCAACGCCGCAATCGTTCGCCGCTTCGTCAACGAAGTGATCAACAAAGGAAACATGGATGCGGCTGCCCAGTTCGTGTGGGAGGACGTAGTGGAGCAGGTTCCGCTTCCCGGACAAGGTCCCGGACTGGAAGGTTTGAAGGATATTCTCCGCTCGATGCGGTCCGGCTTTCCGGACCTCGATTTCGCGATCAAAGAGCAGATCACCGAGGGCGATAAGGTCGCCAGCCGCTTTGAATGGGCCGGCACTCATCGCGGAACATTTCTCGGCGTGCCCGCGACCGGGAAATCGGTCCGCGTGTGGGGCGTTGTGATCGACCGGCTGCACGAAGGCCGGATCAAAGAAACGCGCCTCATCATGGATGCTCTCGGCCTGATGATGCAGCTGGGCGCGATACCACCGCTCGCGGTCTAGGACTCCGGACGCGGAACGTCGCGTGACGGCCACGAAGAGCCGCCGGCTGGAGAGACGTGTTTCAGAACCTTTCGTCGACCACTAAACTAGAGTTGCGGCGCGCCTATCGGCAATCGTAGATGTGGGTCGGGGAACATTGCGCCCTTCGGTCGCGTAATATCAACGAGCGGGAGAGCAAGCGGTGGTGCGAATCATACGCGCAGGACACCTCCCTTCCAGGAGGTTTTGATGCCAGCAAAACTTGAAATGGCGGTTCAATCGAAGCCCGGTTCGTTCGAGGCAATCGCGCGTGCGGGTTCGTCACGGGTCCGCAGTTCGGCGCTGAGCAATCGCCTCGCCGCTTCCCTGCTCTTGTGCTTCGTGGTGCTCGGCGTGTGCTGCCCTCAGGCTGGCGCGCAGGATGTTCGGATCGAGCATGTCACGGTTGTTTCGCCGGAGCGTTCGAGTCCGATGCCAGATGCGACGGTATACATCCGCGGCGATCGAATCGTCTCGATTTCAAACGCAGCATCGGCTGCCACGCCCGCTGCGAACGCGAAGGCCGACGTGATCGACGGCCGCGGCCTGTTCCTTTCGCCTGGGCTGATTGATACGCACGTGCATACCAACGACTTGCCCGGCATGACCGCCGAGCAGGAGAAGGCGCATCCGGAAATCTCGAGCGCCACGCGCGCGCAAATTCCGCGCAGCTATCTCTATTTCGGATTCACCACGCTGCTCGATTTGATTTCTACCCCCGACCTGGCCAAGGCGTGGAACGCGCGCGAGCTGCATCCCGATTTTTATTTTTGCGGCGGCGCGCCGATTCCGGATGGCTATCCGATGAATTGGGCGCCGAAGCCGCTGCGCTACGCCGCGTTCCCTTACATGATCGTGGAGCGCGGCGACGAAGCGTCCGCTCCTGCCGGCATCGATCCGGCCACTCACACGCCCGAAGCGGTGGTTGCCCGCATGAAGGCCGACGGCGCGATCTGCGTGAAGACTTTTTACGAGCGCGGTTTCGGCGACGATCAAAACATTCCCGTGCCGCGCCTCGATACGGAACGCGCGGTGGTGCAGGCTGCGCACGCGGCCAAAATGCCGGTGTTCATTCACGCTAACGGAACCGAGGCGCAGACGTTTGCGATGGACGCCGGCGTGGACGTGATCGCGCACGGCCTCTGGCACTGGAACAAAGAACCGAAGGACGCGACGGAGCTCATGCCCGGCGTCACCGCAATTCTCGATCGAGTTTTGAAGACGCACACGGGCTGGCAGCCGACGATGCAGGTGCTCTACGGCGAACGCGATCTGTTCGATCCGGCATTCCTCAACGATCCGAATCTGTTGCGTGTGTTGCCCGCGGATTACGTCGCGTGGTGCCGGTCGCCCGAGGGGCAATGGTTTCGCGACATATTGATGAACGCGATGTTGCCCAAGCCGCTCGCCGAGTCGAAAGACGCGGCAGCGCAGTGGCAAACCGTGCTCGGTTTCTACGCCGGCCCTATTGGACGCAATAAAAACGCGACGAACTATCTCGCCACGCGTGCCGCGCGGATTTTATTTGGCACCGATACGCCCAGCGCGCCCACTTACGTGAATCCGCCGGGGCTGAATGGTTTCGTCGAGATGCACAGGCTGGTCAACGCTGGACTGACGCCGGCTCAGATATTTCGCGCTGCGACGATCGTCAATGCCGAAGCGATCGGGCTCGACCGACAGATCGGCACCGTCGAGCCCGGCAAACGCGCCAACCTTTTGCTGTTGCGCAAGGATCCCACGCAAACCGTGGATGCCTACGACACGATCGTGAACGTGATTGTCCGCGGACGAGTGATCGATCGCGCCGACCTGGCTGCCAACCTCTCCTCCGGCGGGGCGGCTCATACCTCACGGTGAATGGGGTGCAGTTCACCTGATCGCGCGACCACCAAAACCAAATTCGTAGTATCGAGAGCTAGGGAAGATTACGATTCGCAACGAGAGCTTCGGTCGCCAATATTCACGATCATCTGCAGCTCGCTTCCAACCATGAGGAATCGGGAACCAATGGACAGATGGCAGTCGTTCGATTGCAGGATGGTCTAGTGGTCCTGTTGATCGACCGCGTGGGAGAGATTATCGATGTGGATTGATCGCTGCTTGAAGATCCTTCCGAGACTATCAAATCAGGCATCCGTCAGGTGGTGACGCGAATGTAGAAACTGGAGCGCAGAATTCTGCTGATTATAGATCTCGGGCGGCTGTCGCACACTCTCGGCGCAACCTCTGGCGCTTCGTTGGAAAAGACATTGCCGGACGGCCAGCCGCCACGCCAGCTGGCTGAAACTTGTCCCGACCGTCGCTTTCAGTTTCGACGATCCATCATGGTGCGTAGTGGGTGAAGACGTAGTCGTGATCTTTCACGGGCACGTGACAGGGGAAGCATCTCTCGTGCAGCTCTTTGCTTCCGGGCTTTTCGCCGGTGAAGTCGGCGAAACCCCACCCGCCCGAGGCAGCGTACTTTTTTGAGTCCTTCACCATGAACTGAACATTCAGGCGGTTCTCAACGACGAAAGACTCCGCGCCCGGAAATACAGGGTCGAGAACTTTGTCGTTGGCTTCCGACGGAACGCGAGACCAGTGAATCGCGGCGATGATGCTGCCGTCCGGGAACGGAAGCGTCCGTTCCTTGAATGCTTTGATCGCGATTTCGTTACCCAGTTGCGCGCGCAGCTGGTCCGTCTTGCCGGGCACCACCAGACTCACCAGGGCGATCATTTTCCAATCGCGGTAACCGGCGGGAATTTTGACTCCGTAGATCGGCGAGGATTCTCCATCCGATTGTCCAGAGGCGTGGGCCATGCAGGCGACGATTCCACCGAAAGTGGAAACGGCAAGCAGCCAGAAAACGATCTTTCTCATACTGCCCCTCCTTCCAGAATTTTGCGCACCCTGCTCGGGCGTTTCCGAAATTCATTGGAATGGAGACCTGGCAACCGCGTGGGTTTTCGGGGCGTCGACCGAACTCATCGGTCGAGCCGGGCCGCGTGCTTCGGGGGAACCGATCACACTGCGATTACGCCTCTAGAGGCGCGCGAAGTCGTTCGCAATGCCGGACGGCCGACCCTTTCTCCTTATGCACAGTACGGGGTCGAATTACGTGCCTTGATAGCACCACTCCAGAAATAACGCGGGCGTCATGAAACCGTTGCCCCACTCCGGGTCGGTGCGGGCGCCGGGTTTGGCGGCGATCACTTCCGCCAACGTCAGGCCCTGCTTCTTCAGCGCCGCGACTTTGTCGCGCAGCTCGACGAGCACGTCGCGGAACAGAACCAGATCCGCTTTTCGTCCGAGCGCGCCGTGCCCCGGAACCACGATCATCGAATCCCTCACCGTCGCAACGTTCGCTTCCGCTGCGCGAATCGCGCCGTCGATGCTGCCTCCGGTCGAATAATCGACGAAGGGATAGTTGCGATTCCAGAACGTGTCGCCCGTGAGAAAAACGTCCGCCTCCACAAAGTGCACCGAGATGTCGGAGTCGGTGTGCGCGGGCGGATAATATTTCATCTCGATCGTCGTGCCGTTCGCGTGCAGGGTGTGCCGTTCGCCGAAGACCGTTGTAGGAATTGCTCCCGGCGCCGCGGCGGGAAAAGTGTGCTTCCAACCTTCCACACGCGTATCCGCCATCAAGTGTTTGCGCGTGTTTTCGTGCGCGATGATGCTGGCACCGGCCGCATTCACCCACTGGTTTCCACCGCTGTGATCGAAGTGCCAGTGCGTGTTGATCAGCTGCTTGATCGGATCGGAGCTGAGGCCCGCGATGGCTTTCTCCACGTTCGGCCGCGCGGTCGCGATTTCCGTATCGACAATCAGCTTTCCGTCGGCGCCCGTGAGCACCGCGATGTTCCCTCCGGCGCCGAACAGGACGGAAATGTTGCGGCGGAGCGTTTGCACCGTGATCGGTGTCGTCGCGGCTACTTTGAACGCTGTTTGAACCAGAATATCCGGCGGGAGCGGCGTTGCTTGAGAGGCGGAAGCGTTGCTGGACATGTAGAAACCCCCGAGTGGTTTAGTGGCCGATGATCGGACACGCGGCCGAGCACCCGCGCACCGCTCCTTCCGTATCGTTAGTCGTCGAGTTCCCTTCCGACTAGCTCACGGAAGTTTCAGGCGGTCGCCTTCCTTCACCACCGTTGACTGGCGCCTTCCGCGGTACGTGTAGTCGACCTTCAACGTCTTGTCCGCGCCCTTATTGGGGTCGCCGCCCATGTTGTCGTTCGTTACTTTCACACTGAGCGTGCCGTTCGTGACCATTCTGCGCAAACGGACCGTCACGTCGCGCCCGGCCCCGCTCTTCCCGTATACCGCTTTGTTGATTTGCAGCGGGCCGTTCTGCGCGTGCACCGGCGGCGGCGCGATCATGGGCGTCACCACCAGCGCCGCGAACAACATGCAAGCGGTCAGCGGAATTACCAAACGCGCGATTCGCATCTGCGATCTCCTTCCCGTCGATAACTCACGCGTGCAGCCTATGCCGCCCGGCGCCAACAAGCAAGCGCGCACCTCCGGCTCTTCGCCGCATTTCCATCACTTGCATGCCGCAGTCGCTCTCCAATCATAAAGCGTGAGAGTGGTAGTCTACCGACGCGTTTTGCGGTTATCCTAGCCGAAGTTGAGACGATCGTTGAGACCATGAGCGAAACCGCCCCACAGCTCCGGCCATCCGCGGCGCCTGCGAAACAGTCGCCCACCGACGAGCCGCAAAAATCTCTGCTCACCAACATCGAGCAGGACCAGAGCCTCTCGCTGCTGTTCGACGTGAGCCGCGAACTGACCTCGATCCTTGGCCGCGATGAGCTGCTGCAACGTATCGCCGACCGCGTGAAAAAACTGGTTAACTACCATTTATTTATGGTGATGCTCTGGAACGAGTTGACGCAGCAACTCGAATGCGCATTCACGAGGCACTACGAAGAGCAATTTGCGGTGCGTCTGTCCGTTCCGCTTTTTAAAGGCATCACCGGCCACGCCGCCGGCACGCGTCTACCCGTGCGCGTGGACGATATTCGGCTCGACCAGCGCTACATCGAATTTCCGCACAGTGACAACGTGCGCTCCGAAATGGTGATTCCGCTGTTGCTGCACGACAGGCTGGTAGGCGTTCTGGATCTCGAAAGCACGCAGCTTGGCGCGTTCACCTTAGAACACGAACGGATGCTGGGCATCGTCGGCACCTACATCGCTATCGCTCTGGAAAATTCGCGGCTTTACGAACTCTCGCGTGACCGCGAGCTCGCGATGGAAAGCGATCTGGATACCGCGCGCGAAATCCAGCGCCAGCTTCTGCCGCAAGATAAACGTGCCGTCCCCGGGCTCGACGTCGCCTCCGCGTACGTGCCCGCGCGGCAGCTCGGCGGCGACTTTTACGATTTTGTTCATTACGGAACCGGGCGCCTGGGCGTCGCGCTCGGCGACGTCTCCGGCAAAGGCACGGCGGCGGCGCTCTACGGTTCGCTCACCGTCGGAATTTTTCGCGAGTACACGCAGGACCATCGCTGCTGGCCGGAAGAAATGCTGGGGGTGCTGAATACGCGGCTCAACGCAGCGCGCATGTCGCCGAATTACGTCTGCTTCCTTTTTGCGGTTTACGATGCGGGCCAGCGCCAACTGATTGTGGCTAACGCCGGCGCGCCCCGACCGGTTCTGGTTCGCGGCGGCGATATTCGCGAATTGAAAGTCGATGGCACGCCGCTGGGCATCTTTCCGGAGATGGATTACGAAACGCTGACGTTCACGCTCGAACCCGACGACGTGCTCATATTCGCTTCGGACGGCATCACGGAATCGATGAACGCCGCAGACGAACCCTTCGGCCTCGACCGCCTCGCGCAAGCGCTGCGCAATCTCCCGCCGGGCACGAGCGCCGAGAAAATTTCCTGCGCGATCCTGGAAGCCACCGACGAATTCAGCGGACGTCCCACCGAAGCCCACGACGACCGGACCCTGGTTGTCTTGCGCGCCGCGGCGAGCTCGCCGACGAACGCGAACCCCGCACCATAAATCCGCGCTAGATTTTCCGGCGAGTTATCCTGAGCCTGTTTTAGCGGGTGAGGGATCTCTGTTCGCTTTTGCCCGAGGCACCGCGCGCGCGAGTCCCCTCGTTGCCCGTTGAGACACCCCGCTACTGAAAGTCCTTGAGCCCTCGGACGCATCATCTACACTACCGAATCAGAATCGGATCCCAATCCGTCTCGCCTACCAGCACACAAACACGATGAGTTCCATCACCATGAGCCTGATCACCCTCACACTCGTTTTCGGCGGTGCAATGTTGGGGATGTTCCTTCGCACCGTGTTGCCCGAAAACCATCTGAACCAGGAATCGAAAGACGTGGTGAAACTCGGCGTGGGCCTGATCGCTACCATGGCCGCGCTGGTTCTGGGTTTGCTCATCGCGTCTGCCAAATCGTCGTTCGACATGCAAAACAGCGAGATCACCGAGATGTCCAGCCGCGTCGTTTTCCTCGACCGAATCCTGGCGCGTTATGGCCCGGAAGCCGCCGACGCGCGCCAGGAGTTGCGCAAGTCTGTTGATATATTTCTGAACTTGGTGAATGCGAAAGATGCGGCCGGCCCTTCCGGACTGGCTTCATCCTACAGCGGAGAAGCTCTCTACGAAAAAGTCCGCAGCCTGACGCCCAAAGACGACTCGCAGCGCTCCGTACAGGGCGAAGCGCTCTCGCTCTTGATGACGCTTGGCCAAACGCGGTGGCTGCTCGCGGAGCAAACCGTCAATTCCGTCTCGCTGCCCATGCTGACCGTCCTGGTTTTCTGGCTGACGATTATCTTCGTCAGCTTCGGGCTGTTCGCTCCGCGCAACACCACGGTGATCGTCACCCTGCTGGTCTCCGCCATGTCGGTTTCGGGCGCGATTTACCTGATCCTCGAGATGTACTCGCCTTACTCCGGCATGATCCGCGTTTCCACGGCACCGCTCCAGGCCGCGCTCTCGCACCTCGGCCGCTAGCGCATTCGCCGCCGCTCCGGCCGCGGACCTACGCCACAGGAACCGATTCCCGGCGGAACGCGGAACGCACGCCGGCCGAGCTGAGATACACGAAAATCAGCATTGCGATCACCATGCGCACCAGCGCGGAAGTGGTTGCCGCGAGCGATGAGTGCGACCACGCGCCCGCGATTCCGATCGCGCCGCCGATCAGCGAAAGCCCGATGAGCACCAGGCATAGAACGCGCGCCCAGTTTTTCAGCGTCCACAATCCCCACGACATCGCGGCGCACACGGCGCCAGTAACAATAAAATAGACCGGCAGGAATCCCGCCAGGCGCTGCAGCGCCGCCGGTCCCGCTCCGCCGCCGCTCAAATTCTGCAGCAGATTGTCCGCGCCGGCCGGATTCACCAGCGAGAACACCGTCAGTCCGGCATAAAACGCCACGCTCAGAAAACCGAGGATCGCGAGGATCGTGATTCCAACGGGCCGCGTTCTCATGGAGTACTCCTTCTCACTTGTCTCTGACCGATACGGACCACTACGGCAATCGATGACGCGGAAGCCTACGGGTAGGTCTCTAGTGGGATACTTGTATCACTCTTACAACGATCAACAAAATATTTTGCACGCGGATGCGCCGCGCCGCCGCTACTGGCATTTCTAACAATGGCCGCTCGTGCCTACTGATGGTAATGTAGTTCGCGGCCCGCACACCGGCGCGCTGCCTTCCGGAGTTCGTGAGGCGATGGGCGTGAATCCGGCGCCCGCAAACGTACTTTGAGGAGAACCTGGCAAATGCGGTCACGCACGAGCGCCGTGGCATCACTTGCATTTCTGTGCAGGGCGGTGTTGGCATCATTCGTCCTGCTTCTTGCTCTTCCCGCCATATCGCGCGCTCAACAACTCGAAGACTTCGACCAGTACAAGCTCCGCATCGATACCTACTGGTTTTACTCGACGCCGTCCGGCTCCGTTCAGGGCAGCAGCGACCAAGTTCCCGTCGATTTCCAGAAGGACCTCGGATTCAATCCCTACTCCACTTTCGCCGCGCGAGCCGATTGGAAGTTCACTCGCCGGAACCATTTCTACATCGCGGCCAGCAACTTCAACAGCACGCGGCAAAAAGTTCTGGAGCGCACGATTACATTTCAGGGCCAGACATTTGAGGTGAACACTTCGGTACGCAGCGATCTTCACGCCTTTGTCATCGCTCCTGGTTATCAATTCGATATCATTCGCCGCAGGCGCGGCCATCTGGGGATCGGCGTGCAGGCCGACCTATTTAACAGCTCCGCGAAAATCACCGCCGCCGTGCAGGCGGGAGGAAGCGGCGCAGCCACTACCGCGAAGGCTTCTCTACTTGCTCCGATTCCCGTCGCGGGTCCGGACTACCGGATCTACCTGACCAATTCGCCGCGGCTATTCCTCGAAGGAAATGTGTACGGGATGTATTTCTTCGGCTACGGCAATTTTGTTTCCACCACGGACACCCTTGGATTGACAGTGAACAAGCACATCAGCCTCAACCTGGGCTACCAGCTCGGCTCGCGCCTGGTCGTGACCAACAGCGCCAGTGCGGACCGCCTCGGCCTCCGCTTGACGCAGCAAGGCGCGATCGCCGGCGCCGAATTTTCATTCTAGCGCCGGATCGCGCGGGCACACCCGTAGCCCGGCTCCACCGTCTACCGGCAAATTTTCTCCTAGTTACTGCTGCCGTTCTGTCCGTTGGTGATCGATTCCATCACACGGTCGAGGTTGAAGGTCCCTGGTTTCTGCCTCGGTGGAAATTCCTTGAAGCTCTGCAACCACTGGCCCACGTAAACCCCCGCAGGTGCGATCACAAAGGCGTGGTCGAGGTACCAATGGCCGTAGTCGATGCCCTCGTACTCAGCTCGCTCGAACGGATCGCTGCGCAAATTCGCGATCATCGGCGCGCGGTAGGGCGAGAACTCATCCTGCCAGACGTGCAGGCCGTGCGCGTTCTGCACCAGGAAGGTAACTTTCCAGTTGTTGTAACGAAGCGCCGCGACACTGCCGTCGTCGGTCCAGTAAATAAATTCCTTCCTGGGCCAATCGCCGTTGCCCTGCAAAGCCGGCATCAGGTTGTAGCCATCCAGGTGAACCTTGAACGTGGTGTCGCCCACCTTCACCCCTTTTAGCAAATCGGCCGTAGCAGTTGGGTCGCCGGCGGCGGCGAGCAGCGTTGGCATCATGTCCTCGTGCGAACCGATGTCGTTCACGATCGTTCCCGGCTTGATCACGCCCGGCCAGCGGATCATGCAGGGAACCCGGTACCCGCCTTCCCAGTTCGTATTTTTTTCGCCGCGGAATACGGTGGTGCCTCCATCGGGCCAGCTCATCGCCTCCGCTCCGTTGTCGGTGGAATACATCACGATGGTGTTGTCCTCGATGCCGAGTTCCTTCAGCTTGTCGAGCAGCTGTCCGACCATCGCATCGTGCTCCACCATTCCATCCGCATAAACTCCGAGGCCGGTTTTTCCTTCGCTCTCGGGCTTCAGGTGCGTCCAGATGTGCATGCGCGACGAATTCCACCACAGGAAGAACGGCTTGCCGTCGCTGTGCGCCTTGTCCATGAACTGGAGGGCACCCTTGGTGATTTCCTCGTCCACCGTCTCCATGCGCTTGATCGTCAGCGGACCAGTGTCTTCGCAAGTCTGCTTGCCCCAGGGGCCGAAGCGCGGGTCCGGCGTCGGATTGTCCGTCATCGTGGCTTTGCAACTCATTACGCCGCGCGGGCCGAACATCGCTCTGAATTTCGGGTCCTTCGGATAGTCCGGACTCTCCGGCTCCTGCTCCGCGTTCAGGTGATAAAGATTTCCAAGGAACACATCGAAGCCGTGGACCGTGGGCATGAATTCGTTGCGGTCGCCGAGATGGTTCTTTCCAAACTGGCCGGTCTCGTAGCCCAGTGGCTTCAGCATTTCGGCGATGGTCACATCCTGTTTCATCAGTCCTTCGGGCGCGCCGGGCAGTCCCACTTTCGTCAGGCCCGTGCGGATCGGCGATTGTCCGGTGATAAACGTCGCGCGGCCGGCGGTACAGCTCTGTTGCCCGTACCAATCCGTGAACAGCGCGCCTTCGTGCGCGATGCGGTCGATGTTCGGCGTTTTGTAGCCCATCATGCCCTGGTTGTAGGCGCTGACGTTCCAGTAGCCGATGTCGTCGCCCCAGATGATTAGAATGTTGGGTTTCTTTTGCTGTGCAGACGTAGACATACAACACGCAGCAATCAATGCGAGCGTGACCGCGCAAACTTCGGCCAACTTTTTCATATGATTTCCTTCGTCCACAGCGCGTGGGCGGTTTCGGTGCCGCGAGTGTACATCAACTGGGGGGGCAAATGTGCTCTACCGTACCAAATGAATTCGCTGAAGCGGCTGGCCTCGCTCATCCATGAACCTTGCGGAGGATTCACCGCTCCTCGCACACGGCCGCGGCACTCTCCGGTAGTGCGCGGCAAATACTCCTCGACATTTTAAATTGCCCTTACTACACTCCGCCCCATTCAGCGTCTCGCGCGACCGAACCCGCACCCAGCCCTTGGCGAGACAATCGCCATCTCCGAATCACAAGACCCACTCCACTTTGCGCGCGGCGTGGTAATCGCCGGGCAGGTCGGTAATGCGCTCGCTTATCAAGGAGCCACACTGACTTCGATGAAATTGCCGATGATCGCGTGGGGCATGCTGGCCGTGATCGTGCTTGTGGTCCCTTTGCTCGCGGTCACTCCGCTGCTGGTGAAAAAAAAGGCGCTTCTGGATTACGGTGCGCTCGTCCCCGCCCGCAATCAGCTCTTCCATTCCAAATGGATCCGCAATCGACACCCCACCGGCGCTGTGATTCTGGGAAATCCCGACGCGTCGTCGCTGATCGATCTCGGCAGCAGTTTCACCGTGATTCGGCAAATGAGTATCCCGCCGATCGACAAGCCGACTCCCGCTACGCTCGCCTACGCGCCTGCGCTGTCGATCCTCGTCGTCGTGATGTGCGTTACCCCCGCGCCTGAGATCAATCACTCGGTTTTAAAAATGCTTGGATGAGGGATGCCCCTGCGGAGCTCCGAATCGTCGTCGATGAACATCGCCAGGCATTTCGCGATCCTGCTCGTCGCAGTGTGCTGCGCGTCCGCCGCGATGGCTCAGGCCGTACTCGAAGACGCTCCTGCGTCTGCTCCCAGCGGGCCGGCCGCCATGCCAACCGCGGTTCCGTGGGAGTTCAATCTCAGTCTCAGCGGTTACGACGTCCCGAACGGACAGTCCTTCGCGTCTCCCACTTTTACCGTCGATCGGCAGGCGCTGCACATCGAGGCGCGCTACAACTACGAAGCATTGCAGAGCGGTTCGCTGTGGCTCGGTTACAACTGGAGCGTGGGCAAGAAGGTAACGCTCGACGCCACGCCGATGATAGGCGGCGTGTTTGGGAACGTCAACGCGATCGCGCCTGGCCTCGAGTGTACGGTGACTTACAAGAAGCTGGAGCTTTACAGCGCGAATGAATACATCTTCAACACCGACACAAAAGCGGGCGACTTTTTCTACACCTGGACGCAACTCCTGTATTCGCCAGTTCAATGGCTGTCCGCGGGATACGTGGTGCAGCGCACCCGGACTTATCACACCTCGCTCGACATTCAACGCGGCGTGATGGTGCAATTCGCGTGGAAGAAGACAACTTTTGCGACGCAAGCGTTCAATATGGGAGAGACCGACCCGGTCTTCGTCTTCTCGCTCGGCCGTAGTTTCTAGCGCGTCGTTCGAGGCGAGCGCAGCGCCCGCCGCGTACCTGTCACTTTTTACAGTTCCCCTCCGCCGAGGCTAGGTATAGTTTCGGCAGTCGTGAGCGGTGTGATGGTCACGCCGGAGGCCTTATGAAGATTTCGCGCAGAGACTTAATCAAAACTTCAGCAGCACTGACCGTCCTGGGGGCGGTGGGCGGCGTCTCGCTGGCGGAAGAAAATCCGCTACCGTCCTGGAATAAAGGCCCCGCTCGCGAGGCGATCCTCTCCTTCGTGAAAGCCACCACTGAAAAATCGAGCCCCAACTACGTGGAGCCCAAGGACCGCGTCGCCACGTTCGACCAGGACGGCACGCTTTGGACCGAGCATCCTCTATATACGCAGGCCATGTTCGCCTTCGCGCGCCTCGGCCAGATGGCTCCGCAGCATCCCGAATGGAAAGAAACCGAGCCGTTTAAGTCGGTGCTCACCGGCGATAAAGAAGGCATGGCAAAGTTCACGGAGAAAGACTGGGTGGAAATCCTCGGCGCCACGCACGCCGGGATGAGCACCGAAGAATTTCTCGGGCTCGTCAAGCCCTGGATCACAACGGCCAAAGCGCCGCGCTTCGACCGCCTCTACACCGACCTTGTCTTTCAGCCCATGCTCGAAGTGATGAAGCATCTCCGCGAAAAAGGTTTCCGCACGTACATTGTCACCGGCGGCGGCCAGGAATTCGTTCGCGTGTACGCCGAACAGGTCTATGGCGTGCCGCCCGAGCAAGTCGTCGGCTCCAGCATCGCCACCAAGTACGACGATGCCTCCGGCAAGCCCGTGCTGATGCGCGAGCCTAAACCGTTCTTCATCGACGACGGTCCCGGAAAAGCGGTGGGCATCAACATGTTCATCGGCAAGCGCCCGTGCGCGGCGTTTGGAAATTCCGATGGCGATCGCCAGATGCTCGAGTGGACGCAAGCCGGCGGCGGCGCGCGCCTGATGATGCTCGTCCATCATGACGACGGGGATCGCGAATACGCTTACGGCCCTGGAGGCGGCCTCCCCGACACGCACGTCGGCATTTTCTCCCAATCCTTGTTCGATGAGGCCACCAAAAATAATTGGACGGTCATCAGCATGAAGAACGATTGGAAGCGCATCTTCGCCTTCGAAAAGTAATCTCGGCGCATCCACACGGCGCGGTCCAGGTCCGCCGCGGCGGATGCCTTTGGGCACGTCGGATAGCCCGCCTCGCAGGCTGTCGTCCTACGACCACACACGCACGTCACGCCCACTCGCTCGCGTACTCGCGCCGGCTGGACAAGCAAAACCAGGCATCCTGAGGCCCAGTTCACTGGGCCGAAGGATCCTTCTTCGCTTTCCTTATCGGCGCGCGACGAACCTCGAACAATTCTTGAGCCGTCAACCCTCGATTGCTATACTCCGCGCGTCGATCCCGCACGGACGAATGTCCGCCCCCAGTTTCTTCGTCCACCGAAAAAGGAAAATAAAATGCGCGAACTCTTCCTCCGCTCCATTGCCATCCTTGTCTGCATTTCTTTCGCGCTTCCGCTTTGTGCCCTGGCGCAAACATCTGAAAGCGACGAAGCCATCCGCAAAAAGGACGCCGTCTCCGAGGAGCAGTGGATGTACTCGGTCGGCATTCAGAATTACGTGTTCGGCCTGCCGCTGGTGATTTTTGAACGTGAGCGCGCGTTGCGCCAGAATCCCGCGGCGCTCGAAAAAGCCAAGAAGTTCGCTCCTGCCGCGCCATCAATCAGATCGGCCACATGAAAACGCTCGCGTCCGCTGACGACGTGATGCCCTACACTCCGAACAACGACACGGTTTACAGCGGCGCGCTCCTCGAATTCGTCGACGAGCCGATGATCCTCACCGCGCCCGACATCATGGACCGCTACTGGTCCGTCGAAGTCGCCGATTGCTACACCAACAATGTTTTCTACATCGGAACGCGCGCTACCGGCGGCAAAGGCGGCGCCCACGCCTTCGTCGGCCCGAACTGGAAAGGCACGCTGCCCGCAGGCGTCGTCGAACATCGTATGCCCAACAACAGCGCGATGTTCGCCATTCGCATCGGCGTGCTGCCCAACGATCCCGCCGATTTGAAAATCGTGAACGCGCTGCAGGAAAAGTTTCAGCTCACTTCGCTCAGCAACTGGGGCGATCCCTCGAAACACGGCATGGTCACCGTGCCGAAACTTCCTGCGCATCGAGACTACAAAGGCGACCTCGCGTTCTATCGGACGCTCGCCGACCTGATCTCCTTCGATCCGCCACCAGCCGAGCACGAAGCCGCCGTGATTTTGCTCCGCCGCGGAAATATCGACGTGGGCAAGCCCTTTGACGAATCGAAACTTGACGATGCCGCTCACAAAGGTCTTGCACGCGCCGCCGCGGACGCGCCGGTGATCATGAAATGGAAAGTAAAATACCGCGGCACGCCCTATCCCACGCGGTGGAACAATCTGCGCCCCGGCGATTACGGCTTCGATTATTTTGACCGCGCGGCCGGCGCTCTTGAAGGCTTATTCGTCCACGACCGCGACGAAGCCGAATATTTCAGCACCTACGAAGACGGCGACGCGCATCTGCTCGACGGCAAAAATAACTACATCCTGCATTTCGATAAGGACGAAATTCCGCAGACGCTGCCGCTCGGTTTCTGGTCGATCACGATGTACGGCTCGGATTTTCAGTTGGTGAAAAATCCGATCAACCGCTTCTCGATCGGCGACCGCACCAAAGGAATCGTTTACGGTCCCGACGGCTCGCTCGACATTAATATTCAGCACGCGGCGCCGCAGGGCAAGGAGTCGAACTGGCTGCCGTGTCCGCCCAACGGCCTGTTCCGCTTGAATTACCGGATCTATTTGCCCGCCGAAGCCGCGCGCCAGCCGGCCACGTTGGGCAAATATTTGCCGCCGATTAAGAAAATCCAGTAGCGACTTGGCGTGCGCGCCCGCATGAGTTTGTCACTCCCAGGCCGCTCGCCCGACCACGCGCCGTCCGCCGAGGCCGGGCGAGCTCCGGCGCGAAAGACTATGAGAGTGCGGGGCTCGCCACCGCTTCGCTCACGTCAACGTCGCCGGCCATCGATCACGCGCCTGGCGGGCAAGATTTGAAGGGTCGCGATCGCGCCGCGACGTAGCACATAAGCAGCGCGACGTTCATGGCCTTCGGCCTGGATCGGTTTCGTAGCGTGGGCGTCTTCGGAAAAGCGGTGGATCGCCCCTGCACTCGATAGACGCCGATGCCACCGAACGCGCCGAGGGCACGGATGCGATTTTCGTAGCGGCCGTGCTGTGAACGACACAAACGAACCGCAGCCTCGCACAATTTCGCATGGAAAACTTTTCAGGTATACCTGGCAGAAAGGGCGGCCCGCCATCCAATTGCAACTCGGCGTTCGCGCATTGCGCGCTGGCGCGAACCTCTAATTCAATTTCAGTGTGGACTTTGGGTCGCTGGCCGCCGTAGCATCCTTCGAGCCAGGCTTGCGTTCGCGTCCCGTGGCCATGCCACGCGTCTCGACGCGCTTCGCTTCCGACGCCGCCGATGGCGCCCATTTCTCGCCGCTCGCGACCGCTCTGGCCGCGCGAGCTTGCGATCCCAGCAACCGCTCGTTCGCGTCAGCACCCAATCGAAGCGTGCTTTGTGGATCGGCTTCGGCGGCGTCTCTGGACGCACGCGTTCCGAGTCGCCGCCGCTTCGATCGAAGAACCATTGCGACCGGCACGATCGCGATTATCAGGATCACTAGCATCACCACGGCGCTCATGCCCCCATCCTGCCACTTTCCCGTCTGCGCGTTCAAGCGCGACATCGTTTACGCAACTCCGCGCAATTCCGCGTCGGCGCTGAGCCGCACAAATTTACGCCGGACTCATCGCCGCCTCCTTGCGTTCAGCGTAAACTAGCCTTCCAAATCCGATAACTCACAGGAGCGAACATGCGATCTGACATAGTTCCCGGCGCCGTCCTCCACGACTACGAACTTCCGGATCACACCTCGAAGCGCCGCAAGCTTTCCGAATTGCAAGGGCCGCATCCGATGGTGCTCGTCCTGAGCCGCGGCGGATTCTGCCCGAAAGACCGCCGCCAGTCCGAGTTGCTCGTCCAGCTTCATCGCGAAATCGAAGTTTCGTACTGCCGCATGGTTACGATCAGCACCGACAACATCTCCGAGACCAGCGAATTCCGGACCGGCGTCGGCGCGCACTGGCCTTTTCTTTCCGATGCCGGCCGCGTCGTCCAAAAAGATCTGGACATCGCCGAGTACACCGATCCTCTTCACAATCCGATGATCCCGCACGTGATCGTGCTCGAGACTGGCCTGGTGATTCATAAAATTTACAACGGCTACTGGTTCGTCGGCCGCCCGACGATGGAAGATCTCCGCCAGGATTTGCGCGCGGTCACGAAAAAATGCCGCCCGGATTGGGACATCACCGCGCCCGAACTCCGAGCCGCGTGGAGCGAAGGCCGCAAGGATCTGTTCTTCCCTTACGGGAAAACCTACGTGCAAACTCTCGGCGAACAGGATTAGCGCACGTGCCGCACACAACAATTCTCGTATCCACATGGAGCGACGGTGTGTTCGCCGTCTCCGATGTGCGCCGCGAGCACGAGTTCGCCAATCACAGAGCCCGAACGGTGATTGCTGACTGCCACGGCGGCGCTTTTTCGATCATCGACAATCGTTCGCTCTGCCGTCGCGCGCCCGATAGCGCATGGACCACGATTGCGACCGCCGAATTCGATCTCTCGTGTCTCATAAAAGTTGGCGACGTGCTCTACGCCGGCACCGACGACGCGCGCGTCCTCCGCGTCAGCGCGGCTGGTGGAAATTTCGAGCAGCTTCACGGCTTCGAAAACGTCGAAGGCCGCGACGAGTGGCGTGCAGGGGGGACGATGATCGACGGTAAGTGGCTCGGGCCGCCGCTCGGCGTCCGCTCGCTCGCCGCGACTTGCGACGGCGCTGTGCTACTCGCGAACGTTCACGTCGGCGGCATTCCGCGCTCCGCCGACGGCGGCGCCACATGGCAGTCCACCATCGACATCGAGAATGACGTTCACGAAGTGCGCGCGCATCCAAATCGCCCCCGCACCGTGATCGCCGCGTCCGCCTCCGGACTTTGCACCAGCACCGACGCGGGCGCCACATGGACGGTCGAGCGCGGCGGCCTCCACCAGCCGCACTGCTCCGCCGTTGCGTTCGCGGGCGATGACGTGCTCATCTCCGCATCGACCAGCCCGTTCTCCCCTGATGGCGCGCTCTATCGTCGCGGCATCGACCAGCGCGGCCCACTCGTGAAAGCCGCCGGCGGTCTCCCCGAGTGGCTCGGCGGAAAAGTCGACACGCACTGCGTCGCCACCGCCGCCGACAACTCAACCGTCGCCTTCGTCGACATGGGCGGCGACCTCTATGTATCGTCCGACTCCGCCTACACCTGGCGCCGCCTCGCCGATGGCCTTCCCGCGCCCAGCGGCATCTTCATCCTGTAACGCCGCGCAAAATCGAGCGCTCACCCACGGAGAATCCATGCGACAACGTCGTGCCAGACTCCGAGCTGCGCGACGGGGAACGCCACAAGGAGCGCGACCACGATGGTGCCGTACGCGATTGCAGTGCTGCGATGAATGCGCCCGAGCGACCAGAAGTCGTACGCGACGATCAGCAATGGCAGTCCCAGCTGCATGCAGATGGCGCCGAGAGGCGTGTGCGGAAAAGGAAAACGGTCGATCGCGGGGCCAATCAGCGCCATCGTGCCGAGGATCATCAGCCGCTTGTGCGAAGCGGGATCGCGGCGCACGAGCAAGCCCCACGCGGTGATCGCAGCGAACAGTGCCAGTTCATCGAGGTCGCCCACTAATAAAAGTTCCGGCGGAACTCCCGTACCGTTGCGTCGGATCGAGTCAAAGAGCGTCAGCACGCCGGCGACGATCATCAGCGGAGGCAGGGTCACGCCGAGGATCCCGAGCTTCATGTGCCACTTCACTTTGCCGATTGCCACCAGCGAGGTCTGAGTCACCAGAAAGAAAATCCAGGAGACGAACAGCGCGCCATGGACGTGCACTAGGATGTTGGGCAGCTCGGCGCGAATCATGCCGGCGAAAAAGTAGCTCCGCCCGAACCCAAGCACGACCACGCCAAGAATCAGCAGGGCCATTGCGGGAAAAAAAACGTCGTCGGCGCGCAGCTTTCGCCGCGACAAGACGGCCGTAGCCATAGTGTGTGTTCCTCGCTCGCGCGATCACAAGCTGGGCGGCACGACGGCGAAGAAAATAGCACGGTTTGCACGCAGACCAGAAGTAATGGGGGCGCCACGCGTGCGATAAACTGCCGCTCAGTCCCGCCTTATCCGCGCCCGGTCACACTTCCATTTACCAGCCGCGCGGCCTCTGGCATATCCTCGTTCCGTTCCCCGGCGTCCGGTACGACTCGGCGTGAAAACTCAATCCGTGGAGGTTGGGATGAGAGAGCTCATCGCAGACCTGTTCATCTCACTCGATGGTTTCGCCTCCGGCGTCGACCAGCCCGCTTACTTCGGCTACTACGGCGACCAGCTCGGCGCGTGGGTGCGCGAACATCTTCTCCAGCCCAGATTATTCTGATGGGTCGCGTCACCTATCTCGCCCTCGCGGAGTTCTCCGCAGCCGCCACCGACGAGCTCAGCCTCCGAATGTCCGCTCTCCCGAAATTCGTTTTATCCAGCACGCTGAAGAAACCGCTTCCGTGGAAAAACACGCGTATGATGAGCGGCGACCTGGCCCGCGAAATTTGCGCGCTCAAAGAGCACCCCGGCGAACCACTCCGCGCCGTCAGCAGCATCAGCCTGGTGAAAAGCCTGATGCAGCTCGGCCTCGTTGATCGGCTTCGGCTCATGGTTTTTCCGCTGGTCCTCGGCAGCGCCGGACGCGAGCCGATCTACGCCGGCTACCCCCAGTCGGGCCTTGAGCTGCTCGACACAAAAGTTCTCGACGGCCGCCTGATCCTTCTCGAATACCGCCCCGCGCGCAAAGCGGCCACGTAACGCTCACACGCGCATCGCAGGCGTTCCCGTGTGTGCAACCCCGCCCGGGCATCCTCTGCGAGTAAAATAGGCGACCGCGCCTGTGTAGTTCGTGTGTGACGACGATCAAGCATGCCCAAAAGGTCGCCGGCGGGGTTGCCCTCGCTGCTCGCCCCGCGGGGGCTCATTCATACACTTCGTAGTGGCGGACGTGCTTCTCCATTTCGATCAGGTAGCGCGAATCGAAGTCGTAGTATTTCGCGGTTTGGTAGTCGGCGCCGGCAAAGCGCTGGATCGCAGCGAGGTCATCCCAGAACGTGAGCATTTCAAAGTGGACCACCTCGCCGTCCGCGCGACGCAGGCACCACGCGCCGCGATTCCCCGCTGTCGCCCGATATTCCGGAAGCGCCACGCGCCGCATCAGCTCAAGATATTCGTCCGCCTTTGAAATGGGAACCGCACCATGCCAGATTCGCCCGATCATAAAATCTCCACGCCCCGCGCGCGCCGTATTTTTCACGCCTCGTCTTAACAGTCTAACTCCTCCAATCCTCCGCGATGGACAAATGGCCGTCAGTCCGATACGCTTCGCGCACCGCATTTGAAAAGCCTGCGCGGTCAGCGTCTCAAGGAGACTCCCGATGAAGACAAAGTCACTTCCCAAACTCTCGTTCCTCGCCGTTCTGCTGGCCTGCCTCCCGCTGGCCGCCGCTACGCAAGACAAGCCGGCACCGGAAGTCTACTCCGCCGTCGCAATGGGCACGGGCGGAAGCGTTGGCGCGAGGACCATGAATTTCGACGTGCGCATCACTTCGTACACCACCGATGAAGAAGTGCAGAAGTACGCGGATTTGCTGAAGGCCAAGGGGCAGGACGCCCTGTTGAGCGCCCTGCAGGACGAAGACAAGGGCCGGGTGCTGCCGGTCGGCTCCACCGGAAATCAAATCGCCGTGGCGCGCAAACGCACCGCGGATGGGATTACTACGATTACGATCGTCACGGCGCGGCTCATGTCATTCCGCGAGCTCTATAACAATGGACGCAGCACCGACTATCCGTTCGGCTACATCCAGTTCAAGCTGAATGCCGACGGGAAAGGCACCGGCCAAATCATGGCCGCCGCGAAACTCAAATTCGACAAGAAGAAAGACCAGTACGTGATCGAAAGTTTCGGCAACCAATACGTGAAAGCCACAAACGTACGGCTGTCTAAATAGCACTTTCGCCGATCGAGAAGCCTCGCGCGATCGTGCCATTGCGTAGCGCGGCTTGATGCGGGGCAAGCGCTCGTGCCATGCCGCCTACATTCAGGCTGCGTACGCCACCGTACATACACCATCTGTTGGAGATGATATGAGGTGGCGTGATGCCGCCTTTCCACTTCGAACCGAACACGTGGCAATTCCTGTATGCCCAAGCCTGCCATGAATCGGACCCAGATAAATTAACGAAGCTGGTGATCGATGTGGAAGAGGCCGTGTATCTGCGGCAACAGCAATTGTCCAACAGCGACAGCGATCGCAACGAGAGGCGCGCGATGAAAGTTGCCTGCGATGGCCTGCTCCTGATCAAGACGAAGCGATTGGGCTGGCCCGGGATCGTCCGAAAGAATCAACCGCACATGCAATAGCGCCACGACTCCCCAGACGCTCAGTTCGGCGCAGTTTCAATTGCTGTGCTCGTTCCAGAAGCTGGAGCTCCGGATTGAATTTCCGGCCGCTGCTCTCCGGGATGGGGGATATGCGCGGAAGTGGCTTGTACCTACGGATGGTCGCCGTCAGCAGCGCTTACTTGCTTCGCAACCAAGCGGGCCACCAGAACGGCCAGATAGAGTTGCCCGGTCACAGCCTCTGAGGAACCAAGGCTGTGGGCATACGGTTTTGCCGGCACGATACCCGCATAGCCGATGGTGGTCAGGACCCCAAAACTATAGTTGACCCAGGTCGTCGGGAGCGCGACATTGCCGCGCGTCACATCGAACGCGGCGGAATCCAGCAACGCCGTGATGTGATAGGCGTGCGCCCAGCAAACCCCGAGGCACAGATAGGCGGCGATCGCGCCCTCGACTCGCATTCGGGTCACTGGCCCGGGACGGAAAACCTGCCAGAGCAATACGACCGTGATGGCGGCAATAGCGGCCAGCCCCGTTGAGACGCTCCAGAGCGTAAGCGTCCTGGTGGGAGTCCACCAGGCCATCCACCGCAACACAATCGACACCATCGACACCAGCAACGTCGAGGCAAGCAGAATCCGGTTGTCCCACGCAAGCGCAGCCCCAAACAGCGACATCAGAGAAAACGCACACACTCCGTAGAGCTGAAGATTATTCCTTTCAAATCCCACCGATGGCAGCACGAAGCCAACCATGATCGAAAGGAAAAGGAACAACGAAAGATTTGCCTGCGAGGGCCAGCTGCGAGTCATGAGTTCTCGTGCGCTCGAATGCATGGTCGGTCCTTCTAGATGGAATGTGCGGGAATCGTGGCACGGGCCATTTTGCAGGGGTACTGTTAAAACTGCCAATTCGCGGGAACGGCGGACCGGCCATCTTGTCATTTTTGACAATGTCTCGTCATCAGCTCGTTGAGTAGCCTTCGGCGTGGAATATCCACCCGCTCAGCGAGGTCAACGTCCCAGCCGGAACCGCCCGCGCGGAGTCTTCGCCGGAATTTGCATTGTGGCGTTGTTGTGGATCTTTCAGGGCCTCGGTGTACGCGCTGCCGCCGCGGCGCAGAACCCGCCTGCATCCTCGCAGGTTCAATCCACGGCTCAGACCGCGACGAGTGAACCGAAAGCACAAGAAAAGACGCCCGCGACCGCCGCAACCCCTGAACCCGCCGACGCTAAGAAAGTGAAAAAGAAAAAACGCGGCGCGATCGTGGTTGCGCCCTTGCCGATTTCAAGCCCGGCGATCGGCACTGGTGTCGTTCCAGTGCTCGGCTATATTTTCCCGTTCAGCACGAAAGATAAGGTCTCCCCGCCGTCGGTGATCGGCGGAGCCGGGCTGGTGACAGACAACGGCAGCCGCGGTTTTGCTCTCGGCGCGCAACTTTACTTCAAGGAAGACCGGTACCGGATCACCGCCGGCTTCGCTCGCGGCAACCTCGATTACAACATTTACGGCTTCGGGCCCGCTGACGGCTCGCATCTGCCGTTGAACCAGACCGGTCAGGTCTTCACGGGAGAATTTCTTCGCCGGCTTGGCTGGCAGTTTTTCATCGGCCCTCGACTGATCACCGGACATTCGATTGTCGAAGTCCGGTCGAACGACGGAACCAGCACCGTCCCCATACCGCCGGGAACGGGTTTGCACACGACTCTCACCTCGCTGGGACTTCACGTCACGCGAGATACGAGCAAGAACCGCTTCTATCCGACGAACGGAACCTACTTCAACTTCACTTCGGACTTCTTCTCGGAAGCTCTGGGCAGCAAATACACTTTCCAGTCGTACCGCACGCAGTTCGATAAGTATTGGAGGTTTGGCGACAAGCAGGTGCTGGCATCCGATTCGTATTTCTGCGCGACCGGCGGGCAGCCGCCCTTCTACGGAAACTGCATCTACGGCACCAGCGCGCACCTTCGCGGATACATTGCGGGACAGTATTTCACGCGCTACATGATGGCCACGCAGGTGGAGTACCGGCTGGAGTTGCCCAAGCGGTTTGGGGTCGTGGTATTCGGCGGGCTGGGCGGCGTGATTCCAGGTTCGGGACAGATTTACGGAAAATCGAGTTTCCTTCCCGCGGGCGGAGGCGGGCTCCGCTACGAATTAAGCAAGGTCTACCACGTCAACCTCCGCGCGGACATCGCGCAAGGCACCACGGGCCACACCTTCAGCATGGGAGTGGGCGAAGCCTTCTAACGCCTGCGGCGGTCACCTGCTGATCAAAAAACCACGGCCAGCCGCGCATCTGGCAAAATATTTAGCTGCGCCCAAATTCAAAAATCTTTTCGCTACCCGCCCTTCCTTCGTCGCGTTTACACTTGCCGCGCAGTTCTGCGAGGCGCCCCATGCGTTTGATTTCCCTAAGCAAAATCGCAGCCGGTATTGTGTGCGCACTGGTCGCGGCCACTGTCGGAGCGCAAGGCTCCGCAACCCCGCCAAACAAAATCACGATGGACGGCGACCTTCCCGCCAAGAGCAGCATCCCCGAAGTTTTTCGCGATATGGACGTCGCGCAAGGCACTCAGCTCTATCTCTGGGCGCTGCCGCTGGTGGCATTCGCGCAATGGCAATACGAACAGGAGCACGTCTTCGGCGCCACCAGCAGCGACCTGGTCCTATACACCACCTACGACGACAAGCTCGGCATCCTCACGCCGAACGCGACCACTCCTTATCTGATGACTTTCGTCGATCTCGGCAAAAGCGGCCCGCTGGTCGTGGATATGCCCCCGGGCCTGATCGCCGGTGGATATAGCGATTTCTGGCAACGTGAAATTGGCGCGATGGGTGAACTCGGTCCCGACAAAGGGCAAGGCGGCAAATATATCGTTCTCGCGCCGGGCGCCGAGAATCCCGCGCCCGCGGATTATCGCGTGATGCGCTCCCCGGGCATGAACGTTTTCATCGGTTTGCGGACGCTCGATCCCGATCCGCAAAAGGGCATGGAACTTATTCGCAAAATTAAGATTTATCCGTACTCGCAGCGAGCCAATCCGCCGGCGACACGCATCGTAACGCCCGAAGGACGCAAGTGGTACGGTGGCCAACCGGACGGCATCGCCTACTGGGAGCGCCTGCACGCCATCCTGCAGAGCGAAGATGTGGAAGAACGCGATCGCTTCTTCGTGGGCCAGTTGAAATCGCTCGGCATCGAGAAGGGAAAACCGTTCAGTCCCACACCATACCAGCGCCAGGTTCTCGAGGAATCGGCGGAGTCCGGCCGCCAGATGGCCGAGGTCAACGCTTTCGCAAAACGCTTTCCGAACGTCCTTCACTGGCCCGATCGCAAATGGGAGTACGTTCTTACGATGGACGATTCCTCGCAGCGCCTCGGCGACATTTATCAATTCAACGAGCGCTCCGCGTGGTTCTACGAAGCCGTCACCTTTTCCAATGCGATGAAAAGCACCACGCCCGGTGCCGGCCAAGCCTATCTGAGCGAATACAGTGACACTGACGGCAACTGGTTCGACGGTGGCAAGAGCTATCACCTGCACGTGGGCGCCAATCCGCCCGCGCAAAATTTCTGGTCGCTCACTCTGTACGACACGTCGACGCGTAGCCTGGTCGAGAACGCGCAGAAGCGCGCCGACCGTTCCTCGCGCAACGACGTGATCAAGAACGCCGACGGTTCCGTGGATCTCTACTTCTCACCCGCGGCGCCCGCCGCAAAAGAAAAAAACTGGATCCAGACCGTTCCGGGGCGCCACTGGTTCGCATATTTTCGATTGTATGGGCCCGAGGTTCCGTACTTCGATAAAAGCTGGAAGATGGACGACATTCAGGCTGAGAAATAAGCGTCCGGAGCTTGAGCCGATCGCGTTCCCTCTTGGAAGTGCAAATCCACATCGGGCTTATTGAATGGATGTTGGCTGCATCGGTGGCTTCTTCCAGGTGCCGTCCTGTACATCCTTCCCCGGCACATACACACGGAGAATTCCATAGAACGGTCCGTCCGATACCGGCAGCCAGTTAGGCTGCAACGCGGCGCCGAGCGACGGCTTTTGGATGTACAGCGTCAGGCCCCCATCGGGATCCCACTTGAACGCTTTGAGCATCGTGGAGTTGAGCAGGTAACGGCAGCGCTCATCGGTACAATCGCCGATGACGCCCGTGCCCTTGCGAACGCCACGCGCGAGCTAACTTCGGCTGTATACTCCCGTCAAACCTAACGCCGAATCCTGGGTGGCTCCGTGAATATCCATAAAATCTTGTTGCTTGCCGCCGTCGCGCTTGCGTGTGCGACTTCGTCTATCGCGCAGAACCCGGTCGCGACCTCCGCTCCGCCGCTTGATCCACAAGGTCTCAGCTCCATTAACTCCTTCATCATCACGCAAATGGCGAGGCAGAAAATTCCCGGCCTCGCCGTCGGCATTTACAGCCGCGGAAAAATTCTGCTCGCCAAAGGCTACGGCCTGGCGGACGTGGAACTCGACGTCCCCGCCAAGCCCGAGACGGTCTTTCAAACAGGTTCGGTCGGCAAACAATTCGTTTCCGCCGCCATCCTGATGCTGGTGGAGGAAGGTAAGCTTTCGCTCGACGACAGCATCACCAAATATTTTCCCGACGCGCCCGCCACCTGGAAGCCGATCCTGATCAAAAATTTGCTCTCGCACACTTCCGGCCTTTCCGAATACGAATCCGGTGATCGCAGCGGCCCCAATGGTCCTTTCTACATGCGACTCGATTTCACGGAAGACGAACTCGTCACCAAAATCGAAGCGCTCCCCATCGAATCCGCGCCCGGCGAAAAATGGGATTACTGCAACACGAACTATGTCCTCCTCGGCGTGCTCATCCACAAAATCACCGGCAAGCCCTACTACGAATTTCTCGACGAAAGAATTTTCAAACCGCTGGGCATGGCCTCCACGCGGCTCATCAACGAGCGCGACATCGTTCCCAATCGCGCCGCCGGCTACGAACTGGTCAACGGCCAGCTCAAAAATCAGGAATGGGTCTCTCCCACATTCAACTCCACCGCCGACGGCACCCTGTATTCCAACGTGCTCGATCTGGCCAAGTGGGACGCCGCGCTCTACGGAACCAAACTCCTCAAACAATCCAGCCTCGACCGCATTTGGACCGTCTACCCACTTAACGACGGCAAGCCCAATCCCGCCGGCTACGGGTTCGGCTGGATGATCGGCAAACAGAACGATCACCAGCGCATCGAGCACGGCGGAGCGTGGCAGGGATTCACGTGCAGAATTTCCCGCTATCCGGACGACAGTCTTACGGTCGTGGTGCTCACCAATCTCGACGCCGACCATGCCAACCTGGGGCCGCTGGTCCACGTGCTCGCCGGCTTGTCCGATCCTCCGCTGCTGCCTCCGAAGCTCGGACCCATCGCCGACACCCAGCCGGCGCTGACCTCTTCACTGACGAAAATATTGGATCAGTTGGCGGCCGGCCAGGACGTTACCTCACAGCTCGCCGGCGGAGGCGCTCCACGCGTCAGTCCGGACATCAAATCGGTCCGGAACACGCTCGCCAACCTCTGGCCCGGTGGCACGCTTGCACTCGTGAAACTCATGCCCGCTCCCAATCCCGGTGGCGAGCCTACATCCGTCTACCGCCTCAGCAAAGGAGGCGAAGCCGTCTTAGTATTCATCGACTCGACTCCCGCCGGAGCGATCTCCGTCCTGCGAATCAGGCCCGACCGCGAATACGATTGGTAGATCACGCCGCGGCCAACCACTCGCGGGTGCGGCGCGCTCGGGCTGCCTAGCCCCGAAATCACTTCTTTCTATTCCCTTCGAAAGAGACTAGGCTCGGCTTATCTCATTAGCATCCTGCTGTCGCCGTCGCTCCTCACGACACTCCTTGCGAAATCAGACCGGTTTTTCGTAGGAGGCCCTATGGCAACTCCCCCTGCACCAAATCACGTTTCGTGGAGAAATCTTTACGCCCGGGTGCGCATGGAAACCGACCACTCCAAGCTTGCCGAGTTGATTCAGTCGGTCGAAGCGGCGATGTTTGCGCGCTATCCGGAACTGACCGCCAGCAGCGATCATGAAACGGAACGGTCGGAGATGCAGAGCGCGTCCCACAATTTGCTGCGAATTAAGACCGAAACGCTGGGCTGGCCCGGTATGCCCGAGTTGGATGTGAATCGAGACTGACCGTCGAACTTCGTATCGGATCCGCCGGCTGGATTTCGCGCTCCGGAATCTTTTTTCGTCGGCCATTCCAGCGCGTAAAGTGCGACACTAGGTCAGACCAGTCATGCACCGACCAAGACCACTCACCTCCTGCGCCACCTGCGGATCGCCGGGGCACTCCCTCGCACAAGCCAACGCGCGCTGCGGCCACGTAATTCGGGGAAAGCAGTGCCACGGAATCAATCAGCGCGCCGACAAAGATACCGATTGGACCGCTTGCCAGCCGTGTGATTCGACCGGCTACATCGGCACGAATCAGTGCCACGAATGCCGCGGCACCGGCTGGATCTACCATCCAAGCTAGCTCTTACCTCGGAAGGCGATCGCGCCTCCCTATACGACCTCGCAGCACCCCGAATTCCCTTTCCTTTTGTGTACCAATCAGTTACTAAACGACTGTTCCAATCAATCTGCTCATCGCTAAACGCACATAGCGCGCGCCGCTTTCGACTTCAGCGCCGGAAAGCTTCCCCCGGCAAAGCGCCCTCCCTTGCCGCCACCGGTTATCCGTATAACTACCGAGGCGATCACTCCGTAGTCACCGCAGCGGTCTGACCGGCGCTTGCGCGATTCGAATGTTACGTAACCGCCAGAAAACAAACATCACTGCGACTCGCTCATCGGCTCCCCGTCGGCCTTTTTTTCCAGTACGCACCGCTCCGCACACTCGGTACGTACGCACCGCACTTCGAATCGCGGCGCTGCGATTCGAATTCCCCGTAACCCAAATAAACCACCGCTCAAGTCTCATCGACGCTAACTCGACATTTTTTTTGAAGCGCAAGCGCACGGAGCCCACCCCTCAGACCAGCATTTGACTGCCACCTCCCGGCCCACTAAACTCTCCGCACATGCCCGATCCCGCCTCGCTGATTGGCCAGACCGTCTCACATTACCGCATCGTCGAAAAACTCGGCGGCGGCGGCATGGGCATCGTCTACAAAGCCGAGGACACGCGCCTGCGGCGGTTCGTCGCGCTGAAATTTCTCCCGCAGGACGTGGCGCGCGACCCGCAAGCCCTGGCCCGTTTTCAGCGCGAAGCGCAGGCTGCATCCGCGCTCAATCATCCGAACATCTGCACGATTTACGACATCGGCGAACAGGACGGCCAGGCCTTCATCGCCATGGAATTTCTGGACGGGCAGACGCTCAAGCACCGCATCGGCGGCCGCCCCGTCGACACCGAAGATCTGCTCACCCTCTCGATCGAAATTGCAGACGCGCTGGATGCGGCGCATGCCGAAGGCATCGTCCATCGCGACATCAAGCCCGCAAACATTTTTGTCACCAAGCGTGGCCACGCCAAAATTTTGGATTTCGGTCTCGCGAAAGTTACGTTCAACGATGGCGGCTCGTCCGCTTCGCGTCTGGACGCGACGCAGGGGGCAACTCAGCGGCCCGAACACCTCACCAGCCCCGGGTCCACGATGGGCACCGTCGCTTACATGTCGCCCGAGCAGGTGCGCGGCAAGGAACTCGACGGCCGCTCCGACCTTTTTTCTTTCGGCGCGGTGCTTTACGAAATGTCCACCGGCGCGCTGCCGTTCCGTGGCGAAACTTCGGGCGTGATTTTCAAATCGATTCTCGACGCCGCTCTCGTTCCGGCCGTCCGCCTCAATCCCGAAATGCCCGCGGAGCTTGAGCGCATCATCGACAAGGCGCTCGAAAAAGATCGCAACCTCCGCTACCAGTCCGCAGCGGACATTCGCACCGACCTCGCGCGGCTTAAACGCGAACAGGATTCCGGCCGCTCGACGCGCGTCATGGACCCCTCGTCATCCGGCGTGTCGTCCGGCTCGGTCGCACTGGAGTCCGGACCCGTGTCGCCCGTTCCGATCAGCGCGGCGTCATCAACGGCGACGGCAGCGGGAGGCGCGTCTTCGGCATCGACCCCCGCAGCTGGCACGAGCGGAAGCGCCGTCACAGCATCGGCGTCGGCAGCCGGCTCTAAAAAACTGTGGCTCGGCATCGCCGCTGCTGCGATCGTCGCTCTCGCAGGCGCCGGCTACTATTTCCTGCACGGCCGCGCGCCCGCCGAAAAAGTCAATTCTATTGCGGTGCTTCCTTTTGTGAACGCGACCTCCGATCCCGCGAACGAATATCTGAGCGACGGCCTCACCGAGAGCCTGATCGGCACGCTCTCGCAATTGCCCGACGTGAAAGTGTTGGCGCGCAGCACAGTGTTCCGCTTCAAGGGGAAAGAAGACGACCCGCAGCAGATCGGCAAAACGCTCAACGTCAGCTCCGTGCTGATTGGCACACTCACGCAGCATGGCGATACGGTCGCCGTGCAGGCGGACCTGGTGAACGCCGCCGACGGCTCGGAAATGTGGGGCTCGCACTACGAGCGCAAGATGGCCGACGTGACGCAGGTGCAGAGCGACATCACGCGCGACGTCGCAAAGAAATTACAGATTCAAATGTCCGGCGACGCGCAGGCAAAAATGGGCAACGCCGGCACAACGAACCCGGAAGCGTACCGCCTGTTTCTGGAAGCGCAGGCGCAACTCTATGGTCGCACCAAGCCGGGCATCCTGAAGAGCGTGGAGCTTTTCCGGCAAGCGGTGGCCGCCGACCCGAATTATTCCCTCGCATGGGCGGGCCTTTCGACGAGTTACGTGGTGGCGGGCGGCTACGGGCAGCTGATTCCGCCGGGGGAAGCGGCGGGGATGGCGGACGAGGCGTCGAAGAAGGCGGTGGCGCTCGACGATTCGAGTTCGGAAGCGCACATGGCGCGCGGAAATGCTTTGGCCATTTTGTGGAAATGGAACGACGCCGGGGCCGAATTCCAGCGCGCGATTTCGCTCAATCCCAACAACGCGGCCGCGCACTACTTTTACGCGTTCAATTACTTCCTGCCGATGAACCGGCTGAACGAGTCGCACGCGGAGTTTCGCCAGGCGCTGTCGCTGGACCCGCTGGCGTCGATCGTGAGGACGAATTACGCGCTGTCACTCGCGGCGGCGCACAGGTATTCGGAAGCGGACGAGCAGTTCAATCAAGTGCTGGAGCGCGATCCGGGTTTTGGTCCGGCGCTCTTTTATCAGTCGCAGGTACTGGCGACGGAGGGCAAGTGGCCCGAGGCGGTGGCCACACTGCGCAAAGGGGTGGTGGCATCGCAGCTCACCGGTAATTATCCGCCCGATGCGAAGGGATTTTTGGACATCATGCTCGGAGAAGGCAAGGATACGTTGCCGGCAAACATCGCGGTGGTTTACGCGCTCATTGAAAATCGCGACAAAGCGTTTGAGTACCTCGATGAAGCGTACGCGCAGCACGACGACGAGTTGACCGCCGTGATCCGCTTCCCCGCTTTCGATTCGCTGAAGAGCGATCCGCGCTGGGCCGCGCTACTCAAGAAGCTCAATCTGCCGCAGTAGAAAAACATGCCGGAAAAAATCGAATTGAATTCCAGGCGGCCGGCCCTCAGCCGCCATGACGTGTTTGCGCTGGCGCTAAAGCCAATCCGCGCGGTAAGCGATCCACCAGCTCACCGCGAGAATCGGCACGGTCGCGCCCACCGCCCACCAGAACGGCAAGAACAAATCCGCTGCGAGGCTCAGCACGAGAAACGATCCCCAGAAGAGCTTGTTCTCCACATGGCCATCTTAACGCATCGGACTTACACTCGACGTGTGCAGTGCGATTTGCGGGGAGGCCGGAACGATGATCAAAGCGAAAACGATTGAGGCGTATATCGCGGCGGCGCCGGAAGCGGCGAAGGTGCGGTTGAAGGAGCTGCGTGCGGCGGTGAGGAAAGGCGCGCCTACAGCGGAAGAAGGCATCAAGTGGGGCATGCCGGCGTTGTCGACCACCCGAATTCTGGTGATGTTTGGTGCGTTCAAAAAACACGTCGGCGTGTTCCCCACCGCGGCGGTGCTGAAAGCGCACGCGAAAGAAATCGCGAAGTACGAGCGGACCAGCGGCGGCGTCAAGTTTCCGATGGATAAGCCGGTCCCCGCGGCGCTGGTGACCAAGCTCACTAAAGCGCGCGTGAAGGATAACGCGAAGAACGACGCGCTGTGGAAGACCGGCGGCGTGAAGAAAAAACCGGCCGCGAAGCGCAAACGGTGATCGAGAGCCAATTATGGAACAGCGAATCAGTGTGGTGACTCTGGGCGTGCGCGATCTGGCGGCATCGCGGCGGTTTTATGTCGAAGGCCTCGGTTGGAGCCCGGCGCATGTGGACGGTGACATCGTTTTCTTTCAGACCGGCGGTATGGTGTTCGCGCTCTACGTGCGGGAAAAGCTGGCCGAGGATTTCGGCGCTGATGCGACAAGTTTTGGGCGGGCGTCGATGGCGCTCGCGCACAACGTCCGCTCGAAAGCTGAAGCCGACGCACTCATGCTGCGCGCAGCCGCCGCGGGAGCGCCAATCCTGAAACCCGCGCGCGAACAGGTTTGGGGCGGCTACTCGGGATACTTCGCCGATCCCGACGGCTTCGCGTGGGAAGTCGCGTGGAATCCGACGTGGCCGCTGGACGCGGATGGCAGAGTCACGTTTCAATGAGTTCGAAGGAGGTGAAAATGAAAATCACGTGGCGGGTGTTGTATGTGTCGGCAGCGATCGTACTCGGCGCCGCGCTTTGCGCGGCTGCGGCCGAGACTCCTACGGTGACAGTAAAGGACTACGTCCTCGACTCGGCGTGCGCGTTTACGAAGAGCCTGGACAAACCGATCAGCAAAACGTGTGCCGTTTCCTGTGCGCGCGTCGGCTCGCCGCTGGTGATCCTCAGCGACGACGGAACCATTTACTTGCCGATCGCGGACACCACGCCGTCCAAAGGTCAAAATGCGCGGCTGCTTCCCTTCGCCGGCGCGAAGGTCACGGCTACCGGCATGCTCTACGACCGTGGCGGCTCCAAAGCCATTGTGATCGAGGAGATTGAGGCGCAGGCTCCTGCGGCTCCTGCGAAGTAGTTGCTTCGAGATATTGCGTTGCACTGGGTGGGAGTATCCCGCGCGAAACCGAAGAGCGATCCTTCGCCCCGCTGAAGCCGAGCTCAGGATGACGGGCCGTTGCCGAGTTGTGGATGCGCCTTCCGACGACCTGTCTCGCAGGTCGGGTTTCCGTTGCAACACATCCGGGATGACGAGGGCGCGATGTTCATCGTGCTGTATAACTGCCGTTTCATCCTACTGGAGACATGGCCAGGAAAAAGCGCATCTTCGGCTGGCTTAGCATTTCGCTTTTTGCGCTGCTGGTATTTGTTTGGCTGTTCGGCATGCGGATCATGAGGTTCTACCAGTCGCGACATACGGCGAGCCAAGCACCGATCGTGGCCACCGTTCCCGTCAACTTGCAAAATTTAACGGTCGCGCAGGATAGAGGCGTGACGGTCTCTTTCCGAGGCGTGGAATTCGAAGTTCCGTGGAGCGACGTGGATCGAACGAAATCGAAGAGCATAGGACATGACGCGGTGATGCCCTTCGGCTCAAGCAAGGTGATACTCGAATTCGTAGGAGGCCCCAATGAGGACTTGCAGGGTCTAGCTAGATCGGAGACGACTCGCTTCGTGCCAGCTGCGGTTTCGATTGCCTACGGTCCGTCGGCCGTCTCTTCCGACTACAACTTCATGAACGCGGTGCTCAAAACATCGCCTCGCGACGTCTCCCTTTTCTCGCGAGGAGGTCGAATGGGAGCACTCGACGTGATCCTTATCGCGAAGGCAATTATGCCACCGACGACAGACTGGGCGATTTACATCGTACGCTCTCAGGAATTCCGGGGCCTTCAGATGGGCGATCCAGTGCGGCGGCCAGCCAAGATGTGCGTACGTTTATACGGATCCGACGCCGAAGTGGAAATCTATTTTTCGCAAAAGCCGGGACCGGCCACTACTCCCGCGATCACGCAGGAAGATTTGAACCGGATCACGCAGTCCCTACGGACGTCTGCACACACGCAGCACACACTTCAAATCACAGACGATTAATTCGCTCTGCGAACTTTCGCACGTGGATTGCCGCGCTGCGCGAAATCGAACAGAGATCCTTCGCCTCGCTGAAGCGTGGAGCGGGATGACAGGCTTCTGAGCGAGCGGCAAGTCTGCGTGCACGGGCGCGGTCGCCTACTCCACTCGGTTTGGAATTCCATCTTGCGCGTCGGTAACACACGGCCGCGTGGCATACGTCCGCCGCGGCGGATGCGTCCGAGCTCCCAAATTGATTTGGCGTCGGGGTTTGCGATCGAGCTGACGCCACGCGCACTTCTCTGCCCTACACCGCACGCAACGGCGACTTTTGTGACATAGACATATTGTCTGTGAGACTTTGTGGCGGAAGCACACAGGCTGAAGCCTATGCCACGAACAGCTCCGTAACGATTGTTCTCCGTTGAACTGGAGTGGCCGCACGCACGAGTGCGTACGCCACCCCTGCGTTGCTGATGCGGAGAATTTCACTCGGGAGACGATGCGGGGTTGGGACGGGGGAGGCGGTGGCGGCGGCTGAGGGCGGGGATGATCGCACCCAGCGTGTTGGGGACGGAGAAATCGGGGAATGGGGCGTGTTCGGTTGGGCGGACCAGCGATTTCAGGAAGCGGCCGAAGGCGGCAAGTTTATCGCGGAAGGAATATTGGAGTCTGCGACCATTGGCGCGGACGACGAGCAGCGTGACGTCATCGGCGGCGAGATTTTCCGGGTAGCGCTCGCGGATCTCGCCGACGAGAGACGCGATCAGGTCGCCGGCAGGAACGTCGCCTAAAAGATTCGCGATGCGGAGCAGGCCGACTTCGCCGAGCATCTGCCCGTCGGCGTCGCAGGATTCCATGAGCGCGTCGGTATAGCTGACCAGTACGTCGCCGGGCTCGAGTTCCAAGTCGAGCTGTTCGTAACTGGCGATATCGAACATGCCGAGGGGAATGTTGCTGAGCGCGGGCGCGTTTGGGTGGTCCTTGTGGCCGAGCAGCGACCACTGTTTCTGCGCCGCGCGGTAGAGCAACGGGCGAGGATGCCCGGCGTTGCAGAGCGAAAGGCGGCGGCTCGGCTCGAAAAACGTGGTAACCACGGCAGTGGCGAAATGGCCGTGCGAGGAAAGCGCGGTGAACTGCTCGTTGAGCAGGCGCACGAATTCTTTTTGATCGAGGCGGTTGACGAAGCGGCGCATCAGAGTGCGCAAATCCGCAGCGGTGGACGCGACGGATTGGCCGTGGCCGGAAACGTCGGCGAGCAGGAGGCGGCTGATGCGGCCGGTAGCGCAGCTCGAGACGTAATACACGTCGCCGCCGCGCTGCGCTTCGCCGAACGGCTTGCTGTAAACCCACACGTCCAGGCCGCCGAGTTCGACGCCGCTTTCGGTGAGCTGGCTGCCGCCCCACACTTCCATGCACTGCATGTGCTTCGCGGGGGAATCGGGCATGAGTGCATTATACGGGGCGAGGCGGCGCGAGACCCGTGCGCGCTTGCAAATTTACATCCTGAGGCCGGATTTCGCGGGGACAAAAGCAAAGAGGGATTCGTCGTCGCCACGGACTGAGAATGACCATCGTGGTGAAGGATGCGGCAGGAATCGCACATTTGAATGTGTGTGGGCTACGTTGCACACCCTTTTGAATTCAAAAGGGTGCGGCACCCGGATAGGCTTGGGCGTGAGCCGGCGTTGTGGGTTGCGCGCACTGGGAGCTGAGGTCGTAGGATGACAGCCTGCGCGGCAGGCTAAACCACTGTGAATTGACAACATGGCGAGATTTGCTCAAACTGCCGCGCATGAGAATCGCACTGATTTGCCTACTCGCGGCGGTGGTGCTCCCTTCGGCGGCGCGCGCGCAAGTGCCGGTCTTCGATGTCGAGCAGGAAGGAAGCTATATCAAGTTCAATGTGAAGGCGTCGGTATCGCTGACTGGGAAATTCGATAACTGGGACGCGTCGCTCGTCTTCACATCACCCGAAGAAAGCACCGGTGTGCTGACGATTACGATTCAGGCGGACAGCGTCGATACCGGCAGCGGCATGAAGAACGGCAAGTTGAAAAACAAGGATTTCTTCGACGTGCAAAATTATCCGACGATCACCTTCAAGTCGACAAAATCGGTCAAGACCGGCCCGGACACGTACGAGGTGGACGGCGATTTCAATATTCGCGGCGTATCGAATCCTGAGAAGCTGACGCTGAAAGTTTCAGGAAAAGGAACGGGCACCGGCGCGATTATCGGCACGATGCGGTTTAATCGCAAAGATTACGGGATGAACAAAGGGATTCCGTTCATCAAGATCGCGGACCACGTGGACGTGAGCTTCCATTTGAATGTGAAGCGCACCAGTGGGCCGCCGCTGGTCTACAATGCCCCGGGCGAGCGCGACAATGCACTATTTTCACTTTTGAGCGGCGCAGCGGAGTAGATTTAGCCAGATGGGCAGTGGAGGATACGGCGCGGCTTCGAGCGCGGTTTTGAGTTTTGCATGTTCAAGGAGGTTGCCATGATTCGCACTTTCGGATGGATGCGCGCTGGAGCGGCGGTGGCGAGCCTGCTGGTGGCGGCATCGTGCAGCACCTCACATTCGGAGCCGATGTCGGCGGCGGATGCGGTGGACAATCGAGTCGCCGAAGAAGCAACAATTCGCGCAACGGACGCGGCGTGGGTGAAAGCGGCGCAGGCGAAAGATGTGGCCGCTATGGTTTCCTACTACGCCGAGAATGCGGCGGTGTACATTCCGGGACAGCGCCTGGTCGAAGGCAAGGACGCGATCAATCGCGCGTTCGCGAGTTTGATGTCGATGCCGGGATTCGCGCTCGAGTTCACGCCGGACACGGTGATGGTGGCGCGGTCGGGCGACATCGCATACGAGACCGGCGACTACTCGATGACCATGGAAGATAAATCCGGGAAGCCGCAGACGTCGAAGGCGAAGTATTTGGTGGTGTGGGTAAAGCAGCCGGACGGATCGTGGAAGGCGATGCTGGATGCGCCTACGACAACGCAGTAGCGTGGGATAGCCTGCCGCGCAGGCTGTCCCACGGCGCGCTCGACAGTGCCCACCGCGAGTGATATCGTCCCCGCAAACCCGTCCCAATTCCAGCTCACGCACCGGGAGGATCCATGTTCTTCATTTTCCGGCGGATTGTTACCGTAGTTTCGATTGCTGGATTGATCGCGATGGCGGCGTGCAGTAACACGGTTCAACCCACGGCGCCGCCCGACACGCGCGCGGCGGATGAAGCGGCGATTCGCGCCACCGATACGGCGTGGACCAGCGCCGCGGCGACAAGAGATCCCGCACAGTGGGCGGCCTACTACACAGACGATGCGAGAGTGTACGTCCCCGGCGGAGAAGTGGCCGCCGGAAAAGATGCGATCCTGAAATCGCTCACGGGTCTGGTAGCCACGCCGGGTTTCGCGCTGACGTTTACGCCGACGAAGGTGACAGTCGCGCGCGACGGAGACTATGCCCACGAAGAGGGCGACTTCTCGATGACCATGAACGACAAAAAAGGCAAACCACAGACGGAAAAAGGCAAGTATGTGGTGGTGTGGCAGAAGCAGGCCGATGGGAAATGGAAAGCGCTGATCGATGCGCCGACGGCTTCGCACTAGTTGACTGTAACAGCCATTCGTAGACTATAATAGCGTCCATGAGTGACGCGATTACGCTGACGAATTCCGAGCTTATAGAACTGACACGCCGAGCCAACAGCCGGACCCACCGATCCGAAGATGCCCGACGGGCGCGGCTGATTTTGTTGTTGGCCGAAGGCCATACCTGGGATGAGGTGTCCGAACGCATCGACTGCAGCCGTGGTTTTGTAGCCAGCTGGAGTAAACGATTCGCCGAACAGCGCATCGCCGGACTCTATAGCCGCCATTTGGGGCAACTCGCCACGGTGCTCACACCGAAATTGGAAGCGCGGATTCTGGAGGCGACACGGCGTCCTCCGGCCGGTGGGGCGACGCACTGGAGCACGCGCAAACTCGGAGCGCATCTGGAGGTCAGCCACATGATGGTGGCCCGGGTGTGGCGTAAGCACGGACTCCAGCCGCATCGTATCGAGCGCTACATGGCCTCGAACGATCCGGATTTTGAAAAGAAGGCCGCCGACATTATTGGGCTGTATCTGAATCCGCCGGCGCATGCCGCGGTGTTCTGCGTGGATGAAAAGACCGCTATTCAGGCCCTGGATCGCAAAGATCCGGTTCTGCCACTGTCCCCAGGACGCGCCGAACGGCACGGATTTGAATATTTTCGTCACGGCACCTTGTCGCTGTATGCCGCCTTCAACACCAAGACCGGCCAGGTGCTGGGCAAAACGGCGGCGCGGCATACGGCGGCCGAGTTCGCCGCCTTCCTGACCGACATTGTGATCGATCAACCTCGCGGCAAAGAGATCCATGTGATCGCCGACAACCTCTCGGCTCACAAGAGCAGGCCGGTCACCGACTTTCTGGCGATGCATCCCAAGGTTCACTTGCACTTCACTCCGACCTACTCTTCGTGGCTCAATCAAGTCGAGCTGTGGTTCGGCAAGATCGAGCGTGACGTCATCGCGCGCGGCGTATTTACGTCTGTCTCGGACCTCAACAGAAAGCTCTTGCGATACATCCGTCAGTACAACCAATCACCGCGCACTCTGAAATGGAAATATGCCGACCCATCACGCCATATCAGTACACAATCAGTTGGTACAGGCCACTAGCGTGGGATAGTCCCACTTCGCGGGACCGTCGCCTTACGAATGCGGAGCGAACTGAGGGCTTGCGCGGTGGCGGACTGGCGACGGAGTCGAGTGGTCGTCGGACGACAGCCTGCGCGGCCGGCTATCCCACTACAGGCGACCTCCAGCCTGTTCCACCTGCTCTCTCGCCCAATTTGCCGGCCGGTCCGCCGCCGATGGTTGCCAGGATTTCGTGGTTGGTCGTAGGATGACAGTCCCGCGAAGCGGGACTGTCCCGCGCGCATCAAACTCCGTGAGGACAATCCGATGATGAAATTTGGAGTGGTTTTGCTTTTGTTGGTGTTCCCTGCCGCGGGCGTGGCGGTCGCGCAGACTTCGACGCCGCAATCTTCCGTGGTGGGAACCGAGGGCATCATTTCGCCGTCGCGGCCAGTGCCAGTGGGAAAGGCGCCGGGAATGCAGGCGAAGCTGGTGGAAGACACGCCTCAGGAAAAAGTGTACGCGATTATTTTTCGCGAGGGCGACGAGGCGCTCAGCGGCCTGACGGATTTTGCGATCGCGCACGGCGTAAAGGACGCGCACTTCACTGCGATCGGCGCGGCACAGAGCGCTACGCTGGCGTGGCTGGATCTTTCGAAGAAGAGTTATCGCAAGATCGCGGTGGGCGAGCAGTGCGAGGTGCTGTCGCTGATCGGCGACATCGCGGAATTTGGCGGAAAGCCCGTCGTACACATGCACACTGTGCTCGGCAAGCCGGACGGCGGCACGGTCGGCGGGCATGTTTTCGAGCTGAATGTGCGGCCGACGCTGGAAGTTTTTCTGACGGAGAGCACGTCGCCGCTGGAGAAAAAGGCGGATGATGCGTCGGGGATGAAGCTGATCGATCCGGCGGAATGAAGGAATGCACGGGGATGGCCGGCAACCTCTACCAAATCGAGACGGTTCGGGTGCTGGAGTGCTCCCCGGAAGGCGCGCCTCTGCGCACAGGACGTGACGCGACCGACTTGATCGCGGCAGCTCGAAGCGAGAACGCGGCCATGGTAGCGATCCCTGTCGCGCGGCTGCATGCGGATTTTTTCCGGCTGAAGACAGGAGTAGCGGGAGAGTTCGTGCAGAAATTCGTGACTTATGGAGTGCGCCTAGCAATCGTGGGAGATATTTCGCGATACGTCGAGGAAAGTTCGTCGTTGCGAGACTTCGTTTACGAATGCAATAAGGGCAACGGCGCATGGTTTGCGGATGATCGAGGGGAGTTGGAAAAGAAATTGAGGCTGCGAGGCTGAATCGCAACTACTCGGTGCAGTTGTTGGCGCGGATCGAAGTGGAGGAGATGCCGTACTGGTTCGCCGCGGAGATGCGCATGCCGCCTCCGAGCAGCAGGACCTGGTCGACAGGCTTGGGCCAGGTCATTTCATAAATGCCGCGCGCGGCGTCGGCGGTGCGCCATGTGCCGCTCCACGAGCCGCTGACGAATGTCCCGTTCGGCGAAACGTTCACGTTCCATCCGTTGGCCCAGTGCCAGCTTCCCGCGAGCCCCACGCCGGCGCTGGTGCGCCCACCCGTAATCGGAAACCCATACTGATTGCCGCCGGACATGCTGCGCTGGTCGGGCGAAACTGCGAGCGTTTCGATCATGTCGGGCCAAGTGAACGTGTAATGCCCGTTGCCAAGATCGCGCCAGTGCCCGGTAAACGGGCCGGCGGAGATCGAACCGTCGGCGTGAATCGTGTAGGGCGATGTTCCGTTCACGAGCCAGCATCCGGTGATCAGATTTGCGTTCGAGCCGGCGACCTGTTTCCGCGCGGGTGCGGATTTTTTCGCAGGCGGCGTCACGTCATTTGACAGCGATGGATTCGAATCGCTCGCGGGCTGAACGTTGTTAGCGGGCGCTGACCGCGCCGGATCTGACGACGATCCACCGCCGCTGTGCATCAGCGTCACAGCGAGAGCGACGAGGGCCAGCAACGCTCCTCCAATGAACCACATTTTTGAATTCGAAGGCTTCGGCGCCGGACTCGTTGCAGGGGGGTGAGGAATCGGTTGCGGCACGGGACGCGGAATCGGCGCAGGTATGGGCCGCGAGTCGCGATCGGTATCGGGAACGAGTTTGCGGACGGTGGCGGCGAGCGCGTCAAGATGCTGCTCCATCGGCGGAGTCATCGCGTCGAGCCAATGCACCGAGCCGATGAAGTAGTCGAGCGATTTTCCTGGCGCGACGTCTTCGATGCGAAACGGAATGATCGGAAGGCCGTTGCTGACGGCGCGCTCGACTTCCTTGGGCACTTGGCCGGAAGTGTTGGCGTGCGAGGAGAAAACCAGAATCATCACGCGCGCGGCGTGAATCGCGTCGATGATCGCCTCGCCGTAGGAAATTCCCGGTGTGATGTCGCGCGGCGCGATCCAGCAGCGGATGCCTGCGGCTTCCAGGCGCGCGCAAACGGCGTCGGCGACGGTTTTGTCCTGCGATGCGTAGCTGATGAAGGCGTCAAACGCCACTGGTGCTTACCTCGCTCCCGAAATTCGCGTGCCGGATGTCCCGCTGCGTTGAAATTATTTTGCGCGAGCGCGGTTATTTCGCCAGCAAAGTTTTCCAACGTGCCCAGGAGTCCTCGCGGGCTTTGGCGTTGCCGGGCGCGGCATCGGGCGCTTCACCGGCGCGCATGAATCCGTGACCCGCGCCTGGATAGGTGACCGGCTCGTAGATCTTCCCTGCCGCTTTCATCGCGGCGATGGTCGCAGGAATCGTTGCGCCGATGCGCGCGTCGTCGCCGGCATAGAAACCGTAAACGGGCACGTTGATGCGCGCCATCGCGCCGGTTTCCGGCGGCGGTCCGTAGAAAACGAACGCCGCGGAGAGATCGGCGCGATTGGTGGCGAAACGGAACGACTGTCCCCCGCCCCAGCAGAATCCGGCGACATAGAGTTTTCCGCTCGACGAGGGAATTTTGTTGGCGTACTCGGCGGCGGCGTTCAGATCGGCGGTGATTTGATCGGGGGGCAAGTTGCTCACAGCTTCAACGACAGCGCCGCTCGGGAAATCCTTCGTGCGGCCGCCATTCGGCGCCATGCCGCTCAGAAGATCGGGCGCGACGGCGATGTAACCCGCGGCGGCAACTTCGTCTGCGAGCTCCTGCGCCCAATCGCTGAGCCCAAAAATTTCGTGGATGATGAGGACGACGGGGCGCTTCTGTTTCGATTCGGGATAGACGACCAGCGTTTCGACGGAGCGACCGCCGTGATTCAAGGTGACCCATTCGCTGTGGCGCGGTGATTTGTCGATGCGTTCGCGCGCCCACGGCTGCGACCACTCCTGCGCTCCGGCGGTTGGCGCGATGGATCCTGCGGCGAAAAGGGCGAGTGCTGCAGATGCGGCTATATAAAGGATGGCAGCTACGCGTTTCATCGGCTCCCTCAGAGGCGTCGGAGATGCTTGGCGCGAGTGATGATAGTTGGAGGCGGAAGCGGCGGCAAGCGGTATCGCGGTCCGCGACGGACGCGCGTCCGATTCGGGCGTCGGCGAGTCCGTCGGCGGGCCGTTCCGCGTAGAGTTGCCAGCAAGCACCACATTGGTCACCGCCTTTGGGAGCGGCTTTCAGAATGTCCGGCGAAAGAATACGTGCTCATTTCGGAGACTACCTCGGCACCGCCGAGGTGGCGATCTACTCCGTGCTCGCGGTGCTGCTGTTCATCACCGCGTTCGCAACGATCGCGTGCGCCGCCGAAATGCTTTGGGAAGGCATGGCGCACTGGACGATCGGCACGCAAACGCTGCGCGTTCTGGACCAACTGCTGGTGGTGCTGATGCTGGTGGAAATTCTGCACACGGTGCGCATCTCGATTCGCTCGCACTATCTGGTGACGGAACCATTTCTGGTGGTCGGGCTGATCGCGTCGATCCGGCGGATTCTGGTGATCACGCTGGAGGCGGCGAGCCTCACGAAAGGCGGGACGTGGTCGGCGGACGGAGCGAGCATTTTTCGCGCGAGCATGATCGAGCTGACGCTGCTCGGGCTGCTGGTGTTGATTCTGGTGTTCTCGATCACACTGCTGCGGCGGTATGCGCCACCGCCGAAGGATGCGGAGGGGTAAGTGGCGATGGCGCGACGACCTGGCGCACTCCAAAGTGCGGCCTAAGCGGTGTCGATGGAGTATTCGGTCCGCCGGTGAGCGTGCTGTAACGGCGAGCTCCGGTCGTAGGACGACAACCTGCGCGGCAGGCTATCCCACGAATGTGCGCAAGCGTACGGAGCGTTGTGATGGTAAGCTGATTTCGGCTTCCGAGACCCCGATGCGAACGCTCATTGCGGCGCGCGAGCCCTGACTTACATCATGCTCCAGCAGAGGGAGAGGCCATTGTCCCAGTACACAGTGCGGCTCGCGCGACCGACGTTTCTGGACCGGCAGATCGAAGCGAACTCACCTGAAGAAGCAAAGGCGCTGGCGCTCAAGAATTTTCGATCGGGCGAATACAGCGACGCGAAATGGGAGACGCTGGACGTTTCCATGAGGGCCGCGATTTTCAGCATTCCCACGGAGTAGCCACCTCTTGTCCGACACGTGCCCGAAATGCGGGAAGGCGCTCGTGCTGAGGCCGGTTCCGGGCGCGATCCAATTTCCGCGGCGGCTGGAGTGTCCCGAGCACGGCTGGTTGCAGGAGCGGGTAAAGCCGATCCGCATGCGTTTCCACAAAGACGCGCCGAACTGGTGATCCGCGCACAGCATTTTTCGCGCGCCGTCGCGTGATTGCGCTTCCCGTTGTTACAATCTGGGCGACGAACCGCTGATGTTCAATTCCCTCGCGCTACTCTCACTCGAACTTGCAGGGACGCTCGCGCCGGAGCCTGTGATTTCGTTCTCGCGCGCGGAGTGGCGTGGGGAAATCATGGTGCTCGCGGCGGCCGGGCTGCTGCTTTCAATCGCACTCGGCGCGCTGGCGCTGTATTTTTTCTTCCGGAAGTCGCGCGACCGGGCGCTGATTTATTTTGGTGTATTTTGCGTGCTGTATGCGGTGCGAATGCTCGCGCAGTCACCGGCGTTTCGTGCGTTGTTCGAGGTTCGGCCGTCGTTCTGGGTCTACCTGATCTGGGACATCACATCCGTGATTCTCCTTCCCGCTTTGCTGTTTTTCTATCAGCTCAAAGCGGTGGTCACGCAGCACTTCCAGCGCGCCATATTGATTGTTAATGGCGTGGCGGCGGTACTCGGAATCGCCGCGGCGCTCGCGGGAGCGAAATTGACTCCGCTTTTTACAGCGAATACGGTTCTGACGCTCACAACGTTCGCAGCGATTGCCGTGCATCTCGCGATACGTCGCGTGCGGTCAGGACAACGAATCGCGATGAGCCGTGATTTTCGCGTGGTGCTCGTTGGCTTTGCGGTGTGGTTCGCGTTCATCCTGCACGCAAACTTGCTAGGGCTTGGATTGGTGCGCGGGCCGAACGTCGAATTCATCGGATTTCTGGTGTTCGTTGCGGCGCTGGGCTATGTGGCGGCGGATCGCACCTTTGCGAAGGAGGAACAACTTCTCGCGATCAATAAGGAGCTGGAGATCGCGCGTCGGATTCAGGCGTCGACGCTGCCGCAGAGCGTGCCGCAACTTGCGGGGCTGGAGATCGCGGCGCGTTACCTGCCGATGTCCGCGGTGGCGGGAGACTTCTACGATTTTCTTGTGGTGGACGAGCGGCACGTGGGGATTCTGATTGCGGATGTGACCGGACACGGCGTGCCGGCGGCACTGATCGCGTCGATGCTGAAAGTCTCGTTCGCGGGACAGGCGGAGCATGCGGACAATCCGGCGCGGGTGCTCGATGGATTGAATGGCGCGCTGTGCGGGAAATTCGAGGAGCACTTTGTGACCGCGGCGTATGTGTACGTCGATCTGGAGCAGCGCGTGATGCGTTATGCGGGAGCGGCGCATCCGGCGTTGATGATGGTTTCGGGCGCGACAGGCGACGTCCGCGAGTATGAAGAAAATGGATTGATGCTGGGAATGTTTCCCGAGGCGGCGTACACGGCGGTGGAGATTTCGGTGGCCGCGCGCGACCGCTGCGTGCTGTGCACGGATGGAATTCTGGAAGCGCGGACGCCAGCGGTCGAGGAGTTTGGGAAGCCGCGGTGCGAGGACTTTTTGAAGTCGCAGCGCAGCGCTGAGCCGGGCGCGGCGGCAGATGCGTTGCTCGCGAGCGTGATGACGTTTGCAGGCTACTCGGGCGAGCGCGGACAGGATGACGATATGACGCTGCTGGTGGTGGATTTTAAGTAGATGGATGGCCTGCCGCGGAGGCTGTCATCCGGCGAACACAGAACCAGATACTGGCGCACAAGTCTGCCGGGCTTACATCAACATTGGCGGACCGTTGAGTGGAACAGGCTGGAGTTCGCCTGTGCGGTTTTGCCTTCGTGGGCTGCTTTTGAAACGGCTTTCCGCCATAAGAGTGTGCGCGGCTGAAGCATTTACCTCCTACAGGCGAACTCCAGCCCGGTCCATGTGCGCTCTCTGCTAATTTGCTGGGTGACCCGGCAGCGACCGTTGCCAGCACTTGGTGGGCGTTCGTAGGATGACAGTCCCTCGAAGCGGGACTATCCCGCGGTCGAGACTGAATCGCGAGGCGTAGGGCGCGCATCCGATGCGGCAAACTTAGCGTGAGTTTGCTGATCCGGAGGTGCGTATGCTTTCCGCCGAGTTGAGAATTTGTCTCCTGCCCGATGTCGTTCCACGTGGTTTCGTTGTCGGTACACTGTTTTCGCTGGCGGCGTTCGGTGCTGTGGCGCAGTCGCCTGCTGCAGGCGCTGGGCCACCGAAGCAAGTCGTTACCCCCCAAACCGATATTCCCCTCGAACATTGCGACAAGCTGCCGGTGGTGAAAGTGCGCGTGGGCGATCGGACATATCAGTTCCTCGTGGATACGGCGGCGACCAGCATGCTGAATCTGAAATCGTTCTCCGGCGGAAAATCGAAAGAAGTGCACATCGCATCATGGACCGGCACCGCGACGACGAGCGCGCGCGAAGTGACAGTGGCCGCGCTTTCGCTCGGCAATCACACGCTCACCGACGTGAAGCTGCCGGCGATTGGCCTGAGCCTCATCGGCAACGCGTGCGGCGGCGCGATCGACGGAATTATGGGCGTCGATCTACTCGACCAGATGGGCGTGACGATCGACATGAAGCGGCAAGTCGCGTCACTCGGCGGCGATCCGCCGGACGCACTGCAAGCGTTCGGCGAAATGGAAGGCACGATGGAAGGTTGCCGCGTCGCGTTCGAGCTGGGCAAAGCGGCGGAGTTCGAGCAGTGCCTTGATCCGGAGATTGTGCTGTACACCGCCGCGGGCGAATTCAAGGGCCGTGCCGAGGTGATGAAGTACATGCAGGACTACTACTTTAAGTTTGCGCCGGACGTGCATTACGACATGACCATGCATGAGGTGAAACTTTTCGGCAACGCGCTTTGGTATTCTTACGACTTCGCGTTGGACACGCCGGAAAAAAAAGTGTGGGGGCATGGAATGTCAATGTGCAGGAAAACGGACGGCCGCTGGTGGATTTTGAACATGCACGATGCGGAGGTTTCGAGCGAGGCGAAGGTGGCGGCGAAGCCTTGAGTCGCTGCCTTCGGCGAGAAGCGATGGCGGCCGAGTTCGTCGAGCGTGTGGAGAACAGCGACGAGAGATCCCTCGGCCCGATGAATCAGGTCTCAGGATGACGGGTTCTTGGGCACAGCTGCGGCTGCGGCAGATTGTGGGCTTAGTCGTGATCGGGGATGCGGGTGTCGGTGGCTAGCCAGTTGGGTTCCCAGGTTTTCCCGCCGTCCGCGGAGAAGGCTTGCTCGAAGCCGATGGCGTTGGCATCGCGCGGCGTAATCAGGAAGCGGACCAGGATTGAGCGCGTGCCGAGCGTTTCCTGATCGTAAAATTCGCCGCGACCATTTTTGAATTCGCCGATGGTGGGAATGCCGATGGTGCCGCTCGCGCTGTTGGAAAAACTCAGGCTCCACTGGCGGGCCTCGGGATTGTAAAGGCGCAGGCTGAGTGCTTCGATTTTTCCGACGGGGCCGCTTATTTCCAGTTGAACGAGATTTGCGCGGCCGTTCCAGACGGGAGTGACGGTCGTGGTGCCGTCGTAGTCTAGCCAGGTGGTTGAGCCGGTGAGCGGATGGGCCAGGCGCTTCACGTGAGTTTTCCACGCGCCGAGCTCGAAATCGAAATCGTGCGAGCCATCGCGTGACTCAGCTGCCGACACCGCCGAATCCGAAATTGCCGCTTCCTCCGCAGCGTGCATGCAGTGCCCTGCCGCGGGCGGAAGCTGATTTGTACCTGAGGTCGAGACGATAACGCAGACAAAGAAGCACTGACGAAGCAGGGCTGCGGCTAGTTGCATGATCTCCTCACTCGAATGCGCGCGAAATTCGTCGCGGATGTTTTGTTTCACTCACCGGAAATAGTTGATGGCGATGGCGGGCGCGATGGTCGTTGTCATGTTGTGGCCGATCGCCAAAATGCGTGCGCCCACCAGGACGCCGAGGTTCGGCTTCCAGCTGTATTCCACCGCGGGCGCAAAGCCAACGGCGTCGATCGTGCCGCTGTTGATCTGCACCGGAGACGGGATCGAGCTGCCGGTTGCGCCGTTCGTGCCCGTGACGCGCGTGTTGCCGGTGTGGCTGTAGGTCGCATCGAGCGCAAGCACCCAGCTTCGCTTCAAGCTGTACTCCCACGCCCAATCGACGAACGTGGTGTTGCCCGGTTTCGCGTGGCCGTGAAAAGCGGCGCTGGTTCCGTAAACGCTCACGCCCGAAACGTTCGCGTCGGTCGAAATCGCTTCCGATGCGTTCAGGCGCATGCGCAGGATGCGACCATTCGGCGCCCAGAAATACGTCTGCGAATTTGTGGCGATCGTGGTGGTGTACGCGCCGGCGCCGAGGCCGTTCTGCGGACGGTCACCGAGGTTGTCGTACCGCCCCGTCGGAAAAGTTTCTTGGACCATCACCGCGGTGGTCGGTACCCAATTGCCTTCGTGAAAACGCGTGAAGCTGTATTGGGCGAGGATGGACTGATCGCCCATCGCGACGTGCGCGCTATTCAGGCCGCTGTTCACAGCGTTGTATCCGAAAACGGGGATCGCGCCGACGGTGAGTCGATCAAACAATCCGTATTCGAGATAGGTGCGTGAGCCGAAGCCGCTCGCGCCGCTGGCTGTGTCGATCACGTCGTAGACGTAAGGCTCGGCGAGCATGTGTCCGTGCTGAAGCGTGTTGGCGGAGTTCGCGAGCATCGGGCCAGTCCACCACGCATCGTCTATCGATCGCCGCGGGGGCTTAGCGGCTTCCGCGAAATTCGCAGCGCCGGTGGCGTTTGTTTCGGTGGTTCGCGCGGAAGATCGCGGGCCGGGAGTCGCCTCAGACGCTTGCGGCGGCGTGCTGCTAGCGTCTTTTACGCGCGTGTACTCATTGATCCAATTCGTCTCCCACGTTTTTCCACCGTCGCCGGAGAAGGCTTGCTCGGAACGCATCGTGTCGCGCGAGAGATTCACGAACGTGAAGCGAATCAGGATCGCGCGGCCATTGAGCGTATCGCCGCCGTAAAATTCGCCGCGGCCGCCATTGAACGACCCAACCACGGGCGGCATTCTGAGAACGCCGACGCCGCTGCTGGCGAACAGTACGCTCCACTGTTTCGATTCCGGATTGTAGAGGCGCAGCGCGAGCAACTGGAGGTGGCCGTTCGGGCCGTCGGATTCGAGTTCGGTGTAATTGCCGCGGCCATTCCAGAACGCGCGCGTCACGGACTGGCCGTTCATCTCGATCCATTGGTTCGAGCCGGTGAGCGGGCGGCGCATGCGCGTCGTCTTTTCCTTCCAAGAGCCGAGCGTGAAATCGAAATCGAGCGAGGCGCCCGAGCCGTCGAGCGGCGGTGCGACATGTTGCGCGGCTGTTGCGGCGTCGGCACGCGTCAGATTCGCTATGAAATTCGTCTCCCACGTTTTTCCGCCGTCGGTGGAGAACGCCTGCTCGAACTGGTGCGAGTCGGGCGTGATCTTCGACCAGATCTGGCGGGTGAGGATCGCGCGGCCGTCACAAATATCCGGGCTGTAAAACTCGCCGCGGCCGTCGTGAAATTCGCCGGTGGAAGGATCGGTGATCGTGCCGTCGCTGCTGTTCGCGAAATGCAAGGTCCACTGGTGCGAGTTCGGGTTGTAGAGGAAGAGCGTCATGCTCTCCCAGTGCCCCTTGGGGCCGTCGGCTTCGATTTCTTCGAGCTGCGCGCGGCCATGCCACACCTTACGAATCGTGACCGTGCCGTCGACTTCGAACCACTCGTTCGAGCCGCTCAGCGGACGCTGGAGCCGGCGGATGTGGGTGTGCCACACACCGAGGTTGAAGTCGAAATCGTGCGAGCCATCGTGTGCAGGAGTGTGCGATGGAGCTGGCTGTTGCTGCGGGACGGACGGGGACGACTGTGCGTCGGCAGCGTGGTGCACGCCACCAGTGCAGATGGCGCAAAGAACGACGAGTGCCACTCGGGCTGCTTCTACAAGTTTCATGGCGCCTCCTTGGCGGATGCGTGCCGCAGCGTTTCGGGAACGTTCAGGTGCTTCCCTCTCCAGGAACTGACGACACCAGGAGTTTGACGCTTTAGGGTGGCATGTCGCTAGAGCCACTATTTGCGGTATTGGTAAGGCCACTTTGCGCGTCCGCAGGTCCCGCGAAGCGAAACCGGTCCTCCGGGGAAGGCAAAACCACACGCTGGCGTAAATCGATGCCGGACTTCGAACATCATTGGCGAGGGATTTGCGTGGCACAGGCTGGAGTTCGCCTGGCTGGTGTGGGAAGCAGATCTGCAGAGGACTAGCCGCTTTTGAATAGGTTCCGAAAGCACACAGGCGAACTCCAGCCTGTTCTACCTGTTCTCTCGCCTAGTGTGTTGGGTGGTCCGACGGCAGCGATTGCCAGAATTTCGGGTGCGATCGTCGGAGCGGCTGCGCAGTCCGCTTCCGGTTGATCCGGCATCGACGGTGCTCGTTGCGTGGTTGTAGGTCGTAGGAGGACAGTCCCGCGAAGCGGGACTATCCCACCACACGCTACTCGACGGCGAAGAGCGGCTCGCCGCCGATCCAGAAATGCGCCAGGGATTTCAAATTTTCTTTGTACGTGCGCGAGACGGTGTACTCCTGGCCAGTCTTGGTCCGCAGGCGATACGTGCCTGTCACGTCGGCTTGAATTTCCTGCACCCACGAAGTATTCATCAGCACCGAGCGGTGGATGCGGATGAAACCGTAGGGGCGAAGCTTCGCGCCGACCGTGGTAATCGAGCCACGGAAAAGATACGAGCCCGAGTTGCGCACGAGCAGCACGTAGTTCCCCTGCGCTTCGGCGGAAATTACTTCGGCTGGATCGATGAACAGGATGCGGCCGTCCATTTTAATCGCGATCTTCTGCGACTTGGAGGCGTAGGCGCGCAGCTGCGGCATCAGGTCCATTAACTTCGCGGCGCGCTCACTGGCCATGCGGCGCATCGCGGCGTCGAGGGCGGACTGGATGCGTTCCTTCGAGAACGGCTTAAGGACGTAGTCAACGGCGTGGCGTTCAAACGCGGCGACGGCGTGCTGGTGATGCGCGGTGACGAAGATGACCGACGGCAGCACGTGCTCCTTGCCAAGCGCATCGAGCACTTCGAGGCCGGACATTCCGGGCAAATGGATGTCGAGCAGCACGACATCGTAATTTTCGCGTTGCAGTTTTTCGAGCGCTTCGGGGCCGGACTCGGCGACATCGAAAAATTCGACGTCGCTGCGAGCGCCGAGCACGTTGGCGAGCGCGGTGCGCGCGAGCGCATCGTCGTCGACGACCAAAACGCGGGCGGTTCCCCAACTGGGCGGTGCAATTTTCTCAGGCATGTGCGTGACCTTCCTTCATTGCGGCTTTGGATTGAGCTACGGCGTGTTCTTTGGGCAAAGCACTGGCGAGCATCAGAACGCTGCCCGCGTACATCATGGTGTCTGCAAAATAGTTGAAGCTCTCGATGTCGCCGCGCTGCAAGAACAAGATCGGCGCGTAAACGAACACGAGCATGGAGAGCGCGACGATTCCGGCGGCAGAGGCGGCTTCGCGGGCTCTTCGGTTCAGCAGAAGGCAAATTCCCGCGATCACGTACACGGCGCCGCAGAGATAGCCCCACAGCCCGTGAAAGAGAATATTGTCTGGGGTAATTTTCTCCAGCGGAACTCCGGGCACGTTCGAGGGATGCAGAATCTGCATGACGCCGAAGAAAAGCATTCCTGCGCCGATCACGTAGCGGGCGTAGGTGGTGAGCCAGTGCGGCCCGGAACTTGAGTGCGAACGATAAAGCGATCCGGCGTAGGCGAGCGCGCCGGCGCTGAACTGAAGCTCGCGGAAACCGAGCGCCCAGATGATGCGATTGTGCGATTCCTGTGGGATCGCAGGGAGGGTGAGCAACGCGTCGAAAAGGAAGAGCATGATGCCGAGCAGCGTGGCGGCGAGCCGGTCCTGAGTTCTGACCACGATCGCCAGCGCGGAAACGATCAGGCAGATGCCGCAGAAAATCGCCCAAAACATATGGAACGGCAGGTATTTCGGAACCATTTCCGAAATGCCCTTCACGAAAACGAAATGCTCGGTGCCGAACGCCGCAACGGGAGCGCAATAGAAAACGCGGCTGAACGGAAGGAATGCGTCGAGGCCGCGCGCGCCGGGAACTTCGGTTCGCAGGATTACGATCAGGCCGATCGCGAATACGACGATTAGACCGAGGTATTGCCAGAAGACTCCGCTGACCAGGCCGAAAGTAGCGGCGGAGACGAACGTCCACAGTGCCGCGAGAGGCTGGGCGGCGAATGATTTCGCGATGGAACTGTGCGTCACTACGTTTGCCTCCCGAATCGCTGGCGGAGTTGCTCGCGACGCTCGATGTCCGGCAAAGACGGCCGACAAACTTTAGGGGACGCGACGAGGATGTGAGGCCTCGTGCGCTGGCCGCTTGCCGGACACCGAAGCTGTGCGCGTCTCGGCGGCGATGTTTCCTGCGCACCCGGTGCGGAAAAAACATCGCCTAACTGAATGTCGCCCCCGGGAGTGGTCGCACGCAATGACCACTTGATGCCAAGTGGATATGACCACTATCATTCTGGGATGAAAAAAAGCGTGGGTGGTTTTTCGCCGTTAATACGCGTGGACCGCAAAGCGGACAGTCCGTTGCACGCGCAGATCTACTCGGCATTCCGGACGGCGATTTTGGAGAAGAGTCTGCGCGCCGGCGAGCGCATTCCCTCTACGCGCACGCTGGCGCACGAACTTGGCGTGTCGCGCATTCCTGCGCTGAACGCTTACTCGCAACTTCTCGCCGAAGGATATTTCGAGAGCCGCACCGGCGCAGGAACGTTCGTATCGAGTTCCCTGCCCGGCCTGGTGGACGAGCCGGAAGAAGCGCGCGCACCGTCAGCGAGGTCGCGGACGCGCAGCCGCGCTCGTTCGGGTTCGCCGCCCCGTTCCTCGTCGCGTTCATCGAGCCGGCGAGTGGCGGAGCGGATCGATGTGCTGACTCCGCACACGCGGCCGCCGTGGTTCGGTGGAACGGGCGCGTTCAGCTTCAGCCAGCCGGCGATGGACGCTTTTCCATTTCACGTGTGGTCGAAAATCGTGGCGCGCTACTGGCGCAACCTGCCCATGACAGCGCTGGAGTACGGCGACCCGATGGGACTGCGCGTGCTGCGTGAAGCGGTGGCGACGTATCTGAGGACGTCGCGTTCGGTGCGCTGCGAGTGGCAGCAAGTGATGATCGTCAGCGGATCGCAGCAGGCGCTGGACGTCACGTCGCGCGTGCTGCTCAACACCGGCGACCGCGTGTGGATCGAGGAACCCGGCTACTGGCTAAGCAGAAATATTCTCGCGTCGGCCGGATGCCGCGTGATACCCGTGCCAGTGGATCGGGACGGTCTCGACGTGGAAGCGGGGATCGCGGCCTGCCGCAGAGCGCGGGCGGCGTTCGTTGCGCCGTCGCATCAATTTCCGCTGGGCGCGACGATGAGCGCTACGCGGCGCATGCAACTGCTCGAATGGGCGAAGCGCGAGGGCGCGTGGATCGTGGAGGACGACTACGACAGCGAGTACCGATACGACAGCAAACCGATCGCGTCGTTGCAAGGGATGGATCGAGCGGAGCGCGTGATTTACATCGGCACGTTCAGCAAGGTGCTGTTTCCGGCGCTGCGCGTGGGCTACATCGTGATGCCGGAAGATCTGGTGCAGAATTTTATGACCGTGCGGCACGCGATGGATGTAAGCCCTCCGCACCTGGTGCAGGCTTTGCTCGCCGATTTTTTGAACGAAGGGCATTTCGCGCGGCACATTCGCCGGATGCGACAGATTTACGCGGAGCGGCGCGACGTGCTGGTGAACTGCATTCGCGAGCAGCTGAACCGCGTGCTGGAAGTGCAGGGCGCAGAAGCGGGGATGCATCTGACGGTCACGTTGAAGGGCGCGCTGCGCGACCGGCCGATTTGCGTGGATGCGGCGGAGCGGAAGTTGTGGTTGTGGCCGTTGTCGCCGACGTACATAGGGCCGAATCCGCGGCACGGATTTATTTTGGGATACGCAGGGACGACCACATCGGAAATTCCGGCGGGGGTGAAGAGGTTGCGCGAGGTGCTGGAGCGTGCGCACCGGTAAGTCGCACAGCAGGCCGGGGTGCGCGTAGAGAGATCGAAACTAGCGATAAATCTCTCGGCGTGCCCGATGCGCAGGACACGCACGACCACTCGGTCGTCCTCGATTCTGCATAGAATTCGAAAATCGCCATCGCGATATTTCGAGAGAGCTCCGAATTTTGAGCCGTCAAGCGCTTGTCCAATCGAGCGCGGATCTTCCAACTTGGCCACGAGTGGCTGAAGAAGGTTCAGAAATCGGCGGCGCACCTGGACGTCCAGCCGGTCGATTTCTCGTTCGGCCGTTACGGCGAGTTCAACGGCGTGTGGCATTGCGCTTCATCACGGTCTTCAGTGGCGTAGTTTTTCTCTGCCGTCTCGAACGTGGGCGAGCACCTTTTCCGCAAGGTAGATGTCTTCGAAGTCGTCCAGGCGCTTAAGGATCGCTTCACGCACGTAAAAGGACTTCGTCCGGCCAGCACTCTTCGCGAGCTTTTCCAAACGGACTTCGATGGAATTCGGCAGTCGAATGGCTAGCAGGTGTGCCTCGCTATACAAGTATCGCGAAGCTCGAGTGGGCCGTATTTAGGGGGGTGGCAAACCGCCGAGTGGGAGCGAGCTGAGGTTGGGGCATTGGGCCAGAAGTGCGGCGAGCTTTGGATCAGGGAATCGGCGGAGGTAGGGCTGGACCCAGCTGATCTCCCAACTTTCGATGGTGGGCGTGGTGACTTGCGCGACCCCGGTTTTCTCCTGAAAGAAGGCGGGGCTTGCGAGTCCGTCGACGCAGCTCGCTACGAGGCGCTTGATCGCGTAGTCGCTCGCGGCGTAGAGATCGACGCCGTTCGCTTCCCCGAACGCGGCGACCATCACCAGCGGGCTGAGCGCGTAGAGATGATAGTGCAGCGCCATCTGGCCGCGGGCGAGTTCCATCGGAAGAGTGCCGTCGGCGGCGATGTCGCGCACGCCTTCGCGATAGGCGTCCATGCACCAGTCAAACATTTTGCGATCGTTCGCGGCGACGGCGGCTCCGGCGTAAGCAAACGCGGCCCAATATAGATGATTGTTGTGCGCGTCGCTGGGTGCTGGATTCGAGCGCTTGGCTTCGTAGTAAACGCGATTTTCTTCCGCGATTTTCAGGAGCCACACGGAGATTTCGTTGAGATCATCGGCGCCGGCGACGCCGCTACCACGAACCTTCAGGTACGGTACGGCCCAAGAGCTGAGATTCCAACCCTGCACGTAAACGGCTTGCGAGCTGCCCATCTTGCCCGCAAATACTTCGCGCCCAGCCATCGAGTGAAGGCTGCTCAGCACGCACTTCGCAGCGGAGAGGTTGCCGGTGGTCTGGTAGGCGTCGGCGGCGACGGTGAGCTGCGTGGAATAATTGCGGACCGGCGCGACCGAGTCGTCGTACTTTTTCTTGAGTACGGGATCGATGATCGAGGACTTGGGATCGGAGTAGTAGCGGTTTGTGGTGAAGTCGCTCGGAAGATTCGGTATTCCCGGGCAGGCGTACGGAAGGTCGGAGGGTGCGATGTGCTTGCCGTCCCAGGGTGACACCAGCGGCGCCGTCTTAGATTGCCCCTGAGCAGACAACACGAGTACGAGCAGCATGCCGAATGTTGCAGCCACAGCTCGGTAAATCGCCCAGCGAGAGTTCATCGTGGAATTCCTCGAATATCAAGCGTACACGCGCGATAGTAGTTCAACCCGCAAAGCATTGGAAATTGTATGCGTGGAAGATGTTAAATGGATCCAGCACGTGCAGCTCATCCTAAAACAGCTCGGTTCACGCCGGCCGCGACGGCCCGTCGCGCTGTGCGCTGCAATTGCGTTCGCGACCATATCTGTCATTGGAGCGAGTTCATTCGCGCAACAGGCGCCGCCTACACAAACGACACCGAGCGTACTGCCGCAGGCGTCCACACCTCTGAAGTCCACGACGCGCATGGTGCAACTGAACGTGATCGTCCACGACAAATCCGGCGCGCCGGTCGCGGACCTGACCAAAGACGATTTTGTGATCACCGATGGCAAGCAGAAGGAAACCGTCGCGCTGTTCCACATTGAGAAAAACGACGCGATGCAGGAACCTCCCGCGCCGCCGCCTGCAAACACATACACCAACCGCCTGAATGCAGATGGGTCGAAGCCCAACAGCGCCACGGTGATTCTGCTGGACGCGCTTAACATCAACGTGAGTAATCAGAACTTCGCACGGCAGCATGTGGTGAAATTTCTCGAACAAATCCAGCCGCAGGACCGCGTGGCTGTCTACGTCCTCGGCCGACACCTGCGTGTGCTGCACGACTTCACCAGCGATGCGTCGAGCCTGCTGGAAGCAATGAAACAGTTCACGCACGGGACGCAGGACCTCGCCGCATCGTCGCCGAACGCCGATTCCGGCTACGGGGCGCAAAGTTTTGCGAGCGGACTCGCAACGATTAATTTTCTTTTCGGCGACGAAGCGCAAAAGGAAGCTTCGCTCTACACGGGTAACCGGGTGCGTGAAACCGTGGCGGCACTGAAGGCCATCGCCGATCACGTGTCCGCGCTGCCGGGGAGGAAGAACCTGGTGTGGGTGTCCGGTAGCTTCCCGATCGCGTTCGGCTTCGACAACACACAACAAAACATTTATGCCGAGAGGGAAAGCTACACCGCCGAAGTCGCCGATGCCACACGCGCCCTGAATGCCGCAAACCTCGCGGTGTATCCGGTGGACGCCCGCGGTATGCTCGCCGCGGATTCACATGCAGCTGGCTTCACTTCGCAGGACAGCGAACTGAATCAGACGACCAGAATTTCGACCGACAATCAGCCGAGCGCGGCCTCCGAAATGGCCGTGAACTCGACGCAGGTGATGGAAGCACTGGCGCATGGTACCGGCGGCAAAGCGTTTTATAACTCGAACGACATTTCCGGCGCCATCCGGCGCGCCATAGACGATTCGAGAGTGACCTACGCGCTCGGCTACTATCCCGAAGGTGTCGAGTGGAACGGAAAGTTTCGCGAAGTAAGAGTGGAAGCGAAAAGGCCCGGGATGAAAGTGCAGACGCGACGCGGCTACTTCGCCGTGCCGGACACTCCACCGGGCCCGAAAGAACGGCAATACGTGATCGCGCAAGCAGCGCGAAGTCCGCTCGATGCCACCGAGATCGGAGTGACCGCTGCGGCACAAGAGAGTAGCGCGCCTCAATCGCTGAAGATTACTGTTTCGGTGGACATGGAAGACGTTGTCATGGCTCAGCAGGACGGGAAATTTACGGGCTCGGTGGACGTTGTGTTGTTAAGCCTCGACGATCAAAACAAAATCGTATCGGCATTCGACGAAACTTTCCCGCTACACATCCCGCCGGACGACTTCAAGAGGGTATTGGCGAACGGACTCACGACCACCAAGGATTTGGAAGTACCGAACGGCGCGATTCAGGTTCGCGTGGTGGTTCGAGATGCGACTACAGGCGCTCTGGGCACTGCACGGATTCCGCTCGCGGCGTATTTCCCTGCCAAAGCGCCGGCGCACTGACTGGAGATGGCCCACGCGAAGAATTCACGGCGTATGAAACACGATCCGAGGATGGAGCGCGTCAGCAAGCTGGCGCTTGAGCTGCCGGAAACGGGGCGCTACTTACACGGCGACCACGCCGGCTTTACGGTGCGCAAGAAAAAGTTCGCCTACTTCCTGAACAATCACCATGGCGACGGAATCGTAGGGCTCGCGTGCAAGGTAATGTCCGGGGACAACAAGTCGCTCGTCGCGGCGCAGCCGGAGCGCTACTACATCCCGGCATACGTTGGGCCGGCGGGATGGGTGGCGTTGCGGCTCGATCGCGGCGCGATCGATTGGGAAGAGGTCCGCGAGCTGTTGCGAACCAGCTACGCGCTACTCGCGCCGAAAAAGCTGGCGCAAGCCGTCATCGACGAGGACGACTTTTAGCCCGCGAACCGGGCTGCGCCCCGAACAGTTCTCAATCGAGCTGCTCGCGCCACGTTTTCTGCAACGCCAGTGGTCCGCTCCACGTCCCATGCACTGACCGCGCTCTTGATCGCGACCGGAAGGGGCTGGGACCAGTGCCAGCCGCCGCGAGTCAGAATACAATCACGCTGAAAACGAGGAGGTTCCATGCGCCGGGGGTCCATGCTTGTTCTTGGAGCAGCGCTGTTCGTAACGGTTCCATTCGCGACATTGCCGCAGCAACAAACTCAGCAGGCACCTGCCGCTACGCCGGTCGACAATAAAATCCTGCTCGATGTGGTGGTCGCGCCGAAATCCGGCGGAGCCGTTCCCGGCCTGACCCAACCCGATTTCACCGTGCTCGATAACGGCGCGCCGCAGACCATCGCGTCATTCCGCGCGATCAGCGGCCGCGAAGCGGAGGTGGAATCGTTGATCGTAATCGACGCTGTCAACACCGGTGTGAATAACGTGAACTACGCGCGCAACGAACTGGAGAAATTTCTGAAGTCGGAATCCGGTGCGCTCGCGCATCCGACCGCGATTGCCGTCCTCACCGACACCGGCATTCAGACGCTTGGGCCGTTTTCGACGGAAGGCACCGACTTGAACGCGCAAGTTGACAAGTCCCAGATCGCACTGCGCAGCCTGACGCGCTCCGGCGGTTTCTACGGCGCAGCCGAGCGCGACGACATTTCGCTCCGTGCCCTCGGCGGCATTTCCGTCGCGGAAACACAACGCAACGGCCGCAAGCTCGTGCTGTTTCTTTCGCCGGGCTGGGCCCTGCTCTCGGGCGCGAACGTCGAATTGGACAAAAAGCAGGAGCAACAGGTCTTCAGCGACATCGTTACCACAAGCGCGAACCTGATGCGCGCGCGGATCACGCTGTACGCGGTCGACCCGCTGGGCACGACTGACGCGGGGATGCACAGCGTTTACTACAAAAGCTTTTTGAAGGGCGTCACCAAGTTGAGCGACGTTCACTTTGGAGCGCTGGCTTTGCAAGTGCTCGCCGAGCAAAGCGGCGGCCTTGCGCTCTCCGAAAGTAATGACGTCGCCGCCGAAATTCGCAGGTGCCTCGCCGACGCCGACAACTACTACGAAATTTCCTACGTCCCACCGGCATCCACGAAGCCGAATGAGTTCCACAAAATTGACGTGAAAATCGCGAAGCCGGCCCTGATCGCGCGAACACGAATGGGCTACTATTCACAGCCGTAGACCGGGGGAAGTTCAAAAGCGAAAATCGAGAGGCGAACTTGAAAATTATGCGGGCGGTGCGTCTGGCGTTGCTGTGTGCGGCGGCGATGGCGATGTACGGTGCGTCTGCGCAAGGCACGGATGATGGCGCGGCGTTGGCGGCGCGGCGGGCGCAGGCGCTGCGCCACGGGATCAATTTGAGCAACTGGTTTCAGGCGGGGGGCGATCCGGCAGGCCTTACGCAGCAGCACTTCGATACGGCGATCACCGACGACGACCTGGCGTTGATCAAAGCGATGGGCTTCGATCACGTTCGCGTGACCATCAATCCCGCGCCGATGTTCCGCCGGGGGCAAGCCGATATGCTGCCGGCGGACTACATCGCTTTCCTCGACACGGCGGTGAACAAAATTCTCGCGCACGGTCTAGCCGTTGAGCTGGACATCCACGCGGGCGGCGACTTCAAACACAGCCTCGCCACCGACGACCATTTCGTCCAGGATTTCGCGGATTTCTGGATGGGCTTCGCCCGACACTACGCGTCGAGCGATCCCGATAAAGTCTTCTTCGAAATCCTGAACGAGCCGGAACTGCACGATCCATATCGCTGGTACGGCATCGAGACGAAACTCGCAGGCGTGATTCGCGCGGCCGCGCCGCATCACACGATCATCGCGACCGGCGCGCACTATTCGGATGACGACGACTTGCTTTTTCTTGATCCGCTGCGCGACACGAACGTGATCTACACATTTCATTTTTACGAGTCGCATGTATTCACGCATCAAGGCGCCACGTGGGGCGATCCTTATTGGCATTTTCTGCATGAAGTACCCTACCCCTCCACGCCCGAAAATGTGCAAGAGGTGGCGAAGCAGGTGGACAATCCGGTCTACCGCTTGCAGGTGATTCGCTACGGCACGGATCGGTGGAACGCGCAGCGCATCGATGAAGAAATCACGCAGGCAGCGGACTGGGCGAAGCGCTGGGGCGTGACGGTGATCTGCAACGAGTTTGGCGTTTTCACAAAAGCGAGCGACCCGCAGCAGCGCGCGGCGTGGCTCACCGACGTTCGCACGTCGCTCGAAAAACACGGCATCGGCTGGACGATGTGGGATTACGACGGCGGGTTCAACGTAGTGAATCGCGTGAACGGAGTTGCCACTCCAGATCCACTCACTGTGAAAGCGCTTGGGAGGACGTTGCCCGCGCCCGCTAGCGTGCCGCCGTCCGCAGCGCCGGACAAGCCCGTGAAGCCGTAGCACGTCAGACACGGCCCGAAGCTGACCGTCCGACGAAAGTGATCGACGGGCCACGGTGCCCTACCACGGAGATGTGTGTGGCATAGGCAGGTCGCCTGTGGTCTTTGAAGTCAGTGGATCGCTCGAGCTCGGAGTGCAGTGCGACAAAAAGCCCACAGACAGTATGTCTATGACACACAAATCGCCACTTAGTGTGACCGCGGTAGGATCGACTCCCTGCGCCAACTGAGGTGTGCTTCGTAGGACGACAGCCCGGTCGGCTATCCCACGCGTATGGATTGCGTGCGCTACTCCGGGATCGGTTTGCCTTTCCAGCAGCGCGTGAAATTATCGAGCGTGGTGAAAGTGCGCGGGCGCATGCGGTCGATGTAGAGCGTGCCATGGAGATGATCGATTTCGTGCTGCAGGATGCGCGCGTACCAGCCTGATGCTTCGATGGTACGCGGCTTCGCATCGGCGCCGAGGCAGTCCACGCGGACGCGGCGCGCTCGCGCGACTGTTCCCATAAAACCAGCAAGGCTTAGGCAGCCTTCGTAGAATTCCACGTGCTCGTCGCCGGCGGGCGTGAGTTTCGGATTGATGATCACGTGGAACGGCACGCTGCGGCGTTCTTTCTCGGCAAGATCTTCGGCGGTGACACTCTTCAGCAGGTCTTCTCGGTCTTCAATCATCGCGAGCTGGATGCCCAGGCCAACTTGCGGAGCGGCGAGGCCGACGCCGGGCGCGTCGGTCATGGTTTCATGCATGTCGCGGATCAGGCGCTGGATTTCGTCGCTGCGGATTTCTTTGTCGGTGAGGGCGCGCGCCGCCTGCCGCAGCACCGGCTCGCCTGCCTGCACAATTTTCAGCCGCACACTTCGCTCCTCACGTGACTTTTTCACTGCACGAACGTTTTTTATAATGCCACAGCTCCGCGCGACGTTACGATGGTCGCGGTCAACTCACCAGGGAGAACTCGTATGACACCATCCGTGTTTCGCAAATTGGCATTGAGCTTGCCGGACACCGAAGAGCGCGAGCACATGAAACATCCCGACTTCCGCGTACACGGAAAGATTTTCGCGACGCTGGCCTACCCATCGAAGGAATTCGGGATGGTGAGCTTGTGGCCGGAGCAACAGGCCGCGATGGTGAAGGCGCACCCGAAAATGTTTTCCGTGATCCCAGGCGGATGGGGCAAGAAGGGCGCGACGCGCGTCCACCTAAAGGCGGCGACCGAGCGCGCGGTTGCGAAGACACTCGCCGATGCGTGGGAGAAACACGCGCCGAAGCCGAAAAAATCTTCTCGTTCCAAGTCGAAGTGATGATCCATCGTCGTTTCTGCGACACCTTCGATTGTAGTTCGCCGGACGACAGCCTGCGCGGCAGGCTATCCCACCTTGTGATTGAATTGTTCACGCAAAAAATGGCAAACTTTCTGCCACGAATTCCTAAATCGTGATGCGCGCGTGAGTGTGTCGCTGGACGGATCGCAAATCGGGTGATGGAGGCGGGATGATCGGCGGGCGGGCGAGGATGGCGATGGTGGTGGTTGCGACGGGCGCGATTGTGGCGACGGCGCCGGCAGTGCGCGCGCAGGAACCCGCGCTCGATCAATTCTTCGAAGGCAAGCAGGTCGTCGTGCTGATCGACATGCCCGGCTCGCAGCAAGGCGTGGACCTCTATCCGGACCGCCCCAATTCTCTCGACGCGAACAATTACGGCAAACGCATGAAAAGTTTTCCGGTCGCGCTGCGCGTCGGCGATTCGGTGATGGTCACCAAGGTGAAGGTCAGCGGCAAGAGGATTGAATTTCAGCTCGGCGGCGGCGGATTTGGCACGGCCGGCGATGCAACAGACACCGCGGTCCACTTCACGCCCGCCGAAAAAAGCCAGCGCGAGAAAGACCTTGAAAATCAGATCGCCAACACCGACGATCCAGACCAGAAGCGCTATTTGCAGCGGCAGCTTGACGATGTCGTCCGGCAACGCGAGCGCGACGACCGCCGCAACAAGCAAATCGCCGAAGACGACGCGGCGCGGCGCCAACAACAGGTCATCGCACATCGCATGACCGGCGGCTCGCGGTTTAACTTGAACTACAACGACAAAGTTCCCGCGGATATGACGCCCCACGCTGTGATGCTCGCACTTTCAAAGTACGTCAGCTTCCCCGTCGCAATTTTCGGCGATCAAAACATCACGAATCAAAACCCACCGGGAGCGCAGAATGCAGGCGCTGCTCCAGGCAGTGCGCCGGCGCGGGGCAATTCGCCATCAACGATCGCCGCAGCCAACGCCGGAAGTCCGGCATACAACGGCGGCGCCGCGCCGCCGACCACGGCTGCTTCCGCGCCGAGCGCCAATCCGCTGCACAGTTTGCAAAAAGGGATGAAGGTCGAGGACGTGCAAACTCTGCTCGGCGCGCCTACGAGCCAGACCGACGCCGACCACGACGGAATCCAGGTCCACACCGAGATTTTCGAGCGGCCCGACGCTACTGTCACGTGTTCGTTCGTCAGCGGCGTTCTAGTCAGCTACAACATCGCAGTCCACTGAACTTTTCGTTGCGTACAGCGCAAATGTTAACCGGCGCATCTTAGGCGAGCGAAGCGTGCTGTAGCATAGACTTTCGAGTCTGAGCGCAATCCACAGACAACATGTCTATGCCACGAAAACCGCCCTTATAGTTGCGGGCGATGGAGTGGCTGGCAACTTTTCGGAGCGTGTGTGCTGACGACCACACAGGCGAACTCCAGCCTGTTCCACGCAAGATCTCACCGAATCTGTTGGGTGGACCGTCGAGCTTGAGTGCCAGTATTGCGAGACGCGATCGTAGGAGGGCCGGTTCCACCGCGCGGGGACTGTCTGACGCGAGTGAACTCGCGTCCCGTCACGCCGAGCGCCGCGGCGGACTGCCCGACTCACGCGATGCCTAGAGTCCCGTTGAAGAAATTCACCACGTACTTCCACAGCAGATAGTAGACCGTCACGCCGACGCAAAAGCCCACGAACACCAAGCCGTAGTTCACTGTGAGCTCGCCAAACCAGCTGATCGTGCTCTGGTGCAAAGTTACAAATCCAAGCGAGCGAGCAATCCCGTAGCCGCACGGAAGAATCAGGAATGGCAATATCGCGCCGTGCAGGCCAATGTTTACCGGACCGGTAAAGTGGCGGCGCTGGTAGAACATGTTCCAGAGGCCGAAAATATTCGGCACGAGCGCCATCGGAAACACAAGGCCGCGCTCAATCGGCACAGGCACTTGAAAAACAAATCGCGCGATGATGTAGGTGAACAGCAGCAACGGCATGATCAGCGTCGGCACCGCAACGCCGGCCATATATGCGCGAAGATATGGATGGGATGTCATGACTCGCTCCTTCGAGCCGCCGCGCTTTCCACGGAGCGCGTGACGGCTCACATATAAACTTTTCAGAACTACAAGTGGTACAGCAAAATCGGAATCGCGCCGGGAAAGAACGCCACCCACGCGATCACGCCCGCCGCAAGCACCCAATCGAACCAAGGAACGCGGCGCGCGCGTTCGTCGAGACGCGCGAGCATCTGCGGCCACATGTCGCGATGGCGTTCGTCGGTCACCGGCGGCATTGCTTGCTTCAGCAGCGAGCGTAATTCCCTTTTGTCGAATTCGTGGTTCGGGTTCGTTGGCATGGTCAACTCGTCCTCAGGTGCTTCAGTTTTCGGCGCAAGAATTCCATGGCGCGGTGCGCGCGGACGCGGGCGGCAGATTCGCTGATTCCGAGCGCGTCTGCGATTTCCGCGTAGGGCACGTCTTCGATCAGCGCGAGCGTGGCGACGGCGCGCAGCTTCGGCGAAAGTTCGGCAAATGCTGCGACGATCTGGTCGCGCGCTTCTCGCCGCATCGCGGGATCGGCGCTGGATTCGTCCGGCACGCGCCGCATCACGCCGCCCGATTGCGCGGCCGGGCTTGCTGCGCCGGCGTCGTAAGCTCGAACTGCACTCACAGCGCGCTGGGTCTCCGCGTCGCGGCCCGATGGCCTGCTCTCGTCCGGCGCGAGCGGGACGTTGCGTTTCGCGGCGCGCAGATGATCGAGCGCGAGATTCGTTGCGATGCGCCTGATCCAGCCGGGAAACTTTCCGCCAGGGTCGAAGTGCGCGTGCGAGCGAAACGCGCGATAGAACGCGTCCATCGTGAGATCCTCCGCCGAAGCGTGATCGCGAACGATGCGCAGGCACCAGCGGTACACGTCGGCCTGGTGCGCGCGGAAAAGCGCCTCGTAGGCGTCGCGGTCGCCGCGCGCGAATCGTTCGAGCAGGTTCATCGCTGTGCTTCTGTACCTTATTACTGGCAGGCGGGCAATTCGTTACATGTGGGATAACGAACCTAGCTGTCAGCTTGCGAAGGATTGTCGCGGCTAAGGCGCGATCACGAACGGACCCAGAAATCACTGACGGCACAACGCAACGCTAAGAGAGCCTCGATCCGCCAGCGATAGCGCCTCAGCGGGGCGCGCCCGTCGTAGGACGACAGTCAGGTTGGCTATCCCACGCAAGTTATGGGTTTCAGATCCTAATTCTGGCAACGACTGTGTACTGAACTCAATCACGATAGGCGACAAGCCCTTTGGAACGGGCTGGAGTTCGCCTGTGTTCTTGTCGGAGCGCGGCCACAGACAATATGTCTATGCCACGAAAACCGCCCTTACATTTGCGGGTGAGGAACTAGCCGGCAACTTCTCGGAGCGTGTGCGCTAACGACCACACCGGCGAACTCCAGCCTGTTCCACGCAAGATCTCACCGAATTTGTTGCGCGGTACGTTATGAGGGATTGCCAGCACGTCGATTCGCAAACACAGAAGCTCGCCCCGGCGGACTGTCCGAAATTTGTGTCGCCGAAAGCTTCCACGATGCATCAAAATGCTCTGCGCTTCGGCGCGATCGATGACTGACTCCAACCAAACGAAGCGCACCGACGACGGCGCTTCGAAGGCCGCCGGCGTGACCAAGCCAGCTGGCGACGCCTCGACCGCGAAAGCGAGCCACGGCGCCGCGAACGCCATCGCATCTTCGGGCACGTTGAGCGGCGGAAAACAGTTCAAGCACGCTTCGGCGGGCGAAGCGGCCGTCTCTGCTGCGGTACCGGTGCGGCCGGCGATGACGCCGGCGGCGATGTCGATGGGGACGCATACGGCTTCGGCGCCACCGGTGGTCGATCACGCGGCGACTTCGGCGGGCGCGGGCGGAGCTGCGGCGGGCGTCGCGTTCGACGGCACTTCGATAAACTCCGCGAGCAAAGCGCTGCTGCCGTGGCTCGTCGCCGTCGCGTTTTTTATGGAGTCGCTGGACACCACGATTTTGAACACCGGCGTGCCGACCATCGCCGCTGCGCTGCACGTCGCGCCGCTCAGCATGAAATCCGTGCTCGCGAGTTACACGCTGAGCCTCGCCGTGTTCATTCCGATCAGCGGATGGATGGCGGACCGGTTCGGAACGCGGCGCGTTTTCGCGTCGGCGATCGGCTTGTTCACGCTCGGCTCGATTCTCTGCGGCATCTCCCTAAACATTCACGAGCTGGTGGCGTGCCGCATCCTGCAGGGCTGCGGCGGCGCGATGATGGTGCCCGTCGGCCGGCTCACGCTGGTGCGCACGTTTGAAAAATGGGAGCTGATCCGCGCGATGAGCTTCGTCGCGATTCCCGGACTGATCGGCCCGATGCTAGGACCGATCGCCGGCGGACTGATCGTCGGTTACTTCCACTGGCGCGTGATTTTTTTCGTGAACGTTCCGATCGGCCTGATTGGCCTGGTGATGGTCTACATGCACCTGCCGGATTACCGCGCTGAAAATCACGTGCCGCTGGACACGTGGGGACTGCTGCTGTTCGGTTCGGGCGTGGCGCTGCTGTCGTATGTACTGGAAGTTTTTGGCGAGCACACCTTACGCCGAGGCACCGTGCTTGGATTGCTCGCGCTTTCGCTCGTCCTGCTCGCGGGATACGGGCTGCACGCGACGCGTATAAAGTTCCCGCTGCTCAATACCGCGCTGTTCAAGATTCGAACGTTTCGCGCGTCGGTGAGCGGAAGCTTCTTTACGCGGCTGGGCATCGGCGGCGTGCCGTTCCTTCTGCCACTGCTCTACCAGGTGGGGCTCGGCTTTTCGCCAATTCAATCCGGGCTGCTGATCATGCCGCAGGCGGCGGCAGCGATGTCCATGAAACTGACCATGCCGAAAATTCTGGCGAAGCTCGGATATCGCATCGTGTTGGTATCGAACACGGTGATTCTGGGGCTTCTGCTCATGCTGTTCGCAACGATCGGCGTGAACACTCCGTGGTGGGTGATCGCCATACAGGCGTTCTGCTACGGCTTTTTTACGTCGCTGCAATACACCAGCATGAACACGCTGGTCTACGCGGACATCAACGAGGAACAGACCAGCAGCGCCAGCTCGATTGCCAGCACGATGCAACAGATGTCCATCAGCTTCGGCGTGGCGATCGCGTCGCTCACGACGGCGCTGTTTGTGCCTTCGAAGGGCACGTCTGGCGCAGCCGAGATGATCCACGGGATTCATAAGGGGCTGATCGGGCTGGGATGCTTGACGATTGTTTCGACGCTGGTCTTCAGCGGTTTGAAGCGTGGAGACGGAGCGTCGGTCTCGGGCAGCAAGCAGCAGCACTTCGCGGGTTAGGGTGACGCGCGGACGATGACACGATCGACGATCTGGCTGATTTTGTACTGGGCGTGGGTCGCGGGCGAAGTGGGAATTCTGATCGCCACACGAACGCGCTCGAGCGGCGGCGACGTACGCGACCGAGGATCGCTGCGGATATTGTGGATCGTCATCACCGTGTCGCTGACAATCGGTATCTCGCATGGCGAGATGCACGAGCCGACGATGTTTGGCGGCGCGCCGTGGGTGCGGACTGCGGCGGCGGTGTTGCTGGCGGTGGCGCTCGCGATCCGCTGGACGGCGATCATCACGCTGGGCCGGTGGTTCAGCGTGAACGTCGCGATTCGGGACAAACAAACGCTACAAACAAGCAGGATTTTCTCGATCGTGCGGCATCCCTCCTACACCGGGCTGTTGCTGGTATTTTTTGCAGTGGCGCTGCACACGCGCAACTGGATATCGTTCGTGATTATTCTTGTGCCGTGTGCGGCGGCGCTACTCTACAGAATCAGCGTGGAGGAAACGGCGCTGCGGTCCGCTTTCGGCGCGGACTACGAGGCTTACTCGCGCACTACGCCAAAGCGCCTCATCCCCGGTATCTACTAGACAAACTCAAATTCCAACATTCCACGGAGAAACCCGAGAACTTCACGAGGGCACGAGAAGCTGTGCTTGGGCTAGAAATCTCCGCGCCCTCAAATCCTTTCTCCTCCCTCTCTGTGAAATGTTCCACGCTTTCGAATTTGTAGCTCTCACTCGCAGCGCAGCGCTGTCATGGGGTCGACGCGCATCGCTTTCCGCGCCGGCAGCACGCAGGCCAGTATTGCTACGGCCGTGAGTGCCAGTGCTACGATTAGGAAGGTGGCGGGATCGGTGGCGCTGATTCCGAAAAGCAGGCTGTGCATGAAGCGCGTGAATGCGAGCGCCGCCGCCACGCCGACAACCACGCCCGCAAGCGCGAGCTTCAAACCGTGGCCGACCACCAGTTTGAATATCGTGCTCGATTCGGCCCCCAGCGCGATACGAATCGCAATTTCTCGCGATTGCTGCGACACCAGATATGACATCACGCCGTAGACGCCGACCAGCGCCAACACAAAACCCAGCCCGCCAAACAGGCCGAGCAAAATACTCTGCGCGCGAGGCGCTGCGTTCAAAGCTTCCAGCCGCTCTTGTTCCGTGTTGACGTCTTCAATCGGCTGGCTCGCATTGATCGCCCAGATGCGGCTTTCGATCGCCGGGACCAGCGCCATGGCGTTCGCTTTTGAGCGCACTACGAGAAACATACCGTCGTAACCGTTGTCGCTGGACATCGGCGAATAGATGTACGGCAGCGGATCGCTACCCGGTCGCGCGTCTCCTTCATTGCCGACCACGCCGACGATCGTGCCCCACTTGATCTCCTTATTTTCTTCGCGGCCCCCCATGTTGAAGCGCTTGCCGACGACATTCGTGGTGCCGAACGCTTTGCGCGCCAGCGCTTCGTTCACGATATAGACCTTCGTATCTTTCGTGTCGGCGGAATTGAAATCGCGTCCGGCGACAAACGGAATGTCGAAGGTGCGAAAGAAATCCGTCGAGACGTTGTTGAATCGCGAGCTGGGCATCTGGTCGCGAGGCGCGTTCGCGGTTTGTTCGGTCATGTAACCGCCTTCGGCGACCATGTCACCCAGCGGAAACACCATGCCCGCGGACGCGGATTCCACGCCGTCAATGCCGCGCACATCTTCCACGACGCGGCGCGCGAATTCTGCTTTCTCTTCATCCTTCGCGAAGCGGTGCTTCGGCAAATCGAGCCGCATCGTCAGCACGCGCTCCGGCTGGAAGCCGAGATTCACGCGCATCAGATGAACGAAGCTGCGAATCGCGAGCGTAGCGCCAACCAGAAGCATTACCGCGAGAGCGACTTCGCTCACCACCAGCAGGCGGCGCACGACATTGTGCCGCGTGCCGCCGGAGTGAACCTGCGCGCCATAGCCGCTTACCTTGATTGCGTCGGTGATATCGCCGCGCGATCCGAGCAGCGCCGGCGCGAGGCCAGAGAGAAAGGCCGCGAGAAGCGCTGCTGCGAGCGTGAAGAGTGCGACCGTGCCGTCGATGTGAATGTCGTTCAGGCGCGGAATATCCGGCGGCAAGGCGCGACGCAGCGCGTCGGTGGTCCACAGCGCGATGAAGAACGCCAGCGCGCCGCCGATCAGCGCGACGATCGCGTTTTCAACGAAGAGTTGGCGCAAGAGAGCTCCGCGCGAAGCGCCGAGCGCGCTGCGAATCGCGAATTCGCGCCGCCGAGCCCATCCGCGCGACAAAAACAGATTGCTCACGTTCGCGCATGCGATCAACAGCACGAGCCCTGTCGCCGAAAGCAGAATCAAAATCGGCGTACGCGAATCGCCCACGATCCCTTCTTTCGTGGTCTTCGCGTGGATCGACCAACCCTTGTCGCTGTCCGGGTACGTCGAGCTGAGCCGTGATGAAATTGTGTCCAGCTGCGAACTCAATTCGGTCATCGTCGCGCCGGGCTTGAGCCGCGCCAGCACCTGGTAATTGTGCCGGTTGCGTGCGTCAGCGTCCTCCGGCGAGGGAACCAGGGGTGTCACGAGTTTGATATCCGGATAAATTGTTTCCAACTCGGCAGGCAGAACTCCTACCACGGTGTACGACTCGCCATCGAGCCGGATCGCCTTTCCGAGTGCATTCGGATCGGAGCCGAAGCGGTCCCACCAGATTTTCCGCGTGATCAGCGCGACGTGCGCCTTCTCGTTCACTTCCTCCGGCGTGAAGAAACGGCCCGCGAGCGGCTCCACCTGCAATACCGAGAAAAATTCCGCTTCGGTATCCAGTCCATTCAGCCGTTCCGGCTTTCCGTCGCCGCCAAATTCGCGCGTGACGTAGTTGTACGCGGCGACGTTGGACAACATAGGAACACCCGTGCGCACATCTTGTATGTCGGGAAGCGAAAGTCCGAGGTTCGTAAAGTCGAACATCGTGCTGCGTTCGGATATGTCCACGAGTTCATTCGGGCGCGGAAACGGCAGCGAGCGGATGAGCACGGTGTTTACCACGCTGAAAATCGCGGTAGTGGCGCCGATGCCCAGCGCGAGCGTGAGGATCACGATCGCGGTGAAGCCCGGAGACTGACGGAGCGTCCGCACCGCATAACGGAAATCTGCGCCGAGAGTTTCGAGCCACTGCCAGCGCCACACCTGCCGGCCGTCCTGCTCGACCAGCGCTACGTTGCCGAAATCGCGGAGGGCTTGGGCGGAAGCGTCGGCGCGGCTCATGCCGCCGGTGACGAGTTCTTCGATGCGCTCTTCGAGGTGCTCGCGAATTTCGCCGGCGAGCTGCGCGTCGCGCGTCTTGCGTGTGGTGAAGATGTCGTCGAGCCAGCTCATGACTTCACCGGCGCGAGCACGCGGGTGATGCCTTCGAGCATGGTTTCGAAGGCTGACATTTCTTTTTGGAGGTGCGTGATGCCCTTCGCGGTGAGGGTGTAGATCCGCACGCGGCGGTTCGTGGAGGATGTTCCCCAGGCGGCTTTCACCATTTCGGATTTCAGCAGGCGTTGCAGCGCGGGATACAGGGAGCCTTCTTCGATCTGTAGCAGGTCGTTCGAGGTGCGTTTGATGTTCTGCGCGAGGGCGTAGCCGTGGAGCGGCTGCCGCTTTAGCGTGCGCAGGATCATCATTTCGAGCGCTCCGGGGAAAAGGTCGCGCGGAGGAGGAGTCATCATCGCGGGTGCACCCCTATTTGCTCAGGCTGTATTCAACAATGCCTAGAGTAAACATGGGTGCCGTTCGGTGTCAAGCACAAAGGGCCTGGCTCGTAGCATCCGCCAGACCAAAGGCAGTATGTCTGTGCCACGAACAACTCCGTAACGGCGTTTCGCCACGCGGACCGACGATGGGCTTTTTGTGATCAAGTGAAAACGAACAGTACGGTACGGTGCAGCTCGAAGCTCATCAAGAATCACACGAACGGAGGTGTCCGTGGCATTGGCTTCAGCCTGTGAGAGTTTCGGGCAGTAGAAGGACCGCCTGGTACGCTACACAGTCCGACACGCTGGTGCGCGAACATCTCGGCAGGGCTACTTACTTTTCTTGCCGGTAAAGAAATTGCCGATGGATTTGGTGGTGTGCCCGACCGCGCTGCCGACGTCGGCGGTGATCACCGGCTCATCGGGCGTTCCGACAATTTTGAGCGGGACGCCTTTTTTGTCACCGCCGCCGTTGAGGGCGCTGAGCAATCCCACGCCGACCTTGCCTACGCCAGAAGCGCTCTTCACTTGCGCGACGAGCTGGAAGTCGAGCTGATTCGCGGAAGAAACCGCGCCGCTGCCCGAAAGCTCGCCCAGGGCGGGAATCACTGCATTCAATTTTCCCACGACGACGCCCGCGTTGCTCATGCGAACGTGCGCGCGGAGCATTTCGATATTCGTCGTGTCTCCGGTTTTCACGCCGCTCAGCGCAGCGATGCCGTGAATTTTGGAGCCGACGTCGAATCCGACCAGGCGCGTTTTGTCCGCGTCAATTTCGCCGATAATGACGAGGGCTTTCGCGACGCCGGTAATTGCGAGATTCAGGCCGAGCGTGCCGCCCTTCAATACTGAATTGTTCGGCAGGCGCACGCCCGCGGCCGTCATTAGCGGCTGCAGATCGTCGACCGGCAGCGCCTGGCCAGCGAGCTTCAGGTTCACCCCTGGATTCGCGGCGCCTTCGGAGACTGGTTCGTAGGTCCCGTTCAAATGAATCGCGGCGTCGCCCACTTGCACGGCAGCGTCTTCGATCGTTCCGCGATTGGTCCTCATCACGTGCGTACCTTTGTAGCTGAGGTCGACGGGTTTCGGCGCGGCGGCTGCACCTTTGCGCAATTGCAGATGGGAAAGATGCGCGGTACCGGAGTTGGTAAGCGTGGTGCCGTCGGACGAAACTTTCATGTCGAGATCGGCGACGAACGACAAGCCTGAATCCGGATCGAGAAATCCTGCCGCGACCGGCGAAAGCTGCTTTAGGAAAAGCTCCACTTCAGCCGGCGTGGTGGCAGCGTCGTCGCGATTGATTGGACCGGCGTGGCCGCTGACGCTGATTGTTCCGCCCCCAGGCAAATCGCCGTCAAGATCGAAATGAAAATTCGAAGCCAACGAAAAATCGTGAACGGAGATGTTCACGTGATTGTAGACGCTGGGCTCGCCGCGTGCGGGCTGCTCGCCCGCGGTGACGGTGGCGTCTTCGATATCCACCAAACCGACCTTTATATCCGGCAGCGTGGCGGCCGACGAGGGTCCGGCGCCATTCGCGGGCGCTGTGGCCCCTGCGCTTCTGTTGGCAGACTTTGCGGCCGCCGCTGCTTCCTGCGCGACGTGGTGGCCGATGGTGGAAAAATTCCAGGTGCCGTTTTCCGCGCGGACCAGCTTAATCTTCGGCGAATCGATCTCGAAACTGCGAATGTTCAGTTGATGCGAAAAAATCAGCGGACGGAGCGCGATGCCGATGCGCAACTCGTCGGCGGTGAGAATTGGGCCGGGACCGAATGCGGGATCGCCCGCGACGGTTAGCCCTTTCGCGGCCATGCGGCCGTGAATCACCGAGAGGCTAAGGTCGCCAAACGTCACTTCGCGCCCGAAGACTTGCGTGAGCTGCTTTTCGATTACCGGGCGGAACGTGTTCGCGTTGACGAACAGCGGGATCGCGGCGATGGCGGCGACCAACGCGGCCACAACGGCGAGCAGAATTCTAGTCCAGAGCTTCAAGCAAGCCTCGGCGAGCAATCTACGGAGTGCAAATTATATGATGCGCGGCAGAATGCACCTAGCGCCGCCAAACGTGAGAGAGTCCCCACGGAGGGCAATTCTACCCGCGCTGGCACGCCGAATCGCGGTTTCGCGCGTCAAACGGCGTAAGGGTGTGGGCACGCATTTGGGAATTCGGCGTTGATTCGGTGCGATGAACACGCCTACGCTCGCGCGCGGCTTCTGGAGGATTCGCATGGGGAATCTGGATTTCACGGTGGAGTGTGAACGGACAAAAGCGCGGTGTGAACGCCCGTCAATTTGGCGTGGAATATTCGCGGCGCGCCGATCGCCGACGGCGCGCTGCTGCGCGAAGGCCTTTCGGGGCGCGACGGTGAGAGTATTCGCGATGGAAATCACGTGCGCGATGATGTCGTTGATGTCCGTAGCGGCGGTTCACGCGCAAACGAGCACAGCGACGGCGCCCGCAAAAAGGAGCGGCGCGAGAAAGGCTGGAAGCGCAAACGGTGGCTCGACGGCAGCAACGACGTCGCCCATCGGCTACGACTACAAAAATCCGCCGGTGCAGCCCGCCACCGAGAAAATCGAGCTGGACATGTATGCACGAATCCGCGAAGAAGGGCTCGACCACTCGCACATCATGGAATACGCGAGTGCGCTGTTTGACGGCATCGGACCTCGGCTCACCGGCTCGCCGAATCTGGCGCGCGCGGACAAGTGGGTCGTCGAACGTTTGCAAGCGATGGGCTGCGCCAATGCGCGCCTGGAAAGCTGGGGCGAGTTCGGGTTCGGCTGGCTGCAGATCGGCACGTACGTCGATATTGCAGCGCCGGACACGGCGGTGCTGATCGCGCAGGCCACGCCGTGGTCACCCGCAACGAACGGCGCGGTGACGGCTGACGTGGTGGCGGTTCCCTACCCGCAGGATGAATCGGCGTTCGATCCGTGGCGCGGCAAACTCTCCGGAAAAATTATTCTGCTCGGCAAGTCGCCCGCCGTGCCGCCCGATCCGACGCCGCTGCTGCAGCATTACGATGCGGCCAAGCTCGAGCAAATCGTGCGATTCCCTTTCGATGGCAATGTAGATGAGCAGCACGTCGATCCCGACGATCCGAAATTCTGGGCGAACGTATTCAAGCAGGTCAACTTCCGCGAAAAGATCGCGAAATTCTTTGCGGATGAGCACGCCGTCGCGCTGCTGCTGCCGAGTTACGCCGGTGACGGCGGCATCATGCGCGACGACAACAATGAAGCGATGGGCCAGCGCGTGTACATGCCGGACCACAAGCAGTCGATTCCTTCGGTGGTGCTGGCGAACGAAGGCTTCGGCCGCATCGCGCGGCTCCTCGATGCGAACGTGCCGGTAAGCGTCACGCTCAACGTGGACACGAAATTTACCGGCGAGCACGAGCTGGGCTACAACGCGCTCGCGGAAATTCCGGGCACCGATCCCGCGCTGAAGGATCAGGTGGTGATGTTCGGAGGGCACCTGGATAGCTGGATCGCGGGCACCGGCGCGACGGACAACGGCGCCGGCTCGATCATCGCGCTGGAGGCGATGCGGATTCTGAATGCAGTGGGCGCGAAGCCTCGTCGCACGATTCGCATCGCGCTGTGGAGCGGCGAGGAACAGGGCGACATGGGCTCGTCCGGCTACGTGAGAGAGCACATCGCGGAGATGGGACTTTCCACCGCGCCCGAGCAAATGGAAGTTCCCGACTTTTTGCGCGAGCGCGTCGGACCGCTCACGCTGAAGCCGGATCACGCGCTGGTTTCCGGCTACTACAATATCGACAACGGCGGCGGCCGGTTGCTCGGCATCTACGCGGAGGAAAACGCGGCGATCGTTCCGATTTTCGAGCAGTGGATCGCGCCACTGCACGATCTGGACGTGACCACGGTGACCATGCGGCGCACCGGCGGAACGGATCACGAGTCGTTCGATCAGGTGGGCGTGCCCGGGTTTCAATTCATCCAGGACCCGCGCGACTACGAGACGCGCAGCGTGCATACCAACCAGGATGTGTACGAGCGGCTCTCGCCGGCGGACTTGAAGCAGGCCGCGGTGGTGGAAGCGATCTTCGTCTATAACACGGCGATGCGCGATCATATGCTGCCGCGCAAACCGTTGCCTACCGACGGTACGTATGAGCAGAAGAACGCGCCATTGAAAGACGTGATGCCAGGAACACGGAAGCCATAGGAAGTAGTGCAGATACTCGATTTCAAGGAGTGCGGCGGAAAGGAAGATAGCGCTGTGAAAAATGTAAGCAAGTGTTTGTTGGTGTTTTCCGCCGTCGTGCTTTTTGTTGTGGGTCTTTCGTGCCCGCTTTTCGCGCAGGACGCGCTTCGCGAGAAAGTTCGCGCGATCGCCACCCATGCAAAAGGCAAAGTTTCCGCGGCGTGCGGCCTGGAAGGCTCGGCGCTCAATTGCGACCTGAACGCGCACGGGCATCCGCCGATGCAATCCGTATTCAAGTTTCCACTCGCGGTGACGGCGCTGCATCAAATCGAAACGGGAAAGCTTTCGCTCGATCAAAAACTTCGATTCCTCGCGAGCGATCGGATTCCCCACACCCACAGCCCCCTACAAAATAAATATCCAAACGGCGAGGTGAATATCCCTCTGAATGAGTTGCTACGGCTTTCGATTTCGGAGAGTGACAACGTCGCGACGGACATCGTGCTGCGCGGCGTCGGAGGTCCTCCGGTTGTGAACGACTACATCGCGTCGCTCCGCGTCCGCGGCTTTCATATGGAAGACGGCGAGGACGGACTGCACCGCGACGTGAAAGCGCAGTATCGCAACTGGGTTGAGCCGGCTGGCGCGGTGCAGCTGTTGCAGCGCATCGGCGACGCAAATTCGCCGCTCACTCCGGAGCACACGCGGCTGCTGCTCGGTTGGATGGAAAACGCCTCGGCGGGACGGGATCGCATACGCGGAGGTTTGCCCGCCGGAACGGTGGTCGCGCACAAAACCGGCTCGTCCGGCACAGTCGGCGGCGTCACCTTCGCCACAAACGACATCGCTCTGATCACGCTGCCCGATGGGCGCAAGCTCGCGGTGGCGGTGTTCGTCAGCGATTCGCGCGCCGACGAGGCGACACTCGATGTGGTAATTGCGCGCATCGCCAAGGCTGCCTACGACGAGGCCGTTGCGGCGAATAATCCCAAGTAACGCGGAGCAAAGGCAAACAGGCGGACTCCGGCCTGTTCCACGGCCGGAGACTCACCAAACTCGATTCAGCCAAGCGTCGAGTGATCGCCAGAATTGGGATGGCTAAACCCGCGAACCACTGGGAGTGGGTCGTCCGCCACGGCGGACGCAAAATGCGCGCGCACGGACTCGAAAGTCTATGCTACAGCGCGCTGTGCGCGCCCAAAGCCTAAAGCACACAGGCACGGATGCGTGTGCCACGGGAGGTGCGGCGCTTATGCGGGGATGCCTTCCACAATCGAGTCGTCGGTCTTGGTATCGATCACGCGGGAGAGCTTCCAGCCGGCGGCGGCGAAAATTTCCGCGAATTCGGATCCGGTGCGCTCGCGTCCGCTGGGGAAAAGCATCATCTGCAGGTCGAGAAACTTTCCCGGCTCGAAATTGTTGCCGGGATGGATCACCGAATCGACCACCAGCAATTTTCCGCCGGGATTCACGCCGCACCTGCAGGCCTTGAGCAAGTCGACACAAGTCTGGTCGGGCCAATCGTGAATGATGTGCTTCATGATGTAGGCATCGCGGCCGGTGGGAATGTTCTTGAACATGTCGCCGCTCTCGAATCCGCAGCGGTGCGTGTGCGGCTTCAACGGCCCGCCTTTCGCACCTTCAAGCACGTAGTCCACTTCGAACAGAGTTCCCTTCACGTGCGGGTTGCGCTCCAAAATCGCAGCCAGTAGAAAGCCGTGGCCTCCTGCGATGTCGACGATCGAATGAATGCCGCTGAAATCGTAGGCTTGCGCGATGGCTGGACTGGTGATCATCGAAAGTTCGGTCATCGCCTGGTGGAAGATCGCGGCTTCGTCCGGTTGCGAGGCGAGCCACTGAAACATCGGCTGGCCAAACATTTTTTCCGCCGCGGTGCGGCCGGTGCGAACGCAGTGCTCCAGGTTCGACCACCCGCGCCCGTGCCAGTCGCGCCCGCCCATGATCGCGAAAGCTTTGAGCGAGGGCTTCGCGTCGGCGCAGAGAATGGCGGAGAGCGGCGTCTGCGAAAATTTTCCGTCCGTGCCTTGGTGCAGAACGCCGATGGAAGCTGTCGCACGCATGAGCCGGTACAGCGGACCCGGCAGCGCGCCCAGCTCGGCGGCGAGTTGCTTCGCATCTTTGGGTCCGCTTGCGAGCAGCTCGGGAATTCCCATTTGCGCAAGGCAAGAAACGGCGCCGGCCAAGAACGCGCCGCCGAGGATCTGAAACATCGCTGCAGACGAGGGGATCTGCGCGGACGGGGCTGCAGGGGTGCTCATTGATTTTCCTTTTGGAGCGTGAAGGATTCTGCGATTGCGCGGATTGTACAACGGAAATGGCGGCTGTGTGTCACGGCAGCGACGCGTGAGGCTGCCGGGTCACGACGCTGCGCTGACACGCCGTTACAAGAATGCGCGTCACGTCGGACAATCAATTGCACACAGGCAGGACGTGCTTATTCTACTGACGTGGTCGGCCACGGTGAGCTTGGCGAGCACCGCGATCTTGCCAGAATTGCGATCGAGTTACCGGCAAGAATCGAAGTGCTTGCTATGGGCAATTCAGCGGAGACGTTCGTGGCATAGACTTCAGTCTGTGAGGGCTCGAACATCGCCAAACTCGCGAACCACCGAAAGTAGGTCGCCCACCGCGGCGGACGCAAAAGGCGCGCACACAGACTCGAGAGTCTATGTTACGGCGCGCCATGCGCGCCTCGGGCGGAACTCTATCCTTTCAAATCCAGCGAGGCTTGTCCGGTTTGCGGATTGAATGGGATCGAGTTGTGTTCGTGGACGATGAGCCAGCGGCCTTTGCAGCGGCGGAAGCCCGTGGTGGAGCGCCACCACATGTCGAGCTTGGCGCCGTGGATTTGCGTGGCGGTGACGTGATTCAGGCAGTGCGCGAAGGCGACGTCGTCCGCCGCGGCGATGTGAACGTGCCTGCGCTCGAACTCGATCGGGCCGGAGAACGCGCCGAACCATTCGCGAGTGCGCTCCTCGCAGGCCGCGACGCCGCGAGATTCGAGCGGGCCGACGACGTCATACTGGAAAACTTCGGGCGCGAATTGAGCGACGGCTGCGGCGATGTCTCTCGAGGCAATTGCGGCGGCGGCTTCGTCTAGGATGCGGCGGATTTGGATTTCGGGAGGTACGAGTTGCGCGGGTGCGGACGACATTAGGGCCTCCTTGCGGACCACACTACGTTAGATGCGGTCATTGAGGCGAGTGAGCGCGGAGGAGAACTCCGCGAGAGCTTTCTGCCGAGCGCGGCCTGCGGAAAAGGCGTGACGCTCACGGACGAGCGGCAACGGCGGTTGATTGCGGAGATGACTGGAGTGAAGCCGGAGGAGATTCCGTGGGAAGTGGATGCGACGCAGACGATTGAATTCAAATCGCAGGCACAATTTCAAAAGGAGTTGCTCGCGTTCATCGGCAAGGTACAGGAAAAGCAGCGGCGGACGGCGACGGCGCTGGCGGATCACGGTTTGATTACGCCGGGGGATGTGTCGGAAGCGTTGCCGGAGTTCGAGGTCTTCATCGACGATCAGCGCGGGGACAATTCCCAAGTGTTGATCGCGCCGGCTAGTCTTCCGGCGCACGTGATCTACAAGGATGGACGGGGCGATCCGTTGCCGTAAAGCGTGGGAGCGCAGCTGCAAACGTAAAAGGGCGCACGCCGGCCTGTGCCACGTGCTGGCTCACCTATTTGGATTGAGCCAAGCGCAGTCGGATGGCCAGAATTGCGATCGAGATACTGGCAAGGATCGAGGTGATTGCTTCGATCGAATTCGGCGGAGACGCTCGTGGCATAGACTTCAGTCTGTGGTCGTCCGACAGGGCTTTGGCCCTGTCGGACGACGGGCGACGCTCGCGATGCTTGCAACCGACGCGAATCGGACGACAAAACAAATTAGGCGCAGATTTCGGTGGTGGAGACCGGCGTTCGAGTGGCGGCACAACTGCGCGTCAGCGGAAACCAGAGGCACCACTTGCCTATTTTACTGGCGTGCTCGCCTAAGTCGATCTGAGTACGGCGACGAGCGTTGCCAGTATTTCTTGACCAGGTCGTAAGACGACCGGTTCCGTCTCGCGGGGCCTGTCAGACTCACGTTACTCGTAGCGCAGGGCCACCATGGGATCGACTCCCATGGCGCGGCGCGTGGGGATGTAGCACGCGGCTAACGCTACGGCGGTGAGAATCGCCGCGACGCCAGCGAACGTGACCGGGTCGGTGGCGCTCACGCCGTAGAGCATTTTGGCGAGCAGGCGCGTCAGGAAGAAGCTCGCAACCAGGCCGACCACCACGCCGGCCAGCGCCATCTGCATGCCTTCACCGAGCATCAAGCGCAGCACGTCTTCGCGTTGCGCGCCCAACGCGATGCGGATGCCGATCTCGTGCGTGCGTTGCGTGACCACGTAGGAAATCACGCCGAAGATTCCAATGCACGAAAGCAACAGCGCCAGCACCGCGAACACAGCCAGCAGAATCATGGAGAATCGCCGCGCAGCCATGGAGTCGGCAATCACGCCATCCATGCTCTGCACGCCGAACATCACGTTCTCGCTGTTCAACCCTTCGAGCGCTTTCTTCCAGCCGGCGGTCATCGCCAGCGGCGCGCCGGCGGCACGCAGCACGACTCGCGCTTGCGGCGGACCGGTGAGGAACAGATCGGGAATCTGAGCGAGCGGCATGTAGAGCTGTGCCTGCAGCTTGTTGGTTGCGTCGGTATCCAGGCCCCAGTGCTTCACGTGGTTCACGATGCCTACGATCTGCGGATGCGTGTTAATGATGCCGATGTTGAGATACTTTCCGACGGCATCCTGCCCGGGGAAATACTGCTTCGCGAATTTTTCATCCACGACGACCACAGGCGCGCCTTTCTCGTTGTCGGATGGGGTGAGGAAGCGCCCGCTCTTAAGCTGCATGCCCATCGCGTCCAGGTAGTTTTCGTCGACGAAATAAAAAAGGCAATTCTCCATGTCGGTCGTGGCAGCGGGCTTGGGCTTGCCGTCGATCCAGAACGGAAGCTCGTTGTCGCCCTGCATTGGCAGGGCCCCGCCGGTGATGGAAACGGCTTTCACGCCGGGAAGAGCGGCCAGTGCTTCACGGGCATGGCGCAACGAATCGCGCGAGAGTTGCGGCGTGGCGCCGTCGGCTGCGCTGAGAACCATACCGAACGTGCCGACGTTGTGCGGATTGAAGCCTGGATTCACGTTCCAAAGGTCAACGAGGCTGCGAATCATCAGTCCCGCGCCGACCAGCAGAACCAGCGCCATGGCCATTTCGATCGCGACGAATACCGATTGCGCGCGATGCTTCGCGCCACTCGCGCCGCGCCCGCTTTCTTTCAGCGTTTCCTGAACGTTGGGCTGCATGGTTTTCAGCGCGGGAGCCAGGCCGAACACCACGCCGGCAAGGATCGAAATCCCGAGCGTGAAGAAAACTACGCGCGCGTCGAGGCCCACACTTTCAGCGCGCGGCAGCGCTTCGGGCAGGACATTCAACGCGAGCTTGGTTCCCTGCCACGCGATCACCAGGCCGATCGCTCCGCCTGCAACCGCGAGCACGAGGCTCTCGGTGAGAAGTTGGCGGATCACGCGGCCGGAACTCGCGCCCATCGCGGTGCGCACCGCGAATTCACGCGCGCGAGTGGTCGAACGCGCAAGCTGCAGGTTAGCGACGTTCACGCACGCGATCAGCATCACGAAACAGACCGCGCCGAGCAGCACCAGCAAAAACGAGCGCACGTCGCCGACTTCCTCTTCCTTCATTCCGCCCACGTAGATGCCGGCGTTTTTGTCTTCTGGATATTCCTTCGAGAGTTGCGTGGCAATGCCTTTCATTTCCGCGCGCGCCTGCGCCAAGGTGACGCCGGGTTTCATCCGCGCGACAGCGTCCATTCCTTCGTGCACATCGCGATGCGTTTGAAACAGGCCGTCGTCGTAGATCCCCACCGGCATGTACATGTCGGGTTTCGAGTGGTAATTGTTCAGGCTCAGCGTCAGGCTGGAGGGAACGATGCCGACCACCTGATAGTCCTTCCCGCTCAACGTGAGCTGCTTTCCAATAATATCGGGCAAGCCTCCGAATTTCCGTTTCCACAAGCCTTCGCTCAGCATCGCGGTGAGCGCCGCGCCGACGTGGTCGTCTTCCTTCGTGAAAGTGCGGCCGGCGATCGGTGATACGCCGAGAATCGAAAAGAAATCCGAGGAGACCATCATCGTGTCGACCTGTTCGGCTTCGCCGCTGCCTGTCAGATTGAAAGAGTCCGAGCGGTAAACGGCGATCTGCGAGAAGACGTTGTTACGGCGCTGCCAGTCCAGAAAATTTGGGTAGGAAATCGAGGAGCGATCGAACTCCGCGCCGCTTTCGTAGAGCGCGACGAGCTGGTCGGGATGCGGAAACGGGAGCGGATTCAGAAGCACGCCATTCACGACGCTGAATGCGGCGCTATTCACGCCAATGCCGAGAGCCAGCGTCATGATTGCGACAGCTGTGAAACCGGGGTTCTTCAGCAGCATCCGGATGCCGTACCGTAAATCCTGTAGCAACGTTCCCATCGCAGCCTCCCCGATTTCGTTTACTCGCTGAGATACCCTCGGAACCGGTGCGAAGTACCGGTCGGGCGGAGCATCCCGGCCGGTGCTTCGCAAGCCGGGGACCAAGTGCTTCCCCGGCAATCTGCTTGTAATACGAGCGTTGGAAGGGAAAAGTTCGAAGGCGAATTTTTGGGCGCGTCCGCTGGTGGGACTTGGTGTCGCGAAAGCGGACACGCTTTACACCCGGATGCTGAAGATGACGCTTGCGTTGGAACGAAAATCGACGACGGATCCTTCGGCAGGGTTGTAAGCGAGGACAAGCGACCGGCGCGTTGGTGCATAATCTGGTGACGATGGAATTGAAGGACGCGAGGCGACGTGAAAAGCCGCGGGATAGCCTGCCGCGCAGGCTGTCAGCTTACCAAGGAGATCGCTGGAATTTTACCTGCGATGGCGGAGCACGGCGCTTCACGAATGGGCGTAGATTTCGGCAGGTTCGATTCGCAATCGAGGGCCGCGTAACGAAGCGGCGGTTTTCGTAAGACGACCGCGCTAGAGCGCTGTCGAACGCGTAACGCTCCGTTTTCGGTCCGAGATCGAAAGTGCGCCCACTCAGTCAAGTAACCGTTAGATGACAGCCTGCGCGGCAGGCTATCCCACCTACTTCGCCGCTGCACGATGGTCGAAGCTGATCACGCGCGTGTCCATGTGCCGTCTTTGTCGCGCCACACGTGAATGAACTTCGCTTCGCCAACGTTGGCGGCTTCGCCGGGATGGTGGAAGCGGTGAACCCCGATTTCGACCGCTCCGTAGTGCGCGAGCGGGTACACCTCAAGCGAGCCGGGCACGAGTTCGCGGGTTACCTTGCCGCAAATGTTGGCCTTCAACGCGTCGAGCAGCGCTTGGCGGCCCACGGCGAGCCCGGTCTTGTCGTGATAGAACTCGAGATTTTCATCGACCATCGAGCCGACTGTCGCAAGGTCGCAGGTGTTGTAAGCGTTGAAAAGTTTCGCATCGAGCGCGGCGATGGTTTCGTAGAGTGCGTCGCTCGGCGTCAAATTCTCCGTCGCTGCGGGATGCAGAGTCAACGAAGCGCTCGCACAGAAAATCACCAGCAGGCCGATCGCAGCCATCACAAAGCTTCGGGTCATGGGAAAGAGCGCCTTCAGGGTGGAATGGCACCACTCTGGGATACGCGGCTGGCGTCCGCCGAAAGCAGATTAGGGTGAGGGCTCGCACGCTGACGGATCTACGCGCGAAGAAATGGAGATTATTGCGATGGCGGTCGGTCCGAGATCGAAGGTGCCGCAACGATAAAGCCGCCTTCGTAAGACGACCGCGCTGGGGCGCTGTCGGACGTGCAGGGTTAGTAGGTGCCGTGGAGGCGGACGGTGACGAATTCGCGGGGCTTCATGCTGACCACCACAAATTCGCGCTCTTTGGTCGAGCTGTCCGCTGTTTCGAGCAGCAGCTTATCTTTGGCAAGGCGGAAGTGGGCTTCGCCGCCGATAGCGACCAGCGCCGCGTGCTTCTGATCTTTCGGTCGGATGCGATACGTTACCAGATCCGTTTCCACCGTGTATTCCTGACAGAGCAGCTGTTGCGACGACTTGTCCTGTGAGCCTGTGCCGAGCACTTCGCCGGCGGGCGACGCGCTGGCTCTCTGGTAGCTGCAAGGGACCGATTCCATCTGGACGATTTTGCCGTCCTGGTAGTCAGGCCGGTTCTTGGCCATGGCACAGGAGGCCGAAGCGAGCACGATAGCGGCGATGGCGAATTTCTTCATGACTGCGGCTCCCCCACAGGCCGGGCTCTCCTCCCGACCTGAAGGAAGTTTGGAGGCTGCTTCCGCGGGCGCCAATGGTACGGAAGTCCCTGTTTCTCAACGCGCATGAGGGAAACTGCGGAAATCAGTGGGCCTTAGTGGGGACGGTGAAACTGGAGTCGCAGCGTGATTTGCACTTCAGCCGGCTTTCCATCCGGCCCGCACGCGGGCTGGAACTCCCAGGAGCGAACGGCTTTGAGCGCCGCATCGGTGAGACCATCAGGAAGCGCTTCTTTCACCGCGAGATCTCGCGCAAGGCCGTAGGAATCGATGACGGCAAGCAGCAGCACGGCGCCCTCCACGTGATGTTCCGTCGCGCTGGGATTCATGGGAACGCGGGGGCATTTGATGCACTTGGGAATGGTGTAGCCGTTCTTTCCGGCGATCGGCACGCCGGGAAACTGGACTGAACTCGACGGAATTGGCGAGTTCGCGAGCTTGTGCAACTCGCCCGACAGATCGAACGAAAGCTTGGCGGTGTGCATGAGCTTGCGGTCGAGTACCAGGAACAGGTCGATTTCCAAGACGGCGTCGTTACCGAACGCGGAAATATTGCCGACGGCCACCGTGGCGACGTTCAACTGGCCGGCAACCCAGATCGCGAGATCGGTGCTCTTAAAGCTGTCCGACGGCCATTGATGGGAATCCAGCCATCCGCGCATCGTCTGCGAGTCGTTCACATTGATTGGCACGCTGATTTGCGCGCCAGACTTGCGCAGGTCGCCGTCAAACTCGGCGGCAAAGGAGCGGCCCAGCTGGGTGAATTGTTTCTCCGGCCCGTAGAAATCGAGCACTACGACGGATTTCTGGCCGGAATCCGCGAGCGCATGCGCGGTCTGGTCGGCGATGGGCTGCAGGTCGGGCCGCTGCGCCCGAGCGGGCATCGCGGTGGTGAAGGCCAAGCAAATGGCAAAGCGAATGGCAAGCGTGTGGCTCGGTCGAGATCGCATCGCGAGACGCGGGTAAGAGTAGTACTAAGTCCACCTGTTGCCAACAGTTTCGCGGCTGGACAGGCGCCGTGGAGTTCTGGAATTTGTAATATCCAGGGCAAATCGTTGACGCCGGATTACCCGCGACGTAAGCTTGCGACACCGACACGGAGTGGGTATCGCGTGTTGACGTGTGTTTTGGGGTGGGCGATGCGGCTTGGCACGGGCGGGTCGATCTCGACGAGGATGGCTCGCGCCGGGGCTTTGCTCGCGTTCGCCGCCGCGGCGGCTTCCCTTTCTCCCGCGGCCCAGACGCCAAGCACTCAGGAGCCCGCCGCACAGCAGTCCGGTAATTCATCTCCCGCCACGCAGTCGTCGACAGCAACGCCTGCGCCGCCAACATCTCCGCGAGCAGGAACGACGCCTTCGGCCGCACCATCAGCAACACCTGCCGCACCGCAACAACCTGCGCCGGCGTCGGCCGAGCTGACCACGCGGACGTCGCAAACGCCGTTTCAATCGAGCGTCAACCTGGTTCCCGTGCGCGTGGTGGTGCGCGACGGCAGCGGCAAAGCCGTCACGAATCTGCAGCGCGAGGATTTTCAGGTCTATCAGGATGGCAAGCTGCAATTGGTCGCGCACTTCGCGGTGCTGACGCCGGAAGCGCAGACGGTAGTCCGCGCCGTGCCTACGGTGACCGACACGGAATCCGCAGGCGTGCCGGGGAGACTTCAACTTCCGTCGCGCTACGTGGCGATCCTCTTTGACGACGTTCATTTTGAGACCACCGACCTGCTCCGCGCGCGCGTCGCGGCCAACAAATACATCGACAGCGTCAACGACCCGTCGACGCGCTTCGCGCTGTACACCACATCCGGGCAATTTCAATCCGACTTCACCGACGATCCCGCCGCGATTCACAAGTCGATCAACGCACTGATGCCGCGGCCGGTGGGCGCGTTCGTGATTAACGAGACCGGCCAATGCCCGCCGATGGATTACTACGAAGCAGATTTGATCCAGAACAGGAACGATCCGGTCGCGATCCAAGCGGCGGAGCAGGACGCCATGAAGTGCTCGGGCGCAACCAATGTGCAGATGGCGGCCGGTGTGGTGATGAACACGGCGCAGCAAGTGATCACCGCAGGCGACGCGAACACTCAGTATTCGATGCGCCGGCTGAGCGAAATCCTGAAGCGCATGGCCGCGTTGCCCGGCCAGCGAAGCATCGTGCTGGTCTCGCCGGGGTTTCTGATCCCTACATTCATGACCGAGGAATCCGAAATTATCGACCGCGCCGAGCACGAAAATGTCTTCATCAACACGCTCGACGGGCGTGGCCTCTACACCGTGGATCCGATTGGCGATATCACGCAGGAAGTTCCGGCGTACTCCGGCGCGAACACCGCGGGCCTGGCTTCGATGTACCGCAGCCTGAGCGCGATGGCCAACGACGACGTGATGCGCGACCTCGCTGCCGGAACGGGCGGCGTCGCGTTCCTGAATAACAATGATTTGTACGCGGGCCTGGTGCAGACGGCGGGCAAGCCCGAAGTTTCCTACTTGCTTGCCTATTCGCCTTCGGGACTAAAGAACGACGGCAAGTTTCATTCCATCAAGGTAAAGCTTACGGGCAAGCAGCACTATTCGCTGCAGGCGCGCCGCGGATTTTTCGCGCCGAAGAAAGATGTGACGCCGGACGACCTGGCCAAGCAGGACATCGAAGACGCGGTGTTCTCGCAGGAAGAGCAGGCATCGTTTCCGGTTCAGATGCACTTGCAATATTTCATGACCGGCACGGGCAACGCCAAGCTTTCGGTGCTGACGCATGTGGACGTGAACTCGGTACACTTTGACCAGCACGACGGGCGGCATTGGGACGATCTGACGATCGTCGCGGCGCTGTTCGATCGCAACGGGAATTTCATCGAGGGCGACGAAAAGACTTTGGAGCTGCGGCTGAAGGATCCGACGCTTTCGAGGCTGGAGCAGAGCGGCGTGACGATCAAGTCGAGCTTCGATGTGAAATCGGGAGGGTATCTGGTGCGATTGGTGGTGCGCGACACGAAGGGCGCGTCAATCGCTTCCAAGAACGGCGTGGTGGAGATACCGTAGGATTTTGTGGCGGCGGTTAGGATCGGCGGTTGAGTGGAAGACGGCGTGTGGGCGCCGGCTTTCGACAAGGGGTACAGCAATGAGAAAACATTATTGCGCATTTTTCGCGAGCGTATTGATTCTTTCTGGCGTGGCGCTGGTTCGCGCGCAGCAGTCCGGCGCACAGCAGACATCAACGCCGGAACAGCAGGCCGTGCCCGTTCAGGCTCCGGTACAACAAGCCGCGCCGCAGCAAGTCCCGCTGGCGCAAGGGGCGCCGCTGAAGAGCGAGACGCGCGAAGTGCGCGTCGACGTAATCGTGACCGACAAGAAAGGCACCTACGTCCGCGACCTGAAGAAAGAGGACTTCAAGGTCTGGGAAGACAGCAAGGAACAGTCCGTCAATACTTTCACGTTTGGGGCCGACCCGGCCGCGCCGCTGCAACAGCAACGGCATTACATGGTCCTTTATTTCGACAATTCCTCGATGGACCTGAGCGACCAGCCGCGCGCGCGCGCTGCCGCGCAGAAATTTATCGACGCGAACGCCGGGCCGGACCGGGTGATGGCGGTGATGGATTTCGGCGGCACGCTGCGCATCGAACAGAACTTTACAACGGACGTCGCCAAGTTGAAGGACGCCGTCGCCGGAATTCACGCCTCGGCGGTATCGCCCAACGAAACCGCGTCGACCACGGGAATGGCCAATCCCGGGCTGCAGAGCATCGGCAATGCAGCCGCGGAGTTTGGCGCGTACACGCTACTGCTCTCGATTCGCAATGTGGCGAAGGGTCTGGGCGACGTGCCGGGGCGCAAGAGCCTGATTTTATTTACGGCGGGATTTGATCTTTCTTCGGAACGGATCTCCGAGCTGACAGCGACGATCGATGCGTGCAACAAGGCGAACGTGGCGGTCTACCCCGTCGATGTGCGCGGTCTGAGCACCATAATTTCGAAGAATGTGCCGAGCGAGAACGGGGGCGGTGCGATTCGGCTTTCAGCGCTGCGTTCGCGTTCGGCTTCGTACGGGAATTCGCACGAGAGTTCTCGCGCGACCTCGCGATCGACTGCACGCGCGACACCACGAACTGCGCAAGCGCGCGCAACTTCGTATGCGAATTCCCCAGCTGCTCTGCGTTGCATGACGCGCTCGCCGCAAGGCAGCTATCGTATCGGCTGCGCTCCCCTACAGAGCGGCCGCGATCCCGATTTGCGGCATGCGATCTATGGTGACGATGAGCGGCGGCACACGCTCACGATTCTTCTCGCGGCGCCTCAGCACGGCGGCGGAGGCGGCGGCCACGCTGGGGGCGGAGGAACCGGTGGCGGCACGGGCGGAGGAACGGGCGGAAAAGGAGGAACCGGCGGGACCACCGGTGGGGGAACGACGGGCGGCGGTCGAGGCGGCACGACGGGCGGTGGAACCGGTGGCAGGCCCATCAACACCAACAACAACATCAACTCGTACAATGCGCTGAATCAGTCGCGCGCGCTGCTTCCGCACATGCCTTCGAGCGCAGCCACGAACCAGCAAGTGATGTATATGCTGGCCGAAGGCACCGGCGGTTTTCCAATCCTGAACACCAACGACTTGCTCGGCGGCCTACAGAAAATCGCCAGCGAACAGGATGAATACTATTTGCTGGGCTACAACCCGTCGGAATCGCCGGAAGGAAGCTGCCACGCGTTGAAGGTGAAAGTGGAGCGCTCGGGGTTGACCGTCCGCGCCCGCAGCGGGTATTGCAACATCAAGTCGAACGATCTACTCGCGGGCAAACCGATCGAAACGGAACTGGAAGCGCACGCGAGCGCGACGAGTGCAACGGCTGCGACGGTGCCGAATTCCGCAGGCGGTGCTGCGGCGCCGAACGGCTCTTTTGAGGTGCCGTACTTTTACACCGCGGCGAATGAGGCGCGCGTCGATGTGGCCGCGCAGCTTCCGCCCACGGACATCGTGTTCAACAAGGAAAAAGGCAAGTACCACGCTGATGTGAATATTTTGGGCGTCGCCAAAACGGCCGACGGCACGGTGGCCGCACACTTCAGCGATGAAGTGAAGCTCGACCTCGAAAAGAGCGACTACGAAAACTTCCTGAAGAAACCGATGCAGTACGAGAACCAGTTCCTGATCGCGCCGGGAAAATATAATTTCACGCTGGTGGTCGGAGGCGGCGGCGACAAATTCGCGAAGCTCGAAAAGGTGCTTGCCGTCGAAGCGTTTGACGGCAAGCAAATGGCGTTGAGCAGCCCGGTGCTTTCAAGCGACATCGCCAAGGTGTCTGACGAGGGAGACGCGCTCGACGCGCAACTGCTGGCGGACAAAGCTCCGATGATTGTGAAAGGCATGCAGTTGACGCCTTCCAGCTCGAACCAATTCAAAGCCAAAGACACAGTGGGACTCTACGCGCAGATTTTCGTGCCGCAGTTGGGATCGTCGGACGTGGCGCCGAGTCTCGCTGCTGCAAAAACGGATGATCCGCCCGCCACCGCGCCCGCTTCAGGCGCAGCACCTGCCGTTGCTGCGACGCCCGCGAAGGCCATCGTAAAAATTAAGTACGTGATTCAGGACAGCAAGACGAAGAAGGTGGTGTATTCGACGTCACCGATCGACGTGACGTCATTCGCACAAACGGGGAATCCGGTCGTCTCGATCGCGCTGAAAGTCCCAATCGACAATCTGCCGCCCGGCGACTACGCGCTGCTGATGCAAGCCGGCGACAATGCGGGCAGCCTCACCTCCGTGCGGGGTACGATGTTTTCGATCGAGTAGACGAAGGCTGAGTTAGCACGTAGACGCGGCGTCGGCGGGTTCCGAGGCGGCAATGGGCATGCGCGCCTCGGTGAGGATGCGAACCACATCGGCCCAGTTATTGGCGCGCAGAGGCACGTCGCGGCGGGCGTTGTGTGGCGCGGTGAACAAAATGCCGGTGCCGGCGAAGTGATCGAAGTGGCGGGGGCGATCGTCGATCAGGTAATCGGCAAGCAGGATGCTTTTATCGCCGCAGAAAACGTAGTGGCTCGGCGGGATAAACGAAAAATGACGCTGCAGCCATTTGAATTTTGCGTCGAATGACGACGGTACGTCCATCGCGGCGCTGGCGATGAAAATTTCGTAGTGCTCGGAAAGCTCGCGCAGCGCTTCCTGGCTCCCCTCCATCAGTTCCAGATCCGCGAAAAAATCGCCGGTATGGCACATGCGCTCATATTCGGCGAACATTTCGGGCGTGAGCGTGCTCTTCATCGTTCCTTCGAAGCCCTTTTCGGAAATCTGATCGCGCGTCACACTGGAACCGGTGCGCTCGTTGTAACTGCGCAGCACCTTGCCGAACGCATCGGCGATCACTTCATCCATATCGACGGCGAGACGCGGGCGCGCCTGGGCGCGGCGGAATCGGCGCCAGGCGGAGCGGGCGGCGTTTGCAGCGTCAGCGGGAGGAATTGCGAGCGGCACGCCCATCTTTCGCGCGCGCCGTTCCACGTCCTTCAACATTACGGCGCGCTTGGCGTGCATCATTTTCATCACGATCGCGATGACCACCAGAATCGCCGCCGTGGTGTTGGCCCAGATCACGGCCTGCGCGCCCAGCTGCAGCCCGTAACAGAGCCACAGCACCACGCCGGCGAGGTACACGCCGAGCATTCCGTATGAGAGGTCTTCCCCGCCCTGCCTGTGAATCTTGATGATCTGCGGGATGAATGCGCCGGTGGTGCAGATGGCCGCGAGCGTCCCCAGAATTGCAACGATTGCCATGCAGAATCTCCTGACACAAGTATTGGACGCCTGCGCTCCGCCGTCCAATCAAAATTTCGGCACGATGAGAATCGCGGGCACGCAACACCCGCGGTCGGGTTCTCTCCGAACGAAGTCGCGTGAAACATCAGCCCGCGAACTCCAGAAAGTTGGTCGCGGGCTGATGCCCGATCTAGTTCGTTGCGGTGAAGGTCACCGACGTGGAAGCGACTTGAGAGCCGGATGTGGCGTTCACGGTGAAGGATGTGGTTAGCGGTGGGTTGCCCACGCAGCCGCTCATGAACGTGGCCACGAGCGCGAACGCGACAATCGCATACGCGAGGCGGCCGGCAGCCTGAGCAACCAGTTTTTCCGTCGGGAGTGCATCAACCCGAAGAGCGCGAGCTCTCCGGCAAACGCGAGCGTTGGGAATCGAGCAGCAGACAGCGAGTTGCTTCCCGGGGGTCCTCGTTGATCACAAATGAACCTCGCCGGCGGAGGTTAAGCTTGGTGGCATCAACTTTTGCGGGCACGAATTGGTCGAGCTGACAGTTCGAAGGGCTGAGGCGCTTCGGAGCGTGACACACTTTCGACGAAAGTTTCGGTGGTGCGGCCGACGCAGGTTGCGCTTGGGCCGGGACGCTGAGCAGTGCGACAGCGATAAGCAGGCACGCGCACACGGTTACCGCCTCGCGGAGGTCCGGCGCCGGGCGACCGCTCGCGGTTTGCCGTTGCGCGTCGCGGCGATTTTGCGGAGAGCGAGGCCGAAGGCGGCGATAGTTTCAGGGATGGCTTCGCTGTAGACGAACTGGCCTTCGCGGCGGCAGCGGATCAGGTTCGCGTCGGATAGGATTTTCATGTGGTGCGAAACGGTGGCGGGTGTGACACCGCGCATCGCGACCAGGTCCAGGCACTTCATATCCGAGCGCGAGGAGATCGCTTCGAAAATCTGCAGGCGCGTTTTGTCGCCCAGCGCTTTCGAGATTTTCTCGATTTGAGCCCGGTCCATCGCCATGCAAACAGTATAATCCGGTTTTGATTGCCCGGCATTGCAGAGCTTCGAAAGCCGAGAACATTTCACAGAGAACATCGAGAAAATCTGGAGGGCACGGAGATATCGTGCTTGGCGCACAAATCTCCGTGACCTCCGGCAGCTCACGGTGTTCTCGGTGAAATGTTTCGCTTCTGAATTTTTTAGCGGAGGAATCGCATGAAAAGGCTGGAAGGAAAGAAAGCGGTCGTCACCGGCGGCAACAGCGGCATCGGTCTCGCAAGCGCGAAGCGCCTTGCCGAGGAAGGCGCGACGGTGCTGATTTCCGGTCGCGATCCGAAGACGCTCGAGGCGGCCGCGGCGGAGATCGGACCGGGCACGCTCACCGTGCAGGCGGACCTCTCGAAGATGGCGGATCTCGAGAAACTGTTCGCCGTGGTGAAAGAGAAATTCGGAAAGATCGACGTTCTGTTTGCGAACGCAGGAATCGCGAAATTTGTGCCGTTCGGCTCGACCAGCGAGGCGACATTTGACGAACAGTTCGCGATCAATGTGAAGGGCGTCTACTTCACCGTGCAGAAGGGGCTGCCGCTGCTGAACGAGGGTGCGTCGGTGATTCTGAATTCCAGCGTGGTCTCGTCGATCGGCGCACAGAACGTGACGGCCTATGCGGCGACGAAAGCGGCGGTGCGTTCCTTCGCGCGCACGATGGGTGCGGAGCTGGTGACGCGCAAGATCCGAGTGAACGCCGTCGCGCCCGGACCCATCGAGACGCCGATCTTTGGCCGCTCCGGGCTTCCCTCCTCCGCGATGGACCAGATTCAGAAGTCGATCAAGGCCGAGAATCCGATGGACCGCTTCGGCACGCCCGAGGAAGTGGCAGCCGCGGTGGCGTTCCTCGCATCGCCCGAGTCAGGCTACATCACCGGTATCGAGCTGAATGTCGATGGCGGCGCCGGACAGTTTTAGCGGAATCGTGCTGTGGCGCAGTCGGGGGTGGCGCGCGGATCGGAAAGCAACAGGGATTCTTCGTCCGCTGAAGCGGACTCAGAACGACGGCGACTCTCGGTGGGAACGTCAGTGGAGGAAGTTTCGGCCTCGGGCGTAGCGTGGGATGCGCGTGAAAGCAGGATTCGTCTACATTCTCGCTGGCAAGTCCGGAGTGCTTTACACCGGAGTCACGAGCGTGACGGACCGGCGGCTGCTCGAGCATCGACGGAAGCGCTTCGACGGCTTCACCAACAAATATAACGTGTCGCGCCTGGTCTATTGGGAGCGGCTGCCGGCCATTGCGCGCGAAAGACAGATCAAGGGCTGGCTACGTGCGAAAAAGATCGCGCTTATCGAAACAATGAATTCAGAGTGGCCAGACCTCGCCGATGATTACCCCTCCCGGACACACACCACCTGATCCAATCACAACCGTCCACCGGCCACGGGTCGTCATCCTGAGCGCAGCGAAGGATCTCTCTTCGATTTCTGCACGTAACGGCACAAACATTCGCGCGCGTGATTTGTTTTGCGAATGACCGCAAGGCGTACGCGGAAGGCGTGAAGACGCGCGTGCCGATGGGGCGCAGCGGAACGTCGGAAGAAGTAGCGGGCGCGGTGGCGTTTCTCGCGTCGGATGATGCGAGTTACATCGACCGGCGTCGAACGTCGACGGCGGGCTTGGGCAACCGTGAAATCTCGCTAGGCGGAACGTGACGACGTGTCGAGGTTTTCAGCGCGCCTTTGAAGAATCCACGTCGATAAGCCGAGGGTGACGATCCGGAGAGCCGATGCCCACAAAAACAGATCGCCCCACGGACGGGAAAAACTCAAACCGTACATTACGCCGTCCATAACCCAAAGTCCCAACCCAATCTTGCCGAGTGCGGTGCCGAGCGAACTCTCCAAACCGCCGAACCGAAAACCGGCCCACCAGACCGCGCAACATAGCCAGAACCAAACGGCGGCAAAGAATGCGTTGCCTATTCCATGCGACGCCAACGCAAAGGCACCATTTCCAAATAGCCATGCGACAACGAATAGAAGCGCGCCAAGGCGCGAGTGATCTGGCTGTTTCGGCGTGGAACGCGTAACCAAATCGGTACTTTAGCACAACGCATTCAGATGCTTTGAAATCGCGCTAGTGGTGATTTACGCAAGGAAGTAGGCTTCCGAAGAGATGGCGACAGCGGAGCTTTCGGAGTCGGCAACGACGAGCGTGTAGAGCGTGAGCTGGCTCGGCTGCTCGGGGTAGGCGGCGATGTAGTCGCGGGCGATTTCCAGGCTGCGCGTGGCAAAGTCTGGAAAGCCTTCGCCGATGCCGCGGCGGGCGCGCCAATTCGCGTACGTGTATTGCGGAATGCCGGCGGATACTCGCAGCACGTCGCCGCTCAGAATGGCGCAGTCGGCGCCGGCGAGTGCATCGATCGCTGCGAGGGCGTCCGCACGCGCGAGTCCCGTGCCGGACACGCCGATTTCACGCAACGAATATCCGTGCGCGCGTTGAATTTCGTTGAATGAGCTGGGCGTAGGCATTGTCATTTGATGCGCTGAAGCTGGGTTCGCGTTTCCTCGCGATCCATCGCGAAACGGTCTTCAGGATTCATTCCCGCAGCCTATGTTCTGATCGGCTGGTACTTCTCCAAATTCACGCGGCCAGCGAAGCGCGATCGGACGGTTCCGCGCCTCACTCGCATGGTTCGTACAAACGACTTCGAACTACCGTGGTCCGTGACCGAAACCAGGACCGCCCGGGCCACCGAGCAATTCCGGCAACTGCGCCGCCTTGGTCTGCTGCTCCGGCGTCAGGAGCTGATAGATCGCGGCCTGGGCCTTGGCGTGCGAGGCGATCGACTGCGCCGTGATGTTGCCGATCTGAGTCGAGATCTGCTCGATCGAGGCGGTGTCGTTCGACTGGATCGCGGTTTTCAACGTCGTGTGCGCAGCCTTCATGCTGGTGCGGAATCCGGACTCGGCGGTCGATTCGTTCGTGAGGATCGTGCGCACTTGCGTTTGCTGCGCGCTAGTGAGAGTAAGCAGGGTGCTCATCGTATTCACGCGATGGTCGATCATCGCGGCTGGATTGTGTCCGCCCGGAGCGGTCGTGGCAACGGCGTCGGTGGTTTGGGCGAACGTGGCCGGCACGGCGAACGCAGCGGCCAGCAGGCATGTGGTGAACAGTTTCTTCATAGCGTTATTCCCCTTTTCAAAAACTGGCATTGAAGCGGCGCGCTGCTCAGGCTGTGCGGCTCGCTCGATCGAATTCGGGCTGTTGAATCCGGGTGCGCCGCGCACCTGACGTGCGGCCCGGTCCGGAATCACATACCGTTCGCGAGTAATTCGGCGCGCGGGGCGGGAAAGTTCCCAAGACTTTCGCGCGAACCTAAGCCAGCCCTGAAACAGCGCGGCGAAGCACCGGGTGGGGGCCGGGCGCTCCGCCCGCGTCGGTTTACAATCCCGCTTCAGGCGCCCGCAGGACGGCTGTGCCGCCCGCGACCACTGTTACCGAACAGGTCGGCAAGCTGCTGCGCCTTGGCCTTCTGGTCCGGCGTGAGGATCTGGAAGATCGCCGCCGCCGTCTTGGCCCGGGCTGCCGCATTCTGCGCGGCCATATTGCCGATGGTGTTCGAGACCTGCTCGATCGTGGCCGAGTCATTCGACTCGATCGCGGTGCGCATTTGCGCGCGGGCCTGCTTCATCGAGCCGCGCTCGCCGGTGCGCGATTGCGCCGCGTTCGTCAGGATGGCGGCGACCTGCGTCTGCTGCACTGGGGTGAGCGAAAGCAGAGCCGTCATTTTCGCCACGCGGCGCTGGACCAAGCGTGCCTGGAATCTCTTAGCCGCCGCGGGCGCTTGAGCCGTGGCCTGATCGGTTGAAGTCTGGGTGGTGGGCGCTTGGGCGTCCGTCGACGCGTTCTGCGCGAACGTGGCTGGCACGGCGAACATCGCGGCCAGCACTGCGCTTGCAAATAGCTTTTTCATGGCTGTCTCTCCTCGGTATGAGCGTTGAATGATTTTCCTGCTTGATTGCGCTCAGATTGTTAAACACTGGTGGCTCGGGAAACTCTCGATTTGGCACGGCGCGCGGAAGTGGCTGCGGATGCGGGGGTTGCGAGGGCTCGACCGATATACAGCGAGGCGCGCTTTCGATGGGTCGCGGATTGAGGGGTTGCGTGGCCGGCAGTTCGAGAGCAACATGGCCGGGCATAGCGAGGCGGCGATGAATCTGAACAAATCGTTTACCGAGAAAATTCGGAAGAGCCTACAGAAGGGCGGCTGGACTTACGTGATCTGGCCGGAGTCGGTCGAGTTCTTCGGCACGCGCGGGCTGGTGAAAGTGCGCGGAACGGTGGACGGACTCCCGTTTCGAAGTTCGTTTATGGCGCTGGGAGACGGCACACACAAGCTGCCGGTGACAGGCGCGACACTCAAGAAGCTTGGGAAAGAAGTCGGCGATTCCGTGAAAGTAACTCTGACCGAGCGTATCGAACGTTCGAAGCGGAAATAGCGCGAGGCAATGTCCTTCATCGTTGTCCGGCTTAGCCGTACCGAAAATAAGCCTCAATCCAGAATCCGAGGGTCTGGTCGTGATAAGGAGTGGGGCCGATCATGATCGAGCGTCGTTCGGTCGAATACCTTGCTTCTAGAATGCGCGAGTCCAAATGCAGTTTCGCGGCGAGAAACCCAACGTCTTCGCGGTCTCGGTCCGCGTTGCGCCCAAGCTTGGACAAAATCAGATCGTAGGGTTCTGGGAGCAGCAGTTTGAGCTTTTCGAACCGCCCCGCATAAATCTCGGTGAGCCGATCGTCGTAGCTTTCGAAATCGAGTCAACATGTCACTTTTGGAGATACATGCGGTGTTTGCGGTGAAGCGCGGAACCCGGTCCGCCTAGCTCTTGCGATTCATTGAGCAAGTGGAACGGAACAAGCGTGCGGTAATCCAGGTCGTTCATTGCGCGCGGCAGGCCGTATCCGCCACCATCGCGAAGCCGCCGATGCAGTGCCGTTCGACCGGCATCGAGACAAGCGTATCGAGTTCACCCAGGAACGCGGGCCACGGAGCTGGCAGTTCAGCGGACATAGCGCAGAGAGTCGGGACGCAGCGTGCTCAGAAGATTCCACTCTTTCGCTTCGGGCGAGGCGTTTTCTCGAAGCCAGCGGCGCTCGACTTCGTCCAAGCGCCTGCAGAATGTATCTTCACGCGCCAGTTTGGCGATGCGCTCGAGGAAGGCGCGCATTTTCGGATCGCGCTCGTCGCCGTACTCGACGCGGCGCAGATCGCGGCGGTAGCCGGACGTATTTTCGAGGAACGTCACCAGGTTCGACGGGCCGACGATATCGACGGAGCAGCGAATGCGGTCGTTGTAATTGGTGGCAACGGCAAGCGTCATAAATCCGCCGTAGCTGCCGCCGGTGACCATGATGCGCGACGCCTCGAGGTCCGGCTGCGTCGAGATCCAGTCGAACAGTGCGTTGATGTCCTTGTAAGAATCCTCGCGCAGAAAACCGTTGTCGAGCGTGACAAACGTTTTGCCGTAGCCCGTGGAGCCGCGCACGTTGGGATAAATCACGGCGATGCCGAGTTCGCTGGTGTAGTAATTGTTGCGCGCCAGAAATCCCGGGCGGAACTGGCCTTCCGGGCCGCCGTGAATGTCGATGATCACCGGATGCTTTCCGGCGAGCGGCTTCCCTGCCGCGTCGACGGGCTTGTAGAGAAATCCGCCGATCGATTTTCCATCGAATGATTTCCAGTGGATCAGCTGCGCTTCTGCGAACGTGTTCGCGTTGAGGCCACCAGTTTCGCTGGTGGTCCAGCGGTCAACCTTTCCGGTACGGACGTTCAGAGAGTAAGCATCGTATGGCGAACGCGCGGACGTCAGACCAAACGCGAGATCCTCTCCGTTCGGATGCCATTTCGGGGCGACAGCGATCCCGGCAGGAATATTCGGAGCCGGATTATGCGCTCCGGTTTTGGTGTCGAGCAGATGCAAGGAGCCGAACCCGTCTTCGTTGACCGCGAACGCAATCGTTCCGCCGTCCGGCGAGAGATCGAAGCCCTCCACGTCCCACTGAATGTCCGAAGTAAAAAATTTGAACTGCTTCGACGCGAGATCGAAGTACGCGAGCCGCTGAAATTCAGACTCTTTGTCGGTGGTGACGTAGATGCCCTTACCGTCGTGCGCAAATTCCGCGTTGCCGTACGCAACTTTCTTTTCGGTTTGCTGAGGAGTGATCTGCGTCTTCTCGCCGGTAGCGGCATTCACGAGATAGAGGTTCGATTCGTTCGCTGAAATGTACTGTGTCACCAGCAGTTGCGCGCCATCCGGAGACCAATCGGCAACGCCCCAACCGCCGCCGGCATTTTGCGCGACGAGGCGGTTATTCTCCGGGTGCGCAGGCTCGGTAATCCAGGTGTCCACGTCATTGCCATCTCGGTGCGTCGAGCCGTAGGCTAGCTTCGTGCCGTCGTGCGACCAGATTTCGTCGGTGTTGCGCGACTTGCCGTCGGTAAGCAGCGTGATGGCGCCGGTCGCGACGTCGTACCGGTACAGCTGGTAGAACTCGCCGCCACCAATATCCTTGCTGAAGACAAACGAGTCGGACCCCGCCGCGGCCGCCGGCGGGTAAATCGCGGTGCGAACACTGTCAGGGAAAAAAGTGAGCTGCGTGCGCGCGGCACCCGGTGATTCGACTTTGTGAATCTGAAAGGTGTCGCCAAAGCGCGTGGCGATCAGCATCTCGCGGCGAGCGGCGTTCCAGCTGGTGAACAGCGCGGCGCGGAAGTTGGTGTAGCGCGAGCCGCGCTCGGCGATGCTCGCCGGAACAGGCGGAACTCCGTCGACCACGAGATTTTCGTTGGGTGCCACGACGGCCTCCTGGGGTGTTTTGCTGGACTGCGCGTGCGTGGACGGCGCAAGGATTGTGCCGAAGCACACGCCGAGAAACGCAACAGCGAGTACGAGGGGCTTCAAGTGAAATACATCCGCGCAGCCGCGGTTTCCTTTGCGATCCGAACGAACATCCGCGATGCTCACGCTCTGCCTATGGAACAAGATCGGCCTCCCGCTGCCGTATCCGCACGCCCGGCCATTTGCCGGCTCGGAAGCGTTGGGATTGTGTCATGCGGCGGGGAGGCCCCAGATACAAAAAAGCCGTGCCACCCCTTCGGCACGGCTTTTCGATTCTAGAAGTCGCTGCCCGATCAATCCGGGAGCGCCGCCGGCATTATGCCAGCGAGAGGCACTGCCACTGGCCGCCGGTCGACTTCAATTGGTGAACGCGGCCATCGTCGGCGTGAAGAAAGTAGCTGCCGTCCGGGATCAAGTTCGTGTGCGTCGGGCGAACCGAGCACTTGGCCCAGCGTCCGCCTTTGCCGGGGCCGAAGCCGCCGGATCCGCCGTGGGTCACTTCTTCGACCACGTGCTCAATGCCGTATTTCACCTTGTATTCGACGCCCGTCAAACGCGTCGGCACCAGGCGCCCGGTGCCCTTCAACGTTTCCTTTGCCATAAAGTAAATAAAACAAACTACACGCTTTAGGTTCTGCCGGAAAACGTAAACCGGCCCTCCATTAAGAAACTCAAAACCTGTATTTAGGTTCGGAGCGCGAAGTATACCACAGAATCGGCAGTTTCGCTCGGTTCATACCGAAAAATTCGCGAAATGTGCGTTGAACGCTACGATTTCCCGTTTTGGGCTGATTTTCCAGTGGTTTAGCGCGTTTCAAGGCTCAAAATCGAAGATTTTGGCAGGATTTTGGCGCGAACGCGAGTCGAACGGTGCGGATAAACGGAGGCCGCTCGATGCAAACAAAACGGGCGGCTCAGCGAAACTGCCCAGTTCGCCGAACCGCCCGCCTCAAACGTACCATAGAATGTTGTCGATGCTGGCCTTGCGCCTTAAATCATCGCCAGATACTGCCACTGGCCCTTTTCCGACTTCAGTTGAACCACGCGGCCATCATCCCCATGAAGAAAGTAGCTGCCGTCCGGGATCGGGTGATTGTGCTTCGAGCGAATGGAACACTTGGTCCAGAAACCGCCCTTCGCCGCTCCCCAGCCCCCGCCATGCTTGGCCGCCACTTCCTGCGGGCTGTCGATGCCGTAATTCACTTTGTACTCGACGCCAGTCAGGCGCGTCGGGACCAGCCTGCCTGTGCCTTGGATTTTCTTGCTCATAAGTGGCCCTCTTTGTATAAATGCCCCGGTTATGTGATGCCGATGGGGCGCCCTGGGTTTCCGGGACTTATGGCTTTTTTGACGCAGTCCGAGGCGAAAGGATAGTGAAGGCGATGTGTTAGCCGTTGACAAGCTTCGCAGGGTTCGTGACACTCTGCGCGAACTTCGGCACGCACAAGGGCCCGCCATACCAAAAAGCCCTACCTACGAGGAGAATCTCAATGCCGCAGCGATCCCGCCACTTTCGATTTGCAGTCGCGCTGGCTGCCGTCGCTCTCAGCTGCCTTCTGGTGCTCCAGTCGTCCGACGCATGCACCCGCATTCTATGGAACAACAACAAATTAGCCGTGATTGTGGGCCGCACGATGGACTGGCCGGAATCCACCGAACCGATACTCACCGTGATGCCGAGCGGGATGAAGCGAAACGGTGGACTGCTTGGGGGCGTTGCGATCATCCAGGAGAATCCGGCGGAGTGGACCTCGAAATACGGAAGCCTGATCGTGCCGGTCTATGGAATCGGCACCGCGGATGGTTTAAATGAGCGCGGTCTCGCAGGGCACATGCTCTATCTGACGGCGGCCGATTACGGTCCGCGCGATCCGAGCAAGCCTGGTTTACAGGCTGGCCTGTGGCTCCAATACGTGCTGGACAACGCGGCAACGGTAGACGAAGCGCTCACGATCCTGAACGCCGTCCAGATCCAGCCGGCCGAAGCGCGCGGACGCCACGCGACGGTTCATCTGGCGCTTGAGGACGCCGGCGGAGACTCGGCGGTGATTGAGCCGATCGACGGCAAAATGGTGGTGCATCACGGCCGCAAGTATCGGGTGATGACCAACGATCCCACGTACGACGAGCAGCTCGCACTGCTGGCGAAGATGGATTTCTCGAAGCCGAGCAGCACCACGCCGCTCCCCGGCAATGTGAATCCGGTCGATCGATTTCAAAGAGCGTCGTACTACCTGGCAATGCTTCCCGAGCCTACCGGAGAACGCGCGGCGGTGGCGGGAATGCTGGCGATCACGCGCAACGTTTCGGTCCCGTTCGGCGCGCCTTACAAAGATTTCGGAATCTACAACACGGAATACCGCACGGTGATCGATCTCACGGCTCGGCGCTACTTTTTTGAGCTCACCACGAGCCCGAATATGGTCTGGGTGGATTTGCCGAAACTCAACCTGACGGCGGGGTCGCCGGTGCTCGAACTCAACCCCGACTCCGTGGATTTGTCGGGAAACGTGACCGCGAAATTCAGGAAAGTCGCGAAGGCTCCGTTCTAGCGCGTACGCTCCGACCGTCGAACGCCGTCGAATTAAGACGCGCGATCCACTACGGTGGTTTTGCCGAGTACGCCGAGATGCGTGCGGCCGAACGCCTCGGGATACTTCAAGCCGTAGCCGAGGAAGCGATCGATGCCGATGTGCGCGGTCCAGATCAGAATATAAGGCATTACGGCGGGGTGCTGGAAGGCCACGCAGAACGCTGCGACGGCGAGTGGCAGGGCGTAGTTGTGGAATAAGTTGTAGCTGATGGCGCCGGCGCGAGGGTTCGCGAGGTACGGCAGCATCGATAGATCAGGCGCCAGGAAAAATACGAAGAACCATTTCCACGCTAGGCCTATCCGCGAGTACAGAAGGACACTCAGCAGGAAGACTAAGACTGCCTCAAGCCTCACCCAGGTCTTCACCGCTCCCACAACCGCGCCACTCGACGATGTGATTTCTTTCATGCGGCAATCATAGCGCGGAAGTCTGTGCGTGGGATGCCGCTACGGCGCGCGGCGGTTCTGACCGGGGTGAAAGTCAGGGCGAATCGCGCCCGTCACTTCGACCGGAACAGTTTCAGTGAGCGTGCTGCCGTCGATGCCGACAGCGGTGACCGAGATCGTGTAAGTTCCGGCGCGAGTGTAGGTGTGATCGGCGGTCTCGCCCTTCTCGAACGTGCCGTCGCCGAACGACCATCCGAAATCGATGATCGGATTTCCGGGATCGAGATTGCGAACGCCGAGCCTGACCGGCTTGCCTGCCAGAGCCGGCGAAGCGCCATCAATGGCAAAATTGAGCTGCGCCGCGGGAATGGTCTGGTCCACAAACTTGATCAGCCGGACCGAATGCGGCGGCTGATCCTTCAGCACCGCGGCCATCATTCCCGGATCGAAACTGAACGCCGCAGCGGACGCAACGGCAGGAGGCATCGTGCTCAGCGCGTCGGTGGCAAGGTATTTGTGATCCGGAGCGAGTCCCAGGCTCGCAGCGGTGAACGAGTGCGTGCGCGGCGTTTCGGTCCAATTGAAAATCGCGATTATGGTTTGTCGCCGGCCTTCGTGCAGCACGAAAACGCTGGGCTGCTCGTCGGCGTCATCGTACGACATCAAATCCAGCGGCACGGCGGCGTGGCCGTACTTGTACATCGCAAGCACGTCGTGGTTGCGCGCTAGCTTCAGGCGGTCCGTCTCGGCGGTCAACAGCGGAAGGTCGTCGCCGATTTCAAACATTCCTCCGGCCACAGCCGCAAGCACGATCGAAACTTCCGCTTCGCTCGCGGTCGAGCCGGCCGCGCCGCCTTCGCCTTTCTGATCGGTGAGCGTGAACGCATCGGGATCGGCCACGAAAAAATTGCGGTTCATGTAGTAACGTTCGGCGATTCCGCTCGCGGCGGTCTTGCTCGGTTCAAACGAGTGTCCGGTGTCGGTCGAGATGCGGCCTTCGTCAACGAAACCCACCGGTGCAAGCATCGCGCTACCGTCCTTATCGAGCTGCACCTCTTCGCCGACGGCTTCGCGGATCACTTTCAGGCCGATGCGCTGCGCTTCGATGGCCGTGGTGTTCGGCCGGTAGTGCACACCCTCGATCGCCGTGTCATCCATGAAATCGAGCTTGATGTAGCGGACGTTCCAATCGCGCGTCAGCGTGTGATAGGTCTGCCGTAAATAATCCTGCGCGCCGGGATTCGTGGGGTCAAGCGCGTAGAGCTCCTCGATTTCGGGCTGCAGGATGCGGATCGGCTGTCCGGCGGCGTTGTGCACTAGCCAGTCTTTGTGGTGTTCGTAAACCCACGAACGCGTCGATACTTCGAATGGCGCGGTCCATACCCCGAATGTGATTCCCTGCCGCGTGACGTAGCGGCCGACGCCGGCCATGCCTTCGGGAAAATGCGTCGCGTCGGTCGTAACATATTCGCCGCGCGCGTACTGGTAGCCTTCGTCGACCAGCACGTAGTTGTAGCCGAGGTCTCGCAGATTTTGCGCCAGCCACTGCGCGTTGGTGCGCACCAGTCCATCGGTGACGCCTGCATAGTAGCTCGTCCAGCTCCACCAGCCGCTTGGCGCGCGGCCTACCGTTCGCGGATGATTCACTTTCGCGATTGCCGCGCCGTAGGCCGCAAGGTGCGCGTGATAGTCCGTGCCCGTCGCGAAAAGCAGCGGCTCGGATTCGAGCGACTCGCCCGGCTTCACTTCGACGCTCGCTTCCATTTGATCGGCCGGTTTCGATTTCGAGAGCGCTTCGTGCTGCTCCGATTCCTTTGTGCCGGTGGAATCGACAGTAAATGTTGAAACGCCAATTCCGTTGACTCCCTGGCTGGTTGCCAGGTGAAAGGTCGTCAGCCAGCGGTGCGAGGTGAGCGCGCCCATAAAAAGATCGCGGCCGTTTTCGCGGTTGTATATCAGCTGGCTGCCCACGCCGAGGTGGATGCCGGACAATTTTTCGCTCACCTCGTCGAAGCTTTTGTAGTCCGGCGCTTGGCCGAGGTCGTAGATGCGTTCGCTGGGGCGGTCTTCGCTGAAGCTGTCAGAGAGCACGCGCTCGCGCGCTTCCGGGCCGCCCAGATCGATTTCCGGATGTGCATTCGCGACGGTAGGATTCACATTAATCACCCGCAGCGAGTGAACTGTGATTGCGCCGCTTGTTCGGTTCACGACTCGCAGGGTCACCGAGCCGAAGGGCGAATCGTGATACACGCGCAACACGCGCTCGATATCGGGTTTTCCGGCCGCGCCGCCAAATTTCGTCAATAGCTGCTCACCGCTGCCGAGATCATCGGTAAAGTTCGACGCGGCGGTCGTCACCTGCGGATAATCGGCGCAGGATCGCCGCGCGCCCTGCAACTCCACCGAGCAGTTGGAGCGGAGAACAACGCTCCCTTCCGGCGCCACGATTGAGAATTCGGCTCCATGTTCCTCGACCGCAACGCTCACACTGCCGTTTGAAACTTTCTGTGCGCCGTGCCCGCCAGCCTGCCCTAGCGCCGACGAAGCGAAAAGCATCGCCGCGATGGACGACGTCAAAACGGTCTTCGTAAGATAATTGACGGCCTGAACGAGCATGCACCCTCGCAGCAAAACGAAAGAAATCGAAACTATTCGTAGCTCGGACGAGCGGGATAGTAGTGCGGAGAGCGGGGTCAAGTCAACGAAAAGATAGAAAATGCAGGGTTTTGCGCGACCAGAATGCGCCGGCGCGGCCCAGCGGCGTCAACCTATAGCGATATAAATGTATCTTTATGTCATATTATAGATTTTGATATTCTGACAGTATGTCAATATATGGCCTTACAGGGGCCCCATGAAAGACTCCTTGTCTCGCCTCCGCACTCAGCAGATTGATCGTTCCCTCGCTCCGCTTCTGGGTGCACATGCCACGCGCCGCCCCTCGCGCGGCTGGATCCGCGCCGTTCGGCAGGCCCTCGGCCTCAGCCTGGACGACGTTGGCCGGACCGCACAGATCAGCCGCCAATCCATTCAGATTTTCGAAAAAGCGGAGGCCGCGGACCGGATCACGCTTGCCAGCCTTCGCAAAGTCGCAGATGCCATGGGCTGCGAACTGGTGTACGCCCTCGTTCCGAAAGAAGGCACGATCGAAGAGCTCGCCGAACGTCCCGCACACGAGGAAGCCGCGAAGCGCGTTCTGGCCGTCGAGCACAGCATGGCACTCGAAGGCCAGGGCGCCGGCCGCGTGAACGAAAAAATCGAGGAAGAAGCCCGCCGCATTCTTAAAAAACGGAGATAACGCCGTGTTCGAATTTCAAAACACCGCGCCCGGCAACACTCCGCTTTCCGTGGATGAACTCGAGGGCTTGATCCCGAGCCTATCCACCCAGCAGGAGCTGACTGAATGGGAGCGCGAAAATATTATGATCGCGCGGGAATGGGCGCTGAACACCAGACGGATCAAGAACACGGATCCGCTGGACGAGTTGTACATACGCGAATTGCATCGTCGGATGTTCAGCGACACCTGGAAGTGGGCCGGCCGATACCGAACCACGGAGAAGAATCTCGGCGTCGCGTCGCACCTGATTCGCGAACGCATCGGCGTATTCGTTGGGAACTCCCGGTACTGGGTCGGAAACAAGACATATGAGGCGGACGAGATCGCGGCGCGCAGCCACCACGAGCTCGTGGTAATCCATCCGTTTTCGAATGGCAACGGCCGGCACGCGCGACTGTTCGCCGATGTCGTCGCCCTAAAACTCGGACGCCTGGAATTCAGTTGGGGACGAAACGAGATGATCGCGGCGGGCCCGGTGCGGGACACATATCTAGAATCATTGCGTGCGGCGGACCGCGGCGACTTTCGTGGATTGATAAGATTCTGCCGCTCGTAATCCGACGCGCGGCTAGTCTTTCGACCCGCCCCGCGTCTTGAACTTCTGTCCGCGCCCTTGCAGATCCGTGTGGTCAGCGCCCGTTGTAGCCTTCCCTGTTCCTAGTTCGGTGTTAGGCCCGGCGATTGCGCGTGCAGGCGTCGCTTCGGGATGATCCGGCGTTACGCCGTCGCGCGATTCGACCTCGCGGAAAATTTCCACGGCGCCGTTGTCCGTCAACGCCTGGGCCGCTTCGTCCTCCAGCTTTTCATTCAGCAGGCGAACGATCACAACCGCCGGTCCCGCAAGCGCCGGATCGCGATCGGTGAGTTCAGCGTCTTCAATGTCCAGCGGATCGTTCACCGACATCTTCGGCTGTCCGTCCACGCCGACCCACGAGCTTTCGACCTTGGAATCCTCTTTGCGCAGGTGCAACGCGTCCGCGACCTTTTCCGCGAAGCGTTCGCCTTGATGGAGCGGCTTGCTGGAGCGCTCAATGTAGCTTCGCCCGCGTAGATCGGTTGCAGCGCCGGGAATCAACACCACATCGCCGCCACTGATTCCCAGCTCCTCCAGATCCTCCACCGCGGACTCCGCCTGCGCGTAGGTTTCAAAAACTCCAGTAACAGATTTGTGACCAATGGACATGGCAGAAAACCCCTTTTCGCGCGAGGCGAACGGTCGCAGAATCGCTTGGTTTCGAGCCGTATTATAACGCCTCTCGCAACACGCGCATACGCAAAGCCCCGCGAGACCGGTAGGTTAAAGCGTGTAGGCCGGTGCAAGTCAAAACTGTATTCAAACGGACCTCCATACAGCGAAAAAGTCGGCCAGCTTACCCGGTTCCGCGATAGCGCTTCCGAGTAAACCTGTTACACTCGCTCAGCTTTCGGAACATATTTTTCGGGACACAGTGCCGAGTCCCGTTCACGCAGTGTTCATCGAACCGAGGCGACAGTCAGAGCATACTCCAGTGTAAGTCGGCGAGGATTCGCGCACGTCGCGCCAATTCATTCTCAGTTCGAATTCAGCGGAGGCAGAGATGGCGAGCAAGGAGAATGGCAAGAATGGGAAGAAGAAAATCACGCGGGAGAAGCTGATCGCGAATCTGAATGAAGATCTTTCGCGCGAGTATCAAGCCGTCATCTCGTACGTCAATTATTCGCAGGTATTGAAGGGCGCAGCGTACATGAACATCGCCGGCGAGCTCGAAAAGCATGCGCACGAAGAGTTGAATCACGCGCTGGTGATTTCAAACCAGATCGACTTCCTCGGCGGCATGCCTTCGGTCACCCCGAAGCCGGTGAAGACCTCCGACAAAGCCACCGACATGCTGCACTTCGACCTGAACAACGAAGTCGAGACCATTAAGCAGTACCGCCAGCGCGTGAACGAATGCGAGGAACTCGGCGAGTACGCCATCAGCGAGCACATCCGCGAAATCCTGCTCGACGAACAGGATCACGCCATCTCGCTCGCCACCGCGCTGGGCATCGACGTTCCGAAGATTCCTGCGCCGGTCGAAGGGTAGTTAGCTATTAGGAAAGCGCGCCAGCCACGCACAGTTGTTTGCTCAGGCTTGCGCGGAGGAGACAGCCATGAAGTCACTATCCATCGTAGGTATCGTGCTCATCATTCTCGGCATCATCGGCTTCGCGTATCAGGGCTTTTCTTACACCACTCGGAAGGACGTGGCTGACATCGGCCCGATCCACGCAACGAAAGACACCACGCACAACGTCCCCGTCCCGCCGGTCCTGAGCGGGCTGGCGCTGATTGGCGGAGTGGTCTGTCTGGTGGCGGGTTCGAAGTCCTCGTCGTAGGATAGTCCCTCCAGAAACGGAACTTTCGGGAGCTTTTCAGCAATGCAGTTCGGTGGGAATGAAATCAACGAAGGAGGCCCGATGGCCGACGAAACGACGCACCACCACGAAAGTGTATTGAGCGATGTAGCACAGTCGATTGGCGAAACCGTGGGTTCGATCGCCGCGAAGGTGAGCAACGTCACCAAGCCGATCATCAGGAAGGTTGAGCGGAAGGCCAAGTCCATTCGCGCCAACAAAGCGCCGGCCCGCGCCCCTCGAAAAGCGAAAACGGCCACCAGGAGCGCTGCGCGTAAGGTGAGGAGGTCGGCTCGCAAGCTCGCCAAGAAAGTCGCGCCGCGCAAGAAGGCTGCTCGCCGCAAGGCGCGGCGTTAGATTTACGCGTTTGTTAATACAATGAACCCGTCGCGCAGTCCACTGCCGCGGCGGGTTTTCTGTTTTGAGTGGACGCAAGGATGCGGAAACGCCCCTGTCGAGCGTGATGTATTATGGTTTTCGGGGTCGCAAGAGGCATATCATGTGGCGCTGGGCGATCGGATTTCTGCTGGCGACTTTCGTGGCTGGCATCTTCGCGTTTGCGGGTCTTGTTGCGGCTGCGATCGTCATCGCCAAGCTTGTCTTCTACTTGTTCCTCATTCTGTTTCTGCTTGCGCTGATCTTCGCGCTTACCCGCGGCCTGCGCTCGCCCAAGCGCTGACTCTCACAGTTAGTCCGCTGCCGAGCCTCGCCGACACGGCGGCGAACCTGTCCGTTCGAACAGGGTGCCTTGCACGTAGCATCCCTGTTGCTGCCCCGCACGCGCCGCGAGACACTCTCCTAAAATGGGGGCATGGCTGCTGATTCCACCAAGCCGACGGCTCCGGGTGTCGCTACGGAGCCCGCGCCCAAGCCCGCACTGAAAGCCACGCCGACGCCTGCATTCGTCGCAACTCGCCCATCGCCGGTCAGCGGCGCCTCCTCTGCTGGGCTAACGACGTCCGCCCCCGCGCAGGGCACCGTAAAATGTCCGAAGTGCGGCGCCGATGCGCGCGAGGTGGCCCGCTTCTGCCAGCGCTGCCACATGACGCTCCGCTATACCTGCCCAGCCTGCAAAAACGAGCAGCGCAAGGGCGGCTCCTGTGAGAAGTGTGGGGTCGATTTTCTGAAATACATCGTCGCCGTGGTCGACGCAAAAAAGGATACGCGCGACCTCGCCCAGGAACGCCTCGAGCGCCGCTCGAGCCTGGTGAAGAACGTCCTGGCCATCCCGCTCACCGGCGGCCTGTCGCTTCTCGGCTTGCTTCGCCCCAAAAAAGATTCCGCGAAATAGTCCGGCCCTCGAACGCCGCGGCCCGAATCGAAAATGTTTCGCTGTCCCAAATGTTCGCGACCGAATTCAGACACCGCACAGTTCTGCATGCGTTGCCATCAAACATTGCTTTACCGCTGCCCAAAATGCTGGCACGAACAGCGCTTCAGTCGTAAATGCGAAAAATGTGGCGAAGATCTGGCGATGTACTGGACGCGCCAGATGGCCTTGGCTTGCGCCGACATGGTGAAAGACCGCGCGGAAAATGACCCGGTGCTGAGGCCCGATCCCCCGCCTCCAACTGTCGAAGACGTTAAGGATTTCGCGCAGTCCATTCCGCTCGAACCCGTACCGCTGCTCAAGTTCGTTGCGTTCCTCTTTGCGCGCATGGTGAGTTGGTTTGGGCTCCCGCGATCCTCGTAGCCCCTCTCACATACAGCCATCGCTGCGCCAACCTACGTCGAACTAAAATATCGTGACGGCGGAAACAGCCCGCATCTTGAAAATTCCCTTCCGCATTCACGCTTCACTTCCGCCATCCAGCAATCAAACGTGCCTTCCGCCACGCCGACCAGCTTGATCGCTTCGCGGTACTCGATCGAATGCAGAAGGCAAATCTCAAACAATTTGAGCCGCTCCTTCCGCTCTGTACAAACGCCCGACGAATTCCATTTTGCGGATGAAGTTGTTTTTGGATTTGCTCAACAGGGAGGGTTTTCTTTCATTCCTACCGCCAATGAACTACCCATCGGCGCTGCAAGCTCGTGATTCCCTTCGTTTTCCAGTCGACTCGCTACGCTATCTCGCGCACCCCAACAGCGGATCCTCGCATGCGCTTCTGTGAATGTCCGGCTGATGTACCGTCTTCACAATTGTGCCGAAGCTCATCCTCGCCTGGGCGGCGTTCGCCGGTGTACTTCTCGCCGTCGCAACTTGAGCCCGATGCCTTCTGGCTTTCAAAATCTGAGTGCTGATCCCCGCGGGAAGCTTGCGCGTTTCGATATAGCCCTCGCGCCTCAACGCTCGCATCCACGCCTCGAGCGTCCGCCGGTTGAAGCCCCTTTTCTTCCTCGATTTCACGGTACTAACCGGTGCGCCCCCAAGCACATGACCAACACCGCCGCGCCGATTTGCGCGTCATGCCGCGCTTCGAACAGCACTCCTGGCAGCTCGGTGTTGAAATCCTTCTCGCGCATTCTTCAGATCGTCAGCTTGCTGGTGCTCAGCTTCGACGCGCCAAAATCCGCATCAACTTCACTTCGGCCCTGTCCCTGGTTCGTTTCCAGAATTACCACTGTCGAACCGCATTTCCTCAGCTTGCCCACAGTCGTTTACCTTCAGTAACCACAATGTAATATAACCACGGATAAATAGGACGCGGGTAGCCCAAATCCTAATCGCGAAAAGGGGTGCCTAGCTCATGACGAAGGCCGCCCAGCCTCCTTTTGAGTATTTGGCAACCGCTTCCCGAGCCTCCCTGAAAGGCTTCGAAATTGTCCGGCTGAACCGAATCTCCACCATCCGCAAAGAAATCGAACGCGCTATCGAAGACTGCATCGCCGCTGAAGCCGACGTTCGCCTGGCACGCTGGATCCTCGACCGCCGCAAAGGCCAGCGGCGTTAACGGCGACAATCGGTGATTAATGCATGCACCCCGGATCGGCGTTCGTGCGGGACGACGATGCCGGTGCGGCATCTCAGCTGATTAAACGCGTCGAATGATACTTGTAGGCGCTAAACCTCGCAGAGTTCGCGAATCAACACTCCAATATCGCGTGCCAGTTTCGCTAAATTGCCTGGCGTTGACATCTCTGGTAAAGTGTTCCTGATGGCTTCCTTGATTCGAGAGGTTGGCGAAACATTTGTGACCCTGTACAAGGGCTTCAGCGTGACGTTTCGCACGATGTTTCGCAAGACCACGACAGAAAGCTTTCCCGATGTTCCTCCATCCGTTCAGCCCCGGTACCGCGGTATCCACGTACTTCAGCGCGACGAACATGGATTTGAGAAGTGCGTAGGGTGCTTCCTCTGTGCTGCGGCATGTCCGGCGAACTGCATCTACATCGAAGCCGCAGAAAATACGGATGCGAATCGAATTTCTGCGGGTGAGCGGTACGCCAAAGTCTACAACATCGACTACTCGCGGTGCATTTTCTGCGGCTACTGCGTAGAAGCGTGTCCCACGGATGCGATTACGCACGGACACAGCCTTGAACTCGCTCCCTACGACATCAATTCCCTGATCTACCGCAAAGAGAAACTCCTCGAACCGTGGCCCGCACGCGGCGCAGGTTCGAACACGTCTTCGACTCCCGCGGCATAAGGCGGTTCAATTCCGCGGCAAGATCCTTTGTCGGCAGACGTGTGCGTAATCGGAACATTCCACCTCCACATGCCGAGCGGTGGTCGAGTGACGCGGATCTGCTCGCGTGCCTGCGATTTATTCGCCGGGAGCGGCCACGGGTTCGCGGTCCGGCAGTTTGCCCTTACCGGCGATGGCCGCTATGATCTGGCGGCCGTGAAAGCGACCGTTCTCAATAAAAATTCGCGAGGTTTGCAGCCCGCCGACTACGACGCCGGCGACGTAGATGCCGCGCACGTTTGTCTCAAGAGTTTCGGTATTGACTTGCGGCTTTTTTGTGGCGGCATCGAGGTGAATGCCGGCGCGTTCGAGGAAATCGAAATCGGGATGGTAGCCCGTCAGAGCGAATACGTGCGCTGCGGGAATCGTCTCTTCCTTGCCGTGAATGCTCACCACGACTTGACCCGGCTCGATACGAACGACCTTCGTGTTGAACAGTGCGCGAATTTCGCCGGCGGCGATACGGTTGTCGATATCTGGCCGAACCCAATACTTCAGCCCTTTGGCCATTTCCGCGCCGCGATGAACGATCGTCACCTGCGAGCCTGCCCGAAAAAGTTCTAGCGCGGTTTCTGCGGCAGAGTTCCCTCCACCGATGACGACGACGTCCTGCTTCCAGTATGGGTGCGGCTCGGTGAAGTAGTGCGAGACGTGCGGCAAGTCTTCGCCCGGAACGCCAACTGGGTTTGGGTGATCGTAGAAGCCAGTCGCGATAATGATCTTTCGCGAGTGATAGGAGTGTGTCCGAGAGTGATCGTCGCGTGTGTGAACCGCGAATTCGCCGTCGCGGCCTTCGATGCGTTCTACGGTCTCGTACTGGCGGACGTTGATCTCGTAGCGGTCAACCGCACGGCGGTAATACTTCAGCGCCTCGGCGCGCGTAGGCTTCGAGCCGAAGATCGTCATAGGCAATTCGCCAATCTCCATGCGCTCGGGCGTCGTGAAGAAAAACATATTGGTCGGGTAGTGGTAGAGCGAATTGCACACGCAGCCTTTGTCGATCACAAGGGCTGTTAGGCCTTCGAGGCGAGCGTCAATGGCGCACGCGAGACCAGTAGGGCCGGCGCCGATACAAATCACGTCATAACGTTCTGGCATGCAGATAGTGTCCGATGGCTGCGCATGAAATTCAACTGCGCGGCTCAGACATTCGATGCGCTACGGCAGTGCGACGAATCATAGTTCGATGACGGTACGAGGAGTTTTGGTTAAGCGCGCGGAAGAAGGGCGGTGCTGATTTCGCTGGCGAAAGCTGCGATCTCAGCATTGCGTTCAGGCGTCGCTTCGATACGCTCCTGCTTCCAGACGAACCATTCTTCCGAACCATCCCTGATTCGCACGGCGATGTTCTCGCCGATCATGTAACCGGGCGCGCCAAAGAGCTCGAACGTACCGGAGCCGAGAGGCGTGAGCAGTGCGGCACACTTGCCGCGACGGATGCCGATGTGACTGGCGTACATCGGGAACGCCACGATCTGGAAGCCGTTTGCGTGGAGCGTTTGAAGAGTTGCGATTTGGGTCGGACTAAGGTCCATCGCGGGTAGCGTAACAGAAACGTCGCGGTGACGCTGATCCGCGGTGTTGCGCTTCGGATCGTCTGGCACTGACCGGCTGCAAAGCGAGGCGAGATTCTTCACCCGCCGCAGGGGACTCAGCAGGACCGTGTTTCGAGTCGGGGGCGGCGGTCCAAACAGAGGCTTTTCTGTCGCGCGACTAGGCGGCGGACGAGCTGACGCTTCCGGACTCGAGTTCGCGCAGGATGGTGCGGAGCGCGGAGGATAGCTCTTCGCGAGTGACTTGGCTCTTGCGGAACTGAACGCGCATATGGAACGAATCATCGTGCGCGCGATAGTCGAAAAGGAAGGGTTGAGGTCGCGGCGCCGAGGCAGTTTCTTCCTGGCGGGCGCGACGCGCTTCATCGCGGGTGAGGCCGCCCTGCGAAATGCGGGCGACCATCTCGTGCATCTTCTTTTCATTAGGCTGGCGGCAGACCTGAAGAAGAACGGACTTCGACAGTATGCCGCGCTCGACGCAGTCCTTGCGCACGGAATCCGGAATCACGTGAAGCGACATGGTTTCGGTGACCGAGGAACGCGCTCGGCCGATTTTCTTTGCGATTTGATCGTGCGTGTAATCGAAATGGTCAGCGAGGCGTTGCAGACCGTCGGCTTCTTCAAAAGGCGTGAGGTCCTTGCGCTGCAAGTTTTCGATCAGGCCGATTTCAAGCGTCTCGGCGTCGTCGGCGATTTTTTCGATACATGGCAGCTCGTGAAGCCCGGCTGCTTTCGAAGCATGGTAGCGGCGCTCACCGGAGATAATGTAGTAGGTGTCTTCGCGCGGAACGTAGCGGACCAGCAGCGGCTCGAGGACGCCTTTCTCGCGGATCGAGTCTGTTAATTCACGGAGATCGCCGATGGCCTTTCGGGGCTGGTCTGGGTTCGGGCGTATTTTATCGGTCGGAATCATGCGGCCGACCGCTGCGCCGCTGAAACTGGTTAGCGTTTCTACATAGTGCGCGTCATGCCGCATCTTGAGAGTGACGGGTAACCCGATCCGCTTCGACACGTTGCACTACCTCCTGAGCGAGTTTCTTGTAGTCTTCGGCACCGGACGACTTGGGTGCAAATTCGAAGACGGTTTCTTTATAGGCGGGGCTTTCTTCGAGGCGCACGTTCTTGCTGATGCGCGTTTTGAAAAGCGCGTCGCCAAAAACGGAACGAATCTGTTCGTGCGTATCGCGCGAGATGTTGGTGCGCTTATCGAATAGGGTGATCACCACGCCCAGCATTTTCAGCGCAGGATTGGGGCGCGAACGGATGCGGCCGTAAGTTTCGAGCAAGTCGTCGGTGCCCTCGATCGCAAAATAGGCCGCCTGGATCGGAACCATGAGGTGCGTCGAGGCGACCAGCGCATTCACAGTGAGTATGCCGAGCGCGGGCGGCGTATCGAAAACGAGGTATTCGTAATCTTTGAGGAACGGCGCGATCGCGTCTTTCAACTTGTACGGTGCGTCGAACTGACCGGCGAGCTGCTGCTCGAGGCGAGCGAGAGCGAGTTTTCCCGGCGCGACATAAAGGCATGGATCTTTTGTGGGACGGATGACTTTGTCCATGGTCGCCGGATGCTCGGCGAAGACATCGTACATGGTGGTCTGAATTTCGCGCGGATCGAAGAACGCCATGGTGGCGTTGGATTGGGGATCAAGATCGATGAGGAGAGTTTTCTTTTTCTTGAGAGCCAGAGCGGCGGCTAGATTGATGGAAGTGGTGGTCTTGCCGACACCGCCCTTCTGATTTGCAATGGCGATTACGCAGGTCACTCGATGTGCCCCTCGTTCCCCCGTGTGGCAACCGCGGGCCCATATATTGAAGCGTTCAGCCCTAGTACTACAACAAGTAGCCTCACTTTACGAGCCCAAGGGCCTGACTGCAAGCAAAAAGTGAAGGTAACCCATTGGTTCTGTGGATTTTAATTTCCTGTGCGCACCCCGCGGCCGCTTTCCGGCCAAAAACTACATCTTATAGCGGCCCAAATCCTCGTCATTCAGGTTTTCGAGCCAATTGCGCAACTCTTCGCTGGACGTCTTTTCGCTGACGGCCGTTGCGGTGCGCGAACGTTTGAGCACTTCGTCTTCGACGTAGATCGGGCAGTCGACGCGCAGCGCAAGTGCGAGAGCGTCGCTCGGACGCGAATCCATCGCGAGAACCTGGCCGTCGCGCTCCATCCAGATCAAGGCATAGAAGGTGTCGTCTTTGAGATCGGATACGACGACGCGGCTGACGTGAACGTTGAGGCCGGTGAGAACGTTGCGAAGGAGGTCATGCGTCATCGGGCGCGGAAGTGTTTGAACTTTTTCGATTTCAAGTGCGATGGCGTTCGCTTCGTAGATGCCGACCCAGATGGGCAGAACGCCGTTGCCGGCGGTTTCTTTCAGGACGACAACGGGCATGTTGGTGACAGGATCCATCATCAAACCTCGAATCTTCACTTCGAGTTCCATGGTGGCCTCCGTATACCCAACTTCCGACCGCAAAGAACAACCTCAGACAATGTGCTCGCCAAATAAATTGTTCGGTCCCACGCGCGTAACACGCGCAGAAACGTAGTTACCGAGCAGAGTATCGAGCGGCGAAGTGAAATTCAATAGCCGATTGCAGCTGGTACGGCCGCCCCAGAGTTTTTTCTGCGGATTGTGGCCGTCGGCGAGGATTTCGAACGATTGGCCGACCAAGCTTTCGTTGCGCGCGATTTGAATGCGGCGCTGATTCTCCATCAAGACGGCAAGGCGGCGCGACTTCTCTTCTTCAGGAATAGCGTCTTCCATCGAAAGTGCGGGTGTGTTCGGGCGCGGTGAGTACTTAAAAGCGTAGACGCCGTCATACTGCGCTGCGGTCAGAAGGCTAAGCGTGGCTTCGAAGTCCTGCTCGGATTCTCCGGGAAAACCCACGATGATGTCCGAGGTAATGCTGATGGGGCGGCGCGCTGCGCGAATCCACTCGATTTTCTCGAGGTACTCGTCGCGAGTGTAAGTCCGGCGCATTGCTTTTAGGATGCGCGAGGAACCTGCTTGGACCGGCAGATGGATGTGGTTGCAGAGGGCGGGAATCTCGTCGACGGCATCGACGATTTCGCGGTGAAAGTCGTTGGGATGCGATGTGGTAAAACGGACGCGGCGGATTCCAGGCACTGCGGCGATCGCGCGGAGAAGATCGACGAATTTCATGCCGCGCGGCGATGAGTCGCGGTAGGAATTGACGGTCTGGCCGAGAAGCTGGATTTCGGTATAGCCCGCGTCTGCGAGTCGCTGAGCTTCCGCAAGAACTGCGTCGCTACGGCGGCTGCGTTCTGGGCCGCGCGTTCTAGGAACGACGCAGTAAGCGCAGGAGTAGTCGCAACCTTCGATGATGGTGATGTAGGCGCGGTAGGGGTTGTCGCGGCGGGTGAGTTCGGTTTCGAAGGTCTCGTCTGTGTCGAGACTCAGGCCGGTTACGCGCTTATTGCCCGCTTCGACTTGTGCGAGCAGCTCGGGAAGCTTGGTGTAGCTCGCGGAGCCGCAGACCAGGCTCACCCATGGCGCACGTTCGAAGATGTCTTCGCCTTCCTGCTGGGCGACGCAGCCGAGGACCCCGACGATTTTTCCGTCCGCGAGGGTTTTCCAGTCTCCGATGCGGGAGAAAACTTTCTGGGCGGCTTTTTCACGGATGCTGCACGTATTGTAGAGAACCAGGCGGGCTTGGGCGGGCGAGGCGACGGGATAGTAACCGCGAGCCAGAAGCACGCCTTCGACTTTCTCGGTGTCGTGATCGTTCATCTGGCAGCCGAAGGTTTCAATGTAGAAGGACTTTCCTTCGGCGGCTGCGCCTGAATCGCCGCGAAGAGGAAGTGGCGCGGGCTTGCCTGGGACGGCGACGGCCGCCGAGTTCAGCGACTCCAGTGCGATGTCGTAGGATCTCGGCATTAGGGTCTGTTTCATTCTAGCAGAGGGCTACTCCGGGAAAGGCTTGTGAAACGGTGCTTGGGTGAGGGGCTTGCGGCGCGGTGCTCCAGCGGGAACGAGCTGGTGTTGGGGGAGTAGAGCGGCGAATGCTCGTCGCACTCCGATGACGAGCGTCGCGATTCGAGCTGTGCGCCGCTGCGTGTTTTCTATGGGTTACGCGAAATTCTGATTGTTGAAAGTTGCGATTAGAAATGACGGCTTGAAAAGTCAGAGACTGCCGGGTCAGGGCGCTGCGCTGACCCGCCTTTACAGGTGCTTGCGGGTGGCGCGTGTGATCAGGAGTGCAGGCCGGCCAGCAGCAGGGGAATGCCGGGGGTGGAGCGTCCGGCGGCGTGGGGAAACGGCCGCTTGGCATGTGCGTCGGGTGCTTCGTACGGATTGGGACCCAGCCTAAGTTAGCATTTTTAATATATTATAAAGATAACTCATTCAGTTGCAAAATGGAAATCGACTGCGGAGGCGAGGAGGGATACTTCAGACGCTGAAGCGGCTTCAGGATGTCGGATTTTCATGGGCGGAGTTGGGCGCGGAAGGGCGCCAGGTCGCGGCCGTTCGGCGGAGGGCGTGCGTGTGGTGCCAAGCGGTGGTCGCAAGACGACCGGCCTTGGAGCCTGTCGGACTCGGCGGAGCGGCGAAAGCCCTTTAGAAAATCGTTCTTTCAGGGATGACATGTGTTGACAAGCTGTTGGCGGGCTGGTTCCATGTGGGGCGGAATTGGGCCCCTGCCCTCTGGAGATGGCGATGAGATTGAAGAAGGCGTCCTGGTGGATGGGCGTGACGGCGGTGGCGACACTGGCGGTCGTGACAGTGGTTGCAGCGCAGGAGGCGCGCAACGCGCAGATGTGGCTAACCAAGGCGGACCGCTCGGCGCTGGTGGCGCTACAGACCGCGCCGGTTACATTTGATGGAGCGGGTGAGGCGCCGGTGGTGGATGTGAACGATGGGGCGCAGTTCCAGACCATGGATGGATTCGGTGTGGCGCTGACGGGTGGAAGCGCGCAACTGCTGATGAAGATGGATGCGGCGAAGCGGGCGGCGTTGCTGAAGGAGCTCTTCACGACGGGCGGCGACGGGATCGGCGTGAGTTATTTGCGGCTGAGCATCGGCGCGTCAGACATGAACGACCACGTTTTTTCCTACGACGACCTCCCTGCCGGAGAGACCGATCCGGAGGTGAAGAAGTTCGACCTCGGGCAGGATAAGCAGGACGTGATTCCGGTGATGAAGCAAATTCTGGCGATCACGCCGAACATCAAGATTCTGGGCTCGCCGTGGTCGGCTCCGGCGTGGATGAAGACGAACGGAAAAGTGAAGGGCGGCGAATTGAAGCCCGAGTTTTACGACGCGTATGCGACCTACCTGGTGAAGTACGTTCAAGGGATGAAGGCGGAAGGAATCACGATCGATGCGATCACCGTGGAGAACGAGCCGCTGAATCCGAAGAACACGCCGAGCATGGTGGTGTTCGCGAATGAAGAGGACGAATTTATCGGGAAGCACCTTGGGCCTGCGTTTGCGAAGGCCGACATCAAGACGAAGATTCTTCTGTACGACCACAATCCCGATGTGACGTCTTTTCCGCTGTCGATTCTGGCTGACGCGGAAGCGAGTAAGTATGTGGATGGAACGGCGTTTCATCTTTATGGAGGCGATGCATCGCTGCTGTCGGCTGTACATGACGCATATCCGAATAAGAACCTGTATCTGACGGAGCAGTCCGTGAACTCGCGGCCGAACGGGCCGTTTGGAATTGCGGCGGCGGTGGCGCGAGTGCCGATCGGCGCGACGCGCAACTGGAGCAAGAACGTGCTGTTCTGGAATCTGGCGGCCGATCCAAACAACGGCCCGCATACAAATGATGGCGGATGCACGGGCTGTTCGGGAGCGATCACGATCGATGGGAACACCGTGACGCGGAACCTTGCGTATTACGCGCTGGCGCACTTTTCGAAGTTTGTGCCGGAGGGGTCGGTTCGGGTCGCGTCGAGCGAGGCGGAACAGCTTTCGACGGTGGCGTTTGTGCGGCCAGACGGGAAGGTGACGCTGGTAGCGGCAAACACCGGGAATTTTGATAAGAGTTTTCGAGTGAGATACCACGGGAGAGCGTTTAATACCGAGTTGCCGTCCGAGTCGGTGGCGACATACGTGTGGTAGGAATTGACGTTGTGCCGCGTACGCTTTTGAGGGCGAAAGGATGCGGTACCCGGACGGGCATTTCGTCGGAGTGGTTTGCGTAAGGCCCAGTGCGGTGCGCTCATTTCGCAGGAGGAGCGCGTGGGACGCTGTCCGACTGAATGTGTCGAACACGGCACTGGGGGAATTGTGTAGGTGGGTCAATTGATTGAAACGCGGTGGGTCGTGTGCTACGGTGTTTCGGGGCGATTTTGTAAAAAATTTTCGATCTGGGGGAAACAATTTCTGTCCTGGCGTTGGATCTTGTCTCGGGCCAGCTCGGCACTCTGATACAGCAGACGGGTTGGGTGGCGCGAGTGGTGCTGTGTATCCTGCTTGTCCTCTCAGTTTTCTCGTGGGCCATTATTTTTCAAAAGTCACGGGTCTTCGGGCAAATCGAACCACAAACCAAAAAATTCCTACAAATGTTTCGCGCGGGGCGCGGGCTGCCTGACCCGAACACGTTGCGGGCTGGAGCGGGCGACACTCCGCTGGTGACGGTATACCAGGCCGGCTACAAAGAGCTGGAAGCGCAATTGCATTCCACGAACGCGCGGGCGGGCGGCGAGCCACCGCGGGTAAGAAATCCCCGCGCGGTGGGTGTGGAGATGCAGGTAGCGGCCGGCGAAGAAGTGCGTCGGCTAGAAAAGTGGATGTCTTGGCTGGCAACAACGGGTTCGGTTTCTCCGTTCATCGGGCTGTTCGGGACGGTGTGGGGCGTGATGGACGCGTTTTCGGGGCTCGGCGACGCAGGTTCGGCAAGCCTGCGCGCGGTGGCGCCGGGTATCGCGGAAGCGCTGATCACCACGGCAGCCGGACTGTTCGCTGCGATTCCCGCGGTGATCGCCTACAACCACTATGTGGGCGGAATCCGTGGAGTGGCGGCGCGCATGGACAGCTTCGCGTCCGAATTCGTTTCGAAAATCGAAACGCTTTACAGCGCTTAAACCGAAACACCGATAGCGCGCGAAGGAATTAGCGGCGCGGCGCGCTAACCGCAGGCATTGCAGTTCCATCAAACACATATAGCGAGACGCTAGGCGACAGGCTCATGCCCCAAATACAAAAAGAGAACGGGACCACGCTTTCGGAAATCAACATGGTTCCGTTCATCGACGTGGTACTGGTGCTGCTGATCATTTTCATGATCACGGCGCCGATCCTGCAGAGCGGGATCGAAGTGGACGTACCGAAAACGAAGACGGTGAAGGAGCTGACCGAAGTGCGCATGGTGGTGACGATCGACCGCGCGCAACGGATCTATCTGAACGACAAGCCGATTAACATTCACGACATCGGCGGGACAATCACGCAGCAATCGCACGACATCGCGAAGCAGACGGTGTACGTACGGTGCGACGAGTCGGTACCCTTTGGCAGTTGGGCGACGGTGGTGGACGCGCTGCGTCAGGCGGGAATCCAGAACATCAGCGTGGTGACGCAGCCGTTGAGCGAGCGCGCGCAGATCAAGTGAAATGGCATTGGCTACGGCAACTCGGACGGCACCGGAGACACTGAACGGACCGCTTTCGTTTTCGTTGATCCTGCATGGTGTGCTGGCGGTGCTCCTGATCGGCTCGGTGGTGATGGACCATCGCGGGGATTCGTGGGGCGGTCCGGGCGGCGCGATTACGGTGGGCGTGGTGGGTAGCGTGCCGGCGATTCCGATGCCGCGGCCGGAAGTGGAAACGGAAAATCGCGTAGTGGATGAGTCGAAGGGATTGTACAAGGCGGAGCCAACACAACCACCTCCGCCACCGGTGGATGCGACGCCGATTCCGAAGTTCGAGAAAAACAAACCGCCCAAGTACGTCACCCGGCCATCGAAAGTATTAGAGAACACGGCCAAGCCGCCACAGAACGCGGTGCCGTATGGCGGAGGCGGAACGCCGGCAGTTCCCTACTCATCGTTTTCGATGGGAGCGGGAACGACGCAGGCGGGAATGTCGTTCGACGGCGCGGGCGGCGGAAATTTCGGAGACCGATTTTCGTGGTACGTCGAAGCGGTACAGCGGAAGGTGAGCAGCAACTGGCTGCAATCGACGGTGGATCCGGGGATCAGTTTTGCGCCCAGGCTGGTGGCGACATTTGACATCAACCGCGATGGAAGCGTTGCAAATATTCAGATCACGAAATCCAGTGGGAATCCGTCGGTGGATCAATCGGCGGTGCGCGCGATTCGAGATTCGAGCCCGATGGACCGGCTACCGCCGGCGTACTCGGGATCGCGAGTAAGTGTGGAGTTCTGGTTCGATTTTAAGCGGTGATTCGTTAGGGCGGAAGGCGAGCAGTTAAGGGCGGACGATGATTCAAAGACTGCGGATGGGTTCCAGAATTTCCTGGGCGGTAGCGGCAGCGATTCTGTGCACGGCGTTCTTGTGCGCGGGGCCGGCGGCGCAGGCGCAGGATTGGTTCAAGACGGGCACCGGACTGGGAGTTTCGAAAGCGCGCGTGGCGGTGCCGGAATTCGCGACGCGTTCGGCGGCGGCGCAGCCGTTCGAGAAGACGTTTCACGACACGCTGTGGAACGACCTGCAATTCTGCGGAATCATCGATCTGGTGAGCCCGAGCTTCTATCCGACGGCGATTCCGAGTCAGCCGAGCGAGTTGAAGCCGGCGGACTGGTCGGCCGATCCGGCGAATGCGTACATGGTGGCGTATGGGAATTTATTCGTGGAAGGAACAAATTTAGCGGCGGCAGGATTTTTGTCGGACGTGCATAACCCGAGCGCGCCGATCGCGCTGCAGAAAGTGTATCGGGGACCGCTGACAGACGCGGGTGCCCGAAAGCTGGCGCATCAATTCGCTGACGATATTGTGGGGCTGCTGGGTGGCGGGTCGGTGGGCATCGCGCAAACGCAGATTGCGTATGTGAGTTCGAAGGGCGGGAATAAAGAGATTTGGGCGATGGATTACGACGGCGCGAATCAGCACCAGCTGACGCATCTGAAGTCGATTTCACTGACACCGCGGTGGTCGCCGGATTCTACGCGAATCGCGTTTACGTGCTACGTGCCGTATCGCGGCGTGACGTCGGCGCAGATCTGCATCTATTCGACAGATTCGGACCGGCTGATTTCGTTTCCGAGGTACCGCGGATCGAACAGCTCGCCGGCGTGGACGCCGGATGGGCAACAGATCGCGTTCATGTCCAGCCAGAACGGCGATCCGGAGATTTACATTGCGAGCACCGATGGGAGCAAGCTGAAGCGGTTGACGTTTGCGGCGGGCGTGAACACATCGCCGGCATTCAATCCGAAGACGGGCAAGCAGATGGTGTTTGTGAGCGACCGCGCGGGCGATCCGGTGCTTTATCTGGCGAATTCGGATGGGACCGATGTGCAGCGGCTGGACATGCCGGACATGGGGTACGTCGTGGACCCGGCGTGGTCACCGAATGGACAACTGCTGGCATTTTCATGGCGACGGCCGAGCGGAAATTTCGACATATACATTATGGATATCGTGAACCGGCAACTGGTGGAGTTGACGCGCGATGCGGGCCGGAACGAGCGGCCGAGTTGGGCGCCGGATGGGCGGCACATCGTATTCGAATCGACGAGGACGGGAACGCGGCAGATCTGGTCGATGCTGGCGGACGGCAGCGAGCCGCGGCAATTGACGTACGAGGGTCAGAACGAATCGCCGAACTGGTCGACCAAGTAAGCGGCGTTAGACGAGATTCGCCTCCTCCCAGCCGGGGCGGCGAGTATGAGCAGTTGCGGAAGAAGCACGAAACAGAAACACGATTCAGACAACGGGTAAAAACCTAAATTGTTTCGGCCGGGTCCGGGAACGCGCTGGATCGAGTCCGAAGGAGGCTCTCCGTGCAGAAATTGAGTTACCGAACTTATTGGATGTTGGCGGTGTTCGTGGCGGTGGCGCTCGTGGCAGGCGGTTGCAAAAAGACGGTGGCCGTCGGCAAAGCCCCGGCGCCACCGCCGGCAACAGCTCCGCAGCCGACAGTATCGATCAGCGCTTCGCCGAGCTCGGCGAAGGCGGGCGATACGGTGACGTTGAACTGGCAATCGACCGACGCGACCGATGCGAACATCGAGCCGGGCGTCGGCAAGGTTGCCGTGACAGGATCGACGCCGGTGAACCCGACAACGTCGACGACGTATACGATTACGGCGACCGGGCTTGGCGGCAGCGCAACGGCGAGCACGCGCGTAACGATCGGAGCCGGCGCTCCGGTGACGACGGGAAACAATAACAACGGCAACGAGAGCATGAGCGAGCTCTTCGAGCAGAACGTGAAAGACGCCTACTTTGACTTCAATAAGGCGGAGTTGAGGGCTGACGCTCGGGATGCGCTATCGAAGACGGCGGAGTTCCTGCGCTCGTACCCGCAAGTTCGCGTGACGATCGAAGGACATTGTGACGATCGTGGCTCGACCGAATACAACATCGGCTTGGGCGAGCGGCGCGCGCAATCGGCGAAGAACTACCTGATCTCGCTGGGAATCGCGGCGGACCGGATGGACACGGTAAGCTGGGGCAAAGAGCGTCCCTTCTGCACCGAGCAAACCGAGAGCTGCTGGCAGGACAATCGCCGGGCGCACTTCGTGGCGGCAAAGTAGCTTGCAGTTCGGAAGCTAAGGCGGCGGGCGCGGACCGATTTTGCGGGTTCGCGCCCGTTCGCATATTCTTGGGGCAGGAATCCGATTTTCAGGAGGCACGCTGTGCGGACACGATCGATGGCTCTCGCCGGAGCGGCGATGTTGACGGGTGCGGTGCTCGGTTCAATGCTGGTGCCGAGGCCGACAGGCGCGGTTTCGAAGGAAATGATCCAGTTGCAGGAACAGGTGTCGCAGCTCCTGCAGGGCCAGCAATCGCTGAGAAGCGCTGTGGATTCGAACAACGCGTCAATGCGCACGCTGGTGCAGCAGGCGCTGGATCAGACGAACGCTCTAAATGGGCGGATGGACGCGCTGCAGAAGAGCGTCGGCGAATCAAGCGCGAATGACGGCGCGAAGATCGACGGGATGGCTTCGCAGACGCAGGGAATTTCGGACAACATTCAGGACGTGCAGGCGCGCGTTGGTAAGCTGGCGTCGCAGATGAACGATATTCAGAGCACGCTGCAGAGTATCGATGGGCGGCTGGCGGGCGGCGCGGTGCCGAGTGCGGGAGCAGCGCCAGGCGTAGGCCCGAGCGGCGGAGCGGCTCCGCCGACGGGCACGGGTGGTGCTCCTCCAGCGACCGGCGGCGCGCCGGCGGGAATGCCGGGAGTGGCATCCGACACTTTGTATCAGAATGCGCTGCGCGACTTCACGACGGGCAAATACGACATGTCGCAGCAGGAATTCGGAGACTACGTGAAGAATTACCCGAATACGGATTTGGCGTCGAATGCGCAGTTCTACATTGGCGAGATTTCGTATCAGCAGGGGAATTACAAGGACGCGATCGCGCAGTACAACCTGGTGCTGAACAACTACCCGCAAAGTTACAAGCTCTCCGCCTCCATGCTAAAGAAAGGAATGGCGGAACTGGAGCTGGGAATGAAGGCGACGGGGATTCGCGATCTGAAGGAAGTCGTGCGAAGGTTCCCAGGTTCGGATGAGGCGCGCAGGGCTCAGGCGAAACTGAAGGAATTGGGAGTGGCGACGACGAGAACGTCAACGCACTAAGAGTCGGATTACCGTTCGGCTGCGGATTCGATCGCGGCGCGAACGTGCCCAACACGATGGGCGCGTTTTCGCCGCGATTCTGTTTTTAGGCAAATATCTAGGAACGTGCCCGGATAACGGAACCGCTGCCGTGTCGATGCTGATCGCATCGACACGGCGTCCCAGGCGAGGCTAGCACCTCACAGATGCACGCGCGGTCGTTCGCACGGCGAAGCTGCCTCGCCCGGCTAGGCGCGAAGATGGTCAGGTTCCCAGTTCTGGACAAGCACTTTGATGTCGCGTTGGCCGGTGATGTTTTCGTCGAGGACCTTGCGGGCGAGGCCAGGAAGTTCGGCGTCGCTTGCGAAGCGCATCGCGACGAGTTGTCCCACTTTAAAATCCTTAATTCGCGTCTGGAGATCGGCAGGCAGCAGTTCGCGCAAGCGGAGGCGCATTTCGAGGCGAATCACGCGATCTTGCACCTTCAAAGCGAAGGTGCGGGCAACGAAGGAGAAGACCAGGAGCGCGAGCGCCACCAGGACGCCGAACGCGTGGTCGAAATCAGGATTTCGCACCAGCCGAATGATCCAGACGACCACGTTTGCGATGAACACTGGTCCGACAAAGTAATGAAAGGCTGGGACAAACTTGGCGTGGTTCTTAAAATTCTGTTCCATTGGCGCTCCTTGGATTGGTCTGTTCGAAAAAATGGTAACAGAACCGCCCGCCATCCGCTCCAGAGCGGTGGGCAAGGCCAAATAGCGCTCCCGCGTCAGTTCGGCTATACTCCCGAAATATTCAATTTCGCGGAAGAAAAGGCAGAGACGACATGTCCGTAAATAAGGTGATTTTGGTGGGAAGGCTGGGGCGCGATCCCGAGACGCGATTTACCGGAGGCGGGCAAGCGGTAGCGAATTTTTCGGTAGCGACCGACGAGACGTTTAAGGACAGGAACGGCGAGCGTCAGAAGCGGACCGAGTGGCATAAGGTCGTGGTGTGGGGAAAGCAGGCGGAAATCGCGCAGCAGTATTTGAAGAAGGGTTCGCTGGTATTCATCGAGGGGCGAATCCAATCGCGCGAGTGGCAGGACAAGGAAAATCAGAAGCGGACGAGTTTTGAGATTGTAGCGACGAATTTCCGGATGCTCGGCGGGCGGGCGGATGGAGCCTCGGCGGGCGCGGGGGGCGGAGCGTCACACGGCGGCTATGGAGGCGGTGCCGGCAGCGGGGGTTCGCGCGGCGCTGGCGGTCCGGAGCCGGACTTCGAAGCGGCAGTGCCGGACGACGCGGGATCGCAGGGGCCGGAGATTTCGGACGAGGACATTCCGTTTTAACGCTGGACCACTAAGGACTCCATGGTCCGGAGCTGGTGCGCGGAGCTGCCATCGTGAAAAGGCTGTCCGGTCGAGAAGCTCGACCGGCCTTTACAAGTGCAACTGCTCACCTAAGCCTGAGTGATCGCGGTGGGCGCGAGGGCCGTCGAAACGAGCGCCGCAAGATAAATCACGCACGCAAGCGCGCTCGAGCGAAGTGCTCGCTGCGGTGAGCTGATATCCGCGCGGCGGGTTGGGTCGACGCGGCGCCTGTGGGCTAGTGGGCGTTCGGGTCTTTCTTCCGTTCTTCGTCGAGCTTTTGCATGATCGCGTCGAACTTTGGGCGCTGTCCGGGCGTGAGTATTGCGCGGATCCGGTCGCGGCCCGCTCGTCGAAGCTGATCGCGCTGGACGTCGGCCGCAGAATATTCCGAGTGGATCTTGGACCGCGTGTCGTCGACGATAGTGCCGAACTGCTGCTGCTGATCGGGCGTAAGATTTAGCTCTTTGGTCATGTGCTCGACAATCTGCTCGCGAGTGGGCGACGCTGGCGGAAGCTGCTTGCCCCAGACTCGCTCACCCCACAGATGATTGGCGGTCGCGCCGGCGATCGCGCCGAGCAGGAATACGATCAGGACGAGGACGGCCGCTTCGCTGCGCGTCTTAGTGTTGACCATGGTTCCCGTCCGCAGGGACAATCAGAAAGTCATCTCGATCATTGTTGGTGTAATTCACGTCTGAAAACAAACCGGAATCGTCAGCAGAAGTGACGTAGGCGCCATCGACAGTGTCACGGTGGCGTGAGATATCGAAGGTGAGGAGCAGCGCGAGGGCCACACCGGAAGTGGCCGCGAATTTCCAGGCGAGCGAAACGAATGGGCTCCAGATCGATTTCTCGTCGGCGCGGTCGCGTTCGGACTGGCGGATCACAGCCATCGTCATGTGAGCGAAACCGGCGCCGGGATCGGCGGCCGGTTCAGCGACGCGCAGCAAACGCGAGCTGAACGAAACGTGTTCAAGAGCGGCGCGACAGCCGTCGCAAGTCTTCAGGTGTACGTCGAGAGAGACGGCATCGGCGGCGGAAATTCCGCCGGAGACGCGGTCCTCCAAACGAGCTTCGAATTCCGGGCAGGCTCCCGGAAGTTCGTGAGTCGGGTTATACGTCATCGTCAGCCCCTTTTATCCTTGGGTGAATTTGGCTGTGACGTGTTCGATTCGAGCCTGCGCTTATAAACGTCCATGAGCCGTGCGCGAGAACGAAACAGCCTTACCTTTACGGTGTTCACATTCAAATCCAGCATCTCAGCCAATTCCTGCACCGAGAATCCTTCCACTTCTTTCAACATCAAAAGTTGCCGGTCTTCCTCCGGCAATTTCTCAAGCAGCCGTTCCAACAGGTCGCGCGCTTCGGCGCGGTCGCTAGGACTTTCCGGCGGCCGCTCGGCGGATGCGACGCCATCGAGCCGCGAGACTTGATCTTCGGAAAGATCAGCTTCGTAGGTGAGCGGCCGGACTTTCCGCTTGCGCAAATAGTCCCAACATTCGTTCACCGAAATCTTGTACAGCCACGTGGAAAACGCGGAGCGCTGATCGAAGCGCTTGAGCGAGACGAAAACTTTCAAGAAGACCTGCTGCACAACGTCTTCCACATCGTCGCGCCGCCGCAATATTCCGGTGACTAGCCCGAACACGCGCTGCTGGTGCCGTCGAATCAATTCCTCGAAGGCCGCTTCCTCGCCGCCCTGAGCCCGGCGCACGAGCTCGTACTCTTTGTCGGCCTTTTCGGTCCGGGCTACCGGAACCGACAGTGTGGAGGCGGTGGCTGCCACACCCTTTGGGACGTCAGGCATCGGAATTAGGTTTCAAGCAATAAAATGGCACGAGTCTAGCGAGTTAGTTTGTTGTTGCGACCGTGTATCGAGCATGTGACAATACCAACATGATAATCGGAGACCGCATCCGTCTTCTACGTGAAACCAAAGAACTTTCCCAGGGCGACATCGAGAAGCGCACTGGCCTGCTTCGATGCTACATTTCGCGCGTCGAAAACGGGCACACAGTGCCGGCGATCGAAACCCTAGAAAAGCTGGCCCGGGCGATGGAAGTACCGCTCTACCAGCTCTTCTACGACGGTGAAGAACCGCCCGTGCTGCCGAATCTGCCGAAGCGCAAGTCGGCGGATGATATCGCTTGGGGAAGCCGTGGAAAAGAAGCGCGGGTACTCGGGCGCTTCCGCCGTCTGTTGGGCCGAATCGACGAGGGCGACCGCCGCCTTTTGTTGTACATGGCTCAAAAGATGGCTAGCCGGTAGAACGGTTAGCGAAGCGGCGATTCCTCGAACTTGTCGATGAGGTCGGCCCGCGCGCCTCGAGGGTAAAGTCTACCCCGAAATCTCAGTTCCATTTTTGAACTGCCCCTTCAAAAAACCTGTAAGTCATTTATTCCCATTCAATTGTGCTTGGTGGTTTGGAACTGATGTCGTAGACGACGCGGTTCACTCCTGGAACTTCATTTACGATCCGGACAGACATGCGCTCGAGCACGTCCATCGGCAAACGGGACCAATCGGCGGTCATGGCATCGAGCGATTCGACGACGCGGATGGCGACGGCGTTGCCATAGGTGCGGCCATCGCCCATTACGCCGACGCTGCGTACAGGCAGCAGGACGGCGAAGGCCTGCCATACCTTTGAGTAAAGGCCAGCGCGACGAATTTCTTCGACGACGACGGCGTCCGCGCCGCGGAGTGTCTCGAGCTTCTGGCGGGTGATGTCGCCAAGGATGCGGACCCCGAGGCCGGGACCCGGGAACGGATGCTTCACGAGAATCTCTTCGGGCAAGCCGAGTTCCCTGCCGATCAGGCGGACTTCGTCTTTGAACAGATCGCGGAGCGGTTCGATCAGACCGAACGGCATGTCTTCGGGAAGACCGCCGACATTGTGATGCGACTTAATGACCGCCGAGGGACCTTTCACGCTGACGGACTCGATCACGTCCGGATAGAGTGTGCCCTGCACTAGAAATTTCACGGGCAAGCCATTTTCGGACGCGGCGACGAGTTTGCGTTGCTCCTCGGCGAAAATTTCGATGAACTCGTTGCCGATGATTTTGCGTTTCTTTTCAGGATCGGTGACGCCAGCCAATTTTGAGAGGAAGCGGGCCGAGGCATCGACGCCGATTACGTTGAGGCCGAGACGTTCGCGAAGAAGCCCTAGCGTATCTTCGAATTCATTGTGCCGGAGCAAGCCCGTATCGACGAAAACGTTGATCAGGCGATCGCCCATCGCGCGGTGAACGAGAGCGGCGGCAACGGCAGAGTCCACGCCACCACTCAGCGCGCAGATCGCGCGAGCGCCTTCGGCTTGCTTGCGAATGGAATCCACCGTGGCGGAGATAAAGCCGGCTCGGTTCCAATTTTGCTTCGCGCCACAAATTTCGAAGATGAAGTTACGGAGGATGTCCGTCCCGCGGTCGGTGTGATTCACTTCGACGTGGAACTGAACCCCGTAGAGTTTTTTCTCGGAGTTCTCGACGGAAGCGACGGCGTTGTGGGTGCGGCCTGTGATTGAGAAGCCGTCCGGCAGACGCATGACGTTATCGCCATGACTGTTCCAGATCTTCAGCTTCGAAGGAATTCCGCCGAAAAGCTTGGAGTCGCAGGCGAGGTCGAGGTCAGCGCGGCCGTATTCGCGACGCTCTGCGGGCAAAACTTTTCCACCGAGAGTATGCGCGAGCCACTGCATGCCGTAGCAGATGCCCAGGACGGGGACGCCCATGTCGAGGACTTTCGGGTCGCAGTAGGGCGCGTCCTGGTCGTAGACCGAGCTGGGGCCGCCGGACAGGACGATGCCGACCGGTTCGAGCGCGCGGATTTCATCGAGATTCGCGGTGCATGGAAGCACGGCGGAGAAAACCTGCTGCTCGCGGATGCGGCGCGCGATGAGTTGGGTGTACTGGCCGCCAAAGTCGAGAACGACGATACCGTGGCGGGTGCTTACAAGGCTCGCCGGATCTTTCTGCGATGCCGCGCCGCTGGTTGGAGTCATCTGGCTCATCCCTCGCTCGATTTCGTCGCGGCTACTTCACGACGATGTTGACCAGCTTGTTCGGAACGACGATGGTCTTGGCGATTTGCTTGCCGGCGATTTCCTTTGCGACTTTTTCGTCGGCCACAGCGCGAGCGGTCAGTTCGGCTTCCGGCAGACCACCTTCTACCATGAGTCTGGCCCGCAGGCGCCCGTTGACCTGAACGATCACTTCAAACTCGTTTTCACGCGCGAGATCTTCGTTGAATTTCGGCCAGCATTCGCGAGTGAGGTTTGTGGTGTGGCCGAGCATCTGCCAGAGTTCTTCAGCAATGTGCGGAGTCATCGGCGAAATCATGAGAATCAGAATCTCGAGGGCTTGTTTGCGAACCTCGCGGCTAATGCCTTCGTTGAGAGGCTCGAGAGCGTGAATGTCGTTGACGAGCGTCATGATCAGCGCGACAGAAGTGTTGAAGTGCCAGCGGCCTTCGTAATCGCTCGTGACGCGTTTTAGGGTTTGGTGGACGCGGCGCAGCAGCAAGCGCTCGCGGTCGGTTTTGATTTCGATCGGAGCCGTGGAGGCGCGGCGTGAATCGGCGGTTGTGATTTCCGGAGCGTGCTTGGCGATGAGCTTGTAGAGGCGCGTGAGGAAACGTGAAGCACCTTCGATCGCTTGCTCGCTCCACTCGAGATCTTTTTCCGGCGGCGCCGCGAAGAGAGTGTAGAGACGGCCGGTGTCGCAGCCGTAGCGGTCGGCCATATCGATGGCGCCGACGACGTTACCTCGCGACTTGGACATCGCGACGCCGCCCTTCTGCACCATTCCTTGCGTGAACAAGCGTGTGATCGGTTCGCTTTGATTGACGAGACCGATGTCGCGCATCACTTTGCAGAAAAAGCGCGAGTAGAGCAGATGCAGGATGGCGTGGGTAATTCCGCCGACATACTGATCGATCGGGAACCAGTACTGGGCTTTGTCTTTGGCGAACGGCGCTGCAGTATTGTGTGGATCCGTGTAGCGATAGAAATACCAGGACGAGTCGACGAAGGTGTCCATGGTATCGGTCTCGCGGCGCGCGGGACCACCGCATTTCGGACACATAGTGTTGACGAACTCCGGCGAATTGGCGAGAGGGGACTGTCCTTCTCCAGTCAGATTCACATTATCCGGGAGCTTGACCGGAAGCTGCCCGTCCGGGACACCAACGATGCCATCTTTTTCGCAGTAGACAACGGGTATTGGAGTGCCCCAGTAGCGCTGGCGAGAAACGCCCCAGTCGCGGAGACGATACGTAATTTCCGCCTCGCCGAAATTCTTTGCTTTCGCGTCGGCGGCCATTTTCAGTAGAGCTTCGTCGGTGGTGAGGCCGGAGTAGGGTCCGGAATCGACGAGGCGGCCGTGGTCAGTGTAGGCGGCGGTGAAATTGCCGAGTGAGATGGGATCGCCGTTCAGCGGCTGGATTACGATCTTGAGCGGCAAATGGTACTTGGTGGCGAATTCGTAATCGCGTTCATCGTGCGCTGGAACGGCCATGATCGCCCCGGTTCCGTATTCGGCGAGGACGAAATTCGCCACCCAGATGGGCAGTTCGGCCCCGGAAAACGGATTGATGGCGACGCGCCCGGTGAAAAAACCTTCTTTTTCAGCGGTGGCGAGATCGGCGGCGCTGATTCTTTTCTGGCGCAGGGCTTTCCACTGCGCATCGACGGCGGAAGCGTTGGGCGAGGCTTCCATCACTTTCGGCAACAGCGGATGTTTCGGCGAAAGCACAAGCGCCGAGGCGCCGTAAATCGTGTCGATGCGCGTGGTGAAGATTTCTATGGATTCGCCGGCAACCGCAGGCACTTTGAATTTCACGCGCGCACCCGACGATTTGCCGATCCAGTTGCGCTGCATGGTGAGCACGCGCTCGGGCCAGCCGCCTTCGAGCAGCTTCATGTCGTCGAGAAGCTGGTCGGCATATTGCGTGATGCGGAAGAACCACTGTTCGAGTTCGCGAAGTTCGACGCGAACGTCTTCGTGGCGCCAACAAAAACCATCGATGACTTGCTCGTTGGCGAGGACGGTTCCGCAGGCAGGGCACCAGTTCACCTGGCTCTTTTTGCGGAACGCGATTCCCTTCTCCAGCATGCGGAGAAAGAGCCACTGATTCCAGCGGTAGTATTCCGGCTCGCAAGTGGAAATTTCGCGGCGCCAGTCGTAGCTGAAACCGAAACGGCGCAGGACGCGCTGAAATTCGGCGATGTTTTTCAGAGTCCAGTCGCGGGGCTTGGTTTTATTTTTGATCGCGGCGTTTTCGGCGGGCAGGCCGAAAGCGTCCCAACCCATCGGATGCAGGACGTTGTAGCCGGTCATGCGCTTGTAGCGCGCTACGGCATCGCCGATAGTGTAATTGCGCATGTGCCCCATGTGCAGCGTGCCGGACGGATAGGGCAACATTTCGAGCATGTAATACTTTTTGCGAACGGGATCTTCGTCAGAGTTGAACGCGCCTTCCGCAGCCCACACTTTTTGCCATTTCGCTTCGATTTGCTGGGGATCGTAAAAAGAGTGACGGGGATCGGACTCTGCCAAGTTCACTTTCCTCGTTTGTGCGATTTCGCCGTCTTTGATTTGGTTGAGGCGGACTTCGCGGACTTTTTGCGCTTTGGCCTTGGCCGCTTCTTTGCGGCTTTTTTCTTTCGGCTCGTTGCGGACTTTGCGCGGTGAGGGCGCGGCCTCATGCCTTCGCCAGTGACGCGGAATTCACGGCCGAGCAATTTCCAAAGTGCTGCGACGTTGCGTTTGTCATCGCCCGGGCTATCGATCGGCGTTTCGAGAATGAACGCCCGGCCGGCAAGCTGCGGGTGATTCAAGATGCGCGCAAATGCGTCGAGACCGATCTTGCCTTTGCCGATGTGCTCGTGGCGATCGACGCGCGAGCCGTGATGCGTTTTTGAATCGTTGGCGTGGATCACATGGACGGTCTTTAGGCCGACCGTCGCGTCGATGTGCTGCAGCGCAGAGTCGAGCCCTTCGGCGGTGCGAATGTCCCACCCGGCGGCGAAGGTGTGCGCGGTGTCAACGCAGATGCCGACTTGATGGTCACGCAGCAAGTCGAGAATGGCGCGGAGCTCTTCGAACTTTGATCCGACAGAAGCGCCGTGGCCTGCTGTATTTTCGAGCAGGATGATCAGTTCGCCGAGCTTCAGCCCGCGCGCGGCCTGGCGAATTCCTTGCGCGATGGAAGCGATGGCCGCTTGAGGAGTGGTGTCTCGGCTGCTGCCCGGATGAATCACCAGAAAATCGGCGCCGAGCGCGATGGCACGGACGAGCTCGCCGTGAAATGCCTGAACGGAGCGAGCACGCAGAACCGGATTCGGCGATGCGAGATTAATCAGGTAGTTGCAGTGAATGACCAGCGGGCCGAGACCCAGTTCTTTGCGACGATCGCGAAAGCGCGTGGCGTCGGCCTCGGCAATGCGCGAGATGCCGCGGTCCCACATGCGGGGACTGGACGAGAAAATCTGCAGGGCGTTGGCGCCGAGGCCGTGCGCGATTTCAAGAGCGCCGGAAATGTCTCCCGCGATCGAAGTGTGAATACCGATCCGAATGCTGCCGTCTTTCCAGGCTGGAATTTCGGGTGGTAGAGGAGCTTCCGGGCGGTATTCGTCGGCGGCGTCGAAGGCCAGACTAATTGAGCGGTTATCTTCTTCCATTTCAGGGGTTTCCGGCAGGTGCAAAGCGGCCCGAAGCGACCGCTGGATCCACACAGGCGCTTCGTGGCAACCTGCTGAAACATTCATTGTAGTGGAAATTGAGTCGGTGCGCAAACGGCAACGGGAAGAGCAAAGGCGTGGGACATTTCACAGAGAACTGCGGAAAAAGGCAGAGGGCACAGAGACGTGGAGTTGATTTTAGCTCCGTGCCCTTCTGAGGCCGATTCGCTTGGGGAGAGCTTCTAATCGCCAAGAGCGGCGGCTGAGGCGGCGCCGTAGAAGCTGTACCAAGGTTTTGCGGCGGTGAGGTGCGCGTTGACGTTCTCGATGTTCTTTACGCCCTGATCGGCGAGCCAATCTTCGAGGGGCTTCACGCCACCCTTGGCGTAGATGGGAATCGCGTCTTTCCAGGTTGCCCGGCCGCAGAGAACGCCGGAAAAGCCAACGCCGGATTCGGAGGCGAGATCAAGAGTTTCGGTGAAGACGTCGTTGCTGACGCCGGCGGAGAGATAGATGAACGGCTTCTTCGCCGCGGCGGCGGCCTTTCGGAACAGGTCCTTGGCTTCATCGCGCGAGTACGCGGAATCGCCCTTGCAAGCTTTCGAGCCGGCGACGAAGGCCATGTTGATCGGCACTTCGACTTTGAGAATGTCCACGCCGTACTGGGGCTTCGAAAATTCTTCCATGCTCTTGGTGACGATCTCGGGCTTTTTCCTGGCAAACTCGATGCCCTTCTCATCGCCGCTCTCAACGTAACCGACGAGTTCGAGGAAAAACGGAACATCTGCGGCGGTGCATTCGCCGGCGATGCGTTCGGTCCAGGCGTGCTTGATGTCGTTGATCTCGGGCGGATCGAAAGGCGTGTAATAGAGCAATATCTTGATACAGTCGGCGCCGGCAGCGACGAGGCGTTTCACGGACCAGTCGGACAAAAGGTCGGGCAGGCGGCCGGGACGTGTGTTGTCGTAGCCGCTGTCTTCGTACGCGAGCAGGAGGCCGGATTTCGGAGCGCGCGCTTTCGCGGCGGGCAGTCCGTATTCGGGGTCGAGCAGAATCGCGCTGGCGTGCGGAGTGAGCGCTTTCGAGACGGCGGTCTTGAATTCCTCGAGCATCTGAGGCGGAACGTCTTTCTTATCGATATTTTTTTCTTTGGCGAAATAGCTCTTCAACGATCCGCGCTGATCCATTGCCGCGGCGGCGATCACGCCGCGCGAATCGCTGACCGCTTCCAGGCCCTTCCGCTTCCCAGGAGTAATCTTCATTTCAGGCCTCCGCCGATTGCAGGAAATCCGGTTTATGCGGACCGCATTTTAGCATGGCCGCTGGGAATCAAGGATGCTGGCCAGACGGACCGGGCTAGAGCAGGATGACTTGGTGCTGGCGCGAGCATGAAGAAGTGGCTCCGGATTCGTCCGCGTGAGTTTCCAGGCTCTCGAGCAGTTCCCCGCCGTACAGGCTGAGCCACGGAAGCGCGCTCAGTGTGCGTTCCTGCAGGCCTTTGTGCGGGTAGAGTGCGTCGAGGATGATGCGCTCGTGACGATCGAGCACTCCGGTGCGGAAATTCTCGGCGCGGCCGGCTTTGCCTTTCAATTTTGCGAACTGGTGGAGCATTTTCTTCTCGGCAGATTCGAGAGCGCCAACGAGCGTCTTGTCGAGCTTGTTGAGAGGATCGCGGTAGGTGGCGAAGAGCTTGTGCAGCGACTTCTCGTTGGCGTCGAACTTTGCCGCGAGAGCGCGGGGGAGCGAGGATTGCTCCATTTCGCCGCGGAGTTTTTGGCGACCCGCGAACAGGTCTTCGACCGCGAGACTGTACTTTTTGAGCAGGCGCGCGACGGCGGGCTCGACCAGCGTGAAGCTATCGCGCGGAAGAATCGCGGGCATTCGGCCTAGGAGCTTTTTGTAGCCTACTTCGGTTTGGGCCATGTAAGCGACTTCAGCGGGGCCGCCTACGTATGCGGCGGTAGGCAGCAGAACGTCCTGAACGACGGGACGGAGCAGGACATTCGGAGTGAAGGCTTCGGGATCGCGGTCGATTGCAGCGTGAAGCTCTTCGAGAGTGAAGCTCGACTTACCGGCGAAGTATCTTCCGTTGCGCTCGCGGAGCGGTTCGCGGCGACCGTCGACATTGAAGAAAAGCAGAGTGGATTCGCGAGCGACTTTTACCTGGGCGTGAAAGCCGCCACGCTCTAGTTCCTTAGAGCGCTCGATGAGAGCGTCGCGTAGAGGAGCGGATTCGTCGAGCGCGCGATGGTAGATTTTGGCGGCGACGCGGTGAAGGCGAAGCTCCAGCGGATCGAGCAGGATGATTCCGAGGTCGGCGAAAAGTCGCGCCATGAGTTTGCCGAAGGCCGAACCAAACGTATCCTGCGCGGTGTACGACTCTCGAAGAGCCTGTGCGACAGCATCTGAATTCGGGCCTTCGAGCGTGTAGGCTGCCTCGGACACGAGCGCCTGAATTTTCGAGCCGAGAATGATTTCGCCGACGCGGCGGCCTTCGCCGGCGTGCTCGGGTTCGATTTTGTATTCGCGCAGACCCTTGGAGGTTACCCATGAGGTGTGGTCGATTTCTTCGAGGTCGTGATCTTCTGTCGCGAGCCAGAAAACGGGAACAGTGTCCGTACCGAGCTTGGTGAGTTCGGCGGCGTAGCGCGCGGCGGTGACCGCTTTGTAGATGCTATAGGCCGGGCCGCCGAAAAGGCCGACTTGCTGGCCGGTGACGACGGCGATGGCGCCATTCGCGAGGCGGTCGAGATTTTTGAACGTGTCCGGTGCGGAACCGAATGCCAGATTCTGCACGCGAAGAACTTCGACGACGGTGCGGCGCGATTCGGGATCGAGTGTGACGGCGGAGCCGGATTGCATGAGACCGTCAAGCGCGGGCGGGTAGGCGTAGTAGCGGGAGACTTTCGAGAAATCTTCGAGGAAAGTCGAAAAGATTTTCGTGGTCTGGGGAATTTCGCGGAAGGATATGCAGTGAGACTCGAGGGTCATCAGGCACACGTCCCCATGTGGGGCGCAAGGCCGGAGTTCGTATGACACAGTTGCACGGCCAAGGTTGGAGTGAATTTTCGGAATCGCAAAAGCTCTCCCATGAACGCGCGTTTCGTCGCGGCGATGCGGATCGATAAGCCCGCGTAGGCTTCTACGTCTGATGCACGGCTTGTGCGCTGAGATTCGAGAGCATGGCGTCAATTTCCCGGCGTGCGGCGTCCGTGAGCGGCAGAAGCGGCAGGCGGGTGGGGCCGCCGACGTATCCGGCACGGTCCATGGCGTATTTCAGGCCGGCGATGCCGAACTGTGGGCCGAACATTTTCGCGGGCGCGTTTAGAGTTTGTGCGAGAGCCTGAGATTTCGAGCGTTCACCGGCGCGGGAAAGCGAGTAAATTTCGGCACAAATTTCGGGAAACGCATTGGCGAGCGCGAGGATCGCGCCGGACGCGCCCGCTTCGAGGGATTCGAAAAGCGTGGCGGCGGCGCCGACCAGAGTTTTGAAGTCTTTGGGCGCGGCAGCGATTGTGGCGGTGAGCGCCGCGACGTTTCCGGCGCTGTCTTTGATGCCGATGATGTTCGGATGTTTTGCGACGCGCGCCACTACGGAAGCTTCTACGGTGACATGGGTAAATATCGGGACGGAGTAAACCAGGATCGGAATTTTTGCGGCGTCGGCGACGCGCAGATAGTGTTCGACGAGTGCGTCTTCTGTCATCGCGGGTTTGTAGAAGCTTGGGGTGCGGACGAGCGCGGCGCGGTAGCCGAGACGGGCGGCGTGATTGGTGTGCGCGATTGTCTCGACGGTGGATTCGGCGCCGGTCCCGGCGATGAGTTCCTTGCCGCCCGTGACGTTCTCGAGCGCGATTTCCCACTGGCGGTAGACTTCGCTCCAACGAAGCAGAACGGATTCGCTGGTTGAGCCGTTGATGACGTAGCCCGCCAGACGCGTCTTGTTGAAGCGCGCGATATTCGCGGCGTAGGCCGTGTAGTCGACTTCGCCGCCCGAGGCGAAAGGAGTCGTGAGCGGAGCGAAAATTCCCTGGAGATTCATCGCGGCATTCTACAACACGCGGGTGCGAAAGTTGTCCCGGCGAAAGCACTGAAACACGGCTACTTTTCGACAGCGGCGACCGATTTTCGGCTGTGCAGGTCTTGCAGGGCGGCTACGTCCACGGCGTGTCCGGACATGGCACGAATGCCGCGGGCCGCCGCGCTGGCGGCGGAAAGCGTGGTGATGCATGGGACGTTGTAACGGATCGCGGCGCGACGGATGGATTTCTCGTCGTAGAAGGACTCGCGGCCGAGCGGAGTGTTGATGACGAGGTCGATCTTGCCGGTTTTGATGAGGTCGACGATATTCGGACGGCCTTCGTTGACCTTGTAGACGGATTCGACTTCGACACCCGCGCTGGCGAGAGCGGCCGTGGTGCCGCGCGTGGCGACGACTTTGATTCCGGCGGCCAGAAGGTCCTGCACGACAAACGCAACGTGGCGCTTGTCATGATCGTTGACGCTGAGGAACGCCGTGCCCTTCAGCGGGAGACGCTGGCCGGCGGCGAGCTGGGCTTTTGCGAAAGCGAGCCCGAATGTGGAGGAGATGCCCATCACTTCGCCGGTGGAGCGCATTTCAGGGCCGAGGATCGTATCGACACCGCGGAATTTGTTGAACGGGAAGACCGGCGATTTCACAGCATAGAAATTGTGGAGCGCGAGTTCCTTCACGCCGTTGGTTTCGACGGTGGGAAGGTGCAAGTCGCGAAGTTTGCGTCCGGTCATCAGGCGCGCGGCGACTTTGGCGAGCGGGACGCCGGTGGCTTTGCTGACGTAGGGAACGGTGCGCGAGGCGCGCGGGTTCACTTCGAGCACGTAGACCTGATCGCGCTGGATCGCGTATTGAACGTTCATCAGGCCAACGACTTTGAGGGCTTTCGCGAGCCGCGAAGTGTAATCGCGGATGCGATCGAGGATAGCGGGCTTGAGCGTGACCGCGGGTAGCACGCAGGAAGAGTCACCGGAGTGAATGCCCGCCTCTTCGATGTGTTCCATGATCCCCGCGACAACGACTTCTTCGCCGTCGGCGAGCGCATCGACGTCGACTTCGGTGGCATCTTCGAGGAACTGGTCGATCAGGATCGGACGCTTGGGATCGGAGAGGCCTCCGATGAGAGCGGCTTGCGCGACGTATTCTTCGACGGTCTTGAGATCGTAGGCGATGACCATCGAGCGCCCGCCGAGGACGTAACTCGGGCGGACGAGAACGGGCAGTCCGATTTCAGAGGCGAGCCTTACCGCTTCCTGCGGCTCGAGCGCCGAGGCTGCGCGGGGCTGCGGAATTTTCAGCTCGCTGAGAAGCGCACCGAAACGCTTGCGGTCCTCGGCGAGGTCGATGGATTCGGGATCGGTGCCGATGATTTGCGCACCGTTCTGCTTCAGCGCGAGAGCCAGATTGAGCGGCGTCTGGCCGCCAAATTGAACGATGACGCCTTGCGGCTTTTCTTTGTCCAGGATGGCGAGAACGTCTTCGAGAGTGAGCGGCTCGAAGTAGAGGCGATCGGAAGTGTCGTAGTCGGTGGAGACCGTCTCGGGATTGCAATTCACCATCACGGTTTCGTAGCCGTCTTCTTTCAGCGCGAATGCGGCGTGGCAACAGCAGTAGTCGAACTCAATTCCCTGCCCGATGCGATTCGGGCCGCTCCCGAGGATTACGACTTTCGGGCGGTCGACTGCGAACGACTCGTCCTCTTCCTCGTAGGTGGAATAAAGGTACGGCGTGAAGGATTCGAATTCGGCCGCACAGGTATCGACGCGCTTGAAGACGGGCTGAACGCCGAGTTCTTTACGGCGAGCGCGGACGCTGGCCGCTTTCACGTTCCAGAGCTTGGCGATTTCTTCGTCGCTCGCGCCGGAGCGCTTCGATTCAAGGAGCAACTCCCTCGGACATTTTCCGAGGCTCGTCGCCGCGATTCGCTTATCGACGTCAAGCATCGCTTCCATCTGGCGGATAAACCACGGATCGATTTTGGTGAGGTTGCAAACTTCGTCGCGCGTCATGCCGTGTTCGAGAGCTTCGAAGAGCCAGTGGATGCGATCGGGGCCCGGGACGCTGAGCTTTTCGCGGATCATCGCACTGTTCACATCGGCGGGTGCGCGCCATGCGGTGCTGGGTTCGAGCGAACGGATCGCCTTGCACAATGCTTCCTGGAAGTTGCGGCCGATCGCCATTACTTCGCCGACGGATTTCATCTGCGTGGTGAGCGTGGAATCGGCTCCCGGAAACTTTTCGAACTGCCACTTCGGAATTTTCGCGACAACGTAGTCGATGGTCGGCTCAAACGACGAAGGGGTTTTTTTGGTGATGTCGTTGGGGATTTCGTCAAGCGTCCAACCGAGCGCGAGCTTGGCGGCGATTTTCGCGATTGGGAAGCCCGTGGCTTTGCTGGCGAGCGCCGAGCTGCGCGAAACACGTGGGTTCATTTCGATCACGGTCATGCGGCCGGTGGCAGGATCGACTGCGAACTGAATGTTCGAGCCGCCAGTTTCGACGCCGACTTCGCGGATGATTGCGGCCGCGGCGTCGCGCATGCGCTGGTATTCCTTATCGGTGAGCGTTTGCGCGGGGGCGACGGTGATCGAGTCGCCGGTGTGTATGCCCATCGGGTCGACGTTTTCGATGGAGCAGATCACCACGAAGTTGTCGCGATTATCGCGCATCACTTCGAGTTCGTATTCTTTCCAGCCGAGGACGGATTCTTCGATGAGGGCCTGGTGGACAGGGCTGGCGTCGAGAGCGCGGGCGATCAGGTCCGCGAATTCTTCGCGATTGTAGGCGATCGAGCCGCCGGTGCCCCCAAGCGTGAACGATGGTCGAATGACGACCGGATAGCCGAGTTTGTCGGCGAGGCGAACGGCTTCGGCAACTTCAGTGACCACTTCGGAAGCCGGAACTTCGAGGCCGACGCGACGGCAGACGTCTTTGAAGAGCAGGCGGTCTTCAGCGATTTTGATGGCGTTGAGCGAAGCGCCCAGAAGCTCGACGTTATATTTTGCGAGGATTCCGGCTTCGGCGAGTTCTACTGCAAGATTGAGCGCGGTCTGCCCACCGACAGTGGGAAGCACGGCGTCGGGGCGCTCGATGGCGATTATCGCTTCGAGATATTCTTTAGAGAGCGGCTCGATGTAGGTGCGATCGGCGATTTCGGGATCGGTCATGATCGTCGCGGGATTCGAATTGACCAGCACCACCTGAAAACCGTCCGAGCGGAGCGCTTTGCAAGCCTGGGTTCCGGAATAGTCGAATTCGCAGGCTTGGCCAATGACGATTGGGCCGGAGCCGATGATCAAAACTTTCTTGATGTCGTTGCGTCTGGGCATTTTCCTCTAACTGGTATTGCGTCGCGCGATGTCGCGCACTAGTTTTCCGACTTTTTCATTATCGAAACAAATTCGTCGAACAAGTAACGCGCGTCATGCGGACCGGGCGATGCTTCCGGGTGGTACTGCACGCTGAAGAGCGGAAGCGAGCGGTGGCGCATGCCTTCGTTGGTGTGATCGTTCAGGTTGACGTGCGTGATTTCCACGTCGCTCGAAGGGAGCGATTCGGGATCGACGCAGAAACCGTGATTTTGCGAAGTGATCTCGATTTTCTGCGTGAGCAAATTCTTTACGGGATGATTCGCGCCGTGGTGGCCGAACTTCAGTTTGAAGGTCCGACCGCCGAGAGCGAGGCCGCAGAGCTGGTGGCCGAGGCAGATACCGAAGATCGGAACGCGACCAAGCAGCTTTCGAATGTTGTCGACAGCGTAGTGTATTGGTTCGGGATCGCCTGGGCCGTTCGAAAGGAAAACGCCGTCGGGCTTCAGCGCGAGAACGTCGGCGGCGGAAGTTTTCGCCGGGACGACGGTGACGTCGCATCCGTGATCGACGAGGAGACGCAGGATGTTTTGCTTGATGCCGTAGTCGTAGGCGACCACGCGGTGCCGCGCGGCTGACGGCTCGACGACGGACATCGCGGGCGCGACGGCCGTGGCAACGCCGGCAGCCGCTGTCGCGGCGCGAGCGGCCGAAAGATTCACTGTGCCTTTGGTCCATGCGTAGGATTTCGCGGAGGTCACGCGGCTGGCGAGCTCCTGGCCAGCCATGGTCGGCAGTGCGCGAGCTTCTTTAATCAGCTGTTCGACAGTCGTGCCATCGGTTGCGACGACGCCGCGCAAAGCGCCGACTTCGCGAAGATGGCGCACAAGAGCTCGGGTATCGATATCCCAAATCACAGGGACGCCGTGACGCTCGAGATACTGCTGAGTCGATTCCTGGGAGCGCCAGTTCGAGGCGAGCGGTGAAAATTCGCGGACAATCAGTCCTTCGATGTAGGGCTTCGGCGATTCCTCATCGTCGAGATTGGTGCCGATATTTCCGATGTGCGGGTAAGTGAGACAGACGATCTGGCCGGAATAACTGGGGTCGGTGAAAACTTCCTGATATCCGGTGAGGCTGGTATTAAAAACAACTTCTCCGCCGCGGCGCGTGCGCGCGCCCGCCGAGCGGCCGTTAAATGTGCGTCCGTCTTCCAGCGCGAGAATCGCGCGCCCTGCGACCTGCTGCGTCAGTGTGTCCTCCGAAAATAATCATCGAGGTGCCGCGTTGACCGTGGACGAGGTGCTGCTGTCTGTCAGCGAACCGAAATGATCGACGGGCCAATATGCGAAAACGGCCTTGCCGTAAATATAGGGCCTGCCGACCGGGCCAAACACGCGCGAATCGTTGGAGCTGTCGCGGTGATCGCCCATCACAAAGTAATTCCCCGCCGGAATCTGCACCGGACCATAACTCGACCCGTCCAGATAATTCGCCGGAACGTAAGGCTCGGCGACTTCCTTACCGTTGATATACACATGACCGAACCGAATCTCGAGCGTTTCGCCCGGCAGCGCTACAACGCGCTTAATAAACGATTTCGATCGGTCGAGAGGATACCAGAAAACGACCACATCGCCGCGATCAATCGGCTCGAAGCGATAGACGATCTTGTTGATGAAGATGTGCTCCTGATCGCTCAAGAGCGGCGCCATGCTGGTGCCTTCGACCTTCACCGGCTGGTACAGAAAAATCATGATCACCAGCACAAGACCGAGTGCGATGGCCAGATCGCGCGTCCAGGTGCGCAGTTCACCACGCAAAGGCGGCAACGGTTCGGGGTCTTGCGGCGTGGCAGAGCCAGACTGTGGAGTTTCCACCATTCTGTCCTCGAATATTTATATCACGGCGAACGGCGATGCTCCAAGCGCGAGAGATTCGGCACAAGAGCTTGCGGAATTCGATGCGGCGCGAACGCTCACAGTTGGTTGGACGCGTGCGAGTGCGTTTTGGCTACTTCGTACCGAGCCCGAACTGCATTACGGACATTGCGGCGAGGACGGCGGTTTCCGTGCGAAGGATTAAGCCGCCGAGAGAGGCTTCTGCGAATTGAGCGCTGCGCGCGGCGTTGAGTTCGGATTCGGTCCAGCCGCCTTCGGGGCCAATGGCGAGCGCGGCTCGATTGGATTCGACGTTCGCTGGGGCTACGAGGATTTCGCGAAGGGGCGGCGCGTCGGGGCGTTCGGAGAGCAGGAGTTTTAGGCCGCCGTTCTGGGCGTGGAATGCTTTCGCGGGCGGAGCGGCTTGACGGAGTTTTGGCGGGGCGAGGCGACGGGATTGTTGAGCGGATTCGTGCAGGATCTTCCCCCAGCGCGTGTGGCGTTTTGCGGCTGCGGCGAGCAGCGGTTTGTCGGTGCGATCGGTGGCGAGAGGAATAATTTCGGTGACGCCCAGTTCGGTGGCTTTTTCGAGGCACCATTCGAAGCGATCGAACTTGATCATCGCGACGAGGAGCGTGAGGTGGAGCGTGGACACGTAGGCTTCGAGCTGTTCTACGAGCGAGAATTTGATGCGATTTTCGCCGCGGTTCAGGAGGCCGACGTCGTCAATGCGGGCTAGCCAGAGGGCGTTGCCGTCGCTGAGTTCGTAAAGTTGGCCGGGTTCGGCGCGGAGGACGCGGCCGAGGTGAACGGCGGTTTCACCGCGGAGCGTGGCGGAAGTGTTCTCGAAGCGATCGACAAAAAAGCGGCGGCGCATGGGAAGATTGTACCCTGAGGGTTGCATGGGAGTCTGCGCGCTGTTCTGATAGCTGGGATTGGCGGTGGAAAGTTGTGCATCGGGTGCGGCACGGCCTACGGCTGGCCGCACGCGGATCCAGTGTCTATCCCACGAGTGTTTGGATCAGCCGAAGATGTCTTTTACTTTGTCGAAGAAGGTGGAGTTGCGCTCGGCCGGCTTGTTGTCGACTTTCAGGGATTGGCCGAGCTGTTCTAGCAGCTTGCGCTGTTCGCGAGAAACTTTCGACGGAATGACGACGCGCACGCTGATGTAGAGATCGCCTTTGCCGCCATGCGGATTGGGCAGGCCTTTGGCTTTCTTGCGGAAAATCTGGCCGGACTGGGTGCCCTCCGGGATTTCGAGTTCTTCCTCTTCCTTCAAAGTGGGGACTTTGATTTTCGTTCCGAGAGTGGCTTGCGTCACGCTGATCGGGATTTCGCAAATCAAGTCCGAGCCGCGGCGTTCGAAGAACGCGTGCTCCTTTACTTCTAGAAAAATGTAGAGGTCGCCCGCCGCGCCACCGTTCGTGCCAGGTTCGCCCTGCCCTGCCATGCGCAAACGCGTTCCTGAATCGACGCCCGCCGGAATGCCGACTTCGAGCGTGCGTTCCCGTTCGATGCGACCCTGTCCGCGACAGGAAAGGCAGGCGTCGCGGATCACCTGGCCCGCGCCCTGACATGCGGGACACGTGCGAGTAATCGAGAAAAAGCCCTGGGAGTAAGACATTTGACCGCGGCCGCCGCAGGTTTTGCAGGGGGTCATGCCGGTGCCAGGTTTCGCGCCCGTGCCTTTGCAAGACTCGCAAGATTCGTTGCGCGAGATCTTGATTTGCGAGCTTACGCCGCTGGCGGCTTCTTCAAAGGTAAGCGTCATGTCATAGCGGAGGTCAGCGCCACGCTGGCCGCGCGCGCCTCGCCCGCCACGGCGACGTCCACCGCCGAGATCCTCGAAGCCGAACATTTCGCCGAGAATGTCCTGGAAATCGGTGAAGACCGACGAATCGAACCCGGTATCGAAGCCGCGGCTGTTCAGGCCCGCCGCGCCGTAACGGTCATACACCGACCGCTTCTGCGGATCGGAGAGCACGCCGTAGGCTTCGGAAGCTTTCCGGAAATTCGCTTCGGCTTCGGATTTATTGTCTGGATTGCGGTCCGGATGCCACTGCATGGCGCACTTGCGGTACGCGGATTTGATCTGCTCGGCGGATGCTTCGCGCTCGATCCCTAGAATTACGTAATAGTCGTTTGAATCTGCGGATGCCATTGACACCGTCCTTCAAAATTGGATGCGGCAGATCGCGCCAGGATGTTTCGCGAGGCGGGCGGATTAGAGCCGCAAGTTGTTAATTGGGAGCGCCTGTGGCGATGCGAACCATCGCTGGACGCAGCACGCGGCCGTGAAACAAGTAGCCCGGCGCCAGTTCATCGACGACGACATTCTCGGCGTGATCCGCGGTTTCAACCTTTTCGATCGCGTGATGCAGATTGGGATCGAATTCCTTGCCGACCGCGTCGATGCGCTGAAGACCGGCTTTCGAAAGCGTGTTCCAAATCTGGCCGCGAATCAGTTCGAAGCCCTTTTTGTATTCGGTGAACGCTGGATCGTGATTGCCGGAAAGCGCGCGGTCGAAGGCGTCAAGCACTCCGATAAGCTGCTCGACGAGCGCTTCCGCGCCGCGATGGCGTTCCTGGCTGCGTTCCTTTTCAACGCGTTTTTTGAAATTGTCGAAATCGGCTTGGCGGCGGAGCAAGGTGTTGGTCAGCTCCTGCTTTTCGGCCTGCAGTTTCAGAATTTGGTCTGTCTCGGGACTCTGACTCTCCACAGCGGACGATTGTTCCGCGCTGGGATCAGGCGTCGGAGCCGCGACGGTTTCTTCCGGACCGCGGTTCGGACTGCGTTTGTGCGAAGACACGGATTAACTCCCTTGTTGATTTTCGGAGAAAAATTGAGCCATGAAAGCCACGGCCGTGATTACGCGTTCGTAGTGCATCCGCATCGGAGCGACGATGCCAAGAGTTCCCTGCACCTGATCGTTCGTCGAATATGTCGCAGACACGATGGCCAGGTTTTTGCCCGCGTTGGTGATTTTGTCGAGGCCAAGCTCGACATGAACGGGCTCCGGCGATTCAATGCAGCCGCTCAACAGAGCGATCAGTTTGTCTTTTTCTTCGATGGCATGCAGCAACTCGCGAACCTGATTCAAATCGGTGAAGTCGGGTGACGACGCGATCTGCGATGCGCCTTCCACATAGACTTTCCGCTCGCTGCCGTCGCCGAGAATATTGTGGTCGCATAACGCGAGAGCGTCTCCGGCGATGCGGCCGTACTGCTCACGGTCACGCTCAACTTGTTGCTTCAGGTCGCTGCGCATGGCTTCCAGAGTCCAGCCTTTGTAATAACGGTTTAGATGATCTGCGACACGGTCGAGGTCTTCCTGTAAGAAAGTCCGTTCCGGGCGGATCACTTTGTCGCGGGTGGCGCCGCCGCTGGTGATCAGGATGATCAGAACGCGATTGTCCGGGAGCAGCAGAAACTTAAGGTGTTCCACGACGCTGCGAGCGAGCGGAGGCGAGATGAAAATTCCCAAGCCGCGAGAGACGGCGGACAGAACATGACTGGCGCGCTCCATCACGGCTTCGGGCGTCTGTGCGGATTCCAGTTCGCGTCGAATCCACTGGCGGTCTTCCGGACTGGCCGTCGCGGGCGCGGCGACTTGTTCCACAAAAAAGCGATACGCCGACGCCGTCGGAACCCGGCCGGCCGAGGTGTGTGGCTGGTAAAGGAAACCGCCGTCTTCAAGGTCGGCCATCACGTTGCGGATCGTGGCGGGACTGAGAGCTTCGACGTGTCCGCGCGCAATGCTGCGCGACGACACGGGTTCACCCGTTTCGATGTACATCCGCACAACGTCCGTAAGTATCTGCTGGTGCCGCTTTTGCTGCAGGATGACTGGAGTCATTTGGATTGAGTCGAATGCTACAGCACGAATTCCGTTGCCGTAAGGGAATTTTCCCGATACGTCAATTTTAGTCATGGTGGCGAGGCGCGTCAACTCGACCCGGATTGGCGTGCGCCGGAATGCCACCATGAGCGAGGTCCAGGGGCACTGGGCGGCTAAGCTGCGGCAATCAAACGAGCTTGCGCGGCTCCGAGGGGTGGCTTATTGTTAACGGCGCGATAAACGTTGAGGCGGCGTATTCAATCGTTGGCGCCGGAGGATGAATGAGAACCGTTCGGTGGGCTTGTGGTCTTCTGGCGTGTTTCAGCCTGTGCGGCGCGGCGGCGGCGCAGACCAGTGCCGTCGCTCGCAAAACCGCGAGCTCGACCGCAGCTCCGGCCGAGGTTGACCTGAGCGGCGCTCAGAAAACGCTGTCCACGCGCATTGTTGCGTACCTGATCGACGCGAAGCTCGATCCGAAGAAACACACCATCGACGCCACCGAGACTCTCAGTTATCTGAACCTGACCGGCCAGCCGCAGCAGACGTTTCCCTTCCATTTGTATCTGAATGCATTTCAGCCGCAGTCAACTTTCATGACGGAAGTCCACCGCTCCGGTACGCGCGGAAATGGACCCGGCTCAGCCTGGGATCCGCTGCACTACGGCGCGATCAAGGTGAGCAAACTGGATGCGGATGGAGTGGACTTGACCGACAAAATGCAGTTCATCCATCCGGATGACGACAACACGGAAGACCGGACCGTGGTTCAGGTGACGCTGCCAAAGCCCGTCGCGCCGGGAGCGACGGTAAAATTCAGTTTTATGTTTCACGACGTTCTGCCGGAAGTGGTCGAGCGCACCGGTTACAAGCACGACTTCGATATGGTGGGCCAGTGGTTCCCGAAGGTGGGCGTGTGGTGGAAGAACACATGGAACTGCCATCAGTTTCACGCGAGCACCGAGTTCTTCGCGGATTTTGGGACGTTCGATGTGAAGATCACGCTGCCCAAAAATGAAGTGGTGGGTGCGGGCGGCGATCTGGTATCGAGCCAGGATAATCCCGACGGGACGATGACTCTCGCGTACCACTCCGAAGACGTACACGATTTTTCGTGGGCGGCGAGTCCGAGCTTCAGGCGAGTGGAAGATTCGTGGCAAGGCAGCGCGCAGCCGGTGAAGATCATCGTACTGATCTCGCCGGGCAACATGGCTAGCGCACCACGTTACGTGCAAGCGCTGAAGGGATCGCTCACCATGTTCGACAAATGGTATGGGCCATATCCCTACGACCGAATTACGTTGATCGATCCCCCGCACGGAGGAAGCGACGCGGGCGGCATGGAATATCCAACTCTGATCACGGGCGACACCACGTGGAACATGCCGAAAGGAATTTTGCTGCCGGAGATCGTGACCGAGCACGAATTCGGACACCAGTATTGGTACGGAATGGTGGCGACGAACGAATTCGAGGAAGCGTGGCTCGACGAAGGAATCAACAGCTATACCGAAGTGAAAGTCATGGACGCGTTGTATGGAAAGAATTCGTTCATGAACCTTCCATTCGCACAAATGAGTGAAGATCAGGCGGAACGGACCATGTATTTGAGTGCGGCGGACACCGATCCCATCGCGCGGCTCGGCTGGAAATTCTATTCGAACAATTCCTATGGCGCCGTGACGTACGGCAAAACCGCAACCATGCTGCTCACGCTCGAGAAAGTGATCGGCGAAGACACGCTGCGCGAAGCGTTGCATACGTATTTTATGCGCTACCGCTTCACGCATCCGACCGGCGATGACTTTATTAAGACGGTGGAAGAAGTGTCTGGCAAGGATCTGCACTGGTATTTCAGCCAAGCCGTGTATGGAACGCAGATCATGGACTACGAGATTTCTAACGCGCATTCCGATCCGCTGAAGTGGTGGGAAACGACGACATTCAGTTCGAAGTCGAAGGATCAGGTCTACCGGACTTACGTGTCGGTAAGGCGCACCGGTGATTTTCTGTTCCCTGTGGACGTCGTGGTGAAGTTCGACGACGGATCGTCAGCCACCGAACATTGGGACGGACAGGACCGGTGGACGCGTTTTCAGTTCGATCGACAGGCGAAAGTCGCATCGGCAGAGATCGATCCGCAGAATCAAGTGACCATGGATCGGGACTTGTTCAACAACAGTTACACCGTGGAAGGCGACCCGCGCGCCACGCACAAAATGCGAAATCTCTTCGTATTCGCCAGCGAGTGGCTTTCACAACTGCTGGCATGGCTCACGTAACTGCGCGGAGACACGCAGAAACGGAAACAGAAGTTTGAAGGAGCGAGTCGAATGGCGGTATCGAAGCCGAAGACATTCATGGCGGGTGCGCGGCTGACCTGGAAGTGGCAGCGCCTGGTGTGGTGGGTGTTCGCTGTTTGTCTGATCCTTGCGTTCTTTTCGGCGAGTGGGAGCGTCGAGCGGTTGGGGGACGGAATCAATCACAGCCTTGCATCGAAGCGGCTGCTGAACGGGTTCGATATCTCGGCGCTGGCGGAGCTTTCCAGCGTGCCGGACGCACCGCTTCAGACTTCCAACACCGGCGGCTCCTATTTCACGCTGGTCTACGTGATTTTCATGCTGTTCACCACGGGCGGCATCCTCGCGACGTACGTCCGCGACGAACGGCCGGAGACGAGCAACTTCTTTGAAGCGTGCGGCTACCATTTCTGGAGATTCTTCCGGCTAATGCTGTACTTCGCGATCGCGCTGATACCGATCGTCATTCTGGGCGCGATTGCAGGAGCGATGTATAACAGCATCGACGAGAAATCGATTTCGCCCTTCCCTGCCGTTCACGTGATCGAAGCGTGGGCGGTGGTAATTCTCTTTCTGCTGATGGTAGTGCGGCTGTGGTTTGACATGGCGCAGGTAATCGCCGTATTCGAAGACGAAAAGCGGATGCATAAGGCGTTGCGGCTTGCCGCAGTGCTGGTGGCGAAGAATTTCTTTTCGCTGTTCTGGCTGTACTTCCGGATTTCGTTTATCGGCTGGGCGCTGTTCGCGCTGGGCCTGCATTTGTGGATGATGCGACTGCCTCCTACATCGACGTTTGTGGCGTTTCTGCTCAGTCAACTGATGATTCTTATCTGGATCGGCACGCGCCTCTGGCAACGAGCGAGCGAAACTTTGTGGTACCGCGATTACCGTTCGTCCGCAGAAGCGATGCAGCCGGTGTGGACTCCCGCGCCTACAGCGGTGATCGAGCCGGTCGCGGTGCCGGTCGAACCCGCTACAAGTTAGCCGACGATCTAAATCACGCGTTTCACGAAAAACGCCGGAGCAGCTTCTCGTTGCCTCCGGCGTTTCGCTTTTCCGGACGTGTTTACTTTGGCGACGGACGTTATTCGGCGTTGTCGATCTGTGCGCGCTGCAGGCGGTCGGAGTAGTCAATATAGACCGTCTTCCACTCGGAGTAAAAATCGAGCGCCGCCTCACCGGATTCGCGATGGCCGTTGCCGGTGTTCTTAATCCCACCGAATGGCAAATGGGTTTCGGCGCCGATGGTAGGAGCGTTCACGTAGACGATGCCGGTCTGTAAATCACGCTGGGCGCGGAAGGCGTTGTTCACGTTGCGCGTGTAGATCGCGGCGGAGAGGCCGTACTTCACATCGTTGGCAACGCTAATCGCCTGATCAAAGCTGTCCACAGGGATCACAGAAACCACCGGCCCAAAGATTTCTTCCTGGCAGATACGCATCTTCGGGTCGCAGTCGGTAAAGACGGTCGGCTCGTGGAACCAGCCTTTGGCCAGCGGCCCCTTATCGAGGCGACCTCCGCCCGTGGCGAGTTTGGCAGTTTCGTCCTTGCCGATTTGAACGTACTTCATCACGGTACTGAGCTGCTGTTCGTTGATGCACGGCCCCATGTCGACTTTTGGATCGAGGCCGTCGCCAACGCGCAGCGATTTCACTCGCGCCACGAACTTGTCGACGAACTCTCCGTAAACCTTCTTGTGAACCGCCACACGGCTGGCGGCCGTGCAGCGCTGACCGGTGGTACCGAAGCCGCCCCATACCGCGCCGTCCACGGCGAGATCGAGATTCGCGTCGTCCATTACGATGATGATGTTCTTACCGCCCATCTCGAGGTGACATTTCTTGAAGCTCGGCGCGCAGGCGGTCGAGACGATACGTCCAACTTCGGTGGAACCGGTAAAACTCATCAGGTGAACGTCCTGGTGGTTGAGGAGCGCGGCGCCGGCAGTCGGACCGTCACCGAAAACAATGTTCATCACGCCGGAGGGTAAACCGGCTTCGGTGAGCGCCTGCATCAGATTCCATGTGGACAGCGGCGTGTCTTCGGCGGGCTTGATCACCACTGTATTTCCGGCGACGAGCGCGGGAATCGCCTTCCACGACGGAATGGCCATCGGGAAATTCCACGGCGTGATCAAACCTGCCACGCCAATGGGAGTGCGAACGGACATCGCGAATTTATTCGGTAGCTCGGAAGGAGTGGTTTGCCCGAACTGGCGGCGGCCTTCACCAGCCATCAGGTAGGTCATGTCGATGGCTTCCTGCACGTCGCCGCGCGTCTCGGTTAGAACTTTGCCCATCTCGCGCGTCATATCGCGCGAATAGTCTTCCTTGCGTTCGATCAGAATTTCAGCGGCGCGGTAAAGAATTTCGGCGCGCTTCGGCGCGGGCGTGAGGCGCCAGCCGTCGTAGGCGCTCGTCGCGGCGGAGACGGCAGCGTTCACGTCTTCCTGATTCGAAGCTGGAAAAATCCCGACCAGTTCATCGGTGTTGGCGGGGTTGCGGTTCTCGATAGCTTTGCCACTGCGGGCTTCGACCCACTCGCCTCCGATGAAATTTTTGTATTTTGCCAGTGTGCTGGATGTGGCCATGCGCATTCCTCCGATAGATTCGTGCTCGATTTGGCTGATATTGAATGGATGCGGCGAACGAGAGCGAAGAACCAGAGTAGCAATTGGGAGGCGAGGGCGTCAACGCGGGCGGACGCGGTGGGACTGACGCAGCGTTAGCGTGGCGTGGCCGGCGCGGAGTTCGAGGCGGAGTTCACCGGACCGGGACTTTGGGTTTTCGATGGAGCGTTGCTTGAGTTGCCCAAAGGCGAGGAGCGCTTCGGAGGCGTCGGCGGATTCAGGCCGGCAATGCTGGAACCGAGGCCAAGCTTCTGAAGGCTACCGGCGTCGAGCTTGCCGCTTGCCTCGAGATTGTTCGCGGACTGAAATTTCTGCAGCGCGGAAACGGTGTTGCTGTCCCATTTGCCGTTGGTGTCGCCCTGGTAGAAACCTTCACGAGCGAGGGCGGACTGAATTTCGGTGATGCGGTCAGGCGTCGGGGCTTTCTGGAACGGCTCGCGGTGCGAACGGTGGTGCGAGGACTTCTTCTTTTTGTGTGCGGTGCTGGAGCTGGACGATTGTCCGGAGGTCGATTTTGCGAGTGGGCCGAGCGCTCCGAACAATAGGAGAGCTGTCGCAGCAAGCGACAGCAAAAAGCACGAGTTGGATACGCGTCGCATGGTTTCTGGCTGCCCTAAATTATGACTCATCCGGTCCGCCGCTCAAGCAGGCAATGCAGAAAAAGCGCGTAAAGGCTAATGACCGCTCCGTTGCGGACCTCGCTATGACCTGTCTGCCTATCTAGCGATTACCGTCGGGACGGCACCGGCCAGGAAGAGCGTGAGAATCTTGTCGTTATCGCCGCGCGTCGCAACCTTAAAGAGCACGGGTTCACCGGGCTTTAGCTTGGCCATTTCCGCTTTGTAGTCGGTCATCCCATTGATCGGCGCGTGATTGATTTCCGTGATCACGTAGCCGCGGCCAAATTCGATGTCTTCGGCGAAGCTGGCGGGATCGACTTCGGTGACCACGACGCCGGTCATTTTGCCCATGCCGAGCTTGCGGGCGAGTTCGGGCGTTAGCTCTTCAACATGAAGGCCGAGCTGGCCCTGATCGTCGTCCTCACCGGGCTGCGCGTCGTCGGCTTGCGCGGTCTGCGGGAAGATCTTCGAACGGTCGGCGACGACCAGTGTGACGTCTTTGGCGACTTTGTCATGCACGTAACGGACTTGAACGCTCCCACCGATCGGAGTCTGAGCGATCGGGTTCACCAGATCGGCGCCCGTGTGGACCGGCAAACCGTTGATATTGGTGATGACGTCGCCTGCCTGGATGCCCGCTTTCTCCGCCGGGCTGCCGGGTTCAACGCGCTCGACCTCGAGGCCGTAGGGCGCGCCGAGTTCCTTCATCAGGATCGGATTCGCGCTCACTTCTTCCTGGAAGGTGATGCCGATCGAGCCGCGAGTGACTTTGCCGTTGGTGATCAGCTGATTGTAAACGCTGATCACCGCGGTGGAAGGCATGGCGAATCCGACGCCTTCGAAGCCGCGGCCTCCTGTATAGATGGCTGTGTTTATGCCGATCACTTCCCCGACCATGTTGACCAGCGGGCCGCCCGAGTTGCCCGGGTTGATGGCGGCGTCGGTCTGAATGAAACGCTGAAATTGATGACCCACATTGCTGCGGTCTTTCGCGCTGACAATGCCGGCGGTGACGGTTGAGTTCAATCCGAACGGGCTGCCGAAAGCGAGCACCCAATCGCCGACTTGCACGCCGTCTGAATTTCCGAGGCGCGCAACAGGAAGTTCGTGGTCGGCTTCGATTTTGATTACGGCGAGATCGGTGTCCTTGTCGGTGCCGATTACGCGGGCGTTGTACTTCGCCGGATCGCCGTCCATGCTGACCTGAATTTTGGTGGCCTGGTCGATTACGTGATCGTTGGTGAGGATGAAGCCTTTTTTATCGACGATCACGCCCGAGCCGAGGCTGCGCTCCGCATCAGGGCCGTTGTCCGGCGTGTCGAAATATTTGTTGTAGAAATCCTCGAAGGGATCGGTGAAGGACTTCGGCTTTTTGGTGCCTTTCGGCTTGTCGATGATTTGAGTCGTCGAGATGTTTACGACAGCCGGGCCGATCTTCTTCGAAATTCCGGAGAACGCGTTGGACAGGACGACGGGATCGGGGACGGCCAGGAGCGTGGCTCCGGTGGCGGCTTGATCGTGCGTAGCTTGCGCGCGGCCGGAAATCAGCGTGCCGATCAGAATTCCAATGCTCAACGTAAAGACCAGCAGGAGGGTGGCAAAAATTTTGCGGCGGCGAACCCAGCCGAAGACTTCCTGGAATTGAATCCCCATCCCCGTGCTCCTTCGTATTTTCGAGTGCCGGGTGCGACGCGTCGATGGTCGCGGGCGGAGCCCAGCCAGTCCAGTACCGGCCGGCGGCGGGAATGCCGGTTCTGGCGCCTAAGGGCTTCAGTATAGCACCCAAACAAACCCGGAAAATCGAGCCTGATTGGGCGGATTCCTCGCGGATACGGGGCGCGCTGACGGTCCCGGAAGAAGCGGACGGGCACAAAAAAACCCCGGCCCATTGCTGCGCCGGGGCCGATTCGGAGTTCGGTTAGGATTGCGTTTCGGTTTCGTCGAATTCGAAGTCGGGGACCGTCAAGCCGTTCGGCGTTCCGATTCCCTCTTCCCAGGCAATGCCATCTCCGGAAACTCCATTGGAAGGCTCGCCGGTTTTCTTCTGCGCGCGGCGTTCTGCTTTGGCGCGCGCCTTATCCTGACGCTTCATTTCCTTTTGACGCTTCTGAAAGGTGGTGGCCATTCATCCTCCTGAAGATTGTCGGAGCGGCGGCTGCACTTCCCGCTCCCGGATAAAAAGCTTGCTGCAGTTCATCGCTAACGTGCCCTTCCGAAGCCCGCGTTCGGTACCGCGAACCTGTGCGCGCGCGCGCATTCCAGACGTTCATCCGACCTTACACAACCGTATCCGGGCCAAGATCGGAGCGAGCGGTTCAAACTGTCACGATATTGCAGACAGGAAAGCTACGCCTGGAAGCCAAGAACACGAACACCAAACTAAGACAACGTAATTGTAACACGAACGTGCAAGTTTCGCCATTTGGCGTGGCTAGAACCGTTTTGGGCCGCTGGGAGGCTCATTTTCGAGCGACAACGAGTGCGGATCGGGGCGATCGATCATCGGAGCCCCGCTCCGGTGGAACCAGCGGAACTCCGATGTCGATTGCTTTTGCGCTATGCGACCGGGCTCTTGAGAACGTCGGCCAGCGCCCGGATGCGACGCGCGTCCACCGGAGTCTTTGCCGAGCTTGCTTCGGTCTCGAGCGTAGCTGCAGAATTTGCAAGCTTCGCCACGCTGCTCTTGCTGAGGTGAGACTTCTCGGCACCGGCGATTTCCTTGCGCAGTGACGCGATTTTGCTTGCGGGCAACGATTGCGAACGTTCGAGTTGATCGAGGTAGGCCTTCGCGACGACCAGCTTATTGGGCCAGACAAACTTCTGTTGGTTCTGGACGTTGAGCGTGTCCACCTGAACCGTCTTGGCGGCGTCAATTTCGTTCTGGGTGAGATGCTGCGTCGGAGTGAGTTCGAAAATGTCCAGGCCGCGAGCGATTTCCGAGCCGTAGATGTGGCCGTTGTACCAATACGCGGACCAGTCCCCGCCGAGCACGAGCATTTTCGGATCGATCGGACCACGATCAAAGTAGGCAATCTCAACCGGGTGCGACGCATCTGTAAAGTCCATTACGGAAACGCCGCCCTGATACCAGGCCTGGACTTCGATATCACGTCCCGGCACCGGAACCAGCGAACCGTTGTGAGCAACGCAGTTTTCCGTGTCGCCCTGCGCGGCAGGAAGCTTGTAGTAACTCGCGAAGGCCAGTTTGTCGTCGTTCAAATGGAAGATCGCATCCGCGCCCCATTTGTTCGGATCGTTCGGCCGGCAACGCGCGCCGAGGCCGCCGCCCCACTCGTCGGTGAAGACGACTTTCGTTCCATCATTCGAGAACGAAGCGGAGTGCCAGTAGGAATAATTCGGGTCGTTCACGGCATCGACGCGCTTCGGGTGGACGGGGTCCTTGATGTCGAGAAGGATTCCGTTGCCCGAGCAAGCGCCGGCAGCGAGTCCGATGGCCGAATAGACAGTGATGTCGTGGCACTGATTCGAATCCTGCGGCTTCTGTTCGTCCTTATCGTGGCTGCCGCCATTGCTCAACCCATTGAGCGCGCCGGTGCGAGGATCGATGAAGACCCGCGGGCTGGAAACGATTTTGGCGTCCTGCGGCGATGCCACTGGGACCTGAATCACTTCAATTCGGAACAGAGCGGTGTTCGGATCCTTGTCCGGAGCTTGATTCGAGCAGCCGGCAAGTTCTTCGGGCTGGCGAACGAACGAGGTACCGGACACGTAGATGTACACGTTGTTTTTGTCGTTGGGATCTTCAACCAGCGTGTGCGTGTGCGAGCCCCGGCAAGTCTGGACGGCAGCGACCTGTTTCGGATTCTTGATGTCGGAGATGTCGAAGATTCGTACACCGCGGAAACGGTCTTTCTGCGCGGATGGCATGCGGCGGCGCTGTTGGGGCTGGTCCGCCGGCGGCGGAGGGTCAGCCGGAAATCCTTCTGTGCCGCAATCCAGCCGGCCATTGGGCATTTCGACGGACATGAACATCAGGTTCTTGTAGACCGAGACGTCGCCCTGGCCTCCGGGGCAAACCATCGACGTGACGATCGAGGCGTTCGCTGGGTTCGAGATGTCGAATATATTTACGCCGTAAAAATTTCCCTGGAACAAATGATTGCCCTGGAAGGCGAGGTCCGAATTCGCGAACGCGAGTTGCGCGATCACCATCTGCAGTTCTTTCGGCATCTTGGCCGGGTCGCCGATGCCAAGCTGACCGAGCGTCTTCGCGACTTTTGGATCGTCAGGTTGGGAGGCGCCGAGCTGGAACGATTCAGGCTTCCTGACCAGAGCGATGTGCTTGATGCCCATCGAGGTTTCGCCGGCGTTGAATAGTCCGGGCGTCAGCTTGTAGCGCGGGTCGTTGGCGTCCGATCCGGTCATTCCCGCGGGCAGTGGCGGTGCGGGTTGCGGCGCAAACGGATTATCTGGCACGGCGGCCTTGGCGGGCGGCGCGTCTGCTGGCGCTGGAGCCTGGGCCTGGAATGCGCCTGCTCCCGAACTCAACACCATCGCGGCCACAGCCACGCGGGCAAATCGACACGCTACTCGATAAACTGGGTTCATCATTTCTCCTTTAAGTTTTCCTTCAGCAGCATGGACTGCATGATTTTGATCTCGGCCCGTTGCGTATTGTCGGCGTCGGTGGCGAAATCGAAGAGGTCAGCGTCCTGGCCTGCGCCAGCAGTGTCAAACAGCTCCTTCACCATAACCAGCGCGCCGTTGTGGTGCTGAATCATTCCGGTGAGGAACAAGTGATCGAATTCCGGGCCTTTTGCTTTGCGCAGCGCATCCATTTGCTCGGCAGTCAGCATGCCTGGCATCAGCGCCATCGAATGGCCGGATGCCCCCATGTCCGCCATTCCATCCATCGGCATCGAAGTTGACTCGCCGCGCGCCGCAAGCCAGCGCTTCATGAGTTTAATTTCGTCGGATTGCGAACTGCTGATCCGCTCGCCGAGTTCTTCGAGCTCCTTGTTCTGGGTGTGGGTCGGAATCAGCGCGGTCATCTCGACAGCCTGCGAATGATGCATGATCATGCCCTGCATGAACTTCACGTCCGACGCCGTCCAGTGCGGCGACGCGCCAGTGGTGGACGCTGGCAACTTTTTGGTGGGCTGTCCTGGCGCGCCGGGTTGCACGACAACGGGAGCGGGTGCGCTGGTTTGCTGCGCGTCCGTTGAAGGCGCATCGAATCCGGACATGAGGATCGAAACGGCAAGCACCGCGCAAAACGTCGCGCGAGTCGTCACGGGGGCACGCAACCTGGAGTATTGAGTTCTGGCCGACATCTTCGAGTCTCTCACGCTATCACGAACAGGCTAAGAACGAATCGAAGATGTGGAACGCGGCACAGGAGGTACATCTGGCTCGGGCGGCGTTGCGTCCACGAAGTGGATTCGACTACAATGCGCGCAATGACGCACGAACCGTTCCGAGTTATACCCAGTGATGGAAGTCACGAGGGCCAGAAGATTTTATCTTTGAAAGGCGCACTCACTTCCAGTTCGTCCCCGATATTTATCGAAGCGCTGCACGCCATCGAATCGCCTAGCCTGATTATTGATATGACGGATGTTCCGTCGATGGATTCGCTGGCGATCGGCGCGTTGGTTCGCGCGTTTGTTTCCTGCCACAAAGGGGGCCGCAAGCTGGGCCTCGTTGGACTTAATCACCGCGTCCACAATGTGCTGCAGCTTACGGGTGTGGCGCCGCTGTTCGAAACATTTTCGACAGTGGCCGAAGCTGAAACTGCCCTCGCGCAGTAACCTAACGGCCTTCATAAACATTTGCGTCACCATTCCGCCGGATCGGGACACCGGTCGTTCATCTGACTCGCCGAAAAAGGTTGGCTCAACCGGTCAGCTGATTCAGTATATTCTGCCCAATCCGATGCACCGGCGGTTGCATCAGATGGGCAGGCAAAATAGGCTGCGAACGACAAGACGTCTCGAAACAAGGCGGAGCGACGATGAAGATCATGTTGATTGGCTCGAGCGGAATGATTGGGTCGAGGATCATGAATGAGGCGCTCGCGCGCGGCCACAGCGTCACGTCGCTCGTTCGCGATACGTCGAAGACCGGGGAGTATAAGGCGAACCTCGAATACATTACTGGCGATATTTTCAATCCGGAATCGGTGGCGGACGCAGCGGTGGACCATGACGTGGTGGTCAGCGCGTATGGGCCGCGAAGCGCCGATGCGAATCTCGTCGTCAAAGCGGCACACGCGCTGGTGGAAGGCCTCACACGCGTCGAGCCAATCCGATTGGTCGACGTGAACGGCGCCGGGAGCCTTGAAGTCGCGCCCGGTCATCAGCTTGTGGACGCACCAAACTTCCCTGCCGAATGGAAAGCCATCGCGCTCGCGCACCGCGACGCGCTGGAAGTGTTTCGCAAAGCCGGATTCGCAGGATTTGATTGGACGGCGGTAAGTCCGCCGGCGATTATCGAGCCCGGCACGCGTACCGGGCACTACCGCACCGGCACGGAACAATTACTGAAAGACGACAAGGGTGAAAGCAAAATTTCCGCGGAAGATTACGCCGTGGCGATTCTCGATGAAATCGAGAATCCGAAATTCAAGCAACAGCGATTTACGGTCGGGTATTAGATTCTGCAGACGAGCAAGCGCGGCCATGCAAACCACGAGCTCTAGGGAACTTGAGCAACTGCTGATCGGTCAGGTGGCGCACACCGCGCCGAAGCGCGTGCTGGAATGCATTGACGCCGAGCTTGCACTGCGGACGACACCTGGCGCCCCCCACACGATCTACACGGAGATTTGGCATCTCGCGTTCTGGCAGCAGATTTCCTTGGATTGGGCTCGAGGAATCGAAACCCCATGCCCCGAACACGCGTCGATGGGATTCCCTACGCGTGAACAGGTCGCGGCTGAAGCTTGGCCTTCCGTTCAGAAGCGTTTCCTCCAGGGTACGGAAGACGCCGCGGCGACCACTCGCGACGTCGCGCAACTCGAACGCGAAATTGTGTGCCCCTCGCCGCCCGGGCATCCGTCGCGAACGATGACGGTCCGCGAGCAGCTCGAAAATCTCGCCGCTCACAACGCGTATCATCTTGGCCGAGTCGTGCTGCTTCGTCAGATTTTCGGCGCTTGGCCACCTGCTTCCGGCGGCTTCACCTGGTAATTGGTTTCCACCCGCGTTTGGCGCGAAGTAATAGAATTGTTACAATACGATAGGCCGGACATTTTGGGCCCCGCTCACCGCACGACTGGAACAGAATCTCCGCGCGCAGGAACCGACCAAATGGCTGCAGGACGCACGTTGTATGAAAAGATTTGGGATGCACACGTTGTTCACGAAGAGCCGGGCCAACCCTCCCTCATTTACATCGATCGCCACCTGATTCACGAAGGCACTTCCCCACAAGCATTCGCAGGGCTCAAAGCAGCCGGGCGCAAAGTGCGCCGGCCCGAGCTGACGTTTGCCGTGATGGACCATTCGGTGTCGACGAAGGACCGCCTGCTGCCGGTGGTCGATGAAGACGCGCGCAGCCAATTTGAAGCGCTCGCGAAAAATTGCGAGGAGTACGGAGTGCACCTCTTCGACATGCACAGTAAGAATCAGGGCATCGTGCACATCATCGGCCCTGAGCTAGGGATCACTCAGCCTGGGCAGACGATCGTCTGCGGCGACAGTCATACTTCCACCCATGGCGCGTTCGGCGCCCTCGCGTTTGGCATCGGTACCAGCGAAATCGAACATGTGCTCGCAACGCAGTGCCTCTCGCAATTCAAGTCGAAGACGATGAAGGTGGCGGTTGAAGGCAAGCGGCCGCACGGCGTAACTGCCAAGGACATGATTCTCGCGGTAATCGGAAGGATCGGAATCGCGGGCGGCACGGGCTACGTTTTCGAATACACGGGCGAAGCGGTACGCGGGCTTTCGATGGAAGGCCGCATGACGATGTGCAACATGTCGATCGAAGGCGGAGCGCGAGCGGGAATGGTGGCGCCGGACGATACGACGTTCGCGTACATGGAAGGCCGGCCGTTCGTGCCGCGCGGCAAGGAGTTTCAGGAAGCAGTGGCGGATTGGAAGTCGCTGGTGACGGACTCCGACGCAAAATACGACGAAACGCTTACATTGAACGCCAAGGATCTGGCGCCGATGGTGACCTGGGGAACGAATCCGGGAATGGTGACGCAGGTTTCGGATCGCGTGCCAGACCCTGGTTCGTTTGCAGATCCCGTCGATCGTGAAGCGGCGACGCGCGCTTTGGTTTATATGGATCTGAAGCCGGGAACGCGCATCGAGGATATTCCGCTCGACCGCGTGTTTATCGGGTCATGCACGAATTCGAGACTGGAAGATTTGCGCGCTGCGGCGAAAGTAGTGGCGGGACACCACGTATCAAAGTCGTTAAAGCAAGCGCTTGTAGTTCCCGGTTCGCGACGTGTGAAAGCCGAAGCCGAAGCCGAAGGCCTCGACAAAGTTTTCCGCGAAGCCGGCTTCGAATGGCGCGACGCGGGCTGCAGCATGTGCATCGGCATGAACGACGATGTGCTGCTCAGCGGCGAACGCTCGGCCAGCACGTCGAATCGCAATTTCGAAGGTCGCCAGGGCAAGGGCAGCCGCACGCACCTGGTGAGTCCGGTGATGGCCGCAGCCGCCGCACTCGAAGGCCATTTCGTGGACATCCGCAAACTCAAAGATCTCGACGGAGCCGAGTAAGCATGGAACCTTTCATCAAGCACAGCGGAATGGTTGCGCCGATGGACCGCGTAAATGTGGACACGGACCAGATGGTGCCCAAGCAATTCCTCAAACTGCTGACCCGGCAAGGCTACGGGCGAGTGCTGTTCTACGACTGGCGTTACTTGCCTGGCGAAAAACCGAATCCGGATTTCGTGCTGAACCAGCCGCGCTACAAGGGCTCTTCTGTAATCGTGGCGCGCGCAAATTTCGGTTGTGGATCGAGCCGCGAACATGCTCCGTGGGCGATCCTCGATTACGGATTCAAGGCGATTCTCGCGCCGAGTTACGCGGACATCTTCTACAACAACTGCTTCAAGAACGGCATTCTGCCAGTCACGCTCACGAATGAGCAGATCGACGAGATTTTCAAGCGCACGGAAACGCAGCCCGGCTACAGCGTTACGGTGGATCTGGAAAACCAGGTCGTCATGGACAGCACCGGGCTGCGCTACGAGTTTGAAATCGATCCGTTCCGCCGCGATTGCCTGCTCAAGGGACTCGACGACATCGGCTTGACTCTGGTGCATGAGAGCGAGATCTCATCGTTCGAAGCGAAGGGCCACAAGCACCCGAAGATGTATGAAGCCGTCGATGTGAAGCACCACTCGAACGCGCCGCAATCGGCACACCACAACTAGCGCATTCGACTTTTTAGTTTTTGGACGCCGAGTCGGATGGAATAAACGGCTCGGTCGACTCCAGCGCGGCGGGCGCAGCGCCTTTCAACTCCGCAAGAATAATTCCCGCAAAAATAAGCGCGGCTCCGGCGAGAATTCGTCCGGTCAGATGTTCATGCGCTACGAACCACGAAGTGATCGCTGCAAAAACCGGCTCGAGGCTGATCAGGATGGCCGTGTGCGTTGGCGATGTGTATTGTTGCGCCCATGTCTGCGCGGAGAAGCCGAACGCAGTTGAACCGAGCGCGGTGATCAGAACGGCGAAGACGAGAGTGCCGCTCCATCTCCAGTGCGGCTGCTCGAGATGAACGGCGGACGCGATCGGGATTGCGATCGTCGCGAGCAACGCGGTCGTCGCAACCTGCACGACAGCTAGAGCGCCCACGGAGTGCTTTTGCACGTAGCGCGCTATAAAGATCATGTGCACGGCAAACGACACGGCACATCCGAACACGATCGGATCGCCGGCGTTCAGCGCGTCCAGGCCTTCGGGCGGCACGGTGAGAAAATAGAGTCCCGCAAGCGCCGCGAGTGCGCCGGCCCACACCCACGCGTTGAGCCGCCTTCGTCCAAAAATGGCGAGCACCAGCGGGACGATCACGACGCTCGATCCGGTGATGAACGCGGCTTTCGAGGGCGACGTGAATTGGAGGCCCGTCGTTTGAAATGCGTAACCCGCGAACATGAAGAAGCCGATTTGAGCGCCAGCCCAGATTGCGGACTTGTTCAGCGTGCGCAATGACCGCCAGAAAAACAGCGCCATCACGACAGCTGCCAGTGCGAATCGGACGGCGAGATATACGAACACGGAGATGTCGGCGAGCGCGTCCTTCACAACGACAAACGTGCTGCCCCAAATGAGCGCGGTGACGGTCAGCGCGATGTCTGCGCGAATTCGTTTGCTGAGCATCAACGGAAAAGTTTAGGTGGAAGCGCGGACAGGTACAAGCGTCGGAGCGCGGAACTACTTCCCTTGCGGAGTCGTGGCCGAGTAGCGAATCTTGCCGCCCGCGATCGTCATCACGACATTGGTTTTCAGGAGCTGCGGCGGAGGAACCTGCAAAAGGTTTACCGGATAGACCACGATGTCCGCATCCATGCCCGGCGCGATCGTTCCCTTGGATTGTTCTTCGAATTCAGCGTAGGCCGAGCCGGTGGTGTATGCACGGAGGCATTCGTCGACCGGCAAGCGCTCCTGCGGCTCCCAGCCTTTGGGCGGAGTGCCGTCCATCAACTGGCGTGTAACGCACGCATAAATCCCCTGCAGCGGATCAATCGATTCATAGTTGGGAAAGTCGGTGCCGAACGCCAGCTTCGCTCCGCTTTTTTCGAGCGTGAGCCACGCGTAGGCGCCGCGTGACCGGTTCGAGCCGAGACGCGCTTCCGCCCAGCGCGCATCATCCAGCAAATGTGCCGGCTGCATCGACGCGACCACGTCCAACTTGCCGAAGCGTTCGAAATCGTCTGCGGCCACTACTTGCGCGTGCTCGATGCGGTCACGGCGATCGCGCTGACCATTCGCGGCGAGAACTGCGGCGAAAGTATCGAGCGCGAGGCGGTTAGCTTTGTCGCCAATCGCGTGAAACGCGAGCTGGAAACCCTCCTTGTCGCGTTCGATCGCCATCGGCGTGAGTGTGACCGGGTTTTCGCGCAGGATGCCCGACGTTTTCGGCGCGTCGGAATACGGAGTAAGCATCGCCGCAGTGCGCGAGCCGAGTGAACCGTCGAGATGCGTCTTCAGCGCGCCAGTCTTCAACCACGGATCGGTAGTGCCTCCGGTATCGCGCATCTGCTTGAGCGTTTCCATCGGAGCGTCGAAAGGCAGCCACTCCGTGATCCGCACGGGCAACTTCCCTTCCTTACGCAACTGCTGCAAAACCAGAAAATTCTGCCAGCCGTAGTCGTTGTTGTCCTGCAGGGCCATCACGGAATTGTCTTGAATCGAAGTGACGCCGTACTTCGCGGCTTCCTCAAGAACTTCGCCGAAAAGGCGCGCGCGCAGGAGCAGTGAATGAGGAGGGATGTGCGACGCGACAAGGTCCATCGCGGCATCTTCCTCAAGGAGCCCCGTGGGTTCACCGGTTTTTGGATCGCGTTCGATGTGGCCGCCGGGAGGATCGGGCGTCTTCGCGGTGATGCCCGCAATTTCGAGCGCGCGCGAATTGACGACCGCGACATGGCCATCGATACGCTCGCAGAAGATCGGATTCTGTGTGGAGACTTCGTCGAGATCTTCGCGCGTGGGGAACACCTTGCGAGGCCAGAGAGTGTGGTCCCAGCCACGTCCAACGATCCACTCGCCGGGCTTGTAGAAACTCAATGTAACGCGGATGCGCTGCTCAAAGTCAGCCAGCGACGTGGTGGCGAGGAGGTTCACATCGTTCTTACCGTAGGCGGCTTCGGCAAGATGCAAATGCGCGTCGTTAAATCCCGGCATGGCGAACTGACCGTGGAGGTCGATTACGCGCGTGTTGCGGCCGCGAAAGTTCTTCAGCTCATCGCCGACGCCCTGCTGCGCGCCCGGCGGAGCAGCAGAAGCAGGCGGAGCAGCGGAGTACGCGACACCGATAATCGATTCGCCGCGGATCGCAATGGACGAAGCCCACGGGTGTGCGGAGTCCATCGTGTAAATCTGGCCGTTCGTGAGAAGGATGTCGGCTGGTCCGCCGCGAGGCGCCAGGAGATGCTGCGCGTCTTGCGGAATAAATTTGGGAAACTCCGCGTTTTTCAGCGTGTTCGCTTCGCGCGGAAGAATCGCACACACAGTCGCTCCCAGCGCGGCGAGAAACCCGATTCTTGCAAGACGTTGCATGTTAGGGTTGCACGCCGGCAAGAGTCAGTGTCGCGAGAAACAGGCGTTTGAGGCCCAGATCGCGCCCCGAGGTGTCGTACCACTCGGCGAGAGTGTGTGAGCCGCCGCCCTTTCCTCCGCCGCCCAAAGAAACCGCAGGCACGCCGAGAGAGAGCGGAATATTGGCGTCGGTGGAGCTGCGTTCGAGACGTGAGCGATTGCCGAGAAAACGATCGACGTTGCGGATCGTCTCAACGAGCGGCGCATTGTCGGAAATCTTCCCGGCGGGGCGCGAACCGAGGGAGCGGAACGTTATCTGCAGCGCGTCAGACGATTCATTCGCGGCAGCAAGTTCATCGCGCAGGCCGCTTTGCATCGCGTCGCGCAATGCACGTTCCATTTTGGCGACTTCGGCTTCCTGTTCGGAGCGCAGATCGACTTTTACCGCGGCGCGGGACGGAATGGAGTTGACCGAGGTTCCACCTTCGATGGTGCCGAAGTTGTAGGAGCTGCGAGGATCGTCGGGAACGGGAACGTTCGAAAATTTGACGATGCCGCGCGCCAGGGCGGTGATGGGATTGGGCGCGCCGAAGTCAGACCAGCTGTGGCCACCCGGTCCGCTGATTGCGATTTCAAGGCGGTGGGACGCGATTCCCTGTGTGGTGATGTGTTCGGTGGAAGCGCCGTCAACGGCGATCACGGCCACGAGTTTCGATCGGTAGGCTTCGATCAAGGCGCGAATACCGCGGAGATTTCCTTCACCTTCTTCGCCCACGTCGCCGGCCAGCACGATTGTGCTCTTCGTGTGGATTTGTGCTTCCTTTAGGGCACGAGCGAGCCCGATCAGAGCGGCGAGGCCGGCGCCGTTGTCCGCGATGCCGGGAGCGGCGAGGCGCGAGCCATCGCGTTTGACGTGGACATCGGTACCCGGCGCGAAAACCGTATCGAGATGCGCGGCAAGCAACACGACGCTGTTCAGATTTGAGCCAGCTCGCTCGCCAATCACGTTGCCGAGCTTGTCCACACGAACCTGCAAGCCGTTGGCTTCAAAAACTTGCTTCAAGTATTCCCCGCGACGGCCTTCTTCAAATTCGGGAGCGGGAATCTCGGTGATGCGGATCTGCTGGTTGGTGACCCAATCGGAATTCCTCTCGATCCAATCGAGGCCGTGCGCCACCGAAGAAGACTCTGCGAGTTTCTCGATCGAATCATCCGCGGTGCGCGTGGAAAGCGAAGCCATCAAGAAAACGATACCGCAGATATGCGCGAGTTTCACGTGTTTTGGCCCGGATTTTTCGAGAATCGGCTGGCGCTAATGCGTCGTCTTTGCCGGACCGGCGAGAGTTTCAACTTCGGCATCGGTAAGAATCCGGTCCGACTTTTTGGCGGCCGCAAAAATTCGATCGACGAGTTCATCGTTGGCCGTGATGCCGCGCTTTTCGAGCCAATAAATCACATTCGAGCGGCCGCTTAGCGGGCCAATCTCGATAATCTGCTCCAGGCCGAACAAATTCGAGGGCACGCCGCTGTAAATCGAATCGGCCAATTCGCGGTCGCCCTTCTTATACGCTTTGATGATTGCGGCGGCGTGAACGCCCGTAGCGGTGCGAAAAGCATCGCGTCCGACGACGGGATAATTCGGCGGAATCGGAGTGTGCGTAGCGCGCGAAACCGCTTCGGAATATTGATGCAGCTTCGAGAGATCGTGATCGAAGAGGCCGAGCAGCTTCAGATTCACGAGCATCAATTCCATCGGGGTGTTCCCAACGCGCTCGCCCAAGGCAAGAGCTGCGCCGTGAACTTGATCGGCGCCGGCAGCGATGGCCGCCAGCGAATTGGCGATCGCAAGGCCCCGGTCGTTGTGGCCGTGCCAGTCCACACGAATTTTTTCGCCAGACGGCTTCACGATTTTTTCAATCGCGAAGCTCACCAGATTGTGCGCGCCGGCGGGCGTGGCATGGCCGACCGTGTCACAAAGCACCGCGGCGCGGGCTCCTGCACCAATCGCGGTGGAATATAGCAGTTGCAGCGTTTCGGGATCCGCGCGAATCGTGTCCTCGGTAACGTACATCACGGGCAAACCACCATCGACGGCGAATTTCACGGCGTCTTCTGTGATGCGCCGGAGGTGATCGACGGTCCAATCTTCCACCAGCCGCCGGATTGGGCTCGAGCCCAGGAACGTGGCCGCTTCGATAGCGAATCCGACTTTCTGTGAAATGTCGATGATCGGCTGGATGTCGTTCTTGTGGGTACGCGCCGCACAGTTGGGACGGATCTTCATTCGCGACGTGGCGATTTCGAGGGCGAGCGCTTCGGTGTCCGCGTATGCACGCGGACCGGCGCCGGGGAGGCCAATATTCACGGTGTCGATGCCGAGCGATTCCATCAGGTGCAGAATTTCGATCTTTTCGGCGATGGACGGATCGTGAACGGAGGGATTCTGAAGGCCGTCGCGCAGGGTTTCGTCATTCAGCGCAACTTTACGTTTCGGCGCGATCTCTGGCGCGCAGACGGTGTTCCAGTCGTAAATCAGGCTGCGGTGCATATTGAGCTTAGTAGCGAACGGTGAAGCTGTTCGGCGCCTCCGACAGATCGGGCGTGTAAATCGTTTTGCAAAATTCGCAACGATAGACTTCTTTTTTTGCGCCGACTATCGCTTCGACGTGTTGCGGATAGTCGTACCAGCGCTTCAGGTTGCCGAAGCAGTGCTTCCCTTTTTCGTTCAGTTCGTCGCATGCGCGCTGCTTTGGCTTCAGGCGTCTGACTTTGTGCGACGGAACGATTGGGGTTTCGGCGGCTTCGGTCATCGCACGCACTCCCTCCGTCCTCGCTCGATTATCGCAGAGATTTTAAGCTGGTGGTGCCGCGGCGTAGTTTTCAATTGTGAGTGCGCGGTCACAGGCGATCCTTGCGAAACACGACGCCCTTGGCCCCGCGATCGCCGGATACGGCGCCGAGACGCGTTCGCCAGTTGGGCGCGAACATGGTGCGAACGAAACCGTCGGCGGCTGCGGCGAGTCCGGCGGTGTAACCAAACCACCAGGGTTTGTGCCTACGCGGCAGCCGGTCGACGTCGATGTATTTCGTTTGCACCATCTCAAGCAATCCAAGGCGGCCGTGTGAATGTCCCCAGCCACTCGATCCCGATCCGCCATGAGGAGCTTCACTGATTCCGTAATAGCTGGCGACGTCGTTGACCATTACCGATCCGGCGCGCACGCGCGAGGCGATTTCGGCGCCGCGTTTTGCATTGACGGTCCAGATACTGGCGCTGAGCGCGAATGGCGTGTCGTTCGCGAGCGCAACGGCCTCGTCGGCCGAGGCGACGGAACGAATAGCAATCACTGGCCCGAAAGTTTCTTCGCGCATCAAGTCCATGGAGTGATCGACGTTGGTCACGACAGCGGGCTCAAGGAAATTCGGACCAAGATCCGGTCGACGATTTCCTCCGGTGAGAATGTGAGCGCCGCGGGCGACCGCATCGCGAAGCTGCGCTTCGACTTTCTCAAGCTGGCGAGATTGAATCATCGGGCCGATTTCGGCGTCGGAATCGATCGGTGGGCCGAGACGGAGCTGTTTTGTTTTTTCGACGCAGAGTTGCGCGAAGCGCTCGGCGATCGGTTGCTCGACGTAGATGCGCTCGACAGAGATGCAGGTCTCGCCGCAATTCATGAAGCCACCCCATACGGCGGCGCTGGTTGCGATATCAAGGTTGGCATCGGCGAGAACGATCATGGGATCTTTGCCGCCGAGTTCGAGCACGGATGGAATCAATTTTGCGGCGCAGGCTTGTGCGATTTTGGTTCCTGTGGCGACGCTACCAGTGAAGAAAACCTTATCGGGTCCGGCTTCGATGATCGCAGCGCCGAGATCGCCACGGCCTTGCAAGATGTGCACGAGTCCGGCTGGAATTCCGGCGCGCTGAACAAGCGTGGAGATCAGTGCGCCGCAAGCCGGAGTCAATTCCGACGGCTTCACAACGGCTGCGTTGCCGGCGATGAGGGCGGCGATTACCTGTGTCATCGGGATCGAGAAAGGGTAGTTCCACGGCGAAATGATTGCGACGAGGCCGTGCGGGTGGAATTCGGTCCACGCGGACTTGGCCTTCATGGCGATGTTGTGGTGTGGAACACGTTGGGGACGGAGCCAGCGCGGCGCCTGGCGCGAGAGGAAGTCGGCGGTATCGAGCACGACCAGAATTTCGGCAAAGACCGCTTCGAGAAGAGGCTTCCCTGTTTCGCGGCTGATGGTGCTGGCGATCTCGTCGCGGAGTTCGTATACGGCGTCGCGCAGAGGAGCGATTGCAGCGCCACGTTCCTTCAGAGTGCGCGCGGCCCATTCTTTCTGCGCAGCGCGAGCAGCCGCGAATATCGCGGGAAGCTCGCAGGGGTGCGCACCGGCAAACCTCGCGGTGACTTGGTTTGTGGAGGGATTGACAGAGTCGATCCTAGGCCCATCGACGGCAGCTGTGGCAGCGGGACCGATCGGCATTGCCGTGGATTGCGTATTCGTTGGCTGGCGAAGTATTTCGCGCATGGGAATTCGTTATACCTTCGCGCGGCGCTGGGCTTTAAAGGTAGCCCAGGAATTTGTGGGATCGGGATATTCAAGGCCAACAAGATAGAGACCTTGCGGTTGAACAGTCGGGCCCGAAAGCGAGCGGTCACGGGCACCGAAAATGAGTGCAATGTCTGCGACATCGAGCTTGCCTTTCCCGACTTCGAGCAGTGTGCCGACGATTTTGCGCACCATATAACGCAGGAACGATTTGCCGCGGACGACGTAGGCGATCTCGCAGTTTGCGGGGTCGCGGACGATTTCGGATGAGTAGATGACGCGCATCATGTCCCGATCCTTGTCATCTTCCTCGGAGCCGGTTGATGCGGCGAAAGAGCTGAAGTCGTGCTCGCCTTCGAACTGGCGAGCGGCGGCGTCCATGGCGTCTTCGTTCAACTCCCACGGATAGTGCAGAACGCGGCCATAAATGAATGGCGGAAGGATGCGTCCGCGGTAGATCCGGTAGCGATACGTTTTGGCCTGGGCGAGCCAACGGGAGTGGAAATCCTGGCCGACGTCAGTGGATTCGACGACGCGGACGGTGGGAGGCATAAGCGCGTTCATAGCGCGCTGGAGTTCCCGGGCCGTAAGATTGGACTTGGTCTTAAAGTGTGCGACCTGGCCGAGAGCGTGGACGCCGGCGTCGGTGCGGCTGGCGCCGTGGATCATGATGCGTTCCTGCGTAATCTTGCGCAGAGCTTCCTGCAAAGTACCCTGGATGGTTTGCAGGTCGCCGGGCTGGAATTGCCAGCCATGGAAGGCGGCGCCGTCGTACGCGATAGTGATTTTGATGTTCTGCATGCGTCGCGAGAATTATCGCATGTGAGGCGGAGTCACGGTCAGCGAAGGGGTGGTCACGGTTTCGGATGGGATTGGAAGAAGTCCCACATCAAGTCGGTGGCGGGAACGGTAGGGTCCGGCTTGTCGGCGATACCTCGGAGAACGTGCGGGCTGCCGGGCCACGCGTGGCCTTGGCCGACGATTGTGTTAAGGACGACGGCGGTGCCGTCGGCACAGCCGGAATAAACGTCAGTGCGAAGCGTTCCCTTCTCGGATTTCTCGGGCCTGGCGTTGCAGCCGTCGCGCTTGACCCAGAATCCGATGGCGTAAGAGACGGGCTTGTCATCGCGGGGAGCGTCGAGTTGTTTTTTGCCGACGCCGCCATCGTAGGGAACGTTCTCGTCGGCGGTGCCGTGAAAGGCGATGACGGAAACCGGTTGCGACGGATTGCAGTCGATATTGAGAGAGCCGGCGACGGGAGCGATAGCAGCGACTTTGTCGGACATCGTGCAGCCGACGCGGTAGGCCATCATGCCGCCGTTGGACATTCCGGTGACGAATACGCGTTTGGGATCGACGGCGTATTCGTACTCGAGCTTATCGAGAAGAGCGCGGAGAAAGGCGACGTCGTCGACGTTGTTTTTCAGGGCGTAGGCGCAGCAGTTTCCGGAGTTCCAGGTATGGAAGTGTTCGCCTACGCCTCCGGTGCCGTCGGGATAGGCGACGAGAAAGTTTGCGGCGTCGGCTTTGTCACTCATGCCGGACATTTTATCGGCGTTTTCAGCGTTGCCACCGCCACCGTGAAGGACCATCACGAGCGGGAGTTTGTCGTCGCCCGCGTAGCCGGGAGGAGTGTGGACGAAGTAGGTGCGAGTGCGCCCGCCGACGTCGATGGTGCCGGGATGTTTTTCGCTGTCAGAAGCGCGGCCACGCGGCGGCGCGAACACCAAAAGAAGGATGGCGGCGAAGGCGATGACTGCCCAAATCAGGGCGCCCGGGGCAAATTTTAGATTTTGTTTTGCGTTCATTTTCCCTCGAGCGCTTCGCGTACGCGCTCAAGATATTCAACACCGAAACGCGGGGAGCGTTGCGGCGCGAGTTCTAAAAGCTTCTACGATTGTGCGCGAGACATTCGCGAGCCAGGACGAGTAGCGCTGCCGCCAGCGCGGCATTGCGGGCACTCGTCAGGTTCGTAGCTGGCGACTTCGAGCTCGAGCAGAGCGCGCGCGGGAACGTTGAGTTCGAGCTTGCCGCCGCTACGATCGATGATCGCGCCCGCGGCGACGGTTAGGCCGTTTTCCTGGCCGACGACGCCAATGGTTTCGCGCGTGGAACCACCAGTCGTCCAAACGTCTTCAATAACGAGCACGCGTTCACCAGGCTTGATTTCAAAACCGCGGCGCAGAGCCATCTGGCCCGAGCGATCGCGTTCAACGAAGATGGCGCGAACGCCCAGCGCGCGTGCGACTTCGTGGCCGATGATCAGGCCGCCGAGAGCGGGGGAAACGACGCAGGCAATGCCGTGGTCTTTAAATTTTGCGGCGAGGTCGCGGCCGAGTTTCTCAGCGTGTTCGGGATATTGAAGGACCATAGCGCATTGAATATAGGTGCCGCTATGGCGGCCGCTCGAAAGCTCGAAGTGGCCGGTGCGAACCGCGCCAACGTCTTCGAGGAGCTTCATCAATTCTTCGCGAGTCATGTCTTCACCGGTACGGCGCGCGCTTGCGCGGATCGGGCGCGCGGCCGAAGTGGGTAGCCTATGCGCGCGGCTTTGTGCTGTCAATGCTTGTGGTGTCCATGCCTGAGGTGCGAATGCGAACGGCCTCGCGGCGGACCGGCTCGGTGAAAACGCTCGGGCGATGGGCGCGATCATGGCTGCTCGTTGAGTTCAATCTTGCCGATGCCGCCTTCGATGGTAACGAAAACGGTGGCGGGAGATTTCCCGAACGAGGCGTTGGTGTATTCGCCGTCTCTGTCGGTGAGGCCGTGTGTGATAACGGCTCCGATGCCACCCTTGGCGTGGACGCTGACACCGACGTCTTTGGGAAGCTCAATGTCCGCGCTGCCGATTCCGCCCTTAATCGTCGCGTTTAGATTCTGGCGGCGAGAGCCGGTGAGATCGAGTTTCAGCTCGCCGGTGCCTATGTTGACGTACAGATTGTGCAGATCGATTCCACGGGTATCGAGCGTGGCTTCGCCGGCTCCGAGCGTGACATCGAGATCGAGAGGAATTTCATTCGAGAAGCGCAGGTTCCAGAGGTTGTGCGAATTGAGCATGCGGATGTGGCTGTCGTTCGGCTGAGTGACGTTGATGTTGCCGCGGCCGTCGACGATGGAGTAATCGACAATGGGCTTGCCGTCCGAGGGCAAGTATTTGAAGTCGGCGTTCAGAAGGCGGTCCGCACCGCCCGAGATCGTGAGTTCTCCGGTGGCCATGTCGAGCTTGGCGGTAGCGTCTTTTGCGGCACCGAGATCGAGCGAGTGCAAATCGTGAAGGCTGGCTTGAACTTTGGATTCGCGCCACATGCCAACGCAGAGCAGAACGACAATTACAAGGACGATGTAAGGCGCGGCGGAGGCAGGACGCTCGTTATCGGGATTGCCCGGTCCCGGGCGGTACTGAAAGGCTTCCCACACTTTGCCGACGCCAAGAAGGATGATCGCGACGGGCCAGTAGCGGTTAAGGACGCCCCAAGCGTCGTACTGAGGGTAGAGTTTGACGATAAGCAGGAATACGCCGACGGCGATGAGGATCAGCGCTCCGGCGATGGATGGACGATGACGGCGGCGGCGCGGACGCTCTGGCCAGTCGTTTTCAATGCGCATGTCATAGGCCTCTTCTAAAGAGGATACGGATGGTGATGTTGAAAAGTAACACGGGAGCGGGGCGGGATCGGAGACTGAGAAGGGACTTATTTGCGGGAACTACATACGCGAGGAACGCAAATTCGAAGGTGTGCGAGAGAACGCTTCGTTCGTGACGATTAGAAATGGATTTCTGGTGCAGGCGCTGGGGTTGCGAGTGAATCTAATCGCAGCACGCCGATTAGAAATGCCGGAAACTACGAAGAGGCCTGAGTAGAAATACGGATGGGAGGCGGCGGAGAGGGATTTGCCGGAAGTTCGAAGAGGACGTCCGGCGCGTCGCATGATGGTTTTTCTTTCGATTCAGCTACACGCTCGCTGGGAGCTGTGTCACAAGGGTAACGGGTTTACAAGGACTAACTGGTGTGTGGAGCTTGAATCAGGGAAATCAAGGCACGTAGACCCTTCCTGCTTCAGGCTGGCAGGACTGTTTGGCCGACGCGGGGCGAGTGAGAATCAGGCGTGGCGAGGCTTCGGGGTGGCGGGGTTGTGGTGGGTAGCCGGCGGTGGTTCATCCTTCGGACGAGCTACCGCCGTCCGCGAGAACCGTGTGAGGCTCGGCGGTCGAGCGATGCGTTTTGAGTGGGAGGTTTTTGATTTTCACTCAGGCTCGGATTTCGAAATTCGTTTTGAACGAGAAATTATTGAGGATTCAGATTGAGAGCGGTGGGGTGCTTGGGTTGGTAGAGGCCTAGTTCCCCGCCGCCGGGCAGATGCATTTTTACCACCGAGCCCCAGCGTTCTTCGTGAACCTGAGAAAAAGGGACGTTCTTGCTTGACAGAACGGCGATGATGGATTTGAGGTTGTCGCACACCGGGTAAAGTTCGTGCGCGTTGTTGGATTCGGAGGGGTGGAAGGCGACTTCGGCGGGAGGCAGAGCGAAGACGAGCCAGCCGCGGCCGGCGTCGACGGAGGGGAATTTCAGGACATCGCGGAAAAAGGCGCGATCGGCGTCGGCGTTTTTGGATTGGAGGATGATGTGGGCGCCGTTGATCATGCAGGCTCCGACAAACAGAATTTGACGTCGGGAGATTAGCACGGGAGAAAGTGGCGTTGAAGTCAGTAAAAGCGTTCGTTGCGCAGATACGGGGCACTACTCGACGCGATCCCGCGCGTTTCGTGGCGTCCGAGGCTTCCTCGTGGTGGGGTTGAGGTGGGTGGCCGACGGTGGTTCGTCCTGCCGACGAGCCACCGCAGTCTACGAGGGGCGTGGCATTCGCGGCGTTCGGACGGATGCACTTCTGAGGAAGGTGAGGTTGGGTTGTGGAATTCGGAGATCACACCGGCCTGAAGGCTAGAGGGTGCGGCACCCGAAATGGCGAACGCGAAGGATAGGCACGCAGACAGGAGTGTCTGCGCCACGATGCGGCGGTTGGGCGAAGGAAGGACAATTCATCGCCGTCGTGTGTGGGCGGTGCAGTCCGGAATGCCTATCCCACGCGCGGCGCGCGCATCGAAGCTGTGCGCGCGAGCTTGTGGGCGTAGAATGCGCCGAAAGGCGGACTACCGACACCTGGAGTGCGTGCGTTAGAACCGTGAAGTCCGGAGGCCTGAAATGGAAGGAGCGAGATGAGTTCAACCGCGAAGAAGGAAAGTGAGCTGGATCGGCGGAGCTTCATCAAGGCGGGAGGAGCGCTAGCGGCGCTCGCACCGACTTTGGCCGCACATGGTGCGCACGTTGCGCCGAGGACGGCGAGCGGGCGCGCGGCGATGCTCGAGCCGGAGTTTGCGGTGGCAAACGAGGCGCCTTACGCGGCGAAGTGGTATCCGTTCACGGGGCATCCCGATTCGGATACTTGTTGGTCGCTTTCGGTGGGGCCCGACGGAAGAATTTATGCGGCGGCCTGCGCGGAGAGTGTGCCGGGCGGAGTGGTGAAACCCACGCGGTACAACGAGCAGCGCGACGATCTGGACTACCTTTTTAATCTGGCGGAGAAAGTGGACGATCCCGGGGATTCGGGACGCGCGACACAATGCAAGATTCACTACAGTTTTGCGCCGTCGATGCATGACGGCGTGATGTTCATGGCGACGCACCTCTCGGGGCCGCCGATCGATCTACCGGTCTATTCGCCGTGGTATTCGTGGCACGACGCGAAGAGATGTTTTCGCGGATCGGCACTGCTGGCGTTCGACACCAAGACGGACGCGGTGCTGTGGTGGGACACGATGATTCCGAAAGAAGGCTGCCGTTGTTTGTTGCACGACGAAGAGCGCGGGCTACTGTACGCGATGAGCTATCCGCGCGACCACTTCATCATTTACGACCTGAAGACACGGAAACATCGCGACCTGGGACGCATCAGCTCGATCAATCCGCAGACATTATTTTTGGATAAGAAGCACCAGGTGTGGACGTCGAGCGATTACGGGCGGATCGTGCGCTACGATCCCGAGACGGATCGGCTCGAGACGTCGCCAAATTTCATCGCGCACGATTTGAACTATCAGACGGGTTGGCACAGCGTGTTTTACGACGTGGCGCCGGCTCCGGATCGTGAGTCGGTGTATGCGTCGACGTGGTCCCCTGCACCGCGGCTGATGCGCATCTGGCTGGACGAGGTTAACAAAGGGGCCGACTGGCCGCGCGTGGAGGATCTCGGACCGGCCACGCAGCCGCGCGATTTGAGTTTTCCAATCGACATGTACCGCGATCACTGCGGCGGGCTGACTTTCGGCGGCGACGGAAAGCTCTACTACGTCGCGTCACGGTGGTACGACCCGAAATATTTCCCGCAGCTCGCCGGAGCGAAAATTCCGACGCAGGGCGTGGTGTGGCGTCTCGATCCGCAGACGCTCAAGCGCGAGGAAGTCTCGCAGCTGGTGCACCCGACGGGCGAAGCACATTACGTTTCGCGCGGCGCGGTGGACCACAACGGTGATTTGTTTTTCGGGCACGTAGGAAACCGGCCGTCGGGGATTTTTAAGGTTTCGATGCCGGCGGAGCGGAAACGGCCGAACGCGCATTTGCCGATCCGGATGTGGGGGTGAGGACGATGACGACGAATGCGCAAACCGCGAAGCCGCAATTCGATCCGAACTCGCCACAGATCAGAGCGTATTTGAAGGATGTGTCGCACCAGTTTGTGCGCGAAGGGACGATGGTCGCGTTTCCGACTTGCCTGCCGGGCGTTACGATGCCGATTCCGCTCGATGAAAGCCAGATCACGGCAATCGACATCAATTCGGACGGGCACGTTTACGGCGGGACCAGCTGTGTAGGAAGGACCGGCGCCCGTGCGCATGTGTTCGCGTCGGCATTTCACGGGCTGACGGGCATTGTGCTAGACATCGGCGCGATCGACGGAGCGAACGAGTGCGTTGCGGTGTGCTGCTGTGAAGTGCGCGAGCCGCGCGACGAAGAATCGGCGGAAGCGCGAAAAGCGGCGCGCGCGTGGCCGGGAGCGATTGCGTTTGTGAATGGAGCGCGCGGCGGACGCGCAGTGGCGGTGCCGCACATCGAGCTAACGCAAGACTGGATTCAGGAATGGGGAATGGAGCCGCTGCACGCGCACGATGTAGGCCAGTGCGTCGCAGACGAACCGGTGGTGCATGCGGTGGCGCTGCCGAACGGCACGAGCGTGGCGGGGGTGACGAGGCAGCACGTTTTTTTGGTCGACGTGGCGTCGGGGAGAATTTCGGTGGTGGGCGAGGCGCCGGGACGTGGGCAAATTGTGCTCGGGCACGACGCTGTGTTCGGGTTGGACGACGGCGGGAAACTTTGGAGGTATGAGCTGGCGTCGGGCAAGCTCGACCGCGGCGCGGTCTCGTTGCCGGACGCAGATTGGGCTAACGGCGGCGCGGTGCGTTGGGCGCGCGACCGGGAGTCGGGCGCAATTGCCTTGGCGGATGCGAATGGGCGGCTATTTCTATTCGACGAGCGCGGAGGGAAATTTAGGCAGGTTGGGCAGACCCATCTGGCGCCCGTATATGCGATGGCGATGGCGCCGGACGGTCGGATCTATGGCGGGTGCGGGGAGGAGATTGGGAACTTGTTCGTGTGCGAGCCGGCTTCGGGCGTATCGCCCACGGCTGTTGCGCCGATGGTGGGAGTGTCGCCTGCGACGACATCTGCGAGAAATCTGGGAGTCGCGGCGTCCGTGCTGGAGCAGCGGAGGTACATGTATCAGTTTGGGGATGCGGTGGTGGGGAGGGATGGGGAGATTGTGTTCGCAGAAAATGATAATGGCGGGCACATCTGGATTTATTTTCCTCGGATACGGAAGGGGTGAGGCGCGGGCGTGCCATGGGGACAGGCGCTGGTCGCCGAGGCTGCGTTGGCGATGAAGCTTTGTCGGGTGCCCGGCGATGGCTCGTCCTGTGGACGAGCTTCCGCACTCCGCGAGAACCGTGTGAAGCTCGGCGCTGGGAGCGATGCGTTTTGGGGCGGACGTGGGAATGGGTGGCGGGACTGTGCTAGGGCACCCTCTTGAAGACCAGGGGGTGCGGCGCCCGGAAGGACGAAGGCGAAGGACAGGCACGCAGAACAGGAGTGCCTGACCTCTAGCGCGTGGCGCGGTACGTGACCGAGTTGGACGGGGCGTTTGGTGAGGATTTGACGGTCGGCGTATAATCGGTGGTTTAGACGCATGCCGACGAAACCTACGGAGTGGTTTGAACAGGATCCAAAGAGCGTTTCCGTAGCGGGGATGGGTGTGCGCGGAGAGTCCAAGGCGCGAGGCAGTTCCCTGCCCGGGGGCGATGTGTCTGGTAGCGTCGCTCATGCTGCCGCGGGTAAAGGTGGGAACGGCGAGAAATCCGAGGCTTATAAGGAACGCGACCGGCTGTTGCACGCGAAGCCTGGAGCGACGGCGAAATTGGCCGGAGGCGGAAACTCGGGGACGGGCGCGTCTGCGGGAGGCGACGGGGCGAAGCGCGGCGTGGTGGCGGATGCGGAAGAGATTCGCGTGCGCGGGGCGCGCGTCCACAACCTGAAAAATATTGATTTCCTGATACCGCATAACGCGATCACGGTGATGACAGGCGTTTCGGGATCGGGCAAGTCGTCACTGGCGTTCGATACGTTGTATGCCGAGGGGCAGAGGCGGTACATCGAGTCGCTATCGGCGTACGCGCGGCAATTTTTGGAGCGCATCGAGAAGCCGGACGTGGACGAGATTACCGGGATCGCTCCAGCGATTTCGATCCGGCAGAAAAATTCGACGCGGAATCCGCGGTCGACGGTGGCGACGGCGACGGAGATTTACGATTACTTGCGGCTACTGTTCGCGCGGATCGGGCATACGATTTGCTTGAACGACGGCGAGGAAGTTCGCAAAGACACGGTGGATGAAATTGCGGCGCGGGTGATGGCACTGCCGGAGGGCCGGCGGCTCTACGTGTTGTTTGAGTTGAGGCGCGACGCGGTGGGTGCAACTGGGGCTGGCGCGGCGAGTGGTTCGGGTGCTGTGGCCGGGGGTGCTGGCGGCGCGGCGGCTGTAGGGCGAGGAAAGAAAAAGCCGTCGCAGGAGACGATTCGCGAGAGTTTGCTGAGTTTGCGGAAGCGCGGATTCAACCGGCTCTATCAGGGCGGCCGCGTGTTTGAGTTTTCGACGCCGGAAGAATTGTTGGACGTAGATTTCACAAAGACCGTGTACGTGCTTGTGGACCGGCTGGCAACGGGATCGGAGATGCGTCCGCGGCTGGTGGATTCGGTGGAGATTGCGTACCGCGAAGGACGAGGCGAAGCGATTCTCGAGTTTGTGTCGGATGCGCCGGATGGCGCGGCGGAACGGTTGACGTTCAACGAGCGGTTCACGTGCAAGAAGTGCGGCACGGAATATCAGGAGCCGGAGCCGCGGCTTTTCTCGTTCAACAATCCGTACGGAGCGTGCCCGCGATGCCAGGGTTTCGGAAACACGGTGGACTTCGATCTGGACCGCGTGATTCCGGACAAGAGCAAGTCGCTGGCGGATGGAGCGATTGAGCCGTGGACCAAGCCGCGTTACCGGCCGCTCGCGGTGGAGATGAAGAAATTCGCGCGGGCGAAAGGGATTCCGGTGGATGTTCCCTTCCGCGAGCTGACGACGGCGCAGCGCAGCGCGATTCTGGACGGCGACAAGAAGGAAGGCTACGAGGGCGTGAAGGGATTTTTCGCGTGGCTCGAGCGGAAGAAATACAAGCTGCACGTGCGTGTATTTTTGAGCCGGTACCGCGGATACGCGACGTGCCCGGAGTGCAAGGGGACGCGGCTGAGGGCCGAGGCACGCGCGGTGAAGATCGCAGGCCGGTCAATCACGGAAGTCTGCCAGATGACCGTGAAGCAAGCGCGGCCGTTTTTTGCGGGGCTGGCGCTGACGGAGGCCGAGGCGGAGATCGTTGAGAAAGTTTTGGAAGAGGTGCAGCAGCGGCTGCGGTTCCTGGATGAGGTGGGGCTGGATTATCTGTCGCTGGACCGGCTGACGTCGACGCTGTCGGGCGGCGAGTCGCAACGGATACAGCTGGCGACGTCGCTGGGATCGCATTTGGTGGGAGCGCTGTATGTGCTCGATGAGCCGTCGATCGGGCTGCATCCGCGGGATACGATGCGGCTGATCGAAATCATGAAGGGGTTGCGGGACCTGGGCAACACGCTGGTGGTGGTGGAGCACGACCCGGACACCATTCTGGCTGCGGACAAGATTTTGGATCTGGGGCCGGGCGCTGGCGAGCACGGCGGAAAGCTAATTTTCAGCGGGACGCGCGAAGAGATTATGAAGGACGCGCACTCGTTGACCGGCAAATATCTGCGTGGCGAATTGAAAATTGCGGTTCCGGCGCGGAGACGCAAGCCGCTGGGGAAATTCCTGAAGATTTTTGGGGCGCATAGCCACAACGTGCAGGGCGTGGACGTGATCGTTCCGCTGGGAATGCTGGTGGCAGTGACCGGAGTATCGGGCTCGGGCAAGTCGACACTGGTGTACGACGTGATTTACAAGGCGCTGCAAGCCAAGCGCACGGGCGGAAATTACCGCGAGTTCTGCGACAGGATCGAGGGCGATCAGGCGATCACGGCTGTGGAGATGGTGGACCAGTCGCCGATTGGAAGAACGCCGCGGTCGAATCCGGCGACGTATCTGAAGGCGTTCGATCCAATTCGCGAAGTGTTTGCGGCGACGCCGGAGGCGAAGAAGCGCGGATTTACGCCCGGACATTTTTCGTTCAACATTCCAGGCGGGCGTTGCGAAGCGTGCCAGGGCGACGGAACGGTGACGGTGGAGATGCGGTTCCTTGCGGACGTGGAACTGGTGTGCGAGGAGTGCCGCGGAACGCGATACAAGTCGAGTGTGCTGGATGTCCGGTATAAGGAACACAACATTCACGATGTGCTGCAGATGACGGTGCGGGAGGCGCTGGCATTTTTTGCCCCGTATCCGAAGGTGACGTCCAAATTGCGCGTACTGGACGAAGTGGGGCTGGGGTATTTGCGGCTGGGACAATCGGGAACCACACTTTCGGGCGGCGAGGCACAACGGCTGAAGCTGGCGGCGCATCTGACGCGGCAGGAGAACACGGGCATCCTCTATATCTTCGATGAACCCACGACCGGGCTGCACTTCGACGATATTCAGAAGCTGCTGACGTCATTCCGGAAGTTGCTGGAGGGCGGCGCTTCGGTACTGATCATCGAGCATAATCTGGATGTGATTAAATCCGCGGACTGGATGATTGATTTGGGGCCGGAAGGCGGCGACGCGGGCGGGAAAGTGGTGGGCGCGGGGACGCCGGAACAACTGGCACGAAATTCGCAGTCGCACACGGGGAAATATCTGGCTCGGGCGCTCGCCAACGGAAATGGCAACGGGCATCATCATGGCGGAAACGGCGGCGGCGCGAAGTTGCCGGCGGCGAATTCGCGGACGGATTCAGCACCAAGTTCAAACTCAACGAAAGCATGAACGGGATTTTTAGATCGCTCGCGTGCTGCGCGCTGATGGCGTGCGCCGGGCTATCGTCGAGCGCGGTGGGAGCGCAGACGGTTGGGACGTCGCGAAAGCGGATCATTCAAGATCCCAATGCGGTGGCTCTGAACAAGTTGCTCGCCGATGCGCAGACGGCGCTAGACGCGAAAGATTACGCGACAGCGGAAAAGGATTATCAGGACTTCCTCGCAAAAAAGCCGGACCAAGCTTCGGTTCATTTTCAGCTGGGCTACACCTATACCGCGCTCGAGAAACCCACGGAAGCTGCACAGGAATACCGGAAAGCGATCGAGCTGGACCCGAGCATGGCGGCGGCTTATCTGAATCTGGGATTAACGCTGATGCAAACGAATCCGGCGGCGGCGATCGAACCATTGTTGAAGGCGCTAGAACTGAAGCCGGGTCAGACGGCGGCGAATCTTGCGCTCGGCGTTGCTTACGAGGGAACGCATAAGCCGGCGGAAGCGGAAAAGAGTTATGCAGCGGCGGTAAAGATCGATCCGAATAATTTCGACGCGCACGCTTCGCTTGCACGCGTTTTGTTGGACGAGAAAAAAGGGCCCGAAGCGGAAGCGGAGTTTCGGGCGGCGCTGGCCATCCAGCCGAATGCTCCGGCGGAACATCTGGGGCTGGCGCAGAGTTTGACGCTGCAGAATAAGCCGGACGCGGCTGCGGAAGAACTGAAGAAATACGCGGTGCTGCGACCGAACGACCCGGTGGCACAGTTGGCCGAAGCGTCGCTGCTGGAGAACGCGGGAAAAGACAATGAGGCGCTGGCTGCGCTGGATGCGGCTGCGGCCGCGTCTAAGACGCCGGAAAGCGCAGGCGTGTTGAAGTTGAGAGCATCGATTTTATTTCATAAGAAGGACTACGCCGGGCTGGTGCCGGTGCTGCAGAAACTGATCGCGCTCGAGCCAGCTAATCCGGATTATCCAGCCGAGCTGGGACACGCGCTGCTAGAGAGCAAGAACTACGGGGACGCCGCGAACGAGTTGATCGTAGCGCTCAAGGCGAATCCGACGTCGAATGATGTGCTGAAGGATCTGATTCTGGCGGAATACCTGAACAAAAATTATCCGGCAACGCTAAAGGCGCTGGAGCTGCTGGAACAACGAGAGGCGCTGCCGCTCGGAAGCTGGTTCGTGCGGGGCAACTGCTACGACAAGCTCGGACAGAAGCCTGAAGCACTCGCAGCGTACAGGAAATTCCTGGAGATGAACACAGACGAGAACAGCGACATGTATTTCGAAGCGGCGGCGCGGGCGCGAACGCTGACTCGTGAGATCGCAGAGAAAAAGAGGTAAGATTCGCACAGGGATGTTGCGGCCGACGATTCTCATTCTCTCGCTGCTGCTCGGGGCCGGACTAGTTCAACCCGACAAGACGGCGGAATTGCGTGCGCGGTTCGTGAAAGAGACGAACCCGGTGAAAAAGGCGCGGATCCTGCCGCAACTGGCGGACGCTGAGTTTCTGCAGGTGCAAAACCAGTTGAAGGCGGACAACGCGGCGGAAGCCGGCGCCATCGTAAAGCAAATGGCAGCGGAAGCGGCGGCATCTCACGCGGCACTGGACGCAAAGGCGCGCGATCCGGAAGACCATCCGCAGGGTTATCGGGAACTCGAGATTTCGGTGCGACAGACGCTGCGGCGAATCGACGCGATCCTGCCCGGGTTGACGATCGACGAGCAGACCCCGTTCCGAGAAGCGCGCAGCCAGATGGACGATCTCGACCGGAAGCTGCTGCACGAACTTTTCCCGAAACAGCCGGACGCAGGCGATGAGCCGGCGCCGACCGCTCCAAAGCCGTAGGAGGCCCCATGCCCCGCCGGACGATTTTGCGAACTTTTCCAGTGCGGTTTCTGATTCCAGCGACGATGGTGTGCGCGGTGATATTGAGCACGGGGGTATTCGCCCGGCGCGCCCGGGCGCAGGAGCCGCGGAAGGACTATCTGACGCAGACCGAGAGCGACAAAATTCGCGACGCGTATGAGCCGGGAGACAAGATCAAACTTTTCATTTCGTTCGCGGACGACCGGCTGAAAAAATTCCAGTACGAGCTCAGCCGGAAGACGCCGGAAGGACGGCGGTCGGAAATCCTGAACGGACTGCTCAACGCATATCAAAGTTGTGTGGACGATGCGGCGGATCAGATCGACCTCGCGCGAGAGAAGCAGGCGGACATCCGGCCGGCGTTGAAGACGATGGATACAAAGACGAAGGAATTCATGACGGTGCTGCAGAAACTTCACGAAGGCGGTCCGGAATACGACATGTATAAGGACACGCTTGACGATGCGCTGGAAGGAACGCAGGACGCGATCAACGACGTGGCCGAGGCGCAGAAGGAATTGACGCCGGTTCCCATGCGGAGGAAGCCGAATTGACGAAGCGGCGGGAGCGGGCCCCCGTGCCGGGCGGGGACGCAATTTTCCAAAGAATATTTACGCGGATTGGATGCAAAGGAAGGCCGCCGCAGTTTTTGGTGGAATACCACCCGTATGCGGGGCTGACGTTGACGATCCGGCTTCGGCACGACGTAGCGCAGGTTCGGCTGTCGGACGCGTTGCAAGATGCGCCGCCGATGGTGATCGAAGCGGCGGCAGCGATTCTGCTGGGGCGACTTTACCGGCGGCGGGCGCCGAGGGAATTGGTGGAAGCGTACCGGGCGTTTTCGTATTCGCATGCTGTGCGTGAACGAGTGCATTCGCTGAGGCAGAAGCGCGGGCGAAGAGCATCGCACCGGCCGTCGGGCGCGCATCACGATCTGGATGCGATGTTCAACGAGTTGAACGGAAGATATTTTGAGGCGGCGCTGCCAAAGCCGACGTTGAGTTGGAGTTCGCGAGCGTGGAGGTCGCAGCTGGGATGCTTCGATCCGGCGCTGCAGCAGATTGTGATTAACAGACAGCTGGACCGGCCGAACGTGCCGCGGTTTGTGGTGGCGTATGTGATGTACCACGAGATGCTGCATGTGAAGCACCCGATGAAGTTTGCAAGGTGTCGACGGGAATCACACGGGCCGGAGTTTCGGAGGGAAGAGAAGAAGTATGCGGAGTATGGGGCGGCAATGAAGTTTTTGGATCGGATGCCAGCGAGGTGAGCTACAAAAGCGAACAGAGATCCTTCCTCCGCCGCCTGGGACTCACGATGACGAATTAACTTCAAGACAGAAGCCAAGCAGACAGGAGTGTCTGCCCCACATGTGAGTCACTTGGAGGAGAGTTGGTCGATTTTCTTTTGAATCTTTTTGGCGTCGGCGGCGTTGGGTAGGACGCGCAAGTATTCTTTGTAGTAGTGCAGGGCTTCGTCTTTGTCTCCCTTTTTTTCGTAGGCTTCGGCCATCAGTGTGCGCGGGCGAGCAAAGTTGGGCTGAAGGCGAATCGCGTCTTCGAAACGCGTGATGGCGGCGTCGTAGTCGCCTTTGTGCATGTAGAAGGTGCCGACATCGACGTCCTGCGCGGCATGAAAGGGATCCCATGAAGGATCCGACTCTGGGGCGAGCACGCCTGGTTTTGCTTTGGACGCTGCGGGCTTGTCGGATGATGAGCCGGAAGCATCGTCGTCCGTGTACTTTGGCGCGTTCTTCTTTGGCTGCGGTTTCGAGTTCGGGTCGGAGGCGGAATCGTCGGGATCGCCGGCGTCGTCTGCCTTTTTCGACGACGACCATTGCGGCGCGTCATCGTTGTTCGACGAGGAACTGGACGACGGGCGGTCGGGCCCCTGCGGCTTGGGCGGGGGCGGAAGAGGCTGCTGCTGCGAATTGTCCGGCGGCGGCTGAGGGCTTGAGGAATCGCCCTGTTGAGGTTGCGGCGTCGGCGAGGATTGCTGCGGGATAGCCGTAGCGATGGGCGCGAAAGTGGCGGACGCCACGCAGAATGCCAGCGAGGCAACGGCCAGAGGAACGGATTTGAAGCGTTTCGCGCGCATTGTGCTGTGTCGTCGGAGTTAGATTCTGTTTGCTATCATCAGAGTTGCACAGAGGCCGCGCGAGGCGCAGCTCACTGCCCTGCTTGTATTGTACCGCGCTGGAATGGAACTCCGCGAAAAAGTCGGTCAGCTGCCTACTCAGCCGGGTGTGTACCTGTTTGAGGACGCCACCGGGAAAATTCTGTACGTCGGCAAGGCGAATTCGCTGCGGAGCCGCGTGCGGTCGTATTTTTTGGAGTCGCGGTGGCAGGACGCGAAGACGGGTTCGCTGGTGCGCGAGATCGCGGACTTGCAGTACATCGTGGTGGATAACCCGCGCGAGGCGCTGGCTCTTGAAAACAATCTGATCAAGCAGCACAAGCCAAAATTCAATGTGCTGCTGCGCGACGACAAAACCTATCCGTACATCAAGTACACGGCTAACGAGACATTTCCGCGTGTTTATGTGACGCGGCGGCTGGATAAGGACGGGTCGACTTATTTCGGACCGTACTTTCCGGCCCGGCTCGCGTATCGCTTGGTCCATCTGATCCACAAACATTTTCGAGTGCCGTCGTGCACGGTCGATTTGACGCGATCGCATCCGCGGCCATGCTTGCAGTATTACATTCACCGGTGCCTGGGGCCGTGCGTGGCTGGGCTGGTGGCGGACGAGCGCTACGCGGAAGCGGCGCGCGACGTGAAGCTTTTTCTGGAAGGTCGGCGCAGCGATCTTTCGCGAAGCCTGGAAGAGCGTATGCAGCGCGCGGCGGATGAAGAGAGATATGAGGAAGCTGCGAGCTATCGGGATTTGTTGAAGACGCTGGAGGAGATGGAGGAGCGGCAGAAGATTGCGGCGGCGGATGGCGACGATACGGACGTGGTGGCGTGGTATGCCGAGCCGCCGCAAGTGGCGGTGAACGTGTTTCACTTGCGCGGCGGGCGTGTGGTGGACCGGCGGGATTTCTACTGGGAGGACCTGGAGGAATTCGAGCCGGCGGAGTTTTTGCCGTCGCTGCTGAAGCAGCTTTATCTCGATGCGGCGTACTTGCCGCGGTTCATTCACACGCCGACGGACTTCGAGGATCGCGAGTTGTTGGAAGAGGTCCTGACGGAAAAGGCCGGGCATCGAGTGGAGATTCTGAATCCGCAACGCGGGACGAAGTACGCGTTTCTGGAGTTGGTGGAGAAAAACGCGAAGCATTCGTTCGTACAGCGGTTCCGCGTGCTGAAGCCGAGCGGTCAAGCGATCGCGGAGGCGTTGGAGAGCGCGTTGGGTTTGCCGGAGCCGCCGAAGCGGATCGAGTGCTTCGACATTTCGCACATTCAGGGATCGGACACGGTGGCGTCGATGGTGGTGTGGGAAGCGGGCAAAATGAAAAAGAGCGACTACCGCAAGTTCATCATTCGCGGCGAAGCGATGCCGGAGAACGCGGAGAAAGCTGCCGGAATTTTGCGCGACGATTTCGCGAGCATGGAAGAGGTGGTCTCGAGGCGGTACGGAAGATTGCAAGCGGAGAACAAGCCGCTGCCGAGTTTGATTCTGATCGATGGTGGTCTGGGACAATTGCACGCCGCCGCAAAAGCGCTGGACAAGCTGGCGATCATCAACCAGCCGCTGGCGAGCATCGCCAAGAAGGAGGAAATTTTGTACGTGCTCGGGCGCGAGGACGAGCCGGTAGTGCTCGATCACCACTCGCCCGTGCTGCACCTGGTGCAGATGATTCGGGACGAGACGCACAGGTTTGCGGTGACGTTTCACCGGCAGCGGAGGTCGGCGAAGAGGTTGAGGACCTCGTTGACCGAGATACCGGGAGTGGGAGAGGTGACGGCGCGGAAGTTGCTGCGGAGATTTGGGAGCGTCGCGCAACTGAAGAGGCTGACGGTGGATGAGCTACTGGAGGAGGTGCCGAAGGCGCAGGCGCTTAAAGTGTATAACGCGCTGCATGCCGGTACGGAGGCGGTGAAGTAAAAGGTTAGTTGTACCAGGATTCGCTGTGCCTGAGATGCGTTGAATGGCCGGCGGTGGTTCGTCGTACGGAGGAAGGCACCGCAGTCCGCGAGATTCGCGGAAGTTTCAGCGTACGGCGAGATGCGTTTTTTCGGGAGGCTGCGAAGCTGTGGGTTCGTCGGGCGACGCGGACCCTTTTGAACGCAAGAAGGTGCGCCACCTGCGAAGGCTCGGACAGGTCACCCGGTTTGGATCTGTGAGGCGAAAATAATTCGAAGGTAGTAGGGTGTTTACCCCTTTGCGCGTGTTGCGCGGGCTGTGCTACTCTCGCAATTGCGAGGTGCGAGATGAGTGACAACGGTGCTGGATCAAAAGTAAGTTTCTTCATTGTAGGAATGGGCATCGGCGCCCTGATGGGGCTGCTGTTTGCGCCGAAGTCCGGCGAAGAGACGCGGGAATATCTCACCGGAAAGGCCGACGACGGCCGCGAATTCGCACAGAAGAAGGCCCGCGAACTTCGCGAGCGTGCCGAGGACCTGCTCGAACGGAGCAAGGAAATCATGGCGCGTCAGAAGGATGCGGTTTCCACCGCGGTTGAAGCCGGCAAAGACACCTACCGGCGCGAATCGAAAGCGTCCTAATCCTTACAATTAAACTGAGGCATCCATGCCCGGCTGGGTCGAGGCGTTCATCGTAATCGCTGCGGTGGCCATTTTTTTGCAGATGGCCATCTTGATGGCGATGTTTTTTCAGATGAAGACGGCGATCGAGAAGTTCACGCGAATCGCGACGGATTTGCAGTCGCGCGTTGATCCGATTTTGCTGCGGACCAGTAGAATTCTGGATGACTCCGAAACGCGGATTGCTAGCATCATGGGCGACAGCGCGGAGATTACTCGGATTGCGCGCGGGCAGGCGCAGAAGGTGGACCGAGTATTCACCGAAGCGGTGGAGCGGCTGCGAATTCAGGTGATCCGCGCGGACCAGATTCTGACGGGCGCGCTGGAAGTGGTGGAGGATACAGGTGCGAAGTTCCGGTCAACGCTGTGGGGGCCGATCAAGCAGGCGTCGGCCGTGATGAAGGGGATCAAGGTCGGACTCGACCTGCTGCGGAATGTGCGGGGCGGTGGGGCGAGGTCGGCGGCGGATGTGGATGGTGTTGAGGCGGACGAAGAGCTTTTTATTTGAGTTGATTGGTTTTCTGCGTAGCGAATCCTTCCTGTTTGACTTTTCTACTTTTTGATTAAGCGAGTTGGAGTGTGGCGCGGAAAGCGAAGAGAGATCCTTCGCTGCGCTCAGGATGACAAATTGGTGCCAAAGGCCAAGGCATGCAGACAGGACGTGGCTTTTCTACCGGCTTGCTCGTGTGTGGTGAAAGTGCCCAGGACTTCGAGCTTGCCAGGATTGGAGACTAGCGGATCCAGCCGCCGCCGAGGACTTCGTCGTGCGCGTAGAACACGGCGGCTTGGCCGGGAGTGATGGCGCGCTGCGGGTCGGCAAAGGTGATGCAGGCGGTGGTCGAGTTGAGCGGCACGATTTGGGCGCGTGCGGGTTCGTGGCGGTTGCGGACGCGGACCATCGCTTCGATGGGTGAGTCAAGGGTCGCGTAGGAGATCCAGTTGATGTCGCGGACTTCGCAGCTGGTGGTGCGAAGTTCGGCGTCTTCACCGACGACGAGACGGTTTTGCGCGCGATCGAGAGCAACGACGTACAGGGGCTGGCCGATTGAAAGGCCGAGTCCCTTGCGCTGGCCGACGGTGAACCTGTGCAAGCCGTTGTGGCAGCCGAGAACTTCGCCGGAAGTGCTGACGATGTCACCCGGAGTTTCTGGCAGCGCGCTTCCCTGCTCTTCCAAGTAGTTCGCGATGAACTTCACGTAATTTCCGCTCGGAACAAAGCAGATTTCCTGGCTCTCCGGCTTTTCGGCGACGGGCACGCGAAGGCGGCGAGCGACGTCGCGGACTTCGGACTTGGCCATCTCGCCGAGCGGAAAATCGGTGCGCGCGAGCTGCTCCTGTGTGAGGCCGAAGAGAAAGTAAGTTTGATCCTTGGACTCGTCGCGTGCGCAGAGTAGATTGTAGCGCTGCGTTTCGCGATTGAAGCGAATGCGCGCGTAGTGGCCGGTGGCGATCCGCTCGGCGCCGATCTGGCGGGCCGTGGTGAGGAGCTGATCGAACTTTACGTAATTGTTGCACATGGTGCACGGGATCGGCGTGCGGCCTTCGAGATAGTCGGCGACAAAGGGCTTGATGACGGTGAGTTCGAAGGCGCGTTCGAAATTGACGACATAGAACGGCATACCAAGGTGCTCGGCGACGCGGCGGGCGTCATAGACGTCATCGTGCGAGCAGCAACGGTGCGCAGGCGCGGCGCCAGATTCGGGTTGCATTTGCGGAAGGCGGCGCTGATTCCACAACTGCATGGTGAGGCCGAGGACGGAATCGCCGCGATCACGGAGGATGGCGGCGACGGTGGAGCTATCGACGCCGCCGCTCATGGCTACGGCGGTGGTGCCGGACTTCACGGTGGGTGCCAGTTCGGGCGAGTCGAGGTGGACGTCGGCCGGGCAGTCGGGCGCGGTAGCGAGTTGTGACGGCGAGGGCATTTGATTTGGTGATGATGAGAGCCTGCTCGGCAGACTATCCTAGCTTTTATTCTATCGCAGGGTGGCGGGAGTTGTATGCACAGGAGTGAGGCTGCGCATGCGTTCTACGGTGCGTTTTACGGAGGCGATTGTGTAGTCGATTTCGGCGGCGGTGGTGGCGCGGCCGAGGCTGAAACGGATGCTGCTGTCGGCTTGCGCGTGCGTAAGGCCGAGGGCGAGCAGGACGTGGGACGGTTCGACGGCGCCAGAGGAACAGGCTGCGCCGGTGGAGACGGAGATTCCGAGGAGGTCGAGAGCGATAAGCAGGGCCTCGCCGGAGACGCCGTCGAAGGCGAGGTTGCTGGTGTTGGAAATGCGGCGGGAGGGATCCCCATTCACGAGAATGCCGGGAACCGAGGCGAGAATTCCCCGCTCGAGTTTGTCGCGAAGCTGTGCCATGCGCGCCGCGTCTTCGCCCGCGGCGAGCGATTGAGATGCGATTGCCGCGGCACGGCCGAAGCCGACGATGCCGGGAACGTTTTCGGTACCGGGGCGGCGGTCGCGTTCGTGGTGGCCGCCGAAGATTTGCGGCGCGATGGGCGTGCCGGAGCGGACGTACAAGGCGCCGACGCCTTTGGGCCCGTAGATTTTGTGAGCGGAAACGGTGAGGAGATCGACGCCGAGTTGGCTGACGTCGAGCGGGAGTTTTCCGGCGGCCTGGACTGCGTCGGAGTGGAAATAGACGCCGGCTTCGGCGGCGATGCGCGCGATTTCTTCGATGGGCTGGAGCGTGCCGAGTTCGTTGTTGGCGCGCATAACGCTTATTAGAAAAGTTTCGGGGCGGAGCGCGGCGCGGATTTTTTCTGGATCGACTACGCCGGAAGCGTCGACAGGGATGAAGGTGACGTCGACGGCTCGCGTGGCGGCCTGTTGAGCGGCGTTGAGAATGGCGTGATGTTCGATGGTCGTCGTGATGAGGTGCCAGCGCGATTGCGAGGAAGATCTTGCAGTTTCGAGCAGGCCGAACAGGGCGAGATTGTCGGCTTCGGTGCCGCCGCTGGTGAAGACGATTTCTGAGGGCTTGGCGCCAATCAGGCGCGCGACGGAATCGCGAGCGGCGTCAACAGCGGCGCGGGCGCGCTGGCCGGCGGAGTGGATTGAACTGGCGTTGCCGTAGGCCTCAGAGAAATACGGCTGCATTGTGTCCAGAACGCCGGGATCGACGGGCGTAGTTGCGTTGTGATCGAGATAGACGCGCATTGCGGTGGTAGAGCTGAATTCCAGAATAGCGGCGAGTGCGGCGCGGGGTCAAGAAACGGCCGCGCAAATCTGTTGAGTGGAGTCCGACAGCGGCGTAGGATGCGCCGAGCCGTCGAAGGACTTAGAAGTCCCGGTGCGACCTTCTCGATAAGCGGACAAAATGAACTCACACTACGGGCTGTTCCGAGTAGCGGCTGTCTTGTGTCTGCTGGGGGCCTCCCCGGTTTGGGCGCAAAAGCAGCCGACTGCGATCCAGATCACCGCGGACCTGTCCGATGCTCCGCGCAAGATATTCCATGCCGAGATCGAGCTGCCGGTCACGGCCGGACCGCTCACCCTGATCACTCCCAAGTGGATCCCGGGCACGCACCAACCTTTCGGACCGGTGAGCAATATCGCGGGAGTGGTGTTCACGGCGAATGACAAAACACTCGAATGGCGGCGCGACGACGTGGACATGTACGAATTTCACGTGACGATACCCGCGGGAGTGACCACGCTTCACGCGCATCTGGATTGCCTCGTTGCTCTGAACGTCTCGCGGAAACTGGCGCTACTCGACTGGGAGTCGCTCATGCTTTACCCAGCCAACACTCCGGTTCGCGAAATCGCCATTCAGCCTTCTCTGATTGTGCCCGCGGGCTGGAGCATCGGCACAGCGCTGACGCCGAGCGGCGCCAGCGCGTACCCACTTCCCGCCTCCGGAAGCACAACCCGTTTCGCTGCGACCAACGTCGAGCAGCTGGAAGATTCACCGGTGCTCATCGGTCAAAACTTCCGCGAGTTCGCGGTCGCTCCCGAAATTTCGCCGAAGCATTTTGTCGATGTCGCATCGGATCAGCCGGAAGACTGCAATCTATCGGCCGCGGAGGTCACCGGGATCGCGAACCTGGTTCGAGAGGCGGACGCACTCTACCGTTCGCACCACTACAACCAGTATCACTTCCTTGTCGCGGTTTCGGATTTCATCGGCACCGATACGACGCTGGAGCACGGACAATCGTCTGAATACGGCGTCGGAGAGAAAACTTTTTCGGAGGAAGCGAGCCTTCTAGCGGACGCCGACCTGCTGCCACACGAGTACACGCACTCCTGGAACGGCAAGTATCGCCGTCCGGTTGGGCTGTATCAGCCGGATTTCGCGACAGCCCAACAGGGCGCGCTGCTTTGGGTTTACGAAGGCATGACGGAATATCTCGGCAATGTGCTCGCCGCGCGGGCGGGGCTTAAATCGCCGGCGCAGTATCGCGATGTATTGGCCTTTACCGCCGCGCTTCTCGATAACACGCCGGGCCGCGAATGGCGCTCAACGGAAGATACTGCGATCGCCGCAAGCGTTCTCCGGAACGATGATCCTGCTTGGGCAAACTGGAGGCGCGGACAGGACTACTACTTCGAAGGTGAGGTGGTGTGGCTAGATGCGGACACGCTGATCCGGAAACTGACCAACAATCAAAAGTCGCTCGACGATTTCGAACACATCTTCCTGGGAAAGGGGGGCAACACCGGACCGCTGATCGTTACGTACACATTCGACGAGTTGGTACAGGACCTGAATCAGGTGACGCCGTACGACTGGGCGACATTTTTCCGCGACCGCATCGTCAGCATCACGCCACACGCCGACCTTGCCGGCATCGAGCGGGGCGGATATAAGCTGGTTTACGCGGACCGGCCGAATGCTTCCGAAGCTCTCTTGTTCAGCGGCAATCGAAGAGGCCCGGGCGTTGACGCTTGGTACTCGGCCGGGCTCTTGCTCGGCGGCCAGGGCGAAGTGCAGGATGTGAAATGGAACGGCCCGGCTGCAAAGGCAAAGATCACTCCCGGCGACAAGATCATCGCAGTGAACGGCCAAATTTTCTCGGCTGAGCGCTTTCGAGCCGCGCTTCACGACGCAAAAAACCACAGTGAGCCGATCCACCTGACGATTCAGTCGGACACGTTTGTTTCCACGGTTGATCTCGACTATCACGACGGGGAGCGTTACCCGTCGCTCGAGCGGGTTGAGGGAACGCCTGCTTACCTGGACGACATCATCAAGCCGATAGCGCCGTCCCACGAAACGCCACAAAAACCGGCTGCAAACGATCACTGAGTTACTTCAATCGGCGATCGTAACAGGACCGCCTGGGAGGCTGTCCGACGCGCGCTTGCGCGGGAGAGTTTACTCATCGGTCCAACAGGGTTGACCGTCTCGGGGGCGTCGATTAGGTTGGAAGAACGTGCTCGTGCAGGAAATTTCAGCTCGATAACCGTGGAGTGAATCTTGGCTCGCCCGATCATTACACTGACGACCGATTACGGAACCAGCGATCACTACGTGGGAGCGATGAAGGGAGTGATCCTGAACATCAACCCCGAAGCGACGGTGGTGGATATTTCCCACAGCGTGCTGGCGCACGACATTTTGGATGGAGCGCTGACGATCGGTCAGGCGAACAAATATTTCCCGCCGCGTACGATTCACATGGTGGTGGTGGATCCGGGCGTAGGGACGGCGCGGCGCCCGATCTTGGTGGCAGGCGACACGCATTATTTTGTGGCGCCAGATAATGGCGTGCTCTCGGCGGTGTACGACCAGAGCGAGTCGTTGCATGCGTGGCACATTACGGCTGAGCACTACTTTCTGAATCCGGTGAGCGCGACGTTTCATGGGCGGGATATCTTTGCGCCAACGGCGGCGTGGCTAAGCAAGACGTGGCAGACCGGCAGCTTTGGCGATGAGATCACCGACTACGTGCGGTTCGCGATTCCGAAGCCGAGGACGAGCGGGAATTCGATCAAGTGCATCGTGCTGCGCGTGGATCACTTTGGAAATTTGATTACGAATCTGAAGCCGGAGGATGCGCCGGCGCTGCTCGCGGCGGATGCGAAATTTACGATTCGCGTAGGAACGGGGATCGTTCAGCGAATGGTGACGACGTTTTCGCAAGGCGCGGCGGGAGAAGCGGTGGCGATGGTGGGATCCAGCGGCTATCTGGAGATTTCGGTGAATAAGGGCAATGCCGCGCGGGCGCTAGGTGCGACACGGGGGTCGGAGGTGGCGGTGGAGATTGGGTGAAGCAGTGGCTAGTGATGAGTGGTTAGTGACTCAAAAAAAACCGAATGGCGTGCGCGTGGGTTATACCCTCCTGACCTCTTCCCGTTTTGGACAATTTGAGAGCGTTAAGGTACGCGCGATTGCACGTGGTTTGTCCGTCGTCGGTCGTGCTTGCTCAATGAATTCCTTCGTTGGATGACAGCCTGCGAGGCAGGCTATCCCACGCGGGCGCTAGTGGAGTTGGGAGGCGACCACGAGGAAGGAGCGCATGCGGGGGTCGAACCAGTCGCGGAGAGCGTCCCCCAAGAGATTGAACGCGAGGACGGCGGTCATTACGGCCAGGGCTGGGAAGACGACCAAATGCGGGGCATCGAAGAGGTGGCCGCGGGCGTCGTTCAGCATGGCGCCCCAGCTCGGCATTGGAGCAAGAACTCCTACACCGAGGAAGCTTAAGGTGGATTCGGCGAGGATGGCTCCGGCCATTCCTACTGTGGCTAGGACGAGCACGGGCTGAAGAATATTCGGAAGCAAATGGCGCGAGATAATACGCGCGTGCGAGGCGCCTAGTGAGCGCGCCGCTAGAACGTATTCGAATTCCTTCACTTGCAGAACCTGGGCGCGCGCGAGACGCGCGTAACCCGCCCAACCGGTGATGACGAGGGCGAGGATAACGTTACGGATGCTTGGACCTAGGAACGCAGCGAACGCGATCGCCAGTAAAATTCCCGGGAACGAGAGGAACGCGTTGATGAGGATGACGTTGGTGAGGCGGTCGAACCAGCCGCCAAAGTAACCGGAGATTGAGCCGATGGCGAGGCCGATCAAGCCGGCGCCGAAGACGACGCTGACGCTGACGAGCATGGAGACGCGAGTGCCGTAGATGATGCGGGCGTAGACATCGCGGCCGAGTTCGTCGGTGCCCATCCAGTGCGCGGCGCTGGGAGGCGAGAGGCGCGCGGGAAGATTTTGCGCGACGGGATCGTAGCGGGAGATGAGCGGAGCCGCCAGCGCGATAAGCACGAGTAAGAGCGTAAGCGCGAAGCCGACGCGGCCAGGGCCGCTGTGTTTTAGGAATTCGCGGAGGGAGCTCATGCGAGCCTCGCGCGGAGGTTGTGCTTCGCGGCAAACGGCGAAGAGAGGTCCTTCGTCCGCCGCGGCGGATTCGGGATGACAACGCTAAAACCTAAGTCCAACCAAGAGGAGTGAATTCCCCCGTTACGAAAACCTTTTGCGGTGAGCAAGTTCATTCGAACCTCACGCGCGGATCGACGACCGCGTAGATAATGTCGGTGAGCAGGTTGACAAAGACGTAGGTGACTGCGATGAGCAGGATGCAGCCCTGGAGGAGCGGGTAATCGCGCGCGTTGATGGCTTGCACGGTAAGGCGGCCAATGCCAGGCCAGGAGAAAATAGTTTCGGTGACGATGGTTCCGGCGAGGAGGGCGCCGAACTGGAGGCCGAGGATCGTAAGGATCGGTATCAGCGCGTTGCGGAAAGCGTGCTTGAAAAGGACGGCGGACTCGGAGAGACCTTTGGCGCGAGCAGTGCGGACGTAGTCGCTGGAGAGCTCTTCGATCACGGAGATGCGAACCATGCGCGTGAGGATTGCGGCGAGCGCGGCGCCGAGAGTGAGCGCCGGAAGCACCATGTGAGAAGGGCCGCCGCGTCCGGTGACGGGAAGCCAGCCGAGAATGACGGCAAAGACGAGCATGAGGACCGGACCAAGCGCGAAGTTGGGAACGGACAGGCCGAAGAGGGTGAGAACGCCGACGGTGGTGTCAACTGCAGTTCCCCGCTTCTGCGCGGCGAGGATGCCGCCAAAGATTCCGATGAGCGCGCAGACGGCAAGAGCGACGACGGAGAGCTGGAGCGTGGCCGGATAGTGTTCGGCGATGACCTTTGCAACGGGTTGCTGGAAACGGAAGGATTGGCCGAGATCGCCGCGGACAACTCCGATGAGGTAATGCAGATACTGAACGCGAATCGGCTGGTCGAGATGCAGGGCATGGCGGAGCTGCTCGAGATCTTCCGCGCGCGCGCCTTCACCGAGCATTTGCGCGACCGGATCGCCCGGAACGATGTGGACGAGCAGAAAGACCATGGTGAGGATTAACCAAAGAGCTGGCAATGCGAGAAGGAGTCGGAGCGCGACGAAGCGCAGAATCGGCGGCACGCGGAGCGCGGGCATTACGAAGTGGAGCCTTTCGCTTTGCGCGATTCGGTGGAGTGTTCGCGGGCTCGACTGTGGGATTTCTGGGCGGTGGATTTCGACGAAGATGAACGCGCGGGGACTTTATCGTCGTCGTGATCGGAATCGGCTTCCGAGTGCGATGCGGCCGCGGCGGCCTGGGCGATCTCGGTGGGTTCGGTGAGAAGCGGCTGAGCTGGCGGAAGGCGTTTGATTTTCACGCGGGAGATTCGGCGCTTGTCCATTTCCATGACGGTGAAGCGGAACCCGTCATCTTCAAAACTTTCGCCGCCGCGCGGGATATAACCGAGGCGATTCAAGACGAAGCCACCGACAGTTTGGTAGGACGGGTCTTCGGGGAGCGTGATGTTGTAGCGGCCTTCGAGCTCGCGGATTTTTAGAGCTGCGTCGAAAACCACCCCGCCATCGGGAAGTTCCAGCGGGCGCTCGACAACATCAAACTCATCGTTAATCTCACCAACCATTTGCTCGAGGATGTCTTCAAGAGTTACCAGGCCGAGGATGCTGCCGAATTCGTCCACGACCATGGCCAGGCCGGTGCGGCGCGAGCGAAATTCGGCGAGAAGTTCGCTGACGGGCTTGGATTCGGGAACGATGAGAACATCGCGCAGCAGAGCGCGAATGCTGAATTCGGGAACGGGCTGGTGGTCTTCGATCCGGCGCGAGCGGTCGAGGAGAACCCAAATCATGTCCTTGATGTGGACAAACCCGAGAATGTGATCGAGTGAGCCTTCGTACACGGGAATGCGCGAGCGCTGGGTGGTCGCGAACATGCGCATCGATTCATCGACCGTGGCGACGCTGGAGAGGGCGTGAACGTCGGGGCGCGGGATCATCACTTCGCGGACGGCGACTTCGCCCATTTCCATGGCGGACTGGATGACTTTCACTTCGGCGGCAGGGAGAAGGCCGCGGTCGTGGGCCTGCTGGATCATCACCTGAAGCTCTTCGGTGGAGCGAGCTTGAGTGTGATCGTGGGGCGCGACCACTCCGAGAGCGCGGACGATTTTTTCGGCGGCGCCGTCGAGAAGATTGATGGCCCAGCGGAAAGTCGTGAGAAACCACGAGAACGGGCGCGCGATGAGTAGGGCAACTTTTTCGGCGCGAGCGAGGCTGAGGGATTTCGGGACGAGTTCGCCGAGGATGACCTGCAAGACCGTGAGAAGCCCGAATGCGATAACTAACGCGATGGCGTGGGTGAGCATCGCGGCCCACGGCTTCGAGAACGATTGAACGAGGGGCGTGAGGATACCGGCGAGTGTGATTTCACCCAGGTAGCCGAGAGAAAGGCTGGCGAGGGTGATGCCGACCTGGACGCCGGAGACGACTTGACTCAGATCGCCGAGGAGGGATTCCACAATTTTGGCGCGGGCGTCGCCTTCTTCGACGAGTTGACGGACGCGGGACTGGCGGATCGCCACGAGCGAAAATTCGGCGGCGGAGAAGAAGGCGTTGACGCCTACGAGGGCGATTACGGCGAACAGGTGGAGGGCGATCATGGGCGCGATTCCCTACTACGGTTTGTGCGCGTAGGCGAGGATGGGCCAGTTTGCGCGTGACGGGATGGGAGAGGTAAGGAGGGGCCCATCTACTGGATTTTAGCAAGGCGAGGCGAGGAGGGATAGTTGTGCGGCGAAAGAGGTTGCGCGGTTCGCACTGCGCGGTCGGTGCTCACTTGGGATTGCGGTATGGCGAGCGACTGGAGCTTGGCGAGGCTAGGTGGTGCCAGCGTGGAAGTGGGTGGCCGGCGGTGATGCGTCGTCGTTCGCGGACGAGCCTCCGCACTCCGCGAAATTCGAGTAATTCGGGGGCGTAGCGATCGTTTTGAATACAATGATTTGAGTGGCTTCGTTGTGCGGGAGGATGGCGGAGTTGCCGGAAGTGGAAGCGCTGCTTAGGGCGGTACGGCCGTTTGTGGTGGGGCGCCGGATTGTGCGGCTGCGCGTGCTCCATCCGATTGCGGTTAGGCCGCCTGCTGGGCGCGGGGAGAACCGGGCGGGCGGCGCGGATTGAGAGGGATTCGCCCGCGAGACGCGTGGAGCGCGTGGGGAAATTTCTGGTGATGAAGCTAGTTCGCGGCATGGTGGCGGTGCATTTTCGGCTGGACGGGTAGCTGGTGTGGTTCGATGGGCCGGAGACGACGGGGCACATTGATGTGGCGATTTCGTTGCGCGAGGGGACGCTGGGGTTTGTGGATGGGCGGCATTCGGGGCGCGTGGAATTTGAGGAGGATGCGAGCCGGATTAAGGGCTTGGGAAAGTTGGGACTGGATCCGTTTTCGAAGGAGTTTGCGAAGGAACGGTTTGCGTAGATGCTCGCGAAGTCGGCGATGCCGTTGAAACTTTTCTTGTTAGATCAGACCAGGGCGGCGGGGATCGGAAGCATTTATTCGAATGAGGCGATGTGGATGGCGCGGCTCCGGCCGATGCGGCCGGTGAAGGATTTGAGCACATCGGAAGCGGCACGGCTCTACAAGAGCATTGGTACGGTTTTGCGACGTGCGTTAGAATGCTGCCTTAACCCCGCGCCGAATTTTCGCGACCCGAATTGGTGGTTTCAAAGGATCGAAGATATTCTGAAAGTGTACGGGCGCGAGGGAAACAAGTGCGCGCGCTGCGGGCATACGATTTGCGGACGACGCAGGGTGGGCGTTCGACGTTCTGGTCCAAGGGCTGCCAGAAATAATGAGGAGCGATGAATCCAGCACCGAATAAGACTGCTGAAGTGGCGAAGAAAGGCGATTTTGAAAAGTCACTGGCGCGCCTGGAAGAAGTGGTGAAGCGGCTCGAGAGCGCGGACCTGTCGCTGGACGAAGCGATGAAGTTTTTCGAGGAAGGCGTGAGGCTTTCGCGCGAATGCCAGAAGCAACTGGAAGGTGCGGAAGGGCGCGTGGAAATTCTGCTAAAGAAGACGGACGGCAACGTGGTGGCCGAGCCGTTCGATGTGGACGAGGAGAAGTGAACCGCGAGAGCGCCTGCGCGCGCGGCTGCGCTCGAGATGGGCGCTGATTTCATTCCCAGGATCCGATGAAACTTCCGGAACAGTTTGAAAAAGATCAAGCGAGCGTTGAGGCCGCGCTGCACCAGATTTTGCCGCCGGAGACAACGACGCCGCCTTCGATTCACAAGGCGATGCGGTACAGCGTGTTCGCCGGCGGAAAGCGAATCCGGCCGCTGCTGTGCATTGCGGCGGCGCGGGTATTTTCGCCGAAGCCGATGGCGGCGGTGCATGTGGGATGCGCGCTGGAATTGATTCACACGTATTCGCTGATCCACGACGATCTGCCAGCGCTTGACAATGACGATCTGCGCCGCGGCAAGCCGACGAACCACAAAGTGTTTGGCGAAGCGATCGCGATTCTGGCCGGCGATGCCCTGCTGACGCTGGCGTTTCAGACGCTGGCGATGTCCGCCGTAGAACCGCAGCGGCGCATCACGTTGCTGGCGATGATCGCCGAGGCGGCGGGAACGAACCGAGGAATGATTGGCGGGCAGGTGGCGGATATCGAAGCAGAAGGCAAAGCGTGCGACCACGGAACGCTGGAATACATTCACCGGTCGAAGACGGCGGCGCTGATTCGCGCGTCGATTGTGGCGGGTGGTATCGTGGGCGGCGCGGACCGGGCCGATGTGACGCGGCTCTTGAGTTTTGGCGAGAATATCGGATGGGCGTTCCAGGTGGTGGACGACATTCTGGATGTGGAGGAGTCGTCGACGACGCTCGGAAAAACGGCGGGCAAGGATCAGGCCCAGAAAAAGGCGACGTATCCGGCGCTGCACGGTCTGGAAGTTTCGAAGGACATTGCTACGGAGCTTGAGACGAAGGCGCTGAAGGAACTGGATGTGTTTGAAGAGCGAGCGACGCCGCTGCGGACGCTGGCGAAATTTCTGGTGGCCCGAAGGGCCTAGGCCCAGCAACACGACATTTGTGAATCGACGCGCTTGATTCCCTTCCCAATGAAACCCAAATTCCTACGCGACGCGGGCGGGCACGAGCGGAACGCCGGATTTTCAAAACCGAAAAAAACCAGGCTGGACGTTCTGATCTTCGAGCGCGGACTTGCGCCGTCGCGGGAACGCGCACAAGCGCTGCTGCTTGCCGGCAGCGTGCTGGTGAACGGACAGAAAGCGACGAAGCCGGGGACGGCGGTATTATCGGATGCACGGGTCGAGCTGATCGGAGGGCCGCAGAAGTATGTGAGCAGGGGCGGGCTGAAGCTAGAAGGCGCGATCGAGGATTTCGGCGTTGCGGCCGACGGGAAGGTTTGCCTCGATGTAGGCAGCTCGACCGGAGGTTTCACGGATTGTTTGCTGCAGCGAGGCGCTACGCGTGTGTATGCGGTGGACGTTTCGAACGATCAGCTGGATTGGAAGCTACGGCAAGATCCGCGAGTGAAGTTCATCGAGAAAAACGCGCGATATCTGGCCACCGCGGACGTAGCGGAACGCGCAGAGCTGGTGGTGATGGACGTGTCGTTCATTTCCGCAACCAAGGTCTTGCCTGCCGTGGTCCCCGCGGCGGATGGCTACGCTGAGTATCTGGTGCTGATCAAGCCACAATTCGAACTGGCGAAAACGGAGATTGGAAAGGCTGGGATTGTGAAGGACGCTGCCCTGCACCAGAAGGCGATCGACAGCGTGGTAAATGCTGTGAAGGGGCTGGGACTCGAGATTCTGGGCGTTCGCCCGAGCCACATTGCCGGAACTGAGGGCAACCAAGAGTTTTTTCTGCACGCCCGCGCGAAGGGGTAGAGTAGAATTTCCCTCCTACGATGATCCGCACCACCGGTATTGTCTGCAAGCCCATCAAAGAAATGGTGTCGTCGGTGGTTCCGCCACTGATGAGGTGGCTGGCGGCGAAACATGTGCAGGTGTACTTGGACCAGCAGACGGCGAGCACGGTTGGCGCGCCGGAACGCGGGCTGCGCCGGGAGGAAATGGGCGGCAAGATCGATTGGCTGATCGTGCTGGGTGGCGACGGGACGCTATTATCGGCGGCGCGAGCGATGGGCGCGGATCAAGTACCGATACTCGCGGTGAATTTGGGCGGCCTAGGATTTCTGACCAGCGTAACGCTCGACGAGCTTTATCCGGTGCTGGAAGAGGTGCTTGAAGGAAAGTCGAAGCTGAGCGAGCGGATGATGCTGCAGGCCGAGATCGTGCACGACGGCAAAACATCCGACAAGCAGATCGCGTTAAATGATGCGGTGGCCAATAAAGCGGCGCTGGCGCGGATGCTCGATTTCGACGTGCACGTCGACGGGAATCACGTGGGGCGGTACCGCGCGGACGGGTTGATCGTGGCGACGCCGACGGGATCGACAGCGTATTCGCTGGCTGCGGGCGGCCCGATCATTCATCCGGACCTGGATGCGTTTGTGATCACGCCAATTTGCCCGCACATGCTGACGAACCGGCCACTGGTGGTGCCGGACACGGCGCGCGTGGAGCTGGATTTTGCGGTGTCGCACGAGCCGGTTTACCTGACGATGGATGGGCAGATCGGCTTCCAGCTGGATGCGAAAGACCGCGTAGTGATCACGAAGTCGTCGCATAAGGTGCAGGTGGTGAAGCCGCCGAAGCTGACGTACTACGAAATTCTAAGAAGCAAGCTGCGGTGGAGCGAGCGGTAGAGATTTTTGTGCAGCCGCGGTGTTTGATTCGATCGTTGGATCGGTAAGTCCCGCCAGGAGTGTTCGATGAAAAGCAAATGGTTGAAGGCGACGTTAATGGCTGCGTGCGCGCTAGCGTTGATGCCGCGCGCGGGGGCACAGGCTGCGATTCCCGGGCCGCATGATTCGGACGTGCATCCTGCGCCACTGGCGGCCGCGGTGGATTATCCGATGCATGAAGGCTGGGTGGACGCGCGCGGCGTGATGATTTACTACGTGACCGTTGGACGAGGCGCGCCGATCGTGATCGTTCATGGCGGACCGGGCGCGACGCACGATTATTTTTTGCCGTACCTGCTGCCGCTGGCGCGGCGGAACAAGCTGGTATTCATCGACGAGCGGGGGTCGGGTAAGTCGGGGCGTCTGGAAGATCCGGCGGGTTACACCGTGGAAAACATGGTGGAAGACGTGGAAGCAGTGCGTCAGGCGTTGGTACTCGGCAAGATTACGCTGCTGGGACATTCCTATGGCGGCGTGCTGGCCCAAGCGTACGCGTTGAAGTACCAGCAGAATTTGACGCATTTGATTTTGTGCAGCACGTTTCCGAGCACGAGCGAGATGAATCAGGTGTTCGTAAAAATCAAAGAGAACATGTCGCCGGATCTGCGCGGGCGGATTGATGCGATGGAGAAGCAAGGATTGTTCGGGCACGGACGCGAGTGGGAAAAGGGGCGTTACACGGACGAATATATGACCGCGGCGTGGGGCGAGGGATACTTTCCGTACGTTTATCAGAGCCATCCCGATGCGAATTACGATCCGCTGGATGACGGGAAGATCGCGTGGGACGTCTACCGGGAGATGTGGGGGTCGGATGGAGAGTATGTGATCGATGGGAACTTAAAGTCGGTGGAATATGTGGACAAGCTTGCGACAATTCATGTGCCGACGTTGATTATTGTCGGCGATCACGACGAGGTGGACCAGTCGCTCTCCAAGCAGATGCACGAAAAGATTGCCGGGTCGGAGATTGTGGTGTTGCCGAAGAGCGGGCATATGACATTTGTAGATCAGACGACGATGTTTAATGAGGCGGTGCGTGGGTTTTTGTTTCCTCCGGCGGACGGTGCGGGCGCTGCTGGTGCTTCGAAGAAAGAGTGAGCGGGCTGGCCGCTACAAAAGCTGAAGAGAGATCCCTCGGCCCGATGAATCGGGCCTCAGGATGACCGGTTTGTGATGGAGTGGCGATGGTGCACGTGGAAACACTAGGTGTGAAATAGGTTGCGCAGTCCCGCGAAGCGGAACTACCCCACGCGTAGCTGCTGTAGGGGATGGTCCGGCGAAGATGGAGGCGTCACGATGGAGCCGAATCGTCCAAGGACAGCCTGTGCGGCAGGATATCTCACCTACCTTACTTTGAGGACGACCAGAGTGCGGTCGTCGGCGGGATGTTTGCCGCCGGAGTAAATGTCCACTTCTTCGAGAATTTTGTCGGCCAGACCATCCGCACTTAAACCATGGTGATTCGCGATAATTTGCGAGAGGCCGTGGTGGCCTAGAAATTCGCCGGCGATATTTTGAGCGTCGCCGATGCCGTCGGAGTGAAAAACGACGACGTCGCCGGGGTCGAGAATGAAGCTGCGTTGTTCGTATTCCGCGTCTTCAAACATTCCCAACGGAAATCCCGTCAGTTCGATTTTTTCGCACTTCCCTGCGTGACACAGAAAAGGCTGTTCTTGGCCAGCGTTCGCAACGCGAAGCTTGCGCCGTCCACGATGCCACGTGGCAAAGCAGAGGGTCATGAAGCGGCCTTCGATGCGGCGCTCGCCGAGGAAGCCGTTGATGGCCCGCAGCATTTCTGCGGGGCGATGCTTTTGCGGGCCGAGGCTGCGGAGAGTTCCGATGGCAACGGCTCCGTAAAGAGCGGCGGCACTCCCCTTACCTGCGACGTCACCCACGGCGACACCTAATTCCTGCGGACCGTAGCGAAGAAAATCGTAAAGGTCACCGCTGAGTTCGCGCGAAGAGACCACTCGGGCGGCAATATCGAGTCCGTACTCGGGACCGGGCAAGCGCGGGAGCAATGCGCCTTGGATGCGGCGTGCGGCACTGAGATCGCGCTCCATCCGAGCTTCGTCGCGGGCAACTCGCTCGTAGAGACGCGCGTTTTCGATCGAGACGGCCAAGTGTGCTGCAAGGATCGAGAGCACTTGAACATGGTCGGGCGTGAAGTAATTAAGCTGAGGGCTTTCGAGATCCATGACGCCGACGACGCGATCTTTGATGAGCATCGGGACGGCAAGCTCGGAGCGCGTTTCGGGATTGATGAGCAGGTAGCGCGGGTCCAGAGTGACATCCGGCACGACGACCGGACGTTTCAGCGAAGCAGCCGCGCCAACGATGCCGCCGTGCGCAGGCACGGCGAACTTTTCCTGAACGCGTTGGCCAAATTTTACGGTGACGCGATGGCGGAAGACGTTGTCAGTTTCATCGTAGAGCAGGATCGAGAAAATTTGATAGTCGATGAGGCGCTTGGTGAGCTCGGCGGCGCGGCGAAGGACCTCTTCGACCGAGAGCGTGGAGTTCGCTTCGCGGCCGACTTCGTTGAGGAGCAAAAGAGTTTCGGCTTGATTGCGCTCGTGCTCGAAGAGTTTCGCATTTTCGATGGCGGTACCGATACGCGACGCGACGAGAGTGAGTATATTTTGCTGATCGGGCGTGAAGTAATCGGGCTGGCTGCTTTCAATATCCAGAACGCCGACGACGCGGCCGCGGACGATCAGCGGGACGGCGAGTTCAGAGCGAACCCCTTCGACGGCGCTGAGGTAACGCGGATCGTTTTGAACATCCGCAACGCGAATCGGAAGACCGGTGGAAGCGGCCGCGCCGATGATGCCTTCGGCAATCGGGATGCGCCAGTGCTCGACGACTTCGGGGCGATGACCGATGGCGAAACGAAAATAAAGTTGATTGGTGCCTTCTTCGGGAAGCAGGACGGCGAAAATTTCGTAATCGATGAGGCGCTTAATTTGCGCGGCGGCGCTCGCGAGGACCTCGTCGAGGTTCAGCGAGGCGTTAATTTCCTGGGTGATTTCGGCGAGGATGGCCAGCGTTTCTGCGGGCACATTGAATTTCGAATTGAGTTTCGCAGCGTCCATCGGCAAAGGAAACGCCTCAGCCCCCCGCTGAGGTATGGTTCATAACACATTCAGAACGAAACAGTTACGCGGAACTCGCGTTTGAATACCGACATTATAACAGGTGCAGCGAGCAGGCTTCGGCGGGATGGCAGAATAATCGAAAAAAGTTTGGCGATTAGTAGGAATCTTTCGGCGCTCCGGCGGGGCGAGCGAGATCGCCTGCGGAGCCAGTGCGCGCTTGGTGAACGATTTTTACGCCGGCGCTGGCTCCGATGCGCGTGGCTCCGGCGGCGACCATGGCATGCAGATCGGCGAGCGTGCGAATACCGCCCGAGGCTTTCACGCCGAGAGCGGGGCCGACCGTCTCGCGCATGAGTCTCACGTCGTCGACGGTGGCGCCCGCGGAGCTGAAGCCGGTGGAGGTTTTCACGAAGTCGGCGCCCGCGGATTTTGCGAGTTGGGAGGCGAGGATTTTTTCGTCGCGAGTCAGAAGCGACGTCTCGATGATGACTTTGCAGATCGCGCGGTGGTGGTGAGCGGCTTCGGCGACAGCGCGGATGTCCGATTCGACGACGTCGCGATGGCCGGATTTGAGTGCGCCGACATTGATGACCATGTCGAGTTCCTGGGCACCTTGCGCAAGGGCGGCTTTGGACTCACAGAGTTTCGCGGCGGTGCTGGTGGCGCCGAGAGGAAAGCCGATGACCGTGCAAATTTTGGCGCGGCTTCCCTGCAACAATTGCGCGGCGAGAGGGACCCACGTGGGATTGACGCAGACTGAGGCGAATCCGTGTTCGCGGGTTTCGTCGCAGAGTTTGCGAATTTCGGACTCGGTGGCGTCCGGTTTCAAAAGGGTGTGATCGATGAGGGCGGCCACTTCAGAAGCGGATTGCGGAGTCATGGACTAATTATTACTTTTCCAGCGAAAGAATGCAGACGTCTTTTAAGTTGCGGTAGCGCTCGGCGTAGTCGAGGCCGTAGCCGACCACGAATTCATTGGGAATTTTAAAGCCGACGTAATCGCCCTGGACGGGTTTGATGCGGCGTGAAGGCTTATCGAGCAGCGCGGCGATGCGGAGGGATTTCGGCTTGCGCTGCTTGAGAACGCGCAGCAAATAGCTGAGCGTAAGGCCGGTGTCGAGAATGTCTTCTACGACGATGACGTGAAGGCCTTCAATGCTGCTCTCCAGATCCTTGAGGACGCGGACCTGGCCCGAGCTTTCTTTTTTCTTGCCGTAGCTGGAGACGGCCATGAAGTCGATGGAGGTTTCGAGATTGATTTCGCGGACGAGGTCGGAGAGGAAAATGCAGGCGCCTTTGAGGACGCCGATCAGGTGGACGCGCTCGCCTTTGTAGTCTCGGGTGATTTTATGGGCGACTTCGATGACGCGTTTGCGGATGGCGGAGCTGCGGATCAGAATTTTCAGGTTTTCGTGATCATGAGCGACCGGCATTTTTTCGGCAGGCGTACTGTAACGCAGGGAGGTGCTCGGTGCAAGACGAGCTGGCGAGAACCCGACTCGCAAAAGGCGCGCTGAGATTATTTGTCGGTCCGCGGGCGTAACTGCGCGTCGAAGCGGTTGCGACCGGAGGACGACAGCCGGGTCGGCACTCCTACCAAGTTATCGGAGATAGCCCCAGGTGTGGAGGCGGTCGCTGTCCTCCAACCAACGGTCGCCAATATCTGTGCGGTAGTACATGTTCGGAATCATCACGTTCTTGATGCGGGAATAGGCCTGAGCTTGAGCCTGCTTCATGGTCTGGCCGGTGCCAGTGACGGTGAGGATCACGCCGGACGTGCCAGCGACGAGCCATTCGCCACCGACGATCTTCACGTCTTCGATGTGGTATTCGTCGTTGGGCGGCCTTTTGAAAACGATGACGGCGTTTTTCGAGAATGAGTCGAAGGTTTCGTCATCGTCAAACGGAAACGGCGGCATGACGATACGCACGCCGATCTGGAAGCCGCTCCGGACTTTCAGCTTGGGATCGACACCGCTCGCGAGGTCCCAAAAGAATTGGCCGATCGGCGTGATCATGCCCGCCTGCTGAATCATGATGGTGGGATAACCAAAGCGCGCGGTGAACTCGAGCGGGTAGATGCCCAAGTGGTTCACGATGCAGTTCAGGTCGATGTAACCGACATAGCCTTCCTCGGCGAGCTTGGGCTCCATCTTGAGAAGCGTGCGGGTAAAGAGTTCGTTGGGCTCGCTCCAGAACATGGTGGTGCCCATCTCCCCGGTAGGAGGGCCGTTCTCGCCCGGGAATAGTTTCTTGTGCTCGAAATTGATGTTGATGGGGTGGATGAAATTTTTGCCGTTGAAGAATGCTCCGACGGCGACTTCGACGCCGGTGACGCGCCGCTGGAGCTGGAAGATTTTGATCTCGTCGGAGAAGGCGCGCTTGTATGCCTCTAGCATGTGAATCACGTCGTGCCCGTCGTCTTCTTCACCAACGAACAGGCGGCGCTTCACGTTTTGCGCTTCGCCGCTCGGCTTGATCACGTAGCGGCCAGGGTTTTCTGTCACGTGCTCGATCGCGGAATCGAAATTATCGAATTCCTTATACATCAGAATGTTGACGCCGGCTTTTTTCAGCTCTTCCTGGCCGAACGAGCGGTCGTCTTCCAGGCGGTCGGAGTAGGCTGTGCCGCCGACAACTTTTTTGCCCTGTTTGCGGAGCTCGGCGGCTTTCTCGCCCTGGCCGAGCGTATCGTCAAAGATGATGATGTCAGCCCAGTCGACGTCCTTTTCCCAGTCTTTCGACTTGGCGACGAAGCCGTCAGCGATGTCGCGCTCTTTCTTGTCGCCAATGAAGTAGCGAACTTCATTACCCTCCTTGGCCACTTGCCAGGCGATGTCGCTAATCAAACCTGTGAGCGACACAAAGAGAAAATTACGCTTCTCCATCCGAATTGTCTCCCCTTATGAGTGCAAGCGGCACATTGCGCAGCACTTCGGAACGATAACAGATTCATACAAGTTTGTTACGGAGAGGTGAACGTGTGCGGAAAACGCACGAGAATGTGCGGATTGGCGACCGGTGGCAAGGATATTGCAAACGACGCATCGGCTTCTCAGCTTTCCCTACACTCGCGAGCGAATGCTCCGATGACTCAATTGGGAGCGCTCGATGTCGGGCTTCGACAGCCCCGAAATTTATCGAACGGTGCTGGAGAGTCGATTTGGTGGATACGGCGCGGAAGATCGCTTTTTTGGATTGCGGGCGCGGAAAGAACTACCGGGTATTTGAGGCAAGAAGTTGTGGGGCGAGTATTCCGCGAAAATGTGCTGGCCGAGAAGGGCGACCAGGAGCGGATCGATTCGGATGCGACGAAAGCACTCGAATCGGTGTTGCAAGAGGGACGGTCGGTAATGGCGGAAATTTCGCTGCGACATTAATCGGGACATCAGATACCGGTGGGGATGGAGGCGGTTCGGATCCGGAGCAGTCATGGATCGATCGTGGGAGCGGCGGAGAGTTTTGCTGCGACCGTCAGGGCGACAGAAGGAGAACGAAGGCAGCAGAAGCTGCAGGACTATGGATACATCGACCAGCGGACGGGCGCGGCGTCTTCGGTTTATATGGAATCGCATCCGCGGGAAGGGCTGATGACGTTCGCGGAACTTTCGGTTCCGTTCAGCATTCTGTGCATCGAGGTGGGCGGACTTGAGAAGTTGCGATCGAGCCATGGTCCAGCCGCACTGGTGACGATTCAGCGAGTGGTGACAGATTCTCTGCACAACGCTTTGCAGCCGACGGATTTTCTGGGGCAGTGGATGGAGCGGCGACTCCTCATGATCCTGACGGATTGTAGTGACCGGGAAGTGGCCGCCGTGGCGAACCGGATGCGGAACACTGTGAAGCGCGCGTATGACCCGGTGCTGCGCGTGATGATCGTCTCGTTCATGAAAGGGACGGCGCAGAGCATGGCGGTGGAGATCGGAAGGCGCGCGATACCAGGGCACGTGCGGCCCACATTCCAGAACCCCGAGAAAAGGCTGAAGGAAAAGGGGGAAGCTCCGGCTTCGTGATTTTCATTTGGTCGGCGATGGCGCGGCGAGCGGGCGTGTGACGCGGTTGCGGTCCGCGGAAGTGCTTCGATGACCACGAAACTCACCATTTACATCGTCAAGAAAAACGCCGGACACGGCGGGTGAAAAGTGGCATACGCGGATTCCGTGACGGCAATGATGGCGTTGTTCATCGTGCTATGGCTGCTGAATACGAGCAAGGCGGTGAAGGAGGCCGTGGCTGGAGATTTCAAGGACCCGGCGGGAACAGCAAATAAAGTTGGGAGCAACATCGCAGGATCGGGCGAGAAAATTCTGGTGTCGCATGACAACATGTCGCAGCTCATGGAGAAACTCGAAATGGCCATCAAGCAGATGCCAAATTTCGAGAAGGTAAAAAAACATAGGGCGATGACCATCACGAGCGAAGGGCCGGGTATCGAGCTGACGGAATCGACCAGTGGCACTTTTTTTGACAGCGGCAGTCCGAATTTGAACGCGGATGGCAAACAGATCGTGAAGATTCTGGCGCAAGAGCTTGCGAAACTTCCCGACAAGCTCGCACTCAAGGGGCATACGGATTCGTCGCCATTTGCGGACCGTAGAAATTACGGGAACTGGGAGCTATCCAGCGAGCGAACGCAACGCGCCGGCTGATGCAGCAAAACGGAATCCAATCGGATCAAGTGACGCAGGTGCGCGGATTTGCGGATCAGCGGCGACCCATGCCGAATACGCCGCTGGATGCGACGAAGGATGCGCGTCCTGTTGCAGTTGCACCCGAGGTAGCGCCCGCTAGGGGCGACGAAAAATGCGCCGGCGGACGCAGGGAAGATGAGTGAGGCGCCGATCAGCGGAGCAGTGCCGAATCCAATGATGAATATTGACGAGATTCGAAAGGCGGTGGAGAAAATGAATGGGAAGACACCGGCGCCAACGCGGCCGGTTGAAACAGAGAAGCCGAAGGGTCCATAGAGGGCTTTTCGATTTGCAGCGGAGTCCTGTAACGTGTCGTTGGAGGCGAGCGTGTCCGACGAGAATCGAGCGGAGCCATGGCTGCGGGGGACGTTGACGGATGTGGCGGCGGTGCAGCGCGGGGTGTTGCACGCGCTGGCGCTGGCGGGCGAGGATTTGGAGCGATGGTGTGGCGCGCTGACGGATGAGGAATTGAACGCCCGGCCGGCGGGACTGGCGCCTGTCGCGTTTCACGTGCGGCACATCGCGCGAAGTTTGGATCGATTGCTGAGGTATGCGGAGGGTCAGGCGCTGGATGCGGCGCAGATTGCGGCGCTGAAAACGGAGATGGATTCGGGGGCGAGGAGTGCGGACGTTTTCGCAGAATTGAAGGCGGCGCTGGAAGACGCGGCGTTGCGAGTCCGGAAGTTTTCGGCGAACGAACTTGAGGCGGCGCGGAGCGTGGGGACGAAGAAATTGCCGACGACACTCGGTGGATTGCTGGTGCATGTAGCCGATCACACGCAGAGGCATGTGGGGCAAGCGATTATTACGGCGAAAGTTGTCCGAGCGCGGTTGGAGTAGAGCGAGTTGTGTTTTCTGAGCGGGAGCGAGTCTGTTTCGAAGGCTTGCTTCCGTTTTTTATTTTCTGAGAGTCTCCGCCGTTGGCGATTTCAGAGACGCGTCGAGACGAACGTGGACTTAATGTCACTGGCTGCGACAGTCGGAGAACGATGGACGGGCTGGCGATCCCATGCGCCGATTAGCTGCATCTGGTTTTGTTTCACGTACCAGCAGGGGCGGTAACCGAGGTGCGGAAACAGAGAGTGGACGCAGGTTTCGGATTGCGCGTCGGTGGTGAAAATTTGAACGCGGCCGTCTTTCATAGGCGTGCCTTGGATGATGGAGATTGAGCCGAAGGCGCTCGAACCGTTGCCCGTGGAGGCGCGAATCTTGAGGACGAGGTAATCGCCAATGAACAGAAGGATCGCGAAGCCGAGTACGACGGCGATGACGCGTTGGAGGCGGCTGGCGGAGATCATGCGCCGGCGAGGTCCATGGAGGGATTGTAAAGGATTCGGGAGTGAGAGCGTAATACCGGGTGCGCGCAGCAGACTGCGCGGCGGTGCGAACAGGACCGAGAGGAATCTTTCGCTGAGTTCAGGATGACGAGCGTTGCTTACTGCGGCGGTGGATGAGTTTTTGTGCTGGTTGCTGCGAGGGTCAGGACGGAGCATCGCGGCCTGCTAGGCCCGACCGCGACCCAGGCACGGTTGCCTCGCTACTCGAAAAGCTAATTGCGATGGCGCGTCGCTGACTAGTTCGAAGGCACGGTGGATTGCGGGAAGGCGATAGACATGGACGGATCGCCGAACAGAATCCAGGTGCGCCGGACATCGGCGTCCGCGATTCCCTTCTTGGCTTGCATCGCGGCGCGGCCGAGCGGCAAACTTGGCTTTGAGGCGACGGCACGTAAGAACGCCTGGTTCATCACCGCTTGCGGCGGCTCGGTGGTGAAACCGGACGAAGCCCAGACCGCTACAGCGCCACCGTTGGGAGCGAGCATCAGCGCGGTGGACAAGCTTTCGTCGTACACGTCGTGGAAGAAACCGTTCAGGCAATCCATGAGGACGTATACGGGCAAGCGGCTGCCGTTGGTCAGTCCGGCAGCGGCTGTGTTGTCGAATAAATCCTCGAAGGACCACTGCTGTTCGGAGCCGTGACCGGAGTAGTCGACCAGAACGGAACCGCTATTGAGCGCGGCGAGGACTTGCTGCTGCGCCGTGGCCTGATCGAGCGTGTCGGCGAGAATTTTTGTCGTGATCACCGACGGCGGCATCAGCGATACGGCGGAACTGGCGGCATCCGTGAAGTTCGAACCAACATTCTGATCGGCTACAAAGAGCGCCTGAGAATTCCAGGAACCGCTAGAGCTTCCGCGTTCGTAGTCGACGATTTTTGATATGACGAGAGTTGCTTCGGCGGCGGTGCGCACGGGTAGGCGGCCCGTGGGCATGGTGGCGAATCCGGTCTGATTGAAGTCGGTCAGCCAATCGTCGGAAGCCGTCTTGAAGGCCGCAGTTTCGATCAACCGCGTAGGCACGAAGTCGAAATACCCGAAGCCGAGATAGTTGCGCGGGTCGACGGACGCTGTGCCCACGAGTAGAACATCCTGCGGGCGGACACGCCAGGTTTCGTAGGCGTGACTCAAATATTCCCGCAACGCGTAAGGTGTGCGCTCGCCGTAGTTGTAAGCGTCGTAGAGTTGATCCATCAGGACCACTTGCGTGGTGCGCGATTGAGACGTGCGTAGGTCGAGAAGCGGCTGCAACGTCGACCGGAAATCGGAGGTGGTGACGATGATTTCCTCGAAGCCCTCGCGCGTGCTGAAGCTCGCGGTGGGCATGTGATAAGCAAGCGCCGACGGCTGCGCAATCTGGTCCGCAGAGAGAGCCAGCAGGGTACGCGGATTACCAGCGGTTCCAGCGGGAGTGGTGATCGCGACGGCGAACGCAGAGTTGAACTGCTGAACCGTGCCGGTTAGCGCGGTGATGTTGAGCGGATCGGTGATGTCGAAAACCTGCACATTCGGATTGGTGAAGCCTGCGATCGAAACTTGGGAATTTGCGGGTGCGGTGGCTTCGAGCCAATTCGAATCGGCCGCGTAAATGTGCGGATAGCGCAGCGCGATGGACTGGACGAGGCTGACGTCGTTTTCTCCGTCTTGCGCCGTGAGCGTGACGGTGTTGTTCCCTTCCTGAAGCAGCGAATTCTGAACCTGGAACGTGTTGGTGACGTTGGCCTGACCGTCGAACTCCATCGTGCCCAAAGTCGAACCGTTGAAAAAGACGGTGACCGCGTGAGGAGCGCCGGCGGTTACGCCCTGAAGGGTGACGTCAATCGACGATTGGAGATTGGACGACGGATCTGCGTTCGGCGCAGCGAGAACCTGATCGACCGGGTCTGTGGTAACCGAAGCACCGAAGAAATTGTCGTAGTTTTCGCCATTGAGAAGCGCAGCGAAGTACGTGGTGCGCTGCTGAAGGACAACTGTCGAAAGGAAGCTCGACGGCGCGGATGACGCCGAGCTGGCGGCCGACGCGGCGGTGATGCGTTTGCCTGGCGTTGAACCACTGACGAGCCAATAGACGCGCGTGCCTGAGAACGGCGTGTCGATCGGCGTTCCATAAAATTCGATGGCCCCGTTCGGGCCCAGAGCGCCGGACGCATTGCCGAGAATGAGTATCGGCTGTTCAATGCCTTCGGCATAGAGCTGGAGCAGTTGAGAGTTCCCAGAAATGTTGAAACCGGCGGCCGCGAGTTGGCTCGCGGTGACGGAGTACCAACCTTCGGCCTGCACGGAAATTTTCGCGGCGGGCATTGTATCAAGAGTGCCCGAAGCGACCTGCGGCGTCGACGGAGCCGCCGGCGCTGAATTGACGATGTGAGGCAACAAACGCGAAGGCACGGCGGTTCCGTAGCGTCGGTTGAACTGGCTGAGCAGCAGGGCTTGCGGCTGATCGGCGAGCGGTTCAGTGGAACTTTCAGCGACGACGGGACCGTGGGCCGTGCGCCCTCCGCTGAGATCGACGTCTTCCAACGTGTAAACGGATTGAGCCGTTCCCTGCGGATCGATCCAACGATACGTTTTCGCGGAGTGCTGCGGCATTCCGCCTCGCGCGAAAAGGGCGGCCCCGGCGATCAAAGATGGATTGATCTGATGGCGGCCCGTAGCGTCCTCGCGATAAATGTGGAAGCCGAGGTTGCGCAGTTCGGACTTCGTGCGCCATTCGAGAACGACTCCGCCTGCGGGTTGCGCGACGGCGCGGAAACCAGTGATATTGACGGCAGTGGGCGAAACGATTGTCGTGATCGTAGACGAAATGTTGTTGGTCAGGTTCGGATCGGCGGTGCTGGCAGAGACGGTCGCAGTGTTCGCGATGATGCTGCTCGTGGGGAAAGTCGAGGCAGTGGTGTTGATGGTGATGAAAGCCAGGCCGCCGTTTGTGACCGTGCCGAGCGAGCAGCTCACGACGCCGCCGGATTGCGTGCAAGTTCCCTGCGTGGTGCTGACGGAGACGAACGTGACGGCGCCCGTCGGAAGCGGATCGGAGACGATGACGTTCTGCGCTGCGGAAGGACCGTTGTTCGTGACCTGCAACGTGTAGGTGAGATTGGTGCCCTGATCAACGAGGGTCGGCGCACCCGTTTTAACAATCGCGACGTCGGCTTGAGAGAGGCCAAAGACAACGGTGCTCGCTGTGGCGGAATTATTCGCGGTGGCGATGTCGTTGTTCGGCGTCTCGGCGACGCTCGCGGTATTGGAGATCTGTGTGCCGCCTACGGTTCCGGTGGGAACAAGGACGACAAGAGTGAACGTGCCGGTACCACCAGACGCAAGCGTTCCGATTTTGCACGAATAGGCGCCCGTGCCGCCAACTGCGGGGGTGGTGCAAGTCCACCCCGTCGGCTTAGCGAGTGACACGAACGTCGAGCCAGTGGGGATCGAGCCGGATAAGGTGACCGTCGTTCCTGCCGCAGGACCAGCATTGGTGACGACCTGCGCGAACGTAACGTCCTTGCCTGCGTAGACCGGATAGGGCGACGCCGCGTTCGTAACGCTGAGATTGTTCTGCGTAGACTGGATGATGGTGGTCGACGCGCTGCCGGTGTTGTTGTTCGGATTCGGATCCACGGTGGTTGAACTGACATTGGCGGAATTCGTGATCGTGCCGGAGGTCGGACCGGCGGGTACGTTGACGACAATCGTGAAAGTGGTTGTGCCGCCCACCGCCAGCGAAGCCAAAGTGCAAGACACGGTGCCGGCACTTCCGGCGGTGGGTTTCGTGCAAGTCCACGCGGTTCCGGTCTGCGCGAGCGATGCAAAGGTAGTGTTCGCGGGAGTCGCGTCGGTGACTATGTTCGTCGCGGCAGCCGCCGGTCCGTTGTTCTTGACGACGACGGTGTAGGTGATCGTGCTCGTTGCGCCCGGCGTAACCTGCGAAAGGTTGGCGGTCTTGGTGACGACGACGTCAGCGGACGTGGAAGCAGCAACGAGTGTAAGGACGCTCGCGGTGTTATTCCCCAGATTCGGATCGTTGGTACCAGAGGCGATTGAGGCGGTGTTCAAGATCTGAGTGCCGCTTGCGGCGGCGGTCGGAATCCCTGTGACGACCTTGAAGGTGCCAGTGGAAGACCCAGCAACGTCCGGATCAGTGCAAGTGATCAGACCGGAAGAACCGACGGCGGGCGTCGTGCAGCTCCAGCCGGTCGGGACGGAGATCGACGTGAAAGTCGTGTTCTGAGAAATATTCTCGGAGAACACCGCGTTGACGGCGTCCGTGGTGCTGTTATTTGTGACGATCTGCGTGTAGGTGATGGTGCCGCCGGGGCTGACCGGATTCGGCGTGCCTACATTGCTGACCGATAGGTCTGCGCTCGAACAATACGCTCCGGACTGAACCCCCGGTACCTGAGTAATCGTGTAGTTCTGAGAGACAAACCCGCTTGTGCCGGGGGTTGCCCCGTAGGAATCGTTGGCCGTGGTCGAGTATCCGTTGACACCGCCAGAAACCGAGGCGCTAAGCGGAGCCGAGGAAAGAAAAATCACGCCTCCGCCACCGCCGCCGCCGGGTCCATGCCGATTTCCAGGGAACGCGCCGGGAGCTTCCGTTTCCCAGGTATTTCCGCCATTGCCGCCGTTGGCTGCAACAGTAAGTCCGCTTAATCCACCGGAGTTTGAGAAAAGAACAATCGAGCCGCCCGCGCCAGCGCCGCCGGCGCCGTCATTTTCAGGATCGAGAGCCGTTCCGCCGTTCGAGGTGATCGTGCCCGTACCGGTGACGTAACCGGCGCGAAAGATCGCTATGCCACCGCCGGGCGCTCCGCTGCTATAGATTCCCGTGCAAGTGGTGCCGCAATCGGCGCCGCCGGTGTTGGTGGCAGGGTTATACCAGGAGCCGTCGTTGGTCGTTCCTGCGCCGCCTGCGCCACCCATCACGAGAGAGCTGGTGGTTGCAGGAAACAGATACCCGCCGAACCCCCCGCCGAGGCCCGCAGATTGCCAGGCGAAACCGCCGTTGCCGCCAAGGCCGCCGTTGCCGCCCGCGCCGCCGCCACTATTTTGATTGTTGGAGCTGGGATTGCCATCGGTCGAGCCACCGCCCGCATTGCCAGGCGCGCCACGCGCAGACGCGCCGGCGGGAATTCCTTCGACGTAAGTTTGGCCCGTGGCCGTGGCTGTGGTGGAAGTGGTGAACGTGAGCGGTGCGATATAAGCCGGCGTGCCCGCAATGCCTTCGCCTTTCGTTCCATTCGCGTTCTTGGTGGATAACGACCAATAGTCGGTCGACGCAAGCCCGGTATCGCCAGTGAGAATTCTGCCGCCACCTCCGCGGAACCCGTCGCTATCGAGAGCGACCGTGCCGCCCAGGGTAAGTTGATTCTGCACGTCGATCGCGAGAATGCCGCCGACAGCGCCGCTCCAGGCGAGAGCTTCCAGATTGGAATTGAGCGTCGCCGAGGTGTACTGAGGCACGCGCACGACCTGATAGGTCTGAGCGCCCTGAGTGGAGGTAGCAACGTTGTTGAAATATGAATACAGCAGCCCGCCGCCCACGCCAGCTCCGGTGATGGTGAGCGTGCCGCCCGCGTTCGTCTTCAGCGTGGATGCGGCGGTGACGAATTCGTAGTCGCCGACTCCGTTGAGAGCTGTCGAACCGTAGGCGGGATCGCCCGACACTCCATCGCCGTAGGAACCGGTATTTGCGGTGTTGATAGTGGCAGCCTGCATCTGAATTACGAGTAGGAGATCGCCTTTCGTAATTACGGTGGTGGCGCCGCCGGCGGCAACTCTGCCGAGTTTGATCTGTGTCGCACCCGCCGCGAGTGTGCCCGTCGCAGACGGAGGATAATAAGCGTTCACGATGCCGTTAAATGTGGGTGCGGCGCCATCGTTCCCGGGCGTAGCGCAGACAAGCGGCTGAACGACCGTGATGACAGTGGCGGAGTCGTTGTCGGAATACGGATCGGCGGGAGCGGTGGCCGACAGCGCTGGAGAATTCGTGAGCGATGCGGACGTACCCGAGCTGGTGCCCGTGATCGTGACGGTTGCGGCGCCCCCGACTGCGATGGCGCCGAGCGCGCAGGTTACCGTGGTGGTGCCCGAGCAAGATACAGATGACGGAGTGGCGGCGACCGAACCGAAAGTGAAGCCGGTCGGAAGCGCGTCCGTAAGTGTGGAGGCGGTAGTGGCCGCCGGACCGTAATTGGTGACGACTATGGTGTAAGCGAGCGGTGACGCGACAAAAACGGGCGTCGGCGAAGCGGTCACAGTGACGCCGAGGTCGGCGCCGCCTGCGGTTTCAACCAGCGTGCCGTTGGTGGTGCTGTTGTTCGAAGGAAGACTATCGGCCGTTTGCGAAGTGACGTTGGTCCAGTTGTAGATGGTCGAGCCGGCCGCAGTGCCGGAATTTACGGCCACTACGTATGTGAACGACGCGGTCGCATTGGAGTTCAGGTTCGCGCCGTCGGTGCACGTGACAGCGCCTGCGTTGCCCGCGCCAGGTGTGGCGCAGGTCCAACCGGTGGGCGCAGCGATTGAAACAAACGTGGTGTTCGCGGGAGTCTGCTGGTAGAGAACCGCGGTGGTGGCGGCGTTAGGACCATTGTTGGTGACGACTTGCGTGTATGTGATGTCGCCGCTCGGAGTGACCGTTGACGGAGATGCGGCGGAAGTAAGCGATAGGTCGGTCTGCGCTGCGACTGGCGAGGCCGAGAGCGCGAAATAGGTGCAGAGGGCCAAAGCAAAAACCGCGACGGGCCCGGCGCGGCGGAGCTGGACAACGACAGCGGTGCGTGCGCGTTTCGTAAAAGCGCGAATGGCGGCTCGCCAATGGGCCGCGCGAGTGTCGTGTTTCATGATCTGGCCGTCTCTTTCAGATTGGGTTACGCGCCCCAGTACGCCGTCGAGCGCTACAGGCTCGGGATGCCAGCCGGCGTCGCCTTTGGTTTCCAGCGTGGAGCCGGCGCGAGGAAGCGCGACGATACGGTGCGCACGCAAACCTTCATCGGAGTGAGTGAAAATGATATCGCCGGCAGCTAGAAAGCGTTCGCCAACGGGCTCGACCGTCAACAACTCTCCGCCTTCGAGGGTGGGAGTCATGCTCCGACCTTCGGCGCGAAAGCGTACGGGTACCCCGGAACGGAGAAGGTCGGCGACGATGCGCTTGAAGAGGCGCGAATTACGCAGCGACGTTTTTTCCGGTGCTCGAAGCAAGCAGCGCCTCCACGGCAGTTCCATTGGGAACGAATGAAAACGCAAAACACGGAACGAGCGATGTGACTCGGTCGAAGAATTCAAGAATGAAGTTAAGACCATCAACAGAGTGGTGCGGTACAAAGCTGCGCGCGAAGAGCTCGGCGGAAGCTTTGGTCGGATTCAACGGGTGCATGTAATTCTCCGAACCGTGTTCAAGGACGAAAATGCCGTCGAGCGGAAAACGGTCGGCTTCGGCGATGCCCGCGTCACCGTGCCAGGGCGTGCCGTACATCCAGACGCGGTCGCCTTCGAAACGAAGGATGATGCGATCGTCGCTGAGAACGCGCGCGGAAGAATTGCGCGACCACAGACGAGCCGAGGTGCTTTTTCCGGCGCCGGAGTGGCCGGTGAGAAGGAAACCGCGGCCATCAGCTGTGACCACGCCGCAGCCGTGCATCTCAACGCCTTGTTTCATCGCGAGGCGATGGATCCAAAGCAGCTCATCGAGTGGATATTCGAGCGGATTCCAGGGCTGTGCCGGATCGTAGTAGCGCTGGACCAGTTCGATGCGAACCTTGGTGAAATCGTGCGAGACGAGCGCCTGTTTGTAAGGCATGTCGCCTAGAAAGCTGGTGGCGAAGCGAAAACAGTAGCCGGCGGAATTCTTGTAGAGCTTCCAAAGGCCGCCGGAATCGAAAACCAACTCACCCGACGGTTCGTTCAGCGATTCAATGAAGCGGGCGCTGCATTCGATTTCACAACGCTGATCTGGAATCAGGAATTTCTGGAGTTCAGAATCGCAGACGATGGACAGTGCGGCGTGACCGGAAGTGACGCCGAGCGAGATTCCGCCAATGCGCGCAGAGAACCGCGTGCGCGTGCGGTTCGCAGCCGAGAGCTCGAGGATAGCGTCCATGGCGATCATGGCGCTGGGGGTCACGATCCGAACGCCTGGCAGGCCACAGCAGCGCAGCTTGCGCTAACCGGGCCGGAAGCGCCGGGAATTTTGCAGTGTCCGAGTACGGCTTCTTCAGGACGCAGACTGACGCGAATAATTTTCGGCGGCTCGTATTGCTTGCGCCGTTCGTCCTGGATTTGTTTTTCTTCCGTCATGGTCGATGCTGCCCTCTTGGCCTTTCTATCCGTGCGAACTACAGGATCCGCATCCGCCACCGGGGGCGGAGCCGCAGCCTGAGCTTTCCTGTAGTACGGGAAGCAAAGACGCAGCCGCGGTGGGAAACGCTGGAGTCCAGGAACCGACGTCAATTTGACGGTTACGAATCTTCTCGGCAGAACGCGCGAGACGATCGTAGTGCGCGCCTCCCGTGCAATATTCACACTCGCCATGGGACGGGACTTCCGAGCCCAGCGTCATCGCGCGCAGATGCGCGACTTCGCAGAGAAAATCGACGGGCGATTCGGCGTCGCCATTTTCGAGCTCGCCGTTCGCAGGACACATACTGCAAAGCGATGACTTGATGCGGCAGTTGTCGCACTTGGTGGCACGCGTCTTGGGCTGAGTGCGCGTGCGAAAAAGAAAGTCTTGCCAACCTTCGCGGACCGATCCGTTGCGCCAGTCGTACGTTTGCTGGTGCGAGAGCACGCAAATGCTCATGCGGCCTTCGGGATCGATCGCGCAAGCGGTGACGCCGCCACCGCAGAAGTAACGTTGGCCATCGTGCGGCACGAGCGGCTTCTCCAGATCTTGCTTCAGCAGGTTGGTGTAGTCGCGATAGCGCTTGGGATCGTGAAAGTCGAGGGCGACGACTTCTTCAGTGTTGAGACGAACTTCGATCGGGCTCTGCGAGCAATCGATTCGCGGATTCACGAGCGGATCGAATTTGAATTCGACGCCGAAGTCTTCTTCCGCCATGCGCTTCATTTCGTAGACTTCGTGGCGGTTGATTGTGGTCGGGACGGTCTTGAGCTTCAGCGGCAGCTTGCGTTCCTTCAGCAGGCGGATGCCGCGCATGCATTTTGCGAACGAACCGGGAATCTGGGTGAGCGCTTCGTAAGTTTCCTTGGTCGCGCCGTAAAGAGTGATCTCGATCGCGAAGGGACGCCATTCCGCGAGGAAGTCGGCGATCTTTGTGGTGATCATCGTGCCGTTGGTAAACAGGGTGATGAGGAAGCCCTTGTTTTTGGCGTAAGCGTAGATATCGAGAAAGTCGGCGCGGGCGAAAATTTCGCCGCCGGTAAAGAGAATCCATAGTGTGCCTTCCTCGACGAGTTCGTCGAGAAGGCGGCGATAGTCCGCGAGAGTCAGCTCACTTTTGCGAGCTGCGGCGTCCGCCATCGGAAGATTGTTGTAGCAGTGCTTGCATTCGAGCGGGCAGCGGCGCGTAAGCTCGATCGACACTTCGACCGGAGAGCGCTTCCCGAAGTAGCGGCTGTGTAAACCGCTGCTGAATGCGGCGTACGTCTGTTCGTTCATCCCAAGTCCCTGCCCCCGCAGGGGTCACAGCTTAAGAACTAGGCGGGCTCGACCAAACCTTCGTTCTTGAGATCGCTTATGAATGCAGCCGCATCGGTAGACGCCTGGTCCGGAGAGAGGCCATATTCCGACTGAAGGTGCGCCGCCAATGCCTCCAGGCCCTGGCCGTCCGAGATCAATGACCAGAGCTTGGTGCCAGACTCATTGAAGGTGAAGATCGAGTCCATATCGGCCGCACCGCGGCGGATAGGGATCACGATGGCTTCGTCGGCGACGACGCGAGAGACGACGTTGGAACTGCGGCGAACGAGCGCTTCCGGTGAGTTTCCCAAGTGCGATGCCCCAAGTGCTTCGAGTTACGGCGCGCTGCGTACCTAAGCGCACCGGGCTATGTTCAAACTAGACTCGACTACCGGCGGCGACAACAATCACCTGGCCTCGATGCGCGAAATGCATGTGACTGCGCTCGAACTCCTACACGTCAGTAATCGTTACCGGTACGAATCGTTGTTTCATATTAGGGTCAGCACGCGAAGGGGTGTGAAGGAAGGCACGGCGGCGTTCACAGAGAGTTATTACACTTCGGGAACGGTAAGGAAACAGGAGACTTAGATGCAGTTACTCCTGGCGGTGGCAACCTTCGGAAGCGGGGCGGAGGCAAATAATCAGTCGGAATGCAAGACACAGCGCCTGTGCAGCAACTGTTCTGATCCAGAAGACATGGACGCCGATCTTCAAGTCAAGAGGCGAAAATAGCTCCCAGAGCCGCGCGGAAATCGTATGCAGTTCGGCGAAACGGCGGTCGTCCTAAGGAACGTAGGGGATTCAAGATCGGGGAGTAGACCTTTCGCCTGATAGCTAGCGTGGATGCGTTTCCCTATTGTCGAAGCGTGGGACGCTATTCAATTCTGGAGGCATTCATGGCGCAGCAGGAGACATTTCGAGACCTTTATATCGAGCAGTTGAGGGACATTTACAACGCAGAGCAGCAACTGATCAAGGCGCTGCCGAAGATGGCGAAGGCTTCGACTTCCGACGAGCTTCGGGGCGGATTCGAAGAGCACTTGCAGCAAACTCGGGGGCACGCGCAACGGCTGGAGCAGATTTTCCAGGCGTTGGGTGAGAAGCCAACGGGGATGAAGTGCAAGGCAATGGAAGGGCTCGTGGAAGAAGGCGGCGAGGCGATCGACAGCGACTACGAGGGCGAAGTAAAGGATGCCGCGCTGATCGCTGCGGCGCAACGCGTGGAACACTACGAGATGGCGGCGTACGGCACGGCCAAGGCGTTCGCGGAGTTGTTGGGCCAGTCCGATGCAGTCAGCTTGTTGAATGAGACCTACGGAGAAGAAAAGGAGACGGATGAGAAGCTGACTCAACTCTCGACTACGATTAATTCCGAGGCTCAGGGACAAAGCTCGGACGAAAACGAAGAAGAGAATGAAGGCTCGCGGCCGCGTGTGATGAAGGCGAAGGCGGGACGCTCATAGATTTTGTTCCTCTTGCGATCCGTTTTCGCATCGCGTTTTTGTAGCTCGGTTTTGTAACGAGGCGCCGCTGGGATTCGTGCAGGCTCGCGCGAACTCAGCGTCGCTTTGGGTTTAGTGCGTACTCGCGTCGACGCAACCGGGGCCGCGAAGTAGGCGGCCAGCGACCGCGCCGGTGAGATCCCCATTTTCGAACTCCAGCCTGCCATTCACCAGGACGTAGCTGACTCCTTTGGAGAGTTTTGTAGGTTCAGCGTACGTGGCTCGGTCAATGATTGTGTCACCGTTAAAGACGGTGATGTCCGCGAAGGCGCCGACGCGGATTTGGCCGCGATCGGTGAGATGCTCACGCGTGGCGGGCATCGATGTGATTTTGCGGATGGCCTGTTCGAGCGGCATCAGCTGCTGGTCGCGCACGTAATGGCCCAGGAAACGCGGCATGGAGCCGAACGTACGCGGGTGCGTGTGGGGCTCGTAAAGCGGACCGTCGAGTGACATTTCACCGTCATCAAGACCGATGGACGTCCACGGCTGCTTCAGGCCGTAGGTTAAATCTTCCTCACTGGCCATGAAGTAGATCGCGCCGGTCTGCGCACCGTCGGCGATGATGAAATCGAATAGCGCGTCGAGTTCGGTCTTCCCTTCCGCTTTTGCAACGTCAGCCAGGTATTTGCCGACGTACTTTTCGAGCTCGGGCGAGAAGACACTGGCGATCAACACACCGGAGCCGCCGCCAACATCAAAAAACAAATTCTCCCAATCCTTGTGATCGCCGGCCATGTCGGTTTTGATTTTTTCGCGGGTTTGCGGGTCGTGGAGCCGCGCGAGGAGCTTTTCGGTGCCACCGTCGGCAACCCACGGCGGAAGAGCCGAAACCAGGGCTGTGGCACCGGCCGTATAAGGATATTGGTCGGCACGGACGTCAATGCCGGCTGCGCGAGCCGCTTCGATTTTTTGGACGACGGCAGGCATGGTGCCCCATCGCGACTTGCCGCTCACCTTCAGATGAAAAATTTCAACTGGGATAGTGGCTTCGCGGCCGATCCGAATCGCTTCGTCTATCGCTTCGGGCTCGGAAGCGCCTTCGCTGCGCATGTGCGTCGCGTAGATTCCGCCGTATTGCGCGGCGACCTTCGAGAGCGCGACCAGTTCGTCCGTTTTCGCGTAGATTCCCGGCGGATAGATGAGCGCGGTAGAGACTCCCATCGCGCCATCTTTCATCGCCTCGGCCACGAGTGATTTCATCTGCTCGAGTTCGGCGGGGGTTGGCGCGCGGTCGTCATCGCCGATGACGGCTTCACGAACTTGAGCGGCGCCGACGTATGTGGCGAGGTTGATGGGAGTGCCATTTTTAGCGAGGCGGGTGAAGTAGCCATCGAGAGTGGTCCAGTCGACGGTGAGATGATAGTGGTCCAGGAAAGGTTGAATCGACGCGAGAGTTTTTGCGTTTTGCGGTGAGATCGATCCGCCCTCGCCAGTAATTTCCGTGGTGATGCCTTGAGAAAGCTTGCTAAGCGAGCGATTGTCGATGAGCAACGACATTTCGGACTGGCCAAGCATGTCGATGAAGCCGGGTGAGACGATTTGACCCTGCGCGTCGATGACTTTCGCGGAACTAGCGGAATCGAGTTTGCCTATTGCAGCGATGCGGTCGCCACGGATGCCGATGTCGGCGGCGTACCACGGGCTGCCCGTGCCGTCGAGGATATCGCCGTTTTTGATGATCACGTCAAAGGCCCCGGACGACTGAGCGCGGACGATGACGGAACAGAGGAGCGCGGCAGCAACGCCGAGTGACGCGATGCGCGAAGCTACGTTCGAATGGGTCTTCGGATTGGTCATGGCCGCGCATTGTAACTCAAACGCGCGAACCAGGGATTCGTCGGGAGGCGGAACAATGTAGCGTTCGCGGGGTTTCGCTGCCCGATTTGGCGGCCTTAGCACTGCGTGAGGCGCGCGCGAACCGCTTTGACAGAAACAGCCGTTTTGTCGTAGCGTGAGCTGGAGCAGGCCGAAGACTCGGCGCTGGGCTTACACAATCAAACAAAGACGTAGCGGAAAACCGTCTGCAACCTCGATGCCCGAGAAAAAAAACCGCAAGCGATCCTCTGGATCGAAAATTCCCAGCATTTACGACGTAGCGCGACAAGCGAAAGTCTCCGTATTCACGGTCTCCGGCGTCATTAACAACAAAACGTGGGTCAGTTCGACGCTGACGCGTCGCGTGAACGCCGCCGTGGCCAAGCTGAACTACCGGCCCAACTTGCTCGCGCGAAGCCTCGCAAAACACCAGACGCATACGATTGGAGTGATGGTGACGAATATCGCCAACCCTTTTTTCCCTGCCGTTGTGCGTGCGGCCGAAGACGCGGCGCAGAAAGCGGGATACAGCGTGGTGTTGTGCAACAGCGACGACAAACAGCAAAAAGAGGCCCGGTATCTGGACTTACTGATCTCGAAGCGCGTCGACGGAATTATTCTGAACAAGGCGCCGGGTGAGCTGTCTGCATCACAAAAGAAAATGTTGAGCGACGTGCAGATTCCGGTGGCGTTGCTGATGCGTTCTTGCCGGGGATTGAAAGCAGACATCGTGCAGACCGACGATGAGAAGGGCTCACACGATGCGGTGGCGCATTTGATCCGGAATGGTCATAGGCGAATTGCGCTCGTTGGCGGACCAGCATACGTGAGCGACGCGATCGCGCGGCGGCGTGGATATCACGGGGCGCTGGAAGAAGCAGGGCTGGCACTCGATCCGGGCCTGGAATTTTATGGCGACTATCACATTGAGTCCGGACATCGTGCGGGACTAACGCTTCTGCCGTTGCGCCCAGATGCGGTGCTGGTGACGAATCAGCTGATGACCGTGGGGTTCATGGAAGCGGCAAACGAAATGGGAATGCGCTGCCCCGAAGATTTTGGATTGGTAAGCTTCGACGATTACCCTTGGCTTGGGCTTTATACGCCGAGACTGACGACAATCGAATTGCCCAAGTACGAATTGGGAGAAACGGCCGTCAATTTCCTGCTCGATCGCATTCAAGGCGAAAAAGGCCGACCGCGTACGGTTACGCTGCAACCGCAGCTACGCGTGCGCGATTCTTGCGGATTTCTCAGCAACGCACGCAAAACATTCGCGCGCCGAGCCTCGCGGTAGCAAGACTGTCAATCGATTTGGAGCGACGAAGCAGCGACTGGTCAAGAGTCATTCGGCGCGCAGAGTTTCCATCGGATCCACGGATGACGCCTTACGCGCCGGAACGTAGCTCGCCAGGAATGCAACGATTACGATCCCGACCGACATTCCGAGGTAAGTAACAGGGTCGACCGGCTTCACATGAAAGAGCAGAGATGCCATCAGACGCATGGCGATTGCCGCTGCGACCAGACCGCACCCGACTCCGATGCCCGTGAGAATCAGGCCGTGGCGCACGAACATGGCGCTCACAGTTTGCTGTTGTGCGCCGAGAGCCATACGGATTCCGATTTCACGTTTACGCTGGGAGACGGAATACGCGATGACCCCGTAGATTCCGACGACTCCGAGAAGCAGCGCCATCGCACCGGCAACCGCGAGCATGATGAGCGTGAAAGACGTGCGCGCCATCGAGCGTTTGTAGAAGTAGTCGACGGTGTGAACGCTGGAAAGCGGCAAGTTGGCATTGACTGACCAAACCGCTTGCCGTACTTCCTTCAAAAAGGCCTCCGAGCCGGCGCGCGGGCTGCGGATCAGAAAAGCCGCGTCGCGGCGAACATTCACCGGCTGGCCTTCGAACCTCGACATCATCATCGGCCAATAGACGGTGGTGGGCGCGTTTTTATTGAGACCGTCATCATGGACGTCTCCCACTACGCCCACAACTTCGCGCCAGTCATCAACGGAGGCCACGCGGATGCGTTTGCCGAGCGCGTTTTGCGGAGAGCCCCACTCTTCGCGGGCCATGTTTTCGGACACGATCGCGACCAGATTCTTGTCGTAGAGATCGGACCAGGTGAAATCACGTCCGGCGATCAACGGCGTGCCGATGGTCGCGATATAGCCGGGTGTCATGAATTTGAACCGGCGGAGCGGAAGCATGCCGCCGTCCTGGTAAGTCTTGTCTTGCGCAAAAACGGGATCGTTGGAGCTATTGCCGTCGAGCGGGACTTTTGTGGAGAACGCAGCAGACTGGACGCCGGGAATCGCCTCGATTTTGTGGAGGATTTCTTCCTGCATCCGTGTAACTTCTTCAAGCTTAGCTTCGGGCACCATTGCGTCGGTAATGCCGATGCGGAACGACTGCACCTGAGCCGGATCTGAGAAGCCAGGGCTGACGTGCATCATCGCCCGGAAGGTGCGGATCATAAGGCCGGAGCAGATCAGCAAGACCAGCGCGAGCGCGACCTGCACGACGACCAGAACGCTGCGCGCGCGATGCTGTTGCCTGCTCTGGCTCATCGCGCGGCCGCCTTCACGAAGTCCAGTGGCTGCGCGAACGCCTGCGAATTTGAGAATTGGAATCGCGGCGCACAGAACGCTTGCGAGAATCGAGACGACAAGCACGAAAAGAAGAACGTTAGCGTCTAGACCGATGTCCGTAACTCGAGGTAGGCCTGACGGCGCCATCGAAACCAAGACGCGCAGCGCCGCGAAAGCCAAGCCCAGGCCGAGGAGACTCCCCAGCACGCCGAGAAGCATGCTCTCCAGGAGCAAATCGCCGGCAATCTGACGCCAACCAGCACCCAGGGCGGTACGCACAGCGAGTTCCTGCCTGCGACCTTCCACGCGGACGAGCAGAAGATTCGCGACGTTCGCGCAAGCGATCAGAAGCACGCCGGAGATCGAGCCCATCAAGATCCAGAGAGCGCCTCCGATGTCTCCGACGACATCCTGTTTAAGCGGACGGAGCAATGGCGCGATCCTGGCGCTGTCAAACAACTTGAGACTGAAGCCCTCAGGGGGCGGGAAGCTACGGATTACGACGGGAAGCAGACGCCCGACATCGGAATTCGCGCGTTCAATGGTGACGCCGGGCTTAAGCCTCGCCACACCTTCGAAGCTGTAGTTTCCGAGCTTCAGCTTGGCGCGATCGAATTGCATGGGGAGATAGAACTGAACGTCCGCGTTGTCCAAAAACACGAAGTGTTTGGGGACGACGCCAATAATCTGGTGCGGCTTGCCGTCGACGGTCAGCGTACGTCCGATCACCGATCGATCGCCGCCGAGTTTGTGCTGCCAATACCCGTACGTGAGAACGATGGTGTCGGGCGCACCGGGTTCGCAATCAGCGCGGTTGAACGTGCGGCCCAATGCGGGAGTCACTCCCAGAAGTGGAAAAACGCCGTCGGTCAGGTCCATGCCGAAGATCTGTTCCGGTTCACCCGTGCCAGTGACGCTTACCGAATCGCCCGTATACATGCCGACATCTTGAAAAGACTGGTTCTGGTCGCGAAGGATGAAGTAGGTGGAGGGCGATATATTCAGGTTGGGGATGTTGATGCCAGGCGCGGTGAGCCATACGCCGACCAGTTCGTTTGGTTTCGGATATGGAAGCGGCTTTAGCAACACTCCGTCAAGGACGCCAAAGATTACGGCGTTGGCGCCGATTCCGGCGGCGAGTGTGATGATCGTGACGATGGTGAAAAGTGGCGCACGACCGAGACGCCGCAAGACCTGTCGAAGCTGGGCGCCGAAATTTCCCATCGATCACCTCCGAGTTTGCGGTGCGTCTCGCACGTGGGCGAAGTACGGGCTGTCCAGAGGTCGGCCACGCTAGGTACTGTTACGCGCGTTTGACGGTGGATGTTCCCGGACGTCTCAATTTTCGCGTCAGAAACGAAGTGTATAGAGTGTTCGATAGCGAACAGTGGAGCTGTGAGAATTTCGGTGCCGCGCCGAAAAGATAGGCAGGCAAACACTTCGAGGCAGGGAGTTCTCCTACGCTGTTTTCACATGTCACACAACGCCGGATCGTTGGTGATCTTGGATTCCAGAAGCGATTCCCATTCCGGTTGCTGATCGCTCCGGTGCTGAAACTCTGTGACCAGGTGAGTTACCACGCGGCTGTACAAATCGGAGGACTTAATGCGTTCTCCGAAGCAACCATCGCATTCAATCAGGCCGTACAGAATGCGGGCGAAAATGCTTGCATCGACGTGTTCCGAATCAACTTCATCGAGGATCAACGGTTTCCTGGATCAGTTTGGTTTCGGCGTGTCGATTTTCGCGAATTGCATCAAGTGGCGGTGGGGATCTCGATCTGCAAGCACTGAACGGCACTGGGATGACGCGTGCAGCAGCCATCACGCACGCGCGCAGGCGCGAACAAATTATGGGCCGGCAGTATGGTGGTACAACCTGACGCGAAGACCAGTCCGCGTCATCACCGAGAGTTAGAGACAGTTCTCTACGTCGTGAAGGGTCGCGTGCGCATGCGATGGGAAGATCACCCCGAGCTTAGCGGAGAACCGCAGGCGGGAGGCTTCATTTATGTGCCGCCTTCCGTGACGCTCCAGGAGATTAATGTTAGCCCCGACGACATTTGCGAAGCGGTTGTCGTCCGAAGTGGGCAAGGGCCAAGCGTTGTGAATCTCGACGTAGCCATACCGGAACCATCGAGTATGGGACATCCGGGACGCCATTTCATCCAGTCCACTAACGCTGCGCCGTGGCCTTCCTGTGAACGGTCGTTGCGCGCATGATCGCCGGCATAGGCAAAATAACGCTTCGCCCAAAGTCCCGTTTGTAGCTTGCCCAAAACGTTTGATTCCGTCTGTTGACTCAAGCTGGCGGGTAACTCGATAAGACTCCAACAGTTTGCCGAAATGAAACAGCTTTCTGGGCAACGCTAGGTCGAGTTCGATTCGGTTGAGGTTCGATCAACTGAGCCGGTTGCACCTCACCGGCCCCGATCTTGACGTACTGCCCGAACAGTCAGTTGGGATAAGGCACGCGCAGCAGGGTGCCTGACGTTGACGGCAGAACGTAGCGGACACCGACGTAAACCATGCTGAGATGCGCGTCCCTTGGATTGCCTGTAGCAACGAACCAGGGAGCGCGCGTGAGGTAGGAGTACTGAGTGTAATACTGCAGCGCGCCATGTCTCGGGCTCTTCCAGAAAGTCAGTAGCCAATCGAACGTGATCTGCTGGATCGCGCGATTGTTTGTATTCGGTGAACCGGGACCGCCGTAGCCGATAATCGCGCCGGGATTCGTAGTGTTCGTCGTGTCGGAGAAGAAATTGCGTCCGTAGTAGTCTGCCCCGTAATAAACCGCGAATGCTTGCTTATCGCTAGCTCTCCACTCGAGGCCGGCAAGACCCGCTCCAGCATGGACCATCGAAAGGGTGATGTCGGTGCCCGCGGCGTTTGGACGCACCACGAGTTCCGGTCCCGTTCCTACCAGGTAGTGAGCGCCGCCATCGCTCCAAAAAGCATTGGCGAGGACTACGAGCTTGTTGGGCACCAGTTCGTAGTTCATGGCGACTTGCCCGCCACCACCGAACGTTTTGTGCGAGTTGAACGAAAGAGATCCAATCGGCAGCGCCGCAGCGTGCGCGCCGGTGAAAAATCCCGTAAGTTCGGCATGAAAGTGTCTGCGGGCAAAATCTGTGTCGTATGTGGTTTTGGCGATAATTTCCGGCATCAGGTTCGCCGCTCCCGGGTTGGTGTTGTTATCGAACTGCGTGCCAATCGCGGTGAACTGCGCGGGAAGAGCGATATAGGTGCCGATATATTGGTTGGGATTTTCAATTCCTGCGCCGATCGCCCAATGCTCGTTCACGTGGTAAGCGATACGAAATTCGGCCGCCCTCGTGTAGGCGACTCCGACTGCGAGGTTTTGATCCTCATTGTACGTTAGGGCCAGATCGGACGGCATTGGGCCGATGCCATTGCGGTTCGGCGTTAACCAGCTCCACGTTTGTCCACCTAAAATCTCCCAGTTGCCGCGCTTTGCATATCCAAAGTAAAGTCGCAACCGATTCGTCAGGCCGTTCACGCTTTGATACACGCCCGGCGCGCTATTTCCACTGAAATCGCCCTCGACGTAACCGATCAGGTCGTGGCCTCTGGTGTTGTCCTCGATCTTAAAGTTCAAGCGGGAGTACTGCGCCGTACTGCGGAATTCAGTAACCCGTCCTTGGGGCGTATTGCTGAAAGGGATACCGGCGAAGTTGGTGGCGATGTTGCTCTCTGTGTTCGTGGTTCGAAATACATTTTCGAAATCGACGAAGCCACCGGGAGTAAGAACAGCGTCGCCGAGTTTAATGGACCCCAGCGGAGCTTGCCCGACACTCAGCTCCGATTGCTGACCCGCGGATTTGCCCGAGGGGCTGGTAATGCCATTGCTGAGTTCCGGCGACGGGTTGGACGGACTTGATTCGGTTTCCGCCGGATTGGGCCGAACCGCCGCGGCCGTAGAAATTGGCGCAACGCCGGGGGTGCCAAGCTGGCTGCCTTTCAATTGCGCGATCAAAGCTTGGATTTGCTGCTGTTGTGCAGCGACTTGCTGCTGCGTTTGCAAAAGTGCCTGGCGGAGGGCCTGGAGCTGAGTTCCAACATCGGAGGTGTTCGTAGAAGAATCGCCCGATTGCGTGGGCGTCTGGCAATACGCGAGGCCGGGCACCATCAACAGAAGCCCTACACTTACTAAAAAGATTCGCATCGTTAACCTCGGCGTGATTGGTTCGGTGATACTTGCCTGAACTCATCACCCACACCATTACTCACGAATTGACACACCCCGACTTCGGAATGGCCATCCAACGCTAGTTGCACTCTGACGAAGATCGCGTCGGCAACGCCCGGCTCAGCTATCACGAATATCGAACTAGATCGACTCCAGTGACTCGCCGGTATGTCGAATATTGCCCTCGATCGTGGCCACCACTTCGTCGATGTTTCCGGAAAGGACCATCTTTCCAAGGGCAAGCGCGAAGCCCACGGCCTGGGAGCGATCAGCGTGTGAAGGTATGGAAAGAGCGTTTGGATCGGTCACGACGTCGATGAGCGCGGGCCCTGAGTGCTCCAGTGCCTTTTTCAGACCCGAGGTCAAGTCAGCGGGGTTTTCGATTCTCACGGCCATCATGCCGATGGCTTCGGCAACCTTGGCGAAGTTTGGATTCTTCAGGTCCGTTTGAAAGTCCGGGAATCCCCCGGTTTCCATTTCGAGTTTCACCATGCCGAGGGCGCCGTTGTCGAACACGAGGACCTTGATAGGGAGGTCGTACTGCGTGATCGTCAGCAAATCCCCCATGAGCATGGCCAGACCGCCATCTCCCGACATCGAGATCACTTGCCTTCCGGGATAGGTACATTGCGCGCCGATGGCCTGCGGCAGAGCGTTCGCCATCGAGCCGTGGTTAAAGGAACCGATGATCCGGCGGTCCTTGGTCGCCTTGATATAACGTGCAGACCAGACGTTGCACATGCCGGTGTCTGCGGTAAAGATGGCGTCGGGTGCCGCAACTTCGCTCAGCACCGCTGCCACTGGCTCTGGATGCATGGGCTTGCGCGTTCCGACATGATCGACATACACATTCATTTTTCGAAGCTTCTCTTTGTGCTTACGGAGCGTGGTGTCCAGGTATTCCCGATCCTTCTTTACATCCAACATCGGCAGCAGCGCTCGCAGGGTCTCGCGCACATCGCCCCAAATTCCAAGATCGAGCCGGCTCCGCCTTCCCAAACGCTCAACCCGGATGTCGATTTGCGCGATCTTGGTCTTTGTCGGCAGGAATTTGTCGTACGGAAAATCGGTGCCGATGAGTAGCAGAAGATCGCATTCGTGGATCGCCTCGTAAGCCATGCCGAACCCGATCATTCCAGTCATGCCCACGTCGTAAGGATTCTCGTATTCGACGAATGGCTTTCCGCGGTAGGAGTGCGCGACTGGAGACTTTACTTTCTCCGCGAGAGCCACCACTTCATCGTGAGCGTTGTCACATCCGATTCCGCAGAACAGCGCGACCTTCGCGCTGGAGTTGATCAGTTCCGCCAAACGCGCCAGGTCCTTTTCGCCGGGACGCACTGTCGGCCTGCGACCGACAAGAGAACGGGGCGCGCTCTCCGGAGGTAGATCCGCCCCAGCGATGTCGCCGGGCAGCACGATCACGCCCACCCCGCCTTGTCCCATTGCGCTCTGCATCGCGGAGTGAAGAACGCGCTCGAACTGCATGGGGTTCGAGATCAACTCGCAGTAGTAGCTGCATTCCTGAAACAGGTTTTGTGGGTGGGTTTCCTGAAAATAGCCGGTGCCGATTTCACTGCTTGGAATGTGCGATGCGATTGCCAGCACTGGAGCATTGCTGCGATGCGCATCGAAAAGGCCGTTGATCAAGTGGAGGTTGCCGGGACCGCAGCTGCCACCGCATGCCGCGAGTTTTCCGGTAAGTTGGGCCTCCGCGCCGGCTGCAAACGCGCCGGCTTCTTCGTTGCGCACATGGATCCATTTCACTTTGGTGTTGAGCCGTAGGGCATCCGTCACCGGATTCAGGCTATCGCCCACGACACCATAAATTCGTTCAACGCCCGCCTCGGCAAGTCTGCGAATCAGTTCATCGGCGACTCTATGTGGCATTTCGTCTCCCTTATTCGTCCCGGTACCGTGAGAAAAATATGAATTCGATTCACCGGGGAAAGGCCGCCCCTCATGCCCTGCCGCGGTTTGAAACTACTTCGATTGCACCTTCGCGTGTGCTGCCGATCCCGTCTCGCGGAGGAAGAAGCTCACCAGGATCGCTAGCGCGCAGCAGGCCACCCAAAAAAATGCGCCCTTCTGAAAATGCAAGTGCAGGTTCGTCGAGTTCCCGATGCCTTTACCGATATGCTTTGCGTATACCGGGCCAAGGAATGCGGTAATGCCGAAGACAAGAAAATTGATCCCGCCCGTTGCGCTGCCTTTTACGTTGTCGGGATTGACTTCTTTGATGATGCTGTAAGGAATCATTGCCGCGCCCGATGCGATGCCGAACACGAACATCGCGACATGCGGCGGAATCGGCAGGGCTTTGAGAGCGAGCTGAGCGGCGGCCAGAATCATGACCGCAGCGCTCCCGATGATCACCGGCTTTCGCCTTCCGATGCGGTCCGAAAGCCACCCAAGCAGCGGGCATCCAACAACCCAGCCGAGTGGAACCATCGAGGCGATGAGAACTGCGTTGTGATACGAGAGTTGCATATCTTTCTGAAATGCAGCTACGCCCCAAATCATGTCCCCTATGGTCGTCGGTGCGAACAGCAGTCCGGCAACGATCCCGCAAAGATATGATTGCGGATTTGAAAATACGATCTTGTACGGTTTGAGGATCGCGCCGATCCCCCCTTCTTGTGCGTGAGGCCCGAACTGTTCCTTGGGGGTCGCGACAAACAAGCACGCGGCGACCGCAAGAATAATGACACCGAGGCCGATCCAGATGATGTGGACGTCCAGCCCACGCTCGATCATCGGGCCCACGACGGATTGGCCCGCGGAACCGCCGAGCATCCCAACGCACTGCGTGACGCCAACCGCCGTTGCAAAGTAACGCGCGGAGAATCCGTGCGCGGCGAGATAAACAGCACCCGTGAACGCGAAGGCTGAGCCCGCGCCCTGGAGCAAACGCCCAACGTCGCCTGCCAACACCGAGCCTCCGCTGAAGAAAAGGCATCCGATTCCCAGGATGGCAGCGCCAATGGGGACAGTCCGCTTGGCTCCCAAATGGTCCAGGGCCGCGCCGGCGACCAAGCTCATCGTGGAGTAGGTGTAGTAGTAGGCGCCAAGAATCGCGCTGATGCCGAGAGCCGTGGTGTGGAACGACGATTCCAGTTCTGGAATCATCACGGCTGGACTTGACCTCACTGCATACTCAAAGAAATAGAAGACGACCGTGAAGCCCCAGGCGATCATGAATGCGCGTGTCTGGGTTCCGGTCTGCTTTTGGTCCAATGCGACTGAGGCCATCGTTCGGGCGAACCTTTCACCGCGAGGAGATGAAATGAAGCGTCAACAACGACTCTCCCGTCATTCTCCACAGCTCCTTGTGCAGTGCGACCCGGAAACAAGTAGCCGCAGTACCGTTGCGCATTTCATTGGCCAGGTCGTCTTGCGGTTAATGTGGTGAAAAAACGTGGCTTAAGCACGCCTGGCGGGAATGGCATCGGATTGTGCTGTCAGAATGTTTACGCGTGCGCAAATGTTGACACTGCGGCGGGGATTCTCGCCGAAGTGCAAGCGGCGATACTTTCGCGGCCCGAAATGATCAGGACGTTTGAGTCAGGGCATCCCATTTGGGAGCCAGACAGGCCAGGAAATAATCAAAAGGCTTATAATGCGCGCCATGTCGTCACCGTTGCAGAGGCCCGACCTGCTCGACGTTCAACTACTGGTTGACTCGATCCCTTCCCTGATCCACACGGCCAGGCCCGACGGCTATCTCGATTACTTCAATAAGCCTTGGCTGAAATACCTGGGCGCTACTCTGGAACAAGTGCAGGGTTGGAATTGGACGAATTTCATTCACCCCGAAGATGTTGACCGAATTGTTGCCGAGTGGCGGGCTTGCCTTGAGAGCGGAAAAAACTTCGAGTACGAAACTCGCGTCCGGCGGGCCAACGGGGATTACCGCTGGATGTTCCATCGCAAAGTGCCGCTCCGGGACGAACGCGGCGGGATCGTCAAGTGGTACGGATCGAGCATGGATATCGATGAGCGCAGGGCGGCGGACGAGCAGCTGCGCAAAAATACGGCGGTAATCCGGGAGCAAGAAGCGGAACTCCGACAGATCGTCGATCTCGCCCCACAGCTCATCGCCGTTTACGGGTCTCACCGCGAACGACTGTACGCCAACCGTTTTTCGCTTGATTACCTTGGCATCACGCTTAACGAATGGCTAAGCCAGAGTCTTGGCTCGACGGTCCATCCGGACGATTTGGAAAAGCTCAAAATCTATGCGGATCGCGTATTAACCAGCGGAGATCCTGACGAGCTAGAGTTACGAGTTCGAAAACACGATGGGAGTTATCGCTGGTTCCTCACCCGTTTCAATCCATCACGCGACGAGCGAGGAAAAGTTACGCGTTGGTATATAACCGGCACGGACATCGAAGAACGAAAACAGACCGAGGACACTCTGCGCCGTGAAAATGTCGCGCTGCGCGAAGAAATCGACAAAACTTCGATGTTTGAGGAGATTGTCGGAACGTCTCCCGCTCTGAAGAGCGTGCTCTCGCTAATTTCTAAAGTTGCGCCAAGTAACTCGACCGTCCTCTTAACTGGTGAGACCGGAACAGGCAAAGAGCTGGTTGCCCGAGCGATCCACCGACGATCGGATCGTGCTTCGCGTTCGTTCGTGAGTGTGAACTGTGCCGCGGTTCCTCGCGATCTGATCGCTTCCGAGCTTTTTGGCCATGAGAAAGGTGCTTTCACGGGCGCGATTCAGCAGCGCATGGGCCGGTTCGAGCTGGCAAACGGTGGCACGCTCTTTCTCGACGAAGTCGGCGAGCTTCCAGCGGTGACTCAGATTGCGCTGCTGCGCGTCTTACAGGAGCACGAGTTTGAGCGCGTCGGCGGCAATCGCAAAATTCGCGCTGACGTCCGAGTGATCGCTGCAACCAACCGAGACTTGCAGGCCGCGATCGATACTGGCGCTTTTAGAAGTGATCTGTTCTATCGGTTGAATGTCTTCCCGATCGACATTCCTGCGCTTCGAGAACGGGGAGAAGACATTCCACTACTTGTGGAATATTTCGTCGATCGCTATGCGCGAACGGCGGGCAAGAAAATCAAGAGCGTCAGTAAGAAGACGCTCAAATCCCTTCAGTCCTACCCATGGCCCGGAAACATTCGCGAATTGCAGAATGTGGTTGAGCGTTCCGTCATACTGTCCGAATCGGAAACTTTTTCCGTCGACGAAAATTGGTTTCCGGAGCCGTCTCCAATGGCCCCCGAAACAAAACAGCAAGCTGAACTCCCACGCAAACTCCTTGCACAAGAGAAAAACATGATTGAAGCGGCCCTGAAAGATTCGCGCGGGCGCGTATCGGGGTCCAATGGGGCGGCCGCCAAGTTGGGCATCCCGCGGTCGACGCTGGAATCGAAGCTCAAGTCGCTAAAAATCAACAAGAACCGCTTCAAGGTCTGAGCACGTCGAGTCTGGGCAACTCATTTTTGGAGTTTGGCGTACTCCGCTTTGGCTCGCTGGTAGATCGGGATGTCGGGATCGGCGTTCTTCCACAAATCCAGGAAAGTCTCGTAGGACTTCCGCGCAGCGGCTTCATCACCCGTCATTTTCTGCGCGCGGCCGAGTTGGAGCCAGGCCAAGGGGCCCGTGACATCTCTCACGCTAAATCCGGGATTGTCGATCAGCTTTTGGAACTGAGCCGCGGCTGACCGGCCGTCGCGGAGCTCCAGATACGCCAGCCCGCGGATGTAGGCGGGGTACAAATAATCAAATCCTGTAAATGCCAGATCGTACTTGACAGTGCCACGGAGCAAATCAATGGCTGCCGCTGGCTCGTGTTGCTGGAGCTTGATCGCAGCCCGAATCGCGGGCACGAAGTAATGCTGCACGAGCGTGTCCTCGGGCCTCTCCGCGCTGACCTCGTCGGCGAGTCTACCGGCTTCCGCTGCTCGTCCTGACCGTGCGAGCGCCTGCGCCAAGGCGATCTTGTTATTGCGCTCGAGCGGACCTCCAGCAGCCTTGCTCTCACCGCCTCGAGCGTGCGCGTCCTTTCCGACTTCGGCGTTCTCCAAAGCCGAAAAAGTCGCCAACGAGTCAGCATCGCTAGCCTTCGGGGTTGGCCCCAGAGCTTGCTCTCGCAGACGTTCTGCGGAGTGAAAGCGGCCCCGCTGAATTTCGATCAAGGCATGTTCAATCAGGAAGTCTTCTCGATACTTGCCTTGCTCCTCCTCGTTGAGAATCTTCTCGACGTTGTCCCGGTCGCCTGTAGCGAACGCCACGATGAGTCTCTCCCGTCGAATTAGTGAACTGTCGAATTTAAGTGCGTCCGCTTTTTCGAGCCATGATATTGCCTCATTGAATCTGCTAGCAAATCTGATGGACTGTATCGCGCTACCGAAGTAATAAGGGCTCGGCCGCAACCGCGCAGTCTCCGCCGCTTCATCAGCGGCCCGGCCGGGCTGGCCGAGATGCACAAACGCTTCCCTGAGGTTGGCGTGAGCGAACACATCCCGAGGAAAAATCGCCAGAAGCCGTAGTACGGAAGAATATTCCTTCTCCCAGTCGCCGATCACATTGCTGTAGTAGGTGATTTCGAAGGCCAACCGGTCTTTTTCCCTCAATCTGCTCCGCAGCTCGTACGCACGGGTGTAAGAAGCTTCCGACAATTCCGTTTTGCCGAGAAAAAGGTAGGCCGCGCCCATGCGCTCATGCGACACGGCGAAGTTCGGATCCAGTTCGACCGCTCGCTGATAGTCCTTGAGCGATCCCTCCGCATCGCCCGCGAGGGAGAGCCTGATCCCATGAGCGGTGGCTTGCAAGGCCTCGAGCGAGGGGCTGAGCGCCCTTTCCAGCGGCTGATTGAAGCGCGCTAGCGAATCTGCGGTCTCGCCGAGCTTTGCGCGAAGGTGTGCGCCTGCGACTCCTAAAGCGTGAACGATTTCGTTGCGCTCCCCGATGTCCACCTGTTCTTTTGCCAAGGTCGCTCCCGACCCGCAGTCGAGCGCCCGCAACTCCAAGACATAACCGTTCCCGACGTCTGCGATCGCTTGAGAGATCACCAGTTTGCTGTTGGTGCTGACGCAGACCTGACGAGCAATTACCGATGTTAACTTTGTGGTAGGCGGGAGCTTGAGTTGCGCGAGCGTTCCGAGCATTTTATCCCTGCCCAGAGTGTTCAGATAAGGCGTCTGCTCCATTTCGTATCGCAAAGCCAGATCCAATGGGTCGTCGAACACCGGATCGCTGGTCTCGTTATTAAGATCGGCGAGAACAATGGTGTCCGTCGCGGCAAGCATCACCCGGTTGCGGTAACGCCAATACCACCAGAAGGCCGCAACCACAACGACCAACGCCGCGGCCACCGCGAAGCAGCTACGCAAGCGAAGACCATTTACCGGTGATTCGGTAACCTTATCTTTGGCTGGAGCCTCGTCGGGTCGAGCCTCGGACAGTCCGCTCGAACCTGCGTGAAGCGCCGCATCCTTTCCGGTGTCTGCTACTTCGACGACCGTGACATACGGTGTGAACTGGTATCCCTTTCGGGCGATGGTGACGATCAAGCGGCTTTCGTCTGAGTTGGCTTCCAACGCCTTCCGCAAATGGGAGATGTATTGCGTGAGGTTCCCCTCTTCCACAAATGAGTTGCCCCACACCGCCTCCAGCAATTCCTCCTTGGTTACAAGGCGGTTGGGGTTTCTTACCAGAAAGAGAAGGACGTCGAAGGCCTTCGGCGTGAGAGAGACCGGTGCATCGGCGCGACAAAGCGTGCGCTTGCGGGAGTCCAGCGCAAATTGGCCGAAACGGTAGAAAGTACCGTTGGCTAGGTTGGTCAAGTCTTCTCTACTGAAATCGCCCATTGTCAGAGGCATCCCGAGTGTCTTGGCTCTGATCGCTCAGGCGGCGCCAGAAAGCCGACTGCGCGCTACAAGTCGACGATTCCGAATTTTTCATACTTTTTCAGGGTTTCCTGAAGGACTTCCCTAAAAGCATTCCCTAGAATGCGCTCTTTCGAGGTCCCCGACCTGCTTCGAAAAAGGGCATTCGGTGCAGCTACGACCTTTGCGCCAACGGAAGGCCGCATAAGCTTGGCTTTGCACTGCGTTGCCGGATTGTAGGGTGCACAGGGGTGTCCGTGCAAGTTGGATGCCCGAACAATGATGAGCTACGTCAGCGCACGGTGTACGTAACGAGGCAAGATGCTGGAACTGGAATGCAATAACAGGCTTAGGTTTATGCGCGCCCAAACAACGGCTAACAGGAGGGCGTCGCCTTGTTGTTGGCATCGATCACAATCGCCGGCGTGCGATTGTTTCCCGAAATTTCGCCAATTGTCGAAATCTCATCATTTGGCACCGAAATTACGTGACTCGTTCTCAGTAGCTTACGAATGGACATTCAACTGCTAATTCCGAACAGACCACCGCTTCACTTGGGATTCGGATGCTCAAGATACAGAGGAAAGTCAACGGCAGCATCCGTTTCACTCTCAGCGGCCGGATCGAAGCGGCGGATTCCGACGAATTGCGGAGGCTCCTTGAATTGGAAAGCGCCGGCAGCATCATTGTCTTGGATTTGAAAGACGTAACGCTCGTCGATCGAGACGCAATCAAGTTTCTGATCGAGTGCGAAGCCGGCAGCATCAAGCTCGAGAATTGTCCGCCTTACATCCGTGAGTGGGTCGAAAGGGAAAGTGGGCGGCCGAGGCGAAAAAAACAATGAACGCTGGCACGTACAAACTGCAAATCGGGGAGCTAGGCCATGAGCCTGAATAGTCTCAGCTATCCTCTTCGGTACGACGAGCTAAGGCCAGAGACAAATCAACGGATCACTCTTGGTATCGACCGGATCGACCAACCGGTTAAGCCCGAGACCGCTTTCGAAGGAATCATTGGGAGGAGTTCAGGTCTTCGCCGCGTGCTGCAAATGGTCGAAACCGTCGCGCGAGGAGATTCGACGGTGCTCTTGCTGGGCGAGACCGGCACAGGCAAAGAGCTTGTTGCGCGCGCGATTCATGGTCACAGTCCTCGCAAGTCTCGACCATTCGTCAAACTCAACTGCGCCGCCATTCCTACGGGGCTCCTCGAAAGCGAACTTTTTGGACATGAGCGAGGATCATTCACTGGTGCGATTGCGCAGAAGATCGGCCGTCTCGAGCTTGCGCATCAGGGTTCGCTGTTCCTGGACGAAATGGGTGACATCCCTCTGGAGCTTCAGCCGAAGCTTCTTCGTGTTTTGCAGGAACGTGAATTTGAGCGACTGGGAAGCACCCGGACTCAGAAAGTCGACGTCCGCATCGTGGCCGCCACTCACCGTGACCTGGAAGGAATGATCCTCGAGAAGCAATTTCGCAGCGATCTCTACTATCGAGTGAATGTTTTTCCCATTCAGGTACCTCCCCTGCGGGAGCGCCCGGAAGACATCCCGCTATTGGTGGAGCATTTTGTAAAACAAGCGACGCAGCGGATGCGCAAGACGATCGATGCGATTCCGTCGGATACCGCGGACGCTCTGATCCGCTATCGGTGGCCCGGCAATATCCGGGAGCTCGAAAACGTGATCGAACGCGCGGTGATTTTGAGCCCCGGTCCTGTGTTGAGGCTTTCGCCCCGGGACTTGAAATCCCGTTTGATGCCCGGCCAAAACACGGATCGCCATCAAACGCTGGAAGAAGTTGAGCGCAACCATATCCTCAAGACACTGACAGAAACCAGCTGGGTGCTCTCCGGGCCAGCTGGCGCCGCAGCCCGCTTGGGATTGAACCGCTCGACACTGTATTTCCGAATGAAGAAGCTGGGTATCACGCGAAGCGTCGACTCACTCCCTAACCGGCACAAAATCGTGGTGATGGGACAAGACTGAGAATCTAAATTGTGGAGTTGGAATCATGAAAAACGAGCTCATCAAAGAATGTGAAAGCGAAGGGAAACTTCCCGAGAGACTGATCCGTGAAGAACTCTATCGCATTTTAGCTAGTGCGGTATTTGCTCAGTCTGAGCGTCTAGGCCGATTTCTTCGCTTCACCGTCGAAAAGACGTTGGCGGGAGACGCGGGCACTCTGAAGGAATATCTGATCGGCACGGAAGTCTACCACCGGAAGCCTCCATATCGCCCGAATCTGGACTCGATCGTTCGAAGCGAGGCACGCAGGCTCCGACTCAAGCTCAGGGAATATTACCAATCGTTCGGCAAGAATGATCCCGTGTGGATCTGCTACCGGCCCGGTAGCTACGTACCCAGATTCCAAGCGCAGCATTGTCGAGCTGACGACAATGTTGCGAGCACTCATGCACTGACTGAGCTATTCGCTCAAGAGATGGTGAAGCGCACACTCGACGGCGCATCAGGCACCGGAATCTTCGACGTCCAGATCGTCTTCGAAGGCACAGTGCGCGTTGTGTATCCAGAAAGCGCGATGTCGAAGCCGATCAAGCCGTTACCTAGTGGAGTTGGCTCACTGCCGAATCGGGTACGCGAGGTGGTCTCAATGCCGCTGAGAAAAGCGCGTTAGCGCAGACGTTCAGTGGAGAAATGCAGGGGAGATATGGCAAGCGGGACTAGCTCCGCAAATTCTGCATCGAGAGCCCTCGATTCGCTCCCGCAGAATTCGAAAAGCTGCAGTGAATCGGAAATCGTTGCGCAAGCTCGAAACGGATCCGCCGCCGCATTCGAGCATTTGATGGAACTTTACGAGCGGAGACTCTTCCGCTTGGCGCTCAACGTTACCAACAATCACGAAGATGCCGAAGAAGCCGTGCAGAACGCCTTCCTCAAGGCTTTCCGGAATCTGAATACATTTCGCGGGGATTCCCGCTTCTACACATGGATCGTGCGCATTGCCTTGAACGAAGCATTAATGAAAGTCCGGCAGCATCGCGCCACGTTCGTCTCCATTAACGAGGATGGCGATGAGAATTACGCCACTATTTTGGAGGGGATCGAAGACTGGGGACCAACTCCTGAGGAGCGCTATTCCCAAGAAGAGCTTCGCAGTATTCTCGAGCGAAGCATCAACAAACTCAGTGACGCAAACCGGATTGTTTTCCAACTTCGTGACATTGAAGAGTTTTCAACCGAGGAAACGGCTCGTATTCTGAATGTTGCGGTTGTTGCAGTGAAATCCCGATTGTTGCGCGCCCGATTGCAACTGCGAAACTCGCTGAACGTTTACTTCCGTAATCAGACCAGAATGATCTCGCACGAATGAACGCAGGATGCCGACGCTTAACAGCGCTGAAAGCAAGAGGATAAGTCTGACGACGGCTACTTGTCTGGCAACGGGCCATCCGGAACATCGCCCCGGCGAGTCTCGACCAGCTCGCGACGTAGGCTTTCGACCCACTACCCACCTCAATGAATTTGAGTGTCGGGAACGCGAACGGCGATGGCGACGGTCCTCAGGGTCTTTCATCAATCGGTAGCGTTTTCCTGCTCGGATTTTCTTGTCACCCTGTGACCAATTGACCGATTCCGGTCGAAGTTGCTTGTGCTTTCCGACCAAAGATTATCCACGACAATAGACCGCTCCACCGAATCGGTCGGGTCGCTGATGAAGCTGTCGTCTCCTTTCGAGTCAGTCAAACTGCCTCGATGCGACTTGACCAAGAGATCGCAGGACGGTGCGCAGTGAAGAGCGTAGTATTTTTACGCTTCACATTTTCCTGGACCAAAGTCTTCACCCTTCGATCCTGGAAACCACTGGAATTTATGCACATGTCGGAAGGCAACGATGGAAAGCGGCAGAATTCAAAGTACAAAAACGCCCGAGAGAGAGAGAGAGGGGAGGGACCCTTATAAAAGGGTCGCTCCCGCCCTCCTCCACACGACACGTCAGTTGCGCTGCCGTGTCCACAGGCAATAGCGCCGACAAATGGTAGCGCGCACATGAGGACGGTATTTATCCAGACCGGCCAGAAGACACGGCGTAAGTATTTTCGGCTCTCACCGACACAAATTTCTTTCCCAAGTACGCTGAATTCATTAAGTCTTCCGAATCCTACCTCGTCAGTGAAGCCCCAAAGCTACTCTTTCGAAAGGACAGAGAGTTCAGACTTTGGCTTCAGGACCCGTCTC
>CAVREY010000005.1:0-187500 GCA_963720225.1 uncultured Acidobacteriota bacterium | reverse complement strand
TATTCATCTGTGGAAAACTACCGCCCTGTGGATAACGCTCGAACCCCTTTCCACCTGGGCTATTCGCGCTGTCGCGGAATTAGAAAACATTCGATTCGGTTCCGCTCGAGATCGTTTCACTTTGGTTCGCGCTCCACGAATTGCGATTGACGTTCCCATTTTGGGTCCGCTACGATGCGCGGATTCAGCCACCCTTGGCGCTTCCCCACTTCTGGCGCCGGAGGCTTCATGCCGTTTTGTTCGAAGTGCGGTGCCAACGTTGCAGACGGCTCCGGCTTTTGTAGTTCCTGCGGCCAGCCGCTTCCCGCCGGCGCTGCCCCAACACCGGCGGGAGCGCCTCTACCACCGCCGGAAATCATGGGTTGTGCCGTTCTGGAGCCTCGATATCAACCGCTCCGACCCCGTACGGCGCCCTATGCCGGCTTTTGGCTCAGGTTGGTCGCATGGTTCATCGATGCCATTTTGCTCGGCGTCGCGGGCAACATCCTGCTCCTACCCTTCGGAGGGTGGATGGGATTCAATCTTCACCGAATCATGATGGGCCAGCCCCCGAGGCCGGAAGACTTCTTTCCCTTGGCGGGCTTTGCCCTGAGGGCGTTCATCATCAAGAACATCCTTCACTGGATCTACTACGCGTTGCTGGAGAGTTCGAACTGGCAGGCCACTGTGGGTAAAAAGGCGCTCGGCTTAGAAGTCACCGATCTGGCTGGCGCTCGAATCAGTTTTGGTCGCGCCACCGGACGATTTGTCGGTCGCTACCTGTCGGTGATGACGCTAGGCATCGGATTTCTCATGATTGGCTTCACGGAAAAAAAGCAGGCGCTGCACGATTTGCTTGCGGGCACCCTGGTCATTCGAAAAGTCTAGATGGGCTGTACCGGACGCGACGTCCAAGGAAGCGCCATGACCTGTTCTAAATGCGGTGCCACGCTTACCAGTACCTCTGGTTTCTGTCCGCGCTGCGGACAACCCATCGTCGGGTTTTCCGTCGGGCAGGCTACAGCTCCGTCCAGTTCCGCCTCCACGCCCGGCCTAGCGCCTGCTTCTAGCGCCTCGGCGGCGCCTGCGACCGTTCAAACCGGCGTCGGCTATGCGGGATTTTGGCTGAGGTTCGTCGCCGCCATCCTCGATGGAATCATTCTGGGGGTCCCTCTCACTCCGATCCTTTTGATTCTGCTTCTGCCCGCGTTTCGGAACCTTCAAAACCCCCAAGCATTCCAGGATCCCTGGACGATGATCAGAGTTTTCATGCCGATCATGGGAACGTTTCTGATTGCCAGCGCGATCATCTCCTGGCTGTATTGGGGTCTGTGCGAAAGCTCAAGCTGGCAAGCGACGCTCGGAAAAAAAGCGCTGGGCTTGTACGTCACAGACACCGATGGGAATCGTGCAACGTTCGGCCGAACCAGCGGCCGATTTTTCGCGGGACGCTTTATTTGGTCGATTCCATATCTCGGCGGAATGTATGGTTTGGTGGACGCCATCTGCGCAGGGGTGACCGCGCGAAAGCAGGCCATTCACGACATGATCGCAGGCTGTTTGGTTTTGCGTCGTCTGTAATTCACTTACCCGGATTCCTGGAGAAAAATGTTCTGTTCAAAATGCGGAGGAAAACTTTCAGAGGGCGCCGTCTTCTGCCCGAGTTGCGGCCACCCTGTGCCAACTCCATCATCCGGCGCAGTCATCCATCCGGAAGTGCTTCGTCCGTCGCTTCCGAACGCCTCAGTCGACGGCGGAGTCATCACACCCGCCGCTGCCGACCCGCTCGCCCTGCACAACGGAGTGATTATCGCGCCGCGTCCTTACGCGGGTTTCTGGCTTCGATTTGTGGCCTATCTGATTGATGCCGTGCTCCTAACCATCGTGACGGGTGTGGTTATCGGTGTCTGCGTTCTTGCGATCGGCGTCGGAACGCTGAAATCGACTTTCGTCAACATAAACCCCGAAGACCCCACGATGCCGATATTCATCATCGGTTGGATCGCAGCCGCCTCTTTCCTGCTTTTGATTTTGCAGTGGCTCTACTTTGCGTGGATGGAAAGCTCTGAGCATCAGGGAACGCTCGGGAAAATGGCGCTCGGTTTGATCGTGACGGATATAAACGATCAGCGCATCTCGTTCGCGCGCGCCACAGGACGCTTCTTCGCAAAAATTATTACCAACTACACATTTCTAGTCGGCTACATCATGGCGGGATTTACCCAAAAGAAGCAGGCGCTGCACGACATGATTGCTAGCACGCTTGTACTGCGAAGAATCTAGGAATTCCGGATGGCCGGCGCGAAAAGAACCCGCGCTCGAAAACGGTTCCGCTAAACGCCCCAGCCGTAGCGCTCCGAGTGGACCAGCGCATCGCTCAGTTCCGCGCGAATCTGCTCGGTGAACTCCGAGCTGCGCAGCAGTTTTCCGCCGTTTTCCATGATGTCAATTGTCCGATAACCGTGGTCGAGCACACGGTCCACCGCCGATTCGATCCACTGCGACTCGATCTCCAATCCGAACGAATCGTGGAGCATCAAGCTCGCCGAGAAAATCGCTCCGAGCGGGCACGCGATGTCCTTCCCTGCGAGCGATGGCGCCGAGCCGTGAATCGGTTCGTAGAGCGCGGGTTTGCCTTCCAGACCGCGGCTGAGCGATGGGATCAATCCGATCGAACCGGCAATCGCAGAGGCTTCGTCACTCAGAATGTCGCCAAACATGTTGCCGCACAGAATCACGTCGAATTGCGCAGGCTTCAGCATAAGTTGCATCGCAGCGTTGTCCACGTACATGTGGTCGAGGGTGATGTCCGCGTAGTCCTTCGCGACCCGGTTCACCGTCTGGCGCCAGAGCGTAGAGGTCGCGAGCACGTTGGCCTTGTCGACGCTCGTCACGTGCCGGTTGCGCCCAGCCGCGCGCTCGAAGGCATACCGCGCCACCCGGTCAACCTCAGCGGCCGAATATTCGGCCACGTCGCGGGCATTTGCGTTCTTCCCTTCGCCTTTGATTTCATGCGCGCCGAAGTAAATATCGCCTGCCAGCTCGCGAACGATTTCCAGGTCGCAATCGTCGATCCGGTCGCGCTTCAGCGGAGAGATCCCCCGCAACGACGGCCGCAGCTTCACAGGCCGCAAATTGATGAAAAGTCCCAATTCTTTGCGGAGCTTCAGCAGGCCGGCTTCCGGACGTTTGTCGAGCGCAACCGAATCCCACTTCGGCCCTCCGATCGCACCGAGCAAGACCGCATCGGCTGCTTTGCATCCCGCCAGCGTCTCGGCCGGCAGCGGCGTGCCGAACCGGTCGATGGCTTCGCCGCCGAACGCCAGCTCCTTGAAAACGAATTCGTGATGAAACGCTTGCGCGCAATCGGTAAGGATCTGCAACGCAGCCCGGGTCACTTCCGGGCCGATGCCATCACCGTGTAGCACAGCAATCGTTTTGCGGACTCCACTCATGAGCGGGACCTTCCGGGATCGATCGAAATTTGCTAATCGGCGGCAGACGCGGCAGCGGCATCGCCCGCGAGTACCGAGGATTTGTTCCGGCGGACGGTGTGAATGATCGAGATCACATCGCGGTCCGTAACTTCCTTCGACGCGTCGGCCTGCTCGGTGGCCATAGCGTAGCATTCGGCCAGCTCGGCATCGGTAATTGTGTAGCCGAGTTCATCCAATCGAGCACGGAGGGCATTGCGACCCGAATGCTTGCCCAAAACCAGACGTCGCGACGAAACCCCGACTTTCTCCGGCACGATGATTTCGTAAGTGAGCGGGTTCTTGAGGATGCCGTCCTGATGAATACCGGCTTCGTGCGCGAACGCATTCGCACCGACCACAGCCTTATTCGGCGACACCGTGACGCCGGTGATCGACGACAGCAACCGGCTGGTCGCGTAAATGTGCTCAAGGGTGATGTTGTGCGAGGCCTCGAACAGCCCTTGTCGCACATGCAGCGCGACCGCTATTTCTTCGAGCGAAGCGTTACCGGCGCGCTCGCCGATGCCATTGATCGTGCACTCGACTTGTCGCGCGCCTGCCGAAATCGCAGCCAAGGAGTTTGCGACCGCCATTCCCAGGTCGTTGTGACAGTGCGCGCTCAAAATCACGTTCGGATATCTCGCCAGGTGATTGCGTGCGGCACGGAACATAAGGCCGTATTCCACCGGCATCGCGTAACCGACTGTGTCTGGCAGGTTGATGATCGTCGCGCCGGCTTTGGCGGCGGTTTCGATTCCTTCCAGAAGGAATGCGAGGTCGCTCCGGCTCGCGTCTTCAGCGGAAAACTCCACCTGTTCGCAATTCTGCTTTGCGTGCTCAACCATCGACCCGATTTGCTCGAGCGCATGCTGCCGCCCAATGCGGAGCTTGTGCTTGAGGTGCAGATCCGACGTTGCGAGGAACACATGGACCCGCGGCTTCGCGGCAGGTTCCAGTGCGCGCAATGCGGCGTCCACATCTTCCCGGCGCGCACGCGCCAACGCTGCGATTCGGCAGCTTTTCAACTCAGTCGCCACCGCGCGAACCGAGTCCAGGTCACCAGGCGACGCAATCGGAAAACCCGCTTCGATCACGTCGACGCCAAGCTGCTCCAGCTGGTGCGCCAACTGCAGCTTCTCTTCGCGGTTCATCGAGAAACCGGGCGATTGCTCGCCGTCGCGCAAGGTAGTGTCGAAGATATGAATTTTTTCCATGGGGCTTTCTCTCGACCTTGCCAGTATGCGCAGCCGGCGGCAAGCCGTCCAATTTATAATGGTTGCATCTGCGATAAATCTCTTTTATACAGAGAGTTGGGGCTGGGAGGCTTCTCCATGGATTTGGCGGCTCTGCAGGTATTCCAAATGGTGGCCAACGAGCGCAGTTATTCGCGCGCCGCCGAAAAACTGTTCCGAACCCAGCCCGCCATCAGTATCTCCATGCGCAAGCTGGAGGAATGGGTTGGTCAGCCCCTGTTCGTGCCAGGTTCCGGCGCCAAGACCCTCACCGACGCCGGCGTTCTTCTGCTGGAATATTCAAATCGGATGCTCAACCTGCGCGAGGAGATTCGAAAGGGCCTGCACGAGCTCAAAGGCCTCGAACGAGGCCAGGTTTCAGTCGGTGTAAATGAAAGCTCGATTCATGCCCTACTTCCAGCGCTCGACAAATATCGCAACGCCCATCCCGGAATCCACATCCGGGTGCATCGCGTTTTCTCTCGCGACGTGCCGCGTGAACTGCTGAATCACCAACTGGACATCGGCGTCATCACCTATTTGCCGGAAGAGCGCGAACTCACCGCCGTCGAGTTCTATCGCGATTCACTGGTGCTGATCGTCTGGCCCGGCCACCGCCTGGCCAAGAAACGCGAAGTCGAAATCGAGTCGCTCGGCGAAGAAACTTTCGTCGCGCACATCGTCGAATCGCCTTATCGCCAGCGCGTGGTTCAGCTCTTCGCGAAACACCGCGTTCCCTTGCGCATGGACGTCGAGCTCCCCACGATCGAAAGCATCAAGCGCTTCGTTGCGCTCAAAAAAGGCGTCGCCATCGTTCCGCGCATGTGCGTACAGGAAGAAGTGAATCGAGGTGAACTGCGCGAACTGGGGATCCACGAAATGAAAATGGAGCGGCGCCTGTACCTGGTTTACCGGCAGGACCGCCCGCTCACGGCTGCAGCCCAGGCACTCGTCGATATCCTTCTGCCGAAAAAGAAACTGCGCGCCAGTTAGCGGCACTTCCCTCGCGCCGCTAATTCTTTTTGCCCAGATCGTCCAGACAATCCGAAATTCTCGATAATCCCTGCGTCAGCATGGTCGTATGGATTCCGAACCCGATTCGGAAATGTTCCGGTGAATCAAAAAATCTCCCTGGTACCACGCTGGTTTCATATTTCTCGCGCAGCAACTGGCAAAACGCATCCACATGCCCGCTGGAAAGAAATGGAAACACCAGCGTCCCGCCATCGGGCCGAATGGCCAGCAGATCCTTCCGGGAATCGAGGAACGTTTTCAACAACGTGCGATTCTCATCGAGCAGCTTCTTGGACCGCGCCGAGATCTCTGGCAGTCGTTGCAGCGCCAGCACGCTTAAAACTTCCGCCGGATGCGCACCGCTCACCCCAAACAAGTCATTCAGCCGCCACATCCGTTCCGCGAGCTGCTTCGTCGCGAATATCCATCCGCAGCGCAATCCCGATAGCCCGTACGCCTTCGTCAGGCTGCTCGTCGCGATGAAATTCGGCCCCAGTCGGAACGCTGTCTGCCAGGGGACATCAAAGCTCGCTTCCAGGTAGACCTCGTCGACCAGCACATGGGCGCCCAGGCTGCGCGCAATTTCGCCGACGATCTTCAACTTCGCATCCGTCGTCCGGACACCGGTGGGATTGTGAAGATTTGTGATCATAATCATCCGCGTCCTGGGCGAAATGCGCCGTTCGACTTCGCGCGGGTCGAGCTGGAATCCCGACTCGAAGCTGCGAGGGAATCTTCGCACCTGCGCGCCCAGGTATTCGGCGGTCGAAAGCACCGCCTCGTAAGTTGGCTCCTCCACCAATATTTCATCACCCGGTTCGAGCAGCGCGGCCATCGCGAGATGGTTCGCCATCGACGTTCCCTGTGTGTGCACCACGCAATCGGTTGGAACACCGGCTTTCGCGGCCAGCGCCGCTAACAGCGGCTCGTAACCGTATCCACTCGGCCCCGAAATCTGAAGATCTGTGGGTTGGACGTGCAATTCTTCGATGGGAAGTGGTGCGATGGCGCTGGCTGCGAGATTGAACCGCGCCGACGAGCGGAGTTTCCACCACTCCAGATACGCTGAACGAATTTCCCGTCGTTGAGGGCTCAACAAAGACTCGCAGTCGCGCTTGCCTTATCGAATCAGCGGCGCATAAATCCGATTTACCGCCGGATGATCTTCGTGGAGTTCGGACTGATGAGCTCGTACCGAATCCCACGCCAAAGGATACGTCGGCTCACAAGGGACATCAAAAAATTGTATGCAAACAAGAAGGGGACGATGGGAGCCAGCACGGTCCAGATCCAGCTCCAGCTGCTCTGCGCCGATCTCCATTCCGGAAGCGCCTCGCTTACAGCGATTGTACGAAGCGCTCCCTTCATCGCGGCAAGCAGCGGAATCGCGAGCGTCAGCAGCAAGAGATTTCCCCACGGATCGACGTCGACCATGCCGTAGAGCACGACATAAAATCCAAATAAGACCGTGAGTGTGTAGCTGATGTGCGCCATCGCTCCGAGCTTCCAGCGCCGTGGCGAATAAATCCGCGTGATCAGAATTTGCCGGTTCGTGAAGTCCAGCAGGCTTTGAAACGTCCAAGGCTGGAGAGTCGGCGCAAGGCATTCTGCACAAAAGACGACCTGCTTTCCGACGACTTCCAGCGCATAGGTCATCGCGAAATCGTCGCTTACCGCGCCCTTCCAGGATTCCTCGACGTTGGCGTCTTTGAAAGTCGTCTTACGGATTGCGGTGCCGCCGCCCCAACAAAAATTGTTGGCCGGTTTTCCGAGCATCGTGGCGACCGATGCGTTCCACACCGACGCCAGTGCACTCGCGAATCCGTCGCCTCCACTTCCGTTCGGCACGATCCATCGGTACGCCGTTGTCGCTCCAATGCGCGGGTCCTGCAGCGGAGCGATCAGTTTCGTCAGCCACGTTTTCGGCGCGCGCACGTCCGAATCGGTGAATACGAGCATCTCGATGTTTTCAGGCAGAGCGGCCACCGCGCGCGTCAGGTTGTACACTTTCTCGCCGCAATCTTCCGGCGGTCCGGCGATCACGATATGCACCGGCTTCGCGCTCGCGGTTTTCACCCGCTCAATCACCTTCAACGCTGGATCGAGACTCGTCGCCAGCACAAAGTAAAGTTCGTAGTTCGGATAGTCGAACCGCGTCATCGCCATCAGATTTTCTTCAAGCCCGCGTTCTGCGCCTTTGCAAGGGACGATCAAGGCGGCCGCCGGCGTGTAAAATCCAGCGTGCGTCGATAGCCGTTGCCGCACCATCCGGAACCACACCCATCCCTCATACAGGGAATAGACCCCGAGGGCGATCTGCGCCAGCACGAGCAGATAGAAAACGTTGAAAATCATTGGCTTCGTCGCGAGGATAGCAAACCCATGCCGTCTTGCATCGTGACTACATGGCGACATGTGCGTGATCTGCAATGCCAGAGGGGCCTGCGGTGCCGGTTGGAAGCCCGTCGGGAGTGGCTAGTTGGATCGGCGCCGGGAGAAGGCCTGGCGCAGCGCACGATCGGCCGCAGCGTCCAGTTCGAGCTGGAACTTGGCTGCGGCGCGCCGGGCCTGGTCCATGAGCGAAGGATCAAGAAGCAGCGCGGTGCGGTCTACGAATGGCCCAGAGGCCGCCGTCCGTACCGCGCGCGCTGGCTTGCGTTTAGGCTGGTTCGCGCTCAGGGTTTCGTACAGGTCAAGATCGCGCCAGAAGGCTTGCGCCTCGTCCTCCGTCCAGCGCAGCGCTTGCCCCAGCGCCACGAAAAACTCCTCTCGGAAAAGATCCAGCAGCGGGATGGCCAGTTCCCAGCCCTGCTCCCGCGGCGTACGAGCCGCAGCTTTCTTCCTCCCGCGCTTGCCGCGCTTGCCCTTTGTGGTGCGAGGCTTCGCGGTCCGAACCGTCACATGCACTTTCAGTCGGGCCGGGAAGATTGCTTCGGCGCGCAGTACCATCGCCAGAATCGCCTCCCGCCGGATCGTCTCAAGTTGCTCGCGATAGTGCGCTGGCGCGTCCGCCCGGCCAGGGCGCCGGTTCTCGGCGGCGTAGATGTCCAGAAACCGCGGGACCAACTCATTGCGATCCAGCGTGGCCAACAACAGCGTGGCCGCTTCGCGCGCGCGGATCACCAGCTCCCTCGGACGGTAAGGCATACGGAAATTAGCTGTACGCGATTCCCTCTCGCGCCGCAACTGGAATTGCTCCAACCCCAAAAAAGAAAAGGCCCGAGGATTTCTCCCCGGGCCTTGGCTGTCTCAGCTCCCTTGAATTGATGAATGAGCCGCGCTGAGTTAGTGGACCGGACCTGCGACCGGGCGGTCGTCATCCGGTTTCCCGGTCGCCACCCCGCGGATCGGCTTCTCGAACTTGCCCAACGCAATCTCGAGTGCCTCTTCCGCTGTGCGGACGAAGTGGACTTTCACCTCACCGAGCATCTCATCCGGCAAGTCCTCCTTCACGTTCGGCTCGTTCTCCGACGGAAGTATGACTTCCTTGATGCCCGCGCGCTTCGCTCCGAGAACCTTTTCCTTGATTCCGCCGACCGGCAACACAATGCCGGAGAGCGAAATCTCGCCGGTCATCGCCACGCGCGGCCGGATCGCGCGGCCAGTCAGCAAGCTCACCAGCGCGGTGACCATCGCCACGCCCGCCGACGGACCGTCCTTCGGTACCGCACCGGACGGCACGTGAATGTGTACGTCCTGCTTGCGGAAGAAATCCGGATCGATTCCGTACCGTTCGCAGTTCGCCCTCACCCAGGTGAGCGCCGCCCGCATCGATTCCTGCATCACGTCGCCCAGGTGCCCGGTCATCGTGAACGTCTTGCCGCCGCGCATCTTGCTCGCTTCGATGAAGACGATGTCGCCGCCGACCGGAGTCCACACAAGGCCCACCGAAACACCCGGCTTCTGAACGCGTTCCTCCACTTCCTTCTCGAGGCGCATCTTCTGAAGCCCCAGTACATCGCGGACCACGTCGCTGGTCACAACGAGCTTGTCGGTCTGCCCTTCTGCCATGCGGCGTGCCTGTTTCCGTACCAGCGTTCCGATTTCGCGTTCCAGGTTTCGCACACCCGCTTCCCGCGTGTAGTGGCGAATCACGTCGCGCAACGCCTCATCCGTGAACTCGATCTGCTCGTCGGTTATGCCGTGTTCCTTCGTCTGGCGAGCCACCAGGAAGCGCTTCGCGATGTGAACCTTCTCTTCTTCTGTGTAACCGGAAAGCTCGAGAATTTCCATGCGGTCGCGCAGCGGTTCCGGAACGGGATCGAGCCAGTTTGCCGTCGCGATAAATAGCACTTTCGACAGGTCAAACGGCACGTCCAGATAGTGGTCGCGGAACGTTGAGTTCTGCTCCGGGTCGAGCACTTCCATCAACGCTGCAGACGGGTCGCCACGGAAATCGCGTCCGAGCTTATCCACCTCGTCCAACATCACGACGGGATCCATCGTCTCGGCCCGGCGAATTCCCTGGATAATCTGTCCAGGCAACGCGCCGATGTAGGTGCGGCGATGGCCGCGGATTTCCGCCTCGTCGTGCATGCCGCCCAACGAAATACGGACGAACTTGCGGCCCAACGATCTTGCGATCGACTTTCCGAGCGAAGTTTTGCCAACGCCGGGGGGTCCGACGAAGCACAGGATCGGTCCCTTCATTCCCGGCTGTAACTTCTTCACTGCCAAGTAATCGAGGATGCGCTGCTTGATCTTCACCAGGTCGTAGTGGTCTTCATCGAGAATTTCCTGCGCCTTCGGGATGTCGATATCCTCCGTGCCGGACGTCTTATTCCAAGGAAGCGACGTCATCCACTCAAGGTATGTACGCGCCACCATGTATTCCGCCGACGCAGGAGTCATCTTCGCGAGCCGCTTCAGTTCACGGTCGCACTCCTTCTTTGCTTCGGCGGACATGCCGGACTCCTCGACCTTCTTCCGAAGCTCGTCGATTTCGGCCGCGCCGTCGTCGCTCTCGCCCAATTCCTTCTGAATTGCCTTCATCTGCTCGCGCAGCAGGAATTCGCGCTGGCTCTGGTTGACCTGCTCTTGCACCTGGTCCTGGATCTTGTTGCGCAGGTCCAGCACCTCGCGTTCTTTGGTCAACTCGTTGATCAGGTTCTCAAAACGTTTCTTGATACTGAAGGTTTCCAACAATTCCTGCCGAATCATCGTGCTCAAAGACGGCAACGTCGATGAGACGAAGTCCGCCATTTTCCCCGGCGACTCGATGCTCATCACTTCGCTTTGCAGATCGTCGGAAAGCTGCGGCGAACGCGCTACGACCTCGCGGAATAGCTCCTGCACGTTCCGCTGAAGCGCAGTCAGTTCGGAATCGCGGTTGTCTTCCAGATCCGGCTGGAGTTCCACATGGGCCTTCAGGAAGGGCTTGAAACCCAGCACTTCCTTGACGCGGATGCGGTCCAGACCTTCCAGGAATGCCACCACGTTGCCGTTCGGCATGCGGACCATCTTGTGTACTTTTGCTAGCGTTCCCACGCCGTGCAAATCGGTGCCGGTCGGCATTTCGATTCGGGGATCGAGCTGCGCCACAACACCAAGAATCTTCTCGGTTCCTTCCAGCGAGTTCAGCAGCGCCAGCGAGCTCTCGCGCCCAACCGGCAGCGGCATCACGGCTCCCGGAAACAGAACCGTATCTCGGACAGGAAGAATCGGAAGCTCATCGGGAATGCTTCTGGTAACTTTGCTCACCGTAGTCCCCCTTGGACTGCAACAAAAACCGGTCGGTTCGTATGAACGATATCAACCGACGATCTATTTAGATGCATCAAAGCACGAAAAGACTTCAGCCCTTCGTTCGAGCCTGTGAAATAAGTTGATAGTATCAGGCTAAGGTCTTTCGATACGCTGGAGGCCTGTCGGATTCAGCGCGTCGTGTTGCCCCAAGTACACTCTAAGTAGCTTTTAATCATTCTATTACGTGTCCTCGGCCCGTTTTGAGTGCCCATCACCGCTTCCATATTGTTCCACGACAAACCTTTGAGCCTCCGCTGTATCCTGGATCGACCCGTTCAGCTGCGCATCCTCCACGGCCGTAAGGATCTCCTTAAACCGAGGTCCGGGTCGAAATCCCAGCCCGATTAGGTCCTCTCCCGTTAGCAGTCGCGCGGGTGCCACCTGTTCCGGCGGCGTCTCGGCCAGGAACCGCTCCAGCGCCTTGTAATTGTCGAGATTCCGGTGGCTCGATAGGCAGTCCAGCCGGTGAAGCTCCAGGTGCTCGCGAAACCGGTCCAGTCGCGCAAACCTCTTGAGCGTCGCCGGCTTCATGGCAGGTACGTCTTTGAAGCGCATATGGTTCATCACCAGCAGCGCCACTTGCTCCGTATCTTCGTTTGAAAATCGGAACCGCCGGCCGATCTCCTCCGCCATCTTCACTCCAACCTCCACGTGTCGATCGAATCGAATCCGCCCGTTCGGTCCAGACGGCGGAGTAAACGTCGGAGGTTTGCCGACGTCATGCAGGAGTACGCCCCAAGCCAGAGTTTTCGATGTTCCTGCTTCCAACATTCCCAGCATCATCAGCGTGTGCTGCCACACATCCCCTTCCGGATGAAACTGTGCAGGCTGCTGCACGCCTTTCATCCTCGCGATTTCCGGTAGCACCTGCACCAAAAGCCCGGTGGCGTCGAGCAGCTCAAATCCGCGCCGCGCCGACCCTTCCGTCAAAATCTTGGTGAGTTCGTCTCGGACTCGTTCCGCGGACACCTGATGAATCTCCGCTGCCAAGTTTTGAATCGCAGCCATCGTGTTCGGCTCGATCGTGTATCCGAATCGCGCCGCAAACCGAACCGCGCGCAACATCCTCAGCTTGTCTTCGCCGAATCGCCGTTCCGCCTGGCCGATCGCGCGTATTACGCCGTCGCGCAGGTCCTCTCGCCCTCCCACCAAATCAAGCACCTCGCCCGTCGCAGGATCGAAGAGCAGGGCATTGATCGTGAAGTCGCGCCGCGCTACGTCCTGCTGGGGAGTCTTCGAATAGGTCACCCCGTCCGGATGCCTTCCATCGCTGTAGGACCTGTCCGAACGGAACGTCGCCACCTCAACTTTTGCCGCAGCGGCGTCCTGGGGGTCTTCGATCACCACGATCACGCCGAATCGAGCGCCGATGTCCAAGGTGTGCGGGAAAAGCTCCTCAATCTGTTCAGGCGTTGCGTCGGTCGCGACGTCATAGTCTTCCGGCTCGCGCTTCAGCAAAATGTCGCGGACACACCCGCCCACCAAAAAGGCTTGAAATCCAGACTTTCCAAGCGTCGCGCACACCTGATCTGCGAATTCACGCGCTTTCATACCGCGATTATGCGGCAATCGTTGACAGGTTGAAAGTTTGCTGAGGACAACGGGAACTCAAACTACATTAGCTACTCTGAAAGCCATTCGCAGAAATTACGCGATGCGCAGTACGAGCGCCGTGATGTCATCATGTTGCCTTGCGTAGCCGACGAACGCATTCACATCGCCCATCACGCGCGCCAGAACTCCAGCTGCATTTTGGCTCGCTGCCGCCTCGATCGAAGCCAGCAGCCGCGACTCCTTGAATTCTTCGCCTTGCTCATTCACCGCTTCCACCACGCCGTCGGTGAAAATGAACAGCATGTCGCCCGGCATCAGCTGCACGCTCGCCGAGCCATAGACCAGCTCATTCTCGGTGAAAAGCGGCAATCCCAGTGGTGGCCCGCCCACGCCGAGCCGCTCGATCGGTCCCGAGGCACGCCGCAAAATCGGATCGTTGTGTCCGCAATTCGTATAGCGCATCTCGCGCGTTCCAGGATCAATCTCTGCCAGAAACGCCGTTGTGAATCGACGTCCTTCGAGGCTGTGCGCCCGCGCGTAGCGGTCCAGCCCCGTCACGACTTCATTCAGCGAAGCCGGCGTGGACGAAAGCGCGCGCAGTCCGGATTGAAACGTCGCCATCAGCAGCGCGGCCGGCACGCTTTTTCCCGCCACATCGGCCACCACCACCAGCAGCGCTGCCGCATCGGCGGCTACTCCTGGAATCTGCCGCACGAACGCGTCGTAGTAGTCGCCGGCCACCGTGTTCTGCGGGCGCGTAGCAAACGCGATGTCCACTCCGGGAACCGCGGGCGGTGCATTCGGTACCAGCCACTGTTGAATCTCGCGAGCAATCTCCAGATCGCGTTTCATCGTCACGCGATCGGCCAACTCTAGCGCCAGCAGCACAAATAAAATGATCGCGCCGATGCCCACGAAATCGACGGACACGTCCTGATTCCCGGAGCGGAAGTCCGGATGAAATACGATCATCACCAGGGCGACCAACAAAAGAACCCGGCGCGCAGGCGAGAGCTTCATCAGCATCGCCTGAAAAAGCGCCTTGCCTGAGCGAAAGTACCGTTTGAACTTCGACCGTTCCTTGCTCAGCGAGTCCCAGTCGACGTCTTTTGAATAGAGGTTGTAGCCCTCGCGCGCTTCCGACTTGAACTGGCCCCACAGTTCCTGAATTTCCAGGCCCTCGGTCACACGTCCCCAGAATCCGCGCGCACCGCTGCTGGCCGTAGTTGGATTCGGAGGAAGGTTCGGAGTCGAGGACATGAAAGAAAATTATAGTTCAGGTTTGAGGCGCATCGCCGCTCTTCGCCTGAATGGCTCGTTCTTTCGGCTTTTTTGCCGGCGGCGTCAGCGAACCGCCAAATTGTAGTTTCATAAATCCGAACTTGTCGCGCAACTGATCCGTCGTTTTCGCCAGCCGCCGCAGCTTCTCGCGCCGCGCAGCGTCGAGCAAATCCAGTTGCCCTGGCGCACCTGAAAACGAAGTCAGCGCTGCGCCCACCAGGCGCAGTTTCGCTCTCCCGTCCCAGGCCTGGTTGAACAGCGCGCGAATCGTTTCCATGAACACCGTATCCACATCAAACGGCTCGGCCAATGTGTGACTCCGCGTGATCGTTTTGAAACTGGCATAACGAACGGTAAGCGTCACCGTGCGCGCGTGTAGCCCTGCCTCGCGCATCCGCTTCGCGCCCTTCTGGCACAAGAAACTGAGCGTTGACTCCAGCAGTTGCCGATCGTTCGTATCCTCGCCGAAAGTCTGGTTGTGCGACACTGACTTCGGTTCAGCATCCAGGAAAAATTCGAACGAATCGATCCCGCGGGCCTTTCGATAGAGCGCCGTGCCCCAGCGCCCAAAGGTCGCCTCGAGCCGTTCGATCGAGAGCGCCTGCAGCTGCTCGATGGTCTGAATCGAAAGGTCCTGCAGTGCCGCTTCGGTTACTTTCCCGATCCCCGGAATTCGCCTCACCGCAAGCGGCGCGAGAAATTTCGCCTCGCTTCCCGGCGCGACCCAAACCAATCCGCGCGGCTTCGCCTGCTCGCTGGCGATCTTTGCGATCAATCGCGTCGAACCCAGCCCGCCGGAGCAGGGAAGCGACGTCGTAAGGGTGATCTGCTTTAGCAATTTGTGCGCGGCCGCAAGCGGCGGCCCATGCATTCGTTCGGTGCCGGAAAGATCCAGATACGCCTCGTCGATCGACGCCATCTCCACGATCGGCGAATATTTGGCCAGAATCGTCGCCACGCGATCGCTCCATTCGCCATACCGTCCATGATGACCCGGAAGAAAAACGGCGTGCGGGCATAATTTAGCGGCAGTCCGCAAAGCCATCGCCGAATGAATCCCGTATTTTCGTGCCTCGTAACTGGCCGACGTCACCACGCCGCGTTGATCGCGGTCGCCGCCTACGACCACCGCCTTGCCTTTCAGCTCGGGCCGCGCGAGAAGCTCGACGGACACGAAAAACGCGTCCATATCAACGTGGAGTATGGGAGTCGGCGATTCAGCCGTGAGCGGCTGAGCCGCTTCGTGCTTCGCGCGGAATTGGGCCAGCCGGGGCATCGAAGGTGGATTCGAGGGTAGCGCGCCGCATCGCGCGGACGCAACCGGCTCGTTTTGAAGCACAGGACCCCTCGGTGGAAGCTAGCGTGACCGTTGCGCAGCCAACACGCGAGGAATTCCGGCAAGGTCCATCGTTACCGAAACGTTGGTCCACCCGCTACTTCGGTCGAAGAGTCTGCGAACGTACTCGTCTGCATCGTGGCCCAGCTCCAACACTAGAATTCCGCGGTCGCGCAGCAGCGTGCTCGCTTGTTCTACGATCGGAGCGTACAACTCTAGGCCCGTCGCACCACCAAAGAGCGCCCAGGAGGGTTCGTGGTCGCGGACTTCGCGTTGCAAGTTCTGTTTCTCTTCGTGGGATATATAAGGCGGATTGCTCACGATCACGTCGAACCTGCTTGGCAGCGCGTCAGCCCTCGCTGCCGAGTCCGCCCCCAGAAATGGCGTCAGCAAGTCGGCCTCGAAAAACGTCACGCGATCCGCAACGCCATTTTTCTCGGCGTTCCGCCGCGCGATCGCCAGCGCTGCTGCCGAAATATCGGTCGCGTAAATCTTCGCGTGCGGCAACTCATACGCCAGTGCCACGGCGAGACATCCCGATCCGGTGCCCACGTCCGCCACATACATCGTTTCGCGCGGCGCACCGGTATCCATATGAATCTTCAGCCCGCGCTCGCCCAATCGCGCTAGGGCAACTTCCATCAGGTGCTCGGTTTCCGGTCGCGGTATCAACACGCCAGGCGCGACCTCGAACTCCAGTCCCCAGAATTCCTGCTTGCCCGTCAGGTACTGTGTCGGTTCACCAGCCGCGCGCCGCTCGATCAGTGCGAAATATCTTCCGACGGCCTCCGCCTCCAGCACGTGTTCGGGATGCGCAAAGAGCCACGCTCGATCGCGGGCCGTCGCGTGCATCAGCAATACTTCCGCCGCAAGCGTATAGGAGGGAACCGCCGCCTCGCGCAGTCGCGCAACGCCATCTTTCAGTGCGCCTCCGACATCCCGGTCGCCGCGGTCACTTTGAGGAGGTGTTTCAGGATGCATTTCCGCTCGTACGAGCGCCGTTGCTTACGCGGCACCCAGCTCTTTATCAAGTCGTTCAGATTCGTAGTGTGTGGAGAGCGGGTCCACCAGCGGTGCAAGTTTGCCTTCCATCACTTGGTCAAGCTGATGCAGCGTCAAGCCGATGCGATGGTCGGACACGCGGTTTTGCGGGAAGTTGTAGGTGCGGATCTTTTCGGAGCGATCTCCGCTTCCGATCTGGCCGCGCCGTTCTGCGGCGATCGCGTCATGCTGCTTTTGTTGTTCTTGTTCGTAGAGCCGCGCTCGAAGCACGCGCATCGCTTTCGCGCGGTTCTTGATTTGCGATTTTTCGTCCTGCTGCGACACGACGAGCCCGCTGGGGATGTGCGTGATACGCACGGCTGAATAAGTCGTATTCACAGATTGTCCGCCGGGCCCGGATGAACAGAACGTGTCGATCCGCAGATCCTTGGCTTCGATCTTGATGTCGATTTCATCCGCTTCTGGCAGCACCGCCACCGTCGCGGCCGAAGTGTGAATGCGGCCCGCCGTCTCCGTCGCGGGAACACGTTGTACCCGATGCACTCCACTTTCGTACTTCAGTTTCGAATACACCTTCTTGCCTTGAATCGCGGCTACGATATCTTTCATTCCCCCAATCGAGGAAGCCGAGCTTTCCAACACTTCCACTTTCCAGCCCTGTGTCTCCGCGTATCGCGAGTACATTCGAAATAGCTCGCTCGCGAATAGAGACGCTTCGTCGCCGCCCGTGCCCGCCCGAATTTCCACGATCACATTCTTGTCGTCGTTGGGGTCTTTCGGCAGGAGCAGAAATTTCAAGTCGCGCTCGACGGTTTCGGCTCGAGCCAGCAGTTCGCGCTCTTCCTCGTGCGCCATCTGCTTCATTTCTGGGTCGTCGCTCTCCATCAACATCTGCTTCGTGCCGGCGAGGCCTTTCTGAATCTGTTTCCACTCGCGGTACTTCGCCACCATCTCAGCCATGTCCGAGTGCGTCTTGGCAAGCTTCTGGAAGCGCGCCGAGTCCGCATGGACCTCCGGCGATGAAAGCTGCTGTGTCAATTCCTCGTACTTGGTCTCGATCTGCTCGAGTTTTTCAAAAAGCTTCGAATCTGCCATGGTTATGCCTCAATCGTGCCGTCAGTCAGCGGATGCAATGATTCGTTGGGATGCAACTCAGCAACGGCATGGCCCGCATCGCGGGTCGGAGGGCTCGCTAATAAAAGGAGGCAAACATGCGCTTCTGTGTTCAGGATAGCTGCGGGTAGTCGCCCTGTCAATTGGGCTGCTCGGACCAGCTCGTCGATACCGCATCTGTGATACTGTCACTTCGATTCCGAACCCGTTCACTGCCGATCCGTCATGCCATCCGATCCAGCCCAACAAGCCTTCGCCGACGAAGAACATCTCCGCCTACTCGCCCTTGGCTACTACGTCTCTGCCGCAATCACCGCCGTGTTTTCACTGCTGGGACTTCTGTACGCCGGTATGGGCGCCGTGATCGGCCTGGCAGTCTCAAAAGGCGCAGCGGCTGCTGCGGAAACTGGCCAGCCCACGCCGCAAATTTTAGGTTGGCTGTTCGGTCTGATCGGCTTCGGACTGTTTGCTTTCATGATTACCATGGCCGCCTTGAAGTTTTACACCGCTGTCTGCCTGAAGCAGCGAAAATCGCGCACCTTTTGCCTGGTCGTCGCCGCGATCTCTTGTCTTGAAGTCCCGTACGGCACGATCCTCGGCGTTTTCACATTTCTGGTTCTCGAGCGACCGTCCGTCGCTGGCCTCTTCGTTGCCAAGCAGATCCCCGCACCCGGCCCTATCCAGCGCGCTGGAATCACAGGCAGCGATCCGAAGGTTTGATGTGACGCCACCGCTGTAATACGATGGCCGCGATGAGTCCCCCCTCAGGAACTGCCAGCACAGGTGACATGCTTTGGGAGTTCTGGTATCCAGCGCTGCGCAGCGAGCAGGTGCATCGGCACAAACTGGTTCGCGCAATGCTTCTCGAAGTTCCAATCGTGTTGGGTCGCGACGCCGCTGGGAAGGCCTTCGCGCTTCGCGACGTTTGCCCCCATCGTGCATTTCCGCTGTCCTTCGGCCGGTTCGACGGGAAAAACGTCGAATGTGCTTACCACGGCTGGAAATTTGACGCGCACACCGGCCAATGCACAGAAATCCCGTCGCTCACACCCGATTCAAAACTGAAGTGCGATCGCATCTACGCCGGAAGTTTTCCGTGCCAGGAGCGCGACGGTTACATCTGGGCCTTCATGACCAACCGCGAAGGCCGCGGTCTTGACGAACTCCCTCCGCCCGCACCCGAACTTCCGACTTTCAGCACCCGCTACAAAATTGCCCACCTGTACGCGGACCTGCCATGCGGAGTCGATCAAGCCATCATCGGTTTAATGGATCCCGCGCACGGCCCGTTCGTGCATCAAGCCTGGTGGTGGCGTACGCGCAAGAGCATTCGCGAAAAGGAAAAAAGGTTCGAGCCGATCCCGAATGGCTTCCGCATGAGTCCGCACGCGCCCTCGGTCAACAGCGCGCCGTACAAAATTCTCAAATACCTGACCGGCGAGCCTGCCACCACCACCATCGACTTCGTATTGCCGAATCAACGTTTCGAACAAATCAGGGCAGGGAACTACTGGCTCACCAGCCGCACAACCGTCACTCCCATTCGCCGCGATTTTTGTCGCCTCGATTTCTGCGCCGCTTGGAACATCCTTCCGTGGTTCCCGATCGTCTCCTTCATCGTCAACGTCTTCGGCCCGCGCTTCATCCGCCAGGATATGGAAGTGATTCAGAAGCAGGCGCTCGGCCTGAAGTACGAAGACCGCATGATGTTGATTGACGATGCTGACCGCCAGGCACGTTGGTACTTTGAGCTAAAGTCCGCGCTACAGGATTCACGCAATTCCGGCAACCCGCCGCACCATCCAATGCGAGGGCCGGTAACTCTCCGCTGGCGTTCGTAGCGAGTCCACGTGCTCCGAACTCAACTTCAGCGAACTCGCTCGAGCGCCCACTGCGCATGCTCGGCGATCAACGCATCGTCTGACGAGCTCAGCCTTTCCAGTAACGTTGTCACGCGCGAGTGCGCCGCAGAGCCTCGCTCGAGTTTCGAATTCCCCAAGGCCACGCACGCGTTGCGGACCAGCCCGCGCCACTTCGTCCGCTTCACAGCGCTGCGAGCAAAAATCCGGCTGAACTGCTCTTGTGTCAGCGACGCGATCCACTCCAGCTCCGGCGCCACCAACTCAGCAGTTCTCGCCGGCTCGCTCTCCGTCGCTGCCGTCAGTTCAACCGTCCTCGGCTGAAACAGCGCCAGCTTCGTCGCCGGCGCCTTGCGATTCCACGGACACACATCCTGGCAAATGTCGCACCCGATCAACGCGTGTCCCATTTTCTCGCGAAACTCTTCGGGAATCGCCCCGTGGAGCTCGATCGTCAGATACGAAATGCACCGCCGCGCATCGAGCACGTACGGCTCGACGAATGCCTCTGTCGGGCATGCCTCAATGCACAAAGTACAGCTTCCGCACAGGTCTGGCGCCGGCCCATCGCCCTCGTTCACTGTCGGAGCAAGGTCCAGCGTCGTAAGCACGGTCCCAAGAAACATCCACGAACCAATCTCCTGGTTGATCAAGCAGGTGTTCTTTGCCTGCCAACCAAGCCCCGCGTACTTCGCCGCCACGCGCTCGAGCACCGGACCACTGTCCGCCCGTGCATCGACGCCGAACGGTTCAGTCCACTTCGCCTTCATCGCCGCCACCAGCGCGTTCAATTTCGTCCATATAACCTTGTGGTAGTCCTCGCCCCATGCGTAGCGTGAAATCCACCCGCGCGGCGCGCCCTCCGGAGAACCATAAACTCCGACATCGGTTGAATGCGGCCGGTTCGCGTTGTAATTCAGCGCCACCATGATCACGCTTTTCGCGCCCTCAAGCGCTCGTCTCGGATCGGCACGCCGCTCATCGTGCAGATACTCCATCTGGCCCGCATATCCCGCGCTAAGCCACTCCGGCAGCCGCGTCAGTTCCGGAGTCCGTCCCGGTTCCGCAGCCGACACAACGCCGCACAAATCAAAGCCCAACTCGCGCGCCCGTTCGCGAATCCAATGGGTTTTCTCGGCACGATCCATGAGCCCATCATGCCATCATCCGCCCACCTTAATCATGGGCAGCAATATCACTGGTAAGTTGGCCTATTCTCCGAAGCGCTGCTACAATGCCCGCGATGGCCGACTGGCGACAAATCCAAGCACGCATCCGAAAAGCGAAGAACAGCACGGACGCGCGAACAAAACTCTCCGAGCTTTTCCAGCGCACGCGCGATGCCATGGTTTCCTGGGAACTCGGCGCCGTGGAAGAAAAGGCCGAGCGTCTGGAGGAAGCGATCCGGTGGTACACCATTTCGGCTGAGCGTTTTCGCCGCGCCGATTGGAAGAAAAAAGCCGAAGATGCGCTGACGCGCCTCGGCGCGCCCATTCCCGTCGCCGGCGAAAAGTCGGCCTCGCATGCTCATGGCGCTGAAAAATTCGAGGACAACGAATTGAACGGCAACCGGCCCACGGAGAAGCCGAAGTCCGCGCTAGCGATTGGCGAAATTCCTCCCGACGAGGATGTCGAGGCCAACGGCGAAGTTGGTGACGAAGAAGGCGAAGAGTCCGACACTGCGCTTGCCGCCCGATCCGCTGAAGCCGGTTCCGCCGATCTATCGCAAACCGGAAAGAAAAAGCGCCGTCGCGGACGCCGCGGAGGCCGTGGCCGCCGTCGCAAAGGCGGAGCCACCCCATCGACCGGTCTGCCCGATCAGGCGTACGCGGAACCTCGCGTCGCTGCCGCCCCCGCCGCCCCTCCTGTAACACGTCGCGAACCCGCGCCCAACTTCCGCCACGAGCCTTCCGAGCGCCGCCCGTCGGCTTACGCGGCCGAACACGACCATGCGCGCCACGAGGCCCACGAGCAAATCGACCAGCCCGTACCGATGCTGCCTTCCGAGCGCACTGCACACGGACGCGCAGGCGATCCGGCGCTCGCCTCGCGAATGGCAAAACTCGATTCCATGCTTCGCCGCCTCGTCGCCAGTCCGCTCCACAAAATGGACGAAGTCGACGCCGCGCCAGCCGGCCCCGGCGTGTTTCTACTTTCCGATTCGGATCAGATTACCTCCTACTACGTCGAAGCCTGCCAGACCCTTCGCGTCGGCCTTGGCAATCTTGCCCGCGGTGGCGGTCGTTCGAATGCGAAACCCGTTCGCGGCGGTCGGCCCGTTTTCGACAGCGGGTTAAAAGCGAAGCTCGCCGAGCATCTCGGGATCGGCGAAGCCAAAGTCTCGCAGTACTTAAAAGACCACTGCGTCGTCCGCTGGATCCAGCTCGACGACGATGCTCCTCATCTCGCGCACTTCGCGATTGGCGTCCTGCGCACGCCCCTGAACACCGACTGAACTTCGGCGCCGGTTTTTCCGCAGCACCCTCCGCGAACAAACCTGTAACTCTTTCCGGGGTCGCCGCATCTTGTACCACGGGGAAACAGTGCGCTCCGATCTGGACTCCGTTTCCGCCGCCACAAGCGACGGTTCGTTTCCTTCCCCATTCAGGCTGGTACCCCGGTCCCGTTGGCTGCTCCCAGTGACCGTTTAATGCCCGAATTGCACCTTTGGACGCAGGGTCCTAGACCCCCCGTTTGAATCCGGGCAAACTCTGGTAGCTTAACCGCTTACGGGCTGGGGGTAGATCCATCGCTGGAAAGCCTGGCAAAAAGAACCGGTTTCCGGCCACGCACTTAAGGAGAGATGAAGTTCTATGCCGAAGACAGTAGGCAATCAGATTTGGAAGTCGTTCGATTGGGCGCTCTGCAAGGTCGCGGGCGTGACCTACGACTCCATCCAATTCTTCAATAAGTACAAAATGAATCCTTCCTTTACGCCCAAGTGGTCGGAGAAGCCGCTGCTGAAGTCCTGGGAAAAGTCCAAGCCCACGCTCGGCTGGCCGCGCACCACCGATTCCTTGTGTCCCGATTGCGTGCGCGAAGCGCGCGATCTGATCATTAATGGGAACAAGGATTGGACCGACTTGGTGCATGAGAAGGTCGGCGAAATCAAAGCGCAGATCATCGAACGCGATGGCCAGGTCTGGATGGTGAAAGAGTGCCCCATCCACGGCAAGTACGAAGACCTGATGGCCGTTGACGCGAAGTTCCTGGAGTGGATTGAGAAGAATTTCCCGGGCCGTGATATTCCCGCGCACAATGACGAAAAATTGCACCGCCATGGTTCCAGCACGGTCCGCCACGGTCGCGGCTCTGTACTCACCGTCGACCTCACCAACCGCTGCAACATGATGTGCGACCCCTGCTTCATGGACGCCAATCAGGTTGGTTACGTCCACGAGCTCAGCTGGGAAGAAATTCAGGAAATTCTCGAGAACGCCACCAAGATCAAGCCGCGCCGCCAGATGTCCGTGCAGTTCTCGGGCGGTGAGCCCACGATGCACCCGCGTTTTCTGGACGCCGTCCGCTACGCCCGCAAAGTTGGTTACAACAGCGTGCAGGCTGCGACCAATGGCATCGAGTTCGCCAAGAGCAAGGAATTCTCGAAGCAGGCATTCGAAGCCGGACTCCGTTACGCGTACTTGCAGTTTGACGGTATCGGCAACGACGCGAACAGTCACCGCCAGGTCGGCAACCTTTTTGACGTGAAGCTCCGCGCCATCGAAAACATGCACGAAGCAGGCATCGAAATCGTGCTCGTCACCACCATCGTCAACAACGTGAACAACGATCAAGTCGGTCCGATCGTGAAATTCGCGATGGAAAACCCGAAGAAGATCTCCTTCGTTTCGTTCCAGCCAGTGTCCTTCACGGGCCGCGACGAGGAAATCACTCCAGAGCGCCGTATTCGCCAGCGCTACACGTTGTCTCACCTCGCGCAAGACGTTAGCGCACAGGTCGGCAAGGTGGAACCGACGCGCGACTGGTTCCCGATTTCATTCATCAGCACATTCGCCGGTTTCTCGGACCTGGTTCACGGTCCGGATTCGCAGTGGGGCTCGCTTTCCTGCGGTTGCCACCCGAACTGCGGCGTTGGCACCGCGCTCATGATCAACAAGGAAACCAAGGAATGGGCACCCGTTCCGCGCTTCCTGGACGCGCAGCAACTCACCAAGGACGTCCAGCACATCACGGACGCGGCCCGTGGCAAGAACTTCTCGAACTTCATGATGGGTCTGGCCCTCTTGAAGAACTACAGCCCGTTCCAGGCGCCTCCCAGCCTTCGCTTGAAGGATCTCTGGATGAAGTTCGATAAGACCTGGGCTCTTTCGAAGAACGCCGACAAGAAGTACGGCAAGTCCAGTCCGGATCGCACGTTCGAAGACACCATGAAACGCCGCTCCGAAGACCCTTGGAACTTCCTGTTCATCGCGGGCATGTGGTTCCAGGATCTTTTCAATTACGATTTCCGCCGCACCGAAATGTGCATCATCCCCTACGCTACGCAGCAGGGTGAAATTTCCTTCTGCGCGTACAACACCGGCGTGGGCTGGCGCAAAATCATCGAGAACATGCACAAAAACGCGACCGTCGCTCAATGGTACAAAGAGCACGGTAAGCACGACATTTTTGCGAAAGGCAAGAAGGTCAACCTTGAAAGCTACGAACACTCGCTGCGCATCGACGCTGAAGACGCCGCCCGCGTTCGCGAACTCGAGCACGACATTCCCCTGACGGCGGCTGAAGAAGACCGCATCCGCCGCAAAAAGGCCCTCGAAGAGGCGGCCAAAGTTCGCCGCATCTACGAAGAGCTCGTGCTGAAGAAGGCCAACGAACCCGTCGTCCAGATCGGCTCGATGCAGCAGATTCTTTCGGCCGTTCCCGGCGCGAACGTCAAGCCCGTTCAGATCGCTCCGGCTCCGCAGCAAGCAGAAGCCGAACCGGTCGCGGGCGATTAATCGCGGTCAACCTTCAACGCATTCACAAACAGCCCCGAAGTAATTCGGGGCTGTTTTATTTGGTGGGAGCTGAACATCGATGCCGATCTACGAATATGTTTGTGACGAGTGCCACGAACATTACGAACGAATCGTCCTGAACCAGAATTCGCCCGCTGCATGTCCAAAGTGTGCGAGCGCGAAACACACCATCGAATTCTCCGTTTTCGCCGCTCACGGCAACGGAACAAAATCTTCCAGCCGTCCTTCAGGTCCAATCGGTGGCGGGTGTTGCGGTGGCGGAGGCTGCGGCTGTCATTGAGGTATTTCCGGCGCGAGTTCGGAAACCGGTGACGCGCACTTACTTGTTGAGCGCCGCGCCGCGTTTCTTCACGCTCGCCGAAACTTCCACGTCGACCGTCAATTTCGGGTCGGAAATCGGCTCTCCCGCATGAACCCTCAGCGGCAACACCCCGGCCCAGATCGGCAGCTGGTAATCTTCGGCATCATCCTTCGGCCCTCCCACTCGCACCTTCGCACTCGCTTCCTTCAAATCGAGCGACAGAACAGAGGTGGCTTTCAGCTCTTGTTCGGTCGGTGTTCTCACCTCATCCCAACGTCCCGGCACCACGTGATTCGTAAAAAGCTCGAGCGCCCGCATCTTCTCTACGGGATCTTCTACGAACACCGCGCGCCCCAGCGCCACCACCGACCGGTAATTCACCGAATGATGGAACGCGGCCCGCGCCAGCACGAGGCCGTCCACATGCGTCACCGTCGCGCAAACTTGTACGCCGTCCGCAAGCGTCCGCAACATCCGGCTCGCCGATGACCCATGCAGGTAAAGTTTCTCGCCGTCGCGCGCGTAATTCGTCGGAATCACAAACGGTTGCCCATCCACCACAAATCCCACGTGGCATACGAAACCGGCATCCAGAATGCCGTGAATCGTTTCCGCGTCGTACTTCCCGCGATCGGGAATCCGTTGCACCTGCGTACGCTTGGAAGCCGGGTTGGAGTTCATACCGTGACTCTATTCATCGTACGGGTCCGCAGCAAGGTCCAATCCGTTTCCGGCCACCGAGTCCACTTCGCGCCCGCCGTTTTTGTGAGACGTGCCGGCCTCTCACGCCTGTCCCGGAGTGCGGGAGCTCGACCGGGGTGCGACCAACGCCGGTCGCTACCGCAGCGTTGCCTGGATCAAGTCGGCACTGAGCCATGCCCGTCCAACGACGACATTACGTCGCGCTGGCGCACCCGGAGCGCGCGCGCCTGGAGGGCCACACCAACTCAATTCGAACCCGCAAGAGTTTTCGGTGCCTCGGACTTTGCCGCTGGCGCAATATGCACCACGCGGAATCCCGTATACGCCGCCTCAGTCGGCTCTTCCGCCGCCGCAGGATCCGCCGGACGATCTGCGCTGCCGCCCATGGTCTTGCCTCCGCCGTTCGGCGCCACCACCCATTCCGCCACATTCCCGCCCAAATCAAAAACCAGCTCCTCGCCCGCCTCGCCTTCTCCGCTGAAGCTTCCCACTTCGCGTAAAAGCGGCGCATCGCCGGCCAATTCATTCACCTTATTCTGCAACAGCTTCGCGTCCTCCGGATTCGGCGAGTAACCCGCCCAGTAGTCGAGCGTATTTTCGTTCGGCCGAATTTTGTAGAGCGTTCCGACCTCAGTCGCGTTCGGCAGACGGTAGGTTTCGCCCGTCAGATCGCTCAGCCATTTGCAATACGCGCGCGCCTGCTCGAACGCAATTCCATTGGCCGGAAAATTCTCGGTGCCCGGTTCGAATTTGTAGTCCTTGTCGAACGCGGCGTACTGCGCGCGCGTCACTTCGAAACGCCCAATCCTGATCGCGCCCCGCTTTACAGTCTCGGGGATCAGCGTTCCCACGGGAACTGTCTCCCCGGTCTGCTCGGGCGCCCACAACATCCCGTACATCGCGCCGTCCTTCCGAATCGACCGCCGCGCGAGTGCCGCTTCCAGTGGCGAATTTTTCTTTAGCGCCTCGTTCTCCGGCGGGTTGATCTTGAACAAATATTGATCGAACCACGCCAGCTCCTCGTTCATCTTCCGCAACTGGTGCGTGAGCTTCCGTGGCCCGTGCGCTTCTCCCGGAAACAAAATGAATTTCACCGGCGCTTTCCCGGCCGTGTAGAGCGCGCGGTAATGCGTCCACCCCTGCTCGGTCGGAACTTGCCGGTCGATCGTTCCGAAAAAAATCAGCGTGGGCGTCTTCACCTGGTCCAATTTGAAAAGCGGTGACTTTTTCAAGTACAGCTCAGGATCCTCCAGTGGCGATTTTCCGAAGTAGTAGTGATCGAACGCCTCGCCAAAATCCACATTCGCCCAATCGCTCAACCATTCCACGTCCCCCGCGCCCACCGAAGCTGCCTTGTATCGTTCTGGATTTGTTACCGTCAACTGAATGCTTAGAATTGAACCGTTCGACCAGCCCATCGCGCCGATCTGATCCGGATCCACGAACCCCTTGCCGATCAGGCTGTCCACCCCGCGCTCGATGTCGGGAATCTCGAGGTCGTAATAATGTCCACAGCAGATCGATTCCACCCACTTCAATCCGTAACCTGTGCTGCCGTGATAGTTCGTCTTGAGCACAAACGCATTTCGCTCGGTCAATTGATTCGGAGCGTACGCCCACCGCTCCGCCCACTCATCGCGATCCACTCCAGCTGGCCCGCCGTGCGTCGCAACGATCAACGGATATCCCCTCCCCGCCTTGTACGAATCGGGGTAATACAAAATCCCTTCCACCTCTTCATCGTTCGCGCCCGTCCAGTGAATCACTTCCGTCTTTGCGATTGGTTTGTCTTTGAACGAAGGGTTTAATTCCGTGAACTGCTGCTGCCCCGCGATCCTCGTGCCCTCGAGCCGCGCCCGGTAAAACTGGGTTGGCAGGCTCGCTGTCGAATATTTGTAAATCACCGTTTTCGCGTCGTCGCCGAGCACCAGACTGAAGTAGTGTTTCTCGTGTTCGCCGGTCACCGACTTCCGTGACCACGTCGATCCGTGCCGCGTGTATCGGGCTGCCTTCGTATAAACGCCGTCCGCCAGCAGCGCGATGAATCCGTCCTCGGTCGCCTGTAAGGAACCGCCGAGGCCGCGATCCCAGTCCAGATTCACTTCCACAACCTTGTCCGCACCCAGATCGTAGAAATAGACGCGCTCTACCGTCGCCGTCAAAAAATTCGGATCGCTCGAATACGGCGCCGCCACATAGAAACCCGAATTGTCTCGCGCCCACACGAATGCATTCGGCACGATCCGCTGCCCTTCAAAAATCTGCTTCCGCTCGCCCGTCGCTAGATTCACCAGGTACGACACCGGCGGCGTCTTCTGATCCCACTCGTAGCTCAACTCACGCTGCGCGCTCATCACCACCTTCGTCTTGTCGCGTGAAACTTCGAATTCCTCAATCCAGTCATCGTTATCCGTGATCCGCTTCACCTTCTTGTCTTGGATCGAAAGTTCGAAGAGCCGCACCGGCGCCGTGTGCGCCGCATCGTCCACCACGTTCGAATCGTCCTTGTTGTCCTTGAGCTTCGCGTCATACAGGGAAGGGTTCTCCTCCGCGCTGAATAAAATCGTGTCGTCGTCGATCCATTCGAATTGTCGGATCCCCCGCTCGGACTCCGTCACCGGCCACGGCTCTCCGCCCGCCGCGCTGATCAGCCACAACTGCGTCGAATCCGCCTTCGGGTTAGGCTTCGGCAGCGTCCGCGTGCTCAGAAATCCGACGTAGTTTCCCGACGGCGACCATCGCGGCTGCGAGACCTGTTCGGTCCCTCGCGTCCATTGCACCTCCTTTTTTTCTGTCAGGCTTGATAGATACAAATTCCCAACCCGCTCGTTTTTCTCTTGATCCGCGGTGGTCTTTACCCACACCGCCCACCGCCCATCGTTCGAAATGTCAAACCCCCCGGCGTCTTCCTGATTCACCACGTCTTCCGGCTTCCATGGGAGCGCAGGCGTCGGTAGAGTTTTCGGTGCGGGGGCCGGTGCTTGCACGTTTGCGGCGTCATCGGCCTGTGCCGCGCTGTCGGGCGCAAACCACAACGCATGAGCGCCGCCAAGGAGCATGACCGCGGCGACGAAGGGAAGATATCGACTTCGAACTTGCAGGCGCTCCATCATTTCCTCGAATGAGCTTCGCTGTTTGGGTAGAACTGCAACCTGACTTGCGCCAGAGAAAGTAGCACAATGGCCTTTCAGGCTCTAGGAAGTCGCGATCTGCTCCGAATGCATTCGTTGCTCTGAGCTTGAACGGCGGGCCCATCCGATGCACCGTCCTCGAACGCGAAATACAACTCGAACTTACGACTTCGCAGCCTCCCGCATGGAAGCACCCAAGACGGTTCGAGTCGGTCCGCGATGCTGAGGACGCAGCTTTCCATCTGCAGCACTCACTCGCTCAAAACGCTTGCTCGCGTTTTTGGATACTTCCTTCTCGCGTGCCTGGTCCCCTCGGCCGCAATCGCACAAGACGCTGCCCATTCGGTTCCAGATCCGAATCCGCAGTCGGACGGCGCTTCACGACTGGCGTCCCCGAACTCCGCGTCGATCGCTCTTGAAGTACCCCAAAACACCTCTCTCCAGGTCGCCCTCGGTCAGCAAGTCCGCGTTCAACGAGTCGGCCAATCGGTCACCGGCCGCATCGTCGAACCCGTTTTTGCATTCGATAAGTTGGTCATTCCTTCCGGCTCCGTCGTCGAAGGTGAGGTGACCCAAATTCGACCGATCAATCGCACCACTCGTGTGAAAGCCTATCTGGACGCGGACTTCACGCCCTCGCATCCCATTGAAGTCCGATTTCACGCCCTAAAATTGCCCGACGGAACACGAGTCCCCATCCAAACCATCGTTACGCCCGGCTCGGGTGAAGTGATGCGCTTCCTAACGGCGCCACAATCCGCCGCAAAATCCTCGATTCGCGATCAAGCATCTGAAAAGGCGCGCGAAGCCAAACAGGAAGCCCAGCGCGAGTGGAACGCAGCGATGCAACAAGTGACGCAGCCCGGCCGCTTTCATCGTGTCGAGCGTTACCTCGTCGCGCAGCTACCGGTCCATCCTCAATACATCGATGCCGGGTCCATTTATTTTGCTGAACTTCAGGCACCTCTCAACTTCGGAAGTGAGCCTCTCACCGATCAGACTCTCACCCAACTCGACCGTCCGCTCCCGCCAAACAGTTTCGTTCGCGCCCGGCTGCTCACGCCGCTCGACTCCAGAACCGCTCACGTCACCGACCCCGTCGACGCCATTCTGCTTCGTCCACTCACCGGCAACGATGGCTCTCTGTTTCTTCCGGCCGGAACCCGCCTACAAGGCTCGGTCACACAAGCTGCTCCGGCCCGGTCCTTCAGCCGCAACGGCCAGCTTCGGATCGGCTTCCGCGAGCTTATCCCTCCGCCCGAGCTCACTGCTGCAAAATCCCTGAAAATCGAAGGCGACTTGCAGGGCATTCAATCCGCGTCTTCCGGCCACCTTCGCCTGGACTCTGAAGGCGGCGCTCGCGCCGCTGATCCCAGCTCCAAATACATCCACACCGCCCTTACGGTCGGGCTTGCGGCCGTTTCCTTCGGCGTCGGCGGCGATACGCTCGGTGATACGACCGAACGTGCAGCCGGAGGTGCGGGCGGGTACAAGTTGATCGGCATCCTTCTCGGCACAACCGTCCACTCCCAACCCTTCGGCATGGCGATGGGGGCAGTCGGTGCCGCACGCTCGATCTACATTCACTTCATCGCGCGAGGGCGCGACGTCATCTTTCCCAAAAACACTTCCATGGACATCGCTCTGGGAACCCACCGCTCGAATGTGAGGTAAGATCAATGCAAGAGCGCCGGAACCATGTCGGGCAGGGCGCCTACAAGGCAATCAATGGCCCTCTCTCGCGACCAGGTTCGCATCGAACACAAACTCTCCACCACGCACGATCAATTCTCCGAAACGATCTACGGGGTAATCTGCGCCGGCTGCCAGGCCTACATCCTGATCGATAAGACGAACTGCCCGCCTGCCTGCCGCGAACACGAAACCTGTCGTCAAGCCTACGCCTAGCTGGTTTTCACCCCATCCCCACCGAGAGCTCCCATCGCAGCGTCGAGCACAGGCCTGATCCTCGCCTCCGAACGCCCGTATTCTTTAGGCACACCCCCTAAATGTTTACAACGGCTCGACAAAACTCTCGTTGCCCTTGTGCCAGACTTCCAATCGACCCAGCCCCTCGGTCCCGGGGTGTACGCAACCGAAATTACGAACGGAGATGACTCATGAAGCCTCTTGCCACGGCGCTCTTCGCGCTCGCTTTTTCCGTCGCGCCGGCGTTTGCCCAAAACTCCGCGAAGTCCGCCCCCGCTAAACCCCTTACTGTCACGATCATAAATGCTGCCGCCGAGCCCATCGGAACCGCGACTCTGTCCGAAGCGCCTCACGGCGTCCGGATCACAATTGACGTCAAGAATTTGCCTCCAGGCCCTCACCTGATGCACATTCACGAATTTCCGAAGTGCCAGGTGCCGGATTTCAAGTCAGCAGGACCGCACTTCAATCCGCAGAGCACCAACGGAGACAGCGCGATGGGCCCGATGGCCGGTGATATCCCTCACTTCGAGCTGACCGTCGCCCAGAATGGCACCGCCCACGTCTCCGTAGTCGCCCCAGGCGTCACGATGGGCAACGAGCCCAACTCCGTGTTCACCAACGGGGGCACTTCGATCGTCATCCACGAAGTCGCCAAGACCGTCTCCGATGCCGCGCCCCCGCGCATTGCCTGTGCCGTGATTGCCAAGCCGAAATAAACTCGTGCAGCGCCGATCCCGAGCGCGCGGTCCGGCCGCCTGTGACACCAAGCACCGAGGGTGATAAACCTCAAAAATCGCCCCCGACCGCCGATATCCTCCGTTGACGCAAACCCCTGAAAACCGATACAATTGGGGTTTGTCACAAGCTTCAGGAGGCGGTATGTACGCGGTAATTCAGAGCGGTGGAAAGCAGTACGTGGTCGAACCGGGTCTCACGATTCGCATCGAGCGCGTCGAAGGCAAAGTCGGCGGTAATATCACGTTCGACAAAGTCATTGCTGTGCGCAATGACGAAAAGAAATTCGTCTCTGCCGACGTTCTCGCGAAGACCAAGATCACCGGCAAAATCGTCGCCCAGGATCGCGGGCCGAAACTGAAGGTCCTCAAGTACAAGACCGGCGGGCAGTACAACATTCAGCGCGGCCACCGGCAGAACTACACGTCGGTCAAGGTCAGCGATATTCAGCTTCCTTAAGAGGGCGTCATGGCACATAAGAAAGGCGGCGGTTCATCTACAAACGGACGTGATTCCCACGGGCAGCGGCTCGGCATCAAGCGCTTCGGCGGCCAGCTGGTCACCAGCGGCAGCATTTTGATTCGTCAGCGCGGCACCCGCTACAAGGCGGGCCGCAATGTCGAACGCGCCAAGGACGACAGCCTTTTCGCCGTCATCACCGGCGTGGTGCTTTTCGAAGATAAGGGCGGGCTCGGCAAGTTCATCAACGTTCTTCCGCAGGAAGAAGCCAAGGTCGGCGGCGCCGACCGGCACCAAGCCGCAGCCACGAATTAGTTCCATTCGACATTCCGATACGCGCTTCGTTTCCGGAGCGCGTATTTTTGTCTTTACCCCCATCGCGGGCGTATGCTTTCTCCGAACTCTGTTCCGGCGGATGTGATTCGTGTTTGCAGACGAGGCTAAGATCTCAATCAAGGCGGGCGATGGCGGCGATGGTGCCGTCGCATTCCGGCGGGAGAAGTACGTCCCGCGCGGCGGTCCTTCCGGAGGCGATGGCGGAAATGGCGGCGACGTGGTCATGGAAGCCAACCCGCATGACAACACCCTGCTCCGCTACCGCTACAATCGCGAGTTCGAAGCGCGTCGTGGCGGCCACGGCGAAGGCTCCAAGTGTCACGGAGCCGATGCTGACGACCTGATTCTGAAAGTTCCCGTCGGCACCGTCGTCGTTGACGCAGACACCCGCGAAAAACTGTTCGACTTCACCGAAGCCGGACAGCGCTGGGTCGCCGCAAAAGGCGGCCACGGCGGCCGAGGCAACGGCAATCCTCATTTCGTCCGTCCTTGGCATCAAGCCCCGCGCGAACATGAAGACGGCCGTCCCGGCGAAACGCGCCATCTCGTCCTGGAGCTCAAATTACTGGCTGATATTGGCCTGGTCGGTTTTCCGAACGCCGGAAAGTCCACTCTGATTTCGCGCATCTCCGCCGCGCGTCCGAAAATTGCCGCCTATCCGTTCACCACGCTTGAGCCACATCTCGGCGTCGTCTCCGCCGATCCCGGCGCAACGCCCGGCCAGGGTCGTATCTTTGTCGTCGCGGATGTTCCCGGGCTGATTGAAGGCGCTCACGAAGGCGCGGGTCTCGGCACTCGCTTCCTCAAACATCTTGAGCGCACGCGCCTCATCGCGCATCTGGTTGACGTGAGCGATTTCAACGATCGCGATCCGGTTCGCGATTTCGAAATCATCATGCATGAATTGAAAGAGTTCAGCCCGGAGCTAGCCGAGAAACCGATGATTGTTGTCGCGACCAAACTCGACGCCACCACCGACAAGACCCATCTCGACGAGCTTCGGAACTTCGCTGCCGAACGCGGCCTCGAATTCCACGCCGTCTCGTCTGCCTCCGGCGAGGGCATTCCTCAACTCGTCCGTGCCATGGCCGATGCGCTCGATCGCATTCCTAAGCCGTCGCTACCCGTCGCGCCGCCTCCCGCTCCGTATGCCGGCTCCGTGGCGCCGCATTTGCGCGCTTCCGAAACTGAAAACGAATCCGACGACGACCCGCGCGATGAAAACGCCGCGTCCGCGCCCGCATCGGACGACTCACATGCCCTTCACCGGCCGGAGAAGATTTGAGCCCTATTTCCGGCCACAAGTCACACCCCCATCGGCGCTCGGTCGCGCTCTTCGGCGGAACGTTCGATCCGATTCATGCCGGCCACATCGCCGTGGCCGAAGCCGCCCAGAAGCGGTTTCACCTCGACCGGGTTTACTTCGTGCCGTCGTCGCGCCCGCCTCACAAAACGAAGCCCGCGCTTACGCCGTTTCTGCATCGCTACGCCATGGTCGCGCTCGGTTGCGCCGATCACGCCGATTTTCACCCGTCCACAGCCGAAGCTCCGGACGGCGCAGCGCCGCACGTTTTTTACACCTACGACACCGTCCGGAAATACCGTCGCGAGCACCCCGACGATCATCTCTACTTCATGGTTGGAGCAGATCAATTTCTCGAAATTCCCACGTGGAAAAATTACGAAGCGCTGCTCGATTCGTGCGATTTCATCATCGCCAGCCGCCCGGGCTTCCGCGTGGACGCGCTCCGGCTCGTCGTTCCGCCAGAAAAACTCGGCCGGACCCAGTCGTCTGACCCCAACACCATCGTCTTGCGGAAATCGACGGTGCACATTCTCACCACCGTCGCCAGTCACATCTCTTCCACCGAAATTCGCCAGCGCCTCGCAAGCCGCAAGAATATTCACGGACTTGTGCCGCCGCGTGTTGAGGAATACATTCTAGGACAGGCTTTGTATCGATGAATTTAGACTCGCTCCCGAAAGAAGTTCGCTGGGCCGTTGAAGCCGCGCAGGAAAAACAAGCCTTGGATATTTCCGTGCTCAATCTTTCGAGCACCGGTGCGTTCGCGGATTATTTTCTGGTCTGCTCCGGCTCCAGCTCTCCCCAGCTCACGGCGATTGCCCGTGCCATCGAAGAGAAGATCGATAAAGCAGGCCGCAGCGTCCAGCACCGCGAAGGCCGCGGCAGCGCCGATTGGATGCTGCTCGATTACGGTTTCTTCGTTGTCCACGTTTTCAGCGAAAGCGCCCGGCACTATTACGATCTTGAACGTCTCTGGCGCACCACGGAGCGGCTCGATTTTCCGAACGTCGCGAACGCGCATCCCCTGCATCCCAATCTTTCCGCGGAATCTGAAGGCAATGCCTCGCAGCGGTAGTTCGCTCGCCCCGCGCGCACCCAGGTTCCAGCCGTTGTTTCTCCCGAGGTTGTTGCGCGCATGAGTTCGCCGTCCGGAGTCGTTTGGATCGCTCAAAGCCCGGCGTCCACTCGCGTTCTGGAACTCGCCCAGAAAGTCGCCGACGCTGCCACCACAGTTTTGATTACCGGTGAAAGTGGAACCGGAAAAGATCAACTCGCACGCTGGATTCATGAACGCGGCGCCCGGCACGATGCTCCATTACTGAAGATCGATTGCGCCAGCCTTCCCAACGAACTGGTCGAATCCGAACTCTTCGGCCATGAACGTGGAGCGTTCACCGGCGCTGTCGCCCGCAAACCCGGCCGGTTGGAACTCGCCGAAACCGGCACCATCGTTCTCGACGAGGTTGCCGCGCTCGCTCCCGGCATGCAGGCCAAGCTCTTGCGCGTGCTCGAAGAGAAAAAATTCGAACGCCTTGGCGGCAATGAAACTCTCCGCATGGATGCGCGCCTGGTTGCGCTCACGAACACCGATCTCACCAAAGCGGTCGCCGAAGGCCGCTTCCGCGAGGATCTTTTTTTTCGCCTCAACATTCTGTCGATCGTCGTGCCGCCCCTGCGCGAGCGCCGCGACGATATTCCGCTCCTAGTCGCCCATTTCCTCGATCGACTGGCTTCCGTTCACGGCCGATCGGAAGCTAGTTTGTCCGGCACTGCGCTGCGCCTGCTCGAAGCCTACGATTGGCCAGGCAACGTTCGAGAATTGAAGAACGCCATCGAGCATGCTCTGGTTTTTGCGCAAGAGCCCGCGCTCGATGTTGAAAATTTTCCGGAAATCGTTCGCCTGTCCACCGCCGCCCAGAGGTCCGGAGGCGCGCTTCGGTCGCTCGAAAGCGTGGAACGCGAAACGATCAAGGCTACGCTTGAAGCAACGCATTACAAGATCGGCCGCTCCGCCGAAATTCTAGGGATCAGCCGAAAGACTTTGCTCGAGAAGCGGAAAAAATACGGCCTGCTCGAATAGCCGCGCTGCTGTTCCAAGCGCGAACCTGTCGCCATGAAAATCCGCCTACTCATGCTCGGCAAAACCCGTCACGCCGCGCTCCGCGCCATGATCGAGGACTATGTCCGCCGCATTCAGCATTACGCTCTGGTTGAAATCGTGGAGCTTCGCGAGCCCACCTCTGCAGGAATTCGCAAGCTCAAGCTCGACACCGCCTCCATGATCGTGCTGCTGGACGCCGCCGGAAAACAGTTCACCTCGCAACAATTCGCCCAGTGGATCGGCCAGTCCCGCGACCGCGGCATGCGCGAAATGATTTTCCTCTGCGGCAACGCGTCCGGTTTTCCCGAAGAATTCCGCGCCGCCGCCAAACAAAAAATCTCCCTGACCACCCTAACCATGCCCCACGAATTCGCCCGCGTCCTGCTGGCCGAACAAATCTACCGCGCCTTCACCATCCTCTCCGGCCATCCTTATCCAAAGTAGCGGCAACTCCAAACCTCCGGCAAGTGTGAGAACATACGTGCATGCCAGCAAAAATTTCCCACGACACCGACGCTCCATCCGCCTCGCTCGAACTCATGATCACCCAGCCCCTGCCCGACTACGATCTTGAGCAAGTCGAAGCCCCCATCCCTCGCGACGTCGACCCCATGCTGGCCTCGCAGGGCTTCCTCGACCTGCTCGACGAAGTCCGCGTCCAACTCCAAAAAGAACTCTCGGACACCAAACTCGAAGTGATCCAACTCACCGGCGCAATCTGCCACGATCAATCCATCCATCGCCCCGGCATCTGGCTGGTCGTCCGCGAAAAAACCGACGTAAAAGAAATGTCCCCGGCTGCCCGCGATCGCGTCGCCGCCCTGGCCGAAACACTCCTGTCCACGTACCGACTGGGCTAAAAAGAAGAAGGCCTCGCCACTGGACTGACCAGGGCCTAGGCGCCCGCAGGGCGCTGGAACAGGAACTTCAGTCTGTGATCTGCGTCTGAATCGTTCTCTACTGAATCTCTACGGACGCCTGCGTGCTCTCCCACGCCAGCTTCATCGTGCATCCGGCCCCGCCTTTATCAAACGAAATCGAAAACTTTTCCTGTGGCGCCGCTAACGTGCCCGCCTTCATATCGATCCGCGCGAAATCGCTTGCCGCGCCGGGATAGGGAACGCCCCACTCGCCCGTCTTCTTGCTGAGGATTAGCGTCCACTTGTCCTTTTCAGGAATCGTGAAGAGCGTGTAGTTGCCTGCCGGAACCGCTGTTCGGCCAACCGTCACATCCTTGCTGATCACAAACGTCGTCGCCTCATTCGCTCCCGCGCGCCACACTTCGCCGTACGGCACCAGCTTTCCGAAGATCACGCGCCCCTTCATGCTGGGCACCGAATAATCCACATGAATCGTGCCGCCGCCCGGCAGCGTGCAATCCGCCGATGCCGGCGGACTCGGCCGGCTCGCCTTGTCCTGCTGCGCGTTCGCCGTCGCCGCCATCATCATCACTGCAAAAAGTACGAAACTACACAACGCCATCGCTCGTTTCATCTCGCCTCTCCTTCCTCTGGCTCGTTCAAGATTCCTTCGTCAAACGGCAACATGATACTCCGCTTCGGCGTGCCGATTGTAAATTCACCCCGGCTTGACCTTTGCCCACCGCACCGTCACTATTTATATTGGTCTCTCTCGCGGTCGGATCGCGAGCCGCGTCTGTACCAAGCCCTTTTCCACAAGGAACGCAATGCCCGAAGGCAAAGGCCTGCTCATCGTTTACACCGGTCCCGGCAAGGGCAAAACGACGTGCGCCCTCGGCACCGCATTCCGCGCCGTCGGCCAAGGCCTCCGGGTATTGATGGTGCAATTCATCAAGGGCTCGTGGCACTATGGCGAGCTGGACGCCGCCAAAATGCTCGGCGACGACAAATTTGAGATCAAACCCATGGGCCGCGGCTTCGTGAAAGTCGGCGGCGCAGACACCGATCCGGAAGACGTTCGACTGTGTGAACAGGCCTGGGATTTCGGCCGCGAACAGATGTACTCCGGGAAATATGATTTGGTCGTGCTCGACGAGATCAATTACGTGATCAGCTACAAGATGCTCGATCCGGAAAAAGTCGTGGATGCACTTGTTGGGCGCCCCGAGCAGGTTCATGTGATCTGCACCGGCCGCAACGCGCATCCCAAACTCGTCGAAGCCGCCGACCTGGTCACCGAAATGAAAGAAGTGAAGCACCCGTACACGAAAGGCATCCTCGCGCAGAGGGGGATCGACTACTAGTCGAATATCAGACATGGCCTGGTTCAAGCGCGATAAAAAACCCATCGAAAATCCCACGCCGGTCGAGGAGCGTCGCGTGCGCACCGAAGGCATGTGGACCAAATGCAGCGCCTGCCGCGCCATCATTTGGAAAAAAGATCTCGAAACAAACTGGGAAGTCTGCCCCAAGTGCGAGCACCACTTCCGCCTGGACGCGCGCCGGCGAATCGAGCTGCTTCTCGACGAAGAGCCGTGGATCGAACTCGACGCCGAGCTCGCCTCCAGCGACCCTCTGGAATTTACAGACGTGAAGCCCTACGCCCAGCGGCTGAAAGATGCGCAGCACAAGCTCGGCATGAAGGACGCCGTGATCACCGCCGAAGGCCACCTGAACGGCCGTCCCGTCATTTGCTGCTCCATGGAATTTAATTTTATCGGCGGCTCCATGGGCGCTGTGGTTGGCGAAAAGGTCGCTCGCGCTGTCGAGCGCGCCATGGAAAAGCGTGCATCCCTCATCGTTGTCTCCTGCTCCGGAGGCGCGCGGATGATGGAAGGCACCGTCAGCCTGATGCAGCTCGCGAAAGTTTCCGCCGCGCTCGGTCGACTCGACGAAGCAAAGCTCCCTTACATTTCGATTCTTACCGATCCCACCACCGGAGGCGTCACCGCCAGTTACGCGATGCTGGGCGACCTGAATATCGCCGAGCCCGGTGCATTGATCGGTTTTGCCGGCCCGCGCGTGATCGAGCAGACCATCCGCCAAAAACTCCCCGAAGGTTTCCAGACTTCGGAGTTCCTCCTCGAACACGGCTTTCTCGATGCCGTCGTTCCACGCAAGGAACTCAAAACCTACGTCTCTCAGGCGCTCGACTTTTTCCTGAACTAGCCGATGACCTATGACGAAGCCGTCCGTGCCCTTTTTTCTCTCGGGCGCGAACTCGCTTCTCCCCAGCAAGCCCGCGTCCAGAAATTTGGCCTCGGAAACATCACGACTCTCGCCGAAGCTCTCGGCAATCCTCACCGCGCCTCGCCCTGTGTCCACATCGCGGGTACGAACGGCAAAGGTTCCACAGCCGCGATGCTGGAATCCGTGCTCTTCAACGCCGGTTTCAGCACCGGCCTCTATACGTCGCCGCACCTCGAACGAATCAACGAACGCATTCGCATCGACGGCGAAGATATTTCCGATGAAGCGTTCGCCCGCGCCTGGGATCGCGTCCACACCGCCATCGAATCTTTGATGGCTTCCGGAAAACTCGCCGCCCATCCCACTTTCTTCGAATGCATCACCGCGATGGCGTTCGTCGCCTTTGCCGAAGCCAAAATCGATTTCGCCGTTTACGAAGTTGGCCTCGGCGGTCGCCTTGACGCGACCAACATCGTCGTCCCCGAACTGGCCGTCATCACACCCATCGACTTCGATCACGAAAATTTCCTCGGCCACTCCATCGCCGAAATCGCCAGCGAAAAATCCGGCATCATCAAGCAAAACGCCTGGGTCGTCAGCGCGACTCCGATCGCCGCGCCCAACACCACCGGCGCCATCGCCGCCGAAGTCATCGCAAAGCGTGCGACTGAACAAAACGCATGCCTGTTTGAAATCGATCGCGTCTGGCAACTCGACGACTCCGACATCGAATCGGCCTCCGCCGACGGCTTCTACCGCGCTACCGCAACCTCGAAGCAACTCGAGGCGACCATCCACCTCGCCCCATCCCTGGCCGGCCGCTTCCAGGTCCGCAACGCGCTCACCGCCGCCACCGCCGCGCGACTGCTCAACGACAAAAATTTCAAAATTCCAACCGCCGCCATCGAGCAGGGCATCACCTCGGCTCGCTGGCCCGGCCGCCTCGAAAGAATCTCAACGCAGCCGCCCGTCTATCTGGACGGCACGCACAATCCCGCCGGCGCTCGCGAACTGGCCCGCTTCTGGCGTGAAAATTTTGCAGAGCGCCCGATTATCCTTGTCTACGGCGCCATGCGCGATAAGGCCGTGGACGAAATCGCCGGCCAGCTTTTCCCGCTCGCGCACACCGTGATTCTCACCCAGCCGCGCCAGCCCCGCGCCATCTCCGCGAATCTCCTCGCCGAAATGACGGCCGGCCTCGCCGCCAAGTCCCTCATCGTCCCTGATCCTCGCGAAGCTCTCGAACGCGCCATGCAGGGCGCCGTCGAACTCGGCAACGCGCCGCCGTCGGTGTCGAGCGCAAAAGGCCCCGCCGTATTCGCCACCGGCTCGCTGTTCCTGGTAGGCGATTTGCGCGCCTACTGGCCCCACCGCACCCCGGCAAAATAGCTCCGAGCGACCCAACCGCCCACGTTGCCGCAAACAGCTCGGCGGTGATAGGATACCCGCATCATGAATCCCGAACACGCTTCCCGCCCGCGCGTCGGCGTTCCGTATCGCACTCGAAAAGAAGAACTTACCAGCCAGCGCGAAGCCTACCAGAAGTACCTCGGCGCGATCTGCATCGCCGGGGGAATTCCGGTTGAAATCAGCCTAGGCTGGTCGCCCGACAGGCTCGAAAAGGCTGCACAATCTGTCGACGCCATCATCCTTCCCGGCAGCCCGGCCGACCTGGAACCTTCAAGATTTCACGCCGCGCGTCACCCCCAAGCCGCCGAAGCGGATGCCGACCGCGAGCGCACCGACTTTGCGCTTCTCGATCACGCTATCAAAAATCAAAAACCGGTCCTCGCGATCTGCTACGGAATTCAGAGCCTCAACGTTTATCTGGGTGGCTCGCTCGTGCAGGACATTGCGAGCGAAGTCGAGACTCCGATTCAGCACAACTGGCCCAAGCACGAAGGTGCCGAGCCGCACCATGCCGCGAAGTTCGCGGCCGGTTCGCGCCTGGCGCAACTCGCCGGCAGCACCGAAGCGAACGTCAACAGCTCGCACCATCAATCGATCCTGGGGCCGGGAAAGAATCTGAGCGTCGTGGCGCACGCCCCGGATGGCGTGATCGAAGCGGTCGAATGGACCGGTGACCAAAACTGGATCACCGGCGTGCAATGGCATCCCGAACGGATGATTGATCAGGACTTTCTGGCGCAGTCCTTGTTTCGTCAGTTGATGAGCGCCGCTCGGAAGGCAACAATCGTAAATTCGTAGTCTGGCTGTGGTCGATTTTTGTGGGGCGTGCTTTGAAGCGTCAACCGTCGCTCCGCGTTCCGGCTCCGCGCGCAGGCCGCGCGGCCGCCGGTTGTTCGAATTCTGCAATTTCTTGGGGGAACCATGATTTCGCTCGCAGGCAAGGCGGCACTGATCACCGGCGGTTCGCGCGGCATCGGAGCGGCTACCGTAAAGCTCTTCGCTCAAGCGGGAGCGGATGTCGTTTTCAATTACAACAAAAGTAAGGACGCGGCGGCGCATCTCGAGCAAGAAACGCGCAAGCACGGCACCCGCGTGGAATCGATGAAGGCCGATCTCAGCAAGATGGCCGACGCGAAAAAGCTGGTCGATTTCGCCCGCGAACGCCTCGGCCGAATCGACATCCTCGTCGCCAACGCTGGCGTCTGGAACGAACAGGACGCCCCCATCGGGAAAATGACCGAGCGCGAATGGGACGACATGATGCGCATCAACGTGAAGAGTGTCTATTCGGTGATCCACTTCACCGTGCCGCACATGATCGCGCAGAAAGGCGGACGTATCGTGGCGATCAGCTCCACGGCAGGGCAGCGCGGCGAAGCCTTTCACACGCATTACGGCGCCTCGAAGGGCGCGATCATCAGTCTGGTGAAGGGGCTCGCCAGCGAACTCGGACCGCAGAACATTCTGGTCAACTGCGTCGCGCCGGGGTGGGTGGACACGGATATGTCGGCATCCGTACTCCGCACCAAGCAGGGTTTAAAGTCGGCGCTGGTGCCCATTCCCGTCAAGCGCGTGGGTACGGCCGAAGAAATTGCGGGCCCGATCCTGTTTGCCGCCTCCGACCTGGCAACCTTTATCACCGGCGAGGTAATCAACGTTAACGGAGGTTCGGTACTCTGCGGATGATTGCGCGCTCCCTTTTTCTGGCTCTGATACTCGGTGCCGCGTCCGCTGTGGCCGCTCCCTGCGCGATCGGCCAGAACCAATCGGCGGACCAGGCTCAGAATCAGGCTGGCCAACAGTTCCTGATGCCCGCCGAAAGCGCCGCCAAAGCCAAGGAGCTCCTCCACCAGGCGATTCAGGCGCTCGGCGGCGATGCCTATCTCAACGTAAAAGACGTTACCTGTACGCTCCGCGTCAGCAACTTCGGTCACTCCGGCGAGCTCAACGGGTTCGGCAAGGAAACCGACTACGCGATTCCTCCCAACAAAGAACGCGATGAGAATCTGCCCAAGCGCAACATTATTTCGGTGAATGACGGCGACAAAGGCTGGTCGCTCGATCGCGGCGGAGTTTCTCAGGCCTCGATTACAGACGTCGCTACGTTTCAGGAAAACGTGAAGAAGGATATCGACAATATCCTTCGCCACCGGATTCACGAGCCCGGCATGATTTTCCGTTACGGCGGGATCGATATCGTCGACTACTACGAAGCCGATTGGGTTGAACTCGTGGATAGCGACAACCGTACTTTCCGGATCGCCATCGCCAAGGAAACGCATCTCCCGATCCGCATGGTGATCGATACGCGCGACGCGAACACCCGCATGCGCAGCCAAGAAGTCGACTACTACTCGAACTACCATCCCATTCAGGGAATCCAGACACCTTTCCAGATCACCCGCGACCGCAACGGCATCAAGATGTATCAAGTCTTCTTCGACAAGTGCGAATACAACACCGGCCTGTCGCCCGACCTGTTCACTCGCGAATCCCTGGAAGAACGCTGGCAGAAAATCGGCCCCAAAAAGAAAAAGAACGATAAAGACGACTCCGACTCGAAGAACTAGCGCCTCGGCACCCGTACGTCCAACAGCGCACTGCCAAGGACCGCTAAAATCCGCCTGAAAAAATGTCTCGTTAGCGACGATGAGAAACGCCGCGCTTGTTTGTTTTGTTGAAGTTACCCCCAGTTCGAATCGTACCGTGACGATTCGAACTGGGGTTCGGAAAAAGGCTTCGTGCCGGGAAGGGTGCGTCCGGCGGCAAGAGGAAAACTGCCGCTGGCCATGGGCGTTTGCGACAAGGTTTATCGTTTACCCGTAGATACGTCAGAATATTCGTTACCTAATGGTAACAACAACGATGATTCCGGAAACGGGAATGGGTGGTTATGGTGCGAAAAACCAGAGCGGAATCGTTCGCCGGAACCTGGCCGTTCTTGACGTATCGGGCTTCGGTTTGGCATCCGTACCCCGCAGGGTATAATCGTTTGATGGGACACACGCAAAACATCGCGCAGATGCACGGCACCACAGTTCTCTGCGTACGGAAAGACAACAAAGTCGTGCTTGCGGCGGACGGCCAGATCACCATGGGCGACGCCGTCATGAAACAGGGCGCGAAGAAGACCCGCCGCCTTTATAACGATAAAATTGTCGCGGGATTCGCCGGAAGCACTGCCGACGCGCTGTCGCTCTTCGCTCGTTTTGAAGGCAAGCTACAGGAGTTTCATGGCAATCTTCCCCGCGCGGCGGTCGAGCTCGCGAAGGAGTGGCGCACCGAACGCTCGCTCCGCCACCTTGACGCTCTTCTGGTGGTGGCCGACGCAAAGGGCACGTTTCTGATTTCCGGCACCGGCGACGTGATCGAGCCCGACGACGGCATCTGCGCCATCGGTTCCGGCGGGCAGTACGCGCTCGCTGCCGCCCGCGCTCTTGCCAAATTCACAAAGCTCGGCGCCAAGGAAATTGCGCAGGAAGCCATGCGCATCGCCAGCGAGATTTGCATCTATACAAACGCGAACTTCAGCGTCGAAGAGCTATGACCGAAAAATCGGAGAAAGACATGGTGATTTATCTGTCTGGCGAATCGCAACCGGCTGAATCCGAGCCGCTGCCGTCGTTCGATGAGCTGACACCCCGCGAAATCGTGTTAGAGCTGGATAAATACATCGTCGGCCAGAATCCCGCGAAGAAAGCGGTTGCCATCGCGCTGCGCAACCGCGTCCGCCGCCAGAAACTACCACCCGAACTTGCGGAAGACATTCTTCCCAAGAACATCCTCATGATCGGGCCGACTGGCGTCGGCAAGACGGAAATCGCGCGTCGCCTGGCGCGTCTCGCAGGTTGCCCGTTCGTGAAAGTGGAAGCTTCGAAGTACACCGAAGTGGGCTATGTAGGCCGGGATGTCGAGTCCATGGTGCGCGATCTGGTGGAAACGGCGATCGACATGGTCCGCGAAGAAAAGTTGGATGAAGTGGCCGAGCGCGCAGAACAATCTGCCGAAGAGCGGCTTCTTGACTTATTGTTGCCAACGTCGCCTGCACCCAGCGGCGACTCGAGCGCGACCACCGAAGTGCAACGCCGCGAACAGGCCGCTCGCACGCGTGAAAAATTGCGCGCCCAGCTTCGCGAAGGAAAGCTCGACCAGCGCATGGTGGAAGTGGAAGTCCGCGAACGCTCGATGCCTTCGTTCGAAATTATTTCGAATCAGGGCGTCGACGAAATGGACATCAACGTAAAGGACATGCTCTCCGGCATGTTCGGCCAGCAAAAGAAGAAGCGCAAAATGACGGTGGCCGAGGCATTCGACTACCTGATTCAGGAAGAAGAAACCCGCCTGATCGATATGGATCAAGTGACGCGCATCGCCGTCGACCGCGTCGAGCAGATGGGCATCATCTTCGTGGACGAAATCGACAAAATCGCCGGGCGCGAAGGCGGACATGGGCCGGATGTTTCGCGCGAAGGCGTGCAGCGCGACATTTTGCCGATCGTCGAAGGCACAACCGTCAACACGCGCTACGGCATGGTCCGTACCGACCACGTCCTGTTCATCGCAGCCGGAGCGTTTCACACCACCAAGCCATCCGACCTGATTCCCGAGCTGCAAGGCCGCTTTCCGATTCGCGTGGAGTTGACTTCGCTCACCGAGGCCGACTTTATCCGCATTCTCACCGAACCGAAGAACGCGTTGATTAAGCAATCGATCGCGCTACTGGACACCGAACCGTTCAAGCTCACTTTCACCGACGATGCCATCGCCACCATCGCGCGCTTTGCCGCCAAAGTGAACGAGCAGACCGAAAACATCGGCGCGCGCCGCTTGCATACCATCCTGGAAAAAGTTCTCGAAGAAATTTCGTTCGATGCGCCCGAAATGAAGAAGAAATCTTTCAAGGTGGACGCGGCCTATGTGCAGAAGCAGCTGGCGAACATCGTGAAGGATCAGGATCTCAGCCGCTACATCCTGTAAGCAATGGAGATGCTGCGAAACCTTTTTTCAAGAGCGCCTCTTGCCGCTCTCGCAAGTGCGCTGTTGGCCGCAACGTCTCTGCTCGCTGGTTGTGCTTCGCCCGGCGAACCGACCACGCGCCGGCCACCGATTCCCACCCCGATCGGCGACTTGGCTGCCAAACAGCAGGGTAACGAGGTTATCCTGACCTTCAAAATTCCCAACGAATCGATCGACCGCCATCGGCTGAAGCAAACGCCGGTGGTGGAAGTTTTCCGCAACGTCTCGCCGGCTCGCGCTTTTTCGACGGCCCAGGAAGCAGCCTTGGCGACCTCGAAACCTGTGCTCGTCGCTACGCTTCCGTCCGCAACCGTGGATCAGCTCATGCAGAATCGCCAGGTGGAGGTCGTCGAGCCGCTTTCCGCGCAGGATTTCGCGGGTCAGACCGCGATCGACGCCGTGTACATGATTCGGACCTACGAATCGGAGAAGAAGCCGTCGTCCGATTCAAACGCTGTTCCGCTCACTCTGCATCCTTCCTACCCGGCGATTGCCGACGCGAAGGCTCAAAACGCGCCCGACGGCGTCTCGATCACCTGGACGGCGCCACAACAAACCGTCACGGGCACTACGCCACCTCTCGCCGGTTACCGCATCTACCGCGCCGCAGTTTCAAGCGGCAGCGCGCCTTCGACCACCGCGAGTTCGGAAGCGCCGACTCCTGCAAAACCGAACCAGCCCCTTCAGCGCGTCGGCGATTCTGCCTCGTCGCCATTTCTTGATTCGCAGGTGGCACTGGGAACGCACTACATCTATAGCGTCCGCTCGGTCGCCACATACGACACGGGTCAACTCGAATCCTCGGATTCGAATTTGACCGAAGTCACGGCAAAGGACACGTTTCCACCTTCCGTACCGCAAGGCTTGATCGTCACGCTCGTCCCGGCACAGCCCGCTACCGCGAACATCGCCGTCTCGCCTGCGTACTTGGACCTGTCCTGGGAAATCTCTCCCGAGCACGACGTCGCTGGCTACAACGTCTATCGTGGCGACCGTGCGGACGCGCAAGGCACGCGCCAGAACGCCGACCTGTTGCCAACCCCCGCGTTTAGGGATATGAATACAGTTCCAGGCCACGTTTACTACTACAAGGTTACCGCCGTGGACCGTGCTGGAAATGAAAGCGCTCCGAGCGCGCCGGTGGCGGGTTCCACCACGGCCGACACGCCGCCCGCTCCTCAAAACCCATGATCGAATCGCTGCCGAACTCGCCCGCCGTTCGTGCCCTCACGCCGGCGCTTCCCACGCGCGCCGGTCTGAAGACCGGCATCATCACGGGCGGATTGCTGGCGCTCGATATGATCGCTGCGTTGATTGCCGCGAATCGGATGCCCGTGCTTGAGTCGCATGCTCTCGAGCGCAACGTCGCGTTCTGCGGACTGTTCGTCATCTTCATGCTGATCCCGATATTCCGGTTTCTGAATCGACCCGTGCAGCTTTTCGGTTCGGCGATGCTGGGCTGGTCGATTTTCATCGTCGCCTACAATCTGGCCGGCATGTACTTCTCGAATTTGTTCCAGGTGCTGCGGTCGCCGCTGGACGCGCTGCTGGAAGGCACGCTGATCTATGGAGTGATCGCAGTCAGCTCCTGGGTCGCGATCATGATCCTGCAAGCGCGCAAACAACCCGTCGTACCGCGCCGTCGCCGGACCGATTTCATTCATCACCATCAACCATGAAGCTTTGCCGCTTTCAGGTCCCCCAATTTGACGCCTCCCGGCTCGGCCGCTCCCCCACCGAAACCCAGCTTGCCGCGCGCAGCGGAATCGTCGATGACCGAAAAGTGATCGAGCTGGCCGGCGATCTCCTGAATCCGCGCGAGCGAACGGGGAAGGCATTTCCTATTGACGCGGTGCAATTCCTCGCGCCGTCGGTTCCCACGAAGATTGTTTGCGTCGGCCGCAATTATGCCGAACACGCGAAGGAACTCGGCAACGAAACGCCGAAGATCCCACTGATTTTCTTGAAGCCACCATCGTCGGTGATCGTGCCCGGCGCTCCCATCGTAATGCCTGCGATTTCGCAGCGCGTCGATTTTGAAGGCGAACTCGCCGTTGTGATCGGTCGGCGCTGTTCTCACTTGCCTGACGAGGAAGACGCGGCGCCTTACATCCTCGGCTACACCTGCCTGAACGATGTGACCGCACGCGATATCCAGCGCGCCGACGTTCAGTTCACACGCGGCAAAGGTTTCGATACCTTCTGCCCGTTTGGCCCGGTGATCGAAACGCACCTCGATGCCTCCGGCGTCACCGTGGAAACATTCGTGAATGGAGTTAGGAAACAGTCCGGACACACCTCAGAAATGATGTTTTCCGTTGATGTTATACTTCGATTTATCTCGCGGGTGATGACCCTGGAACCGGGCGACGTGATCGCGACGGGAACGCCAGCCGGCGTAGGACCGCTTGCGGCCGGCGACGTGGTGGAAGTGAGCGTTAGCGGAATCGGCACGCTGCGGAATCCGGTGATATCGGAAGCGGACGCGCGTTAAGCCAGCGCACTCCAGCCAGCGAAGAAAGGCAGCATTGAAAGAAATTCTGAATGATTGGCACGAGTGGCTTCCGCTGGCCGGCATCGCGGTGGTGGCCCTGGTCACACTGGCGTTCTGGTTGCGCCGCAAACCGCAAGATTCGCTGGACCGCGAACGCGAGCGTTGCGCGTATCTGAATCGCGTGGGCCGTATCGTCGAAGGCCAAATCATCGAAGTGGCCGATCACGCGCCGCCTGCGAGCGAAGCTGGCGCCGCCAAGAAGTTTCAGAAGCGTGCTGACTCGGCACACGGCAACGGGACGCGCAAATTGCTCTACTACTCTTATTCCATTTCCGGCGTCACGTATGAAACCGCTCAGGATGTCACCGGGCTGGAAATTCGCGCGCAGCTGAGCCGCGTCGCCGCCGGGCAAACCGCCAGCGTAAAGTACGATCCCGCCAATCCGAGCAACTCCATCCTGGTGGCGGACGACTGGTCCGGCCTCCACTAACGCGCCGCGCTGCGACCGACGCTCCGGTTTCCGATGTCCCTTCGCCTCCTCACCAAGTCAGTCTTGCGAGTGATATTCTTTTGGATTGGAGGCGTCGCCCTTATGCGTCGTGCCCAGCCGTTCGCGTCAGGAGTCTTGTTGGTTCTTCTCGTTGCCATCACCGCCGCGATTGCTCCGCCTGCGCGGGCGCAACAAACATCGCCGACAGTCGATCCAAGCCAATACGCGGCGCTGCGTTGGCGATTGATTGGCCCATACCGAGCGGGACGCGTTTCTGCCGTGGCGGGTGTGCCGGGCGATCCCGCGACGTATTACATGGGGCTGCCGGGCGGCGGCATCTGGAAGACAACCAACGCTGGGGTGACCTGGAGACCAATCTTTGACCAAGCGCACCTGGCCTCCATCGGGGACATCGCCGTTGCGCCATCCCATCCGAACATCGTGATCGCCGGCACCGGAGAGCAGACCGACGGCCACGGCGTTTATCGCTCCACGGATGCTGGCGCGACGTGGACGAACATCGGCCTGGAAGACACAAAGTACATCAGCACGGTGATTATCGACCCGCGCAATCCGGACATTATTCTGGTCGGAGTGTTGGATCATCCGATTCTCGGCGTGGGATTACCGAATAAGCTGCGGGGAGTCTACAAAACCACGAACGGCGGAAAAACCTGGGCGCACACGCTGTTTCGCGACGAACTGGCCGGCATATCGAACATGGCAGCCGACCCTTCGAATCCAAAAATCCTGTACGCGGGAATGTGGAAGCCGTTCGATTTCCGGGCCGGACCGCCGGAGAAAATGACGCAGAGCTCGTGGATCTACAAATCCGTGGACGAAGGGTCCACCTGGACACCGGTCTCCGAAGACGGTTTGCCAACCGACCCACGCGACCGTATCGGACTTTCCGTTGCCGCGGGAACCAAGGGCCAGCGTGTGTTCGCGATCATGTCTCAGGGACTATACCGTTCGGACGATGGCGGCGCGCACTGGCGCCAGATCACCAAGGATCCGCGCATTACCGGGAACCTCTATATTTGCCGCGTCTACGTCGATCCAGAAAATGCGGACACGGTGTACGTAATGCAGACCACGATGTACAAATCGATTGACGGCGGGGCGACGTTCACGGCCTACAAGGGCGCGCCGGGCGGTGACGATTATCATGTTTTGTGGATCGATCCGCAGAACTCCAATCGAATGTTTCTTGGAGTGGATCAGGGCGCAACAATCAGCCTCGACGGCGGCAAGACCTGGAGTTCCTGGTACAACCAGCCGACCGGCCAGTTCTATCACGTGATCACCGACAATCAGTTTCCGTACATTTCGTACGCGCCGCAGCAGGACAGCGGCAGCGTCGCGATACCGAACCGCAGCGATTGGGGCGAAATCAGCTTTCGCGATTGGTTTTCAGCGGGCGGATTTGAGTTTTGCTACATCGCGCCCGATCCCGTGGATCCGAACATCGTCTACTCCGGCGGCTGGTACGGAAGCGTGTTGCGCTTTGACCGGCGAACGTCGCAGATCGTCCACGTTTTTGTGCGAGGCGAAGACGACCGGATGTCGCAAATGCCGCCGCTCGTATTCTCTCCTGAGGATCCCCACACGCTGTATCTCGGCGCGCAGTACGTAATGAAGACGACCAATGGCGGCGTTTCCTGGGAAAAGATCAGCCCGGACCTGACCACGTCTGCGACACCGGTTGTTCCCGCACCAGCAGCGCCAGCAAGCTCCCACGCCGAAAACGCGGCTCCTGTCGCGGCGACTTCGTCGATCGGCGGACATTTCCCGGTCGAGAACCAAGAAGAATCGGATTTTGACGAGCGCGAAGCAGGCGGCAAGGACGATTTCGAATTGTTTCAACGGCCGCGGCGTAGCGCGCTTACCGCCCTTGCGCCATCGCCGGTCAGCGCCCATGTTCTGTGGGCGGGTTCGACGAACGGAATTGTGCAGGTGACGCAGGATGGCTCGAAGACCTGGCAGATCGTGACGCCGCCGGATCTGCCGCAAAACAGCGAGATTGAAATCATCGAAGCCTCGCCTTACGACGCAGGCACGGCCTACGTTGCACTGGAAGCTCGACAGAATTCGCATCCTTACATCTACCGCACGCGCGATTACGGCAAGACGTGGCAGAAGATCGTGAGCGGCCTCGATCAGGGCTGGATCGCGCGCGTAGTGCGAGAAGATACGGCGCGCAAGGGATTGCTGTACGCCGGTACGACAAATGCGATGTACGTTTCGTTCGACGACGGCGACAACTGGCAATCGCTGCAGCTCAATTTTCCTGCGACGGATGTACGCGATCTTGCCATTCACGGCGACGATCTTGTCGCGGCGACGTACGGACGGGGGTTGTGGATTCTCGATGACCTAACGCCGCTACGGCAAGCCGGTGCCGACCTCCCATCCTCCGCTGCCTACTTGCTGCAGCCGGCCAACACCGTGCGCGTCCGCTACGACAACGACCAAGAAACTCCATTGCCGCCCGAAGAACCCACTGCGAAAAATCCGCCGGACGGCGCAATCATCGACTACTACCTGAAGACCGTCCCCCAGAGTGAACTCACGCTCGAGATTCACGACGCGCAGGGCAAGCTGGTGCGTAGTTTCACGAGCGTTGCGCCGCCGGAAGACAAGACGCCGAAGAACGTGCCGGATTACTGGTTCGGGCCGCAAGCTCGTTTAACGAAAAACATCGGACTCAACCGGTTCGTATGGGACCTGCACTATCCGCCGCCGGACGCGCTGAACTTCAGCTACTACGGCGGCATGCTCGACTACATCGAGTACACCATCTCCGACCACGCTCTGCCGTACGACACACCGCGCGAGCAAACGCTCGGACCGCTCGTGACGCCGGGCAAGTACGAAATCATGCTGATCGGAGCGGACACGATCATGAAGCGCACACTGACGATCGAGCGCGATCCCCGTGTGCACATTTCCGATGCCGATTTCCAGGCGCAGTTGGTCGCCGGAAAGCGGATCGATTCGGGCCTCGCCTCGAGTGCCACATCCTGGCGTTCGCTCGAGACGCTGCATAACTCGATTGCGGACAGACTCAAGACCCTCGGTGCGCCGGAACAGCAGAAGTCCGCTGCGACGAACCCGATGATGACGCCCGAGAAAAAAGACGCTGCCGCGGCGCCAACTCCGCCAGTGGACCCTGCGAACAAGTCTGCAATCGACGCGTTGCAGGGTCTGGATAAAAAAGTCGAGGCCATCCAGCAGGGAACTCCGACCGCTCCGGGCGCGGGGCCGGTGAATCGAGATCTTGCGCGAATCATGTTCTTCGAGCAATCCGGGGACGGAGCGCCGAGCGAAACGGCCCTAACTGCATTGAACCAAGCGTGCGATGCGATGAACAAAAACCTCGCCGCGATGCGCGACCTGGATCAGACGGCAATCCCCGCGGTGAACGCTGAACTCGCCAAGCACGCCGTCGCAGCGTTGCCAACAGTTGCGCCGGGAAGCGTGGGGATCATGTCCACGTCTTCTGTGCCGGCCGATGCCTGCGCGCCGTAAGATGGTTACTCGGCTGCGTCGCGCAGCATTTCGAACTGTGATAACTTCGGCATCGGATCGAACGTCGAAATGGATTCGTTCGCACAATAATTTGCAGATGCATTACCATGCCTCGGAATTCGCAAGGCAGCCACTCCAGTGACCGAACATCGCAAGCACCACGACCGTCTGGAAGAACTCCGCCGCTTGAACGCCGAGGCGGAAGCGGGAGGCGGTGCGGAACGCCGCGCCCGTGAGCACAAACAGGGCAAGCGGAGCGCGCGCGAGCGCATTGACTTGCTGCTCGATCAAGGCACGTTCGAAGAGCTCGACAAGTTTGTCCGCCATCAATCGCATGATTTCGGAATGGAGTCGCAACGGCCTGCCGGCGATGGCTTCATCACCGGCTTCGGCCGGATCGACGGGCGGCTCGTGTATGTGTTCGCGCAGGATTTCACCGTGTTCGGCGGCTCTCTGTCCGAAGCCAATGCCGGTAAAATCATCAAGGTCATGGATCTTGCGCTCCGCAACGGAGCTCCGGTGATCGGCCTGAATGATTCGGGCGGCGCGCGCATCCAGGAAGGCGTGAAATCCCTCGCTGGGTACGCCGAGATTTTCCTGCGCAACACGCTGTCAAGCGGCGTGATCCCGCAGATCAGCGCGATTATGGGCCCGTGCGCGGGCGGCGCCGTGTATTCGCCGGCCATCACCGATTTCATCTTCATGACACGCGAGACCTCCTACATGTTCGTCACCGGGCCGGACGTGATCAAAACGGTGACGCATGAGGAAGTGACGAAGCAAGAGCTGGGCGGCGCGATCACGCACAACGAGAAGAGTGGTGTCGCGCACTTCGTCTCGCGAGACGATGCCGAATGTTTGGCGATGATCCGAGAGTTATTCGGCTACCTGCCATCGAACAATCTGGACGATCCGCCGCGCCGCGCATCTTCCGATCCGTGGGACCGGACCACGCCTGCGCTCAATGCGATCGTCCCCGAGAATCCGCAGCAGCCCTACGACATCAAGGACGTGATTCATCAGCTCGCGGATGAAGCCAACTTTTTCGAAGTTCACGAACATTACGCACGGAATATCGTCGTGGGGTTCGCACGGCTCGACGGCCGTCCCGTTGGAATCGTGGCGAATCAGCCGGCGTTTCTCGCGGGAGTCCTGGATATCAATGCCTCGGTGAAGGGCGCTCGGTTCGTGCGGTTCTGCGATGCGTTCAACATTCCGCTGATTACATTTGAGGACGTACCAGGTTTCCTGCCCGGCACGCAGCAGGAGTTCGGCGGGATTATCAAGCACGGCGCAAAGTTGCTATACGCGTTCGCCGAAGCGACCGTGCCGAAAATTACGGTGATCACGCGAAAGGCCTACGGCGGGGCGTACTGCGTGATGGCCTCCAAACATATCCGGACCGACGTGAATTACGCCTGGCCGACGGCGGAGATCGCGGTGATGGGTCCGGAAGGCGCCGTGAATATCGTCTACAAGCGAGAGATCGATCAAGCGCCGGCCGATGCGCGCGAGAGCTTACGCAAGGAGAAGATCGAGGAATTTCGGGAGAGCTTCGCGAATCCGTACGTCGCGGCGGAGCGTGGATACATCGACGGAGTGATCGAGCCGTCGCAGACGCGCGCAAAGTTGATCACCGCGCTGCGCTCGCTGGAGAACAAACGAGATACGAATCCGAGGAAGAAGCACGGCAACATCCCTCTGTAATGTGGGAGTGTAGGCGCAGGTGTTCTGTGGCCCAATGTCGTAGAAGAGGGTATCGAACCGGTTTTAGCTGTTGAAACCAACGCAATCCCGGCCTTTCAATTTCATTAAAACTTCGCTAGTATTTCTTTCGGTCTATCCAACCCATTTTTATTGCGAATTGATTAGGAGACAGCAATGCCCAGGCCCGCGCATGCCCCGAAGACTTTGCTGGAATCGCTCGACGCGATGATCGCAAAGCACAATCTGTTGCAACACCCGTTCTACCGCGCCTGGACCGAAGGCCGGCTCTCCAAGGATTCCCTGGCCCTTTACGCACAACAGTATTACCAGCACGTGCGAGCGTTTCCGGAAAACCTGAAGCAGCTTGCGAGCCGCAGCGAGAACGAGCCGAAGCTGAATGCTTTGGTGCAGGAGAATCTGGATGAGGAGCTGGACGCCTCGGCTCCGCACCCAAAGCTTTGGCGCCAATTCGCGGAATCGATCGGCGTAAACGAATCCTCCATCGAAGGCGCCCGCCCTCTGCCGGGCGTAGCCGCGCTGCTCGACACCTACGACGAAGCCGCGACGCAGGGCTCGCTGGCACAGGCGGTCGCGTCATTCTACGCATACGAAGCGCAAGTCCCCGAAATCGCTGGCGAGAAGATCTCCGGCCTTCGCAGGTTTTATGGCGTTACCGAGCCGCGCGCGCTAGCCTACTTCGCGGTACACCAGGAAGCCGACATTCGGCATCGCGCCGCGTGGCGCGGATGGCTTGCGTCGCAAAAGAATATGGACGAAGTTGCCGTGCTTTGCTCGGCGCAGCGCAGCCTGAGGGCTTTGTGGGGCGCGCTGGACGCGGTCTACCCGGAAGGCTGCAACTCGAAGAACTAAGCAGCGAATTTCTGTTGCAACTTTCGATTCAAAAGCCGACGGCCTAGCGCCGCCGGCTTTTTGATTTTGGGACGGCCTTTTTGATGGGTCTGCGTGACCCAGCCGAGCTGCGTTTCAGAAGCGCCACGCCGCCGGGTCCGCCCACGAAGATTTCAGTGGCGAGACCGAGGAAAATTCCGTGTTCGATCACGCCGACGGTTGTGTCGAGCTCGCGGCCTATTTCGGCAGGATCGTTCATCTTTCCGAACGCACAGTCGATGATGTAGTGGCCACCGTCCGTGACGTAAGGCGAGCCGTCGTCCGCGAGACGCAATTTCGGCTTGCCCCCGAGTTTAGCAAGGCGCTTTGAAGTAACTTGCCACCCGAAAGGAACAACTTCGACAGGAACCGAAACGAGTTGCCCGAGTTTTTCTACGATTTTCGATTCGTCAACAACGACGGCCATGCGCGCGCTGGCCGATGCGACGATCTTTTCGCGAAGTAGCGCTCCACCGTGCCCCTTCACCAGCGTAAGTGTGCCGGGTAATACTTCGTCCGCACCATCGATCGTGAGATCGATGCGGCTTTGTTCGGCGAAGGACGTCATGGGAATGTTGAGCGCGAGCGCTTGCGCGTTGCTCCGTTCGGATGTGGCGATGCCGGTGATTTTGAGGCCTTCGTTGGCGACGCGGCGGCCTAAGGCGTCGATGGCATACTTCGCCGTCGAGCCTGTGCCGAGCCCGACGACCATTCCGGACTTTACCTGCGCAGCCGCCGCTTCGGCGGCTTCTTTCTTCCATTGATCTTGCACGAGCGGGTCGAGTTTGTGGCTCATGGTGTAGGATGCAGCGTCGGCCATGATATCCGCAGGCGCGGGGAGTTTCCACCGTTTTGGCTGTGATCCGAAATTGACCAGCATGTAAAGCAGCGCCGGGCGCGATGTTAGAATCTTTGCGCTCGAATGAAAGTGCGGGAATGTTCAAGAAAATTCTAATCGCGAATCGCGGCGAAATCGCGGTTCGGATCGTGCGGGCCTGCCGCGACATGGGGATTCGTGCCATCGCCGTGTACAGCGACGCGGACCGGGCCTCGCTGCACGTTCGCTTAGCGGATGAGGCCTATGGAATTGGGCCATCGCCGTCGCGCCAGAGCTACCTGGTGATCGAAAAAATCATCGGAGCGGCCCGTTACGCCGGATGCGACGCAATCCATCCCGGTTACGGATTTTTGGCCGAAAATCCCGCGCTGGCGCGGGCGTGCGACGCAGCCGGAATCACTTTCATCGGGCCGTCTGCGGTAGCCATGGAGAAGCTTGGTTCGAAGACCGCCGCGCGAAACCTCGCTCGCGACGTAGGCGTGCCCACGGTGGCCGGCACCCTCGCTCCGATCGCTGATGCTGAAGCCGCCGTCGATGCTGCGCGTAAGACGGGGTACCCCGTCGTGCTGAAGGCGGTGGCGGGCGGCGGCGGCAAGGGCATGCGTCTTGTGGAACAGGAGAAAGACATCGCCGCGGCGTGGCGTGACGCTTCGTCCGAGGCGCAGAACGCTTTCGGCGATGGACGCATGTACCTGGAAAAATATTTGCTTAAGCCCCGGCACATCGAAGTGCAGGTGCTCGGCGACCATCACGGGCACATCATTCATTTGGGCGAGCGGGAATGTTCTGTGCAACGTCGCTACCAGAAGGTGATTGAGGAAGCGCCGTCGCCGGTGATGACTCCAGATTTGCGCCGCGCGATGGGCCAGGCCGCCGTGAAACTTGCACGAGCGGGCGGTTATTACAACGCGGGCACGGTGGAATTTCTGGTCGATGCGGACCGCAACTTTTATTTCCTCGAAATGAACACGCGCCTGCAAGTGGAGCATCCGGTGACAGAGTTAGTGACCGCACTCGATCTGGTGAAGCTGCAGATCCGCGTCGCGGCCGGAGAGCCGCTGCCGCTGAAGCAGGAAGACCTGGTGCTGCGCGGACACGCGATCGAGTGCCGCATCTACGCGGAAGATCCCGATAACAATTTCTTCCCGTCGCCCGGGAAGATTCTCGAACGGCGAGTGCCCACCGGGCCGGGAATTCGCCTCGACGACGGCATCTATGGCGGATGGACCGTTCCGAACGAATACGATCCGATGCTCGGCAAGTTGATCGCTTGGGGCGCCGACCGTGATGAAGCTCTGGCTCGGTTGAAACGCGCCCTCGCAGAATATTCCGCGAGCGGGATCAAGACCAACGTCGGGCTTTTCCGCCGGATTCTAGCGAGCCAGGACTTTACATCCGCGGCGATTTACACGCGCTGGCTCGATGACTTTCTAAAGCGACCGGTCGAAGCCGTGAAAGAAGGGACCGACGACGCTAACGCGCGAAATGCAGTTCTGATCGCTGTCGCTTCCTCCCATCGGTCACGGGAAAGCAGCGTCAGGTCGAACGGGCCGGCGCCGGGCGAGGCAACCGCATCCCGTTGGCGGAATGAAAGCCGTCGCGAACAAGTAAACCGGGAGCTGCGTTCGTGATTTTTGAGATCGAGCTGGCCGGCAAGAAGCACCGCGTTGAGATCTCCCATCGAGGCGAGCGGGAAGTCTGGTCCGTCGATGGCCACGCGCTCGAAGCCGACGCGATCGAGGTTTCGCCCGGCGTGTACTCGATTCTCCTCGCCGGCAAATCATACGAAGTTCGCGTGGAACCGGCCGCCCGAGGACTCCGCGTGACCGCTGGTGGCCAAGAGTTCGAAGCGTCTGTGTTCGACCCGCGAGCCTGGCAGCGTAGCCGTCACGGCGCGGCGGAGTCCGAAGGCCGACAGCAAATTTTGGCGCCGATGCCGGGCAAGATCGTTCAGCTGCTTGTCGCGACAGGTGATGTGGTGCAGGCAGGTCAGGGTTTGATGGTGGTGGAAGCGATGAAGATGCAGAATGAAATCCGTTCGCCGAAATCAGGTTCGGTCGAACGGCTCGCCGTAGTGACGGGGCAAGCCGTGAATGCGGGCGAAGTGGTGGCCGTGGTCGCTTGAGCTGTTTCCTGACAGTTGTTAACTCTTACGAATCATTCCCGTTTACCTTTAGGTTCACATTCTTCGCGCGATGCTTTCGCTGCGGAGCTTGGTCTGCGAAGCTGGATCCACTGCAGCTCATCAGCTCGAAATGGCAGACGGATTCTTGGGGACCTTTCAATGCCTTCGCATCTACATTTTGCCGTGCTCGCGAGCTATTTGATGGTGGGGATTGTCCTTGTTCTGTGGGCGATGCTTTGCGCTGTGACTGCGGAGCGCCTGGAGAAGGAAGGCCTCGCCTTTCGCACGGGCTTCTTACTCTGCGCGATGTTCACGCCTCTTGCTGGCGTGATTGCGGCTCGCGTGCTGGCACCGCAGCGCGCATCTCGGCCGCTTGCAGCTCGTTCTCTGCACAGCTAGCCTTTACGCGGCCAATTCTCGGGCGTTGCGCGGTAACCCATACCACATTCAAATTAAATAGGTCGAGGTTTATTTCGAGGCGGGCAATTTGCCGGCGGACTCCAAGATTTGCCGCGCAAGGTAGTTCGTCACTTTCACGTCGTCGCGTGCTTCGATCATGTACGCGGTGCGCAAGAGTTGTTCTTTCCGGTTGCGCAGCATGTCGCGAATCGATTGCTGCACCTGCGGGTCGGAAAGCTCGCGCTGGCCCGAAGCTTCCTTGGCAACGAGCTTCAGAATTCGATAGCCGCCGTTTTTCACGCCGATGGGCTGCGAGACGTCGCCCGGCTTCATGGCAAGAACGGTCTTCTTGAGTACGGGATCGGATTGGTTGAGGGCGGACTCGGGAACAAAGCCGAGGTCGCCCCCGGTCGAAGCCGTGGAATCTTCCGAGTAATCCATCGCGAGCTGAGAGAAATCTGCTCCGCCCGCGATCTTCTGTTCCAGTAACTCCACTTTATGTTTTGCTTCGGGTTCGCTCTGCGCCTTGTCGTTTTTGCGATTGCGGACAGCAGGGTCAGGCCGGGGCGTCACGACAATCTGTGCGATGTGGAATTGCGGCTCGGCGACGTTGAACTGCGCGCGGTTCTTGTTGTAGAAATCGATCACGTCCTGATCGGAGATCGAGATTTTCGCGACGACCTCGCGATTCAGCAGCTTCTGCACCGAAAGCTGACGCCGCAGGTCCTGCTTCAGATCGTCAACGGTGATACCACCGGCCTGAAGTTTCCGTTGAAATTCCTCTTCGGTGTAGGGACTCTTCGATTCGGTGAACTTGTCTTCCACTTCGGCGTCGCTCGCGAGCAGATTGAGCTTCGCAGCGCGCTCGAGCAGAATCTCGTTGTTCACCAGTTCATCGAGAATGCTGAGCTTCAAGGAGAGCGCCTCTTCCTGCGAAGGCGCAGGCCCTTGCGCATTCACGCGAGTACGGAAATACTTCTCCACATCCGCGCGTTGGATGTCTTTCCCATTGACCACCGCCCACACGTCTGGCCCAGGAGCGCTTTCCTTTTTGCAGCCGGCCGTCACGACGCAAGCCGCGACCGCTACAAGGACCAGCAATTTTCGTGTCAAGCGGAACTCCTTCGGAGGACGCCGGGTCTCGGATGGTTTGCGCTACGCAGCTTTCGTTACGCGGCCGGAGCGGATGCAGGACGTGCATACTCGGACGTGCTTGCGAGTGCCATTCACCACCGCGCGTACGCGGCGGAGATTCGGATTCCAGCGCCGGCGGGTCACGTTGTTCGCGTGGCTGATGGTGTTCCCATAGCTCGGCTTTTTGCCGCAAAATTCACATGCCAGTGCCATTGTACTGTTACTCCAGAGCGGAAATTGTTAGATACAGAGACTGTTTAGATTAGCAGACATTGGGCCGTCCCGAAAGCGATTTACGAGCGCTGTTTTGGACGTTTGAGGGGCACATTCTGGGCCCCATCCAGGAGCCTGTAGCGATCGGCTTCGTGCGATTCGCGGTTTCTTCGCTCTCCGGTTGCCTACGAAAGGCTCCAGCGTGATACTAGGACACCCAAAAAGGGCTTGGGCGGCTGAAGGATATCGCGAAGAAGGAATCGGGGGAGGAAGAAAGTGTCTGAGAACAATTTGAATGAACAGAAGAGCATTCTGGTGGTTCGCGCACCGCTCTCCAGCGACGGATTTGTTTCAATTCACTTCTCGAGCGCTGAGGGCCGACTGATGAATGAGCGCGAGTGGTGGCACTTGAAGCAGGTAATCGAGCTGGCGAGCCGCGCGTTTGTAAAGGAAGAAAAGGAAAAGGCATCCGCAGCAGCCGCGTAGGGATCGGCAAGCCGGCGTTTTACGCGCGTCGCATCCGGCGCCCGCGTTAGTCCGGCTCCTGCGTCACGATGTGTACGTCGACCGCTGGAGCCTCGCTCAGGAACCTGTTGATCGCGTTCATGTAACGCAGCTTCCGCCAGCCCTCGATCGCCGAACGGCCAAAAATCACCTGGGTCACGTGTTTTTCGCGAACGAACTTCGCGGTCACGTCCGCCACGCTGTCGCCCCTTAGCCGCACCGCTTTCGCGCCCAGACTCTCAGCAAACTGCATATTGGCTTGCAGGGACTTTTCTTCCTGTGCGGTCAAATCCTCGTCCAGGTCCACGTGCAGCGCGTATAGTTCTGCGTCCATGCGGCGGGCCATGCGTGCTGCGCGTGCCAGCAGGTATTGCGCCTTCGCGTTCGAGCTGATGCAGACTGCGATTCGCTCGCGTACGGCCCAGCTTTCACGAATGTCCTTCTCCTCCATATAGGATTCGAGGCTGCGGTCCACCTGCTCGGCCACCTGGCGAAGCGCCAGCTCGCGGAGCGCGATCAAGTTGCCCCGGCGGAAGAAATTTCCGAGCGCCTGTTCTACTTTTTCTTTGCCGTATACGTCGCCACGCTTCATGCGGTTCTGCAGCGCTTCGGGGGTGAGGTCGACCATCACGGTTTCGCTGGAAACCTGGAGCACCCAGTCCGGGACAGTCTCACGAACCGCGACGCCAGTGATCGCGCGCACGGTGGGCGCGATGCTCTCGATGTGCTGGATATTCACTGTCGAAATCACGTCGACGTTGGCGTCGAGCAATTCGAGGACGTCTTCGTAGCGCTTGCGATTCTTGCTACCCGGAATATTGGTGTGTGCCAACTCGTCCACAAGCACTACGGCTGGGTGCCGTGCGACGATCGCTTCGAGATCCATCTCCGCGAACAGCGTGCCTTTGTAATCGATCATCCGCCGCGGAACGGTTTCAAGCTGCGAGGCGAGTTCCGCGATACCGCGCCGCCCGTGCGTTTCAACGACGCCGATCACAAGATCTTCGCCGCGGCTCGCCCGCCGGATGGCTTCGCTCAACATGCTGAACGTTTTGCCGACTCCCGGCGCGTAGCCGAGAAAAAGCTTCAGTGTGCCTTTGGTCTTCTGGTCGGGCTTGGATTCTTTCAGCCACTGTTCGGGCGTTTTCGGCATTCCGATATTCTCTTCTGCGGCGGCGCCACGGGCTACGATAGAATCTCGCCGTGCGGCCAAGCCTGACCGAAAAATTTGCGCGATACCTGATGTCGCTGGCGATCGTCGCGGGAATTTCGGTATTTTACCGCCACGTCTTGCCGGTCAACGCTACCACGATAGCACTCACGTACCTGCTCGCGATTGTAGCCGTATCTACAGCCTGGGGACTCGCCGTGGCGGTGGTGATGTCCGTCGCGGCGATGCTGAGTTTCAATTATAACTTCCTGCCGCCCGTCGGAAAATTCACCGTGGCCGATCCACAGAACTGGGTGGCGCTTTTCGCCTTTCTAGCGGTTTCGGTATTAGTAAGCCAGCTCTCCAACCGTGCGCGTCAGAAGGCAGAAGACGCTTCGGCGCGGCGGCGTGAAATCGAAAAGTTGTACCTGTTCAGCCAGGGCCTGCTCGAGTTTGGAAACGTGATTCAACTGCAGAACCGGATTCCATCACAGATTGTCGAAGTATTCGAAGTCGGCGCTGCGGCGCTGCTGTTAGCCGACAAGCAGAAGGTTTATAGGTCCGGTCCGGTGATTCCACAGCTCGACGTTGAAAGCCTGAAGGCCAATGTGTTGCGCGAGGAGCCGTACATCGACGTGGCGAATAGTCTGAGCTTCGTTCCGGTTCGCCTGGGAATGCGGTCGATCGGCAGCCTAGGAATTTCCGGCACGGTTCTTACGCGCCAAACTCTCGAGGCAATCGGCACGCTGACCGCCGTGGCCATCGAACGCGCCCGCGCGGTCGAGCAGCTCGGCCAAACCGAAGCGGCCCGCGAAAGTGAGCGCCTGCGAACCGCCCTACTCGATGCGGTGACGCATGCCCTGAGAACGCCACTCACTTCGATCAAGGCATCCGTGACGAATTTGCTCTCCAATCCAAACGTCAGCGGCGAGCAGCGGAGTGAGCTCCTCACGATCGTAAACGAAGAGACCGACCGCTTGAACCGGCTGGTCGGCGAAGCGGGCGAAATGGCGCGGCTCGACGCCGGTGAAGTCGAATTGAATCTTGCGCCGCACTCCATCACCGAGGTTGTGGGCACTGCGCTGGAACGCGAGAAATCGACGCTCGGCAATCGCGAAGTCCGCGTAAACATTCCTCCCAACCTGCCGAACGTTTCGGTCGACTTGATTCGCGCCAGCGACGCGGTCGTTCAACTGATCGACAATGCCCACCGCTATTCGGCGTGGACTGAGCCGATCACGATCACGGCGGAAGCAACCCCCGATTTCGTCGTGACCAGCGTCGCTGACCGCGGCGCCGGGATCGACGAGCCAGAACAGGCTCTGATTTTCGAGAAGTTTTATCGCGGCAAGGATCAGCGATTTCTGGTGCAGGGTACGGGCATGGGATTGCCGATCGCCAAGGCGATCATCGAAGCACATCGTGGAACGATCTCACTGACCAGCCAGCGCGGTCACGGTTCGGTGTTCTCGTTCACGCTGCCGATCGACCCGGGAAAGGGTTCCGCGTGAGCACAGCCACAATATTGATTGTCGATGACGAGCCGCAGATCCGCCGCGTGATGCTCACAACTCTTGCGACGCACGGCTACGCCGTGATCGAGGCGTTGAGCGGCGAAGAAGCTCTGGAAAAAATCCGAGGCGAGCGGATCGACCTGGTGCTGCTGGATGTGAACCTGCCGGGAATGTCGGGTGTGGAAACGTGCCGGGAGTTACGGCGCACAGGCGATGTGCCGATCATCATGCTCACCGTGCGCAACAGCGAACGCGACAAGGTGATGGCGCTCGATGCGGGTGCGGACGACTACGTGGTGAAGCCCTTCGGAGTGGAAGAACTGATGGCGCGCATCCGCGCTGCGCTACGCCGCGTGACACCGGGCGAATCGACTCCGCCTTTTGTTTCAGAGGAGCTCACGATCGATTTTGAGAAACGCGCCGTAGCGCTGGAAGGCAAGCCGGTGCGGCTAACGCCGAAGGAGTTCGAACTGCTGCGTCAGCTCGTCGTGAATCAAGGAAAGGCGCAAGGACATCGGAGGCTGCTCCAGGCCGTCTGGGGGCCAGACTACGGCGACGAAACCGAGTACCTACGCGTTTTCATTAACCAGCTGCGAAAGAAGATCGAGCCCGATCCGCGCCATCCGCGTTACATTCACACCGAACCGTGGGTCGGATACCGGTTCGAGCCGCCGGACGGACGAGCGAAGCTCTCGCGTTCGTCTAAGTAGAACGAAGAAACTTACCGATGCATCGGGTGAGCCGCGTCGAGAGCAAGATTCAACTCGAGAACGTTGACCCGCGCCTCACCGAGGAAGCCGAGTTGGCGGCCTTCGGTGTGCTTCGCAACCAGACCGCGGACGTCGGCTTCGCTCATCCCGCGCTGTTTTGCCACGCGCGGCACCTGAAATTCCGCCGATGCCGGAGTGATGTCTGGGTCGAGGCCCGATGCTGACGTGGTCACCAGATCGACTGGGACTTTCGCATTCGGATTCTCCGCCTGCGCGTTCTGGACGTCGCCCTTCACACGCGTAATAAGGGCCTGGCTGGTCGGCGCAAAATTCGAGGCGCCGCCTCCCGATGCGTCGGCGTCATAACCTGCTGCACCGGCCGCCGAGGGACGCGAGCGAAAATATCCCGGCGAAGAAAATGCCTGCCCGATCAAACTCGACCCGATTGTTTCGCCGCCGGCTTGAATCAGCCCGCCGTTCGCCTGGCGCGGAAAAATCAAGCGCGCGAGGCCTGTGATCGCAAGGGGATACAGGACACCGAGAAGCGCGGTGGTCGCCAGCGTCATCCAAATCGCAGTCAGAAGGTTTTTTTTCATGTGAGTGTCCTACGCCAATCCCACGTGGGTGATGATCAGGTCGATAGCCTTGATTCCGATAAACGGCGCGATGATTCCGCCGAGGCCATAGACCAGAAGATTTCGCCGCAGCAGCGCTTCTGCTCCCACAGGACGGTATTTCACACCGCGTAACGCCAACGGCACGAGCGCGATAATGATGAGCGCATTGAAAATCACCGCCGAAAGAATCGCCGATTGCGGCGTCTTCAACCCCATCACGTTCAGCACGCCGAGCTGCGGCAACGCTGCCGCGAACATAGCGGGAATGATGGCGAAATATTTGGCGACGTCGTTCGCAACAGAGAACGTAGTGAGCGCTCCGCGCGTGATCAGCAGTTGCTTGCCTATCTCGACCACCTCGATCAGCTTGGTTGGGTTGGAGTCGAGATCGACCATATTCCCGGCCTCTTTCGCGGCTTGCGTGCCGGCGTTCATGGCCACACCCACGTCGGCTTGCGCGAGCGCGGGCGCGTCGTTGGTACCGTCGCCGGTCATCGCGACGAGTTTGCCTTTGGCCTGTTCGCGACGGATCAGCGCCAGCTTGTCTTCGGGCTTTGCTTCCGCAAGGAAGTCGTCGACGCCGGCTTCACGCGCAATCGCCGCGGCTGTGAGCGGGTTGTCGCCTGTAATCATCACGGTGCGGATGCCCATCCGGCGCAGATGATCAAACCGCTCACGCATTCCGCCCTTCACGATGTCTTTCAGGTGAATCACGCCGAGCACGCGTTCCTCTTCCGCTACCACCAGCGGGGTGCCGCCGGAGTTGGCGATGCGCTCGACGGCTTCCTTAACTTCGGGAGGAAACGCGCCACCCGCATCTTTTACATAGCGCGTAATGGCGTCCACGGCGCCTTTGCGAATTCGACGGCCATCCAGATCTACGCCGGACATGCGAGTCACCGCCGAAAACGGAATAAAGACCGCGGCAGAAGACGCCAGTTCGCGCCCGCGCAAACCGTACTTTTCTTTGGCGAGCACTACGATCGAACGGCCCTCGGGAGTCTCGTCGGCGAGCGAGGCGAGTTGGGCCGCGTCTGCCACTTCCTGTTCTCGAACGCCCGGCGCGGCGACGAATTCGGTAGCATGGCGGTTTCCAAGCGTGATCGTGCCGGTCTTATCGAGAAGAAGCGTGTCCACGTCGCCAGCCGCTTCGACCGCACGCCCGGACATGGCGAGCACGTTTTTCTGCAACACGCGATCCATGCCGGCGATGCCTATCGCAGACAGAAGGCCGCCGATCGTCGTAGGGATCAGACAGACGAGCAGCGCCACGAGCACGAATACCGACTGCGGCGCGCCCGAGTAGATCGCCATCGGCTGCAGCGAGACGACGGCCAGCAAAAAGATAATCGTGAGGCCTGCCAGCAAAATGTTGAGCGCGATTTCGTTCGGAGTCTTTTGCCGTGACGCACCTTCAACCAGCTTGATCATGCGGTCGAGAAAGGTCTCGCCAGGATTTGAGGTGATGCGAACTTTGATTTCGTCGGAAAGCACGCGCGTGCCGCCGGTCACGGCGGAACGATCGCCACCGGCTTCGCGAATCACGGGCGCCGACTCGCCGGTAATCGCGGATTCGTCCACCGACGCGACACCTTCCACAACTTCACCGTCGCCGGGAATGAATTCGCCTGCGGCGATCATCACGAACTCTCCTGAGCGTAGCGCCGATCCGGGAACGGATTCCGTCGAACCGTCAGCCTTCAGTCTTCGCGCAATCGTTTCCGAGCGCGCTTTGCGGAGGGTTTCGGCCTGCGCCTTTCCCCGACCTTCGGCCATTGCTTCGGCGAAGTTCGCGAAAAGCACCGTGAACCACAGCCACACCGTAATCTGAAGCGAGAAGCCAAAGCCACCGCTCCCACGCGCCACGCCGCGCACCAAGTCGATGCTTGTAAGCGCAGCGCCGACTTCCACCACGAACATCACTGGATTCTTCGCCAGCGTTTTCGGGTTGAGCTTTACGAGCGACTGCCAGAGCGCCGGTATGACAATATGCTTGCCCCAGCGGGATTGTTCTTTTGGATTCGATGCAGTCGTCATGGCCGTCTAGAAAACCTTCCCTGCATTCATCCGCAGGTGTTCGAGAATGGCGCCAAGGCTCAATGCCGGAAAGAACGTGAGCGCGCTTACGATCAGGATCACGGACACGAGCAACGAGGTGAAAAGGGGCGTAGTCACCGGAAAAGTTCCCGCGGATTCCGGCACAGTCTTCTTCTTCGCTAGGCTCCCCGCAATCGCAAGAATCGGAATCACGGCGAAGAAGCGGCCGAACAGCGTGGCGAGGCCAATCGATGTGTTGTACCAGAGCGTGTTGGCATTCAGTCCGGCGAACGCCGAACCGTTGTTTCCCGTGCCGGACGTGTATGCGTAGAGGATTTGCGAGAGGCCGTGAGGGCCGGGATTCGTAATCGAACTGATGCCGAATTTGGCCACAACGGAAATCGCAGTCAAGCTCAGAATGACGAGCGGGAAGATGAGAACGGAGAGCATGGCCATCTTCACGTCATACGCTTCAATTTTCTTGCCGAGGTATTCCGGCGTGCGACCCACCATCAAGCCAGCGATGAATACGGCGAGAATGACGAATACGATCATTCCGTAAAGCCCCGAGCCGACGCCGCCGAACACCACTTCGCCGAGCATGATGTTGATCAGCGGAATCATGCCGCCAAGCGGCGTAAAGGAATCGTGCATCGAGTTCACCGCGCCGCAGCTCGCATCGGTGGTCACCGTCGCATAGAGCGCGGAGTTGGCAATGCCGAAGCGGACTTCCTTACCCTCCATGTTTCCGCCAGGCTGCATCGAGGTGGCGGACCGATCGACTCCGTCAAGCAATGGATTACCCCTGGCTTCGGCGGCGTAGGCAGCCGTGACACCTGCGAGAAAAAGCACCGCCATTGCGGCCCACACCGCCCAGCCGTGGCGCTGCGAGCCTGTCATGCGACCCAGCGTGTAGGTGAGACCCGACGGGATTGCGAAAATCAAAATCAGCTGGATAAAATTCGTGAGCGGCGTGGGGTTTTCGTATGGATGCGCGCTATTCGCGTTCAAGAAACCGCCGCCGTTGGTACCGAAGATCTTGATCGCTTCCTGCGAAGCGATCGGACCTTGCGGGATCACTTGTTCGCCGCCGACCTGCGTCGTGGTCTTGCCGTCGGAACCGGTGGTTTGCACCGTCTGCGGATCAACCACCTTCACGGTGGCGTAGGGATTCAAGTTCTGTACGACTCCCTGCGAAACGAAAAACATCGCAATCACGATGCACGCCGGCAGCAGCACCCAGAGCATCGAACGCACCAGGTCCACCCAGAAATTTCCGATGGCATGGCTCTCGCGCCGGGCGATTCCTCGGATTACAGCGATCGCAAGCGCGATGCCCGCAGCTGCGGAAGCAAAGTTGTGATACGCGAGCCCAGCCATCTGGGTGAAATAAGTCATCGTAGTTTCGGGGACGTAAGCCTGCCAGTTCGTGTTGGTGGTAAACGAAGCCGCGGTGTTGAAGGCGAGATCGGTCCCCACCGCGGCAAGTCCCTGCGGATTCCAAGGCAGGGCGTGCTGGACGCGCTCAATCACGTAGAGCAGTAGCATCGAAACGCCGCTGAAGAGCAGCATCGCGAGCGCGTACTCGGTCCACGGCATCTCGTGCTGTTCATCGACACCTGTGATCGCGTAAATCAGCCGCTCGATCGGACGGAGCGCCGGATCAAGAAGCGTTTTCTCGCGCGCGAACACTCGAGTCATAAAGACGCCCATCGGTTTTGTGATCGCGAGGATCACGAAAAAGAACACGCCGATTTGGAACCATCCGTTGACTGTCATGGTTAGAATCTTTCCGGCCAAAGAAGCGCAGCGAAGAGATACGCAAGAATCAGAACGCAGATCGCGAGCAAGACGATATTTCCGAGCATTTCGGTGAACTCCCTACTTCAATCGGTTGCAACCGCGCACGTACACGATCGCCACCGCAAAAAATCCCAGCGTTGCAAGAATGAAAACAACATCTGCCATGCCATTCACCTCGCAGTCGTCAATTCGAAATCGTCGAGCCCGCTCGCAGGCAAACCGAGTGGGAGGATGCCACCAACCCATTGAGGACAAAAAGTTCGCCGAACAAGCTGATAAGTCCGAAGCAGGCGATCGCTATGTTTAGCAATTTGTCGTTGCCGAAACGAATCTGGTGCGAAGGCGGCTTGCTGTTGTGCTCGCTCTGTTTTGTGGTGGCACCAACCTTAATTGTGCTGACGTGTGAATCTGATCTGCTGTGGCGGACTCGTTGCTTCAGGAATTCGCTGTACAGATGCACAAACACGTAACCGTAGAAGCCGGCCACGAATAGACCGCCGACGACCAGCGCGATGATGGAGAACATGCTGAATCTCCTATGCGAGTGACAGACGGCTCTGCAGGAGTTGAAGTCGCCAACAACATTAACCTCGAGCACCTATGGACGGCATAAAGCCGGCATAAAGGATTCGTAAGCTATTCCGTTCGGTGCGAGCGAGTCACTAGCAACGAACCAGTCCGGCCGGCCATGCCAGCCGGGCTACGAACGATTTAGAACTTCACCATGATCGAAAGGTCGATGAACGATTCGTCTTTGCGAAGGTCGGGGAACCAGACGCTGCTCACGCCGCCGCCGCAAGCCGTTTCTGCAGGCCCAAGCGCGGTTTGACCGGAGCTGGCTCCGCTGCTGCAGACAAAGTACTGCGGCGAGCCTGTGTTACCACCCGGTGGCGTGATGCCACCAGGGCCGGACCAGTACGGGACGTTCGCATGGCGATAGTCGTATTCAGCGCGAAACGTTATGTACTGGCGCGGCATGTAGTCGAATGTAATTGACGAATCCCAGGCTTTGAACGGATCGCCGGGATTGCCGGTGAAGTACGGCGAATTTGTCGCTGCGGTGACCGCGCTTTCACCATTGATCGGCGGGATGAGTACCAAGTAGCGGCCGGGGTTGTTGATCTGGCCGCCGCCGAGCGTCACTCCGAACAAATCGTGATGGAACCAGAAACGGTTGTAGAGCATATAGCCGAGGAAGCTCTGCTTCGGGCCGCCCTTGTGGTCGCCATAGCAGCTCACGCCTCCACCATATTCGCAACCTGCATCCGCGGTGAGTGAGAAGGCCATCTTGTCGAGCGTGTTATCCGGGCGATCGAAGTATTTCACCTCGACGCTGTTGTCGGTGTGAATTCGCCTGCGACTGGGAATGAACAGATCGTCCGCACCGAGGCCGTAGTTGTTGGAAATAATGTTGAGCCAGGGCTTCGGAGTCCACTTGATCTGGCCGCCGATGCCAGGGCGATGGTTTGCGGAAGCGTAAGATTGCCAGCCGTTGATAAACCACGGCTCGAACTTCAGATGAGGCGTGGGGAACACCTGGACGCGGACGCCCTGGAAAAACCATGGCGTGTTCGAGGATACGTACGACGGTTGATAAGCCCAGTTGTCGAAGTTGTAGTAGCTGAATAGTCCGATGTAGGACAGAAAGATCCCGGCATCGACGTTGACGCCATTCAGCACATCGAAGTGATACCCACCATAGGCTTCGGAAAGGTAGCGGTAGGCACCTGCGAGGTCCCACTGGCCGTGGCCGACGCTCGGGTCGTTGCGCGGGGTGGTAACCGAGTACATGCCCAGCTGGGTCATGAAGCGAGCGCGGACGTTGTCATAGTGGAAGTCCCCGCCGATACCGAGCTGCTCAAGCTGAACTTCGTACGAGCGGAACAGTTCGCTCGAACCGCCGATGGTGTGATCGGCCGGGTGGTTGAAGTCAGCGACGTAGTTAACGTCGGCGCGAATTTCAGGCGTGAAGAATTTTGAGTCCCAAAAGATTTCCTTTGTGCGCGGGTTGCCGTTGAGCCACGTCCAATCAGCATCAGAAAAGGGCTCGATCTTTGGTTTGGCCGCCCGCTCACCTGCGGAAGCGTTGGCTGCGAGCGTTGAAGCCAGCGAGACATTGGACGCGGGTATGATCGCGGTTGCAGTTGACGCCAGACCGGAGTTGATCGCGGAGGATGACGACTCCGATGTGTTCGCGGAATTCGCGTTGGTGGCAGTTGACGCAGAACTCTCTCCGGTGTCATGCGCCCGGGACTTTTTCAATTCGGCTTCCAGCTCATCGATCCGCTTGCGCATCGCTTCAAGCTCATCCTCAATTTGCATAGAGGACCGTGGCGCGGTGTCGGACGCGGAGTCTGTGCGTTTCGGCGCGGGTTCGGTTGAGAAGGCATTTTGGGTTAGGGCTGGATTGGCCGGAGCTTGAGCCCAACATGGAATTTCATCGGCCATAAATGGTGCAAGAAAACATAGCAAGATAGTTCGCGCCAGAAATCTCGGCATACGACCCCCTTTTGCAGACGAACAATCCGAAAGGCGTCCCGTGGATATAAGGAAATGTAATCGGAGCGATATAAGGAACCTATAAGGCTTCCGTAATGGATTTATTTGGCGAGAGCGATTGCTGCAGGGGAGGCGCGTAAACGTTTGATAATACGGAGCGTTTCCTGTTACCTAGAATCCGTGTACGGCACTGAATTGCCGGGCGACACTCCAGTTAGAAGAAAAAAATCATGTCACCGGCGCCGGTGAGCTGATTTTTCTTATGTCCCAGATCATAAGCCGGGTTGTCGTAAGAGCGCTCGTAACGAATCTCGGGACGGAGAAGAATCGTGGTTCCGATCCAGTGTCCCCAGCCGACCAGGTGTTCTGAGTAGCGCGACTTCGTGCCTGTGCGCTGGCCTACGATGTCGTCCAGATACTCATTGCGAATCGTGATGTAGTTCTTCGGATTTAGTTCTTTCTCGAGGTAGTTCAAGGCTGCCCATTCCGGGGCGTAACACGTGAGCACCGTCACGTCCGAGCAGTACGCACCGTTTGCGCCCGTTTCCAGCAGAGGAGCCGAAACCGGATTATTCAGGTTAGGCACCTCTTTTTCCCACATGTACCAGGCTTCAGTGGCCGTGTGCCAGGACGGATGAGCGCGGAACTTGTGATACCACGTCATGTAAAACGAGTTTAGATTGTTGTACGCGTATTTTCCGTCGTTCAGCGCGTTCAACATCGGGTAGATTGAGTCGTTGCCGTCATTCCACAAATATTCGAAACCGAGATTCACCGTCGGCTTTGCGTCATGCGTGTTCCATGGCGGAGTCTCGCAGCCTGCGGAAATTCCTCCCTGTAGAAGCCAGTGATCATTCACTTTCACGGTGGCATTGACGCCGGTCTGCGTGTAGCAGTCGACTGTGTAAAGCAACGAATGGCTGTAGGTGTAATTGTTTGGCGCGAGTTGTGCTTCGATATCTGGCAACGATATGTAGCGCCCGACGCGAATATCGAGACCTTGCGCCACCTGTCCCCAATACAAGTCGACGTAAAACATCACCGGGTCGTATCCATACTCGAGATTCTTTCCAAGCAGTTGATTACTAAAAATTCCTTTGGCGGTCGTATATCGATAGTCGAGCCCATACAAGTTCGTCAGGCGAAACCCCCAATCGAAGTGGTCGGTTTGTACCGTGTCGGGCTGGCGCTCGATGTACAGAACTTCCTGATCGGGCTGAACCGAGTTCGGAACAACGTCGTAAGCTTCAGGAGCGTTGGCGTAACGGCCGCGATTCGAGGTGCTCACGTTGAATCCCGCATCCAGCCACCCGTAAATCTGGATTCCCGTACGCTTCCACCATTCGCCGTGAGAACCGCTCCACAGCGCCTGCATCAATGGCCCGGATTGCGTCCACGGTTCGCCGATCGTAGGCGATCCTCCATACGGCCAGTCGGAAAAAGGAAATGGAGGATTTGTAACCGGCGATGGATAGCCGCGTCGCGCGGGAGCCGGTCCGCTGCTTGGGGCCGGTCCGAACCAATCTTGCTTATAGGCACCGGCAAATCGCTGCAAGAAGTTGCCTTGAAGCGGCTGCGCATCGGTCGCCGCCGCGGCCGGTGCGTCTTGCGCGTTCAAATGGAATGGGCTGCGGTCGCCTGTGCCGATCCGGACAGGCGCACTCACGGTGTTTACGCGTCTGCCCGATGCGGAATCGCCCGTTGCGCGTGTAGCCTTTGTGCTATCGGTGGAACTCGCCAACGCTAACGACGAACTCGCGTCGACCGCTCGTGATTGTTGAGCCGCCGTCGCGCAAGTCGCCTGAGCTGCGAGCGTCCCTGGCAGAGACCCTACCGACAAAACTGCGATCGCCCACTGAATACAGCCCGCAACGACTTTCATCGAGCGTATCTCCCCACCGGTTTCCATGAGCTGGAACCATTCGCGGCTGGCACCGCGATACAGTTGGGGATGCTACGTGTGGGTTATCAGGGTGGCGTAAGCGAGTCGTAAGGAATTCGTAAGGCGAAGACTGCTGCGTGATGTGCCGATTCGGCATCGCTAGCGCAAGCCGAAGCACCGCATAGTTGCGGATAAAATCTTTCGGCCCGTGCCGCTCGGTCTGATTTTTACACTTCGCTTTGCAGCGCCGCGCTCGTACTGAGCATCTGCACAGCGTCTTCGGGATACGCGAGCATTCCGAATTCCGGCATGTCCAGTCCTTCGAGCTCCACTTGGCGCGAGACGCGCATCGACTTCACCGCATTCACGCCCTTGAAAACCACGAACGTGAAAAGGAAAGCGTAGAGCACGATGAACGTGGCGCCGCCGAGCTGCATCCAGAACTGGCGAACATCACCGTGGAGCAATCCGGTGACGCCCTGTCCCGCGCGCCCGAGATAGGAAGCAGCGCCAACGCCGTTCCAGCCCGCGCCGTACGAGCCATCCGCGAAAATTCCCAGCGCCACCGCGCCAAACCAACCGCAATAGCCGTGGACGGAAATCGCGCCGCACGGATCGTCAATTTTCAGCGTGCGTTCGTTGAACAGCACACCGACGCAAACGATAATTCCCGCAATCGCGCCAATTACCACGGCGGAAGTAGGCGTTACGAACGCGCACGGAGCGGTGATCGCTACCAGGCCTGCGAGCATGCCGTTACAAGCCATCGTCACATCAGGTTTGCCAAACTTGAAATACCAGAACAGCATCGCCGCCGCAGAACCTGCGACCGCAGCGAGATTTGTGTTAATCGCTATTACGGAGATACGCAGGTCGGTAGAACCCAGCGTCGATCCGGGATTGAAGCCCATCCAACCAAAAAGCAGCAAAAATGTACCCGACACTACAAAAACAAGATTCGAGGCAGGGAACGCGCGCGGCTTTCCGTCAGGGCCATATTTGCCGAGCCGCGGGCCTAAGATGATCGCTAGCGCCATCGCGCAAAACCCGCCAAGGCCGTGAATCACGGACGAGCCCGCGAAATCGATATAGCCGTGCCCCCAGTGCATCGAGTTTCCAAGTTGCGATAGCCAGCCGCCGCCCCACGCCCAGCATCCCGAAATCGGATAAAGCAGCGCGCCGACGAAAAGTTCGCAGAGCAGAAACGCCCAGAAGGTAATGCGTTCGCAGATCGCTCCGACGATGATGTATCCCGCGGTCTCCATGAACACCACTTCGAACAGCGCCAGGCAGTTGCTGCTCACGTCGTACGCAGGGCCGGACATAAAGAAGCCTTTGCCGCCCAAAAATCCCCAGAAACCGCTGCCGATCAGGAAGTGATTCATCGTGGGAGCGCCACCGATGTTTGCCGGCGCCGCGTTCACCGCCACAGCGCCGAACTGGAACGCGTAGCCCACCGCGTAGTACGCCAGGAACGCAAATACGTACGCCGCGAAATTCAACATCATGAGGTGACCGGCATTCTTTTTACGCACGAGACCGACGGTCAGCAGTGCGAATCCGGCTTGCATGAATAGGACCAGATAGCCGGTCGATAGCGTCCAGCCGAAGTTTGCAGCGAGGCGAACGTGGCCGACGTCATCGGCGAGCTTCGCGGCGAGCGGTTCACGCGCCACCTGCTCCTGATACGCGTCGTAGGCTTTCTTCGCTTCGGCGTAATCTGGCGCGGTGGGATCGGTCGGCGCGGGAACGACGAAAGGATTTCCCGCTGCGTCCTGCACCGAAGAGCGATCGCCGGTCGTGGTGCCCGAGGGATCGGGCTTCGCGTCGTCAGCGAACGCCGCAGCGCCGGCGCCCAGCGCAATTTGCGCGCAGAAGAGCGCGATCAGAATCCGCACGATCCAGGTCTTGTGTGTCCTTCCCGATTTGATGAACATCGCTCTGCTCCTATGACCGACCATGTGTTTGCCGCGGTTGGGCAACTGCCTCGATTGCGAAAGTTTAGATCGCGCTGACGCCGCGTTCTCCGGTGCGAATCCGGATCACTTCGTCCAACGAACTCACGAAGATTTTCCCGTCGCCGATCACGCCGGTTCGCGCGCCTTCCAGAATCGCTTCGACCACCGGGTCAACGAGATCTTCGGGGATCACAATACTCAGATAAATTTTCGGCAGGAACTCCACGTTGTATTCGGCGCCGCGGTAGGTTTCCGTGTGCCCCTTCTGCCGGCCGAATCCGCGGACTTCCGAAACCGTGAGGCCCGTCACGCCTAACGCCGTCACTCGCTGTTTTACGGACTCGAGCTGAGAGGGTCGGATTACTGCGTCAACACGCTTCATATCGGATCACTCCTTTGCGCAAACCAGAATCGCCCGGCGATCAGAATCGGTTACGCCGCCGGTTCGGTCGCACGTCCGCACACAAGTAGAAAATGTGTCGCGCAACGGTATGTCATAAATGTCTGGGGAGGTGCAAGCGAGACCTGCAAAATTCTCGATCGCGGAAGCGGCAGAAGGTGGCCGCCGGACGGAAATCTGCGACGACGGGAGCGCGATTCCGATGGAACACTCGGCGTCAGTGATTCTCATTGCCCTCGCAGAAAAAAATTGTGGCGGAAAGTGTACAACAGCGCGGCGGAGTGATGACGAATGCCAGCCATCCAAATTTCTTTGAGCTTGGATAAATGCTTTCGTTGGCATCACCAAGCGGTCGCTCCCGTGGGCAGCTTGGCTTGGCCTTACGGGAGTATGGATGCGCAGAGAACCGTCGCCGGAAACGAGAGAAGAGCACCCTCTTTCCCGAACGGGCAAAGCCTGTGGCGTTCAACGACACGCCAACCCGCTCCTAATGAATCGCGCTGTCGCTTCACAACCCAGAGCGATTGAAGGTTTCCTCCGCTCCCCACATGGCTTAGAATTAGGGTAAGCCTCGCGAATGGGCGTGTAGCTCAGCTGGGAGAGCACCTGCTTTGCAAGCGCGTTCGGGCACTCCAAAGACTCCATCCTTTGCCCTCGGTTTTCAGTGTTTTCAACAATTTCGGGGAATCTGCTTCTCGCTCGAAGTAAGCCCCGAAGCAGCAATTGCATAGGGTTTTGGTACAGGTTTGGTACAGCCGAGTTCGAGAACCGTCCGGGTGAACCCCTAACTGAGACAGAAAACTTGAGACACTGTTTCAAGGATTTATCTATCGAATTTCACGCGCGTTGCGTCCAACTGCAAGGGCACCATCGACTTCCCGGATCCTAATCATGGAATAGGGTCACCCTAGAGGCCGCAAGGCCTGCGTCAGCACTTCGCTGCCCTGCTTTCTGTTCGAACTCTTCCGGTGGACGATAGCCCAACGCAGAGTGCAGCCGACATCTGTTGTACTAGTGTTCGATGAATCCCGCCCGACTGACCTGGGCCAATTGGCACATTCGCTCGATACTCAAATTGCCTTGCAACGGCATCTCGGATTTCATCGTAGACGCCTTCTCGCCAGAGATATCGTTCCGCTGGCGTCGAGCCTCGACTTTTTGCAAGGCACTTCTGAAAAAATCCACTTCCACCGTTTTGTCTGCCAACAACCGCTTCAGTTTGCAGATTTCTCGACGAAGCGTAGATTCTCGGCAATTCTTTGTCGACGACGCCCCTTCCGGCAAAGCATCTTCGGGCTCCAACTGATACCGCCACTTGTAGAGCAGAGTGCGGCATACTCCCAGGTCTCGCGACAGCACCACAATGTTCTCGCACGCGTTCATTCGCTCGACTGCTCGGCGACGGAATTTCTGGCCGTACCTTTCTCTCCATTTTCTTTCCACTTTGCGGCTCCTTTCCTGCAAAGCGTGGTTTGCAAAATATTTCAATCCAGAGATTCGGTCACGTATTTGCAGATCCGTATGGTGAACTACTTTTCGCCGGAATTTTGACTTGCGAATCAATCGCCATCGGACCGGAATCGGACTCCCTGCTATGACTGATCGACTTCACTTCCCAGAAGCCGACTTATGGGTACTGATTCTCCAAATGGCGTGAACCAGTTCCGAATTGTTGAACAACCAGTAACTTCCGAGTAGCGGGTTATCCGCCGTGAAGGTGCAAAGCGTCTCAGGTAGCCGATAGATTGAAGCCGCTCATTGCGCATTGGCGAGTTGTCACTCACCGACCATCATGATTGACGTAGAAGCCTAGGATTCCAGCAGAGCCCGTAACTTGTGAGCGTATCTGCGGCTCGACGTGACCACCGTTCCTTCTGCCAGTACGATGTCGTAAACCCCATCGAACATCGGACGAATCTCGCTAATGCGGCCACCGTTCACAATGGCCGACTTCCGCACTCGGATGAAGTTGTGTGGCGCCAGCTTCTCTTCCAGGTGCGCCATGGTTTCCCTCAGCAGGTGACTGCCGCTGGCGGTGTGTATGCAGGCATAGTTTCCCGTGGCTTCGATCCACAAAACGTTGGAAACGGGAACAAAGAAAATCCGCTTCTTGTCCTTCACCACAAAGCGTTCCAACGGGCGGAGACTACGGAGGGATTGGAGCAGTGGTTCGAGACCTCGATTTGCGTCCCTGCGCTGTTCGAGGACTTGGCGCGCGTGGACCAGCGCCTTGGCAAATCGCTCCTTATCATACGGTTTCAAAAGATAGTCAACAGCGTGCACTTCAAATGCACGAATGGCGTGCACATCGTGGGCGGTGACAAATATATATACGGGAGCGGGGCCGGTCGCCGGTTCCACATTTTCGATGACTCCAAAACCATCCAGATCAGGCATCTGCACATCGAGAAAAACGAGGTCGGGATGAAGTTCATTGATCCGTGCCACTGCGGTTATTCCATTAGCCGCCTCGCCTACCACTTCAATGCCATCGTGTGCGGCCAGATAGCGGCGGATACCGCGCCGGGCGATCGGTTCGTCATCAACGATGAGGACTCGCGTCTTCATGCGAACTCCGCAATGGAATGGTGATGATAGCCTCACAGCCTCCACCGTTGCCTCCGGTTAGTTCCAGCGACGACTCGTCCCCATAGAGCTGTTTCAAGCGTGATTGGACATTGGTGAGTCCGACGCCAAAGCGCAGGCGCGATCCCGGTGCCGGACCCGGACCATCATCGCGGACGCAGAGCCAAACTCTCCCGTTGTGGCGTTTGGCAGCGATTTCCAGCTGGCCTGCGGCAGAATCCACGCTGATGCCGTGCTTGATGGCGTTCTCAACCAGCGGCTGAAGGGCCAGGCTCGGAACATAGACACCAAGAAGGTCAGGCGGTATGTCCATGTGCACCTTCAAGCGATCATGGAAGCGTGTCTGTTCGATCTCCAGATACTTGCGGACGAACTCGAGCTCGCTTTGCAAGGTGATCTCGTTCTCCCGGCGTGCGAGGGCCATGCGCAGCAGGTCGCCGAGGCTGACCAGCAGACGGCCCGCAGCATCGACGTCTTCCTGCATCAGAACACCGATGGCATGAAGGCTGTTGAATAAAAAGTGCGGATGCAGTTGGCTTTTGAGATTCTCAAGTTCTGCATGCGAGAGCTGCGTCTCCAGTTGCGCCGCTATCGTCTGGCGCTCCATAGCAACCTGGTAGAAGTGCATCGACTGGTACAAGCCCACCACTAACCAGTATGTGAGTACGCCGGTAAAGCTCATGAAAAGAACACCGACTCCGAACGACGAGAGAAAGCGGCTCACGTCGGGGCCAGTGATGTGAAAAGCGAACCGGAGAAGTGCAAGGCTCAGAAAGTATTCGGCGACCGATACCAGAGGAGCCATCATGAGCGACACGATTGTGTGGAGCACTATGTGCCGTGCAAGCCTCGGCCTCATCAACGGGAACCGTTTGGCAAGACCGATTACAAGCGGTGTCAACGCCGCCCATATGTACCACTCAACAAGTTCGAGCGCGCCCTCGATCGCCCAGTGAACCTGCGAACCCTGCACCTTTTCCACCACGGTCTGTTGCGCGGTAAACAACAGCGCCACAGTCGTCCATCCACACAGGATCAAAATCCATTTCACCCATCCCCTATCTGGCGTGAGCTGCGGCAAGATTTGTCGACCCTCCAGCACGGAGTATAGCTGACCCTTCAAGAGAGACCTCGCCCCGGACACGGCCATTGATAGCGCCAGGAGCTCTGTTGATGGCCAATTCTGACCGTTTGTCTCATCGCAGACGCCGCATATCACTTTTCCTGCAAATATTCGTTCTTGGCGACCTATGGTGCGGCGTCAGCAGGACCATTCAGGTTGATGTAAAGGAGTTCCACATGAAGAAGATTCTGAGTCAGTTCGCACTGTGCGCGCTTGCGCTCGCACTGATGGTGCCATTAGCGCAGGCGCAGGCGAAATTCCAGGCCGCCTTCGGTGAAGATGCCGGAACGCTTTCCAAAAAATTCACCGCACTCGCGCAAGTTATGGCAGGCAAGTACGAGTGGAAGCCCGGCCCGGGCGTTCGCTCCGTCGGCGACGTGTTCAACCTGATCGTTAGGGAGAACGGCCTGCTGGCCGGCGTGCTCTCGGGCACACCGATTACGGGCGCAAAGCCCGCGCCCATCACCGATCCCGAGAAAATGCAGGAAGCTCTGAAAGCTTCTTACGCCGATCTACAAAAAGCGATTACGGGACTTTCCGACAACGACCTGCAGACGCCGGTAAAACTGTTCGGAGAAGACATGACCAAGCAGGACGCGGTGATGCTGATTCTCGAAGATCAACACGAGCATCTGGGGCAGTCGATCGCGTATGCACGCACCAACGGCGTGGTTCCGCCCTGGTCTAAGTAGGAGCGCCGCGCGCGGCTAGCGCACCGGTTGACTCAGGGTTCGGCCACAAAATTCACCGCGTTGTTTTGCATCGGATGCCAAATTCTGAATAGCCGCAAGGGAAGACAGATGATTGACTTCGGTTTGGGAAAGTTTCGGCTCTGGAGCGCCGCCGCAGCCTGCGCGGGCCTACTCATGACGCAGGCTGCGGCACCCCATCCAGCTGCCTTTACACTCGACGATGTGATGCAGGCGCCGTATCCGTACGACATGGTGCCCGCGCCCACGGGCTCGGCCGCGGCGTGGGTATTCGATGCGAAGGGTTGCCGTAATATCTGGGTAGCAGACCCCTCCCGTGGCGCGAAAGCGCGCCAGATCACACCGTACACAGGGTGCGACGGTTTCAATATCGGCGACCTCGCATGGTCGCCGGATGCGAAGTCGATCGCCTTTACACGCGGCCAGAATCTTTGGGACGACACGCCGGTCAATGTTATTAACTCTCCGGAAGGCCCAGCTTCCAGGGAAGTATGGGTGGTTCCCACGGCCGGCGGCGTGCCGCGTAAGGTCGGCGCGGGACACTCCCCGAGCTTCTCGCCCGATGGCAGCCGGCTGCTGTTTACAGACAACAAAAGAATTCTGACGGTGGCCGCGAGCGGCGATGGCGACGCGCAGCCATTGCTCCCATTGATCATCGATCAGGGCACAGTGGACTCGCTGACTTGGGCGCCGGACGGCAATCGCCTGGCGTTCGTGAGCCGTCGCGGCAACCACTCGCTGATCGGCGTCTACGATTTCGTGCGCCAAACCATCGTCTGGTTGAGTCCCACTCTCGACTACGACAGCTCGCCCGTGTTTTCACCCGACGGCACGCGCATCGCCTTCATTCATGTGCTCGCCGAGAAAACTCTTTCCGAATACTCCTCCCACCGCAGCGGACGGCCGTGGTCGATCTGGACCGCGGACGTGAAAACCGGCCAGGCGCGCCGTGTCTGGATTGCCGACCCGGGAGCCGGTAGCGTATTCCAACCGACCTCATCGGTGACGAATCTGTTCTGGACCAGCCAGGACGATCTCCTGTTCCCTTGGGAGAAAACCGCCTGGCTGCATCTGTATGCCGTCCCCGCGCAGGGCGGAGCGGCACGCGCACTCACGACCGGAAAATTTGAGGTCGAACAGGTCGCTTTCAGCCGTGATCGCAAGCGCCTCGTCTATTCATCCTCGCAGGATGACGCCGACCGGTTCCATATCTGGACCGTCGATCTCGAGCACGGTTCGGTTGTGCGCACCGACCAGAGCCATGCCATCGAAGACATTCCGCAAATCGGCGCCGACGGCTCTCTTTTCGCCTTGCAGAGCGATGGCAACCAGCCGCTGCATCCAGTCGTGCTGAGTGCGAGCGGGCAATGGCGGCCGCTGGCTCCCGAAGCCATCCCGTCCTCCTTCCCCAGTTCCGAGCTCGTCATGCCTCAGGCCGTCGCCTTTCCGGCGAAGGATGGCCTGGAAACGCACGCGCAAATCTTCCTGCCGCGTGAAACCACCTCCGGCCCGCACCCGGCGATCCTGTTCTTCCACGGCGGCCCTCAATTACAGATGATGCTGGGGTTCAATACCGACACCCGCGAGCACAACTGGATGTACGCGTTCAATCAGTACCTCGTCGCCAAGGGCTATATCGTGCTGTCCGTCAACTACCGCGGCGGTACCGGCTACGGCCTTGACTATAGAGAAGCCGACAACCGCGGCCCCGGCGGCGGCAGCGAACTCAACGACGTCCTCGGCGCCATCACCTACCTGCGAGCCCGAAAAGACGTCGACTCCCATCGACTGGCCATCTTAGGCGACAGCTATGGAGGATTCTTGGCGGCACTCGGTCTCTCGCGTGCCTCCGATGCACTCGCGGCCGGGGTCGATTATGCGGGCATCTACAATTGGTCGACCTTCCTGTCCTCCGTCGGCGAGCCCATCGAAGGAGACGACGCGAACCGCCGCGCAGTGGAATCCTCCCCCATCGCGACCATCGACCAGTGGCGCTCCCCCGTCCTGCTCGTGCAGGCGGACGACGACCATGATGTCCCCCACCAGACCGCCGAACTCATCGAAGACCTGCGGTCGCGCCACATCGACCACGACGTAATCATGATTCCCAACGAGATTCATGTCATGGTTCGCTACTCATCGTGGATCACATTGTTCAATGCCACGGATGCGTACCTCGATCGCCATCTCGCCAAGCCGAGCGTGCCCACTCCGTAAGCAGGTCTATTACTGCGGTTTTGATCGAGAGTGGTAATGTCTCGACGCTTCTATTGTTCAATCAGAGTAATCGCTCCGTAAACTTTCACGTTCAGATATCCGCTAACGGCGTCGATTGGTCGAAGACTGTAAACCTCTCTTCCTTTTCGACTAAGGAGATCAGCATAACTGATATCGTGAATCAGCAACTTCCAGACGACAATGGCAAGAAGATTTCACCTTCGGCGACTGCCGGCGTTGGATTTTGGTACGCACCTGCTGCTGGCTTGGGGAAAGGCAGGATGCTGATATCGAATGTTGCCACCGGGATGGCGCGCAGTTTTAGCTGTGATGACTACGCTACAGTCGGCGGCGCGGAATGGGGCGGAAGCGTATCCAAAATTCTAAACAAAGCAACGACCGACGTCGGCAGCGTCGTATCTGAGATTGTTCTGGTCACGGGAGGCCAGGGCTGTGCGGGAACGTTTGAAGCATGGCAAAACTCATCGAGCTATACGTACGCGTATACGTCGAGCAACCACTCGGTAGCAACGGTCGCGCTGGCCGCCAACGATGTTGACGCTGATGTTACCGGCGTGGCTGGCGGGACGACAACAATAACCGGTACCGTTACCGATGGGTTCAATCATTGTGGTGCTGGCGCAAGCACATCAATCTTCAATCAGGTGCCAACCAGCCTTTCGATAGTATCTGGAACAGATTCCACGTCGAGTGAGTCGGGGTGCACAACGTCCGGCGGGCTGGCCGGGTGTGGTGTAGGACGGACTTTTATGTACCAGGTGAACGATCAGACTGGTGCAGCCATGAAAATCAATGGGATGGCTTTTGGCAATGTCATCTGTACGTCAAGTCCGAATAATCTCAATCTCGCCGGGTATAATACGACTTGTGGGGGGACAACGAACGGTTGTTCCGGAACGGCTGGACCTTGTGGAGGTCTTGGTACAAACGCGAACGGACAATTCATGGAGAGCCTCGGACTCTGTGCACCTGCATGTAAGGGCAGCAGTGGTTGCACGACCGCGGGCCAAACCGTTGCCATGCAAACGTGGACGATAGCGGGCCAACAGCTGACCTCCGACGTGAAAACTCTAACGTACGAGTGTAATAAGGTTCTGGTAAATGGGAGCTAATCGCGCATTGGTCTCCATGGCTTTAGGGATAGGTATGCTCGTTGCGGTTGTCCATTACCCGCAGAGCACTTCGGCTGAACTGCGAGCAAAGTTGGGTCAGTCCGTAGGAGAATACGAATTGTCGGCCTCGAACTTGGCTGATGCCCTCATCACAACCGCCGACCGATTCAAGATCCCGGTTGGAATCGAGTGGGTACCTGATTCTGAAACTCTGCGCGCAATTCGACAATCGTGGCGGGGCCAAACAACTAGACAGGTGTTCGAAGAAATCGTTGCTGCGTATCCGGGATACGAAGTTAGACTAGAAGTTGGCACACTGCATGTTTACCGCGCTGACTTCGTGGATGCTCGTGAGAATTTTCTGAATATTCGAGTACCAGAGTTTTTTGAGATCCACCACGACATTTCTGTGGTCGCCAATGCGAGGTTACTTGCCGCAATTCGTGCTGTCGTTTCACCGCATCCCGAAATCCCCGGAACGGGCGAAGCATGGTCGGTTGCGGGCGGCAGCCTTACCGATAAACATTTAGATATCAAGACCCAAGGATTGACGGTGAGACAGGTGCTCGATGAGCTTGTGGCAGTCTCAGAAAGAAATGTTTGGATTGCTAGCTACGAGCGGGCTACTGATGCCACGCCGACGGGCTTTCGACGAACCGTGTCGGTGTGGCATCTGTCTCCGTACACGAATCACGACGAACCGACCTGGGATTTGTTAGATTCGGTCCAGATTTCACGCCTGAACTGGCCGCAGAATCAGAATTAATGAAGTGCGTGATCGTCGCTGCGTCTATACGGCCTGAGCTGCCACGGCTCGATCAGTCAAATAGGGAAGGCTTGAGTAGCTTCGATTTTGCTCGGTTGACACGCGCCTTCTGTCCACAGCCGAAAAGCATCCATGCGCAACGTTAAACGTCTCAATCGAAGAACTCGTGCGGTCAAAGCCACGACGATACACCAGGAGTTCAGAGTTCTGCGGCGCGTACTGAACGTGGCGGTCCGGAAGAGGCTTTTACCGGCGAATCCCTGTTCGGGCGCTGAGTTTCCGGTTGCCGTGAAAGGGCTGTTTCGACCTCACTACGTGACATGGTCGGAGCAACAACGAATCGAATCCTCGGCTCCGCAGTACTTGCGGAACGTGATTCGAATCATCACGGAGACCGGATTGCGTATCTACAAGGAGCTCATTTCGATGAGGAAAGACCAAGTGGATTTGCAAAATGCCTTTGTCTGGATACCGGACTCGAAGACTCCGACGGGTGTTGCCGAAGTTCCCTTGAGTTCGCTGGCGGTCGAGGCGTTCAAGAACCAGCTGGCACTCGCGGGTGAAAGTCCGTTCTTGTTTCCGAGCGATCGGAACGTCAACGGATTTCAAACCACTCTTAAAACCGTCTGGCGAAGAACACTTCGCTGGGCGAAGGTTTCCTATTTTCGGCTCTACGATCTCCGTTCCACGTATGCCACCAGGCTCAGTGCCGGAGGAGTAGCCGATGAGTGGGTGACTCAGATGCTTCGTCAGAGCGACGCGCAAGTCTTCAAGAAGTATTCGCAGATGAAACTACAGATGAAACGCGAAGCTTTGACCAAGTTAAACCGCCAAGCGAACGAGGTCGCACCAGTGGAATCGAGAGATCTGATGACGCTTCCATTGTGCACAGTTGCGGTGCAATAACCCCATTCGTGCACAGTTGTCACATCGGGCGTAAAAAGCGGGGATCGAGCCTGAGATGAATCGGCTAAGTGCTTTGCGATCAGAGAAAAAGTTGGTGGACGTGAGGGGGATCGAACCCCTGACCCCCTGCTTGCAAAGCAATCCAAGAAACATCATGTGGTTGATTCTTCTAGCCTTTACCTATTGTCACGTAGCACGGTTTTAGGGGGTGTTTGGGGCTTATTGTTCCCATTTTGTTCCCACATTTTCATCGCGGTCCGCGGCCGAGATTCCCTCGGGACGTAGCCGCGCATTCGGCGTGGCACTTCACTTGATTGCATAACAACGCCGGCTTCTTAGACCCGACCACCCGCGTAACCGGACATTGAGAAGTCACGCCGGGACTCATCAGCATCGAGTGGCCATAACAGCAGACTCATAGGAGGCCGTCCGGAGGCGACAAACGATGAGAAGGAGGGTCCGAAGAACCAAGTCCGTTCGGTCCAAGATCAAACTCGGATTCCCGGAGCTGTAATACGTCAACGCTGCGGTGCTTAAGAGTTTACGTTCGCTTGAGGCGCAACGTCGTTAGCAGGGTTCGATCGAGCCCAGCATAACGGAAGCAGGTCGAGCAATTCTCGCAGTTCTAATAGGTTGTGGCCTACGTCTGACAGAATTGACAGGGTTGAGGCAGAATGACTTTGAACCGCAGAGCCGTGCCCAAAATCTTTATTGCGATGCCCCTCGTAAGATGTTAAATCAGCTAGCCCAAACCGAAGCGGTTTTGTTGCCCAGATAAATATGTTGGGGCGGATCCTACTGCGAGGCGGACGGCGAAATGAAAGAATGGCCAGAAAGTGCATTCTGAATCGCAGGGATTAGATCAGTGGCCAAACAGGATTTGACTACATATCCCAGCGCTCCTTCCGCGAGGCAAGCTCGAACAAACTCAGGACGCGTTTGCACTGTTAGGAACACGACTCGGGCTGTTGAACCGAGGCAGCGCAATTCGTGTGCCGCTTCGATGCCGGAAAGTTCGGGCATCGAAATATCCAACACAATGACGTCCGGACGGAGTTTTACCGATTCAAGCAACAATTCCTTTCCGTTGGCAACGACACCAACCACTTCGAAGTTGGGCTGCAACAAGGCTCTCACCCGTTCAGTGACGGAGCTGTGATCGTCCGCTAGCATGACGCGGGGCCGATTCAATAATTTCCTCCTACCATAGGGTCGCCCCAGACTTCCGTGAGACTGAGGCGCTACCTGGCCTTGAGCGATGATTCCCAAACCCAATGCTAGTGGGTCCGCTGATGAGGCACTACTGGGAAAACTCCTAGGCGAGAAACTACTGAAGAGAAGAGGGCGTTGTGGTTAGCTCAGTGATCGGATTCCAAGGCCGCTGGCGATGTGGTGGGCGATGTCGAAATTAGCCCATTCTTGAGCGCAAAGAGAACTAATTCGGGATTGTTCTTGATGTTGAACGCTTTCATGATTCCGTATTTGTGGAACAGCACGGTTTTCTCGCTGATGCCCAAAATGTCTGATATTTCTTTCGTCGGCCGGCCTTCGGCAAATAGCTGGAGAACTTCTCGTTGGCGCCCCGTCAATTCTTTGCTGAACTGTTTCGCTCGCGATTCCTGCTCCTGCCAATCCCCGGGTTTGAGACGTGGCGTGACGTAGGCCTTCCCGCGCAATACGTGCGAGATGGCCGTCAAGAGTTCTGAAGCTGCGGAATGCTTCAGCACAAACCCAACCGGCCCCAATCGAAGAGCTGCCGCCGCGAGATTCGGATCAGTCTGCATCGTCAGGAACACAAGTTTTACCTTGGGAAGACTCTCCAGGATTTTCTTACCGGCATCCAGGCCGTTCAGCAAAGGCATCGCGACATCCAGCACGATCACATCGGGCTTCATGAGACTAGCTTGGGCGATCACTGCGCGGCCGTCCGTCACCACACCAACAACATCGTAGTGTTTCTCGAGGAGGACACGAACGCCTTCGACGACCACGCAGTGATCATCAGCCAGCAAAACGCGGGGAAGCACGGACGGCAATGTCTGACCGGACATAATTTGTTCTCAATACGCTAAGCCGTCGCATTGTCCTTTGTGCTGGAAAACTCTTGCACAGTCTTACAGGGCAAGCGCGCGCTCAGCGTTGTACCACGATTTATCCCGGAAACAATATCAATGCGCCCACCGACAAGGCGAAGCCGTTCTTCCATGCTGCGAATCCCGAGCCCGCCACGGCTCGGCTTTAGCTGTTTGCCAAAGCCCACGCCGCCATCGGATACCGACAAATACAACAAGTCGCCTTCTCCTCGCAAGCGGACCTCCGCGCGGCTGGCACCGCTATGTTTCTTCACATTGCGAAGTGCTTCCTGGACAATTCGAAAAATACAAAGAGCAACGTCGGGATTTATAACGCGAGGCACATTCTCGTGCTCAAAATCAACTTCAATACCTTGCTGCTCCGTGAATTCGTAACACAGCGAACTCAGGCCGAGCGCGAGTCCAAGGTTCTCCAGTGTCGAAGAGTGCAATCGGTGAGATAAGGAGTGCAGGTCGTCCCCCAGCCCCGCCGCGCGACTCCACAGATCGCGCAATCGCCGCCCGGCATCGAGTGGCGAATCAGCAATGGATTGCGAAAGGCGCTCTAAGTCAACGGCCAGCATCGCTAGTCGCTGATTAAAATCGTCGTGAAGCTCGCGTGCAAGGCGGCTTCTCTCCTCCTCCTGAGCGTGAATCAATTGGCCGCTCAACTCGAGTCTCTCCTGCTCGTCCCGCTTGCGCTGGGTAATGTCGGTGTGTGTCACGACACAACCTGGCTTCACACTGCTGAGCGGAGTTACAGTCATCAGCGAGTAGCTGGGAACCGGTGGGTCGGGCGATTCCCACTCCATCGAGAAGTGCGTTTCGCCGCCGGCCAAGATAGCTTCGATTCCTCGAACCGCTTGGGCGGCCGATTGATTACCTCCGTCCATGGCCCCCCGGCACGCTTCCAAGTAGTTCGCTCCCACTCCTTGTTCGGACCCGGGTGCGCCTCCATTCGTTGCGAGCTTAGACCACTGCGGATTTAAACTGATGATGGTGCCTTGTCCGTCCAACACGGCGACGCCGCTGCTGAGGGAATTAAGGACCGCACGCTTCAGGAGTTCACTGCTCACGCGAGCCTCGTCAGCGCTCTTTCGTATGAGGGCATTCGCAAAAATTGTGCCAACGGTAGGAAGTTGATGGGTAATTCGATCGGACCACACTCTCTCTTTCGCGGTGGTGGCCAATGAAAGAGAGCCCAGGACCGTGCGTTCCGATTCCATGGGCACGAAAGCGTTTGACTTAACGCCTAGGCCTTTCAATATCTCTCGATCTGCGGCTGCAGCAGCAGGCAGTTCGTCCAAGCTCCTCACAAAAAGGGGCCTGCCACTCAATAGGTTTGAGAAATACCAGGGACACCGACTCGCGTTCAGAACCTCCGGCGTAAGCGTGCCCGTCACGGAACTATAATGTGTTCGGACCAATTGGTCTTTTCCCGCAGAAAATTCGAACATTGTCGCTCGATCGACGTCCAGAAAAACGCGGAGCCGGCTCAGCGCCTCGTCGATTCCGGCGTCGATCTTGTCTGCGGGCAGATCAATAAAATAGGAAGACAACTCGGAGATCAGTTGCTCGAATTCAAAGCTGGATTGCAGTGAGATTTCTGCCCGTCTTCTCCGTCTTCTTTCGAAAAGTAGAAAGGCCGTGACGAGAATCGAAGCCGACAGAACTAATGCATAGCCAATGATTCGAATCTTGTAGAGCTCCCAAAGCCCGGGCTGTCGGTAGAGGACGGTGCTGCCATTCGGGAGCCTTCTCTCATCGAGCCCCCATTTCTGCATCACACGCCAGTCGAACATGTAGGCATTCGTACCCATCACGATCGGAATGTCCGCGGGTTTCGCGCCGCTCAAGATTTCTCGGATCATGCGGGCTGCCGCATCTCCCTGCGCCGCATAACTCGTTACAAATCCGCCTACGACGCCCTTGCCCATAAACACGTCGGCCATGCCGTAGACCGGTGCGTTCGCTGCTTCAGCGACCATGGGAACCGATTGCGAGGCGTTGATAAAAGCCTGTCCCTTGGCATCTTCGGAGATAGACGAAAAGAACACGATCGAATGTACGGGTAAATGTCTGACGTGGTCGAGGAGTGTCGCCATATCCTGATCCATCAAATATTCAACGATTAGCTTTGTTTCGTAGGGCCGAAGTGCCTCCCTCACAGTCGATTCGAATCCGCGGTCGAATGGCGACACACCTCCGACAACGACGACCCGCTTGGTGGCGGGCTGCAGCTCGAGCGCGGCCTCGAGTGTCTTGGCCGGATCCATCGTCATCCACGCTCCCGTGAAGTGGGAGTCCAGCCTCGGGTACCCAGCCTGCCGCGGCGTAGTACCACAGAAAACGATAGGCACATCGGGGAAGAAAGTTGCGCGGGAGTCCGCCAGAAAGTTGATGGGAGCGGGTCCGAGAGCGACCATAACGTCGGGCTTCTTATCTCGATATTTGTGGATGTACCAAGCTCGAATCTCCTCCTGAGACGATTTTTCCGGGAATAACGCGGTCTCCAAAGATTCGTCGAAGATATCTACTTTGTATTCTGGCTGCTCAAGAAGCGCAGAGCGAATCTCGGCCAAGACCAGGGCAACCGCGGGATGGGATACCCCGTATTCGTTGAATACCAGAACACGCCTAGTCGGCTTGGTCTGAGGAGCTTGCGCAACCGCAACTCGAACAGCGAATACGAGCAATAAGAAACCGCCAAACCAGCAAAAGGCGGTCCAGCGGTTCCTAGCGCGTTGAGTCACGGTGGCTTCTCGCAGTTTTGGCATTTCCGTGTCAGGCCGTACTGTCGCAATTCAAGTTTTCGGGATTGTGAATACTGCTAAGCGGGGTAGGCCGAAAGGTTGGCTGGTCTTAGCTTGGAAGCGGACGCTCTTTCTCGCCGAACTCACATTCCCAGAGTCTACTTAGCACACGAAGAATCATCCACCTAGTCTTTTTGCCAGTTGTGAGAGACGTACATCAGCCGCTATCGTGCCGGCGTTATTGAGCTGGTTCCTGCACGCGGTTATTCAGAGGTTCGTTCAGCGGCCCGACGTGAGGCCATTGGTCTGGTCAAGCCGAACGAGCCGGTCCGATTGACGCCCGAAGTCCCATGATCGGTTCCTTGAAGCATTTTGTATCTCGCGGCTTGTTCTTGGTGCGACTTCACAAGGCGTCAACCTGTAAAGGATGCGAGCAGTTCGAAGCTTGGTGGAACTGAGTGAAGGAGTGCAGAAGCCTACTCACCTCCACCATCGAGATTAGCAGCGCGCATAGATCAAATTTGAAACGGAGGACGTGAAATGTATTACACAGACAATTCGATTCTTCCCGAGTACATGGATCCGCTGATCATCACCGCAGCACCCTACGGACCCCAATGGCTGCCGCAGGACGCCGACATCCCGGTCAGTTGGGACGAGCAAGTGCAGGCGGCGGTGGACTGTTACGAAGCCGGCGCCACAATGCTGCACTTCCACGTCCGCAATCCCGCGACCGGGCACGGTTCCATAGATTTCGACCAGTACTGTTATTTGCTCGAGCGGGTGAAGAAGGCCGTCCCTGACATGATCATCCAGGTTGGCGGCTCGATCTCATTCTCTCCGAAAACCGACGATGCAAAAGCCAAATGGCTGGACTACGACACTCGGCACATGCTCACGGAGCTAACGCCCAAGCCAGAATTTGTAACCGTTTCCACCGGAACTTCACTCTGGGACGTCGTTTCCATGATGAGCAAGGAGGACGTGAAAGGAACTCACCTAGACGACCCGAAGGTCCAGGCCGCCTGGGCCGGCATGGTAGTGGACTCGACACCGGCTTTCTATCTCGAGCATCTCAAGCGTCTCAGAGCCCACGGTATTCAGCCCTACTTTGTCCCGGCCCACGTCCACCAGTGGGAGATTATTGAGAGACTGATCCGCGCGGGTATTTATATGGGGCCGATGAATATGTGCATGGCGGCCTACGGCGGCGGCACGCTCGGGCGTAATCCATTCGACGTCCTCAATTTCCTGCAACGAATCCCACAGAATGCGGTTGCAACCATCTGGTCCAGCATGCGGGGGAATCACACTCTGCAAGCCATGGGAATCATTTTGGGCCTGCACGTGCGAGTGGGCAACGAGGACAACATCTGGGGGGCGAATCGGGAGCGGTCAACCTCGATTCAGCAAGTCAAAGGTGCCGTCAATGTTTGCAAGCAGTTTGGTCGCAGAGTAGCCACAGCGGCGGAAGCTCGCAAGATCATGAAGGTTGGCGTCTGGTACAACAGTGTAGACGAAACACTGAACGCCCTCGGGATGCCTCCGAACCCAGTCGACTACAACGTTGGCCTCCAGCGCTGGGAGACGGATGGAAAGTTGAAAACCGGCGTGATCGGAAGCGACTCCCACCCGGTCGCCGCCTGCTTGGTGCCGCCCATGGGGGCAGTGGCCGCTTCAGCCCGCGCAAAGCAACCCTGAAGCGTGCGAACAGAAGACTCCGGAGGGTCTCGGACAGCAAGCGCGGGGCCCAGTCGAAAAAACCATTCGTGCTGAGGATGTGAAATGGCGGAATTCGTTGAGGCGGCTCGCTTAGAAGATGTGCCGTTGGGAAAAGGCAGGACCGTGACCATCGTCGGCAAAGAAGTAGCCCTTTTCAATGTGGATGGAAACATCTACGCGATGGATGACTCCTGCCTTCATCACGGCATGTCACTCGGGAACTCCAAACTAGATGGCAAAGTTGTGACCTGCAATGCGCATGGTTGGAAGTACGACGTGACGACCGGCAACACCATGCATGTTCCTGATTACGGAGTTGTTTCTTATCCCGTGAAGGTTGTGGACGGAAGGATTCTCGTGGCCGTCTCATAAGTAATCAAAGATTCAGCATCTTGAACTGCGCCGAGTCGAACTCGGAGCCTATTTGAAATTACTGGCGGATTGATTATGAGCTCTGCGGTGACACACTTCGAGATCTACGGCAACGACTTGAACAATCTCGCCGAATTCTATAGGCAGCTGTTTGGCTGGGAAATCGAGAAGGTAGCTGGACTCGACTACTTTCAGATTCAGACGGGCTCCCCCGACGCAGCAGCTGGCATTCGAGGCGGTCTGCTGAATCGCCCGATACCAGGCCCCCGAAGTTGGGTTCACTACGTTTCGGTGGACTCTATCGACAAGACGATCGAAAGAATTCAGAGCATGGGTGGCAAAGTCGTGCGCGAGAAGGCTGCGGTACCGAAAGTGGCGTGGCATGCAATCGTGGAGGATCCCGAAGGAAATATTTTCGCAATCTACCAGCACGACTCCACGGCGTTCCCCACGCCCGAACCCGAGTGACGAAGGACATCGAAAATGCCGACAAAGGGTGAATCAACAAGACCGTTCGCGCCTGACCAGCGTCCTGATCCCTGGGGCTCGTCCTTAAACAAACTCAAGGAATGGGATCCGACAGGTGCTGAACTCCTGTTGCGCGTTGGCACAAACCCGTGGACCAGCGGCGTTCTGTCACGCAAGGAAGTCGAACTGATTTTTCTCGCGCTGCATTGCTCATGCACGAACCTGGACGAAGCAGGTACGCGCCGCCAAATCCAAGCCTCGCTCGATGCGGGCGCGACGCGCGAAGAAATCGTCATGGTGCTCAAATGTGGGGTCGCGCCCGCAGTACATTCCTGCAGCTTGGGAGCCCCGATTCTTATCGAGGAGATGAAGGCAGCGGGAGTGAAGCCTTCGGGTGTAGCAAAACCTGAGACGCCGGCTTGCGATGCGATGCGCGCGATCGGTCAGTGGAATACTGCGTGGGACCCGTTCTACGAGCTCTCGCCGTTGTGGACCGATCAATTCTTCGCGTTCGGAGCCAGTGTCTATAAGAGTGGTGTCTTTTCGCCGAAATTTATTGAGTTGATCAGCATCGCGCTCGATGCATCCGTCACTCACATGTACACGCCGGGTATCCGCCGGCACATTCAGGGCGCTCTGAAGGCCGGAGCATCGCCGGAAGAAATCATGACGGTTCTGCAGATTTGTGTCTCCCTGGGCGTCGAAGCGTGCGCCAAGGGCGTACCAATCCTGGCGAATGAATTGGAGCGCAATTCGGCAAACCAGAAAGCGAATGCGGGACCAACACGGTGAGTAGCACTTTCCAAAAACCGGCTTCAAAGGTGGTTGCTGCCATCAAGGGATTGGTCCGCGAGATGGCGCCCATCGTTCTGTTCTTTTTTCTGGCCTTCATGGTGATTTTTCTCATCTTCAAGTTTTTCGCCGCACAATATTCCGTGGAGTTTTCCGCTACAACCAGGGCTGCAGTCGGTGCGCTGATTCTCGGCAAAGTGATCCCGATGCTCGAATGGGCGCAATCCCGGTATCGATTCGATACCCATCGCCCGGCCGTGCTGATCGTTTGCAAGACTTTCGTCTACGGCTTGATCGTTGGAGTGATCGCTATCAGCGAGAAGATTTTTCACGGCTTTCGCGAAACAGGTAATTTTCATGGCGCGATGGATATTGTAATCGCTAACGCGAGTCTGGATCGCTCTCTGGGGATCATCCTTTTATTTTGTCTGGTCGTAGGATCGTTTTTAGTGCTGCAGCAAATTAACCGCGCGATGGGTAAAGGGGCCCTGGTGAGGCTGTTTTTCTCGCCACCTTTGGGCAGTTCGAAAGAGTCGTTGTCCTGAATGGACTGACTTGCCTAGCGCCTCCGCACCACAGCGCGTTGATCGAACGGATTTGTTGGCAGGAGCCGCAAAAACTGGGTGCAGGTGCGGGGAGAAAGTTCCGTGAAGACGACACTCCCGCCAATCCAGACTGATGATCGAGGCCGATGAACGCTAAGCCAGAACGAGCTGGCGAAACCAGTGCGCAGGGTCAAAGTCTGTTCGTCCTTGCTCTACTTGCACCCGTAGCGGGCGCGGCCGTCGGAATTCTTGGAGCGATTTTCCGCCTTGCGCTTGCGCGTGCGGACCGTTGGCGCGATCAATTCGTGCTTCGGATGCATGGGCAGAAGACGGCTGGATTTTTCATCGTTGTCGCCGCTTGCGCATTGGCTACGGTCATCGCGGCGTGGATGGTCCGCCGTTTCTCCCCACACGCATCCGGAAGCGGAATTCCGAACGTAGAGGCGGAGCTGCAGGGGATGCAGCAGCCAGATCCATACGTCCTGATTCCGGTGAAGTTCGTTGGCGGTCTGTTGGCTATCGCCGGTGGGCTGGCGCTAGGACGTGAAGGTCCCAGCGTACAGATGGGCGCGAGCCTTGCGGATCTGGTTGGGAAGTTATTCAAGCGCAATTGGCCCGACCGCCGAGTGCTGCTGGCAGCGGGCGCGGGCGCGGGCCTCGGTACAGCGTTCAACGCTCCGATGGCCGGAGCGATTTTTGTGCTTGAAGAATTGGTACGCCGATTCGAACCACGGATCGCGATCGTAGCGCTTGGTGCATCGTCAACTGCCATCGCGGTGGCTCGCCTGTTTCTGGGTGACGCTCCTGATTTCCACGTTCGCGCCCTAGCTTTTCCGGGGGACCGGACGAAGGTTTTATTCTTCGTGCTGGGTGTAGTGTCGGGGCTCGCTGCTATCGCCTACAATCGCGCGATTCTCGGTGCGCTCGCAGCGGCTGACCTGTTACGCCGTTGGCCAGTCGAATTGCGCGCGGCAATGATCGGCGCTGCCGTCGGAACGCTCGCCTGGTTTGCGCCCGGACTCGTTGGCGGCGGTGATCCGATCACCCAACGCACCTTGGAAGGGATCGGCACGCTTGCACTGATTCCATTACTATTTTCGCTTCGTTTCGCGTTGGGCGCCGTTTCGTACGCGGCTGCGACGCCGGGCGGACTATTCGCGCCACTGTTGGTGCTGGGAGCACAGCTTGGTCTTTTTTTCGGTCTGGGGTGCCAATTGCTGTTTTCGGGCCTCCACATTCAGCCGGAGGCGTTTGCGGTTGTGGGGATGGCCGCGTTCTTCGCGGGAGTTGTGCGCGCGCCGCTCACCGGAATCGTACTCGTAACTGAGATGACTGGAAACGTTACGATGCTTCTCCCTATGTTGGGAGGATGCTTTGCGGCGATGCTGGTTACTACTCTCCTGCGCACACCGCCTATATATGACGCACTAAGTGAGCGCACATCGAGAGCGATTCAGATCGTGCGCAAGTCCTCGAAATGCGTTTCCTTGGAATCTTCAGAAAACCCGGGATAGTAACACCAACTTAAAGTAGGAAGATGTTGGCGGCCGCGACTTGGATCGAACCGATGACCCTCTGCTCGCGTGGTAGGGGGTCAGCAAAACAAGCGTGCGCGGACACGCTAAACCAACTCTGTCCTTATATATAGGAATTTGCGTGACGACCTGCGGACGACCAAATGATCTTTGAAGTGCTCTCGAAATCGTTATTGTTCCCAAATTCCAAAAATCACTGAAATCAAAAAACAGCGTTGTCTTAAGTAATTGATTTTCAGGCGGTTGGTGGACGTGACCGGGATCGAACCGGTGACCCCCTGCTTGCAAAGCCGGACAATCGCCTCCAACGGCTCCGTTCGTTTTCTTTAACTACTAACGTTTACAACAAATCGGGGAACCTGCTTTTCGCTCAAAGGTAAGCGTCTGTTTTGACTTTCAATTACCCACAAGTTCGGCCCCCATGACGAAACCAAATTCAATGTCTGTGAGTCGGGACAAACCTCTCCAGACGACGCGATTCCCGGGAGGAGCATCGCTCGCACGGGCCAGATAGCCGCCCAGTCTGGCGAGTTTGGTTAGGTAGGTTGCAAGCGACCTTCTTGGCGTGCGCCGCGTTCCCTTGTCTTTCACCAACCGGTCGAGCAGATGGATTTCCAGAGCCGTGAAAGCCAAAGTGGGAGATGCAGCGGGCACGGAGCGGTTCATCATCGTCAACCAGAAAACTCTCCAGCCAAGTATGCAAAAGACCGCGATCAAATTGGTCAGTCGCTGTGCGGTTCTCAATCTCGATTCTTCTGCTCGGCAGCCAGACTTCAGGATTTTGTGAAAGGTCTCAATCTTCCAGCGCATGCTATACCACTCTAGTTTCCCAATGGCCTCTTGAGGAGAAAGTACGGGCAAGTTGGTGATCAATTTCCAGTCGACTTTCTCCCTCCCGCGCGGTGTTCCGCGCTCCTGGGCATGGATGACGGTCAGTAGAAGTTCCGGGTACTGCTTGTGCTTGCCGATGGGAGGGAGCACCCGGATGCGACGGTATTTGATCTCCAGTACGGCGTCGGACGCATTCCCTTTTTCATCACGCACCTGGATGCGGTGCAGTCCTTGAACGCGCACTTCCTTCATTTCCGCGGCAATCGTATGTTTCCCGTCTCCCGCCAAGCGATCCACGCAGGTGCGCACCAGGAAATAAGTGCGCAGCGCTTCGGCGGTGCAGAAAAGCTCATAAATATCGCTCTCCCGGTCGCCAATGTGCACACAGCGTTCCGGTTCATTCAAAAGGACTGTGGATTGCTTCAGGTTCTCCAGCCAGCGAATACTCTCCTTCTTTTCAATCGGCACCCGTGTCGGATTGATCTTCCTCTTGAGCGCATTACAACCCTTGAATTCTTTGCGGGTCCAAAACTTCATGGCGCTCAGGCCCAAAGGAAGCCCATGGGTGGTCACCGCCAAGCTGGAATGCATTTGAATCCCGCACACGATGTAGTGCCGTGGATTGCCGTCTCGGTCGAGCCCAATGGGAGAGCGGTGAAGAATACCCACGGCTTGGCGATCGGCTCGGTGATAGCAGAATTCGGTGGTGTCGTGGAGAACCAAAACCATCTCCTCGGTGGCGGCGAATCGCTCCCGCGTGGATTGAAAGTGCCCGGCAAGAATCTCGGCTTCGGTAACACGCTGGTTGGAAAGAAAACGATAGGCGGCTTTGGTGCTGGCCCAGTCCTGGCAAACCAATGGAATGCTCCCGCCTAGGCCATCGGAGAGTTGCTCGAACAACTTTCGAAATCGCTGGTTGAGTCGGGCGTCTCGGAACTCGCTGCCAGCCAGTTCCCGATCGATCCAAGTTTCGGTTGGAGAAGCGGTGTAGTGGGCAACCTTCGATGAGTGTTGCGACTGCTGCCGCTTGGTCATACCGGCAGTTCATCATGCCGTCTTCCTACCGCGAGCCCCGGTTCACTACGGGCTCAGCCAATTCGATAACAGTAGGTACTAGATCCAACCGCTGAGCTCAGACTTGTGGGTAATTGGAAGCTGTTTTGAACCGTCTGGACGAAGTGTGGGCGGATGAGTGATGGTGATCGTGGGCACTAGAGAAGTGCCCACGAGGGATAAGTGGACACTTCCGGTAAGCGACGGCGAAGTTGGACGGTCGAGGTCAAGCGCAGGATCGCAGAAGAGAGCTTCGAGGGAAACGTCTCCGTAGCGCAGCTGTCACAGAAGTATGCGGTGAACGCCAATCAGATTTTCCAGTGGCGGAAGAAGTATCGCGAAGGACGCCTGGAAAACAGCACCTCGATCAATCTGCTTCCGGTGACCGTCTCGAAGGAAGTGGCAGTAAGAGCAGCAAACCCTGGTAGCAGGTCTTGTCAGGCGACGGCCGGGACTCTGCAGATCGAACTTCCCAAAGGAACTCTGCGGATTGCGGGCCGCGTAGACCTGGTGGTTTTACGAACTGCGCTGGAGTGTTTGCTGGGATGATCGGGATGCCGGCAGGAACGCGCATCTGGATCGTCGCAGGAGTGACGGATCTCCGGCGTGGATTCACGGGCTTGAGCGGAATGGTCCAGACGGCGCTGGAGGAAAATCCTTTTTCCGGTCACGTGTTCGTGTTTCGCGGCAAGCGCGGCGACTTGCTCAAAGTTCTTTGGTGGAGTGGCGATGGGTTGTGCTTGTTCGCGAAAAGGCTGGAACGAGGAAGATTCATCTGGCCGCAAGCGGCGAACGGAACGGTGTCGCTGACGCAGGCACAGCTGTCGATGTTGCTGGAAGGAATCGACTGGCGGCGCCCGGTGCGGAGTTACGATCCGCAAATCGCAGTGTGAGTGCAAAATATTTTATTCTTTTCGGTGGAATTTTAATCAGGCTGTAAAACAACTGCAGTATATTCTGCTGCGATGAATCACGCGGCTGGCGTTCTCCCCAACCTCGAAGCACTCAATCCCAGTGAGCTGAAAGCTCTGATCGTCGAGCAGTACAAACAACTCACCACGCAGGAAGAAAGAATCCTTTCGCAGGGCGAGCAGCTGGTCTCGCGCGATGCGGAAATCGAACATCTCAAGCTGCTGCTGGCCAAGCTTCGTCGCCTGTACTTCGGACGTTCATCGGAAAAGGTGCATCGCCAGATCGAGCAGCTGGAGCTGCGGCTGGGAGAACTGGAACAGAGCCGAGCGCTCGAAGCGGAATCGCCGAAGCCGAGCGCCGCGGAGACTGCCGTGGCCCGACCGGCGCGGCGACCGCTACCCGCGCATCTGCGGCGTGAAGTGCAAACCTACCTGCCGCAACAGAAAGCTTGCCCCGACTGTGGCGGAGAGCTGAAGCATCTGGGCGAAGATGTTTCGGAAATCCTGGAGTATGTGCCCGAGAGAATCAAAGTGATTCGTCAGGTTCGACCGAAGCTGGCCTGTGCCGGCTGCGACCGCATCGTACAAGCCCCAGCGCCCAGCCGGCCGATCGAGCGGAGTATCGCAGGCCCGGGACTTCTGGCCCATGTGCTGGTCTCCAAGTATAGCGATCATCTTCCGCTGTATCGCCAATCGGAGATTTACGAGCGCGAAGGCGTGGAAATAGATCGCTCGACATTGGCCGAGTGGGTAGGCGGAACGAGCCGACTGCTCGCGCCCCTGGTGGAGGCGTTGCGCCGCTGATCGGACCCGGGTATTTTTGATCCATTCTGAAGGTTAGTTTCCGGCAAAATCTGATACCCCAGGAAGGGCGGATATGCCGTGAAACACAAAGATTCACAGTCGAACAAATTGTGGCGGTCTTGAAGCAGGCTGAAGTGGGAGTTCCCGAATGGCGGAATCGATCCGGCAGGTTGCGGAATCAGAGTCACTGTACAGACCTTCTACCGATGGAAGAAGCAATACGTCGGACTGGAGGTGGACCAAGTTCGTCAGCTTAAGGAACTGAAGAAGAGATACCCGGTTGAAACAGGTGGTGGCCGACCTGTCGCTGGACAAAGCCATGTTCGCAGGACGTGCTGCAAAGAAAATTCTAAGCCCTGGCGGCGTCGGCAGGTGGTCGAGCACCTGCACGGACAGTTACCGAATGAGCGAGCGGCCAGCTTGCAGGGTAGCCAGTTGAATCGCGGGACCTTCCGCTATCGGGGCCAAGGATCCAGGACGGCTCTGAGGATGCGCTGATCGCGAGCGATTATTGCCCTGGCCGCGAGTTGGCCGTTACGGATACCGAAAAATCCGGGCGCTGCTGAACCGCGACGGCTGGAACGTGGGCAAATATTGGTGGAGCGCATCTGGCGCGGAAGAGGTGAAGATACCCAAGAAACAAAAGCCGCGGAAACGCTCTGGCTCGATGGCGGATCATGTCGTGCGGCTTTCATCCGACTGGGCCGAACCAAGTGTGGTAGATGGATTTTGTGAGCGGACCATGACTCAGCCGATGGCAGAGCGATTTCGTTTGCTGACGGTGGTGGATGTTTACACGCGGGAGTGCCTGGCGATTCAAATCGGAGCAGAGATTGAAGGGCGAGCTATGAGGTGATCGAAGCGCTGGCGGATTGATGTTGTTCCGGGGAACCCCGGGACACTTCGTTCTGTGACAACGGGCCGGAGTTCGTCGCCATGGATCTTGGGAAGTGTTGAGGAACGGGGTGACGAACGCCTTGTACATCGACCCGGGAAGTCCGTGGGACAATGGTTAGTGGAGAGTGTTCAATGGGAACGTTGCGGGACGAATGTTTAAACGGGGAGATTTTTTACGTCGCTCCGAGAGGCCCAGCAAATCGTGTCGAGAAGTGGCGAGTGGAGTACAACGACCAGGCGGCCGCACTCGGCGCTCGGGCTACAAGCCGCCAGCGCCGGGAGTTCGCGACTCAAAGGGCGGCTATCCGGTCGCCTACGGCTGCCTGCGAACCACCCTTTAGGCGTGGCCCCAATGAGGTTGTGATGTAAACTCTCTCACTCACCGTGGTACAAAAACTCGGTCTGGTCATGATCATCACGGCTTTTCATCATCTGATTCGGCGTCGATCTCAGCTTGTTGTGACTTCAAAAGATCTCGGTCTTTTTCGGTAAGCTCCGTTTTCTTGTTCCTAAATGCTTGCGCGGGGTTCTGCGCTTGCACGGCTGGCGGCGTCAGCGCAGACGCAATGCCGGAGCGGATACTCGACAACAGATCGCTGATTTTGGACGCAGCGCGTGACTTTTCTCTCTGCGCTTCCTCCTCGGGCGTTGGCGGTCGCATCTGGCGCAGGAAATCCCGGAGTTTCGGCGGGCATTCTTTATCGAGGGTGATGTAATCATGGTTGGCGAGACGGAGCAACCTGGCATGTACATCTTTACGAAGTTCATCCGTGTCTATCCCGCACTCGCGCAATTCCGCTTCGATCATTGATTGGTCGCACTCGTCCGGCGCCGGCGATAACGCAGCCAATCTGTCCAGTAAAAGATCCTCTTTTTCCTTATTGGTCTTGTTCGCCTTCTTGTTGGTCACGACGCTTCTCCTTTCGGGGCGGGCCAAAAATATTGGTTGGCGAGGAAGTTTCGCAGCCGCTTCTTGCGGTTCTGGATGTCGGAGGCGGTGGTGCCGACGATCTCGGCAATTTCCCTGGGTGTGAAGGCGTTGAACTCGAAAATGGCATAGACCATTTCGTAGAGTTGCGGTTCGGCATGTTCAAGCAGCGCATAGAGCCGCTCTTTAAGTAAATCGCCTTCGACGAGTTCGTGAACAGAGAAGCCGCTGTCGAAGTCGTCCAGACCCAGCTTCGCATCACTGTCGTCGCGTTTACCCCCTGAAAGGGGAGCCACTTTTACCGTGGTCTTGCGCGCGGAGGAGCGAAGCTTATCCAGGATGTCGCGGCTCATCACCTTCGCAAGGAAAGCAAAGAGCGCGTCTTCATCTCCGCTGAATGACAGCTTGTCAGTCAGATAGAGAACGACAACGTCGTAGGCGAAGTCCACGGGCGACTTGCCCAAGCCGTCCACAACATAGGTCGCGGCGACCGAACGGACCACACCGAGAACATGGCAGGCACGCACAGTGAGCCTGCCGAGCAGCTTCTCGTAGTTGACGACTGGACTGCCCTCCGCCGTCACTCAGACCGTCCTGTAGAAGAAGCGATTTGCACGAGTGATTTTTGCCGCGCGCGGCGAAAAAAGCTGAGCTCGCCCGCTTAATAGGTAGGGGCGTCTATGACGTAAATCCCAAAACGCCCCTGCAATGGAGATAAATATATGACAAATGAAGCACATAACAAAGGTGATGCCCCGGCCGAAGGCCGGGAGCGGAGACCGGAAGTCGAGATTGTCGAAGAGGTCTTCGTGGACCGCGAACTGGTGGAAGTCGTGGTGATTGAGGAATTTGCCAAACGCGGCGAGCGGCCGCCCCGGGCGAAGACGTATCTGGTGAGGATCGACAAAGAGACGTATCGCATTCACAAAACGGACCCAACCGGAGAGGAACTGCTCGCTGCCGCGGGAAAAACCTCGGCAAAGTACAAGCTCTATCAGATTTTCCGGGGGAAACAGCCCGAACCGGTGGCGCCGGATCAGCATGTCGATTTGCGCGCTCATGGCATTGAGCGCTTTACCACCGTGCCGAAAGACCCGGGTGAGGGCGGCTCTGCGGCCGCTCTGCGCCGCGACTTTCGACTTGCAGAAGCTGATAGTGACGCCCTTGATGCGATGAATATCGAATGGACGACGGTCAAAGATCCGTCCGGAACATTGCTGCTTGTGATTCCGGGCTGGAGCCTTCCCGCGGGTTACAACGTGGCGACAGCCACGCTCGTGCTAGTCCTTCCGGCAGGCTATCCCGACACACAGATCGATATGGCTTATTTTTCTCCCGCGTTGTCGCGGACAGATGGAAAAGCGGTCAACAATCTCACGTCTGTCACCTGGTCGATCGGCGCTTTGCAGCAGTGGTCACGCCATCGCACGGCGCAGAATCCCTGGCGTCCGGGCGTGGATGACATTTCCACGCATCTTTCGCTGGTCGACGACTGGCTTCGGCGGGAGTTCGAGCGCCGATGAGCACCACGCTGAGACTGGCACAGCGGCACTACGACACGCTGCGGCAACATCTTTTTCCCGGTGACGGGAACGAAGCCGTCGCTCTGCTCCTGTGCGGCCGGAGGGAGGGTGAGGATCGCGGTGTTCTTACGGTTGGCGAAGTTGCTGTTGTTCCATATGGTGAATGTAGCGTGCGAACGCCTTGTCGTGTTGTCTGGTCGACGAACATCATGGATCGACTCATGTTGAAAATCTGGAAGTCCGGCCTGAGTATCGTAAAAATTCACTCGCATCCGGGCGGCTTCGATCGGTTTTCCCCGCTGGATGACGAATCGGATTCAGCGCTGGCGATTTCCTTCGATGGGCTGTTCACCGAAGGAAGGCGCCACGGCAGCGCCGTCATGCTTCCAGACGGTTTCATTTTCGGCCGTGAATTGATCGATGGAGCGATTGGGCCGGATTTCGGATCGGTTATGGTCGCAGGCGATGATATCCGTTTGTTCGGCCGTCGAAACCTTGAGGCCCTGGGAGAAGACGACCTACGAAACCGGCAGGCGTTCGGTGCCGGCACGGTCTCCCTCCTGCGATCTCTTCGCGTCGCCATCATCGGTTGTTCCGGCACGGGGAGTATTGTGGTGGAGCAGTTGGCCCGCCTCGGCGTCGGAGCGTTCGTGTTGGTTGACCCCGATATTGTCGAAGCAAAAAATCTCAATCGAATCCTGAACGCGACTGCAGAGGATGTGGAACGGAAAACTCCAAAAGTGATGGTGGCAAACAGAACGGTGAATTCCCTTGGGCGCGATCAAACCGTTCTGCCGCTGCAGATGAACCTGGATTCCGTCGAAGCCGTTCATCGAGTGGCCGAATGTGACGTTGTCTTCGGCTGTGTGGACACGGCAGAGGGTCGCAACCTGGCAAATCGTATCGCTTCCTATTATGTGATTCCTTTCATCGACGTCGGTGTCAGACTGGTGGCGGATGGCCGAGGAAGCGTGGAGAGTATCGCCGGCGCGGTAAATTACTACAAGCCGGGCGGATCAACCTTGCTGGAGCGCGGCGCGATCAGCTCTGAACAAATCCGCGCGGAAGAGACGCGGCGAACAAATCCTGAATTATACGGAGAGTTGCGCAGGCAAGGATATATTCAAGGCATAGATGAGGAGCGCCCTGCCGTTATCAGCGTTAATGCATTCTTCGGTGCTCTGGCAGTCAACGAATTTCTGGCGCGCGTCCATGTTTTTCGGAATGTCGGCAATAACGAGTTTTCGACGGTGCGCGGTGATCTCTGTGAATTCGCGCTCTACCGTGAACCGGAGGAAGAATCGAAAGGCCATCTGCTGAAAGAGGTGGGTATCGGTGATTGCGAACCGCCGATCGGGCGGCCCTCGCTTTCTCTGCGGAAATGAGAAATTTCTGGAATCGCTGCGTTCGGTTTGTTCAAACCCCCTGGTTCTACCGGCGCAAGTTCAGAATCGTGCGTTCTGAGGAACTGCCGGACAAGTTGAAAAAGCACAAATTGTACGCGATAGGCGAGGGCGTGCCCTGGCTGGCCGCACTTCAATGCCCGTGTGGTTGTGGCGCGATAGTTCAGCTGTCGCTCCTCGAAAACGATAGGCCTCGATGGCGGCTGAGACAGGAGAAAGATGGCACCGCCACTCTTTCGCCCTCGATTTGGAGAAGCACAGGGTGCAAATCGCACTTTTTTCTTAGGGAGGGGCTTATTGTCTGGTGCAACTCCGGACGCAATCCCGTGTAGAACTTAGCGGATCAGCTTGCGGCAGTCGGCTATGCGGCTCTTCAGTTTTTTGGCCAGAAGGTCGATTAGCGGATGCTCGAGACCTTCTTTTTTCGTGCGCTTCGTCACTTCTGGAATATTTTCGAGGATGGCGTCCGCGATTTCGACGATCCGAGCTGTCACCGCGTCGGGATCGACGCCAACGCCCTGGGCGAGTTTTTGCCACTGATATTTGCCGATATTCCGCAGGCGGTATTCATTTCCGATTTTCATTGAAGAGCGGGCCTTCTGAATGTCGATATCGGGGTAGGGCAGGATGCTCGCAATATCGTAAAGGGGAGCAAGGCGGACCTGCCCAGCCGAGGCGATCAACAAGGCGTAATTCTTTGCATGGGCGTCTGTTCCGGCGATAAGCCAGTTGTAGTAGACGGCGTCGAGAAAAGTACCAATATCTTCACGCGGTTTCGAGGAAAAGGTTTTTAATAAATCGACGATGTCCCGGACGCCGGGACCGCCTTCACTCTGATACTTGCGGGTCGGCTGGATGCTTAGAGCCTGGCATGTATCCTCCTGATGGACGCGCTGCCAGACGTTCCCGGCATGGACCCGGTCGTAGCGTTCGATGACAATGGCGATCTCGTCCTTGAAGCGCATGACTTCCGAATTTGCGACCGGGAGCCCGATGGCGCGTCCCAGCTCAAGGCAAAAATGCTCGTTCTCCGCGTGCCCATCGAAATGAGCCGTCGGCGGTTTGAGGATGTGTGTGGTCGGCGTGCGGCCGGAAGGAATGCCCCACCTGCCGTCCTCAAGGAGCAGTGCTGTTTTCGGCTGCGCGCCGGCGAGACTGAACTGGCCGGTGTCGCGCGGATTACGCCACGCGGCGTGGTCCTCTCGCAAGGAACGAAGGCGCTGCGCGATGTCGCCCGGCGTCAGCCATTCGATTTCCGGAGCCTGTTTTCCCAGGATGGCGTCGAGACGGTCGGGCCGCACGAACTGCACCGCGCCCGCGCAATCCTCACCGACGCCCGCGATAAGGCCGAAGGCGTTGCGGGACGAGACCTGAAATTTCCTGCCCCATTGATCGAGGACCTTTTCGTTGTCCGGCAGCAATCCCCATAGAAACGGGTCGGTTTTTGAATTGCCGTGCTCACCGAGGGTGAGGGGCATCGAGAGGGAGAGAGGATAGGCGTCAGCGGCGTTTCGCCACTTTTCATCGTAGACGAAAGAGACGCGCCCTTTCATGTCGCGGAAGAAACGGCCCATCTCGCGACGGTCAAGGATGGCGATCAGTTCCCTGATCTTCATTTGCGCCTCTTCCGGGCCGCCTCGACGATCGAATCGAGAATGACGGGTTGCGCCAAACTCGTGCCTTTTGTCGGTTTGTCCACGGTGAGAACGATGCCGAGCGCATCCGCGGTGCGCAACACGAGGCCGATCTCGAGCCGCGGTTTGCCCTGCTCGACATCGACAATCCATTGCCGGCTGACGCCGACTTTCTCGGCCAGGGTCTTCTGGTCAAGACGCAGGGCTTTCCTGCGCTCGCGGATAAGAGCCCCCAGATCGACCGGTGTACGAATACGCATTGATCACCCCTGTTCCCAATGTCAGCGAACGCTGACATTATACCAATGTCAGCGAGCGGCGACAAGAGGGGAAGTCGGCGAATGGCGACATTTCGCAATGTCAGCGAACGGCGACAAGAGGGAAAGTCGGCGAATAGCTGTCCGAAGAGACCGAAAAAAGATCCGAAAACGTAGTAGACCATGTCATCAGCTCAACCCATTTTGGGAAACACGATAGGCAGTCAATGATGCCTAAGGCATTTTCCTGTCCCCCGCTTTTCTAATCAGAACACGGCCCCGAATAGAAAGCGAGATTCCCCGTGTCGCTCTTCACCCGCCTTCCCATTCTTGAACCCCGCAAACCTGAATGCTGAATTCCAAACCAAATAGTCTTTTCTTTGCCCGCCCTTCCTGCGGAAAGACTGCGCCCAGCCGCCCGCTTGTTCTGTCAAGGGTCTCCGCTTCGCTCCGATAAACGCAAACCCGGCGCCCTTGACAGCGCGGACAGCTAGTCGCCAACCGCCGCTAGAAGGGCATTTGCTTTTTATGCACCGCTCGCGGCGGTGCCTCGAAAGCAAAAATCAAAACCAACAAAGGAAGTCGCTCTAATGCAACAAATCAGCAAATCACCGCTTTTCCCCCTCGGCCAAATCGTCGCGACACCCGGCGCGCTGGCCGCGCTCGAAAAAGCAAAATCAATATCCCGCAGGTCGCAGCCCAGGTACGGAGTGAACTTTCAAGGAAGGACAAACTCGGGAAGAATGCTCCAAAGCCAACGGCTTCGCCGTTGCGCAAGTAAAAACGACGGACCAAGTAGGGGAGCGGGCTGTGCGGCCAGCACGGCCAGCTTTTTCAGCTCAACTGTCGTATGCGGGTCTTCTTCACGACCGGTGATTTCTTCTGCCGCGCCGCGAATTTCTCCGCCCTTTCACGGTCGATGTACACGCGCCCAAACGACTCGTCATCGGAATACGTCACGGTCACGAGCCAGTGGTGATGCTTGCGGCGGCGATCTGTTTTGTAGTTGGAGATCTTGCGTTTGGCCACGACCGCTCTCCCCGTGGAGAACTCATCCTAGTACTTTTCCGGCGAGCCATGCGAGTTTTGTCACCTCTTTCCATCGTGAGATTTGGACGTACTCCTATAGGAATTGCATGGCGCGCAGGCTGTCGATCGGTCAGGCATGTAACTCCGTCAGGCGCATGGCGACGCCGGTGACTCGGCCCACGATCTCCGCATCCCTCGGATAAACGAACCGCCGGATTTCACACTTGGAATTGGGATGCGGAACGGCCAAAAGGTGGCCCTCACGAATCTCGCACCAACTGCAAATATACTCACCCCTTAACTCGGAGAAATCCGCGGCGGTGAAGCATTTGACCTGCTGCAACTTCTGAACACGGGGCACTCTGGCACGCTATCGACCATTCATGCGAACTCGGCGCAACAGGGCCTCGCACGTTTCACAAGCTGCGTTCTGCAAAGCGGCATCGACTTACCCTACCGCGCCGTTAAGACGAACATCGCTGATTCGCTGAATGTCGTCGTTCATGTTGAGCGGCGGCCAGGTCGCAGATACATCTCGGAAGTTCTCTTCATCAACGGGTACGACCCGGACGCGGATTTATTCGACTACGGCTCAGTGTTCCTGGCCAAACAGGAGCAACCATGAGCATCGATACCGCCTTCACATCGCGCTCTCTCACCGCCTCTGAATACGTCTGGGGGCTCTTCGAGCCTAACGACAACGCCGCGATCCTCGTGCGCAATCGCTCGACAGGCCACACGGTTCAACGAATCGCCAAAGCTGAGACGATAGCGAGCCCCGGCTTTCAAACCTGGCTCGAGAGTCAGAATGCTAACGGTTCCGACGTGTTCATGGGAATGAATCCAATCAAGGACGGCGCGTACAACCGGACCAAAGAAAATATCAAAAACATTCGTCACGTCTATCTCGACCTCGACAGGAATGGCGATGCATCCCTCGAAGCGATTCGAAATTCACCTTCAGTGCCGGCGCCAAACTTTGTCCTCAATACCTCGCCCGGCAAGCACCAGGTCGTGTGGAAAGTGAGCGGATTCAGTCAGGACGAAGCGGAATCTCTGTTGCACAGCCTCGCCAATCAATTTGGCGGCGATCTGGCGGCAACGGACTCGACGCGTGTGCTTCGCTTGCCGGGATTCGCCAATCGAAAGCTTCCAGAGGAATTCATCGTCCAAGCGCGACAGGAAAGCGATGCGGTCTACACGCTCCGCGATTTCACAACTCATGAAGATTCGCTCGAAACACCCGGGCATTTGAGCGACGGACAAGAACGTCCGCGGATGGTGCCCAGCCAGCACAAAAGCCAATCCGAGCACGATTGGGCCTACGCGAAGCGTGCGCTCGCTCGCGGCGACGATCCCGAAGTCGTGATTCAGCGCATCGCCGACTACCGCTCGGAAGATAAAGACGATCCGAATTACTACGCACGGCACACCGTCACAAAGGCTCAAGCTGACCTGCACCGAGGAACCGCTACCGGGAGAACAAACGGTTCACAACGAATCGAGGACCATCAACTCACCGAAGATCAGAGGGGAATGCCATGACTCCTACTGCTCTTGTTAACACCGACCAGCAGATTTGGAAACCCAAAGACGAATATCCGTTAACCGTCCGAGAAGCAGCCAAATATCTTGGCGTGAGCCAACAAACTGTATATCTTTGGGTTGAGCGAAAGCAGATTCCCCATCTCCGCGTAATGGGTCGCAACATCCGGTTCCTCAAATCGGATCTCGAAACATTCCGCGCGTCTTTCAAACAGGAGATGGAGAATGCCTAGAACACGAAAGTACGACGGTGTGGTTTACCGGCGGGATGGCACACAAATCTGGTGGATTCGCTATCGGGATCGCAGGGGAGTTGCCCGGAGAGAGTCCAGCCAGACCGCCGATTGGGAAGAAGCAAATAAGAAACTCAGGGAAAGACTTCTAGCGAGGGACGCCAATCTCCTGGAAGTCGTACGAAAGGGCGAAACCTTGACTTACGGGCAATGGTCGGATTCCTTCTTGGATAACTATTCCAAGCCGCCCATGCGCGCCGAAGGCACGCACCAAGCGAACCAAAGGTGTATTAAACACCTGAAGGCTGCGTTTGGCGCAACCCGATTGGTGGATGTCACGGCGGATTCGGTTGACATCTACCTTCGCGAACGCCTTCGAGCACCCGTCGTCGTCAAGATGAAGCTCGGTTACAAGGAACTGCGAATCGTCAAATCCACAACCGTACACCAGGAGTTCAGAGTTCTCCGGCGTATGCTGAACGTGGCGGTTCGCAAGAAACTCCTAGCTGTAAATCCCTGTTCAGGCGTTGAGTTTCCGGTTGCCGTGAAGGGTTTGTTCAGACCGCATTATGTCTCGTGGTCCGAACAACAAAAGATCGAATCCCACGCTCCGCAATACTTGCGGAACGTGGTTCGAATCATTACGGAGACCGGGTTGCGGATCTACAAGGAACTGATTCCGATGCGAAAGGACCAAGTGGATCTGCAAAATGCGGTGATCTGGATACCGGATTCGAAGACTCCAAACGGCACGGCCGAAGTTCCCCTCACCTCGCTTGCCATCGAGGCTTTCAAGAATCAGATGGCGATTTCGGGTGAAGGACCGTATGTGTTTCCGAGCGATCTGAATCCGACCGGACATCTCAAAAAACTCAAGACCGTTTGGACGAAAACTCTGCGACGGGCAAAGATTCCCTATTTTCGGATTTACGACCTGCGCTCTGCCTATGCTACAAGGCTGAGCGCCGGAGGCGTAGCCGACGAATGGGTAACGCAGCTGCTCCGCCAGAGCGACGCGCAAGTCTTCAAGAAATATTCCCAGATGAAGTTGCGGATGAAGCGCGAAGCCCTGGAGAAGCTCAACCGTCGAGCGAACGAAATGGTACCGGTGGGGGAGGCCGATGCTTTTTCGACCGCGCCATTGTGCAGAGAGATGCTCCAATGACGCATTCGTGCACAGTTCGTGCACAGTGTGCACGAATAACGGAGCGTTCGGGCCGAGGTGATTTTTCTAAGTCTTTTGCAATCAGGAAGAAATTGGTGGACGTGACCGGGATCGAACCGGTGACCCCCTGCTTGCAAAGCAATCCAAGGAACACGATGTGGTTGATTCTTCTAGCCTTTACCTATGTCATGTAGCGCGGTCTTAGGGGGTGTTTGGGGCTTATTGTTCCCATTTTGTTCCCACATTTTGTTGGCAGCCCGCGACCCAGATTCTCCAGATATAACCGCAAATTTAGTGCGGCAACTTAACCCACGACAACATCGAGGAATTGTAGCGCGTTCGGATTCGTACACCGTGCGCGACATCGATCCGCGGTTTTAATAACTCTTCGCACTGTTCCAAATTGCAGTTGCTTCGGTTCAATCCGCTGCGACAACGACCTTGCCAATCGTCCTTCCTGTTTCAATCAGCTCATGCGCTTCTCTCATGGTCTCGGACGTCAGACCAGCTAGGCGCGTCACCGCGATCGGCCGGATTCGTCCCTCAGCGATAAGCCCCGCAACCGCTTCGAGAATGCTGCCCTGGCGATGAACGTCGCTTCCGTGAAGAATTCTGCTGAAAACCATCTCCAAATGGAGAGACGCGGATTTGATCACCAGCATATTTGCGTCGAGCACTGGGGACACATCCACGACGGATAGATGTCCGAATGGACGCAGCATTTTTGCGATCCAGGGTAGGTTGCCACCGGTATTCGCGGTTGAGAGCACCATGTCGACTTGCGGAATTTGCGCTGAAGCTAGCTGTTTCTCGATGTCTCCTGTGTGATCAATCACCAAGTCGGCCCCCATGTCCCGGCACCATTCGGAGGACGGCAAACGCGATGCTGTGCTGATGACAAAGGTTTTTGTTTTGGCTTTCAGCAGCTGCGTGGCGATCGAGCCGACTGCTCCCGCACCGCCAACGATGAGCACGCGCTCGACTCCCACCGGCAGCGCATCTTGATCACGAAACACTGCCTCCCAAGCGGTGGTGGCACCAATCGGAAGAGATGCTGCGTCGACAAAAGAGAGTTCGCCTGGAATTTTAGCAAGAATCCGATGGTCAACAGCCAAGCGCTCCGCCCACGCGCCATCTCTCGACATGTCTCCAGTGCCGAAAACTCGGTCTCCGGTCTTGAAGTTTCGGACCGCCAGCCCGGCGCCAATGACAACTCCGGCAAACTCCCAGCCCAAAAGTACGCGACCGCCCGGTGCGGCGCTACGCGTCTTACGAATAAAAGCTTCACCTGGATTGATTCCGATGGCGCGAACGTCAACCAACACGTCGGAATCCCGCAGTGTCGGTTCCGCCACGTCGACCAGTTGTATTGCGAAGCTGTCCAGATTGTGTGCCTTCTCGTATACCAGGGCCTTCACAAAACGAACCTCTCAGTGAACGTGAGATTGATACCCGCGAGCGGTCCACCGAGTTGCTGGAGCCGCCCACCAATTGCCAAAGGCCCGAGATCCACACACGAGAAACCAACTTGTTCGATGAGGTCGTTCAGTGGTTTTTTGGCTTCGTCGTCGTCTCCGGAGATGAACAGAACAGTGCGCGGCTTCGAGGAGGAAAAATTGGAGATCCAGGACATCGGGACGGAATTAAATCCTTTGACAACCTTTGCCCCCGGCACAAGGTCCGCGACAATTTCAGTGGAGGTGCGACCTGAGATGTCACCTAAGGTCAGCGGATTGTAACCAGCTACTCGATTGGTGGCATCAACCAGGACGCGGCCTTTCCAATCCGTTATAGAAAACAGCGCAGCCTGGATGCTCGGCCAATTGACGGCGAGCACGACCATATCCTGCTTTGCTGCTTCTTGCGGCGTACCCGCTTTCGCTCCGCTACCGAGCTCTTTCACCACAGACGCGAGCGAATCCGGGCCTCGCTTGTTGCTCAGTAGCACCCGATGTCCGAAAGGCAGTACATGTTTTGAAATAGTTTGGGCAACGACGCCTGCCCCGATAAATCCGATTTTCATTCAGCTACCTCATTCGCTGGTTCTTGAATTCAAAAATCAAACACCGTAGTCGTCGCGAAAGAATTCGGCTGGGGTTTTTGGCTTGTGACCAATAAGCCTTTCTAAGTCGCTGGTCTGTTCTTCCCACTCACCCGCGTTCATCCCCTGAACCCATTTCAGCGCGAATTCCACAACAAAGTCCGGCCAGCCTTCAGCACGTTTGATCTCGAGGTATTCCTGGTCCGAGACCGTGACGTACGGAATCTTTCTGCCGTGAACCTTCGAAAGAATCGTCGCGATGTCCGAGAAAGAAACGGGTGGATTTCCCGTCAGACGGTACGACTCGTTTTCATGCCCGCCTTCGGTCAGGATGGCCGCATGCGCCGCTGCCAGATCGTCGCGCGTCGCAGCGGTGAATTTGCCCTTGCCGGCGGGTACGCGAACGCCTGTTTCGTGCGCTTTCGGTCCAATGTAGGTCGCAAGGACATCGAGAAACGGAGGGTGTTTCGCGAGGGTGTACGCAAGGCCTGAAGAGAATAGCTTTTGCTCGGTGAAAATATCTTCTTCCGTGATCTCCTTCATCTTAAAGTTTGAATGTGCTCTACGCATGATGGGCATGAAAACCAGATGCTGTACCCCAGTCTTCACCGCCGCATCGATCACGTTCGCGTGAGCCGTATTTCGGTCGGTGAATGCGTGGGTGGAGATCAGCATCAGCTTCTCAACCCCCTCGAACGATCGCGAAAGCGATTTCGGATCGAGGTAGTCGCCTTGGCGCAACTCAACGCCCGCCGCAGCCAACTCCCCTGCCTTCGATGGATCGCGAACGAGTCCGACCAATTGGTTTGCAGGTCTTCGCTTTAGCAGGTGCAGAAGCGTCTTTCGCCCAAGTACCCCGCTTGCGCCCGTAACAAGAATTTTGCCCACGTAAATGTCCTTTCGATTCCGAATTGAGTCTCTACTTATGTACTGTTAGGTTCAGATGTCGGGAAAGGGGAATGAGATGCAGGAGTTTCGGCTTCGGCGGGAAATCGGCACGCCGGGCATTCAATCGAAGGGCATAAGACCTTCCCCCTCAAATAACTTGAAAGGTCTGCATCCGGGCACTCCGGACCTACATCTGTACCTATAGGTCCAGAACTAAAGATTCAACGAGCGGTCTGGTTCGCTCCTAAAGGAGAAATGTAAAATATGCCGAATTCAGTTCTTGATTTGTCGAAGGAATTCGCGGGTCGCCGCGCTCTGGTCACCGGAGGTTCCCGGGGCATCGGCGCCGCCATCGCCCAGCGTCTGATCGACGGAGGGGCATCGGTTGTCGTAGCCGCGCGCAATCGTCACGAGCAAACCCCAGCAGCTGCCACATTCGTCAAGGGCGATATTCTGACCCCCGAAGGCTGCAAGAAGATCGTCAATGACTCAATCAAGGTTCTTGGCGGGCTCGACATCCTCGTCAACAATGCCGCAGCTGCAAACCTGGTTTTGCCGAACTCCGAGGCCATTTCGGACGCGGTATGGCTGGAGACGATTGCGTCGAATCTGCTGTCTGTTGTTCGCGTGACAAACGCAGCGTTGCCTGCGCTAAAGCAGTCAACACAGGGCTCCATCCTCAACATCTCGTCTGGGAGCGATCTTCCGGGCAACGGTCCACTCGTTCATTACGGCGCAAGCAAAGCCGCGATGAACTACTACACAAAGGCGCTTGCGAAGGAGCTAGGTGCCGCACACAAGGTTCGTGTAAACATCGTCACCCCCGGCGGCGTTGAGACACCAGGTGGCGACAAAATCCGCAATGAAATTATGGCGGCAATGGGCGCGCCGCCCGAAGCTGCCATTGCCATGGTCCCGCTGGGTCGGCTCGGATTGCCCTCTGATATTGCAGAGGCTTCCGTCTTCTTGCTTTCGCCACGCGCCATCTGGATCACTGGCCAGAACTTCCACGTAAACGGAGGCTTCAGCTTCTAAACCAACCACCTGATCGTTTTAAGAAAGTCAGGCTCGCTGTGGCCAGTGAGCCTGATTTTCTTTGCGGTTGCTGTGCCGTCCTTCGTGCAGATAGCCCATGGAACGAAGCGCGATATCAACGACTCGCATCAATTCTGATTTCGTCGCTCCGCTTGCGTGCTGTACGCCTAGTCCTTGGATCAGCGCAGCAACGTATCGAGTCAACGCTGCCGGATCGACATCTTCGCCGAGGTCTCCAGATTTCTTCGCTTGCTCAAACCGTTTTCTCGCGAGCGATAGTCCATGATTCCTGCTCTGAATCAGCCATCGCTTGATGGAGTCCGCTTCATCTCCAACCGCCAGCGCTCCGTGCACCGACAGACACCCTTTTGGGTTACCAGGCGTCGACAGAAAGTCCACGGTGCTGCGAAGCGACGATTCGATTACTTCACGAATCGTGGGCTTCTTCAAGGCCTCACGCATGTACCGCTGATATGTGTCGATATAACGTCCAAATGCTTTCCTGAAGAGCTCTTCCTTGTCGCCGAAAGCAGCCCACATGCTGGAGCGATTAATTCCCATCGCATCCGTCAAATCATTCAGCGTAGCGCCCTCGTAGCCCTTTTCCCAGAAGACGCGCATCGCCGCATCCAGCACGGCCGTCGTGTCGAACCCTCTTGGCCGACCCATCCTCGGCTTGTCTGTCCTCTTGGCCATATCCTGTATTTGATACCAATCTGGTTAAAAAGATTAGAGTTTTGAGGGGTAGCGCAATCGAAGCGGCTCACCGCTGCTTCGAGGACAGACCTCTATCCTCGCCCTTGCTCGTGGATGATTCATACTGCGAGTCCGGCGACTTCAATAAAAGGCTTGCACCGGAAGCGATCGCGGCGGATAAGAATTCAGGCCTCTTCACGTCATCATCGCCCAAACTTCCAATCGATCAACTCCCCAAAAGCGGAACTAAGGGCAAGGATCGGGGCGCGGTCCTCATTTTCCCAACGATCTATACGTTGACGGGCGCCTCCACTTACTGATACTGGTGCCCGTGTTCGTCGCGCTCATGAAAGAACGCGAGCTGCGTCGCAGCACGTCGCATCCATCCTAAAGACTGGCCGACTTATGGGGATTGATTCCTATTAACTGGAGTTACCATCTAGAGGGAGTTCATGACCAAAATCGACGACGACTTCTGGCCCGCGTCGCTGTCTCATCTGACCAAGCCATACCTGAGCGATTCGTCGCAGTATGTCACCATCGGCGAGATCGGCAGCGCGCCCTTCAACAATTTTCCCGGCACGAGGCTTCTCTACACAGCTATGGTGCCAGCGGATGAGGCGGAGGAGTGCCTCGCCCGTCCAGGCGGAATCGGTCACGGGATCAGTCAGGGACAGTTCGTCTACGAGCCTCCTGGCAGTAACCCATCGCCGGCATTCTGGGTCGAGTCGGGTCGTCCCGATCGGAAACGGTATCAGGCGCTGGTCGAATCGTGGCAGATACACGATCGTCACATTCTGCTGCCGTTCGCCGGACTTTTACAGTATTACGGACTTTCCCCGCGAGTTCTCCCAGACCTCACCGTTGCCTGGGACGATCTGTCGATTCCTACATTTGAGGTAGTTCGGGTGAGTCCGTTGGCGGTGTACAAATCACCTGAGTTCGCGACCGCCGCTCGCGTTGAAATCCTGCGTGAATATTTGGAGGATTACCTGCTTGTCAATAAATGCGTTGCTCTGGCCACCCAATGGGAGGAGCGATACTCAACCGGCGATCCCGCGTTCGACCTGGAGCTGGGTAATCAAAAGGGACGCAGCGCCGAGCTCAAGGGTCGAGAGATCTGGCTGAAGCGTCTCGAGCATTCCAAACTCGGCGATCAACACTCAGATACGTGGTGCACACGTCTTGTCATGAAACCGGAGAAAACACTCGAGTCAGACGAGAATCTCGAATGGCCGGACCATCATGGTCCCATCATAGGTTCCGGAATTATGGGTGGCTTCGGCGTAATGGAAGAGGCGTACGTCCGGGACGAAGTTCTCGTCGCCTACGAGAATCGTCCGGAATTTGACATCCACCCCGAAACCGGTACGGTCGGAAATGGCACGTGGTGGGCCGTGGGACATTGCAGACGGGTTGGCCGAGATCACATTGCACTCGAATTACGAAAGCTCTATGAAGGCGCGCAGTTCTTCGTGATCAAACACTATTGCGAGTACGCGATCAAGAAAGGCTCCGTACCGGTGCCTACAACTGAGACCGAAAAACGAAATATCGGTATTCGAGCCCATGAAATTATCAACGGCTACCTCACCTATCTGAAGGCTATCGAAGAGATATGCGATGCCGCTGGGCTGTCATCCACGGCCGACGAGATCGGCGGCCTATCTGAGTCCGAAATCAACTACAGCGGTTGGTGGACCTTTCCGAAGCTGGGCCGCCTCGGCAATGTCGCACCTCTAACTATGACCTATCAGCAATTCCTGGCGCGCTGCAAAGATATCTTTGCTGTGTTCGAAGGATTGAAATCGGGTCCCTTGAGATCTCTGCTGCGCAGTCTCGGTATACCCAAGGACCAGATCAACGAAGAGGGGCTCAAGCTCTCAGCTTTTCTCTGCCAACTGGCAACGATCGCCAGGAAAGAAGACTGGGGCCTCATTGGTGACGCAAAAGAGGTGGTGAAAAACTGGGACAAGGATGCTCGTCTCGACTTCTACAAACCGCTTTTTGCTCTGAACGGTCTTCGTCTGGCCGACGCGCATGCGATTTCAGTGGGGGATCCAATGGCGCAGGCGTCGAACCTGAAGACCTTCGATATTGAACCCGACAAATTTAAAACTGGTTGGGGACTCGCGCTCGACCGTGTCTACGATGAGATCGCTAAATCTCTTCGCGATGCGACGACATTGCTTCAGTCGGTTCGGCTGTCCGGTTAGAAGTTAGGCCGGCAACGATGTTGTTTCGCACGAATCCAAATCCCAAATGAATGAGTATTGACCGCCTTCATCGCGGAGTAGATGAAGTTATGAACGAGAATGACGAGAATGCAGCACAACATCACGGCGAATCAACATTACGTTTCGCAAGTTGAGCAACGCCTAAATTCGTCGAACCCGAATGCAGATCAAGATAATCAGCGCATCTATTCATTCACGGTCGCTGACCGAGAAGCGTTTACGCTGTCCTTGGATTCCCCGCGTGGATGCTCGATCTCCAAAAATCTTGTCTCGCGCGATCTATTCAGTTTTGACGTGATTCGCGACACAACTTCACGTTTCAACTTCGAGGTGCTCTTTCAGCAGTACGAAGCCGACATTGAGTCCAATACCGTAGTGCTTTTGCAAAAACTTGAGCAGGGCTCGGGAGACCTCAAGAAAGAGATTCTGGAATCTTCATAGCGAAGTTCATGAATTTCCTGCGCAACCCATACTCCGTAAGGAAAGTTCTAGACACGATCGGCAACGTCCTGCGTTTCCGTCCCACCGATCCAGAGCTTCTGGCCCAATACAATGCCGTGCTCGCCGGACGCAAACCCCACCAAGCCCATCTCTGCGCACAATTAGAAATCAGCACTGAACAATATCAGAGCTGGCTGTCGGCATTGTTCATGATGCTCATGCGGCCCGCTCCGAACGAAGTCAATTTCATGGAGAGCGTCGTCAAGCAAATATTCGAGAAACCGTCTGGGTTTCCTATGGTATGCGTCTACCGGTACTGCGGAGAACATGCAGACAAGAGATGTCTTCTATCTGACCGAGGCTACGCTACACCGCTGCCACCGGAGTCCCATCTTTCGTTCAGCTTCAACCTATCCTCGGCGGCGTACATCGTCTATATCTTCGCCTCGACGGAGGAACTCAATCTCTCCTGCGTGCCACCAAGAGTGATTGATTTGTATCGGACCGAACAGAAGAACGTCCGAGTCGCCGCGTTTACCAATGACCTCGCTGCCCTCGTCCGATACAACCAGAACGTTGTCTATCAGTGCCATCACGCTGTGTATTCATCATCGCAATTCGTGTATGGCGTGACCCTCAAGTAGCTGTGGGCGGTGAACACGTCACTTCTTACGCGCTCTTCAAAGCGAATCCGCATCAGCTTCTCGTCGACTTCGAGGAACCGCGCATCTTCGACTGTCCCCGTAACATTCCGGATGAAGATCCTTCAGCCGAGGCCACATACTCAGCCCAGTCGACAAGTCAGGCCTTTAAGCAATTCGCCGACCAAGGCCCGTTAGCAGCGATTCTGTTTTATTCCTGGAGCGGCGTCCTTCCCTTCTCATGGGACAAGGTCGACGCCAACGGAAAAGCAGATCCTTGCACCATCTTCAGGTGTCGCGCATTGACCGATGCGGGTAAACTGGCGCTCGACCCGCTGTGACTCTGTAAAAGTGAAGTGGCACTGCGAAACTTCGCGGCGGAATCTGGGTTTGGATTTCCGTCAGCATTCGTTCAGGTCCGCTCTGCCGGCAGGAATCAGATGACGAACAGGCATCTCAAAACGCTTCTCCGGTGTTGCGCATCTGCCGGCGTGCTTATCGTCGCCGTGCTCGCCCTACCGCGGCCGACCGTTGCCCAAGTTTCCACGTCCTCTGAGCGATCCTCAGCCCAACCCCTCATCGTGCGCGACGATAGCCACGTCGTGGTCATGGAATATGAAGCCTGGTTCGGGCCAAACGCCGTCACCTTTCAAACCAGCGTCGCGCAACCGTTTCTGCAATCCGCGGACATGCAGTCCCTCGGGGGAGGTTACGACAGCGCCGACCCCAAAGTGATCAAGCGCCACGTCGAACAGATGGAGTACATGGGCATCGATGCCGCTCTGATCGACCTCACCAACAACGTCAGCTGCATTTTTAACAGCGAATGGTTCGTTGAAAAATATCTTCAGAACTCCAACGGATGCCCCACGCTTCGGCCGGACTATCAAACCATTCGCGACAATACGGGCAATCTTTATCCCGCGTGGTCCAAGCTCGATACGCGCCTAAAGTTAATCCCGCTTCTCGGCGGTATTGACCAGGACGTCCTCTACAAAGATCAGGACGGAAAAACCTCATTCGAAAAGGAAATCGAATATTTCGGAGCGCTCATGGCGCAGCATCCCGGTCTCGCCGTGATTTACGAAGGCAAGCCGCTGATGGTGATTTATCTCAGCGCCGCTCAGGACCCCACGCCTTCGGACAAGCCTCTGTGGTTCCAGCTCCAACAATTCCTGAAAGCTCACCCGAAAATCGCTGACAAATACACCTTCAAGATGATGGCCGGTTACCTCGACAGCCAGTCGCTCCTATGGGCCGATCAAAATACTCCCGACGGGCCAATCGAAATCAATCCTGAATTCGGATTCTGGAGCTGGGTCGACCGCCTCAACACAACCTGCACTCTCGCGCTCTGTCCTTACTATCCTTCGTATAACCGCACGGGCGCGCGGGTCGAAAATTTCACCGTGTCTATCGCCACCGTCGGACAGAGTGGCTGGGGCTGCCCCAACCCAAACGCGTTGCCTTACTGTTCCGACGACGCCCTACGCTACGGCAAAAACGATTCTTACCAAACTTTCAACCACTTCATGGCTTACTCGCGCCAGCTGCGTCCAATTTTCCTAATCCTCCACCAATTCAATGAATTCAATTCCTCGGACGAAGGCTGGGACGCCAACACCAACGATGACATCGAGCCCGCAAACCAGTGGGGCACAAGGTCCATAGAAGTAGTCAAAGCTCAACTAGCTCTCTACCGCCTCGAGCCCACTTCCGAAGACATGCCAACGGTTAACAATTCGCAGTAGATGCGAGGAAAGCACGATTCATGATCGGCAGCGAGATGACGCAATCCTAATAGAAGCGGATTAAACCCGGCAGGTGGAAGACGTCACAGATTGCCAGATACACCCAACCACTTTTGCAACCTGTCAGAACGGAGCCACGGAATGCCCACCGCCCCTGCTCGCGTAGCAGGTCCTCAAAACGAGTTCACGAGGAAGATTTTTTGTCGCTACTGTTACCAAGTGTTCCCAAATTGTGGAAATCGCGATTCTGGCTGAGTCTCGAAACGATTGATTCGGTCGCTCCGCATCGGAAAAGAAACGCGGACCTTCCAGATCTGGAAGAAACTTCGAGCCGGCAGGATCTTTGTGTCCAGCATCAGGGACTACGTTCGGCTGATTCGGGAAAGACCCGTCGTGGCAACGCACAGAACAGCCGACCGATCCAAAATAGTCCATGTACAAAGCCGTCCCGGAACTCGATCCCGAAGGCGGAAGGCCCACGTTCTCCAGCGCTCGATTGAATAATCAGAAGCGTCATTCCAATTGTGCTTGACATGGGCATCTTTCGCTTATACGGTGCGCGTCACGATACTGAGCACTAAACACTCCGAAAAAGCTGGGTCTGGAACGGATCTCGGGAAACATTTTGGTAACAGAGATAGCGTAGGTGCCGGCCCCTCATATCATTCAGTGGCGTCAAGCGCTTGGGAGAAACAAAAGCTCCGCTCCTCAAACGATCATGCCGATCGCCCGAACATCAAACGTTCGCAAAATCGCCATACTCGGGGGAGGAATTTCCTCGCTTTCGGCTGTGTTTGATCTTACTTCCGAGCGTAATTGGAAAGACAAATACGAAATTACGATTTATCAACTCGGGTGGCGCCTGGGAGGAAAGGGCGCAAGCTCTCGAAATCCGGAGTACAGCAATCGGATCGAAGAGCACGGCTTACATGTCTGGCTTGGTTTCTATGAAAATGCGTTCGCGATGATTCGACAGTGCTATGAAGAGTGTGGTTCGCAAGGTGGGACCTTCCCCGCCTGGGATAAGGCGTTCAAGCCTCACGACTATATCGTCCTCGAAGATAAAGCGGCCCGTGAATGGATGCATTGGCCGGTAAGCGTTCCGTTCAACGAATCTTTACCTGGCGACGGCCGCGAACTGCCCACGCTCTGGGATTACGTTGTGATGGCCCTGCAGTGGATACGAGATCTCCTTGAGCCCCATCAGCTGATTTCAAACGAAAGAAGCGAGCGGGCGACCGTCAGCTCGCAGTCTTCTGTTGCGATGACCGAAGAACTCAGTCGGAAGGAGCGAACAAATCCGCGACTCGGTCTGAAGCTGATTCGGACGGCTGAAAGAAAAGCGCGGCGGATGCCCAGGAATTCGCGAAGACATAAACCCAGAGACCGCGACAGTCTTGCCTCGCTACTCGTGGACTTTTCGAAACTGACGGGCAACTCATTGCCAGAAGGCGTCGAGACCGACCCCGAACGGAGGCGTATTTGGCTCACCGTCGATCTATTCGCTGCCGCTATTCGCGGAATTCTGCACGACCATGTCCTCGATAAAGGATTGGATCAACTCGACGATATGGACTTTCGTGATTGGCTCCGCAAACACGAAGCGGCAGAAGTAACGGTCGACTCCGCCCTGATTCGTGCGGCCTATGATCTTGCGTTTAGCTTCGAAAATGGAGACCCGACGAAAATGAATCTCGCCGCCGGCGTCGCCGTGCGTGCCATGTTTCGGATGGTGTTCACCTACAAGGGCGCACTTACCTGGAAAATGCAGGCAGGCATGGGCGAAACCGTATTCACTCCCATCTATCTCGTTTTGAAGAACCGAGGGGTTAAATTCTGTTTCTTTAGCCGCGTCGACAGCTTAAAACTATCAGACGACCGAACGGCAATTGCGAAAATCGAACTGACTCGTCAAGCGACCTGTAATCATGGAGACTACGAACCCCTTATTCGGGTTGGTGATCTCGACTGTTGGCACCATGGCCCTGACTTCACTCAATTGGTTGAGGGCGAAAAACTGAAAACCGATTCAATCAACCTTGAATCATACTGGACTCCCTGGACGGGAGTCCAAAAAGTTACGCTTGAGAATGGAAAAGATTTCGACACCATAATCCTTGGAATTCCGATCGCGGCCCTCAAGCCGATCTGCTCGAACCTCATCGAGGCCTCGCCTCGGTGGTCGTCCATGGTGGAACGCGTAAAGTCAATCCAGACGCAGGGCTTTCAATTGTGGCTCAACAAAGATCTGGTCCAATGCGGGTGGCAGTTACAAAGCCCGATCGTCTGCGCTTACGTCGAGCCCCTCGATACCTGGGCCGATATGTCGCATCTCCTGGCGATTGAAGGTTGGTCTGACATCACTAGGCCGAAACAGCTTGCGTATTTCTGTGGAGTAATGGAAAGCGCCGACCAAATACCGTCCGAAGATCAGACGGGGTTTCCAGCAGCTGAAGCGGCACGCTGCAAAGCGCAAGCGATTGAGTTCTTAAACCGCAATTCCTCACATCTATGGCCCAAAACCGCGGGCACAGAAGACCCAAACGCGTTTGAATGGTCATACCTTGCCTCAGCGTCCGATCAGCAGGGCCCTTCTCGATTCGATTCGCAATATTGGCGTGCCAACATTGACCCGTCCGAACGATACGTCCTCGCACTCGCTGGCTCGACACAGTATCGACTCAGAAGCGGGGAGTCCGGATTCTCAAACCTGATTCTCGCTGGAGACTGGATTCGAAATGGCTTTAATTCGCCTGGCTGCATCGAGTCGGCGGTCATTTCCGGCCGCCAGGCGGCACGCGAAATCTCTGGTTCGAAAGTTAAAATCATCGGCGAGAACGATTTCAACGGCCGGCAAGGGGTTACGGGGTGGCTCCTCGAGACGACGCAAGATGTGATCGATTTAATTCGGCTCGCGATCGACCGGTGGGGGCATTAAATGTCTTCGCAGGCTAGTGCGACGCTTTGTCGGACCTTCCTGGCTTTGGTCGTCTATCTGCTAATCGCGAGCATCCCGCTAGCTCGGTCCCAAGATGTTGGGGCGGTAACATATTTAAATCAAGGCTGGACCGAAAAACAGCGCCAGCAGTTCTACACCACCTCCCAAGGTTCCCAATTAATGCCACTCCGTTGGTTCCTTTCCTTGGAGCGGCCTGGCAGCGAGGAGATATTCGTATCTGATGGACTGGCTCGATTTGGTTATTTGCCAAATCCTAAGAGCCCGGAAAATCCGGATGCGCTGCCTGTTGGCTTCACCGAAGACACAAATGGCGGGACCTGGTTGGGCCTTACCTGTGCCGCGTGCCACACCAGTCAGATTGAGTATGGCGGAGCCCAGATCCGAATCGACGGAGGACCCGCCAATGCAGATTTGTATGCGTTTCTTGCCGAACTCAGCGATTCGCTGTCCGCGACCAACAATGACAGCGCCAAATTCACACGTTTCGCCCAAAGAGTAGGCGCGATTGATTCAAAACATGAGACAGATTTGCGTAACGAGCTCACGCGATTCACGGCCTATTTTTCCACGTTCTTAAAAGCAAGCACGCCCAACACACCGTGGGGACCGGCGCGAGCCGACGCTTTCGGGATGATATTCAATCGCCTAGCGGCGATCGATTTGTCCGATAAACCATTTTGGGCATGGTTTCAGCCGATTGAAAGCAATTCCCAAGTCCCCAACGCTCCCGTCAGCTATCCGTTCTTGTGGGGAACGTCGCGCTTGGATCTTGTCCAATGGAACGCGATCGCGGACAACCGCGATCCGTATCATCGCCTCGGTAGAAACATCGGCGAAGCGCTTGGAGTATTTGCGCGCATAAACCTGCGGAAGCCCACGGTCGTGTTGCTCGGGTATCCTTCGACGGTTAACGCTGCGAACCAACAATTCATCGAGGAACAGCTGATTTCTTCACTGAGATCGCCGGCTTGGCCCCAGCCAATATTTGGCGGATTCGATCCAGACAAAGTTGCAAAGGGAGCAGCAATCTATAACCGCTACTGCCTCGATTGTCACAAGCTGGTTTCTAGCCGTGAGAACACGCCTGTAAAGGTCACTCCCGTGCCCGTCGCAGCAGTGGGAACCGACCCCTCCATGACTGTGACCGTGGCCTGTCGCATGGCCGCCACCGGCGCACTTGCAGGGACGCGGCAACCGCCGTTGATCGGCCGCCCCCTCTCCGAAACGGATTTTGCGATCAATCTCGTCACGAACATTGTTGCTGGAGTCGAGGAAGCTTCTCTGGCAAGTTCCGGTGTCCACCAGAGAGTCTCCGCCAACTCCTCCACGTCCAAAACTCAAGCGGGGTCCGTCGGCTCTGAACACCGGTTCGTACCATTCCAAGTCTCCTCGACAGCACAAGGAAATTGCACCCCGGATCGCGAACTTTACAAAGCAGGTCCACTCGGCGGAATTTGGGCAACGGCTCCCTACTTGCACAACGGGTCCGTGCCCAATCTTTACCAACTACTGCTCCCCGTCGCCGAACGAGTCACGAAATTCAAGGTTGGAAGTCGCCAATTCGATCCGAAGAACGTCGGCTTTGACTACGCGCTGGGCAGCTTTGAATTGGATACCTCTCTTCCCGGAAACGGCAACAGCGGCCACGAATACGGGACGACGATCACCGAAGAGGAACGCTGGCAGTTGATTGAATTCCTCAAGACGCTTTAAACAGAATCGGAACTTGACACGAAGGTCTGTGCGGATGAGTTTTTCTCCCGAAACCAACGGATGCCAAACTGGAAGGGCTTTTACTGCTGGCCGTCCAGCAATTGACATGATCGCTTTCATTGGAAGGCGTCGAACTCTGTATCGCGACATGCTGGTTGCCAATTGTTGTGTAGTGTCGGAATCGGAGCCCACATGAGGTCACTTTGGTCCACATGGCTTAATCTGGTGAGCAGGGTTTACAGCGTCTCCTCACTCATACCGGCCGCAAGTGCGTTTCTCTATGCGGTCACGATATGCTCGATTTCCTATCCGCTCGGTCTCGCCTCGGTGCCCGATGCGTTTACGGCTCCCGGAGTAATTAAAGAAGTCGGCTACATTCCCGCTATCAACTGGTCAGCCGCTTATATTCTCGAATTTCCCCTTATTCTCTATTTCCTGTTCGAAGCTTTCGCGTCGGTCCCGGATTCAATCCGAAGGCTCAGCGCGCGCGGAATGCTCGTTGGCAGCGACCTCTCCATGGTAGACGCCCGACTGCCTTTAAGGGACTGGAACGACGCTCTCAGGCGGTCGGTGATCGTCACGGCAGGTCTTTTTTTGGTCGCAATCCTCGAGCCCATATGCGAATGGTGGGCGAGCTCAGGATATCCGCTTCTCGCAGGAAGACTGAGCGCAGTCGCTGAAAAAGAGAATGACTGGTCTGTGGGTGCTCTGCTTACGAGAGCCGATGGGTTCCACCGCCTGTCAAACGCTATCTTCTCCCTTCTAGTCTTCGCGCAACAGGGCATGATGATTGCAGCTTTCTCGCTAATTCTAGTTTTCACCGCCACGTTTTGTGTTTTCTTCGGCAAGCGCCACGAGTCGTGGCAAGTCATACCGGACACCGACGACCGTGACCCACACAAAGGGTTCGAGATCTTCGAAACTACAATTACTCATCTCCTGTCGGCCGCTCTTCTAAGTCTGACGATTTTTTACTCCTCGATACTGCAGAATTACTATCTCCGAACAAGCTACTCCAGTCTTCTGCAGTTTTGCAGAGACGATATTATCGCCGGCGCGACCGCACTAAAAAGCCGCACGCCGGACGTTCCAAGCCTGCTCGGGGCCGTTCCGACTAAACTGGTTGGCAACGCCATCAATTTCTCGGTCGGACAGACCAGGCTTGGCGGGTTGATTGTGGTTCTTCTGATTCTCTGCGTCCCACTGTGGATCTTGCGGGGAGTCGCCAAACGAGGAACTATCGCCGCCAACTATACACGCAGAATCGAATATTGGCCTTTAAGCTATATTTCCCTGAACGCTTACCTTCTAGTGTGCGCGCTTGCCGGCCTAAGCCTGATCTTCTACCGCGTAGGTTTGTGGATATTTGGTCTTCTGATTTTCGCGTTGCTTTGTCGCTGCGCCACGTCTATCTATCGAAAGATTGTGACAGCAAAGTCCTAATCCGAAGCAGTGATGGACGAGCACGATCCTCGGTAAAGCGCCCGCAACGACGCGACCGCATCGCGGACATAACCCGAACTGCGTCGGACCAGTTAACTCCGCTGGATTGCAGGCATTACTCCTGCTCTTGCTGGACACATCACCCCAGCATTGCTGAGCAAATTGTTTGAGTGACTTCCGCTGCGAACTCCTGGACAGCGGGAACTGCAAAAGCATCACATCGCTGATCTCAGGAACGTCGCCTCGCAGATTTAACTGGTCGATGCGGCGTCAAAGCGGAACCCTCCAGATTTTCTCACATACATCGTCACATATACATTCTCTGCCATACTTTGACGGCATGAATGAGAATTTGACATTTGTCTTATTTTCATTTAACATCACGAAGACACACTATTAGTGTGTGTATCAACTTCCACGTGAGAATATGACGCAATACACCGTACCTTTCAGCCAATTCGCCCAGTCGACACCGCTGTTCACCCTTAGTGAACTCCGCGAACGCTACGGGAAGAAGACCCACAGCCGTTCTATCCTTAATATGGTGCACCGACTCAAGCATCAGGGTCGCGTTCGCCAACTTACCAAGGGCGTCTACGCGGGAGCTCTGGCAGCGGTCCCACTCAACCGCTATCGCGTCCCCGCCGCTCTTCGCAGCGACGCCACCTTGGCACTTCACTCCGCCCTTGAATGGCACGGGGTGGCCAACCAAGTCTTTCAGACCGTGTACTACTTCTCCGCGCGCGCGCGCAAAGACGTTGTCTTCGAGAATGTCACCTACCACCGAGCCGCACCACCCGTCGCTCTCTCTCGCGCGCGCGAGGAGCGTTTCCAAACGCAGGAAACTCCCGAGGGGTTCTTCGTCACCAGCCGCGAACGATCCTTCGTAGACTGTTTGCTGTTTCTTGATTACAGCGGAGGGGTCGAAGAACTCGATAAATCACTCGCCATGTTTCCGTCTTTTGATTTTGACGCGGCACTGGAGTATCTCGAGCTGCTCCGCAAACCGTGGCTATACTCTCGACTGGGATTTCTCTTGGATCGTCATGCAGACAAACTGTTCTTTCGCGATGCTGCGCGAGACCTGTTTCTCCGCCACCTTCCCGCCGGCGTCGCCTACCTCGGGAACAAGCGTCCCGGAAATCGCTGGGTTCCAACCTGGAAGGTAATGGTGCCCGAAACACTCGCACCCTCCGCCGCAGGTCGCGTACAAACATGAAATTCGACGCCGCACATCTACAAGCGATAGCCAATACAACTGGCTTCCCACCAGACAACCTCGAAAAGGTTCTTCGTCTTCGCGACCTCCTCACTGAACTCCACAAGCATCCATTCCTTCGCGACCGAGTCGTTCTTAAGGGTGGTACCGCGATAAATCTGTTCTACCTTGACCTGGCTCGACTCTCCATCGATATCGATCTCAACTACATTGCGCAAGTCGAGCGCGAAAAAATGCTCGCCGAACGTCCCGATGTCGTTCGCGCCGTGGACCAGATCGCTACCGGTCTTGGATACCGAATCCAAAACGGAGTCGATGATCATGCTTTACGGGAATGGCATCTTGGTTACGCCAACCACACCGGTGCCCCGGATCGCATACAGGTTGAAATCAACTTTCTGATGCGCACCTGTGCTCTGCCCCCTCGAGTGCTTCCAGCTGCGGGCGCTGGTGATCCGCAGCCTTGCGAGTTTCTTGTTTTGGCCACCGAGGAATTGTTCGCGGGAAAACTCAAGGCCATGATCGACCGCCGACACCCGCGCGACCTGTACGACCTTTTTCGCTTTACGAAATCGAAACTTCCCCATGACTCTGAGATTCTGCGAAAGCTCGCAGTTCTATTCAGCAGCACCGCGGATCGAGACTTTCGCACCTACAAAATCGATCGCATAGCCGACGTTGATGCCAAACAGGTCGAGAGTCTGCTCTACCCACTGCTGAAAGCGGATGACCGCCCGACGGCAACCGAAATGCTGGCCGCGACGAAACCGCTTCTTGAGACTGTCCTTGATCACAACCGCGAGGCCGCTTATCTTGCCGCAATTGCTGAAGGCAAATACCGGCCAGGGCTGTTATTCCCTGAACAGCCCGAAATCGTGGAGAGGATTCGCGAGCATCCGGCGCTTCTCTGGAAAGCGGACAACGTCGCTCGCCATCTGGCCAAATCAAAAAAGCCTTGATTACCAAAGACCGCAATACAAGCGTCGGACGACGAGGACGGTAGACGAACCCGCCGTGTGGCGTTTGACTCATAAAAAAGTCAGTTTTCGCATCTCGGCGACGCGAATCCCACCGCGAAAGTGTGGCTACTGTGTCACCCAATCCTTCTCGTGGGTGGAAGAAATCATTGCCCAAATCCGTATGGTGAAATGTGAGCATTCCTAATAAGCCGCTTCCGCTCTTCTTGGCCTTTCTTCGCGTCTTGAGCGCGATCGGATTGCCCTGTGGATAACGGATCGAAATACGAGACGTCAACGCAATAGACACCGCTATCCGCCGCGAACCAGAGGGACTTGGCGCTGCGACTTTACGTTCGCTGGGATGGGGAGCGGTGGCCAGCGCTTCCATCTAAGGGCTCGCGTTTCTTGCGGCTTTATTTGCCAAAACTCTCGATGGCGGCAGCTTCAGTGTCGTAGGTTTCAAACACGGTCAATAATCTCGTGACTTGCAGTACCTCTTTGAACTTCGACCCTAGATGGGCCATTCTCAGGGTCGCGCCCTGGGAGCGGGCGCTGTGGAAAGTTGCCACAAGGGTGCCTACGCCTGCGCTGTCGACATAGCCGAGATTTGCGAGGTTGAGAACGATCTTTTTTTTGCCGGCTGCCAACATGCCTTTGACCTTCTCCCGAAACGCATTGCTCTCTTCGCCCAGAACGATGCGTCCTTCGATATCCAGCACATCGATATCGTTCATGCTTCGGTCCGTCATTCGTAGTGACAAGTTGACGCCTCCTTCGGAAACTACTTGCAGCTGTTCAGAACGAGTGTTGGCCTCATTGATGTGGGATATCGAAATCTTAGCGAACACTCGTTTACTACGGGCTCACAGTCTGATTGAACCATCGCCCTAAAGTTACAGAAATTCTTGGTTCCGACCGGAGGTTGACTGAACGGATCGAAAATAGCGAGATTCAACGGCTTGATGGGGGTGGCGAGGGACGAACGGAAACTGTTGAAGGATTGTCGCGCTCGCCTCGACTTCGAACTTGTCGCCCGCAGCGCCTTTCCCGCCTGATAATCAAGCGGGACTCAGACTTGTCGCTCCGCCGCTTGCCTGCACCGCTTTCTGGTCGTGAGCAAGGGCACTCCCGTTCGACCACTTTCCTCCATTTCCAGGAGCAAGCGCGTCCCGCAGTTGCAATCTCGCCCTCCGCAGGCGAGCCTTAACTTGCCTTAGACTCAGGCCTAGCGCTTCTGCGGTCTGGCTATGGCTTAAATGTGCGACATCCTGCAGCGCAAGCACTTCTCGGCACTCCTGCGGTAAGCAGACAAAAGCGTGTTCCAGTGCGAGAAGGTGCTCTGTATTCTCAAGCGCCTCAGAAGAAATCAGCCGCCAACTAGACAAGTCCTGTGGGACATAATCCACCTCATCGTCGATGGATGGTTTCTGCGCGGGGTCTTGGACCTTCCCGTCGCCTTCCGCGGCCCTTCTTCGGGCTCTGTCGATCGTGATCTGAATCAACCACACTCCAAATTTCCCGCTGGGTTGAAGCACGCGGAGCGACGACAGCGCCTCGAGAATTGCGTCCTGAACGATTTCTTCGGCTCTGTTGGCGTTGGTCACGACTGCGTTCGCGGCCAGAAACGCTGCCCGCTCCCATGGCCGCACGAGGAGGATGAACGCCCCTCGATCCCCTTCACAAACCGAACGAACCAGAGTTGCCTCGATATTAACGTCGCTTTCGTCGGGCTTGATCATTCTCATCGCCTTTGGCCACCGCCCGGGAAACACAAACAGGCTATGCGGCCAGCTCGCCTTAGGGCTTCGCCTCGGCTGCCACGTTCTCCCGGTAAAAGGTGTGAATGTGATCCGAGACAGGAACTGCCACAAATGAGTAAAGCCTTTAAATAAGGCGTCTTGAAAAGAGTCCCGCGCCGGGCCTCGTTCGGCGACATCGCAAAGGCTATAACGTATGCCCGGCGCTCGTACGACCGTAACGATTGATACGAAACCGCTTTTTCGTTAGGCCCAGGCGCACCACTGAGCGCGCGTTCAAGTTCGCCAGACAACACGGAAGCGAAGAATCTGCCTCGGCGTATTCTCGAACTCTCGATTGCACTGAACGCGAGCGATCAAAATCGCTAAGACGATTGGCAACCTAGCGGCGCGAACAAGCCCGCGAACATAAAATAGCGCCCAAAAAGACGCTACCATGCGCGCCGGGAAAAGAAGCCGGAAGTTGACGTTAGACGCAGACGATGTGCTTATGCCCACATAGTTTGAAGCTATGGAGAGAAGTAAAGTGTGACGGGGGTGCTCGGACAGAGTTACTAACTTCGCGAAAAAACTGCGTGATCAGTTCGACGGATGATTATTTTTCGCTTTGCTTAATTTGGGCATCCTGGCACCTGATGCGGCCGATGCTTGCAGGTGGGTTTTGAAGAAACTGGCTAGAAGCCTTTGTATATGCGTTTGATACTGCTGTTTCGGCTGAACCAATCCAATCGTCCTGATCGGACGCTCCGCTTTAATCGGAATAAACTTACAACCTGGCGTAGGTTCGAATGCCATCTCAGGCATCACGGAAATTCCTATCCCAGCTCTGACCATGTTCAGTATTGTAAGAAAGCAACCACTCTCGAAGACGATTCGGGGCTCCACATTATCCGCGCGGAATGCCGACAATGTGTCGTCGCGAAAACAGTGACCGTCTTTGAGTATCAGAAAAGGCGCGCCGGATAGTTGCTGGAGCGTTATCTGCTTCTCTTTATGCAGAGGGTGATTTTCCCCGACAATTGCAAAAAGCTTTTCCCGCATCAGTTCAACGGACGATACATCATCAGAGTCGACGGGAAGCGGCATGAGTGCCAGATCGATTATCTTTTCCCTCAACTCCTGCAACAGCACCGCGCTACTTTCCTCCCTCACTTTCAGCTCAATCATCGGGTATTGTTTCAGAAAGCTCGCTAGAACGTTCGGCAACAGAAACGGAGTGATCGTTGGAATCACGCCCAACGTCACGGTACCCTTTTCGACCTTAGCCATCTCTCGAATTTGGGTTTGTGCGTCCTGAAGCTGTTGCAAAATGGATTCGATTTTGGGGAGAAATGCTTCGCCAAAAGGAGTCAAATCTACCAGGTGGCCCTTGCGATTGAAGAGCCTTGCGCCAAGTTCGTCCTCCAACTTCATCACTTGGTGCGACAACGATGGTTGGGATACATGTTCCCGCTTGGCTGCTCGGGTAAAACTGCCACACTGGGCTACCGCTCGAAAATACCGCAGCTGATGTATTTCCACAACAAACCGTTCCCCTTTTGAGCCCGAAGTCAGCGGAATACAACCCGTCGGCCTCCACGCACGCGTGACCTTGCAGATATTAGCTCACGCGCGAAATCGATTCAACGCTACCTGCGAACTACCGCGGCCTACCGCGGTATCTGTCGCACTTCGGAGTCTTGGATGGCAGGACCTGGTAAGCACGCGGAAGCATTCACCGTCATGGGTCCCTCAACGCTGCTTCACAGAAGCAGATTCGACGGCCACACTATTCGCCACTTAAGTTTCAGAGACATTCAACGCGAATCGGCGGAGTCCTCGCCATCCCGAATCATCCCCTTCCCTTGTTTCAGTTCTTGCTCGGCGCTCAGCCAATCGTCCAAATCGTTCCCATGACTTCCACCTCGGTCGATGTGAATCGCGTAAGCGCGTTGGCGGATCTCGTCGTCCAACGACACCTCTGCCAGGTTCGCGGAATCCGGTTTTTCGTGGTCGTCGTTTGGTCCAGCGTGATTACCGCTTTTCGTTTTTGCTACCGTGTTCACTGTCGTCTCCTTCGTCTCAATCCCACCGATTCTCGCAGCCCTGAAAAAAGCGCCGGCAGTGAGATGAGAAATCAATACAAAGGTTTCACGGGAAGCGATAATTCCAGGGACTTCGCACGGCGGCCGCGCTCCGAGCAGCTTCGAAGCGAACCGGCTCCATAACTATTCCCGGCGACGCGAATCCCACCGAGAGAAGGTGGGCCGTTGTGAGCGCGTTGGCTTGTAGTCACCAACCGAGACTCCTAGCGCCGTCGATGCTTAAACACAATGCGGCTTAGCCAGATCGACTGCGTATGCTCCGATGCGGCGAAACGCTCAGGTCAGCTTCCGGCCAGCGCCGCAACCTCAAGCGCGTACCTCTTCAGGTGATCTTCGATACGGACCTTGCCAAGGTTCACGGCCAGGCTCCCTCCCGCCCGCACCACGCCCACGTCGTTGATACCCATAAAGCTGAATGCCTTGCGCAGCGCCGGCGTGACCAGGTCGTCTGCCTCGCTCGGCTCGCCTGCCTCGTAGCTGTCGCGAGACACCACAATCAGTCTGGCTTTCTTGTTCGCCAGCATGCCCGGCCAGCCTGGGGCCAGACGGAAGGTGTAGCCGGGCCGCACCACGTAATCGATCCACGACTTCAGAACCGCAGGGACGGTGAAGTTGTACATCGGCGTGCTGATGAAGAGCACATCGGCAGCTTGCAGCTCTGCAATCAACTCGGCCGAGAGCGCAAGCGCCTTCTGCATCTCCGGGGTGCGCTCCGCGTCAGGTGGAGCATACACACCCGCGATCCAGTCGTTGTCCATGTAGGGAATGCGCGGTGCGTTCAGGTCGCGATAGATCACATTGCCCCTTGGATTGCGCGCTTGCCAATGTTCGACGAAACGCTTTCCAAGGGCGCGCGAGATCGACCGTTCTCCGCGAGGGCTTACATCGAGAGCAAGCAGGGTTGGCATGAGTGATGTCGTTCGGAGCGACTGTTGTGCGGCGGTTGAAACTAAACCGCCGAGATGCCGCCGTCGACACGCAGCTCTGTTCCCGTCGTAAATCTTGACTCGTCCGAGGCGTAATACAGGGCCGCCGCCGCAATTTCTTCCGGTTCTCCCGGCCGGCCGAGGGGCCCGTTGGCCACCATCTGCCCGAAGCCCGCGATCTGTTCCGGACTTAAGCCCATTTTGCCGGCAATAGGTGTGTTGATTGGGCCAGGAGTGATCGTATTGACACGGATGCGCCGTGAAGCCAGTTCCGCGGCTAAGGTGAGCCCGAAAGAGCGGAGAGCCGCTTTCGTCGCGCTGTAGACGCTCAGTCCCGGCATACCTTGAACCGCTCCCAAGGATGAGGTGAGAATGATCGACCCTCCATCGGACATCACGGGGACCGCATTTTTGAGCAGGAAGTACGGGCCACGAACGTTGACCCGGAAAAGCTCATCGAAGTGCGCTTCATCAGCCGCGGCGAGCGGCGCGATACGGGCGATCCCGGCATTGACGAACAGCACGTCGATGCGGCCGTACTTTTCCTTTATGTGATCGACGAGGGTCTTGGCCGCCTTGGGGTCACCAGCATCCGAAACAATGGCCTCCACGTAGGTCATCGCCTTGCGCGCGGCTTCAACCGTAGCCGGACTGGAGCCGGTCACGATTACAGTTGCTCCCTCTTCGTTGAAGCGCTTCGCGGTTGCAGCGCCCATCCCGCTTGTTCCGCCAGTAATCAGGGCAATTTTGTTCTTCAGCTTGTCCATGCGAACGGTCTCCAGCAGACATATTGTAGCGTACGCTACAAAATAACAACAAGCGAGTCTGCGGTCAACGAATTCTTTCACGACTGCTACAAATACGCTAAGGTGATGTCATGGCACGCACACTGGAATTCGACTTCGAGAATTCCCTCGGTAAGGCAATGCGGCTTTTCTGGAAAAGCGGGTACGCCGGCACATCGCTACGCGACTTGCTCAAATCAATGGGAATTGGAGAGGGCTCGTTCTACAACACCCTCAAAAGCAAGAAACACGCCTATCTGGAAAGTTTGAAGCTCTACAATGCGACCGTCGGGCGCGAACGCGGAGAGGCGCTCTTCGCGGCACCGACAGCCAAGTTGGGAGTGCGGGCGCTCTTTCAATCCGTGCTCGATTGTTTAGACGATTCCAAAGCGCCATCCCGTCTGTGCCTGATGGCAGCCAGCCTTACGCGCGAGGTGCTGGCCGATCCCGAGCTGCGAAAGTACGTGCACCAGCAAATGTCGATGCTGGCCAAGGGAATCACCGCGCGTCTCAACGCCGACAAGGAAGCCGGGCTTTTGCCAGCGGACTTCGATCCGCAAACTGTCGCGCCAATCATCGTCACCTACCTGCAAGGAATTTTTCGGATGGCTCTCGTGTCGTACGATCGAACCAAATTCGACCGCCAGATCGAAGTTTTCCTTACGGGGTTGGGGCTCTGAGGCGCTACCCCGGCTACACGAGGATTCCGCGGCCATCTATCATCGCGTTCTAAAGATCGCCGTTGGAGGCACAACTATTCTTCGCGGTTCAGGAGAGCGCGGGATAGCTTGTGTAGCCGGCGGCGTCTCCTCCGTAGAAAGTCGTTGGGTCCGGTTCATTCAGAGCGGCTCCGAGTTGCAGCCGTCTTGGTAGATCTGGGTTGGCCAGAAAGGCGCGGGCGTATGCGACAGCGTCGGCATGCCCCGTCCGTACTGCTTCCTCTCCCCTGAGCCCGTCATATTCGCCATTCACGACGTATAGACCTTTCCAAAGTGTTCTCAGTTGAGCCGACAAGGCGAGATCCGCCTCGTTGCTTCCTTTGCTGTCCTGCGCCCTTTCAACTACGTGGAGGTACCCGAGCCCAAAGCCGTTGAGTCTTGCAACCGTGACGGAGAAGGTTTCGAGCGGGTTATCGTCCGACATATCGTTAAAACCACCGGTCGGAGAGATTCGCACACCGACCTGCTTGCTGTCCCAAGATTTCAGGACCTGTTCGGTTGCTTCAGTGAGAAAGCGGACTCGATTCGACGCGACACCTCCATATTCATCGGTTCGCCGATTCGATCCTGTTCGAAGAAATTGATCGATCAAGTATCCGTTCGCCGCATGAATCTCGACCCCGTCAAATCCGGCTTCTTTCGCATTGCCGGCTGCCCGCCGATAATCGTCCAAGGTCTCTTTGATCCCGCTGGCCGTCAAAGCAACTGGCTCCGAAACCTCTACCGAACCCGTGGCAATGAATGTCCGGCTATCGGCGCGGATTGCGGAAGGAGCAACGGGTGGAACGTTGTTTGGCAACAAGGACGAATGAGAGATTCGGCCGACATGCCACAACTGAAGGAAGATTCGACCTCCACTCTTATGAACGGAGTCGACGATTCGGCTCCACGCTTGCACCTGTTCGGGGGAATGAATCCCTGGAGTATTAATGTACCCTTTGCCCATAGGCGAGATTTGCGTCGCCTCGGTAACGATGAGTCCAGCAGAAGCGCGCTGCGAATAGTAAGTCGCCGCGAGTTCGTCCGGCACGCCATCTGCGTGTGCGCGGGTGCGCGTCATGGGCGCCATGAAGACACGATTTGCCAGGACCAAAGTCCCCAGCTGAACCGATTCGAAGAGATTTGCCATTTTTGTACTCCTGCTGTTCACCGACGTGGTGGGCTGCTGGTGATAAGTCCAGCCCTGTTTTCGCGTGCGCTACCTGTGCTCCCTAAATCACTCGGTTCTTACGCCGCAGGCACCGCGGCGTAGGAACCTCCACTTAACAGACCGCCCCTACTTCGTGGTTGCGCGGGCGGCCTGTTCGATCACATCGACCACGACGTCCGGGAAAGTGATGGGGATGGCGTGCGAAGACTTCAGTTCGATGACGTGAGAGTGGGCACGATCGGCTTCGAACTTAAATTCTTCCTGGGGAATGACGGGATCCAGCAGGGGCCTGATTTGCCAACTCGGCTTGCTCGACCATGCAGCCGATGTCAGTTTCTCGTTGAGGGCTGCCAAGGCGATGGGGCGTTGGGTGGCGATCATCAGGGCGAGCACGCTCTCAGCCACGTCGGCGGCGAGGAGGTAGCCGTACTTGTCGGCTTTGACGAGGACATTCGTGCCGCTGGTTCCGTCGGGCAAGGTGTATGGGGTCAGATCGACGGACGCGGCGAAGTCGCCGCCGGGAAACCGTTCGAGACAATCGTTTGTAGATTCCCCTACCCCGGGCATAGGGGAGCCCGCGTAGATAAGGCCCTTGACGTTGGGGTCGTCCCCGGCCTGGGTGATGACGGCCCCGCCGTAGGCATGGGAAACGAGAATTACGGGGCCCTCGATCGTGTCCAGCACGCTACGCAGGTAGGCAGCGTCGACCGCCAAGCCCCGCAAGGGATTGGAGAAGACCTTAACCGGGTAGCCGTCGCGCTGGAGCCGCTGGATCACTCCATGAGTCCAGAGCGCGCTGAAATCTACGCGTCTGAACTCCAGCTCAACCTCGACCATCTCCGCGAGACGCAGTTAGCGCTCAAGCACGCCGAATGCAAAATCCATCGAAGAGCCCACACCTGAAGTGTTGGCACATTTTCTAGGGCTCGCCTCACAACCGTGCGAGCCCGTGTGCATTTGCTCCCGCGGGAAACTAAACGCTCATGGCTCTGCAGATGGTGTGCCCGACGATTTTCAGGTTGCGTTCAGCAAGGAGCCGCTGCCACTCCTGGCGGAACCCAATTTCGGGCCGTGAGAGAAGGCCAAGATCCTCCTCTTGCCGAGTTAATTCCGAAAATACGCCATACTCTGGATGTAGCGGGTCGAGGAACGCTTCCTTGCGGTGAAGAATTGGTGGATTTTCGGACGCCGAATAGTCCCGGATGGCGTACGAGACGCTGGGAAGGTGAACCCGAACACTATGTAGTAACTCCGGGTGTGCATCGTCATTGAAGCCCTTGTATTGCAGGAACGAAACCTTCCGACCATCTATCGCGAACTTTATGATGTTGTAGTCAACCTCACCGACGATCTGGCGTGCCGCGAAGAGCAGAACTCTTAGCAGGGCAGGAAGGGATTCTTCGGCCGATTGATGGAGATAGAAGTCTGTAGGGAGCCGTTTTCCAATAGGGGCAGAGAGGCATGCATCCCGGATCAGTTCTGGCTTACCGAGTTGAAACAAGAACTGCTGGCCTTCGTGCATCGCGCTCTTGTACGACGGCCAGAGTAGCTTGAGGTCCGCTTGTGTTTCAGCCGGCAACAATCGAACAGGCGGAGGACGCACTCCGCGCAACTGGAGCATTGCGAGATAAGTGAGTATGTCATTCCTTTTCGCGTCTCTCGCTTCTGCCAGCGTTTGGGGATTGAGTAAACCCATCACCAGCCGGTCGATTCTCGAACGGGACCCAAAGCGTTCGAGCAGGGCTGGGTAATGATCGAACTCAGAAGCGAGGGGAGGTCGCCCGATCTTCCGAGTGATCTCGGCCAATTCCTGGCCGTCGGGGTCACCTGCGAACTGCGAGTAGAGATCGGCACGCTCGCGCTTCGGTGGCGTAATCGAGAGCTGAGCTAAGTAGCTCGTCTCTACAGCTTCGTCCTTGAACACATACGCGATTCCTAAGCTTGCCATGTACGGCTTCCGACCTAGAACCGCCTGCAAATAATCCCGAAACTCGGCCTGCGTGTAGATCTTCTGGAATGAACCTGAATTCGTAACGAGGCCGTCAGAGAACTCGGTGCCGCAATTGAGCGACTGATCGACCCGAACTGAAACGACAATTGCTTTTCGGGCGAGATCAAACGCTGCTCGTAGGGTTTGTTCCCGCTCCCGCGTCTCTTCGATGACATTCAACACGTAACCGAGGTTAACGCAATCGGCAGAACGCCTTGCTGTATCAGGCCGGTAGTGGGGGTCCCAGCCTTCCGCTTCTATGCCCGCCGCCTTCAGAAGCCGGAAATCTTCACCCAAGCCACAACCATAATCAAAGAAGGAAAGGTCAGGACCGATCAACCCATGAATCTGGGCCAACGCAACCGGGCGGGAATGGCCCAGTCGGCGAATAGCCGTTCTATGACGTAAGATGGGAGCGGATTGCTCGTGAAAAACTGCTTCGGGCATCGTGGTTTCTGTCTTCCGCATATTCCCGATATGCTCCTCGCGAGCGGAGCGAAATCCAAAACTTCACTCGCGTTGAGGCCCGTGTCTCCGTCCTCAAGTTGCTAAGACCCTGACGACGCTGGTCAGAAATTCGCTGTCCACAAACGGAACTTGACCGAAAATCGTTTCGGATTCTCCCTCAAGCCTGGCAGCGAGATGTCCCTTGCCGAGAAGTCGCTCAGCGCCCTTTTCGCCGAGAGCAATCTCAGACGTACCTTCCCCATCGACGCGAAGGACGAGCCGATTCCCCAAATTGGCCCGCAGTTGCATCGGCATGACATTCGCATCCGGCCTCTGGGCAGCAAATACAAGTGAGATGCCGGCCGCGCGGGCCTTCACGCCCAATCGCCCGACAATACTCGCCACAGCATCGGCATAGTCAGGGGTCATCATCCATTCAGCAAATTCATCGTGGATAACCCATAGAAACGGCAACCGCTCGGTCGCATTTGACTTCTTGTTAAGATCGAAAATATTCGAAACCCTGTTGTCCTTCAGAACCGTATACCGTCGATTCATCTCGTCTACGAGCTGGCCTAGCCGCTCGATCGCGCGCTCTTGATCATCGATAATCCCTCCTTGCAGATGCGGTAACCCTTCGAACGCAAAGTAATCGACGCCGAGCTTGGGATCGATGAGGACAATAGTGGCTTGCGCTGGCGTGTTGGTGCAGGCGATCGCCAAAATTATATTTTGCATAAGTACGGACTTGCCGCTTCCCGTCGATCCGGCAATGAGCGTATGCGGGGCGTTCGCTTTTGGCGAAAGAAAGAGAGGACTGCTGTCCTCTTCCCTAAGCGCGATGAGAAGACTGTCGTTTCCTGCCGAACAATCGGGGTGCCAACTCTTCCATACGTCCGGTAGCTGGAGCACACGGCGATTCTGACGTGCGATAGCGATAGCGACAACGCCCGGTTCGGCTTTAACAGAGATTACATTCAGCTTGTGTGTCGTCAGAAACTCCGACCGACGGCGCAATACCTGTTCAACCGTAAGATTGGCACTCCCCTGAAACTTCAGGAGGGCCGCATTGGGTGTCAGAGAACTACTGAGGAGCTTAGACTGAAGTTGAAATTGCTGAAGCGCGCCTTTGCACAAATTCTCAACCGTCTTAAGCCATTCAGTATCCGCCGCGCTGTCCTGGGTACCACCCTGATAAGCAGAAAGAATCGCGGCGAAGTTTTGATTTGCCCAACCCTTAGTATTGTTCGTGATTTCCTCCTGCGATGCAGTCGCGCTGCTCGCAACAGCGGGGGCGGCAGGTTGAGGTGGAGTAACCGGGCCCGGTTTGGGCCCTCCATCGCCGTCCCTCGAACTCTCCCCGCCTGGAGTTTCGTCGTCAGCTCGATGTCGATACACAATCTGAACTCTCTCGGAGGGCTTACGGTATGTCTGTTCGCTCCAGATATCCTGGTCCGCGATTGATTTGCGAATCGGCAGGGGGTCAGAGCCCTTCCAGTAGCTCAAGACCAATTCCCGCACACGCGACCTGGAAAATACTTCTTGGAACGAACCCTCGGACCCGGCAACCATCGAAAAATCCGAACACTCGGCCGCATCGGATGGCCCCGAGACGAAAATGTGAGAGTAACCGCGCAGGTAGACACCGCACTGGCCATCTCGTACGGCCCGTCGCCATTCCACAAGATCGATGGGAGAGTGGGCAGGAAACTGGATGCCGTTGAGCATCAGATCGGAGAAACGTGACAGCCACAATCCCCGATCAAGGCGTTTAGGGTTGCCAAACAGCGCATCGCTGATTCTGCGGACGGTATCGCGAAGCTGCTTCTGCGATTCTTTTCGCTTCGCCGACAAATTTCCAGCATCGATGTACTTGGCCTCGGAGATGATGACAGCTAACTGTAGTCGGCCATCGTCTGTCTGATATGGTGTGAGCGCAAGAAGATCTGCAATCTGCTCCTCTCTCTGTCCCAGCCACTCAGCATAGTCATCGAGAAAGTACCATCCGAACCGGCGATTTGAGTCAAACTCACTACGAATCAGATAGCGACTCAGAACAACACCCATGAGCTCGCTCGCGTTTCGTCCACGCTTTGCGGCGCGCAGAACAATGTCACCGGAAACGTCATTAGCATCGTCGATGAATTTCTCGGTGAGGTTTTGCGCATCGGCATCGTTGAGCTCTAAGTTCAAGTCCTTGATGCGGCTGAGCACCATTGACCGCAGCAAACTCAGTGGTGCGGTTGATGAGATAAGAATATTGCGGCCCTGCGTAGCACACTGTTTGTAGCGTATAACTTTAATGCTTTGGTTTACCAGTTGCCGGCGGTCGAGGAGCTCATCGTAGTTCACTACCCAATTGCCAAGGTTATGAATCTCTTTGAAAATGCTCGCGGTGCTCGGATCGTTAAAATCAAGCTTCCTGGCGGGCAGCAGTCTCCGACTAGCGATTCCGTCCCAGTCACCCTTAATAAAGGTGGTGATGGCGGTGAGGAATGCCCAGCCCTCTTTGGTCTGTACGGGGCAACATAGATAAACGACCGACTTCATGTCGTCGGTCGCAGAAGGGCGCCTACGGGACCAGCGGGCAGGGATAAACGTCGCCGCATCGACCGGGGCCGAGGATTCGGCATACCATTCCACGCCAGCGTGGCGCGCAATGACGTCTTGCAGGAACACTATGTCGGTGAGGGGGCCATCTTTAGGGTCGCGGACAGGCGCCTGGTCGGCCATGATACCGATGCGCAATCGGGCCATGAAGTCCTTCGTCGCCTCGCTTGTCACAAACGAATCCACATCGGCATCGGACGACTCGATAATCTTTTCGTACAACTCACGAAGCTTGACGCCGCTGCCATGGCGAAGAATGATCTGACAACGCATATCTTCCTCGTCTTCATGCAGTTCGGCGATCTTGTCGACCAGCGCGTAAGGTAGTCGCGCAGAATCGCAATTGTAGAGCACGACTGAAAGGTTCGCGCGTTCATGCGGATAAAGCGCGAGGTATCGCTTCGTCAAATCAACGATGAGTGCTGAAGTCTCTACGGGGCTCTCATTCGTGTCGTCGTTACCATCGTTACTGACGATAGGCGACTCATGAAGACTGTAGTCAAGGTGTTGGTCGGTTAGGGACAACAACTCTGGTTTCGTACCATTCCAGCCCAGAACAAGTTCGGGATAGTACGCGTGCGTCAGCTCTTGCTCAAGTTCTTTGAAGAATAACGGGGGATCACCGAATAGAACTTCGTCCGCCGTCAAAAGATGGCGAACCAACGCAGCAATCTGGCTTGCCTTGGCGGCCATAGCAGCGAGGCGAAGAGGTTGCCACGGCGCAACTATGGCAGTTACTCTTCCTCCATCCACGGCGACCGTACCGAGCTCTAACAGCGGTTGCAACAGGCTCACACGATTTCTATCACCCTTGGCATCTCTGCAAAGCGTTTCGACTAAGAGGCCAAAATCTTCGGCCTGCTTCCCCAGCCATTTACAGGACAATCCATCGGTTACAAACCCCGAAATCGCCTCGGCATAGCTCTTTCGAAATCCATCAAATAGACTCAGCAACTTCTCAGAGCTCGCCTCGGACACCCATCCAGACTCACGCGCCTTAGCTAGCGCGCCTGGCCACCTCAGCGCGAGATCTTCTTCCCTCTTGTAGGTGGACACGAACGATCCGCGGTCACGGCCATGGGCCGGGTAGAGCGTTTTGACGTTGTGAAGATCAAGAGACTGAAAACGTCCTTTACCGCTGACCGGCTCGCGGCTAACACTACAGAGAACGAGCGGATGTTCCACCAGTCGTGACCAGTCGCCCGGGAACTCGCTCGCTACAGCGTTTGGATCAAATATCCACAACAGTTGCTTTGCAAACCGTTGCGTCGAACCGGAAGAGACTTCCACCTCTAGTTCAGCAACGAATTTCAGCTGCAAGGCCGCCCGAGCGGAAGAATTGTTCACATAGGGCTTGCTGGCCTTCTTCCACAGCTCGCTCAGGGCCGCAAAGTTCATCAGCTCGCCCAACTCCCAGGAGACCCGACTGCCCAACAGTTCTTTGAGCCCGCGGTAACGCCTTGCGAAGTAGAGGCCAGCATCACAGTTGACTTCTTTCAAGTCCTTCTTCGTGCGGCGATCACAGGAAATCCTGAGGCGGCGTTTTGAAGAGGTGAGGTCTTGGTCAAACAGCGATTTTAAGCACAGCGCCAGTCCCAGAAGGAAATCATCGGTTTCAACTGGCGTTCCGAGGATGAATCGATCCCAGCGGGCCTTGAGCGACGGGAGCTCCTTGAGTTCATTGCGATGTTGTTTGTAGAACTGCTCATCCTCGTCCTGGGCATCGGTGCGTTTAATCTCGCGCAAACGATTCAAATAGTCGCGTTCGTCACCCGTGAGCAGTTCCGGTTCGCGTTCGTCATAGAAATCCAGGGTCGCTTTTCCGAGATTGAAAGCCTCTCGTTTGAGTCCATCGAACAGGGGTTTGACGAGTTCCCATTCGCACTGAGCGAGGGCCGCGGCCTCATCGTTCCATCCACTATTCGCGTGAATATATCTCTCGATAACCGGATGGATCTCAGTCGGGATAGCATCACGCACATGGTCAAAGGCAGCATTCAGATCGTCCTCTAGCAGCAACGACTGGGTCGGGGTCTGCTTCATGAGGTAGCAGGCGCGCTTCTTGATTGCCTGAGTGTAGAGCGTTTTCCATTTAGATAGACTGCCGGCAGTTTTATCGTTCAGACTTCGAAAGAAGACTGTATCGCGCGGCACATGGAGCGCCGGCAATGCCACCCCCAACGCCGACAATATCGGCTGGCCGTCCTCAATGGCGTCACGCGTTGCCAGGACATAGTCGGCAAACCGGTCGAGTGCGAACTGCCTCACTTCGAGAAGCGCCTGAATCGCCTTCACCCACCACTTCCGATGCTGATCTGCAATCGGAAGCCCATCTGCGGCTAATTTGACCCAGAGCTCAGGCTGTGTCTGCAATTCCTGCGCCCCGATGCCCGTGAGCTCTTTCAGCGACTGCTCTTCATCGTCACCGGTGTTAGCGACGAGAAGGGCGGACTTCTTGCAAGCGGCATTTCGATAGTAGGTTGTTCGATGGGTCGTCAGAATTTCAGCGGGCAATCCGTAACTTCCGACGAAATGAACCGGCAGCTTGATCTCGATCAATTGGTACAAACCTGGGTCTGCCAGAATCACCCTTGCCACTGCAGCAGCTTGCTCGGCAGTCAAGCCATCCAACAGGTATCGAGCTACGCCTGATGAATCGTCCTCGACGAGCATATCGCGCAGATAAGACGAAGCAACCTGGCCGATCAGCTCGCTGCTGTTCATAAGGCCTTCTCTCGGTATGGATTGATCACATAAGCGCAACTATCAGAGAGGCGCTTTAGAACGCCGAGACTATCGAGACGCTGTTCGAAACGCCGTGAATTTGCCTGGAACGCTTTCTTGTCAAAGTCGCCCTTAGGCAAGACGTTCTCAGCCTCCTTGTCTCCAAGTAAGAGTCCATAGCGCTGAAATAATCTTTCGAGGAATTGGTGCAGTTCAACGCGTTTCTCAACGTTGGCGAAGAGTAGCGTCTTGAGCAAGCCGTCGTTCGGCGCGTACCTCAGCTTTATTGTGCCTCGCTTCGAAACAAGGCCGATATCGCGACCGTAGTTTCGATGGATATTCGCGACATGCTGGCGATGTCGCTTCATCGCCGCTTGCTTGAACGCAATCAACAATTGCTGCGGGTCACTGGGCCCTTCGTAATCGTCCCATCTGACTTTGTCGCTTAACAGCTGTCTGCACTTCTCAAACGCGCCATGTTCATTGACTGCGTGCTGCCAGTCCGCAGACGATTCGATCGCTTCGATGAACGCTTCAACAGCCCGCGACGGCAGAAAATTATTCTCCTGATAGCCATCGGCGGAGATTTCCCGCACAAGAGTCTTCTTGGGCGCGACCACCTCGCATACGAAGATTGGCATCGGGCTAAGTCCCACAATCTCGCGCGAGACGCTCAGCTGGTATTTGATCAGATGTAGACCTGCAAGGTTGACAAGGTGAGGTAAGACATCAAATGAAGGTATGTTAAGCCGGAGGATAGCGAGCCAATCCTCCGCGAGCTGATCGAAGCACGGATGCTTTGCGTAAGGGAGAAAGGAATTTGCGCGCTCACTACTGAAATCTTCCTCTTCGGTGGGCTGAAGGCATTTGACGACAGAATCCCAGGTCGTATCCGTCTTGGATATCCACCGCTGGAGGGCCGTCAGCAGGTGTTCCCGACGTTCGGACCGGCTGAGCATGAGATAGAGAACCTCGCCTGTTCGGCCAAAAAAACGGCGGTCGTTCGTCGAAGCGTTGTTATCCAGGTCTTCGTAGAGGCAATGCTTGCCATAGGGAAAAACAAATTTTGATGTCCACCGTTTGTTGCTGTTGACCTCTAGGCTCGTCGAGCGAACCAGAGATACCACTTCACTAAAATCGTCGAACGAATCGAATCTCTCCTTGAGATAACTGAATTGAGGGTGATGTAGACCGACGGCCGATGACATTCGGGCCAGCCATTGCTCCCAGCGGTTTGCATCATGGGGGAATCGGATGCGAATTTCCGCGAGATGAGGGTTATTGAATAGGATGTTCCGCAGATAGAGTCGACGGGCGGCCTTATAGGTCAGCGTGTTCAATCCGTTGGGTTCCGTGAACGCGCGGCCCTTTCCGGACTCGTAGTAGAAGACATTGAGAAATTCGAGAAGCACCATCCAAGGTGACTGTTCGTCGTAGAGACGATGTCCCCACATTGCCTCATCCACCCACATCGAAGACGATTTGTCGAACGTGGCCGGGATGGGAAGGGTCCTGGGAAGTGTGGTCATATGGTTACCTCCACAAATCTCGGATCGGGCATTCCTTGCTCGGTCAGCGCCAGGAAATTCAAGCGAAGGCTGGAGCCACCCGGGACGACGCCATCATGTTCCTGCCGTCTTATCAATCCCGATACAAGCTGACTCTTGAAAGCCAGCAGATCCTCATAGCATTCTTTGGAGAAACTCGCGGGCAGAGCTCCTTCGAGTGCGATTCGCGACAGAAACTCATAGCGAATCAGCGTCAGACGAAAATCTTCGTGGATCGTCGCATTGAAGAACACCGAGAGAACGATGTTGCCATTCGATTGGTCACGGCTGAGGGCGATCTTTTCGCCTTTGTTTGGATCTACCGAGACCCGCTCCAGAAGAATTCGACTGACTTTAGCTTGGGAGTTGTTCCCACTCGTTGCTATGAAGAGCTCCCGATCAGCGTTGATCAGCATCCCGGTGAAGACGCGATTGAGACCCCGGACAAGGCGCGCGAGAATCACCCTCTTGACCGCTTCCCCCTTCAGCAGAGGCTGCACGATTTCATCGAGGTATTCGCCGGCGAACTTGAACACCGTAAGCTCCCACAGATTGAGCTCCTGCTCCCATTCCTTCGGAATCTTGAAATACAGGCCGCGACGTTGCGCGACTAGTAGGTCTAGGAACGCCTGGCTGTCGTTCCCTTCATCGGAACCCTCTATATATTCTTGCTTCGCAGCGTAAAAGCGAGCATCTGCACCATAGAAAGCATCTTGCGCTACCAGGGCCTCAAAATACTTCGATAGGTGCTCATCTTGTTCGCCGAAAATGAGTAGATTATCGACGCGATTGGAGGTCTCGTGGCCGATCTGAAAGCGCTCCAGGTAATCGAAAATAGTGATGCCTTGCCGTCGATTCTCGGACAGGTTCCCACCGAAGATGTTATTGAAGAGACTGGCTTTTGAAATTGCCCCTGCCGTGACGATCTTCGGCACGTCAGTAGGAGTCATTAGGCCATCCTTGCAATCCGCGTGTCCCAGGACCGCGTTCGTGAGCAGAAGCAGGATCTGCCTAATCGGCACATGGAGCCCATTACGATCACAAAGCTCTAACAGAGACCGGAGCCGGGACCGCACCAGGAAGGTCTGAAGAAGTTCATAATTGTGACGGATCGGACAACGGCTCCCAAACAACTCAGTCTCGCCAGCAGAGCTGTTTTGAAGTTCCTTCCATCCAGGGTGATTAAGGAAGGCGTCCAATGCCTTATCGAAGAGATTGGCAGAATCCGCCCGGCTCAGATTGAAGAACTTAAGCCTGATGCCAGGTCGTTCCTGGCGATCCTCTACCAATAGGTCCTCGAAAAGTTGTCGCGCCCGCTGAACGTCCTCGGTCTGTTTCAGCCTTCGCCAGGATTCGATGAGCTGCCCATCGTTGGCCGCGATTAGGAATACCTCGTTCGCGTCAGGATTCACGAGGGAGCGACAGAACTTCTGCAGGAGTATTTCTTTGTCGGGTTCCCATTCTCCGCCTTGCTGCGGTGCCCAACCACTAAGGTCACGGATGACGTGGATCTTGACCTGGCGCAATAAGTTTTTTTCGCCGGATTTCGGCCATTCTCTGCGGTCGCGAGGGTAGCTGAATTCCAGAGTCAGGTACGCGCTGTCGGAAGCCCACTCTATCTCGCTTCCGTTGAGCTTGCTCCATACCGTGCGGCACAAGTGTGTTTTGCCATCGCCCGCCGTTCCCGTAAGGATTACTGACAGAGGATCGGCGGATCGCTGGTCGAAGCATTCCAACAAAACATCTTGCAAAGGATGCTCAAACTCAATGGGCGTAATCTTTTGACGACGAGCTGAGCGCTGAATTGTCTCGTCATACATGTTGTCGTTGCGGGGTATTGGCCCATAATGCCGAAGAAACCTCAACCAAGCACTCATGACTTCACGGCCTGGCGAATGGCCTCTCCAAACTCGACATACATGGCTTCATCAGTACGAAAGGTCAAATAGTCCTTCTCTTCCTCTGGTTCTTTTTCCGTCGTATACAAACACCACAGACCACCATAGCCTGCCTTTACCGCCTGCTTTTGCAAGGCACTGAGTCGATCGTGACGACAGCATTCAGCAAAAAGAAACACCTTACGTATGCCGAATTGCTTCAACGCCTTAGGATAACTAGCGTCAATCGAGTCGAGACGTGACTTGCAACTCACGACCGCTCGCACACCCTGGGCACGTATGAATTTAAAATCCATTATCGGCCGATCACCCCCATTCCACTTTCTAACGTGCCCTTTGGCGTGAATCACCACGTCACATTCAGGCGAGCAGGCTTGTTCTTCAGCGTTCAATAAATGCCCCCAATTTACGTCAAAGTCCGGCTCCTCGGACAAGCAGTCTCTAAGAAAGTAGATGACACGCGCCGAGAGACGGAGACCCTTAACAAAACCGAGTATGTCCCCCTCGTACTTGCCGTCGTGACGCCGCGTTAACGGTGGATGCTGTCTCACTTTCTGTAACTCGGCGGTAAGACCCACGAGTTGCTCAATGGAGAGCATCTCTCCAAATTTCATCTTTCGCCGAGATCGCCTTTTGATTGTGCTTTTCATGAGCGACCGAAGTGTTTCTCGATGATTGTCGGAATAACGCGCGACAGCGAGGTCCCTAAGATCGCTGCGGCTTTGAGGAGAAAACCCTTTCCTTCATTAGTCAAAACCAGCCGTCCTAAAGCACCTTGGACCTCTAGCCTGATAATGTCTTTGGAAGGAACATAACGTTTGAACGCCTTCATTAATTGAGTAGAGCTTCTGCCACCCCTAATAACAAATTCCGCGACATACTCCTGCTTCGTTTTGCTATCCACAACTCGGCGGAGAAGTGACTTAATAGGAGATTTTTTTTCCAATTGCCGGAGTTGGACAACGGCTCGAACGTCAGCTGTATGAATGGTCCGAGAGGCTAAAGCATTTCCCACGACTTCCTGGTCACCGTTGGAAAGCATTGCTAGGTGAACTGCGGCGTCCACACTGTCGAGCCGACGTTTGGCGAACAAGTCCTTTACGGACTTCGTAAGTTCGTTAACCGCAGCGAATTGACGGAGCATTTTCCCGGACAACCCGACTCGCTCACCGAGAGCTGAATAGCTGCCAATCTTCGCGATCGCAACGTTAAGCCACTTGGCGATATCAGTGAGCGGAAGCGGCCGACGCTTGCTTCGAGTGCAAGATATGAGAACGGCGAGGGCCTCTTTAAGTTCTTCGTCTTCGTTAGGCTTGTCATTTGTCGGTCGGCTGATCATTCTGCGAAACCCTCGGATCGCAGCCAGTCGGCTAGGACTTTTGCCGCAAGTTCTCCAGGCTCCATCGACAGAGAGGAAGTCGCTTTCGTGAGCGCCTTTCGGAGTTCGTCGGGAAGAGTAATAATGAGATTCTGTTCTACGTGGGGCTTCATGGCCTCGCGCAGAATGCGTTTTGCGGACGCTCCTTTGTCGCCTTCACCGTACATGACCAGCCGCGCCTTTTGATGAGCAGTCGGTTTGTGTTTTATGATTAGGTCAACTAGCTCTTCGGCCTTCTTAAGATTATCCTGTGCGGCCTGAATCGCTCGTTTAACGTCAGCGGGAGATACTTTGCCGCCTTTCAAAAGTGTCTTGATTCTCGGAGTAGCGCGCTCCTCGATCAGAATGAAATCTCTTACTTTGCGCAGAGAAAGTCCCGTTTCTTTGTGGACGCGCCGCTCATCTCCGTCATATTTTTTGTACAGGTAGGTGACTGCTTTCGCCGTATCTTCGTATCCCAGCGGCACGCGCTGAAGATTCTCGACGAGTGACCGGACGACGGCCTCACTTTGAGAAAGCTTGCCGGCGAAGACCGCACGGATTTTCGACCACTTCAATATCTGCTGATGCGCGAGAAATCGTCGTTGCCCAGTGATCAGCTCATATGGAGGTGAGCCATGGACTCCATTCAAAACCACCGGCTGAAGTAGGCCATGTCTCTTGATGCTGGCTGCGAGCTCGTCGAGGTCCCTGGTCACCTCATGATGTCGAACATTGTCATCACTAACGTCGATATCATCCAGAGAGATTTCGTGAATTTTACCAAGGGGTTGCTCTTTTTCTGTCTTCATAGGATTGCCTTAAAGTTGACAAATAAGACATGCCCTTGGACCGTCGTCCTCCTCGTCCATGTCTGTCAAGATTTCGACCAGCTTCCTGTTGGGGCGATCCTTCCGACTACGCGCTTCATATTCGGCGAAACGCTGTTTGATGGCGGCGACGTTTTCCGGTTTTTTAAGCTCGCTTAGCGGCATCTCCTGGTTCCACGTAAACCTCTTGCCGGGTTCGTCGCTAATTTTTTCGTACTTCATTGCCTCCTCGAATTGCTCGGGATGCGTTTCGAGCAATCGAACCCATTCAATCGAACGCTGAAAGAAGCAGAAATAACAACCCGAGTGCGTACGACCCCACTTTAGATAAGGTGGAAGCCCGATCCCGCTTTCTTCTAGGATTTTCATTACGCCGGCGTAGTTAATTCCGTCCTCTTTGAAGGGAAAGACCGCCTTGATATTGGATTTGGTGCTGATATAGCCAACCCGATCTTCATCAGCTCGGAGTCCGACGTAGCTAACCACGGGCTGCTCCCCGACATATTGCTCGAAGGGCTTCAGCTTCAACATTTTGGTGCACCAACGCATATTCGGTGACGGGAGGTACCCTCCGAACACCTCAAGCCAATAGTCAAACCCAGCTTTGGCATTGAGCCGAACTATCTTTTTGCCAAGAAACGCTTCAACGCGGTTGAGGTATTCGTAGGTCTCTGTGAGCTCTTTGTCGGTGTCGCAGAAGACGTACTCCATCTGCGGAATCCGGTCGCGCATGTAGAGAGCTAGCGCTGTACTATCCTTGCCGCCCGACATACAGAGGATGTGGCGTGTCGGATCAGTCATTTTTTCTCTTTTCTTGCGATTCGAAGCTTGCCCAAATCGCGCGTGATGCTGCCGCAAGTCCAATCCGTTCGTTTTTGCTTAAAATCTCAGCGAACTCTTCCTCTAGGGCGGTCATCAAATGTTCCTCCTCAGCGTTGAAGTGAATCACCTGTTGATGCTCGACGCCTGTGGCCAGCGTGACTGCTAATCGGATTGCCGATTCATTCGTACCTTTACGACCATCGAAAACAACACTTTCAACTCGATGGAACAGAGCCGAAGCTTGGGAAAGCTCCGTGTTGAACTGATCCTCGTCGCCGTCATGCCACTTAGAAGGTGGTTTGAGAGCCAAATGGCTGCCGACCGATTCAAGCCAGTCCGATTCAGTTAGCGCGCTATCCATCAGCCGCAGGCAGAACGCCTTAAACCTCGGCTCCGTAACAGTAACGCAGACCCGCTGGGCCCGATTGCTCAGCGCGCGTCGGCATTCCTCGAAAGAGCCAGACAAATTGAAATTCTCTTTTAACCTGTTCCGCAATCGATCTTGTAACTCTGGGAAAGCAATCCTCAGCTCTTCTAGAGCCACTTTTAGGGTTTTGACGAAGCTCTTGAGTGGTTTTCCCGTTGCTGCGCCCGCCTCGATGGGATCGAAGCTGCAAGCCGCCGGTAAATCACGAAAAAGAAGTTTGGCGGGCTCGCGTGCTTCCAAGATCACCTGTCGTACGGCAAGTGCTGCGGAAGACAATTTCTTGGTATTGCGAGCTTGGACCGGCAACTGTGCGACAAATGTACAAAGATTCTTGACGAGATCGAGCATCTCGATTTCGCGATCTCTAGGCTTGTCTATCTCCAGCACAGCTAAGAGCCGCGCAAAGAGCTCGGCGCGAACCCCTTCGATCCTGCAATACTGAATTTCAAAACGCTCCGGCGCTTTCGTTAGCAGGAGCATTTGCTCGCCATTAAGCTCTCGCAGAAACGAACCATCCTTATAGAACGCCACGTCGCGGTTTTGGGAAATCGCGAACACGGAAAGCAGAAGCGGAACAATCCCATCACGAACGCCATAAGGTGGATTCCGCAGTTCGGAGAACAAGGTAGCTACATTGACCCGCGCGTCTGGCTTATCCCGGACAATTTCCGACATGCGTTTCAGCGCGGGCAGCACCTTGCACTCATCGGTCCGTTGATGAGGCTCGCCGATGCTCCAGGAATCTCCATTCATCCGATGCAGACCTGTGCGTTTCAGTACGGAGAGATACATGGACATCTCAGGCGGCTTTTTAGCTGCGTCCATTCCGAGGAGAGCGACCCCAGAATCAGTGAACATCCTGTTAATTAGCCGCATCCTAGCAGCCGCGGCGGCGGAACTTAGGTTTCGCCGATTGACGAGTTCGTTCTGAATGCGCGGAGCTAGCGGGTAAGTGTCATCAAATATCCGAGAAAGTGTTTCGAGAAGATGTCGCCCATTCTTGACCTTTAGCGCGCGTCCCTCACAAAACCAATCAAGCATCATGTGGCCAGTCAGTTGCTGCCATCCAACGTAATTTTGAACCCGCTTTTCCAGTTGGGACTCGGCGGCGGCCTTTTGTCGTGAGACCTCTTCGCGCGCGTATTTGTCAGCATTCAGTTCAAGCGTATTGGCTAAAATCCATTCCCAGCGTTGAACCTCTTGGACGAGTGCCGCGAGATTGTTTAGTGGCTGAGGGACAGCCACGAGCCAGTTCTTCTGCGAGCTCAGCTCCGTTTGCTTCGCGAATGCCAATGCCTCCCCACGTTCGGAAAGGGTCTCGCACAAGGGAACAATGATCAGACCATCTGCGTCGCTAAGGTCTCGTTCAAGGGACGTCTGAAGGTCCTTCACCGAGCAATAACGCACTTCTGCGTGTCGCAGATTCCCGGTCTCGATGTAATGCCTGCGCGCCACGATCGGCCGCGTCTCCAGAGAATCTTTGATGAGACTAGCTACATGACGGGGAGTGTCGACGACCCGACAGGCGTCTTCGTACGCCTTTTCAAGGTCAACAGACGAATGCGGCCATAGGCAAAGCCCGCGAGCGCGCCCGCGGTCGTAAATGGTCCGTTTGTACTTGTGAAGCGCCGAAAGTGCCGCCCGAACAGTCTTTCCCTGCGCGCGGTCTTCGCTGGACAAAGCGCAAAGAACAGATTCTTCCGTGGCCAGGAGATCGCCATCATTTAGCAGATTCAGAATCCCAACGGTTTTTAAGACCTTGAGCTGCAACTCATTCTCTTCAACAAAACTCTCGATCACTGAATCGATCAAATTCCAGTGGCTTCGATAGCTTTGAACTGATAGGCGATGTCCGAAATTGGTCCGCACGTAATCGTAAAAGTGGTGCAAGCAATACAGTTCATCGCCACACGCCGCCTTTTGCGAAAAAGCCTGCAACCCGAATGGTTCATTGGAGAGAAGAAAACTGAACAGGGATCTTTCGTTCTGACCGAAACGGCGAAATGTGCGAATCAAAACGGGCAATACGGTCGGATGCAGAGGATACAGGTTAGGAGCTGCCTCCACCAAAGTCTTCGCCGTCGAGGAGCCCAGCCATCCGAGGCCTAGAGTCCGTTCCATGGCCCGCTTGAGCTGGGTCGTCTGAATTTTTGGAATTTCGGTAACTCGAACATTAAGAGCGGAGGAGATGATGCTTGCGGCTTGTTCAAAGGGCGGATTAAAAATGATCTCCTCAAAGCGCCCCGCAACCTTTTCCCATTCGCGCTGAGCCGATTGATTCAAATGATCCGCGTATGCATTAAATCCTTGATGCAGAAGCGAAATAACGAAGAGCGGTTTGTCGCCGCTGCGCGCTGCTGCTTCTGCCAGCCGCTGCAGCAGAAACACGTCCTGACGCTCGGGATGAAGGGCGGCAAACTCCAAGAATTTTCCTAGCTCATCTAGGATTAAGAGCAAACCCTTAGCCTTTGATTCTGCGACGATCCTCGAATTGACTTCGCCGATCAGCCGAAACACCTCATCATCAGTCGGCTCGCGCATGGACTCACATAGCCGCTCTACTTCGATTGCTACCTTCGACCTTGCGCCTCGCCCCTGCGTCAGATGTAACGCCGACTTCAGTGATCGCAATATCGACGTGGCGAGTGCTTGGCGAGAGCAGGTGACCAGCACCGGCAGGAAATCCGGCCGCGAGACGCCAAATTGCTGCGGCTCTACCGCCTTGCGAAGAGGAGAAGGTAATGTCGAATTGTGACCCGCAAACCAATGTGCCAGAAGAAGCGCAAAACTCGATTTCCCGCTTCCATAGTCGCCCGTCATTCGCCATGCCCGGTTGCCCGAACGCGGTTTCAATCCGTTGGCCATACGTCCGATACACGACCGGGTAAAGTCCGTCACGACATAATTGGACAGCGCGCTGGGGTCTTCGAAGTCTCGTTCCAGATGAGCCGATCGCAGGAATCGATTCCGCATGTGAAACAAATCGGCGATTTTCTTTTCAGGCATGCTCATCCTCCTCCGCAGAGTAAACGCCCCTGAGTAGCTTCATTTGCTTTCCTTCGCCGGTTTTTTGAATCTGTTGAAGGCTAGCGGACTCAGTGTAGGCAAACAGTCCGTCGGAACGCGCAGCCATATCTTCGATTCTGGCTCGGACATCTTCCTCTGCCAACTTAAAGACCTGACCTGGGCCGCCGTGTCCGTGAGCGACCTCACGAAGCGGAAGAGTTCTTTCACTTGCGTGCCGTTTTCGCCAGAATTCATTCAAACAATAGACGAATAACTCAGGCGTGATGTCCGGCTTTTCCTCGCGCCGAAAGACATAAATGGGCTCGCGTTTACCAGAAGACCGATCGATTTCGCGTTCTCCCACTTTGACGATCAGTTGAAGCTCCACCAACGGGCAATCGAGATTATCTTCCTGAACGTCGCCCTTGCGGCCACGGGTCGGAACGTATGTGTGTAAAAATGTGTCGAAGTGCTGCTCCAGGGTTGCTCGTGAAGCTCGATCGTTCTGATTTGCTGCTCTCTCTAGCGCCTTGATCGCCGCGCTCGGGGTCAATTCAGGCTCCTGCCAGCGATTCAGGAGAAAATCCCAGGCCAACAGAGGACTCTCAACATTCGTTGAGAGATTCCAATGTATTAGCCAGAGTGTGCGCCTGTCTTCCAAAAACGGATCGAGACCACGGCTCCCCAGCAAGGTTGCGCCCAACTCGGTGAGTGAGGGACCGGAGCCCTTCGGCCCAACGATTGTCATTCCGGTGGCGAGCGACCAAAACCGAATGGAGCGCACCATGTTTTTGCCAACACCGAGATCGACCATCGCCCTCTCTTCATCGCCGAACAGCTTGGAGTCTGTGCCGAGTCCTCGAACGGCTTTCGGCAACCATGTATATCGACATGGAAACGACTCGTGGCCCGAGATGCGGTATTGTGTATCGTTCACCGTGATCTCCTTACTAACGTTAGCGGCATTATGTTTTGTAGTTCGTGACTTGTAAAGCTTTTAGGTCTTCGCGCTTTTACCCGCTATTCAACCTGGAAAGCGACTCGCTCGGTACCTCTCCACCTCGAACTGATCATCGGCAATGACTCAGATACTCGCCGGAGAGGCACATCGGCGCCTTTTCGGGTTATTCCCCGCACCGCGACCGCGTTTCTCACGATTTCTATGCAACCCTTTATCCCTTGGAAACTTCCCGCTATCCGGTGATCTGTTCGCGGCGGAAATAAACTTGCAATGAAGCGCCCTCCCGGTTAATCCGGCGTTTGCGAGCCTCCATGGGATGTCATCGTGTCATCACTTGTAATGACACGACGTCTATCACTGCAGCCTGAAGGTAATGGCGAATTAACGCGGCTCGGAGGAAGGAGAAATTGGATCCGTTTCCTCCCTGTGGGCGATGATGTTCAACCAACGAATGTCCTGGGCAGGGCGAAGGGAATCCGAGCTTATCCACGAGTAATCAATGGCGAAACCAGCCTTGGAAAGCGAGAACTCAAGTTCGGGAGGTGTGTAATAAGCAAAAAAGCGACCATCCGGCAATAGCTCCTCTCCGTCGCCCACTTTTACTGATACAAAAAGCATTCCACCTGAAATAAGCGCATCGTAAATACGATTCAGAATCGAGGAGAGGTTCGTCTTGGGGATATGGATGAGGGAGGCGCACGCCCATACTGCGTCGAACGGTTGTTCAACCTCAAAATCTTCGAAACGCATCGTAAGGCAGTGCGCCCCTGAAAACTCGGCAGCCAACTTAGCAAGCGAAAGGGACGCATCGATACCTACAGGTTTGAATCCGCGATCCCGCATCGCCTTAAGATCCCGACCAGAGCCACATCCCAAGTCAAGGATCCTGCCATTTGGTGTGACGAACTTCAAGAATTGGTCATAAACCGAAGAAAGGTTCGCCGACACCGTTCGATCGAAGTACTCTCTCGCGTGCGACTCGTAAAAATCATTGGTCGATTCACTGAGCTCTGTCGCCGTGGAAAGCGAGTTTATTCCACACGTTGGTACTTTGTGAGCTACGCTAAAGCTCTTCCTCGCCACTGTTCGATATCCTTCGTGATCGCCTTGAATCCTTGATCGATCAGCTCATGCAGTTCAACCGGAAACACTGCAGACACATCCACTCTCAGTTGCCCTTCAGAATCTAGAGGCTTTTCGGAATCCTTCACTTGCGACCGTGCGGTCTCCAATCTCGCTTTGGCCAAACCCTGCAAGTGCTTCAGAACAGCAAAATGCGCAAGATACTTAGCAAATACGGTCATTAACTGTTCTTCGTCGGGACGCGCATAACCAGCATTCTGCTCGATAATCGTTACAATACGGCCTCCGATCGAAACGATCTCATCAAAATACGTTTCGACCCCGAACCCTAGACCGTAGACTTGATCAATGTGCATGACCGTCCGAAAACGCTCCCAATCTTGTGGAGGAGTTCGGATCTGAAATTCCTCGCCGTGCTCGGCGTTTTGACCTCGAGCGTTAGTCACCTTTATGAATCTGAATCGGTTGCTGTCAGCATTCCCCAGTACCGCATTCATTTGCCGATAGAGCCCAAACGATTGGCCGAGTAAAGCGCGAACGGGTCCATAAAGAAGGTACAGCTGTTTCAGTTGCCACTCCACCACCGCATTTCCAATTTGGAGCTTAGCCTGCTTTTCCGCCAACTCGCGTTCCTGCTTTGCCCTCGCCTCCGCGAGGCGCGTCTCGAGGTCCGCTTTTGCGCCAGCGACCCTCTCTTCCTGTACCAGGCGCGCTCGTTGTAGGCGATCATTGACGAGGCCGCCGATAAAAACACCAACGATGGCTGCCAAGGCCGCTATGCCCGCAGGAAGCAGTGTACTCATCATCGACGAGCGTTTGAGGTCCTTAATCGCGTGCTCGATTTCAGTCAGACGGGAATCAACCTCGGAATTGGGTGGCGCCTGACTAAGAGAGTCCAGACGTCGCAGAACCGCGTCGCATGCATCGGCACGGGATTGCTTAGCTGTCGAGGGAGTAATCTCGTCGTGCGCGGGCTTCCTTGAAAGCGATCCCTGAGCGAATATGGCAGACGCAAAGAGCGGAACCAAGACCATCGTTCCCAAAACAGCCGGCACGCGTCGCTTTTTCATCTAGACTCCGACGGCGAACTTCCCGAGAGGGATCTACATTGTGACATAGCCTGAATCGAGCCATCAATTTGAACAACGTGCTGCCTTTTATTGCGAATTCTGACATGAATCATGTCTACTGCTCGGCTCCGAGCTAAGCCCATTTCCGCAAAACGCTTACGGGCTGTTGGCCAACACCTATTTTTCTTCGACCTCCCTTGGACCATACTTCGGTTACCCACCTTTGTGGCCGCTCATTTTCTTGGGCACGGCTTCGGGATAATTCCTGCGCCCGGCAGCTTCGCGTCTTCTGCTTTCCCGGTTCCTCCCTGAAATCCGGGTCCCTCCCGGAATGCAGCCGCTCGCCTTGGGAGCAGCATCCTCTCCGCCCTTGGGTGCCCCAAGAAAATGGGGCAAAAAAGGAGAAACAAACATGTACCTCAATCACGTCCAACTCATTGGCTTCCTCGGAAAAGATCCGGAGAAGCGGCAAGTCCGCGGCAACGGAGCGAACTTCACAGTCCTGTCCGTCGCTACGCAGCAGTCGTGGAAAGCTGCGAACGATGAGTGGCAATCGAAAACCGAATGGCACCGCGTCGTGGCATTCAATCGGCTCGGTGAATCGATCGCCGATTCACTCCACAAGGGCGACCACGTCCTCGTCGACGGCCTACTCGTCAGCTCGAAGTACGAACACGAGAACGGCAAGTCCAAGAAGGCCAAGGCCGAAAAGCTCACAGTCTTCTGGAGCGTTCGCGCCAACTCCGTGCGGCGTTTAAGCCGTGCGGAAGCCGACGTGCCGGTCACGCCTGCAAGCGAGGCCGCCGCCGAACCGGGAGATGCTCCGTACTGAGGCTTTCGAAAAAAAGGCCCTCCGGTCTTCGCCGGAGGGCCTTTTTCATTTGTCCTGCATTCCTGCCACTAAAAACAAATCCGAGCAGCCATCTGCGTAAACGCAGAGGATACGCCTCCGCCGCGGATCGTCAGCAATCCGCGGTGCCACAACTTCGGTGAGTCTCCCGCAACCGATTGTCGTTCTTTTGCTGATCGAAAACGTCGAGAGACCAATACGTTCTCGACAGAAGACCCAGTTCGTCTCTGGGTTCTGGGGAGTTCCACCATGTCCCCGCCGCTCAATTGCGGTTGCGCGCTCTGTATTCTCGAACCGCGTCTGCTCTCTGCCTTGTCGTACGCGGATGCGGAGGTCATCTTCGAACTTCTTCCCGGTTCGAGCTTCGGAAATGAAATCTCGTGCGCTGCGGAGCTGCTCACTCGCCTCAAAACTCTTACCGCCGACACCGCGTCGGATGACTTTCTGCGCGAACTTCTGAATGCTCGCCCCCTTGACCCCACCTTCATCGAAAGCGTTCTGATCCTTGCATTTCTTCCCACCCTCCACGCAACGGTTCGCCGTGTTGGAAAGCAACAGCCGGGCCTTTCCCAGGAGGACATCATCCAGCAGGCCCTCACTGTGTTGCTGCAATATCTGCGCTCCGACGAACTCCACTCGCGGCAATCGCATTTCGCGTTCGCAATCTCACGGGCTATAAAACGCAAGGTCTTTGAGTGGGCTCAGCGAGAAAATCAGGGCAGCGAAACGGCGCACCCAGATCCTTTGGTCGTCGACGCTTTGACCGAAGACGACTCCTTTGAACGGCACGTGCTCCTCCGGCACTTTCTCCATCGCTGTGTCACGAAGCGACTCATCACCAATTCCGAATTGAATCTGCTCATCGATTTCAAGCTCGACGGCGGCTCTCTCGACTCGAAGAACGGATCGGATGGAAATTCATCCAATGCCATTCGGCAGAAGCTCAAACGCCTCCTGCGCAAATTGCGGCGGATCGCAAACCAGCGATAAGGCCGACTGATACCCTGACGCATGCCTCGGCTTGCACACCGTCGCGCCAGGCAACGACGACCTGTCACGCCCGTTGCCACCCGCCTCCGTCACTAAGCGTTGCTTCTTGTCCTTCCGGTGACTCGCTCCGATTTGGTTCCCGCCTGCGGTGAAGGAACCAAATCTCACTCACCGAAAGGACAAAAACATGAAATCAGAAGAAATCAAGAAGTTCACAACCGACGCTACCAACCAACTGATTGCTGCACTCAACGAGGGCCGCAGTGAAACGCTTACGCAGTATCTTTCGGCGATGGGCCGGTTCCGTCGTTACAGTCTCGGAAACATCATGCTCATCGCATCCCAGAGGCGGGACGCGACGCGGGTGGCAGGCTTTCGTACTTGGAACAAACTGGGTCGCCTCGTGAGGAAGGGCGAGAAAGGCATCTTCGTTCTTGCACCGATCATGCGACGGAAAACCGAAAGCCCCGACAACCTCGAACTCAAGGAATCAACGATCCCTGCCGGCTTTCGTCCCGTCTACGTATTCGATGTCACCCAAACCGAAGGCCAGGAACTGCCTACAGTCTGCAGCGTGAGCGGCGATCCTCGGGAATACCTTGAGCGCCTCGCAGTCCTAATCAATCGGCTGGCGATCGTGCTTGAGTATTCAGAAGACATCGCGCCGGCGCTGGGCACCTCCTCCGGAGGTAAGATCACTTTGCTGCCAGGACAGTCGCCCGCCGGGGAATTCGTAACGCTGTCGCATGAATTGGCGCACGAACTGATGCATCGGACCGAACGTCGGAGCGCAACTTCCAAGTCTGTTCGCGAGACCGAAGCGGAAGCCGTGGCTTACGTCGTCAGTCAGACGATCGGCCTTGAGACAATCTCAGCCGCGAAGGACTACATCCAGCTCTACAACGGCGATGCGAACCTTCTGATCGAGAGTCTCGAAATCATTCAGCACACCGCGAACACGATTCTCCAGAACATCGGCTTTGAACGAGAATCCATCGCGCCGCCCTCGTAGACGGGCGGCTGCGATTAAATCGTGCCCACGAACTTGCTGAGGAGCCAACGATGAAGGGCTGAGGCTACTTCGACATCGGTTTTTCCTAAACCCAATCCACAATCACAATTTGATTTACGTCAGGCCCGGGCCATCTCAGGTACATTCCGTCAACGTCGTAGTACACATACCAGCCTTGTGAAAGAAGTTGAGGAAGTCGCTCTTCACGAACAAAGCTGCTCCTGTCGGGAATTCCGAGGTGCTGGACATATCGGGAATCCACGTCCTTGCCGATTCCGTATGCACCCGCTCTACCCTCGGGAGGTTTTTCGGGAAACAGCTCGAAGTTTCGTTTTCGAGAAACCCATTGAAGTCTGCCCCTGAGCTGGACAAGAGCAGGTTTTGCGTCACCCCAACTGTGAACCGTTTCGATGAAAGACTTGGGGACATCAACCTGCCGGGACGAATCCAGTTTCCGCAGCGCGAAGTGATCTCGCTTGACGTCTTCTACACTGAAATCGGACTGTTCGTGTTGGCGGGGAACAATTGGCCAGATTCGTAGTCTTGACCCTTTCTCAAGATGAATTGCCGGGGTGCCTGGAACGGGAGTGGACTTTCCGAGTCGGCGTTTCGCTGCAGCCTCGGCGTCGCGTTTCCAGCTCCGAAGGAGTTCGACGTGGAAGCGAGCGACATCGTTGTCCACCAGTTTCCCGCAAGTCTGACAAAGCCAGATCCCGTTTCCCGGTCCGCTACGTTCCTCCGCGAGAAGTCCGGCCTCGTATCGCGGTCCGCCCGGCGATGCCGCCGTTATATGTGCGGCAACTCCAAGGTTGACTGCTTTGGCCGGATCGGTCTGCGGGCCGCTGGTCAGAATTCCGCAATCCGGATTCGAGCACAAATTGCCGACCCGCGCGGACAGAACTCGCTTCACTTGTTCCGAGAAATCGTCGCTCATGCCGGTCCCATTATATAGCTGACATTTGGATGACGACTGCAGCGCGCGGCACGACCAAATCCGTTCCGGTTGCCCAAAGCCTAGATCAGGAGCCGCGAAGAAGACGACGAAACTTTCGGATCGTCCAGTTAAATTCGCATTTCCCGAGCCGCCTTCGGCAACCGCATGGACAGGGCAATTTGTTAGCTCTCCGTTTCTTCATGCGAAGAAGTTCGTACGCACGTCGGGCCGCGTCAGGACTAGCCAGACCGAACAGATCCGCGTAGTCCGCAAGTTCGCCAGGCGTCCCGTGATCCAATTCGCTGAACGGGAATTTTCCCCCGTGCTTCAACTTGTGCGAAACACCGTAAAGGTAGGGAACGATGGATTCCGCAGCGAATCCGGGAAGCGACGGGTTCTGGGCAAGATTCCACAAGAGCCGGAGCGGCGAACCGAGGCAGAGCGTTCCGTCAGAATTCACGTGATAATTCAGCGTGCGCGGAATCCTGTAGCCTCGTTCGGTAACAAGCGGGAGTTCCCGAGGGAACCTGTCAGGGATCTCAAGGAGCAAATGGTAGCTATCGGCAATCAGCTCCCGGCCGGAGGGTTCAGCCGAAAACCAGAAATTGCCCTCGATCACCAGGCCCGGCTTTGAACTGGGCTCGATGCTCATGTGAGGTTGCTGCTCTAGGAAGCGCTGGAGTCCGGGAACCATGCCGCACGTTCGGCTCTCACCGCCTCCAAGGTCGCGCCGGCGTTTCCCTGATCGTCTGGACACGGGGAGCCTGTTTCACGATCGGACTTCCGAAGCCAATTTTTTGAAGCAGTTCTCCAGGATCGATCCGCACACCCATTTTTTTGAGCGCCTGTTCGGCGATGAAGTCGGTGTCGTTCGAAGTGCGGATCGAATTGAAATCGGCTTTTGCTTGGGTGAGCCAGTGCCAGAAATTCTCTTCAAGCCTTTTCGCCCGGCCCTCTGGCGTGTCCCACTTGTCGGCGAAGTCTTCTGACGGATTCACTGGATTCGGGACCCGAGGCGCGTTGGCGCTTACGAGTCCTTCCATACCGTCGAGACAGCGAGCAAGAGTCTCGGCGATGCCGCTCTCCCCGCGATAGGCGAGGCCGGCCAACGTCGTAAGAATATTCGAGGCGGGCTTCAGTTCGCAGTTTCCCGCGAAACGGATATCTCGGTGGCGCTTGAGGAGTTGCACGGCTCGCTGGAGCGGCGTCTTCCAGCGGAATACCGGCAAGTCGTCGATCCGCGCGACCCGGGCCTCGAGTAGCCGTTTTTCGAGCAGCATGGTCGCGAGTTTCATGCGTGATTCAAACCAGCGGGCAAACCCCTTGGGGTTGCTGACCGGCCACGCAGCGCTTACTAAACGGTAGTTGGGGTTCCGGTCGTCGGTAATGCAAACACTTAGATTTGCCACGCTCTTTGCCAACTCTTCAGAAGCGCCGGCGCGTATCATCGATTCACAAAGTAGCGTCCGGCGCTCTGCGCCTTCGGGAATGCAGGGCAAAATATCCATATGGAAGCGTATCTCGTCCGCGTATTCAAGGCGCCAGCAGCGGTGCTTCTCTTTTTTCTCTTCCTTAATGCCCCGAGCTACGCGGTAGCTTTCGATGTCCACCCCAACGAGCTGTTTCAGTCGCTGCTGCGAGACGGCATTCTTGTTGACGCCGTGTTTCAAGTTGCATAGCAGGTCGAGGTCATAGGGTTCTTCGCCGTTCAGCGGACGATTCACCGTACCTAAGCGGAATGAACCCTGCACGCTGATATGCGGATGGAATTCCGAGCAGACGGACTCGGGCCGGCCAAACCATTGACCGAGATCCCGGTACCGTGCCTCGGCCGTTTCGTACGCAGATTCTGGAATCTCGATACCTGCGGCGATTTCTTCTAAAATCCGGTCACCAGTCCTGTCAGTCATTGGCTCCTCCAATTTCCAACGCGGTCAGAAATTTTCCGACCTTGTTATTCTGGTCGTAGATGATCCACGGCATATCGGCTTTGGGCATTCGGATGCGTCCGAGTTCCACAGCGCACGCAACTGGCATAGCGGGAAAAATCCTCAGCGGAACGTCCTGTCCGTGTACCTCAGCAATCCTTCCAATGAGTTTTCGTACCGTTTCACGGAACGCGGATAACTGAGCCCGGGACTTCAGAAAGTTATTGTGACAGTCGTCAATCGTGAGTTCCCAAATCGAGATGTCGTCGCCGAGGACCGATGTGACCCGCTCCCGTCCGATCCTTGCACTCGCCGAGATCACGAGAACTGGATCGCCAGCCTTTCTTTCTGGAGGTATCGTGCGGAAACAAAAATCAGTCGAGCCGTCCTGCCATCTCCAAGAAATTGGTTCACGCTGCAACTGATACACTTCAACCGGAACCTTGTCTGTCAAAAGCGCTCCGAGCAGGATCAGCAGCGGCTGTCCAGCACGCGCAAAGACCGAGAAGTGATTCGGATTTGCTTCGTGCATTCTCGGGCGAACGTATCTTTCAAAGGCCGCCCGCAAGTGCGCCGCTTCGGTTCTCCAAAAGAGTTCTGTTGAGTCCTCATGTTCGGAGGACATTGAAAGCTCCGTGGGCCGCTCATCGGATGGATACCACTCCGGAAACATCGCTTCGACCGCCAACTCCGCCTCGAGCGGCGAATTCTCCTCGCCAATCTTTCCGCCATACAAAATCACATGCGATCTTTTGTTTGGATGAATACCGGTGACAATCCGAACGCGAACTTCGTGTTCGCGCTTCCAGGCGATCAACCGTGTCGCGGGATAGCGCGCTGCGGGGTCGCCTTGATCGATTGTCTGGTGACAGTCGTGGCAGACAAGAAGGAGGTTCGCCAAATCATTCAGCTTTTGACGATTCGCTACTAAGGGCCCCCATCCGCGGGGACCGTCCTTTGAAAAGGAGTAGATGTGCGCCTTTTCCGCGATAGCGATTCGTTCTTGGGTTACGGGCGACTTATATACGGGCCGGTTACACCCGTTGAATTGGCAACGCCCCGCTGCTCGCGCCCACAATTCGCGTTCGACAGCGCATTTGATGTATCGGGTGACGTCTTTCATAAAAGCTCTTCGCTAAATCCAGTCTCCCCGTAATCCTACAACCGTAGAGTGTTATTCCGCAAACAGTACAGCATTAATCTGATTCCCCTGTCAACCGATAACAGGATATAGTCCTCCCGTATCAGGATGCCCATAATTCCTTTGAGGAGGAAACCCGATGCCAAACGTGAACATGCGGGAATACGTTGCTCGAAGAATTCGCGAACTCCGCATTGCTTACGGAAAAAAAGGATTGTCACAGGAGGATTTGGCGCAAATGGTGGGAGTTTCAACAAACACAATTTCTCGCTGGGAGACGGGTACTTACGAACCAACCCTGAACGACCTGGAACTACTAGCCCGCAAACTAGGAGCTCAAATACTCGATCTATTTCCGAGGATCGATCAGGACACCTCGAAAAGCCAAACCGTCGACGCGCTCCTGCGCGCAGCGAACGAACTTGACCGCTCCGACATCGACGAATTGCGCAGATATGCTGAATTCCGCAGAGCTCGAAGTATTTACAAGCGCAAACAAAAGAAGTAACAATGTTGGCACGTGCTGCGGTCAGAATATTATGACCAATTGAAAACGCTGGCGAGACGAACCCGTACTCGCTTTAATCTTCATTCCCCGAGAGTTTTGCGCTCTGACCTTCGCAGAATCTATCGATTGGAGGGAATCCGGATCGACCTGTGGCCGCACAAACTCAAACACTTGCGCGGCGCTTATTTTAACGACGAACTGGGCCCGACGGTCATGCTAGCGAAGGGTCTTCCCGAGGATCCAATGGTGTTCACCATGGCCCACGAGCTCAAACATCATCTCGTCGATCGGGATTCCTCGCTTTCCTATTGCGACCCCTCGAATCAGTCAAATCCTGTCGAGATTGGGGCAGAGATCTTCGCGGCCGAGTTGATCTACCCGGACAAAGAGTTCCAGTCCGACCTGGAAGCTATGGGAATTGGAGTGGGACAGTGCACGCCTGAAGTCCTGGTGCGATTGAAGCACGAAACCAGAACAACGCTTAGTTATGCTGGCCTCGCCAAAAGAGCGGAATTCATGCGTCTCGCTTCCCCAGGGTCTTTAGCCGGAGTCCGATGGAAGAAGCTCGAGGAACAGATCTACGGACTTCCATTTTATAAAACACATCGGAAACGAAAGTGAACTTGGACCAGGGTCCTCGCCCCTAACTGAATTTCGGCTTCGCTCTACTGGGTAGAACAGCGCCCGACCTCCGGCAAGACCAACCAAGTACTAGGCCTGACTGCGGCTCCCGCGCAACAAATCGTCAAAGAAATATTTTTTTGGTTCCCCCCGACACATTTTCCTCCCGCCGCGCTGAATAGGTAGATAGAGGGGAGTTCACGCGACGAACTTCTCGGTACCGCGCAGTAGCAAGACGCAACAGGCGAGGTTCTTCCAGGGGAAGCCTAGCGTGTCTTCGGACCAGTGCGTACCGACTGCAACGCGCGGGACCTGGCTCGCGCGTGAACCTCCCTCACGTTCCCGTCCGTTCTCGAAAATTCTTGCCGAGGTGTCGATATGAACAGTCGTAACAACCGCCTTTGTCGCCAGTTTCATCCCGGTCGCACGGCGATCGTTTCTCTGGTTGCGCTCTTTCTTGCCGCGCCCGCCTTCGCACAGGGGGCCGGCAACTCGCCGTGGGAGAACGCCGTCAGCGTTCTTCAAACCGCCTTCACCAGCACCATCGCCCGCGGGCTCTCGCTGGTCGCGATCGTCGTCGCGGGTCTTACGTTCGCCTTCGGCGAGGGCGGTTCAAAGCGCGTACTCGCCGGCGTGCTGTTCGGCGTTGGAATGGCCATCGCGGCCGTGAATTTTCTCACGTGGCTCTTTCCGGGGAATTGAGTTCTTCGCTACCCGAGCGGAAAAACACATGGCAGATATTCGCAGAATGAACCGAGTGCACCGATCGCTTTCCCGGCCCCTCACAATTCTTGGGGCCGAACGAAAGCTGTTCTTCTTTGCCATGTGTCTCGGCGCGGCCACCTTCAATCTCCTCAACAGTTTGCTGGGCGGAGTCTTGATCTTCTTTCTCTTGTATTTTCTGGCTCGCTGGGCCACCGAAACCGACCCGCAGATCCTTCGATTCCTTCTCACCGCGGCAAAAGTCCGCGCGCAGTACGACCCGATGAAGCTCACACCGGTTTCCATTCGACGGGACGGTCATGCTCAGGCTTAGCCGTGTCTTCAAGAACTACGACGAGACCGGCTCGCTCAGCGGGCAGATCAATCTGTTCGGCTTTGTCGGCCCATCCGTGTTTCTGACCAAGAGCGGAGAGGTCGGCGTCATCCTCGAAATTCGCGGGGTCGATTACGAATGCCTCGACGGCGCCGTCATCGATGGCCTCACCAAGCGTCTCGAATCTGCTTTGAAGCTGTTCGACGAAAACTATCGCGTCTACCAGTATCTGTTCAAAAGAAACAATGAACGCATCCCCTACAAGCTCTATGGCAATTCCATCGTCGACGCCGCCATCAAAAATCGAATCGCCTATCTCGGAAGTAAGGCCGAAACGCTGTTTTCTCTGTCGGTGTATTACGTCGTCCTCTACAAGGGATTCGAGACCACCGCGAAACTGACCGGCGCACTGTCCGAGTTCCCGAAGAAGCCGCGAAAGGCGCTTGGCGATCTCCGAACCCATTTCTCCAGTCAGAAACGAATCGTTGCACTTGGACGGCACGTATCGAACGCTGAGACTGTTCTGCTGCAGAAGGCCCGCAGTTTCATCTTGCAGGTCAGCGATTTCGTCGCGGTGCGGATACTCGACAAACACGAAGCCTTCCGCGTGCTTAAGCGCACGCTGAACTTTCACCCCGACAAGCTGGAACTGGCGAAACTCAAGTACGACACCTTCCTCGACTACTACCTGCCCGAATCGGCCGTCGAGTGCCATCGCGGGTATCTGCGCGTAGACGATTACTACGTAAAAGTCCTGACCCTCAAAGAGCCTTCCTCCCAAAGTTTTCCACTGATCCTTAAGCGGCTGCTCGAAGTCGAAGCGAACTACTACGTGGTCACCGAGTGGAAAAAAGAGGATTCAGGCAAGATGCGCCGCATCATCCAGACCAAACGGCGGCATTTCCATAACACCAAGCGTTCCTTCGCAAGCCAGGTCAGCCTGAACGACGCTCCCACCCAGGACGTGCTGCTCGACGATTCCAAGGAATCGCAGGTCCGCGAACTCGGCGAGGGCGTCAAGGAGATCGAGCTGCACGGAAACTACTTTGGAGAATTTTCACTGACTGTGGTCGTTTACGACCTAGATTTGGCGAAAGTCGATCGCGCGTGTGCCGATTTCTACAAAGTCTTCAGCGTTCACGATGCCCAGCTCTATGAAGAAAAATACAATCTCCTGAATTCATTTCTCGCCGCCGTTCCGGGAAACCACGTCTTCAATCTTCGTTCGCTCTACCTGCTCAACACGAACTATGCCGACTTTTCATTTCTGTTCACGCTGCACTCGGGCGAACCGCGGAATCTGCATCTTCGCGAGGAATATCTCGCGGTGCTTGAGACCAACCACAACACACCCTACTTCCTGAATCTCCACTACCGGGATGTCGCGCACACCATGATTCTCGGGCGGACCGGGGCGGGCAAGAGTTTCCTGCTGAATTTTCTCGCAACGAACCTGCAAAAGTACGCGCCGCACACCTTCATCTTTGATTTGGGCGGCAGTTTCGAAAGCCTCACACAACTCTTTGGCGGATCCTACGTACGCGTAGGTCTTGAATCTGGCGACTTCACAATCAACCCGTTTTCCCTTGCGCCGACCAAGGAAAATCTCGATTTCCTCGCGCTCTTTCTCAAGGTCCTGATTCAAGGCCAGAAAGGAGCGGAACTCGACCCTGCCACCGAGCGCGAGCTCTTTCATCAGATCGAAAATCTCTACTCGGTCGACCCGTCGCTGCGCACGCTAAGCGTTCTTTCAAACACCCTGGGGAGGGACGTGGCCCTCCGCCTCTCCAAGTGGACTCGCGGCGGGCAGTTTGGATTTCTCTTCGACAATGCCCAAGACACGATTTCGTTTTCGCGCTTTCAGTGCTTCGACTTCCAGCGCATGAGTCAGTATCCGGAACTGCTCGAGCCGCTGCTTTTCTATATTCTCCACCGCGCAAACGCGGTCATCGCCGATCGCGAGATCAGCTCGGTCTTCAAGGCGTTCTTCATCGACGAGGCCTGGGTGTTTCTGAAGAATCCCAGCATTCAGCGTTATGTCGTCGAAGCCCTCAAGACCTGGCGGAAACACAACGCCGCCATGATTCTCTCGACCCAGTCGCTCGACGAACTGAAGCGCTCTGACATCCTCGACGTCATCATCGAAAGCTGTGCGACCAAAATCTTCCTCGCCAATCCCGACATGGATCGGGAACTCTATCGCCGCCAGTTCCACCTCAACGAAAACGAGGTCGCGCTGATTTCAAACCTCATTCCCAAGCAGCAGTTCCTGATCAAGACGCCCGAACTCGCCAAGATCGCGAACCTGAATGTCGATCCCAAGAGCTACTGGCTCTATACGAACGATCCCTACGACAACAAGAAGCGAAAAGAAGCCTTCGAAACTTTCGGTTTTGAGAAAGGCCTTGAGGTACTTGCCGGAGTGCACCCGTGATCCTCATCCGCTGGATCTTTTCGTGGCATTTGCCGCTCGTGCCCTTCGACCCTCTGTGGCTGGGAGTTGCGGCGGTAATCGCTGCAGTTGTGCTTCTGGCTGCGTGGTGTGGTTTGGCCATCGTGGGTCGGCGAAAACCATTTTCGAAGCATTAACACGTTCAAAAGGAGCTGATCATGAAGGCTTACGCTTTTCGTCGCTACAGCAGGTTTCTTGGATGTCTCACCGCATTGGTTCTCGGAATGTCCCTGGTTTCCGCGCCGTCCCTTCGAGCTGCTTCGGACGGAGCGCGTGTGGTGAAGTACTCCAAACAGGATATCGTTCCGGTTCGCGCCAAGCTTCGTTTCTCCACGCTCATCGTTCTTCCCGACGACGAGGAGATTCTCGATTTTACGACCGGCGATAAGGAATTCTGGATCATCAATGGGGCGCACAACCTTTGTTACGTGCATCCGGCCCAGGCCGGCATTCGCAGCAACCTCAATCTCATTACCGCCAGCGGTCACGTCTACTCTTTCCTGCTGACCGAAATCAGCAACGAAACGAGCACCGACCCGGACCTGAAGATTTTCATCGAGCCCGCCGACAAATCCTCGATCTCTGCCTCAACCGGCCTCGGCGGTTACGTCAGTGCCGGCGAAGCCGAAGCCTACAAGAAAGAACTCGAATCACTGCGCTCACAGACAGCCGATCAGATCCACGCTGCCGAAGCCCACGTTGCGGACGAGGAAAATCATTTTCGCGCCGGATACGCGACGAAACTCCATTTCGACTACGTCCTCGATCCAAAGGCCGCGCGAGAGCCATTCCAGGTAACAGCGATTTACCACGACGATTCGTTTACCTACATCCGGTGTGCGGCGCGTGAGAAACCGGCTCTTTACGAGTTGAAGGACGGGAAACCTAATTTGATCAGCTTCCAGGTCGAGAACGGCGTCTACATCGCTCCGAAGATCATCGACGCGGGTTATCTCGCCGTTGGCAAGAAAAAGCTGCCGTTCGTCCGCAGAACCGCTGCGAACTGAGGGAAACCCATGGACCAGACCGCACAGATACAGGAAAAGGCACCGAAGCCGCAGGGTCTTCTGCCCAAGAACGTTCAGTCCTGGCTTCTCGTTGGACTCGCGTTTCTGATGGTTGCCATCATGTGGCTGACCGGAGGAAAGAAACCCTCTGTTCCCGCAAAGGCCACTGCACTCACCCCTCCGGCCCAGGTGCCGCTGGAAGTCAACGAAACCAAGATCAACGAACTGCAAAACCGGATCGAAGAGTTGCAGCGGGAACAGCTCGTCGCGCAGAGCGCGCTTGCGCAACAGACGCGATTAATTGGGAATTCGTCCGAAGACCCTCAACCACAACCGGGCGGTGTTCCCGGTGCGAGCGGCGACCCAAAGCCAGCAGACCCGGAACAGGCGGAACGAAAACGGCGGGCCTACGTGTCGTTGTTTGCCTCAAACGTTGCGCTGACCTATCGAAAAACTGCGCCCACTGCGCCGACGCCAGAACCGGAATCCGCTCCGGCGGCGACTCCGAGTCTTGTGCCCGTCGGACCGGAGCCCCCGGAGGTTGCGCGGCTGATGAAGGAGATGCAGCAGGGAGCCAACCAGGCTTCACAGCCAGTTCTTTCTCCGGTCGCGATTCCAAAAGATGTTCCGGAAACAAACCACGACAAAAAGGAGGAACTGAAAAATCCTGCCGCCGCAGCGGCTGGATCTCCCAACGCGGCGGCAGGAAAACCTTATCTGCTTTTTGAAGGAACCATCCTCGAAACCGTCCTGATCAACCATCTCGATGGCAGCTTTGCCGGACCCGTCGAGTGCTTGCTCTCCAGCGATGTCTATTCGAATGACCGGCAGCACCTGCTCATACCGGCCGGCTCGAAATTGCTCGGCGAAACCAAGAAAGTCGATACCTTCGGCCAATCGCGTCTGGCCGTCGTGTTTCACCGCGTGATCATGCCCGACGGTTATTCGGTCAGCCTCGATCAGTTCAAAGGTCTCAACCAGATCGGCGACACCGGTCTGCGGGACCAGGTCAACAACCACTATGCCCGCATCTTCGGCGTCTCGCTCGCCATTGGCGCTATCGGAGCAATCGGAGAAGCCGGAACCGCGGGTTCGCTCAACGCATCGAACGCCGACTTGATGCGCCAGGGATTTGCGCAAAGTACGGCGCAATCCTCGGCGCAGATCCTCGACAAATTCCTGAACATCATGCCCACCGTCACAATCCGCGAAGGCCACCGGGTCAAAGTCTATCTCTCGGGCGACCTCGCGCTGCCTGACTACAACAACCACAAAATGCCTTCTGATTTGTGAAGGCAAAAGGAGAGTACCGCGATGAAAAGAAAAATCCTGATCTGCTTTCTCGTTCTGGGACTCGGAGTCGGAACCGCAACCGCGCAGCTCGGGAACGGAATCGTCTACGATCCCACCAATTACCACAACGCGCTCTTGCGCTACTACCAGCTCCAACAACACCTTCTCGAACTGCAGAAGAGCTACGCCAAAATCACCGGACAACTCAATCTCGCCCTGCAGATGGCGCAGTTCGTCAAAAACATGCCGGCCCGATATAAGGCGCTGTTTTCTCAGTGGCGGAAGGTGACCTCACTCAACTCGTTCGGAAATACTGTCTCGTGGATCAACGGGATCAATACGGGCGTCCTTCCGAACATCAACACGGGGTATCTCAAATCCACAACACAGCTCGCGCCGTACAGCTCTTACGAACTTTCGGGAATGGATCCGACCGAGCTGGGCCGCGTGCAATCCCAGTACGCCTCGATTGAACTGGCTGACGGAGCCAACATCAATGCCATGGCCACCATCGGCGGGATTCGAGGGTCTGCGGACGGTGTTCAAACTCAGATTGGAAACCTCGAAGACGATTCGTTCTCCGGCGATTCCAGTCTGAACAGCGAAGTTTCCGTCCTCAACAAAATCAATGCCTCCGGCGTACTCACTCTTCGTACGCTCCAGGATTCAAACAAACTTCTCGCTTCGCTCCTTGAGCAACAGACCATCCTCGCCAAACAGCAACGCGATCAGACCACCAACGCCATCAACATCGATATCGGACGAGATGCCAGCCTCGCCGGAAACATCGCGCAGGTGACAGGCAGCCTGACCAGTTCGATTCAAAACTTCCGCATGCCGTAGTGTGCGGGAAAAAGACGCCCATGCGTCGAAGGAGCCGACGGCCATGCAAACCGACTTTCTTCAGTTCATCTTCCAGGCGATCAACAACCTGCTCACCCAAAACCTCGGTTTCTTCGACACCATGGGCCAGAACCTGTATCGCTCGTTCGCTACCATCCTGATTGCCTGGTTCGGCATCAAGTCCGCTCTCGCTTCGGCCAGCGGGCGACCCGCCTTTCAGTTCGACCACTTCGCAAGTCTGCTTCTCACCATCAGCTTCGGCTTTGCGATGGTCAATTATTACAGCACCCCTATTCCGGGCGTTGGAACGAGCTTCCACAATCTCGTCACTGACGAAGCGCAGTTTCTCTCCAGTCAAGATCGACCAGGCACAATTGCAAACCGTCGTCACGCAGGTCGCTAACTTCGAAGCCCGGATGGATTCGCCGAGTTGGGGCGATTTCCTCGGGACATCTATATATGTCATCGTCACCATCCTGCTGGCCGCTGCGCAGGCGATTGCGATTGTCGTCATCGCTTACGGATTCATCGCGACCGCAGTCTGCGTGCTGGTCGGGCCGGTATTTATCCCGTTCTTCATTGTTCCGAAAATGGAATGGCTCTTCTGGGGCTGGTTTCGCTGCTTTCTTCAGTACGCCTTCTATCAGGTCGTCGCCGCCGCCGTCGTGTACGTCATCGGGAATCTGATGCTCGGTGCGCTCCAGCTCCCGCCGGCGGGCACGCTTTCGACCGTGCAGCTCATTGGCTGGTTTCCCGTTCTGTTCATTACATTCCTTGCGTCGATCTATGTCCTTCTGAAAGTTCCTTCGCTCACCAACCACATCTTCAGCGGCACCGCTGGCGGCTCCTCAGCAGGACTGCTCGAAGCCCCCGCCGCAGTTCTCAATCGGGTGATGTGATGGATCGCGACGCTAGCATTCCACGACGCGAAGCGCCTCTACCTCGAACAGTCGGGGATCCCGATGGTGACGAACACGTATCTCAAGATCGCGCTGGCTCTCGCTTGCTCTCGTAGCCGTTGGGCTGGTGCTGGTCGACTTGCGAACGATTCGCACCTTCCAGAATTTTCGTCCGCTCGTCATCCGGATCGATGACCTCGGCCGCGCCGAAGCGATCAACTACCACAACCTCGAATACAAACCGCAGGACGCCGAAGCGAAGTATTTTCTTTCCGAGTTCTGTGCTCTCTACTACCGCCGCAACCGCTACACGATTCAGGACGATTTCTCGAAGTCGCTTTACTTCCTCGACGGCAAGCTCGCGAACGGCATTCTCGACGCCTACCGCAAAGACGACATCATCAAGAAATTCATCACGAATTCGGCCGCCCCCGAAGTCGATGTGGACGTCAAGAAGGTTGCGCTGGAAGAAATGCAGACGCCTCCTTTCCGCGCCCGCGTGGACTTCTACCTGGTCTACTACGCCCCCGCGGATCACAGCGAACTGAAGCGCGATCTTTACACCGCGAATTTCGTATTCCTCTTCAAGTCCCAGGTACCCAACGAACTGATTCCGATTAACCCGCTCGGAATGACGATTACCTACTTCCGCGAGGACCAGGCGTTCAAATGAGAATCACGATTCCAAAACCGGGACGAAGAGGTCGCGGGCGGACGCTCCGGCAACGTCGGCCCAACCTCGGCACGCCACCGCCGGCCTGATGCCTGAGCTCTCGGCCTCCGAACGGCCACGTCCCTACCCACGGGTTTGCGCCGCCAGAACAAACGGCGCGCTTCAGGAGGGCCTCCTTTTTGCCTGCGCTCCCCGCCCGCTCCCAATACACCAGAAGTTTTGGATGGCAATCCCAACTCCAGACCGAGGAATTCAAGATGATCCCGAATGCACTTTTGCTGACCATCGCCATCTTGATCGCCTACGGCTTCTGGCTGCTCGACCAGTTGAAGTTCATGGCTCCCTACAAGAGCGTCCTGATTCACTCCTACGGAACGACGCTTCTCGTCTGCGTTGGCCTGCTCTTCTTCAACGTATTCGGCGCAGCTCTTCTCCTTCAACGGAAGTTTTTTCTCAAGGATACCGGGCGCAAACTGTCCCATCTCGATCGCCAGTTTCAGGTCCGGCAAGTCGAAATGCCGGTGCCAGAAGAAGACCCGGGGGCTTCTCCCCGATGTCTCGTAGTCCCTATCCCGATCGATCCGCATGAAGACCGGAGTGCCGCTCGGGGCGGCACGAAGAACGCGCTTCCACTCCTGATTCCACACCGGAATTCCCGTCACTCGCAACAGCGAGAAATCGCTGCCGACCATCCGTCTGTTCCGCAGACCGTTCGGTGAGACGAGACCGACGAGTGCCCTGAACCCTTGATTCCGCCCGCGCGCACTACATCGGCGACCGCACTTATTTCCTTCGGGACTCCGAACTGCAAACCGCTCGCCGAAGTGGGCACGTTTCGCGTCATCGCCGCCCCCGATCTCGCTCGTCTCAGTTATGGCGGCGATGCCACACGCATGGAGCGCGAAATCCGCCGTCTCAAACAACAGTCGCTGCTCTCCGAAAAACCAGGGCCCGGCGAGCGGAACAAGCCATCGCGCTTGCTCGCGCTGACCAAACAGCGGCGCTCGCACTGCTCAGAAAATCGGGCACGCGTGCCAGATGGGCAGGCGATCTATCACGGCTTTGCGAAACCACGCGAGGCAAAACACGATGCGGATCTGTACCGCCTCTATCAGGCGGAAGTCGAACGGATCGAATCGGCGGGCGGTCGTCCCGTCCGCGTGGTCCTCGACTATGAATTGAAACAGAATCTGAATCGCGATCTCGAAGCTCTTGACGAGAAAGGGCGCTCTCCGGAGGCTCTGGACGAGATCGCCGAGCGGCACGGACTGTCCGTCGTTGAACGGGAAAATTCCCGTGCCCGATCTGCGGATCGAGTACGACACGGCCGAGATGGAGCGACAGCATCTCGATCTCGAACTCGCAACGCGCAACTACCGGCCTCGCGCTCTTGGCCGAAAAAGCGAAAGCGGGCTTTTCTCTGTATGCCCGTCGCGAAGATTCCTCGCGCCTTCGGCGCGTTCTCGAGGAGCGCGAAATCACCGCAACAATCCTGTCTCTATGAATCTTCTCGCAACCACAGATCGACGCACTGCGGGCCCTCGGTTATACCGCGGACGAAGCCCAGTTTCTGTATCTCGTAGCCACTCATTCCGGATATTTTGTCGCACGCCAATTCCTGGGCTTTACCGGCGCGTCCTGGGGAAAGCGCACGACGCTTTTCTGGAACAAACTTCAGGCCGACCAGCACGCACGAACCTATCGCTTCGCCCAGGGCGGAACCGCCTACCATCTGTTCTCGCGGAAGGTGTACCGCCAAATCGGAAGAGAGAATCTCAGGAACCGCCGTGAGCACGAACTCGAATACATCCGCGCCCGCATCGCCATGCTCGATTTCGTGCTTGGAAATCTCGACCACGACTATCTCGAAACCGAGCCGGACAAAGTCTCCTACTTCTGCGCGGAACTTCGGTTACCACACACCACTCTGCCCTCCAAAACCTACAGCGGCCGATACATCGAAACGCCGACGATTCGCTATTTTGTCGACCGTTGCCCGATGTTCTTTCCGGCGGGTTCGTCCGCTTCCCGGACCGTAACGTTCACGTACATCCAGGGTGCCGAAGCAAACCTTGCGGGATTCGTGCACCACCTGCAGATGTATCTGCCGCTGTTTCGGGAGCTTTCCGAGTTTCGATTCCTTTTTCTCGCGCGGACCGAATGCGCATTTCCGTCAAGGCTTCGGAGCTGTTCCGCGATGTCGTGACGATCCCTCTCCAGTCAAATCCATGCCGAGGATCTCCTGCGATATTTCGCGATTCGCAAAGCGTGGGATCTGGCGGAATACACGTCGCTGACCGAAGGGGATTTGATCTTTCGCAATCTCGCCAAGGAACGATTTCACGGGCGCGCGGTTTGAGCATCTCTATCGCGCGTGGAAGGTCGGGCCGGATAGCCGGACGCAGAAATTCGCGAGGACCTTCGTGGAAGCGACAAACCAGCACTCCACGCACTTCAGCACGCAGATTCTTGATGCAATCGGTGCTTCTGGTCCCGGAAGTGGAGACAAACCGGTGAAGAAGGTAAATACTGACATCCTGCAAGTCGGCCTGTACCAAAGTCTTCACCTTGTGGCCGGCATGCTCTTTGCAACGGACAAGAGCTATCTGAAACAAAACTCGAAAGCAGCAGTGGGAAAACTACCAAAACGGGCGGGAGCGACCCCACTTTTTCGGCTTTCAGCCGCCCAAAAAGTTCGTGGGGTCGCTCCCGCCCTGGGGCGCCGGCTGCGGTGCCGGCAGTTTTCCGATCTCGACAGACGGAGTGACCAATTCACTAGCAAGGAGAAGCCAATGCCCATCATCAAGAAAGCACCAGCGATTCTTACTCGGGAAGTTCGCATGGAAGAGCCTGTCAGCGCGCTGCTCGATGACTATGCGCAATTCATCGAGAGCAGCGCAGATCACGTCGTCAATTCCGTCTTGAAGAAAACTCTCTGGCGGGATCAGGACTACCGCAAGTGGCGCGAACTGCGGAAGGCTCGCAACGACGGACCGGCCAAGACTCAACCGGAGCGCCTGGAGAAATCATGATGCGACGAATTCTCGGCTCACGGCACTTCGTTGCCGCGATCCTCGCCATGGCTTCAGGGATGTGCGCTTTTTTATGCGCGGCCCTTCCCGGGAGATCAGTTCTTCCTACGGGTCATCGCGCGTGCGAGCGCCGCAGGCTTTTATGAGCTTCCGCGCACTCTATATCGTGGTCCAGTTCACGACACCTTACATCGTCTACCTCGGGCTGCTTTCCGCGCTCTACGTCGGCACCCTGAGAATTCGCCAGCGCGTCGTGGCCGGACGTCTTCCGCAGTACCCGGAGCCGACAAACGCGAACGATCTCTTTGTCGTCCTGGGAGAAACGCACAACGCGCGCCGTCCCGGTCCATCCGAAACGCCCAACTGGTTCGTCATACCCGAGCGCGGACTGTTCACCGGCATCGCGATCTTGGGCGCCGTGGGAAGCGGAAAAACTTCGTGCTGCATGTACCCCTACGCCGAACAGATCCTGGCTTATAAAGCTGACGATCCGGACGCAAAGGATTGGCGGCTTGATTCTGGAGGTGAAGGGCGATTTTTGCAGGAAAGTGAAACAGATTCTCGATCGTCACGGACGAGGTGACGACTATATCGAAATCAGCCTCGACTCCGAATTCCGTTACAACCCGCTTCACAACGACCTGGACGCGTATGCTCTCGCCTTCAATATCGCATCGCTGCTAAACAATCTCTTCGGTCGTGGCAAGGAACCTTTCTGGCAGCAGGCTTACACCAACCTCGTTAAGTTCATCATCCTGCTTCATAAGGTCGCGTACGACTACGTAACGCTCTTCAATGTCTACGAGTGCGCCATCTCGCCGCCCCTGCTCGATCAACGAATTCACGAAGCTGAAGAGATCATCCTAGGCAGGCACTTTGTTGCAGTAACCCCCCAGGTGTTCGGCGACCGGGCAGCGGACCTGGCAGGCTTGGGCTTTCAGCATCGGACCGGCGAAGACCGCTATGTGGCCGAGGCCACGCCCGAACTGCGAGAGTTGTTGCGAACAAAAGGAATTCCTTTCGAGCCGCGAAGTGTTCTCGATCCTGCTCACGCCGATCCCGATAAACTTGCGCAGCTGGAAGCCGTCCAGAGATGGTTCACTCAGGATTGGAGACGCGTTGAGCCGAAGTTGCGCACGTCAATCGTCGAAGGTATCTCTGTCTTTCTTTCCCTGTTCGACGACAGTCCCAAAGTGAAGCGCGTCTTCTGCCCGAAAAAGGAGTGCTACGATCCCGAAAAGAATGTCGGGAACAGGTACGGAAAACCGCTCCCATCGTTTTCCTGGCTGATCGAGACCGGAAAGGTCTGTGCGCTCAATTTCCCCATCGGAATGAATCCGGGCCTCGCGAAAGCCATCGGCGTGATGATGAAGCTCGATTTCGAACGCGCCGTCCTCAATCGCGTGCCGGAGATCGAAGCGAATCCCGAGAAGCATTTCCGTCAGGTCCTGTTTCTGTGCGACGAATACCAGCACTTCGCAACCGTAGGCGAGAGCGACCCGACGGGCGATGAAAAGTTCTTCAGCCTGTCCCGGCAGCCGAAGTGCATTCCGATCGTTGCCACACAAAGTATCAGTTCGCTCAGGTCCGCCCTGCCAGGAGACAGCTGGCGCACGCTGCTCCAGACCTTTCGGACGAAAATCTTTCTCACCCTTTCCGACGATTTTTCGGCCAAGACTGCGAGCGAGCTATGTGGGCGCGAAGACCGGCTCAAAGTCAGCTACAACCTGTCGGAAAGCGGCCATGATGCCCGCGTCAGTTTGTTCACCGGAAATACGCTGTCCCATCGGGCAAACATCACGGCCTCCAAAAGCTACAACTCACAGTCGGACTTCCGGTTCGACATGAAGACCTTCACCGAGCTGCGCAACGCGCAGTCCGTGGTCATCGCCTACGACGGCTTGAATCCAATCCCCCCGTCATTTTGCTATCTCAAGCCCTATTACAACGACCCGAATAAGTCGTATTTCCAGCAGCTGGAGGAAGGAGCGCTCTGATGAACGGCTTTGAAACGATTCTTCCATTTCTCAAACCGATCGAACATCTCATCCTCGATGACAGCATCAGCGAGATCATGGTCAACGGTCCCGACCGCGTCTTTTTTGAGCGTAAAGGATTCATGGAACGCGCCTCGGGCATCAGTCTTGGCGAACGGTCGTTAACCGTCGCGGTGAAAAATATCGCGCGCCGTTTGGGCGATGATATTTCAGAAGCAAAGCCAATTCTCGATTCGCGCTTGCCGGACGGGAGCCGCGTCGCCGTCGTGATTCCTCCGTGCAGCCTCGGCGGCGTCACACTCACCATTCGCAAGTTCAATGCTCGTCGCTTCGAGCTTGAAGATCTGATTGGTGTCCAGACACTCGATCGCCATCTCGCGAATCGTGCTCGAAGACTATGTGCTCGGGCGCCGCAACATCTTATTAAGCGGCGGAACAGGAACCGGTAAGACGACATTATTAACAGCGCTCGGCAAATTCATTCCTTCGGACGAGCGGATCCTGCTGATCGAAGACACGGCGGAGATCCAGCTGCATCACGAAAACCTCGTTCGATTCGAGGCACGGCGCGAACAGAACGGCAGTCCTGCCGTGTCGATCCGCGACCTGCTCAAGGCTTCGCTGCGCCACCGCCCCGATCGCATTTTGTTGGGCGAAATTCGGGGCAGTGAAGCATTTGACCTTCTGCAGCTCTTGAATACGGGACATTCCGGAACCCTTTCCACCATCCATGCGAGTTCGGCGAAGCAGGGCCTTACGCGCTTCACCAGTTGCGTTCTGCAGAGCGGCATTGAATTGCCGTACCGCGCCGTCAAGACGAATGTCGGAGATTCTCTGAACGTCGTCGTTCAAATCGAACGGCGGCCCGGACGCCGGTTCATTTCCGAAGTTCTCGAAATCAAGAGCTACGACCCTGATGCCGATCTCTTCGACTTCAGCACGGTCTACGTCGCGCCGAGAGACAACTCTATGACGAGGTCGCAACCATTCGTTCCGCGGACACTTTCCGCTTCGGAGTACGTCCTGGCGCTCCACGCGCCGGAAGATCGCGTCGCTGTTGTTGTACGAAATCGTGTTCGCGCACATACCATGCAACGCATTCTCAAGGCGGAAACGATCGCAGAGCCGTTGTTTATGTACTGGCTCAACGAACAAAACGAACGCGGCGCTGACGTTTTCGTGGGGATGAACCCGATCAAAAACCACAGTCATTCAAGAACGAAGGAGAACATCCGCGAAATTCGTCACGTGTATCTCGATCTGGATGAAGGTGCGACCGACTCTCTGCGTGCGATACGAACGTCGGGAGACATTCCCGCACCCAATTTCGTGCTCGATACATCGCCGGAGAAACATCAGGTGATCTGGCGAGTCCAGGGACTCGACCAGGATCAGGCCGAATCACTTCTGCGCTCCTTGGCCACCGAGTTCCGGGCTGACACTGCGGCCACCGATATATCCCGCGTGCTGCGCATTCCCGGATTCGCAAACCGCAAATACAACGAGCAATTTGTGGTGCGGGCAGTTCAAGAGTCCGACCTGATTTACCACCTCCGCGACTTCGCGTTACACGAAGACTCGCCGGACGCCCCGCGGCATCTCGGCGACGCCCACGCAGCGACACGAAGAATGCCAGGCGGACACCGCAGCCAATCCGAGGCAGATTGGGCTTATGCCAAACGCGCACTGGCCCGCGGTGATGCGCCTGAGGAAATCATTCGCCGCATAGCAGACTACCGCGCCGATGACAAAGCGGATCCGAATTACTACGCCCGGCTGACCGTCAGCAAGGCACAGTCGCAAATTGCCGTCGGCAATCCCGACGACGGCTTCCGCCCAGCAAAGATCAGAGCGCCCGCCGGATGACCGTGCCCCGTCGAATTCAACGTCCTCCAGGGAGGTCTAATGCTCGCTTCCAACCAGATCGCCACGTCGTCTTTCGAAAAGCAGCTAGGGAAAGAGCAGCTTGCCCCGGCCCGGGAACGAAACGAGCTGCTCACGGTCAAAGAGGTTGCCGAACTTCTTCGCGTGCCCGTTTCGTGGGTCTATGACCGAACGCGCAAACGATCTCTTGATCGACTTCCGGGAATTCGCTTGGGCAAATACTGGCGATTCCGCCAAGGCGAAGTCTTGGCGTGGGTCGACTCGCAACGTGAACGCTCGAATGCAACTTGACGCTCGGAGTACACTCGTAAGCGACATAGGGAAAGGCAGACGAACCAACCACTCGAAAGAGAGGACAAAAATGGTTCGCTGTCGGTACCAAGATGGATATCTGTTTACACGCGGCAAGAAACGGAAGATGTGGGTCGCACGCTGGAGGGAAGGCGTGATTCAACCCGATGGCACGGTCGAGAGGATTTTGCGGTCCGAAGTCCTCGGGTTGGTCAGCGAAATTCCCAGCCGGCGCGATGCCCGCATCCTTTTGCAAAGCCGTCTTGCTACGCTCAATTCAGGACAACGCCGGGCTCAGGCCACCATGTCGTTTGGAGCCTTTGTGACTGAGCACTTCGAGCCCGTTGCTTTGCCCACACTCAAACCCGCTACGCAGGAGATCTATTCGTTTCTGCTGCGCAAGCATCTACTCCCGCGTTTTCGTGATTGTCGCCTGTGCGACATCACCCGCGCGGAGGTTCAACCGTTCCTGATCGGAAAACTGAAAAACGGCTACGCATGGGAGACGACACACCATCTCCGCAGTCTCTTAAGCAAGGTTATAGGGACTGCGGTCGACTGGAACTTTCTGTCCGATAACCGAGTGCGTGGTACGAAAATGCCGGAACGCTCGCTCAAGCGTCCGCACCGATTCCTTTCTCTGGATGAAGTGCGGCGACTGCTCGCTGCTTCAGAAGAACCTGTACGCACGATGGTGCTCGTTGCGGTTATGACCGGCTTGCGTATTGGAGAAATTCTGGCGCTGCGGTGGGGACGAATCAATCTTGCAGCCGGAACATTGCGTGTTGAGGAGACCTGCTACAAAGGAACTTTCGGTACTCCGAAAACTCGCGCCAGCCGCAGGGAAATTCCGCTCACTCCGGGAGTCGTTCAAGCATTTCAGGCACACCGCGTTAGTTGCAGAGATGTCGCAGACGGTGCATTGGTTTTTTCGACGCGGCTAGGTACGCCACTTGCCGCGAAGAATCTGCGAAGACGCCAACTCCATCCGGCCTCTCAACAAGCGGGGCTCGGATCACTGGATTGGCATTCTCTGCGGCACACGCATGGGACGTTGCTTCACGAGCAAGGAACTCCGTTGCGGGTGGCGCAGGCGCAACTCGGCCATTCGCATATGACGACCACGCTCCAGATTTACACCCATGCGAGCGGAAGCGCTCAGAGACAGGCCGTGGATCAGTTGGAATCCTTATTGTTCCCAAATGTTCCCAAATTTGGCGAAGCCGGCCAACGGCCCAATTAGTAAGTGCCTGAAAAGCAGGAAGATGTTGGTGGACGTGACCGGGATCGAACCGGTGACCCCCTGCTTGCAAAGCAGGTGCTCTCCCAGCTGAGCTACACGCCCACACGGTGCAACCAATACACTCTCAATAGTTTACAGCCAGTTCTTCGACTGTTCCAGCTTCGATTTTCGGTCCATTCGGTCCAACAACAGCGCTTTCTTGCGAAAGTTCGAAACCCAATCCTACTTTCTCGGCTACTTGCTTGCGAAACCCCGCGTCGTCCCTCAGCTTGGAATAGGTGTCCGTCACTGTCTTTCCCGCGTGGCCAAGCCAAAACGTAATGAGGTCCTCTGGGACCAAGTTCTTGCGAAGCCACGTAATGCGAAAACGACGAAATGCGTGACAGCCCATCTTTGGCTGGTTGAGATCGATTAGGATCGGATGCAGCGAACGCTTCAGGATGTTCTGCTGTGAGAGCTGTCGCCCAGTTCGAGTAGAGAACAGGAGGCCAGAATGTCTCTCGCCAATAAAATCCTTCAGCATGGCCGCGACCGTTGGGTGTAGGTCGATCTCTCTCTTGCCGTTCTCAGACTTCAAGTAGTTGTGAATCTGTCCGCGCCAGGCCTTCTGACAGATATTGATGGTGGCGCAGTCCGGGGAAACATTCTTAATGTCGATCCCCAGTGCTTCACCAAATCGCAAACCCGCAGATGCGCAGAGCGTGTAGAACATGCGGTATAGCCTCTTGGTTGGTGCGCTGACAACGGCGGTCAGTACTTCGGCGGTTACGGCAGGTCGCTTCGGATTCTTATCCTCCGGTAGATCGATGAAGTCGTGGTTCCATTTTCGGGGATAGAGCGCATCCCCGTCTTCGTTGATCGCCGAAGCAACAACCATCTTGGCCGCGTTTGTGTAATGACCTGACGGCTTGATTTAGTCCAGCGGGAGTGAGAGAGAATCACTCTAAAGGAGAGCTGGACATGCCAATGAAGAGATACAAAGCAGAACAGATCGTGACGATACTGCGTCAGATCGAAGTGGGAATTGCGAACGGAAAGCTCACCCCGCAAGCCTGCAAGGAAGCTGAAATCACGGTACAGACGTTCTACCGCTGGCGGAAGGAATACGGCGGCCTGAAGCTGGATCAAGCGAAACGACTGAAGGAACTGGAAAGGGAGAACACGAAACTCAAGCGGCTGGTGGCGGAGCTGTCCCTGGAGAAGCAGATCCTGAAGGACGTAGCGGAGGGAAACTTCTAAGCCCTGAGCGGCGGCGTTGTGCGGTGGAGCATGCGCGAGAGAAGTACGAAGTGAGCGAGCGACATGCCTGTCGGCTGCTGGGGCAGTGGCGAAGGACACAACGCTACGCCGCGATCCGTAGGATCGACGAAGATGCGCTGACGGAAGCGATCGTTGCGCTGGCCAGTGAGTATGGGCGCTATGGCTACCGCAGGATCACAGCGGTGCTGCAAGATGCGGGCTGGCAAGTAGGTAGGGATCGGGTGCAGCGCATCTGGCGTCGCGAGGGGCTGAAGGTGCCCAAGAAACAAAAACCAAGAAGAAGGCTCTGGTTAAATGACGGCTCTTGCGTGCGGCTAAGGCCCGAGCGGGCGAATCACGTCTGGAGCTATGACTTCGTGAGCGCGATGACTCATGACGGCAGAACGATCCGCATGCTGACGATGATCGATGAATACACGCGGGAGTGCCTGGCGATTCGGGTCGCTCGCGGGCTTAAAAGCTATGAGGTGATCGAGGCGTTGGCCGATGTGATGCTGTGGCGAGGGGTTCCAGAGAACATTCGGTCTGACAATGGCCCGGAGTTCGTAGCGAAAGAACTACGGAAGTGGCTGGCGCGTGTAGGAACAGGAACGCTTTACATCGAACCAGGTAGTCCCTGGGAGAACGGGTACTGTGAGAGTTTCAACGGGAAGCTACGGGATGAATGCTTGAATGGAGAGATTTTCTACTCGTTGAAGGAGGCGCAGGTGGTAATCGAAAAGTGGCGCGTGGAATACAACACGAAAAGGCCGCACTCGGCACTCGGCTACAGGCCGCCTGCCCCGGCGGCCTGTAGCCCCTGGGGACCAAATCCATCTTCACAGCCCCTGGCTGTGATATAAAAACTCTCTCACACCGCCTGGACTAAAAAGTCTGGCTGGTCACGGGCACCGAGTCTCACACGCGACCCTAGTCCCTCTCGGATAACCAGAAAAAGCTATAGGCCACGAGTCCCAGATAGAACCATGGTCGCCACATCTGACCACCGTTCTGCTTTGTTGGTTTCGGAACTGACAGGCTTCGTCGCGAAGAAGCGATGAAAACCGCTGGTAGAGAAAACCCAAACCACAGGGGCACAGTCCCCTGCAACCGAGCACATGGCGCGGTAGGTCAAAACACATCTCGCTCGATCAAGTGGGCTGCGAAGCAAGAAAAATTCCAGCCGAAGGAGATGTGTTTTTTCTTGACTTCTACCTTTATAGTCACAATGGAATGACCGGCTCCGATTCGCAGGCGTGGGTTATGCTGCGAATCGGAAGATCTGCAGTACAGAGCCACAAGCGAAAGGAGCCGGTCGATGAAGAGAATAAAGTTTGTCGGATTGGATGTCCATGCCGAGACAATTTCGATAGCTGTAGCGGAGCAGGGCGGGGAGATACGGTCGCTGGGGGTCATATCGAATCGCGAAGAATCGATTCGGAAACTGGTGAAGAAACTGGGGCCGGTGGAGGAGCTGCGGTTTTGTTATGAGGCGGGTCCGACAGGTTACGCGCTGTACTGGCAACTGACTCGGATGGGAGGCAAATGCGAGGTGGTCGCGCCCACCTTGGTGCCGGTGAAAGCCGGGGATCGTGTAAAAACGGATCGGCGGGATGCGTTGAAACTGGCGAGAAATTATCGGGCAGGAGAGTTGACGGCGGTATGGGTGCCGGATGCGGCTCACGAGGCATTGCGGGATTTGGTGCGGGCCCGGGAAGCGGCCAAGCAGGATGAACTTCGAGCACGGCATCGGTTGAGTAAGTTTCTATTGCGGCATGGCCGCCGACCGCCGATGGGAGTAAAGGCTTGGTCAATGAAGTATCTGGAATGGGTGAAGCGGGAACTACATTTCGAACAGATGGCCCAGGAAGCCACATTGCTGGATTACCTTCATGAGGTGGAGCATGGCGCAGCACGCATCGCGCGGCTGGAGAGTGCGATTACAGAAGCGGTGAAGAGTGCGCCACCCCAGATGCGTGCCGTGATCGAGGCCTTGCAGGCGCTACGAGGGATCGCGCATGTTTCGGCAGTGACGGTGGTCGCCGAACTGGGAGAGCTTTCGCGGTTCACCAGGGCCAGGCAATTAATGGCTTACGGAGGAATCGTACCCAGCGAAGACTCCAGTGGAGAGCGCAGCCGACGCGGGAATATCACCAAGACAGGAAATGCGCATTTACGGCGGGTGGTTGTGGAAGCTGCGTGGGCCTACCGGCACCGACCGTCCGTGGGGGCAAAGTTGCGGAAGCGGCAAGCGCATGTCAGCGAAGAGGTCAAAGAGATCTCTTGGAAAGCACAACATCGGTTGCATGAGCGCTATCGAAAGTTGCTGGGCAAGGGCAAGAACAAGGGAGTTGTGATGACGGCGGTGGGACGCGAGTTGCTGGGTTTTATCTGGGCCATCGGGATCCAAGCAGAAACAGCGTACAAGGAACCTCTGCCGCGTGCGGCTTAGGGTGAATTTGTTCTGAAGTCAGAAGCTCAAAGGAGGCAGCGTCGGTTGTGGTCGAGGGGTACACGGAAAGGAGAATCCTCGAAAGTTCTATGCGGTAGGTCTGCGGACCGAACCCGCGCTTATAGTCCGAGGCAGCTCCCGACGGATCACGATTATGCGGCTTCGACCCGCGAATATCAGAGTGATCAACCGTCGCAAAAACTACCTCGACCACGACTCGCGCTGCCTCCTAAGAGCGAGAAAAAAGAAGAAAACAGTTGCTCGTAGTTGACGGGTCATTCCATATCAGAACTTATCAGGCGCTGCGAGGTGAAGCGTTCATAGCAGACTTTGAGCTCGAGTTAAGGAGAGCGGTAAAAGTTGCCATGCACCCTAGTGCTCGCATCACCGCCCCACATCCAATCTCCGATCAGATGGCGGTGATCGGACGAGATTGCTGCGCAATAGCGATTATTAGTTCCCGTCGCGTGATTTGTTTCGAGGAGAAGCTCAGCGTCTGATGCAGAAAGCACGCGGAGCAACTGTCCAGCAGCGATTTCCTCCGAGTCAACGTCATCACCGAGTTTGCGGGCAGAATCGAACCACGCCGAAAGAGCGCCATCACTCGATTGTCTGATGTGGATTGAGTCAGCAGGACCGCGAGTCGGCGATTCAGGCGCGTCGAGCATCCAGTCTCCGACGTACACGGTCGGTGAAACTCCGCCGCTTGGCTTCGGGCGTTCGAGTGTTACGGAGCGAGACTCATCGGATCGCGTCCAGATTCCTGTCCACTGTTGGGATGAAGGTGAGTAGGTGACGTCCAAGTCGAAAGGCAGATCGACTGGCTTTTGATCACCGTGGCCGGCGAACCCAATGTGCAGACGCGTGCCGTCGAAGAAGGTGTCTGAGTGGTTGCTTGCAACGGCGCCCGACGCGGCATTGCTGTCGTACGTCACGACATTGGCCCATCCGCCAGTCTGCTCGCCTCGCTCCCGGTGATATAGCCAAATATCTACGGACTGCCCCGACCTGAGTGGGGCTTGGTGCGTATCCGCTTGGATTTGAATAAAGATCCCATCAATTCCCGATACTGTTGTCGTCTCCCATGCTCCGCCGAATTGCTCAGGGTGTTCTATGAGCTTATTTGGCTGGTCCGAGACTTGCAGGACAAATACGCTGAAAGCGAGAAGGAGCAATGGCCGGGAGAGTGACATAGCACCTCCGAGGGATGTGGAGTAATAAATGCAACTACGCCCTGTGTTGAATGATGATGCTTTGAGTCTTACGACTTCGTTCAGGTTGCTTCACGGATTTGCCATTTGAATCCCGGGCTGACGGAGAGAGTTAGCGCAACAGGGTAGGCTAGCTCCTTCCATGAGAAGGCCGGTCGGAGTCAAGACGGTTGATGTTTTTCCTAGCTGTGGATCCTAACCTGATTCACCGAGCCACCTGGGTCGCCATCCTTCCATCCGCAGTCTTTGCTGAGCGTTTGTCGCTCGCTGCCAGGTGGGCGTCCTCGATTCAGTAGGTGCTGCGACCTGATAATCGACCTTGGCTCTGGTCTTTCGACCGGAGCTGGGCCAGGAGTTAGGCGCAGTCACCTGATCTCGGCGGTTGAGCTCGGTGGTTCAAATCCACGTTCTCGGACTTTCTAAGCGACTTGGGCCATCTGCTTTCGGCTATTCCGCAGCGGTTCGTAAACTTCTTTGCTGACCCACAACTTGTGAAGCAGTACGGCGAGTTTCCGTGCTACGGCAACCACCGCTCGTTTCTTGGCATTCCTTCCTCCCCGCTCCGATAGCTTCAGCCCCCAGCGCCTCAGATCACTATCTTGTCCAAAGGGCCCCAGAATGTAGTGCGCCCCTTGTACCAGCAGCGTTCTGAGATAACGGTCTCCTTCCTTACTGATGTGCAGTTGCGGTTCACTCATCCCTGAGTTCCTGCGACCCGGGCGCAACCCAACAAAGCAGCCTACGTCCCGGCTGCGGCGGAATCGGTGCGGGTTATCCAAGGTCAGAACGTAGGTCAACGCAATCAGTGGCCCGACTCCTTGGACCTGTTTCAGTCGAGCGACCTCGGGATAGACCTGTTTCGCGATCGGCTCGATCCGCATGTCGTACTCCACGATGCGTGCGTTCAGCGATTCGATTTCCGCCAGCAGCGGTTCTAAAGCTTCCCGCAACTCGGGCTTGAGATTTTTCGTAATCTCTCGATTCATCTGTTCGGTGCCGCATTTCGGAAGTCGTGCGCCGTAAGACTTGGTCAACCCTCGGGCTGCATTGACCAGCGCCGTACGCGCGCCGACCAGGACCGCTCGCGCCCGGATCACCGTCAGATGGATTTGGGCTTGGGCACTGCGATGGCGCACCGGACCAAGCAAGCCGGGATCGATTCGGGCCAGACGCGCGAGCGTCCGGGCATCCAGCCGATCGTCTTTCCGGGTGCTCTGGCTGATCAGTTGCACGTTGCGCGCATGGGCCACAATCACTTCCTGCCCTAGCTCGGTCAACTGCCGGCTGACCCAGGGGGAATGCGTTCCGGTTTCCAGCGCGATCCGGCTCCGCGGAATCTTACGGAACACCTGCTCAAATCCTTTCGGTGTCGTAGCCAGTTCTTGTTCCAAGATGATTTCGCCCGCTTCCTTCAAGACACAGTAACGGCTGGTTCGATCTCCCAGATCCAAACCAATCGTGAGTTGGTTCGGCTTGAAAATCTCGATCCCCTCGATTGCCAGAGTGCTAATCTTCTTCATTGCCGGTCTCCTTTTTGCGCCTCGAGCGCGTCGTTCAATGGGAGCGTATCGCATCCCGCTGGAGACCGGCCTTCTCATCCCATCTGATAAACGCCGTTACCGTCCAAATGAAGTCTTACTTCACATCTCCGGTAAACTCTGCATTGGAGTGGTTACGAATGCTGGGCCGCAAGTCACCAATCGCGGTTTTTCTACTGTTGCTCGTCACGGCTGGTCTCGCAGTGGCTGGAGACGACGCCAGCGGCCCGATTCCTTACAAGGCTGACCTCGGGCAATCTTTCACGGTGTACGCAATGTCTGAAAGCGATAACGCATGGAGCGCGTCGTTAGTGGACAGGCTGAAATACACCGGCACCGTTGTGCACTTCGTTCGAACATCGCTGCCGTTGCAGGTAAACGGCAAAACTGTGAAGGGCGCAATATACCAAGCTATCGAGAAACCGGATTATTTTTACGTCGTGAACGGCGATGCGATGCTGCAACTAGATACCAAGTGGGCTTACAGCCCGGCTGTGGGCGGTTTTTCAATGCACGCGCCGAAGTCTCGGAATTTCATTGTGTGTCTCAACTTGAGTGGGGGGCGTGCCATTCCTCTCAAGCTCCCCGGTGCGAAAAGGCGAAGTGAGTTGGAAAGGCCACGATTGGAACAGATTCAAATGCTGCACGCCCGCGAGCTAGCAAATTCGAACTGCGATGCCTGATTGATGCATATCTCGCGAACGAAGCGCGCGGTCGCGAGTACAGAGCGGAACGGCTGGCGGCCAAGGAGAATCGATCGTGATCCGCGACCACGAAATCGAGAGCATGACGGCAGGAGATTCGGGAGAGCCGAACTTCACGACACTGTCCGGATTCCAATCTGCTCCGAGTGTGGCAAATCCACGCGAAACCGAAACTCGCTTGTCTGTGCGCCGTGCCGGAACGGCACGCGATTGCGCCTCACGCCAGAGGATCGGGATTGGCTTCGACAACTCGGAATCGAACGCTGATATGGAGACTCACGAAGTCATGACGAATCGGGAGTCCGCAAATCACAGCATTATTGCGACGGAGGCCGAGGCGGTAGCGGGGGAGGACCGACGGCCTTGGGAGGAGGCGCTGGCTGCGCCTGCGGCGCAGGTGCTGGAGCGGGCGCGGCAGGTGGCTCGGGCTTCGTAATTTTCGGCTGCGAGAACTGTGGAGCTTCGTTTGTTCCCGGTTCCAACTCAGCCAATATTTCGAGAGGAATTCCCTCAAGCGTTAGTCGGCGCTCAATCTCCTTTTCGTAAGGCGTACCCTCCAGCTCCCCTCGTGTGATGAAGACATCAAGCAAGCTGTCACGGGGCCCAATATAAAGCAGCGCGTCGGCGACATCTTTTAGCTTCACAGGGGCCGCCGAGGCGGATTCGGAGCTGAACATCCACTGATACCCTTCTGCTCCCCCTCCAGAAATAATCGAATATGCGGGCAGGTCGCCAACCCAATTGTCGGTTAGCGGAACAATGGAAGGCGTTGGCCAAGAATCGAAACGGTGGTCAATGTCGTCGTAGCCTCCGGGTGTGTTTGTTCCGGCTACGATCAAGAATGTTTTCGCCCGAGCCGCTTGTAACTCGTGCTCGATAGAAATTCTTCGGGGAAAAGGAGGAACGCGCAAGAAATGGGCCGAGCCCATGATTAGAAACGCCCGATGATGTTTGGAAAGTACCTCATCCTTTACGACCTGCGTGAACCACTGGTCCCGATTGGCGGCATATGGACTGATGTCCTGTCGGTCTTTCACTTTCTCCCAATCGATATAAGGATCGCCGCAGACAACGCGCATCTGGTGCTTGCCTTTGCGTTTCATGTTTTCTTCGCGGACTGCCTGAAATAGGAGCGGCGTAGTTGGCGACGGCGGACCCACGACCGCCACCGTATTGCGCCACGCTTTCTGTACCTGCTCCAGCGAAACGTCTTCGCCACTTATGTAACGGTCAACCGACGCTTGGTAGAGAGAGTTGCCCATCTCCAAAACAATGTCGTCCACGCGGTCGGCAAACTCAGGGCTGGCCACGAGCGAGCGAAGCCACGCATATTCCTGTTTATTTCCGTGCATTTCTCCAAGCATCACGATGTCATGCGTCGCAAACGCGTTCACGACGGCAGTAGTGGGGTTGTCCGGCTTCGGATTGCCTTGAGCAGTTACGGGCAAGTTAAGCGCAAGGAGGCTGGCTCCGAGAAGCAGTAAGGTGCGGAGTGTCATTATCACCCTCTAAAGATTAACGGCAGTTAACTTTCAATAGACGTTTCCACGAATCGACTGATCCACGCACGGCAGTGACCTGCCCCCCGTTT
>CAVREY010000004.1:0-487928 GCA_963720225.1 uncultured Acidobacteriota bacterium | reverse complement strand
GACGCGCACTCCCCAGGTCTCTATACTCGCCTCGATACTCACACGATCCGCCGCGATTTGTTGATCCGCGGCATGATGCTTTCCATGGCGCATCTCGACAACCGCTTCGAACGCAGCTACATTCTGTCGACGGTGGACTACGTTTTCAACTGGGCGCGCAAGAGCGCGATCTGGCCGCTGACGTTCGGCCTCGCTTGCTGCGCGATCGAGATGATTGCCTCCACCACGTCGCGCTTTGATATTGCTCGTTTCGGCTCGGAAGTCTTCCGACCGTCGCCGCGCCAGGCCGACCTGATGATCGTTGCCGGCACCGTGACTCTGAAGATGTCGCCCGTGCTCAAGCGTGTCTGGGAGCAGATGCCCGATCCCAAGTGGTGCATCTCGATGGGCGCTTGCTCAAGCGTCGGCGGGCCATTCAACGTCTACTCAGTGTTGCAGGGTGTCGACCGCATCGTCCCCGTGGACGTCTACGTGATCGGCTGCCCGCCGAGGCCAGAAGCGCTCTTTTACGCGCTGCTTAAACTGCAGGACAAGATCGACCAGATGACGCTCGCCAAACGGCCCACCGCGATTCGCCTCAAGCCGGACATGGTCGAAGAATTTAAGCAGGGCGTGATGGTGGCGCAGACGCCTCAACCGCGCTAGCGGCACGGGCGACGACGGAGGGATGGTATCGATGGCGTTTCTGCGCGTGGCACGGGTGATCGAGCTTCCGCCGGGCACGGTTCGGGAGTTTCAGGTGGATGGTACCACTGTCGCTCTGGCGAACGTTGACGGTAAGTTCCATGCTATCAATAACGTATGCTTGCACCGTGGAGGCCCGCTCGGAGAAGGTGAGCTCGAAGGCAACGCCGTCGTGTGCCCCTGGCACGGCTGGAAGTATGATGTGACCACCGGCAAGCTCCTGACCAACCCAGCCGTCGCCGTAACCTGCTACCCTACCGAAGTTCGAGGCGAGGATGTCTTCGTAGACACAGGTAAATAAGACAGTTAACGAAAGAGTGGGGCCCATCGGCTTCGATGACTCGCAGTCGGTAAAAATTTCCCACACAAATTTCGCCATTTTTCGTCTCTTCCGTGTATAGTGCGCGCGTTAGTTTTCGAGCGGATGACGCAACCACCTACCAAACCAAGACGTTGGCTCCTCGCCGTTGATCCCCGCGTCTATCACTGGGATACCTTGTTCGTGAAAGGCAAGGAGATGTGGCGCCATGCCGGACACCGTCCGGACGCGCTGCGCCAGTTGAAGCAGGTGCATAAGGGCGATCGCGCCATCGCCTACCACGGCAAGCCCGAGCACGCCCTCTATGCGATTGCCGAGGTAAGTCGCGATCCGTATCCCGACCCGCACGAGCATGACTCCAAGAAGCTGGTGATGGACCTGCGCGCCGTCGACCGCCTTCCGCGCCAGGTGACGCTGGCCGAGTTGCGCGAAAACAAGCTGCTGCGCAAAATCAAATTCTTGAAAAACACGCGCATGACCATCTGTCCGCTTACCGACGAAGAGTATTCGGAAATCCTCCGCATGGCGGGCATTGTCGCTTCTCCCGGAATCCCTCTCCCTTGACGTAGAATCAAACAGCTTTGAGTAGCGTAGGCAATTTTGCCTGCGGCCTGGGCTTCTCGCTTCTCGTTTACGATAACCATGCCCGAACTTCCCGAAGTCGAAACGGTTGCCCGAGGATTGCGCGCTGCGCTGCCCGGTCGCCGGATCCTGAGCGTCCGCCTGAGCACCAAGACCAACTTCATCGAAGATCCGTCCGCGCTCGAGATGCATCTGCCCGGGCGCACCGTTTCCGGAATTCGCCGCCATGGAAAATTGCTGCTCGTCGATTTCGACCCAAGCGACTCTGCCACCGAACCTGTCGCGCTCACGATTCATCTTGGAATGACCGGCCAAATCGTCATTGGCGCAGCTGACGCGCCTGTCGTGCCGCACACGCACGTTTTTCTCGCGCTCGACGATGGCCGCGAATTCCGTTACACAGACGTCCGCCGATTTGGAAAAATGCGGCTCGTGGCTGCCGGAGCGCCTGCGGCCACAAGAGCCACCACCCTGGGCGCCGATTCGCTCGCCATCACCCCAGCTGAGTTTCGCGAGCTCGTTCACTCGCGCCGCAGTCGCATAAAGGCGCTCCTGATGGACCAGGGAGCACTCAGCGGCATGGGCAACATCTACACCGACGAAGCCCTGTGGCGCGCTCGGATTCATCCGAAGCGCCTCGGCGCCAATCTCACGCCCGAAGAAATCGCGCGGCTCTACAAAGAAGTTCGCGCGGTTTTGAACGAGGCAATTCGCCTGAAGGGATCGTCCGTTTCGGACTACGTGGATACGGAAGGGAATCGCGGGGAATTTCAAACGCACCATCGCGTGTATCAACGAGGCGGGGAGGCTTGTTTCCGCTGCCGCGCAAAAATCCGCCGCATTATCGTCGCCGGCCGTAGCACGCACTTCTGTCCGCAATGCCAGCCTGCGCCGCGCACCCGATCGCGCGTGAAAGCCAAGGGCGCGACAAGCGCTGGTGCACGCCGTTCTGCTAAGCCGTCTGCGCGGCAGGCTTCCCGGAAAACAAAATCAAAATCGCGCCGAGCAGCGTAAAAGCACCCGCGTAGAGGAATCCAGCATTCGCGCTCACGCTGGACCACAACGCACCCACCACCACACTCGAAATCAGATCGCCGATTCCGTTCACCGTTGCCAGCACGCCGTAGCCCGATCCTCGCGACTTCCAGGGCAACAATTCCGCCGCGAGTGATTTCTCGACAGACTGCTGTATTGCTCCATGCACTCCAGCGATCGCGAATAAGATCGCCAGCGCGCTCACCGTTGGTGGCGCAAATAGAAACGCTCCGAACGCGATCGTCGCCAGCAGATATCCCGCTGCCAGCAAAGCGCGTTTGCTGATCCGGTCGGCGAGCAGGCCCGCCGGATACGAAGCCGCCGCGTTCACCACGTTATAGAAAGTGTAGAGCGCTACCGCCATCACCGACGCCCGCGCGAATCCATGCGACGGTGTCAGCTCTTGCGTCGCGCGTAAAATCAAAAGCGTCGGTGCGAAATCTCCGATCCCGTGCGCGAACACGCCCGCCAGATAGCGCCAGTACTCGCCCGGCAATTGCGAAAAACTCGAAACGAAGCTTGGCGCTTTGTGGCTGTCGTCGCGCCGTCCTTTCGGTACCAAAAATAAAAACGCCAGCGCCGCCGCGATTCCCGGAACCAGCGTCCATGCGAACACCCCGCGCGTCCCAAGCTTCGCCACCAACGCCGTCGCGCACAACGGCCCAAGCACCGCGCCGGTCGTGTCCATCGCGCGCTCGTATCCGAACGCGCGTCCCTCGCGTCCAGGCGCCACGGAATCGGTGAGCAGCACGTCGCGCGAAGCACCGCGGATTCCGCGCGACGTCCACCCGAACGCTCGCACCACCAGCACCGCCGGCCACGTGTTCAGCAGCGCATAAGCGCCGGTCGAGAGCCCCGTCATCAAATAGCCGAAGATGCCGGTCGGCTTGCGCAACTCCGGCCGGTCCGCGATCCATCCACCCGCAAGTTTTGCAAAACTTGAAAGGCCGTCCGAAACTCCCTCGATCACGCCAAGCGCGTACGCAGGCGCGCCAAGGCTCGCGAGAAACGCCGGGAGTATCGCCGTCGCGGCCTCGTGCCCCCAATCCGAAAACAAACTCGCAAGCCCGATCCCCAACACGCCGGGTGTAAGCCAGCTTTTCGAATCCTGCTTTTCGGAGATGGTTCGCGTGTCGGTCATCGTTTTGCGATCGGTGTTGAATGCTCGTCCGACTCGCCGCGTTCCAAAAAGTCGAACAAATCACCGACGGTAATCGGCGCTTCCGAATGATTCTCTTCTATGGCCATCACAAGTTCGACGGTATCAAGCGAGTCCTGCCCGAAAATCCGGTTTAGTGCTTCGATGATGTCGTCCAACGAATCTGTTCGCCGCAGATCGCCGCGCGCCAAAGCTTACTTGAGATCTTGCACGAAGCGCCTCGAGAACTTTCTCATTGCCGCTACGATCCGAGCGCTCGGGTCGCCAATTCAACAATCTCCTGCGCCCAGTTTGCGCGATTCTCTGCCCGAAGCCAGAGCACTGGCCGCGCCAACGTATCGAACGGCGGCGAGGCCAGCAGCTCCATCAGAATCTCGTGAATGCGCCCCTGAAACCCGCGATCGTCCGAACGGAAACCATCGGGCTGTAATCCATCCGGCCCCGGCGGCACGCCCACCAGCCGCGTGTACGTGTTCATCCACCACGCCAGCCAGGGCTCCAGCTCGGCGTGTCTGCCGAACTTGTTTACGAGATAGCAGTAGTTGTCGAGCACCGAGCGATCGGTCACCACCATTCGCGCCCGCCGCGCAGCATCCAATTCCGCGGCAATCTGCGCGTGCAAGATCCAGAGCTGGCCTTCGAGCGTCGTCTCCGCGTTCACCGGGAATGGCGACTGTCGCGCGACCTCCGTGACCAACTCCACGTGCCTACCAGCCTTTTTCAGCAGCGAGCAAATTTCAAACGCCAGCGTCGTCTTGCCCACCCCGTGCGTCCCGATCAGTGCCAGCTTCATGCCATTCGCTCCGTTTCCGCTTTACGGTTCTAGCACACTTCGCCGCGGCACTTTTCAGCGGAGCGCACGAATCACTCGCCGACTCCATGCTCGCGCATTACAATCTTCGTCCGATAGTGTTCCTCGGGGAAAAGTTGAGAGCCGTACTCCAACGCGTCACCGAAGCTCGCGTGAAAGTCGATGGCGCCATTGTCGGCGAGATCGGCGCCGGTCTCGTCGTCCTCGTTGCAGTGGGACGAGATGATCCACCCGGCACGCCCGCCGCGATGGCCGAAAAAATCGTCCATCTGCGTATTTTTAATGATGCTGAAGGCAAGATGAACCGCTCGCTCGTTGATACCGGTGGCACAATCCTTGCAGTTTCGCAATTCACTTTGTATGGAGACGCGCGCGGCCAACGCCGCCCGAGTTTCCTGGGCGCAGCGCCGCCCGATCCCGGCCGTGCCGGTTACGACGAGTTCGTCGCCGAATTGCGCAAGCGCGGCGTAACGGTCGCGACCGGTGTGTTTCAAGCGCACATGTCCGTTGAACTCGTGAACGACGGGCCGGTAACGATTCTTCTCGATTCAGATAAGACGTTCTGACGTTCCAAGCACGATGGAGGGAACCGGATTGTCCGCCGCACCACAAAATGCGCCGCTCGACATTCGCACGCCGCAGCCGGATGACTACGCGCGCCTCGCCGAGCTCGCCGGCGAGCTGGGCTATCCGTCGACCGCCGCGGACATCGCGCGCCGCCTGGACCAACTTGCCGCGATCTCTCCGCAACATGCCGTTTTCTTCGGTCAGCGCGCGGGCGAACCGATTGCGGGTTGGATCTGCGTCGCTTTACAAGGCACGATCGAATCGGAACCGCACGCCGAAATTACAGGCTTCGTGGTGGGGCGAGAATTTCGTTCTCAACGTATCGGGGAACAACTGCTCGCCCGTGCCGAAGCCTGGGCCCGCGAACACGGCGCCAAAACCGTCCGCCTACGCTCCAACGTGATTCGCGACCGCGCTCACGCTTTCTATCTGCGCGAGGGTTACGAACACTACAAATCCCAAAAGGCTTTCCGGAAAATTCTCACGTCCGGCAAGACGTAACGACACGCCACAACTCAGAACCCGCCACCGCCTCCACCGCCGAATCCGCCGCCCGAAAATCCTCCGCCGCCGAATCCCGAACCGCCCGAGCTGCGCGGAGAGGTGGTCATCATCGATCCGGTCTGCGCCGCCATGTAATGCATGTCATTGACGAAAAACACGGGATTGAATGCCACGCCGTACGGTGCCGAGTACCACTGCGGCGGCTGCATAGCGATACCGGCGAACGACCCGACCCATTTTTTCTCCACACCCAGCGCCATTGCAAACGGCAGAAATTTTTCGAACATCTCCGGCGTGCGGACGATGCGGTCGATCCGGTCTTTCTCCACCCGCCCAAGAAATTCCTCGAAGCCCAGCACTTTTGCGCGCGCCCGCGCTCCGGTAATTGTCCGCGCGCCCATGAAATAGCCGAAAACGCAGATCACCGCGCCGGTGAAAATTCCCGTGAGCATCCAGGTGATACGCGCGATTCCGGTTATGCCCATCAACGCGCTCGATCCGAAGACAAAAAGAAACCCGATCACGATTCCCGCGAAAATGTAGCCCTGCCGCACTGTGTCCGGCCGGTGCAGGTAGTAGTTGTCCTTCATCAACGCATCAAAAATGCACTGCCGGATCTGCGGAAGATGTTTGTAAAAATCATTCTGCAAGTCGCTGAGCTTCACGTCCGGACGCGCGCCCGATTCAAAAAGCGCCAGCAGCATCTCGTATTCGTGGGCCCTCACCTGAGCCCACTCCGCAGGCGGCTTCTTCAAATGAAAAATGTACTGCTTGCTGTGGCTCAGACCCATCAGGTGGCTTTCATCAACTTGCTCGATGGTCAGGTAACCTTTCACCGCCAGATCCACCAGCGTCGCAGTGATGTCGCGCATGTCCGCCGAATTGTCCACCAGCGTGCCGCACTCGCCCGGAGTCAACTGGTCCGGCGGCTCGTACTGCACGGCGATCGATTCGCGCTCAGGATCGCGCCCGCGCGTCCACCAAAGCCAGAACATTGCGAAGAACGCGAGAATCGGAATCAAGAAAGGCTTGTTGCTCGCAAGCGTTCGCCAGAGCTTCATCGCCGCCGTAGGCTGACGTACCAGGCCCTTGTCGAACCCCACCGCGATCGTGACTCCTTCGCGGTATTGAAGCGGCCGCGTGGTCGTGATGCTCACCACGTTTCCGTTCACGTCCACTTGCGCGCCGTGCCCTGTTTCGCCGATCGCGCCGGTATACGCCACGGCCTTCAATCCAGACACGCCTTCGGGCACATCGATCCGCGCCACCACGTGTTCGATCGTGTTGTCCCACTCGTTGCCGGTCACGTTCCAATACAACTCGTCGTGATCTTCGAAGAATCGGATCGCGTCGATTACGCGGTAGTGAATCACTATGGTGTGTGTGGCGTCGTTCGCATCCGGCACCCAGATTTGCAGCCGCTTATAGCGCCCCGGATTGCTCTGGTCGACTTTCAGCCGGGTTCCCTTTTCGTCGGTTACGCGGATCGAATCCAGCATCAGCGTGTAATTCAAACCTTCTGGGGTGGTGTACTCGGTGGGGATCGTGCGGTAGAGGCCGTGCCACGAGCCGATGAACTGCGCTTCGATCGTCTCGGTCACATCGATCGTGCCGTCGGTATTGACCTGGATCTCTTCGTCAAAATTTCGGATGACGATCTGTCGCGCCAACGCCGGCAGTGCAACCAGCAACACAAGCAGCGCGAGCGCCGCCGCCTCCCGGACTGTGTGATGCCGCGAACGCATGGCGCCGCGCGGGATTACGCCGCTCCGCCGAAATTCACTTTCGGCACTTCGCGCTCGACTGGCGCAGTAATCTCGAAAAATTCGCGCGGCTTGATGCCAAACATGCCCGCGATGATGTTGGAAGGGAACACCACGATCTTCGTGTTCAAGTCGCGCACCACGGCGTTGTAGTAGCGCCGCGCGTTCTGCACCGCATCTTCAATCTGTGAAAGCGTGCCTTGCAGCTGCGTGAAGCTCTCGACCGCACGCAGTTGCGGATACGCCTCGGCCAGCGCGAACACCTGCCGCAGCGCGCTCGCCAGCACTCCTTCGGCCTCGCCTTTCGCCGCAGGGCCGGTCGCGGTCATCGCCTGGTTGCGCGCCGCGATCACGCCCTCGAGAGTGCCTTTTTCATGCGCCGCGTATCCTTGCACCGTCGCTACAAGGTTTGGAATCAGATCGTAGCGCCGCTTCAACTGCACGTCGATGTCCGACCATGCGTTGTCGCACTGTACCTTCAGCCGCACCAGGCCGTTGTACATCCCGATCACAAACACAACGACCAGCACGACGACCGCTAAAAGGATCAATCCGACCATGTCCCCTCCGCTTGAGCTTCACGAGCGCGAGCGCTTCGCAGCGCGTTCAGCATACGGCTGCCGCGCAACGCTGTAAAGCGCGCCGCGATTCCCGAATTTGCGATCTGCAATATGTGTAGGTTCAGGCTGAGTGAAATGTGTGCTCGCAGGTTATGCGGACGGCCAATCCAGCGCCCGGTTCGGCGCCGGATGGTTTTCAAATTTCAAGCCGCTAAGATCGACAATTTTTTTCGCACGATGAACGGGGAGCAACTGCTTGCCCTTTCCCTCGAGCGGGTAGAGACAACCTTCCTTTGCAAAGAGCAAGTCGCCGTCAAAAGCCCAGTCCGCCCGGCCTAACGGCTCACATTCTCCGCCAGCCCCGATGACTGAGTGCTCGGTCGGATACCAGGGACCGTTTGTTTCGTGGATGCAGGCATAACTGATTTCGATGGCGTTGGCGCCGCCACTCGGTTCCGACTTCCGCCATTGCACTGGCCTATCAAAACTGTAGCTAGAATCCATACCGAGCAAGACCTCACCTGGCTGACTTAACAGTTTCCACCCGGAGCGACTTAAGCGCGCCGACCACAATGGATCATCTTCACCTCGACCTTCCGCTCCGAAAGCCTCGATGTGCATCCTTCGCCGGAGCGCAAATCCCTCCGCGAGCTTGCGATGCGCTGCGTCGTGATTGAGAACAATACGATTCTCTGTGAGGAACATTCCGCCGCCGCCCCAGGCGTCGCCTTTTTGCCACAATGCAAGTGCGGTGAAGTAAGGAGGGCGCGAAACGGCTGACCACGAATACATTGGGCCACGAAACTTTGCGGCGAAGTACATCAATAACTCCCCCGACGGCGACAGATCGCATCGCCGCTCGTACACTCGGCCTTTGAACCACTGCCAGTATTCGATTTTGTCGGTGGATGTATTCCAAAGAGCCAGCATTACGTGACCGCTGGGACCGCGGCGAAACACGACGCCCTTTGGGGCGTTGCGTGCCAAAATCGCGTAAATTCGAACTTGCGATCGCGTCGTCACGTCAATCTTATTTCGGTGGCGCCAGCGATGGATCCAGCTTGTTTGCTTCCTTGAATTCCGAATCAGCCGCGCCCGAATCGTTCAGCCGCAGCAAGGCCATTGCGAGGTTGTAGTGCGCGTGCGCCATGTCCGGATTCAGCTTAATCGCTTCTCGATACGTATCCGCCGCTGGGCCATACTGCCCTTTGTTGAATCGCACGTTGCCGAGATTGAATAACGCATCGGCGTTGTCCGGCCGCGCCACCAGCAACTTTTCAAACGCGCCCTCGGCTCCGTCCAGATCGCCCGCTTGCATTTTCGCCGCGCCCAATCCAAAGAGCGCTTCCGGAAATTGCGGCTGCGCGTCGAGCGCCTTCTGGAAAAATGTGACCGCCTTCGGAAAATCTTTCGCCGCGAGATAGGCGTTGCCCAGGTTGTAGAGCGCGTGCGCCTCATTCGGCTTTTGCGCGAGGCCCTTGTTGTAGAGCTCGATCGCTTCCGCCGTCTTGCCCTGATCCTGATACGCGCGTGCGAGGATGAATTCCGTTTCCGGCTGATTTGGATCGAGCGACAGGCTCTTTGTCAGCGCTTGCTCGGCTTCGTCCGGCTGTCCCGCGATGATTAGCAGCCGTCCCAGTGCGCTCCACGAATGCGCATCGTCCGGATGCGCGGACACGACTTCGCGATACTGCGCGACTGCGTCGTCATTCCGGCCTGCGCTGTGTAGCGTCGCTGCGTAACTCGAGCGCAGCTCGCGCGATTGCGGCTGAATTTCCACCGCACGCGCGTACACATCAGCGGCTTCCGGATATTTCTCCTGCGAATCGAGGGCCACACCCAGATTGTTCATCGCGTCCACATAGCGGGGTGAAAGGTCCAGCGCTTGCCGATACGCAGCGATCGCGTCATCCACACTTCCGGCAGCGTAGAGCGACGCACCCATCCCGTTGTACGCGAGCGGCGATTTCGGATTCAGCGCGATCGCTTTCTTGTACGCCGCAACGGACTCCGCGTATTTCTTCTGGTGATATAGCGCCAGCGCGAGATCGTTCTCCGCCGTCGAATTCGCCGGATTCAGAGCGAGAGCCTTATCCAGGTCGGCCACCGCTTCATCGGCTTTGCCGCGCGCGTCGAGCGCCAGCCCCAGATTTGTGAGTGCCTCCGAATCCTTGGGATTTGAGGCCACCGCCTGCTTAAACATAGCGATGGCCTCGTCGATTTTCCCTGCTTTATAAAGGACCATCCCGCGCGCGTTCAACGAACTCGATTGCGTGGCGCCCACTTGAGCCCGCTCAGCCGCGTCAGAACTCGCCTCGATAGCCGGCCCAAACGCCAGCACGCCCACCAATATCATTCCCATTTTGGGAATCGCGCCTCGCATTCCTACGCCCCGGGTAACAATGGCGGCGAGAATACCACACCCGCGAACCGTCTCACTCGAACACCCCCAGTAGCGCTAGCGTTATGATACGAGTTGAGTGACGCTGGGCCGCACGTCGGCCCGATCGCCCCATTTTCGAAAGCCCGAAACGATGCTCTTCAAGACGTTCCGAGCGGCCGTCTTTGGCATCGATGCCTACCTCGTCGAAGTCAACATAATCGACACCTTTAGACCTTTCTTCAACATTGTCGGTTTGCCGGACAACACCGTCCGTGAGAGCCGCGAGCGGATTCGAGCCGCCCTGCGCAATTGCGGACTCGAGCCTTTCTTCAACAAGGCATCACAATAAACCTCGCGCCAGCCGACGTCAGCAAGGAGGAATCGGCCTTGGATTTGGCAACGGCGCTCGCGTTGGCCGGTTGACCAGGATCGTTCTTCAAGAAAGTGCCGGACACACATCTGTTCATGCGCGGTGTCCGCGGCCAACAGGCTGTCAAGTACGCGCTCGAAGTCGCCTGCGCTGGCAGCCGCAACATTTTGCCCATCGGTTCGTCCGGAGCGGGCAAGACCATGGTGGCCAAGCGCATTCCAATGATCCTGCCGCCCCTGCCGCTCGCCGAAGCAATCGAGACTACGCGCATTCAGAGTGTCGCCGGAGTCCTCGAAGATTCTCGAGGCCTCGTTGGCACGCGCCCGTTTCGTTCACCGCACCACTCCATCAGCGACGCAGGGCTGATCGGCGGCCGCCCCGTTCGCGTCCCGGTGAAATTTCGCTCGGCCACAACGGTGCTTTATTTCTCGACGAGCTTCCCGAATTCCAGCGCAACGTGCTCGAACTGATGCGTCAGCCGGTCGACAACGTCTGACCACGTTACGATCCCGCAACTCATTCATTTGGAGGTAGATTTCTGAGTGGGGGTGGCTGAATCAACACAACCTGTCAGCCGAACTTCTAGGATGCATAGACGTTCCAGGCCTCCGCTCGTAACCCGTTTCGAGTGCCGCGTGACAGCTCAGCCGGCCTCCTGCAGCAGCACAGTCTCATCATCGCTCCGCCAAGAGTTCAGAGATGACGAACTAAGCCATCTCAAAACCGCAATGCGGAGGTCTTCCGCTCGAATAGTTCTGCACCGTGCCGAAGACTCCCATTACGTCGAAGTTAACAGAATGCGCCGATTAGCAGCCATGCTTAATACGAACAGTCTGTTGGAGATCGGCAATGTCCGCCGCATGTCTGACCTGCCCCCCGTTTTTGGTCCAGTCATAAGTTAGCACTCTCGGGTTCCTGCACATCCGAACCTGCCCATGCTGGGTCGATAGAGACGACCGGCGTGGGGGGAGACGCCGGTCGCGCGGCCACACATTCCGCGAACGCTTCCGGTGTGGTTGACACGCCACCGCAGCGTTCCATCCGCGGCCTTCTCCCGTCGCAGGAAAATGTACAGCCGCCGATAGCCGAATCGCGGACGCTCGCCTGCCAACTCGCGCAGCCGAGCCCGCAACGCCGCTTCGTTCCGTTCCTTCCGCCGGTACCGCCAGCTCCCGCGGTGCATCCCGATCAGCCCACCGGCGCGTCGCTCGCTGAGTCTTGCTTCCTCCCGCACGACACGCACCGCTTCTCGCTTCGCCCGCGGGCCTACCACTTTTTGGCCAGCACCACCTTCAGTGCGTCCAGATCCAGGGCTGGCTGCGCCACGATCTTCTTCAGCCGCCCGTTCTCTTCCTCCACCTGACGTAGCCGCCGGGTCTCGTTCACTTCCAGGCCCCCGTACTTGGCCTTCCAGTGATAGAACGTGGCATCGCTGATCCCGATCCGACGGCACAGGTCTTTCACAGAAACTCCCGCCTCGGCCTCCTTCAGCACGCCGACGATCTGCTCTTCACTAAACCGGCTCTTTTTCATGGCGCTTCTCCTCTCGTGGTTTTATACCCGGAGAAGCTAACTTTCAGCTGGGCTAAATTTCGGGGGGCAGGTCAGGCCGACGAACAAGTCTGATGGAAACGGAATCCTCGCGAATGGATTTTCAATCACTATGACTCGAATTGTTCCTTCATACGAGAAGCTCGGAGCTCGCTCTGAGGAAAGCTGCTGTAGGACATCGAATTGAACCCAGGGCGTGATTTCCTCCCCGTGACGCTGTTTTCTCTTCAGAATGTGCCACGTTTCGAGCCAGAGATGGTTCAGGTTGTAAGGACCCAAGATCACAATCGCGCTGATAGTTGTATTTTCGCTTTCACTTAGTTCAGCCGGACCAGAATATTGAAAGCGCGGCGGGTCAGCTCGCAAATCTGTTGCCGGCCCAGCATCTACTGTTACGTACTTTCCGAACGCTGCCGATGCGACCGTATCGAGCAAAAGAGTGCGATAAATGCTTTTGCTATTCCAGAGAACTACCGCACAGCTGTATTGTCGATATTCCTTGAATTGCTTTCCTGCCCGAGTAATCTTCTCTTGGATAGCAGGGCAGGCGCTAAAGCCCCCGATGGGTTTAAGTGCTGGATCACCGAACTCCTTGACCTCGAAGAGACAAGGCTTCCCCTTGTGCTCGACCCTATAATCGGGCTGTTTTTGTTGAGTCTCGGGAACTCGATGCCATGCGAGCTTCTGACTATCAAGGTAACGCTCGAACGCTTTTTCCGATTCTGTTGCTTCCGACATAGTAGCGCTCTGTTCCAGTGCGGATTCTTTTCTAATCAAATATTTGCTGCGTCGGTGGCTGCTTCGCTACTCCCTTTTCTTAGCGCGTTCACTCTCTGTTGCAACGCTTCGAGCCTTGTAAGGATTTCGTCGAAAGTGAGAGGCACGCTTGGGAACATTTCCTGCATCTCCTGATAGTCCTTACGAAGAATCGCTTGGAGATCCTCGTTAGGTACAATTCTAAGTGTCCCGGGAACGGCAGTCTCATAGTGGGCCCAATTCGCGGCGAAATAGACTTTCTTGAAACGAATTACTTGAGCGAGTAGATCGAGGCAGAGATTCTCGTCCTTGAATCGCTTGGCCGTACTCATCACAGCAACGTCAGACCAATGCCGTGCCATACGCGGTTTCAGTTTAGCGGGATCGGGGCGGTGATTCTCGGCATGCAAGAGCGTGACTTTCTCCCAGAATGTGCGCTCGCAATCGAGGACGATAACCGCGGCGGATTTCTCCCTAAAAATATCGGGGAACATTTCTGTGACGAAGGGTGTGACAGAGGACTTCTCGCTGGGCTGCTGGTCTCCGCGACCGAACTCGATCTTGATTTGAGGGCGCAGATAGCTGCTGTATTCAAAGGCATTGGGATAGTGGAATAACAGAGTCATTTCTTCGCTCTCGTCTTTTGATGGTGCAAGCTCCCATTGCTGCCAGCCAAGAATGCTCTGAAAACGGTCGTGTAATTTCGGGAGGATTTTCGAATTCACTTCGGTAGTTATAGCCGCGCGTAGTTCTTCGTCCAGCGCTTTTCGCTTTGTGCCTGAGAGAAGTGGATTGGCTAGGTCGCGCTCCCCGGAAAAACCCAAGGCCGCGCGGTTGATGGAGATGTCGATGTCTTCAGAAAAACGGTCAATGAGGCCGAACACCTTGGAAAGCGATGTTTCACCCTTGAACCTAAGTTCGGGAATTCCTTCCAATAGGAAGAGATGCCTTAGTGTCCAGCAGATCCAAAAGTCCTTTTCGACCGCTGTTGTTGTGGAGTTGCGGCGGGCGGCAGTTTCCTCGAAATAAGGCTGCCGCTCCGCCGCTTTGCCTTTCGCGAAGTCATCCATGAGTTCACGTCAGGCGGTGATTTGATTCAAAACAGGCTGCGACCATGCCGGTGCAGTCGGTGTGAGCCGTTTAACGGCTCTCTTGACCGGACGGGGAAGCCGTTTTGCGAGCGCATGGACGGGAATTTCGTGAACTCCCTTTTCCCCGAAGGACCGAACGGCCTGAATTACGATTCCTGCCTCCGTTCCAGCACCGATCATTTTAGAAGGTGCAACGTGCTTAAGTGACACCGTTTGGTTCCCGATCCGAATAGTCCGGGAAGGGCCCTCCGTCCAGAAGACATTCTGCATCGGTACTTGTGTCGAAAGGCCAAGCAAATTCGCAGCCTTTGCTCCAGAGATTGTAATTCGGCTCCCGGTTCTCTCGGCCATTGCCTTAGCGACAGCTTCGGGCGAAGGTGACAGTACGCCGATGCGCGGATGTATTTTAGGGAACTCGTAAACTCCCCGGGCCAAACGGCGAATCCGGCCACTCCGCCGAAGTCGGGACAACGCCTGATCGACGGCAGAACGGGTTCCGAGGTGCGCGAACTGCCTGGGGACAAAGACCGATCCGCGGTGTTTTGCCCGAATTCGCCTTAGGATTGCATTCATCGTGGAGGTCGTCATGTGATCTCCTTTGTCAGGAATAATATACTGCTTATCTGACACTGTCAAGCACCTCATCGTGTCATAACATATTGTGTATACAGCAGCTTACATGTCTCTGTGCGACTTGGCAGTCAAGCCACGCGAAGCTTTCGAAGCCGTCCTCGGCCCTCAGCCTCACGGCAGAGGCGGGCCATGTGTATTAATTCCTAACGAAAGTGGATGAGCGAAGCCATGATAATCCTGCGATATGGATGGAAGCGGTAGGCCCGCGTAGGCGAAACGCCGAAATCGAAAGCTCTGCCGAGATTCGCGAGCGCATGATCGCGGCCCGCGCGTGCCAGTCCGAACGTTTCTCGCAAGAAAAGGGCGTCTACTCCAACGCTCAAATGCCGCCCAAACTCATCCGCAAGTGCTGCGCCACAGCGAGGGCGCAAAACTTCGCGAATCCGCAATCGCCAAGCTCGGCCTTTCCGCTCGCGCGCATGATCGCATTTTGAACCGCTGGCGCGCCATCGCTGACCTCGACGGCGCCGACTCCCTCGTGCCCAAACACCTCGGCCTCGCCATCCAACACCGCACTGTGGAGGGTCCGTACTGGACCTAGCCGCTCGCACCAGCTGCGCGTGTCATTGACTTGCACTCGAACGCTGTGATACCCATACACTTCTCAGTCGAAGGGATTTCACGACAACTGCGGATGGCCGCCAAAACCCAACGGATTCAGGTCACGCTGGAGACTCTGCTCGAAAGCGTCGACCTTGCGGAAAGCATCACCATGCGAATCGCGGAAGCCGCTGGATTTGGCGAAGACGAATTGCACAAAATGGGCATGGCCGTCCGCGAAGGCGTCATCAACGCCTATAACTACGGCAACCAGCAGGACCGCCGCAAAAAAATCCTGATGACCGTCGAGCTCGATCCCGACAAGATGGTCGTCAAAGTGTTGGACGAAGGCAAAGGTTTCGAGCTGACTGAAGTTCCCGACCCGCTCGCCGAGGAAAACTTGCTGCGAACGTCGGGCCGCGGCTTGTTCCTAATGAAAGCCTTCATGGATGAATTTGACGTGAAGTCCGGCCCGAATGGCGGCGCCGAGCTGGTGATGGTAAAACGGCTGCCCCACTCAGTTTCCGAGAACGGTAAGCATCAACCGGAGTAGAATAGCCTCCAGAGGAAACCCGTGGCACTCCAAGGCACCCGCCGCCAGATCGGCGACGTAACCATCGTAGACTTCAGCGGCAAGATCACCCTGGGCGAGGGCAGCGCTACTTTGCGCAAGACCATCCGCGAACTTACCGAAGGCGGCGAGAAAAAAATTCTGCTCAGCCTGTACGACGTTGACTATATCGATAGCTCCGGCATCGGCGAACTCGTCAGCGCCTACACCACCGTGCGCAATGCGGGCGGCGAGCTGAAACTCCTTCACCTCACCAAGCGCGTTCACGACATTTTGCAAATCACGCGCCTCTTCACCGTCTTCGACGTCCAAACCGAGGAATCCGCCGCCGTCCGCGCTTTCAAAAGCTAGCAGCCACCCGAAGACCGACCGGACCTACTTCTGCAACGTCTTGTCTGGCACCCGCGTCTGGTCCGTGATCCAATTCACTTCCCACGTTTTGCCGCCGTCCGAGGAAAACGACTGCTCGAAGTGTGCCGAGTTCGGCGTGACCTTCGACCAGATGAAACGCACGTACACCGACCGGCCGTTCCAGGTTTCCTGGTCGTAGAATTCGCCGGTGCCGTCGGCATTGAACTGTCCAATCATCGGCACGATGGGCGATCCGAGCTGCGGATCTTTGGCGCTTGCCCAGTAGATGCTCCACTGATGCGTTTGCGGGTTATACACGCGAAGCGTCAGGCCTTCAATGTGCAGGTTCGGACTCTCGGTTTCGAACTGCTCGATATTGCTTTTTCCGTCCCACAGCGGCTTGGTCACCGACGTGCCGTCGAACTCGACCCACTCATTCGATCCCTCGAGCCGCTTCACCCGTCGCGACAGATGAATGTTCCAGGTCCCAATTTCGAAATCGAAATCGTGCTGACCGTCGCGCAACGACGGCACAGGCAGCGCCGCCGGGTGTTGAGCAGTCGAAGCCCGCTGCGCGAGTGCCGTCGGTACCAATGAAAGCCCCATCGAAACAACCATGCCCAATGCGAAAATGCCGTTTCGAACTAGGTGAATGAGTTTCATCCCGATCCTCCCGTCGATCCGTATCGTACTTCTGTAGATTATGTCTGGAAGTGGCTTGTCACAATGGCCACTCATGCGTGATACGATAGGTCCACTTCGAGGAACATGACCACCCGACGCCTCCCCGCCAGTTTCTTTCCGCCCATCGCACTTGAAGCACGCAGTGAAACTCCCAAGTATCAGCAGCTCTACGAATGGTTTCGTCGCGCAATTCTCGACGGCCGCCTCCGCCCTTCGCAACGCGTCCCGTCCACACGCAGCCTCGCCGCCGAACTAGAGATTTCCCGCATCCCCGTTTCGAGCGCTTACGAACAGCTGCACGCTGAAGGCTACTTCGAAACTTTCGTCGGCGCCGGGACCTGTGTAGCGCGCTCCATTCCAGACGACGCGTTGAAACCCGCTGCCTCTACCGCAACAAGCGCGCATGTGAGCGCGGGCGGTTCGCGTATTGCGGCCAAAAACAAATCGAAGCGTGGAATCTCGCGCCGCGCTCAATCTGTTCTGCTGCCGCCACAAACCTGGATCGATACGCTCGGCCCGTTCCGCGTCAGCCTTCCGGCGCTCGAACACTTTCCCGCCGAGCTTTGGTCAAAACTCGTCAATCGCCACTCGCGCAAACTCACGCGCCACCAGATGGCCTACGCGAACGCGCTTGGCTACCTGCCGCTCCGCGAAGCCATCGCCGAATATCTGGGCGCGGTGCGCGGCGTGAAATGCGAAGCAACGCAGATCCTCGTCACCACCGGCGCCCAACTCGGTTTGCAGCTCGCGGCACAGGTTTTGCTCGAGCCCGGCGATCGCGCCTGGATCGAAGAGCCCGGCTACCACGGCGCTCGCCACGCGTTGCTGATGGCTGGCGCGAAACTCGTCGCCGTGTCCGTAAATCGCGACGGGCTCGATGTGGAACAGGGAATTCGCCGCGCGCCAGACGCTCGCGCCGTTTACATCACGCCGTCGCATCAATATCCACTCGGCATGACCATGAATGCGACGCAGCGAATGCTGCTCCTCAACTGGGCGTCGAGCCGCGGTGCGTGGATTTTCGAGGACGATTACGACAGCGAATACCGATTCGGGGAACGCCCCATCGCGTCGCTGCAAAGTCTCGACAATACCGACCGCGTCATTTACATCGGCACATTCAACAAAGTGATGTTCCCGTCGCTGCGGCTGGGCTACGTGGTGGTTCCGAAGGATCTCATCGAAGCGTTTTCGAGCGCGCGCGACGCGACCGACGTTTTTTCATCGACGCTGTTTCAGGCGGTGATGACGGAGTTTATCCGGGAAGGCCACTTCGCGCGCCACATCCGCAAAATGCGCATGCTCTATATGGAGCGCCGCACCACGCTCGTCGACACCCTCAAAAAAGAAATCGGCGACAAGCTCGAAGTGATCGGGACCGAGGCGGGAATGCACCTGGTCGCGCTGCTTGCTTGCGGAGTCAGCGACGTTGCCGTGATCCGCCGCGCGGCCAAAGCGGGAATCTCGGTGATGCCATTGTCCTTCTGCTACACGAAGCCGCCCGCCCGTGGCGGATTGATCCTCGGCTTCGGCGGTGTCGATGAGCGCCAGATCCGCGAAGGCGTTCGCAAGCTCGCTGCTTGTCTCTAGACTATCTCGCCGAAAAATGCAGCCTACTTCTGCGCGTTCGCTTCCATGAAATTCCGCACCAGATAGGCGATTTCGTCCGCCGCTGTATCCAGCGCGAAATGCCCACCGTCGACGATATGTATTTCCGCCGTCGGAACGTCGCGCCGGTACGCTTCCGGCTCCGAAGCATCGAATGACGACTCGTACTTTCCCCAGATCACCATCAGCTTCGGCTGCGTCTTCTGCATCCACGCTTGCCAGCTGGGATACGAAGTAACATTCGTTCTGTAGTCGTAAAACAGATCGCTTTGAATATCCGCTTCGCCCGGCCGGTTCAGAAAGTAGAACTCATCCGTCCACAAGTCTGGATCGTAGCGTTCCACGTTCGGATCGGTGCCGAGGTGCCTCGTCTTGGTGGTCTCTCGCGAAAGCAGATTCGTTCGCAATGCGCTCTCGTACGCCGCGCGATCCGCCCAGAATGCCCGCCGCGTCTTCCAGTTCGCGCCCAAGCCCGTGTCGTGAGCCACCGCATCCTGCACAATCAGCGCCGTCGCTCGCTCCGGGTGAGCAAGCGCCATCCGAAACCCCACCGGGCCGCCGTAGTCCTGCATGTAGAGCGTGTAATGCGAAATTCCCACTGCCTCCACGAAATGATTCATCACGTCCGCGATGTGATCGAACGTGTACGCAAATTGTTTCGGATCTGGAGCGTCGCTGTGCCCGAAGCCCGGATAATCCGGCGCGATCAGGTGATATTCGCTCGAGAGCCGAGCGAATAACGGCTCGAACATCCGCGAGCTTGACGGCAGCCCGTGCAGCAGCAAAATCACCGGCGCGTCCTTCGGCCCGGCTTCACGATAAAAAATCGAAATACCATCGAGTTTCACCGTTCGATATGAAACGTGACGACGCATCGGGGTCTCCTCCCCATGAGCACAACTTTGAAATATGGCCAGCGCCGCGAGAATCAGAAGCCCAGCCTTCACAACGATCGCTCGTGTTTTCTGTTTGGTGACCACCGGAAGGACCTTTATTCGAGATTGTCGCCCAAATTTCAGAACCGATTTTGTCACAACAAGGCGCTAGAAGTTTAGCCCCAGACGTTGCATGATTTTCTCGAGAGGTCTTCATCGTGCCCGACCCCATCGCACCTCACACGCACGCCTGGACTCGCACTCCGCTCACCGAAAAACTCGGAATCAAATATCCGATCATCCAGGGTCCGCTCGGCGGCTTTCCCACACAGCGCCTTACTGCCGCCGTTTCAAATTTCGGCGGACTCGGCTCGTTCGGCGCGCTCAACCTTGCGCCGGAAGCGATCGGCGACACAGTTGGAGAAATTCGCGCGCTCACGTCGAAACCGTTCTGCGTGAATCTTTGGGTTTCAGTCGAAGATCCAGGCGCTCAAACCTCCAACGCGCAGGCGTTCGATCGTGCCGTCGCTACTCTCGCGCCTTATTTCGACGAACTCGGCGCGCCGCACCCGTCGTACCAGCCCGAAACTCCCGCTTCCTTTGAACGACAAGTCCGCGCACTTCTCGATTCGGACCTTCCCGTTTTCAGTTTCATCTTCGGCATTCCGCCCAAGGAAATCCTTGACGAATGCCGCGCCAAAAAAATCATCACCATCGGCACCGCAACCACAGTCGAAGAAGCGATCGCGATTGAACGCGCCGGAGCAGACATCGTGGTCGTCTCCGGATTCGAAACCGGTGGGCATCGCGGCTCCTTCCTCGGTCCGTCCGAGGAATCCATGACCGGAACGTTCTCGCTCGTTCCAAAGATTGCCGACGGTGTGCGCATTCCCGTCGTCGCAGCCGGCGGTATCGCCGACGCCCGCGGCATCGTGGCCGCTCTCGCTCTTGGCGCGCACGGCGTGCAGATCGGAACCGCGTTTCTCGCCTGCGAAGAATCCGGCGCGCCCTCGATTCACCGCGAAGCGCTGCTCGCTGGCGGCAACGTCCGCACCGGCTTGAGCAAGGGATTCACAGGACGTCTCGCCCGAGGCATAAAAAATAAGTTGATGGACACCCTGAATCAACCCGGCGCGGAAATTCTCCCCTACCCGCTTCAGCGCGGTTTGCTCAGAAGCCTCACCGGACCAGCCCAAAAAGCCGGACGAGCGGACCTGCTTCAGCTCTGGTCCGGTCAAAGCGTAGGCCTGCTAAAGCATAGAAAGGCCGGGGCTTTACTGAACGACTTGGTTGCTGAGGTGACCGAAGTAATCGCACGCGTCGCGAACGGGGTTGAATCCCCACCCTGTGATAAAATTAAGGCGTGAGAACCAGACGAGAATTCAAGCCATTCGCCGGATTCGCTCTGGCGGCGTGCGCGATGCTTGCGCCGTCCGGCGTGCGCGCTCAAGCGATTGCTAAACCACTTGTGCCAGTCTCGGCAAAGTCCGAAGACCACAGCCTGGCGCTCTTCAACACTCACACCAACGAGCGGCTCACCATCATCTATCGCCACGGTGACACCTACGTCCCGGCGGCGCTCGCGAAACTCGATTATTTCCTGCGCGATCACAACACGAACGAAGTCCGCCACTTCGATCCGCACCTCTACGACATTCTTTCGGACCTCACCGCCGCCGTCGGCCATCCCGGTGAGGAGATCGATATCGTCTGCGGCTATCGCACGCCCGCGACGAATGCCGCCCTTCGCGCCCACACCGAGGGCGTCGCGAAAAATAGTCTTCACATTCAAGCAGAAGCGATCGACCTGCGCATGCCGGGAGTGAATACGCTGAAGTTGCGGAAAGCGGCGTTGGCGCTCGCGCGCGGCGGTGTCGGTTACTACCCGCACTCGGACTTCATCCACGTTGACGTGGGCCGCGTCCGCCAATGGTGTTTCGATTGTCCCGCGAATCTGATTACGGGCGATTAATCACGCCTCACTCGCTTCGGGAAAGCTAGCCGGGATACGGATAACCCTTCGCCAGCACCGCTTCCAGTTCCTTGTCGTGCCCGTAAATGTCGTCGTAGAAGTGCACCAGCCCGTCCTCCGGAACGACTGCCGTGCCGTACACGATCAGGACGGGTATGGGCTCGGTCAGATTCACCTGCAGATTCGTAGCATTGCCGTTCATCGTCGCGTGAATCTTGTTTTTGTCCCATCCCGGATTGTCGCGCAAAACCCACAGCGCTAGATCCGCCGGCCGCTCCAGGCGGATGCATCCATGGCTATCGTCGCGCCGCGCTCGTGAAAAGAACTGCTTTTCCGGAGTGTCGTGCATGTAGACGTTGTAGCTGTTTGGGAAAATAAATTTAACCAGGCCCAGCGAATTTTTCGGTCCGGCATTTTGCCGGATAAATAGCTTGCCGGACTTCAGTTGGTCCAGCACATCCGGTGATACCGCGCCCGACGCCACCACGTTCTGCTTCGCGTCCACCACCGAGAATCCCTTCGACGCCAGATAATTCGGGTCCTTCGCGATTTTCGGAATCAGCTCCGCCCGCGCGATCGAATAGGGAACGTTCCAGTACGGCCGAAACACCACGTATTCCATCCAGTCGCTGAATACCGGAGTGGTGTGGTCATACGCCTGCCCCACCACGACATTCATCTCCAGCGCTACTTTGAAACTGTCGTCGTAAGCGCGCAGCCGGAATTCCGGGACATTCGCCACGATCGGCGGCATGTGGTGTTTCGTCGGATCGAAAAGCGGCAGCCAGCGCCAGCGCTCCAGCGTGAGCTGCATTTCGCGTACGCGCGCGCTGAGCGGCACGTTCAAATCCGCCACGGTCTGCGCCGTAATTTTTCCGTCCGCCGTGCGTCCGTGCCTCATCTGAAATTGCTTCACCGCGGCTACCAGCGGCTCTTTGTACTCCGTCGAATCGGCCGAAACTTTCGCGTCGGTCGGCAAGTCGCCGAGGAGCGTCAGCAGGCGCGTCAGCCGTGGCACGCCCGGCCACGATTGGCCCGGCGTAATGGGCTTCGTCACTGCGGGAAGCTGCTCGCCATCGTCCTTCTTTTCCATCTCCAGATATTTCTGCAGCGCGGCAATCGTCCGAGTGTAGCCAGGATACGGCGGCTCGATCGTAGCGAGGCCCTCGGTCACCACCTGCGTTTCCACCACGTTCGTTTTCAGGAATTCCGGCAGGTCGTACTTCTTCACGTCCACGTTAAAGCCATAGTCGAAATGCTTGGGGTTCACCTTTCCGATGTGCAGGTCCGATATGTAGCGCATCGCGCAGACCGTCAATGCCACATCGAATTTCACCGCATCGTCTTCGTTTGGATTCGCCGTTCCCGGCTTCAACTTCGCCAGCCGCGCCGTCCAGCGAGAGGCGTCGTAATCCTCCGGCGTCAGCCCCTTCTGACCGGACTGCTGCAGCAGCGCGATCATCTGGGTCGCTTCCACTGTCGGTTGCATTCCGCGCACCCACGGAAGCGCGCCGGGATAGAACCCGTAAAATTTCTGCACGTGCGCGGCGTAGTCGCTGAAGTTCGGCCAGCGCAGGTCCGCGAAATTGCCGGACTGCGAAATCGCGGTCAGCGATGCTTGCCCATTCGCGCTCAGCCGTTGCGGCTCCCACTGCGGGTGAGCCTGATTTTGCGCCTGCTGCCAGCGAGCTATCCGCGATTCACCGCCGCGCGCCCACGCTAACGTCACCGCTGCCAGCGCAATCAGCAGCGTGGCACAGCTGAGGAGAACAATTCGTTTCGCAAGCAGGGAACTATTCATTTGGGCGCCCCAGTATGCAGAGTGGGAGATACTCTACGTCTGACCGACCCGGCCGCGCAATCCCGGTCGTTCATCAGCTTTCCGTGCTAGCCTCCTTTGCATGAAACTCAGCCGCAAAGAGCTTACGATTCTTTGGTCCCTGGGCTGGGCGCTGCTGATCATCGGCGCAGCCTTTGTATTCAAAGACACCCAGGCATGCGAGTGGGTCATTTCGGGGCTCACGGGTCTGTTCGCCGTCTTCGTCATCCTGCGTACGCGCCGCCCAGCTTCTCAGCGCTAAAACGGGCCTCAGCCTCACCCTACCGGCCTCTGCCGAGACGTCCCACGATGAGGAATTCCCGCGTCTGTGCTATGCTTTTTGTTTGTAAAATCGCTCAGGTGCCGACTTGTCCGAACACATCACCCGTAAGGAACTGAAGAAGGACGAAATTCGCGAGACCATCGTTCATGGCGCCGACGCCTTGATGTCTCACAAGCTCCTGACCACGTGCCTCGTGGTCGCGGCCGTTGTCATCGCCGTCGCCGTTTTTGGCTGGAAGACCTACACCGAGCACCAAACCGTGAAGGCCGAAGCCGCCTACGACGACGCTAAGAAAGCTTTCTTCGCGCCCGTCACCGGCAGCGGCAACCCGGCGGTGCCCGGTGAGCCGTCGTACCTCACCGATCAGGCCAAGTACACAGACGCCGCGCAGAAATTCGGCGACGTCGCCAAGAAATATCCGCACACGCGTCCCGGCCAGCTCGCCGCCTATTACGCCGCGCTCAGCGATGAAAAAGTCGGGAAGAATGACGACGCGAAAAAGTGGCTCCAGGGCGTCATCGACGGCAGCACCGAAGACTTCGCCGCCATGGCCAAATTCGAACTCGCGCAGATGAATGACCGCCTGGGCAACGGTGACGAAGCCGTGAAGCTTTACCAGCAGCTCATCGCCAAGCCCGCTGTGCTCGTCCCGAAGCCGGTGGTGATGCTCACACTCGCCGGCCACTACGCCGCGAAAAATCCCACCGAGGCGGCCAAGCTTTACACGCAGATCAAGACCGACTACCCGGACACGCCGATCGCGCAGCAAGCCGACCAGGGCCTGAACCTGCTCCCTGGCAAATCCTGACCCGCGTCGCCAGATAATCGAGTGATACCATGACGGTGATGCCGCTCGCGCCCTACGCGATGGATGTTCACCGCACGCGCGGCCGCCGTTTTCCCGAGCCGCAGCATCCGTACCGAAACGATTACGCCCGCGATCGCGACCGCGTAATCCACTCGCGCGCCTTCCGCCGCCTCGAATCGAAAACGCAGGTCTTCACCACGCGGTTCTCCGATCATTTTCGCAACCGCCTCACGCACACGCTCGAAGTCGCGCAAGTCGCCCGCACCGTCGCCGGTGCGCTCAATCTCAATACCGATCTCGCCGAAGCGCTTGCCTTGGTTCACGACATCGGCCACCCGCCCTTCGGCCACGCCGGCGAACGCGCCCTCGACGAACGCATGCGCGCCTATGGCGACCGCTTCAATCACAATCTCCACGCGCTGCACATCGTCGAAAAATTCGAGCAGCGCTATCTCGATTTTCCTGGCCTCAATCTCACTTTCGAAGTCCGCGAAGGCATCATCAAGCACTCGCGCGATTATTCCGCCGCGGATTTTCCGGAGCTTTCCGAATACCTGCTGCACTCGCGTCCGCCGCTCGAAGCGCAGCTCATCGATCTGGTCGACGAGATCGCCTACAACACCGCCGACCTCGACGACGCTTACGAAGCCCACCTGATCGACCTCGATCTTCTCCGTGCCGAAGTCCCACTCTTCGCCGAAGCCTGGGCCGAAATCGATCGCAGCCATGCTCACGGACGCGCCAAGCTGAAATTCAACGAAGCGCTGAAGATTGTCTTGAACCGCCTCGCCACGGATCTGATCGAGTACACCAATCTGCAAATTCGCAAGCATGGAATCGAATCGCTCGAGCAAGTCCGCGAGCACGGCAAACGCCTGGCGAGTTTTTCGCCCGTCGTCGCGCGCCTCAACGGGGAACTGAAGCGCTTCCTTTTCGCCCGCGTCTACTCGAATCCCGCGATCGAGGAGGAACGCGACCGCTCCGTCGCCTCCCTCGATGCGCTCTTCACTTTCTACATGGAGCATCCCGACCGCATGCCCAAGCAGCACGCCGAAATGGCCGAACAAACCCCCACCCATCGCATCGTGTGCGACTACATCGCCGGCATGACCGACCACTACCTCCTGCGCCAATGCCGCGAAATGCTTCGCTCCATTCCCCAGCACGATCAATAGCCGTCGATGCGTTGACGGTGGCGAAACGCAATTCGCTTTTCCCCAGATCCTACGCTTGGCTTCCAATCGATCATTGGGAAATGCATCTGGCACGGACGCCGGCGGTTCTTGCGCTCCTAAACCCGTCAATCGAATCCATTCGCCATGATCCTTGGCCTGTCCTCGGATTGGCGTTGATCGGACCATACGCCGCGTTGTCTTTTCAGATCGAAATGAAGCCAGGAAAACGGGGCCAAACACATTTTGGTAGTGCGGCCCAATGGGGCGACCCGGCCCATGATCTGAAGGTTCGCCGTCAGCACAACTGGTCGCCGTGGCCGGTGTATTTGATGTGGCCGTGTCTCGCGTTTGCGATCGTGCTGCGAGTTCTCGGGATGTTTCCTCGGCAGGACTCGCTTTGCCTTTTCGCCTCGCTTCGCTCCCTGTGGCCCTCAGCTTTTGTAACGGCCGGTCTTGTCCCCAGGACCGGAGCGGGCAGCGGTTGCTCGAACTCCCCTCGTCCTCGCCCAAAATTTGTGTCTTACGTATCACTCCTTCGCGTCAAAGAATTCCACCTTCCTTGACATCCCCAGCCCCGCACATATAATCGAATTTAGGAGCAGCATAGGAAAAAATCGATGTTCTTCGACATCAACGAGCTCGCTGTTCGCAAAGTTCGGATCCGCAAGAGCTACGCCCCCGGCACTCTTGATTATCATTCGGGCGAATTCCGCCAGATCGAGCCGCTCGAGGTGCGCGCCACCGCCGAGATGGCGGAAAACCAGATCCGCGTCTACGGCAATCTGCACACCCGCGTCGAGATGGTTTGCGCCCGCTGCCTGGACGGGGTCGTCGAGGAAATTAGCCGCGATTTCGACCTCTATTACCGTCCGATGAACTCGATCTCCGAAGACGAAGAGTTGAAGCTTCACGTTGACGACACGGAAGTGGCTTTTTATGAAGGGGATGGCATGTTCCTGGCGGATGTGCTCGCCGAACAGGTGATCCTCGGCCTTCCCATGAAGGTGATCTGCCGCAGCGATTGCCGCGGTCTGTGCGCCCACTGTGGTGCCAATCTGAATAACGAAGAATGCCGCTGTGAGAAGCATGCGGCTGACCCACGCCTGGCCCCGCTCGCGCGGCTCAAGCAGGACTGGTTCAAAAAGCAATAAAACGCTACACTATTTGCTTACCCTAATAGCCGCTCTGAGTAGCGGCTTGTTCACGAGGAGTTTTGCAATGCCGAATCCAAAACGACGTCACTCGCATGCGCGCAAGAACAAGCGTCGCGCCCATGACTTTCTGACGCCACTTTCCCTGGCCGAATGTCCGAACTGCCACGAGAAAAAGCTGCCCCATAACGTCTGTCCCTCCTGCGGCTACTACAAAGGCCGTGAAGTGATTGACACCACGTCGAAGACAGCCTAAGTTCCCTTCTGATTTGATCCGAACTGGTTCATTGGCTCTCAAGGTGTAATGGATGACCACCATTGCGGTCGATGCTATGGGGGGAGATCATGCGCCTCGCGCCGAAGTCGAAGGCGCTCTGCTCGCCGCTCGTGAGTTGGGCGTGCGCATTCTCCTGGTCGGCATCGAAGAACGGATAAAACAGGAGCTCGCGCGCCACAGCACGCGCAATCTCCCGATCGAAGTCGTGAACGCCGCTGAGGTGATCACGATGAGCGATTCACCTTCGCAGGCTTTCCGGCGCAAGAAAGACAGCTCGGTCCACGTCGCCGCGAAACTTGTTAAAGAGGGCGCGGCCGAGGCTCTGGTAAGCGCGGGGAATACCGGCGCTGTAATGACGGTCGCTCGCTTCGTCCTCGGCACGCTTGCCGCCGTGGACCGTCCGGCGCTCGCCGCCGCGTTTCCCAACGCCAAGGAAAAGCTCACCGTCATTCTGGACGTCGGCGCTAACGTCGACTCCAAACCCGAGCAGATTGAGCAATTCGCCGTGATGGGTGAAATTTACTACCGCACGATTTTCGGCACGAAGCGCCCGCGAGTCGCGCTGCTTTCGATCGGTGAAGAGGAAATGAAGGGCAACGAGCTCACGCGTGAAGCGGCTGCGCGTCTGAAGCTGCTACCCATGAATTTTGTAGGCAACGTGGAAGGCCGTGACGTTTTTAAGGGCGACGTCGACGTGATCGTTTGCGACGGCTTCATCGGCAATATCGCTCTGAAAATCAGCGAAGGCCTGGTCGAACACGTCGGCAGCATGCTCAAAAAAGCCATCAAGAGCAGCATCGCCTCCCAAGTCGGTTACGTTTTGTCGAAGCAGGCTTTCGACAGTTTTCGCAAGCGCACAGATTCGTCGGAAACGGGCGGCGCGCCGCTTCTCGGTGTCCGCGGCATCACGATCATCGGCCACGGCCGCTCCAATGCTGTCGCCGTCAAAAATGCGATTCGCGTCGCGTCTGAGCTGTGCCGCACGCGCTTCAACGAAAAAATCGAACAGGAGCTTTCCGCTTCCGCCGTCGCTTCGCGCGGCTGACCGAGTGGATCTAAACCGCGCATGAGCAAAGTAGCTTTTCTGTTTCCAGGGCAAGCCTCGCAATATTCCGGCATGGGCAAGGATCTCGCCCAGAATTTTCCCGAATCGCAGGGTGTGTTCGAACAGGCCGACGACGCACTGGGCTTTCCCCTTTCGAAGATCTGCTTCGAGGGGACCGAAGATCAGCTGAAGCTCACCGCCAACACCCAGCCCGCGATTCTCACGGTTTCCGTCGCTGCCTATCGCGCGCTCGAAAAGCGCGGTGTGGTGCCCGATTTTGTCGCCGGCCACAGCCTTGGCGAATATTCCGCGCTCGTCGCCGCAGGCGGACTTGAATTTAAGGACGCCGTGAAGCTTGTTCGCGCCCGCGGCACCTACATGCAGGAAGCCGTTCCTCTTGGCGAAGGCGCGATGGCTGCGATTCTCGGCATGGCTCCGTCCGATGTCGCGGACGTCTGCAAGAAAGCCGCGGACGGCGAAGTCGTCTCGCCTGCGAATCTGAATTCGCCTGACCAGACCGTCATTTCCGGCACGGCCGCCGCCGTGAAGCGCGCCGTCGAAATCGCATCTCAATCCGGAGCCAAACGCGCAGTGATTTTGCCCGTGTCCGCGCCGTTCCATTGCGCCCTGATGATGCCCGCGCAGAAGCGCCTCGAAACCGATTTGCGCGCCGCGCGATTTGCCGGCTTGAAATTTCCACTGATCACCAACGTCGATGCCGAGGCGATCACCACCGGCGACGAGGCCCGCGAATCGCTCATTCGCCAAGTCACGTCGCCCGTTCGCTGGCTCGACTCGATTCGCGAAATGATCGAAGCGGGCGTCAGCGTGTTTGTCGAAGTCGGCCCCGGTAAAGTTCTGTGTGGCCTGCTCCGCCAGATCGATCGCTCCGTCCGCGCCTTGAACGTCGAAGACCCAGCCAGCCTCAACGCAACCATGGAAAAAATCGCGCAGGATCGTTTGCAGCAAACCTAAATCTGAACGTCACCGGATGGTCCGTCACGCTATGTTCTCGCTCAAAGATAAAGTCGCACTCATCACCGGAGCGTCGCAGGGAATCGGCCGCGCTACTGCTTTGGCCCTCGTCGTCGCGGGCGCGAAGGTTGCCGTTGCCGCGCGCCAGACCGCCAAGCTCGACGAACTCGTGAAGGAAATTGAAGCAGCCGGTGGCGAAGCGCTGGCCGTGCCGCTGGACGTTTCCGATGCCGCTCAGGTCAAAACCGCATTCGGCATCGTGCTCACCAAATTCGGCAAGCTCGATATCCTTGTCAACAACGCCGCCATCACCCGCGACACTCTCGCCCTGCGCATGAAGCTCGAGGATTGGGACGCTGTGCTGCGCACCAATCTCACCGGTGCGCATCTCTGCATCCAGCAGGCGCTCGGCGCGATGCTGAAGGCACGGTCTGGCCGCATCATTAACATCACGTCCGTCGTCGCGCAGACCGGCAACGCCGGCCAGGCCAACTACGTCGCGTCGAAAGCCGGCCTCATCGGTCTGACGCGCGCCATCGCCGTCGAAGTCGCATCGCGCAATATCACCGTCAACGCCGTCGCACCCGGCTTCATCGAAACGCCGATGACGGATCCGCTGCCGCAAGAACTCAAAGACAAAATGAAAGCCCTGATCCCGCTCGCCCGCTTCGGAACCGACAAAGAAATCGCCGCCGCCGTCACCTTCCTCGCCAGCGACGAAGCCGCCTACATCACCGGCCAGGTTCTCGACGTCAACGGCGGCATGTATATGGGCTAGCCCGCCAGCGGATCTGCACGCTACAACTGCCATCTCCGCAATCCCACGCAGCGAACTATGACGACTGCCTAGCGCGAAGCGTGTAGCTCAGACTTGCGCGTCTGAGCGCGACCCACTCTCAGTGGGTCGCGGGTTGAGCCATCTCAATCGCAGCAACTCCGCCCTGTTCGCCCGCCGCCGAGCCATCGCAGCTAAGCGTTTTCACCGAAAAACGAAACTATCTCTCACCGTGCGAATGAAACGAAAATCTCTCCCGTAAATCCCGCCACGCCCCCTGAGGCACTTCCCGAAACTGATTGAAAACGATCTCGTCCCAGTAGGCTTGGTTAAACCACGGGAATAAATTCACCGAGAACTGGTAGACCAGCCCCATATTCCACACGATAAATAGCGCCAGTATCGGAACCAGCCGCCGCGCCGCCACTCGCGAATCTCCCCAGATTGCCGTCATCCGCGCCAGCAATGATGCCAGTCCCAATATAAAAATCGGCGTCAGCGAAATGAAGAAGCGGTTGCCAAGCCCAAACGACCCGAACCACCACGGGTACAGCGCAATCATGCAGTAGAACGCCAGCGCAATCGCAACGCACGCCCGTCCGATTTCTGGAGCGTGCCGCACCAGAAAATACAATCCGATCAAGCAAAGCAGCAGTATCGGCGTGCAGACAAAAAGCCCGTGCGTAATGTCAAAAAGCACCGCGATGAATTTCGGTGACGCCCATCTCCACCGCACTTCCGAATACACGCCCACCACAAACGGGCTGCCGTAAACCACTCCTCGCGCGATGAAAGTCGGAATTAGCATCAGGAAGATCGCCAGTGCGTACATCACGTATCCGCGCAGCGCCGCCATCCACTCCGCCGCAAACCCGCCTCGCCGCCAGGCGCCCCAGTGTTCGCTGACCAGCTCGATCACCGGCGCCAGAACGTACACGCCATTTCCGAAATAAACGGCCACCATCAGGCCGGTGATAATCCCAAACACAAACCATTGCTTCGTCGTCCGCCGTCCGCGCGTCGCATCCCAGTACCAGAGAAACAGTGCTGTACAGAAAACCGAATGCGCGTGCGACCACGACGGATACAGATACAAAAACACCGGAAGGGAACTTGCCAGCCAGACCGCCACCGTCGCCCAGAACGCCCACCGCTGTTCCACATATTTCCGCGCCAGCCGGAAACAGATCCACAATCCCAAAAACGCGTAGAGAGCCGACGAAAGCGCCATCGCCAGCATGTACGGCCGCGAATGCCCGTCGGCCGGTATCGCAAATCCGAAATGATCGAGCGCCAGCACCACCGCGTGCGTCGCGCCCACGAACGGCAGCCACAGCATCGCCGGTCCCACCGAATAAAAGTTCGGCAGATGCCCGGTCTTGGTCATCGGGTTCTGAACAAAATGCGCGTCCAGAAAAATCAGCAGCAGTTGGAATTTAGGATTGTCGAAATCACTAGCGAACGCAAAATTGTGATCCACCAGCGGCGAGCGCAGGTACGCGTAGTAGCCCACTCCGTCGCCATTCACCACGGGATGCACGAACGCCAGCGACGCCGCAAAAAGCAGCAGCAACACCCTTTCGTATCCGGATAGCGCGCGCCAAAGTCGTTTCAACCGGCGAATCTCCCAAGAAAGCTCAAGTCAGACCAAGTGAGGCAGCAAACCCTGCTCACATCCCCGTTTTTTCAGGCTAACACGCATCCGCGCGCGCTCCCGCCCACCGACGCGAACTGTTAACCCTCGCCGTCCAATTTTTCGAATTCGCTTCGAACCGTTGCCGTGATAAGTTGACCCAGCATTCCGCCACGCTTAGAATGGAAAGGTTGTTTTGTAGGCGTGGATTCGCCTTGGCTGAAGCCCGGAGGCTTCAGATCGCTGAAACGGAGGAACGATCAGAATGGCCAGCGTCGAAGAACGCGTGAAGCAGATTATCGTAGAACAGCTCGGGGTGGATGAAGCTGAAGTCACTCCGACCGCTTCGTTTGTGGATGACTTGGGCGCGGACTCGCTCGACACTGTCGAGTTGGTGATGGCTTTCGAGGAAAATTTCGGCATCGAAATTCCCGATGAAGACGCCGAAAAGATCGCTACCGTGAAAGACGCGAACGAATACATCGAGAAGCACGCGAAGAGCAAGTAAGCCGTCCGCCGTTCTGCCAATCCGAACAGGAGAAGTCTCGTTTGAATCGCCGAGTTGTCGTCACCGGAGTAGGACTGGTCTGCGGATGCGGTATCGGAACTGAGGAAGTCTGGGCCACTCTGCTTGCAGGCAAGAGCGGTATCGGGCCCATCACTCATTTCGACGCTACCGCGTTCGACTGCCGCATCGCCGGTGAAGTCAAAAATTTCGATCCGCTTAACTGGCTCGAGAAAAAAGAGCTGAAGAAAACCGGCCGCTTTATCCAGCTTGCCCTCGCCGCTTCCGAATTCGCGGTGAAGATGTCCGGCCTCACCATCACGCCGGAAACCGCGGACCAGACCGGCGTCTACATCGGCTCCGGCATCGGCGGGTTCGACGTGATCGAGCGCGAGCACTCGAAATATCTCGCCGGCGGTCCGGGAAAAATTTCTCCTTTCTTTATTCCCGCCACCATCGTGAATCTCGCGTCAGGCCACGTCTCCATCCGCTACGGTGCGAAGGGACCGAACTCCGCCACCGCCACGGCCTGCTCGGCTTCCGCACACGCCATCGGTGACGCGTTTAAAATCATCCAGCGCGGCGCGGCGGACGTGATGATCACCGGGGGCACCGAAGCGGCCATCACCCCCATGTCCGTCGGCGGTTTCGCTGCCATGCGCGCGCTTTCCACCCACAATGACGAACCCGAAAAAGCCAGCCGCCCGTTCGAAGCCGCTCGCGATGGGTTCATCGTCGGCGAAGGCGCTGGCATGGTGATTCTCGAAGATCTGGAATTTGCAAAACGCCGCGGCGCAAAAATTCTCGCAGAAATTGTCGGGTATGGAATGTCCGGCGACGCCTACCACATCACGCAGCCCGCGGAAGGCGGTGATGGAGGCTTCCGCGTCAGCAAAGCCGCCATGAAAGATGCCGGCATCACGCCCGATCAGATTGATTACGTCAATGCCCACGGCACGTCCACGCCGCTCGGTGACGCCATTGAAACCGCCGCGCTCAAGCGCGTTTTCGGCGATCGCGCCAAGCAGGTTCCCATCAGCTCCACGAAATCCATGACCGGCCATTTGCTCGGCGGCGCCGGCGGCCTCGAGGCGGGCATCAGCATCCTCGCCCTGCGCGATCAGATTCTGCCGCCCACCATCAATTACGAAACGCCCGACCCTGCTTGCGACCTTGACTACATACCCAACGTCGCTCGCAAAGTCAAAGCCACCTACGCCCTTTCCAACTCCTTCGGCTTCGGCGGCACCAACGCCTCCCTGATCTTCAAGCGCTGGGAGCCGTAACGCCACTCAGGCGCTGTGTTGTTTCGAGTAACTTATAGCTTTCAAATACAATCAACCCTCATGAGCCGCTCTGCTTATTCCCGCTTGGGCTGTTTCGGCGCTACATCGACGCCTGGCCGCATTGGTTGACCCGGGTCAGTGGTCGCTGTCGTGAGATCCGATTTGCACAGCGCGTTATCCGAATACCCGATGAGTCGCTCAGAGTCGTCCAGGAAAAAAATCCAGTGGAGCCGGCACTCGTGCATCATGTTGCCGTATTGTCGTGACGCTACCCACTCCAGTCCGCTTCCGCCTTGGAACTCTTCCCGAGGCGGCACGTGATTGACGTAGGCGTGGTCGGTCATGCCACGCGCATCGAGAAATTTCTCAAGCTGCTCCCGCGTCGAGCTGGTCGGCACCTGCGCGCCCAGGTCGCTCTTCATCAAGGTTTCCGCCGCCACCACCTCGTCGTCCGTGTGCGAGGAGTCGTATTTCCAAGCGCCCAGTCCCAACACTGCGATTCCCACCACAATGAGGGCCAACATTCCCATCCCTTTTCCCACTTGTCCGCCTCCCTTCCCTGGATTCTAAATCCTGTACAATGAACCGCTCCGTTCATCGTAATGCGTCGGTGACGAGCACGAACCGTATCTCTCTCTAAATAGCACAATTTGGCCTGCCCTCACGCGCGGCCGCGCCCCTTTGTGCCGTTGCTCTAAATATGAAATACTGATAGAAACTATCAGATTGTCGTGGCAGCCCATTTTCCGGAGGAAGTCGTGAAGATCGGAGTTTGCGTGAAGCAGGTACCGGCCAAAGACGCGCCCCTCGCCATCCTCGGCGAAGGCGCCTGGATTCGCGAATCCGACATCGGTTTTGAAACCAACGAGCCGGATGGCTTCGCGCTCGAAGAAGCCTTGCGCCTGAAAGAAAAGCACGGCGGCGAAGTCGTCGCGATTTCCATGGGCCCGGACCGAGCGAAGCAAACCATCAAGGAAGCTCTCGCCAAGGGCGCCGACCGCGGCATTCACGTCGCCGATCAGGAATTTTTCAAGCTTGATCCGCTCAACTCCGCCAAATCTCTCGCTGCCGCGATCCAAGCCGAAAATTTTGACCTGATCCTCACCGGTCTTCAGAGCGACGACCAGGGATTCGGCCAGACCGGCGTTCTGCTCGCCGAACTTCTCGGCCGCCCCCACGCCACCATCATCATGGCCATCGAAGTGATCGAAAATCACATGAAGCTGAAGCGCGAACTCGAAGCTGGCTGGTTCCAGTGGGTGGAAATTCCGCTTCCTGCCGTGCTTTCCATCCAGTCCGGCATCAACAAGCCGCGCTACGCAACGTTGAAGGGCATTATGGCCGCCAAGAAAAAAGAAATCGCCACGGTCGACCGCGCCTCGCTCGGCGTCGCCATCACGCCCACCCAGCAGGTCCAGCGCATCTACGTGCCGAACAAAACGAAGAAAACCGAGTTCATCACCGGCCAGCCGAAGGAAATCGCCGCCAAGCTTGTCGAAAAACTGCGCCACGAAGCGCGCGTGCTCTAAAAATCTCCCCCCCATAGGGACGAAACGAAAGGGACCGCACTCATCATGAAAATTCTCGCCGTCACCGAACAGCGCGACGCCAAGTGGAATAAAGTCAGCTTCGAAATCATCGCCGCCGCTCAACAAATCGCCGAGCAGACCCAAAGCACCATCAGCGCCGTAGTCATCGGCAAAGGCGTCGCACCACTCGCCGATGAACTCGCCGGCTATCAGCTCGACGAAGTCCTCCTGGTCGAACACGATCTGCTCGCGAACTACACGCCAGACAGCTTTTCGATCGCGCTTAAACAAATCATCGAATCCGCCAAGCCCGACCTTGTGCTCTTCCCGCACACCTATCAAGTCCGTGATTACGCACCCGCTCTCGCCGCGTCGCTCGGAAAGGGAATGATCGGCGATTGCACTTCCTACCGCGAAGAAGGCGGCAAACTCATCTTCGTCCGCCAGATGTTTCAGGGCCGCACCGTCGCGGACGTCGCTTTCGTCGGCGACGCGCCCTGGATCGCCACCTTCCAGGCCAGCGCTTTCCGCGCCGACCTCGCAAAAAAACACGCCAGCGGCAAAGCAGCTGTGAAGCCCACTGCTGTCGACCTCCAGCCCGAGCAGATCCGCACCCAGCCCGGCGAACTTTTCCGTGAAGCCAAGCAAGCTGTCGACCTGACGCAAAGCCCGATCCTCGTCAGCGTCGGTCGCGGCATCAAAGCGCCCGAAAATATTCCGCTCGCCGAAAAACTCGCCAAAGCCATGGGCGGCGAACTCTGCGCCTCACGCCCCATCTGCGATGAAGGCTGGCTCCCGATGGACCGCCAGATCGGCAGCTCCGGGCAAACCGTCGCGCCCAAGCTCTACTTCGCGCTGGGCATCAGCGGCGCCATTCAGCACGTAGTCGGGATGAAAGGCTCCCGCACCATCGCCGCCATCAACAAAGATCAGAACGCCCCGATCTTCGAGGTCGCCGACTACGGCGTCGTCGGCGACCTGTTCGAAATCGTCCCCGCCCTCGTCGAAGAACTCGAAAAGCCCCACTAGCATCGGACAGGCCCTCGGCGCGGCGACACGATCCTGGCGGCGATCTCACCGCGCCTCCGAGTGCGCAGTCCCCGCCGTCCTCGGACGCCCGCCACGCCACCAAGTAGAGCCCACACCAGCCCGCAACCTCGCGCACCCTTGCTCGCGCAGCAGAGAGGCGGCCAGATTGGCCTCCCCGGCTTGCGAACGCACCACGCGCCCCGGCGTTTTTTCCCGCAAAGGCCGCTGGTACACTGTGTCGCATGGCCATCGAACGCGAACAACTCGAAGCCGACGTTCTCATCATCGGAGCCGGCCCTGGCGGACTGTCCTGCGCGCTGCACCTCTCAAACCTGATCGAAGCGCACACCGCCGCGAAGAGATCTCCGGCGCTTTCCACCGAGAATATCTACGTACTCGAAAAGGGGCGCGAAGTGGGCGCACACCAGCTTTCCGGCGCGATCATGGATCCGCGGGGATTGCGCGAACTGGTTCCCGATTTCGAAACGACGGCACCCCTCGATACGCCAGTCACCGACGACGCAGCCTACTTTTTCACGGAGGCCTCCAGCTACAAGCTGCCGATCACTCCGCCGCCTCTGCAGAATCATGGCAACTACGTGGTCTCACTCAATCGCATGGTGAAATGGCTCGGCGGCCTGGTTGAAGCGAAGGGCGTGAATATCTTCACGCAGTTCGCCGGCCAGGAATTGCTTTACGAAAAGCGCGGCTCCACGGAAGGCGTCGCAGGCGTGCTCACCGAAGACAAAGGCCTCGACAAAAGCGGCAAGCAGAAGGACAACTTCACCCCAGGTTACGAGCTGCGTGCGAAAATCACCGTGCTAGCGGAAGGTTCGCGCGGCTCGCTCACCAAGCATCTCGTCAACCGCTTGAACCTCGACGGCATGAATCCGCAAGTCTACGGAATCGGCGTAAAGGAGTTGTGGGAAGTCCAGCCGGGAAAAATCAAAACCGGATTCACGGCGCACACCCTGGGATGGCCGCTCGCGACGGACTATTACGGCGGCGGTTGGGTCTATGGCATGCAGAACAATCGCGTCTCACTCGGCCTGGTCGTTTCGCTCGAGTACGCCGATCCGCTTTTCGATCCTCACGCGGCGTTCCAGCAATACAAGACGCACCCCTTCGTGAAAAATATTTTGGAAGGCGGCAAGCTGGTTCGCTATGGCGCGAAGTCCATTCCATACGGCGGCTGGTATTCCATGCCGTGCACTTACGTCGACGGCGCACTCATTATCGGCGACTCCGCGAGCGTGGTGAATTCGCAACGGCTGAAGGGCATTCACACCGCAATCAAAAGCGGAATGCTCGCAGCGGAAACAATTTACGATTCGCTCTGTGCCGGCGACACTTCGGCGCAGAAGCTATCCGCCTACAGACGCAAAATCGATAAGAGCTGGATGCGCGACGAATTATGGGAAGTCCGAAATTTCCACCAGGCATTTCACGACGGCCTCTGGAAAGGACTTTTTCTTTCGGGACTTCAGTTCGTTAGCGGCGGCCGCGGCCTTGTGGATCCGATGCACACCAAGTCCGGCTATCTTGATTACAAGCAACTCCATCGCCCGGACACGCTGGTCGACCAATCCACGCGTTTTAAAGGCGATGGCAAGCTCACGTTCGACCGACTCACGGACGTCTATCATTCCGGCACACGGCACGACGAAGATCAGCCCGTCCATCTGCATGTTCTCGATCCGAGCATTTGTAGCGACCGTTGCGTGCGCGAGTACGGAAACCCGTGCCAGTATTTTTGTCCCGCGGCCGTCTACGAGATGACGCTCGACAAAGACGGGACCAAGAAACTCAAGATCAACGCGACGAATTGCGTCCACTGCAAAACGTGCGACATCGCCGATCCTTATCAAATCATCGACTGGGTTCCGCCCGAAGGCGGCGGTGGTCCGAACTACGAGGGAATGTAATACGCAGCAGGAAGTTTGTCCTACAGTGGGCTCCAGCGTTTACCCTCCGCTGAAGGCGTGCTTCAACCTCGACCAAAATCCTTCTTTTTTCTGCGGCGCTAGGGATGGCGTGCTTGCCTTTGCGCTTCCGCTCGGCCCCGGTGCGCTCGAGTTTGTCGATGGCGTATTCGCGAACGCCGAGTTCCCAGACGCAGAACCGGACGACGGTGGCTGCACATGCCCCGTAAACTGCCACTCCGGTTCCACGTGTACGGTGCGCACCAGCAATGCCACGTCGCGTTGCGATTCGGCAGGCGCTTGCGGCTCGGTCGCCGAGAAGACCAGCGGCGGGCCAATCACCTTATATTCGGGAACATCGGCAGCAGCGAGCGGTTCCGGCGGCGGAGCCTTTGCAGGCTTCGCGGGCGGAGCCACTGGATGCGCGTCGTTATTCAGCTGCAACGCGTGGAGCGTCACGTTCTGCTGCGCGACCGGCAGCGCGCTGGGCGCTGGGGGAGGCATGTTCGCGGCGACTTCGGGTGCTTCCGGAGCTGGCGTCGCACGCCCGGTGACGCCGAGCAGCGGAATTTGCGGCGGCGGGGCGGGCTTCGCCTTCGCAACCATCAATGCGCAATCGCAGCTTCCCGGCGCACCCGCAACCGGTACCAACTTTCCGTTCGCGAGAAAAAATTCGCCGGATTCCGGGACGATCAAGTCTTCGCCGGTGAACTGCTGCTCGAGTCTCAGGGCGCCGCTGGTCGCTCGCACACAAAGCGAATCGTTCAGGTCGAGCCCGGCGGTGATGTCACGCTGGTTGCCGCTAATGTCGATCGGCGTCGCTACGATAGTCGGCGTAAAGATTCGCAGCGAACTGGCGGAAGGAAGCAGCACGTGGACACGGCCAAAGTTGAGCGCGAGGGTGATCGAACCGCCGGAGACCAGCATTGTGAGCTTCGCGGGACCGCAGATGTCCACCTGTCCGCCGCTCTGGAGAATCATGTGAGCGCTGCCGGAGTGTACGGTGACTACGCTGCCGTTGGTGACATAGATCGCGGGAGCGTTGTTGTCCGCATCGAGCGGCGCGGTGACGCCGCTATCGACAGAAATGTCGTAACCGGAAACCCGGCCAATGGTGCCCGGCGGCGCTGCGTCTTGCGCGCTTGCGACGCCGGCGCCTGCGACCAGGCACACCGCGGCGAAGGCCATCCGGGCAAAAGCGCCTGACGCGGCAAGCCGGGGCGACCGCCGGCGATTGCGCACTTCGAATTTATGCGGGAAGTACACCAGGACTTGGACTCGTATCCTCTATTCTATACCGCGTGTCAGGGCTCGCGCTGCCTACTTGTCGGACCCACCTATACTTGGATGCGAGCCATCGCGCAACGAGCCCCCCGCCCTTCCGCCGCCTTGGGCCGCGCGAATCCTCCGCCTATACTAGTCCGCTGTGAATGACGAAACGAAATCGGGCGTGACGCCAGCGAGCGACGCGAAGAATGCGGCGCCCGCCGACAACGCGCCTGCGATGCCGCATCTCTCGCTATGGAGAAGGATGCAGATTCCGATCATCGCCGCCGCTGTATACAGCGTGATCCGATTGATCGGCCCAACGCTCCGCGTAGAGATTGTCGGCATACAGAACGCCGTGCAAATTCGCAACAAGGGTGAAGCGGGCATCGGTGTTTTCTGGCATCGGTGCATTTTCCCCGCAGCGTGGATCTGGCGAGACCGAGGCATCGTGGTTATGAACACCGTGAATTTTGACGGGCAGTGGACGCGCAAGGTGATCGAGTGGCTGGGATTCGGCACAGCGCAGGGAAGCTCGTCGCGCGGCGGCGTGGCAGGTTTGACGGTGATGGGCCAGAAGCTCGCGGAAGGGAAGCACGTCGGCTTCACGATTGATGGACCGCGCGGTCCGCGTTACGTGGCCAAGCCGGGTCCTGTAATTTTGGCGCGGCGCACGGGCTCGCCGATATCTGTGCTGCACATTGGCGTGAAGCGCGGATATACGTTCAAGAAATCCTGGGATTTGTTTCGCGTTCCGATGCCGTTCTCCCGCGTAGTGATGATCTGCGCGCCAGTCATTCGGACGAAGCCGGACGGCGGCGGCGACGAGCTAAAAGCTACGCAGGCGGAAATGCAGGCCGCGCTGGAGCGAGTGCGCGACGATGCGGAAGCATGGTTTGGTCTAAGTGAAGAAGAGCGTGACGACATTCGCGACGAGTACGCCGGACGCGAACGCGGCTATACCCGAAGTCGGAAACACGCTCATCACTGACACGGTCGAAGGTTGGAGGAATTCAGCTAGTGCCGAGTTTGACCGGAACGTCCATGCGTTTGCCGTCGCGAATGATCGTGAGCGTGACGGTCTGCCCGGGCTGAGCGCGGTTGAGCAGGAGATTCAGATCCATCTGGCTGCTGATTTCTTTGCCGTCGATGGCGATCAGCACGTCGCCGCCCACGCGCAGTTCCTGCAAACCCATGATCGTTTTGGTGCCGCCACGAAGCCCGGCCTGCGCAGCGGGACCACCGGGATCGACGCGTTCGATCAAGATGCCAGTCTTGGTGGCGAGGTGCAACGCATCGGCGAGCTGCGGCCAGAGCGGACGGCCTTCGGCGCCAAGCGTTGCACGTCGGACGCGGCCATACTTGATCAGATCCTCGGCGACGCGACGAGCAGTATTGATGGGAATCGCGAAGGCGATGCCGGCGGTGGTGGAGCTGGGCGCGTAAATTGCACTGTTGATGCCGATCACCTGACCGTGCGAATCGAGCAGCGGACCGCCGGAGTTTCCGCGGTTGATGGCCGCGTCAGTCTGAATGGCTTCGTCGATAAATGTGGTATCGCTGGTTTGCACCGTGCGGCCCAGAGCGCTGACGATGCCAGTGGTAAGCGTGCTGGAAAAGCCGAACGGATTGCCGATAGCAAGCGCGCGTTGGCCAACGACCAGATTGCGCGAATCGCCGAGCGTAAGCGGCGTGAAGTTGTGGCCCTTCGGATCGATCTGGATGAGCGCAATGTCGTTGCGTGGATCGTCCCCGATGAACTTCGCGGTGTAGCGCGACTGGTCGCCGAGCGTGACTTCGATGGTCTGCGCGCCCTGCACCACGTGATAGTTGGTGAGGATGTGGCCGTCTTTGTCGATCAGAAATCCCGAGCCTGCGCCTTCAACCGGAACAGGGTTGTAAAAGAAATCGTATTCGACGGTACGCGTGACAATGTTTGCGACGGCGGGCGAGGCTTCGCGGTAGATGCGGACGTTTTCGGTTTCCGTGGGATCGAGGCCGGTCTCCGCTGTGGCTGGCGGGATGTGAACGGCGTTGACAGTTGTGGGCATGCGCGCCGGACCGTAATGCGAGCCGGCCCAGTAAGCGAGCAGGCCGATAATCAGTCCGATGCCGAGCAGGCGGAAAGCGCGGCCGTTTGTTTGAGTGCGCAAGGGCATCGACGCAGTTTAGCAAATTCCCTGGACGAAGTAAGTTGGATGAACTCGAAGATGCAGGGCGAGGAAGAGCGACATGGTATTTAGCATTCGTCGAGCGGCGCTTGGCGATGAGGCCTTGCTGCGTGAGTTGCGAATCGCGGCGTTGACGGACTCGCCGCGGGCATTCAGTTCGACGCTCGACAGGGAACTCGCAAGGACGACGGAGGATTGGAAAAAGTGGTTTGCGCCGGGCGTGACGTTCGTTCTGGAGGCGGATGGCCAAGCGCGCGGGCTTGTGGCAGGTATGCGCGACGCGAAAGATGCGGCGGTGGTGCAATTGATGTCGATGTGGGTGCATCCGGGACTACGCGGTATGGGAGCGGCGGCGCGCCTCGTCGCGTCGGTTCAGGGCTGGGCCGAGGAGCTTGGTGCGACCCAAGTGCGGCTCGACGTGGTGGAAAATAATGTTCGGGCGCAACGCTGCTACGAGCGCGCCGGATTTCGCGTCACCGGTAAGCAGGGCGTCGTGGAGAAATCCGGCGACGTGGAGATCGAAATGGTTTGGGAAGTAGCGAAGCGCAATGAATCATGAGTTCGTCGAGCATGCGGAACGATAAGAACGGGGTCCAGAATCGCGGGATGTCTTACTGCGGTGTTCCGCGGCCGGTGATGGAGCGGATGAAATCGACTTCGTCGGCGCTGTAGGGCGTGCCGTTGGTGCGGAAAATGTCATGGAACCAGATCGGCGGCGGGTGATCGATGTAGGGGTGCTGCCAGGAATCCCAGGGTAGGGTGGTTTGCGTTTTTCCTTCGACCAGGCCCCAGTTGAACGCGGCGACATTGTATTTCTTGGCGACAGGCAAAGTGCCCTGAAACGTGCTGCCGTTCGAGCGCGCCATATATTCGGTGCATAGCAGCGGCCGGCGGTACAGAAGCAGGGAAGTAACTCGACTTTCGAAGGACCGAGGATTGTCGTAGTTGTGGAACGAGATTACGTCAGAAAGTTCAACTTGCTCTCGCGCAACGGTGTCGAGTCTTTCGGCAGGCGCCCACACGCCCTTCCAAAGCCCGCTGGTCAACGGCTGAGTCGGATGCGCCGAGCGCGCCCAGTCGAACGCCCGCGGCAAAAGCTTCGCGACGATCTCCACTTTGTTGGCGGGATCGGGATAGTTACCGTCGTTGGTGTTGTCCGGTTCATTCCACACATCCCAGCCGAGGACGCGGCGGTCGTTCGCAAGAGCGCCGACCACCCCCTTCACGTACGCTTCGAGGCGCGGGTACTGAGAGGGATCTTCCAGCGCCTTCTCCCCAGGACTCTCGACCCAACCGGAATTGTGTACGCCGGGGCGAGGAGCGCGCTGAGAGCCCAGTTGTGGATTCGGATCCCAGCACGAATCGAACAGCACGAACAAAATTTTGATGTGGTGCTTGTCGGCGATTGCAAGGAACGTGTCGATGCGTTTCTGGAAACCGGCGGCGTCCTGCTGCCAGAGTAGGTCGTGGAGGAATACGCGCATCGCGTTGAGGCCGATCGATTCGGCCCAGCCGAGTTCGAGATCGATGCGTTTGGGATCGAAGGTATCGGCCTGCCACATCTCCAACTCGTTGATTGCATTCGATGGAATGTAGTTGCTGCCCAAAAGCCACGGCTGAGTCGCATACCAATCGCTCGCCTGCTTCTCGGTCCAGCGCGCCGCCTGAGTATCCGGCGTCGGGGTGTGCGCCCCGGGGCGATGAACTGCTGCAGTGGGCGTCGCGGGTATTCCCGGTAACAACGCGGCAATCAATATGGCAAACGATACGGCGCTGGCAACGATTCGCACGGGGACCGATTGTAAGTTTTCGTTCGTCGGTTCGCAAATTCAGAGGTCAGCGTGGGTACGCGTCGAAAATCGTAGCGGGATCACCGGACTTGTGAGGAGCGCCGAGAGACCTGAGGCGAGTTCGTGAGGCCGATGGCAGCTCGCGCGATGGCTGTGGGCGTGGCGATCGGTCGCACGGTTTGTGCGCCGCTAAGAGCGTTGCGTCGGAGCCGGATTGCGTTTGAGTTTTGCAAGAGCGGAGGCGACGAGGCGCTCGGTTTCCTCGATGGTGCCCGAGCAGTCGATGGTAGCGTCGGCGAGCTTGAGCTTTTCGTCGTTGGGCATTTGCGCGGCGATGCGCTGCTGCGCCTGTTCCGGAGTGAGGCCGCGCTCAATCATCCGCTCAATTTGCTGGTCGGGAAGGCACCAGCAGACAATGAGCTTATCAAGCGATTTGTAAAAACCCGATTCGATGAGCAGCGCGGCTTCCACGACGGCGACTTCGGGCGGATCGCCGCGATCAAGGGCCGCGAACCAGTTCTGCACGACGTCATGAATACGCGGGTGAAGGATCGCGTTCAGACGCTGTAGCTTCTCGGAGTCGGCGAAAACCATTTTGCCGAGAATACCGCGGTCGACATTCCCGTACTCGTCGAGGATTTCCTTGCCGAAGGCCGCGACAGTTTCGTCATGAGCTTCCTGGCCGGACTCCAGCAGCTCGTGGCCGATGGTGTCCGCGTCAAGGATAGGGCAGTCGTGACTGCGAAGCATCGAGGCGACTGTGGATTTTCCCGCGGCCATGCCGCCGGTGAGACCGACGCGGAGCATCAGGATTTTGCCGCGGCCGCGGCGGGAACCAGATTTCCGCGGCGCATGCGCGCTGCGCGGACGGTGTTACTCATGAGCATCGCAATGGTGAGCGGGCCGACTCCGCCGGGAACAGGGGTAAAGGCGCCCGCGACATGAATGGCGTTGGGATGAACGTCGCCGACCAGAACCGAACCCTTCTTTCGGAAGGTTTCGAGCTTGTCGGGAAAGTCGGCGAATACCTTGTGAGCCTGCTCGGCGTTGGTCACAACGTTTTGCCCGACGTCGATCACGGTCGCTCCGGGCTTGATGAAATCCGGCGTGACCATTGCGGCGCGGCCGATCGCGGCGACTACGATGTCCGCGCGGCGTACGGTTCCGGCCAGATCTTTCGTCTTCGAGTGGCAAATGGTAACCGTGGCGTTGGCGTGGAGAAGCAGGAGCGCCATGGGCTTGCCGACAATGTCACTGCGGCCGATCACGACGGCGTTCGCGCCATCCGTCGGAATGTTGCTGCGGCGGAGTATTTCCATGACGCCCGCGGGAGTACACGCGACGAGACCTGGGCGGCCGGCGACGAGCTTGCCGACATTAATGGGGTGGAAGCCGTCGACGTCTTTTTCGGGAGCGACGGCATCGAGTATGCGCTTTGAATCAATCTGTGAAGGCAGAGGCATCTGAACGAGGATTGCGTCGACATCATCGCGGTGATTCAGTTCGTCGATGACCGCGAGGAGTTCGCCGGTGGTAATCGTTGCGGGCGGCGTGAGCATGAAACTCGCGAGGCCAAGCTTTTCGCAGGCTGCGATTTTGCTGTTTACGTAGAGCTTCGAGGCGGGGTTATCGCCGACGAGCAAAGCGGCAAGGCCTGGGCGAACTCCGGACGCCGAGAGCGCCGAGATTTCAGCGTTCAGCTCGCCATAAATCTGGTCGCGAATGGCGTTGCCGTTGAGAATGCGGGCGGACAAGCGGCTTGGCTCCTGAATGCTTGGCGTCTGAAGAAATGCCATCATAGCATACCGTCGGGCTGGGATTTTCGAGCGCAAGGTGCCGCGCTAGAACTGGTCTTTTGTGAATTCGAAGATGCCGCCGCCGGCGTTGTAGTCGCTGTAGCGGAACCAGTGCGGGCGCACGCGCACCCAGGTGATATGCGGCCAACGTTCACGCTCGCGGCCGTCGGGATACGCGGCGAAGTAGGTTTGCTTCAGGCGGGCGAGCTCGGTGCCGTGCGGCTCATCGGCGATTCCTTCCAGTTGGACCGTGATTTCCTTGTCCCATCCGATCACGAAAGCGATGTTGCGCGAGCGACGCAGGTTGCGGATTTTGCGCGTGGTGTCGAGAGTGTCGAAAACGATTTCCAGGTCGTCGCTGATCGCTATGCCGACAACGGCGGCTTCGGGCATGCCTTCGGGCGAGACGGTGGAGAGCACCCCGAGGCGGTGTTTTCGAAGGAATCTGAGCAGCGCGGCTCGGTCGGGAGCAGGCATGACTCCGCGCAGTATACATCGGCACTCGGCTGACGAAGCTCATGCGGTCTACCTGAATTTCTGGTCAAGTAGCGACCAGCCAGCGATCAAGGACGCAAAACGTTTGATTCCGAATTTCGGCAAGCGGAAGCGGGTTCTTTGGTCGTGTCAAGCGGACGGAAAGAAGCGGCCTAGGGGAACTCAGAACCGCCGCCTAAATCTGCCTCGAAATTGTGATTACTGCGAGACCGGGAGAGTGTAATCGAATACGTAGGAGTGCTTGCCGCCGGCGGCGATTTCGATCTTCATTTTGCCGGCGAGGCCGGTGAGTTCGCCAGTGCCGGAGTCGGGGACGACGATGATGTTAAGCGCCGGCGCGCCGCGGTCCATCGTAGCGTTGTGCTGCAAAACGAAGGTGCCTTTCCGCCCGTCGAGCGTGCCATCGACTTTTTCGAGCGCGACATAGCCAGCCGAGCCTTTCACTTCACTCTGAAAGGCGAGCATTGTGCCTTTGCTCGTCGCCTCGAGCGCGCCGTGAAACTGCTTGTCGATGGACATCGCGCCAAACGCGGCGTCGATGCCCTCGGACTTGAACGGCGTCAGCTTGGGCTCAAACGGACCTTTGGCTTGATGTGTGGTCACAGAATTCTCCTTTGTGGTTCGCGCGGCTTGCGGTTTGTCGGGGTGGGCGGAGGCGCCAACCCATGCTACCGCGACGGCGGCGAGAATTATTACGGCGATTGTGGCGAATTTGATTTTCATCACCGCTCCGGAGAGCATGGCTAAAAAAGTTTCACGACATCCATATCGACGTGGCTTTTATCAGCTTCCAGCTTGAACCAACTTTTTCGAGCACGGCATATGTACCGGCTCCGCATTTGCCGCCGCAGTGGTTGGCTAAGTAAAGCAAAGCCTGCTTCCCGTCGGCACTGAAGCCCGCGCGCGAGAGGGTGACGAATCCCTGAGCACCGGGATATTTCTTGTAGTAATCCTTCCACCCGCCGCCGTGTTTAAAGATTGCTTCGTAATCCGCTTCGGCGCCGAGGTGGTACGGAACTGGCAGAGTATCGATCCGGTCCAGAGCCACCGGATGCGCGTTCGCGTCCCGAAATGAGGTGAGCGAGGACGCTGCTATCTGCATGTTTGTCTTTCGAAGATCGTCGGTGATCTGATCCCAGGAAAAAGGTTTGCCGTCGCCTGCTTCGAGAAGCTCATCCTCAAAGTGCGATTGAGTTTTGTCGGCGACCACCAGCTGGACCACGGTTTGGTCGCTGAGAAAGGCGCCTCTCAGATAATCGCTGAAAACTTGGCGTTCGCGCTCTGGAAGTGCTTGAGGTGAAGCAGCGGCGGTTTGGGTTCGTGCATCGGCGAGACCGCAGAAACCCGCGAGAATCGCCACAGACACGAAAATCCAGGTCTTCATGCAGCCGATTCTACCCTCCGTCCGTAGACAGAATAACGCCGCGGCTGGGAAAGCCCGCGGCGTTTTCTGCGTTTGGTGCTGGTGGTGCGAACTAGTAGATGTCGTACTGTTCCCAATGAAGCGTCGGGTCGGCCTGGATGATGACGCTCTTTTTGGTCCAGCGCTCGAGTTCTTCGATCAGCGAGGACTCGCGGGTCTTGAGCGCCTTCGAGATTTCGGGATGCACGCGGAGCGTGAGGCTGGCGGAAGGCATTTCAGGAGCCATCTTCACGGCTTCGGTCTGGATCTCGTAGCAGAGCGTAGCGATCGACTTCACCATGCCGGAGCCGGTGCAGTACGGGCACGGCTGGCAAAGAGTGCGTTCGAGCGCTTGCTTCGTGCGCTTACGGGTGATCGCGACGAGACCGAACTCGTTGAAGCGCAAAACCTTGGACGGCGCGCGATCCGCGCGCAGAGCGTCTTCGAGCGCGGCCATGACTTTGTCCCGGTTGCGGCGCTCTTCCATGTCGATAAAGTCAATGACGATAATTCCGCCGAGATCGCGCAAACGCATCTGGCGGACGATTTCCTTCACGGCTTCGACGTTGGTGCGGACGATGGTGTCCTCGAGACGATTCGAGCCCTTGCCGACGAACTTGCCGGTGTTCACGTCGATGGCGACGAGCGCTTCGGTGTGGTTGATGACGATGTATCCGCCGGACTTGAGCCAGACCTTTGGGCGCAGGCCCTTGTCGATTTCCTGCTGAATGCCGAACTCTTCGAACACCGGCGTCTGCTTGGTGTAGAGCTTCACGCGGTTCACCAGCTGCGGTTGGAAGCGGCTCATGAAGTCGACGACCTTGGTGTAACCCTCTTCGGAATCGACCCAAATCGCACCGAAGTCCGGCGTGACGAAGTCGCGCAGGATGCGTTCGACAAGGTTCAGGTCGCGGTGCAGAATCGACGGAGCTTTCTTCGATTCGGAACGCGCTTTGATTTCAGCCCAGGTGCGGGTGAGGAATTCCACGTCGGCGCGAACGTCTTCCGGAGCGGCGCTGGCTGCAGCGGTACGGACGATGAAGCCGCCGCCGGAGCTGCCCTTGGCGTCATTGACCAGATGTCGCAGCCGCGCGCGCTCTTCGGCTGAAGCAATCTTGCGCGAAACGCCGGTGTGATCGAGCGTCGGCATGTACACCAGGAAGCGGCCGGGCAAGGCGACGTGGCTGGTGATTCGCGCGCCTTTCTTGCCGAGGGGCTCCTTCGCGATCTGGACGATGATTTCCTGGCCCTGCTTTAGCATGTCCGCGATCAGTTGGATCTTGCGCGGCGGGCCGGAGCGGTGATGGCCGCCACTGTGCCCGTGATGCGGGCGACCGTGACGATGATCACGACGACCGCCACGATCGCGGCCTCCGCGGCGCGCGGGATTATTCATGCGCGAACGGAAATCGTTGCGGACGCGAGCGGTGTCGGGCGATTGCGGCTGCGCGCCTTCGGCCGAGAGCATTTCCTCGGCGTGTTCGCCGCCCTCGGAAGAAATGCCTTCAGCGTCGAGGGAGTCGGGCGCCATCAGGGCTTCAGCACGGGCCTCGAACGACTCGTCGATCTCGTGCGGCTCGGGAGCGCCTTCGGGATCGATATCGGCTTCCGCAACGGAGAGCATCTCGGATGCTTCTTCGCGGAGATCCGGATGCGCGTCGTCGTGCTCGTCGTCGTGACGCTGTTCTTCGTGATTCCCTTCGTGATGGGCGTCGTGCTCATGAGCGTCGTGTTCGTGCCCGTGCGATTCCAGTGCGGATTGCTCCTCCTGCGCTTCGGCGATGTGCTCGGCGAGCGCGGCGGCTTCTTCTTCGCTGAGCGGTTCGCCGGCGTGATCGTCAGTTACAAGAGCAGCGGCTTGTGCGTCAGGGTCATGTTGTTCTTCCTCGTATCGGGCCTGATGCACGTCCTCGTGGTGCGAGGATTCCTGGGGAGAGTTGGAGGCAATTTCGTCCAGAGCGCGCGAAGCGGCGAGGCCGAGTTCATCGTGCTGGCCCTCCTGCAGGTGGCCTTCGACTTCGTCGACGTGGGACGCGGACGCCGAGGGTGTCTCGTCCACCGGATCCGGAGGCAGATGCGCGTGCGCTTTCCATTTGGAGATCGATTCGCCGGGCAACGGCTCGAGACCCGAGCCGGAACTCGAGCTTGACGACGGCTCGCTCGGGCGGAAGCGCGACGAACCGCCACTATGACGGTCGAAGCCGCGGTGTTCGCGAGGCTGACGCCCGAAGCGGCGCGGCTCGCGAGGCTGATCGTCGCCAGGCTGTGCGTCGCCGGGCTGCACATCGTGCTGAACTTCGTTGTGCAGATCGCGGGGCTGCGATTCGTTGTCGTGTGCTTCGGCGGCCGGAGCGGCGTTGAACGACTCAGGCGCGGATTCATACGGAAGTGCAGCGGTCGCCGCAGTCTCCGAAGCATCGCCACGACTGCGGAACTTGGAAATCGATTCGCCAGGCAGGACCATTGAAATGTGCCCCGCGGGTGTATTTGGATCGGCGGCGGGCTCGTCAAACGAACGCGGCGAAGCATATTTCGAAGACGGCAAGTCGCGGCCGAAACGGCGATCACTGCTGCGTCCGGCACCACCGCTGCCACCACCGGGACCGCGTCCGCGGCCACCATGACGATTGCGGCCGCCGCGGCGATTGAAACCGCGATTGCGGTCGCCACCAGCCCCACGATTTTCAAAGCGCGGACGATCCTGATGCGGTGGATTGGAACTCGGGCGCGCGACGATCGGCGAAGGAACGTAGCTTGCGGGCGGCTGCGATTCCAAAGAGTCGCCAGCCGGGCCGCCGGACAGAGATTCACCTTCGAGCGCCGTGATGCCTGATTCGCCGCCGTTCTCCATCGGCGCACCGCCAGCAGGCGCACCGAGAGCGGACGGACCGGGCTTGGTGGATTTATCGTCAGCCGTGACGTGGTCGAACCCTTCGATCTCTTCCAGGAAGTCGCTTACGTACAGGAAGGCATCGCTATCGAGGCCGATTTCGACGAAGGCTGACTGCATGCCCGGAAGCACGCGAGTGACCTTGCCTTTGTAGATGCTGCCGACTAACGCAAACTCTTTTTCGCGTTCTACGTAATACTCACAAAGCTGACCTTCTTCCAAGATGGCCACCCGGGTCTCGTGGGGGTTGGCCGAAATAACCATTTCCTTCGACATGTAAACTCCTGATGGCGCACCGGAGATTCGCGGCACACACAGTGGCGCGCGCTCGGCCGGCGGGACGCGAACAAAGACTTCGACGCCGCGGGCCGCCCAGGAAAGGCGTTCCAATTTGTAGGAGGGCTTTCCTCATTCCGGTGCTGACCTGACTAAAAGCTAAAATACCCGGCCGGCGGATAAGGCACAGCGCGGGCCTGAAAACTCTGAAACCGAAGACGCGGGCTTCAGTTGACGAAACGCCGCATGCGGACGTTCATCACCATGCCCAAAGCCAAAAATACAAAAGCCGTCGACGAGCCTCCATAGCTCATCAGCGGCAAGGGAATGCCTGTCACCGGCATGTAGCCGATGACCATGGATGCGTTCACCAAAACGTGAAAAGCGAGAATCGCCGTAACTCCCATAACCACGTACATTCCGGCGCGATCTTTCGCTTTCTGCGCGTTGTCGATCAGGCGCAGAATCAGGGCCAAATACAAAAGCAAAACCACGCATACGCCGATAAATCCCTGTTCTTCGGCGAGCGCGGCCAGAATAAAGTCCGAATAGCGGACGGGCACAAAGCCCAACTGATTCTGGCTGCCTTTGCCAAACCCCTTGCCCCAGAATCCACCGGAACCCACTGCAATTTCCGATTGCAAAATCTGATAACCAGCGCCGCGTTGATCTTCCTCGGGATGGAGGAACGTTTCAATCCGCTGCTGCTGGTACGGCTTCAAATGATGCCGCATATGCCAGCCGAACGGAATCAACATGGCTAGCAGGACAAGCCCGATCAGCTGGTGTTTCCACTCGATGCCGGCGAGGAATGCACCCACGACGGCGACCGGGATCAGAACCAAAGCCGTCCCAAGGTCGGGCTGCTTCAGAATCAATGCTACCGGAATCAGCGTGATAAGGCCAACTTTGACCAGATCACCGAGGGTAAGCCGATCCGTGCGGACTTCGCTGAAGTAGCGAGCCAGCACAATGATTATAATCAACTTCATCAGCTCCGACACTTGGAAATTGAAACCGCCGCCGAGCGAGATCCAGCGCTTGGCACCCAACCGCGAAAAGCCGATCACCAGAACGACCAATAATCCTAAGACGCCTGAGATGTAGAGGATGGGGGCTTGGTCCAGAAGCGTGTGGTAGTCGACGCGAGAGATGATGAACATACCGATCAGGCCGATGCCAATCCACATGAGCTGCTTCCACTGCATGCCCGCCATGGCGCTGGCGTGGGTTGAAGAGTAGATCTCAAGCACGCCGAGGCCGTTGATGGCGGCGACGATAGCGAGTAGCACCCAATCGAAATCCTGAACCTGTGGACGGTCCTTCATCGGCGAGGACCTCCGACCGTGGCCACAAGCGGCTGCGTGGCGGCAGCTGTACCGGAAGGCTCGGGAGCGGGAAGCGGTTTCGGAGCGGGCGAATTAGGTGGCAGAGGCGTCGGGGCGTTGGAAGCCTGCTGCGGAGCGGCGGCGGTTTTCTTGTCGTAGAAGGCCTTCACGATATCGCGGACGACCGGGCCGGCCGCCTCGCCGCCATGCTCAACGGTGTCCTGCACGATTGCCGCGACAACGATCTCGGGATCGCGGCGAGGAGCGAAGCCGACGAACCAACCGTCCATGGTTTTGGTGCCCATGCGTTTCGCCGCGTCGTAGCTCATCAGCTGCGCGGTGCCGGATTTGCCGCAGAGGTCGATATTGGCGAGGCGCAAGTGGTAGGCCGTGCCGCCTCCTTCGTTGACGACGCCGAAGAGGCCTTGCGTGACTTTTTCTACCGCTTCGTCGGAAAGCGGGAAGCGCTCTATTTTCGGATTCGCGAAACTCTTCAGAAGATGCGGTTGGACGAGCGTGCCGCCGCTTGCGACCGCGGCAGCCATGCGTGCGAGTTGAATCGGAGTGACGGTGACAGCGCCTTGACCGATGGCGACCGAGATCGTTTCGCCTGCATACCATTTATGGTGATAGGCGCGCTCCACCCACTGTTCGGAGGGCATCAAGCCCGGTTCTTCGCTGGGCAGGTCGATTCCGGTGCGTTTGCCCAGGCCGAGGCCTGACGCGTAGAACGAGATCTTGTCGATGCCCATCTGCTTGCCGATGTTGTAGAAGAAAATGTCGCAGGAATCGACGATGGCTTTGTGCAGGTCGACTTCGCCATGGCCCGCCGGACGCCAGCAATGGAATTCACGGCCATAGAAATTGGCATGTCCTGGGCAGTAAACAGTGTAGGACTCCGGTACGGCTTTGGAATCGACCATTGCCGCGGCCATAACGATTTTGAAAACCGATCCGGGGGCGAGTTGAGCCTGAATAACACGGTTCAGCAGCGGCGTTTGTTTATCGGTATTCAGCTTTTGCCATTCTTCTTTCGGAATGCGGACTGCGAAATCATTCGGGTCGAATGTGGGCTTGCTGACCATGGCCAGGACTTCGCCGGTGCGCGCATCCATGGCGACAACGGCGCCCTGCTTTCCGGCCATGTCCGTTTCGGCGATCTGCTGCAGGTCGTAGTCGATGGTTAGCTGGATGGGCTTGCCGGGAATGGCTTCGACATTGTCGAGCGTGCGAATCACTTTGCCCACGCTATTCACGATGACGCGGCGCATGCCGTCGGTGCCTTCGAGCTGGTCGTTGTATTCGCGCTCAAGCCCGGCTTTGCCCACGATGTCGCCCGGCCTGTAGTGGCCGTCGCTATCGTCGAGCTGCTGCTCGGAAACTTCCCCGACGTACCCGATCGCGTTGGCAAGCATCTGGTCCTGCGGATAGCGGCGGCGCTGGACCATCATGAGTTCGAGAAGCGGCAAATCGGCGCGATGTGATTCGACGAAAGCGATGTCCGCCTGAGTCGCTGCGGGCTTGATGATTACGGGCTGAAATTTGGGAGCGCTTTTCGCGGCGTCGAGTTCCTGTTGCAGGTCGGCGTGGTCGATGCCGAGGCCTTCCTCAATTTGAGGCAAGCTCTTTGCGAGAGATTTCGGATCGTCGCGAAGAAGCAGAATGCTGAAGGAAGGATAGCTGTCGACCAGCACTCGGCCCTGGCGATCCAACATCGCGCCGCGAGGGGCAATAATCGGGATCGAGCGAATGCGATTTCGTTCGGCCAAATCTGCGAAGTGTTCGGACTGCACGACCTGCAGTTTCCAGAAACCCACCATCAACAGGACGATAAACGCTACGGATAAATAGGATACGAGCGCGAGCCGTCCCTGCGGGATTTTCTGGTCGTTAACGTTCCATGAAGCCACGGTACTCCCGAGCGGCGGGTCCTGCACGGCCCTCAGCGCTTGCGCCTCCCGAATTGCCCACAATTCGGAGGAATCTCTACGCTAACATCGCGCGTGCAGGACTCGCAAGTTGGCCATGTCCAGTTGGTCAACGCAAGTAGTTCAAACCGATACTGGTTACGGGTACAGCGAGCAGGCGGCGAAGATTCCTCGGATTTGCGTGGATGGGCCCAACGCGATGCTAAGATTTTGGCTTATGATCTTCGGACAAGTTCGAATCTTGGCGGTCGCGGTGGCAGCCGGCGCACTGGTCATTGCTGCGGGGTCGTGGACGCGTATTCACGCGACCGAATCGGGCGCGCCGATGATGTACCTCACGGTGAAGGACTACGAGGCAGGCATCTCGTATCGTGATGTGCAATACCACTCGCCGATTGGAATGGTCGTCAATCACTGCTCCTATGCTGACAAACTCGAACCAACGATTGACTGGAACGACGGCAATGGTTTCCACAAACCGGACACGAACTTCGTAACCAGAACGTTGAAGAATGCGGAACCAATCCCGGTAATCGTTAGCGGTGTTTACCTTTTTTGGGATGACTCGCACACTGCGCCAGCGCCAGGAACGACTGCAGTAACAACGAAGTTAGTAGTGCACTGCCTCGGCGATCCTCCGGGGGACAAAGTATATGAAACGAAAAATATGATTCATTCGTATGCTCGGATACCGGTGAAGAGGGTTCGCTATGAGAACAAAGGATTGGATGTAGATTCGGTCAGGGGACACGACTCGGTCGACGTGAAAATTACGCTGGAAGCGGCGTCGCCGGAATCCGGCACCTGGGTAAAGCTTACGACCACCCCTCAGGGTGCGTTAAACAGCCTTCCGCCGTTCTACTTTATTGTGCCGGGCGAAACCAGCGCGACGATTCAAGATCTTGAAACACGAAGGCCGAGCGCGAATACGAATCTGGTGACCACGGCTTCAACGAGCGGAAAACCTCAGCAGTCGCAAACACTGGTCGTAACTCCGTAGGCCGCTCACGCGATCAACGCGGCGCGGATGGAGGATCGAAAGGCGGGGTGCGCTTCTCGCACTCATCCGAGGCGGCCCGTTTTTCAATATGTGCGGAGAATGCAACGCGAGCGTGCTGGTTAATTGGAGCGGCGCAGGCGGTCGAGCATGGCGAACAGAAAGACACCGAAGACCGCGGTGACCACCGAATCCAGCAGCAGATTCAGACTGAAGAAGCGCTCGGGCTGATTGAGGAGTACGCGGTGGGTGACGACCAGAATGGCCTGGTGAAAGTGAAAAAATATAAAGATCAAGCCGAGGCGCGCCAGTGGGTGCTCGGTGTCGATGCGACCGCCGATGGAAGAAGCAAGATAGCCGACAATCGTGCCGGCGATGCCGTACATGCCGATGGGATTGTCGTGGCTGAGCGCATCCTGAAAAATGCCGATCGTGCCTCCGAGGAATAGGCCGGTAACGGGATTGCGTCGGCTCACGCCAAAATAAATCGTGACGAGTAGAGGAAGATCGATCCATTCGGCCCAGCGGCCGTATTTGTGCAAAAGCGCCTGGAACACCAGGGCAAGCAGAGAAACGCCGAGGATTGTGCCACCGTAGAACTTGTGGACTTCGACGTTCGGTTCGCCGCGTTCGCCGATGGTGAGCATGGAGGCCATGTTAGCGATCGGGAGTTGTGGGCTGCTGAGCGGAGGCTGCTTTTGGTAGACCGTTGGCGGCAGCAGCGGGTGCATGCGAAGGCGCGCCGGAATTGGAATCGTTAGCTGGTGCCGCTGATTTTGTTGGAGTCGCGGCCGGGGCCGCCGCCGCGTCAGCCGCGGCTTGTGCAGCCTTCGCTTCCGCGCCGGTGACGTTATCGGACTTCTTTGGCTCGAAATCGTGCTGGGAGAGCAGGACGAGTACGTCCTCGAGTCGATCGAGTCGGGCAGCGGGCGCAATGGTGATCGTCTGGAACGGAGTGCCGGGCTGCGCGGCCGCTACCGTACCGATCAAAAGATCCTTCGGGAAAATCTTGTCCTCGCCCGAAGTGACAACCAATTCGCCTTTCTGCACCTTTTCCTCGTCGATTACGTACTCCATGTGAGGATCCGGTTCTCCCGTGCCTCGAACCACGCCGTGCGTGCGCGTGGCGGAGAACAGGGCTCCCACGCCGCTATTGGGATCGTTGATCAACTGGACCTGCGCGGATCGGGGAAACACTTCGACGATCTTGCCGATGATGCCATCCGGAGTGATGACCGCGTAGTTCATCCGAATCCGGTCTTTCTCGCCGCGGTTGATAAACAGCGTGTGGGAAGAAGGGTCTGAGCTGGAGCCGATCACTTCGGCGGCGAGCATTTCGGTTTCTGGATGCGCGTCGTGGAAATTCAACAGGCTCTTGAGACGCTGCGCTTCGGCGTTCTGGCTCTCAAGCTCCTGATTGCGAAGCTGCAGGCGCTCCATTTCGGCGTGCATGCTCTCGTTTTCCGCGCGGGCGTTACGGAGACCGACGTAGCCTTTCCAAATGTTTCCGAAACTGGAGAAGGTCCAGGTGCCGCCTCGTTCCAGCGGCGTCACAATAGCGGCGGCCCAGTAGCGAATCAATGGAACGTTGTGTTCGCCTTTAATCTGAAACGCGAGCAGGAGCACCTGCGCCAACACGACGATGGCCAGGAGCATCATGGGGCGAAGACGCGAGATTGACTCGATCATCATTCCGCTTAAGACCTTGCCGAAACACTCTCGTTGAAGCCAGCGCGAGCGGCGCGAGCCGGGTTAGTCGATCGAAACGAGGCGCAGCAAACGGAAATCGCTGAGCATTTTGCCGGTGCCGAGCACCACGGACGCGAGCGGATCGTCGGCGATCGAAACCGGCAGGCCGGTCTCTTCGCGGATGCGCTTATCGAGATTTTTGATGAGCGCGCCGCCACCGGTCAGGACGATGCCACGGTCGCTAATATCCGCAGAGAGTTCGGGCGGCGTGCGCTCCAGTGCGACGCGAATCGCGTTTAGAATCGTGGAGACGCATTCAGAAAGCGCTTCGCGGATTTCGCTATCGTCGATGGTAACGGTTCGCGGCACGCCTTCGATCAAGTTGCGGCCCTTCACTTCGAGTGTCAGCGGTTTTTCTAGCGGATAGGCCGAGCCGATCTCGATTTTGATCTGTTCCGCGGTGCGCTCGCCGACAAGCAGGTTGTACTTGCGCTTCAGGTAATGCATCACGGCTTCGTCCATTTCGTTTCCGGCGACGCGCACCGAGCGCGAATAAACGATGCCGCTCATGGAAATCACGGCGATGTCCGTCGTGCCGCCGCCGATATCGACGACCATGTTTCCAGAAGGCTCTTCGATCGGGAGGCCGGCACCAATTGCAGCGGCCATGGCCTGCTCGACAAGATAAACTTCGCTTGCGCGTGCGCGGTAAGCCGAGTCTTGAACGGCACGCTTTTCCACCGGCGTGATTTCGCTGGGAACGCCGATGACGATGCGAGGGTGAACCAGCACGCGGCGGTTATGCGCCTTCTGGATGAAATACGTGAGCATCTTCTCGGTGACCTTGAAGTCCGCGATTACGCCGTCCTTCATCGGCTTAATGGCGACGACGTTTCCCGGAGTGCGGCCGAGCATGTCTTTCGCTTCGCGACCCACGGCGACGACGTCACCGCTGTTCTTATTAATTGCAACGATGGATGGCTCGTTGACGACGATGCCCTTGCCGCGCGCAAAGACCAGTGTGTTCGCAGTTCCCAAATCGATCGCAAGGTCGGACGAAAACAAACTGAAGACCGAGCGCATGTTGTAGCCGTTTTTAGTCACGTGGTGCTACCCCCGAGTTCCCCTCGATCGCCGCCGCGGCGAGTCGGATTTTCATGTGCACGTTTCAAGAATCGCAAAACCGCTACGGAATTACCACCTGCACGCGCTTGGTCGCTGTTCCACCGCGGCGATTCTGGCCGGTAATCACGATGTCGTGACTGCCTTTGGCCATGGGCGGCAGGAAATGACGGAAGCTGCCGTCGGACTGAATGCTCGCAACCTGCTCGCCGTTAATGATCAGCGCAGCGCCGGGCTCGGTCTTGCCGATGACTTCCACAACGTTGCCGTTCAGCTCGGTATCTTCCACTTCGAGCAACATCTGCTGCTCTTTCCCCTGGACGACAAGCGTGATCTTGAACGAATCGCTAAATTCGCTGGTTTTGTTGTCCGCGTCGATTGCACGAACACGCCAGAAATAATCGCCTGGTTCGAGGCCAGTGATGTCGACTTCTTCTGAGGAGACTTTCTTATTCATCATGACATGGTTGAACATCGCCGTGTTGCTGGCTTGAAATTCGTATGTTTTGGCCGTCGCGACCGGTTTCCATGCAAAGTGCACAGGATCTTTTTTCGGATCGGCAACCGTAATCGGCTGGAGATTGAGCGGGGTGACGAGTTCAGGCGGAGCAAGCACTTGCGTCTTTGTGATGGGTCCGCCGGTGGGGAACGTGACGCGTTCGAATTGTCCGATGTCCAGGTGCTCGCTGCCGCGCTTCAATTCGGCGCTACCCGAAGACATCGTCAATTCCTGATGCTTGGTGTTCGGATCGCTGGTGACGGCCGCGCGGCTATTCGAACGCAGCGAAGCGACGGCGTTTTCGAACGAGACTTCCGCTTTCGAAGCCGGATCCTCCCACGCGCCGGTGGCCAGATCCACTTCACCGGAATTGATGTGCACCGCGACGGTGGAAGCGTGATCCTGTTCTACGATGTTTTCTTCGACGGTAACAAGCGTATCGCCCTTCACGGTGTAGGTGGTGCCGTCCGCGAACGCGATTCGCGCCACGCCTTCGCTGTCGGTCTGAATCAAATCGCCCTTGTCGAGCGTGAGCTGGTAATCGGCATTTTCCCAGGTAACGGAATTCACTTTTTTCACTTGGACTTTTCCGTCGAGGTTTACGAACCGCGCTTGCCGCGCGTTGATCGTGGCCACCGCAGCGTCGTGAGAATTCATCGAGTCGGTGACGCGCTTCACCAGGCTGGCGGACGTTTCCGGGAAAACGAGATAGGATGCGGCGCCAACAATGGCGACGATCAGGAAGCCATAGAGCGCGACCGTCTTGTAGGTGACGGTGTGCCAATACACCTCCACGCGGGTGATTTTGGGCTTCTGTTGCGCGGTGGCTTTCGGGTCCGTCATAAATTTAGGGGCTAATTTAAAAATCTAGCACACGGGTATGGGGCGTACAACTTCGCGTGGGTGCAGTTGTCTAACTGCTACTCCCTGTGATTCCAATCAGTTAACGGGGGCAGTTCCAGCAGTACCAGCGGCTTCCACAGGCCCAAATTCCGAGCCATTTTGGTGGTTGACCCGGCCCGTCCAGTTGCGCAGACTGAAGGCCTTCGACAGGCTTTGGGCCGGCGCAGAAGCCATCCGGAGCTCCTGCCGACCGCGAGAGCGGCTGCGTGCGACAGGTCCTGCCACGCGAGGAGTCGAACGATGGCCCAGACGGTTGGTGAACTGCTTCCCCCGACACGAATCATGATGACGCCCGGTCCCTCGAACGTGGACCCGCGCGTGTATCGAGCGATGGCGACGCCGCTGGTGGGCCACATGGATCCTTGGTTCACCGAAATGATGGGCGACGTTCCGGTGCTGCTGCGCGAAGTTTTCCAGACACAGAACAAAATCACATATCCAATTTCTGCCTCGGGCTCGGGCGGCATCGAGGCCTCCGTGGTGAACACGCTAGAACCGGGTGATGAGTGCATCGTGTGCGTGAATGGATGGTTTTCAGAGCGCATGGCTGTGATCGCAGAGCGAACGTCTGCCAAAGTGATCCGCGTGGAAGCGCCCTACGGGCGCACCGTGGATCCCGAGGATGTACGCAGAGCGGGAAAGGGCAAGAAAATTAAATTCGTCGGCCTCGCGCACGGCGAGACTTCCAGCGGCGTCGTGCAGAAGCTTTCGAACTACCGGGAGGTTGCAGATGAGCTGGGCGCGCTGATGATGGTCGATGCCGTGGCGACGCTGGCGGGCGTTCCTCTGGATGTCGACCACGGTCGGATCGATATTTGCTTCAGCGGATCGCAGAAAGCTTTGAGCGCGCCTCCGGGAATGGCGCCGATCACGATCAATTCGCGCGTGGAAGAAATGGTGCGAGCGCGCAAGACGCCGGTTTCAAGCTGGTATTTCGATTTCACGCCGATCATGTCGATGTGGGGCGGAGACCGCACCTACCACCATACGCCGCCGATTTCGTTGATTTACGGACTGCGCGAGGCGCTGCGACTGGTGCAAGAGGAGGGGCTGGAGGCTCGTTGGGCACGTCACCTGCAAAATCAACAAGCTCTGGTGGCGGGACTGGAAGCGATGGGAATGCAATTGTATGTCGTCAAGCCCGAAGAGCGGCTGGCGACGGTTACAAGCGTGACGATTCCTGCCGGAGTGGATGACCGCAAGGTGCGGATGCAGTTGCTGGACGAATTTGGCCTCGAGATCGCGGGCGGGTTCGGGCCTGGGAAGGGAAAGGTATGGCGCGTCGGCTTGATGGGTTATTCGAGCCAGAACAAGAACGTGCTACTGTTTCTTGCCGCGATCGAAAAAGTGCTGGGCGATCAGGGACACCGCGTCCCGGCAGGCGCCGGTGTGGCGGCCGCGATCCACAGTTACCAAAACTTGAACCAGCCGGTAACGGCTGGCGCTCAAAAATAGAACAGCGGTATTTATTCCCGCCATGCGCGGGATGCGAAAACCAGGAGATTCATGGCGTCCAAGTTGGCCGTTCCGACGATTCCGAACGCAGGGGCGATGAGCGAATTTATCGGCGCGTTCGATGTGCCGTCGAAAGTGACGGATTTCGTGTATCACTGTCGTTTTTCGCACTGCTGGAACGGCATCGCGACCCGCCACAGCGACACCATGGACTGCAAATTTTTCGTCGACGGAAAGGGCGTAATCCTCGGGCTGGCGCATCCTGCGTTCATCGATTTTCAGGCACGGACCGGACGTGGATTGACCGACCGCGAAGCCAGCTATGTTGGGGCCGAATATTTGCGTGAACGGTTAGAGCAGGAAGACGAACACGCGCTCTACGACGTCTCGGCTGCGGACCTGACCCGCATCCTCAGCAAGATTGGAATCAAGTAGCCGCCAATGCAGTTGCGGCGGCGCTGGCTGCTATGTGCCGGATTTCGCGGACGTCGCTTTCTTCGAGAACGAGCGGACGTAATCGACCAGTCCCCAGATTTCAGGCGACTTTACGCGGTCGCCCTCGCCCGTCATCTGGCCTTTTCCCTTTTCGATGATCCAGTAGAGTTCGCCGTCGGTCATGTTCTTCAGCGCGTCCGGATCGCGATAATCGAGAAGCTTGAGCTTCATATCCGCAGCAAGATCGCCTTTGCCGGCGCCGTCGGCGCCGTGGCACATGGCGCAATCGATGTTCCAGGTTTTCTTCGCGCTGGCGAGCACGGCAGCAGTGGGCTTGACCGGATTTGGTTTTTGCGCGGCGTCGGGCGGAATGGTCAATTCTGCTGTGGGGGCCGGCGGCTCCGGCTTTGCTTCGGTGGGAGGAGCGGTTTGAGCAAATGCGGGAGCTGCGAGGAGAAAAATCAAAGGCAGCAAGCGGACGGATAGACGCATAGGATCCTCCGGCTTCGAAGGTGCGGGTTACGCCGCATTCTACGCCTTGGGGGGCGCGCGAATGCAAGGAAGTTTCCGCAAGCTGCACTGGCATGGGTCGAATGTCAGGCGTCAGACAGAGTTTCGCCGGAGGGCTCGCCGGAAGGAAGTTCGCCTACTTCTAGGATTTCACCGCAATCGAGACATTCGACGTACTGCGCGTCGTTGTCTTTTGCGATGACTTGCGTGCGTTTGTGTAAGCAGGGCGGCTTCAATTTTGGATCTGGCATCGCAGGCTTCTGCAGTTGCTCGGCGCGTTGCGACAACGCGCTCAGTATATCACCGCGAAACAGAGGCAGACTGAAACGCGGACGAACGTGTAGAGTTGACAAACACGGGATAAGACACTATCTGTCTGTGTGAAGTCTGGCCGGGAAGCGAGCGCGATTGTCCCACGATAAGACAACCCAACAGAGACTGGGTCAGGTGCTGTTTTACGGCATCGTGACCGTGATTGCTTACTTGACCTTTCTGGTGTTCCAGCCCTTCCTGGCGCCTTTGGCGTGGGCGGTGGTGATCGTGGTGGTGACACATTCGCAGTACGAGCGACTGTCGGCGAAGACCAAGCCAACGATTGCGGCGCTACTGATGACCCTCGTTGTGACACTCATCCTGATCGTGCCCACCGTACTGGTGATGACAGCGTTCATAAAGCAGGGCGTGCAGGCGATCAGCCACGTGCAGGCGCAGGTTCAGAGCGGACATTTTGATTGGGTTAATCATTTGTGGCTCAAGCTGCAGGACCGGCTGCCGGAAGACAACAAGATGGACCTTCCGACGCTGGTGAGCAAGTACTTCGATAACGCCGCAGCTTTCGGCGCAGCCCGATTTGGCGCGATCGTGAAGAATACCGCGTCATTTCTGTTTCATCTCTCGGTAATGATCCTGGCGTTGTTTTATCTGTATCGAGACGGTGAGTCGATCGTGGCCCGGATGCGCGTGGTGTTGCCGTTTGAGCGCGAGCATCGCGACCGCATGATTGCCGAGGCGCACGATTTGATTTTTGCGAGCGTTGTGTCGAGTGCGGTTGCGGCCGCGGCGCATGGAATATTGGGCGGAGCGGCGTTTGCGTTGACTGGGATTTCGGCGCCGGTTTTCTGGGGCGTGATGATGGGATTTTTCTCGCTCGTCCCGGTGGTGGGCTCGGCTTTGATCTGGGTACCGGCGGTAATCAGCCTGATGCTGCAGGGGCATCCGGGCGCCGGGATCGTGCTCGCAGTGATCTGCGGAGTGGTCGTCGGGCTCGTGGATAACGTGATTCGGCCTTGGGTGATCAGCGGTCGCGCGGAAATGGGCGGGCTGGTAGTTTTTATTTCGGTGCTCGGCGGGCTGGCCGTTTTCGGGATGTTGGGATTGGTGCTCGGGCCGATCATCGTCGCGACGGGCGCGAGTATGCTGGATTTGTACGCCGCCGGTGTGCGACCAGGGGCGACGGTATTGCCTAAACGCGGAACAACGGTCCCTACCTGACGGGCGTGATACAGTAGCGCGCTCCAAGCGATCGAATGAGCGAAAATTCCAAACCAAAATACCTGAGCCTGCCTCCGGAAAAGCTGCGGTGGCAGTGCGATCCTGCACGAATCCCATTTGAAACCACGGCGGAGGTGACGCCATCGACTGGCGATCCGGGTCAGGAACGCGCAGTGCGCGCGCTAAAAATGGGAGTGGAACTCGCCGCGCCGGGATACAACGTATTCGTGTGCGGCCTGTCGGGTACAAGCCGCGGCGGCATGATCGTGCGCATGGTGGAAGCGATGCAGCCGCAGTCGAAATCGGCGCCGGATCGCTGCTACGTGAATAACTTCAAGAACGCAGACCGGCCGCGACTCCTGACCTTGCCACGGGGGCAAGCGAACGCATTCAAGAAAGAGACCGACTCCGGTATCGATTTTCTACGCCGCCGGATTCCACAGGTTTTCGAGGGAGAGCCGTTCCAGCGCCAGAAAACTCGGATTGTGGAGCGATTCACGCAGCGCGAAAAGGAACTGATGGACGACTTCACGCGGCGAATCGCGCGCGAACAATTTGCGCTGGGACGGATGCAGGTAGGCGCGGTCGCCCTGCCAGAGATTTTCCCCGTGCTCGAAGGGCAGATGGTTCCCATCGAGGAAATTCCGAAGCTGGTGCAGGAAGGGAAACTGGAAAGTGCAGCGGCCGAAGAACTCGAGCGGAAATACGACCAGTTCCGGCAGGAATTCACGATCGTTTACCGCAAGACGCTTTCCCTTTCGCGCGAGTTGGCGAGCGAGATGAGTTATCTCGAACAAGAAGCGGCGTCGGTGTTGGTGGATGGCGTGATTGAGGAACTGAAAGAAAAATATCCGAACACGCAGATTAGCGAATATCTGGAAGAGGTTCGACACCACATTTTGGATAATCTCGAGCCGTTCAAGGAACGCGAGGGCGAGGATGACGCATCGCCTCCATCGGAAGGCGGAGGCGGACAGCGGCAAGAGCGGCCGGAGCGCGATCCGTTCCGCGTTTACGGCGTGAACGTGATTCTGGCACACGGCGAGGCGGATACCTGCCCGGTGATTTTCGAGACGATTCCAACGTACGCGAATCTTTTCGGTACTGTAAATCGGAGTTACGACGCACGCGGTGGATGGAATTCGGATTTCATGGACTTGCGTGGCGGGTCGTTGCTGCGCGCGGATGGCGGATTTCTAGTGATGTACGCGCTCGATACGCTGACCGAAACAGGGGTCTGGCGCACGCTGAAACGGACGCTGAATCACGGCAAGCTGGAGATTCAGCCCGTGGACGTGTTCTTTCCTTTCAGCACGCCGGCGATGAAGCCGGAGCCGATCGACGTTCACGTGAAGATCATTCTGATTGGCGATCGCGACATGTACGAGCTGCTCTACGATTTCGAGGAAGACTTCAAAAAGATTTTCAAAGTCCGCGTTGAATTCGACGAGGAAATGAAGTGGACCGACGAAGTTATTCAGCAATACGCGGGACGCCTACGAAAAATTTGCGACGACGAGAAACTCTTACCGTTCGACCGGAACGCCTTCGCGGCAATTTTAGAGCACGGCGTGCGGCTGGCAGGGCGTCGAGGAAAAATCACAACGCGGTTCTTCGATTTGGCAGATCTGGCGAGAGAGTCTTCGTATCTGGCGAAGCATCGCGGTGAAGAAGTGGTTGCCGGCCCGCACGTACGCGAGGCGCTGGACGCCAAAATCGAACGGCACAATCTGATCGAGACCAAGATTCGCGAAATGGTGGAGCAGAATTTGCTTTTCATCGATACAGAGGGCGGCCGAGTGGGTCAGGTAAACGGCCTGAGCGTGCTGGAAGTTGGTGGGTATGCGTTTGGTAAGCCGGTGCGGATTACCGCGTCGGCGTCACCGGGCAAAGTGGGAATCATTAATATCGAACGCGAAGCGAATTTGAGCGGACGATTCCACGACAAGGGCGTTGAAATTATCGGAGGTTTCATTCGCAGGACCTTTAATCAGGATAAGCCACTGGCGCTTTCAGCGAGCGTCTGTTTCGAGCAATCGTACTCGGGTGTCGATGGCGACAGTGCAAGCTCGACGGAAATTTACGCTTTGCTATCGGCGCTGTCCGACGTGCCGATCCGGCAGGAGCTGGCTGTGACGGGTTCGGTGAACCAGCAGGGAGACGTCCAACCGATCGGCGGTGTGAACCAAAAGATCGAAGGTTTTTACGACGTGTGCAAGCTGAAGGGGCTCACCGGGTCGCAGGGTGTGCTAATTCCGTCGGAGAATGTGGACGATCTGATGCTGCGCGAGGAAGTGGTGAGAGCCGTCGCCGATGGGAAATTCCATCTATATCCCGTACAGAACGTTTCCCAAGGAATCGAGATTTTGACGGGCGAGCGAGCCGGGAAGCGCGACGGCGCGGGAAAATTCGAAGCAGGCTCGGTCTTCGCGAAAGTAGACGCCCGGTTGGAAGCAATGGCGCGTACCATGGAGAGGTTTCACTGACGCAAGTCGTCCTACCTTATAACTCCAGTCTGCCGCGACCCCACCCCGGTAAGTCCCAGCGCTAGATCAAACGCCGCATCTTCATTTTAACAGTCAACGTCTGACCGTTTCTCTCAATCAGCAATTTATAGGAATGGCCAGCGGTCTCATTGCCGGTTTTGCAAAAAGCCTCGCGCAATGCCGTCAGAGTGTAATCGGCGGCCGGCTCATCGTCCACGCCCGAGATCACGTCCCCAACCTGGATGCCTGCGTCGTGGCCCGGCGTTCCCTTTTGCACGGCAACGACTTCAAATGTCCGTAGATTCGCTCCTTTTGCCACAATCGCGAGGCCGCTCATGTCCGCGTCTTCGACGGTATTGATCTGAAGATTCGGCTCAAGAATGACGCGCTCATGCGGGAGATCAAAAATTACATTGAAACGACGCAGGAACCCACCGCCCATGGCGCCGGCGAGTTTCGAATCGAAGCCGCCGAAAAGATTTTGCTGGGAGAACGCACCGATCGAATCCTCGATCCTGAACGGCTTCAGCTCGAAAGCGCGAATTCGGCCGAGAAAAATTTTGGCTCCCTCATCCACGCGAGGATCGCTGGCTTCCACCGACTTAAAGTGTGCGGCGGAGATTTTCTGCGAGTCGGTAAACAAACGAGAAAATAGGAACGAATAGTCGAGAGCCGTGTCAAACACGAAAGCAGCTTCGTAACCTTTGTGTCCGGCGATTTCGAACTTCGCTCGAACGGTGGCACCCGCAGGCGTCATCACGATCGGATAGCTCGTTCCTTGACCGGAATACGTGAATGCGGAGGGATCGTAGAGCCTGAGCGTCTGGCGGTTGTAGTTGATTTCCACAACTGTGCGTTTCAGGAAGTCGAGACCAAAGACTCCGCGAGCCTGCTCGCCGAATTGCTGCGCGAATTTCGGGTGTGCCAGTACAGGCAGAGTGGCCATGGGGATCTGAATGCCCGGCATTTTCAGCACGGCGTAGGCCAGAGCGGCGTTCGCGGCGGCATCCTGATGGGCCGGGGGTTCGACCGTGGTGGCCGCGGCAGTGGAATCGAGGAGAAAAAATCCGGGGGCAGCTCCGTTTACCTGGACCGGAAGAAAGATCAGATCGCCAAGAAACGTCGCAGGAATTTCGGTGGCGTTCCCTCCGTAGGAATATCGAATAGCGGAAGGATCTTGCACCCTCGGCGCTTGAGCGGATTGCGACTGCGATTGCAGCGTGCTGAACGCGAGCGGGAACGTGAGTGCAAGAACGAAAAACGGGACGCGCAGTTTCATCGAGTCTCCTGACGGCGGCGTGGAGAGCCTCCGAACCGACTGACGATTATAAAGCGTCGTCTGCCCGGCGAGAACGCCGGGACGCATGACCAGGAACAGATGCGCGGTGCATCGAAAGCGTGGCCCAGTCCTGTCACGGTTCTGTTGGCGGCACGACGTAACCTTGGCGTGCAAAGACCGTCGGATGCGGTGACTTCGGATTTGCTGAAACCGGCTGGCCGTCCGGACCGAGAAGCTGCACTTCGAGCGAGTGAAACTTTCCGTCCCGCTGTGGCGCGATTCCAAGGACGTACTGGTGGCGTAGAGCGGCAGCAATTTGGCGGTAAGCGGGGACAAAATCGGCGTTCGATGCGGGGAAAAATGCGCGGCCGCCTGTGATCTTCGCGAGTGCCTGAAGATCGGAGTTCGACTGCGCGAAACTCAGCGGGTTCGGCGGCTCGCCTGGCACGCGAGGGGGCGTCTTTTTCTTTTTGTTGGGTTGTGTGTTGCGGAGTGAGCCTCCGAGTGCGACCGGGAAAATCACGTCGTCCTGCATCCGCAGCTTTAGAACCAGAGCGTCCCAACGAGCACGTGGAGAGGAGTCGAGGCCCGTAGTCAAAAGGATGAGCGCCTTTTTGTCGGTCAACCGCGCGATCTGATCGATCACCTGGGAAACGGAATCAAAAAAATTCAGTTGGCCCGCGCCGAGCGTGTATTGAAGTTGCCGCAAGGCGGAAGCGAGTGCGGACTTATCAGCGGTGAAATCAAGCAGGCCGCGCGGGGATTCGTCATAGGCGACCAGCGCCACCTGATCGTACGGTGCGAGGCCTTCGAGGAGCGCGGAAGCACCCGCGAGATGTTGACTCTGGATGAGGTAAACCGCCGGGCTGGTCTCGATCATTACGACAATTTTGGCAGGGGCGTCGTCTGGAGCGAAGGAGAGCACAGGGCTCTCCGCGCCTTGATCGAGCACGCGAAAGTCTTTTTGAGTCCGGCCACCGATGAAGTCGCCAGTCGGACTCATTACGCTGACAACGATACGCACGATATCGGTACGTGCTTGAATCGGTTGCTGCGCTGCTCGCGCGCGCACGTGTCCACGAATTTCGGGAAGCATGACAAGCGCGACAAGCACGAAGACTAACGACGATGTAACAACCGCAATTGAGCGAATGCTATGGCTCGCGCTTTGAGAAAAGATTCGGAAGAGAACTCCGGTTGGGTTGCCGGAACGCGGGGCGGAAGAAAATTGGAACAGAGTATGCTCTCAAATCTCGGATTGAAAAAACCAGAGCGGCTTCGCGAGCGATTCGCAAGCCGCTCCCGTAAAAACTGGCGAACTTAGTTCGTTCCCGACGGAGTGGCTGGTGCGGCCGCCGCCGGCGTGCCACCCGCCTTCGGAGTGCTCAGGTAGCCTTTGGCTTCATTCTTATTGAGCGTGAAGACGACGATTTCGTACGGCTGACGCGCGCCGATGACGTAGAACTGCACCGGCTCACCGACCGTCTTGTCTTTCTTCTCGATGCTCTTGTCGTCGGCAATCACGTTCATCGTGTATTTGAACCTTTTGGTATCGACTTTCTTGAGCTCAATCTGAATCGGCCCGACGTGCTGTGAGGCGTTCGACTTGACCAAGTCGAACTCGAAAATGTCCCGCTCGCCGCGGCGCTTCAGCTCTTCCACTTCGTCATGGTTGCGCGCAATCAGCCCGCTCTGGACACCCAAGTCGCCGATGGTGCTCTGAAGCTTGGTCTTGGTGGTTTCGAGGTCGGCCTTCGTGGCAGCAACGTCGGTCTTTGTTGAGCTGATCTCGGTGGAGACTTCGCCGATTTTCGTGGAGGTATCGGCTTCCACCTGACCGATTTGCTCCTTCAGCGCTTTGTCGCTGCGCAGCTGGTCGCGCTTAATATTTTCCGATAGCGTACGCGCGCGCGCCAATTCATCTTGCGTCAAGCCCAGCTTCTGGGACGTGACGTCGAGCTGGCCTTTTAGATCCGCAATGCGGGTATTCGTCTTGTCAAGTTCCGTGGCGAGCGCCTGCGTCTTCTTGTCCGCCTCCTGCAATCCCTTCTGGGCCGCTTGGCGCTCGGTATATCCGGCGTAGAGCAAGTAGGCAACAAGAGCGAACGCGACGGCAAATAGCAAACTCACCCAGCGCGGGAGCCCACCGCTTTCTATAACTTCGGGCACATCTTCGCCAGGCAGGTTCGGGGTCGAACTCATCAAGCCTCCTTCGGCGCGGCCTTCGCCGCAAACTACGGCGGATTATGGCCGAGTCACGGAGTGAAGTCTATCGCATATGGGCTCGTGTTGCGGTAATGACACGAGGCGGCATCGCAGGGTATTCCGGGTCCGCTTGCCCGCTTGAACGGATTTCGATATGCTCCAAAATTCCGCGGGACCGTTGCATGGAGCTCGATGATCTGTCCGCGTTGCCGAAGTGTTGAGTGTTACCGCTCGCATCGGGGAGGTGTGATCGATTTCGCCGCCAGCCTGCCGGGCTTGCGCCCGTGGCGTTGCCTGACCTGCGAAGAGCGCTTTTACGGCTGGAAAGTGGCGACTGCATTTTCAATGAACGCACACTGTCCGCGCTGCGGCAACTTCGATCTGGAACACATCTCACGCGAGCGGGTGGAGACAGGCACGCTGATCCTGTTGAAGCGTTGGCTTGGGTTCCCCGCTTACCGTTGCGATCCCTGCCGGTACCGATTTTTCAGCGTCAGACCATTTCGAAGAATCATGCCCTCGACCACGGCCGCACCGGCTGCGGATAAAGGTTGACGAGTTCGACCGACAAAGCTACGCTTTTGGCTCCATGAACCGGTTCCTTACCTCGTGTTGTTGTTGCTGACCTCGTAGTTCGAACCACAATTCCGTTTTTCCACCTGCACGGAACCCTTTTGACGCGGAAGCCTTTTGGGGAATGGAGGTTTTTCCTTCGACTCGCGCGTTAGCAATGTCCGACACGGTCGGGTTCTCGGGCAAGTGTCCATGGCAAGGTTCCAAATCCAGAACGCTAACCGAGACTCCAAACCAGCGGAGGCCCCGTTAAGGAGAGTAAAGATTGAAATCGCGCGCCGGGTACCCAGCACGCCGGCAAATGTTACAACGGCTTCAGCAATCCGTCCGTTCAGGGTTAAGCGGCGCGAGATGTTGCGGTTGCGTTGTAACGCACAATTAACATTCCCGTCACGGGTAGTTCAAACCCTCCTCTTAAGGTGCTTGCACCTTAGGGCGAGAGCCACGCGATGGAGCGCGCAAGCGGAGAAGTATGGACAGCCGGTGGATGGGCAACTCGAATGTGGACCGTACGGTTGTAAGTCTTGTTTGAGATCACACAAGTCGCAAGCCTGACGTTTGAAATCGCACGAACCGCATGAATGGGTTTGGCGGAGCGAAGTAAGGCGGGCGAAGTCCGACGCGGCAGCGAATTGTGCGCAAGGAACGGTAGAAGTCAAATCAAGGAGGAAGGGAAATGCGAGCATTTGCAACAATGCTTTTGGCTCTTGGTCTGGCAGCATCGCCAGCGATGGCGGGGACCGGGTCAGGCGACAAGGACAAGGACACGACGCCGGCGAAGAAAGCCGACGACACCAAGTCCACTCCCGCTTCGAACTCGTCGGACAAGCCGGCAACGCCTGCGGCTATGCCCGCGGGCTTGGAGACTGAGCTTCAGCAGCTTCGAGAACTCATCGAAGCTCAATCCAAGCAATTGAAGGATCAGAACGAAGAGATCCGGCTACAGCAACAGCGCATGCAGATCATGGAAAACCAGCTGACCGGCGGAGCTGCCGGCGAGAACGCAGACTCGTCAATGTCGGCTCCCTCCAGCCGTGCCGTTGCCGTTTCCAACGCCGTGCCGGTTCTCATCGACAGCACAGCGGCCGGCCAAGGCCAGGGTACCGAAGACGCGTATCAGATTCACTTTAAGGGAATCACGCTGACTCCGGGAGGGTTCTCCGCGGCAGAAACTGTGTTGCGCGGAAAAGCGGTCGGCGCGGACATCAACACGCCGTTCAACTCACTTCCACTGCCCGGCGTCTCGGCAAGTGGCATCAGCGAGTTCAATGCCGCCGGTCGTCAGTCCCGTATTAGCATGCTGGCTCAAGGGAAGCTTGGCAATGTCACGATCGGCAGTTACTACGAAGGTGACTTCCTCGGCGGCGGCAGCACTTCGAATGACAACGAGAGCAACAGCTACGTTTTCCGTCAGCGTCAGTTCTGGGGTCAGGCGAAGTTCGACAACGGCTTCACCGTAACGGGCGGCCAGATGTGGAGCTTGGTTACGGAGACGGGCACGGCGATGGATAATCGAACCGAGCAGACTCCGCTAACGATCGATCCACAGTACTCGGTTGGCTTTAGCTGGGCGCGCCAATACGGAATGCGCTTCACGAAGAGCTTCTGGGATAACAAGCTCACGTTCGGGCTTGGAATCGAAGAAGCGCAGACCACGTTCACGGTGCATGGCAACCCGACCGGGACGATTACGTCCGGCCAAACCACGGTGCTCGTGCCAACCTCGGCGACCTGCCCGGTTGGACCTTGCACGGCTCTCGTCGGCGGTACCACCACCACCTACACCAACTTCCTGCTCGGGCAGGCGGGCGTCGGCGGCGGTCTCTACAACCCGCTCGCGAACTACTCCTACAACCCGGCCCCGGACATCATCGTAAAAGCCGCTCTCGATGCATTTGGCGGCCACTACGAAGTGTTCGGAATCGTCAGCCAGTTCCGCGACCGCATCTTCCCCTGCGTCGTAGGAGTCTCGGTGACCACGCCTTGCCCGATTGACGGTTCGACTGCTCCATCGGCGGTCGGAGCGTTTAACGATTCGCGAACTGGTGGCGGCATCGGCGCGAATGCACGTTGGCATTTCTTGGAGAAGCGCGTGGACCTCGGTATCCACTTCCTCGGCGGAAGCGGCGTTGGCCGATACGGCACAGCGGGCTTGGCGGATGCTACGATCCGTCCCGATGGCACCATCGCTCTGCTTCACAATTATCAGGCTCTCGGCACGATACAGTTTCACCCGACGCCGAAGCTGGATATTTACCTGAACGGCGGCGGCGAGTATGCCAGCCGCGGCGCGTATCTGAACGGAACCAAGGGTGAGGGCTACGGCTCGCCTCTGTTCAACAACTCCGGTTGCTGGAACGAGACGCCGCCGACCACCACCACTCCGGCGGGAACCGCTGCGGGCTCGGGCTACATCCCCGGCGCCCTCTCGAACTGCACCGGCGACACCCGAAACATTCTCGAAGGCACCGTGGGCTTTTGGTACCGCTTTTACAAGGGTCCCAAGGGCACAGTGGCTGTCGGTATGCAGGGATCGTACGTCGTTCGCAACACCTGGAGCGGCACGGGTCTGGCGTCGTCGCCGACCGGTTACGGTGTGACGGGTCAGCCAGCCGTTTCCGAACCGATGTGGCTCACCTCGTTCCGTTACTACATGCCGTAAACTTCGGGCAAGCCGGGAGGACGGGAAGATTCGTCCTCCTGGCGGCCGAAGGGAACGGTTTTGTAGTCGCCGTCCTCTCGAAAATGTATGAGACAGCCAAGGCGCCTCGCGAAAGCGGGGCGCTTTTTTTTTGCGTGCTCGCGGCAGAAACGACTCTTGTGTAGAGCGTATTTTCCAGTCAGCACGAGAGTCGCCAAATCGGCGAGCCTTGCGGGATTTTTTCAGGCGTGCGAAAATCCTGGTCGCGCGATTTCTGGCGCGATGGGGCGGTATCGTCTAGGGGTTAGGACATCAGGTTCTCAACCTGGTAACCCGGGTTCGATTCCCGGTACCGCTACCAACTCTCTGCTGTTACTTGCTCACTGGGTTTCCGCTAGCTTCCACGAGTTGTTGGATCGAAGGGCCAATCATCAGCAACAGGTCCGCTTTTTTCAGGCCGGCCTGTTTGATGATCTGGAGTTGCTGCGTCGTCCACGGGGCTGGGGCGGGTTCCCGTTTGTCAATGTAATCAAGAGCCTGCAGCCCTGTGTTCGCGAGCGCGGACAGATTCTGCGAAACCGGCTCAGCTTCGGCGACGATAAAAGACGATTTGAACAGCGGCTGAAGCTGGTCGTGATTCTGACTCCAGACCGTCAGTTCGGAACGGATTTCTTTTTCGAGCGCGGCGTCCTGCAAATTCGCAGCGATGAATTGATCGACCAGCGTCGCAAACCGGCGGGCGACTTCGCTTTCGGGGGGGATCGCGTCGATGATTCGATCGAGCGGTGTTGCAATGCTGCCGGGGCCGTGGAGGTTTTCGCGGTCGTACTCTTTGACGGGTTCGACCACGTCCGCCAAGACGCGCAACGCGGCGATGTCTTCAGTGCCTGCGAGTCGGCGGAGCATGCGATTTTCGCTGGCACGGTGCGTCAGCCCGAGAGCTTCCAGGCGCCGGCTTTCCGCGCCCAGACGGACATACATGGATTCAACGTTTAACGTGGACTGCGGCGACCATAGCCGCTCGGCGATGGCGGCCGTTCGGGGCCAAATGCGCGAATCGATATCCTCGGGGGTGATGTATTCGGACCACATGCAGGCTTCGCCGCCCAGAATGCGCTTCTTTTCATCGTCGCTCAGTAGCGCAGCATTCTGCGCCATGGGATCAACCAGGTAATGCTTGGAAGCCGGAGACATCATGTCGAGGTAATAGCCGTAGGAGAGAAGGCCGCGATAGCCGAGCTTGATAGCTTCGGCGAGTGAATTCTGGCCGCGCCAGGATTGCACCACGCTGTCTTTCGGCAGGCCGGGCGCGAGGATTTCGTCCCAACCGACCATGATTTTGTGATGCCTCTGCAGGATTTTTTCCACGTGCGTGTTGAAGTACTGCTGCAGGTCGTGATTGTTCTTCAGCCCGTGCGCCTTCATGAACGCCTGGATTTTCGGATTCGCGTCCCATTCCTTTCCGTTCACTTCGTCGCCGCCGATGTGGAAATACGCATCCGGAAACAACGAGGTCATTTCGGCGAGCAATTTTTCCAGGAATTTGTAGGTCGCCTCATTGGTGGGATCCATCGCGGGATCGAAAACGCCCCACTCACGTTCGATTTTGTACGGACCGGTGCCGCTGGCGATCTGCGGATAGCCGACGAACCAGGCGGTAGCGTGTCCGGGCATGTCGAATTCCGGCATCACACGAATGCCGCGGTCACGCGCGTACTCGATAATTTCCCGGACTTCGGCTTGCGTATAAAAAAGACCATCGGAGCCCATTTCAGTGAGCTTGGGAAACGTTTTGCTTTGAACGCGGAAACCTTGATTTTCCGACAGGTGCCAGTGAAGCACGTTGAGTTTCACGGCTTCCATGCCGTCGATGTTGCGCTTCAGGACGTCGATTGGGGTGAAGTGGCGGCCCGAGTCGATCATCAGGCCGCGCCACGGAAATCGCGGGCGGTCTTCGATATGAACCGCCGGCGCGGCGAAGCCTGTGGGCGTAACTTGCACCAACTGAAGAAAAGTCTGCAATCCGTGCAGAGTTCCGAGAACATTCGCTGCATGCAATGTTGCCTGTGTCGGGGTGACTTCGAGCGTGTAACTTTCGTCTTCGTCAACGTTTTGAATCCTTGCGCTGGCCTGGTCGGTGGTAACGACGAGAGCAGGCTTCGAGAGGTCTTCGGTTGCAGCGCCGATCGACAGGCCGGTGACGCCCGCCAAATTGTGCAGGAATCGCCGCGACGCACGGTCCAGACGCGGCTCGGTGTAGCCCTTGAGCGAAACCGAAAACGCCGATGTGATTGCGAGTGCGCCTTCGCCGGGCTGCACCGTTGAAGGCAGCGGCATCAGGCGGATCGTCGAAGCGACCGGCGACGTTTGTGAGGACTGCGAAAATGCCGAACCGGCAGAGAACACGATAAGAACGCCGACGACGAAGCAGTTGCGCATCACTGGGGTTCCCCTGTGGATCTGCGCGTTTCCGGAACGCGACGAGTCGGGAGAATAGCGCGAATTTTCGATGAGCCACAAACAGATTTGGTATTTTCGCCACAAAAAATTTCCATCCGATGCAGGTCTCGTGGCATTTAGCGTTGCTTCGCGGCGGCAAAATGTGCCATAAATCCGGCCCTCTATGACATTCACGCTACTCGATTGGTCGGCCATTCTCGGCTATTTGGTGATTACGCTTCTGCTTGGACTCTATTTCCGTCGGAGCGCGGGACAGAGCGCGGAAGATTATTTCGTTTCGGGACGCAACGTTTCCTGGTGGCTTGCGGGCACGTCGATGGTGGCCACGACGTTTGCGGCGGACACGCCGCTGCTTGTTGCGGGCTTGGTCTACACACAAGGCGTCGCGGGGAACTGGATATGGTGGGCATTTTTACCGTCAGGAATGATGACGGTGTTTCTGTTTGCGCGCTTGTGGCGTAGGTCTGGATTGATGACCGACGTGCAGTTCGCCGAGATTCGATATTCGGGAAATCCGGCGGCATTTCTACGCGGCTTCCGCGCGATTTACCTCGGGCTGCTCATGAACTGCCTGATCCTGGGCTGGGTGACGAAGGCCATGATCAACATTGTCTCCACCACCATGGGACCGACGATGGCGGACTGGCCAGTGCTGGTGAATTTCACGAACGTGCTGGCGGGAATTTTTGGCTCGACTTTTTCTGGAGCCGAAGGCCAGGCCCTCGTGGTCTGCATCTTTTTTCTGATTCCGTTCACCGGGCTTTACGTGTCTCTGGGCGGACTTTCGGGTGTTTTGTGGACCGATCTGTTCCAGTTCGTGTTGAAGATGGGAATCGTGATCGGCATCGCCTACTACGCCGTAAAGGCGGCCGGCGGCATGAGCACGATGATCGCTACGATCACGGCGATGCGATCGACGAACGGCGGCTCCGACCCCATGGCGTTTCTGCCGGATTTCTCGCGGGGATTTGCGAGCGACGCGCTGTGGACACTCCCTGTGATTACGTTCTGCGTCTATCTGGGCGTGCAATGGTGGGCTTTCTGGTATCCCGGCGCAGAACCGGGCGGCGGCGGTTACATCGCACAAAGAATCTTCAGCGCGCGCGACGAGCGCAACGGCCTTTTTTCGGTGCTGTGGTTCAACATCGCGCACTACGCGCTGCGTCCGTGGCCCTGGGTGCTGACAGCGCTCGCGGCGATCGTTCTCTATCCCGGCCTCGCGCATCCCGAAACCAGCTACATGATGATCGTGAACGACCATGTCCCGCACGCGTGGCGGGGCATTATCTTGGCAGGATTCTTGGCGGCGTTCATGAGCACGATCGCTACGCAGCTGAACTGGGGAACGTCGTATCTGGTCGAAGATTTCTACCGGCGATTTCTGGTAAGAAAGTCGACGGAGAAACACTACGTGCACGTGTCACAGGTTGTGACCGTACTGCTCGTGATCGCGACTGGGTATGTTTCCGCGCAATTGGCGTCAATTCGGTCCGGCTGGCAGGTGGTGCTTCAGATTGGTGCGGGGACTGGAACTGTCTACATGCTGCGCTGGTATTGGTGGCGCATCAACGCGTGGAGCGAAATTTCAGCGATGCTCACGGCATTGGTTCTCACGATTGCGCTGAATCTCCACGGCCTTTGGAGTTCGCTGCTCGGTCGGCCGGAACTTTTCACCGGATCGGCGACGGTGCAGTTCGCGAAGGACACGCTCTGTACGACGCTACTTACGACACTCGTGTGGGTGATCGTTACACTCGCGACGCAGCCCGAACCGGAATCGGTACTGCTATCGTTTTATCGAAAAGTTCGTCCGGACGTGACGGGATGGAAGCCGGTCGCATTACATGCGCAAGAAATTTCGCCGACGCATGATCTGGGGCGCAACCTTTGGTGCTGGCTGCTTGGCTGCGTGATGATTTACTGTGCGCTGTTTGGCGTGGGTAAATTGCTGCTGCTCCACTACGGGATCGGCCTCGTCCTGGTCGCGGTATCCGCGGTTTGTGCCTGGCGCATGGCAAAGGAATTGAGCCGTCCGGCGGAATTTTAGCCAACGAAATCAGGAATGTCGCCGCAGCCTTACCGTGCAGATCGGACTCACGAATCTTTCATGCATAAAAGCAAAGACCCCATTCTCGGCGTAGACATAGGAGGGACGAAGGTCGAGGCCGGCCTGGTGAGCGCCAAGGGCGAGGTGCTGCTCAGCGCGCGCTCTCCCATGGTTGCGCGCGATTCCGCTGCTCATGGCCTGCGATCCGTCTTCACGGCGATAGACGAGCTAACGCGTGATCCGCGTGCGAAGAAGGCGAAAGCAATCGGCGTGAGCGTGCCGGGTTGGGTGGATTCGAATCGCGGAGCGGTGCTGGATGCGACGAATCTGCCGTGCTGGGTCAATTATCCTCTCGCGCGAAAAATTCAGAAGCGCTACGGATTGCCGGTGCGGCTTGCGAACGACGCGAATGCGGCCTCGCTGGCGGAATCCGCCTGGGGCGCAGGCGCGGGATACGAGAACATGTTCTACGTAACGCTGGGGACCGGCATCGGCACGGGCATGGTTTTGACCGGAGAGCTTTTCGCGGGCACGACTGGCGCAGCGGGCGAGGGCGGGCACATCACGATGGACGCGTCAGGTCCGGTCTGCGGGTGCGGCAAGCGCGGATGCATCGAGATGTACGCGTCGGGAACGGCCGTGGGCCGACAGGGGCGTGAACGCGCATCAGAAAATCCGGTAGCCGGCGCACGCATTTTGGCGATGGCGGACGGCGCCGTAGATCGCGTGACAGCCGAGATCGTCACAGAAGCAGCGAGCCAAGGCGATCCACTGGCGAACGAAATTCTACAAATCGCAGCCGATCAACTCGCGATTTGGCTCGGCGGAATTATCGACTTACTTGAGCCAGAGGTGATTGTGATCGGCGGAGGGTTTGGCCGGGTGATGATGCGCTACGCTCCGCGCATGCGAGAGAAGCTGAAAATTTGGGCAATCAACCCGAATCGCGGGCGCGTGAAAATCGTGAACGCTCACTTCGGTTCGCAATCGGCGCTGGTCGGAGCAGCGGCTTTGTGGCTCACCGAAAACAAAAAATAAATCGCCTGCGTTGTTGGGTTTCTCTTATCGGATGGCGCGGACTAGCGGAAGCGGCGAATCAACAGCGTGTGGCGTCCGGACCGGTATAGGCCGATCACGTAAATCGTGGGCTTTCCCTTCGTCGTGTAAATCACCTGGCGAATTCTAAGCAGTGGTGTGCCGCGCGAGACGGACAGCAATTCTGCCGTGCGAGGATCCGCGGCCGTGGCATCGATTTCTTCATCGGCGTAGGCCAGTTCGATCCCGTAGGTTTGCTCAAGGGTCGAGAACAATGAGCCGCGCTCCTGCACGGCCGTCACGAGCCCTGGAAATTCATCCGCAGAAAGATACGAAGTCTCGAGCGCGAATGGTTCATCGGCGGCCTGGCGGACACGTTCGAGGACCGAGAGGTGCGTTGTGGACGGGAGCGATAGACGCGCCGTGATCTCCTGTTCGTTGTCGAGCACGCCGGAAGAAACGATTCGCGAGCCGCCCGAAAGGCCTCGGCTGGCCATCTGCTCGGTATAACTCATTAGCTTATTGAAATGAATTTTCGGCGGTGCGACGAACGTGCCGGAGCCGTGGCGTCGCTCGACCATTCCTTCCCGCGCGAGATCCGCAAGCGCGTGGCGCGCGGTCATCAAACTCACCTTATGCGTCTTCGCAAGTTCGCGTTCCGAGTCCACAACGTCGCCCGGTTTCAGGTGCCCGGATTCGATGCGTTTGCGAATGGCGAATTGAATTCGCTTGTAAGCCGGCTGGTTGGTGTTGCGGCGAGTTTCGGTCATGAACGATCCCCGGGTAGGGAAGTGTGGAGTACGAAATCGATCCTCGGATGGTTCAAACCACGCCTCATCAAGAGTTTAATGAACACATGAAACCGCTCTATAGCACAGGATAGTGCTATAGAGCGCGGCCAAAGGGGCATTCAATTCATCAATTGGGCCGATTCGTTATACATTGGCATAATTTCCTTGACAAGCGGTATTGTCAGCTATATAGCTCTTGTGCAGAAGTCGGGTGTGGTGGCGGCAAGCGCGCGTTTCCGCGGCGCCTGCTGGCAATTTCCAGGAGGAATTTGTGAAAATTTGGAGTCGGATTACGACAATCGCGATTTTGTTTTCGTTCATGGGGATCGCGACGTTTCTGACGATTGCGCCGCCGGCGATGAGCCAGGAGGTTTCGGCGGTAGTCAACGGAATCGTGACGGACCCTTCGGGCGCCGCGGTAGTGGGCGCGACGGTTAGCGCGACCGACACGGCGCGCGGCACCGTATACACAGCACAAACCAATGAGACGGGGTTCTACACTCTGCAGCACGTTCCCATCGGAACCTACACGTTGAAGGTGGAAGCCAAAGGTTTCCAGACCGCGGTGCATCCCGCCTTCACTCTCGTGCTGAACCAGACCGCTCGCATCGACGTGCCCATGCAGGTCGGTCAGGTCAACCAGACCGTCGAAGTTACCTCCGAAGAGCCGCTGCTTCAGACCGACACGACCCAGCTGAATACGGTGATTGACTCGAATACGATTGTCAACCTGCCACTGGCAAGCCGGAACTACATTCAACTCACGCTGCTTGCACCGGGCAGCGTTCACCCCGATCCCTCGACGTTGAATACTGCGCAGCGCATCGATAGCGCGGGCCGTCCATACATCAACGGCAACCGCGAACAGTCGAACAACTTCCTGCTCGACGGCATGGACAACAACCAGGTTTCGGACAACCTGGTCGGCTATACGCCGAGCCCGGACGCGATCGAAGAATTCAACATGATCACGCAGAACGCGCCGGCGGAGTTTGGCAACTTCGAAGGCGGCATCATCAGCGCATCGATCAAGTCAGGTACCAACCAGCTCCACGGCGATGTGTTTGAGTTCTTCCGCAACGACGCGTTGAACGCCAATTCATGGGCCAACGGACTGCAAGATCCCGTTGTCCCGAAGGCCGCGCTGCGCTGGAATCAGTTTGGTGGAACTCTTGGTGGTCCGATCAAGAAAGACAAACTTTTCTTCTTCGCCGACTACGAAGGCCAGAGGTTTGACCACCCGTCCACCACGAGCACATGGAACGTCTTCAACACCGCGGAACGCGGCGGCGACTTCGGACAGCTCTGTACTGTGCCTGGAGGCGTTTTCAACGCCGCGGGAGCATGTATAAATACACCACCGAGCGGCAACAACCCTGGCACGAACGGCGTCCAGCTGAAGAATCCGACGACCGGCCAGAATGTGCCCTTCAATAACTTGGCGACGGCGGGCTTCACGCCCGATCCTGTGATCACCGCGTTGTTCGGATCGCAGTACTACCCGCAGGCGATCAACGGCAACATCACAAATAACGCGTACCAGACCACTGGCTCCGCGCTGAACGCCGATCAGGGTGACGGAAAGATCGACTGGAACATAAACTCAGCCAACCGCCTGTTCTTCCGCTATTCGGAAGAAGCGCAGAACAACCCAAACTCGAACTCCGTCGCCATCCTTCCGCTGAACCCCGGCGTCGTTACGATTCGTAGCGGCGTGGCTAACTGGGTCCACTTCTTCTCGCCGAACGTCACGAACGAACTCCGCGCGGGCGCGAACTACGTGGCACTCAACACCCAAAACTCAGAGACGCCTGCTTCTCTGGGGGACCTCGGTCAGACCCTCGGCATTCCGAATGGCAACGAGACCGGCCCGGGACTTCTTCAGTTCCAAATTACCGGCGGCACGGTTACCGGCGTTGGCGGCAATAACGTAGTCCAACTGTTCCACGACACCGTCTTCCAGTACGAAGACAACCTGAGCATCACGCACGGAAAGCACACGGTTAAGGTGGGTTTCCAGTACTTCCGCCAGCGCCTCAACACCTACTATTCGGGCAACAATGGCACGCTCGGCTTTTTCAATTTCACGGGCTTCTATACGGGCTCGGCCGACGCTGACATGTGGCTTGGAGATGCACAGCAGAATGGACGCGGCATTGTGGGTGGCACCTGGGGTCAGCGCTCGAACGTCTACGGCACATTCGTGCAGGACGACTGGCGCGTCACTCCGAACTTGACGTTGAACATCGGTATTCGCTTCCAGGCCCACACGCCATGGGGCGAAGTGCACAACCAGCAAGACAACTTTGGCCTGTTCAGCGGAACGCCAGAATTCGCAACAGCGAACTCGATTCCCGCCGGGATTACGTTCCCGGGCAATCAGCCCGTCGTTACGGGCAACTCCGCTCTGTACAACGGCTACTACGGAATCACCGACTGGCAGCCCCGTATCGGCATCGCCTGGACGCCTGAAATGTTCCACGGCAAGACCGTGTTCCGCGCGTCGTACACAACTTCTGACTACCTGGAAGGCACCGGAACCAACCTGCGTTTGCCGCTCAATCCGCCATTCGGCACCGAAGATTTCACGGACTATTCGACCGTCGCCGGCCCACCCCCGACGAAGCTGTCGGACGGTCTGACGCTGTCTCCGGTCGGCGATCCGTTCGCATCCGCTACGCTGCGTGTATGGGCACCGAACGTTCGTCCTGCGGTCGCGCAGGAATGGAACCTTACAGCTCAGCAGCAGTTCAACAGCTCAACCACTTTGCAGGTCGCCTACGTAGGCCAGCGGGGAACGCACCTGATGGTTCCGACGTGGCTCTTGCAAGGTGACTTACAGCCCAATGGCACCATCACGGCGAGCCCGTACCTTGCTGGCAACCCCGGACTGCTCGCCGAGGGAGTCAGTGCCAAAGGAACGCTTTCGGATGGAACGATGTGGTACAACGCGCTGCAAGCAACCCTGCAACATCGGCTATCGAACGGCCTTCAGTATCAGGTCGCCTACACCTACTCACACTGCTTGACCAACTCGTCCGGTTACTACGGATCTTGGGGCGGACAGACCACCCCGGCTTCGCCGTACTGGCAGAACCTCTACGATCCTCGAGCGGAATGGGGCGATTGCTACTACGACGTGCAGCAGGACTTGACCGCTTTCGCCGTGTACCAGTTGCCGTTCGGCAGTGGCAAGAAGTTCGGAGCAGACGCAGGAAAGGTGACCAATGCCCTGATCGGTGGCTGGCAGGTCAGCCCGATCTGGACGTGGCGCGGCGGCTTCCCTCTGGATATCTCGGCTTCGGATGAAACCGGCACGGGCTCTCAGGGTGGCCGCGCAGATTGCCTTGCGGGACCGAGCTACGTGAAGAAGTTCGTTTCAACCGGTACGGACAGCGTTGCATATCAGTGGTTTAATCCGGACAACTACTCGAACCCTAACGCGGGCCAGTTTGGAACTTGCGGAGTGACGCCAGTTCGTGGTCCCGGATTGAACGATGTCGACTTGAGTTTGCAGAAGAGCTTTATCATCTCGGAATCGAAGCGGATTGAATTCCGTACCGACTTCCTCAACTTATTCAACCATCCCATTCTGACCTCGCCCAACAGCGGTTGCGGTGGCGGTGTCGATACAGCGACTGGCCTAGGCCAGACGTGCGCCTTTGGGTTGGGTCAGATTACCGGCTCAGAAGGCGAAAGAAATATCCAGTTCGCCTTAAAATTCTACTTCTAACCTTTAACCAAGATAGAATGGGGCGAACGCGAAATGCGTTCGCCCCTTTTTTTATGCGCATACATTTCGCCACAGTCTTCATCGGCCTGTTGTTCGTCGCATCGTCCCTAACAGCCCAGAATCCATCTTCGAAGGAAACATCGGCTACGTCAGCTTCGTCGCAGAATCCGGGCACTCCTGCCGAACGAGCGATTCAGCTGGCCCGGACAGGCCATTGTGCCGAGGCGGTACCGCTGCTGAAAAAGGCGAACGCCTCGACGACGGATAAGGATTCGAAGCGCGAGATCGGCCAAGCGGGCGTGCGATGCTCGATGACTCTAGGGCAGAGTGCCAACGCCGTTGAGTTTTTGTCCGCCTTGAACCGCGAATTCCCGCACGATCCGGCCGTACTTTACCTTGCAACGCATGTCTACTCAGACCTGTCCCTGCGAGCATCACAAGAACTGGCTGCCACAGCGCCCCACTCGCACCAAGCCATGCAACTCGAAGCGGAAGCTTTGGAAGAGCAGGGAAAGTGGGACGACGCGCGCGCCGAGTACGAGCAAATCTTGAAAGAAGATCCGAAGGCGCCGGGCATCCACTACAGCATCGGCCAGATCATACTGTCGAAGCCGCCTACGCCTACTACCGGTGACGACGCGAAAGTCGAGTTCGAAGCCGAGCTGCAAAACGATCCCACGAACGCCGGGGCGGAATATGTGCTTGGCGAACTCGCGCGCAGGGACCAGCAATGGGATCAAGCGATTGGTTACTTTTCTCGCGCTATAAAGAATGACGCCGCGTTCGCTGACGCATACCGCGGACTCGGGATGTCATACAACGCTGCGGAGAAATATCAGCAAGCCATCGCGCCGCTCGAACAGTACGTAAAAATGCAGCCCCGCGATCCGGCCGGTCACTACCAGCTCGCCATTGCGTACGCCCGCGTCGGCAAGAAGGAGCAGGCCGCGCACGAAATGGATTTGCAGCGCCAGCTCGACGCAAAGGCGCGCGCCCAGCAGAATGGTTCGGAACCCGGCTCACCGCAATAAAAGCTTCGCTGTAAAACCCGCGCGGACAAATCGAGGTTGATCGAGTGCACCGCGAACTAGAAAAAAATCGGATGGCGATGACGCGACGGTGGCTTTTGAAGAGCTTGGCGGCGGCCGGGGCAGCAGGCGCTATGGTGCAAAGCGCCTGGCCTGGGATTTTGGTGCCTCGGGCGGACGTCGGCCCCAAGCCTACCTTTGAAGCGGTTCCGCCGTCGACAAGCCGAATCCGTTGGGTGCATTCCAATGGTCGTTCACCCGAAATGTATTTGCCGGAGACGGTCGGCGCCGGTTGCGCGTTTCTGGACTACGACAACGACGGCTGGATGGACATTTATCTCGTCAATAGCGGCAAGTGCGATTTCTTCGATCCCAAGCCGCCGCTTCGCAACGCTCTTTACAAGAACAACCGAGACGGGACATTTACGGACGTTACGGAGAACGCCGGCGTTCCGGGCAGCGCGTATGGGATGGGCGTGGCCGTGGGCGATTATGACGGCGACGGATTTCCCGATATTTACGTGACGCAATACGCTTCGAGCATCCTCTATCACAACAACGGCGACGGAACGTTCACGGACGTTACGGCGAAGGCCGGTGTGACGGCGAATGGCTGGGGCACCAGCGCGGTCTGGTTCGACTACGACAATGACGGTCGTCTGGATCTTTTCGTCTGCCGGTTTGTCGACTTCGACAAATCCAAAAATAAATTTTGTGGCAATCTGCAGACCAAGCAGCGGTGGTACTGCATTCCGAGTGTCTACGATCCCATGCCGTGCTGGCTGTTTCACAATAACGGCGACGGGACATTCACAGACGTGAGCAAGGAATCCGGGATCGCGAATTCCCTCGCCAAGGCTTGGGGCGTGGTAGCGGCGGACATCAATAATGACGGATGGATGGATCTTTTTGTAGGCAACGACACGGTCGCAAATTTTCTATTCGCTAACCGCGGCAAAGGGAAATTCGAGGAAATCGGGTTGCTCGCGGGCGTCGGTTACAGCAGTTTCGGGCGGGCGCGGTCCGGCATGGGCGTCGATGCCGCGGACTACGACCAGGACGGTTGGATCGATCTTTTCGTTGCGAACGTGGATCAGGAAATGTATTCGATCTACCACAACAGCAAAGACGAAAGCTTCACCGACGCCGCAGTAACGACCGGAATCGGTTCCACGACGCGACTGATGAGCGGCTGGGGGTTGAAGTTTTTCGATTACGACAACGACGGCGATCTGGATCTGATTTTGTGCAACGGCCATCCCGACGACAAAGTCGACGAACGGACGCCGAACGTGAAGTACCTCGAACCGATGCTACTGTTTCGCAACACGGGGCACGGATTTGAAAACGTGAGCGCGCAGAGCGGCGAGATATTCTCCGAGCGGATTGCAGCACGCGGGATGGCGCTCGGCGATTTCAACAATGATGGCGCGGTCGACGTCCTCGTCGCAGTCAACAATGCAGCGCCCGTCTTGCTTCGAAACAACGTGGGCGCGCAAAATCACTGGCTCGGCGTGAAGCTGATTGGACGTAAGGCGAACATCGATGCAATCGGCGCGAAGGTGAGCTACCAGGCGGGCGATCTAGTCAGGCACCAGTTCAAAGTCGGAGGCGGCAGCTATCTTTCGTCGCACGATCCTCGCATAGTGCTCGGCATTGGAAAGCGCCCCAAGATGGACTGGATCGAGATCAAATGGCCGGCGCCAAGCACGCTGGTTGAGCGCATCACCGACGTGCCGATCGACCGATACGTAGTGATTATAGAGGGGCAGGGAATTCGCGACGAACATCCCAAAGGTGGCGCGGGGAACTAGCTCGCGCTACTTCGCTAGTTTGTTCAGCGGCGGAAACGAACTAGGAACCGTGAGCGCCAGCTCCGGAGGTTTTTTGCCGTTTTGGATCGCGTCGATCAGCATTTCGATCGCTAGCGTTGTATTCGGTGGTACGACGACTGTAGCCGCCAGAATTCCTTTCCGGACGTCTTCCTGACCGGTCTTGGGCAAGCCGTCGCAACCGGTGAACGGCGCGGCGAGCCACTTGGTGCGGATCGCGTCGTCGGAAACTTCGTCGATTGCCTTTCGCGCTCCCAGAGCCATCGAATCGTCCTGCGCGCTGACCATATCGACTGATTGGCGTTGTGATGTTGGCAGCCGAACCCACGAGGCGACGGCTTTGTAGGCGCTGTCTTCGGTCCATTGTCCCTTGAGCGTGTTGATCTTGACGTTTGCGGGCTTGGTTTGCTGCATGCCCATGGTGCGTTGTTTCGCGGCGGAATTGTCAGACGGCCCCTGTATATAAAGGACGTTGCCGCCCTTGGGCAGTAGCGCCGCCATCTGCAGGCCCTGTAGGCGGCCAATCTCAAGGTGGTTAGAACTCACAGAGAACGCTGGGGCGGTCCCGGCACGCCGTAGGTCCCCAATGTAGTCGGCTTCGCGATTCAAAACGACCCATCCGATCCCGGCGGACGAGGCCGCCTTCGCGACTTGAGGGAGTGCGGTTCCGACGGGCTCGAAAATAATGGCGTCGGGGCGAAATCCGGGCGTCTGAACAATCTTAAGAAGCTGATCGCCTTGCTTGAATGCGTCGTTGTTCGCGTGGATTACCTGAATGCCCACGCCCAGGCGTTTGCCTGCGGCTTCGGCGGCCGCAGCCTGTTCCTGCTGGTAGTCGTTATCGTCGGTCGTGAGCGAGACCACGAAATTGAGCATCGAGCGAACACCGCCTGAAATAGGTCTGATTTCACGATACATCCGAAGCCGTGGCTTGGCTTCTTGAAAGCGCTCGGGCGTGCCTTTTTACACAGTGACCAATCGAGAACATCGCTCACGACGCGACGATTGTCGCCTCGAACCCCAGTGAACGATCGGAAACACCACGCGAAGCCAGCGTTCCGTCGCGCCTCGCATCCCGTGTTTGAGTGTGTTAACGTTTAAAGTCCCGAGAGTGCAACCCAGCCGCCCAGTTCGCCTGCTTCTGCCATTTCTGATCGTCGCAATCGTCCTTTTTGTGGGTACCGTTGGCATCGGCGCTGCTCCTAGTGTCGCAACGGGTGATCCTGTACTGGAAACGATGCAACGGGAATTGAAGCGCGCGACGGCGGACCTGGCTAAGTCCAATCCCCCTCCATATTTCATCAGTTATGCGGTTACCGACCTTGACGCGACGGCCGTGATCGCGACCAACGGCAGCTTAATCTTTGCAAATGGCCGCCGACTGCGAATGGCGGACGTAATGATGCGCGTCGGTTCGACCGCGCTGGACAATACGCATAATCAGTCGCGCGGATCCGGAATCGTTTCGGGTGCGCTGCCACTGAATAATGATAGCGACGCCATCGCGCGCGTGTTGTGGCAGCTTACGAATCGCGAATATGATCAGGCATCGTCTGCATTTCTCAAGGTGAAAACGAGCACGGCGGTGCAGTCGGAAGAAGAGGACAAATCTCCGGACTTTTCAACAGAGACGCCGCAGGTTCACGTCGATCAAGCGCTCGCGCCGAGTTCCGTTCAGATGAAGGTGTGGGAGGATCGTGTCCGGGCGCTTTCCGGCGCATTCCTGAAGTATCCCGAAGTTTATTCCGCCATTGTTTCGCTGCAGAGTTCGACCGATCGGACGCTGCTTGCGTCGAGCGAGGGCACGGCACTCATCCGTCCCGGAGCTTCAGCGCGTCTGGTGATACAGGGCGAAACTCGGGCGGACGACGGGATGGACCTGATGCGCGTGGAGACGTTTCAGGCAGACACGGTTGCGCAGCTTCCCGGCGATGCGGAACTGAACGCAAAAGTAGTGAGCATTGCGACGGATCTGAAGGCGTTGCGCGCCGCACCGGTTGCTGAACCATACGCAGGACCCGCGATGCTCTCTGGCCGCGCCGCCGCAGTGTTTTTTCATGAAGTGTTGGGCCATCGTCTGGAAGGCCATCGCCAGCGTGACGAAGGCGAAGGTCAGACGTTCACGAAGAAAGTTGGGCAGCTCGTGCTTCCTGATTTCTTGAGCGTCACCGACGATCCCACGTTGAAGGAAATGAACGGGATCCAACTCGCGGGGTATTACGACTTTGACGACGAAGGCGTGCCGGCGCAGAAGGTGAATGCTGTCGAAGCGGGAGTCCTGAAGAATTTCCTGATGTCGCGGATGCCCATCAAGAACTTCAGCAATTCGAACGGACACGGGCGTAGGCAGGCCGGTCTGATGCCGACAGGCCGGCAGGGAAATTTGATCGTGACGTCCACGAAAACCGTTCCGGACGTCGAGCTTCGCGCAAAGTTTATCGACGAGATTAAGCGGCAGGGAAAACCCTACGGTCTGTACTTCGACGACATTCAAGGCGGATTCACGCTGACGGGACGGGCTTCCCCGCAAGCGTTTCAAGTGCTGCCGGTGATGGTTTACCGCGTCTATACGGACGGGCGACCGGATGAGCTTGTACGCGGCGTCGATATTGTCGGCACACCGCTCCTTTCGCTAACAAAGATCATTCTCACCGGCGACAAGGAGCACGTGTTTAACGGCGTGTGCGGGGCCGAGTCTGGCAGCGTGCCGGTTTCCGCCGTAGCTCCGGCGATGCTGTTTTCTGAGATTGAAGTACAGAAGCGCCGGCGAGGCGCAGAACGGCCGCCGATTCTGCCGCCGCCTGGATTTGGTGACACGCCGATCTCCACGACCAGTTCCACAACCGCTCCAGCGGCGCCAGCATCTACGCCTTCCGCCGATAAGCCGGCAGGTGCGAAACCATGAAGTCGCGGGTGCGCTCGTCAAACAAGCTCATGCTCGCGCTGTGCGCAAGCGTGTTGGCGGTTGTAGCGCCGATCTCAACGACGGCACAGAATACCTCGCTGTCGAGCGCCCCATCGTCCAGTGCCCCACCCGCAAGCGTGCCGTCTTCGTCCGCCGCAGTGCTGGCCGATCCGATTCTGAAAGCGATGCGCGAGGAACTCGAGCGCTCGAAGCAGCATTTGAAAATGGAGAACGTGCCGGCTCCTTATTACATCGAGTACCGCCTCGCGGACGTAGAGCAGTACGACGCCGAGGCAATATTCGGGGCCTTGCGGACGGACCAACAGGTGCACGCGCGTTCCGTCCGGGTGGTGGTTCGCGTCGGCGACTACAAACAGGACAGTTATTACGGGCCGGGCGTGGGCGTAGTGGATTTCGCGCCGCTCGATAACGACGCCATCGCGTTGCGCCGCGAGCTGTGGCTCTCGACCGACCGCGCCTACAAAATCGCCAGTGAGGCGCTTGCGTCCAAGAAGGCTCTACTTAGTCAATTCACCGGCGATCCACAATACGAGGATTTCGCGAAGGCGGCGCCATTGGAGTCGCTTGAACCGCTCGTAGCGTTGAACGCGGCGCCGGCGGAATGGAAATCGGCGATTGAAAAGTGCACTGACCTTTACCGGACCGATCCAAAGATTCAGTCGCTTTCGGCGTCCATGCGGTTTCGAGCGGTGAATCAGTATTTCGTTAACACCGAGGGCACCAGCACGCGGCACGGTTACGTGTTGTATTACATCGGTCTGGCGGCCGAGACGCAGGCGAGCGACGGGATGCAGCTGGGGCGTTCGCCGTACTACGTTGCTGCAAACGCTGCGGAGCTGCCGACGCCGGAAAAGCTTCTCGCGAATACAAAGGAAATGATCACGACGCTGGCGGCACTGCGCGAAGCGCCGACCGTTGAAGAAGACTACCGCGGGCCGGTGCTGTTTTCGAATGACGCCGCGACAGACGTACTGGATTCAATGGTTGGAGACAACGTGCTCGGCATTCGTCCGAAGCCGGGTGATTCGGCGCGGACGGTGGGCGAGTTCTCATCGAATTACAAGAGCCGCGTGCTGCCAAACTTCATGACGGTTACCGATGATCCGACGTTGAAAACATTCGACGGACGGACTTTGGTCGGCCACTACATTTTCGATGACGAGGGTGTTCGCGTTGCGCCTGTGGATGTGATTAAACAGGGTATCCTGGCGAATTACCTTGTGGGACGAATGCCGATCCGCGATTTTCCGGAATCAAATGGGCACGGACGCGCCGCTCCGGGCCAGCCGCCCTCTCCCGCGATTGGAACGCTGATCTTCAAGTCGAAGGATCCGGTTTCGGCGGACGACCTGAAGGCAAAGCTGATCGCCATGTGCAAAGACGAAGGCAAGCCGTACGGCTACTACGTCGAAACGCTAGCGGGTACCAATCCGCGCTTGCTGTATCGGTTGTACGTAAGTGATGGCCACAAGGAATTGGTTCGCGGTGCGGTATTCAACGAATTAGATTCGCGCACCATGCGGAACAATTTGGTCGCTGCAGGGAGCGACCCGCTGGTCAGCAATCGGGAAGGCTCGGTGCCGACCACCGTCGTAGCGCCGTCGATTTTATTCGATGAGCTGGAAGTGAAGCGAACCGACAGTAAGAACGCGAAGTTACCCGAGTACCCCCCGCCGGACATCGCCGGCGCAAAGTGACTGGCCCGGTTTTACTTCGGCAGTTGATAGCGCAGACCGATCCGCCCCACACGCGGTAACCCCAGCTGAATTACCGGGGTCGCTGCTGTTGCGTAGCTTTCGTCGAACAAATTCTCGACCGCTCCGAAGACCTGAAATCCACGCCCGAAATATCTCGCGATCTGCGCGTCGAATACAAAATAGCTTCCCAGCGGATACATGTTCTGATCGTCGTCGTACTGCTTGCCGATCGCGCGTCCGGCCACGGAAACCGTGAACAGTTTCGGGTTTTCGTAGCGCGCTTGAAATGTGAAGGAGTTGTGCGGCACCTGTGCCACCCACAGGCCTACTAGGGAGACTCCGCCGGCTGGCGCGGGATAAGAACTCACCTTGGTGTCGACGTACTGGTAGCCCGTGGTTAGCAACAAATCGCGCGTGATGTGAAGCGTGGTATCGATTTCGAAGCCCGGCGCATTGGTACGGCCGAGGTTCTCTTTCATTGTGGTGATGGTCGTCGATGTCGAACTGATCGTGACGTTGGCGATCGGATCGACAATCTGGTTGTAGAAAACAACACCGCGCACCTCGAGGCGGTGATCGAAGCCACTGAATGTGACTCCGGCTTCGCCGCCACTCAAATGCTCGGCCAGAAGATCTGGATTCGATTCGATGATCTTGTTGCCAACGCGCGAGGTGCGATAAAGCTCGTTCAGCGTGGGTGCGCGAAAGGCACGGTAGGCGCTGAAGGTCCACGAAACATTCGAATTCACTTGATTCAAAAGCGTTAGCCGCGGGCTGAAGGCAGTGTTCGAGCGGTCGTCGTAGTACGTGGGTACCGGCGGCCCCGGCATTGTTGCGGGAGGGAAGGCGACCGAGGACGCATCGTAATTGCTCCAGTGATCAACGCGCGCGCTCAGCGACAGCAGCCAGCGAGGCGAGATCTGGATCAAGTCCTCACCGAATACGCCGATGGTGCGCTGGCGCCCACCCGCCGAAACGCTGCCGATCGGATCGGTAATCCCGCTGTATTTGTGATCCTGGCTCGCGCCGAAATTTTCAGAGTCGTCGATGCCGGCGACGATCGTCTGGCGCTTCTTCACCGGCACGGACCAGACGACGGAGCTGCCGAGGCCCTGCGCAGGAACAGTTTGCAGGTCCGTCAGACTCTCACTGTCGCGGTTTGCTGCGACCGATGAAAGACCCTGATGATAGGTCTGCGCGTCGGCGTAAAAGCGGAGTGCAACAGAGCCGTACTTTCCCATGCCAACGTTCGCGCCGAGCACACCTTCGCCGAGTTCGGTGTCGTTAACCTGAAGAGGCGTTCCGTTGGCGCGATCTTCGTTCAAGTAAGAACCGCTGGCGAAAATATTGGAGTTCGTTCCGATTTGTCTGCCGATGTTGACGTCGACCGAACCGTGATCGCCGCCGGCCGGCGTATCCACCGTGCCGCGGACCGACTCTGGCGTTAGGATATAGCCGTCGGTGTTGAAGTACTCGCCAGCGATGGTCCCGGTCCAGCCATCTTTCTCACCGCCGGCCCATATCGAAAATTCGGGTGTGTTCTGGTTCCCGTAGGATGTCTCGATGGAAAGACCTGCGGGATTGTCGGGCTTGGTGAGAATCTGGACGACCCCTCCGAGTGCATCGCTGCCGTAGAGGCTCGAGGCGCCTTCCTGCGCGATCTCTACGCTTGCGATCGATTCAAGTGGCACGCGGTCCCAGTAAACCCAGCCCCCAAATGGATCGTTGAGAGGAATGCCGTCAGCCAGCACGAGCGCGCGGCTGGTGGAGTCTGCGCCGAGCCCTCGAAGCGAAACCCCCTGCGTGGTGGGATTTGCGGTGCGACTGCTCGACCGACGGAAGAGGCTGAAACCGGGAACCTGGCGCAGGTCGTCGTCCAGCGTCAGAGCTGGCGTGAGTTGTAAGTCTCCTTGTGTGAGCTGGACATTGCTGGCCGGGACGTCGGACAGGAGCGTGGCAGCACGATTCGCTGTAACGGTAATCTTTTGGCTGACGGCGCTTGGCGTCAGTGTGAACTGGAGATGCATGGCGGCGCCATTTCCAGCGGTCCAGGGACGTGTGGCGGCTTGGAACCCGGTGAGCGAGACATAAATCGTGCCGGAGGTCTCGGGTATCCCGTCAAAGGCGAAGTTGCCATCGGCATCTGTAGTTGCGCTTCGCTGGTAGGAGTTGGCCCGAAGCTCGACTGACGCGCCCCGGATGGCGGCTCCGGACGAATCGTGGACCGTCCCCGTGACACGGCCGCCCTGCGCTTCCGCCAGAGCCGGGATCACGGTCGAGATAAGCAACAGCAGAAGGCCACGCAACGCCCTTGCGTAGAGGCGTGTGGGCCTAAAGCGTCCGGCGCGCTCGAGAACTCCAGATGTCATGCGATCGGAAGGGCTGTGATCCCAGAAACTGCGTCCTAGTATCCTATAGTTTCAAAATGCGTTGAAAGATTGAAAAACAACGCCTGCGCCGAAATGAACCGGCCGTTGGACGTGTGCTATCGTGTGGAGCGTTCCCTTGGGGAGGGTATTCATGGAAACGGTAGCGCAGCGCCGCAGCGACCGCGTGACGCTGACGTTGCTTTTGCAGGCTTCGGGAAAGGATGCGAACGGCGAGGAATTCGCCGGGCCCAGCCGTACTTTGCAGATCAATCTTCGCGGAGCGGTAATCGTCCTGGACCGCGAACTGAATGCCGAGCAACGAATCCACATCAAAAGGCAGGCCCAGACGGAAGCGCACCGCGAAGGCGACGTGCGCATCGTCGGAAAGTTTGGCCTGCAAAAGGACGGCTTTTTATACGGTGTGGAGATCGCGGAACCTGAAACGGATTTATGGGGTATCGAGTTTCCGCCGGTCGCCGCATCGGCCGAAGCTGTGGCGCGAATGCTGTTGGAATGCAGCTACTGTAAGTCGCGCGAGGTTGTCTACCTGAACGAGTTGGAACTGCGGGGTTTTGAGTCGAATCGCGGCATCGCGCGGCGATGCAAGACATGTTCGGTGCCGAGTATCTGGACGCAGGCGCCGCACGAAGACGAAAAGAAGATCGCTGCGCGTCTGGTTCGAGGACGACCGAGCGCGAATGGCGCAGACCAGATCCCGGAAGGCGGAGACCAGCGCGAGCGAGAGCGGATACGGTTCAAGACGCGACTGACATCCTGCATACGCCAGGCGGGAACCGACGACGAGCTCGCCGTGTGCGAGGATATTTCGCCGATCGGGATGTGCTTCCGAAGCAAACGACGATACGAAGGCGATACGGCAATCGATGTCGCGGTTCCGTACTCACCGGATTCAGCCAACATCTTCATGCCCGCGAAAGTGGTGTATTCAGAAGCCATGCCGAAGGCCGGGCTTTTCCGGCACGGCGTGGAATATCGAAGAATTGGCTTGGCACCCAAGGCCGATTAATCGGACGTCCAAGTCGACGAGCAGACTCAAGGCGTCAGCCTGAGTTTTAAAGCTCGTTTCCGTTTTCCTCCCGCTAATGAGATGTGTGTCTCAGTCTATTCTTGACGCAACGCCACCAAGGGATGGACCCGAGTCGCGCGCTGCGCGGGGATATAACAGGCGAGTAGAGCGACGCCCGCGAGAATCGCAGAGACGCACAAAAAGGTAAGGGGGTCGGCGGGCGCAACGTTGAATAACATCGAGCGGAATAATCGCGTGAGAATCGCCGCGCCGACCAGACCGCAAGCAAGACCGATCACCACGACGCGCATACCTTCCGACATCGCCATTCGCAAGATATCGAAACGCTGGGCGCCGAGCGCCATGCGGACTCCGACCTCGTGGGTTCGCTGGCTGAAGGAATAAGCCATCACCCCGTAGATGCCAACCGCCGCGAGAAGCAGCGCTACAGACGCGAAGATGCCGAGAAGCTCCAGAGCGAATCGGCGATCGGCCAATGAGCGCGCAATGATCTGATCCATCCCGCTGACGCTGTGCACCGGAACGTTAGGGTCCACTTTTTCCACTTCGCGGCGAACGGCGTCGCCGAGGTACTGGGCGCCTGCGCGGCTACGGAAAAAGAGCACCGCATTGACGGGCGCAAATTGGCCCAGGGCGACGTAGATATGCGGAACGCTAGGCAAATCCGACCCGTCCGACCTAATATCGCCGACCACGCCGACGATCGTCAGACCCCGTATTCCAGCACCAAAACCGAAATTAATTTGCGAGCCAATCGGATCTTTGTCTGGCCAGTAACGGTGCGCGAGCGTTTGATCGATCACCGCGACGCCCTGCGCTTTCAACGTGTCAGTCGGCAGAAAGTTTCTCCCGGAACGCAGCGGCACTTCCATCGTGCGAAAGTATTGCGTATCGACGACCGCAATATCCGCGGTCGGTTTGCGTTCGGATTCCGCGACGCGTCCTTCAATTGTGAATTCTGAGTAGTTTCTTCCGGAATTCATCGGCAGAGTGTCGTTGCCCGCAACCGATGATTGTTCGACGCCTGGCAGAACAGAGACGCGGCGATAGATTTCCTGGAGGAATGCCGCGCGCTTGTCCTGTTGCGCGTAGGGATCCGTGTTCTGATTGTTGGGGACCGGGATCCAGATCTGGACGGTGGTGAGGTGGCTCGGGTTGTAGCCGGGATGGACTTCGAGCACTCGCCAGAAGCTACGGAGCAGAAGTCCTGCACCGGCCAGCAGAATGATTGAGAGCGCGACCTCGGAAACGACAAGAAGTCGCGAAAGACGTGTGTGGCGGCGACCCAATCCCGTTCCGCGACTGCCTTCGCGGAGATTTTCAATCGGGCTCGGATTCGCAGCCTGTAACGCGGGCGCGAGTCCGAATAGGAAGCCGGCGAGAAGAGATATCAGAAAAGCGAACAGCAGTGCGCATGTGCTGATGCGGACTTCACTAAGGCGCGGAAGGTCTGGTGGAGCGAGGCTGAGGATCACGTTTTTGAGCACAAGAACAGAGAACAGGGCGACCACACCGGAAATTACCGACAGAAGAGTGCTCTCGGTGAGAAGTTGGCGCGCTAATCGCGCGCGACTCGCACCCATCGAGAGCCGAATCGCGATCTCGCGGCGACGTCCTGAAGCGCGTGCGAGCAGGAGATTCGCGATGTTGACGCAGGCAATGAGCAGTACAAACCCAACGGCCCCGAACAGAATAAATAGCTCTGTGCGTTGCGGGCCAACGAGATCATCCTTGACGGGCACAACGCGCACCGCCCATTTCGAAGCCGCGGGATAATCGGATGGGTACGCAGCAGCGAGCCGCGAGGTGTAGGCGTCCAGTTGCGCTTGCGCTACAGTGACGGTGAGGCCGGGCTTCAACCGCGCTATCGCGCCGGGAATCAGCCGAAGCGAACGAACAGCGGGAACGGGAAATGGAGCGCCGTAAAAGCCTGTGGCGAGCCAGACTTCCACATCGGTATCGAGCGTCCGGCCCGGGTGGCGAAATCCCGGAGGCATCACGCCGACGATTGTGTACATGTCGTTGTCGAGATGGATTTTGCGCCCGACAATGTTCGGATCGGACCCGAAATTGGAGCGCCAGAAGCCGTCGCTGATTACGACCGGTTCAAGGAATCCGGACACGGCGTCCTGTTGCGTGTATACGCGACCGATCTGAGCTCTCGCTCCGAGCAGCGTGAAGTAGTCCGGGCTGGTGACGAGGCTTTCGGCCCGGACTGTGCGATCCCCTCCGACGACCGCTGCATTGCTGGGTGCCACGGCGGAAATTTCCTGAAATACGCCGGAGCGATCCTCTAGATCCCAGAGTTCCGGAGCGGACATCCCCACGTCCGGATCGTTCGGCCCTCGCAGGTCGTCGAAAACGCGAACAAGTTGATCCGATTGCGGAAATGGAAGCGGTCGAAGTAGGACGGAGTAAACGACACTGAAAGTCGCAACGTTGGCGCCAATGCCGAGTGAAAGTGTAAGAACAGCGACAAGCATGAATCCGGGACTTTTGAGCAGAATTCGAAACGCGTAGCGCAGGTCCTGCACGAATGAGGCCACCGGGTCCTCCCGGACGTTTCCAGCGGTGCAGCGTTTGCGGCTGGTTTGTTGTATGGACGTGAGCAACTTCGGCGTTGTTAGCAGCGGGCGAAGAAAAATTCGAAATCGATCTCGTCGGTCCGTGGACTTCGAGGCGCCGGAAATTGTCGTATGAAACTTCGGACGGTGGCGTTACATTTTGTTCGATCGAAGAACCCGAGCCGACGCGTACTGTACCGCTTTCACCGGATCGACGGAAGGGCCAGCTCCAGCAGATAAACAGCACTTCTACTCCGAGCATCAGCGCGACGTTCTTTGACCGATGCGACGGGATTGCTTAAGCCGAGCGCGCTCGGTCGACGTTGGCCGGTATTGGGATTTGAAACTAAAATCGAACATCGACAGGAGGCCATATGGCAACGCCGAAGGCTGCAGCAGCACCCATGAAGGCGGCACAGGTTCCCAAGGCGGGAGCCGATTTTCAGATCGTCGAGCGCGAGATTCCGAAGCCGGGTGCGGGAGAGATCCGAATCAAGGTGCAGGCCTGCGGCGTGTGCCACAGCGACGTACTTACCAAACAGGGTGGGTGGCCGGGACTCCAGTATCCCCGCGTCCCAGGGCACGAAGTCGCAGGTCTCGTCGATGAAGTAGGCGCGGGAGTCGCGGAGTGGAAGGTGGGCCAGCGCGTGGGTGTCGGCTGGCATGGCGGGCACGACAATACTTGTATTTCATGCCGGCGCGGTGACTTTGGCAATTGCAGCAACATGAAAATTTCCGGAATCAGTTACGACGGTGGATACCAGCAATACATGGTGGCGCCCCTCGAAGCTCTGGTAGCGATGCCGGAGGGACTTCATCCCTCCGAAGCCGCGCCTTTGCTTTGCGCGGGAATCACGACGTATAACGCGCTTCGCCACAGCGGTGCTATGCCTGGAGATTTGGTTGCGGTGCAGGGCGTCGGCGGCCTGGGTCATTTGGGAATTCAGTATGCGAACAAATTCGGCTACAAAGTGGTGGCCATCGGACGCGGTTCGGAAAACGAAGCGCTAGCCATGAAACTCGGAGCCACTGTATACGTCGATAGCGGCGCCGGTGATGCGGCTCAAGCGTTGCAGAAAATGGGAGGCGCACGCGTAATCATCGCCACGGCTCCCAGTTCGAAGGCGATGTCCGCGCTGATCGATGGACTAGGGCCGAATGGCAAGCTTTTGGTAATCGGTGCGGCGTTTGACCCGATTGAGGTCACGCCCATCCAACTGATTTCCGGAAGCCGCACGATTCAAGGTTGGGCCTCGGGTACACCGGCCGATTCCGAGGATACGTTGAACTTCTCCTTGCTGGCCGGCGTCCGTCCAATGATCGAAACATACCCGCTGGAACAAGCAGGCGAAGCCTACGCGCGGATGATGAGCGGCAAGGCTCAGTTCCGCGTGGTTCTCACCATGTAAAGCGCCAGAGTTTTCGTCGCCAGCTCCAATCACATTGGTCGGATCCCGATTCGGATGCAAGCTACGTTTGGCTACCGAGCGGCGCTGGCGGGAGCGTCGATCCAGTATGCCGTGCGCGCGCGCACTTCTAGGTCGGGCCTGCCTTTCACAGTGAGTTGAAGAGCATGAATGCCAGGACTTGGCGAGGGAGGCCGGAAGCTCAGAACGTAGTAATTCGGGACGTCGTTTGAGACGGTGAGAAGGCGGCGACGGAGAACCTTCGCGTCCATGAATGGGAAGTACTCGCCGCCGGTGAGCTGCGCGACTGATTCCGGCACGTTCCGCTTAAGCCCGTCTTTCGCAGTGATGAAGGCCATGCGTGCAAGGCGGAGTGGCGGAAGCAGATCGCTTGCGCAGTCCAAGGCCTGAACCTTGCGATCTCCGTGCGCGTCTGGGTCGGCGGCAGGATCGTGGCTCATGCAGCCACCTGCGGGATACGGTGTCTCGCCATACGGGGTTCCGCCGGGCAGTGGAACTTTGGAGGCTTCGTGTTTCAGCGCGGTCTTCGTGGTGGAGTAGGCGAAGCTATAGATCGAGGTATTGGTATTGCTGACGGCGCGGACTGCGTCATCGAGCGTTGTCTGGCTACTGCGGTCAGCGGTTTCGCTGAAAAGCAATACGGCGCGGCGGTATGCGGGCGGAGCTTCGCGCAACAGATCGATGCCGAAAGCAAGCGCGTCGAGGATTGCCGCGCCCGGATCGCCTTGGTTCAAATTGGCAATAGTTTGCGATGCGGCGTCAGTGTCGGACGTGAAACGCAGTTCGACGCGAGGTTTGCTATCAAAGCTGACGACCGCCACGCGATGAGGCACGTCGCCGATCACGTTATCCATGATCGCGCCTAGGTCGCCGTAGTCGCGCAGGTGGTCGGCGCCTTCGCCGCCGGTTTCGACGATCACAACGATGGCGATGGGTCGCGTGTCGTTATCGGATTCAAGGTGCAACGCCTGCGGCGCGCCGTTGTCGGTCAGAAGGAAATCGTCGGCGGTAAGCGAGTCGACCGTCTCTCCCGATTTGTCCTTTACGAGAGCCGGAACGAGAACAACGCTAGACGTTGAACGGATTGGATTTTGTGATTGCGGCGGCGCGGTAGGTTGCTGAGTGGCTGTCCCGGCGACTGGCAGAGTCGCGTTAGACGTCTGCGCTTGAAACGAATCTGCTGGACTCAATGCGAACAATAACGCGCAAGCGAGACCAAATTTGAGAATCCGCCGCATGTCCGAGTGTATGTGATTCGGACCGGATTCGACCGGTTGTCTACGACGAATATGTGTCCGCGCCGCCCCGGGGCTAGCCTGGACGGGAAGGCACAATCCTAGCGCACAGGAGCGGCGACGGCGTGGTGCTGCATGGCGATGTTCAGGTGCACCTTGCCGTGCGGCGTTTCGAAGCAAACGATGCTGGCTTCGGTGTCCTGCCCGGCCTTTTCGCACTGCGCGACGGTCAGAGCTTCCGGCGGAAACACTTTGAACTGGTAGCCCGCGTCATTGAGCTGCGTGACGGCGTTGCCGATGACCATGTTGGCAAGCTCCGCGACGGTTTCCGGGATCAACGATTCCGAAATGGTCGATTCGCCGTCCGACAGATAGCACGCCACGTGCGCTGCAGCCTGTGGCTCCATATCGAGTATCACGCGGCCTTCGATCTCTCCGCGGAAAACGACGGTGGCGGCCGCGCCCTTCTTGCGGTACCCCTGTTCTTCCATGGTGAGATCTACGATTTTCGCCGGCTCCTGCATCATCTCCGCGAGAACCGCGTCCAACGAGCCGATGAACGGCTGAATCAGATCCATTCTCATCGAGAGGTCTCCGTTCCCGCGCCCACGGGAGAAGTTACACCGTCGTCGTTCAACACATAACGGATGATTTCGTAGAGCGCGTCGGCTTTCACCGGCTTCTGGACGAAGTGCCGCGCGCCCTTTTGCAACGCCGCAAGAATGTTGTCTTGATAGCCGACGGACGACACCATTACGATGCGCGCGTCGGGATGTTCGTGGACGATGCGGTCCACCGCTTCGATCCCCTCCATTTGCGGCATGGTGATGTCCATCAGGACGATATCGGGCTTGGTGCGCGCGTATTCGGTAATGGCTGTGCAGCCGTCCCCGGCTTCGCCGATCACCTGGCCGCCATAGGACTCGACCATCTTCGCCAGGCTCTTCCGGGCAAAGACCGAGTCGTCCACGATGAGATAGCGGACAGGCTGACGGTCGGATTTGCGCGTGAGTGCTTCGAATTGCTTCATGACGATCTCCTTCGGAACCCAGAATCGGAAGTGATAATTTCGGTTGGTGTGGAATCGGAATGTGCTTCGGATGACGGTTGATCGGGCACGCATTTCGTTTGCAGAATGCTCGCAAGGTTCGGCAGGTTGACGACGCGCTGCGCAAAGCCACGTTCGATCGCGATCCGCGGCATGCTATCGACGACGCAGGACTCCGGGCTTTGCGCAATCGTGCTTCCCCCTGCGGATTGCACCGCGCCCATCCCCGCCACGCCGTCTTCGCCCATGCCCGTCATGATCACCGCGACTGCGTTTTTGCCGAACTCCTGCGCGACGGACTGGAAAAGAACGTCGGCCGAGGGTCGATGGCCGTTGACGCGCGGCTGATCCACCAGAATTGCGATGTTTCCGTGTTCCATGCGTCGGACTTTGATGTGGCGGTTGCCCGGGCAAATCAACGCGCGGCCGGCGAGGAGCAGGTCGCCGGACTGCGCTTCTTTCACTTCGATCGCCGACGACTCATCCAGACGGCGGGCAAACATTTCCGTGAAACCTTCGGGCATATGCTGCACCACGACCAGGCAACCGGGGAAATCCGGTGGAAGCTGGGAGAACACGTACTGCAGCGCATTGGGACCGCCAGTAGAAACGCCGATGGCGATTACTCGCGACGGGTTGTGCGGCATGCCGATCCGCCGGTGATCCTTCGGCTTCGGCGGCGGCATGGTGATGATCATCTTTGGCGCGCCCGAAGCGCCCGCGGCTTTGATCTTCAGCGCAAGCTCCGCGGCGATCAGTTCGATTCGGCCTGACGCAGCTTCCTGGGGTTTCGTGACAAAATCGAACGCGCCAAGCGAGAGAGCTTTCAGAGTGATTGACGCGCCGCGTTCGGTTTGTGCGCTGACCACGATGACCGGTACATGGTGTTTGCCGGTGATCTGGCGCAGCATTTCGATGCCGTCCATGCGTGGCATGTCGAGGTCGAGTGTGACCACGTGGGGACAAAGCTCGACGATCTTCTTCAGCCCGATCGCGCCGTCCATCGCCGTGCCGACGACTTCGATTGACGGATCGTGCTGCAGGATCTGGGGGATCAGCTTCCGCATCAACGCCGAATCGTCAACCACCAGAACGCGAAGTCTCTGGCCTTGAGGTTTGGTCATGCCGTCGCTCCCAGCGCCGGAATGCGCGCCAAATGCGTGACAACGGCTGCTATGTTCAGAATCAGGACAACGGTTCCATCGCCAAGAATCGACGCACCACTCACTAGCGGCGAGGTGATGAGCTGATCTTCGAGAGCCTTGATGACCAGTTCTTCCTCGCCAAGCAGACTATCGACCGCAATGCCGAAGCGGCGGCTGCCCGCTCCAATTACGACCACGAAAAGACGGTTCGAAGATTTGGGAGTTGAGGCGAGATTTGACTCCAGGCGCTCGATTCGCACGAGCGTCATCACCTGTTTTCGGAGCTGAAAGACTTCGTGATCGTCCACGCGATGGACATCGGTTTCGCTGATGCGTGCGATCTCCACAACGGACGCGATCGGCACGGCGTAGAGTCGGCCGCCGACGTGGAAGAGCAACGCCTGAATGCTCGCAAGCGTCAACGGAACCATCAGCCGGAATATGGTTCCTACTCCAAGACTGCTTTCGATTTCAATCGAACCTTTCAAGTTGTCGAGCGCGGACTTGACGACGTCCAGTCCCACGCCTCGACCCGAGATCTCGGTAATTTGCTCAGCGGTGCTGAATCCGGGCGTGAACAGAAGGTGATGGATTTCGTCTTCGTTCAGGCGAATTGCGTCGTCGGCATTTACGATGCCGGTATCGATGGCGCGCCGCAGAACTTTGTTACGGTCGATGCCGCGGCCATCGTCCGACACTTCAATCACCACCTGATCGCCTTCGTGATAGGCGTCAAGCTTGATCGAGCCGTGCACAGGCTTACCGGTCGCGGCGCGCTCTTCGGCGGACTCGATGCCGTGGTCGGCTGCGTTACGAATCAAATGGGCTAGCGGCTCGGCAAGTGCATCGAGAATGCTTTTGTCGAGGTCGGTATTCTGGCCTGCCATCTCGATCGAGATGGATTTGTTTCGCTGTTTGGCGACGTCGCGCACGATGCGCGGGAAGCGGCGGAAAAGCTGTTCCACGGGCACCATTCGGATTTTCATCACAGACTTTTGAAGTTCGTTCAAGATGCGCGATTGGAAAGCGAGCGCGTCGGAGAATTTTCCGCGCAAGGGATCTTTGGGAAACTTGCGGTCGAATTCGGCCACAACGCGTTGAAGCATCGATTTGCCGATGATCAATTCTCCGACAAGATTCATGACGGTATCGATGCGGGTGGCGTCGACACGCAGCGTGTTCTCGGCCGCCGCGTAGCCAGGATGCGAGGCACCGCCGGATGTACGGTCGTCCTCGTGTTCGTGATCGAGGTCGGCTGGGGGCTCGCCGGTTGTAACCGTTGCGGAAACAGCGGCGGCTTCGGATTCGACAAGAATGTCGAGTACGTCGCGTGGAGCGGCTGGAGCCAGCGATACGCGACTGACGGCCATTTGCGCTACCACGGACGGCACATTGCAACGCTTCTCAATCCATTCAGACGTCTTCGAGCTTGCGAGGGCGGCTTCGATTAGACCGCCACTGACAAGTGTTGTGCTTGTTTCAGGGCGCAGCGCGAGGATCTTTCCGCAACTTTCCAAAGCTTTTTTGACCAGTTCGAAGGCTGCCGCCGGCAACACGCCCTCGGTGGCAAGATGCAGCGCAACTTGATACACGAGTTCGCCGCGTCGAAACGATTCGGCGATGACCAGGCGGTCGTACTCTGTCCAATCGAATTTCACTTCGGGTGTCGCGGCATCGATTTTTGGAAGTGCGGCCGCTCCGGGCGTACGCCGAAGCAGGCGCTGGATGTGTTCGCGGAGCGCCGCTCCGGCCGGGGGCTGCATCTTGTTCCGGTATGCCGCCAACATCTCGTGAAAAGTATCGGCTGCGGTCAGTACAACTTCGGGAATCAGTCCTGCATGTTCCTTCACGAGTTCGGGCGTGAGCACGTCTTCGAGATCGTGCGCGAGTTCGCTCAGTTCACGGTAACCGCACGCGGCGGAATCGCCCTTCAGCGTGTGAACGGCACGGCGGACGCTACGAAGCGCCTCTTTGTCGTGCGGGCGGTCTTCAAGCGCGAGACCCGCTTCATTCATGGCCTGGAGAATTTCTTCCGAGCTCTCGAAAAAGAGCTCGCGGAGCTCGGAAGCGCGTTCGTCGTGAAAAAACGTCACAGAGCTCCCTCGATCCGCTGGTATACGGTGGCGTTGTTCTGATGAATCATGTGGAACTTCTTCGTCAGTCCGAAAAGGCTCTCCGCGTGGCCGACGAAGAGGTAGCCGTCGGGATTCAAGCAGCGATAGAACTTATCGATCAGCCGCTTCTGCTCCGCTTCGTCGAAATAGATCATCACATTACGGCAGAAGATCACGTCGTTGCGCTGCGGCAGGAATTCCGCCTTCAAATTGTGGAAGTCGAACTGCACCAGGCTCTTGAGCTTGGGCTTCACTTCGTATTTGTCGCCGACTTTGTCGAAGTACCGAAGTCGCGTGGTGTAATCGATTGTCTCCATCTGGTTTTCGGTGTACAGGCCCTGCTGCGCGGTGAGAAGCGCGGAATAATTGATGTCCGAAGCCAGAATCTCCACTTTCCACGGAGGAGGAATCAGCGGTTTGGGCGACGGCATTTCGAACGGCAGCGGATTTCTCAAGTAGTAGTAGGCAAGCGCGTCGCAGACCATGATCGCCAGCGTGTAAGGCTCTTGGCCCGTGGAGCAGCCCGCGCTCCAGATGCGCAATGACCAATCGCGGCGTTCCTGCTTGCGGCGAAGGATTTCTTCGAGCGTGACTTTCTGAAACAGATCGAGTTGAGGGCGGACTCGGAAGAAACTGGTCTCATTCACGGTAAGATTTTCGAGCAGCGCACCGAGTTCCTGCTTGCCCTCGCGGCTGGTAAGCAAGCGATAGTAGCTGTAGAACGAATCCATGTTGCAGGCTTTCAGGCGGCGCTGCAGGCGATCGCGGAGGAAGTGCGTCCGCCGCTCGTCGAAATACATTCCGCATTCCTGATAAACCAGCGTCTGCAGGAGCTTCAATTCGGGTTCGGTAAGCGGAACTTGAGTTGTGAGTGTTGACATTCTTTCCTCGTAAACTTGTGCTACCAATCCCCTGGGACAAACTACTTGGTGGCCAAAACGCCTCCGGCCGCTTTCGGTGCTTCGGCCGCCGCGGCGTCATCCAATCGGCGCAGCTCCCCGCGCTGCAGCACTTTGCTCAAGTCGAGCAGGATCACCAGTCTGCCGTGGAGCTTGCCGACGCCTGTGATGTAATTCAGGTCACCTTCCTGAAACACGGAATGCGGCGCTTCGATTTCGGACGGCGGAATCTTCAAGACTTCGGAAGCAGAGTTGACCATCAAGCCCAGCGACCGATTTTCGACTTCGACCACGACGATGCGGTTTTTCTTGCTCGGCTGGCCCACCGGTTCGCCGAAACGTTTTCGCAGATCGACGACAGGGATGATGCGGCCGCGCAAATTAATAACGCCTTCGATGAAGTCCGGCGCGTTCGGCACAGAAGTGATCTCCGGCACGCGGACGATCTCGCGCACCGCCGCGATCGGCAGCCCGAACGTTTCGCGTCCAATTCGGAAGCCAACGATCTGTAGATCTTTCTCGATGGTCTGAGATGTTTTCATGGTTTCGCTACCGTACGGCTTCGGCGAATTCTTCCGACGACTCGCGCTCAGAGAACTGATTTGACTGACGGCGCGCGTGACCGCGACGGTTGTCCGAGAAGTTGTCGTCCAGAGCGAAACGATCCATGGATTCGAGCAGCACGCGCGAAAGCTTGGACATCTGCTCAGCCGCGGCCGCAAGTTCGGTGGAGCTCGAAGTGGACTGCTGTACGAGCTCGCGCATCTTTTCCATCGCGCGCACCACGGCTTGCGCTCCGGAAGCCTGCTCCTCGACCGACGAGTTGATCTCCTGCGTGATTTCGGTGAGGCGGTTCGTAGCCTTCGCGATCTGCGACGAGCCACTGGACTGCTCCATCGTGGCGGCGCCGATTTCCTGCGAGAACTTGTAGACTTCGGATACGACGTCGGAGATTTTGTCGAGAGCAGCGCTCAGGTCGCGGTTCAGCACAAGGCCTTCCTGGACCATGCTGGTGCTCTTTTCCATGTTGTCCACGGCCTCGCGTGCTTCCTTCTGAATGCCTTGGATGAGCTCGGAAATTTCCTTTGTCGACTGCGTGGACTTTTCGGCCAGCTTGCGGACTTCCTCTGCCACGACGGCGAAACCAAGGCCGTGCTCGCCCGCGCGAGCAGCTTCGATCGCGGCGTTGAGCGCGAGCAGGTTCGTTTGTTCGGCCAGATCGTCGATAACCTCGATGATCTTGCCGATGTCGTCAGCGCGGCGGCCGAGCACGTCGATGATTTCGGCAGACGACTGAATCGCATGACTGGTGCGGTTCAATCCTTCGGTCGCCTTGTCCATTGTGACTTTGCCGGTTTGGACTTCCTCGCGGGAGCGGTGAGAAATATCGACGAGCAGTTTCGCGGTGTCTGCCACGCGTTCGATCGACGTGACCATCTGGTCGATCGAAGCGGACGTTTCGGCAACGCTGGATGCCTGGACCTGCGTGTTCTTAACCACGTTCTGCACGTTGATGCTCATCTCATGCATCGTACTGGTGACTTCGTCGATTGCAGAAGCCGCTTGCACGCTCACTTTCGCGGATTCGTCAGAAGCACCGGCCATTTGTCCGGAACCGCTGGCCACTTGTGCGGCGCTATCGCGCACCTGTCGGACCAGATCGCGCAAGCCTCGAGTCATCTGGCCGAAGGCTCGCGCCATCGTGTCTTGTTGCGAGCGCGGCTGGATCGTGACGGAAAGCTGACCTTCGGCAATGGCCGCCGAGACCGAAGCCATGTCCTTCAGGTGAACGATCATCTTGTTGAAGTTGTCGGCCAGCGTTCCGACTTCGTCGTTGCGGTGGATGTCTATGGATTGTTCCAGATCGCCGGTTTCGCTGATGCGGTGAGCGACATCGATCAGGTGATAGAGCGGCGTGACGATGGAGCGAGCCGTATAAAACGCAATCAACGCGCCCATCAGGACGGCAAACAGCGTTCCCACGGTTGAAAGAATTGTGCTCAGCGAAGTAGCGTTGCGCGCAGAGTTGTTGGAATCGTCGAGCGTCTTGCGCACGCCTTGGTTGGCCGCATCCAGAATGTCCGACGACCGCGTGACCCAGGCACCGGGATCGTGCTGCAGGTAATAAATCTGCAAGTCGGACACGGTGGTGTCGCCGGAATCGACCTGATGCCGCTTGGCGATCATGGGCTTGGCGAAGTTTTCGAGCCAGTTGTGCTCGGTCTCGTCGACTTGGTTGAGCGCATTCCGCAGTGTTTGATCGCTGGCCTTCGATTCGCTGTCCTTCAGCTGGGCGAACAGGGAAGCTGCGCCTTTGTTGGTGCGGTCTTCGTCCCGAAGATCGCCACTCAGCAGGTAGTTGCCCAGATAGAGCCGGTTTTCCATCATCTGGAAACGCACGCTTTCGATGGTTTGCACATCGGAGAGCGTGGCGGCCACGGCGTCGCGCGCATTATATTCGCGTCGGACGGTGACAATGTTCAAAATGAAAAGCGCGAGCATCGTCACCAGAATCGCGCCAAATCCCATGTAGAGTTTCTTCGCAATCGTCATAAAACAGCCTCCACCGCTTCCACCGCTTCAAATTCGATTTTTGATTCGGAACCAGCCCGAGCGAAACTAACTGCCGCTGCCGTCGAAATCGAATTCCACGATCTCGGTGGTCTCTTTCGGGCCGGATTCATAGCGCCATTTCTTCAGCGCATCCGTGGCCGCTCCCACCAGTACCGGGCTGCCTCCGACGACGTGCGTTGAGACCACATGACCGTCTGGTGCAATCGTCGCCTCGATCTTGACTTTGCCGGTGATATGCATCTGCTTTGCGATCGCCGGGTATTCCGGCACCGTCCGTGTCTTCACTTTGCGCTTTGCCGAATCCGCCGCGGGTTCCTGCGCTCGCACGATCACCGTCGAACTGACGGCGGCGGCAAACGTCAACGTGAGCGCCATCGCCACACTCGTTCCGATGTTCCCTGGTCTCCACTTCATAAATCACACACCTCCGCTGGGCCTGGGGGTTTCCCCCGCATCCGAAATTGCAATGAGCATGCCAAGTGGAAACTCTTCTTGGGCTTCGGCGCGAGACGCGAGAACTTCGGTATAAAACGATGAAAAAAAGACGTTTGCGGCCAATGTCAAAACACGCCGGGCACCCTGTGGCTTGCGCCGCGCGTCTCAAGGAAGAGGATTTCGATTTGTGGGCGTCTCAATTTGCGACGCTGAGATTGATGCTTAGAACAACTCCCAGGGCAGGCTTGGTTGACTCAAAATGAGATGGCACCTAACTTCTTTGCTGTAAAGGCGAACCGCGCGCAGGCCCCCTGACCTCCATGCGTGCACTGAAGCGAACTCGCGAAGTCTCATCGCGTCTCGACGGTTCTGTCGAGAGTCTCCTTGCGCAGTTCTCCGCCACCACTCTGGAATTAAATCCATCGCTCGGACCTACTGAATTCGCGCGACGACTCACGGGCCGCGCCGCTGAGATGCTCGGTGCTCGAACGGCGGTGCTGGCTCTGGGACACGGCAACGAGTGGGAGATCGCCGCGATCAGCGGCCCTGCCCAACGCTGGGACCCTATGACGCAGCAGCGCCTCGCAAATGTCCTGGCAGAGCAAGCGACCGTACCGGGAGAAGATTTGCGGGAAGGTTCGGCAGCCAGGCTGCTCGGCCGCACGTTGGCCGAAGCTCTGGGCTGGGAAAGCTTGGTGCTTGCGGATCTAACGGGAAGCGAAGGCGATTTGATCGGCGCGCTGGCGGTGGCCGACCTGCCGCACGAGCTGACGAACATCGAACGGCAACTGATGGAAGCGCTGGCAGGACACGCCGCCGTCGCCTTGGAGAACGCGCGCCTCTTTGCGCGGATCGAGCAGTCGCGGAAGCAGTGGGTCGAGGACTTCGACGCGATCACGGACTTCATCGTTGTTCACGACGCAGGGAACCGAGTGGTGCGGCTGAACCGGGCGTTGGCGGATCTTCTCTCCTTGCGCCCGCCGGAAGCGGTGGGCCGGCCTATCTGGGAACTTGAGATTTTGTCTTCGCCGATTCACGACGGTTACTGCCCGTTCTGTCGCAACCCCTTGATTCCGCAGGAAGAATTCATTCATGAAGCCGAGGACCGCACGTTTTTGGTTTCCACCTCGCGCATCCCCAACGCACAGGAGAATGATTTGCGCACCGTGCACGTACTCAAGGACATCACCGACCGCCGTGTAGCCGAACGCCGCTACCGCCGCGAGCGTGATTTCAACAAGAACATCCTGAACAACACGCAGAGCATGATCCTGGTGCTGGATACGGCGGGTTTGGTGAGTTACACCAACCGGCGCTGCGTCGATGCCGGCTATCGCGAGCAGAGCTTGCTCGGTCAGCCGCTGGTGGAAATGGTTCCCCAGTCGCGACGGCCGGTTCTGATTGATGCGCTTGAACGGGTGCTTCACGGGACGACGCTGGATAACCTGGAGCTTCCCCTGCTACGTGGCGACAACACGACAGGCCAATTTTCCATCAGCCTAAGCCCGATGCGCGACGAGCAGGGCGACATTAACAGCATTGTAGTCGTGATGACCGACATCACCGATGCGGCAAACCTTCACGCGAAACTGATGCACACCGAAAAAATGGCCGCCTTGGGACAGCTGGTTTCGGGCGTGGCACACGAAGTCAATAACCCGCTTGCCGCGATCGTAGGTTTCACCGACCTGCTGCTCGAGAACACTGAAATTCCGGAAACCGCGAAGGAAGAACTGCGCGTGATCCTACAGGAGGCGCAACGTACGCGCGTAATTATTCAGAATCTGCTTAGTTTCGCGCGGCAGATGCCGGCTCAGCGTGAGCCCGTGCAAGTGAACGCTATCCTTCAGAACACGCTGAAGCTACGAGCGTACGACTTTTCGAATCACGGCGTGAACGTGATTGAAAAATACAGCACGGATCTGCCCGTTTTGATCGGCGATCCGCACCAGCTCCAGCAGGTCTTCCTGAATATCCTCAACAATGCTTACGACGCTGTTCAGGAGACGCGGCGCACCTCGAAAATCGAAATCGAGACAGCGCATCGAAACGGAAATATCGAAGTTACGTTCCGCGACAACGGTCCCGGTGTTTCCCATGCCGACCGTATATTCGATCCTTTCTTCACCACAAAAGAAGTCGGCAAGGGTACGGGACTGGGCTTGAGCATCTGTTACGGCATCGTGCGCGCACACCGCGGAGAGATAACGGCTAAGAACAACCCCGACGGCATCGGTTGCACATTTCAGGTGCGCCTGCCGGTGACAGCGACGCCCGAGATCCGTAAACGCGAAACCGCGAAGTGATGAGCACAGGAGCGATTCCAACGCTCGAGAGAGCGCGGATACTTTTGATTGAAGATGAGCCGTCGGTTGCGGCGTTCCTGAGGATTGCCCTGGAGCGGCGCGGATACGAGGTGGTGCTGGCGCCTTCGGCCGCAGACGGACTCCAGATTTTGGCAACGAACGATTTTCGCGGTGTGATCTCGGACTTTCGCACGCCGGGCGGCATTACCGGAGCGGACGTGCACGACTGGCTGAAGCGGCACCGGCCGGACGTCGCGACGCGAATGATTTTTATTACCGGCGATACGGCAAGCGCGGAGACCGTGGCATTGCTCGCGCAAGCCGGCATTTCCTGCGTTGAGAAACCCTTCCGCGTGCAGCAGTTGCTGGGCGCGGTGGAAAAGATAATTGGACAACCATGACCGACGAAACCAAGCTGCGCTTTTTGATTGTCGATGACGAACAAAACATCCGCCGGCTGTGTGTGACGGTGGGGCAGGGACTGGGCTTCGAATGTCTCGAAGCCGATACAGCCGAGGTAGCTCTGGAGACTCTGGAGACGCGCCCACCGGACATCGTGGTGACCGACTTGAAGCTTCCAAGTCTGTCCGGCGGAGATTTACTGCGCAAGATCAAGGAAGCGCTGCCCAGCGCGGAAGTGGCGATCATGACCGGGCACGGCTCGGTCGAATCGGCAGTCGGAGCGATGAAACTGGGCGCTTACGACTACATCGAAAAACCGTTTCGCGTGGAGCGCCTGCGGCAATTGCTGCAACGAATGGCGGAGAAAGTCCGGCTGGTCACGGAGAACCAGTTCTTGCGTGAGCGGGTGAGCAGCGAGACGCAACTCGACGGGATCGTAGGTTCGTCGGCGAAGATTCAAGATGTGTTGCGAATGATTTCGCGCCTGAAAGAGACGCGGACGCCGGTACTGATTACCGGCGAAAGCGGCACCGGAAAGGAGCTGATCGCGCGTGCGATTCATTACCGTGGTCCGCTCGCCCGGATGCCATTCATCGCGGTCGATTGCGGTGCTCTGGTACCGACACTCATGGAGAGCGAGCTTTTTGGGCACGAAAAGGGCTCGTTTACGGGAGCGCTGAAAACGAAAGCGGGTCTATTCCAGGCAGCGAACGGCGGGACGATTTTCCTGGATGAGATCGGCGAGCTGCCTGTCGAGATGCAAGCGAAGCTCTTGCGCGTATTACAGGAGAAAGAAATTCGACCGGTCGGAAGCAATTCGAAGGTGCCAGTCGATGTGCGCGTCATCGCCGCGACAAACCGCAATCTCGAGGAATCCTATCGGGGCGGAACATTCCGCAAGGACCTCTATTTCCGTCTGAATGTAGTGACGATCCATTCGCCCGCACTCCACGAGCGGCGGTCAGACATTCCACAGCTCGTACACCATTTCCTGGACCGCTACGCCCCGGGCGAGGCGATTCAAGTCATGCCGGCGGCGATGAAGAGCTTTTTGCAGTACGACTGGCCGGGAAACGTGCGAGAGCTGGAAAATTGCATCGCGCGGGCGGTCGCGCTCGGCGATCATTCCACGATTGACGTGGCGGACCTGCCGCCCTCGATTTCGGAGATTTCCGATTCGGCGGCGGAAACGGGCGAGAGCAGCGCGGTTTCCACCACGGCGCTGGCGGACCTGGAGCGAATTACGATTCTTCGAGTGTTTGAGCAGGCCGGCGGCGACAAGGCGCGCGCCGGACGCATGCTCGGCATCAGCCGCGCTACCCTGTACAGAAAATTGAAGCGCTACAATATTTCGCTGCGACATTCGGAAAAAGATGACATTCCGATGGCGTCGTAATTACGCTCGAATTTTCGTCGCCTGAGATTCTGTCTCGTTTGGTGCTTCGGTGAGACGCAGGTGTATCGTCGTGAGACAGTTTTGGTCTCAGTGGCAAATCTTCATTTCGTAATCTCCTCAAAACGAGCGATTTAAATCCGGAAAGACGGCCCATTCCTTTGGCCGTCGCCGTGCATTCCTTTCTTCGGCATGACTCCGTCACTTTACGTGTGTTCGTGGAGTTGTATCTGCGTCGTGCAAGACGGGCTGACGGCCTAGCGACGCATTTCGTATAAGAAGTGGAGAATCGGATCATCAAACCATGACCATTAAATCGGACGTCTCGACATTGAAAATTCCGGCACCGAGCCAGCCCAGCGCTGCGGATTTCTCGGCCCAGTGGACTCAGGCGCGGCTCGCGTATCCGCTCTACGCTGCGCTCGCGACTCAATTCAATCTCGCGCAACTGCCCAATCCTGCGGGCGAATTGCCGCCGATCCGGCCCACGCGTGAAATTTTTGACGCAGTGCTGAATTTTCTTGCGGCCGTCGACGAGAAAGTCCGCGCCTACCAGATTCGTCAGCTCCCGCCGGCGACGCTCAATGCTAGCGAAGAGAGCCTGCGTGCGTTTCTGCAGCGGCAGTTGCGGAAGACCGACAAAGTAGTTGCGGATCGCGACAAAATTGACCTGTTGGTCGTGCAATACTTTGCCCTTTGCGCCCCGGAGGATCTTTACCGCAAAGATATTCGCCTCGAAGATGTCGCGCTGGTACTGAAACCGGTCCTGCCGGACGCGAATGGAAAGCGGCTGGAAATCTGCGAACAACTCGACCCAATCCTTCAGAAGATCAGCCAGTGCGAAAGCTTGCGGGACATGATGGAGCACGGCTTGCTCGAGCAGGGGCGGTTGCTCAAAGAATCCGCAGGCGCGCAATTTTATGACCCTCATGCACTCGTCGCTTTCTGCCGGTTCAATTTCTTGCTCCGCCGCGCATTCATCCGCATGTTGCACGCAGACGTCACGGCCGTACGGCACGCCGCCATTCAACTCGAAGCGGCCGGCGTGAAGACGGTCGATTGCCGCCGCGCGGGATTCTCCGCCGCGGAAACGACCACGCAGCTCATTTATTACTGCGAGAACTGGAAGCAGCCTTTCCACAAGGACTACACGGAAAGCTCGGTGAATCGTGCGTTCGAGCAGCTCCTGGCTTTGCGCGCCGACTTGGAAGAGGCGGTAGGCCGCCTGAATCCCGCGGCAGGATCGACAGGCGCCGCTGCCATCGCACACCAGGCCGCGAAAGTGGTCGTCGGTTCTGAGCAGTCCACAGCGACGGTGCCACCACCTGCAGCGAATGTGCAGGTTGCACCTTCAAACGCGCCGGCCCCGAAACGCGCCGACGGAGCTTCCGCAAATGGCACTCCAGCTCCCAAACTTCCCGTCGCGGCTCCCAAGCCTCCGGCCGTCAACGCTGCTTCGAGCGACAGCTCCGCGACGCCGACGGCGACCGCGGAAATGGAGAAGTGTCTCGAAGCAATTTGGGAACAGTTGATCGCGGCGCCGCCATCGCGCGGACGCTCGATGTCGACCGTGGTTCTGCAAGACACCAAAGTGCTGCTCTCGTCCTGGGAGGTGGCCGCCTTCGTCACCGAAGGTGACACCGAGGCGGAGGATTTGCGCCGGGCCGTCGTGGCTCGCGCTCTACTCGCGCTGGGCACCGATCAGCGCAAGCGTTCGGGCGATGTAGCACAGCTTGCATCAGCGCTCGCGCTCGCGAAGTCGGAAGCTTCGTATTTTCAGGGACGCGTAGAAGCGGCGAAGCGCGCAAAGAACACGGAGGCTGCGGTCAACCTCGGAATCAGCACGAAGCGTTTGCTTTCGTTCATCGAAGAAGCGGAGAAATTGCAGCCCTGATCATCGCGGCGCAACGAACTCGCGTAACGGTTCTCACCGGTGAACGTCGAAATGCGGGCCGGTGAGACAACGTCTCAAGTTGAGACGCATTTTTCGTAGAACGGAAAGTTAGCGGCGCGAACGGAACTTTAACGCGAGCGTAAACGTAAGAAATAAAACGCGGTTGCAATTTCTTGGCGGTCCCTCAAACGCAGCTCGCTCGTGGCTCTCCAGTTGCAATCATTCCCTTCGATATTCCGTGGAGGTGTGGCTGTGAACAAGGTCCTGATTGTTGACGACTCACAAGCCGAAGTACGCCTGATGCAGTCGATGCTGCAGAAGGGTGGATTCCAGGTCGTCGGCCTTTTCGATTCCACAAAGACGGAAGAAGCCATCGAGGAAGAGCGTCCGAACGTGATTCTGCTCGACGTAGTGATGCCGCAGCGCAACGGCTTCCAGGTCTGCCGCGATCTGAAGGGCCACGGCACGTATTCGAACATTCCGGTGATTTTGGTGACCTCGAAGGCTGCTCCGAGCGACCGCTACTGGGGTGAGCAACAAGGCGCGAACGGATTCGTGGCCAAGCCGTTTACGCCGGAAGAATTGCTCGGTGCTGTGAACGTGGCGCTCCAAGAGTCGCTGAATGGCGCTAACGGAAGTTCGCATTCAAGACCTGTACCGACGCTCGCGTAATGACTGACGAACTCAAACACGGAATTTTGACTCCCGAACTTGAAGCGGGCGAGTTTCTGGAAACAGAAGCCGCTCCCGAGGAGCGTCGCGTAGAGCGGCAATATTGTGTATTCCGCGCCGGCCGAGAGCGATTTTGTTTTTCTGTGTTGGAAGTCGAGGAAGTGGTGGATTGGCCGCTCGTCACACGCATTCCGCTGTCGCCTGCATTTCTGATGGGCGTGTTCAATTTGCGCGGCACCATCGTGCCGCTCATCGATATTGCATTCACAGAAGGCCGGCGGCCCGGGCTGCTGCCGCGGCACGTGGTGGTGGCGGCGCTAGAAAGCGACCCGCTGCGCGGCATTTTGCGTTTAGGCATAGCAGCAGACGAAGTAATCGGCACCTTTTCAGCGAGCGAAGATGCGCTGCTCGATCAGGCACCCGCGGATGTTCCACACTGCCGCGGAATGCTAAGGCATGAGGATCGTCTGGCACTCGTGGTGGATCTGCGACGCCTGACGGATGTATTTCCGATTCCTGTGATTTAGCGGGGAGAAGGCACGGGTTTTGGGGTAATGCGCCAAGGGCGCATTGAAACGTTGGCGAAAGGTCTTGGGAGGAAGTCATGAAATCTCGTCTGAGTTCCACAATCTGGGGGCTGGTCTTCTTTGTGGGACTGGCGTTATTCGGAGTTTTGGGCCTCGCCTACTACGCGGGCGCGCACTCGGCTGCGGGAGCGGAAGGCGGCTCGATTCCGGGCGGTGCTAATGGTGCGCTATTGGGCGCCGGAGCGCTCGCGCTGATCGGAGCCATCTCACTGGTCATCGTGCTCACGAAGCGCGTACTCACGCCCGTGCAGGAACTCGCCAAATTTTCCGAGCGCGTGGTCTCCGGCGACGTTCGTGCGCGCGTTGAAGTGGAGTCGAGCGATGAGTTTGGATTTATCGCTGAAAACTTCAGCCGCAGCGCTGCGAAGGTGGCCCACGCCGTCACGAACCAACAGGCGCAGGAGTCGCTGCAGCGCAGCATCACCGACCTGCTGAACACGATCAATCAGGTGGCGCGCGGCGACTTGACGATCCGCGGTAAGGTGACCAACGACGCCCTCGGTAACGTGGTGGACTCGGTGAACTTCATGCTCGACAACTTCACCAAGGTTCTCGAGCGCGTCCGCAAGGCCGCCGTGGATGTCAGCGGAAGCGCAAATCAGATTCTCGACGCGGCCGATGACATGACCGCGGGGGCCACCCAGCAGGACCAGGAAATCACTAACACGTCGTCGGCCGTGGAAGAGCTGACGGTCTCGATGAAACAGGTGTCCAACAACGCCGAAGCCAGCGCCGAGGCCGCGCGTCGCGCTCTCGACGCCGCCGAACAGGGCAACCGCGCCGTGCGCGATACGTTGGAGGGAATGCAGCGCATCCGTTCGTCGGTGCAGGCCACCGCGAAGAAGATCAAGTCGCTGGGCGACCGTTCGCTGGAAATTTCGGAAATCATCAACGTGATTAACGACATCACCGAGCAGACCAACTTGCTCGCGTTGAACGCCGCGATTGAAGCCGCGCGCGCCGGAGACGCGGGCCGCGGTTTCGCTGTCGTTGCCGATGAAGTTCGAAAGCTGGCAGAACACTCTCGCAGCGCCACGAAGGACATCGCTGCGTTGATTAAGGCGATTCAGGCCGAGACCAACGAAGCGGTCGTCGTGATGGAAGAGGGCACTCGCGAAGTGGAAGTGGGAGCCGGTCTTGCGGATCAGGCCGGAAAAGCGCTCGAAGCGATCTCGAGCGTCGTTCGTCAATCGGCTGAGCTGGTTCAGGAAATTTCACTCGCCTCCAAGCAGCAGGTGCGCGGCACCGAAGGCGTGGCTAACGCGATGCAGATCATTTCGGGCATCACGCGGCAGACCACCCAGGGCGCGCGGCAAACGGCGTCTACGGTGGGCAACATGGTGAAGCTCTCCGAGCAACTGAATGAGGCGTTGGCGCAATTTCGCTCGGCGCGCGGCGTGGATCACAACGTGGAGGAAATTCGACCGGCCTCGCCCGTTGGAGCTAGCCGATAACGTTGAGCTGCCTTTCGCTGCCGGAAATCACTTCCGGCCGCTAACGCGCCGACCATGAAACCGAACTCAGTCACGACGCCGGTCCTGATCGAGAGCCATCTCGACGAGATCCGCACTCTTATCGAGCAGCGGTCCGCCATCTTGCTCGACGCGTCGCGAGAGCGGTTTTTTTCGACCCGCGTTCGCGAATTCCTCGAGGAAAAAGAACTGCCGGACGGCTCGGAGCTGTTGCGCTCAGTGCGCGGGTCAAGCATCGAGTACGAGTCGCTGCTCGAACGCCTGCTCACGCAAGAGACTTCCTTCTTCCGCTACCCGGCCGTCTACGAAGCGCTGCAGCGCAAGATTCTGCCCGAAGTGCAGGAGCGCAAGGTGTGGCATAACCCACGCACGCTGCGCATCTGGAGCGCGGGCTGTTCCACGGGTGAAGAGCCCTATTCGATCGCGATCACGGTAACCGACGCGCTGAAGTTCGCCGAAGCCTGGGAAATTGAAATTCTGGCAACGGACATCAGCCGCCGTGCGCTGCGCCACGCCGAACGCGGCCAATACGCGAAGCGCAGCCTGCAGCATCTTGACCCGCGCCACGTTGATATACACTTCTCGCCGACCAAGCACGGTTATCAGGTCAAGCCTCGGACGCGCAAAATGATTTCGTTCGCGCAGATGAACCTCGCCGAACACGTCTACGTCGGCAAGCTCGACTGCATTTTCTGTATGAACGTCCTGATGTACTTTTCCGAAGAGCGTCGTCTGGCGATTCTGCGCCGTTTCTACGACTCGCTCGAACCGGGCGGTTTCTTCGTCCTTGGCCACTCTGAGACGCTTTCCAACTTGCCGATGAAATTCGAATCGGTGGTGCTTGGTGATTGCAGAATTTACCGCAAGCCAGTGGCCGCCGAACTCAATCGCGCGCTCGCCGTCGTGGAGGGTGGCCAATGAACGGGCCCAACCCCGAGTCGGTCGAGCTGTTCCTCGAGGAGGCGTCGGAACACCTGCAGTATCTGCGCGAGTACTCCGGCATGTTGCAGGAACCTCAGACGCGTCCTGAGGATCTGGAAAAACTCTACATTGCCGCGCATACGCTCGCGGGCACCTCGGCCAGCTATGGCTATCCGCTGTTTTCCGAAGTGGCCGCCAAGATGGCCCACATCTTTCACTACGCGATGCATGCCGCTCTGACGGCGGAAATGCATGGACCGCTTACCGAGTTCATTTCAGACGCGATCTCCGTACTCGAATTCGATCTGCTACAGATTAGTTCGGACGGCACGGAAACTTCTGACGATGTGACTGCATTCAAGCAGCGCTATTCATTCGCCTTTCCTCCGCCCCCAGGTGCGCACTCGGCAGCTGAGCCCGAATATCAGGACTCCGCGTATGCAGCAGCGCAGCAAGACGCTGCAGCCACATATTCGTTTGTCGATTACTTGCCCGTCGATGGCGAGATTCCAGACGAAGTTCTCGAATTTTTCGTGCCCGAGGCCGAAGAGCATCTGCAAGCGGTGATGGAGTGCTTGCTCGCGCTCGAAGCGCATCCGAATGCGGAAGACATTCACAAGCTGTTCCGCTCCATTCACACGGTGAAAGGTTCGGCGGCGCAAGTGGGCCTCGCGCGGCTCTCAGCAATCGCGCACCGCGTGGAGGACTTAATCGGCGAACTGCGCGACGGACGCTTGCAGCCGAGCGCCGAAATCATTGACGTTTGCCTAGAGTCGGTTGACGTGCTGAAACGTTGCCTGCATCGCCAGTGGACAAGCGACGCGGAGATGCGCTCGGTCGTGGACCCGCTGCTTGCTCGCATCCACGAACTCGCGCCGGAGGAATTGGCGACGGACGCTACAACCGCGGCACCCGCTGCGATTGGCGAGAGCGAGGGCGCATCGGGTGCGGCCGGAGCTGGTGCGGGCGATTCGAAACGTCAGGCTCCTCTCGCGCAAGCAAAGTCCGTGCGCATCTCACTGGACCGCCTCGATCGCATGATGAATGCCGTCGGCGAACTGGTGATCAACCGTACCAGAATGGTCGGCCGCCTCTCGGAACTCGGAAAGCTCGTCGAAGTATTGAATTTTTCCAAGGGCCGTCTGTCCGGGAAGGTTTCCGAATTTCAAGACAAGCACGAGTTCAGCCGCATCAGCCCATCGCTCATCGCCGGTAGCTACGCGCCGCAGATGGACACGTTCCGGCCGAATTTCGGCGCCGGGAAGCCGTTGCTTCCACCGAGTGGACCCGACGAATTCAGCGACCTGGAAATGGATCGCTACGACGACTTCAATATCCTTTCGCGTTCTCTGACGGAAATCTCCGCGGACGTGACCGAAGTACTCACTCAGCTCGAAGGCTTCATGGGCCGCGTTGATTCGGATATCGACGAATTTACCAAGCTTGCCCACCACCTGCAGGACGAAATTACGGCTGCGCGCATGGTGCCGATCGGCAACCTTTACACCCGGCTTTCGCGCACTGCGCGTGACGCTTCAAAGGCCACAGGAAAGCCGATCGAGCTGAACCTTGAGGGTGCGGATACCGAACTCGATAACAACATCATCCAGCACATCTCCGATCCCCTGATTCACCTGGTGCGCAACGCGGTAGCGCACGGCGTTGAGACGCCGTTCGCGCGTCGCGAAGCAGGGAAGCAAGAGAAGGCGCACATCACCGTACGCGCCTACCATCGCGGAAACCACATCTTTATCGAAGTGGAAGACGATGGCCGCGGCATCGACTATCAGAGCATCAGGCAGAAGCTTGTCGATTCGGGAGCGGCGTCCGCGGTGGCTGCAGAAGAATTGAGCGAGCGTGAACTCCGCGAGTATCTGTTCCGCCCGGGATTCACTACGGCGTCGTCGATGACGGAGCTGGCCGGACGTGGTGTCGGTCTAGACGTGGTGCGCGCAAACGTACATTCTCTCAACGGCGAGATCGAAGTTCGTTCAGAAACCGGCAAGGGTGCCTGCTTCACGGTTAAGGTTCCGCTGACACTGATTATTTCTCAGGCACTATTCGTACGCTGCGGAAATTCCACGTTTGCATTGCCCCTGGCTGTTATCGAAGAAATTCGCCGCGTAAAACCATCCGAAATCGAAGACGTCGGTGGAAAACTGCTAACGCGGGTGCGCGATGTGGTAACCGAAGTCGTTCGCCTCGATTTGCAACTCGGCTTGCCCGCCCTTGAGCCCATGAACGGCTACTTTCACATGGTGATCGTGAAAGTCGCAGGACGCCACGTAGGCGTTGTTGTCGAAGAAGTCCTCGGCAAAGACGAAATCGTCATCAAGAATCTGGGCGACTACCTCCGTCGCGTAAAGCTATTTCCTGGAACCACGATCGCTCCGGATGGCAGCCTGATCCTGCTGATTGATTTGAATCGCCTGGTCGCGGGCGATGCCGCGGAGCGCGGATCGTTGCCTTCCGCTTCTCCGGCGGCGCGCGTGTTTGCGCCTGGCTCGGAAGCGGTCGCATCCGGAAGTATTCCGGCCGAAGCGGTAGACGCGATCGAAAACGAACGCGTCGTAGTCGTGGCGGACGATTCCATCAGCATTCGCAAATTTGTGGGCCGCATGCTGGAGAAAGCTGGCTTCCGCGTAAAGCTGGCGTCGGATGGCCTCGAAGCCTCGGAGATCGTCGCGCAGGTCGGTTGCCACTTGTTGATCACCGACCTGGAAATGCCGCGCATGAACGGCTACGAGCTGATGGCCCACCTGCGACAAGATCCTGCGACGAAAAAGATTCCGGTCCTGGTCGTCACCTCGCGCGCGGGAGCGAAGCATCGCGATCGCGCCGTGAAGGAAGGCGCGTCCGCCTTTATGACCAAGCCGGTTCAGGAAGATCAGCTCATTGCGAAAGTGGAAGAACTGATTGGTTCCGATGTTTCGAAGGGGCGGCCGGCCCCGCGCGTGCCGGTGCGGCAGGATTGAAATGTTGAACCCGGGCAAAAAGAAAATTCGGGTGCTGGTCGCGGATGACTCCGCCTTCATGTGCAAGGTGCTGCAGGAGATCATCAACGCCGATCCGGGTATGGAAGTGGCCGGTCAGGCGCGTGATGGCCGCGCCGCGGTGATGATGGCGGAGTCCTTGCATCCCGATGTGATCACCATGGATATCAACATGCCGCATCTCGACGGGCTGCAAGCGACCGAACTGATCATGTCGCAAAATCCGCGTCCGATCGTGATTGTCAGCTCGGAATCGCGCGAAGGTGCGGACAGCACATTACGCGCTCTGCAACTAGGCGCGATCGATTTCGTACCTAAACCGACCAACGGCATCGATCTCGACATCCGCAACGTGCGCGAGGAACTGACGCGCAAACTGAAAATGGCTGCGAAAGTCCGTGTCGTGCGGACCGCAACACGGTCGAAGTTGCCCGCGCCTCACGCACCCGTCGCACTTCCGAACCCGATCGGTAACGCCGTCGGCGCTGCTTCCGCGAAAATGAGCGGCAAAGTTCCCGTCGTTGTGATCGCTGCCTCGACGGGCGGACCGGCAGCGGTGATGCGCGTGGTGTCCGGCTTGCCGCGAAACCTGCAAGCGGCGGTGATTTTGGTTCTGCACATGCCCGCGACGTTTACGGCACAACTGGTGAAGCAACTCGCAGAGATCGCGCAGTTACCGGTGAAGGAAGCCGAAGCGAACGAAACAGTTCAGGCTGGTACGGTGTATTTGTGCCCAGGGTCAAGCCATCTCCGGCTGACGGCCCTGGGGCGCGTCGCCCTCGATGACGGTCAACGGATCGACGGCTATCTACCGTGCGCCGACGTAGCGCTCGACAGTGCCGCGGCCTACGCTCGGGCGAACACGGTGGGCGTGGTGCTTACGGGGATGGGCGCGGATGCTTCGAAGGGCATCAAGGGCATTCGCGCGAATGGCGGTTTTGTGATCGCGCAGGATGAGGCGACGTCGGCGATTTTCGGAATGCCGGCCGAAGCGATCAAGACCGGCGCTGTGAACGAAGTGTTACCGCTCGACGATATCGCCGGCGCGATCGAACGCGCTGTGGCGAAAATCGCCGCGCTGACCCCGGTGGGTGCGCGATGAAGATCGCCAGCCATGACAAAGCGCGTCCGAGGCGCGGCAAGAATTCCGAACAGGTGATTCTGTTCAGTGCAGGGCACCGAACGTTTGCCATTGCAGCCGAATCCGTGCAGGAAATCCGCAGCACGGACAGCTTGGGAGCGTCGGCGATCGAACTGGAGCAAGCCTACGTGCCAAAAGTGAAGCACACAGTCGAGCGCGCGGGACACAATTACTTCATTGTGAACGCCTGCGCGCACTTTGGCCTGCGGGTTACGCGCCCGACGCTGGTCTTGATCTTGCGCAAGATCCGAGCCGCGGTGCTGGTAGACAGTATTGAGCGAATGGAAGAGCTCAACACAATTCATCCGTTGCCAAAAGCGTTTCGCGGGCACGAGCGAACCTGGTATCGCGGCCTCGCATATCTGGAGGACACCGTGATACCGGTCATCAATCCTGCCGGATTCCTCACAGCGGCGGAGTTTGACCGTCTCGATGCGGCCGTACAATCGCCGCAATTCGAAGGGGTGGCTGAAAGATGAGCGTTACGGGGCCACTGGAGCGTGCGGCTTACGTGCTGCTGCGAATTGGCAATCGCCGGTTCGCATTGCCGTCGCGTCATATCGTCGAATTGGCTCCGCCAGTGCGGCTGCACGACTTTCCGCACGCATCGAAGTTTGTCGCCGGCGTGATTGTGAGGCGCGGAAGAATCGTGCCGGTCTACGACGTCTCGCCGCTGCTTACCGGGCGCGAGTCGTCGCTGCATCGTTTTTATCTCGTTGCGAACGTGGGGCTAGGCAACGAGCACGAAGCCAGCGCGTTTCCCGTCACGGGAGAGTGCGAGCTGGCGTCGGGAGACGTGCTGCCGCGCGAAGAAAGCGACCCTGCATATTTCACGGGTAAGCTCGGTTTCGAGGGCGAGGCGGTGGACGTATTGAATCTGGAATCGCTGGTTGCGGCGGGCGCGGAATTCGCGCAGTCAGCAGAGGCGCGATCATGAGCAATCTGGCGAATCTGCCGCGCGTGCTGCTGATCGATAGCAACGTGTATTTCGCGAAACGCCTGGGCGAAGCGTTGCAACAGGTGGGATTCGAAGTGGTGCCATGCACGCAAGGCGTATACGCGCTCACGATGCTGGAGTGGAACGTGCCAGCGGCGATTCTGTGCGCGACGAATCTTCGAGAAATGGGAGCGTTTGAGATGGCTCCGATTTTGCGCGCCGACCCGAAGACCGCGTCAATACCGTTGATCGCCGTTGGTGGCGGAGGCGACCAAGCGCTGCTCGAAGCTTACCGCTCCGGTTGCGACGATTTTGTGGACCGCCGGCGATCGCCCGCAGACATTGCCGCGCACGTCCGCAGTTTTCTCCTGAGCCGTCAGGATGGTTTCCAGCCCACGCAGATGATCTCGAAGGCGGACACGGATTTGAGCGGCAGCCTTTCACATCTCGATCTTCCCGGCGTGATCCAGATGCTTGGTCAGGCACGGCAGACCGGTGCGCTGCATATCAACGCAGTCGACGCGGATGGAATCATTTTCTTCGAAGCGGGAGAGATGTTTCACGCCGAGAGCGGCACGCTTTTCGGCGACGAAGCCGTTACGCAAATCGTGAAACTCTGCCACTCGTGCCAGAGCGGCGTATATAAGTTCGTCTACGGAGCCACCGCGTCGCAGCGGACTGTGTTGCGCTCCGCCACCGATCTTTTGCTGGATGCCATGCGCGAGTTCGACGAAGAGCAGATGCAGGGCGATAACGAACGCGCGGAAGAGGAAGTGTCATGAGCGAAATGCAGAACTCCACGGCCGCGCACACGCCGACCGTCTATTTCATCGACGACAGCGCGACTATGCGCGAAGTGATCAAGATCGCGTTCCGAAAAGAAAGCATCCAGGTCGTGACGTGCCCGGACGCCGCGACGGCGCTCGCGCAATTCGCCACCGTGCCTCCGGATGCTGTGATTACCGACGTCATCATGCCGGATAAAGACGGATATGAAGTGTGTCAGCTCATCAAGCAGAACGAGGCGCTCGCAAAGACGCCGGTGATTTTGATGTCCGGGATCGTGAATAGGACCGTCGCCGAAAAGGCGATGGCGGTGAAGGCCGACGAACTGGTTCGAAAGCCGTTTCAGCCCGCTGACCTGATCGCGCGCGTTAAGAGCTTGCTCAATCCAAAGGGATCGAACGCCGGCAATGTAGCCGCGCAAGACGCCTCAGCGTCCGAAGCTTCGCGAGTTCTCGGGGGGCTTTTTGGTCCGCCAGCGGCGGCAACTCCACCGACGCCAGCGCAGGGTTTCCGCTCGGATCCATTTCACGCGACACCACCGCCCACTCCCATGGCGCGCCCCGCCGCACCCCCCACTTTTGCTGCGCCAGGCCCGCAGAACGTTGCCCGCCCCGTTGCTCCGGCCGCCATCCCACCTGCATCTCCCGAGGTCTTGAAGCTGAAAAACGAAATTCGACGTCTCGAACTGCTCGTGAAAAAATTACAAGCGGAACTCGAAGCGCAGCGTCAATATTCATCTGCGCTCGAAGCTGATTTTAAGGTAATGCAGGAATCCTAGTCCGCGAACCCCCTGCAGACCCGTTCGGACTCAGGGTTTCGCAACTCTTGGACTTACGGCGTCCGAATGGCACAATCCTACCTCGGTGCATTTCCGCGCCCCCGGAGCCCCCAATGCGACGCCATTGGCAAACCATGGCTTTTATTTCCGTTACGCTCATTCTCATAGCCGGCCTCTGCTCTGGGCCACTGAGTTCGCAATCGGCCACAACGCCGTCGCGCAGCTTCACTCTGACGAACACCATTCACATCCCGCCTGCATCAAACGGCAGCAAAGAATTGCGCCTTTGGATTCCGATGCCCTACGAGGAAAGCAGTCAGGGCTCCGGGAAAGTCAAGATTACAGGCGTGTCGCACTGGAAGATGTATATCGAGCCGGAATATCGCAATCGCTACGCGTACGTGTTGATCGGCGGTGACAGCCTCGCTAAGGGTGCAACGATCACCGCTTCCTTTCACGTGCAAAGATTCGAACACAAGGTGGCTCTTACGGATCCGGACGACGAGCAAGGCACGCCGACGGTCGCGACGTTGCGTTTCCTGCGTCCGGACCGGCTTGTCCCCATTGATGGCCAAATCGCGGACATCTCGACGCAACAAACTCGGAACATAACTCTACCGCTCGAAAAGGCCCGCAAGCTCTACGAATATGTAATCGCGACGATGCACTACGATCACGATGGGAAGGACTGGGGCCGCGGCGACGCGATGTGGGCGTGTAACTCGAAACACGGAAACTGCACCGACTTTCACTCGTTGTTTATCGCCCTCGCGCGATCATCCGGAATTCCAGCCCGGTTTGAAATTGGATTTTCGATACCTACCGCGGCTCATGAAGGCCCGATCACGAGCTACCACTGCTGGGCGCAATTCTACGCGCAGGGAGTTGGATGGGTTCCTATCGATGCGTCGGAAGCCTGGAAGCACAAAGAGCTTCATGACTACTACTTTGGCGAACTCGACGCGAACCGCGTGAAGATGTCGATGGGACGCGACATTCGCTTGAACCCACCGCAGAAGGGCGATCCGCTGAATTATTTCGTGTATCCGTACGCTGAACTGGATGGCAAGCCGTTTGCCGGGCTCACCAACGATTATTCGTACAAAGACGATCCAAACTCTGGTCCGGAGGTCCCAACCATCAACGGAAAGTAATTATGGAAGCACTTAAATCCTTCCATCCAGCGCTCAATCAAGCCCCTTGGAACGAAGGAATTCGCGGGCCACGTCTGCGATGTCGCGATGGTTGACATCCACTTCGAAGTTCATCTTTCGCATCTCTGAATCGCTTAATGTGTTCGCGAGCGCCAGCAGCGCTTCGCGCGCACCGGGAAATCGTTCCAGCGTGTCAGGCCGGACTACGGGTACGGCATCATAGGCGGGGAAGTAGTGTTTGTCGTCTTCAAGGATTACCAGGTCGTGCGCGGAAAGAATGCCGTCCGTGGAATTTCCGGCGACAACATCGACTTGCCCGTCGAGAAGCGCACGATAGAGCAAGCCCAGATCGAGAACGCGCGGCGCCGTATCGAAATTCAATCCGTACTTCGCGCGCAGCCCCAGGTATCCGTCCGGACGCTCCATGAACTCATACCCGAATCCCGGCCTCCATTGCGGCGCAACCGCGGAGAGGTCAGAAAGCTTTTTCAGATTGAATTTCCGGGCGTCGTCGCCGCGAACCACAATCGCGAACGTATTATTGAACCCCAGCGACGGGAATACATCGAGGTCGAAGCGCTGGCGGTATTCATCGCGCACGCGCTGAAACACCGCAGCAGAATCGGATTCGCTCGGATCCTTCAGCACCGCCGTGAGAGCTGTTCCCGTGTACTCGACGTAGGTGTCGATCCGGCCCGCGAGCAGCGCCTGTTGGCAGATGAACGTGCCGGCGAGATAAAAACGACGGTCGACCGACCGGTGTAGTTTGGCTTCGAGATGCTGAGCCAGGATTTCTCCAAGAAGCGCGGATTCGGAAAAATTCTTCGAGCCGACGACAATCACGTTTTCACGAGGGAGCCCACACGACACACAGAGCAGCGCTACGACGCAGGCAGCGAGCGCCAGCCGCCACATCACGCGCGAACCGGGCGGAAGCGCCGCTCAAGCAAGCCCAGAATCAGGTCCGCACCGATTGCCAGCAAAGCGGCCGGGATCGCTCCCGCCAGAATCAGTTGATCGTTCACCATTGCAAGGCCGCGAAAAATGAATTCCCCAAGTCCGCCCGCGCCGATCGCCGCGGCGATGGTGGCGATTCCGATTGTCAGCACCGTCGAGACGCGAATTCCTGCCAGCATCGTTGAAAATGAAAGGGGCAACTCAACACGCCACAGAATTTGTGAATCCTTCATTCCCATGCCACGCGCGGCCTCGCGAATGGACTTGTTCACTCCTGTAATTCCAGCCGCAGTGTTCCGGATGATGGGCAGCAGCGCGTAAAGCAGCAGAGCGGCGATGGCGAGGCGCTCTGCTTTCGCGCCAAGCCACGGGACGGGCAGCAGAAAGCCGAACAGCGCGAGGCTGGGAATCGTCTCCGCGATGTTCGCGCCGCCGAGAATGAATTTCGAAAGCCAGGGACGGCGAGCGACCACGATCCCCAGCGGCACGCCCACCGCAATGGCTAGCAGCATCGCTGCCCCGACGAGCCAGATGTGCTCCAGTGTCGCGCGGAGAATTTCGTTGTGGTGACGCGCGAAATATTCAAAGAGGCTCACAATCTTCCTTCGGCCCGACGTTCCGCAGCCTCGTACATGCGCAGATTCGCGAAGTACGCCTTGGCGAGAGAATCGGTGGCAGAAACGAATTCGTGCGGCGAGACGAGCTTGGCAAGTTTGCCCTCGTCCATCACGCCGATACGCGTGCCGAGCAGCAGCGCTTCGCCAACGTCGTGCGTAACGACGACAATGGTCTTGCCGAGCCGCTTTTGCAGCTCCACGAATTCCCCTTGAACCTCTCCGCGCGTCAGGGGATCGAGGGCGCCGAACGGCTCGTCCATCAAAAGTACAGGAGGGTCGGCCGCCAGAGCTCGCGCTACGCCGATACGCTGCCGTTGGCCCCCAGACAGCTCATGCGGGTACCGATCGAGATATTCAAAGTGTTCCAGGCCGACAAGTTCCAGAAGTTCCTTCACACGCGCGCGCGTCTTCTCACGGCTCCATTTTTGTAAACGGGGAATCAGCGAAATGTTCTGCTCTACGGTGTAGTGCGGAAAAAGGCCGACATCCTGAATTACATATCCAATGTGGCGGCGCAGCTCGATGGGATTCCATTCGCGAGTGGACCGTCCTTCCACTCGTACATCACCGGACGTCGGATCGATCATGCGATTGATCAGCCTGACCGCTGTGGATTTGCCCGCGCCGCTGCGGCCGAGAAGAACGAGCGTTTCGCCGCGTTCAATCGTAAATGAAAGACCATCGATAATCTTTCGGCCTTCCGGGACGGAGTAGGTCACGTCGCGAAATTCGACCACAGGGGAGGCGGTCGGCGCGCGGTCGGCGGAGGGACTCATCGATTCGGAGCGTACAACGAGTTCGATGCGCCGCGAAGACGAAAAAGTCGCACTTTAGCGCTCGCCGAGGAATTTGCGGATTTCGTTCAGGACTTCGAGCAGCATTTGATCGGTAAGGCGGCCCGTGAACGTGTTTTGCTGGCTCGGATGATACGACGCGAAGAGGCGCGGCAGCGGTGGCTTAAACGCGAAGCTCGCACCGTGCGAAAAAGGAAACGCAGCGAGGCGGGTGACTTCGCCTCGCGATTTCAGCACGTTCAGGTACGCCCGCACGGCGATGCCGCCCAACGCCAGCACCGCCCGCGGTTGGAGAATTTCAAGCTCCCGCTCGAAATACGGCCTGCAATTTGCAAGTTCAGAAGGCAATGGCTTGTTATCCGGCGGCGCGCAACGCGCGGTTGCGGAGATGTACGCGCCTCGAAGGCAGAGGCCGTCCTCTCGGCTCACCGACGTAGCCTGATTCGCAAAACCGGCCTCGTAAAGCGCCTTGTATAGAAAATCTCCGGAGCGATCGCCCGTAAACATGCGTCCCGTTCGATTCGCGCCGTGCGCAGCCGGCGCGAGGCCGAGGATCAGGAGCTTCGCTTTTGGATCACCGAAGCCGGGTACGGGTTTGCCCCAATAGCTCCATTCGTTGAACGCGCGGCGTTTAATTTCGGCCACTTTTTCGCGATACACGACGAGCCGAGGACATTTTCGGCACCGGACAAGCTGGGCGTTGAGTATTTTCAGCTCATTCAGATGCGTGCCTGCTCTTAGAGCGGTTTTCAATGTATCCATGAAACCGCCCAGCGCGCCTCACCCTTTGTCGATGACACGGCGAGCATCTTTAATCTGTGGCCCACTTGTGCTTTCATACGGATACTCTAGGATGATTCAGAGAAAAAGTCGCGGAGCCTGGTCCCATGAATCCCGAAGCTGAAAAGATCGTCGTCGTCGAGTCCGATTCGGTGAACCGCGAGCATTTGCGCGTGGCGATGGAGACAGCCGGCTATCAGGCGGCGGCTTTTGCCACCTCCCGCGAAGCGCTAGACGCGTTGCGTCAATATGGTGCAGACATTGTCTTGCTCGACGGGAGCGTGACCGCACCCGACGCTCGCGAGTTTGTGGCCAGTCTTCGGGGGACAAACGCCACCGGGAACATCCGAGTCATTCTCTTTGTCGATGGGGGGCCTTCCGAACGTGCCGCGGGAATGGACCTCGGCGTGAGTGACGCGATTTCGCGTCCGGCCGATGACGGGGAGCTTCTCTCGCGAGTGCGCGCTCGCCTGCGGATGCGGCGTCTCGAGCAGAGCCTGCTCGAGAAGACGCGAATCGCGGAAGAAGGCCAACAGATTGCGCACCAGGCGTTCGAGGCGCTCGCCGTCACCGAAAAGATGGCCAGCGACGCGACCTCGCTTGATCGCGGATTGAAGATCGGCGTCGGCGTGATTTTCGCGGCGGTCCTGGCGATGGTTGGCGTCTACTTTCTATTCGCGCACACCGCGCAGAAAGAAAGCCAGCGCTCAAACCTTTTTATTTCTAAACTCGAGGGCACATTCACTCGCCAACAGGATCTGATTGAGCAGGCACGTAAGTTGCGCGAGCAGTCTGGTGCGGGGGAAGTCGAGACCGCTGCGAAACAGAGCCTGCAAAAGCAGGCCGCAGACATTCAGTCGAAAATGGCCGCTGCTAGTCCGGATGAATCCGCCAGCTTACAGAAACAGCTCGCTGAGACCAATTCGCGCCTACAAAAGCTCGAGCAGCAGGGCCTCGCAGCACAAGCTATCATTCCCGCCGACGTCCAATCCGTCTGTCTGCTTCACGTAGCTGTGGCATTCAACGACAAGAATTCTGGCAAGAGGCTCCGTTACGCTGGGCTGAATCAAGACGGCGATCCTTTGCAGGATAGCGACGGCAAGCCCGTCCTCACGCTGGACGGAAACGGTCCGGAAGTGAAAATCGACGTGTTCGGCACAGGGTTTCTCGCCGGGCCAGACGGACGCGTTATTACGAACCGTCACGTCGCCGAGCCGTGGTGGAAAAACGACGAAATGGACGCGCTGACCAAACAGGGCCTGCAGGCGCAGATTTCGACGATCCGCGCTTACTTTCCCAACGATCCGCGCTCCTTCAAGGCAGAGATTAACGACATCTCGAAAGAGACGGACCTTGCCGCGATGCGCGTCGACATGCAAAACCTCAGACGCTCGATTCTTACGATTGATTCGAAGAACGACGCGGCGAGGAGCGGATCGGCTATCATTCTGATGGGATACGCCACCGGACTCGCGGCGATCTTGGCGCGTACGGACGAGGATACCGCGCAGCAAATCATGAAGGAAAGCTCCGGCGACGTAAACCAGGTCCTCGGCGAACTCGCGAAGCGGAACCTGATCCGACCGCTGATCACGCAGGGACACATCGGCGACGTGCTTCCGGATAAAATCGTGTTCGACGCGCAGACCACGTCGGGCGGTTCCGGTGGCCCGCTGTTCAACCGCGAAGGCAAAGTAATCGGCGTCACCTATGCAGTCCTGAAGGGATTCGGCGGCTCCAATTTCGGCATTCCCATCCGGTTTTCGCAGCCGCTGCTGACGTCCCACTAGGCCGAAACGGGCATTTCGCAGATCCCGTCTGGGTGACAATCCTTTGACGATCTGCAAATTGACACTACGCGCGCCGCGCGGATAGCATGGTTCCAGCGATTCCAGTTTCGAATTAGCGCCGAAGGTGCGCCTTGCCTGCCTGGAGAGCGATAACCCGTTCCACCTATGGAAGCGCGTTCTCAGTCGACGAATATCCTCCAGACGATTGTCGAAGCTCGCCGTAAGTCAGTCCAGCACCGCCAGAATGTCTTGCCGCAAGCCGCACTGAGAATTGCTGTCGAGAAAAAAGCGCCAAAGCCGCGTGGTTTCACCGAAGCCCTCTCGAAACCAGGAATCAACGTGATCTCGGAACTGAAAAGGGCTTCGCCTTCACTCGGAATCATCCGCCAGGAATACGATCCGATTTCGCTGGCGGGAAGCTTGGAGCGCGCGGGGGCGGCTGCGCTTTCCGTGCTCACCGAAGAGGACTTCTTTCACGGCTCGCTCACCGACTTAAAGTCGGCATCGCGCGCGACGAACATCCCGATCCTCCGAAAGGATTTCATCATCGATCCCTGGCAAGTTTGGGAGACGCGCGCTGCGGGCGCCGATGCGTTCCTGCTGATCGCCGCGGTGCTGCATGACCAGACGCTGCAGGAGCTGATCGTGTTGGGCCGTTCGCTCGAAATCGAACCGCTCGTGGAGGTCCATTCGCGTGAGGAACTGTGCCGCGCGCTCGATGCCGGTGCCCGCATCATTGGGGTGAATAATCGCGATCTGCGCGATTTTAGCGTGCACTTGGAAATATCGTTGGAACTGATCGAGCAAATACCGGACGAATGCGTTGCGGTGAGCGAATCAGGCCTGCGTTCGCAGGCCGATTTGGCACGTTTACGCGCGGCGGGATTCGATTCGTTTCTGATCGGCGAGCATCTGATGACCAGCCAGGATCCCGGAGCCGCGTTGAAATCGTTGCTGGGGCTTGCCGCGACCCGCGCGACGGAATGAGACGCGGCAGACCATGGTAAAAGTCAAAATCTGCGGCATCACAAATGTACGTGACGCACGCGCAGCCATCGAAGCCGGTGCCAGTTTTCTGGGCCTGAACTTCTACCCAGGCAGCGCGCGATACATTACGCCGGAAGCCGCAAAGCGAATCGTGAAACGCTTGCCCAAGGGCGTCGATATTGTGGGCGTGTTTGTGAATGAACAGCCTGCGAACGTGCTCAAGGTTGCGCGCGAAGTAGGGCTGAGCCGCGTGCAGTTGCACGGTGAGGAATCGCCCGAGGATGTTGCCGCGCTTCGACGGAAGCTGCCTGTAATCAAAGCTGTTCGCGTGCAACCGAAGTTTAGCTCAGCGCAGCTCGGTCGATTCGATCGGGCCAATGCATTTTTGCTCGACGGCTTTGACAAACGCGCGCGAGGCGGAACCGGAAAGACGTTCGATTGGAAGCTGGCGCAGCGAGCGGGAAAAAACCACCGCATGTTTCTCGCGGGTGGTCTGAATTCCGGAAACGTGGCAGAAGCGATTCGCGTCGCAAGGCCGTACGCCGTCGATATTTGCAGCGGAGTGGAATCGTCGTCGCCGCGAAAGAAAGACGCCGCGAAAATCGCCGCGCTGATGGCCGCCGTGCGTGGCGTGACGCGTTCGCGCAAAAGGAGCAAGCGGAAATGAGCAGCGCCCCCGCACAGGGATTGCCCGACGCAAGGGGCCGTTTCGGTCCGTTTGGCGGCCGCTACGTGCCCGAGACCCTCGTCGCGCCGCTCGAAGAACTCGAACGCGCGTACGCAGCTGCGACCGCGGACAAAGCGTTTCACGCGGAACTAAGTACGCTGCTTCGCGATTTCGCAGGACGTCCCACGCCGTTGCAATTCGCCTCACGTCTCACCGAACTGCTCGGCAGTCCCAAAATTTACCTGAAACGCGAGGATCTGCTCCACACCGGCGCCCACAAAATCAATAATTCGCTCGGCCAGGGCTTGCTGGCGAAGCGAATGGGCAAGAAGCGTGTAATCGCCGAAACCGGCGCTGGGCAGCATGGCGTCGCCACAGCAACCGTCGCGGCTCGGCTCGGCCTTGAGTGCACCGTCTATATGGGCACTGAGGATATGGAACGTCAGCGACTCAACGTTTTTCGGATGAAGCTGCTGGGCGCGGAAGTAATTGGCGTCGATTCGGGGAGTCGCACATTGAAGGACGCGATCAACGAAGCGATGCGCGATTGGGTGACCAACGTCGACTCGTCGTACTACCTTCTCGGCTCGGCGCTTGGGGCACACCCGTATCCACAAATCGTCCGTGACTTTCAAAAAGTAATCGGCGAAGAAGCGCGCGCTCAGATTCTTGAGGCTGAAAAACGGCTGCCGGACTTGCTAGTCGCCTGCGTCGGCGGCGGTTCCAACGCCATCGGCCTGTTCTATGCATTCATTCCCGATGCCTGCGTGAAGATGCTCGGCGTGGAAGCGGGTGGCCGCGGAAAGTCGCTTGGCGAACACGCGGCCCGGTTGGCCACTTCCGAAGGATTCACCGGCGCTCGTGCTGGCGTGCTGCAAGGCACCTACACCTATGTGCTCCAAACGACCGACGGGCAGATCGCCCGTACCCATTCCGTTTCCGCAGGTTTGGACTATCCGGCGATTGGGCCGGAGCATGCTTGGCTCGGCGAGCAAGGTCGCGCGGAATACACGGCTGTTTCCGACGGGGAGGCCGTGGCCGCAGCAAAGACGCTGGCTCGCCACGAAGGCATTATTCCGGCGCTCGAGTCCGCGCACGCGGTCGCCGAGCTGATTCGCCGCGCCCCCAAAATGAAGAAGGAAGAGGTGGTGATTTTGAATGTTTCTGGCCGTGGCGATAAGGACATGGAGATTTTTTCGCGCTACGTCTGAAACACGCTCGCTGCGGCGCAAATTCTCGTTGGAATTGGCGGACAATGAACGCAAGGACTGCCTTGGAGACACGTATATCACGGCGCTTTCAAGCGCTTTCTGAAGCGGGCGAGCTCGGCTTGATCGCTTACATCACGGCGGGCGATCCTTCGATCGAGACGACCGAGAAAATTGTGCTTTCCGCCGCCGGCGCGGGCGCCGACGTGATCGAACTCGGTGTGCCATTCAGCGACCCGGTTGCCGACGGTCCCACAATCCAACGCGCGAGCGAGCGAGCGCTCGCATCGGGCACCACGCTTGCCGGGGTGCTCGATCTAGTCGGACACATCCGCGCTAACTCCGAGGTCCCGATCGTTCTGTTTAGCTACTTCAATCCAATGTTGCAGATGGGATTGGCCAAGTTTGCTCAAGCGGCGGCGCGCGCAGGCGCCGATGGCGTGCTCGCGACGGACTTGACGCCTGAAGAAGCGGGCGATTATCGTGTCGCGCTCGAAGAAAACGGACTCGACGCAATTTTTCTCGTAGCCCCGACCACAACGGACGCACGGCTGCGCGCAATCGCCAAAGCTTCGTCCGGCTTCCTCTACTTAATTTCACGTAATGGGATCACCGGCGCGCAGGACGTACTGCCAGCCGATTTGCCTGCGCTGGTCCGGCGCGTGCGAAATTTCACGACATTGCCGATCGCGGTAGGATTTGGGATTTCCCAACCCACGCATCTAACCGTGCTCGGCGGGATCGCGGACGCCGCCGTCGTGGGCTCGGCGTTGATGTCCGAAGTCGAGAAGGCAATTTCGCCGGATGCCGCGGTCTCGGCGGTTGCTGCAAAAATCAGCCTATTGAAAAAAGCAGCGCGCGCCGGTGTGAGCCGCCGAAGTCACGACGCACCTTGAGCCGTAACTCAACGATGGGGAGACCTCGATGGATAAGCGAGTCGCCGGCGCCGATGCGGCCGTCGAAAATATTCAAAATGGCGCGACTATCCTGCTCGGTGGTTTCGGGCTGTGCGGCATTCCCGAAAACTTGATCGCTGCGCTCAAGCGTAAGGGCTCGAAAGACCTCACGCTGGTCTCAAACAATGCTGGCGTCGACGATTTCGGCATCGGTCTGCTGATGCAGAACAAGCAAGTAAAGAAAATGATCGCGAGCTACGTGGGCGAAAATAAGACCTTCGAACAGCTCGCCCTAAAAAAAGAAATCGAAGTCGAGTTGAACCCACAAGGAACGCTTGCCGAACGCATTCGCTGCGGCGGTGCGGGTATCCCCGCATTTTTCACTCCGACTGGCTACGGCACTCTTGCCGCCGAAGACAAAGAGATTCGAGATTTCAACGGCCGGCCGCACGTGCTCGTTCCTGCGCTGCGCGGCGACTTCGCCTTCATCAAGGGCTGGAAGGGTGACCGCTGGGGCAATCTCGTTTATCGAAAAACCGCGCGCAATTACAACGCTGTGATGGCTACGGCCGCCGATCATGTGATCGCCGAGGTGGAAGAGATCGTCGAACTTGGCGGGCTCGATCCAAATTTCGTGCACACGCCCGGTATTTTCGTCGACGCCATATTCCAGGGCGCGAACTATGTGAAGCGCATCGAGCGGCGCACCGTACGCAAGAGCTAGGAGAACCGGATGCCATCCGATAACGAGAAGCGCGAACTCATCGCACGACGCATAGCAGGAGAAATGCGCGACGGCTATTACGTCAATCTGGGCATCGGCCTACCGACGCTTATCTCGAACTACATCCCGAAGGAAATCGAAGTCGTCCTGCAGTCCGAAAACGGAATGCTCGGCATCGGACCATACCCATTCGAAGGTGAAGAAGACGCCGACTTAATCAACGCCGGCAAAGAAACCATCACCGAAATCCCCGGTTGCTCCTATTTTTCGAGTGCTGAATCCTTCGGCATGATTCGCAGCGGCCGCATCAACGTTACTGTGCTCGGTGCGCTTCAAGTGGACGAATCCGGCAATCTCGCCAACTGGGCCATCCCCGGAAAAATGTTGAAAGGGATGGGCGGAGCGATGGACCTTGTGGCGGGAGCCAAGCGCGTGATCATCGCCATGGAGCACACCACCAAAGACGGCGAACCCAAAATCGTAAACAAGTGCAACTTACCACTCACGGGCGTTGGCGTGGTTGATCTGATCGTCACCGAACTGGGCGTGATCGAAGTGACTCCCGAAGGTCTGGTGCTTCGCGAAGTGGCTCCGGGCGTATCGCCCGAAGACGTACAAAAGGCGACGGAACCCACTTTGCACGTTTCAACAGACGTCAAAGTCATGCCGGTCTAATTCGCGATTCCCCTTCTCGCACCGCATGCTTGCAGACCGCAACTTGCGGTACCATCAGTGCAAGCCCCTCTCAGGGAGAAGCAATGGAACCGCATTCGATCGTGGTGCTGAGCCTTCACTCGCCAAAAGAGAAACTCTGGGGCGAGCTTAAAGACATTTCGAATGCCGGCGTCACGGTCCGCGGAATCGATCTGGGCTCCTTTGACGATTTCGTCAGCCAGGTGCTTCATCCTGAAGGCGATCGAGTCGGTCTGCCCACACTTTTCTTTCCGATGCTCCGCATTGAACGTATCGCGCTGGACGAGCCTCGCGGCTCGATTCCCTCGATGGCAGAATTGTTCGAGAAAAAGACAGGACGCACACTAGGAGACTATTTGGCGCAATTCGTTTAGACGCGCTTGGCCCTCGCCCGAAAAATTTCCGCCACCATGACGAGCCGAATCCTTACCGTTCCCAATCAGCTCACGTTCCTTCGCCTGGCTTTCCTGCCATTTTTCATCATGGCGATCCATTACGAACGATACAACTGGGCCCTGCTGGTCCTGTTTGCGGCGGGAATAAGCGACGCGCTCGACGGTTTACTGGCGCGCGGGCTCAATCAGAAGACGCCGTTGGGAGCGTATCTCGATCCAATCGCGGATAAGCTGTTGTTATCGGCTTCCTACCTCGAGCTGGCAATTCACGGAAAAATCGCGTGGTGGCTCACGATTCTTGTTCTTGGTCGGGACGTGCTGCTGTTGATGGCGAGCGCGGTGATTATCATTACCGTCGGCTACATGGCGCTGCCGCCCAGCATCTACGGCAAGCTCACCACTCTATTCGAAATCCTGCTGATATTTCTTGTGCTCGTGCTTCAAATCCGTGAAAGTCCGATTCTGCTGATGGCGAAACATTCCTGCGTTTATCTGGTGGCCGCGCTGGTCTGTATTTCCGGATTGCATTACAGCATCGTCGTCTCGCGTCGCTTGCACACCGGCGCCTAGCCTTTGCCGAATTGGCCTATCCGGCCACCCGCATGGCTGCGTGCACCACGATCACCGTAAACACGATGCAGCCAAGCACCAAGAGGCCGGTTACCCACCCGAGCAGATTCGCGCGCAGGTTTTCGGAAGGCGTCATCGGTAGCCGGTCCACCATGATTTTGCCGACGAGGAAGCCGGTGACGAGTCCGCCGCCGTGCGCCCAGTTGTCTATGCCTGACATCATGAAACCCATGATGGCGATGTAGACTACCCATTTGATCAACTGATTTCGCAAAGCGCGGATATGCTCGCCCTCTCGTTTCGTCGTAATCGCAAGCATCACGCCGATCAGCCCGAGCAGCGATCCGGAGGCACCGATGCTCATGTGCCGCCCGAAAAAACCGCTCACCAGATATGCGCCGACACCGGTAAAAAAATAGATGAAGAGATACCGCCCCGAGCCGTACAGCTCCTCGATCTGCGGCCCAACGTCCATTAGAACCCACATGTTGAATCCGATGTGCAGCAAGCCGCCGTGCAGCAGCGTAGGCATGATCAGGCGCCACGGAAACGCCTGCAGATCCATCGGCCACGGGAGAGAGGCGCCAAACACCTGGAGTACGCCCCCGCTGATTCCTCCGAGGCCCATCAAGCCCGAAAATCCTCCTCCACCGGGCGCTTGAAAACCGTTGTAGCGCACTGTGATCGCGAAAGTGACGGCGTAAAATATGCAGGTGACGGTCAGGATCAGATACGTAACCGGTGATTCGGCGGGTAGCAGACGGCTCAGCGACCGGCTGGCTGCCGCAATTCCAAAATTCACGTTCGCGCCACACTGCGCGCATTTGCTTGCCGTCGCTCCCACAAGCGTGCCGCACGAAGGACAGAGCCGCGGACGCGGCTTTTCTTCTTCGGTTCCGAAAATTCCGTTCCATTGCTGTTTGAGTCGGTCGAGCTTGAAACGCAAGCGCGGTGAAAGTTCCAAGAGTGTTCCTTGCGGTACGGGAAGTGCGTTTCTATAATAACGCCGATGCGAGCAAACCCGTGAACCGGCCAACCGCGTGACATTTTTCGATCTTCGCGTTGCACTGACGAAATATCTGCGTGTTTCGGAACGTCATCATTTTTCTTGCCTGGATCCACGCACGCGTTTTGCTGCGCTCTTAGCCACAGTCGCGATTGCGGTCGCCGGTTGCGCGCATAAACAACCCGTGTCGCACACGCCTACGCACTCCACCGTGCCACAGCCGGCACCAAATCCCGGCGTAAATGCGTCTTCTGCAAATCCGAATCCTTCGGGCCCGCCGCCTTCGATCGAGCATCAGCCACCAATCGCGGGTCAGTACGTGGAAGAAGGCGTCGCATCGTGGTACGGCGTGCCGTTCAACGGCAGGCGCACGTCCAACGGTGAAATCTACGACATGCACACTTTCACCGCGGCGCACCGCACGCTGCCTTTTAACACAGTCGTCCGCGTTACGAATCTCCGAAATGGCAAACAGACCGAGGTGCGCATCAACGACCGCGGGCCGTTCGTCGCGAACCGCATCATCGATCTTTCTCTCGCAGCCTCGCAGGCGATCGAAATGGTCGGCACGGGCACGGCACAGGTGAGGCTCGAAATCGTTTCGGCGACGGCAAATCCGACGACGGGAGACTTTGGCGTGCAAGTTGGTGCATTCCTGCAAGCCGGGAACGCTGACCGGCTAAAGGCCCAGCTCGAACAACAGTATCCCCCGGTTAGCGTCGCTCCGTACGATTCACCCAATGGCACGTTCTACCGTGTCCGTGTAGGCAAGCTTCCAACCGAAGTCGCGGCGCAAGACCTCGCCAACCGCCTGCACGAGGAACACGGCTACACCACGTTCGTCGTGCGGCTTGATTAGTAAAAGCAACGCAACAAATGCGTCGCCGAAGATTTACTTGTGGGTCATTACGTAGACCCCGTCCCAGTTCGTAGGCGGTGCCTGGGTTAAATACTCGCTGCACCGTGCGGCGAATACGCGCGACGGTCCATCCTCGGGCCAGCGCTCCAGCACTTTTTCGAAATGGCGACGCGCCTCGGACCACGCTTGCCGCTTGTAGGCTTCACGCCCCTTCTCGAACAGCGTGACCATTTCGCGCCCGCCGTTGTCTAGAACGTCGGAAGCGAGCACCTCAAAAAGCGTCACGGGCTGCAGCTTTCCTTGCACTCGGATCAAGTCCAATTCGCGGAACACGATATTTTCGTCCGTAACTTCGGCGCGCGTGAATTCGCTGGCCAGGATGCGCGTTCCGTATTCCTTGTTCAGTCCTTCGAGACGCGCCGAAAGATTCACTGCGTCGCCCATCGCGGTATAGCCATAACGCAAGCTCGAGCCCATATTGCCCACGGATGCGATCCCGGTATTGATGCCAATGCCGATTTCCAACACCGGCTTCTTTTGCTCGCGCCAGCTGATTTGCAGATCCGCAAGCCGAGCCAACATCGCCACGGCAGCATTGCAGCATCGCGTTGCGTGGTTTGGCTCGTCGAATGGCGCTCCCCAAATCGCCATCACTGCATCACCGATGTATTTATCCAGCGTGCCCTGATTGCGGAAGATGATCCGCGTCATCTCCGTCAGATATCCATTTAAGAGTTCCGCAAGTTCCTGGGCGTCGAGCGCTTCCGAGATTGTCGTGAACCCTCGGATATCGCTGAACAGAATCGTCACATCGGTTTTGCGCGGCTGAACGCGCTTCGGATCGGTCAGTAGCCTGCGAATGACCTCCGGGCTTACGTATTGCTGAAATGCGCCTCGCACTCTACGCTTTTCCCGTTCTTCGACGAGCACCCGATAAAGGGCAACGAGGCTCACGTTGGGAATCAGAGTGAACAGCGCCGGCACGATGAAGTTCAGCCACCAACCATGCACGAACGCGAAATAATTCAACGCGCAAAAGGGAATCAGCAGCGCGATCCCAAGCGGCATCCACTTCGGTTGCACCACGGCGAGCCACATCCCTAGCGGAATGCCAAAAAGCAGAATCAGGCCGATATCAGTGACCACTTGAGGGCCACTCCGAACCAGGAATTGCTGGTTCAGGATATTGTCGATTACGTTGGCGTGAATTTCCGCACCGGGAAAATCAAGTCCGCCGAAGGGCGTCGCGCGCGTGTCGCCGATTCCCGTCGCGGACGCGCCCATCAGAACAATTTTGTCTTTGAACGTCCCCGGCGGGAACTTTTTCGTCGCCACATCCGCGAACGAAACGTAAGGATAGGTACGTGCCGGGCCGTGATAGTTCACCAGCAGCCGGCCAACACCGTCGGGATGTACGATTAGCTTTGGTCCGAACTCAATCGTTGCGACACCTGCGGCGCCGTAATTCAGAATCGTTACGTCGTTCGACAGTCCCAGATACAGGCGGACAGCCTGCACGTCGAGCGACGCGTAAATGTCCCAGTTCGCGCGGTCTTTGTCGCGGCCATAGGGAACCGCAAGGTAAACGCGGCGCACCACCGTATCCGGATCGAGAATCACGTTGAAGAAGCCGCAGCCGCCCTTCTCACTTGAAACTGCGGCCGTGAAGATCTGTGCGTTGGCCTCCGCGCCGCGGGGAAGCAGCCCTAGGTCGGCGTACTTGTCAATCAGCTGGACGCGGCCTAGGTCGCCCGGCTCGGCGGACGGCAGCGGACGTACCTGCGGAAACGGAAAGAAGGCCATGAGGTTTGCGTATTCATCGAGAGCCTGCGGCGACACTCCTTGCAGATCGGTCTCCGAATACAAAAAATAGTTGCCAAGCACCACGCCGCCGAAATGAGAGATTGCGTCGGCAAATTTCTGGTCGTAGCTGTATTCCGCTTCTTTCTCTGCAAGAGTCTTTTGAACATCCGGGGCCACGGGCTTGCCCTTCTTTGCACGCGCCGCGAATTCCGATGAGAGATCCTGAAGCGGCAGGATCGTCTGATCGGCCTTGCTGAAGGTCATGTCAAACGCCGCGATGCGCGCACCGTCGTCATGCAGCGCGTTAACTGCGTCGGCAAAATGGATGCGAGGGAACGGCCATCGGCCAAGCACCTCCTGCGAATGCTGGTCGATGTCGACGATCACAATGCGTGGATCGATGGGAATCTTTCCGCGCAGTTGAAATCGCGCGTCGATGCTCGAAAACTCCAGCCGTTGGATGAAATCGAACACCGGCATGGGTCGCTCGCCCATGAAAGTCGCATAGTAAACTGCCAGCGCGATGAGCGTTATCGCCGCACTGATCGCCAGCGAAGCCCAATGCTGCTTCCACGTGCTGAAAAGATTGGTGATCGGGTTGCGACTTGGCGTGGCCATTCGGAACAAATGTTCCTGAGGGGCGAAAACCTAAATCCAGAGTCACGCAAGGCTAACAAACGGTCGGAGGCGTTTCAAGGACGGCGCTTTGCAGCCGTTCGTTTCACACGCATTTTTGGCGTTGTTTGCGCCACGTCTGGCTCGATTCGCTATACTGAGGCGAACGTTTCGCGTACCCCGCCGCGAGTGTTCGTAGAGCAACCGTGAAGCGCCCGGGACCGATGCCCCAAAAGCCTCAAATCTGGTACTTCGAAGGCTCGTCCGCGGAAAAGCTTGCCGCGACGCTCTCGACGCATTTCACACTTCGAGGCTTCAAACCCGGGTCATCGGAATTCGTCGAGTTGATGAATCATTCCGACGGGCACACGCCGATTGTGCTCCTCGACGACGGGACTGCACCCGTGCGCGGCCTGCCCAACACCTCGCCGGAAAGAATCCGAATCATCCGCATCCTCGGCTCTGACACGCCTCCATCGTTGAATCACGCTTTTCTTTACGTGCCTCTGGCGGCGCCTCCACGTGCGCTTGAAAGCGCCGTGCAGGCCGCCGTCGAAAACATGGAGCTCGCAGCGCGCGAGCGGTTCGCCAGCGAAGGTCTCCACGTTGCCGAGCGCCAGCGCGAGCAGTTGAATGAAATCGGAGTCGCGCTTTCCTCGCAACACGATTTAAATGTGCTTCTGAACCTCATCCTTGCTAAGGCACGAGAGATCACCGGCGCGGACGCCGGCTCGTTGTATCTAGTCGAGGAGGGAAGCGACGGCAACCGGCAGCTTCGCTTCAAGCTCACCCAAAATGACAGCCTTGAATTTCCTTTCAAGGAGTTGACTCTGCCGCTCTCGGAAGACTCCATGGCCGGCTACACCGCTCTGCGCGGTGAGGTACTGAATTTCGACGACGCTTACAAAATGCCGCGCGACCTGCCGTTTCATTTCAACGACCACTTCGACAAGCAGACCGGCTATCACACGCAATCGCTCCTCAGCCTGCCGATGCGCAATGCAAAGGGCGAAGTGCTCGGCGTCCTGCAACTCATCAATTCGAAGACCGATCCCACGGCTCGATTGAAGAGCTCCAACGACGCAGCGACATTCGTTCAACCCTTCGGTAAGCGCGCCGTTGACCTGGCACTGTCGCTCGCGTCGCAAGCGGCCGTTGCCTACGAAAACCGGAAGCTCTACGACGATATCGAAGCGTTGTTCGACGGCTTCGTGAATGCCTCCGTGACGGCGATCGAACAGCGCGATCCCACGACCTCAGGCCATTCCCAGCGTGTCGCGATTTACACGGAAGAGCTTGCGAAGACCGTAGGCGCGCTAACGATTGGCCCTTACTCCGGCGCTAAATTCGATTCGGCGCAACTGAAGGAAATCCGTTACGCCGCCCTACTTCACGACTTCGGAAAAGTCGGCGTGCGCGAAGAAGTTTTGGTGAAAGCCAAGAAACTTTACCCGTTGCAGCTCGAGCTGCTCCGTCAGCGCTTCGATTACATCCGCAAGGAAATCGAAGCCACCAGCGTCCGGCGTAAATTGCAGGTCTACCTGGAACGCGACCGCGGCGGGGCCCTCGCCGAAATCGCGCGGCTCACCGAAGATTTCGATCAGCGACTGAAACGCGTTGACGAATATTTCCAGTTCATTCTCGATTCGAACGAACCCACCTTGATGGAAGGCGGCAAATTCGATAGGCTCCGCGAAATTGCCAAGCAATACTACATCGACCAATCCGGCATCGAGCGGCCGTACCTCAGCCCGGACGAAGTGAGGTTGCTGCTGATTCCCAAGGGAAGCCTGGATGCGTCCGAACGGCTGCAAATCGAATCGCACGTGGTGCACACCTTCAATTTTTTGAAGCAGATCCCGTGGACCAAGGGCCTCCGCAATATTCCGGGCATCGCGCGGGCGCATCACGAGAAACTTGACGGTACCGGATATCCCTATAAGCTGCGTGCGGACGAAATACCGCTGCCTGCCAAAATGATGACGATTTGTGACATCTACGACGCCCTTACCGCGGCGGACCGGCCGTACAAACGCGCCGTTCCTGTCGAGCGAGCGCTTGGGATCCTGAACGATTGCGCGAAGGCGGGCGAGGTCGATTCTGAATTGGTTCATTATTTCATCGACGCAAAAGTGTACGAGCGAACGAATCATCCTGCCGCCGCGAAATAGATGCCGAGACGCTCTCTTTCTTGCCTCGCTGCCTTCGGCGTTACGCTGATTTTGTCGCTCGCACTTGTGTCGCAGGCAACATCGCAATCCACATCTTCGACCACTTGGACCGTTACAATCGTCCTCCCACCAAAGCTGGTTGCGGGCCAGCCCGCTACACTCGCGATTCTCGGCGTCGATGGCCGGTTGGCAGACGGCATCGCCGTCGATCTGGGAGAAGACATTCGTTTAAAGACCGATCCGTCTGGACGCGCGACATTCACCGTCCCCACGGGCGTGCGGTTCGTGATCGCCAATGCCATGGGCGCGTCAGCCGCGGCTTTGGTGGATGACACCATTCCTGCATCCACATCCGAGGGCATGAAAGTGCCGTCGACGATCGCCCAACGCGACCAGTTTGTGATTTGGGGTACTCAGTTTCACGGTGACGCTCACGAAAATCACATTACCTTTGGCGGCGATCCAGCTTTTGTTCTGGCCGCGTCGCCGGAATGCCTGGTGGTCGCTGCCGGCACGCGCGCCATTCCCGGCCCGACGAAAATTCTGATCCAATCGCCACCCGCGGAGTGGGCAGCGTCTTCCACCGTGGTCGGACTGAACTTCGATCCTCCGCTTCCTCCGCTCGAGCCGGACAAGCGAAGCCAGCTGGTCCTGCACGCGCAAGGTTCGGACCAGCCACTTCGTGTTCTCGTAATGAACAAGACTCCCCGCATCTTGCATTTTGTGCACGGTGACGAGCAGCAGGTGGTCACTTCCGGTGGCGCACAAAATCTGGCGCCTATCGAAGTGCAGGCGCTGGCTACAGGGGATTTCTCATTCAACGCGCGCTTACTGCCTGAACCTGATGCGGAAACCGCGCGGCGGTTTCTTGAAGCGGCTGAGGCGCTTGCGCCGCGAGATGAGAAGTCCGAGGTGAAGGATCTGGCTCAACGCCTGAAGCACCATCCGAACGACACGTTTCGCGTTTGGGTCGAGCTCCGCAAAATCGACACGCTCTCGATCGCCGGAGACTTCCGCACGCTTGTCGAAGCGGCTCGATCGGCCCTCGACTAGTGCCGGTAAACACATGAAGCCTCCCCGCGGAATGGCCCTTCGACGCTGTGCTAAACTGCCCTTTACGCTAATCCTTTAAGTCATTCGCCCGAATTCATGACGACACTCTCGATCCTGATTGCGGCCATAGCGCTGATCGCCGGCATCGCAGCGGGCTGGCTCATCGCGCAGGCCCGAGCATCAAGACCCTACGAAACGCAGCTCCGCCAGCTGGACGCAGCCAAAGCCGCCGCGGAAAGCGCCGCATCGGAAGTGCGAAAACAGCACGAAGCACTTCGCATAGAAGTTAGTCAGGCGCGCGAACGAATCGGGCAGGAAAGCAATCTTCGCGCGGCGGCCGAAGCGTCCCTGGCGAAGACCGAAGAAAACTTGAGAGAACAGCGCGCGCTACTCGACGGTGCGCAAGCGAGACTATCGGACGCCTTCCGTTCGCTTGCCGGAGAAGCGCTCACGGAAAGCACCAACCAGTTTCTGAAGCTTGCCGAATCGCGCCTTGAGACCCTCCAGGTCGACGCCACCAGCCAGCTCAACAACAAGAAAATCGAAATCGACGGAATCGTTCATCCGTTGAATGAAACGCTCAAGGAATTGAAGTCCGAACTGAACCGCGTGGAATCATCGCGGCAGGAAGCGTACGGGCAGTTAACCACGCAGGTACTCGCGCTGAATGACGCAAATCGGCAGCTTCGCGACGAAACCGGGAGCCTCGTGAACTCGCTGCGACAGCCACAGATCAAAGGGAAGTGGGGCGAGCTGACGCTGCGCCGCGCCATCGAACTCGCTGGTCTTTCGCCTCATTGCGATTTTCACGAGCAGCATCGACTGGATACCGAAGACGGCGTACTGCGACCGGACCTCGTGATCCACGTTGCCGGCGGCAAGCACATCGTCGTCGATTCAAAAGTGCCGCTCCACGCGTTTTTAAGCGTGGTTTCCGCGCAGAACGAAGAAGAACGCCTCTATGCGATGAAGTCCCATGTGGACTTGGTACGGAAGCACATCAAAGATCTCGCCAGCAAGACTTACTGGAGCCAGTTTGATCAGACGCCTGAACTCGTGGTGTTGTTTATGCCCGCCGAGGCGTTTTTCAGCGCTGCGCTCGAGCAGGATCGGGACTTGATGGAGGACGCGATGCAGCAGCGCGTAATCCTGGCGAGTCCGACGACACTCATCGCGCTACTCAAGTCCGTCGCGTACGGCTGGCGACAAGACGATGTGTCGCGCAACGCCGAAAAAATCAGCGATCTTGGCAAACAGCTTCACGATCGCGTGGTGAAATTCCTCGAGCACATGGATTCGATTCGAACCGGCCTCGAAGCCGCAAACGGCGCATACAATCGCGCCGTCGGAGCGCTCGAATCGCGCGTCCTCCCATCCGTCCGCCGCTTCAAGGAATTGGGTGTCCAGGCCGCGGAGGAAATCGAAGCCGCCGAACCCACCGAAACCTCCCTTCGCTCTCTACCGTCCACCACTGCCGTCGACCGCGACGACTAATCTATTCGCCGACGGTCGTGGCACACCGCTTTCCGAATTATGTGTAAACCAAGAGCACGAAGCGGGCGGGGAACTGTGTGTTCTAGGCGCGAACGGGGAAACTACTGCAATTGCACCAGAGTTTCGTGGCCCGGCGTGGGGGAAGAATCGTAGTTCTGCGGCGCGCGCCACGAATCAATCGCTGCCACCTGGTGCACGCAGGAAACGGTGCAGCGCGGCGCGCAACCCTTCTTTGTCAGAAATTCGCGTTGCCGTTGTTCATAGCTGTAATTCGCAAGAGGAATGCCGGGATAGCCACGCTGTTGCGAGCAGTAGTGGACCAGTCCGTCTTCGCAAATGTAGAGGTAGCGCGAGCCCGCCCGGCAGCGCCAGTTATTTTCCTGCCCGCGCGCGATTTTCTGCTGGAATTGATTGATGCGCGTGAACGACGCCTTCCCGAGCGCCATAATCTCATCGAATATCGATTGCTCGCGATCACCGAGTGGCTGCATCTGCCCGCTGCCGTCATGAATAATGCCCACCGTGGACGTGAATCCCAGGTCGACCGCACGATGCGCCACCGTCAGTGCGTCCTCTGAATCGGCCACTCCGCTGCCCAGCACGGAATTGATGTTTACCTGAAACTCCGCATGTTCGGCGAGCAACTTCAGCTTCTGGTCCAGCACTTTTAAACTTTTCTTCGACACCTCGTCCGGTTTCACGTTGTCGATGCTGATTTGCAGGTATTCGAGTCCTGCGCGATTCAGCCTCTCAATGCGATCCTTTACCAGCAGATAGCCGTTCGTGATCATCCCGGCCATGATGCCGTTCTTGCGGATGCGCGCGATGATCGCATCCAGATCCGGATGCAGCAGCGGTTCGCCACCGCTTATCGTAATGATCGAGGTGCCCATCTGGCCGAGTTTGTCGATTCGCCGGAACATTTCTTCGGTCGGGACAGGGTTCGAAAAATCGTCGTACTCGTTGCAATACGTGCAGGTCAGATTGCATCGCCGCGTCGGAATGATGTGTACGAGCACGGGGTGCTTCGTCGACACCAGACCCTTGAGCAGCATGCGCGTCTCACGCAGCTTGCGGTGAGCCGCCAGAAGTTTCTTCCGGATTATCATCTTCACGGACATGTCGAACATACGCGCCGCAACGTGCTCTTTGGCCACCGGACGCACCTATTCATTATGCCACATTCAGCATCGGGACCTGAGACGCGCGGCGCGTGTTTTCTCGTCCATAAACCGTGTTTGATCAGCGCAAATCCGCCATCTTTCATTGCGACCGCTCCCGCGACTCTGGCAGACTCTTCAGGTTCGTTTTTCGAGGAGCCATTGAATGAAGATTCTGTTCTCCGTTGCTGCCGCCATCTTTCTCGCCGCAATCGCCACGCCCGCGCAAGACTCACCCGCGCGCAAGCCCGATTTCGCGATCGCTGATGGCGATCACGTGGTTTTTTTCGGAGATAGCATCACCGAGCAGCGCCTCTACACCACGGACATCGAAAATTTCATTCTCACGCGGTATCCCAATCTCCACGTTGCTTTCTATCAGTCGGGCGTTGGCGGCGACAAGGTGAGCGGCGGCAAGTTCGGCCCGATCGATCTTCGCCTCCATCGCGACGTCTTCGACCACAATCCCACAGTGGTGACGATCATGCTGGGCATGAACGATGGCTATGTGCGCCAGTTCGACCCCGATATTTTCACCAGCTATACGAATGGCTACCGCTACATCGTCAGCTCGATCCAGAAGGAATTCCCAAAGGCGCGCATCACTGTTGTGAAGCCCTCCGCTTACGACGACATCACTCGCACCCCGATGTTCACCGGTGGGTACAACGCCGTGCTCGTCAAATTCAGCGATTTTGTCGGAGATCTCGCCGCCGAAAAAAATACCGGTGTCGCCGATTTGAATACGCCTGTCGTTGATTTGCTGAAGAAAGCCAAATCTGAAGAACCCGCGCTTGCCCCGGCATTGATCAACGACCGCATGCATCCGGGCCCCGCAGTTCACTGGGTCATGGGCGAGGCGATCCTCAAGGCCTGGAACGCGCAACCGCAAGTGACCGCAGTAAATCTGAGCGTTGCGCACGAACGCATCGAAGTAAGCGACAACACCGAAGTCTCTCAGCTTGAAATTCTTCCGAATGGTCTTACATGGATGCAGGAGGATCGCGCGCTTCCTCTTCCGCTGGGACCGCTCGACGCCGATCCACTAATGCAACTCGTGATCCGTTCTACGGATTTGGTTTCGTCGCTCGATCAGGAAACGTTGCAAGTCACCGATTTGGATCCCGGTACGTACCAACTCAAGGTTGACGACCGGGTCGTCGCCTCATTCTCGGCCGAAAAGCTGGCAAATGGTGTGAACCTCGCACTGCTGGAAACGCCGATGCTCGAGCAGGCCCGTCGCGTCGCGCACGACACAGATTTGCTGAATCAGTACGACTCGGCGTGGTTCACGATGAACGCGCTCCCGCCGGACCAGATCATTCCAGAGACGCTTAAAGCCTTGGAAGACGCGACGGACAAAGCCGTTGACCGGCAGCACCGCGACGCGATGCCGCTGCCACACCATTTTCAACTCATCGAAACTTCGACTCCGTCCCAACCGCGCCCGCAGCATCGGAGGCCCACCAAGAAGTAACTCTAGTCCGACCAGCGCGTCGGCTTGCGATCCCAACGGTGCGCACGCAGTTTTTCAATCCAGCTTGCCTCGAGCGGTCCTGCGTCGCTGGTCTTCATGTTCTCCCGCACGTGAGCCAGCTTGCGCATGCCCACGATCACCGTGCCTACAGCGGAGTCGGCCAAAATAAACCGCAGAGCCAGCTCCGGTAGCGTCATGCCCGGCGGCACTGCTTTTTTCAGCTTCTCCACACGCTCAATCGTTGGTGCCAGATTGTCCGGCCCGAAATATTTTGCGCGCCAGTCGCTATCATCGAAACGCGTCTCCACAGTCATCTTTCCGCCCAGGCTGCCTTCGTCGAGTGGCACACGCGCGATTACGCCCACATTGAACTCGCGGCAAATGGGGAACAGCTGATCCTCCGGCGACTGATCGAAAATGTTGTAGATCACCTGCACCGCATCGACGAGGCCGGTACGAATCGCTTCGATCCCGTTCTCAGGCTCCCAGCGATTTAAGCTCAGCCCGAAAAATCGAATCAAGCCCTCGCCTTTCAGCCGCTTCACCACTTCGTGAAATTCACGTTCTTGCGCCCATCGATCTTCCCAGACGTGCAGTTGCAGCACGTCGATAGAATCCGTTCCGAGCTTCTTGCGGATCTTGTGGGCGTACTCGATCACATAGTCGGTGGGGAACACATGATGGTACGCAGCGCCAGACTTCGGCGGCCAGTTGCGGTCCTTGGGCGGAATTTTCGACGCCGCGTAGATCCGTTTGCCTCTGTTTTTCGCGATGATCGCGCCGAGCAATTCGTCGCTGTGACCGTCCCCGTACGCCCAAGCCGTGTCGAAAAAATTGCACCCAGAGTCAATGGACGCCTGCATAGCCGCGAGCGACTCTAGGTCGTCCGAGCCGCTCCACCCGCTCATCCCCCAAAGTCCCTGTGCCAATTCGCTAACTTCGAGCCCTGTACGCCCCAGCTTCCGATATTTCATCGATGATCTCCTGGACGTTTATACCGCACGTCGAGTGAACGCGAAATCCAGCTTTGGCTGGTGAAATCTTGCTGTTCGAAATCTGCTAAAATCGAGCACTCGGGGCTGTAGCTCAGATGGATAGAGCGAGGCACTCCTAACGCCTAGGTCGGCGGTTCGACTCCGCCCAGCCCCACCACTGCCGTTGCACACTGGCATCACCCGCATCTGAACTCGGATTTGATTTTCGTGCGCTGTGGTACTGTTTTCTACCGTATCGACTCGTCAGGCGCACGGCGCGGTCGTCGCAGAGGGCTTGAGCGCTCACCACGGATTGAGTCGAGAGGGGTACGAATGTTCAGATTGCGCGCGCATCATCTTGTAGCCGTTTCGCTTTTCCTGATCTCCACTGGAATTCTTCTTGCGCAACCGCAAAAGGGGCTAACCGTGCAAAAGCTATCCTTCGGAACCGCGCCCGATGGCCAAGCGATCGATATCTATACCTTGAAGAACAGCAAAGGCATGGAAGCGAAGATCACGAACTACGGCGCCACGCTCGTCTCGCTCATCGTGCCGGATCGCCATGGGAAAATGGATGACGTGGTTCTCGGCTTCGATTCGCTCGATGGCTACGTGAACCTGCGCACCTTCTTTGGCGGCACCATCGGCCGCTATGGCAACCGCATTGGCGGTGCGAAATTCTCGCTCGACGGCCACAGCTACACGCTCCCGGCGAACGATGGTCCAAATACACTGCACGGCGGCATAAACGGTTTCAACAAACACGTTTGGGAAGCGAAGCCAGTTACCACAAAGGCCGGCGAGGAACTTGAGCTGACCTATCTGAGTAAAGACGGCGAAGAAGGTTTCCCCGGCAATCTTTCCGTGAAAGTGATCTACAAGCTCGCTGCCGACAAAAACGACTTGACCATCGACTATTCCGCCACGACGGACAAAGACACCGTTCTGAATCTCACCAACCACTCCTACTTTAATCTTGCTGGCGCGGGCAGCGGCGACATTCTCGGAAACATCGTCACGATTCACGCCAGCAAATTCACACCTGTCGATTCAACACTGATTCCGACCGGCGAATTAAAAGACGTCGCTGGCACGCCATTCGATTTCCGAAAGCCGACGGCCGTCGGCGCCCGTATCGATCAGGATGATCCGCAGCTCAAATTTGGCAAGGGCTACGACCTGAACTGGGTCATCGACCGCAAAGCCGGCTCGACCAGCTTGGTTCCCGCCGCAGAAGTATTCGAACCGAAAACGGGCCGCGTCCTCGAAGTGCTCACCACGGAACCAGGCGTCCAGTTTTATTCGGGCAATCACATGGATGACGTGCAGGGCAAAGCCGGGAAGACCTATCATTTCCGCGGAGCGCTGTGCCTTGAAACGCAGCACTATCCGGATTCGCCGAACCACCCAACGTTTCCGTCAACGGAGCTGAAGCCTGGACAGACCTTTCACTCGGTCACGGTTTTCAAATTCTCTTCGCGATAACAGGTGCGAATGAAAATCCGCTTCGTTCTCGGCTCAGCGGCCGTCGCAACCCTCAGCCTCGCGGCCTTTTGCCATTCGCGGCTGTCCAGTTCGGCGCCTGTACTTGCCGCCCTCATCGAGCAGAACGATTCCAGTGAAATTCTCGCCGCTACGCCGCCGATAGGCTGGAACAGCTGGGACGGCTACGGCCTCACCATTACCGAAGCACAGTTCAAAGCCAACGCCGACTGGATGGCGCAGCACTTGAAATCAGCCGGTTGGCAGTACGTGGTGATTGACATGGACTGGTTCGTCTCCAATCCCTCCGCCGAGGTAGCCGCCGAAGCCAAACAATTCAACATTGACGAATTCGGGCGATACATTCCTGCGACCAACCGTTTTCCCAGCGCAGCAAATGGCGCCGGATTCAAGCCGCTTGCCGACTACGTTCACTCCCTCGGCCTGAAATTCGGCATCCACATTCTCCGCGGAATTCCGAAGTCTGCCCTTGAGAAAAATCTCCCGATTGCTGGAACGAACTTTCATGCGCGCGATGCTGCCGACACCTCCGAGGTTTGCCCCTGGACCAATGACAATTACGGCATGAACACTGCGAACCCCGCCGCCGCGGCATATTACGATTCGATCGCCTCGCTTTACGCAACCTGGGGCGTCGATTTTCTGAAGGTCGATTGCATCGCGAGCCATCCATACCGTGGCGACGACATCCGACTCATTGGCGAAGCGCTTTCAAAAACCGGCCGGCCGATCGTCCTGAGCCTTTCTCCCGGTCCGGCTCCCCTCGAAAAAGCCGGTGAGCTTCGCCAATACGCGCAGATGTGGCGCATCTCAGACGACGTGTGGGACCTCTGGCATAGCGATCAGCCGTTTCCCCAGGGACTCGGCGATCAGTTTGCGAACGTCGCGAAGTGGGCGCTTCAAGGTCAGCCGGGTCATTGGCCCGATGCGGACATGCTTGCTCTGGGTTACCTCGGTCCTCATCCTGGCTGGGGCGCGCCGCGCAACACACGTTTCACCCATGACGAACAGCGCACCCTGGTCTCTCTCTGGGCGATCGCGCGTTCGCCGCTCATGGTGGGCGGTGAGTTGCCGTCTGCCGATGCGTGGACCGAATCGCTGCTTACGAATCGCGAAGTAATTGCCGTCGACCAGCATTCAAGTGGCAACCATCCCGTGATCTCTGCGGTGGACACCACGTCCTGGCTTGCAAGCTCGGATCCGTCTGGCGATTTTTATCTCGCTGTGTTCAATTTGCAGGACGCCAGACGCCGCGCGCAGTTCGCCTGGAGCGCGTTGGGACTTTCCGGCGACCGCTACGGCGTACGCGATCTATGGGAAGGGAAGAACCTCGGCAACGCCAACGATTTCCACGCGACGCTCGGTCCACATGGCGTTGCCTTGTACAAACTGCACCCCGCGCCATCGGGCAACTAGTAGAACTGCTTCTAGGCTTCGCGTTCAAAGCCCACATTTTCGAACAAGTTGCGTTCACCCGCTGCGTCAGGTATACCCGCTATGCTTCGAATGAAAGACCTCTCTTCCACCGTCGTGCCAGAGCAGCCTGAAAAACACGCCCTCGTCCCGGCTGGACAACTCGCGCCGTTCGTACTTGTCACCGCTCTATTTTTCTTGTGGGCCATTCCGAACAATCTGAACGATGTGCTGATCCAGCACTTCATGAAGTCCTTCGAAATATCGCGATTCGGCGCAGCCTTCATTCAGTTCGCTTTTTATCTCGGCTATTTCTTGCTCGCGATTCCCGCCGCTCTTCTCATGCGCAAGACCAGCTACAAGACCGGCTTTCTCGTCGGTCTTTGCTTGTACGCATGCGGCGCCTTCCTTTTCTGGCCCGCAGCCACGGCACGAAGCTACCAGTTTTTTCTGTTCGCGCTTTTCATCATCGCCTGCGGGCTTTCGTTTCTGGAGACGGCGTCGAATCCCTTCATCGCCCAGCTCGGCGATCCAGAAACGGCCGAACGCCGCCTCAATTTCTCACAGGCCTTCAATCCGTTCGGATCGATCACCGGCGCGCTCATCGGCACGGTCTTCATTTTTTCCGGCATCGAACATTCCGGTAAAGAAATTGCAGCGCTAAAAGCGCAAGGCGTTTACCAATCCTACTTGCTAGCGGAGACGCTTCGGGTCGTGAAGCCGTACTTGGTGATCGGCGCTGTGGCACTCGTCTGGGCGTTCCTGATCTGGCGAGCGAAGTTCCCAAAAATTTATAGCGAACACGAGGACCGCGCGAGCGGCCACGGTCGATTCGCCGATCTGTTCGGCTTCCCACGTTTTTGGCTCGCGGTCCTCGCGCAGTTCCTTTACGTTGGCGCGCAAGTCGGCACCTGGAGCTACTTGATTACCTACGTCCATGACTACGCGCACCAATCCGAAAAAACATCGGGTTACTACCTCACCGCGTCGCTCGTTGCTTTTATGATAGGCCGTTTCGTCGCGACGTTTCTCATGGGCTACGTCGCACCGCGCACGCTGATGGGCATCTACAGCACGATCAACGTGCTGTTGGTTGCGGCCGGAGTCGTCGCCCCGGGCTGGCTCGGCGTGTGGGCGATCCTGCTCTCCAGCTTTTTCATGTCCTTGATGTTCCCCACCATCTTCGCGCTCGGGTTGAAGGGACTCGGCCCCAACACGAAGCTCGGCGGCTCGTTGTTGGTCATGTCGATCGTTGGCGGCGCCGTTTTTCCGCTGTTGATGGGCTTCGTCTCCGACCGCGCGCATAGCCTCGCGCTCGGCTATCTGGTCCCGCTTCTCGCGTACGCCTACATCGTGCTCTATTCTTTCTTTCTTTCGGCGCCGCGCGTACCCGAGCTACAATCCGCGAGGTAACCTCACGCACATCCCAAGGAGTTCGCCATGGCCCCTCGACCGCCGCTTCCGCCGTTCACGCACGATACGGCTGTCCTGAAAGTTCGCGGAGCGGAAGACGGCTGGAACTCGCGCGATCCCGAAAAGGTCTCGCTTGCTTACACCGTCGATTCGCACTGGCGCAATCGCTCCGAATTTATCAACGGGCGCGCGGAGATCGTCGCGTTCCTCACGCGGAAGTGGTCGAAGGAACTGGACTATCGCCTCGCGAAAGAGCTGTGGGCGTTCACAGAAAATCGAATCGCCGTCCGATTCGCCTATGAATGGCACGACGATTCGGGGAACTGGTTCCGCTCTTACGGCAACGAAAATTGGGAGTTCGATCCCGATGGCCTGATGGTTCGCCGTATCGCCAGCATCAATGACCTTCACATCCTCGAATCCGCGCGAAAATTTCACTGGTCGCTCGGCCGCCGTCCTGACGATCATCCCGGCCTCAGTGATCTGGGCCTATAAGCCGCGCATCGGGAGAATGTCCACGCCAGCAAAGCGCCGCAAGAATCTCTATAAGCTCGGATACCTCGCCGGCGCGCTCGGCATCCTCGTGATTTCCTTCGCAGCACTTTGCGCGAGTCCAACTGTACCTGAGCCCGTCGGCGTCCTATTCACCAACGGCCAAATCTACACTTCAAATCCTGCTCAGCCCTGGGCTGAAGCGATCGCGATTCGCGGCAATAAGATCGCCGCTGTTGGCTCGAATGCGGATCTGCAGGCGTTGCGCGGACCGAACACGAAAACGATCGATCTCGCCGGCCGCATGGCGATGCCCGGCATCATCGACACTCACACCCATTTCCTCCAGGCAAGCGAGCTGCTTGCTGGACCTTCCGTTGCGGGCCTGACCAGCGTCGACGCTGTGAGAGCCCGGCTGACTGAGTTCGAAAAGTCGCACCCTGGCGATGGATGGATTTTCGGCGGCGGATGGGATTACGGCAGCTTCTGGCCGGGCGGCCTCCCAACAAAAGCGCTCCTCGATGAGGTTTTTCCGAACCGTCCGGTTGCGATGCTCGCCAGTGACGCGCATAGCGTGTGGGTCAATTCCGCCGCTCTCGCTCGCGCCAGGATCGCGCGTGAAACACCGGACCCGAATACGGCGGAGCTGCATGGGATCATTGTTCGCGATGCGAAGACAGGCGAACCGACCGGTGTGCTCGAAGAAGGAGCGCAATACCTTGCCTACACCGCGATCGACGATCCGACGGCCCTTCGTGACCTTCGCGACGGTATGGTCGAGGCGAGCCGTCAGGGGATCACCGGCGTTGTGAATGCCACTGGCGATGAGCATGAGATAGCGCTCTACGAGCAACTTCATCAACGCGGCGAGCTGACGGTCCGGACCACGACGGCCTTTTCGGGTGGCGTCGGCACGCGGTTTACGCTCTCCGATGCGGAACTCGCTCGATTCGAAGAGCTTCGCAAGAAGTTCACCGGCGATTGGGTTCGGAGCGGGCCCGTAAAATTCTTCGCCGATGGCGTGGTTGAAACGCACACCGCGGCGATGCTTGAGCCGTACGCAAACCCAAAATTCCCCGGCGAAAAAGGCTCGCTCCTCTACACACCCCAGGAACTCCAGCGCGATTTTTTCATTCTCGATCGGCGCGGCTTCCAGGTCATGACGCATGCTGTAGGCGACGGAGCCGTGCGAGCGGTCCTCGACGCCTACGAAGCCGTCGAGAAGCAGGACGGGCTGCGTGATCGCCGCTGGCGGCTGGAACATATGGAAGTCGTTTCGGCCGCCGATCGTCGCCGGCCCGCTGAAATGCAAATCCTCGCCGCCTTTCAACCGTGGTGCTGCGCCTCGCTCGACGAACCTTGGGGCGCCGGCGTCGGCACCGCGCGCATGGCCGACGGAATTCCATGGCAGGATGTAGTCTCAGCGGGCGCGACGCTCATTATGGGCAGCGACTGGCCTGTCGAGCCGATCAACCCCTTTGTGATTATGCAAACGGGTCTTACGCGTCAAACGCCTGACGGTCAACCTGCCGGTGGATTTTTTCCCAAGCAAGCGCTCACCCTGGATCAAATGCTGGCCGGGTACACCCGCAACGCCGCGTATTCTGAATTTATGGAAGACCGCCTCGGCCAACTAAATCCCGGCTATCTTGCGGACGTAATCGTCCTATCGCAGAACCTTTTCAAAGTCGCGCCGAACACGGTTGGGAAAACAGAAGTGCTGCTCACCGTCGTCGACGGCAAAATTGTCTGGCGCGAAGGTCTCTGAGCCGCAGCTGCACTTGACGAACATTCCGGATTTTTAGCGCTCAGAGTTCTGCTCCGCCGATGGTAAAAGATGGACAAGGGATGACTGGTTTAGGCCGCTCCGATTCCGGGACGGACCGAAGGAGATCGTGACAATGGAAGGGATTTCGCTGGCGTTTTTGGCACTGCTCGCGATTTTCGCCCTGGTGATTTTTCTAGGTTCGTTTTTCACCGTCGATACGCAACAGGTCGCGATCGTCCAACGCCTCGGCAAATTCCAGAAGATCGCCCAGGCGGGCATCAACTTCAAAGTGCCCATCATCGATACCGTCGTCCACCGCATGAGCCTCCGAGTGGAGCAACTCATCGCCAAGATTGAAACGAAGACCCAGGACAATGTCTTCGTCACGATCCCGGTCGCGATCCAATATCGCGTGCTTCCCGAAAAAGTTTATGACGCGTACTACCGGCTTACCGATCCGGAACGCCAGATTGAATCGTACGTGTACAACGGCATTCTCGGCCACGTCCCGAAAATGAAGCTCGACGATGCCTTCGAAAACCAGAGCACAATCGCTGACGATGTGAAGGGCATTCTCGACACGTCGATGAAGGAATTCGGCTACGAAATCGTGAAGGTCCTGGTCACCGACATTGTTCCCGACGCTCACGTGAAGGAAGCGATGAACGACATCAACGCCGCGCAACGCGAGCGCGAGGCCGCCTCAGCGAAGGCTGACGCTGACAAAATCATCTTCGTGAAGAAAGCGGAAGCCGAGTCCGAATCGAAGAAGCTACAAGGCGAGGGCATCGCGAATCAACGCAAAGCGATCATCGGCGGCCTTCAGGAATCCGTCGAGGCGCTCGCGACCGCGACGAAAGTCGATCCGCGCGAAGTGTTCGCTCTGGTCATGATGACGCAGTATTTCGACACCCTGAAGGACATCGCGTCAAACGATCGATCGAACACAATCCTCGTGCCGCACACGCCGAACGCGATCTCCGACCTTATGCAGCAATTTCGGAACGCTGTCGCGATCGGAGCGGAGATGTCGCGCCACGACTCGCCGCCTCCCGCTTCCGGTAATTGATTCGCGACGCCAAGCCGGGAAACCGCGCTCATCGCAGCAGCGGTAGTCTCTTGAAAGGCGCTAGCGCTACAAGGCACGACGAAGTCACTTTCACTCGTAAGCAGGTGCCAGCATATGGGTATGCCCTCGGTCCTCAGAATCCTTCGCGGTTTCGTATCCGTTTGCAACGTCCTCGGAGTCCTATTACTCATCGCCGCACCCGCCCGCGCCGCTGAACCCACTAGCCACACGATCCATTCCGGTTGGCAATTTCGCATTGTCGGTACATCCGACCATGATGAACTCAAGACCTGGCACGCGGCCACAGTTCCCGGCGTCGTCCAGACCGACCTGCTCTCGAACAAGCTCATCCCCGATCCTTTCTACCAAGACAACGAAGCTCGCCTGCAATGGATCGGCATGTCCGACTGGGAATACCAGACCTCTTTCGATGTCGATGCCGCCACACTCGCGCACGAACACGTCGAACTGGTCTTCGACGGTCTCGACACCTTCGCGGACGTCTATCTCAACGACAAACAAATACTTACCGCGGACAATATGTTTCGCCGCTGGCGTATCGATGCGAAATCGCTTCTTCATCCCGGTGCGAACACGCTGCGTATCGTACTGCATTCGCCGATCACAAAAATGTTGCCGTATGTGAAGTCGCTGCCATATCAACTCGCGGCTCCGAATGACGTGAGCGCCCCCGGCGATCCAGCCGTCTCGCCTTACATCCGCAAAGCCCCCTACCAGTTCGGTTGGGACTGGGGCCCGCGCTACGTCACCATCGGCATCTGGCAGCCAATCCATCTCGATACTTGGGATGCAGCCCGCATCGACAGCTTCCATATCGAGCAGCAAAAGATCACCACAGACAACGCTTCGATCGAGGCGCAACTCTCGATTCAAGCCACGAAACCCGGTTCCGTGACCGTTGCCTTCTTTCACCGCGAACTGCCCAGTGGCGCCACCGTGAGCGACGGCACGCAGACATTCACCCTCGACGCCGGATCGAACGAAATCTCCTACCCCTATCGAATCCAGAAACCAAAGCTTTGGTACCCGCTCGGCTACGGAGCGCAGAATCGTTACGTTTTTTCCGCCGTCGTGCGCTCGGGCAAAGAAACTGTTGCCCAAGCTGAATCGAAAACCGGCCTACGGTCCGTCGAGCTTCGGCGGGTCGACGATCAGTGGGGCAAGAGCTTTGCGTTTTACCTCAACGGTATCGCCGTTTTTGCCAAGGGCGCCGACGTGATCCCGTTCGACAGTTTTCCAAATCGCGTCACGCCCGCTCAGCACCGCCAGATTCTGGAATCCGCTCGAGACGCGCACATGAATATGGTCCGCGAGTGGGGGGGCGGCTACTACGAGTCCGACGATTTCTACGACATTTGCGATGAACTCGGGATTCTCGTCTGGCAAGAATTTGCGTTCGGCGGCGCGATGGTTCCGGGCACGGTCAACTTCCAGAACAACACTCAGCAAGAAGCGATCGAGCAGATCAAGCGTCTCCGCGAGCACCCCAGCATCGTGCTGTGGTGCGGCAACAACGAAGTCGAAACCGGCTGGTATCACTGGGGCGATCGTCTCCAATTCCGCGAAACGGTCTCGCCGATGCAAAGCCAACGTGTCTGGCAAGACTACATGGTCATGTTCGCGGACATCCTCAAAGCCGCGGTCACAAAATATGCGGGCGGCGTCCCATACTGGCCCAGCTCACCAAGCGCCAATTTCGAAGAACCTCCCGACAACCAGCACAACGGCGACATGCATTACTGGGCCGTATGGCACCAGCAAGCGCCCGCGATCGATTACACCAAACAGTTTCCGCGTTTCATGTCCGAGTTTGGCTTTCAGTCTTTTCCGGACATGCGTACAATTCGCACCTTCGCCGAGCCTTCGGATTTCGACATCCACTCCGTCACCATGCAGTCGCACCAGAAAAATAACGGCGGGAACGATCGCATCCTCACGTACATGCTTCGCGAATATCGCGAGCCAAAAAATTTCGAATCGTACGTCTACCTCAGCCAGGTCCAGCAGGCCGAAATCATCAAGATCGGTGCCGAACATCTGCGCCGCCAGCGTCCGCGAGTGATGGGCTCGCTCTACTGGCAGCTCAACGATTGCTGGCCGGTAGCTTCGTGGGCGAGCATCGATTATTACGGCCGCTGGAAAGCGTTGCAGTACTACGCCAAAAAGTTCTATGACGACACGATCGTCTCGCCCTTCGAGCACGACGGAAAAATCGACGTCTACGTCGTTTCCGACAAGCTCGAAGCGCAAACAGGCACGATCCGTACGCGGTTGCTCGATTTTTCGGGGAAGTTGCTGTCTGAGGAGACCAAAGACGTGCACATGGCTGCGCAGTCCAGCGCCATCGCCTTCACTCTCGATCAGAAAGATCTACTGGCGAGCGCGAGCGCAGATCCCGCGAAAACCTTTCTCGTTTTCGATTTGAGCGTGGCAGGGAAGCCAATTTCGCGGAATTTGCAGTTTTTCAAAATGATGCACGACCTTGATTTGCCAGTCGCACCAAAACTAGACGCCGCAGTCGCAAAGAGCATCGACGGTTATTCCGTCACTTTGCAATCTCCGGTGCTCGCACGCAGCGCCTACATTTCTTTCGGCGATCACGACGCGACATTCTCAGACAACTACGTCGACGTTCTGCCCGGCGAGCCCGTGACCATTACCGTGAAGTCCCTAGCCTCGCTCGACGAGTTGAGGTCCTCCCTGAGAATAACAACTCTGACCGATGCCTATTAGCCGCGCGAAAGTAAAATAGGTGAGCGCGCCTGTGCTTCTGAATTTCGGCGCCGACACGAACGCCACAGCAGTATCGATCCCTAATTGAACCGCACGTACTCAAAATCAATCGCCTGCCGGTTAATTCCTCTCGCCGGCGGCGCAATGTAGTTTGCAAATTTCCCAGGCTCGATCACGCGCCCCGCCATCAACGACTGCACATACTTGTGATCGTCCTCCGTCGGAAGCCACTCGCTCTGGTGGCCCTGCCAAGCCTCCTTCGAAAGCACCGCGCCCTCGGGCGAAATGTAGTGCCCCGCGAAGTTTCCAATTGCGCGGTGAAATCCCTTGTGCGGCAACAACAAACGGAAGGAAATGCCTGCCTGCTCGATGATTTTGTTCCAGCGATTCACGCCCGCCTGAATCTCCGCGATGTAGTCGTCGCGTAGTCGTTCATTCAGCGCTGTCAATGCCGGCACGTCGCGCGCCACGATTCGCTGGCCAACCACTTCCATCACGGGATACGTCGCGGCCGTCAGCACATGGTCGTCTTCGATCTTGGTTTCGTCGTAGCGTCCCTTAAGTCCGGTCGTGTAGTAGCTCGCCGCGTTCGAAGACGCGTCTGATCCAAAAAGATCGATCGTCACGCTGTAATGAAAATTCAGATAGCGCTGCATGGTGGGCAGATCGATCACGCCCAGAGCGCGCGCGTCCGCCAGAGTGTCCATCTTGTGCTCGCGCATCACTTCGCAGGTGCGCTGCAGAATCCGGCTCACTCCCGTCTCGCCCACAAACATGTGATGGGCCTCTTCGGTGAGCATGAAACGGCAAGTCCGCGCCAGCGGGTCGAATCCCGATTCCGCCAGAGCGCTCAGTTGGAATTTTCCATCGCGGTCCGTGAAAAACGTGAACATGTAGAAGGCCAGCCAGTCCGGGGTCGCTTCGTTGAATGCTCCAAGGATGCGCGGATTATCTGCATCGCCCGAACGGCGCTCCAGCAGAGCTTCGGCTTCCTCCCGTCCATCACGCCCGAAGTAGCGATGCAGCAGATAAACCATGGCCCACAGGTGTCGACCCTCTTCCACGTTCACCTGAAAAATATTCCGCAGGTCATACATCGAAGGGCAGCACATCCCCAGCAACCGCTGCTGCTCCACCGACGCCGGCTCGGTATCGCCTTGCGTCACGATTACGCGCCGCAGCGTCGAACGGTATTCACCCGGCACTTCCTGCCACGCCGCCGAGCCTTTGTGCACGCCGAAATTCACTTGCCGCTGCATATCGCGCGGCTGCAGAAAAATTCCCCAGCGATACTCTGGCATCCGCACGTAGCCGAACTGAGCCCAGCCGTCTGGTTCAACGCTCATGGCCGTGCGCAAATAGACTTCGAGCGCGTTGCTGTCGCTCGGGCCCATGTCGTACCACCAGTTCATGTACGCAGGCTGCCAGTGCTCCAGCGCGCGTTGCAACACTCGATCACGTCCTAGATCCACGTTGTTCGGAATTTTCTCTGTGTAATCGATCATGGCCGCTCCTCAGTTACCGATCGTTCTAAAATCAGAAGTCGTCTCGGGTCAAACGCGCTCCCAGTTAAATTTCACTGGCGCTCCCGTGCCGTAAACTTTCAATGCGCCGCTCTCACCGACCGCGTTTGGCCGCACGAAGATCCAGTTCTGCCAGGCCGAGAGCCGCCCAAACACGCGTGTCTCCATCGTCTCCGGCGATCCAAATCGCAAATTCGCCTCAAGACCCGTCAACGCGTCGGGAGACAACGCCGTGCGGGATTCGATGGCTTGGCGAATTTCATCCGGCCAATCAAGTTCGTCCGGGGCCGCCGTCACCAGCCCCGCTTCCAGCGCTTCTGCCGCAGTCAACTTTCGTCCCACCAACTCGCGCAGCGCATCCACCACTTGCTCGTTGCCATAGAAGCGCGCTTGCAGTCGCGAGCGCTTACCCACCATCGGCAGCGCGCCAAAATTCATTTCGGAGAGCATCATCCAGCTCTTCGCGTCGCCTTCTTGCGCATCCAACATGTAGACGCGGTCGGCCGCCAGTGCAAGTTCCGCAAGCGACCCTGCGAAGCACGATTCCGGCTCGAGCAGCGCGAACATTGATCGCGACGACACATCCAGCCGCGCGAAGGTCCGCCGCAACATCCCCAGAACTTCTCCTACGAACCAGTTGTCTTGGTTTTCGACCAGAAACTTGTCCATCGCCAGTACGCTGTCGGCGTCGCCCGCCGTTTTCAGGATCCACAATCCCAGGTCGCGTTCGTCGGTGCGTAGCCCGAGAATCGCGTCATCCAGTTCTCGCGCCATCTGCAGTGGCCACCAGTTCGCGCCAAGCGCGTGAACGCTCTCGACCGTCATCGCGTCGATGGGTTCGGGCCCGCGCAAGGTGATGGTGGCGGTCCGTGCATCTCGATCGAACGTTACATCCACGTATTTGTAATGGCGAACGGACTGGTCGATCTGGCGTTCGAGCGGCGTGAGGGCGACACCCTTTGCCTCGGCTGGACGGCTACTCATCTCGGCCAGTTTCAGCGCCCGCTGCTTCACGTGCACAGCAAACTGTGCCGTCTTTACCGTTTCATCAACCAGCTTCCAGTCCTTCGCGCGCTGGCCCTTCACGCCGTCCGGGTTCGTGCAGAACATGTCTGCATGATCGCGCCGCACGTGCCGCTTGTCGGTCAACCGGGTCAGCCCACCCGTTCCCGGCAGAACTCCGAGAAGCGGAACTTCCGGCAGGCTCACCGCCGACGAACGGTCATCCACCAGGATGAGTTCATCGCAAGCGAGTGCCAATTCGTATCCACCACCCGCCGTAATCCCATTTAATGCCGCCAGAAATTTCAATCCCGAATGCGCGCTCGAATCTTCAATCCCATTGCGCGTCTCGTTCGTGAATTTGCAGAAGTTCACCTTCCAGGCATGCGAAGAAAGCCCAAGCATGTAAATGTTTGCGCCAGAGCAAAAAATCCGGCTTTTGCCGCTCGTAATCACCACGGCGCGAATCTCCGGATGCTCGAACCGGATCCGCTGCAGCGCGTCGTGCAGCTCAATATCGACGCCGAGGTCGTAGGAATTCAGCTTCAGCTTGTAGCCCGGACGCAGCCCGCCGTCTTCGTTCACATCCATCGTCAGAGTCGCGACGGGCGGTTCGTAATTGACGTGCCAGTGTTTGTATTGCGAAGGATCGGTTTGATAGTCCACCGGCGTGAATTGTGCTTGCGGTTCCTGCGTTGCCGTTGTTTCCACGAAATCCTCCTGCGTCTCAGCGAGCAGCGAGCGCCTGTTTCAATTTCTCAAAGCTTTCGTCCACCGAATCACCGGACGTTTCAAACTCCAAGTCCGCCATGCCGTAGAGCGGCTCACGCGCGGCCAGAATGTCGCGCAAGTCTTCCATCGCCTGTTCGTTCTCTGCGATCGCGCGCAAGTCACCCTGCGCCACCACGCGCGCCATGTGTTCCTCGGGCTGCGCCTTCAGCCACACGGTGTAGCAACTGGCCAGCAGCCGGTCATACGTTTCGCGCTCCGACACCACCCCGCCGCCCACCGAAATCACGGCGTGATTGTTCGAGGTGAGTACGCGTTCCAACGTTCGCTTCTCGAATCGGCGATAGCCAGCTTGCCCATACAACGAAAAAAGCTCCGCGAGCCCCATGCCGGCATCTTTTTCGATCTCCCGATCGAGCTCCACGAACGGGACTTTCCAGTCCACAGCCAGCCGCGCGCCAAGCGTGGATTTTCCTGCCCCGCGCAACCCAATGAGCGCCACCCGTCCGTCGCGCGCTCTGCCATTTCCGTCGATTTCGCTTTGGATTTGCGTGAGGATTTCAGCGCGTCGGTCAGCGGGTAGCCGTTCGAAGATCTGCAACACGCCACCCCCGCCATCGGTCTGGCCATCGGGCGCAAAAATTTCGCTCATCGACGCACCCAAAGCCGTCGCAATTCGCTGCAGCAGTAAAACCGAAATGTTGCCGTCGCCCGATTCAAGTTGCGCCAGATGCCGCTCGGACACATCCGCTTCTTGCGACAGATTTTTGCGCGTCATTCCGCGTCGATTCCGAAAACCGCGGACACGCCGCCCCAACCGCGCGAGAAAGCCTTCGTGTTCCAACTCTGGCGGAACTCGTCGGTCAGCCGAAGCCAATAGAGAGTAGGGGGGAGATTTGGCCCTCATCGATATGCAGTATATTACATAATTCGAGCTTTGCAAGAACCGTGGTGCATAATATTGCCATATTTTGTAACATTTCGTTACATCGTTCCGTTTCGGATACAATTCGGTCTTTTCGGGGCTCGCGCCTTTTACAAAAATGGTACATTCCGCCAATGCGTGTCCGCTGCACCCACTGCACCGCACAGATCGAAGTCGACGACGCCGAGGCTGCCGGACGACGCATGATTCAGGTGCGCTGTTGGATGTGCGCTCAGAGTTCAATCATCGATTTGGTTCCCCGCGATTCGGGCTCGTCCACGATCATCACCGATCCACTCTCAGACGACGAACGCCCGTTCGCCGGTACGCGCCTTGAAGAGTCGCCGGATAACCGCAAGATCTCTTTGGATTTGCCGGCAGGAAAATCAATCACCGTCACCGTAACCGACGGCGCCTCCAGGGGTCTTGAACGCAATCTCACAATGCCCTTGGCCACCATCGGCAGGCTTGGCGGCGGCGCCGATATCGAGCTCGATGATCGCCAGGTCTCGCGGCTCCATTGTGCCCTGGAGGTCAAAGACAACTCGGTCCTGCTCCGCGATTTGCGCTCGACCAATGGAACTTACGTCGCCGATCAGCGTGTCCTGTCTGCCAAACTCGAGCTCCCCGGTGATTTCCGCATCGGCGGAACCACGCTGCGCGTCACGGTCACGCCCCACGACTCCTAGCCCGAACTCGGGTCCTCGGAACCTAAATTTGCCGGTGGACCACTCGTGGCTGGAGTATGCTGATAGCGCCAAACAAATCTAAAGCCGGGCGCGCGCTGCCTCAAACCTAGCGCGTCGAACCCCGGTGGTCACCCTCCTGGGGGAGAGCTTGGTTCGTGATAAAAAGGACGTTCAACTCGGAATGGAGCGCAACGTCACCCGGCGCGATTTCCTCAATGGGTTCGGCGTCGCCGTTGGAAGCGGTCTCGCGCTGAATCACTCGAAGTGGATGGAAACATTGGGCCTGGTCGAATCTCCACTTCAGACCCCCCAATCCTCGGATTACTACCCGCCCACGCTCACCGGTTTTCGGGGCACCACAAACGCTGTCATGGAAGTGGGCCACGGTCTGCGCGACGGCAATGAATGGCAGAATCCGCAACACGATTCCGAAAGCTTTGATTTGATCGTGGTCGGCGGCGGCATCAGCGGACTCTCCGCCGCCTACTTCTACCGCAAGCAACACGGACCAAACTCTAAGATCCTCATTCTCGAAAATCACGACGACTTCGGCGGCCACGCGCGCCGAAACGAGTTCCATGTCGGCGACCGCACCCTGATCGGCTACGGGGGCACGCAGTCGATCGCCAGCCCGAAGCTGTATAGTTCTCAAGCGAAGGAGCTGCTTCGCGAGCTCGGCATCGACGCGCAAAAGTTCTACAAGTATTACGATCGCGACTTCGATAAAACGAACGGCCTGTCCCGCGCCGTTTTCTTTGACAAGCAAACCTTTGGCGCCGACAAACTGGCGATCGGACCGGGCGAGCCGACGTGGGCTGAATTTTTTATGAAGACGCCTCTCTCGCCGCAAGCCCAGAAAGATCTCACGCGCCTTTTCATCGACAAGGTCGACTATCTGCCGGGCCAATCGTCGTGGGAGAAAAAAGTCACTCTCTCTCGCACTAGCTACCAGGACTACCTCTTGAAGTACGTGAAAGTCGATCCCAGCGCGATTCCTTTCATGCAAAAGCAGACGTATGGACTGTACGGAGTGGGTATCGACGCGGTTCCCGCTGGAGATCTTGCGTATTTGGGATTTCCTGGTTTCGAAGGGATGGATCTGTCCGGCAAATATGGCCCTGGAATGGGCGTCGAAGTCACGCGCGAAGAGCCGGAGTCGGATGATTCCGGCGAGCCATACATCTTTCACTTTCCGGATGGCAACGCTTCGATCGCCCGCCTGCTGGTCCGCTCGCTGATTCCTAGATCGGCGCCCGGCTCCACGATGGAAGACATCGTGACCGCGAAGCTAAACTACGCGGTACTCGACGCTCCTTCTTCAAACGTGCGCTTGCGTTTGAATAGCACGGTGATTCACGCGAAAAATGTCGGCGAACCCTCGAACGCGAAGGAAGTCGAAGTCACGTACGTCCGCGATGGCAAACCGCGCACTGTTCGCGGCTCCGTCTGTATCCTGGCCGGTTGGAACATGGTGATTCCCTACATGTGCCCCGAACTGCCGGATAAACAACGGGAAGCTCTTGCATATGGCGTGAAAGTGCCGCTCGTCTACACCACCGTTCTGATCCGCAACTGGCAGTCTTTCAAAAAACTCGGCATCAGCGGCATTCGCTGCCCCGGTGGCTTCTTCGACTCACTCACTCTCGACTTTCCGGTCAGCATGGGCTCCTATAAATTCCCGAGTCATCCCGACGAACCGTGCCTCGTTCACCTGGAGCACGTTCCCACAAAGCCCGGCCTTCCGGCTCGCGCGCAGCAAATGGCCGGGCGCGCCCAGATGCTCGCCACGCCTTTCGAAACCTACGAACGCAATATCCGCGAGCAGCTCGGCGCAATCCTCGGCCCGGGCGGCTTCGATCCAGGGAACGATATTCTTGCCATCACCGTGAATCGCTGGCCCCACGGCTATGCCTACGAATACAATTCGCTGTACGATCCGGATTGGCCCGAGGACCAGCAGCCCTGCGTGATTGGTCGCCAGCCCTTCGGCCGGATCTCAATCGCGAACTCCGATTCCGAGGCTTTGGCTTACACCAATGCGGCGATCGATCAGGCCTATCGCGCCGTCGACGAAGTCTCGCGCTTCACGCCGAAAGCTTATTCCTGAGATCGCAGCGTAGGATTTCATTTCGTTGACGAACCAACCAACCACGCGTCTGCTCGATCCGCTTTTCACCACCGAAGCGATGCGCGAGGTTTTCTCCGATCGCTCGACGCTGCAGGGCATGCTTGATTTTGAAGCCGCCTTGGCTCGCGCGCTGGTCGCGACAGGACAGGCTCCGGCGGGCGTTCTTACGGCGATTGAGAAAGCGTGCCAGGCCGATGCGTACGATACGGCCGGGATCGCCGTTGACGCCGCCCTCTCCGGTAACCTCGCGATCCCACTCCTGAAGCAGCTCACCGCGAGCGTCGAACGAGCCGAAAAAAACGCTTCCAGGTTCGTTCACTTTGGTGCAACAAGCCAGGATGCGATCGATACCGGCCGCGTCTTGCAGATTCGCGAGGCGCTCATTTTGCTCGACGCAAACCTCGCAAAAATATCCGATCGACTTGCCGCCCTCACCCAAGAGCATTCAGCGACACAACTCGCCGGACGCACCTGGCTCCAGCAAGCCAGCCCCATCTCCCTCGGCCTAAAATTCGCAGGTTGGCTCGACGCCATCGAGCGGCATCGCGAAAGGCTCGGCCAACTCCGAACTCGCGCTTTAGCGCTACAGTTCGGCGGTTCGGTGGGAACCCTCGCCGTTCTGGGGGCCGCGGGCACCAAAGTCGCCGCAGCGCTCGCCCAGCAACTTCGTCTAACCTTGCCACCGATCTCTTGGCACGCCCACCGCGACCGTTTCGCCGAGGTCGCCGCAACGATCGGCCTGATCGTTGGCACCGCTGGTAAAATCGCGCGTGACATCTCGCTTCTCTCGCAAACCGAAGTTTCCGAAGCCTTCGAGCCCGCTGCGAAAGGTCGCGGCGGCTCATCGACCATGCCTCAGAAGCGCAATCCAGTCGGCTCGGCCGTCATTCTCTCCGCCGCAACACGCGTACCGCCGCTGGTTTCGACGATGATTGCCGCGATTGTGCAGGAACACGAGCGCGGCCTTGGGGGCTGGCAAGCCGAGTGGGAGACGCTTCCTGAGATTTTTCTCGTCGCATCGGGCGCGCTGTATCATCTGGACGTGATCCTCGAAGGTCTTACCGTCGACAAAGCGCAAATGACTGCCAACCTTTCTGTCCAAAGCGGCCTCGCCCTTACCGAAGCTTTCGCCGTCGCGCTCGCAAAGCATGAAGGCCGGGAGCCCGCGCGCAAAATCGCCCAAACGCTTGCCCGCGTCGCGACAGAATCACACCAACCTCTGCGCGAGGTAGTCCTCAAAGACCCGCAAATGCAGAAATACTTTTCCGCCGCGGATGTGGAACGCATTTTCAACCCGAAGAATTTCAACGGCTCAGCCGAGGCTATCGTTGCGAATGTTCTCGCCGCCTGCGCCTCCTCCAAGTCCGGTGAAGGGAAGTCTCGAACGTAGCCATGCCCTACGTTGACGTCAACGCAGCGGTTCTCCACTACCACTTGCAAGGACCCGAATCGGCGCCCCTGGTCATTTTTTCGAATGGACTCGGGACCACCACAGCAATGTGGCAGCCGCAGCTCCAGCCGCTCGCAGCGAGATTCCGTCTCCTGCGCTTCGATACTCGCGGCCATGGTCACTCCAGCGTCACGCCCGGTCCCTACACGATCGAGCTTCTTGCGAATGACCTACTCGGCGTGGCCTCGGCGCTGCGCATCGAAAGATTTCATTTCTGTGGCCTGTCCATGGGCGGCCAAATCGGCCAGTGGCTCATTCATCACGCTCCCGAACGCTTGAAATCCGCTGCACTTGCCAACACCGCATTGAAAATCGGCAACGACGAAGGCTGGAACAACCGGATTGCCAAGGTTCGCAGCGAAGGAATGCTTTCCGTCGTGGCCGCCGTCACCGAACGGTGGTTCACTCCTGCTTTCTTCGCCAGTTCACCAGACGCCGTCGAAAGAATCCGCGCGGCGTTCCTCGGCATCGATCCCGCAGGCTACGCAGCGTGTTGCGCAGCAGTGCGTGATGCGAATTTTCTCGACGTAACTCCGCCGGCGAAACTTCCGCCGATTCTCGTAATCTCCGGGGCGCATGACGGTGCCACGCCTCCAGCGGACGGCAAACAGCTCGCCCAAGAATTGTCCGGCGCGCACTACGCCGAACTGGACGCCGCGCACCTGTCGAATGTTGAAGCGCACTCGCAATTCACTGACGCGCTCCTGGCAAATATCCTGCGAGCGGAGGATTGAGCATGGACGAAAAGCAACGCCACACAACGGGGATGAAAACTCGTCGCACTGTGCTCGGCGACGCGCACGTCAATTCCGCCGAAGCAAAGAAAGACTGGTTCACCGAGCCGTTCCAGGATCTGATCACTCGCTACGCCTGGGGTGAGGTCTGGTCGCGCCCCGGCCTTCCGCCCCGGACCCGCAGCCTCGTCGTTTTGGCCACTCTGGTAGCGCTGAATCGCAACGATGAGTTTCGTATGCATATTCGCGCCGCGCTCGGAAACAAAGTCACGCGCGAGGAAATTCAGGAAGTGTTGCTTCAATGTGCGATTTATTGCGGCGTGCCCGCGGCCAATACCGCGTTCCACATCGCGCAACAGGTTTTTGCTGAAATCGATTCGCAGTCCTGAACGGAAATCAGTTCAAACTCATTGAGAGAGGAAGCAGATGCGCATCGAAAAAGTAGGAGTCGTGGGCTGCGGCCTGATGGGATCGGGGATCGCGCAGGTCGCCGCGCAGGCCGGTTGTCACCTCGTCGTTCGAGAAGTCTCGAAAGCAGCTCTGGATAAGGGGCTTGCGTCCATCGACAAAAACCTGCAGCGCATGGTCGATAAGGGAACCCTTTCGGCCGCCGAGCGAGACGGCGCTCGCGGTCGCCTAAAAGGAACCACCGATCTCGCAGACTTGAAAGATTCCGACCTCGTGGTGGAAGCGATCATCGAGCAGCTACCGGCGAAAAAGGATCTGTGGAACGAACTCGACGTGCTCTGTCCCAAGCACACCGTTTTCGCCAGCAACACCTCTTCCCTTTCGATCACAGAGATGTCCACCTATACCAAGCGCCAAGACCGCTTTCTCGGCCTCCATTTTTTCAACCCCGTCCCGATCATGAAGCTTGTCGAAGTGATCCGCACAATCGCCACGGACCCAAAAGTGGAAGCCTCCGTCGTCGAATTCGCCACGCGTTGCGGCAAGACTCCCGTACGCACCACCGACCGCACCGGATTCATCGTCAACCGACTACTGGTTCCTTATCTTCTCGATGCCGTCCGCGCGCTCGAGGAGGGCGTCGGCTCGATCGAAGACATCGACAATTCCATGAAGCTGGGCTGCGGCCACCCGATGGGCCCACTCACCCTGCTCGATTTCGTCGGCAACGACACGACCTATTACATCGCGAATATCATGTTCGACGAATTCAAAGAAAAGCGTTTCGCGCCGCCTCCACTGCTGAAGCGCATGGTCTTGATGGGTTGGAACGGAAGAAAGGCGGGGAAGGGCTTCTACGATTACAGCGATCCCGCAAAACCAAAGCCGATCCCGCTCACCTAGCGGAGTTCACGCGACGATCGAGTAGCGCCGACAACTTTGCCGGTTCCTTCTAGAATCACGTTCCAATGTCGATCCGTCGACAGACAGACGCGCTGCGACTCAATCCAGAAGCGCCGTCGCCTACTTCATCGGCTCGCCCGATAATTTTTCAACCACATTTGGAGGAATCTTTCGCGACTTAATCCGTGCCGCATTTACCGTGTCGCGCTCCGCCCATACGCGCGTCTCGAATCCCTCCACCGCCAGCGCGTCACCCTTAAAGAACTGGTGCCGTATCACAAAGCTGGAGTTGCGAATTTCCGTTACCGTGGATTCCGCGCGAAGCTGATCCCCATACGTGGAAGCCGCCATGAATTTCACGCGAACGTCCACCAGGGGCACGCCCACAATCCCTTGCGAGCGGAACAGATCCTGAATTGGCAATCCCGCGTGCGCGAAAAGCGCCGTTGTGCAATCGTCGAACCAAGCGAGGTAGTTCGGATAGAACACAATCCCCGCCGCGTCGCAATGTCCCCACTCCACCTGCAGATTCTTCTTGCTCACCAGCATTCCCGGCTCCTCGAAACACGCGTCCAGTCGTCGACGTTCGCATCCTAGCATCCGCACACCGACCTTCCAATTCTTGCGAGCGCCCGTTGCGCCTCACGCGTTATCGTTCCTTCCGACACGCCTCTCGGTTCCCGCGGGCGTTTCGCTCTGGTATCGTGGTGTCCGCATGCGCACGCAAGTCGGCATTGTCGGCGCCGGGCCCGCCGGGCTTTTCCTATCGCATCTTCTCCAGCGCGAAGGCATCGATTCCGTGATCGTCGAAAATCGTAGCCGCCAGTACGTCGAAGAACGCGTTCGTGCCGGCGTGCTCGAGCAGGGAACGGTCGACCTCCTGCACCGCCTCGGCCTCGGCGCGCGTCTCGATCAAATCGGCCTGGTTCATCACGGCATCTATCTCCGCTTTAACGGCGGCACGCACCACATCGATTTCGCGGACCTCACCGGAGGAAAAAGCGTCACCATCTACGCTCAGCACGAAGTCGTGAAAGATCTTACGAAGGCCCGTCTCGACTCCGGAGCGCCGATCCATTTCGAAGTCGCGAACACCAGCATCCACGATTTTCAGGGCGCGAGCACGTTTTCCCATGCGAAAATCCGTTTCGAAGAAAATGGCGACGCGCGTACGCTCGATTGCGATTTCATCGCCGGATGCGACGGTTTCCATGGCATCTGCCGTCCCTCAGTCCCCCCCTCGGCTCTCGCCGTCTACGATCGCGAGTATCCCTTCGGTTGGCTCGGAATCCTGGCCGAAGCTCCGCCGTCCTCCGACGAACTGATTTACGCCTATCACGAACGCGGCTTCGCTCTACTCAGCATGCGTTCGCCGCAAATCAGCCGCCTCTACATCCAGTGCAAGCCCGAGGAAGACATTGCCCGTTGGCCCGACACGAAAATCTGGAATGAACTCCAGATTCGGCTCGCTGCGGAAGACTTCACACTCACCGAAGGGCCGGTTCTCCAAAAGGGAATCACTGGGATGCGAAGCTACGTCGTCGAACCGATGCAATTCGGAAAGTTGTTCCTCGCGGGAGACGCCGCCCACATCGTTCCGCCGACCGGGGCGAAGGGTCTGAATCTTGCCGTCGCCGACGTCCAGATCTTCGCCCACGCTCTGGTCGAATTCTACAAATCCGGCCGCCGCGCCCTGCTTGACGCCTACTCCGCCACCTGCCTCCGCCGCGTGTGGAAGGTTCAGCGCTTCTCCTGGTGGATGACTTCAATGCTCCACCGCTTCAGCCATGACAACGCATTCGACCATCGCCGCCAGTTAGCAGAGCTTGATTATCTCACCGGCTCCCGCGCGGCATCCGAATGCCTCGCGGAAAACTACGTAGGCCTCCCGCTCGACCTCTAAAGCGGAACGACTTAAACCTTTTATTTACAGTATCTTAAAATGGTAGTACCACTCCGGCATACCCCCATCCGTACCACTGCATTTGTGCCACCTGTCCCATTGGCCAGTGCTAACCCTGTCGGTACGCTGTGCTCGTCGCCCGAACTGCGGATCGCCGCTTGAAGCGCATCGACAGGCTCGGCCCACGGGGGAAACACCGATGTCCGCTGGCAAGAAAAACGACTCGAGCGCGAAATGGATCCTCGGCCTTATCGCCGCCTCGGTCCTGTCCCCGTCGCTTGCCGCCCAACAGCTCGTCCGTCTACGCCTGCCGCAAATCGCGCCTACGCGCGAGCCCGCTGCCTTTACGCGACCCCCCGTCCATATCGTCACCACAGCGGACCTGAGCGCTCCACCAACCTCGGCCTTCACACCGTCGACGATCCGCCACGCCTACAGCTTCGACGCCCTCTCGAATCAGGGTGCTGGCCAGACCATCGCCGTCATCGACGCCTACGACGATGCGAACATCGAATCCGATCTGGCCACCTTCAGCACGCAATTCAATCTTCCATCCTGCACTTCCGCGAGCGGCTGCTTCACGAAGCTGTACGCGACCGGTTCCCAGCCTCAAGCCAGCTCTCAGTGGGCGATCGAAACCGCGCTAGACGTGGAGTGGGCGCACGCGATCGCACCGCAAGCCAAGATAATCCTGGTCGAAGGGAACTCCTACGCGCTTTCCGATCTTCTGCTCGGCGTCGATCTCGCCGTCAGCAAGGGCGCTTCTGTCGTCTCGATGAGCTGGACCACGCCCGAGTTCTCCGGCGAGCGTTCGATGGATACGCACTTTCTCGCAAGCGGCGTCACTTTCGTCGCAGCCTCCGGCGACTCCGGAGCGGGCGTAAACTACCCGGCTGCCTCACCTGACGTAGTCTCCGTCGGTGGCACGTCCCTCACTCTCAACGCAGAAAACAATTACCAGAGCGAAGCGGCCTGGAGCGGCAGCGGAGGCGGAATTAGCGCCTACGAGATCGAGCCGCTGTTCCAGGAGCAGTTCGGCGTGCCCGGCGACGCCTCCGGCTACCGCGCTGTTCCCGACGTTTCCTTCAATGCGAACCCGGGCACGGGCTATGCCGTCTACAACTCGATTCCTTACCAAGGCGCTTCCGGATGGTTCCAGGTGGGGGGTACCAGCGCCGCCACGCCGCAGTGGGCGGCCGGTATCGCGATCGCGAACGCCTTGCGCGCCGCCGCTCACAAGTCTCTGCTCACCGCTACAGTCGCCTCGCTCTACCCGGCGAACACGCGCATGGACGCTCTGAACTTTAACCCGATCAATCGGCCCGTATCGGACAGTTGCCGGCTGGTCTGCCGCACGGTAGCAGGATTCGACTCTTACACCGGATTGGGCTCGCCACAGGCCAAGAATCTGATCCCGGCGCTGTCCGCGCGCCCTTAGTCCTTGTGGATGACACGACAACGAGGATTTGTGCCGTGTTTGCAACCCTATGACTTTGGGCAACATGCCCCGCGCCACCGGCCATCCTGCAAATTTTGGTGTATAGTTTTCTTCAGGCGCGGTATCCCGGAACGCAAGCTTGTCGTTCGCCGTAATCCTGCCTCGCCATAGGTCTATCTCAATGAAACGGCAACTGCAGGTCATGAAGTTTGGAGGCACATCTGTCGGCGATGCCAAGTGCATCAGCCGCGTAGCGGATATCGTCCAGGCCGCGGCGAAAGACTACTCGCTTGTCGTTGTTGTTTCGGCGATGGCCGGCGTCACGAATACGCTCATCGAAGCGGCGAACCGCTCCGAAGCTGGCGATCGCGACCATGCCCTCGGCCTTCTGGAAAAACTTCGCAAACAGCACGACGCAGCCCTCACCGAGCTCATCAAGAATCCGGCAATGCGCGAGAAGCTCTCCGCGCGCATCCAGGAAATCCTCGGCGAGGCCAAGCGCCTATGTGAAGGCACCGCGCTCCTGCGCCAGCTCACGCCCCGCACCCTCGACACCGTATCGAGCCTCGGCGAACGCCTCACCACGCCGATCCTAGCCGCCGTGCTTGCCGAACGCGGCTCTGAGAGCGAAGGCATCGAAGCGACCGAGCTGATCATCACCGATTCCCATCACGGCGGCGCCGAGCCTGTCGAAGACCGAACCCAGGAACGCTGCGAAGCGCGCCTCCGCCCGCTGCTGGATCGCGGTGCGGTTCCCGTGGTCACCGGTTATATTGGCGCCACCGTCGACGGCGTGCTCACCACTCTTGGCCGCGGCGGCTCTGACTATTCCGTCACGATTCTCGGTGCAGCTTTGAACGCCGATGAAGTCATCATCTGGACTGATGTGAACGGCGTGCTTACCGCCGATCCGCGCATGGTTCCGGACGCGCAGACCATTCCCGAAATCTCGTACCGCGAAGCTGCCGAACTCGCCTACTTCGGCGCAAAAGTTCTCCATCCAAAAACGTTGCGCGCCGTCGCTCGCGCGGGCATTCCGGTTTGGATCCGAAATTCGTTCCAACCCAACAATTCCGGCACCAAGATTACGCCGGAAGGCCAGGAAGGCCCTCGCGGCGTCAAAGCACTCACGGCGATCAGTGACGTCTCGCTGATCGCCATCGGCGGCCCTGGCATCATCGGCCTTCCAGACGTTGTCGGTCGCACATTCTCCACCACGGCCGCTATTCGCGTGCCTGTGCTGCTGATTTCGCAGTCGTCTTCGCAGAACGACATCTGCTTCGTCGTTTCTTCCGCTGACGGCAAGCGAACCGTCGAAGCATTGCGAGCGCAGTTCTCACAGGACTTGATGCACCAGAAGGTCGACCACATCACCATCGATTCCAACATTTCCATCGTCGCGGTTGTCGGCGAAAACATGCGTGGCACGGTCGGAATTTCCGGCCGCACCTTCAGTGTCCTCGGCCGCGAGAACGTCAACATTATCGCCATCGCGCAAGGCTCATCGGAAACCAACATTTCCTTCGTTGTCGCTCGCGCGGACATGAAGAAGGCACTGATCGCCGTTCACAACGAATTCGCGCTCGATTCGCGAACCGCCCGCGAAACCACGCCCGTCGCGCGATGAACGCCGTACACTCCATTTCGGTTCCGCGCCTAGGCAGCAACGCCGTTCAGCGCTGTATCGCGCTCGGATGCGGTCAATCGTTCGCAACCTCTGAGCGCATTTACGTCTGCTCGAAATGTGGCGGCCCGCTCGAAATCGAAATTCAGCTCGAATCGATCGCCGATCCCGCAACGTTGCGCGCCACGTGGCGCGAACGTGCTCTCTCAAGTGCCGCTCGCGACAAATCCGGCGTCTGGCGCCACCGCGAACTGCTCCCATTCGCAGACGACGCGCCCGTCGTCACTCTGTTGGAGGGCAATACGCCGCTCTATGACGCGCCCCGCTGTGCTGAATACAGCGGGCTTGCCGCGCTGCGCTTGAAGCATCAGGGCTGCAACCCGACCGCGTCATTCAAAGACACCGGCATGACCTCCGCCGTCACCCAAGCCAAAGTTCTGGGAGCTCGCACCGTTGTTTGTGCCAGCACCGGCAACACAGCTGCCAGCCTCGCCGCCTATGCCGCCCGAGCCGGAATGCAATGCGCGATCCTGCTTCCGTTTGGCCAAGTGAGCGCCGCCAAACTCGCGCAAAGCATGGACTACGGCGCCGCAATCTGCGAAATTGACGGCAATTTTGACGATTGCATGCGCCTGATTCAGGAACTCGCCGATGAACCCTCGATCTACGTCGCGAACTCCATAAATCCTTTTCGAATTGAAGGGCAGAAAACGGTCGCCTTCGAGATTCTTGAGCAACTCGATTGGCAAGTGCCCGATCACGTCGTTGTTCCCGGCGGAAATCTCGGCAACAGTTCCGCGCTTGGCAAAGGGTTCGGCGAGATGAAGCAGATCGGTCTGATCGATCGGCTTCCCAAGATCAGCGTGGTGCAAGCCGAAGGCGCCGCGCCTCTGGCCCACGCTTTCAAAAAGCTGGCAGCGCACTCACCTGAAACGTCAAAGGGTATTCCGAACCAGATTCCCTTCGTCGATCATCCGAATACACTGGCGACCGCGATTAAGATTGGCTCACCGGTCTCCTGGAAGAAAGCACTCCGCGCCGTTCTGGAAACCGGTGGCGAAGTCTTGAGCGTTACCGAAGCAGAACTCGCCGACGCGAAAGCCATCATCGGTCGTGACGGCATCGGGTGCGAACCCGCATCCGCCGCCACGCTCGCTGGAATTCGCAAGCTCGTTGGCGCAGGCAAAATCAAAAATGACGAAACCGTCGTCGCGGTTCTCACCGGGCACATTTTGAAGGATCCGGATTACGTCAGTCACTACCACCGAGGCTCGCTCTCGATCCAATCGCACGAGAAAGGCAAACCGCCGGCGCGCCACGCGATCCAAGGCAAATATCCGAATGCGCCGGTGCGCGTTGCCGCCGACAAGAAATCGATTCTCGAGAATCTGAAACAGAGCTGATTCGCATTACCGGAGATACGCACTCAACCGATGTCCGTCGCCAATCGATCGTCGTTTGAAGTTCGCGTTCCGGCCTCCACCGCCAATCTCGGCGCTGGATTTGACTGCTTTGGCCTTGCGCTTGACCTCTACCTAACCGTCCGAGCGACAACGCACTCCGATCCTGCACAACGTTCCACCGTCCGCACTCGTGGTGTCGCCGGCAGCGCTGATTTGCCCACGTCACCGCACCAAAATCTGATTCTTCGCGCGATGCAGCACACCGCCGGCCGTCTCGGATACGAACTTCCGTCGGTTCGCCTCGCTGTTCAAAACGACATCCCGATTTCTGGCGGACTCGGCAGCAGTGCCGCGGCCATCGTCGCAGGCATCTCGCTCGCCTTCGCGCTCTCTGCAAGACGCTTCTCGGAGGATTTCGCCCTCCGCTGCGCCGCCGAGATGGAGCATCACACCGACAACCTCGCCGCGTCTCTTCTGGGCGGGTTCGTCGTTTCCTTTCTCCGCGCCGACGGACACATCGTTGCCCTCCGCAGCGCGTGGCCAAAAGACATCCAGGTGATCGCCGTCACGCCGAAGATGACGCTCGACACGGCCGTCTCGCGTGCCGCGCTTCCCCAATCGGTTCCGCTCACGGACGCCGTTCACAATCTTCAACGCAGCGCACTGTTTCTCGCGGCGCTGGGCTCCGGCAATTACGATTTAATCTGGGATGCGATGCAGGACCGCCTTCACCAGCCGTTCCGCCAGCCGCTGATCCCGGGACTTACCGCAGTGCTCGCGATCCCGCACCTCGACGGGCTTGTGGGCATTTCGCTCAGCGGTGCCGGTCCTACGGTAGTCGCTCTTGCAACTCACAATTTCGACGTCGTCTCGCGCTACATTTCCGACCAGTTCGCCGCGGCTGGACTTCAAACCACCGTTCGCATCCTGAACGCCGATGACGAAGGCATTCTTCTTCGCGAGAAACGCGCCGTAACCTGCTGACGCTCCGCAGCGAAAAAAGATCCGGCAAAATGAGATGGAATCGAACGGAAGGGAAGCGGTGGGTGTGAATGGCGAACGGTCTATGCCGCGCGTTTCTTGCTCGGCGCCGTCATTGCGAGAATTCCTGCCATACCGGCAACAAGCATCGCAAACTCGCCCGGTTCCGGCGTCGCAATCGGAGGAGCGCCCGGCGTTCCCGGACCCGACGGCGCGCCAGGACCTGACGGGCTGCCCGGCCCCGAAGGCGGAACGATAACTGGCGGCGGCTGCGGACCCGATGGTGGCGTCGGTCCGGACGGTCCCGAAGGAGTTCCCCCGCTCGGCGTCGTCGGCCCCGAAGAACTCGGTCCCCCTCCCGTAGGGATCCACATCCAAGGCGGCGCGTATCCCCCGACAATCACGGGCGGAGCGGTCGTGGGAAACTCCGGAATCACGATCGCGGTCTCCGGCACCGGAGCCAGCGGCACGTCCGCCGGTAGCGCCGGCAGCAACGGCAATCCTTCCGCGGCGGGCAACTCCATCGCCGCCGCAGGAACGGCCGCAGTGCTCGGCTCAACGGGAGCCATGGGAACTTCCGAAATTCGATTGCCGCATCGCGCGCGCAGCATCACCACGCCGTCCGTAATTACACGCTCGCCCTTTGCGAGCCGTACAGCGTTCTTCGTCCAAAAGATTTTGTTGCCCCGTCGGTACGACACGTACATAGACTTTGCTTCCGCCAGTCGTTCGACGTGCGCGTTCGCCAGGCTCAGTCCCACGTAGTGATCGCGCACCAACGCATCGCTCAATTCGGCTGCGCGCAATTCGTCGGCGCTGGTGATACCGCCCGGAACCACGGAGTAGGGATAAAGCGGTCGGGAAACGAACTCGCCATCGTCGCGAGTCTCCGCTCCAGCGACGGCCTCGGCTGCGGAACCAGCGAAATTTGACTTCGGTGTCAAGTCGGCGGTCACCTCGATCACCGCCTCGGATTTCGCCGTCGTCCGCCGGGCAGACCGATCCGCCGAGCCTATTCCCAACAGAACTGAAACAGTTCCCAGCAGCAAGACGGCCAGTACAGCGGCCCGCCGGATGCCTAATTCGATGAAGAGGTTTACACAGCGTACAAAAACTTGACCCATTGCCCCCGTAGCCCCCGGCAATCCCCAAATTGCCGGCTAAAACATGACTCCGATCGGTACGCAATTGACAAACCAATGGCCTATCGACCAAAACCGAACGGGCATAGTACTTACCTCTCCCGCAAGTCCTGTAAATCCATCAAATCCATTTTGGGAACGCGAACGGTACAGTAAATTCCGTCGAACAAAAAGTGAATTTGGGAAGAGACTTTCTCGACGGAAGGGAAAATTTCTTCTGCTGCCCGCTGGGAGAAGATCGGTTTTCTGGCCCCAGAAGGGAATACGGCTCAGTTTTTAGGTTTGGGGAACGGCTGAAGCTCGCGCCGGAGGCGCCATAAACTCCGGTCCAATCGGATCCGCCACGTTATCCCGGACGATGTGGCATGCCATGCGCCTTGCTTCGTCGGTTAGGTTCCAATCGTCAATATTGTCGAGACCGTCAAGTTGTTCGGGCCGTCGCGCGCCCCAGAGTGCCACATGTACGCCGGGCTGATCGAGCGCCCAACGAAGTGCGAAATGCATCACGCGCTTCCCGAAGCCTTTCAGCGCGTACGCATCCAGCTCCTGCACAGCCTTGAGATACTGCGCATAGCGCGGCGGTTGGAACTTTGGATCTACCTGCCGCATGTCGTCGCCGGTGAACTGCGAATCCGGCTTCATCCGCCCGCTCAGCAGTCCGCGGCATAATGCACCATACACGATCGTCGAAATTTTGTTTTCTCGAGTATAGGGCAGCACGTCGCGGTCGATCTGTTTCTCGAATAAGTTGTACGGGACCTGCTCGGTGTGCATTGGCGCCGTCGCTCGAAACCGATCCATCTGCTGCGGCGAAAAATTGCTCACTCCGATCGCCCGGATCTTTCCCGTCTCGTAGAGTTCCAGCATCGCCTGCGCGGTCTCCTCGATGGGCACCAACGGATCGGGCCAGTGCACTTGATAGAGGTCAATGTACTCCGTGTGAAGGCGCTGCAGCGAATGATCCACTTCGCGAAGGATTCGTTCGCGCGACGCGTTCCGCGATACCCCGCCATTCCGCCACTCGACCCCGGTCTTCGTTGCCAGGATCACGCGGTCGCGTCCCCCGTGCTCCTTGACCGCCTTACCCACGATCTCTTCGGACCGACCGAAGCCGTACACCGGCGCCGTGTCGATCAGATTGATGCCCTTATCGAGTGCCGTCCGAATCGTGCGGATGCTCTCCTGCTCGTCGGTTCCACCCCACATCCAGCCGCCCATGGCCCAAGTTCCCAGACCAATCCGAGACGCTTGAAGCTTTAGTCCGTTGATGGCGTGATATTCCATGGACGCTTTCGCAGACTCCGGTTGCACAATCACTTCCATTCGCAGCGAAGCAATCAGGTTTTGGTTATCTGAAACGAACGAAAGGGAATACGCTGTAAATGAACAGGAGATCTAGAGGTGCACGAACATCAGTAGAGCGGCGAAAACAGCCGGATATTCGAGCACGCGACGGCCCGCCGTCACTTCCAAGGTCTCTCGATTCCCAGCTTGTTCATTTTATAGACCAGCGACGTCCGTTTCATTCCCAGTTTTGCCGCCGCTCCGTTCGGTCCGCCGATTACCCATTTGTTCTCGCGCAGCACTTCCAGGATGTGCTGTCGCTCCACTTCTTGCAAGGTCGCAGGCTTTGCCGCCGTCAGGTCTGCACCCGCGCTCTTCAGCTCGCCCAGCGGCGCACGCAGCACCGATCCCGGCGTCAAAATCACGGCCCTTTCGATCACGTTCTGCAGTTCTCGGATATTTCCCGGCCAAGCGTATTCTCGAAGCGCTTCGATGGTTGCAGCCGGCACCGACGGCACCTTCTTATTCATCGCTTTGGCGTATTTCGAGACGAAATGCTCCACCAATTTCGGAATGTCCGCACGCCGCTCCCGCAATGGCGGCACCGCTACCGGGAAAATGTTTAGCCGGTAGAAAAGATCTCGCCGAAACTGACTGTCCGCAATCATCTGGCTAAGATCGCGGCTCGTGGCCGCGACCAGTCGTACATCCACGCGCGTGGTTCGCGTGCTCCCTAACCGCTCGAACTCCTGTTCCTGCAGAACTCTCAAAAGCTTAGGCTGCAGCTCCAGCGGAATGTCTCCGACCTCGTCCAGAAAAATCGTGCCTTGATTTGCGAGCTCAAACCGTCCCACTTTTTGCGCGATCGCACCGGTAAACGCGCCCTTCTCGTGCCCGAACAGTTCGCTTTCCAACAATCCCAGAGGAATCGCCGCGCAGTTCACTTTCACAAACGCTTGCTCGTGTCTCGGACTCAAATTGTGAATCGCCCGCGCGATCAGCTCCTTGCCGGTTCCGGTCTCTCCCAAAATCAGCACCGTTGAGCTTGTCGCCGCAACCGTCTGGACTTGCCGCAGCACCGCCTTCAGCGCCGGGCTGTCCCCCACAATCTGTTCGAAGTTGTGTTCGGTCTTGATCTCTTCCTTCAGGTATCTTCGCTCTTCGGCCAGCCTGGCGCGCGATTCGCTCATGTGCCCGTAATCCAGCGCGTTCTCCACCGCGATCGCAACTTGCCCCGCGATCTGGCTCAGGAAATGCACGTCCTGCTGCGTGAAAGGTTCATCCCGCAGCCGGCCCAGATTCAGGCTCCCGATGGCTCGTCCACGGCTGATCAGCGGCAGAAAGCACAAATTCGTCAACCCTTCTTTTTCACGAACGCTCGCAATCGGGGAATTCAGCCAATCCGGAGAAGCTTTGCTGAGCACCAGCGGCTTCATCGTCAGATACGCTTTCGCCGAACTCGCGTGATCGAACGACACCAGCATTTCTTCGTGCAGCAGTCCCTTGCCCTCCGGAAAATCTAGCGCGTACATGCGCATCATGCGGTCCTGCTCTGGATCGGGCAGCGAAAGCCCCGCGTAGTCGCACGCCATCACGCGACGGATGCCCGACGAGATCGCCGCGAACAGCTCGCGGAGATCCAAATTCGACACCACCCGGTTGTTCAGATCGAGCAACAACTGTAACCGATCGCGATCGCGCGAGAGCTGGTGATGCAGCGTTTGCGCTTCCTCGAATATCAGCGCGTTGTCCACCGCCACTGCGAGCTGCGCCGCGACAAGCTGCGGGAATTCCAGCGCATCTTCGGAAAACGCTGCCGGCTCTGCCGCTCCAAAATTCAGCGTTCCGAGTCGCCGGTGCGCGGAGGTCAACGGCAGGCTGCAAAACGAGCGCACATTCTGCTCGCGCAGTAGCGCCATGATCCGCGGGAACGGCGTGCACGTGTCCGTGTCGTCCACGATCAGCGGCTTCTGCGTCTCCAGCACCAGCGCCGATGGCGACTCTTCCATCGTGTATTCATCGCCCTCGTGAATCGAAGTCGGTGCCGTTGTCTCCAGCACGTGCATTCGCATCACGTTTCTTGCCGAGTCGTAAAGCACCAAAGACAAATAGTGAAACGTGAGCAGATCCTTCAGCCGCTCGGATAGGTCGTGAAATAGATCGGCGAGGTTCTTGTGTGCCGCAATCGACTTCGAGACTTCCAGCAGCGTGGCGTATTGCTGCACCGTCGGTGGCGGCGGGCTGGGCTTTGTTTTGGCAGGTTGAGCCATGGACGTGTCGAAACCGTCGCGGGGGCGATTAGCCTCCCGGGTATGCTGCTAGGATATCACGTGACGGCGGGCCGTCAGATGTCGGCCCGCCGTCGCCGCCCGATTTCGTATGTAACCAAAGCGGCCCGACCGCACGTCCTAACCGGTGGGATAATCCCAACTTTCTCTGTCTGTTAACGACCGGCACGATAGCGGGACCATTTTGGCGCTGGGCTTGCATCTTCGCCCGACGACGTTGTGTCTGATTCCGCTGATCGCGTCATCCAACGTCCAACGGATTTTGTTTTCCTTGGGGGCTGTTTTCGATGTGGATAGTTCGACTCGCGCTACGGAGGCCTTACACCTTCGTCGTCGCCTCAATCCTGCTGCTGATTTTGGGCACGGTCTCGATTCTCCGTACCCCCACGGACATTTTTCCGAACATCGATATCCCCGTCGTCAGCGTGATCTGGAACTACACCGGCCTTTCTCCCGATGACATGTCGAACCGTATCGTTCTCAACTACGAGCGCGTACTCACCACCACCGTCAACGATATCGAGCACATCGAGTCGCAATCACTGCCTGGCGTGGCTGTGGTGAAGATTTTCTTCCACGAAGGCGTGCAAGTTGGCAACGCGATCGGCCAGGTCACTGCCGTCTCGCAAACCATCCTTCGCAGCTTACCTCCCGGTACGACTCCACCGCTGGTGATCACCTACAACGCTTCGACGGTTCCGATTATTCAGCTCTCGCTGTCAGGTCAGGGCCTCACCGAAACACAACTCGGGGACATCGGTTTGAACTTTCTCCGTCTCGGTCTCGTCACGATTCCCGGCGTCGCCGTCCCGTATCCATACGGCGGCAAGCAGCGCCAGGTGCAGGTCGATCTGAATACAGCCGCGCTTCAGTCCAAAGGCCTTTCACCGCTCGATGTTGTCAACACCATCGCCGCGCAGAACCTCATTCTCCCCGCCGGCACCGCGAAAATCGGCCCATTCGAATATCAGGTAGACATCAACGGCTCGCCCCAAACCGTCGCCGAGTTGAACGACGTTCCCATCAAGACGGTTAACGGCTCCACGGTTTATATTCGCGACATCGGCCACGTCCGTGACGGCTTTCCGCCACAAACCAACATCGTCCGAGTGGATGGCAAGCGCGCGTCGCTGATGACCATTCAGAAAATCGGGAAGTCTTCTACGCTGGACATTATTTCGAGCGTGAAGGCCTACCTGCCGACGATTCTGGCGGGCCTGCCTCCGAACCTGGTCGTTACGCCGCTGTCCGATCAGTCGATCTTCGTGAAAGCCTCGATCCAGGGTGTCATCCGCGAAGGCGTCATCGCCGCCTGCCTTACCGGCTTGATGATTCTTTTGTTCCTCGGCAGCTGGCGCAGCACGCTGATCATCGCCGTCTCCATTCCGCTCTCGATCCTCACATCGATCATCGTATTGAGCGCCATCGGCGAGACCATCAACATCATGACCCTCGGCGGCCTGGCGCTTGCCGTAGGTATTCTCGTCGACGACGCCACCGTCGAAATCGAGAACATCAACCGCAACATTGATCAGGGCAAGGAAATCGTTCAGGCCATTCTCGATGGCGCTTCGCAAATCGCCGTCCCAGCGTTCGTCTCGACGCTGTCGATCTGTATCGTGTTCATCCCGATGTTCTTTCTCTCGGGCGTCGCGCGGTATCTATTCGTTCCTCTGGCTGAAGCCGTCAGCTTCGCCATGCTCGCGTCCTACATCCTTTCGCGAACCATCGTTCCTACGATGGCCAAGTATCTTCTCGCCAGTCAGACCGAGGAAACTCGCGAAGCCACCAAGAAATCGCGAAATCCCTTCGTGCAATTTCAGCTCAAGTTCGAGCACGGTTTCGACCACCTGCGGGACCGCTACCACGGCTTGCTCGACCGCTGCATACGGCATAACAAACTTTTCGCCGTTTGCTTCTTCGCCTGCTGCTTACTCTCGTTCGCGTTGATCCCGCTCCTCGGCCAGGACTTTTTCCCTGCCGTCGATAGCGGCGAGTTCAAGCTGCACATGCGCGCACCGACGGGCACGCGCATCGAGGACACCGCCGCCCTCTGTGACCAAGTCGACGGCGCCATCCGCCAGCTAATTCCAAAGGACGAACTCGGCAGCATTACCGACAACATCGGGATCCCGTACTCAGGGCTTAACCTCTCCTACAGCAACTCGGCCCCGATCGGCCCCGGCGACGCCGACATCCTCGTCGATTTGAAGAAAGACCATCACCCCACCGCGAAATACGTGCACGATCTCCGGTTCGTCCTGGCCAAGGATTTCCCAGGAGTGACTTTCTACTTTCTTCCCGCCGACATCGTCGGCCAGATACTCAATTTCGGTTTGCCTGCCCCGATCGACGTTCAAATCGTCGGCCGCAATATCGACGCCAATCGCCAATTCGCGAACAATTTGTACGATCAATTGAAATTCGTTCCCGGTGTCGCCGATTTGCGTATTCATCAGGTCTTCAACCAGCCGAAGCTCCATTTCGAGGTCGACCGCACCAAGGCCGATCAAGTCGGCTTCAGCCAGCGCGATATCGCTACGAACCTTCTGGTCTCTCTGAGCGGCAGCTTTCAGACCACCCCAACCTTTTGGCTCGATCCCAAAACCGGCGTCAGCTACAACATCGCTACCCAGTCACCGCAGTACGACATGGACAGTCTCCAAAAGCTCAACAACATCCCAATCACCAACGGCACCCAGGCGAGCGCGACGCCGCAGATTTTCTCCGGCCTTACCTCGCTCACGCGCGGCGCCGAGAGCGGTGTGGTGTCGCACTACAACGTTCAGCCCGTCATTGATATCTTTGGCAGCGTCGAAGGGCGTGACCTGGGCGGGGTTGCGCGCGACATCGAGCCTATCGTCAACCGTGACCGCAAGTTTTTGCCGCGCGGGACCCAGCTCATTATTCGCGGCCAGATTCTCACGATGGAGTCGTCTTTCTCGGGCCTGCTTTGGGGTTTGCTCTTTTCGATTGTGCTGGTCTACATGCTGATCGTCGTCAACTTCCAGTCTTGGCTCGATCCCTTCGTCATCCTGATGGCGCTGCCTGCGGCGCTTGCCGGGATCGTCTGGATGCTCTTTGTCACGCGCACCACCGTGAGCGTCCCGGCACTCACCGGCGCGATCATGTGCATGGGCGTTGCCACGGCCAATAGCATTCTAGTCGTCAGCTTCTCGAAGGAACGACTCGAGGAAGGGAAGACGCCCAACGAAGCCGCTCTCGAATCGGGCGCCACTCGCTTCCGCCCCGTGCTCATGACGGCACTCGCTATGATCATCGGTATGTTGCCTATGTCTTTGGGGCTGGGCGAAGGCGGCGAGCAGAATGCGCCGCTCGGCCGCGCCGTGATCGGTGGATTGTGTTTCGCCACCGTCGCGACGCTCTTTTTCGTGCCCGTATTTTTCACCATCGTGCATAGCGGGAAAAAGGACCATCGTCCTCCCCCGATGCATCCATCGCTCGTCGAACACTGATCACGAAAGCGGGCGGCAAGTTTTTGAACGGCAGCGAAATTTCTTCGAAACAAGACCGAGGTCGCAGAGGAAACAATGAGTGAACCGGCAGAACGCAACTCTTCGCCATCGCAGGCCGCTCTCGCGCCGCATAAATCCGGCCACGGCTGGCTGATTCTCTTTCTCGTGTTTGTGATCGTCGCCCTTGTGGTCATCGGCGGCGTCGTGCCGCGCATGCGGGCTCGCGCCGAGGTTCGCGCTGAAACCAACACGCTGGCCGTGCCCAATGTCATCGTCCAAACGCCCAAGCGCAGTTCCCCCGGCTCTGAAATCGTTCTGCCCGGCAATATGCAGGCGTTCATCGACGCTCCGATTTACGCTCGGACCAACGGCTACCTGAAAGCCTGGTATTACGACATCGGCGCGCACGTCAAACAGGGTCAGTTGCTGGCGATCATCGACACGCCCGAAGTCGATCAGCAGCTCAGCCAGGCCCGAGCCGACCTCAACACCGCGCAGGCCAACTTCGCGCTCTCCCAGATCACCGAGCAGCGCTATCAAGATTTAAAGACCACCGACGCAGTTTCGAAGCAAGACGTCGATAACGCCCACGGCGACTTCGAATCGAAAAAGGCGCAGGTTTCATCCGCGCAAGCCAATGTCAAGCGCCTCGAGGATCTGCAATCGTTCACGCGAATCTACGCGCCGTTCGACGGCGTGATCACCGCGCGCAACACCGATATCGGCCAGCTCATCGATTCTGGCAGCGGCACACCGGCAAAGGAACTGTTCCACATCGCCGCGATCAATACGCTTCGCGTCTACATCAATGTCCCGCAGCAATATTCGACATCCGCGAAGCCCGGTCTTACCGCAGATCTCACGCTCGCACAATTTCCAGGTCGCACGTTTCAGGGCCGCTTGGTACGCACCGCCAACGCGATCGATCTCGCCACGCGCACCCTGCTTGTCGAAGTCGACGTCGATAACCGCACCGGCGAACTTCTCCCCGGGGCTTACGTTCAAGTTCATTTGAAGGCGCCAAGTGCGATACCTGCATTCGTTGTGCCCGTCTCCGCGCTGATCTTTCGCTCGGCTGGTTTGCAACTCGGGATTGTCGGCGACGACAATAAAGCCAACCTGGTCTCGGTCAGCCTCGGACGCGACTTTGGTTCAGAAGTAGAAGTCATCACAGGTCTCAACGGCGACGAAAAGGTCATCATCAATCCCCCCGACTCGCTCGTGCAAGGCGAGCAAGTGCAAGTCGTTCAGCCTCCGGCGCAGAACAACAGTCCGCAAAGCGCATCCGCCCATCCGTCACAGCAGAAGCCCGGAGGCCCAGGGAAGTGAGCGCGCGCCGCCATTCCGCTTTCATCGCAGCTGTAGCTGTAGCGCTGACGCTGGGCGGTTGCACTGTGGGGCCAAAGTACGTCAAGCCCACGGCTGAAGTTCCCGCGGACTACAAGGAAACGCCGGCGAACTTCAAGCTCGCGCAGCCCAGCGACGCCATGACCAAAGGCCAGTGGTGGGAGATTTACGACGACCAGCAGCTCAACGGGCTAGAAGCGCAGATCAACGTCTCGAACCAAACTTTGAAGTCCGCCGAAGCCCAGTTCCGCGAAGCGCGCGCAGCCGTCCGCATCGCTCGTGGTGCCTTATATCCGACTGTGGGAGTTAATCCGAGCGCGGGCCACACCGAACAATCCGAGAACGCTCCGCTCTTCAATAAGCAGACCGAAGTTCGCTCCTACAACAATTTCGCGTTGCCCTTCGATTTCTCCTACGAACTCGATCTCTGGGGCCGGGTTCGTAAAACGATCGAAGCTTCGCGCTCCGAAGCGCAGGCCAGCGCCGGCGATCTCGCCAACGTGAATCTCAGCCTCCACGCCGAGCTCGCGATGGACTATTTCCAGCTGCGTGGCCTCGATGCGGAAAAACAGCTTCTCGATTCCACCGTCGTCTCCTATCAAAAAGCCGTCGATCTCACGAACAGCCGGTTCAAGGCAGGTATCGCTTCTGCCGTCGATCTGGCTCAGGCGCAAACCACTCTTGAAACCACGCGTGCTCAAGCCGTCGACGTTGAAGTTCAGCGCGCCACGTTTGAACACGCCATCGCCGTGCTCGTCGGCAAGCCCCCGTCCACGTTCCACATCGATCCGTTGCCGCTCGATCTTTTACCTCCCGCAATGCCTCCGGGAGTTCCGTCCGATTTGCTCGAGCGCCGGCCCGATATCTCTGCCGCCGAACGTCGTGTTCAGGAGGCCAATGCCAACGTCGGCGTCGCGCGCACCGCGTACTATCCGCTTGTCACGTTAAGCGGCGAAGGTGGCTTCCAAAGTTCTGCGTTCACTACGTTGATTCAAGGGCCCAGCGGGCTTTGGGCTTTGGGTGGTCAAGCCGCGCAGACGATTTTCGACGGTGGCGTTCGCCGCGGAACAAACGAACAGGCTCGCGCCGCGTACGATAAATCGGTCTCCGATTACCGCGGCACGATCCTCACCGCATTCCAGGAAGTCGAAGACAATCTTTCTACCTTGCGGATTCTCGAAGACGAAGCAAGCAAAGAAGACGCCGCTGTCGCCGCCGCGCAACATTCGGTCCAGCTTTCGGTCACCCGTTACAAAGGTGGCGTCACCAACTACCTCGAAGTCACCACCGCCGAAAGTCAGTCGCTCACCGACCAGGTCACTGCGGTCACCATTCGGACCCGCCGCATGACCGCCAGCGTCCTTCTGATCAAAGCCATCGGCGGCGGCTGGTCCATCTCCCAAATCCCACCCGTCTAGGCGCAAGCCGATCGATTGGGAACAGGTCCGCCGCGGCGCATGGAACGGGGCGCCTTGGTATCCTCCGCCTTTCGATGCCGGTCACCCTTTCTCCAACCCGCGCACTGTGATACACATGTCCCCTCAAAGGAGCCGTTCGCCTCGCGCCAATCATGGTCCCGCAGGAAAAATCGCCGCGCAAAAAATCGAAATCCTCCGCCGTCACTTTGCGTGACGTTGCTGCCGAATCCAGCGTCTCGCCCGCCACCGTCTCCATCGTTCTCAATAACGCGCCGCTCGCGCGCTACATTCCTTCATCCACGAAAGACCGCATCGAACGCGCCGCTAAGAAACTCGGCTATCGTCCGAAAGTCGTGTCGCGCTACCTCAGCGCCAAGCGCAATCGCACCGTCGGTGTCATGGTGTTCGACATCACCGATCCCTTCTGCACGCTGATTCTGCGCGGCATCGAGAACACTCTTTACCAGGCGTCGTACCTGCCGATCCTCACCGACGTCCACAACCAGCGCGGCCGCTTCGAACGCTATCTTGAGCTTCTTCTGGCGCGCCCGGTCGAAGCGCTGATCTTTGTTGCCAATTGGCTGTTCGTCGATGTCGATTTGCTCAAAGACATTGAGAAGCGCAACATCCCGGCGGTCATGATCGGCAACACCATCGGCTCCGGCGCGATCAGCTCCATCATGGTCGACAACGAAGCCGGCGCCCACCTCGCGATGGAACATCTCTACTCACTTGGCCACCGCAAGATCGCTTACATTCGCGGCCCGAAAATGCTCGCCGATTCCGCTCCACGTTGGCGCGCCGTCCGCTCCTTCGCGCGCTCGGTCAGTCTCGAAATCGATCCGTCGCTCGTCGTCGATCTACCGGACTCCCTCGATCCGAATTCCGGCTACGAAGGCGGCATGAAACTCACCGAAGAATTGCTGAAGCACAAAAAGAAATTCACCGCGATCATGGCTTTTGACGACAACACCGCCTTCGGCGCCATTCGCACGCTCGCCCGCGCCGGCCTTCGCGTGCCTGAAGATTGTTCCGTGATCGGATTCGACGACGTTCCGCCGTCGGGACTTGCGGTTCCCGCGCTCACCACCGTGCGGCAACCCATGGAAGCGCTCGGCACCGCCGCCGTCGGTATCATCATGGAGGGGATCAACGCTGCAATCGAAGACCGCGAGTTCTCCGCCGTCCAGCGCCAACTCGCGCCTGAACTCGTCGTCCGCGATTCCACCCGCGCGATCTAGTCCGTGGTTCGAACTCGGACTGGATCGTCTGTCGCGGCAGCCCGAAGCGCGAGCCGCTGGATTGGTCTTGACACTGCGTCGGGGCAGGGAATAATGCTTGGAGTTTAATAAAGTTTAATGAAAGCGGGGCGCGATCTGCCCGTCCGCGCGCCCGTCCGCTCCACCTCAGAAAGGAGAGCCGCAACCGTGTCGATCGGCAAATTTTATCCCCCTCCGTTCCGCCGTACGCTTCCCGCGCTTGCCGCCGCGTGGTTGCTGGCGTGCTTCGTCCCGACGTTGGCACGCGCGGCCGACGGCCCCACCGACGCGACGCAGAGCGCCAACGTCACGGACGCAAGAGTCCCTCTGCACGACAATTGGAAACTCCAATCCGAATGCCTCTTCCAGGCGACGCCCGAGAAAATCTCCATGCCCGGCTTTGGCACCGAAGGTTGGCACTCCACCACCGTCCCCATGACAGTCGTCGCTGCCCTCGTCGCCGATAAAACTTATCCCGATCCGTACTACGCCATGAACCTCCGCAGTATCCCCGGCACTGACTACCCCATCGGGCGCGTTTTCTCGCGCATGCCGATGTCGAAGGACAGCCCCTTCCGCTGCGCTTGGTGGTATCGAACCGAATTCAAAATCGCCCCAGCCGCCGATACCAACGGTCGCGTGTGGCTCAATTTCGGCGGCATCAACAATCGCGCCAACATCTGGCTGAACGGCCATCAGATCGCCGACTCCAACGCGGTCGCCGGCGCGTATCGCACTTACGAGTTTGACGTCACGAAATTTCTCGCGGCCAACGGCGGCATCAACGTGCTCGCCGTCCAGACCATCGCGCAAACCGAAAAAGATCTTGGAATCAACTTCGTTGACTGGAATCCCTCGCCGCCGGACAAAGACATGGGTCTGTGGCGCGAGGTTTATCTCCGCCAGAGCGGTCCGGTTACGCTCCGTTACCCGGCCGTGTTCACGCATTTCACGGATGACTCGCTCGCGCAGGCGAATCTCACCGTCGAGGCCGAGTTGCACAACGCTACCGATGCGCCCGTCACCGGAACGCTGGCCGGCACAATCGGCGACGTGAAATTCGATCAACCCGTCACGCTGCAACCGAACGAATCGCGCACCGTCCGATTCACGCCCGAACAATTCGCTCAACTCCAGTTCAAGAATCCGAAACTCTGGTGGCCCTACCAAATGGGCGATCAGAACCTCGACACGCTGAAACTCTGTTTCCGCATCGGTTCCGCGAGCGTTTCTGACACGCAGTCCCTGCGCTTCGGCATCCGCGAAGTCACCGCGCACATCACCGACTCCAAAGCTCTCCAGTTCTACATTAACGGTAAAAAAATCCTAATCCGCGGCGGCGGCTGGTCGCCCGATATGCTCCTCCGCGAAAATCTCACCTACCTCGATCAGCATTTCCGCTATGTGAAGGCGATGGGCCTCAACACCATTCGTCTGGAAGGCAAGCTCGAGATCGACGACTTTTACGACATGGCCGACCAGCGCGGCGTCCTCATCATGCCCGGCTGGTGTTGCTGCGATCACTGGGAAGAGTGGAAGAAATGGCAGCCCGGCGACATCGACATCGCCACCGCCTCGCTCCGCTCGCAAGTCCTCCGCATGCGTGCGCATCCCAGCATCTTCGTCTGGCTCAACGGCAGCGACGGTCCGCCGCCCGCTGACGTCGAAACCGCTTACATCAAAGTCTTGAAAGATCTCGACTGGCCGAATCCGTATATCTCTTCCGCATCCGCCACCCCGACCACCGTCACCGGCCCTTCCGGCGTGAAGATGTCAGGCCCCTACGACTACGTCCCGCCCGATTACTGGCTCATCGATAAGACACACTATGGCGGCGCCTTCGGTTTCAACACTGAAACCAGTCCCGGTCCCGCGCCTCCGGTGATCGATTGCCTGAAAAAATTTCTGCCCGAAGATAAGCTCTGGCCGCAGAACGAGGTTTGGAATTACCACGCAGGTGGCGAAGGCTTCAAAAACCTGAACCACTTCAATGACTCGATGAAAGCGCAGTATGGGGACGCCGGAACGCTCGACAACTATGAGCTGAAATCCCAGCTCATGGCCTACGAAGGCGAACGCGCTATGTTCGAGGCCTACAGCCGCAACAAGTACGCGCGGACCACCGGCATCATTCAGTGGATGCTCAACAACGCTTGGCCCTCCACGATCTGGCATCTCTATGATTTTTATTTCCAGCCCGCCGGAGGCTACTTCGGCACCAAAAAAGCCTGCGAGCCTCTGCATATTATGTACTCCTACGATGACGGCTCGATCGACGTCATCAACAGCGAGTACAAAAAGCTTTCTGGCCTCTCGGTCAGCGCCACGCTTTACGACATCGAGCTCAAGCAGCGCTTCTCCAAACAGCAATGGCTCGACGTCGATGCCGACGCCGTCGCCAGTGTCTTTACCGTTCCCGCTGACGCGTTCTCACCCGCTTCCGGCGCTTTCTTCCTGAAACTTCAGGTCACCGGCTCGGATGGCAAAATGCTAAGCTCGAATTTCTACTGGCTCTCGAACGACAAGAGCCAGTACGACTGGAACAAGACCACCTACCAATTCACGCCGGTCACACATTACGTCGATCTCACGGCTTTGCAGTCTCTTCCGAAAGCAAACGTCCAAGTCGTCGGCAGCATCCAGCCGTCGCCGGACGGCCCTGTAGCTCACGTTCAAATCAAAAATCCTAGCGACAACCTGGCCTTCCAGGTGCGCCTCGCGATTCGAAAATCGGGACAAGGGGGAGAAATTCTGCCCGTATTCTGGGAAGATAATTACATTTCGTTGATGCCCGGTGAGACGCGCGAACTTACCGCTCAGTATGTTCCGGACGCCGCCGTGTTCGGCGGCGTCGAGCTTCGCGTGACCGGTTGGAACGTCGATCCCGCTACCATCATGCTGAAAGAAGGGCGGGGAGTGCCCGCCGCAGGGCCGGCTGGAGGCCAATGATGTCCGCTGAGTCCGAATCGAAATCGCCCGCCGCATCGGTCGCCGCCGCGCCCGGCGCCGATCCGCGCACGTTCCCGAAATTTATGCTGCGCGAAATTTACGAGCAACCGCAAGCCATCCGAGAAACCATTCGCGGCAACGTCAATGGCGACGTGATTTTCCCGAACTCGCTGCAGTCGATCGAGACCGCGCTCTCCACGTTCAAGAAAATCATCATCGCTGCCAGCGGTTCCAGCCGCCATGCGGGTCTGGCCGGCGAAATTATGATCGAAGATCTTTCCGGCGAATCGGTCGACGTCGAGTACTCCAGCGAATACTGCTACCGCTCGACCCACGCGGGCGCCGATCCGATTGTCGTTGTCATCACCCAGTCCGGCGAAACCGCGGACACCACCGCCGCCCAGCGCGAAGCTCTCAACCGCGGCGCAAAGACCGTCGCCATTTCCAATGTTGCAAACTCCACCATTTCCAACGAAGCCAGCGCCGCGCTCCTGACGCGCGCCGGACTCGAAAAAGCCATCCCCGCGACGAAGAGTTTCACTTCGCAGCTCACGCTGCTTTATCTTTTCGCGCTCTTCCTGGCCCGCAAGCGCGGCCGCATGACCTCCGAAGTCACGCGCACGCATCTGAATCATCTCGCCGACGTGCCTACATCCATCGAAAAATCTCTCCCCACCTGGGACGTCCAAGCCGCCGGTTGTGCCAAGGCCTACCAAAATGCGAAAGCTTTTCTTTTCCTCGGCCGCGGTGTTCACTACGCCATCGCCCGCGAAGGCGCGCTCAAGCTCAAAGAAATTTCCTACGTGCAAGCCGAAGGCCTACCAGCCGGCGAACTCCGCCACGGTCCAAACGCGCTCGTGGACGAAAATCTTCCCGTCATCGTCCTCGCTACGCGCGACCCGCACGACCCGGACTCCGACCTGCGCTACCGCAAAACTCTTCAGATCCTCGAATTCGTGAAGAAGAGTGGTGGCAAAGCCATCGCCATCGCCACCGAAGGCGACCGCGAAATTACCACCCTCGCCGACCGGACCATCTACGTACCCGCGGCGCCCGAGCTTCTGCTTCCGATTCTCGAAGTCGTCCCGCTTCAGCTTTTCGCCTATCACTTCGCCATCCTCAATGGCTGCGACGTCGATAGCCCACGCAACCTGGTCAAGTCGGTCAGCGAATGAGCGAGCCTGTTCAGGCACAAAGCCCGGTCAAGCTTCGCCGCGTCCTCGGTCTCTGGGACCTTATCATCATCGGCATCGTAATCATTCAGCCTATCGCGCCCATGGGCATTTACGGCGTCATCTCGAACGAAGCGCGCGGTCACGTCGTCACCACCATCCTGATCGCCATGGTCGCCATGCTTTTCACCGCCATCAGTTACGGCAAAATGGCGCGCGCTTATCCCTCGGCCGGCTCCGCTTACACCTACGTCGGCCAGGAGTTAAGTCCCGCGCTTGGTTACGTTACGGGCTGGGCCATCGTGATGGATTACATCCTCAACCCTCTGATTTGCACGATCATCTGCAGCAAGCTCACCCAAAACATTCTTCCTTCGATTCCGATTCTCATTCTCGCGATTTTTTATGCCGGCACTTTCACGCTGCTCAATCTCCGCGGCATCAAAACCTCCGCGCGCATCAATGACGTGATGGCTGCCGGCATGAGCATCGTTGTCGTTATTTTCTTCGCCTTCGTGATTCGCTTTCTCTGGAACATGCAGGAGTTCGGCGCCGGATTCTTCACTCACCCCTTCTACGATCCCGCCACTTTCAGCTACGGCGGGATTTTCCGCGGCACCTCGATTGCGGTACTTACCTACATCGGCTTTGACGCCATCTCTACTTTCTCCGAAGAAGTCGAAAATCCCCGCCGCAACATCATGCTCGCCACCGTGCTCGTCTGCCTCATCACCGGCGTCCTCGCTTCGCTTGAAGTTTACGCCGCGCAGTTGGTTTGGGGTTCGGCTCCGTTCCCGCCGGACAAAGTCGAATCTGCTTTTCCGCTCGTCGCGCAAACCGCTGGCGGTTTTTTCCTGTTTCAGCTTCTGAATTTCACGATTTTGATCGCCAACATCGGCTCCGGCATGGGGTCGCAACTCGGAGCCGCCCGCCTGCTTTACGGGATGGGCCGCAGCAATGGAATTCCCAAGAAATTCTTCGGCGCTGTCGATTCGAAAAGCCGCATTCCGCGCAATAACGTGATTTTCGTCGGGGTGCTCGCGCTGCTCGGCGCGATTCTTATGAAGTACGACTACGGCGCTGGCGCCGAGCTTCTCAACTTCGGCGCGTTGCTGGCATTCATGGGCGTCAATATCGCCGCGCTTGTGCGCTATTACATTCGCGCCGAAAAACGCAACATCCTCAATCTCATCTCTCCGCTGCTCGGCTTTCTGATCTGCACCTTTATCTGGATCAACTTAAGCTCCAAAGCCCTGAAGCTCGGCGCGATCTGGATGGTCATCGGCATCGCTTACGGCGCCATCAAAACCCGCGGCTTCCAGGCTAATCTTGTCAACTTCGACATCCCCTCCGACGACTAGAAGCCATCTGCATAAATGCCTCAGGAGAATGACGGCACAAGCAAGCTGCACCATGCCGAGGAAATTCTCCGGGTAGTATTCCCAGCGAATGACCACGCGGCGAAAATTATGAAGCCACGCGAACAAGCGCTCGATTTTCCAGCGGCGGCGGTAGCGACGCAGCACCCGGCCATCCTGCGTAGCTTTTCGGCTTCGCGCGGGGTGGTGCGGAGCAACCAACTGCACACCAAAACGCTCGCGCATCTGGGCGTCCAGGGGATCGCTGTCGTAAGCGCGGTCGCCGATCAGCCGCTCGGGAGTTTCGGCCAGGAAGCGTCGCTCGATGGTGGGTTCAACGAGTTTTGTTTCATGCGGCGAAGCGCTGGCCACGTGCACGGCGACAGGAAGACCATGGCCGTCGCTGATCGCCATGATTTTGCTGCCTTTGCCGCGTCGAGTAGGGCCGACAGCAGAGCCCCTTTTTTCGCCGAACGGAAGCTGGCATCGATGAACGATTCGCTCAGATCCAGCTTCCCGCGATCGCGTAAGTCTTCTGCCAATTTCTGCAGCAGTTTGGTGAGCAGCCCCGTGCGCTGCCATTGTTGGAAGCGGCGATGACAAGTTTGATAGGGAGGATAACGACGTGGCCGATCGTGCCAGGGAGCACCAGTGCGCAAGACCCAAAAGACCCCATTGAGCACCGCGCGCGTATCCTGCCACGGCCGACCGCGTCCATCCTCCCGACGTTTGGGACGAAACAGCGGCTCGAGTAACGCCCATTGGGCGTCGGTGATGTCCATGCTCTCGATTTACGCCATTCGGCATAACTTGCAATCCTCCAGTGCCTTGAATGTGTTTATGAGATAACTTCTAGTGGGATGACATGCTGCGCAGCCTGTCCTAGGAGGAACACACACGCAAATGGGGCAAACCTCAGCGCCGAATCGGCGCCGATCCGCCACAACGCGTTTTCAGACGTTGAACCCTTTTGCCTTCCAAAGTGTGCACGCCACCCAGCCAAGCTTTGCCGCGCCCGCAAACTCGTTAATGGCCGCTCTTCAAATTCCAGTCTTTCGCTTCGGGAAAGTTATGGTTATCGACGCTCGAATTTCGGGTCTGGGCGCGTCGCCACGGCTCGGTAATCGCGACGGCTGCCAGCACCACAATCACCGGCTCGATCACATTCCGGTATCGCAACAGGGTCCTTGTCAGGTAGTACACCACCGGATATGCCGCCACCCACGCCCCCAGCACCCACCACTCCTCCGCGCGTCTGCGCGCCCGTATCACCAATCCCCACATCATCAAAACGAGCGTCAACACATTTACGGCCACGACGAGCCGAACCACTCCTGATTCCGAGCTCCAAAATCCCGTCCATGGGTGTTCCATCCCCGTCCAGAAAGCCGCTACCCGCCGCCACGTCAGCGCCGCGTACAGACTGTGATGTGCCGCGATAAACTCCCGTGCCTCGTCTCCCTTCGCGCTCATGAACCCGGTCTCACCCATTCTCACGTAGCGGCGAATATCTTCTCGCGCCGCGTTCGCCTCCACGGGCCCCGAATAATTCGGATCGTACAAATTGTTGTTCCCGAGCCAGAGTTGTAGCGGCAGCGTCGTTCGCAATGGCACCCACGAATGAAACGCACGGTAGTTCCGCACCGTCCACGGCACGCAACAAAGCAGCACGATCGCTACCGCCGCCGCAAAATTCCGCAGCGGTACGCTCGCGATTCCGTAACTCCTCGATCGTCCCTTCGGGTCGAAGTTCACGCTATAGACCTGCACCGTCGCCCACACCAACAAGAACGGCAAACCCGCTGCAAGCGAGGGGTTGGTCATCAACGAAAATCCCCAGAGCATTCCGTACCCGATCCAGGCACCGACGCGCCTATCGTGCGACACGCGAATCGTCGCCCACGTCAGCACCGCCACCAGCAACGCCGAAAGCGAGGTATCCCACACCCACTGGTACGGAATAATGATCGCCGTCGGAAGCAGGGCCCACATCCACGCCGCCACCACTCCCGTCGCGAGCCCTCCCGCGCGTCGCCCGATCCAAAAAATCGGCACGCACGCCGCCACCGAAAACAAAATGTTTAGCGCCACCGTCACATAGAACGCGTGCGGCGTTCGAATTCCATAAACTCTGAACACGCCCGCCACGATTGCCGGGTAAACCGGTGTCAGCCACGCCGTCGGACCGGTAGCTTGCAAATAGGGCGACCCAAAGCCACGCCCCTGCGCCAGCGAAACCGCGATATTCCCGGTCTCGTTCGCAAACGGCACCAGGCCAACCAGATTCGCCGGCATCTGCCGCACCTCGACCCAGGCGTACGCCACCCGCGCAGCGAGCGCCACCGCCATGATCAACATCAGCGACGTCGCCGCCGCAATGATTCGCTTCTTCATCAATTCAATTCACGCATCTGCTGCCGAGCCCCGAAATATTCCGGCCATCGTCCCGAGGCCGCTTAAGCGGTCGAAGGATCTCAATTCACTTTTTCGCGCAACTTCGAAATCTCCGCCAACATCGCGCAACTGCGGAAGGCTGAAATTGTGATTGGGATTCGTTCCTCTTGCAAAGTAAGATTCCTGGACCCAGCCGCCGTGCCTACGCATCAGAGGAAGTGGCAGCGCAGTGTCGGGCGAAAGCAACCCGAATCGGGAAGGGAATCGCAGTGGATCGCCACAAAGTTGTCATCCTCGGCGGTGGCTTCGGCGGAATCAACGCCGCGAAGAATTTGAAAAATGCTCCCGTCGAGGTCAAGCTCGTCGACCGCTGCAACTTTCATCTCTTCCAACCGTTGCTGTATCAAGTCGCGACCGGCTCGCTTTCCCCGGCCAACATCGCCGGCCCGCTCCGCCAGATTGTGCGCAAACAGAAGAACACTCAAGTTCTTCTTGCGGAAGCCGTCGAGATCGACGCAAAGAATCGACGCGTCATTTTGAGCGACGGCGAGCTGCCGTACGACACTCTCGTCGTCGCCACTGGTTCCACACATCAGTATTTCGGCCACCCCGAATGGGAGCAGCACGCACCCGGCCTGAAAACCATCGAAGACGCCACCGCCATGCGCGCCCGCATCCTCACCGCCTTTGAGGCGGCCGAGCGCGAGACCCATCCTGAGAAGCTCGCCGAGTGGATGACCTTCGTGATCGTAGGTGGTGGCCCCACCGGCGCCGAACTTGCCGGCGCTCTGGGCGAAATCGCTCACGACACTTTAAAACATGACTTCCGCGACATCGATCCGAGCCGTACGCGAATCGTTCTGGTCGAAGGCGCGGACCGCGTCCTCCCCAGCTATCCGCCGAAACTGTCCGACGACGCGCGCAAAATGCTCAATGACCTCGGCGTCACCGTCCGCACGGGCGCCATGGTCATCGACATTCAAGCGGACAAAGTCATAATCAAAGAGGGCGACAAGGTTGAATCGATTCCTACGCGCACCGTTCTCTGGGCCGCCGGAGTGCTCGCGTCTCCTCTCGGTGTCGCTCTGGCTAAAAACGCGGGCGCGCCGCTCGATAAAGCCAATCGCGTGCTCGTCGCCCCGGACTGCACCGTTCCGGGCCATCCCGAAATTTTCGTGATTGGCGACCTCGCGAATTTCAGCCACCAGACCGGCCAGCCGCTGCCCGGCGTCGCGCAGCCTGCCCTGCAGCAAGGACAGTACGTCGCAAAAGTGATTCGTGGGCGTTTCGAAAATAAAAGCCCGAAGCCCTTTCACTACTTCGACAAGGGGAACCTTGCCACCATCGGCCGCGGCAAGGCCGTCGCCGATCTGAATTTCATCGGCATCGCTGGCTGGTCCGCTTGGTTCATGTGGATTTTCATCCACCTGATCTATTTGATCGAATTCAAGGAACGCCTGCTCGTGCTCACCCAATGGGCTTGGCTGTACATCACCTGGGACCGTTCCGCACGCCTGATCACCGGCAAAAGCGCACTACCCTTGGACCTCTGAATCGACTTTGCGCGTGAGAAGCCATTCCTGTCCGCGCAACGCCACCCGCACCCCCGAGGTTTGCCCAGGCCTCAATCTCGGCGCCCTCATTCCTTCGCGTCCCTCTCCGCTTTAATCGAGCCCGCTCTGATAGCCTTCACCAGCTCTCCGTGGTCTTTCTCGGTCTGATCCGCATACGCCACCGCGAATTTTCCCACCGCATCGTCAAACGCATCGTTCTTGCCAAGATATCCGCCGATCTTCGCCGCGTCGCCCGTTCTCGCGTGCGCCCGCGCCAATGTCCACCCGCAAATCTCCACGTACTCCAGCCACTCTGATTTCGTCATCCCTTCCAAATCAAACTTCATCTTCATGTCTCGAAGTTGCCGGAAATAATAAAACCGTCCTTCCGCATCCTGCGTCCATCCCAGAAACACGTCGCTGGCCGACTGCAGCATTCGCTGCCCGGTCACCACGCGCTCGCCCTGATTCTTGTACCGGCTCGGCCCGGCAAATTCCGCCAGCACAGACGTTCGCGCTTCCTTGAACTGCAAAAACAGCGGATCGTCGTCACCCGCCATCAGCAGCGCCACCTCGCAACGCGTTCCCACGCTGCCGACGCCCACTACTTTTCGCGCGATGTCCACGATCTCGTACCGATCCAGAATCACGCGCCGGTCTTCACTCAACGTAAGCCGATACTGCGAAAACATTTTCCGTACGCGTTTGTCGATCGTCGCGATCTCTTTCGGGTGCATCACCAGCGGCGGGCGGTCCTTGATCCTCCTCCGTCCGCGCACGTCTACTGTGATCTTCGGAAAAATGTATTCCGCGATCTGTTTCATCGCCTCCACTTCCAGCTTGCTCCAGTACGCTTTGTCGTTCGCGTCCTTCGCTTCATCGATAAAGATTTCCGCGTCGAGCCGCGAATACCACGATTCCAACGCCCGCATGAGTGCGTACTCGCGAATGTGTGTTCGGTAGGCTGCAACCGTCGCACGCGACGCATCTTCACACATGCTTTCTTTCGCGCCGATGAACCGCCCCGCCAGCACCACGCTCGCCGCAAGCCGCTTCACGTCCCACTCCCACGGCGCAGGTAGCGTCTCGTCGAAGTCGTTGATATCGAAAACGAGCCTGCGGTCCGGCGCGCCGAATCCGCCGAAATTCAGCAGGTGACAATCGCCGCACGCTTGTACCCGCATTTTCGTCGTAGGCGTCTCCGCCAAATCCGACGCCATCACCATTGCAGCACCGCGATAAAACGCGAACGGCGACTGCCTCATCCGCCCATACCGTATCGGCAGCAGCGCTTCCACACGCCCCACATCCGACCTTTTCAGCAATGCGATCGGATCGGGCCGGCGTGGCCCCGGCTTCCAGTCGGCATGGCCGCTCCGCGGGACGCGCTCACGTAGCGCCTTTCCCACATCCATCCGCTCTTGCACGCTCGGCCGCAAAAGTCCGTTTGTTTTTGGCTTTCGAATTGTTTTCGTTTTCATCTCGCTCACGTTCCTCAATTCATAACGCTCGCGTTATCGCATGCGCCTTCCACGTCCGTCAAGCTTCGAGGCAAGTTCAGCGCTATAATCGCGCCTCTGGGGAGGAACCAAATGAAAATCGCATCGACCATCGCCCGCTATCTGTTGGGTTTGATTTTTCTAGTCTTCGGACTGAACGGTTTCCTCCACTTCATTCCCGGACAAGCGCCCCCAGGGCCAGCCACCAATTTTGTCTCCGCGATCGCCGCCACGCATTACTGGGTCTTGATATTCGGCGTCCAGACCATTGGCGGCTTCCTGCTTCTGATCAACCGCTACGTCCCCCTGGCGCTTTGCATCCTCGGCCCGGTAATCGTGAACATCGTCTTCTTCCACGCCTTCATGGCCCCCGCTGGCCTGCCAATGGCCGTCGTCGTGGTCATCCTCTGGATCCTGGTAGCGATCCGCAACAAGCGCCACCTGGCCGGAATCCTCGCGCAGCGCACTGAGTAACCATCGCACGCGTGGGCAGGCGGTTTTGGCTCAGCAACGCCGCCTCCCGCTCCAAGACTTGTGCGCCTGGGAACCGCGTCATCGGAGTTGCCGCGTTTCGTTATCTCCGGCTGACCCATTCGCCACCGCCTAAATCGCGCCGCTATCCTCCGTCCCCGCCACGAGTCCAAACTACCGCCATGCCTCAAACCCGGCGCACAATCGCCCGTTCTTTCCTTCAGGACCTCCATCACTCCGCGCGCCTCGTCGCTAAATCGCCGTCTATCGCCGCGATGATCGCCATGACTCTCGCTCTCGGCATTGGCGCGAACGCCGCCATTTTCAGCATTGTCAACGGATTCCTCCTCCGCCCGCTCCCGGTCCGCGCGCCCAGCGAAATCGTCGTGCTCGCCATTCAAGATAAAAATGCGCCCATCGGCTCCTCCGGTTTTTCCTATCCGGGCTTCAACGATTTCCGCGCGCAGGCTTCGGCGTTCTCAGACGTTTTCGCCAATGCCATCACCAGCGTGCAAGTCACCGCCAACGAACGCACCGAAAATGTTTTCGGTGTCTATGTCTCCGGAAATTTCTTCTCCGCTCTCGGCGTCCAGCCCGCTCTGGGCCGACTCCTGCTTCCCGCTGAGTCCGAAACACTGAATGGCCCGCGCCAGGTTGTCCTCGGCTACTCGTACTGGCAAAAGCGTTTCGGCGGCGATCGCTCCGTCGTCGGAAAACAGATCCTCATCAACGCCCGGGCCGCCACCGTTCTCGGCGTCGCCGCCCAATCCTTCCACGGCATGTTTTCAATTTTCGAGATGGACGTCTATCTGCCGATGAGCGCGATGACTACCGAAGTCCCTCCGAACTTCCTCTACAACACGCGCGACGTGCGCCGCTTGCTGGTCTTCGCTCGCCTGAAACCCGGGGTCACCATCGCACAGGCTCAATCCTCCGTTGACGTCATCACCGCGCGGCTCGCAGCCCAGTATCCCGCGACCGACAAATGGTCCACCGTCACCGTGCTCTCCGAAATAAACGCGCGACCAATCCCGTACGCCAATAATTCCTTCGTCGCCATCGCTGGCCTCTTCCTCATCCTCTCCGCTTTCGTCCTGCTGCTGGCCTGCATGAACATCGAAAATATCCTTCTCGCCCGCGGCACTGCGCGTCTGCGCGAAATGGGAATCCGAGCGGCGCTCGGCGCCAGCCGCGCGCGCCTGATCCGCCAGCTGCTCACCGAAACGCTTTTCTTTTCGCTCCTCGGTGCCGCGCTCGGACTGTTCTTCGGCTTCGCCGCCGCGCGCCAGATCAGCGGCATTCATCTCCAAAGTCTTCCGCTCCATCTCGACACCGCATTCGACTCCCGGGTCTTCGCCTATGCCCTTGCCGCTGCGCTCGCAACCGGCCTACTCGTTGGCCTGCTTCCCGCCCTTCGCGCCGCCTCGGCGGACGTTAACGCCGTTCTCCATGAAGGCGGGCAGGGTTCCTCTTTCACCGCCAGTCACTTCGCCGCGCGCAATTTTCTGGTCTTCGCCCAGGTCGCCGCCTCGCTCACTCTTCTCGTCGTCGCGGGTCTGTTCGTGCGCAGTCTCCAAAAAGTGAAGTCCTTCGAAGTCGGCTTCGATTCTGCTCGCATCCTCGACGCGCAATTCGATCCCGCGCAGAACGGCTACTCGCCCGCGCAAACCAATGCGTTCTATCGCGACCTCGAATCCCGCGTTCGCGCCATTCCCGGCGTTGAATCCGCCGCCCTCGCTTCTTACGTTCCCATGGCCGGATTTCCATCTCGCGTGCCCGTGTACATCGAAAAAAACGCGCCGTCGCCCGACCGGCAGCCGCCGAAAATCCTGACCAACGCCGTCGACGCGCCGTACTTCAAAACTCTTGGTATTCCGCTGCTTCGTGGCCGCGCCTTCACCGATTCCGATGATGCTTCCGCACCAGTTGTCGCCGTCATCAACCGCACCATGGCCGCCACCTACTTCCCGGCCGCCGATCCTTTGGGGAAGCGCTTCAGCATCGAAAGCGCCTCTGGCCCGTTTATCGAAATCGTCGGCGTCGTCGCCGACGGCAAATACCAAACCCTCGCCGAAGATCCGCAGCCGCTGTTCTACGTCCCGCTCGCGCAGAATTTCTCCTCGCGCCGCACGCTCCAAATCCGCGCCGCGGTCGCTCCGGAATCGCTTGAGCCTGCCATCCGCAAAGCCGCCACCACCGTCGCGCCCGAAGCCACCATCCTGAATCTCGAAACGATGAAGCAGACTCTTGCCGGAGCGCTCGGCTCATTCGCATTCAGCCTCGCAGCCGAACTCGCGAGCGCTCTTGGTGGAATCGGTTTCGTTCTGGCCATCGTCGGCATTTACGGAGTCGTCTGCTTCGCCACCGCTCAGCGCACGCGCGAAATCGGAATTCGTATGGCCCTGGGCGCAAGCCCGCTTGACGTCCTCGCCTTAATCTGGCGCCACGGCATCCGCCTCATTCTTGCCGGGATCGCTGCCGGGCTGTTCTGCGCGTGGCTCTTGGCTCGCTCCCTGTCGCATCTCCTTGTCGGCGTCAGCCCCTCCGACCCGCTCACCTACGCCGCCGTAGCCCTTCTGCTCGCGGCAATCGGCATGGCCGCAAGCTGGCTGCCCGCACGCCGCGCCATGCGCCTGGACCCCATCGCCGCCCTTCGCCACGAATAATCAGTGCACGGGCAGAGTCAGTTCTGGCTGCGCAACTGCGCCCACACCTCGACCGATTGTGCACGCAAAACTCGTCCCCATACTCTTGCCCCTCACATCTTGACAATCAAGATGAATGCGCGTTATCCTGCCTCCGTTCCATTCAGCTGATCAACAGCGGAGCGCCATGCCCGACCAATCCACCGACGTAATCCAAGGCACCCTCGACCTGCTCATCCTCAAGACCCTCAGCCTGGAGCCCATGCACGGCTTCGGCATCGCTCGCCGCGTCGAACAAATTTCCCGTAACGTTTTCAAAGTGAATCCCGGCTCGCTGCTTGTGGCTCTTCAGCGCCTCGAACGGGCCGGTCACATCGACTCCGCCTGGCGCCAGTCTGAGAATTCCCGCCGCGCCAAGTTTTATTCGCTCACGCGCGCAGGCCGCAAACAACTCGAGCACCAAACTTCAGACTGGGAGCGCCGTTCCTCCGCCGTCGCACGCCTCTTGAAGGCCGAGGCCTGATGCCATGAGCTTCTGGCGCGAACTAACTCGCGGCTTCCGCACTCTGGTCGATCGACGTTCAGCCGACGCCGACCTGAACGACGAGCTTCAGAACTACATCGCCCAAGCCGCTGCCGCTCACATTGCCAGAGGCCTCGGACCCGCTGCCGCTCGTCGCGCCGCCCAAATTGAAGTGGGCACGCCCACCTCGGTCCACGATCAGGTTCGCGAAAGCACGTGGGAAAATGCGCTCGCGACTTTCGCTTCAGACATCCGCTACGGCGCGCGCCAGCTCCTCCGCAATCCCGGTTTTGCATTCGTCGCAATCCTCACTCTCGCTCTCGGCATCGGGGCCACCACCGCCATCTTCAGCGCCGTCGATCCGATTCTGTTCCAACCGCTTCCGTATCCTCATGCCGAACGCATCGCCATGATTTGGGAGGCTCGCTCTGACGGCTCTGCCGAAAATCCTGCCTACGGCACGTTTTTTGGTCTTGCAGGTGGTCTCGCCGGCAGCCAGCCGCAAAATCGCACGCACGCGCTCGCCTATGCGGCCGTCGCCAAGCCGTGGCAACCCAGCATGGCCGGTGATGGCGAGCCCGAACGCTTCGAAGGCCAGCGCGTCACTCCCGATTATTTCCGCGTCCTCGGCGTTCTGCCCACGCTCGGTCGGAATTTCGCGCCGTCCGACGACATTCGCAACGCCGCCGGGGTCATCGTCATCAGCGACCGCCTTTGGAAGCGCCGCTTCTCCTCCGATCCGGCGATCATCGGCCGCCATGTCACGCTCGACGGCAGTCTCTTCACAGTCATTGGCGTCATGCCCGCAAAATTTGAAAATGTCCTCGCGCCTCTTGCTGACGTTTGGACGACTCTTCAATACGATCGCTCGCTCCCCGCCGACGGCAGGGAATGGGGTCATCATCTCCAAATGATCGGCCTCCTCACGCCCGGCAGTGGATTCCGCTCTGCTGCGAACGAACTTTCCACCGATCTCCAGCCGCTCACGCAGACGTACGCAAAGGGCTACGCCAGCTCCGGCGGCCCGCCGCGCGGCATTCTCGTTCACCGCCTTCAGGACGATCTCACTCAGGGCGTGCGCCCCGCGCTGCTCGCCATCCTCGGAGCCGTTCTTCTGGTCCTGCTGATCGCTTGCATCAATGTGACGAACCTCGTTCTCGCTCGTGGCGCGCAGCGTCGCTCCGAGTTCGCAATGCGTGCCGCGCTCGGCGCAGGACGTTCGCGCCTCATTCGACAGCTTCTTGCCGAAGGTATTCTTCTTGCCTTCATGGGCGGTACGCTCGCAATGGCCCTCGCGCACTTCGCCGTCCGAGCGATCGTCGCGCTCAGCCCGACGGGACTACCGCGCATCTCCGCGGTTCACATCGACCTAACGGTCCTCGCTTTTGCTTTTGCCGTCACAGCCACCGTCGGCATTCTCGTCGGACTTTTGCCCGCGCTACACGCGTCGGGCCACGATCCCCAGCTCGCGCTGCAGGAATCTTTGCGCACCGCTTCTCGCAGCCACCACGCCACGCGCCGCATTCTTGTCGTCGCCGAACTCGCCGTCTCGCTTGTTCTTCTCATCTCCGCCGGACTTCTTCTCCGCAGCATCAGAAATGTTTTCTCGGTTGATCCCGGCTTCGTTTCCTCGCGCGTCCTGACCATGCAGGTGCAGGACTCCGGGCGCCACACCACTGACGCCGCTCTCGCCCATTTTTATGACGCCGCGCTCCAGGCCGTTCGCGCGGTCCCCGGAGTGGAGTCCGCCGCGATCACCAGCCAGTTGCCGCTCAGCGGCGATACCGACGCCTACGGCGTCGAATTCGCGTCGCTCTCCAAAGGCCCATCCGACGCGGCGTTTCGCTACTGCGTCAGCCCCGAATATTTCCGCACCATGCACATCCCGCTTCGCCGGGGCCGCTATATCGACGAACGCGATCTTCCCGGCGGACCTGTCGCGGTCGTCATCAGCGAATCTTTCGCAAATCGCATTTTTCCGAATACCGATCCCATCGGTCAGCGCGTGCGCCTCGGTCCCGATGCCGGACTCGCCGACAAGCCGTGGTCCGTGATCGTCGGCGTCGTCGGAGATGTGAAACAAGCCAGCCTGGCGGTCACGAACGATGACGCGTTCTACATTGCAAACGCCCAGTGGCAGTGGTTCGATCCCGCGCAATCGCTCGTCGTGCGAACCCACGCCGATCCCGCATCGCTCACCAGCGCTGTGAAGCAAGCCATCTGGTCCGTCGATAAAGACCAGCCCATCGTCCGCGTTTCCACGATGGCTGCAATCGTCGCCGGTTCCGAGGCCCAACGAAGATTCGCGTTCGTGCTGTTCGAATTTTTCGGCTTAGTTTCCGTTCTCATGGCTGCCGTCGGAATTTATGGAATTCTTTCCGGCGGGGTCACCGAACGCACTCGCGAAATCGGCGTGCGTGCCGCCTTCGGAGCTTCGCCGCGAAATATTCTTCGCCTGATCATGGGGCAGGGAATGGCGCTCGCCGCGATCGGCGTCGCCATCGGCGTAGCAGGCGCGCTGGCCGCGAGCCGCCTGCTGGTCACTCTGCTCTTCGGTGTCACGCCCCTCGACCCGTACACGTACGCGTGCGTCACGCTTTTGCTTTTGGCCGTCGCCGCCATAGCCTGCTACCTCCCTGCGCGCCGTGCCATGCGCCTCAACCCCATCTCCGCCCTCCGCCACGAATAACGAGCAGGAGGGAGAAGATATTCCTGTCTGCGCAACGGGGCCCGCATCTCAACGAGCTGTGCGCGCGAAATCCACGCTGAATCTTCCCGCCCCGCTAAACCATCTCAACTACACCCATGCAAGTTGGCATCGATAGCTTCGCAGCCACCGTCTCCGATCCCGCGCGCGGCCTCGTTCTTACTCCTGCCGAGCGCATGCGGAATCTCGTAGACGAAATAGCGCTTGCCGATCAGGTTGGCCTTGACGTCTTCGGCGTCGGCGAACATCACCGCGCTGAATTTCTCGATTCCGCTCCGGTGGTGATTCTTTCCGCCGCGGCCGCTCTCACGAAACAGATCCGCCTCACGAGCGCCGTCACGGTTCTCAGTGCCGCCGATCCCGTCCGCGTGTTTCAGGAATTCGCCACGCTCGATCTGATTTCCGGCGGCCGCGCCGAAATTGTCGCCGGTCGCGGCTCGTTCACTGAAGCGTTTCCGCTGTTTGGCTTGCGCATCGAAGATTACGATTCGCTCTACGCCGAGAAGCTCGAGCTATTGCTGAAGCTTCGCGAAGAGACGAACGTGCACTGGTCCGGCCACCATCGGCCCGCGCTCGATGGCGAAGCGGTGTACCCGCGCCCGATTCAGAATCCGCTGCCGGTCTGGGTCGGCGTCGGCGGCACGCCCACTTCTTTCGTTCGCGCCGGAATGCTCGGACTTCCGCTGATGGTCGCGATCATCGGCGGCCAGCCCGCGCGTTTCCGCCCACTGATCGATCTCTATCGCGAAGCAGGACGACGCGCCGGGCATGCGCCCGAAGTACTCAAGGTCGGTCTGCATCTCATCGGGTTTGTTGGGGATACTACGGACCAGGCTGCCGACGATTTTTTCCCCGGCTATCAGCACACCTTCACTGAAATCGGCAAGGAACGCGGCTGGCAGCCCGCGACGCGCGCCCAATTTGACGCGCAGCGCAGCCCGACCGGCGCCTACCTGATCGGCGACCCGCGCACGGTCACCGAAAAAATCCTCTACATCAACGACGCCCTCGACGGCATCGCCCGAATCACCCTCCAGATGTCCGTTTCTACCCTCGCCCACGGCAAAATGCGCCGCGCCATCGAACTCCTCGGCAACCAAGTCGCTCCCGCCATCCGCAAAGCCCTCCCCTAAAGCTAATTCGCGGCGGGCCGCTCGACGATGATTGACGTGCGAAAAAAGCGTCTCGTTCGTGTCGATTAGAAAGGGCGCGGTGTTTTGTTGGGGTGGAATTGCGACGATTTCGAATCGCACTGCCGCGATTAAAAATTCGGGTCCGGAGCAGAGGGTGTTGCCGGGGAGAGTGCGTCCGGCGGCAAATGGAAAACTGCCGCTGGGCATGTGCGTTTATTACGGGGCTTCTAATTTCTCCCTGAGATACGTTCCTACAAAGGTAAGATAATGTAAATAAAAATAGTCGACCTTCCCAAAATGGGAATTGGGCGCAAGCGGCGTCGAAATCTGGGCGGCGCTGCGTGGGCGATACTGCCGAACCGATGCCCAACGGAGTGAGCTTTGGCCTAGCCGGGTTAGCCTCCCAGCTCTGGCAGGTGTGACAATCGTAGACCTGCGTTCTAAAATTGGAATCGCATCTCAGCGAATACATTCGCTCACGGGACACCCACGCTTGACCAAGCACAACCGCAACGGCCGCTTCTCCAATGTCCGCGTCCTGATCTTTGACCTCGACGGCACGCTGATCGATTCAAAAGAAGATCTGGTCCTGTCGGTAAACGCCACGCTCGAACACATGGGCCACGCCGAGCTTCCGCATGACGTGGTCTGCAGCTACATCGGCCGCGGAGCCGCCGCGCTGATCCGTAGCTCGCTCGGCCCTTCCGTGACGGACAAGCAAGCCGAAGAAGGCCACGAATTTTTCCTCAGCTACTACCGCCGCCATATGCTGGATAACACCGTCACCTATCCCGGCGTTCGCGAAGCCCTCGACGCGCTTGCGCGATACAAAATGGCAGTGCTGACGAACAAGCCAGTGCGTTTCAGCCAGGCCATCCTCGACGGCCTCGGCATCGCGAACCATTTTCAATTTGTGTTCGGCGGAAACAGTTTCGAAAAGAAGAAGCCCGACCCGATGGGCGTGGAGCTGCTGTTGAAGAATTTCTCGGCGCAAGCGACGGAAGGAATGATAGTGGGGGATTCCGATGTCGACGTGCTCACCGCCCGAAATTCGGGCCTCTACTCGTGCGGCGTGTCCTACGGTCTCGGATTTGAGAGCATGAAGGCGCACCCGCCGGACCTGATGCTGGACACACTTGCCGATCTTCCTGCACATCTTGCGCGCCAGAACGCAGAGCCGTAAATCCAAAATGCGAAATGCCGGACGGATTTCTTACAGGCGCTTCGCCGCCGCGCCAGCATACGCGCCCTTGTACCACTCCCATGTCCGCTTCAAGCCCTCTTCGAAGTCCACGCTCGGCTCATATCCGAGCACTTTTCGGGCCAGCGAAATATCCGCCAGTGAGTCCTTGATGTCGCCCTTGCGAGGCGGCTCGTACTTTGCGTCGATTTTTTTGCCGCTCAATTTCTCCAGCAGCCGAAGCACGTCGTTTAGCGTGGAACGCCGCCCTGTTCCGCCGTTGAATACCAGCCCGGACGCGCCGTCCGCTTCGCAGGCGCGCAGCGTCTGTTCCACCACGTTATCGACATATGTGAAGTCGCGCGACTGTTCGCCGTCGCCATACACAACTGGCGATTGGCCTTCAAGCACGGCCAGCATGAATCGGGACATCACGCCCGAATATTGCGACGTGGGATCCTGCCGCGGTCCGAATACATTGAAATACCGGACGCATGCCGTTTCCAGGCCGTACGCTCTGGTGAAAACCCGGGCGTACATTTCGCCAACGACTTTCGAAACGCCATATGGCGAAATCGGATCGGGCGGCATGCCTTCGACTTTCGGAAGCGTGGGCGTCTCGCCGTACGCTGCGGAAGATGCTGCAAACACAACCCGCTTCACGCCGGCGTCGCGCGCCGCGATCAGCACGTTCAACGTGCCGTCCACGTTCACCTGGTTGGTTTCCAGTGGATTCGCCACCGAGCGCGGGACTGACGTGCGGGCGGCAAGGTGAATCACATAGTTGACGCCCTTAGATGCCGCGTTGATTCCGGCGAGATCGGCGATGTTGCCGATGCGCAACTCGATCCTCGAACGCACCTGCGCGAGATTTTCTTCTTTGCCCGAAGAAAGGTCGTCGAGCACCACCACCGTCTGGCCGCGACGGACCAATTCATCGACAAGGTTCGAACCAATAAATCCCGCGCCGCCAGTCACCAAATAGCGCATTCTAGAATCTGCCCCCCAACTTTGTCGAGCCGGGAATTGTACCGAGCGCCGAAGACGAGGCGCTCTGGAATGATTCACCATTATAGAGCCGAATCGCAGCCCATGGACGATGCACGTCAAAACGGAACAGGACTTTCATCGCGTGCAACGGCGCGGCTCATCGCCACCGCGTTCACGCTGCTCCTTGTTTTCTTCGCCATTGATGTAGCCGCGACGGACATCGTCCCGCGATCTTTCCACCCCGGGGAATCCTTTCGCTACAAACTTGGATGGGCTGCGTTCGCGCATGCCGCAGATGTGAAGCTGGACTTTGTGGAGCGCCGCGACCTGTACGGGCAGCCGACGATGCACTTCCAAGCAGCGCTGCATTCGGTGGCGCCGTTGCGAACGCTATTTCCGGTCGACGACGTTTTCGATTCATACTCCGACGCGAAGAACTTCGACTCCCGCCAATATGAATTCCATCTCAGCGAGTTGGGCGAGAAGGAAGAAAGGATCCGGCACCTTGCTTCGAGCGGCGCGGTTCGCACGTCACCTGGACCGCATGTGATCGTTCCGGCCGGGACGCGCGATCCCCTTGGCGTTCTTTATGAAATGCGGACGATTGATTGGAAGCGCACACCGAACTATCGAGCGCCGATGTACGACGGCAACAACGTGTTTGAGGTGCAGGCCGAGCTCGAAGTTCCCGATGAAATGATCGCGATCGACGCGGGCAATTTCCATACGATGCGGATCGACGCGCACTTGTATCAACGCGGCGTGCGCGTACAGAAAACCGAGCTCTCTATTTGGCTTGAGAATGACGCGGCGCGCACACCGTTACTACTGGACGCGACGATGCCCTACGGAAAAATTCGCGCGGAGCTGCAACCGAAAGTGACGAAATGAGACTCACGGCGGCGGGGAATCTAGTTCTCGGGAACCAGCCAGTCTTCAGGCGGAAAATCGATCTGCCAGAATTTCGCCGACGGCTTTTCGAACTCCACGCCCATCTGTGCCTTGCCGGCCTGCATGGCGCCGACATACACGATGCGGCAGAGGATCGATTGCTGCGTGGCCTTATTGGAGATGACGATCTTGTTGCCGGCCAGCTGTTTTTCGGCCAGCGAAATCAAAGCGCCGTGAGCGTTCACAACCAGCGTGCGCGTCTCCTCGGAAAAATCTTTCTTCGCGGCCGATTTTCCGCTTACCGCGATAGGCACGCTCAGCAATACACGCATGCTGCGGCGCCGGCCCGTGTCCAGCTTCAACTGCTCGACCGAGTATTGCTTGGGATCGGAAATGGTGGTGGACATAACGGTTCCAGCGTAAAAGTACCAACCGTCCAGGACAATGGGACTTTCTTACTAGTTTCGAAAGCGCGCAGCGGACAGGCGAAACTTGCACACTGTACGAACGGACAGGCGCGCACGGTTAGGATTTCTGATGGAAATAGGTAGCCCCAACGCCGCGTCCGGCGATGTTTAGCAGTGCACTACTTTTTCTTTGCCCGACTTCACATGGCGTGTGGCGTTGCGCGTATCGACGACCAGCTTGGAGTGCTTGACGATTGAATCGTAGTCGTAGCTGGTGTGATCGGTGGCGATCAGTACACAGTCGTAGCTCGCCAGATTTTCCGGCGTGAGAGCGACGGACTTCATATTCGAGAAGTCGTAGTGGCGCATCTTGAACAGCGCAGGGAAGTACGGGTCGTTGTAATCGAGCTTGGCGCCGCGCTGCGTGAGCAATTCCAGGAGCTTCAGCGAGGGCGACTCGCGGAGGTCGTCCACATCTTTCTTGTAGGCGACGCCGAGGAGCAAGATCTTCGAGCCTTTCACGCTCTTCTGGTGCTCGTTCATCGCGGCGACCAGCGCATCGACGACGTGATAGGGCATGGCAGTATTGATCTCGCCAGCCAGCTCGATGAACCGCGTGGCGAAGTCGTATTCGCGCGCTTTCCACGAAAGATAATAGGGGTCCACAGGAATGCAGTGCCCGCCGAGGCCGGGACCGGGATAAAACGGCATGAAGCCGAACGGCTTGGTGGCGGCGCTGTCGATCACTTCCCAGATATCGATGTCCATTCGCAGGGAAAGCTGCTTCAGTTCGTTCACTAGCGCAATGTTCACGCAGCGGAAAATATTCTCGAGCAGCTTCGCCATTTCGGCGGCGCGCGTGGAGCTTACCGGCACAACCTTCGCGACAATCTTCGTGTAAAGATTCACGGCCGCTTTGCCGCTGGGCGGATTGATGCCGCCGACGACTTTCGGAATCTGAGCGAGGCCGAAGTTCTTGTTGCCAGGATCTTCGCGTTCGGGGGAGAACGCGAGGTAAAAGTCGGTTTTCGTTCCTTCGGGGCTTTCGGTGCGCACGATCGGACAGTGCATGCCGTTGGCTTCAAGGATCGGGAGGACCAGATCTTCGGTGGTGCCGGGATAGGTGGTGCTTTCGAGGACGATCAACTGGTCGCGCTGGAGATTGGGGGCGATCGCCTTCGCCGTATCTTCCACGTAGCTCAGGTCAGGCTCGCGGCGCTCGTCGAGTGGGGTGGGGACGCAGATCAAGACGGCGTCCATCTGTTTCAATTTCGTGAAGTCGGTGGTGGCCGAGAAGCGCTTGCCGTCCACGTGATGCTTAATTTTCTCGGCGGGAATGTGCTGGATGTAGGATTCGCCCGCGTTGAGCTTGTTCACCTTCGCGTCATCAAGGTCGAAGCCGGTGACGAACTGACCCTCATCCGCAAAACGCAGGCCGAGAGGAAGGCCGACGTAGCCGCAGCCGATAATGCCAACTTTGATTCCTTTGCCCGCAAAGAATTCCGGCTTGCGCTCCACACCCATTTCCATTCCTCCGAAAATTGGAAGGCCGCCGCAGCAGAAGCACCGCTGAATGCTGCGCGGTGTCGCACACGTGGCCACGTATCCCTAGAAGGGCATTCCATTCTAACAACTTTTGAGTGGGATTCAGTGGGGCGTGACGAGGAGTGTGCTGGAAGAACATACCGTTGGGTCGCCGACAACGGGTCGGGCACCGAAGAAATCGTTGGTGATGAGATCGGCATGCGCTTCCGCCTCGGAGGCGGGTTCGAAGCCGACGCGGCCTACGCCCGTTGAGGGATACGTTGCAAGCAGCGTGCCGTCGTTGCAGCCGATGTCCAGAACGGCGTTACCGTCACGGAGCGGTGCAAACGGTTGCGCTTTCGCCGTGATATCGGCGAGCGCGGCGCGCATGGTGGCGCTGACGCCGGATTTGTACCAGTAGCGGTGGTACATCCGTTCCGGAGGGGTGGTGTGGCCAAGTTGAACCAGGCCGCAACCTTCGCAGAGCAGCCGCTCGAGCGGAACTTTCGGCCACGCGGATGGGGGCAATCCGCGAAGCCGGAGACAGAGAGATTTCCGAGGTTCAGGACTGGCTCAAGAGCGCGGCCTCCACAAGATCGGTACGAGCGAGGAGCGACGGCTTCAACGGACGGGCGCAACGCTGAGTGAGAAGTTTCGAAGACTCCCGATACCATGGCTTGGGTCATCTGAATTGCTTGCGCTCGCGAAATCGGCGGTTCCATGCTCGTTGCGAAGACCGTCCTTTCGGTAGTCTTCGGATCGGCGCCAGCACGAACGGATCGATACCAATCGACAGTTTCGGCAAGTCCGTCCGCGAGACTCTTTTTCGCTTGGAAGCCGAATTCCTTCAGAGCGCGCGAAACCTCGAGAACGCGGCGGGTTGGCCCGTCGGGGTACGAAGGGTCCCACAGAATTCGGCCGGGGCGAGGTAGGAGCCGTCTTGCCCGGTGACGACGGCACGCTTCTTGGGTGCTCGAAAGGGTTTGGAAGAGCCCTTGATGGATGGCAGCGGCATCAGTCACCTGTTCCCGGATTGAAACGTGATTGGACCGGTTTGGTCTACAGCGCTCCGCATCTGGAACGCTTTCGGCGTTCTGGTGAGGGTTTATGCAAACCACGAACCAATTGCGGATTACAAATAGCTCACTCGTCTCGGTGCTTGGATGGCGCTTAGCGCTGCGTTATTCTCGATTTACATGATCGACATTCACTGCCATATCCTTCCGGGTCTGGACGATGGACCCGACGCTAAAGAAATGTCCTTCGAGATGGCAGAGATGGCCATCGCAGACGGGGTGACGCACGTGGTGGCGACCCCGCACGCACACCCGAATCATGCGTTCGTTCCCGAGTTGATTAAGGAAAGGCGGGACGCGCTTCAGGAGCTTCTGGGCGACCGGCTCGTTCTGGGAACGGGATGCGATTTCCACCTGAGTTACGAAAACCTGCAGGACGCGGCCGTCCGACCGACGCGGTACACCATTAATCACAAGAATTATCTTCTGGTGGAATTTGCGGATTTTTCGATTCCCGCATCGATGGATCACACGCTGCATAGCCTGCATTTGAATGGTCTGCGGCCGATCATTACGCATCCTGAACGCAATCCGCTGTTGCGAACCAAGCCGGAGCGGCTCTACCGCTGGCTGCGACAAGGTTGCTACGCACAGATCACGGCCCAGTCGCTGCTTGGAAAGTTCGGAAGAGGCGCGCAGGAAGTGGCGAACGATCTATTGAAGATGCGCGCGGTGCATTTCATCGCGAGCGACGCGCACAACGTAACCAGCCGACCGCTGCGATTGAAGGAAACGTACGAACTGGTAGCGAAGAACTACGGCGAACCGACGGCGCGGGCAACGATGATCGATAACCCGATGGCTGCGTTTGACGGTAAGCCGCTAGCGTGGGTGCCGGAGCTGGATGATGACGTGGGGCTGAGTCCTGGCGCGACGGCGATCAAGAAGAAGCGATTCTGGTTCTTCTGAAACGCGCCGGACACGCGGAAATCAGACGAAAAGTTCGAGAATTTCCTCGTAGCGTTTGAATGGGGCGATCAGATACGCACCGGCGATACTTTCGTTGCGAGCCGAGTGCGCCCACTCCAGCATGCGCCTCGCGAGCACGAAACCGCGAGTGCGGGCCGCGTCGCCGGCCTTTTCCATTTCGTGCAACGTCGCTTCCGGAATTACGATCCCGGGGACTTCGTTGTTCAGACGCAGCGCCTGCTTGTAGCTGGTGAGCGGCCATAAGCCCACAATCACGGGAATCGGAGATTTTCCGCCGAGTTTTTTTAGAAACGTTGCCCAGTGCTCGGGATCGAAGATCGGTTGGGTCATGGCAAAGTGCGCGCCGGCAGCGACCTTGGCTTCGAAGCGGCGGAGCTCTTCGTCGACATCTTCGGCGACAGGATTCACAGCGACGCCGATGGTGAAATTGGTGGCGCCGCCGAGACTTTTTCCTGCCCAGTCGGTTCCCTGATTCAGACGCGAGAGAACTTTTACCAAACCGATCGAATCGACTTCGTATACGCCGCTGGTCTCTGGATGATCGCCGAGCGACGGTGGATCGCCGGTGATGGCCAGAACGTTTCGCACGCCGCCGACAGCCCATGCGCCGAGCAGCATGGCTTGCAGGCCGATAATGTTGGCGTCGCGCGTGGTGACGTGAGGGACGGTTTCAAAGCCGTGCGCTTCGAGGGCGCCGGCAAGGACCATTGCATCCATTCCGACGCGGGCAAGGGTGCCGCTGTTGATGTCGATCGCGTCGACGCGGCCGCTGGCCATCACTTTGCCGCACTGATCGACGATTCGTTCGATGGAGACGCCTTTGGGCGGATCGACTTCGACCGAAGTGACGAACTTTCCGGCCTGAATGTTCTTCCAGAGCTTACTTTCCGGTTCGCGCGCGGCGATGCGGCGGAAGCGTTCAGCAGGCTCGGCAACGTCAACCGTGCCGTGGGAGGCGGTCTTCGTGCCGGCGGCGCGATCGGCCAGGAACTTCTTTACGGATTCCGAGATCGCATGAATGTGTTCGGGAGTCGTGCCGCAGCAACCGCCGATGATGCGCGCGCCGATGTCGGCGGCTTCCTGCGCGAATCGGGCGAAATATTCCGGCGAGGACTTCGGATACACGGTGCGATCGCCGATGCGTTTTGGGAATCCAGCATTGGGCATCGCCGACAGGGGAAGCGATGCGTGCGAGGCCAGATCACGGATGATCGGCAGAAGCGACTGCGGACCGACGGTGCAATTTGCTCCGATGGCCTGGACGTTTTTGGATTTCAGGCGTTCCCATGCGTCCTGTGGCCGCAATCCACCGAAGGTGCTGCCTTCGTCTGAGTAGGTGAGTTGGGCTACGATGGGCAGCAGGGAGAAAGAACGGATCGCGTCGATCGCGGCTTCCAGTTCGTCGAGGTTGCTGAACGTTTCGAGAATAAACAGGTCGACGCCACGTTCTTCAAGGGCGCCAGCTTGTTCTTTGAACAGCGATTTGATCTGGTCTGCCGGTAGTTCGCGGACCTGCTGAACGATACCGAGCGGGCCGATGGAGCCTGCGATCAGGACTTCATGCTTGGCGGCTTCGCGAGCTTCGCGCGCGACTTTTACACCGCGGTGGTTAAGCTCAGCAACGCGATCGCCCAGGCCGAGGGCGGCAAGTTTGTGCCGATTTGCGCCGAACGTGTTGGTCTCGATGATTTGCGCACCGGCGCTGATGTACAGCTGATGAGCGTGGAACACGGCTTCGGCGTGCGAGGCGTTCAGTTCGTCGACGCAAGGTTGAGGGCCTACGGATTCGTAGAGTAGCGAACCCATCGCCCCGTCGCTTACCAGAATCGTCTTCGCCAAACGGTCTTTGAAGTCGTCGATCCGCATTCCTGTCCTCTATGAGCGCTATGTTGTACGGAAAAGTCGTACAGACTGTCTCTTTCGTGAAGTGAAAGACAACCAGTATAACATCCGCGTCGAGCTTTCGGCTGTGCTGGCAAGCATCAACGGGATTCGCGGTTCTGCACGCTCGTGATATACGCTTCGTACCGCCAGAGTTGGATTTGACGGATTGAGGTGACCGTGGCAGCTGAAAATAACAAGCCGTCTGAGCCGCTCGTCCAGATCGCGAGGGAGCCCGAGCGCGACGAAGAATACCGCTCGCCGCTCTATGAACTGCGGGACCGAAAAGTGTGGTTCTCGGATGAAGCGATGGCGGAGCAGAACCGGAACCGCTCGTCGTTATGGCATTACGTTCGAAATTCACGGTTTTTTGTGGGGCTGACTGCGCCGTTTATCTACGGCTGCATCATCCCATTCGTTATGATCGACCTGTTCATCACGATCTATCAGTTTGTGGCATTTCCGATTTACGGAATTCCAAAGGTGCGGCGCGGGGACTACATCGTTTTCGACCGTGGAAAACTGTGTTACTTGAACCTGCTCGAGAGAATCAACTGCGCGTACTGTTCTTACGGAAACGGGGTGTTGGCGTTTGTGGTGGAAGTGGCGGCGCGGACCGAGCAGCACTGGTGCCCGATCCGGCATGCGCACCGGATTTACCATCCGCACGACCGCTACCCGCATTTTCTTCCGTACGGCGATGCGAAGGCGTACCGCCAGAATATCGAAGAAGTGCGAAACGATTTCAAGGATATTGGCCCAGCGGAACAGACCGCGGCAGACGGATCGCCATCGAACCATGGGCCGCGTAGACTGGAACCGAGCGAAGATTAAGGACAGACCATGAAACTGACCGTTGAGCATCACCGGACGAAAAAAGAGGTGGTAGAGGCGGTGGACCGCGGATTCGACGACGCGTTCAAACAAGCAGAAGGCTTGCCGGTAAAGGTGGCGCTAAAACACAAGTCCTGGAAGGGTTCAAAGATGACGTTTCAACTGGCGGCGAAGATGGGCTTGCTGAGCACGCCGATCCGGGGAAGCGTCGAAGTGACCGACGAAGAGCTCATCATCGATGCCGATCTCGGTATGCTCAGCAAATTCATACCCGAGGATAAAGCGAAGCAGATGCTTGGCGGGCGCGTCCGAGCATTGCTGAAGAGCTGACGCGGACGTTTTGCGCGGTTCTACTGAAACGCGCTGGTCGTGCCGTGCGGCTGGTACAGCTCCTCGAGTTTCTTGATTTCTTCGTCGTTCAATTTCACGGAAACAGCTGCCACGGCGTCTTCCAGGTGATGCGCCTTCGTGGCGCCGATGATCGGTGAAGCGACCGCCGGCTTGTGCAAGACCCACGCAAGAGCGATCTGGGACGGCGACAGTCCGCGCGCTTTTGCGATTTCGTTCACGCGATCCACGATGGGCTTATCGAGCGCGACGGTTTTGTCGTAGAGGCCTTTTGCGAAATTGTCGGTCTTTGCGCGGTCCGTGAGAGCTTCATCGGACCAGGGCCGAGCCAACCGGCCGCGCGCGAGCGGCGACCAGGGAATTGAACCGATTCCTTCAGAAACGCAGAGCGGCAGCATCTCGCGCTCTTCTTCGCGGTAGAGAAGGTTGTAGTAATTCTGCATGGCGATGAACTGCGCCCAACCGTTCGCGCGCTGCAGGCCGATGGCTTTCATAAATTGCCAACCATGCATTGAAGAAGCGCCGAGATAACGCGCCTTGCCAGCGCGGACGACTTCGCTCAGCGTTTCGAGCGTTTCTTCCAGCGGCGTGTCGTAGTCGAAGCGGTGGATTTGATAAAGGTCGACGTAGTCCATGCCGAGGCGCTTCAGACTTTTGTCGATTTCGGAGAGGATCGCTTTGCGCGAAAGGCCGCGGCCGTTTGGGCCATCCCAGACGGGTCCCCAAACTTTTGTCGCGATTACAACCTCGTCGCGCTTGGCGAAATCGCGGATGGCGCGGCCGAGGACGCGTTCACTTTCTCCATCGGAGTAGACGTTTGCGGTGTCGAAGAAGTTGATGCCCGATTCGAGAGCGCGCTGAATGTGCGGGCGGCTTTCGTCTTCGGTCAGCGTCCAGGGCCAGCGCAAAATACCTGCGCTTGCCTTTCCGTAGCTCATGCAACCAAGGCAGATGCGTGAAACTTGCAGTCCGGTGCGGCCCAGTCTTACGTAGTCCACCTTCAATCTCCTGTTTGGAGTGATGCAAACGCAATCCTATCAGCGCAATCCAACAGATGCGCGGGACGTGCCTCTGGTTTCGTACGCGGATCGATTCGCGTGATCAGCAGCTCGAAGCTCGAGAACGACTCGTCCGATTTTGACGCTTGAACTGGATTGACTTCGGCGGAGAGCGCTATCACCCTCGGGTAGGAGAAAATGCATTTATGACGTCGTCGCGAACTGGCTGCGCCCGGTTCATCGCTCTGTTTTTGTTCTGCTTCGGTGTCCATACTCGCCAATCAGCCGCGCAGAGCGCCTCGATTGAGAACCATCAGGATGCTTCGGCTGAGCCGCGCACGTTTCCGCTGTGGGAGGGCAGGGCGCCCGGTGCATTGGGTGAGGCAGATGAGGACCGTCCGACAATTACGGTGTACCAGCCTTCCGATGACCATGCGCCGGCGCCGGCGGTGATCGTGTTTCCTGGAGGCAGTTATACCTGGCTGGCGACGAACCATGAGGGACGGCAAGCGGCAAACTGGCTGAACGCGTGTGGCATGGTGGCATTCGTTGTGAAATATCGGGTGGGCCCGAAGTATCACGATCCCATCGAACTGGGCGATGCGCAGCGAGCGATTCGATGGGTACGGTCGCGAGCCGCGGAACTTCATGTGACGTCCACTAAAATCGGCGTGATGGGGTTTTCGGCGGGCGGGCATCTGGCGTCGACGACCGAGACACATTTTGACGGCGGCGATCCAAACGCGGCGGACAGGATTGACCGTGCAAGCTCGCGCCCGGACTTCGCGATTCTCGCTTATCCCGTGATTTCGTTCGTTGCCGACTACGCGCACCGATACTCGTGGGAAAATCTTTTGGGAAAAGACGCGACGCCAGAGATGCGGAGGGCGCTCTCAAACGAATTCAACGTGACGCCGCAAACGCCGCCCACGTTTCTTTTCAGCAGCAGCACGGATATGACGGTACCGCCGGAGAATTCGGTGGTGTTTTATCGGGCGCTCCTAAAAGCAAAAGTTCCTGCGGAACTGCATATTTTTCAAACGGCGCCTCATGGAGTTGGATTGGATCTCGACGATCCTGCGGTTGGCGAATGGTCGACGCTGCTTCTGAACTGGCTGCGGGCGAATCGGTTTCTGCCGAACGCGGACTGAAGCGATCGCGGTTGGTCGGGTTATGTCGTGCCGGGTTGCGCTTATCGTTGGGAGAGGTTCGCTATGAAAGCCGCCACGGTCCGTCGATTTGGTGGACCTGAGGTGATTGAAATTGAAGAAGTTCCGCGGCCCGAACCGAAGGCGGGTGAGGTACTGGTCCGGGTCACTGCGGCGGGTGTGGGGCCGTGGGATGCGCTAATCCGCCAGGACAAGAGCGTGGTGCCAACCGGATTTCCGATCACGCTCGGAGCGGATATTTCGGGGACGGTCGAAGCGGCTGGTTCGGGCGTGACGCAATTCCGGTCGGGGGATGCGGTATACGGCTGCACGAATCCGAATTTCATCGGCGGATACGCGCAATACGCGATTGCGTCGGCCGCGATGATAGCGCCGAAGCCGAAGTCGCTCGATTTCGTTCAAGCGGCCTCGGTGCCGGTGGTCGCGGTGACTTCCCTGCAGATGCTTTTTGACTACGCGCACGTTGAGCCGGGGCAAACGGTGTTGATTCATGGCGCGGCGGGCAACGTGGGAGCGTATGCCGTGCAAATTGCAAACGGCGCGGATGCGCGGGTAATTGCGACGGCGTCTGGGAAGGACGCGGATTTTGTGCGAGGACTGGGCGCGGACCTGTTCGTCGACTTTCATACGCAGAAATTTGAGGACGTTGCGCACAACGTCGACGCTGTGTTGGATATGGTTTCAGGCGAGCTGCTCGAGCGCTCCATGAACGTCCTAAAACCGGCGGGCATATTGGTGACCGTGGTTTCACCGCCGCCCGAGGGGATGAAACGAAAATATGGCGAGCGGGTCGTTTTCTTTTTAGTGGAGGTCAGGACGGAGCGGCTGAACCGGATCGGAGCGATGTTCGATGCGGGGAAGCTCAAGGCAGACGTCGGAACGGTGCTGCCGCTGGCCGATGCACGGCGAGCACACGAAATGTTGGCCGGAGCGCCACATGCGCGAGGGAAGATCGTGCTGCGTGTCGGTGGGTAGCAGCTACAACGGCGGAGCCGATGCGGAAGACTTACACGACTGAGATGTTCCACATTGGTTTCTCGTTTTAATCCACCGGCCACCTGCCCCCTAGACAGATTTTCGCGAAGTCTCTACTCTGTTTCTTCAAGCCTGAAGGAGCGACTCTGCCGTGAAGTGCAACAACATTCTCGAAGCGATGGGCAATACGCCACTGATCCGGCTGAACAAGTTGGCGAAAGACCTTCCCGCCGAAGTGTGGGTGAAGGCGGACTACATGAACCCGGGCGGCTCGGTCAAGGACCGCATCGGCGTTGCGATGATTGATGAGGCGGAACGGAGCGGAAAGCTCAAGCCGGGAGGGACAATCATTGAAGGGACGTCTGGAAATACGGGAATGGGTCTTGCGCTGGTCGCCTGCGTGCGCGGCTACAAAGTGGTGTTTACGATCAACGACAAGCAATCGCGCGAAAAAATAGATTTGCTGAAGGCTTTCGGCGCGGAAGTGATCGTGTGTCCGACGGCAGTGGAGCCAGAGGATCCGCGGAGCTACTACTCGGTGGCGCAGAAGTTGGCGCGCGAGATTCCAAATTCGTGCTATCCGAACCAATATGCCAACGCTGCGAATCCGGAAGCGCACTACAAGACGACCGGGCCGGAAATCTGGAACGACACGGAAGGGAAGATCACGCACTTCGTTTGTGGTATGGGGACGGGCGGAACGATCAGCGGAGTCGGGAAATACCTGAAGGAGAAAAATCCGAAGGTCAAAATTATTGGCGTCGACCCGATCGGATCGCTTTATTACGAATTCGTGAAGACAGGAAAAGTCGGCACGGCGACGACTTACGTGGTGGAAGGAATCGGCGAAGATTTTTTTCCGACCACGATGAATTTGAAAATCCTAGACGACATCGAACAGGTGAACGACGAAGAGTGCTTCGTGTGGGCGCGGCGCATGGCGAAACAGGAAGGAATTTTCACCGGCGGGTCAGGTGGCGGTTGCCTTTCAGCCGCGTTGAAAGTGGCCAAGAATGCGAAGAAGGGCGACATGGTTGTCGCATTCCTGCCCGACTCCGGATCGCGCTACATGAGCAAGGTGTACAACGATGGCTGGATGCGCGAGCACGGCTACACGGACGCGGAAGTGGCGTTGAGTGCCGCGGATGTAATCCGAGTAAAGCATCAGAACGGAAAATCGCGCGACATGATCGTGGCGGGCCCGTACCAGACCGTTTTTCACGCACTTCAAACAATGCAGCAGCAGGACATTTCACAGCTGCCGGTGTTTGAAGAGGGAAATTCGATCGGAACAGTATTCGAAGATCAGATTCTGAATCTTGCGCTGCAGGGAAAAGATCTCCGCAAGCTGGTGATCCGCGAAGTGATGGGGAATCCGCTGCCCAAGGTTCCTGCCAATGCGCCGGTGGAGCGCGTTACGCAAATTTTGAGCCACGACAGCCCGGCCGTGTTCGTCGAGATGCCGAACAGCAAGCTGGAAGTTCTGACCAAGTTCGACCTGATGGATACGGTCGCAGGACTTGTCTCGCAGAAGCGCTAATCGAAAAATAGGCTCTTAGGGGCACCCAGGTATCGCTGGAAGAAAGCGATCGTACGCGATTCGTATTGCTGCGGATCGAAACCGAGAGCGGAAGCGTGTCCGGCGCCTTTTACCACCCAAAGTTCTTTGGGACCGATCGCCGCCTCGTAAATCCATTCCGCGTGACGGCACGGTATGCGGTGGTCGCGCGTGCCGCAAATCAGCAGAACGGGGAACGCGCGCGACCTGACGGCCTTTTCGGGCGACACGTCGTCAGGCGAAAATCCTCCCAATTCGGTGACTCTGCGCATCGCCGCGATCGTTGCCGGACGGAAAACCGTCTCACCGAGAAGAGGGCTGATATCCAGGCCGCCATAGTCGTAGCTGACCTCGCGAAGATTGGCGAACGGATCTTCGGCGACAACGGCTGCTATGCGCGGTTCGACGGCGGCGGATTGAAGTGCGACCGCCGCGCCTAACGACACGCCGAGCGCGCCGAGGCGATGAACGCGCTCCGTGGCAAAAAGCGCGCTCGTAATCGCGACAGTATCGTAGCGTTCTTTCCAGCCGTAGGTGGCCATCAGACCGCCGCTGTGACCGTGCGCGCGCGAGTCCATCATCACAACGTTGTAGCCATTGCGGAGCAAAAACTCGGCGTGACCCAGGTTGCCGGTACGATTGTCTGAGATGCCGTGGAAAACGATGACCCAGTCTCCTGTCGACTGGGGCGCGCGGACTTTCCAGCCTTTTAGAGCGACTCCATCCGGAGCTGTGACGTCAAAGTCTTGCTTGGTCGCGCCCGTGCGCGCAAGCATCGCTGCCGTCTGAACCTCCCGCTCGGGATTCAAATTCATCGGGTGCAGAATGCTTGGGCCGATCAAGTACCCGAATACCGCCGAGAGCGCAGAGGCCATCAGCAGCAAAGCGGCGATCCATATTGCTAACCGGAAATACCAGTTTCGACTCATGCGTTCCCGAGCGGGTTGGCGATGGCGCAACGCTCACACCATGATACGGATTGCGTAGCGACGTTGTTCGAGGATGCGCGGCCGAAGGTTTGTGGTGCAGTCAAGGGGTTTAGCGTATCGTTCCGGATAAGTGCACCAGATAACGGATTGCCTGGGAAGGGGGGTTGTCGTAGGCTGTAGCCGATTTGAAACGCCGTCCGGTACCCCGTGGGCGGGTGCGCGGCGTGTGGGTCTTCAGGCGTTGCACACGAGACTTCGGAGACGTCCGGGTCGTATTGTGTGTGAATCGAAAGAAGGGCACCGGCGGCGGTGACATCCTATTGAACGGCAACACCGACATCGTAACTTCCAAGCGAACGAGGATTTTACTGATCCTCGGATATGGACTCGCGGTGGTGTGCCTGGTGTGGGTGCTGCACGACTTTCACCTCGTGCAGGCGATGAGGCAGATCGCGAACGTCGATTGGAAATGGGTGCTGGTCGGAATCACGTTCGACGTGATGAGCTATGTGATTCAAGGGGTTCGCTGGAAGTGGCTTTTGACCCCGTTTGGCCGCGTAAAGCTGACGCACTCGATTCGCGCCGTTTATGCGGGGTTGTTCGCGAATCTGGTTTTCCCGCTGCGGCCCGGCGAACTACTTCGTAGCTACCTCATATCCGATTCGGATGAAATCGGATTGGGAAAAGTGTTGGGGTCGATGGGCGTCGAGCGGCTCATCGATCTGGTGATTGCGACGGCAGCTCTCGCGGTTATTTCTCTAATGGTGGATTTGCCCCGGAAGTTCGAGAAAACGGCGTACATCCTTGCGATCGTTGCGCTGTTGCTTCTGAGTATCGTCGTCGCGATCATCTATTATCTCGAACTGAAAATCGCAAAAGGGTCCGAAGTGACGAAACAGCCGAGGCTTCCCGGGCGGCTGATGGGCGCGCTGATGGGATTGCATGCGATGGGAACGGCGCCGAGTTTTTACCTCGCGGTGCTTGGATCGATTTTCATGCCGCTGTCGCAGGTAATGGGCTTGTGGGCGATGATGCGAGCCTACGGATTGCACCTGCCGTTCCTGGCGGCCGTGGTCGTGCTGCTGATTATCAATCTTGGCGTCTCCTTGCCAAATGCGCCCGCAAACTTTGGCTCATATCAGTTTTTTTGCGTTTTGGGTTGCGGCGTATTCTGGTGGTACTTCGGCACAGACGACACATGGAAGACGACCGCCGCCGGCTTTTCGTTCTTTGCGTTTCTGGCCCTCACGGTGCCGTTCGCACTGCTGGGGTTCTTAGCGCTGCTTCGGAGCGGACTGTCGCTGAAGTCGATGCGTGAGAGAGTCAAGCATTTGCCTAGCGAAACGCGCGGCGCGCGCCAGTTTGCGAGTCAGCCTCGATAATTTCGGACCCCGCCCGAGTCGGCCCACAGGTCACGCTTTGCCCGCCGTCACCGATGGAAGCGCGACTGTATCTTCCACGCCCGTCGCTTTTTAGCACCAGCCGCCGATTTGCCTTTTGAGAGGCGGTGTTGCGGCGTTGTATAGTGAGATGTTGACCCGCGAGCTTCGGGTGAGGCTCGCAATCGTGCGGAAGCCGAGCTTGCTTACGGACTATCCCAGTCAGTCCGACGGACCCACACGCGGAAGTGCTGGATTCCCATGGCGCAAGACATTCCAAAAATTCTCGACCGCGCGCGGCGCAACCTGGAGAAAAACAAGCTCCGGGAGGCGGTGACCGACTACGAGTTGGTATTGAGCGAGTCGCCGTCGCATCCGGAGGCGCTTATGGCGCTGGCGGATATCCACACGCGTCTCGGCGAACCCGCCGTTGCGGCGCAGTATTACGGAACGCAATTCGACCGGCTCGTAGAGGCCGGCGACGGCGCGAAAGCGTCGGCTGTATTCGTCCGATTCCTTCGTCCTTATCCACAGCCTCCAGACCGCTTGATGCGTTTTGCGACGCTGCTTCAGAAGCAGAACCGCGCATCCGAGGCGATCGAACAGTTTCAATCTGCCGCCGATCTTTATCACGCGCAGAAGCGCGACATCGAAGCGTTGGCTTGCTTCGAGAGCATGGCGGTTCTGGATCCGGAAAATTACAAACGCCACGTGACCCTGGCGGAGAATGCCGAAAGGCTACGCCATGCGGATATGGCGATGCGGAGCTATCTTCGCGCTGGACAATTAATACAGGCCGGCTCGCTCGACGAAGCGCTCGAGTATTTTGGCCGCGCGCACCGGCTGGCGCCGCAGGACAAAGGCACGGCACTGCTGTTCGCCGAGGCAAAGCTTCGCAAGGGCGATGCCGAAGGCGCGGCTGCGTTGCTGGAACCGTACGCCGCGACGGAAAAGGCCAACGCATTTCTAGCGTTGTTCGGCGAAGCACTACTTCGCACCGGCAAGCTGGATGAAGCGCGCGAGATCTTTGAGGCTTACTACAAACAGAAGCCGGACAGCTTTGGCAAGCTCTTCGAACTCGCTAGCGCCTACGTAAAGGCGGATGAAGACGAAAAAGCTGCCAGTCTGCTCGTCTATCTGAAAGATGCGATGCGGAAGCAGCGCAGGGACGGCGAGCTGATGGTCCAAGTGGACAGGCTCGCGGCGCAACATCCGACCTCGGTGCCGATCGCCGAGGCCATCGCGAAGTTGTACGACGAGATGAATCGCGAGACGAAGTATTTCGACGCGCTGGTTCGCCTCTTCGATCTGTATCTGCCTGCCGGGCGAGTGAAAGAGGCGTGCGAGACGCTCGATCGTCTCGTTGACATCGACCCCTACGACTATCGCAATCACGAACGTATCGAACGGCTTCAGGGCCAAGCGGATCCTGCGTTTCTTGCAAGCGTAATGGGGCGCGCCGCGAAGGCCGCGACGGTTTCTACACGAACGGAAGGATTTACAGGCGCAGGGCGCGAGATTTCGGCGGCCGAAGTCGCGATGCCCGAAGAAGCGCGAGCACAGCAGGCGCTAGAAGATCTCATCGTTCAGGTGGAGATTTTTCTGCAGTATTCGCTGCAATCGAAAGCCAAGGAGCGGCTCGAGCGGATCGCAGAACTGTTCCCTGGAGCCGAGCAGACGAACGAACGACTCGCCGCTTTATACGAGCGCGCGAACTGGTGGCCCAAAGGCAGCAAGAAGCCGGCGCCTCCCGAGCCGATACCCGTAGCGGCTGCCCCGCCTCCGCGAAAACCAAATTCGCAGCAACAACTGGAAAACTACGGCAGCGCGCCGGCAACCAGTCCGAGCGCAGAAGAAACACATCGCGACCTTGCGGCAATCGCGGAGATCAACCGCTTGATGTACCGGCAACCTTCGCCACGCGAAGTGCTCGCGACCACGGCGGCGGAAATTGGTAAGCATTTGCGCGCGACGCGATGCCTGGTGGTGGTCGGAGCGCCAGGAGAAGGCGCACAGATCACCGCGGAATACACCGCTCCTGGCAACGCCGGAGTGGGAAGTGCGAAAATCGCAGGGATCACTTCGCTTCTTTCGCAGATTCAGCCGGATGGATTGGGCGGCGTGGATCTTCAGATCGGGATTGTTCCGAAATTGAAAGAACTGGGCTTGGAGTCAGGCCTGGGCGTGATGCTGACCGACAAAGAGACGCAGGCGCAGTCCGGCGCGCTGATGATCGGCGACGCCAAGCCCCGTAAATGGAAACCGAACGAGAGCTTCTTCCTACAGGCGATTGGCGACCAGCTCGTGCTGTCTGTCAATCATACGCGGCTGCGTTCGCTGGTGCGTTCGCTGGCGGTGACGGACGAAAAGACCGGCCTGCTGAGCCGCGGCGCCTATATCGATTGTCTGCTGATGGAATCGAATCGCGCACGGACGCAGGGCACATCGCTTTCCCTGATTGTGATTCATGTGGACCGAGGTGGAGAATTGTTGCGGCAGCACGGCGACGCAGCGCTCGATCATCACATCGAGCAAGTCGCAAAAGTTCTGGCGTCGGCGATTCGGCAAACCGACGTTGCGGTAAAATATACGTCGTGGTCGCTGGCGTTTATTTTACCCGATACATCGATTGAGAACGCGCGCGCTCTGGGCGAGAAATTGCGGTCACTTGCGGCGACGGTTCGGCCGGCGTGGGGCGCTCCGGAACTGACGATCACTGCGATCGTCGCCGAAGCTTCCTCGCGACCGGGCGACGAAACCGAAGACCGCGTGACAGAATGGATCAATCGCGCCGAAGCCGGCCTGGAAGAAGCGCGGCAGCGCGGCGGAAACACACTCCTGGCAGTCGCCACACCTTAGATCGAGAGGACTCATGTTTATTACGGACGCCGTTATTTTGCAGGGAGCACGTACGCCCATGGCCCGATACATGGGGGCATTGGATTCGGTTACGGCGTTGGAACTAGGAGCGCTGGCGAGCCAGGAAGCGATTCGACGCGCGGGAACCGATCCGGAAGAGTTCGATCACGTGGTGTTCGGTAACGTGATGCAAACCAGCGCCGATGCATTGTACGGGGCGCGGCACGTAGGGTTGAGGGCTGGCCTTCCCATCGAAACGCCGGCGGTGACGGTGAACCGGCTGTGTGGGTCGGGGATGGAATCGATCACGCAAGCAGCGCAGCGAATTTTGTTGGGGGAGGCGAAGCTCGTGCTCGCGGGTGGAATGGAGAATATGTCGCAATGCCCGCACGTGATCCGCGGCGCGCGGACGGGATTCAAACTTGGCGAAGGAAAACTCGAAGACTCGCTGATGTCCGGCCTCTACGACACGTATTGCGGATTCAGCATGAGCGAGACGGCGGAAAATTTGGCGGCCGAACAGGGAATCACGCGCAAGGCCTCAGACGAGTACGCACTGCGAAGCCAGCAAGCGGCGGAGAAAGCGTTCCAGGCAGGATTCTTTAAGGAAGAGATCGTTCCGGTGGAAGTAAAGAAGGGAAAGAAATCGGTGCTGGTGACGGACGACGATCACCGGCGGCCGGATACCACGATGGAAGTGCTCGAGTCATTGAAGCCTGCGTTCCGGAAAGATGGGCTCGTGACGGCAGGCAATGCGAGCGGGATCGTAGACGGCGCGGCGGCCGTGGTGCTGACGCATGCAAAGATTGCAAAGGAACGCGGCTGGACGCCGCTCGGGCGAATTGTGAGCTGGGCAACGGCGGGCGTGCCGCCGCAAATCATGGGCATTGGGCCGGTTCCAGCGATTCAGAAAGCCTTGTCACTCGCGGGATTGAAGCTCGAGCAGATGGACCTGATCGAGGTGAACGAAGCATTCGCGGCGCAATATTTGGCGGTGGAGAAAGTGCTCGGAATCAATCGCGATAAAGCGAACGTAAACGGCGGAGCGATAGCGCTGGGCCATCCGCTGGCGGCCACGGGGACGCGGCTGGTGATCACGTTGCTGAATGCGTTGAAGCAACGCGGCGGAAAGTACGGCGTGGCGAGCGCATGCATCGGGGGCGGGCAGGGCATTGCGGTGATCGTCGAATCGATGGCCTAAGCGGCGATTCACTGGGCTCCGGGCGCGCGGGTTTGGCGAAGCGGCGCGAAGGCGCGTCCGGTGTTACCATTCTGTGCGGCAAAAACTTACATTTGATGGGGAATCATGGCGTACCAGAATTTGTTGTATGACGTGAAGGACTCGATCGCGCGAATTACGTTCAACCGGCCGAACGTATTGAACGCTTTGAACCGGAAGACGATCGAAGAGCTTGGCGATTGTTTGCATGAAGCGCGGCGCGACGATTCGGTACGCGTGTTGATTTTGACCGGCGCGGGCGAGAAGGCGTTCATTGCGGGTGCGGACATCAACGAACTCGCGAAGCAGACACCGGTGAACGGCAAGGAATTTTCGCTGTTCGGGCAGGAAGTGATTCACCGGCTGGAGACGATGGGGAAGCCGTCCATCGCGGCGGTGAATGGATTTGCGCTGGGCGGCGGATGCGAGCTGGCGCTTGCTTGCACGATTCGTATTGCGAGCAAGAATGCGAAGTTGGGCCAGCCGGAAGTGAAGCTGGGAATTTTACCCGGATATGGCGGTTCGCAGAGGCTGGCTCGGTTGTGCGGGAAAGGCGTGGCCCACGAATTGATTTTGACCGGCGAGATGATACCTGCGGAAGAGGCATTGCGCATCGGGCTCGTGAATCGCGTCGTTGAGCTGGGCGAACTGGTCGCGACGGCGGAATCGATCGCGAAAAAAATCGTCGTAAATGCGCCGCTGGCAGTGAAATACGCGATGGAAGCCGTCGAGCGCGGAATGGAAATGCCGCAAGAAGAAGGGTTGTTCCTGGAGGCGACGCTGTTCGGCTTGTGCTGTGCGACCGAAGACATGCGCGAAGGGACGCGGGCGTTTTTGGAGAAGCGTCCGGCGAAATTCGAGGGGCGCTGAACGATGGATTCGAAATGGAAACCGGCCAACATCAAAGGCGAACTGAGCGCGGCGGGACTACGCGTTGGCGTGGTGGTAAGCCAGTTCAACAATTTCATCACGGACCGGTTGCTGGCTGGCGCGCTGGACGCTATGGAGCGCGCGGGAGCGACGGAATCGCAGATTGAAATCGCGCGCGTGCCGGGAGCGCTTGAGCTGCCGATCGCGGCGAAGAAAATGGCGCTGACGGGCCGCTACGATTCGATCATCTGCATCGGGTGCGTGTTGCGCGGCGAGACGTCACATTACGATGTGGTGGTCTCAGAGACGGCGCGTGGTGTGCAGCTCGCGCAGCTCGACGCCGGAGTGCCACTGATTTTTTGCGTACTGACGTGCGACACGCTCGAACAGGCCATCAATCGAGCGGGACTGAAGTCCGGGAACAAAGGATACGAGGCGGGTCTGGGCGCGATCGAGATGGGACAGTTGATGAAAAAGATCGCAAAGAGCGCCCCTGCCACCGCCGGCGTGCCGGTGGGTTCGCGAGCGGCTGCGGCAAGTGCGGCCGGCTCGCGCGACATGAAACCGGCTGAAGCGAGGCGCGGAAACGAACGCCGCGCGCGGCGTCGCTAGATGACACTGCGCCGGAAGTCACGCGAGTTCGCGATTCAGATGCTTTTCGAATGGGACATCACCCAACGCAAACCGAAGGAAGTGCAGCAGAATTTCTGGAAGCAGGCGAAGGCGTCGGAACCTACGCGAAAATTCGCAAATGAATTGTTCGAAGGCGCGGTGTCGCAGGCCAAAACCAGCGACGCGCTGATCGAAGAGCTTTCGGCGAACTGGAAATTCGACAGAATCGCGAGCGTGGACCGGAGCATTTTGCGGCTGGCGATTTATGAATTTCGATTCGGTACGGCGCCGGTGAAGGTCGTAATTGACGAGGCGCTTGAGCTGGGCAAAAAATTCTCTTCGGCGGATTCGCCGTCATTCCTCAATGGCGTGCTCGATGCGGCCTACAAGAAACTTGAAAGCTAATCCGGGCCAACCTACGCCATGAATTTCTCGTCGCGATCAACCTCAAAGTTTTAAGCGTCGATGTGGCCTTCGAAGATGCGGACGGCGGAGCCGCTGACCTTTGGCGTGAGCTTGCCTTTTTCGGCCGCGACCTCGACGTGAATGTCGCTGGGGCGGCCCATTTCGATGCCCTGCAGGATGTGGAGCATCTCGCTGGGTTTGAGCTGTCCGTGGTGCACGAGGTACGCAGCGAGTGAACCGGCGGCCGACCCGGTGGCTGGATCTTCGTAAATTCCCCAAGGCAACATACCGCGTGCGAAGACCCTTCCGCGCGAACCTGCCGCAAAACAATACGCCATCGTTCCGTGCGAGGAGAGCAAGCCAGCGACGGCCCGTATGTTCATTTGAATTTTCGGCAGCACGCTGCGGCGCGCGAGCGGAACCATCAGATTCGAAATTCCTGTTGAAGTGAATTCGAGCGGGAGCGACGGCGCGAGGTCGCTGGGCTTCAATCCAAGAGCCGCAGCCAGAGCGGCTCGTGAAAATCGGGCGCGCGCGAAACGCGCAGGTTTCTGCGTCATGGTGACGCGCACAGGGCGGCCGTTATGAAAGGTAAATTCAACCGGAAGAATACCGGCACCGGTCTGCTGAAGGATGTGCACGGTGCCTTCGGATGCAGGGACGACGCCGAGTTCAGCAAGAAGAAACCAGGTGCCGATCACGGGATGGCCGGCGAGCGGGAGTTCCTGAGTTGTTGTGAAGATGCGAAGGCGGGCTAGCGCGCGGTTGTTCGTGGGACGCTGGATAAAAACAGTTTCCGAGAGATTCATTTCGCGCGCGATCGATTGCATTTTCGCGGTCGGCAGGCCGTCGCCATCGGTGACGACTGCCAGTGGATTGCCGGCGAACGGTGTGGTGGTGAAAACGTCAAGAGTGTAGAGGCGGCGTTTCATTTTTCTGGATCCTTTTCGCGCGTGCGTTAGGCCGATTGTGAGCGAGCAGCTAGGGTACGCAGTTTGCGCGAAGCGGCGCAAGAGCAGGATTGGCTGGAAAAGCGGTGGCTCGCGGCAAGTGAGCCGTGGCTGGCGCTGTAAGCGTCTAGAGCGCCTGCACGGTGCGCGAGATTTCAGCGAGCACTCGTTGCGTGGTATCCGGATTGTTGGTTTCGGAATAGAGGCGGAGCATAAGTTCGGTGCCGGAAGTCCTGACCATTCCCCAGCCGACATCGCCCACGTAAATTTTGACGCCGTCAATGTTTTCGCGGCGCGTAACGGGCCATTCTCCAAAACGGGTGAGCGCGGGATCAGAGAAATAACGGATCGCCTTCTCTTTCTGTGCTTCTTTCACCGCAAGGTCGATCCGCCCGTAGTGGTGTTCGCCGAATTCCTTGTGAAGCATCGCAACGAGTTCGCCGAGGCTTTTGCGGTGCCATGCCATAACCTCCGCGAGAAGGAGCGCGTTCACGGTGGCGTCACGCTCGGGCAAGTAGAGTTTCGTTCCGATTCCACCGCTTTCCTCGCCGCCCAAAAGTATGTCGCTCTCGAGCATGCGGTCGCAGACGTATTTGAAGCCGATCGGTGTTTCCCAGAGTCTGCGGCCAAATTTGGCAGCAATCTTGTCGATGAGTTTGGTGGTGGAGAACGTCTTTACGACTTCGCCGGGTAGATTGCGAGTTCCGGCAAGATGCCAAAGCAAGATCGAAAAAATCCGGTGCGGGCTGACGAACGCGCCATCGCGATCGATCGCTCCGATGCGATCGGCGTCACCATCCAGGACGAACGCAGCGTCATATTTTCCTTCAAGCACGGCGCGGCGCGCGGGTTCGACGTGCGGCTCGATCGGCTCGGGATTGGCACCGCCGAACAATGGGTCGTGCGATGCGCGAATTTCGTGGCAGTCGATGCCGTGTTTGCGGAACAGCTTGCTCAGCAAGCCGCTGCCGGCGCCGTGCATAGGGTCTACGACGAATCGAAGATTCGCGGCGCGGATGCGTTCCCAATCGACTAGAGCGTCAAGCGTGTCTAGATATGGCGTGCGAATGTCGAGCGAGCCGATCAAACCATTGCGCGCAGGAAGTGCAGGGACGCCGTCGCGAAGGACAATGGCCAGTTCCTTTTCGATTTGCGCGACGATGGCGGGTCCTGCGGAACTGCCATAGCTGGCTTTGTACTTGATGCCATTCCACGGATAGGGATTGTGACTGGCGCTGATTTGAATTCCGCCCGCGGCGCCGCGTTGCTTCACGAGCAGTGAGACTGCCGGCGTTGGGGCGGCATGATCCGCGAGGGCGACCGGAATGCCGGCGGCTGCGACGGTTTCGGCAGCTGCGCGCGCGAAACGGTCCGAGCCGAAGCGCGTGTCGTACCCGACGACGAGGCCGGAGCCGTGTTTCTCCGCGCGCACGACGTAGCGCGCGATTGCGTGAGAGACGGTGCGGACGTTGTCAAAAGTGAAATCCTGCGCGATAACGCCGCGCCAACCGTCAGTGCCGAATTTAATCGTGGGCATTGGTTGTCAGTATAGATGAGCGGATTAGCGCCACTCATACAAAAGTTGAATCGGACAAAACAGGAATGCGCTGCCATACGTCCGCGGCCGAAAAACGGTGAACCGCTCGCCTAAAGCAAATGCGCGCGCTTCTGCTGCTCGAGCCATTTAACGATTTTCCCCACATCCTGGGAGCGATCGCGCGGGCAGATCAGGATGGCGTCATCGGTCTCGACAAGGACGAGGTTGTTCACGCCGATTGCGGCGACGAATTTGTGCGAGTGGAAATAATTGCCCTCGGCGTCGTGCGTGAAACAGTCGGCGTTCGCGAGATTGGAGCCGTGCGTCTTTGTGAGCAGGTCGTAGACGGCGGACCAGGAGCCGATGTCGCTCCAGCCAACGCTCGCCGGGATTACGGAAACGTGATTTTTCGCGGCGCGCGTGGCAGGCTCCATGATGGCGTAATCGACGGAAATGTTTTCGAGCTTCGGATAGATCCAAGCCAGCGCAGACGAGTATTTTCGTGTTCCGATCGTTTTCGCAAGTTCTCTGAAAGCGGCGTGTGTGGCGGGAACGTAGCGCTCGAGATTCTCGAGAAAAGTCGAAACGCGCCAGAAAAACATTCCGGCGTTCCACAAGTATTTGCCCGAAGCGACGTAACGGCGCGCGAGAGCCAGCGCGGGCTTTTCGGTGAAACGCTTTACGGAGTAGGCCGCCATACCTCGAGGCCGTCCCGTGACTCGACCGAGCTCGATGTAGCCGTATCCAGTTTCCGGGCTCGACGGCGGAATGCCCATCACAACGAGATGGCCCGGCGTGCGTGCATTCTCGAGCGCTGCGCGGATGAGTTGCCGGAATTTGGCCGCGTCCGCGACGTAACTATCGGCGGACAACACGGCCATGATCGCGTCGCCATGCTCGTGTTCGAGATGAATCGCGGCGAGGCCGATTGCCGCGGCGGTGTTCCGACCGACAGGTTCGGCTAAGACGTGGTTGGCCGAGGCGATACGCATTTCACGGCGGACGCCTACGAGCTGCTCGACGTTGGTGACGGCCCAGAAATTTCGAGCGTCAAAAAGCGGCTCCAGACGGGCGACCGAATCACGAAGCATGGTCTGCGGCCCGGCGATGTTGAGAAGTTGCTTGGGCGTGCGAGTGCGGCTGCGAGGCCAGAAGCGCGTGCCGCGGCCTCCTGCGAGAAACACGGCGCAGAGCGGCAGTTGCGGTTTTTTCATGGATGCACCAGGCGCGAAATTTCGTGTGAAGAAACGCCGGCGGCTGCGAGTTGTTCGCTGAACTCAGCCACAGAGCGCGGAACGTACGTGCGCAGCACGGATGTAGGGGCAGACGGCTTTAATTCGAAAGGGCCCAGCGCGGCAGGGACGAGCCAAACCTGAGCGCGTGCATAACAGAGGCTCTCGCCGTGAGTTTCGATTGAGCCCGTACCTTCCAGGATGATGAGTAGTTCGAAATGTTCCGGCGACGTGGAAGATTTTAGTGGCTGCGAGAACTCCCACTTTTCGGTTGCGAAATAGCGGCAGGCGGCAAAGTACGTCTTTGTGACATCCGACGATTCGATTCGAATGGGCTGAATTGTGCCGGGGAATGTTTCGCCAAATCTTGCCACGGCGAGAGCCTTCTCGATGTGCAACTCGCGCGCGTTGCCATGAGCATCTCGACGGTTGTAGTCGAAAACGCGGTACGTGAGGTCGGACAGTTGCTGGATCTCGCACAGGACGAGCCCTGCTCCGATCGTGTGCATGGTTCCGGCGGGAATGAAGATCGCCTCCCCCGTGCTCATCGGGATGTGGAGGAGTGCGTCTTCAGCCGTCCCATTGGCGATCGATTCCTGAAAAGATTCGCGGGTCACGCCCGGCTTTAAGCCAGCCAGAACTTCCGAACCCGGCCGCGCGCCAACCGTATACCACATTTCGGTTTTGCCACGGCCACCGGCCGCCGCTTCATATTTCTGGGCGTACGTGTCGTCCGGGTGCACCTGTACCGATAATTTCTCTTCGGCAAAGATAAATTTCACGAGCAGCGGGAACGCGTTGGAATGATCGACCTCAGTACCGATCCACTTCAGCGACAACTTGGGCCAGACCTCGCCGAGTTTTTGTGTGGCGAAAGGGCCGTCCGCAAAGATGCAGTCACTGCCGGTCATCCATGCCTCGCCGAGCGGCTCGGACAAGTTCGTTTTTTCGGGAAAGAACGGGGCGAGCGAACGAGCGCCCCAGGGGCGGGGGCTAAAGACCGGCTCCAGCCGCGAGGGACGCAGATTCATTACGCCTGATTACCGAAGAAGCGCGTGAGGCGCTTCAGGCCTACGTCAATGCGGTCCATCGAAGTGGCATAGGAAAGGCGCAGATGACCGGGGGCGCCGAATGCGCCGCCGGGCGTAACCGCTACGTGTTCTTTGTCGAGGAGCGCTTTTGCGACTGCACCGTCGTCCGGCATTGAAGCATGAAGGTGCGCGCTGACGTTCGGGAAGACATAAAACGCGCCCTGCGGCATATTGCAAGTCACACCTGGAATCGCGCGAAGGCCGGCGACGATGTACTCGCGGCGGCGATTGTATTCGGCAAGCATAACGGCGACAGAGTCCATCGGGCCGCGCATGGCTTCGAGTCCGGCGTACTGAACGATCGAAGTCGGATTCGAAGTGGACTGGCTTTGCAATTTGGCGATCGCGTCGACGAGTTGCTTCGGGCCAAGGATGTAGCCGAGGCGCCAGCCGGTCATGGCGAAGGTCTTCGAGAATGACCCGGCAATGATCAGGTTTTCTTTCGAGTCGGGCACGCTCGCGATGGAGTACGGCTTCGCGTCGCCGTAGGTGAAGTGCGAGTAGCACTCGTCCGAGAGCAGGAAGACGCCACGCTTTTTGCATACGGCGAGAATGCGCTCGAATTCGTCCGGAGGAATCACCGCGCCGCTTGGATTGCTGGGCGAGTTGATGATTACGATGCGCGTCTTCGGAGTGATCTTTTTATCGAGAACGTCGGCACGAAGCACGAACCCGTCGCTGGCCTTCGATTCGGCGAAAACGGGAACGCCACCCGCATACTTCACCATGTCCGGATAGCTGACCCAGTAGGGGGCGCCGATCACCACTTCGTCGCCCGCATTAATGAGCGCGCAAATGGTTTGAAAAATAGCGTGCTTGCCGCCCACGTTAACGACGCACTCAGCAGGCGAGTAAGACGAGCTGAGCTCGCGCTTGTGCCAATCGCAAATCGCTTGGCGGAGCGGCGCGATCCCCGCTGCGGCCGTGTACTTGGTACGGTTTTCCTCGAGTGCTTTGATGGCGGCCCGCTTGATGTGTTCCGGCGTCGGGAAGTCAGGCTCGCCGGGGCCGAAGTCGGCGACGTCAATGCCTTCGGCTTTCAATTTTTCGGCGGCTGCCAGAACAGCCATAGTTGGGGACACGCTGATCCGGTTGAGCCGGTCTGCGATGCGCAGTTGTGGTGCAACGAGTTTTTCCGCTGAGGCCATTTCGATTTACCCGACGGTTTGGTGGGCCGCCATTCACGAGTTTCATTCCAGCGAAACCGCGAATCCTTCCTTGGATTAGTGAAACTTTGTTTTCAGCCGTTCCAAAACGATGGAAGGCACGAAATCTTGAATTTGGCCCTTCAGTCGCGCCAGCTCTTTGATGAGTCGCGAACTTAAGTGGCTGTACTGCTCGGACGGCAGCATGAACACGGTCTCGACGTCTGGCTCGAGCTTCCGGTTCATCATGGCCATTTGCAATTCGTATTCGTAGTCCGACACGGCGCGAATGCCGCGGAGGATCACCCGGGCGTTCTTAGCGCGCGCGTAATCCACGAGAAGCCCGTCAAAAACGTCCACCTGAACGTTTTTCAGGTTGAACGTTACTGCCTCAATCATGTCCGCGCGCTCGCGGGCCGGAAACAGCGGGTCCTTCTCTACGTTGTCAGCGACGGCGACGACCAGCTGATCGAAAATCGTTGCGCCCCGTTGAATCAAATCCAGATGACCATTGGTGACTGGATCGAAAGTGCCCGGATAAATTGCAGTTACGGAGCTGTTGGAATCAAAAGGCATTTGTTCGCTTATTCTAAAGCAATCATGCGGAAAATCACAGAACCGCGAAGGCGCGAACGGAAGGCGAACGGGCGGGCCGACCGGCCGATTGGAGTACAATTTTGTTGTTCCGGTTTTTGAGGCGGGAGGAATTGTGAAGTTGTTAAAAGTGGCCTCGTTCGTCGCGAGCATTGGCGTTGCGGGCAGTGCCGCCTTCGGACAAGCCGTTGCACCGAAACACACTGCGTCGGCGAAATCTTCATCGGCACCGTCCAGCATTTCACAATTTGCTCCGCTGGCAGAGTGGAAGGCGGCAGTGAGCGCGGGCGATATAAAGGCACTCGAGGCGCTCTACACGACGAATCCACCATCGCAATCGCGCTCGCCACTAGGGGAGTCGAGCGATCCTACTTCGGAGCCGCTGTATTGGGCGAGCCTTGCGCCGCAAGGGCTACACGACTTCAATCCGAAAGTTCTTGAAATTTCGCACCCGATGCAAGGTGTGACCGTTCTGACTTTGCGAATTGAGTTTTCGCTGGGACATGGCGCTGGCACGCCTCTCGTCGTCGCCGGCGCACAAGAGTGGGTCCATCAGAATGGCTGGAAGATCGCGCAGTCTCAGCGCAGTGACCCACACCCCGCACCGCAGCGGCGTTTGCCGGAGCCAGCTAAGTTCAATACGGACCTGTACGCGCCGCCGGCGGCCGCAAAGGGCGAGATTACCGATGCTCTTGCCAAGGCGAGGTCACAACATAAGCGAGTCATCCTGATGTTCGGCGGGAACTGGTGCATCGATTGCCATGTACTGGACGCCGCGATGCACACAAAGAGTGTCGCGCCGCTGCTCAACGCGAATTACATCCTGGTTCACGTCAACATTGGTGATGCGGGTGACGAGAATCTTGATCTCGCCGCAAAATACGAGACACCCGTCAACGATGGCGTTCCGGCGCTCGCCGTGTTGGACCCCGATGGCCGGCTAGTCTTCAGCCAGAAGCAGGGGGAGTTCAAAACTTCGACTAAAATCGGACCCGAAGACGTCGTCAATTTCCTGGAAAAGTGGAAGCCTTCGAAGAGCTGAGATTTAGCCCTTCCGCGGCATTCGAGCTAGGATTCGCCTCGCAATACCACCTAAACCGTTTGAATTCCGGCGCGACCGTTCGCCAGGCTAATCGTACCGTTCGCTGCCGGTGAATTGACCAGTAGGACTAAACTGGTCGTGTTTTAAGCCTATGTGTGGGCTGGGGTTGGAGCAATCGTGGATCTTGACTTCACTTCGATAGCAGCATTAGAATTGAAATGCGACTGATCTTGTCGCATATGCGTCTCTTATGATGAAGCTATCCAAAAAAGCGGACTACGGCCTAATCGCGCTGAAGCACCTGGCGATTCACGGAGGCGCGGCTTCGTGCAGCGCGTCGGACATCGCGGATCTGTACAAAATGTCGACGCCGCTGATGGCGAAGGTGCTGCAAAAGCTCGCCAAGGACGGGATTGTAGCGGCCCGCCATGGATCCTCAGGCGGCTATACGCTCGCGAGGCCGGCCACTGAAATCAGTGCGCTCGATGTGATCCGCGCAATCGAGGGACCGCTTTTCATCACCTCCTGTATGACGTCTCGAGGAGCGTGCGACGTGGCCATGACCTGCTCAATTCGCGAACCGCTGCGACGCGTGAACGACAGCATTCTGGATGTCCTGGCGAAAGTGACGATTTCGCAGATGACTGACCAAGCGCCGACTTCGGAGATGGTCGAACTACGAGTTTGATACGGCTGTGGCTTCAGGCGCTGGCCGTGCGTCAAGAGTTCTAGAAGACAGAAAATCAGAGCAAGGGGTGAGGAGAACAGCATGGCGATCAAGCTTCCGATTTACTTTGACAATCATGCGACGACGCGGGTGGATCCGCGCGTGGTCGCAGCAATGGAACCATACTTCACGGACATTTACGGCAACGCGGCGAGCCGCAACCACGAATACGGATGGAAGGCCGAGGAAGCGGTCGAGAACGGGCGCGCGCAGGTAGCGAAGCTGATTAACGCGACGCCGAAAGAGATCGTCTTCACCAGCGGCGCCACTGAATCGACGAACCTGGCGATCAAGGGCGTGGCGCAGATGTACCGCGAGAAGGGGAACCACATCATCACTCAGGTCACCGAGCACAAGGCCACGCTCGATACCTGCAAGAGCCTGGAGAAATTCGGCTATGAAGTGACGTACCTTCCCGTCGAGAAGGACGGCCGCATCAACCTCGACGATCTGAAAAAGGCCATCACTCCGAAGACGATTTTGATTTCGATCATGTATGCAAACAACGAAATCGGCGTGGTGCAGCCGATTGCCGAGATCGGAAAGATCGCCAAGGAAAAGGGCGTGTTTTTCCACGTGGACGGCGTACAGGCGATCGGAAAGATTCCGGTGGATGTGCAGAAGGATGGGATCGATCTGATGTCGATCTCGGGTCACAAACTGTATGGGCCAAAGGGCGTGGGCGCGCTTTATGTTCGCCGCAAGAATCCACGCGTTCAGCTGGCCTCGCAGATTGACGGCGGCGGGCACGAGCGTGGAATGCGTTCGGGCACGCTGAATGTGCCGGGAATCGTTGGACTGGGCAAGGCCTGCGAACTCTGCCAGCAGGAAATGGTGGAAGAAACCGCGCGGCTTTCAAAGCTTCGCGACCGCTTGCGGGATTCGATCATGTCGCGTCTGGACGAGACGTTCATCAACGGCTCGGAGACGCACCGTTTGCCGCACAACATCAATATCAGCTTCGCGTATGTGGAAGGCGAGTCGCTGCTGATGGGCATCAATGATATAGCGGTATCCAGCGGGTCGGCTTGCACCTCGGCGACCCTGGAACCGAGCTACGTGTTGAAGGCGCTCGGCGTTGGCGAGGATTTGGCGCATACGTCGATCCGCTTCGGGCTCGGCCGGTTCAACACGGAAGAAGAAGTCGATTACGTGGCGGACCGCGTGGTGGAAACGGTTTCGCGGTTGCGCGAACTTTCACCGCTGTATGAAATGGCAAAAGAAGGAGTGGACGTCAGCAAGATGAAATGGCAGGTGGCCGGAGAATAAAACGCCAGAACCCAGGAGGAGTGATGACCTACGAGGGCACGATTGGCGTACATCGCACGAGCAACGGCAAAGCAACGGTGTTCGATGTGTTCTTCGCTCCAAATGCAAATGGCAGCGCTTGCAACTCCCGGCGCTTCCGGGAAATCGGCGAGTTGGGTGATTTCCTGGAGTCGCTCGAACTGAACCAAGAGATCGTGTTGAAGACGTTAGAAGAGATTTGTAAAGGGCGTTCGGCTGCAATTCCGCACGTGACGCTGTCGGACGAAGTGATTCAAGGCGAAGGTTTGGACAGTACGGTGACTTTGAACAGGAGAATGAACTAATGGCTTACAGCGATAAGGTGATCGAGCACTACAACAACCCGCGCAACGTCGGCTCGCTGGATAAGGCCGATCCGAACGTGGGAACGGGCCTTGTGGGCGCGCCGGAATGCGGCGACGTGATGAAGCTGCAAATGAAGGTGAACCCACAAACCCGAGTGATCGAAGAGGCGAAGTTCAAGACCTTTGGCTGCGGCTCGGCGATCGCAAGCTCGTCGCTCGCGACCGAATGGGTTAAGGGTAAGACGGTCGAGGAAGCCCTTTCGATCAAGAACACGGACATCGTGCGGGAGCTCGCGCTGCCGCCGGTGAAGATTCACTGCTCGGTGCTCGCCGAAGACGCCATTAAGGCGGCTTTGGGCGACTGGAAAAAGAAACAGGGCGAGCCTGCGGAGAAGACCGAAACAACGGTCGCTTCCCACTAAGCTCAGCCCAGCGGAAATGAAATGCAGCAACCCTGCGTTTCGCGGCGCGGTTCTGATGGATCGCGCTTATAAGTACGGCGGCGAAATGCAGGTCGAGGACGAGAAGAAACCATGATTCACGTATCGGAACGAGCGGCGGCAAAAATCCGGGAGCTTCTCAAGAAAGAAGGCGTGCCCGAACAATCGGGCGGCCTTCGCGTGGGCGTGCAGGGCGGCGGTTGCTCAGGGTTGAGCTACGCGATGCGCTTGGACACGGAAGCGCGGAACCGCGACAAAGTGTTCGAGGAAAATGGCGCGCGGATCTTCGTCGATCCGAAAAGCTATTTGTACCTGCATGACACGACGCTGGACTACACCGAGGACCTGATGAAGCAGGGCTTCGTGTTTCAGAACCCTCAAGCGACGCGCAGTTGCGGTTGCGGTAGTTCGTTTACGGCTTAATGGGTTGATCGGGCAGGGCATCGCCTCAGCGGACCGAAACGCAATTTTGCAAACCCAGCCTTCGCATGAAGCCCGGGCAGTTTGGGGCACACACTCGGAGTGTTCGGGAGGACCGCATGCAGGACGAGTCGCTGGCGCGGTTTGAGAGCATTTTCCGGATCGATCTCGACCGGCGCTTCGATCAAACTCCTGAACGGGTTTGGGAAACGATCACCGATTCGAGTCACGTTTCGGATTGGATGAAGTATCCGGCGCGAATCGATCCGCATCTGGGCGGCGCGATTTTTGTGGACTTCACGCCGGATGAGCCGCTCTCGGGCCTGGTTTGCAAGTGGGAGCCAGCGAAGAGCTTTGCGCACACTTGGGGTGATTCGATTGTGGAATGGAGAATTGCCGGGGATCTGGCCGGAGCAAGGCTTAGGCTCTCGCACATTGGAGTGCGGCCGAAATTTCTTGTGGGGCTGGCGACAGGTTGGCACACCTTTCTCGATCAGCTCGAGGCGTATCTGAGGGGAGAAACCAGGCCCGATCGGTTCAAAGAGTTTGAAGCGCGATATAAAGAGGCGTTTGATCCGTTGTTGAACGCCACCAAAGACAGGGCGTAGACGAAGCGATGGCGATTACTCAGCGACAGCAAAAAACAGTGGAGGGCGTTCCGGCGGCGGCTTGCTGGAACTGCAAAGCCTCGGTTCCGGGCGGCGCCCACTTCTGTGGAATATGCGCCAAGATTCAGCCGGTACCCCCGGGCGCGGACTACTTTTCGTTCTTCGAACTCCCGCGAAAGCTGACAATTGATCCGGGAATGCTGGAAGGCAAGTTCCACATGCTCAGCTGGAAGCTGCATCCGGATAATTTCGTTCGCGCGAGCGAATTCGAGCGGAATTTGTCGCTGGAGCGGTCTTCGGAATTGAACGATGCGTTCCGCACTTTGCGCGAGCCGGTTGGGCGAATCGAATACCTGCTGGATTTTCTCGGGGTGCGCAAGGAAGGCACGACGAAGCAGCAGGCTCCGCCTGAATTGCTCGAAGAAGTCTTTGAGTTGAACGAATCGCTTGACGAGCTCCGCGAGGCACGCGCGAGCGGTGGAGATACAGCAGCGCTGCGTGGAAAACTTGAAGCGGCGCACAAGAATTTTCAGGAATTGCTCACCGGCGTCGATGCGGAGCTGGCGGCGACGGCGCGGAAATGGGATGCGGCGCTCGATGCGCATTCCGACGATGCATCTGGAAGCGCGGTGCTCACGCGGCTGGGCGACTTGCTGAATCGCCGAGCCTACATTCGCAATCTCGTTGCTGGCGTAAACGCTGAGATGGCGGCGTAAATTTTCACGAACGGCTTAAAGGTGAATGGATGGGAAGAGTTGTCGGAATCGATCTGGGAACCACGTTCAGCCTGATTGCGTACACAGACGCGCAAACGGGCGAGCCGAAGTGTATTCCGGGGCCGAATGGCTCGGTGCAATGCCCGTCCATCGTGAGCGTCGATGAGAACGGCAAGATTCTGGTCGGCGATGCCGCGCGTGCGCGACTAACGACGAATCCCGACCGTACGATCTACTCCGTGAAGCGGCTGATGGGGCGAGGCGTTGCGGACGTGCAGGATGAACTCAAGCGTTTCCCATTCCGAATCGAGCCCGACGGCGGCAACGTGATCCACGTGCGGCTTGGCGAGAAGACGTTCACGCCGCCCGAAATTTCGTCTTTCATCCTTCGTGAATTGAAATCTTGGGCTGAGGCGCATTTCGGAGCAACGGTCGATCGTGCAGTGATCACCGTTCCGGCTTATTTCAACGACGCTCAGCGTCAGGCTACGAAAGATGCGGGTCGGCTCGCCGGTCTCGAAGTCGTGCGCCTGGTGAATGAGCCGACGGCCGCGGCACTTGCCTACGGCCTGCACCAACAGAAGCGCGGCTACGTCGCCGTCTATGATTTTGGCGGCGGCACCTTTGATATTTCAATCTTGAAGCTGATCAGCACAACGGAAGGCGACATTTACCAGGTGCTCGCGACAAACGGCGATACGCACCTCGGCGGGGATGATATCGATAACGCGCTGATGGATTTGTCGCGTGCCGAGATTCGCGAGGCGTTTGGTGTCGAACTGGATTCGCAGGGCGAGCAGGTGCAGCAGTTGCGCAAAGCTCTGATTCACGCGAAGCACGAGCTTTCCTCGCAAACGTCCGCGATCGTGAAATATTCGCTTGGCGCTAAGGGCTCGTACGAACGAACGATTACTCGCGCGGAGTTCGAAGCGCTTATTGCTCCGATCGTGGCCCGCACGATGGCGCCGGTGAACAGTGCTCTGGCGGACGCAAAACTCGCCCCGAATGAAATTGAAGAGGTTGTGTTGGTTGGCGGATCGACGCGGATTCCACTCGTGCGAAAGACCGTCGGCGACTATTTCGAACGCCCGCCCCACACCGAACTCGATCCGGACCAAGTGGTGGCGCTCGGTGCTGCCGTACAGGCGGATATTCTCGAAAGCGGCGTGAAGACGATGCTGCTTCTGGACGTCACGCCGCTGTCACTAGGCATCGAGACAATGGGTGGCGTGGTGGCGAAAATCATCCCACGCAATTCGACGATTCCGGCGAGCGCCGAAGAGCTCTTCACCACCGGCGTTGACAATCAAACGGCGATCGACGTTCACGTGCTGCAAGGGGAGCGCGAACTGGCAAAGGATTGCCGGTCCCTGGCGCGGTTTCAGTTGAAAACGCCACCTGGCCCAGCGGGCTTGGCGCGCATCGAAGTGAAATTCCTGATCGATGCGAACGGCATCCTTCAGGTGGCGGCGAAGGACTTGCGGACGCACGCTCAGCACACCGTGGAAGTGCAGCCGAGTTACGGAATTTCGGATACGGACATCGAGAAGATGCTTGAGGACTCGATCGAATTTGCGGAGCAGGACTTCGCGGAACGCCAGGTGATTGAGGCGCGCACCGAGGCCGAATCGATTTTGGTAGCGACGGAGAAAGCGCTGCACCAGCCGGACGCGGCGGTAATCGACGCCAGTGAGCGAGCCGCGATCGAAACTTCGGCGGCCAGTTTGCGAGCTGCGATTTCCGGGACCGATTATAAATTGATGCGAACGCGGATCGACGAATTGAACGCGGCCACGAACCATCTGGCCGAAACGCTGATGAATGGCGCCCTTCAAACGGCGTTCCAAGGGAAGCGGCTGGACGACGTGGGTGCCTGAGCAGGATCACGTTGGCTCGCGTTTACGGCATCGCACGACGGAATTTTGGGCTGAGGAGGCGTACGAAGAATGGGTGGCAAGAATCCCTATATAGAAGAGGCGAAGTACACGCCTGCAGACAAGAAGTACAAGGTCACCTTCATTAAGGAAGGCAAGACCGTCGAAGTTGATCCTGCGAAAATTCCTTACGGACACGATGGATTGCCGGGAAGCATTTTGGATATCTCGCAAGGATTTCACATGGGGCTCGATCACGCGTGTGGGGGCGTGGTGGCCTGTTCGACATGCCACGTGATCGTTCACGAAGGATTGGAGTCCTGCAACGAAACCACTGACGCGGAACTCGACCAGCTCGATGAAGCGCCCGGCGTGACCCCGAAATCGCGGCTGGGCTGCCAGTGTGTGCCAGACGGAACGAAAGACGTCGTCGTCGAAATTCCTGAATGGAATAAGAATTACGCGAAGGAAGCGGAGCACTAATTTCTGCGCTGCGGTGGCGCGCTAGGCCGTGGGCGTGACGAAGATTTTGACCGAGAGGACGATTGATGCCGAATACGTTTGATTGGGACAACCCGGAAGAAATCGGCATTCAATTGGCGGACGCGCATCCAGGCGTCGATCCTCTTACGGTGCGTTTTACCGATCTCCACAAGTGGGTTACACAATTGCCGGGATTCACTGGCGATCCGAAGTTGTCCAACGAAGGAAAGCTCGAGGCTATTCAGATGGCGTGGCATGAAGAATTTCAAGACAACCAAGGTTAAGCTGGACTCCGCGATTCGATTCCCTGCAGTATCGAACGGACCATCATGGTTTCGTGGCCTCGCGGCTTCGCTGCAGTGTGGCAATACACGCCGAGGAAGACGCTTGCGAGATTGCAGTTCGTTTGGATGGACAGACTGAAGGAGAGTCGATCGTGATGCAAGCAGACCTGCGATTTCCAGTCGGAAAATTTCAACGCGTCGATACGCTGAGCGCCGAAGAACGAATCCGGCTGATGGGTGAAGTCGCTGCGGCTCCTGCACACCTCCGAAACGCCGTGGCTTCGCTCAGCGACACGCAGCTCGACACGCCGTACCGCCCGGGCGGATGGACGGTCCGGCAGGTTGCGCATCACGTTCCAGACAGCCACATGAACGCGTTCGTGCGATTCAAGCTGGCGCTGACAGAGAACGAGCCGACGATCAAGACTTACGAAGAGTCGCTTTGGGCGAATCTGGCCGACGCGCAGCTTCCCGTCGAGCCGTCACTTGCGCTGCTCGAGAACTTGCACACGCGTTGGGTGGTGCTGATGAGATCGCTGGGCGACTCGGAGTGGCATCGGAAATTCGTTCACCCAACCATCGGCCCGATGAATCTGGAGCAAACCCTGGCGCTATACGCGTGGCACGGACGCCATCACGTCGCGCATGTCACATCCCTGCGAACGCGCGAGGACTGGCGCTAAAAGCTCGCGATCGAACGCAAGCTCGATCGATATCAACGTGATCCTGCTTTGCGACGAATCGAGTCTCCCGCTTGTGAAAATTGCTCGCATCCCCGATAATTAAACAACTCCGTTGGTCGCAAATTTGGCGCTATGGTGCAACGGTTAGCACGCGGCCCTTTCAAGGCTGAAATACGGGTTCGATTCCCGTTAGCGCTACCATCCGATTTTTTATTTCTAGCCGATTACGCTCCCCGTTCTTTTGCCTTGGACCAGTACGACGGGTCGTCGCCCATCGCGCGCCTCTTCGAGCAGCATTCCAAATCGCTCGCGCGCTGCGGAGCCTTGCGATTCAAAATCAAACTTCAAACCTTACCCGCGGGCTCGGCAAAACACACTTTTCTTGAAAATAGAACGACCAACGGTGTCTAACAGAGCGCTCCGGCTCGCGAGTTTTCAGCGGTTTTGTTGTAAGCTTGGGCGGCAAAGACGAAACTCGCGCTACTCGGAGCGAGAAGTTTGAGGCCGTTCCCTACAGGAGAACAGACGTGGCGGAATTATTGCGGACTTCGAATCCAGCACTGAACGACAAGATCTTTCAAAACGCCGGTATTGGTACCGGCGAAGTAATGACGCTGAACGGCACGGTGAACAAGACTGGCTTTCTTCTACTCTGTGCTGTCGGCACCGCCGCGTGGACCTGGCATGTTTATCTCCATTCTTCGGATTCGAGCCTAGCGATGGGGTTGGCGCTCGTCGGAATGATTGGCGGTTTGATCGCTGCACTGGTCACGATATTTAAAAAAACCTGGTCGCCGATAACCGCGCCAATCTATGCGCTTCTTGAAGGATTGGTGTTGGGCGGAGTTTCCGCTGCGTTTGAAGCGCGCTATCACGGTATCGCGATTCAGGCGGTCAGTCTCACGTTCGGCACAATGTTCGTTCTGCTGCTCGCCTACCGCTCGGGCCTGATTCCGGTGACGCAAAATTTCCGGCTGGGCATCGTTGCCGCGACGGGCGGCATCGCGATTTTCTATGTGCTCTCTTTGGTTCTAGGCTTGTTCGGAATTCATTTCACGAGCGCCTTCGGATCCGGTCCGATAGGAATTGCGTTCAGCGTTTTCGTAGTGATCGTGGCCGCCCTTAATCTGGTTCTGGATTTTGACTTCATCGAGTCCGGAGTCCGTGCTGGCGCCCCGAAGTACATGGAGTGGTACGCAGCCTTCGGACTGATGGTGACGCTGATCTGGCTGTATCTGGAAATCATCCGCTTGCTATCAAAGCTGCGCGACCGGAATTAATGTCCAGCGAACGGCCAATCGGAGAACGATTCCGTCGCGCACTGGCGTACGCGGCGCAGGTGCACGCGGGTCAATTTCGCAAAGGCACTTCGCGTCCTTACGTTTCACATCTTCTTGGCGTGACCTCGATCGTGCTCGTGCACGGCGGCGATGAAGACGAAGCCATTGCCGCGCTGCTTCACGACGCCGTAGAGGACCAGGGCGGCAAGCGCCGCCTTCGCGACATCCGCGCGAAATTTGGGAAACGCGTGGCGCGCATCGTTGAAGGATGCACGGATTCGGATCTGACCCCAAAGCCACCGTGGCTGGAGCGCAAGAAGGAGTATCTGAAGCACCTGCGCGACGCCGACTCTTCCATCCGGCTCGTTTCAGCCGCCGACAAGCTCTACAATGCCTCGGAAACTCTGGCGGATTTTCGAAGCCATCGCGAGTCGATTTGGAAGCGTTTCAAGGGCGGCCGACAAGGAACGTTATGGTATTACCGCGAGGTCGCGAAGGTCCTCCGCAAGAAAGGTCCCAAGGAACTGTCGCGCGACCTTGACCGCACGGTAAAAGAGTTGGCACGTGCCTCCCGGGCGCGGTAGTTCTCATACGGCAAACCCTGTAGTTTCCCTCCAAATCGGTAACATTTCTACCCCGCCAATTCCAAGTCGAATCGCGCTCTAGCCCCGGGCTCGAATAAGCCACTTATTTGCTTTGCCTTGCAGGAGCCATGGCGTGGCGCCTGAAGTGCACTTTGTTGCCCGAGTCGAGGGACGTTCAGCGCCTATCCGGGCGACTACGAGGGTAAAAGCGTGAAAGAGCAGCAAGTAGCTTCCGTATCTGCCGAACCGAAGATGCCAGGTGACGCCGGGTTCTCGCTGATCGAGATGGTGGTCGTCGTTGCTTTGATCATCGTGGTCTCCGCAATGGCGCTGATACAGATGCGACCGATCATGGCTGACGCCGACATGGACACCGCGATGCGGCAAGTGATCGACCAGATCCGCCAGGCGCGCGAGTATTCGATTACGAACCGCCGATACGTGAAGGTCGCCTTTCCAACGGCCACCGTGGGCACTTCTACTCGCTATGAAGTGGTGACGACGCAGATGAATTCGCTGACGTCCGGTGCGGGAACGACGAACCCGATACTCAGCACCGTGATTATCGAAGCTCCCGCGCAGTACTACAGCTTTGGCGGCCTCGATACTCCGGATGCCTATGGCAATTCGGCTGCGATCGAGTTCGAGGGCGTTTCAGGCGGACCTGTGGGCGGAATGCTTTTTGAAAGCGACGGCGAATTGGTTGACGGCAGCACCTATCAGCCGATCAACGGAACGGTGTTTCTCGGCGTTCCTGGAAGCAATACCTCAGCCCGCGCGATTACCGTGCTAGGCGCGACAGGAAGAGCACGCGGTTGGAAGGGAACGGGCACCACGTGGGTGCAGTTCTGATGAAGGAGATCGCGACAATGCGGTTACCGAAGAAAGTCAGACTCGCGCGCTGTGCAAGTGCGCAGAGCGGTTTCACTTTGCTGGAGACCATGATCGCGCTGATCGTTCTCGCGGTTGGTGTACTGGGTCTCGCTGCGATGCTGGCGAACTCGCTGGCGTACATGCAGGGATCGCAAGAGGACTTCATTGCGCAGCAGAAGGCGCAGGAAGCCGCAGAGACGATTTTCACCGCGAAGTACACGAACAACGCTACGTTCGCGCAGATTCAGAACAACGGCACATCAACGCCACAGGGGCTGTTCCTCACCGGGCCGCAACCCGTACTGCAAGTCGGCGCGGACGGCCTGGTCGGATCTGTAAATGATACCGGTTCTCCCCCGGCCTACATCATCTACCCCGGACCGGATATGAAGTTGGGAACCGCGGACGACATTCAGATTCCGTTGGCGAATTTCACGCGAACCATCGCTATTTCAAACGTTGCCGGCGAACCGTACCTGCGGCAAGTGGTGATAACGGTGAATTACACCACTGGCGGCCTACCGCGAACTTACACCCTGACGACGTTCGTTTCGTCGTACTAGGTTTTCGAGGAGCGAAGAATGAAGCGGCAAGCTGGATTCTCACTGATCGAAGTACTGGTCGCGATCGCGATCCTCGTTACCGTTGTCGGCCTGGCCGTAGGAGCGCTGTTGCAGGCGCAGAGCGCGGCGACGGTGGTTAGTTACGAGGCAAACACGCAAGAGAACCTCCGCGCTGGAATGCATTTCATCGTTCGCGATCTCACGCAGGCCGGTGAAGGAATACCGCAAGGCGGGATTTCGGTTCCGAATACGGGTGCGAACTCAACGATTCACCGTCCTGGAACAGCGACCACATTCATGTACAACGGAACCGGAGTCACGGCACTGCCTCCGATCATGCCCGGTTCACTGATGGGAGCGCAGGCGACCACGGTGAACCCCGCGACGAATACGGTGCTCACCGGCAATAACACGGACATCATCAACATTCTTTACGCAGATAACACATTGGTTGACTCACACGGGTACCAGACCAATACCTATCCGGTATATCAGGCCTTAAACCCGACCTGTAATGGCGTGATCAGCCCGACCGGAGCATTTGTCACCATGGACGCGAATTGCTTCACGATGCCCGGTCTAACCCAGCCCATTACCGCGGGAAATCTGATTATGCTCCATAACCAGAATGGCACCGCGATCGAATACGTAACCAGCGTAGCGGGCCAGACCATCAATTTTGCGGGCGGAGATCCTGCAGGCCTAAATCAAACAGGCTTGACATCGGGCACGGTTTACGCGCTCCAGACGTTTAATGGCAGTGGTGCTCCGACCGGCTTTCCGTCCACGTCGATCACACGCGTATGGATGGTGACCTATTACCTCGATACGACGACCAATCCCTCAAAGCCGATGCTGGTGCGGCAAGTAAATTACCCCAACTACCCGGCTGGCGCGCCGGCCAATCCGCCGCAGCAAATTGCGGACTCGATCGAGTATTTGACTTTCAGCTACGACATCACCTCAAGCGTGGCTTCCGCCGGTACCTATCCGCTGGGAGCGGGAAACGCGGCGACGCCGGTGTCTCCGGACGTTCCGACGCAAATCCGAGCCGTGAACGTTTTTTTGGCAGGCCGGTCTGAATACTCCTATAAGACGCAGGAGACGGCCGCCTACATGCACAACAACCTGATGACCCAGGTCTGCCCACGCAGCTTGTCATTCCAGAACCTGTTCCAAACCAGCGCGACGCAGACTTCGCCGTAATCGAGGCTGAACAATTTCGCCGTCGCAGTTTGATTTCAAGGAGAACCGTTGTGAGAGTGAATCGCGAAAAGGGAATTGCACTGATCACTGCTCTTCTCGTGCTGTTTCTGGTGTCGGCGATGATCATCGGCATGTGCTGGATGGTGATGTCCGACCAGCGCCTCGGCGGAAACAACAAAGACCGCGAGACGGCGTTCTACGGCGCCGAAGCCGGCATGGAAAAGCTGACGGCCGATATGGGCTCCGCGTTCACCACGAACGGTAAGCTCACCGCCCCGCAGATCGCGGCCATCGTGGCGAACCCGCCGACCACCGCGGAGCTGCCAAACATCCAGTACTTGAATGCCTCGGGTGCCTCGACCTACCAGGTAGCTTTCACGCCAAACGGAACAAACGGCGATCCGCTTGCGACCAACGCAACGATTCTGCCGCCAAGCCCGTATGCCGGAATGCAGGGACTGATCACACAGTTCACGCTGAACGTGGCCGCGCAGACGATTAACACGGGCTCGGAAGTGAAGTTGCAACGGCAGATGCAAGTGGTGGCCATTCCAGTATTCCAGTTCGGCATTTATTCGGATTCGGACCTGGCCTTCTTCAACGGTCCTGCGTTTAACTTCGGTGGTCGGACGCACACGAACGGCAACCTGTGGCTTACGCCTGCTGGTCAGCTCGAGCTAAGCGACAAAGTAACGGTAGTCGGACAAGTACTCCGTCAGTACCTCGAGAACGGCGACTACTACACGACCGGCGGATATTCGGGAGCGGTCTATATCGCGACCACGCCCAATCCGACTACAACCCCGCCCGCGGCAGGATGGCGCGCGCTGGCGCAGACCGAAGGCAGCGTTACCGGATTCAGCGAGTACGGTGCAGTTAGCACCACGCCGAACAGTCCGACCTGGGCGAACGCTGTGGCGCTCTATAATGGCCAACTTGAGAACCAGGTCTCACAGCTCTCACTGACCGCTGCGGCGTTGGGCGGGATCACAACTCCGATTTCATTGGTTCGCCGAGCAGTTCCGGGCGAACTTGCCAGCAACCCGGCTGAGTTCAACGATCAGTACTTTTCGGAAGCGAGCATTCGGATTCTCCTGGACGACTACGCTACGGCGGGCTTGCCGTCGAGCGGTTGCGCCGCTTCTGACATGATGAGTTTGGACACGGTCACGTCGACGACGCCGGTCGATTTAGCAACACTCGCGTTCACCAGCGGTTCGCCGCTTGGCTACACCGCAGCACCGACGACGCTGCCGGGTGGCAACGCGTTGACGGGTACGCTGAATGCGAACGGTCAGATTCTGCCTTTGCCGGTTTCCGGCGCGACGGGCGGCGCTTACAGCTCGACGAACGGTTACTGGCTGCAAGCCGGCTATCCGATCATTACGGGCTGCTTGAAGATCGAGGTTCAAAACAATCTGAACGGATGGACCGACGTCACCGCGAAGATCTTGAGCCAGGGATATATCGGCCGCGATATCAATCCTAGTTACAGCTCGACGATTACTTCGCCAAAGCTGCCGTCATTGCCTGGCGCTGAGATTGGCGCGCAGGGCCCGACCACAAACACGTACGTGACGAACGCCATCGCCTGCGCCGACCCGAGCCCGCAGGCCATCATCCGGATCGCGCGGCTTCGCGACAATCCTTCGTATAACACCGCGGCGAATCCTTGCGGGAACGTCTCCGGTTCGCAAGTTGTGAGCGCAACCGACGTGTGGCCAAACGTACTGTTCGATCCCCGCGAAGGAATTTTGCGCGGTTCGACGCCCGCGAACTCCTACATCACAGCGGCAGGCGTGATGAACTATATCGAACTCGACCTCAAGAATCTTGCCGCATGGCTTTCCGCGAACCAGTCCGGTATGAACATCAACAACAACACGACTGGGTTCACGGTGTATTTCTCAGATCGCCGCGGCGAACAAAAGGATCCGAACGCGGGGACCACGCGCACGGGCTCTTTTGGGTTTAACGACATCGTGAATCCGAGTAACCAAACCAACGGCTGCCCCAACGGAACGCTTGATCAGGGCGAGGACCTGGAGGGCGACGGCATTCTGCGGACCTATGGGGCCGCGGAAACGCCCCCTGCGAACCCCACGACCTATGTTCTGACGGGACTGTGGAACGGATCCGGGTACATGAACTCGGCCGTGCTGAAAGGGAATACGAACTGCGGAACAGTGCAAAGCCGCCCCGACGCCGGCTATATCAATACGCAGGACGCCCGCGAGAATCCGCCGGTTTTCTTCCGCCGTGCGTTGAAAATCGTGGAAGGCCAGTCGGTGAGCCTTGGCACGTCATGCGGCACCGTCGCCTGTGGAATTACGATTGCTTCTGAAAATCCGGTCTACGTTCAGGGAGACTTCAACGCTCCTCCGGACGGTTCGTGGAGCGGTAGCAGCGTCGCGGCAGCCATCGCCGGAGACTCGGTGACGTTGCTCTCTGATGGCTGGAACGACGTGAACTCGTTCTGGTCTCCTTGGAGCACCGGCGGCCGTAATGCCGTGCAAACGGCTTACCGTACCGCGGTCATCGCGGGCAAGGGCATCCCATTTCCTGAAATCAACAACGTCCAGGACTTTGGAACCGACGGGGGAGTACACAACTTCCTCCGTTACATTGAAGGATGGGGTACAACCTTGCACTACGAGGGATCGATGGTGAGTTTCTTCTACAGCCGGCAGGGCATAGGTACCTACAAGTCTGCAGTGGTGTACGGCGCTCCGACCCGTGACTACCACTTCGACTCCAACTTCACGCTCGGCCCGCAGTACTTGCCACCGCAGACTCCAACGCTGCGATCGGTGAATACGACGGGCTTCTCGCAGCAATTGATGCCGTCCCAATAGAAACGCAAACTGGAAGGGCTATGAAACGGCTCCTCGAGGTGCAGGAGCCGTTTTCTTTTTGCGGTGCCCCAGCCGTTACATCACCGCGAGCTGCCCAGAACGGTGACGTTGAAGTTGGGGTTTGCGATTGTTTCGTCTCGGGTATCACAGACAAGCGACATCGCAGGCTGTGTGCCAGGCAGGAGCAAGTCGAGTGGGCCGGAGCGGCCTACCTTCGAGAGTGTAAGTCTCCGCCTCAAGTCTATGATAATAAATGCTTTATTTCGCATCTACGGACTCCTGCGCGCGACGCTGCGAACGGCGACTGCCGACGTCGGCGGTTCCGGATCGGAATTCGTGATCGTCGTTGAGTCCCGAGCGGGGATTTTTTGAAGGGTTGTCCTATTTTCCTTGAGCTCCATCGTTGACACACACCGAACCCACCGGAATAATGCCGCGATGGCCAAGGCCGAAATCGTGCGACGCGTGAAGACGTATTCCGCAGAAAACGGCCGCGTGTACCAATACCAGTTCCACGATGTGCATGCAGCGACGAACGGCGGCGTAGACGGCATGGCCTATATCTACTACGCGACGTCCGACCGGAAATCGATGCATCCAGTGAAGGTGTTCGTTTCGCGAGCGGGAATTCAGAACTGGAATGCCGCATCGGGGCGTACGCTCAACAGTACGGAGGAATATGCGGTGGCTAAGATGCGATTGTTTGAGGCATTGGATCACAACCTCGCTTTCGAAGGCGGACAGACCGCGCTGATCGTCGATGAGAAGAACATCGACGTGTTGTTGGAAAAATTAAACCTTTGAAGGTTGCAACCAGACTCGGCAACGGGCTTCGGATTTAAGCCAGAAGATCGTGGAGCGCTTGCTCCAAATATTCGTAAGTGAATGAATAGTTCGCGTTCAGCAGGAATTCCGGCTTAGCACGTTGGCTGGAGAGCAAAAGCGCGTCCGCCATCTCTCCCAAAATTATGCGAAGCGCGATCGCGGGAGCCGGAAAAACCGCCGGACGATTCAAAACGCTCGCAAGTATCTTGACGAATTCCTGATTGCGGACTGGATTCGGCGTTGAAAGGTTGATCGGACCAGTCCAGGTCGGACTCTGGAGGGCGGCACGAAGAATCCCGACCGCGTCGTGCAAGGAGATCCACGAAACCCACTGCTTGCCGGTTCCGTATCGGCCGCCCATGCCAAGCTTCACCGGAGTGATCATCCGAGGCAGCGAGCCGCCGTTTTTCGACAGAACGATTCCAAACCGCGCAATCACGGTTCGGATGCCGACGGACTCGGCGCGATGCGCTTCTGCTTCCCACGAGCGAGCCATAATGCCGAGAAAATCGTTCCCATTGCCTGCTGACTCCGTGAGGATTTCATCGCCGCGGTTGCCATAGAAACCGACAGCGGATGACGAAACGAAGGCAGACGGCTTCCGTCTTAAGCGTGCGAGCGCTTCAACCAGCACTCGCGTTGTGTCGATTCGGCTGCTGCGGAGAAGACGTTTGCGTTCGGCCGTCCAGCGACCACTACCTATGCCGGCGCCACTTAGGTTCACCACAGCGTCGCAGCCTTCGAGCGCCGAGACATCGACGATCGCAGCGTTGGGGTTCCAGTTGACATCGCCGGGGTTAGCCTCCTGCCCGGGACGTACGAAGCGCGAGACGACGTGCCCATCTCGGCGAAGCGATTCGGAAAGCGCAGTTCCAACCATGCCTGTAGCGCCTGAAATGACTACCCTCATTCTGTTCTGTGAACTCCATTCGTGAAGCCGCAATCCGAACTCTATAACGTCTTCGTCGCCAGATGCGATTGAAACAGCGCCTGAAATCGAATGCCTAAGCAAATCGCCAGTTTCCGCCATGGCGATTTCGATGCCGAGCGTCGTAAAGACCTTATGGTGTAGAATTTCGGTTTTGCAAATGAGGCGTGAATGACCCGTACTGTGCGGCGTGGCTGTTCGATCGCGATTGGCGTGTTGCTGATGGGTGCGATGTCGCACGGGGCGAGAGAATCGGGCTCGATTCGTGGTTTCTCGGCCGCGCGAATCGCCGACGAACATGCGCTCGAACAGAAATTTCGCGCCATCCCAGACCCCGCACACGCCGAAAGCAATTTGCGTCAGCTGACAAGCGAACCCCATCTGGCCGGAACGGAAGCGAGCAAACGCGTGGCCGAGTGGTTGCGCAGCCAATATCAGAGTTACGGCTTCGACACACAGATTGTGTCTTACAGCGTTTGGATGGCGCAGCCGAAACAAGTAAGCCTCGAACTGACCACTCCTCAGAAAGAAACACTCGCGACGCCCGAGGCAGGAATTCCAGAAGACAAAGACACGTTCGACAAACGCGCCGTGATGGCTTTCAACGCGTACGTTCCGTCGGCGGATGTGACCGCGTCCGTCGTCTACGTGAATTACGGAACGCAAGAAGACTATCGGGTTCTGCAGTCGCTCGGAATATCGGTAGAGGGGAAAATCGCGCTCGCGCGCTACGGCCGGTGCTACCGGGGAATCAAAACCAAACTGGCCGAAGAACATAAAGCCGTCGGCGTGATCCTTTATTCCGACCCTGAAGATGACGGGTACGACGCAGGCGACATGTTTCCTCGCGGCCCGTGGCGTCCGATGAGCGGTATTCAGCGCGGATCGGTGGAGTACACGCAGATTTACCCCGGCGATCCGCTCACGCCTGGAGTTGCAGCAACGCTAGACGCAAAACGCCTCGCGCCGGCCGAAGCGACGAATCTCTCCCACATCCCTACGCTGCCGATCAATCCCCAGGACGGTGCCGCAATCCTGTCCAAACTCGACGGCCCGCACGTTCCGCGTAGCTGGCAGGGAGGTTTGCCATTCACGTATCACGTCGGGGCGGGCTCGGCGGTGGCGCACATTCGTTTGGTGATGGATTACCAGCAGCGCCCGATCTTTGACGTAATTGCGAAACTCCACGGCACGAGCGACGACGAATGGGTCGTATTAGGCAATCACCACGACGCGTGGGTGTTTGGCGCGGTCGACCCGAGCAGCGGCACCGCGACGATGCTCGAGACAGCACGCGGTCTGGGAGATCTCGTCCGCAGCGGCTGGAAGCCGCGCAGGACGATTGTGATGTGCGAGTGGGACGGCGAGGAAGAAGGACTGATCGGTTCAACCGAATGGGTGGAGCAGAATCGCGCTGAACTCCAGGCGAAGGCCGTCGCGTACCTGAATACGGATGTGGGCGTCGCGGGGCCGAATCTTTCGGCATCCGCAGTACCGTCGCTTAAAGAGTTTGTTCGCGATGCGACGCGTTCGGTGTCGAATCCCCAGAGTGGTGAGTCGGTGTACGAAACCTGGCGAGCACACGATGCACGTGCAGAAGTGGAAGAACTGGGAAGCGCAAGGCCGGCAGGGCAGGCTGAGGCGTCCGGTGAAGCGCCGATTAGCGCGCTCGGGGCGGGCTCGGATTTCTGTCCGTTCCTCGATTTCGCTGGAATTCCATCGGCGGATGTCGGATTCGTCGGCGATTACGGCGTCTATCACTCGCTCTACGACGATTTCTACTGGATGAAGAAATTTGGCGATCCCGAATTTAAGTATCACGCGGCGCTTGCAAAACTGCTCGGCACCATGGCTTTGCGGCTCGATGAAGCCGACGTGTTGCCATTTGACTATGGCAGCTACGCCGGCGAAATTTCGCGCGCGGTCCAGGAATTGCAAAAACGCGCCGGCGAACAGGGAATCAACTCGAACGACGTGAAGCCTGTTGTCGATGCCGCCGGACAGCTCTCGGAATCTGCTGCCAAGCTCGCTCACGCATTGCAGTCGGGCGGAGGTCTTTCGATTGATCCCGGGGCGCAAGCCAGGTTGAATCGCGATCTGGCGTCGGTGGATCAGGCATTGCTGACACCCGAAGGGCTTCGCGGTCGAACATGGTACAAGCACACGATATATGCGCCGGGCAGCTACGCCGGTTACTCGGCTGAGGTTTTGCCCGGACCGAGCGAGGCATTGGACCGAAAAGACGCGCCCGCCTTCGAAACAGAATCCAAGGCCCTGGCCGCCGCCTTGCGCCGCGCCGCCGCGCGCCTGGACGAAATCACAAAGCTTTCCGGCAAGTAGGGGCATTGTCGCGGATCGAGGGGAACTCGGCCGCGATGCCGCCTCGGTGCCGGAAGCGGTACAATGCCTCCATGCGGGTTCGTGTGCTGTTCTTCGGCCGTCTCAGAGACATCGTTGGCGTTGCCCAAGAAGATGCGGAGCTATCGGAAGGAGCCCGTGTCGACGATCTATTCGAACGCTACGGACGGCAATTTCCCAAGCTCGCTGAATTTCGACCATCGCTCGCAGCCTCGCGCAATCTGGAGTATTGCGATTGGAAGACGGTGCTAGCGGCGGGAGATGAGGTGGCATTTTTGCCGCCGGTCAGCGGAGGCCAAGGTGATTTGGCATTCAAGGTATCTTCAGAGATCGTTCGGCTCGTCCGGACGAAAATCGAGCCGGACGAATTGGCTGCTCGTTTAAAGGCCGGGGCGGACGGCGCGCTGGTTACTTTCGACGGTTTCGTGCGGGACAACTTCAAAGGTCAAAAAACTGAATATTTGGAATACGAAGGCTACGAGGCGATGGCGCTCGGTCAGATGCGCGAAATCGCAGAGACCGCACGGAGAAAATTGTCGATTCACCAAGTCGGGATCGTTCACCGGCTCGGGCGCGTTGAGATTGGCGAGACCAGCGTTTGGATCGGAGTGAGCGCTCCTCATCGCGCCGCTGCCTTTGATGCGTGCCGCTTCGTGATTGATGCCGTGAAGACGACGGTGCCGATATGGAAGAAGGAATTCTTTGTCGGCGGGGCAGTTTGGGCCGAGGGCGAGACGGCGCGCCAACCAGCCAAATCGCCCGTTAGCGAATCGAACCTCTAGATGAAACAGATCGCGTCGGCCTTCCTGGCGCTTGGGCTCGCGGGAATGTTCGTTCCCGGCAGTCTTTCCGAATTTCGGCGAACGTCCAACGAACTGGACGCGATCGAGAACCGGCACCAGCCCGTTACCCAATCCTCACAACAGAAGCAGAAAGGGCCCATCCGCGTTCAGACCGATCTGGTCAACATTCTGGCAAATGTCTTGAACGCGAATAATGAGCCTGTCATCGGCCTCGATCAAGGCGCGTTCGATCTATCCGAAGAGGGCGTGCCGCAAAAGATCGTCCGCTTTGAGCCACAGACAAACCGGCCGCTCGACCTGGCGCTAATGGTGGACATGAGCGGATCGGCGGCGATCGAGCTGAAGATTGAGAAGGACGCTGCCGTGCATTTTTTTGGCGAGGTGGTTCGGCCCGGCGACAAGCTGGCCGTCTTCTCGTTCACGAGCGAGGTGAACCAGCTAAGCAACTACACTGACAACGTGAAGCTGCTTGACGATTCAATCCGGAGGGCTGAACCGGGCGCGGACATGGGTACGTCCTTGTACGATGCTCTCGTGCTGAGCTCGGGAACGCTGAAACGTCAAGGTTCAGACCGCCGCCGCGCCATCGTATTAATCACCGACGCCGGAGAGACCACGAGCTATTACAAATTCGACGATGCGCGACGAGATGCCATCTCGTCGGGTGCGTTGCTGTACACCATCGTTGTTCGGCCCATGAAATCGAACGCCGGCTGGAATACAGCCGGGGAACACGCCATTCAGACGATTACGGACAGCACCGGCGGCGCCATGTTCTATCCGACTACGGTGGACGAGATCGCGCAGAACTTTGATTTGATCAATCGTGAACTCCGCACGCAGTATCTATTGGCGTATTACCCGACGCCCACTCCGCCGCCTGGCAGCTTGCGTCATGTGGTGGTGAAGGTGAATACGGGCGATACGGTTCGCTACCGGAAACAGTACTTCACCGCGACGCAGTAAGTCTTTGTGGGGCGTGCATGCGAGGCGTGTTTGTGAAAAAGGAATCTGAATGAACAGGTTATTTGAAGTTGCCACCGAGGCTGCAAGAGAAGCAGGTGCCGTCCTGCTCGCCGAACATTCGCGTCCGCAAAAAATCTCTTACAAGGGCGATGTGGACCTCGTCACCGAGACCGACAAGCGATCGGAATCGCTGATTGTCGGACGGCTCCGACGGGAATTTCCCGATCATCGTATTGTTGCCGAAGAGGGTTCGGCTGGCGCGGCCGGCGCCTCACGTTACGAATGGCACGTGGATCCGCTCGACGGCACCACGAATTTCGCGCACGGTTATCCCTGTTTTGCGGTCTCGATTGGGTTGCTGGAGGACGGCAAGCCATTGCTTGGTGTCGTCTTCAATCCGGTCGCGGATGAATTCTTCAGCGCGTTTCGTGGTGAGGGCGCGTTTTTGAACGGCAAGCCGATTCGTGTTTCGGGGATCGAGAAGATGGAAACAAGTCTAGTTGCCACTGGTTTTCCGGCGCATAAGCGCGGCGACGTCGGTAACATTCACTACTACTGGCACTTTACGTTGCGATCGCACGGGGTCCGCCGCGATGGTTCGGCGGCGCTCGATTTGTGTGCGGTGGCATGTGGGCGGTTTGAAGCGTTTTGGGAATTCGGATTGAAATCGTGGGACACTGCTGCGGGAATTCTGATCGCCGGCGAGGCGGGAGGAAGGGTTACGAACTTGGGCGGCGGTTCTTATGCTCCTGGCGATCCCGACATTCTGGTTACGAATGGCCACGTCCACGACGAGATTCAGCGAACTGCCGCCGAAATCGGCGACAAAGTGGCTAAACTGTGACCGCGCCACTGCGGACTTCACGACGAATTCGACCGCTCACATCCATCCATGCGTGCCGTTGACATCATTCGAAAGAAACGCGACGGCGCGGAACTATCCCGCGACGAGATCAGTTTTTTTGTCGACGGCGTAACCCACTCGCGAATCCCCGACTACCAGTCGGCGGCGCTCCTAATGGCGATCGTGTGGCGGGGAATGACGCGCGCCGAGCTTGCAGCGTTGACACAATCGATGATCGAGTCCGGGGCCACACTGGATTGGTCGCAGCTGCCCGCCGCGAAAGTCGACAAACATTCGACCGGAGGCGTTGGCGATAAGACTTCACTGGTCATTGCGCCGATTGTGGCCGCAGCCGGACTGTACGTCCCGATGATCAGTGGAAGGGGATTGGGACACACGGGCGGCACCCTCGACAAGCTCGAGTCAATTCCCGGATTCCGCGTCAACCTGCAGCTTGAAGAATTTCAGATGGTGTTGGCTGCGACACGTTGCGCGCTAATCGGCCAGACACCCGAAATCGCGCCGGCCGACAAAAAGCTCTACGCGCTCCGCGATGTCACGGCTACGGTCGAAAGCCCGTACCTGATTACGGCCTCGATCATGAGCAAAAAATTGGCGGAAGGAATCGACGCTCTGGTCTTAGACGTAAAGACCGGCGACGGCGCGTTCATCAAGAAACAGGAAGATGCCGAGGATCTCGCCGACCTGTTAGTGGAGACGGGCACGCGCACGGGGAAAAAAGTGGTCGCGCTGATTACCGGGATGGACCAGCCGCTGGGGCGCAAGATCGGCAATGCATTGGAAGTGGAGGAGTGCATCGAGGTTTTGCACGGACACGGTCCCGAAGATTTGCGCGGATTGTGCATCGACCTTTCGGCCTGGATGCTGGCCCTGGGCGGCCGAACGAAATCAGTCGCGGAGGGTCGCGATCTCGCGGCGGAAATGATTGTTTCCGGACAGGCGCGTGATACATTCCGCGAAGTCATTCGACTGCAGGGCGGGAATCCCAGGGTTCTGGACGATCCAGGAATTCTGCCGCGGGCGCGGCATACCGCACGAATCGACGCGAAGCTAAGCGGCTTTCTGACGAAGATTCAGTGCGAGCGGCTGGGAATCGCCAGCATGATTCTCGGCGGTGGACGCGAGACGCACGATGAAACCGTCGATCCTGCGGTGGGGCTTGTAGTTCACAAGCGGCTCGGTGATCCGGTGAAGCAAGGCGAGAATCTGTGCACCGTGCACTACAATCTCGACACGCGGTTCGCGCAAGCGCATCCGCTTCTCTCCTCTTGTTTCGAAATCGGCTCCGAAGCCCAGCCCGTGCCGCCGCTGATCCGAAAGATTGTAGGCGCAACCGGAGTGTCATGAACTCTGATATGAACGAGGCGCGCTACGTCTCAAAAGGAGCGTTCATCGAATGCATCGCCTGATCGGTTTGCTGGGCATCGCAACGATGATCGGGGTGGCATTCCTGATTTCCACCAATCGCCGGGCAATCCGCCCGAAGACGATGGCCTGGGGGCTTGGTCTTCAAATCGCGTTTGCATTCCTTGTGATGCGCTGGCAGTTCGGCCAACTGATCTTTCAGAAGGCCGGCGCTGCGGTCACGTGGCTCCTTGATTTTTCATACCACGGTTCGGAGTTTCTGTTCGGCGATCTCGGAAAAAAGAGCTCGCCGATGGGTTTTTATTTCGCGTTCCAAGTGCTCCCTACGATCATTTTTATCGCCGCCGTCTTTGCGCTGTTGTACTACTTCGGTGTGATGCAGTTCGTGATTCGGCAAGCGGCGAAGGTGATGACCCGACTGATGGGGGCGAGCGGCGCCGAGTCGCTAAACGTGGCGGCCAGCATCTTTATGGGGCAAACCGAAGCCCCGCTAACGATACGCCCGTACCTGCCAGAAGTTACAAAGTCTGAGCTGATGACGATCATGACCAGTGGAATGGCGCACGTTTCCGGCGGCATGATGGCCGCGTACATTGCCTACGGAATTGAAGCAAGGCACCTGCTCGCAGCTGTGATCATGACGGCGCCCGGCACCATTCTGCTTGCCAAAATGATCGTGCCCGAAACAGAAGTGCCGGTTACTTCCGGACGCGTGGAAATGGCTCCGCTCGAGCGTGACACAAATGCTCTCGGTGCGATTTCGCGCGGCACCATCGACGGTTTGAATCTCGCCGTGAACGTGGGCGCCATGCTCATCACCTTTATCGCGCTGATTTACCTCGTTGACGGTTTGTTTAGCGTGACGCACAACTTTCTCTTCGCTCACGGCATTCAGTGGTTTCCCTCGAGCGTGGAACAGATCTTCGGATATCTGTTTTCGCCTGTTGCATGGGTGATTGGCATCCCGTGGAAGGATTGCCATACCATCGGGAACTTACTCGGGCTGCGGATGGTCACAAACGAACTGGTCGCGTTTCAGAGGCTCGGTCCATTAAAGGATTCGCTCGATCCGCGTTCGTTCACGATCGCGACCTTCGCGCTGTGCGGCTTTGCAAATTTTAGTTCAATCGGAATTCAAATCGGCGGAATCGGCGCTCTCGCACCGAATAAGAAAACCGATCTGGCGCGGCTCGGCATTCGCGCCATGGCGGCAGGAACGATGGCGAATTTGATGTCGGCTTCGATTGTTGGGATCATGATGCAATGAGCGCTACTCGCCAAAAGAACTCCGCTGCGTCAACTTTCGCGCTGGCCGATCGAGCGGCGAAGTTCGTCCTGTCAAAAACAAAACTTCGCCCCAAGGTCGCCGTTGTTCTCGGCTCGGGACTTGGCGGCTTTGCGGACGAACTTACCGATGCTGCGAGCATCCCGTACTCGAAAATTCCAGGTTTCCCGCAATCGACGGCCGTGGGCCACGCGGGACGGTTTGTGAGCGGTAAGGCAGGAACAATGGCAGTTGCTGCGATGCAAGGCCGTGCGCACTTGTACGAGGGTTACTCGGCCGCCGAAGTTGCGTTTCCCATGCGAGTGCTAGGGCGGCTCGGCATTCGCGCGGTGGTCCTCACGAACGCTGCGGGAGGTATCAACGCAGAGTATTCGCAAGGCGCTCTGGTCGTGATGCGCGACCACATTAATTTGCAGGGCAGGAATCCTCTGATCGGTGCAAACGACGAACGATTCGGGCCGCGATTTCCTGATATGACCACGGCGTACTGGAAACCGTATCGCGAGTTGACACTCATCGAGGCCAAGCGCCTGGGCATGGAACTACACGAGGGCGTTTACGCCGCTGTTACTGGACCAAGTTTCGAGACGCCCGCGGAAATTCGTTACCTGCGAACGATTGGCGCGGATCTGGTGGGAATGTCGACGGTACCCGAAGTAATCGTCGCTCGACACATGGGCATTCGAGTCCTGGGGATTTCCTGTGTGACGAACATGGCTGCGGGCATGTTGGATCAGCCGCTCAACCACGAAGAAGTTCTCGAGACAGGCAAGCGCGTCAGCAGGCAATTTACAGCTCTGCTTCGTGCCGTGCTGCCACTGCTTTCTGTGGATGCGAAGCGCGAAAGCGAGTCGTCCTCATGAGCGAACACACCGTACTCGTCAGTGCTGCGAAGCAGGCTCGCGAGAACGCCCACGCGCCATTTTCCAATTTTCGTGTCGGTGCGGCCGTGCGCGCGAAGTCTGGCCGCGTGTTCACCGGTTGCAACGTTGAAAACGCCACTCTCGGGCTTACGGTCTGCGCAGAGCGTGTCGCGATCTTTAAAGCGATTTCAGAAGGCGAGCGCGGATTCGACGCGATTGCTGTTGTAACTGACGTTGCGGGACTGACGCCTCCGTGCGGCGCGTGCCGCCAGATTATCTGGGAGCTCTGCGGCGATGTTCCGGTAGTTATGGCGAACCTCGACGGCAAGGTTGAGGTCGAAAGTTCGGCGAAGTTGCTTCCGCGTCCGTTCGACTCTTCGTTTCTGTAAGATACTCCGCACGAATTCTCGGGAGTTCCTGCACATGGAAACTCGGTTCACTCAATCCATACTTCGCCTATCGTCCGCGATTCGAATTCGAACGTCCGATTTGACTGTTCGCATCCTCTATCTCGCCGGGTTCATCGCGTTTGCATGTGCCGCTTCAACCGCTCTCGCAAAGGAGAGAATCGATCTGCTCGTGACGAATGGCTTCGTAGTGACCATGAATGCCAATCGACAGGTAATCGCGAACGGAGCGGTGGCGATTCGAGGTGATTCGATTGTTGCGGTCGGTACCGCTGCTGACCTCTGTGCTCAATATGACGCGCCGAAAGTGATCGATGCGCACGGGGCGATTGTTATGCCTGGTTTGATCAACACCCATGCACACGCGGCAATGAGTCTTTTTCGTGGCATTGCCGACGATCTCGCGCTGAACGACTGGTTGCAGAAATACATCTTTCCCGCCGAAGCGAAGAACGTGACCGAAGACTTCGTGACGTGGGGAACGCGGTTAAGCCTGCTCGAGATGATTCAGGGCGGCACGACCACTTACGCAGACATGTACTACTTCGAGGACGCGGTAGCACGCGCGACCAAGGAAGCGCGAATGCGCGGCATCCTGAGCGAAACGATCATCGATTTTCCAGCGCCGGATAACAAGACGCCTGCCGACGCCTACGTCTATACGCAGCGATATATCGACAAATGGAAGAACGATCCGCTGATTGTTCCGGCCGTCGGACCGCACTCGATGTATACGCTGTCCGAAAAGACGCTGCAAGACTCCGTGGCGCTCGCCCGGCGCAATCACGTTCCAATCTTGATTCACATTGCTGAGGCGCCATTTGAAATCGAGCAGAGCCGCCAGAAGTACGGTCTGACTCCGGTCGCGTATCTGGAACGCGCGGGCATTCTAGGTCCGGACGTTCTCGGTGCGCACTGTGTGTGGGTAGACCATGCAGACATCCAGACTCTTGTTAAGGAAGGCGTTGGCTGCGCGTTCAACCCATCGAGCAACATGAAAACTGCCGCGGGGATAATGCCGACAGTTGACATGCTTGCGGCCGGTCTAGCCGTGGGCCTCGCAACGGATGGAGCCGCCAGCAACAATAACGAAGACATGTTCGAGGAAATGGATCTCGCAGCCAAGCTGCAGAAGATTGCGAGGATGGATTCGCGCGCGTTGCCGGCCGAGCAGGTTGTGGCGATGGCGACAATCACCGGCGCCAAGGCGCTACACATGGACAAGTCGATTGGGTCTCTGGAGCCAGGCAAGAAAGCCGATCTGATCATCGTCGATACATCGGCGCCGCATGCGACGCCGATGTACAGTGTCTATTCGGCGCTTGTGTACTCGTTGAAGGCCAGCGACGTTCGGACCGTAGTGATCGGTGGCGCAGTGGTGATGCAAGACCGAAAGATGCTGACGCTGAACGAATCCGAGATTCTCGCCAAGGCGCAAGAATACAAAGCTCAGATTCAGCGTTCCCTTGCGCCTGCGAACTAAAACTATACTGTGCGGTACCTCACTCGCTGGTGGGCCTCGTGGTTCTCGATCGCTGAAGTTTCATCGCCGTTGTGCGCAGCGTCTCCGGGATGTTTTTGTTCCCCGTCAGGAACTTCAGGTCGATGGGAGTAAGCCGGGGAAGCAGGTGCAGCGAAACATCGAGAGGAGTTTTCGGATTCTTGGTCAGATTTTTCGCCACCACGTAGCTCTTCATGAAAACGCGATTGGAAGCAATGATTCGCAGGACTTCCTGAGACACGTTCGCCATCGCCGCAAAACTCTCTACTTCAAGATCTGTAAGCCGCGGTGACTGCAATACGGCACGTTGGACGATCTTATTTGGGTCGCGGATCAGCAAGAGCCTTTCTTCGCGTCCGCCTTTCACCGCTCGCTGGATGCGCTGCACCACGTTCATGCCGGAAATTTTCTGAAGCAACGTTTGCCGTTTCTTTACGTCTGGTTCGGCTTCTGCGGCCGCCTCGGCTAGGTCCTTTGTTGGTAAGGGAACGTCGGCTTTGATTTCGCCCAGAAGTTCCTGCTGCTCTGGAGTCGCCGCCGGCGCTTCCGTGAGCGCAAGTCCAAGATCCGGATCGGAACTGAGCCGGTCGAGATTGTCGAGGAGCGACTGAATGCCGTTGCTTGAAAGCAGTGGCGCAAGGGGCGTCAGGACTTCCACCGGGCTTGCCGAGTTTTTCGCCAGCGCGTCGGCGATTCCGGGCATATCGCCAAGCGCGTCGGCGCAGTAGTCGAACAGGCGCCTGTCGGCGTCAGGCCGTGAGAGCGCAGCAATGAACGCGGAGACGGGTTGGTCGAGTAGCAGCGCGTTTGCGGGGTCCGCAATTTCGTCGTCGGAATCTGCGGCCAGAACGGCGAGGAACTCGGCGCGATCAGCGGGTGAAAGCCCCGAATCTTCAGCGCAAACCAACAGCTTTTGCTCGCGGGTTGCTGTTCCGGCGAGAAGAGCCGGTCGAAGGTCCTTACTGATGTTGCACCTTCGGTTCGGATTTCAGATCCTCTCGGGTAAATGTCCTGTGCAAAGGCTGGCCTGGAGTCCCCGCGGCGGAAATTGGTTGACCGTTGAGCTCAAGCGATACCGCATCGGAGTCCGTGCTCGAAATTTCGATCGAAGAATTCGCGGAAAAGACTTTGGTGTCATTTACGCTGACGTAGCCGTTGTAAGCGGATTTGCCGTCGACGACGACCGAAATTTGGGCCGCCTTGAGAGGGATCAGTCTCAACGCGAGCCGAGAACTCGGGGCCGTTGGTGGATCGTTTTCCGCCGCCGGTGAGGCTGGAGTGGAGCTAGCGTAAGTCGGAAGCAGATGGTCGCCAGAATTCTTGTGGAACCGGGCTGCAATTCGCGGCTCGATGTAGTGGAAGGCGATTGCCACTACAGCCAACACCAGAAGAATCACGCCCACCAGTGCCGTTATTCGGCCCCAGATTGGCTCCGGTTTTACCGGCGGATCGGGAACCACGCCGCGCTCGCTGCGCCCCTTGGTCTGCAGGGCGTACTCCGAGACCAAATTCTCTTCGTCCAGCCCCAAATAGCGCGCTACGGCTCGGATAAAACCGCGGTTAAATACGCCGCCTGGGAGCTTGTCCCACTGCTCGTTTTCGAGGGCTTCCAGGAAGCGCGGAGCAATGCGGGTGGCTGTGGAAACTTCCTCGAGCGAGACGCCCCGCAGTTCCCGTTCTCGTTTTAATTGTTCGCCGAATGGTGTTGAGGGCATCCGAAGGGACTCACAACGCAATGAAAAATATAGGCGTTGGTAGACAGCGTGTCAACGTGAACGGGAAAAGGCGAAACGCGGGACCCGTTGGATTTACGGCAATTGCGGCGCCATCGTCGTTGCAGTTGCGGCAAACCGTTCTCTATAATGAGCCAAGTGACCAACGAATCCCCAGAGCCGAAGAAAACTTCGCCCTTTTCCACCGTGCGCAAAGTCTCGGACGGAAAGCCTTTCGACGGCGTGGAGCGCCGCCGCGGATCTGTGGCCGGCATGCCCGCGCCCATTTTCCCAGACATTCCCGAAGCCAACGAAGTCACCGTTTTCCATGAACTTGGCAAGGCGCTGACCTCGTCGCTGCAGCTCGATCAAGTGCTGCGCACGATCATGGAAAAGATCAACGAAGTGTTGCGCCCCGACACGTGGTCTTTGTTGCTCATGGACCAAGATCGCGAGGAACTCTATTTCCAGATCGCGACCGGTAAGGGTTCCGAGGCCTTGAAGGATGTTCGCATCAAGGTCGGGCAGGGTCTGGCCGGATGGGTGGCGAAGGCGGGAGAAGTCGTCGTTGTTCCGGATACCAGCAAGGATTCTCGATTCTTCGGCAGCGTAGACGCAAAGACGAAAATGGAGACGCGCTCGATCGTCGCCGTTCCCGTGCGCTTCCGCGATCAATGTCTCGGTGTAATCGAGTTGATTAATTGCATGGGGCCGGACGGATTCAGCAAGCGCGATCTGGCACTGCTCGAAGCGCTGGCTGACTACGCTGCAATCGCGATCGAAAATGCGCGTCACGTTCAGCGGATTCATGAGCTGACGATCACCGATGACTGCACCACGCTTTACAACGCGCGCCACCTGAACTTCATGCTCGACACCGAGATCTACCGTTCGCACCGGTACGCGTTTGAGTTTTCGCTGATCTTCATCGACCTCGATCACTTCAAGCAGGTGAACGATACGTACGGCCACTTGGTCGGTTCGCGGCTACTTGCGGAGATCGGGCAAGCGATTAAAGACAAGTGCCGGCTCATCGACCTCGCATTCCGTTACGGTGGCGATGAATTCGTGGTGCTTCTGCCTCAAACGTCGAAAGAAAATGCTCTGGGCGTCGCAAAGCGGTTGCACAAATTGATCCGCGAGGCAGTCTGGCTGAAAGACTCCGGCGTAAATGTGCGCGTAACGGCAAGCGTTGGCGTCGCATCGTATCCTACCGACTCGCGCACCAAGGCCGAGCTTCTCCACCTCGCCGATGAGGCGATGTATTTGGTGAAGAATACGACGCGAGACAGCGTCGCCGCGAACGGCATGGGCATCATCGAACAAAGCCAGACTGAACACGCCTGATCCTACGGCGCGCTTCGTCCCCGGTTCGCCTCAGTTGTTCCAGCCAACCCCGTCACCTATACTGAACTCGTAACCACTCGAGGAAATCTGCGCCTTGCGGAATCAACAAGCAGCCCGCTATGCACAATGGGCGGCATGGGCCGCCGCCGCGATCGCATTGACCGTCGCGGGCGTTTACGGCAAGCGGGCCGTCCAATCGGCGCGTGCGCGCCGCAATCAACCCGCTCCGTTGTCAACGTCCGTCCAACAGCAATCGCACGAGTTTTCCTATTCCAAAACGGAAAATAGCGTGACGATTTTTACGATCCGCGCTTCGCAAGCCACTGAATATAAAGACGAAGACCGAACCGAGTTGAAGGATGTGTGGATTACGATTTTCGGCCGAGCCGGCGACCGGAATGACGACATTCATACCAGCTCATGCAGCTACGAGCCAAAGATCGGAACGATCCATTGCCAAGGCGCTGTGCAGATCAATCTGGCCGCCAAGAAATCGGCGTCCGACGCAATCGATCCGAAATCGATTCAGATTACCACGAGCAATCTTTCGTTCAATCGTGCGAGCGGCGAGGCTTCGACGCCGGAAGCCGTGCAATTCCAGTTTGCCGAAGGCAAGGGCAGCGCAGTCGGCGTGAGATATAGCACCGAGACAGCGGTGGTCTTGCTCGAACAAAATGTCGCGCTCGACGTGAATTCGTCGGAGAAAACTGGCGGTTTGCCCATTAGGGCGACAGGCGGCAACCTCACGATTTTTCGCAACGAGCGGCGCGTCGAGCTGGGTGCGCCGGCCGTAGTGCGGCAGGGATCACGCGAACTTACGGCCCAGAAAATCAAAATTAATCTCGACGAAAACTTCAAGGCACAGCACGCTGTGGCGGAAGGCCAACCCGCGATGCGTTCAACAGACGCGAAAGGCGAATCGACTGCGAGCGCCACGAGATTCGAGGCATCGCTCGATCCGGCGGGATGGGTTCAGCGCGTCGTCGGGGATGGAAACGTGAACGGCGCAGACCAAAGCGCAACGGGCTCCGATCATTTCGCGGCGTCGCAAGTCGAATTCGAGATGGAACCTCAACGGAATACCATAAAAACGATGACGGCGTCGGGTGATGTCCGTGTGGCATCGCAGGATGCAAACGGCACACGCTCCATGAAGACGAACGCGCTTCTGGTCAATTTTGTTCCGGTGGACGGCGCAGGCGGAAACAGAAACGAGAGCAGCACAGGACCCGCGCGCCAGCGTATCGAGTCCGCCGAAACGCTCTCACCCGCGACGATCGAAATGAAAAATGGCGGCGAGACAACAACGCTGCGAGCAAAGCAATTTGTGACGCGATTTGATGCGCGGGGTCATCTCGACCAACTTCTGGGCCATTCTGGAGTCGAGATCGTACGACAGACGGGTTCTGCCGCGCCGCAGACGACCACGTCGTCCGAACTCGCGACTACGTTCGATGATGCGGGCGAATGGTCCACACTCGATCAATCAGGTAACGTTCGGTTTCAACAAAGCGACCGGCAAGCGACGGCAGCGCGTGCGCGAGTGGTCCGCGCAACCGACATGATCGATCTGGCGGGTTCGCCGGTGCTGTCGGATTCCTCGAGCCGTACGACGGCCGGAACCGTGCAGATCAATCAGAAAACAGGTGAAATTCATGCGGCCGGAGGCGTGGTATCGACCTACCTGTCTGGCTCAGAGAACGCGGAGATGAGCCTCGGCTCCGGCCCCGGCCACGTCTCCGCCGATTCGCTCACTGGATCGAATACTTCCGGGCACGCCGTGTATTCGGGGCACGCGCGCTTGTGGCAAGGGGAATCGGTCCTCGACGCTCAGCAAATCGAGCTGCTGCGTGAGGAGAAGCAGCTGCTCGCCTCCGGCAATGTCGTCGCCGTATTTCCGCAAGCAACTGGACCTGCGCTATCGAGCTTCGGTTCTTCTTCGCCGTCGGCCACAGCGAAGCCGGCGTCGGCAAACAACGGGCCGACGCTCTGGCATATCCATGCTCCGGCACTTACCTATTGGAGCGACGAGGGAAAAGCACACCTCGAGACAGGAGTCAGGGCAGAATCCGATCAGGGGTCGATGGATTCCCGCACGCTGGACGTGTTCCTGTCCCCGGCAACGCCTTCGGGGCAGCTAGCGGCACCGTCCAAATCGGGGAAGTCCATGCGCGCGCCTGGCGCTGGGATCTCCCCAAAGCCCGCTCAGGGTCTTCCGGGAGGCTTGGCTGGAGGACGCCAGATGGATAGGGCGCTAGCTCTAGGCGATGTCGTGGTCCGCCAGGGCGACCGCAGGGCGACGGCCGAGCAGGCGCTCTACACTGCCGCGGACGGCAAATTCACCCTTTCTGGTGGTAAACCTACCATTATTGACGCTTCAAACGACACGACGACGGGCCGTTCGTTGACCTTCTTTGTAGCGAATGATACGATTTTGATTGATTCGCAAGAAGGTTCGCGCACGCTGACCAAGCACCGAGTTGAGAAATGAACCGGCATGCTGAAACTTCAGGCCTCCGACCTCAGCAAGGCGTATAAGGGCCGGAAAGTCGTCGATAACATCAGCTTGGAAATTCAGCAAGGCGAAGTGGTTGGGCTGCTCGGGCCGAACGGCGCAGGGAAGACCACGACGTTCTACATTCTGGTCGGCCTCGCCCGTCCGGATTACGGTAGAGTCCTGTTGGACGGCGAGGATATCACCGATCTTCCCATGTACCTCCGGGCCCGCAGTGGCATCAGCTACCTCCCTCAGGAACCATCGGTCTTTCGCAAACTGACTGTCGAAGAGAATTTGCTAGCGGTTTTGGAGACCTTGCCGGTCACTCCCGAGCAGCGACGCGACCGAGTGGAAGAGCTGCTGGCGCAGATGGGGCTGGACGGGCTCCGCGACAGCAAGGCGTTTGTGCTTTCGGGCGGGGAACGGCGGCGCCTGGAAATTGCGCGCTCTCTGGTGCTTTCGCCTTCGTTCGTGCTGCTGGACGAACCGTTTGCTGGAATCGATCCGCTTACGGTTGTGGATATCCAGCGAATCATTGCGGATTTGAGCGCCGCAGGCATCGGCGTATTGGTCACCGACCACAACGTTCCGTACACGTTAGCGGTGACAAATAGGGCCTACATCATCAACGATGGGAAGATCCTCTTCGCGGGTACGCCGGCCGATCTGGCCTCTAACGCGGAGGTCCGGCGCATTTACCTGGGAGAGAGTTTTAAGCTGAACTAGTCCGATGAACTGGCTTGCACCCAAACTTAGCCTTCGCGTCGCGCAGAAGCAGATTCTGACGCCCGGACTGGTGCAGATGGTCAGCGTGCTCGCGCTGAACCGTCTCGAACTACGGGACATGATCAATCAAGAGATCATGGCCAATCCCGTTCTCGACGAAGTCACCGAAGAATCCGCTGCCGCCACCGACAGTTATCAGGACGAAGCCTTCCTCAAAAAAGAAACGGAGAAAGTACCCGAAGGCGAGGGCGCAAATCCGTTCGACGAATTCGATTTCGGCTCATTTTTCACGCAGTATCTCGATGTGGGCGCTGAACGCCAGGCCACAAGCGAACGCGAAGACGTCGAGCGGCCCTCATTCGATAAGTTTCTTTCCTCCGCGCAAAATCTGGCCGATCACCTCGAATGGCAACTGAGCGTGAGCATATGCACGCCCGAGGTGCGTAAGATCGCCGAATCCATCGTCGGTAACCTCGACGAAAATGGCTATCTCACTGCCACGCTCGACGAGATCGCAGGTTCCGGAAATTACTCAATGGAAGATGTTGAGGAAGCGCTGGCGATGGTTCAGGAATTCGATCCGCCCGGCGTCGGCGCGCGCGACCTGCAGGAATGCCTGCTGATTCAGCTGAAATTGGTCGATCCCCAAAACACTCTTGCGCAACAAATCATTGCCGAGCACTTGAAGCTGCTGCAGAACAATCAGCTCAAGGAAGTCGCTCGCGCGTTGAATCGTCCCGTGGAGCTTGTGAAACGCGCTGTTGACGTTATCAAGCGCCTCGATCCGAAGCCTGGCCTCCGCTACAACCATATCGAGCCTCGTTTGGTTGAACCTGACGTTCAATTCCGAAAGGTTGACGGCGAGTGGCAGGCGATCATGAACGACGACGACTTGCCGCAGCTTCGTCTGAACCCGATGTATCGGCGGCTGCTGGCGCGTGATGCGGCCGATCGTGATGTTCGCAACTACGTAAAAGAGCGCTTCACCGCCGCCATTCAGCTGATGAAAAACATCGAGCAACGCAAACACACCATCCAACGTGTTTGCCTTTCGATTCTCCGCAGGCAGGGCGATTTTCTTGATTACGGCGCCGATCACCTGAAGCCGATGATGATCAAGGAAGTCGCTGAAGAAGTCGGCGTACACCCGTCCACCGTGAGCCGAGCGGTCGCAAACAAGTACGTCCACACTCCGCAGGGAGTGCTAGAGCTTCGCTATTTTTTCAGCGAATCGGTAAACGGCCCGCAGGGCAGCGAGATGTCGCTCCTTTCGCTAAAGCGTCGTGTGAAGAAAATGATCGAAGATGAAGACACTGCGCACCCGCTAACCGACGAGCAGATTACCAAGCGGCTCAGCGAAGAAGGCATTCAGGTGACGCGCCGCACGGTCGCAAAGTACCGCGAAGATCTCCGCATTCCCAGCACGCACCGCCGCCGCGTCAAGGCTTAGCCCTCCACCGTGGCTCGCCGACCCAGACCGGTAAAACGTGACGCTCGCCAGTTGGTTTTGCTGACCGGCCTATCTGGCTCCGGCAAAGGCTCCGTTCTCGACACCTTTGAAGACCTTGGCTACTACTGCGTCGACAATCTGCCCGTCGCGCTGATTCCGACCTTCAGCGAACTCTACGGGGAAGGCGCAGGAGAAATCGAACGCGCCGCGCTGCTCGTCGACGCTCGCGAAGGCGAGCAGATCGATAAGCTGCCCGGGATTTACCGCAAACTTTCGGCGGACCATCCGGTCACGTTGGTTTTTATAGAAGCAAGCGACGAAGCCCTGTTGCGCCGCTTCAGCGAGACCCGCCGGCCGCATCCGCTTGGACATCACAGCTCTATCGCGGAAGGCTTGCGCGAAGAACGCAAGCGCATGGCGCCGATACGTCGCCTCGCGGACGTGATCATAGATACGACGAAGTTCACTGTCCACGAACTTCGGCAGTTCGTGATTGATCGGTTTCAGAAACTTGACCGCCGGCCGCTTCTCGTTTCCGTTGTCAGTTTCGGATTTCGTTACGGGATTCCCGCAGACGCGGACCTCGTGTTCGACGTGCGTTTTCTTCCCAATCCGCACTTTGTGCCGCGGCTCCGCCGATATAGCGGCAAAGATCCGCGGGTGGCTCGGTACATTCGCTCCTTTCCGCAAACGAAGGAATTCATGCGCCGGATCGAGAGCCTATTGCTATACCTCGTCCCTCTTTACATTCGCGAAGGGAAGAGTTATTTGACGGTTGCCATCGGCTGCACGGGCGGCCGGCATAGGTCCGTCGCGCTCTCAGAATCCATCCGGCGGACGCTCAAGAAGAAAGGCTATGCAGCGAAAGTCGTGCACCGCGACATCGATAAGAGCGCGACTTAGTTAGAACGATTTTGCACTTTCCCGGAGAATTGTTTTGGCGATTTCAGGACCCATTCAGCCCCATCTCGGACTGCCGATGACGCAAAGCCAGGAATTTCGCCGGCTCTTGCGTTTTCTCGCTCCATACACGGGCTTGCTGGCGCTGGGCATTTTGCTTATGGCCGTCATGGGCGCGGCGGATGGCTTAGTCGCGTTTGCGCTTCGTCCCGCGCTGGATATTGTTCTGAATCCGCAGTCGACGCTGCAGCAACTTACGCTTTTCCAGATACCTGGGCACGCTCCGTTCACGCTGAATCAACTCGTGCCGTCGCGGGTCCGTCACGTCTGGTCTGTCTTTGCACTCGCGCTGCTTTTTATTTTCATCGTGAAAGCCGTTGCCGAGTACTTCGGCGGCACACTTATTCAGTACGTCGGTCTTTCAGGGATCACGGATCTCCGAAATAAGGTTTACACCCGCGTGCTGCATCAGCCTGTCGGCTTCTTCCACACGAATCCCGTCGGCCGCGTAATGTCGGCGTTGATCAACGATGTGGAACAACTCCGCAGCGCATTTTCCGATTACCTTGCCGACTTCTTCCGGCAGATCTTTAGCCTGATCGCCTTTGTCGTCGTTCTTTTGGTCATCGACTGGCGCATGGCTGTTGGCTCGGTAGTACTCGTGCCGCTGGTGGTGCTTCCGATTGGCCGTCTGGCGCGGCGAATCCGACGGTCTACGGAAGAGAGTCGCGCGCGTTTAGCCGACCTGAGCCAAATTCTCCAGGAAACCATCAGCGGCAACCGAGTCGTGAAGGCTTTTGGTATGGAGGATTTTGAGGTCCGAAAATTCCGCTCCGCTTCACGGAGCCTCCGCCGCGAAAACATGCGCTGGATTCGTTCGCTCGCCGCCACCAGCCCGTTGATGGACATTCTTGGTGCGGTCGTAATTTCTCTGATTATTTTCTTCGCCCGCGGCGAGATCAAAGCCGGCCGCATGTCGATCGGGCTCTTCGGCGCGTTCACCTACGCCCTATTCAAGGCTTACGAACCCGTAAAGCGGATCGGGTCGATCTATCAACTCTTTGTACAGTCCCTCGGCATTTCTGCCCCGGTATTCTCCTTCCTCGATCTCCAGGAAGAACAGATGGACGCACCCGGCGCCAAGGCCCTCCCACGCATCTCAAGTACCGTCGAATTCGATAGCGCCACATTCATGTACGAGGACGCGGATTGCCCGACCCTGAAGAGCATCGATTTGAAAGTGCCCGCAGGTGCCGTCGTCGCGCTTGTGGGCTCCAGCGGCGCCGGAAAGACCACGCTCGTCAATTTGTTGCCGAGATTCTACTCGCCGACCACGGGCGCTGTGAGTATCGATGGCTGCGACCTACGAGGCGTGACGCTGCGTTCTCTTCGCGAGCAAATGGCGATCGTGACGCAGGAAACCATCCTGTTCAACGATACAATCTGGAACAACCTCTGCTACGGCCGTCCCGACATGCCGGAAGAAAAAGTCTTCGCCGCCGCGAAAGCCGCGCTCGCGCACGACTTCATCATGCAGATGCCGAAGGGCTACCAAACCGAAATCGGCGACCGCGGCCAGCGTCTCTCCGGCGGCCAACGCCAGCGCCTCGCGATCGCTCGCGCGCTTCTGAAGGATGCGCCGATCCTGATCCTCGACGAAGCCACATCCGAACTTGACTCAGAATCCGAAATGCTCGTGCAGCGCGCTTTGGCCAATTTGATGGCCGGCCGCACCGTGTTCGTGATCGCGCACCGCCTCTCGACGATTCGCCGCGCGGACTTGATTGCGGTCCTCGAAGGAGGCACAATTCGCGAGCGCGGAACGCATGACGAGCTCCTGGCAAGGCGCGGATTGTACGCGCGTCTCTACGAAATGCAATTTCGAGACGCCGAACCGGTCGCCCCAACTGTCGAACCAATATAATTCGCTGCTCGCTCGGCCGGTAGACATAGGAAACGAATGACCACGGCTGGTTCACATCCTTCTACTTCCACGCATTCAACTGGCGTCGAAGCCAATCATTCCCTGCGATCGATGACGGGCTACGCGGAAGCGCGAACGCTAGCGCAGGGCTGGAACGTGCGCATCACGATTCGTGCCGTGAATCATCGTTTCCTGGATTTGCATCTGCGATTGCCGGAGGGATTCGAACCGCTGGAGCCGAAAATCCGGCAGTCGGTTCGGCAGTCGGTTCGACGGGGACATCTCGATGTCACTCTGTACTACGAGCCAGCCGGCCAAGCCGCAATGGGCGTGAACGCGGAACTCGCCGCCGCCTACGTTCAGGCCGCGAATTCATTGCGCGAAAAATTTGGTATTCGCACCGAACCTGACTTGGCGGCAATTCTGCGCCTTCCGGGAGTGATCGGCGCGGCGGCGCTCACTCGCGAGCAAGATTTCTCTCGACTTGAATCGGTCGTCATCGGCTGTCTTGATGAGTCACTCGCGAAGCTCAATCGGATGCGCGAGCTCGAAGGCAGCCACCTTCACCAAGAAATGTCCGGCCGTCTTCGCAACATCAGCGCGCTTGCTGCCAGAGTGACTGCGCTGGCCGAGCGCGCCCAGCCAGCCTTCGCAAAGCGCCTGGAGTTCAGGCTCCAGGCTCTACTGGGCGAGGCACAAATCGACCCGACGCGTCTAGCGCAGGAAGCCGCTATTGCCGCTGAGCGCAGCGATGTGTCCGAGGAACTGGCGCGGCTGCGAAGTCATGTGCAACAATTCGATGCACTGCTGGCGGGCGCTCCGGACGTCGGCAAGAAGCTGGATTTTCTGCTGCAGGAAATGCAGCGCGAAGCCAACACGTTGCTCTCAAAATCTCCGGGAACGGAAGCCGAGGGCATCGAGATCACGCAGATCGGGCTTGAAATCAAATCGGAAATAGAAAAATTGCGCGAACAGGTGCAGAACATCGAATGAATACGTCCGAGCCGCTCGTGCTGATCGTTTCCGGCCCGTCGGGCTCGGGCAAATCAACTCTGGTAAAGAAGATCCTCGAGCTTCCCAACATGCTGTGGTCTGTTTCGTACACAACGCGGTCCCCGCGTGCGACGGAAACCAATGGGGAGTGGTACAATTTCATTTCCGAACCGGAATTCGAGCAGATGGTGGCCCGCGGCGAATTTTTGGAATACGCTCAGGTTTTCGGAAAGAATTGGTACGGTACGCCGAAGAAGTGGCTGGACCAAGCTCGAGAGCGTGGCTCGGACCTCGTGCTTGAAATCGACGTGCAGGGTGCGCTGCAAGTAAGACGCAAATTGCCCGGTTCGGTGGCGATCTTCGTTTTGCCGCCGTCGCGGCAAGATCTGGAAAGGCGTATTCGAGCCCGCGGCCAGGATTCGGAAGATGAAATTCGCCGGCGTCTCGATCGCGCTCGCGAAGAAATGCTCAGCTATAGCAGTTACGATTTTGCGGTGATCAATGACGACTTGGAGCGGGCCGGCCACGAAATACAGGCGGTCGCGCTGGGCTCGCGTTGCAAAGTGACTCGAAACGAGTCGCGCATTCACGAAATTCTGAAGTCATTTGGAGGCTGATGTCGCCATGGCCGTATTAAGGGATGCACCTGAGAGCCAGTTCGCCTACGTGGTGGTTGTCGCACGCCGGGCACGTCAACTTTTGATCGGGGGCCGTCCGATGGTCGATAATCCCCGGTCGCGAAAGACCACTCGCATCGCTGAAGAGGAATTGCAGAGGGGATTGCTCGAATACGAAGCCCCGCACCTCGACGCCGATGCCAACGAGACCGACAAGGACGGAAAACGGCGTAAGTAGTTTCATGCCGGCTTCACGATGAGAATCGCGCTCGGCGTTACCGGGGGCGTTGCCGCTTATAAGGCGGCGGAGCTTGTCCGGCGATTGCAGCAGGACAAGCTGGACGTCCAAGTCGTGATGACGCGCGGCGCGCAAGAATTCATTACCCCTCTCACCTTCGCAGCTCTCACAGGACAAAAAGTCATTACCGATCTATTCGCGGCAGCCGGAGGCGCACCGGCTAACGTCGAAAGCGCCATCGAACACATCGCCGTCGCGCAGCGCATCGATCTTCTTCTCGTCGCACCAGCCACGGCAGACATTCTCGGCAAGTTCGCTCACGGGATCGCTGAAGACTTCCTGGCAACGCTCTACCTCGCAACCAGAGCGCCCGTAATCGTGGCGCCTGCGATGAACGTCAATATGTGGGATCACGCGGCGACCCAGGAAAATGTCGCGACACTTCGCGCACGTGGCGTCCACGTTGTCGACCCCGATGACGGCTATCTCGCCTGCGGCATGACCGGTGCCGGCCGCCTGGCCGCTACCGAAACGATTGCGCGCAAAGTCTGCGAAGTGCTCGGCCTGCGCCACGATCTCGACGGCCAGACGGTTTTGATCACCGCCGGCCCGACGTGTGAAGACATTGATCCTGTGCGATTTCTTACAAATCGATCGTCCGGGAAAATGGGTTACGCCCTGGCTGAAGCCGCTCATCGCCGTGGAGCACGTATAATTCTGGTTAGCGGACCTACTGACCTGAAGGTTCCTGATGGCGTTGATTGGGTCCCGGTTCGTAGCACTACCCAAATGCACGATTCGGTCCGCGCGCGAGCGTCCGAAGCGAACGTGGTCATCATGGCGGCTGCGGTGTCCGACTATCGTCCAGCGAATGTACAAGCCAAAAAGATCAAGCGAGGCGAAGGCGCCTTTACTCTTGAGCTCGAGCCCACCACGGACATACTGGCGGAACTCGGTCGCGAGAAGCGGAATCAAGTTCTGGTAGGATTCGCAGCGGAGACGGATTCGGTAGCGGAGAACGCACGCGGCAAGCTGCGGCGCAAATCCGCGGACATGATTGTCGCGAATGACGTTACGCAAGAGGGCGCCGGCTTCGACACCGACACCAACATCGTTACTCTCTACCGCCGCGACGGCCAGGAATTTGCGCTCCCGAAGCTGAACAAGTTTGACGTGGCCAACCGCATTTTCGATCACGTGCTGGAAATTCAGAAACAATCCAAGTAGATTGCCAAGCGGGAGATTTCCAGATGGATCCTGCGAAGCGCGCTCGTGTGGAAGCACAGGTAACGGAATGGCTGCGCTACGGTGACGATCTGGGCCTCGGACCCTTCTACCGTGATCGCCCACTTTCAGACGTTTCCGCGCTGTCCCCCACGTCGTCGGGCCGGTCGGTAGAAATCGTAGAGTCGACAATTCAAGCTGCGTATCCCGAGGAAAATTCCGATATGTCGAAGGCCCGTCCTTCGCGAGAGAACTCCGTAACGCCAGCTGAGGCGCGCGCCGTGGCTCCGATGTCGACGGTTTCGCCGCACGTGCTGGCTCCCCTGTTGCCTGTCGTTGGTGGTTCGGGCTTATTCGAATCCATCGAGCGTATCGATGGCGACTCGCTCATTCGCATCCGCGAAGACATCGGCGACTGCAAGCGATGCAAGTTGCATAAGGGACGCAACAAGATCGTCTTCGGCGTGGGCAATCCGAGCGCGGAGCTGGTGTTCGTGGGAGAAGGTCCGGGCCGAGATGAGGATCTGCAAGGCGAGCCGTTCGTCGGGCGGGCGGGAAAGCTGCTCACGCAAATGATCGAAGCGATGTCGCTCAAGCGCGAGGACGTGTATATCGCCAACGTGGTGAAGTGCCGTCCGCCAGAAAACCGTCTGCCAGAGAAGGATGAGATCACGACGTGCTCGCCGTTTTTAATGCGCCAGCTCGACGTAATTCGGCCGAAAGTGATTTGCTGCCTTGGGAGTTGCTCCGCGCAGACGCTTCTGCAAACCACGCAGGGTATTTCGAAATTTCGAGGCGAATGGTTTGATTTTCGCGGGACCAAACTGATCGCCACCTATCATCCCGCGTACCTGTTGCGAAACCCAAGCGCTAAGGGAGAAGTCTGGAAGGATCTCCAAAAAGTGATGGCCGTCCTTGGACTCAAGCCGCGTAAGAAGTAGCGGCTTAACTCGGCCCGTGCGCGTAGCCGCCGTTCATCGCTCCCGCTGAAATAGAATTCTCGCCGCTGTTACACTGTTCTAGCTCATGACTCGAAAATATTGCGACGTCGCCCTGGCCGTGCCTCTGCGCTCAGCGTTCACCTACGCCGTACCAGAATCGTTCGAGGGCAAGGAACTCGTCGGCCGCCGCGTGTTGGTGCCGTTTCGCAATAAGCCGGCTGTTGGAGTCATAGTTAGCGTCTCGGAAAAACCGCCGAACCTAAGCCGCGTCCGCGAAGTCGCCGAACTCCTCGATCCGATACCCGCGTTGGGTCCGAAGTTGCTCGAACTTGGCGCGTGGATCAGCCGCTATTACGTCGCTCCGATTGGCGAATCACTCCGTGCGATGCTGCCGCCTGATACGAAGCTCCGCTTCGACCGTGAATACTGGATCACGGAGGTTGGCGACGCGTACCTTCACGAGCTTTCTGCGAGCGAAGAGCTTACCGATGTGGAGAAATCAGAGCTCGCCTTCCTTCGTCATTTTGCGAAGTCCGACGGCCGGGAAAACTGCATTACCAGCGCGCGCGTCCGCCGTCTGCTCGGCGGCGAAGCTTCCGCGCACGCGTTCATTCGCCACGGCTATCTCGCAGCACGAGAAGTTGCAAAAACGAGAAGCACGCGGACGCAGAGAATCGTCGCCTGGAACGACGAGAACGCGTCCGCCCCCGCCCATGAATCGGAATCGCGTGTCCGGGAGATTCTCACTATTACTTACGGCCCGTTGCCGGCGAAAAAGCTATTGCCCGCCGCGAAAATCAGTAGCGCCGTTTTAGCGCGAATGGAAAAAGCTGGCCGCGTGCGAGTGTGGGAAGAACCCCTTACCGTCGCCGACGATCCGTGGGACACCGACTTCACACCTCCCAAAAACGAACTGAACTCCGAACAGAAGCGAGCTCTTTCTGAAGTCTGGCGCTGGATCGTGGCGGGGAAATTCGAGGCCGCTCTGCTTCACGGGGTGACGGGCAGCGGAAAGACCGAAGTTTACCTTGGTGCAATCGAAGCAGCCCTGACCCGCGGAAAAACCGCGATCGTGCTGGTCCCCGAAATCGCGCTCACATTGTGGGTCGGCCGCCTGGTTCGCGCGAAGTTCGGCGACGCCGTCGCGATTCTTCACAGTGGCTTGCCTGACGTCGAACGTGCGCGCGAGTGGTGGCGAGTGCGGCGCGGCGAAGCTCGCGTAGTCGTAGGTACGCGTTCAGCCGTTTTTGCGCCGCTCGATAACCTCGGACTGATCATCGTCGACGAAGAGCACGAGACCAGCTACAAACAAGAAGAAACTCCGCGTTACAACGGCCGAGACACCGCGGTTTATCGCGCCCACCTCGAAGACGCCGTGGTTCTGCTCGGCTCAGCCACCCCGTCGCTCGAGACCTATCACAACGCCCGCAGCGGAAAATACAAGCTGCTCGAAATGAAGTCTCGGGTTGCGAACCGTCCACTCGCGGATGTTCGCGTCGTTGATCTTCGCGAAGAGTTCCGCCGCGCGCACAAGTCTGCGCCGGTTTCCGAGTCGCTCCGTTCTGCCATCGCGCTGCGGCTCGAGGAAAAGACTCAGGCGATGGTGCTAATCAACCGTCGCGGCTATTCATGGTCGTGCCTTTGCCGGAGCTGTGGTGCGTTCGTGCAATGCGAGAACTGCAGCATTGCTCTCACTTATCACAAGAACCGCCATAAGCTGGAATGCCACTACTGTGGTTTTACCGCGAACCCACCCAAGCGCTGCCCGAAGTGTGACGGTGAGTACATGTATTTCGTTGGAGATGGAGCCGAGCGCGTGGAGGAATATCTCAGCGCTCAATTTACGGGCGCTCGCATCGCACGGCTCGATCGCGACACCGTTCGCAGCAAAAGCCAATTTCAGAAAGTCCTCGGCGCGTTTGCGGCGGGCGAAACGGACATTCTTGTAGGTACGCAGATGGTGGCGAAGGGCCATGATTTTCAGCGCGTCACGCTAGTGGGAGTCGTCGCAGCGGATCTCGCGTTGGGCCGTCCCGATTTTCGCGCGGCGGAGAAATCCTTCCAGCTGTTGACGCAAGTGGCCGGTCGCGCAGGGCGCGGTGAACTTTCCGGCGAAGTTCTTGTGGAAACCTACCATCCCGAGCACTACGCGATTCAATACGCGGCCCAGCAGGACTACGAGCCTTTTTACGAAAAAGAAGCCCACTTTCGCCGCATGCTTCACTATCCTCCGTTCGCCGCCCTCGCAAATGTCCTCATTCGTGACAACAAGATCGAGAACGCGATTCGTTGGTCGCGCGCCCTGCAAGCTTATTTTGAGCCGTTCGAGAAGCGTGGCGTGAAAGTTCTTGGCCCGGCGGCCGCGCCGCTCGCGCGACTGCGCAAGGAATATCGCTTCCAATTTCTTTTGAAGTCGCCTCAGCGCTCAGCTCTTTCGCAGGTGCTGTCCGGCGCGCTCGATTTTTGTGCGAAGAAGGAAATTCCGGAAACGGGCGTGATCGTAGACGTCGATCCCGCGAGTTTAAGCTGATTCGACCAGCTCCGTTGTGGCCCTTCAGGTATTCATGAGAGGTAAGCGATTGCAAAACATGCACCCTCGTCGAATCGTCCTCGCCGGAGGCTCCGGTCAGGTCGGCTCCATCCTCGCGCGGCACTTTTACGAAGGCGGACACGATGTCGTTGTTGTTGCCCGACGGTCAGCCGCTGCGCCTTGGCGTACCGCTGCTTGGGATGGCAAATCTCTGGGGAAGTGGGCTGACGAAATCGACGGCGCAAGCGTCGTCATCAACCTGGCGGGCCGAAGCGTAAATTGCCGCTATTCGGAAGCTAATCGCCGCGAAATTATCGCCTCACGTACAGAAACGACCCGATTAATCGGGGAAGCAATCGCGCGTTGTCCTAAACCTCCCTCGCTCTGGATGAATATGAGCACTGCGACGATCTATCGCCACTCGCTCGACCGTGCGATGGACGAAGAGACCGGCGAACTCGGCGGACAGGAGCCTGGAGTTCCTGAAACCTGGAAATTCAGCATCGATGTCGCAACGGCGTGGGAGGACGCGTTCTTTTCGGCAAAGGCGGACGCGACACGGAAGATTGCTCTCCGCAGCGCGATGGTGATGAGTCCCGATCGTGGCGGCGTTTTTGACACATTGCTTGGACTCGTGCGGTTTGGCCTCGGAGGCGCTTCTGGTTCCGGCAAGCAGTACGTCTCGTGGATTCACGATTTGGATTTCGTGCGCGCGATTGAGTTTCTGATCAGCGACTCCTCGCTCGTCGGCGTTGTAAACATTTCCTCTCCATTACCGCTCCCCAATGCCGAGTTCATGGAAGATCTCCGTAAGGCGTGGGGAATCGGGATCGGGTTGCCGGCGGGCAGTTGGATGCTGGAAGTTGGAGCGATATTTCTACGGACGGAAACCGAACTAATTCTGAAAAGCCGCCGCGTTATGCCGGGGCGCCTCTTGGGCAAAGGCTTTCCATTTGCGTTCGAGGATTGGCCGGCCGCCGCGAAAGATCTAGTGACTCGATGGAGAACGTACTCCCGGAATTCGGCGGCCAAGCCGTAGCTCCAAAATGCGCACCGCGACGGCAAGCTCTACGTTACGACCGCCGGCCAAAACATAAAACAAAGAACAAAAATCCCCAGCGCGACTGCCGCGAATAATTTCCGCGAAGCGTTGAGCGGTTCCCACCGGTCGAAAACTGGCGGGTGCTTGAACCTCAGCGACAGCACCAGAATCACGAGCCCCCAAAGCACCCAGCCGTGCCAGAAATGGAGACCGAGGGCCACCAGAGCGAGCGACACGCCGAGTGAAATCTGCTGATGCTTCTCCGCGGCCAGACTGTAAACGATGTGCCCACCGTCCAGCTGCCACGCCGGGATCAAATTTAATGCGGTCGCGAGGAATCCGACCCAGGCTGCACGGCCCACGGGGTGCAGCAGGATGCTCGCCGGGTCGGCACCGGGGTGAAACATCTCGATGAAACCGCGCATCACAAGCGGGTTGCCGAAAAGTAATGACGCATCCGCCGGCGCCGCCGGCACGACTTTCGAGATCGCGATCGCGTACGCCACAACCGGCACGGCCACGACGAATCCCGCGATCGGGCCTGCTATCCCGATATCAAAGAGTGCGCGCCTCGTCGTGATTGGCGAACGTATCCGTAGAAACGCTCCAAACGTTCCGAAAAACGGCGGTCCTGGAATGAAGTACGGGTAGCTCACATCGATTCCGTAATATTTGCAGGCAAGAAAGTGGCCCATTTCGTGCGCCATCAGAATCGTCAGCAGCGTGAGTGAAAAGGGCAGACCGAGTAGCAATAGCCGCGGATGAAGAATCGGCCGCGTCATGATCGCAGTGAGGGTGTCGTCGCCGGAAAACGCTTCGACGTTCGCGGCGTACGAAGTCGTGTACTCCACCCCCAGCGCCGTGGTCGTGACGAGCGTCGCGAGAAACAACAGGAGCGGCACCCACGGAAACTTGCGTCGGAACTGATTGGCGGGAATCGCGTCGATCGGCTGAAAATCTACGTCGAGAACTTCGACCGGAATTGGTCCGTGGCTGTGTCCATTTCCGGAGCGATCGCGCATAAGCTTTGGATGCAGCAGCGGCTGGAACTGATGGCGACGACAACTGCCGCGTTCGCGCTAGGATTTCCCGCCGGGCGCAGGAAGTGCTTGCAGTTCTTTGCCGGGCTTGAATCGAACCGCCTTGCCAGGCGGAATGCTCACTTGTTGCCCGGTTCTGGGGTTCCGGCCGATGCCGGTCTTGCGCGGCTTCACATTAAAAACGCCGAAGCGGCGCAGTTCGATACGGTCGCCGCGGCCCAAGGCATTCTTCATCGCCTCGAAAACGGTCTCGACGGCCTGTTCGGCTTTCGTGCGGGTAATGTTCGTTTTTTGCACGATCGCATTTACGATGTCTAGCTTGATCACAATGGCCTCCCGCTTGACCGGAAACCTATGCTAGACAGGGGTTTGCAGGTTGTCAAGCCGTCCGCGGTGGGATACACTGCCGCGTCCTAATTTGAGACAAAGCCGCTGGGGGGGTGCTCCAGATAGGCAATCGCGATCAGAATCCGTCAGCCACCGAGCACCGTGCGCGCGCTTGATACAGCATTCAAATATTCCGGAGGATTTCGATGTCGGTAAAGTCGGACAAGTGGATTCGCAAGATGTCGCTCGAGCACAAAATGATCGAGCCGTTTCAAGACAGCCAGGTTCGCGAAGGCGTAATCAGTTACGGAGTGTCTTCCTATGGCTACGACATGCGCGTCGCCGACGAGTTCAAAATTTTCACCAACGTGAACTCGTCCATCGTCGATCCCAAGCACTTTGACCCGAAGTCGTTCGTCGAGTTCCGAGGCGAGGTTTGCATTGTCCCGCCAAACTCGTTCGCGCTCGGACGGTCGGTCGAGTATTTCCGTATTCCGCGCAAGTGCCTGACGATCTGCGTCGGCAAGTCCACGTACGCTCGTTGCGGAATCATCGTCAATGTGACGCCATTCGAACCGGAATGGGAAGGCTTCGTAACGCTCGAAATCAGCAACACGACGCCGTTGCCTGCAAAGATCTACGCGAACGAGGGATTGTGTCAGGTGATTTTCTTCGAGTCTGACGAAGACTGCGCAGTGTCATACAAAGATAAAAAAGGAAAGTATCAGGCGCAGCAGGGAATCGTCCTCCCGAAGCTCTAAGCTGAACTGTTTCGCGGGCCTCGCGATCAAGTCGAGGCCCGCGCATTTTCGCCTGACAGCATTCCTGTTAGGTTACTTCTTAGGCGCTGCAAACGGAGCCGTTTTGCCCCACGGCCCACCGAAGACGAACGATTCCAGCGGCTTCCGTTGTCTGGGCGCCGTTTCTTTCTCTTTCAGCGGAGCCGGCAGCGCATCCGCCGGCGCTGGATATCCGATCACGAACCCGGCCACGGGCTCGAAGTCGTTTGGAATTCCAAAGTTCTTTCGGATCTTGTCCGGAACGATCCCGGCCATCTGATGCACCTGCAGTCCCAGAGCTTCGGCCTGCAGCGCGAGTGTTGCCATGGCCTGACCCACGTCATGCCACGAGTGGCTGTTCGACTCGCCGTTGTGGCCAAATCCCTTGCGCGCTACGCTGAAACCAAGAACCGGTGCATGCTTGGCCCAACCTTGGTTGAACTCAACCAATCCGTCCAGCGCGAGCTTGTGATTCTCAGTGTCGTCTTTGGTGGTGACGATGAAGAACCACGGCTGGTCGTTATAAGACGACGCCGCCCACCGAGCCGCCTCAAATAGCGAGCGCAACTTCTCCGGTTCGACCGGCTTGTTCTCATACGCCCGAGGACTCCAACGATGATTGATGATGTCGTGAATCGGGGAACTCGTTTCTGCCGGCCGCTTTGCCAGTGCCATAAGAATCCTCCTGAACTACGTTGGGATGATAGCTCTCGGTGTCGCGTCCCCGCACGCCTCGTCTGTCGAGAGCGAAAGCGCGCGGGGTCTTGCTTCTGCGCGTGCCAGCTCAGACCGCGTGGGCACGCTTGTTGTCGATCGAGTACGCTCCCGCGCCAAACGCGGTAAGAAACAAGAGTCCACCCATGATCGCGACGTTCTTGAAGAAATGCACCTGAGCGTCCATAGCCGCCTCGCCAGTCCATGCCCAGAAATTGTGGAACACAACCGTCGTCGGAATCAGATAAGCAAAGAGCACCCAGGCCGCGATTCTAGATCGAAAACCGAGAAGGACCGCAAGGCCGCCAAACACTTCTATGGCCGCCGCGATCCCTAACGAGACGGGGGGCAGCGGCAGTCCCTTCGCTGCGACGTATCCGGTCATCATCGAGAACATCCCGATTTTCGTCAGACCGCTCACGATAAAGATGATGCTAATCAATACCCGGCCGATTAATGGAACGATACTGTTTTCACCCTTCGGCATCGCCGTCTCCTTCAGTCAATTTCGAATACGGATTGCCTTACGCCAAATCGAACAAAAGCACTTCCGACGAATCTTTCGCCTCCACGCGGATATCGGTCTGGTTTGAAACTGAGGCGCCATCTCCTTGCTTCAAATCGGCGCCATTAAGAGTCACGCTGCCGTGAGCTACTTGTAGCCACGCATGACGTCCTGGCTTTAGCGCGTGCAAAGCTTCATCGTTTGTATCGAGACGGGCGATGTGCAAGTCTACGTCTTGCCGGATCGTCACCGGCGCATTCGGTCCCGCGACCTGGAAAAATTTCCCGCGCAGGTCCTTATCCGGAAACGCGAGTTGCTCGTACTCCGGCTTCAAATTTTTCCGTTCGGGCGTGATCCAGATTTGCAGCAGGTGTGCTGGTTCCTTCGGCGAAGGATTAAACTCGCTGTGCAGTATTCCCGATCCCGCCGTCATGTGTTGTAGTTCGCCTGGCCGAATCACTGCACCCGATCCCATGCTGTCCCGATGCTCCAGAGAACCATCGAGCATCCAGGTGAGAATCTCCATGTCTCTGTGCGGGTGCATGCCGAAACCTTTGCCCGGGGCGACTTTGTCTTCGTTAATTACACGCAAAGAACGAAATTGGGTATGCTCCGGGTCGTAGTACTGATCGAAAGAAAATGTGAACTTCGTATCGAGCCATGAAAGCTTGTTCGTTCCGCGCTCCTCACTTCGTCGAATCTTAATCATTTCAATTCTCCCTTTTTCAATTCGCCCAGGCAGACTCGCGCGGCCGTGCATCCCAACTTCGCAGAGATTCGGCGCAGTTCGTCCTGCTCTTCCGGCGTCAATCCCGCCATCAACTTTTCAATGACCTTGGCGTGCTCGGGAAATACGCGCTCGATCAGGCGCCGGCCTTTCGGCGTCAAGTGGATCTCGATCTGCCGGCGGTCGGACGTGCTTCGAACGCGCTTCACCCACCGATTCTTCTCGAGGTTATCGACGACAAGCGTGGTGTTCGCGCCGCTCCGCAGCAGCTTCTTCGCCAGCGTGTGTTGGCACATCGGGCCGAGATGATGGATTGCCTCCAGAACTGCGAACTGGCCTGCGGTCAGCCCGCTTGCCTCGATGTGCTGGAATGCCTTGCTCGTCATCGAGTCCGAAGCGCGAACCAGATTGATGAATGCGCTGAGCGCTCGAACTTGCTCCTGGGGTCCTTTGAAATGCGATGGCATAGTCGTTTCAGTTCAAATGATTCGAACTTGAACGATTGGACGCGCGGGTTTCGAAAAGGATGCAACCGGGTTTCGAGTCGGCAAGGCGAGTCGTTTCTAAGGTTTCTGGGTCGGGCGCATTAGCACTTCGCTGATGAAGCTCTGTGGTGCTTGGGTCACGATCATTTCGACGGCGTGAGCGATGTCGTCGGATTGCAATAGTTTGCCGCCATCCTTACCCGTATGGGGCGAGAATTCTGTATTTACGCTTCCAGGGCAAATAGCGCTCGCCCGTATGCCGAACTCGCGAAGATCCTCAGCCATACAGCCGGTCAGCCCCATCAGGCCCCACTTGGAGGCGCAATAAATGGCGCCGTTCTTAAAGGTATTCTTGCCGGCGAGCGATGCAATGTTAATTACATGCCCTGTCCGCCGTTCGATCATCCCGGAAGCGACGGCCTTCGTGACCAGGAACACGGATTTCAAATTGGTGTCTAATACGGCGTCCCAGTTTTCTTCGGTGGCGCTTTGGACGGGTCCAAAGTAACCGATACCGGCGTTGTTCACGAGGATCTCGATGGGTCCAAAAGTTTGCAGAGCTTTCTGCACGAAGGCGGCGATGTCAGCGGTGCGGGTTACGTCCGCACGCACAGCAAGCACTTCGTTGCCGTTTTCGCGCAACTTCGCAGCCGCATTTTCGAGCGCCGTCGGATTACGGGCGCAGATTGCAATCTTCGCTCCTAGCCGTCCAAGCGTTTCCGCGATGGCGAATCCGATCCCGCGGCTCGCGCCGGTGATCAGCGCCGTCTTTCCGTTCAAAGGTTTTTCGTTGGCCATCGAACGCTCCGGCGAGGCGACCAATCGCACGCCGGAACCATCTTATCATTCAGAGGACGTTCACCGGCGGCTCGCGCGGCGCCGTGAACGAATGTCAAATTTCTAATTCAATCTTGCACAGTCCAAAAGCTTTCCCTATAATCCCGACTTCGTGTAAACGGACGAGCCTACAGTGGATCTGGTCCCGAGTGTGCTTTTGTTCTCCGCAGACTAACCTGTTTCAGGAGGCAGTAATCTGATGATGCGAACGTGTTTCATGGCGAAGGCAATCTTCCTGGTTGCCCTTGGAGTTCTGGCGATGCCGGTGCGCCCGGCCGCCGCGCAGGACCAGTCGTCGCAGGCGCCCGCGTACACGATACCGGAATATAATGCTTATCAGGCGGCGCGCGCCGAGACGAATCCGCAGAACCGGGTGAAGCTGCTCGACGATTTCGTCGCGAAATTTCCGAAATCCACGCTTCTGCCATACATCTACCAGCTCTACATCACTACTTATACCGACCTGAAAGACTATCCGAAGATGATCGACTCTGCCGATCAGCTGCTCGCCCTCGGCGATAAGGTCGACGCTGGCACGCGGCTTCAGGCACTCCAAGCGCGCGTGCAGGCTTTCTCCGCTTCTTTCGATCCAAAAAATCCCAATGCCCACGATCAACTTGTGAAGGAGCGCGACGCAGCTCGGCAGGGCGCAACCGCGCTTGAGGCGTACCCGAAGCCAACCGGTTCTACGATGCCCGACGAGGAATTCGCCAAACAGAAGAAGCCCGGAATTGCATTCTTCAACGCCGCCGCCGGTTTCGCCGACCTTCAGCTAAAGGACTACGCGGCTGCGATTCAGGATTATAAGGCTGCTCTCTCGAACAACCCGGCGGACGGCATTTCATCCTACCGTTTGGGCGTCGCGTATTTGGAATCCCAGCCGCCGCAGCAACTCGATGGCTTCTGGGCGCTCGCTCGCTCGATTAATCTGAAAGTAACGGGAATGGACGACGCGAAGTTGAAGGACTATTTGAAGAAGTCGATCATGTCGTACGAGCAGCCGAATTGCGACAACATCGTCGACACGCAACTGGCCGAACTGCTCCAGCTCGCAGGGACTTCCGGCGATCGGCCTGCCACATACACCATCCCAAGCGCAGCCGATCTACAGAAAGCGGCATCTGGAAGCACGATCCTTACCGTCATCGCTGACCTTCAGGCGGGTGGCGACAAAGCTAAGCTGACGTGGATCGCGATTTGCGGCGCGGAATTCCCACAAGTTGGAGGCAAGATTTTCGACGTGACGCCGGGCACCGACTCTGTTGAAATGCACATCTTCACCGGCGCGACTTCCGAAGAGATCACTGCGGCGACGGCTCCGAACCTCGATGTAAAGTTCGTCGGCCAGCCCGAAGTGAGTCGCTTCAAGAAGGACGATGAGATCGTATTCGACGGCACGCTGGTCGGGTACGATCCAACGCCGTTCATGCTGCACTTCGATAAGGCCAAGGTCGATCCGAAGATCATTCCTGCGGAAGAGAAGGCCGGGTCCCCGCACAAGAAGGTAACCAGGTAATCCGCACAGAGAGCCGAAGTTAAAATGAAAAGGCCGGTCTCGGGAGACCGGCCTTTTTTCATTTTCGGACCTGGGGTTGCTGAACGCCCCTAAGGTTCAGGCTCGGCGGCGCCCAACGTGGTCGAGCTTGTATTCGCCCACCTTGCGGCTCAACGTGTTTCGGTGGATTCCCAGAATCTTTGCAGCGCGTGATTGATTTCCATTCAGCCGTTCCAGCACCCGCTTAATGAACTTCTTCTCGAACTCGGTCACCGCTTCCTCGAGAAGAATTCCGCGATCGACCATCATGCCGACCAACGATTCCAGTTGATCTTTCACGTGTGTGCTCCGGGCTCAAATACGGGCGATGCAAGATCGCCCGTGATTTAATCGAGCGGATTACCGGTGACGCGCTGATAGGCTTCTCGGTACTTATCCCGGGTGGCGCTTACCACGTCATCCGGCAGGGCGGGGCCCGGAGGCTGTTTGTTCCAACCGATGCGTTCCAGATAATCGCGGACGTACTGCTTGTCGAAGGAAGGTTGCGCCTTGCCCGGTTCGTACTGATCGGCCGGCCAGAAGCGCGAGGAATCGGGAGTCAATGCTTCGTCGATCCAGATGAGTTCGTCGCCGATTGTGCCGAACTCGAACTTCGTGTCGGCGATGATGATGCCGCGCGTCGCAGCATGCTGGACGCCGCGCTTGTAGATCTCAAGGCTCGTATCCCGAAGTTTTTCGGCAAGCTTTTGGCCCACCAGTTTCACGGTCTCATCGAACGAGATGTTTTCGTCGTGACCCGTCGTGGCTTTGGTCGACGGCGTAAAGATGGGCTCAGGCAATTTGTCTGATTCGCGGAGGCCTTTCGGCAGCGGAATGCCGCAAATTCCGCCGGTTTTCTGATAATCCTTCCAGCCGGACCCCGAGATGTATCCGCGCACCACACACTCGACCGGCGCAGGTTCAGTCTTGCGAACGAGCATCGTCCGGCCCTCCAGCGCGGAAGCAAATTCGCGGAGCGGGCCGCCAAAATTCTTCGACGCTATGATGTGGTTCGGCACGACGTCTTTAAGCTTCTCAAACCAGAACAGCGAGAGCTGCGTCAGGACCTTTCCCTTATCCGGGATCGGTGTCGGCAGCACCACGTCGAAAGCCGAGAGTCGGTCCGTCGCGACGATCAGCAGCTTGTCGCCGACCTCGTAAATGTCACGGACTTTGCCTCGACCTCGAAGCTTGAGGCCAGGGAAATTCGTTTCTGAAATAACCGGATTCATTTTAGGAGACGCCACGGATCATTTCCTTTCTGCAGGGAGACGGCATTCTAGCGCAGCAACACGCGATGTCAACCCTTAAGACGGAAGGGGACCAGTACTCTCGACTCGCTGCGGAATGCGAGATGTGGAAAACGGTAGAAACGTTCTACGCCGCGTTGCTGGCCGAAGCCGCCATCGTGGCAGACTCTTCCCACTTCACCGAGACGAGCTTGGAAACTCCGGGCTCTTGCATCGTTACGCCGTAGAGCACCGATCCCATTTCCATGGTCTTGCGGTTGTGCGTCACCACGATGAACTGAGTCTTATCGCACATATCTGCAAGCATGCGATTGAAACGGCCAACGTTCGCTTCGTCAAGAGGAGCGTCCACTTCGTCCAGGATGCAGAATGGGCTTGGTTTGTACTTGAACACCGCGATGAGCAGCGCAAGGGCCGTCAGCGCCTTTTCGCCGCCGGAGAGCAGCAAGATGTTCTGCAAGCGCTTGCCAGGCGGTTGCGCAGCGATGTCGAGGCCCGCCTCGCCGGAACTATCGGGCTCGCCCATCCGCATCTCGCCGTGCCCGCCGCCGAAAAGCGATTGGAAGGCAATCGCGAAGTGCGCGTTAATGAAGTTGAACGCTTCTTCGAATTTCTGCCGCGAAATCTGGTCGAGTTCGTTGATCGTCAGTTGCGTGTTCTGAATCGAGGTGACCAGATCCTCGCGCTCCTTGCGCAGGAATGTGTCGCGCTCCTCGCACTCCTTAAACTCTTCGAGCGCCATCATGTTCACCGGGCCCATCGCTTCCACGCGAGCCTTCATGTCATTGTAGTTCGTTTCCGCTGCGACGAGCTCCTCGCCCACCAGCAGTTGTGACTCTTGCGCGATCAATTCTTCCGGCTGTGCGTTCAATTCTGCTACGCACGTCTGGCGCAAGTAATCGCGATCCGCGTCGCTCCGGGCTTTTTCGATCTGCCGTTGACTGCGTTCGGCGCGAAGCTCGTCCAGCGCTGACCGTTTTGTGCGCACCTCCTCGTCGACGTACGACATGCGCGTGCGATCCGCTTCCCATTCCACTTCTTGTGTGGCCTTCAATTCGGTAAGACGCGTCTTCTCTCTGCCAAGTTCTTCGGCCTGTATCGCCAGCTGTAAACACGCTGACTCGAGTTCAGCCTTCTCAGTCGTCATGGCAAGATGCTGCGTTCCTAGCGTGTTTACGCGCTCCATCGCCAAGGCGATCTCTTCGTTCAATCGAAGCTCGGCGGATTCCGCGCTCGTGAGCCGCTCGGACATCGTGGCAAGCTCTTCGCGGCGCGCGACTACCCGTTCCTGCATCGCCTGAAATTCCTGACGAAGTCGTGTGAGGCGTTCGGTTGCTGCAACAGACTCAGTTTCGGCTGCTTCGCGCGAGCGCATGGCTTCGGCATGCTCCATGTGTGCTGTCTCGGCGCGTTCCCGTGCCGTTTGCGCTTGCACGCGAAGCCGCGAAATGTCTTCGCGATCGGCTGCGAATTGCGATTCGACGCGCTGCAGCTCGGATTTGGTCTGGTCGTGCTGCAAGCGAGCCGCCACCAGCGATTTCTCCGCTTCCATCTGGCGCGCGATTGCAGAGGTCACTTCAATTTCACCCGAAGCGATCTCCGCATCGAGCCTCGTGATCTCCATCTGACGCTCACTTACAGCCTGTTCGAGGCGTGTCACTTCGATTTCGTGCTGACGCATCTCGCGCTTCAGAGCCAATGGGCCAGCTTCGCCCGGTCGGCCGCCCGTCACCATTCGTCCGTGGTAGCAAGTGCCCTCCGGCGTCAGGTAGTAGCTGTGTGGATTGTCGCTCGCAAGTTGTTGGGCCACAGCTGCGGTTTCGACGACGTAGGCGGTTCGAAGTCTCGTGAGGAAATGCTTTGCCGCACGGCCGAGCGGTTCGCGGAATTCGACCAGCCGGTCCAGCCGCCCCAAAACTCCAGCGGGCAAGGGAAGTGACCCATCGGCCTCAGGGGATTCAAGGTTCAGCTTATTCAGTGAATCGACAAAGAACGTCGCACGGCCGCCCATCTCGTCGCGCAGCAACGCAACTCCGGCACGTGCCTGATCGAACGTCTCGACCACCACGTATTCCAATTCGTCGCGAAGGAACTGCTCAATCGCCGCTTCGTACTCTTCCTGAACTTCTGCGTAGTCGGCCAGCAGCCCCACGGCGCGGAAATCGCTCGTTCCGCTTTCGCCGTTCGCGTGTCCGCCGAAAAGCTTTTGCACGGCGTCTGCGGTGTACGCTCGCTCGCTTAGGATTTTTTCGATCGCGGCTTGCCGTGCGCGTTCCCCAGAAAGCGTCTCGCGCATTTTTTCAAGCTGTTGCGCCGATTCCTGATGGCTCCGCCGCGAATCGACCAGCTGGGCCTGCGATGAGCGAACCGTTTCGCCAAGCGTTGTCGCAAGAGTCTGCGCGTCGATGAACGTTGTTTCCGAGACCGCCACTTTTTCCGTGAGCTTCGAGCATTCAGTCTCGATCGTGCGCAGCGCCTCGGAGCGTTGTTCCTCTGCGGCCGCGTGGCGCGCCGCCGCTTCCTCTGCCTGCTGCGCTTCCGCGTGTTGACGAGCGGAGTCTTCCCCCAGTCGTGCGGAAAGCGTGCGCAGTTCCGAGATACGCGAGTCCAGCCGCTGCTGTTCAGCGATACCCGCAGCCACAGTTTCCGTGCTTTCGCGCAGCGTAGCCTCCAGAGTCGCCGTTTGGTCGCGCAGCATCGCCACGGCTTCGCGATGGGCTGCCATCCGCGCGCTCAGCTCGGTTGCCTGACGCTGCGCCTGTTCCACTTCCACCGTGATGCGCGTCTCGTGCGAGCTGATCTGCGCAACCTGCTCGTGGTTGAACGTCATCCGGTTCTCCGCGCGATCCAGATCGAGAGCCGCCTGGCTCAAGAGGTTCTGCGTCTGACGCAGTTCGGCATCCAACTCGTAACTGCGATTGCTCAGCCGTTCTTGTTCGCGTTCCAGCTGATGCACCGTCGTTGCCTCGCGCGATTCCGCCGCTTCCATTTCGCGCAACAGGCTTTCGAGGCGCACGCCTTCGATGTCGAGGTGCTGCGCCTTGCTGGCCAAAACGATTCTCAGCGAGCCACGCATCTGCTCGCGCAGTTCCGCGTATCGCCGCGCTTTTGACGCTTGTCGCTTCAAGGACCCAAGCTGCTTTTCCACTTCGACCAGAATGTCGTGAACGCGCGAAAGATTTACCTTCGATGCTTCCAACTTCGCTTCCGCCAGGCGGCGCTTGGTCTTGTACATCGTGATGCCGGCCGCTTCTTCGATAATCGCCCGGCGATCCATCGGCTTGGAATTCAGAATTTGCCCGATGCGGCCCTGTTCGATGATTGCGTAGCTGTCAGGTCCCAACCCGAGGCCGCTGAAAAGTTCCTGCACGTCACGTAAGCGAGCCACGCGCCCGTTGATCACGTATTCGCTCTGACCCGAGCGATACAGCCGCCGGCCCACGACCACTTCACCGGGTTTCATCGACGGAGCCGGCTTTTCAGAGGTGCGCTTCTTGCGGAATTTGTGGGTAGGAAACGATTCTTCGACGGCCGCCTCCGTGGCCGCAGCTTCCGTGACGTCGGTCGAATATTCCTGCTGCGAGGCCACCACGATGAACCCGTCTTCCACGGTCGTCGTTACCTCGCCGCTGACGTGCGTTGTAGGATCGACGATCACCGGTCCAGCTTGCGACTCCGCGTCCGTCTCTGCCGCTGTCGAGTCCGCCTCGTCCAGAGCCTCGGGCGCCGCAGCCAGTTTCAGCGTCGCCTCCGAAAGCTCGGGATCCACCAGCGTGAGTGTAACTTCTGACAAGCCCATTGGTGGACGCTTCGCTGTCCCGTTGAAAATGCAGTCGGACATCCGCTCAGCGCGGAGCATCTTGTGGCTCTGCTCGCCCAGCACCCACGAGATCGCGTCCACCACGTTGGACTTGCCGCAGCCATTCGGCCCGACGATACACGTAATGCCCGTGCCACTGAACGTGATCGGCGTCTTTTCACAGAACGACTTGAAGCCCAACAGCTCAACCTTACGGAGTTTTAACACCAGTCCCTCACGACTTTCGTCTCTTCAAACATAAGTGCTTGAAGAAACTTCAATTTACATGACTTTCAATGGAGGATTTCCGAGACAAAACTATCGGAGGGTACGATCTCAAGAGCCCTTCCGCCTGGCGCTTTCAAGGACGGCGGTTACGGGAAGAAAAAATAGCACGGCCCTGAGGGCGTGTAAAGGATGGTTTTGCGAATTTTTCTACAATGGGTGGGGGTTGCCACACGAAACTGCGCCAGTGACGGTACCCGCTGTGCCGATCTGGAATCACGCTCGTTCTGCGGACATCTTCAGTCATCTCCGGCTGCGGGGAAGTACTTCTGTCTTATTGACTTGGACAGGGTCGCAGCCTAGAGTGTCGCCAGCGGAGGCGCGGTTGTCCCAGGAAAATAAGAGGCCTGCCGGGAGTCCAGTTCACGTCGTCTGCCTGCTCGCTGTCGTCTTGCTTTTGTTGCTCCTGCGGTCGCGGCCTCCGTCGGCTGTTCCTGCCTCAGCTCCTGCCACTGAGTTTTCAGGAGAGCGAGCCCGCCAAGTTTTGAAGCGTCTCATCGGAGATGGAATTCCGCATCCCAGCGGCAGCCAGCAGAATGAGGTTGTTCGCGGCCGCCTGATCGAAGAACTCAAGAACGCCGGTTACGATTCCAGCATTCAGTCCGGTTTCTCGTGTGACGAATACGGCGACTGCGGAGCGGTCCAGAACGTCGTCGCCCGGCTGGAGGGCACCGAGACGGGAGACTCGGTGCTGCTCGCTGCGCATTACGACTCGGTCGCCGCCGGGCCCGGCGCGTCCGATGACGGCGTAGGTGCCGCCTCCGTAGTCGAAATTGCCCGCGCGTTGAAAGCCCGCAACCGGCCACGGCATCCAATCGTGATTCTGATCGACGATGGCGAGGAAGTCGGCCTCCTCGGTGCTCGAGTCTTCGTGACAAGCCATCCCTGGGCGAAAGACATTCGCGCCGCCGTCAACCTCGACAATCGCGGAACTTCCGGAGCGGCGTTCATGTTTGAAACCGGGAGCGCGAACGAGTGGGCCCTGAACCTGTACGCGAAATCCATCGTCCGCCCAGCGACCAGCTCAATCTATTACGCAGCCTACAAGCAGCTTCCCAACGATACCGATTTCACGGTGTTCAAAGCCGCCGGCTATCAAGGCGTGAATTTCGCCATTATCGGCGACGAGCCGCACTATCACACGCAGCTCGATACTTACGAAAACGCGAGTCCCGCAAGCCTTCAGGATGAAGGCGCAGATGGTCTGGCAATGGCGTCGGCGCTCGCGAATGCAGACATCGCGGCTCCGCCCGTTTCTGAAGCCGACTACTTCGATCTTTTCAATCGCTGGACTGTCGTGTGGCCGGTTCGAAAAAATCTGAGGATAGCGATCGCCGCGCTGGTTCTACTGATCCTGTTGGCGGCTTGGCTCGTCTACCGAAAACGGCTGGTCGCGCGCGCAGTGGTTTGGGGACTTTTTTACTTTCCGGTAACGATGGGTGTCGTCGCGGGCGTCGCGTTTATTCTTCGCCGGATGCTTCGCGTGACCAGCGCGCAACCCGTCGATTGGATCGCTCACCCATGGCCCGCATTGGCGGCGTTCTGGGCTCTCGGGATCGCCATGGCGTTCTTATTCGCGTTCGGCTTTACAAAACGGGCCGGCCGCTGGGGACTTTGGGTGGGGGTTTGGTTTTGGTGGCTGGCGCTCTCGATTGTGGCAGCGTTTGTGTTGCCTGGACTTGGATATCTGTTCCTGGCGCCCGCCGGCGTCGCCGTCCTCGCCGCAATTCCTGCGTGTATAACGCGTGAAGAATCCGACGTGGTCGTCTTTGTCGGAATGCTTCTGCCGCTCCTCGTGTCTGCGGTACTTGGGTTTGGTCTGGTCCTCTCGCTTTATCCTGCGCTCGGGGTCGTGAGCTTGCCGATGATTGCGCTCAACGTAGGGATCCTGGTCACTCCGATTGCGCCGATTCTCGCGCGCTTCAAGAATTCGGACAACGTTTCCGTCGCACCACTTGGCGCAGTAGCGCTGCTTGTGTGCGCTGGTGCCGCTTTCGTCGCGTTCGTCGTTCCTGCGTATTCCGCAAAATCTCCGGAACACCTGAACATTGAATATTTTCAGGACGCCGACTCCGGCCGATCGCAGTGGGTACTATGGCCGGAATCCGGGCGCTTGCCTGAGCCACTTCGCGTTACCACAAATTTCCATCACGACGACAAGCCGTTCTTCCCATGGGATGCCAGCAGTCCTTACTTCGCCGACGCACCTCACCTCGAGTTCGCCCCGCCAACTTTCACCATCCTCGAGTCGTCGGAACGGAATGGACGGCGAATGTATCGAGCGCTACTGCGATCAGAGCGGGGTGCATCGGACGCAGCAGCGCTATTTCCGCCAGATTCCGGCATTGAAAATGTGAGCATGGAAACGCAGGCCATCGGACGGCAGGTGGAGCAGATTCGGCGAAGCGCCAACGGCTGGTATCACTTTGAATGTTCGACGATGCCCGCGAAAGGCGTGGAGTTGGCGTTCTCGCTTCCTGAAGGTAGACCGCTCACCGTCACCGCGATCGATCAAGCTTACTCGCTGCCGCTGGAAGGCTCATTCCTGGTGAAGGCTCGGCCATTCACCGCAACGCCCTTCGGGGATGGCGACCGCACAATCGTGGCGCGGCACGTACAATTGCTCCCTTAGCCGCGCGGTTCCTTCGACTACTAATTCTTCGGATTCATGATCACGAGCTTGCCGTCGGAGTCCTGCTCCAGCACCATCGCCGCTTTCGATTCCGCAGCTTTCTTCTGTGCTTGTGCTTGGCGGGCCATATCCGCAAGCGTCAGCGGCTGCTTGTTAGCGTTTGCCTTGGCTTCGGCCACTGCGTCTTGGTAGCTCGCAAACGTCGAAGGAACGAATTCTCCCGGATTTCTGCCCGACGTATTGATGAAGTTCGTCGTCCCGTTATCAAGAATGGGATGCGGGGGATTCATCGCGCCCGCGGATTCCAGTCCGCCTGCGCCGTTGATACCAGCATGGTTGTTGATCGTCCCGCCGATCGTCTGGGCGTGCGTCGTGCCGGCGAAAATCAAGAACCCGCCCATCACCAAAATCTTATTCACGTAAATCCTCCTCACAACCCAACCCAACGCACTCCTAAGCCGGGGTCGAAGACCATCGCTGGACTCATGCGCAGTACTAGGGCGATGCGGTACTTCCGAGCTATGCGTCCTGCCCCCTGCATTGCGCTCTTGCCGTTCATCACGTGCTCTACGGTGCAATTCGGTTGCCGCTTTGTCACCGTGCCCGCAATTGGGAAGTTTGCCGCTGATGCGCGGCTCGGATAGAATTGACGACTCGCAACACCCGCTGAAATGAACGAGATACGGCTCTACAACACGCTATCGAACCGCCTCGAGGCGCTCGCCCCGGTCCACAAAGGTGAGGTCCGTATCTACACCTGCGGCCCAACGGTCTACGACTTTGCCCACATAGGAAACTTCCGCACTTTCACGTTTCAGGACATCCTCCGCCGCTTCCTCCGCTCCCAGGGGTTGCGGGTGCTGCAGGTTATGAACCTCACCGACGTGGACGACCGCATCATCCAGAACGCCGCCGCGGCTCAAGTCTCCATCCGCGAATACACGGAAAAGTACGTTGCTGCGTTCCTCGAAGACATGCGCGCCTTGCGCCTTGAAATGCCGGAGGAAATCGTCCGGGCCACCGACCATATTGAAGACATGGTGGACTTGATCGAGCGGCTGAAGAAAAAAGGCGTGACCTACGACAGCGAAGGCTCGATCTACTATCGAATCTCGAAATTTCCGGAATACGGCAAGCTTTCAAAAATTGATGTCGGTGGAATCAAGGCTGGCGCACGCGTGGACAACGACCGCTACGAGAAGGACGACGCGCGGGACTTTGCTCTTTGGAAATCGCCCAAGCCCGGCGAGCATTTCTGGGAGACCAAGATCGGACCCGGTCGCCCCGGCTGGCACATCGAGTGCTCCGCGATGGCCATGAAGTATTTGGGCGACACGCTGGACATTCACACCGGCGGCGTCGATCTTGCATTCCCGCATCACGAAAACGAAATCGCCCAGAGCGAAGCCGCGACGGGCCATCCGTTCGTGAAGATCTGGCTGCATGCCGAGCACCTGATCATCGACGGCGAAAAGATGTCCAAATCGCTCGGCAACTTTTTCACGCTCCGAAATCTGTTTGCGAAAGGGCAGAAGCCGTCGGCAATCCGCTACCTGCTGCTTTCCGTTCCGTACCGGCGGCAACTGAATTTCACCGGAGACAGCCTCAAGCAGGCCGAAAATTCCGTCGCGCGCCTGCGAAATTTCTACGCTCGTTTGAAGAACGAGCAGTTTAAAGCCGGTGAGACGCCCGAGATTCAAGTGCGCGCTTCCAAAGCCGAAGCCGACTTCGATTCGGGCCTGGCCGATGACCTGAACACCGCCTATTCACTCGCCGTGATTTTCGATTTGGTACGCGACGTAAATACCGCCATGGACAAAGGCGAGTTCCGCCAGCAGGACGCGCCACGCCTGATTGCCGCGATGGAGAAATTCGACGCGATCTTCGCGATACTGCGCGATGACGACGACGAAATCCTGAGCCGAATGGGTTTCATCGGAGGCCAGACGCGGCTGCCGGAGACGGAAGTCGAAACGCTCATCGAAGAGCGTAACGCCGCAAAAAAGAAGCGCGACTTCAAGCTCGCCGACGAAATCCGCGAGAAATTGACGGATTCTGGTATACTTTTAGAAGATACGAAAGACGGCCGTGTTCGCTGGAAGTATAAATGACAATCTCATCGAAACGCGACCTGTCGCTCCACATTCAGCCTTCGCTTCAGCGCCCGAATCTCTACGGCGTCGATTAAGCACTCCACCCCTCCCTTCGTCGTTCTGGCTTGCGCCCGGCGGTAACCGGCGCGCAGGTACAGACCCCATTCCATTTAGCGCGATCGGTTCAGGAGGAGTATATGCAAGCGACGGAATTGAAGTTGCCACACTTGATCACCGCTCTACCCGGCCCCCAGGCCAAGCGGCTTGTTGAAGAAGACCACAGCATCCTTTCACCGTCGTACACCCGCGACTATCCGCTCGTCGCGAAGACCGGTCGCGGCGCGATGATCGAAGATGTTGACGGAAACACGTTCCTCGATTTCGCCGCCGGAATCGCCGTGTGCTCCACGGGCCACTGCCACCCGGATGTGGTTCGCGCGATCCAGAAGCAAGCCGGCGAGCTGATTCACATGTCCGGTACGGATTTTTATTACCCGAGCCTCGTCGAACTTGCGCAGCGCCTTGCGGCAATCGCACCGGGCAAGGAGGCGAAGCGCGTTTATTTTGGCAACTCCGGTGCCGAGGGCACGGAAGCGGCGATCAAGCTCGCTCGGTATCACACCAAGCGCGACAAGCTCATCGCCTTCTACGGCAGCTTCCACGGCCGCACGATGGGCGCGCTTTCTCTGACGGCAAGCAAGTCTGTGCAGCGCAAGGATTTTGGCACTCTGCTCGCAGGCGTGTTCCACGCTCACTATCCGAACACCTATCGCGGGACGTTCGGCAACAATCCTGAACACGCGTCGGCCGACGCGCTCGACTACATTCAAAACACTCTGTTCAAGCGCATCGTTGATCCCGAGGACGTCGCCGGTATTGTGGTTGAACCGATTCAAGGTGAAGGCGGCTACCTGCCCGCGCCTGCGGATTTCCTGCAAGCGCTCCAAACCATCTGCCACGAGCACGGCATCATGTTGATCATGGACGAAGTGCAGTCCGGTATGGGCCGGACCGGAAAATGGTGGGCCTGCGAGCACGCCGGTGTCGAGCCGGACATTCTATCCACGGCGAAGGGCATCGCCTCTGGCATGCCGCTCAGCGCGATCATTTCGCGCGCCAGCGTCATGAACTGGAAGCCCGGTGCGCATGCGTCTACCTTTGGCGGCAATCCGGTCTCGATCGCTGCGGCGATGGCGACCATGAACTTGCTCCAAAAGCACTACATCGACAACGCCGCCGCGATGGGCGCGCTGATCTTGAATCGCATGGCCGATTGGCGCGAGCGCTACAAGACCGTCGGCGACGTCCGCGGCAAGGGCTTGATGATCGGCGTCGAAGTCGTGCGCGATCAAAAGACCAAACAGAAGGCGCCCGAACTTCGCAACCGAATCATCGACCTCGCGTTCCACAAGGGGCTTCTGATTCTTGGAGCGGGTGAAAATTCGGTGCGTCTGGCTCCGCCGCTTATGATTGACTCCGAACAAGCCGAGTTCGCGGTGCGCACTCTTGGTGAGTGTATCGGCGAACTCGAACGCACGCTGTAATGCTGGCGTCGCGTCACACTGTTGACGCGTCGAACCAAATAGCACAGGTCCGCTGCCGCGAGCCTGTGCTATTTTCTTGTGCGCAGGTTTTTTGCGCTGATCCAGCTCGTCATCGCTCGTAGAGCGCAATGTTCGAAAAGGGGACACGATTTGCCGCGCATTTTGGACGTGGGTTGCGGTCCGACAAAATATCCGGGTTCGATTGGCCTCGATATGAACGCGAGCACCGCCGCCGACGTCATCTGCCATCTCGATAAGGGCGGGCTTCCGTTTCGCGACAATTCGTTCGACCACGTACGCGGCGAGCACGTGATCGAGCACGTCGCCGACATTATTGCCACGATGGAAGAGTTTCATCGGATCACCAAGCCGGGCGGCACCATCTTTCTCGCCACGCCCCACTACACGGACTACAGCTCATTTCGCGATCCCACGCATCGCTGGCACTTGAACACCTACTCATTCCTATATTTCTATCCGGGAGGAATGCACGGCCGCGACATGTGGTACACCAAAGTTCGTGTGCTTGAAAAGCGGAACTACGTCTCGCTACTCCGCTTGTGGCGCGCTCTCGGCTTCGAATTCCTCGTGAATCACAGCAAAATGTTTCGCCAGTTCTGGGAACACTACCTGAGCTTCATCATCCGCGGGAAGCTGATGGAGTTTACTTTCGAGGTCATCAAGTAAGCCGATGCCTTCGCTAATCCTTGATGTCGGCTGCGGCCGGAAAAAGTATCCAGGCTCGATCGGCATCGACATGAGCGCGGCCGGTGAGGCTGACGTTCTATGCGATTGGGAAAAGACTCTCCCGTTTCGGGACAGCAGCTTCGATCAGGTCCGCATGATCCACATCATCGAAGAAGTGGACAACATCTTCCGTGTTCTAGCCGAAGCTCATCGCGTCGCGAAGCCCGGTGCGATGGTCACCATCATCACTCCGCACTATACCGATCACGCCTCGTACTGCAGCCCTGCGCACCGCTGGCACCTGTCCAGCTTTTCGTTCTGGTTTTTTAGCGACAAGCCCGCCGAGTACGACTATTACGCCCCGGCGAATTACAAAGAGCGCCGTGTACACGTCGAGACACTTCGCCTCTGGCGCGCCTTCGGCCTGGAGTTCATGATCAATCGATTTCGATGGTTCCGTAAATTCTGGGAGTATTATCTGTCATTCGTGTTCCGTGGCAAGACGGTCGAATGGAATCTGGAAGTCATAAAGTAGAAGAGGCGTTCGATGTTCGCGCGCTTGATGTTCGCCGCTCGTTAATTCAGGGCCCGGCACGGTCTCGCTGCGCCACCCGTCGCGTCTACTCCCGTCGCGGACCCACTCCATCGGAACGCTGACCCCGACGCGGAAGGTGAGCCGTTTCCTCCGCCTTTGGAAACCGGCCACGCTGCCAAGATGCGCGCGCGACGCACCGGCATTCGCGGCGAAATCTACGTGTATGGGTTTCTAGGTTCGCGACGTGATGGTCGCCCGAAATTTCATGTCCCCTGGGGTGCACGGTGAAATTGACATCATCGGTTACGATGGCGCGACGCTCGCGTTCATCGAAGTGAAAACTCGCTTCCAATTCGCAGCAGAACAGTCGCAGCCGGAAGACGCCCTAAACGCCGAGAAGCAGCGCAACGTCTCGCGCATCGCCCAGCGCTTTCGTGCCGCACGGCATGTTGATCCGTCGAATTGCCGCTTCGACATTTTTGCCATCGAGAGGTCTGCCGGCGCGCGACCGGTCGTGCGGCTTCACAAAGGCGTCCTCGGCGTCAGCGCGGGGTAGTCGGAACCCTGTTTCCTACTACGAAACGAAAGTCCCCCCGATGCAGTCTGCGAACCCGCCCGCGAACCCGCCGTAGTAGAATCGAGGCTTCGAATTACCGCGTTGGCCTGGCCTGTCGCCCGCGCTCGCTCAGGAGGAACGTTTGCCGGAACTTCGCAAAGACCCAATCACAGGCCGCTGGGTCATCATTTCCACGGACCGTGCCAAGCGCCCAATTGATTTCCTCCGCGAGAGCGTGCAGATCAAAGGTTCGGCGAATTGCCCGTTCTGTCCGGGCAACGAAGGCAAGACCCCGCCCGAAGTCCTCGCCTACGGCCGCAGCGGTAGCGGCAAAGACACGCCGGGCTGGACTCTGCGCGTGGTCCCCAACCGCTTCCCGGCGCTCGGAATCGAAGGCGATCTTGGCAAAGAAGGCGAAGGCCTGTTCGACCGCATGAACGGCGTCGGCGCTCATGAAGTGATCATCGAAACGCCGGATCACAAATGCACGCTCGCCACGCTTCACGAAAAAGGCGTGGAAGAGTTGCTGTGGGCCTACCGCGATCGGATGCTCGACCTGAAAAACGATCGCCGCTTCCGTTACATCCTGCTTTTCAAAAATCACGGCGAGCCGGCCGGCGCTTCGCTCGAACACACCCACTCGCAATTGATCGCTTTACCCATCGTGCCGAAGCGCGTCCGTGAGGAAGTCGATAGCGCGAAACTGTATTACGACCAGAAAGAGCGGTGCATCTTCTGCGACATGATCCGCCAGGAAATCGAAACCGAATCGCGCATGATTCTGGAGAACGACCATTTCATTGCGCTTGCGCCGTACGCGCCGCGTTTTCCGTTCGAGACGTGGATTTTGCCGCGTCAGCACAGTTCCGCATTCGAGAATATGCCGACGCCGTATTACGGAAATCTTGCGCGCGTTCTCCACGACTTCATGGGGCGCCTCGACTCCGTGCTCTCATTTCCCTCGTACAACTACGTGATTCACACCTCACCCATCGGGGAAGAAATAAACGATCATTACCACTGGCACATCGAAATGATGCCGAAGCTGACGAAAGTCGCGGGCTTTGAGTGGGGAACCGGCTTCTACATCAATCCCACGCCGCCCGAAGAAGCGGCGCGTTTCTTGCGAGAAGCAAAAGTCACAACGCCGTAGCCGTGCGCGAACCAGATCTCACACGTGCAGATACCACGGCACGTTCACGATCACGATCCGTTCGTTTCCTTTCAGCAGCAAGAGCGCCTTCAAGATCTCCGGTCGCTGGTTTTGCAGAAAAAAGTGATACCAGTGGCGCTCGACCATTTCCGGAATCACTACCGCGATCCGCCGGTTCGGATTTTGCTTTTGCACTTCCAATACGTAATCGACGATCGGCGCAAGCACCTGGCGGTATTGCGAGGTTAACATCACCAGCTTCGCCACCGGAAAGCCTGCCCTTTTTGCCGGCTCTTCCACGTACTCGACCCAACGTTCGTGAATGTCCGACTTCTCGCCTTCGAGGCACACATGCACAGCTTCAATTTCATTCGATAGCGTCAGCGCCACGCGCAGAGCTTTCTGCGCCACCCGCCCCCACTGTTGGACTGGCAGTACCACGAGCGGCACATGCGGATCGGAAATGTCCAGCGGGCCGGGATGTTCCACTTCCTTCTCCACGCGGTTGAAATAGTGCCGGACGCCCTTCATGAATATCACTAGCGCCGGAATCAGGAGCACCGTGATCCACGCGCCCTCGACGAACTTCGCGACGACTACCACCAGCACGGTAATTCCCGTCGCAATCGCGCCGAGACCGTTCACCAGCATATAGCGGCCGGACCGCGCCCCTTTCTCGCGTCGCCAGTGCGCCACCATGCCAGCCTGCGATAGCGTAAAAGCCAGGAACGCACCCACGGCGTACAAGGGAATCAGGCGGTTCGTCACGCCGCGGAACAAGATCAGCAGGATCGCGGAAAAAATCGAAAGGAAATAGATTCCGCGCGTGTAAACCAGCCGCCGCCCGCGCAGCACGAACGAGTCGGGCAAGTAGCCGTTCACGGCGATCGCCCGGCAAAGCCGTGGAAAATCCGCAAACGCGGTGTTTGCAGAAAGCGCTAGCACGGCGAGTACCGAGCCGATCGCCACGTAGTAAAAGGTGCCGCGCCCAGCCACGGCGGCGACCAGCATGGACAGCACGCTTTGGTAGCCCGTTGCCCCCGGATCGGTCGCCGCGATGTTGTACGCTCGCACCAAAAACGCGATGCCGCCCAGCATCAACATCAGTAGGGCAATGATGATCGTCAGCGTGCGTTTCGCTGTGTCTGAGCACGGTTGGCGAAAAGCCTTCACTCCGTTGCTCACCGCTTCGACGCCCGTCATCGCCGTGCATCCACTCGCGAACGCCTGAAGCAGAAGCCACGCTCCGGCAAACGTAACCGTAGCTGGAAGCGTTGGTGGAGGCGCTGCGATCGCCGTTGGGTGTCCGCCTGCCGCAGCCGTTTTGATCAATCCCCAGACAATGGCGCCCAGAATACTTGCGAGGAAAAGATACGTCGGCACCATGAAAAAAATTCCGGCCGACCGTAGTCCACGCAAATTTATAAAGGTAATAACGAATAAAATCAGCAGACACAGACCAAGGGTGTGCGGCAGTAGGGAAGGAACGGCCGAAACCAGCGCGCCCACGCCCGCCGAAATTCCTACGGCTACTGTCAGGATGTAATCGATCATGAGCGCGGCGGCTGCCAGCAGCCCCGCGAACGGGCCGAGGTTTTCGCTCGCCACCGTGTAAGATCCGCCGCCGCCCGGATACGCGTCGATCGTCTGACGGTACGAAAAGTAAACGATCGCGAGCAGGATGATGATGCTCGTCGTGATCGGCACGATATACGCGACGCCCGCCGCTCCGAGCGCGATCAGTAGGGTCAGCGCCGCTTCCGGCCCGTAGGCTGCGGAACTGAGCGCGTCGAGACCGAAAATCGGAATGCCTGCTCCGACACCGACCTGCTCGTCGCCCTCATCGATGGTACGGAGTGCCTTGCCAAACAGGAGGTCTTGGATCGTCATGAGTTCGTGTGGCTCGCGAATGGAAACCGGCCTCTTGGGCCGCATCAATGTGCGAACGAGGGTAATGGCACTGGGCGGGAAAGGGAAAGTGAAAATTCCGATACACAGCCGAGCCGGCGGTCGCGTCTACCAAAAGCAATCCGCGTTGCTCCCGCCCGAACAGCAAGACGGTGGACGCAACGCGGATGAATTCGATATCGGACGGCGTAAGCCGTGCTGACTCGGCCTAATCCTAAACCGCGCGGCGAATCGCGTGATAGATGACCAGCAGTATTACCGCGCCGATTACCGCGACCAGAAGGCTATAGAGGTTCAGCCCGGTGACGCCGGCGTGGCCAAACTGATTGAAGAGCCAGCCACCTGCGACGGCACCCAGGATTCCAAGCACGATATCCATCAGGAGACCTTCGCCGGATTTGTTTACGATTTTGCTGCCGATGAAACCTGACAGAAGTCCCAGGACAATCCACGCCAGAAAACTCATGTTTGTATCTCCTTGCGTTTGAAGGACGATTTAGAACGGGCCCAAGAAAGTGACGGGAAGCATAGGCTGCCAGGATCGAACGCCGTATCCTGCAAACACCCTAGTTTGTTTGCGACATTCCGTTAGAGAAAGCCTGCAACATCGAGCCTATCCGTCGAGCTGTTATTACCACAGTCAGCCTGCTTAGCACAGCAATTGCATTTACCTCGGCGCGCGGTGCCCGCGCAGGGAACGAGCCGACCAAGGTAGAATGCACACCGCCCGGTTCGGACCCTCCGGCGAAACTGACAGCTCGCGATTCTGTGGAGCAAGCCGAAATGCGCTTCCCATCGAAAACCATCAAGCTTTGGACAACCGTGGTCGCAGCGCTGCTCGCTCTGGCGGTATCGACACAATCTGTAGAATCAGCACTGCCGATCCGCCTGGACCCAAACAACCCGCACTATTTTCAATTCCGCGGAAAGACAATCGCGTTGATTACGAGTGGTGAGCACTACGGAGCAGTCCTTAACGGGGACTTCGACTATCACAAATACCTGGCGACAATCGAATCGGACGGGCTGAACTTCACACGCATCTTCGGCGGGGAATACGTGGAGGTACCTGGCAAATCGTTTGGCATCCAGCGCAACGATTTAGCGCCAGCCTCCAGCGCGTTCGTCGCGCCCTGGGCGCGCAGCGATACGCCTGGTTATGCGGGTGGGGGAAACAAGTTCGACCTGAACGAATGGAATCCCGAATATTTCCGTCGATTCCACGATTTTCTCGGACAGGCAGCGAAGCGCGGCATCGCGGTGGAGATCACGCTGTTCTCGGCGCATTACGACGAAGCGCAATGGAATCTGAGCGCTCTGAATCCCTCGAATAACGTCAATGGACTGCAGGCCATCGACTGGAAGAAGCTTCACACGGCCGAGAATGGCGGTCTTGTTGCGTATCAGGAGCGCTACGCTCGCAAGCTCGTTCATGAAGCGGCCGGCTACGACAACGTGATCTTCGAGATTCAGAATGAGCCGTGGTCGGACCGACCGGTGTTCTCCGGAATCATCAATCCATATCTCTTCCCGCCGAATCGAGACCGCTTTCCCAATTCGGTTGATCTGCCGGATGACCTAGCGATGGCTTGGCAGCAGCGCGTAGCGGAATGGATCGCCGATGAGGAGTCGAAGCTTCCGAACCGTCACTTGATCTCGCAGGACTTTTCAAACTTTCGTTATCCGGTACGCACGGTAATTCCCGGAGTGAGCATCGTCAGTTTTCACTACGCGTATCCCGAAGCTGCGTCGTGGAATTACGGGCTGGGGAAAGTGATTTCATGCGACGAGACGGGATTTCTCGGCCGTGGAGATGACGCATACCGGCGGCAGGCGTGGAATTTCATGTTCTCGGGCGGCGGAGCGTTCGATGGCCTGGATTACTCGTTCAGCGTGGGGCACGAAGACGGGACCGACGATCAGCCGAATGGACCGGGAGGGGGAAGCGCGGAGTTCCGCCGGGAGCTGAAGGTTCTCCGGAAGTTTCTTGAATCGCTTCCGCTAGAGAGTTTGCATCCGGATGGCCATGTCGTGGCCAGTTCGCCCGGAGTTGTTACACATGCGATGTCGAGTGCCGATCGAGTGTACGCAATTTATCTCGATGGGGATGGGCCGGTTGACCTCACGCTGCGATTGCCCCAAGGCCATTTTCACGCCGACTGGCTCAGCACGACGACCGGCAAAATCGCGAGTAGCGAAGATTTTCAAAATCCGGACCGGCCGAAAACGATTCGGTCGCCCGGATTCAAAATTGGAATCGCCCTGAAAGTGGTGAAGCTGGATTAGAAATCTCGAATTGCTCGATGAGTGTGGATCTCACGCAGCCTTTTTCTTTTTTGTTTTTCGCGCGGGCAAGTTGCCTTTATGGTCGAGGCCCGTGGTGATGGCCAGCTCTTCCACGCAATCGATCTTGTGTTTCTTCAATTCCGCCATCAGACCTTCATCCGTTAGATCGAGCCGGTGCGAGTGTCTCCAGTCGTGTTTGGCGATCTTCCGGATGCGCTTGATTACTTTTTTATCGTTTACTTCGATGGCCAGCTCGCGGCGGCTGTCGAAACTTCCGGGCGCCAGATTGATCGAACCGATGATGGCGCGCTTGTCGTCAGCGAGTAGCATCTTGGCATGAAGTTTGAGGTGCTTGAGCTTATGAATCTTGATGCCGACGTCTTCCATCGTGCGCAGGCCGCCAACGCTTTCTGTTAGTTTCTCTTTCTTAAGCTTGTGGGGCGGACGGGCCATCACGCGAACTTTCACGCCTCGCAGAGCAGCGCGAACGAGCCGCTCGATAATGACGGCGTCCTGGTAGCGCTCGTTCTGTAAAAAAATCGAGTGTTTAGCCTTGTCGATGAATTTTGCGATCCGCTCGCGGCCATTGCCTGTACACCAGATCATGCGAGCATCTTCTCCAGCGTCGAATTTCTTTCGGCTCCAGTCCGCTTCGAAGCAGGCGATAACTTCCGCGACTTCGTGTTTCTTGGTAGTGACCACGGCGTAGTCGCGAGTCTCGGTGAGATTTTTGACCTCCCAGTTCAGCGATTTCACGAAGCCGATTTCATCGTCCACGACCATTGATTTTTCGTGGGTGAGCCCGAATGCCGGATTGCTATCGAGCACCTTGACGCCGGAGGCGAGCAGCTTACGGCGTGAAGCGGCGTTCTCCTTCTCACCATCCCGCCTCGCCGGATTCAGCATCACGCGCACGTCCACGCCGCGCTTTTTCGCCGCAATCACCGCGTTCAGCAGCTCCGGAGCGGAAAAGATGAACATCTTAATACGCAGGGATTTCTGAGCGGCGTTGATGGCCTCGATGATCGGTCGCGCTGAATCATCCGGAAGCACGATTAGAGAATGTGACATTCAGTCTCCCAAATCCCTTTCAGCCGCCGGAACCGCAGGCTGCTGCGGCGACGTCGGCTTAGCACCGCTCGGGCCGGCGGTTTTCGCAGCTTGATCCGCGAACTGCACGTGATAGAGATCCGCGTACACGCCGTTTAACGCCATTAATTCATCGTGCGTGCCTTGCTCGGCCACGACTCCATCTTTGAGCACGAGTATCTTATTTGCATCCCGAATCGTGCTCAAGCGGTGCGCGATGGTGAGGACGGTACGGCCTTTCATCAGGCGTTCGAGCGCTCCAATCACCGAGCGCTCGGCTTCGGTGTCGAGGGCAGCGGTAGGCTCGTCAAGGATCAAGATTGGATTGTTGCGAATGATCGCTCGGGCGATGCCGATGCGTTGCCTCTGGCCGCCGGAAAGCGTGGCTCCACGCTCGCCCACCAGCGTGTCATAACCGTGCGGCATTTTCGAAATGAATTCATCGGCGTCTGCGAGCTTCGCCGCTTCGAGGATTTGATCCTCGGTCGCGCCCGCACGCCCGTAGGCGATGTTGTCGCGAATCGTGCCTGCGAAGAGCACGGTTTCCTGCAACACGTATCCGATCTGATTGCGCAACCCATCGATCTTGTATTTGCGAACGTCCACGCCGTCCACCTCGATCGTCCCGCCGACCGGATCGTAGAGCCGGGGTATCAAACTCACGATGGTGGATTTGCCTCCGCCGGTCGGTCCGACGATGCCGATCATCTGGCCCGGTTCCACAGCGAAGCTCACATCTTTCAGCACAGGCGCGTCGGAGTCATAACCGAACGCCACGTGGTCGAACTTGATTCGCCCCTCAAACGGCTTCGGATGAATCGCATCAGAAGCCTCTGGTATCACGGTGTCCGCGTCGAGGATTTCCTGTACGCGCTCTACGCCAACCGCGGTCTGCGCGATCTGATTTGTCATCGTTGCCAGGTTCTGCACTGGCTTGAAGAATTTCTGGAGGTACGCGAGGAAGACGATCAGTGCTCCGGCCGTCATCGTTCCGCGCAGGATCAGCCACGATCCGCGCCACAAAACAATCGCCACGCACAACGAAACCGTCACTGCGACCACCGGTGAGAGCAGCGCCTTTACGCGTCGCGCCTTGAGCGCCGCATCCACGGTGGCTTTGCTCACCACGCCCAATTCAGCCTGCGCTAATTCCTCCCGTCCGAACGCCTTGATCACCTGCGCCGACTCGAGCCCTTGCTCAACCACCGCCACGATGTTGCTTTGCTGCTTGCGCACCTCGTGCTGCGCTTTCTTCACGGCTTTCTTGAACCGCGAAACAAACAGCAGCATGACCGGCGTGACAGCGACGGCGATCAGCGTGAAATCCCAATTCACCCAGAACATGATCCCCAGCATCGCGACGATGGTCAGCATGTCGACGGCGATCGCCAACGTCGATCCCGACGCGAAACTCTGGATGGTTTGCACGTCCGCCGTGATCGTGCTCAGCAGCGCCCCGGTCTGGTGCTGGCTGTAGTATCCGAGCGAGAGCTGCTGCAGATGGTGATAGGTACGCAAACGCAGGTCGTTCGCGACCCACTGTCCCACGCTGGTGGTGTAGTAGTTCGCAACATAAGAGGCCGCGGCATCCAGTGCGGCGATGATGATGGTCACGATTGCGGCCGCAGCGGCGATCTGCATCTTGGTCCCGCTGCCGAGCAGGGGCTTTAGGAGTTCGTCGAGCCAATGTGGGAGGTGGTGCGTGCCGACGACGTTGTCGAGCACGATCTTCAACGGCCAGGGGGCAGCGACGGACATGGCGGTCTGAATCAGCATCGCCAAAAGGATTAAGGCGAGCGGGCCGCGGTATGGACGAACGAGCGAGCGGATCAGAGCGAGCAAAACGAAGGCCCCCGGGTGATTAGGTTTTCCGCCAAAGAGTACATGGAGTGCGTTGCGGTGTCATGCAGATTAAGTCCGGTCGGACGGGGCGGGGTAGAATCGCCCAGGCAACGGAAGATTCCGGGCGCGAAAGAAGCGCCGACCAAGGAAGGCCGAGATGACTTTTCACGCACCGAACCCCCTGATCGCGTTGGGCGTGATGGCTTGCACTGCCGGAACCGACGCTGTGTACGTGATGTTCACCGCGGCGGTGACGGCGCGAAGGCGGAGCGTGGCGGCGAGCTGGAGCAGCCTGTGGTACTTGCTGTCGGCATACGCGGTGATCAACTACACCGGAAATCCGGTCTACGTGATTTTCGCGGCGATAGGCTCGTGGCTTGGCGCGTACGGCGCGGTAACCTGGCTGGTGAAAAAAACGGATGTTCCTCAGCTTGGCGTCGCGCCGCGCGTCAGCACTAGAAGCTCGGATGACCGGCGAGACGCCACGACCACATCAAGAAGGAAGTGGAAGTGAGGTCGACGGCCGGCTCGGTGGTGCTATAGGACTGAACGTTGTCTTCGTAGAAAGTTTTGGCGTAGGGTTCATAGGCGCCATCGTTGCCGTTGAATTGCTTGAACGTGTTAATGCCATCGGCCGGGCACAGATTCATTCCGCCGACCACGCCCGAGGTCGTGTAGTTGTTCGGCCCTTCTGTTGACGCGCCCCAAAGCACGGGAACTCCACCCGTTGTTCCGTTCAGCGCACCTGCCAAATTTGCGACCTGGTGTTGAATGCAATTCGGGAAAGTGCTGCCGTCGCCGACGATGAAGGACGAGCCCCACGGATTCGCGCCGAGGATGTTGCCGAGCCACTGGCGCGAGTAGGTGTCGTACTGCCTTGAACCGGTGACGTCATAAGCTTCGCTAGCCATAACGGAGAGGCCGGCGCCATGCGACGTGGTGTCGCCCGAGCTCCAGATATTTCCGTAACCCCACGCATCGGTTTGTGCCTGCGAGATCGCGTCCGACACCTGTTGGAGGAACTGCTTCTTAATGCCAGCCTGGGTGAGCGCGAGGCCCTTGGGGCTGCCGGCTTTTTCAAACGCGCGGTACAGCTCGTAGTGAGCGAGGCCACTGACGTCGTAAAGATTCAACGTGTCCGCGTAGCCCTGGTTGTAGACGTTCGTGATGTAACCCTGAGCGAAGCTTGCGGCCTGGCCGAGGTAATAGGCGGGATCGGAGTGCTCCAGGCCGGGAGGCAAGCCGTTTTCGTCGCACGCCGACTTCAGCGCGAAATAGAGTTCGGTCGCGCCCAGTTCCATGTCGTCTTCCCAAACATCTTCGGGATATCCGTCGAAAGGAACGGCGGTGACAAGGCAGCTGCTGCATGAGCCGGAATCGACTGTGGGTGCGGGATCGGGGAACGAGAGATCGGCGAGATCGAAAATCTGCTCGGCGCTCTTCAGACAGTTAGCGGCGCGATCCGGATACTCGACGCGATCAAGCTGGTAGCAAAGAGCGAAATCGGCGGCGAGACGTCCGGCAAGATTCGGGCTGATCTTCGAACCGGAAGGGCCTGACAGAAACACGGGTCGGTGGCAAAGGAAGCCCGAGGTATAGGGATCGCACGGCTCAGGATCGCCGGGCTGGAGATAATCGTCCTGCGCTTGCGGGAGCGTCCAGATGTCATATTCCGTGAACAGGCAATACGGCGTGGCGTAGGTGCCGCCGCAATTCGGATTCGCGGAGGTGGGCGTGCCGTAGCCGTAGTAGTTGAACTCCTGGGTGTTGCTGACCTGATAAAAGAGCGTTTTGGTTTTCAGATTCCACATCTTGTTCAACCAGTCGATGCCGAAGCGCGTTTCGCCGGTAAAGTCTGTGGAGTCAGGAGCGCCGACTCCGCTATTTCCGGCCCAGGAAACCGACGCGGGCGGAACGACCGGATTTACGGGGGCGGACCTACCCATCTGGCCAGGAAAATCGCGAACGCCAATTTCCATCAGCGCTTCGGTGTAGCTAATCGTTTCGACATACTTCACGTAATCACCGGCATCCCACCATCCGCCGGCAACGTCAGCCGTTGGAAGTCCGGCGGGAACGAGCGGAGCGGCAGGAGGGATGTTGTTGATGTCGTCGTTGTCGTCGAGCGGAGGTGTGTTGTAGATGGTGGCGTTTCCATCATTCAGGTGGCCTGGAGCGTCGCGCAGGGCGTTGGGGATATAGTGCGCGCCGTCGCGTTCGGTTTCGTAGAAAAACAGAGTGTTGAGCAACAAGCCCGGGTAGAGAACGTCGGGAGTGTTGACGGCGAAAGCGGGAGAGTCGGCTTTCTTCGGGCCTTTCACGGCGATCGTGTAGATCTCGTTGCGAGGGACGGTGAAGTCCAGAGCGTAAACGTTGTAGGTGAGAGTTTTCGAGTGGCTCCAGGTGCCGACAAGAGCGCCGATGGGAGCGGAGTAGACTTTGCGGCTTTGCGAGTCGGTCACGGTGAAGCTGGCGCCGGTCTCATCGACTTTGGACATGAGGTAGGCGCGGAAGGGACCTTTGCCGGATTCGTAGCCGGCTTGGTTAACGCGGACCCAAGCGGCCTGCGCGTGAGCGCTGGTTGCCGCCATGCCCGCGAGCGCGGCTAACGTGGCGGAACGGAACAGTTTCGATCGGAGAAACGAGCAAAGACCGGTGGAAGAATTCATGGACGCCCCAAGCCTTCAGCAGGATTCATTAAAACTTTAATAGCGGGGCGCATGTTGGTCTTTCAGGGCGAAGGTGTCAAGCGAAGCAGAGGCGAAGGGCGGGTTGGTCCGGCCGTGCACGAGGAAGGAGGAAACCATGCCGAAGTAGCGAAGGCAAGTTGCGCGGAAAAACACCGACTTGGAGCCGATTCGCGAGTACCGCCGGCGATTGTTTTGTTGAAGTTATCTAACATTCTAATCAACAGAGCGCCGAATAGAATTTGGCGGACGCAGGGCGGCTGTGCGCGCGGCCCCCGAAAGCCTCGGATTGCGCGAATTTGCAGAAATCCGCAAGATTGAAAAAATATGCGGTTAGCGTCGAGTAGAAATGGAATTGTGGTGAAGGCGCTGGAGTTCGATTGATTTCTAATCGCACCGTAGAGATTAGAAGCTGCGGGAGCTACGGATGCGCGTCGGTAGAAATACGGATACGGCGCGATGGATAGCAGCGGCCGGAGGTTGAAAGTGGACGTCCGGCGCGTCGCATGGTCGTTGTTAAGCGCTTATATTTAATACAGATACACTCAAGTGCAGTCGTAATGAGTGTACAAGGACTCATAGAGGGATGCGCGATTCGATGGATGGCGCGCACTTTTTGAGGGAAGCAGAGTGCGCACTCAGAAGGGCTCGTGCGACGGTGCGCAGACCGTTCCTGCGTGAGGGGTGTCCCGGTTGCCGCAGGTGAGCGAGCGGTGTTCGAGGCTGCCGGTTGTTTATGGGTAGTTTGGGTGGCCGACGGCGGTTCGTCCTGACAGGGTGACGAAGCAGCGGCACTCCGCGAGAGGCTTGGCCATCGCGGCGTGCGGAGCGATTCACTTCTCGGGGCGGCCTAACTTCGATTGTTGATGTGTCGTAACGTGGAGGAATGGATGTATCTATTCGTCGGAATAGGGAGTAGGGTCAAAAAGTCTAACTAGCAGCTCGCCGTCGCATTCCCTACCTACGACGTCCCTGTGCGAAATCAGATGGTTTTTCGGTGGATGTGCAATTGCCGAGGCGCGCGGGTCTGACTTTGGATTGGTCGGGCCTTTTTGGCGCCATCGGCGTCGTCGGGTGTCATCGAGCGTCAGGGGGCGCGAAAATTCGGCGAGTGTACTCCACCGTACTTACACGACTCCGCGAAATCAGTACCATCCGGTTGTCTCACTAGCATTGACACGTGCTGCGGCTCGAGCCGAAGCGACCCCCTTGCGAAATTTGACAATCCTTTCGCAAGGGGAACTGATGCCTGGCGAGCAAGCAAACCAGTCCGCGACCACAACCCGAAACGTGCGAAACAAAATTCTGCTGGGCATCCCTAGCGCTGAACGCGAAACGATTCTCAAGAAAGTAGAGTTTGTGGAGCTACCGCGCACGAAAGTGCTGAACGAAGCGGGACAGCCAATCAAACAGGTGTATTTCATCAACAGTGGATTGGCGTCGGTGTTGAACGTGATGAACGACGGGAAGCTCGTGGAAGTGGGCCTTGCGGGCGCCGAAGGACTGATCGGGCTGCCGCTGCTGGCGGGATTCAAGAGCAGCGCGGCGCGAGTGATCATGCAGGTAGGTGGCAGCGGTTACGCGATGAGCGCGAAGGACTTTTTGGCGAGCCTCGAACAATGTCCGACGCTGGCGACGCACTTGGCTCAATTTGGACAACAGCTAACGTTTCAAGCGATGCAAGTGGCAGGCTGCAACCGGTTGCACCCAGTGGATCAGCGGCTGGCAAAGTGGCTCTTGATGTCACAGGACCGGTTGGGCGGAGATCTGGTTCCGCTGACACAGGAATTTCTGGCGCACATGCTGGGTACGCGAAGAGCGAGCGTGACGGTGGCTGCGGGGCAACTTCAGAAAAGAGGGCTGATTTCATACAAGCGAGGCGAGGTGCGAGTGCGGAACCGGCGCGGCCTGGAAAACGCGAGCTGCGAATGCTACGAGACGTTGGAGCGCCAGAACGAAGCGTGGAACAAAGAACTTAACTAACGTCCAATCAGCTAAAGACCTCATTGTTCTTTCAGGGCGGCAACTGTACGGTAGCGCACATAGGGTGCCGCTTCCTTCTTGGCCTCACCTTATCGAGTGAGGCTCTCATGGCCAAATCCGTTTTTATCGTTGACGACAGCCTACATACGCTTAGCGCTGTGCGCACGTTGATTGAGACGGAGACTGGGTTTCGGGTGTGCGGCGAGGCGTCGGACGGAGTGGAGGCGTTGGAGAAGCTGCGGCAACTCAAGCCTGATCTGGTGATTCTGGATTTTTGCCTACCGAGAATGAATGGACTGGAAGTGGCCCGGCGGTTGAGGGAGGAGAACAGGACCGTACCGGTGATTTTGTTTTCGTGGCATGCGGAGGTGTTCCCGCAGGAGTCTGCGACAAGGCTGCGGCTGGCAGTGGTATCAAAGGGCGGCAGTGCGGATGATGTGGCGAGGAAGGCTAAGGAATTGTTGGGCGCGATTTAGTAAGGCTGGCGGGATCCAAACTTACAATTCAAATGGATGCAGCGTTCGATTGGAGCGGGAGGGAATGGTGCGGCTGGCCAGAGTCGAACTGGCGACCTGTTGCTTCGGAGGCAACCGCTCTATCCAACTGAGCTACAGCCGCACGGACTGTTTTTGATCATACAGCGAAATGGGCGGGGGGAGTAAGGGAACTGCGTGAGGAGCGAGGATGCAGATCGGCAAGCTTGAATTGTGTGGCGCGCACCTTTTCACTTCAAAACAGTGCGGCAGCCCGAAACGCAAAGTCCAGGCACGCAAACAAGAGCGTCCACGCCACCATGTGAGAGGGGCGGGTTAGTCGCCGCGGGCCAGGGTTTTGACTTGTTTGGCCAGTCTTTCGATTTGCTCGGCTTTTTGGATCATGGGGAGGCTGAGGATGTGCTCGGTTTCGGTTTTCTCGACGGTGTCTTTGAGTTCGACGGCCAAGGCGTAGAGTTTTTCGACGTCGTCGTGGATCTGGGTTTGGTTGCGCTTGAGCATGACTTTGGGATCGAGGCCTACCGAAGGAGAGAGGGAAGTGTCAGGCGAGACACCGGGAGGCGGAACTTGAGGCATGGGGTTTTGCGGAGTGCGTTGCTGCGCGGAAGTGAAATGAAGCGCGGCGAAAAGACCGGCGGGAAGGACGAGCGCAGAAGCGGCCAGTTTGGCAACGAAATTTCTTTTTTGAAAGTCGACCATGGAGTCACTCCCGTACGAAAGGCGAGGGCTGGCGGCGTTTTGCAATGATTGATGTGCCACAGGGGAAGAAGGGTTGTCGCGCCGACACCTCGCGGGTACTATAGTGCCCGTTCGCCTATCTTATGACCGATTCCTTCACGTTGTGGATGCAAAATGCGGGAAAGGTCGGCCTGCGCCTGCTGGTAATTTTTGCGCTCGCGCTGTTCCTGCTCCGCCTACTGAAGACCGTAACCGCGCGCCTGGTGCAGGACGCGAAAAGCCAGTCGCGCGCGTCGCAAATGCGCGAGCAGCAGACGCGGACGATGGGCGGACTGCTGTACAGCATATTCGCGACCGTGATTATCGTGATCGCGGTCCTGATGGGGTTGCAAGTTTTTGATATTAATGTGGCACCGGCGCTGGCTACGGCTGGCCTGGCGAGCGTGGCGATCGCGTTTGGTGCACAGAACCTGCTGAAGGATCTGATCAACGGCTTTTTTATCGTGTTTGAGGATCAGTACGTGATCGGCGACCTGATCACGGCGGGGACCGAGACCGGGCGCGTGGAACATTTGACGTTGCGGCGGACGGTGTTGCGCAACGCAGCGGGCGGGATGGTGACGATCCCCAATGGAATGGTTGGGCAGGTGGCGAACCTGAGCCGCGACTGGTCGCAGGTGTTCGTGGACGTGGTCGTGCCGGCGGAGGAGAACACAGGGCGCGCGATTTCGTTGCTCGAGAAAATTGCGGGAGATTTCCGGCAGGACGCGAGCTGGTCCGCGGCGCTGGTGGATGGACCGCGAGTGCTCGGAATTGAATCGCTGGCGCTGGATGGAACGGTGATCCGGCTGCAAGTGCGGACGGTGTTGAATCGGAAAGAAGATGTGGCGCGCGAATTGCGGCGGCGAATCAAGATGGGATTCGACGAATCGCCGATCCCTCTGGCTTATACCCACCAGATTTCGATCCACGGCGACGTGCCTACGCCCCAGGCTCGCTGACAACCAACGGACGATCAGGAGGAAGCGATGGGAGAAGTGACGCACGAGCAGGTGAATCTGATGCTGCGTTTGTACGACATGCGCAGAGAGCCGAAGCTGCGGGAAGCGAGGGCGTGGTTCGCGCAACATTTCCATCCGACGACGATGGAAGAAATGATGAAGGTGGCGCCGCCGGGAAGCGAAGAGAACGATTATATGCGGATGGTGTGGAGCTACTGGGACATGGTGGCCAGCATCGTGAATCGCGGGCTGATCGAAGAGGATTTTTTCTTCGAGAACACCGGCGAGCAGTGGATGGTGTGGGACCGGTTAAAGCCGCTGGTGCCGCACTGGAGGGAGATGTTCAAGAACCCGCACGTGTTTGAGAATTTGGAGATTCATTGCAGCCACATGGAAGCGTGGAGAGAGAGACGCGCTCCTGGGTCGAATCAGGCGATGAAGGAGATTGCCTTACGGATGAGGCCGAAGATCGCGAGGTGACGGGGATCTTGTAGAAAGTTAAAACCGCGCACAACTCATCGAGGTGCGGCCGAGGTTGCGCAGACAGCAATGTCTACCCCACGCTCGCGGTCGCGCGGTCAAAAGAGCTAGGTGGGGATGGGGAGTTGTGGTAATTTTTGGCCAGCCCCGCATTCGCAATTTCCCAACGGATTTCCATGATTTCGGGAATTTCTGGCCGTTCGCGCCTTAACGCATCGGGAAACTCCGGGGAGGAGTCGCTTTCATGAACGCCCGTCGCACACTTAACTCAGCCTTCGCCCTGGGGATTTCGATTCTACTCGCCATGCCGCTTGATGTGGCGGCGGCTCAAGGACAAACACAGCAAGCGGCGGGAAAAATCACGGCGATGCTGCCTGTGGTGAACCTGGTGCGCGGGCCGCAGCAAGTGCCGGCGTCGACGAACCTGCCGGTGTTCTGGGGCGACACGGTGAATACGGGACATCTAGCGCGGGCACGCGTAAGCCTGACGGACGGATCGATCCTGAGCGTGGGATCGGATTCGAATCTGACGATCGTGAAGCATGATGCGGCGGGGCAGCAGACCGATCTGGAATTGAATTACGGAAAGGTGCGTGCCCAGGCAGTGAAGCTGGTGAAGCCGGATGCGCACTTCAAGGTGCGAACGCCGGTGGGCGTGGCGGGCGTGGTGGGCACGGTGATGATCGTTTCGTTCGACTCGCTCGGGAACATGAACGTGATCTGCGAAGAGGGAACCTGCCAGGCGTGCGACCTGGCGGGGAATTGCGTGACGCTGCACGGCGGGCAAGAATCGAACGTTCACGGGAACCAATCGCCGACGGCGCCCTCGCCGACAACGCCTGTGAATATGACGGCGGCGCTGAATTCGACGAGCGTGTCAGGAGCGGCTGGCGCGGCCGGCGCGGGAATCAGTGCGGGAACGGCGGCCGCAGTGGGAATCGGAGCAGCAGCGGCAGCGGTGGTCGCAACCGTGGTGGTGCGGGCCGTGAACAAGACGTCCACATGCTCGACGAACACGAGCACGCCGACCTCGGGAGCGTATCCGGCGGCAAGCTGCAAGGGCATCACGAATAACAGGGCGCCCGGGCAGAAGCCGTAAAACTTTGCTTAGCGCGTGCTCCGGCGCTTCTGTGCGTCGTGTTTCTTGAGTTTTTCCCGGCAGCAAGTCGAACGCAACGGCCGTCGCCGCTTGCGCGGCGATTGGCAGACTGAAATCTACGCCACCAATGCCCGCCGCTAACTCGCTACTTCGGCTTGCTTTTGACAAGTAACCCTCAATAGCCCTCGGCGACACTGACCTAGAGTTGTACTTCCGTCCAGTTGTTGGGACCTGTCCTTTAGAGCCATCCTTTGGAAGACCCCAATCAGCACAATTTCGCTTTCCGGGAGAATTTTGTGCGACGCGCTCAACTGCTCCTACTGATTTTCCTGCTTGGCATCCAGCTCGGCTGCGGAAGCACGGGATCGTCGACGAAAACGCCGCCACCGGCGACGGTAAGCGTGTCGGTGAGTCCGACGACCGCGAACGTGCGCGTGAGCGGGACGCAGACGTTTGCGGCCACGGTTACGGGATCGACGAATCAGAGCGTCACTTGGAGCGTGAACGGCGTGGCGGGCGGGAATTCTTCGGTGGGGACGATCAGCGCGGCCGGGAAATACACTTCGCCGGCGACGGTACCGAGTTCAAACGCGATTACGGTAGAGGCTGTTGCGCAGGCCGACGCGAGTGCGACGGGCTCGAGCGCGGTGACGATTTTGAATCCGGTTCCGTCGATTGCGAATGTGGCACCGTCGGCGTTTTCGACAGGCACGTTCACAATTACGGTGAACGGGAGCAATTTCGTCAACGGTGCTCAGGTGCTTTGGGCTGGCGCGCCGGTGACCACGACATTTGTTTCGTCGAGCCAGCTGAAGGCAACAGAAACGGAACCGACGGCGGGAACGTACGCGGTGAGTGTGAGCAATCCGAATCCGGGAGAGAGCACGACGGGGACGATTCATGTGACGGTGACCTCGAGTTCGAGCGGCGGTGGGGGAGCAGGAAGTGGCGGCGGTGGTGGGACGCAAAGCGCGTGCAGTGCGATTTCGACGGGGCAGGGCGCGAGCTTGAATGGATTCCTGCCGTTCCCGGCGGACAATTTGTGGAACAAGAACATTGCAAGTGAGCCGGTGGATCCAAATTCGGCGGCGATCATTAATTTCATCGGCGGCAGCGATCCGGTGCATCCGGATTTTGGGTCAGGGACGTATGACGGGTCGTCGATTGGAATTCCGTACATGGTGGTGAACTCGTCGCAGGCGCCGGTGGCGATCAATTTCACGGCGTATGGAGATGAGAGCGATCCTGGACCGATGCCGATTCCCGCGACGGCGCCGATCGAGGGCTATCCGAATCCGGGCAACGGAGACCGGCACGTGCTGGTGCTCGACAACGGCAATTGTTTTCTCTACGAGATGGACAATTCGTGGGCGCAGACCAATGGAAGCTGGAACGCGGACTCGGCCGCCGTGTGGGATTTGTTGAACGACGAGCAGCGGCCGCTGACATGGACTTCGGCGGATGCGGCAGGGCTTTCGATTTTTGCGGGACTGGTGCGGTACGACGAAGTGGCGAGCGGATCGATCCAGCACGCGATCCGGATGACGCTCCAGAATTCGCGAGCGGCGTTTATTCCCCCGGCGTCCCACTGGGCAGCGAATTCATCGAATGCGAATGCCGCGCCGATGGGGATGAGGTTGCGGTTGAAGGCGAGCTTCGACATTTCGGGATTTTCGGCCACCAACCAGGTGATTTTGAAAGCGCTTCAGCAGTATGGCGCGATTATGGCGGACAACGGGTCGAACCTGTATATCAGCGGAACGCCGGACAACCGTTGGGATAACGACGATCTGCACAATTTGGATGAGGTGACGGCGGGGGATTTTGAGGTGGTGCAGATGGGGACGGTCTATACCTCGTCAAATCTGCCGACGGGAGCGGCGCCGACGATTTCGAGCTTCACGGCGAGTGAGACGTCGGTGGCGGCGGGGACGGAAGTGACGTTGAATTGGAGTGTGGCCGGGGCGTCGTACTTGATTGTGACGCCGGAAATTGGGGCCACTCGGGGGACGTCGGTGACGGTGGTGCCGACGGCGACAACTACTTATACGCTCGTGGCGACGAATGAGTTTGGGAGGACGACGCAGCCCGTCACGGTGACCGTGCCGTGAGGTTGACGGCTCCTGGAATGAAGGTTGAAGTGAGCGACCACAGACAATATGTCGATGCCCGAACGGCTCCCCGACAGTCGGCTGAGGCGAGGGGCGCCGACGTTTATGTCGTGGAACTCCCGATAAGACTCAAAGCGGTTGCCTCACTGACGGACAGTCCATGTTACAGCGCGCTGCGCGCGCCTAACAGGAGCTAGTTCGATAGAGCGGAACGGTAGTGGTCGATGGCTTGGCGGATGGCCTCGGGGGCCAGGTTGCTGCATTGCATTTTCTGTTCGGGGATGCCGCCCAGGAAATCGGCGACTTGGGATTTAGAAATTTCGTAAGCCACTTCCACGGGCTGGGCCATCACAATCTCGGTGGCGGCGGATGCGCAAGCGATGGCGACGGCGCAGCCCATACATTTGAATTTCACGTCGGCGATTACACCATTTTCAATACGTAGGGTAATCTGAACAGTGTCGCTATCGAAGGCGCTGCGGACGACGGCTTTGCCAGAAGCATCGGCGATGGTGCCGGCGTTGCGAGGGCTTTCGTAGTGTTCGCGGATTTTTTCGTTGTACAACGCGCGAGCCCTTTTGCAGCGTTGAAAACCACGCCGCAGAAAAATATGATACGACATGACGATGAGCGCTGAATATTATTCGAAGATCGCGGAGCTGGCGGCGGCGCGGAAGTCGTTTGCGACGGCTACGGTGGTGCGGGTAGAAGGGTCGTCGTCTGCCAAGCCGGGAGCGAAAGCGATCATCGACGAGAACGGAAGGATTTTACTGGGTTGGGTCGGAGGTGGATGCGCGGAGAGCGCGGTGCGGACCGAGGCGCTGCGATGCATCGCGATGGAACGGCCGGAATTAATTCGACTCGATATGATGGATGAACTCGCCGGCGTCGGAATGCCGTGCGGCGGGAAAATGGACGTCTATGTCGAGCCGGTGCTGCCGCAGCCGGAACTTTTGATCGTGGGTCACGGACGAATCTCGGAGACGCTCGCGACGCTCGGTGCGCTGATGGAGTTCTCGATCACCGTGAACGATCCGGGAGCGGAGGCGGCGTCGTTTCCGAAGGGCGCGCGCGTGGTGAATGAGGATTTCGATTTTAGCGCGACGCCGATCGGGGAACGCACTTACGTGGTGATTGCTACCCTGCATAAAAACGATCATGTGTGGCTGGAAAAGGCGCTGGAAAGCCGCGCGGCGTATGTGGCCTTGATCGCGAGCCGGCACCGGACGAAAATCGTGCTGGATCTGCTTTCAGAGCGAGGTGCGGACGCTGCGCGGTTAGATTCGGTGTGGGCGCCGGCGGGATTGGATTTAGGAGCGGCGACGCCGGAAGAAATCGCGCTGAGTATTGTGAGCCAGATCGTGGCGCTGCGGCGGGGCGGCACCGCGGGTGCGTTGCGAGATGCTGGAGCAGGCGAGAATCACACCGCGGCCGAGCGCGTGATTTACCAGTGCGAGGTTGAAGCGACGGATTAGTCTTCGGAATTGTCGTTCGGGTGCTTTTGAAATTTCTCCCAGTCTTCCTGATTATCGAAGTCCAACAGAATCCCGGGATCGTCGACGGCGACTTTCTGAATTTCGTCAGTGTGATTGGCAAAGATGGCGCGAGCGCCGACGTCTCCTTTGAGCATCATAACCTCTTCAAAAATTGAGCGATCGAGAAGGACGGGATTTCCGCGTACGCCGTGGTGAGTAGGCATGACGATGGGCGCGCTAGTGGATTCGTAATTGGTGATGAGATGGTCGAGTGTGTCGGGCCGGACGAAGGGCTGATCGGCCAGGACGATGAAGGCGGCGGCGATTTGCGAGCTTAGCGCGGCGAGACCAGCAGCGAGAGAAGAGGCCATACCGTCGCGGTAGCGTTCGTTGATGACGATTTTCAAATCGCGCTGTTCGATGGATCCTTCGATGGCGTTGGCGTCGTGACCGAGGACCAGGACGACTTCGTCGAGGCGCGCGGCTCGCAAGGTGGCAAGGACGCGGCCGAGCAGAGTGATGTTACCGAGACGGAGAAGTTGCTTGGGTTTGCCCATGCGGGAGGAAGTTCCCGCCGCGAGAATGACTGCACCGATTTGCGATCTATTCATTGGATCAATAAGCGTTCGCGATCACCATAGTTTCTGTGCAACAGTTTCACAATGCGTCGAAATTATATTCCAGACGTGACCCCACCGAGCACAACCGGGTTGCACGTGGGTCTGACGTTCCTTTTCTAGCATCCCAGTGACAGGCGCGGCGCAATGAAGGTTGAGAACCCGGTTGGGGCGAGACCTCGCCTTGACCGGGTCACCCCTTTGTATTTCGGCCGCACGCGGAGTTTGTTTTCGAGCTTGTAATGCAGCGTTTACAATTTCGCGCGTAACGTGCGGTCGTCGATTGCACGATAAGAAAATTCGGGTAACATCTGCAGCAATCGAACTGGAGTGGCAGTGAAGGAGAAACATAAGAAGGCGGTTCCGTTCGAGACCGAGGCAGAAGCGAACACGGTGCTGCACAGCGTGGCAGATGAGGCGAGCTTTCGAGAGTTTGAAGCGCGGTTGCATGAGACGCAGAAGTCGCGCGGCGTACGTCTGCTGGTGAGGAGGCGGAGAGTGTCGGGCGCGTTTGCGTTCGTACCGGTGACCGGGCAAGCGAACAAAGCGGATTTTTTGTATTCGGATGGAGCGGCGCGGGGACGCGCGCTCTGGACAAGTTTGTGGCGGGCGGTGAAGGTCCAGTTCGTGGAGGCAAGCCGTGAGCAATAAGGCGCGAAGTCGCGGCCCTGTTTTCGAGATGACGCTGCGAAATGTCGTTTGGCCCTTTTTTGAGCGAGTAGGAGCGTGCGCATCGTGCGGCGAGCCGATCGGCGATGCGCCAGAAGCGCTGCTGTGCACCGACTGCTCGAGCGACGCGCGGACCGGGAAGCGCGAAGCGAGCGCGGTATTCGAAGAGATTATCGATCTGGGGTAATTCGGGCTCGGATTTTGGTACTCGAACGGCGACGAAAAGTCGCGGGGTTGGAAGTGTCTCCTGCCGTAGTGAGATTGATTCCTGCTGAAAATTCGCGGGGCGCTAGGCCGTTTGGGGGGGCTGCGCCGCTTAGAAAAGCTTCCGAAACATGTCGATTTTGGAGTCGTCCGTTCGTCGTACGCATAGAGGCGGAAATGGGTCTGGCTCCGATGGCTTTGGTGGTTACGACGCCCAGACGGCCGAGCCTGAGGTTCGCGCGAGGGAGCATTCTTCGGGAGCGGCCGGTTCGCAGCGGTAGGCATCTGCCAAATCGCTTGCAAAATGCAAGCGGCTTTGTGTAAGTTTGCGGGATGGCAAGCGGGCGTAGGGCGAAGCGGTCGAGGTGTCCGGTGAGTGTGTCGCTGGACATTTTCGGGGATCGCTGGTCGTTGCTCATCGTCCGCGACCTGATGGTGCGCGGCTACCGCACGTTTGGGGAGATGCAGCACGACGGCGACGGGATCGCGACGAACATTCTGTCCGACCGGCTGCGGAAATTGCAGGCTGCGGGAATTCTAGCGACGGAGCCGACGCCGGATGGGCGAAGCGGGTCGTACCGGCTGACGGAAAAGGGAATCGCGCTGGCGCCGGTGATGTTGGAGCTGTTGATCTGGGCGGCGCGGAATGAAAACACAGGCGCGCCGTGCGCGATGATCGACCAGATGGCGCAGAACCGGCAGGCCGTGCTCCTGGAGACCTACAGACGGTGGAGAGAGCGAGACCTGACGCCGATTCTTCCGCCATTTTCGCCGTTGCCTGAGCGCGGCGATGCAGGCGCGAGTCGCGCGGCGGACAAGGGCTCGCGAAAAAAGAGAGCTGTGCAATGATCGTGCTCGGAAGATTTAAGTTTGAACGTCGTCTAACCGCAAACCTGCCCGCGGGCATGCGGGTGCCGGCTAATGAAGGAGAGCTGCCATGAACTTCCTGAACGAACTGAAAATTGCGGTGCGATCGCTCTCGCGCGTGCCGGCGCTGTGGTTGACGGTGGCGTTGACACTGGCGCTGGGGATTGGCGCGAACGCCGCAATTTTCAGCGTCGTGCGCGGCGTGCTGCTGCGTCCGCTCGCCAATCGCGACGAAGATCGCCTGCTCTATATCCGGCAGAGCGCGCCGGGGTATGGCGAGGAAAACAGCAACTTCTCCGTGCCGGAGATCATCGACCTGGGCCGCGATCTTCACACGATCACTGAGCTGGGCACGTTTTCGCAGGTCGACTTCACCGTGATCGGCCTCGGCGAGCCGCGCGAAATTCGCGCTGGGGTGGTGGACGGCACCTACTTCGATGTGATGGGTCTCAAGCCCGTGCTGGGCCGCTTGCTCGGTCCGAGCGACGACGGACCGAACGCGCAAGGCGCCGTTGTGCTCACCTACGCTTTCTGGCGCAACGCGCTGCACTCCGATCCGAATGTGCTGGGCAAGACCGTTCAGCTGGGCAGCTTCGAAGGAAACCGCTCGGGAACGATCGTCGGCGTAGTCGAACCGTCGGTTCCCTATCCGATGGAAACGGAATTTTTCGCGAACGTCGTCACCAGCCCGCATCACCTCTCCGCCACGATGGTCCAGGGGCGCACGCACCGCATGACCGAAGTTTTCGCGCGCCTCGCACCTGCGGCAACGCTCGAACAGGCGCGAGCTGAAGTTCGCCAGGTGTACGGCGCGATGACCTCCGCGCATCCGGAAACCTACAAGACCGACGCGCACTACCGCGTCGACGTCTCGCTGATGCACGACCAAATCAACGAGAAGGCCAAGACCATCCTGTGGGTGCTGTTCGCCGCGGCGGGCTTGCTGTTCGTGATCGCGTGCTCGAACGTCGCCAACCTGATTCTGGCGCGTACGGTCCGCCGCGAGTCCGAACTCGCCGTACGCTCGGCGCTTGGCGCGACGCCGCTCGCCTTGCGGCGTTCGCTGCTCGCGGAAAGCCTTGTGCTGTGCGTCAGCGGCGCCATCGCCGGACTCTTGATCGCGTGGCCGATGGTGGCGATCCTTGCGCGCTACGCGTCGCGCTACTCAGTACGCGCACAAGGCCTCACGCTCGATTCGAGCCTGGTGTGGATCGGAATCGCACTGGCGATGATCTCGGCGTTGTTCCTCGCATTCGTGCCGCGCTTGCCGACCGGAGACGCATCGCAAGGCACGGCGCTTACTAGCAGCGGCGTTCGCGTCACCGGCGGCAGCACGCGCCGCCTGCGTCTTTTCGCCGTAACGCAGATCACTGCGTCGTTCCTGCTTCTCGCCGGTGCCGGCGCATTGATGAAGACGCTGCTCACGCTCGAGCAAACGCAGGCGCCGTACGACACCAAAAACGTTCTGGTCTTCAACTTGCCGGTGATGAACTACGGCCGCACGCCTCTGCAAGTCGCGCAGTTCTACCGCGATGCGCGCGCGCAAGTCGCTGCGCTTCCGAGCGTCGAGCACGTAGCCACCAGCTTCAGCGCGCCGTGGCGGGATGGGCAGGAACTTGGCATCGCGCTCCAATTCGCCATGGAAGGCCAGACGCCGCAGAACGGCGCGGACTATCCGCGCGGCGACTTCCGCACCGTCTCTCCCGGCTATTTTGAAACGCTGGGCATGCCGATACTCGCCGGACGCGATTTCCGAGAAACCGATCGCGACGGCAGCGAGCTCGTGGTAATCGTCAGCGAAAGCCTCGCGAAGCGCCTACTGAACGGCGAAGAGGCGGTGGATCGGCACATTTCGTGGACCGATCCGGTGATCAAGTTCATCGGGCTCAGTGACAAGCCGCGCCGCATCGTCGGCGTGGTGCCCGACCTCGACGACGTGCACATCATTCCGCAGCCCAAAATGACGATTTACCAGCCCGCGAACCAGGAAGGCTGGTATGGCGACCGCATGCTCGTCAAGACCGCCGGCGATCCGCACCAAATGATCGCGACGATCACGAAGACGATTCGCAGCGTGTCCGCGGACCAGCCGATCGAAAAGCCCGCGACACTGGGCGACATTCGCTCCGAAATCCTCACGCCGGATAAGCTGAACGCCATCGTGTTTGGCGGCTTCGCGGCCGTTGCGCTGCTGATTTCGATCGTCGGCGTTGCTGGCGTGCTGGCGTTCTCGGTCAGCGGGCGCATTCGCGAGTTCGGCATTCGCATGGCGCTCGGAGCGCAGCCGTCGAGCATCCTGAAGAACGTGCTGTTAGAGGGTGCGATCATTGGCGCACTCGGGGTGGCCGCCGGCGTTGTGGCCGGCTTTGCGCTCGCCGGGGTGATCGGAAAATATGTCGCCGAGTTCAAAATTCCGGGCATGATGCCGCTGATCGCGTCGGCGCTTTTGATTCTCGTGGCTGCCATCATCGCCGCGGCGTTACCGGCGGCGCGCGCGGCACGCGTGGATGCCGTTGAGGCGCTCCGGGCGGAGTAGGTCCAGCACGGGCTGCGCGAATTGCACATTCAACGCGGCTTTACAACTCACTGAAAATTCTGGGCACAGTCCGGCGCGGCTACGCGAGCGCTGGATTGCGCGTTGCGTCTGTGGCGCGGAGGTCGGCGATCTTCGGGTAGCCGTTTACGGCCATGAGCAGGTCGAGTTCGGCGAGGACGCAGCGGAGGACGTGGCGAGCGCCTGCGGCGCCATCGAGCGCAAGTCCATAAACGTAGGGACGGCCGATGCCGACGGCGGTGGCTCCGAGGGCCAGGGCCTTCGCGACGTCGGTGCCGGAACGGACGCCGGAGTCGAAAAGGACGGGCGTGCGCGAGGATGCCGAGGTGACGGCCTGGTCGACGGCCTGAACAACGCCGGGCAGCATGTCGATCGCAGCGATGCCGCCATTGGCCTGACGACCACCGTGATTGGAGCAGTAGATTGCGCCGACGCCTTCGTCGATGGCGCGGCGGGCGTCGTCCGGGTGGCAAATCCCTTTCAAAATTAGCGGCAGCTTAGTGATGGAGCGAAGCCACGGCATGTCGTCCCAGGTGAGAACTTTGCCGAAGGTTGCGGCCCACTGGCGAACAGCCGCGGGCAAATCTTCTTCGGGCGGCTTGGCTAGCGTTGCGCGGAAAACCGGATCGGAAAAATAATTCATCAGTGCGTGACCACGAAGCTGCGGGAAGTTCGCCGTATTCAGGTCGCGCGGACGCCAGCCGGTGACCCAGGTATCGAGCGTGACGACGATGGCTTTGTAGCCGGCGGCTTCAGCGCGATGGACGAGGCTTTCGGCGAGGGCTTTATCCTTCGGGGTGTAGAGCTGGAAAAATCGAGGCGTAGAGCCGAGCGTTGCGGCGACGGTCTCGAGCGGATCGTTCGAGAGAGTGGAAGCCATCAGCGGCACGCCGGTCGCAGCGGAAGCGCGAGCAGCGGCCAGATCGCCGTGTCCATCCTGCGTGCAGATTCCTGCGACGCCGATGGGACTCATGAAAATGGGCGTCGGGAATTTTTGGCCGAAGAGTTCGATGGAGAGGTCGCGGGTGGTGCAGTCAACCATCATGCGGGGCACGATACCCCAGTGGCGGAACGCGATGGCGTTGTAGTCCTGCGTCCATTCGTCCCCGCAGCCGCCTTGGACGTAATTCAGAATGTGTGGAGGTAGAGTGGCAGAGGCGCGTTTTTCGAGTTCTGCGAAATCGGTGGGCAGGCGCGGAAGGACACCTTGTAGGCCGCCAAAGTAGATTTCGTTTTGGTAGTCGCCGTAGTGGGGCATGAGTCGATGGCCCTTTCGGAGCGGGCGCGCACGACATCGTACATCAGGGATTTCGTTTTGGAAGAGCCGGTTCGCTCGGGAGATTGGAGATTTTAGGGGGGAGTGTAATGGAGGCGCGGGTGGGAATCGAACCCCCAAGACCATCGTATCTATTGGATTTACAGGACTTAACAACAGACAAAATCACTTGAAATTGTACGGATTCGCCGCATTCCGTACAAATTTGTACAAAATTTTGAGCGATGCGTCAGCGCCGGGAACCTGAACGCTGATGAAGTTGTCCACGAAGATCCCGCCGAGCGTGACGGCTACGATCGAAGTCCGGCAGGAATGAGTTCCTTCTCACGCCGAACAACTGGATCTCCAACGAACCGCTTGACGCGCCGAGGCGCGCTCCACTATCGTGTGCCGGTAAGAAAAAAGCGGGGCCTTCGCGCGGGCAGGAATTGAACCTGCTTCGTTCGGGCTAAGAGGTTCCGTACTCCGCGACCGAGCGCTCCGGCGTGCCCTCGTCAAAGATTACGACGGTTGCGCTCGATCTATCCGGTGAGTTACACGCGCCGCCCCGCAAGCGCATCATCGAGTTTGATAAAAGCTGCGTCAAGACTTTTGTCCGACTTAACGCACGATTTGCACGATCCAAAAATCTCAATTGGGACGCGCTCGGAGTGTAATGCATTACACTTTTTTCGCGGCTGCGATCGTGGTGAGGTCGCCCACGAGATCTCCAAAATTGTTCGCTTTACTTTCTTCTTGTTCGTCGTCGTGGTCGTCGGCGACCTGGCCTTCACGCTCTTCGCCCTTCTCGCGGTAGTGCTGATGATCGACTTGCACGTGGCGATCATCAGCATCAGCAGCATAGTCGTGACGCTCATGCACCAGCATGAAGCCGTGATTATGATGGACGTCACGCTGCGCGGAGCTTCTTTTCGCGTGGTTCGCGCCTCGTTTCTTTGCGCGTCGCCCGCGGCGATTCGTTACTTTTGAGCCAGAGATTCGTTACTTGTCATACAAAGATTCGTTACTTTTAGATCGAGGATTCGTTACTTGTCCTACCGAAATTCGTTACTGTTCACTGGATAATTCGTTACTTTTGTTGTAGAATTTAGACTTATGGAGAAAGGACGCGGGCCATACGAGCGGGGAGAAGAGCTTCGGAAGCTCATTCTACAGGAAATCGCCAAAGGCGGAGACGACGTTACGGCCCGGGTCGCCCCCAAAGCAGGCGTTCAGCCGCAGGCAGTTCGCAAACACCTGCGAGATCTCCTGCGCCGCGGCACGGTCGATAGCGAAGGGACCACACGCGATCGCACTTATCTACTCGTAACGAAGCAGTGGGACAAAATCTACTATCGAATTCACGGGCTCGCTGAGGATCGGGCGTGGGGGGATCTGGAACCCTTCATCGGAGATCTCCCCAAAAACGTTCTTAGCATCTGGAATACAGGATTCACCGAAATGTTCAACAACGCGATCGATCACTCGGAAGCAACTGAGATCGACGTTCACGCCTGGAAAAATGCGGTGTTCACCGAAGTCGAGATCTCAGACAACGGCATCGGAATCTTCAAGAAAATCCAACGAGCGCTCCATTTGTCCGACGAGAATGCCGCAATCGTTGAACTCGCCAAAGGCAAGTTCACCACGGACAGTTCGAAGCACAGCGGCGAAGGTATCTTCTTCACGTCAAAGATGTTCGATTCCTTCGATATTGTTTCCGGACATCATTCGTTTCTGAAGAATCGTGGCTCATCTGCACGACCCGGCACGATGGTATGGATGAAGCTCGCAAACGACTCGGTGAGACATCCGCAAGACATCTACAACGAGTTCACAGACGACGACTTCAAGTTCGAAATCACGAAACTGCCGGTGCGTCTAGCTCAGTATGGAGGCCAAAACCTCGTCTCACGATCACAAGCGAAACGAATTATGAGCCGCATGGAGAAATTCAAATCCGGAACTCTCGACTTCGCCGGTGTCGACTACATTGGTCAAGCGTTCGCGGACCAGATCTTTCGAGTCTTCCGCGCCTCACATCCGGATTTCGAACTGAAATACGTAAACGCGGAACCGGAAGTCGCTAAGATGATTCGCCACGTGGAAGGCAATACGCCGGCGTAACGCGCGGCGAACTACTGGAATGTGAATCTTGACTTTTCCCCCGACTACGATCGTGGTGCGCCAGGAGTGGGCAGCGAATCGACCAAAGAAACGTCTAACTCCTTCCGTATCGTGAGGAGGAAAGCCGAAATGAACTTTCCGAGCTTATCGCCAATATAGGGCTGTCTCTCGTTTTTCGACAATTCCTGCCAAATTTGTTGTACGGCATTCGCCACGTCCTTCACGCTCACCGTTTTCGCGATACGTTCGCGGTCGAGCTGCTGCTAGCTGGAGTGCCAATTGAAAGGGTGTCTGTGCTGCTCGGCCATCAATCGATGGGGATCACGGAAAAGCACTACAGTCCGTGGGCCGAGTCGCGGCAGGAGCTGCTCGAAGCAGACCTGCGGAAGGCGCGGGAAAACGATCCGCTAGCCAAGGAAACTGAGAACGCAAGGTACAGGGCGGGTACACAGAAATTTGAAGATGCCGCAAGCCCTGATTTTGTGAGGGGAATTACTGGAGGCGCGGGTGGGAATCGAACTCAAGGGGCCTATTGATAACACGTAGGTTGTTGATTCTTCGTGTCGGCAAAACGGATAAAGTCGCCAGAGTTGGTACTTACACTGCGAATTACACGACAATTTCGGTTTTCAGCACCGCTCGCGCTTGCCGCCGCAGATCGGGCAAACCTCTGCGAGACTGCCTATTGGAAAGTTAAACCAGCGCTGCGGCCTCAGTGTGTCTGCTTCTGACCACGTCGCCATGTTGTTCATCAGATGACGAGACGCTCCGAGTCTCCCGCTCACGTCAGTGGTCGTGTCATTTCCTCAGTAAATTGTTTCCGATAGGCCGTCAGACGCGCCGCGGCAGGAGCACCAAGTTGGCCGCTTCCTCCGCATCTTTGAGGAGCGTCTTGCGCGGCGTGCCTATCCGCGCACGCATGGTCAGGCCACGAGCAAAATCCGTGACTTGGATCGCGCGCACGATTACCGGAAAGTCAGGCGGGATGTCTCCCGCACAGATCCCGTCCCGGAAACGGCGCTCCACCAGCGCCGCGCCGCCCGCGACGGTGCTCTGCAGAAACCGCTGAACCTCAGCGTCGTTCACAAGCGGCGCGACGCACACTATAAGGCAGCCCCGAGCGGACCCTTTCTCGGTCGCACTTTCGACGGCGTACCTCAGAAAGCCCGCGATCGAGTCGCGAAGACCCTGTGGCGAAAGGAGTGCCTTCGCGGCCGCTGCGCCCTTCCGTTCTGCATACGCCTTAAGGACGCGCAGGAATATCGCCCGCTTGTCCCCAAAGACGGCATACAGGCTCGGCCGTCCCACGCCCATCCCGGCGACGAGATCGTCGATCGTCACTCCGTCGTAGCCTTTCGACCAGAACACCTGGGTCGCCTTTTCCAGCGCCCCCGTCTCATCGAAGCTGCGCGGCCGTCCCCGCGGCCTTGCGGTCTTCTGAATCATTTAGTTCAAAACTCCTTGACACTTTCCAGCCCACCAATATATAACCGAATAGTTCGAAATTAGCAACCCGCCCTGATTTCGCGGGGCCTCACGACTCGGCCTTCACACTTCACTACGGAGACGCCCATGAAACATTCGATCGCGCTCGTCACCGGCACCACCTCTGGGCTCGGTGATGCAGCAGCCAGCATGCTCGCCGCCAAGGGCTACCGCCAGGTCATCGTTACCGGCCGCAGCCTAGCTCGGGTAAAGGAAGCGGCCGCTCATTAATAACCTAAAAAGGATAGAAAATATGAACGAAAGTATATTAATAACCGGAGCAAATATTGGGCTTGGGAAAGAGACTGCCCGACAGTTAGCATTGAAAGAAGACACAAAAAAGGTAATTCTTTTTTGCAGAAATCAAGCGAGAGCCGACGCGGCAAAAAAAGACCTTGAGCAGAAAACCGGGAAGACGATTTTTGAAATTATTATCGGGGATGTTACGGATGCAAATTCTGTAAGAAAAGCAGTAGAAGAAATAAAGGAACCTATTGACGCAATAGTTTTAAATGCCGGTGGAGTAGTTGGGAAAACGGCTGCAGAATCTACGCCTTCCGGTATGAATCAATTAGCTGCTACGAATATTTTAGGTAATGTAATTCTAGTGGAGGAATTAATTAAACGGGATAAGTTAAGGAAAACAGTTCTATCAGTCAGTGCGGAAGCTGTTCCAGGAGTAAAGATGCTCGGAGTAAAACCGGTTTCAATGAGGACTTCTTCTGTAGATGAGTTTGCTGCTGTTCTTGATGGATCATATTTTGGTAAGAAGTTCAATGCATTGCAAGCATACGCATATGTCAAGTACGCAGAAACCATGTGGACGTTATCAATGGCCAGAAAACATCCTAAGCTCAAGTTTGTTGTTGTGAGCCCAGGGAATACAAAAGGAACTCAGGCGCCCGATAGTCTTCCCCCGGCAATGCGGTTTATGTTGAAGTATTTGATGATGCCTATTGTATTCCCATTGATGGGCGGAATGGTGCATCCGCTGGAAGTAGGTGCGAAACGCTTTGTAGATGCCCTTTCGGATGAGCGGTATAAAAGCGGCGTTTTTTATGCCAGTAAAGAGGGTAAGTTATCAGGGGACATGGTGGACCAGAGCACTTTTTTTACTGATTTGAAAAATACTTCATTTCAAGATAACGCCAACGATGCAATTCACCATTTCACGAATGGAGTAGTTCTTCATTTGTGAGTCTGGACGAGAATTGGACAAACAGAATCTTTAGGATTGCCATACAGGCTGAATCTGCTGTGTTAATTCGCATCAACCAGCAAGCATCGGCGTTCGGAACCGACGTCTCGGGCCAGTTCTTCGCCTCGCCGCCCAAGAAGTTCACCGGCCCAATCGAGGCGATGCGCCACCCACATTTTCACGATCACGCCAGCCAAGAAGCGGCGTGGCAGGCCGTCGTCAAGGCCTCTGGCCGCGATTTCTCTTCCGCAGCAACTTGAGAGCGGTGTCCTACCGTATTGTGAAATAAATAGTTCAAAAAGGTCTTGACCGCAGCCTCCGCGCCTGATTATCATACCAAACAGTTCAAAAAGCAACAAAGCAACCCCAACCTCGCGAGGAGAATACACATGGAACGGTACCAAGGCAAAAAGGTGGTGATTATCGGCGGCACGAGCGGCATGGGGCTCGCGACGGCGAAGATGCTCCTCGATGGGGGCGGGCGCGTTCTGGTAACGGGTCTCTCGAAGGCTGGCCTGGAATCGGCGCAGAAAGAGCTTGGAAAGAACGCCCTCGTGGTTTCGAGCGACGCCAGGTCATTGACGGAAATCGACGCTCTGGCCACTCGGGTGAAGGCCGAGTTCGACACTTTCGATCTGCTCTTCGTCAATGCCGGGTTCAGCATCCGAGCGCCTCTTGAGAGCATGACCGAGGCTGTCTACGACGAGATGTTCAACCTGAACGCCAAGGGGCCGCTTTTCGTGATGCAAAAGCTCACGCCGCTGATCAACCGGGGAGGCTCTATCGTCCTCACGACCTCGATCGCCAACGTCAAGGGAATGCCCGGCAACGCCACATACGGAGCGGCCAAGGCTGCGCTGCGATCATTCTCTCGGACGCTGGCCGCCGAGTTGATTCCTCGCGAGATTCGCGTCAACGCGGTGACGCCCGGCCCCATCGACACGCCGATCCTTGGTAAAGCGTTTCCCGATAAAGACGCGGCCGCCCAGATTAGGGAGAAGATGATCGGTATGGTTCCGATGAAGCGCTGGGGGACGTCGGAGGAAATCGCCAAGGCCGTCCTTTTCCTCGCATTCGATGCGACCTTCACCACCGGTGCCGAGCTTCCGATAGACGGAGGATGGTCTCAACTCTAAGGCGTGCGCCGTCCGCCAGGGCAGCCGTGTCGAACTGGCGGACGCGCATCGCTGATGTCTTTGAAGAGGCGGGAATCAAGGATGGGCACACGCGTCGTTTTCGCGATACGTTCGCAGTCGCCCTCCTGAAGCGCGGGTTTTCACTGGAAAACGTGTCACGCCTGCTGGGGCACACGTCGATCAAAATCACCGAGAAGCACTACAACCCGTGGGTCAAGTCGCGGCAAGATACGCTGGATGCCGACATCAAAGGCGCGAATGGCTGGCTGCGGGAAATCGAGGCCGAGGCTAAAGCTTGAGGTTTTGCCGGGCCACACTGCAAAAAGGCTGCAAATTTGACACGCGGTTTGCAGGCCCTTTTGTAACCCGCATAAACATTGATGATTTATAGGGGAAATTTGGAGGCGCGGGTGGGAATCGAACCCACGTATAAAGGTTTTGCAGACCTCTCCCTTACCACTTGGGTACCGCGCCCCGGCCAACCAGTATAACGAAAGTTGCGGAGGGTTTCAGCTTTGAAGATGGCAGGGTGCGAGTGCGCGGCTTGAGAACAGAAGAGGGATCCTTCACCTGCTGAAGCAGGTTCAGGATGACCAGCCTGGGCGGAGAGGCAGCGCGAGGACGGGGCGCTGCTTGGTCAGCGGATGTGGAGCTCGTATGGTATGCGGGCCTGGATCGGTTCCATCTGGCCGACGATGTGGTGCAGGAAGGATTCGATGGATTCAGATTCGTTGAGCTGGTCCTTCTCGCGTTCGAGGATCTGCTGCAAGAAAGTTTTTTCGCGAGGGTAACGTTCGATGCGGACAGATTCGTTCGCAGGGATGTGTGCGAGATCTTTCGCGACTTCGATGGCGCGATCGAGGCCGCCGAGTTCGTCGACGAGACCGAGTTCCTTAGCTTGCGCTCCGGACCAGACGCGGCCCTTTCCGATTTTGTCGACTGCTTCGACGGTCATCTTGCGGCCGGCAGCGACGCCCTTGGTGAAATCCGCGTAGGTTTCCTGTAACGATTTTTCGATGTAGGCGCGCTGAGCGGGCGAGAAATTCTGCTGCTCGGAAAATAGGGTGGCATTGTCGCTGGTGGCGATGGAATCGGTGCTGATGCCGAGCAGATTGTAGAGGCCGGAAACGTTGAACTTGCCGATCAAGACACCAATGGAGCCGGTGATAGTGTCGGGATCGGCGACGATTTTGCGGGCCGGCGTGGCGATCCAATAGCCGCCGGAAGCGGCGACGTCAGACATCGAGACAACGACAGGCTTGACCTTGTTGGCGAGTTCGACTTCACGTCGGATCACTTCGCTGCCGACCACCGAGCCGCCGCCGGAATCGACGCGAAGGATGATGGCTTTGATGTTGGAATCTTTGCGCGCGGTGCGAATATCGGACGCAACCGAATCGCCGCCCATGATGGAGCCGCCACCGGGCGTTGAGCCGGAGTCACCGGAAACGATGAGACCAGAGGCGTGGATGACGGCGATTTGTTTTGAGCCGTCGTTTTTCACGAAGGAACGGTAGCTGCGGAGCGAGACAGGGCTCCAGTCGCCGTCGCGATTTTTGAAATCGTCCTGAAGCTGATCCCAGTAGCCGAGGCGGTCGACGACTTTTTCGGTGACGGCGTCGCTCGAAGAAAACGGGCCGCGATTAACCAGAGTTTCGAACGACGCGCGGTCCATGTTGCGGCCTTTTGAGGCGTCATTGAGATACTGATCGTAGACGCTCTTTAGAAGGCCTTCGACTTCTTCACGATGCGCGGGCGTGAATTTTTTTTCGGTGAAAGTGTTGCCCGCCGTCTTGAATTCGGCGATGTGGTAGAACTCAGGGACGACTTTGAGTTTATCGAGAGTGCCGCGGAAGAAAGTGGCCTGGGCCATCATGCCGCGAATGCTGACAGGCGCCGTGGGGACCAGCCAGATTTTCTGACAAGCGCTGGCCAGATAGTACTCCTCGTTGCCGATGCCGTCGTAGCCGAGGTAGCAGATGCTGGGCTTGCCGCTGTTGCGGAAAGCGAGCAGGTGAGAACGGATTTCTTCGATCTTGCCCCAACCGGTGGCGAGCGGCGAAATGCGGACGATGACGCCGGTGATGTGCGAGTCGGTAGCGGCGGTGTCGAGCGCGTCGGTGTAATCGTGGAGGACGGGTTCGGACGAGCCGTTGAGCGCACTCAGGAAATCAGGAGTGCGCTGTTCTTCGATTTCGCCGCCGGCATCGATGATCAGAACGCCCTTCGAGGGGAGTTCGAGGGAAGAAGGCCTGAAAGCCAGCCACAGGATCACCGCAAAAAACAGAAACAGGGTGACGATAATAATCGCGCGCCGCTTTCCCCAGGTCATAGGTCCTCGCTGTTGTGTTCGCGTGTGCCGGAATCGCGTCCAGGCCGTCGAAACTCCAAGGTAGCATCGCGGGCGGGCAAACTCCAATGTGGGCGGCGACTGTGGTGACGTGAGCGTTTACGGTGGTTGGGCAGGCAGACGGTGAATTGTAGTGCCGCAGGCGATGCGGGAAGGTATGCTCGCACGCAATTTACGAAGGTGAAAATGCTGCCGGTAGTTTTGGAGAAGGCTGAAGATTTGCGCGCGGGCGAAGGCGTGCGCCGGCGCGCGCGTGTCAGCGTCCGGGTGCGCGTGCTGCGAGCGGCGATCCTGTTCGTCGCGTCGGCGTATTTGATTTCGGGGGTGCGGTACGCGATGTATCGGCCGGCAAAATCCGACGCGTATTTGTGGGTGGTCTACCACGTGCATTCCGAAATGTCAGACGGGCTCTCATCTGTCGACGAGATTGCCAAACAGGCGCGCGCAGCGAACGTAAGCGCGGTGATTCTGACCGATCACGGGCGGCCGAATTTGCAGTCGACGAATTTTCACCGCGCGATCGACGGCGTGACGATTGTAGGCGGATCGGAGGCGACTCTGCCAGACGGGCACTTCACATTTTTCGGAGCGAGCGCCGTGCCAGGATTTCGAGTGTCGTCGTTTCCGCCCGAAGCGATGGACGATGTGCGGCAGTGGGGCGCGTTTCCGGTGCTGGCCTATCCAGCGGACTATCAATATGGATGGCGATACTGGAAGTCGGATTTGCATCCGGGTGGGATCGAGATTTTGAATTTGTTCACGTCGTTGCGGGAGACTTCAGCGTGGGACCGGCTGCTGCTGGCGATGTACTACCCGTTCTCGCATTTTTATTTTTTGCGGAGCATTACTTTTCCAGCGCAGTCGATGACCCATTGGGATGAGTTTTTGGGACGGTCGCGGGTGTGGGCTTTTGCGGCGTCTGACGCGCACGGCGGATTCAGGCTGATCGGGAAGTGGCTGCCGTTCAAGTTTCCGTCGTACCAGGATACCTTTTCGCTGGCGGCGCTGGGTGTGGACCGGCGATACGCGAACGATCCGATGCGCGCGATTCGCGGAGGCGATTTTTTTGTTTGCGTGCGCGGGGCGGGTGAGCCGCGGGCGTTTGAGTTTTCAGCGGCGGATGCGACAGGGACGGTAGCGCGGAGCGGGGGAGTCGTCACGGTGGGAGCGTGGGTGCACGTCGGCGTGGATGCGGGCGGGCAGAGAGTACGGACTGTCCTTTATAAGGATGGCGTCGCGGTGCGGGAGACCGATGCGGCGGAACTTGAGCTGGACGGTGCGGAGGCGGGCGTTTATCGGGCCGAGATTTTTTTGCCGCGACATCCGATGTTGAGGGCGGATGTGCCGTGGATCGTGTCGAATCCGATTTTTGTAGGAGTGACGCCGAAGGAGGGTGCGCCGCGGGCGACGACTACGGCGGTTAGGACCGCGGTGGCTACGGCGCCGGCGTTTTAGCGCACGGGTGCATGAATTGGTTCTCGCATCGCACGCTGCCCAGCGAAACCGACAAGGCAAGAGACGCGTGAGAGCCTTCGGGAAGCCGGATTACTGTTGCTGCTGAGCTTGCTGTTGGGGGCGCTCAGTTTCGTGAGCGGGTTCGACGGGTGCGGCGTTGGTGTTGGAGAGTTGCTCGCGACCTTCGCCATCGAGGGCGGGGCGGACGCGGACGTCGACGGAAAGTCGCTGGCCGGCGTGACCTTTGTAAACGCCTCGGACGGGAGCGACGTCGCCGTAATCGCGGCCGTAGGCGATGCGGACGTGGCGAAGTCCGACGGGATTTCCGAGTGTGGGATCGAAGCCGACCCATCCCGCGTCGGGAGTGAAGACTTCAGCCCAGGCGTGCGATGCCTGTCCCCCGATGACTTCTTCCTGCTTGGCATTCGGTTCTGCGGCGCTGCCGGGGACCAGATAGCCGGAAACGTAGCGCGCGGGAAGTCCGCCCATGCGCACGACTCCGAGCAAAAGATGCGCGAAATCCTGGCAGACACCGGCGCCCAGTGTGAGCGAATCGACGATTGAGGAGTTCACGCGCGTGGCGCCTTTCACGTAACGAAAGCGCTCGTGGATCAGATCGGATGCGGCTTGGGCGAAAGCGAGAACGCTGCCGTCAGACGATTGCTCCGCGGTGCGAATGATTTCCTCGAGCTGAGCAAGATGTGGAACGAACTGGCTGGGCGCCATGTAATCGAAATAGTCCTCGAAAAATTCATCGCGGCGAAGGCGCGCGTCGGAAAGCCGGGTCTGATCGGTGATGGCTCCGGCCGGTTCGTGAGCGAGGACGACGGACTCGGCTTCGACGCGGAGGCGATGATGTTCCTTCAGAATATTGAACTGGTGAACCCAGTTGCCGAGGGAATCGCGATAGGCGGTGCCGCGCGATTCGGGATTGGTGATGAGGCGGAAGGAAAGGCAACTCTGACGGTCGTCATGCATGGGGCGGAGCCGGACTTCGTTGTAACTTTCGGAGACGGGGCCGTCGTAATGAAACTCGGTGATGTGAACCAGGTGATATCGATTCATGCGACCGCCGCGTAGTAGAAGTAGGTACGAGCGATATCTTCGCCGATGGCGCCGCAAACGCGAAGCAATTCGCTCAAGTATGTGTGCAAGCCGAGCTTGAAAATTTCGTCGATGGTGTCGTAGCGGAGGCTTTCGAGTAGTTTTCCGGTGAGTCGTTCGGCTTCGTTGGCGTAAGAACCGGCGGTGGTGTGGCTGATGGCGCGAAGACCGGCCTGTACTTCGGAAATGCTGAAGCGGATCGAGCGCGGATGCTGCGGGTGGAGAATCAGCATTTCGGCGACGCGCTCGGCTTCGATCGGCGAATGATACTGACGGTGATAGGTTTCGTAAGCGCCGACGGACTTCAGAACGGCCATCCACTGGTGGTTGTCGGGCGCTTCGAGCGTGGAGTGTGCATCGAGAAGATTGTGGTATTGGACGTCGACGAGACGGGCGGTCATTTCCGCGCGTTCGAGCGACCAACCGATGCGGAGAAATTCCCAGCCTTCATCGTGAGGAAGAGTCGCGTCAGTGACGCCGTGAAAACGGTGGCTGCCGAATTTAATTTTTTCACAGAAACGGTGCGGGCCGTTTTCGATCTCTTCCTGAGGGTTGACGCGCGAGACACTGAAGTAAAGCCCGTTGATGTCTTCCCACATTTCGCGGGAGATGCGGTCGCGGATGGTACGCGCGTTTTCGCGAGCTTTGGTGATGCATTCCAGGATGCAGCTGGGATTTTCGCTGCGGAAGGCGAGGAACTCGAAAACGTTCTGAGCATTGGCTTCGCCGTACAGCTGCTTGAAACGATTTTCTTCGCCGGCCATGGCGATGAGCGGATCCCAGCGCAGGCGGTAGGAATTTTGAGATTGCTCGAGAAGCGTGTGATAGGTGACGTCGAGAATGCGCGCGGTGTCTTCGGCACGCTCGATGTAGCGCGCGAGCCAGAACATGGAGTCGGCGATGCGCGAGAGCATTCTAGTTTTCCCCCCGCAAGACCCATGTGTCTTTGCTGCCGCCGCCCTGCGAAGAATTGACGACCAGCGAGCCGCTTTGAAGCGCGACGCGGGTGAGACCGCCCGGGACGACGGTGACTTTTTGGCCGTCGTAGAGGCAGTACGGGCGGAGATCGACGTGGCAACCGTTGACGGTCTCATTGACGGGATCGTAAGAAGGCACGCGCGACAGAGCGATCACGGGTTGCGCGATGTAATTGCGCGGATCGGCGATGATGCGATCGCGGAATTTCTGAATGCGGGCGCGGTCGGCACAGGGGCCGATCAGCATGCCGTAGCCGCCGGATTCGCCCACGGCTTTGACGACGAGGTTGTGAAGATTCTCGACGACGTGAGAGAGGTGGTCCGGCTTGGAGCAGAGATAGGTTTCCACGCTGCCTAGAATTGGATCCTCGCCGAGATAATACTTAATAAATTCGGGAACGTAGGCGTAGATGGCCTTGTCGTCGGCGACGCCATTTCCGACGGCATTCGCAAGAGCTACGTTGCCGGCGCGATAGGCACCCATCAGGCCGGGGACACCGAGGATGGAATCGCCGCGGAAACAAAGAGAATCGAGAAATTCGTCATCGACGCGGCGGTAGATGACGTCGACACGCTTAAGGCCGTAGATCGTCTTCATGAAGACGATTTCGCCGTCAACGACGAGGTCGCGGCCTTCCACAAGCTCGATGCCCATTTGTTGCGCAAGAAAGCTGTGTTCGAAGTAGGCGCTGTTGTAAATGCCCGGCGTGAGCAGAACGATTTGCGGATCGGAGTTGCCGCGCGGCGAAAGGCTGCGAAGGATGCGCGAAAGTTCCGCGGGATAGTGATTCACGGGCAGGACTTCGTGCTGCTGGAAAGCGTCCGGAAACGTGCGGGTCATGACCAGACGATTTTCGAGAACGTAGGAGACGCCGCTCGGAGTGCGAACGTTGTCTTCGAGGACGCAAAGCTCGCCGGTTTTTGAATCGCGCACGAGGTCGATGCCGCAGATGTGCGTGTAAATACCGCGGGCGACTTCGACGCCGATCATTTCGCGCCGGAAGTGTTTACAGGAATAGACCAGCGCGGCGGGAATGCGGCGGTCTTTCAAAATGCGCTGCGGGCCGTAGATGTCCTGGAGAAAAAGATTCAAAGCGAGGACGCGCTGGCTGAGGCCGCGATCGACGCGCTCCCATTCGGAGTAGGGAAGGATGCGAGGTATCAGGTCGAACGGGAAAAGGCGTTCGGTGCCCTGGCCGTCGCTGTAGACGGTGAAGGTTATGCCCTGCAGAAGAAAGGAAAGATCGGCGAGCTTGCGGCGCTCCTCGAACTGTTGCGGCACCATCGAAGCGAATTTCTGGAACAGTTTGGCGTAGTGCGGGCGCGGCTCACCGTCCGCGGCGAACATCTCGTCGTAGAAACCGCCCGTGCTGTAGCCCGAGAAAATGCCCGACTGGGTCATCTTGGCGGGCGTGGCCGACATGACCGCGAGAGTAACAGTGAAGGGCGCAGCCGACGGCCTTCATAAAATCTATCGAAGCTATTCATATTTCAGGGGCTGTGCATATTTATTAAAAAATGGGCAAAGTGAATAGGGCATGGATAGGCCCTTTCGGGAGCGGAGCGGCGGGCAAATGCGCGGACCAGGTACCAAGGGAAATTTGAATCCATTGCATCGAAGTTCGCGATTGTACTTGGCGGGATGGTGAGAGTTAGTAATGGAGAATGCGAAATGTGCGCTTCAGCGGACATCCAGACCACGACGCCTGTGGTGTGGGTTTCGTCGCGCAAATGGGAAGCCTGGGCTCGCGCGATGTGATCGAACGCGCGCTGACCGCGCTGGTGCGGCTGACGCATCGCGGCGGAGTGGACGCAGACGGTTCCAGCGGAGACGGCGCGGGACTGCTGCTGCCGATCCCGAAAGAATTTTTCCGGGCGCGCGCCAAAGAAGTCCGGATCACGCTGCCGCTGGAGTTCGGCGTGGGCATGACGTTTCTGCCGCCGGGGCAAGAAAACGAAGCTCGGGCAGCGATCAAGAAACTGGCAAAGTTGTGTGGCGTTCGTTGTAGCGGTTGGCGCAAAGTTCCGGTCGATTCTTCTATTCTGGGTCCTTCCGCAGCGGCGACCCTTCCCACGATTCAGCAGAGTTTTTTCACATCCGATAAATCCGGCGACGAATTCGAGCGGCAACTTTTTCTACTGCGCAAGCTCGTAGAGGTGCAGGGAGTGGCGGGGACGTATTTCTGTTCGCTGTCGTCGAAGTCGGTGGTCTACAAGGGACTTCTGGCGCCATGGCAGCTTCGCGAATTTTATCCGGACATCGCTCACCCGCAATTCCAAGCGTCGTTCGCGGTATTCCACCAGCGCTACTCCACCAACACGCGACCGACGTGGTCACTGGCGCAGCCGTTCCGCATGGTGGCGCACAACGGCGAGATCAATACGATCAGTCCGAACCGGCGGTGGATGCGCGCGCGGGAGAAATCGATCCAGCGCGAGATCGGGGCGCCGGAATGGTGCCACTTGCTGGAACGCGGGGTGAGTGACTCGGCCAGCCTCGATAACGCGCTCGAAGTTCATTTGCAGCGCGGGTACAGCGTGGCGGCGGCGATGCTGCGGCTGACGCCTCCGGCGTGGGAATGCGATCCGGACCTGAGTCCGGGATTGAAATTATTTTTGCAGACGCAGGCGCGCGAGCAGGAACCGTGGGATGGGCCGGCGGCGCTGGTCTTTAGCGATGGGCGGTATGTGGGCGCGAAGCTCGATCGAAATGGATTGAGGCCTCTGCGGTACACGTTCACTTCCGACGGATTGCTGATCGCAGGATCGGAAGTTGGACTTTCAAATTTTGAGGACAAGCGCGTCGACGAGCGGATGCGCCTCGGACCCGGGGAGATGATCATCGCCGATCCGGTGGAAGGCGTGATGTGGCGCGGAAACGACATCGCGAAAATTTTGTCCGTGGGCGGCGGGAACAGCGGCTGGAAGCCGGCGAGGAAGATCGAGCCTTCGATGGAATTTCAGAGCGCGCGCACGGAGCAACCGAAGCGAATCGCGTCGGCGCTCGGTTGGACCGACGACCAGTACAAGATGTTGTTTCAATCGCTCGGCGTGGAAGGGAAGGAAGCGATCTGGAGCATGGGCGACGACGCACCGCCTGCTTTTATTTCGAGCGCGCGACGGCCGCTGTGGGATTACTGCAAGCAGCGCTTCGCGCAGGTGACGAACCCGCCGATCGATCCGCTGCGCGAAGCGCACGTGATGTCTCTGGATGTACACCTGGGCAAGCCGATGGTGTTGGCCTCACCGCTGCTGGATGCAGGGCAACTGGAGAAAATCCGCGCGCACGCGCACGACGAAGTGAAGACGATCGATTTTACGTATGAGGCGTCGAGCGGCGTTGCGGGAGCGGAGGCTGCGCTCGAGCGCTTGCGAGCCGAAGCGCGGGCTGCTACGGAACAGACGGAACGGCCGCAGATCATCGTGCTGAGCGATCAAGGGGTTTCGGCGGAACGCGTGGCTTTGCCTGCCATGCTGGCGGTGGCGGCAACGTGGAAGGCCATGGTCGCTGCGGATGCATGCCAGATTTCGCTGATCGTTGAGACGGGACAAGTGATCGAGACGCATCACCTGGCGATGTTGATTGCGGTGGGAGCGAGCGCGGTGCTGCCGTACCTGGCGCTCGAAATGTCGGAGACGCTGAAACCGGGCGGCGCGGACCGCTACAGGCACGGAGTAGAAGCCGGGCTGCGGAAAGTGATCGCGAGGATGGGGATTTCGTCGATCGCGAGCTACCGGAATAGTCATTTGTTTGAGGCGGTGGGACTCGACGAAGAAATTCTCGAAGAATTTTTCGAAGATGCGGACGCGGTGCTCGGCGGCAAGAAGCTCGCGGACATTTTGGGCGAGGCGCTGACGCGGCATGAAGCGGCGTTCAAACCGGAAGCGCCGGAGATGCAGGACGCGGGACTTTACCGTTTCCGTCAGCACGGCGAGCAGCACGGAAGTTCGCCAGAACTGATGCGGCGGATGCACAAGTACATCGCATCACCTACGGCGGAGGGTTATCAGGCGTTCGCGGAACTGGCGGAGACGCGCGAGCCGATCGCGGTGCGTGATTTGATCGCGATCGCGCCGGGGCGAACGCCGGTGGCGCTGGAAGAAGTTGAGCCGGACGCGACGATACTTTCGCGGTTTAGCACGCAGGCGATGTCACTCGGAGCGCTGGGACCGGAAGCGGTGCGCGCGCTGGCGATTGCGATGAATCGGTTGGGCGGGCGCAGCAACACGGGCGAAGGCGGCGAGGACGGCGACGTCTACAAATTCGAGCCGGAAGCGCGGAATCGTGTGAAGCAAGTAGCGTCGGCGCGGTTTGGCGTGACAGCGGAATATCTGGTTCGGGCGGACGAGCTCGAAATCAAAATGGCGCAGGGATCGAAACCGGGCGAGGGCGGACAGCTGCCGGCCCTAAAGGTGACTTCATTCATCGCTCGAATGCGGCACGCGGTGCCTGGAATGTCCCTGATTTCGCCGCCGCCCCATCACGACATCTACAGCATCGAGGACCTGGCGCAACTGATTTACGACTTGCGCGCGATCAATCCGATGGCGCGAATCGGCGTCAAGCTGGTGTCGGGCGCGGGCGTGGGGATAATCGCGGCGGGCGTGGCGAAGGCCGGCGCGGACGTGATCACAATTTCGGGGTTCGACGGAGGGACGGGAGCTTCGCCGCTGACGTCGATCAAGAACACGGGATTGCCGTGGGAAGTGGGCCTGCGCGAAGCGCATCGCGCGCTGCTGATGACGGGATTTCGCCGGCGCGTGCGGTTGCGCGCGGATGGCGGATTTAAATTTGGGCGTGATGTGATTATCGCGGCGCTGCTCGGCGCGGATGAGTATGGATTCGGAACAGCGGCGCTGCTGGCGATCGGCTGCGTGATGGCGCGGCAGTGTCATCTGAATACGTGTCCGGCCGGAATCGCGACACAGGATGAAAAGTATCGCGCGCGGTTTGACGGGAAGCCGGAGATGGCGATGGCGTATTTCCGCGGCGTTGCGGCGGAAGTGCGGGAACGACTGAGCCAACTGGGAGCTCGTTCACTGAACGAAATTATTGGCGCGGCGGAAATGTTGCGGCCGAAGACGAAAGAAGCGGGACAAGCGTTTGCAGACTTGCTCGAACCGATCACCGGATCGGTGACACAGTCGAAGGGAATGCTGATCGACGGTAAGGGCGTGCACCACGAGTTGTCGCGGACCGTGGGGCAGAAGGGATCGCGGGCGGAGACTGTGATTCCTCTAACGATCGCAAATTCGGATCGAAGCGTGGGCGCGCACTTGAGCGGGCAGATTTTGCGTCGGACCGGTTACGCTGGACTGGGCGAGGACACGATGCACTGCGAATTCCGCGGAACCGCGGGACAGAGTTTCGGTGCATTTTTGATTTCGGGCGTGAATTTCCGGCTGACCGGCGAAGCAAACGATTACGTGGGGAAATCGCTGAGCGGCGGAACGATTGCGATCACGGCGGGGGAAGATGCTTCGCAGCGCGGCGACGTGCTGGCCGGGAACACGGTGCTTTACGGCGCGACGAGCGGCGAACTTTACATTGCGGGACGTGCCGGCGAAAGATTCGCGGTGAGGAACAGCGGCGCACTGGCTGTGGTCGAAGGCGTGGGGCAGCATGGCTGCGAATACATGACGGCGGGTGTAGTGATGCTGCTCGGCCGCGCGGGAATCAATTTGGGATCGGGGATGACGGGCGGACTGGTGTACGCGGTTCGCAAGACGCTCGCGGATGAGGACTTCAATTCGGAGTTCGTGCGGCGTGCTGAGATCGGAGAAGCGGAGCGCACCTGGCTGCGACAGGCGCTGATCGAGCATGTGCGGCTTACGGGCAGCCCGAAAGCGAAGCGGCTGCTGAAGGCGTCTTCGTTCATGCTAGTGCGGCTGGAGCCCGTGAATCTGCCGTGCACGGTGGAGCAGACTTGGGCGCCGATTTTGGCGCGTTGGAACAAGCGCGAAGAAAAAGCGGTGGTGATGCCGGTAACTCGGCGAAGCTCGACCGCCGCCTCGCAGGGGCCAATCGTTCATTAATGGTCGCTCTCGGCGGATGCTGACAGGCTCACATGGTAAGCGCCCGCCTGAATTTCGGCCCTATCTGCTATAATTCCGCGTACCAATCATGGACTTTGACCACCTCACAACCTTCCTCGAAATTTCAAAACTCGGCAGTTTTTCGCGGGCCGGGCAGAAATTGTTCCGCTCGCAGCCGGCTGTGAGCGCACAGATCCGCCAATTGGAGCAGGAATACGGGCAGAAGCTGTTCGATCGGGTGGGGAAATCGGTGCGGCTCACGGCGGCGGGCGAGTCGCTAATTATCTATGCGAAGCGGCTGCTAGCGTTGAAAGAGGAATCGTTGCGCGCGGTGGCGGACCTTTCGAGTTCGCCGCGAGGGATTCTCTCGATTGGCGCGAATGAGGCCACGTGCCTTTATGTGTTGCCGGACATTTTCGGCGAATATCACAAGCACTATCCTTCGGTGCAGATCAGCATCTACCGAAATTTCAGCCGGAAAGTGGTGGAGAAGATCGAAGATGGTTCGGTGGACGTGGGTATCGTGACGCTGCCGGTGCGGTCGCCGAGCTTGAAGATTCATTCGATTTTTCGCGACAGACTGATGTTGCTGGTATCGGCGTCGAATCCGCTTTCGCGCGCGAAGAGCGTGACGATGAGCGAGATCGCTGACCAGCCGCAAATCGTGCCGAAGACCGGCTACACGCGACAACTTTTAGATAAGTATTTCCGGCCGTACCGCTCGAAGCTGCGAATTACGATGGAACTCGCGAGCGTCGGCATGATCAAACGGTTCGTTGCGGCGAACCTGGGAGTTTCGATCATCAGCGAGAGTTTCGCGCGGGACGAAGTGAGGTCCGGCGAGGCGAAGCTGATTCCGATTTCGGACGTGGAACTGACGCGGGAGCTAGGCCTGGTGTACCGGCGCGACCGGACGCTGCCCCGAGCTGCCGCGGCTTTTGTGACGCTGCTACGCCAGCAGGTGGCGGCGAGCGAAGACGGACACGTCCTCAAGAAGCGCTAGCCCCGAGCGCTTGATTATTTCGATGGTCCATCCGCTTTTAGAATCCGCGCGATTCGTTTATTTGATTGTGGCTGCAGCGGGCGCGCGGTTAGAGTTTTCAAAGTTTGAACCGCATGTCCACCGGCACATCGATAGGTAACGAACTTCGCGATTTCTACACGCAGGAATCCGCACGCATCAAAGAAGAATTTTCGAATTCCGGGAACGGGCGAGCGAGCGTGCAAGCGCGAACGGCGCTGGTGGAATCGATCGCGCTGCGGTTGTGGAAGAAGATCGTCTCCCCTGACGAGGGCGGACCGAACGATCTCGCGCTGGTCGCGCTCGGCGGCTTCGGACGCAAATGGCTGTTCCCTCAATCCGACGTCGATATTCTATTTCTACATTCCGCTGACAAATCCGAACGCGAGTACAAAGAGGCAATCCGTAAATTCTCGCAGGAGATGTGGGACCTGCGGCTGAGGCTGAGTCCCACAACGCGAAAGCTTTCAGAGTGCGACAAGTTCGACGCGGACAATCCCGAGTTCACAATTTCGCTGCTGGATTGCAGGTTTCTGGCGGGGGACCGAGCACTGTTCGCGCGGCTGCACGGAACGACGCTGCCGAACCTTGTGGTGAAGCAGGCGACGCCTCTCGTGCAGAAGCTTGCGGAGATAACGCGGGCGCGGCACGCAAAGTTCGGCGACACGGTGTTCCATCTGGAACCAAACCTGAAGGATGCGCCGGGCGGGTTGCGCGATTACAACGTGGCGCACTGGCTCTCGCTGATTTCGGCGATGGAGCTGCAACGCGATTGGCCGAAAGAAGTGAATCTGCTGCCGGTGGCCATCCGGAAGCAGTTTGAGGCGGCGCTGGAATTTCTGATGTCGGTGCGGTGTTTCCTGCATTTCCGGCACAACCGCGACGACAACACGCTGACGTGGGAAGCGCAGAATGACGCGGCGACGAACAGAATCGGAGCGCGGAATCTGGCAGGCGAGGTCTCGGCCGCTGACTGGATGAGGATTTATTTTGGCAACGCGCGGAGCATCTCGCGAGTCTGCGTGAAGTTGTTGGAAGAGAGCCCGGCGGCGCGGCCATCGATGTTCGGCCAGTTTACGCATCTGCAGGCGCGGCTGTCGAACCCGGAATTTTCGGTCGTGGATGGAATGGTGTTCGTGCAGCAGCCCGACGCGCTGCGCGACCCCGACGCGCTGCTGCGAATGTTTCGTTTTCAGGCGCGACACGGGCTAACGCTGAGCTCGACGACAGAAATTCAGATTGAGCGCGCGTTGCCGGAGATATCGGCGAATCCGCCGGAAGGCGTGGAGGCATGGCACACGCTGCAGGAGATTCTGGTCGCTCCGCATGCGGCCGATGCGTTGCGGGCGATGCATTCGCTGCATGTGTTGACGCTATTGTTGCCGGAGCTTGCGGGAATCGATTCGCTGGTGGTGCGCGACTATTCGCACCGGTACACGGTAGACGAGCACACATTCGTCGCGATCGAGAATCTGCACAAGCTGCGGCAGTCACAATCGAAATGGGACCAGCGATACGCGGAACTGCTGGAGGAGCTTGAGCAGCCGGATCTTCTGTATCTCGCGTTGCTGTTGCATGATACGGGCAAAGCGTCCAAGACGGACGATCACGTGAAGGCCAGCGTCGATATGGCGAAGGCGTGTCTGGATCGGCTTGACCTGGATGAACTAGACCGCGAGACGGTGTTGTTTCTGATCGGGCGGCATCTGGAAATGAGCGCGACTTTGCGGCGCGATATCTTCGATCCAGAAGTCGTGCGGCAGTTCGGCGAGAAAGTGGAGACGCCGGAGCGGCTGAAAATGCTGTGCCTCCTGACCTACGCGGATATCAAGGCGGTGAATCCGGAAGCGCTGACACCCTGGAAGGCCGAGAACATCTGGCAGCTCTACATCGGCACGGCGAATTACATGATCCGCAGCGTGGACGAGAGGCTTCACGTGGAGGCAGACGACGAGACACTCGCGCACCTGCGTACGCTGGCGCCAGCGGCGGGAAGGAAACTCGAGGCGTTTCTCGAAGGATTGCCGCGGCGCTATCTGCGTACGCATAGCGTGGAAGAAGTGCTGGCGCACGTGGCGATGGCGGGTGAGTTGGGAAAAGACAACGTGCAGATTGGCCTGAAGCGCGGGCGGCACTGGCTTGACCTAGCGCTAGTAACGACGGACCGGCCATCGCTGTTTGCGAGCGTGGCGGGCGTGCTGGCCTCGTGGGGAATGAACATCGTGAAGGCGGCGGCGTACTCGAACCAGGCTGGAATCGTCGTCGACACATTTTATTTTACGGACCGCTTCCGCACGCTGGAGCTGAATTTGCCAGAGTGGGAGCGGTTCAAAAAAAGTTTGCACGATGTGCTAACAGGAAAAGCGGATCTGGATCGGATGCTCCATGACCGGCTAAAATCGCAGAAGGTTCTGCCGCCAAAGGTAAAGGTGCCGACGCAAGTCGCTTTCGACGATACGTGCTCGGAGCACAGCACGCTGGTGGAAGTGATTGCGCAGGACCAACCCGGCTTGCTGCACCGGATCAGCTCGAAATTTTCGCAGCAGAGCTGCAACATCGAGATCGCGTTGATTGAGACCGAAGGGCAGATGGCGATCGATGTTTTTTATCTGACTTCGGGTGGCGCGAAATTGCGCGCGGGGCAGCGCGACCGTTTGCGAGACGTGTTACTCGAGGAACTAAGTAACCCGACCGTAGCCTAGTAACTCAGAGTATGGCGTCGGGGTTTCCCGATTCGATATCGTTTCGTCACGTTTTACAATTGAACGTAAATTCCTGGGCGACAATTCTGCGGAGTGTGGTTTTTCTGGTTTGCAGAACTCGGAAGAGTTGGGCCGGCAAATCGTTGAAGAATGCGAAGCCAAGGCATTCTCGCATAGCTGCAAGTAACAGAAAAAAGGCCGGTTCGAGTCGGTCTGGCGGCGGACGGCCGGGTCTGTGCGTTAGGCCGAGCGAGACCGAGATGAACCTAATCTGTCCTGCGGGACAGGTGTATCGCTTTGACGCACCGCGTAGAATTTTTGCAAGGTTTCGGCATCAAAGCGGTGGCCCGCCGTTTGCCTGAGTTTCGTTTGCCGATTGTTCGTCCCGAAAGATGCGGAGGAAAGCTCTTGCTAACTCACAGATGCATTCTGCTGGGAGCGCTCTTAGTGATGTCCGTTGGAGTTCTTGGGGGTTGCGTGGCAGGTACGCCGCCGTCGGATTCGGCGCCGGTGATCATGCAACAGCCGACGAACCAGTCGGCGGCCGAGGGAGGGTCCGCAACATTTTCAGTGCTGGCCACCGGCGCAATGCCGCTCACCTATCAGTGGTACATGAACGGCAGCGCGGTGGGAACCAATGCGAGCGCATTCACGATTTCGAACGCAGCTGCGAATCAGGATCAGGCGACGGTTTACGTGACGGTAAGCAACGCGAAAGGCGTGGCGACGAGCACAACCGCCAAACTCTCGGTGACAGCAGCTGCGACGGAGCCGACGATTACGACGCAACCCGTAGGACAGACGGTTACGGCCGGGGCGACGGCCACCTTCACAGTCGTGGCGAATGGCACGGCGCCGTTGACGTACCAGTGGTATTTGAACGGCACGGCGGCGGGGACGGATTCGAATACGTACGCGATTTCGGGAACTACGATCGCGCAGAACGGGGCGTCGGTTTATGTGAAAGTGAGCAACAGCGCCGGGAGCGTGACCAGCAAAACGGTGAACTTGACGGTGGATGCGGCAGCAACCGCTCCGACGATTACGACCCAGCCGATGGCGCAGGCGGTAACAGCAGGAGCCACGGCGACATTTACAGTGTCTGCGAATGGGACGGCGCCGCTGACGTACCAGTGGTTTTTGAACGGTTCGGCAGCCGGAACCAACTCGAGCACGTTCGAGATTTCGGGAACTACGATCGCGCAGAACGGTGCCTCGGTTTATGTGAAGGTGAGCAACGCCGCGGGAAGTAAAACGAGCAATACAGTGAAGTTGACGGTGAATGCAGCGGCGACGGCTCCGACAATTACAACGCAACCCAGCAACCAGACAGTGACAGCGGGAGCGACTGCAACTTTCACGGTGGCCGCCAGCGGCACCGCGCCACTGACCTATCAGTGGTACTTGAACGGAGCGGTAGCCGGAGCAAACTCGGCGACGTACACGATTTCGAATACGACGACAGCACAGAACGGAGCGTCCGTCGATGTGAAGGTGAGTAACAGCGCGGGGAGCGTGACGAGCATCACGGTAAAGTTGACCGTGAATGCCACACCGCCGACGGCTCCGACAATTACAACACAACCCACAAACCAGACGGTTGCAGCGGGAGCGACGGCGACGTTTACCGTTGCTGCAAGCGGGACGGCGCCGTTGACGTATGCGTGGTTCCTCAACGGAACAGCGGCGGGAACAAATTCCAATACATATTCGATCTCGCAGACCACTGTGTCTCAGTCCGACGCGCAGGTCTACGTTACCGTTTCCAATTCGGCAGGAAGCGTGACGAGCCACACCGTGACGCTGACGGTGAACCAAACGACGCCGAGCACGGTGAACGTGCTGACATATCACAACGACGCGGGCCGCACCGGACAAAATTTGCAAGAGACGATTCTAACGACGTCGAACGTGAACGTTTCAGCGTTTGGCAAAGTGGGATATCTGAGCGTTGACGGGCTGGTGGATGCAGAGCCACTCTACGCAGCCGGGTTGACGATCAACGGAAGCGTTCACAACGTAGTTTTCGTGGTGACGGAGAACGATTCGGCGTATGCGTTTGACGCTGACACATATGCCCAGCTCTGGAAGGTGTCAGCGCTAGGAGCGAACGAAACCACGAGCGACAACCGGGGCTGCGGACAGGTGGTGCCGCAGATCGGCATCACGTCGACGCCCGTGGTCGACCTGAAAGCGGGCGCACACGGGACGCTTTATCTCGTTGCGATGTCGAAGGATTCCAACGGCACCTATTATCACCGGCTCCATGCTTTGGATTTGACGACCGGAGCGGAGCAGAGTGGCAGCCCGGTGACGATTCAAGCCACGTTCACGCTCGGAAACACGACGACAACGTTCAGCGCTTCGCAATATAAGGAGCGCGCGGCGCTGCTTCTGCTGAACGGGACGATTTACACGACCTGGGCTTCGCATTGCGACGCGCGGCCGTATCAAGGTTGGGTGATGGGCTACAACGAGGCGACGCTGGCTCAAACCAGCGTTCTGAACATTACGCCGAGCGGAAGTGACGGCGCAATCTGGATGTCCGGCAACGGGCCGGCCGCAGATTCGTCCGGTAATATTTATTTCCTCGCAGGTAACGGAACGTTTGACGATACCTTGAATGCAAACGGCTTCCCTGAGAACGGAGACTTCGGCAACGGGTTCATCAAAGTGGCGACCTCGGCGAACGGCATGAACGTAGCGGACTACTTCACGATGTACAACACGGACGCAGAATCGGGCCAGGACCAGGATCTGGGATCGGGCGGACAACTTTTGCTTCCGAACCTGCAGGACGCGCAGAGGAACACGTGGCACTTGGCGGTGGGCGCGGGCAAAGATGGACACATTTATCTCGCCAATCGCGACATGATGGGCAAGTTCAATACGAACAACGACAGCGGAATCTATCAGGAAATCGATTCGAACGGGCTCGGCGGCGGCGTGTGGGCTTCGCCCGCGTATTTCAATGACACGCTGTATTACGGCGCGGTGAACGATACGATTCGCGCGTTCAGCATCTCGAACGCGAAGATCGTTACCCCGGCCGCCTCACGAAGCGCGGAAGACTACGGATATCCGGGCGCGACGCCGAGTATTTCGGCGAATGGAACGTCGAACGGTATCGTGTGGGCGGTGCAGAATAATAACGGCAGCGGCGTGTTGTACGCGTACGACGCAGCCAACCTCGGAAACGAGCTGTACAACAGCAATCAGGCGTCGAACGGGCGGGACAACTTCGCGGACAACAAATTCATCACGCCGATGATCGCGAACGGAAAGGTCTATGTGGCAACGCCGAACGGCGTGATTGTATTTGGCCTGCTCCAGCAATAAAAACGCCGGGCTCCACGCTCGAAGTTATTTTTACGAGCGCGGAACTCGGCTGATGGGATTGAAATCTCCGCTATTTCTCCTTTAACTGCGCTTCGATTGCGGAAGTGACTTCGGATGAGTCCGGCGTTACGGCAGATTCGAAGCGCTTCACGACCTGGCCGTCGCGGCTCACCAGGAACTTCGTGAAATTCCACTTAATGTCGCCGGCCAGCGCGGGGTTCGCGGTGGTAGTCAGATATTGATAGAGCGGAGTCTGGTCGGGTCCCTTCACGGAAACTTTTGAATAGATCGGGAAGGTGACGCTGTACTTGGTCTGGCAGAAGGTTTTGATTTCCTGATTCGTGCCCGGTTCCTGACCGCCAAAATTATTCGCAGGGAAACCCACGATCACAAACCCCTGGTCCTTATATTTTTCGTAGATGGACTCGAGCGCGCTGTATTGAGGCGTGAAACCGCAGCGGCTGGCGACATTGACGACCAGAATCACCTTTCCTTTAAAAGTGGATAGAGGAAGCGGCTTGCCGTCGATGGACGGCAGCGTGAAATCGTAAATGCTTGTAGCGGCGAACAGAGAAGCGCTCATCAGTAGCACCACCAATGCGGCGAGAACGATGCGTGAATTGCGGAATTGCGGAATATTCATGTTGCCTCGTTTTCAGGATTGTCGCGGATTGTGGACCCCGAGAGCATATCGCAGCGCGAGCGTCGGCGGCAACGGCGTGACAATGTTTTGACAATCCGAGCGCAGCCCGGCGAGAAGTGGAGCTACCGCGGATTCAACTACCGTGCATTCGGAGCGATAGATTCGCCTTCATGAAGCGGTCGGATGCACAGGTTTACAGCTCCTGGCTGGCAGGGATAGACGGCGTAAGCGGGGAGATCGTCGGCTTCGACGCGGTAAGTTCCTTCTTCCATGTCCGACGTTGCGTCGAAATCGGTCATTACGTACCGATTATCCGGCGTCGCGCGAACCCGAAACAGGCCGGCGGCGGCTTCGTAGTTTCCATAGCTGTAGCAGTAGCCGATGCACGCGCGGTCCAGCATGTGCTGGATCAAGATGCGTGAACCGGGCAGCGGAGGAATCATGCCCAGGACGCGCTGATTGGGAGCAATGGTTCGAACCAGCTGCTCGACTTGCGCTTCCATCTGATTTGCGGCGGCGGTGTCCTGGTAGACCATCGCGAAAAAAACAGAGGCGATGGCGAAGTAACCTGCCAGGTGCCAGCGGCGGGGGCGCATCGCAGCGAGGATACAACAGGTCACGGCGCCAGAGACGGACGTGAGGCGCCCGGTAAGCAGCGCGAGCGCGGGAACTTGGTTGGCGAAGCGAATCCCTTCCGGGAGGAAGACGACGGCGGCCAGGAGAATTAAATAAAGCTCGGCTGGAATCGCGTAGGTGCATTTTGGAGCGACGCCGGATTTCGACGGCCAGAGATCACGAACGATTGCGAATACGGAAAAGGCGAGAAACGCGTACTCGATGTATTTGTATCGTGGGCTGAACAGGAGGAACTGATCCGCGCCGTTGAAATCGAAGAACGGGAGGAACTGCACCTCAACGATGTTGTGGTGCCAGAAGTAATAGTGCGTTGCTCCCAAGGCCGCGATGGCAAGCGCGACGAGGACGGTGTGCAGACGCCCCGGCATTCGAGCGGCGGCGAAAACATAGATGGATCCGGCGAGGAGCCATGCGAGGCCGAGAGGATGCGCAAGCGCGACGAGACCGGTGAGCGGAATCAGTAGCCAGAGTTCGCTGAGGCGGCGGGCGTTCCACGCTAAAGCGATTCCCCAGAACGAGAGTCCAATGGCGAGATAGTAGTTGAAGAACCCCATGTGGAACGTATATCCGTAAGCGAACATGGCCAACGCCGGGGTCAGCTGCCAGGGAGGACGTTTTGCGGCCGCGGCGGCGAGGGCGAACGTTCCCCAGAAGAAAATCAGCACGCAGATTGAGACGGCGAGTTTTTCGGTGATGTAGAGAGAGAAAAACCGGCCGATAAAATCAAGCAGATAATCGAATAGAACGTTCGTCCACTGGTCGGTGAGATGAAGGCCGGGAACATAATTGCCGCGGATGAGCTGAGCGAGCCACGCGTTGTAGAGATGGCTGCCGAGGTCGGAGGCGACGATGTGGCGATGCCAAAAACATGGGGCGAGCAGCACCATCGAGATGACGACGATGCGAAGGAAATCGCGGCGGGCGAAGTGAAGCGCGACCGACACGGGACGAGCGTCGCGTGGGGAAGCGGACGGGACGGAATCGTCCACGCTGCGTGACACGACAACGGTACGGAGAGCTGTTGGGACCGAGAAAGCGTTCAAACCTGGCGCCTGAAAGTTGCGTTCGTTCACCGAACGATTCAGGCAACAATATCACGACTGCATGCAAAGCGTTTGAGACGAGTGCCGCTAGCGCGAGCGCCGAATTCGCGCCGAAGCAACCGGAAGCGATGATATAAGAGTTGCCATCGGCGCGCGCCATCTCGACTCGCGGCCGGAAAATTGGCGCAACGATCTTTCCGATCCAGGCCGCACCTCAACGAGGAATACGATGAGCGATCCAACGATGGCGAATGTGGCAAAGAAAGCGGTGGGCTGGTCCATATTATTCAGCGTGATCATGATTGTGGCAGGGCTGTGGGCGATCGCGTATCCGTACCACGCGGGCCTGGCGATGAACATTTTTTTGGGGTGGATGCTGGTGATTGCGGGCGTCGGGCACTTCGTTTTCGCGTGGTACACGCGTAGAACCGGCAGCCTCGCGTTGAAGATATTGCTTGGGATTTTGTACCTGGCGGTCGCGTTTTATCTGCTCGAGCATCCCGAGCGCGGACTGAGAACTTTGACGCTGGCGCTGGCGTGCTACCTGCTGTTTGAAGGAGCGGCGGAACTGGTTCTGTACTGGCAGCATCGCCACGCCGGTGGAGCGACCTGGTTTCTATTGAACGGAATTATCACGCTGGTGCTGGGAGGAATGATCTTCAGCACGTGGCCTTCGAACACGGAGTGGGCGCTGGGCACGCTCGTAGGAATCAGCATTTTCTTCAGCGGCGTTTCGAGGTTGATGATTTCGCTGGCGGCGCGGCGGGTCGTAGCAAAGCTGGAGTAAGGCTCTTAACAACCGAAAACCCCCGATTCCAAAACTGGGAATTCCCCGCGACGCGCTACGTCCTATTCGTCTTCTTCTTTCCTCGGTGCGTAGGGGTACTTCGGTGGTTTGGGCATATGCGCGGTGCGGTAGGAATCCAGCTCGGCATGGGTCAGGTCGAAGTGCGTCTCGGCGGGATGATTTTCCGACGCCGCGAGCTCCACGTGCAAGCGGTGCGAGCAGATGTCAGGAGCATCCTGAAAACGGACGAGGCGCGAATTGAATGCTTCGTTAGGAATCGTCAGAGTAAATTCGCGCGGCTCGAGCGAAGGTTGCCTCACGGTAAAACGATATTCGCGGCCGATCGGTTTTGATTCGAAGCCGACAAACTGGACGATAACGTTGTTGTTCATTTTCCCGCCGCGGTGGGTTCCGAGATCACTGCGACGGCGGCGGCTTTCTTCGCGCGCTTGGCGCGTTTGCGTTTGGGCGGAGTGCCCTCGGCGGGTTCGACGACCATGATGCTGGTGACAAAAATCTTAGGGCCGTGCAGATCGAAATCGATCGAAGTGCGCTCTGCGTCCGATTCGGTGATGACTCCGAGCCCGTACTGGAAATGTTTGATGTACTGGCCTTCGGGGAGAGCTTTCAACGGGACTCCTCAGGTATTAGAGCGGGATCGAAAAAAATAGGGCGGACCGGTTTAATCCAGTCCGCCCGGTACGACTAGAGGCTGGTAACGTTCGCAGCCTGCAGACCCTTCGGTCCACGGGTTACTTCGAACTCAACCGCTTGGCCTTCGTTCAGCGACTTATAACCTTCCGCTTGAATAGCCGAAAAGTGAACGAAAACGTCCTCGCCGGACTGGCGCTGGATGAATCCGAAACCCTTGCTGGCGTTGAACCACTTCACTGTTCCTTGTTCTCTCACTGATGTACTTCCTTCTTTTATAAGCTATTTGTGCTTCTCGACCGCCTCCAGCCGTAAAGCAAAAAAGGCCGCGAGTCTTTTGGACTTGCAGCCCCTTCTCGATACCAAAGGTGTTACAAGAGCAACAAACGCAGACCAAACGTAGCACCTTTGCGGTCGCAAGTCCACGGCTATTATTCCGCGCACGACCGTCGCGGCTAGAGCTGGCACGCGCGGCGTTGGCCAAGTTATCTCTAAATTGGTAGGCTCGCTGGCGCGGAACGGTCCCACGTCCCGAGTTAGCTGAGTTTTACGAGGAACAACGCGGAATGAAAACACAAGCGATGCCGTCGTTGCGTATGGGAATTCTCTGCGCCGTATTTGCTGAGATCGGATTTGCTTCGCTGTCGGTGCAGTCTGCGAAGCACTACGATCCCGGCGCGACCGCCGCTGAAATCAAGATCGGCAACATCATGCCGTACACCGGAGCGTTCTCGGAGTACGGTGCGACGGGGAAGGCCGAAGCCGCGTACTTCCAGATGATCAATGATGCCGGCGGCGTGAAGGGACGCAAAATCAATTTCATCAGCGTGGATGGGGAATCCGACTGGAAGAAGGCACCGGAGCAGGCGCGGAAGCTGGTGGAAGACGATCAGGTGCTGCTGCTGTTCAGCAACTTCGGCTATCCCGCCAATAAAGCCATTCGCGCGTACATGAACGAAAAGAAGGTTCCCCAGCTTTTCGTCGCCAGCAACGATTCGGTCTTCGACGATCCCGCGAGTTATCCATGGACAATGGGCTTTGCCGCTTCAAAACGCACCGAGGCGCTGGTCTATGCGCGCTACATTCTGCGTGAAAAGCCAAAAGCGAAAATCGCGATTCTGGCGCCGTCCGATCCCTCGGGCGACGAGTGGCGGTCGGGCACCCGCGAAGGTCTCGGCGATAAAGCCTCGACGATGATCGTCAAGGACGCTTCCTTTACTTACCGCGAACCCAAAAGCGTTGAGGCCACGATTGCGCAACTGAAAGATTCTGGCGCGGATGTGCTTCTCAATTTCACTGTGGGACGGTTCACGACGCTTGCGATTCGCGCGGCCTGGGATCTCGACTGGCATCCGCTTCAATTCATTCCTAACTCGTCGCTTTCCACTCCGGCGTTCCTGGAACCCGCCGGCTTGCACAAGGCCGCAGGCATCATCACCAATGCCCGCTCCAAAGGATGGACCAGCGAACGCGATCAAACTGATCCCGACGTCCGCCAGTTCATCGATTGGATGAAAAAATACGATCCAGACGCGAACCCCAGAGACGCGAACGTCGTGTTCGGCTATGAAGTCTCAGAACTGATGGTCGCGGTGCTGAAAAACTGCGGCGACGACCTCACCCGTGCCAATGTCTTGAAGCAGGCGACGAACCTCGACCTGACGCTTGGGATGTTGCTGCCGGAGATTCGCGTTACCACCAGTCCCACTGACTACCAACCGATCAAGCAGCTCTATCTAACGCGATTCGACGGCGCGCATTGGGTGCTGTTCGGTAACGTAATTCGACCGTAATGCGCCGTCCGGGTCTCAATTTCGTAAGTTAAACAAGGGATTGGACTCTGACGCCGCGCGGAGTATGATGGCCGCCCCAATCGGATATTAGGCCACGATTTCACCGGGATTTTTGCGGAGGAATTCCATGAAGAAAAAACCATTGGTCATCATCGGCGTAATCGTAGCGGTAATTCTGCTGCTTCTGCTGGCGCTCCCACTGTTTATCAACGCGAACAAGTTCAAGCCGACGCTGGAAACACAATTGACCAGCGCGCTCGGCCGGCAAGTGACCATCGGCAACATCAGCCTGGCGATTTTTTCGGGCGGCGTGACGGTGAGCGACGTGGCCATCGCGGACGATCCGAAATTCAGCACTTCGCCGTTCCTAACGGCGAAGGATCTTACGGTGGGCGTCGAGCTGATGCCGCTGATTTTCTCGAAGCGGCTCGAGGTACGCTCCATCGAAATTAGCGATCCACAGGTGGCGTTGATTCACTCGCCCAACGGAACATGGAACTACTCGAGCCTGGGAAATCCCTCGAGCGCAGGCGCGGCGAAGCCCGCGAGCAGCGGCAGCAGCGATGCGGCTGCGCACCTGACCGTGCAGAAACTGAGTATTACCGGCGGAAAAATTACGGTGAGCGGAACGGCATCGAAGGCCAAGCCGAGCGTCTACTCGGACGTGAATCTTGAAGCATCGGACCTTTCGACGACGAGTTCATTTCCCTTCAAGCTGACGGCGACGGGGCCCGGTAACGCTGCGATCAAGGTGGATGGGAAGGCCGGTCCGATCGATCAGGCGGATACTTCGTTGACGCCTCTTGCAGCGAATGTGGATGTGCAGCACCTGGACCTGGCGACGACCGGATTTATCGATCCTTCGTCGGGCATCGCCGGCGTGATGGATTTCAAGGGCGATCTGAGCTCCGACGGCAAGGACATGAAATCCAAGGGAAACGTGACCCTGAATAAATTCAAGATGTCAGCGGCTGGAGCGCCTTCGAGCGTGCCGGTGAGCGTGGACTATACGACGAACTACACGCTGAAAACGCAGGCTGGCGTGCTGAGCCAGGGCGACATCCATATTGGCAAAGCCTTGCAACAGTTGACCGGCACCTACAATCTGGCGAACGATCCTGCGTCGTTGAATATGAAGGTGAATGCATCGAACATGCCGCTTGGGGATCTGGAAGGATTTTTACCGGCGGTCGGCGTGGTATTGCCGTCGGGATCGAAACTGCAGGGCGGAACATTGAGCGTGAACCTTTCCGTAAGCGGTCCTACCGACAAGTTGACGATTGCGGGTCCAGTGAACATTTCGAACACAGAGCTGGCCGGATTCAGCTTGAGCCAGAAGCTCGGCGCGCTTTCGGCGTTCACGGGCTTGGGCTCGAAGGGCGGCAGCTCGAGCGGAACCCAGATTCAGCAACTCTCCGCACAGATTCGCAACGATCCCAGCGGCACTCAATTTAGTTCGCTGAACCTCGTATTGCCCGCGATCGGCAGCGTTACAGGTCAGGGGACGGTGAGTGCCAGTGGCCAACTGAACATGCACATGGTGGCGAACCTGTCAGGTGCGGCCGGTGCCTTGACAAGCGTGGCCGGCATGGCGGGAGGCGCGGCGGGTGGTGGCGGCGCGCTGGGTGGGGCGCTTGGTGCACTTACGGGCGGTTCGATGAGCGGAGGCAAAGGCGGAAGCGGCGGCGGGATTCCATTTAGCATCACGGGAACGACGTCGAATCCCGTGGTGGTTCCGGACGTGGCGGGCGCCGCAGGCAACCTGGCGAAGGGTGGAGTTGGCGCCGGCGTGGGCGCTGCGAAGGGCACCACGGGTGCTGCTGGTGCCGCGGCTGGAGCGCTTGGCGGTTTGCTTGGCGGAAAGAAAAAACCGTAAACCGTTCACCGTTTGCTTAGCGATTGCGGGTACCAGCCGGCTTCTCATTGGCGCTTTCAAACGCCGACGAGAAGCCGGTTTTTTGTGGAGCGGCGCGTTTATTGGACGTATGTGCCCGGAGAATTGTGGGTGAGCGCGTTTTCGGCGTCGCGCAGGAGATTTCGGACAGAGCGGACAACGAAGCGCAGCAGGAAGATGACGATCAGCAAACCTACTGCGACAATGCCGGACGCGAAGTAAGGATGCTTGGTGACGAACCACATGAGGAAAACGACCAGAGCGTCTTCGCTGGCGCTTAGCGCAAAATTCGAGACCGGTTCGGGAGAAGCCATGACGGCGGCGCGAGCAGCGGTCTTGCCGCCATGCGCAGCGAGGGCGATCAAGCCTCCCGCAAATGTAGCGGCGATCTGTTCCCACTGCGGCAGCTGAGCGGTTGCACCGTATGCGATGAGCGCGGCGACAGGAACGCGGACGAAGGTATGCGCCGCGTTCCACACGAGATCGAAGATGGGAATTTTGTCGCCAACAAATTCGAGCGCGAACAAGACGCAACACGCGGCGATGATTTTCCAATCCTGCACGATGTGAAGCGCGGGCGGCACGGCTAGCACGTTGTAACGGCCGAGCAGGCCCAGCATGGCGACGGTGGCGTAGACATTGAGCCCCGCGGAAAACGAAACGACGACGAGGAGCGCCGTGAGTTCGTTGCCGGTGGGGATCATCGGAATCGCGGAGGCGAGGTGCATTTGGATCGCTTGAGAGTTCCGGACGAATGGCGACCTCGACAGAGTATCATTCGCAGCCGTCGCGCTTCCATGTTTGCGTCGTAGGTGTTGGGCAGGATTTCGGGCCCGCACGCGGGACTGACTCTTCGGACACGCGGAGCCGCGCGGGAGCAAAGTGACGATAGACTGACCCTGCGTGCGGCCCAAGAGGCCGGCGAGTGCGACCCGCAGGCGCGGGCTGTAGTCCCTCTCATTCTGGCCGTATTTTCCCCTTCGTAGGACGATTCGCGAGGGCACTCGTGCGCACGGATCGCGGTGGCGCGACTGCCGTCGAGCGCCATTTCAATGAGGCGGCAAAAATGAAGAGAGTCTTCGTCGTTGACGACGACGGTGAAGAGTTCGATTTGCTGGCGCGCGGAATTTCCAAGGCGAAGGGCCAGTTCGAACGGGAATTCGTGGCAAGGGGAGAGGCGGCGCTAAGGCCGCTGGCCACCGAGAATTTCGAGGTGATCATCTCGTCGACGCGGACGACGGACATGGATGGAGGGGTGCTGCTCCAGACATTTTGCGAGCGGTACGACGGTACAAATCCTGCTGCCAAGCCAGCAGGAAATGGAACGGGCGTTGCGGGCGGTCCCCGTGGCGCATCAGTTTTTGCTGAAACCTTGTGACCCCTCGATGGTGAGGATCGCGGCGCAGCGCGCGGCAAATCTTTCGAAAATCCTAAGTAACCGGATTCTGGCGAGCTTAGTGGGAACGGCAAAGGATTTGCCCGTCCTTCCAAAGATGTATTTCGCGGTGCGGAAAAAGCTACAAGTCCGGGAAGTGTCGATGGCGGAGCGGGTGCAAGTGGCGGATCAGGCTGTGGCGATCTCCGCGAAAATTTTTCAGCTCGTGAACTCGGCGTCTTTTGGATTGCCACTTGAAGTTTCGTCGATCAAGCAGTCGGTGCATATCGCCTGGGAATTTGGGGACTGCCCTCGTCGGTGCTGGAAGCTGTAGCACACCACCACACTCCGGAAGCGGCGATTTCGCACGACGTGCTCGATGCCGTCGGCATCGTGCACATCTCAAATATTTTGGGCACGAAGCGAGCCTGCGGCCAGGGCAGCAGGCGACGTTTGCGACTCAAGCAATCGGCCCCGGTTATCTAGTGCGGCTTGGAATCGCCTCGCAGTACGAAGATTGGCGGGAAATGGCGAACGCGATGGCCAGTCAGGTTCCGGCGGCGCCGTAATACAGGCTTCCCGGTGTCACCTGCCGAGATGCATTTCGATATAATGTGTTGGCCCTTGGGAGGGCGCCCCTTTTGGCAGTTGATGGAGGCCACGTCGGCTCTTTTTCCGAAGCAAATCAAGACAGGAACATACGCAGGCGGCCGGGTCTGTCCCGTCTGATGCTCCCTACGGTGTGCTTCGCGGTGTTAATCGCGGCGGCTGCGCCATCTTTGGCGCGAGCTTTAAGGGGTTTTCGCGCCGCGAAAGACCAAGGGACGACTGCGGCGATCGTTCGCGCTCGAGCCGCTTGGTTCTTCCGCCAACGTGCTTCAGCGAACGGACACATCCCGAACGCGCTCCTGGTAAACGCCCTCCAGCAAAATCAACTTGCGATCACCCAGCACCGGACGTACTTCGATCAACTTTCCGAGAAAGCGCCGCAGATTGCAGCTCAGCCTCGTGTGTGGACTCCCCTGGGCCCGCAACCCACAGCGAACAATATTTTTTATGGAAACGTATCAGGGCGCGTGACGGCGCTGGTATCGGACCCGTGCGATGCGACGGGAAACACGGTGTATGCGGGAGCCGCGGACGGAGGCGTGTGGGTTAGCTTCAACGCGCTTTCCGGAAATCCAGTGACGTGGACGCCACTCACGGACCAAGAGCCTTCTGTTGCGGTAGGAGCAATTGCGCTGATTCCTGGGTCGTGCCCAACGTTTGGCGGGCACGCGCAAAGCAGCGAGATCGTGGTGGGGACCGGCGAATCGAATTTCGCGCAGGACAATATGTATGGAGCGGGCGTGCTGCGGTCGGTAAATGGCGGGCAGATCTGGAAGCAGGACCAAACATTTACACAAGGGGCATCGCAAGGTCCGGGCGCAAGCGGGCCATACATCGGCGGGATCGCGGCGCAGCCAAACGTCGCGCATCCGGTGCTGCTGGCGGCAGTGCAGGGAACGGATTACGCCGCGGGAGGCACGCTGCATTCGGGCGTGTGGCGTTCGACGGACGAGGGCGCGACTTGGACGCGTTCGCAACCCGGCGCGACGTCCGCGAGCGGAGCGCCATTTAACCCTGCTACGGACGTGTTGTTCGATCCGAGCGATCTTACGGGCAAGACAGTGTACGCGGCGCTTGGCGATCCGAGCGGTGATGCGGACTCTGCGGCCTCGTGCGCGAGTGCGCCGTGCAACGGATTGTACGTTTCTCCGGATGCCGGAGTCACTTGGCACCGCGTCACGGCGCTCGATTCGGTGGCGACCGCGTCATCATATGGACGCATTTCGTTGGCGGCATCGGCGGGCGCTAAGGCAGGGAGTTCAGTCGTGTGGGTGTCGATCGCGGACTCAACGACGAGTTCGGACAATTTACTAAGCGTATTGTACGGCACGGACATCACCGCAAACGGGTCGGGCGGGGAATTCACGGCCGTTTATCCGAATGCCTCGAATCTTCCGGACTTTTGTTCGCCGCTTTGTTTTTACGCGATGAAGCTGGCGGCGATGCCGCAAGCCGACGGCGGTCTGGTGTTCGCTGGAGGCGCGGCTCAACCCCAACTCGCACCCGGCGCGTACGGCATGTCGTCCATTTATCGATCGTCGGATGGAGGGAACACCTGGGGCGACTTTTCCGCGGACGGGAGCGGGAATGGAACGTCGACGCATACCGACGTGCACACATTCGGCTTCGCCAACGGGCAGAACGGATCCGCGATCGCGCTGTTCGTGGGAAACGATGGCGGTGTTTGGGCTTCGAAGGATGTGATCCGCGGCGCAGTCTCTTCCGGAAGCCAGCACTGGGCGGACCTGAACACAAACACGGGGAACGCGAATACATCGCTGAATATCACGCAGTTTTATCCGGGTATGTCCGTGCATCCTTCGTCAGACCAGATCTTGTATGGCGGGACGCAGGGCAACGACGCGCAACAATACAGCGGATCGCTGCCGTGGAGCGACACGCTGGCATGCCCGTGGGACGGCGGATATACGGCCATCGATCCCGAGACGCCGACGACGATCTACGCGGCTTGCAACTACCTACACGGGCCGGGAACGCTGACAAGAAATACGATGAACGGCATCCCAGGCGACGACGGCGTCAACTGGGGCGCGATCGATTTCAACAACGGCATCGACTTCACGGACAACGCGGACTTTATACCGCCCTTCGTGATGGACATGAACGCGAGCTCGAATCTTTACTTCGGCACGAACCGGCTGTTCCAAAGCACGAATGCAGGTACGACGTGGTCGGCGATTTCCGGCGATCTAACGAAGGACGGGGCGAGCGAGTACGTGACCGCGATTCAGGTGGCCCCGTCGGATTCCAACGTGATTTACGCGGGAACGTCGGACGGGTTGCTGTGGGAGTCGGCACAAGCGCTTTCGGGTGCGACGGACATCCATCGAGTGAATCAAAAAGGCCAGCCCGCGCGGCAGGTGAGCTCGATTGCAGTGGATCCTGCAAGCCCGCAGGACGTTTTCGCGGCGTACTCCGGATTTTCGTGCCCCGCTGTGGCGGGTTGCGACGGCCTCGGACATATTTTCTATTCGAACAATTCCGGATCTTCTTGGGTGCAGATCGATGGAAATCTGCCAGACGTTCCGGTGAACGACATAGTGATCGATCCCACCGACACGACGGATAACACCGTATACGTGGCGACGGATTCGGGAGTGTATGCGAGCGCGAATGCGACCTCCGGAGCCGGAACCACATGGAGCGTGCTACAGGCCGGGCTGCCGAACGTGCAGGTGCTGTCACTGAAGTTGCGGAACGTATCGCGGACGCTCGTCGCAGGTTCGCACGGACGCGGCGCATGGAACATCCAACTGCCCAATCTTCCGGCATTTGTGCTGACCGGGATCGATCCGGTGAGCGCGAACGCGGGCTCGGGCGACACACCGATAACGACGACTGGAAATGGGTTCACGCCACAGTCAACGGTGAACGTGGCGGGTGCGACGTTGACCACGACTTATGTGAATGCCACAACGCTGACGGCGAACGTGCCGGCGTCCGCGACACGCTGTGGCGGAACGTTGGCGCTGAACGTGAGCGATCCGACGGCGGGCACAACAAATGCGTTGCCGCTTGGCGTAGTTGGCTCCTGCGATTTTTCGCTTAGCGCGCCAGCGCCAGCGAGTGCGACGACGAGCACAGGCGGATCGGCGACGTATCAGTTTACCGTCCAGCTGCAGGGAAATTCGGCGGCGCCGGTTCAGCTCTCGTGCCCGAATGCGCCGGCGGGGATCACCTGCTCGTTCACGCCGAATCCTGTGACGCCCACGACGGCGGGCACGAGCGTGGGGTTGACAGTGTCGATACCGGCTACGGCGAGCCTTCGCGTCAATGCGACGTCGGCGCTCGCCGCGATATCCTTTCTTTCGATTGGAGCGCTCGGCCGTAAGAGGCAGCTGCGCGCGTCCTTCGCTGCTATCGCGTTTATGGTGCTGGCCGGTTTGCTCGCTGGGCTGAGCGCGTGCGGCGGAGGCGGGGGCCGAACTCCGCCTCCGGTGAGCCACACTTACCAAGTCGCGATTACCGGCTCGGCGGGAAATTTGATGCATTCTACGAGTGTGCAACTCGTGGTAGATTAGCGCGCGTCGGGGTCTCCCAAACGGGACAACGGCAGGAACGAGCGCGAATCGGTAGTGAAGGGGGTCAGCCCCATGACTTGCCCGCAATGCCACGAACGTATTCCCGCCGGAGCGCTATGGACCGGTTCGGGGCTCTCACACGTTGTCTGTGAGAAATGCTCGATTCACCTGAAGCCCAAGCCTTTATCAGCGGTGTTGATATTTGTGCTCTCGTTCGGGCTGGCGGAAGCGGCGATGCTGGTGCTGCGAAAAGTCGGCGCCGCGTACTGGATGACTTTCGTGGGATTTTTTGTGGTGTTTGCGGCGGTGTTCGCGCTGGGCGCGCCCGCGCTGCTGCGGTTCCAGGTGAAAGAACACAAAGAGAATCCAGCCACGACGCACTGACGTTTTCGACGAAGTTTTTGCCGACCTGTCTAAACCATCTGCCGCAGGACGTACTGCAGAATCCCACCGTGCTGGTAGTACGCCACTTCGAACGGAGTATCGACACGCGCAATTGCGGTGAATTTCCTTTCGCCGCCACCGGCGGGACGCGCTTTCACGTTGACCTTCTTGCGCGGCTCGAAATTGTGCGCCAGGCCATCGATTTCGAAAATCTCCAGACCCGTCAGGCCGATTGAAGCGGCGGTTTCCCCGGGAAGAAATTCAAGCGGCAGCACGCCCATGCCGACCAAATTGCTGCGGTGAATGCGTTCGAAGCTCTCCGCGAGGACGGCCCGAACACCCAGAAGGATTGTGCCTTTCGCGGCCCAGTCGCGCGATGAGCCGGAGCCGTACTCTTTCCCAGCCAGAATGATCAGGGGCACATGCTGATCGCGATATTTCATCGCTGCGTCGTAGATCGACATTTTTTCGCCGCTCGGCTGATGGATTGTCCAGCCGCCTTCGGTCGCGGGAGCGAGCTGGTTCTTCAGACGAATGTTGGCGAAGGTGCCGCGCATCATCACTTCATGATTGCCGCGGCGCGCTCCGTAGGAGTTGAAGTCCTTGGGCTGAACGCCGTGCGCGATCAGATATTTTCCAGCAGGCGTATCGGCGCCGATTGAACCAGCAGGTGAAATGTGATCGGTGGTGATGCTGTCGCCGAGAACCGCGAGAGCCCGCAGGCCGCGCAGATCCTGAATCGGGCCAGGCTTCAGCGCGAGATTTTCGAAGTACGGAGGATTTTTAATATAAGTGGACTTATCGTCCCACGCGTAGAGATCGCCTTCTGGAATCGGAAGCGCTTGCCAGTGCTTGTCGCCCGCGAAGACGTCGGAGTATTGCGTGCGGAATTGTTCGCTGGTGACCGCGGTGCGCATCGTCTCTTCCACCTCGGCGGGCGTGGGCCAGATATCGCGGAGGTAGACGGGCTTGCCCGCTTTGTCTGTGCCGAGCGATTCGTTCACGATGTCGATGTCCATGCGGCCGGCCAGAGCGTAGGCGACAACCAGCGGCGGAGAAGCAAGATAGTTCGCGCGGCACAGCGGGTTGATGCGGCCTTCGAAGTTGCGATTGCCGCTGAGGACGGAGACGGCGACGAGATTATTGTCCTTCACGGCTTTGCCGATCGCCTCAGGTAACGGACCGCTATTGCCGATGCAGGTGGTGCAGCCATACCCAACCAGGTTGAAGCGAAGCGCGTTGAGCGCAGGCCAGAGGCCGGCTTTTTCGATGTAGTCGGTAACGACTTTCGAGCCGGGAGCGAAGCTGGTTTTCACCCAAGGCTTGGTCTGAAGGCCGCGAGCGACGGCTTTCTTTGCAAGAAGGCCCGCGCCGAGCATTAGCGAGGGATTCGAAGTATTCGTGCAGCTCGTGATCGCGGCGATTACGACGGAGCCGTCGGACAGGTCGAACTTATCGCCATTTTCTTGGACACTTGCATGTTTCACGGGCGCCGTGAGCGTCTTCTCAAACGATTGTTTTGCCTGAGTGAGCGGCACGCTGTCTTGTGGACGTTTCGGGCCGGCCATCGTCGGAACAACGGTCGCGAGATCGAGTTCGAGCTTGTCAGAGAAAACCGGATCGGGCGTCGCGTCGGTGCGGAACAGACCTTGTTCCTTCGTGTAAGCCTCGACGAGCTGGACCTGTTCTTCATGGCGCGCCGTGAAACGCAAGTAAGAGACAGCTTCGGCATCGACCGGGAAGAAGCCCATCGTCGCGCCGTACTCGGGCGCCATATTGGCGATGGTGGCGCGATCGGGAAGCGTGAGACTGGAAAGCCCCGTGCCATAGAACTCCACAAATTTTCCGACCACGCCTTTCTTGCGCAGCATTTGTGTAACAGTGAGGACGAGATCCGTGGCCGTGGCGCCTTCCGGCAAGCGGCCGTGCAATTTGAAGCCGACTACGGGCGGAATCAACATCGAGAGCGGCTGGCCGAGCATCGCGGCTTCCGCTTCAATGCCGCCAACACCCCAGCCGAAAACGCCGAGTCCGTTGACCATCGTGGTGTGCGAGTCGGTGCCGACAAGAGAATCGGGGAAGGCCACCCAAGCATTGGCTTGTTTCTCGCGGAATACGACCCGCGCGAGATATTCCAGGTTTACCTGATGGCAGATGCCAGTGTCGGGCGGGACCACTTTGAAATTCTGAAATCCCTTTTGCCCCCAGCGCAGGAAGGAGTAGCGCTCGATATTGCGTTGCATTTCGAGGTCGGCATTGAACGAGAACGCGTTGGCGGTGCCGAATTTGTCGACCTGCACGGAGTGATCGATAACGAGTTCGGCGGGGAGCAGGGGATTAATTTTCTTCGGGTCGCCGCCAAGATGGCGCATCGCATCGCGCATGGCGGCGAGATCGACTACCGCCGGAACGCCGGTAAAGTCTTGAAGCAGCACGCGCGCGGGCATGAACGAGATTTCTTTTTCGGTGGCGCCCTGGGCGCTCGTGGGGTCCCATCCCGCGAGAGCGCGAATATCGTCCGCGAAAACAAAATGGCTGTCCTCATGCCGGAGGAGATTTTCGAGCAGCACTTTCAGAGAGAAAGGCAGGCGAGCGACGTTGCCAATGCCTTCGCGCTCGAGAGCCTTCAGGCTGAAGATCTCGACATCCTGTTTTCCGACGCGAAGTTTGGATCTGCTGCCGAACGAATTGGGCGATGAGGTGCTCATGCGGGACTCGACGCTCCTCTAATATTGGGTCGAACAGAGCAGCGTGCCTATTTTATCGCACGCGTTACCCTGCGAAGTTTCGATTCTGCGGCGTGTTTCGTCGTGACGCGTTGCGCGGCTAATGCTTCGGCGGTACGTACCCTTCCGGCGCCTTTGCGCCATCGCCGAAGAAGTAGTTTTCCATCTGCTCTTCCATGATCTGCTGCGATTTCGGATCGAGCGGGTTCAGGCGGAATTCGTTCATCAACATCTTGGAGTGCTCGACCCAGCCCTTCCATGCTTCCTTCGAAACGTTGTCATAGACGCGCTGGCCGATCGGGCCTTTCCACGGAAGCCGATCAAGGCCGGGCAGCTCGCGTCCCAACTTCACGCATTTCACCATGCGGACGGCGGGCGCAGCCGCTGCGTTTTGCGAATTGTGTTCGTCAGCCACGAAAATCCTCCCAAAATCTTTGTCCTCTTCAAGATACAGCAAGGCTCGGAGAATTTCCAGTTGGGCGACTGGTTGTTGGATGCGCGAGATTCTTCTCGCGATTGACTCGATGAAGGTGTAAAAGTTACGGTCACGAATTCAAAATCCCTCCGATGGTGAACACTTCCTACAATCGCGTCGCAGGCCAGAGTGCGGAGCGGCTTGCCGCCCTGAGCGACGGAATATTCGGCGTCGCGATGACCTTACTGCTGCTTGAGCTGCATGTTCCCGCGCGCGAGCTGATTCAGTCCGAGCACGATCTTTTGCGCGCGTTCGTGGCTCTTGCGCCGCAGCTGCTCGTCTACCTAATGAGCTTCATCACACTCGGCATTTTTTGGGTGGGGCAGCAGACGGAACTGAACCAACTCGAGCGGTCGGATCGAAACCTCACTTGGATCAACCTGGCGTTTCTTTTCTTTGTGACGATCATGCCTTTTTCGACGCGGTTGCTCGCTGAATTCACCCCGTTTCGCGCGGCGCTGGTGGCCTACTGGTTCAACATTTTTCTGCTGGGCGCGACCCTTTACGGGGCGTGGGGCTATGCAACGCGCGCCGCACTGCTGAACAACGATACGACGCATGAAATGACAGCCGCGATTTGCCATCGGATCATCGTTGCCCAGTCGCTCTACGCGTTCGGCGCATTGCTGTGCGTTATCAGCACTACTTGGAGCATCGCGTTCATCGTCTTGGTTCAGCTTAACTACGCGATCGCGCCTCTACAGCTGTGGCGCAAAAAGCTCACCGAATAGCCCAGGACGGATTTCTGCGTCATTTTCCCCGCGACGGCCATCTGCTTGAAGGGACGCCCGAATGTAGAGCGCCTATATCGATACAGATATGAGGTTTTGCCCGAAACGGCTGATTCTCACAGGGTGTAAATCCGGTGTAACGGAGTCTTGGCGGACTTGTGGTAGGCTCTCAGAGTCCTGCTTGAGTTTTAATAAAACTTTGCCAGACTGACGTGGCATCCGGAGCGGACTCCGGAGGGATTCTCAATGACTGACCAGGAAAAGAAGACCACTGGTGCAAAGCCAACGGGAGGCTTTTTTTGCGAAGTGCCGGCTGAGCCGTGCGCGATTGTGATGTTCGGAGCCTCGGGCGATCTGGCGCGCCGAAAGCTGCTGCCCGCGCTTTTCGAATTGTTTGTGCACCAGTGCCTTGCGCCGCGCTTCCGTTTGGTGGGATTCGCTCGCACACAAATGAGCGATGAAGACTTCCGCAAGAGCGCTGCGGAATTTCTGCCTAAGGGAAACGAAGAGGGTGCGGATGACGCGAAGAAAGCAGAGTTTCTGAAAAATTTGAGCTACTTCGCAGGAAATTACGATGACCCCGAAGCGTTTACGAAGCTGTCGAAGCGGCTGGACGAGCTAGACGGAGAAGCGCAACTCGGCGGGAATTATCTTTTCTACTTGGCGACGCCGCCGGAAGTCTACACGCACGTGATCGTACAGTTGAGCGCGGCGAAGCTGGCAAAGAAGAAAGCGGACACGGGCTGGACCCGGATCATCATCGAAAAGCCATTCGGCACGGACCAGAAATCGGCGAAAGCGCTCAACGACAAAGTGCTGAGCGTATTTGACGAAACGCAGGTCTACCGGATCGATCACTACCTGGGCAAAGAAACCGTGCAGAACATGCTGGTATTCCGGTTCGGCAATGGGATTTTCGAGCCGCTGTGGAACCGGAACTACATCGATTCGGTACAGATCACGGCGTCAGAATCGTTGGGCGTGGAGCGGCGCGCGGCATTCTATGAATCGGCGGGCGCGCTGCGGGACATGATTCAGAGCCACGTGCTGCAGCTGACCTCGCTGGTGGCGATCGAAGCTCCGGCAAATTTCGATGCGACATCGGTGCGAAACGAAAAGATCAAAGTGCTGCAGTCGGTGCGGCCGTTCAACAAGGAATCTGTGTGGAAGTCAGTGGTGCGTGGCCAATACGGGCCGGGAACGGTCGGTGGAAAGCAAGTTGCGGGTTACCGCCAGGAACCGGGTGTGAAGCCGGATTCGAGCACGGAAACCTATGTGGCGCTGGCGCTTCATGTGGACAACTGGCGTTGGAGCGGCGTGCCTTTTTATCTGCGAACCGGTAAACGGCTGGCGCGTCCGCTGACGGAAGTGGCGATCCAGTTCAAACGCGCGCCGCACATGGTATTCCGCGGCGAAAGCACGGAAACCAATTCGCTGGTGCTGAACATTCAGCCCGACGAAGGTATCTCGCTTTCATTTGGCGCGAAATCGCCCGGCGCGCAGATGCACATTAGCCCCGTTCAAATGGACTTCAAATATTCGGAGGCATTCGGGCAAAGTTCGCGCAACTCGTATGCGACGTTGATCAACGATTGCATTCGCGGCGACGCGACGCTATTCGATCGGGCGGACAGCGTGGAAGCAGCGTGGGCTTTGGTCGATCCGATCACCGAGGCCTGGGCGAGCGGTACACCGCCACCGTTTCCAAATTATCCGGCGGGAAGCGCGGGACCCACGGCGGCGAACGATTTGACTCTTGCCGATGGAAGGCGCTGGCGGCCTTTGTAGCGAGACAGCCGGCTCAACCGAAATGCTCAACACAAAGGAAATTCGGTTCCGGAGGAATCGATGATTCTGGCAGGCGACTTGGGCGGGACCAAGTCAAACCTCGGCTTGTTCGATGTGAAGGACGGTAGGTTAGCGCGAGTGGCGTTTAAGCGCTATTCGAGCCGCGAGCATAACGGCCTGGAAGAAATCGCGCGTGATTTTTTGAACGGGCACGCGGCGCAAGTGAGCGCGGCGTCGTTCGGAATCGCGGGACCGGTGGTGAATAACCGCGTGCACGCGACGAACATTCCCTGGGTGGTCGACGGCGCGAACGTTGCGACCGAGCTGCATCTAAAACACGTCCGGCTGCTGAACGATTTGGAAGCCACCGCATATGGAATTGAAGTCCTGGACAGCACACAGCTCGAAACGATCTATGCCGGAAATCCAGCTCCGAAAGCGACGAGCGTGGTGCTTTCTGCGGGAACGGGGCTGGGAGAAGGCGTGATGTTTTGGGACGGGACCCGGCATTTGCCGATGTCCACCGAAGCGGGGCACACCGATTTTGCGCCGAACACGGACCAACAGGCCGAGCTATGGAAGTTTCTGCGCAAGCGGTTTGAATTCGTCAGCACGGAGAAAATTCTTTCCGGCGGCGGTTTCCAACGCGTGCACGAGTTTCTGGATCCGTCGGTGAAGCATCCGGGGTTCGACGATTCTTCGATCGATCCGGCGCCGGAAATCACGCGGCGCGGTCTAGATGGTTCGTGCAAGGTTTGCATTGCGACGCTGAATTTGTGGGTCGAAATCTACGGCGGTGAGGCGGGAAATCTAGCGCTACGCACCGTGGCGCGCGGCGGAATTTATGTGGCCGGCGGAATCGCGCTGAAGCTCATGCCGAAAATGCGCGATGGGCGATTCGCCGCAGCCGTCCATCACAAAGAAAAGCTGGGTGACTTCCTGAAACAAATCCCCATTCACGTGGTCCTGAACGACGAGTGCCCGTTGATCGGCGCAGCCTACGTCGCCTGGAAAAATATATAGGCGTTCTCTGGCCGCAACGCTGACCGCTCCGCTACTGCCTTGTTACGTCGATCGTGTTGTCGTCCGATACGCGGTCGATCAACTTGTTGTACGGATCGATTCCAGCGTGCGTGGGCATTTCGTCGACCACGATTTCGAACGTCTGTTTTTCCTGAGTGAATTTTTCCTTCTTTAGATAGAGCTGTTTTTCGTCGTCTTTGCTGCCGCTGAATACACCCACGTCGATATAGTCGTTCAAATCCATTGGCGACTCATTTCCGTTGCCGTCGGCTTTTACTTTGCGAGCCTGAACCGTGAGCGTGACTTTGTACTTGTTGTCTGCAGTTGGAGTGACGACGGCGCTGATGGCCTTGTTGTCGTAAAGCACGATGGATTCGAATCCGTCGGTGATCAGATATTGTAGTTCAGGCGGAGTCTGCTCGCGGAGAGCGGCGACGAGTTCGCGCGTGTCGGGATACGGTAGCGATTCCGAGTTTCCGGCGTTGGCGTAGCGATACTGATTCAGGAAATTGTGGAGCGCGAGGTTGACCTTGTCTTCGCCGATGTAGTCGGCGAGCGTGTACATCACGAGCCCGCCTTTGTAATACCAGACGTAAGGCTCACGCTGAACCAGGACCAGAGGGGGTTCGCGCCGAGTTTCACCGCTGCGGCCGCGAAGGTAGGCATCGACTTCATGGCGCAGGAAGCGGTGCATCTGGTCCTTGCCGTATTTCTTTTCCATCACCATGAGCGCCGAATACTCCGCGAGCGTTTCGGACATCATGTTTGAGCCTTCGACATTTCCGCCGATCAACTGGTGGCCCCACCACTGGTGGCCCAGTTCGTGATCGGTGACGAAATAGGTGAAGTCGATGTCCTTCTTTTTTTCCAGACGTTCGATAAAACCGATGTCTTCGGAGTACGGGACCGTGTTGGGGAAGGACTGTGCGAACTGACGGTATCGCGGGAATTCGATGATCCGGTACTGGTTGAACTGATATGGGCTGAAATTCTGCTGGTAATAGTCGAGGCCGCGCTTGGAGGCGTCGATCATGTCGGCAACATCGAACTCGTGCGCCGGCGTGTAGTACACCTCGATGTTTACGCCTTTGTAGTTTTCGCGGCGGACGCTATAGCGGCCGGAAATGTAGGCAAAGAAATCGGCGACCTGCTGCGAACCCATGTCGTATTCGAAGTAGCGGCGGCCGTTTTCGCTCCATTCACGTTTTAAATAGCCCGGTGCGATGGCGATCTGATCCGGCGACGTGCTGACGATGGTGTGGAAATGAACCCAGTCCGAATCCTGAACGAAGAGGTTGTAGAGCGACTGTTGCGGGTCACCGCGCGGCGCCATTTCTTCGAGCGGTCCGAGTTTTTCCTCGCGTCTGCGGCGAGGGTCATCAAGTTCGCCGCCGCGGTTGTAGCCGATATAAGGGAAATAATCGGAATCGAAGAACGTGCCGTTGTAGGCAAACTGGGCGAGCTCGTTGCCGTCTTTGAATCCGCGTGTCTGATGTCCCACTTTAAACGTCATTTGTAACAACGCGGCCGGTTCGAGAGGCTGGTCGAGCGCGTAGATGCAGTAGGAATCGCGCGCGCCGCAACTCACTCGGTGAAAGCCGCGATCGAAAGCAACATCGGTGACCGATTGATTTTGATCGGTAATGTGAATTTCAGAGATCGGCGCGGTGGTTTTGTTCTGCAACGTATAAGTGCCGGATCCCGTAAACGAACGGTGTGCGGGGTCGATATCGACCCGCGTGTCGATCGCGATCACTTTCGGCTGCGGCAAGTTCTCGTACTTCTTGTAACTGCGCTCGTAATTCGCCTGGTTCACGCGCCGCGCTTTGGCGTTCAGGTATTCGTTCAGGACGTGCGCGTTGTAGTAGAACCAAACCCCGGAACCAATGGCTGCGAGCAAGAAGACCGCCAGCGCCGGCAGGAGGCGTGGAAAGCGCGCGCGCGCGAGGCGCCAGCGCGACGTCCAACCGTCGTCTGAACCGCGACGCGTCAGCGCAATTGAAAGCACGCCTAGAACGGCCGCGATCGCCAGCCAATATAAGTTCGCCCAAAACAGCGCGGGAACGAAGTGACCGTAACCGTTCATGTCGCTGTAGGTGTAGGCCGGCACGGTCCCAAACAGATAAAGCGAGTTCTGCCAGCCAAAATTATAGAGAATGGGCTCGATCACGAAGATGCCGATCACGATGGCGTGACCGATAAACTTATTGCTAACGACGGTCTGCACGAACATCGCTAGCAACGCGAAGACGACGATTTGCGGGAACGTGACGAGATAGAGCTCCTTGAAATACTGCAGAAACTCAAATCGATAATAGCCGGCAAGAGACTGCATCAGGACGCCGCAGACCATGGTTACTGCAAGTAGAATTGCTTCCACGACCAGGATGGCGGAGAACTTCGAAAGCCAGTCGACCGTTTCGCGCATCGGGAGCGCGTCGCAAATTCCGTCGACGTGGACGTCGCGCTCGCGCCAGATCAGTTCCGCGGCGTATAGAGCGGCGACGATATAAAAGAAGAATTCGGAGAAGCCTTCCACGGCCTGGACCATGAGGAAAGTGACCGGCCAGACGTTTTGCTCGCCCAAACGGCCCGCGTAATAGCCGTTGCTGATGGAGAAAACAACGGCCAGCGCGGCGAGCGCCCAGAAGGGGATCTCGCGAAGGATCATGGTGGTTCGCATCCGCGTGAGCGACAGGTATTGCATCCAGGTCGTAGCAGGTCCGAATACCTGATGGACTAGGGGAAGCTTCGCAGCCACGAGCGAGCGTTTCGGCCGAGCTTCGATTTCATCCTCAAGTTTAGCCTTCGCCGCACGACGTCCCTGCGATTTCGCGGTAAGTGCTTCCACCGACATTGGGAACAAAACCCACACGGCAATCAGCGCGAGCGCTCCAACGGAAAGCCAAAGGAGTCGGTTGTACAGAAAGACGCCACGCGCGATGTGCGGCGACCATGAGAGCAGCAGGGTATTCTTCTCGGCGACCGTCCAGTAGCGAGTGATGCCCTGAAACATCAGGATTCCGACCGGGTCGAAAATGCTGCTCCAGAAGCGCTCCAGCGACCGGGTGGATTCGTAAACGGTGAGCCCGATCAGGTAAAGCATGAAGAGCGCAACGCCCTGGATATAGACGACGAAAATTTTACGCGAAAGTGCAGCGACGAGAAAAAAGAGCGAGCCCAGGAAAAAAATCTGCGTGACCGTGATCGACAGGAACGGCTGAACGTACCACCAGAAGTGATTTGGCCCGATGCGTACGTGATCGGCCCAAGGAGCGAAAGTGCCGAGCCACGAGCCGAAAACCAGTCCTGAAAATGCGAACACCGTGGTGACGAAAGAGCCGGCCCAGCGACCTCCCAGATAGCCGAATTTGGAAATCGGCTTGGTGAAAATCATCTGATAGGTGTCGCGTTGGAAGTCGCGAAGGATCGACGTTCCGAAAATCGCGGCCATCACGATCATCCCGAAGAATGAGGAGAACGAGTATGTGATTCCCATCGCATAAGGGCCGTTGAGCAGCACTTTGCCGTTGTTGTACCCGACGGGCCCAAAGCTCTCCGATGCCACGGAGAAAAAGCTGAACAGGAACCAGAGCAAGAAGTAGGCGTAGGTAGAGATGCTCTTAGCGCGGAATTTCAGCTCGAATGTGAAGAATTCCCAGAAAAGTCTCATCGGCGTCTCCTAGTTTTTTGTGTGACGCGAGAGGCTTAGGAAATAAACATCTTCGAGTTCGGAGTCGACGGGCCTGAATCCGTCGCCAGGATTGGAGTCGGCGTAGACGCGAATTTCGTGGAGACCGCCCACAAGGTGCGTCGAGATCACGTTCATTTGCGACTCGATGGCGCGCAGCTCATCGTCCGTTCTGACGACTTTGCTCCAGGTTTTTCCCTGGAGCGCGGTGAGCGCCTCTGCAGGTGCGCCTTCGTGAAGCACTTCGCCCGAAGCGATGATCGCCATGCGCGAGCAAAGTTCTCGGACGTCGTCGACGATATGGGTGGAGAGGATCACGGTCACGCTGCGCCCGATGGAGCTGAGCAAGTTGAGGAAGCGATTGCGCTCGGCGGGATCGAGGCCGGCGGTTGGCTCGTCCACAATGATCAGTTTCGGATTCGCGAGCAGGGCTTGCGCGATTCCGAAACGCTGCTTCATACCGCCCGAGTACGTGCTCAGAGATTTTTTGCGCGCGTCCCAAAGATTCGTTTGCTGAAGCAGCGCATCGACTATTTCCTTGCGTTCGCCCGTCGAAGTGATGCCTTTGAGGATGGCGAGGTGCGTCAGCATGTCCGACGCGGACATTTTCGGATAGACGCCGAATTCCTGCGGCAAATAGCCGAGCACTTTGCGGACCTCGTTCTTCTGTTTGAGGACGTCGATCCCATCCAGCGTGACGGAGCCTTCGTCGGGATCTTGCAACGTCGCCACCGTGCGCATCAGAGTGCTCTTGCCGGCGCCGTTCGGACCAAGCAGGCCGAACATGTTGTTGCCGATGGTGAGCGAAAGATTTTTGAGCGCTTTTACGCCGTTCGGATAGGTCTTCGATAGACCAGTGATGGTCAGTGCCATAAAACATGTCCTCCTGAAACGTCCCGATGCGAGGGGTGCGCAGCGAAATGTATCACGAAGCTTGCCGAAGCCTCTTATCTCACGTAAAAGCCCCTTTGCGTGAACATTCCAGAAGCGGCGTTGATAGCGTTGGCGCAGAGCGGCGTTTGAACAGGCGCGACCCGTCAGGGCGGCGGCGCCGATTGACTTCTGTCGGTGGAAGGGAAGATGATTGCTGCGCCGTATGCAGCGTCGCCAGTTATTGCTCCTCTTACTCCGTCCTGTTCACTCGCGTGCGTGGATCATTGGAGTCTGGCTTTGCGTGGCGGGGCTGATTGCGTTTGCTTTCGTGTGGAACGGACGACTCCCCGGCGAAACGATACTTGTCGCGCTCGCGGCTAAGGATTTGCGGGTCCAAGCGCACGACTGGACGGTAGACTTCGTGAAGGTGCGCGAGGCGATCCGGCTGCAGATTGTATTCTGGTCCGCCCTGATCGCGCTCACTCTAAGCTGGCGCTGGAGCCGGGAAAACCGGCTGAAAGAGTATTGCCGCTCGCACATTTTCTGTTGGTCCATCGCCGCGGCATGCTCCACGAGCTTATTCGTCTTACTCGTGCGATGCAGCCAAGAAAGGCTCTTCTATCCAATTCGCGACCTCATGACGGCGCCGGGGACCGTGCCGATATTCGGGCATCGCCTGTTGTGGGTGTGGCTGGCGGACGGCCTAAAGTTGGCTCATCCGTCGCTGAATTTTCATCAGGCTTACCTGCTTTCGCAAATTCCCCCCATCGTCCTGACAGTGTGGGCGGTGGGCCGTTGGTCGGCGGTCTACGTTGGAGAGGGGCTGCATTGGATCGGCCAGGTAATTCTCGTACCAATGTTGGCCGCAACCTTTGATTACTTTACGTTTTATGACATCGCGATCGTTTTCTTTTTTACAGCGGGACTGCTGTTCCTGAAGAAGCGGCAGTACACAGCGTTTGTAGTGCTGTTGGTGATCGGTACGCTCAATCACGAGAATATTCTGCTTTTGGTCCCCATCGCGTTCCTCGAAACTTACCCGAATCGGCGGCTGTGCGCATCCGTGTGCGGTTCTGTGCTGTTGGGACATTTCGCGGTGCGCGAGGCGTTGCAAACGGCCTTCCATCTTCCTCACCAGTTGGACATTCGATTCTGGACGAACCTTTATTTCCCGTTCGTGTATCCGAAAATGCTCCTGATCTCGATCTTCACGTTGATTTTTTGGTGGGTGGCCGCCGCGTCGTCGTGGAGTCTGGCGGAGCCGTTCCTGCGGCATGCCGCGCTGCTGCTCCCGATGCTCTTCGTGGTTACGTTCATATTTGGCCAGTTTCACGAGGCACGGCAGTTTGACGGGCTCATTCCTGTCGTGATTGCATTTCTGCTTTTGCGAATCCCGCATTCATCCGAGGTTCCTGCCGCCAGTCCCGGACTTTGCCAATAGAGTTGACGAAGTACTGACGGTCGAAGTCACTTTCAATTTAAGCCGTACGCTGCGATCAACTTTGCGCCGAGGCACGTTCACCTGTAAGAGAATGAAGTCGTAGCCGCATTTTCGAGTTGAGGTAAGCGCAATATTGGGCACATTAGTAGGCGGCGGATCAGTTGCCCGTTGCGAGCGACTCGAAAAGAGCCGTAAACTGAGTCAGTTCTGAAGAACGCGCCCGTAGCTCAGATGGATAGAGCGTCTGCCTTCTAAGCAGATGGTCGGGGGTTCGACTCCCTCCGGGCGCGCCACCCTAATTCCTGCCCCTCCTTGGGGTTAGGCTGTTTTCGCAGTTTTATTTTTTCCTTCGTTTTGTAGCCCAACTAGCCCAACTAAGTCGAAACCAAGACCCGCACGCTCGCACCAATCCTTCCTCCATGCTTCATCTTTCTCGAGTCCACCAGCGTAGTAATCCGTCACGGATTGTTTTGAGTGTCCGAGCCAAAGTCTTGTTAAGTCCTCCGGCACACGCGCCCTTTGCAACGTTTCCGTGCGAAATCGTCGGAAAGCATGAAGTCCTATTCTTTTTCCGGTTGCGTGTAGAGCGCGGTGAATATTGTGATGTTGAAGCGGCCGTCCAGTGCTCGCTGCAAATAAATACGCCGACGGGACTTAACCGAAGCGCGAGACCAATTCGGGGACTCGAGGAGAACGGGTCAGGCTACTTCACTTCTCAGTGATTTTTAATGCTCGCCGTGGTATCTGAAATTAGCGTTCGAGTCCAGATTGAGATGCAGTTGCGGGCGTCGGTCAGGAAACTGGAGTGCGAGATGGTGAGAAAACTTAAGATTCTCGGGGTGATCGCGATGCTTGCGGCGGTGGTGAGCGTGGTGTGGCAAGTGGCTGCGGCGCAGATCGAGAACCGCGAACTGCAGAGCGATCTGCGCGAGGTTGCGGCGCAAATCGGCGGAAGAATCGGTCTTGCAGCGCCGAGCACGGAGGACGATTTGCGGAACACTGTGATTCAGCGGGCCGCTGAACATGAAATTACGCTACGGCCCGACCAGGTCGAGATCGAGCGCGTGGAAACGGACGGGAACTGGGGCGTTTCAATTTCTGTGAATTACGATGTGAGCGTGGGTTTGCTCGGCGCTCGCTATCCGATGCACTTTAATCTCGCGGCTTCCCGCCAGTGACACTACTTGTTCGGGATGCCGCCGAAATTGATTGCGTCGGTGCTCGTCCAGACATCCATCGCCTACTATTGTTTCGTGTCGTTGGGATGTTTGCCGGCTTCGTAGAATTCGGATTGGAGCTTCAGACTTTCGTCATCGGCTTTCACGGCTCGGATCGCGCCAACGATGGCGTCGACCCACGCAGTCATGTTTTCCTCGCCGAGTTCTTTCGACGCGCTGGTTGCATCGCCCGCGTAGTGATTCGGAAATTTTGCGTACCACCAAATGCCGGTATAGACGCTCGGCGGTAGCTTCACACGATTCTGGTCGGCGCCGGATTCTTGCGGGGCACGATCCAGATGGACGAGATCCGGCCGGGAAACCATCACATTCGATGTTTCCGTTTGTCCGGCATGCATGTCGATCGCGTCTTTGTGCAACGGGCTCTTGGTGCGATCGTAACCGCCCCACTGAATGTAAACGACGTAGTCGTGTGGAGCGTTCAGCTGCGTCTGCGCGAAATAGGGAAGCAGACTTTCGTTGCCGCCGTGGCCGTTTACGATGATGATTTTCTTGCAGCCATTCCGCGCCATCTCGTCCGTGGTTTCCTGCAGCAGGTTCATCTGAATCTCGCGTGAATACGCAATTGTGCCAGGCTCGTGCTTCGCCTCGGCGATTTGGCCGAAGTAATACGCCGGGAAAATGATTGCGTACTCCCGCTGCGCGGCTTGCTCGGCGGCGTAACGGACATCGATGAGGTCCGTGCCGATCGGGAGCTGGGGACCGTGTTTTTCCAGAATGCCGAACGGCAGCACGCAGGTGCCCTGCGCTTGAACGATGGCGTGGCGGAAATCGTCGGCCGTGAGTTCTTCCCAGTGCGTCGATAGTTTCGCTTGCGCGAACGCCGGCGCAGCCGCCGACATGACATACGCGATCAAGATTGTCGCCAGCACCGCGATGCGACGAGTCATAAGCGCCCTCCAGGAAAGCAAATTGCGAGCGCATTGTAGCGTTTTGGGTCGTTGCGGGGAAACCTCGAACAGGGCTCTGAAGCTTCTCGCCGTGGCTGACGACGGGCTCACCGGCACGCAATTTGCGACATCGGTGGATGCCACAAAAAGCGCACGACTTCGGCGATCATTTGTGGGGAACGTGCGCGTCCATGGAAGAAACAATTCGCTGAATGTGCACTAGGAGGCATCGGCGCAGCATTCGCGCCGCGACACGCTGAGAAATCGTCAGTGGTCGCTCATCTTGTCATCGCCCGGACCTTCGGCAGGAAGACGGACTTACACCGAAGTGGTGCAATCGGCGGCGGTTTAGTGAGCCGCCGCGGGCTGACTCATTTCGTGACGGCCGTGAAACTGGTCTGCTTCGGTGGAACCGGCGAGCGCCGTGGTGGAAGAGTTGCCGCTCGAAACGACGCGCGCGATCTCGTCGAAGTATCCGGTTCCCACAAACGCCTGATGCTTGATCGCTTTGTAGCCGTGCTCCTGCGCGGCGAATTCTTCCTGCTGCAGTTTTGAGTACGCCGCCATGCCGGACTCGGCGTAACCGCGCGCGAGTTGGAACATTGACATGTTGAGCGCGTGAAAGCCGGCCAGCGTAACGAACTGGTATTTGTAGCCCAACTTGCCGAGTTCCTTTTGAAAGTTCGCGATGGCTGCATCATCGAGCTTCTTCTTCCAGTGGAACGACGGGGAGCAGTTGTACGCGAGAAGCTTGCCGGGAAACTTGGCGTGAATCGCATCGGCGAACTTTTTGGCTTCCGCGAGATCGGGAGTGGAAGTTTCGCACCAGAGCATGTCGGAGTACTGCGCGTAGGCCAGGCCGCGGACAATTGCCGCCTCGATGCCGCCGCGGAACTGGTAGAAGCCCTCGGGCGTGCGCTCTCCATGGATAAATTCACGGTCACGCGGGTCGGCGTCGGACAGCAGCAGGCCCGCCGAATTTGCATCGGTGCGTGCGATCAAGATTGTCGGAACGCCGCAAACATCGGCGGCAAGTCGCGCGGCCACGAGTTTTTCTACGAATTCGCGAATCGGCACAACGACTTTTCCGCCGAGGTGGCCGCACTTTTTGGCAGAGGAGAGCTGATCCTCGAAATGAACACCGGAGGCGCCGGCTTCGATCATCGCCTTCATCAATTCATAGGCATTGAGTGAGCCGCCGAAGCCTGCTTCCGCGTCCGCGACGATCGGTGCGAGCCAATAAGTGCCGGAGTTTTTCTCCTCGGCCGATTCGATCTGGTCGGCTCGGAGCAGCGCGCGATTGAGCCGAGCGACAAGCTTTGGAGCGGAGTCGGAAGGATAGAGCGACTGGTCGGGGTACACGTCGCCTGCGGAATTCCCGTCAGCGGCTACTTGCCAGCCCGAGCCGTAGATTGCTTTTAGCCCGGCCTGCACCATTTCTGTCGCTTGATTGCCGGTGATCGCGCCGAGCGCTGGAACGTACGGCTCGGTCTGCATCAGATTCCACAACCGTTCGGCGCCCATGCGCGCGAGCGTGTACTCGATCTGCACCGACCCGCGCAGGCGGAGCACGTCAGCGTAGGCGTAGGGCCGCGTGATTCCTTCCCAGCGAGGGTTGGTAGCCCAATTCGTCTGAGGTTTCAGGTGGCCGTTCGTTCCGTTGGTATGGTTCGGGTGCATCGAGCGCTCCTTATGAGTTCAGGTATTTCGTGTTTGGCCGTAGCGCATTGGAAAACTCGCCGTCGCGTGATCTCGCTAGCCCGGATTGAATTCGCCGCGCCGGATCATTTCTTCGCCGACGCGGCGCGCTTCCCGTAGCGTTGCGGCCTGCTTCGGATTCTCCTGGACGCCCGCGTTTTCGCGCAGAAGGCGGTCCAGCTCTTCGTCGAAAAGCTGCGTGATAAATTCCTGTGTATGGAGGACCGCTTCGCCGTTTTCATCGAGGATATCGATTACGGCGGAGTGTTTCATTCTCTGCGCGATCATCAGCCGGTAAATTCGATCCGTGGCGAGATCTTCCATGTAGCCATCGAGAAGGCTCGCGCCCTTTCCATTTAGAACGCCGTTACGATAGCGGATTACCGTTCGAACCGCAGCGCGAGTGCCACCCATCGTGAGCGCATTTTTGATTTTTGGAACGGGCCGCAGATCCGGAGCGGCTGGGTGTTCGCGGCGGGCGTCGAGCTGATTGGGCGCAGGGAACTGAGCGACGGCAATTGCGTTCTGGTCGGGATGGCCCGTCCACGCGCCGTCCATACCGCAATTCGCTTCGTTCTTTTTGTCTTCGGCTAAGGCTTTCAGCGCACGGGTGTTGAGCGCGGCGTCCTCGCGGCTGGGAAACAGCGCCGTCATGCCCCCGATCGCCAGCATTCCGTGCTTGTGGCAAATCTCGGGCATGCGTTCGCGCAAATTTTGAAAAAAAGCAATGTCATGCGAAATTTTGTTGCGATCGGGAAGCGTCCACGACGGATCCTCGATGTTGAAGTGGATCAGGCTGGCCATATAATCCCAGCGGCCTAGGTTCAGACCCACGATGTGATCGCGCAAGTGGTAAGCGAATTCTTCCATTTGGTAGGCGAGCGGATGCGCTTCCACGAGGGCCATGCACTTGATGGCGTCTTTGGCGACGCCTTTCGCGAGCGCGACGCTCTGGAAAAGGTCGCACCACCAGAGCGCTTCGTCGGCGGACTCCGATTTGGGAATGTAAAAACAGAGCGGATGTTTCAGAGTCGCGAAGTCAATTTGGTAGGCGACCATTGCGACGTCGAACAAGGACGCGGGGATCAATTCGCCCGCCAAAATGCCGGCTTGATGGATGTGGAGACCTCGTGGCCGCGTGAACACGACGGTTTTGCTCGGGGCGATCCCGACCGTGTTTCCGCGCTTCCGATCGAAGTAGGTCAGTTCGCCGCTGAGAGCAGAGAGCACGTTTCGAATGCCCTGCGTGGTGTGCTCCCACGCGTTGGCATTGGAATCTTCCAGATCGAGCATCACGCCCGGTGCGCCGGAGTTCAGCATCTTCACAACGAGATCTGCATCGTCGGCAGGACCGGTCATCTGATTGCGCTGGTCGGCGCACCATTCCGGCAGTCCGATTCGCCAAGGCTCGCGGGTCGCTGCGGACTCCGGCAAGTACTGCGGCAGACGTCCTGCATGTGCTTCCGCGAGTGCAAATTCTCGGCGCGCCAGTAGCTCGCGTTGCCGCTGAGTCAAGGCCTCGTGCAGCGGCTGAAGAAACGCGAGAAAGCCACGCGGAAGGTCATGACGGGGATCGAAATGCACCGGAGGAGTGTTTACTGGCACAACCCGTTCGCATGCAGCAGGAGATCCATTCGCTGTGGGAAGTTTCACGGTCTGAGTGGCCATCGATCCTCTGCGATTGGTGCCCTTGACGTGGTTGTTCTGCGCACGCGCGCGGTGAACGCAGTAGACCCGAAAGGCCGAAGGGAGTCAAAATAGGTGGTCCGAATCGGACGAGTGACCGGACTGGGCGGCACGCGACACAAAATTGCGACCTAGGTTGTACAAATGGCGGCCTTGCCTGGACGCCACGTCCGACGGCTGCGCGAGGTACTCCAAGTGTCTCGATATCAACGCTCCGAATCGCATTCAAATCCGGCAATTCCAGACGAACTTCTTGTTGCACTACGCGAAGATCTGGCGGACCGTCGAATTGCCAGTGGCCTTGCCCGCCTCGCCGCAAATCGCGCTCTGGTTGCAGCGTGCCGGCCAGGCCAGCGAAATGCAGCGAACCTTCTCGGGTACCTCGCCCAGTGGATCGACGTAGGGCATTCTGCAGCTCCCATCCACGAGCTCCTTTCTCGATTTCGTGACGCCAGGCCCGACGAATTCACACTTGTCGAATATGTTCAGTTGAAGATGGCTGAAGGCTTGGTGGCCATGCGAGACGAGTCGTACGAACGCGCGACACGCCACTTCGAGAAGGTGCTGGCACTTCAGGATGAGATCCAAGACAAGCAGGTCGTGGCGATCGCTCACTATTGGCTCGGACGATGTTTGCGCCGTAACGCCAGATACGCCGATGCGCTTGGGTACGTTGCAAAAGGACGCGAGCTTGCGCTCTCATTGAAATTTCCGAAGATGGCCGCGGTGATGCAGGTGCTTGAGGCATGGATCGCGTTTCAGGAAGGGAAGCCGGACGATGCTGCGCGAATCCTGCGAGAAGCGGGCGACACGTTGTCCGATACGGACGACTACATTACGTTGGGCAACATCGCGTCGGCGTACGGGCGCATCGCCCGCAGGCAGGGGAATCACGATCTTGCTCTTTCAAAATTTGAAGTCGCGATTCGCGAGTACGAAAAGCGCGATCCTTACAATCGCAATCTGGCGCGCTCGTTCGTAAATATTGCGTTCGTGAAGCGACTGCTCGCACTCCAGTGGCGCAACAAGATCGATTCGACCGCGGCACGCCGCCGCCGAAAGCGCTCGGCAGCCGCACCAGGAATTTCTGGTGGGTCGCAGGACCGCGAGCGGCTCAGTCTCCTCCGCGACGAAAGCTTTGAGCACTTAAAGAAAGCGCGCGCGATTTACGATCGCTACGACGATCATCGCGGCAACGGAAACGTCTTCATCACGCTCGGATACCTGCACCTCGATAATGGCGAGCTCGACCGAGCCGCTTCGATGGGGCGGACTGCTTATCAACTCGGCGATGAAAAGAAGGACAGCCTGCTGAAAGGGCGCGCGCGCATGCTGCAATCCGCCGTCGAGTGTGCAAAATTTGAAGAGCAAATCGAAGAACAGATGGTCGACGGCCGGGGCGGCATTCCGTCGTCGGAATTGGCTTGCGAGTACGGGCGAGAAGCTGTGGAGTGTGCGAAGCGCACCCAGAATCGCCGGCTAACGGCAAAGGCGCTCATCGCGCTGGGTCTTGCGCTCACGCTTGATTCTTCGGACGACTACGAGTCGGCTCGGGGGTGCGCGAAGCAAGCCAGTTTGCTTCTGACCCAAACCGACCACGATTATGTGTGGCGCGAGTTGCAGGAACTGAACCGGCGACTTCGCGGCGGAGGAAACATCAACGCGGCGCTTCGCGATTGGTCGCGAGGGATCGTGGGTGCAAAATCGTTTCAAGACGTGAGCGAAGAGTTTGCCGCAATCGTGATTCCGAAGGTATGGAGACGGGAGGGCTGCAAAGTGGCGCGTGTGGCGACCCGGCTTTCGATCTCGCCAAAAAAAGTGCGGCGAATCTTACGCACTCAGGGTTTGCTTGCAGACGGCGAATAGACCTGCCAGAAAATGCGATTCATCGAAACGAGTAAGGTTCGGGGCAGGCGATTCAGAATGCGAAACGTGCGGATTCGCGATTGCGCCCTGGCGTTGCTCAAGCCATCATCCCGCCGAATCTACGCTCTCGAATCTCGCGTTCGGAGCGTGTAGGCTATCGGGCGGCCCACTTCGCGCCATCGCCGGTCCTTCCGGATCGCGTGCAAAATTGCTCAGGGAGAATGCGCCAATGAAGCTCGTCAGCAAGCTCGGAATTCTGGCAGCGATTGTATCCGGATACGTTTTTCTTCAGCCACTCGCGGGACGCACGGCGGCGGCGCAGCAGTCTGATGCCGGAAGCAATGCGCCCTACCTGAATCCCGCGCTCCCTACGGACCAGCGCGTGAACGATTTGATTTCGCGAATGACGATCGAGGAAAAGTGCTCGCAGCTGGTCAACCAATCGCGGGCGATCCCGCGGCTGAAGGTTCCCGGTTACGACTGGTGGAGCGAAGCGCTGCACGGCGTAGCGAACAACGGCATCGCAACTGTATTTCCGGAACCGATCGGACTTGCCGCGACGTTTGATCCCGATCTGATTCACAAAATGGCCGTGGTAATCAGCACGGAAGCGCGCGTGAAGTACAACCAAGATCTGAAAGACGGCAACAGCCAGATCTTCCAGGGCCTTACGTTCTGGTCCCCGAACATTAATATATTCCGCGACCCACGCTGGGGCCGTGGCCAGGAGACATACGGCGAAGATCCGTATTTGACGGCGCACATGGGAATGGCCTTCGTGACCGGCATGCAGGGCGACGACGCCAAGTATCTTCGGGTCGTGTCCACCCCGAAGCATTTCGCGGTGCATAGTGGGCCAGAGTCGACGCGCCATACCGTTGATGTGAAAGTGTCGAAGCACGATGAAGAAGATACGTATTTGCCCGCGTTTCGCTCGACGGTCGTCGATGCGAAAGCCGAATCGGTGATGTGCGTCTACAACAGCGTGAACGGCCAGCCGGGCTGCGCGAACGATTTTCTGTTGAAGGAGACGCTTCGCGGGGCGTGGAATTTTCAGGGTTACGTTGTATCCGACTGCGACGCGATCGCGGATATCGAGCGCGGCCATCACTACGTGAAAACGGTCGCCGAAGCGGCCGCAGTTTCGCTGAGGGCGGGCGTGGACAACGATTGCGCCGACTTCATCGCAAAAAAAACCGACACATCCGATTACCAGCGCTACCTGGACGCCGTGAAACAGGGCCTCATTACCGAAAAAGACGTCGACGTGACGTTGCGCCGTCTGTTTACGGCGCGGATGAAGCTGGGCCTGTTCGATCCGCCGTCGATGGTGAAATACGCTCAGATTTCGGATTCGGAGTTGGACTCAGCGCCGCACCGGGACCTGGCGCATCAGGCGGCTCGCGAATCGATCGTGCTGCTGAAGAACGACGGTACGCTTCCGCTTAGTGCATCGGTGCAGTCAATCGCCGTGGTGGGGCCGCTGGCCGACCAGATTCGCGTGCTGGAAGGGAATTACAACGGCACACCTTCGCATGCGACCACCGCGCTCGACGGAATCACCAAAGCCTTTCCGAACGCGAAAGTCACGTTTTCGCCGGGCACGAATTTTCTGAGGAACGCCGCGCCGGTGCCTTCCTCGGAACTCACTACGTCGGACGGCCAGCCAGGACTCAAAGCCGAATATTTCAACGGCACAAAATTTGAGGGTGGTCCGGTTCTGACCCGCGTCGATCCGGTGGTCGATTTCGCGCCGCACTCGCATCCGCCACGCCCAGCCGGCGACGGCGATTTCTGCGTGCGCTGGACGGGCTATCTAACGCCGACCGAATCCGGAAAGTACACAATCGGGCTCGACGGGCTGAAGAACAAACTCTGGGTCGACGACAAGTTGATCGTCGATTACGGCGAGGCCTATGGGATCCAGAACAAGACCGTCGAAATGGATTTGGAGAAGGGCCGCAAGTACAGCGTGAAGCTCGAGGAGTTCATGGGGACGAGCATTCTGACGCGCTTCATCTGGAACCGGCTCAATCCTGATCCACAAGGCGATGCCGTTGCGGCAGCGAAAGCAGCCGACGTCGTGGTCGCGGTCGTAGGCATCACCTCGCAACTCGAAGGCGAAGAGATGGACGTGAAAGTTCCGGGCTTCAGCGGCGGCGATCGCACCAGCCTCGACCTGCCGAAGGAAGAAGAAGATTTGCTGAAGGCCGTGAAGACGACGGGCAAGCCGCTCGTGGTCGTGCTGATGAACGGCAGCGCGCTTTCCGTGAATTGGGCTGCGGACAACGCGAACGCGATTCTTGATGCCTGGTATTCGGGCGAAGAGGGGGGCGCGGCGATCGCAGAAACGATCTCCGGCGACAATAATCCCGCGGGTCGGCTGCCGGTGACGTTCTACAAGGGCGTCGACCAGCTCCCCGACTTTTCGGACTACGACATGAAGAACCGCACTTATCGCTATTTCACCGGAACGCCTCTATATCCGTTCGGTTTTGGATTGAGCTATTCGAAGTTCGCGTACTCGGGTCTCAAGGTCAGCTCGCCAACGCTGAAGGCGGGCGATCCGTTGAGCGTGGACGTTGATGTCAAGAACTCAAGTGCGAAGGCGGGCGATGAGGTGGTGGAATTATATTTGAGCTTTCCGAAAGTTCCCGGTACGCCAATTCGCGCGCTGCGTAGTTTTCAACGCGTCCATCTGGACGGCGGCGCAGATCAGCACGTCCACTTCGATCTGAGCCCTCGCGACCTGAGTGCAGTCACCGAAGCGGGCGATCGCGTGGTGGCCTCAGGCACCTACATCATTAATGTGGGCGGAAGCCAGCCCACGCCGTCTTCAACCACTTCCGCTGCAATCTTCAACGTGACGGGCGAAGCGAAGCTGCCGAACTAGTTCTGATCGCTTTGTTGGAGCCTTAAACAGTTGAAACGCCGCCGGGCTGTGCCGCTTGGCGGCGTTTTCTTTTGAAGAGTGTGACTTATTTTTTGGCCGGTGCGTCAAGGGTCGCCGGATCGAATTTCTTATAGTCAAAATATTTTGTGGATTCCTCGATTCGAAACGTTTTCACCAGCATGAATCGGAACGCAATCCGAACTTCCTGGTACTCCGGCAGCCAGACCTCGTTGTTCACATAGGTATTCATGATCGAGACGCGCGTGTCTTTTTCGAAATCAGCGATCAGTCCGCCCGCGAATTTCATGTCGTTCACCAGGAACGCGTCGAGCCGCACCACGTCGTGTGCACGCTCGTCGATCCAAATCACTCCACCGAGCTTTTGCACGATTTTTTCCACGAATCCGTGCGCTTTGTACTCAGGGTTGGGTTCGAAGTCGAATGCCAGCACGTCCTGGCCCTGATACCGCTCGCGACGCGGATTCACGAACTGGGCGACGCGCAGAAACGTGTCGATCGAGAAGTCACTGTCTTTTACGTCGTCGTCGGAGCGCTCGGCGTCGCTGGAGTTGCCGCTTGCGTCTTTCGAGTTTGAATCTACAGGAGCAGATTGATCTTTAGTGGCGTCCGGCGTTGGTTCTTGGGTCTTTTTGTGAGCTGCTTCCGCTTTCAATCGCGCGACGTCCTTTGCGACGCGATCGTCTTCCGCCTTCTGTTCCGCGGCGTTCAGCGGCTCACCGTCTTTTTTCAACAAGCGGTCCACTTCGGAACCATTGAGATAGAAGAACGAGCTTTCGGTGACCTCCGTCTTGGTGCTGGTTCCTTTCTTGTCCACGTCCGTCTCAGCGTCGATTTTTGTGCCCGCGTATTTCTGTCGCAGCCTCTCGTTTGCGCCTTCCTTGGCGCGGACTTCAGCAAAGAGCGCCTTTAGGTCCGGCAACACGACCTGCGATTTGCGTGGAAAATCGAAAATGCGTTCCCCGATGGATTCATTCACGGCGGCGCGGGTGATCTGAATCTCGAAAGAATCTTTGCCGCGCTGAAGTTCGATCTGGTGCGGCAGCTGCACGCCGTCGACGGGCTGGTAGTCGTTGTAGAAAAGTTTTTGATCGACGCCGCCCATCGTCGCTGCTTCCTCGACGACAAGGTGTGTCTGTGCATCGAAGTAGACCTGGCGCTTCGGGCCCGCGAGCGAGGTCACCTCGAGCTCTACAGCGTCTTTGCCGCGGACCTGAGCCGTACCAACCAGCGTGACGATGAGGTGGTTGCGTTTGAAATTCACGAGGTGGGAATTGTAGTAGCGCGCCGCCGCTTCGATCTGGAGGCCTTCGGGCCCGACGAGCGTGCCAATCTCACCCGCAGCGTTTTGCCGCCACGCGGATTTTCCGTTGTATGCATCGATCACGCTGCGATCGCCGGCGAGCAGTTCCATGTAATAGCGGTTCGGTAGCTTAGCGTCGAGTGTGAATGAACCACCCGTTCTCGCACCAGTACTGGCAACCGAACCTTCGAGAGTCACGGTTCTCAAACTCGTCAGACGCTTCCTGCCGCCGGCCGCCTTCACGGCGTCGCGGAGAACGTGGGTCGCGGTCTCGGAATGCGACGACGATGCGGTGGGATGGCGACCGGGTTCCTGTGTGCGAGCCTGTACAACAGCCGCCAGAAGAAATATTGGCGCGATCCAGATTTTTCGCCTTGGTCGTGCCCTAGGCATCTTTCTCCATTGTGGATCGCGCGCACACATACCGCTTTATGGCTGCATTCAAGTACGTATGTTCGTCGGAAAAGTTCCAAGCGTTTGCTCGAATGCGTCCTGCGACTTACGCGCCGCCCCGATTCGCGCGAGCATCAGCGCATGCCAAAAACGGTACGCAAACGAAAACCGGCAAGCTCGGGGAGAGGAGGACCAAAAGCCGGTTCTGGGGCTCGTGGCGTCTCAGCGAGCGGAGCGGCCCGGCCGATGTCACTTGCCGAGACTTTCAAGGCGCTCGAAAAGGTACTCGCGCTATATTCTCCGCCCCTAAAGCTCTGGGTCTCCGGCAGCAAATCCAAACCGATGACCAGGCTGACAGTCCCAATGCCGGTTTCGATTCCTGGTGCGTATGGCAGCAAGCCGGTGGACCTGGAAGTGGCCAGCGTGATCATCCAGACTGGATTCATCGGCTTTTACTTCATGCCGCTGTACCTAAAGCCGGCGCTCAAATCCAAGATTTCCCCAGCCCTTCGGCAACGCCTAAGGGGCAAAACCTGTTTTCACCTCAAACGAGCCGATGCTGCGACTCAAGAGGATGTCCGCCGGGCCGTTGATCTGGGTACGCAACTGTATCGAGACCGGGGTTGGTTCTAAGTTGCGATTCGACCCCTCCCGCCGCAAGCGGCCCGAAACCACCAATTTCGCGACGTAAAACCGTGCGGCCGTTCATCCGCTAACGCCCAGAATCGTGTAATATTTCCGCCGCGCGTGCGTAGTAGGTTTCGACCGCGCAGACCACGTTATGGACGCCATCACACTCGAACACGTCACGAAATCGTACGATTCTGTAAACGCCGTTAACGATGTAAGCCTTCGCGTGAAGCAGGGGTCGATTCTCGGCCTTCTCGGCCCGAACGGCGCGGGTAAGACCACCACGATTCGTATGATCATGCACATTCTGGTGGCGGACCAGGGCGCGATCAAGGTCCTCGAGAAGCCCGTTAGCGACGACACGCGAGACTTAATCGGCTACTTGCCTGAGGAACGCGGCCTTTATCCGCGGATGAAAGTTCGTGACATCATTGTTTTTTTAGCGGCGCTGCATGGGCTGACGGAATCGGAAGCTGGCCGGCGCGCGGATCAATGGCTGGACAAACTTGGCTTGGGCGAGTGGAAAACGAAGAAGCTGGTCGATCTTTCCAAGGGCATGCAACAGAAGGTCCAGTTCATCACGTCCGTGATTCACGAGCCGCCGATCGTGATTCTGGACGAGCCGTTCTCGGGTCTCGATCCGGTGAATTCCGCCACCGTCGAAGAGATCATGATCGAGATGCGCGGTAAGGGCTCAACGATCGTGCTCTCCAGCCACCGCATGGAACAGATCGAACGGATGTGCGACTCGATTTGTCTGATCAACAAGGGGCAGAACGTCCTGGATGGCGACATCCGCGCGATCAAACAGTCTTACGGCAAGAACACGCTTCACATCGAATTTACCGGGCCCGATGGCTTCCTGCAGTTTCCTCAAATTGAAAAACTGACCCGGTTGGGCAACGGCGTGGAAGCGAAACTCAAATCCGGCGCCGATCCACAAGAGGTCTTGCGCGCCGCCGTTCAGTCCAATGCGAATATCACGCGATTTGAGCTGATGGAGCCGTCGCTGAACGAAATTTTCATCGAGAGGACCACCCGTGCGTAAACTCGGTCTGATCGTAAAGCGCGAATACCTAACTCGTGTGAAGACCAAGGGATTTGTGATCGGGACGCTTGCCGTTCCATTGCTTGGCCTGGCGTTCTGTCTGCTCATCATTTTTCTGGTCAACCACAAGTCTGAAAACAGCCTGCGCATCGCGGTTGTCGATAATTCGGCCGGGCTTGGAGAATCGATCGAACAGGGGCTGAACGGCAAGCTGGAAAACGGCAAGCCTGAATTCGTAATCGAGCAAACGGTTTCCCACCCCGCCGATTCGGAGGCCGTGCAGAAGGATTTGCGCGATAAGATCAACGCAGGCACGCTCGATGCGTATCTGGTAATTCCCGCGGACAATGCGCAGTCGTTTGAGCTGCATATGCGAAATCCCGATAACTTCGCGCAAATTGGTCCGCTCTCGGGCGCGCTCGATCAGTCGGTGATCACGGAACGGCTTAGCCAGCGAGGCGTGCATGTCGACGACTTGAAATCCGTGCTGAAAGGCGCTGACCTGAAACTGCTTAAAGTGAGCGAGCGCGGCGAGGCCGAAGAAAAGGGCCAAAGCCTCGGAATCGCGATCGCGCTGGTCATTCTGCTGTACACCGCGCTGCTGATGTACGGAATCATCACAATGCGTTCGGTGATCGAAGAAAAAACCACGCGCACGATGGAGGTTTTGATCTCCGCGGTGCGGCCCTTCGAACTGCTCGCCGGGAAAATACTGGGCGTGGCGTGCGCTGCGTTCACGCAGTTTGCAATCTGGATGACGTCGACGGCGCTGCTTTTCTCGTACGGTGCGCTCGCCGCGATGGGGATGGGAGGGAAATCGGTGTTGAGCGGGATTCACGTTCCGCCTTCGCTGATCGCCTACGCCAGCCTGTTTTTCTTCGGAGGCTACTTTCTTTACTCGACGATGTTCGCTGCGGTCGGTTCGGCGTGCTCGAACGAGCAGGACGCGCAGCAGCTCCAGTGGCTGGCGATGGCCCCGCTGGTTTTCTGCATGATCATTTACAGCGTGATCCTGAACGACCCGTCATCGAAGATGGCAGTGATCCTTTCGGAGATTCCATTTTTTGCGCCGGTGCTCATGTCTTTGCGCATCTCGCTACAGACGCCGCCGTTCTGGCAGATTGCGCTCTCATTTTCACTGCTCGTGCTGACGACGATCGTGATGATCTGGCTCTCGGCGAAGATCTATCGCGTCGGAGTCCTCATGTACGGCAAGCGCCCTTCACTGATCGAAATGGCCCGCTGGTTGCGATATTCCTAAAAAGCACAGCGTTCGACCGCCTTGGCTGGGCGGACTTTCGCTTCTAAGTCGCCGACGAACGCCCGGCGAAGACTCAGTTATCTCCTTCCATTCGAGACTCATGCACGTTTCGACCAACTTCTAAAACCCGCGCCGCTGAACAGAGCCACGCTATCCGCGAGGTTACTGTTTACTCAAATCGTCCTTGACGAGAGCAGCTACGATCGCCATAGTGCTTGGCGGCGCGGATTGCTGATTTCGCCTTTTTCTCAAGCTGCGACGACGGCTGTTCGCTTGAGCTGGCGCGCTGGAAACGATGAGCCGTCATACACAGAGAGAGAGGCCCCATGCCAAGGAAACCCCTAGCCTTCCCTGGTGTCCTGATCCTTTTCTTCGCCTTGTGCGCCTATTCTTCGGCAGCTCAGACCCGGAACATAAACTCCCGCATCGCGTTACCGATCGATGAAACCAGCCTCGTGACGCTGCATGGCAATACCCACCCGTACGCGCGCGCACAATTCGATCAGGGCGCTGCGCCTGCAAGTTTGACGATGCATCGCATGCTGTTGCTCTTGCAGCGCAGCCCCGAACAGGAAACCGCGCTCGAGCAGCTCCTTCAACAGCAGCAGGACAAAACTTCCACGAATTACCACCGATGGCTCACGCCGGAGCAGTTCGGCGCCGAGTTCGGGCCCGCGCAGCAGGATATTCAGACCGTTGCGGGATGGCTGAACTCCCATGGATTCCAGGTCACCAACGTGGCCAAGGGCGGAATTCTGATCGAGTTTTCCGGCACGGCATCACAAGTCGAGCAGACGTTCCACACGCCGATCCACAAATATTCAGTACGAGGAAAAGATTACTGGGCGAACTCACAGGATCCCCAGATCCCCACGAGCCTGTCTGCGGTTGTTGCCGGCGTGCGCTCGCTGCACAATTTTCCCGCCAAGCCGTTGAATCACTCCGCGGGAACATTCCATCGCGATAAAGACACCCGGCAGATTGTTCCGACGGGCCAGCTGCCGATTCCGCAATTTCAGGATGGCACGGGCTGCGGAATCCTGGGCGGTTCTTGCGAACTTCTCGGACCGTATGACTTCGCGACCATCTACGACGTCGCTCCACTCTGGAACGCGTCGTCGCCGATCGACGGAACCGGACAAATTATTGCGATCTCCGGGGAAACCGACGTCAACCCCGCGGACTGGGTGAGCTTTTGGAATATGTTCGGCGTCGCTACGCCGAAAGGCAAACTCAACATCATCGTGAACGGTCCCGATCCCGGCGTTCAGGGCGACGAACCCGAAGCGGATATCGATACGCAGTGGTCCAGCGCGGTCGCCAAGGGCGCCACGATTGATTTCGTTGAATCCGAAGCCACCGAAGCGACGCTCGGCGTCGACCTTTCGGACGAATACATCGTCGACAACAACCTCGCAGGCGTGATGAGCGAGAGCTACGGTATTTGCGAGCTATTCATCGGCACCTCGGGGAACACCTTCTACAACACGCTCTGGCAACAGGCTTCGGCGCAAGGCATCACGGTCTTTATCTCGTCAGGTGACCAGGGCTCGGCGGTTTGTGACAGTGACGCCTATTTTGCTCAGAACGGCCTGGCGGTGAACGGCTTCGGCTCGACGCCCTACAACGTTTCAGTGGGTGGCACCGATTTCAACGATTTGACAACCACGGCCACGTACTGGAGCACGAGCAACAACACGAATTTTGGAAACGCGAAAGGATACATTCCGGAAGTGGCGTGGAACGACTCTTGCACGAACGCTGAGATTTTTACGTATATCGGTACCAATTCTGCAGAGCAGACCTGTAATAGCCAGGAAGCTCAAGACGATGGCTTCCTCGGTGTCGCCGGAGCAAGCGGCGGTACAAGTACTTGCACCGTATCCACCTCGACTTCGCCATCCGGATGTTCCGGGGGTTATCCGAAGCCTTCCTGGCAAGTCGCGCCGGGAGTACCGAATGACGGCAAGCGCGATGTTCCCGACGTTTCGTTTTTCGCAAGCAACGGCTTCAACAACACGTTTTATGTGATTTGCCAGTCGGATGCCGCACCGGACGCGTGCGACTTAAACAGCGACTATCTTCAGGGGTACGGGGGCACTTCGGTGTCCTCGCCCGCATTTGCTGGCGTGATGGCGTTGGTGAACCAGAAAACGGGTGAGCGGCAGGGCAATGCGAACTACGTTTTCTACAAAATGGCGAGCACCGCTTCGAATACCTGCAATTCGAGCTCCGTGTCTTCGACCGGGATGAACAACTGCATTTTTTACGACATCCCGTCCGGCTCGACGATTGCGATGCCGTGCGCGAACGGCAGCCCGAACTGCACGGTGAAGACGCAGGGCGACGCATACGGAGTGCTCTCGGGATACGCGACAACCACCGGCTACGATCAGGCGACGGGGCTCGGCAGTGTGAATGTCGCGAACCTCGTAAACCAGTGGGGCACGTATGCGGGCAAGTTCACCGCGTCGAAGTTTTCTTCGTTTACGCTGGGTCCTCCCGCAACGATCACGCACGGCCAGCCAATCGCCGTGGCCGCGAGCGTGGTGCCAGAGACAGGCACAGGCACTCCGACCGGCACGATCGTGCTGGTCGCAAACAACGGCTCGACTTCCAGCGGCGAACAGGTCGCCCCGCAGACGCTCGCCCTCACAAATGGCTCTTTGCCTGCCGGGACCACGACGGACCTGCTCCCAGGCGGAACGTCTTACACGATCACAGCGCACTATTCCGGTGACGGTACGTTTGCGCCTGCTGATTCTTCGCCCGTCACAGTCACAGTGAATCCGGAAGCGAGTAAGACCTTTGCTAACCTCGAAACCTTTGATCTCAACGGCAACTTGATTAGCCGCACTGCGTCGTCAGCCGCGTATGGGTCTGGGTTTTATCTTCTTCGATTTGACGTCGGTGATGCTTCGGCATCGCTGACGGCTCAGGGAATCTCAAGCAATTGTTCGAATGGCCTGAGTACATGTCCGACTGGATCTCTCACTCTGGCTTCGAGCGGCACACCATTCAACCCGGCCTCGCTACCGTTGAATAACGCTGGCTACGCCGAAGATCAGAGCCTAAGCGTTGGATCGTTCTCGCTCTCCATCAATTATTCCGGTGATGCCAGCTATAAGCCGAGCTCCAACACGTTCAACTACATCATTTCGAAGGCGCCTACGTCGGCCTCCGCTTCTGTATCGAGCAGTCCGCAGTACGGAAACTCAATTGAGGTCAGCGCACAGATTGCTACGACAAGTGACGGTGTCGAACCGACCGGGGCGTTTACGTTTTCGTCCGACGGAGCGCCTCTGCAGGTGAGCACTCTTGTTTACGAGGGCTTTCCTTATGAGAACAATGGATCCTCATCTCAATACGCAGAGCTCGGCGCCGTCGGTTCGGCAACTTTTCTCTCACTTGGGAGCCACACCATTTCAGCCCAGTATTCGGGCGATGCAAATTACGCAGCCTCTACAGCCACGCCCACCACATTTACTGTGGTTCAGGCGCAGCCATATTTTGGTACCTATGGAGCGAGCCCGGCGATGCTCAATTTGGGCCAGCAAACGACACTTACTGCGCAAATGTATGGCTCCAGCCGTGGCGTCGCCCCCACTGGAACGCTGACCTTCTACGATAACGGCAGCGCCGTTCCGGGAACCATTACCTACAACCCCACCAACGGCTCATCGACAACCTCAGGAAGTCTGACAGGCACATTGGCATACACTCCGAAGGCCGTCGGAACGCACTCCATTACGGTCAGCTATTCTGGCGATGCGAATTACACGACCGCTTCAGTCCCGGTCCCGGCCAATCTCACCGTGATCGGGCCGATGTTTTCGGCCGTGGCGAGCCCCGCATCGATTTCAATCACCAAGGCTGGAGGCAGTGGCTCGACCACATTGATGTTCACCGGCTCTAACGGATTTTCAGGGACCATCGCGCTTTCTTCCGCACTTTGCTCGGGATTGCCATCGGAATCTTCGTGCAGCTTCAGTCCGGCTTCTGTCACGTTGAGCGGTGCCGCGCCGACGGCTTCCACCACGTTTTCGATTCAGACGACGGCTGCATCCAAAGCGCCTCCGGTGGCTTCCACGCCCCCCGGTCGGCCGCGTTTGTGGACGCTCGGGGAGTCGGTTTCGCTATCGGCACTCGCCATCGCGTTTCTAGCGGCGATATTCCTGCCGGCACTTCGAACCCCAACCCGCCGCGCTGCCGCGCTTGCCGTCTTCACCGTGGCGCTCGTTCTGACCTTTACATCGTGCGGCGGAGGTGGCGGTGGCGGTGGCGGGGGAGGCGGAGGTGGAGTTGGCTCAGCAAATCCAGGTACGCCCGCCGGCACCGAGACCGTGCTCGTCACGTTTAGCGGATCGGGCGTGACGCCTGCGCCGTCGGTTAGTGTAACGCTTACGGTTCAGTAGAGCAGCGCTGCCCTGGCCGCACGCGCCGGTTTCGCCAAATTTTCAGACGGTCGGCCCGCTATTCGTGGCGCAGCGCGACCATGGGATCGACACGCGTCGCCCGCCGCGCAGGCAGGAAGCACGCGAATGCGGCGGTGGCCATGACGATCACGCAAACCACTCCGAATGCCGCTGGATCGTGCGGCTGAACGCCATACAGAAGCGACTGCAATAACGGTGCCAGCGCCAGCGCCAGCGCAACTCCGAACGCTAAGCCCGCCGCGACCGAGCCGAGGTTCTGCGCAAAGATCATCCGAAGCACGTCGCGCGTGCTCGCTCCAAGCGCCATCCTTAAACCAATCTCATTCGTTCGCTGCGCGACGTTGAACGACGCCACGCCCGCAATCCCCACACAAGCCAGCAGCAGCGCCGCCAGGGCCAACGCCGCACTCAAAAAAGCCACGAACCGGCTCTGCGCACGCGCTTGATCGGCCAGCTCACCAAGAGTCGTGATACGGGCCATCGGCGCGCCTTGATCGATCTCCGAAAGCTTCTCGCGGATCGCAGCGGTCAGCGCGGTTCGAGGAATGGAACTCCTCACGACGAATGATACGGGTCGGGGTGCAAGCTGGAACGGGACGTAAATCTGTGGCCTTTCCGTCGTCGCCAGTGAGTGATACTGCACATGCTTCACCACGCCCACCACAACCACCCAGTCACGTTCGAATTCGTAAAAACCCTTCGGTGAGTCCGAGATATTCAATCGTTTTCCGAGCGCGCTCTGGCCCGGCCACTCGCGCGCCGCTAGCTCGTCATCGATGATCGCCACGTGCTGGTGCGCCCCGTCGTCGCCGTCGGTGAAGTCGCGGCCCTCGATCAATGTCGCTCCAATGGCGTCAAAATATCCGGGCAGGATCGAACGGTCATCGGCCAGATTTGTGTTTTGCTCCGATGGTTCGGCGCCCTCTGTGGAATAGCCGTCGTACCAGTTGGCATAGTTGGCGTCGAGCGGCAGGTGCGAGCTTGCCGACGCGGCCACCGCACCGGGAATTTCCAGCAACTTGGAACGCAACTCATGAACGAATGCGTAATCACCGGGCGTCGTTGTGAACGTCAACGCATTCTCCGCGCTGAAACCCGGATTTACACGCAACAGTGCAGCGAATGTTCGCGCGAGCAGCCCCGTGGCGGCGAGAAGGATTACGCTAAGAGCGATTTCGATCGCGACGAGCGCCGCTCGTGAATATTTTCCACGGCCGGCTCCTGCCTGTGCACCTACCTTCATGGCTCCGCTCAAATCCACGCGACTGCCAGAGATCGCGGGGGCGAGTCCGAACAGAATCACCGTTGTGAGAGAAATCAGAAACGCATAGGCGAACACCGGCGGGCTGATCGCAATCGTTCCCAGCCGCAGCAAGGATTCGGGCCGCAGCGCCACGAACCCTTTGAGTGCGAGCCACGCAACTCCCAACGCAGCCGCCCCACCGATCAGCCCAAGCAGAAGGCTCTCTGTAAGTAGCTGGCTGACGAGCCTGCTTCGACCCGCGCCGATCGTGGCGCGAATCGATGTCTCACGTGTGCGGTAACTTGCGCGAGCGAGCAACAGACTAGCGACATTCACGCACGCGATCAGCAGCACCAGCCCGACACTTCCGAATAGAAGAAGCAACGCGCGTCGGACATCGCGCACTCCGTCGGCCTGAAGGGGAAATACAGTCAGTGTCATTTTCTGCGCGGCAAAATCCGGCACAGTCGCGCGCAATCTTTCGGCTACGCCGTCAAGTTCGGCCTGCGCCTGACCGAGCGTGACGCCAGGCGCTAGCCTCGCGATGGTTTTCAGGTAGCCAGGACCGTCGACCGGCGCCTCGGCGAAACTCACCGGCAAATACATGTCCACTTTGTCGGACACGGCAGAACCGGACGGCAGAATCAGGCGGAAATCCTTCGGCAGCACGCCGACGATGGTCACTCCGTTGTCGCCATTGCGGATCATTTTGCCGAGAACCGTGGGATCGCCGCCGAAACGCCGTTGCCACAAGCCGTAAGAAATCACAGCCATCGCCGAGTCGCGGTACGTTGCGTCGGACTCTTGCAACAATCGCCCGGCCGCCGGTTCAGAGCACAGCAGCGACAGAAAATTTGTCGTGACGATGCCGACCTTGATTTGTTCGGGCTCACCGGCTCCCGGAACTTTGCCATTCGTAACCCAAATTCCAGCGATCTCGTCAAAAGCGTGCGATGACTGACGCATCTGCACGATTTGATATTTCGAGGCGGGGGCGCGCTGCTCTTCGGCCAGTCCGGTCCAGATGATGGCGAGGCGATCCGCGTCGGGGTAGGGGAGCGGTTTCAAAAGGACGGCATACACAACCGTGAAGATCGCCGTGTTCGCGCCAAGGCCGACGGCGAGCGTGACGATGGCCGCCAGCGCGAATGCTTTGTTCCTGATCAGAAGGCGCGCGCCATAGCGAATATCTTGAACCAGCTGATCGAACCAACGCGTGATCCAGACCTCCCGCACATCTTCGGAAACGCGCGTCACGTTTCCGAATTTCCGGATCGCCGCGTAGCGGGCCTCGTCTGCTCGCATTCCACGATTGAGGTTTTCTTGCGTCTCGCGCTCGATGTGCTCGTGGATGTCTTCCTTGAGCGCGGCAAGCATTTTCTTGCTCCGGTTCCACATGTGCTGAGCACCTCCCGCGATTTTCGTCCCGCCGCGTGAAGCTCGAAGAAACTTATTCGTGCCTGAGCGCCACCAGTGGATCGACCCGAGTAGCGCGCTGGGCCGGGATATAGCACGCCAACATCGCCACGATCATCAGAACAATCGCTGCAGCCGCGAACGTCACCGGATCCCACACGCTTACGCCAAATACCAGGCTCGACATTAAACGCGCCAGCGCGACAGCGAGCACCAATCCGACCGCCACGCCAGCCATCGCGAGCCGAAGTCCCTTCGACACTACCAGCCGCGAAACGCTGCTTCGCGGAGCGCCGAGTGCCATGCGAATTCCGAATTCGTGTTCGCGCTGCGACACGGCGTAAGACATCACGCCATAGATTCCGATCGCCGCGAGCACGAGCGCCAGCATCGCGAAACTTCCCAGCAGCGCGGTCTGCATTGTCGTGTCGCGCATCGAGTCCGCGATTACGGCGTCCATCGTGCGGACCTTAAAGAGCGCCAGGCCGCCATCGAGTTTTGCGATTTCTCCTCGGATGGCGTGTTCCATGGGAGCCGGCGGAATCTGCGCCTTTACGGTCAAATACATCGGCTGGGCGTTGTCCAGAACCAGAGTCGCCGGAAAATAGATCTCCGGCAGCGGCTTGTGCCTGAGATCGCTCCACTCCTTCACGTCGCCCACCACACCAATGACCGTCACCGGAATCCCACCCATGTGTATTACCTTTCCCACCGCGTCCTGCTTGGGCCAGAACATCCGCGCCATGGTTTCGTTGGCGACTCCGATGAATTGCAGATCCGCGGGCGGATGTTGCGCTTGCTCGGGCGTTAGCGCATCGGCGCGCAAATTCATGACCGCCGTCTGGTTTACGTCCTCCGTCGTGAAGCTTCGCCCCCGGATTAGCGGAATTCGGTAAGCGCTGAAGAAATCCGGCGTGATGCTGTTCGTCTCGACGAGCTGGGAAGCGAGTTCAGGGCTCATCGTGCCATCCGTCGTGACGGTGCCGTTGCTCCCGCCGCGAAGCGGGATTGCCGACGAAATCGACGCGGTCTCGACTCCAGCCAGCGCTTTGATCCGGTCGAGAAGCCGATCGAAAAACGCACGGCGAGATCCGAGGTCTTTGTAGGCGTGTTCGGGCAGAGAAATCATCGCCGTCAGCACGTTGCTCGAATCGAATCCCATCGGGATGCTGCGTAGATTCGCAAAGCTCCGCAGAAGAAGTCCCGCACCGAGAAGTAGCGCTAGCGAAACCGCAATCTCGCCCGCAACCAGAAAGTCGCGCAGCCCACGGCGGCCTCTGGTCGCGTTCGATACGCCGGCGGACATTTTCAATTCGTCATTTAGATTCACGCGCGCTGCAAAGAAAGCGGGCGCTAGCCCGAAGATCACTCCAACCGCCACGCTTACGATCGCGGTGAAGGCGAGGACTGCCAGGTCGAGCCGGATGGCCGCAGCCTGAGGCAACCGTCCGGAGAATTCATTTCTGGCAAACGCCACCATCCAGTACGCGCCTATCCAGCCGAGCGCGGCGCCAGCAAAAGCGAGTAGCACGCTTTCCGTCAGCGCTTGCTGAATGATCCTTCGGCGGCCGGCGCCCAACGCCGCTCGCATGGCGATTTCTCTGGCGCGCGAACCGGCTCGCGCGAGCAGCAGGTTCGCAACATTCGCACAAGCTACCAGCAGGACGAGCGCCACGGCCCCCAGCAGAATCCACAGCGAGGCGCTCGAATCTCCAATAAGCACGTCTTTCAGAGGAGTCACCACGGCACCCACGTGGCCGTTTGTGCCCGGGAACTGCTTTTCAATTCGCGCTGCAATCGCCGCAAGATCAGCCTGCGCTTGCTTCGGCGTCACTCCATTCTTCAACCGGCCAATCGCGGGATAGGAATGCGTCCCGCGCGGCGTAAGCGCTTTCGGCGACATGTCGAGAGGCGTCCACATGTCCGTGCCGGCTGGGTAGTCGAATCGCGGCGGCATCACACCGATTACCGCGTAGGTTTCATTGTTCAGTTCGAGCGTTTTTCCTACCGCGTCGTGGCGCCCGCCAAACCTCCGCTGCCAGAAAGCGTAGCTCAGCACGACCTCGTGATTTTTACCCGCTGCGTCGCTGCCTGGTTCGAAACCGCGTCCGAGCATCGGCGAGATCCCAAGCACATCGAAAAAGTTCGCCTGTACGCTCGCGCCTGACGCCGGTTCTGCATCTCCGCCTCCGCTCGCGTTCATGCTTTCGCTAGAGTCAAAGAGGCTGGATGCCTGGAATGTCGAATTCTGCGCCTGCCAGTCGAGATAATCGGCACCCGTGAGCGGAAAGCTGCCAGGAGAAACTTCGGTTTCGTTCAGGGTGACGATGCGGTCGGCTTGGTGGAAGGGCAGCGGCTGGAGCAGGAGTCCGTTGATGACGGAAAAAATCACAGTGTTCGCGCCGATGCCAAGAGCGAGCGTGAGGACGGCCACGACGGTGAATCCGGGCGTCTTCCGAAGCATTCGCGCACCGAACTTCAAGTCCTGGAAGAACTGTTCGAGCCCGACCATTTTCCAGACCTCCCTCGTGTCTTCGGTTACTCGCGTCGCGTTTCCGAATTTGCGAATGGCCGCGAATCGCGCCTCGTCCGGCGTCAGTCCACGGTCGATGTTGTCTTGCGTCTCGCGCTCGATGTGCTCGCGGATATCGCGCTCCAGTTCCTCGATCATCGTATGGCGCCGTTTCATCCATCGCCTTCCTGCTTCGCCGGCCGCAGAATCCGGGAGATAGCGGCCGCGAACGCGTCCCACTTGCTCGTCTCGAGCGCCAGTTGGCGCCGGCCCTTTGCGGTTAGGCGGTAGAATTTCGCCCGTCGGTTGTTTTCAGAGGTGCCCTCTGCAACGTCGATCCACCCGCGCTTAATCAACCGGTGCAACGCGGGATATAGGGAGCCTTGCTCCACCTGCAGCACGCTGTCCGAGGTAACCTCGATCGCCCGCGCGATGGCATGGCCGTGTGCCGGCCCCATTCGAAGCGTCCGAAGGATCAGCAGGTCCAGAGTGCCTTGCAGCAATTCCAGTCGTTTTTTCTGCTCTTGGGTAGTCATTCTAGGTGACGCTATCCTTGCTCCGGTAGAATGTCAAGGTGAGCGCCATCGTGGTGACATACGCAGGAGGCTTTGAATTTGTTCCCGGCGTTTGCCGAGAAATCGCGCTCGGCGCCAGGACGTGGCATAATCGCCGTTGTCGAAACGCAATGCGTGACTGAGGAGAATCCATGTACCCCGAACAATTCGTTCAACCGATGCGAGCCGAGCTGACCAACATCGGCTTCCGCGAACTGCGTACGCCGCAGGACGTCGACGCCGTGCTGCAAACCGAAAAGCGTCCGACGTTGGTGGTGGTGAATTCTATTTGTGGATGCGCTGCGGGAAAAGCGCGTCCGGCGATCGCCATGGCGCTGAAGAACGCCGCGCGGCCCGAAGTCCTGGCCACCGTTTTTGCGGGCCAGGATCCAGACGCCACCGAACGCGCTCGCAGTTACTTCACGGGGTATCGGCCGTCGTCGCCGTCGGTCGCCCTGATGCGCGACGGCAAGCTCGTCTTCATGCTGGAGCGGAATCAGATCGAGGGCCGCGACCCGTACGCAATCGCCGCCGATTTGACGGCGGCTTTCGATCGCTTCTGTACCCCGGCTGCCACCGCGGCGCCGAGACCATAAGGACGGCCCCAATCGCAGCCTTATTGGCATCAAAGGTCCGAAGCGCCGGCTTGGGACGGCTTTCTGCCGACACGACGGATTTTAGCGTCCGAAATTCGTCGCACCAACATTCGCCAGAAGCGTAAAGTAAATGCGTCGCGCAGCTCGCACGACCATTCGAGGAGAATTCATGAGCGAGACTAAATCTCCGCAGTCCGTGCCGCTTCCCGACGCAGAATCCTTCGAACGCGATCCGAAATCGGGAATCACGCGCCGCTCGTTACTTTCAACCGTCGGAGCCGCGGGCATCGCCGTCACCGCGTCACCGATGTTTGCTGCGGCTACGGCAGTAGCCGAACCGATTGATATCCAAGAAAAGCCGCAACAACAGGTGACCGAACCGCCAGGCGCGATCGCTGTCACGCTTTCGATCAATGGTAAAAAACACGCGCTACGCATTGAACCACGCGTGACGCTGCTCGATTGTCTACGCGAGAACCTCGATTTGACCGGCACGAAAAAGGGCTGCGACCACGGCCAGTGCGGCGCCTGTACAGTCCATATCAACGGGCGGCGCGTAAATTCTTGCCTCACTTTTGCGGCGATGCACCAAGGCGATGAAATCACGACGATCGAAGGCATCGGTCAGCCGGGGACCTTGCACGCGATGCAGGCCGCGTTTGTGGAGCACGACGGTTTTCAGTGTGGCTACTGCACATCGGGCCAGATCATGTCCGCCGTTGCGTTATTGAAAGAGCCGTGCGGTCCCGATGATAAGGACGTGAAGGAAGCGATGGCGGGGAACATCTGCCGCTGCGGCGCTTATCCCAATATCGTCACCGCGGTACAGCAGGTTCGCGGGAACGGAAGGAGGAACGGATGATCGACTTCCAACTCATCACAGCCGAAACGCCTTCGCAGGCGGCGCAACTTGCCGCAGCCTCCCAAACCGCGCAGCAGGGCGCGGAAGTTCGTTTCGTCGCAGGTGGTACGACGTTGATCGATTTGATGAAGCTGGACGTCGAGGCGCCGGCGAAGGTGATCGACATCAATCGACTCGACCTCGCGAAAGTAGAGACGCAGCCCGACGGTTCACTGCGCATTGGAGCACTCGTACGGAATGCAGACCTTGCGCACGATCCAAACGTCACGCGCGACTATCCGGTGCTCTCGCAGGCGCTGCTCTCCGGCGCGTCGGCGCAACTTCGCAATATGGCGACGACGGGCGGAAACCTGCTGCAGCGCACGCGCTGTCCTTACTTCCGCGACCTTGCGTACACGGAGTGCAACAAACGCAATCCCGGCTCGGGCTGCGCGGCGATCAGCGGGTTCAATCGCACGCACGCGATCCTTGGAACCAGCGAGCACTGCATCGCGACGCATCCTTCGGACATGGCGGTCGCGATGATGGCGCTAGAGGCCGTAGTACACGTGAATGGCGCGACAGGCGAACGCGACATCCCACTGGATGATTTCTACCTTGTTCCGGGAGCTACGCCGCAGAACGAAAACGTCCTGAAACCGGGCGATCTGATCACCTACGTCACGCTGCCTGCGCCGATCTCCGGCGCGATGTCGCACTATCTTAAATTACGCGATCGTGCGTCGTATGAATTCGCTCTAGCGTCAGCCGCAATCGTAGTCCAGCTCGAGGCTGGCACAATCCGAAAAGCTCGCGTTGCATTGGGCGGAGTGGCAACTAAGCCCTGGCGCTCGCTCGAAGCGGAACGCGCCCTCGAGGGAAAAACCGCAACCCAAGCGCATTTCCACGCAGCGGCCGCCACGGCTCTTCGCGACGCGAAACCGCAATCCGGCAATCGCTACAAGATCGAGCTGGCCAAGCGCTGCATCGTTCGCACGCTCTTAACCGTCACGGCGCAAGCGTAAAGGGGACAAACGCATGGCTCAATCCGCTCCCGCGAATCTGATCGGCACCTCGGTTGCACGCATCGACGGCCCGCTGAAGACCACGGGCACCGCGAAGTACACCTCCGACCACAATTTCCCGAATATGGTCCACGCGATTCCCGTGCAGAGTCCGATCGGCAAGGGAAAAATAACGGCGATGGACGTTTCAGCCGCGGAAAAAATGCCCGGCGTGTTGCGTATTTATCGCTTCGGCCACCTTCCGCACCTTTATAGAGCGCACGGCGATGACTTCGACGCCCATGTCGACGAGACACGACCGCCATTTGAAGACGAGGTGATCTACTACAACGGACAGTACGTGGCAGTGGTGTTTGCCGAAACGGTCGAGCAGGCCCGAGCTGCGGCGCGCGCTGTCCGCGTGGAATACACGCCGGACACGCCGAACGTCGCACTCGATCTGAGCGACGGCTTCCACGACAAGATGAAGGAGATCAGCAAGCGCGGCGACGTGGATTCCGGATTCGCAAGCGCGCCGGTCAAGATCGATCAGACCTATGTCACGCCGATCGAAACGCACAATCCCATCGAGTTGCATGCGACGGTGGCGACGTGGGATGGCGAGCAATACAAGCTCTACGAAACCACGCAATCCATCATGAACCACCAGTCCGCCATGGCACAGATGCTTGGCGTACCGCGCGAAGACGTGCAGATCGTGATGAAGTTCCTGGGCTCGGGCTTCGGTGGCAAGCTGTGGCCGTGGACGCACGACGTGCTCGCCGCGGCAGGCGCGCGCGATTTGAACCGTCCCGTCAAACTGGTGATCGAGCGACGCATGATGTTTTCAAATGTCGGACATCGCCCGCGCACCCAGCAGCGCATCAAGCTTGCCGCGACTCCGGATGGCAAACTGACATGTCTTCAGCACGATTATGTGAGCGACACCTCGATCCTCGACGAAGTGTCGGAAGATTGCGGCGAGGCGACCCCTTACATCTACAGCACTCCGAATCTGCGCGTGCGCGGAAACATGGTCACGCGCAATGTAGGAACGCCTACGGCGATGCGCGGCCCCGGCGCCGTGCCGGGTCTGTACGCGCTTGAATCGGGAATGGATGAGCTCGCCGTCGCGCTGAAGATCGACCCCGTCCAGCTTCGCCTGACGAACGAACCCGAGATCGACGAGAGCAACGGCCGACCATTTTCTTCGCGGCATTTGAAGGAATGTCTCACCACCGGCGCGGAAAAATTTGGCTGGTCGAAACGCAATCCCGCCGTCGGCTCGATGAAGCGCGGAGATTTGACTCTCGGATGGGGCGTCGCTTGCGCTTCCTGGATCGCGATGCGCATGCCATGCAAAACCAGCCTGCAGCTCAACGATGACGGCTCGGCACGCATTAGTTGTGCCACGCAGGATATCGGCACTGGCACCTACACGATCTTTGCGCAAGTGGTGAACGCCAAGACCGGCGTTCCAATCGACAAAATTCATGTCGTTCTCGGCGATAGCTCGCTTCCGCCGGGGCCGATTTCCGGCGGATCCTGGGTCACCGGCACGGTAATTCCGTCGATCGCAAACGCGGCGGACAATGCGGTGAAGCAGCTCCTCGACGTGGCCGTAAATGGCACAAACTCGCCGTTCCACCGACGCGATCCGAAAGAACTCGAATTCAGCGGCGGGAGAATCCGTCTGAAGTCCGATCCGGCGTCTACTGGCATCGCCTTCGACGAGCTTCTACGCAAAGGCGATCTCCGTTACGTTGAGGGCCTCGGCGACTCGATGGCGAGCTTCCAGGATCCCAATGCGAATAAATACTCTCTGCATTCCTATGGGGCGCAGTTTGCCGAGGTGGAATGGGATCCCGGCATCGCGCGTCTTCGCGTCAGCCGGGTGGTGTCGGTGATCGATGTGGGCAAAGTGATGAATCCTCGCCCCGCGCGCAATCAGGTGGAAGGTGCGATCGTGATGGGTATTGGTATGGGCTTATTCGAGGAGACGCACTACGATCCGCGAAACGCCCGCCCGCTGAACTGCAATCTCGCGGACTACATTATGACCACGAGCGCGGATTGTCCGGAGATCGACGTGACGTTCCTCGATTACCCGGACCTGGTGCTGAACGAATTTGGCGCGCGAGGCGTCGGCGAAATCGGCCTCGCCGGCGTGGCGCCGGCCATTACGGCCGCGGTTTATCACGCAACCGGCGTGCGCGTCCGGGAGCTTCCCGTCCGGATCGAGGACCTCATGGCCACCGGCGCTACTGCCGAGCGTGTCTAGGCTTCCACGTTTGCCCACTGAGTCGTCATCACTTACCGCGATGCAGAATCACTTCGCGAGATGACTTCGCTCGGAAGGGCACAGAAATACCGTGTTTACTGTAACCCCCTTCAAAATGTGACCCGTAGTACCGTTCTCCTGTCTTCACCCGCGCGTATCGTTTGTCTGTAAATTGAGCACTCGAACCGGAGCGTTCGTCACCGAGGCAGGAAACCCAATGATTCGGCCTTCCCACAAAGCACTCATCGCCGCATTCTTTACAGTTCTCGCATTTGTCGTGTTGGCGCCTGCTGCATCGGCGGACAGCGGCCAATTCGACGCAAACGGCGGGCAGTTCGCGCTCAACTCATTTACGGTTTCCGGCCAGACCGTCGATGCCGATTTCCAGATCGGATCGGGCGCAGTGGCTTTGTTTCTTGAGGGCGCGATCGGTGACTTGAACACGATCAGCATCGTGAGCAACGGCGTCTCCTATCCTTTCACCGGCGTCAAGATTTCCGGGTGGAGTCTTGGTGGGAACGGCCTGAACATCGACTTCAAATTGGCGAGCGAGACGAGTTCGGCGGCCGTACCGGAACCGGCGCTAACGTTTTTGGTCGGTTGTGGATTGTTGGCTCTGGCAATTACGTCGACTCGCAGGATGCTCCAAGCATAACAACGCAATATTTGTTTTGGATTCCCAAAAGGGCGAGAGGTTGTTCATTCCCCCTTTTTCTTTTTGCTTCTCGCTTTCCCCGTCGTCCCACCCTCGGTGCTTGCGCTGCCGATATGAAGCGACTATCCTTGCGTAGCCCCCTCTGCCTCGTGTCTTCGCTATAAATTCGCCTCCGCGAGCGGTGCAGCAGCAAGCGCAAATTGCGCTCGGCCCCGTCCATTTCCCTGATCTACGGCCCCCGTTTTGGAGGATGTTCATGAAACGCGTGCTCCTGTCGTTGCTCTTGGCTGTATCGCTGGCCCTCTCCGCTAAGGCGCAGAACACGATCAGCACCGTGGCTGGCGGTAATCCGTTGACTGGGACCAATCCGACCGGTGTCGGCATCGAGGGCCCTTACGGTATCGTGCGCGACGCCGGCGGAAACCTTTTCGTCTTCACCGACCAGGGCATCATTTACAAGGTCACGCCAGGAACCGTTGCGCCGAGCACCATGTCCGTATACGCGGGAGCGATCACCGCGGGCTATTCGGGCGACGGCGGCCCAGCCAGCAAGGCGCTTCTGAATCAACCATTCATGGGTATGCTCGATGCGAGCGGCAATCTCTATTTCTCCGATGCCGGGAATTGCGTGGTCCGCGAGATCAATGCCTCGACCCAGGTAATTACCACGGTGGCGGGCAACGGCGCGTGCGGCTATTCAGGCGACGGCGGACCCGCTACGAAAGCCGAGTTCAACAATCCGCAAGGAATCGCGTTTGACGGCGCCGGCAACATGTACGTCGTCGATTGTGAGAACTTTGTCATTCGCAAAATCAACACCTCCGGTGTGATTTCTACTTACGCGGGAATCGCCGGAACGATCGGCTACAACGACAACGTCACTGCGACGCAGGCGACGTTTAACACTCCCGAAGGAATCGCCTCAGACTCGAACGGCAACCTCTACGTGGCGGACACGTACAACAATGTCATCCGATACATAAACTCGGATTCGCTGCTGGTAACAACGATCGTCGGCACCGGCCAGCTCGGTAATTCCGGCGACGGAGGACCGGCCGTCGATGCCACGATGCAGTATCCGTTCGGCGTCGCGCTGGATGGTCAGGGAAATCTTTACGTGGCTGACACCGTGAATGCGGCGATCCGGAAGGTAAATGCCAATGGGATCATCAACACGATCATTGGAAATTATTCGTGGGGTTTTTCCGGAGACGGCGGCCCTGCGCTTCAGGCGGCGATGAGCAATCCGTTTCAGATTGCCGTAGATTCCAGCGGCGACGTGTGGACCACCGACTACTGGAACAATCGCATCCGCTTCTACAACAACAACTCCGGCAGCTCCGGCTACCTCACGATCAACACCATCGTCGGCAACGGCTCGGTGTACGACGGCGGCTCCGCGCTGCAGGGCAGCCTCCACTTTCCGCGCTCACCTCAGCTCGATGCCAGCGGTAATCTTTATATCACCGATACGCAGAACAACCTGATACGGGAAGTCAACGCGGGCGGCGACGTCAACACCGTCGCAGGCACCATCCTTCCTTGCCCTCACGGCCAGGACGTATGCGGCGATGGCGGCCCGGTGTCCGGTGCGTCGTTCGATCTGCCGCGGAGCATGGCATTTGACACGGCCGGCGACCTGGTTATCTTCGATACGAACGACAGCCGCGTTCGCCAGGTGAAGAACGGCACAATCAACACCATCGCGGGAACGGGAACTTACGGCTTTTCCGGAGATGGCGGCGCGGCAACGCAGGCCGAGTTTAGCTATCCCTGGGCCGGAGGTTACGACGGCGCGGGAAATCTCTACATCCTCGACGCGTACAACAATCGAGTGCGAAAGATCGATGCCACCAGCGGCATCGTCACTACGGTTGTGGGCAGCGGAGCGACAGGTTGTGGCAATGGCGGCTATTCGGGAGACAACGGTCCTGCCACGAGCGCCACGCTGAACTGCCCTCTGGGACTCGATGTCGACGCCGCAGGCGATCTCTTCATTTCCGACTATTTCAACTTCGTCATTCGCAAAGTAGATGCGAAAACACAGATCATCACGACGATTGCAGGTACACCCGGCACGCCGGGTTACTCGGGCGATGGCGGCCCAGCAACCGCCGCGACGATCGCTTATGCGGATCGAGTTTCGGTGAATGCCGCGGGAAACCTATTTATTTCGGACTCGGGAAATAACGTGATTCGTCGAGTCGATGCAAACACGGGAATCATTGAGACCTTTGCGGGCAATGGCAAGTTCGCGTTTGCTGGCGACGGCGGAACCGCGCTCTCCGCAAGTTTCGCCTCGCCAACCGGCGTAGTCGTCACAAACGCCGGCGATCTGTACGTCGGCGATTTGTTCAACAATCGCGTCCGCAAAGTAACGCTCACGCCGGGTGCGACGCTCGCGCCGGCGACAGTTCCGTTCGGAAATCAGCCGCAAGGCTCGACCAGCGCGGCGCAAACCGTAATCCTCACCGACTCTGGTGATGCTCCGCTTGCGATTTCCGGAGCGGCGGTTACGGGCGACTTCGAGATCCAAACGAACAACTGCACGGCGACGTTGGAGACCGGAGCGAACTGCACGATTCTGCTGACGTTTACTCCCACTGCGACCGGTGCACGCGCAGGGACGCTCACGGTTACGGACAACGCGCCGACTTCCGGCAGCACTCAGATCGTTAACCTCAGCGGAACCGGCACGACGGTCGCCTCCAATCCTGTGCTTTCAATTGCGAAATCGCACACCGGGAATTTCACACAGGGGCAAGTCAACGCGGTCTACACGGTCACCGTCTCGAATGCCTCAGCCGCCGGTCCGACTTCTGGAACAGTCACGGTGACGGAAACGGCGCCGTCCGGCCTCACGCTCGTTAGCATGGCTGGCACAGGCTGGACATGCGCCGTAATTCCTACGTGTACACGCACGGACGTCCTTGCAGGGGGCTCGAGTTATCCAGCGATCACAGTCACGGTGAACGTCGGCGGCAGCGCAAGTACCCCGCAAGTGAATGCCGTCTCCGTTTCCGGAGGTGGATCGGCCGCCGCAAACGCGACGGACTCGACCGTGATCAGCGCCATCGCGGGCCCTACCTGGACGAACACCGGTAGTATGGCCACTGGACGCGCCGAGAACACAGCGACGTTGCTGAACAGTGGAAAAGTGCTCGTCGCTGGAGGTGTGACCGGCTCGAGCAGCGTCGCACTCGCCCCGATCGCATCGGCCGAACTTTACGATCCGGCATCCGGAACATTTTCCGCTGCCGGAACGATGACCAACCCGCGTGCGCAGTTCACCGCGTCGTTACTGACGACTGGCTCCGATGCGGGAGAAGTCTTGCTCGCGGGCGGATATTCCGTCAGCACGGCGAACGCTGTGGCCACAGCGGAACTCTACAATCCGGCTTCCGGTAGTTTTGCCGCAACCGGCAACATGACCGTGCAGCGTGTGGATCACGCCGCGACCGTGCTTCAGAATGGACAAGTCCTCGTCAGCGGCGGCCGTTCCAACAGCGGCGGTGGCGAGGTCGTGGCGACCGCGGATTTGTTCAACCCGGCGACTGGGACGTTCACGGCCACGGGCAGCATGACGACGCCGCGCTTCAACCACAGCGCCACTCTGCTGAATAACGGAATGGTTCTGATCGCGGGCGGCAGAACCACCACCGGAACCTACCTCGATACTGCAGAAATCTACAACCCGGCGACGGGAACGTTCACGGCGGTTCCGGGGACGATGAGCTCGCCGCGCGAAGCGCATACCGCCACGCTACTGCAGGATGGAACGGTGTTGCTCGCCGGCGGCGGAGTTTCCAGTTCCGCCACGATCACAGTCACTGGCTCGGCTGACATCTACGATCCGGCGAGCAACACGATCACGCCGCTCATAGCATCGCTATCGGTTCCGCGCGCCTATGACACCGCGACTTTGCTGACGAACGGAACGGTCCTGATTGCCGGCGGCGGAAATTCCAGCGATCCCTCGGTGGCAGAGTTCCAGGCGCTCTCCAGTGTCGAAATTTACAATCCTGCCTCGAAGACATTTTCCTTCGCCGCGAGCCTGAACTTTGGACGCGGATACCAGACTGCGACGCTGCTGCATTCGGGCGCCGTTGTCACCGAGGGTGGATTCAATGGAACCAACGTCGACTACACGACTCTTGCGAGCGCCGAACTTTATACTTCGAGTGGAGCGCCTGCTCCGGTTGTAAGTCTTTTGCCCACGACGCTCACATTCGGGTCGCAGAACGTTGGATCGACGAGCGCTGTTCAGCCCGTCACGCTGACAAACACCGGCAACGCCGCGCTTACCATCACCGGAATTTCAATCGCGGGGGCGAACTCAGGCGACTTCGCACAGACCAATGACTGCCCGGAGAGTCTCGCCGCTACCGCGAACTGCACCATGAGCGTCACTTTCACCCCCACGGCAACGGGAGCTCGCGCCGCGAACGTCAGCATCGCAGACAACGCATCTGGCAGCCCGCAAACAGCCGGTCTTACAGGCACAGGCGCGCCTGCGAACACGCCCATCGCTACGTTCAATCCCGCCTCGTTAACCTTCGCATCGCAAAACATCGGCACGTCCAGCACGCCGAAGGTGGTCACGCTGACGAACACGGGCTCGGCCGCGCTGACGGTGACAAGCGTTAGCATCACCGGCGCGAACACGGGCGACTATTCTGAGACGAACAATTGCCCGGAGAGCCTCGGCGTAAACGCAAACTGTACGATTAGCGTTACGTTCAAGCCGACGGCTTCGGGTGCGCGCATCGCCAGCGTCAGCATCGCAGATAGCGCCACCGGCAGCCCGCAATCCGTAACACTTTCCGGCACCGGCGCAGCGACCACGCCGACGCTCACCGTCGCTCCGACGACGCTGACTTTCCCGTCGCAGCCTCTGCAAACAACCAGTTCACCAATGTCCGTCACGGTGACGAACTCCGGTACGAGCGCCGTGCAGTTCACTGGCTTCAGCATCACGGGCGCGAATAGCAGCGACTATGCACTCGGCACCGGCACCTGCAACGCCACCGGAACGCTCGCCGCGGGAGCAAACTGCTTGGTCGCTGTTACATTCACCCCCAGTTCAGCTGGCACGCGCACCGCAACACTAAGCATCGCGGACAACGCTACTGGAAGCCCGCAGACCGTGGCTCTTACGGGCACCGCCATCACCTCGCCTATCGTCGTCACGATTCCGTCGGGAGGTTCCTCGACTGCAACTTCGGTTCCGGGCGGCACGGCTTACTTTGGCCTGATTCTAACGGCAGCGCCCGGCCTCACCGGCACGGTCACGCTCGGTTGCACGCCGTCGTCGCCGACGCTGACGTGTTCGGTGATCCCGGGCACCGTGACGCTCACGCCCGGCGGCACCACCGAAGTCGCGTTTGGCGTGCAGACCTACTGCCAGGGCACATCCAGCAACGGCACCGCATTTGGCACCAGCGGCTTCGGCAATCGCATGGGGCCGATGCTGCTTGTTCTGCTTTCGTTGTTGATGGGAATCGCGGCGTGGATGTCGCGTCGCGATCGCCGGCTCGCCCTGGCCTTTGCGATGGTCATGCTTCTTGTTTTGGGCTCGGCCGCGTGTAGTGGCGGTCTGGCGAAAGGCCCGAACGGCGCCACGCCGGCCGGAACTTACCAGTTGACGCTGACGACCACGTACAACGGACAGACGCAGACGTATCCGAATTACTTGACGCTGATCGTTAATTAGTCTTGCTGGGCGCTGCCGATTTTGCGGTGGCGTACTTGCGCGCTGGTTCGTGGTGGAGTTTGTTGTAATCTTGGATGTACGCGCACATGCCTCCCGATTTCGTGGCTTTGATGTAGCCGGCCACAAGCTCGTCCTGATAATGGTCGATCGCGAAGTCGAACGGATCGTTCGGCGTCGTGTCGATAAGCTCCAGGTCGGTGTCCGCCATCGTGAGCTTGCCGAATCGAATCGAACCTCCACGAAACTGAACGTAATTCCGTCCGCCGCACGTCGTTGCAATTCCTTCCTGTCTTTGTTCCGATGCCGGTGGCCCAAACGCCAGCATAATCGCGTCGTTTTCGATGCGGATCCCTGTCAGGTGCCCACGCATCGCCGGCGGCGGCAAGATTTGTTCCGGATCGAGGATCAGGTCGTCTTTGTCGGTGGAAACGCCGGGAACCTTCTGAGTATCGATCAGCTTCTGTGTGTCCAGGCCTAGCAAATCCATCAGTCCTTTTACTTCCAACTTTAGCGCTTTCACTTTGGTGGTGTGCACGCGGATTTTTCCGTCCGGCGTGGCAGAGACTGTCCCGTCGCTCTCGAACGGGACTCCGCCTTTGCTCACCAGCAGCCCTTTCACGACGAGCTGGTCGCCTTTGATTTCGACCGTGAGTTTTTTCAGCGGCGCTTCGGCGCCAGCAAACACGTAATCATTCAAATCGTTCGTCAGCGCCGCGGGGCTCATGACGACCGTCGCTGAATCTACGTCTAGCGCGAAGGACTTCTTGTCGTCGAACACGGGCATCTCACCTTTCAGCGGCGTCAGTCTTCCGTTCAGCGCGACGATGTGCATGACGATGTTGTCAGTGAGATGAAACTCCACATTTTTCATCCCGGTTTTCACTGCGGTCGAGTTTTGCGCCGCTGCTTGGCTCGAAGCTGGGGCGCTTGTCTGGCCGTTCGCGCGATTTTGGGCTGCGAGCGGGTGAACCGCGAACACCGCGGCGCAGCACACGGCGAGCAGAGAACGACGCATGATTTTTATTTTCCGGGATGGATTGTGTTGAGTTTGCTTCAGTAGGGAACTTCCGTGCGGTTTTTGCGGCGAATTGTTTTTCACTCAGCTTTGATGTCTCACGTCGGAGCGCGGTCCGAGCCACCACCGGCCGCGGGAAAAAATTTCGCCGGTGTAATCCCCGAATTTCCTAAGGGGGAAAGCTGTAAGTGATTGACAACGTCCAATGGATAGGCGAAAATTTTTAGTAGGCGAATAAAAGGCGAAAGTGGAAGGACGCCTTTCCCGCCTCGAGATCCTCATGTCCGCCAACTTTGCCACTCTTCGCTCCAACCTCGAAACCGCTCTCGCCGGCCGCGTGGCCGCCCCCTTTAACTATCGCGATCGCAATGCCGTACCCACCGTTCCCACTGGCATTCCGGAAATCGACGCGCTCACCGGAGGCCTACCGCGCGGCGCACTGACTGAAATTTTTGGCCCGCCGTGTTCGGGGCGCACCAGTTTGCTGCTCGCTGCGCTTGCTGCGCGAACCGCCGACGGCGAATCGTGCGCTCTGATTGACGGCTGCGACGCATTCGATCCGCACTCCGCCGAAGCCGCGGGCGTCGAGCTGAAAAAACTTTTGTGGGTGCGCTGCAAAAATATCGATCAGGCGCTGCGCTCCGCGGACCTGCTGCTCCAGAGCGGCGGCTTCGGTTTTGTGGCGTTGGATCTTACGGACATTGCACCGCGTCTGGTCCGGCAAGTTCCGCTCGATTCCTGGTTTCGCTTTCGGCGCGCGGTGGAAGATTCGCCCACGATTCTGGTGCTGCTCGATCAGGAATCAAACGCGAAAACATGCGCTTCGCTCGTATTACGAATGGACGTGAGTCCCGCCGTTTGGAAAAAAACGGCGAGTCTTGCGCCCGCGAATGTCGCGCCGCTTTCGGTGGGGTTGCTGTTCGATAGCCTGCGTGCGCACACGGAGTTGCTGCGTTCTCGTGTGCAGCGAGCGGTAGTTGGTTCCGGACGAGCATCTTTTCGCGTGGATAGTCCTGCAGGAGAAGCCGTGTTTCACGCAAAAACAAATTGGGATTCCCGGAACGATGCGCTCGCGGCGCTCCGCCTGAAATGACGGATATCGCCTGCCATCGCTGGAGAGGGAACTGGAAAATACGCACTCATGGCTTTCGCTTCGATTCATATTCCCGATTTTTGGGTGCAAGCCGTCACCCGGACGCACGCGCGTCTGCGCGAGAGCGCGATTGCGTTGGTGGATGGCGTGCCGCCGCTGGTGAAAGTCGTGGCCGCCAGTGCCGTGGCCCTCAATGCGGGAATTCAGGTGGGCATGTCGAAATCGCAAGCCGAGCAATTTTCCGGGATCGAAATCCACAGCCGTTCGCGTACCCGCGAAAGAGCGGCTCATGCGGCGCTGCTCGATCTGGGCTGGTCGATTTCACCGCGGATCGAGGATCATGCGCCGCACGAAATCGTTGTGGACCTTTCTGGTCTAGAAGCACTGTTTGGTTCGCATAAGACAACTGCAGGTGAGGTCGCCGGCCGCGCATCGGCGTTGGGACTCGTGGCGCAGATCGCCGTCTCCGCTAATCTCGATGTAGCGATTCATGCGGCGCGGGGATTTGCCGGCATCACAGTGATCGGCCCGGGCGAAGAAGCGAAGCGCCTCGGTGCTCTGCCTGTGGAAGTTCTTTCTCCCTCTCTCGATGCTCGTGAAACGCTCGAGCGTTGGGGCGTCCGCAACTGTGCGGCGCTCGCCGCGCTACCCGCATTGCAACTTTCAGAACGGCTAGGCCAGGAAGGGATTCGTCTGCACCAATATGCGCGCGGCGCGAGCGTTGGTTCACTCACGCTGGCCGAGCCGGAAACTGTTTTCGAAGAAGAAATGGAGCTCGACGAAGCGGTCGAGGATCTGGAGCCGCTCTCGTTTTTACTGGGGCGTCTGCTCGATCAGTTGTGCGCGCGTCTTGCGGCTCGATCACTGGCCGCCGCCGCGATTCATCTGCGGTTCGATCTGGGTGATCTATTCGAGCAAGAAGCCGTTCCCGGCGTTGTGGCGCCGCACGTAGGAAAGACAACCGAAAAAACCTACCGCAAGACGCTCACGCTGCCGGTGGCGATGCGCGACTCCAAGCTGCTTTTGAAATTGATGCGCCTGCAATTGCAGTCCGACGCGCCGCCGGGTTCGATCGTGAAAATCATTCTGGCTGCCGATGCATCTCGACCTCGGTTTTCACAATCCGGATTATTCGTTCCGAGTTCGCCCGATCCCGAAAAATTGGAACTGGTCGTGGCGCGGCTTTCCAAACTTGTAGGCGATGGGAATGTGGGGTCGGTCGAGCCGCTGGATACGCATCGCCCCGGAGCCTTCCGCATGATCCGCTTCACGCCGCCTGTAAATCATCGCGTCCGTTTTGCACGCAAATCCAAAGCCGAAGAAATACATCACGCGATGCAGAGCGAGGAATCGTTCGAGCGCCCGTCTGCCGCGGGATTTCGCGTTTTTCGCCCGCCATTGCAGGCGCATGTGGAACTTCGGGGCAGCAGTCCGGCTCGTGTGTTCTTTCGCGGTTTGCGCGGTTTTGTGATGTCGGCCTCGGGGCCGTGGCGCACTTCGGGCGATTGGTGGCGCGAGGATGCCTGGCGCCACGACGAATGGGATCTTGATATTCGGTTCGATCCCACGCACACGGCATCGCAGGACAAAGCCAGCAGCGCCGTAGTGCAGGCCGGCCTCTACTGCTTCTGTTTCGACACGGCTGCACAAAGCTGGTCGGTTCGCGGGGTGTACGACTGATGTACGTCGAGCTCCATGCGCGGTCGGCGTTCAGTTTTCTCGAAGGCTCGGCACTGCCCGAGGATTTGATCGATGTCGCTCACAGCCACGAAATGAGCGCGATGGCGCTGCTCGATCGCGACGGAGTGTATGGCGCGCCGCGATTTCATCTCGCTGGAAAAAAACAGACCGTTCGGGCGCACATCGGCGCGGAAATCACATCCGAGGAAGGCTGGCGTTATCCGCTTTTGGTCGCATCGCGTGCGGGTTACCAGAATCTTTGCCGCCTGGCGACTCAGATGAAGCTTCGCGCGCCGAAAGGCGAAGGCCACATCACGCCTGCGGAAGCGGCGGAGAAATCCGAAGGCCTGATTTGCATCACCGGTGGCGAAGAAGGCCCGCTCGCTAACGCGCTGCGTAATGGCAGGATCGAAAACGGCGTCGCCTGCGTCCGCCAGCTCTGCGAAGTTTTTGGCAGAGACAATGTTTACGTTGAGATGCAGCGGCATCTATCGCGCGCCGAAGAAACACGGAATCAAGCTGCGGTGGAAATCGCGCGCAAACTCGGCCTGCCGTTGCTTGCCACCAATGGCGTGAGCCACGCGACGGAAGAGCAGCGCGAAGTTCTGGACGTGTTTACCTGCCTGCGCCATCATCGCACACTCGCCACGGCAGGCCGGTTGCTCGCCCACAATTCAGAACGCCACCTGAAATCTGCCGCCGAAATGGCGCGCCTTTTTTCCGACCTTCCCGAAGCCATCGCCAATACGCAGGTCCTTTCTTCGCGTTTGGAATTCATATTGAGCGATCTCGGCTACGAATTTCCGAAATACCCCGTGCCGGAGGGAAGTTCGCAAGCGCAATTCCTGCGCGAACGGACCATGGAGGGAATGAACCGCCGTTACGGTGCGAATAACGAAAAAGCGCGCCTGCAACTCGAACGCGAGCTGAAGATGATCGAAGAGCTAAAGCTCGAAGGATATTTCCTGATCGTCTGGGACATGGTGCGCTTCTGCGGCGAACGCAACATTCTGGTGCAAGGGCGTGGCTCGGCGGCGAACAGCGCGGTTTGCTACGCGCTGGGCATCACGGCCGTGGATCCAGTGGGAATGGACCTGCTCTTCGAGCGTTTTCTTTCCAGAGAGCGCGGCGAAATGCCGGACATCGACCTCGATCTTCCCAGCGGCGACCAACGCGAACGCGCCATTCAGTACGTATACGAGCGCTACGGAAAATTGGGCGCGGCCATGACCGCCAATGTGATCACTTACCGCGGCCGTTCGGCGGCGCGCGAAATCGGAAAAGCGCTTTCGTTCGATCCCGAAACGCTCAATCGCCTCACCAGCCTGGTGAACGCCTGGGAATATAAGGATGCGAAAGACACGCTCGACCGGCACTTCCGCGACGCCGGCCTGGACATGCATCATCCGCAAATTCGCAAATTTTTCGAGTTGTGCCTGAAATTTCAGGACCTGCCGCGTCATCTCGGCCAGCATTCCGGGGGAATGGTGGTGTGCCAGGGCCAGCTGGATTCCGTCGTCCCGCTCGAGCCGGCCACCATGCCGGGCCGCGTGGTAGTGCAGTGGGATAAAGAAGACTGCGCGGACATGGGCTTGGTGAAAATCGATCTGCTTGGCCTGGGAATGATGGCCGTGCTGGAAGAGTCTTTGCAGATCATCCGCGACGATTACGGCCAAAACATCGACCTCGGAAAGCTGCCGGAAAACGATCCCACGGTTTATAAAACGCTGCAGAAGGCGGACACGGTCGGAATGTTCCAGATCGAAAGCCGCGCACAGATGGCCTGCCTGCCGCGCCTCCAGCCCAAAAAGTTTTACGACATTGTCGTGCAGGTCGCCATTATCCGTCCCGGCCCGATCGTCGGGAAAATGGTGAATCCATATCTAAAGCGGAGGCAGGGGCGCGAGCCGATCGAGAGCCTTCATCCATCGCTCGATAAAGTATTGGAGAGAACGCTCGGCGTACCGCTGTTTCAGGAGCAGTTGCTGCGCATGGCCATGATCGCGGCCGGATTCAGCGGCGGTGAAGCCGAAGACCTGCGCCGCGCCTTCGGATTCAAACGCTCCGAAAAAAGAATGAAGGACGTCGAATTGAAATTGCGTGCGGGCATGACCCGGAACGCCATACCTCCCGATGCGCAGCAAAAAATCATTACGTCCATCACCTCGTTTGCGCTGTACGGTTTTCCCGAATCGCACGCTGCCAGCTTCGCGCTGATCGCTTACGCCAGCGCGTATTTGAAATGCCATTACCTCGGGGCATTCACCGCGGCGATGCTGAATAACCAGCCGATGGGTTTTTATCAGCCGGCCACTCTAGTGAAGGATGCGCAACGTCACGGCCTGCGGATCACGCCGATCGACGTCACCTGTTCGGACTGGCTCTGCAAGCTCGAGCGCCGCGACAACGGTTTCAGCGTCCGGCTGGGATTGCGTTATGTGAAAGGCCTTCGAGCTGAGACGGGCGAAAGCATTGCGCGCGAAAGAGCCCTCCACGCATTCGCATCGATCGACGATGTGAAATTGCGCGTGCCATCCATTCGAAAGCAGGAATTGCGCGCCCTGGCGGATGTGGGTGCTTTGAATTTTATTGCCGGACGAAAAGGATTCCATCGCCGCGATGCGCTTTGGCAGGTGGAACGCGCCGCGCGCAACGCCGGACCATTGCTCGAAACAATCGCGGAAAGTGACTCTGCCGAGGATCGAGATCCTGCGCGCATTCCAACGGAATTCGAATCGCCACTTTCGTCTCCACGTTCGAACTCACCTCTGCTGCCGATGACGGTCGAAGAGCGCCTGATGGCGGACTTTCACGGCACCGGGCTCACCATCGGTTTGCACCCGATGGGGCATCACCGGGAAACGCTCAAACGCGCAGGGGTTCGTTCCGCGCGCGATTTGCAGACTCTCGCTCACGGAACGCGCGTGCGCGTCGCCGGCGCCGTGATTTGCCGCCAGCGCCCCGGCACTGCGAAAGGATTCGTCTTCCTGAGCATGGAAGACGAAACGGGAATCGCGAACGCGATACTCACTCCGGATATTTTCGACCAGCATCACGTGACCATCGTTCACAAGCCGTTTCTGCTGCTCGATGGAACACTCCAGAATCAGGACGGCGTGATCTCCGTGAAAGTAGAGCGCGTCGAAGCGCTCACCATCTCGCGTGCGGAAACCACGTCGCACGATTTTCACTGAAGCACCAAAACCGGAAACGCGGCTATCGTCGAGGAGATACTCAGGAACAAAGTGGGACAGAAAAACCGCTTGCGACGCGCTGCGGCGTCACGTTTGTGAACTTGAAGGATTTAGCAGCGCCGCGTTTCCCGCCGTAGTCCCGGAAACCACGCGCTCACCGGCGATCGTTTATGCAACGGTCGCACGGCTACGCACGGCGGAAACAGCCGGCGCGGCGATGGGGCTATCGACGAATTTGGGTTCAGGTCTTGCGTGGGTTTCAGCTTTGGCCTCCGCCGCTTGCTTCAATTCCGCTTCGGCTTCCAGCCAGTGGCTTACGTCATCTCCGGGAATCGAACCTCGCTCCAGGTAAATCTCGTAAGCGCGGACTGCAATTTCTTCTTGCGTGGGAGACTTCATGTTGCTTGCGTCAGACATGGCCGTGTTGACCTCCATTTTGAGGATAGCAACACACATTGGACGCGCAATACAGGCTTAAAGGTATAAGAAAATCACGTATGAACAAAATTTAATCCGGCGCGAATCTTCCGCGCGAAAAAAACTCCGCCACTGCAATAAGTTGGCAGGCCCTCACGCGTTCGGCTGCGGTATTATGCCCCGTCCATCGTGTGGGATTCTACACACGCATTTGTGACGAACGACACCTTTTCCCGGTTCGGTCAGACTTCTTTCAGGAGGTGCGTCTTGAAGATTCTCCGGCTCTGTTGCATCTCGCGTGGTTTGGCGGCGGCCGCCGTCGCTTTGGTTGCGTCGATGAGCGTCTTGGCACAGACAGTTCACGTAGATACCACTCATCCGACGAATCATTTCATCCCCAACGAGACATTGGGTGCCGGAATTGACCGAATCGCGACCGAAGCCATCGAGAAGGACCTGGTGCAGCCAAATCTTGGCGCCACTTTGGCAGCGGGATGGCAGCCGGTCTCCTATCGCCAAAATACGGATCTGGTCGTCGAGGCCTGGCATTGGAATCCCGTCGGCACATGGAGCGATCCCAGCGGCGGCGGCAAGGGCTACTTCACCGGCTCGACTGAGCTTGGCGCGCCGATTCGCATGTCGTATGGCTGGGAGCTGCCCCACCGCGGCTTCACCCGCAACGACGGCACAGGCACCAACGGATTCTCGCGCATGACCGACGGCGACCCAAACACCTACTGGAAGAGCAATCCTTACCTCACCGAAAAATTCACCGGCGAAAGCGACGCGCTTCATCCGCAGTGGGTCGTGGTCGACCTAACGCAGCCGACACCTATCGACAGCATCCGCATCGATTGGGAGGCGCCGTACGCCACCCGTTACGTCATTCAGTATTGGGTCGGAATCAATCCGATTTCTATGCCAACCAAGGGTGAATGGAAGACGTACGCGAAAGGAACCATCACGAACGGTACGGGTGGCCCTAAAGCGATTCGGTTGGCGGCGAAGCCCGCGAAAGTTCAGTTCCTTCGAATCTGGATGACCCAATCGTCAAACACCTGCGACAGCCATGGTTCCGCCGACCCGCGAAACTGCGTAGGTTACGCCATCAAGGAACTCTACGTCGGCACCACCACTCCCGACGGAGCGTTTCACGACGTCCTTCGCCACACGCCCGATCAGGAGCAGGCCGTCACCTTCTGCTCCTCCGTCGATCCGTGGCATACCGCATCCGACGAAGGCACCACGCTGCAGGCTCAGGTGGGATTCGACCTGTTCTATACGAGCGGCATCACGCGCGGGCTTCCGGCGATGATTCCGGTGGCCATGTTGTACGACACGCCCGACAACGCCGTCGCCGAGATCAGCTACATCGAAAAACGAAAGTATCCAATTTCGTATGTGGAGATGGGCGAAGAATCCGACGGCCAGAACATGCAACCTGAAGACTACGCCGCGCTGTACGTGCAGTGGGCCAAAGCGCTGTACAAGCTTGATCCTTCGCTCAAGCTTGGAGGCCCGTCATTTCAAGGCGTCAACGAAGATATCCAGGTCTGGCCCGATGCGAAAGGCCGCACATCCTGGGTCGTCCGTTTCCTCGATTACCTGAAGCAACACGACGCGACGAAAGATCTTACGTTTTTTTCCTTTGAGCATTATCCCAATGCCGGATGCACTTCGCCTTGGCAACGCCTTTACGACGAGCCGCACCTTGTCAGCCACATCATGGATGTGTGGCACAAAGACGGAGTGCCGGCCGAAATGCCGATGTTCATCACCGAAACGAATCTCTCTCCCGCAGCCAGCGAAACCTACATGGATATTTTCTCCGGCCTGTGGCTCGCGGACTTCATCGGCACGTTTCTCGATTCCGGCGGCAAGGGCGTCTACTACTTCCACTACCTGCCGATTCAAATGGAGCACGGTTGCAACGATTCGCAAGGCACCTTCGGCATGTTTACGGTCGACGAGAACTACAAAATCGAGCAGCGGCTTGCGCAGTTCTACGTGGCGCAACTCATCAATCTGGATTGGGTGCAGCCCGGTTCAGGCAGCCATGACGTGTTCCATGCCAAGAGCGACGTCGAAGATGGCGCGGGGCACGCGATGGTCACTGCGTATGCAGTCGCCCGGCCGGACGGCCAGTGGTCCGTGATGCTGGTGAATCGCGATCAGGAAACAGCCCACAAAGTGAGAATTCAGTTCGATCAGGCAGGCGGAACGTCGCAGCCATTCGCCGGCGAGGTAAACGTCTCAACCTTTGGCAGGGATCAATACCTCTGGCATCCATCAAAAACTCACTTCATGGCTCATGCGGCGCGAGCGGGCGATCCCCCGGTGAATGCCAACGGCCCTGGACACGCCGACCCGGATGGCCCTGCCGTTCACGCTCAAATCAACGCGAACACGGATACGATGTTCGAGCTTCCCGCGTCATCCGTGACGGTTGTCACCGGCAAACGGGCGGCCTTCGTCACAACCTCGAAGCCCTAGAGCGCAATCCATCCGATTTTAATCAGCCAGAGCGAGGTACTTGCAACGACGATCCACAAGATTACGCCCTGCATCATGGGTCGCGGCCCTACCTCCTTCACTGTGGCCAGAGAGATGCCGGAACCGATTAGGAAGAGCGTCGCCGTTAGTCCGAGTTTCCCTAGCTTGCTGAGCACGTGCCACGTGGGCGCGGCGTCCGGCAAATATGTGTTTGCCACCGCTGCGAGGCAGAAGAATAAGATGAACCACGGCCATTGAATTTTGGTTTTCGAATGCTTTGCCAGTGCCCAGCCGAGAGAAACCGGCACGATCCACAACGCGCGTGTCAGCTTCACCGTCGTGCCTACGGTCAATGCCAGCGGCCCATAGTGAGACGCAGCGCCGACCACCGAGCTCGTATCGTGAATCGCGAGCGCAGCCCATAGTCCAAATTGCTGCTGCGTAAGGTGTAGCGCCCAGCCCAACGGCGGAAAAATAAACAGCGCGATGGAATTCAGAATGAAAATCGTCCCCAGAGAAACCGCCGTCTCTTCGTGGTTCGCTTGAATAATCGGCGCCACCGCGGCAATCGCGCTGCCGCCGCAGATCGCCGTCCCCGTGGAGATCAATATCGAAGCGGTGTGATTTACGGCCAGGGCCCTCCCCAGCCACATTCCGAGTCCCAGCGCGAATGCGATCCCCAACGCGGTGTAAGCGAATCCACTGCGCCCGGCCACGAGAACTTCGTGCAAATTCATTCCGAACCCGAGACCGACCACGGATCCTTGCAGCAGATATTTCGTCAGGTTACGAGTTTGAACGGGGAACGGGTGCTTAAAGGCGAATCCGAAGACAAGGCCTAATGCGAGCGCTACCGGAGGAGAGAGCAGGCCCGTCCAACACAGCACGAACCCTGCCACGAACAAAATTTGCGGGATCAAACAAGCTCCGGATTTTAAGCGATCGACAGCACGGTGTATGAACGAGCGTTCAATCTACCATCGCGGCGCATGGGACGACGCGCAAATCCGATCTCTTCGCGCACCAGCCAACAAGCCAATTTGTGCGGGAGAAGTGAGTGCCGGCTGTTGGGTCACACCGGACGGGCCGCCGCTCCCGGTCCATTCATGCGCGCATGTTGCTCTTCAAAAAGCGCCTTCGGATCGTGCGCTGACGCGCGCCCGGCCCAGATCCACGCGTAACGGCTGCACAGCGCCCCGAGCAAAAAACACGCGGCCGCTGCGTAACGACCGTTCGCTGCACCGTGCCACAAAATTCGCACCAGCAGTGCAACCGGACCCTCAAGTGTTCCGGCAATCCGCATCGTCCACCCGGATTTTCCATGATGCAGTGGCGCGTCCACGCGCCGATGGCGCAACTCGAGCAGCAACCCAACTAGCGTCTCCACTCCCGTGGCCGCAAATCCGATGAACTGCGTCACAGGCGACAGAAATCCAAATAGTTCCAGAATTGCCGCCGAGCCGCCCATTCCTGACGTCAAAAAATGGGCGGGTAACAGGTGCCGGTGCTCGTGCCAAACCGGAATCGCGGTCGCGCCGAGTAACACGCCTGTGTAACTGGCAAGCAGCAGACCGGTGATCGCTCCGCTGAATTCGCCCAGCCATCCAATCTGCGCCAGGAGCGGTAACTGCACTCCGTAGCGAATCGCCTCGTTCGCTGCGACGGCCAGAAACGACGCACCGCCGAACGCGGAGAGAATCCACGATCCCATCGACATCGGCGAACGCCACTTGAACACACGCAGCATGTACAGAAACCGCGTTGGCCGTCCCAAATCAGAAATCAGCAGCGGCGGGCAAATCATCGCTCCCGCCAATCCCATCCAAAGCGCCACACGCACCAGCTCGGGGTTCGCGTGAAATAGATGCCCGGCAAACGCAATGACCGAAGAAACACCGGCGATGCCGCCGACGAAGAAATACAGCGGTACTTCCCAAGTCCACGTCGGAGGCTTCAATACTGGCAGGTTGTAATAGTCCTCGGCGCCGCGAATCGCTGCACGTAACGTCGCTCGTCCCGCGCCGGAAATAACTTTTCCGGTCTCGCCCGCTTCGGTGCGAATCGCGTCCAGCCGCTCTTCGGAGGCCTTGGGAAGTCGGTTCGGAATCGGATTGTCAGTCGAAGGCATCGCGAAGCTTCAGAAGAGAAATGCAGCGCACACGATGGCGACCAACACCATGGCAGCCAAAAGCGCCGAGGTCCACGCGCTCTTTAAATAGATTGTTGGAATCTCCGGAGCCGGCGGCAGATTGTACGCATCGGGCTGTCCAAGAATCACAAACATCGCGTGCGTTCCGCCTACGCTCGTCTTAACCGGGTCGTAAACCTGTGCGTCTGTGTAGCCGCGTCCCTTCAATTCCTTTACACGCTCCGTGCCTGCCTCGCGAAGTTCGTCAAGATCGCCAAAGCGGATCGATTGTGTCGGGCACGCCTTTGCGCATGCAGGAATCATCCCCGCGCTCTGCCGGTCGTAGCAAAACGTGCATTTGAAGGCTCGTCCGTCCGGGTGTCGCTTATCGACCACGCCGAACGGACATGACACCACGCAATATCCGCATCCGTTGCACACATCCGACTGCACCAGCACCGATCCCACATTCGTCCGAACAATCGCGCCGGTTGGACACGCTTCCAGGCAGCCCGCGTTTCCACAATGCTTGCAAACGTCGGATAGAAAAATCCACCGAAACGGATCCTGCATGTCGACTTGCTGCGGCCCCGCCGTCGCCGGCTGCTCGAGGAACATCACATGGCGCCAAGTCGAAGCGCCCAGGGCCTGGGTGTTGTCGTACGAAAATCCACTCCATACCAGGCCGTCTTCCGGGACTTCGTTCCACTCCTTGCACGCCACTTCGCACGCTTTGCATCCGATACAAATCGTGGCGTCAGTGAGGAATGCGGCTTTTCGAGTCATACGCTTTCGCCTTCCGCGATCGAGTGGTATCGCTTCAGCTGCACCACGTTGTCAGCGCGCCGACCCACGAGTACGTTGCACAACAGACCTTTCGTCTCCATGATCCGCACGTTCGGCTCCTCCGAAATCGCGATCAGGTCGTTGCCGATGTCGCCTTTCACCAGGCCGTTGTAGCCCCAGTGAAACGGCACTCCGACTTGATGCACCGTTTTGCCATCGATCGTGAGCGGTTTCATGCGCGAAGTCGAGAGCGCGTGCGCCTCGATCGCGCCGCGCGCGGTCACCAGCGTGACCCATTCGCCATGCATGATTTTCAGTTCGCCGGCGAGCTCCGTCGAAATTTCGCAGAAAAGTTCCGGCTGCAATTCCGCCAGGTGAGAAAGCGTGCGCGACATTCCTCCCGCGGTGTGATGCTCGGTCAGCCGGTAGGTCGTCAGCACGTACGGAAATCTCGCGTCTGGCGATTTCGCATACTCATTCCCGGGCCGCGCGCGATTTAGCCCGACTGGATTCACCTGATGCTGCGGATACATCGGATTCGAAATCGGCGATTCCAGCGGCTCGTAGTGTGTAGGCAGCGGCCCGTCGTTCAAGCCGACCGGAACCCACAACCAGCCCATTCCGTCTGCGTGCAAAATGTAGGGCTTGTCGCCCGCGAGTGCCGCGTCGCCAATCGCATCGGGAGGCGGCACATACGTTGGCGGTTTCGTCGCGGTGAAGTCGGGCACATCCTTGCCCGTCCATTTCTTCGCAGATTCATTCCACCAGACTAATTTCTTGCGCTCGCTCCACGGGGTTCCGTCCGGCTTCGCCGATGCACGGTTATAAATCACGCGCCGGTCCAGTGGCCACGCCCATCCCCACCCGTGTCCGTACTCGTCTTTCGGATCGCGCTCGTTCGCGCGATTACGGCCTGTCTCCGGGTACGCCCCGCAATAAATCCAGCAGCCGCACGCCGTCGAGCCGTCTGCCTTTAGCTCTACAAAAGTCGTTAACTGCTTATGGTCCGCGATCGTCCAGCCGTTAATTTCCTGGAGAACCTGTTCTGCTTCCGGCTCGCGATGTTCACCCTTCGTCGTGTAGTCCATCCGCAGCGCGAGCAGACCCTGATTCCGCGGCCTTGGATCGAGCTTCGCTTTTGCGATGATTCGCTCCCACAAGTGGTAGATGAACCAGTTCTCGCTGCGCGCGTCGCCAGGCGGATCGATCGCTTTTTCGCGCCACTGCAAGAGACGCTGCGTGTTCGTGAAAGTTCCGTCTTTCTCGACGTGACCCGCGGCCGGCATCAGAAACACTTCGGTCCCGATGTCCGCGGGTTTCCGTTCGCCCGATTGCACTTCCGGCGAATCGCGCCAGAACGTCGCCGTCTCGGTCTCCACCATTTCGCGCACCACCAGCCAGTTCAGTTTTCCCAACGCGCGCCGCTCCATCCCCGAATTCGGTCCTGCTACTGCGGGGTTCTGTCCGATCACGAAAAGTCCGTCCATCTTCCCGTCCATCATGTCAAGCCAGTACGCCTGGTGAGAGTGATCGCCGGTTATACGCGGGAGCCAGTTAAATCCGTAGTCGTTTTCTTTCGTCGCCGCGTCCCCATAGAACGCCTTCAGCATGCTGATGATGTATTTGTCGAAATTGTTCCAAAAACCCGTTCGCGGTTTATTGGCCTTGATGAAACTCGCGAGGTCCTTCGACGAATATCCGAACTTCGGCATGCTCAGATACCCGGGCAGGGAATCGAACAGCGTCGGAATATCCGTCGAGCCCTGAATCGAAGCGTGCCCGCGCAGCGCCAGAATTCCGCCGCCCGGTCGTCCCATGTTTCCGAGCAGCAGTTGGATCATCGCCGCGCAACGGATCATTTGCACGCCGCTCGAATGCTGCGTCCATCCCAGCGCGTAGCATATTGCGCCAGTCTTGTCGGGACCGGATGCCGACGTGTAAATCTTTGCGACGTTGAGGAACGCTTCCTTCGTCACGCCGCAATACCGCTCGACCATCTCCGGCGTGTACCGCGCGAAATGCCGTTTCATGATCTGGAAGACGCACCGCGGATGCTGAAGCGTCAAATCCTGATCGTAGGTGCTCAGGTCCGTACTCGAATCGATACCGTGCTGCGAGTGACCGCCGGACTGGGCGTTGTCCTGTTGGTCGCTCGAACCTTCCTCAGCTTTCACGCCCTGGTAGAGCCACGTCGTGTTGTCGTACTGCTTCTTCTGCGGATCCCAGCCGGAAAAAACTCCGCCCAGTTCCTCCGAATCCTTGAACGTCTCGGGAATGATCACCGAAGCGTTTGTGTAGTGCACTACGTACTCGCGAAAGTCCAGATTGTTCTGAAGGATGTAGTTGACCAGCCCGCCGAGGAAAAGAATGTCTGAACCCGCGCGCAGCGAAACCCACGTGTTCGCCACCGCCGAGGTGCGGCTGAAGCGCGGGTCCACATGAATCACGTGCGTCCCGTGCTTTTCCCTCGCTTCCATCACCCACTGGAAGCTGACCGGATGGTTCTCGGCCATGTTCGATCCCATGATCAGGATCGCATCCGAGTTCAGCAGGTCGCTCGGTGCCGTTGTTGCTCCGCCCCTTCCAAACGTGGTGCCCAGACCGGGCACCGTCGAGCTATGTCATATGCGGGCCTGGTTGCTGAGGCAAACCATGCCCAGGCCCGCCGTAAAGAGTTTTTTGATCAGGTAATTTTCTTCGTTGTCGAGCGTCGCTCCACCCAGGTGCGCTACCGTCTTGTTCTGCATCAGCACCTGGCCGTCCTGCTCTTCCGCGAAATTCTTGTTCCGGCTTTCCCACAGCCGGTCGGCGATCATGTCCATCGCCTTTTCAAGTTCGAGATCTTCCCATTCCGTTCCGTACGGCCGGCGATAACGGATTTTTGTCAGGCGCTTCGAGTGCGTCGTCAGCTCGTAGCTCGCGGAACCTTTCGGGCAGAGCCGACCTCGCGAAAGCGGCGATGCTGGATTACCTTCGATCGAAATCAGGTTGTTGCCTTTGTGAAAGACGAGTTGGCCGCAGCCCACGGCACAGTACGGGCAAACCGAGTGCGCCACTTCCGCGCCGTCGTTCTTTGGGCGCATGTGGAGCGTGTGTTCGGTCATCGCTTCCATACCCGTCCCATCCGCACGATTCAGGATTTGCTTCACGACGGGCCATCGAGTGACGAACTGTTTAATCATGCGCGCCTCCGCGAATACCGCGAGATTCTCTCACTGTTTTCTGCCCAGGGAACTGCGGGAAAACCCGTAGTTCGTCAAATCGGAGACCGTGCCGGGCGACAGTCGCGCCGCCAGGTCTCCCTCGAGGAGATCCGAGTAGACCTGACTGGCGGCTGGATGGCGGTGCGGAGAATCGATTTATCGAACTGCCCCCGGCGCAAGCCGTGGTACTAAAAGCCCGGCACAGGACCCATTTTGAAACATTGCCGCTCTATGTATACACGCTCAAAAGCAAGACGCGAATTGCGGACTCCCGGTCCATTTGACCGATGCGGGAATCTAACCTTAAGAAAGAAGTGGCGAAATCCGACCCGGACGTGGACTCTCGCAGTCACTTTCTTGAATTTTGAGTGGACAGATAGGGCCGTTCTCGGTCAAATTATGTGCGCACGCCAGCCCAACCTGGCGTCTGGGGGAAACAGGAAATGCGACACGCAGCTTTTCTTCTAGGGCTCGTCGTTCTGTGTGCGGGGAATGCGGGCGCGCAGCTAAATGCTTCTAATTACACGCTCGTGCCGCCACCGGCTTTCACATCTACTGCCATCATAAGTGATTCCTCGTCCTTGCCGGCCGCCCCCACTCCGTCTTTGGCGTCCACTTTGACATCGAACCCGGTTCCGACCACCAATCCGTTCGCATTGCCCCCTGAGCCGGCTCCGAAGCCGCAGGACGTCACCAGCGTCTTTGAGAACTATTCCTGGCAGGCCTACGCCGGTTACACCTTCATGCGTTTCTATGAGCTGCCCTCGATCACGAAAAACACCAACGGCTACAATTTCGGAATCGTTTACTACATCACAAACCACTGGGGTGCTGACGGCGAGTTCCAGGGAACCTACCTGCATCAGGGCGGTACCGACGGCTGGTTTCTGTTCGCGGGCGGCGGCCCGCGTTTCCGCTGGGCGCTTCCCCGCAACATCGAGATTTGGGCTCATGGGTTGGGCGGCTGGTCGCATTTCACGCCCCAGACCGCTGCCGGCACTCAGCAGGCCCCCGCATTTGAACTCGGCGGAGGACTCGACCTCGCGTTTAAGCCTCGCTGGTCGCTGCGCGTGTCAGCAGATTGTGTCGGTACCCGCTATTTCGGCACCTACCAGTTCAGCCCCAAGGGCTCTGCTGGCATCGTTTTCAAGTTCTAACCCGAATCGGGGCTCCTCGATACGAACGACGCTCGACGTTGCTCTCGCGCTCATTACTTGACCGCTCGACCGTGTAACCCGTCGTGAGTCGCTTCGCGTAGGGTGTTCTGCGGGTTGTCTGTGGCGCTGTGTCCATGGTAAACGAAGAGCAGGAGACCTCCCATGAAAGCCCCTGGTCGAGCAAAAGCTGCTCCGGATCCTGCCGAACTCGCTGACAAAGACAAGCCCAAAAAACTGGATGTCGTTGACGAAGCCTCCGACGAATCTTTTCCCGCCAGCGATCCGCCGGGATGGAGCGTGGAAGACTCGGATGACGCCAAACACTCCGCCGAGAAACGCCGCGCCAAAAAGCCGGCCCAGTAACCTTGCTACTTTCCTCGATCGCTCACATCGAAGCTAAGTTATCGAGTGCGGTCGGTCTCGAACAAGCGCGCGCAATCGCCCGGAGGGCGTCATGGCGGAAATGAAGATCACATTGCAGGTCGGTAGCACGGTGCGCCTGACGAAAACGGGCGACGTGGTCATCGACAATCCGGAAATTGAACTCTCGCGCGAGCCGAACGCGGCAGACGCCGTCCTTTCCTACCAATTTGAACCGCAGACCGGCAGTCACACCTTGCGCTTGGTCGATCCGGTCGCTGACCGGCAGCATATGAAGTCGCACAAGCGGAATGACTGAAGTTCCATCGCAATTTTTCTGCGTAAGCCTGATCTCCATTTTAAATTTGAGGTGTGCCAGAGAGGGACTCTGATATGGCCTTGTTCGACGGACTGAAGATTCGCGACATTACTCTTCGAAATCGAATCGTGGTTTCGCCCATGTGTGAATACTCCTGCGAAGATGGGTTCGCCAATGACTGGCATCTTGTCCATTTGGGCAGTCGCGCCGTTGGTGGTGCTTCGCTCGTCATCACCGAAGCGACAGCCGTCACGGCCGAAGGTCGCATCAGCCCGAGCGATCTGGGTCTTTGGAAGGACGCGCATATCGAGCCGCTCGGGCGCATCGTCCGCTTTGTGAATCAGCAGGGAGCTCACGCCGGCGTTCAACTCGCTCACAGCGGCCGCAAAGGCAGCACGGCGGTTCCGTGGAAGGGAGGTCAGGCGGTCGCATCAGGCGATGGCGGCTGGACTCCCGTTGCCCCGAGCGCGATTCCATTCAGCGACAATTACCCGCAGCCAGCCCAACTCGATGTGGCCGGTATTCGCGTCATCGTCGAATCCTTCGCCGAAGCTGCCGCACGCGCCGCCGATGCGGGCTTTCGCGTCATCGAAATTCATGGAGCTCACGGCTACCTGCTCCACGAATTCGTTTCACCACTCTCGAATAAACGCACCGACGTCTACGGCGGCTCGTTTGAAAATCGCACTCGCATCGTTCGCGAAGTTGTCACCGCGATCCGCAAAGTCTGGCCGGAGCGAAATCCACTTTTCGTCCGCGTCTCGGCGTCGGATTGGACCGAAGGCGGATGGGATGTCGAGCAATCCATCGCCCTGGTCGAGCAACTCGTGCCGTTGGGCGTCGATTTGGTCGATTGCTCATCGGGTGGGAATGTGGCGACGGCGCAGATTCCGCTGGGGCCGGGATATCAGGTGCCGTTCAGCGAAAAAATTCGCGCTCGCACGAAAGTCCTAACCGGAGCCGTTGGCATGATTACCGACGCGAAACAAGCCGACGAGATCATTCGCACCGGCAAAGCGGACGTCGTGCTTCTAGCGCGCGAATTTCTCCGCCAGCCGTACTGGCCTCTCCACGCCGCTGAGCAGCTCGGTCTGCACACCAGCTGGCCTGAGCAATATTTGCGCGCCGCGCCCAAAGACTCTGCGTCGCGCAAGCCCATCGGCCCGCCTAAGCTCTAAGCGGCCGCGCCCGAACGGCATTCGAACCGACGATATCTCGGAAACATCCACACCCAACTTGCTAGTTCGCGCTCCGCGGTTCGTTTAACATTCATGCGTGGCAACGGAACATTTCCACCGCCGTATCGCGGCTGCGACCGGCATCGTGATGGCGAGCGTTCTGCTCAGCCGCATCCTGGGTTTTTTTCGCGATTGGACGGTCGCGCACCAGATTGGCTCGAACGCCGCCACCGATACGTTCTATGCTGCATTCACGCTCCCCGATTTCCTGAACTACTTGATCGCCGGCGGCTCTCTCAGCATCACCTTTATTCCGGTGTTTTCGAAATACGTCGCTGAAAAACGCGAAGACGAAGGCTGGCGCGTGTTTTCGACGGTCGTTTCCGTAATGGGCTGTGCGCTGGTGGTACTGATCGTTGCCGCAGAAATTTTCGCCCCGCAGATCGTGCGTTACATCGCTCCGGGCTTCAGCCCGGAAGAGCGCGGACGCGTGATCATGCTTACGCGCCTGATGCTCCCCGCGCAGTTCTGCTTCTATCAGGGAAGCATTTTGAGTGCAGTCCAGTACGCCAAGCATCAGTTCGTGATCCCGTCGCTCGCTCCGATCCTCTACAACATCGGCATCATCCTCGGCGGCGTTTTGCTGTCGCCAAAGCTGGGTGTTACAGGATTCGCGATTGGAGTGCTTGGCGGCGCCGTGGCGGGGAATTTTCTCTTGCAAATTTACGGGGCGCATAGAGCTGGAGCCAAGTTCCTTCCCAATTTCAACGTCTCGCATCCCGGTTTCTGGATGTTCCTCAAACTTTCCGTCCCGATCATGCTCGCGCTCTCGCTCACGTTCGTCGACGACTGGATCATTCGCTGGTTTGGCTCCTACCTCCAGCCGGGCTCGATCACCTGGCTGAATTACGGCAAGACGCTCATGCGCGTTCCACTGGGTCTGGTAGGACAGGCGATCGGCGTCGCATCGTTCCCGATTCTTGCGCAACTGTATTCCGAGAAGCGCTTCGATGATCTCAACGCGCTTCTGAATTCCACCTTCAAAGCGCTGATCTTCCTGCTGCTCCCGATTTCCGCACTCACCATCGCGCAGAGCGTGCCCATCCTCTATCTTGTGTTTTCGCACACACGCCTGCACGGGCCGGACATCGCCGCCACCGCCGCCGCTCTCGCCGTTTTCTCGGTCGGCATGTTCGCCTGGGGCGCGCAGAACATCATCTCTCGCGGATTCTACGCGGCTCGGGACACGATCACCCCCGCCGTCGTCGGAACGGTGGTCACTCTCGCGAGCTTGCCGCTCTACTGGATCCTGGTCCGCCACATGGCTTATCTCGGACTGGCCCTCGCTAGCTCGACGGGAATCATCGTTTATACCGTCACCCTTTTCGGCCTGCTGAATCGCAGGACGCACAATCCTGCTCAAGGAAAATTGATCGTTTTCTTCCTGAAAGTCGCGGCTGCTTCAATTGCAACGGGTTTCGTTTGCTATCACGCCGCCGGATATCTGGAACACTTGTTCGATCTGCGCCGGTTCCTCGGCTCTGTGGCCGTACTTGTGCTGGTCACGTCCGCGGGCGTCATTCTGCTGTGGATTTTCCTGAAGGTGCTTGGAGTTTCCGAAGTGGATGTTTATATCAGGCGCGGTTTTGGATTTCTGCGCCGCGACACAACAGCTGAAGCCAACATGTTGAGTTAGCGAGCGAACGTCACGGGCCAGCGTCGGCGACCAGGGTCGGCCGCACGCTCACGCTACTTCCTTTCGCAATCTGTAGCTCCCTTATCCACGGTTGGCGGGCGTCCGCTTTCACCTCGATCCGGTGTATCCCGGCCGTCAAATGCAGGGTCGAAGGCGTCTGCCCGGCGAAATTTCCATCCACGTAAATGTCTGCGCCGGTGGGATCGGACGAGACATTTACACTTCCACTGTCCGACGGATAATCCGCGATCCTATCGGCCGTGCTTCGCGCACTTCGCAGCGGCCCCGGTTTTTCTTCGTCGCCCACCGCCGCGTTACTCGGATCGCTCGTCGAATCGAGTTTCAGCTCGAAATGGTTCGACCGGAGGACGAAGTACGTCCCGTGCTTCTTGCCGGTCAACCCCACCCAGTCAAACGGCCCGTCGCTGAGCGTGATTTGGCGGGTCAGAAATCCGGACTTCGAGATTCGCAGAACGACAGGATGGCCGAGCCGTTCGCCGGACGCAGTAGGCGGCTTGTGGAAATACACGCTCGGATAATCCACCTTGCACGAGCTCCGGCCTATCAGATTGCCGTTGATCTCCACGCTCGCGCCTGGCGGCACACTGGTAATCGTCAGTGATTCAGCAAAGGCAGCGGGAGTCAGCAACGCAAGCGCGAGCCAACGTAAGCTCAGTTGTCTGCCCGGACTTGCCCCCAGAATTATCGAATTTTGGAAGCGGCGCATCGGAAAGCCAAAATGCGCCTGCCACTCGAAGTGGTCAATTCGTAGAAATACGGATGCATGCGTAGAAATACAGAGTACGTTTGTCTCTAGGGAACACGAGCGACGTCCTGAAGCCGGGAATTACCGGCGGCGCACCAGATAGACCTGCGCCGCGCCGCAAAGAATCAAGATGATCGAAAACGGCATCGGAAACGCAATCACACGGTGCGTCGAAATGATCGCCTTGTTGTTGCCAATCTGAACTTCACGGTCCGGCGCAGGCAGCATGATCTGCGGATGGATGAGCGCCGCGATGCCGGCCAAAATTAAGAGCACTCCTACAATCGCGATCGGGTGAAATCTCAAGTTCCGCCCCTAATTGCCCGCCTTCGCCATCTGCCCACGATAAATCTCGCTCAGGTAATCCGGATGGCTTTCGTCCCGCACGATGTGGGGATATCGCAAGCCACCGTGGTATTCGATGCTTCTTGTTTCGTAACGCGCTCCGTTCGAGGTCATCAGTTGAATCGGTCCGGCTCCCTCTTTCGCGCCCGCTTCGATCGCATCGTGAATCCCATCGGACGAATACTGCGCGCCGTTCACCGCGACGATCTTCATCCCAGGCCCAATGCCGGCCTGGTAGGCGAGGCCGTCGTGAATTACGTCGGCCACCGTCCCGTCGCCTGCAATCGTCAAGCCCAGCGTGAACGTCAAGTCCGCGCCGCGCCCGCCTTCCTCAATTTCTTCCATCGTATTCGGCTCATCGTTGTAGACCAGCTTCCAGCCGCTGTTCGTGATCGATTCTTCGGGCGTCTTGGTCGCGACGTCGTCGAGCCTCTCGCGCAAAAATCCCGCCCAGTTGTACGGCGCCACCTGATTCAAAGTCCCGACAACGTCGTCGAAGGTGTACGTCTTCAGCTCCGGCTTGCCGCTGTCGCCACCGTGGAAAATCTTGCAAAAATCGTCGATCGACTTCTTGTCGTTCGTGATCATCCGGATCGTCGAATCCACGTCAAGCCATAGTAACTGGCCCTCTTCGTAGAAATCCGTCCCGCGACGCCAGTTTGACCAGTCATTGGTCGCGTCATAGAGAAACGGCGCCGCGTCCGCCGTATCCTGCAGCGGGCGCCAATCGCGGCCCGGTCGGTTCTCGTAATGCGCTGCGAGCAGCGCCAGGTCCTCTCGCGCCAGTTGCGGCGAAAGCAGTTCGCTCCTGGCAGTCAGCACTGATCCAAGATACTCCGTCAGCCCTTCGTACACCCAGAGCAGGTCATCCTTCATCGGCACCTGATAGTCCGGCGTCGCAAGCCCCGCCGGCCGGCGGTACTTTCCATTCCACGAGTGAACGTACTCGTGCGGTAACAAGCCGGCAAATTCAATCCGTTCGCCCTCGTCGATCAGACTGCGCTCAGATGTTCGGTCGTCGCTGGATTCGTGATGCTCGAGCCCGAAATGCGCCACGTCGTCGCTGAGCGTCAGCAGGAAGTGATAGCCGCGGTAGTGATGCACGCCGAAAAGCGCTTGCGCCTCGGTCACCAGACTGTGCAGCTCGGCCTGCGTGTCCGCAGTCATCTCCAGCGCTGCGGCGCTGTCCGCCGCGATGTCGATCTCGTGCGATACCGGCTGCCCCGGCGTCAACTGGATCGCCCGGTAGTAGCGCCCGGAGAGCACCGGCGAATCCACGAGCTCCGTTAGCGCAACCGTCGTGAACTCCGTTGTGTCGCCATCCTGTTTCACGATGGGCAGCGCGGTTCCAAACTTCCATCCAGCCGGCAGCTTCAGGCTCGGAGAAAAATAGATTTCCTTCGCCGGAGCACCTTTAGGGTAAAGCAACATTTGATTCCAGCTCAACACATCCAGGGATGCCGTGGCCGAGGCGCCCGCCGAGAATCCCGACCCCACTGCGGAAAGCAGGAAATCAAAATCCACCTCGAGCGTATTCACGCCCGCCGGGACATCGAGATGAATCGAAAACATCTCCACTAAGTCCCGCCGCCACGGAATCGATTTGCCCGCTCCCGAAAATTTCAGCCCCGCCATCTGGATGATCGGTCCATCGGGCATGTGCTCGCCGGGAATCCATTCTGGGTAGTACAGCGTAAGCGGCCCGGCCTGCACCGGAATCTCGAGGTGCGTGTGCAGGATTTTTTGCGGCGCTTGAGTGGCATCCACGGCGATCTTGATCGGATGGTTTTGGCTTTGCGCTGCTGCCACCGAGACATGCAAGAACGCCGCTGCCACAATGAGTCCCGCCGCAGCCAGCCGGATTCGAATCGTGGAAATCATGATTCCCCCAAAGAAAGGTTCAGCGCCCGCGAATGGGCCTCTAGAAATTGACGCCGACTTGCCAGAAAAGAAAGCTCAGCACGTCCGAATCTTCTTCGACGATCTTGCTCACGGGTCGGCCTTCACTGTGCCCGAGCTTCGTATCGTAGAGAAGCAGAATCGGCTTCTCGCCGCCCTGAGAGGCTTGCATCAGCGCTGTCATTTTCCGTGCATGTAAGGGCGCCACGCGTGTGTCGCTGTCGCCCGTCAGAAACAGCACCGCCGGATATTTCGTCCCTTTCACTACGTGATGGTACGGCGAATACGCATACAGAGCAGGAAACTCCGCCGCATTTTCCGACGACCCGTACTCCGGCACCCAATACCTCGCCACCAGAAATTTCTGGTAGCGGATCATGTCCAGTAGCGGATAGCCGCACACGATCGCCGCGTACAGATCGGGCCGCTGCGTCATCGCCGCGCCCATCAGCAGGCCGCCGTTGCTTCGTCCGGTGATGGCGAATTTCTGCGGCGTCGTGTAGTGATTCGCGACCAGGTAATCGCCTGCCGCGAAAAAATCGTCGAAAACGTTCTGCTTCTTATCGAGCATGCCCGCGCGATGCCACGACTCGCCGAACTCGCCGCCTCCGCGGAGATTCGGCAACGCGAAAAGTCCGCCGTTCTCCACCCAGATCACCGCATTCGTACTGAACGTCGGAGTTTCGCTCACGTCGAAGCCGCCATACGCCGTCATCAACACGGGATTCGATCCGTCCCGCTTCAGCCCCTTCTTGTAGAAGAGGAACATCGGGATCTTCGTCTTGTCTTTTGATTCGTACCAGACTTGCTTCACCTCGAACATGCTCGCGTCCAGCGGAACTGCCGGCTTCGCCCACACCCCAAGCGCGCGCTTCGGCATCTCGAATCGGTACACGGTTGATGGAATCGCGAACGACTGGAACGAGAGAAAAACCTCGTCACTTTTCCACCGGCCTGATATCCCTCCCACGCTTCCCAGCGCCGGCAGCTCGATTCCGCCGTCGGGCTTGCCGTCCGCCTGAAACACTTTCAGTTCGGACGTGGCGTTGTGCGCATACGCGGCGATGATCTTCCCGCCGATGGTTTGCGCAGCTTCGAGCCGCGACTCGCCTTCTGGAATTAACTCCTTCCAGTTTTCCTGCGTGGGTTTCGCGGCTGGCGCGGACATCACACGCCAATTCGGAGCGTTCCAGTTGGTCTGCAGGTACAGCGTGTCGCCCGAGATCCAGCCTTGGAAACACGCCGTGATCGAATTCACCGCCGTTACGATTGGGCCGTTGGTTTCGAGGTTTTGTACATAGATTTCGGATTTCTCGCACGCGGAGCCATAAAACACCGAAAGCACCAGGTACTTGCCGTTTTCCGACACGCCGACATCGATCAGTTTTTCAGGCCCGTAACCATCACCGAAGATTTTCTTGTCGGCCGATGCCGCCGTGCCGATGGTGTGAAAGAAAACCCGCGGGCCAGCGTCGTATGAGATCGAATAGTAAAATCCGCTGTTGTCCTTTTTGAACGAAGCGCCAGACAGATACCGGTCGCGCGGGAGCACATCGCTCAAATCCTTCAGCGTGTCCGTGTCGATCAGATGAATCGATACCTCGTCCTCACCGCCTTTGCGTACGCCGTATGCCACGATCTTGCCATCGTCCGAAAACCCTTCGAAGTTCACGCTGGTGGTGTGGTCGGCGCTCAGCGTCGCGGGATCGATCAGCACCTGTTCCGCGCCACTCAATCCTTTGCGCATATAAAGGACGTAGAGATCGACGCCTGCGGCGCGCTTGGAGTAGAAATACCGACCGCCGCGTTCGACCGGAATCGACGTCGTATCCACCTTCAGCAGTTCGCCAAGCCGTCTTGCTACGGGAGGTTTTCCCGGCAGCTTGTCCAGCACAGCGTCCGTGCACGCGTTCTCCGCCGCGATCCATGCACGAGTCTCCGGACTGTCCTGATTCTCAAGCCAGCGGTAAGGATCGCTGACCACCGTGCCTTGAATGGTCTGTTTCACGTCGTCCACGCGCGCCACAGGCGGACACTTCGCCTTAACCGCATTGCCGCTAGAGTCCTGTGCATTCGCTGTTGTCACGTTTAGGCTCGCAAGGAGGAAAAGTATTCCGAAGAGAAGGAAGGTGTTAGGAAAAGCGAGAAGGCGCGGACACGCGCCAGTAGTTCCCGAACACGAAGCGTTCAAAATATTTCCTCCCACGAAAAATCTCAGGGAATCGGTGTCAACGTCTTCCGAGGTGGATTGAAAAATGGCAGCTCTCGAGTCGTGGCCCTTACTTTTTGACGCACCGCTTCCACAGTCAGTTCCATTTGCAATTCCGTGCCGTACCCAGCGTGCTCGCGATTCAGGCTCGCGAGCGCGATCATCTTCTTCAGAGTGGGCGACCAGGTCGTCGATGTCGCTTTGCCCACCTGCAGCCCGCCGCGATAGATAGGCACCGCAGCCCGTGAAGCCGTGCTTTGCACCTGCGGCCCAAGTCCAACAGCATCGTAGAGCCGTTCCACGTCTTCCCAGTTGATCTCAAGGCCCATCAGCAAGCGCTTCGGCCCGCGCCTGTTCTCTTCTTCCAGCGCGGCCCGGCCGATGAAATGTTCCTTCTTCAGATCGACCAGCTTACCGAGCCCAATTTCGTACGGCGAGTACTTCTGAGATTCGATCAGCGCACGCTTGCTGCTGCCGTAGTCCACCTCGATCAAAATCAGTCCCGCTTCGATGCGTGCTACATCCAGCGCGAGCATTCCCGCCGGATGAATGTCGAACTGGCGTCCGTTCTCCATGAGCGCGTCCCACACTCTCGGCGCATCGTTCCACGGCACCCAAATTTCGTATCCAAGATCGCCCGTGTAGCCGGTGCGCGAAATGTCCACCGGAACGCCGGCAATTCTCCCGCTCGTCACTCGAAAATATTTCAGGTTCGCGATGTCAGCCTCGGCCGCCTTCTTCAGCAGCCGCCCGGAAGTCGGTCCTTGCAATGCCAATGCGGCCAGCGAAGTCGAAAGATCGTCGATCTTCACATCCAGCCCGAGCGCGTTCTGGTGGAACCAACGAATGCTCGGATCGGCTGCCGTCCAGCGATACTCATTTTCGCCGAGCCGCGTGATTGTTCCATCGTCGATCACCTTGCCTTGCTCGTCGCACCAGCAGCAGTAGATCACCTGACCGATTTTCACTTTGTTGATGTCGCGCGTGATTACCCGGTTCACGAACTTCGTGGCATCGCGGCCCGTGACCCGGTACTTGTAGAGCGGGGAAATGTCGATCAGCGCGGATGCGTTACGAATCGCGTTGTACTCGTGGTCGTGATGCATCTCGTAGACGCTCACGGCGTAGTAGCCCGACCATTCGCGATAGTTCATGCTCTCGCAAAGCTTCGATGTTCTGTCGTGAACCGCGGTTCCGATCGGCACAAGGGCTCCGTTTGCTGCAAAAACTCCAAACTTCCGGACCGCGAATTATAGTGTGTCGTTCGCTCTGCTCGCAAGGCGAACTCACGCCAACGCTCGAAATTCGCACGTTGCGACGCTGCTCTACGCGTGGCTCTTGACTAAGGGTCAATGGCTCGCGCTTATTTCTTGTGACTGTTCCGCGCCGCTTGTAGAATCTTTCGGCCTCGGAGAATATCTTCCGTCGCATCTTCAGCGCGAAAATTCATGGCGAAGAAATACGACGTCATCGTAATCGGCGGCGGCCACAACGGCCTCGTGAATGCGGCGTATCTCGCCAAGGCAGGCAAGAAAGTCCTGGTTCTCGAGCGTCGCTATGTTCTCGGCGGCGCGGCCGTTACCGAAGAAATCATTCCCGGTTTCAAATTTTCCGTCTTCTCTTACGTTGTCTCGCTGCTTCGCCCTGAAATCATTCGCGATCTCGATCTCCCGCGCCACGGCCTGGAAATCCTCCCGCTCGACGGCACGATCACGCCGATGCCCAGCGGCGATTATCTCTGGCGCCAGAACGATCACGGAAAAACGCGCCGCGAACTCGAGCGCCACTCCAAACTCGACGCCGAAGCCTACGAAGAATTCGGCAAGTCGATGGTCGCGATGTGCCGGTTCGTAAAGCCGATTCTCGCCATGATTCCGCCGGATCCCACTTCCTTCGATCCGCGCGACCTGAAAAAACTCGCCTTCCTCGGCAAGCGCTTTCAGGATCTCGACGCTGAAGACAAATACAACCTCGTGCAGCTCATGACCATGAGCGCCGCGGATTTTCTCGATCAGTGGTTCGAGACGGACGTTCTGAAAGCCACGATGTCCGCTTCCGGCATCATCGGCACGTTCCTCGGAATTCGTTCGCCGGGCACCGCCTACGTCCTGCTTCATCACTACATGGGCGAGATCGACGGCGCCTTCCGCTCCTGGGGTTTCAGCCGCGGTGGCACCGGAGCAATCTCAAACGCGATCGGCGATGCCGCGCGCGAAGCCGGCGTCGAAATCCGCATGAACGCCGCTGTTCAGAAAATCCTAGTCAAGAACGGTGTCGCCAACGGAGTCGTCCTCGACGGCGGCGAGGAAATCTATGCGGACGTGATTTCTTCCAGCGTCGATCCCAACCTCACATTCCTGAAATTCATGGAAGAGCGCGATCTGCCCTCCGACTTCCTGGAAGACGTGAAGCGTTATAAGTATCGCGGCTCTTCCGGCAAAGTGAACATCGCGCTCGATGGCCTTCCCGACTTCACGTGTCTGCCCGGTCCGGGGCATCACCTCCGCGGCGCAATCTCGATTTCGCCGTCGATGGAATACATGGAACGCGCCTACGACCAGGCTAAGTACGGCGAATTTTCTCGCCGGCCCTATATCGACATGGTGATTCCATCGCTCACCGATCCGTCCGTCGCGCCTCCAGGAAAGCACATCCTTTCCTGCTTCGTTCAATACGCTCCGTACAAGCTGAGCCACGGCACTTGGAACGACCAGCGCGAAGCCTTCGGCAATACCGTGATCGACACGATTTCCGAATACGCTCCGAATCTGAAGAATCTGATCATCGGCAAGCAAGTCATCACGCCGCTGGACATCGAGCAACAGACCGGCCTCACCGAAGGCAACATCTTTCAAGGCGAACTTTCTCTCGAACAGCTGTTCTTTCTCCGCCCCGCGGCGGGATGGGCGCGCTACCGCACTCCAGTAAAGAAGCTTTATATGTGCGGCTCGGCTACGCATCCGGGCGGCGGAATCATGGGCGCTTCCGGACGTCTCGCGGCGCTAGAAATTTTGAAAGACACGGGGAAGCGCTAAATGGCCGCCCAACGCGACATCGTAATCCTCGGCGGCGGTCACAACGCGCTCGTCACCGCGTTCTACCTTGCGAAAAAGGGCCACAAGCCGCTTGTCCTTGAGCGCCGCGCCATCGTCGGCGGTGCGGCCGTCACCGAAGAATTTTTGCCCGGTTTCAAGCTTTCCACCGTTGCGCACGCCTCCGGCCCGCTGCTTCATGAAATCGCTTCGGACATGCAGCTGGCGCGCCACGGCCTCCAGATGATCGAGCCCGCCGCTCGCCTCTTTGCGCCCGCTCCCGACGGCAGTTCCATCACCTTTTACTCCGACGCAAAAGCCACCGCGAAGCAGATTGAAGTCTTCTCCAAAAAAGACGCAGCGCAGTATTTCGAGCTGGTCAAAGCGCTTGAGACGTTCGGCGGAATCGCGCGCCAGCTTTTGTTTCTCACGCCGCCGGTGATCGAAAAGCCTTCGAAGCAAGACGTTTGGAAGCTCCTGAAAGTCGGTCGCAAAGTGCGCGGCCTCGGCAAACGCGAAATGATGCGCCTGATCCGTTGGGGACCGATGGCCGCCGCGGACTTGGTTTCCGAATTCTTTGAAACCGACTTGCTCCGCGCCGTCGTCGCTGCTCGCGGAATTTTTGGCGCCGCGCTCGGACCGTGGTCCGCCGGCTCCGCATTGTTGCTCTTGCTCCGTGCGGCGAGCGACCCGCATCCGGCCGGCAGCTCCGCCGTGCCCAAAGGCGGAATGGGCGCTCTTAGCGCCGCAATGGCTGCTGCCGCAACGCAAGCCGGCGCGGAAATTCGCACCGGCGCCGAAGTTGCCGAAATTCTCGTGAAGCACGGGCAGGTCACCGGCGTAGGCCTCGCGAACGGCGAAGAAATCTCCGCCAAGGCGGTCGTGTCCGGCGCCGATCCACGCCGCACATTCCTCGGCTTGCTCGATCCAGTGCATCTGCCGCCAAGCTTCGTCGTGAAGATGCAGAATTTCCGCGCGAATGGCACTGCCGCGAAACTCAATATCGCCCTCGACGCGTTGCCCAACTTTGCGGCACTGAAAAACTCCTCCGAATCACAGATCACTCTCTCTGGCCGGATTCACATCGGCCCGGGCATCGATTACCTCGAACGTGCATTCGACGACTCGAAGTACGAGGAGTTCTCCCGCGCACCCTATTTGGACATCGCCATCCCGTCGATCTCCGATCCGTCGCTGGCGCCGGCAGGGAAGCACGTGATGTCGATCTACATGCAGTTCGCACCTTACAAACTCAAAGCCGGCGACTGGTCGCAACACCGCGATCGATTGCGTGACGCCGTGCTCAGGACGCTAGCTCCTTACGCTCCCGATCTCGCGTCGAAAGTTCTCGCAATCCAAACCCTCACGCCTGCCGATCTGGAATCGACCTACGGCCTCACCGGCGGCCATCCGTTCCACGGTGAACTTTCGCTCGACCAGATTTTCACGATGCGTCCACTGCTCGGCTGGGCACGCTACGCAACGCCTGTGAAGGGCCTGTACCTCTGCAGCAACGGCACGCATCCCGGCAATGGCCTCACCGGCGCCTCGGGCCATAACGCCGCTCGCGAAATCGCAAAGCACCTCCGCTAAGCCACTTCCGAGCTTCCGCATCGCGATCGCTTGACCCGCGCTCGAATCACGTGCGAAATGTCTCTGTCCCCATAGCGTTAACAAGGAGCTTTCCCGTCCATGCTCAAGTTCGGCTCTCTCTTTCTTTCCGTCCTTATTTTGCTCAGCATCACTTCACATTTCTTCGCTGGTATCCCATTAGTTTCCGCGACGTCGGAAGACATCACTCCGGTCCTTCTCGATGTGCAGGATCCGCCCGTCGCATTCGCTGGCTCGGACGCCAAGACACACCTCGTCTACGAATTGGGAATGCGCAATTTCACCAGCGGGACTGTGACTGTCGAGCAGGTGGAAATTCTCGGCGACGGCTCTTCCATCGCGACGCTTGACACCGCTGAAATCGCGACGCGTCTCCAGCCTTTCGGCAGGCGTGATTCCGTGAGCTCGCTCGCAGCCAGCATGGCGGCTCTCTTGTTTATTCACGTCACGCTTCCGCAAGGCCACTCCGTGCCCAAAACACTCGTACACCGCGTTCACCTTCGCGCCGAAGCCGCGCCTCCAGGCCAGCAAGAGATAATCGAGTCCGGCGGGAAACTTACCGTCGACCGTCAGCCCGTCGTCGTAATCGGACCGCCGCTCCATGGCGCAGGCTACATCTCGGCCGATTCATGCTGCGATACCGCTCGCCACACCCGCGCCGCGCTGCCGGTGAACGGCCGCTTCTGGATCGCGCAACGATTCGCCGTCGATTGGGAGCAAATCGACGATCAACACCGCATCTATCACGGCCCTCAAAATCAGGACGAGAGTTACACCATCTGGGGCAAGGAAGCTCTCGCGGTCACCGATGCGACGGTCGCCTCGGTCACCGACAAATATCCCAGCCAGACGCCCGGCCAATACCCGACCAACATCAGTTTCGATGAAGCCGACGGAAACAGCGTCGTTCTCGACCTCGGTCACAGACGTTACGCACTTTATGCGCACCTGCAACAAGGGAAAATCCGCGTGCATGCCGGAGATACGGTCAAGCGCGGCCAGGTCCTCGGACTGGTAGGGAACTCGGGCAATTCAATCGCCCCTCATCTCCACTTTCACCTGATGAGTACTCCGATTCCGCTCGCCGCTAATGGCCTGCCTTACGAAATCGACCGCTTCCAGGTTACCGGCGCAACGGCCGGCACGGAAGCCTTCGACGAAGCCGAATCCAAAGGCACGGCCCTCCCATTCACGCCGTTCTCTCCGCCGCACGAGGTGAAAGCCGGCATGCCTCTTGACCAGTTGATCCTTAGTTTCGCGCCGGAATCGGCCGTCGCACGCGACACTCGCCCTCCTCTCGATAAACGCCCAGCACCGTAGAAAACGTGCCCGAATCGCTCTACCGGGCTCTCCGCGAACGAGCTGCCCGGTCGCGCCGCTTGATCGCGGCAGAAGTCGTGTTCATGCTCGAAGAAAATGTCCCAACCGAGGAGGAGATGGCCAATCGAAAAACGCTCGGCAAAAAGCTCGCCGCTCTCCGCGCCATCAAAGCGCCTCCCGGGGTCTACCCTTCGGTCGAACAGATGTTGCGTGAGGATCGCTCGCGTTGAGCCATTGCGTGCTCGATGCGAGCGTCGCGGCCAAGTGGTTCCTTCCTTCCGACTGGGAGTCTTACAGCACTGAAGCGGCCCAGCTGTTCAAGCGATACGAAAAAGACAAGCTCACTTTGTACGTGCCCGATCACTTCTGGATCGAAATGGCCAACGTGCTCGTCCAGGCCGCTTGCCATAAACGCTGGAGCCAATCCGAGGCGCGCCGAGCATTGGAGGCCCTTCAAGAACTCCAGATTCGCACGTTCGCGACGCGTCGCTTCCTACCGCTCGCCATCCGGTTGGCGCTGGACTTCGATCACGCGGTCTACGATTGCGTCTACGTCGCGCTAGCCATGGCCATGCACTGCATCTTCATCACCGCCGACGAAAAACTCGCAAACAAAACCGCCGCAAAGCTCCCCGTAAAATGGCTCGGCACCTACGACCTGGTGACGATCTGAGCTGCACGTTCTGCCCATCTCAAAAATCGGGTATTCTCATTTCCTCTTTTGCGTAGGTAACGTGCTGGAGTCCTCACATGTCTAGCCCAACTCGATCCACTGCGCGCCTCAGGATCGACCGCTTGCGCCTCGCTCAACTCATGCTGCGCGAAGAACGTGATTTCGTCGCGCGCCACCCAAAATCTGCCGCACTCTACGAGCGCGCCCAGAATTCGCTGCTCGGCGGCGTGCCTATGAACTGGATGAAAAAGTGGGCCGGACAATTTCCGGTTTTTGTGTCGAAAGCCAAGGGCTCGCATTTCACAGATATCGACGGCCACAAGTACGTCGACTTCTGCCTCGGCGACACGGGTGCCATGACCGGCCACTCGCCGCTCGTGCCAGCCAACACCATCGGCATTCGCGCCAAGTACGGCATCACTCTCATGCTTCCTACCGAAGATGCTTTGTGGGTCGGCGAAGAACTGGCTCGCCGCTTCGGCCTTCCATTCTGGCAGTTCGCTCTCACCGCCACGGACGCGAACCGCTTCGCCATTCGCCTCGCCCGCGAAATCACGCGCCGCCCCAAAATCCTGGTCTTCAACTATTGCTACCACGGTACAGTCGACGAAACGTACATCACGCTCACCGACGGCGTCGCCGGAGCTCGCCGCGGCAATATCGGACCGCCGGTCGATCCCGCCGTCACCACCCGCGTCGTCGAATTCAATGATCTCGCCGCTCTCGAATCCGCGCTCGCTCCCGGCGACATCGCGTGCATCCTCGCCGAGCCCGCGCTCACGAACGTCGGCATCGTTCACCCCACTCCCGGCTACTGGGAACGCGCCCAGGAACTCGCCAAAAAATCCGGCACGCTGTTGCTCATCGACGAGACTCACACCCTCTGCGCCGGTCCCGGAGGCTATACCCGCGCGCATGGCCTCAAGCCCGACCTGTTCGTCATCGGAAAAGCTATCGCCAGCGGCCTTCCCGCCGCTGCGTACGGTATGACCGCGGACGTCGCCGGTCGCATCAGCGAGCGCATTCATATTGAAGACTGCGATACCGGAGGCATCGGCGGCACGCTCGCCGGCAACGCGTTGTCACTGGCCGCAATGCGCGCGACGCTCGAATTCGTGCTGACGCCCGCGTCCTTCAATCACATGATTTCGCTGGCGCAAACCTGGACCGAAGGCGTAGCCGGCGCCATCGCCGCTGCGAACTTGCCCTGGCACGTTACCCAACTCGGTTGCCGCGCCGAATATCTCTTCCGTTCCACCGCGCCGCGCAATGGAGGCGAAGCGGCAGCCGCGATGGACTTCGAACTCGAGCGTTTCATGCACCTCTACGCGCTCAATCGCGGCATTCTGCTCACTCCGTTTCACAACATGGCCCTGATGTCGCCCGCGACCACGCTGAAGGATGTCGACCGCCACACGGAAGTTTTCGAATCCGCGGTACGCGAGCTTGTGGCGTAGAGGTGCAGAGCGTCCGCCAATTTCGCGAAGAAAAGATGCCGAATGGCTGACCGGCCGCGGTTCGGCTTCCGTCCGATTCGCCACGAGTGGTAGGATGCGCCGATATGAACACACCGCGAATCGCCGCGCGCCTTAGCGTCACCATTATTGTCGTCGCCGCAGCCCTCACCGGCCTTGCGCGCCCACGGTCACAAGCGCCAACGGCCCAGCCGCATTCCATCGTTCTTCACGCCGCGCGCCTTCTTGATGTCTCCTCCGGCAAAATCGTCACGCCGGGCGAAATTCTGGTTGAAGGCAACCTGATCAAAGAAGTCGCCGACAAAGTTTCCCGCCCAGCCGGCGTTGAAGTGATCGATCTTGGTGACACTACGCTTCTCCCTGGCCTGATCGACGCGCACGTTCACCTGTTTCTGCATCCCGGCGTGGAAGATCTCCAAACCGTCCAAGAGTCCGTCCCGCAGCGCACCATCACTGCGACGCTCGCCGCCCGCGACGATCTCATGGCCGGCTTCACCGCCGAGCGCGACATGGGCACCGAAGGCGCCGGCTCCGCCGATACCGCCGTCCGCAACGCGATCGACAGCGGCCAGATCCCTGGCCCGCGCCTGCGCATCAGCGGCAACGCGATCGACATCCTCGGCGGCCACGAAGACGCTCTCGGTTTCAATCCTGCGCAGCGCGTCCTTTCAAACGCGACCTACGCCAACGACATCGACGAACTCATTACCGCCATTCGTGGCGAGATCAAGGAAGGCGCCGACTTCATCAAGATCTACGAAACCGGGCACGACAGCATCGTCGATGGTCGTTTCTCGACACCGTACCAATTTACGGAAGAGCAACTCGCGGCCGCTGTGAAAGAAACCGCGCGAGTCGGGACTCGAGTCGGCGTGCACGCAATGGGAGAACCCGGCACTCTCTATGCCGCCCAGGCTGGCGTCGCGTCCATTGATCACGCCTACCAGCTCAGCGATGAAACCATGCGCCTGATGCGCTCAAAGCACATCTTCGCTGTTCCCACATTCACGATCGCCGAATTTTTCGAGCAGCACCCGCTCAACCCGGATATGGCCGCCCACGAGCACGCCTTCAGCGAATACCACGCCCAGCAATTCAAGTTGCAGCTCGCCGCCGGCGTTCCCATGGCCATGGGATCGGACGTCGGTCCGTTCCCCCACGGCACGCAAGCCCGAGAGTTCGAATGGATGGTGAAATTCGGAATGTCGCCGCTCGCGGCGATTCAGGCGGGAACTCTGAATGGAGCTGACTTGCTGGCATGGTCGGGACAGATCGGCAATCTAAAGCCCGGCTATTTTGCGGACATCATCGCCGTGCCCGGCAATCCGCTAGACGACATTACTGCTCTCGAAAAAGTTTCCTTTGTCATGAAGAACGGCGTCGTGTACAAAAAATAAATTCCTTTGGCGCGAACTAAAGGCCCACCCAAAAAGCAAACGGCCACCCCCGCCGTCCGCGGGGATGGCCATCTGTTCGCGCAGCCTACAAGCGATCGGCTACGTTCCCAGATACTCGACGTGAACGTACGTTCCGAGCCGGGTGTTGTACGCGAGATACCATCCGGGGTGGTCCGGATCTTCGTAAATTACGATGTCGTCGCCGTTCCAGTTCCAGCCGTCGACGAAGCCGATGTCATACGGCGCCACACTGAAGTAAAAACCGCCGAACCAGAATCGGCTCGGCCCGCCTCCCGCCAAACGCCACACGTGCGATGGACCGAATCCCGCCGTAAAGTGGCCGTGCGCCCACGGGTGATCGAGGTGATAGTGCGGATCGTTCGGGCCGGTGTCGTGGCCGACCCAGTGCCCGTTATCAACATGCGGTGCCACCGGATGTCCCGGCTTGTCCGGCCCCGGATGCGCCGCCGGCGGGGTTCCGTGGAATGGCTCTGGCCCGCGCTCGGGCGCCGGATGCGCGGCCGGCGCCGAATGTCCGCCGCCGTGTTCCTGCCCGAGGACCGGAATCGAAAACGCTACAAGCGCAGCCGCGAGCGGTAAGAAGCGAAATATTGTTTTCATTGCTTGTCTCCCACGTGAAATTGGGTGCGGCTCCCTCGCCGCGACTCGAATCGTTCTGGTCGATGCACGCACAACCTCACGATTACCCCAGAGTTGGCCGCGCGGATGAATACGGAAGAAACTGTAGTTGCAGCGGCTGGATTTCCTAGGGCGGAATCCAACCCCGTGAAGGAACTGCGCCTTCTCAAAAGACCCGGCTTCAAATCGATGGAACTTTCTGGAGCCGGCGACTGAATCTAAAGAACAACCATGATCCTCCGCCGCGATTCGTCCGCCCTTGCACCACGATTTAGGCTGGTGCCCGTCGCCGCCATCGCAATGCTGCTCGCTCAATCCGCCGGCAGCCAGGATGCCAAGCCCACTGTTCCGCGACAAGCCACGACTGCCTCACAGCCGCCGCAGGCCCAGGGTCCGCCGATCACCAGCGACACGAAGCTGGTCACCATGCTCGCCGCCGTCCGCGACAAGCACGGCAATTTCGTCCGCGACCTCAAACAAGCGGACTTCAGCGTCCAGCAGGACGGTCATCCCCAAACCATCACATACTTCGCCCAAGACCCGAACATCCGGCTCACCGTAGGCCTGCTGGTCGATACCAGCCTCAGTCAGCGCCGAGTCCTCGATCAGGAACGCAGCGCCAGCGGCGCCTTTCTCGACAAAATTTTCGATTCCGGCGATGCGATCGCGAATGCCGCGCTGGCCACCAAGCCCGTCTCGACAACGAGCGACGCTCCTTCCGTGAACGCCAAACCCACCGCTCCCCCTCCGCCGCGCGATCAAGCATTCATCGTTCGGTTTGACTATGAAGTCGAACTCGAGCAGGACATCACTCCGTCCCGCCAGAAACTGGAAGCCGCGCTTCGCAACCTCAACACGCCCGAGTTTTCCAGCGGCTCAAGTTCCAGCTCCAATCCCGATGATCCGGATGCCCAGGGTAACGGAAACGGGGGCAGCCATCACCGTGGCGGACGTGGCGCCGGCACGCTCCTGTACGACGCCATCTACCTTTCTTCCGAAGACCTGATGAAAAAGCAGCAGGGACGCAAAGCTCTTGTCCTTCTCACCGATGGCGACGACCGCGGCAGTAAAGAAAGCCTTGAGAACGCTATCGAATCTGCGCAGCGCGCCGACACTCTTGTCTATTCGATCTTGTTCAAAGACAACGACGCTTACGGCAACGGCGGCTACGGCGGTCCTTATGGAGGTGGCAGGGGCGGGGGAATGGGAGGTGGCGGACATCACGGCGGAGGAGGCTACCCTCAGCAGGAATCGCGCCCAGACGGCAAAAAAGTCCTAGAACGCATATCACGCGAAACCGGTGGCCGCTTTTTCGAAGTTACAAAGAAACAATCCATCGACGACATTTACACCGAGATCAACGACGAACTTCGTAGCCAGTACAGCATCGGCTATAAACCCGAGCCTGCCGATGCCGGTCCGGGCTATCACAAGATCCAACTTTCCACGAATCGCAAGGATTTGGCAGTTCAGACGCGCGAAGGCTACTATGCGAAGTGAGGCGGGCACAGCCCCGCGCTGCGTTCCTGCCCGAGCTTGGCGCCGGACGCATTCTGTCACTGCAGGAATTGTCTCGGTCGGGTTACTTCGACTTGCTGCGTCCAGTCACCGGGCGCGCCATCTTTTGCGCCATGTACAACAGCGTTTTCCGGTCCCGCTCGCTCGCCTTGCCCAGAAAAGTCCGGAAGCGGTTTAATAGCTTCGCGTCCTTGCCCGTCTCGCCCCATTCGCCCGCTGCGGCGATTCCCTTCATCACGCTCAACGGCTTGGGCGGCTTGTCTCCGTCGTAGAAAAGCTGGTACATCGGCACCTCGAGCGCCCGTGCCATTTTCTCGAGGGTCTCGATCGCAGGCACGGTGTGACCGTTTTCCACGCGGGAGATGTAGCACCGGAGGAGCCCGGTCCGTTGCTCGATGTCGCCCTGCGACAGGTCCTTCTCTTCCCGGAGTTCCCTCAGCCGCTCTCCAATTACCATGTAAATCTCCTTAGCCGTCATATCGACGTCGCACACATGCTACCCGGATTTTTGCGAAGTTCAATAAACTTTGCTGGTTCTGCCCAAAAAACCGGTTATTGCTGGTCGCTCGCTGTTAGCGAATTGATGAGGTTGTCAGCTTCAGCCATCGACCCGTCGATGCTTTTCATCAGCGACGTCACGTCGGTATCCATTTTCGCCGACGTTCCTTTCAGCGACCCAATCGCTCGCGCGTTAAGATTATGCTTCAGGAAGAGTACCTGGTCGTGGAATGCGGCCATCACGGGCGCGATCCGCGCTTCGGTATTCCGCATCGCCTTCATATACGCAGCCTGTCGAGCCTGGGAGTCCTTCAACATCGCCGTGCTGCGCGCTTTCAGCTTGGCGTTGCTCATCTGGTTGATTTCGCCCTGCCACTCGGTGAACAGGTCGTTGCTCACCTTGTCGATGGACTGAATCCGCTCGTGCAACTTGTCCACCTGGCTGGCCGCGCTCTCGTAGTCGCTATTCAGTCGCTTGTACTGCTTTTCCAGCGACTCTCCCTGGAAACCCGTCAGCGCCTGAAAACTCTCCATGGTGGTCTGCAATTTTTCTTTGGTTTCTTCCTGATCCTTCTTCGAATCCTTCACTCGCTGCACCAGGATGTCGCGCTTTTCCTTGCCCAGCTTCTGCATGGTCTTGTAGTAAGCAGACGTGCAGCCGCCCAGCGCCACCACTGCCGCCAACACACTCGCCAAAATGGCCTGGCTCGTTCTCTTCATCTAGGATCACCTGCGCAGGTATGAATGCCGCAAATTTACAGGACGAACGTGGATTGTATCAATTCGCTTTCGCCACACCGAGGCGAACAAATGGCGAGCGCTCTGCCAGCCAGACCGCGCCCAACTTGCCCGCAAATCCCGCGCGGAGATAGAATGGCCTGTAATCATTCTCGATTGGCCATCCCAAAGAGGGTATCTCAATGACTTCCACCGCTACCAACGTGCTTCCGCGAGTCGATATGAACCGCGGCGAATTCGTGAACGAAGAATTCATCGACTTTTCGAAGACCGAAAACCGTAAAGCGATGGAAGCCGCGATCGCGCAAGTGAAGTCGCAGCTCGGCCGCGAATATCCCCTCACCATCGGCGGCCAGAACGTCACCACGACGGACAAAATCATGTCCTACAACCCGTCGAAGCCCGATCAGATCGTCGGCATCTTCCAGAAAGCCACGGTCGCCATGGCCAACCAGGCTGTCGACAAAGCCGCCGCTGCTTTCGAACACTGGAAGCGTGTCCCGGTCGAAGAGCGTGTCGCCTGCCTCTACCGCACCGCGGACATTCTCCGCAAACGCCGCCTCGAACTCGATGCATGGCTTACTCTCGAAATCGGAAAGACCTGGCCGGAAGCCGAAGCTGACATCGGCGAGCTGATCGACTTCGCCGAATTTTACGGCAGGGAAGCGCTACGCCTCGGCGCCAAGCAGAAGCTTCACCCCTTCGGCGGTGAGAGAAATTATCTGCGCTACATTCCGCTCGGCGTCGGCGTGGTAATCCCGCCGTGGAATTTCGCTGCGGCCATCATGGGCGGCATGACCATGGCCTCCATCGTCACTGGCAACACCGTCGTCGTGAAGCCCTCGAGCGACTCGCCCACCATCGCCGCCATTTTCGTCGACATTCTGTATCAGGCTGGCGTCCCGCGCGATGTTGTCAGCTTCTTCACCGGTCCGGGCGCCACGGCCGGCGAAGCCCTGGTCCTCCATCCGAAAACGCGCTACATCGCCTTTACCGGATCGAAAGAGGCCGGCCTTCGCATCGCTGAGCAGGCTTCTAAGACGCAGCCCGGCCAGGTGTGGATCAAGCGCACCGTGCTCGAAATGGGAGGCAAGGACGCGATCATCGTCGACGAGGAAGCCGACGTTGACTCCGCCGTCGAAGGCGTCGCGCAAGCGGCCTTCGGATTCCAGGGCCAGAAGTGTTCGGCGTGCTCGCGAGCTATCGTCTCCGAAAAAATTTACGACGAATTTGTTTCCAAGCTCGTCGACCGCGTAAAGAAGATAAAAGTTGGCTCGCCCGAGGATCCCTCAAACTACATGGGCCCGGTGATTAACAAATCGGCGATGACCTCGATCCTCGGTTACATCGACGTGGGCAAAAAAGAAGGCCGCGTCGTCGCCGGCGGAAATCGCGCGGCGGGTGAAGGCTATTTCGTCGAACCGACCGTGATCGCCGACGTGGACCGAAAAGCCCGCATCTTCCAGGAAGAAATTTTCGGCCCGGTTCTCGCGATCACCAAGGCAAAGGACTTCGACGACGCTCTCTCGATGGCCAACGATAGCGAGTTCGGCCTTACTGGCGCCGTCTACTCCCGCAATCAGGAAAAAATCGATCGCGCCGCCGACGAATTTCACGTCGGCAATCTCTACATGAACCGCAAGTGCACCGGCGCGATGGTCGGCGCGCACCCGTTCGGCGGTTTCAATATGTCCGGGACGGATTCCAAGTCAGGCGGGCAGGATTACTTGTTGCTCTTTACGCAGGCGAAAACCATTTCCGAAAAAGCCGGCGCAACGCGCATCGCGTAGCGTTTGGCCTCAAGACTTTCCGGGTGCCGCACCCTTTCGAACTCAAAAGGGTGCGCGCCTCCCGTCCCTACGCGGCAAGCGGTCCACTCGTTCCACATCACTCCCACTCACTTCGCGCAAGCAACGATGAAGCGTCGTCATCGAGAGGTTCGAATCATCCAACCGAAGGATGTCTTTTCGCCTTCGTTGCGACACGCGACCGCTGCGTATTCGAAGCGCAGGTTTCGCGCGCGATCATGACTGCTGCGCAGTACTTTCGGGTTTCGGAACCAGCTTGAATCCGTACCGTAGCAACACATAAGCCACCGGTCCGCTCAGCAGCAACAACGGCGCGTAACGCATTACGTAGTCCTCGCTCTGCGCCACCTTCAGCGCACACAAGATCACCGGAAAAATAATCACGTACGCGAGTCCCAATGTACCACCCGGAATTCGGAAACTCCGCGGCGTATCCGGCGCCTTCCGCCGCATTTGCCACGCCGCAAACAAAGTCAGCAGCGTTGTCGCAATCCGCGTCCAGATGTAAATGTTCACCAGATCTTCGACCGGATACCTGGCCAGCACGCAGTACACCACCGCCGACACCGCAATCGCCCGCGCCGGCGTCTGAAATTTCGCGTGAATCTTGCCCAGCCACGCCGGCAAATAACCGTCTTCCGCCATCGTCGCCGGAATCCGCGTCGTATACAAAATCGTGCTGTTTGCAAGTGACAGCGATCCGATCATCGCTGCTACCAGCATCGCGCCGCCCAGCACCGGCCCGCCGATCAATTTCGCCGCCGTCACGATGTAATCCGTCTTCCAGTCCTGCCAGTTGCCAAGCACCGCGATCGCCAGCGTCGTCGGCAGAATGTACGTCAGGATGTTCATCGGCGTGTTCCAGGCCAGAATCCTCACGAACATCTTCTGCGGATTTTTCATCTCGCCGGTCATGCTCGAAAGCTGTTCGTATCCGGCGTAATTCCACATCGCCAGCGCCAGACCTCTCCCGAACACGCTGCCAAACGGTTTTCCTGGCGGGGTGAACGGCACCACCGGATTATGGTGCAGATGAAACAGCGACACGAGGCACAGCCACGCCACCGGAATCATCACCGCCACCAGCAGCGCTACCGAAAGCCAACCCGCCACCTGAATCCCGCGTGCGTTCAGCAACGCCAGGATGATCAGCACCAGGCACGCGCCTTCCCACTTCACGGTTCCCGTGATCCACGGCAGGTAGATGCTCAAATAATCCATCACCAGCACGCCGTAGAGGCTGTTCAGCAAAAACGTGCCGGTCCAGTTCCACCAGCCACACTGGAATCCCCAGAAATCGCCAAACGCCGCGCGGCTCCATCGATAGAATCCGCCCTGCACCGGCAGCAGGCTGTTCAGTTCAGCGGATGCCAGCGAAATCGGGATGCTCCAGAACAGGGGCACAAACGTGAGGAACACCAGCGCCATGCCCGGTCCCGAGTCGGTGAAAATCGCCTCGAAGCCGAACGGTCCGCCGGCCGTGTAACCGTAAAAAATCGCGAGAAGGGGAAGGAATCCGATCTGGCGCAGTTGCTGCGCGGAGGAGGGAACGACTGCTTTTTCTTCGCCGAAAGCCTTGTCCATCGGGCCTGTTTGCAAGGTGGGCGATGTTATTGGACTGCTTCGCGGTTTTCAATCACAAAGAAACTTTCAGCTTGACCCTAACGCACTCGGATAGCAAAATCTCCCAGCGATTCGCCCCCGCTTCTCCAACTGGCCTCCTATTAGGAGTATCCGTTATGCGAAAGCTGTTTTCACTTCGCGCTCATTCTGGTTTCCTATGGCTCATTCTCGTTGCTGTTTTCGCATGCCCGATTGGTGTCTCCGCTCAGGTCCTGCGAAACGCGCCACCCTACGGCGCGCACACCGGCTTGAACGTCCATACGTATCCCGCGCGCACGTTCCGCGCCTACGCGAAATCGATGAAGACCGGCGCGATGGCCGCTCTGCAAGGCTATGGCACCGTCAATATCCAGTCCGACCTGGCTCCCGACGCCCAGGACAAAGTTCGCCTCGACGGCCAAACGCCGCCGATGATCCTGACGCTCACCAACATTTCCGAGGACACGACTGTCACGTTCTCCGGCATATCCACCGACAATCCGGATTCGTTTACCGTCAGCACGACCTGCAAGTCGCTCTCTCCGGGCCAGTCCTGCACCGCGTCCATCACGTATACGCCGGTCTCGCTCTGCGACGGCGGCGGCACGACTATTACGATCACCGACGACGATCCCGAGCCTGACAACGACGGCGATGACCCGGGCACGTTGGAGTATTTCATTCAGGGCTACGGTTCGGATAACGGCATGACGCTCGACGATCTCACCGACACAAAGCTTACGCCGACGGCTCTGGCTCAAGCGTTGGTCGGCCAGGGCGTCACGGTCAGCAACGTTACTTACACCGGCGCGAACCGCGCCGCAGGGAATTTCTCTTCCTCGTCGAACATCGTCGGCTTCAACAGCGGCATCGTCCTCAGCACCGGTGCGGTTCGCGACGTCATCGGTCCGAACTGCGATAGCGGGATCACCGTCGAAAATGGCGCCGCCGGCGACAGCGATCTCGACACCCTGCTCAATGAGGGCAACACCGGTGCGGCCATCGTAACCAACGATGCGGCCGTTTTGGAATTCGACTTCGTTCCCACCAGTTCGACGGTGTCGTTCCAATACGTTTTTTCCTCGGACGAATACAACGAGTTCGTTTTTGAGTTCAACGATGTATTCGGATTTTTCCTGAACGGCAACAACATCGCCCTGATTCCAGGCACCCAGACGCCGGTCTCGATCAACACCGTCAACAATGGGAATAGCACTGGAGTTCCGGATAATCCTCCGGTAAATCCGCAGGACTTCGTAAATAACGATTTCCAGTACCCAGCTGCCGCACCGCTCGATTTCGAAATGGACGGCAAGACCATTGTCTTCTCGGCACAAGCGACGGTGACGCCTAATCAGACAAACCACATCAAGCTGGCCATCGCCGATGCCGAGGACTTCGACGTCGATTCCAACGTGTTCATCAAAGCCGGCAGTTTCTCCTCCACCGACCTCACGTTGACGCCCGTCAGTCAGGATTTCGGGTCAGTGGCCGTCGGCTCCTCTGGCCAACCCGTCATCTTCACTCTGACCAACGTCGGCACCGAAGCCGTCGATCTCGGCAACATCACCACAAGCGCGGGATTCACCCAGACCAATAACTGCGGCGACGGCCTCAATCCGAGCGGCAACGATGGATCGAGCTGCACCATTCAAGTTTCCTTTGCGCCCACTGCAGCGGGCCCGGCCACCGGAACGCTCACCGTGAACTACAACGCGGCAGGCAGCGCCAACAATCTCACCATCAGTTCTTCTCTCACCGGTACGGGCACCGGCGGCAGCACGACGCTCACCGTCGCGCCGACCTCCCTGAGCTTCGGCTCGCAAGTCGTGAACACGACCAGCCCCCCGCAGACCATCACCGTCACCAACACCGGCACATCTTCCGTTACGGTTTCTGCTGTCACGGCACCCGCCGGCTTCGCACAGACCAATGACTGCGCCACGCTTACGACGAACGCCAGTTGCACCGTCAACGTCACATTCAAGCCGACCAGTGCCACCGTGTTCTCCGGCAACGTGTCAATCACAGATACGGCAACCGGCAGTCCGCAGACTGTCGTCGTCTCTGGCACCGGAACAACGGCAACCGGCACGATTACCGTCTCGCCATCGAGTCTCACGTTCACTCAAGTAATTGGCACCACAAGCCCCGCGCAGACCGTCACGATCACCAACACCGGCACGACCTCCGTCGCAGTCTCAAACGTTTCCGTGCCGGCCACATTCGCGCAAACCAACAACTGCACCACCGTCGCCGCGAGCGCGACCTGCACCATCAACGTCACCTTCACGCCGACCAGCACTGAGCCCGTAAACGGAAGTCTCATGATCACCGATACAGCCACCGGCAGCCCGCATAAGGTCGCTCTGACGGGCACCGGCGTCAACTCGCCGATCGTGATCAGCATTCCCAACGGCGGCTCGAATACCGCGACGTCTGCTCCCGGCGGCACCGCCTACTATGGCTTGATCATCACGGCCGTCCCGGGATTCACGGGCACAGTACAACTCGGCTGCACACCGTCGTCCCCGACGATCACCTGTTCCGCTGTCCCTAGCTCGATCACGCTCAGCGCCTCCGGCTCCACGGAAGTCGCGTTCGCGATACAGACCTATTGCACCGGAACCACGACAAACACCGGCTCTATCCCTGCCTATCCTGGTGGATTCGGCGGTGGCATGGCGCTTTTTATGGTCACGTTATCTCTCGCCGGTGCCACATGGACGTTCCACCGCAAGCCGCGAGTCGCGCTCGCCTTCGCAATGCTATTGATTGTGGTATTGGGTGGCGCTGCGTGCGGCGGCGGGCTGGCCAAGGGGCCGAACGGAGTCACCCCCGCAGGCACCTATTACCTGACGCTCAACGCCACGACGAACGGCAACACAGTCTCGATGCCGAACTTTCTGAAGTTGATCGTTAATTAGGTGGGATAGCCGACTCGGCAGTCATTCAACGACCGTGATCCACGTTGCGACGAGAGTACAATCGGCGCGGGAAGTCATAACGAAGAAACCTCCGTCATCCAGAGGTCCGATTCATGGGCCGAGGGATCTGTTTTTGAATTTTGTAGCGTCCATCCGCGCATCGCCCAGCGCAACGCGCTTAACTCACCCGCGTAATATCAAACAAATGCGCCTGAAACCGGTCCCGCCGTACAAACAATCCGACGTCGTGTAGCTCCGCGCCACTGCGCGGGTACTTTACCTCGTTGATCTGATCCCAAAACAGATACTGCGCGTCCGCCGAAATACCGTTGCCAATCGGAATCCGTCCCTGACATGTGCCGTCCGCCAGATTCACGACCACCATCTTCCACGCCGTATCCGACCGCCACTCATACGCGATCAATCCATCCGGCGGTGCATCTCCCTCGGCATTCACTTGCAAAATTCTCCATGCGCCGGTGTGAAACACTTCCTCGTTCGTGATCTGCAGCAGCAACTCAAAAAATTTCTCGCTCACCGGATCGACCGGCTCATCCGCCGCCACCCGCAGCGTAATGGGGAGGGAAATGCGCCGCCCCTCGAGTTCTCCTTGATGATAGAAACGCATCCCCGGCAGCGTGCCCATCAGCGTGCCGTCGGCCTCCAGCCTGTCGTTGGGAAACGCCGCCGCGCGACGCTGCTCATCATGATTTTCGAGAAATCGTGCGAAGTCTCCCTGACGGCCGGGCATCGACGTGATCCGTTCGTGTACCGCTCCCGCGTTCATGTTGCGCACTTCGTCATACAGCACTTTGTCGTACGCGAATGAAAATCCCAGATCGAAGAGCTTCGCCTCCGTGCCCCAGTACGCCTCCGCGAGCAGCGTTAACTCGGGAACGGCCGCTCGCGCTTCGCTCCAGAACTCCGTTGCCGGAGCAGGAGCGCCGCGCAGCAGCCAGCCCCACGTTCGGCCGAAGACTTCGGTGAGCTGCAGCATCGCCATGTCGCACCGGACGCCGTCACAGAAGCTCGCGATATTTTTCAACTCGGCGATCTGCGCCGCACGCAATTCCGGACTGAAATAATTGAGCTGGGCCACGTCGCGCCAGGGAGGAAAGTACGGATCCTTGCCACGCGCGATGAGGTTGGTTTTCGATCCGCTCGTTACGGGAAAAAAAAGAGACGCGTCGCGCTCGAATTCGTCCTGCGTGCCGAGCAGGTAGTATTCGGGATGCTCGCGAGTCCAGGGATGGTCGAGCGCAGTATGATTGCCGACGAAATCGAGATAGAGCGCGATGCCGCGCGCGTGCAGTTTTTTCCGGACCAGGTCGACCGATTCCCACGGCCCAATCCGCGCATCGGGTACGTATCCGGTAACTGCGTACGGCGAGCTGATCACGTCCGCCGCCGTCCAGCCGGGCAAGGCCGCGTTGTACTTCGCAAAATTTTGTGGATCTTCGATGTTCTGCCGGCGCGATTCGGCGCTGCGTCGCCACACGCCCATGAGCCACACGACGTTGAACCCGCGCGCTGCGATCCCATCCCACACGGCGTCCGGCACGTCGCCCAGTTGAATCTGGCGCTTCTGCTGTTCTGATATCTTCGCCAGCCACGCCCAGGTGTTGATTTCGTAGAGATGGGGATGGGGCCGCGCGCGGAATGCGCTGGGACTCCCGGAAGCGGTAGGCATCCTTCGCAGACTAGATGGCCAGTCCCACAACTGTCAATGGACCGCCCGAGCAGGTTGCAAGCGCTGGTCGCCCGCGCAGGTGGCCACTGCAAACTCCAAAATGTCCCGCAGTCACACTGCGCCACTCCGAAACACGTTTTGGCGACGCGCTTGCCAAGAGGTGAATCCCGCGTCTGTTATACTCCCGACGCAAATTCCACTCCCGCTTCAGGAAGGCCTGCTGATGATCGCTGCAAAGGTTTTGCTAGCTTCCAGTGCGCTCGCTCTCGTCGCATTCGCCACCGTGGCCCAAACGCCCGCGAAACGCAATCTCACCATCGACGATTATTTCCGTATCAAGGGTCTCAGCGATCCGCAGGTCAGTCCCGACAGCAAATGGATCGCCTACACCGTCGAAACCGCCGGCCTGAAGGACGACAAAAATCACAAACAGATCTGGATGATCGCCACTTCCGGCGGCGACGCGATCCCACTTACCTCCGAAGCCTCAAACGCATCGCACCCGCGCTGGAGTCCTGACGGAAAATATCTCGCGTTCCTCTCCGCACGCGCTGGCTCAAAAGATTCCGACGACGATTCGAAAGACGACGCCAAGAAACAAGTTTGGCTTCTCAACCGCACCGGAGGCGAAGCGCAGCAACTCTCCGATACGATTCAAGACGTCGATTCCTTCGCCTGGTCGCCCGACAGCCGGCGTCTCGTCCTCACTCTGCAGGATCCGTCCGTCGACGAACTCGAGCTCGCGAAAAATAAAGACGCTAAAACGAAACCCCACCCTTGGGTGATCGACCGCCTCCATTTCAAGGAAGATGAAATCGGCTATCTGGACCGCCGCCGCAACCACCTCTACACCCTCACCATCGCTGACAAGAAGCAGACCCAGATTACCAGCGGCGATTACGATGACGCCGATCCTGCATGGTCTCCCGATGGCCGCTCCATCGCTTTCGCCAGCAATCGCAGCGTGCCCGATCCCGACCGCAACTACAACACCGACATCTGGACGGTCTCCGCCGACAACACCGACCAGGGCAAGACCCTGGTACAAATTTCAAAAGGCACCGGCGCCGATGGCTCGCCCGCTTGGTCTCCCGACGGCCAGTGGATCGCCTACACTACGCAGCTCGACGAAAAACTTTTCCAGTACGCCACGTTCCACATCGCCGTCGCGCCCGCCTCCGGTAACGGCGAGCAGCACGTTCTCACCCTCAAGCTCGATCGCAATGCCTCCGTTCCCAAATTTTCCGCCGACGGTAAATATATCTATTTCATCGCCGACGATGACGGCACCCAGCAGCTTCTTCGTGTTCCGCCAACTGGCGGCGAAGTCGAGCGCCCCATCTCCGGCCGCCTTTTTCTCGATGCATTTTCCCTCGGACGTGATGGCAGCGTGGCTGCCAACATTTCCAATCTCACGGATCCCGCCGAAGTGTATTACCTCCCCGCTGGCGGTTCTTTACAGAAGCTCACCAAAACCAACGACGCACTCATGGCCGAGCTGAATCTGCCTGACGTTCAGTACGTGCACTTCAAAAGTAAAGACGGCACCACGGTCGCCGGATATTTCTACAAGCCCGTCGGCTATGTCGCCGGCACAAGAGTCCCAACAATCCTCCGCCCGCATGGCGGCCCCGTCTGGGCTTACTACGCGGAATTTCATTTTGACGCGCAGCTGTTCGCCGCTAACGGTTACGCCGTGCTTACGCCGAATCCGCGTGGCTCCTCCGGCTATGGCCAGGACTATTGCAAAGCGATTTTTGCGGACTGGGGCAATAAAGATTTTCAGGACGACATGGCCATGGTCGATTACGCCGTCGATCAGGGAGTTGCCGATCCGGACAAGCTTGGCGTCGGCGGGTGGTCCTACGGCGGCATCTCCACTAATTTCATCATCACGCAGACCACGCGCTTCAAAGCTGCGATCTCCGGCGCCGGCGAGTTTCTGTACATCACCAACTGGGGCCACGATCACTACAACCGCGATTGGGAGTACGAGCTCGGTCTACCGTGGGAACACCGCGACTTGTGGGAGAAGCTCTCGCCGTTTAGCCGCGTCACGAAAATCACCACACCCACCCTCATCATGGGCGGCGATTTTGACGTCAACGTTCCCGTCATCAACGGCGAGCAGATGTATCTGAGCTTAAAGCGTCTCGGCATTCCCACGCTGCTTGTCGTGTACCCCGGCGAGTATCACGAGTTCGAACGCCCAACCTTCATTCAGGACCGCTACCAGCGCTATCTGTTTTGGTACGGCCACTACGTGAAAGGCGACGGCCCTGCGATCCCACCGGCGCCGAAGCCCTAGACTTTCCCGGCGCCGCACCCCTTGTACCTTCAAAAGGCTGCGCACCACCCGACAGAACAACATCTCGACGAACTTTGGTACAAAAAAAGAGCCTCCCGCCGCGAAGCGAGAGGCTCTCAATTTCCCTCACCGAGTCCGGGACGCAGCACGCAATGTCCGTGCCCTCCGCTGTTCTCGGTTTTCTCTGTGAAATGCTTCCGGTTTTGTTTCGGTCTTAACTATTGTGGCTTCGCGTTGCTGTCAATAAACGTCCCGATATTTCCTTTCAGCTTCGTCAGATCTTCCTGGTGCAGATACATCATGTGTCCCGCGCCGTAGTATTCAAATTGAATGTGGCTCCGCAGATCTCCCGGCAGGAACAAATGATCCATCGTGTATTCTGTCGCGAAAAATGGCGTGGCCATATCGTAGTAGCCGTTCTCCACCTGCACCCGCAAATTCGTATTCGTCTGTAGCGCGTTGATCAGATCGCTCGAGACGTTCGGCGAACTCGGAAATCCGCCGTTCTGCCCGTGCTTCCAATCCCACGCAGCGCCGGCTTGCCCGCCCAGGATCTCGTAGCGCCGCTCGAGCGTCACCTTGAGCTCCTCGCGGACGTAACTGTTGAACGCAGCCGTGAATGCGCCGCGGACTCCCGTGTATGACGGATCCTCCTCCGCGAACTCGGTCAAAATGTCGTACGTCGGCATCGTGTATCGCGAGTCGTACCGCCCGCTCTGTAGCCGCTCGTTGCGCTGCAACTCCACGCTGAATTGCGCCAGATTGATCCGCAGGTCGGCCTTCTCGATGTACTCGGGACTTAGCCCGATGTAACGCGACAGTTTCGTCGCGATGTCCGTCTTTTCCTGCGGCGTGATGTTTGAGCCCTTCATCAGCGCATTCGTGTACTCGCCCTCCGCGAACTTGCGCGCTTCCACCAGGAACGCATTGATATCCGACGGCTGCTCCTTCAGCATCTTGTGATACGCCGCCGTCGCCGCGTAGCTCGGTACGTACAAAATGTAGGAAAGATCGTCGCCCGCGTTGAACGAAATCGTCTCCGTATTCAGCACCGAAGAAATCAGCACGATCCCGTTCACATAAATTCCGTCGTGCGACTGCAGGTAGTTGCCAAGCACCGCCGAACGGAACGTTCCGTAGCTCTCGCCGATCAAAAACTTCGGCGAGTTCCACCGGTTGTTCCGGCTCAGATAAATGTTGATGAACTGCGCGATCGAGTGCGCATCCTGATCGATGCCCCAGAAATCCTTGTCCTGCGCTTTGCCCACCGCGTGGCTGAATCCGGTTCCGACAGGATCGATGAAAACCAAGTCCGTCCGGTCCAGCAGCGAACTCGCGTTGTCCTCGATCTTGTATGGCGCCGAACCGGTCGGCGCCGCATTTGCCGTCACCACGCGTCGCGGCCCAAACGCGCCCATGTGCAGCCACACGGACGATGATCCCGGCCCGCCGTTGTAAACGAAAGCGATTGGCCGTTGAGTCGAGTTCTTCGCATCGCTTCGCGTGTAGGCGATCGAAAACATCAGCGCCGTCGGTTCGCCCTTATCGTCCTTTAATAATGTCGTCGAAGCCACAGCCTTGTAGGCGATCGACTGTCCGCCGATGTTGATCGTATGGTCGCTCGGCCAGGACTCTTCCTTCGGGGCGTTGGCATCTGCTGTCGGCTTCGCTTCAGCAGCGGTTGCGGGTTTGGCATCTTTCGCCGGCTCTTGCGCGGGAAGGATCGTCGCCGAGCCGCAAAAAAGCGCGAGCGCCAGCGCGCACAGTTCAAAATGCTTCTTCATTTTGTCTCCGTTTGGAATGTCTGCGCCCCAATGGCAGCGGGAAATACTAAGCATTGGGCCTGCGTGAAGTCAAACTTCTGTCCGTTCGCAATCCTTACTGCTGCGGTTGATCTTGCGAAGGTTGGTCCTGCGCCGGAGCCGCGTTGCACGGCGGCATCACGAAAAACAGCGTCACTTCATTCGCCGATTCATCCGCGCCGTCGATCGTCGCTGCTGCAGCGTCAATCCGCGCTGGGACAGTGCAGCTCTGTTCGCCATGCTTTTGCGACGTATGTTGAGGATCCAGATCCTCCCACGCCGAAAATGTGTACTTCGCATTTTCCAGGATCGTGAATTCGTACAATCCCTCGCCGATTTTCTGCGCGGAGGGATTTCCGCCGTCCTCCGCTTTGCCCATCACCGTCACATCGCCGGGCGGCCTCCCGTCCTGCCATTTCAGCGCGACCTTCACTTTCCGCGTGGGATACGCTTCACCCAGCTTCACGTTCGCGTGCAATAGCTGTTCGCCGTCCTTCAAGTGAATCACTTTCGCATCGGCCGGGTCCGGCGCCCCTGGATAAAAAGTCCTGGCGTACGGCGAATTGGGGTCCTTGCGATCCGTGCGGTTAAACACCAGCAAATAATCTCCCGCTCCGATGTGGTCGAACTCGAAACCTGATTCCTTGGCGCCCGGATTCGCGCTCCCCTGAAACCCCCACAAGCCTGGCTTGTCGTTATCGTATTTATCGGACCTGTACAGCTCCACGGACGCGATCTTCAGGGGCTTGCCGTCCGGTCCAAGCACAGCTCCGCGAATTTTTCCGGTCGGCAGCGCATCCACGTTGTACTCGTAGCAAGCCCCGCTCGGAATCCGGAACGGCGGCAGTCCACCCTTCAGCGTCTTCTGCGTAAATTCAAATCGCGCCGGCAAATCCGCCGTATACGAATACTCGCCCGCGTGTACATCGTAAAACGTGTAGACGCCGTCCGGCCCCGTGCTCGACGAAAACCGGTCGTCTTTCGATCGCAGCTTCAGCTTGATGTTAGGTAACGGGTCCTCGGGATCGTCGGACGGCGCGAGCAGCGGCGGATCGGCGCGCCGCAGCACTCCGAACACAGACGCGACGTGTTCGTGTGTCTTCATCGCGCGCAACTGCGGCACCAGCGCCCGCCCTTGGCTTGAGGGACGCGTTCCGTTGCAAATCGTGGCGAAAAGCCGTCCTTCCGTTTCCTGCTGCGTGAATACGATGTACTGGTCGCCCAACTTGAAGTTATATCCGCAGTCGCCGTCGTCGCCGCCCGAGAAAATATCGATCGTTGCCTCGCCCGCACCGGCGAACCGTTCGTCCACTCGAAACCGGTAACGAGTAATCGGCGTAGCGGCGTCTTGTGCGCCTCCGCCCTGCGTGCCGGAAGTGTCGGCTCCCGCGTCCGGCGTTCCACTCGCCGCCGGCTTCAACACCTCAATGTCGATCACGGTTCCAGTAAACACCACATCATCGGCCTGCAGTCCCGGGCACGTGCCCGGCGGCAACTTGGAACAGGTACAGCCGAATGCGGGAAGAGCGGAGGCAAGCAGAAGCAGGCCTGGGAGAGCGAGGTACCGTCGAATCATCTTCACCATCGTACCTTGCGCACCGCGAAAAAATCGAGAGCGGGCTGGTGGAAATCGGCTCCTGTGTGTCCAATCGCGACGAGGACCGCCGAAGTTCCCCCCAATCCGGTCAAGATAAGCCGCCCCCTATCTCATTCGGATTTGGTACAATCCGGCCGTCACTGACGGTAATTGCTGCACCCTCAGAACGACTCCGCGCTGCACTCTTCCTGGAATCGACGCTTGGTGCGATCGGCGCGCGAAGAAATGAAGTACCCGCAGAGCATCGACTCGCGGAGGCCAGCACCGGCGCCGGAATACAAACCGTAACATTTGCTTTTGCAAAGGAGATTGGAGTGAAAAGGATTTCAGCTTCCGTACTTCTCGCGATTCTCGTTCTTGCGCTGAATGCCACCGCGCAACAGCCCGCTCAAAACCAGAACAACACCAGCATGTATCAGATCACCATGGTGTCCAAGAGCATCACCGCCATCAATTACCAGCACCGCAACGGCTCCACGATGGTCGACTTCACGGGAACGCCCCTTCTCCCTCTTGCGTCTGGTCGAGCCACAATCAATAGCAAACAGGGCTCGATCACCATTCAATCCGACTTCAAAAAGCTTCAGCCCGCTCAGACATTCGGCAAGGAATATCTTACCTACGTTCTCTGGGCGATCACTCCCGAGGGCAAGCCCACGAATCTCGGCGAGGTCTTGCTCAACGGAACCAACAGCAAGCTCTACGCCACCACTCCTTTGCAGTCATTCGGAATGATCGTCACCGCCGAGCCGTATTTCGCGGTCAACACGCCGAGCGACGTGGTTGTCCTCGAAAACACCGTGCGTCCGGACACCCGCGGAACCTTCCAGCCGATTACGGCGAACTACGAGTTGCTCCAGCGCGGCCAGTACACCTACGACATGTCCAACATGCCTGACTCTGTCGTGACGTTGTCGCCGAAGGTTCCGATCGAAGTCTATGAAGCGCGCAACGCCGTCGCCATCGCCGAAAAAGCCGACGCGCAAAAATACGCGCCCGATGCGCTTCAAAAGGCACAGCAGTCGCTCAGCAACGCCGATAATTTGCTGAAGAGCAAGGGCGATAAGAAAACCATCATTCAATCCGCTCGCGATGCGGTTCAGACTGCCGCGGACGCTCGCACCATCTCGATCAAACGCGCCAACGCCGAAAAGCTCGCTGCCGAACAGGCTGCCCAGGCTGCCGCGACCGCGTCCGCACAGGCTCAACAGCAGCAGGCTGACGCCGCGCGCCAGCAAGCCGAAATACAGAAGCTCCAGGCCGAGCGTGATGCAGCACAACAGGCTGCGGCCCGCGCTCAGGCTGACGCTGCTGCCGCTCAGTCCGCTGCCGCTGCTCAGGCCGCCGAGGAAAAGGAAAAACAGGCGCAGCAAGCCGCAGCTCAGGCCGAGCTCGAAAAGCAGCAGCTTCGCGCCGCTCTTCTCGCGCAGTTCAACCGGGTGCTTCCCACCACCGACACTCCGCGCGGTTTGAAGGTCAATATGGCCGACGTGCTCTTCGCGTTTGGCAAATACGACTTGCAGCCTGCGGCTCGCGAAGCCCTTGCAAAATTCTCCGGCATCGTGCTCGCGCACCCGGGCCTGAATCTGTCCGTCGAAGGCTACACGGACAGTGTCGGTACCGCGGCGTTCAACCAGACGCTTTCCGAGCAGCGCGCCAACGCCGTCCGCGACTTCCTCGTACAGCAGGGATTGGATCCTACGTCGATTACCGCCACCGGTTTCGGCGAGGCTAGCCCGGTCGCCAGCAATGACACAGCCGCCGGCCGGCAGCAAAACCGCCGCGTCGAAATCATCATCTCCGGCGAAGTCATCGGCACTAAAATCGGCACCGCTCCCGCTGCCCAGTAGCCGCACTCCAACTCGCACATAACAAAAAAGCACGGCGCCCAAAACGCCGTGCTTTTTTTTGCTTTTGCCTTTCCGGATGCCGAACCCTTCGCTTCTTAAAAGGGTGCGCAGCTACCCGTCCCGAGTCCACGATCGGCGGGCTCGGTCAACGTCAACGCACCTCGCCGTCATTCTGAGCTCGCTTCAGCGAGCGAAGAATCTTTCTTCGCATTTGATTCGCGCACATCGTCCCATTCGAAAAGAAGCGTGGACGCGACACCGGAAGTGGGCGAACATTTTCCCGATTTTTCGGAGGTAGCAATGCCCTCACCCGTCCGCGGTCATTCGTGCTCATTCGCTGCGTTATCAACCTTGGCCGCACTCTCGGTCTTCGCCTGCTTAGCTCGCGCCCAAAACGGCATGCCCCCGGGCCCTCAAACCACTGCTCCGCCCCCAGTCACCGACCGCTCTCCAGCCTCCACCGTAGCCGACGCCCCAGCCCCCCGTCGTGCCCAGCGCCGACCGCGCCTCGGACTCGTCCTCGAAGGAGGCGGCGCGCTCGGACTTGCGCACATCGGCGTGATCCAATGGCTCGAAGACCATCACATTCCGGTCAGCTACGTCGCGGGCACCAGCATGGGCGGCCTGGTCGGAGGCGTCTACGCCACGGGTCACTCGCCGAAAGAAATCGAGCAGCTCATTGCGGGCATCAATTGGGACACGGTGATTCGCGGCCAAACGCCGTTCGAGGATCTGACCTTCCGCCGCAAGCAGGACGCCGTCGACTACCCAAACTCGCTGGAGTTCGGACTTCGGCACGGCGTGCAATTCCCAGAAGGTTTCAACTCCGGCCAACAAGTTGGTCTAATCTTCGATCAAATCGCGCTTCCGTATTCGGAAATCCACAATTTCAACGATCTCCCGATCCCGTTCGGTTGCGTCAGCACCGACCTCGTCACCGGCAAAGAGGAAATTTTCCGTTCCGGATCTCTCTCGCTCGCCCTTCGCTCGACGATGTCACTGCCTGGAATCTTCACGCCTGTGCGCGAACAACAGCACATCTTCGCCGACGGCGCGCTCCTCGATAACCTACCGGTCGACGTCGCTCAGGACATGGGTGCCGATGTCACCGTGGCCGTTCATCTTGAGGTCAAGCCCCTCGATCCCAAGGAATCGCTCTCCACTTTCACAGTGCTCGGCCGCTCGCTCAGCGTCGTCATCGCCGCCAACGAACTGCGCAGCATGGAAAAAGCTGACGTCCTGATTTCTGTCCCTCTCGGTGATTACAGCTCGCTGGACTATTCAAAGTCCTCCGAAATGATCAAACTTGGGTACGCCGCTGCCGAGAGCAAAAAAGGCGTCCTCATGGCTTTTTCCGTTGATGACGACTCGTGGTCTAAATACCTGGAGCATCGCAACTCACGCAGACGCACTGGCTCGCCCACTCCTCAATTTGTGAAAGTGCAGGGAACCGGTCCCGAGCTCACAACGATCATTCAGAACAAACTCCAAGTTCTGGTTGGCAAGCCCATCGACGCGAAAACTCTCGATCAGCAACTCGCGCTGATTATGGGCAACGGCCGCTTCGACAGCCTGGGATACAAAGTCGTCGAGGAAGACGGCAAGCAGGGACTTCTGATCACGGCTGTGGAAAAGCCCTACGCTCCGCCGACCGTGCAGCCACTGATAGCGCTTGACGGCTCCGACTACCTGAATCCAGTCTTCGCCGTCGGCGCACGCATCACCTTCTACGATTTTGGCGGTTTCGGTCGCGAGCTGCGCAACGACATCATCCTCGGCGCCGAATACGGAATTAGTTCCGAGTATTACGTCCCGCTCCACATCGGCAGCAATTGGTTTATCGCGCCGCGAGCATTCGCGCAGAATTCACCGTTCTACGAATACAACCAGGACAAGCTCGAAGGCGAGTACCGCAACCGCCAGTATGGCGGTGAGTTCGATTTCGGCTACGAATTCGGACGCGACGCCGAGCTGCGTGTCGGTTATCAGGCCGCCAACCTGACCCAAACCCTGCGCATTGGAACTCCGACGCTCCCTCCTGAAAGTGGCCGGGTCGGATTCACCAAAGTCAGCTTCGAAATGAACCGCCTCGACAACGCTGTGATTCCGCGCGCTGGAACGGGCCTCGATCTCACCTGGCGTTGGAACGACGCGAATCCGGGAGCGAATCAACAATTTCCCACAGCCTTCGGGCGTTTCCGCTATTTCAAAAAAGTTGGCGTGCCGGACAGCATCTATTTCACCGCGCAGGGAGGCACCACGTTTGGTGTTCAACAGGTCGGATTGCCGGTCTTCGGCCTCGGCGGCGTCAGCGATCTTCGCGCCTACGGTACCAACGAACTTCTCACCAATCAGTACTACTATTTCCAGGCGGGTTATCTGCGAGAGGTTCTTGCTCTGCCGCCGTTTCTCGGCGACAAACTCTACGTCATCGGCGGCTACGAAATCGCGAAACCCTTCGCTCTTCCCGCGGCGGACGGCCTCACGCTCTCATCGCGCTTGCCGATGGACGCGACTGGCGGCTTCATCGCCAACACCATCTTCGGCCCGATTCTGATCGGCGGTGCCGTCGGCGACGCCGACCATCATCGCTTCTTCTTTCAGGTCGGCCGCGTTTTCTAGCCGAAGCCCGTGTGTTAGCCGGTTTTGGCTGCGCAACGAATGCCGAACCGACAAAAATCGTGCGCGCACCAACCGGCCAACAAACCGTGGGGCGGACGCTCCTGTCTGCCTGCTTCAGGCTTGGCCTTCGCTTGCGCCTTCCGACCCCGCACACAAAACCTAATCCCTCAAATTCCTCTCACTGTTCTCCCAAAGTCGAAATCCACCTATAAACGCATTATTGTTGTCGCCCTCGCGCGTCCCCGGTGGCAGTCCCTTCATCTTCTTCACGTTCCCGCCGCCCAGCACAATGTAATCCGCCTCGAGCGCCGCCTTTAACGTCTCGCAAACCTTGAACACATGCTCGCGCCACTTTTTCTTTCCCATCCTCTCCAAGCCGCGAATCCCCAAATAGTCCTCATACGTTTTTCCTTTGCGATAAATCAAGTGCGCGAGTTCCATCGGTTCCAGCGCCCCGTCGACGATCATCGCGGAGCCCAGGCCCGTTCCCAGCCCGAGGAACAGCATCCGACCGCCTTTGTAACTCCCGATCGCTTGCATGCTCGCGTCATTCACCAGTTTTACCGGGCAGCCAAACGCCTTGGCGAAATTGAATCCCATCCAGCCGCCACCCAGATTGTGCGGCTCGCGCAGCGGGTGGCCATTGATCACTGGCCCCGGATACCCGATCGAAACGCAGTTGTAGCTCCAGCCCTGCACCGCCTCCTTCACGCCTTTCACCATTTTCTGGGAGCTCAGTTGCGGTCCCGAGTCGAATTTGCGCGGCTCTTTCTCCCCGGTCACCAGCATCTTCACGTGCGTGCCGCCCACGTCGATCACCAGCACACTTCGAGCTTCGGCTTTTGCAGTCGTCGCGGTCATGGAGTGCCTCCCGGAGAGCCTGAAGTTATATCGAGAGCCTCGCACAGTCAATTTTTACGAACAAATTACACTGTCCTGTGCCGCTCAAACGCGCATTCGCCGCCATCCCGTTTCGGGAATTTCCACGTTGTATTCCCTGCGTACCCGGCAGTACAATCCACCCGAATTCCGGCACCGGCACGTCGCCTCGCGCTTTTGCCTTTCCCGCCCCGGGGCGCTGGCGCGGCGAAAGCTCCGCCCGGAGTGCACTTGTCTTTGCAATCATGCGGTGGGGCCTCGGGCTCGCCTGAATATTCCTGTCGAAGGGAGAAGTCAGAATGAACGAACTCGTCCAAGTCATCATGCAGAAAACCGGCCTTCCGCAAGACAAAGCGCAGGAGATCGTCGACACCGTCGTGAACCATTTCAAATCGAATCTTCCTTCGGCGCTCAGCGGTCATTTCGATAGCTGCGTCGCGGCACTGGAATCGCCGGCGGCTCAGGGCCTGTTTGAAAAGGCCAAAGCCTACGCAGCGGGCCTCACAACCAAGCACGAGGCATAGTTCTGGCTTCCACTTTCTGGGGGGACGATCATGAAGACGATTTGGCATAAGGTCTACATCGCACTGGCGTGCGCGGCCCTGATTCTCGCTTCGATCTCCATCGGCGCTCGGTCGGCAAAGGCGCAGTCCAGCTCGTCGGCCAGCAGCTCATCCAGCGATTCCAGCACCGACAGCACCGCTTCCAAGAGCAAGAAGAAGAAAAAGTCCACGTCCTCTGACGCCAGCTCTGCCGGCGACTCCAGCGCGAGCGGCGCTTCGAAGAGCACCACCTCAAAGAGCAAGAAGAAAGCTGCAGACGCTTCGGCCGACAGCGCCGGCTCGACATCGGACTCGAAGTCGGCCTCGGCCTCCACCTCGAAGTCGAAAAAGACCAAGCCTGCGGCGGATAGCGATTCCGCCGCCTCGAAGTCCTCCACCGCGTCCGCTACGGATTCCTCGACAGCCTCGACCAAGAAGTCGAGCTCGAAGAAGAAGGCGGCCGACGCGTCCACCGGTGCTTCGACGGATTCCGATTCGAAGTCGGCCTCGACCACTTCGGACGCGTCCGGTTCGACCACTAAGAAGTCGCGTTCGAAAAAGACCGCCGCAGATTCATCCACCGCACCGGCCAGCTCCAGCACCAGCGCACCAGCTGCCGCACCGGCAAAGTCGTCTGCTCCAGCCGCGGCTCCCGCGGCCGCACCGGCTGCAACTCCCGCGGCGAAGTCCACCCCGGCGTCCAAGTCGTCTTCGGCAGGCTCGTCGCCTTCCATGCAGAAGGCTCCGGCGGCGGGTAGCGGCCAGGTCTGGGTGAATACTTCATCCGGCGTGTATCACAAGGAAGGCTCGCGGTACTATGGCAAGACCAAGGCCGGCAAATACATGTCCGAAGCGGACGCGCAGAAAGCCGGCTACAAAGCAGCAGCGAACGACCAGTAAAATTCTCGCCGCCGTCATCAAGGAGCAGACCTGAAATGAACCGCAATCGATCGTTCATCGTAGGAGCAATGCTGGGGTGCGCTCTCATCGTATTCGGCACGCTCGGCATTCAGCAGACCAAGGCTTCGTCGCGCGGTCTCGTGATGTCCGCGAATCCCGCTCCGCAGGCCATGACTGCCTCCAAGTCCGAACCGCTCGATATCAACACCGCCACCAAGGCGCAGCTCGATGCGCTGCCGGGAATCGGCTCTGCGTATTCGCAGAAGATCATCGACGGCCGTCCTTACAAGGCCAAGACGGACCTGGTGAAGAAGAAGATCATTCCGCAAGCGACCTACAACAAGATCGCGAGCATGATCATCGCGAAGCAGCCGTCCAAGTAACACGGACTGCGCTACCGTTTGATCTCTCCCAACAAGGGGACCGGCGCCGCTCTCTTAGCTTCACGAGAACGGGCCGGTCCTTTTTTTGGTTCCATCCAAAAATTCATTCGGTTCATCTCCGTCCCTTGACAGTCGGCCGGACAAAAGCTGCTACTATTTCGCATGAAGGAAATTTTCTGCCGCGGCGTGCTGTTCGATCTGGATGGCGTGCTGGTCGATTCCACGCCCGCCGTGGAGCGCGTGTGGGCCGGCTGGGCGCTCGAACACGGCTTCGATCCCGCCGAAGTCACTAAGGCCGCGCACGGCCGCCCCAGCATCGATACGATCCGCGAATATCTTCCCAAAGGCGACGTGAAAGGCGAAAACGCCGAAGTCGAACGCCGCGAGATCGAAGATGTCGCCGGCGTGGTGCCTCTTCCTGGCGCGCTTGAGCTGATTCGTTCGCTACCTCCTCCGCGCTGGACCATCGTCACCTCCTGCACCCGCCGCCTCGCGTTCGTGCGCATTCGCGCCGCCGGCCTGCCCGAGCCGGACCAGCTCGTTACATCGACCGACATCACGAAGGGGAAGCCCGATCCCGAGCCCTATATCAAGGGTGCGCAGATCCTGGGCATCTCACCCGCCGACTGCATCGTAATCGAAGACGCAGCAGCCGGCGTCCGGGCCGGGAAAGCGGCGGGCTGCCGGGTAATTGCCCTGCGCACCACCGACGAAGACTCCGCGCTCGAAGCGGCGGGCGCCGACTGGATCGTGAAAGACTGCTCGTATATCGATTGCGATTTCGCGCGCGGCGTCGATCCCTTCCGGTTGCTTCTATACTGAGAGCGAGGTCTCCGAACACTCCGATGACCAAGCATGCCGCCGCGAAACGGAAGCATCCGCGCCCGCCCGGCCCGAAAGGGAAGTTCTTGCTCGGGCACTTCCGCGAAGTGGTGCACAGCTCGAACCGGTTCCTTGAGAGGTGCTCCCGCGAGTACGGCGACGTCGTCAGGCTGCGCGTATTCCACGTTCCCGTTTGCCTGCTCGCGAATCCGGCCGACATCGAATCCGTGCTCTCGAAAAATTCGGCGAACTTTTTGAAAGCGCGCGACTATCGCGCGATGAAAGCCGTTCTGGGCGAAGGCCTCCTCACCAGCGAAGGCTCGTTCTGGCAGAAGCAGCGGAAGCTGATGCAGCCGGCGTTCCGCCACGAAAACATCACCACCTACGCGGAGACCATGGTCTCAGCCACCTCGCGCATGCTGGATACCTGGCGCAACGGCGAGACGCGCGACGTCCACGCAGAATTCATGGCCGTCACGCTGGAGATCGTGACCAAAGTTCTTTTCGGATCCGTGGTTCCCGGCGACGCGGCGACGGTGGCAAAATCGCTCACCATCATGATGGAAGACTTCAACCGGCAGGGCGCGCTCGCGTTTCTGCTTCCGGAATCGGTTCCGATTCCGACGTTTTTCCGGCTGAAGCGCGCCATCGAGACGGTAGACGCGATGATATACAAGCTGATCGATGCGCGCCGTACGGACCGGCGCGCTGCGCGAAATCGCAACGGTGCCCCATCCGGCCACGACCTGCTCGAAACGCTGCTGAGCGCGCAGGACGAAGCCGGCTCGGAAATGACCAGCGAGCAGGTACGCGACGAAGTGATGACGCTTTTTCTCGCGGGGCATGAGACCACCGCGAACGCGCTTTCCTGGACCTGGTATTTGCTCGCTCAGCATCCGGAAGTGGCCAAAAAACTCGCGGCCGAAATCGACTCCGTGCTCGAAGGGCGCGTGCCGACGGCCGCGGATGCGGGTCGCCTTCCGTACACGGAAAAAGTGATCAAGGAATCAATGCGCGTGTATCCCCCGGTCTGGGCGATCGGGCGGCAGTCGATCAAACCGTTCGAAGTGAGCGCGTACCACCTGCCCGCGAAAACAAACGTCGTGATCTTGCAGTGGACAGTGCACCGCGATCCGCGATTCTGGACCGATCCGGAAGTTTTCGATCCGGAGCGTTGGTCGCCGAGCGGCGCGCGATACCGCGTGCTGCCGCGCTTCGCGTATTTTCCTTTTGGCGGCGGGCCCAGAGTCTGCATCGGCGCGGGCTTCGCGATGATGGAAGCGATTCTGCTGCTCGCCACCGTGGCGCAGCGCTTCGAGATGAAACTCGCGCCGCACCAAAAGGTGCGGATGCTACCCAGCGTGACCTTGCGGCCGCGCCGCGGGATTAAGATGATCTTGAAGGAGCACGTCGGATAGCCTGCCGCGCAGGCTGTCCTCGGACGCTTCCTGAAATTGGCGAGGGCAGGATTCTGCGCGGATTGATATTTTGGATGGGAGCTTCCATTGGCGGGGAGTCGGATTTTGGATTGAGGTCCGGCAGAGTTGTGTGGACGAAAGGAGATTGACCTCGTCGGAGGACCGCCTGCGCGGCAGGCTATCTCACTGCGCATTCTGCCCCGGCGGGTGCTCAATTTTTGTCGTAGGAGTTGCGATTAGCGGTTCTCTCCGTCATCGGTTTTGTTGGAGATCGGTCGTTTTCGAATAAATGAAAGTTGCCGTTAAGATTTTCGGCCGTTGAGGTGACGGCTTGGGCCGAAGGCTGCGCCGAGGGTGGGGGCGCGGGTTGCGTTGGGGCCGGTGATAACCGAGGAACTGCGGCGCTCGCTTCGCTTGCGCTGGGTTCGGTGGCCTGCGATTCGCCGGAGCTCGATTTGCGATGTTCGACGATGAGGCGCTTGGGCGGGTCGTTCCACTTGCCTTCGTCGTCGATCAGGGAGCAGGCGCGCATGGCGTGCAGGACGGCGATGGAGAGGTTAAGTCGTTCCTTTTGGAGGATTTTGCGAAGGGTGAATCCTTCGCGGGACCGGGTACATCAATTAGACGGTTATCGAAATATCGAACCAAGCGGCCAGCGAGCCGGCTTGGTTTGAAATGACTCGAGATTCCAGGAGAACGAACGTGAGCAAGCTGACAGGCAAAGTAGCGGTGGTGACGGGCGCGTCGAAAGGAATTGGAGCCGGCATTGCGAAGGCCCTGGCGGCCGATGGCGCGTCGGTGGTAGTGAATTACGCGTCCAGCAAACAGGGCGCGGAAAAGGTGGTGAAGGAGATCACCGATAAGGGTGGAAGAGCGGTGGCGGTGGGCGGCGACGTTTCCAAGGCCGGCGACGCGAAGAACATTATCAACGCGGCGATCAAGAATTACGGCAAGCTCGATATTCTGGTGAACAATTCGGGCGTCTACGAATTCCAGCCCATCGAAAACGTGACCGAAGAGAATTTTCACAAGATTTTCAACGTGAACGTACTGGGGCTGCTGCTGACCACCAAGGAAGCGGTGAAGCACCTGAAGGAAGGCGGAAGCATCATCAACATCGGCTCGGCCGTGACCGAAGTGACGCCGCCGAACAGCTCTGTGTACACGGGAACCAAGGGAGCGGTGGACGCGATCACCGGCGTGCTGGCGCGCGAGCTGGGTCCGCGGAAGATTCGCGTGAACGCGCTGAATCCGGGAATGGTGGAGACCGAAGGGACGCACACCGCCGGCTTGATCGGCTCGGATTTCGAAAAGCAGATCGTGACGCAGGCGCCGCTGGGCCGCATCGGTCAGGTGAACGACATCGCGACGATTGCGACGTTTTTGGCGTCGGACGATTCAGGCTGGCTGACCGGCGAGAAGTTTGTGGCTAGTGGCGGGATGAGGTAAGACGATATAGCGGTCGAAAGTGAAATTGGCCCGCGCGGCGCTTTGAGAATTTAGGATGCGCTGCGCGAGCCTTTTTGCTTGTGGGACAAGGAGTTTTAGGAAAGGCACACCGACTGAAGTCTGTGCCACGAGCTGGCTCGGCTCGTCTGAGCGGGCCAAGCACGCGGTGGTTGCCAGAAGTGAGATGGCTCAACCCGCGACCCACTGAGAGCGGATCGCGCTCCGACACGAAAGTCTAAGCTGCAGCGCCGTGAACGGGGATCTCATCCAAGCCTGCAGCGAGTTATTACCCCGCGGCGTCTTTGCCGCCGAACGAGCAGTAACACCTTGTACAAGTTTCCTAGAAAACGGGGATTGGTAGGCGCGATTGCCGCGATGATTGTGGGATAGGCGGCAAGCCGCACTCACAGAACAACTGCAATTCCTACCAGAGAAAACCATGAGCATGTCCGAATCGTTGCGCATCTCGATGAAGTATGCGGGCGGATTCAAGGAAGCTGCGTTTATCGGGACGGGCGGGCACAACGCGCCGATCGCGATACGAGAGGACGTTGGCGAAATCGTGGTGACGGATTCGTGGTGGGTGGTGGGTGTGACGCTGGCGGCGACGGCTTTCTTTGGACCCGTGCTGACGTTCCTTTATCTTCGCTCTCCCCACAGGGTCACGCCGCCGCTAATTTTTGCGGTCCTCGGGTCGGTGATCGTGGGGTTTTGCTGTGTTTTTTTTGTGACCACGGTGTGGAAAATTCTATTTCACAAGCCGCGCATCGAGGTTACCGGGCAGGCGATTCGCTTATTCAAAGCAAGCACCGAGGCGAAGACGCTGTGGAGAGAGCAGGTCACCTACATCGGAAGCCGGACGTACAGTTTTAATGTGTCCGCACAGGTTTCGGTGCCGAACTACATTTTGTATGCGCGGATGCAGGACGGAAGCGATGTGCCGCTGTGCGCGACGGACAAGAGCCAGCAGATTGGGCAGCTGGAGCAGAGTCTGGCGAAGAAGGGATACAAGCTCGAAGCGCAGGAAGTGTAGGGCGGGCTGGCTGCTGGGCGGGAAGGCCACCGAAGTCCCGCTTGGGGGCCGCCCCACCACGGACTGACAGTCCATGTTACATCGCTCGCCGCGGCGAGCGACTGGGCGGTGCGGTAGGAACTTTGGAGTTTTGAGATGGGTTGGCCCGCCGGGCGCATCGAATTATAAGGATGTGCTGCGCGGGCCTTTTTGTCTGTGGGAGAGGCAAACGCGGAAGGCACACGGACCGAAGTCTATGCCACCAAGGGCCTCCGCAACGGCGCCGGATCTGAGCGTAGCCGACGAAGCCGTAGTGTGACTCCGGACGCTGGCGGGGGATGGGGAAGGGGAGTTAGAATCCGCCGACAGAGAGGCCCTGGTAGGAGGTGGATCATGCTGAAAGCCGGACCGGCCAAAAAGGTAATCATTTATGTAGGCGAGGAGCAGCAGTACCACAAGGCCAGCGCGTACTCGACGATTCTGGATTTCCTTTTCTACCATGGTGTGGCGGGAGCGACGGTGGTGCGCGGCCTGGCGGGATTTGGAGCGGATCACCACATCCACTCCGAGCGCATCCTGGCGGTAGCGACGAACCTACCGATGAAAGTGGAGTTCATCGAGAGCGCGGAAAAAGTGGAAGAAATTCTGCCGAAACTTTTCGAGCTCGCGGGCACCGGGCTGATCGAGATTCAAGACACCACCGTCGCCAAGCCCGCCGCGATGGGGAGGAAATCGCGCGCCCGCGCCGGCGAAGTGGCGCCGCTCAGGAGCGAGGGCACGGCGAAGATCATGCGGGTCTTCGTCGGCGAGAGCGACCGGTGGCGGGATAAGCCGCTGTACCGCGCGATTCTGGAATGTTTCCGCGCGAACGACATTGCGGGAGCGACGGTTTACAAAGGAATTCTCGGCTACGGCGCGAACAAGCGCGTGCACAAGGGTTCGACGATGCTTTCGCACGATGCTCCGATGATGATCACCGTGGTGGACACCGAGGAAAAATTGAGGAAGCTCACACCGGTCCTGGACGAGATGGTGCGACAGGGAGGCCTGGTGGTGCTTTCGGATGTGGACGTGATCAAGTACACGCGCAACACCATGGCGAATTACGAGGGCGAGGTTGGGCGGAAGGAGGCGCACGTATGAAACTCGAAGGAACGGCAAAAATGCTGCGGATTTATTTCGGCGAAGACGATAAGTGGAAAGGGCAGCCGCTCTACAAGGCGATTGTGGAGAAGTGCAGGACGATGGACATCGCGGGAGCGACGGTGTTTCGCGGGATCGAAGGATACGGCGCGAGTTCGCTGATCCGGCGGCCGCACCGGCTGTCGTTATCGCACGACGCGCCGATTATGGTGAGCGTGGTCGACACCGAGGACAAGATTCAGAAACTGATTCCGGCGCTGGATGAAATGGTGGTGGAAGGCTTAATTGCGATGTCGAATGTAGAAGTGATCAAGTACGTGCATGAAGCCGTGGCCGCGGCGCGAAGCGAACGCGCGTAGCCGTTCGCGGGCGCGGTACCGCGCCAAGTGGCTGCAAAAAAAGAAGTCGATGACGCGGGCCCCTGATCAGCTGGCGGCGGCATGTTCAGGAGTGTCTCGCGAAATGCGGGCTGACTGCCGAAGGCGGACATGAGCGACGCGAAGCCGACGAATTCTACGTCGAATTCCTCCACGGCAAGCTTTGCAACACCGAACGACCCGGCTCGAAATCCCTCAGCGACGAGCAACACAGCTTCAACATCATCGCCAACGACGATACCAGCGCAGGGTGCGCAGGCTCGCGTGGTGCCGTCGCTGGCGGATGCAAGGCAGTATCCGGTGATCGCGGGGATTTGCCTGGTGGCGATTGCGGTGACGCTGGCTTGGTGGATGAAGTGGGCGGACATTTCGATGTTGCTGGACAACGTGGAGATCCAGCGCGGACAGTTGTGGCGCTTGCTGACGGATATTTTTCCGCATCTGACGGTGACGCACCTGATCTTCAACCTTTACTGGACCTGGATTTTCGGTACGGTAATCGAGGCGCGGCTCGGGCACAGGAAGACGCTGCTCGTGATACTGCTGCTGGGAGTGGGATCGAGCGCGGCGCAGTTTGCGTTGGCAGGTGGCGGAGCGGGGCTTTCAGGTGTGGGATACGGATTGTTCGGGATGTTGTGGGTGCTCTCGAAAAGGGATCCGCGATTTGAAGGGACGATGCCGAAGAGCACGGTGAACTTGTTTCTGGGATGGTTTGCCCTGTGTGTGGTGCTGACGGTGACGAACGTGTGGAATGTGGGGAACGCGGCGCACGGCGGCGGCGCGGTACTTGGCGTGCTGATTGGATTGGCGATCGCCGAGCCAGCGCGGCCGATGGTGTGGGCGGTCGCGGCGGCGGCGGTGACGGCGGCGACGCTGTGGGGAGCGACGCTGGGGCGGCCACTGGTGAATTATTCGGATGCCTACGCTTACGACGAGGCGCAGCTGGGTTATGACGCGTTGCGTGCGGGGAAGAACGCCGAGGCGGTGATATGGTTCAGCAACGCATCGAAGAGGCTGCCGGCTGATGCGGTGATCTGGTATGACCTGGGGCTCGCATACGACCGCGTGGGAGATACCGAAAAGGCAGATGCGGCGTACACGATGGCGCACCAGTTGAAGCCGGACGATCCGGACTATGGCGCGGCGGCGGGGCGGCGGGTGCTGGAGTTGCTGAAGAAGCAGCAGTCGGGTGAGAAACCGTAACAGCGGGGCGAAGCCCGGCTGGAGGAGTGCCGAAGCTGCGCTCGTAAACCAGAGTGTTGTCCAGGCAACCAGAAACACGGTCGCTTGGTGGCGCAACCGGAAGAAAGTCCGATGGTGATGGCCTTCGCAAGAAGATGGCTAGCGAACAAGCCCGCCAACAATATCGTCGTCGGGGAAGAATCGTGGAGTTTTGTCACGCCTGGATCAAGAGCAAGTTTGGGCTACGGCAATTCCATGTGCGGGGCCTGAAGAAGGTGCAGATGGAAATGCTGTGGGCTTGTCTTACCTATAACCTCAGCACTAGCCATCACCTGAGAGAGCAAGAGAACAGCGACGAGAACCTGGAGAGCCTCTCAAAATCGGACGTCAACAATTCAGAAAACTCAGATCGAATCCACAATCCCGCTCGACATCGAGGTTTCTTCACACCTTCAATCCAAGTTTCCGGTTCCGCGACGCAATATAAAAGGGCGCCCCTTTTGGAGTAGGGTTTGGGTGGTTGCCACAACCCCTACGGAAAGGAGCGCCCTCAATGGATAGCAAAAAGTATATCGGTATGGACGTGCACAAGGAAAGCATTTCGATGGCGGTCCGGAATGCTGCCGGGAAGATCGTGATGGAATCGGTCATCGAAACGAAAGCAAACATGATTCTGCAGTTTATCGACGGGCTGCGCGGAGAGTTGCACGTTACGTTTGAAGAAGGCACTTCAGCCGCCTGGTTGTACGACCTGTTGAAGCCACACGTGACGAAATTGGTGGTGTGCGATCCCCGAAAAAATGCCTCCATGAGAGAAGGCAACCAGAATGACAAGATCGACGCCCGCCGCTTGGCCGAATTGTTGCGCGTCGACCATCTCCACCCCGTCTATCACGGAGAACACGGCCTACGAACTCTGAAGGAACTGGTGCGCAGTTATCTCGCCGTCACCAAAGACCTCGGACGGGTCATGTCGCGGGTGAAGGCCATCTATCGCAGTTGGGCTATTCCTTGTACCGGCAAGCAGGTCTATGCGCCGCGCCATCGTGCCGAGTGGCTCGGGAAGATCAGGGAACCGGGAGTGCGCCGGCGGGCGGAGTTTTACTACCAACAACTGGATGCGCTGCGAACGATGCGTCAGCAAGTGCGGCGGGAGCTGCTCGCGGAGGGCAAGAAACACCAGGCTTGGAAACGGCTCCGCCAGATTCCCTCGATCGGCCCGATCCGTTCGGCCGTGCTGCTGGGCATTCTGCAGACCCCGCACCGCTTCCGCAGCAAGCGGCAGTTGTGGACCTACAGCGGATTTGGCATCGAGACACAAAGCAGTGCCGATCACCGTCGTGTCGACGGGCAGTTGCAGCGAGCGAAGAAACAAGTCGCCATTCGCGGACTGAACCGCAACTGCAATCACGATCTGAAGAATCTGTTTAAGGGTGCCGCCATCGTGGCCTCGAGCAAACCAGGTCCGTTTCAGGAGTTCTACACCGCTTTGTTGACCAAGGGCATGCGGCCGGAAATGGCGCGACTGACCTTGGCCCGGAAGATTGCCACCATCGTGTTAATCGTGTGGAAGAGAGGAGCGTGCTTCGACGCCCAATATCTGAAACCACAAACAGCTTGAGTGTCTCTGAGCGCTTCCGCTCCATCCCTGGGTATTTCTCTGGCGGTGGCCGTGGGGTTCTCGAGACACTCTGGTTCGAGAGCGAGTCTCAGCTGGTTAGTTAGGCACTGCGTGCTTCGGGCACCGAGTCTCACACGCGACCCTAGTCCCTCTCGGATAACCAGAAAAAGCTATAGGCCACGAGTCCCAGATAGAACCATGGTCGCCACATCTGACCACCGTTCTGCTTTGTTGGTTTCGGAACTGACAGGCTTCGTCGCGAAGAAGCGATGAAAACCGCTGGTAGAGAAAACCCAAACCACAGGGGCACAGTCCCCTGCAACCGAGCACATGGCGCGGTAGGTCAAAACACATCTCGCTCGATCAAGTGGGCTGAGAAGCAAGAAAAATTCCAGCCGAAGGAGATGTGTTTTTTCTTGACTTCTACCTTTATAGTCACAATGGAATGACCGGCTCCGATTCGCAGGCGTGGGTTATGCTGCGAATCGGAAGATCTGCAGTACAGAGCCACAAGCGAAAGGAGCCGGTCGATGAAGAGAATAAAGTTTGTCGGATTGGATGTCCATGCCGAGACAATTTCGATAGCTGTAGCGGAGCAGGGCGGGGAGATACGGTCGCTGGGGGTCATATCGAATCGCGAAGAATCGATTCGGAAACTGGTGAAGAAACTGGGGCCGGTGGAGGAGCTGCGGTTTTGTTATGAGGCGGGTCCGACAGGTTACGCGCTGTACTGGCAACTGACTCGGATGGGAGGCAAATGCGAGGTGGTCGCGCCCACCTTGGTGCCGGTGAAAGCCGGGGATCGTGTAAAAACGGATCGGCGGGATGCGTTGAAACTGGCGAGAAATTATCGGGCAGGAGAGTTGACGGCGGTATGGGTGCCGGATGCGGCTCACGAGGCATTGCGGGATTTGGTGCGGGCCCGGGAAGCGGCCAAGCAGGATGAACTTCGAGCACGGCATCGGTTGAGTAAGTTTCTATTGCGGCATGGCCGCCGACCGCCGATGGGAGTAAAGGCTTGGTCAATGAAGTATCTGGAATGGGTGAAGCGGGAACTACATTTCGAACAGATGGCCCAGGAAGCCACATTGCTGGATTACCTTCATGAGGTGGAGCATGGCGCAGCACGCATCGCGCGGCTGGAGAGTGCGATTACAGAAGCGGTGAAGAGTGCGCCACCCCAGATGCGTGCCGTGATCGAGGCCTTGCAGGCGCTACGAGGGATCGCGCATGTTTCGGCAGTGACGGTGGTCGCCGAACTGGGAGAGCTTTCGCGGTTCACCAGGGCCAGGCAATTAATGGCTTACGGAGGAATCGTACCCAGCGAAGACTCCAGTGGAGAGCGCAGCCGACGCGGGAATATCACCAAGACAGGAAATGCGCATTTACGGCGGGTGGTTGTGGAAGCTGCGTGGGCCTACCGGCACCGACCGTCCGTGGGGGCAAAGTTGCGGAAGCGGCAAGCGCATGTCAGCGAAGAGGTCAAAGAGATCTCTTGGAAAGCACAACATCGGTTGCATGAGCGCTATCGAAAGTTGCTGGGCAAGGGCAAGAACAAGGGAGTTGTGATGACGGCGGTGGGACGCGAGTTGCTGGGTTTTATCTGGGCCATCGGGATCCAAGCAGAAACAGCGTACAAGGAACCTCTGCCGCGTGCGGCTTAGGGTGAATTTGTTCTGAAGTCAGAAGCTCAAAGGAGGCAGCGTCGGTTGTGGTCGAGGGGTACACGGAAAGGAGAATCCTCGAAAGTTCTATGCGGTAGGTCTGCGGACCGAACCCGCGCTTATAGTCCGAGGCAGCTCCCGACGGATCACGATTATGCGGCTTCGACCCGCGAATATCAGAGTGATCAACCGTCGCAAAAACTACCTCGACCACGACTCGCGCTGCCTCCTAAGAGCGAGAAAAAAGAAGAAAACAGTTGCTCGTAGTTGACGGGTCATTCCATATCAGAACTTATCAGATGGGATGAGAAGGCCGGTCTCCAGCGGGATGCGATACGCTCCCATTGAACGACGCGCTCGAGGCGCAAAAAGGAGACCGGCAATGAAGAAGATTAGCACTCTGGCAATCGAGGGGATCGAGATTTTCAAACCGAACCAGCTCACGATTGGTTTGGATCTGGGAGATCGAACCAGCCGTTATTGTGTCTTGAATGAAGCGGGCGAAATCATCTTGGAACAAGAACTGGCTACGACACCGAAAGGATTTGAGCAGGTGTTCCGTAAGATTCCGCGGAGCCGGATCGCGCTGGAAACCGGAACGCATTCCCCCTGGGTCAGCCGGCAGTTGACCGAGCTAGGGCAGGAAGTGATTGTGGCCCATGCGCGCAACGTGCAACTGATCAGCCAGAGCACCCGGAAAGACGATCGGCTGGATGCCCGGACGCTCGCGCGTCTGGCCCGAATCGATCCCGGCTTGCTTGGTCCGGTGCGCCATCGCAGTGCCCAAGCCCAAATCCATCTGACGGTGATCCGGGCGCGAGCGGTCCTGGTCGGCGCGCGTACGGCGCTGGTGAATGCGGCCCGAGGGTTGACCAAGTCTTACGGCGCACGACTTCCGAAATGCGGCACCGAACAGATGAATCGAGAGATTACGAAAAATCTCAAGCCCGAGTTGCGGGAAGCTTTAGAACCGCTGCTGGCGGAAATCGAATCGCTGAACGCACGCATCGTGGAGTACGACATGCGGATCGAGCAGATCGCGAAACAGGTCTATCCCGAGGTCGCTCGACTGAAACAGGTCAAAGGAGTCGGGCCACTGATTGCGTTGACCTACGTTCTGACCTTGGATAACCCGCACCGATTCCGCCGCAGCCGGGACGTAGGCTGCTTTGTTGGGTTGCGCCCGGGTCGCAGGAACTCAGGGATGAGTGAACCGCAACTGCACATCAGTAAGGAAGGAGACCGTTATCTCAGAACGCTGCTGGTACAAGGGGCGCACTACATTCTGGGGCCCTTTGGACAAGATAGTGATCTGAGGCGCTGGGGGCTGAAGCTATCGGAGCGGGGAGGAAGGAATGCCAAGAAACGAGCGGTGGTTGCCGTAGCACGGAAACTCGCCGTACTGCTTCACAAGTTGTGGGTCAGCAAAGAAGTTTACGAACCGCTGCGGAATAGCCGAAAGCAGATGGCCCAAGTCGCTTAGAAAGTCCGAGAACGTGGATTTGAACCACCGAGCTCAACCGCCGAGATCAGGTGACTGCGCCTAACTCCTGGCCCAGCTCCGGTCGAAAGACCAGAGCCAAGGTCGATTATCAGGTCGCAGCACCTACTGAATCGAGGACGCCCACCTGGCAGCGAGCGACAAACGCTCAGCAAAGACTGCGGATGGAAGGATGGCGACCCAGGTGGCTCGGTGAATCAGGTTAGGATCCACAGCTAGGAAAAACATCAACCGTCTTGACTCCGACCGGCCTTCTCATGGAAGGACT
>CAVREY010000003.1:0-371580 GCA_963720225.1 uncultured Acidobacteriota bacterium | reverse complement strand
AGGTCGCGGGTTCGAGTCCCGTCGTCCCCGCCATTCATTCCAGCAATCGTCCGAGCGAGTGGCCCTGCCTAATTCACATCCACCGCACAAGGCGCATTGTGTGGTACTGATTGCGCTTCGATTCATCTGCCTACCGGCAGCCTGCCTCGAAACAGAGATTTTTGCTGAAAAACGGCAGGACGTGGTTTTGGAAGCGGTCCGCCACGTCACTGGTATGCGTTCCGGGATAGATCTCGAAACTGTTCGCAATTCCATTCAGATCCAGTACGTCGTGCAGCTTTTCCGTATCGGCTCGCAGGCCGTCTTGGTCCCCGACATCTAGCGCGATCCCACGGTACAAACGGAGACTATCAATATACTGGTCTATGAACGCGAGCGGCGCGTTCGCCGTCCATTTGGCCAGCACCTCCGGCTGAGTGACGCCGTCTTTCATGGGTAAGTCGAGGAAGAGCGGCGGATTTTTCGGGTCAGGCGACCACGCCGCCGCACTCGCCAATTGGGCTCGCGCAAAAAATGGCAACTTCGCCGAGTCCGCCTCCGTCTTCACCGCGTCCAGGCTTTTCTCCAACTCTGGGTTGGCCGGATCCATCTGGCGCGGCGCGAGACAACACGGGCTCATGATGTACAGACTGCCGAACACGTCCGCATGTTTCATTCCGATGCGCGTAGCGCCGTATCCTCCCATCGAATGCCCCACTAACCCACGGCTGGTACGCTCCGGAATCGTCCGGTAATGCGCGTCGATATAAGCCACCACATCGTGAGCGATAAACTTTTCGAAATCGCCCGTCGTCACCGAACTCGAATACATCGATCCGTTGTGCTTCGTCTTCGAGTCCGGCAAAACCACGATCATTTCTTTCGCGCCGAGCGCAAAGGCTCCCTCAATCGTCTGCGGTACGTGGATTTCGCCGGACCACTGCTCCGCCCCAATCCAATAGCCATGAAGCGCATAGACAACGGGATAACGGCGGCGTTTGTCCTTCTGGTAGCTGGGAGGGAGAAATACGATCACGTTCCGATCCACGGCATCGCCTTCGAGGTTGCCCTCGAGAGCCGTCCCGTGAACCTTCATGTGTTCCACGGCGACCGGCTTTGCTCCTGTCACCACTGGCGGCACGTTGGTTTTCACCTGGGCCGGCAGCGGCCTCGCCAAAACCAACGCTACGGCCAATGCGAACGAGATTCCGGCGCCGTTGTTCATCTGCGATCCCCCGCATAAAATCGTCCTACTATATAGGTGCTGTCTCAGACGGCAAGCTCAGAAATTTTCGTATCTCTATATCAGTGATCGGGAAAGGTCGCCCCAAAACGCGTGCCGTTAATCATCGCGACCGCAGAAGGAACTCGAATCGGAAGCCAAAACAAAACATCCAAACGATTTCGAGGAGACGAACGTGTGAGGTTCGCAATCGCGACGCGTCGCCAAGCGAATGGGTATAGAGCAAGGCCAACACCCTGGGAGGAACACAGTGTCGAAGAATCTCGAAGGAAAAGTCGCCATTGTCACCGGCGGGTCGCGCGGAATTGGCGCGGCCATCGCCAAGCGGCTCGCTTCGGACGGAGCGAGCGTCGCCATCACCTACTCGAAAGGCATTGAAGCTGCTGCGAGCGTAGTGAAAGCGATCGAGCAAGACGGCGGAAAAGCCATTGCGATCCAAGCCGACGCAAACGATGCAGCAGCGGTAAAGAGCGCCGTGGCAAAGACTGTGAGTACATTCGGCGCGCTCGACATTCTAGTGAATAACGCGGGCACGGCCATTCCAAAAAGGTTTGAAGAGGCCACGATCGAGGAGCTCGATCGCGTGGTTGACCTCAATGTGCGCGGTGTATTTCTGATGACCCACGCCGCGCTGAATCACATCAAGGCCGGCGGTCGCATCATTAACATTGGCTCGTGCGTGGGCGAGCGGATGATGACGCCAGGTCTGGCCGCGTACTCCGCGACCAAGGGCGCGGTGAAAATGTTCACGCAGGGTTTGTCGAGAGAAGTCGGTGATCGTGGCGTCACGGTAAATAACGTCCAGCCGGGCCCGATCGACACGGAATTGAATCCGGCCGCAGGCGACTGGGCTGCGCCACAGAAGGCGAACACGGCGTTGAATCGCTACGGAACAGTAGATGAAGTGGCGGCGTTGGTCGCATTCATCGCCAGCCCGGAAGCGTCGTATATTACTGGCGCGAATCTTACTGTGGATGGCGGCACCAACGCGTAAAGCGGTTTCGTCGACCGGGCGAACATCGGCCTACGACAGGAGGACTTGCAGTGACGCACAACGAAGCGTGGGCGCTCGCGAATCACTGGATCGCATCCTGGAACGCGCATGATCTCGACCAGATCATGTCGCACTACGAAGACGCTATCGAGCTAACTTCCCCAGCTGCGGCCCAACTTCTGAAACTCCCCGACGGAAAAATCGTCGGCAAGGAAAACGTTCGAGCGTACTTCCAACGCGGGCTCGAAGCTTTCCCGGATCTCCGCTTTCAATTGAAGGACGTTCTCTGTGGCGTAAACAGCGTCCTGTTCTACTACACGAACCAGCGCGGCACGCACACCGGCGAATTCATGGAACTCTCCCCGTCCGAAAAAGTATCTCGCGTCGTCGCCAACTACAGCGCTTGAATCCCAGAGCGCGCCCCACCCAACACTCGCGTAAAATACCGACCATGGGTGAAACGCTTCTGCTCTCGATCGAGCGCCTCAAAACGCCCATCGGCGAAATGTTGATCGTTATCGACGCGGAAGGAAATCTTCGCACCACCGATTGGACGGATCACGAAGACCGCATGCGTCACTTTCTTCAAGTTCACTACGGCAAGGAAGGTCTCAAGCTCGAATCGCCGGCGGCTCGCACCGCCGTCACCCGAGCGATCGACCGTTATTTTCACGGCGACTTGAAAGCCATCGACGCCATTCCCGTCAAAACGGGCGGCACTCCGTTCCAGCAGGAAGTCTGGCGCGCGCTCCGCGCTATCCCCTGCGGCTCAACGATTTCTTACGGCAAACTCGCCCAGCAAATCCACCGCCCAAAAGCCGTCCGCGCCGTGGGACTTGCCAACGGCTCAAATCCGATTGGCGTTGTGCTGCCCTGCCATCGCGTGATCGGCGCCAATGGGTCGCTTACCGGATACGGCGGCGGCCTCGAACGAAAGCAATGGCTTCTCGAACACGAGTCTGGCACCCGCCGCTTGCTCTAATATCGCGCCACAACTGGCGCGCGCCGGCTCGGTTGAGATCCGCTTCGCGCATGAGTGACGACTTCACTTTGCCAATTTCTTCGCGAGCGCATCGAGAAACGGAAGTTGCTCGATCATGATTTTCTCTCGCGCGTCGGCCATCGAAAACCACCCGCCTCGGTCCACTTCCGGAATTTCTATCTTGCGTCCCGACCGCGGTGGCCACTCGATTTCGCAGGTGTTGCTGACGAGCGCGCTCGCGTCGCAATTCCCTTCCACCGCCCACGCGTAAACCATCTTTCCGCTCCTCTGCTTCACCGTGCCCAGATCCAAGAACTCACCCGCCACCGCAAAGCCCGTCTCCTCCTGAAACTCCCGCACGGCCGCGGCAAGCGGCTCTTCGCCCGGTTCAAATTCGCCTTTTGGCATGGTCCAAGCGCCGGCCTCTTTTTTGGACCAAAACGGCCCGCCCGGATGCGCGAGAAAAACCTTGACCACCTTCCCTTTTTTTCGGTACATCAAAATTCCCGCGCTACGTCTTGGCACTTGGACTCCAGGCGGTCGTTTCGAATCGCTTATCCGATTGAACGAGAACTCGTGGGACTGAGCAATCCGATTTTGGAATCCGCAGGCTGTCCTCACAATTGTGCCGGTCGCGCTGACCGTTGGCTCGCACGCGCCGCGAGGCGATAACGCACGCGCGCGCTTCCGGTTTCAGTAACATTGCAGAATAATTTGTCGTAGCGCGTAACACGCAGCCGCGGTGATCCCGCTGTGGTGAGATGCTCATGGATTTCCCGCTGTGGCGACAGTGATTCGATTTGCTCCGCCGGGTGAGATGAGCGGATGCTTGGCGAAGTAATTCGCGAGTACGTCGGCGTCGTTACCACCGGTGACACGGCCCGTGCCGAGCATGAATTCGTACATCTGGTCGCCGCCATCGGCAAGAAAGCTGTTCACTGTGATGCGATACTTTTGGTCGGCGGCAATCGGCGCGCCGTTCAAACGAATGCTATACGTCTCGACTTTTTCGCAAGTCGCTCCCGACGGATTCCACGTGTAGGTGAAGCCGTCCGACACTTGCAGAATTTGATTTTCGAAACGGTTGGCGGCCTTGCCTGGCGGAAAACCCAACGAACAGCCCTTGAATTGTTGTTCGAGCAACGTTTTGATCTGAGCGCCAGTCAACGTCATCGTCACCAAGTTATTTCCAAAGGGCTGAATCGCAAAAAGCTCCCCGTAGGTCACGACTCCGTCCGGAGCCGATTTCGAGGTGTAAGGAAGACTGGTTCGTATCCCGCCTCGATTCATGAACGCGATTTGCGCTCCAGCCGATGCTCGCGTCGCGTCGAGTTGCGCATCGGCTATAACATCGCCCAGTTCCGATTCGCCCGCCGCATTAGTCTTGTTGGTGATTTCAGCCATGATCGTTCCCACATCGCGATTGGCAAGCGGCGCGGTGATCGCCGCGTACTTGTCGACCAGCGTCTTAATCTTCGCGTCCGGCGTGATGCTCGGGTTCGTACGGTCCACCAGTATATTTTTCGCCGTCACACTTGTGAACCTCTGGGTCGCGGCGTCAATGGTCACGTCAATATCCGTCACCACCCGTCCATAGGAGAGCGCGCTCGTCACAGGAATTTTCCGACCTGCACTGTTCACGAGATGGCAGATGTAGGCCGCGTGCGTGTGGCCGGACACGACCAATCCCACCGCGTCGTCGAGATGGCTGACGATCGATTGAATCGGCGACCCTTCCAGTCCGCCTTCGCATCCATTGATATCGACAGGTCCAGCGCTTCCTTGGGCGCCCCCCTGATGAATCAACACGACGAAACTATGAACTTTCTGCTTCTCGAGCTCATCGACGACGTTGTTTACGGTGTCAGCCTCCTCGGCGAATTTCAGCCCCTCTACTCCGCTCGGTACAACCATCGTCGGCGTAGCTTGCAGCGTGAGACCGATGAAAGCGATATGTACACCGCCGAACCTCCGAATCGCGTATGCGGGGAAGATTGTTTTGCCAGTCTTTGTGTCGATCACGTTTGCGGCAAGGTATTCGAATTTCGCTCCCTCGAATGGGACCGGAGTACCGACCTGCGCGCCCTCGCACGTCTGTTTATCTTGCGTCGCACAGCCGCCCTGCTGTTTGCGCAGCAGCTCTGCGCTGCCGCGGTCGAACTCGTGATTGCCGACCGAGCTGACGTTTAGCCCAAGCCGGTTCATCGCTTCAATCGTCGGCTCATCGTGAAAAAGCCCCGACACGAGCGGACTCGCCCCGACCAGATCTCCGGCGGCGACGACGATGTGGTTCGGATTTTCGGCTTCAAGGCTTTTCACGTACGCGGCAAGATAGTCCGCGCCCCCAACCGGCACGTCGGGCGATTGAGCGTTCGTTCGGAAATTTCCGGGCGACTGCAAGTTTCCGTGGAAATCGTTGAACGCGATGATCTTCAGTTGAACCGTCTTATCGAGTGCTGCGGAGGCGCCCAAAGCGAGCACGAGCGCAGCGGCTACGGCTGTCCCGCGTCGCATCAAATCCGAAAAGTTCAATATTCGTTGACCCATTCCCGCTATCACTTCGCCTTTTATCCTGAGCCGCGTCACGCTGACTCGAGCGCTTCCAATTGTTTACCAAAACCACTAACACGAGAGCTAAATGCGCACCGTGAAACGGCGGAAATCCTGTTCGTCGACGCCAGTGATTTGGACTAGGTCGAAATCTTGAGCCGCGATCGAAAATCGGGAAAGTACTTTTCGATATCCGGGAGCGCGAACTCCCGAAGAATCGATTCCTTCGGCTCTCGCGCTAAAAGGAATTCGAACGAGGCACGCAGCAGTGCTTCGGTTCTGGCACCCGGGGCGTACTTAGCCACGTCTTCCGGGCGAACGCTCACAAGGTGCGACGTCTTCGAATTCCCGTCCGCGATCGTTACGCGGAACTTGGTAGCTCCTTCTTCGACGATGGCGATCGAATACTTCATGCACGACTCCTCAACAATCCGGCCTTTCAAGGCAGGCCTGTAATTTTGGCACATCTCGGGAACGGACTTCAGAGCGCCCATGAACGCTCGCGGCGCAACCGTATGGTTGCATATTGGCCGGCGGTCGCGATACGATGATACGCAACCAGGAGGTTGCTCATGCCGACCGATCGCATTGAGAAGAGAATCTTGCTACGCGCTCCGCGCAGCCGTGTCTGGAGTGCGCTCACCGACTCGAAACAATTTGGGGAGTGGTTTGGCATCCGCGTTGACGAGCCATTCGTTGCCGGGAAGAACGTGAAAGGCGTCATCGTCGGCACGAAAGTGGATGCGGAAGTGGCGGCTGCGCAGAAGAAGTACGACGGCAAAACGATGGACCTGGAAATCGTAAAGATCGAGCCGCAGCGGCTGTTCTCCTTTCGCTGGCATCCACACGCGATTGACGAAGGCGTGGACTATTCGAGTGAACCGACGACGCTGATCGAGTTCACGCTCGAAGATGCTCCCGGAGGCGTGATGTTGACCGTGACCGAATCGGGCTTTGACCGCATTCCAGTCGAGCGCCGCGCGAAGGCATTCAATGCCAACGAACAAGGTTGGGGAATGGTTGTGGAGCTGATCGAACGGTATGTCGCCGATGCGCGTTAGCGGATCACATTCGGCAAAGGCAAACGTTTCGGCCGTTATATTTGCAGCGCTCGGGGACGAAACCCGTCTGCGCATCGTCACCCGGCTCTGCCATGAAGGACCGTTGTCGATTGCGCGTCTGACGGCCGGGACCAACGTCACGCGTCAGGCCATCACCAAGCATTTGCGGATGATGGAGCGCGCGAAACTTCTCCACAGCGAGCGCTCTGGCCGGCAACGCGTCTGGCGGATTGACCAACGCCGGATCGCTGATGCGCGTCGCCACCTCGATATTATTTCGCGCGAGTGGGACGATGCGCTCTCACGTTTGCGCGCATTCGTCGAACAATAAGATCCCGGCACCGGCGAAGGAGCGATCACTCGCGCGCGAGCGTTGCTCCCCAATCGGAGGGGTTCACGTCGCGTGCGTGTCTTGAGAACAGCCAGTGATGCCCTGCGAAATCGATCGCGGCATACTGGAATTCGCCGTACTCGGTTTCGTGTGGTTCTTCGACAATCTTGGCGCCGGCAGCTTTTGCGCAAGCGCAGTGCCCTTCCACGTCTTCCAGAAAAACGGTGACGCTTTGCGTTCCATATCCCAATTGTGCCGGGCTCAATTCCCCCTTGCCCGCGCGCTTCACCATAATCCACGCGTCAAGTACTCGCATCTGCGCGCCGGACGCTGGGCTGCCATAGCGAAAGTTCTCTCGAAAACCGAACGCTTTCGTGAGCCATTCGACGGCCTGTTCAACATCTGGATAGCGAATATGAGCGATAAGAGTGTTCGACGGTACGGAACGGTTGTGAATCATTTCTGCACCTCACGATGAGCGATTTCTACCCACGCCGAGATCGCTATGTCTGATTTGTTATTTTGCAATCATGCGGCCGATCTCCCGTGGTGCCCCAAGGGATCGACGACGCGTCCGAGACGCCATCGGTGCCCGTTGCTGACAGGATACATTTCCTTGGCCCCCGCAGCGCTGGCGCGCAGCAGGACGGCGTCAGGGTCGGCGACAGTGAGGATCAGGGGGACGGAGCACTCGCCGATGGATTCGGGGCTAAAGTTTTTGTGCTGCTGAGATTCATCGCTCACCCAAAACTCGGCACCACCCACAGAGAGGCGCGAGACGGGTTTCCCATCAGGATCTTCGATGTGGTAGACCTCAACCGCGCCAAACGCAGTTTTGTCGAAGCCAATCGCGCGCTTGGCTTGGCGAACATTCAGCGATGGGACGATGGAGTTCAGCATTTTGTTTCCGTGGACATCTGTTTACCGCGCCTTACGGGGCCTGAACCGCGATACGAATCGTTACATGGGGGGAGTAGAACGAGACAACCTTTCCCACCGAAGAGATCCCCATCAACAAAATGTCCTTGACAACTGTTTCCTAGACAACTATTCTGAATCTCATGGGCGAGATCTTCGAACTGAGCGACCTGAGAAAACACCTGGGCTTCTGGCTCCGATTCGTCTCCAACCACGTCTCGCACGCGTTTGCAGCGAAACTCCAGCAGACTGGAGTGACCGTGGCTGAGTGGGTGATTCTCCGACAGATGTATGACGAGGTGGCCGTCGCTCCGAGCGCGATCGCAGAAGCGACGAAATTGACCCGCGGCGCCGTATCGAAACTCGTCGACCGGCTCCTCGCAAAGCAGCTGCTGACCCGCGAAGTCCGGACCGACGACCGCCGCTATCAATCGGTCGCTCTCACTCCGGCAGGAAGGCGCGTTGTACCCAAACTTGCCGCGCTGGCGGATCAGAATGACTCTGAATTTTTCTCTTCCCTGACTACCCGCGAACGAAGGGCCCTGGTCGATATGTTGAAGAAGCTGGCGAAGGCCAATCATCTGTACAAAATTCCCATCGAGTGAGGACACGATGAACACAAATGCAATTGAAATTACGTTGGCAGAGACCGAGGCAGGCCGGAAGACATTTCCGCAATGCGTGCAAGAGCTACTGGCCGTAGGCGTTGAGTCGTATCTTGTGGATCTCGCGCGGATGCAGAAATCGAGCTATGGCGCGGATGGAGAAGCTCACGCTCAGAAGATCTCGCTTCCGGCAGGGCCAATCGCCGATCGATTCTCGCATGAGGATTTGATCGCCGCAATTCGAGGCGCCCAACGCGACGAAATTCGGTATCCCGAATTCGTGAAGCGCGCCCGGGCCGCGGGAGTCGTTGCGTACTGGGCATTTCTTACGGGACAGCGCGTGTTGTACCTCGGACGCCAGGGCGAAGTTCACGTCGAGGAATTTCCGCGGGCCGCGAAACTGTGAAGTTCAGCTCCGCGGATTCGAATTCAGTGCGGACTGATGGCCTTCGGCGCGAATAGCGAAAGTGGGATGGAGCGAGCCATGGCGGCGTACCCGGCCGGCGATGGATGGAGGTGGTCTCCGGAATCGTACTCCGGCAGTAGGTGGGTAGGATTTTGCGGGTCACGTGTCACTTGATCGAAGTCGATTACCGCATCGAAGTTCCCTTTTGCACGAATCCAATCGTTGATCGCCCGGCGGTCGGCCTCCGTGGCGGGCCCGGGGTGGTAATACTCCGATCCAGCGAACGGCAGTATGGTGGCCCCGATCACCCGCATTCCGCACTCGTGCCCACGGGTCACCATTTGCTGGAATGCTGATTCGATTTGCGCCACCATCACGTCGTGTTCGGACTTCGGAACATCGTGCTCGCGCGCAAGAACACCAAGATCGTTGACACCCTCTAGAATGATCAGGAAACGCGCTCCCGGCTGCGCGAGAACGTCATTATTGAAACGGGCGAGAGCGTTCGGACCGATTCCGTTTAGCAGAACGCGATTGCCACCGATGCCCTGGTTCAGCACGCTGATGTCGTGAGTTTGCTGGTCTGCATCCAGGCGCTGCACGAGAATGTCAGGCCAGCGATCGTTGCCGTTGGTGGTGGCGCCATGACCGTCGGTAATCGAATCGCCCAGGGTAACCACCGCGGCCACGCGCGGTGATGTCGCCGGTACATCGATACCCGCCAGGAAATACCAGTGATCGATCTTTAGCGGCGAGTCGAAGTCTGCGTCGGCGACATGGTTGCCGGGCACGACGTAAGAAGTTGCGCGCGAACCGGGGTGGCCAGTCTGCTGGGAGGGCTGCTCTTCCATGTGCAGAGTGACTGCGAGATCGGACTGAGGCACGACCGGCATCGTGACAGGGTCGGAAATGTAATCGGCCCCGGGAGGGATCGTGACCTCGGTGTTGCCGAAGAATTGGACCGGCGTGTCGGTTCCGTTGACGATTTTGGCAGTGGCGGGATCCGCGCTTCGGGCAACATGGACAGAGTCAATTCGTAATGGAGCTGCGCCAAAACGGTTCGACAGCTGTACGCGGAGACCCGCGCCACCGATGGATAGATGGACGATCTGACGCAGGGTACCGTCGCGCAGCGTCACCGGCGGAATAGCGTTGCTAAGTTCCACGAGCTGTTGAGATGACGCCCACGAACCGACCCATAGGGAGCTGGATTGGCCGCTCAACGCCGACGGATGGAATGGGTTCGCGATTGCCGCGAGAGTTCCCAAGCCAATCAGGAACAGACTTAATTGCTTCATGGCTGAGGGCAATCTTCTTCGAGAGGAGCCGACGAAGGCAAGAGGAAAGGACTTCGTTTTAGGAATGCCTGGTCTCGTATCCGGCGCCGCGGAGCATGCGACGATGCGGCCCCGATGCGATGGCCGCGGCTACTGGCTGCGCGCCGTCCGCCTCATTGGCTAAATTTTCGAGGCCTACGAGCAGCGTGTGAAAATGCAAAACTTCTTCAAGCGCAAACCTTTGGGTGAGACGCTGTTCACCGAGCGCGAGATTTTTGTCGCTGAGAGCCGCGATTGCCGCAGCGAGGTCTGACCGCTCAAGCCTCGTGCCTTTTTTGTTGAGGACGACCGCAAAGCGTTTGAGCGCGATCTCGATTCCGTCGCTGAATGCGTCGATCTCGGGCGTCCGCTCGCAATAGAGGCGATTTTCGCGGTCACCGCGCGCCGCCAGCTCCAACGAACTGATTTGGTAGAACATGCTGAGCTGACAATCCATCATGCGATCGAGCAATTCGTAGTCGGCCGACCCAAGATTCGATCCGTATTTGCTCTGGGCGCGCAGATCCTCCGTGGTTGGCAGGAGGGCATGCATCCGAGTACGTAAACCGCCGAGGTCCGCGGGATCTTCGCCCCGGTACTTGCCGAGGATTGCGCGAAACAGTTCGGAGAGCAGGCCAAACCCGGCCCGAGCGATTGGCTGAGCGTATCGGTCGCTGTCGCCGGGAAGACGATGTTCGCGACTGCCAATGCAACAACGACGCCGAACGATACTTCCAGAAATCGATGAAGCGCCAGTGACCACGGTTTGCCGTAGTGCTCGATCAGAACGATTGCGGCGACCGTAGTGGCGCCCAGGCGAGTACCCGACTGTAGATTGCGGATCGAGCAGAGCAGAACGGTGATACATACTGCGGCCGCGAAACCGAGCAGATTCGTCCCGAAATATGCAAGGAAGGGGATGGCAACTGTCGCGCCGATTCGGAATAGAGATTCGCGAAGGGCAGCCCCGAGGTTCGCCTGCAGGACTATGATTGCGCTAATCGCCGCTCAATACGCCTCAGGCAGCTTAAGGTATTTCGCGAGGAACATCGCCGCTGTGCCCGCTAGCGCAGTTCGTAGCGCGTGACGAAGGTCTGGTCGCGTGAAATTCAGCATCAGTCACGACCCGACTGCTTCGTTATCGGCCGCTTCCCGGCGATCGGGCAAAACTGTACCTCAGAACCGGGCGGTCGACAGCGTCACTGCGCGATCCCGAGGACTCGAAACCCAGCATCGATGCCCGCACCTCACTAAGTGTCTTTTACCGCAACGGGAAAGACCAGGGGTCGGAAGTGCAAAGTGTTGCATATTGAGAATAGATGGGCTATATTCGCGGTCCGTGAACACTATAAACAAAAGGCTTAGGAAGAACGTACTAAGGTGAATTGGGCATCGAAATGCAGAGACATGGACAGCTGGAACTGCGCGGAGGTGCGCGAATGAAGTTTTCTAGGATTCTTTGTACTGTTGCCATCGCAGTGCTCGGGTTGGGTCTGACGGCGGGCGTTGTGAAGGCCGATGGTGGCGATCCGCGTGGTGCGGCGCACACGCCCACGAACCCGGGAACTCCCGGAGTGGGTAGCCAATTCGACTTGGCTCCGTTTGGTTCTACGAGTGACCTGTGCAGCTATTCCAGCTCGCTTGGGGAAGAGGATTGCACGGTCAAGAATTTGAGCGGCTTCAATTGGACAAATTTGAATGTGACTACGGGCCTTTCCAGCTGCACGGGAGTTACGGCGTCCTCGGATTTGTTCGCGACCTCTACGTGCAGCGTAGTGAACGGATCAGCCGTTCTGACTTTCAATGGTGTGGACTACTCCTCGGGCGCACAAAGCTTCATTGACACAGCGAATCAACTGGCGTCGCTGTGTTTGCCCAGTCAAGGATGCACCGGTGGCCTGGTGCAGCAAGAGCTGTTGACCGGCAACTTGGCCGCGTCTTACTTGCCCTATTGTGCGTCGAGCGCCAGCGGCGGTGCAGGCGGTCTTCCTGGAGTGCTGGCGGGCTGCGATGTGGAATTCTCGTTCCTGGGTGACAGCACCGGAAATTGGCCGACGGGCACGAGCTTCTCGGTACTAGCACCGGAGCCCTCAACGACTTCTCTGTTGGCACTGGGACTGCTCGCGATGTTCTTTGTGGGCAGCCGCTTTCGTAAGCTTCAGAGCGAGAACTAATCACTTAAATCATTCAAGTTTGACGGCGGGCTGAGTCTTCCTCCGCCCGCTTTTTCTTGCCTCGACACCCGTCCATGGACCGAAGTCGACTCGAGGCATGGTTCGGTAGACCTTGGCACTCGCGCCACGTTTTGCCGACGCTTCCCCGCCGCTCGTTATCAAGACTCTCCTATCTGACCGATCCGGCTTGACAGCCGCATATTTCGATGCCCGAAGCCCGGCCAACGGGATGCAATACGAATCCATACGAGGGCAGAGACGAGGACAATGCGGAGAACCGCAAAGGCGAGTTAATTCTTGCCGCCGAACTGCTTCTCGAGCTGAGCGAATTCCGGACGACTTTGGAGGCTGATGAGATCTGGATCGTTCTTAGCGTCGGAGAAGGCGACGCCCTTCTGGAGCGCGAGCCGGAGTGATTTGAATGCTTCGTCAGGATGGCCGGCGAGTGCCTGTACCTCAGCATCTGCGTACAAGATGTCTACGCTCTGCTTATCGAGCGATTTCGCGCGCTCGATGAACGTCACGGACTGCTTGGCGTCACCTTTGTGCGCATAATAGATGGCGAGACTGGTGGTGGCCCCGGCGCTGCGCGGGTTCACCTGAAGCGTCTTGTAGGCTAGTTTGATGGCCTGGTCGTATGCGGCGTCCGCTTTTTCCTTCTGGCCAGCCATCCGGTAAGCGTCTCCCAGATTGCCGACGAGCAAATCGTTGTCGGGACTCAATTCAACGGCTTTCTCAAACTCTTTAATTGCCTCATCGTAGCGCTTGAGTTGGAAGTAGGCTGTTCCCAAGTTCGAGTGGGTGGTCGCGTAGTTTGGAACCAGGCCGATCGCCTTCTGGAAGTAAGAAATACTTTCGGCGTACTTTCCTTGCTGTAGCAGAACCAAGCCGACGTTGTCGTAGCCAGCGGCGTTGTCGGGCTCAAGCTGAGTTATTTTCTGGAAAGCGGCGAGGGCTTTATCGTAGTCGCCTAGATGCTGATAGGCCTCACCCAAGCTGTTGTAGTTCAGCCAGTAGTACTCGTTGATTTGAATGGCCTTCTGATACGCGGCAATGGCCTCTTCGCCTCGCCCCATGCCGAGGTAAACCGAACCCAACGTCAGATAGCCCTGATCGGAGTTTGGCTCGATCTTCAGGGCGCGTTGAAGTTCGGCGATGGCTTCGGACGTCTTGCCCGTAGCCTGATAGACCTTCCCCATCGTGAAATGGACTTCCGCCGCGTTGTCGTTGAGCCTTTGAGCTTGTTGGGCGGCCGAGAGCGCTCGATCCGACCACAGAGGATCCTTCTTTACGGAATAGATGGCCAGACTTGCGTCGGCGAGGCCGGAATAGGCCAGCGCAAAAGATGGGTCTTTGGCAATGGCTTGTTGAAAGAATCCCGCAGCGGTCTCTTCGTTCTTCACGTCCTGCTGGCCGCGCATCGCGTTCTTTCCACGGAGATAGAGATCGTATGCGTCTACGTTCTCCGTGGGGTGGGCAGCAGACAGCGCAAGCTCCTCATTCGTCGCCTTCACGTCGAGAGCCGAGACGAGCTGGGTTGAGATCTTATCCTCCATCGACAGCAAGTCACTCGGAACCCCTTCGAACTGCTGTGTCCAGATTTTTTTGCCCTCCGCCACGTTCTCCAGGTTCACGATGACGGCCATCTTGTCGGGACTGCCTTGCACGGTGCCGGTAATCAGTAAGTTCGAACCGAGGCGGCGCCCAATTTCCTGAGGGGTGTCTTTAGGCGAAATCTTCGACATCTCCGAATCGGGCGCGAGCTTTAGGTCTTTTATCTGAAATAGCTTCGCAGTAAGTGACTCGTTCAAACCTTCCGCAATGTACCCGAGGCCCTGTTCGTCTCCAAGGACGCGAAAAGGCAAGACCGCAACGAATTTGCCGCTTAGGATAGGAGGAATACCCGAAACGCCACCGGCTCCGCTCGAACCGTTCGTAGAGCGGAAGCCGGGAAGGAGGTGGCGAATCGGCGGAATGGCGAACAAAATTGCGAGCAATACAACTACTCCGGCGGTGATCGGGATCCATTTTCGCTCAGTGAAGCGCGGTAGCTGAATGATGACTGATTGAGTGTCGCTACCGATTCGCGAAAATCCGGCTCTTGAAACGCCGCTTCCTGACGTAGAGCCTTGAATATCCGCCAGGATCTCGTACGCGTTCTGGTAGCGATCGGCCGGATCGCGTTCTAGGCAACGCATGATGATGCGAACGATCCAGTTCGGAAGGTCGGGCTTCAAAACCTTGGGGCTCTTCGGCTTTTCCTGGATGCGTTGGTACATCACCTTCAGAGTGGAATCGCCGGTAAACGGAACGTCACCCACCACCATCTCGTACAGGATCAGACCGAACGCGTACAGGTCTGCACGATTGTCGACCGGCTTCCCTTCCACCTGCTCCGGAGACATGTAACGCGGAGTGCCCAAAAACGCGCCGGTGCGCGTCATGCCGATCGCGCCTTCTTCAAACGACTTCGCTAGACCGAAATCGCAAACGTAAATCTGATCGTTTTTGTCGACGAGCAGGTTCTGCGGCTTCAGGTCGCGGTGAACTACACCTTCGGCGTGAGCTGCAGCGAGCGCATCGGCGATCTGCTTCGCAAAATTCAGCGTGCGATCCAGCGGCATCTTCGGATTGTCTTTAATGACGTGCTGCAAATCCTTGCCGTCAACGTAGGCCATGGAGATAAAGCGCAACGTACCGACGGTACCCATGTCGTGAATACGCAGAATGTTTTTGTGGGAAATTTTGCTGGCGAGTACGAGTTCTTGCTTGAAACGCTTCAGCGCGTCGCCTTGGCTGATGGCGCCTTCGCGCACTACCTTGATCGCAACCGTCCGGTCGAGTTCTTTATCGTAGGCCTTATAGACGCGGCCCATGCCACCTTGGCCGAGAAGACTATCGATTCGATAGCGAGGGCCGAAATCGCTACCCGGCGTAATGACGGTCGCATCGACCGCCTGCATCGTGACGTCGTCGCCCATGGGCATGGGCGTGCCACAGTTGGAGCAGGACTCGGCGAAATCCGGATTGACCGTTGTGCAGTGAGGACAATTCATGCAGAAGCCGCCCGAAGGGCGGACGGATGCGCTACAGAGGAGAATTATCGGGTATCCGCGCAAGGTCTGCAAGGACTATGTCTTACGGGCAGAATGAGCTGTTCCGAAAAGGTGGTGAGGGCAGTAGACTCTCTAATCCGTTCGCCTTAGATGGCTTACGATGCTCGGAACGCCGATTCATTTCTGGGTCGTGTTTTTGACCGTGACTTTCGCCTCGCTGGCGATGGACCTCGGCGTTTTTCATCGCAAAGCACATCGGGTCCAGGTGCGAGAAGCTCTGCTCGAAAGCGCAGGCTGGATCGCCGTTTCGCTCGCGTTCAATGTGTGGATCTACTTCACGCTTGGACGGGCAGCCGGCCTCGAATTCCTAACCGGTTATTTAGTCGAGAAGTCGCTGAGCGTCGACAACATTTTTGTGTTTTTGCTGATCTTTCAAGCTTTTCGCGTCAAAGCCGAGGCGCAGCATACGGTGCTTTTTTACGGCGTCGCGGGTGCGCTCGTGATGCGTGCGCTGTTTGTGCTGGCGGGCGTTGAGCTGCTTCAGGTGTTTCACTCGGTGCTGTACCTCTTCGGCGCGTTCCTGCTGATCACCGGCATCCGGATGTTCTTCACGCGCGAACGCAAAATCGATCCCCAGAGCAATTGGATGGTGCGCGCGGCACGGCGCGTGATGCGCATCGAAGACGAGCCATCCATCGACAAATTCTTCGTGAAGCGCGCTGGCAAGCGGTACGCGACGCATCTTCTGCTTGCGCTGGTCGCCGTCGAGGCGATGGATTTGATTTTCGCGGTGGATTCGGTGCCCGCGGTGCTGGCGATCACGAGAAATCCGTTTATTGTTTATTCCTCGAACGCATTTGCGATCCTGGGATTGCGCGCGCTTTATTTTGCGCTTGCGGATTTGTTGCCGCGCTTCCGGTTCCTCCATCAAGGACTGGCGGCAATCCTTATTTTCGTGGGAACGAAGATGATATTGAGTGAATGGCGGCCAGTGCCGGCCGTCTGGTCGCTGGGCGTGATCGCGGCAATCCTGTTTGTCACGGTAGCTGCTTCGCTATGGATTCCGCCGCGTACAGGGGAAAAGGACAAGACATCCTAGGGCTGTTGGTATTTGGATCGGGCGCTAAGCTAGCCGCATTACCAGAATTCGCGGCTCGGTCATTTCCTCTATTGCGTACCGCAGGCCCTCGCGTCCCATGCCCGAGTCCTTCACGCCGCCGTAAGGCATGTGATCGATTCGGAAGGAAGACATGTCGTCCGCGATGACGCCACCGACTTCGAGCTGCTCGAACGCCTGGAAAAGCAATTTAACGTTTGAGGTAAACACTCCAGCCTGCAGGCCGAAGGCCGAGTCGTTGACCATGCGTATCGCGTCGTCGAAGCTTTCGTAAGAGTCGACTGACACGACTGGCGCGAACACTTCCTGGCAACTGACTTTCATGTTCGGCTTTGTGTCGGTCAGGACGGTCGGCGTGAGCATTGCGCCATCGCGCTCGCCTCCTGCGTGAAGCTTAGCGCCACCGGCTACGGCTTCTGAAATCCACGCTTCGGCACGACGTGCAGCGTCTTCGCTGATCATTGGCCCTACGTCGGTCGATTCGTCGAGTGGGTCAGCTGTTTTCAACTTCGAGACCCCGTCGAGCAGGCGCGAGAGAAATCGATCGCGGACAGAAGCTTGCACGTAAATGCGTTGGACCGAAATGCAACTCTGACCAGCGTACGCAAAGCCACCCGCCACGCAACGGTCCGAAGCAATTTCTATGTCGGCATCCGAGTGGACGATCACAGCAGCGTTGCCGCCGAGTTCCAGCGTGACTTTCTTCTTTCCTGATTTTTGCTTCAGCTCCCATCCAACGGGCACGCTCCCAGTAAACGACATCATTTTGAGCGCGTCATCCGAGACCAGACGTGCGGCGTCAGCGTTGCCGAGCGGAAGCACGTTAAAACCGCCCGCAGGAAATCCTGTCTCCGCGATGACCCGCGCGAGCAGCAGCGAAGTCAGCGGAGTCTGGGGCGCTGGCTTCAAAACAATGGAGCAACCGGCTGCGATGGCGGGTGCGACTTTGTGTGCGACAAGATTCAGAGGGAAATTGAACGGCGTAATCGCAAGGATCGGTCCGAGGGGAAATCGACGAACAATTCCCGCACGGTCCGCAGTGGATGCTTGCCAATCCAGCGGAAGCCATTCACCGCCAATTCGCGTGGCTTCTTCGGCCGCGACGGCAAACGTGAAAATGCCACGATCGACCTCGCCACGGGCAGTCTTGATCGGCTTGCCCGCTTCCTCGGCAATCAGCGTGGCGAACTCTTCGCGCTGCCCGCGAATTCCGTCCGAGATTGCTTTCAGCACGCGTTGTTTTTCGAAGCCGGGGAGTTTTCGGGTCGATTGAAATCCACGAACGGCTGCTGCCACCGCCGCGTGCGCGTGCGCTTGTGTTCCTCGCCATGACCGGCCGACAACGGAATGATCAAACGGCGCGAGCACGTCAAATCGCTCGCCGTCGGAAATCCATTTTCCGTCGATGAAGAACGGCCAGTCTTTTAGCGGAAGCTTTGGAATGATTGGCAACGAAGCCTACCTCGAATGCGTTGGGTGCGGCCAATGAGTGCGTTAAGCGAGACGTGACTCGGCTACGGCGTGCGATTCAGCGACCGTAGCGAGAGCAGCCTCCAGAATTTTCAGTCCCTCATCGAATTGTTCGTCCGTAACGACGAGCGGCACAAGCAGGCGGATCACGTTTCCATAACTTCCGGCGGAAAGAACGATCAAGCCCTTGTCGCGGCAGAACTTCAAGACCTGCTCGGTTTCTTCCTTCGCGGGCTCGCGCGTTTCGGCGGGTTTCACAAGTTCAAGCGCCCGCATCGCACCCAGACCGCGGGCCTCGCCGATCAGTGTCCACTTCTTCTTCCATTCTCTTGCACGCGATTCAAACGCGTCACCCAACTTCGTGGCGCGTGCGCTGAGATTTTCTTTCTCCATCGTTTCGATGGAGGCGAGCGCCGCAGCGCAGGCGAGTGGGTTACCGCCGTAGGTGCCACCGAGACCTCCAATGCCCGGTGCGTCCATGATTTCCGCGCGGCCCGTGACTCCCGCAAGGGGCAGTCCGGCAGCAAGGGACTTCGCGCTTATCAGAAGGTCTGGCGTGATTCCATAGTGCTCGCACGCAAACATCGAGCCGGTCCGCCCGAAGCCGGTCTGCACTTCGTCAGCAACGAACAGAATTCCGTGCGTGCGGCAAATCTGCTGCAGCACCGTGTAGAATTCGCGCGGGGGCGCAACGAATCCACCTTCTCCGAGGACCGGCTCAACGACAACGGCCGCGACGGATTCCGACGCAACGACGCGCTTGAAAGAATCCTCAAGATGATGCGCACAGAAAACGTTGCACGATGGAAACTTCAACGAGTACGAGCACCGGTAGCAGTAGGCATAGGGGATGCGATATATCTCGGTCGAAAACGGCTCGAAACCCGCCTTATAAGGATGCGTCTTGCTGGTCAGCGACATCGCCATCATCGTGCGGCCGTGAAACGCGTCTTCGAAGCAGATGATTCCCTGTCGCTTGGTGTAGGAACGCGCTATTTTCACCGCGTTTTCGATCGCTTCGGCGCCGCTATTGACCAGGATCGTCTTCTTAGGGAAATTGCCCGGCGTGAGAGAGTTCAATTTCTCCGCGAGCTCGATGTATTTGGCGTACGGCGCCACACTGAAACACGTATGCAGGAATGCGTCGATCTGGTCTCGTAACGCTGCGACGACGCGCGGTGCACGATGACCGACGTTAAGCACGCCGATGCCGCCCGCAAAATCCAGGAAGCGGTTGCCGTCCACGTCCTCCAGAACGGCACCCTCGGCTCGCGCTGCAAAGATAGGCGTCGCGTGATATATGCCGCGTGGAACCGCAGCTTCGCGGCGACGCATGAGTTCTTGCGACTTCGGTCCCGGAATAGAAGTACGGAGCTGAATTGTAGGCATATCAGTACCAACCGATGGGCTGCTCATTGAGATTGATGTGCACTTGCTTGGTTTCCAGATACTCTTCGATTCCCCAAGGGCCGAGTTCGCGTCCGAATCCCGATTGCTTGAAGCCGCCCCATGGCGCTTCCACGTAGGTGGGCTGCATGTGATTGACCCAAACAATTCCGGCGCGCAATGCCTTCACAACGCGGAACGCGCGGAAAATGTCGCGCGACCACACCGCCGCGGCGAGGCCGAAAGGCGAATCATTCGCGATGCGGATCGCGTCGGCTTCGTCTTTGAACGGAATCACCGTCGCCACAGGTCCGAAGATCTCCTCCCGTGAGATACGCGCAGAATTGTCAACGTCGTAGAAAATCGTTGGCTCTACGTAATAGCCTTTCGTGAATTCGGCCGCACGGCCGCCGCCAGCCGCGACTTTGGCTTCACGTTTTCCGATGTCTTGATAGGAACGGACGCGGTCGTATTGGTCTCGACTTACGAGCGGGCCCATCTTGGTTTCGCGCGAAAGGGGTGCGCCGAGCTTGATCGTTTTTGCTTTCGCGGCCATCGCGTCGACAAATTTTGAGTAGATCGATTTCTCGACAAGGATACGGCTGCCTGCGGAGCACACTTCACCTTGATTGATGAAGACGCCAAAAAGTGCGCCATCGATCGCTGCTTCAAAGTCGGCTTCGGCAAAGAAAATGTTGGGCGATTTGCCGCCAAGCTCGAGGGTCACGCGCTTCACTGAGTCCGCGGCCATCTTTACGATTGCTTTGCCCACAGGCGCGCTGCCGGTGAAGGCGACTTTGTTTACATCCAGATGTCGCACGAGTGGGGCACCCGTAGTCTCGCCAAGACCGGTGATGATGTTCACGACTCCGGGAGGCAGGCCGGCCTCATTGAGATATGCCGCGAATTCCAGAACGGTGAGAGGCGTTTGCTCGGCGGGTTTCAGCACGCACGTGGCGCCCGCAGCGATGGCCGGTGCAAGCTTCCACGCCGCCATGAGCAAGGGATAGTTCCACGGGATGATTTGCGCGGCGACGCCGACCGGTTCTTTGAGCGAGAGACTGAGCGCGTTGTCTGGAACAGGATTCACGTGGCCGAGAACTTTCGTGGCCATGCCGGCGTAATACTCGAAACACGTTGCTGCATCGGCGAGGTCGTACTCGGCTTCCACGATCGGCTTGCCGGAATTACGCGATTCGAGTTCGGCGAGTTGTGGCGTTTCCTTGCGAATGCGTTCCGCGAGCCTAAACAGAATGCGACCGCGTTCTTGCGCCGTCGTTTGCGTCCAAGGGCCAGAATCGAATGCAGCGCGTGCGGCGGCTACGGCGCGATTCACGTCCGATTCGTCGCCTTCTGGAACCTCCGCGATCACTTCTTCGGTGGACGGATCGTAGACGGGCAGAAACTTGCCACTCTGTCCTTCGACGAATTCACCGTTGATGAAAATCTTCTGCCGCCTCATCGAGCTTCCCCTTGTGTCTGAACATCCGCGCGGCTCATGCGTGCGATCGCCGGAGCGCGCCGCGAATTAATTAAGAAAAAGAACGCGCCGACACCGAGCAGTCCAACGCATCCGAGACCCATCTTGAGCTCAAAAAGCCAAGTCGCTTGATCAGAGGGCGGGACAAAGGCGACGCCCATTCCGATCGCCGTCGTAACGAAACCTGAAACGCCCGCGAGCCAGAGCGTACTTCGGCTGTAATGGCCGTGCGGCGCCGTTTCGCGCACTGCGATGAGAATGATCGCGCCGTACATATAAAGGAATGGGACAAGCTGCAGCACGACCGCCAGCGAGAGCAGCAGTTTGTACGCCTGTTCGACTGACGATCCTACGAAACTCATGAGCAGGAACAGCGTGGTCATCACACCTTGAACGATCAGCGCGACGTAGGGTGTGTCAAATTTTGGATGAATTTTTCCAAGGCCGCTTGGCAGATAGCTATCGAGCCCCGCGACAAATGGTATGCGCGCCGATCCTGAAAGCCAGGCCGAGGTGGTTCCCGCGATCGCGAATGTGAGAACGAGCGCGACGACTGGAACGAGCCACAGCACTGACAATTTTCCGGCCATACTCTGAACCGCTTGCAAGATACCTTGGACGGCGCCGATTTCTTTTTTGGGGACAGCGAGGAGCAGCGAGAGGGTCGCCGCTACGTAGAGCACACCTGAAAGTAGACCGCCCCACAAAACAGCCCGCGGCACATTGCGGCGTGGCTCCTCAATCTCGTCACCCATCACCGAGGCGAGTTCCAGGCCCACGAGTCCAAAACAGATGAAACCGAACGAATTGATCAGGTGCCAGTCCGCGCCGCGAATGCTGAAATCGCTAGCCTTCAGGCTGCCGCCGTGAACTCTGAGAACGCCGATCGCCAAACCGACAAGAACAATGCTCGTGATCGCAGTTCCAATGCCGCCAAGATTGTTAATCCACTTCCCTACGCTCAGCCCCCGAATATTCAACCAAATCATCACCCAGAGCAGAAGAATAGCCATGCCTGAGACGAACAGCGTATTGGAGCCGAGATGCTGAGCGTTTGCACCGCCGACGTAGACCGAGATTCCCACGACGATCACCAGCAGCGTGGGGATATAGAAGATGTTGTTCGTCCAGTAGCACCATCCCGACATGAAGCCGTGAAAGTCGCCGAAGAATTTCTTGGTCCAGAGATAGATGCCGCCTTCCTGCGGATACCGGTTCGATAATTCGACGACTGCAATTCCCTGCGGCCAAAAGAAAAAGATCAGGGCGAGAGTCCACAGCCAGATGGTTACCGGCCCATCGGCCGCAATCACAGGAACCACGTTCAGGTTCGCGACGGCAACGACGAACAGCAGCACCAGGTCCCACATCCCGAGCGCTCGTTTGAGTTGCACGGAATTTGAGGTCGAATTAGAAGTGTCGGACAGATCCGCCTCCGTACTGCACTACAGAAGAACAAAAAGGGCGGCCGGACCCCGGGCTGGGAGTGCGGCGCTCGACCGCCGGAGTTTTAATGCGCCGCGGTGGAAATCTCGCGCGGTTCCTTCTGAGCGGCCGCGAGCATCGGAGCCACTTCGGCGAACGCGGCGAGATGCTGATCGATATCAGCCTCTGTATGCGCCACCGAAACGGTCCACTGCTCGTCCCACCAATACGGTTGAGCCATGACGCCGCGATTCACCATCGCGAACCAGTAATGACGCCAGAGATCGCTATCGATCTTCAGCCAGTCGCGATAGTTCTTGATCGCCTGGGCGCAGAACATCAGGGAACCGTTTGAGCCAGCGCCAACGACGTACGCTGCTAGACCGGTTTTATCGAGCGTCGACTTGTATCCGTCGAGTAGCTTTTTGTTCAACGAAGTGACGTGTTCGTATGCCGCCGTGGTCAGTACTTCGCGAAACGTCGCTAAGCCGGCGGCCATCGCGACAGGGTTCGTGTTGTACGTGCCGCCGTGGAACACCTTGTGATCGGAAATTAGCCCCATCACTTTCCTGGTCGAGGCGAACGCTGCCAGCGAGAATCCGCCGCCGATGGACTTCGCGAGGCAAACGATGTCGGGCTTGATGTCGAAAAACTGGCACGCGCCGCCGTAAGCGAGCTTCGCGCCCGTCTTCACTTCATCGAAAATCAGCAGCGCCCCATTGGCGTGCGCAAGCTCCAGAAGCGCCTTGTGGTAGCCCGCTTCCGGCATCAGGATGCCGACGTTCATCATGATCGGCTCAACAATGATCGCTGCGATTTCGTTTGGATATTTGTCGAAAAGGCGTTTTACGCCGTCGAAGTCGTTGAACTGGGCGATCAACGTGTTCGCAACCGTCGCTTTCGGAACGCCGGCACCGCCGGGGACGGAGTTGGGAAATTCCGTTCCGCCTACTTCACTTTCTTTCGGCTTCAGCGATACGAGCACGGAATCGTGCAAGCCGTGATAGCCGCCCTCCATCTTAATGATCTTGTCGCGGCCGGTCGCGGCGCGCGCAAGACGCACAGCGTGCATCGTGCACTCCGTGCCGCTGTTGCTGAAACGCACCATCTCCACCGGGAAGCGCTTGCAAATTTCCTCTGCGAGTTCCCACTCTAAATCGTGCGGCATGCCGAACATGGTTCCGGTTCCGAGCTTGCCCTGCACGGCTTTGACAACCGCCGGGTGACAGTGCCCCGCCATCAGCGCGCCGAAACACAAATTGAAATCGAGATACTCATTTCCGTCGATATCGTGGATGCGGCCGCCCTTGCCGTCGCGGACGAAAATCGGATAGGGATCGTAGGCGCGGTAGTTGCTGGCAACGCCGAGCGGCAACCGCGATTCGGCTCGCTTATGCGCATCTTTTGAACGCGGTGTGCGCTTCTCGTAAGTTTCGATTTCTTTCTGAAGACCTGCGTGCATAACTACCTCCAAACGCTATTCCTGTGGCCGACGCACGGCCCTGAGATTTGACGCTGCATCTATGGTTTCATACTCCAACGCTTAAACGTAAATCCTCGCTTCTTCAACTCGCGGAAAAACGGCTCGGGCGGGACCACTGTTTCTGGCGCCTGTACGCCGCTTCCGGGTATTTCGCCGCGGCCGTGCATTACGGCGGCGATCGCAAGCGGAAAACCGGTGTCGCGCGCCACGGCAGAAAGCATCGGCCGCGTAGTGTTGTCCGCCCACATTTCCATGGCTGAGCCGACGCGCTTCTTCCCTACCTTGCCGGTTACTACGACGCGTAGCGCCTCGACGTCCAGGGATGTCTTGCGCGGAGCGTTGTTCTGCATCAGCGCGAGCAGCACGTCCTTCGGGGCAACTTTCACGCCACGCGCCTCGATTGGTTCAGTCGATGTGAATCCCGCTTCGGCGAGACTTCGAACCAGTGACACCAGCTTCGGATCGTAGTTAATTTTGAAGAAAACTTCTTTTACGCCCTTTTTCCTAAAACTTTCCGCCAGCGTGCCGAGCTCGGAGTGAATGGAATGCCGCAGCTCAATCTTGCCGATGGGCTGCGGAAAGGTTCCCGGCTCCGGCTCGGAGAGCATCGGCTTCGCCACGTACTTTCCGCCGACGAAATGGATCGGCGGCATGGTCAACTCGTCCAGGATCGTCGCGATGGAGAACGAGTATGCGATGGGACTGTCGTATTTCTGCACGTCGGCGCCGGCGTTGAAAACCTTGATCGCATCCACTCGGTCCATCGGATTCGCCAGAGCACGTGCCATGACGTTCGTAATTCCCGGAGCGCCGCCCATGCCCGGGATCGCCAGTTTGCCAATGCGGCGGAAATCCTTATCGAGCGCGAACTGCTTCTTGGTCATGTGGTACAGGCCGCCGAGATCCATGTAATGAATCTTGGAGGCGAGCGCGGCGCGCATCACTTCGAGATTCCAGTTGTATTGGGTGCAATTCAGCACGATCGACGATTCGCGAAGCAGCTTCGGCAATCCAACTTCGTCCCGAACGTCGGCAAAAACCGCCTTCGCTTTGCCGCGCCCGAACTTCTTCGCAACCTCCCTAGCACGCCTCTGATCAAAATCCGCTACAACGATTTCGCGCACCTCGCGTGCTCCGCTCAGGTCGTAAACGACCGCACGGCCCATCAGTCCTGCTCCCAATACGAAGAGATTCATAATTGTCCCGTGGCCCCATTTCGTTGACTTTTTTCCACTACGCAACAAAGCGAGGGGCCTCAACCTCGAAGCTCCCTCGCTCAGTCTGAAAACTTCGATGCAATGCTAGAACATCACTTTAAAGGCGAACTGCATTACTCGAGGTTGCTCACGCAGGTTCAGGATCTGGCCGAAAGTTGAGTCGCCAAGCTCACCGTCGGGATTCTTGTATTGCAAGTGGTTCCACGTGTTGTAAAACTCGGCGCGAAACTCGGTGTTGAACCGTTCGTTGATTGGCGTCTTCTTTGAAATCACCAAGTCGGTATTGTTCAGCGCAGGACCGCAGCAGAAAGAATGCGGCATGTTGCCGAAAGTCCCGGGATTCGGATCGGTGATGTTTGCTGTCGTGAAATACTGACCGCCGTTCTTGATCGGGTTGACGAATTGCACCGGGCCCGTCTGTTGCGGCGTGTTCGCGTCTTCAAAAAAGAAGCTGCTTTGATACTCATCGTCGTTCGGGTCCCAAAGGCGAATTGGAAATCCGCTCTGCCAGGCGATGATCGCGGAAGCGCCCCACCCATCCAGCGCCTTGCCCTTGAAACCGCTGTACGTTGGAACGGGAATGTTCCATACGGGACTGAACACGAAGCGGTTCTTGGCGTCGAGGAGAGAGAGGCCGCGTGTCGCGTTATAGTTCAGCGGATTGAGTTCGTTTTCGAACGAAGCGCCTTGGTCTATAGCCTTGCTGAACGTATAGGAGAATTGAAACAGCAAGCCGTGCGAGTAGCTCTTATCGAGCGAGACCTGAAGAGCGTTGTAATTCGAGTTGGCGATCGTATCTTCCGCGAAGATGTTGCTGAAGACGGGTACCCCGTCGACCGGGCATCCCGTGCCGTTGAGCGGCTGGCATTGCGGCGAAGAATACGGCCTCAGACCAACGAGCGTGACACCGTTCGCGCCGACGACCGTGCCGGCGGGCAAGCAATTTCCGCCTGACCCAGCGTTGTAGGGCAGAACGAGGCCAGTGCACGAGGTGTAGTTCACTTTGAACGGTTGTTGCGGGGGCGCGTACGCCGGAATCACAGTACCCGGGGCAATGAAGTAGCTGGAATCGGAGCTGAATGAGCCGCACGAAGTTTGAACGCCACCGTTTGACGTGAGGACATTATTCGGATTGTTGTTGGCGATTGCCGCGAGTTCAAGGCAGGAGTCCGCATTGCCGTAGTTAAGATCGTGCGACGCGAGCAAGTGGTGCGATTGCGTGCCCACGAAGCCGATGCTGAACACCATGTCTTTGGTGACCTGACGCTGAATCGTCAGGTTGTACTGCTCGGAATACTGCGACTTCAGATGTGGCGCAAACTCCCCGAACAGCAACGCTGGGCGGAACGACGACCAGTCGACGCAACCCGCGGGCCCGCCCGGGTCGTATGCGCACGGAGTCTTCGGGGTTTGATTGATCACCCCACCGAAAGGGTTTGGCGCGTTGCCGCCGGATTGGTATTCGAAGGGCAGATTGAAGAGCGTGTCGGAAAGTGATGCGCTGCCGCCAAAAGGAGGTTCCGCGCTAAACTGCTCAAGCACAAGCTGTTCGATCGGGTTATAGAAGATGCCAAAGCCGGCGCGAATACTGAGTTTGCCGGGGCCGCCTGCGATTTTTCCCAGGATGCCGTCGGTCCATCCAGGCGCCCATGCGATACCGATGCGCGGCGCGAACGCTTTGTAGTAGGTGGAAGTCAATCCGCGAGGCACGCCCTTGTCGCCGGGGAATACCAGGCCGGTCGGAAACACGGCGTTCGCCGGTCCCGTCGGGCTGCAGTCTGTACTTCCGTACGCTGCAATCAAAGCCGCGCTCGATACGTTATTCGGATTCAGATCGCAGGGATACTGCGTGGTGATCTGTCCGGGACGGAAAGTCTGAAGGCGATTGCCAGTATCGTAGAACGGAGTGTTCAGTTCCCAACGCAAACCGTAGTTCAAGGTCAGATTCGGCTTGATCTTGTAGCTATCCTGCGCGAAGAGCGAAAGCGACGTGCTGCGATCGTTTTCACCTTGCGCCGCGCCTTGCGAATAGGTCGTGGGCACGCCGAGGAAGTAATTCGGGTACGCCGGGTAGTTCGTGTCGGAGGAGATTTCGTTTTCGGGGCCAGAGTTGTAGAAGCTATAGAGACCATTGATGTTGTAATAGAGGAACTGATTGAACTGAGATCGACGCACATCGCCGCCAAACTTGAAGGTGTGCGCACCAATTGTCTTCGTATAGTTGTCCGACCACTGATACGTGTTTCCGGCTTGCGGAAGTTCGCCCTCGAAGTTGTTGCCCAGCGAGAAGCCACCGGCTACCGAGATGAACGGCACGCCAGTGTGCCCGGGAAGGTTGGTCGTGATGCCCGCCGACGGATTCGAAGGGTCGGTGAAGCAGTTTGTCGTGGGGACGAGTGATCCGCAGGAATCCTGCACGCTGGGCAATGTGTTTACGGGATGGTTCAGATCGCCCTGCCCTTCCCGATAGTAGTTGAACCGGAACTCGTTGACGGCAGTAGCGCCGATCGTCCAGGTGTGGCTCAAGTTCACTTGTTGGTTGCGCGTTTTGTTGAGAACCGGAAAGCCGCCGATGTTTGCGCCGGCCGCCTGAAAGTTCGAGAACGCGTCTTGCAGATTGTCGTCGTTGAAGTAGTAGTAGGCGGTGAACTGCTGCGTGTTCGTCAGTTTGTGGTCAAAGCGAATCGTGAACTGGTCGGAACGCTCATGATTGTTCACGATTGGAAAGATGGTTCCGGTCCCCGATGGCGCCACGTAATTCTGGTAAAGCGAGTTCGCCGTCGGGTCGAAACATTGGGTCGGGATCGAGTTGTTGGGGAAAATCGCGCTCCAGGAGTTCCCGGGAACCAGTGGAGCGCCACCCGCACTTGCGATCGCGGTCGCGCAACCCGGACGAGCTTGCAGCACGCTCGCGAAATTTTGATCTGTGAGCTGGCCCGCGAAGGGTGCAGCCATGCCACCCTCTGAGAAATCTCCCGCCAGTTCTGACGGAGTCGGCAAGGTCACGGTGCCCTGCCCGGAGGTGACACCTTGCACGAGGCGCAGGCCTTCGTACGAACCGAAGATGAATGTTTTGTCCTTCTTGATCGGCCCGCCCAGCGTCGCGCCAAACTGATTTTGAATGTACGGCGGGTTGATCGGAGGCGTCGCACCGGTCGGGCTGCCGATTTGGGTGTTAAGCACTTTATTGCGGATGAATTCGTAGAAGTCGCCGTGAATTGCGTTGGTGCCGGATTTTGTGACGACGTTCACGACGGAGCCGGAGTTGCGGCCGTATTCCGCGTCGAAAGAGTTGGTGATCACTCGAAATTCCTCGATCGCGTCCGGAGAAGGCTGAACACCGGGTGAGTTGACGAAGATGTCGTTCGAATCACCGCCGTTCACCATGTAGTTGTTAGAGCGGCCGCGGCCTCCGTTCACCGAAACGACGCCGGGATTGTCGCTGCCATAGAAGAGGTCCGCGCCAAGTTGGGATTGCACGCCGGGCTGCAGCTGGAGGAGCTGAAAGGCGTTGCGAGTCGCGAGAGGAAGTTCGCGAATCGACTGGTCGGTCATCACGGCGCCGAGCTGGGTGCTGGTCGTCTCGACCTGCGCGACGTTGGCTTCGACGGTCACGGTGTCCTGGCTGCCGCCGACCTGAAGCTGGACGGTGATGAAGTTCACGTGACCGATCGTGACGATGACGTTCTTCGTGACGGACTTCTTGAATCCGGATGCATTGACGGTCACATCGTAGGTGCCGACGGACAGCTCGGGAATTTCGAAAGCGCCGTTGGCATCGGCGGTGACGGTGCGGGAAGTGTCGGTCCCATTCAGAGTGGCGGTGACGTTGGCGTTCGGTACGACGGCGCCGGAAGGATCATTGATGGTGCCGCGAATCGAACCGTTCGTTTGTCCCCAGGCAGCGCCGGTGGCGACCAAGCCCAGAAACACCAATAAACACACCCGTAACCACCCCGTCGCTTTCATAGCCGCTCCTTTGGAAATAGCTGGCGCCACGCACCCCCGAGACGCTCAACACCAGTTTTCAGTTGCAGGCTGCGAAAAAACCTTACTATAATCCGCGAACGTTAGAAGAAGCCCCGCATGATGTCAAGGGGATTTTGGTTTTGTCCACCGCTCGAAAAACATCCGTACAAAAGTCACAAGCGCACGGCTACCTTCGCATCAGTGACGTGTCGCGATTGGTGGGAATTTCGCCAACCGTGCTGCGCTTATGGGAAAATCTCGGGTTGGTTTCCCCGAAGCGGACGCGTAGCAGATACCGGCTCTACACCCAGGACGACATCCGAATTCTGAAGCGTGCTCAGTTCCTCCGACGCGCACGCAAAATGAATGCCCCCGCGATCGTTCACATGATGAAGACTCAGGGCCTGCTCACGAACTCTTCCCCGACACCGAAGTCCAGCTCGATCGGCGCGCGTTTACGCCGCATGCGCATGCATTACGGATACTCGCTCGTGCAAGTCGCACGCGAGGCCGGAGTGTCGGTGGGTTTCTTGAGTGCCGTTGAACGAGAGCAGATGAGCGCGTCGGTTTCGACGCTGCGCAAACTGGCGCGATTCTATCAGCTCAATATTTTGTCGCTGTTTAATCCGTCGGATGCGAATCCTGGCCGAGTGCAGCCCGCCGAACGCAAAGTTCTGAACGCCGGACCGGGCGTCCGCATGGAATTGCTCGCGTGGGGCAACACGATGATGGAGCCCCACCTGTTTCGAATCGCTCCGTCGGCGAGCAGCGGCGAATCCTACGCGCACGAAGGCGAGGAGTTTCTGTATATTCTGCGCGGATCGCTCGAGATTGCTGTCGATAACGGCGAAACGATGCGGCTCGAGGAGGGCGACAGCTACTACTTCGAGAGCAGCAACGCGCATCACTGGAGAAATCCGGGCAAGCGCGAGACGCATGTACTTTGGGTGAACACGCCGCCGACGTTCTAGTCCGCGCATGGCGATCGCGGGAATGCGGGAGAGTTCATGAAGCATCTCCGGAAAATATCGTTGCTCGCGCTTTCGGGCGCAGCTTTGTTGGCATTCGGCTGTGCGAAGAAGACGCCAACGCTCAGTCTGCTGGTTTGGGAGGGCTACGCGGACCCTTCATATATCCACGCCTTCGAGGAATCGCACAATTGTAAAATCAACGCGGCGTACATGGGCTCGAGCGATGAGCTCGTCGCAAAGCTGCGTGGCGGCAGCGCCAGCAATTACGACGTGATTTCGCCGTCGAGCGATGTTGCTACCATGATTGCTTCTGCTGGCCTTGCGGCACCGCTCGACCTGTCGAAAATCCCCTCGTACTCACAACTTTCCGAACGCCTGCGGTCGATGCCGCTCGTGAAGGCCAATGGGCGGACCTACGGCGTGCCGTTTACGTGGGGGCCCAATCCCCTGCTCTACGACACACAAGCATTCCCGAAGGCCCCTGATTCATGGGCAGCGCTCTGGGATCCGTCGCTGAAAAACAAGATTTCCGTATGGGACGAGCTTTCGACAATCTACATGGCTGCGCAGGTTCTCGGCTACGACAAGCCGGACCCGAACCACGTCTACAACCTTACCGACGCTGAGCTTGAAAATGTGAAGATGAAGCTGATCGCGTTGAAGCCAAATATTCGCAAGTTCTGGACGACCGGCGGCGAACTGACCAACCTCTTTCAGAATCACGAAGTGGTGGCGGCTATGGGCTGGCCGCTGATGACGAATCAGCTTCGCAAGTCGGGCTTCCCGATTGGCGAGACAATTCCCAAGGAGAACACAACGGGCTGGATCGATCACCTGATGATCACGTCGGCGAGCGAGAACAAAGAACTAGCCACGCAATTCCTGGAATACATGATCGAAGCGCAGACGCAAAAGGCCGTGAGCGACGTGACCGGCTACGATCCGGCGAATCCGGCTGCTGGAACCTTGATGAGTGCCGAGCAACGGCAGTCGTTGCATCTGGACGACGTCGATGGTTACATGGCGCACATTTATTTCTGGCAGCAGGTTCCGCGTCGCGACAAATACAACGAAATTTGGAATGAAGTGAAGGGGGCGCAGTAATGCGGACGCTCGGTTTCCCACCGGCCGTACCTCGGCGCACGCGAGTCTGCTAATGCCTACCCCTGTTCTTTCCGGCAAAATGCAGCCGCCAACTGACGCTTCCGGCGCGCTGCTCGAAATCAAAGACGTCACGAAGCGTTACGGCACCCGTGCTGTTCTGAAGGGGATTTCCCTGGAGGTCGCAGCAGGCGAGTTTCTTACGATCCTCGGCGAGAGTGGTTCGGGCAAAACAACGCTGCTGCGCCTGATTGCAGGATTCGAACAACTGGATGGCGGCGCGATTCTGATGAACGGCGGGCGCATCGACAAAGTGCCCGCGTACAAGCGCCCCGTGAATACGGTGTTTCAAAGTTACGCGCTGTTCCCGCATCTTTCGGTATTCAATAACGTGGCGTACGGGCTCCGCGCTTCCGGCACAGCCGCTTCGGATATTCCCGATCGTGTCGCGAAGGCTCTCGAGATGGTGAAGATGGGCGAGTTCGTAAAGTCGGCGCCAGCGCGACTGAGCGGCGGGCAGCAGCAACGCGTGGCGTTGGCTCGCGCGCTCGTGAACCGGCCACGAGTGCTCCTACTCGACGAGCCTCTGTCGGCCCTCGATGCAAATTTGCGCCGGCAGATGCAGGTCGAGCTGAAATCGCTTCAACGCGAAGTCGGAATCACGTTCATTTTCGTCACGCACGATCAGGAAGAAGCGATGGCGCTGTCCGACCGCGTCGCGCTTCTGCGCTCGGGCCGGCTGGAACAGATCGCCAGCCCGCGTGAAATCTACGGCCGCCCTGCGACGGCATACTCGGCCGAATTCATCGGTCAAACAAATCTATTGCGGGCCCAAATTCGCGATGGCATCGCGATGGCAGGGCCGATCGTCTGGCGAACGTTCGAGCCCCAGGGCAAAGCTACGTTCTCGTTGCGACAGGAAGCGATCCGCCTCTTGCCGGATATGGGTTCGATAGCGCCCGCGGACGTTTCGCTCGCGCGCTTCCGCGGCAAAATCGTCAATCAATCGTTCGGCGGTGCGTTGGATCTCCTTGAAATTCATTGCGACAACGCGCACGTAATCCGCGCTCGTGTTGCCTCGCCCGGTCCCTTGAGTGGCGAGCGCGATTTTGAATTCGACGCGAACGACGCAATTCGCGTTATCGAGAGCGCCGACTAACATGTACTCCCGCGCGTACAAATCCGCCGTCACGATTCCCCCGTTGCTCTGGGTTGTGGCGCTGCTACTTGTTCCCTACGCGATGCTGTTCTGCTACAGCTTCTGGTCGGTCTCGCCACTGCAAACGATCGTTCATACGTGGACGCTCGAAAATTACCGCCAACTTCTGGAGAGGCCGCTTTACGTAGAAGTGTTTCTTCGTTCGGTGCGAATCGCGGGATCGGTGACGCTGCTCGCGCTGCTCTTGGGCTATCCGCTCGCCTATTACGTTTCTTTCTACACTTCAGTCAGAAAGCAGCTCGCTTACCAGCTCGTGATTATTCCGCTCTGGGCAAGCTACCTAGTCCGGGGATACGCATGGAAGACGATCCTCGGGAGCGACGGTGTGCTGAACGGGCTGCTGCAATATCTTCACGTCACCCACGCGCCGCTCGAGTTTCTGCTGTACAGCCCGTTCGCCGTCATTCTTACGCTGACGCACATCTACACGCCATTTGTGTTTCTGCCGATCTATGCGTCGCTTGAACACATCCCGCGCAATCTCGTCGAAGCCTCGCAGGACCTCGGATCATCACCGTGGCAAACGTTTCGGCGTGTGATTCTGCCGCTCTCGCTTCCCGGCGTGATTGCAGGAGCGACATTCGCGTTCGTGCTCACGCTGGGCGATTTTCTGGCGCCGCTTCTCGTCGGTGGTTCGAGCGGACTGATGATCTCGAATATCGTTGTCAGCTTGTTTGGCGCGGCTTACAACTGGCCCCTCGGTTCCGCGATCTCGCTCTGCATGTTGGTGCTGGTGGTGATGATCCTGTTTGCGACGGAACGGTTGGAGAAACGGTTCAGCGTGTCATGAGCGGCGAAGCAAAATTCGAGCGGGCCCCGCTTCTCACCGGCTACGCGTTCGCCGTCTACGCATTCCTCTATCTTCCCATCATCGTGCTCGTCGTTTACTCGTTCAACGGCGGTGGTGTCGGCGGTTTTCCTCCGACGAACTGGACCTTCAATTGGTATCGCCAACTATTTGAGGACAGCGCTTTGTGGCAGTCCGTTCTCAACAGCGTGATCGTCGCCGCGTTTGCCGTGGTGATCGCGCTTGGGTTGGGCCTCCCAGCGGCGCTGGCGCTTGACCGCGCCGATTTCCCGGGCAAGGCGCTGTTTCGCCGCATGGTTCTCCTGCCTCTGATTCTTCCCGGAATCATCACCGGTCTTTCGCTGTTGATGCTGTTCGTCGCGGCGAGCCTGAAACTCAGCCTCTTGACCGTCACGCTGGGGCACGGCACCGCGTTAATTTCCGTGGCGACAACTGAACTCTTCGCCGGCCTGCAAAAGCTGGATCGCGCGCAGGAGGAAGCATCGCTCGACCTTGGCGCAAATCCGTGGAAGACATTCTGGAAAATCACGCTACCGAATTTGCGTGTGTCGCTCATTGCCGCCGGACTATTGATCTTCACACTCTCGTTTGACGAGATTGCGGTGAGCTTCTTCCTGATCGGCCGCGACAACACGTTGCCGTTGGAAATCTGGTCTCGGCTGCGCCGCGGAATCACACCCGAAATCAACGCGGTCTCGACACTCATTCTATGTTTCTCGATCGGAATTATTCTGTTCTGGTATCGGCTGCGCACGCGCTCGACACAGAATCAAGGATCGAGTGCGCCGCTGGCAGTTGCTTCCGCCCAAGGAGAGCTCACGTGACGACTTCGCGTCGCGACTTTTTGAAATTCGTCGTCGCCGGAAGCGTGACGGCTGCTTGCCCGTTCCCGCATTCATTGCGTTCCGCGGATGCTGAACCGTCAACTCAGATCGACGGCGATCACTTCGCAATTTGCCATGAAGTCCGCGACGGCACAGACTTTCCGAAGCCGCCTGTCTCGAAACGGTACGATGTAATCGTCGTGGGTGGTGGCGTCAGCGGAATGTCGGCTGCGTACTTCCTGCGCGATCACAATTTCTTGCTCCTCGAAAAGGAACCACAGTTCGGCGGAAATGCGTACCGGGAGGATTATCAAGGGCAAGGTTTCGCGACAGGTTCGGCGTTCGATGAAAAGGACACCGAAAGCTACCAACTCGCAAAGGAACTCGGCATCACGCTGCTACCAATCGATTCCCACGATCCTTCGATTATCCGCGGCGAATACGTCGAAGACACGTGGCATGGCGGACTTGACCACCTTCCATATCCACGGTCTGTGCGAACTGCGTTCAAGAAGTTTCGGGCAACGATTCTTGCGATGGATCCGGATAAAGACGCTGCGCACTTGGACAGTTTTCCGATCACCGACATTCTGAAGTCTTACCCGCCCGAATTGACGCAATGGTGGGACGCCTACGGCCCATCGAATTGGGGTGCGCGAACGCAAGATACGGCGGCGTTGTGCGTCGTTGAGGATTTGCACGCGTTCGGCGGCGGCGAGGAAGATGTTCGAGTGACGCTGCCGGGCGGAAATGGCGCGCTGGCGCGCGCACTTGCGGCCGCGCTTTCGGCGAAGCACGCCGATCGGATGCTCGGCGACGCGACGATCGTGTCGGTCGAACCGCAGAAGTCCGAAGTGAACGTAACCTACTCCCGTGAAGGCGAGACGCATACCGTCGCAGCGAAGGCCGTGATCATGGCCACGCCAAAATTCATCACCGCTCGCCTGGTCTCGGGAATTCCAGAAGAGCAAGCCGCGGCGATGCGCTCCTTCCGATACTGTCCGTATCCGGTGGTGAATATGATTTTCGACCAGGCCGTGTACAACCGCGCTTACGACACTTGGTGCCCAGGCAACACCTTCACCGATTTCATCGTTGCCGATTGGGTGCTGCAGAAAAACGACCAGGCCTACAAACAGAAAGACAACATCCTGACCTTTTACACGCCGCTGAAGGAAGCACAGCGGCCATTGCTGCTGCAAGACGAGTCATGCCAAATGATCGCCGAAAATATCCTGCACGACTTCCGCAAGTTACAACCCGCGTTCCGCGAGGCCGAGCCAATCGAGGTTCATTTCTTCCGCCGCGGCCACCCGATGTACTTACCCGTCCCGGGAAATTTCACGAAGAGAATCCCTCTCGCGAGACAGCCGATGGACCGCGTCTTCTTCGCGAATACGGATTCGGTCGGACCGGTTTCCGATATTTCGGCCGCCGTCGTCTCCGGGCATCAGGGCGCGGATTGGTCGGTCAAGCGCATGAACAACGCCGCGGCAAGCGCCGCGAGACTGGCCGCCAGCGTCGGAGTTCGATCGTAAGGCGGTCGATCTCGCACGAAAATGGGCGCCCGAGGAGAGTTTCGGGCGCCCTTCGCATCTTCTCCCCGCCAGGATGAGAAAATACGATTCCAACCTTCTAGTTTTTGGCTACTCGTTCGCGATGTGCAGGTTGTGGACGCCGGACAAAATCGAAACGCCCGCGCTCAAGGACTGTGGCACCCACCACACACGGCGGAATATACCATATTCGCTGCGCTGCATGTGGCGCGCCAGAATATCCAGCAGCACCGGCGTCACCTGTGTAGCCACGTAGATGGCCGGGGAGCTCGCAAACGGCCGCATTACTGGATCGTCTTCCAGGTTCCCGTGCCCTATCGACTGCCTCGTGGAGTACGCATCAAACGCAGCGGCTCCGTGTTCTACGAATGCCAGAGCTAACCATGCCCGGCGCGAGGGAGTTTCCAACGCTGGGGTGATCCTATTCTCGCGGGAGGGCGACGGATCGGGCAGGCTCATCGTCGAAAACGTGCCCGACTTCTGATCTTCGGAGATCGCGTTACGATCCGCCAATGACGCTGTTGGCACAGGTCCCGTGTCGCGATCGAAATGAATCGGAGCCAGGTCCAGACGCGCAAATCCTGAGGCCGTCGTGGTTGTGATTGTGTCGGAATTGTCGCGTGTGCCAACGGAAGCGAAAATCTGCGAGAGATCCCCAAGAGCCGCTGTCGCAGGCGGGTTATCCTTCGCTGGCGTGGCTGGCGCCGTCACGCCCATCGCACCGATCATTAGCATCGCCACTGCCACAATCATCGCATGTCTCCAGCCTTGCCCTGACGGCGATCCGGTTTGCACAGGGGGTACCATTCGTACCCCTTGCGGGAAACCTTGAAAATGGGTGGCTTACGAGCAGCGCGCATCCGATCACGTCGGAACGAGCGGCAATATCAGGGCTTTTGAGCGAGCGGTTTTCCACGTAATGGCCCCGAGTTTCCTTTCGCTTTTGTGGGCGAAGCTGCGCGGCTGGGGTGCCGTGATTTTTGCCGGGTATTCGCTTTGGTCGGTCTAGAATTCAGCGGATGGATTTCAGGCTTTCTTGTGCGGCCTCGATGGTGCGATCGATGTCCGCATCGGTGTGTGCCGCGGAAAGGAAGAGCGCTTCGAACTGCGACGGCGGAAGGAAGATTCCGCGGTCGAGCATGGCCTGGAAGAACGCGGCAAACTTCGCGGAGTCTGCTTTTTTCGCATCGAAGTAATTTCGGACCTCACCGCCGGCGAAGAAAATGGTCAAGAGGGATCCGGATACGTTGACTTTCGCGGGGATTGAATATTCGCCTAGCGCGTCGCCCAATCCGTCGGCGAGCCGCGACGTTTTTCGGTCGATCTCTTCGTAAAAACCGGGCGCTTCTAGCTTCGGCAGAGTTGCGAGACCGGCGCGCATGGCCAGCGGATTACCGGAGAGCGTTCCGGCTTGGTACACGGGGCCGAGCGGCGCGAGATGCTGCATGATCTCCCGCTTTCCGCCGTACGCCGCGACGGGCAGCCCGCCGCCGATGATTTTTCCCATCGCCGTCAGGTCGGGCGTGAGTTTGTAGACTTGCTGTGCCCCACCGTAGGAAAGCCGGAAACCGGTGATCACTTCATCGAAGATCAACAGTGCGCCTTCGCGCTTCGTAATTTCGCGAAGTGCCTCCAGAAAACCGGGGGCGGGCGGTACCACGCCCATGTTGGCCACGACCGGCTCGACAATTACCGCCGCAATTTTTCCGGAGTGCTCACAAAAAAGCGCTTGAAGTGCGTCGAAGTCATTGAACGGCGTGTTTAACGTAAGTTTCGCGAACGCGTCTGGCACTCCGGGACATGCCGCAATGCCGAGCGTCGCGAGGCCCGAACCTGCTTCTGAAAGAAATCCGTCCGAGTGACCGTGGTAACAGCCTTCGAATTTCACGATCAGGTCACGTTTCGTAAATGCGCGGGCAAGGCGCGCGGCGGACATCGTCGCCTCCGTGCCTGAACTGACGAACCGAACCATCTCCACCGACGGCAGAGCCCGCGTGATTTTCTCGCCCAGTTCGATTTCGAGTGGCGACGTCATCCCGTAACTGGTTCCGCGCGCCGCCTGATCAGCCACGGCAGCCACGACGTCGGGATGCGCGTGCCCCAGAATCAACGCGCCCCACGAGCAAACGTAATCGATGTATTCGCGGCCGTCGACGTCCCAAAGTCGTGCGCCCTTCGCTCGATCGATCACCAGCGGGCTGCCACCGACAGCACGGAACGCGCGAACGGGACTGTTAACCCCGCCGACGAGCGTTCGAGTTCCCCGTTCAAAAACTTCTGCGGACTTCGAACGAGACTTCGCGCCGCTTGAAGCTGCGTCGGTCGTTTTCACTGGGCCGCTGCTCATTCGCCTTCCTTCAACCAGCGTGCAATATCTTTCGCGTGGTACGTCAGCAGGATAGAAGCTCCCGCGCGAGCAATGCCCGTAGCGATCTCCATCACGGCGCGGCGTTCGTCGATCCAACCGTTGGTCGCTGCTGCCTTTACCATGGCGTATTCGCCGCTCACGTTGTACGCCGCAAGGGGCACGTCGAAACGCTCACGCACGCGGTGAATAATGTCGAGGTTCGGGAGGGCGGGCTTCACCATAATAGTGTCCGCGCCTTCTTCGAGGTCGAGTTCCACTTCCCTCAGCGCTTCGCGGGCATTCGCCGGATCCATTTGATAACTGCGCCGATCGCCAAACTGCGGCGTAGACTGCGCAGCTTCGCGGAATGGGCCGTAGAAGGCCGAGCTGTATTTCGCGGCGTAGGACATGATCGCCACGTCCTGGAACCCTTTCTCGTCAAGTCGCGTTCGAATGGCGGCGACGCGCCCATCCATCATGTCCGATGGTGCAACGATGTCGGCACCTGCGTCGGCGTGGGATTGCGCTGCATCCGCCAGGATTTTCAGGCTGGGATCGTTGAGCACTTCGCCGTCCTTGATCATGCCGCAGTGGCCGTGGCTGGTGTACTCACAGAGGCAGACGTCGGTGATGACGATCAGATCGAGCTTCGCTTTCCGAATTGCACGGACGGCCCGCTGCACCGCGCCGTCGGGTGACGACGCTTCACTCGCAACCTCATCCTTCTTTTCTGGCAGCCCGAACAGTATGACCCCTGGAATTCCTGCACCTGCGACCTCACGACATTCCTCAACAATCTGATCTACCGATTGCTGGTATATACCCGGCATCGATGAAATTTCATTCCGCACTTTCGTTCCGGGCGTGGCGAACATCGGATAGACCAAACCGCCGGTAGTCAGTCGCGTCTCGCGCACCAGCTTTCGAATCGCGGGTGTTCGTCTCAAACGCCGGGGCCGGTGAATGGGAAAGCTCATACGGTCTCCGCCTCTTTCGCTCTGGGCATAGCTTGTCGGGTGTAGTGTTTCGCGACGGCGTCGGCCAGCAGGATTGCCGACGCGTGCGTCGGTTGGATCGCCACGCGGACACCCGCTTCTCTCAGCGCCCGAGCCGTAGTCGGCCCGATTGCGGCAAAATTTACGCGCGCAGATAGCAACGCCAGCTCCGGCGTCGGAATCGCGGAACTCAAATTGTGAAATGAGGACGGACTCGCAAACAATATCGCGTCCACGTTTCCCGCCCGGAGCTGCGCCAGCGCTTCCGCGTTCACTTCACCTGCCTCCAGCGTTCGATACGCTACCACATCGGTGACATTTGCCCCGGCCTCAAGCAATCCTCGCAGCATCCGCTCGTCACCGCGATTGCTTCGCGGAACGAGCACGGACTTTCCTCCCACAAAGCGAGTTAATTCGCTCGCAAGGGCCTCGCCTGACGGGTTGCGGGCAAGATAGGTGACGCGCAAACCAGCGTCTGCCGCGGCTCCTGCGGTTCTAGGGCCTACTGCTGCGATGGACAGTTTCGCGCAGCTTAGATCGCTGCTCGCGATGCCGATTGTGTTCGCGCGTTCGAGCAAATATCGAACTGCATTCTGGCTGGTCAACACGAGCCAATCAAATGTGCCAAGCCTCTCCAGAGCGGCGTCGAGTTCGGCAGGATTCTCGACGGCGGCGAAACTCACGGTGGGCAGTAGCAACACTTGCGCGCCGAGAGAGCGGAGTGCGTCGCTTAATTCACGCGCCTGTTCCGGCGCACGCGTTACCACGACACGTCTTCCGGCAAGCGGTTTGTCTGGGTCAAACACGGGTTCGTCCTGCAGCCTCGAGCAACACATCCGCTCCGGCAGCCAGCATCTCGCGCGCGACGCGGCAACCCAACTCAAACGCGTCTCTATACGTGTTGCATACGGCTTGCCCACGTCCGCGGACGATCTTTTCGCCGTCCTCCGAAAGCACGATGCCGTCGAGTACGAGCACGCCATCTTGGAAACGCGCCCAACCGCCGAGCGGTAACCGGCATCCGCCGTGCAATTCGCGCTGCATGCCTCGCTCCGCCTCTACAGCAAGCGTCGTCGGGCGATGTTCCAAGTCGCGCAGAAATCGGAATAGGTTCGCGTTGGCGTCCAGATATTCTACTGCCAGCGCGCCCTGTCCCACGGCGGGGACCAGAACTTCCGGCGACAGCGCCTCTGAGATCCTTGCGCTCAACCCTAGCCGCACGATACCAGCTCTCGCCAGGACGATTCCGTCGTAGGCTCCCTCGTCGAGCTTGCGGATCCGCGAGTCAACGTTCCCGCGAATTTCGATGATCTCCAAATCCGGCCTAGCGCGGCGCAATTGCGACGCCCGCCGCACGCTGCTCGTGCCGATCCGTGCGCGCTGAGGCAAAGTCGCCAACGGCTTGGTGGCCCTCGAGATCAGAACGTCGCGCGGATCTTCACGCTCGAACACACAAACGATTCGGCACACATTCGAAAAATCTGTGGGCACGTCCTTCATGCTGTGGATCGCCAGATCCGCGCGGCCGTCGAAAAGCGCGTGCTCGAGTTCTGCGGTGAAGATACCCTTGATTCCGATCTGTTCCACCGGCGCGGTCGCGTGAATGTCGCCCGAAGTCTTGATGACAACGATTTCCGATTGGACACCGCATTTTTCATGAAGCGCATCTCGCAGATGATTCGCCTGCCAGAGCGCGAGCTTGCTTCCGCGCGTGCCGATTCGCAGCAGCTGCTTCAATCTTTCCCCTCGTTCAAACCGAACAGATGACGGATCGCTTCAAGGCCCGCCATCCTGCCCCGCATTCCAGGCCCTTGCCGCAGCTTCTCGTTTGGTTCGGCGATCAGTCGTTCGACTAGTTCTTCGGTAATATGCGCGATTCGATCCCGCTCCCCCGGCGACAGATCTCCCCGCTCGGCGAGCATTTCGCGAATCAACGCTTCGCGTTGCGCGTGAAACCGCCCGCGCAAATCGCTTACAATCGAGCCCGCTTCGAGCGCAGCTCGCCACGCTTCGAATTTCTTCAGATGCTCGTCGATGATCGCCTCGGCTCGCGGAATTTCAGACTCACGCGCCTTGCGGTTCTGTTCAACGATTCCACCCAGGTCGTCGATGTTATAGAGGTACAAGTTGTAGAGGCCGGCGGCGCTCTCTTCGATGTTGCGTGGCACTCCCAGATCCACCGCGAAGACGGGCTTGCCAGACCGATTCGCGATGGCGCGTTCCAGCACCGCGCGCGAAAGAATCGGCGACGAAGACGCCACCGAGGTGACGATCACGTCCGGCAGTCCGAGCACGGACTCCAGCGATTCCCACGCCAGCGCTTCCCCGCCAACACGCCGGGCCAGTTCCGCCGCATGATCGAACGAGCGGTTCACCACACGCAGGTCTTTCACGCCGCGATTCTGCATGTGCTCGACGACTTGCTCCGCCACCGCTCCGGCGCCGAGAATGAGTGCTGAATGCCCCTTCAGGCTTCCGAACACGCGTTCGGCGAGCTTCACGCCTGCAAGTGCCACAGACATGGGCCGCGCGCCGACTTCTGTTTCGCTGCGCACGCGCTTGCCGACTTCGAGCGCGCCCTGGAACACACGATTTAGCACCGGTCCGGTCGCGCCATGATCCAGCGCCTGGCTGTACGCGCTGCGAAGCTGACCCAGAATTTCCGCCTCGCCCAGCAGCATCGAATCGAGGCCTGCCGCCACCCGAAAAAGATGACGCACCGCATTGGGGCCCTGCTCGCGATAAATCCGGCCATCGAGTTCGCGCCTCGGAATCCCGTGAAACGAGGTGAAGTACTCCTCCATGGCGGATGAGGGCGAAGACGCGGCATCGGAAGGCACGCCATAGAGCTCGCTACGGTTGCAGGTCGAAAGCACCACCGCTTCTTCGAGAATTCCTTCGCGACGCAGATCGTCCGCCGCAGTCAGCGCCTGCTCGCGGTTGAATACAATTCGCTCGCGCAATTCCACCGGCGCGGTGCGGTGGCTGCATCCGATCAGCGCGAGCTGCACGCGAATTTTGTCGACCCGTTCCGAGTTGGTGGCCGTCGCCATTATAAGTAACGATGAAAACGTGTCAGATAGAGGTTCACAAACGTGTAGCTGAAGAGCACGACGAGAAAATTGCCTACGCAAAGCATCGCCGCCCGCGCACCGCGCCACGTCGCAGTCCAACTGAGTGCAAGATACGCTAGATACACGCCGGCGATCGCCATCGTAATCACGACCTTCGGATCGCTGAGCGATACGCTCCCCGTCGTCCGATGTTGCCAGAGCACGCCCATTGTGACGCCAACGGAGAGTGCCACGAGTCCAACGATTACGCTGCTTCGAGACATCTTTTCCAATACATCAAGCGCTGGGAAGCGCCAAAACGCCGCTCCGAGCCTTCGCGAACGCAGCAGCCGATCCTGCGCCACGTATATTCCACTTAAAATGAACGAAAGCGCAAATGCCGCATAGGCCCAAGTGTTCAGGGTAACGTGCAGCGCGAAAACCGGGCCGCCGGCCCGCGTCACAATCGTCGTCGGATCGGGTACGAGCAGCCAGACGCTCGAAAGCCAAATCACAAGGACGGCGGCTACAAACGCGCCCACTGCACGCTGCCGGTGAATGAGCTCAAGGCCCAAGTAGGTTAACGCAAGCAGCCATGCGAAGAGCGACATCGATCCATACAAGTCATCGTAGGGTACAGCGTGGAGCTCGATCGACCGCTGATACAGGGCGCAATATTGAGCAGCCATACCCGCCGCGAGCAGAAGTGACGCAATCCGCCCCGTCCATTTCGCCGGCGCGCGTAAATGCATGCCGTAGCAGACGAAGCTGCCGAAATAGAGCGCCAGCATTAGATAGGAGAGAATATGGACCATTTATCGTAGACGCGCCTGCGCGTGCAATTTCTGATTATAGCTCTGAAATCAGCGAGTTCGGGTGCAAGCCTGGGGGTTCACACGTGCCTGCAGGGCGCCGCTCATCCGGTTCAGCCATCTGCTATTATGGTCAAGAATCCACAAAGGATACCGTTTATCGCGTGATGAGCCGGAAAGAACTCTTCCTTCGTGCCTGCCGCTGCCAACCCGTCGAACGGGTGCCCGTCTGGATCATGCGCCAAGCGGGGCGGTATCTACCGGAGTATCAAGCGGTTCGGAGGGATCATTCATTCCTCGAGATCTGCAAGACGCCGGAGCTCGCCGCCGAAGTTTCGCTTCAGCCCTTTCGCATCATCGGCGTCGACGCGATTATAGTTTTTTCGGACATACTAATCGTCGCCGAAGCCATGGGGATGCCCTTGGCTGTTCCCGATGCCGGCCCGGTGCTCTCGAATCCGGTGCGCGACGCCGCTGCCGTCCGCCGTTTGCGCGACTTCGATCCGAACATTGAAACTCGGTTCGTTGGGGACGCGATTCGGGAAATCTGCAAGCAAGCCGGGTCGGAAGTCCCGGTCATCGGATTCGCGGCGGCGCCGTGGACACTGGCCTGCTACATGATGGAAGGGCGCACGCGGGGCGATATTTCGCACGCCAAGCAAATTCTGCGCGATCAACCCGCGCTCGTTCACGAATTGTTGAATCGAATCGCACATGCGACGGTCGGCTATCTAAAGTCTCAGATCGAAGCTGGTGCGTCGGTCGTGCAACTTTTTGACACGTGGGCCGGTGAACTCAGCGCCACGGAGTATGAGGAATTCGAGCTGCCAGCGACGCGAGCAATCTTCCGCGAACTTGGGCATTCGGAAACGCCGAAGATTCTTTACGCCAAAGGCTCTTCGCATCTACTCGGTGCACTTGGTAAAGCTGGGAGCGATGTGGTGAGCGTCGATTGGCGAACGGATCTCGCGGAGGCACGCACAGTGCTGGGGGACTCGATCGCACTACAAGGAAACGTTGATCCCTCCGTGTTGCTGGCTCCGCGGGACGCCGTTCGCTCGGCAGCACGCGCGGCGGTATCGAAGACCGGAGGGAAGGGCCACATCCTGAATCTTGGCCATGGCATTTTGCCAACGACGCCCGTGGAGAACGCGCGTGCGTTTGTTGAGGCTGGCCAATCGGTTAGAATCCCGGCACAAGTTCCAGTCGCGCGCGTGTAACGCTCTGGATTAGACAGCGGATCCTCCAGCGATTAAGAAGAAGACGCAAGTGGCAAGCACACACCAAAAACTCGAAATTGCGAACGTCTCCGACGAGTTTCTCGAAAAGTACAATCGCCCCGGGCCTCGCTACACCAGTTACCCGACGGCTCCCGTTTGGAAGGACGATTTCCAGCCCGAGGATCTCGAAAGGTACTACGCGACGGCGGAAGAACACGTCACCCCTGTCTCGCTTTACATGCACATTCCGTTTTGCGAAAGCTTGTGCTTGTTCTGCGCGTGCAACGTGTCGATTCAGAAGAACAAGTCCGTCGCGATTCCATACCTTGATGCGCTGAAGAAGGAGATCACGCACGTTGGCCGATTCGTATCGAAAAAGCGCGGCGTAACGCAATTTCACTGGGGCGGTGGCACGCCAACGTATCTCACTCCTGCCCAGATGGAAGATTTGTTTGCGCATTCGAAGGAGCACTTCACTTTCGAGCCGGACGCAGAGATTGGAATTGAGATCGATCCGCGGGTCACGAATGTCGCGCATCTCGAAACGCTTCGGCGTCTCGGTTTCAATCGCCTGAGCCTCGGCATTCAAGACTTCACCGACGTTGTGCAGCAGACGATCCACCGCGTCCAGCCCTACGAAATGACGCGGGATCTGATTGTGGCGGCGCGCCAGTTGGGCTTTGTGAGCTTGAACGTGGACTTGATCTACGGACTGCCTCACCAGACCGCGGCAAGTTTTCGCGAATCCGTCGCCAAGACCCTCACGCTCGATCCGGATCGCGTCGCGATGTTTAGCTACGCGCACGTACCTTGGATGAAAAAGCAGCAGGGTGCATTTCAAATGTACCTTCCGCCGAGCATGGAAAAGTTCCGGATCATGCGTGCGGGACTGGAAGGGTTTCTCGACGCGGGCTACCTCTATATCGGCATGGACCACTTCGCGAAACCGGAGGACGAGCTTGCTGTCGCGCAGCAGAACTGCACGCTGCACCGAAATTTTCAGGGATACACGACGAAAGCCGGAGCCGACCTCTATGGAATGGGCGTTAGCGCCATCAGCGCCGTGGGCCGCGGCTACGCGCAGAACTTGAAGCAAGTGGGTGAATATCAGTCGACCACGAAGGCGCGTGGCATTGCGACGGCGCGCGGATATTGCCTTTCGGATGACGATGCGCTGCGGCGGGCCGTGATCGGCCGATTGCTCTGCCACACGGTGATTCCGAAAAACGAAATCGAGCGCGAATTCTCAATTTCGTTCGACGAGTATTTCGCACCGGAACTCGTGTCTCTCGCCGCCTCCCAGGCCGAAGGACTCGTCGAACTGTCCCCCGGCGAGATTCGCGTTACGCCGCTGGGCCGACTCTTCATTCGCACACTCGCGATGCCGTTTGATCGATACTTACGCGAACAGCAGATGGATGCAAAACCCCTGTTTTCGAAGACGCTCTAGCCGCCATGCCTTCCCCAAGATCTGTCATCGTGATCGGCGCAGGAATAGCCGGTCTGGCCTGCGCTTACCGCCTACGTCAAAAAGGCTGCGACGTTACGGTGCTTGAGGCTGCCCCGGCTCCGGGAGGGGTTATTGTCTCCGACCGGCGCGACGGCTTTCTGTTCGAATCCGGGCCCCAGAGTTTCCAACTTACGCCAAGGCTTACGACGCTAATCGAGGAGCTCGGCCTGCAATCCGAGCTGCAGACCGCAAATCCGAAGGCGCCGCGGTACATCCTGAAGCGTGGCCGACTCGAAAAAATTCCGATGTCCCCGCCTGCCCTGCTGACCTCGCAATTTTTGAGCGTCAGCTCGCGTTGGAGGATTGCATCCGAACCGTTCCGCCGCTCGAGGGCGCCCGCGCAGGAGGAGTCTGTTGCCGCGTTTGTACGCCGCAAATTCGGACACGAAATTCTGGAATATCTGGTGTCGCCGTTCGTGTCGGGAGTCTACGCCGGCGATCCGGAGCAGCTAAGCCTCAAAGCAGCATTTCCATCGCTTGAAGAGTGGGAGCGGGAATACGGCAGCGTAATTCGTGGAGCGAAAAGATCGCGGGCCGTTTCGGCGGACACGGCGGCTAAAGCCGGAGGGTCAGCTCCGTCATTGTGTTCGTTCGCAGGAGGCGTCGCAACCCTGCCGCGCGCGATCGGGAAATCGCTCGGCGAGCGTCTCTTGGTAGGGACGAAGGCGGCTTCCGTTTCGTGGACCGGCGGCAGGTATCACGTGCAGACCGTTCGTGGGAACTCGGCAGCCATTCGTTCAGCCTCAGGCGTGGTCGTTGCCGCGCCTGCTTACGTTGCTGCTGAGATTCTCTCTGTCCTGTTGCCGCAACTCAGTACTACGCTTTCCGCGATACCGTACGCGCCTGTGGCCGTCGCGTCCGCCGGGTATCACCGCCAGCAGATTGCTCACTCGCTGGGCGGCTTCGGTTTTCTGGTCCCCCGGTCGGAAAAAGTTCGCACCCTCGGCACAATTTTTAATTCGTCGCTCTTCCCGGAGCGCGCGCCTGAAGGCAGCGTCATGCTGACGAGCTTTATCGGCGGCGCTACTGACCTCGACGCAGTGAAGTTCGCCGATCCGGAAATTTCTCGCATTGCCCACGAAGACAACACGCAAATCCTCAAAATTTCTAGCGAGCCGATGGTAACCCACGTGTGGAAATGGCAGCGCGGGCTGCCGCAATACAATCTCGGCCACCTTCACATCGTGGAGACAGTACGGTCCCTACTGCGCGAATCGCGCGGACTATTTCTCGCGGGGAATTATTTGGAAGGCCCTGCGCTGGGAAAGTGTGTGGAAAATGGTTTCACGACAGCCGACGCCGTCCAAGCCTACCTCAATCAGACTTAGTATCGCCGCGCCGAAGCCTCAGAGATCGTCGAGCGGCTTCTTGTGCCTCATGCTCAACCGAACGCGTCGCCGCTCACCCGCATCATCAAATCGCCGCTTATCTTCGGGTGTCTCCAGAATCAGCGGCCGCACCGAGTGTGCTTTCTGCTCCAGATCTACCGCGACAAACGTCAAGTACGCGCTGCTGGTGTGCCGCCGTTCGCCAGTTAGCACATTTTCCGCGTAAACCTTGACGCCAACTTCCATCGAAGTGTTGAATACGCGATTCACTTGCGACTTCAGCACGATCCACTCACCGAGATGAATCGGGAATCGAAAATCGAGGTAATCGACAGACGCCGTCACCACCGGCAAATTCGCATGCCGTGTGGCAGCAAGAGCGCCCGCGATGTCGATCAAATGCATCACGCGTCCGCCCAGCATATTGCCCAGCAGATTCGCGTCATTCGGCAGCACGATTTCCGTGATCTCCGATCTCGATGTACTAACAGGCTTGCCGTCGCGCAGTGATTCCGGCGACGGCATCTCGACCTTGCGCCCGTGGGGAAACTCCGTGTGCTTCGAATAGTTCGTCATCTTCTCGATCGGCTCTCTAGAAAAAATGCGCCGCGCTTGGCGCGCGTCACTCGTGCCGCTATAATATCGCATCCAAGCCATGACCCAACCGCAGAAGTCGCGCCGCGAAATGCTCGAGCAGTTCGTTGCAACGAAACCGACCGACGCGTTCGCTCTGTACGGACTCGCGCTGGAGTGCGCGAAGCTTGGCGACAACGACGCCGCCACGGCAAATTTTCAGAAGCTCCTGGACTCCAATCCCAGCTACGTCGCCGGATACTTCCAGTTTGGCCAGCACCTCGGGCGCGTCGGCAAAATTGAAGAAGCGCGCAAACTGCTCTCCGAGGGAATCCTAGTCGCACAGAAAGCAGGCGACACCCACGCGCGTGACGAAATGCACGCCGCCCTCGCCCTGTTGCGTTAAAATCGAAGATCCAGTCTCACCGGACCGGGCCATGAGAGACACGCGCATTCCGCTCTTTCCGCTGAACGTGGTACTTCTTCCGGGCGCATCCCTGCCTCTCCATATTTTCGAACCGCGCTATCGACTGATGGTTCGCCACTGCCTGACTCACAAAACAGAATTTGGGATGATTCTCGCACAAGACAGCAACGTCGCCACCGTCGGCTGCACCGCCCAGATCGTTCAGACGCTTCGTGCCTATCCGACCGGCGAATCGGACATCCTCACGGAGGGCCGCGCGGTTTTTCGCGCTCTCGACCTGCTTTCCGAAAAGGACTACCACGAAGCGCTCGTGGAATACCTCACCGACGAGGCCGATTCGGCCGAAATGCATAAGGAAGATGCCTTGATGGGCATCTTCCAGCAATGCCACTCGCTGATGTACAGCCAGCTCTGGGCGCCGAACACGAAAGATTCGATCTGGCCGATGTCCTACCGCATGGCTAGCCGCCTTCCCCTTGACCTGCACGAAAAGCAGGCCCTCCTGGAGATGCGTACCGAGCCAGCCAGGCAGGATTTCTTGCGTACTTGGCTCAAAGGCGTCCTTGCGCGCCTCGAACAGCGCGACCGCTCGCGGCATCGTGCCGGCTCGAATGGCCACACCGTAAATTAACCCTTATAAACCCGATTATGTTCGTGGACCTCGTTCCCTTATAATGACCTCAGGCGCTCTTGCACGCGCGCCGCTTCATAACGAAGTGGGGCCCTCATGACTTCGTTGCCTAGAACCCTTGGTGAGCTTCGTCGCAGCAATTGGACCGAACAGAAGTATGCGCAGCGCTCGGTCCGGCAGGAAATGCGGGAGAACCTTCTGTGTAAGATGGAGAAGGGCGATACGCTGTTCGCAGGCGTGCACGGTTACGAAGACACGGTCATTCCGCAGGTCATCAACGCAATTCTCTCGAAACATCACTTCATCCTGCTCGGCCTCCGTGGTCAGGCGAAGTCCCGAATCCTTCGCGGCCTCGTCAATTTTATGGACCCGCATATCCCGGCGATCGCGGGCTGCGAAATTCATGACAATCCGTACGCGCCACTTTGTCGCGCATGCAAACAGCGCATCGCCGCTGAAGGCGATGCCACGCCGCTGACTTGGCTGGCCCGCGCCGACCGCTACGTCGAGAAGCTCGCCACGCCCGATGTGACCATCGCGGACATGATTGGCGACGTCGATCCGATCAAGGCTGCGCGCACTGGGACGAACCTTTCCGACGAACTCACGATTCACTATGGTTTGCTGCCCCGCGCGAACCGTGGCATTTTCGGGATCAACGAGCTGCCCGACCTGTCAGGAAAAATTCAGGTCGGCCTTTTCAACATCATGCAGGAAGGCGATATCCAGATAAAGGGCTATCCCATCCGCATGGCGCTGGACGTCGTGCTGGTGTTCACCGCCAACCCGGAAGACTATACCGCGCGCGGCAAGATTATCACTCCGCTCAAAGACCGCATCGGATCCGAGATCCGCACGCATTACCCGGCGACAGTGGGCGAAGGCATGGCCATCACCGCGCAGGAGTCGTGGATCGAACGCGACAACAAAAAGCGCGTGCACATGCCGCAGTACGTCCGCGAAGTGGTAGAGGAAATTGCGTTTCAGGCGCGCGAAGATAAGCGCGTCGACCGGCGGTCCGGCGTCAGCCAGCGGCTACCGATCAGCACCCTCGAAAATGTAATCAGTAGCGCTGAACAACGCGCGATTCGTAACCGCGATGGCGCGGTAGTTGCTCGCGTCGCCGACGTCTACTCGGCAATTCCTTCGATGACCGGCAAGTTCGAACTCGAATACGAAGGCGAACTAAAAGGCGCCGACACCATCGCTCGCGAACTCATCCGCGCCGCGGTCGGAAAAACGTTCACGCAGTACTTTACGGGTGCGAATTTTCAACCCGTGACGCAGTGGTTCGAGTTGGGCGGCGAACTGAAACTTCCCGCAAACGCATCGAGCGACGAAGTAATGGCACAGTTGAAGACGATTCAAGGCCTCTTCGATCACCTTAGCGTACTCGACGTGAGCATCAAAGATGACGCTGGCGTTGTTTCGAGCGCGGCCGAATTCATTCTGGAAGGTCTCTGGGCGCACAAGCGCATCAGCCGCAGCGAAGAGCGCGGCTACTTTGCCGATGCTCGCCGGTCGCCTGAACCGCGAGATCCGCGCGAACAATCAGGCCGTGGTCCAAAGCGGCAGTTCAACTAGTCTTCGAACGTAGTTGCCCGGCCGTCGTACGGGAGGGCCCGTGAAATACACTAAGTATTCCCGCTACGCACCCAGCGCCGCCGACGATATCGACCTCGACGAGCTGATGAGCCGGCTTTCCGACTTCTTCCTGCAGAGCGGCTTTGACGATCCCTACGGCATCTACGAAATGGATCCGAACCGTTCGCGCGAGCGCATGATGGAAGAGCTTCGCGAGGCGATCCTGCGCGCCATGCAGGACGGCGATCTGGTTCCTCCGGAGCTGATGGAGAAGCTGCTCGAGAATCCCGACCTCAATCAGAACCAGGAATTGCGCAACATGATTGACCAGATCATGCAGCGGATGGAAGTAGAGGGTTATATTTCGCGAGGCGACCAGCAGGCTCAAGTAACTCCTCCGCCATCGCAAACTCCCGGCGGCCAAACTGGACAATCGGGTCAGAACACCGAAGCACGCTTCGAGATCACCGACAAAGCTCTCGATTTTCTAGGCTTCAAAACGCTGAAGGACCTCCTCGCTTCGCTCGGCAAAAGTAGTTTTGGTCGCCACGATACGCGCGATCTGGCCACCGGCGTCGAGTCTGGCGGCGTCTCGAAGGAATACGAATTCGGCGACACGCTGAATATGGATATCAGTGGAACGCTTTTCAATGCTGTCCGGCGCAGTGGGGCTGGCATACCGATCGGGCTTGATTATCCAGACTTGATGGTTCATCAGTGCGAATATCAAAGTTCATGCGCCACGGTGTTGATGCTCGATTGCAGCCACAGCATGATTCTCTACGGTGAAGATCGGTTCACACCTGCGAAACGCGTGGCTCTGGCACTGTCGCACTTGATTCGAACTCAGTATCCGGGCGACTCGCTGCATTGCGTCTTGTTTCACGACAGCGCGGAAGAAATTCCCCTCGGCAAGCTAGCTCGCGTTCAAGTCGGACCCTACTACACCAACACGCGCGAGGGACTGAAGCTCGCGCAGCGCGTGCTTGCCCGCCAAAAGAAAGACATGAAGCAGATCATCATGATCACCGACGGCAAACCGTCCGCCCTCACATTGGAAGACGGCCGCATTTACAAGAACGCGTTCGGACTCGATCCGCTGGTCGTCACGCAAACTTTGGAAGAAGTGGCCAAGTGCAAGCGCGCCGGAATTCTGATCAACACGTTCATGCTTGCCAGCGACTACAGCCTGGTTCACTTCGTGCAAAAGGTTACGGAACTCTGCCGCGGCAAAGCGTACTTCACCACGCCCTACACTCTGGGTCAGTACCTGCTCATGGATTACGTCGGCGGGAAAACCAGAAACATCCATTAAGACGTGCCCAACCAACGCGCTACGAAACTCGATTCAGGAAAGGTCTGCGTCGATTCGCTTCTTGTGCTTTTGCGGCTTCAGCCGCTTGTCGACGATCACCCGCTCCGGCGGAGGCATCCCGACGCCCAGGCGCGCCCGCCGTTTCGCTTCCTTGTGGGGTCTCAATTTGTCCTTCTTCTTTCGTCTCGCGCGTGCCATCGCTTCTCCCTTAGACGGCATCATAATGCACGCTCGGTGAGATTCCCAGCGGCACTCAGCACCGCGAACACATGAAAGAAAAGCTCAAAAAAGCGGCGACCTCTCTCACGCTGATCATTATTGTCGCTCTCGTCATCCGCGTCGCATTCCTTGTCGACTACAAAGCTCATAACTCGGACCGCGCCGTCAGCGTCATTCCCTTCCTGTTTGAATCCGGTAACATCGCGCACTCGATCGCGATGGGAAAAGGCTTCAGTTCCCCTTTCCGCATCGATACCGGGCCGACCGCGTGGATGACACCGGTCTACCCTCTGCTTCTCGCGGCGATCTTCAAGGTCTTCGGTGCGTACACGGTCAGCGCTTGGTTCGTGTCGGTCTCGCTCAACATGGTCTTCGTCACGCTCGCGTGCATCCCCATTTATTTTGCGGGGCGACGCATCGGTGGTGAAAAATACGGCGTTGCGCTCGGCGCGACCGCGGCTTGGCTCTGGGCCATCTTTCCGAATGCGGTCCTGATGCCCGTGGAAAGCATGTGGGAGGCGTCGCTCGCCGCCCTGCTGGGGGCGACGATCCTCTGGGCTACGCTGACTCTCGAGGAAAATCGCGGACTTCGCGCGTGGTGCGCCTACGGCCTATTGTGGGGATTCACGCTGATGACCAATGCAACACTCGGCGCTCTGCTTCCGTTCCTACTCGTGTGGCTCGGGTGGCGGGCGCGAATAGAGAATCGCAGCGTGGCTTCCCGAGTTGCTGTCACCGTCGCGCTGGCAGCAATTTGTTGCGTTCCCTGGACGGTCCGCAATTACCAGGTTTTCCATCAACTCGTGCCGCTCCGGTCCGTCCTCGGCCTCCAACTCTGGCTCGGCAACAACGATGAGACTCAAGACATCTTCCGTGGCGATCTCCATCCGATCTACAACCAGTCCGAGCGCCAACACTACGTCACTGTCGGCGAAATTGCGTACATGCAGGAAAAACGCGATCTCGCGACTTCCTACATGTTCAGCCATCCTGCACGCGAGGCGCACCTGATTTGGCTGCGGTTCGTATCGATCTGGGCAGGCGGCGCGATTCATCCGATCGACGATTTCGTGGGCACGCCCGATCCGTGGTTTCGCTACGTGCTGGCGTTCAACATTCTGGTCGCATTCGGCACCCTCGCCGGCGTAATTGTTCTGCTCGCGGAGCATAACGTCTATTCGCTTCCTTGTGCAGTCTTTCCCGCGATTTTTCCCTGGGCTTATTACATGACGCTGGCGCTTCCGCGCTATCGTCTTCCGATCGATCCTATCAATATGCTTCTAGCGTCGGTTGCTCTGCTCGGTCTCATACGTCGTTTCACTTCGAAAAGTACGGTACTGGCGCAGCAGCCTCGTCGATCCGCAAACAAGAAAAGCCGCCAAAATTCTCGATAAAGGTTGACGATTCCGCGACTACAACGAAAACGGTATTGAGCGAAATCGCCGTCCTGATAGCATTCCAGCAGCGGCATGTTCAGCACCTGAGTCCTCGCAAGGCCGCGTGGCGCTTTCGCGTTGCGCAAAGCATCCCAGCACTGGATTGTATTTGGACAAAAATGCAGTTGGGTTCGTAGCTCGACCGGCGAATCCTTGCTCGCGCGCAGATCGCAATCGCCGCTCGGATATTTAGGACGGAACTACAGGAGGAAACACAAAATGCGTAAGGCTGCAGTTCGATCGATCCTTGGCGCCCTGCTTCTGTTGGCGATTGGATTGGCTATGGTTCCGGTGGCATCGGCTCAAATCGGCGTTTCTATTACGATTGCGCCGCCGGCACTTCCGGTCTACGAGCAGCCCATCTGCCCGGGCGATGGCTACATTTGGACGCCTGGCTACTGGGCGTGGAACGACGGCGGATATTTCTGGGTTCCCGGAACATGGATTCTTGCTCCGCAAGTGGGCTTTCTCTGGACTCCGCCCTGGTGGGGATGGGGCAACGGCGTTTACGTTTTTCATGAAGGTTACTGGGGACCGCACGTCGGTTTTTACGGCGGCATCAGTTACGGCTTCGGATATTTCGGCAACGGCTATGAAGGCGGGCGCTGGGACGGCGGTCACTTTTTCTACAATCGATCGGTCACGAACGTAAATGTCACGGTTGTGAAGAATGTTTACAACACGACGATCGTCAATCGAAACGTTACGCGCGTCAGCTACAACGGCGGACACGGCGGCATCAATGCGCGTCCAAACTCCGAGGAAGAGCGTTACGCGAATGAACGCCACGTAGGTCCGGTGGCATCGCAAACGCAACACTTCGATTCAGCCCGCGGTAATCCTCAATTCCGTGCTTCCGAAAATCACGGCAAGCCTCCGGTGGCGGCAACGGCTCGTCCGGGAGAATTTAATGGGCGCGATGCTGTTCCTGCAAAGGAAGCCGGCGGCGAGTATCACGGCGGTGAGGAACACGCCGCCAATACGCCGGCGGCAAAGCCGAGTCATGCGAGGGAAATTACTCCTCCCACGCGCAACGCGCTTCCTTCTTCCGGCGATCCAAAGACCGACGCGAAGTATCAGCAACAGCAGCAGAAGCTGGCACACCAGCAGGATCAGCAGCGGCAAAAACTGCAGGCGCAACAGGAGAAGGAAGATCAGCGCATGCAGCAGCAGAAGTACACGGCCGAGAAACAGCAACAGACCGAACAGCGTCACGCTCAGCAGGCACAGCAGATGCAGCAGCGACATCAGCAGGAGCAGACCCACTTCGAGGCGAGTCACGCTGCACCGGCAGCTCACTCGGCCAGCGGTCACCCTAAATAAACGGCACCCGGAACAAGCCGTATAACGAAAAGGCGGGGCGTCGAGCCTGGGCTCGTCGCTTCGCCTTTTTTTTGCGACCGTCCAGCAACCAGCTCACTCAATCGCTCTGATTCCGTCCCCCGGAATCACGTCCACAAGACGCACGAGATTTACTGTGTGCTTCCAATGGACAATCAGAAATTCCGCCACGTCTCCATTCAGATACAACTCCTGACGCAACAGGCTCCAAGCTGTGGACGGATTGGAGTTCGACGTGGCTTGCTCGGGGTCATCGGGGTTGTAACCGAACGCTTGAATGTCACTGATCATCTCGCCTTCCGCAGGCAACGCCCTCTCGAAGGCAGGACGCGCGCTCGAATGGCTGTCGTGATCGATTGTGACCACGCGTTCTCGCAGATTGAATGACGCATGTGACCGAGGCCATGGCCGGAAATTGTACTGGGCGATTGCAATGGAACCCACGAATCGCTTCAAACAATCTCCGTGATCTTCTCCGTTTGCAGACAGGCAAAAACTCTGGCCGGTCTGGCGATCACGGAAATGAAATCCATCCAGCGACGAACTGTCAAAATATTGGACAGCCATGTCCACTTGGCCGTGCGGCGTCAAAAAGTGATGCGCGGGCTCGGCGTTCTTGTCCGATTCTCGCGCTTTCAACGCGAGTCCAAGGCCTGCCAGCGAGCGGAGAACCGAACGCCGGTCCGGGCGCTGGAATTGTTCCGACTTGGTGAACGTCGCCATTCGATTTCGCAGACGCTGAAAGCGTGAATCTATTTCTCAGCGACCAGAATGGGCACGTTCTGTTGAGGCTTCTGACGATCAGCGCTCAGTTTCCCTTCCGCTTTCGCTTCCCGGAAAGTCAGCACTAAACCGGCACTCGGCAGGTGCAGCTCGCGGATTGCATACGTCTTGCCGCTGGGCTCGGCAATGAGCACGCTCCGTTCACCGACACGTGGCCCCAACGATTCAACGGCAAGTACCGCACGCTCCTTGCCCGCCCGAGCGAGCGTCACGCGATAAACCATGTCCCGAGCGGTATCAAGTCTCGCGACGGACAGCGTGTAGTCCCCGACAGGCAAGACGTAGCCGTCCCAATTCGCCTCGAACGGCAAAGTAAAGCGCGCGCCCTTTACCACCATCTGGGCATGAGCATTGCCCGCGAAGACACCAGCTAACGCGTAGACAGCCGTCAGTAGTAGCCCAAATCGGAGTGCTTTCACGATGATCTCCCTGTGACGCGACGTGGGTACCGGTTTGTAGGATCAATCGCGCCGTCGGTCACCCCGCCGGCCGAAATTCTGGATCGAGCGGGGATGGCCGAGCCGAGGGCAGAAAGATTCTCAGGCGAAACGAATCGCCGGAAAAAGATTCAAATTGCGGTGTTAGCGATGGCGACCGCGTGCTTCCTGCTGGCTGCGAGCTACCTTTGGATCCGCTCTTCTTTTTCGGCCCCGCGAGTTCTTCGTTACAGGCAGTTGACGACTGATCGCAAGGATAAAGAAAAGCCCTGTGGTTCTGCCGTCCGGTCCAGAGTGGTCACCGACGGCACACGCGTCTTTTTTTCAGAAGTAGGATTCGGCCTCAAGCAAGTTTCCACCAGCGGCGGCGACGTCGCCGATGTCGCGAACCCTCTCGGCGGCTTCAATGTCTTTGACATCTCTCCCGACAAAGCAGAATTACTCGGGGCCGCCGTGATCAATCCCATAGCGGAGGACATTCCTCTTTGGGGTCTCTCCGTTGTACACGGGCTGGCGCACAGGATCGGAGATCTTAACGGTCACGCTGCGGCATGGTCTCACGACGGACAAAGAATCGCGTACGTCACCGGTAGCGTCTGGCGCCCTCCCAATGATGTGTATGTCGCAGCGAAAGACGGGAGTCAGGAGCGAAAACTCGCTCGCATTGACACGGGGGCCATCACGAGCATTCTTTGGTCCTCTGACGATCGAACACTAACTCTTGGCGTTACGGCCGAGTTGCACGGAAGCTCGCTTTGGGAGGTTTCAAGCGACGGGACCAGACTTCACCTTTCGCGCCAGCTTCCGCTACAGGCGTCCTGCTGTTGGAAAGGGATGATCTACGGTCCTGGCGGAAAATACTTCGTGGCGCAGGCGGGATCGTCGCTTTGGACAGTCCGGGCTACACAAACCGGACTGCTAAGCAGACGAGCCGACCCAGTCCAGCTTACCGTCGGCCCCATCAGTTATCAGAATCCGGCGTTCAGCCCGGATGGCGAAACTATCTTCACCATCGGCGGACGAGCCCGTGGCGAGTTGCTGCGTTACGACCTGAGCTCTAAGCGACTCGAGCCGTTTCTCTCCGGGATTTCCGCGGAGCAGGTCAACTTTTCTCGAGACGGACAGTGGGTTACCTACGTGACCTATCCGGAAGGCGTTTTGTGGCGCAGCCGAGTGGATGGCAGCGAGCGAATGCAGCTCACAAACCCACCTCTGCAAGCATTCCTGCCCTGCTGGTCTCCCGATCGGAAACGGATCGCATTCAGCGGAGTGCTCTTCGGCGGCTACGCGAAGCTGTACATCGTGTCAGCGGACGGAGGTAATCCCGAAATGATACCGCAAAGCCAAGATTCCGAAGCGGAAGTGGATGCGTCATGGGCGCCGGACGGCAATTCTCTGGTGTATGGCGGCTCGATGTGGTCTGAAGTTCCACCGTCAATTTCCTCGATCGACCTTCGGACCGGTAGAAGTTTCACGATTCCTGGTTCGGAAGGCATGGAGAGTCCACGGCTTTCCCCCGATGGTCGCTTCATCTACGCGGAGAAATCGCGCGAGCATAAATCGTTTCTTTTCGATGCGCATTCGCAAAAGTGGTCCGAGGTTCCCACCAAGCTCATCAGCTCAATCTGGCCGGAGTGGTCGAGCGATAGCAAATACGTGTATCTCGGTCATGATTCCGAACTGCCGGCAGGCTATTACCACGAGATTCGTTTACGAGCAGCTAACCTCACGACCGAGCCAGTCGCGACCATGAGTCTGCCGGACGGCTTGACGGGCGTGTGGGGCGGCTGGATTTCGACCGCGCCAGATGGGTCTCCCCTTCTGTTACGAGACTTAAGCATCCAGGAAATCTACGCTCTCGACGTCGACCAACGCTGAAATTCGACGCCCTCCGCAGCATTCTATTTCATTCAATTCCCAGCTTCACTTGCATCTGCTCCAGCGTCACGCCTTTTGTCTCCGGGTAAAAGAATAGCACCACGAAAAACTGCACGATCATCATCGCCGCGAAAAACACAAAGGGATACGCTCCGGACGTCTTCGCCAGCAGTGGAAACGCGAACGAAATTGCCGCGTTCGTAATCCAATGCGCAGAGCTGCCCAGCGCCTGCCCTTTTGCGCGCACGCTGTTCGGAAACACTTCACCAATGTAGACCCAAATCACGGCGCCTTGCGAAATCGCGAAGAAGGCGATGTACGCAACTAGATACCAGAGCAACCGTTCCTGATGCGCTCTCGCGAAAAACACCGCGGCCACACCTGCCAGGCTGAGCGCCGTGCCCACCGAGCCAATCAGCAGCAGCGTCTTGCGGCCTAGCTTGTCGATTAAAGTCATGCCCAAAAGTGTCGCCGCGAGATTCATTGCGCCGATCGCTACCGATTGAAGTGCGCCGGAAATCTGGCTGTACCCCGCCGCCGTGAAAATGTAGCTGAGATAATAGAGAATCGCATTGATACCGGAAAGCTGGTTGAACATGCCGATGGTCACCGCGAGGAAGATGGGAAACCGGAATTTCCAGACAAACAGCGACTCCGAAGTTCCCTGCTTCTCGAGATGAATCGAATGCTCGATGGCAGACATCTCGCCGTCGGGATCTTCCGCGCCAATCTCTCCCAGAACTTCGCGTGCCTCGGCGTTTCTCCCCTTGGTGGCCAGCCACCTCGGACTGTTTGGAATTCCGAAAAGCAAACCGAAGAAAATGAGCGCCGGAACCGCTGCGACGCCGAACATCCAGCGCCAATCCATTGCTCCCAGATTCAGCGTCCCGATGAAATAGTTCGAAAGGTATGCCAGCAGAATTCCGACCACTATGCTGATCTGAAACGCGCCGACTAGCCGGCCGCGGTACTTGGCAGGAGCGACCTCCGCGATGTAGACCGGGCCCAGGACAGACGACCCGCCAATCGCCAGCCCCCCCACGAAGCGAAATGCCAATAACGCAGGCCAACTCCATGCCAGCGCACAACCGAGCGAAGACACGATGTAGAAGATCGCCAGGACGCGAAGTGTGTCGCGCCCACCATATCGTTGACCGGGATTTCCGGCGGTCATTGCTCCGAGCACGGTGCCGATCAACGCGATCGAGACCGTCACCGCAAGTTGCTGTGAGTTCAGCTCGAAATACGTGGTGAGAGAATTTGTCGTTCCCGCGATAACTGCAGTATCAAACCCAAAAAGAAGCCCGCCGAGCGCGCCAACGAAGCTGCTCTTCAGTAGTACGGAGTTAAGTTTCATTCCGTCTCCGGCATGCCAGCCCGCATACCGCCGGCCGCCCGCCATAATAGCTGCAATCCGCAGCACCGCCAGCACGAAATCCGGTCACACATGTGCGTCGTTAATATGTCGTGGCGGAGTAGCGGCTATCGCCGACATTCAATCGGTTGCCCAACGCTCCCTTCCCGGTCGGCATGTCCCTTTTCTGTTGGGGAGATACTTTCGATTTATTTTGCGGGATGCGGTTTGAAGCCCTGAGCAGACAGCTGTTTCTCGGCCGCAGCCATGTCGACCGAATTGCTGAAGGGACCCACTTCAACGTGGAAGGTTTCCATCCAGAGGTGCGATTTCTGCACCGAGAAAGCGTGGAGACCTGTCTTTGAAATGTTGGCCGCGGCTTGATCGGCCAGGAGCTGATCCTTGAACGAAGTCACTTCGAGATACGGCTCAGGCAACGTCGCCTTCGCGCTCGACCCGATCGCAGCCTCGCTCGGATGCGTCGATTTCACGGCGGGCGAGGTGCCGGAAGCCGGCGCCGGCGTTGGATCCAGCTTCGAAGCATCGGCGAACGCCCGCTCCTGTTGCGGCCCACCGAGTGGCAGCGTAGCGTTCAGCGATGCGAGGGCGGGACGCGCGCTCGTCGTGGACTTCGACGGCTTGAGTCGCGTGCGATTGGCAGTCCCGCGCGAGGGACTGGAGGCGTTCGCGAGAATTGTAACCGACGCGGGAGACGGCGTATCTCTGCCTTCGGTCGTGTTGGGCAAACTCTCCGAGCGACGATTCGAGGTATCCGCCGTCGCGTCCGCTCCGCCTTCGGGCGCGACGCCAAGCTTCTCGCCCAGGTCGACTTGCTCTGTCTTCACTTCGTCCGCATCTGCCGTTACAGCCGGTGCTCGCTGCGGCGCGACGAGTTCGGCGGCGCTCACTGCGGCCGCAGATGGCGAAGCTTCGATCGGAGCGGGGCTGCTCGCGTAACTATTGTGCGAGCTGCGGGCGAACACGACGACGCCTGCCAACAGAAATCCAATCGCCACCGATGCAGTAATCGCCTGCGTGCTGCTCGAAAAGCCGAGCCATCGCCGATAGTAACTCCCGCAAAAAACAAACGCGTCGCGCAACTGATACCGCGCCTTGAGCTCGGCTCGCTGCGCCGCGCGCCGCAAATCCTGCGTGAACTGCACAACCACTGGAACTGCCGGCCGCGCCTTCTCGACTCCGCGATTCACCAACGCGTGAATGTTTTGCCCGGCTCGTCGTAGGTCGGTTTCCATCGCGTCGGCCAATGATGCAGAGCGCGGAGGCGCGATGCTTGCTTCCACGGCCGCTTCGAACTCATCGACAGTCTGAAACCGTCTTGCCGGATCCTTCTCGAGGCACTTGAGGATCACGTCTTCAACGCGCCCAGGTAGCGTTGGAACGATCTCGCGCGGCTTGCGCGGCGACTCGTTCAGCTGCTTCAGTGCAATCACGATCGAGTTTTCGCCTTCGAACGCCTGCTTGCCGACGACCATCTCGTAAAACAGCAGCCCGATCGAGTAGATGTCCGTCCGCGGCCCCACCGGTTGAAGCTGAACTTGTTCCGGGGCCATGTACGACGGAGTACCGGCAATCGTGCCTGTATGCTGCGCGTTCTCTTGTGCAAGACGCGCGATGCCGAAATCCATAATCTTCACATTGCCCGCGCCGTCGAGCATGATGTTTGCCGGCTTCAGGTCACGGTGAACGATGCCCTGCAAGTGTGCTTCGCGAAGTCCGGCGCAAATCTGACGCACGATTCTTACCGAGTCTTCGAGCGGCAACGAGCAGACGCGGCGCAGCCGGCGCAGCAAGCTTTCTCCCTCGATGAACTCCATCGAGATGTACGCCGTACCTTTCGACCGGTTGAACTCGTGAATGCGGCAGACGTTCTTGTGGGTTACCTTTCGCGCGAGGAAAACTTCGCGCCGCAAATTCTCCTGCATCGCTTCGTTCGACGCCGCTTCGGGCTTCAGAATCTTCAGCGCGATCACTTCCCGTGCATCCAGGTCGCGAACCTTGTAAACGATACCCATGCCGCCGGTTCCGACGCGCGACAGTACCTCGTACCGGGCCGGCACGCACGCGGGTGCTTCTGCGTAACTCACTTCAAAAACGTCCTGCGGCTGGCCATCGCCGTCCACGTTCAGACTGCTCACCCACTGGCATTGCAAATCCGAATCGTCGCCAACGGCCTGATAGACACCGCGCGAAATCAAAATCTGTCCCGGTCCCGCTCGGCGTGCGAACTTCGTGCTGGCGTTCACCGCGCTGCCCTCAAGCGCCTCCGATCCTTCGGAACTCGCGGAGGCGAATACCCCGATTCGCAATTCCAGGCTGGCATAGCGCGGTGCATTCTCGTTCTCACCGGAGAGGCGTCGCTGAATCTCAAGGGCGGTCCGCACGGCTGCGGCGGATTGTGCGAACTCGGCGATGACCATCCCGGGCACGATGTTCAACACGCTGCCTTCATGAGTGCGAACGGCTTCAGCAGCCATCTCGCAGGCGCGCTCCACAGACAAGACCGCGCTGCCTCCTGGACGCATAAATACTGTAGCCTCAGTCACTTCCAGGCACAGCAGGGTGGGTCCACGAAGAGCCAGTTTCGCAGGCTCCGGTAACCGAGACGAGAAGTCAGGTCGAGTTGTGATCTGGCCGGCCATCAGACAAACGCGCGTAGCACACCCATTTCTCCCGCTCTTGAAGGATAGAAATTGAGGCTGCCCGGGGCTATAGCTCGTTCGTAACCCCTGGATAGTACTTTTCTTGGGTCCGAATCGGGTCTTTGGTGAAGGAAATTCGAAACTTCGAGTCGATGTCTCGTGGCTGGCTTCTCCACTCGATTCCGCGGAACGTGGATCGTTCGCTGGACCCACTTCGCACTGGACCCACTTCGCACTGCGTTCGCCACCGTTCGAGACGACAATGCTCGGCGGCCTTTTACGAGTTTATCCGCCGCGCTCGGAAGAGTGATCCGTTTTGCCAAGGAGACGGGGACATGTCGATGCGGTCTGCGTGTTGTTCGCTGGTAACGATTGCGGCGCTTCTGCTTCCATCGCCAAGCCTCGCGCAAGCGGCGCAACCCGGGGGGACTCGTTCGCAACCGGCGACCGTTACGCTGACCGGTTATTCGCCGCAAAGTTCCGCTGCCGAGCGAGCCGCCGAGAAATCTTTTCGCGACGGGATCGTTGCCGCCAACATCCGCGACAACATGCAGCGCCTCAGCGCGCGACCGCACAATGTCGGGTCGCCATATGACAAGGACAACGCCGAGTGGATTCTCGCCGGGTTTAAGGAGTGGGGCTTCGACGCGCACATCGAGACCTTCAACGTGCTGTTCCCGACGCCAAAAGAGCGCGTGGTGGAGCTCGTCGCTCCAACGCCATATCGCGCGAAGCTGCAGGAGCCCGCATTCCCAGTCGATCCCACGTCGAGCCAGACTGCCGAACAGCTTCCCACCTACAACGCCTACTCGATCGATGGAGATGTAACGGCTCCTTTGGTCTATGTAAACTACGGCAATCGCGAAGATTACGAGCAGCTCGACCGGCTCGGTATTTCGGTGAAGGGTGCGATTGTAATCGCCCGATACGGCGCGGGCTGGCGCGGCATAAAACCGAAGGTCGCGGGCGAACACGGTGCAATCGGCTGCATCATTTATTCCGATCCGCGCGGCGACGGATACTTTCAGGGCGACGAGTATCCCAAGGGTGGAATGCGTCCTCCGGAAGGCGTGCAGCGCGGCAGCGTGATGGATACCGATTACCCCGGTGACCCTCTGACTCCAGGCGTTGGCGCGACTGCCGATGCGAAGCGAATTCCGATCGCCGAAGCGAAGACCATCACGAAGATTCCGGTGCTTCCGGTTTCTTGGTCCGATGCGCAACCGCTGCTCGCGGCGCTCGAAGGTCCCGTCGCCCCGCAGGATTGGAGAGGCGCGTTGGGGCACACCTACCACATCGGCCCCGGTCCAGCGCGGGTGCATCTGAAAGTCGCTTCGAACTGGGACATTAAGCCGATCTACGACGTGATCGCCACACTCCACGGTTCCGATCCCGACGCGCAATGGGTGATTCGCGGAAACCATCACGACGCTTGGGTGAATGGCGCGGACGATCCTATTTCCGGCCAGTCGGCGATGCTGGAAGAAGCCCGCGAGCTGGGAGCGCTGCACAAGAAGGGATGGACGCCGAAACGAACGATCATCTATTGCGCGTGGGACGGAGAAGAGCCGGGACTGCTTGGTTCGGTGGAATGGGTGGAGACGCATCTCGCGGAATTGCGCCAGCACGCCATCGCGTATTTCAATTCGGACAGCAACGAGCGAGGACATTACTACGCCGGCGGAACACAGGATCTACAGGACGAGGTGAGCGGCGTCGCGCGAGACGTGGAAGATCCCGAAACGCACATGACGGTGTTTGAAAGGGCACGGTTAACCGCGATCGGAGACGCCAAGACCGCGGAAGAGCGATCGACTATTCGAGGGACCAAGGATCTGGATCTGTTTGCGCTCGGAGATGGATCGGATTTTGCGGCGTTTCAGGATTACGCGGGAATCTCGACAGTCGATATGGGATTTGGCGGCGAGGACGATGCGGATCAGTACCACTCGATCTACGACGATTTCTACTGGTACACGCACTTCGTCGACACCGATTTCTCGTACGGCCGAGCGCTCGCACAGACTGAAGGCACAAATGTGATGCGGATTGCGGATGCCGACCTGGTTCCAGTGAATTACGCACCGCAGGCTCAGGCGATTGCGAAGTACGAGACAGAACTCGAAACGATTTTGAAGGACAAACAAGACGAAATCGCCGAACGAAATCTGGAGCTGCAAGAAGGAGTGTTCAAGGCCACGGCAGACCCGAAAAAGACTTTTGTGCCGCCGCCAGCGGAGCCCGTACCGCCTTATATGAACTTCACGCCGCTGAAGAACTCGATCGCTACGCTTAAGACCAGCGCTGATCGGTACGCGAAAGCTCTGGCTGCGTATCAAGTGGCCGGCTCGCAGCCCGTATCGGCGGAGGCGCTCGATACAGTGAACGCCGATGTGCTGCGGGTATCGCGGCTGTTCCTCACGGAAACTGGATTGCCCGAGCGGCCATGGTTCAAGAATCAGGTGTACGCGCCGGGCGCATACACAGGATACGGAGCGAAACCGATCGCAGCGGTCCGCGAGTACATGGATGAAAAGAAATGGGCGGCGGCGGAATCGCAGATTCCGATGGTCGCCGTGGTATTGACCCGGGTGGCGTCCGGCATCGATAAAGCGGCCGCAGACCTGGAAGCTGCAACGCCACACAAGTAGAGGGCTCGCGATTTCCGTAGTGGAAATAGCTGGCACGCGCGGCCGATGGATTTGGTGCGCGTGACGTGATTTAATTCGAATATGTTCACTGCCTCTCTGAAACCAAAAGATTTGATACCGATCGTCGACGCAGCTGGCGTGCGCGCGTCGAGCGCGACGGAATTCATGGGCGAAATCGTCGCGCTGCTCCACAAGAGTCTGCTGAAATACAACTGGGTCGGATTCTACATGATCGATAGGAGCGGCGCGGAACCGATGTTGGTTCTCGGGCCGTTTAAAGGTTCGATGACTCCGCACACGCGGATTCCGTTGAATCAGGGAATTTGCGGTGCAGCCGCAGCGAGCGGGAAAACGGTGGTGGTTGACGACGTCAACGCCGACGCGCGATACCTGGCATGCTCGGTTGAGACCAAGTCGGAGATCGTGGTGCCGGTTTTTGTGAAAGGGCAGGTTGTCGGCGAGTTGGATATCGATAGCCACTTTCCTGCTGCGTTTGGTGGCGAGGATAGGGTCCTGTGCGAGCATGCAGCGCAGGCGCTTGGGAAGTGGATGGAGGCGCATCCGTAGAGGATGGATGGAATTTGGATCGAGCGCGGGGAGTGCCAGAGAGCACTGTCGCGAAGGCCGCGGGCGGGGCGCCCGCGCTATTTGGCTGGGGCACCGATTTTTCCGCGGATTACCGTTACCGAGGCTTTCGGCAGCGTGAAGGAGGAGGTCGAGTCGGCGTTGATTGTGGTTCCTACCGGAGCGTGATCTGGATCAGCGTGGCTATTGGCGCCGTCGTTTACCCAAACGTATTGTTCGCTTCCGAATGTGGTTACTGTCACCGGTCCTTCGAATCCCTCGCTGTGTTTTGCTTTCCCGCCTTCGAACTCCACACGCACTGAGTGCGGCCTGTTCTCGTCGCGATTGACCAGCATTAGCGACCAGTTTCCGTCCGGGCGCAAGACGGCGTAGGTGGTGACGAGCTGATTGCCGTCGGCGCCGTTCAACTCCACCTTCGCACGAAACATTTTGTGCACGCCTGAACGGTGCTGCACCCACTCGTTGTTGATCATGCGCGCGGCAAAGTACAGCGATGTGTATCCTTTGATCGTGTACTGGTCGTCGGAGACGAAATTCGACCAGGACGCCCAACCCAGGCAGCTCGGTTGCACGCCCTGAGGTTGAATGGGCGAATGATAGAAGGCTGCACCGCCGCTTTCGAAGAACGAGCCGACGTTGTCTGCGAGCCAGAGCCCGGCAAAGATCGTGGACATCGGTCCGGTCAGATTCGCGGCCAGATGGCTCTCCGTGACCATTAGCGGAACGTCGGCGGGTACGCCGTCGTCGCGCCAGACTTGCAAAATGTGCTTCATCACTTGCGGCTCGGAGTAGAGAGTTTTCCAGGTGATACTGCAGGGTTCGAACGGATAGTGTTCGAAGGAAACGAATGCGAGATCGTTCAAGCGGTTGTGCGCTTTCAGGTAGGCGACGAAGCGGCCCATCCATGAGATGCGGCCTTCGGCGTCGGGCCAGATCGTGATGTCTTCGTTCACGCCTTCGAATACAGGGCCGCCCAGTTTGAGAGTGGGATCGACTTTGTGGATGGCGGTGGCCCACTGGAGATAGAGCGCGCCGTAATCTTCGGGGAGGGCGTGCTTGCCATCGGGCTCTTCGCCCATTTCGATATAGCCGATATGGAAGCCTCGCTTCTCGATGTAGGCGATCTGCGCGGCGGCATCGTCCGGCGTGCCGTAGAGCATGGTGACCGGAATCATGGCGGGCAGATTGTTGGTGATACCGCTGTTGAAGAACAGATCGAAGCCAGTGTGCTGGTAGTCGCCGCCGGTGCGGCCGTCTTCGGAGGAGTGCCACGGATCGATCGAAGAAACGCAGTATTCGACTTGCCGGTCCGAAGGATTCTTCGGCGCTTCGTTGAACGCGCCGTTCGCGTCGATCGTGCCGAAGCGGAGCTCCTGGACAGCGTAGCCGACGCAGTTGCGGACGTCGCTCGGATCGTGGTCGTCGCACGTGTTTGACGATGCAGTCATCCAGAGGCGAACCCAGCGCGCCGAGATGGGCGCGTCGGCGAGTTTCATGGTGATGATTCCGCCGGAACCGTTCGTGATCGAGCCGGAGGCGAACGTGATCCACTCCCCTTTCGGGCCTTTGTCAAAATCCAGCGCGTCGATACCGTCGAAGTATTGAACTTCGTATTTTGTGGCGTACGGATTCTCCCACTGCACCTTCATGGCATTGATTGGCTTATTCGATTGCAGATCGACAACGACCCACTGAGGGTGAAGCGCGTCGTCTTCACCGGTGAATTTGCTGGACAGGTACGGATTGCTTTTCCAGTAGGTCAGGTTCGGGCCTGCAAGAGGGCGATCGCCGCTGGTGGCGAAGCCGCGATGCGGCAGCGCGTAGGAAATGATGTAACGGGTGGGGTTCTTGAGGTCGGTGCTGCCGGTGAAGTAGCCGCTTTCGTGCGCGGCGTCGCTCCAGGTACCGTTTTCAGTCCAGTGCCAGGCTGCCATGCGGAGTTCGGAGTTATTGCGGTAACTGATGGGGCCCCAGCCGGCAGAAAGAGATTCCGCTAGGATGTGGGGGGTGAAGGTACGGTCGATGCCGACGTGGGACAGGACGTCGAGCGTGCTACCGAGTGCGGCGTCGGGATCGAAGGAGTTGATGGCGTGGGCCGGGGTAGCGTCGATGTGGACGACGGCTGGCTGGTCTTGTGACTGGGTTAAGGCGGACTGGGCCGAGGCGAGGTGCGCCGGCGCCAATAGCAAGAAACTGGCGACCGCGGTTAGCCATGTCCTTACCGCAGGTCGCGAGGAGGAAGTCCGTTTGAATGCTGGGAGTGTCGCGCGGCGCATCGGGTGATTTCTCCTGAATGCGGGCGGAATACTACCATGCTCGGGCGGCGGGGCGAGGCGCCTGAACGCTCCTGAAAATATGTTGTAAGAGTTGCGATTAGAAATTGGAGGCGGAAGTGAGAGTGGAGCGCGGCTAGGTGCGAGGATCGGCGATAGGCCAAGGATGGTGCGTCCGGCGGCTTCAGCGGTGAGGCTTCGTTGCATGCGTGCGCTTTGTGGCGCCATTGCTGGACCCGACTTTCGTTACCATGAAGGTAATTACTTGCAAAGAGAATATGTGAGTCCAAAATAAGCATGTCGGGCACGAAGGACGAAGGCACACAGGCGAACTCCCGCCTGTGTCACGGGCACTCTCTCCCCCTGTGAGCTACCTGCGGCCCAGACGGTTGCCAGGATGGGAGTGGGCGGTCGGAGGAGCCCGGTCCCGCTTTGCGGGAGCCTGTCCGACCACAGACTGAAGTCGATGTTACAGCGGGCGAGGCGCGCCTGAGGCGGAGGCGGACTTGGAGTGTGTTGTGACGGCTGGAGGCGTCGCGGACGCTGTGGGCTGCGGCGTGGCGGCTTCGAGGAGGGGGCAGTTCGGGGAGAGCCAGGCCAGTTTGCGGTCGGTGATTTGTTTGGAATATTTGGCCATGTAGTGGGCGATGGTTTCGACGCGGATTTTGATACTACCGCTGGGCTTGGTGGAATCGAGGTCGCCGAATTTGAAGAAGAGCGTGCCGGTGGCTTCGACGATTTTTTGCGTCGGCGTGTAGGTGGGCTGGTCCATGCCGCACTCGTAGCTGGAGAGGCGGACGACGCAGGTGATCCACGGGCAGCGGGCGGCGAATTTTGCGCCCCACATAATTTCGTTGGTGTTGCTGCTGTAGGAGGACATCCAGACGTCTGCGATGTCGAAGGGGCTCTTGATGGTTTTGGCTTCGAGGTCGGGGCCGAACAGCCAGTTCATGAGGTCGGGATCGCCGGGAAGATATTGGAGCCAGAGAACGGGATAGCCGTGGACTTGAAGCTCGGCTTCGATTTCGTGGCCGATGCCGGTGTCCATGTGGTACGGACGCGCAAGCACGAGGATGCAGGGGCGCTGATTTTTCGCGCACCATTCGAGGACGTCGCGGCTGTGCTGGCGAGCTTTATTGGTGAATTTATCGAGGGCGGCGAAACCAGCGGCGGTGGCGCGCGTCGCTTCTTCGAGATCGAGATCGAATACGTTTTTGAGGCCGGTGAAGAGCTGTTCAGCGACCATGTGGCGATCGCCGAGCGAGACGAAAGGCGAGGCGTGGACGATATTATTTTCGGCGAAGATGTCGCGCTCTTTCATGAAGCCGGCTTTGATATTTTCGGGGCCGGCCATGACGCGCGTGCAGGTGACGGTGTCCACCACGTGGCCGTGAAGCAGCGACGGCAGCGAGTGAATCATCGGGCTGAGAATAACACTGACTTTATTTTTCTGGCCGAAGATGAGCTCGCCGTAATGGCCGCTCATGGCCTTCACCGGATAGCAGCAATCGACGGTGCCGCGCCCTTTGCCGAATTCGCGGCCTTGCTCCTCGGAAGTGTCGGAGCTGAAGACGATATTTTCCGAAGAGACGCCGAGCGATTTCAGGAAGCCAACCCAAAACTGATGCGTCGTCCAGATATTCAGGACTTTGGGGATGCCGACGCGCAGTTTGGAGCGGTCTTTAGGTGCCGGCACGGAGGAAGGCTTCTTTGCGAACCAGGTCGGCAACATTCGGATAGGCATCACGAGTCCTTTCCATCTCGGTCTTGATCACTTTCATTTCATTCAAATCTTCGACGAGGCCTTTGGGGCAGGAGTTATTGACGATGACGCGCTCCCAACCTGTAGCCAGAGGAACTTTGCTCCACTGGCGGCCTTTGCCGCCGAGGAGTTCAACGTCGATGAAACTGCGCTGGCAATTTACCGGGCACCAGTGGCAGACGGTTTCAAGCGCCGTGACGGTTTTGTAGGCAAGCTTTTCGATCTGCTCGAAGCCGCGGAAGGCGGTGCGGCCGCCACTGTCAAACCAATCGAGCGCGACCAGAGCGGCGCCGATCGCGCCTGCTTCACCGGAATAAGGGTGGACGACGATATCGGCGTCAGGAACTTTGGAGAGGATGAAGTCGACCTGCGTTTTTACGACAGCGAGGTTCTTGTGCGTGCCGCCCTGCAGGATGAACTTGTGTCCGGCTTGTCGGAGGTTGCTCATGCCGCCGGCGTAGATCCAAACGTTGAGCGGGAGGATGGCGCAGAGCGCGGCGAGAATTTCGTCGGCCTGCCAACCTTTGCGCTGCTGGTTGACGATGTCCGATTGCAGGAAAACGCCGCAACCCATGGAGAGTTGGGGCATGGATTCGGCGTTGAAGGCGCGGTCGGCCATTTCGCTCATCGGGATGTTGAAGCGCTCGGCGACGCCTTGGAGGAACGCGCCGTTGCCGGAGGAGCACTGCGAGTTCAGGCGGAAGTCGGTGACCGCTCCATTGGTAAGGAGCATGATTTTTACGTCCACGCCGCCGACATCGCAGATGCAGTCGGCGTCTGGGAAAAAGTGCAGGCCGGCGCTGGCGTGAGCGATGGTCTCGACGACCGGGCAATCGGCGCCGAGGATGCCCTTCAGAAGATCTTTGCCGTATCCGGTGATGCCGAGGCCGATGATTTCGCCGCTGCCGATGGCTTCGCGGATCTGGCGGAACAGGGCTTTGGCGTCTTCGATGGGATTGCCCCGGCTGAGCGCGTAGCAGGAGTACAGCAGCTCTTTTTCGGGCGATAGGCAAACGGCTTTTGCGGTGGTGGAGCCGAAGTCGCAGCCAACCAGGACGCGGCCGAGATTGCCGGTCTTGGGAGCCGAAGTCGCGAGGGGTGGCGCAGCGGCCGGAGTTACGGCTAGCGCCGCTGGGGCGTGATGGCTGTTTCCGTTGCCATTTCCGCTCCCGTTTCCGTTAGCGGCGGGAGCGTGGTGGCCGTTGGCATGACCGTTCGTGGCGGGGGGCGCTATGGGTTCAGATTTTGCGCCGTAGTGAGATTTGAAGCTCGAGAGATCGTCTGGATCTTTCCAAAGGCCGCCGCGGCCTAGCTTCTTCTTCTCTTCGTGCTGGCCGATCTCAATCCACCACTTCAATTTTTCGAAGCCGAGGTAAAGCCCGGAGCTGGGCGGCTCGCCGCGGCCGACTTCGACGCAGCCTTGCGCGGCGTAGTAAAGCGCATCTTGAGGGACGACGATCATGGAGGCGGGATCGACGTCCTTGGGAAGCTCGACTTTACGTTCCTTCCAGACCTTTATCAGATGATGGCGCCAAGCTTCCTGCAGTCCCGTGAAGAAAAGATTGGGACCGCCGAGGAGCAAAATTTCGGGCGAAGGCGTGTTGCCGCGGGTGAGCGTGGCGAGATTCTGATAGACGACGGCTTCGAAAAGCGACGCAATGATCTCTTCGACGGGTACTCCAGCTTTCAGCAGCGTGTTGGCGTCGGCCTCGGCGAAGATGCCGCACTTGCTGCTGACTTTGTGAAGGGTGTAGCCGGTGTAGCGCATCTTCGAAAGCGACTCGGAGGAGATTTCGAGTTTGCGCGCGGTCTTTTCGATGAAGGTGCCGGTGCCGCCGGAGCAGGCGGCCTGCATCAAGACTTGTTTGCTTTTGTTGGTCTGGTTGCCGTTGAAGAAGATGGTCTTCATGTCTTCGCCGCCGATTTCGCTGACGAAGCGCACCGAAGGGTGATTCTTTTCGACGGAAGCGGCGACGGCGACGACTTCCTGAATGGTCTTGCCGCCGATGAGTGGAGCGATCAGGCCGGAACCGGAGCCGGTGAGGAAGACGCGATCTTCGCCGGGCGTAAGGCCGTGATCTTTTTCGAGGCGCTGGAGAAATTCCAGGACCTTCTCGGCTTGTTTGGTGTTGTGACGCTCGTAGGTCTGCGCGATGGTGCGGCCGTCGGCGGTGACGAGGACGTATTTGCAGGTGGTGCTGCCGACGTCGATGCCGCAAATCTTGCTGGTATTCGCGGCAAGATTCGCGGCGCGCTCAGCTTCGGCGCTGCGGTTAATGCTACCGGCTAAAGGCTGAATGCTAATCAGTGCATCAGCGGCCATCGATTCGCCTCACGTTGCGAATTGGATTTACGCGTGCGCCGCCGCAGCCTTTGCCGCGGGTTTCAAGCCTTTGTCGAGTGCGAGATGCATCACGTAGTTGGCCGCGGTTCCCGCGTTGCCGCGGTGCGGGACTTTGTAGGTGGCGCTGCGCAGCTCGGGATGCTTGGCCTCGTATTTGTGGATCTGATCGACGGTGAGCCCGGACTTCTTGAGCGCCGCTTCGTATTCCGCCTTTGCGCGCTTTTTTGCTTCGGTGAGAATCATCTGGCAGCGGGATAGCGCGTGAACTTCGGAATCGCCCTTCACTTCGATGGGCGCATAGAGGAGATCGGGATACTTTCCGAGAACATTGGCCATCGAGCCGATGGACATCGTGTTCGGCATGCAGGAATACGGTGAAAGCTCGCAGGTCATGTGCGCTTTCTTGTGGTGATAGGTGTGGAGCGCTTTGCCGATCAGCATGTGGCCTTCACCGCCGCGCAACTCGAAGTGGTAGAAGGGAGCGGCGAGTTCGCGGAGTTCCTCCTGGTCGGGCAATTCGTACGGGAGATTGCCGAGGGCTTTGCGGAAGCGGTTGTAGGTGCCGCGGAAGGCTTTTTCGGCGCCGATTAGCGCGAGATTCTGCAGGCGGGGATGCTTACTGGTGGAGTTGCGGCTTTCGAGCTTGCGAATCGTCGGATGGACCAGGTAATCGAGCCAGACAGCGACGGGCGGCGGAACGACTTCGCCTTCCTCGGATTCGAGCCAGCGCTTGATGTTGTAATTCCCTTCTCCCTCGTGCGTCTGCAGCCAGAATTCGCCGGTGATTTTCACTTTGGCTTTCACGCGGAGGTGATCGACTTCAATCTTCGACCACATTTCATAAACCTTGCGGAGAGCCTTGGTGAAATAATCGCCCGCGATGTGCCACGCCAGAGTGCCCGCCTTGCTACTTTGCATCGGGCGATTCAGGAACACGCCGTAGAGATACTCGACGCATTCCTTGAGAACTTTGTCGGTCTGGCCGGGAATGACTTCGTAGGGACGCGTTTGGTACTCGAGATCCATGAGTTGATCGGCGACGAGAATCGCCCAGATGGTGCCCAGGCTGAATGGGAGGTTGACCTGCAGGCCGCCACCTTCGGCTTCGTCCTGATCGAGATTGTCCTGGGCCATGAGGAACATGCGGAAGTCGCGGAGGCCGAGGCCATCCAGCGCCATGGAATAGGATTCGTGATACTGGCCGAAACGGCAGGGGCCACAAGCGCCCGCAGTGAGGAAGACGAACTTGTCGTTTACTTCTTCCTTACCCATGGTTTTCACTTTGTCTTTGAGGAGGTTGACAAGACTTCCCGTGGTGAAGATCGTGGGGCAGCAGGCGCCGACATCGATGAGTTCCTTTCCGGCGTCGAGGTCATCGCGCTTAATATTGGGCAGGGGCTCGGCTTTGTAATTCAGATTGTGGAGCGTGCCCTGAATCAGGCGCTCGTGCTTCCAAGTGAGGCCGCCGAAGAGGATGGTGACTTTATCGCGTTCCTCGCGGCGGAAAGGCCGCGGCTTGTACGCCTTATAATGGTTCACCGGTTGCGAAGAACTGATGTTGACCAACTGGGGCGATGCCATGGTGATTCCTCCGTAGTGCGGGACCGTGTCAGCGAGCCGAGACGGACCGAAGCCGGTTAGGGTTCACATGGGCACACAAAGTGCGTGTGCGAAGAAAGCAGCTTGGCGTAACTCCGCTGGGCGCGGAGCGGAAGAAAAAAGGTGCGCACGGTAGCGTCTGAACCCCGGCCAGGGTGTTTCGTGTGCCCGAAACTCTCAGTACGCTCAGTCCCCAAATTCCCCCTGAGATGCCTACGAGTCTGAAGGCGGGACGCCGCATGATTGCACCAACACTCCGGTAAACGCAAGCACAACTGTGACGGCCGTCACATATCGTTCGCCGAATCAACCGGCTGGACGTTCCGTGGGAGCTTCGGAGCGATGTCCGAGCAGAGACGCAAGTGACAGCGTGGCAACTAGCGTTACGAGGACCAGTGCGAGACCGTCCTTCAAGCTGCCAAAGTGAGTGGAAAGAACTCCGATGGCCCAAGGCACGCAGGCTCCTCCGAGAATTCCAATGCCCAGGAGCTGGCCGGTGAGGGAGCGGGCTGCAGGACCGTAAAAACGGACCAGCCACGACATCAGCGTGGCAAAAACAGGCGCGACACCGAATCCGGCGATGAAGGTGCCGGCAGTGATGCCGAGAAGCGTGTTTGCCGAGATCAGAATGCCGACGCCGCCGATGGCGAGCGCGAGACTGGCCTGGACGACGCGAATCTCTGCGACTTTCTTGAGGATAGCCGGCGCGAGCGCTCTACCGGTGAGCAGGCCACCCCAAAATAGAGACGGGGTGATGATCCACGCCCGCGAGCCAGATGCCAAATAGCGGTGCGAGTAAGACGCGACCCAACCTCCCACGGCGTTCTCGGTTCCGAGCTGGAGGAAGAAAACGATTCCGAACAGGACGGTGAGAAATGCGAAGGATGGAACGGGCCGCGCTGTGAGTTTCGAAACGTGCGCTGATTCGCTTTTTGTGCCGGCTTCGAACGGTTGATCGAGCGGAAGAAATAGGCACGCGATCGCAAGCAGAGCGGTTGCGGCGGTGAATCCATAGAGCAAGAAGTTGAAGTGTCCGTGGTCAGCGAACAAGGCCACAAGGAATGGACAGGCCATAGCACCGGCGGTCCAGGAAAAGTTGATCAGGTTGAGCGCGCCCGCACGGCCAGTTTTCGCGGCCTCGCCGATCCATAAATTTGTCGCCGGACTCAGAAAGCCAAGCCCCGCGCCATAGATAGAGATCGCAACGAGAGTGCCGATCCATTCGAAGTGACCGAGAGCGGCGACACCTAGGCCAATGAGGAAAAAACTGGCGAGGAAGGATTTCTTGTAGCCCCAGCGAGGCATCGCGTAACTGGAAAGCGCGGATCCCAGGATGGCGGTGAGAAATTGGGCGAGAAAAAAGTAGCCGGTCTGGGCGTCCTCGAGGGACCAGCGCGCGGCGAGCATCGGGAGAATGGGCCCGAGAAGGATGGTGACGGCTCCGGCAACGACGAAACCCGCGTGCACAAATGCGGTGAGGCCTCGCGTGGAACTCGACGGAGCGACGATGGAGGGAGAGGCCGTGGTGGACATTTCAAGCTCAGCCGAACACAGGGCAGAGTTTCCCACGAGCTTCCCGTGCATACAAGCAGCGCGGTGGGGACAATCGGACGACGCGCGGCAACTCAGGCCGTCGTGGCCGCTGACTGGTCGAACTCTTGCGCGCGATGATGCGGCGGCGTTCGCTCGCTACCGGCGCTCTGGCGGTTCAAGAAAAATTCCAGATTCCCGCGCGTGATCAGATGCGGCGAAAGCGTGAGCTTCTGCGTCGAAGGTCTGCCATCGACGAGGAATTCGTGCAGCAGGCGGTAAGCCATCCGGCCTTGAGTGCGCGGACGTTGAAAGATCGTCGCAGCCACAGCGCCGTTGCGAATTTCTTCGACGAGAGTGGGAAACAGGTCCGTGGTGATGATGGTGAGCTGAGAAAGCATATGCATGTCGCGCGCCGCGCGGATGACGGGAATGGAGGCTTCCGTGGTGATGTACAGGCCGGCCAAGTCCGGATGGGCCGTAAACAGAGCGCGGCTCTTGGCGTAGGTTTCTGCTTCGAGATCGTGGTCTTCGATCGTCGCGACGACCTTCATGCCGGGGTGGAGAGAGTCCAGCGTTTCCTTGAAGGCGTCGTATTTTTCGGCGTGCTCATTGATGCCGGAGTCACTCAGGGTGACGGCTACGCTGCCCGTGCCGCGGCAGAAACGTCCGAGAAGGTCGGCGGCGAGTGATCCGCTGACGTGGGTATCGACCGAGACGAGGGCGAGGCGGTCAGAATCGGGCGCGTCGGTGGCGACGCAGACAACGGGAACACTGGAGCGGGCGCCGAGGCGCATCCAATGGCGAAGCAGGCCGGGGCGGCTGGGAAACATAATGACACCGTCCGAGCCGCTGGCTAAGGCTGCCCGGAAAGCTGCTTCATCGCCCTCACTCAGATTCGGGAAAGTCCGGAACTCCAATTCGACGCTATCGACGCCCTGCGCCCGGGCTTCGTCTTCTATACCGGCGCGGACGTCGTCCCAGAAGGATGTGGTGCCCTGCAGAGTGTTGATCGAGATCCTGGTTTTCTTCTTTTGGGAGAGGTAGCGGGCGGCCAGGTTTGGCCGGTAGCCGAGCGTCTTGGCCATACTGAGGACTTTTTTCTTGGTGACGGGGTTGATGCCCTCGCCGTTACGCAGGGCGCGGTGAACGGTGCCCGTGGAGACGTCCAAAGCCGCAGCAATGTCGTAGACAGTAATGGGGCGCGCCACAAAGGCCTCCCGAGTGCGGAAACTGCGCGTGGTAGCGGCCAAGCCGGCGTAATCGAGGAGCCGCAAGGCGGCAGCCCCAGGGTGATAGGGCAGCCGCACACCGATATTAAGCGCTATTACGGGGTTCCCGTCAACATAAAATAACGATATTCTATTGGACAGAAAGAGTGACGCAGCTTTTTACAAACGCCCGGGCAAAGTATGGAGTAGAATGCCCCAACTTTGTAGGACTGTTGCGGATTTCTCCGCGGACATGGACGCACGGCGAATTTCCAGGTGCATCGCTGGAAGAAGGTGAGCGCTCCTTGAAAGCCCGAACCACCGACGCTAGAACTTCGGACGATTCGAAGGGCAAGGTCGTGACGCTGAAAGCGGTAGCCGCGCGCGTGGGCCTCACCGCTGGGACCGTTTCAGCCGTGCTGAATAATTCCGCCGCTTCCCGTTCGGTTCCCGAGCACACGAAAAAAAGAATTCTCGCGGCGGCACGAGCACTCGATTACCGGCCGAATCATTTTGCGCGCTCGCTGCGCGTGAAGCGTTCGAACACAATCGGGGTAATCGTGGTGGAGATCGGTGACGCGTATGGATCGGTGTTGATCAGCGGAATCGAGCAGTATTTGCGGAAGCATAATTTCTTCTTTTTGACCGTAGCGCACCGGCACGACAAGAATTTGCTGGAGACCTATTCGCAGCTGTTGATCCAACGCGGCGTGGAAGGGATTATTTCGGTGGACACGCAGATCAGCGAGACGCCACCAGTGCCGACGGTTGCGATTGCAGGACACGGAGTGATGCCGGGGGTGACAAACGTGGTGCTGGACCAGCGCCGCGCGGCGGAGCTTGCGCTGCGGCACCTCGTCGAGCTGGGCCATCGGGAAATCGCGTTCATGAAGGGTTCGCCGTACAGCTCGGATACGAATTCGCGGTGGGAGGCAGTTTGCGAAGTGGCGCGCGACCTGGGCCTGAAGATGCGGCCGGAACTGATTATTCAACTTGAGGGGTTCGATCCCACTCCGCAGTTGGGATATCCTCCGACGAAAAAGATGCTGACGCAAAAGCGGCCGTTCACGGCGCTATTCGCATACAACGACATTTCCGCAATCGGCGCAATTCACGCGTTCCAGGAGGCGGGAATGCGCGTGCCGGAGGACGTTTCGGTAGTGGGTCTCGATGATATCGAGATCGCTGTGCACTACACCCCGAGCCTGACGACCGTGCGGCAGCCGTTGCTGAAGATGGGAGAAATGGCGGCGCGAACATTGATGGAGAAGCTGGAAGGCACGGCAAAGGATGCGCCTGAAATTTTGATCGAACCAGAGCTGGTGGTACGACGGTCAACGGCGCCGGTTCGCTGTTCGCTGTAGATTGCGGCGCAGCGCCTGGCTGGGCCGCTATTTTTTCGCGGGCACCGGCCGGACCTTTTCGAGAGGCACAATTCCCTCCCCTTGTTTGACTCCGTAGAAGTGATCTGCGGCGACGTCCGTTAGAACTTCAGACTTTCCGTTGGGCCAAGCGATTTCGATTTTGTCGGCATGATCGTGTGCACCGAGGCCGAAGTGGAGACGGAGATCGCTTTGGGAGATGTAGCTGCCGCCGCTGAGGACTTCGCGCGATGGTGTGAGATCGCCCGCGGTAACGCGAACGCGCGCGTTAATGGCGAGGCGGTTGGTAGTGGTTCCGGCAAGTTCGAGGCTCAGCCAATGATTTGTGACGCCGCCTTCGCTGCGGAGCACCAGTGGGCCGCCGGTAAGATTTTCGATGACCACGTCGAGACGGCCGTCGTTGAAGAGATCTCCGACGGCAAGGCCGCGGCTTACGCGATTGACTTGAAACGCCGGGCCGACTTGGGTGCTGATATTTTTGAAGCTACCGTTGCGTTGATTGAGGAATAGAAGTGCGGGCTCACGGTAGCGGGCGCCCGTGGGCAAGGAATCGACCTGCGGGTAGACGTGGCCGTTGACCATGATGAAGTCGAGCCAGCCATCATTGTCGAAATCGAAGAAGGAATCCCCCCAGCCGACGTACGCCGTGGTGGGTTGGGCGATGCTGGCGACGTACGAGACGTCGGTGAAGTCGAGTTTGCCGTCATTGCGGTAGAGCGCAGTATATTCGTCGCTGAAGTGCGTGATGGCGGCGGAAGTGCGGCCGACATTTTGATAATCGCCGAGGGCGACACCCATGTTGGCCTGCTCGGCACCGTCCTGGTTTACAGCGACGCCTGCCTCAAAACCAATTTCCTTGAAGTGGCCCGCACCGTCGTTGCGGTATAGATAGTTGCGGCCTGCGTCGTTGGCGACCCAGAGGTCGGGCAGAGTGGCGTCATCAAAGTGCGAAAAGACGGAGGTGAGGCCGAAGGCTTCGGGCGAGTCGCGAATGCCGGAGGTTTTGGAGACGTCGGTAAATGTGCCGTCGCCGTTGTTGTGATAGAGGCTGGACGGCGAGCCTTTCAATCCGCGCGGGCCGCACTGGACGGCAATCCCGCGGTATTTGCAGGTCGGGCTGGACCCGAATTCAGGCAGGTCTTTCAAGCTTAAGGCGACGTAATGGGAGACGAAGAGGTCGACGAAGCCATCGCCATCATAATCGCCGAACGTAGCGCCGGTGGCCCACATCGTGTCGCTGGCAAGGCCGGCTTGTTTGGTGACGTCGGTAAAGGTGCCGTCGCCGTTGTTGCGGTAGAGCACGACGCCGCCGAAGCATGTGACGAGCAGGTCGGGCCACCCGTCGTTGTTGTAGTCCCCGACCGCGACGCCTTGCGCCCAGCACGGCTGACCGACGCCGGCTTTTGCGGTGACGTCCGTAAAGGTGCCATCGTGATTATTGTGGTAGAGCGCGCCACTGGATTTTTTCCCGGCAAGCGCCATTTCGACGCTTTGGGCGTTCGTGAAATAGAGGTCGGGCCAGCCGTCGCGATCGTAGTCGATGAGCGCAACGCCGCCGCCCATGGATTCGACGATGTATTTTTGCTCAGGGCTGGACAGATGCTCGAACTTGATGCCGGTGGAGGGGGTGATGTCGACGAGTTGCGGAAGTTCGGAGGCGGATGGCGAGGCGGCGGAAGGTGATGACGCTTGTTGAGGCGGCGCAGCGACTCCTGTCGTCGCCAGACAGATGCACGCGATGAATGCGGCAAGGGCTAGCGTGCGCGGCGAGGCTAAATTGCGTCGAGTGTTGGCTGGCACGTTAGGTCAGCGGCCTTTGTTGCGCGTGTGAACGGCGTAGAGCGAACTGCGCGCGAGGATGAAAAGCGTTGAGCGATCGGCGCCGCCGAAAAGTATTTGAGAGGGGCGCTCGGGAACCTCGATCGTGTCGATCGATTCGCCCGAGGGGTTGAAGACATCGATTTGGCCTGCGGCGAGATAGACGTTGCCTTCGGAATCGACAGCGAGGCCTTCCCCACCACGATGCGCGAACAGCTTGATGTCTGTAAAAACGCCGGAGGCGTCAATCGAGGCGGAATAGGTGTTCTGTTCGTCTTCGTTCGTAAGGAAGATGCGCTGGCCAGCGGCGGGAGCAGGGGCCAGACCGAAGGCGCGGATAATGTCGTGCATTTTTGATCCGTAATACAGCTCGCCATTCACGAAATCGGTGCCGGCCGGAAGAACGGTGGTGCCATCGAGCGAGAGGAATTGATAGGGTTTCTTCGCGGAGATGGCGTCGAGGAAGTCGTTTTCGTTGCGCCAGTAGTCGACGGGCAAAATCATGGTGAGGCCGGGTCGCGGCTCGGAGGGCTGCGGCTTTAGCAGCGTGATTTGATCGGCGGTGGAATTCGGATCGAAGGCGTAGACGGTGCCGTTGCCGGCATACGAAACCACGTTGAGATTACCGGCTTTATCGAAGAACAGGTTCACGGGATCAAGAGGGTTGTCGCGAACGATGGAGAGTTGCGACCTGCTCACGTCCCATTTGTAGATGGTCTGCTTCCGTGCGTCGACGAAATAAAGGTTGCCGGATGAATCGACGGCGCCGCCGGAGATGTTGAAGAAGCCGGTCGAGAGCTTCTCCACCTTGGCGCGCGGCTCGAGGACCGTGGAGCTCGTGGCGGCGGGGAGTTGCGGCGCGCCGCCGGAGATTGTGAGCCACGCGAACTCCCGCTGGCGAAGTGGGAAGTCGTGAGTCATGTCGAAGACGGAGTCGTCGAAAGAGACTTTCGCATCGCTGTAGACGTGCACGTTGCGCAGCCGGATGTCGCGCGAAGCCGAGATGCGGATCGCGTATGGAAAGGGCTGGTAGCTGCTTACGACGCGGTACATGTGGAGATTTGCGAGCGTGATGTTGGTGGAGTTGCGAATGTCGAGTGGGAGACAGAAGGCGCTTTCGCCGCGCTCTTCTTCGGTCTGCAGAGCGTAGAGCTGCCAATTCGAAACATGATCGAGGACGACTTCGTTGCGGACGTGATGTTCGCTGGAGAGTTCGTAGACGCGGCCCGGCGTCGAAGTGTTTGAAACGTAAAGGCCAGCTTGAGCGAAGGTGCTCGGCGTCCAGAGGCCGACGAAGGTCCCGCCGCCGGTTACCCACAGACTCGGGTACTGTCCATCCCAGCGGCGATTGATGTCGGCATCGGCGGTGTGCGTGTTGTTATAGATCGAAGCCCAGGCTTTGCGGGCATCGGCGGCGGACGCGTTGGGATCGATGGTGCCGTGGCCGCCGAGGAAACGCACGTCGTAGAGCATAGAGTCGCTGCCAGCCGCCCACAATGCGGCGACGGCGCGCGGATTGATCCCGTTGGTGTACAGGCCGATGCCGGTGACGATATTTGTGCCGCCGGTGGGCGCATCGATCAGCGGCTTTGGATTACCGACGCCCTGGAAGGCGGGCGTGCCGTCCGCAAGGATGATGCGCGTGGTGCTGGGATGGAGACCGATCAGAATTGTGTCGGACTTGAGAGCGATGGTGTCTGAAACGCGATACTGGCCGGCTGGAAAGTAGACGGTCTTGTGTTCGGCAATGGCTTTCTGAACGGCGGCGGTGTCGTCCGTGGTGGCGTCGCCCGTTGCGCCAGCGTCGCGGATGTTGAACCAGGTGTCCATCGGTGGAAGCGCAAGGACGTCTGACGCGATGGGCGCGGGCAGATCGGTGAGCGGCGACGCATCGAAGACATCTTCGATGTTGCCGGCGGCGCCAAGGTCGCGATAGTGGAGGCCGTGCGAAAAGGAAGCGACGCGGTAGATCGATGCGGGCGCTGCGAGCTGCTTGCCGCTTTCGCGATATGAGGCGAAAACGCTGACGCCGCGGGCGACGACGTTCTCCATATTGATTTCGGTGCGCGGATTCAATTCGTTGCTGATGATAAACGCGGGCCCGGAGATATTTTCGAGGCGCGCGTCTTTCACCCAAAGTTCGTCGGCGTACTTCGGATCAATTTCGATTGCGGTGGGTACGCTTGCGAATTGCGGACGGATAAGCGTGAGGCCGGCTTCGTGTTCGCGGATGGCGGCCTCGCGTTGACCGTCGAATGTTGCGTCGATGATGGTGAGTTGCCAGCCGGGCGAGGGCTTGCGCGTCCAGATGCCGTACTGGCCGCCGTGGAAGTGAACATCATTGGCGAAATTGCCGCCATCGTGGATTCCGGCGAGCCCGGAGCCGATGCGGAAATCGATGTGCGCGAGATAGCAATGTTGAGCGAAGCGCGCGCGAATGCCGACGGCGCCGGGATTCCCGTCGCCGATTTCGATGTCGACGTTGCTCATTGCAGAATAGAACGTGCCAGGGGTTGCGTCGCGCGGAGGCTCATTGCCGTGCGGACGGCCGCCGGCGAAGAAGACCATGTTTTGGGGGCTGTTCGCGTCACCCTGAAAACCGGGAGTGCTCGGCGCGAGGACAAAGACAGGACGGCTGGCGCCATAGCCGATCAGGCGAATGCCGGGCCAAATGTAAATCGTGTGCGTGAGGCGGTAGCGACCGGACGGGATGAAGACGATGCCCTGATTGTGCGTTTCCTGGACGGTGTTGATGGCTTGCTGGATGGCGTCGGTATCGTCGGCTGAGCCGTCGGCGTGGACGGGAAACGCGTCAGGCGTCAGGTAGATGGCTTTGGCGTCGTTGGGTCGTTGCGTGTAGTAGGACGACGTCGTTGATTGGGCGCGGCTCGGAGAAGCCAGCGCGAACACGCTGTAGATTGTGAAGACTGTCGCGATTAGCGCTTTGCGAAAGCTGGCCTTATTCACATGGCACCATTGGCTGGACGGGTTCGAATTCCTTCCGCGCTCTAGAGAGAGTCATTTTTTAATGTCGTCAGCGGATTTTTCGTCGGGATCCTGATCGACGCCCAAGTCGTGATAGACACTGCGAAGCTTCTCCTTCATGGCTTTGTACTTCTGATATGCCTCGAGTTCATGCTGAGCATCGGCGGTGCGGCCGAGCTGGCGATACACGCCGCTCAGCCGAAAGTGTGCCAGCGAACTCGTTGGATCGACCTGCACGGCGTGTTCGAGGAGCGGAGCGGCTTTTTCGGGCTGGCCCTTCGATGTGAAGACACGCGCAAGACCAACCAGGGCGTCGGAATTATTGGGCTGAATCTCAAGAGCCTTTGAGTAGCTAGCCTGGGCGGCATCGAGATCGTTGCGCTTGGCTGCAATATCGCCGAGGCGGACTTCGGCTTGCGCGTCGGAAGGATTCACGGCGAGCGCGGCTTTGTATTCGCTTTCCGCTTCGGCCGCGGCTTCCGGCGTGTCAAGGGTGCTGAGCATTTCGGCGAGCTCAAAGTGGAGGCCGGGAAGATTCGGATCGATTTTCAGTGCGGCGCGATAGTTTTCGATCGCTCCGGCGTGATCGCCCCGCTTCGCGAGTTCGTGCGCGATAGCCTGGTGGAGACGCGCCGAGTTGGGATTTACGATTGTGAGGCTCAGCAGCGATTCCTGCGCGAGATCGGAGTAGAGGCGGTAGGCGGTGTAAAGCAGCGCTTCGTCAGTAGGCTCGAGTTCGCGGAGCTTGGTGACGACAATGGCGGCTTTGTCAAGTTCACCGGCGGAAGAGTAAAGGTCGATCATCTCCATGCCGGTTTGAATCTGAACGCTTTTTTCGGTGAGATTCGGGAAAGCCTCTTCGAGGTCGGAGCGAGCGGATGTGTTTTCGCCGGTGCGGTGTTCCGAGATTCCAAGAAGCGCCTGGATTTTCCAAAGGCCCGGCTTAAGTTTGAGCGCGGCGCGAAGATTGGGAATCGCGCTGGCATAGTCGCCCTGAAAAAAATAGATGACGCCGAGATTGCCGAGCGCGTCGACATTTTGGGGATCGAGAGCGACGATGGCTTTGAATTCGGGAATGGCGAGGGCCGGCTGATTCGCGTTGAGCGCGGCGCCGGCTTTCTGGAGATGCTCCTGGATTTCCTGCTGACGACTTCGAGAAGCGTGGTTCGAAACCGATTGCGCGGGAGCGATAGGGGCGCCCACAAAGAGAAGCAGGAGAAGGGGGACGCCAGCTGCGATTTTTCCCATCGGAACGATTGTACGACCGGCCCGGAGAGATTGGGAACGAATGCCGCACAAAAAAACAGGAGGACGGCGCTGCTCCGCCGTCCTCCGTTTGTTGGGGTTGGGTGAAATGGTTAGAACGTCACTACGGCACTCAGCTGACCGCTGCGGGGCGCCACCGTGATGCCGTTGTTCGGAGCGGACGGACCAATCACGCCGAAGTTCGCTGCACCGAAAGTGTTAGACGGCGGCCCGAAACTCGGGTGATTGAATACGTTGACCCAGTCGGACCGAAGTTCCAGCTTCACACGCTCGGTGAAGGAAAACTGTTTCGCGATTGAGAAGTTGAACACGGTCAGACGCGGACCAAACACGTTGTTGCGTCCGTTGTCGCCAAAGGTTCCAGGCGCCGGTTGTGCAAACGCGGTGGTATTGAGCCACTGAATCGTTCCATTACCAGGGCTCGCTCCCGGGTTCGAACGCGGATTGCCAACTCGGTCTGGGAACTGGCTGCAACCATTGCTGCAACCGGAATAGCTGTTGTTGACGCTATTCACGATCGTAAACGGGTTGCCGCTCTGAGTGACCATCGTTCCGGCAATGCGCCAGCCGCCGATCGCAGCATCTACGGGCTTGCTGACGCTGTTTGCGAACTGCTTGCCATTTCCGAACGGTAGATCGTACGAAGCGTACGCCTTCACCGCCTGTGGAATATCGAAGTTCGAGTTTCCGTAGTTGCTGGCAGGATCGTTGCCGATCTGCCAAGTCTGTGTGCCGCCGCGGCTGCCCCATCCGGACGAATCCTGATCGTCGAGGAAGTGCGACCACACGTAGTTGACGCTGAACAGCAAGCCGTTCGAGAAGTGCTTGTTGAGGGCAAGCTGTAAAGCATCGTAGTTGGATAGGCCGTTGTACGTGCTGCCGGTCAAGTTACCCCACAACGGATACGGACGGTTGGCCTGGATCACGGAGTTCGCAGCAGCGCCTTCGGCGAGCAGCGTCGGGTTCGTAATCTGGTTGAGGTCCGTCGTGTACTGCAGGTGATAGCCGTGGCTGCCAACGTAGGCAGCCGAGACCATCATGTCCTTACCGAGCTGGTGCTCGACGCTCAACTGCCATTCGTTGATCTGAGCCGGGCGAACGTTGTAGAGCGCGAACGTCTGGCTGGAGTACACACCCGGAGTGCAGCAGTAGCTGTTCGGATTACGTGCGTTCGGTGAACCGACCACGTAGGTGAGCACCGAGTTTGCCGTCGCTGCCGAAGCGTCGAGGTTGATCAGCGGATTGGGGCCCGTTCCAGAATTCGGGTCGGTCGTGGTGCCCGTGCTGGTGGTAAGCGCACCTGCGCCGTTGATCGAGCCGTTCAGGTAAGTATCCTGGCTGTAGTTATACGAGTACATCCCGAAGCCGCCGCGAATGACGGTGTCCGGACGCCACGAGTAAGCAAAACCGATCCGGGGAAGGAAGATATCCCAAATCGGCTTCTCCACGGAGTTGCGGTTGTTCTGGCCCGCAAACCACATCGAGCCGAGGCTGCCGTTGTAGTAGTTGACCAGGTTCGGGTCGAAGCCGCCCAAAGCGTTGTTGATTTCGGTGAAGCCAGTCGAACCGACCCAGCGGAGACCCAGGTTGATGGTCAGGTTCGGCTTCACCTTGAAGTCGTCCTGAACGAACGCCTGCGGGCTCTTGAGTCGGGTGTAGGACTTCTGTTGGTTTGTGGCGGCCCAGTTTTCGACGTCGCCGAGGATGAAGTCCGCGAGTCCCGATCCGCTGGTCGTGTTGCCGTTCAGCGCGGTGTAGGAGCCGTTAAAGGCGAAGTTGCCCGCAGTGACGTTGCCCCACGGCGTGGTGTTGCCCTGACCCATCAGCACTTCGATACCGAAGTGGAGAACGTGGCGGCCTTTCACCAGCGTCATCGTGTCCGACGGATCGTAAAGGTTTTCGATGTAGATTGCGTTTGTGCCCGGCTGCAGCAACTGCGAAGGCTGCGCGCCGTAACCGGTAATGTTGATGTTCGGAAACACGTCGGCCTTAGCGTACTGGAGGCCGAGAGTGCCGGCATTGTCAAAGCCGATGGTCTGGGGAACGAACCAGTTGCCCTGCTTGGTGTAGCCCATGCGGAATTCGTTCACAAAGTTCGGACTAATGGTCCAAGTGTCCGAATACTGCACGTTGTAACCGTCGATGTCGCCGGAGAAGCAGTTTAGCGGGCAGGGCGTAGCATTGAAGTTCTGTCCGTTATTGTTCTTCTGCGCGATCGAGAAGGTCATGCGATTCGTCGAAGAGTAGTCGAAATCGATCCGACCGAAGTAACGCAGGTTCGGGTTGGGAGCCGAGGAGGTATAGATGTAGTTATTCGCGATGTCACCGGGATAGGTGATGTGCGTCGTCGGGTCGGTATAAGGCGTGCCCGCGGTATTCGGGAGCGGGTAGTAGCCCAACAGCTTCAACGCCACCGGGTCCGCCGCGCCCCCCGGAATGACGTTGTTCGGGAACGGAGTGGATGCAGCGCCCGCCGAAGCGCGCGTGTTTGGCTCATAGATTGTGGGATTGCCCGTAAAATCGTAATCGCCTGGAAACGCTGTACCCATGCCGCGTTCGGCGAGCGTGGGGACGGTGCTGACGTGAGGCGAAGACGCGCCGTTGTTGTAGATCTTGTCGCGAACAAAGTAGAAGAACAACTTGTTCTTGATGATCGGACCGCCGATCGAACCACCCCATTCATCGTAACGGAGATAAGGAGCGCCGACGACCGCGCCGGGGGTCTGGAAGTAAGGGGCGGCGTTCAAGATATTGTTCTGCCAGAACTCGTAGGCCGAACCATGGAAGCCGTTCGAACCGCTCTTGGAGATCTGGTTAAACACGGCGCCGCCGATGCCGTATTCAGCAGAGAACGACGAAGTGGTGACCTGGACTTCCTGCACGGCCGCGAAAACCAGGTTGTCTACGTTGTTGCTGACGGGCAGCTGAACGACGGCGCCGTCGAGCAAGTAGTTCGCGTAGTTCGGCAAGTTGCCGTTGATAGAGATTGCGTCGCCCGCGTTGTATGAACCGCTGCCCTCGGACATCGGCTGCGAGGGAGCGCCAGCGGCGCCGGGTAGCAGCACGTTGAAGTTCGCCCAGTCGTTACCGGTGATGCCGGCGCCGATCTGAGGCAAAACGCCAATGGTCTTCGCTTCGAAAATCGTGCCCAAGCGGCCGGTTTCAGTTTCGAGGACGGGCGCGCCCTGCGCCTCGACGGTCACGGTGTCGGTGACGGCGCCGACTTCCAGTTGGCCGTCCTCGGTGATGACGTCAATCTGCAGCGTGAACGGTCCGCGCGTCAGCTTCTTGAATCCAGGCGCCGTGAATGTGATGTTGTAGTTTCCTGCCTGGGTAGAAACGGTGTCGTAGAGGCCGTTCGCGTTCGTGGTGTAGGTGGACGTGACGCCGGTATCGACGTTGGTGATCGTGACTGTCGCCCCGCTGATGGCGGAACCCGACGGGTCCGTCACCGTGCCGCGGATTTCACCGGTATTCCGGCTTTGCGAAAGTGCGGGAAAGGCTGCGCACAACAACAGACACGCTGCGGCGAGGCAGCGCATAAAACTCTTCATGGAGTTCCTCCGGCGCTAATTTGCTGCGAATTCGACTGCCTTTTCCGCGCTGACCCGCCGTCAGACCTGGACGAAGGGCGCCAACTGAAGCGACTCCATGGACCGCGAACCGAGAATTTATCTGGCGCCCTGGAGGGATGTGGGGCAGGAACCCGCGCGCCTCGTCAGGCGACTCCCGCGGACTCCAGACACACCACGACCTTCCAAGGCACCGAGCGCTTTAGCGCTACCGGCTCGCTGAGCTCCCCGGGTGAGAGAGCTTGGAATATCGTTCTTTTACTTACATCCAGCTAGTATTTTCAGACTACTCGCTGTTGGCCCGATTTAGCGGCATGGCGGGATTTTTGTCAAGTCAAAAATAACGATATTCTTGAGGAAAAGTGATGAGTTTGGGAATCGTTTTCTTCGCGGACCAGAAATGGGTTGCATTTTCGACGTAGGAAAACGACAGAAACGCCCATAAACAGGGGCGATTCAAAGCATCAGCGTTCCTGATAGCGGCCTCGAAATCCAGCCGTAAACAGCCAAATCGGCCTACTGTATCGGTAACTATTTCGGCATGGCCGATGGCGGGCAGAGCCCTTCCCGACGCTGGCGGACAGCCTCGGGTGATCCATTCGGAGGCTGAACCGTGCGGGAAGGCTCGGGCTTGTAGGGGGGTTGGGGAGGCATTCGAGCCGGACCGGCGAAGGCGGGGGCTCAAATCCCCTTAATGAAGGTGCCCGGCGTCCCGTCGGACGGGTTCACGAAGATGATGTCCGAAGCCTCGCGGCGCGGCGCGTCAACCGAGAGAAAGACCACCGGAGATTCAAAGATGTCGGGCAGAGCATGCACGGTACGGCGCTTGAAGAACAGAAAGTCACCCGGTCCGAACTCGCCGTTATTTGAAGCATCGCCCATCCAGAAAGTGCCTCGGCCGGACAGGACATAGAGATATTCGTCGCTGTGCTGGTGGTAATGAGGCGGCGTACCACGATAGACGCGGAAAACACGCGCGCTCGCGGCTTCTTCGTTCGTTAGATAGGTATCGAGGAGGAGAGTGCCGGACTCCGCAGGGAACTGCGCCGCAATCTCGATCAGTTTAAAACGCGCAAAATCTTGGGCTGGTTTCATGGAATTTCCTTTCGCGCTTCGGCGCGGCCACGGAGCAAAGGCGACGGGCGAAGACCAGGTTGTGGCGAAAGCGTGTGGGAGTCGAATTAACACTACTTTCAAAAGAGCCAGTGTTTATCGGCGTTGCAGCCCACACTCTGAAGCCAATCGGTACAGGTCGGTACTATGGCCTTCGGATCACTGACTTTGCGCGATTTAAGGCCTACTTCGGCCTGGGGCTCAACCCTGTATAAGGATGCGTTCGGTCAGCCGACAAACTACTTGACTACCGGTTCGCAATTTGCGAACATCGATTGTGCGGGTAATCAGTAAGAAGCGTATACGTGAAGCCGTAGAAGCGCACGCAGAGTGGAAGGCATCACTGTGGATATGGTTTGTGATCGTGGAGGCGGCAGATTGGACGAAGTTCGAAGACGTAAAGAAAACGTTCAATAGCGCCGATTCCGTAGGCACATGCGTCGTATTTAATGTGGTAGGCAACAGGGCGCGATTGATCGCGTTTATAAACTACGATTATCGTAAGGTTGTAATCCTCAAGATTATAAGCCACGAGGAATACGACACGGACAGGTGGAAAAATGAGTGCTCCTGCGATTGAAAAATACGCTGTTCAAGGCTTCGTGGTTCCCGAGCCGATCAAATCAGATGCGCAGAACGAAGTTTATGTTTCTGAGTTGATGACCTTGGAACGGAAGAAGAAGCTCAGCCATGAGGAACGTCAATTCGCTGAATTGCTCACGCTCCTCATTCAGGACTATGAAAATAAGTCCTATGAAATTCCGCATGCTTCACCGCGAGATGTGTTGCGCGAACTCATGCAGGTGAACGACCTGAAGTATGAGGATCTCGCTGATGTGTTCGGTTCTAAGAGCGTCGTATCTGAGGTTCTGAATGGGAAGCGCCCGTTCACAAGCTACGTTGAAAAATTGTCGCGTCGATTTAAGGTGTCCCCCGCTCTGTTCTTTGAGCGAGAGACAAAGCATTCCCAAGCTCGTTAGCAATTGCTTTAACGTATTTCGGCATTCAACTCTCCGCTATCGCCTTTCGCTCCAAAACTTCATCGATTATCTGAGGCAGAACGTCTTCCGCCAAGTGCTCCATAAATTGCGGAATCGTATTCAGCCGTTTTTCGCACGCCACGCAACCCACTGCAATTGTGCCTTTGCCGCCGTCAGCTACCGTCCGCGTGTCACCTTCGACGAAATGTCCCCACTGGTGTTTTTCTAGCTCGCGTTGAGCAGTTTTCAGAATCGGATCGTCTTTCCGCATCGAGCTATTTTACACGCCAGTCATTGCGATGGGTTTGGGCGGCAATCTCTGATTACAATAGAGCGATAATGCGTAGCCATCGAGTCGGAGCGTGGGTGCTGACTGCCTTCGACTCCATAAAATCCGATCAGCGTGACTACCTCAAAACGGAATACGACGGCCTCACGTTTCACATTCGACCGGCTCACGGAGATTCCGCCAACACAATAGCTGTTTTCGTTGACGACGAGGCGGACGGCGTCAAGGCCCAGCTTTCCATCAACCGATTCTTGAGCGCAATGGCTTGGAAAGATGGCGAGCAATATGTGACGCTCAGCAGTTCCGTTAGCCGGGCCAGTGGCGACACAAAAGACAATCCGCGATTCAATACAGGTTCGGGCAGGGTTCTCCGCTACAAGGTAATCGATTCGTATGATTTTGAATTTCTGCAAAACCCGCCAGAGCAAAAACAAAAACTTGCTCTCGCTCTTTACCGTGAAGCCCTCAACAGCAGCCTACTACCGCTCTATCAACTTCTGAGTTTCTACAAAATCATAAACGTCGGCTTCCGTCATCCCGACGATCAGATGGAGTGGATCAACGACAACCTCATTAAGGTACGCGATATGTACTCCAGTTTCTATTTGGACGGTACGGACGGCAGATCCAGGCGCATTAAGCAGTTCATTGGCAGGACTGACCAAATGTCCGAACGCGCCGCGTTACGTGAACACACACGAATCATGGAAGACGTGAATCGTAAGCGCGGTAGCGTGGCTCCCGCAATCAAGGGACAAACGTTTTCGGACATCACTGAGCTGTGGCGGACGACTGTCGCTCCCAACCTTTCACCTTCTACTGTACGGCAACACGAGAGCTACCTTAGGGCGCACATCATGCCTCGCTTTAAGGACTCTGCGCCTCACTCTCTCGACGTTGCCACCATGCAGGAATTCGCTACGCAACTCCGGAAGAAACTTTCAAGGAAGACGGTCGTTAACATGCTGAGCGCGATCTTCTCTATCCTCGATTACGCTGGCCGGTGCGGTACTCACGTCTCCAAAGTAAGCATCAAGGATCTTCAATTGGGCGGATCTTCGAATGAGAGACGCGGTACGTTTTTCACGAAGGATCAAGCCTCGCTCATAATCCAAAAATCCGAGGAACCGTATCGAACGATGTTTGCAACCGCGTGGGCCACGGGCCTGCGCGCTGGTGAACTTCTGGCGCTTAGGGTATCGGACCTGGATTTTGATCGCCACACCATCGACATTCACAGGTCAGCCGACGATGCCACACGGCAAATCAGGCAGACTAAAACGCGCAACTCAACCGCTACGCTCCCCATGCCGTCCGCGTTGGAAGCCACGCTCAGGAATTATTTGGCGAATAATTGGAAACCCAACTCGCTAAATCTTCTGTTCCCCAATAAACGGGGCACAAGCAGCCGACTGCGCGACAACGTGGTCAGATTCGGCCTGAAACCGATCCTGAAGGATTTGGGCATCGCAGATAAGGAAATGGGGCTACACGCCTTCCGACACGGCTTAGCGACCGAGCTAGCCAACTCCAATACCCCGTTGCCAGCCCTGCAAGCCCAAATGCGCCACGCAGACGTGCGCACAACGCTGCGGATATACGCGCACGTTGTACAGCAGTCGCAGCGGGACGCGATGGAAGGTGCAGCAATCAGTACTTCAATTGGAACTATGGTTCCGATTGGTACTGAAGTGAATATTCAAGCCGCCTGTAATCAATAGATTGGCGGAAGCGTGTGGGAGTCGAACCCACAACACTTTCCGGCTAAGCTACTGAATCCACTTGCCTGACTCCTCGAACTTGGGCGCAATCGGGCGCAACTGTTCGGCAATCTTCTCAAGCGCATCACGCTGTGAATCTCCGATCACATGACCGTAAACCCCGAGCGTAACGCGCGGATCCGAGTGCCGAAGCTGAGCCTGAGCGACCGCCGGCGAAGCACCGTTGTCGAGCATCAAACTTGAAAGCGTGTGTCGGAACGCGTGAAGTCCGCAGCGAGAAATTTTCAACGCGTCTAAAATTGGCCAGAGCTGCTTCCCCACTACTTTGTCGGCGCTGTACGGCCGGTTACGTCGGTTCGCGAAAAGCCATCCTTCCGGAGTCTTCCGATAATTCTCGAGGTGCTTCTCGAGGATCTCGATCAGATAGGCCTGCATCGGGACTGGCTTTTTGCTCGCCTTGCTTTTCACCGTCTGCGCGTTGCCGCGAATCACTGATCGCCGAATGAAGAGAAGCTTCCGATCGAAATCGATATCTTCGACCTTCAGCCCCAGGAGTTCGCCGGCGCGAATTCCAGTCATCGCGACGGTGGCGAACATCGTTCGGAACGGCTCGTCAGCCGCGGCGACGATCTTTCGCACCTGGTCCGATGTGAAGAAACGCGCTTCACTCCGGAGATCCTCTTTCGGCAAAACCAGTTCGCTCATGTCGACTTTTTCACAGATGTAGCCCCAGCGCCTGGCGCGATGAAACATCGACGACAAAGTGCTCGTCACGTTCAGCACGGTCTTGCGTGAGGCCTTTTGCGACAGCGAAGTTATGAACGACTGCTGGCGCTCGTTTCCGATTTCGTCCAGCCTGAGTTTTCCAAGCTGGGGCAGAATGTGGTTTCGCAAATGCGAGGCGGCCGCACGAACAGTGGACGGTTTGTACTGCGACATCACTTCCTTCATCCAACGTTCAGAAAAATCTTCTACGGTAGCCAGGCGCACAGCGCGATAAGCGGGAGAGTTGATCCTGCTCATCTTTTCTTCGAGCACTCGTTCGGCGAGTCGTTTCGTCGGAAGTTCTTGCTTCGTCGCGAGAATTTCCGATCGCTCGACTCGCTTCACGGATCCATCTTGCTGAATTACGTCTTCTCTCCACCTGCGAACCCAGACTGGGTTTCGTTTCCCGCGCAGAAATACTCGTCCGCGTTGGTAACGTCTTCGAGCCATCGAGCCTCCTTCGAGGCTCGCCGACTCTGCTGCTTTCCCGTCGCGGAGTGTAAGCGCGGCGTCAGCTCGAGACAAAGCGAATTGTGACGATGCCGACATTTAGTTCAGTTTTTTCCGCCGGAGTACGGGTGCTGATGCCGAAGGTGGAGCGCAAAGTTCGATGGCGCGTGCCACCGCCTGCGCAATCTCATCGAACGGCACATCGTTCAATTCCGAGCGAGTCAGCTCGGGTTGAACACGTTTCATCGCCTCGAAAAGAACTTCCGAATACCTGACTTGAAGCGCGAAGATCTCGCGCGGATCCAAAGGCACTTCGCGGATCGCGTGGTTCATTCCCTCGTAGACTGACAAGACCTGCGCCAGCTCGTTCAGACTGAAACTTGCGACGCAAAATTCTCGGCCCTTCAGCACGATCGAAGTCGTATTCATTTCGCCTTCCTGCCCACAAATTAGTGTTTTCCAGCAATCAATTCCGATCGTAAAGCTCACGCACTTTCAGCGAGATCCGGACCGGGATTCGAGAACCTTTGTGGGCAGCTTCTCCACCAAGGCCGGCCGCGGCGGTCCCGAATGCAACTTGGCGAGCATCCGTTTCGCGTCGCCATCGCCGAGCAAGTTCTGGGCTTGACCGGTTTCTCGGACGTTGCGGAGATCCACGAGAAACGTCTTTTTGCGCCACACGAGTTGCTCTTCGCTGCAGCGTTCGAGAATGCGGAATCCGCCGGCAGCGTTAGCCGCGTGCAAAACGGCGGGATGCAGAGGAGGCGCACCTTCGCGAACTCCGAAGTCGGGGTAAAAGTTTTTGGAGATCCATGCGAGAAGTTTTTCCCACTTGCCTTCGTCCTCGAGCTCTGAGCCTTTCGTCTGCGCCTCATCGACGAGGCCTCGGATGTTCGCCGGCGTCGGGAAAAATTCACAGATAGCCGTCACGCGTCGACACGCCGCATCGAGAACGGTAGGACCGAGATCTTGAAGCGCCTCCGCGTAGACCAGGATGTCTGCTTCCGTCATCACGATTTGTCGACTCTTCGAGTAAATCCGAACCCATCGCTGGATGTGTTCAGTTAAAACGCGCAAGAACTCTTGCCGCGGCCGAGTCTGTAGTAGCGTGATCGTGTCCGATGCCATTTCGTCCTCCCGAGTAACGCCCCTCTTTCACCTTCAGCCAATTCGATTCGCTCTCGATGAGCCAGTCGAAATCGACCTTCCAGCCCCGATCGTTGACGCCAACGCAAAACGGAGTCGAAGCTGCCAGTTGAACGACCGAGCGAAATTCTTCTTCGCTAAGTTCCGCCGCGCGGAGCCGGCACTTAGCGACACGCTTGACGGTTAGCCTTGTCACCTCAGCGAGCGGGCCGCGCTGTTGATTCCATATTTCTGCGAATGGATGAGAGAGCGGCGAGGTCGCGCGAAGCGCGTTGCTTTTATTCCTGACTCCTGACTGTTGTCTATTGATTCTTGAAACAGGCGCGCCCTCTGCGACACTCTCTGCGTCACTGTCTGCGTCATCCTCTGCGACACTCTCTGCGCAGGATTCGTAGTGTGGGTTGCGCCAATCAGTTGATTTTGCGGCGATTAGTCTCTTTCCCTTCAGCGCGCCGATTTTTATTTCGTAACGGTCTACAAGTACGCAGAAATTCCCCCTCTTGCCGCGCACGTGAAATGACTTCAAAAACCCCTGTGCGACCAGGTTCTGAAGCGCCCGTTGCACCTCGCGCAGGTTTACCCCACGCGGTGCCGCGGCGGTAAGTCGCGGCGCGCTGCCACGCCAAACACCCGTCCGGAAATCGACCTGGAGATGAATGACTAGATAGACGCCGAGTTCAGTAAAGCTTATGGATCCCGCGAGAAGATGGTCGAGGATTCCGCCGCGGATGATCGCGAAGCCCTTCAACGCTTCGCTCCAGCGGAATTGTTTGAGGAAAGCGGTTGCGGGTTATTGACAAACGCCGGCAATCGTTCGATATTCTGCATGTCCGATGTCCCTCAGAATTACCGCCGCGCCTGGCGCCAACCAGCGCGGCGTTTCTTTTTCTGACACCTAAACTTTTCTGCGGATTTCCTTGAGCATTACTATCGACGCCGGATTGCCATCGTAACAGCCCATCGCGACCGCAGCCCCTACACGCGCGCTCAGCCCGCGCCGATCGTACTTTTTTCGAGATTCTGCCGGCAGATGCTGAACGACGAACTCGCTCACGCGCAGAAAAGTTCCCTTCGCTACATGCGCATCGGCGACGTCGACGTCAAAGTGCTTCAAACAATTTTCGTGGTCTCGAATAATTCCGTCAGATTCAGCCGCAACTAGACACACACGTCGACGCATTCACACTCCTCTGCGACTCGCTTTGGATCTCGCCGCGAGCTGGCGTTGGGCTGGGCCTACGATCGTTCGTTAATCAGTTCTTTCTGGAGCGCGCGCACGCTCGGTTTTGGGCAAGCGTTTTGCCGCGATTTTTGCATGGTCACTGCGCCGACGTTTTTGGGCAGAAGGAGGTTTTTGGGCATGACCACTCGCCAATTTCAGGAGAGCGTCCACCGGAATTCGAGATGAGTTGCCGATTTTGACGCGCGGCAGCTTGCTGCTCGCGAGCAAACGGTCGACGGATCGCAGACTGATGCCGAGTGCTTCAGCGCATTTCAATTTGGTCGTCAGCAGCGGCATCGTGTGCGGAGATTGGCACGCGGAGGCGAAACCCGTCAAAGGCGAGTTTTTACTCTTGAGAGTTACACCATCAAAGCAGGGCCGTTTTTATTGGCTTTTTGCGGAGAGAAATACAGTCTCACTTTGGAAGTGCGAGAGTTGGAGACTTACGGTTTGCGGCTGTTCCGCCATTTCTCTTGCTGAATTCTTTTTTTGCTCCGCGGGCCGTTTAGGTAAGCGGCCGTGTATTTCGCGGGGCAGCCGTCCTCGCGCCATTCGATCGGCACCGAGATCCGGGCCTTGTCCATCGCTCTGCAGTAGTCGAGACCCTGGAGGCCACTCGCGCTAAGCTCAGCGATCACCTGGGCTCGCTTCGATCGCCGCGGCGTCGGTTTCGGTTTCGCGTCAATCGGCCCTCTGTCGGCAAACCAGCTTGTGTACAGCGTCGCTATTTGCGCGCGTTTGATTTCATGGCGAAGCACATCGATTCCGATTGGAACGATCCGCTCCAAATCGACGGCGCCCGGGCGAATCGTCACCGAGCATGGCTTTAGGTCCGAGGGTTTGCGCCGCTTCGCCATGTGTCGACCTAGATGCTACACGATAACTTGACAGCTGTAAAGTTATCGTGGTACAAGAAGACGTGGCCAAGACATACACGACGAGCGAAGCCGCCGCGGCGGCCGGCATCTCGAGAGCAACGCTGCAGGTTTGGATCGCTGCCGGCGAGATACGCGCTCCGAAGGTTCAGGTCGTAGCCGGCAACAGCAAGCGGATCTGGTCCGAAGCCGACGTCGATCGACTCAAACAGAAACGCGCGAAGATATTTCGGAAAAAGATTCGAGAGTAGGCCGGCACATGACCGAGGTCGATAAAGTCTTTCTGGCTAGCGACGAAGATCTGGCGGACGCGCTGGCGGATGCTGAGACCGCCTGGCACCTCATCGGGAAGCTTGCGTTGGCAGCGGTCGATATTGCCGACGGACGTACCATGTACCTGCCGTTTTTAGTTCGATACGTAGACTCGAATGGTCGCCAATTCGTCTCGATGAAGATAGCGCCCGTTTACGAGGAGCCCACGTGGAGCGACAGCCCCGGCTATCCCGATCTTCCGTGGGTCGTCGTCCTCGAGGATGCAAAGGGAGCAGCAGTGCGGATCAGAGTGCAACATAAGAGTCAAAAGATAAACTGAAGCAAGGCGGGCCGCGCCGGTGCTAGAGACACCGATGCGGCCCTAAAAACCGAGGAGGGTTAGCTCCATGGCTTCTGCCCGTCAGAGTAATTCGTCCGCTGTTTCACATCAAGTGCGTCATCGTGCGCACGAAGTAGTGCAAGGTTTTACTCGATCTGAGAAATCCGGCGACGGATCCTCAGGCATGCCAAACCCTCCTGCCAGATCCTACAAATCCTCAAACGAGCAGCTGCAACTGTCGTTCGCTCGATACCTCGAGGGTCGCGGCCGAAAACCGCTAACGGTCCGCAGTTATTCCGATTCGGTGAGTCGTCTGCTTTCAACGATCGGCACGAGATCGGTGCTGAGCATCGAACGCCAGGATATTCGCGGCTTCCAGTACTCGCTGCTAAACCGCGGACTCGCGTCGACAACTCTCAATCACCACATTGCGGCGATCCGAGAATTCTTCAAATTCCTGAGAATTGTCGGCTTGAACGAAGGCCGCGATCCGATGTTCGGAGTGAGCAGCCGAAAGACGGCCTACCGCGCGCCAATTGTCTTAACGGTGAGGCAGGTCGAACGACTGATCGAAGCCGCCGCCAATCTTACCGAACGCGCCGTGATCGAGTTTTTGTACGCCACCGCGGTTCGGGTTTCTGAGTGTGTTGCGATGAAACTCGAAGATGTAGATCTCGAGCAGCGCGTCGCGCGTGTGCAGAGGGGCAAGGGCGACAAGGGTCGGATCGTCCTGTTCGGGCGGCCGGCGCGAGCTGCGATCATCGCGATGCTTGCGACACGGCCCAGCCAAACCCCGTTTCTGTTTGAAAGTCCCGGTCGAATCGGTTCGATGCGAACTGAGGGTAAGTGGTGGATCGGCTACTACTACAGCGGCGGAGTTCAACGACGGATCCGCATCGGTGGAATCGACGAACTCACAACGCGCCACCAGGCACGATATCGGTTCGATCAGCTTCTCGTGAACTGCGGCGGGTTTCGCGCGCGGTTCTCTTCTCCTTACACGCCTCGCGGGATCGCGTTCATCGTTGCCAGGAGCGCAAGTCGCGCTGGCCTGGGGCGCGTCCATCCTCACGCAGTACGCCGCGCGTGCGCGACGCACCTACTGGAAGGCGGTGCAGATCTCCGCTACGTGCAGGAGATTCTCGGCCACACGAGTCTGTCGACCACGACGGTCTACCTGAATGTATCGCCGGCGCGAATCAAAGACGTCCACGCACGATGCCATCCACTGGGAGACTGCAATGCCAAAAGCTAAGCGCGTAAGGGCAGAACTTGTGCTGCCGACGCGGTCCGCGAAAACCGGTTCGGACTTGACCGCGCTTGTTGAACGAAAAGTTGCCGAAGCGCTTGAAGGAAACTCCGCAAACGTCCTCCAACCGTTCTTCGCAGATCGGGCGACGACGACCGCGGCGCGACGGCGCCAGACGGTCGTCGAGCAACGAAAATGGCCGTCATACTTTCGCGACTGGGGATGTCTGGTCTGCGGAACCCGGGAAGGTCGGCACGGTTCGCTCGGGATGTGTCCACCCTGCTACGCGCGGACCACGCAGCGAATGAAGCAAACACTCCGACGAGCGAACGCTGAGCGACCAGCTCAGTACGACGGCGGAATCGATCTTCAGGCGATCGCTCGAGAAGCCATCATTCCGTCGATCGAATTTCTGGAGACGAACGCGAGGACAAAACGATGAGAGTCGCACTGTACGCTCGCGTGTCCACCATCAACAACGGCCAGGATCCGGAGATGCAGCTTCGCGAACTGCGCGAATACTGCCAGCGCCGGCAGTGGACGATCGCCGGCGAGTTCGTCGACGTCGGAGTTTCGGGCGCAAAGGAAAAGCGTCCTCAGCTCGATCTGCTCTTAGCGGCCGCGCATCGCCGGCGTTTCGATTCCGTTGTCGTCTGGAAGTTCGATCGCTTCGCGAGATCCGTTTCACATTTGCTGCGCGCGCTCGAGACGTTCAAATCGCTCGGCATCGAATTCGTTTCACTCAGCGAGCAACTGGACACGTCGACGCCGGCGGGCAAAATGGTCTTCACGGTCCTTGGTGCCGTGGGCGAACTCGAGCGCAGCTTGATCGCCGAACGCGTGAAGGCAGGCCTGCGGAACGCGCGCGCGAAGGGAAAACGCCTCGGACGGCCGCGGGTGATCGTGGATGCCGCTAGGATTGCGGATCTGCGCAGCCAGGGCCGCTCCTGGCGAGAGATTTGCGCGGCGACAGGACTAACCAAGGGAACAGCGCAGCGCGCGGCTTATAGCCTGCCCACAAAGGTCAACCTGCCCAAAAACCACGCGGAAGGCGTCAGAGCGGATCGCTGAAAACGCACGCGCCCAGAATTCGCGCCAGATCTGCCCAAAATCAGATGTTTGTCTGCACTTCCTGAAGAACATGAATCCTACTTCAGCAGGCCGTGCGCCCGACGAATCTTTTCCACCAAGCGCCAAGCGGCCTCGCCGTCCTTCTTGATGCGCTGACGCGCCGCGGTGTTGAACCTCGCGATCCTGTCCGCAGAGAAGCCGGAACCGAATAGCGAGAGAAGAAGATCTTCGGCCTCACCCTTGAGCACCGTGCTGGCCGGGGGGATGAGATTGTACAGGCCGCACACAAACGACAGATTGCGCTGCCATTCGCGCTCAGCGTTGTAGGCGTCTTGCTCCTTGTTTCTCTTCTGCCCGGGCGGCGTCGATCCGAGTCCGACTATCAGCCCGCGCTTAGCGGGGTCGAGCTTGCCGAAACCACCGCGCTTCGCTGGTTGGAAGTGAATCAGGATCGCGTCCAATCGGCTTATACCTTTCGACGATGTCTTTTTCATGCGGAACATTCTACTGTCTCTGTGTTGTTTTGTTCGCTGAAAAAACATGCAGAGGGATGAACGCATTCCGCGAACGGTACGGCTGGGTTTTTCGTCTCACTCGGCCTGAGCTATCAATTTGCGTCGCAATACGGGAGGCGAAATGGACACAGTAAAGCGCGGATCGTGTCACGAGGCTGGCCACATGGCGGTCGCGCTTCACCTCAACCGAAAGGTCGAGTCAGCGGGAATCTGCGAAGGGCGGCCGAAAGTTGATAGCTTTTTGGAACCTGCCGGAATAACCGCGTCACGTGAGTGCTTTATATTTCTTGCTGCGGGAATTGCGGGCGAAAAAAATGCGAACCCAATAGTCCGTTTGACCGCGGAGGCGCACAACGGGATCAGGAAATGATTACCGAGCGCGGCGGAGGCGCAATCGACGATTACCTGGCGGACGCGCTTGCGATCCTCAGTCTCTGCGAAAAAGCACGAGCCGCGCTTCAGTACGAATTCCTAAAACAATTGAGAACCGCACAATTGGAAAACACGATGCTGTCATTCGTCGGCGGCAAACAATCACGAACGGAAATTCTACTCTCAGGAACACGAATCCGTGAGATATGGGACGCCAACCAAGCGTAACTACGTCACGCGCGGCTGGACGCCGAGCGCCGTCCTCGAAATCGGAGTCTCTTCCTTGAAAAAACACCACCGCGAACCCTGCGCATTCTGTCCCGCGACTGCTGACATCACAGGCGAGCACATCTGGAGTGCCTGGGCTGGAGAGATCCTCGGTCCGAGCACCTACACGTTTACTCGGCAGGAGGAGGACGGCAGCGTCAAGACGTGGCAGAAGGCGGTGCTCGACTCCAAGACGAAGGTTGTGTGCAGCTCGTGCAACAACGGCTGGATGAGCGGAATCGAGGCGAGCACAAAAGCGATCGCGAAGGACATGGTCGCCTCAGGAGCGTCGACTAAACTCGACAGCGAGGCGATCGGAGTCCTGGCAGCTTTTGGATTTTTGAAGGCGGTGATCGCCGATCACTCGCACGATCATGCGCCGCCTTTCTATCCATTCGCGGAGAGGCAGCAATTCGGAACATCGCTGACAATACCGGACGGAGTGCAGGTCTGGATTGCCGCGCTGACTTATCAGCACGGGCTCTTCAAAAGCGGAACGCTACGATCGAAACTCGACCAGGCGGATCGCTCGGAAATCAACGTCTTTACATTCGGGATGGGTCGTCTGGTGCTGCAGGTGACGTGCTCACGCTGGATGAAGAAGGCGTACAGACGACATGCATTTTCCCCATCGCTATCCCAACATCCGATTTGGGACCGCTGCGCTATGCCGATTTACCCGATAAAAGCCGAGTTGGTCGGCTTTCCGCCGCCACGCTCACTCGCAGAGCAAGACATCCCAACTTTCGTCGAGCGCTGGAACACCATCCAAAAGGGCATCGGCCCGGTGTACCGAGATGGCCGTAAGGTTCGGCCGCACTTCGCATAAGGCGGTCCCGAAAATTTAGCGGATGCGGTGAGATTCAGTGGGAAGCGCAGACTATCAACCAGGCTAGGAAGGGCGACGATGAGAATCAGTGATGCATTTCCCGCACCAAATGACCTACTACAGCTCGAGCCCGAAGATCTAGCGTTCCTGCTGTTGCGCTACCTCGAACAAGCTCCATCCAGTGAACACAATCGCTACAATTTCTCGATTCAGCCGGACCTCAGAGCTTTTGCAGCTGACAGGCACGAAGAAGTTCGCTCCGCGCTTTCGGAAGCTTGGTCCGCACTCGAGCGGGCCGGACTAATTGCCATTCGAGCGAACGATTCCTCCGGAAACTGGATCTTCATTACTCGACGCGGACGTAAGTTGTTGGAAAGCGGAGACGCTCAAGCTTTCTTCCTGGGGAATCTTGTTCCCGCGGCGCGGCTCGACCCGCAGTTGGCCACTACCGCGCGTCCTATATTTTTGCGAGGCGACTACGATACAGCTGTCTTCGCAGCATTCAAGGAACTGGAAGTGCGGGTGCGAGGGGCCTCTGGACAACCGGCAGAATCGATCGGCGTGAAGCTAATGAGAACTGCGTTCGATCCGTCGACAGGCGCGTTGGCCGATCCATCCGTTCCCACGGCGGAGCGAGAGGCGGCCAGCCAGCTCTTCGCCGGCGCGATCGCTCTGTTCAAGAACCCATCGAGTCACAGAGGCGTTCAATACGACGCACAAGAGGCGGCTGACTTAATCCGATTCGCCGACTATTTGATTCGTTGGGTTGATCGCCGCGGGGCGGCCCAAAATCCCTAACGAACTCGAAGCCGTAACCCATCTGCAATCAAATGTGAACCGCGCACGGTCCGCTTGCCCATAGTCATGTGTTTATGAGATGGCCTTCTCCGGAGAGGACGGAAGCTGTCGCTGAAAGCAACTTCGCAAAAGCTCCATCAGCCGTCGGTCCATTTCCTCGAGCGACATGTTTGTGAAGCCGAATTCGCCGGCCGCTGTGAGATCGAGCGACTGGCGTGGCTTTCCTTCTGCGCGGTCGAGCAGCTCGCCAATCGCTCGAACATCACCCTTGATCGCTTTCTTGTACAGAGCGATCGCAACCATCTCTGCCCAACTTCGACCGCGCCGATCGCTGGGACACCTTTGCGGCGCAATCTCCCGAATCAATCGCGAAACGATGTCGCGCGGTCGGCCGGAGGGATTTCCGCTCTGCCCAGGCTTGAACTGATGAGCCGCGATCCGCTCGACAGCTTGCTCCTTCCTCCGCTGTTTCTTCGCTGTTTTCGTCGCTGTTTTATTCCTGATAGCAGGCTTCGGCACGTTGCTCACCATGAGAACTTAGGGTTATTTCGCCACAGCCGCAGCGCCCAAGTCGAAGGGACCAGGGGAGGCCGCTCAGACCAGGGCGCCGCAGCCGCCGCGGATCTCTGGCACGTGAAATCCGGCACGTCCAGAGCTGCCGGCACTGAGGGGAGTGGTCACGGCGATGAGACCGAGACGCGAGGCTCAGCCGGCGAGGTTTTTACTTCAATTCCTCAAGCGAGCGTTTTGCGTCGGGCGGCTTTGCAGCGATCACGCGGATCTCGCGAGGCGTGAGTGGTCGCCGTGCCGGCCGCCAGTGCTCGTTCAGTGGCGCGACGAAGACCTCGTTTTCCGTCATCGCAGCGAGGCTGACCAATTCCATCGTCTGTCGCTCGGTCAAAACGGCGTCGACGGAAATGCGCCCGAGCAGCTCCGCAAGCTCGAAGCGTTCGCGACACATCGCGCGATAGCGAGCAGCATAGTTGTGACAGTGGACGAGGATCTGGCGCCGGAATTCCGCTGCGCGAGTTTGCTGAGTTTGTTCGAGTTCTCTCGCGTTCTCCGCCTGAAGGATTGGAACCAGGGCGGCCAGATCTCCATCGACGTCGGCCAGCTCCGAGCGAAGGCCGGCGAGCGTTCTCTGAAGATTAAGCTCTTGGACGTCGAGCCGATCCGCGCGCTCGGTCGCCGTACGATCGCCGCTCGCAATCGATCGAAAAAGCTTTTTCTTCTCGGTCTCGATCGATCGTAGCTTGCCTTCGTTATCGGTGATCGTAGAGGCGAGATCGCTTTGACGATCGAGGAGCGCCTGTCGCCGTTCGAGCGTCGTTTGCTGCTGCGTCGCTGTGTACATTTTTCGCTGCCTCCCGAAGATTTGTTGAACGTGAATAAAAACCGATGCCGCGCCGATCACGGCACCAACGTCGGGTAAGTTGTGAAAGTGCTCGAGCAGAGTTGCGTGACGCTGTGGGCGGTCAGCTGCTGAACCAGATCCAGGTTCCGAGACTTCGCGGGATCTCGAGCGAAGATGACCACGCGCGCCGAGCCCTCTGCGACCGAGTATCCCTGGTTGGCCTCTATCGCCTGCTCATAGAAAAACTCAGCGACGTCGCCGCAGCCATCTGCTTTGAGCTGCTGGTTAGCCTGGTTAAGCGCGAGCAGAGCGGCCGCCGCGCTGTCGACCGCAGCTTGAAATGAGGCGAGCGCCGTCTTCGCTGCGTTGTAGTCCGCCTGCACTTGTGCAAATGAAGCTAATGGCATGTCTTTCTCCTTGTTGGAAACTTGTTAGTAGTACGTTTTCCGAAGCTCGCCATCCTCGACCGAAATGGACTTGAGATTTCTCTCAACACTGCCTCCACCGGCGATCTTTTTCAGCTCTGCCGAGGTCTCGCGCTCAATCCGAGCGACGTCGTCGCTGTTTTGCTTGCGGATCTGCTCGGGAGTCATGCCGGAGAATTTGTTGGGTTTCGGACTTCCGAACCCCGCCGCGTCGAGTCTGGCGTTGACGCGTGCGACTCGCGCACTCATTTTGTCGAGGTAAAGGCCGACCGTTTCGTCCTTCAATTCCGGCAACGACCAGTACTCCACGCGCGGCGCAATCGTGCGCCACGCTTGGTTTGCCAGAGTCGTTCCCTGCCTCGCACGGTCGATGTCGAGAGGGTTGCCGTACGCACGGCCCTGAATCGACTTGATGAGGTCGTACACCGGCGCCAGCTTTGACCGATTGCGCGTGGTCCAACTTGGATCGGCGAACGAGGCCGCGACGTCGTTGTGGTAGTGGGTTGACCAGTCCTTACGCTCGTCCGGTTGGCGGAGAGCGAGCGACAGGATCTCAGCAAGGAATGCGGGAAGCGCCAGATCGACGTTTTTCAACGCATCGTACGCAGCGTCGAGCGTCAGGTCGACGTGGGGATCGCGAGCGAAGTTGAACTTATCGACATCGCCTCCGGCGGCGACGGCTTCGGCGAGCAATTGTTTCACGCTTGCGGCCCAGGTTGCAGCGTCGATCACCGCGGCCTTCGCCATCTCGGACGCGCCGCGAAATCTGCCGGCAAGCTCGGCGGTGAGGAACTCCTTCGTCTCTGCCTTCGGCTTTTCCAGATCTCCCAAAGAATGGTTATCGATTTTCACGTTTCCTCCGACGATTCGAGTTGATCTATTTGCGAACCAGTCCGATGTTTCGAGCGTGGTTTGAGAGTTCCTTTTTGATCTGCTTCATGATCCCCGAGCGAGAAAAGCTCTGCGCATCCATTGCGTGGATGTGGATATTCAAATTGCCGCCACCGGATCCTGGCGACATGGCCTGCTGAACCTTTTGAGAAAGCGGCGCAGGCAAAACCATTTCGTCTTCGTGCAGCAACGCGATCATGTCGCTCGGCACCAGCCCGCCGTCTTTGAACGCGGAGAGCGAACCGAACGACTCGATTTGCGCCAACGTAGCGGCGGCAACGGCCGGAGCTGCAGCGATGTTGACCGGGAAAGGTAGGGCTTCCATGACGCTCGCAAACGCCGCGGCGGCGCCGGCGCCAGCTTCGCCCGTCACTGTCGCTACGTTTGAAGAGGTCTGTAGAGTCTGTTTTGCTGCGTTGCCCGTCGCGAAATCGGCGAGCCGCTGCGCCATTGCCGACTTCTCGAGAACGTTTTGAAGCAGAAGATTTTCGCCGACCTTCAAGGCGGTCTTTTCGAGCATCTCGGTGATCGATTCGAGAACACCGATACCGAGATCCCGAAAGTCCTGGCCAATCGTTTTGTTGCCACGAATCACGCTGCGAACGAAGGACTCGAGCGGCTGATTTACGGCGCTGAAGACCTGGTCCCACTCTTGTTTGAGCGCCAGGGCTGATTGCTCGTCGAGAGTCTGAGAATCCTTCGAGTACTGCTCTTGCACGCGCAATAGCTGGTCGTAGATGGCCTTGCGTTGCGCCGGCGAGTTCGGATCTCTTTCGTCAACTTTTGAGAGAGCCTGATTCAGCGCAGCTTCCTTGGCGTTGGCCTCTTCCTCGATCGCAGAGCGGCGAAGCGCAATTTCCTGCTGGGCGTTGATCTGACCAAGCTTCAGTTCGGTTGCGTATTGACTCGTTTTCGATTCCGTCGCCAGTTTGGCGGCTTCGACCGTTGACGTCAGCTCATCCCTGTTGAGCTTCTCGGTTTCCTCCATGGCTTTCTTTCGCGCCGCTGACGCCTCGTGGATTTGCTCGAGTTCTTCGCGCGCAGCTTCGAGGCTGTATTGCATGCCCTCAGCGTAAGTCTTCTTTTTCTCCGCGTTGGTTCGGTCAATCTGCTCAAGCTCCTCCCGCGCGTCCTCTCTGCTCTCCTCGAGCGTCTCGCGGTTCACTTCCTTCAGTTTCTCAGCGAACTCTTTTGCGTTGGTGTCATCACCAACCTGCACCTCCAGCTTGGTTTGCTTCGAGGAGTCATCGAGGGAACGGATCGCGTCGTTCGCGATTTTGAGCGAGGAGTTCAGCTTTGCGATGGTGTCAACGGCCGTCGGATCCACGGCTTTTTCCCACTGAACGATGTCGTCTCTGAGGTTGACCCACGCTTCACGCTGCTCATTCAGCGCGTTTTTGAAATCGTCGGAGCCTGGCTTCGCTTCTGCAACTTTGTTCTTTGCCAGGTCGACGGCGTTGAGGAACGGCTGAATTTGTTTCTGTATGGACGTTTCGTCTACCGAGAAGCTGCTGAAGAGCGACTTAAAAAATCCCGTGTCTAGAAGTGTGACGGATTTGTCGATGTCGGTTTGAAGTGACTCGGAGAGTTTGTCGGCTCGCAGCTGAGTCGCGATGAGCGCCGCTTCGAGTTTTGTCTGACCAGTCGGGCGTCCTTCGAGCTTGGCGATCTGCTCCTCGAGCTTCGCATTCTGAAGTTCGATGGCCTCAGCTGACCTGGCGGCCGAAAAAGCCAAGTCGGCATCCTCTGAAACCTGTTTCCTGATTCCTTCGTTGACCGTTTCGATGTGGCTCGCGAGCGCAGCCATAGCGCCGACAAACGCCGCCAGTATCGCGACTGGGAACGCCGCCTCGATCAACGCGCCGGCGGCTTCGGCCGCGAAGCCGATTCCTTCGATCGAAGAGGTTGCTGCGACCGCCGCTTGGGCTGTGCTCTTCAGAGCAGACTGGAGTGCGTCAGGCGCTTTCGCGGCGGTGCCAAATCGGTCGGTGATCGTATTCGCCATCCGGTCGACGGCCGACTGCACTTGTTGCGTACCAGTCGTAAGACCAGAGGTGTCGATTACGACGCCTACCTGGAGATTTGTGTCGTCAGCCATTTCTTCCCTCGAAGCGAAATTGGGTTTAGCTGCGAATCCATCCGATTCTGTGTAGCTGAGTTATGTGACCTGCACCTTCGCACTGCGAAAACTGGGCGCAACTTGGGCGCAAAACCCCCTGCCGCAAGGCCCTTTTTCGAGGTTTCAGGTTGGGAAAGACAGCAGAATCAGCGAGCTTTTGGCGGAAGCGTGTGGGAGTCGAACCCACCACCCTGTCCGCGAAGGACAGGATCAATGGCTTTGAAGGCCACGAGGATCACCGGACCCTTTTCGCCTCCGTTATGGTGCGACGGATGAGTCGCGAAGATGAGCGTGGATTATACGTCGAGTCGGGGATTTGAGATGAAGATGCGCGGCGCGACGGGACGAGTGAAGGTCGAAACTTCGCGGGGATCGCTAAGTCTTGGGTGAGCCGGCGGCGAATTGTTTGCGGGCGATTTCGACGAGCTTGGCGTCGGTGCAGACTTCGTAATAGGCGCGCGCGCCCTGCGCGCCAATTTTGGCGCCGGGCAGCAGTTGGCGGACGTAGCCTTTGCGGATCACGATCGGCTCGATCGATTCGCCGAGCGGCACTTCGCCGACGAAGACTTCGGCGCGTTCCTTGCCCCACGGCATCGGGAAGGTTCCGGCAAACGGCGCGAGCGCGATTTCGGCGCTGAGTTTTTGGAACCCTTCCTCGTTCAGTTCGATTCCATTCAGATTGAAGCGAATGAGCAGCTCTTCGCCTTCCTCAGCTTCGGCGTCTTCCATCAGCGGCTGGAGGAGGAAGACGTTGAAGGGCGAAACGTTGTCTTTGAAGATGCGCTTGGCGATTTTAGTGCAGCTCGAGAGGCGGTCGGAAAGATTGAGCGCCTTGGAGATCATGATTTTCGATTCCCCGTCCATCCACAGCGAAGGAGCGGAATCCTGAAAGGCGACGCCAACGCCAATTTCGAGCGGCGGCAGGTCGGTGGTTTTCGCACGGCCGTTGTACGCCTGCGTGACCGCGAGAATTTCACGAGCAAGCACGCAAGCTCGAGCGACACCGCGCATCGTGGTGCGCGTGGCCTCAGTTTCGTCGATGGCGAGAATGATCGCATCGCCTTCGATGAACACGGTAGCGGCGCCGTAGCGCTCGAGCATGCGCTTCACCGGCTCGTGCAAGTTCATGCTGAAGTGCGAGGCGGGATTCAGGCCTTTCGCGAGCAGGTCTTTGGTGATGCCTGTTGAGCCACGGACGTCGGCTTTTATGACCGTGTGGTTGATGACTGCGTCTTCGACCGGACGATTCTCTTCCGGCATCAGCAATTCGTAGAGGCTTTTGTTGACGCGAGAAAGCTTGCGGGCCTGTTCGGAACGAACCAGGTTGATGCGCTCCATCGAGGCGGTCACTTGCTGGTAATTGCGACGGTCGCGGCGAAGGCGCATGAAATCTTCGACGAAGCGCAGGCCGACGGCACGCTGTTCTTCTCGCGTCTTGCGGCGCATATTTCGCGAGGTGTCGAGCATGCGCTTGGCCGAAACTTTTCGCGCAGGAACCTTTTCGAGGAGCTGCTCGACGCGGCGCGCGTCGTCTTTATTTACGAGAGCTTTTTTCAGCGCCTGCAAGTGAATCGGCGGGCAGTAGTCAGCATGGATTTTGCGGAGTTCATAGCCCGCGATGACGTGCAAGAGAAGTTCGCGCTCTTCAAGACGATGCACGAACTCTTCGAGGAGTTCGGCGCGAACCTGGGGGCTGGCTTCGCCTTCTGTGAGCGGCGCTTCGGGATCGAACAGGCGACGAGCGTTGTTGGGCTGGTTGAGGTAGTCCCCGAGGCGGCCCTGGGTTTCTTCGTTCAAGAAATCCATCCGCCGCTTGGCGGTATCGATCTGGGGGCTCAGGTCTTCGAGGCTCTTTTCGATCGCGGAAAACTTACGGCGCAGGTCTCCGATCTCAGTGGGATTCAAAGCGCCGGTCGGGCCTTTGCGCTTAAAGAATGTCGGGAACAAACTGTCGTCGCCGGTGCGGCCGGTGGCTTCGTCGATTTCTTCTTCAAGGCGGGCGAGGTTGGAGCGGAGCATGCGGCCCTGTTCGACAAGACGCTCGTGCTGCTTGCGCGCCTTACCGAGGTCGTCGGTGTCCGTGCCCATCAAAACAAATTCGCGGATGAAATCGAGAAGCATCGCGTCGAAAATGTCGAAGCGATCCGGGTCGTTTACGAAATTGCCGAGCAGGACGTAATGCTCGAGGAAAAGATATTCATCGTTACCGTTTTCGACAAACAGGAGGCGGTTTTGCAACAGGTCGTATGTGTCGCGGTATTCGTCGCCGAAAAGCGCACGGCGGGATTTTGCGAGCGTGCCGTCTTCAACTTCGCGCCAGACTTTGCAAAGCGTTTCGCCGACCTGCCGGAAGGTGCTCTTCCGGTCGGCTTGAATGTCCGCAATCTTGGCGCGCATCACGTGCGCCTGCTCACTGTGCTCGAAGTGCTGTCCGCGAGCGCGAATCCAATCCTTACACTCGACGATCAGGCTGGCGAACTGGCTGTTGGTCTCAAGCGTGAGGTGCTTCAGAAGGGTGAGCTGATTCAGGATGTCTGCCTCGATGGACCGCGCGAACTTGGCGCGCGTGAGCGATTCCTGCAGAATTTCGGTGAGCAGTTTTCGAAAGGCTCCGTGTTCAGGCGCGCCGGATTGCTTGCGGTCTTTGCCATAAAAGAGATTTATGTTGACGGCTTGGCGCACCAGGTCGCCGAGGTACTTTTTGCTGAATTCGGAAAAGCGCGGGCTCAAGAACACGTCATAATGAATGTTGTCGACGCCGACGCTGAGAGTGCTGAGACGGATTTCGGCGGAATACGGCTCCAGCTTCATCCGGGCAGGATGGGCGGTGGGACTGATGGTGCGAATGTCGGCCATGTGCGGTGCAGACGCGTCGGATTTTCACTGTAACTGGGCCGGGTAGGGGGCGCAATGGACCGATTCCAAACCGTCAACGGCGGTCAGGACACAATGCACCCTACGGCGCCGATGGAGCTGCGGCCTCCCGATTTCGGCGACGAGGAGCAGGGCGAGTCGGCTACGGCATTCGCCCCCGGCCCGGCTCGAGGCACTTACGGGACATGCCTGTACTTGGGACCGAGCGGACAGCGGTGCGAAAGGCGCGCCCTGTCCAACGGATTCTGTGGTCGGCATTCCAGCTCAGCGGCTCCTCGGTTGATCGAAGCGACAGACGCTGGTTCGGCTGCGACACCCGAACAGCGCACCAAGGACCGTGTGCGGGCGGTGGCCGCGGTGTTGGGGCTTTTGGGCGTACTCTGGCCAGTTGTGGCGGACATTGTGAAGGCAATTCTCAGCTTCCTGAACCGCAAATGAGCCTACCCCGAAACTGGCGAAGCATCGCCAACCGGTGATGTTCGCGCGCTGGCGAGGCTCTCCGGAATCCGATAAGATAACGCGCTATGTCCCAACTACTGGAAGGCAAAACCGCCATCGTCATGGGGGTATGGAATAAATGGAGTATCGCCTATGCGATCGCTCAAGCGTTTGCGCGCGAAGGCGCGAGGCTCGTGCTGACCTATCAGAACGATCGGGCGAAACCGACGGTGGAAGAGCTGGGCAAAGAGCTGGGAGCCACGGCCTTCTATCCATGCGACGTGGTGCAACAATCGGACATCGATGCGCTCGGGGCGTCGCTGAAGGCAGATGGGCACAAGCTGGATGTGATGGTGCATTGTCTGGCGGGCGCGAATCACGAAGACCTGAATCAACCGTTTGTCAATACGTCGCGGGATGGTTTCAAGGTGGCGCTGGAGATCAGCGCGTTTTCACTGGTTTACCTGGCCAAAGAGTTGGCGCCTTTGATGACCACCGGCGGCGCGATCATGACGCTGACGTATCTGGGTTCGACGCGTGTGGTGACGAACTACAACGTGATGGGCGTAGCGAAGGCGGCGCTCGAAGCCGAAGTGCGTTACCTTGCGAGCGAATTGGGACAGCAAAAGATACGAGTGAATGCAATTTCCGCAGGACCGATCAAGACGATCTCCGCGCGCGGGATTAAGGATTTCTCGAAGGTCCTGGATTTCGTGCAGCAACATGCGCCGCTGCGACGAAATACGGAAACGGCGGAAGTGGCAGACACGGCTGTTTTTCTCGGCAGCGACCTGGGACGCGGAGTGACGGGCAACGTGATTTACGTCGACGCTGGATTCCAGATCATGGGTTTGTAGTTCGGGCTGGACTTCGTATTGAAATGCGAATCTCCTTCCTAATTCTTCGCGCGAGTCGGATTGTGTTTGCCATGCTTTCCGTGGTCCTAATGGCGTGCGCGGAAACGGCATCCGCGCAGAATGCGAAGATCCACAGCGCGGCGCTCATCTGGAATCCGCCGAACACGGACAGCAAGATCGCCGACCTCTCGGACACGCCACCATGCTCATTGCCCGACGTGATGAAGCAGGCGAGCGATAGCGCTGCTGCGCTGGTGGACAATCTGCAACGGTTTGACGCCGTGGAGCTGTCGCGATCCAGAACCGACATTCCCGAGACTAGCACGACCGTTTCGTCCGAGGCTCGGTTCGATTTCACGGCAGAGTTTTCGGTGCGGAACGGATCGTTGGCGCTGAAGGAGTCTCGCCAGGCGTTGGACCACAACGACGCCAATACCGCGCAACTGGAGGACGTTGGAGTTCCGGCGCTGGCGCTAATTTTTCATCCGATCTACTCCGTTGACTTCACGTTTCAGTGCGCTGGAGCGGCGGAATGGAACAGCCAGCCGGCATGGGTCGTTGCGTTCCGTCAAATCAAAGGGAGGCCGTCGCGATTGATGGCGTTCCGCAGCCCCAGGGGCTCATTCGGCGCGAAGCTGAAAGGCCGGGCCTGGATCGCAAGAGATTCTGGCGAGATCCTGCATCTCGAGACGAACTTGATTGAACCGATCGGATTGATTGGTCTGATGTCGAATGCGGTTTCGATTGACTACGCCCCGGTGCAGTTCCACTCCTCGACCGTGACACTTTGGCTGCCGCAGACCGCCTCGGCGTATTCGCAGTACGCCAGCTACCAGCTGATCAGGCGCCACGCTTACTCAGACTTCAAACTTTTTTCTGTGGGCACGGTATCGGTGATCGAGAAGCCGAAGATCCCCGGCGCGCAGCCATCTGCTCCCGGCGACCAGAAACCAGGCGACAAGCCCGCACCTCCTTCCCCGCCGAAACCGTAAATCCAGAACGTTCAACTATTGTGTTGGGTCTCAGACCTCAGGGGTGGGGCCGGTGGGGAAATCGAATGGGGCGTCGATCGCGATTCTTCGCGCGTCGTCGCCAACATGTTCGAGATGGACGCGCATCACCGGCCAATCGTGCTGGACGGTGAGGCGGTCGGGCCACTCGACGATCACGATAGCGTTCTCTTCGAAAACATCGTCGAGGCCGAGAGTGTAGAGGTCGCGAGCGCCGTCGACGCGGTAGAGATCGATATGGTAGACCGGCGCGCGACCGCCCGAATATCGATGGACAAGAGTGAAGGTGGGGCTGGTGATTTCTTCTTCGGTGGCTGCGCCGAAGCCACTGGCCAGGCCTTTGGTGAGCGTTGTCTTCCCTGCTCCGAGATCTCCAGAAAGTAAAACGAGAAGTGGAGGCTTGAGGCCTGCGCCAATTTCTCGTCCGCGGGCGATGGTTTGATCGGACGAGTTCGTATCGATTTCGATCCTACCCACGCGCGCATTCCTCGTAGAAGCGCTGGTAGGCACGGGGAATCGCGCGAATCAGATCGGAGGCGATCAGCGGCGCGCGGGAGAATTCTTCGTACGCGACGTCTCCCGCCAGGCCGTGAAGATAAACACCGAAGGCGAGCGTGCGCGCCCAGTCTTCCGTGCCGAATTGAGCCGTTAGCCCGGCCAGGATTCCGGTGAGAACGTCGCCCGTGCCTGCGGTTCCCATGCCGGGGTTCCCTGTGGAGTTGATGAAGGCGTGACCGTCGGGCGAGGCGACGATGGTTCCTTGCCCTTTTAGCACGACGTTCGCATTCCAGGCAGATGCGGATTTCAGCGCGAGCGGGAGCCGCGTGGATTGCACGTCGGCAATCGAGCAATGGGCGAGGCGAGCCATTTCACCCGGATGCGGCGTCAGCGCGAGGAGGCCAGCGTCATTTTTTAGGTCGGCGGCGTGTCCGGCAAAAGCGTTCAGCCCGTCGGCGTCCAGAACGATGGGAACTTCGCGGCTCGTCAAAAGTTTGTGTACGACTTTCTGGGTCTCATCATTCGTGGACAGGCCCGGTCCAATCGCGAGCACTTTCTTTTTTTCGAGAAGCTTCTGAAGGCGGCCATTGTCGAAGCTGGCCGTTGAAATCGTTCCTGCGGCGGTTGCCGGGAGCGGCTCGGTCATCACTTCGGGTGTATGTGCGGCGACGATGGCAAGCACAGCATCGGGCGTGGCGACCGTCACAAGACCTGCACCGGCGCGCAACGCGGACCACGATGCGAGAACCGCGGCGCCGCTTTTCCCATACGATCCTGCGACGATCAGGGCGTGGCCGTAGTCTCCTTTGTTTCCACCCGGTTTGCGCGACTTGGCGTACGCGTTCACTTCCTCGGCGTCGACCCAGTGCAGCTCGCTCTTGCCGGTCTGTTCGATGAGGGCGTAGGGAGAGCCGATTTTGTGGACGTGGAGTTCGCCGACATAGTCGGCCGCTTTCGCTTCGACCATGCCGAGCTTCGGGGCCGTGAAGGTGATGGTGTATGCGGCTTTGGTTGCCGGACCGGCAGGCATTCCGGTGTCGGCGGGCAGGCCGGATGGAATATCGACTGCGACAACTTCCGCTCCGTCCTTGGCGGCGGCAGCGGAGTTCATGTCGTTGATCACTTCGGCATACAGGCCTTCAACGGTGCCACGAATTCCCGTGCCGAGAAGCGCGTCAACGATGATGTGCGCGGAGGCGACGGCGGATCTTGCGACAGACCAGCCCTGGCTGGTGCGCACGATCTGGAAACGGCCGCCGCCATCGCGCCAGGTGTTGGCATTCGCGGCGGCTTCGCCCTGCATCTGTTCGAGAGGCGCAAACAGGAAAACATCGGGAGCAGCGCCGCGCCGGAGCAAGTGGCGCGCGACGACGAAACCGTCCCCGCCGTTATTCCCCTTGCCGCAAAGCACGACGATGTTTTTGTGGACGAACCCGGAAAACCGCTGCGCGATGAAATCGGCGACGCCCTTACCCGCGTTCTCCATCAGCGTGGCGGAAGAGATTCCGTGGCGCTCGGTGGTGAGCCGGTCGACCTGATTCATCTCGGCTGCGGTGAGGATTTTCATGGGACCGATTCGAGACGGTTAAATCATCCACCCGCCGGTGACGTTGAGGACCTGGCCGGTGATGTAGTCTGCGCCGTCGGAGGCGAAGAATTTCACCGCGGCCGCCACATCGTCCGATGATGGAGGGCGGCCAATGGGCGCGCGCGCGTCGCGGATTCGACGCGCTTCGTCGGCCGTGAGGCCGCGCTCATCGACATTTGATGGATTGACCACGTTCACCGTGATTCCGTGCTTGGCTTCTTCAATGGCCAGCGAACGCGAAAACGAAACGACGGCTGCTTTGGCGGCGGCGTATGCCGAGATGGTCCCCTGGCCGAACGCGCGCTCGGCCCCTACTGCGCCGAGATTGACGATTCGCCCCCAGCGTTGGCGACGCATCGCCGGCAGAACGGCTTTACTGGCATAGAAAACGCTGTAGAGGTTGGAAGCAATGATGTCTTCCCACTCTTCGCGCGAGGACTCGAGCACCGGCTTCCAATTGAACTCGCCGACGTTGTTGATCAGGATGTCGAGGCGGCCGAAGCGCTCGAGAACTTTTTCGATCATCGAGTTCACTTGCGGTTGATCGGTCGCGTCGGCTTCGACGGCGAAGCATTCGACTTCGGCTTCCTGCAAATGCTTCAGCGTGGTTTGCGCGGCGGACTTGTTGCTGCGATAGGAGATCGCGATGCGCACTCCTTCGCGCGCCAGGCCTTCGGCGATACCGCGGCCAATGCCCCGGCTGCCGCCCGTGATCAGTGCGATTCTTCCGCGTAAAGACACGCCAAAACTCCTTACCAACAAGTCTGCATCAATATAGCGTGAGTGCGAACAGTTTTCGAGTTCAGACAGCGCGGTCCCGATTCTCAACCCATCCGCGCGACCACGACGGTCATGTCGTCGGCTTGTTCGGGTGAGCCGGCCCAGAGTTCAGCGGCAGCGATCAGACTTTCCGCCAGTTTCTGGGGCGGCACGTTGCGATTGCGAAGGACTTCTTCACGAAGGCGGTTGTTGCCAAACTCCTCGCCGTACACATTTTCAGGTTCGGTGAGGCCATCGCTAAATAGCACGAACAGGCTTCCTGGATCGACGTGAATCGTGCGCTGGGTGTACGGAAAATCCTCGAACAGGCCGACGACGGTGCCCCCTTCGCTCAACTCTTCCACTTTTCCGCTATGGATGAAGAACGGCGCGAGATGGCCTGCGTTCGTGTAGGTGAAGGTTTTTGCGTCGCCGTCGTAGACGCCATAGAAGAACGTCGCGTAGCGATCGTCGGACGTGTTCCGGAAGAGGTGACGATTCAGGCGAGCAACCAGTTCGGCGGTGCCGCAAGTTCCATCGAGCGTAGCCTGGCTGCGAAGCGCGGCTTGCAAGCTGGCCATTAGTAGCGAGGCGAAAATTCCCTTGCCACTGATGTCCGCGAGGGCGATACCCACACAGTTCGGACCGGTGCGGATGAAGTCGTAATAGTCCCCGCTCACAGTGCGCGCGGGGCGGCAGATCGCCGCGAGGTCGAGGCCCGGCAACTTGGGCAGGGTCTGTGGAAACAGCTGCGATTGTACTTGGCGGGCGATTTCGATTTCGTTTTCGAGTTTCTGGCGCTTGCCCTGCTCGTCGATCAATTCGGATATGGAACTGGTCATTTCGTTGAACGATTCGCCAAGCGCGCCGAGCTGATCGCGCTGGTGAACACGGACGCGTTTGCCGAAGTCGCCGCGGCGGACGAACAGAGTGGCTTCGTAGAGATCACCGATGGCGGTGGTGATGGTGCGCGTCAGCACGATTCCCGTAGCGAGCGCCGCAATCTCGAGCAGCAAGAATATGATGCCTGCGACGGCGAGGGCGATCAGGAGTAGCGGTCCCACATCACCAACCGAGCTGAAGAGGTGCCCGTTCATCGTCGAAGGGCGAACGCTAAATGAAGCGAGAAGCGCAGATGGATCGGAACTCTGATCGGGGCCGGTGTGATTGAGTTGGATTGTCGAAGCACCGTTCACTTGGATATCGAACGGATTGGCGGCCGGGCTCAGGGTCCGGCGGCGGCTGCGAATCTGTTCGCTGGCGACGAAGACGCGGCCATTGAAGGCGGTAGCGCCTTTCGTGGCGGTGGACGAGGCGCCGTTAGCCGCAGCCGAGTCGGCGCGCAGCGGGATGATCTCGATGGGGCCGATTTCAGAAGAAAGACCGTCCAGAAACGTGGAGTTTAACGGCGTGCCAGCCAGGATGCAGAACGGCTGGGTGCGCTCGCTTTTGCAGGTCGCCGCCGCAATCCAGATCTTATTTTCGAATTCGACGATACCGCCGAACTCCTTGCCGCCGTGAGCCTTCACAAGGTACTCGCCGTGATTCGGGAAGACGCGAAGCTCGGGCCACTCATTCCGCGACAGCGCAATCACTCGCGCGACGTTGGGACGCTGAAGGACGGCTTCATCCGACGGCGACGCGCCCTGGAGCGCCTCCATTTCGATCGCGCCGGCGATGGCCTGAGTTTCCGCCTGGATCGTGCCGATGCGCTCCTGCAAATCGTCGTGGAGCATGTGAGCGCCCAGCTGCAGGTAGAGGCCGTATGCAGCGATGCCCGCCATTCCCAAGATCAGAACCAGTGGCACGACGGCGATGAAAATGTAGGCGATGATCAAGCGGTTGCGCAGGCGCCACATCATTTGCGCGCGCACGAGCGGGATAATGCGAATCAAAAGATAAACGACTGCCAGGAATGCAACGAACAGGAGAACGCCGGAGTACGGGACGGTGATGCCGAGAAAGTGAAGAATTCGCTCGATCGCGCCCAAAATCACAAGCGTGCCGGCGACCTTATCGACGGCCGTGGCGCGGCGAAAGAAAATAGCGATGCGGCGAAATGTGAATGTGCTCACGCGATGCGGCGCCTGGAATTCAGGATCACGGCGGCTTGCAGCTCCGCCAGAAGCTCGCTCACCCACGCACTGGCGCGGGAAGGACGCGAACAAGTTCCCATTTTAGCTTGAAATTAAATATGCGAACCCAGGCTTCTGCTCATGCTAAGAGCTACTCCGCGCGATAGCCAGCCACGCGGCTGTGATGGCGGCTGTACAAAAAGTACACGAACAGGCCGACGATCAGCCAACCGATTAGGCGTACCCAGTTCAAATAGCCAAGGTTAGCCATCATGTAGACGTTAATCAGCACTCCCAGGCCCGGGATCAACGGAACCAGTGGAGTCCGGAATGGCCGCGGCTGATTGGGATTCGTGCGGCGAAGAACGATGACCGCGATGCAGACGATGACGAATGCGAGCAGCGTTCCAATATTGACCATTTTCCCGAGTTGGTCGATTGGAGTGAGGCTGCCAAAGATGGCGGCAAGCAGGCCGACCAGGATCGTCGTCTTGTAGGGCGTGCGGAATTTCGGGTGAATCGCGGCGAAAAAATGGCTCGGCAAAAGGCCGTCTTTGGCCATCGAATAGAGTACGCGGGTCTGGCCAAGAAGCATTACCAGCATGACGCTGGTGAGGCCAGCGAGAGCACCGAGGGTGATTATGGTGGATGCCGTCTTCAAACCGCGATCGAGAAACGCGACGGCCAGCGGCGCCTCGATGTTGATCGCCTTCCAGGGCACCATGCCGGTGAGAACGAATGCTACGAGAATGTAAAGGATGGTGCAGGATACGAGCGATGCGATGATGCCGATCGGCAAGTCGCGTTGTGGATTCTTGGCTTCTTGCGCCGTCGTCGAAACCGCGTCAAATCCGATGTAGGCGAAGAAGATGTAGGCCGCTGCCTTCCCAATGCCCTTGATTCCCATCGGCGCGAATTCCGCCCAGTTGTAGCCGACGTTGGCGTGCTCGACGTACTTCATGCCCAGCAGGATTACGAAGAGAACGACGCCGACTTTGATCACAACGATCGTGGCGTTGAAGTTTGCGCTTTCCTTGATACCGACGACGAGGACGGCGGTGATGATCAACGCGATGACGAACGCCGGAAGATTGAAGCCGATGTCGACGCCGAAAATGTGCGGCGCGGCCACCAGGTCGTGCGCGCGCTGCAGCAGCTCGGGCGATTGCGCGGAGATAATCTGGGCGACACGATCGAGAAATGCCCGGCTACCGTTGATCAGCGATGGGTCCGACGCGTGCGCCATATTGCGCGCGACCACATTTTCAGCGGTGGTCAGCGCGGTCCAGTGGTCGTAGGCAAGCCACAGCGGCATGCGCATATGAAACGCCGCCAGAATTTCGACGAAGTGGTTCGACCAGCCGGAGGAAACGGTGCTGGCGCCCATGGCGTATTCGAGAGTCAGGTCCCAGCCGATGATCCAGGCGAGCAATTCACCGAGCGCGGCGTACGCATAGGTGTAGGCGCTGCCGGCGAGAGGAATCATCGCGGCGAACTCGGCGTAGCACAGGCCCGCGAGAACGCATCCGAAGCCGGAAAGAACGAAGGAGAGCGTAAGCGCCGGGCCGGCGTAGGTGGCGCCGAGTCCGGTCATCACGAAAATTCCCGCTCCGATCACCGCTCCGACGCCGAGCGCAGTGAGCGACAGCGGGCCGAGCGAGCGTTTCAGAGTGTTCTCGCCGGTTTCCGACGCTTCGCGCAGCAGAAGCTCGAGCGGCTTTTTCCTAAACAGCGAATTGCTCATTCGCAGTTCCCTCCCAAGGGACACCGGGTTGCGAGCGGGCGACCGAGCGATGTCACGCCGCTGTAACGTCAGCGATGAATCTACACGAAAACCCGCGCGGAACGAATCGCGGCGGCGGATTTTTACCTCAATTCGCAACCAGCGACGACTTCGCTACACGCTTCCAGAGCCAGTACACGGGCACGCCGAGCATCACGATAATCAGCCCGGGCCAGGTATATTGCGGCTTGTAACGCAGTAGCTGGATTTCTATGAATACCGCCATCACGAGATAGATCGCCGGCAGAACCGGGTAGCCGAACGCGCGGTAGGGTCGAGGCATGTCCGGCCGCTTCCAGCGAAGAATGAAAAGTCCGCAGAACGTCAGAATATAGAAGATCAGCACCGCGAAAATCAGGAAGTCGAGAAGCTGGCTGTAGGTACCGGAAAGGCAAAGGATCGAAGCCCAAATACACTGAACGATCAGCGCGACGCTGGGCGAGTGGTGCTTGTTGACGGTACCCACGGATTTGAAGAACAGGCGGTCCTTTGACATCGCATAGTAAACGCGGGCGCCGCTGAGGATCAGGCCGTTATTGCAGCCGAAGCCGGAAATCATGATGGCGATGGCGATGATGATGGCGCCGGCGGGTCCGAAGGCGACTTCGGTGACGGCGGTGCCGACGCGCCCGTCGGTGGCGAACTCAATGCCGCGAGCAAGAATGGTTGCGCCATGCGGATCTCCGGACATCGGCAGAACTCGCAGGTAGGCTAGGTTCGCAAGACAGTAGAGGGTGATGACGATGCCAGTCCCGAGCGCGAGCGAAAGCGGCAAATTGCGGCTGGGATTGCGGACTTCGGCGGCGGTGAAGGTAACGTTGTTCCAGGCATCGGCGGAAAAAAGCGCACCGACCATCGCGACGCCGATCAGCGTGAGGGTGCTGATGGTCCAGATGGGGCCGTCCGGCGGATAGGGGTGCATGGTTCCCAGCGCGGAGCCGCGCCAGAAATCGGTGAAGTTGGCAGCACGGGCAATCGCCGTTGAGTAGAACAATCCCAAGAGCACCAGCGCAGCAAGCGATCCTACTTTCGCGACGGTGAAAACGTTTTGGACGACTTTGCCGATCCGCAAACCGCGCGTGTTGATCCAGGTGATGAAAACGATGGAAGCGATGGCGAGCAGATTCTGGCGGTTCAGGCCGACGTTATACGGACCCAGGGTGCCGAACCAAAAATTCCATGGACCAGCCACGAGGTGCGTTCCGATCCAAGCAGAACCGGAAAACCATGGAATCATCACCGCCGTAAATTTCGCGAAAGCGATTGCCACGGCGGCGATCGTGGCGGTCTGAATCACGAGAAGCAAAGTCCAGCCGTAGAGAAACCCCCACAGCGGCGAAAGCGATTCGCGGAGGAAAACGTACTGACCGCCGGCGTCAGGCATGGCTGCCGCCAGTTCGCCGTAGCTGAGCGCCCCGATGATCGTCATGACTCCGGTGAAGGTCCAAACGAGCAGGAGCAACGCTGGGCTTTGGACCTGATGCGCGATGTCCGCGGAAACGATGAAAATACCCGAGCCGATCATGGACCCGCAGACAATCATGGTCGCGTCGAACAGTCCGAGGCCTTTGACGAGCTCGAGCGATTTCGCGGGCGTGGCCGGTGGAGCGTTCACGGCGTTGGGGGTATCGGCCATGGTTTCAGTTTCGAGCTGCTCGAGCGTTTGAGGCGATCTCCAGATATCGCGCGGCACGCTCGCCGGGGTTCGCGGCGCGTGCGATGTCACTGATGACGGCGACAGAGTCGGCGCCGGCGGCAAAGACGTCCGCAGCGCTTTCGATGGTGATTCCGCCGATCGCAACGATCGGCTTCGAAGTCATGGTGCGAGCGCGCCGAAGCAATTCCAAACCAACGACGGGATCGGGATTTTCCTTAGAGTGAGTGGCAAAGATTGGGCCAACGGCGATGTAGTCCGCTGACGTAGCGACAGCAGCCTCGAGTTGCGCGACGTTGTGCGTCGAGACGCCGACCCACAGCGACGCCTTGCAAGTGGCGCGCGCGGCTTCGACCGGCACATCTTCCTGACCCAGGTGAACGCCAGCCGAGCCGGACAGGGCGGCGACGTCGGGCCGGTCGTTAATCACCATGCGTACGCCCGCGTGAGCGGTGGAATCAACGGCGCGGCGCGCAATTTCGAGATAGGCGGCCGGGCCGAAATTTTTCGCGCGAACCTGCATCAGGCGCACGCCGGCGCGCGCGAGTTTCTCCGATAAGGAAATTGCGGACTCCGGGGACTGGTTTGGGCCTAGGTCGAGGATGGCGTAGAGAGCCGGAAACAACCGCTGCCTCCGCGCTACTTGGCTAAACGCGTTTTCTGCTTGCTACTGGGCCGCACCAGAGCCGGTCCGGACTTCGCGGGTGGCTTGGTGTGGACCGGTTCGGCCAACGCGCGATCCAGAAAATGCGTGTCGAACTTGCCTGCCACGAACGCCGGATCGCTCAGAATTCGTTTGTGCAGCGGAATCGTGGTCTTGATGCCTTCGACGACGAAGCCTTCGAGCGCGCACTTCATGCGAGCGATGGATTCGGCGCGGTCCTTGCCGTGCGCGATGAGTTTGGCGATCAGCGAATCGTAGTAGGGCGGAATCACACCGTCGGCGTACGCGGCAGTATCGACGCGGATGCCCGGGCCGCCGGGAACGCGGAAGGCGGTGATGCGTCCCGCGGACGGGACAAAGGTTTCGGGATCTTCGGCGTTGATGCGGCACTCGATGGCATGGCCGCGGAATTCGACGGGCGGCAGAACCGTTTTCAGTTCTTCGCCGGCTGCGACGCGAATTTGAGACTTCACCAGATCGATGCCGGTGACCATTTCGGTGACCGGATGCTCCACTTGAATGCGCGCATTCATTTCGATGAAGTAGAGGTTACCGGATTCCTCGCGCAGAAACTCCACCGTGCCGGCGCTGGAGTAGCCGATATTTTTGAGCGCGTCGACCACTTGCTTGCCGATTTTCGCGCGCGTGGCGGCGTCGATGGCGACGGAGGGCGATTCTTCCAGAACTTTCTGGTGGCGGCGCTGGATGGAGCATTCGCGCTCGCCGAGATGCACCACGTTGCCGTGCTTGTCTCCAAGAACCTGAAATTCGATGTGGCGCGGATTCTCGATCAGCTTCTCCATGTAGACGTTGGGGCTGCCGAAGGCGCCCTGCGCTTCGCTGCGCGCGGTCTGGAACATGGGGATCAATTCGCGGCTGTTGCGGACGACGCGCATACCGCGCCCGCCACCGCCTTCAGCGGCCTTGATCATGATGGGATAGCCGATTTCCTCAGCGATGCGCTTGGCGGACTCTTCGTCGGGCACGACGCCGGGGCTGCCGGGAATAATCGGCAAGCCGGCTTCGCCCATCGCTTCGCGGGCTTTATCTTTTTCGCCCATCAGGCGAATCGCATCCGGCGCGGGACCGATGAAAGTGATGTGCGACGCCTCGCAGACTTCCGCGAAGTTAGCGTTCTCGGAAAGGAAGCCGTAGCCGGGATGAATCGCGTCGACATCCGCGATTTCGGCGGCGCTGATCACTTGCGGAATATTCAGGTAGCTGTCGCTCGAGCGCGGCGGGCCGATGCAGATGGCTTCATCGGCGAAGCGGACATGCAATGAATTGCGGTCCGCTTCGGAATAGACCGCGACGGTCTTGATGTCCAGTTCCCTGCAGGCGGACATGATGCGCAGGGCAATTTCACCGCGATTGGCGATCAGAATTTTTCTAAACATGAGATCCGGTCCGGTCCGTTCACTTCTTGCGTTGGGTGCGAATGCCGAATAGAGATTCGCCGTATTCCACCGGCTGGCCGTTTTCGACAAAGATGCGAACGATCTCGCCGGCTACGTCCGATTCGATTTCGTTCATCAGCTTCATCGCTTCAATGATGCAGAGGGGCTGGCCTGAATCGACCTTCGAGCCGACCGCGACGAATGGTTCGGCCCCGGGACTGGCCGAGGCGTAAAAAGTGCCGACGATGGGAGACTTCACAATGTGCAGATCTTCGGAGCGGACAGGCTCGGCAGCCGCGTCGCGAACAGGGGCGGGGCCAGGAGCCGATGCAGCCGCTTGCGGAGGTGCACCGGAAGCGATCACGATTTCGGGCGCGGGAAATGCACGGTAGCCGCCCTGCGGCGCGCTGGACGGCTTTTTCAGCCGGATGCGCAGGCCACCTCGTTCGTATTCAAATTCCTCGAGCCCGTGCTTCTGCATGAACTCCAGGATTTTCTCGATTTCGGGCAGGTTCACGGCGCCCGCGGAAAGCGATGTTTCAGAGCTGGACTTTTTCGCCATTACAGTTCGATGAGTTCCCGTTTCGCGTTGGTCAGGCTTTCGCAGCCTGTGTCGGTGACGACTAGGTCATCCTCGATTCGGATGCCCCCGAGCCCCTCCACATATACCCCGGGCTCGACAGTGATTACCATTCCCTTTTCCAGGACCGTTTCCTCCCCTCGCCCTAGCCGGGGCATCTCGTGCACTTCGGTGCCGAGGCCATGGCCGGTGCTGTGTGTGAAGAATTGGTCCAGACGGTACTTTTTCAGCGTATCACGCGCGGCAGCATCCACGGCTCCAGCCGTTATTCCGGGGCGGATGGCGGCTTTCGCGGTTTCCTGGGAGTTCAAGACAGCGTGGTACATCCGGCGAATCCGACTCGAAGCGCGCCCCAGGAAGACGGTTCGAGTCATATCGCTGCAGTAGTTGCGGAGTATAGCACCCTGGTCCATGACGACCAACTCGTTTTTCCTGAGCAGCTTGGACGTGGGGCGGGCGTGAGCCCAGGCCGAGCGTGGGCCGGACGCGATGATGGTTTCGAACGACGCGCCGGACGCGCCGAGGCGCTTCATGCCGTATTCAATCTCGGCGGCGACGCTCAGTTCGGAGACGCCGGGCTTTGCGGCCGCGAGCGACGATTCCCAGACCGCGTCGATCAGCTGGGCCGCTGCGCGCATTGCGGCTAGCTCGTGCGCGTCCTTGATGGCGCGGAGGCGTTCGACGGCGTTCGTTGCCTCAACCCAGCGAACCTTCTGGAGTAACGCTGCGTCCAGCGCCAGCTTCTGCGCGACGCTGAGCTGCACTGGCGAGAAGCCCAGCCGGACAATACCCCTACGTCGCTTTAGCGCGACGCTGACGCCTGTGAGGAGCGGTCCGGCGACAATCGATGTGGTGGCGTCGTGAACTTCGTCCCGCGCCTGAAAAGTGTAGCGGCTGTCGGTGAACAGCGTCGTGTCGGATGCCTCAACCAGGAGTACGCCATTGCTGCCCGTGAAGCCGCATAGGTACGCGATGTTCGGCAAGTGCGTGACGAGGAGCGCGTCCGCGTTGCGAGCCGAAAAAAAAGACCGGAGCCGTTCCATCCGGCTCCGGTTTGATTTCGATCGAGTTGAACGAGCTTTTGCAGCCAACCGCCGACCCTTCTTTCTTCAACGCAACTATCCCGGCAGGATGCGCGGGGTAATGAAGAACAGAAGCTCCTGAGCGGTGGAGCTGACCGTGGTGTGCTTGAACAGGTTCCCGACCACCGGCAAGCTGCCGAAGAACGGAACCTGCTGCACGTCCGTGCGCTGCTGGGTGACGATGATGCCGCCGATGACGACCGTATTGCCGTCGCCGATGAGCACCTTCGTTTCGGCCGACTGCGTATCGATGGCCGGAATGCCCTGCACGCGCGGGATCGAGGAATCGATCTGGTCGTTGGTGACGGTGATGTCCATGTAGATCGTGCCTTCCGCGGTGATCTGCGGGGTCACGTCGAGTTCCAGCACCGCGTCTACGAATTGGACCGAAACCGTGTTGTTCACGATGGTCTGCACCGGGATCTTGGTACCTTGCTTCACGGTGGCCTTCTGGTTGTTCTGGGTGATCACTTTCGGCTTGGAAATCAATTTGCCGACGCCGCGCTCTTCCGCCGCGGTGATGATGGCGTCGAGTGCGAAGTTGGCCGAGGCAAACGCGTAGGTCAGGCCGCTGGTGGGCGTAGCTGCCGCCAGGTTCGTAAGCAACGGCAGTGAGCCGCTCAGCGCGGTCGGTGTTGCGCCGACCGCGAGCGGCGGAGCCGGCGTGTGCACCACCGGGCTCGTGCCGACCTGCGATGCGCCACCCACAGCGTTATTGTTGGAACCAAAGCCAACGCCGAGCTGGGTGCCGATTTCACGCGAGAAGGAGCGGTTGGCCGCCACGACGCGCGCTTCGATTTCCACCTGCTGCGACTTTCGGTCCAGCTGGCGAATCAGGTTGTCCATCACCGGCAGAACGCTGGGGATGTCGCGAATGATCAAGGTGTTCGAACGGGAGTCCGCCAGAACGTCGCCGCGTGACGAGAGGAACTTCTTCATCGTGGGAACCAGGTCCGCGGCCTTGGCGTAGCTTAAGACGCGCGTGGTGGTGACCACGTCCGCCGCTTCAGCTTGGGCCTTGGCGAGTTCGCGGTTCTGTTCGGCTTCCTTCTTCAACGTCTCCTTGGTTGCAATTCGGAGTACGTTGCCATCCACCTGTTTATCGAGATCGTTGTTGTGCAGCACGATGTCCAGAGCCTGATCCCACGGTACATCGTCCAGGACGATGGTGAGGTTGCCGTGCACGGCCGGGTCGACGACGACGTTCAAGCCGCTGATCTCGTGGATCAGGCGGAAGAAGTCGCGCAGGTCAACGTCCTTTAGGTTCACGGAAATTGGTTCACCGGAGTAACGTCCGGCCGGAGCGGTCTGCTGCGGAACCGCAACGGCGGGAGCCGGGGCTGCAGGAGTCGTGATTACGGCAGGCGTCGCAAGAGCGGCGCTCGAACCGGTCAGCGCGGCGGGAAGAGCCGCAACGGGAGCCGGAACGGCTGCCGTCACCGGAGCGGGCGTGGTCTGCTTCGCAACTTCCACCGGAGCAGGCGTTGCTGCCGGCGCGGGAATCGCAGCCGGAATCTCAGACTTGGTAGTGGTGACGTTCGAAGGCTGATCCGTCGCCCGAGCCGGAGTTGCAGCAGCGGCAGGCGAGAAGGCAACTGTTACTGCGTTGCCCGTCGAGTTGATGTTGTAGTGCGCCGGCGAACGCAGGTCGATCACCACGCGCGAAACCTCAGGCGAAAACTGCGCGAGGCGAATTTCGCGGACCGGGTCCAGGTTGCTGGCGATATTCTTTTCGGACGTCTTCAGGTGCGCGCCCGAGAAATCGAGCACCAGGCGATCCGGATTCTGCAAGCGAATCACGTGGTAGCTGAGTTTGCCGCTGCCCACCACGTTCACTTCAGTCTGCTCGCCGTTTTGGCCGAGCTTCACGGATTCGATCGCTTGAATCGAGGACGGAAGGGTCAGCTTGGTGTCCGAAGCCTTGGCGGCGATCGGCGTCACCGAGGGAGCAGCCGACGTGGGCGCTGGAGCCGCCGTCGTTGGGCCGTCGGTGTTGCCATTGGCGGCGACGAACAATGTGAGCTCGTCGTTGCCCGTGCGCTCGATACGGGGCTCGACGCCAGCGCGCACCAGAACTTCCAGACGCACCATGGGCTTCGATCCGGCCGAGTACGTGCTCACGCGATAGCTCTTGACGAGCTCCGAGGGAACCACGCGCGCTCCGGCAGAGTCACCCGCCGAGACGCCGCTGAGGTCGAGCACGTATAGGCTCTGGCTCGGGCGGTACGTGGTGTACTCAAACGGAGCGTTGGCCTGAGCTTCCAGGTTGACGTTGCCGTCTTTCACCACGGCCTTGACATGCACCACGGGCGCATCGCTGGCCCGGAGTGCTCCACTCGACAGAATTAGGGACGCCGCAACGAAAGTGGTACGCCCCCACGCGCTCCGCATGATCCTCATTGCTGCTCTCCTGCGCTCGGGTAGATTCGCTTGGTAACCAAACGCTCAACCGGCTTCCCGAATGCATCTTTTGAGTTTTCCTTGAACGTCACTCCGTCCAGGCCAATCTTTTCCACATCGCCGTCATACAGACGGTCCCCCTCGCGGAGGAAATAAACGCGTTGATCGGGATTCGAGACGACCGCAAGCATCCCTTCGGGCGAACGAACGGTTCCGTCAATGCGCACGGTGGCGACGACCAATCCCGCTTTGCCCGGAGGCAGTGGAGGCCCGCCGGTTTTGTTCTCGTTCACCAGAGGCAGGAACGGATCGCGCTTCCCGGCTTCCGACGGTTTAGCCGCCGTGCCGCCGGCGGCAGGTGCAGCAGCCGGTTGCGCAGCAGCTTTCGCCTTGTGTGCTGATTTCTTCGCTGCTGGCGCCGAGGCCGCCTGCGCTTGAGTGGCAGGGATCACGGCCAACGACATGGCCAGCAGGGTGAAAAGAGCCAACGTCTTGTGTGAGTGTTTCATCGTCCTTGCCTTATTTCTTCGCCGGCGCTGCTGCTGCCGTCTTCGCGCCAGCCGCCGCTGGAGCCGTATCCGCGGTCTTGGAAAAGAACGTGGTGATGGTGATCGTGCCGGTCACCGACGTTCCCGGAGTCATGCGGAACGTGGTGTTGGAATTCTTGGCAACGCTGGTGAGCTTCATGTCGCCGACGTTGACGATGCGCGACAGGCGGCCCAGCTTCGCGAAGAAATCGAGAACCGAGAAGTACGGACCGTCGGCTTCAACAGTGAACGGCATCTCGAAGTAATCCTGCTTCTGCGCGACCGGCTCGGACTTCAGGCGGCGAATCGAAACGCCCGAGGTCGTGGCCGCAGTCTGAATCATGATGATGAATTCATCGACGCGCTTATCCGCGGGAACGATGGTCTGCAGCGTGGCCAACTGCTTTTGCAGCGCATCCATTTCCGACTGCAGTTCGGCGCGGCGCTGCTTGTAGACGCGCAAGCTCGCCACTTCGGTCTGCAAGGGCTTCTCTTCGGATTGCGCCTGCTCGAGCTGCGTGCGAACGCTGGAGTTGGGCAAGCCGGGAACGAACAGTCCGGCAGCGATCAGGATTACGGCCAGTCCAAGGTAAAACAGCGCTTGCAGCGGCCAGGGCCATTCACGGAACGATGTAGCCATCGCTAGCTCCTCCCCTTGGTTGCCGGTTGCGGGGCGGGCGCGGGAGTGGTGGCGGGTTTAGCCGCGGGCGTTGAACCCTGCGACTGAGGTCCCGAAGCGGCGACAGCGGCCGTCATCGTGAAGCCGTACGTGGTGACGGCCTTCACAACGTCATCTTCCTTTGCCTCTTGAATTTCAATCTTGTCGAAGTAGCCGGAGCGCTTCATCTGGGTGATGAAGTTGGCGACGGAGTCGATGTTGCCGGCTTCACCGGCGATGGTCAGGTTGTCGCCCTTGCGTTCCAGCGAAGTGAGCCAGAGTTGATCGACACGGACGACGGTGTTGGCGATCATCTGCAGCAGTTCCTGGGCGCCGGTGCGATTCTTCTGCAGAGCTTCGATCACATCGATCTGGGTCTGCAGCGTGCGCTTCTGCTGTTCGAAGGAGTCGACTTCCTGCTTGATCTGCTGGAGCTGCGTGCGCTCAGCCTTCAGCGCAGCGATGCGCGCGTTGGTAGCATCCAGGTCGCGCCGCTCCGAAGTGTAGGTGATGAAGAGGATGATGGCCGCAATCGCGATCGCCGCCAGACCCAGAATGATCTGCAGGGTCGACTCCAGCGGCACCGACTGCTTGGCCGCCTTCGGGCGGGCCTGGCCTAGTAAGTTAATCCGAATCATGGCGTGTCAAAGCTCCTCAGCGCCAAGCCCACGGCGATGGCCAGGCGCGGCGCCAACTCGCGGATCTGACTCTCGTCGTGACGCCCAGGGTTGATTGCGATTTTCCGGAACGGATAGAGCTCTTCCACCGGCATTGCGAATTCTTCGTTGAGCAAATCGAGCAGTCCGGGGACGCGCGCCGTTCCACCGGCAACGTAGATCCGGCGGATGTTTTCGCCGCTCGCGGTCGCGCGGAAGAAGTCGAACGTCTTCTGGATCTCGAGGATTAAAATGTCGGAAACCGAGCGAAGGATCGCGGTGCGCTGCTCTTCGCTGACTCCGGCCAGGGTACCGCCCATCTTTAGCTTTTCGGCATCCTCGAAGCTCAGGTCCAATTCCTTCTGGAGAGCGTCGGTGTATTGATTACCGCCGACCGAAACGTCGCGGGTAAACAACGGCGTCCATCCGCGGACGATATTGATGTTCATCACGCTCGCACCGACGTTCAGGAGCGCGACCACCTGCGAAGGATCCGGGTCGTAGTTCACTTCGAAAGCGTTCTGGAGAGCGAAGGCGTCGATGTCGACGACAACGGGAGTCTTGCCCGCCTGTGCGAGCACGTTGGTGTGGTTTAAAATTTTGTCTTTCTTCACGGCGACCAGCAGGACATCCATCTGGTTTTCGGTGGCTTCCAGAAGCTGGTGGCTCAGGTTGACGTCGGCGATGTCGAAAGGAATGTGCTGGCTGGCTTCGGCTTGCACCCGATCGAAGAGTTCCTCTTCGGTCATCAGTGGCATGCTGACTCGCTTCACGATCACCGAGTGGCCGGAAACCGATGTTGCCACATCCTTTACTTTTATCTTTTGGCCATCGAAGATCGAGATGATCTTCTCGGCGACCGATGGAGCGTCCATGATGGCGCCATCGACGACCGTGTCCTGGGCCAGAGTCTCGAGCCCGTAACTGACCAGCTCGTAGCCCGCCTTGGATTTCTTCAGCTCGACGGCTTTCACCGAACTCGAGCCGATGTCCAGGCCGATTAAGGATTTGGTTTTACCCAGATTGAACATCGCGCGGCCCCTCACTCCTCACCCCGCCCCGCTTCGCAGGTCGGGCACGGCTTTGTGCCAGAATCAGAATCTTTCTTCGGAAAATTTTCGCTGTGCTGATACCGCGTGTCGCCCCAGCCCGTCTGCTGCTCCCGTACCGAAGCTAGTACTGGCACTCACGGTACGAATTCCGCTTTGTCCGTTTATTACATCCACAGCAGAGAGTGTCAAGCGAGGTTACGGCGAGGTGTGCTAATGGTAAAACGGCAGTACCGAGGGACAGGGAGGCGAAAAGTACAGGTGGAAGGACAGGTGGCCTCCCTGCAAAGCGCTGAAAATAAGGGGTAAATCGTAACGCGAGGCGAATGCTCGCGGATTCGCCGGAATTTTACCTTTTATTCGATTGGACAAATCGGAGTTGCTGCCAGAGCACATCGACTCGCTTTTTCGTCGCGTCCGTGGACCTGATTTCGTCCGGCCAGCGACCCGAAAAACCTTCCTCCGGCCACTTGCGCGTGGCGTCAATTCCCATCTTCGAGGAGTAGTCCTGGCGGCGGGCGGCGTGGTCGAGCGAATCCACTGGTCCCATAGTGAACTGAATATCGCGCTCGGGATCGATGGCGCAGAGAGCTTTCCAGACGACTTCGCGGGAATCCTGGACGTTGACGTCGTGATCCACAACCACGACGACTTTCGTGAACATGGCCTGTCCCAGGGACCAAATCGCGTTCATGATTTTGCGCGCGTGGCCGGGGTAGGACTTCTTGATGGAGACGATCATCAGGTTCTGAAAGACGCCTTCGGCCGGCATCGCGACGTCGATGATTTCCGGATACTGCATTCGCATCACGGGCATGAAAATCCGCTCGATAGCGTGGCCCATGAAGTAGTCCTCTTGCGGCGGCGTCCCCACGATCGTGGTTAGGTAGAGCGGGTCTTTTTTTTGCGTGATGCACTGAATGTGAAACACCGGGTATTGTCCCTCGAGCGAGTAAAATCCAGTATGGTCGCCGAACGGACCTTCAGTCCGCATCTCTCCAATTTCGACGTAGCCCTCAAGGACGATTTCGGAATTCGCAGGGACTTCGAGGTCGACTGTTTTGCACGAAACCAACTCGACAGGGTCGCGGCGGAGAAAACCGGAGAAAAGAAACTCGTCCATATCCGGCGGCACGGGTAGGATGCCGGCAAGCGCGGTGGCAGGATCGGAGCCGATCGCGACGGCGACTTCGAGACGGCCATTGGGATTTTTCGCGTGGCTGTTGCGATAATGATCCGCGCCGTGCTTCTGCGTCTGCCAGTGCATGCCCGTCGTGCGGCCGTCGAAGACTTGCATGCGGTAGCAGCCGACATTTCGTTTGCCGGAGTCGGGACTCTTGGTAATCACCATCGGCCACGTAATGTAGTGCCCACCGTCGAGTGGCCAGTGCTTCAGGATCGGAAACTCCGTAAGCGAGAACCCTTCGGTGCGAACCACTTGCTGGCAATCCCCGGAGCGAACGGACTTCGGAAAAAATGAGCCGATCTCTGCGAGCTTGGGCAGCATCTTTACCTTTTCAAGGAAGCCCTGCGGACCGGACTGCATATCGATGAACGAGTTGACCCGTTTGGCGACGTCTTCGAGGGAATCGACTTCGAGCGCCATGCACATGCGCTTTTCGGTGCCGACGAGATTGGTGACGACGGGGATGCGGAAGCCGCGTGGCTTTTCGAACAGCAAGGCCGGACCGCCGGCTTTCACCGTGCGGTCGGAAATCTCGGTAATTTCAAATACCGGATCGACTTCGGCGGTGACGCGTTCGAGTTCGCCGCTCTTTTCGAGCTTGCGGACAAAATCTCCCAAGTCCTTGTACGCCACTTCCCCTCCCTGACGACACGTTAGCAGACGGTGCGTGATGAATTTGCTTGCGTAACTTTATCACGGAGAGTTCGCGTGCCCGAATCGCGGGGCGGATTTCTTTCGTAATAAATGAGATGAAATCGATGTTCGGCGCGGGTGCGGCTTGCATAGCGCGGAGGCGAAAGGGATGTAGCGGGTGCGATCGAATCGGAGCTGCGTACCGGATCAGGCGAGCGGAGACTGAGGATGTCGATTGCGAGTTTGCGGTAGCGGGCATCGAGAAGATTGTTCGAGCTGCCTGCGATCGGCGTGCCGAACGAAACGGCTTCGCTGACCTGACGGTAGTCGTTGGGGAGCGGGGCGAGAAATGATTGGCTGAGCACTCCGAGGCGCCGCGCGGCGAAGTCTTCGTCGTTCTGGCGCCAACGATTTATCACGATCTGAAAGCAGACCGCATCGATTCCGGCGGACCCGGCTGCCATGAGGTACCGCTCGAGCATCCCGAGTGCGAGGGCGCTCAGCTCCGCGACGAGTAAGAGATTTTCTGCCATGTGCAACAGGCACGCCCACTCCATAGCATTCACGAACCCCAGATCGATCATCACGAAGTCGCAGGCGTTGTGCGCAAGGTCGAGGATTCTCACGAAGCCACGCGCGTATTCGAGGAGTGCGACGGGCTTCCGGGTGAGTTGCGCCATCTGCACCGAAAGATTCACCGCAACAGTGGACGTGCCGACGCCGCCCTTCGCGCCAACCACAAGGATTACTTTTTCTGCCAAGCCTGAGACCTCAGGAGTCTTTTCTGGCAGTGCGCGAATTCAACGACCCAAGCGCGCCCAGTTCTCCGCCGGGTGAACCTGAGAGCATCCCGATTGCCGAACTTCCGACGCCTAGCACTGGATGTGAGCGCGGTCCTATCTTCAATCGGCTCTTTGCGCTTAAACCTTCATATCGTTCGATTCAGAATTTCCTAATCGTGTGAGCGAGATGCATCCGTGAGAAATTCCGCAGCGCGAGCCGGCTCGACCACCACGGCGAGGCGTCCTTGCACCTGCCGCTTGCGCAATGCTATTCTGCCCTCGCTCCTCTCGAGCGGGCGTAGTTCAATGGCAGAATAGAAGCTTCCCAAGCTTTAGACGTGGGTTCGATTCCCATCGCCCGCTCCAAAAATCCGAACAGATGAATTGGCGCTTCACGCGTCGCTCCCAAAATCCGATGCGGGGATGCACGGTTTTGGACGGAAGTCGGACGGAAGTTTGACGAATTAGGCCGAATAGTTCGCTCGCAAATTGCAATTGGGCAGACCGAGTCTCTGGCGATCGAAGCCCAGCGGCAGTGTAACGGAATCAGTCGGCTTTTATTCTTACTCGCGTACAACGCGGGCTGCCTTGGCAAATGCGGCTTCCCTGCCGACCTCGAGAGTTCGCTCGGGATCGACCACGCCATAAAATTCAATGAGCTTGGCCACGAGTCCGGTCCAACCGGTCTGGTGGCTGGCGCCCAGCCCGGCACCATTGTCGCCATGAAAGTATTCGTAGAAGAGAATGTGGTCGCGCCAGTGGGGATCGCTCTGGAATTTCTCAGTGCCACCATAGACGGGCCGCCGGCCATGCTGGTCCCGAGTAAAAATCCGGCCAAGCCGATCGGCGATCTCCTTGCTCACCTCAAAGAGGTTCATGAGTCTCCCGGATCCGGTCGGGCATTCGATTTTAAAGTTATCGCCATAGTATAAGTAGAAATTCAGTAATGCCCGGACGATGAGTGCGTTCACGGGCATCCAGACCGGTCCGCGCCAGTTCGAGTTGCCTCCGAACATCCCGGTGTTGGATTCGGCCGGAAGGTAGTCGACGCGGTGCTCCTGGCCGTTGACGTTCAAGACGAACGGATGTTGCTCGTGGAATTTGGATAGCGAGCGGATGCCGTAGGGGCTGAGAAACTCGTTTTCGTCAAGCATCCTGGTCAGTATCCGGCGCAGCCGCTCCGGATTGAGAAGAGCGACGATCCCACGTTCAGACACTCCGAAATTTCCCGGACCCGTTGGGTGTATCGTCGCCTGGAGCTCTGGTGTACGGCGCAGGCGTTCGCGAAAGCCATCCATGGTTCGCGGAATGCGCTCCCGGCTCCACTTCTCGACGACCGTTGTGGCGCACAGCGGCAACAGCCCCACCAAAGAACGCACTTTGAGTCTCTGCGACCTTCCGTCGGGCAGGCGCAGCAAATCGTAGTAGAAGCCGTCTTCCTCGTCCCACATGCTGTCCTGACCGGGCCGGTTCATGGCCGATGCAATGTAATAGAAATGTTCGACGAACTTCGTGATCATCGGCTCGTAAGTCGGGTCATGACAGGTAATTTCATACGCGAGTTCCATCATGTTCTGGCTAAAAAGCGCCATCCAGGCCGTGCCGTCCGCCTGTTCGAGGTGACCGCCGGTGGGAAGAGGGGCACTGCGATCGAACACGCCTATGTTGTCGAGGCCGAGAAAGCCGCCCTCGAAAACGTTCTTGCCAAAGCGGTCCTTGCGATTCACCCACCAGGTGAAGTTCAGGAGCAATTTGTTGAACGATTTTTTCAAGAAATCCAGATCCGTTTCGCCGTGAAGGGCCTGGTCGGTGCGATGCAAAAAAAGGGTGGCGAAGGCGTGGACCGGAGGATTCACGTCACTGAAGTTCCATTCGTAGGCGGGCATCTGACCGTTTGGGTGCAGGTAAGTAGAGCGGAGCATCAGCTCCAACTGCTCTTTGGCGAAGTCAGGGTCGACGATTGAAAGTGGGAAGCTATGGAAGGCCAGATCCCACGCCGCGTACCAAGGGTATTCCCACTTATCAGGCATGGAGATAATGTCCTGGTTGAGCATGTGGTACCAGTCTGAGTTCCGGGAATTTCGATATCCAGTGTGGAGCGGGTTGGAGTGGTGCTCGTCCAGCCAGTTGTCACCGTCAAAGAAGTAGAACTGCTTACTCCAAAGCATGCCGGCTAGGGCCTGGCGCATCACGGTCGCCGCATCGGAAGAGATTGACGGTGGAATCACGGAGCGGTAAAAATCGTCGGCCTCCTGGAGCCTGACGTTCAGGACCTTGTCAAACTCGGGGCCGAAGCCCGAAGCATCGGTTTTGTTTTTTCCACTCTTTTCCAACTCGGCTTGGCTGGTTAGGCGCAGCCGCACGGTTGACGACTGTCCGGGAGCCACCACCAACTGATAGTCCGCCGCGACCTTCGTTCCCTGCTTGTTAGGGTTCACGGCGGATTGGTCGCCGTCGACCACGCAGTTGTTGATGCCGTCCTTCGCGTAGGGGCTCTCGTTTTTTCGTCCAGGGAAAAGCTTTTCATGGTTCGTTTCGTTCTCTGTGAACAGTAACGGCACTTGGCCTTCGCAGCTCAAGATGTAGGTACCAAGCAGAGGATGAGCCGCCGCAACCGCGCTCGTGCCTGGCTCTGCGTCGATCTGCCTAAGGTCAGGTTTCCGGGCCGCTCGGTTCGTTGCGGCAATCCAGGATGACCAGTCGTTTCGGAACCATAGGGTCGGCAACAGACGGATCTGGCATGTGTCCGGTCCGCGGTTGACTACGGTGATCCGCACCAGGATGTCCTCCGCTCGGTCTTTGGCATACTCCACAAATACATCGAAGTAGCGGTCGTCCGCGAAGATGCCGGTGTCCAGGAGTTCATACTCCATTTCGTTCTTTGAACGACGGCGGTTCGTCTCCACAAGATCGGCGTAGGGATAGGCCGCATGCGGATACTTATAGAGATACTTCATGTAGGAGTGTGTTGGCGTGCTGTCAAGGTAGAAGTAATACTCCTTCACGTCTTCTCCGTGGTTGCCCTCGCTGTTCGTCAATCCGAAGAGCCGCTCCTTAAGAATCGGATCCTTGCCGTTCCATAAAGCCAGAGCGAAACAGAGATGCTGTTTGTCGTCGGAAATGCCGGCGATGCCGTCCTCGCCCCAGCGGTAGGCTCGCGAGCGGGCATGATCGTGGGTAAAAAAATTCCAGGGATCGCCTCCTTCGCTGTAATCTTCGCGAACCGTGCCCCACTGCCGCTCTGTGAGATACGGCCCCCACTTCTTCCAAGGCACGCCCTCCGCACGCACACTTTTCAACCGTCGCCGTTCTGCAGCGTCGGCAGTGGAAGCCACGGAATCCTTTTGAATCTGAGGCTCGGAGGTTCTTACCTTTGAATTCACGGTTTCTGCTCCTTTGCATGCGTTTGGCGATTGTTATAGGCCGCGAGAGCGAGCTACGCAACTCGAATTCTGCTCAGGTTACGCACCGGAACCCGACTCGTCTGGATTTTCGCTGAACGACAGGACTGTTTCGCACAGTTCGACGGTGGGGATCGTCCTGAATCGTCGCTCGCACAGTTGAAACGATCGTGCTCCGACGTTCACAACTAAGTTCGGATTCGCTCGGCTTCATTTCGTGCGGATTGGCGCACTGAGATGAACTGGCGGCAGAATTCCTGAAAGGCGGTATTAAGGATTTCTTGTCCCAACTCGCTACGCGAGCGCAGCGTTCAGATTCTCGATGGCTTCGTCTACTTCGGCGGTGCTCTTGTAGCCGACGGTGACGCAATCGACCCCAGCGTTGCGGAACGCGAAGCGCATGGCGGCGCGGCGGTCGTCGCGATTAAAAGTTCCCTGCCCGATCAGCTTCATACCGATCACGCCAAGGTTTCTATCCCGCGCCTGCTTCACGTGCGTCAGAACTTCTGGAACGTTGCCCGTGCTCTCTGTGGCGTAATCCTCGGCGTCCATGTCCGTTCCCTTGTGATTCACGCGGATCATGGCGATCTGAAGCCAGTCGAAATCGGGCACCTGACGGAGCGCGGGCAAACCGTGTACCGAGGCACCGCGCGTAAGAATTACGCCCTTCGACTGTGCTTGCTCGACGCCGTCTTGCCAACGCCGCGTGTCTTTCGGCCACGTAGAAGTGTGCTGCCAGTGGAGCAGCATAATGTCGAAATATTCGGTGTTCGCGAGTTTGCGGAGTTCGTCGAATTTTTGCTGCGGGTCGACGTCGTCGCGCGTCGTCACTTTGGACATCAGCTTGTAGCTATCGCGCGGAACTCCCTGGAGCGCAATGCCGAGCATGCGATGCATGTCGCCATACGATTCGGCCGTTTCAAAAAAGCGGATGCCTCGGTCGTAGGCGTAGCGCACGAGCTTCGTGAACTGTTCCTGGCCGAGCTCACGCTGGATCGCGCCGCTGTAGCTGCCGGTGCCAAACGCGAGACGCGTCACCTGCATGCGAGATTTGCCTAGCGTAGTCCAGTCCGTGGCGGTTTGCGTGGAAGCTTGCAGAGGAAGCGCTCCACTGGCGGCAAGAACGCCGGCGGCGAGTCCGGACTTCAGGAGATCACGTCGAGTGAAGTTCGCCATGGAGGTCACCTCGGCTTCGAGCGGAGTGGTTGGCATCGCATTCCAAGGAGGAACGCTTCCCGCTCAAGCCCATCTTAGTCGCCGGGTCGCTTAAATTTCAATTGTTCTTCGATGTTTCGAATGCTGAACGGCGAGCGTTGCCGGCTGCGGAAAGTCCGACAGACAGAGTGCCGAAGCGCGGCAGAGTCGAACGGACTATTTCAATGAGTCCGTTCTGTAGAGCGTCGAGATCTGCCGTCGTTGCGAGAAGATCATTTTGCTGCCGTCGGGAGTGATGGCGGGCGGCACAGTAGGCATCGCGAGGCCGGTCGGGTCTTTCGGCTTCCACACCTGCCACAGTTCACGTTTGCCAGTCTCGAGATTCAACTTGTCGATTTCGCGGACAGCGGGACTTCGATTGGTCACATAGACGACTTTCGGATCGCTAGTCCAGGCGATCACGTTGTCGTCAGCCGCCAGACCAGGAATTTCTCGCGGCGTGTTCTCGCCGATCTTCAGCAGCGCCAGCTTGCCGTCGTGAAGGATGACAGTCGATTGACCGTCCGGAGAAACCACCGGCCAGCGAAAGGAATCCTTGGTGATCAGTGTAGGCGCCGCGCCGCTGCGGTCAGCCATGTAAACGCCGAATCCTTCGCCCTTCTTATCGGCCGCGAACAATATGTGTTGTCCGTCCGCAAACCACACGCCCCAGTTTGGAGCAAAACCGTCCCAACGCAGAATGGCCGGCTGGCCGGGACCGACGGGAACGATCTGGATTCGCTGCTGCGGGTCGTCGGCGCGGAAGAGCAGGACCGATTTTCCGTCCGGAGAAACGTCTGAAGCGAATTCTCCGCCGCCGATTTTCACGGCGGGCGAACCGTCGGTTTTGCGGACGTAAACAGAGTACTCGCTGCCGCCGCGCGCCGATTGGTCCGTGAACGCAACCAAGCTGCCGTCGGGCGAAAGCCGTGGATTGTAAACATTGTCCAGCCAACTCAGATCGCGCCCTTCGGTTTGCCCATGCTCCACGAGCTCCATGGAGGCGCGGGTGTCTTCCGAACTGACCAGAGACCTACCGTTGGGGAGCGCGTCCTGAATCATTGTGGGAGACGTTCCGCAGTACATCGTCCGCGTTTTTCCAGAAAGCGTCGCGGCGCGAATGCAATATTCCTCGCCGGACGAAGCTGCCGAAAACCAGACTTCATTTCCGGACGGCGACCACGCCAGTCCTTCGAGCGACTCCCACCCCGAGGAAACCGTCGTCTGCTCTCCGTCGCGGTCGATCACGACCACATCGCCGCGGTCGTCGTCGTTCTCGGGATGCAAGAACAAGGCCACACGTTTTCCGTCGGGTGAAATCCGCATCCCGCTCAGCCAATGGCTTGTCTTTGGGATCAGCACTTTGCCAATCGGATATTCCAACTGCATTGTTCCCTGGCGAGCATCGCCGGTGATTACCGCCATTTCGGTGCCGTCGGGCGACCAGTCGGCTTCTTCGACGTTTTCCAGCATTTCGCGCGGAGCGCCCCCGCCCATCGAGACCGTTGCCAGAGTTCCCACGTATTCGCGGTGCACGAAATGCCGCGCGCGCACCAACACCGCAAGCTGATCGGTGCGCGACACCGCTAACAGGATCGCACCGTTGAGTCCTGCGGACACAGATTCCGGATAGTCGTCGCGGACAATGTAAGTATCTGGAGCGGCGCCGCCCAGCGAGCCGGTGTACACAACTGCTTTTCCGTCTTGTGCGAAGCGCGCCTGCTCCACGCGGGCGCGATCGTAAAGCACGCGCGTGAAGCTCGGCGGTTCGGGTGGCTTGGGTCGCAGGAGGAATGCCGCCGCCGACGCGAGTATGACTCCGGCGAACCCGCCCACGGCGTAACTCACCCAACGGCCCGACTTTTGCTGTTCCCATTCTCTTTCTTTCGCTGCGGCGTCCGCCGCAGCTGCCGAAGCAGCAGCGACTTTTGAAGTCGATGTAGTTCCGCTGATGGCCTCCAGAGCAAACGCGAGATCCTTCGCGGATTGGAATCGTTGCTCGGGCTTTTTCTCGAGACATCGACGGACGATTCGCTCCAGCGCCGGCGACACCGGATTGGTCATCTCGTCGAATTCCGCCGGATCCTCTTTCAGGATCGCAGTCATCGTCTCAGCTGCGGTGTCGCGCCGGAACGCTCGTTGGCCCGAAACCATTTCATAGAGCACCGAGCCATACGCAAAGATGTCGGTGCGCGAATCGACGGCGCCGCCGCGCACTTGCTCTGGCGCCATGTAACCGGCGGTGCCCATCACCGTTCCGGCTTCGGTCGGCACGTTTTGCACGGCGGCCACGGTGGCCATCGTCGCGTCCGCCGAGTCCGCGCCGGCTCCGTTCGGCGCCAGCTTCGCGAGGCCGAAGTCCAAAATTTTCACGCGGCCTTCGCGTGTAACGAATACGTTCTCCGGCTTCAAATCGCGGTGAACGATATTCTTTTCGTGAGCGGCGGAAAGGCCTTGCGCCATCTGCACCGCATAGTCCACGGCTTTACGCGCCGAGAGACGGCCTTGCTCGAGTTCGGTTCGTAGACTTGCGCCTTCCAACAGCTCGGACACGATGTACGGAGATCCGTCCTGCTCGCCGATGTCGTGAATGCCAAGAATGTTGGGATGATTCAGAGCGGCGACGGCCTTGGCTTCCTGCTCGAAACGCCGCAGCCGGTCGGGGTCCTTGGTCAGCGAGGTGGGGAGCACCTTGATCGCAACATCGCGGCCGAGGCGCGTATCCTTTGCGCGATAGACTTCGCCCATTCCGCCCGCGCCAATCGACGCCACGATTTCGTAAGGCCCTCGTTTTGTTCCGGGGGAAAGTGCCATGTTGTGACGGCATTATACAGAAGCGCTACTGCGCGCGCGAAAATGTTGCGGCGGCTCGCTGTTTGAACGGGATGTGTGGCCAAGAAAATCTACTTCTGAAGCTGCGCTTCGAGCTGTGCGAGGCTTTTCCTCACCGTTGGCGCGTCCGGCGCATTGCGGGCGACTTTCAGGTAAGCGCGCAATTGCTCGGCCGCGTGCGAAAGATTGCCCTGCGAACCATAGATTTGCGCGAGCAACAGGTGGATTTGCGGTACGCGGTGCCGGTGGTCCGCATCGATTGCGTCAAGCGCGCTGGATTCCGCTTGCGAAACTTTTCCCAGGTGAACCTGCGCGACAGCTGAATAGAAGTGGCCGTAGGCGTTTTGAACTGGATCGAGCGCCAGCGAACGGTCCGCAAAATCCAGACTCGCCTGCCAATCGTTCTGCTGCGCGGCAAGATCGGAGAGACAGAGGTAAGCCGGTGCGTACGCGGCGTCCGCCGAAGAAGCTTTTGCGCACGCCGACTTCGCTTCCAGGATTTTTTGATTCGCTTCGAGAACTTGTCCGAGCAGCGCCCACGCACCGGGATATTCAGAGTCGAGGTCAATCGCTTTGCGAATGTGCGTTTCGGCTTCGGGCCAATGCTTGGCGCGAACCTCGCTGCACGCTTTCTTGTATTCGTCACGCGCGGCGGGCGGCGCTTTCAGATTGGCGGCGCTCACCGTAGCCGAATCGGTCTTGCCCTCGGTCCAGAGCAGGCATGAATCGTCCGGCTGGACGAGCAACGGAATGTCGGCGCCCAGATCGGCAGTCGCGTGAGTTGGCGAGGAATCATGCATCGGCCACGCGGGTGTCGTGTCCTGCTGCGCGTTCGCGGGCCAAACGCACAAGAGCGAAAACAGAAACGCGGAGCAGCAGATGCGGCTAGTCCAAAGTCGGCGACACACAGAAATTCGATTGGCGAAAGTTGCGAGCCGGGCGCGGCGAGGACTTTCCATTGCGGTACTCCAACTGGCGGGATTGTACACGAGTTGCGCCAAAAAATTGTCAACGCGTTGCGGCTTTCAGTTTCACCGTGTGAGATGCGCCGCCATTTCGCTGCGACTGATATAGACTCGGTGGCCGCAGCCTTCGAGGTGCGTGAAATATGAGGGGAACATGAAGCCGCTCGCCGTCGTCACCGCACTTTTCGCGTTTGCGTTCGTCGCAGCTCCGACGAGCAAAGTACCTGAAGGGTACAAAGGAACGCCGTACTCCGACGCGACGCATACGAACGGCGCACAAGTGATTCCCGGGCGCATCGAGGCGGCGCTTTATGACCTGGGCGGCGAAGGCGTGGCGTATCACGACGTCGACGCGATTAATCACGGCAGCGGAGAATTGAATCACAAACCCGAACACTGTGAAGACGGCGTGCCGGTGAGCATCTGCCGCTTCCGCGAAAACGAAGGCATGGATATCTCTTACGTGAAGAAAGGCGCGGACCTGAATCACGCGAACATGGTCACACCTGATTGGCAGCAACTCTATGTCGGCTGGACCGAAGACGGCGAGTGGACGAACTACACCGTCGAGGTGAAAACGCCAGGCACGTACAAAATCGTGGCGATGTATTCACACATTCCGCAAACTCTCGGTTTTTCCCTGAACGGCAAGCCCGCCGCCGAGTGCCATCTGAGGGTCGATCCATCAACCAAGGTGGATATGAAAGGGCTGCCGGACTGGGTCGTCTGGCACGTCTGGAACAAAGCCGAGTGCGGCGAGATAAAGCTCCCCGAGCCCGGTCTGCAATTGCTCACGCTGCACTACAATCACGGCAGCAACTTCGCTTATTTTGATTTCGAGCCTGCGGACGGTAAACGATGACGTTCATTCGAGTGAGCTGGATTTTTGGCTCGGGAGCGATTCTCTTAAGTTCGGCGCTGGCCATCGGCAGCGGAGTTGCGAGGTCACCTGGCGAGCCGGGCGTGCAACAGCCGCCGGCACGCAAAGTGGTGCTCACAGTCGACGACGTACCGGGCGCGATTCCTTACAACGATTACGACGTTGGCACGCTTGAGAAGGTGAAGCTGATCAATCGCGGGGTCACCGAGGCGCTCAAGAAACATCACGCATGGGCGATTGGCTTTGTGAACGAGCGCAAAGTTCAAGTGAAGGGCGAACGCGACGCGCGGGCCGCTATGCTCCAGCTCTGGCTCGATAGCGGACTCTCGCTCGGCAATCACACCTACACCCATCTCGACTTCAACGACAGCTCGCTGATGAAATATGAAGATGACACGGTCCGCGGCGACACGATTACACGGCCGATGATGGCCGCCGCGGGGCAAATCGAGAAGTATTTCCGGCATCCGTATCTCGACACCGGACCGACGCTCGAATCCAAAACTGCGTTCGAGCAGTTTCTGAAGGACCGCAGCTACGTAATCGCCCCGGTTACGGTGGAAGACGCGGACTATCTCTTCAACGACGTACTTGCCTACGCGCGAGAGAAAAAAGATCGGAAGCTTGCTGAAAACGCGCGCGAGGCCTACTTCGATTATTTCGATGCTTCGTTCGATTTCGAGGAAGCCGCGTCACGTTCGCTTTTCAATCGCGAGATCCCGCAAATCCTGCTGCTTCACGACGACGAGCTGAACGCAGAGAATCTGGACGCGCTACTTGAGCGTCTCGAACGGCGCGGATACACTTTTATCACGCTGGACGAAGCGTTGACCGATCCCGCTTACTCGACGGAGAACAAGTACGTCGGAAGCGCTGGGATTTCGTGGCTGGAGCGTTGGCGGCTGGCGTTCGGTCTGAAGATCGAGCCGGACAAAGGGCCCGAGCCTGCGGATTGGGCGCAGAAAATTTTCGATCAGGTGCGCCACAACCAGCTCGAGTGACCCGAGCAGGCGTCCGCTCGTTAAGCCGCTACGCGATGGCTTGCGGAACGGCTTGCTTCCAGCGTCCCTGCGCTTTCAAGATCAATTCCACCACTTCGCGCGCCGCGCCCTGGCCGCCGTTTGCTTGCGTCACGTAATCGGCCGCGCGTCTCACTTCCACCACGGCGTTCGCGACCGCGACGGCCAGTCCGACACGCTCAAGAATCGGCAAGTCTGGGATATCGTCACCGAGATAGGCGACTTCTTTTTCGGTTACACCCGCAGCAGCAAGGACTTTCAAGTACGATTCCGTTTTTCGTGGCTGCCCCTGATACACAAATTCCATCGACGACTCCTTCGCGCGTCGCGTGACGGCCGGCGAATCGCGACCCGTAATGACGCCCGTGCGAATTCCCATGATGCTCGCGAGCTTGATCCCTGCGCCGTCGTGCGCGTTGAACATTTTCATTTCGCAAACGGAGCCATCTGGAAAAGTTTGGAGGCAAACGTAGCCAGGCGTCAGCGTGCCGTCCACGTCCATCAAGAACACTTTTATCGGCTTCGCTTTCTTCAGAACCGAAGCTGGAAACTTAATCTCTCGAAAAGCCATTTCGGGTAGGACCTCTCGGTTTCAGAATTCTTCGCGGCGAGCCGCTACATCGACCAGAGATCATGCACGTGCAATACGCCTTCGAGCTTTCCGGCCTGGTTGACGATCAGCACGGACGTAATTTTCTTTTCTTCCATAACGCGCAGAGCTCGCGCCGTCAGCTCGGTTTTTGGCAACGTCACTGGATTTTTCGTCATGCACTCCGCTGCGGATAACTCCAGCACCGATTGTTTGCGCGATTGCATCATGCGACGCAGGTCGCCATCTGTAATGATTCCCAAAATGCTGCCGCTCGAGTCCGTCACGGCCGTGAGGCCGAGCCCTTTGCGGCTCATTTCGTAGATCACGTCCGGCATTTTTGTTTCAGGCCCAACGCGTGGCAACGCTTCGCCGGCATGCATCAGTGATTCGATCCGCCGCAATTTCTTGCCGAGGCGCCCACCGGGATGGAGCGCCGCGAAATCCTCCTCCTTGAAGCCACGGCGCTCATAGACCGCGACGGCGAGCGCGTCTCCCATCGCCATTGCGGCGGCGGTGGAGGCTGTGGGCGCAAGATTCAGGGAGCAGGCTTCTTCTTTCACGGCGATGTCGAGCACGATGTCGCTCGCAGCAGCGATTGTCGAACGCAGCGCCGCGGTGAGCGTGATCAGTTTGATACCGCGCAGCTTCGCGGACTCGATTAGCTCGACCAACTCCTGTGTTTCGCCGCTCGCTGTAACGACGATCAACACGTCGTTCGAAATCAGCATTCCCAGATCCCCGTGCAATGCTTCTCCGGCGTGCAGAAATAGCGCTGGCGATCCCGTGCTGGCAAATGTAGCCGCGATTTTTCGCCCGATCAGCCCGGATTTGCCCAGGCCGGCAACGACCAGGCGCCCCTGGCATGCAAGCAGAAGTTCGACAGCCTCGTCGAACCTTGAATCCACCCGGGCGATCAGATCCGCGATCGCTTCGGACTCGATGCGCAGCACGCGCTTCGCAGTCTCGGTGCTCGTCGATTTAGTGGGAGTCGTCGGCTTCGTCGGCGTCATCGGCTTTAGTGACCATCCCACTCTCTTGCGAGTGAGGCGATATGTTGGACTTTTTCAAGTAGCGATCGAAATTGCGGGAGCGGCAGCGCATTTGCCCCATCCGAAAGCGCTTTCGCGGGATCGTCATGCACTTCGAGAAACATTCCGTCGATTCCAGCAGCAGCACCCGCACGAGCCAGTGTCTCGATGAACTCCGGCTGTCCGCCGCTTGAGGTTCCCTGCCCGCCCGGGAGTTGCACCGAGTGTGTCACGTCAAATACCACCGGATAGCCGAGCTTGCGCATCACTGGAAACGAGCGCATATCGACGACGAGGTTCTGATATCCGAACGACGCTCCGCGCTCGGTGAGGATGATCTTCGAATTTCCCGTCGCGGCGACTTTTTCTGCTGCGTTGCCGATATCCCAGGGCGAGAGAAACTGTCCTTTTTTCAGATTCGCGATTCGGCCGGATTTCCCGACAGCTTCAAGCAAATCCGTCTGCCTGCACAAAAACGCAGGAATTTGGAGGATGTCGCAAACTTCGGCCACCGGTCCAACCTGCGAGACGTCGTGTACGTCAGTGAGCACCGGCGCTCCGACGTTCCTTTTGATCGCGCCGAGGATGCGCAGCCCCTCCGTCAGCCCAGGGCCGCGATATGAGGACAACGAAGACCGGTTCGCCTTGTCGTACGACGCTTTGAAAATGTACGGAACGCCGAGATCCGATGTGATCCGCGCGAGCTTCTCGGCCATGCCGGTCGCGTGCGCTTCACTTTCGATCACGCATGGGCCCGCGATCAAAAACAGCGGCGCGCCTCCGCCCAGTTTCATTTTTCCGAGTGAGAATCCGTGCTGCGTGGACATGCGGACGCGAAATCCTCCGACCGATGGAACAGACTATGCGCGAACGTGGAGCAATTCAACCCTGGAGTTGACGGGAAAAGAAATCAATCGGCGGAAGCGGAATCGGCCGCAGCGACGCTCGGCGATTGTCCGAGCCGCTTCTGGCGGTTTTCGACGCTCGCGCGAATGAATGCCGCGAACAGCGGATGTGGAGCGAGCGGCTTCGACTTGAATTCGGGATGGAATTGGCAGCCGACGAACCACGGGTGGTCGGGAACTTCTACGATCTCGACGTAAACTCCGTCCGGCGTGCGGCCGGTAATGCGAAAGCCGGCCTTGGTGAGCGCCTCATCGTACTCGCAATTGAACTCGTAGCGATGGCGGTGGCGCTCGGAAATCTCAAGCTGGCCGTAAGCCTTGTGCGCGTTCGAAGCCGGAGTCAACTTGCAAGGCCACGCGCCGAGGCGCATCGTGCCTCCCATCTCGTCGACGCCCAAAAGCTCGCGCAACTTGTAGATGACGCGATTTGGAGTGGCCGGATCGAATTCTGTGCTATCAGCGTGGTCGATCTTCGAAACCTGACGCGCATACTCAATCGTCGCGCATTGCATTCCCAGGCAGATACCGAAAAACGGAACGTTCTTCTCGCGCGCATACGTAATCGCGTGCACCATGCCGTCGATTCCGCGTTTGCCGAATCCACCCGGAACTAGAATTCCATCCACGTGGCGCAGCATTCGCTCCGCCGTTGCGGCCGAATCGATTTCTTCGGCTTCAATCCACTCAATCACCACGCGCTGGTGGTTCGCCAGTCCGCCATGACCGAGCGCTTCGCGCAAGCTTTTATAGGCATCTTCCAGCTGCACGTACTTGCCCACAACGCCGATTCGAATCTCACCCTGCGGATGCTCGAGATTCTCAAGCATCGCGAGCCATTTGCTCAGGTCGCGCGGCGGCGCGTCGATGTGCAGCAAGCGCAACACCTGCTCGTCGAGACGTTCCGCTGCAAACGACATCGGTACTTCGTAAATGTTGGGAACGTCGGGCGCGGAAATCACACACGATTCGTGGACGTTGCAGAAGAGAGCGATTTTCGCCTTCAGGTCGTGTCCGAGCTGGCGATCGCTGCGGCAAATTAAAATGTCCGGCTGGATTCCGATGCTCAGCAGCTCTTTTACGCTGTGCTGTGTCGGCTTGGTCTTCAGTTCGCCCGCGGTCGGGATAAACGGCACGAGCGTGAGGTGAACGAAAATTACGCGGTCGGCGCCGTGCTCGAGGCGCATCTGGCGAATCGCTTCCAAAAACGGCAACGACTCGATATCGCCAACGGTGCCGCCGATTTCGATCAGCGCGATGTCTGATCCTTCGGCTACTTTGCGGAACGCGGCTTTAATTTCGTCGGTTACGTGCGGGATCACCTGCACCGTCTTGCCGAGATAATCGCCGCGACGTTCTTTGGTGATGATCGATTCGTAGAAGCGGCCGGTCGTCCAATTGTGATCGCGCGTCAGATGCGCGGAAGTGAATCGCTCGTAGTGTCCGAGGTCAAGATCGGTTTCGGCGCCGTCGTCTGTGACAAATACTTCTCCATGCTGATACGGAGACATCGTGCCGGGATCGACGTTCAGGTAGGGATCGCACTTCTGGAGGGTAACTTTGAGGCCGCGGCTTTCGAGTAGGCACCCGATGGAGGCCGCTGCCACCCCTTTTCCGAGAGAAGAAACCACGCCGCCCGTTACGAATATAAATTTTGGGGCGGTCCTCAAGGGCGCTCGTGTATCTCCCGGAATAACTGGGTACGAACAATTATGCGGTGAAACACGGCTCGTGTCAAATTACGAATTGCGATGCAAAAAATTATTTTTAACGACGGACACACGCGTTTCAGTCATTCAATTCATTCTGCGCGCTCAGAATTTTCTCCACTTTCGCAATGTCCGCCGGCAGGTCAACGCTGATAGCGTCGTACTCCGTCTCGACCACCCGGATCTTGAATCCGTTCTCCAGCCAGCGAAGCTGTTCGAGTTGCTCGACGCGCTCGAGTTCCCCCGGCGGTAGCGTCGGATATTCGAGCAACGCGTCGCGCCGGTAGCCGTAAAGACCAATGTGCTTGGCGTGACGAGCCGCCACTTTCGCTCCCGTATCGCGGACCCACGGAATCGGCGCGCGGGAAAAATAGAGCGCGTTGCCGTCGAAGTCGAGCACGGCTTTTACGACATTGGGATCCATGATGTCCGTCGGATGGGTTATCGCCGAACAGGGGGTGGCGAGCTGGATCGAGTCGTCCTCCGCCATCAGTTCGATCACTGCATCAATCGTGCCGGCGTCGATCAGGGGCTCGTCGCCCTGCACATTTATATAGATATCGGCGGGGATGTGGGCGGCTACCTCGGCCACCCGATCGGTGCCGGTTTTGTGGTCGGGCCGCGTCATGACGCCCTCGGCGCCAAATGACTTGGCCGCATCCAGAATTCGTTGATCCTCCGTCGCCACCACAACCTGCGCCTTCCGATGCCCCAGCCGTACACGTTCAACTACATGTTGAATCATAGGCTTACCGGCGATCTCGGCCAGCGGTTTTCCGGGAAACCGCACCGAGGCGTAGCGCGCCGGGATAACGATCAGAACCTTTACGTCGCTCAAATTCGACATCGCGTTCCCCAGTCCGTCGCGGCGCCGACAAACCAGCTGGTGCTAGTACGTTCGGCGGCGCGTGGCATGTAGAGCTCACTCACCTGAAATCCGCGGCAGTTTATCATGCTGACCGCTTTGTGCTCGGTTGACAAGAAATTGACGCCGAACCATGCTCCCGACTCTTGCTTTTGAAAAGTCGAGTGATAGTATCGTGGCCATAGATTCGAGTGCTTGCCCGGAGCTTCTCGGGTCTCGCGGTTGTCGGTGGGGGTCGAGTTGCAACACCGCGTGGCGCCTTCGAGTTCGGTTCTTTCCAGAGTTCGATACACCTTGTTGTGCCTGGCGGCGTCTGCATTTCTAATCAGCGCACCGCTGCGCACCTTCGCCCAGGAAACCGGGCCCTCGCATCCCGAACCTCCGCAGCAAAAAATCGAAAAAGGCAAATCACTCAAGACCGAAACGGAAATCACGCTCGTGAACGTGTCGGTGACCGATCCCTACGGCCGGCTCGTTACCGGCTTGGAACAGAACAACTTCCGAGTCTTCGAAGACAACGTCGAACAGGAAATTGTGAAGTTCTCGAGCGAGGATGTGCCGATTTCCATCGGCGTGATCTTCGACATGAGCGGCAGCATGGGCGACAAGATCGAAAAGTCGCGGCTATCCGCCATGCAATTCTTCCGCACCGCCAACCCGCAAGACGAATTCCTGCTGATCAACTTCAACGACCGCGCCGAGCTGGCCAGCAACTTCACGGGAAGCATCGAAGATTTGCAGAGCCGGCTGATGTTTACGGCCGCGCGCGGGCAAACTGCCCTGCTCGACGGCATCTATCTGGGCCTAAGCGAAATGAAAGGGGCACACAACCCCAAGAAAGCATTGCTCATCATCTCTGATGGTGGCGATAATCATAGCCGGTACTCGCAGGACGACATCCGTAAGTACGCGCGCGAAGCCGACGTGCAGATTTACGCGATCGGGTTGTTCGAAGCAGGAGGCGGGCCGACTCCGGAAGAACGGACCGGGCCTTCCCTGCTCGCCGACCTGACGCAGGAAACCGGCGGCCGGGCCTTCGCCGTGCGCGACTTGAAGGATTTGCCGGACATTGCCACAAAAATCAGCATGGAGTTGCGGAACCAATATGTCGTTGGATACCGACCAAGCGATCACGCTCACGACGGCAAGTGGCGCAAGATCAAAATCAAATTGCGCCCGCCGAAGGGACTTCCGCCTCTCACCGTCTACGCCAAGACCGGCTATTTCGCGCCGGGCCATTAGTCGAAATTTCTGGAACGCGCTCGCGACGGCGGCGGTAATTCTCTGCTTGAGTACGGCTGCCGGCGCACAGAACCTGCCTCCGAACGTCCCTCCCCCACCGGGCGCAACGGCACAAGGACAACAAGGCGGTAGCAAACCGCTCAAGGTGAATACCGACCTCGTCGTTGTGCACGCGACGGTGGTGGACGACAAGGGCCAATTCGTCACCGGCCTATCGGCTGACAATTTCAAAATTTACGAAGACAAAGTCGAGCAGAAGATTTCCGTCTTCTCGAAGGAAGACATTCCGGTCACCATGGGACTGGTGATCGACAACAGCGGCAGCATGAAAGAAAAGCGCCCGCAGGTAAACGCGGCCGCTCTTTCGTTCGTAAAAACCAGCAACCCACAGGACGAAGTCTTCGTGGTGAACTTCAACGACGAATACTATCTGGACTTGGACGAGGACTTCACGAGCAACCAGGACGAGCTCCGCGAAGCGCTGGAAAAGATCGATACGCGCGGCAGCACAGCGCTACATGACGCGATCATCGGCTCGCTGGACCACCTGAAAAAGGGCCACAAAGACAAACGCGTGCTCCTGGTGATCACCGACGGCGACGATGACGCCAGCGTTAAGTCCTTCGACTATACGGTCAAAGCCGCGATCGAATCAAACGCAGTGATTTATGCAATCGGGGTTTTCAGCGATTACGACCGGAAGAACGACAAGAAGATGGTCCGCCATTCGCGGAAGGACCTGACCACGCTGGCTGAAGCTACCGGCGGCCTCGCGATGTTCCCCGACAGCCTCGCGGAAGTCGATTCGGTGTGTCAGGAAATCGCGCGTGACATCCGCAATCAATACACGCTCGGATACTATCCGACGAACGAAGCCCGCGACGGCACGTTCCGTTCGCTGAAAGTTGATTTGATTCCGCCGAAGGGCCGCACAAAGCTGACTGTGCGCGCTCGAACCGGGTACTACGCGCAGAAAGCTCCCGGACAGACCACAACCGCGACGAAGTAGTCGCTACGAACCCCGCAGCTTGTTCAGAAAGCTCGTTCCGTGCGGAATGTGTCCGCCGAAATTCGATGCCACTGTTTGGCCCATGTCCGCCAGCGTCGACCGGACACCCAAATTCACACCTTTCGCGGCTCCCGGTCCGTACCCGATGATGGGCACGTACTCCCGTGAATGGTCCGTAGTGGGATTCACGGGGTCGGGATCGCATCCGTGGTCGGCGGTGATTAAGAGCAGATCACGTTTTCCCATGCGGGCCAGGAACGGACCGAGCATCGCGTCAAATTCCTCGAGCGAACGCGCGAAGCCTTGCACATCTTTCCGGTGCCCGTAGAGCATGTCGAAATCGACCAGATTCGCGAAGAGCAAGCCCGTCGGCCGCGACGCCAGCGCTTCGGTCAGCTTGGTCATTCCATCGGCGTTGTTCTTCGTCGTCGCGTAGTCCTCCAGGCCGCGCCCATTGTAGATGTCGTGAATTTTTCCGACGCCGAAGACCGGAGTCTTACTTTCGGCAAGCACGTCGAGCAACATCGGGCGTGGCGGTTCCACGGCGTAATCATGCCGTCTCTCGGTGCGCCTGAAATTGCCCGGCGTTCCTGTAAATGGGCGGGCGATCACACGGCCGACTTTGTGCGGCCCATCCAGAAGCTCTCTTGCGATCTCGCACATCCGATAAAGCTCAGGCACAGGAATCAGGTCTTCATGCGCGGCCATCTGGAAAACGCTGTCGCCCGATGTGTAAACGATCGGAAAGCCGGCGCGCATGTGCTCTTCGCCGAGTTCTTTGAGAATTTCGGTGCCTGAGGCAGGCTTGTTGCCGAGCACTTCGAGGCCAATGCGCTCCTGGAATTCGGCAATGATCTCGGGCGGGAAACCGTGCGGGTACACCGGGAACGCTTGATCTAGCCAAATTCCGGCCATCTCCCAGTGACCCGTTGTCGTATCTTTTCCGGGCGAGACGGTCGCGCCTTTGCCGAAATTCCCTTCAGGATTCGCAGGCGGTGTGAGGTGAGCGAGCGGCTTGATATTCGCGAGCCCCAGCTTCACGAGATTCGGCAGCTCGAGGGCCTGCGCCCTCGCGATATGGCCGAGCGTATCTCGTCCAACGTCGCCATACGCAGCCGCGTCCGGCAGCTCGCCGATGCCCACGCTATCCAGCACGATCCAAATCACGCGCTGGAATGCTTGCTGGTTCGCCATGAAAGTGCCCCGTCATTTCGATTTTAGGACACGAAAATTGATTTTCGAGCCGATTGTACTCCTCACTCCGTTGAGGCGCTCAAATTGACAGAACCAGAAGGGTCGGATATTCTTGTGAATTCGGATTTGAACATTAAGGAGTTCTGAATGGCTCAGGGAGCAGCAGTAAAGCATAAGAAGAAGACGAAGTCGGTCCTCAAGAACATCCGGCAGTCCGCACATCGCGCAGCCGTGAACAAGATGAACCGCACCCGCGTGCGGACGTCGATCCGGCGGATGCGTGCCACGCTTACGGCTGGCGATCTGGCTGGAGCGGAGAAACTCGCCTCAGCCACCTTTTCGGAACTGGACCGCGCCATTCGCAAGCGCACGCTTTCGGAGAACACCGCAAACCGCTACAAGTCTCGGCTCACGCTGGCGATGAATGCGTTGAAGTCCAAGAAAAAGTAACAACTGTTCGCTATTGACAGGCTTAAGAGGGCGCTCGAATATTCGGGCGCCTTTTTTATTTGGGCGCGGGCTACTTGCAAGGCGGGCTCAGTGTGAGGCGTGAGCCTTCGCGCCGGATGCAGCGGCGAGCCGAGTGACGAGAAATTGCATGTAGGCCTTGGTGTCCGGGTTGCGCGACTTCAGCTGGCTGTCCGCTTCGCCCAGCGCCACCAAACCGTTCAGTAAGTCGTTCTTCGAAAACCGGTGCGCATTCCGCACGGCTGCTTCCGCGGCGTCGGGTCTGATTTTCAGAACACGCGCGGCGTTAAATCCGTTAGTCGTTGGCGGCAGGGCGCGGGCTTCGATCATTTTCCGGTAGCTCCAAGCCAGCGCGCCAATCATCGCCACCGGTTCTTCGCCGTCGCGCAGCAGATTGCTCAAAAATGTCAGCGCCTCGCCACGGCGGCCGGTCGCCAGCATCTCCGCAAGCTCCCATACAGTGTTCTTTTTGTCCGTGACGGCAACTTTTCCTACGTCGGCTTCAGTAATCGACGGACGCCCCATCGCATACGCCGCGAGCTTTTCCATTTCCAGCCGCATCCGCGCGGGCTCGTTGTCCACCATATCGGCAAGCAGCGCTGCTGCAACCGGTTCGATTTTCGTGCCAAGCTCGATAGCCATTTCGATCACCATCGTGCGAGCGGCGGCGGCGTCCAGCGTCAGTTCCACCAGCAACGCTTTCTCCGCAAGAATTTTGTAGAGGCGCTGCCGGCGATCCAGCTTTGGAACTTCAAACAGGAGCACGGTAAACGGCGCCGGAGAATCCAGATATTTCGCGAGAGCTTTGAGCGTTTCCTGGCGTTCGTCGCCCTCTCCGCCTGCGTCCCCTGGGTCATCATCGGGTTCAGCTTCGTCCGCGCCGCCCTTCGAGCGACTCTCGATCGACTCGGCGCCACGCGCCAGAATCACCTGACACCTGGCCATCATCGGCAGCGTGTCGGCGCGCTGGAAAAGCTCGCTCCAATCACCTCCATCCAGATCGACACGCGCGAGCGCCCAATCCCGCATCGGCTCGGGCACGTACGTGTCGATAATTTTGTTCCGGCAGAGATCGCGAAGATAAGGGTCGGTTCCGACCAGAACGAGTGCACCCAAGGGCTTGCCCTTCGCCAGCAGCGCGAACAATCGCTCGGTGGTGGTTTCGGGCATTAGAAGTTCTCGGTCACGTTGGAGACAAGCTGCGCCGCAAAGTCGCGCGACATCCGTTCGATCGCCGGACCTTCTTCCTGAAAAAAACTCTGCACGTCGGTAGAGATCTGGTACTCGTCGCGAAACACCACGTCGTCATTGTGGTAGATCACTTTCTCGGTTTTGTTGTCGATAAGGCTGACCTTGGTGTGGATCGCCACCACCATTGAAGTCACTTGCCCAGTCGTCGCGTCGAACAATATCGGGCTGGTTTCAATCGACACCACTTCTCCGTGCAGCACCGCATCTGCCGAGCCCGTGTCCTGAACGATCCGGTATTTCGTGCGTTCGAGGAACTGGCGGATTACTGCGGCGGTAAATCGCTGCTCGATCCGGTAGGCGGTCGTATCGTTTTTGAAGGCGGGAATCGCGATCGTTTTCCAGTCGGTAGGTAGATTCGGAGCAGTTCCTGCAACGTGATATCCGCAACCGGCGCTCAGGAGCGCCGCGATAACAGACGCGAAGCAGGCGGCGCGCGATAAGAACGAGGCCCTACTGGATCTTCGGCTCCGCAACCAGTTCCTCCGCGATCCGCACCGCGTTCACCGCGGCCAAACGCAAATTATCGGCGACACCCCATAACCAAATGGCATTGGGGACGGAAGCGTCAGCCGCAGGCCGCGCTAAATGAATGTCCCCTTCGCCGACCACACTCAAATTCGATGGCGGCGCATCGTCGTTTGCTGCCACGCGAACACCAAGAGAAAGCAACGCCGTCTCGATCTGCTCTGGCGCAATGGCAGCACCGAACTCCACATATGCGCTGAATGCGTAGCCGTAAAACACCGGTGCCTGCACCACCTGCAACGCCGGAACCGCGGCGCGTCCTGCCAGGCAGTGCGTCGCGCTGCGCACGATCGCAGCGCGAAGTCCCGCGAGCGTTGGCTTTGCGCTCTCGCCAAATGCGCTCAGCATGTTGAACGCAACCTGCGTGTCGAACACAGTCTGTTCGATTGGGCGGAAAGAAAGCAGATTCGTTGTCTGGCTCTCGAGTTCGTCCACGCCCGCCTGATCGCGCTCCGAAACGGGCACGTAGAGGACGATCGCCACGCGCGTCGGAGAAAGCTTCGAAAGCCCGGCGGCGACCGTGCATGCAATGACCGTCCCGGGTCCCGGCGATGCATAAGGAATCGCAGCGCGCGACGCGCCCGATGTCGCGGCTCCCGGCCGCGGCAGCAGTACCGACGACAGCGATGGAATCCACGACGTCGCCTTTCCCGCCGCCGAAAGCGCGCCGGTCATATCGATCACCGTCGCACCGGAACGCTGCGCCGCCTGCCAGTTCTGCTCAGCATCACGCTCCGAGCCGGCGAAGAATGCGAACTGCGCACCCTCGAAACTATTTTCGTCCAGCGCTCGAACAAACGCGGGCTCGCCACCGGCTGCGGTGAGTGTTCCTGCGGCGACGGGCTCCTCGAGAAGGACGATGTCACCAACGGGAAAATTGCGTTCTTCCAGCACGAGTTTAAGTTCCTTGCCGCGAAGCGAGGAAGCGCCTACGATCGCGACGCGTGGCGGTTTCGAAGCGCCGGAAGGCATGGGCTAGGCGGGCCGCGCTCGCAAACGCGCCGAGCGAACGAGTTGCAGGATCGGACCGTGAATGGTGTAAGCGGCGGTGAGGATCAGAAGAGTCTGGCGCGAAAAATAAACCACCGCGCCTACGAGCAAGGCCAAAAAGATCACCGAAAGCGAAGGCATCCTCTTCGTGAGCGGAATATCTTTGAAGCTGAAAAAGCGAATCGTGCTGGACATCAGCGCGCCGAGAACCACGATCAGCCCGAGCAGAAACAGCGAGAAGGCCACGCTCTGCACCGGCTCGCCGCGAAAATAGTGAACGACCGCCGCGATCATTCCTGCTGCAGCCGGCGTCGGCATCCCGACAAAATATCGATTACCACCCGGCGCCATGCCTTGGATGTTGAACCGCGCCAGCCGCCAGGCACAGCACGCCAGAAACGTGAATCCAATGAGCCAGCCCAGCTCTTTCAAATGCAGCCACTCGGGCGCGATTCCGGCCGTGAACCACCGGATGCCCCACGCATACGCCAGAAACGCCGGCGCGATTCCGAAGCTCACCACGTCCGCCAGCGAATCGAATTCCCTGCCGAACGCGCTTTCTGTCCCCATCATGCGCGCGACGCGGCCGTCCATCGAATCGAAGAGGTAAGCAAATCCGATCGCGCACGCCGCGCGGTCGAAATCCAGGAAGCGACCGTCGAGCGTCGCAAGAATCGCGTAATAGCCGCAAAGCATGTTCGCAACGGTGAACGCGCTCGGAAGGATGTAAATACCGCGCCGAAGTTTGCGGCTTCGGTTGGGGGCGCGGCGGTCCTCTTCGGATCCGGTCACGATTTCGTTCAGTTCCATTTCGCGAGTACGCTTTCGCCGCCCTTTACGGTGTCGCCGCGCTTCACTTTCAGTTCGGTATCCATCGGAAGCCAGACATCCACGCGAGAGCCGAACCGAATCAGTCCCACGCGCTCGCCGATGGCTAGATTTTCGCCTTCGTTTTTCCAGCATATCACGCGGCGCGCGATGGCCCCGGCGATTTGTTTGAACACGACTGTGCCGCGTGACGCGTGCAAGTAAATAATGTTTTGTTCATTCTCTACCGACGCATCCGACCGGAAAGCTGCATAGAATTTCCCGGGCTGATAGACCACATCCGCCACACGCGCTGCAACCGGCGAACGCTGCACGTGGACGTTGAAGATCGAAAGGAAAATACTGATTCGATGCCCCATTCGCGAATCCAGCAGCTCATCGACCACCTCGACGACTTTTCCGTCCGCTGGCGAAACGATCACGTCTGGATCGCCCGGGACTGTGCGCTGCGGATCGCGAAAGAAATAGCACACAAAAAGCGCGAGCACGATGAACACGATCGCGCCCCAGATCCATCCCGTCGCCAAAAGCAGAATCCCCAGCACCAGTGGCGGCAGGGCAAACTTGTATGCGTCCTTCACCATGTTTGAGTTTGAAGTCCTTGGTCCGCGGAACGCGTGCCAGAGCAGTTCGTCCGGTTGGATTTCGAAATTCGTTCGTTTTTGAGATGCACTGGTATTGTACGACAGAACAGCTCGTGTCGCGGGGCCGCAGCTAGTGCGGTAGGGTGCGGTATTGCGTGATGACGATCATCTCCATCCTGTCCTTCAGATGGAGCTTCGTCTTCTTCAACCGGATTTCCTGCTCTAAATCTTCCTGCTTCCAATACGTCTGCGTCACAAGCTGCTCGAGTTGCGATTCGCAGCGCAGATGTTCTTCTGCGAGCCGCCTGTACTCTGGATTGGTCTCGAGCAGGATTTGACGTATATCGTTCGTCGTGGCTGGCATCGAATCCTCCGTACGTCGGAATCGTGGCCTGACCGGAGAGAGATATCACAACCAGGGCGGCGAAACCAATAGTGTTTCTACCGGAGCTGGAAATCAGGCCTTGAGTGCGACGTCAGCGGCGCTGGAAAGAATTTCCCAGATGCGCGACAGCCAGTCGCGATGCTCGGGTTTCATGAGTACCGATCGCAGGCACAATACTGTTCCGTCGTTTTCGGGCCAATCCAACGCTGGATGAGCGTGCGCGAAAAACCGCACCGGCAAATGAATCAACGCCAGATGCAGATTCCGTTTCGCCGCCTCGTCGAACACGCGCTGCGCCAGCGCGCTTGTCGTCGCGGCGGTTTCCGCGCGCGGAGCCCACACCACGATGTCCAAATCCGGCGTTAGCGGCAGCACCCATCTAGGGTCACTCAAAACCAACTCTGAGAACGCAACGGCCGACTGCCGGCACGAATCCAACATCTTTGCGAATCCCGCGCCCCGATCCAGCGGCAACAATTGTTGGGTCGCCCACAACGCCACGGCCGACGCGCCGGATCGCGAACATTCCAGAGTGATTTCGCCGAGATGGAGATCTGCCTTTGTGAAATACGTGTACGGCGATTCGTGTTTGTATAGCGCACCCACCGCCGGATCGCGAAACAACACGCATCCGCACCCGTATGGCTGTAGCCCGTGTTTATGCGGATCGATGACTACTGAATCTGCGCGCACGATTTGCTCGAACGCCGCACGAGTTTCCGCCGAAAGACTGCTCGCCAGAATAAAATATCCGCCGTATGCCGAGTCCACGTGAACGCGGAACCCGTGCTTCTCCCTTAGTTTCAAAATCTCAGGCAGTGGGTCAATCGAGCCTGTCCCGGTCGTTCCCATCGTCGCCACCACGCACCCTACGTCGCCCGCTTCTAGCAACTCTGTCAGCGCACCAACGTCCATGCGTCCGCGCGAATCCGTCTTAACCGCCTGAAACGGTAACTTCAATACACCGCTGATTCGCCCATGCGTGTAGTGCGCCTGATCCGACGCCACAATTTTCTTTCCCGGATGAAGCTGACCCGCCACCCACAGCGCTTCCAGATTCGCCAGCGTGCCGCCGCCGCACAGATGTCCGAGGTGTTGCTTCCATCCGAACATCGCAGCGATTTGTGCCACGGCCTCTTTTTCCATCGCCGAACTGGCCCGTCCGCCGTCGAGCGCGTGGTTGTTCGGATTGATCCACGTCGCCAGCGCATACGCCGCACGAGCTATCGGGTGCGGCGGCTTCAGCATTTGTCCGGCGTATAGGGGATGAAAATAAGGAAAATTGTCCCGCATGCGCGCGGAAACTTCGGCCATCACCTCGAACATCCGAGCACTCGGCGCGGCCGGACGAACCAGCGCTGGCAGTTCCTCAAATCCACGGTCGAGATCCGGCAGAGCTTTCTTCAGTAGTTCCAGGCTGACGTTTTCGAGCAGCATCTTGCCCTTCCCGTTCAGGTAGCAGAAACCGAGCGAGTGTACATGTCTAGAATTGCGCAGCCTAGTAGGAAGTCGAGCGCGTTCGCCGGAAACGAATTATTTCAGCGAAACGGTGAGAAGAAGAGCGTCATCAACAGGATTGGCGTAGTAACGGGGCCGCCGCCCAACCACTTGAAAATTTCGCCGATGGTAGAGCCGGAGCGCAACATCATTGGCGGCGCGCACTTCAAGCATGCATTGCGTTGCGCCCACCGATCGCGCCCAAGCGATAGCCGCATCGAAGAGAGCGCTGCCGACACCATGCTGCCGCGCCGACGGGACCACAGCGAGATTCAGGATTTCCACTTCCGGCGGAATGTTTCGCGCCACAAGGAATCCGACCACCACCGGCGCGCGCGCGCCCTCATCGGAAATTCGTTCGGCGACCCAGCCCGCCATCTCGCCCGCTTCCACGCGCTCGTAGTCGGCACGGCTCCATTGGGCGATTTCCGGGCTGGCCGCTTGGATGGCAAGCACGGCGTCGACGTCACGAGGCTCCAGCGCGCGAACGGCCATCGCTAGCGCCCCTTCGCGTCCACTTCCGCATCGCTGCGGCGGACGTAGTTCGCGTCCAAAGTGAGCGCGTCCGAGAGCTGGCCCTTTTGCGCCCGCGCTAACGCCAGTTGCCCGATCCATGGAGCAAGCACATTTGAGGCACGGAACACTGGCACACCCGCCGGCTTCAAAGTCTTGGCAACAAGTTGTGGCTCAGGCGTGACAACGGCCACATCATCGCGGTGCGAGCTCACCAACGCGACCAACTCTTCACCGTTCAGAACCAGTTCGTTGCCGTCAGTCACCAATGAATCGTCTTCGCGCCGAAACACTGCCGAATAGAGCTGCCCCCGCCTTGCATCGACTGCCGCCACGAGAACCTTCGCCGGGTAAGCGCACTGGGCCGCTACAGCCTCCAGCACACCAATCCCGGCCACCTTCTTCCCAAACGCCTCCGACCACGCCTTGGCCGAGGCCAGCCCCACTCGCAGCCCCGTGAATGACCCCGGTCCTGACGCGACGGCAAACAGGTCGAATTGTTCGAGTTTTACGCCCAGCTCTGCGAGCAGGAACTCCAATTGGCGAAAGATCCGGGAGGAATAAGCCTCGTCGCCCCAGGTGGAAACAACTCCCACCACCGACTCGTCACGCAAAACTGCGATACTTCCGGCCCGCGAAGAGGTGTCTAGAGAGAGGATCAACACCGCACCAGTATAGGGCAATTTAGGGGCCAAAGTTACTGAAAACAGTCCATTTCTGCCCCGCCCAGCCTGCCGGATTTTGGCTGGATTCCCTTGACCTTTACCTACCGTGTGCCTAAACTTTCAATATGCTTTCCGCGGAGGGGAGTTCCACCTATGGAATTTAAGCTAGGCGAAAAAGTCGTGTACCCGAACCATGGCGTTGGGATCATCGAACAGATCAGCTATAGCTACCTGAATGGCCGCTCGGAGCGTTTTTACATGTTGAAGATCGCTTCCAGCGGACTTAAGGTGTCGGTGCCGCAGGCGAACGTCGAATCCGTCGGTTTGCGGCCCGTCATCCGCAACCAGCAAGCCGGCGCCGTAATTTCCTTCCTTGAGAACGGCCGCTCCTCCTCGCATCACGACTGGAAGCACCGCTTCAAAGAAAATTCTGACAAAATGCGCACCGGATCGCTGATGGAAGTGGCCGCCGTGCTGAAGGGCCTTGTCGCTCTCAGCCGCACTAAGCCGCTTTCGTTCCGCGAAAAGAAAATGCTGGAGCGCGCCAAATATCTCCTGGTGAGCGAACTGGCCACCGTGCGGAACACGTCCGAATCGGCCGTGGAAGCCAATCTGATCCGCGCTCTGGCCAAGGCGAAGTTGCAAATGCCTGAGTCCTCACCGATCCCCGAATAACCGGAAGCGAAACTGTATCGAAGGCACGGCGTCTCGGCGCCGTGCTTTTTTTGTCGACCAACGAGCGCCGATACCCGCCCCGTTTAGCCCCCTTCGTCAAAGTCTCGAGCGGCTCCGCCGATAGTCCTTCGAACGGCCCGGCTTGGCCGCACGCCGGTGAAAGTTCTGGAAACACGCGATTCGGAAGGCACGCCACCGGCGATGCGCCGCTTTACAATTTACGATGAGCAGTCAGGCTCGCTGGTTACCCGGCTGGCGAAGCCAATCATCGATTTCGGATCGAAAGGCAACCAAGGCCGACGGATGACGCCCAAGACCACGGACCTCAAACCGCTAAACGCCATCGTTAAACCCGAAGAACGTGAATTGGCGTTAAAGCTACAGGAACAGGCCGTAATCGAAGCCGAACTCGCGGAACGCGAGCTGAAAGCCGAACACCTGCGCGCCGAATTGGGCGCTTTCGAACGCCAATATCTCCACCACGTCGGTTCGCTCTACGCCGAGCTGGACGATTTGAAAGCGCAAATCGCCGCACGCAAGGCTGCAGATGCGCCCTCGGATGAATCCGCCCGAACGGTTGCCGCCGAAGCTCGCGCTCGCGCCGAAGAAACCAAAGCCACTGCCGGGGAAAAAGGCACCGTAGCGCCGCGCGGTTTCGAGACAACCCCAGAAATGAAGCGGCTATACCGCGAGGTCGCCAAGCGCGTGCATCCGGACCTTGCATCCGAAACTGCCGACCGCGCACGCCGACAGGTTCTGATGGCCGAAGTAAATGAGGCGTACGAATCCGGCGACGAATCCAAGTTGACTAAGATTCTCACCGGGTACGAATGCAGTCCGGACGCCGTGAAGGGCGATGGCGCAGGCGCTGATCTGATCCGCGTGATCCGCCGGATCAGCCAGGCGCGCGCGCGAGTCGTCGAAATCGATGTCGAGATGGAAGCGCTGGTACGATCGGATCTGTTTCGCTTGAAATCACGGCTCGACGAAGCGCAATCACTCGGTCGGGACGTTCTCACCGAAATGGCCGGGAAGGTTTCCGAGCAGATCGCTCGCGCCAAATCGCATTTGGAGCGCGCTCGGCAAATGCGCCCCAATTCCTGACGGAGCGTAGGCCGCAGAGATGGAGACGACCGAAAAGCCGGCGATTGGACAGACTGTCGGACAGCTTGTCCGCAAAGGCACCGGCGCGCTCGCGCTGCGATCGGCGACGCTCGTCGCTCGCGGCCTTCACGACCTCTCTCGCGAATCCAACTGGACGCGCAAGCCTGCGTTCGTGGGCAGCGCTTCGAAAGTCGCGATTTCTGGCACAGGTGCGGTGTGCGCGATCTCAGCCGAGACGCGCAGCACACCTGCTCGCGTTGTGATTCACGAACTTCACAACAGCTTCGGCCAGCTCGCTCTGGCCGTGCCCGGTGAAACGGCTCCCCTCGCAAAGCACTTGCCTGCGGCGTTTGCGTGGTCTCGCACCGGACGCTACCTCGCCGGAGCGTGGGGCGCCTGGCAGCCTGCGATTCATGTCTTCGATCTCGAAGGCAAGGAGTTCACTGGGGCGTTCGGAAAGTTCGAGCACCTTCCCTCGCACCTGGCGTGGTCACCCGACACCCGCTACGTCGTCGCGGCCAGCTCCGGCGGAAAATCAGCGTCACTCCGACTCTGGCCCTCCGGAACGACCGGCGAACACATCCAGAATGCACCGCTTGGCGAAGCGGGAGTTCCTGATTGGCTCGAACGCCAGACCTACGAGGCCGAATTTGGCGAGGAAGGCGCATTTCACGGTTACGGTAAAACGGCGTTCAACCCGGATGGAAAATCCATCGCCAGTGTGATCGAAATTCAGGGCGACTGGGCAGACGATTCGATACTTTTCGCCGAAATACCGTCACTGGCCCGCGTGAAATCATTTCAAGCGCAAGGCCACGTCAGCGATCTCACCTGGCTTTCAGCGGGGGAGACGCTCGTGTTCTGCGCTTCCGCTCAGGCTTATCAGCTTGATGTGGACTCGCTCGAAGCGGTGTCGCTCCCGTTTGGCGCGGAACTCTGCGCCGCTCATCCGAAATTGCCGTTGCTGGTTTGCTTTACTTCGTGGCGTAAGGAATCCGCCAAGGGTCGGCTTTTCGTCATCGATCTTCGGAACGGCACGCGCTACGACGAGTGCGAAGCAGACGGTGTGGCGGAAGTTCGCTGGAGCGAGGACGGCTCAAAAGCTTACGCCATAGCGAAAGACGGAATGGGCTATCTCTACGAGCCGGAATTTTTCTAATTCTCTGCCGGATCGCGCGCGAAGAATCAGGCAGGAATCGCTAGCGGTAGGTTCGGATCGGCGTTCAGCGTCGAACTGTCGTACAAACCGTTCGCGTAATTCGGATATCCTGCGGCCGCAATCATCGCGGCGTTGTCCGTCGAAAGCGCGCGGCTCGGGAAATAAGCTTCCAGCCCAACGCGCTTCGCCTCCGCCTCAAACCGCGCCCGTAATTCACGATTTGCGGCAACCCCGCCGGTAACCAGAATCGACTTCACCGAACTCTCTTCCGCGGCCTTGATCGTTCGGGTGACCAAATCTTCCACGACTGCGTGCTGAAAGCTGGCGATCAGATCGAGAGTCGTCTGAGTGCACAGCGCCTTCAGCGCCGCTGCACTGCGCTCTCCTCGCGCAAGAGCTCCCTTTCTGTTCTCGATCTCAGGTCTTAGCTCCGTATGCTTCTGCAAGTGATACAGCACCGCCGTCTTGATCCCGCTGAAACTGAAATCGTGCGGATTCCCGGTCATCTTCGGTGTCCCAAATCGAATTGCACCAGGATCGCCGTGCGCCGCAAGCTGATCAACGATCGGGCCGCCCGGATATCCGAGTGCGAGCATCCGCGCTACCTTGTCGTAGGCTTCACCCGCCGCGTCGTCTCGTGTTCCGCCAAGGCGCTCGTAGTTAAACGATAGCGTGCCGTTCCCTGCGGGCGCCGATGGAGAAACGCGATACAGCATCGTGTGCCCGCCGGAAACGATCAAACAGACCGCCGGCAGCTCCGGAATTTTCCCGCCCGTCATGTGCGATTCGAGAAATACGGCATGAACGTGTCCCGCCAAATGATTCACGCCAATCAGCGGCTTACCCAGCGACATCGCCAGCGCCTTTCCGTAGGTCATCCCAACGAGCAGCGCGCCCACGAGCCCAGGCCCTTGCGTCACCGCCACGGCGTCGACGTCCTTCAGTTCGATTCCCGACTGCGCAATCGCCTCTCGCACCACGGGCACGATCTGCCGCAGATGCTCTCGCGACGCAAGCTCCGGCACCACGCCACCGTATTTGCGGTGAATGTCGACCTGCGACGCGACTACGCTCGAGAGCACACGCTTTCCGCCAGCGACCACGGCCGCCGCGGTTTCGTCACACGAAGATTCGATTCCAAGAATGTTGGGATCCTGCAGGCTCAAAGAACACTCCGGCGCATCTCAGACTCGGGCGTCGAATCCTCTATGGTAGCATAGGCATGCGGATGGTCTTCCGGGTGCAGCATTCCGCTGCATTTACAAACGCCCTCGTTGCCGTTTACCCGAATCGCGGCCTCCGCAGCGTAAATCCAAATCAAGGGCCTGGCGTCGCGTAGAGCGCGAACGTCCGCCCGGAGATTCCAGAAGCGATGACTCAAAAACACGCGCGCGTGCGCAAAGCAGTGCTACCCGTCGCGGGACTCGGCACGCGATTCTTGCCCGCCACCAAAGCCATTCCCAAGGAAATGTTGACGGTCGTTGATAAGCCGCTGATTCAGTACGCCGTTGAGGAGTGTATTGCTGCCGGAATCGAAAGCATTATCTTCGTCACCGGCCGCCGCAAAAGCGCGATCGAAGACCACTTCGATTTCGCTCCCGAGCTGGAAGCATTTCTGAAGGAACGCGGCAAGGCCGAACAAGCCGAGATGGTCCGCAATATCAGCAGCGAAATTCATTTCAGCTACACGCGCCAGAACGAAGCTCTCGGCCTCGGCCACGCCGTCCTCACCGCCCGCGAGCTCGTTGGCGACGAGCCGTTCGCCGTTTTGCTCGGCGATGTCATCATGGAAAGCGAAGTTCCCGCCACGAAATCACTCGTCGAAATCTTCGAGCAGACTGGACAGGGTTCGATCACCGTTCAGGAAGTTCCCCGCGCACAGATACATTTCTACGGCGTCGTCGATCCCGAGCCGGGCAAAAACGCAAAATGGGGCGAATCTCTGCTGCGCGTAAGAGATCTCGTCGAAAAACCGAAAGCCGAAGAAGCGCCGTCGAATCTCGGCGTCTCCGGCCGCTACGTGCTTCCCGCTGAGATCTTCGAATATCTTGAACACACCAAGCCCGGCGCTGGAGGCGAAATCCAGCTTACCGACGGTTTGCGATCGCTCGCGAAGAAGGAAGGCCTCTGGGCCCACGTGCACGACGGCACCACACACGACGCCGGCGACAAAATGGGATTCCTGAAAGCCACCGTTGAATTGGGCCTCAAGCACAAGAAACTCGGCCCAGAATTCCGGAAGTATTTGAAAGACTCGAAGTTTTGATTGGAAGCGCGTCGATCTGGCAGGACCGGCAAAAGAGCGGGCGGCGCAGGACGCGCCGTCGGCTTTATTTTTTCTTCTTGCTTGTCGATTTCTCGCTCGATGACCTTGATTTAGAGCCGCTTGATTTGGAGTCGTCTGCCTTTGAATCCGTACTCTTCGGCTCGCCCGCTTTAACGTCGCCCGATTTCGAGTCACCCGACCGCGAATCCGAATCGCTTGCGTTCGAACTAGAATCGCCGCCGCTCTCGCTTGTTCCAGAGGCGGGACTCTTACCTTTGTAGTCCGTCACGTACCAGCCCGATCCCTTGAACTGAATGCCCGCCGCTGAAATCTGGCGTTCCGCCTTCGCGCCGCACTTCGAGCACTTCTTCACAGTGCTCGCGGAAAATGGCTCGATCTTTTCGAATTTATGGCCACATTTCTCACACTTGTATTCGTAGAGCGGCAAACCGGACATCCTCCTAACGAGAACTCTTCAAAAAATCATAGCACGGCACCGAGCATGCATGCGAACTTGAGTGGCTCGCGGCATCTCGTAGCCCATCATCAAACGGCTCGCGACCCGTGTGCTAAACTGACGCCCGGACAAAAATGGCCAAGACAAAAAATACCGAGCCCGCGGCGGGCTGCCTCTACATCGTCGCAACGCCGATCGGCAATCTCGACGACATCACCCTCCGCGCTCTGCAAACGCTGAAATCCGTTGACTTAATCGCCTGCGAGGACACGCGCCAAACCTCGAAGCTACTCTCGCATTTCGAAATTCAAACCCGCACCGTGAGCTATCACGAGCACAACGAAATCACCCGCGCCGCGGAAATCATCATCGAGCTCGAGCAGGGTGCGCAAGTTGCGCTTGTCAGCGATGCTGGCACGCCGGCAATTTCCGATCCAGGCCATCGCCTCGTCAGTCTGTGCATCCGCCACGGCGTCAAAGTTGTGCCTCTGCCCGGAGCCTCCGCATTCGTTACCGCGCTTGCGGCATCCGGAATGCCGATCGAGGAATTTACGTTTATCGGCTTTCTTCCCGCGCGTCCCACGGAGCGCCGCAAACGTCTGCGCGCGCTGTCGAACGAGCCGCGCACTCTGGCGTTTTACGAAGCGCCGCATCGCCTCGTTGACACGCTCGAGGACGCCCTCGAAATTTTCGGAAATCGCCCCGGCGTGGTCGCCCGCGAAGTCACAAAAATGTACGAGGAATTCACGCGCGGACATCTCGAAGACTTGCTCGCGGCCATTCGAGCCAAACCGCCGCGCGGCGAAATTACGTTGTTGGTCGGTCAGTCCGACGGTGAAGCCCTGCACACCGCCGAGCAGGACGCGCACGCAAAAATGCCGCTCGCTTCCCGCGTGGCGCAAATCATGAAAGAACGCAGCCTCGACAATAAAGCCGCGTTAAAACAGGTGGCCCGCGAGCGCGGCATCACTCGCCGGGAAGCTTACAAGCAGCTCTTGATCACGCGCGACGAATAACAGAAACGACGCTAGACAAGTGGGAGCAAGCGTTTAGTCGCCAGTCGAAGCGGTCGACTGTGCGAAAAATGCGTCCACCTTGCCAAGAATTTCCTCTCCGGTACCCGAATGGTGAACCGCGTGTCGCAGTTCTCCGCCGTTTCGCACGCCGTGCGTGAACAAGCTCGCAAACTGCTTCATCTTCCCAATCGCGTCCGGCATCCCTGAGTCGATCAGGTTGCGAAAATATCCTGCGAGCAGATGATATCGATCGACTTCCGTTGGCTCGGTATACGTACCCGTTGCGATGTAATCGGCGATTTGCCGGAAAATCCAGGGATTAAACGAAGCGGCGCGGCCGATCATCACTGCGTCGCATCCCGTCTGCTCGATCATCCGGACTGCGTCCTGCGGCGCGCGGATGTCGCCATTGCCGATCACCGGAATCTTCACCGCGTTCTTCACGTCGCGAATCACGTTCCAGTCCGCCGAGCCCGCATAGCCCTGCATGCGCGTTCGTGGATGGACGGCGATCGCCTCAACACCGATGCGCTCCGCCATCTGCGCTACTTCTACAGCCACGATATGATTTTCGTCCCATCCCGATCGAATCTTGATCGTCAGCGGAATCTTCACCGCGTCGCGTATTGCGCCGAACAATTTCTCCAGGTGCACCAAATCGCGCAGCAGGCCCGAGCCGCCGCACTTCACTACTTTCTTCACCGGGCAGCCGAGATTGATGTCCACCTGATCGAAACCGAGATCCTCGGTGAGCGCCGCGGCCTTGGCCATCACTTTTGGCTCGGATCCGAAAATCTGCGCGGCGATCGGATGCTCGTCGTTATCGAAGTATAGGTAGTGAAGCGTCCGCGCCGAGTTCCGCGTCAGCCCTTCGGCGCTGGTGAACTCGGTCATGATCAGCCCGCACGCGCCGAGCGAACGGATCACGCGCCGAAAAACGGTGTCCGTCACGCCCGCCATTGGCGCGAGCACGGTCGCCGGACGGATCTCGATGTTCCGGATCTTCAGTTCACTTGGAAATGTTGTCGCCATGTCTTTTTAAAGAGGAGGATCGTCCGGGCCATCCACCAAACGCGCCACTGGGAATGGAATCGGTGTCTTTGTCTGCGTCGCGCGAACCGGGCGCGACAATTGCGCCATCACTGCCTCTTTCGATCCGCCAAAAAAACTCTCTACGACCTGCCCGAGTGCTTGGGCTCGCGCGTCATCTGCGCTCAGATTCGCAACATACTTGTACGCGCGGCCCACTTTTCGCCGCTCTACAACACCCTTTCGCGCCAAACGGTCCATGATCGTCATGATCGTGGTGTACGCGCGCGGCCGTCGAGCCGCCAGCCCGTCGCGAATCTCCCGCACCGTCGCTTCGCCGAGCGGCCACAATGTATTCATGCAGTCCAGCTCGAGCGGCGCGAGGTCCAGCACCGAACGGCGCGGTGACCTAAAGCGCGGCGGATCTTCAGGCATGGAGTTCGGTCCTCATCGCTTTCGCGCCTCGCCCGGCTTTTGTGCCGCGCTCGTCTCGCCGCTGTTCGTGCCACGCTCCGCGCCCAGATACCGATCCGTCCGCAAGATTTCCCGTCGCAACGCCGGATTTCGGTCCGTCCATTCGCCATCGCCCGTTGCCGATTCGATCGACGACCGCATCGCGGCCATCTTTGAATCCATGTCGTCCAGGAAGTGCAGCGCAATCGCCTCGCGCGTTTGTGGCAGAGATGGGGAACCAAACTCGAGCGAGCCGTGATGGCTCAGGATCAAGTGCTCCACGAGTGTCGCGAGTTCGGGCGGAAATCCCGGGATTCCGGCAATCTTCTCGCTCACTTTCCGCGCCCCGATGCTGATGTGGCCGAGTAGGCGACCTTCGGTGGTGTACGAAATGCCGCGGCCGTAACTCAGCTCATCGATCTTTCCGATGTCATGCAGCACGATCCCGGCGAGCAACAAATCTGCGTCCAACTCCGGATAGTGTGCCGCCACCGCGCGCGAAAGCCCGATCAGCCCTACGATATGCTCCAGCAGTCCGCCGACGAATGCGTGGTGCATCGTCATCGCCGCCGGGGCGCGCTTCAGTTTCGTCGCAATCGCCGAATCGTCGGCAAAACTATCCAGCAGCCGCTTTAGCCATGGATTCTTCATTCCAGCGATCGCGCCGCGCAATTCCGCGTAGAGTTTTTCCACGTCGTATCGCGTGTGCGCTAGAAAATCCGCAAGATCGTATTCTCCATCACGCACAGAAATGATCTGTTCGATGGTCAGCTCTTTTTGCGCGTTGTAAATCTTCACCCGCGCGCGTACCTGGATCACATCGTCGCGCTCAAACAACCTCAGAATCGGCTCGAAGTTGTCCCACATTTTTGCGTTGATTGAGCCGCTGCGGTCGGCCAGCGCGAGTTCCAGCCAGGATTTTCCAGTGCGGGGAGAGCTGCGAATTTCCTTGTGGCGAACCAGAAACGTGCAGGTCAAAGCCTGCCCGTCCTGCAAATCACATACGAAAATCGACTTCATTATCCGTTCACTTTGGGGAACGGGACCTTTTTCTTGTCCTTCTTCTTCTTGTCGGCGGCGTCAGGCGTCGGCGCCACTTCGGTGATCACGCTCACTCCCGGTACCGCCGCGCTGTCAACGTAACCCGGCTTCACCATTACGTAACTTTCCTCCCGGAGCTCGCCGAGATAATCGCGCATCGCGGGAGTCATCTTCTCCATATAAATCTTGTTCATGATTTCGTTTTCGACTTTATCCATCGGCTGCAACCCGGCCTGATAGTGCGCATCGACCTTTAGGATTTCGAAACCGGTCTTGGTCTGAATTACGTCGGTCATCTGGCCCTTATCCAGCTTGAAAACCACGCTCTCGAGCTGCGGCGCCAGTTCGCCCTTTCCAAACGTGCCCAGCTCGCCGGCCTGATCCTTCGCCGTGCTGCCTTCCGAATAGCGCTTCGCGATTTCCGCAAAGTCCGCGCCCTTCACCACGCGGTCGCGCAAATCATCGGCCTTCCTCTGGACGGCCGCGATTTCTTCCGGGCTCTTCCCTTCGGTACTCAGGAAAATTTCCGAAAGGACCACTTGCTCTGGTCGCGTGAATTCCGAAGGGTGCGCGTCGTAATATTTCTTCACTTCATCGTTGCCGATATTGATGCGCTGGCCGACTTCCTTGCGGATTACTTCCTGCGTCAACAGGTTGTTGCGGATCTGAGTCTTGTAGTCTTCCCAAGCCAGGCCGGACTTCTCCACTTCCTTCTCAAGATCGTCGATGGTCGCGATATTGTTCTGCGCGCGCACCTGGTCGAGCTTCTTCACCAGCTCGGTCTCGACACTGATGCCCATATCCTTCGCACGCTGAACCAGCAACGATTGATCGATCAGCCCACGAAGCAAGTCCTTGGACTGTTCCTTATATTCCGCGTCGAGCTTGTCCTGCGGGCAGCCCTGGCACTCGTGCGCGATTTCGTCGCGGAGCTGTTGGTCGGCCTTCTGGTAGTCGGAAGTCGTAACGATATCGTTGTTAACGCGCGCGATGATTTCTTCCAGCACCTGTGCTTTCGCCTGCGCGTGCAGCGCCGGAGTCGTCGCCGCCAAAATTAAGGCGGAACCGGTCGCAAACCGGGCAAAACTGCGGAAAATCGTGATTTTCATAAGTTTCACTCGCCTTTTTTCAGTGTAGCGCTACGCTTGTAGTTGCTGCAATACGTTTCTCACCGCACCCATCGGGCCGCCTTGATAGCCCTTCCAGTCGATCCACAAGACTCCCGAAGGATCGAGCCGCATCCCCTTCCGCTTCCGAAGCAGCTTCACCAACACTTCGGGACCGAGGGGCGTATCCTCGTAAAACTTGATCGCCACCTGATCGCCGCGCCGGTCGACATTCGCCACGAACAATTTCTCCGCCAGCGCCTTCAGCACAGCGTAATCCAGCAAATTCTCCACTGACGGAGGTGGTGGCCCGAACCGATCCTCCAGTTCCCGCTTCACTTCCGTGCGCTCGGCATCCGTAGTGACGCTCGATATACGTTTGTAAATCCGCAGCCGCAAGTTTTCGCTATCGATGTACTCCGGCGGAATTCGAATCTCTTGGCCCAGATTGAGTGTCGCCCGCCGCTCCGGCGCCCCGGACTGGCCTTTCCGTTCCGCAACGGCCCGTTCCATCATCTGGCAGTACATGTCGAACCCAACGGCCTCGATGTGCCCGTGCTGCTCGCGTCCGAGCAGATTTCCCGCACCACGCAATTCCAGATCGAGCGCCGCAATCCGGAATCCCGCGCCTAGGTCGCTAAACTCTTTTAACGCCGCAAGCCGCTGCCTGGCGATCGCACTGAGCGGCGTATCCTGCGGCACCAGCAGGTAGGCGTAGGCTCGCTGATTTGAACGTCCCACCCGTCCGCGCAGCTGGTACAGCTCCGAAAGGCCCATTCGGTCCGAGCGATTAATGATGATCGAATTCGCTCGCGGGATGTCCAGCCCGTTCTCGACGATCGTGGTCGACACCAGTACGTCCGCCTCGTTCCGGATGAATTGCAGCATCACCTTCTCGAGTTCGGTCTCCTTCATTTGCCCGTGGCCCACGATCACGCGCGCCTTCGGCACAAGCCGCTTCACCATCGATGCCAGCGACGCTATCGATTCCACGCGGTTGTGCACGAAGAACACCTGACCGTCCCGCGACAGTTCCTCCTCAATCACGCGCTGCACCAGCGACTCGCTGAACGGCGCGACCGATGTCTGAATCGCGAGACGGTCCTTCGGTGGCGTCTCGATTACGCTCATGTCGCGTAGCCCCACGAGAGACATGTGCAGCGTCCGCGGAATCGGCGTCGCAGACATCGTCAGCACATCCACGTTCTTGCGCATCTCCTTCAGCCGTTCTTTGTGCGCGACGCCAAACCGCTGCTCTTCGTCCACCACCAGCAGTCCGAGGTCCTGAAACTTCACGTCCTTCGAAAGCAGCCGGTGTGTGCCGATCAGAATGTCGACCTTGCCCGCTTCCAACTCCGCGATCACTTTCTTCTGATCTTTTTCCGTGCGGAACCGGCTGATCATCTCGATCTTCACCGGAAACGCGGCGAACCTGCTCTTGAACGTTTGGAAATGCTGAAACGCCAGTACCGTCGTCGGCGCCAGAATGGCCACCTGCTTCGAATCCGCAATGGCCTTGAACGCCGCGCGCATCGCTACTTCCGTCTTCCCGTATCCAACGTCGCCGCACAGCAGCCGGTCCATCGGCAGCGTCGATTCCATGTCCCGCTTCACATCCTCAATGGCGCGATGCTGGTCAGCGGTCTCCTCGAACTCAAATGCATCGTCGAACTCGCGCGTGAAATTCGTCTCCGCTGGAAACGCGTGCCCCACCGACAATTTTCTTTCTGCGTACAACGCCAGAAGCTGGTCCGCCATATCTGCGACCGACTTCTTCACTCGTGTCTTGCGCGCTTCCCAAACCGTGGTGCCGAGCCGGTCCAGCTGCGGCTCTACGCCGCCGAGCGACTGGTATTTCTGCACCAGGTCGATCCGCGCGAGCGGGACGTAAACTTTCGCGTCGTCCGCGTAACGCAGTAGCATGAACTCGCCGTTGGCGCCTTCGGCAGCGATCTGCCGCAGCCCTTCGAATTGTCCGATCCCGTGATCGACATGCACCACGTAATCGCCCGGCTTCAGGTCGCTGAAGTCGCTGAAGAAGCTCGAGGTCTTCGGCCGAGCGCGCGAACGTTGCGACGGCGCCGGCAGCGTCTCAAACAGGTCAGCGTTGCCGTACAATGCGACCTTGGAGTCGTCGAACACCACGCCTTCGGTCAGCGGCGCCTTCGTCAATACGATCGCCGAACCCGGCGCGCCGCTCGATTCTTCCGCGAGCCGCGAAAGCGTGGCGCTATCTTCCATCTCGCCCATTCGGTACGGCACTTCAAATTCGTGGCAAATATCCGCGAGCCGCTCCATCTCGCCTGTGCTGGCTGCGGACACCATCACGTTCTCGCCGCCGGCAATCCGCGTCCGCGCTTCAGCAATGAACCCAGCCACGTTCCCGTGATATTTCGTCGTCGGATGTGTCTGCAGCACACGCGCCGTCGCACCCGACGCACCGTCGCCTTCGGTCAAGAGTCCCAAGCGTTCGAGCACAAACCGCGGCGCCATTTCCAGCGCGAGATGCCACTCCTCGTCGTCGAAGATAAATTTATTCGGCGGTTCCGCCAGCGGGTCTTGCGCCCCGTCAAAACCTTCCGCGAGTTGCGTTCGATACTTTTCGAGCGCAGCTGTCAGCATCGACGGCTCGTCGAGCAGAATCACGGGATCCGCCGCCAGATCAAAAATCGTCGATTTCCTTTCCGCACGCAGCGCTTCGCGAAACTCCCATCCAGGGAACAGGGCCAATGGCGCTTCCCCGTCGTGCTCCGTTCCGGGCTTGGACGACGCGCGCATCTTCTCGATCAATTCTTCGCGTAACGGAAACTCGGTCAACGGCATCAGCGTCGCCCGCTCCACCGGGCTCGTCGACCGCTGCGTGTTCGCGTCGTAATTGCGAATGGACTCGATTGTGTCGCCGAGCAGTTCCACGCGAACCGGCTGCGCCGTCTCCGGCGAAAAAATGTCGACGATTCCCCCACGCACGGCAAATTGACCGGGCATCTCGCAGGTTGTCTGTTTGTCGTAGCCCGCGCTGATAAGAAATTCGAGCAGGTCTTCATGTGCGATGGTCTGATCGCGCGCGATTGCGAGCGCCAACTTCGAATAAAATTCCCGGTCGCGCATCCGCCACGCCGCCGCTTGAATCGGCGCGATCACCACATCGGCATCGCCGGTCGCAAGCCGCCACAACGCCACCGCGCGATCCTCCGAAATTTCCGCGTGTGGCGAACGTCCCTCGTACGGAAGCACTTCGTGCGACGGCAAATGCACCACACGCTCTCCTGGCTTCCCCGTCACCGCGCGATAGAAATATCGCAGCGGCTCGACCAGCGCTTCCGCGCGCTGGTTCGACTCCGCCAGCATGATGATCGGCCGTCCCAGCTCCGCAAACGCCAGCGCCGCAGCCAGCGCCTTGGCCGGATCGGTGAGCCCGGAGACGCGCACCTCGCCGCCCTTGCGCCGCAACGCGTCGAAGGACTCTTCGAGCGCAGCATGGCGCGCAACACGGCCGAGAAGCTCACTGACCGGAGGCAGAATCATGCGTTCAGTTGTGAAATGCGTTCAATCAAGAGAGACGTCGAAAAGCCCGGCTCGAGTGGGACGATTGCGATTCTGACGTTGTCTAATGCCGAAGGATCAGCGGAGGTGGCTGGTTCCGCAGGCGAGTTATCTTGAGGCGCTCCGCCGGCTACGACCACGTCTGGCGAAAACTGCGGCACGAAAGAAAGATAAGAGTTATCCAGGATTCCGACGGCATCTACCGCCGCCAACGCCGCGACAACTTCCGCGCGCTCCGTCGCAGGGTTCACCGGACGGCCTACCGAACTTCCCGTCCGCTCGCGCTCACGGTCATGTCGAACCCATTCATCGTTCAGTACACCCACCGCTAGCACGTCGCCCAATTCCTTTGCCTGTTCGATCAGTCGCACGTGTCCGGGATGCAGCAGATCAAACGCACCGATAACGCACACCACGCGCTTGCCGTTGCGTTTCCACGTCCGCCGTTGGAGAATCAGTTCCTGTTGCGATACCACGGTCAATTCCCTATGCTCCTTTACGCTCGACCCGGCCGCGAATTCCGCACATACCACTTCCTTGCCATTCTAACACGCGGCCTTCGAACGCCTTCCCGCGCCACCCGGAGCCTTGCGTGAAGCATTGGCGAACGCTGCTCGCCGCGATCGGTATCCTTTTTTTTAGCGTCGGCGCCGTTTGGGTTCGCCGCGCCCAACTTCCTCGCCTGGATTACCTGATCGATACCGGCGGGTGCCGCACGCCGGTCACGCAGATCAATCCCGCAGCCGACGTCGCTGTCGCCGGAAGCGTCGTGCTGTTTCACGGCCTCTCCGGGAATCGTAAATTGATGTTCTATCTAGCAGACGATTTTGCCGGTCATGGCTTTCGCTCTTACGCGATCGACCTTCCCGGGCACGGTGATAGCACTGACGCATTCTCTTTCTCCCGCGCGCAATTCTGCGCCACGCTCGCCGTCGACTGGCTCACCCGCGAAGGAAAAATCGATCCTGCCACCACCACTTTCGTGGGCCATTCCATGGGCGGCGCCATCGCCGTGAAAATGGCGGACGTCGAGCCCGTCGCCGCCACCATCGCCATTTCTCCCGCGCCGATGGTCGCTCCGTCGCGCATGCCCGCAAACCTGCTTGTCTTCAGCGCCAGCGCCGACATGGCTCCTGTCAAGCGCGAGGCCGCCGACCTCTCCGCCGACGCGCAAGGCAATCGCGTCTCACCCGAGGACTTCGTGCAAAAGCGCGCGTTCGAATTGCAGGAGTTGCCGCACTCGACTCACACCTCGCTTATCACCGATCGCCGCGTCGCGCACCGCTCCGAGCAGTGGATGATGCAGACCGTTTTCCCGAACATCGATTCGAAAACGCTGACCCTTAATCTGGATCTTGGCACCTACGAAAACTACGGCAACGGGCGTCGCCGTCTTGCCGGAGGCATCCTCGGCCAGATCGGAATCGTCCTTATCTTTCCGTTCCTGGCCGCAATCGCCGGAAAGCTCTGCGGTGGCGGCACCGTCGAATCTCCCGGAACCAAACCCTCCCCTTGGCTCGTCCTCACCGAAACCGTCGTAGCCGCTTTTCTCGCTATCCTCATTCTTAATTTTGGCGTTCCGCTCCGCTTCATCCACATGTACACCGCGGACTATCTCGTCTCCCTGCTCGCCATCGTCGCGATCCTTCTCCTTACACTCAATTTCGGTTTCGTCATGGAGTATGCGTGGTTCAAGCCGGACAAACTCGTGGTCGCTGTCGTTCTAGGCTCCGCCGCCATCCTCGCGATGGGCGCCTGGATGAACTGGCAGCTCACCGATGGCTGGCTCGATGCTCCGCGCTGGCTCCGCTTCGCTGCGATTTTTCCCTTTCTCGCAATCTATGCCTTTGCCGAGGAAATCGTTCTCGGTCCCGTAACGCATGGCTGGCACCGCGCCCTGCGCTTCGCGCTGTTCGGTGCCTTGCGCCTCGAAATTTTTGCGGCCTTCCTCGCGGGCTACTACGTCCTCCGGAACGGAGAAATCCTGTTAATTCTGCTGTTCGTGTTCTTCGTTGGCTTCTCGATTTTGCAGCGGCTCGCCACCGACGCGGTGCGCTCGCACACCGGCTCGGCCACAGCTGCCGCTTTATTTGGTGCTATACTCGCGGCTTGGTTCGTCGCCATCGTTTTTCCGATCACATGATGTATGGTTAGGGGCCCTGTATGAAGCAAATTGCGATCGTTGGCGGCGGTCCGGCGGGTTCGCTCTGCGGTGAGCGCCTGGCTCGTGCCGGCTTTAACGTAACCATCTACGACGAGCGCCTCGCTTGGGAAAAGCCTTGCGGCGGCGGCCTCACTCACAAAGCTATCGAAGCTTATCCGTTCCTTCTCGACGCGCCCCATCCAAAGAAAATTGTCCGCACCGCCGAACTGATCTCCAGCCGCGGCCATCGCGCCACGCTTGAGATGAATAAACCGATCGTGATCTACGCGCGGAAAGTTCTGAATGGCCTGCTGCTCGACCGCGCTGTTGCCGCGGGCTGCACAGCGGTCCGAACGCGCGTCACTAACGTAAAAACCAACGGCGACCGCGTGCGCATGATGGCGGGCGGCGAAGAGCGCTGGTCTGACTTCATCGTTCTTGCGTCGGGCGCGCGCAACCAGCTCGCTCCCGAGACCACTACGCTCGGCTCAAAAGACCTCGAAGTCACTCTCGGTTACTTCGTCCCGACCGAAGAGGATTCGATCAAAGTGAAATTTCTGCACGAGTTCGAAGGCTACCTTTGGTCCTTCCCCCGCGCCGATCATCTCTCGGTCGGCATTTGCGCGAAGATGGGTCAAAGCTCTACTCCCGTCCTCCGACAACATCTCGACGATTTCGTTCGCGACGAAAACATTCCTACGGAAGGCGCGCAGTTTTACAGTCACGTACTTCCCTCGCCCGGTGCTGGCACGATTCGTTCGCGCAAAATTTCCGGCCGCAACTGGGCGATGGCCGGCGATGCCGCCGCCACGGTCGATCCCATCACCGGTGAAGGTCTTTATTACGCGCTCCGTTCCGGCGATCTCCTCGCCGAAGCCATCGCCGACGGATGCCCGCAGGAATATCCGCAGCGGCTTCGTGCTGCGTTTTCCGCCGACCTCGAATTCGCCGCTCACATCGCATCACGCATCTTCCGCGGCAATTTTCTCGGAGGTGCGATCACCACGCGAATGGTGCAGCTGGTGAATTACTCGCCCGCTTTCCGCGAGCTGATTCGCGACGTTTTCAGCGGTTCGCAGGATTACCGCACCATGAAGCGCCGCCTCTGGGCCCAGCTCGGCATCACCCTCACCGAGTTCGGCCGCCACTTCATCGACCCGCGCCGATTCGCCGTAGCCGCGCGCGCTTCCGCCGACCGCCGCCGCGCCACTGCCCGGTGAGTGTTGAACGCGAATCCGCGCCGCAGGAGAAAATCCCGCTCGGATTGGAAGCCACCGTCGAAAAAATCATCCCTCCCGAGTGGACGCTCTCCGCGTTCGATAGCCGGCTGCCGCCCGTCCTCTCCACGCCAGCAATGATCGGCATGATGGAGGTTGCCGCCGCGAAAGCTGTGCAGCCCTCGCTCCCCGAAGGCGCCATCACCGTCGGTACGCGAATCGAAGTCGACCACCTGAAAGCCGTTCCCGGAGGCACTCTGGTCTTCGCGACCGCTCGCCTTGCGCGATACCAAGGCCGCTTCCTCGTGTTCGAGGTAGAAGCGAGAACCGAAAGCTTTACCTTGGGCCGCGGCCGCGTCTTCCGCGCGATTGTTGAGCCGAAATCCTTCACCCAACGCGCCGACGCCCGCAAGAAACGATCCCACTAGACCAGTTGGAAACACGCGCTGCGCCATTTTGCGACGCTTCCACAGTCTATACTTCTACAGTACGTCACATATTCGCTAACTAAAACGTTGAGGGACCCGTACGGATGTACCATTGTGCAACGCACGGCCGTTTTCTAACCTGAGGACGTGGAGGGAGACTCAGATGCGATATCTAGCGGTTGGTGTGGCGGTTCTCGTAGCTTCAACGGCGGCTTACGCACAGCAGGGGAACCCGCCGCGGCTCGAATGCCGCGACCTGTCAAAGTCCGGCAACTTCATTAATTCCAACGAAACATACGTGAACGGCATGGCCTGCAAGTATGCCGACCAGAACGCTTCCCTACAGACCGTGGCGGCGGTTCAGCCGGCCCGCCCGGTCGAACAGCGGGCCCTGGTTTACTTCTATCGTCCGAACCGCTTTGAGGGTTCGGCGACGAATCCCGAACTGTATGTGGACGGGCAGAAGGCCGGTCACCTGCACAACGGGGAAAGCCTCAGCGTGTACGTAACACCGGGACACCACCGCCTGCATTCCCAGGGCAATCCGGTGAACGTTGATGTCGACGCCAAGGCCGGTGAGACCTACGACGTGCGCTATGAAGTCAGCGTCGGATTCTTGAAGGAACGCGCCAGCATCGAGCTGGTCAATCCTCAAGCCGCGGCGAGCGAGACGGCGCAGATCACGCACCAGAACGAAGGCGGTAACTAAGCGAAGGTAGTGGCAACTCCGGCGCTCGCGGTCTGGGCGCCGGGTCAGTGGTAGTGAACGCTTTTCGCTTTCGATTGGGTGGGGCGAGGGGAGCGGTTGAACGTAGCTTCGGGCGCGGGATCCCCAGGTTGGATTGCAGTTTCATTCCTTGCTCGCAGCAACATCCCCGCAGTGGCCTTCCTGTGATTCGTCGCTTTCGCTGAGGTGTGTTAGTCGGTGGGATTGCGTTCGAGGTTTGGTGCCCGGAGAGGGAATCGAACCCCCACACTCTTGCGAGTACGAGATTTTGAGTCTCGCGCGTCTGCCAGTTCCGCCATCCGGGCGCTTTCTCAATTCTAGCAGGAAGAATTTCCGCCGCGAAGTCACATTGTGTGGGATAGCCTGCCGCGCAGGCTGTCATCCTACGACTTCAGATCCCAGTTGGATCGCTATCGATCTCGAACCACACTCGTCACGAGGGAGCAAAGTTCGATCATCCTGAAACCTGATTCATTTCATCAGGTAGAAAGATCTCTCTCCGCCTTTTGTCGCCAACTTCGCGGCGCAGAGCCGGCGCCCTAATTCGAATTCCCCCGAATCAACCGCACCGCTTCCGGCAGCGCCGCCGTCTGCGTGCTCGCGCCATTTTCCCTGGGCCCATTTTCCTCGGGAACCTGATTCCCTTCGCCCTCGCCCGGAGCCAAAAACAGATTCGACTCCAGGCCGTGCTGCCGCGTATACAAATCAAAATACCTTCCGCCGAGCGCATAGAGCGTCTCATGCGTTCCTCGCTCGATGATCCTTCCCGCTTCGAGAACCAGAATCTGGTCCGCTCGCCGCACGGTCGAGAGCCGGTGCGCAATCACGAAAGTCGTCCGTCCTTTCATCAAGTAGCGCAGTCCGTCCTGAATGAACGCCTCGGACTCCGAGTCCAGGCTGGATGTCGCCTCATCCAGAATCAGAATCCTGGGATCGGCCAGAATCGCCCGCGCGATTGAAACCCGCTGTCGCTGCCCGCCGCTTAGTTTCACACCGCGCTCGCCCACAACGGTGTCGTATCCGTTCTCGAATCCTTCCGCAAACTCATCCACGCGCGCGATCCGGCACGCCGCAAGAACTTCCGCTTCAGTCGCATTCGGTCGCGAGAACGCCACATTCTCCCGGATCGATCCATCAAAGAGAAAAGTCTCCTGCAGTACCACGCCCAGCTGCGTTCGAAATGAATCCAACCGCACCGTCGCCAGATCAATTCCGTCGACTAACACCCGTCCACTCACTGGCTTGTAAAACGCCGCGATCAGTCCGATCACCGTCGACTTCCCCGCTCCCGACGGACCGACCAGCGCCGTCACCGTCCCGGGCTGCGAATCGAAACCCACATCGTGCAGTACGGTCTTGCCTGTGTCATACGCGAAGCTCACGTTGTCGAACTGCACTTCGCCGCGAATTCGTCCGAGCGTCACCGTTCTGGACGGATCCTCGTCTTCCATCTTTTCGTTCAGGACTTCGCGCGTACGCTCCAGCCCCGCCAGCGCCTCGGTAATCTGCGGCCCGATCCCTACAATCTGAAAGACCGGCGCAATCAACAATCCCAGGAAAAAGGTGAACGAGAAAAACGTGCCGGGCGTCATCGTCCCTACAAGAATCTGCCGCGCGCCCAGGTACATGATCAACGCGCTCACCAGACCCATCAGCATCGTCGCCGACAGGCTCATGATCGACGTCGCCGTCAACGTCTTCAGCACGTTCTCCAGCAGTCGGTTCGCGCCCGTCGCGAACACTTTCTCTTCACGATCTTCCGCGTGATAGCCCTTCACCACGCGTACCCCGCCGAGTGATTCCGTCAGCCGGCCGGTCACTTCCGCATTGATTTTCGGCCGCTCTCGGAAAATCGGGCGAATCGTTTTGAATGCCTGGCTCAGTGCCACTCCAAACGTCAGCAGCACCGCCGCCGCTACGCCCGTCATCAACACGCTGGTATGCAGTAAGTACACCAGCGCGAACAGCGCCGTCATGATTCCGCCCGCGAATTCGATCAGTCCGGTGCCCACTAAATTTCGTATCCCTTCCACGTCGCTCATGATCCTCGAGATCAGCACGCCGGTTTTGTTCTCATCGTAGAACGCCACCGGTAGTCGCCCGATGTGCGCCTGCAATTTCTCGCGCAGCTCGGCAATCATTCGCCATGATGATTTCGAAAGTAGTTGCGTGAGCGCGTACGAGCTGATGCCCTGGATGATCGTCGCCGTCAACACCGCTCCTACGATCGGCCAGAGCAAGTGCGTCTGCTTCTTCAACATCACGTCGTCGAGGAGGTATTTCGTGGAGGCGGGAAGAACCAGGCCGCACAAGCGGTTCACAACCATCAGCGCAAATCCGACCGCCAGAATGCCGCGCCGCGGCCTCAGCAGCGCCAGCACATCCGGAAGCTGCGCCCAGTCGAATTTCTTCTTTTTCTTTCCCGCATCGCCCGCCGCGCCTTTCTTTTCCTGGCGCGAAATCTGTTTTTCCATCCGGTCGACGCCAGAGCTTCGGCTCACCCGCATATTGCCAGTATACTTGGATTCGAATCGCCCCGCCCGCACCCCACTTTCGCTGTATTGTCCCGTCGAAAAGCGGATGGTATCCTTCGACCCATGCCGAGAGTAAAAATCAACAAAGGAAGCGATCGAGTGGCCAAAAAGAAAAAGTCCGCGCCCAAGAAAAAAGTGGTCGTGAAGAAGAAACCCGCGGCCGCGAAGAAAGCTGCTCCGAAAAAGAAGCCTGCGCCGAGGAAAAAGAAATCCGTCAGGCGCCCACGCGGTAAGCAGGAAATCACCGAAACCGTAATCGCCCCAAATCGCCGTGGACTCGGCGGAAGTTCCGGCGGCCAGTCGGGCGACACGCAAGGTCTCTCACTTCGCGAACGCGCCGATTCTGAATCCGTGACCGAACTCGAAGAAGAAGGCCAATACTTCGAAGCCGAAGCCGTTCGCGGCGTCGAAGATGCGCCTGACGCCGACCAGGGCGAAGTTCGCACTCACGAAGTCCCGGAAGACGACATCTCCGAGGAATATCAAGACGAAAAAGAAACGGACACGGACTAACCTTCAGCCCGTGCCCGTTTGCTGTTGCGTAGTGGTGTTTTCTTCGTGAGTCGCGTCCTGAACACAAAGCTGCCTAACGGTGCGTAACTTTGTATTTCTCGCGCAGCTCGGTGTTAGGCACTCGCGTTTCGTCCACGTCGAGCGGCTCGCGCGAATCCGCGACGTAAACGTCGCGGCGCACGGTCGTCTGTTCGACGGGTTGTTGCTTCAAAGTTTTCACGAACGAATCGACTTCCTTCGCCGCCTTGTCCTTCGCCATGCCATACCGCTCCTGAATTTTGCCGATCAATTCGTCGCGCCGACCGGCGATCACGTGGATGTCATCGTCGGTCAGTTCGCCCCACTTTTCCCGGATTTGTCCTTTGTATTGTTTCCACTTCCCTTCGACCTGGTCCCAATTCATTGTAAATTTCCTCCTGGCAATAAAGTCGGATGAGCAATTCCGAGAGATTTTTGAGGTCCGCTTTTTTCAACGTCAGAAAAGTCATAACGCACGATGAACACGCAAGCGCTGGGCCACGCCCCGAACAAATCCCTAACACCCGCCCTGAGACCAAGTTAACCGCGATTTCGCGTGCGAAGCCGGCAATTAATCAACCGCCGGGCCGTGCAAAATCCTCGCCTCAGCCGCCCTTTTTTCACTCGGCCTTGTCGCCTGGGTTCCCCGCGATTCTCCCGTTTTGTTACAAAACTAAGGCAAACCCTGTATGTGAATCCCGCATCTTCTTTGCAGTCGCACGCGTGGCATAATCGAACCACCGCCCCTGCATCGCTTTCGCAAGGTGAAAAGTTTCGAGTAAAATCGTCGTCAATCGCCAGGGACGCTGGCGCCGGACTCATATTTTTCGTTTAGAGGAACGCAAATGATCAAGCGGTTCGCGCAGTCTCTCGCCGTACTGGGTCTTTTTGTCGGTATGATCGCCTGCGGCGGCGGAGGCGGCGGATCGAAGCAAACGGTCACGATTGTGATCTCCGCGCCCTCAGCCACCGCCGTCGTCGGGACTCCGCTGCAATTCACCGCGAACGTCACCGGCACCACCGATACCGCCGTCACGTGGCAGGTCAATGGCGTTCCCGGTGGCACTGCTGCTACCGGAACGATCTCTGCATCGGGCTCTTATCTCGCCACCGTACTTCCGAGCCCGGTCACAGTCACGATTACCGGCGTCTCTCAAGCCGACGCCACGAAAGCCTCCTCGATCCAAATTACAGTTCAAAATTCCAGCTCAAATATCACCGTGAACGTCACTCCATCCGGCAACGCCAACGTTCCGTTCACGATCGAAACCTTTGCGAAGCAAACTTTCACTGCAACCGTCACAGGAACGACGAACACCGCCGTCACATGGTCGATCCGTTGCCAGTCGGGCGGCACCGCCTGCGGCGCCATCGGAAGCACCGGAAATTACGTCGCGCCAAACTCCGTTCCGACTTTCATTGGTGCAGACGGAAGTGTCACCAATGACCTTGTGATCGTCACCGCGACTAGCCAGGCTAATCCAGCCGCCGTCGGCACGAGCACCGTCTACATCAAACCCCTGAACCAGAACGCGCTTTCCGCGCCTGTTCAACTCGGCTCATCGGGTTCAAGCGTCGGCGCCACCTGCCTCAGCGGCAACTCCGGTTTCTGCTTCGGCGGCACGCTCGGCTCGCTCATCACCCGCGCCGGCGTCTCCTACATCATGTCCAACAACCACGTTCTCGGACTTTCTGACGCGGCCACCGCCGGCCAGGCCATTACGCAGCCCGGCGAAATCGAAACCAATTGCCAAACCGCCGGCACGATTACCGTCGCGAATTTCACATCGTATATTCCGCTTCAGCCGCAACCCACGACGCCCGTCGACGTGGCGATCGCGCAAATCATCAGCGGCGAGGTAGATGCCAACGGAAACGTCCTCGAACTCGGTGCCATCTCCAACGGCATACCGCAACCCGGCCAGGTTGTCTCCGGCTCCGGAATGGCCGCTTCGATCGGCGAAACCATCGCAAAAAGTGGTCGTACCACGGGCCTCACGTGTTCGTCAGTCGAGTCGATTGCTACCAGTGTCGAAATTGGTTACGAAAAAGGCTGCGCCACCACGACTTCTTTTTCTGTGTTGTATAAGAATCAGGTTACTGTCGGTCAGACTGCGAATGGCAACAACTTCATCGCCGAAGGTGATTCCGGATCCCTCGCCGTCGACGAATCCACGGCAACTCCCGTGGCGCTGATGTTCGCAGGGGGTGACACTACAGCCGTCGGAAATCCCATTAGCGCCGTGCTCACCGCGCTCAACAACGGCTCTGCCGCGACCTTCGTTGGCACCGGCACCAAACATGCAATCGCAGGTTGCAGCTTACCCGCGCCCACTGCGGACGGAGTCATCGCCAAGGGATCGAATGCTCCCGCCGCCACAGCGTCTCTTTCTGCAAGCGTCACGCAGGCCGCGCTCTCTGCGCAGGATCGCAACGCTGCAGATCTCATGAATCTTCAGGGAGTTTCCGCCGTCGGCACCGGCGCAAGCCTCGACTCGCCCGCCCAAGCTGCGATGCTCGTATTCGTTCCGCGCGGCAGTTCCGTAGCTTCGATTCCAGCGCAAATCAATGGCGTCCGAACGCGCGTTGTCGAATCGGATACGAATCTTCGCGGATCGCTCAGCGGAGCGCAGACAGCGCAGCTCATGACGGCCACGAACGCCATCACCGTCTCGCTGACCGATGCTCAAGTTTCGAACGCCATTAGCGTGAAGGAAGCCCACGTCGGCGATCTCATGGCGCACCAATCCGTGCAAGGCGTTGGCGTTGCCGCCAGCCTCGACGCGCCGGGCGAACCGGCCATCATGATTTACGTCCTGAAAGGACAGCCGCACGACTTCATCCCGACGACACTTGACGGCATCCGGACTCGCATCAAGGAGACTACGCCGTTCCAAGCCGGCGTATCTAATCCCGTCAAAGCCGCCGCCTGCAAGATCCCGAAACAGGCAGCGAAGTCGCCAGCCAACACGAGCGCCGGCTCAAAGCCGTCCACAACCCAAGCGGCTGCGAACTAGACGCTTTTCCGGCCATCGACCTGGCCCGGCGGCATCGCTTCACCGCCGTCGTTCGGTGCTAAACTTGACGCCACGCAACGCTCATGGCGCCACGCAAATCTGCCCGGCTCCAATACGCCTGCCTCGCTCTATTCTTCGCGGCGCTGTGCACATACCAGGTACGCGCGTGTATCTACGCCTTCCCTGAATTCTTCGGCCGCACCGCAGTGGCATGGCCCCTCGTCGTCGGCTATGTGAACCGAGCGCCCATCGCGGGGTTCGTCACCGCGCCCGCCTACGACGCGGGCCTCCGAGATGGAGACCAAATCATCGCTGTAAATCGCCGCCCTTTCACCGGTCTTGCCGTCTTCGGAGACGCAGTCGCCGCCGCAAAACCGGGCGATATGATGAACGTCACCTTCCACTCGACGAAAGTTCCGGCAGACCGGACGATTGCTTTCGCGCTCGAGCATCACCGCATCGCGCCATCTGCGGCCGGCGTGGTCGTCCTCATCGCTTTGAAACTCATACTCCCCGCCTTCTGCATCCTTCTCGGCTTCTGGGTCGCCGCAATCCGGCCTCGCGATCCCGCAGCTTGGTTGCTGATCCCAGTTCTGTTTGGCCTTTTAACCGTTTACGCGGCCGGCGTCGAGTCGTGGGGCCCGTACCTGCGTGACTTCGGCCAGTTTGTGCGTGGGACCATGAATTCGCTCTGGCCCGTTTCGATGCTGCTCTTTGGTTTGTACTTTCCCGAAAGCTTCGACTACACGCCGCCGAAGTGGCTCCGCTGGCCCATCCGCATTCTGGTCGCCAGCCTTTTGGTCTTCGCGGTGATAAATGTCGCGAACAACATCGGGGAGCTTGAGGACTTCGCCGCCATCTCGGGATTGAACGCCTTCCTGAACCGCTTCGCGCTCTTCTTCTTCGTGCTTAACATCGCTGCGGCCAGCGTATTTTTCCTATTCATGCGCTTAAAGTACTACGCCGCTTCATCTCGCGACGTGAAGCGTCGCTTTAACCTCGTCTATCTCGGCGCGACCGTTGGCCTTTCGCCGCTGCTGCTCCTTGTAATAATCCAGGTCCTCAAGGGCGGCCAACTCGAACAGATGTTCCCCGAATGGCTGGTGATATTCGCGTTCGGGATGCTCCTAATTTTCCCGATCACGCTTGCCTACGTCATTGTCGTTGAGCGTGCGATGGACGTCCGCATGGTCGTCCGCCAGGGCCTTCAATACGCTCTCGCCCGCCGTGGCACATTCGTTTTGCAAATCGTCCTGACCGCGATCGTCATCGTGGTCGCCGCTATCGAGCTCCAGAAAGAGCACAGTCTGCCCGAAGTGATTCTGATTGTCGCGCTCGGCTTCATAGCGATTCTTTGGCTGCGGAGACTTGCCGACCGCCTGCGCGCATGGATCGACAAGCGATTCTTCCGTGACGCCTACAATTCCGAGCAAATCCTCTCCGGCCTCAGCGACGAAGTCCGCTCCATCGTCGAAACCCGTCCTCTTCTCGAACGGGTCACTCAGCGTATTGCCGAATCGCTCCACGTCGCGCGCATCACCGTGCTTACCGAAGACCAAGGCTGGTTCAAACCGGCTTACGCACTGGGATATGCGAGCCTGCCCGAGGCGTATCTGCCCGCGTCCGGCGCCACGATTCAGAAACTCGTTCTGGATCCAGAGCCTTTGCGTGTCTACTTCGACAGCGAGAATTCCTGGGTTAACTCGTCCGCCGTTTCCGAAGACGAACGCCGCAATCTCACGTCTCTCAGTCCGCAGCTGTTGCTCCCGCTCACGGTGAAAGAACGACTTCTCGGCGTGATCAGTCTCGGCGAAAAGAAATCCGAAGCTCCCTACTCCGGATCGGATCTGCGCTTGCTGAAGTCCGTCGCCACGCAAACAGGCCTCGCTCTCGCCAACGCGCAGCTCACCGCCGCCATTGCCGAAGAAGTCGGCCGTCGCGAAAAAATGAGCCGTGAAATCGAAATTGCCAGGGAAGTCCAGGAGCGGTTATTTCCCCAGCGGCTTCAGCCCGTCGTCGGTATCGAATACTACGGAGGCTGCCGCACCGCTCTCGGCGTTGGCGGCGACTATTACGATTTCCTCGCTCTGCCGGACGGCAAACTTGGAATCGCTCTCGGTGACATTTCCGGCAAAGGAATCCCGGCGGCGCTGATGATGGCGAGCCTGCAAGCGTCCCTTCGCGCCGAAGCCTCCCGTGCTGCGGGCGATGTGGCCGGCCTTCTGGCTCGCGTGAACCAGGCACTGTTCGACGCTTCATCCGAAGATCGCTACGCCACCTTCTTCTACGGCCAGTACGATCCGGCCGCCGAGCAGCTCACTTACGTCAACGCCGGCCACTGTGCGCCCATGCTTTTCCGCGCCTCCGATAGCTTCCGCACCATCGACCGTCTCAGCACGGGCGGTCCCGTCGTCGGCCTGATTCCTGACTGCGTCTACGAACAAGCCGTCGTGAAAATGGCCAAGGGCGATGAACTAGTGATCTTCACCGACGGCATCAGCGAAGCCATGAACCGCAACCTCGAAGAGTGGGGCGAGGAGCGCCTCGCGCAAACCGTTCGCTCCGCTCCATCGCGCACATCGGCCGAGCTCATCTCTCAGATCATGGCCGCTGCTGACGCCTTCGCGGCTGGCGCTCCCCAGCATGACGATATGACCCTGGTCGTTGTCCGCGTCCTCGCGAGTTAAACTTGTGTTACAGCGGTCGGACCAGAATTGTCCCTGGTCGACCAGACTCCCGTTGCTTTTCCTCTCGCCGCGCATCTATAAGATGTAGCTGATCCGTCCGTTCTACGGAGAACAACCATGAAATCAACGACCCTACTCGCGGTCCTCATCGCGCAAGCCCTGCTCATTTGCGCCGGCGCTTCGTTCGGGCAGTCCTCTGCTCACGCCGACATCACCAATTCAGCCGGAACCAAGATCGGCAGCGCAACCTTTACCCAAGCACCGGATGGCGTTCATATCGATGTGGATGTCGGCCGGCTTCCACCGGGCACGCATGGGATTCACATTCACGCGGTCGGAAAATGCGAAGGTCCCGATTTCAAAACCGCAGGCGGACACTTCAATCCCGCCAACAAACACCACGGCAAAGATAATCCGGAAGGTCCGCACAACGGAGATCTGTTGAACTTAACCGTTGGAGCGGAGGGCCGTGCCTCCGCGCGTCTTCTCGACGCCAATGTCACTCTCGGCAACGGCGCCAATTCCCTGTTCCAACCCGGCGGCACGGCGATTGTGATTCACGCCGGTCCTGACGATTACAAAACCGATCCGGCCGGAAACTCCGGCGCTCGCATTGCCTGTGGCGTAATCGAAAAGTAGCGCCTCTTAAAAAAAGCGCGAGGTTGTGTCCGCTTTCGCGGCTCAAGCCGCGCTTCTCGATCCACTCGAAAAATTCTCTATTGTCCTGAAAAACTGCTCAGTGCTGCCGTCTCGGTGGGATAGTCGCTGAAGATCGTGTGCAAGTTCGTCAGCTTCAGGATTTCTTCCGCGCGCGTGCTCAAATCGACGGCGCGCAACACCGCATCGTTGCGTCGCGAAGTGTATACGGCGCGAACCAGTTGGCCGACTCCCGAGCTATCCAGATACGTCACGTCGCGAAAATTCAGCACGATGCGTTTGCGCCCCTCTTCAAACAAATCGACCAGCAGCTCGTGCACCGCTTCGCCTTCAATCAGCGTAAATCGGCCTCGCACATCCACGATGGTTACATCGTTCAATTGCCGCGTGCTCGCACTAAAGCCCAAGACTTCCTCCAGGGAACCGGTGCCAAATACTTTAACGCAGCGTCGCACGCTTGGGAATCCGTGATCTGGGGCTCAAATTCCCGGCTCCGCGTGCGCGCTCGTGATCTGATTGGCATCGCCACACTTTCTGCCGACCAGCCCATTACTACGCGATACACTCGTACAAACACGGATGGATTCCGTAGTTCTACGGATGCTCGCTTTTGCGCCGAAACGAGTAAATCCGCGAGCGCCCGGCGTTGACTCTCCGTCGCTTGCCGCACTCTCGCCGCACTTGATTCCGTGTCAAATCCACCAGCGCCAGCTTCCGATCGGGATATAAACCTCCCAAAACGGCAAGCAACTTTTGAATTTGCTTTGAATAGAAAGCAGACCGATCGAAATTCGCTCGCTCCTGCCGTGAAATTACTGCCGGGCCAACTAATTCAGGATATAAAGATAAAAAAGTTGCGGATACAGAGCGAAAGTCATAACCTCGCCCGTACTTCGCTTCCTGTTCGCTCGATCGCAACGAATCGAGGCACATGAGCCTGCAAATGCGCCCCGGGGATCACCTCCGCGAATTAAGGAATCGTCTTGGTGTCACTACCCGAGCCGTGGAAGAACTCAGCCGTAAGATCGCCCTCGACCGCGGAAACGACGAGTTCTACATCTCCAACGCCTGGCTCACTCAGCTCGAAAATACGAACTCGGTTCCCAGCATTCACAAACTGTTCAGCCTCAGCGTCATTTACCGCTCCAAAATCACCGACCTGCTGGGCTTTTTCGATATCGACCTCAACGATTCTCTTCGCTATCAGATGGACATGCCCCTTCAGCACACACACATCGCCAAGTTCGAATCGCCGGATCCCGACAAAGTCATTACGTTTCCCGTTCGCTTTGACCGCGGCTTCAGCCTGGAGAAAACCAACCTCATTTCTCGCATGGTGGAGATTTGGGGCGAGGTCCCGGTTTCACTAATCCAACGCCTCGACGTGCGTCACTGCCAGTACGGTTACGTCGGCCTCGACGATTACTCCATGTCGCCGATGCTCCGCCCCGGCTCCTTTGTTCAAGTTGATCCGAACTTCAAGCGGATTCCGCCGTCGAGTTGGCGCACCGAATTCGACCGGCCCATTTTCTTCGTGGAGATGCGCGATAGTTACGCTTGCTCGTGGTGTGAGGTGAGCGGAGCACGCCTGACCCTGGTCCCGCATCCGCTCTCAGGTTGTCAGGTCCGGCAGTTCGCCTTTCCCGACGAAGCGGAAATTATTGGACAGGTGACGGCTGTGGCGATGCGCCTGGTGCCCCTGGCCGAGGCCCGGGAAGCCGCGACTCCAAAATTGACAAGGCAATGCTGACGTTCGAGCACACAAAATCGGTCGCCAGCGGATCGCTCTGCGATGGCACCGCCACCCGGTAAGGCTCAAGCCCCTTCCACGCGGCGATCATTTCTGCCTGCGGTGTGCCTAACCGCTCTGCGTATGACGCAATCTGTTCGACCACGCTCTTGAGCGGCGAGGCCAGCAGTTGTCCGTATGCTTCTCTGTGGCACTCCGCCAGCGCCTCACACGCCACATCGTCTCCAAACCGCATCGCCAGTCCCGCGTGATAGTACAGTCCCGTGTTGTAGTCCCGCATCGACGCGAGATAGATCAGCCGGTCCAGCGGTTCGCGCACGCCAGCCAGCGTCCGTCTCCGCAGATCTTCCGCAGCCCGGATTACTTCCATGCGCTTTGGAGCGTTTCGTTCCATTTTCGATTAGCTAGCGGCCTCCGCGCCGTTTGCTGCTCGCTGGAGATTCACACGCGCCGCGAGCAGTTCGAGCGATTTTTCCGAAATCGCACACAGCCGGTCCGCCGCTCCCATCGTCCAGCGGACGATGCCCGGAACACCGTACGGCCCGCGAATCCGCAACGCCAGTTCGAGGATCCGGCACGCGATTAAGAAGGACGCAAAGTCAAACGCAAGGGCGACTTCGGAACGCATGCCGATATTAGCGTAGAGCCGCGATTGCCCCACATGAAGCCGGCGCAATTCGACAATTTCTTCTCGGACACGGCCGACCCAGGCGATCGCCAAGCGTTTGCGTTCCGCCAGGAACCGCTTCTGCACCTCGCGCGGCGTGCAAGCCATCACGAAATCAAGGTCTCGCCGGTCATACAACCGCGACACGAATTCTCGCGGCAACAGATCCCTTTGCAGCCGGTCCAGCGCGCCACGCGCATCCACCACCAGTTGGCCACTGCCCTCAATCGTCGGCGTGCGCTGAGGTCGAGCGAGCAGCAGCAGGAAAATTAGTAAACCCAAAGCGATGAGCAGCGAAAATATAAGCCCTATCATGAGCCTACCGCCGGCAGGAACCGCGACCGAATCGCTCTCAATTTTTCACGCGTCCGTTCCACCATTTCCTGGTAATCCGACTCCATTCTGGGCTTCGGCGGCGAATTCTTCACCTCGGCGTGCGACCACAGCGCTACGCACCAGATGCCCAGACTGAAGTCGTAAGCGACACTCTGCAGCTCGGCGAAAATCGTCAGGTATCGTTCGCCGAACGCTACGCTCAGTGCCATGTTCACGATGCAGACTGATACGTAAAAGCCCATTCCCAGCATCAGCCCGCGCACGTTCTTCCCGAGTCCGATGCCGTAATGCAGAGCCAGGGCCGCTATCATTCCCAGAAAAATCGCCTGCACGATTCGTAAGTCGCGGTCGAACCCGTCGACCCGTCTACCAAGCGCGGTGATTTCGATCGGAAGTTTGTGCAACATGGCGGAGATCCCAAACCACGCGAAGATTGCTGCGAACACGCCGATCCCGGCGTTGCGCGCGAACCGATCCGCCCCTGGATAATCTTTGAACGTGCGATGCATGATTTCCAGCACCACTCCGTAGCCCATCACCAACGTAATGAATTCGCTGAACCAGAACAGCCGCGTGTACATTCGATAGTCGGTCCGATAGAAGTGCCACAAGCTGGCCGAACTCGCGAACACGCAGAACATGTAGGAATAAAAAATCGGAAACTGGACGCACATCCGGGTGGCCAGAGCCCGCAGGAGAATCGCGAGTTCCAGGACAAGTCCGGCAATCCAGATCGAGTAGCCGATCATCCTCGTTTTCTTGGCGGAATCCTAACACAATCGGGGGAAAGAATCGGCGCTAACTTCTCTCCCCCATTACGTAACTCCTTAGGAACGTTCTAGGCCTCCCGGGACGGCGGAATGTACGGCGGCGGCGTGGGCGATGAGCCATCTTCCCATGCCGTGGCTACCAGGTTTCCCTGAGCCGGCGGGATGTAAGGAGGCGGCGTGGGGGAGGATCCGTCTTCCAGTGGCGTCGCGGCCATAACACCTGGAGCGGGCCGAATGTAAGGAGGAGGAGTTGGTGATGACCCGTCTTCTGCCGTGGCCATCAAAGCGCCGGTTGTCGAAGTATTCGATGTCAATCCGGGGCCGAAGAATACCGCTGCTGCTGCGCCCATCATCCATCCAGTGATTTTCCGATTCATGATCGGCTCCTTTGCCTTGCGTTCGCCCCTTAGGGCTGTGCGAAGGTAAAGAAGCCGGCTCGTTTCAACGTCCGGTGCGCGGAACTGCTTGGAAAGCCGAGCAGATCCCCCCAAATCTGCGCTGGATGCGAAGCAGCGGCTCGAGCGGGCTGCCGCTTGCACTGCATCGAGAAGCGGATCAGGCCGGCTGCAGGCTGGAGAACGAGGTCACCAAAGTTGTGAGTAACCGCGGCGTTGCAATCGGGTTACGCGGTTACTAAGTGGAAACTCATGGGGAATATACGGATAGAGTGTGGCCCTGCTGTTCTGCCATCCTTGTCCCAGACGAGACTTCTCTCTCATGAGCCAAACAACTCCAGCGGAACAGTGTCCGGTTCCATCGGTTGGGAATATTCATCCTGACCAGATTCGCCAGCATTTGAAGATCCTCGGGCGTCGTCAGATGTGGCTCGGTTCTACGACTGTCGCCGTCGTGCTTCTTCTCACCATCGGCGTTGCCTCATTCGCTTTCCCCGGCCTGCTCAAAGGCGATCCCGATTACGGCTTCTATCTCGATCAAGGCGTCCGGGCTCTGGTCGGCTTCGTTCTGGTGTTCAGCGTTTACATCATTTACCAGCAGGTGCAGATCGGTCGGATGCGTGACCAGATCGCCACGCAGGTCGACTGTCTGGCTAAAGTCGAAACTTTGGCCTCGGAGGTTTACAAACTCGCCGCTCTTGACCAGCTCACGGGCCTTTACAACCGCCGCTCCGGCGAGCAGCGCATGTCGCAGGAAATCAGTCGCGCTCAGCGCCACAGCCGTCCGCTCACCGTTCTGCTGATCGACCTCGACGGCCTGAAGAAAATCAACGACACCCACGGCCACGCTGCCGGAGACTCCGTCATCAAAGGCTTCGCCGATCGTCTTCAGCGCGCCATCCGAGGCTCCGATCTCGCCGTCCGTCTTGGTGGCGATGAATTCATGGCCATCCTGCCCGAATGCCGCTCAGAAGAAGTTCACCGGGTGCTCGATCGCGTCCGCGGCCTGGAAATCCAGGTCGAGGGCGCCAAGCTTCGCCCCACTTTCTCCTGCGGCTGGACGGACTATCAGAACGGTGAAACGCAGCAGGAATTCATCGAGCGCGCAGATAAGGCGCTCTACGTCAATAAGAGGTCGGATAAACGCGCGGGCCTTCTCGATCCTGTACCTGTTCCCGTGCAGCAGCCAACGACGTAAAACACGCAACGCGCACTCGAAATGTTCCTGACAGGAACATTTCTCGAACATTTGCTGAAAAAATCCTTGCGCAGGTTTTTTAGTTACTCGTAAGCTAAGACCCAGTTAGGGGAAAGTTACCATGCCAAAAGAGAAACCGAAGGTGAACATCGGAGAAGTCATCAAGTCCTACCGCAGCGACCGTGGTTTATCGCAGGGCGACATCGAACGCCGCACCGGTCTTCTGCGTTGCTACCTGTCCCGCGTCGAGAACGGCCATACCGTTCCCTCGCTCGAGACACTCGCAAAAATTGCCGAAGCGATGGAAATTTCGCTTGCCGATTTCTTCCCCGGCAGTGACACCGCCGGAGATCGCGAAACCCGCAAAATGCTTGGCGAACTCTCCGACGAAGAGATTCGTTTCCTGGCGGACATCAAAAAATACTCTACTACGCTTTCCGACGACGACAAGAAGCTCGTGCTGGCGATGATCCGCAAGATGGCGACTATCGTTCCGCCGCCCAATCGCGCCGCTCACAAGCCGGCTCCCGTCGCTCGTCGCGCCGAATACTAATTCGCACCAACCTCCAACGCAGTTTCACCGGGTAGCGTACCGGTGCGCCTATTCGATAGAATAGAAGAGGAATGACTCGCAAGCGGCACAACACGGTTGGCGTTAAGGTCGGCAAGATCCAGGTCGGCGGCGGTGCGCCGGTGGTGGTGCAGTCGATGACCAACACCGACACGGTGGACATAAAGCTGACAACTCAACAGTGTCTGGAACTCGCACAGGCCGGCTCCGAAATCGTCCGCATCACCGTCAACATCCCCGAAGCCGCCGCAGCCGTCCCTGAAATCAAAAAGCGCTTGCTCGATGCCGGTTGCGACGTCCCCATCATCGGCGACTTCCATTACAACGGCCACGTCCTGCTCACCAAGTATCCCGACTGCGCCACGGCGCTCGATAAATACCGCATCAATCCCGGCAACGTCGGCGCCGGACAGCGCCGCGACGAACAGTTCTCCACGATCTGCAAAGTCGCGCGCGACAACGGCAAGCCTGTCCGCATCGGCGTCAACGGCGGCTCGCTGAACCAAGAACTCGTGATGCGCAAGATGCAGGAGAACACCGACAAGGACCTGGGCAAGACCTCGGAAGAAATCATCAACGAGTGCATGGTCCTTTCCGCCCTCGAATCCACCGAACTCGCGCTTGAGAATGGTCTTCGCAAAGACCAGATCATCATTTCCTGCAAAGTTTCTCGCCCGCATGACCTGATCGAAATTTATCGCGACCTCGCCAATAAAACCGATCAGCCGCTGCACCTGGGCCTCACCGAAGCCGGAATGGGCGCCAAAGGTTACGTCTGGTCGTCCGCCTCGATGGGCATTCTGCTGAACGAAGGCATCGGCGACACGATTCGCGTGTCGCTCACTCCGCGCCCCGGCGGCGATCGTCGCGATGAAGTCTATGCCGCTTGCGAATTGCTTCAGGCTCTCGGCCTACGCACCTTCGCGCCCAGCGTCACCGCGTGTCCCGGCTGCGGACGCACCACCAGCACCACCTTCCAGGAACTCGCCGAAAGTATTCAGGGCTACATCCGCGAACAGATGCCGGAATGGAAGCGACACTACGAAGGCGTGGAAGAAATGAAGCTCGCCGTGATGGGTTGCATCGTCAACGGCCCGGGCGAATCGAAAGCCGCAAACATCGGCATCAGCTTGCCCGGCACTGGCGAATCGCCGCGCTGCCCTGTCTACATCGACGGCAAGCATTTCAACACTCTCGAAGGCACCTACGACGAACTCTCCGCCGCCTTCCAAAAGCTAGTCGACGACTACATCTCGACCAAATACCCCAAGCGCGACACCCCACTCCCGGCCTCCGCAGTGATCGCCGCACCGAAGCCCGCCCTCCGCGTTTTGGCATAAAGTCCGTTCTCTTCGCTCATTCGTCTTCGCGTTTCGCTGCACAATTGCTTCGCTGGCCAACGAGCCGGCGCAAATCGCCCATCGCCGAACGCGTCTATAAGAGTGCGGCCGCTTGCCGCCGCCTTGCCCCGTCAATCCCCAGCAAGCACAAACCGGCGCACCGCGCCGCAACCGTGGGATAGCCTGCTGCGCAGGCTGTCGTCCCACGACGCACCATCGACCCACCACACGACTCAATCTCGTACCTCTCGCCATCGCGGCCCGCAAAACACGTCATCCGAGGCCCGATTCATCGGGCCGAAGGATCGCTTCGCCTTTGTGACCGAATCCCCGATCCAACTTGTCACTCATGCCGCAGCGCCACCAGCGGATCGGTCCGCATCGCCCGCCGCGCCGGAACCCAGCACGCCGCCACCGCCACAATCATCAACGCAGCCGACACGCCTACGAACGTCGCCACATCGGTCGGCTTTACTCCGTAGAGCATGCTCGCAATTGTTCGCGTTAACGCCAGCGCCGCCACAATCCCCACGCCAATCCCCGCGAGCGTCGCTCCAATTCCCTGTCGCAGCACCATCCTCAACACATCGGCGGGTTGCGCGCCGAGCGCCACGCGAATTCCGATCTCCCGCGTTCGCTGCGCCACGCCAAACGAAATCAGCCCGTACAGCCCGATCATCGCCAGAATCACGGCCAGCGCCGCAAAGCTTCCAATCAGATACGACGGGTACCGCCGCAGAAACACCGACGGCGCCTGGTTCGCAAACTGCTCCATGGTCTCCGGCTGGATCACCGGAAGCTGGGGATCGATTTCGTGCAGCAACGCTTGAGCCGTGTTCAAAAACGCTTCGGGTGTTCCTTCCGTCCGCACCAGATAGGTCATGTAGGTTGACGCGCCCTGGTCCATCGGAAAATAAATCAGCGGCGCCGGCGCTCCGGCCAGATCATCCTGCGCCACATCTCGCGTCACACCGACGATTTCCCGGTAAGGTTCCTTCGCGTTGAATGTGAAGTGGATCCTCTTCCCGATTGGATTCTTATCGCGGAAATATTTAGTCGCGAACGCCTGATTCACCACCAACACTCCAGGCGTATCCTCCTGATCGGTTTCCGCAAACGTGCGTCCGCGCACCAGCGGTATTTTCAACGTCCCGAAATAGCCCACGTTCGCAGCGATGATCTCCGACTCGTCCTCCTCTCCCGCCTGCACCGGTTGCCCTTCGACCACAAAACGAACCGTGCCCGAAGCCCCGCCGACTGGCAGCGCGTCCGTCACGCCCACGCTCGTCACTCCCGGCGCGTTTCGCAGTTTGTCGCTCAGTTCGTGCTCGAGCCGGATCGCCGAAGGATTCAGGTTCGGATACTCCTTCTGCGATGGATACGAGTCATCCGGCAAGTTCACCGAAAACACCAGCAGGTGCGAGCCGTCGAATCCAGGATCGTGCCGCAACAAGCTGCTCAAGCTTTCGAGCATCAATCCCGCTCCCACCAGCAACACCACTGAAATCGCAAGCTCCGCCACCACCAGCGCGTTTCGGAATCGGGCGTGTCCTGCGCTCGTCCCGCCGCGTGTTTCATCTTTCAACGCGTTGCTCACTCCCACCTGCGAAGCCGCAATCCCCGGCGCCAACCCAAAAAGAAACGCCGTCAGCAGAGCGATTGCCGCCAGAAATCCAAGAATCGGCAAATTGGTCGCTGCGGTGCGCAGATTCGGAAGCGTCTGCATGATGCTTTCCGGAATCGCCGCCAGCAACGCGTTCACGCTCCACTGCGCTCCCACAAGTCCCGCCGCCGCCCCCAACACTGCCAACAACATGCTCTCGGTCAGAAGCTGTGACACCAATTGCCCGCGCGTCGCTCCCAACGCCGTCCGGATCGCGAACTCTTTCCGCCTTCCCACCGCCCGCGTCATCATCAAATTCGCGACGTTCGCGCAAGCGATCAGCAGCACGAATCCCACTGCCCCCAGCAGCACAAACAGCAGCGGCTGAATTTTCCCCACGATCGTCTGCTTCAAGCTGGTCATCACGACATAAACCGACCCATCAAACTGCGGATACTCCTTCGCCAGCCGCACCGTGATTCCGTCGATCTCCGCTTGCGCCAGCTTCATCGAAACGCCGGGAGCGAGCCGCGCCACCACCCGCAGCCACCGCAGGCTCCGCCGCGTTGCCTCGTCGCTTTGCGGGTTCAGTGGCACCCACACCGGATTCCCGTTCGAGGGCGCAAACTGAAAATCGTGCGGCAACACGCCCACGATCGTCGTCGACTTCCCGTTCATTTGAATCGTGTGGCCAATCACGCTCGGATCGCTGCCAAAGTCTGTCTGCCAGAACCCATACGTCAGCATCGCCACCTTCGGCCCGTTCGTCGCGTCTTCACCGTCCACAAAATCGCGTCCCAGCGCCGGATTCACTCCGAGCGTCCGGAAAAAGTCAGAGCTCACCCGCATCACGAACACGTTCTTCGGCTCGCTGTTCCCCGTCATCGTGTAAGCGTCGTAGCTGTATGCCGCCATCGATTCGAAGCTGTTCGCGCTCGCCTTCCAGTCCTTGTAGTCCGGCAGCGAATTGTTCGTCACCACCTCGTCGACGCCGCGCCCCTTGATGCGCCCCTCGCCCATCGTCACCAAACGGTCCGGCTGTCGGTACGGCTGCGGCTTTAGCAACGCGGCGTACACCACCGAAAAAATCGCCGCGTTCGCGCCAATGCCCAGTGTCAGCGTCAACACCGCCACTAGCGTGAACCCCGGGGTTTTCGCCAGCATCCGCGCCGCATACCGCAAGTTTTGATAAATCGCGCTCATCCATCACCTCAGCACACCACTTGCTGCCACGATCTAACGCATCCCGCGTTCCATGCCGCAGCCTCGCAACCTCAATGTTTTCCGCGAGTCACAAGCCTCCGCTCGAACGCGCTGTCCGTCCGTGGGACGCTCCGAACGAATGCCGCTTCCGCCTAGTTCTCAATTTGCCCCCTGTGTCCCATCGCTAAATTGTGGCCCCGCCCGTTTTGCTGCTAACCTGCAACTTCGACGCCTAAAATCGCATGTCCTGCTCCCCCAACCCGCGCGTCGGCTCGCCATCCGAGTCCAGCCACTGGCAGCTCGGCTTCTGGGGCCTGATCGTCACCCAGTTCCAGAACGCCTTCAACGACAACGGTGTGAAATGGGTGGTCATCTACCTCATTGTCGCCGCCAATTTCCCTGACGCGATTCGCGACAAGCTCATGCTGCTCGTTGGCGCGCTGTTCGCCGTCCCCTTCATCTTCTTTTCCATGCTCGGCGGCAATTTCGCCGACCGATATAGCAAGCGCACCGTTGTGATCGGCACCAAGCTGATGGAAATCGTCGTGATGGCCGTGACCATCCTGGGCCTCTACCTGCGCAGTTTGCCGATCGAGTGCGCCGCCGTCTTCCTCATCAGCTCGCAGTCCGCGCTCTTCGGTCCTTCCAAGTACGGCTTGCTTCCGGAACTCGTTCCCGATCGCAAGCTCTCCTGGGCAAATGGGGTCATCGAACTCGGTACTTTCCTTGCGAGCATTCTCGCGGTGATGGCGGCCGGCTACATGGTCGTCACCTTCCACGGACGTGAGTACATCGCCGGACTCATTCTTCTCGCCTGCACGCTTTTCGGCCTCGCCACAAGTTTTTTTATCACCCACGTCTCCGCGGCCGACCCCTCCAAACAACTCAAGATCAATCCCATCGGCGATCTTCGCATCCAGATGAAAACAATTCACGCGGATCGGGTGCTTCGCTGGGCCGTTCTCGGCAACGCGTACCTTTGGTTCCTCGCCGCATTCGTTCAGTTTGTCATCGTCGTTTACGGTCACGACGTCCTGAAGGTGAATGACGCCAAAACCAGCTACATCCAGGCTGCTCTGGCTATCGGCATCGGCATCGGCAGCCTCGCCGCCGGCTATCTGTCCGGCGGGAAGATCGAAGTCGGTCTCATCCCCCTGGGTGCGATCGGCATGACCATCTTCGGCGGCCTCCTCTATGGCGAAGGTCACAGCATGACCAGCGCCTCGGTCCTTCTCGCGCTACTCGGATTCTTCGGCGGATTTTTCGCGGTTCCGATTGGTGCGCTGATTCAACATCGACCCAAGCCCGAAGACAAGGGCGGCGTCATCGCTGCAGCGAATTTCTGGTCTTTCATCGGCGTGTTCATTGCGGCGGGTGCTTATTATTTCTTTTCGACAGTCCTCCACCATTCGGCCGGAACCATCTTCCTCGACGGCGCCATCCTCACCGGAATCATGACCTGCTTCGCCGTCTACCTCGTCCCGGACACCGTAATCCGCCTCGCGCTCTGGGTCGTCACTCACACCATTTACCGCCTCCGCGCCCTGAATCGCGAAAATCTCCCCGTCCACGGCGGCGCGCTCCTGGTCGCCAATCACATGTCGCTCATCGACGCGCTCCTGCTGCTCGGCTCGGTCGACCGTCCCATCCGCTTCCTGATGTTCAAGGACATCTACGATCTCCCCTATATCAAGCCCTTCGCGAAAATGATCGACGCGATTCCCATATCCTCCCAGCTTCGCCCGCGCGACATGATTCACTCTCTGCGCGCCGCCAGCGACGCCATCAAAAATGGCGAGGTCGTCTGCATCTTCGCCGAAGGCCAGATCACCCGGATTGGCCAGCTGCTTCCTTTCCGCCGCGGCCTCGAACGCATCATGAAAGGCGTCGACGCGCCCATCATTCCGGTCTACCTCGACGGAGTATGGGGCAGCATATTCAGCTACGAACGCGGACGCTTCATCTGGAAACTCCCGCGCCGCATTCCGTATCCCGTCACCGTCACCTTCGGCAAGCCCATGCCGAACACCGCGTCCGCGTTCGAAGTCCGCGAAGCGGTGCAGGAACTCCAGAGCGATTCCTTCCTGCAGCATCGCAAGCGAATGAGTACTCTCGTGCGCTCCTTCATCCGCACCGGGCACACTCGCGCTTTCCGCTTCGCTATGGGAGACCAGCGCCGCCCGCGCATGAAATGGGGCGCCGCTCTGCTGAGCGCGATTTTCCTGGCGCGCCGCCTGCGCAAGACCTGGGAAGGCCAGGAAATGGTCGGCATTCTTCTGCCTCCGTCTGTTCCGGGCGCGCTCGTGAATTTCGCCGCGATGATCAGCGGAAAAGTTCCCGTCAACCTGAACTACACCGCGTCGAACGAAACCATCGCCTCCTGCGCACAGCAGTGCAAACTCAGAACCGTCATCACCACCAAACTGCTCCTCGAAAAACTTCCCATCGAGGTTCCCGGCGAACAAATCCTTCTCGAGGAGGTCGCCGCCGCGCCCAGTCTTGGCGAACGTCTCACCGCGCTGCTTCTGTGGTTTTTCCCCGCCGCGCTTCTCGAACGCAACCTCAGCGCTGGAAGAACGCGTACGCTCGACGATCTCGCCACCATCATCTTTTCCAGTGGCAGCACCGGCGAGCCCAAAGGCGTAATGCTCACCCATTACAACATCGCCTCCAACATCGAGCAGATGGGCCAAACCTTCATGCTCCAGAAATCCGACGTCCTGCTCGGCGTGCTGCCCTTCTTCCATTCCTTCGGTTTCACCGTTACGCTCTGGCTTCCGGCTGTGATGGGTATCGGCGTCGCGTTTCATCCCAGTCCGCTTGATCTTGTCGCTGTCAGCGAACTGGTCCGCGATTACAAAGTCACGTTCCTTCTCGCCACGCCCACGTTCCTTCAGGCGTACGTGCGCCGCTGCCTGCCCGAAGATTTCGGCAGCCTCGAATTCGTCGTCGTTGGCGCGGAAAAACTTCCCGATTCACTCGCTCTCGCTTTCGAAGACCGCTTCGGCATTCGTCCGCTCGAAGGCTACGGCACCACCGAATGCTCTCCCGTTGTAGCCGTCAATACGCGCGATTTTCGCGCGCCGGGCTTTCGCCAGGTCGGCGCCAAGCGCGGACATATCGGTCATCCGCTTCCCGGCGTCAGCGTACGCATTGTCGATCCCGAAACCGGCGAACGCCTCGGCGTCGACAAACCGGGCCTCATGATGGTCCGTGGCCCGAACATCATGAAGGGCTACCTGAATCAGCCGGAAAAGACGGCGCAAGTTTTGAAAAACGGTTGGTATATCACGGGGGATATTGCTTCGGAAGACGAAGACGGATTCCTCACGATCACCGATCGCCTCAGCCGCTTTAGCAAAATCGGCGGCGAAATGGTGCCGCACATCAAAATCGAAGAAAAGTTGCAGGAATTATCGGAGGCCGTGGACAAGCGTTTCGTCGTCGCCGCCGTGCCCGACGAAAAGAAAGGCGAGCGCCTTGTCGTTCTTCACACGCTCTCGATCGAAGAAATCACCCCGGTCATCGCTAAGCTGGGCCGCGCTGGACTGCCCAATCTCTGGCTGCCGCGCGCCAATCAATACTTCCAAATCGAAGAGTTGCCGCACCTGGGCACCGGCAAACTCGACCTCCGCAAAATCCGCGAAATCGCCGCCGACCTCTCCAAAAAACAGCCACCTTCGCCGTCTGACGCTACCCCCGAAACTGTCTCCGCTGACTCCGATTCCTCGCAAGACGCTTAACTGCGCATCGCCCCGTACACGCCATCGCCTAAAGCAAGAACGGGTCCGATTCATCGGGCCGAAGGATCTCTCCTCGTCTTTGACTGGACGTGGCAGGGCCCAACGAAACCGCTAAAACACCGTCACACGAATCCGCAAATACTTCTTCGGATCATTCCGAAAATCGCTGATCAACAGCCGCAAATCCCCGGTCAGCCCCGTCAAGTTGTCATACAGCGCCGGATCGGAGAAAAGCTTCCCTGCCGTCCCCGTATTCGAATTCAACTTCGCCGACGCATCCTTCACGTTCGCCGAGGCGTCCCTCAAGTTATTGAACAAGCTGTCGTCGTTTGCGAGTTTCCCCAGCGAACCTTTCCCCGCTCTCACATCGCTCAACACGCCGTTCCCATTATCCAAAAACGATTTCGCGCTGTTGTACGCCGCCGGGTCGTACACCAGTTTCCCCACCGTGCCCTTCTGATCCTTCACCGCGCCGAGCACATCGTTCAGATTCGTCACCGTCTCGTGTGCCTCGTTGTACAGATCATCCGACGTCAACAGTTTCCCCAGGCTCCCATTTCCCTTCGCCAGTGTTCCGGACATCGAATCGAAATGTTCCGCCGTGGCGTTCAAGTGATTGTAGAGCGACGGATCGTTAATCAATTTCCCCACGGTGCCGTTGCCCTGATGAATATCGTCCGCCACCGCCGTTATATCGTCGGACAGCACTGTCAACTTGTCCATCAGCGCTGTGCCACGTGTAACCATCGCTGCGATCCCCACTTCGCTGGTACCGGGTACAGTGTCGTTGGCGTTCAGTGGCGTGCCGCTGAGGCCGCGCGTGATCGTGACGTAGCGGTTCCCGAGCAGACCTTCGGTGATCAGGCTGGCCTGCGATGAAGTTCGAATTTCGTCTTTATAGCGCGAACCGATTCGCATCGTGAGCTGAATGCTGTCGTCCCGTCCCGTCGGCTTCGGATTGATTCGAATGAATTCCACGGTACCCACATCGACGCCATCCAGCCGCACCGGCGCTCCCTCCGCCACGCCTTCCACTTCCGGCAGGTACGTGTAGAGGCGATATTTCGGTCCAAGGCTTCCCGCGCCGGTGACCCAGAAAATCCCGATCGCCAGAGTCACGAGCCCCGCCAGCACAAACAGGCCGACGCGAAGTTCGCTCCAGGTAATCTGCTTGCGCTGCGCCATCGAAATGCCTCCTCGGGTTCTTCCGCTACTTCTCTATCGCCCACGCACTGCCAGGTGCTCTACTCGGCTGACGCGAGAAACTTCTTCAGGTATGGGTCCTGGGTCTCTAGCAAGTCATCCACCGCGCCTTCAAAATAAATCACTCCGTCGTGGAGCACCACCACGTTTGTCGGCGCCGGTGCCAATGCGTTCGCAGCCTCCGGCTTTGGTTTCGATGGAACCACGCGCGTCCCATCCTCGCTCATTTCCATCGCACCGGAATGCACCACTTTCCCCGTCGCCTTGTCGAACCGGAAATTCGCCAGGCCAAACGCATCCTGCACGCGATGTGTCGCCAGCAGCGACGTGACATCCTGCAAATCCCTTCCTCGCAAAATCAGCGTAATGATCGTCTGCGACGTCACCGGATCGAGGCCCGCCGTCGGCGAATCGTAGAAAACGATCGGGGGCTTATCGATCAGCGCACGCGCAATCGAAACGCGCCGCCGCATGCCGCCCGATAGTTCCGCGGGAAACCTGTCGATCGCGTGCTCCATCTCCACAAAATTCAGCGCCTCGCGCACGCGCGAATCGATCTCCTGCTCGTCCGTGTTCTCTTCGCGCAACCGGAACGATACGTTGTCCGCCACATCCATCGAATCGAACAGCGCTCCTTCCTGAAACACGAATCCCATCTGCCGCCGGAAATGCAGCAGCTCCTTCTCGGTCATCGCGCTCACCTCGTGCCCCATCACCGTCACGTTTCCTGAATCGGGATGGATCAGGCCCGCCGCCATTTTCATGAGCACGGTTTTGCCGGTGCCCGTCTCTCCGAGCAGAACTTTGGTTTCACCATGCTGCACATCGAAGGAAACGCCGCGCAGAACTTCCAGGCCTTCCGAACTGAGGCGTATATCGTGGAACGAAATGAGCGGATCGCCAGGAACGACGCTGTCAGGTCTGCGCTCATTTTCAGCCGGCGTAGCGGCGCGCGTCATGGGCCGGAATTATAGCGTGCCCGCTCCCTTCGGCGCATACACTCTTCCACGCACGTGCGCGCGTTCGTCGAGCGTAGGATGGCCTGCCGTGCAGGCTGTCATCCGACGATTCACCACAGCACCACCACCATGAGCCGCTCTCGCTCCGCTGAACGCGATGACTAGACAGCTTGACGCCCTGGGACCCGATTCATCGGGTCGAAGAATCCCTCTTCTGGATTTGAATTCGCCAACCTCCGAGTTCGTCGCCTCCTCCTGTGGCCGCAAATCCCCGCTTACGTTAGAATCTACCCTTTGTCCAACGCTCCTAAGGCCGACTGACAATGCTCCGATTCGTGACCGCGGGTGAATCCCACGGCCAAGCTCTGATCTCCTGGCTCTCCGGCTTTCCCGCCGGAGTTCCCGTCGATCTCGCTTTCATCAACCGCGAACTCCACCGCCGCCAGCTCGGTTTCGGTCGCGGAGGCCGCCAGCGCATTGAAAAAGATCAAGCCGACATCCTCGCAGGCGTCCGCCACGGAAAAACCATCGGCGCGCCCATCGCGGTCCGCATCGAGAATCGCGACTGGAAAAATTGGGAGAAGGCTCTCCCCGTTGAAGAAATCGAAGACGCGCCTCTGGCCGAAGGCGAAAAAAGCCCGCAGCGTCCGCTCACCGCGCCGCGTCCGGGCCACGCCGATCTTCCCGGCTCGCTGAAATTCAATCTGCATGACGCGCGCTACATCCTCGAACGCGCTTCTGCCCGCGAAACCGCCGCTCGCGTGGCCGCCGGTTCCTTCGCCAAACTTCTCCTCCGCGAATTCGGCATCCACATCCTCAGCCATACCATCGCCGTCGGTCACGTAAAACTCGAACGCGCCGCTTCCTGGCAGGAAATCGAAGCTGTCTGCGAAAATCTCGAATCCCCGCTGCGCTGCGTCGATCTCGAAACCGAAGCGCGCATGAAAGCCGAAGTCGATCAGGTTCTCCGCGCCGGTGATTCCGTCGGCGGAATTTTTGAAGTCGTCGCCCACGGCCTCCCTCCGGGACTTGGCACGCACGTCCAGTGGGACGAAAAGCTCGACGCCAAAATCGCTCGCGCCGTCATGTCCATTCAAGCGGTGAAAGCCGTCGAATTCGGCACCGCCGTCGCGAATGCCTCAAGTTACGGTTCGGAAGTGCAAGACGAAATCGTTTATGACGCCGCGCGCCATCGCTTCGACCGCACTTCCAATCGCGCCGGCGGCCTCGAAGGCGGCATCACCAATGGCTCTGACGTCGTCGTCCGCGGCTACCTGAAGCCCATCTCCACGCTAAGGCGCGCCATGATGACGGCCGATCTCAATACCAAAGAAGCCATCAAGGCCGCCTATGAACGTTCCGACGTTTGCGTAGTTCCCGCCGGCGGCGTAGCCGGCGAAGCCATGGTCGCGTTCGAAATTGCCGCCGCGTTCATGGAAAAATTTGGCGGCGACTCTCTCACCGAGACACGCCGCAATTTCGACGGCTACCAAAAACAGCTCGACGCGTTCTAAAATGAAAAGACACCCTTCCCGAAGAGGTACCTTGGAAAGATGATTCATCCGATTGTGAAGTACGGCGATCCGATCCTGGAAAAGCCCACCAAGCCCGTTGAAAAATTCGACGAGGATTTTCAGGCTCTCGTCGCCGATATGTTCGAGTCCATGTACGCCGCAAATGGCGTCGGCCTCGCCGCTCCTCAAGTTGGCATCGGCCTTCGCGTCACGGTGATCGACGTTTCGAACGGAAAAAATCCCGAAGCCAAACTCGTCTGCGCCAATCCGCAGATCACCTATTCCGAAGGCGAGCAGCGCGAAGAGGAAGGCTGCCTGTCGCTGCCCGGCTTTCGCGGGTACGTCGCGCGCCCGCAGTACGTCACCATCCGCGCGCAAGACGCCACCGGACAAGAATTCGAAATGCGCGGCGAAGGCCTACTCGCCCGCGCTTTCTGCCATGAAATCGATCATCTTGACGGCGTGCTGTTCATCAATCACCTCAGCATGCTCAAGCGCGACATGATCAAACGCAAAATCCGCAAAATGAAGAAAGCGGGCGAGTGGTAGGAATCCAGTGCCGCTCCGAATCATTTTCTGCGGCACTCCGGCGTTTGCTGTCCCTTCACTCGTCGCTCTCGCGTCCGAGCCCGATTTCAAAGTCGAAGGCCTCGTCACTCAGCCCGACCGCCCGTCCGGTCGTGGCCAGTCGCTCGCAAAATCTCCCGTAAAAATTGCCGCCGACGAGCGCAGCATTCCCGTCTTCCAACCAACCAAACTCAAATCGGATGAAGTTCGCTCCTATTTCGAAAATCTCAAGCCTGACGTCGTCGTCATCATCGCTTACGGCAGAATTATCCCAGCGCACCTGCTCGCCATCCCTCGTCTCGGCTGGGTCAACGTTCACGGCTCGCTGCTCCCGAAATATCGCGGCGCCGCTCCGATCCACTGGGCCATCGCCAACGGCGAAAAATTCACCGGCCTCACCACCATGCAAGTTGACGTCGGCCTCGACACCGGCCCTTTGCTCCTCAAACGCGAAACAAAAATTGGCGCCGACGAAACGTCGCATGAACTCTACGCGCGACTCGCCGCTGCCGCCGCTCCCTTGATCATCGACACGCTCAAAGCCCTCGCCGCCGGCGCGATCACTCCCACGCCGCAGGACGACTCCCAAGCCACGCTCGCTCCGCCCCTCAAAAAAGAAGACGGCCGCATCGACTGGTCCCACACGGCCGCCACCGTCTACAACCGCATGCGCGCATTTCAACCGTGGCCCGGCGCCTTCACTACGTTCCGCGGAAATCACTGCTCGATCTGGGGCAAGCCCGTTGTCTGCGAATCGAGCGGCCGTCCGCCAGGCACAATCACGGCCCGCCTCGGCGATATTTTCGTCGACTGCGGCAAGTCGACTACGCTCCGCCTCGAACACGTTCAGCGCGAAGGCCGCAAGCGCATCACCGCCCGCGAATTTGCAAACGGCGAGCGCCTCGCCGCCGGTGAAACCTTTGGCAGTTAGCGCCTCGCGCAAAATCGCCTTCGACGTCCTCGGCCGCGTCGCCGCCGAAGACGCTTACGCCTCCGAACTCCTTCACTCGAAACTTGACGCCTCCGTGAAACCGGAAGACGCAGCTCTTGCCACCGAAATTTCTCTCGGCGTTCTTCGCTGGCAGCGTCTGCTCGATACACTACTCGCGCGCCACACCAAAAAACCGATCCAGCGCCTTGACGCCGCCGTCGCCATCGCTCTGCGCATGGGCCTCTACCAAATCCGTTTGCTCGAACGCATCCCTGCCCGCGCAGCCGTCAGCGAATCCGTCGAACTCGTAAAATTCGCGCGCAAGACTTCTGCCGCCACTCTCGTCAACGCCGTCCTGCGCCGATGCGCCGACGAAGCAAAAGTCCCCGCCGAAACTCTTCTCGCTGCCGCCAAAGCGGAAGCTTCACGCGCCACCTGGCTGGCAGTTTTGCATTCGCATCCCACCTGGCTGGTCGAACGTTGGCTCGCTCGGTGCGGCGAACTGCAAACCATCGCCATTCTTGAATCGAACAATCGACCTGCGCGGGTCTCTTGCCACGCCACCGCGCCCGACAAGCGCGACGAACTCATTGCAGAACTTGAACGCTCCGGCCTCCAGGTCTCCCCCGGCACTTTTCTGCGCGACGCGTTCTCTGTCAGCGCAGGCAGCATCGCCCGCTCCGCTCCGTTTCGCGCAGGCCACCTCGCCATCCAGGACGAAGCCTCCCAAGCCATCCCACTGCTTCTCAGCGTCGAGCCCGGCCAAAAAGTTCTCGACCTCTGCTGCGCGCCCGGCGGCAAAACCGCAATCCTCGCCCGCGCCAGCGCTCCCCATGGCTCCGTCGTCGCCTCGGATTTCCACTCCCATCGCCTTCGCGCCACTCGCGATCAGATCATCCGCGTAGCCGCAAAAAACGTGCATGTCGTCCAACTCGACGCCGCCAAGCCTCTCCCCTTCGCGCAAAAATTCGATCGCATCCTCGTCGACGCGCCCTGCTCCGGCACCGGCACCTTAGCGCGCCATCCCGAAATCCGCTGGCGCCTCTCCCCCGACCAACTCGCATCGTTCAAGCCGCTCCAGTCCGCGCTTCTCGCGATGGCTCTCGAAAATCTCACACCCGGCGGACGCCTCCTCTACTCCACCTGCTCGATCGAGCGCGAAGAAAACGAAGCGATCGTCTCGGCTGCGCTGGCCGCCCAAACCAAAATCCGCCGCATCGCCGCTCCTGAAGCCGCCGTGCCACTAAAGCACAAACTCGCTCCCGGCATCGACCCAGCCCAACTTTTCGACGACGCCGGCCAATTCCACACTCTCCCCGGCGCCTACGGCACGGATGGATTTTTCGCCGCTCTCCTCGAAAGACTCCCCTAACCCTCCGCCTTCGCCGTGCTAGTCTTTTTCCCCGTACCGTCGAAACGCCCGGTATAGCCACAACGAACCCATGACCCTGCGCGACAGATTGCAATGGATTTTCCGAATGGCGCTGCTCGCCTTCATCCTTACGTCCGTCGCATTCCTTAGCGCCATCACCGCGATGCGGTTCGCCATTCAGGGCCGCGAGGTTGCCGTTCCCGACGTTACCGGCAAACCGAGCGCCGAAGCTCAGGCGCTTCTCCAGGGACGCGGCGTCGGCATGAAAGTCGAAGAGCGCCTCTATAACGCCGCTGCCGCCGATACCGTAATCCGCCAAAGTCCCGCAGCCGGCTCGCGCGTTAAAATCGGCCAGTACGCTCACGTCGTCGTCAGCCTCGGCCCGCAAAAAGCCACGATCCCGGAGCTCACAGACCATAGCATCCGCGCCGCCCGCATTGAGCTTCTCCGTTCCGGTTTGCAAGCCGGCGAAATTTCCAGCGTCTATCTATCCGGCGCCGAAGACGATTCCGTTCTCCAGCAGGATCCCGCTCCCGGCACCTCCGACGTCACCTCGCCCCACGTCGACATGCTCGTCTCGCTCGGTCCTCGCCCCGCCGCCTTCGTCATGCCTGAGCTGATGGGCATGAATCTTCTCGAAGCCCAGCAACGCCTCGCGGGCACCGGCCTTCGCATCGGAAAAATCAACGTGACTCCCGAACCCGGCGCCATCCACGGCACCGTGCTCGGTCAGACCCCCCTGCGGGGCGCAAGAGTAGACGCCGGCTCGGCCATCGATCTGCAAGTCGCCGAATAGATTCCCTCTGCCGCGCATCCTCTGCTAGCACCCGCCGCGCAGCATCCCCGATCGATCATCGCCCTCTAGCACCATTAGAGTGCTGGGCCTTGCCGCCGCTTTGCCACCAAGCCGCCCACGCGATTCAGCAGATTCGCCAATCACAAACCACCGCCCGACGCACCGCCCTGCGGCCCCAGTCCACCCTCGCTGTAGCCGCGCGTCAGCGCGGCGCGATGACCCGGCAGCCGTTGCTCTTGCGTCCGCAGCCACGCCCCCAGCGCATCCATGTGTTAGAATCCCGGTGATTTCATGACCTACGCGCGCATCGAAATCCTGCCCTCCATCCTCGCCTCCGATTTCGCGAAGCTCGGCGAGCAAGTCCGCGTCGTCGAACAGGCTGGCGCCGACGCCCTCCACATCGACATCATGGATGGCCACTTTGTCCCCAATCTTTCGCTCGGTCTGCCCGTTGTGGAAAGCCTGCGCAAGGCAACCCGACTCCCGCTCGACGTGCATCTCATGATCGAACAACCCGAAGAATTCATCGAAGACTTCGTCAAGGCTGGAGGGAACCGCATTCTGGTCCATGAAGAAGCCACGGTTCATCTGGACCGGGCGCTCGCGATGGTTCGGGAACTCGGAGCGGAAGCGGGCGCAGTGATCAACCCTGCGACTCCGGTGGGGATGCTGTCCGAAGTGCTCGACAAGGTGGATACGGTTCTCGTTATGTCGGTGAATCCCGGCTTCGGCGGACAGGCCTTTCTGCCCAACGCGTTCGAGAAAATTCGCCAGTTGCAGGAGTTGCGCAGAAGGTATAATCGTTCCTTCCGGATTGAAGTGGATGGGGGCGTCGATCGCGACAACATTGCCCTTCTGGCGCAAGCGGGTGCGAATTCGTTCGTGGCGGGCACATCGATCTTTCACACGGCCGATCCAGCGGCTGCAACACAAAACCTGAAACGACTTGCCGTCGATGCGGTGAGCCTGAAGACCTAACGTTAGCGACCTAAAGGGCTGGATAATACAAGATGAAATCTTTGAAAGCGGTTGTCTGGCGCAGTTCGTTTTTGCCGTTCGCGGCTCTCTCGCTTCTCTTTCTTGTCGGCCCCGCCGCTCACGCGCAGGTCCCCACGCCGCAAACCGGCGGCAGTGGCCAGTCTGATGCCGACGCGCCTCCAGCCGAGACCAAGCCTGCCGACACGACCGACGCCAAGCCCGCTAACACCACCCCAGCCACCACTCCTGCTGCGACGCCGGCGGCGGCACCCGCAACAACTCCGGCCGCGAGCAGTTCCGCTGCTCAGCCCAAGAAGAGCAAGATTCCCTTCAAGCACACGTCCAGCGCATCGAAGCCAGCCAAAGCCAAAGTGGTGAAAACGGCCTCCGAAGAAAAAGACACCAGCGGCGGCGCCGAGCCAGACAAAGTTCTTTACGATCGCGCGCAGGATGATCTGAAACACGGCCGGTACACCGAAGGGCGCCTCGCGCTGCAGACTCTCGTCAACACCTATCCTGACAGCGAGTATCTCGCCAAAGCGAAGTTGATGGTCGCCGACTCGTATTACAAAGAAGGCGGCACCAGCAACCTGACGCAGGCCATTCAGGAGTACAAAGACTTTCAGACCTTTTTTCCGTTTCTTGAGAACGAAGCTTCCTACGCGCAGATGCAGGTCGGCCTCGCGCATTATCACATGATGGAAAAATCCGACCGCGACACTACGCAGGCGCAGCAGGCCGAAGATGAATTTCAGTCTTTCCTAATCAAGTATCCGCAGAGCCCCCTGGTTCCCAAGGCTGAGCAGTATCTCCGCGACGTGCAGGAAATTCTCGCCGATGGCGAATTCAAGATTGCTTATTATTACTACTTCACAAAGCAGGATTATCGCGCCTCCGCCGCGAGACTCGTGGAACTTTCCGACCGCTACCCGCTCTACAGCCAAAATGATCAGGCCCTTTGGATGCTCGGCGATATTTACGATCGCGCTCGCCAGGTCTCGAAGAACGAAGACGACAAGAGCCACTGGGGAGATCTCGCCGCCAAATGCTATGACCGGATCGTGACCGAGTACCCGCTCTCGAAGACCGCGCCCGAGGCACAGGCTCGTCTGAAGGCGATGGGCAAACCGGTGCCAGCCGCTGATGCAAACGCGTTGGTGCGCGAGCAACAACAGCTCGCCTACGAGAAAGCGCATCGTCAGAATCCGATTGTTGGCAAAGGCATGGGGATGATTAAGGGCAGTCCGGACGTGGCTGTGGCGGCGCGTTATGGCACGCCTCAGATGAATCCTCCAGACGATGCCGTCTCCGCGACCGACGTTTTGAAACCCGGCGCTCAAGGCCCGACGTTCACGGTAACCGGTTCGGGTCGCACGCAGGCTTCCGCTGACGACAGTAATGGCCCAGTGAGCGTAGAAGAAGCTGCCGGATCGGGACACGCGGTTGACCCGAACGCGGACGCGCAGACCGGAGTTGGTGCCGAAATCATCACCCCCGTTGACGACAAGGCGCAGCCTACCTCCGATGCGCCGCGCACACCGCAAGCGCAGGTTCCCGCGCCAAGCGAAGCACCGCCTGGGGCCCCTTCGACACTCGATAACAACGCCGCCGCCGCTGTTTCAGGCAGCGCTCCAAGCGCCGTCGGCACGGCGCCCGCACCCGCCGCTGATCCGTCTGCAAACGTATCAACGGAAAGCAGTTCCGGCGCTGCAGCCGGCACGACCTCGGGCGCTTCGAGCTCGTCGCAAGCTCCAGCGTCCACCACCGCGTCGCCGGACGCGAACGCTGCCAAAGCCTCCAGCGCCGCGGACTCGACCGGCGAATCCACCAGCAAGAAAAAGAAGGGCGTGAAGAAAATCTTGCCGTGGTAAAGAGCCGCTAAAACCTGTTTACTCCCTGCTAACACCAGCAGCACTCCTGTACCTCGACTTTATTGACGCCCCCCTTGCGGGGTGCTGCAATAGACTGCGTGCCAGAGTAGGCGTGTCGCTTGGGGTGCCACGCAAGGGGAATACAGTGCCCAGGATTTTGGTCGCCGACGACAATACAAACATCCAAAAAATGGTCACTCTCGCTTTTCAGGAGCGGGGTGTCGAAGTCGTGGCCGTCGGTAACGGCGAAGCTGCCGTGCGACGCATTCCCGATGCAAATCCCGACCTGGTTCTGGCCGATGTCTTTATGCCTGTTCGCAACGGCTACGAAGTTTGTGAGTTCGTTAAGAAGGATTCCCGCTTCGCCCACGTCCCCGTCATTCTCCTGGTCGGCGCCTTCGATCCTTTGGACGAAAAAGAAGCGCGCCGTGTGGGCGCCGATGGCGTATTGAAGAAGCCGTTCGTCCCTCCCGATCCCCTGATCGCGATGGTGATGTCCGCGCTCGAAAAGAATCCTCGCGTAATGGCCGAATGGGCCAAGCAGAAGGAAGCCGCGGCCGCCGCTGCAGCGCCGCCTCCCATGCCTGTTCTCGAGAATCCAGCGAAGGCCGAGCCGAAGCCGTTGCCCCACTTTCCTGAACCGACGCCGGAAGAAGCCGCGGTTATATATGGCTTTGGCAAGGGCGTTCGCGGTCTGGACGCTGACGAAGAAGAAACCGACGCGAAGAGTTCCGAACCCGCCGCGCCGAAAGCATCCCAAGAAAAGAAAGGCCCGAAAGTCGCGAGCGGACCGAAGACGACTGTTAGCGCGATTGACGACGATGAAGAAGAGTTCGACGACGTGGCCACGGCTACCGACCGCCGCCGCGCCAACACAGATTTTGAAGTCCCGGAGAACGTTTCAGCAGATCCGATTTATTCGTATGGCCGAGATTTCGAACCGATCACGTTCCCCTCGGAGAAAGACGTTCCGCCGAAGCATGTGAAGGACAATTTGGAAGCTTCCGAAGAACCCGCACCAGCCGAGGCCGCGGCAGTGGAAGCGTCCGCAGCCGAAACGCCTGCTGCAGAAGTTGCGAAGGAAGCCGAGACCTCCGATTGGGACATTCGCCCTGCTTCTGAAGTCGCTGCATCCGCCGCTCCGGTCGAAGAGCCGGTCGCCGCAGCGTCGGCAACCGTCGAAGAGGCGCCTGCGGTTGAACGGATTTCCAGTGAAGTCTCCGAAGAAAAAGCACCGGGGCCGTTCTCGCTCGAATCGAAAGTGGTCGAGGCTGCACCGGTTGTTGAATCCGATGCCGAAAGTTTCTCGCCCAAGCCGCTTCCCGAGCGCGTTTTCGAAGCAGCTCGTGCAGCAGAGCCTGCGCCGTCTGTGGTTGTCGAGACCGAATCCCATTCACACGGAACGCAGCACGAATCCACCAGCCGCGGCGGCTGGATGGACATGATGTCCCCGCTACCCGAGCAGAGCGCACCAACTCACTGGATGGAGAGCCTGTCCGCAAGCAGTCCCAAAACCCATGCGGAAGAGCGTCCGCTCGAAGTTGAGGCAACGTCGCACGCCGTCACCGAATCTGCGCCCGTCGAAGCGGTCAGCGAAGCGCCTCACCGGGCCGTAACGCATCCGCTCGCGGAGATCGAAGCGAAGACCGAACAAACCGTGGTCGCCTCGGCGTCACCGGAACTTGAAGTTGCTGCGCCAGCCGCAAGCGACTGGGCCGAGCAGCTCCCTTCCGCGCCCGGGATCGACCTTGGAGAAAAGTTCGACACCGAACCGCGCCACTTTGCGGACGCTGTGCCGCAGTTCGGAAGCTCCTCATATCACTTCGCTTCGAGCGATCCGGTCGAACACGAATCTTACGGCGCGCACCAAGCGGACGAGACGGCTCCGATCATCGAAACACCCGCGGAGTTGATGGTTTCTCCGGCGGATGCGCCACGCAACGAAGCACAACCGGAACATACTCCAACCGAACCGCTCTTCGTGACCGAGCACGTGTCTGAAAGCGTGACGGAGAACGTCAGCGAGAATCTGGAACCGACTCCCGATTACACAGCGCAGGCCGAAGAGCCCTTGGCAGCCGAGCCGCAGCCCGAACCGGCGTTCGCGGAAACTTTGGAGTCGCAGGAAGGCCTGCTCGAGCCCACGCCATCGTCGTTCTTCGAGTCATCCGAGTCCGTTGCGCGTGAAGAGGACTTCAGCGAGCGCATTCCGACGCTGCCGCCGACGAATCGCGAAGCGCTCTCGGACATTCCGTTTCTTATGCCGCCGGCCATGGAGTCCCACGCGAGCGGGAACGGTTCGGACCCGAATGCCGTGGTGGACGACGTTGTGCGCAAGGTCCTCGAGAAGCTTCAGCCGCAGCTGCAAGAAATGCTCTCGCAGGGCATGAAGCCGCTGCTCGAAAACCTGGTTCAGAGCGAACTTCAGAAAAAAGACCGGTAGAAATATTCGATATCAAAAGGCGCGGACGCCGTCAGTTCGCGCCTTTTGATGCCGCTTCCCGACTGCGCTCCACGACGATTTGACGCCGCACTTCCCCGCCGCTTATATTCATAAATTACTGTCTTGCTGAAATTCCCGGACGTAAGGATCCAATGCCACTGGAAATTCCGAAGGCGTACGAGCCGCAGGAGATCGAAGAACGCTGGGCGGAAGCCTGGTTCAAGCAGAACCTTTTCCGTGCCGAAAATTCCGGCACTCCCGCCAACCCAACGAAGCGGTTCTCGATCGCACTGCCGCCACCCAACGTAACCGGTTCGATTCACATCGGCCACATGCTCGAGCATACGCAGATCGACATGCTGGTGCGCTGGCACCGGATGCGCGGCGAACGCACGCTCTGGCTTCCGGGGATGGACCATGCGGGCATCGCGACGCAGTTTGTGGTGGAGCGGATGCTGGCAAAGGAAGGCGTTCAGCGGCAGGACCTGGGGCGCGAGGAATTCGAGCGGCGCGTCTGGAAATGGAAAGCGGAAAGCGGCGGTGCAATCAAGCAGCAGATGATTCGCCTCGGCGCGTCGTGTGATTGGACGCGGGAAAAATTCACGCTCGAGCCGTCACTGTATCGCGCGGTTCTTGAAGCGTTTTTGCGACTCTACAACGAAGGGTTGATCTACCGCGGGCGCTACATGGTGAATTGGTGTCCGCGCTGCCAGACGGCGATCAGCGACTTGGAAGTCGTCCACAACGAACGCACCGGCAATTTGTGGTTCCTGCGCTATCCGATCGTAGATCCACCAGCCAGCGGCCCGAAGTACACCGTGGTCGCGACTACGCGGCCGGAAACGATGCTGGGCGATACCGCAGTCGCGGTTCATCCGGACGACGAACGCTACATCACGCTGATCGGAAAAAAAATCGCGCTGCCGCTGGCGAACCGCGAGATTCCAATCATCGCAGACGCGTCTGTCGAGCGCGAATTCGGCACCGGCGCCGTAAAAATCACGCCCGCGCACGATCCGAACGACTTCGAAATGGGCAAGCGCCACGATCTGCCACAGATCGACGTGATGACCGACACCGCGCACATGAACGAGAAAGCCGGTGCCTACGCGGGCATGGAGCGTTTTGCGGCGCGCGGTCGCGTACTGAAAGACCTTGAAGAACTGAATCTGATCGAAAAGATTACCGAGCACACGCATTCAGTGGGAACGTGCGACCGGTGCAAATCGATCGTGGAACCGCGGCTTTCAACTCAGTGGTTTATGAAAATGAAGCCGCTCGCCGAAGAAGCACGCAAAGCCGTGACCGGCGAGTTCGGCAAAGATGCCGAGATCGAAGTGGTTCCCGATAACCAGCGGACGATTCTGCTGCAGTGGTTCGAAAACATTCGCGATTGGTGCATTTCGCGTCAGCTCTGGTGGGGACATCGCATTCCGATCTGGCATTGCGCGAGCTGCGGCGAAATGGTTCCGGCGGCCGATTCGCAGGTAGAAATCGTGGACGGCCACGCGCGGGCGGCAAGTGTTCCCACGAAGTGCCCGAAGTGCGCCAGCGCGACGCTCGTCCAGGATAAGGACGTGCTCGACACGTGGTTCAGCTCAGGGCTCTGGCCGTTTTCCACACTGGGTTGGCCGGACGACACCGAAGATTTGCGCAATTACTATCCGACAAGCCTGCTGATCAGCGGTTACGACATCCTTTTCTTCTGGGATGCGCGGATGATCATGATGGGTCTGCATCTCACGGGTCAAGGAGCGAGCGCGGGCCCAGCGGACGCAAAGAATCGAATTCCCTTCCGGCGCCTGTACGTGCACTCGCTGGTGCGGACGCCCGAAGGCGCCAAAATGTCCAAGACCAAGGGCACGGGCGTCGATCCACTCGAGCTGACTCAGAAATTCGGGACAGACGCGCTGCGTTACATGCTGGCGAGCATGGCGGCGCCCGGCACGGACATTCTTCTGAGCGAGGACCGGATTTTGGGCGCCCGCGCGTTCGCGAACAAGATCTGGAATGCGGCGCGATTTCTATTCCTCAATCTGGAGAAGGCACAAGCTGGCTCGGGCTTCACACTGGAAGAATTGGCCGCTCCGGAAATTCGCACGAAGGCTCCTTATGATTCCGGTACCGGCGCGAATTTGATTCATCAATGGATGTTCTCGCGCTTGTCGGCCGTGACTGCCGAAACCAGCAAAGCGCTCGACGAATTTCGATTTCACGAAGCGTGCAGGCACATGTACCAGTTTTTCTGGGGCGATTTCTGCGACTGGTACATCGAGTGGGTCAAGCCGGAGCTAAGTTCCACGGACCGGAACGCGGCTGTCGCAGCATGGCGGAACATTTTCGCGCTCCTCGATGCGTCGATCCGGCTGCTGCATCCCGTCATGCCATTCCTCACGGAAGAACTGTGGCACCGGCTGCCGCAGCCCGCGGACGCAAAATCGATTGCGCTCGACCATTTCCCGGAAGCACGCCCGGAGTGGGTCAACGCAGCGGTGGAAAAGCAAATGGCCACGCTGCAGGAAATCATCGTGGCGGCTCGCAATATCCGAGCGGAGGTGAAGGTCGATCAGAAAAAAAAGGTCGCGGCCGATTTTTCGAGCAAGGATGAAAGACTGCGAGCACGGGTGCAACAGAATCTGGAGCCGATCACGCGCCTCGCGACCCTGTCAGCATTGAACGTTTCTGCCGACCATCTTGATCCAACGGGCGCCGCGGTTCGTTCGACGGCTGAATTCGATATTCGCATCGCCTACGGGGAAGCGGTCGATAAAGTCGCTGAACTCGCGCGACTCGAAAAAGAGATCGAACGGCTCAAGAAAGACATCGAGACGAAGAAAGCGCGGCTCGCGGATGAATCGTTCACGAGCAAAGCTCCTGCGAAGGTGATTAACGAGTTCAAGGCAACACTCGCCACGCGCGAGATTGAGCTTGAGAAGCTCCTCGAACGACGGAAACAACTCGATTGAACGCCGTCCTGATGCGCATCGCCGCCGCTTGTAGCCTCTCGAATAGGCGCGTATTCTGACCCTTCGCGCCATGACCAAAAAACGCCATGCCGACGAGCTGCCCGGTGTCACCGACCGCCGGATCGACGCGCTCGTCGCGTTGCTCGCCGAAAATTCAACAATTGTGATTAGCGGTGCCAAAATCGCCGAACAAATCGGCGTTTCGAGACAGAGCGTGTGGCGATGGATCGAGACGCTGCGCGAGATGGGCGTGAAGGTGAAAGGCCACGCGCGAACCGGCTATCATGTGGAACAGGTGCCTGACATTCTCGCGCCGCAAATGCTGACGCCGCGGCTGCACGGCACGATGTTCGGCAAGCGCATCTATCACTACTTCAAAACCGAATCGACGAACACGATTGCCATGCAGCTCGGCACACAGGGCGAGCCGCACGGCGCCGTCGTGCTTGCCGAATCACAAACCGCAGGGCGCGGACGCGCGGGTAGAAAATGGCTGACTGAGAAGTCGGCGGGAATCAACTGCACGTTGCTCTTGCGACCGCAGATCTCACCTGCATACGCTCCGCTGCTCACGATCGTCGCGGGACTCGCGACGCGCGATGCGGCGGTGGAAGAACTCGATGGCATCCCCGACATACGGTGGCCGAACGATGTGCTGGTGAGCGGAAAAAAGTTTTGCGGCATCTTGACCGAAATGCACGCGGAGCCGGATCGAGTGCGCTACTTAGTGGTTGGTATCGGGATCAACGTCAATCAGACGAAAATGCCGCCCGAGCTCACGGGTCTGGCCACCTCGCTGCGGATGGAGACCGGAAAAGTTCACTCACGGAACGACGTGCTGGTGCGGTTGCTGCGTCACTTCGACCGCTACTACAACCAGTTCCTTTCCGGCGGAGCGGCGCCGATTTTGAGGCGTTTTGCCGAAGTGTCGAGCTATTTTCAGGGCAAGCGAGTGCGGATCACGACGACGGCCGAGTCGTTTACTGGCGTGACGGCTGGACTTGAACCGAGCGGTGTGCTGCGCGTATTGCGCGACGATGGCGGCGGTATCGAGCCGGTGATTTCGGGCGATGTGGCGGAGGCCAAGTAATGCTGCTCACTCTGGACGTTGGAAATACGAACACCGTGCTAGGCGTTTTTCGTGGGCCGAAGCTGGTGGCAAACTGGCGGCTGACGACCGCGCGCGACCAGACCATCGATGAATACGGCATCCTCACGCGCGACCTGTTTACGCTCGCCAAGCTCGGCTCGAAAGAGATCGACGGCATAATCATCAGTTCCGTGGTGCCGCCCCTGAACGCGACTCTGGCCGGAATGGCGGAACGATATTTCCGGCGCGACGCGATGTTCGTGAACCCTGGAATCAAGACCGGGATGCCGGTGAAATACGACAACCCCAACGAAGTGGGAGCGGACCGCATCGTGAACAGCGTGGCGGGCCTCGCAAAGTATGGTGGGCCGTGCATTATTGTGGATTTCGGGACGGCGATCAATTTCGATGCGGTTTCTGCGAAAGGCGAGTATCTGGGCGGCGTTCTGTGCCCAGGAATTGGAATTTCGGCCGAGGCGCTTTTCTCGCGCGCTGCTCGGTTGTTCCGCGTGGAGATCAAAGACCCGGGGCAAGTGATCGGAACGAACACGGTCGCTTCGATGCAGTCGGGTCTGTTCTACGGCTATACCGATCTGGTTGACGGAATTCTGGAGCGGATGAAGAAAGTTCTCGGCGCGAAGACGACGGTGGTGGCGACGGGCGGACAAGCGATGCTGATCGGCACCGCTTCGCGGCACATTCACAAGATCGACGAGTTCCTAACCCTCGAAGGATTGCGGATCATTTGGGAGCGGAATCAACCGGCTGCTTACAAATCGCGCAAGAAATAGGCACGCTTCTTTGTGTCGTCGCGCTCTCCTTGATTGTTCTGGGTTCGCTAGAATTTCATCGGGCCAATGGAAACATTCAACTACTTCAACTATTTCACGGAAATCGAAGAGTATTTCTGGCAGAAGCGCGGGGCGCATTTGCTGGTTTCTCCTCTCGACTGGGCGATCGTGGAGACCTGGCAAAAGGCTGGGATCCCGGTTGCAGCGGTACTGAAAGGCATCGACCGAGCGTTTGAAAGTTGGAATCGCTCGAAGCGCGCTGCAGGAGGGCGGCAGCTGAAGAGCCTCGCGTATTGTGTGGACGCCGTGCTCGATGCTGCCGCGGAAGCGCAGGAAGCGCTGGCGGGTACGGGACCGCAGATTCCGGCTTCCAAGTCGAATGCCGAGCCATTCTCGCGCATCGAGCTTCGCAAGTACGTCGAACGGAATGCTGCGCGGCTCCGGGATGCAGCCAAAAAACAGTGGACGGTGTTGCCTCAGCTTGCTGCGCGGCTGGACGACGCGGCAATGAAGCTCGACGACGCGCTTCGGTTGATCGACTCGCCCGCCACGTTGGATCTCGAGGACCTCGAACGGCGTATGACGGTACTGGAGGAAAAACTTTCGGCTTCACTAGCCGCCGATGCGGACGACAACGCGATGCTTTCAATTCGCCGCGAAATGGATCGTTCGCTTGCGCCGTACCGGCGTAAGATGAGTGCCGAACAACTGGTGCAGCTCGAGCGCCAATATCTGCAAAAACGGACCTTCGAGCATTTCGGCGTGCCGCGCTTGAGCCTTTTTTATCTGACGTAGATTGCCATCCTGCAATCGTAGTTTTCGAGCCCAAAACGAATGCCATCCATCGACGTAAAAATCGAGAAACTGGTTTACGGCGGTGAAGGCCTCGCCCACCACGAAGGCGCGACGGTCTTCGTTCCGTTCGTGATTCCCGGCGAGACCATCCGTGCGACTCCGGTGGAGCGAAAAAAGAAATTCGTCCGCGCAAGGCTCGACGAAATATTGCAGCCGTCGCCGGAGCGGATCGCGCCGGAGTGCCGCCACTTCGGCGACTGTGGCGGTTGCGACTACCAGCACATTCCGTATGAGTCGCAAGTCGAATTCAAATCGGAAATTTTGCGCGAGACGCTGCGGCGCATCGGCAAAGTGGAGTGGACCGGGCCGATTACAACGCATCCTTCGCAGCCCTATGGGTATCGCAACCGCGCCCAGTGGAAAGTCCGACCGATGGAAACGGGCGAAGACGGCGCGCCGAAGTCGGTGGAAGGAAAAGCAGCGCTGCGGATCGGCTACTTCCGAGCAGGCTCGACTTCCCTTTGCGCGGTACACGAGTGTCCTATCGTTTCCCCTCTGCTCGAAAAGACGCTCCTCGCTCTGCGTGATGCGCTGGCGGCAGCAAAGCTTCCGCGCGGATTGCGCGAAATCGAGGCCGTGGCGAATGATTCCGATACGAAAGCCATGCTGACTGCGACGTTTGCGGGATTCCCTTCGCGCGCGTCAGAGCACGCGACGACGTTTCGCGAGGTTGTACCTGAGATGGCCTCACTGCTTTTTCACGATCCCGGCAGCGACCGGATGGAACTTTTTGGCCCGGGATTTACCGAGTATCAGGCGAACGGCACCGCATACCGCGTCGGGCAGTTCTCTTTCTTTCAAATCAATAAAGCATTAGTAGATGAGATGGCGCGCGAAGTTGTAGATCAGGATCCAGGGGGGCGGCTCGCGTTTGATTTATTTGCCGGTGTGGGACTTTTTACCGTACCGCTTGCGAAGCGCTTTGAGAGAGTTGTTTCGGTGGAATCGAATCCTGCAGCTACGCGCGATCTGGAGTCGAATATCAAGGGAGCCGGCGCGATTGAAGTGCGCACTGCGGACGTTTCGCGCTTCCTTGCGAAGAATAAAGAGCGGCCGCAGCTGGTGGTGCTCGATCCGCCGCGTACAGGCCTTGAGCCTGGCGATGCCGAGCGAATCGCGCGGCTCGCAGCCGACCGCATCACTTATGTTTCGTGCGATCCGCCGACGTTAGCGCGCGATCTCGGTGCGCTGCAGCAAGGCGGCTACGAAATCGCTGACGTACAGCTGTTTGATTTGTTTCCGCAAACTCTCCACATCGAGACGCTGGTCCGCCTTCGAAGACGACAATGAAATTGCCCGCCGTCTGGCTTGCAGCGTGTTTCGCCGCAGGCATCGGACTGGCGTCCCGCTGGCCCTGTTCCCCATGGCGTTTGGGCTTTGTTGCTGGCGTCCTGCTGCTGCTCGGCCGAGTCGCGCTCTGGCGCGGATTCCGGGCGGCCGGATGGGCGGCCGCGTTCGGGGCGTGCATCGCGCTCGGCGTGCTTGCCGCCAACGTGGAACATGCAATCGTGCCGAGCGATCACGTAACACAGCTGATAGCGGGCGGGACGATCGATTTATCGCAACCGCTGCGATGGCGTGGAAGGTTAGCGAGACGCCGCTCGATCTGCCTTGGGGGCGACGCGTCGAAATCGATCTCGATCACGCGGAAATTGCAGATCAGATCGTGCCCGTGTCGGGCGGTTTACGCGCGAATTTATATTTAAACGGACGGACCGACGATATCGCGAACGATTTTCTAGCAGGCGATCCCGTTCAGATTCTGATGAAGGCGCGGCAGTCGCGGGATTTCAAGGACCCGGGCGCGTTCGATGTTCGCCGGTATCTGGCGCGCCAGCAAATCGATTTGACTGGCGCGTTGCGCAGCGGACTCTTGCTCGAATCCCTGGGCGATACACCGATGCCATGGCGTTATCGATTCGCGATCGTTCAAGGCAAGCTTCTTACGCGAATCGATGCGCTTTTTCCTGATCGCCCGGAGCGGGCGGCGGTCTTGCGCGCGATGCTGCTGGGCGACTGGAGCTTTGTCGATCGCCAAACGGTGCGGGCGTTGCAGAAAACGAGCTCGTATCCCCTGCTGGTGATCGCGGGACTGCACGTCGGCGCGATCATTGTATTTCTGTTGTGGCTCGAACGCAGGCTGCATCTCGGCCGCTTAGGCACCTGTCGCGTTGGCCGCGAAGGTCGGGATCGTCCAGGACCGAACGCCGATTCTGCGCGCCGCGTTGATCGCGGCGTTTTACCTGTACGCGCGACCGACCGCGGCTTCCCTACGGGAAGTTTCAGGTCACTGTGCTCGACAATGAGCAAGGCGACTCGTTATTGCTCGCGTTCCCGAACGGGCACACGATGCTCATCGACGGAGGCGGACTTGCTGGTTCAGAAGTCGTGCGAGGCTCGCGGTCGGGTGCGGACATCGGAGAAAAAGTTGTGTCCGCGTCTCTATGGACATGTGGGATCAAGCGGCTTGACGTCATTGCACTAACGCACCCGCATCACGACCACCTGGATGGGCTGCGCACAGCGCTCGAGAACTTTCGCGTCGGAGAATTCTGGGTCGGCCGCGACGAGGAGACGCCTGCGTTTGCTAGCCTCCGGCAACAGGCGCGCGGGCGCCGAGTGAAGGTTGTGACGGAAACGCAAGGGCGCCGGTTCAATTTCGACGGCGTCGCGGGTTTGGTTTTGTGGCCGGTCGATATCTCGACGGTAACGAAAGCCGCGAACGACAATTCGATCGTGCTTCGGCTCCCGGACGGCGCGGAGAAATTTCTACTGCCGGGCGACATCGAGAAACGCACAGAAAACGATCTCGTCGATGAAAACGCGGCGCTTGCTGCCGATTTCCTGAAGGTGCCGCACCAGGGAAGCAAATCTTCGTCGGCGGATGCATTGGTCGCTGCAGTTGCGCCGAAAGCGGCTGTCGTATCCGTGGGAGCGGACAATCCTTTCGGGCATCCCGTTGATGCGGTCGTGGAGCGCTACAAAGCTGCGGGAGTGCGCCTCCTGCGTACCGATGAGGACGGCGCCGTGACGGCGACGACCGACGGCTCTTCACTGACCGTGACGACTTATGCGGCAGAGCATCCGCAATCGGTTACTCATCCGATCCCGCCGCCTTGGTCGCATTTCCCGTCTGATATTCCTCGATGATCGCGCGAGCTTCCTGCGCTTGCGATTCGAGGACGATAATTTCCAGGCCGTGTGGGCTTTCGGGATTTTCAGGAATCGGAAACGGATCGGTAGAAACAGAACCAGGCGACGAAATGCCCGCACTTTCCAGCAATCCGCGAATCACCATGGCTTCGGAAGCACTCTCCGCCATATAAGCGGTTACGACCGGTTCTGGATCGTACGGCGGATTTTCTTCAGGCATCGATTCGCTCCTCTAGCTTTTGTTTGGATGTGCTGCAATATTGTGCACCGGCGTTTCGAGTACTATTGCGCGCCCCGCCCCGTAAGTCCATACTCACTTTGTTGTACTCGCGGGGTGAAGATGGAAAACGCGACGCCCTTCGCACCCACGCAGGCCGAGATTGACGATGAATCGCGCCGTATTCGCCGCCTGCGCATCGTAGTGCAACTCACGCTCGCGGAAATTGCCAGTGGCGGGCTCCCCCTCGAACAGGCCGCGGAAATGGTCGCGGCCACACGCAGCATCGCGCTCGAAATGTTCCCTGGAAAAGAGGGCGCTTTCGATCTAATTTACCGACCGCAATTTCAGCGCGTGATGCATGCTGTATACCGGCTGCAGTAGGCGCGCTCAGTAACCGAACCGTCCGCGAATCCAGATCCGCAGCAAGACCACTACGAATCCCACCACCGTCCCCAGCAATGCCTGATATTCGCGGTTTCGTTTGTATTGCTCAAAGGAAAACGGCTTCGGCTGGGCGCCTGGGATCGGCGCTTGCGCTCCGTACGTTGGTCGCCAAAGCTTTGGCAAGAAAAGCGGCACGCGCTGGGCGTACTGTTCGTAGACGGCTCCAAAGCGCTGCTTGAGATCGGCCTCTTCGTTGCGCATTACGGCGTAGTAGAAAACAGCAAAGTAGATCAGCACGAGTCCGCCGGCCCAATACGAATTTCCTGCGATTGCGAATGCGGCGGCGAGAAGCGCGCTTCCGAGATAGAGAGGATTGCGCGTCGATGCGTAGGGCCCGGTAACGGCGAGTTCCTGATCCTTCCAGAGATGCCCAGCAGCAAGCGCCCTAATTGCGAGACCGAACGCGCCTAGCGCAATCCCGAACACAATCGAGCGCAGCGTGGGCCGCGCGAGCACCCAGTACAATACGGCGACCGGATAACCGACGCGCACTCTCCACCGCATCCAAAATTTCCGAGGTTGGTTCAAGAAATTCGCCTCAACCGCTCCTCCACAGCTGCCGCTACGTGTTCGACGGTAATCGAAAGCATCGACGACGCATAGGACGCGCCGCGTCGATACGTCGTCTCGGCGACGCGGAGATCTCGTACGGTCACGTCGTCACCAGAATACGGTCCGTTGCGCGCAGGATCAGTAGGACCGAATAGCCCGACGCACGGCGCGCCGAGCGCGGACGCAACGTGTAGAGGGCCGGTGTCGGCGCTGACGACAAATTTCGCGCGCTCAAGCATGGCCATCAGCGGGCCGAGCGCGAGAGGAATCGCGACGCACGAGCCACCTGATGACGCGATTACTTGCTGCGCCATCGCTTCTTCCCCGGGGCCGTAAGTGACGACGCTTCGCCATCGATGCGCCAGGTGCAGCCGCGCGCCGAGCTGACCGTAGCGCTCGGCCGGCCAACATTTGGATTTCCACCCGCCTCCGGGATTCAACACGAAGTAATCCGAAACGTCGCGGCTCGCAAGCTCGCGATACGCGGCAGCTCGATCTTCCGGAGTGATTAAGAGCGGGAATCGCGCGGACCCCAATTTCGCCCCGGCAGCTCGCGCGAGAGTGAGGTTGTGGTCCACTTTATGCGCCCCGGTCGGGTTCACGCGCTCGGTGTAGAAACGCGAAGCCAGCCCTTCACGCGCGTAGCTCTCACGGAAGCCGATGCGCCGCGGTATGCGCGCGAAAAACGGAATGAGCGCCGACTTATAGAGCCCCTGAAAATCGATTGCGCACGAGTACTCGCGCGAGCGCAGCGCTTTCACCGTTTTCCAAATCGCGCCGAGATTGCCGCGATCGAGCGCGATCACATCGTTCAAGTCGCGATTCCCTTCCAGAATTCGCCTCCACTTCGGCTCGACGAGCCAGTCGATTTGCGTCTCAGGAAACCCATCGCGCAACGCAGCGGCCGCGGGCAATGCGTGCACGATATCGCCCAGCGAGCCCAATCGCACCAGCAAGAATCGCATCTCAGCCATCGGACCTGGTTCGCAATCGGGCAATCAAGTCGCGCGTCGAATGGGCCTTCGGATCCCCCACGATTGCGATGCGGATTCCGAGCAATTCGGCGAGATCGCGTTCCGGCACGGTTTCGGCAGTGTAGTCCGTGCCTTTGGCATGCACGTCCGGGTGTAACTCGCTCAGAAGTGACTTCACGTCCAGCTCGTCGAAGATCACAACGTAGTTGACAGCCGTGAGCGCCGCGACGAGCGTTGCGCGCGCGCGTTCCGTAAGTATCGGACGGCCGAGACCTTTCAATTGGCGCGTGCTTGCATCGGAATTGATTCCGACTACGAGAACATCGCCCTGCTCGCGCGCCGCTTGCAAATAACGGACGTGGCCGACGTGAAGCAGATCGAAAACACCGTTGGCGAAAGCGATCTTGCGGCCGGCGCGCCGATGTTCTTCGAGAATCGCGCCAAGACCTTCGCGGGAAACAATTTTTTCGCGGGTGTCCATTCTAGAATTCAGCGAAGGTTGGTCGCTTCGGCGCGAAGCGCGGCTTCGAGTTCGGTGCGCGTGACAGTGGCGGTGCGGCGCTTCATCACGACGATCCCACCGGCGTAATTTGCCAGATGCGCAGCTTCGAGATAACTCGCTCCGGCCGCAAGCGCAAGAGTGAATACAGCGATCACGGTGTCACCTGCACCGGAGACGTCTACGGGCGCGTCCGAACCGTAGATACCGAGGTGAGTGACGCGTTCCTTCGCGCCTTTCGCGACACGGGAAACGTCGCCCGAACGTTCGAAGACGGCTAAGCCGTCCTTACCACGAGTGACAACCAGCGCTCCGAGCCCAAGATGCCGCAGCGTCCGCTTGCCGAGCTCTTCGAGCTGGTTCGTGTCCGTGCCGATGGCGCCATGGTGCGCGGCTTCGACTTCCGGTTCGTTTGGAGTCGCCGCGGTGATTCCGGCGCCGCGATATTCGAGTAACCGATAGCGCGAGTCGAGGGTGATGCAATTCGACCTGAGAGATTTTACGAGTTCCGGCGTGGCGGCGCCGAGTCCATAGTCGGAAACCAGCACGGCGCCGGCATTTTGAGCAGCGTGTTGAGCGTTTTTCCGGATGCGCGCTTGCGTGTCCGAATCGAGAGCAGAGTGCGGCTCGCGGTCGACGCGAAGTACCTGCTGCTCGGTGGTGTGTGTCCAGCCTGCGAGGTAGCGCGTCTTCGTGGTCGTGACCCAATCACGGCTGCGGACAACGCCTGCAACGTTCACTTTCTTGCGGCGAAATTCTGCGAGTAGCGCCCGACCGCCTTCGTCATCGCCAACCACGCCGACGGCGAGAACTTTTGCTCCGAGATCGGCGAGATTGTTTACCGCGTTCGCGCCGCCGCCGGGATACGTTTCTGTTTTGCGATGACGGAGTATCAGGATCGGCGCCTCGCGCGAGACGCGCGAGATGTCACCCGTCACGAATTGGTCGAGAACGAAGTCACCGACAACGCAGATCGTCTGGCGCGGAAATGCCGCTACGAGGTTGAGAAGACGCGTGATGTCGACGGAGCGATCGGATCTCGCGACGGCAGCCGAGCGCGGCGCGGACGTACGCGAACGTTTCGTTTTCTTCGAGGCCGACTTCAATCTTGCTTCCTTTCAGATTCAGGCGCGATTTCGGATGACCACATCGCCATCGGCAAGCTATCACAGCGATGAAAGTGCAGCAAATGTCGGGAGCCGACTTTGCTTGATGCACTTACATCACTTCGCTGAATCGCGATGCTTCGATGCGAGTCCCTGAATGGCGCGCCATAGGTGTTCTTCCTCAGGCGAGCTAACTTTGATCGAACAAAAATAAAGCGGCATTCCAAGCTCGGCCCCGGCCGGCAGATTGAATTTGTCCTTTTCGGTGCAGACGATCTTTGAGGCGCCTGCAGCAGCAGCCGCACTCGCAATTTGTCGGAGATCCGCCGCGGAATACTTGTGATGGTCCGGATAGTTCTTGCGCCCGACGACGTTGAAATTCCACTGCTTCAGATTCTTTGCGAACGCCGATGGATTTCCGATCCCGGAGAAGACAAACCAACGAATCCCGGCATCGAGCGGAGGAACAAGGTCCGGCCCAACACCGCGCACCGTACGGACAGTTTCGAGAGCGAACTCGACGCGAAAAATGGGGGCGCTCGTTTCGTGGCGGATCATCGCTTCAACCGCTGGAGCGGAATGGCTGCGCGTAATCACGACGATGTCCGCCCGGGATACCGCAGAGCGCGGCTCGCGCAGATGTCCCGCAGGAAGCAATCTTCCGCCGCCGAACGGATTGGTCGCGTCGACCAACGCGATGTTCACGTCGCGCGCAAGCTGCAAGTGCTGAAAGCCGTCGTCGAGCACGAACCAGTCGATTCCCAGCTGTTCGAGTTTTCTCCCTTCTTCGTAGCGATCAGGACCAACGCCGAACATCACAGAATCGCCTAGACGCGATTGAAGCATTCTCACTTCGTCGCTTGTGCTGGTGACGGCTTTGCCCGATGCGGCCCCGGCGATCGGCTCGCTGCGATAGCCGCGCGTGAGAATGCCGACCCGTTTCCCTTCTGCGACGAGCCGTTCCGCGATCCAAAGAACAACAGGGGTCTTTCCGGTGCCGCCGGTCGAAAGATTCCCGACGCTGATGACGACGCCCGGCAAGTGATGTATTTGGCGGAGACCGGACTTGTAGGCGCCGGCTTTCAGCCGCGCCCCCGCCTCGTAGAGCCACGAGAACGGCGTCAGGAGAAATTGCAGCGCGGTCACCGCGAATCCCTCGTGTCCGGATGTGGACGGCGGAACACAGATTCGACTTGCGCGAGCGAGCGCTCGGTGGCGCCGCGATTGCGCTCGGCAATTGCTTTTGCGGCAGCGCCGATGTGCTCGCGCATCGCTGAATCCTGGATCAGCTGCATCCAGACAGTGCCGAGCGCGTCACCAGAACTGACTTGTGCGCCAGCTTTCGCGTCGAGAAAAGCGTCGGCCATTTGTCGGAAATTTTCCATATGCGGCCCGAAGACGGGCGGCCGACCGAACTGCGCGGGCTCAAGAATATTGTGGCCGCCTGCAGGGACGAGCGAGCCGCCGACAAACGTCGCGTCTGCGATGCTGTAAAGCGCTGCAAGCTCCCCAATCGAGTCGAGCAAGATGACGTCAGCAGTTTCGTCCAGAGGCCCGTCGAGGCGTATCTCGCTGCGCCGCACAACTTTCCAGCCGCCCTCGGAAACCAGCCGCGCTGCGTCGTCGAAGCGATCGGGCTTGCGTGGTGCGAGCACAAGAAGCGTACGACGCCATTGGCGCTGGACGGTATCGTAGGCACCGAGCACGGCCTCTTCTTCGCCGGCTACAACGCTTCCGGCAACGATGACGGGCCAGCGCTCTTGTCGCGCAATTTCGGCCGCGAGCCATTTTGAAAAATTGTTGGGCTCGGCGGGTTGTGCGTCGTATTTCAGGTTGCCGGTAACCAGAACGCGGCCATCGGGCGCGCCCATGTCGATCAATCTCTGCGAGTCTTCCGGCGATTGGGCCAGAAGCAGCTCTGCGTCGTGGAGCGCCTGACGGAACATTGGGCCGATGAGCCATTCCCACTTTTTGAACCGTGCAAAGGATTTTTCAGAAATGCGTGCGTTCGCGAAAATCACAGGGATTCTCGCGCCCCGCGCTTCGCGCAAAAAATTTGGCCAGATTTCCGTTTCCATCACGATTACCGCAGCAGGTCGAATCGCCCGTAAGGCTCGCCGAACCGATACGGTCCAGTCGAGCGGAAAGTAGAAAATCCCATCGGATCCGCTGAGCCTTTCGCGGGCGAGTGCCTGGCCCGTATCGGTGGTTGTGGAAACGAAGACGGGCCTGTCTGGATCGGCGCGCTTGAGACCGTCGAGCAGCGGCTTGGCGGCGAGGACTTCTCCGACGGACACTGCGTGAATCCAGATCGCACCATAAGCTGCGGCCTGCGTTCGGTTGGCGATGGCCGATGGCACTCCTCCGAGACGCTCCCAAAAACCGCTGGGGGGATGCCCGCGTCGCCAGCCACGCAGAAAAAAGTACGGCGCCAACACCAACATGCCCGCGGCCGTAAGGATGCGATAGAAGAAATACATTGAGCGGTGTAGGAACGCGCACGCCGGTCGAGAGGCGCTTTCGCACGCGCAAGGTCGGTATTATAGTGGCAGCCAACGCGAAAACGCGCACAACTTCCGCCGGATTTGCGGCATCGGAAAGGCAGACGATGAAATCACTGTGTTCGATCGCGGCTGTGTTCCTGTTCTTCGCGCTCGTTTCGCACGCGCAATCCGGACCCGCTACGGCTAACGCCGATCCCACCGCGGACCTTCAGCGCGACACGCACAACGGCCTCACCGTGATGGCCAGCCCGCTTACGGACACAGAACGCTCGAAATCCATCTTCGGAAAAGCCGACCCGATGGCGATCGGAATCCTGCCCGTGGAAGTGTTTCTGAAGAACGACTCGCAGCAGCCGGTCCGCGTGGACATCGACACTATTCAACTGACGGTGCACCCCAGGCACGGCGGCCGTCAGGACTTGGACTGGCTCAGCGCTGACGAAGTGGCTTCACTGATCGCTCATCCGGAAGGCGTAGTGCCTCAACAACCGCGACGCATCGCCGGAATCCCGCTTCCGACAAACGACAAAAAGGCCGAGAAATTTGCAGCGCAGCTTCGCCCGCTCACTCTGGATGGGGAAATCGTGGCGCCGATGGCCACGATGCATGGATACCTCTACTTCAATGTAAGTCGTGAGTGGAAGCTTGCGGAGGGCGCGTCGATCTACGTGCCCAACGTCTATTCGATGCCTTCGAACAAGCCGCTGATGTTTTTCGAAGCGCCGATCGGCAAGAAGCCGGCGCCCGCCGCGAGCGCCCACTAAGCGAGCGTCGCCTCCAAGTCCCCGAGAATCTGCATCCAACCCTGCGCGGTCCGGCGAGCGAAATCCTGGAACACGCCGTCGTGCAAAACTGTGACATCGCATCCGGCCTCCGGCGACTCCTCGATATCGACCTCGACTCGAGTATGCGTGCTGGAGTACTTAGGAACGGTCACGTTGAACACAATCTTGTGTGGCCGATCGAGAAGCAAATATTCGCCGACGTGTTCGACGTTCTCCCCGTCCTGTCGATCGACGAACAAGAACTTCCCTCCCTGAACCGGATCGATCTCAACCCGGGTCATCTGGCCAGTTGGGGTGGTAAACAGCCACTTGCCGGCGGTTTCCGGGTCGAGCCATGCGTCGTAGACCTTTTCAGCAGGAGCGTTGATATGCCGCTTCGCCTCCACTGTGATTCGTGCCGACGACTCCATCTACACCCCCGGGCTCGGTGAGTTCCAATCGGGTTCGGCGCGCAGATTCGCCGCAGCGCCGCTAAACTGGGCCACTTTGGGCGGTATTTCGCGCCCGCAAGCCCCGTCTTTTCTTGACGCAAGGTCGGAATCCTGTTAAAAAAGGCAATTCTGTTCTGCATTTTCTACAGTCAGGCAGGCTCCCAGTCAAGGAGTCTTCACCCGGAGGAAGAATGAAGTTTCTATCGTGCGATGGTTTGTGTGTGACCAAAACGGTCACGGGGTGCAACTAATGCGCTCGAAACTCTCCAAGTTTGTGCCCGCCGGATTCGGCGCGGCGAAAGTAGCGGCAATGAGCTTGGCGGCGATTCTGATGACCGCGCTCCCGGCGCATGCGGCTCCTGAAACGGCCGGCGGCGAAGCGAATTTGAAGTTGCCCGACCTTACTTCGGTCCGCTTTCTGGGCGGGATCAACGGCCACAATTTGCTGCTCTACGGCATCGGCTTTTGCGTTCTCGGCCTGGTTTTCGGCATGGTCATCTACACCAAGCTGAAAAATCTGCCGGTGCATCGCGCCATGCGCGAAATCTCCGAGCTGATCTACGAAACCTGCAAAACCTACCTGATCACCCAGGGCAAATTCCTGATGCTGCTCGAAGCGTTCATCGCCGTGGTGATCGTGCTTTACTTCGGGTTCCTGCTGCACTACGAAGCCGCGCGCGTGATCATCATTCTGGCGTTCAGCGTGGTGGGAATCATCGGCAGCTTCGGCGTGGCCTGGTTCGGCATCCGCGTGAACACATTCGCGAACTCGCGCACGGCGTTTGCCGGCCTCCGTGGCAAACCGTTTCCGATTTACCACATTCCCCTCGAAGCTGGCATGAGCATCGGCATGATGCTGATCAGCGTCGAGCTGCTTATGATGCTGTTCATCCTGCTGTTCATCCCTGGCGACTACGCCGGCCCGTGCTTCATCGGATTCGCCATCGGCGAATCGTTGGGCGCGGCCGCGCTGCGCATCGCAGGCGGCATCTTCACCAAGATCGCGGACATTGGCTCCGACTTGATGAAGATCGTGTTCAAGATTAAAGAAGACGACGCGCGCAATCCCGGCGTGATCGCGGACTGCACCGGCGACAACGCGGGCGATTCCGTCGGACCGAGTGCGGACGGCTTCGAAACGTACGGCGTGACCGGCGTCGCGCTGATCACCTTCATCCTGCTCGCCGTGCACTCGCCCGTCGTGCAGGTGCAATTGCTGGTCTGGATCTTCGTGATGCGCATCGCCATGCTCGTGGCGAGCGCCGTCGCGTACTTCATCAACGACATCATGTCCCGCGCACGCTTTGCAAACGCGAGCCACATGAACTTCGAATCGCCGCTCACGTCACTCGTCTGGATCACGTCGCTTGTTTCGATCGTAATGACCTTCGCGATTTCTTATGTGATCGTCCCGACGCTCGATGGCGACACCACGCTCTGGTGGAAGCTCGGCGCGATTATCTCCTGCGGAACGCTGGCAGGAGCGATCATTCCGGAACTCGTGAAAGTGTTTACGTCCACCGAATCGCGGCACGTCCGTGAAGTCGTCGCCTCCGCTGAAGAAGGCGGTGCTTCGCTGGGCATTTTGTCCGGCTTCGTCGCGGGGAATTTCTCGGCGTACTACATCGGCCTTGCGATGGTGGTTCTGATGACCATCGCCTACCTGTTCAGCTTGCAAGGACTGCAGAACCTGATGCTTGCGGCGCCGGTTTTCTCCTTCGGCCTCGTGGCATTCGGCTTCCTCGGCATGGGCCCGGTGACGATTGCCGTCGACTCCTACGGTCCGGTCACCGATAACGCGCAGTCGGTGTACGAACTTTCGTTGATCGAAGCCGTACCGAACATCAAGCAAGAACTGAAGGCCGACTTCAACATTGACGCCGACTTCGAGCGCGCCAAGGAACTGCTCGAAGAAAACGACGGCGCGGGCAACACGTTCAAAGCCACTGCAAAGCCCGTGCTGATCGGAACGGCCGTCGTCGGCGCCACCACCATGATTTTCTCCATCATCATGGCGCTTACCAACGGCACGACGACCAACGTGGACAAGCTCTCGCTGCTCTACGCGCCCTTTTTCCTCGGACTCGTCACCGGCGGGGCGATGATCTACTGGTTCACCGGAGCATCCACCCAGGCGGTGACCACCGGCGCTTACCGCGCGGTGGAATACATCAAGGCCAATATCAAGCTGGACGGCGTGATCAAAGCCTCGGTCGAGGACAGCAAGGCCGTCGTCGCGATCTGCACGAAATACGCGCAGAAGGGCATGCTGAACATTTTCATTGCGGTGTTCTTCGGCACGCTGGCGTTCGCGTTCGTCGAGCCATTCTTCTTCATCGGCTACCTGATCTCGATCGCGATCTTCGGTCTGTACCAGGCGATCTTCATGGCCAATGCAGGGGGCGCGTGGGACAACGCCAAGAAAATCGTCGAGACCGAGCTGAAGCAGAAAGGAACGCCGCTTCACGATGCAACCGTCGTGGGCGATACAGTCGGCGATCCGTTCAAGGACACTTCATCGGTGGCTTTGAACCCGGTGATTAAGTTCACCACCTTGTTCGGCTTGCTCGCAGTGGAGCTGGCCGTTCAGCTGACTGCCGACAAGGGGACCGCCGTAACCCACGTTCTCGCGGCGTTCTTCTTCCTGATCTCGTTTACGTTCGTGTACCGGTCCTTCTACGGGATGCGAATTAAGGGAAGCTGAGCCAGTCTCGAAGATTTGAATTGAAACACGAACGGCCGCCCGATGTGAATCGAGCGGCCGTTTTCTTTTGCCCTGAGGCGACGCTTCACCGCGAAGGATCTGGGCGCTTCAACCGACTACGTGTTCACAAACCCGATAAAGTGTTTCGGATCGTTCGCGAAGCCTGGAAAAACTTTCGCGAGATCGCGGTCGCCCATGTGTTTGTAAATCAGCTCGCCGAGCACGCTGCGGTAGTCCGTCGTAACAGCCAGGTCTCGTCCCTGATTGAGTTGTTCGTTGTCCAAGCCCGGCCATTTCGAATACACGCGGCCGCCTTTCACGGGCCCGCCCATCACGAACATGCAGTTCGCGTGGCCGTGGTCTGTGCCCCGGTTGCCGTTTTCGTGAGCCGTCCGCCCGAATTCAGACATGCTCACGAACACGATGTCTTCCATGCGGTCGCCCATGTCCGCGTTGAACGCCGCAACGCCCTGCGCCAAATCCTTCAGCAGGTTCGCGAGCTGCCCGGTGGCGCCGCCTTCGTTGACGTGATTGTCCCAGCCGCCGCTATCGAGGAACGCGACTTCGAGCCCAACGTCGGCCTTAAAGAGTTCGGCGATCTCCTGCAAGCTCTGGCCGAACCGACCTTTCGGATACACGGCTCCATTCGCAGGTTTGTAGGAATCCGGATTGATCTTCTTGAGCTGGTCGATCGCGGAAAAGGTTTCGTTGCCGACGCCGCGCATCGCCATATCGACCGTTTGCGAGTACATCGCCTCAAAACCACCTTCGACCGTCTGCTGCGGTCCATTCATTTTGAATTGTTTCAAATCTGGAATCGCTACTGCCGGAGCTGGGCCCTGCAGCGTGCGCGGCAAATACGGCCCGAATGCGACAGCGCGGAACGGCGTCGCTTGCGGCTCGGGCGTCGTCTGCATCGCGCGATTCAGCCAGCCGTCTTCGGTGGACTTCATCCCCGGCGTGCCGGACTCCATGTAATCCTGCGCGTCAAAATGGGAACGTGTGGGATCGGGCGAACCGACAGCTTGTACGATCGCTAGCTGACCGTTGCGAAAAAGCGGCAGCATCGGATCGAGGCTCGGATGCAGCCCAAAGAATCCGTCGAGATCAAATACGGAGCTTCCTGCGCCTGCATTTCGCAAGGGCTGTGGAATCGCGATCGAAGGGCGAATGCGGTAGTAATTCGGCTCGCCGAACGGAACCACGACGTTCAGCCCGTCCATTGCGCCGCGCTGAAAGAGCACGACCATCTTCTTTTTGCCCGCCGTGGGAGTACCGGCAACGGCCCGCTGAAGGAAAGAAGGAAGCGCAGCCATGCCCAGCATCGCGATACCGCCGCTCTTCAAGAAATAGCGCCGTGAAATGGCCATAGCTTCCTCCCTTCTAACGTAGGCACAATAGAAAATTCAGCGCCGCTGAAATTCCGGCGTACCGAGCACGAGTCCGGCGATCAAGCCTTCGTTTACGTTCTGGGCCTGATCGTCGAGGCTGGCGCGTCGTATTTGCGGATCGTTTAGGCGCGATTCAAGCGTTTGCCGGGTGGTATCGGCAATTTGTCCGTTGAGGAAGATTTGAATGGATTTGGCGAGCGCGGCGTTTGCGTCCTTGGCAGAGTCTTCGCCGAGCATGTTCGTCAGGTCGGTAGTTGCGCCGCCCATCTTGTCGCCGGCAAAAGCCAGCGCGAAATTCAGCCGGTTCAGCAGCGCGCCTGTATTCACCCAGGTTTCGGCTTTGTCGGAGTAGCCCGTTGGCGGCTGGCAGAGGAACAGAGGCTCGCCCATCCGCGCCACCCAGTTGGTGAGCGGCAACGTGATCGTGACTTCGGCGTTCAACGCCCGAGCCGTGCTTGCCACAAGCTCAAACGGCGTCTTCACCTTGGCGCGGTAGGCGTCGCGCGACCAAAATTCCGGCGAGTAGATCATCGTGTGCATCACGGCGCGGATATCGCCTCCGGTGCTCTGGTACGTCTTCGCCATCCGGTCGACGAGCGCTGGCGGCGGATTGTCGGAAACAAAGTGGCGCGCGAGCTTGGTCGAAATGAATTTTGCCGTCGCCGGCTGCGCGGCGAGCATTTTCAGGGCTTCTTCGCCGTCCTTCTCGCCACCGTACTTGAATTTGTGGCCCATCACGACTTTCTTGCCTTCGTCGTGAATCTTCTCGTCGAAGTTGTAGACCGGATCCTTGCGCGGCTCTTTGATCGACCAGCCGGTAAGACATTCGGCCATCTGGATCACGTCCTGCTGGGTGTAGCCCGCGTCGACCCCGACGGTGTGAAGCTCCATCACCTCGCGGCCGTAATTTTCGTTCAGCCCGCGATCCTGTTTCTTGGGCGCAGCAGACTGTGAACCCGAAGGCGGCATGCTTGTCGGTCCAGGGAACGTGCCCGGAGTCGGTGGCGTGAATCGGCCATAGCGGGCTCGGCGCATCGCCTTCTCGGCTTCCATGCGTGCCACAGCGGCCGGATCGGCGCTCAAAAAATTATCGAGGTAAAAAAGCATCGCCGGACTTTTCGCCGTCGCGAGCAGCAGATCGGGAAATTTGCCCATCGCGTGCGGACGAATCGTGTCGCGCACATACGAGGTGAGCATCCACTTGTCCGCGCCTTTGTTCGCGAACACGTTGAAGTGGTTGAACCAGAAATCTTCCATCACCGCTTCGAGCTGGCGGTTCGAGTAGACCGCGCGATCGAGCTTCGCCATCGAAAGTTCGGCGGTGATGCGGTTCGGACCGACAAGCTTGGCGAGTTGCTGTTGCGCTTTGTCGAGATTGTCGTTGCCGGTCATGATCACTTGCGACTCGGCTTCCTGCCGCTTCCTGTCTTGCCGTTCCTGGAACTGTTCCTTGGTGATGCCCTCTTGCTTCGCTGCCTGGTTTGCTTCTGGATATTCTTCCACCAATTGTTTCGGCGACATGGTCAGCGTCGGATAGCGTTTCAGGCGCGCGTCGAGGTCGGCATCTTCGAGCGATTCAGGGTGAAGCTGCTGGTCGATCCATTTTTCCAGGCCGATCTCGCGAATGTGATCCACATCACCGGGGCGCGGGCCATAGGCCAGGCGATTCAGTGCGTGAGAAATGGCTTGGTCTTCCGAAAGCTGGGAGATCGGAAGCTTGCCTTTGAACTTTTTATCGAGCGCGAAAGTCTTGGGACGAGTTCCCGGAGTCGAAGCAATCGAATAGGTCGCGGTGTACAACGTAGCGAATTCGGCCGAGACTTCGTCGGCGCCAGCGCTTGCCCGGGGCGCTGCCAGTACAAACGCGGCAAGCACGGTGGCCGCTGCGACGCCCGCCACGACCAGCTGCTCAAGGCCAGAACTCTTTGCGCGCTTGTTGGGCTTCACGAGAGGCTGTCCTGAACGAGCTAGAAGTCGGCGAAAATCGCCGTGTGTCCTTTCCAGTTTAACCCTCGCACATCTCGAAAGTTGCGGTAGCGGGGTAATTGCCAATGCACAAAAGCGCAGTTTGGAGGGAGCGCCCGAGACGAGCGCTGAAATGTAAGACCTATCCTATCAATCTCTTAGCGGGATGTTGCCCAATCAAGCCCGACGGGACCCGACCAGGTTGTCAACGAGCGACTCGGCGTTTGAAGGCGTACAGGTCAAAAGGGTCGGGCTCGGCTGTGCTCCGCTCCGCATTGAACGCCGCGCCGAGCAGCACGACCATCGCCGTCAGGTACATCCACAGGATCAGACCGATCGCGGCGGCCAGGCCACCGTAGACGGCATCGTAGGGCATCTTCCTGACGTAGAAGCCGAATGCAACGTCGGTGACCCACCATAACACTGTCGCAACTGCGGCGCCCGGAAGCAGCGCCATGATCCCTCTGTGGCCCGGGCGGCCGATGCGGTAGAGCAGAACGAGTACCAGCATCGACAACACGAAGACGATCGCCACCTGCGCCAAGAAAATCAGCACATTGGTGAGCGCCTGCGACTCTAGCCGGTTCACGAGCCATCCACGCATCTGTCGTCCGAATACCGTAAGCGTCACGAACGTCAGCGTCGGGATAATCGTCAGGCTCAAAAGAACCAACGAGCGAAATTGGATTTTCCAGTAGGTCAGGCGAAGCGGATCGCCTTCGATTACTCGGAAGCCTTCGATGAAACCGGCCATGACTTGCGAGCCGGCGATTAAAGTTCCCCCCAACCCGACCAGAAACCATTTCCACGGGTGCGCCGATTTGCGCACGAAATATTGCACCACAATGTCTTCGCTTCCCGGCGGGACGATTACTTTCAGGCGCTCGGGCAGTTCCCTGAGCGCATTGTGAAACGAGCTTTGGCTACTCAGCACACCCAGTGCGAGCAGCAACATCGGAAAGAATGCAAGAAACATGTTGAAGGCGATGGCTTGCGCGAGCGTTTGGCAGTCCGGGAAGATCCGGCCCATGCCACGGAACACATATGTCAGCAGGCGATCCATGAGTGGTTCGCGCCGAATCATACAGTAAACATTCCGGATCGCTGCTAAATTTCCACGCGCGCGCGGAGCGCTATTGATGAACGACGTAGCCCGCGATAAACTTCGCCGTACCGAAAACAGCCAAAACTTGCTTCGCGAGGCAGCGCCGCGACAGGTTCGGTGCGACCGCAGATGCTCAGCCGCGATGCTCGTTCTTAGAACTTTTGAGTTTCACACTCGTCCAGACACGGGGAAAACCACATGACTATGTCGCCGAAGGGTTCGGATCCGCGCAGCGAGGAAGTCGTTCGCAGACACAAGGAATTCATCTGGCCTTCGGTAACAAATTACTACCAGAAGCCGCTGGTAGCCGACCACGCGTCGATGCAATACCTGTGGGACATCGAAGGGAACAAGTACCTCGATTTCTTCGGCGGCATCGTCACGATCGGCGTGGGACACTGCAATCCGAAGGTCACTTCAAAGATCAACGCTCAGGTAACTAAACTGCAGCACACCTCGACGCTCTTCCCCAACGAAGCGGTGGTCGCGCTCGCCGAAAAGCTTGCTGAAATCACGCCGGGCAAACTGCAGAAGAGCTTCTTCACCAGCTCCGGCACCGAAGCCAACGAAGCGGCCATCATGCTGTCACGGATGGCGAGCCCAAGTTATGACATCGTGGCACTGCGTCACGCGTATTCAGGCGGCTCCTCGCTCGCGAAATCCGTTACTGCACAATCGGCGTGGCGGAAAGGAGGCGTGATCAGCGTCGGCATTTCGCACGCCATCAACCCCTATTGCTACCGCTGCCCTCTTCATCTGACGTACCCCTCGTGCGGCGTTGCGTGCGCGAACGACGTTGAGAACGTCATCCAGACCACCACCAGCGGCCAGATTGCCGCCTTCATCGCAGAACCGATTCAAGGCGTCGGAGGTTTCATCACCCCGCCAAAAGAATATTTCAAGATTGTCCATCGCATCGTGAAGAATTACGGCGGCGCTTATATTTCCGATGAAGTGCAAACCGGCTGGGGCCGCACCGGAAAGAAATGGTGGGGCATCGAGCAGTGGGAAGTAACGCCGGACATTATTACTTCGGCGAAAAGCATGGCGAACGGCGTTCCGGTCGGTCTCACGATCGCCACGGCCGAACTTGCCGACAAGTTCCAAGGCTTGAACATCGCGACGTTTGGAGGCAATCCAGTGACGTCCGTGGCAGCGCGAGCCGTGATCGAAGTAATCGAGGAAGAAAATCTGCGCGAAAACACATACGTGGTTGGCGGGTATTTCCGGCAGAAACTCGAAGAACTCCAGCAGAAATATCCGCTGATTGGCGAAGTTCGCGGCATGGGCATGATGCAAGCTCTGGAGCTGGTGAAGGACCGACAGACAAAGGAGCCGGCTCCACAGGAAACGAACGCTGTTCTGGAGGCGACCCGCAACAACGGCCTACTGGTGGGCAAAGGCGGAATGTACGGCAACGTAATCCGCATGGCTCCGCCGATGAACGTTTCGAAGGCTGACGTCGATGAGGGCATCCGCCTGCTCGACAAGAGCTTCAGCGAAGTTCGAGTCTGACGAACGCGCTGCCTTCGGCACGATTTAGGGCGGACCGGTGAGGCGCCCCGCGCAGTCGAAAGGCACGCAATCGGATACAATTAGAGAATGGAAACCACGACAGAAGCGGTACAGCTCTGCAAAAACTTCGTCGGCGGCGAGTGGGTCGAATCGAAATCGACGCAGATTCTCGAACGCCGCAATCCCGCAAACCAGGATGAAATCATCGCGCGCATCGCGCTTTCCACGCGTCAGGAAATGAAAGAAGCAATCGTCGCCGCGAAAGCAGCGTATCCCTCGTGGCGCAATACGCCCGCGCCCACGCGCGGCAAAATTCTCTTCACTGCGGCGCGCATGATGCAGGACCAGAAAGAGGAACTCGCCCGCCTGCTGACGCGCGAAGAAGGCAAAGCTCTAAAAGACTCTCTCGGTGAAGTCCAGCGAGCGATCAACATCCTGGAATACTCCGCTGGAGAAGCGCGCCGCCTGACTGGCGAGACACTGCCCAGCGAGTTGCCGAAGAATTTCACCTACACGATCAAACAGCCGCTTGGCGTCGTCGGCCTGATCACGCCGTGGAACTTCCCCATCGCAATTCCGATCTGGAAGCTGGCGCCAGCGCTCGTTTGCGGAAACACCGTCGTGCTAAAGCCGGCCGAGCTCACGGCGCTATGCGCGCTCCGCCTGGCAGAAATTTTCACGGAAGCCGGACTGCCGAAGGGTGTGCTCAACGTAGTCCTTGGCGCGGGCGAGTCGGTCGGCGACGAACTCGTCACAAACCCGCACGTTCAGGCGATTTCATTCACCGGCTCAACGCTGATTGGCCAGAAAATCTATATCGCGGGCGCAGCCAGCCAGAAGAAAATTCAGTGCGAGATGGGCGGCAAGAACGCTGTCGTGATTCTAAAAGACGCGGACCTTCAGCTCGCCCTCGACGCCGTCGTATCCGGCGCCTTCGCGTCCACCGGGCAACGCTGCACGGCCACCAGCCGCGTGATCATCGAGGAAAGCGTCGCGGATGAATTTGTTGCGGCTCTTGTGGAGCGCGCGAAGAAATTCAAAGTCGGGGATGGCCTCGACACCTCGAACGACATGGGCCCATCGGTGGACGAATCGCAGATGAACACCGTGCTCCGCTTCATCGATATTGGAAACAAAGAGTCGAAGCTGCTCTGCGGCGGCGAGCGGCTTACCGGCTCGTCCCACGCCAACGGATATTTCGTCGCGCCCACAGTCTTTGACCACGTGCCGCAGAGTTCCCGCATCGCGCAGGAAGAAATCTTTGGACCGGTGCTCAGCGTGATCCGCGTGAGGAATTTCGACGAAGCTCTTGCCGCCGCAAATGGCGTTCGCTTCGGGCTTTCCAGCTCCATCTATTCCACCGATTCGAACAAGATCTTCGAATTCGTCGAGAAAATCGAAACTGGCATGACCCACGTGAACTCCCCAACCGTCGGCGGCGAAGCGCACGTTCCGTTCGGCGGCGCTAAGGCGAGCAGCATCGGCCCACACGAAGTGGGCCACAGCGCGATCGAGTTCTACACGGAAACTAAAATCGTTTACATCGACTTCACCGGCCGCAAGCGCGAAGGCAGTCTGTACTAACCACCGCGCCCGGCACGCCAACGAAACGAGGCCACGACTTGCGAGGATTGTTCGATCGAGAAATTTTTCTGGATATTGAAACGCTGCGACTGTCGCACGAGGTAGACGGCGGCTGGAGCAACATCCGCGGCTTCGGCATGGCCGTGGCCGTCACCTGGGACAGGGACAACGGCTTTCGCTGCTGGTTTGAGGAAGACGCACGCAAGCTAATCAACGAGCTCGAGCAGTTCACCCGCGTGATCACCTACAACGGAAATCGTTTCGACATCGAAGTTCTTCGCGCGTACGCGCCCGTCGATAATGTCCGGAAAGTTTCGCTGGACATCCTGGAAGAGATGCACAAGCTGCTCGGCCGCCGCATCAAGCTCGATCAGCTGGCCAGCGAGACTCTCGGCACCGCGAAATCCGGCGATGGGCTGAAAGCTGTCGAATGGTGGCGCGCCGGCGATAAAGACCGGGTGGTGAAATATTGCGAGCAAGACGTTACGATCCTCCGCGATGTGGTTGAGCACGGCCGTAGCAAGGGCTTCGTCATGGTGTCCGCTCGCCAAGTCACGGTGCAATGGGATTGAAGTCGATCGACGCGGCAGAACGCCAACGCGATCTGATCCGCGTACGCCGTCGCGATTCCGCCTTACGGAATCCCTTTCTCATAGCCGCCGCGGTCTTAATCCTGGCCGCACTCGCATGCACGAATGCGGCGCTGGGAGCCGCTGATCCCGACCGCTTTCTGTGGAAGTCCGTGCCCACCGCGCAGTGCAGGCTCGATGACAAAATTCCTCTCGCGTGGAACGTCTATCAGACGGAAAACAAAAAGCAGGCCAACCTCGCGCTAATCCTTCTCGGCCGGCGGTATCTCGCACTCGATATCAAAGCGAAAAAGGTCTACACGGTGCTGCCGAGCGATCTAACGGCCAGAGGATCGAACTGGGAGAGCGGCGACCTCTTCGCAGAGTCGCGCGTCCTACCCACCGAGAACTGGACGCTCAAAGACGTCGGGCCCGCTGAATTAGTGCGACTCACGTTGATGGACTACGGCCGCACGCTCCAGATCGAGCTGCCCCACCCCGCAGACCTTCGCGCTTTCTACTAACGCTAGCCCCCGTCGACACCGCGAGCCGCTTCGGAATTCTGCGCCGGCGCCACTTCATTCACTCCTCGCCAAATCAGCCACACGCACACGCCGATCATCCCGAGCCAGCCGATCGCTCGAACTGCCGTCGCAATCTGGATGTCGTGGTCGAGCACGCCGAACTTCCCGAATAGATAATTCCAGTCGTGAATCACGTATTCCGCGTCGCCCACGGTCAATAGCGGCAAATCCATCGCCCGGGCGTCGGCCATATACGTAGCAATGGGCAAGAACTGCTCGAACATGAAGAACAGACAGAACGCCACTCCCTGCGTCTGCCGCTGAAACCCAAAATACATCGCAAGAGCGTATGGTGCGAACAGTTGCAGAAACGTACCGCCCGCGACGCTGATAAATTCTCCCGCAAATCGAAACAGTAGGTGGCCGCCCTCGTGAATCGGCACGAAAACACCGTCCATCAGTCCAGGAAACATTCCGCCCCGCACGAGTTCCCAAAGAAAAAATAGGTAGAACAGCGTCCACGCAACCAGCGCCGCGCGCGGCACTGGCAGCCACGGCTCGTCAAGTGGCTCGAGGAATGGAAATCGCTCAATTAGGGAATCAGGTAGCTGCATGAACCGCTCTTAAATTGATTGAACCACTGGAGGGGGAACAAGTGCACTCAGAGTGAAGCAGTGGTGCCCGAATCGTAAGCCTTACTCAACCTGGAGGGACGTGCTGTGTGCAACGGATCGTCACTGCATCGAAACGCCGGTAACCCAAGGAATGCTGACGAGGCCCTGCTTCACTTTCACGTTGACCAGGTCACCCTTCGTGAAGCGGTCGAAGTCCACTCGATCGACGGCCACTCGCTCCAGGTGATGGCCGTCGCGCCACGACGTGACGATCAGCCGCCGACTTGCGATTGGGCCCGGCATCGAAAACTTGCTGATCACCCGCGCAGGCTCCGTCTTAACCGGGGAAGTATCGAATGCACCATTCCCGAGCAGCAACAAAGCGAGGAGCCAGGGAATCGGGATCAGTCCGTAGTAAAGGCGCTTGAGGACGTCGACGTCCTGATGCTGAACCGTGCGCCGCTCCAGCCAGATTGCGATGCCGAGGGTGACAAAGAATACGACGCCGATGAAAATCAGAATGCCGTCTAACTCCAGCGCGGGATAACGCCCGCTGGCAACGACGAACGCGACCGCGCCCAGCAGAAAAAATGCGGTGCGGTTAAGGAGCTTGCTGCGCAGCGCAAATTCCGCGGCGGAAGACGTAAGACCGCAGACATCGCACTTGTCGGCGTCCCGCTCCGCCCCGCAGTTCATGCACCGGGTCATGGATTCGTCGCTGTCCGGCGCGTCGCTCAGTTCGCGCATTTTCTCTTCTTCTCGTTCTCGCCCAGCGCAATCGCTATTTTATTTAGACACCGGCTGGCGCGGTTTGGTTCCTGCCAGCGTTACTTTACTTGCTTCACGCTCGCCGGCTGCATATCCTGGCAAACCATATTCTGGTCCCGGCCGTTCGCGAGCATTTCGCAGTCGATGTCGCGCGCCGCGCGAATCGCAGCGTCCGGCGTTTCGCCCTTGGCCGTCGCGCAATGGAGAGCGCCTTTGAAAGTCATACAGACTTCATACTCATTTTGATTCTGCTGCATGGTGGAATGGACCAATACGCCAACGAAGACAACCGCCCCAATCACCATGATTAACCGGAGCTGCAACCGGCTCACCGCCATCTTAGCTCCATTCCGGCTTCGCTGTTTTTCATCGCTATAATCACAAGGGGTTCTTCCCCGCTCGCCTCGCCAACTCTTTTTCGATGTAACGCCGCACGTGGGCAGGCACGGTTTCCAGCGCCGCCACGTCTTTCAGGTCTCGCATCGTGAGATTCGGCAAAAACGCCAGAACTACCGGAACGGGCGTTTGCCAATTTCGAATCAGCGCGACCCGCACATTGTACTGGACCGACCACTTCGGATGTTGCGCGATTGCCGCGATCACGCGCTCCGGCACAGCCGCGCTCGCGATCACCTTTAGGACCTGGCTTTCCGTCAGGAATGAATTTCCGAGCGCGAGCTTCATCGCCTGCGGATGGCCTTCCGCAAGAATCGCTCCGGCGACACGAGCCGGACCGCGCCGCGCGAGCGTTAATTTCTCGCCAATTGGAATTTGCGGTACACGCTGGACCATCACTTCTTCGGCAACGCGCTTTACCTCCGCCGGTGTGGAAGGCGCGAGCGCGACTTTCACCAGATCGAACAAGAAAAGCTGGCGCAACAATGTAAGTGCGGTTCGCCGCTGGGTTTTTGGGTGTCGGACAAGTCCAACGCGGACAGCTTCGCTCGCTCTCCATTCCGCTTTTGCAGCGATACCTGAGAGAACTTTCGCCGGCAGATCGAGCCGCGAAAGAAGCGTAGAGAAATGGCCTTCGTCGAGATTTGGATTCTCGAGCAGCGCGACCAGAGTCTCCTCGTCCCGATCATGCAGCAAAGTCTTAATCTGCTCACCTGAGGCCGTGCGCGCCACCTCGGCGCGCCCTGGGACATCCTCAGACATGAGGCTTTCGCTTTCCCAATTTGATCGCCATTCGGGCTGCCGCTTCAGCCGGCTTCATCGGCAGCGGAATCACGTGCGCATGTGGAGCGGCCTTGTGCAATTCGGTGTCGATCGCCGCATCGAAGAACTTGCTGCGCCCCGTCGTGCCGCCGGCCTTGGCAATGGGGATCGGGCGATCCTGCATCTTCAATTCGTCCACGACACTTTTCACCAGTTCGCCAAGCGACCGCGCCGCATTCGTCAGTAGCTCGCGCGACACGGGATCGCCTTTGTCGCCGAGTTCCCCCACCAACGGAAATATTCGCGGGAATACGTCATCTGGATTCTTGATCACCCAATCCATCATGCGGGTCCAATCCTTCATCCCGAGCCATTTCAGCAGCTGCTCGGAAAGCGACGTCTTCGGTCCCCGCTTCTCGTCGGCACGGACAACGGCGGCCACGGCTAGCCTTCCGATATCAAACGCACTGCCCTCATCGCTGAACCACGGGCCGCGCCCGCCAGCTCGCGCCAATTTACCCTTCGCGTCGCGACCCAGCGCCGCCGAGCCGGTACCCACCACGAGGATCACGCCTTCTCCCTCGCCCACTCCAGCCGCAAGCGTGATCGCAAGGTCGGTCGTCACCGAAACCGCCGCATTCGGGAAAGATTTCTCAAGAAACGTGGCCATGCGCTTCGCCACGCTGTCTCGGCCGGCGCCTCCAATTCCAGCGCAAACGCCTCGAATGTCCGTCGACTTGAGCTTTGCTCGCTCCAGAACGAGATCGGCGGCATCGCTCATCGTGAACCACGCTTTCGCATAGCCCGCGCGAAGCGGATTCGAAGGCCCAGCCGTCGCGCGCTCCAGCATTTCGCCCTCTGCATTCGCAAGGACGCAGTCGGTTTTCGTGCCGCCGCCGTCAAAACCCAGGAAGTATCCGCTGTGTGCGTGCGATTTTTTTTCAGGCATTCCTGTTCACCTTACTTGACTCTGTTTCCGCCGCGCGGTTAGCATTCCGCATCTGCGGCCCGGCTCCATGCACATCAGCCTTCTCGATTTCGCGATTCTGGTTCTGTATCTTATCGGCATCACCGCGTTCGGCGCGCGTTTCCGGAAAGGCCAGCAGAATCTTCGCGACTATTTTCTCGGCGGACGCACCGCGCCCTGGTGGGCCCTTGCCTGTTCGATCGTCGCTACCGAAACCTCGACGCTTACGATTATCAGCACGCCCGGCATCGCCTATACCGGCAACCTCGGTTTCCTGCAGCTTGTTCTGGGCTATGTTGTGGCGCGGGTGATTCTTTGTCTGGTCCTGGTCCCTCAGTATTTCAAAGGGGAATTCTATACTGCTTACCAGCTTCTGGAGAAGCGCTTCGGCCAACGAATGAAGTCGGCCGCCGCGGTCGTGTTCCTCTGTACGCGCGCGCTGGCGGAGGGTGTGCGAATCGCGGCGATCGGCAAGGTCGTCAGCGTCGCGTTCGGCACCGGCAACCGCAGTTCGATCTTGATCATCACCGTCCTCACCATGTTTTACACCTTTGAAGGCGGGATGCGCGCGGTCATCTGGACCGACGTGATTCAGTTCGTCCTCTACATTCTCGGGTCGCTCGGCGCTTTCTTTTTGTTGCTCCACAAAATTCCAGGCGGGTGGATGGAAGTGACGCAGGCTGCCGCGGCAGCCGGCGGCAAATTGCGCATCTTCGATTTCGCGTTCAGCCTTACGAAGAGCTACACGTTTTGGTCGGGACTGATCGGCGGTACGTTCTTGACGATGGCCAGCCATGGCACCGATCAAACCATGGTGCAGCGCCTCCTTGCAGCGCGGAACGAACGCGATGCCAAGAAAGCGTTGCTCGCAAGCGGCGTGATTGTGTTTTTCCAGTTCACGCTCTTCTTGCTGATCGGCGTGATGCTATACGTTTACGGACTGCATGAGACTCTGGTTGCGCCCGATGGCGATCCGGACAAGATCTACCCGTGGTTTATCGTCCACCGCATGCCGATTGTGGCGGTCGGCCTGCTGCTTGCTTCGATCTTTGCGATCGCGATGTCGAATGCCAGCGGCTCGCTGAACTCTCTCGCATCCTCCAGCATCATCGATCTCGGTAAGCGTCGACCTGACGATCTACGCTCGCTTGGCCGTTCCCGCGTCACCACTTTGCTCTGGGGTGCCGTTCTCGGCGCGCTCGGTTTGGTGAATTGGGGACCGGTGCTCGTAGCGGGCCTCACGATCGCCGCAATCACCTACGGCGCGATGCTAGGCGTGTTCCTTCTGGGCACTTGGAACAAACGTGCCAACGAAACCGGCGCACTCGTGGGCTTCAGCATCACTCTGGTGACTATGATTCTGGTGCGCAACTTCACTCCGCTCGCGTTTACATGGTATGTCCTCGTCGGCACTATAATTACCTATGCGATCGGCTCAGCCGTCAGCGCGATGACTCCCGAATCACAGACAAACGCTTAGCCAGTCGACGGATCCTTCCGAAAGCCGTTTTCGTGTCGCCGCACCTGTGGAACGAAATTCTCAGTTCACGCGGAATAAAAACAGCCAAACCGTGGCAATCTATCCGCACACATTCGCGCAGGGGAGGATTTCAATCGAGAGCGAACAGCAAGCGGTTCCGCGTCATCGGCTGGACCTCGTGCGCGCGCTCGGTCCGTGGGCCGCAGGAGCCATCGTCGTTGGCACGATGATCGGGACTGGCATTTTCCTGAAGCCGAGCGAAATGGCGGCGGTGGGCGGGTCAGTGAGCGTCGTCTATGCCGCGTGGATCGCGGGCGGCCTCCTTTCGCTTTTCGGCGCGCTTTCTTTTGCAGAACTTGGCGCCGCGCTTCCCCAAGCCGGCGGCCAATACGCGTACCTTCGGCGCGGCCTCGGTCCTGTCTACGGATTCCTGTTTGGCTGGATGCATTCGACGGTAGGCGAATCGAGTTCGGCCGCGTCGATCGCCGCAGGTCTCGCCCGCTTTACCAGTTTTCTGATCCCCGCTGTCGCCGCGCCGATTTTCACCTGGAAGATCGCAGTTCCCTTTTCGAGCACGCCCTACCATTTCGTTTTCACGTGGGCGCAACCGTTCGCCGTCGCCGCGCTCGCACTGTTCACGTTCATCAACTACCTTGGCGTCCGTCTCGGTGGCCGCGTCCAGGTGGCGCTCACAATCACAAAAGTGTTCGCGGTGCTCGCGATTGTCGGAGCAGGCTTCATGTTCAGCCACGCCAACCCCGATCGTTTTCACCCTTGGTGGCCGGTGCAGACATCGACCAGCACAGTCCTGGCATTTCTCACCGCGTTGGCCGCCGCGCTGTGGGCTTATGACGGCTGGGAAGACCTGAATCGCGTCGGCTCGGAAATCGCCGACCCGCAGCGCAACATCCCGCGCGCGCTGATCGGCGGCACGTTACTGGTGATGGGAATTTACGTCCTGTTCAACGCGGTGTGCTTCTATGTGCTCCCGTTCGCCGCTGTGGCAGGGTCCGCGCACGTAGCGTCGGATGCGGTCGTGAGTTTTGCCGGAAGTGGCGCCGCGAAATGGATCACGCTCGCAATGGTCGTCTCGGCGCTCGGCACGCTGAATTCGTCACTGTTGAGCGGCGCTCGCGTCCCCTACGCGATGGCGCGCGACGGCCTGTTCTTCCGCGTCACCGGGGTCGTCCACCCGAAATTCCGCACGCCTTCGGGCGCGCTCGTGTTTCAAGGAGTTCTCGCGAGCTTGATGGCTCTCACCGGGACATTCGAGGAGTTAACTTCTCTATTCGTATTCGCCGCGTGGATCTTCTACGCGCTCTCGGTCGTCGCGATGTTCCGGTTGCGCCGCATCGAGCCGGATTTGCCCCGCCCCTACCGCACCTGGGGTTATCCGGTGGTTCCCGCGCTGTTCGTCGCCGGAGCGTTCGCGCTCACAATGAACATCTGGATCGAACGCCCGATTCGCTCTTCGATCGGCTTGGCGCTCATTTTAAGTGGCCTTCTTTTCTATCGCGCATGGGCTTCCAACACCAATGTCGATTCGACAGATTCAGTCTGATCTCGCGCTCCCGACGTGCGCTGCCGTCTTCACATTCGCAATCGGACGAAAATCTTTCGCGCCGAATCGCGTGGCCGATAACTCAGGGTGAAGCATCGCCAGCATCATTTCCATGCCATCGACAAGCCTCGGACCCGGCCGCGACGTGTACGAATTGGCGTCGATCGCGAACACGCGTCCGTTCCGCACGGCCGGCATCTCCGGCCAACGCTCAGCGAGCCGTATCTCGCTGAACTCCCGCGTCGCCCGCTCGGCGTCGTAGCCGCACGGCATTACGATCATCACGTCTGCCGGGCAGCGCGCAATCTCTTCCGAGGTGACGCGAAAAGATTGCTGCGCCTCCCTCGCGAACACGTCAACGCCGCCGGCCTTCGCAACCATCTCGGGAACCCAATGTCCGGCAACATAAAATGGCTCCAGCCACTCGAGGCACAGCACTCGCACCGGCGCCGCTCCGCTTTCCGCCGCGCGTCGCGCAATCGCCTCAACTCGCTTACGCAACCCCGCGCTCAACTCAACCGCGCGCTCCCTTTCGCCCACCGACTCCCCCACGCGCTCGATATCCCCGAACACATCCTCCAACGTGTGCGGAGTCAGGGTGAGCACCTTCGGCGGCCGCGCCATCCGCGCCAGCGCCGCCCCTAAATCCTCGGGAGACGCCGCGCAAACGTGGCACAAATCCTGCGTCAGGATCAGATCAGGCTGCAGCGATTCAAGCAGCTCCGCATCGACACCATAGATACTCTGCCCCGCATCCACCAGCGCGCGCACTTGCCGGTCAATCTCTCCAGGCGCTGCCGCTGGATCGACGCGCGGACGGATCAACCGCGGCTTCTCCTTCGCCTCTTTAGGAAAATCGCACTCGTGCGTAACGCCCACCACACGCTCGCCGCATCCGAGCGCGAATAAAATCTCCGTCGCTGACGGCAGCAACGCACAGATCCGCTCCGGCCTCGTCCTACTCATACATAAGATACTTCGACCGCATCGCGCGAAACTCCTTCAATGCCGGCGTCCAGCTCGCAACAATCGCCGCCACCGGTTCGCCATTCTCCAGCGCCTCAATCGTCGCCGTATTCCCGACTAGCACGACCATCTTCGCAATCTGAAATTTCTCGGGATACAGCTTGCCAAGCGCTTCCGCAATCTCCATCCCAGTTCGCACCGATTCGAATACAGCGCCGTTTGTCACTTGCACCTCGACGCCCTCGCACGCCTGCCCCTTGTAAAGATCTGACGTCGGCGTGAACCTTGCGGGCCTGAACGCCACGCCCGGAATTCTTCGCTGCCCGAGCGCGAAAGCCAGTTGTTCTCTGTGCACCCACGGCGCGCCCACAATCTCAAACGGCGTCTCCGTGCCCCGCCCCACCGAGACTCCTCCCGCCTGCAAAATCTCAATTCCCGGATACGGCAGCACCTCTGCCACCGTCCTCAGATTCGGCGACGGAGGAATCCACGCAAGCCCGGTTTCACCGTAGGTTTCGCTGCGCTTCCATCCCTCCATTTTCACCACATGCAGTTCCGCTCCGATCTTATTTTCGGCATTGAACATCTGCGCCAGCTCGCCCAGCGTCATCCCGTAAATGATCGGCATCGGGAAATATGCCACGAACGCCGTCTTGTCGCGATCGAGCACCGGCCCTTCGATTTTTTCGCCGCCGAGCGGGTTCGGCCGGTCCAGCACATAAAACGCGACGTGATTTTTCGCTGCGGCCTCCATGCAATAGCCCATGGTCGCGGTGTACGTGTAAAAACGCACGCCCGCGTCTTGAATATCGAACACCAGCGCATCCAAGCCGGCCAGTTGCTCGTCCGCCGGCCTTCGTGACACACCATACAAACTGAAAATCGGAAGCCCTGTCGCGGAGTCTTTCGAATTTTCGACGCGACCCTGATCCAGCTTGCCGGCAATCCCGTGTTCCGGACTGAAGAGCGCAACGAGCTTCACACCATCGGCGTGCGCCAGCACGTCAATGGTGCGACGGCCTTCGAAATCGACGCCCGTCTGATTCGTAATCAGCCCGATCTTCTTCCCGCGCAGCGGCGCAAAGTGCTGCTGTTCGAGCACGTCAATTCCAGCCCTGGTCCGCACCTCTGCAGCCGCGACGTGCCGAAATTGGCCCCAATTCGCGCCCGTATCGGCCATCAACCCGCCCCAAGAGATCACCGCCACGGACACCACGACAGCGGCAACCAAAATCAAAAGAGAACGATTACGAAACATGTATGAGCCTGATTCGTTGTTGCGCCGAAAACCGTGTGTTATACAAAAGTGCGGTTTCACAGCGCAATTATGCAACGCCACGGATGGTTTCGATGCGCAAATTTGGGCTTTTCTCGCTAGCCCTTTTACTTCTCATGACTTCGACAGCTCACTCGCAAAAAAAACCTGCAAAAAAGTCTGCTACAACGCCGCGCACCAATCCGTGGGTGGAAGCCACGCTGCGCAAAATGACGCTGCGCGAAAAGATCGGCCAGATGCTCATGCCGCTCTATTTCGGGTCATTCACTTCGGCCGAAAGCGAGGAGTACAAAAACCTTTTGCATGAAGTCACGGTCAATGCCGTCGGCGGATTCATCGCTGGAACCACGCGCGGCCCGCTCGGAATTCAGCGCGGACAAGTCTACGCCACAGCCGTCCTCACCAACGAGCTTCAGCGGCGCGCAAAGGTTCCGCTGCTGATTGGCGCCGATTTCGAAAGCGGCACCCGCATGCGCCTCGACGGCGGCACATCGTTCCCGTCCGCCATGGCAATTGGCGCAACGGGCGATCCCAAGCTGGCTTACACGGCAGGGAAAATTACGGCCATCGAAGCGCGCGCAGCGGGGGTGCAGTGGATCTTCGCGCCTGACGCCGACGTGAACAATAATCCCGACAATCCGATCATCAACATTCGCAGCTTCGGCGAAGACCCGTTGCTCGTCGCCGAGTACGTGTCGCAGGAAGTGAAAGGCATCCAGGAAAACGGCGCGATCGCGACGCCAAAACATTTCCCCGGCCACGGCGACGTGAGCGTCGATTCGCATCTTTCCCTCGCCACCGTTCCCGGCGACCGCGATGAGCTGGAGGGGAATGAGCTCGTTCCCTTCCGCGCCGCGATTGCCGCGGGCACAAGCTCAATCATGCCGGGGCATCTGGCGATTCCGGCCTTTGAACCCGATCCCGACACTCCAGCGACCACTTCGCACGCTGTACTTACAGGCTTATTGCGCGGCGAAATGCAATTCAAAGGGCTCATCATCACAGATGCGATGGACATGGGCGGCGTCACTTCGATGTATCCGCCGGGCGAAGCGGCTGTGCGCTCCGTGCTTGCCGGAGCGGACGTACTGCTGATGCCGCCGGTTCCCGACGCAGCGATGGCGGGCCTTCTTCGCGCCGTAAAAAAAGGCCGCATTTCTGAAAAGCGCATCGACGAATCCGTGCGCCGCATTCTTTCCGCGAAAGCGCGCGTCGGTCTGGATAAATCGCGCTTCACGAACGTCGAGCAGATCGATCAAAAATTTGGCCGGCCGCAATTTCTGGAAGAAGCCCAGAAGATCGCCGACCGCGGTGTAACTTTGCTCCGCGACGCGCCAAAGACGTTGCCGCTAGACTCCACCAAGCCTCTGCGCGTGCTGCTCGTATCGCTGAGCGCCGATCCCGATCCATACCCCGGCGAAACGATCGAGCCCGAGATTCGCGGGCGCGTGAGTTCGCTCACGGCGTTGCGCGCGGACACAAAATTCGTCAGCGCCAGCTGCCTTCAGCTTCCCCCACCGGACAGCTACGACGTAGCGATTGCCGCGCTCTTCGTGCGTGTGGCAGATCGAAAAGGTGACATCGCGTTCCCGGCCGACCAGCGCGCGGTAGTCACGCAAATGTACGCGGCTGGAAAGCCTGTCATCGTGGCGGCGTTCGGTAGTCCGTACTTAATTTCGAGTTTCCCCGACGCGCCGACGTGGCTCGCCGAGTTTTCGACGAACGACGTTTCGCAGCGGGCCGTTGTGCGCGCGATGTTTGGGCAGGTACCAATCCAGGGGCAAATTCCGGTCACGGTTCCCGGAACGGTCAAACGTGGTGATGGCATTCAGCTTCCCGCCACCGCGATGACCCTTCAACCTGCTCCATCCGAGATGGTGGACAGGCTGAAACCTGCTTTCGAGGTGGTGGACAAAGGCGTGGCCGACGATGCGTTCCCCGGCGCCGTTGTCGCGGTCGGGTACAAATCGCAATGGGCCGTTCACGCGGCCGGTCATCTTACGCGCGACCCGGATTCTCCTCCCGTCACACCGGACACGATGTACGACATGGCTTCGTTGACAAAAGTCGTGGTCACGACGACGTCTGTGATGCTGCTGGTTCAGCAAGGACGTCTGAACCTGGACCTCCCTGTTGCGCGGTACATTCCCGAATTCGCCGATTATGCAAAATCCGATCCCGACCCGACGTGGCGCTCGCGCGTCACGGTGCGAATGCTCATGCTTCACGACTCGGGTTGGCCCGCACATCGCGACTTCTACAAAGTGGGGAAAGATTACGAGTCGATCGTCTCGCTCGTGATTGCAGAGCCGCTGATTCATGAACCCGGTGCACAGGTCGAATACAGCGACCTGAATTTCATCACCCTCGGCGAAATCATTCAGCGCCTTACGGGCGAATCGCTTGACGACTTCGCAAAGGAAAACATCTTCGACCCGCTCGGAATGACCGAATCGATGTACAACCCGCCCAAAGCGATGCGTTCCAGCATCGCACCGACGGAAAACGACACCACCTACCGGAACCGCCTTGTTCAGGGCGAAGTGCACGACGAGAACGCCTGGGCCATGGGTGGAGTTTCCGGGAACGCGGGCCTGTTCAGCAGCATCAAGGACGCGTCGATTTTTTCGCAGATGCTGCTCAACGGCGGAATATACAACTACAAACGCCTCCTGATTCGCTCGACGATTCAGCAGTTCACCACGCGCGTCGCGATTGGAGAATCCGCGCGAACCGTGGGCTGGGACGTCGCCACACCGCCAAATTCCTCAGGCGGGCACCTTCTTTCTCCCAGCGCTTTCGGACACACCGGCTTTACCGGCACGTCAATCTGGATCGATCCTGAACGCCAGCTCTTCGTGGTTCTGCTCACCAATCGCGTAAATCCCACACGCGCCAACGAGAAGATCCGGCAGGTCCGTCCCGCCCTTCATGACGCCGTAATCAGCTCTCTCGGCCTGGCTACCGCGCCCACGATAGCTCGCTGAGGGCCCTCTGATCGACCGCCGATTCCTCGATAACTTCTGCGGCACAATCTCCCGCAAATTCACCCAAGCTGCTGATTCCCCGCAAGGCCTCCCGTTATACTTACAGGACGACTGAGGCGGCCGTTGAAACACCTGAAGACGGAACAGCGCAACCCGCGGACGCGCGGGCTCGATTTGAAGAGTTCGCTCGGCATCGTTCGCGCACTAAATCATGAGGACGCAACCGTCGCTCTGGCTGTGCGGCGCGAGCTGCCGTCGATTGCGCGCGCGGTGGACGCGATTGTGGCGTCGTTGAAGAAGGGTGGCACGCTCTTTTATGTGGGCGCAGGTACGAGCGGCCGCCTGGCGATGCTTGATGCAGCTGAGATTCCTCCGACGTTCGGGACTTCGCGAAGGGTTGTGCGCGCGCTGATCGCCGGGGGGCGGCGAGCATTGCAGGGCGCAGTCGAAGGTGCCGAGGACTCCACGGCGAACGGCGCTAAGGACTTGCTGAAGGCCGGGCTAACCAAGCGTGACGTCGTCGTCGGAATTGCCGCAAGCGGCACCACGCCCTACGTGCTCGGCGCGCTGAAAGCTGCGAAGAACCTTGGCGTGGTCACGGTGGGCGTTACATCGAATCGCCGATCGCCGCTGGCTCGGCTGGCAGACATCGCAATTTCGCCGAATACCGGTCCGGAAGCAGTTGCAGGATCGACAAGGATGAAAGCCGGCACCTCCCAAAAAATGGTGCTGAACTTGCTTTCAACCGCAACGATGGTGAAGCTCGGCAGGGTTTACGAGAACTGGATGATCTATCTGACGCTCACAAATCAGAAGTTAGAGCGCCGCGGCACTCGGATCCTCCGCGAGGCAACCGGTGCCTCTGCGTCGACGGCGGCACACGCCCTGCGTCAGACCGGACACGACTTGCCCAGTGCGCTCGTGATGCTCAAGTCCGGCGTAAATGCTTCCAGCGCGAAGCGCGCCCTCGCAACTGCCCACGGCAACGCGCGTTTGGCCATTGAATCGCTCACTCGTTCCCAGCATTCCAAGAAGGGTCGGGGTTAAACACATGGACCGGTTTCAAATTCACGGCGGCCGTAAGCTGAACGGCACAGTACAAATCAGCGGCGCGAAAAATGCGGCGCTTCCCGCAATGGCGGCGGCTCTGCTGACCGCCGATCCGGTCGTGCTGCAAAATATTCCGCGCGTGCGGGACATCATCACGATGGCCAAGCTCCTGGCGCACATGCGCTGCCGCGTGGAAAGCCCGGACCTGCCGCCCAGTGAGTTCATCATTCAGGCGCAGAACGTCTCGATGCACGAGGCTCCTTACGAACTTGTAAAGACGATGCGCGCGTCGATTCTGACGCTCGGCCCGCTCGTTGCCCGCTTCGGCCACGCTCGAGTTTCGCTGCCCGGAGGGTGCGCGATTGGAGCGCGTCCCGTCGACATTCACATTCAAGCGCTTGAGGCGCTCGGCGCTGAAACCACGGTCGAACACGGTTACGTGGAAGCGAAAGCGAAACGCCTGCGCGGTACGACTTTCCGCTTTCCGAAAATTACAGTGACTGGCACGGAGAACATTCTTACCGCCGCGGTACTCGCCGAGGGTGAAACGGTTCTCGAAAACTCCGCAATGGAGCCGGAAGTCACTGACCTCGCCGAATTGCTCATCAAGATGGGCGCGAAGATCGACGGCGTTGGCACTTCCACGCTACGCATTCAGGGCGTAAAGGCTCTCCACGGTGCGACTCACGCGATCATTCCGGACCGAATCGAAGCGGGCACGTTCCTCGTCGCGGGCGCGATTACGGGAGGCGACTTGCTACTGACTTCCTGCGAGCCGAAGCACCTGAGCGCCGTAATCGAAAAGCTGCGCGCGTGCGGCGTCGAGGTCAAATGTGAAGGCAATGGGAAGATGCGCGTACGAGCCGCCAAAAAGCTCGTCGCCCAGGACGTGACCACCGAGGAATATCCCGGCTTCGCCACGGACATGCAGGCGCAGTTCATGGCCCTCGCTACCCAGGCGGAAGGCTCTTCGAAGGTCCGCGAAACGATCTTTGAGAACCGCTACATGCACGCCAGCGAGATGATGCGCATGGGCGCCAATATCGAAATCGACGGCAACCTCGCCATCGTAAACGGCCCAACGCCTTTGAGCGGCGCGCCAGTCACTGCCTCAGACCTTCGCGCAAGCGCGGGTTTGGTGCTGGCGGGCCTCGTCGCGGAGAACACAACGATGATCGACCGCGTATACCATATCGACCGCGGCTACGAACGCATCGAAGACAAGCTCCGCTCGGTCGGCGCCGACATCCAGCGCCTCACCAGCTACGACGAAGAATAGTTCGCGCCGATTTGCGCCGCAAAAAAAAGGAGGCGATGGCTCGCCTCCCTTTCGTTCTTAAATCGCCTGAATTACGGCGCATTTACTGTCCCGACGGTTCAGACGACGCCGGAGCTGCCGCAGCCGCTGCATGTTGTTTGTCGCGCAACACGGCCTTGCGGCTCAGGCGAATCTTGTTGCCCTCGATCGCCAGCACCTTCACCAGGATCTGATCGCCTTCCTTCAGTTCATCGCGAACGGACTTGATGCGCGCCTCGGCGATTTCGCTGATGTGCAGCAATCCGTCGGTGCCCGCGAAAATTTCCACGAACGCGCCAAACTCCGCGATGCGAACCACGGTGCCGAGATAGGTCTTGCCGATCTCGGCCGTAGCCGTCACGTCGCGAATCATCTTCAGCGCATCTTCCGCGGACTTTCCGCTCGAGGCGAACACGTGCACCTTGCCGTCGTCCATCACGTCGATCTTCACCCCGGTAGCTTCCACGATCGAGCGAATCTTCTTTCCGCCCGGTCCGATCAGGTCGCGAATCTTGTCGGTGGGGATGTTTAGCATGAACAGGTGCGGTGCGTAGTGCGAAATCTCAGCGCGCGCGGTGGACATGGTCTTGTCCATGATGTCCAGGATTTCGATGCGTGCCTTCCGAGCTTGCGCCAGAGCTTCGCGCATCATCGAAATGCTCACGCCGGAAACCTTGATGTCCATTTGAAGAGCCGTAATGCCCTGCCGCGTGCCGGCAACTTTAAAGTCCATGTCGCCGTAGTGGTCTTCCGCGCCCGCGATGTCGGTGAGGATGGCGTACTTGTTGCCTTCCACCACCAATCCCATCGCAATGCCTGCGCAGGCCGCCTTCATCGGTACGCCCGCATCCATCAACGCCAGCGATCCGCCGCAGACCGTCGCCATTGACGACGACCCGTTCGACTCCAGAATGTCCGAAACCGAGCGAATTGCGTACGGGAAATCCGCATCCGACGGCAGCAAGTTCGCAAGCGCACGTTCCGCCAGAGCCCCGTGTCCGATCTCTCTGCGACCCGGTCCGCGCAGGAACTTCACTTCGCCGACCGAGAACGGCGGGAAGTTGTAATGCAGCATGAAGCGCTTGAACGTGTCCCTCTCAAAGAGAAGATCCTGCCGCTGCATGTCTTCTTTCGTGCCCAACGTGCAGGTCGAAAGCGATTGCGTCTCGCCACGTGTGAACAGCGCCGAACCGTGCGTGCGCGGGAGCACTCCCACCTCGCAGGTAATCTGGCGAACCTGATCGAACGCGCGGCCATCCGGACGGCGCCGGCGAACCAGCATGTCGTCGCGGAAGATACGTTCGCGCAAACGCTCGAAGGCCCGGCCGGTCAGTTTCTTCTTTTCGGCTTCGGTCTCCGGAATCGCAGCGTAAATCTCCTTCTTGATCTCGTCGACCAGCGCGTAGCTTTCCGTCTTGGGATGCTTGGCAGTGTCCAGAGCGTCGCGGAGCTTGTCGCCGTACTTGGCCTGCAAGTCCTTGTAGATCGTTTCATCGAAGGCCGGCGCATTCACAGCCACCTTCGTCGGCTTCACCTTCGCCTGCAGTTCCTTGATCGCACCGATGATCTTCTTGATCTCTCCGTGCGCAAACTCCAGCGCGTCGGCCACCTGTTCCTCAGAAACTTCCAGCGCGCCCGACTCCACCATTACGATCGCCTCTTCCGAGCCCGCAACGATCAGGTTCAGCGAGCTGACCTTCTGGTCGGTGTAGGACGGGTTCACCACGAGATTGCCTTCCAGCATGCCGATGCGTACCGCCGCGATGGGCGTCGTGAATGGAATCTTCGAAATGTAGAGCGCCGCGGAAGCCGCGGTAACACCAATCACGTCCGGGTCGTTCTCGCTATCCGCGCTCAGCACGCTCGAAACAATCTGCGTCTCGTTCGACCAGCCCTCCGGAAACAGGGGGCGCAGCGGCCGGTCAATCAGCCGCGAAGTCAGCACTTCCTTTTCCGACGGGCGCCCTTCGCGCTTGAAAAAGCCTCCCGGAATTTTTCCGGCCGAATACGTAAACTCGCGATAGTCCACCGTCAGGGGCAGAAAATCCTTCTCCGTCGCCTTGGAATCCATGCAAGCCGTCGCCAACACCATCGTGTCGCCGTAACGCGCCACCACCGCGCCGTGCGCTTGCCGCGCCATCCTTCCGGTTTCAAACGTTAGAGTGCGCCCGCCGACTTCCAGGCTTACTGTTTCAACCATATCCTTCACTTCCTTTGGACCCGGATCACCGGGCACGATCGTTCGGATGCGAGAGTCCTCTCTCGGGGATTGCTTCGAAGGAGATACGGCGAAGGGGAGGAATGCTCACTTCAAACAGAAATACCTGCGCGTCGCGGGCGCCTGCCTACCCGCACGTCGCCTGAAATGACGGGTTGGTGCGGATTGAATAACTGCGGCAGGACTTTCCGAATCGGAATCCGCGTTACTTCCGCAAGCTGAGTCGTTCCACGATCCCGCGATAGCGGTCCGGGTCGCGACGGTTCAAATAGTCCAGCAACCGTCGCCGCTTGTTGACCATCATGATCAACCCGCGCCGTGACGCGTGATCCTTGGCGTGTGACTTGAGGTGGTTCGTGAGGTAGCTGATGCGCTCGCTCAATAGTGCGATCTGCACTTCCGGCGATCCTGTATCTTTGGTGTGCACACGGAACTGCTCGATCATTGCTGCCTTGGCTTCGCTCAACGCCACCCCTCCTCAAATTCGAAACGCCGGGATTACCTATGCGCTCTTTATCTCTTCTTCGACCAAAAAATGTTATCACACACCTCGACGGCGCTCCAAGCGGAGTTTTCGCCCCTACATCGCGTCGAACGGGGCCGAATCGTGCCCGCCGGGCACAGTCAACCTGCGTCCGAGTCTCAATCGGATACGGTTCGTCAGGAGTCTTACGGTCTTTTAGTTCGAATCAACGAAAGGAACTCTTCCCGCGTCTGCGCCCGCTCGCGGAAGTCTCCCAGCATCGCGCTGGTCGTAGTCGTCGAGTTCTGCTTCTCCACTCCGCGCATCACCATGCACAGGTGCCGCGCCTCGATGATCACGCCCACGCCTGCCGGATGCAGCTCTTCCTGAATCGCATTCGCAATCTGGCTTGTGAGCCGCTCCTGGATCTGCAATCGCCGCGCATACATGTTCACAAGCCGCGCGATCTTGCTCAGGCCAACAACCTTCTTCTGCGGAATATAAGCCACGTGGCAAACTCCAAAAAACGGCAGCATGTGGTGCTCGCACAAGCTATACAGCTCGATGTCCCGTACCACCACCATCTCGTCGTAACAAACGCTGAACATTGCACCGTTCAAGAGCTTCTCGGGATCTTGCTGGTAGCCGCTTGTCAAAAACCGCAGCGCCTTGGCAAACCGCTCCGGCGTCTGCTGAAGCCCTTCACGGTCAGGGTTCTCACCAAGTTCTTTCAAAATCTGGCGCACCAGCCCGGCAATCTTGTCGGTGTCCAACGCGTCCGGCGCAACGATCGTCGTCGTATCACTCATCTGTGCTCCTAAGCCCGTGCGCTCACGCCGGGCTCTGCAACAATCTCAAAACTGTTCTTGCTGGTCTCTTCAATTCGGACGCGCTCGAGCTTCGCCAAAGGAAAACTGCGCAGCCGCCGGAAGACTTCCGCGCACAAATTCTCGGTCGTCGGCACCCGCTCGCGAAATTCAGCAATCTCCTGGTTCAGGTTCTTGTGGTCGAAGGCCTCAACCACATTTTCTTCGACGAACAGATCAAGCTCACCCAGATTCGCAATCATCCCAGTCCCCGGATCCACGGGCCCCGTTACCGTCACCAGGACCTCGTAGTTGTGGCCGTGCCCGTGCGGATTGTTGCATTTGCCGTAGACCCGCTGGTTCTCGCTTTCGCTCAGCGCAGCGGAATGCAAACGGTGTGATGCCGCGAATTTGTACCGGCGAGTCAGCGAGACTTTCACGACGACGCTCCACCGCTGACATCCGCGAATAAATCGGCCGACTCGTACAATCGCACGCGATCCAGCTTTCCCGTCGTGATCCTCGACTTCAGCAAGTTCCAGATCACCAGCGCTACGTTTTCGCAGGTCGGAATTTTGCCCGCCAGTTCCGGCACTTCAACGTTCAGGTGGCGATGATCCATTCGATCGACCACCTGTTCCTGCAAAATCTGTTTCAGTTCCTTCAGGTCCAGCACCATCCCGGTTTTCGGATCTGGCTCCCCGGCGATCGTCACTTCCAGCGTGTAGTTGTGGCCGTGTCCGTGCGGATTGTTGCACTTCCCAAAAATCCGCCGGTTCTCTTCCGCCGAGAACGCCGGATTGTGGTACACGTGCGACGCTGAAAACTCGACTTTGCGCGTAATTCGTATCATGGATTCTTACGCATTCCGGGCGCTGCCTTCATACGTACGTCCCTTCCAGACTACGTGCCCTCGGGTGTTTTTCCACCACGACACCACCAACGCCGCGGAATAGAGCGCCATCGCCGGAAGGTAGTATTGGATGTATTCGACCGGGTAGAGATTCTTGTAAAGCTCGAGCCCGTAGCGAACCAGTCGGTACAGCAGCGCGAGCGCGACCACCCCAAACGTCAACTCCCAATCCATTCGCCCACTGCGCACTGCGTGCCAGACGCACCAACCCACCAGGAGCGCCTCAAACCACGGAACCACTTCCGCAAGTTCGCGGGCCGTCGAGCCCGGCGTCCCGCCGTTCAACGGATATAGATTCTTCGTCCATCCCTGCCACATAGCCCCAAAGCTTCGGTACATCCGGGTGCGCACCGTCCCCACCGGAGCGGTGAAATAAATTCCGTAGTGGGCTTCCTTCACTCGACGCGCCAGCGCCACATCTTCCAAAATCTCGCCGCGAATCGCAGTGTGACCGCCCAGCGATTCGTACACCTCGCGCAGCACCATCAAGTATTGCCCGTTTGCCGCCGCGTCCTGGGTGTCCGGGCGGCTTACTCGCGCGAACGAAAATCGTGATGCGAGCCGACAGTACACAAACGGAATCAGCGATCGCTCCCAGAACGATTCCATTTCCTGTTCCGGCGAATAGGAAACCAGCACCGCATTGTGCTCCGCCGCATCGGTAAGCGCGCGCCGCGCTGAGCCCGGTTCGTGAAATGTGTCAGCGTCGGTAAAGAGCAGCCAATCTCCCGTCGCGAACGCCGCACCCAAAGAAACCGCGTGATTTTTGCCCACCCATCCCATGGGAAGCTCGCCCGTATTGACGACCTTCACCTTCTCTATGCGTCGAGCGAGCGCTGCCAGAATCGCTGCCGTCCGGTCGGTGGACTGGTCATTTACGACAATCACTTCTCCGATCTCCGGTTGCGCCGCCACGGACTCCACCGCGCGCGTAATCGAAGCCTCTTCGTTTCGCGCCGGAATGATCGCGGATATGGTGATTGCCGATCCCATGTCTCGTGTTTTGAATCTCGTGGACTGGAGATGATGCCGCTCAGGCGGCTCTGGTCATTGGATGCTGCGGAGTGAGCTTCGCGCGCGGCCCCCGATTCGAACCATGCAGTTCGCGTTCCGCCCGCAGATTTCGTATTATAGGTCGCTTGGACAGCGGATTGAAACGCAAACTGATTACGGCCCTCGTTCTCGTCTTCATTGCCGGGCTTCTCTATCTATTTGCAACGCCGGACTATCGCCAGGGCGAACCGAGCCTCACCGGCAAGATGGCTCCCGATTTCGCGCTCACGCTGAATGGCAAGCCCGCGCACCTATCCGATTTCCGCGGCAAAGTAGTCTTCCTTAATTTTTGGGCCACGTGGTGTCCTCCCTGCGTCGAAGAGGCACCCTCGCTGGAGAAACTACAGACGAGAATCGCGCCGCTGGGCGGCACCGTGTTAGGCGTGAGCGTCGACGACAATCAGGCCGAATACCAGGCATTCCTCGGCCACTACGGGCTCACCTATCCAAACTTTCGCGACACCACGAAACTGATCCCGAAAAGCTACGGCACGGTGATGTACCCCGACACCTACATCATCGATCGCAACGGCCGCTTCGTCCGCAAAATCATCGGCGCTCAGGACTGGACCAGCCCACAAATGACCGACTCCATTAACGCCATCCTCTCCGCGCACTAGCCCACCGCGCACGTTCGAATCCCATTTTGAAACGCACACTATTCTCTTTACTTCTAGTTAACATTGTGGTAATGTTCGTCGAGCTGAATTAAGTCCCTACGACGCATGCGCAGCGGCCGCCTCACTCACGCCGCCGGGCGCTTCACTCTCGGCACCTCGCCGGATCTCGCCCCCAACATTTCTTCCCCGGGACACATTTCTAATCGCCGCGGCGCGAGTAGCATCGCTCCGAACTCCAGCGCCTGCGCCACAAATCGATTTCTAATCGACACGAACTCGACATTTTTTGGCGCGACTTCGAATTTGCAGTTCTCCCGTACGTATTCCCCGCAAACCCGAATTCTAATCGGCGCTGCTGTGATCAAAATGTTAGGGAACTTCATGAAAACAACGAGTGATGGCAGTCGCTAATCGTCTCCCAGTCGGCCTATTGTCGACCACGCCGCACAGCACGAGCGGAGCCCAGGTCGGGCTGCGCAACGCTGGCCGCGCTTCCACCCGATGTGCATGCCGCCCCTCGGCATCCCCGAGCATCGCAACGCGAGCATTCGAGTGCGGCGAGCAATCGCCGCTTTGCGCAAGCCAGCAGCACCTCGACTACACCGGCGCACCGCGTCGCAACAAATCCTGCCTATCAACGTCATTTTTTAGCCTGCCGCCTGGTTCGCCGTTTCGTAGCGAACCATCGTAAAGTGTTCATCCTCAAAGGAGCCGCTAGCATCCAATCAGGCGAACAATGGAACGCGATCCCATTTGTGGTATGACCGTCGACCCTCTGCGCGCCGCCGCGCAGGTCGAATACGCCGACAAAGACTATTTCTTCTGCGGCAAGGGCTGCGCAGAAAAATTCCGCACCGATCCGGAAGCGATGCTCGCCCGCGATCGCGAACGCCTCGCTGCAAAGGCCGCCGAGCGAATTCCACCAGCAAACGCGCACGGTTCTCGCGACCTAGTTCAACTCGGGGCGCAAGCGCAACCCGCGAGCAAGGCTTCTCAGCCTGAGTCAAACGCCATTTACATCTGCCCAATGGATCCCGAAGTCCGGCAAGACCATCCCGGCGCATGCCCCAGGTGCGGCATGGCCCTGGAAACAGAAGTGCAACTCGCGCCGGCCTCTCGCGTTGAGTACACCTGCCCGATGCACCCTGAAATCGTTCGGCCCGCTCCCGGCTCGTGCCCGATCTGCGGAATGGCGCTCGAACTCCGCACCATCGCCACTTCGGAACCCGATAATCCCGAACTTGCGCTGATGTCGCGCCGCTTCTGGGTTTGTGCGGTTCTGACAGTTCCGATTCTGCTTCTCGGGATGGCGGACATGCTGCCGGGAATGCCCATCTCGCACCTGCTCTCACCGAGCGCAGTCGCGTGGTTCGAATTCATTCTCGCGACGCCAGTCGTCGTGTGGGGCGCGTGGCCGTTTTTTGAGCGCGGCTGGCGCTCGATTGTTACGCGCAATCTGAACATGTTCACGCTGATCGCCATTGGCACCGGCGCAGCGTATCTCTTCAGCGTCGCGGCGGTTCTCGCGCCGCAACTCTTCCCCGCTGCGTTCCGCACGCACGACGGCTCAATGCCGGTTTACTTCGAAGCTGCCGCTGCAATAACGACTCTCGTTTTGCTGGGGCAGTATCTGGAGCTGCGCGCGCGCAGCCAGACTTCAAATGCTATCCGCGCGCTACTCAGCCTGTCGCCGAAGACGGCGCGGCTGGTGCGCGCCGACGGTACAGAACTCGACGTTCCGCTCGAGCATGTCCAAATCGGCGATAGCCTTCGCGTTCGGCCCGGCGAAAAAGTTCCGACCGACGGAGTTGTGCTCGACGGCGAAAGTTCTGTCGACGAATCGCTGATGTCTGGCGAAGCGATCCCCGTGGAAAAAACCGTAGGCAGCAAAGTCACGGGCGCCACCGTGAATGGTACAGGCACATTCGTCATGCGCGCCGAGCGCGTTGGAAGCGAAACCACGCTTGCGCAAATCGTGGGCATGGTCAACCAGGCGCAACGCAGTCGCGCTCCGGTCCAACAACTCGCTGACAAGGTCGCGAGCTATTTCGTTCCCGCTGTCCTCGCCGTCGCGGCGATAACCTTTCTCTTGTGGGCGCTATTCGGCCCTGAACCGCGAATCCCCCACGGACTCATCAACGCCGTCGCCGTTTTGATCATCGCGTGCCCATGTGCTCTGGGGCTCGCGACGCCGATGGCAATTATGGTCGGCACAGGTCGTGGAGCACTCGCAGGGATCCTATTGAAGAATGCGGAGTCGCTCGAACGGCTGGAGAAAGTCGACACCGTGGTCGTCGATAAAACCGGAACGCTCACCGAAGGTCGCCCGCAAGTCGCGCGGATCGTCGCAGCGAATCAAGCAACTTCCGAACACGACGTGTTGCGTATCGCCGCGGCTCTCGAGAACCCGAGCGAGCATCCCCTCGCCGCTGCGATCTTGCGAGCTGCTAAAGAAAAGAAAATCGCGCCAGCAACCGTGACGGACTTCCGTTCCATCACCGGCAAAGGGATTACCGCGACGATTGATGGCCGGACCGCGGCTCTCGGCAACCGCGCGATTTTTGCTCAGCTCGAAATTCCACTCGCCGAACTGGAAGCAAAAGCAACATCGCTCGAATCCGACGGCCAGACCGTCATCTTCGTCGCGCTCGACGGCCAGGTGATCGGCCTGATCGCCGTCGCCGATCCTGTGAAAGCATCCACCACCGCTGCGATCGCCGCTCTCCGCAACGACAAAATTCGCGTCGTAATGCTCACTGGCGATAGCCGCTCCACCGCTCAGGCGCTCGCGCGCAAACTCGGCATCGATGATTTCCAAGCCGAAGTTCTGCCCGATCAAAAAACCGCGGTTGTGAAGAAACTCCAGTCAGAAGGCCGCGTTGTCGCGATGGCCGGCGACGGCGTGAACGACGCGCCCGCACTCACACAAGCCGACGTCGGCATCGCCATGGGCACCGGCACCGACGTCGCCATGGAAAGCGCCGGTATCACATTGCTGAAAGGCGACCTGGGCGGCATCGCCCGCGCCCGTAAACTGAGCGAAGCAACCATGCGCAACATCCGCCAAAATTTATTTTTCGCGTTCGCCTACAACTCGCTCGGCATCCCCATCGCCGCTGGACTTCTCTATCCATTCTTCCACCTTCTCCTCAGTCCCATCTTCGCGAGCGCAGCGATGACCTTTAGCTCTTTAAGCGTGATCGCCAACGCACTCCGTCTCCGCCACCTCGATCTGTAGTTCGACGGAGTGGAAACTACGTCCGTAAAGAATCCGTAGTTCTACGACTATCCAGCCGCGATGGCCTGCGCTATCAATTCCTCATGGCTACCAAAACCGTTCAATCGTCATATGTCCGTTGGCAATTCGGGCAGAAACCTGGTCTGAACCAGCCGCAATTCCCTCCGGACAATCCCTTGCTGCTGACCTGGCGGCTTCAGGGCTCGTTACCGCCGATGACTCATGCTGTCTCCGACAAGATCCAAAAGCTGCCCGGTCGCGCACGCCAGCTCCGGATTGAAAAGCGACTCGACGCAGCCAAACACGGCCCCGCTTGGCTAGGGGATGCGCGCATCGCCCCAATGGTGTGCGAGGAAATCGAAAAAGGTGAGACCGAATTTCAGGACTACAAGCTGCACGCGTACGTGGTCAAGCCGAACGACGTACACATGCTGGTTACTCCGACTGGCGATTTCAGCTACTTCATGGGCAAGCTGAAGGGAGTGACGGCACGCCAAGCGAATCTGATACTTGGCCGCACAGGACAGACGTTCTGGCAAAACCGTTCATTCGATCGGTTTAGCCGCGATTAGGGAAACTTCGCCAAAATGCACAACGACATCGCGAAAAATCCGGTCTGAGTCGGGCTAGCGACCAAACCGAAAGAGTTGCCTTGGTCGAGCGCGCACCGCAGACGCGCGTCCACCCGAAAACCAGCTTAGAGCCACGGCTCGTGCGCAGCCTCCTTTGCTATAATGCCGCGTATGACTCTGATGACCGCATCCTACGAATTGCAGCAGCGCCTGACTTCCGAGCAGTTTCGAGCGCTTGGCCAGTTCGCGAACACATATGGCATTCACAGCTTTCATCTGGACGAAAAGTCGAACCACTTGCATCTGAACTACGATGCATCGCGGTTGCGCGACTCCGTCGTAGAAAGCGTGCTGCGCAGCGCTCGAATCCCTGTCGTTCGCAGGTTAGAAGCGGGAAGCAATTAGAAATCCGCCACCGACTGCAATCACATCTTCGATTAGCGCGATCGGCAGGTCTTTGATCTTCGCGGCCGTCACAATCTGATGACGCACTTGATAGCCACCAAACGTTCCCGCTAGCGTTCCGATAATTCCAATCACAGCTCCAAGGATCCAGCCTTGTGAGCCAGCAATGGCGAATGCAGCCCCGCAGAGCGCACCCATTGCGCACCGAATCACAACGGAGGGAGGAGCGGTTCGCGGACCGGTCTTCGGCAGCTTGTCGTTGATGAGTTCGCCGATCGCAGCGAGCGTGAAGATGGCGACGGCAATGATCGAGCCCATCCAAGCCAGATGCGAACCGTTAAGGTTAATCCAACCAAGATGCGCAGCCCAGCAAACGACTGCAGGAGCTGTCATAGCGCGAAGCCCGGCTACAACACCGATCAAGAACGCGAATAGAAACACCAGGGTAGGGGTGGTCATCGCGGCAAACTATCACACAAATGCGCCCGAATGGAACAATCACGAACGTCGAGGTCGGCTTGCGGGTCGGAAATTCCCACGAGAGGCAGCGCGGTGGAACAAACAAAGGAAGGGCCTCGTGCTTGGGATCAAGAGCCCCCAAAGGTCGCGTTCCATTGGGCCCGGCCTAGGCGTGACCGGAACATGGGGTCATCCATCCTAGCTTCCCTCTCAGACGCAGTTGGGAACGACCCCCGCCATCCACAAGCAGGCCCCTTCCTCGCCACTTGCAAATGGTGCGGATCGTTGGAACGCGACCCACGCCGTCGCTAGTGCAAGCCGGATGCCCAAATCGACTGGCGTCATCTGAATCGCGCGCTCCTTTACTTTCAAGTATTTAGGCGACAAGTAAGGCTTGGCGCCCATCTGGCAAAGCCCGATCTGGCACGCCGTCGCCGGTGTCGTCCCGATTTGGGAGCCGGCGACGACGCGGCCGATCGAGCGAATCGACAGACGTATTGAGATTTGACTTCGGGAATCGCACATCGAGCGTTTCGCGGCTTGTTCGTCTTGTGACGCTCGCGCATAATAGCTATGGCCCGATTCACTGAATGCGACGTTCGTTCATCTTTGTTCTCGCTGTGGTTCTCGCCCTTGCGGGACTGGCGATAGGCATTGCCAAAGTACGACCTGCCAAATCTCATCCCTCGAGAGCGAAGTCTTCCGGAACATCGAACACGAATTCCTCAGCGAATTCTGCAACGTCGGACCAATCGCACATCATTCGCTTTGCAAGCAATCCTCAAGACGCGCCGCCATTTCTCGCCGCCGATCTCAACGGCCTGCCGGTATCGACCGCAGACTGGAAAGGAAAAGTCGTCCTGCTGAATTTCTGGGCGACGTGGTGCCCGCCGTGCCGGGCCGAGATTCCGATGCTGATCCAGCTTAAGGATCTGTATAAGGATCGGCTCGTGATCGTAGGCGTTTCGCTCGATGACGATCCCGCCGAAGAAGTGAAAAAATTCTCGGTGGAACAACGATTCAACTATCCGGTGATCATGGCAACGCGCCAGATCATTTCGGATTATGGCGGTGTCCCGGCGTTGCCGACGACTTTCGTTATCAATCAGGATGGAAAAGTCGTTCAAAAGCACATCGGCCTGTATCGCAGCTCGGTATATGAAGGCGAGATTCGGGCACTGCTTGGGCTGCCAGTAGACGCGACGATCCAGACATTTGAGGACACAGGGCAAATCTTTCTGAAGAACGCGAATCGCGCGACCGAACTGCCGGATGTGGATTTCACGGGGCTGACGGCGGAGCAGAAAGTCGCTGCGTTGAAACGCCTTAATTCGGAAACGTGCAATTGCGGCTGTGGACTGACGCTGGCGCAGTGCCGGATCAACGATACGAATTGCCCCATCAGCAAGGGCCTCGCCGCGAAAGTGGTGGCGCAAGTGACCGGAAGGCCGCAACCCGCGGCCGCTCCCGATCGCGAAACGATTGAGGCGCCCCCGAAGCAGTCCGCTAAACCCGAATAGACGCCGCACCGCCAGAACATTTTTTTAGCCGACGGTCTTTTTGAGTCTCGGTCCGATGGCTCCACGACCCGACTGAAGTCGCCCACCTCGTTCACCGTTGTGACGCACCCGGGTCCTCCGAAACGGCAGTGGGTGTGTGCGACTCGCGCCCGGCACAGGTTCGTGCCGCGCTGCGTTCGCGTTCAGAACGACGAGGTCAACCCGTCGATTCTTGGCGCGACCAGCTTCCGAATCATTCGAGGAGACCGGGTAATGCTCTCCATAACCTGAAGCCGACAGCCTTACTGGATCGATCCCAAAACGGGCGACGAAAAGTCTGATGATTTCGATAGCGCGCGCCGTCAAGAGTTCCCGGTTCGAATCGAACTTGGGGTTGTGGATCGGGACGTCGTCCGTGTGTCCTTCGGTGCGGATTTTCATGCGTTCCGGACCGATGACTCGGACGAATTCAGAAAGAGTTGGCAGCGCCTGTGGACGAAGATGTGCGGAGCCGCTATCGAAGAGGTCAGCTTCCCGCAGTCTGACAACGATTCCTTCTTTGGTCGGTATGAGAGCGACCTCGCCAGTCGCGAGTTCACGGGCAAGCGCCGATTCGAGATTTTTCCGGACAAGGTTCATATCGGGTTTGTCCCCCAGCCGGAGCTTCTCGATGAGCGGACTGGGTGTGGCGGAAATCGGTTCGTTGAGAAGCACGGGCGCTTTGGACGCGGACGAATCGAAAACACCCATCTGCTGAAAGCCGGCCTCGACGGCCTTGCCAAGTTTGTCGACGCGGCGTTGGTCAACCTGGGCGGTGGAATAATTTATGTGGACGTCGACGACGTTGGTCACGGTGTCAAAGCAGAGGTTCCAGACATGCTCGACGATCTGCGCGCGCCTCACATTCTGAACAGCGTTGCGCATCAAGTACTCCAGTAGCGAGAATTCCTTCGGGGTCAGCTCGACCAAGCGGCCCGCGCGTTGGACGGGATGCTCGACGCGACGGAGTCCGAGATCGTCGATGCGGAGATAGTTTTTGGGCGAGCGCCCTCCGCGGCGAACAAGGGCTCGAACCCGGGCGGAGAGTTCGTTGAATGAAAACGGCTTCGTAACAAGCTCGTCTGCGCCGAGGTCCAGCGCTTGCACACGGTCTTGCGGCCGATTGCGACGGCTCAGCACAAGAATCGGCAGCGTGCTGGGTACCGCTCAGATGTGCTGCAACACTTCCAGGCCCTCGGGTTGAGTGATATTCAGATCGAGAATTCTGAGATCAAATTCCTAATCGTGAACCAGCGACTTAACTTCGCTGCCTTCTTTGGTCACTTCTACGGAGTGAATGTTCCACATCGAAGCTGCGCTGCAAAAACGTCGCTAGCGCGCGATCGCTTTCGGCCAATCGCAAGCGCTTGTGAAGCTCCTGAGGAAGGGGGACCTCAAGAATTCTTGGAGGGGAAGGAAATCGAACCAAAGTCAATTCAGATGTTAATAAGAATGTAGATTAACGAGTGAGATTTTTTAAGACGGTAAAGGATATTCAAAATGGAACGCCAGTACGAAATTGGCACCGCATTCGTCCCAAATCGGGATGCGCGAGGCCGCGAAACTGGTCGACTCATTTAGGGCCGGGTCATTTTTTCCGGTTTCACCACTTCGTCAAACTCGGCGGCAGTGAGGTAGCCGAGTTTCAGGTTGGCTTCCCGCAGACTGATGTGCTCGTGATGGGCCTTGTGCGCGATCTCAGCGGATTTGTCGTAGCCGATTTTGGGACTGAGCGCAGTGACGAGCATGAGCGAATTATTGACGTTTGATTGGATCCGGTCGAGATCAAGCTGCATGCCTTCGATGCAATGCTCGCGAAACGATCGACACGCGTCGGTAAGCAGGCGAACAGAATTCAGAAAATTGTGAATCATGACCGGCTTGAAGACGTTGAGCTGAAAATTTCCTTGTGAGCCGGCGAAACCGATTGCAGCATCGTTGCCCATCACTTGCACGCAAACCATAGTCATGGCTTCGGACTGCGTAGGATTCACTTTCCCGGGCATGATCGAGGAGCCCGGTTCATTTTCCGGAAGGATCAACTCACCGAACCCGGCGCGTGGGCCCGATGCGAGCCAACGCACGTCATTCGCGATTTTCATCAATGAAGCGGCGAGCGTCTTCAACGCGCCGCTCGCGAACACAATTTCGTCGTGCGCGGAAAGCGCAGCGAATTTATTTGGATGCGAACTGAATGGGAGATCGGTCAGCTCCGCAATTTTCTTCGCAGCGCGTTCAGCGAATTCAGGATGGGCATTAAGGCCCGTGCCGACAGCGGTTCCGCCGATAGCAAGATCATAGAGGCCGGAAAGAGTTTGTTTGAGGCGTGCGATGTCCCGAGTGAGTAAGCTCACCCAACCTGAAATTTCCTGGCCGACAGTGAGCGGCGTTGCATCCATCAGGTGAGTGCGGCCGATTTTAACAACACTTGAGAACTCGCGCGCTTTCGCCTCCAGCGCATCACGAAGCTTTTCGACGGAAGGAATCAAGGCCGTGGCTACGCGTGCCGCAGCGGCGATGTGCATGGCCGTCGGGAAGGTGTCATTCGAGGACTGCGACATATTAACGTCGTCGTTCGGATGAATCGGTTTCTTGCTGCCCATTACGCCGCCAGCGAGTTCGATCGCGCGATTCGAAATAACTTCGTTGGCGTTCATATTGGTCTGGGTTCCGCTGCCTGTCTGCCAGATGTGCAAGGGGAAATCTTCGTCAAGCTTGCCTGCGATCACTTCATCCACCGCCAGAAGGATGTACTTCAATTTCTCGGCCGAGAGTTTGGCCAGATCGGCATTCACGAGCGCAGCCGCCTTCTTGAGAATGCCGAACGCACGGATCAGCTCGGGCGGCATGGTTTCGCGGCCGATATCGAAATGGATCAGCGAACGGGCGGTTTGCGCACCGTAATACCGGTCGTTGGGCACCAGAATCTGGCCCATGCTGTCCGATTCGATCCGGTGTTTTGCGTCTGCGACGACCGGAGCCTTGGAGTCCACAATTTCCTCCCGTATGTTTACGGCGAGTCCTCGATTCTGCTTCAAGTGGGTCTAGATAGAGGATACTGCGAATCGTTTCGCTGTGCAGCACTTGCGCCACAAAGGCGCGTCTGCCGCACGCGCCAATCTGGGCTGCCTCCGACGCGAACGGTCCCCGTGGGACAGCTGTCCTCCGGCTGCACGTTTGTACAGGCATCGTTTCAGAAACGTCCGGGTTAGTCTCCGGTGCGGCCCGTTGGTTCCGAATTAACATGGGAGCAGGCCGATCCGCGGATCGCGGAGGTCCATTTCTATTCGCTCGCGCTGAATTGAGGGCATGAGCCGCACTTCTCATCGGGGGATGAGTTCCGTTCCATGGCCTTTTCTTTCAAGTCTTTGTTTACAAGCGGACGCTCGAGCACGTTGACGATTCTGCCGGAGCAGGTTTCGCCAGAGGGGCTTCTCGCGGAAGAGTCGCGGAAGTCCGCAGAGGCGCCAAGCGAGGACCCGCTTCAAGCCGCACTGCTCAAAGAATTTCTAGCGCAGGAATTTCTGGTTCAAACGGAAACCCCTTCGGCCCCCAAACCCGTTCTGCCCGAAGTGCTCGAACCGAAACTCCATCTCGAGTTCGAGAGCAAGGCTGAGCCTCTGGTCGGATCCGTTGGAGCAGCCCGAGCGGAAGTAGCGGCCGCACCAGTCGTAGCCTCCTCCCCGGTGGCCATTCCCGCTGCGGTCGCGACAAAAACTGCGGCACCGATCGAGGTGAACGCACCCGCCAAAGTCGAGCCGGCGCCCCTGTTGGTGAGCGACCCACAGAAGGCGGAGGAAACGAAGGCCGCGACCATCGCTGTTGCCCAGTCCGGCTCGCTTTCAGCGGAGTTGCCCGAAGCCGCGAAGCCAAGCCGTACGTTCGACATCGATGAATTGCTGGCGAATTTCGGCACGGCCAAACCTCCTCAGCTCAACCAGCCGACGGGCGAACTGTTCGAAGCGCACGCCCAGACGGTTCCGGCTCTAGCCGACGTCGCTCCGGACGCGTACGTGCTGAAACCGCGTGTTGATCCAAACGAATGGGCGCTGGAAGAAACACTCGCTGCGCACAAGGAATGGCTCGATTCTCACGGCGCGAGCGGTCGCCGCGCGGACCTGCGCAAGGGCGACTACGACAGCACTGAGCTAATCAGCGTGAATTTGCGCCACGCGGACTTGCAGGATATCAATCTGACGGCGGCGGACCTGCTGCTCGCCGATCTGCGTGATGCGTGCCTGGTGCGCGCGAACTTCAGCGAAGCTTGCCTGGTGGGAACGAATTTCGAAGGCGCGAACCTGGAAGGCGCGTCGCTTGAAAACTCGATGGGGCTTGTCTCGCGGCAAATTGCGGGAGCGAACGTTCACGAAGCTTCCCTGCCCGCGGCGGTGCTCGAATTCCGCGGGCTTGCGGATTTCGCGCGCACGTCCGCTACGGCTGTTCGGCTTTTCGGGACGACGATCCTGCTGAGCGTGATTTCCTGCCTGATGATCTGGAAGACACGCGACGTGCAGCTTCTCTCGGACTCCGGAATTCTTTCTTTTATACCGTCGCGTGCGCTGGCTGCGGCGCTGCCGTCTGATGAACTGTATCTTGTGGCTCCCGTCGTTCTGTTTGCCGTGTATCTATGGTTTCTCTACAACCTGCAACGAGTTTGGGATGCGGTGCTGGAGCTGCCAGCGGTCTTCCCGGACGGACGAGCGCTTGGCCAGGGCGGGTCACGAATTGTTCTCGGCCTCATGCGGACCCATTTCCGCTGGATGAACACGGACGCCCCTTCCACGCGAAAAATCGAAAAGACAATCTCGGTGGTACTCGCTTACTGGAGCGTTCCGATCGTGATTCTGCTGTTCTGGGCGCGCTACCTGACCGTTCAGGACCTTCACGGGACAATGCTGCAAGAAGTTCTGGTGCTGTTGTCGACGTCTGTCGCGTTCTACTGCACGACGAAGACCGGGCGACCTGCTGAAGTGTGGGTCGATGGAGACGGTGAGGCGCATCCATGGCTCGACAAACTGAAGGCGATTAAGCCGACGACAGGACTCGGCCTCTTGTTTTCGCTTCTGACGTTTCTCTCGCTGGGGACAATTTACGGTGTGCCTCGAGATCCGGTGCGGGCTCCTCAATACGGTGCTGCGAATGTTCGACGATGGGCGCCGACGGTGCTTTGGACCGTGGGCGTGGATCCGTACGCGGAGCTGACCGAGGCTTCCATTTCCCGTAAGCCGGCGGGATGGGATGGAACGGACGCACGACTCAGTGAAGTGAGCGGCGCGCGGCTGATAGGCTCCAATTTTCGATACGCACAGGCGTATGGCGTATTCCTTGCGAACGCGCATCTGTTCCGGTCGAACTTCAACGGTGCGTTCATGTCGGAAGCCGACATGCGCGGGGCGGACCTGAGCCAGTCGACGCTACAGAATGCAAACCTCGATAGGGCGGAAATGGCGCACGTAAATCTCGATCGTGGATCACTGGACGGCGCGACTCTTTCGCGTGCAGACCTTCGAGGAGCGAATCTTTCCTATGCGACGCTGGCGGGTTCGACGCTGATCGACGCGCGAATGGATGGCGCCAGTCTATATGGCGCGCACCTAGAGAACGCGTCCATCATCCGCGGCAATATGGACAAAGCTGACCTTCGCGACGCGCATCTGGAGGGAGCGAATCTCGAGCATTCCGATTTACGCGAAGCGTATTTCTGGTCGGCAAAGCTTCCGGGTTCGAATTTACGGAATGCGCAACTCGCGACGGCAATCTTCATCGACGCGGATTTATCGCGGGCAGACCTGAGCGGCGCTCAGTTCAACGGCACGGTACTGAACGGAGCCATCCTGCGCGACGCGATTCTTGATGGCGCGGATGTGCGCGGGGCGCTGCAGCTTACAGCGGGTCAAGTCTGTTCGACGAAGTCAAGGGCAGGCGCTCATTTTGACGACGCCTTGCAGACGCAGATCGACGCCCTGTGCGGCACTGGTCCGCAGACGGCCGCGACCGCGGACGGCAACGTCGTGAGTCCGACGGTCTCTCAGCATCCTTAAGTACAGGCCCGACGCGTCAGGTCGGACTGACAAAGATTTCCACTTAGGCTAAAATTTGTTGCTGCGTTGCGAGCGGGACTAAGATTCTGTGCCTCCGCCCGGAGTGACGAGCCATCCGTCCGTTTCAACCGACACATTCCAGACAAGGGAGCAGGCAGAGACTTGGCGTCCGACCGTCCATTAACGCAGGGAGCGGGCTTTTTCACGAGTACGCGCTGTTGGACGCTGCTTCTTTTGACGTGGGCGATTGTCTATTTGCCGGGGCTTTTCCGCCCCGCACTGCTGGATGACGCGGACTCGGTCCACGCTGAAGCTTCGCGCGAGATGCTGTTCACTCACGATTGGGTGACGCTCTACACGGACGGGTTGCGATATCTACAGAAACCGCCGTTACTCTACTGGGCGGTTACGATTTCCTACAAGTTATTTGGAGTAGGCGAATGGCAGACGCGATTGCCGCTCGCGCTTTGTGTTTTTGGATTGATTGCGGCGACTTTTGTTTTCGGTAGACGTTATTTTGGGCGTGAAGGCGGCTTTTACGCCGCGACAATCTGTGCGACGTCGCTCGGCGTGTTCGTCTTCACGCGATTTCTAATTTCAGACGTGCTTGTGGCGATGTTTCTGACGTTCGGGCTTTATTTTTTCCTGCGCGCGTCGGAAGCGGCCGAACCGTCGCAGTGGCTGTGCTGGGGCCTCGCAATCACAATCGCGTTAAATGTGCTTGCGAAAGGGCTGATTGCAATTGTTTTTCCCTGCTTGATCATTCCGGTCTACCTCTTTCTGACCGGCGACCTCAGGAAAATCTGGAAATTGCATTTAGTATCGAGTGCGATTTTGTTTTTTGTGATTGCCGCGCCATGGCACATTCTCGCGGCGATACGAAATCCGGCCGTGCCGAACACGATGGCGAAGGGGTTTTTGTGGTCGTATTTCGTCAACGAACATTTCATGCGCTACATCGGCAAGCGCGTTCCATACGACTACGACAAAGTGGGATTGGGATTTTTCTGGGCAATGCTGCTGATTTTCCTGATCCCATGGGTCGTCTTCCTTATTCCCGCGCTCCGAGAAATTCCGCCGAGGCTTAGCGCTTGGAAATCGAATTTGGACTCGCGGGCCCGAGCGAACTTGTTCTGCGCGATCTGGGCCGTCATGATCATGCTGTTCTTCAGTTTCTCGAGCCGCCAGGAATACTATTCGCTCCCGGCGATACCGGCGCTGGCGCTCTTGATTGGCAGCTGGATGCAACGTGAGAGTGAATCGCCGGCCGGCAGCCGCGAGCGCCGAGCAGGACGGTTCGCATCGGTCTGTCTTCTGATGATTGGCGTCGCAGCATTTGCAGCAACCATAGCTCTGCTCTCACAGACCCATCCCTTCCCCGCAGGCACGGACATTGGCGCAGTGCTGACCCCGCACCCGGCGAAATACAAACTTTCCCTCGGACACATGGGCGACCTCACCGTTGAATCGTTTGGTCTCTTCCGCGCGCCCCTGTTGGAGATTGGGGTTGGGATGCTGGTAGGTTCGCTGTTGAATTGGTTGTTCCGGCGCCGCGGCGAAACGGTGACGGCGAACTTTGCGCTTGCGGCGATGTCGATCGTCATTTTGTTCTGCGTGTGGCAGGGATACATCATTTTTTCACCGGAGATCGCATCGAAGCAGATCGCTCTCGAGATCAAGCAAGTCTACCAACCCGGCGAGACAATCGTGATCAACGGCGTCTACGAAACCGGCTCGGATCTGAATTTCTATACGGGCGTTCAGGTGCATGTGCTGAACGGCGTGGCGGGCGATTTGTGGTTCGGATCATTCTGGCCGGACGCGCCACATGTGTATGAGGACGATGCCTCGTTTATGCGGCTGTGGAACGGCCCGAATCGCGTTTATCTTTTCACGCCGGAATACTTGAAAGACGAGGCGCTGAAGAATCTCGATCCGTCGACGGTGTACGTGCTGACCAGGCGAGGCGGAAAAGTTGTGTACTCGAATCGCCCTGTGAACGGCGGTAACGCCTGGATTTCTGGGGTTTCGCGGCGGCTGCCCGCAGAAACGTAGCGGTTCGCAGCGAGTGACTTATAATTGCAATTGGAGGAAACACGATGCATCCCTGGCACGACCTGAGCCCCGGCGAACACGTTCCGCACGAGTTTCAAGCGGTGATCGAGATTCCGCTGGGATCGAGTGTGAAATACGAGCTCGACAAAGGAAGCGGCATCATCAAGATGGATCGCGTGCTGTACTCCGCGGCGTACTATCCGGCAAATTATGGATTCATACCGCAGTCGTTGGCTGAAGATCACGACCCGCTCGACGTGCTGGTGCTGTGCCAAGTCCCCGTTGTGCCGTTGACCATCATGCACGCGCGCACGATCGGATTGATGGCGATGATCGATTCGGGAACCAAGGATTACAAGATCATCGCGGTAGCGACGGCCGATCCGGAATACAATTCGTATCACGAAGCGAGCGAGCTGCCGCCGCACAAGCTGGCGATGGTGCGGCGCTTTTTCCAGGACTACAAGCAGCTCGAGGGGAAAATTGTGGAAGTTGACGAGATTCAGCCCGCGGCAACGGCATATCCAGTGATCGACGCTTCGCTCGCCCGGTATGACAAGAAGCGTCGCGCGGGCCATCACAAAAAGCACTAAATGAATCGCGATAGTGGAAATACGCCGCAGACGAAGAGGATCAAGCGATGACTCGGCTCTTGCCAGCGGTTTTGTGCGTTGTGACGATGTGCGCGACGGCGGGCGTGTCCGCGAAAGCGGCGACGGCGACGGACCAGCTTGGCACCGTCGCCTTCCCTACTTCGTGCAATGCAGCGGCAAAGCCAGCGATCCTTTCCGGCGTCGCATTTATGCATTCGTTTCAGTATCAGCAATCGGAAGAAGCGTTCCGACAAGCCGCGAAAGCGGACCCCAGGTGCGCGATCGCGCGTTGGGGCGAAGCGATGGCGCTCTATCAACAGCTCTGGAACAACGCGGACCCGGAGACGCTGGCAAAAGGCCGCGCGTATTTAGCGACGGCACAAAAGCTAAACAGCGGCACAGCGCTCGAACGCGGCTATATCGAGGCTGCTTTGGCGTATTTCAAGGACGATCCCAAACTCAGCTACGCCGAGCGCACGCGCAATTACTCCGAAGCGATGGCGAAAGTGCACGCGGCGAATCCGAACGATACGGACGCGGCGGCGTTTTATGCGCTGTCGCTCGTCTCGCTCGCGTACAAGGACGAAAAGCGTTCGGATGCTGATCGCAAGGAAGCGCTCGCGATTCTGCTGCCGCTGTTGCAGACGCATCCGGATCACCCGGGCGTCGCGCACTACATTATTCACGCGGCGGACACGCCGGCGCTCGCGCCGCAGGGTCTTGAGGCCGCGCGACGCTATGCGAAGATCGCGCCCGATTCGTCGCACGCGCTGCACATGCCGTCGCACATTTTTGTCCGGCTCGGCCTCTGGCAGGAATCCGTCGATTCCAATCTGGCCGCCTCTGCTGCAGCCGCGAAAGCCACCGAAGCACATCAGGCGGCTCCGCACTACCAATTCCACGCCATGGATTACTTAGCCTACAGCTACGCGCAAATGGGACAGGCCGCGAAAGCCGATCAAGTCCTCGCCGATCTCAAAAACGTTCCGGGCGCGAGCGCCGAGGAAATCGGAAAGCGCCAAGCGTATTTGGACGCGCGAAACGCGCTCGATCTTCGGCGTTATAAGGACGCCGCCGCACTTCCCGTGCTGAATGTAGAAATGTACGCCCTTGTCCCTACTTACTGGGCGAAAAGCATCGGCGCGGCACGCACCGGCGACGCCGTCGAAGCCCAGGAGAACCTCGCCAAGCTCGTCACCGCCCTCGCGGCGCGCGACGAGGACGACAAGAAGAATGGCGAGGAGGTCAAAGCCGGCAAGCACACAGAGCAGCTCGAAGCCGAAGCGTGGGTGGCGTTCGCCGAAAAGCGCGTCGACGATGCTGTCACCTCGATGCGTGCCGCCGCCGAGCGCCAGGAGAGCGAACAGTTTGAGGACGTCATCATTCCCGCTCGCGAAATGCTTGGTGATCTATTCCTCGAACTTAACCGCCCGGACCTTGCCGTCCGCGAATACGCCGCCACACTGAAATTCGCTCCCGGCCGATTTGACTCGCGTTTTGGTGCCGCCGTCGCGGCCAACCTTGCAGGCGACAAGGGTGATGCTCGCGACTATGCCGTCCACCTGCAACACGACTGCGGTCCCGACGCCGACCGGCCCGAAATCCGCCAGCTTTCTCTTACCATCGATAAGCGCTGGCCGCACTAGAGATTGGTGCACCGCGCCGCCACCGAATTCCCGTAAGCTCTTGTAAAGGCGATACAAAGGCGAACTGGACGGAGCAGCCCCAAATCTGCACTTTCGTCCAGTTGTTCCAGCCTTTCGCTTGTCCTCATACTGGCACTGGGATTCGTCCCGTTCTGGGAAGCTCTTCTTAGCGCCGAGCTTGGGAAAACCGTGCCGAACGTTTCGATCGAAGTCCCGCCTGCTCGCCTTGTGGATCGCCGATCCAGCGGCTGGATTACTTCCTTGGGAGGACTTGAGTTCCCCGATTTCCGCAGTTTGTGTCCCCGGGCTATCACCGGGATGGTTGCCAGCGGAGTAACGCGGGTGACTTCACAGAGATTCGCTGGAGGCCCTATGATCCGCAGATTCGTTTTCGCAGGTTTGGTCTTTGCCGCAGCGGGTGCGACGCAGGCTAGCGCGGCGCCGAAGATTGGAGTGAAGTGCGGCGCGAACGAGGACCGCGTGTGGGTCTACGAGTCGCTGGTCGACTTCAACGTCGAGGCCAAGCTGAAGTGCGGCGATCAAGTGGAAATCATCGACCGAGTGAAAGGATACGTGAAGGTCCGAACGGCGGCGGGTGATGAAGGCTACGTTGCCGACACCTCGTTTCCGAAGTCCGCGATTCCTCCCGAGCCGGAAGATCATTCGCACGATCTTCAGGTCGTATCGCAACAGATGCTCGCGAACCAGCGCGCCCACGTTGCACCGACCGTAAGCGCTTCCACCATTTCCGCTGCGCCGGCGCCTCAACCGGCGCCGACGCCTGTCGCCGTCGTGACGAAACCCACTCCCGCGCCAACGCCAACCGCGGCCGCATCGTACGCGCCAGTCGCTACGCCTGCGCCGACTCCTGCGCTGCAGCCAACGCTCGCTGTGCAGCCCGCAGCCGCAGCCGCGCCCGCCCCAGCGCCGACGAAACCGGTCGTCGTTGCCGCGGCGAGTTCAGCGCCACGGCCGACGCCACAGCCGGTTGTTTCGCGCCCGGCGCCTCCGACGATCGCACCGGCTCCCAAGCCAGTCGTCATTGCGACGGCGGCGCCGACTCCGCAGCCAACGGTCGCCGCGTCAGTACCAGCTCCTGCGCCAGCCGCGCGGGAAACTGAAATCACGCTCACAAGCGCCGCAACGCCAGCACCTCAACCCGCCCCGGCGGCAGCCGTTTCAGTTCCCACGCCGGCGCCGGCTCCGCAACCTCAGCCCACCGTCGCCTACCTCGCTCCGGCGCCCGCTCCCGCGCCAGTCCCGCGACCGACGGTGCAACCCGTCGCCGAACCCGTGGTCGCGAAGCCACCTGTCGATCCGGATGCGGACGAAGTATCGACCGTGCCGGTGGAATCGACGGCGAACTGCACCTCGTTCTTCGCCGCGTACGGGCTTTCGCCGAACCAGTTCAAGTGGATCGAGCAGAACCGCAAGAAAGCCTTCCCGACGGTGTGCCCTGCTCCAACACCGGCGATGGTGGATTACATCGTGATCTTCACGCACGACGTGGACTTCTACAGCGTTACGCTGCCGACACCGGTGCATCGGGAGTTGAACGGCTTCTCGGATTGGGAGCCGCTTTCGACGGTGGACACGGCCCTCATGTCGCCGTCGGATGCAAACAAGAGCCACCATGAGTACGTGTGGGTGTTCCACTCACGCCGCGGGACGTATGACCCGGCAGCGTTTTCGGCACACCGCAAGCCGCTTTTCAGTAAGGACGAGTCGAACATGCTTGGTTCGCACGGCGGGTTCAAGACCGTGATGGATGCGCTGACCTGGATTGAAACGACCGGCGCAGCGCGAGAGACGGCGCAGAAGTAAGCAGGCACGCGCGGCACTTGTAGCTTTCGCCTCGGCACGTCCGAGCGAGCATCGAGTTCTCTGCCGTTTTATAGCGAAACCGCAAAGCCTCGCGCGATCGTCGTGCATTTTGTGCGCCAAGCTGTACTATATCGGCGCTGAACTCAGCCGCGTAATCATTTCTGACTCCCATTCAAAAACAAAGCACCCATCGGTGGGCGACTTGCATCACAATGGCGTATGGACGTGACGACTCCCAATCCTAGTATCACTGCGCGCGAAATCCTTTCTTCCTGGGGCCGGATCCTGACGGGTCATGCGCCCATGCTCTCGATCGAAATCACCCGCGAGTGTCCGCTTTCCTGCCCCGGGTGCTATGCGTACGGCGATCAGCATTTGGGCGGCGGCGTGACGCTTTCGGAGTTGAACGACAAGCGCGGCGACGATCTGGTGAATGGCGTGATCGCGCTGGTGAAGAAACATAAGCCGATGCACGTCTCGCTGGTGGGCGGTGAGCCGCTGGTGCGCCACAAGGAATTGAGCCGGATTCTGCCGGTGCTGAGCGGAATGGGGATTTTCACGCTGGTCGTAACCAGCGCGGTAATTCCGGTTCCGATGGAATGGATGAAGCTGCCGCGCGTGCGCGTGGCGGTTTCAGTCGACGGACTGCCGATCGATCACGATGTGCGCCGAAAGCCTGCGACGTACGAGAAAATCCTGAAGAATATCGCCGGGCGCGAAGTGAACATCCACTGGGTAATCACGCGTCCCATGATGGAACGGCCGGGCTATCTGGAGGATTACGTCGCATTCTGGAATGCGCGGCCGGAGGTAAACCGGATCTGGGTAAGTCTGTACACGCCGCAAATCGGCGAAGAGAGCGCGGAGAAGTTGACCGCGGAGAACCGGCTGGAACTTGCCGAGCAGTTGCCTGCCCTGACGAAGCCGTATCCGAAGCTGCTGATCAACGACGGAATTGCGCATGCATTCGTGAAGCCGCCGGAGAATCCGGACGCGTGCATATTCTCGAAGATGTCCGCGAATTATTCGGCGGACTTCAAGAGCCGCGTGGAACCGTGCGTGTTTGGCGGAACGCCGGACTGCTCGCAATGCGGATGCGCGGCGAGCAGCGGGCTGCACTGGATCCGCAGCGTGAAAGTGCTGGGTCCGCTGAAGGTGAACCATTTCATCGCAGGGTCGATTGGCGTGGGGCTTTTTGTGAACAAGCTGAAGGCGAACAAGCTGACGCCGTCGCGCTGGACCGGGATCGGGCCGAAACCATCGAGCGACGAGAACTTGGTACAGATTCAGTCCTGAAGCAAATTCACGGAAAATTTGACGGCGATTCCTCTCGCGCGCCTCGGGACATTTCTCGCCACGAACCTAACCTCGACCAGCGCTCGCGCCTGCTGAGTCGCAAATGAATGCCCCACCGCGGAGCGCGTGAACGCAACGCTGGGCAGGCGACGGAAATCAAACAACCTTTTGTTGACGGCGATCGACTAAGGTAGGTTGGCGACGATAAACACGAATAATTCTTTCTTATGGCACTTCGATGTCAAAGGAAACGCATCGGACGTATCCGAGCCGTCGCCAACAGAGAATCCCCTCTAAAACAAAGCGATTCAAACCAGGTAGGTAGCAAAATAACGCGGTTGAAGATTAAAAATCATTGACCGGCGTTTGAACGAGCGTGCGTTTCGGTGGTCTGAAAAGCATCAGCGGGGTCCAGCGAGCACTGCCGCCAGAATGCCGAGTCGGAAACGCTCTTATCCGCGAGCGCCTTTACGCTTGAAAGCGCCGCTGCAATTTGCCCACCGTCAGCGGAATCAAAAACGACCACGATGCCGTCCACGTTCTGATGCGCCGCATTCACGCTTTGATAGGCATTCAGGAACACAGACTTTGCATACGCGAGTTTCTCGGCGGGCGACGATGATTGCGACGATGCTTCGATCCATTCGACGCGAACCGTCTTTCCTTTGAGTTTGTCCCACGAGCCGCTGAACGGGTTGGTCTCTTCTTTTGCCACACGGAAAACTGGTGTGTCATTGGTCGCAGTTTCTGTACTTGGCGCGGTTGCTGTGTACCCGGCGGGCATTTCGAGTTGCGTTCTGCGAATCCAGCCTCGCGAAGCGCCGGAAATTCGTACATGCACCCAGGGTCCCGAAACTTCCAACACTTCAAACTCGTCCTGCGCATCGGCGGACAAAAGCACAGGCGCGCCTTCCGCGGCTTTCGTGTAGACCGGCGTTTTAGGTTTTTTCACAGCGGCCAGATTCGCGGGCCGCGCTTGATTGTGCTCGATCTCCTCGAGCGACTGGATATAGCCGGTGAGCTCCTGCGATTTCTTCGCATCGGCGAGCGCGCGGGCGCGAAGCGATTCGACGCTCTCGCCGGTGGGTAACGGGGCCGCCGGTGCAACCGGAGTTCGCGGGGCGCGAGTCGTGTCCGACGAGGACGAATCTCTGGACGAGGATTCGCCCGCGGAACTCGAACCGGAGGAAGAGACGGTCGCCAAATCTCCGTAGCCTGTATTCGGGGCATTGAAGTTTCGCGCCGGCCGCAATCCGCCGCTCGTCGCAGAAGCTACCGGAGCGGGCGGTGCGGAAGCCGCTGAGGAGGCTGCGGGCTTGCTTCCGGGGTTGAGCACTTCCTCGATGCTATCCAGCGCGTCATTTTCGAGGCGTCCGTTGGAGGTCAACACTCGATACCCAGACACGCCCGTGGTCGGATCGTTCAGGAACGCTGTAATCTTTGTGGTCGCCACAACTAGTGTTCCACCACCGACGGCGGGCGCGACATCGAACGAACATTCGTAGAAGCCCTTGTCGTAGCGGTCGAGCGGAGGATTTGCTTGATCGACGACGAATCCCTCCAGAGTCGGCAAACGCCCGCGTGTGGAATTCTTCACGTTCTGCACCGCCGCCCGTACCTCTGCGACAGGACGTGGATACACACGCTGGTAGTTCGGACTCGTCTGCGCCCGTACGATGCCGCTGGAAAACAGAAAAAAGAAACAGAGCGACACCAGACGTGATCGATGGAAGCGCGGGGCCGAAAGCGAGAACGAGGGCGTCACGGGAGCGGGACCACCTGATCACGACGAATCCAACCGCGGTGGCCGTCGGAGGTTTCCACTCCATACCAATACGGGGTAATGATTTCGACGAGCAGGTCCTCGCCGGCGGATAGCGATCCGACTGTGTTGGCGCTGTGGAAAGGAGCGGCTTTCAGTTCCGTGGTCGGGTTGGCGACGCGGACTTCCAATTCGTGTTGCAACTGGTCGGCTCGCTTCTGTAGTCCAGCCAGCGATGTTTCAACATCCTGCACACGAGCCGCTTCCTCTTTGCGCTCCTTTGTAATCGACGCAGCCTCGGCATTGAGCTGACGTTTCTGAAGGATTTCGGCGGTCTGTTGTTCCTCGCGTTGAATGGCAACGAGGTGCGACTGAATTTCAGCGAACTCGCTGGTTTCGACAGTCGTATCTGAAAGGTGTACATGCTTGGTTCCGTCTTCCACGAAAACCGCATTGATGCTCAGATGAGTCCGGTTGGCGGAAACAGCCTGAACCACGTAGCGGACGGTAATTACGCCGATATCCGCACTGTTCTTGAAATGGCGGGGCGCCAAGGCGTCTCGGCGGACCTTGTAGAAGACGTGCCCATCGCCTTTCCACGGGCCGAAATAGGCGCTGTCGGTCTCCGCAGACGCTTCATCGAGTATTTCCTCGTGTTCGTACATGTAAGTGCCGTGGATTACATCGTCTTCAACGACCGCGCGCACCGCTTTCAGCACATCGGCCTCGGAAGCGGTGAGATCAATGACAAAGGCATCAGCATCGGGCTTGCCGGTAGGGTGACTTGCGGCACTCGCCGCTTGCAGCGAGGAACTCGCGGGGGCCAAAAGAAACAAAAAGAAGAGTCCGCAAATGGAGAGCACGGTCGACCGGACTGGAACCGCAAACCGCAAAGGCTCTTTTCTCCTAGCAGAATTAACCATTCGACGGTTTTCGGACCACTTGCTTCGAACATTCCCAGCGCTACGGAGCAGGGACAGGCTACGGAAACACGACAAAGTCCAAACCACTCGTACACCTCCGGGCTTAAGGAAGTCAACGTCAATCTTGACATTCCGGCATGGGAATTGGCGCGGACTGGGGGAAAACGTTACAAGGGAATGTCAGGACCTTGAGGAACCGCGAAAAAAAGATTAAGTTTTGTAAATATTTGTGCTTGCAATCTTAACTAACCGGGAGTACGTTCTATCCGTTTTTTGGATTTGTTGCGGCGAATTTTCGAATACCGCTAAGGAACTGCCGGCGTTTCAATGCGCGAATCGAGAGCGAGATATTCGGTTTTGGTCACGCCGTCCAGGCTTCGCTCGGTTTATGTCTCCACCTGCCGATGTCTTGAAAGCACTACATCCGTTTCAAATCTGTCCCCCTGTGATTGGAATAGGAGGCCGTATGCTTAAGAAATTTCCGACCTGTGTCCGCGGTCTGAAATTGCTGGTTGTAAATTTGGTAGCGTTGGTCGCGCTGCCGGCCTTGTTTTCGGCTCCTTCCGGCCGGGCTACGACGACTGCGCATGCTGCGCCTCTGCCGCGAATCCGGGTGAACGCGATTCCGGCGTTTGCGAGGAAGTATGGTCTGCCGTGTTCCGCGTGTCACACCGCATGGCCCGAATTGAACAATTTCGGGCAGGTGTTCCGCGACAACGGCTACCAGCTAATGAATGATCGCGACTCTCCGATCTGGCAGAACCCCTCCTACTTCCCAGTCACCTTCCGCATCACGCCCAACTGGCACCGCGAGAGCACGAACAACCAACCGATCGATTCCATTCCGGGAGGCGGCCCGGCAAGCTCCACAATCGCGGGGCGCGTCACGCAAGCCGGCTTCGACCTTTCGGGCATGGACTTGTGGTCGGCGGGCACGCTCTACAAAAACATTTCGTTTGTGCTGCTGCCTTCGTCGGATTCGACTGCAGTCTGGCACTTCGAAGCGGCCTGGGTGCGCTTCGACAATTTGAAGAACAGCTCGTGGCTGAATTTGCGATTCGGGCGCTTCGAGCTGGACAATCTGATTTCCGAAAAGCGGATGCTTTTCCTTTCGAACAATGGCGGTTTCTACCAGATTTACCACTTCAACGTGCCCGGTAGCTCCAACGACTTCGGATATGGCGACAACCAGATTGGAATTGAGCTCGCGGGCCACTCGAAGAATAGTTACACCCGATATTCGGTGGCGATGTTGAGCAGCAATGAAGGCGGCGTGAACTTCACGACGGACGTGGTACCCGGCGCTCCGCCAAGCAATCGGAGTTACGACGTAAACCTCGCGTTCAGCCAGGCATTCAATGCAGGTAGCCTGGGTCTTGAACGATTGGGCGTCTTTTCCTATATCGGACAACGCCCCACGTATTACCAAACGACGGGCGACGGTACGGTGCCTTTGGTTGGCCTGGGCAACAAACCGTTCTACCGAGTAGGATTTGCCGGCGATTTGTTTTTGGGAAAGCTCGAACTGTTGCCTCTTTTCATGTACGGCCACGACAACGCCTACCTCGGATCAGACGAGGCGTCCACAAGTCCTCTTCCCGGCGGCGCGCCTTCACCGACGTTTGCGGGCGGGTTCATCGAAGCGCACTACTACGTGAATCCCCAGCTGGTATTCCTCGGTCGATTTGAAAAAATCGACGTTACGCAGCAAGCGCTGGTGAATCAGGGCACGGTTCCGGGCAACTATGGCGACGTAACTGCCTACTCCGTGGGTTACCGCTGGTATCCGATCATGTTCAGCCGGGCCGGGCTTGCATTCCACAACGAATATTCAATATCCAAGTCCATCGGGATTGTGCCGGAAAGCGGAGACGGCACGGGTTTGCCTCCGCTCTTCCCGACAAACGGCGTTTGGAGCAGCAGCATATTTATCGGATTTGACTTCGACTTCTAGGAGTGAGGACCACAATGACAATCAAAAAACTATTCGTGGCAATCGCTCTGGGGTCGGCAGGGCTTCTCGGCGCCGGCGCGATGACGACCTTCGCGCAGTCGCACATCGATCCACCCGCTGCTTATTTGGGCACGCCTTCGGTCGAAACGGAAACAAGTCACATCGGCGAGCTGACCGGACACGCCGAGGCGGGCAAGCATCTCTACATCCGGTTCTGCATAGGTTGCCATGGTCCTAGGGGCAACGGTGAAGGAATGAACGCGCAGTGGATTGATCCGAAACCTCGCGATTTCACCGAGGCTACCTTTAAGTGTCGGTCGACGCCGACCGGCACGCTGCCTACCGATGATGATCTTTTCGACGCGATCACTCGCGGCTTTGTGACTACCAATATGCCGTCTTGGAGGCCGCTGACGCCGCAGCAGCGCGCAGACCTTGTAGCGTTCATCAAGACCTGGTCGCCGCGTTGGGCGAAGGACAAAGCGGGAACGCCAATCACAATTCCGCCTGAGCCGCCGATTACTATCCAGAGCATTCTCGCGGGCAGGGAGGTGTTCCAGCGAGTGGAATGCTGGAAGTGCCATGGTCCGAGCGGAGCGGGAGATGGGCCGTCCGCTTCCACTCTGACCGATGACAAGGGCAATCCGCTGAAACCGTACGACTTTCAGACGGACACGAGGTTTATGTGCGGCGACACAAACCGCGATCTCTACAGGATTTTTATGACAGGTCTGGACGGATCGCCCATGCCCTCATTTGCGGATGTCATTAAGCCGGAGGAAGCGTGGAACCTGGTTCACTTCCTGCGCACGCTGCAGCCGCAGGCTTCGTCGGAGTCGGCGCTCTGGAAGGCATATGCGTCTACTCACGAGAAGGATATTAAGCCGATCGGTCCCGCTACACTGGAAGGAGCACAATAGTTCGGTGCGACTAAGGAGCAATCCAATGCATTTGAAATTTCTCGGAACGTTGGGACTGATTGTAGCTGCGAGCAGCGCCTTGGGGATAGCTGCCAGACCGCCTGCGGAGACCGGCACAGTTACGGGCAAGGTAACCTACACGGGCACGCCGATGAAAATGAAACCGATCGACATGTCCAAGGAACCTGCTTGTGCGAAGGAACATAGCACTCCGATCCAGACGCAGAACGTTACGACCGGCCCAGGGAATACCATGGAGTGGGTTGTTGTCTATGTTTCCGCAGGTGATCAAGGCACCGCGGTGCCGAGCCAGCCCGTACGGTACGACCAGAAGGGTTGCGAATACTTGCCTCACATTCAGGTGATGGAAGTGAACCAACCCCTCACCATCTACAATAACGATCCGGTGATGCACAACATTCATCCACTGGCTCGCGTGAACACAGAATGGAATCGCGCGCAACCGCCGGGCTCTCCGGCGATTGATACGAAGTGGGCCCAGGCCGAGTTCATTCCGGTGAAATGCAACATTCACCCCTGGATGCACGGATATTTTGTCGTCCTGAAGACGCCTCACTACGCGGTAACCGGGCCGGATGGCAGCTTCACGATCAAGGGACTTCCCGCCGGAAAATATACCCTGACAGCGTGGCAGGAACAGTACGGGACCAAAACGCAGGATGTCACGATCACTGGTTCCGAAAGCAAAACGGCGAACTTCGTCTTCACGGCGACACCGTACTAATCGAAATAACGACTACGCGAGCGCCGACTCCTTCCCCACGCAGGGGTCGTGTCGTCGCCGGTGGCCTTGATTGTTTCCCAACGCACCGTATTGAGGCGAACACATTATGGGTAAATGGTTTGCGATAGTCGTCACAGTCATCGCGGTTGTGTCGGTGACGTTCTTCGTGCTTCACACCTGGTGGATGCCGGTGGATATATCCACCACTGGCCCGGCGCTTGACCGTCAAATGAACGAAACAATGGTCGAGACTGGGCTTCTATTTCTGGCGGGGCAAATTCTGTTGGCGATCTTCGTTTGGCAGGGCAGCGACAAGAACGTCGCACGGCGAATCAAGATTTTTCCGGGCGGGGCAACTCCCCTGATCATCGCGGCGATCGTCGTTGTCGGCATGGAGATCCTCGCACTGAGTTTTGTGGGCTCCAAGGTATGGGCGGCGATTAATCTCGACCAAGCTGGCGCAAATGCCCTAAAGGTGGATGTCCAGGCTGAACAGTTCGCTTTTTGGTTTCGCTATCCGGGCCCGGACGGCCAGTTCGGCCAAATCCATCCCGAACTGATCGATGAAGCCAGCGGCAACTATTTCGGATTGGATCCAAGAAACGAGGTCGCGGCTCGCGATGATGTGGTTGTCGGTTCGCTGACGATTCCCGTCAATACGCCGATCGCGTTGACCCTTCACTCCAAGGACGTGGGCCATTCCTTCTACGTCCCGGTGCTCCGTATCCAGCAGGACTTCGTTCCGGGCTTGGACATTCCGGTGCACTTCACCGCGACTCAAATCGGAAAATACGAAATCGTATGCACGCAGCTCTGCGGGTTGGGACATTACGAGATGCGAGCGTTTCTGGAAGTGATGTCGAAAAGCGATTACGAGCAGTGGCTGAAGACTCAGGAAGGCTCGTAAACCTTGGGTTTCGCGCCCTGTCTACGTAGAGCAGCGAAGCTCCTCTCTCCGAGGTCCACACATGCATGAGGCATCGGCACAACAGGTCGCGCACCAGCATACGCCTCCGACGAGTTTCATCCGGAAGTACGTTTTTAGCCTCGACCACAAGGTGATTGGCAAGCAGTACTTCGGGCTGGCGCTCGCTGCCGTCATCATCGGCATGGTGCTTTCCTGGCTGATGCGAATTCACCTGGCTTGGCCCGCTTGGCGCATCCCTTTGCTAGATAAGCTGTCCGCTGTCGGCGCGCCGCAGGGAGCGATGACGCCGGAATATTACTTATCGCTCCTGACCATGCACGGCACGATCATGATTTTCTTCGTGCTGACCAACGCGCCCTTTGCCGCTTTCGGAAACTACTTCCTGCCGATCCAGATCGGTGCCGAAGACATGGCGTTTCCCAGGTTCAACATGATGTCGTTCTGGACCACCTTCACAGCCTTTTGCGTGATGATGGCGTCATTTTTCGTTACCGATGGTCCTCCGATATCGGGGTGGACGACCTACGCTCCCCTCAGCGCGGTCGGCGGTGCGGCCGGTCCCGGACTGGCTCTGGGAGAGACATTGTGGGCGATTTCGATTGCCATTTTTTGTATCGGCTCGCTTCTCGGCGCGCTGAACTTCATTTCGACCACCTTGGACCTAAGAACCAAGGGCATGTCGCTTGCGCGAATGCCTCTGAGCACGTGGGCATGGTTTGTCACATCAGTGATCGCCCTGTTGGCGTTTGCCGTATTACTTCCCGCGTGCATCCTTTTGATTCTGGATCGGACGGCGGGGACGAGTTTCTTCATCCCGACGGGCTTGGTGTTCGGGAACGGAGTGATACCGCACAGCGGCGGATCGGTGCTGCTCTGGCAGCACCTATTCTGGTTCTTCGGCCATCCCGAGGTGTACATCGCGGTTCTACCGTCGATCGGAATCGTCAGTCACATTCTTCCCGTGTTTGCGCGCAAACCGTTCCTCGGGCCTCGTGCTGCGGTGGGATGCATGATCACCATCGGGTTCCTGAGCTACATGGTTTGGGGCCACCACATGTTCGTGAGCGGCATGAATCCGTTTTCTGCGACGCTTTTCTCAGTGCCCACTTTGATCATCACGATTCCAGCCACGATCATCACCCTGCTTTTGATTGGAACGGTTTACGGCTCAAAAATGCGATTCACCGCCGCTTCGCTGTTCTGTCTAGGTTTCATTTCGGTGTTTATCAGCGGGGGAATTAGCGGATTTTTTCTGGCCCAGCCGTCGATCGATATTTATCTGCACGCAACCTATTTCGTAGTCGCCCACTTCCACTTCGTAATGGCCGTCGCTTCGCTCTTCGGTGTGTTCGCCGGCACCTACTTTTGGTTCCCGAAGATGTTCGGGCGGATGATGAGCGAGCGACTCGGAAAGCTCCACTTCTGGCTGACTTTCATCGGCGTGTATTTCATTTTCATGCCCATGCACTACTTGGGCATGGCCGGCAACGTGCGGCGCTACGCGGCGTTCACCGATGACTTTCTGATCCCTCTGATACCGGTGCATAAATTCATCACGGTCGCGGCGCTAATGACAGGCGCGGCGCAATTGATTTTCCTGTGGAACTTGTTCCACAGCCGTTTCTGGGGCCCGGTCGCTTCAGAGAACCCGTGGGACGCGACGTCACTCGAGTGGAGCACGACGTCGCCCCCGCCGTTCGATAATTTCGGCGGCCGTCACCCGGTGGTGTACCACGGGCCGAATGAATACGGCGTGCAAAATTCGGACGGCACGGATTTCATCATGCAGACTTCGCCCACGAAGCCGGCATGACATCCGCGACGCACGATTTGAGTTGAAGGTCGAATGATGGAACCACTGGCACTACGAACGGAAGCGGATATCGAGCTCGAAGAGCCGCGTATCGACGATGGCGGCGTGTCCGGTGGAATCCCGGGAAACATCGTGCCTGGGCCCTCGGCCCGAATGACCCGGACGATGCCGCGTCCCGAGCGGTCCGAAACCGGCGTGTGGATTGGCGTGTCGGCGATCATGATGACTTTCGCGGCCTTTACCAGCGCGATGATCGTGCGGCAGGGAGCGAGTAACGATTGGGCCCATTTTCAGCTGCCGCGCATTCTCTATCTAAATACGTTCATCCTGCTGGCCAGTAGCGTCACTCTCGGCGTTGCACGATGGCGATTCTCCGCGCTGTCGGCGGTTCTGGAACAGAGACGTTCGCAAGCCCAAAAACTCTATGCGGACGGACTTTACTGGCTGTACGTCACGGCCGCGCTGGGTGTGACGTTCGTGGTGGGCCAGATCCTGGCGTGGAAGGATTTGGTTGCCCAGGGGCTACTGCTCGCGACGAATCCGAGTTCGTCTTTCTTCTACGTTTTTACGGCGTTGCATGGACTGCACCTGCTTGGTGGAATCGGCGGGCTGTTTTACATCATCCACAAGCTCGGGAAGACGAGCGGAACCGCCCAAACCACGGGACTGGGCGCAGTTTGCGTTTACTGGCACTTCATGGACGGACTGTGGGTTTATCTGTTCTTGCTGCTTGCGATGCGAACGTAATCATCGGGAGGCGATGTGAGTGATACGGTAGCGGCGCTGACGCAGGGCCACGGCGCCACAATGGAGCCCTCGCCTTACGGCGTACAATCCAAGAAGTTGACGATGTGGCTGTTCATCGCCTCGGACTCGATCACATTCGGGGCGGTCCTCGTGGGCTATGCGTTTCTCCGCATCGGCTCGCCGAACTGGCCTCGTCCGTTTCATTTTTCCCCCAGTATTCTGAACGGCATGGTGATGACCGCCGTGCTGCTGACCAGCAGCCTGACCATGCTTGGTGCCGTGGGAGCTGCCAAGGCAGGCCGCAAGTCCTCTTGCCTCGGGTGGCTCAGCGCGACGATCGTTCTGGGGATCGTCTTTGCCACGCTGCACCTGCGAGAATGGTTTCACATGTTCGGCGAGGGCTGGGGGTTGGCCAAAAATCCCACTGGCGGACCGGTGATGTTCGGCGCCACTTTTTTTTCGATCACCGGGCTGCACTTGATGCACGTTCTTTCGGGCGTCGTCGCCCTCGTGGTGATCGCCATCGGCTACAAAACGAATTGGCTCGACGAAGGCCACGTAGAAACCACGGGCCTGTACTGGCACTTCGTTGACATCGTCTGGATGTTCGTGTTCCCGATGATCTACCTGATGAACGCGGCGCGCTAGAGAACGAAAAATGGCGCGGAAGGAGCGGCGGAAATGAATGCGACAGATGGCCCGGCGATGAAGTCTTCGATCGGGATATGGATCGGGCTTTTGAGTATCGCGGGCTTCGAAGTTTTTCTAACGTACAGGCAGTTTTCAACGCATGAGCTTTTAGCGGCGCTGCTGCTACTGGCCATTCTGGAGGCCACGCTTGGCTTGTTGTACTTCATGCACCTGAAATTCGAACGTCCGGTGATGATGTGGAGTTTCTTTGTCTCCGTGGTTTTCGTGCTGTTGATGATGAACCACCTGTGGCCCGATGCGCACCGCATGTTGAAGATCGGGGTCCATTAGGTTCACGAACTTGCGCATTCCAACGCTGCGATTGCTATTCTGAAGTTACGGAGCACGTTCGATCAATGTCACTGACACGACTTTTCGGCTTGGTGGTTCTGGTCCTCGCGGCCGCGGGCATCGTTGCGTTGACGGCGCCCCCTGTGGCAGTCGCGCAGGGATGCGCTATGTGTTATCAGGGCGCGGCAGCTTCTGGTCCCCGCTCGATCCTGGCTTTGCGGCACGGCATCATCTTTATGATGATTCCCTCGCTTTTCGTCACCGTTATCGTGGTTTGGCTCACCTGGCGGCGGCGCAATCTTCACAATCACACTTCCTAGCGGCCGCGTCTGCCCACGCTCCGCCCTTCCGGTATTTTCACCTCGGCGCCGTCTGCGCTGGCCCGAATTTCAGTTTGGTCGCACACGGGAGCCTCAGCTCGATCCGCAGTCCGCCGTCCGCGCAGTTTTCTGCGCGAACCGTGCCGCCATGTATGCGCACGGCGCGGTCTGTGATCGAGAGACCAAGTCCCGAGCCGCCGGAAAAACGGTCGCGTGCATCGCCAACCCGATAGAACGGAAGGAAGATGTCGCGAAGCGCCGTCTCCGGCACTCCGTTGCCGTGGTCGCGAACGCTAACCAACGCCGCCGAATGTCCGTTCGCTGCGATCTTATGAAGCGAGATCTGCACTTCCGTTCCTTCCGGCGTGTAGTTCACCGCGTTACGCACTACATTCTCGATCGCACTGCGCAGAAGCTCCTTGTTGCCAGGAACGGTGCAGACATCCGTGTGAGTGACGCGCACGTGGCGCTTCCGGCCGTGAGCTTCGAATTCGGCGTCGGCAGCGACGTCCTGCACCACGCGATCAAGCGTCACCGGCTCGCTCTCCAGCACGGCGCTTCCGCCCTCCAGTCGGGCCAGGCGCAACAGGCTCCCAATCAGTGAGTTCAGCCGGGCGGCCTCGAGCTCGATTCGATTTAGGCCAGGTTCGCAATCGGGACCTGCGTGCAGGCGAGTCAGGCCCAGCGCTACCGTTAGGCGCGCCAGCGGCGAGCGAAGCTCGTGAGAGATATCGGCCAGCAATCTTTGCTGGGAATTGATGAGCGACTCGATTTGCTCGGCCATGTGGTCGAAGTCGCGGCTCAATTCGGAAAGTTCGTCGTTGCGGTTGCCAGCGGCCGCCCCTACCCGCGCACTGAGGTTGCCCAGGGCCAGACGATGCGTAGCGGTGCGCAGATGAAGTACCGGCGCGGTGATGTAGCGAGCCAACCAAAAACAGATCACCCCGGCTATCACCAGAACCAACGCCGCGCGAATGATCTGAATCTGTACCGGCGCGCGCAGAACATCTGCTACAGATTCGACATGGGTGCCAATCACCAGCACATAATGCGTTCCCGTAGAGCCGGTTGTTCGCGTGGCGGCAAACTTCGTGCCGTGGGACGTCCTAATTTCCGTGCCGGGAGATTCGAGCGCGGACTGTGCCATCGCGTCCGCCTCCGGTGGGGCGGGTTGGGCGAGTATTTCTTTTCCCTCGTCGTCGAAAAGATAGGCTTGCCAGCGCAGCGTCGTCTGTAAAGAACTTAGAAACTCGGCAAGCGCGCTCATCCCGTGGTCGTCCAGGATGTCCGCAGCACGTGCGGCCATCAGTGGCATGAGCGTCCGGTCGAACTCTGCGGCACGCATGTCGCGGAATTGGGATTGCGTGGTGATTACTGAGGCGACCAGCACGGCGCTGACCAGAACCATCGCCAGCCAGAACGAAAGAAAGATCTTTAGGAAAAGCGTGCGCAATTCGGCGCCATCCTTGCTCTGCTACTGCGTCGCTTCGGCTACCACGTAGACGTATCCGACATTCCGAATTGCGCGGATGCGTTCGCTACCGTCATCGCACGGACCGAGCTTCTTACGCAGATTGCTGATGTGGACATCCAGACTGCGGTCGGACGGTTCAAGGTCGCGGCCCAGCGCGTTTTTCACCAGTTCCTCACGCGGAAGAACCTGCCCCGGCGATTTGAAAAAAAGAGCCAACAACTCGAACTCGACGGAGGTTAGTTCGATCTCGCGTGTTTTGTTCCGAGCGGATCGCGCCCGCGTATCCAGTCGAATATCGTCGAGCACGACCGAGCCCCGAGACGCGAGATCCTTCGCTGCGCCTGCAGCGGTACGGCGCAAGACGGCGTGGATTCGCGCCGCCAGCTCACGAGGATTGAAAGGCTTCGGAAGATAATCGTCCGCGCCGATCTCCAGGCCGACGATGCGGTCCACGTCGTCACCGTGAGCCGTAAGCATAATCACCGGTATCGCGGATTTGGCGCGGATCTGGCGCAACGCCTCGAACCCGCGTATTCCGGGAAGCATTACGTCGAGAATCACCAGCGAGTATTCTCCGCCGAGCGCGCCTTCGACGCCTGCGGTGCCGTCATGCGTAGCCTCGACTTCGAATCCCTGGGAACGCAGGTACTGGCCCACAAGCTCGCAAAGTTCCACGTCATCGTCTACCACAAGTACGCGCGTGGATGGCCACTCGCCTCGGTTCGGCATCGCGCTCGTCGACATCAGCTATTTTTATACCTCATTCGCACAGTTTACCAGTGTCTGTATTCTATCTTGTTTGTGCGTGGGCGCCCGGACGGTTCTGTTGCCGGATTTTATTGTGTTTTGCAGCCGGCGCGTTCGGATTCTGCGTCGGTATTTGCCCAGTCCGGGCTGATCAACGCAGGTTTGCCGCCATCAACTATGCCTGTCGGGCGGTAGTATCAGCACTGAAGCGAAGTCGTGCATGGGTAGAGAGTCGGACCATTCCCGTCCGGCAGAAGGGCCATTTCTCGGCAGATAGCCGCTTATCGCGAAAAAAGCACATTAATCCTGCCAAACGCCCCCCCGATGGATTCGATCCTGGCAAAAATCTATCGGCCCGTTGAGCCCTCCCTAGGAATCAGGATCTAGGCATGCTCTCTGCTGATGCCTGCGCCGAGCCAGCGCTAGACAGCAACGGCACCGAGCTCGAATGGCGCGTTGGTTCATTACGATCGCCATCAAACTTCGCCTTTCGGAGCATCGGGAATTTTCATCGGGACCAGGAAGTTGCTGGCTAGAAGATAGGCAAACAAGTGGCCGAGCGGCGAAGGATGGCGGAGCTGCGTCGCGGAAACGATTCCGTTCGTTTCGCTCCATTCCCAACCGCTGACCGAGAACCCTTTGAGGCGTTCGCGGAGTTCCGCGGAACTCATCGGATACACATAGATGCGGACGTTCTGCGCGAGAAGACGCGCGAGCGCCTCCAGAAGCCGGCCTTCGAGATTTCCGTAAATGCTGTCGACCGCTTGAACCATCAGGGAAAGACCGACGGCGAATCGCACAGGCGCTTGCGTGTAGCGGCTTACCAGAGTCTTCATGTTGTAAAGCTCGGCCTGCCGGAAAAGCAACACATCTCCGCCGCTGGCGAGAAGCGCGTTGATGCGGCGAAGTAAGTCGGGGGCTTCCGGCACAGGTTCGTTCGGGATGATCGGAGCAGCCGTGACGCAAAAAAGGCCGGCGAGCGAAGCTTTCGTGTCGTCGAGCTCTTTTTGAAGTTGCTCGACGGCGGAGTTCAGCAGTCGAATGTGAACTTGCGAGTGAGGCGGATCTCCGTGACCGAAATACCCCGGTACTAGCGCGAGAGCTTTTTTGTAGAGGGCTTCGGTAGGAGGGACTGCCTGACCCTTCGAAGTGAAACATACCGCCTCGGCGAATCCACCGGTCACCAGGTGAGCTTGTAAGGCATTGCGATCCCAAATTTCGAATGCCGGGCCGCGAAGATCAACGTAGTCGATCTCGATGCGGTCCATGACGACGTCTGCCGCCAGGCCCGCCAGGAATGTTTCCTCGCTCTGCAATTCATAGAACGCCGCGTAAATCAGATTGACGCCAAGAATGCCAACGGCCTCTTGTTGGAGCACGTTCGAAGGATCGCGCATGTTGATGTGCAGCAGAATGTCATTGGGAGCGCCGCCGGGCTGCAGCTGAAAGCGAAGACCGACCCAGCCGTGCGCGTCATTCGTTCCCGCGAAATTGCGCGCGGATACGGTATCGCCGAAGGAGAAAAAGCGCGTGTGTGCGCCGCGAGTTTCGTTGAGCTGTGCGACAAGCTGAGACCATTCTTTTTCGAGCATGGCTTCGAGGCGCTGCCTGGAAACGTAGCGCGAGCCGGAGCCGTAAAGATCGTCGCTGACTTCCTTGTCATAGGCGGAAACGGTTTTTGCGACGGTAGCGGAAGCGCCGCCAACTACGAAGAACCAGTGCGAGACTTCCTGGCCGGCGCCGATTTCGGCGAATGAGCCGAAGGCGGAGGCATTCAGATTGAGCGTAAGGGCTTTGCGGTGAGTGTCGAGTTTTTCATTGGGAGGCATGCTCGGGCTTCGCTCTCTGGCGACCTTCTAGCCGGTAGGTCGCATCGGTGACGCACTCGCGAAACTCGGTGCGTGATCGACTTCGCTGTCGCGCACCTCTGTTTCGCGGATAAGCCGTTGTTGTCATACCGCGACTGCTACAGCACAGGCAATAGAATTTGAAGATACAAGGGCCGAAGCACGGTTTTCCAGCGCGCGCATTTCTCGCGTTCAGCTTCACGTTCGGACGTAAGCGTCGTGTCGGTCCGGTCGCACATCGATGAGGCTGGACCAGCCACGAGGCGCCGCGCGGGGGCGTGTACGATTCCGAAAGGTATGTGGTAGGCTGACGCCGAATTGATTTCTTGAAGGTAAATCAACTCTTAATTCTCGCGACTGCCGGCAACACGTTCAGGCCTCGATTCTCGATATAACCAGCGATTTCACATTTCGGGGTATCCGCAAAGTTCCGCACAGGTTGATTACGCTTGGCGCGGCGCTTTTGGGAGAGCCCTGCTAGACAGGCACTCTGAATTCATTGCAGTGAGTCAGGTTTGCGAGGCCCGGCCTGAAGACGGTGTCGCCGCGAGGCTTCCTGACTCCGAAACTGGGAGACGCAAATGGAACTCAAGCGGGATCGATGCACAATCGCTAGCAATACGCGGTCACGCGCCGCGCTCTAAAGGGCCCATGCGACCGACGCCCTGAACTACGCGAAAACAGGAAGAGTCTTCCGGCGATGGAGAGCGCGGCTCAAACCGTGCTTACTAGCACTGTTGGTCTGGGTTCCGTTACTTGGTGGAGCACCCGCATCGGCGCAGTACAATCCCCTTCCCAGTCCGATTGCCGAGCAGGAAGTTGCCGCCCCAGCGCAGGCGGCCGTGCAAGCCGCGCAGAATCATTCTGCGGCGTTGTCGCAGAATCCTTACCTCGGCGGAGTTCCTACGGGAGAATTGAGCGCGACGCCGGTACGCCTGTCGCTGAACGACGCGGTCGCCCCGCGCTCCGGTGTCGAGACAAGAGGCGGAGCTCCAGAAGCCACGACGCAGAACGCCACGGGATATCGCGGTACACAGGACGTTCAGTCAGTCGTGCGGAGCGCCGTCGTCAGCCTCGCTGCCCGTGCGATCGTACACAACTAAATTGCACGCTGGCTTTGACTTCGGGCGCGTGGGAACCTAGCATCATTCAACAGCTCACGGTTCCTGCTCACGCGCGATGATCGGCCAGACCATCTCTCACTACCGCATTATCGAAAAGCTAGGCGGCGGAGGCATGGGCGTGGTCTACAAAGCCGAAGACACCCGGCTGCACCGTTACGTCGCGCTGAAGTTCCTTCCTCCCGACGTCGCCGCGACGCCGCAATCGCTCGCCCGCTTCGAACGCGAAGCACAGGCCGCGTCCGCGTTGAACCATCCGAATATCTGCACGATTTACGATGTGGGCCAGGACGGCGAGCAGACGTTCCTGGTGATGGAGTATCTCGAGGGCGAGACGTTGAAACAGCGGATCGCGCGCGGGCCGCTGGCACTCGACGAGATTCTCGCGATCGGCGTGGAGCTTGCCGACGCCCTGGAGGCGGCGCACGGCCGCGGGATCGTTCATCGCGACATCAAACCCGCGAATGTTTTCGTTACCTCGCGCAGCGCCGCAAAAATTCTGGATTTCGGTCTGGCTAAGCTACCGGTGGCACAAGATGCGGACCGCACCGCGGGTACGCTAGATGCGCGCGAAGACCTCACGGAAAAGGGCGCGACGCTCGGTACGGTGGCCTACATGTCGCCGGAGCAGGCGCTCGGAAAGGACCTCGATGCGCGCACGGATCTTTTTTCTCTGGGCGCCGTGCTCTATGAAATGGCGACCGGCAAGGTGGCCTTTCCCGGTGAGACCTCCGCCGCGATCTTCGATGCGATTCTCCACCAGCAGCCGGCCGACCCGGCCCGGTGGGACAAGCCGCTTGCACCTCGTTTGCAGGAATTGATTCACAAGGCTCTCGAGAAGGACCGCACGCTGCGTTACCAACGCGCGGGCGACATGCGCGCCGATATTTTGCGTTTGAAACGCGACCTGGGTTCTTCGGCGCAGACAGCGACAGCGCGGACAGACGGCGCGGCAGCGGCCGCGGGTTCGAGCCTGACGCACAGCGCGACCGCGGCTGCATCTCCGTCCATTGCGAACTCCGCGAGCGCATCCGCCGCAATGCAAGCGTCGTCGGTGCCCGCGAGTAGTACGGCATCGGGCTCGGGCTCGTCGGCGATTGCCGCGGCAGCGCGCGAACACAAATTCGGTTTCGGCGCACTCGCGCTCGTGCTGCTGCTCCTGGTCGGTGCTGCGGCTTACGGAATATACGCCTACCTTCATCGCGCTCCCGCCGTTCCTTTCCGTACATTCAGCATGACTCGTGTGACGGAAACCGGCGAAGCGCGAATGACGGCCATTTCTCCCGATGGCAAGTTTCTCGCGACTGTGAACGAGGAGCGCGGGCGCTTCGCGTTGATCCTGCGAAATATCGCCACCGGCAGCGACACGCGCGTGTATGGTCCTTCCGATTCGCCGGTGCGCAGCGCGACGTTTTCGCAGGATGCCAATTACATCTATTTCGTAGCGGCAGATCCGGTTGCCGCGTACGCATCGGACGCATATCGCGCGCCGGTCCTGGGCGGCGAACCCGTTCTGCTCGCGAAGGACGTCGACAGCAACATCACCTTGGCACCGGATGCGAAGGCCCTGGCGTTCGTCCGCTATAACGACCCGGAACCAGGCAAACGTTCGCTCGTCGAACGCGACGATTCGGGCCAGGAAACCATTCTGTATTCCCAACCGGTCACCGATTCGCCCGCGTTTGTCGCCTGGTCGCCGGATGGGAGCCGCATCGCGCTGTCGGTATTCGGATTTTCGGATCGGCCGTTTGGCGCGGTGGATATGTTCAACACCGGCACGCGCCAGCTCGAGCCATTCGCACGGTCGAATGAAATCTTGCCGTTTGAGGTTAGCTGGTCGCCCGATGGCCGCTTTCTCTACCTGGTCTATGTGCGGAAAACTCAAGATATGCTCGCGGCCCACGAGCAAATCGGCGTGCTTGCCTATCCGGATGGCAAAATGCTGCCGATCACCAGCGACGTAGTCGTGTATCACTCGATTTCGGTTTCCGAGGACGGATCGACGCTCGCCAGCGTGCAATTGCGCGGCAAATACGAGTTCTCACTTTTTCCCGCGAGCGGCGCCGGAGAGGGCGTTCCCGTTTCGAATGTTTCTGCGACGAACCACGGTGGATTTTCCTGGCTGCCGTCGGGTGAGCTGCTGATGTCCGAGTCGGCTCGGATCTTGCGCATCGCACCGAATGGAAACAGTCACACTACACTGCTCAGCGACGAAGCGGCGTTCGTCAAGGAAGTCGATTATTGCGACGCAACGAATCAGATCGCGTTCACATGGATATTCCACAATGGCGAGCAGGGCTTCCGAATCTACCGGGCAGACGCCGATGGGTCCGACGTGCAGCCTCTGCTTCCGATGATGACCGGCGTGCTGCTGTGGGGCTGCCCGGCGAAATCGGATCGCGTGTACTACTCGAGCTTCAACGATCCCGGAAAAATCTACTCGGTGCCGCTCGCCGGCGGACCGCCGGAGCTTGTGCCGGGAATCGCGGCAGAGGATCGCGTAGCTGCCGCGGCGTTTTCACCCGATGGGAATTCGATGGCGGTAGTGGAACGCGTCGGCGACGCCAACGGAAAACTGGGAACGCGTCTGGCATTTGTGGAGCTGGCGGGCAACGCTGTTAAAACGAATCCGAAAGTCCGTACGATTGACGTCGATCCTTCTATCAGTATGAGCTTTTATTCCGTGGGACCGACCACGGCGGCGAACCTTCACTACGCACCGGATGGGAAGTCGCTCGGATTTGTGCGAATCGAAGAGGGAATCGACAATGTGTGGCGGATGCCACTCGATGGCGGCGCGCCAGCGCAACTCACGCACTTCCCTTCCGGCAGGATCGTCGATTTCTCGTGGTCGCCCGATGGGAAGTCGTTGGTGGTGGGGCGCTTTCAACGCGAATCGGACGTTGTGTTGCTCCGCGATACATCCGGCACGACGAGCTCCACCAGTCGGTAATAGCGACCGTTAGTCCTCCCTAAGTCTTCCTGGGCCCGAGCCATCCGTTTAAGTGGACATTAATTACTCAAGACGACTAATGCGTAGTTAATTGCTGCGGCCCTAAAATGGACCTTAGAAAAAGGGTTTTCGACTCGAGGAGTCCAAAAATCACTTCCTTTCTGAACGCTGAAAAGCACCAAAGCCCCTGTACAGAATCAGAGAGTTGCGCGACCGTAACAGCATCGCTAGCGCCGATTGAGCAGCCGGCCGTGCCACCGATTCGTTCTGATACATCCGGTCGTCGTACGCCCATCCGTTGTGCCGACAAAGGCTGTGACCATCATCGCTGATTGAAATATTCAACGGCGATTACATTTTCAACGCCTTAGCGTCGTTTTTGCATAGCTCAGATACTAATCTAAAGGGGCTTACCGCGAACTCGACCGTGGCCCGCAGTTTGCATATAGTGTGGCATCCGCCCAATCGATGAGCGGCCCCGAAAAGGAGAACCCACCATGGCTCCGAAGAAAGGCAAAAAAGCAGCGAAGGCACTGAAGCACTCGAAGAAGCTCGAACCCACTAGGCCGCTGTCCCGCGATATCTACTTACAGATAGACGGGATAAAGGGCGAGAGCGCTGATTAACGCGGGAAGTAGTTTGGGCCACGACGTTAACGCGTCGTGGCCTTTTGTTTTTCTGCGCACACACCCCACGCTGTTTGGTGATCTAACGACCCACAACTGAAGGCGGAGGTGAAAGGGAGCCATCTTGGTGAAGGGACTCCCTTTGTTTTTGTCTCACACAAAATCCACGACATGAAGAGGGACGACCCAATTTCGAAGAACGCACAGCCAGAACTGGAGAAGTATGACTTCGGCACCTTCGTGGAAGACCCACCATCTATCACGCAGGGCGGGCGTGGAGCTGTGGTGCTGACCGGACCGAGTTTTTGTATCACGGCGAGTGCGAGAGTTTACATCACAACCTCGTCGGATACGGATGCCAAGGGTGGCTCGTAGGGAGCCGTACAGCCGCGTGACAGGAACTTGCTTTTCTTCATGGCCTCAAAATTGGTGCGCGAGAACCAGACAAAAGCCCGTCGGTAGCTCCGTTTCGGTCGCCGTCGGAAGAATCTCCATCGGATAGATACCTGGAGATCAGAGTCGCGATTTTGTCAGAATGTAACGCTAGCATCCCGGCGTGATCTCCGGGAACGGTCTCCACATCGAGCTTCGCGACAAGGTGTCCCCATACCCTGACGGGGTTTGAGGGGAAATAGGACGCCTCTGCCGCTCTTATGAATCGAACTTCGCCAAGATAGAAGCGAGGTTTGTAACGAGCGAGCGCCAAATAGTTCATTCGAATCTGATGTTGGACTTCAGGGCTTATCGCTGACCCTGGAAGCGGCTGCGCCTTCTGGAAGCGCTGAAAAACTCTCTTCTTTGCGCGCCTCGCTGCTGACTCGAAAAATGGAACTGGGCGAAGAAATTGTTTGCTCGGATAGGCATCCAGCATCACGAGCAAATCAACTTCTTCATCCCTCGCGTGAAGGCGTTGCGCGATTTCGAGCATCACCAAACCACCAAGCGAATATCCGATCAGCGTGTATGGCCCGGTTGGCTGAATCTTTTTCATTTTGTCCAAGTAGAATCGGGCCATATCTTCGACGCGCTCGTGCGGCGCTTCTATTCCGTAGATGCCAATCGCCTGGAGGCCATAGATCGGGCGGTCGGTCTTCAATTGGCCCGCCAGTTGAAGTAAATCCAAAACGTTGTTTCCGATGCCGTGTGCCAAGAAAATGGGGGGAAGATCGCCGTCGTTTCTTAGACGTACCGCGGTTGGAAAGCTGACGGAATAGGGCCGCTCGATCAGGGCAGCCATCGACGCGATCGTTGGAGCGACAAAAATCGTGACAGCGGGAGGTGGCTCGGTCGTCACGGTCGCGACATCCTGAAAAATCCTTTTTGCGACCACCGCATTACCGCCTAACGTGAAGAAATCATCTTCGGGGCCTATCGAGGATTTCCCCAGCTGCCGCTCCCAAATGGGAGTGAGCCGCTCAACGAAGCTGGGTTGCTGTTCGGTATGCATCAGACACCGTTCCGACTGTCGCGATATCCGGGGGATTAATTCTCAAACCGTAGGGGCGTTTCAGGTGCGCCTACATTAGTCCCGTGTCGCCGCGTATGTCAACGGCTACGTGGGCGTCGAACGCTGCGATTCGCGGCTTCAATCGGATGATAATGCTTTCGCTTTACATTCGCCTACGATCGAATCCCGCGCATGATAGGCTTCGTCAGATTCGACGCGGAACAATTTCGGCGACGGATAATGGAATATACCGATTTAGAGGTCATCAAGATGGGCCGCGCATGCTCTCCTAGCACATGAGCATAAGGTTTTCGAATTGACGCCGGTCTTCATTCGTCATGTGGCTGTTGAATCTTTCACCGCCCGGCTCTGCTCCCTCGATATGACAGAGCTGGCCTACAAAGTGCCCAGCTACGTCGATTATCTGTTCCGAGCAGCCTGGAAACGCGCAGAGATTTCCTGACGTGAGAAACAACCGCCGCAATGTCTGGGGCACGGGTTGTAAGCGCTTAACTTTTCCCACCTGTCTTGACATGCTTCTTCCTATCCGTATTCAAAAATGGGTTGATGCCAATCCTGGTTCTAGGGCAGTTGTGATTCACGCAGTTTTCGTCGCACGGAACGAAAAACGTTGTCAAATTGCGGCAAAACGGACATCTGGTGAGCGAGCCGCCCAATCCATAGCGCGTTGAGTCGATTCTCTTTCGCTGCGATGGCTGTTTGGATGTCTGCAAACTGTCTGTTCCGAAATGCCAGCTTTTCGCGGATTCCGTGGTGCAGTAGCAGGAGATCCACGTTGCCTTCATTCGTTAGGCACCAAAGATCGTACAGATCTCGCGGTTCGGTTCGTGCAGCGTCTGTCAGTGCAACCGTCTTCTCTATTCCGATTTCATTGAGGGAGTACGCGGTGATTTCCTGTTCTTCGGGCAGATCTTCGAACTCTGGGTAGGCTTGCAGGATAATTCGTTCTTCGCAAGGTTGAGTGATCGTCTCCCCGATCGTTACGTCTACCTTGACCGAGTTCTGGCCCGGCAGCGGACCGGTGTAGTTAAGATAGAACGTGTGGCTGTTGGCGTGGCCGTGTCGATCGACTCGGTCGAACGAGAATTCGATTCCTGAGGCTTCCCTGATTTCTACGTAGAGCGCTTCTAAATGCCCCAGTATTTCATCGAAAGTTATCGGTTGGATCAGGGTGAAATCGAGGTCCTCTGAAAATCGATAGTCCGCAAAATAGCGACGCTTTAACGCAGTTCCACCTTTAAAGGCGAAAAAAACGTTCAAAGGAGAAGCCGCCAATTTTTCCAAGAACCAAGCGAGACAATAATCGCGTTCCAGCACAACTTCGGGGATGCGTTGCCCTCCTTCACGTGCAAGTCTGTTTGACAAAAGCGCGATATTTCTTCGTGGAATCATGAGCGCCGAATGGCCTCTAGCTCCACCTTTGGCACATTAAGCTGCAACCGCCAACGAGCGAAATACGGACCGCTCTTGGTGAGCATCGGATCTAACAGATGATATGTGCGCGTGAGCCCAGAGCTCAGGCGTCTCAGATCTCCGGCCGTAGCGAGGGCATATACCTCCAGTAAGTAGCCCAGCCTCCTACTTACCACCCCAAGATCGAGCAATTGCGCGTATCGGATCAACTTCTCAACCTTGATGTCCTCGTGCCTCATCCAAAGCCCTTTCGCAACTTCAGCGATCCCGCCGCAATACTCTGGCCTTCGGAGCCCGTCTATAACCGTCCGCTCTAAATCGCTGACTACAACCCGTTCCTGTTTGTTGACCCAGTGAGGCTGCGTACCGAAAATTTGCGGAGCCTTGACGAATACGAATTTATAGTCGGTCGAATGAATGATTCGATCGTTAATCCGTTTAGACACGGATGTCGTTACCCCAAGTCTAGGTTGAGTCACCATACGGTGAAGTTCCATCGCAGTTGAGTGAGACAAATAATAAGGCGCGTTGCCTACAAGCGCCCGGGCGACCAGATACGGGTCGCCGGCGTATTCGCGTTCGCTACCGAGCTCTGCCGGAACGAGCGCAAAGAGCCCCGATTTCAACCGTGAAATCAGTCCTCGGTGCACGGCTTTTTTAAGTAGGCTGCTGACCGATATTGCGCTCAGTCCTGTGAGGGCTTGGGCGTCTGAAAGTGTGAATGTGCTCTGGCCACGGTCATACAGACTTGTACGCACGTCAGCTTCGCCAGGACGTGAAGTACCGCCAGGAATGGGCGGAGAAATGTGGATTGGGATTTGAGTTGGGCTACGTTGGGCTACAAAACGAAACGGCCGAACCTGTGAAGGCAGCGGCTTAACTATTGAAAACGTTGAAGAAAGAGTGGTGCGCCCGGAGAGAGTCGAACTCCCGACCTTTTGGTTCGTAGCCAAACGCTCTATCCAGCTGAGCTACGGGCGCCCCGAGAAGCAGATGCGATCCCAATAGATTACGATACGCGCGAAGAATCTTCAACCGCGGACGGCCAAGAGAATCGGCGGCGAAAAAGAAGCGAAGCGGGCTGCGAGAATCGGAAGATTGTTCATGCCGTTGTCATGATTCCGTAACATCCGACGGGTAGCTTCGGGCGCGAAACTTCCCCCCTGCCCCGAGGTGATGAATGGCAACAGCTGCACGAGCGCTTGAGAAGAATCCGGATCCGGAACACAAGACAGCACTCGATAAGAAGATGTCGGCCGGACCGGGCCGGATTGGAATGGCAATCGCGGGCGTGGCGCTGGTGATTGGGCTCGTTTATGCCGGCGGACACCTACTGTCGGATTTGGAGACCGTGCATCCGACGAGCTACATGCCGTTTTTACTGCTGGGCGTGGCGCTGCTGACAGCGCTGGCATTCGAGTTCGTGAACGGATTTCACGACACGGCGAACGCGGTAGCGACGGTAATTTACACGCACACGCTGGAGCCGCATGTCGCGGTGGTCTGGTCGGGCTTGTGGAACTTTTTGGGCGTGATGGTTTCGACGGGCGCGGTCGCGTTTGGGATCGTTTCGCTGCTGCCGGTCGAGCTGATTCTGCAGGTGGGCGGGCGGGCGGGATTCGCGATGGTGTTCGCGCTGCTGGTGGCGGCGATCATCTGGAACATTGGAACGTGGTATTTCGGGCTGCCGGCATCGAGTTCGCACACATTGATCGGATCGATCATCGGAGTGGGGCTGGCGAATCAGTTCATGTCGACGAAATCAGGCACGAGCGGCGTGGATTGGGGACAAGCGACGAACATCGGGAAATCGCTGATTCTTTCGCCGATCGTCGGATTTGTGTTTGCGGCGCTGTTGCTGATTTTGATGAAGGCCGTGATTCCGAACAAGGAACTTTACAAAGCGCCCGAGGGTAACGAGCCGCCGCCGTTCTGGATTCGCTGCCTGCTGGTGCTGACTTGCACGGGCGTGAGCTTCTTCCATGGATCGAACGACGGACAGAAGGGCATGGGTTTGATCATGTTAATTCTGATCGGGACAGTGCCTACGGCATACGCCGTGAACCACGCCGTGACTTATCAGCAAACGCAGGATTTCGTAGCTGTGTCGACGCAAACTGCGAATGCGCTTGATCGTTATGTTTCACCAAACGCGGTGATTGGCGATCCGCGCGACGACGTTACGGATTACATCCGGACGAAACAGTTCACCCCAAATACGATGCTGGCGCTGCGGACGTTGATCAACGGCATCGGCACGGAAATGGCACAGTACGGCCAATTGAAGGCTGTCCCGCAGGATAAGGTGCGCAACTTCCGCAACGATATGTACGTGGTGGCGGAAGCGCTGCGGTTAATGCAGAAAACGCACAATCCGCAGTTTTCCACCCAGGACACTGCGATCATCGCAAACTACAAAAAGCACATCGACAACGCGACGAAGTTCATTCCCACATGGGTAAAGGTAGCGGTGGCCATCGCGCTGGGCATGGGCACGATGATCGGATGGAAGCGGATTGTGGTGACCGTTGGCGAGAAGATCGGGAAGGACCATTTAACGTACGCGCAGGGCGCCGCCGCTGAAATTACGGCCATGGCGACAATCGGCGCGGCGGACTGGTTCGGATTACCGGTGAGTACGACGCACGTCTTATCATCGGGCGTGGCGGGCACGATGGCGGCGAACCATTCGGGCTTGCAGATGTCGACGGTGCGGAATTTGTTGCTGGCGTGGGTCCTGACGCTGCCCGCGTCGATCTGTTTGGCGGCGTCGCTGTTCTGGCTGTTTAGCCGGATCGGAAAGTAGCAAGCAGTTCCCTCCTCGTGCGAGTCCGTCGCTCGTGGCTGAGTGGCGGACTTTCCGGTTTTGAAACACATTCGATCACCTGACGTGCGGAGCAGCGCGGATCTGTGTGTAGCTGCGCGTGAGCGATGAACGAGTCACCTCGGAGGCAAACTGCGTGCGACTCAGCTTGAAAGACGTCGACAGCGTGGCGGATTGCTTAAGTACTAGGACTTTTGTGTGACGGAATCATTTTTGGCTTCGGTGACTGACGACTCTACCTGCGAATTGTGACACCGAGTTTTTCCTCGAAGAATGCGGCTGAAAACACAAAAAGTTTCAATTCATTCACTAAATGAAAATACAACGTCAATCATCGGCGGCTACTAATCGATGCGTTGTTGAATTCCAAATGTGACTAAGGAGCTTCAATGAAGCTGAAGCACGTCGTAAGTCAGTCTCTGCACAGTCTCCGGTTCGGAGTTGCAGCGATTGCGCTCTTCCAGTTCACCGTCGGCGGACCGCTGGCGAGTAGCGTTCAAGCGCAAAACGCAGGAAACAACACAACGACCCCCATCAAGCACGTCATCGTGATCATCGGAGAAAACCGCAGCTTCGATCACGTTTTTGCGACGTATAAGCCGAAGGCGGGTCAGACGGTGTCCAATCTTCTATCAGAAGGGATCGTGAACGCGGACGGTACGCCGGGTCCGCAATTTCAGAAGGCGCAACAGCTTCAGGCGAACACCGCGGGTGATCCGTTTCGATTGTACCCACCCAACCAGGCCCCATTTCCCAACAATACGTTGCCGGCGCCGCTCACCGGTGGGCCCACAAACCCGTACGTTCCAAATCTCAGCGAAGCGAAGCTCGACGAAAATGGCCTTGCGCCGAACTACTATCAATATTTGGTCACTGGCGGCACGGGACTTCCCTCTCGCGTCCCGGACACGCGCATCGATAGTGTGAACACGCTGCCGGCGGGACCGTTCCAACTGACGCACGGGCTTTCGTACGACGATTACGCCGCCAGCCCGGTGCACCGCTTCTACCAAATGTGGGAGCAAATGGATTGCAACCTCGGCCAGAAATGCACGAGCAACCTATTCTCGTGGGTAGAAGTGACCGAGGGCGCGGGCGCTAATGGCATTGCGCAGCCGGCGAACTTCAGCACAAATTACGCTGTGGGCAAAGTCACGACCGGCGAAGGGTCGACCGCGTTGGGCTTCTACAACGTGCAACAAGGCGATGCGCCGTACTTCAAATACCTGGCAGACAACTACGCGATGAGCGACAACTTCCACCAGTCGGTCGCCGGCGGCACCGGCGCAAACCACATCATGCTCGGACACGGCGATGCGATCTGGTTCAGCGACGGCGACGGCCACCCAGCGAAGCCACCGCACAACCAGCTGGTTGCCGCGGGCTCCGCGAACGCCGGAACCGTTGACGAAATCGAGAACCCGAACGCAGCCCCGGGAACAAACAACTGGTATACCGAAGACGGATACGGCGGTGGTTCGTTCGGTTCGCCTTCTTACGGCGGCGGATCGTACAGCGACTGCGGCGATGCGAATCAGGTCGGAGCAGCTGCGGTTGTAAAGTACCTTCAATCGCTCCCGAAGCCGGTGAATCCGCGTTGCGAACCCGGCCACTACTACCTGCTGAATAATTACAACCCGGGCTACTTCGGCGACGGTTCGAACGCCTTCACGGATACCAACGCAAACAACACCGTGTTCACGATTCCGCCTTCGTCCACCCGCAGCATCGCCGATGAGCTTCTCGCCAAGAATATTTCTTGGAAGTACTACGGCGATCAGTGGGACAACTACTTGGTCGACAAATACCAACTGAACTATGGCGATTTTGGCGCAGCAAGCGACGAGTACTGCAACATCTGCAACCCGTTCCAGTACGACACTTCTGTGATGGCCAATGCCGCCGTACGCACCGAACACATTCAGGACTCGCTAAACCTGTATGCGGACATCAAAAACAACACGCTGCCCGCAGTTTCGTTCGTAAAGCCCAGCGGATTCGTCGACGGCCACCCGGCTTCATCGAAGCTGGATCTGTTCGAAGGATTCACCAAGAAGATCGTGGACGCGGTGAAGGCGAACCCGAAGCTGTGGGCCGACACAGCGATCATTATCACGTTCGACGAAGGCGGCGGCTACTATGACTCCGGCTACATCCAGCCCCTGGACTTCTTCGGGGATGGCACCCGCATTCCGTGCATCGTCGTTTCGCCGTACACCAAAGCGGGCACGATCACGCACAACTACTCCGATCACGTCTCGATTCTGAAATTCATCGAGCGCAATTGGAAGTTGAGCCCGGTGACGAGCCGCAGCCGCGACAACTTCCCGAACCCGATCGCAGGAACCGGCAATCCGTACGTCCCAAGGAACGGGCCCGCAATTAGCGATTTGTTCGAGCTGTTCGATTTCTCGAACTAAACGGGAGCAACAGAATAGCTGGGAAGGCAGCGCCGGGCGAATACCCGGCGCTGCTTTTTAGCGCACATTCCTATTGGTGTTTCAAGGATTCCACGCTAAAATAACCTCGATGAATCGCATTTACCGCGCCGCGATGTGTACCCCGTGTTGTTGTACTGCCACGGCTGGCGCGGGGGTGCGATCCGTATAGCTATAGCGTAATTCTATAACCGGATTCGAATACCCGCTCACCAGCGCAACAGCTGGAAGCGGGTTTTTTGTTTTAAGGGAGCGAATTTTGCGTATTCCGGACCAGCAGCCACCAAAGGAAACAAAAGCGCAGAAGGTCGAACGCCTAAAGCGTGAGAAGAACCCGTGGCTCGCGCTGGATGAGGTGAAGGCGTTTGCGCGGCAGGGGCGCGATTCCGTGCTTCCGGAGTGGGCGAGTACCTACTTCAAGTGGTGGGGGATTTACACGCAGGGTGACGGTGCGGGCGCGACCGGCGGAGTGGGTGGCGAAGGCCAGGCCACGAAGTACTTCATGTTGCGAATCGGCATCCCCAACGGATTATTGACCTCGGTACAGCTCCGGACCATCGCGGATTTGTGCGAGAGACATGCACGGTCGGTCGCGGATATCACGGTTCGGCAGAACATTCAGCTGCACTGGCTGACCATCGAGGCGATTCCGGAGGTGATCGAAGCGCTCGGCGCGGTGGGACTTTCTCCGAAGGGTGCGTGCGGCGATGTGGTGCGCAACGTGACGGGCTGCCCGCTGGCAGGAGTGGCGGCCGACGAAATCATCGACGCTTCCCCTCTGGCGATTGCGGTGGCGCGTCTACTGACGGCGAACTCGGACTTCTACAATTTGCCCCGGAAGTTCAAGACTTCGGTGACGGGCTGCTCGGTATGGTGCTCGTATCCGGAAATCAACGACATCGGATTGACGGCGGTGGCACGGATGCTGCGCGGAAAGCGCGAAGTGGGCTATTCGCTGCGCGTCGGTGGCGGGCTTTCGGCTGACCCGCATCTGAGCGTGCGACTGAACGCATTCATCCGTCCCGACCAGGCGCTGGGCGCGATCAAGGCGGTGGTGGAGATTTTTCGCGATCAACAAGAGCTGCGCGAGAGCCGCAATCATGCGCGGCTGAAGCATCTTTTCACGCAGCAGGGTTGGACGGCGGAGCGATTCCTGGAAGAGCTGGAGCGACGCGTCGGCTTTGCGTTTGAGCCTGGCGCAGAAGAACGCGCGCCGGTGGACGTGTATCGCGATCACGTGGGAATTCAAGCGCAACGGCAGCACGGTCTGGTCTCGGTGGGCGCGGCAGTGCTTCGCGGGAGGATTTCCGCGGACCAGTTGCGGCAGGCGGCGAATCTCGCGGAGCGGTTTGCGGGCGGCGAGTTGCGCACGACGAACATGCAGAACCTGGTGGTGGTAAACGTCCCGGCGGCTAAAGCCGTTGAGCTTGCGAAAGAATTGAACGCCATTGAGTTGCCGGTGCAAGCGTCGGTCTTCTGGCGGGGAGCGATCGCTTGCACGGGAACGGAGTTCTGCAAACTAGCGATCACCGAGACGAAGAGCTTTTCGCGGTGGGTCGTGGAAGAACTCGAACAGCGACTTCCGGATTTCGATCAGCAGTTGAAATTGCACGTCACCGGCTGCCCGAATTCGTGCGGTCAACATTGGATTGCGGATATTGGACTCGAAGGCAAGAAAGTAAAACAGGGCCGCGAATTGGTGGACGCGTACTACTTCTGCCTGGGCGGCGCAGTGGGAGCGAACCAGAGCATCGCGCGCCAGAGCGGATACCGGTGCGCGGCGACCGAAGTGCCGGAATCGATCGAGCGGCTATTGCGCGCATACCTAACCAGCCGGACTAGAGGCGAGAATCTGCGGCAATATTTTTCGCGACACACAAAAGACGAACTGCGAGCGCAACTGGCGGGGCGCCTGGTGGCGGCGGAGTTGCGGGACGTGGCGGCAGGTCCGGTTCCACACGGCGTGGGAGATTGAAATGAGCGAAACAAACTTATTTCCGATGTTCTTAAAACTCGAGGGCCGGAGGTGCCTTTGTCGTCGGCGCAGGTGAGATCGCGACGGCGAAGATCGCTTCCCTGCTGGATTCGGGCGCGCGCGTAACGGTGGTGGCACCGAACGGCCTCGCGAGCGTGCGGGAGCTGGCGAAGGCCGCCGCGATTACGTGGATTGAGCGCGAGTACCGCACTGAGGACCTGGACGGTGTATTTCTGGCAATTGCGGCGACAGAGAATCCGGCCGTGAACAACGCGGTGTTTGTCGAAGCCCAACAGCGCGGAACCCTGTGCAACGCGGTCGACGATCCGCCGAACTGCGATTTTTATTTCGGCGCGGTGGTGCGGCGCGGCGCGCTGCAGATCGCGATCTCGTCGGCGGGAGAAAGTCCGGCTCTGGTACAGGGGCTGCGGAAGGAAATCGATGCGGGTCTCGACCCGGCGATCGGCGGGCGGTTGCGCGTAGTGGGCGAACTGCGGCGCGAGATTCTGGCGACATATCCCGCGTCGGAAAACAGGACGCAAAGCTTGCACCGGTTGGCGCAAGTTGAGGTCTGCGACGCGGAACTCTGCCCTGCACGACGAGCGGCCCACGTGCAGGCGGCCGGTTCGCTTGGCGATACGCAGCTTGCACCCTTGGCCGTTAAGGTGCCGGCATGAGCCCGCGCTTACACGCAGCAAACGGCAAAGTGTTCCTGGCGGGCGCCGGGCCAGGCGATCCGGAGCTGTTGACACTGAAAGTCCACAGGCTGCTGCGCGAATCGAACGTGATTTTGCACGACGATCTGGTGTCCGCGGAGATTCTGGCGCTGGCCGGGTCGCAGGCGATGGTACACAGCGTCGGAAAGCGCTGCGGCGTGAAGAAAATCACGCAGCCGGATATCAACGTTCTGATGGTCGAGTCGGCGCGGCGCGGGCTGAAGGTGCTGCGACTGAAGAGCGGAGACCCGACGATATTCGGGCGGCTCAACGAAGAGATTGATGCGTTGAGCGCGGCGCGAATTGAGTTCGAAGTCGTGCCGGGGATCACGGCGGGCGCGGCGGCGGCAGCTTCGCTCGGCGTTTCGATGACGGACCGGCGAAGCAGTTCCCGAGTAGTGATCGTAAGCGGGCATCACGCACACGCGGACGGAGCGACTGAGCCTTACGATTGGCGGTCGCTCGCGCGCCACGATGAGACCCTCGTGGTGTACATGCCGGGCGGCGCGCTGGCGAAGCTGAGCCGGGAACTAAGCGCGGCCGGGCCTGCGGCTGCGACACCGTGCGCAATCGTGTCTCGCGTGGGGACGCCGCATCAGGAAACGTACTGGTCCACGGTTGGCACGCTGCGCCTCGCGCCCGTGCTGCCCCCGCCAACGATTCTTGTGATCGGAAAATCGCTCGAAAACGCGGCCGCACGGATGAGCGCGTCCGCAAAACTTCAACCGGATTCGGAGGAATACGTTCGGTCGCTGGTGCGTCTGATCGACTTCGACGTATTCGATGAACTGCTGGGAAATCCCGCTGAGAGGAGAATTGCGCTGTGACCGAGAAAACCGATACGCCGAATTTGACGACAAAAGCCGCGGCATTTCTGTCGCTCGACAGTTGGGCGGTCTTGCTGGCGCTGGGGCTTTCTTTGCTGGTGTGGATCGGATTGATTAAGAAGGTGCCGTGGTAACCGCGGTGCGCGAACGCGAGTTCAAAATCCTGGAGGGCAATGCAGATGGCGAGTAGCGTTCTGGCGGTACCGACTTCGTCGGAAAATGTGTTTCGGAAATTCGGAGGACTGCTACCGGGCATCGCGCTGCTGTTCGCGGTCGGATACGGCGGCAAACTGATCGAGCGCGCGATTGCGACATACGGTAAGGCGCATCATCTGGCGCTGCCGAACATCGAGTACGTGCTATGGGCAATTGTGATCGGGCTTGCGATCGCGAACACGGTGGGCGTGCCGAAGATTTTTCAGCCGGGGCTAGCGACGTACGAATTCTGGTTGAAGGCGGGCATCGTGCTGCTGGGCTCGCGCTTTTTGCTAGGCGACGTGCTGAAGCTTGGAGGCGTTAGCCTGGCGCTGGTGGCGATCGAGATTGTGATTTCGCTGCTGTTCATGACGACGCTGGGGAAGGCGTTCGGGCTGAGCCCGAAATTGACGACGCTGCTGGCGGTGGGCTCGTCGATTTGCGGAGTATCGGCGATCATCGCGACACAGGGAGCGATCGATGCGGATGACGAAGACGCTTCGTACGCAATCGCGGCGATCCTTTCGCTCGGGGCGATCAGCCTGTTCACGTTTCCGCTGATCGGGCACTGGCTGCACCTAAGCGATCAGAGTTACGGGTTGTGGGCTGGCCTCGGCATCGACAACACGGCAGAAGTAACGGCCGCCGGAAATCTGTACTCGGATGCCGCGGGAAAAGTGGCCGTGCTCGCGAAGACGGCGCGGAACGCGATGATCGGATTCGTGGTGCTGGGGTATGCGATCCACTGGGCGCGAAAGACTCACGCGCAAGAGGTGGAGAACAAAGCGAAGTTCCTGTGGAACAAATTCCCCAAGTTCGTGCTCGGGTTTCTGCTGATTTCGGCGATCGCGACGGCCGGAGTCTTTGGCAAAGATCAGCTGACGAGCCTGGCTAATCTTTCGCGGTGGGCGTTTTTGCTGACGTTTGCGGGCGTGGGGTTGCGGACGAACATTCGCGAACTGGGTAAGCAGGGATTTCGTCCGTTCGCGGTGGGGGCGCTGGGAGAGATCGTGATTGCGGTGCTGACGCTGGGGCTGGTTTACGGAGCGGATAAATTCCTGGGATGGGGCCACTGACGCCTGGCCGAGCCTGTCCACTCAGACTGACCAACCAAAACGAAGAACTCGTTACAAGGGGGCACGAGACGCATCGAATGTCGCGTCTGCGTGCCCTTTTTGTTATGCCTGGTGAGCGTTGTTGCGCGAGGGAAGATTTGGATGAACAACTAAATTGCGGCCTAGGTGTTTGATCGAGTGAGCGTTGTGCCATGACCGAACTCCGTGTATGGATCTGGTTTACCTGGTTCGTAGTGACAAGCTGGGTGCGCGGGGATGCTATCGTGCTAACAGCACGCCCCAACAAAAAGGAGTCCACTTCATGAAGAAGCCGCTCCCATTACTGGTGTTGCTGTTCCTGGGCTCTTCGATATTTCTTGGAAACGTGAAAGGCGCTGCGGCTCAGGATGACCCACCCACGCGCGTTGCGCGGCTGAATTACACACAGGGATCGGTTTCGTTTCAGCCCGCGGGCGAACAGGACTGGATCGTGGCCGATCCCAACCGTCCGCTGACGACCGGCGACAATTTGTGGGTCGACGATCGTTCGCGCGGCGAGGTTCACATTGGAAGCACGGCGATCCGTCTCGACAACCAAACCGGCATTTCATTTTTGAATCTGGACGACCGGACAGTGCAGCTGCAGCTCGCGCAAGGCGAGATTGAAGTCCACTTGCGGCATCTGGAGCCGGGCAATGCGTTTGAGGTGGACACGCCGAATCTGGCATTCACACTGACGAGTTCCGGTGAGTATCTGATCTCGACGGATCCGAATGGAAATTCGACCGTGATTACAGTGCGTGAAGGCGAGGGACAAGTGACCGGCGCAGGCGAGTCCTACGACTTACAGGCGGGCGAACAGTATGCGTTCACCGGCAGCGACCAGCTGACGTTTGACGACCAGCCAGCGCCGAACTTCGATGATCTCGAGGCGTGGAGCCAATCGCGGGACCAGCGCGAGAATCGCGCCGCGTCCGCACAGTACGTCTCTCGCGACATCGACGGCTACTACGATCTGGACGATTACGGAAACTGGCAGACCGATCCGGAATATGGGGCGGTGTGGATTCCGCGAGGTGTCTACTCCGGATGGGCTCCTTATCAGGACGGACATTGGGTTTGGATCGCGCCATGGGGATGGACGTGGGTGGACGCGCAGCCGTGGGGATTCGCGCCATTTCACTACGGTCGATGGGCGTATGTGGGCAACACGTGGGGCTGGGTACCGGGTCCGGTGGTGGTGCGTCCGGTATACGCGCCAGCGCTGGTGGGGTTCGTGGGCGGCGGAGGATTTGGAGTTTCTATCGGTTTCGGCGAAGGATTCGCCGGTGTGGCGTGGTTCCCTCTCGGGCCGCGAGACGTTTTTGTGCCAAGCTACCGCTGCAGCCCGCGGTACTGGCAGAACGTCAATGTGACGAACACGCGCGTGGTGACGGTAACTCAGGTGACGAACGTGTACAACGCGGCTCGCGTGAATAATTTCACGAGTGTGGCGAACGTACACTACACGTATGAAAAGAATACGGCGGCGGTGACGGCGGTTTCTCGCGAAACGTTTGTGAATGCGCGGCCTGTAGCGCACGCAAATGTGCGGATCAGCGACTCGCAACTCGCGAATGCTCGCGTGACCGAAGCCGCTCCGCTGCAACCGACGCGAGCGAGCTTTGTGGCCTCGAACGCGCGGCCCGCAGCGAAGTCAGCTCAGCCGCCCGTGCCGTTCACGGAGCGAAAGGTGGTAGCGAAGCTGGCTCCGCCGATGCCGGCGACGAACCTTGCGTCGCCACGGCCGAATCCGCCGACGGTTACGACCGACCGGAACGCGATGCCGGACCGGCCACAGCCGATGACGACAGAGACCGCGCCGGTGCAGCAAGGCCGGCCGGAAGTGTACGAGAAACAAAATCCGCCGAGCGCGCAAGAGAATACGCAGACGACCGAGCAGCGAAAGAACTACACGCCGCAACAACGTAATCCGAACGTGGGACAGCCGCCGGCGGAACAGCAGCAACATCCCGCAGTGAAATTTGCGCCACCCACGCGAGCCAAGGATCAGATGTATGACGTGCATCCTCCGCTGAACGAGCAGCACTCGGCGCAACCACAGCAGCGCAAAGAATCGACCGCGCCACAGCAACAGCAGAAGTCGTCTCCGCCGCCGACATCGCACCCTGAGGCCAAGCCGAAATAAGCCGGCGCGGCGACGGATTCATTCAGCTGCTAAGAGAAATCGAGAAGGTCGCTGGAAATTTGGGGTCCTTCGGCGTGGATGGCCGCGACTTCAACATTGCAGGAGCGTGCGGTATCATTTCGCATGACAAACTCCTCCACTGCGGTATCTTCAGGTACTTCCATACAAAAAGGCATCGCCGTTCTGGGCACGGGCAAGATGGGCGCAATCCTGATCGATGCCTTCCTGCGGCGTGGACTCGTCGGACCGGAAAAAGTGCGTGCGACCGTGCAGCACGCGTCGCCGGAGCGGAAGCTGATCACGTCGGCGAAGATTGCGCTCGGTTCGGACAATCGCGCGGCGGTGCATGGCGCCGACGTGGTGTTGGTCTGCCTGAAGCCGATGTCCGTTGGCGGAGTGCTGGATGAAGTGCGGAGCGAGCTAAGCGCAGAGACGGTGGTGATCTCGATCGCGGCTTCGGTGACGACCGAGTACATCGAAAAGCGCGTCGGGCCGAATGTCCCGGTGATTCGCGCTATGCCGAACACGCCGTCGATGGTGGGCGAAGGGATTACGGCAATCTGCAAAGGCAAGCACGCCGCGCAGAAGCACGTGGAGATTGCGAAAGCGCTATTTGACGCTGTCGGCCGGACGGTGGTGGTGGATGAAAAACACATGGACGCGATCACGGGACTTTCCGGGAGCGGCCCGGCGTTTCTCTACATCATTCTGGAAGCACTAGCGGAGGGCGGCGTAAAGATGGGCCTTTCGCGCGAGCTCGCGACGTTGCTAGCGGCGCAGACGATGGCGGGCGCCGCGAAGGTTGTATTGGAAACGGGGCACCATCCGGCTTTGCTGAAGGATACGGTAACGACTCCGGCGGGCTGCACGATCGACGGAATTCTGGAACTTGAAGAAGGAAAACTGCGCGTGACGCTAATCAAGGCCGTGGTGAAGGCCTCGCAACGAGCCAAGGAATTGATGTTTGTAGACGACAAGGCGTAGCGCCAGAGTTCCGTTCAAAAAACAAAAGGCGTAGCCGCGAGTGCGTCGCCGCTACGCCCATTTTTTGCGCTCAACGCGCTGTGAAATTACCAGCGCAGAAGCAAGAGTTCCGAGCAGAATCCGGGGCCCATCGCGGCGAGAATGCTGAGCTGGCCGGGTTCGGGGCGGCGATTCTTCATGAACTCTTCGAGAACGAGAAGTACGGAGGTGGACGAAAGGTTTCCGACGCGGCGCAGGCAATCCCATGAAGCGGCAAGGTCCGTCGCGGTGATGCCAAGAGCTTCGGCGGTGGACTCGAGAACCTTCGGACCGCCGGTGTGCATGATCCAGCTGTGAATCTCCGAGCGCTTGTGGCCGTTTTCAGCAAGGAAGCCGTCGACATCCTTGCCGAGGTGCTTGAGCACGGTGGCGGGGACTTCAGGAGACAAAACAATCTTGAATCCCTTTTCCGAGATATCCCATCCCATCACTCGTTCGGTGTGCGGGTACAGGACGGACTTGGTGGCCAGGATTTCGGGGCCGTCGGTCTTCCGGTTGGAACCGAACACGACGGTGGCGGCAGCGCCGTCGCCGAAGAGCAGCGCGGAGATCAGGTGAGCCATCGACAGATCGTCGCGCTGAAGAGTCAGGGAGCAAAGCTCGACGGAAAGCAAGGCGGCGGCCTGATCGGGGTACCCACGGACGTAGTCAGCCGCGCGTGAGATGCCCGCAGCGCCGGCGACACAGCCAAGTCCAAAAATCGGGATGCGCTTGATGTTGGGTGAAAGGCCGATACGGTTCACCAGACGCGCGTCGAGCGAGGGCGCGGCGATGCCGGTGACAGAAGTGACAAAAATTGCGCTAAGGTCGCGCGCCTTGATGCCCGCGCCGTGGACAGCCTTACAAAGGGCTTTTTCGCCGAGATCGAGAGCGTGCTTGATCCACGTGTTGTTCGCCTGACCCCACGTGGTCATATTCATGTAGTAGTCGACCGGTTCGACCAGGTATCGGCCCTCGACCTGCATGCTTTCGTCGAGACGGTCTAGGATTCCCGTATTGGGCAAGCGGTGAGCCCAGTCCGCTTTGAGCGCTTCCGTCAAAACCTCCTGCTTGTAATAGTGTTCTGGAAACGCACTGCCAACGCTAGCAATCCTCATCAAAGGGGGCTCCTGGTAAGTGTCTTAAATCTGCGCTGTGCATAGTATCGCAAGGCTGGGAAATCTCCCATGCCGTTTTGAAGATTTGTTCAATTTTACATATCGAGCACAAAATACCTTCCCAGGAGGCTGCGCGGAACGGTCGCGACCGCTGGCTGGGAGCGAAAGCCGTGCTTATAGAGTACGTTGATTTGGGAAAAAATGGATGGAAAAAAAGAGCCCGGGCCTGGGGGTGCAGGCCCGGGGTGTGGAGGGACGTGCGGGGATTTCTTCGATCGTTAGTAATTCCAGCGACGCAAAATCAGCGCCGTGCGAAACGCCAGATGAATCGCGATCACGATGACCGTGTCTCTCACGTCGGCCAGCTTCGCTCGAAGGCCGAAACTTTCAGCCGCTGGCCGGACCGGAAAGGGACGGGAGACAGAATCCATGCACAGCTCCTTCGATTTCTCGACTTCCCTGCTCGAGGCCCAACGGCGGAATGCTGAAAGTTCAGTTGACGACGTAAATCGGGTTATCGTGCTCGACGGCCAGAACCATCGACTTAAAAATGTCCACGTCCCAGCTTTCAGCGATCCGCAGGCGAATCACCTCGTCCGTTTCCGAAACCAATCGGCCCCGCAACGGGACCCTCAAATTGCCCGCAACTACGCGGAGAATAATGGCTTGCCCCATCCAGTCTGCGTATCCACCTTCCATAAAGCCCCCCTCCTCAGAAGGACAACCACGACCAAACACAGTTTTGCCGATGCCTCCGCGGGGGCCAATGGTACAGGGAGCTATAGAAGGTAGCCGGATAGTACCAGCCCGTTTTGAGGGCACGCCTGACGCGACGAATTCAGCTTTTCTGCTATCCTGTCGAGCGTTCCTACACTCCAACTTGCGAATCACAATCCGAGGCCATCAAGTTTATGGTCGAATTTTTGAAGGCGCTACTCGCGCATCTGTCGGCGGGGAATCTGTCGGAGACAGTGAAGGCCGGAGGGATTGGCCTTGTCTGCGCGATCGTCTTTGTGGAGACCGGGATGTTTGTCGGGTTCTTTCTGCCGGGCGATTCCCTGCTGGTGATTGCCGGAGTACTGGCCTACAAGGGATTTCTGAGCCTGTACTGGCTTCTGGGTCTGGTTACCCTATGCGCCATTTCGGGCGATCAACTCGGCTATTTCATCGGGCGGCGAGCTGGTACGAGTTTATTCCAGCGACAAGATTCGCGATTCTTCAAGCGCAGCCACCTGGAGCGAGCGCACGAGTTCTACGAGCGGAATGGCGGGAAGACCGTGATCATGGCACGATTCATTCCGATCATCCGGACTTTCTGTCCGCCGGTTGCCGGGGCGGCGCAGATGAGCTACAGGAAGTATCTTAGCTACGATATCGTCGGGGGATTTGCGTGGGTCTGGAGCATGGTGCTATTCGGTTATGGAGTCGTGGCTTCGTTTCCCGCCTTGGGAAATCACGTGGACCTTCTGGTACTCGGCGTGATTCTTGTTTCGCTGATTCCCGCGGGACTGCATGGCTGGAAGGAATGGCAAAGGAACAAGGCCGCGCAAGTTTAAATCGCGGCCTATCCCGAGTGCGATTGTTGCTCGAATGTCGACGGCTTACTTCAGAAATAAACCTTCACGGACCTGATCGCGTCCCACGAACGTTTTCGAAGAGCGGAACTTTCCGAAAATATCCAGGATCTCCCGGTTCTGAAAAATCCGCGCGTGTACGGCGACAGTGGGCGCAGGGACAAGTTCGATATTCTGTCCGTCTACGATTTTGTAGCGCGTGTAGCGGTCGGGCGTCTTGCTGTGAAAAATCGAGAGAACCGAGCCGCCGGGAGCGAGCAGGTTATAGAGCCGGTCCATTACGCGTACGAGAAGTTCACCGTCGAGATAGTCGAACAGATCCCAGGCAAGAATTCCGTCGAAGCTGGAATCCGGATAAATCACGGAGGTCTTCAGGAATTTCTCCGCCAGCGAGGCGCGAGAAATCCGGACGGATTCCGCGCCGACGGACGATTTGCGGAAACTCTCCTCTTCCTCGGTGATGAATTCCTTCCAGGAACGAAGCATGTCTTCGGTGGAGAGCTTAAAGCCCTTCTCGATAAAAAACATGATCGTGTTCTGAAACGCAGGGCCGAGATCCAGAATTCGACCGTTCTTCTTGTCGCTGATGAGCCAGAGAAATTCCTTCAGGCCGTTGGAAATGCGGACATTTGACGACGGGTTCGCGACGGGCGCGGAAGAACTGCCGAACGCCGGGCCGGAGCGTGTCGGCACCGGGTCCGCGGACTTCACCGCCGCCTTAGCCTTCCCCATCCAATCCATGGCCATGAATTAGTCGCCTTGGGTGCGAGCAGCCGCGGCGCGAATATTGCCGGCGTCGGCGGAAGCAGGCGTCGCAGTTGAAATCGGCGATGCGTTCTTGGTGTCGACCGGTTTCGATTCGATTGCCTTCGATTCAACCACTTTCGTCGCAGGCTTTTCGACGGGCTTGGGATCGCCTGGGCGCGACATTTCGACTTTGCCGCGGAGACGCGCGCCGTCTTCGATGGCGAAACGCGGGGTGATCAAGCTGCCCTGCACGTTGCTGGATGCTCCAAGCCGAATGCGATCGGTGGCTTTCAGATTTCCCTGCACGGAACCTTCAATACTGATTTCGAGGCCTTCAATGTCGGCCTGCACGCGGCCGGTCTTCGCGACGGTTACGCGCGCGTTCGAAAGATAAATCTTGCCGTTGGTTTCGCCTTCGACGATCAGATCGGATTCTCCCGAAATTACGCCATGCACTTTCAATCCAGGGCCGATACGGGAAGCATTGGCACTCAACTGCGGCGCGGGCGAAGGGTAAGCGGGCGATGCGGCTGGAGCAGGTGTTACCGCGACAGGCGCCGGCGTTGTGACCGCGGCCGCGTCGGGCGGCTTGGGCGGCACAGAGGCGATCGGTTCAGGTGTTTTGGCGGCCGGCGTATTGGTCGGTTTCGGCTCCGGGTTCTTACCCCACATAAAATCCTCCTCAGGATAATGCTGCGACTCCGGCGCCGGGTGACGGGTGTCCTGCAGCGATCTCGCAAACTATATTATACCGGCCAAGGACAAAAAAGGGCGGTGGGTGGCCTTTTGCGCACAATTGTGATGAGTCGGGCACTAAAGAAGCGTTCGAGCGGTCAAGACGTTCGCACGTCGTTGTGCCGCAGCTCCCAAAGCGCGACGACCATTCCGGTAGCTTCATGGAAAAAGAGCTTTAAGCCGCGGCGAGAGCGCCACCAGTTGTTCGGATCGTATTGCGAGTCAGGCGCGGAAACCACCAGAAGCTGCGTGCCGGGCGGAAGCGTCCGTTCGTAAATGTAATCAGCGCGACGGGTGCGGTAATTCGAGGTAACGAGCATGACTTTTTTCCAGTTGTGCGATTTCACAAAATCACTCAAGGCTAGGGCTTCGTCTTTGGTGTCGTCCTCGTCGTCAGTGAATTCGTCGATGGAAGCGACGGGGACGCCCTTATCGGCAAGATCGCGCTTCATCAGATCGGTCGAACTGGCGTAAGGCCGAAGCGTGCGCCCAGTGGCGAGGACGCGCGGAGCCATGCCGGAATTGTAGAGCGCTGCGGCCCGAGTGGCGCGATCGGCTTGGTAATTGTCACCGCTCAGGACCACGATGACGTCGGAGACTGAGGGTGTGTCGTCTACAACCCAGAAATTTCCGGCCAGACGCAACAACGGGTGGCGCGCGAGATACAAAATAAAAAGAAAAATCGCGAGGAAGATCAGAAAGATCAATTTGAAGAAGATGCCGCCGCGCTGAGAGTGCGTGCCATCGAAGATCGGGGCGGCGAGCAGCGTCATTTCTTGACTTCTTCGGGAGCCGAGCCAACCGCGGCTGTCGTGCCGGCGTCGGGATCGATGCCGCGCAATTTTTCAGCGGCGGATTCGGGCATGGTGCCGTTGAAGTAGACCTCTTTAATGCTGTAGGACTTGCTGCGTTGCTCGACAATCGGAAGAATTTCAAAGTGCCAGTGATAATCGCCGGAGATGGTGCGCCAATACTCGCTGAGTTCGCCCTTGGTCTGGAGGGTGTTCGGCGCGGTGTGCAAGACCATGTGAAAGCTGGGCGTGACCTGTCGCAGGCGACGCAGCGTCCGGCCAAGAAGAGAGGCGAGCTGCCGGCGAGACTCGCCCGGAGGGGGAGCTTCGAATTGGTGATTATGCGTCTTGGGCATGATCCAGATTTCGTACGGCACACGCGACGCATAAGGACAGAATGCATTCATGTCGCCGACCGAATCGACAACGCGCTTTTTCTGGCGGACTTCCTGGCGGAGGATGTCGCAGAAAACGCAGCGTTCGTGCGCGCGATACCATTCGCGGGCGGCACGCAGTTCATAAAGGATGCGGCGCGGCACGAATGTGGTGGCGGTGATCTGGGAGTGCGCGTGCGGCCATTCCTCGCCGGAATTCGCACCTTGATTCTTGAAGACCGCGACGTATTTGAAACGGGCGTCGCGCTTGAGGTCGACGATGCGCTGCGCGTAGGCGTCGAGGATGCGTTCGATTTCTTCGTCGCTCATATCGGCGAGCGAACGGTCGTGATCGGGAGTTTCGACCACGATTTCGTGCGCGCCGATGGCTTCCATGCGGTCGAAGATCCCTTCCGCGGTGCGAGCGGGCTCGCCTTCAATTCGGTACAGGGGACGAAAGTGCGGGTACACGCGGACTTGCCACTTCCCTTGTGACGGAAGTTCGAGAAGCGTGCGCGTTTCGAGCCGAGTCTCGGCGCAGAGCGGGCATGGATCGGGACGGATTTTTTGCCTTTCGGGATGGCCTACGACAACCCAACTGCGCGTGATCGGATCCTTACGAAGTTCCATCAATAATTACCGTCTTCCCCGGGGGCAAAAAATCGTGAATGGCATCTTATAACGCGTCGAGGTTGCAATTCTAGCGGACGTAGTGGGTGGGAGTGGGGCCATGTTCCAAGCGGTGACGGTCCCAAATGGCGCCTTCGCGGCTGTAGGAGGCCATTTCAAAGTCTTGCGTTAGCTCGAGACAGTCGGTTGGGCAAGCGTCTTCGCATAGGCCGCAGAACATGCAGCGCGACGTGTCGTAGGTAAACGTGGTGAGAACTTTGCGGCGAGTCGGCTCATCGCGAAGCCAGCCGACGACGATCAGATTTTCGGGGCACGCGAGAGCGCACAGGTTGCAGGAGATGCAGAGCGTCTCGCCGGTTTCGGGATTGTTGTTGAGGCGCGGCGCGCCGCGGTAGCGTTCGGCGACCATGGGGCGCTCGAGCGGGTATTGCTCGGTGTACTGGTTTTTAGGGGCCTGGTAGCGGAAGGTCAGCCACATGCCCTTCAGAAGGTCGATGAGGAAAACTTTGCGCCAGAGTTTTCGCATGGTTCGATGGACCGAACAAAGCGAGTGTGAGCGCGGCTCGCGGTGAAGTCAAGAATGTTGCGGAGTCCGCTCCATGGCGGAATGCCGGCGAAGGTCGGTGATATTCTGTGGGGAATGCCGGAAGCGACGGAAGCGGATCTTGATTTCATGCGCATGGCGCTTGAGGAGGCGCGGCTTGCGGCCGAGCGCGGAGAGGTTCCGATTGGCGCGGTGATCGTGATGGACGGACTGATGATCGCGCGCGCAGGTAACCGGACGATTACAGATTGCGATCCGACGGCGCACGCGGAAATTGTGGCCTTGCGCGAGGCGGCGCGAAAAATCGGGAACCACAGGCTGATCGGCTCAAGCATTTATGTGACGGTGGAACCGTGCGCGATGTGCGCAGGCGCGCTGGTGCAATCGCGAGCGGCGCGGCTGATTTATGGGGCGGAAGAGCCGAAGGGCGGCGCGGTGCGTTCGTGCTTCGCGATTTTCGAGCATCCGGCGGTGAATCACCGGGTTGAAGTAACCAGCAACGTGCTGGCGGCGGACGCGGCGGCGCTACTTAAGACATTTTTTCTTTCGCGGAGGTAAGTTGCGAATGGTGGGACACTCCATGGATAGAATCGCGCGCTGGAGCTTGGCGCTCGTAATATCGGCAGGCGCCTTGAGCTTTGTGCCGACGACGCGCGCGCAAGCCAATCCCGCGGATGTGACCAAGCCGTCGCAGACTCTCCCGCCGAAACCCGCCGAACAAGCCGCGCGGCGCGACATGCTGACGGAGTTCAACGATTCGCTGCAGGAACTCACCAGTCGCGTATCGCCGGCGATCGTGCAGATACAGGTGACCGGCTACCGCGCCGTGGCGAGCAAGGATAAAGATTCGGACGACGATGACGACGACAGCAACAACACGATCGGGCGGCAGCGGAGCCTCGGGTCGGGTGTGATCGTCGATCCGGACGGCTACATCATCACGAACGCTCATGTAGTGAAAGGCGCGCAGCGCGTGCGGGTGCAACTGACTTCGCCGGCATCGAGCGATTCTCAGGTGCGTGCGAGCCTGGGTGTGGGGGACCATCTGCCGCCTGTGGACGCGAAGATTGTTGGCATCGCGCCGGTGATCGATCTGGCCGTGCTGAAGATCGATGCGAAGGATTTGCCGTCGATCGGATTCGCCGATTACACCAAATTGAAGAAGGGGCAATTGGTGTTGGCGTTCGGAAATCCGGAAGGGCTTGAGAACAGCGTGACGATGGGGATCATCAGCGCGGTGGCGCGGCAAGCTGACCCGAGCACGCCGGCGATTTACATTCAGACTGACGCGCCGATTAATCCGGGCAGTAGCGGCGGACCGCTGATCGATACGAATGGCGATCTGGTGGGCATCAATACTTTCATTCTGACGGTGTCGGGCGGGAGCCAGGGGCTGGGATTCGCGATTCCGAGCAGCGTAGTTGAGTTTGTGTATCGCGAACTTCGGAAGTATGGGCGCGTCCACCGCAGCATTATCGGCGCCGGCTTGCAGGAGATTACGCCCGACCTCGCGGCAGGTTTGGGATTGAAGGCGCAACACGGCGTGATCGTCGCGGACGTGACGCCAGACGGGCCTGCGGAGAAGGCGGGGTTGCAGCCGCAGGATATTTTGTTGTCACTCGATGGGCGGGCGATCGGAAGCGTGCCGCTCGCCGAAATGATTATTTCGACGCGGCCGGTGGACGCGGTGGTGAAACTGGAAGTGTTGCGCGGCAGCGAGAAAGTCTCGATGACCATTCCAGTGAGCGAACAGAAGAACGACATCGACCAACTGTCGGATCTCGTGCATCCGGAAAAAGATCTCATCGCGAAGCTGGGAATATTCGGGGTGGAAATCGACGAGAAGCTCGCGAAGGAAGTGGAGGATTTGCGCGAGCCTTCGGGCGTGATCGTGGCGGCGCTCGCGGCGGATGCGACAGGCGTTGAAGTGGATCTGCAGCCAGGCGACGTGATTCACGCGCTGAATGGGAAGCCGGTTCGAACGCTGGATGGGCTACGTGCGTCGCTTGCGGCGATGGCGGTGAATGCGCCGGGAGTGCTGCAAATCGAGCGCGATGGCAAGATGCAGTACGTCACGTTTGAGATGGAGTGAGAACCGGAAAAACCAAGACTTAAGCAGTACGATGGCGGAGAGGGTGGGATTTGAACCCACGGTCGAGTTTCCCCGACACTCGCTTTCGAGGCGAGCTCTTTCAACCGCTCAGACACCTCTCCGTGGAGCGCGGCTCATTCAGCTTAACAAACCTGGCGGGGGGTCACAACTCGGAGGCCTAACAGCGCTTTCTGCAGCGGCGTTCAAGAACGGGTGCTTTCCACCCACTTCGCGAAGTAAGGGGTAGAGGCTGTCCTGCTAACGAACAAAACAGCCGGTTGTTCGAGGGAATCAGCCGCGGTTTACAGGAATGGAAGAGCCGGAGGCGCGGGCGGCTTCCAGAGCGGTCAAACTGCAAAGGCCCGCTCCGGGCTACCGTGTGCAGTCACTCCCTTGCGGGACGGCGCCGCCGGCTCTGTAGAACGGCCCGGGTGAAGCTAGCAAGCCAGCGCAGAGCGCAACATCCCCCGAAGACCTGAAATCCCGAGAAAAGCTCCGAAGGCGTGCGATCTGGCGATTTTTCTTCGCGTGGAGAGTTGTTTCGGAGTGAACAATACCCGGAAGTTTACTGTTTACTGTTAGTTAGGGGCCGAGGGACAGGTGCCAAGTAGGCGGGTATTACACAAGTCTTACAAACAGAATTCGGGGGGACTGGTACTCTGAATCTGTTAGGGCGGCCGGGCCGCAGCCGGCACCCCTCCATTCTCGCACTGAGGGAAACATCGTGGCCACAGCACTACCGAATATCGAAATCCTGAGCAAGAAGCAGAAGGCGAACGACGAGGTGAACTGGGTGACCGCGATTTTCATGGGTCTCTTTCACATCGGCGCGATCGCCGCGCTTTTCTTTTTCAGCTGGAAGCCGGTGATGGTTGCCTTGATTCTGTGGTGGGTGGCGACGAGCCTGGGCATCGGCGTGTGCTATCACCGCCTGCTGACGCATCGCGGATACAAGACTCCGAAATGGATCGAGTACGTTCTGACCGTCTGCGCGACGCTGGCGCTGGAAGGCGGCCCGATATTCTGGGTGGCAACGCACCGCATTCATCACCAGCATTCGGATAAGGAAGGCGACCCGCACTCGCCGATCGACGGCAAGTGGTGGGCGCACATGGGCTGGATCATCATGGGCAAGTCGATGCATCACGACACGTCGACGCTGGCTCGCTACGTTCCGGACCTGGCGAAGGACAAATTTCACGTCTGGATCACCAAATTCCACTACATTCCGATGATTGTCGTCGGCGTGATTCTGCTGGCGTTCGGCGGCATTCCGTACGTGCTGTGGGGAATTTTCTTCCGCACCGTGCTCGGCCTGCACGCGACCTGGCTGGTGAATTCGGCGACGCATTCGTGGGGATCGCGGCGCTACAAGACGCGCGACCTTTCGACGAATAGCTGGTGGGTGGCGCTGCTCACGTGGGGCGAAGGCTGGCACAACAATCACCACGCGAATCCGGTTTCGGCGCGGCACGGCCTGGCGTGGTATGAGATCGATACGAACTGGTACTGCATCTGGCTGATGAAGAAGCTGGGCCTGGCGAAGCAAGTGAAAATCGCGCAGCTTCCGACGAACGAAGCTGAGCAAACCCAAGCCGACGTGCTGCCTGCAGACGTGCAGCAGGATATGGTTTCAGCGTAAGTTTCGTTTCAGACCTGGCGGGGCCATGTATCTGGTTTCCGAGCCGCACACTTTCACCGGTGTGCGGCTCTTTTTGTTTGTGGACACATCGCGCGCCGCGGCCGGACCTTCCAGCGGTACAATTCAGCGAGTGCCCATGAATATCTCCGGCCGCCGCAAAACCATGGCATTTTTTATCGTGCTGGGCAGTTGCCTGGTGGCGGTAGCCGTAGCGCTGCAGGTCGGCTGGATCATTCTGAACTGGCGCGAGACGGTGCTGCTGTTCTTCGGTGTGATTTTTTTCGCGCTTTTGATCGCGGGCGTAGTGATCAACACGAGTTTTCTGGTGCGCGAAATCCGGCTGAACGAGCAGCACGACAGTTTTGTGAATGCGGTGACGCACGAACTGAAGACGCCGATCGCGTCGATCCGGCTTTACCTCGAGACGATGCAGCGCCGCGAACTGGATGAAAAACAGAGGCAGAAATTCTACCGGCTGATGCTCCACGACACCGATCGCCTGCTGGGCACGGTGAACCAGGTGTTGAAGGCGGGCGAGGCGCGCCACAAGGCTCCGAAGCTGGACAAAGTGGAGATCGATCTCGGCGATCTGGTGCGCGAATCGATCGAATTGGCGAAGTCGCGGCACCACCTGGAGCCGGGGATGATGAAGTTCAAAGCGCCGTCGAACGGAAATGCGATCAAGGTTCAAGGCGACGCGGAGGATTTGCGCACCGCGGTTTCAAACTTGCTCGACAACGCGATCAAGTATTCCGGCGACAAAGTGGATGTGACGGTGAATCTGGAAGCCGAAGAAAAACTCGTGAAGCTGAACATTCGCGACCGCGGTGTGGGAATTCCGCCGGACGAGCTCAAACGGATTTTCAAGCGTTTTTATCGCGTGCGAAACCGCGCGCTAGCAAAAGTGAAAGGCACCGGACTGGGACTGTTCATCGTGCGAGCGGTGGCGAAGTCGCACGGCGGGCGCGTGTTTGCAGAGAGCGCGGGAGAAGGCCTGGGCACGACCGTGACGCTGGAACTTCCGAGAAGCGACGCATGAACCGGATCCTGGTGGTGGAGGACGAGGCGCATCTGGCGGAAGGCCTGCGGTTCAACCTGGAAGCGGAAGGTTACGGCGTGGCAGTGGTCAGCGACGGAGAGGCCGCCATCGAACGCTTGCTGACGAAAAAGGAAGAATTCGACGCCGTCGTGCTGGACGTAATGCTGCCGGGTAAGGACGGATTCGAGGTCGTCAGCGAGCTGCGCAAGGCCAAGAACTACGTGCTCGTACTAATCCTGACGGCGCGCGGGCGGCCTGAGGATGTGTTGCAGGGATTCGCGGCTGGGGCCGACGATTACTTGCCTAAGCCGTTTGAACTGCCGATTTTCCTTGCGCGGCTGCAGGGGTTGCTGAGGCGGCATGAGTGGATGCGCGGCGGCCCGAAGACGGCCGCGGCAAAGAGTGCTGCGCGCGAGAAGAGCGCGACATCGACGGCCGTGGAAGACTACGACGTGTTCACCTGGGCGGGGAGATCGATCGACTTCGGAACCCTGGAGCTGAAGACCAAGAAGAGCACGATCCAGCTGACGCTCATGGAAGCAAAGCTGCTGCGGCATTTGATTCGCGCGAAGGGAAGGACAGTTTCGCGCAAATCGATCCTGGAAGACGTCTGGGGCCTACGCGAGGATACCGACACGCGAGCCATCGATAATTTCATCGTGCGGCTGCGTCGGTATCTGGAAGAAAACCCCTCCAAGCCAAAGCATCTGCTGACGGTGCGTGGACTCGGCTACCGATTCGTCGCCTGAACGCTTCTTCGCTTGGCCGGCGGCTCGTCGATCACCGCGGAGGTCCCTGCTACTTCTTCTCGATCGAAATATTTCCGCGAAGAACCGTGATCGATGCTTTGGGCAAGGTGTACTCCGTTTCTGCGCCGGTAGCGGCAATGGTCGAGCGCGCTACCGGGCCGTCGGGATCGGCTTTGCCGCCGAATTCTCCGCCTGGATGCCACTGATACTGCTCGCTGCCGAAGGTGATCGCGCTCACGGAGCCGGAGAAATATTTCGCGGTGGCGGGGCCGTCATCGAACTGAATCTTTACGGCGTGCGAATTTTCCTGATCTTTGTTGACGATCATGAGCGCCCACTGGCCGTCGGGTCGCAGCGCCGCATAGGAGGTCACAAGATTATGCCCGGCGGTGTCTTCCACGTCGCTGCGAGAAAGGAAAAGTTTGTGCGGCTTGTTTCCCGGCTGAATCCATTCGAGATTGATGAGCTGGCTGGCGAAAAATTGAGAGAGATCTTGTTGGATTTTTAGATCGCGGTCGGCGGAAAACATCCCGAAAGTTCCAAGTGAGCCATTGCATCCGCGGCCGACGCCGAGAGGCAAGTAATGAAAGTAGGAAACGCCAGCGCCGCCGTTCGAGAGAAATGCGCCAACGTAATCGGCAAGCCATAGCGCACCGAAAGTGTCGACGAAGGCCTCGGAGGAATTCCACGAGAGATTTGACTCGGTAATGAACAGCGGAACGTTTTCCGGAACGCCGTCCTGCCGCCAGATTTGGGCGATGTGCGTGACGAGCGTGGCTTCGTCGTAGAGGCTGCTCCACTGCACTTTGCAAGGCTCGAAAGGATAGTGCTCGAACGAAAAGAAAGCGAGCTCGTCGAGCTTGCCGTGCGCTTTAAGATAATCGACAAAGCGGCCCGTCCATGATGTTTTGCCCTGCTGGTCGCCCCAAACTTCGATGTCTTTATTTTGTCCGGTGAAAATTGGACCACCGAGTTTTAGTTTCGGGTCGACTTTGTGCAGTGCGGCGGCCCATTGAATGTAGAGCGCGGCGTAATCTTCGGGCGGAGTGTAATGGCCGTCGGGTTCTTCGCCCATTTCCACATAGGCGATCGGATATCCGCGTTTCTCGATGTAGGCGATTTCGGCGGCGGAGTCTTCAGGCGTGGCGTAGATCATCGCTATGGGAATCATCGCGGGCAAGCCGCGTGTGTAGCCGCCGGTGTAGAAAAGGTCGAAGCCGACTTGGTCGCCGGCGTGTTCGTCCAGATCGGAAGCGTCGTGCCACGGATCGACGGAGGAGCAATACGTGGGAGTCTGGTCCTGCTCGGGAATGTGGCGCATCAGGTCGTGGAATTTTCCGTCGGCAGTCTGAGTGCCGACGTAGAGTTCGCGGATCGCGTAGCCGAGGCAGTTGCGCGGGTCGAATGAGCCGTGCGTGTCGCAGGTGCCAGAGGAATGCGTCATCAACACGCGCAGCCAGCGGACGGAGATCGGCATGTCTGCGAGCTTCAAGATGGCGGTGCCGCCTTTGCCGTTCGTGACGACGCCTTTCGGGAAACTCTGCCACACCCCAATGGTCGGCTTCTTGATCGGATCTTCGCCGGTCCAATACTGGACGACATACTTTGTGGCGTACGGTTCGGCCCAGGCGATGCGGATCGCATCGACATCCTGATTGGTTTGAAAATCAAGGAAGACCCATTGCGGATGGAACGCGTCGTCTTCGCCGGTATATTTTTGTGTGAGGTAGGGATTGCTCTTCCAGTACGTATTGAGCTCGCCGTCGTCGAGGCGCGAGTAGCCATCGGAGTCGGTTCCGTCGTCGCGGGTGACGCCGCGGTGCGGCAGCGGGTAGCCGTACGAGTGGCGAATCGGCGCGCCGAGTTCGGTGCTGCCGGTGAAGTAGCCGCTTCCTTTTCCCGAGGGATCGCTCCACGTGCCGGTGGGATTCCAGTGCCAGGCTTCCATGTGAAGTTCGGTGTTCTGGCGGTAGGAGACCATTTGCCATCCAGCGGAGAGCACTTGATCGACGGTGGGCTGGACGTACAGTTTGTCGGCAGCGCCGTAGGGGAGGCGGTCGATTCCCGCGCCGAGCGCAACGGCGGGATCGATGATGTTGGAGGGGTGCGAGGCGTCAACGCGGATGGTTTGCGCCTGGCCGAGCGCAACGGAGGCGAAGAATAGGCTCGCGAGCAGCGCTGTGCGCACCCGGCGGGAGGGCCATAAGGGTTTATTAAACATTCCGGCATCTTAGTCGAACGCTTGAACGGAGCCAATCGATTTTGCGGAATGAAATGATCTGCGAATGCGGCGACGTTGACGGCGACGGTGATTCGTTGGACGATGGCGGCTCGCAGTTTTTGCAGACGGAGCGAACGAATGCTAAAGGCAACGACGTTTGAGAAGCTGGAGAAAGAGCAGCTGAACCCGCACATTACCCGACAGATGATGAGCGGCGAAGACTGCACCGTGGCGCAGATTCTTTTGAAGAAGGGTGGAATCGTGCCACGGCATTCGCACCGCAGCGAGCAGGTTTCGCTGATCGTCTCGGGCGCGTTGAGATTTAAGTTTGAGGATGGGGATGTGACACTCCATGCGGGCGAGCTATTCATTATTCCCGCGCGTGTGCCTCATTCGGCAGAGGCGCTGGAAGACACTGTCGATCTGGACTTTTTTGCGCCGAGGCGCGAGGACTGGATCACCAAGAACGATGCGTATTTGCGCGAAGGCGCGGGGAAGGAAAAGTAATGGACTTGGGACTGAAGGGACGCGTTGCAATTGTCGCGGCCGCCAGCACGGGACTCGGCCGCGCGGTGGCGGAGGAGTTGGCGAAGGAAGGTTGCGAGCTGGCGATCTGCTCGCACAACGCGGCGAAGATCGAGAAGGCCGCGGCTGAAATTTCAAAATTGACCGGGCGCGAAGTGCTGGCGCGGACGGCGGACGTGGGCAATCCCTCCGAGGTCGGGGCATTTGTTGATGCGGCGGAAAAGAAATTCGGCCGTATCGATATTTGCGTCACGAACGGCGGAGGACCTCCGCCGAAGAAGTTCTTAGAGCTCTCGCCGAAGGACTGGCAAGAAGCCGTGGATTCGACGCTACTTTCCGCGGCGACGTTCGCGCGGGAGGTGTTGCCCCGAATGCAGCGCAACAGCTGGGGACGGTTGATCACGATCACGTCGACGTCCGTGAAGCAACCGATCGAAGGGCTGATGCTGTCGAACTCGATTCGCGCAGCCGTGACCGGCATGGCAAAGACGCTGGCCGGAGAGTTCGGCGGCTACGGGATTACGGTGAACAACGTGTGCCCTGGATTCACGGCGACGGGACGGCTGGAGGAACTGTTCGAGAAGCGCGCGAAGGACGCGGGCGTTTCCGTGGAGCAGATCGAGAAGCAGTCGGCGGCGACGATTCCCGTTGGGCGTATAGGGCGGCCGGATGAGTTTGCGGCGGTGGTAGCGTTCCTGGCGTCGGAAAGGGCCAGCTTCGTGAACGGAGTCACGATTACCGTCGATGGCGGGATGCTTCGCGGACTGTTCTAAACCGGTTCTGGAAACACTCGATTCAGTTCCCTGTCAGTGACAAAAGCGAAACGGAGTGACGCGAATCGCGTCTATACTAGACGTTTGCGCGATGGCTGTTTTCCGCGCTGGAACCAGCGTCACCCAACTTTGGAGGCATGATGATTCGTTCTACCTGGCGACGCGCCGCGATTGGCGCGGTTTTGAGCGTTGCAGCCGCGATTTCCGTTATTTTGCTGGTCCCCGCGAAGGGCCGCGCCGATGAGCCGTATGCGCGAAGCCGCGATTACGATTTGCAGCATGTGAAGACGCACCTCTGGTTCGACTTCGACCACAAGGCCTTTCACGGTGAGGTGACCCACTCGGTGGCGATGCTTCGTGACAACGTGAGCGAAATTCAGTTCGATTCGGTGGACCTGAAGATCGACGCCGTGACGCTGGATGGCAAGAACGCCAAATACACGGTGACGCCAACCGACGTGGTCGTCGCTCTCAGCGGAGCATCGAAGAAGGGCGACAAGCACGAGATTTTCATCCGCTACGAGGGATCCCCCAAGAAGGGCCTGTATTTCGTCGGACCAGACAAGAATTATCCGAGCCGGCCAAAGGAAGTGTGGACGCAGGGCGAGTCCGAGGACACGCGCTACTACATCCCGATTTACGACTATCCGAACGACCGCACAACTTCCGAAATGATTATGACCGTTCCGGCGAGCTGGATCACGGTGTCCAACGGCGATTTGGTCGGCACAAAGGACGAATCCGACGGCACGAAGACCTGGACCTGGAAGCAAGACCAGACCCTTTCGACGTACTTGATCACTGCGGTTGCAGGGGAATTTGTGGAAAAGAAGGAAACCTGGCGCGGAATTCCGGTGCGCTACGTTGTTCCCCAGGGCCAGGAAAACACGATCGACGCGACGTTTGCGCGCACCAAGGGAATGCTGGATCTTTTCTCCGACAAATTGGACGTGAAGTATCCGTGGGCGCAGTACGCACAAACTTCGGTAAACGATTTCGTTGAAGGCGGCATGGAAAATACCAGCGCGACAACGCTGACGACGCGCGGTCTGGTAAATCCGGCGCTGGCCGGCGAGGACAGCCGCGGCTCGGACGATCTGGATTCGCACGAGCTCGCGCACCAGTGGTTCGGCGATCTGGTTACATGCAAGGACTGGTCGAACATCTGGCTGAACGAAGGCTTCGCAACCTACTTCGAACATTATTGGGCCGAACAACACTACGGCGCGGACGAAGCGGCCTACGAATTCTGGCGCGATCAGAACGGATGGTTTCGCCAGAAACGGAACTACGCCCACCCGATCGTGGAACGCAAGACCGGCGATGCGATCGAATTCTCGGGAAACGAATACACCAAGGGCGGCTGGGTGTTGAAGATGTTGCGCACCAAGCTGGGCGACGATTATTTCTTTAATGGGCTACATCACTATCTGGAAGTGAACCGGGGACAGAACGTGGTAACTGCGGACCTGCAGAAAGCGATCGAGCAGCAGACAAATATTAACGTGGATCAGTTCTTCCACCAGTGGATTTGGCGCGCGGGCGCTCCGAGGTACGAGGTCAGCTACCTATACGATCCAACTGCGAAGCAGTTGAAGCTGGACGTGAAGCAAACGCAGAAAGTGGAAGGCATGGTTGGCCTGTTCGATATGCCCGTGGAAGTGGAAGTAACGACAACGTCGGGACGGAAGATCGCAACGATCGACGTGAGCAGGGATGACGAGACTTTCACGCTGCCGGCGGACTCCGTGCCATTGATGGTGCTCTTCGACAAGGGCGACAAGGTACTGAAGTCGATGGACTTCAAGAAGGAGCCCGTCGCGTATCTGTATCAATTGAAGAACGCGACGGATGTTGCGGACCGCGCGGATGCGGCGGTTGCGCTCGGTCAAACGAAAGATTATCCAGACGGCATTGCGGCACTCGGGTACGCAGCGTCGCATGATTCGTTCTGGGGCGTTCGCAATGAATCGCTTCGGGCGCTCGGAAAGATCGGCGGCCCCGCGGCGGAAAAACAAATTCTCGCCGCGCTCGATAATCCACAGCCGTGGGTGCGTTCGCAGACTGTGCAGCAATTAGGTGAGTTCAAGGACGATTCGGCACTGGGACCCAAACTCACTGAAATTGCGGCCAATGACAAGGCGTATCGAGTGCGCGGCGCTGCATTGACCGCGCTTGGCGAGATCAAGGCTCCGAATGCATACGATGTGCTGACCGCGGCAGTGAAGACGGATTCGCCGGACGATACGCTGCGCAATGCGGCGCTGGAAGGGCTTGGCAGCCTGGGCGATGACCGCGCGGTAGCGTTGCTGTTGGAGTGGTCGGCGCCGGGCAAGGATCTTGATACTCGCTCAGCAGCCATCGCATCGGTGAGCACTCTCGATTTGAAGAACAAAGCCATCACGCAAACGCTGCTTTCCTATCTGAGGGAGCCTTACATCGACATTAAGTTCTCTACGATCTTTGCGCTCACGCGTCGAGGCGATCCGGACGCGATTCAGCCGCTGGAGGACCTGCTAAAGTCGGGCGGCTTGAGCCTTGGGTCGTCGCCATTCGTGGAGGCGCAGATTCAGGCGCTGAAAGCAAAGGCTTCCGGCGAGCAGCCGAAACCGGCTGCGCCACCGCAGAATTAAGCGGAACGCTGGCCCGCTATTCGACGGAGGACGGCTTGTCGCTTCGCGCGCTGTTGCGCCAAACGGCGAGCCGTTTTTTATTGGGTCAACAGGATCCGCAGATCACGGAGGTTATTCCCCGTGGGCCCGACGACGATCGCGTCATCGAGGCGAGCGAAGAAAGTGTAAGCGTCGCTTGCGTTAAGGAATAAAGCGACGTCCATTCCCAGTGCTTTTGCGCGTTTCAAACTCTGTCCGTCGGCGACGGCGCCAGCCGCAGGGCTGTTGCCATCGATGCCGTCGGTTCCGGCGCTCAGTACGGCGATGTGCTTTCCTGCGATTTTCGGAACGCACGTGAGCACAAATGCGGAATTTCGGCCGCCGATTCCCTCGCCGGCCACCGGACTGCTCAATTCCCCTCCCGCGAAAAGCGCGACGCGTTTGCCAGGATTATCGGCACGGAAATTCTCCAGCGTTTCGAGCAAATGATTCGCGGCTCGTTCGAGAGGCCAGCCATCGGTGAGCGGATCGACCAGGCAATGGAAACCTTCGGCTTCCGAGGCATGATGCGACGCGTGCAGAAGTTCATGTTCGCCGAGGATACGGAAGAAATGGTTCCGAGAGAAAACGGCGTCGCCGTGCTTTGGAGTTTCGCGGAGTGCGTGGCTTTCGAATATTTTCCTTACGGCAACAGTGAATTTCGGAACGAGATCGTATTTTGCGGCGATGGCATAGGCGTCGGCGACGGTGGTGGGGTCGGGCAGCGTCGGTCCGGAAGCGAGAGCCGATTCCTGGCCTTGCGGCACGTCGCTAATGGCGTAGGTGAATTTCAGGGAGCAAGGCACGGCGGCGAGGCGACCGCCTTTTACGGCGGAGAGATGCTTGCGAATTGCGTTGATCTGTTCGATCGGCGCGCCGCAGGCAACGAGCGCGGAGTGAAGCTGGCGAAAATCTTCGAGCTGGAGAGAAGGATCGAGCGGAGACTCGACCATGGCGGATCCGCCGCCGGAGATCAGAAACAGGACGAGCGATTTTTCGTCACATCGAGCGAGGCGATCGAGAATCGCGCGTCCCGCTGCGAAGCTGGATTCGGTGGGAAGCGGATGGCTGCCGGAGAATGCCTCCCAGCCGGGCAGCGGACGGCGTTGCGCGTCGGGTCCGACCACGATTCCCTGCACCGCGAAATCCGGCGCCAGAATCGCGGACAACGCGTGCGCCATCGAGAAGGAGGCCTTGCCGAAGGCGATCGCCACGATTTCGCGGAAATCGCGGAGATCCACATCGGATCCGGCTCCGGATATCAATGGTCCGCGGCGGTCAATCCGGCGCTCCAGCGCGTCGTGGATATCGATCGCGGCGAGCGTGTGGCGGAAAATCTCCTGCGCGATGCGTTTCATGGGGTCAGAACTTCGGGATTGAGTGGATTCGGCGGACGGCGTCCGCTAAAAAATTCGACGACGTTGGTCGCGGCCAGCACGGCCATTTTCGTGCGCGTTTCCGTCGAAGCGCTGCCGAGATGCGGCGCAAGGACGACGTTGGGCCGCGGAATTAGTCCGGGCAGAACTTCCGGCTCGCGCTCGTAGACGTCCAGGCCTGCTCCGGCAATTACTTTATTTTCGAGCGCATCATTGAGCGCGGCCTCATCGACAACGGGGCCGCGCGAAGTGTTTATCAGGAAAGCGGATGGCTTCATTTTCGCCAGGGCTTGTTTCGAGATTAGCTGCTTCGTTTCCGGAGTAAGCGGCGTGTGAATGCTCAGGAAGTCGGATTCGCGGAGCAGAGTGTCCATGTCGACGTACGTGGCGCTCACTTCCCGCTCGGATGCAGCGTCGGCACCGCTCCGGTTGTAATAGATCACGCGCATCTTGAAACCGCCGGCGCGGCGCGCAACTTCTTTGCCGATGCGGCCGAAGCCGAGGATGCCGAGGGTTTTACCCCACACGTCGGAGCCGAGCAACTGGCTCACGTCCCATCCGGTCCACTTTCCCGCGCGAAGAAAATTGTCTCCTTCAACGACACGGCGGGCGACGGTAAGAATTAGCGCGAACGCAAAGTCGGCGGTCGTGTCGTCGAGAACGCCCGGAGTGTTCGTGGCGACGATTTTGCGGCGCGTGCAGGCGGTGACGTCAATGTTGTTGTAACCGACGGAAACGGTTGCGACGATTTTAAGCTTTGGCGCGGCGGCCAGGAGCTCTTCGTTGACTGTTTCATTCAACTGACAGACAAGGCCGTCTTTGTCCGCGACTCGACCGAGCAACTCTTCACGAGTGATGCCCTTCGGTTCGCCGGCGTAGTCGACATCGAAGTTTTCGTTGAGAATTTTCTCGGCGGCGGAAGGCAGCGTCCGCGTGACGAGGAGTTTGGCTTTGCTCAAGAGCAGCCTCGATGAGGAAAGACCGACCGCCGAGAAAGGATACACCTGCCGCACAAATGACGCACGGGCCGTTCGGTCTTTGAAATCGCTGCCGGAGCGCGTTGACGCGTAATTGCGCGGGCGACTATAGTAAGTCTGCGAGACGCGCGCGCAGCGATTGGCGCGACAGGCTGATGGATTCCCCTCTTCTTCGCGATTTGAAATCGCTGCTTGGCTCGGAGCCGGTCCTCCACCGGCCCCAGGACTTGCTGCTCTACGAATACGACGGCTCGGTCGAAACGGCGCGGCCGACCTGCGTCGTATTTCCCACTTCGACCGAGCAAGTCATCGATATCGTGCGGCTCGCGAACAAACACAACACGCCGATCATTGGGCGCGGAGCGGGCACCGGACTTTCCGGCGGCGCGTTGGCGCGGCGTGGCGGGATCGTCGTCGTGTTCTCGAAAATGAATCGCATTCTCGATATCGACATCGAGAACCAACAGGCGTCGGTACAACCGGGCGTAGTGAACGCGGACTTGAGCGCGGCCGTGGCAAATGCGGGGCTGCATTTCGCGCCCGATCCTTCGAGCCAAAAGGCGTGCACGATCGGCGGGAACGTGGCGGAAAATTCCGGCGGCCCTCATACGCTGGCTTACGGCGTGACGACGAATCATATCCTGGCGCTGGAGATGGTGCTGCCGTCTGGAGAACTGGTGCGCGTTGGCGGCGCGGCGCCGGATTCGACGGGCTACGATTTGACCGGACTGTTCGTGGGATCGGAAGGAACGCTGGCGCTGGTTACGCAGATTACGGTGAAGTTGACGCGGCTTCCTGAGAGCGTGAAGACGTTGCTCGCGATTTTCGAGACGGTCGATGACGCGACGGAAACCGTGGCGGACATCACAGCGCGAGGAATCACTCCGGCGGCTTGCGAGATGCTGGATGGGTGGACGCTGCGGGCGGTAGAAGCTTACGTTCACGCGGGATTTCCGCTGGATTGTGCGGCGGTGTTGCTGCTCGAAGTGGATGGATTGCGGGAGGCGGCCGAGCAACACGCGCAAGATGTTGCGGAGGTTTGCCGCGCACACCACGCTCGCGAAGTGCGCGTGGCCAAGGATGCGCGGGAACGCGATCTACTGTGGAAAGGGCGGAAGAATGCGTTCGGCGCGGTGGGGCGACTGTCGTCGACGTATTATGTGCAGGACGGCGTGATTCCGCGGACGAAGCTGCCCGCGACGCTACGTCAGATCGACGCGATCGGAAAGAAGTATGGATTTCAGATCGGAAACATTTTTCACGCAGGCGATGGGAATCTGCACCCGTTGATTCTGTTCGATCAGCGCGATCGCGAGCAGTTTCGCCGCGTGCTTGCGGCGTCTGACGAAATCATCCAGTTCTGCATCGACCAGGGCGGTTCGATTACTGGCGAACACGGCGTAGGGATGGAGAAGGACCGGTTGATGCCGATGCTATTCAGCGAATCGGAGCTGGAAGTGATGAGCAGGATGCGCACCGCGTTTAATCCCACCGGGCTGCTGAACCCGGGGAAAATTTTCCCTTCGAAGAAAGGCTGCGGCGAAATTCACTCCGCGCCGCTCGCTCCCGGCGCTTCCCTCGCATGACGGCTGGCTCAGAAATCGCGAACATTTTGGGCAGCGAACACGTAAAGGCAGATATGGATTCGCTCGCTGCGTATGCGATTGGCGGGCTCGTTCCCAACCGGGCGATGCTTCCGGCGAGCGCGGCGGAAGTGGCTGAGATCGTGCGGCATGCCGTCGCAGAAAAGCTTGCGATTGTTGCGACGGGCGCGCGGACGAAGCTTTCGATGGGTGTGCCGCCGAGCCGGTACGACATCGCGGTCGATTTGACGCGGATGGATCGCGTGATTTCCTACGACCCGGGAGATCTGACGTTGAGCGTTGAACCGGGGATTCCGCTCGCGAGGCTCAGCGGGTTGCTGGCGGAGTACGAGCAGATGCTGCCGCTCGGCGTGCTCTACGGACGGCAAACGACGATCGGAGGGACCATCTGTTCGGGCGTCGAGGCGCCGCAGCGACAGCTCTACGGGACGGCAAGAGATTTCCTTTTGGGCGCGGAGTTTGTGACGGGCGACGGTGTGGTGGCGAAGAGCGGCGGGCGCGTGGTGAAGAACGTGACGGGTTACGACCTGCACAAATTGCTGATCGGCTCGATGGGCACACTCGGGATTATCACGAAGCTCCATTTCAAAACGTTTCCGATGCCGAAGGCTGTTCGTGGCTTCATCGCGCGCTTTGGTAGATTCGAGGGCGCTCTCGAGATGCGCTTCCGGATCGCGCGGTCGGCGCTATCGCCGATGACGCTCGATCTATTCAGCCCGGGCACGGCACAGCTTTTTGCCGAAAGCGCGGGAGCGGCAATCGATCGCGAGCCGATGCCGAACGGACTGCTCATCGACAATGAGTGGACGTTGACGACTGGATACTCGGGTCACGACAGTTTGCTCGCGCGATACGAGTCGGAATTGAAGAAGATCGCTCAAGAATCCGGGGCGACGGCAGTAGCGATCGCGAGCGAAACGCTTCCGGCAGCATGGGCGCGGAAACGCGAGTTCGTGCCGATTGCGCTAGCGTCGTCGCCGGCGACCACGGTGATCAAAATTGGTGTTGTGCCGATGAAAATCAAGCCAACCCTGGCGAAGATTTCAGCGACGGTTGCGGCGAGCGATATGAAATGGGTGGCGATGGCCCGTGGCGTTGGGGTGATCTACGTGGCGCTGTTGCCGGAGAGCACAGACGCGCAGGCCAAGAATTGCGTGGTGAAGCTGACGAAAGAAATTCAAGCTGCGTGCACCGAGATGGGCGGGCACGCGACCGTGCCGTGGTGCCCCGATTCCTGGAAGAGCGAGATTGCTGTGTCGGGCGTAGAGTCGCCGGACTGGGCGGAGATGCGCAAGGTCAAGAAGGCGTTTGATCCGGCGGGGATTTTGAGCCCGGGACGATTTGTGGGAGGAATCTGAGCGAGCGCATGGCTACGCCTCCGCGAAATCGAGAAGGTCTGGGCGACACCGCGCGCGGCTCCGCAGCCGTTGCAACGGGCGGGCAGTCGCACGCCCAAGCACATCGCGAGTTCCAACTCACACTCAGCGGCTTCAGCGCGACGGACAAACCGGAGTACGACGACTACTCGCGGTGCGTTCACTGCGGATTGTGCGCGAACAATTGCCCGACCTACCGGCTGTGGGGACGCGAAGCGGATTCACCGCGAGGGCGGATCCGGCAGATCCAGCTGGTAGATCAGGGGCGACTGGAGCTGGGCGACGCGTTCGTGACGCACATCGACCGCTGCCTAAACTGCAGGAATTGCGAGACGGTGTGCCCTTCTGGCGTGGAGTACGGAAAGATTCTGGAGCTGGCGCGGGCGCAGATCGAGCAGAAGTATAAACGGCCGTGGGCATCGCGCGTGGCGCGAGACTTTGTTTATAAGAAGCTGCTGCCCTACCCCAAGCGGATTGCAGCGGTGGCGCGAGGGCTGAAGTTCTACCAACGGTCGGGACTTGCGGCGGTGGCACGCGGAACCGGAATTTTGAGTTTGCTGGGCTTGAGCGAGCGCGAGCGGCTGCTGCCGAAGATTGATTCGGAGTTTTTCTTCAGCGAGTTCGGGAAGACCTATCGCGCGCGGGGCGAGAAGCGCGCGCGTGTGGCCTTCTTCGCGGGGTGCGTGGCGCAGGTGACATTCAGCGAACTGAACCGCGCGACGATTCGCGTGTTACAGGCCAACGGTTGCGAGGTCGTGGTGCCGGAGGAACAGTCTTGCTGTGGAGCGCTGGCAGCGCACGCTGGTGTGCGGGACGTGGCCAGGGATATGGCAATGAGAAATTTCGAGGCGTTCCTCGGTGCCGGCGGAGGCGGGTTCGACGCCATCGTGACGAACGCGGCGGGGTGCGGATCGACGCTGAAAGAGTATGGACACTTGTTCGAGGCAGGAACGGCGGAGGCGGCAAAGGCCGAGAAGTTCACGGCGAAGATGCGCGACGTAACGGAGTTTTTGGCGGAACTCGGAGTGACGGCGAAGCTGAATCCGGTGCCGTTGCGAGTGACCTATCAGGATTCGTGCCACCTGGTGCACGGGCAGAAGATTCGCGAGGCGCCGCGGCTATTACTTCGCGCGATTCCGGGAGTGGAACTGGTGGAGATGCCGATGTCGGATTTGTGCTGTGGATCCGCGGGTGTTTACAACGTGACCGAGACGAAGACGTCGCTCGAGTTGCTCGATCAGAAGATGGATTCGGTGGAGCAGACGAAGGCGCAGGCGGTCGTGACGGCGAATCCGGGATGCATTCTGCAACTACGCGCGGGAGCGGCGAAGAGAAAGACGGGACAGGAAGTGCTGCACGTGGTGGAGTTGATGGACCGGGCGTTGTAACGGATTAGAGGTTACTTCTCGCCGATCAAGTAGCGGCAACCGCGAGGGCCCATCTTCGCGGAATGGACAGCGTTGGCAGGAACATCGCAACGGTCTCCCACGCGGAAGGTTTCGGATTTCCCATTCATCGTGAGCTCCATGTCCCCGTCGAGGATGATGTGCGCGGTGAGACCGGCGTGGGTGTGGTCGGAGTAGAAAGCGTTGGCGCTGTCCTGCCAAACGAAGCTATGCGTGAAGCCTTCGGCTTCGAGTTCCTCGCGATAGTGAGATTCGGATTTCATCTGCCCGGATTTGATTGGCGACCTGAGATTTTATCAGGAAGTTAGGCGCGCACATCGAAGGGGTGGGCTCGCGGGCAGAGCATGGTGGGATGCGTCCGCCCGCGAGTACCGATTGTGCGACGGAGACCAATTCAGTTTTGAGCCGCTACGGCTGCGGCGGTGGCGGTACGCCACGAGGCCCGCGGCCTTTGGCGGCGCTGATCGTGTAGTCGGACGGAACTTGAAAGAGCGATGCAGCTGGCTCGGCGGTTTGCACATTCGTGAGCTGGAACGTGGTATCGCCGAAGCGCGGATCGGTGCGCTTGCTTTGCACGTACATCTGGAGAGTGGGCGAATACCAGCGTTCGATCACGATTTGAATCGGACTCTGATTGCCGATGGCGCCGGCGGGAATGGTGCGAGTTACGCGGGTGCCGTCGGCAGAAACGCCGTTGATCGTTTGCGTGCCAAGCGAAACCGTGGTCGCCTCGTTATCGTGCTGGGAAGATTTCGCATCGCGATGCCCGCGCGCATCAGCCGACGGCGGCGTGAAGCGCACGGCTGTCTTGTCATCGACTTTCAGGACATAATTCACATTCGCGACGGGATCGGTGATGAACACAACGTGTGTCGGCGTGTTCGAGCGATCGCTCCATGGCCCGGCTGGAACGGTCATCTCGCGGCGAACGCGGCCCTCACTGTCGCGCGAGACAGTGCCGGTGGTGGTGCGCTCGATCTTGTTGCCGTCGGCGAGAGTCTGCGTGGTCTGTGCAGTGAAGGAAGCGGTGAACGGAGCGCCCACGACTTTTTTCTCGCCCGCGCCGCCCTCGATGCCGAGGAATCGGATTTCGTCCTCGGGGCCGCCCATGCGACCAAATCCACCGGGACCGCCCGGAGGCGGGCCACCTTGCGCGTTAGCCGTGCCGGCAAGCAGTGCTGCGGCACCGAGAAGAATCGCGATTCCAAACCGCGAAGTCTTGAGGTTCATGAGCGTTGTCCTTCGTTGCGTATGTTCGTTGACCGTCATGGAGACTAAAACTCCTGCGCGGAATTCGATTGCGAAACCAACCGAATGGCCTGCGGGGTGCCGTCTTCACTGAGCATCAAGTCTGCGACGACGTGATCGCCATTCAAGCCGGCGACGGGAATTCCCATCGAGACCAGGCTGGCGCGAGGCAAATCAACGCGAACCACGGCACCGCCCTGGGTTTCCGAAGGATCGTCGGCGTATGGAAGCGGGACAAAGGCAGTGGCGTATTCGTTGTCCGACGACTCCGCAGCGGATTCATTCGCAGTGGACTCCGTCGCTTTGTTCGCGGAATTTTCCGCCGCGGCAGTAGGAGCATCGACTCCGGGTGGCGTCGCGTTCTGCGCAGCGGCAGGAACCTGATGATCGTTGCTTATGTTCCATGCATGTCGATAAATTCCGAGTCCCACAGCGAGAAGAACCAGAGCGGCGATCGCGAGAACGACGAGATCACGTTGGAGTTTGATGCGCGAGTTGACGGTTTTCGCGCGGCGAAATTCACGAAGCAGAGCGTCTTCGACGCGCGCGGGAGCTTCCACTCCAATCGTGGATTCAGACAAGCGGCGCAGACCGTAGTTCAGCGACTCGGCTTCCATCATCATGGTCGCGCACGGGGCGCAGGATTCGGCGTGAGCCAGAGCCTCATCGGAACGCTCGGACCCGAGAGTGCCGGGGCGGTCGAGATCCGGAAGTAGCTCGCCGAATTGCACGCAGTCGATCGGAGTTCGATTCTCTTTCATATTCATTCCCTTTTGCTCGGCGGCACGTTCAACGCCCCATCGCCGAAATTCTGCGTACGGGCCGCGGTTCGCGCAGCTTTTCCATCAAAATCGATTTCGCGCGGTGAAGGCGCGAACGCACAGTGCCCACGGGACACCCGAGCAACTCTGCCGCGGTTTCGTAACTCAGCTCATCAAGTTCGCAGAGCACGACGACTTCGCGGTAATTCTCCGGCAGCGTCGCAATGGCCTGCCGGACGCGCGCCACACTTTCGCCTGAGGCAAACTCATCGCGCGGCGCCGGAAACGCGGTGACGTTTGCGCCGCCAGACTGATTCCTTGCCGCGGGGCCGGTGGCGAGAATCATGTCCAGCTCGTCGGCCGTCTCGGGCAGCGGAACGCAATTGCGTTCCTGTTCCCAGCGGCGGCGCAAATGATTGCGCGCGATGCCGTATAAGAAGCCACCCAGAGTTCCCCGCTCGGGATCGAACCGGCTGGCGTCGCGGATCAGGGTTAGAAAGACTTCCTGAGTCACGTCTTCCGCGAGAGCCGAATTCCCACTCATGTGCAGAGCAAAGCGATAGATCGCCGGGTGCTTGCGGCGGTAAAGGAGCGTGAAAGCCACTTCGTCGCCGTCGAGGATCCGGCGAAGCAGGAGCGCGTCGTCGTTCAAAGCCTGGCCTTTGGTCATCGCTTAAATTGGACGGCCTGCCGTAACTCTCGTTACATATTCGTCTTAGAGGGGCCCGCAGTTCCAGAAGATTTAAGGGGGTGCTTCGGGACGGTGGACACCCGAAAACCAAGCGGGAAATATGTTGTAAGAGTTGCGATTCGAGCGCAGGCGCGGTGAGTGTTTTCTATGACTTACGGGCGTTTCGAGGAATTGAAGGTTGCGTTTCGAACTTGGGAATTGGGCAGGAGTTGTTGTTTGGGAGGCTCGGTTTAGTTCTGGGGAACTGCGCATACCGGCGCTCTAGCGAGCCAATGCAACCGCGGCACCGATGTTTGAACACCAGCAACGGGATGTCGATGTTCGCAGGGGTGTCGGGCTCGTGCTCGGCTACGAAGGCGAAGTGGGATCCTTCAGCCTCTGAAGCGGCGTCAGGATGACGGGTTTTGCTTGGGTGGGATTGGGCGCGCAGCGGGGCTGCTGCGCGGTGCGGGCAGCTGATGTGGCAAAGCGGTGGCAAGCCCGCGCCTCCAATGGAGTTGCGTTGGGGCGGTGACGGCTAGGAGGCTACGCGGGGGGGCGGGTTTGGAGGAGGGCGGCGGAGGCGGAGAGCCAGAGGATAGCGGCCATCGACAGGCCCAGCCAGAAAACGCGAGAGGCGGGGTCGCGGATGGCGAAACACACGACGGCGGCGAGGATGGAGAGAACTCCTGTGGCGTAATAGAGCGGAACGCGGAAAACGTGGGCTAACGGGAGGAAGTGGACGCCGACGATGAGCGCGGCGGCGACCGGTATCCAGTCGGTGAGTTGATGGCGGGAGAGCAGCACGGCGGCGAGGGCGATGAATGCGCCTTCGAGTGTGAAGATAATGCCGAATAGGATGCCGGCGCGACGGCCATCCGCGGCGGCGCGAGTTGCATCGGGGGCTGTCGCACCACCGGGGCAAACGATTCGGAACGCGCTGGCGGCAATCAGAGAGGCGGCGATCCCGAGGGCGAGAACGATTGTCCAGTGAGGATGGCTGGGCCAGTTCAGGAGCGAGGCGAGACACCAGGCCAGGCCGAAGAGCGTGAGGATCGCTGCGCCGAAAGCGATACCGCGGATGTGAGCGCTGGTGTTGGTGGTCGGCATCGACTGGGAGTACGCATCGGATTCAGAGGAAATTACATCACGTGGGGAAATTCGTGCTGGTCGAGGCTGCGGAGTGGCGGCGGCGCCTGAGGTGACAAGGCGGTGGCAAGCCCCCGCACTCTAATCGCGTTGGACGGTGATGGTGAGGACAAAGAGGCTACGCAAGAGACCGAGGCGGTGAGCGAATCTTGTGCAGGCAAATCACGCGCGGAGTTACGTGGATTTGAGGCGGAAGGAGCGGTTCGGTTCTTGACCAATGCGGGACGATTCAATACCGTAGGTTCGCTTATTCCCGCTGAGAATTCAGGGCCTATCGACTGGAGGATTTACCGTCATGCAGGAATTCGATCCACACGTGCTGGAACAGAAGGCGATAGCGCCGCCGGAGGAATTCAGCAAGAAGGCGCGCGTCGATTCCATGGAGGAATACCAGAAGTTGGTGGACGCGGCGAAGGCCGATCCGGAGGCGTTCTGGGCCGAACAAGCGAAGCTGATCGAGTGGTTCGAGCCGCCGACGAAGACGCTGGAATGGAACCTGCCGCACGCGAAGTGGTTCGTGGGCGGAAAGCTGAACGTCTCACACAACTGCCTGGACCGGCATCTGGAGAAAAACGGGAACAAGCCGGCGTTGATGTGGGAAGCCGAGGATGGATCGGCGATCCAGTTCACGTACGCGGAACTGCATGAACGGGTTTGCAGGTTCGCGAATGCGCTTTCGGGATTAGGTGTGAAGCCGGGCGACTGCGTTGCGATTTACATGCCGATGGTGCCAGAGGCGGTGATCGCGATGCTTTCCTGCGCGCGAATCGGCGCGGTGCACTCGGTGGTGTTCGGCGGATTCAGCGCAACGGCGCTGGCGGATCGGATTGCGGACGCCCAAGCCAAAGTGTTGATCACCGCGGATGGCGGATACCGACGCGGGAAAGTGGTGCCGCTGAAACAGACCGCGGATGACGCGCTTAAAAATTGCCCGTCGATTCAGAAGCTGGTGGTGCTACAGCGCACGAAAGAAGAAGTGCCATGGAAAGAAGGGCGCGATTTGTGGTGGCATGAACTCGAGGAGAACGCGGACAAGACGTGCGTCGCAACACCGTTTGATGCGGAGCACCCGCTTTACATTCTCTATACAAGCGGGACGACGGGAAAGCCGAAAGGCGTGCTGCACACGAGCGGCGGATATTTGACGCAGGCGACGTGGAGCACGCGGCTGGTATTCGATTTGCGGGAAGACGATGTCTACTGGTGCACGGCTGATATTGGGTGGGTAACCGGTCACAGCTACGTGGTATACGGCCCGCTTTCGAACGGTGCGAGCATCGTGATTTACGAAGGCGCACCGGATTTTCCGCGGAAGGATCGCTTCTGGGAAATTATCGACCGGTACAAGGCGACAATTTTTTATAGTTCGGCGACGGCGGTGCGGGCGTTTATGGCGTGGGGCGAGGAGTGGATCAAGCCGCACAGCCTGGAAAGTTTGCGACTGCTGGGAACGGTGGGCGAGCCAATCAATCCGGCCGCGTGGAAATGGTACTACGAAGCGATCGGTAAAAATCGTTGCCCGATTGTGGATACCTGGTGGCAAACGGAGACCGGTTCGATTTTGATTTCTCCGCTTCCGGGCGCGACGCCGACCAAGCCGGGTTCCGCAACGCTTCCGCTACCGGGCGTCGAGGCGAAGGTGGTGAACATGAGAGGCGAGCCGGTGGGACCGGGCGAGACGGGATATCTGACAATTCAGAAGCCGTGGCCGTCGATGATGCGGACGATTTACGGCGACGACGAGCGCTACGCGCGCGACTACTGGAGCAAAATCCCCGGGGTGTATTTCGCGGGAGATGCGGCGCAATGCGACAAGGACGGATACATCTGGGTGCTTGGGCGCGTCGATGACGTGATCAAGGTGGCGGGACACAGGCTGAGTTCGATGGAGATTGAAAGCGTGTTGGTGGGCTACGCGGCAGTGGCGGAAGCGGCGGTGGTGGCGCGGCCGGATGAGATCAAGGGCGAAGCGATTGTGTGTTTTGTGACTCTCGCGACGGGTCACAAAGCTTCGGCGGAGTTAAGGACCGATCTGATGGAGCACGTGGCGAACACGATTGGATCGATTGCGCGACCGGCGGATGTACGGTTTGCCGATGGTCTGCCGAAGACGCGGAGCGGGAAGATCATGAGGAGGCTGCTACGGGAGCTGGCTACGAAGGGGAAAGTGAGCGGGGATACGACTACACTCGAAGACCTCGGGACGATTGAGAGGCTGGCAAAGGCACAAGGTATGGATGAGGAGTAGAGGCCAAGGGCAGACACGGGGGCAGGCGGGACCTGCCTATTCTACCGACCTGTGCGCCTGAGTTGATCCAGGGACGACAGAGGGATTGCTAGGATATCGGTGATACGTCGTAAGCGGATCGGGTCGCCGCGGCGACGGCCTGTCCGACGGTAGCGGGCTGAGACATTCTGGAGTACTTGAAGCATGGCAGAGCGCGCAGCACCGGCAGTTCCCTACCTTGCGGCGGACGACGAATCGAGAGCGACGGCGGCACCTTGGTATGTGTGGTGCGGCGTCGTGGGCGTGACGTCGGTCGTGTTCGGACTTTTCTGGGATGTTTCGTGGCACATGACGATTGGGCGCGACACGTTCTGGACGCCGGCGCATCTGGCGATTCAGTTCGGCGGAATTTTGGTGGCGGCGGTCAGTGCCTACCTGATTTTTTCCACGACATTTGGACACGATGCGGCGGCGAAGGCTGCGGGCGTGAGCGTGTGGGGATTTCGCGGGCCGTTCGGCGCGTTTCTGGCGTGCTGGGGCGGCGTGACGATGGTGACCTCGGCGCCGTTCGATAACTGGTGGCACAACTCGTTTGGGCTCGACGTGCAGATTGTGAGCCCGCCGCACATGGTGCTGGCTGCGGGGATCATGGGAGTGAACATCGGAGCGTTGCTGCTGCTGGCGAGCACGATGAATCGCGCGGAAGGTGAACGACGCGCGAAACTGCGGCGGCTTTTTTTGTATTTGGGCGGCGTGATGCTGGCGCTGCACCTGCTGCTGATTTCGGAGTACACCGGCGCGTCGGACATGCACTCGACGACGTTTTATCGCGTGGTGTCGCTCGGCGTGCCGATTTTTCTGGTGACAATAGCGCGAGCGAGCGGCTACCGATGGGGCGCGACGGCGGTCGCGGCGATTTACACGGTGTGGGAACTCGGGCAACTGTGGGTGATGCCGCTTTTTCCGGCGACGCCGAAGCTGGGACCGGTGTTCACGAATGTGACGCACATGGTGCCGCTAGATTTTCCGGTGCTCATTATTGTGCCGGCGGTGCTGATCGATCTGGTTTTGAACCGGTGGGGCGCGAAGAATAAGTGGGTGCTGGCGGTGGTGCTGGGCGTGACGTATGTAGCCGCGATGCTGGCGGTAAATTGGCCGTTCTCGGAATTTTTGATCACGCCCGCGGCGCGCAACTGGATTTTCGGGCAGGGATATTTTCCCTATGCGGTATCGCCGTCGGACTACCACTTCCAATGGGAGTTTGGCGGCGTGGCGAAAACTTCCGGAGAATTTCTGAAGGGCATGGGGATTGCGACGTTGACCGCGATTTGTAGTTCGTGGGTGGGACTGTCGGCGGGAAACGGGATAGCGCGGTTGCGGCGATAGTTTTTTATCGCGGTCCCGGGGATGGCAATGCGGAATTCGAAAAGATCGCGGGCGCGTAGTTTGCTGGCGGGGACGCTGGCCGGGTTTCTGTTGCTTGCGAGCGCGATGCCGTCGATTGCACATGTGGGAAGTCCGGACGTTTATTTTCAGGGGGCGGCGGGACCGTATCACTTGATTGTGACGGTGCGCACGCCGCAGATGATTCCGGGCGTGGCGAGTGTGGAAGTTCTGAGCGCCACGCCGGGGATTACGAAGATTTCGGTGGTGCCGACGTTTATCGTTGGGCCCGGTGCGAAATATCCGCCGGCGGGCGATGTACTGGCGCAGGCCAAAGAAGACCCGCAATACTTTTCCGGAAAAATCTGGCTGATGGAATCGGGCTCGTGGGAAGTGCGCTTGAAAGTGGAAGGGGCGCAGGGAGCGGGCGAGATGGCGGTGCCGGTACCGGCGTTTGCGCGGCGAACGCTGCCGATGGAGCGGGGGCTGGGTGTGCTGCTGTTTGCCTTGATGGCGCTGCTGGTGGCGGCGTTCGTCGCGATTATGGGAGCGGCGCGACGGGAAGCGGCGCTGCCGCCGGGAGAAGCGCCACCGGAGCGAAACCGGCGAGGTGCACGAATCGTGATGGGCGTGGCGACGGCGATTGTGTTGGTGGTTTTGATCGGCGGAAATGCTTGGTGGGACTCGGAGGCGGTGGCGAAGGCGCGAAACATGATTTACGAGGCGCCGTCGCTGGAGGTGACGCTGCGCGCGGACAAACGGATATCTGCAACCGTCACGCGCGAGGCGATTGTGAGCGGGACGATGACGCTGGAGATGGAGAAGTCGAGATGGCACTCGCTGCGCCCCGAGACGGTGATGACCAAGCTCGTGCCGGATCACGGACACTTGATGCATTTGTTTCTGATTCGCGAACCCGGCCTGGACGTTTTTTATCATTTGCATCCGACGCGGATCGAGACGCCGCCCGCCAAAGCTGATGACGTGAGCGACACGTTTGAGCTTCCATTGCCGGCGATGCCGGCGGGAAAGTATCAGGTGTATGCGGATGTGGTGCGCGAATCGGGATTTCCGGACACGATGACGGCGGAAGTTGAGGTGCCGTACGTTGCGGGCGCTTCGTTGTCCGGTGACGACTCCACTGCGATGATTGGATCAGCTGGATCGGTCGCGCAGAGACGCCCGATCGACGGGCCCGACGGCCCGGTGGTAACCCTTCCAGATGGATACAGATTGGTTTGGGTGCGCGGGACGGCGCCGCTGGTGGCGAATCAGTTTACGTGGTTGAGATTTCGATTGGAGGATCCGCAGGGTAAATCAGTGACCGACGCGGAGCCGTATATGGGAATGGCGGGGCATGCGGAAATTGTGAGCTTTGATCGGAGCGTGTTTGCTCATATTCATCCGGATGGATCGGCGGCTATGGCGGCGGTTGAGATGGCAAACGGGACGACGACGCCGAGCGCGAGTGACGGCGCGATGCTGGCGGGGATGGACGCGAATATGAAGATGCCGATGGATGTGATGACGGGAAAACCGTTTGCTGAGGTGAGTTTTCCGTACGGGTTTCCTAAGGCGGGGAAATACAGGATGTTTGTACAGATGAAGCGCGGGGGAGTGGTGGAGACAGGCGTGTTTGATGCGGAAGTGGCGGCGGAGACTTCTCCGAAGTAGACGTTCCTACCGATCGTGATTTTCTTGAGCGGGGTTAGTTTTCGGTGGGGTGTATTGGGTGGCCGGCGGTGGTCCCCGCGTTGGGCGCCTCCGCAGTCCGCGAGAATCGTGGGAATCGCGAGTTCACTGAGATGCACTTTAGGCCGTGGTGGGGTGACGGGTGTTGGGAGCGCACCGTTTTGAATGCGAAAGGGTGCGGCACCTGCAAGTGCGGCTCGCGGCGGAGGGTTGGACCACGGCGGTGAGGGGTGTCGTGGCGCGATGCGTTGCGATCGGAGAACCGTCCGCCGCGGCGAATGGTCCGACACGCGTACGGCGCAGGCTCAAAACCGAACAGAGATCCTTCGCTGCTCTCGGGATGACAAAATTTCTCGACCCCTGCGCAAGGGTGATCAGAACATGCGGAATGGCGGTGAGCTTGGTTGCGCAGCCCGAACTGGCTACCCCACGTCCTTCGTGGGGCGCATCATTTTTTCGGCCATGCGGACTACAAAGCTCCGCGGCGCTAAGCGCTGGGCCTCGGTCATCATTTTATTTTTGAAGCCGGAGATGACGTAGGATTTTCCGGCGGCGAGAGCTTCGAGGCCGACGCGCGCGACTTTCTCGGCGGATTCGGCGCTGCGGAACACCCGCTCGGGCTGGTCGGCTACTTTTTGAAATTCGGTTTCGGTTGAACCCGGGCAGAGAGCGCAGACGCGCACTCCCGACGCGCGAGCTTCTTCGGCGATTCCCTCCGAGAAAAGCAAATCGAAAGCTTTGGTGGCGGCGTAGACCGAGTTGTACGGGACGGCCTGGAAGGCGGCGACCGAGGAGACGATCAGAATGTCGCCGTGGCCGCGCGAGATCATTGCGGGCATGTAGAGTCGCGTGAGATGGACGACGGCGGAACAGTTGACCTGAATCATCTCGAGCATTTTTTCGATGGGAATTTCCCAGGCGTTGCCAAAGGCGCCGAAGCCGGCGTTGTTGACGAGGAGTTCGGCTTCAATTCCCTTTTGCGTGGTCGCGGCGAAAATTTCGCTCGGGCCTTCGGGACGGGTCAGATCGACGGAAACAGCTTCGGCTCGGATGCCGTGTTTGGCGGAGAGGTCGGAAGCGAGTTGCTGGAGGCGGTCGAGGCGGCGGGCGGTGAGGACGAGGTTGGCACCGCCTTCGGCGAGCTGTTTCGCGATTTCGAGGCCGATGCCGGCGCTCGCTCCGGTGACGATTGCCCACTTGCCGCGCCATTCGTTGTTCACGGGTACCCCCGGGGAACGGATTCGGTGAAAGCATACCTTCGCTGGTGCGGAAGGGGAAGGATGCAGACAGCTACTCCGCTGAGCCACCGTATTTCACGGGGCGGCGGGCGCGGAGTTTGGTTACGTTCGAGGTCGAGTTGGCTTGGAGTGTTCACTGGTGGCCGGCGGTGATTCGTCCGTGGGGCGCGGACGGATATCCGCACGCGGCGAGATCCGGGGCGGCTGTGCTGGTTCGATGGAGTGGACCGACCGGCCAAGCCGGAGATTCGGGGTGGGTGGCGCGCATCCTTTCAAAGCTAAGGGATGGGGCACCTGCAAAGGCAACAGAAAAGCACGGCGCGCAGATGAGCGTGTCTGCGCTGCGGTGTTGTCCGGTGAGCTCAGCGAGATGAAGAGGTGGGCACGTCTTCGGGGTCGGCGTCGATGGGCTCGATGGTGACGTGAGTTTCGATGGCCACATCAGACGATGAGGAAGCTGAGGAGGTTTCGCGCGTGTCGGGCGCACGTTTATCGAGCGCGGAAGGAGCAGCAGAAGGTTTGTCGCGCTGGAAGATGGAGTTACGAAGGCGGTCGCCTTGTAGTTTTAGGCGATCGAGGAGGCGGCGAGCCCAGAGGTATTCGGCGGCGAGGATGCCGAGTGCAAGAGCGATGGTGATGAGCCCCGGACCGGGCAAAACGAGCATCGCGATGCCCAAAATGAGCAAAGTAAAGCCGAAAAGGATGGTCAGGAAGCGCTTAGCTTGTTGGAGCGTCTTGATCATGACGATGCGGTTTGCGCCCTCGCTCGAGCTGGTTCGCTCTGCTTCGGCTCTCGCAACGGTTGAAACAGGGCCAAAGCCCAACTCATTTCAGCGATGCTACGTCCGCTTGCACTCAAATAGGAATTCATCGTGCCTTAAGAACTCCGATGCTCGAGCAGTACGCCTCGAATCAAGAAGCACGCGAATATCCATAAGACCCATTTTTTCGAGCGTGGTTTCTACTTGTTTTAGACGCAGCGCTTGGAGATAAGACGACGGCGAAAGGGGAGTCTGTCGAGGGCCGCTGGACGACGGGCGTGGTAGCGCCAAGCAGGATCGTACTGGCGAGACCTCCGCCGGGACGATCGTCTCGCTCGTTTGCGGCACTGTGATAGCCAAATGAGTCTGCAGGATCGTTCCGAACGGCAATCCCGCTAAAACTTGAAGACGATGCCGAGCGAAACTTTCGGGCTGAGCTGGTAGGTACCAAAGAAGTGCGTGCCAACGGCATCTACAGCGAGTCGGTAAGCGACGTGGCGGTGATGCGCGTTGAGGTCCGCGCCAACTCCGAGGACGGCCGCGCCAGCCCACTCGCTGCCGTACGGGCTTTTCGGGGCGAGGTAGGCGCCTCCGATCAGGGCGTGCGCCCAGACGTCGAGACCGCGATCAAGAACTTTGCGGGCCCGTAGACCGCCGGCAAAAACGCTGACCCAGGAATTCACGCCGGGTTGCGTTGAGTAGGTTGCGATGACCTCACCATCTGGGCCCCACCAATCTCGATACCAATAAACCCCGGAGACGTTGAAGCCGTTGCCATTGAGCGTGTCGCCGGGAACTTCGTAAAAGCGCATGAAGGTGTAACCGACGCACAGGTCGGTATCGTACTTCTCAAAGACGCCCTGCACTGCTTGCGGCATCGCGGCGGGCGCGGGAGTTGGAACCGGAGAGGGCGAAGCGATAGGCGCGGCGAAGTCGGCCAAGATCGAAGAAGAGCCGGCCGGAGCGGGCGAGAAACTCGAATTCGGCGCGGAGCCGGCGGCAACAAAGGGCGAAGCAACGAGCGAGACCGAGTTCGAGAAACTGGACTGGGCGCTGACGCCGGTCGCCGCGACTAAGAAGCCAAGGAACAGCGCGGGAATGAATTTCATCGGTATATCTCCCCCAAGATGTGCGGAATACGAAAGCAGTACTACGGGTACTACCCCACTTTGAACGAAGGGGCGGCGAAGTGTCTATGGCCTATGATGGGGCTTGGTGCGAGGAAATCACCCTGTTCGGAAGGACAGTTTGGGGATAGCTGGCTGACGGTTTCAGCGACGCCAGATAGGCGGATACGGTGGCGGATTTGGCTGCGTGCTTGGCGAGCCTGCGGCTCGATCCGGGTGGATCGGGTGGCACGCTGTCGCACTCCGGGAAATGCCCGTGAAGCGGTACCGGGCTCGTGGGCCTTGGCGCCGTGCGCTGGGTTCAGCGGCGTGGAGTTGGGCTTGCACGGCGGCGGTGGCCCGCCGCACTCCGGGAGCGAGCGTCGCGACGCTCGCCGATACGAACCTCGTGCGCGTCGCGTTGAGGGCGGCTGTGGGCGGCGTTGCACAGCCAGAACTGGCTACCCCACGAGCGGACACGTTTGCGCTTGACTGAAATAGCGCGTTTGGTAAGATTCGTTTGCTGGCTAACCACCAGCGCTTATCCAGAGTGGCAGAGGGGACAGGCCCTTTGAAGCCACAGCAACCTGGTGCAATCGCCAAGGTGCTAATTCCTGCCCAGTGGGGAGAGATAAGATCCTCGATAGACCGCTCCAACGGTCGTTGAAGATTCAACTCCCAAACTGAAGTTCAGGCGGATTCTGCGACTGCATTTGTTTGCAGCGGACGATCCGTCATATTCGGCGCACGGCGCGCCAGCGTGGGTCTCCATCCCGATGGAGCCATGTTGGCGACACAGGCGCGCAGGCGGAGCGCATTCCGCCATAGGGAGAAAGTGGATGTCGAAGAAGGACAGAGCGTTGAAGCACACAGGAAAAATTGCATTCGGAACCAGGGCGATTCATGCGGGCCAGCCGTCGGAAGGCACGACGGGTTCGTTGATGCCGCCGATTTTCCAGACGTCCACCTACGAGCAGGACGGGCCGGGACAGGACAAGGGATTCAACTACTCGCGGACGAACAATCCGACGCGGCAGCGCCTGGAGACGGTGCTGGCGGAGCTGGAGGGCGTGAAGTTCGGAGCGGCGTTCGCTTCGGGACTGGCGGCAGAGAATGCGATTCTGCAGGCGTACTTACGGCCGGGCGATGAAGTAGTAATCGGGACGGACGTGTATGGCGGGACGTACCGGATTCTGAACAAAGTCTTCCAGCCGATCGGCGTGACGATCAAACAGGTGGACTTCGCCCACGCGGAAGCTTTGAAGAAAGCGGTAACGACGAAGACGCGCCTGGTGTGGGTGGAATCTCCGACCAACCCCCGGCTGATCGTCTATGACATTCTGGAAATCTCGCGCGTCTCGCACGCCAAGGGCGCGCTGGTTGTGGTGGATAATACATTTGCGACGCCCTATTTCCAGCAGCCGTTCCAGCTGGGCGCAGACATCGTGGTGCACAGCGTGACGAAATACCTGGGCGGCCACTCGGACACGATTCAGGGCGCTGTGCTGTGCAAAGAAGCGTCGGTTTTCGAGCCGATCAAATTCCTGCAGAACGCGACGGGTGCGATTCCCTCGCCGATGGACTGTTGGCTGACACTCCGAGGATTGAAGACGCTTGAATTGAGAATGCAGCGGCACGAAGAAAACGCGATTGCAGTGGCGAACGCACTGAAGGGACATCCGCTGGTGCGTCGCGTGTACTTCCCAGGATTGCCGGATCATCCGGGACACGAACTGGCGAAGAAGCAGATGACGGGATTCGGCGGAATGGTTTCGTTCGAGCTGGACGGGACGATCGACGAAGTGGTGGAATTTGTTTCGTCGCGGACGTACTTCACGCTGGCCGAAAGTTTGGGTGGAGTGAAGGCGCTGCTGTGTCATCCGGCAACGATGACGCACGCGTCGATTCCGGCGGAGGCGCGGGCAGACGTGGGATTGTCAGACACGTTGATTCGCTTGTCGCCGGGTTGTGAAAATTCAAAGGACCTTGTGAGCGATTTGCTGGAAGGGCTGGAAGAAGTAGCCCAGCAGCGATCCCGCTCCAGGTCCGGGAAGAAGGCGGTAGCCGTCGGTGTCCGGTAAAGAGAAGGTTTCGCCCGCGCGAGGCGGGAAGAAAATTGAAGTAGGAATATTGGGTGCGACGGGCGCGGTGGGACAACAGTTCATCGCGCTGCTGGAGGGGCACCCGTGGTTTCAGGTTTCGTGGCTGGCAGCGAGCGAGCGGTCGTCTGGAAGGCGGTACGGCGATCTGGCCTGGCGGATGCCTACGCCGCTGCCGGATGACGTGGCGGGGCTGCAAGTCGAAAGTCTGAAAGCAGGCGTCGGGCCGGAACTGGTTTTTTCGGCGCTGGATTCGTCGGTGGCTGGCGAGGCGGAGATTGAGTTTGCTTCGGCGGGACACCTGGTAGTGAGCAATTCGAAGAACCACCGGATGGATCCGCTGGTGCCGCTGCTGATTCCTGAAGTAAATCCCGAACATCTGGGGTTGCTCCCCCTACAGAAAAAGCAAAAGGGGTGGAAGGGCGCGATCGTGACGAATCCCAATTGCTGCGCGATCCCGCTGGCGATGGCGCTGGCGGCGGTGCGGCAATTTCATCCGACGCGGGTGCTGGTGACGACGCTGCAGGCGCTTTCGGGCGCGGGGTACCCGGGAGTGGCGTCACTCGATGCGACGGCGAATGTGATTCCCTTCATCGACGGCGAAGAAGAAAAGATCGAGAAGGAAACCAAGAAGCTACTGGGGACGTATGGAAACGGAGCGGTGGAGTTTCATCCGATGGTGGTGAGTGCCACAGCGACGCGGGTGCCGGTGATCAACGGGCACACCGAATCAATTTCGGTGGGATTCGACAAGCCGGTGACGCACGAGGAAATCCTGGCGGCGTTTGACAGGTTCTGCGGCGAGCCGCAGAAGCTGGGGCTGCCGAGTGCGCCGAAGAAACCGGTGATTTATTTGACGCAGCATAACCGGCCGCAGCCGCGAATTGATGTGGAGAAGGACGGCGGGATGTCTGTGTATATCGGACGGTTGAGGCCGTGCGCGATTCTGGGGCACAAGTTTGTGCTGCTTGGGCACAATACGATTCGTGGGGCAGCGGGAGCGGCGATATTGAATGCGGAGTTGATGGAGCATCGGGCGGCGCACACGTAAGCGAGACTGAAAACTTTTGATTGATGCGGCGAATGGCGCGGCAGCGTTGTTCGCCGTTTTTTATTGCCGGAGACTCGGAGGTTCAGGCCGGGACCAACTTGCAGGTGGTCGCTGACAGACCGAAGGTCTATGTTACAGCGGATTTGTTACCGCTGTGGAGTGGGATTGCATAGAATGGCGCCCGTTGAACGGGGGAGAACGAATGCTGAAGAGGATGATCGTACTCGCGGTGTGTTGTGTCGCGCTGGGCGCGGCGTGGATGGGGCTGGGGCCGGCGCGAGTCAGCGCGCTCGATAATGGGGTGGCGCGGACGCCGCCGATGGGATGGAACAGTTGGAACAAGTTTGGGTGCAACGTCAGCGAAGAGCTAATCAAGTCGATGGCCGACGCTATGGTATCAAGCGGGATGAAGGATGCGGGCTATCAGTACGTGGTGATCGACGATTGCTGGCAAGTGAGTCGCGACGCAAACGGAAATATCCTGGCGGACGCGCAGCGATTCCCTTCCGGGATCAAAGCGCTGGCGGAGTACGTTCACTCGAAGGGATTGAAATTTGGATTGTATTCCGACGCGGGCACGAAGACTTGCGCGGGACGTCCGGGCAGTCTGGGACACGAGTATCAGGATGCGGCGCAGTACGCAGCGTGGGGGGTGGATTATTTGAAGTACGACTGGTGCAACGTGGGCACGACGAACGCGCAGGCGGCGTACACGTTGATGAGCGAGGCGCTAAAGGCGACGGGCCGTCCGATCGTTTTCAGCATGTGCGAATGGGGCACGGCCAAACCATGGTTATGGGCGAAGGACGTAGGAAATTTGTGGCGGACGACGGGCGACATCTACGACTGCTGGGACTGCAAAAGAGAGTACGAGCACGGATTCTTGACGAATCTGGATTTGCAGATCGGGCTTGAATCGTTTGCGGGTCCAGGCCACTGGAACGATCCGGACATGCTCGAGGTTGGGAACGGCGGGATGACGACGACGGAGTACAAATCGCATTTCAGTTTGTGGGCGCTGCTTGCGGCGCCATTGATCGCGGGGAACGATTTGCGCTCAATGACGCCGGAGATTCACGACATTTTGACGGCGCCGGAAGTGATCGCGGTGAATCAAGACGCGCTTGGGCAGCAGGGCACGCGGGTGTGGAAGGACAACGATCTGGAAGTGTGGTCCAAGCAGCTGACGGACGGATCGCGGGCGGTGGTTCTGTTCAATCGAGGCGCATCGGCGAGCGAGGTGAAGGTGAATTGGACGGATATTGGATATCCGGCGCATCTACAAGCGAGTGTGAGAGATCTTTGGGAGAAGAAGGACGTTGGGAAATATACGGGCTCCTATACAGCGAAGGTGGAGTCGCATGCGGTGGTGATGGTTAGGGTGATGCCGTGAGTCTGGGCGCTCAGCGGCGTGCCACGAAAGCGATGTTCGTTCAGCGGTCGCGGTGGCGCCAGGCTCGGGTTTAAGGACTGAAGTCGAGGGTTTGCAGCGGAGCCAGTAGGGGAAAGGCCGGATGGTTCACAGCACCGCGTTCCCGTAGTTTGTGCGCACAAGGAGAGCGAATGCTGCGAACCATACTGTTGATTCTTGTCGTACTGATGCTCCTCGGAAGCTTGCCGCTTTATCCGTACAGCTCAAGCTGGGGCTACTATCCGTCGGGCGGCCTAGGTCTGATCCTGATCATTTTGATCGTCTGGATCTTGTTCGACCGCGGCGCTTAAGGCGCTACGGCACCACGAGCGTGATGTTTTCGGCATGGGTTGGTGCGCCTGAACCGGATGCGGTGACGGTGATCGCGTAAGTCTGTGACGGCGGTGGCGGGCCGGAGCTTGTTTGGCCGGCGCAGCCGACGGCGACGAGAATTGCAGCGAGGGCGACCGAACCCGCCAAGAGCGGCGCAACACGGTGTCGGTGTCCCTGCCCTGCTACGAATCCAAAAATTGCGATTGAGACGAACACGGCTAGCGCGAAGAGTGTGCGCGTTTGTGGCGGCGCAGCGGCCGTGTGCTGCGCTTGCGCGGCTGCGCCTGAGGGCACGTTGATGGTCATTGTGGTGGATACGGCTGCGCCTGACGGCGTGAGGGATTGTGGATTGAAATTGCAGGACGCGCCTGATGGCAAATTGGAGCAGGCGAAGTTTAGCGTCGACTTGAAACCGTTTTGCGGCGTGACGGTGAGCGCGAGCGCGGCGCTCTTTCCTGCGTCAACTGTGAGCGAAGTGGACGACGTGAGCGTGTAGTCAGCCTGCGGGGCGGCGGAAACGGTGATCGTAGCAATGGATGATGTTGACGCGGAATAGTTCGAGTCGCCCGAATAGGATGCGGAAATCCTGTGCGTAGAGGAGGAGAGTGAGGAAGTGGAAAATTGTGCGGAGCCAGTGGTGAGGGCGCTGCTGCCGATTTGGGTTTGGCCATCGAGGAACGTCGCGATCCCGGTGGGGGTTCTCTGTCCGGATTGCGGCAAGACTTTTGCGGTGAACGTGACACTCGCGCCGGAGTTGATTTGCGTTGCGGAGACAGTGAGCGCCGTCGCGGTTCCGAGTTTCGGTGGCGCGGAGACTGTGACCGAGACAGCGTTCGATGTGGAAGTGGCGAAAGTGGAATCGCCGGAGTAGGAGACGGTGAGCGAGTCGGAGCCGACGGCGAGCGCGTTGGTGGAGAATGTGGCGGCGGATGCGACGAGAGTGGCTGAGCCGATCTGCGTTGGGCCGTCGAGAACGGTCACGGCGCCAGTAGGTGAGCCGCTGCCGGATTGGGGTGCAACTCCGATGCTTAGCGTCAGCTTCTGACCGGTGGTGAGTTGCGTGGCCGAAGCGAGCACGGTAGTGGTGGTCGCGCGCTTGGCCGGAGCAACAACGGTAACGTCGACCGCGGCGGAGGTTGAGGCTGCGAAGCTTGCGTCACCGGAGTATGCGGCGGTGATGCTGTGGCTACCGACGGAGAGCGTGGAGGTGGTGAATGCGGTCTGCCCGCTTACAAGCGTGACTGTGCCGAGCTGCGTGCCGCGATCAGCGAACGTGATCGAGCCGGTAGGGGTGCCGGAGCCCGACGCCGGAGCGACTGATGCGGTGATGGTTACGCTCTGCCCTTGCGTGGGCTCCGTGCTCGAAGCCGAGACCGAGGTTTTCGACGCAACCGTGCTATCGGACGAAGTGGTGAACACGAAGACGGTGACCGAGTAGGCCTGAAAGTTGTAGCTGACGGTATTCGATGCGACGGAGACGGGCGAGCCGGTAAGGATCTGGGTGAGATTTGCGTTGCTGTAGGTGTACACGGCGGCAGTGGAACTTGCATTGTAGTTCGCAAGAGTGAGGGAGGTTTGGATTGCAGCGGTCGTTTTATTGATGGCGACGACGGTGAGAGCGCCGTCGGAAGAGCGAAGCGCGCCGTAGACGGAGAGCTGGCTCTGGTCCGTACTCGTTGAATTAACCGAAGTGTTGCCGAACTGGCTGCCTGCGCCATCGTAATTACGATAGATGCGGAAACTATAGGCGACGGGATCGGTGGGCGCGGGAACGGTCCAGAGATTGGCGAAGTCGAGACTCTGGCGGCCGTAGATGCCGAGGACGTCGGCTTCGGTGAGCGCGTCGACGAGCGGATTGGTGCCGCTCGAAAAGCTGTATTCGGAAATCGAAAGTTTCGTACCGGGATAGTAAGTCTGAATCCAGTTCTGGAAGCGCGGGATTAACTGCATTGGCGCATCGAAATAATATTGTTCGACCCAACTGCCGGAATTAAAAGTGGGGTCCCAGAGCGCGCGCGTGGATTCGAGTTCGGCTGCGTCGGTGGAGCCTCCGCCGTAGTAGTGCTCGTCGAAATAGTCGAGAATGCGCTGATGATTGGTTGCGTCGTACGCAGCCATCTGTTGCAGGTAATACTGCCCAGCATAGAGATTGTTCTGCTTGCTGGGCGTGCCGATCCAGCCTCCTAACGTGAAATCGACGGGTCCGAAAACTTTTGCAGAAGGATCAGACTGCTTGATCATCGCGGCGTACTGCTGGCCAAGGCTGATGATGGTGTTGTAGCCGGGCTGCGTCGGCTCAACGTCGCGATGCGTATTGGACCAACCGCCCGGCTCGTTATCGAGCTGATAGTACGGAACGCCGCCGTTCGCCGCAGTGCCGAACGTGGTGATCAGATGTTGAATCCAACCTTGCTGAAGCGCAACGGTGTTGTCGATGTGGTTCGCGTAAATGTTGTTGTCGATCAGCTGCGTGCCGTTGGCAGCGATGCTGTTGCCGCAATCGTCGCCATTCGGATGGACGTAGGGATTCGTGGATTGCTGCGCGCCATAAACGGAAACCGGGAAGCTGCAGCTCCACGCGGCGGATTTGTTGACGTACGGAATGATGGGGATTGTGAGCAGCGTGTGAGCGTTCGAAGCGGTTTTGTATGTGTTGATCATCAGGTCGGCGGAGGCGCTCGGCGTGGCAGTCGATTGGCCATTGCCGCCCATGAAATACCAGTCGAAGCCTGCATTGCTCGAGTCAACCTGCCAGTTGTAACGCGTAGTGCCGTCCCCGCCCCAGCGGATGTTGGGTACTTGAATTTCTTTGGCGAAGGTGGCGTCGAGGTTGTAGTTGGCGATGCCGTAGATGTCGGGATTGATCGGATGCGGATTGCCGGCGGCGTCGACGGTGAGAGTGGGCGTGGTGGACTGCCCCTTTGTGGAGACGGGAGCGAGCAAGATGGCCGCGGCGAAGGCGAGGAGAATTGCGGCGACGGGCGTGGCCGAAGTGGTGATGCCGCGTGCCGCGCGAAACGCGTGGGTAGAGTTCGGGTGCATCGTTCGCTCCCTGGGAAAAAGTTTGACGCGAGAATGGGACTGGATAGGCGAGGTTAGAGCGCGATAGAGATTACGACAATGGAACCGAGGGACAGCTGTACGCGAGCTTGGTATGGCTCTTCGCGATTTCCTGCGAATGCTTAGTTCGTGGGCGCCCAGGCTTCCCGCTTCCAGAAGGCAGCGCGCGAAACGCGCGACGCGGCGAGAAGCAACAGGCAGCCGAGAATGAAGACGCCGGGAACGATGGACCACCGGCCTTCGAAGGCGTCGAGAACGGCGTCTGCGAACTGAACGAAGCCGACGACGATGAGCAAGGTGTGTAGTGTGGCGTTCGCCCGTGATAGGAGAGCGCCCAGCAACATCGCGGCAAGGACGAGATTGCGTGAAACGAGATAGCCGGCGTAAACGCGGACGGCGTCACCGATCTCGGCCGTGGACGAAACAAGCATTCGAGGATTCACCAGAGCGATCGCGGCGCCTGCCGCCATGAGAACGGCTCCGAACACAACGATTGCGGATACCCACCAAGGAAATTTCGCTGGCATCGCGGACTCTCCCTCTGCGCCGGGTGCGGTCAACCCTAACTACGCCGAGGGTGGGAGAAAGTAACGTGCTAAACAGACTGATAGGAGGAGTCGGTCCTCTCCCGACGCGACCGCCGTAGCGACCGCTGGGGCCGCCCGGGCGTACGAGTGAGAGTTGCCTACTGGGTCAGAGCGCTGAGTTGATTTGCGTCGATGTACGCGGTGAACCGCGTGCCTTTCGCGATCGTAGCGGGATCGCCGTGCTTGAAGACCGTGAACGGGCCGACGACGGGAATCAGCACGGCTGCGTTGGGAAGCTTGGCTGTGCCTTCGCGGGTTGCGCCGCCGATGAGCGGAATCGGGCCGCCGGCAGTTTGCAGCGAGCCGGCTTCGAAGGTGAGAACGCCCGGCAAACCGCCGATGCTCTTTTTGTCGACGGCGGTGATCGTGACGTTCGCGGTCGCGCCTTTTTTCACTACCGTGTTGCCGTAAACGAAGTCCTGCGTAAGCATCATCGGAATCACGTCGCCGATGGAGGCAGTTTGGGAGCTCACGTCCGCGGCAAACGCAAGTGGAACGGGAATCGGCTGACCGGCAGACGGAGCAGGATTCGGCGCGAGTTGAGGTGACGATGACGATGATCCGGCAATTTCATAATGCGCGACGGTGACGACGCTGCGCGCGTAATAGGGCGAGTACGCGACGGCTTGCAGCGTAGTCGTTGAGTCGATCGTGATCGGGCCGCGATAGCGAGGCGAGACGGGAGTCGGAGTCCAACCGTCGGTCGTGTAATAAATGACGGCCCCGCGACTGCGGTCGGACATCTTCACGGTGGTCGGTCCTGAGTACGCGCCGGCTTTGACGGAGAATTTTGGAGACATGGTAAGGCCTACGCAACACGGGCTGGAGGCGGCGCTTGCAGCGGCCTGCTGTGAGGCCATGGCTGCTTGCTGGCTGGCCATCTGAGCAGCTTGCATGGCTTGATCATTCGCCTGTTGAGCCGCCATTTGCGCTTGCTGATCGGCCATCATGCCGGGATCCTGAGCTGTGGTTGCGAACGACGTAAGTAGAACTGCTGTTGTCGCGAATGTAAGTAGAAGGCGCATGGGAACCTCCTACCAATCAGACGTTGGCGTTTCACTTCGGGTTTCGGAATGTGCAAATACGAACCGGCTCCGCAGTGCTGTCCGAGCCGGTTCCTTGGAGAATGGTAGAGGATTTAGTGCAGGCGCTTGAGAGTGTTGGTGGCGTCGTCGACAAATACGACGCCGAGCAACGGATCGAAAATCAGTCCGAACAGCGCTCCGGACCCCGGAGGCGTACCCGAGTCAGCGAGCGACACGTTTGCAATCTGGGCCCCTTGCGGAGTGATCTCCGTAATGAAACCATCTCCGCCATTGACGGTGAGGATGTGCCCGCCATCAGCGACGGTAAGGCCCAGTGGACCGTTCAAGCTTCCCCGGAGGTAAGCGTGCGGCCTGTTCCGTCCGAACCTTGGCGCGACAAGGGACGCAAGATCACAGCAACCCGATTGCTCAACGTGTCTGCGATGTACAACACAGGCTCCTGACCGGTTCCCCGATTCCCAAGACAATCATCGAGATCGTACGGCTGGCAGGGCTGGCTGAGTGCCACGCCTGTTCGGCCGATGACGAGGGCATTCGGATCGGTGCGCTCAGAAAAGCCGGAACCGATGACAATGATGGACTCGATCGACCGGGCTCCGCTCTGCGCGATGGACAAGTTAATGCGCGTGACCCTTCCTTGATTCACGACGGCGCCACCGGCGGCGACGGTGCCGTTCAGCACGCTGGCGACAAAGAGGGTCGCCCACGTGCCGCCGTCGAAGGCCGCCATATCCCACGGGCCGTTGACAAGCGAACCGTAAATCGTCTCGACCGGGCTGCCATTGCTATCCAGCACAATCAGGCACTCAGCTGGCGCGGTGGACGAAGTGCCGTCGGAAGTGGGCAAGCTGCCGACGATAACCCCACCGGAACGAGGCACGGCGAGAGCGGTGCTGAGACCGACTCTGGCTGGGCAAAGGCCGGGGAGATTGCTCGGGTTGACTTGACCGAAGACTTCGACTGAGCCGCTCGGTGAAAGTTCGACGATCGTTGTGCCCGTGCCCTGCAAGCTCGATGAGTTATTGAAATTGCTGACGAGAATGTGGCCTTCGGTCAGCTTTCCGACGGAGCGCTCTGCTTTGGCAACACCGTAAGGGTTCACGTCGCCGTTCGCCGGGACGGTCGCAACCACCGGTGTGGCGACTGTACTGGTGGCGAGAAGGTAGGGGACCGCGGAGAAACGTGTGTCAGCACGGTTTCAGCAATTTGTCAAAAGCCGGTCAAAACGAGAGATTCCCGGCAAATGAATGGCGAGTGAACGGAAGGCTTTTCGCGGTCGCGCGGAATTCTGCAAAGCGATCGAACTGAACTGTGCCGCATCTCGTGATGAAGCGAGATGCGGCATGGGAAGTTCAGCGCGGACTATTCGAAACTGCCGGTAACGCCCTGGAAGCCGTTCTTGGCCTGCTTCCAAAGCCATTTCATGACGCGCGAGACGTCGTAGCAGTAGGCAACGTTGTAGCCGAGAGTCGAGAAGCAATGCGGCTCGCAGCCGTGTTTCATTTCCGCGAGTTGCTTCTTCTCGAACTTCTGGTTAGCGACGGTGCCCCAGTCAAACTTCGCGTTGTACATCGGGAAGCATGGCGCGAGGGTCCCGTCGGTACGGATGATCAGCCAGTTCTGTCCGGCGCGGCAGCCCCAGTGCTCGCCGACGCCGCGCATGAAGCCCTTCATGTTCTGAAGGCGCGGAATCGAATCGACCATCTTGTAGCCCTGGCGTTGCTTGTCGATGAGGTAGTCGAGGACGTCATCGACCATCGGAAAATCTTCCGGACGAATGTAAGTGTCGTTCTGGTGGAGATGCTTGAAGTGCGATTGCTCCATCATCGGCGCTTCGTTGATGTGGAAGGTGAGCGAGATGCCGTTGTCGTGCGCGATCTCGACAAGCTCCTTCACGTCGTCGATGTTGGTGCGGCAAATGTTGACGTTGAAGAAGACGGTGTAGCCGTAGCGATACTGGCGGCGGACGAGGTAGTCGAAATTCTGGCGGACATGCTCGAGCGCCTTCGGAAGGCCGGGCTTTTCCTTGATGGCGTCGACGGCGAAGTTAATGGTGGCGATACCGGCGTCGGCGAGTCGATCGGTAACGTCGGGGCGAAGCAGGCGTGCGTTGGTGGCGAGATAAATCCAGAAATCTTTCTTCGCCGCGTAATACATCACTTTGTGGACAAAGTCCGGACGGAGCAGAGGTTCACCGCCCGTGGGGGCGAGCACGCGACAGGGCGTGCCTTCGAGCCAGTCGATGGCGCGGCGGGCGGTGGTTTCGGTCATACCTTTCACGCGATTGTCGTAAGACCAACAGTAGTGACAATCGAGGTTGCATTTCCATTCGGTGAAGAGGTACGCGATGATGGGCTGAAATTCGCCGGGCAAGACGCGCGACTTAAAGTAAGGAACCATCCAACCGCGCATGGACTGCCAGACGCGGGAAGCGGGCCAATTGCGTTTGCCGTGCTGCAGAACCTGGTTGTGCTCGGAGATGTCGAACTCGTCCAAGTCGTGAATCAGTTCGGGGTGTTGGGGGAAGACCGGATCGGGTAGTGGATGGGCTTCCGGGACCTCGGCTGGCTCCATCTGTTCCGGCGGCTGTTGCAAAAGCGTGTGCAACGGCACGTCAAGACGAAAAGGCTGCGAGGGCATGGTCGGAAGCTGCGGTTCCAACGTGGACATTAACGTGACACCTCCTCGGCGGAATTCCCGAAACAACACCCGGCGACGTTTACCCGAAGCCGAGGTTGAATATAAAACGTCCGGACGGGAGAGATTCCATACCCGAAAATCCCGTGCGGTGGACTTACCAGGCCTTAGATACAACTACTTGCAGGAAAGATACACGATTCGGCGAAAAAAAATCGAGGGAAGAAATCTTAGGTGGGCGGCTACGGGTGGGTGAGGGGCATCTGATGTAGAATGGTCGCTCCGGAATGAAGCGTTCAGGCGGCGTACTATCGGGTTCCTACCCTCCAAAACTCGCGATCCTCGGCCTCCTGGCTGTGGCGTTATTTTTGTCTGGGCAAACGGCGCAGGGGCAGGCTACCCGGCCGACGCTGATGGATCTCGGCGCCCTTCCGGTGAACGCGCATTATTCGTTCGAGGATAAGTACCTGGTCGAGTCCCCCTTCGAAAACCAGGCCGCGCAATCCCAAAATCAGACACCCGCGCAGCCCACTGGGACTGGCGCTACGCAAGCAGGCGCTGTCCAGTCGACGTCCACGCCGAGCAGTCAACCGAAACAGAAAAAGGCCGCGCCGGAAGGGACCTCGAACGATCGCCTTTTCTACGTGCTGCCGAACTTCCTGACGCTCGAAGAATCGGAGCAGGTTCCCCCGCTCACGGCCAAACAGAAATTCGCGGTGACAGCGCGAGGGATTTATGACCCGGCCGAGTTCGCCTTGACCGGGATCGTGGCGCTTCTGGGCCAGGCAAGCAACAGCGACCCTTCGTACGGACAGGGAATGCAGGGTTACGCGAAGCGCTACGCGACAACCTACGGCGACAACGTAATTGAAAACTTCATGGCCAGCGCTATCTTCCCTTCCATCCTGCATCAGGATCCGCGGTACTTTCAGCTCGGGCACGGAGGCGCGAAGAAACGTATTTGGCACGCGTTTACCCGCGCGTTTGTCACGCGTTCGGATTCCGGAGCTCACCAATTCAACTTTTCGGAGATCGGCGGCGCGCTGGCAGCCGCGGGGATTTCGACCTACACCTATCACCCGCAGAGCGATCGCGGGTTCAGTGAGGTAATTACGGTGTGGGGCACGCAGGTCGGGTGGGACGTTGGCACCTACGTGCTGAAGGAATTCTGGCCGGACCTGCGGAACAAGTACAGCAAGCACCACAACAATGCCGAGACGACGATCGACGCGCCGGTTCCTACGACGACTGTGGCTCCGACTACCGCCGCCGGTTCGACTCCGGCTCCGAAGTAATTCTGCACGCGCGCGCTGCTGGGCGCTCGATTCCCAAACGCGTCAATAACCATTTAAGGCTGGTGGCTCAGCTCGCGGATCTGGCGTTCGATTTCGCGCGTAATGGCGGCTGGGTCGTCGTCCGGCGCGAATGTGTAAGGCTTGCCGATTCGCGCGCTTACGTGGCCGGGACGGGAGAATAGCTGGTGATTCGCTTTGAGATCGGCGAGACCGCTCAGGTAGATCGGGACAACCGGAAGGTTCAGTTGCTTCGCGAGAAGGCCGATTCCGCTGCGAAATTGAACGATATTGCCGTCGGTCGTGACTCCCTCTGGAAACACCAGCAGATTCCAGCCGCGATCCGCCAAGTTCCCTGCGAAGTTGAAACTTTCAAGGAAGCCGGAGCGCTGCGGCAGCGGGAACACGTTGAACAGAGCGAGGACGAGGTAGTAGCGGAGATGCTCCATGAAGCGCTCGAAGATATTTTCAGTAGAAGCGGGGCGGCGCATTTCGGCGAGACGTTCACCTCGCATCGCGGTGGCCAGACGGTGACGCATGCGGGGCGGCAGCGCGGGCAGGATCCAGGCGATGTCGAGATACGTGACGTGGTTCGAGACGACGAGCACGGGGCCCTCAACGCCATTTAGATTCTTGCGGCCCAGGATGCGCGGCGCGGCCATGATGTAGGTGGCGGGCCACGCTAGCACGTAATAGACGATGAGGCGGGTTGCGGTGGTCAGGCGATTTTGTGGCCACGTCGGGTAGGCGTTTTGAACGAGCGACGGCGTACCGTGGCTGATCAGATTTTCAAGTTGGCCGACGGTAGCAACTTGCTGGAATTGAGCGTCGCTGAGTTCGACTTGATAGCGCTGCTCGAGCGCGCTCATCAATTCGACGCGGTCGAGCGAGCTGAGGCCCAGATCGGATTCCAGATTGGTCGAGGCGCCGGCGGCGACATCGCGATGAGTGATGCGAGAGATCAGGCTTGTTAGCGAGTCTTTGTTGAGGGTTGAGGTGGGTGCGCTGTTCGCGGTGGAGTTTTGGATGGCTGCGCGGATGGCGGGAAGAATTGGTTTTTGCGTGGGCGTTCGCGGAAAATCCGAATCGGGCCATACCAACCATTTGCGGATTGTTTGATATTCGGCAAGGGATTGGTTGGCGCGCTGGATTGCCGGCGCAGGCGCATCGGTGGCGGAATTCAAAATGAGAACCGCACAGGGTTCGGCGTTGCCGTCTTTTTCGATACCGACCACCACGCAATCGCGGATTTCGGGCTGTGCGCGAAGTGGCTTCTCGAGGTCTTCTGGATAAATATTCATCCCGGCGGGCGTGACGATTACGTTCTTGCTGCGGCCTTTGAAGAAGAGGCGGCCCTCGGCGTCTTTTTCGGCGATGTCGCCGGTGCGAAACCAGCCGTCGGATTCCGCGACGGATTTGGTTTCGCCATGCTGGCGGTAGGCGGTAGCGACATTTTCACCGCGGACCAGAATTTCGCCGTTATCGTCGACTCGGACTTCCATTCCCGGAAATACTTTCCCGATCGAACCTTTTGCCGAGCGGAATGGGTGATTCAGGGTGATGAGCGAAGTGGTTTCGGTCATTCCGTAACCCTGGATCACAGCGTAACCGAGGCGGTTCCAGAAAGTTTCGGTTTCGTCCGGCAACGCGGCGCCGCCGGAGATGAAGGCCCAGAATTTCCAGCCGAGGCGCGCATGGACACGACGGAATCTCCACCAGCGCTTCAGAAAGTGGTCAGCCGCTGCGGCGACGAAGTCGTGCTGAAATTTTTGGGTGCGGTGATCGAGTTCGTACTGGCGCTCGATTTCGCGTTGAAGCGATTCCATGAACCGAGGGACTGCGACGAGAACGGAGACGCGTTCGCGCCGCATCGTAGTGGCGAGATCGGCAGGTTTGGGCGAATCGCCGAGAAAAATGACGGTGCCGGCGATCAGCGGCGGAATGAAAACGCCGAGCATTTGGCCGAAGACGTGGCTGAGTGGCAGAAGATTCAGAAAGCGAATGGGGTGAAAGAATTTTTCATAGCGCAAGTATTTTTGGATTTCGTGTTCGAGCGGCGAAATGTTGGCGAGAACGTTGCCGTGGGAGATCACGACGCCGCGAGGTTCAGCCGTGGTGCCGGACGTGTAGATGATTTCGAGCGGGTCCTGGCGCGAAAAGTCTGGCGACGAGTAGACGTCGGCGCTGCGGATCGAGACGGCTTCGCGGAGCGATTCAAAGTCGAGTGAAGGAATGTTCGCCGAGGCTTCGCGGTCGCGAGATTTAAAGAGCAGGCTGGCTTGAACGTCTTGCGCGACGCGCACGGCGAATTCCGGGGTGGAGGCGTGATCAATCGGAACGATTACGGCGCCGCGCAACAGACAGCCGAAGAAGGCGCTGATCCATTCCGCGGAACTTTCGCCCCACAGCAGGACGGCGTCGCCTTTAGAAATGTTGCGGGCTTCCAATTCGCGCGCGACGCGATTGGCGTCATCGGCGATTTGGGAGTACGTCCACCTCTCCATGCGAAAACCGCGGCGCTGGCGGACAGCAATTTCCCCGCCGCGGGCGCGATAGGCGTGAACGAATTGGACGAGCGAATCCAGTGGCGAGCCTCGCGACTACCTTACGGAAGTGCGAGAGGTTCGCGCAAGCCCGCGCGGCGCGCGGAGTTTGGTAAGCTGCTGCTTCGTGGAACGAGAATATCCAGTGGTGGTGATCGGCGCGGGAATTTCGGGGCTGGTGTGCGCGTACCGGCTGAAACAGCTGGGAATACGCGCCATGGTTCTGGAAGCGAGCGCGCGGCCGGGCGGCTTGATCGCAACTGTGCGGCGCGACGGATATCTCTTCGAGATCGGGCCGCAGGGGCCGCGGTTCCCTGCTTCGATTTGGCGAATCGTGTGTGAACTGGGGCTGGAGCGCGAATTTGTGGCGGGAGATCCGAACGCGAAGCGCTACATCGTGCGTGCTGGGAAGCTCGAGTGCGCGCCGTTCTCGCCGGGTGGCTTAATTTCGACGGGGCTGGTGGGGATTGGCTCGAAGCTGCGGATACTCGGGGAGCCGCTCGGGTCGACCAGGCCGCCCGAGACTGAGGAGAACGTCGCGGAGTTCGTGCGGCGCAAATTCGGCGATGAGGTGCTGGATTACCTGGTGGACCCAATTGTGTCAACGGTGTTTTTGGGGGACGCGGAAAAAATGGGCATGGCTAGCGCATTTCCCGCGCTCGTTGCGTGGGAACGCGAAAGCGGAAGCTTGGCGCGGGGTGCGATCCACTCGCGCAGGCGGAAACGCGATGCGGCTCGCGGCGATACTGGCGTTGAGCTTGGAGGCGGGGGCAAGAGAGGTGAGGCCTTGAAGGTGACGGATGCTCTGCCGTCGCTGGGGTCGTTTCGAGACGGGATGGCGACGCTGACAGACGCGATTGCGAAGTCGCTCGGCGAAAATATCCGATACGACGCGACGGTTTCCGCGATCGCGTGCGACGCGACTGGCGATGGCTGGGAACTGTCGCTGCGAGGCGGCGGAAAGATCACGTCAGAGGCTTTGGTGGCTGCTGCACCGGCGTACACTGCGGGCGAATTACTCGGCGCGACGGCGCCGGAATTGGCGGAGGAGTTGCGAACAATCGAGTACGCGCCGATGAGAGTGGTGACGCTTGCGTACGAACGGGCGCAGGTTGGTCATTCACTCGAGGGGTTCGGATTCATGGTGCCGCGCAAGGAAGGAATGCGCACGATCTGCACATTCTGGAATTCGTCGCTGTTTCCAGACCGTGCGCCCGAAGGCAAGGTTGTGATTACGAGTTTTGCGCGAGGGGATGACGGAGGTACGCGCGAGGTGGTTGCCGAGAATGCGAAGATGCTCGGGATCGCGGGCGAACCAGTCGAACGTCAGATCTGGCGGGATACACGGGCGATGCCCCAATACAATGTGGGCCACGCGGCGCGGGTTGAGCGAATCGAATCGATGGCACAGGCGAAGCGCGGACTGCATCTCGCAGGCAACTATTTGCGCGGGCGATCGCTCGGCGAGTGTGCGGAGGTCGCGATTCGGGTGGCGGAAGCTGTGTCGGCCGGCGTGAGCTCGCGGAATCAGGAGCGGACGCGTTGATTCCTATTTTGCTTTGGTTGCTCGGCGGAATTTGCGCGCTGGCGATCTTCGGCGCGATCTATCAGGCGATTGCGACTCGACGGGACGAGAGAATCCACCCGCCGCCGGGGCGCATGGTCGACGTGGGCGGACACCGCTTACACGTATTGGAAATGGGAACGGTGCGCGAGGGCGAGCCGACGATTGTGCTGGAAGCGGGGCTGATGTCGACAGTGATGAGCTGGAGCACACTGCAGCGGCGGCTCGGCGAATCGTTTCGCGTGGTGAGTTACGACCGCGCGGGACTCGGATGGAGCGACCTCGGGCCGATGCCGCGGACAGCGGAGCGCATCGTGAACGAATTGCACACGCTGCTCGAGCGCGCAGCGATTCCACCGCCGTACGTTCTGGTGGGACATTCGTTTGGAGGATTAATGGTGCCTCTATTTGCGGCGCGTTTCCCTGCCGAAGTGGCCGGCGTGGCGCTCGTGGATGCGGTCGCGGCCGCGGAGTGGAATCCGCCGAACGAGCACGATAGGAGGCTGGCGCGAATCGGCGCGAAAGTCTGCAAACGCGCGGCGATTTTGTCGCGGCTTGGCGTGATTCGATTCGTCGCGTTTTTGCTGACCACCGGCGCGAAAGTGTTTGCGGGGCGCCTGGTGCGACTGATCAGCCGCGGCACACCGGACGATGCGGGCTCGGTTTCCAGTCCGTGGTTCGCGGCGCTGCCGCCGGAGGAGCAGAAGATGGCCGCGCTATTCTGGGTGCAACCGAAATTTCCGCTGACGATTGCGAGCCAACTGGAGAATCTGCCGGTGAGCGCGGCGAGCGTCGCGGAACATCCCGTATTTTGTGAGAAGCCGGTGGTGATCTTATCGGCGCGGACGTCTTCGGATCGGAGACGGGCAGAACATGCGGCGATGGCGGCGCGGCTGCCGCTGGGCGAGCACATCAATACGGATGGGAGCAATCACTGGATCATGCAACAGCAGCCGGAACTGGTGATCGGCGCGATCGGGCGGGTGGCGGGGCGCGCGACAGAGCGAGTCGTTGATCAAAAGAGTTAGACCGGCCTCGATACAGGTATCACCTTAGTCCGAACGTACCATTCCGGTGCACCAAATAAGTACTAACATTGAATCGAGGTCGGGAGGCTAACGTGGAAACACTCCTAGCTAACCAAGACGTTGAAACCAAACCGAGACTCGAATTGGATGGCGCTCCGAAGTTGGTTGCTACGCCATTCGGAAAACTCACCGAAGAAGAAGTCCACCAGTGGGAACAGATGCTCGGCCGTCCACTGCTGAGGCTGTAGGCGACCCCGCCAGTCGCCCGGCCACAACCCGTACGCTTTTGAGGCGCAAGACGCCGGGGCAACTCTCCATTTGCACACGCGTGCGCGCCTGAGGTGCCGCACGAATCCACGAATCAAGCAGTGATTTCGGAAATCGCTTCAATCCGGATCGTTCCCGATGCTCCGTCCAGCGTGCCCTTGATCACTACAGTCTTGCCGAGAAATTTGCCCGCCTTGCTCTGATCGTCGAGGTGGTACCAAGTGTCCGTCTGCTCATCGCGAAGGATGAATCGGACACCGTTTTGCGACATGATTTTGCCCTTGAAGCTCTGTTCGGCCGGCTGGCTTTGGGGCTCGATCAATGCGACGCACGGCTTCACAGGGCTAGCTGCCAGAATTGAAGTGGTAGCCAGCATTCCGGATGCGGCTGCTAGACTTAACGCGATCGACAGGCTTTTGGCTTTCATATTCTCCTCTCAAGGATCAATTGGCCGGGATGCAATATTGTCGTCGGCGCGAGCCTCGCGCCGAATAGGGTGGATCGGGTAACTGTTTCGGGCGGGCGCCCTAGGGGATGACCGCTAATTCGTGGATCAAGTGCGCTGCACGGACATCACGGCCACAACGGCTATCGATAAGCAGATTTGGGAATGGAGCGCCAGCAAACGGCTACGATGTTCGCGACATGAACTCTGAATGAATGGCGGAGAGAGTGGG
>CAVREY010000002.1:0-559585 GCA_963720225.1 uncultured Acidobacteriota bacterium | reverse complement strand
CGTCCTGATCCCAGTCGGATTCCTCTGGCTTTACGGAACTCGAACCGCGATGGCCCTTCATGCACGGTGGATTGGGCACATGGTTCCAGTCGTAAACTTCGTCCCCCGCGAACTCCCTGACTCCACTACAATCTCGCGGCGCGCAAATTCGGTCTCTGAACTTGGCGCACAATTCGACATTCCTTGGAGTGACATCGATCCGGGAGCGTCGCGGTCCGCAGCCAACTGCACGCTTACAAAGTTTAAGTCAGGGCGCTCGATGGTGCTGTGCTCAGGCCCCCCCGACATGTTCATGGCGGGAGCCTTTAAGAACCAACACCTAAGCCGCGCCTCTCTGGCCGCCGCTTATGGCGATGATGCCCTAAGTTCGGACTACTCCCTTTTCAGCGCGATTTACTCCACCACCCCGAGCGCGCTAAACCCATTTCTGCCGCCAATTCGAGCGGAGGGACTGCAATCTGGACTGGTAATCAAAGCTCTAACGCCCCCACTGGGTAACTCCGCAATTTTTTACGTCCACTCACCGTCAATGCGGGGCTTTCAACTGGGCGATCCGTCGGTCGCGCCGAAAAAGCTCGCTGTCCTCCTTTGCGACGAAAATGCAGAGTTCGAATTGAACTTTGAACAGCGGGACACGCAAACCGGGCCGATTACCCAGGCGAATCTCAACCTGATCATTCAAAGTCTTCGGAGAGAACCAACCTTCCGGCCTCAGTCAGCAAATGCGGCTGTTCGGCCCCTTGAAAATTGAGAAATGACCAGCATTCCATCCTGGAGGCTCCACGCATGAGTCGCGCACCACATTTCTTGGCAACCGCGTTCGTTGTACTAGGCTGGACTTTCGCTTTCTTGGGAAGCCTTTGGATTATTGTCCTCGGCTGGCAACGCAGTGTTGCGTGGGGAATCGGCTGCTTTCTACTGCCTCTAGTTCAACTCATTTACGTCGGCTTGCATTGGAAAGAATCTAAGGAAGCGTTTTTCATGATCCTTGGCGGGTTCGCATTCATGATTCTGGCGCACTTCGTTGGCGTGCCAGCGTTTTGACGAGCGACCGGCGGTCTAGGTGTGGTGGACAGAAATTGGCAATCGCATCGACGTGCAGCCAGCGCGACTCGATTCCAAAGCGCGCACCCGAAGCAAACCAGAGCCAGCGCGAGCAATTTCCGTACAATGTGCACATGAGCGTCTCGGAGCTCCCTCAGACTCCTTAGAACGTACAAGCCTGCATACCGAAAACGTATGGCGCCCGAATTCTTGGCCGCGGCTTCGGAACTGTGCGACCTTTACAGTTCCGCTTCGACTGAAGAACGCGCCGAGATCCGGTCCAACATTACCTGGCCCGGTGCGGGCGTGATGGGCGGATTCGCGAGAATTATGTCAATCGAGGTCATCAGGCAAAACTCGCCGGATCTGGTGCAAAAGGCGCTAGTCACTCTCTCGATTCGAGGACTGCAAGCCGGATTACAGAGACTCAACGATGTGCCTCTCAATGGTTTTTCATAGCGCCGTCAAACTTGAAATGGACATGCCGAAGGTTTTCAACGAGGTCGTTCCCATCTCAGGTGCCAAAGGGGCGAAGTTGCTCCTGAATTGGTTAGCGCGAGAACCGACAATTCAAGCTCTCTCCGCCTTCTACATCGCCGAGGGGACGGATGAAGAGGGAAAGTTCGCCTACGTCTCGACGAAGGCGTAGAGGGCCCGCCATCAGCGCCCTTTTATATTGCGTCGCTTATCGGACATGTTCCCAAAGCCAATTTTCGGTAATATCCAGCGTATGACTGGCCTCCCTGGAGAAGCAGTCCGAGAAATCGAACAGATTCATTCAAAGTGGCTCGAACTCGAAACCGCTGGAGAAGTTCGCAGTTTGCTGGCGTTGTGCGCCGACGACATCGAGTTGTGGCCCCCCGACGCGCCGCCTTTGATTGGGCCTGAGGCAGTTTCAGCCTCGATGGCGTGTGGGACTGCCAGAATTCAACGTATTGAGATTAGCGAGCTTCGGATTCGGGGTTCACACGAGGTTGCTTACTTAACTGCGAGCTATAAGACGGAATTCTTTCTAAGCGAGAATTCCGCACCCGCACGGTCAAGCGGACGCCATCTTTGGATACTTCGGCGGCAAGCCGGAACATGGGTCGTCGCTCTCGTGAGCTGGTCAGTGTGGTAAGGAGCAGCGCCCCCCGGTAGCAGATTGATTCAAGTGCCTGGTAAACGCCGTAACCGAACAAGTGAAACCGGAGCAAAACCACATGATTGCATAACAACGCCGGCTCCTTAGACCCGAGTAGACTGTGGTTTGTCGACAACCATAGGCTCGGGAAGAAAGGAGCCGGACATGCTGATTATAGGCGTGGATTATCACCCGAGCGATCAGTACATCGCGTTTGCTGACACCGAGACAGGAGAGTGCGGCGAACGGCGATTGAACCACAGTGATGGAGAAGCAGAGAAGTTCTATCGAGGGCTGCAATCGGGAGCGGCCAGCGTGCGTGTGGGGATGGAGGCCACCGGCTATTCACGCTGGTTCGAGCGGTTGTTAGCAGAGTTGGGCATCGAGTTGTGGATCGGGGATGCGGCGGAGATTAAGACCAGGCGAGTCCGCAAGCAGAAGACGGATACCAACGATGCCAGACTTCTGTTGAAGCTTCTACTGGAAGACAACTTCCCCCGGATCTGGGTGCCTGACCCAGAGAACCGTGATCTGCGGCAACTCGTGTGGCATCGGCACCGCATGGTGCAGATGCGGACGCGGATGATGAACCAGCTGCAGGCTCTGGCCATGAACGAAGGCCAGCGACGGAAGAAGAAGTTGTGGAGCGAGCAAGGACGGGCCCAACTGGAAAAACTTCCGTTAGCTCACTGGGCATCCCGGCGCCGGAACGATCTGCTGGAGCTGCTGGACCGCATGAACCCAACGATCGAAGAACTCACTCGCGCCATTGAGCGAGAAGCCAGGAAACGGACGGAAGTCGCGCGTCTGATGACTCATCCCGGCGTAGGACCGATCTCGGCGCTGGCTTTTGTGCTGATCATCGGAACCCCGGATCGCTTTGCTCGGGGCAAGCAGATCGGCAGCTATGTCGGACTAATTCCTGCGGAGGATTCCAGCGCGGGGCATCAACGGCTGGGCCGCATCACCAAGCAAGGCAGCACGCTGTTGCGTTTCCTGCTGGTCGAAGCAGCGCAAGCGGCAGCGCGTTGTGATGCGGACTGGAGACGGCGGTACACGCACCTGGCGATGCGCCGGCAACGGAACATCGCCAAGGTGGCCATGGCCCGAAGACTCGGAGTGCAGTTGTACTGGATGTGGCGGAACGGTTGGGAGTATCCAGAGCTGGTGAAGTTCGGTTCGAACGCGGGACAGCTCGGTACCGGACATGGCGTGCACTAGAACGCCGTCCACATGAATGGGCATCCCGCTCCCTCGCAGGAGGGAGTTTGAATTCATAATCATGGTCTGAAGCTTAAGATCGAAGAGATGTATGGGTCGGACTGAAAAACCGACCGAGTGATTACAAGCGAGCCGTGGTCATCGACACTGGGCCCAAAGAAACACAACGAATGAAACTGCTCTTCCGAGTGGATGGAGAAGTTCGTTCTAGAAACGATTTGACAGAGCCGGCGTTGTTAGAGATGTCCGGTAACTTATCAGATGGGATGAGAAGGCCGGTCTCCAGCGGGATGCGATACGCTCCCATTGAACGACGCGCTCGAGGCGCAAAAAGGAGACCGGCAATGAAGAAGATTAGCACTGTGGCAATCGAGGGGATCGAGATTTTCAAACCGAACCAGCTCACGATTGGTTTGGATCTGGGAGATCGAACCAGCCGTTATTGTGTCTTGAATGAAGCGGGCGAAATCATCTTGGAACAAGAACTGGCTACGACACCGAAAGGATTTGAGCAGGTGTTCCGTAAGATTCCGCGGAGCCGGATCGCGCTGGAAACCGGAACGCATTCCCCCTGGGTCAGCCGGCAGTTGACCGAGCTAGGGCAGGAAGTGATTGTGGCCCATGCGCGCAACGTGCAACTGATCAGCCAGAGCACCCGGAAAGACGATCGGCTGGATGCCCGGACGCTCGCGCGTCTGGCCCGAATCGATCCCAGTTTGCTTGGTCCGGTGCGCCATCGCAGTGCGAAGGCGCAGATCCATCTGACCGTGATCCGTGCACGGGCGGTGCTGGTCAGTGCGCGAACGGCGCTGGTGAATGCGGCTCGAGGATTAACCAAGTCCTACGGCGCACGGCTTCCGAAATGCGGCACTGAACAGATGAATCGAGAGATTACGAAAAATCTCAAGCCCGAGTTGCGGGAAGCTTTAGAACCGCTGCTGGCGGAAATCGAATCGCTGAACGCACGTATCGCGGAATACGACACGCGGATCGAGCAGATTGCGAAACAAGTCTATCCCGAGGTCGCTCGACTGAAACAGGTCAAAGGAGTCGGGCCACTGATTGCGTTGACCTACGTTCTGACCTTGGATAACCCGCACCGATTCCGCCGCAGCCGGGACGTAGGCTGCTTTGTTGGGTTGCGCCCGGGTCGCAGGAACTCAGGGATGAGTGAACCGCAACTGCACATCAGTAAGGAAGGAGACCGTTATCTCAGAACCCTGCTGGTACAAGGGGCGCACTACATCCTGGGGCCCTTTGGACAAGATAGTGATCTGAGGCGCTGGGGACTGAAGCTATCGGAGCGGGGAGGAAAGAATGCCAAGAAACGAGCGGTGGTTGCCGTAGCACGGAAGCTCGCCGTACTGCTTCACAAGCTGTGGGTCAGCAAAGAAGTTTACGAACCGCTGCGGAACAATCGACAAGCCATGGCCCAAGTCGCCTAGCGAGCAGAAGTGTGTGGATCTGAACCACCGAGCTCAACCGCCGAGATCAGGTGACTGCGCCCAAGTCCTGGCCCAACTCCGGTCGAAAGACCAGAGCCAAGGTCGATTATCAGGTCGCAGCACCTACTGAATCGAGGACGCCCACCTGGCAGCGAGCGACAAACGCTCAGCAAAGACTGCGGATGGAAGGATGGCGACTGAGGCGGCTCGGTGAATCCGGTTCGGATCCACAGCTAGGAAAAACATCAACCGTCTTGACTCCGACCGGCCTTCTCATGGAAGGACTTACGAAGACCTTTCACCCTTGTTGCCGTCAAAGTCACAGAAGGAGGCTCGATGGTCCGTATCGCCTGTTGGACACTTCTATTCATTGTCGGTTGGCCCCAAGACACGCAACAGAATGTCGGTACGAAACTCACCTGGCATTACACATCAGGGACATTCGCGGGCGGCGAAGTCACGACCTACACGATGGGCGACAGGCGGCGCACGGAATATCGCAACACGTCCAACAACAGACAGCCGGATGGTTCGTTTGCGATCGGAGATCCGCCCGCCAACGTGGTAATTCAACGGTGCGATCTTGGGCGAAGTTTCGGATTGAATACCAAAGCCCAAGAGTATTCTCAAAAGGACTATCCGCCGAAGCCGCTTGTCTTTATCGATTCGGATCGGGATACCTCGAAATTGCCAGCAATTCGAGCTGAGACGACAACCGTGGATACAGGCGAGCGCAAGGAAATATTCGGACAAACGGCGAGGCACGTAATAACCACAACGAAGTCGACTCTAATCACGGAGGCCAAATCGGAACAATCCGTGTCTGTGAAGGACGGTTGGTACATCGACTATGACCCGAGAATTTCCTGCGAGCCAGTCGTCGAAACGAAACTCAATAGCTTTGGCTGGATTATGTTCGGTGGAGGTTTGATGAAGACCTCCCGAGTGGAAAACATCTTTGTGGGACAACCAGAAAGACGACTCTTCGTTGAGGGCAGTCAAAACTCCGGAACCGCTGCCATCAACGGCTCCAACGGGGTCAATGTGATTCTCAGCAATGGCGTCCAGGTGACAGAATTCTATCGTGGACCACTCGACCCCAGCTTGTTTGACGTCCCGACTGGATTTAGACCGTGTGGCTGCGTGCTGTACCAAGACCCGTGGATATTACCGTAGAGGCTTTCATAGCTCCTGATTGACACACTGACCGAACATGCGCTTTTTTTTTCCCGCGTCGCGGTTGTCCTGAATTTCTATTTGTTTTTTCAAATTAGCGGTGACAGTAGGGACGCATAGAACGAGGGGTGGTCCCTTTTTCGCGCCCCTATACGCCATCCCGTCAAACCAGCTCCACCAAAGCCCGCAGCCCAGCTACTCGTGATACATCACGAGCAAGACGCCGAGGACCATGATACACACGGGCCACACCTTGGCGAAAATGCGACTCCAGTTGAACTTCGTCTCAGACAGGCCTTTCGCGAAACAAGTGAGGGCGCCTACCACCGCGAAACCGTAATGCTCGTGCATCACGGCGTGCATGGTTTTCATCGCGTCCGGCCCGTGCATGCCGCCGTGCTCGTGAAATAGCAGCAAGACGCACCCGCCGATTCCGACGATCGGAAAGACCCAGGCACTCCACGCGGCCTTCAGGCGCCCACTCGCCCGGAGCATTTCCACAGCGCCGAGAATCAGCAGGATCAGTGCAAACGTCTTGTGCTGCGCGTCTTCGCGATTGTGCGTGATGGCGTAGGTCAAACTCATATAACCGAAGGGCCAGATTTCAGTATCGCTGACCAGCAGGAGGAACAATCCGCCAAGAAGAAGACACAGCGGCCACGTAAAGCGAATCCAGGGCCAACGCTTGGACAGCGGCCCTTGCGCGAGAAACAGCACTCCCACAAGAAACACCAGTACACCGGCCAGATGATGATTGAATTCGCTATCGCGCTTGTCCTTCGCGTATTTCGCTTGTTGCTCTGGTGTGACCACTTCGGTGCTGCGCTGCATGCCGGGCATGTCCGGCATATCGGGCATCTCGTCCATCTGGGACATATCCATCGCGGGTTTCGGTTTCACGGGCGGATGCTGGGTCCACTCCGGCGCGGCGAGGAACATCGCCATGATGGCGACAATTAGCAAAATCCCCGCGCCCCACAGAGTTTTTTCGGTGCGCGTCCAGGGTTGTGTGTCAGGCACTCGATCGATCTCCTATCTTCGACGTGAAATGTATCGTGAGTTGTTTTGGCATGGGTCCGGCGGCATGAATCGAAGAGGCGTTTCGCCTGAGGACTATTCTGATTGTCTTGCGGTTTATAGTCGAGCAAATATCGCATTGCAGCAAGGATTCAGATGTCGCACGATGGGGCCGCAATTCGGTCCGGCAAGGCGGGATTGAGGTGGCGAAATGAAAAAGTTGGCCGCGTTCGCAGTTGTGGTGGCGTGCGGCTGGCCCTTTGCTTCTGGGCAGCAACAGGCGGCCAAGCCTGCGAGCGCTCCTCTTTCCGTCGAGGCGGCTCAGATTTACGGGGCGTTTCTGGATTCGTACGTGGGAACCGGACAGCGGCAGGTGAAGCTGGTGGAAACTACGAGCGTGTTTCAAGTGAGCGATTCCGAGAAGACGACTCCATGCATCAAGCACTTCGAACCAGAAGCGTTGGATGAAAAATCGCAGACGATTCACGTGTTCGATGCGGCGCTCATTAACGGGCGCTCGATTCAACTGGTGAATCCCGCGGCGACGAAAATCGAGGATCCGGAAGATGCCATGAAGAAAGGCGTATCTGTGGACGATGCGCTAAAAGCCAGCTTCGCTGCCGGACAGCTGCGTCTGTCCGAAATTGTGTTCAACAAGGCGCACACTTTCGCAATTTTCAGCTACGCGTTTCACTGCGGCCGCCTGTGCGGCAGCGGCGGAAATGTACTGTTCGAGCGAAGCAAAAAGGTGTGGGTTCGCTCCGAAGAAGGCTGCGGCACGTGGATTTCGTGAGGCGTCTTCGATGAGCCGTATGGTGCGAGGAATCGTGATCGCAGCGCTGGCCGTGCTCGTGTTGTACGCGGCGCTGCTCACCGCAATTTATTTCGGCCGCAACAAGTTGCTCTTCCCCGGTGCGGGCCAGCCCGTGCAAGCCGTCAATCCTGCGGAGAAGTTTCCCGGCGCCGAAGATTTTAGGATTGCTGTTGACGGCGCGACGTACCTGCACGCGTGGTGGATTCCGTCGCAAAGCGGCACTGAGCAGACGCTCCTGTATTTTCACGGCAACGGCTACGCGCTCGAAAACGAATTGCAAGGGGAAGCGCCGACGCTGTATGAAAACCGCGCGAACCTGCTGCTGGTCGACTACCGAGGCTATGGCGCGAGTTCGCCGATCCCAACCACGCCGGAAACCACGGCCGCCGATGCGCGCGCGGCGCTTCGATCCCTCATCGACCAGCGCCACATCGCACCGCCCAACATTTGGATTGTGGGCCGATCGATCGGTGCGGCCGTAGCCGTGCGGCTCGCTACAGAAGCGCCAAACGCGGGCGGCTTAATTCTGATCACGCCTACGACGAACACGGCGGACGTGGAACCGTACCGCAGGCTGATCCGGCCGATGGTGTGGTTGGGCCTCGCGAAGCCATTCGACTCGTTCGCGCGGATGCCGCAAATTCACATTCCGGTGACGATCGTCGCGGGCGAGCTCGATGTAGTGGCGCCGCCGTGGATGGCACAGAAACTTTTTGATGCGGCGAATTTTCCGAAGTCGATCAAGGTAATCAACGGCGTGGGCCACGACGACATCCTGCGTGATGCCGGCCGCGCCGTGAATCTCGAAATCGAAAGTGCGATGTTGCCGCCCGCTTGGAACGACGCTGTTTCCCCCCAGTGACCGCGCGCAACGCTACTTTATTCCGTGGACCAGCAGCGCGCCCATGGCGCGGAATTCGGCCAATTGCTCGGCGTCCCGGAACCAGCGGCCGGAGTAGAGCTCCGGATTGGGCGTGGGATCGGGGATGGTCCGGTGCACAACGTCTTTGAAGCCCGCGTTGCGAAAAAGCTGCGACCATTCGTCGGCGCTCAGCAGATGCGTGGGGATTTTCAGTTCTTTCGCCCACTGGTGGCAGTTCGGATTGTCTTTGTAGAAATTGATGTCGATCCAGGCCTGGCCACCTTCGGATAAGACCCGATAGATTTCGCCGATGCCGCGGGCCGGATCGGGCCAGTAGTAGGATGACTCGACCGATATCGCGTGCGTGAAAAAGTTCGGCTCCCAGGGAATATCGTCCACGCCACCGACGACGAAGGCCAAGTTTTCCGTTTCTGCGTTGGCCGCGCGCGCGCGATGAATCATTTCGTCGGAAATGTCCATCCCGACGACCCGTCCCTGCGGAACGCCGCGGGCTAGAATCCGCGACAGCCAGCCTCCGCCGCAGCCGACGTCGAGAATATTGTCGGTGGGGCGGATGCGCATCATTTCGAGCACGGGCCGGGTGATCGGCCAGTGGTCGTGCTCCATCGACTCACCTTTACCGGCGTCCGCCCAGCGGTTGAATTCTTCGCGCAGCAGTTGATCCTGTTCCGGCTTCGACACTTTGCAGCGCTCCCTTCCGTACGAACCAGAAAACTTTCTCATATCTTGGCGTGGCACAAAAGTTTGAAACGAAGGCGAGGCGGCAGGCAGTGGAAATAGAAACGGCTCGGCGTGGCCCGCCGAGCCGCTTTCACCGCATCAGGACTTTTTCGCGCGAAGGCGCGGAAGCGTGCCGCTCGCGCATCAGACAGCGCGGCCGCAGACGGCGCAGTAACGGCCGTTGGGCTGCGCTAGCGCGCCGCAGCCGCTACAGAATCGAGCGGCGCCAGAATGGCCTGCGAGGGCGTAGACGGGCGTGCCGGCTACGAGAATGCCCACTTGCCGCTCTGCCGTGCACGCCCAGATGAGGGCGACGATCCAGCCGATGAACGTCCAACCCAGGAAGAAATTGAAAATAAAAATCGCGGCAAAGTTTCGCCGGTCGCGGGCCATGAACGACGGCAGAAAATACAGAAAAGTAATGGCGATGAGAGTCAGCATAAACGCAGCCTCCGCCCGGCAGCGCCCGCTCGAGCCGCCGGATTGTGCCTACAGTTCTTAATACGCGAGACGTGCCTGAAATGTTCCCCAAGCGCGCCGCCGCAACCACCAGCGAAACCCAGGTCTAGCGTGCGGCTTCAACCTTGGCGAGAAGCTGCACGAATTTCTGTTCGCGTTCTTTCTGGTCGAGGCCCTGATAGCCTTCAGCGACCTGCGTAGTGTTCATGGAGCAGAATTTCGGGCCGCACATGGAGCAGAATTTCGCGTCCTTGTAGAAACCGTCGGGCAGCGTCTCGTCGTGCATTTTGCGCGCGGTGTCCGGATCGAGCGAGAGTTCGAACTGTTTGTTCCAGTCGAATAGGAAGCGGGCGTAGCTAAGCGCGTCGTCGCGATCGCGGGCGCCCGGGCGGTGGCGAGCAATATCGGCGGCGTGTGCGGCTATTTTATAAGCGATCACACCCTGGCGGACGTCGTCAGCGTTGGGAAGGCCAAGATGCTCCTTCGGCGTGACGTAGCAGAGCATCGACGCGCCGTGCCAGCCGATCATCGCCGCGCCGATCGCGCTGGTAATGTGGTCGTAGCCGGGCGCGATGTCGGTAACGAGCGGGCCGAGCGTGTAGAACGGCGCCTCATGGCACATCTGGTTTTCTTTTTTCACCTGCAGCTCGATTTGGTCCATGGGGATGTGGCCCGGACCTTCGATCATCGTCTGCACGTCGTATTCCCAGGCTTTGGTCGTCAGCTCGCCCAGAACTTTCAATTCCGCGAATTGCGCTTCGTCGCTGGCGTCGGCCAAGCAGCCGGGGCGCAGACCATCCCCGAGCGAAAAACTCACGTCGTGCTTCTGGAAAACTTTGCAGATGCGATCGAAATTCTCGTAGAGGAAATTTTCTTTTTTATGGAACGCCATCCAGCTCGCCATCAACGCACCGCCGCGGCTCACGATGCCGGTGATTCGGTTGCGCGTCAGCGGCAGAAATTCGCGAAGCACGCCCGCATGGATCGTCATGTAGTCGACGCCCTGTTCGGCCTGTTCTTCGATCACTTCGAGCATGATGTCGAAGGTAAGATCTTCGGGGCGGCGCACGCGAGAGAGCGCTTCGTAAACCGGCACGGTGCCGATGGGAACAGGCGACGCGTGGATGATGGCTTGGCGGATCATCGCGATGTCGCCGCCGGTGGAAAGGTCCATCACGGTGTCTGCGCCATAGTGGACGGAACGGTGCAGCTTTTCGAGTTCTTCGTCGATGTTTGAGGTGGTGGCGGAGTTGCCGATGTTCGCGTTGATCTTGCAGAAGAACGCGACGCCGATGCCCATCGGCTCAAGATTGCGGTGGTTAATGTTGGCGGGGATGATGGCCCGGCCACGCGCGACTTCGGCGCGAACCAGCTCAGGCTCCAGTTTTTCCCGGCGCGCGATGTATTCCATCTCCTCGGTGATCACGCCATTGCGGGCGTAATGCATCTGCGAGAAGTTGCGCACGCCGCCGTTCATCGCGGCCGTCCGCTTTTCGATCCACGCGTCGCGCATTGCCATTGGAGCCTCCCTGCCGAACGAAACTGAATAGACCGCCAGCTACGAACACCGCTCGCCGACTGACGCTCGATTATGTCATTCGGAGTGGCGGGCGGCAACGTTTGCGCGATGGCGCAAATTATGCGGAAGCGGGGCTGGCAGCGACTTCGAGGAGCAAGCCGCGCAATTTTTCGGGATCGGACGTCGGCGGATGGCAGGTAGTTTCGATACAGACCAGCGCTTGCGGTTTCGCGGGATCGAGGTGCGGCAGCGTCTCGCGTAGCGCGGGCGGAAGCGCGGAGCCACCGGCAAGAATGTCAGGCCTGACGCGCAGAACGGCTTTTCCAAAGCGGTAGACTTCGTTCGCGGCAGATTCGAGCTGCGTTGCGAGGGGATCGTTTGCGGCACCGAGGATCACCACTTGCAGCGGATGTCGGGCGTGCAACACGGCGGCGAGACCGTAGGTGGCGGCAAAGAGTCCGTACTGCGGAACGCGGTTGACGAAACTCTCGAGCGTCTTTTCCGCCCAGTCACGATAGAGGCGCTCGCCGGTGTAAGCGTAAAGACGGTCGAGCACCATCGCGGCGACGGAGTTCGCGCCCGGCGTGGGCGAATCCTGCATCGGCTTGCGGCGAACTTCCAGGCCACCCATCGGAGCGGCGTCGCGCGGCCGATCGAAGAAGCCGCCGTCCTCGGGATCGCCATACCTTGCGACGGCAAGCTGGACGGCGCGTTCGGCTATTTTGAAATAGCGCGCGTCGAGCGTCGCTTCGTAGGCATCGAGCAGTGCGGCAGCGGCGAAGACCTGGTCGTCGAGCGAGCCTTCTAGGCGCGGGCCGCCGACCCGATGCCCGAAACCTTTTTCGTTGTCCCAAGCTTCGGCGAGAATTCGATCGAGCGTTTTCAGCGCGAAAAGGCGCAGATCGGGCCGCCTGAGGACGTGCGATGCTTCGATGTAGGCCGAGATGAACATCGCGTTCCATGAAACGTAGATCGTTTCATCGATGGCGGGCGTCGGGTGCCGTTTGAACCTCGCTGCGAGCATTTTCTGTTTCGCGCTCGCGATCAGTTCGCGTGCTGTGGCGGCAGAAACGTCGAGGCTCTTCGCAAGATCATCGAAGCTCGATGCGATCCAGAGGACATTCTTCGCGGGGTTGTGGTGCATTTCGCCGTGCGCTTCCACGTCGTAGTAGCTCTGGATCGCGCGCGCCTCTTCCGGCGTGAGCACGGCCGTGACTTCGTCGCGCGTCCAGGTGAAATAGTCGCCGTCGTCATCGAGGGTTTGGTCGGCGTCCTGGCTGCCGTAGAAGCCGCCGTTTTTCTGGTCAGATAACGTCGAATTCACCCAGGTGACGATTCCATTCGCCGTCTCGGCGTAGAGCTCGCGCAGCGCGGCATCGCGCGTCGCCTGAGTACCGTGGAGGTAATTCCGGAGCAGCTCGGAATTGTCGTACGACATTTTCTCGAAGTGCGGCACGCACCACCGCTCATCGACCGAATAACGGTGAAAGCCTCCGGCGATCTGATCGTAAACGCCGCCCTTGGCCATCGCCTCGAGCGTGCGCTCGGCGACTTGCAGAAGCTTGGGAATCCGCTGTGCCTGATAGGTCTCGAGCAGCAAATCAACGGCGCTCGCGTGTGGAAATTTCGGCTGCTGACCGAATCCGCCGTTGCGCTCATCGAACATCGACACGGTCGACTCGATCACGGAATCGACGATGCCGATGTCGAACGTGCCGCGTGCGCCCTGAAAGACTTCCGCTTTCGCCACGGCTTGTTCGAGCGCTTTCGCCGAGGAATCCACATCGGCGCGGCGGGATTTGTAGGCTTCGGCGATTCCCACCAGGATGCGCTTGAAACCGGGGCGGCCCATCGCGTCGTCAGGCGGAAAATACGTGCCGCCGAAAAACGGCTTGCCGTCGGGCGTGAGAAACGCCGTGAGCGGCCAGCCACCCTGGCCGGAGATCGCGCTGATCGCGGACTGATAGCGCGAATCCACGTCAGGCCGCTCGTCGCGATCGACCTTCACTGGAATGTAGAACTGGTTGATCAGGTCCGCGATGGCGGGATTTTCGTAGCTCTCGCGGTCGATCACATGGCACCAATGGCACCACACCGCGCCGATGTCCAGCAGGATTGGCTTATCCGCCGCGCGTGCCGCCGCGAACGCTTCCTCGCCCCACTCGCGCCAATCAATAGGCTGATGCGACGCGGAGCGCAGGTACGGGCTCGCAGAATCCTTCAGGCGATTTTCCATTGGGTGGTGATCTGTCATTTGTTTTCTTCCTTTACCCTACCACGCGTGGATAACTCAGCCGTAGAAGAGGGACGATCTTGCTCAACTTGCAGACCAAGCATGATCTGGAAGTTGCTGAAGACCAAGAATTGGCGCGAATCGAACGGGAAGTTCAACCGATGGAAGCAGCGACAAGGTAACCACACCGCAAAACCTTCGCAAGAATTGCAATTACTGAATCGGGTTGCGGTAGCCGGCGTCGCGCGGATCGATGGGCTTGCGGCCGGAGAAACCTTCGTCCTGGCGGTGATAAAACCGAATGCGATCCTCGCCGAGTTTCCAACACAGATAAACGTCTTCGTCGTTGATCCGCGCGGGAAAATCGAGCAGCCCCACGTCGAGATCCTTCACCACGCAGCCAGTTTCCTGAATCTGGTCGAGCACTGTCTGAATCGCCTCATTCAGGCGGTTGCGCTCGATGCGCACTTTCGACGCTTTGTCGTACGAGACGGCCATCCCGCCCGAGTGACGGATGCGATCCGCCAGTTCATTCAGCTCTTCGTCCACGTCGTTGATCTTGCGCCGAGACTCCATGGCCTCGATCAACAGCGGTTCGAGCTGCGTACGTAGCCGCTCAGCTTCCGTCAGCGAAAAATATTTCTGTTCTTCGTCCGCCATCCACTGCTCCGTTCGATTTCGATATCGCGGCACTTCTTAGCCGCCGATAAACACCATCGTGCGCGAGGGCGGAATGAAATCCGGCTCGTTGATGCGATGGCTCTTTTCTTTCTGGTCGACGATGGCTTGAATCGCTTCGCCTATCTCGGGGTCGCCCACGCCATTGCGAAGAAGCGGCTTCAAGTCGTGGTCTTCCTTGCTGAAAAGGCAGGTGCGCAATTTCCCATCGGCCGTAATGCGAATCCGCGAGCAGTGGCCGCAGAACGGCTGCGACACGGGCGCGATCAGGCCGATTTCTCCGCCGCCGTCAACGAAGCGGTACTTGCGCGCTGTTTCGCTGCGCTCATGCACCACTGGCATCAACTGCCAACGGGCGGATATGCGCTGGTGAATCTCCGAGGCCGTCACCACTTGGTCGCGGGTCCAGTTACGGTCCGCGTCGAGCGGCATGTATTCGATGAAGCGCATGACGATGTCTTTTTCGCGTGCGAACTCAGCGAACGCTTCCACTTCGTCGTCGTTTACGCCGCGCACCAGGACAGCGTTGACCTTTACCGGGCGAAGCGAGGAAGCCTGCGCGGCGTCGATTCCCGAGATCACTTGCGAGAACGATTGGGTTCGCGTAATGCGAGAAAATTTCTCCGGGTCAAGCGAGTCGAGGCTGATGTTGATACGGTTCAGACCGGCCGCCTCGAGATCCTTGCAGCGCTCGGCGAGCAAGTGGCCGTTCGTGGTCATCGCAAGATCCACCACGCCGAGAGCTTTTAGCCGCGCGATAAACTCAACGACGCCGGGACGCACGAGCGGTTCGCCGCCCGTAACGCGCACTTTGCGAATCCCCATTCCGACGAGAATCTTTACCAGGCGCTCATATTCGTGCCAATCAAGCAGCACATCGTCGGCGTGATTTTCCGGCTTCACGGAACGACAGTAGACGCACCGGAAATTGCAGCGGTCCGTGACGGAGACGCGAAGGTCGGTGATCTGACGTCCGAATTTATCGGTAAGAGCCATTCGAAACTTGGATGCCTGATCCGCGAGGCCCGCCTCAGGATACTCCAACACGGTTGGCGGATACCCGTCCCAGCTTAACCAGTGTAGCGCACCGCCGATTCGACGGCGGAGAAAACCGCCGAATCAATGGTAAAGTTACGCCCCGATGAAGGTATTCGTACTAGGAGTTGGAGGAGCCGGATCGCTCCTCGCTCAACTGCTCGAGCGCCAAGGCCACAGCGTCTGGTGCGGAGACCGCGACCCCGAACGCGCCAAACTTTTCCTGGGCAAGAAATCCACAATCGAAGTGAAGGAAGCCAACGCGAGGAATTTGTGGTCCATCGTCCGGGCGGCGCGAGGCTGCAATCTGATCATCAACGCTTCACCCGCAGTGTTCAACGAGATCGTGCTGCGTGCCGCGTTACGCCTCCGCGCGAACTATCTCGACTTAAATTCGCACCTAAATCGGAACCCTTTCAAGCCCGAACAGTTCGGCTTCCAAAAACGCTTCGAAGCGAAAAATCGAGTGGCGCTTATTTGCACGGGCGCCGCGCCGGGGCTTACCAATCTTCTGGCGAAGCGCGGAGCCGAACTGCTCGACAGCGTGGAGTCGATGCAGATTCGTCTCTTTGAAAGCACGGAGAGCAAAGATCCGATTTCAACCTGGTCCGCCGATGTGGCGTACGACGAAGCCATCTCCAGTCCGCGAATTTATCGCGATGGGCGTTTTCACTTCGCGAAACGATTCGCCGAGCGCGAAAAATTCCGCTTCCCGCCCCCGATCGGCGAAACGATGGTGTATCTTGCCGCGCAGGACGAAGTTTGCATGCTGCCGTATTCCGTTCCGATGAAAGACATGGACGCGAAGATCGGCGGCAACGATTTCGACCGGCTCTATCGCTGGTGGCGGCAGGGACGCCTCAACCGTTCGCAAGGCATTGTGCGCAAACGATTCCCAAAGACGCTAACTCCCAGGAATGTTGCGAAGCTGATTCGATCCGGTGTCCTGGAGAACGCGCGCTTTGCCGCGGCCGTGCTGGTGAAAGGCAAGAAAAAAGACCAGCCGCTTCTGATACGTTGGGACGCAAGTTTCCCTTCCCTGTATCAGATTCGCCAGCGGGGATTGATCGCAACTCCGATTTCTTACGCTACGGCGCACCTCGCCGCCATTTTCGTGAAGTATTTTCCGCGAAAGCTCACTGGCGTCTATAGCCCGGGAACGCTTCCGGTGGAAATTCGCCGCGCCATCCTCGCTGACGTGCGCTCGCGCGACTTCCGCGTTTCACTGAAGATCACGCAGCTCAAAAAGAAGGAAGAAGACGACGAAGAGCTGTAATCCGCGCGCCGCACTTGGTTGATAAAGTTTCCCCGCCTTCCGGTGTATGATTCGCATTTCTTCGGCTAGCCGATTTCTTATTTCCTTCAAGCGAGGCGCACTCATGCGATGGACTCCAGGCGGGACCAGCGGTGACATTGAAGACCGGCGGAACGATAGTGGAAGCGGCGGATTTGGCGGCGGAGGGTTCGGCGGAATCCACATCGGCATTGGCGGCCTGCTGGTGCTGCTCGTTCTCAGCTTTATTTTCAAGCGCGACCTGATTTCCCCGCTCCTGAATTCGGGCGCCGGCACAACGAGCAGCGGCCCGTCTGTGACGCGACCAGCCGATCCTGCGCGCGAGGCGGCCGAGCAGAAGGAAGTGCAGTTCGTTTCCTTCGTGCTCGACGACGCGCAGGACACCTGGACGAAAATGATCAATGGCTATCGCCACGCGAAGCTGGTCTTGTTTCGCGATTCGATCCAGTCCGCTTGCGGCGGCGCACAAACGGCGAGCGGCCCGTTCTACTGCCCCGCCGATGAAAAGGTCTACCTCGATCTCGCTTTCTTCGACGAGCTAAGCCAGCGATTCAACGCGGCCGGCGATTTCGCGCGCGCTTACGTGGTCGCGCACGAGCTGGGGCATCACGTGCAAAAGCTACTCGGCACCGAAGCCAAAATGCGCGCGGCGCAGCAAGCCAATCCAAGCCGGGCAAACGACCTTTCCGTGCGACTCGAGTTGCAAGCGGATTGCTACGCAGGAGTCTGGGGCCACTCGACCGAGCAGCGCGCGATCATCGATCAGTCCGACATTCAGTCCGGATTGAACGCGGCGGCGGCTGTCGGCGACGACCGGCTACAGAAGATGGCGACCGGAACCGTAATGCCTGAGAGATTCACGCACGGCACTTCGGCGCAGCGCGCGAAATGGCTGCAGGCGGGTCTCGACTCCGGACGGATCGACGCCTGCGACACGTTTTCGGTGAGCGAGCCGTAGGCTTCGGTGCGGCCCGCGAAATATCAGTAGGGTTGGAGCAGAGGCTTTAGCAGGCCAAAGTCTGTAAGACCGTTCGCAACGAATTGCACCGCGAGCGCCACGAGCAGCAAACCCATCAAGCGCATCAGAATGCGGATTCCGGTTTCGCCGAGATAGCGCCCCACTCGATCCGCGCCCGCCAAAATCATGTACGAGACAAACGCCGTGCCGAGGATCGTCGCGTAAATCACGGCGTGCTTCCAGACCGTGTGCGCTTCGCCCACGAGAACCATCACCGTAGAAATCGCGCCGGGTCCCGCAAGCATCGGCATACCGAGAGGAATGATGCTCGCGTCGGATTTTTGCGTGCCTTCGTGCGCTTCTTCGGGCGTGGCTTTAGCCTGCTGACCTTCGAGCATATCCAGACCGATTTTCAGCAGGATGATTCCACCGGCGATTTTGAACGCGGGCAGCGTGATGCCGAACATTTTGAAGATCAGGCTGCCGGCGATCGCGAATGCGACAAGCACGATCGCGCAGGTATAGGCTGCTCGCCGCGCCATTTGCTTCTTTTCTTCGTGCGGTGAGTCCGAAGTGATCGCGAGAAACAGCGGAATCACGGCAAACGGGTCCACCAGGAAGAAGATGGACGTCGTCGCCAGAAGCGCGAACTCCAGCACCGAGATAAGCGACGAAGGCATTCGAAAGTTTCTCGCGTGCGAAATCAAACATCGCGGCGAGTGTTTGAAAATAGCACGATCATGCGACGTTGAATAGGAACACGCCAAGAAAGCGAGCTGCGCGTGGTGAGTAGCAGCCTACTCGTAGCGCAGCGCCACCATTGGATCGACGCGCATCGCACGCCGCGCAGGAATCAAACATGCTAAGAGCGCGACACACGCAAGCACAAGCGACACGATCGCGAACGTCGCCGGGTCCTTCGGCTGGGTGCCGAAAAGTTCCGACGCGAGGAACTTCGTAAGCCAGAGGGAGGCAACGAACCCAATCACGATGCCGATCAACACCAGGCGCATTCCCTGCCCGACCACGAGTCGCACGATGTCGCTCGGCGCAGCGCCCAACGCCATCCGAATTCCCATCTCGCGGAGGCGATGCGACACCGAGTACGCCATCACGCCGTAGATTCCAATCGCCGCCAGCAGCAGCGCGAATCCGGCAAACGCACCCACAAGTGCGGTGAGCAGGCGCGGCTGCCCGACCGAATCCGAAACGAGTTTATCGAGTGATTGCACGCCGGCGACCGGCAGATCCGGGTCGATCGACTGAATTTTTTCGCGTACTGCGGAAACGAGCGGCTGCGTCGCGGAGTCTGATCGCACCACGAACGTCATCGCCATCCACGGAGCCTGCAGATATGGGATGTACATCTCTTCGAACTTCGGCGCGCTCAGCGAATTAATCTTCACATCGGAAACCACGCCGACGATTTGCAACGGAATCCGGTCGCGCGAATTCTGCACGGTCTTTCCGATGGGGTCTTGTCCGCGGAAATATTTCTCCGCGACGGTTTGGTTGATGACCACCACAGGCGGAGCACCCGTGATGTCTGCATCGGTGAACACACGGCCTCGGAGTAACGGAATTCGCATCGCCGCGAAATATCCGGGACTGACCTGTTTCATCGAAATCAGCGGATCCTTGCCGATTCCCTGGCAGACTTGCCCTTCGGCGCAGAAGAAAACGTAGCGCGCCGCGCCGGTCATCGGCATATAGCTCACCACGCCGGCCGAATCAACGGCCTTAATCGTGCCGATGCGCTCGAGCGCTTGCCGGAAAAATTCCGCCCGCTGCGGAAGCGTCGCGTATTTCGTAGTCGGAAGGCTCACGGGAAAGGTCATCACGCCGTGGGAGTCGAAGCCGGGATTCACGCGAAGCAGATTCACGAAGCTGCGAATCAAAAGTCCAGCTCCGGTCACCAGCAGCAACGCGACGGCAACCTCCGCGATTACCATCACTTGCCGCGCGCGCGATCCGCTCCCGCTTGACGAGCCGCGACCTTCCTTCAACGTCCCGTGGAGATCCCGGTCCGCCACTTGCAGCGCCGGCACAAGGCCGAATACCACACCGGTGAGAACGCACAGCGCGACAGACGCAAGCAGCACAAGCCCATTCAGGTGGACTTCATCAAGCCGAGGGACCTGGTTTCCCGCTCCGGCGCGCAAAACAGGCATCGTGATTGCCGCGACGAGTACTCCAATCGCTCCGCCCACGAAGGCGAGCACCAGGCCTTCAGTAAGGAGTTGCCGCGTAAGACGGGCGCGCGTGGCGCCGAGCGACTGACGAATCGACATTTCTTTTTCGCGAGCCGTTGCGCGCGTCAGCAAGAGGCTCGCCACGTTCGCGCATGCGATCAGCAGTACGAACCCGACCGCGCCGAGCAGTACAAAGAGCGACGGCCGCACCGCGCCGACGAGATTGTCGGTCAACGACGTCATGTCCAAGCTGTGCTTGGCCGCGTCGGCGTTCCCTGGATACGCCTGCGTGTAGCTCTGACTGATTGTGTCCGCCTCAGCTTGCGCCTGCGCCAGCGTCTGCCCAGGATTCAGGCGCGCGATCAAAATCAGAAATCCGGCGCCCATCCGAAGCTGCTCCGGCCGCAGGCCGAGAATGTCAAACACGCGCGGCACCCAAAGGTCCGGCTCCGGCTGCTGAAATGGAAACTCGAACGTACGCGGCATCACTCCAATGATCGTCGTCGACTTCCCGTCGAGCTCGATCGTCCTTCCCAGCACATTCGGATCGGAATTGAACTGCGCATGCCAGAAGGCGTTCGAGAGGATCGCCACGTCTGCGCCGCCGATCTGATCCTCGGCGGTGAGAAAATCCCGGCCTAGCATCGGCGCGACGCCCAGCGTGTGAAAAAAATCCGCGTTTACGCGATTGACGTTGATCTGCTCCGGCTCGCCGCTGCCGGTCATGTTCATCGTGGTTTGGTAAAACGCGCCGACCTTCGCAAGCGTCTTGGTCTGCTGCTGCAGCGCCTGAAATTTTACGAACGATACCGGCGTTCCTGTGGTGCCTTGCTCGCGATTCCCTGCGACGATGCTCACCAGAGCGGCGGGATTTTTGTACGGCAGCGGATGGAGCAGCACGGTGTCGATCAGGGAAAAGATCGCCGTGTTGGCACCGAGCCCGAGAGCGAGCGTGAGGATCGCGATGATCGTGAACCCCGGCTCTTTTGCCAGCGTCCGCACCGCATAACGCAAATCCTGCCAAAGATCCTGCATGCTTACACCCCCGTCGCGCCGCCACAGCTTATCCTGTCTGTCGACGTCGGAAGCCGCAGAAAGTCGCGTTCCGAGCGCGTAACCCTTCTAAAATCGCACGCTCGCGGAAGCATCTCCAGCGGGGCCAGCCGTCGGGCGTTCGCTTGCCTCATTTTGGGGCGGCTGCTAGACTACTGCGGCAAGGGCAACCGCTGCTCCTGCCATTCTTTCCTGAGAAGGTTTATCCATGTCTGGACACTCTAAGTGGGCCACAATCAAGCACAAGAAAGCCGCCACGGACGCCAAGCGCGGCAAAGTTTTCACCAAAATTATCCGCGAGTTGACCATCGCGGCTCGCACCGGCGGCGCTGACCCCAACACCAACCCCCGCCTCCGCACCGCAATCCTCACCGCCAAGGGCGAAAACATGCCCAACGACAACATCGAGCGCGCGATTCAGCGCGGCACAGGCACCCTGGAAGGCGAGACGCTGGACGAAGTGACGTTCGAAGGCTACGGCCCGGGCGGCGTCGGCGTGCTGGTGCAGGTGGTGACCAACAACCGCAACCGCATCGTCAGCGAAATCCGCCACATGTTCTCTAAGAACGGCGGCAACATGGCTGAGACCGGCGCGGTCGGCTGGATGTTCCACCGCAAGGGCGACATCGTGGTGCCCAAGGAAGCCGCCGACGAAGACAAGATGATGGGCCTGGTGCTCGACGCGGGCGCCGAAGACATGCGCGACGATGGCGATGTGTGGGAAGTGACCACGCCACCTGAAGTTTTCGAAAAGGTTCGGGAAGCGCTCACAACTGCCGGCATCAAACCGGCCTCGGCCGAAGTCGGCTGGGTTCCGCAGAACTACGTGAAGCTCACCGGCGCGCAAGCGCAGCAAATGGTCCGCATGATGGAAGTGCTCGAAGATCACGACGACGTGCAACACGTCTACGCGAACTTCGACATCGACGAAAAGGAAATGCAAGCCGCCGTCGCGCAATAACGCACGCGCACGTCACGCATCAAGAAAAATGCCGGGCGGCGCCATCGCGCTTCCGGCATTTGCTAGTTAACTTTCGCTACCGAAAATTGCTGATCAACACCACATCGCTGTGCAGCTCGCCACGCGAGCAACAAATCCCTCCCGTCCTTGAATGGAAAAATCGAGAAGGGGGTCGAGGTCGATCTGCTGGTTGGAAATGAAGTGCTTCAGGGTCTGGCCATCAAGGTACTCCATGGCGATGAACGATTGGCCGTCCGCTTCGCCGATGTCGCAGATGGTGCAGATGCCGGGATGGTTCAGGGCGGATGCGGCTTGGGCCTCGCGCCGGAATCGGGCCAGCGCCTGCTCGTCCTTCGCTACCGCGTCAGGCAAAAATTTTAGCGCGACGAACCGGTAGAGCCGCGTGTCCTCGGCTTTGTAGACGACACCCATGCCGCCACCGCCGAGTTTTTCGACGTTGCGATAATGCGAATAAACCTGGTCTATTCGTCGGTCGCCGGATGGCACGTGCACGCATGATCGGTGGCGCGCCAGCTCTCGTCAATCCGCCAACGCGTAACATAGCAATTCGCGCGCCGCGCCGAGCCGCTTCCTCCGGCCAAGATGAAGCGTGTCTGTGAAAGTTTGCTCCGGCTCAATGCGGGAGCAGACCCTCACCCTTCGTCCGTGCCGCTCCGCGATGCGGCCTCTACCCCGCGCGATACTGCTCGTCGGTAACGTGCTCCAACCAGTCCACCACCTTGCCGTCCTTCTGCTCCTGTATCGCAATGTGCGTCATCGCCGTCGTGGGCTTCGCTCCATGCCAATGCTTCTCGCCCGGCGCGAACCACACTACGTCCCCGGGACGGATCTCCTCGATCGGCCCACCTCCGCGCTGCGCCCACCCACACCCCGCTGTCACAATCAGTGTCTGCCCGAGCGGATGCGTATGCCACGCCGTCCGCGCGCCGGGTTCGAAGGTCACACTCGCCCCCTGCACAAACGCCGGATCCGGTGCTTGAAACAGCGGATCAATTCGCACGGTCCCCGTAAACCAATCCGCCGGTCCTTTGCCGGACGGTTGCGTACCCGCTCGTTTAATCTCCATTCGCTACGCTCCTTGCACTCACGCGCGCACGCGGGTCGTCAATTTCAGGTATGAGCAGGCATGATACGTCGCGCATCGCTTCAGTCACAGCCCCGTCATTTTCTCCAGGCGTTCCGGATAGCGAGAGCCTTCGAGCGTGATCTTCGACGCTGCGGCGTCGATCTCACTCAGATCATCGGCTGTCAGTTTCACCGACAATGCTCCGATGTTTTCCTCGAGCCGGTTCAGTTTCGTCGTGCCGGGGATCGGAACCATCCAAGGCTTCTGCGCGAGCACCCAAGCCAAGGCGATCTGGGCTGGCGTGGCGTTTTTCTGTTTGGCGATTCTGCCGATCAAATCGACCAGCGCCTGATTCACCGCGATCGCTTCCGGCGTAAACCGCGGCAACTGGCTACGGAAATCGTTGCTCTCGAATTTCGTGTTCGCGTCGATTTTTCCGGTCAAGAAACCCTTGCCGAGCGGACTGTACGGCACCAGGCCAATTCCAAGTTCCTCGCACATCGGAATCACTTCGGTCTCCGGTTTTCTCCACCACAGCGAATACTCGTTTTGTAGAGCCGTAACGGGCTGAACCGCGTGCGCGCGCCGGACCGTGTTTACGCCGGCTTCGGACATTCCGAAATGCTTTACCTTTCCGGCTTGAATCAGTTCCTTGACTGCGCCCGCCACATCTTCGATGGGCACATTCGGATCCACGCGATGTTGGTAAAGCAAGTCAATCGTCTCTACGCGCAACCGCGTGAGCGATCCTTCCACCGCTTGCTTGATGTGCGCGGGCTGGCTATTCACCGGCGCGCCTCCCGGGCGATGATCGCCGCCGCTGAAATCAAATCCGAATTTGGTGGCGATCACCACTTTGCCGCGGAACGGCGCAAGCGCCTCGCCTACTAATTCTTCGTTCGTAAACGGACCGTACACTTCCGCGGTGTCGAACAATGTGATTCCGCGATCGACTGCGGCATGGAGAAGATGGATCATCTCCTTTTTGTCCTTCGCCGGACCGTAGGAAAAACTCATCCCCATGCAGCCGAGGCCGAGAGCTGAAACTTCCAAATTGCCTTTTCCAAGTTTGCGCTTTTGCATGATGGCTCCTATGAGGTGTGCTCTCGTCCCGAGAGTAGTCCTGAACGCGACCGAAACGGTATCCCGATCCTTCCGATTTATTGCCTAATCGTCTTGGAGCGTGGAAAAGACTTGGGCCACGGGCGGTTCCCCCGTATCTTCTGTTTATCGACAAGGATGTGAAACTCATGAAAAAGGCCAACAAAAAGAACGCTCCCGAAGCCGATCGCAAGCGCGAAGTTCGCTTGGAGCTGGCTCGGAGGATTGCCTCGTTCGTTGGGAACGAAGAGAAAATGATAACGGCTGTTCCGGGCTTGATCCTCACTCGCCGGACCGCGCCCACGGCGCCGGCGTCAGCCGCCTACGAACCCAGTCTGGCGGTCGTCGCGCAAGGCCGCAAGCGAGCGACGCTCGCGGGAACCATGTTCATTTTCGATCAGTCGCGCTACCTGCTCACATCGCTCGATCTGCCGGTGATCTGCAATGTGTTCGAAGCCAGCGAGGCGGTGCCGTATCTCTGTTTTGTGCTCAAGCTTGAAATGCCCGTAATCCGAGAGCTGCTGAGTCGTGAAGAAATTCACGCCGCCGGCGACAGTGAGGACAGTCCCGCTATGGCCACTGGCAAGACCACCACCGAACTGCTGGAAGCGTGCTGCCGCCTGGTCGGTTTGCTGAACACGCCGCAGGACATTCCGTTTCTGAGCGGATTGATTCAGCGCGAAATTATTTATCGAATCTTACGAGGACCGGAAGGCGCTCGCTTGCGCGCGATCGCCACGCTCGGCGATCAGAGCCATCGGACGGCGAAAGCGGTGGCGTGGGTGCGGGCGAATTACACTCAGGCGCTTCGCGTGGAAGAACTCGCAAAGCTTGCGGGCATGGGCGTTTCCACTCTGCATCACCATTTCCGTGCGCTGACCGCAATGAGCCCGCTGCAATATCAAAAGCAGCTTCGCTTGCACGCTGCGCGCCAACGCATGTTGATCGATGGACTCGATGCCGCAAGCGCGGCCTTTGAAGTCGGCTACGAAAGCGCCAGCCAGTTCAACCGCGAGTACAGCCGTTTCTTCGGCCAGCCACCGATGCGCGACGTTCGTAACCTGCGTGCCCCCGGCGCCCCGCCCATGGAATCGATTTCCGATCATCCCAGCGCTAATTAGCCGCGCCCTCGCAATTCCGGCACGCCCCATCCAAAAAACACTACCCGCCGCACAACCACGAAAGTAAACTCGTACGCGGCATGCCAACACCGCTCCACGTCACGACCGTCGCCACCCGCTACTGCGTCCTAGGCGTCGACCCCGCTCTTGCTGGCGCGACCGGCTTCGGTGTGGTGGAATTTCTCGGCGCGAAACCGCGCATGCTCCGCTTCGGTGCGCTAAAACACGTATCGTCTGCCACCGTAGGCGCCCGTCTTTGCGCGATTCACGAATTAATCGCGAGCCTTGTCGCCGAGTTCACCCCAGACGCTGTAGCCGTCGAAGCTGTCTTCTCAAAGATCAATGTGGGTACGGCGCTGAAGCTGGCTGAAGTTCGCGGTGTGGTGCTGCTGGCCGCGGCCCAAGCTTCGATTCCAGCGCACAGCTATTCGCCACGCGAAGTAAAATCCAGCGTCGCCGGATACGGCGACGCATCCAAATTGCAGATGCAGCAAATGGTTCGCTCCGCGCTGGGCCTTTGCGAATTCCCCGAACCGGCGGACGCCGCCGATGCGCTTGCCGTCGCATTGTGCCACGGGCAATGCGCGCGCTCCAGTGAGCGGATGGCAGCTGCGATGAAAACAGAACGCACGAACGCGATATCGCGTGGCCTGAACGCTACGCAGGTATCGCGCGATGGAAAAGCGCGCAGCAGCAACCGCGGTCGTGCCGCGCGCATCTTGGAATTGTAATGCGGCCCTCAAAATTCAGCCGCCAAGCCGTCGCCCTTGCGTCGTTCGCTCTCGCTGTGGCGGGCGTAATTCTCACCGCCTCCGCGCCCGCGCGAGCCGCCGCGTCTCCATCTGACGCAACAGTCACCTACCGCAAAGTCTTCAAGACGAGCTTCCCTGAATTTGTGGAGATCAAGGTGAACGAAGCGGGCGTGGGCACGTACGACATTCGCCAGCTCGATGAAGAAGCCGCGCCGCAACCTTTTGAAGTGAGCCCTGCGCTCGCGCAGCACATCTTCGAACTCGCCGCGCGCCTCCACGATTTTCAGGGCGTCGATCTGGAAGTCCACCGTCGCCTCGCGAATCTCGGCGAGAAAACTTTCAGCTACACCGGCGGCGGCCAGACGCACTCGACGAGCTTCAACTACACACTGGACGAATCCGCCGCGCAGCTCGTGAATCTTTTCGAAGGCCTCGCAAAACAGACCAGCGACCTCTCCGACCTGGTCCGCACGATGCGCTACGATCACCTCGGCGTAAACGACGTTCTGCTGCAGATCGAGAACGACTACAACACCAAGCAACTTCCCGAACCCGAGCGCCTGCTTCCCACGCTCGATCAGGTCGCCGGCGATGAAAAGTTCGTCGACATCGCCCGCCAGCGCGCTCGCAACCTCGCCAGCAAGATCCGCGGCTCGCGCTGAGATCCACGCGCAGTACGGCCCGTCAAATCACACGAAATCATCAGAATTTTCAGAGTGAGCTGCTAGAAGTGTGAGATTGCGCCGTGTGGAAGTTCGCCTGGTTAATTCGCCGGTGACGGCCGGCCTTTGAATTTGATCGCCGTCTCGGTTCCCGGCAACCAAAGAACTTTGATCCGGTCGCCGTTTTGGTAGCCGCCGGCTGCGATGATGTCCTGCATCTTCGCTTTGGCCTGGTCGGAATAATTAAAAGTGTGAATCGCCATCTCATTGCCCTGCTCGCGAACAATCAGACTCACTGCGTCGGCATGCACCACGGTCGCTTTCATCCAGATGGCCTTGCTGGGCTTCTGCTTCACTACGATCGGCGCGGTCGTATTGATGTCCTGCGCGCGCACCGCTGGCGATAGCACTACCAGCGCGATCGCCGCGGCAAACAGTATCGCGATGTATTTACAGTTCTTCATTGAAAGAAACCTTCAGTGACTTCAAAAACTTGATGTCCTGCGGAGTGATCTCCACGCGCTGTTCAACCGCTTCTTCCTCAGCGGCTCCTTCGTCGACGCGAATGTGCAACGACTCGAGAAAGCGCCGGTCCTGCGTGGTCATCTTCGCGTCCTGCGAGTTGCGCCGCGCAAGGCCGATCGTCGCATCTAGCTTCAGCACAATGTCGAACCCCGCCGCACGCACACTGGAAATCGCTTCGGCGATGCGGTCCGAATCAGACACGGTATCGTTGATCGCGTGCCCAAGCTCACGAAGAATCTGCTTCATGCGGTCGTCGAGTTGCAAGGGATACACCTCCTGGGCCCAGTGCTCTTTTGCCATTCTAGGTCCGGATTTCAAAGGACACAAGCGGCACACGCGAAACGTGAACCTCTATGGTTACCTGTTCCCTGTTACGGGTCGCTGGCAGGCGCTGCACTTATATTAGACTCTAGCTATGGCTGCGGGATTCCAAGGCTCGATTACTCAGTCGGCGAAGATCACGTTCCGCGTTTGGCGGCGGATCGCGCGGCAACTTTTTCACGAAATTGCAGGTGCATTATTCGCGCTGTGTGCGGTCTACGGTTCGCTAATGGCGTGGCGGCAATGGCACTCCAGACCGACCGCGTGGCTGGTTGGATTCGCCGTGGTCTACGCGCTCCTGATGGGGTTTTTCTCGATTACTTCGTTTCTTCGCGCGCGACGCGTCCGCTGAACTTTTCCAATGACCGATACTTTGAGAAAACCAGCTGTGCTCGCCGATCCACTGCCCGCTTCCACGTCCGGCCTGCCGATGGACACAGCGATCACCGACACCGACCTGGGCGAATGGAACGGCGAGCGCGACCTCGGCTTTCCCGGCCAATTCCCCTTCACGCGCGGGGTGTATCCGACGATGTATCGCGGCCGTCCGTGGACCACGCGCCAATACGCGGGTTTCGGCGGCGCCACGGAATCGAACCAGCGCTATCGTTATCTCCTTTCGCAGGGTGTGAAGGGCCTCAGCGTGGCCTTCGATCTCCCGACGCAGATTGGCCTCGACTCGGATCATCCGCTCGCGCTCGGCGAAGTTGGCAAAGTGGGCGTCTCGATCGATTCGCTGGAAGACATGCTGATGCTGTTCGATGGCATTCCGCTCGAGCGCGTCTCGACCTCGATGACCATCAATTCAACGGCGGCCATTCTGCTCGCGCTGTACGTCGCCGTGGGAAAAAAACAGGGTGCCAACCTCGCGCGACTTTCCGGCACCGTGCAGAACGACATCCTGAAGGAATACATCGCCCGCGGAACCTACATTTACCCGTTGCGCCCGGCGATGCGCATTGTCACCGACATTTTTTCGTGGTGCCGGCACGAAGTCCCCAACTGGAATGCGATTTCGATTTCCGGTTATCACATTCGCGAAGCCGGATCGACGGACGTGCAGGAAGTTGCATTCACCATCGCGAACGGAATCGCGTATGTTGAAGCGGCGGTTGCCTCCGGTCTCGCTGTTGACGAATTCGCGCCGCAGCTCTCTTTCTTCTTCAATTCGCATAACGAGTTTCTGATGCAGGTGGCGAAGTTCCGCGCGGCGCGGCGGCTCTGGGCTCGCGTGATGCGCGACCGGTTCGGCGCGAAGGATCCCCGTTCGATGATGCTGCGCTTCCATGCACAGACGGCCGGGTCGTCGCTCACCGCCCAGCAGCCGGAAAATAATCTGGTCCGCGTCGCGCTCCAGTGCCTGGCGGCGGTGCTTGGCGGGTGCCAGTCACTGCACGCCAACGGTCTCGACGAAGCCCTCGCGCTACCGACCGAAAACGCCGCGCTGCTGGCGCTTCGGACCCAGCAGATCATTGCGCAGGAAACCGGCGTGGCGAACACGATCGACCCTGTCGCCGGCTCCTACGCCATCGAAAAGCTAACCAATGAAATTGAAGCGCAGGCCCGCGACTACATCACGCGGATCGACGCGCTGGGCGGCATGTTGAAAGCCATCGAAGCGGGATTCGTCCAGCAGGAAGTGCAGAAATCCGCGTACGAGTATCAGCAAGCGGTCGACACAGGGGACCAGATCGTTGTGGGCGTGAACAAATTTCAGGCGGAAGAAGAAAAGACCATCCCCACGCTGCGGATCGATCCGGAAATCGAACGCACGCAAGTTGCCCGGCTACAAGCGCTGCGCGCGCGGCGCGATGCAACGAAGGCTGCTCTCGCAACCGCTGAGATCGAACGCCGCGCTGGCACGGGTGAAAATCTGATGCCTGCGATTCTCTCGGCGGTCGAAGCGTACGTGACGGTCGGCGAAATCTCCGACGCGCTCAGGCGCTCGTTCGGCGAGTACCAAGAATCGGTAGTAATCTGAGGAAACGGCCAACGGCGTTATTCTGAAGTCGAACGGCTTTGCGTTGCGCTTCGTGAAAGACCTCAAGCTCGACGCCGAATGCAAGGAGCCTCATGGTTGACGTTGTCCTCGCCTCTGCTTCACCGCGTCGGGCGGAGATCTTGCGCAACGCCGGGATTGAATTCACTGTATTCAACGCAGACGTCGATGAAACCCGCCACGCGAACGAATCTGCGGACGCGTACGTTTCCCGAGTTGCCGCCGCCAAAGCGGAAAAAGCTGCCGCATATCTTCTTCGCACAAATCAGGAAGCCGTAACCGTCGCCGCGGATACGGTGGTGGTTGTCGGCGACGAAGTACTCGGTAAGCCCGTGGACGCCGCAGACGCGAAGCGCATGCTGCGATTGCTCTCTGGCAAGGCACACGAGGTGCGCACGGGCCTAGCGATCATCGCAGACCCGGCGCAAGTGCCGGGCGTTCAAGTGGTGTCCACGCGAGTTCATTTCGCGACGATGACCGATGCAGAGATCGACGCGTACCTGAGCACGGGTGAGCCGTTCGATAAGGCTGGAGCATACGGAATTCAAGGCATCGGCGGAAAATTTGTGACCGGGATCGAAGGCTGCTACTTCAACGTGATGGGACTGCCGCTCTCGCGAGTCTGGTCTGCGCTGACTGCGATCGAAAAGATGTTCGAGCAGCGTGAGAAATTCCGCTCGCAACACGGAGCTGGCGACTAACCGCGCCGAGCCGGGCTGCACCTGCGGCTCGAGTCGCGGTTGGCGCGCCGAAAACGAAAACGGCGGCCGCTGGGCCGCCGTCCAAAATCACTTCACACAAATCCCGCCGTAATAATCGAAACTACTTTTTCTCTTCGGTCACGACCGGCGGAGGAGTCGTGGCCGGTGGGGCCGCGGTGGGCTGAGTCGGCACGGTCGTATTGTGCGGGCCGTTCATGCCCTCTTTGAAATTCTTAATGCCTTCGCCGAGACCGCGCATCACTTCGGGAATTTTCTTTCCGCCGAAGAGCAGAACGATAATCGCGAGAACGATTAACCAATGGATCGGGCTTAATTCACCCATACGTCACCTCTTTCCGCACGGCCAAACTGCTGGGAAGCCGCCGCAGGCGCCATTATCGGTCAAAGTATAACACGCTCATCACCCACGCGCCGCGTGACGCGTTCGCGGTCCAGGTGTTCCAGTAACGGCACGGCGTACTTCCGCGAGACGCCCGTAAGCTCTTTGAATGCAGCGATCGGGAGGCGGTCGCCATGCTTGGTCTTGTACGCCGCGACGAGCTGCCTTAGATGTCGCAAAGTCTTTACATGAAGCACGAGGTCCGGGGAGACGCGAACCAGTACTTTTTCGCGGAACAGCATCTGTGCCAGTTTCTCGGACTTGGCAGCTGGAACGGTGAGTTTCGCTCGAGCCGCCTCGAGGCTTGGCACGGCAAAACCTGCGGATTCGAATTCTTTTTCGAGCGCGGACTTTGCGGCCGATTCTTCGTGCGAGAGTTCCACGCCGCGGTTCGCGCGGTGGACAAAGTCCCCTGTGAGGCCGAGAGCGCCCGCGTTTTTCAAATCCTTCAGCGCAAATTCCAGAAGCACGGCGCTGGGCTTGCCTGCCTCCGCGCGGAGCTCCTGCTTGGGAATTCCAGGGAGAAGCGGGTTCGCGTGATGAAACTGGTCCACGGCCTTCACAAGTTTTGCGGCGAATTCGGCTAAGCAGGCGGCGGAAACGACTGCCCAGGGATTTTCACTGATTACGCGGGCGCGGTTCGTGGCCGTGAGAGAAATTGCGGCTTTTACTACTTCGGCGCTGGTCCAACCGGTGCGGGCGATCAAATCGCGCTGCGAGAATTCGCGATTCGCGGAATGCAATAACGCATCCAGGATTTCCGGCCTGTTGCCGCGCTGGATGGTTTCGAGCAGAGAGACGGCGGAACGGCCGTCGCCTTTGTGGCGGGCGGGCTTTACGTCCAGCGCTGCGCCACCGCCGATGGTGATTACGGGCGAGAGGCGGCGGAGGATGAAACGGTCGCCGGGGAGAATCAGCAGCGGCGCGTCGAGTCGAATCTGTGCGAAGGCGGAATCGCCGGAAGCCAGGTCCTTGGCGCCGCCGAGCAGAACGACTTCCGCGATGCGCTCGGCCGAGCCTTGGTGGAAATGCACGCGAGCGCGATTCTTCAGCGGCTTCGCGCTATGGAGGAGAGTGATTCGCGCGTCGACGCGAGTTGTGGCGTCGAACGCTCCCGGGGCCGCGAGGACCATACCGCGTTCGATTTTTTCGAGCGGCACACCGGTTACATTTGCGGCTGTTCGCTGGCCCGCTTTGGCGCGCTCGATGGCTGCGCCGCCGCTGTGCAGGCCGCGAACGCGGACGCGTTCGCCTGTTGGATAAAGCTCGAGATCGTCTTCGTTGCGGATCGCGCCGGAGATGAGCGTGCCGGTGACCACGCTGCCGAAACCTTTCAGTGCGAATGCGCGATCGATGGGGAGACGCGCGTGGGCGTCGACTGGGCGGGCGGCGGCCTGGTTCGCGGCAACGTGCAATGCGCGTTTGAACTCGTCGAGGCCGGTTCCCTTCTTCGCGCTGAGAGGGACGATGGGCGCACCTTCCAGAAACGACCCGCGAACGAATTCTTCGATTTCGAGACGCATGAGATCGAGCGTATCGGATTCGACCAGGTCGGATTTTGTGAGGGCCACGATGCCGCGTTCGATGCCGAGCAGGCGGCAGATGTCAAAGTGTTCGCGCGTTTGAGGCTTGATGGATTCGTCGGCGGCTACGACGAGCACGACGAGATCGAAACCGCCGACGCCGGCGAGCATGTTGCGGACGAAACGCTCGTGCCCAGGCACGTCGACGAAACCGATCTTCACACCGGGGAGATCGAGGAAGGCGAAACCGAGATCGATGGTGATGCCGCGGCGTTTTTCTTCGGCGAGGCGATCGGGATGGGTGCCGGTAAGGGCTTCGACCAGGGAGGATTTGCCGTGGTCGATGTGGCCCGCTGTGCCGACGATGACGTGTTTGAGGGGATCCATGCGCGAAGGCTCGACCGAATGGATGCTAGTGGAGACGGAGCGAGGGGTCAAACGCGGCGAAGCTTTGGTCGGCAAGGCTGGGCTCGGCGCGGCGGGTGATGAAGCGCATCACTCGCGTGGGTGGGGCGGATTCGCGGTGCCGGGCGAGATTCCCATTTTGGGACGGGTGCGAATTCTCTTTACAATACGTCGGCCCTGCATCCAACGCCCATGGCGAGCGGCCGTTTCACTCAAGCCGCCGGACGCATCCTGCCCGGCATCACTCCCTGTTCCGAGTTCAAATTTCTAATCGTCACGAACGAGACGTTTTTCGCGAACGCAAATTCGTTCTGTATCAGACCGATTTGCTCCGCCGAAGGAATCTAACGCTATTTTCGTGGAGTGCGTTCTATCCTGACGCGGCAATGGGAGCTCAGCCGACTCCGCTGGTTAGCGGGGCCAGTACATGATGATGGCTACGCCGGCGAGGCAGATGAGGCCGCCGATGAGGTCGAAGGCGTCGGGCCGGATGCGGTCGATCTTCCAGCCCCACAGGATGGAGAGCGCTACGAACACGCCGCCGTATGCGGCGTAGACGCGGCCGAAATTGGCGGGCTGGTAGGTAGGGACGATGCCGTAGGCGATGAGCAGCGCGGCACCGGCGAAGCCCGAATACCACGGGGCGTGATTGCGCCAGCACTGCCAGACCAGGTAGCCACCGCCGATTTCGCAGAGACCGGCTACTACGAACAGCGCTACGGAACGCAATGCGAGCATCGGGGATGCCTCCGCCGAAAGGGACATTATGAGGCGGGGCGCGGGAAGGCAAACGAAAAACACGCAGGCGAACTCCGGCATGTGCCACGAAAGAATGCACCAAATGTGGTGGTTGGTCCGGCGGGGGTGGTTGCCAGTATTGCGTCGAGCAATCGTCGGACGACCGGTCCCGCTTTGCGGGAGCCTATCGGACTCGTGCGTCGGCGCGAATGCGACAAACTATCCGACAAAATTCGGGTTGTGGTCCGATGACGAAGCTGCCAGTAAGGCGCGGAGAGATCGTAGGACGACCGCGTGGGACGCTGTCGGACGCGCCCGGGGCGCTGCAGGCGCACGGGTGAAGATCGGGCTGTGCCCTGCAACGAGGCGGCACGTGTTTTGGGTGTGCGATCGCGTGCGCTGGATAGGCTGTGGCGCGGCGAGTGTCAAGGCTGAAGGTGTGCTCCGGCGTTGAGCCGGGGCACACCTTCACAGACTCACTTCGTCCGAGTCGGACGAAGTGGCTGCGCGCGTTCTCAGCGCACGCAGCGAATGTCTATGCCACGCCCTATGCCCGATGCTATGGCTACTCGGACTTTTGTTGGACGGGGGGCGCTGTCGTCTCGCCCTGGAATTTGGGTTTGCCTAGCTTGGCGATCCAGATGCCGCTGTCGACGTCGTTGAAATAGATCAGGTCGCCGACCGGTTGCGCACCCCATGCGAACGGAAGATTCGGGCGGTAGCCGTTGGGATCGCCGGTCCAGAAGCTGGCGATTTCGCGACCCTGCGCGTAGAGATCGCCGCGCAGCTCGCCGGAAATATCCACCACACGCCCGCCTCCTGCGTAATCGCCGGCGACAAGAATATCGTTTGCGGCCCACACGTTGTGAATGCCGCCTTCGGGAACTTCATAGGTGGCGACTTCGCGCGGGTTCTGGATGTCGGTGACGTCGACGACGTGCAGGCGGCCGCGGACGGGAATGCGGTCTTTCGAGTCGATGTCAAACGTGGCGGGAAAGACTTCGTCGCCAACGAAGACGTAATTCTTGTAGCGGAAGGTAGTGTGCGTGCCCGCGAGCCAGCCGTTGCCGTAGAGCGCGTAGTGATTGAATTTCAACTGCGCGACCAGCTGCGGGTTTTCCGGCGAGCCGCCCTTGATGCCCTTCCCTACGTCGAGAATGATCAGGCCATCGCGCCAGTAGGCGAGATAGGCGAGGCCGTCGACAACCTGCAGATCGTGGAGGTAGCGGCCGACGGAGATCATGCCTTCGCCGAGCGGCGAAGCGACGGTTTGCTCCTCGGTCTTGGGAGTCTTCCACTCCGCGACCTGTTTCGGGTGCGCGGGATCGGCAATGTCGATGATGTGGAGCGAGCCGTTGGCGTCGTCGGTGATGTAGACGTAGTGCGTGTTGATGTAAGCGCTGTGAACGCCACCGGTCACGGTTTCAGTGAAGTCGGAGATCGGCTTCAGGTGCGCGGGATCGGACGAGTCGAAGAGCACGATGCCGTTCTTGCGGTTGGAGGCGCCTTCGCGCGTGAGGACGCCGACTTTGCCGTCGGCGGTGGTGCTGACGTCGTTGATGAGGCGGGTATCGACTTTCATCGAATCGAGCGGCTTGGGATTTTTGGGATCGGAAACGTCAAAAGAGTAGATGCGGTCGGAAATTGAGGAGACGTAGAGAGTGTTGCCGATGACCCACTCTTCGGCGGTCTGGACTACTTTGCCGTCGGGATCTTTGAGCGGAATGTGGGCAACGTATTCGAGTTCGCGCTGGGCGTTGCGGGGAGCGACTTCGATGGAGGTGGTGGCGTCATGCTTGCCGACGGTGGCGGTGACTTGATAGACGCCGGGCTGTTCGGCGACAAAGGCTCCGTCGGGATAAATCCTGGCGCGCGGGCCAGAGACAGACCAGGTGATGGCGAGATCTTTTCCGCCGCTGGTGGTTGCGCTGAAGCGGATTACGTCGCCGCTTTTCGCGTTTGAGGCGATGGGTTCGATGGAGACGCCCTTCACGGTGTCGGCGACGACTTTGACCGAGACTTCGCTGGTTTTGTCGTCGGCTTTGGCGACAAGAGTAGCGGTACCGGGCGCGACGCCGGTGACCAGGCCGGCGTCATTCACGTTGGCGGCGCTCGGATTTTTCGAAATCCAGTGGACGACGATGTCTTCGCGCGGATCGCCGTTGGGCGAGCGCGTGGTGGCGGAGGCGAGCGCGGAGGCTCCGACGGCGAGCGAGCCGGTGAGCGGATGCGCTTCGATGCTGCCTGTGGCGGGCGCTTCGACGGTGACCGTCGCAAAGCCCGGTTTTCCACCGACGACGGCGCCGACGGTGACTTCGCCGGGCTGGCGGAACAGGACGGTTCCATCGGTGTCGGCGCCGGCGACATCAAAGGGCGCGGCGAACCAGATCATCGGCTTGATGTCGAGTACGACCCCGCTCGCGTCTTTGGCAACGACGGTGAATTTCAAGCGCTCGCCGACGTGGGCGTGCGCGGTGGCGGGCGTAATTTCAACGCTCTTCACTTTCGGCGGTTCGGCGGGAGCGCCCACGGCCTGCGCGTGCGCGAGCGGAGCAGCGGCGGTGAAGGCGAGAAGCGATGCGAGCGCAAGAGCGCCAGCGCTCAGGTGCGAGTGAAGCTGCATGTAGGATCCCTCTCTGTGTGGCTGGAGTTTAGCCGCACACGAAAATGCGGCGGCCGCCGGCGTTTGTCAATAGCGCGTGAAAACAGGCGCGCGGCGATGCCCTGTTGCCCAATGTATACGCACAGTAACTGTGAAAACTTCAGCAGGCGGAGGCGATTTCTTTGGAGATGGCGAGCGCGGCTTCGCGAGGATTTTTTGCGCCGGTGATAGGGCGGCCAACGACGAGGTAGTCCGCGCCGGCAGAGATGGCTTGCGCGGGCGTGGCGACACGGGCCTGGTCGTCGGTGGTGCTGCTAGCGGGTCGGATGCCAGGAACGACGATCAGGAAGCGGGGACCACAGGTTTCGCGTATGGCACGGACTTCGTGGGCGGAGGCGACGACTCCATCGAGGCCGGCGGTTTTGGCGAGCTTGGCCAGCTCGACGGCGCGCGCGGCGGGAGGGCCGGCGAGGCCAACTTCGGCGAGCGTGGATTCGTCCATGCTGGTGAGGATGGTGACGCCGAGTAGTTGCGGGCGCTTTTTGCTGGAGCCTGCGGCTTCGCGGGCAGCTCGCATCATGGCAAGGCCGCCGGTGGTGTGGAGCGTCAGAAGCTGGACGCCCGGCAAGCGGGCGGCGGAGGCGACGCCATGGGCGACGGTGTTTGGGATATCGTGAAATTTCAGGTCGAGAAAGATGCCGAACCCGAGACCCGCGAGTTTGGTTACCACTCGCGGGCCTTCGGAGGTGAACAGTTGGTTGCCAACCTTACAAAGTCCAACCGCACCCTTTAAGCGACGTGCGAGTGCGGTGGCCGAGCCGGCATGGTCGACGTCCAGCGCGACGATTAGTTTTCGCGATGAAGCTGTTCTTGACGTGAAGGCACCTTTAGGAGTTCCAGCCGGACTTTCGCGAGCCCGTGCTGATCGAATCCTAGCTTACGTGCCACTTCGTAGGAAACATCCAATTCGCGGCCTTCGACGTAGGGACCGCGATCGTTGATCCGCACAACCTGGCTGCGATGGTTGCGGGTGTTTACGACGCGGACGATCGACCCGAGCGGGAGCGTCGGGTGGGCGGCGGTGTCGGCGTTCATATCGTAGGTCTCGCCATTGGCGGTCTGCTTGCCGTCAAAATCCTCGCCGTACCAGCTCGTGGTGCATTCCCAAACCGCGAGCGGCTTGGGTTGGCCGTTCGCGCCAGACTTTGAGTTGTTCTGGGCGTTGCTCGAAACAGGCTGAGAGATCGCGTCCGCGCCGGCATTGAGTTGGTCCGGGCTGCTCGTCCGCACCGCCGATGAAGGTATAGCCGGGTTCATCGAAGGAGTCAGAACCAGCAAACCCAAGCCTAAAAACACCGCCTGCAGAATCATGAAGAATCGGGCCTTCATTTTCACCTAACCTTATTTGAATCAACAATATTTTACCGGGGGGCGAAACCGCAATGCAATCCCTTTATCGCTGTAGAGCCCCTCGTAACTTGTTGATTTCAAATGTATTTTCGGCTCGGCACCACATTTTTAAACCGTCCACAAGCTCTGCTGACGCCCGTGGATCGATAAAATGGGCTGTGCCGACCTCCACCGCCGAGGCCCCGGCGAGGAGGTATTCGGCCACATCCGCTGGCTTCTCGATTCCGCCAAGTCCAATGATCGGAATCTTTACGGCTTTACAGGCCTCGTAAACCAGCCTCATGGTTATAGGTTTGATGGCCGCACCCGACAACCCGCCTGTCGTACTACCAAGACGGGACTTGCGGGTGTGTACGTCGATACACAATGCGGGGTAGGTGTTGGCGATAACGAGCGCGTCGGCTCCGGCCTCTTCGGCCGATCTCGCTGTAAGTCCAATGGCGTTAACGTTGGGTGACAGCTTGACCCAGAGTGGGCGCTTCGAAGCAGCGCGGGCGGCTCCGACGACAGCCGAGGTAAGCGCCGGGTCAGTACTATATTCAATGCCACCTCGCTCTACATTGGGGCAGGAGATGTTCAATTCGTAAGCAGCCAGGCCCTCGGCGTTTTCCAGGGTCCGGATGACTTCGACATACTCGGAGATTGAGTGACCAAAGACGTTGGCAATGACGGCGGTATCGAAGCGGCGCAATTGGGGAAGCTTCTCGGCGACGAAGGCACGAACGCCGATATTCTGAAGACCAATCGCGTTTACCATGCCGCTGGAGGTCTCGCAGATCCGAGGCGCGGGGTTACCGGCCATGGGTTGGGCAGACAGACCTTTGACAACGAAGCCACCGAGAGCGTTCAGGTCGACAAGGTCAGCGAACTCAACGCCGTATGCAAAGGTACCGCTGGCAGCGATAACTGGATTTTTGAGGGAAAGACTTCCGACACTGACCTGAAGGTCAACTTCAGCGGGCCGTGAGGGACGGCTTGCCGGCGCCGGGGCAGTCACGAGTAAGAGTTTAGCATCGCAGGCGACGAACTGGTCAAGCGGACAGGTTTTGGAGGGCAGAGCGGCCTACGGTACGGTTCGCTTCGCTTTCGCTTCTTGCGGCGAAGGTTTGCTTCCGGTACCTGGCTGGTTGAACGACACGGGCAATCGTTGTGGGGAGACGCGACGCTCTGTGTTAGGATGTGGCGCCAAATGCGTGTCGTAGAAAAAAGACAGCTCCTGTCTGCGGAAGAGATCAACCGCACCCTCCAGCGTTTGGCTCATGAAATTGTCGAAAGAAGCGGCGGGACCGAGCATTTGGCGCTGATTGGTGTGCGCCGACGCGGGGTACCGCTGGCCGAGCGGCTCGCCAAGACGATCAAGGGATTTGCGAATGTGGATGTGCCGGTGGGGATCATCGACATCACTCTGTACCGGGACGACCTTTCGACGGTGGGCCCCCAACCGATTTTTCACGCAAATGAGATTAACTTCCCGGTCGACGGGCGCGACCTGGTGATCATCGACGACGTGTTATACACCGGGCGGACGATCCGCGCGGCGATGAACGGGCTGTTTGACCTTGGACGGCCGAAACGCGTCCGCTTGTGCGTGCTGATTGACCGCGGGCATCGCGAGCTGCCGGTTGAGGCGAGCTTCATCGGCCGTACCGTAGAAACCAGCGACACCGAGATCGTGGAGGTTCGACTGAAGGAAATTGACAACGAAGAGCGCGTGATGCTTGTCGATCGAGTGGAATAAAACGTAACGAAGGGAAAATGTGCTGCAGCGCCTGGAACACCTGCTTGGAACGGAAGACCTGACCCGCGAGCAAATTTCATTTGTTTTAGACCAAGCTAGCCCCTTTCAAGAATTCCAGAAACATCCCCTTAAAAAATTGGCTACCTTGCGCGGAAAGACGGTAGCGCTTGCGTTCTTTGAGAATTCGACGCGGACGCGGATCAGCTTCGCGACGGCGGCGGCTCGACTCGGCGCGGATACGATGAATCTGCAGGCGGAGTCGTCGAGCCTGAAGAAAGGCGAGTCGCTGCTGGATACGGTGAGAACGCTGGAAGCGATGCGGCCGGACGGACTGGTGATCCGGCACGCGTCTTCCGGAGCGCCGGAATTTATTTCAAAGCGGCTCGGCGTGCCTGTGGTGAATGCGGGCGATGGAACGCACGAGCATCCCACGCAGGCACTGCTCGATGCGCTGACGATCCGGGATCGCAAAGGCAAGCTGGAAGGCCTGCACCTGACGATTCTGGGCGACATCTTGCACAGCCGTGTGGCGCGTTCCAATATTTTCCTGCTAACGAAATTCGGAGTGAAGATCACACTGTGCGGGCCGGCGATGTGGGTGCCGCGAGAATTGGAGACGCTGGCGCCGGGAGTTCGCCGCGTGAGGCGGATTGAAGAAGCGCTGGAAGGCTCGGACGCGATTATCGTGCTGCGCGTGCAGACCGAGCGGCTACACGAGCCTTCGCTTTCGGCCGACGAATACGTGCTCGGTTATCAGCTCACTCCGGCGCGGCTGAAGCTTGCGAAGCCGGACGCGATCGTGTTGCATCCAGGGCCGATGATACGAGGGCTGGAGATTGATCCGGCGGTGGCGGACGGGCCGCAGTCTTGCGTGCTGGAGCAGGTGACGAACGGGCTAGCGGTCCGGATGGCGCTTCTGTACCACCTGGTGGGCGGGGCAGCGGTGGAAGCGGTGCCTGCGAAGGTGCCGGAGAAGTCATAGCGCTCGTGCGTGGATCTTTGTGTTGTGGTGGCGCGGCGGAGTTCGGACTCGGTACGAGGAGCGAATGTCGATGCCACGGCTGGAGAGGCTTTAAAAAAGGAATGGGCGAATGCTGCTGATTAAGAATGGGCGGATGCTCGATCCGGCGAGCAACATGGATGCTACGCAGGACTTGTTGCTCGACAAAGGCTCGATCGCGAAAGTCGGTGCGAATCTGTCAGCAGACGGAGCGGAACTGTTCGACGCTACGGGATTGATTGTGGCGCCAGGATTTATCGACCTGCACTGTCACTTGCGGGAGCCCGGGCAGGAGCTTTCAGAGACGATTGAGACGGGGACGCGGTCGGCGGCGAAGGGCGGGTTCACGGCGGTGTGCTGCATGCCGAATACGCAGCCGGTGAACGATACAGCTTCTGTGACGCGCGGAATTGTGGAGCGCTCAGCGAGGGCGTGTGGAGTTCGTGTCTGGCCGATCGGGGCTGCGTCGGTCGGGAGCAAGGGCGAGGCGCTGGCGGAGATTCGGGCCATGAAAGATGCGGGCATCGTGGCGGTGAGCGACGACGGCAAGCCTGTGGCGACGGCGCGGTTGATGCGCCAGGTGATGGAGTATTGCAACGGGCTGGATCTGCCGGTGATCGATCACTGCGAGGATCCGTCGCTATTTGCAGGCGGAGTGATGCGCGAGGGCCCGCGATCGTTGAGATTGGGGCTGAAAGGAATTCCGGCACAGTCCGAATCGATCTGCGCGGGGCGCGACGTGGAAGTGGCGGGACTGACCGGAGCGCGGCTGCACATCGCGCACATGTCTACGACCGGCGCGCTCGAGTATGTCCGCGCGGCAAAGAAACAGGGGCTGAAGGTGACTTGCGAGGTGACCCCGCACCACTTCACGTTGACCGATGAAGATGTGCAGTACGACACAAATTACAAAATGAATCCGCCGTTGGCTTCGCGCGCGGATCGCGACGCGTTAATTGCGGGGCTCGCGGACGGCACGATCGATTGTATTGCGACAGATCATGCGCCGCATCATCCGGCGAGCAAGGATGTGGAGTTCGATAAGGCGCCCTTTGGGATTATGGGGTTTGAAACGGCGATCGGTTTGGGACTCGAACTCGTTCACGCTGGGAAGCTGACGCTGAAGCGGATGGTAGAACTTTTTACAACCGGGCCCGCACGGGTACTGGGAATGGAACGAAAGCTTGTGGCCGGCGCCGTGGGCGATGTGACGATCTTCTCGACGGACAAGAAGTGGGTTTACCACGTAACAGAAACGCCAAGCAAATCGCGGAATACGCCGTTTGATGGGCGGGAGTTTACCGGCGGGCCGGCGGCAACGATTGTCGGCGGTAAAATCATCCATAAAAATTAGGTTGGTGCGGTTAGGGCGTTCGATTCGCGGCCGACGGCTGCTGTGATCACGACGTGCTTTTCCTGTGTGCGTGAGGGGTACCGAGGACGCCGGGATTCACCCGGCATCCTCGGTCACCGAACGCTTCGTCCTGCTCGGACGCAGCGGCTGGTCGCGCTCCGCGCCTCGAGCGAATGTCGATGCCACGAGTTGGCGAGAATTTACAGGACGGCGCATCGCTATGATCGCCGCTCGCAAAATCATTTTCAAAGTTAGCGTTGAATCCTAATGGGAGGCGGGTTCGGCGGCGGGGTGCATACCGTGCTGGGGCACTTCGTGGATGCCGCGCGGTGTCTGCTCCTGATTAAAGCGGAACAGCTGATTGAGCGGGCCGGCGCCTTTGCCGATGGAATACGCGCGCTCGATGGCCTTGGTGACGTAGGCCTTCGAGAGAATCACTGCTTCGCGGAGATTCATTCCACTGCCGAGCTGCGCGAGAATTGCGGAAGAAAATGTGCAGCCCGAGCCGTGCGTGTTCGGACTTTTTAGGTGCTCGCCGCCGAAGGTTTCGACTTCAGAGCCGACGCAGTAAACGTCGATCGGTTTTTCGAGGTGACCGCCGGTGACGACGACCGCGCGCGCACCCATTTCGAGCAACTTCTGGCCCGCAGCTTTCATGCTCGGCACATCTTTCACTTCCATGCCGGTGAGAAATTCCGCTTCCGGAATATTCGGGGTGATCACGCTGACGCGGCTCAGCAATTCGTCGCGCACGAATTTCAGACCGGAGGTGTCCAGTAACTCGGCGTTGCCCGCCGTCGGACGAAACACGGGATCGAGAACGACATGTTTAAACTTGTGCTTATCAAGAAATTCGGCGACGACTGTGGCGTTCGCGCGATTGGCAAGCATGCCGATCTTCACGCCGGCGAGTTCGACATCATCAATCAGCGCCTCAAGCTGCGCGCGCAGCGTGGCCGAAGGAGTGGCGTGCACGGACTGGACGCCCTGGGTCGACTGAACGGTGAGCGCGGTGACGGCTGCGACGCCATAACAATTGTGGGCGACGAAAGTTTTCAGATCGGCTGCGACGCCCGCTCCGCAAGAAGGATCGAAACCCGCGATCGTTAGAAGAATCGGTGGTGCGTTGTGTGTTTGCGTACCCAATTCGCGTTCGCCTCCGAGAAATCCGCCGCAGACAGCAAAGCCAGCGCTCCCGCGTTACGCGCAGAGCTCTGGCAAATTGAAATGTACGCGGTTATTTGCGGGCGGCGCAACTGAAATGTTTGCGCACGGCACAAACGATTGATTAACGAAATATTACTTACGAGGAATTCTCGCGCCGAAAACGAACGGCGCGAGTTCGACTTCGGCTCAGCTCACGGGAACAAGCCGCGAACGAGCGTGGCGTCCGCGACGCGGCCGACGGCGAGCGTGTAAGCGCCAGTGCGCAGGTGCGTGCGGTGCTTGCGCGCGCTTTCGTGGACTTCCTGAAACGCGCGACGCATGACCATTTCGAGCTTGGCATTCACTTCGGATTCGGACCAGAAGAAACTCTGCAGATCCTGCACCCACTCGAAGTAGCTGACGGTGACCCCGCCGGCGTTCGCGAGAATGTCCGGCAGGACCATCACGCCCTTGCGCGCAAGCACTTCGTCGGCGTGAGGAGTGGTGGGACCGTTGGCGGCTTCGGCGATGATTTTGGCTTTGATCTGATCGGCATTGTTGAGGGTGATCACGTTTTCGAGCGCGGCGGGAATCAGGACGTCGCACTTCATGGTGAGCAGATCGTCATTCGAGATGCGCGAGGTGCCGGGCATGCCGACGACGGTGCCGGAGCGTTCTTTGTAGCGCATGGCCTTGAGCGGATCGATGCCGCGCGAATTGAAAACGCCGCCGCGAGAATCGCTGATGGCGATGACGCGTGCTTTTTTCTCGCTGAACAGGCGAGCCGCGACCGAGCCGGCGTTGCCGAAACCTTGAATTGCTACGCTCGCGCCGCGGAGGGACATTTTTTTGATCTTGCAAGCTTCTTCGACGGCAACAAGACAGCCGCGCGCGGTGGCTTCGTTGCGCCCTTCCGAGCCACCGATCGAAATCGGTTTACCGGTGACCACCCCGAGCGACGAGTAGCCCTTCGTCATGGAGTAGGTGTCCATGATCCAGGCCATGGTTTGCGAGTCGGTGTAGACGTCCGGCGCGGGGATGTCCTGCTCCGGGCCGATGATCGGAAGAATTTCGAATGCGAAACGGCGCGTCATGCGTTCGAGCTCGGGCTTGCTCATGCGCTTCGGATCACAGATCACGCCGCCCTTACCCCCGCCAAAGGGAATGTTCACCGTGGCGGTTTTCCAGGTCATCCAAGTCGCGAGCGCTTTTACTTCGTCGAGCGTGACACTGGGGTGATACCGGATGCCGCCTTTGGCGGGACCACGCGCGACGTTGTGCTGCACACGGAAGCCGGTGAAGACTTTCACCTGACCGTTGTCCATCTTGGTAGGGACGGAGACTTCCAGGATTCTTTTCGGGCTTCGCAGGACCTGGCGCATGCCGGGGTCGAGCTTGAGGTGCTCGGCGGCGATATCGAACTGGATCTGCGCGATGCGGTAAGGATTGAGGTCTTCGCGCGGGGCAATCCGCGGCGGGGGTTGAAGCGGGCCCGGCTTGGCAACGATGGCCATCTTGTGTCCTTTCGTATCGAGTTGCGCGTTGAAGTTTAAGTCGCCTGGGAGCGCAGGCTGGTTCGGGGCCCGTAAGTCTTTCGCGAGTCGAAGTTTAGTCAAGCCATAGCGGAAGTCAATCGAAACCACGGTAGGTTTGCGGTTTGGTGTGGCTTAGGGGATACCGCAGCTATCGTGGACCGCTTCGTATTCCACTACGTATAAAAGACTTAATGCGAAGTTCGAATTGGGGATTGGTCTAGAGGATTCGGGAAAGCCAGCAGCTCAGGGCCGGAAAGTCGTTGGCCAGAAGGCGGTTGACCCGCCTGTAGGGCTCGAGCTACGCTCGCTCGTCGCTTGTGCGGGACAGGTTGCGGCACGCAGGTTCTGTGTGCCCCCAATCCGTATCCCTTGCGCTTGCGTACTTCTGTGACTGGAGCTTCAGAGCTTCGTGAACGTCATAACCGGTATGGATGCGAGAGCCTCGGACGCGGCGCTCATCCAGAGAATTGTCGAGCGGGACGAGTCGGCATTGGCGACGCTGTATGACCGCTACGCCGGGATGCTCTCCTCTGTCTTGAACCGGATCTTGAGGGACACCCAAGCGGCTGAAGAAATTCTGCAGGACATTTTCTACCAGCTTTGGCGGACCGCGGCAGATTTCGATGCTTCGCGTGGTTCCCTGCCCGGATGGCTGATGGTGATCGCGCGAAACCGTGCGATTTCGCGGCTGCGGCGGCATAATCCGGCGGGCGGCGACGAGTTGAGCGAGAACACGGTGGTGCTGCCGGCAAATCTGGAATCGAGCGTCGCACAGAGTCAGATGATCGGCAGAGTGAAAGGCGCTCTGGAAAAATTGCCGCAAGAACAGCGCGCGGTGATTGAACTGGCTTACTTCGAGGGAATGACGCACAGCGAGATCGCCGCGAAAACAGGCGACCCGCTGGGGACTGTAAAGACGAGGCTGAGATCGGCAGTGGAGACGCTGAAGAAAAATCTGAAGTCATGACGAACGGGCATCCAACTCGAGAAGAAGATTTCGACCTGTACGCGCTCGGAGCTCTGGAAGCAGACGAGAAGCGGGCGATCGAAACGCACGTGGCAGGTTGCGCCTCATGCTCGGAGAAACTCGCCCAAGCAGAGGGGCGGATGGCGATGCTGGCGCTGGCCGCTCCGCAGGTTGCGCCCTCGCCGGGCGTGAAAGAGGCGCTGATGCGGCAGATCGTGGGATCGTCGACGGGGCGCGGCGGGACGTTTGCAGTGATGCCGTCGAAGAGACCGAGCGTGTTCGCGGGATGGCTGTGGGCGCTGGTGCCGCTCGCGGGAGGATTTGCGTGCGCTCTGGTGTTCCTATGTCTGCATGTGCTGCAGCTTGATTCGCAGATTGAAGCGTTGAAGCACAGGACGCAGGAGCAGGAGACGCAGATCGAGCAGGAGCGGTCGATTATCGATATGCTCGGCGCGAAAGACACTGTGGTGGTCTCGCTCGCGGAGCAGAAGCAGCAGCCCCTGGGAACCGCACGCGTGCTGTATAACGCGAAGCGCGGTTTGCTGGTTTACAACGGGACGCTGCCGCCGGCGCCCGCGGATAAGAGCTACCAACTGTGGCTGGTGCCGACGAATGGCGCGCCGATCAGCGCTGGCGTGTTTGAATCGAGCGACGGCGGAGCGGACCGGATCACGGCGCAAGTGCCGCCCGGCACGACGGCGAAGGCATTTGCGGTGACGCTTGAGCCGCGCGGTGGAAAGCCGGCTCCGAGCGGACCGTTTGTGCTGCTGGGGCCGGTTTCGTAACCCTCGGCACCGGTCTTACCTCCTTGCTTCAAAAAAATGATCGGGGGCCAATCCAAACTCCCCGCTTCTTGCGTACCCAAGGACGGAAGTTTGCTGGAGACAGCGGCTTTCGAGTAGTGCAGGGGCGGAGATTGGGTCGGAGGAAAATTCCGAGGCCGCCGGCCCAATCTCCAAAAAATTCGAGCTTCCGTCCTGTTTTATTCCTTCGTGTGAGTTAGCTGCGCACACCCGTGCGCGATTTTCGACTTGCTGCGTGTCGCTCGGTGAGGAACTACGCTTTGGGTGGGACGGGTATCTTTTCGACGCCCATGTAGGGGCGCAACACTTCAGGAATTACGATTGACCCATCGGCCTGCTGGAAATTTTCAGCGATGGCGATCCAGGTTCGGCCGACGGCGACTCCCGAACCATTCAACGTATGCAGAAATTCGCTCTTGCCGGTTTTTGGCTTGCAGCGAATGCCGCTGCGACGCGCCTGGAAAGCTTCCGTGTTCGAACAGGAAGAAATCTCCATGAACTCTTTGCTGGAAGGGAGCCAGACTTCGATGTCGTAGGTTTTCGCGGAGGCAAAGCCCATGTCTGCGGTGCACAGAAGCACGACTCGGTAATGGAGTCCGAGCTTCTGGAGCACGGTCTCGACGTTCTTGACGAGCTTTTCGTGCTCGTCGTAGCTCTGTTCGGGGCGCGTGAATTTAAATAACTCAACTTTCTGAAACTGGTGCTGGCGCTTGATGCCGCGGGTGTCGCGGCCAGCGGCGCCGGCTTCGGAGCGGAAGCAGGCGGTCCAGGCACAGACGTTGAGAGGAAGCAATTCACTGTCGAGCGTTTCATCGCGATGCAGGCTGGTCAGTTCGACTTCCGATGTAGGCGTGAGCCAGAGGTCGCTGTTCTCGATATGGAACATGTCGGCGGCGAATTTTGGAAGCTGGCCGACGCCGGTGAGCGAAGCGGTGTTCACGAGAAATGGAGGAAGAATTTCGGTGTAGCCGCTTTCGCGAGTGTGCACGTCGAGGAAAAAATTTGCGATAGCGCGTTCGAGGCGAGCGCCGAGCCCTTTGTAAACGGCGAAACGAGCGCCGGCGATTTTGATCGCGGCCTCGAAATCGAGGATGCCCGCAGCTTCGCCGATTTCCCAGTGCGGCTTCGGCTGAAAATCGAACTGGGCCGGAGCGCCCCAGCGGCGGACCTCCACGTTATCGGCGGCAGACTTCCCGACCGGCACGCTCGAGTGGGGGGTATTGGGCACGGTGAGCAGGAATTGCTGAAGCTGGTCGTCGAGTTCGTTGATACGCACGTCGCTGCGCTTGATTTCTTCCGAGACATCTTTCATGCGCGCCAGGATCGAGGTGGCGTCCTGCTTGTTCTTCTTCAGCGCGGCGATTTCTTCATTGGCTTTGTTGCGTTCGGCTTTCAGCGTCTCGGTGGCTTTGATGAGCTGGCGGCGTTCGGTATCGATTTCGACGAACGGCTTCATATCGAGCGAGATGCCGCGGTCGCGCGCCATCTTCTCGATCACGTCGAGGTGGTCCCTTACGTATCCCAAATCGAGCATAGGTTTAGCAGAATACCCGAATTATTTGCGGATGTGAAAAGCGTCAATGTGACTGACAGACGGTGAGTCGTGCGTTATTTGCTTCGGGGTCTGTATAATGCGCTCACCCAATGGCGCTTCCCAGCGGCACCAAACTCGGCCCGTATGAGATTGTTTCCCCGCTCGGCGTAGGCGGGATGGGCGAGGTGTATCGGGCGCGCGACTCGAAGCTGGGGCGCGATGTGGCGCTGAAAGTGATCGCGCCGGAATTCGCCCACGACGAGCAGCGTATGGGGCGCTTCCAGCGCGAAGCGCAAGTGCTTGCCTCGCTGAACCACACTCACATCGCTTCCATTTACGGATTGGAAGACAGCTCCGGCGTTTCTGCGCTGGTGATGGAGCTGGTCGAAGGCCCCACGCTCGCCGAACGCATTCATCAGGGCGCGCTCCCCATCGACGAAGCGCTGCCAATCGCGCGGCAGATCGCCGAAGCGCTCGAGTGCGCGCATGAACGCGGAATCATCCACCGCGACCTGAAGCCTGCGAACATCAAGCTGACAAACGACGGAAAGGTGAAGGTCCTCGACTTCGGCCTCGCGAAGGCGCTGCAGGACGACACATCCGGAACGGATATTTCCAACTCGCCGACGCTGACAATGGGATCGACGAAGGCGGGAATCATTCTCGGCACTGCGGCGTACATGTCTCCCGAGCAAGCCAAGGGAAGATCGGCGGACCGGCGCGCGGATATCTGGTCATTCGGCGTGGTGCTGTACGAAATGCTGACGGGCGAGCAGGCGTTTGGCGGCGAGACGGTTTCCGATTCGCTGGCCGCGGTGATCAAGGACACTCCCGACTGGGCCGAGCTTCCGGTTTCGACGCCGCCGCGAATTCGCGAACTGATTCAGCGCTGCCTGCAGAAAGATCCGAAGCAGCGGCTGCAAGCGATCGGCGACGCACGGATCACGATCGACGAACTGATTTCCGGCTCGACGCAATATGCGTCCGGAATTTTGCCCAGTGAGACTCGGCCACCCCAGATCGCGACTCCGGCGCGGCAGGCCGCAGGACCTTCCTGGCCTCGGTTGCTCCCGTGGCTCGTTGCGGGCGCACTTGCGCTGGCGTTGATCGCCGCGCTTGGTGCGATACGGGGATCATCGCATTCGACTTTGCAACGAACCGTGCAACTCGCGCTGCCGCTTCCCGCCAATCAGGTGCTCGACTTCGTAAACGGTCCAGCCGTGGTGATTTCGCCGGACGGCTCGCGCATCGCGTACGTGACACTACAGCCCGGCTCGGGCGAAGGGCGCCTTTTTGTGCGCGAGCTCGATAAAGACGCACCGACGGAGATGGAAGGAGCGGGATTTGCCGCGGCGCCGTTCTTTTCGCCCGACAGCCGGTGGATTGGCTACTTCGGCGAAGGCAAACTGAAAAAGATTTCGATTCGCGGCGGTACGCCGGTGGAATTGACCGCGGTGAGCGGATATCGCGGCGGCGATTGGGGAGAAGACGGCACGATCGTGTTTCCGCGGGAGTTTACCAGCGCGCTTTTTCGCGTTCCGTCAATGGGCGGGAAGATGGAACAGGTGACGCATCTGGACGCCACGCGCGGCGAAATCACGCATCGCTGGCCGCAGATTTTGCCGGGAGCGCAGGCGCTGCTGTTCACCGCTTCGGCCGACAATAATTTCTTCGCACACGGGTCGGTCGAAGCGGCCACGATGAAGGACGGAATCCCCAAGGTGCTGGTGGAGAACGCGTATTTCGGGCGCTATCTGCCCGGCGGGTACCTGGCTTACGTTTCGGAAGGCACGCTATTCGTCGCGCCATTCGATGCAAAGGCGCTGAAGCTGACCGGCACGGCGATTCCGGTTCTGCAGCACGTGGCCTCCGATATTTCGAATGGAGGCACGCAATTCAGCATCTCCACAAGCGGCATGGCGGTATTTTCGGCGGGCACGTCGCAGAACGAGAACCTGAACATCACATTGCTCGACCGGAAAGGAAACGCGACGGTTCTGGTGAAGGATCAGCCGGACGCCGCGTCGCCGCGGTTTTCTCCCGACGGAAAGCGAATCGCGTTCCAGAAAGGAAGCGGCGGGATCTGGGTTTACGACATCGCGCGCGGCGTAACGTCGTCGATTACGCTCGATAGTTTTGTGGCTACCTACCCAGTGTGGACACCCGACGGACAAAGGATCACCTACTCACGGCCGCACAGTTCGCAGCAAGGGGCGGGACAAGGAATCTACTGGAGGCGTGCAGACGGTAGCGGCGAAGAGCAGGCGCTCACTCCAGACACTGTGCTGAACGCGTACCCCTCGAACTGGTCGCCGGACGGAAAGACGCTGGCTTTTAAGCGGCTGTCGCCGACGGATGGATCGTGCTGCGAGATTTGGACGTTGACGGTGGACTCGAACGGAAAGCCGTCCGAGCCGCGCATGTTTCTGGGCGCCAATTCGCCGAGCGACAGGAATGCCCGAGCCACCACCGTGGACTACCCAGAATTTTCGGCGGACGGGCGGTGGATCGCGTTCACGGGACAGCAGGGCGGGGCGCCCGAGGTTTACGTGGTGCCCTATCCTGGGCCGGGCGGAAAGTGGCAAGTCTCGCCGGAAATGGGTTGGGAAGCCCGGTGGGGAAAAGACGGGCGCGAGATTTTCTACGCTACCGCCGGCCAGATGCTGTCCGTGCCATACACCGTACAGAATGGTGCGTTTCAGGCGGGCAAGCCGGAAGTGTTATTTCAGGATCGCTTCGAGATGAGGGTGCCGTTTCCCTCGTTCGACGTTTCGCCGGATGGGCAGCGTTTCGTGGTGTTTCAAAGCGCAGGCGGAAGAATTTCTAGCAGCGCGCCGTCGGTGGTGTTGAACTGGATGAACCAGGTAAGAGCGCAGGTCGATTCCGCGCAGGGCGAAGGGACGAAGTAGGGCCGCGAGCCTGTGGCGGACTTCGGCACACGTCCGCGATTTTTGTCGCGTCGGGGTGGGTTAGCGCGAGAGTAAAGATTGAAGTTGTTGCAGGTCCGCGGCGTTTACGTCGGAAACGACGTAATACTCCATCCCGCCTTTTCGCCAACCGATCCATTGATACCCTTGCAGCGAGCCGGATTGCGGAGCGGTGTCCGGTTGCGGCGACGGCCAAACGAAAACGCTGATGATGTGTTTGCGGCGGCCGTAGACAAGAGCCGCGACGGTTCTGCCGCCGGCGACATCGAGCCTGCCACCTTGCAGCGGGAATCCCTCGCCAGCGAAATCCTGGACTGCGGGAGAAAAGTCGAGCTTGCCGTCGAACCACGGCTTGACTGTGTGTTGGTCGGTGGAGATCACGTCCAATAAGTGTCCGGGCTGGAGGGAGCGGAGATGCGCGTCGACCACTTGGGCAGCGAGCTGCGGAGTGGCAGCATTGCGCGAATCGATGGGCCAGAAACGCGCGGCGATGAAGAGGGCGAGGATGATGGCCGCAGCTGCGGCGAGCCAGCCGAGGTAGGGCCTGGAGCGTCGGGCCGGTTCGGGCCGGCGGCCGCGATGCAGATCGGCGTAGATGCGCTCTTTGAGACGAGCTGGGGCCGGCTCGCGGAGCGCTGCGCTTGGCATGCCGCCGCGGACGGCATTCCACTGGTTCACGGTGGCGGTGCAGTCCGCACAGGATGCAAGGTGGCGTTCGAATTCGGCGGCGCCCAAAGCATCGAGTTCGCCGTCGAGGTAAGCGTGAGCCACGGTTTGAGATTGTTCACAAGCCACGCGCCACCTCCTTTGCGGAATCGCCGGCGAGCGCGGCTTGAAGTTCGTTGCGCGCGCGGCTGAGTGAGGACATCACCGTGCCGATAGGAATTTCGGTGATCGCGGCGATTTCTTTATAGGAACAACCTTCAAGTTCTCTGAGGACGATCACTTCCCTTTGCCTCGGCGGCAGGCGTTCGAGAGCTCGGTGCAATCTTTCGCGATCGCTCGCGGCGATGGCCAACGATTCCGGATTTGCATTCGGCGCTGCGCCTAGGTGGACCTGCTCGTCAAATTCTTCGGCGAGATCGGCGGGCCGATTTTTTTGGAGCCACGAGTAGCTCGAGTTGCGCACGATCTGAAGCAGCCATGCGCGCGGATCGCCGCCCTGAAACGTGCCGAAGAATCGGAACGCGCGCAGCATCGCTTCCTGGACAACGTCTTCCGCGTCATCGCGGTTGCGGAGCAGCCAGCGGGCCAGATTGAACGCGGAATCCAGATGCGGCATCACCACCTGCTCGAACCGCTGCGCGTCCGCCGTTTCCGGCGCGCTCGCGCTCATTATTTGGGCAGGCTCATTCACGGGGTAGACCGCCGCAGGACGCATTTTATTCCGTTCAACGGAGCGAAATTGTAAAAATAAATTTTCCTTCCCCGCGGAATAAAACCGCGTCCCGGTGGGTCTGGACATGCGAACACGCACACATGGCAAAGCGAAGAGAAGCAATGCCGTTAAATAACGAGGAGCGAACATGTCCCATCTGAAATCTCGAAAACTGATTCACGACCACAATCACGACGGCATCGACCGCCGGGGGTTCCTGGAATGCATGGCCTGGGCCGGCACGGGAGCTTTCTGCGTAATGAGCGGAGGCGTGTTGAAGTCGTTCAGCATGAGCGCGCTGGGCGGCATCGACCCGAGCAGGTTGAGCGGCGAACTGAGCTTTGCGCAAATCAGCGACAGCCACATGGGATTCAACAAGCCGGCGAATCCGGACGTGGCCGCGACGCTGCAGGCTGCAGTGGATAAATTGAACGCGCTGCCGGTGACGCCGGAGTTTTTGCTGCATACGGGCGACGTGAGCCATCTGGCGCGGCCGGAGCAGTTCGACAATGTCGACCAGATTTTGAAGGGCGCGAAGACGAAGGACGTGTTCTACGTTCCGGGCGAGCATGACCTGATCGACGACGGGGGCCGCGGGTTCCTGGAGCGCTACGGCAAGGGCACGCAGGGCGCGGGCTGGCGCAGCTTCGATCAGAAGGGCGTGCACTTCATTGGGCTGGTGAACGTGATGAATCTGAAAGCAGGAGGGCTTGGTTTTCTGGGAGCGGAGCAAATCGCGTGGCTGGCGAACGACGTGAAACATTTGAAGTCGAGCACGCCGATCGTGGTGTTCGCGCACATTCCGCTATGGAGCGTGTATCCGGATTGGGGCTGGGGGACAGACGACGCGGCGCAGGCGTTGGGACTGCTGAAAAGTTTCGGCTCGGTGACGGTGTTGAACGGGCACATCCATCAGACGCTCCAGAAAGTAGAAGGCAGCGTGACATTTCACACGGCAGCGTCGACGGCGTTTCCGCAGCCGCATCCGGGGACGGCGCCATCGCCGGGTCCGTTGAAAGTGCCGGCAGAGCGACTTCGTTCTCTGCTGGGTATCACCGATGTGAAATACGCGCGCGGCGAGCATGCGCTGGCTGTGGTGGATTCTACTCTGGAAGAAGGAGGGCCGAACTGATGAGCGGCGGCGTTCGCAGATTTGCAGCGGGTGCATTCGCGCTGACGCTCGGGCTTGTCGCGGCGATCCTGTTTGGTGCGATGAACTCGGGGGCAGTTCCGGGACAGCAGGACACGCAGAAGCCCGTGGTTGAAGTTCATGTCGACAACTTCACGTTTGGGCCGAAGGCCGTGACGGTCGCGCCCGGGACAAAAGTGGTGTGGACCAACCGAGACGACATTCCACACACCGTGGTAAGCACTGACAAGCTTTTCAAATCGAAGGCGCTCGACACCGGCGATTCGTTTTCGTTCGAATTCACGAAACCCGGGAAGTACGCGTACTTCTGCTCGATACATCCCGAGATGACCGGTGAAGTTGAGGTGAACTGAGCGGCCATGAGCGTAAACCCTTTCGACATCCAATCGGCAATTCTCGCGAAGCACGCCCAACATGCGGTGCTGGTCCACTTTCCGATCGCCTTGTTCATTGCGGGTGTGGGTTCCGATCTGATCGCGAGGTGGACAAAACGGCGAGGTTGGGCGGACGCGGCTTACTACAATCTTCGACTCGCGGCGATTTCCACGGTTCCCGCGATCGCGACGGGAATCCTTGCGTGGCAATTCGCACTCCAAGGTCAGAGATTAAAGGGGATCTTGCTGCAGCATTTGATGCTGGCGTTGGTCTCAACCGGGTTGATCTGGTCGACGTGGTGGCTACACCTACGCGCTCGGAGAGAGGGAAACCAGAAGTCTGCGCTCTTAATCCCGCTTGAATTGCTGGGCCTCGTCGCCGTCGCGCTCACCGGCCACCTCGGAGGTTTTTTGAGTGGCGTAAACGGACGCGGGTAGAGATCCAACTCGGCTAACTCTCCGATGGAAGCTGGGAAGTTTTCTCCCGGCGCCCTCGAAGCCTGCCCTCGGAGACCTGTTACCACGCTAACAGGCGCTGGCGTGATTGCATCCGCCTTACGCCTGTCCTTGCGTACAGGTTTGCGGAGGTCCGCCAGGTCTTGCCGGATTGAACGCACGCCTTTGCCTCCGGCGTAGCGCGGCCCAGGTCGATGTTCTAGGCTGATACTCGGTACTCGAACTCAGGGAGAAGACCGGGGACATGGGATTCTTGTTCTACGCCAACTATGTGCGCCTAATTTTGGAGGGCGGATTCAGCGTGATCCTGCTTGAACGCGCGCGGTCGATGATGAAGACTGCCGGCGCTCGCGAGCGGTTTCATTCGTAAAGCGGCGCACCGCAAGGCAATCGAGAAAAATCGAGGGATTCGCAAATGGGCATGAACAGAACGTCGAGCAACGGCCGCGGAGTAGACGTGCGAGGTCCGGAACTGCTCGGCACGCTGGCAACGCACGCGCCGCTGCCGGCGGACTTTCAGTTCGTGAAGTTCAAGGTGGAAGGCGAAGTGGCGCATGTGCGCCTGGACCGGCCCGAGCAGAATCTGCTGAACGAACGGATGCTGATGGAAATCGCGGCGGGTATCAACTCCGTGAGCGAACGGGCAGCGGTGAAATTGATTCTGCTGGATTCGACGGGCAAGACGTTTTCCGGCGGCATCGAGCTGGGCGAGTATACCCAGCGCCGCGTATTTCAGCTGCTGGATGCGTTTCACAATGCGTTTTCAGCGATGCTGGATACTTCGAAGCCCGTGCTCGTCGTGGTGAACGGACCGGCATACGGCGGCGGCGCGGAACTGGCGGCGCTAGGCGATCTGGTGATCGCGACGCCGAACGCCAAATTCGCACAGCCTGAAATCAAGCTTGGAGCATTTCCTCCACTCGCGGCAGCGGTGCTGCCCTACATTCTGGGACCGAAACGCGCGCTGGAACTTGTGCTGACCGGTGAAGCGATGTCCGGCGAACGCGCGCGCGAAGTAGGGTTGGTGAACTGGTTGGTGCCCGAGGCGGAGCTGGTGGGAAAAGTAGATGAAGTGATTCGCCGCGTGACGGCGCAGTCCGGGCCGGTGCTGACGATGGCGAAGAAAGCGATTCTCGGCAGTCTGGGCTTGCCGCTGCGCGATGGTGTGCGCAATTCCATGAAAGTTTTCCTGAACGAACTGGCCGACCTGGAAGACTCGCAAGAAGGTTTACGCGCGCTCGTAGAAAAGCGTGCGCCGAAGTGGAAAAACCGGTAGGACATTCCTGCAAAGCGGGTTGGGCAGCGCTCAATTGACGGGATAGGTTATACGGTGCGGAAAAGTGATACACCCGAGTGGACCCACATGCGTCGTGACCCAAACGTTGCAGCTCAGCCCGGAATACCAACGCCGTTCACACTGACCGAAGCGAGACGCTTAGCTAGTTCGCGGTAATCGCCGCCGTTAAGGAGGAGAGTATCGACTGCCCAACCTGCGGCCATACGGGAGTTAGTCTTGCAGACGGAAAAGAATTCCAGATCGCAATGCGGCCAACGGCGAACCAAGACAAGGTGATTCCAGACTCGTTTCGCAAAATCCTGCGCAGCTACCTAAGCAACCCTGAGGTGAAATCACTCGCCTCCGACGGAACGCCGTGCACCGGCGAAACGCAGGGCCTCTTGCTGCGGGCTAAGATAGTCGCTGGCAAACTGATTCCGGTCGGCAAAGAAACGGATCGTCACTGGGAGCACGGCGAAGATCCGAGCATGGTGGATTCTCAGGTCTACGTATTTGAGAAGCAGCAGAAAATGGTTGTCGCCGATGCGCTGGAAATAAAAGGTTGGACCGCCATCGGGCTTAGACCCTTGATGAGAGAATCCGGGCTAAGCCAAGCAGCAGTCTCGAACGCAATCAAGAGAAAACTAGTTCGCCGTCAAACCCTCGCGATCATCAGACAAGCAGCAGCCAAGATACAGCGTGCGTAATCGTACGAGCTAATCGGACCTTTCGGGGTCTCGGTGGAATTCTGGCTATTCGCGTCGCAGGGCGATGATCGGATCGACGCGTGCGGCGCGACGGGCCGGAAGATAAGAGGCGAAGAGACCCACGATGATGACGGCGACAGCGACCGCGGCGAATGTCCACGGATCCGTGACAGAAATGCCCGAGATCTCGCTGGTGAGAAGCCGGCTTGATGCATAACTGAGTAAGAGGCCGATAGCGGTGCCGACGGTGATCAGGCGAAGACCAAGAGCCTCCTTGGTGTTTTCTGAATCAGCTTGTCGCTGAGTTCAGCTCTTCTACACCAAGCGCTCCTCCTTTGACCTATACATTCAAACTAATCAGGACTTAGCGTCATGGTATCAAGCAAGAAATGTGCGGAGCTGCTGGAAAGCACGCTAGGTTAGTTCTGCCAGAAATTGTAGTCAGCGGAGAGTTCGCGTTCTACGGGAACGGTCGCGCGGTGTATCAACACTGCTCGGCTGCTCACTGAGTTCAAACGGCCTCGAGAAGTGCAGCTTTTGCGAAAGTCGGCTCACTCGCCTCGCAAGGCCTGCATTGGATCGATCTGCGAGGCTCTCCACGCAGGAACGAAGCACGCCAATACCGCCACAATCAGCATGGACGCAGAAACCGATGCGAAGATCGCGGGATCGAGCGGGCGGGTACCGGAGAGCATCGATTGGATCAGACGGACCGACCAGATGCTGGCGATCAATCCGAGCGTGAGCCCATAGAGTGCTGGGCGCAGGCCGTCACCCAGAATTAGCCGCATAACCTCCGAACGTTGTGCGCCGAGCGCCATGCGGATGCCGATTTCTCCGGTGCGCTGCGTCGTAAGATAGGAAAGTACTCCGTACAAACCGACCGACGCCAATAGTAACGACAGCATAGCGAAGCCCAGCACGAGGCTGGCGCTCAAGTTAGCACTGCCCAGCGAGCGCTGAATGATCTGCTGGATGGTGAGCACATTCGAGACGGGCAGCTCGGGATCGAGTTTCATGATCTCTTTCTGGATCGGAACTGCGAGTGAGAGCGGATCGGTCGCCGTTCGCACCGTCAGCGTAAGTCCCTCCTCCATCTCAACATTTAGAATGGGAAAGTACATGGTAGCCCTGGCTGGCTCACCCACTTGATGCAACGTGTCGGCGACGATGCCGACGATTTCGTAATCGGCGTCACCCCGCGCTGCAATATGGAGATGTTTGCCAAGCGGGTCTTCACCGGGGAAATATTGCTGCGCGAGCTGATGGCTTATGACGATCGTCTTCGGATGACCGGTCCGATCTTGGCGCGTAAAGACACGGCCGCTCAAAAGCGGAATCTGTAACGTGTTGAAGTATCCGGGATCCGCAAGCCGAGCCAGTGCGTCGGGCAGTGCTGTGCCGGGAGCAAGTGGTGCATGTTCGTGAATCACGAAAGAGTTGTCGCCGGCGGCTCCCGCCCCGGGGACGACCGAGCCTAATCCTGCCGCGGTCACGCCCGGCATTGCGCTTACCCGCTCGACCAGCGCTTCGTTGAATGCATTGATCTTTTCGGGAGTGTCATACGTTTTCATGGGAAGACTGTAGCTCAGCGTGAGCACGTTGCTCGACGCGGTTCCAACGTCCGTGGTGCGGAGCCGCCAGAAATTCTTCAGTAGAAGTCCGGCGGCGATCAACAACACTACAGTTGTTGCAATCTCTGCCATAAGCAGCGCCTTGCGCAGCGCAGTGCTCGAGCGGCTACCCGCGGTACTGCGCGACGATGCCTGCAGCATCGCGATTCCTTGTTTGCCTGTCGACGAGATCGCTGCGAGCAGGCCGACGGGTAGGGCAGCTGAGACGAAGAGCGCGCAGGCGAACGCGATTACCACGCCGTCGGTGTGGACACTCTGCGCGCTGGGCAGATCGGTCCACCGTGTAACCAGCCACTTGGTCGCGGCGAGCGACAAAAGCAACCCGGCGACTCCCCCCGCGAATGAGACGAGCAGGCTTTCGACCAACTGTTCGCGGATCAACGTGACCCGACCAGCGCCGAGGGCGCTCCTCACCGCGATTTCTTTTTGTCGTGCCGCGGAACGCGCCACCATAAGGTTGGCGACGTTCAGACATCCGATCAGCAGCATGCACGCGACCGCGCACAGGAGCACGATCAACGGCCTCTTTACATCCTGCGCGAGATCCTGGATCAGGGTGCGTGAGACCACGTCTTCGGCCACGGGAGCATTCAGATTTTGCATGTGCAAGCGGTACTGCGCCGCTTCTACCTGACTGAGCGCGTTCGCCAGTGTCACGTCCGGCTTGAGGCGCGCCACCACGCGGCTGAAGTGAAAGTCATGATGCTCCAGAATTGCCGGCGGCAGTCCCGACTTGTACGGGACCCAAACCTGAATATTCGCATCGGGATAGACGAACCATTTCGGGAGCACGCCGATCACCGTGTACGGTTGCGCGTCGAGATGGATTTGCTTGCCAACGATTGCAGGATCCCCGCCGAAGCGCCGCTCGAACAGACTCCATGTAATCAGTGCTGTATAGCCGTCTAGGCGATCTTCGCTTTCCGTGAAGGTCCGCCCGATCGCTGGATTCACGCCGAGCACCGAGAACAGGTTCCATGTAGCGCCGCGAGCGCTGACAATTTCCGGCAACTCTCCGCGTTCGCCGGTAAGCGTGAATTGCCACCAGCGTAGGGCTGCCATGTCTTCAAAGCCGTTAGTCTGAGCGCGCCAGTCGTAGTAATCGGCCGGAGCTACCGAGTTGTAGTTGAACTGCAGGGCATTCATGCTCGGGTCGCGGAAGTGTTCGTAGACCATCACCAAGCGATCGGGGTCGCGGAAAGGCAGCGGCCTGAGCAGGACGGAACGGACCACGGTGAAAAGCGACGTAGTGGCGCCGATGCAAAGGGCCATAACGAGAACGGCGGTGATTGAAAATCCTGGCGAGCGGAACAGAGCGCGTGCGCCTATCCTCAGATCGCGGAGAAAAGTTTCCAGCACACTCCAGTTCCAGACCTCGCGAGTCTCTTCGCTGATGAGCGTGGGATTGCCGAAGGAACGCAACGCGGCGTAGTGGGCTCCTTCTGGCGACGAGCCTTGTTCGCGGAGTTCTTCTTCTTCCAGTTCGATGTCGGATCGAAGTTCGCGCTCTACGTCGGCATTCCGCTTCCTGATGCGCCACCAAGCCATCTCAGTTCCCCTTCGTGGCGGGCCACATGATGCGTCCGACGGCTTCCGCCATCTGCTTCCACTGTGATTCCTCGAGCACGAGTTGTTTTCTTCCTTTTTCGGTGAGGCGGTAATACTTAAATTCGCGGTTACGATCCGGAGCGGTTTCCCATTTTGCGGCGAGCCATCCTTTTCGCTCCATGCGATGCAGCGCGGGGTAGAGAGAACCGTGTTGCATTTGAAGAAAGTCGTTGGTGGTCCGCTGAATGTGTTTACCGATTTGGTGGCCGTGAGCGGGACCGTGGAGCAGGGTCCTAAGGATGAGCATGTCGAGCGTGCCCTGCAGCAGAGCGGTGCGCTGTTGTTTTGGAGTTTCCATGGAAGACATTCTACCCTAGAACCTCAGAGTAGACACTCGATCATCGACTTGTCAAGACCAAGAACTGCTATGGGCTCTTGAATCGCGGCTGCGAACTCCCGGCAACTAAGATCACAACACGTCATACGTAAGAGCTAGCTCCTGGTAAACGCCGTTACCGTACATGTGAAGTCCTGGTATGACAATTGCCCGGTAACGCGACCGTCGGTGGGGTCGTTCAATGTTGGGTCTCCTATCGCTAAACGGAATCTAGCTGTCTCGCGACCTGAACAATCCTGCTCTGTCGAAATCGAATATCTGATGGTGAATTATTTTCTTCATTTCATGCAATGTTTCTATAACCGGATTACCCCTGACAATGCCTGGTTCGGCAAACGCGATGTTAATCAGAAATTGCATGTTCTCTTCCACTTCCGCCGCAGCGACGGTGAGAAGTTCGTCGCCAATTTGCAGGGGATGGATTCGAGGATTCTTCGCCATAAGCGAGTGGCGGAATTCAGAGGGGTCTTTCCCGTGGAAATCAGCAACCCATTGTCGCTGGCTAGGGAGCATCGTGTGTCCCTCGAAACTACCCCAAATTGTCAGAAGCAGTCTGTGTTTATCAACGTTGTTGAGTTGGGCGAGATGACAGTAATACTCTCCGGCACCACCCATATAAGGGGCGACCGCGTCGATGGCGTTAATCGCATCCTGCCTTAAGCCAGCTTTCGTTCGCTTGAATCTGGCGTTGTATTCAGCGGCAGTTCCCGAAACAATCGGGGAATAAATGTCACTCGGCTTAATGACGTTGGGTTGCCCAACTTGGACCATTGCATATACAGCGTGGTCCAGGCACGACCGAAGATTGTTTAGGGCATCTCCAAGAATAGGCGAGAACGATTTTGGGATGGGCTTGGCATCCGCGAGATAGTAGATGCGTGCGTGCGTCTCAGGGTCGGTTTTGAAGTCAATGCGATACGGACGGTCCTTGCGGAAGCTCTCGTATTCGGCTTCAAGTTCAAGGATATGCTGTTTGGCTCGCTCCACTTTCAGAACGAGCGAGTCGAGGGGCTCTCCCAATCCGTACATGACTGCAAGAGTATCAAGCTCGGCAAACCCTATGCCAAGGTCTCGCGCCCTAGGGGACCGTTGATATTCAAGCCAATCGCCGCGTGCAATCTTCGCGCGGATCGCCGAAATTTTCTCGGGAACACTGGAGGCGAAATCGAAATCTCACCGACGAGGGTGTATCACTTTTCCCCGGCCTGTAACCTATCCCAGCGCTCAATTGACACTCCAGCGCGCGCCGCTTAGACTCATCGAAGACAACTTAGCTGGTTTGGGTAGCCCTTCGCGCTATACGCAATTGCGCCGGGCCGTTTTCGCCGACAGCAGTATGGATGCGCGAAAACGGGGGAAGGCCGTTCGATTCGGCCACGGTCCCGCCACTGTAATCGGCCCGAAGCGACAAGTTCCGCTCCCGGCTGAAAGTCAGAATACCGATCCGAATCAGTCCAAGCTGACACTTTCCGCGAGAGAGAGTGTGGCGAGTCGCCTCGCTCTATTCGCGAGGCTTTTTTATTTTCGGGAGACGGAATTGAGTTTGTTTGGCGGGAGACACCGGTTCGCGATGGCTGCGGTTGCGCTGGCGATGTGCGGCGCGGCGAGCGTTTCGGCGCCTGCGCTGGCATCGGCGCCCGGACGGATCTGGCACCAGAGCGCGCTCGCGAACGGAGCGTCGGCTGCACGCGCGACTAGAATGGTGACGGATGATTCGGGCAGCAGTGTGGCTGTTCCCATCGTGGTGCAACGGATCGTGACGCTCGCGCCGAATCTTACCGAGACGGTGTACGCACTGGGGCTCGAAGACAAGCTTGCGGCCGATACGACGTATTGCGATACGCCCCCCGCCGCGAAAGACAAGCCGCACGTGGGCGGTCCGGCGAATCCGAGCCTGGAAGCGATCGTTGCGACGCATCCGGACTTGGTGCTCGTTACCACGATGACGAGCCGCGAGACAGTCGCTGCGCTACGCAAGCTGGGGCTCGCCGTTTATTTTACCGACCCGCACACAGTACGCGGCATGCTGGATATCACGCAGAAAATCGCCGAAATGACGGGGGCGCCGGAGAAAGGGACCGAGCTGGTGGCTTCGCTGCAGTCGCGCCTCGATGCTCTTCGTTCGAAGCTCGACGAACGGCCGCTGCAACACGTGCTTTTTGTGGTGTGGGAAGATCCGCTGATTTCAATCGGGCAAAACACGTTCATCGCGGATGCGCTCCGATGGGCCGGCGGAGAATCGGTGATCGTTGCAAGCCCGGACTGGCCGCAAGTAAGCATGGAAGAAGTTCTGCGGATCGAACCGGAATACATCATCCTAACGCCGGATCACGCTGAGACTGACAATTCGCACGAGATCGAGGAATTGCGTGCGCGACCCGTGTGGCGCGAATTGAAAGCAGTGAAGCTGGGACGCATCGCGCTCGCAGATGAGGAATTCATCCGGCCGTCGCCGGGACTCATTGGCTCAATCGAATCGCTCGCGCGGCAGCTGCATCCTGAGGTGTTTGGCCCGCCCGTACCGGTTTCCCCATTTAGTCCAGTGCCCGCGCCGAAACCGACGAGCGGCGCGACAGGCGCAGCGTCGATTCATGCGAGTTTGAGTACCGTGCGGGAGTGCACATCGTGCGGCCTCTAACGCCCAGGCGGATCATCGGCATCTGCGCCGCACTTGCGGCGGTGCTGTTCGTCGAGTGCGTCGTGTCGCTGCGCCTGGGCGCGTATCCGATTTCGATCCTCGACATCGTAAAGACCCTGTATCACGGTGCGATTGGGCATTGGGACGTCGTGCCCGACGAATACAAGTCTGTGATCTTTGGAATTCGGCTGCCGCGGATTGCGCTGGGAATTCTGGTGGGCTCGACGCTGGCCACGGCGGGCGCGGGATTTCAAGCGCTATTGCGAAATCCGCTGGCCGATCCCTACGTACTGGGAGTTTCCAGCGGCGCGGCGCTGGGCGCGATCGTAAGCCTGATTGTTGCGCCGCACACAGTGGGCGCGATTCAACTCGCGGCATTCATCGGGGCTGCAGCGACCGTGAGTGTCGTGTATTTCCTGGGCCGACGCGGAGGGCAGCTCGATACCGCGACGCTGCTGCTTGCGGGGATCGTCGCCGCGTCGTTCCTCTCTGCCGTGATTATGTTCCTGATGACGACGCTGAGCGGGCGCGACCTGCGCGGGATGGCGTTCTGGCTGATGGGCGATTTACAGACGCCGCCGCCAATTCAAAACGTTCCGGCGTGGTTCGCGTTCCTATTTACGATTTTTGTGTTTGCAGCCGGAGCGATCTACACGACAGCGTCGGACCTGAATCTGATCCTGACCGGCGAGCAGGAAGCGCGTCACCTGGGCGTGAATGTAAACCGCGTAAAGCTGGTGGTCTACGTAGCAGCATCGGTGCTGACGGGGCTTGCGGTCTCGGTGAGCGGCGCGATTGGTTACGTGGGATTACTGGTGCCGCACGCGATGCGTTTTCTTTTCGGCAATGATTACCGGCTGCTGATTCCGACGTCGATTATTGGTGGCGCGATAGCCATCGTGCTCGCGGACACTCTTGCGCGGACAATTGCGGCGCCGACGGAATTGCCGGTGGGCGCGATGACGGCGCTCGCGGGTGCGCCTGTTTTCATTTATTTGATGCGGAGGCGCGTGCGATGAACGCTGATGTGCGCCACGAATCCGGCACGCTCGATCCGTACGCGGCCTTCACCCAGCCGCCGCGCGTGCGGCTGAAAGTCGAGCAGGTTAGTTACGCGTATTCCGCAACGGATCGAACTGCGCCGAAATTCACGCTTGGCCCGGTCAGTTTTGAGGCGCATCAGCGCGAGCTTGTTGCGATTCTTGGACCGAACGCTTCGGGAAAATCGACGCTGCTTAAGCTTCTGGCGGGTTTGATGAAGCCGCTCTCAGGCCGAATCGAAGTGGACGGGACGGAAGTGAGTTCGATGGAGCTCCGCACGCGTGCGCAACGCATCGCGCTGGTGGCGCAGGAAAGCGAGATGCTTTTTCCGCTGCGCGTCTGGGAATACGTGCTGCAGGGGCGATATCCCTACGGACGGCGGCTGCGGTTTGAATCCGCGGAAGATTGTCTGATGGCGGGCAATGCCCTGGCACAAGTGGGAGCCGAAACATTGCGCGACCGCTGGATGGACCAACTTTCGGGTGGCGAAAAGCAGCGCGTGATTCTGGCGCGGGCGATGGCGCAGCAGCCGTCGCTCTTGCTGCTCGATGAGCCGACGCAGCATCTGGACATCGGCGGAAAAGTAGAACTACTCCGGCGTCTGCGTAAGCTCGCCGATGAGAACCGCTACACCGTGATTGTGGTCACGCACGAACTAAATCTGGCCGCCGAATTTTCGGATCGCATCGCGCTGCTGCATAAGGGCAAGTGCCTGCGCATCGGCTCGCCGGACGAAGTGTACCAACCCGAAATTCTCGAAGAGGTATTCGAGGCACCACTGGAAGTGGAGATGCGAAGCACAGGGCGCCCGCGCGTATTGCTGCGTGGGGCGCGCGAGTGACACCGCAACCGGCGCGAAAGTTTGTAACGTTGTAATCGTTCAACGCTGTACCGGCGCTGCTTGATGCTCACGAGGCGTCGGAAACAATCACCGAGACTCCGCGCACGGGAAGACGGTGAAAATCCGTCGCCGCCGCGCGACTGTAAGGCGGAAGAAGTTGTAGCGCGCGTCACTGTTACCGTTTGATTCGCGAAGTAGACTCGTTCGTGGAATCGACGGAGATGGGAAGGCCGCGCTGCTCACGCGAATTCATTCGTCGAGCCTTGACGGAGAATTTCGCGGGAACCCTGTATCTCGATTGAGAGTCAGGGCAGCCGCCAAGCCAGGAGACCGGCGGAGTCTCAATCCGGATTCGACGAGCGCATTTCTGCGCGCGCTCGGCCAGTGCGGACAACCTTCTACTCCCGCGCGAGAGGGAGAAAGGGACACCATGAGACTACGATTCTGCTTACCTGGATTTTTTGTATTTGGTTTAGCGCTGTTTCTGACTCTCCCCACCGCCAGTCACGCACAACAAAATGCAAAGCTATTTGGAACGGTCACAGACGATTCGGGCGCTGTGGTGCCTGGAGCGATGCTTACGGTTGTTCCGCTCGGCACGAGTGGAGCGGCGCGTGTCAGCGCACACACGGGCGCGGACGGCGGCTATTCGGTGATGTTGCCCGCTGGACAATACCGCGTTACCGTGGAACGCACCTCTTTCACGCCAACGACGCAAGACCTCGCATTCAGCGCGGGCGAATCGCACGAATGGAACGTAAGGTTGGAGTTGGCCGTGCAGTCCTCGAGCGTGATCGTTAGCGATTCGCTCAGCCCGCAGCTGGAAACAGCAACGATTTCTCAGGTGGACGTGATCTCCTCGACGAACATCGACCACTTACAACAGCTGATGCTCGCGCCGGCGTTGAACACACAACCCGGGGCGACGATCGCGAGGCTCGGCCCATACGGCGGAGTCACTTCGTTCTTCCTCGATGGCGGCAATTCCGACTTCACGAAATTTCTCGTGGATGGCGTGCCGATGAACCAACCGGGAGGCGCGATCGATCTTTCGAACCTTGACGTGGCGAACCTCGACAAAATCGAAGTTGTACACGGCGCCTCGAGCGCGCTATATGGCTCGGATGCGCTCACAGGCGTGGTGCAACTGATGACGCACCGCGGGGACACGAAAATTCCGATCATCGAGGCCGAGGGCAGCGGCGGCACGTTCGGCACCGGATACGGGCTCCTACAACTCAGCGGTCTTGCCAGAGCTTTCGATTACTCCGCTGAGGGATCTTATTTTTCGACGGAAGGCCAGGGCGTTTACGATCAGTTCAAAAACACCGGGCTATCGGGAAATTTTGGCTACAAGATCAACCAGGATAATCAGGTGCGGTTGACCGTGCGAAGCGACGACAGCTACGCCGATCAGCCCGGACAAACACTGCTCGAACCGCCGGCAGTGGGCCAAAATGCGCGACTGCTCGATTTTTTCGCGGGCGTGAGTTGGGACTCAAGTATTTCGTCGAATTGGCAGAACCATCTGGCGGGCACTGAAGCATACAACCGCGGTTACTACGCTCCCTACGACGATTTGAACCAGTTCAACCGTGCGGGGTTCAGCGACCAGCTTACGTATCTTTTTCACAATGGCGGCGTGACGTTCGGCTACGAATACGAAGTGGAGAACGGGAGACCCGACGGACCGAACGTTCGCCGAAACAATATGGCGGGTTATTCGGAAGTTCACTACAACTTTACACCGCGGTTCAACGTAGTGGTCGGTGGGCGAGTCGAAGATAACGCACAATTCGGCACCCGTTTTGTGCCGCGCCTCGGCGGCAGTTACACGCTGCGGTATGGAAATGAAGCCCTGGGCGCGACGCGGATTCACACTTCGTATGGCGAAGGAATCAAGGAATCAAGCTTCGGCGAGGAGTACAGCGGAGACCCGTGTTTCCCGGGCAACCCGCAGCTCGATCCGGAACGGAGCAAAACGTTTGGAGCGGGGATCGAACAGCTTTTCGCATCCAACCGCGTGAAGTTCTCCGTGGACTATTTTCACAACGAGTTCTACGACATCGTGAGCTTCACGTCCGGGCCGATCACTCCGACCTGCCCGTACGGGTCGGGAACGTACTACAACACGGATAAAGCACGAGCGTATGGAGCGAATTCAAAGATCGAAGCGAAGGTCACGAATTGGCTGAGCATCGCCGGCAATTACAGCTACGACAACTCGCGAGTGCTCGTCTCGCCGAACGCAACCGATCCTTCGGAGCTTCCGGGCAACCGGTTGTTCTTGCGACCGCTGAATTCGGCGAACCTGATCGTGAACGCGCGATTCCGCAAAACGAATTGGAATCTCGCCGGGACCTACGTGGGCCGGAGGACGGACAGCGATTTTCTTGGGCTCGGCTACACGAGCACGCCGAGTTTTGTGCGCTGGGACTTTGCCGCGATCGTTCCGATTCACTATGGATTTTCAGTCACGACGCGCGTGGAAAATCTGTTCGATAAGCAATATCAGGATGCGATCGGGTATCCCGCACTCGGGCGTAGCTACCTGCTGGGGATGCGGTACGTGTGGGGCGGCGATCGTTAGGCGTTAGCTGGCGGTGTGCGGTCCGAGGTTGCGCGGGGCAGCGCCAATTTGGGCTGCCCTCTACCGCCTTCTGGGCGCGGTGACCGGTTTCTCTGCCCCGGCGTGGCTTGCAAGCGAGTGCTATAATTTGTTTTCCCCCATGAGCCCTGTCACGAAAGAGGAGCCCCTGGTCTCACCGGAGCTTGCGGCAAAGTACGAAGCCGTGATCGGCCTGGAGGTTCACGTTCAACTGAAGACGCGAACCAAGGCGTTCTGCGGCTGTTCGACGCGATTCGGCGAGGCGCCGAATTCAAATACGTGTCCGGTGTGCCTCGGACTCCCCGGCGCGCTGCCCGTTTTCAACCGCAAAGCCCTGGAACTCGCCGCCCGGGCAGGACTCGCCCTGAATTGCACGATCCAGGAGCGCTCGGTGTTCGCGCGCAAAAATTACTTCTATCCTGACCTGCCGAAGGGCTACCAGATTTCGCAGTACGAGCTGCCGCTCGCGACCGGCGGTTGGCTGGACGCTGAAGTGGCTGGCGCGACCAAGCGTATCGGCATCACGCGGCTGCACATGGAAGAAGACGCGGCGAAAAATCTGCACGACGGTTTTCCGGATTCCGACCGCTGGAGTTACATCGATTACAACCGCGGCGGCACGCCGCTGGCGGAAATTGTTTCGGAGCCTGATATTCGCACGCCCGCCGAAGCGTATTCCTATTTGAACACGCTCAAACAGGTGCTGCAGTACACCGACGTGAGCGACTGCAATATGGAAGAAGGCTCGCTCCGGTGCGATGCGAACGTGAGCGTGCGGCTGCGCGGCGCTCCGAAATTCGGCACGAAAGTGGAAGCCAAGAACCTGAACTCGTTCCGTTACGTCGAGGATGCGCTGCAATACGAAATTGCGCGGCAAATCGGCGTGCTCGAGGCGGGCGGAACGATCGTGCAGGAAACGCGGCTCTGGAATGTGGCCGCCGGACGCACCGAATCGATGCGCTCGAAGGAATTTGCGCACGACTACCGCTACTTCCCCGATCCGGACTTGCTACCGGTGGTGGCGTCGAGCGCGTTCGTGGCGGACGTGAAAGCGCACATGCCCGAGCTGCCGGCGGCGCGCGTGAAACGGTTTATCGCGGACTACGAACTTGCGCCGTATGATGCCGGAGTGCTGACGGGCACGCGCGAGCTGGCAGATTATTTCGAGGCGGTAGTCCGTGCCGGCGCGCCGGCAAAAATGGCTGCGAGCTGGATATCGGTGGAATTGTTGCGGCGTTTAAACGACGCAGGCAAGGACATCACCGACTGTCCGGTGGCACCGGCCGATCTTGCCGAGCTGCTGGCAATCGTGCAGCGCGCCGAAATCACCACGGCGAGCGGGAAAAAAGTATTCAGCACGATGTTCGATACCGGGAACAAGCCTGCGGAGATCGTCGCCGCCGAGGGGCTCGCGCAGATTTCGGACACGTCCGCGATCGAATCGATTGCGCGGGCGGTGGTCGCGAAAAGCCCGGATAATGTCGCAAAATATAAATCGGGCAACGAGGGCGTGTTCAAGTTTTTCGTCGGACAGGTGATGAAGGAAACCAAGGGGCAAGCCAACCCGCAATCCGTGAACGAAATCCTGAAACGCGTGCTATCGAATTCCTAACTTCGAATTTTTATTTCTCATGCGGAGACAACGCACATGTTGAACGAAGGCGAAAAGGCACCGGATTTTTCCGCCACAGCAGACGACGGTTCGACCGTGTCCCTCAGCGATTACAAAGGCAAAAACCTGATTCTGTACTTTTACCCGAAGGCGAACACGCCGGGCTGCGTGCACGAGGCCAACGCGTTTCGCAACGATATCAGGAAGTACGAAGCCCTGAATACGGCGATCGTTGGAGTGAGCGCAGATACGGTCGACGCGCAAACGAGCTTCAAGAACAAGCACAGCCTGAATTTTCCGCTGCTTGCGGATACGGACTTCAAAGTGATCAGTGCCTATGACGCGCGGCGGATGAAAAGTTTTCTAGGGAAGACGTTCATGGGGATCGTGCGCATGACGTTCTGGATCGGCCCGGACGGCACCATCCGCAAGATCTGGAACAACGTGACCCCGAAGGGCCATGGCGCTGAAGTCTTGGCCGCGCTTAACCACGGTTGAGCAGGGCGAGCGATTATTTCGCGACAGCGGATCGTCCGCGATAGAAACCGACCAGGTCGGTGGCCAAAGGTTTTCCTCCAGCCTGACGGACCAGGGTCGTAATCTGGCCGCGATGGTAGGTTCCGTGATTTACAACGTGCTGCATCAACTCCCACAGCGGCATCTGAAATTCCGCACCCGATGAATTTTTATGCGGCACGATTCTTTTCGTGCCCTCGTCGCTGAGCGCGTCCACAAAACCGAGCAGTTCCCTTTCGATCGGCACCCATGCAGTGCGAACCGACTCGATGTCGGGAAAGCCCGCAGCCTTCAGAAAGGATCCGTCCCATGCGAGCTTCCAGCGATCGAGCCAAACGCGCTCGACGGCCATGATGTGCACGAGCGTGTCGCGGACGGAGCGGAAGCTGGATTCGAGGTCTTTGGTGAACTGCGCAGCACGGAGCCCGGCGCAGGCCTCGACAGTTCGACGATTGGCCCAGGCGTTGTAACGAAAAAGTGTTTTGAAATCTTCGGCATTCATCGGTAGGCCTCCGGCAAACGTGGCGTGATATGAAGGAACAGGGATTTAGATGCGCAGCGTTGCGCGAGGAATCAGGGATTTGTCGCGGGCGTAGGGAGTTGCGGTTCCACGCCGCGCCAGCCGACGGGGCGCCCGCTCACCGCTTCCTTGATCGCGCGGAATAGAACGACGTACATCATCTGGCGGTAGTAAAAACGCTGCAGGATGAGCGGCGCGAGCAGAGTCCAGTCTTCGCCCTTTTCGAGCGCGAAAGCCACTACACAGGTGAGCAGGTCGATCAGCATGAAGATCGCGAAGAAAATCAGCGAGCGTTCGACGTCTTGAAGCGTCCAGAGCTGGGGCAGGCGCGCCACCCGCAACTGGCCGAGTCCCCACAGCGCGAGTGAGAGCAGGAACAGAAGGTCGATCACCGGCGAGACCATCGGCAAAATAATCTGGAAGAGGAAAATATTCGGAATCGCGACCCAGCCAAGCGTGCCGTATTTCGGTTTCCCTGCCGTGTCGCGGTGCTTCCAGACCGCCTGAAGCGTGCCAAACGTCCAGCGGAAGCGCTGCCTGATGAGCGTCTCTACGGTTTCGGGAACTTCGGTACGGCCGATGGCATCTTCGTCGTACAAGATTTTCCAGCCGTCACGGCGGATCGTCAGGGTCAGGTCGGTATCTTCCGCCACCGTGTCGCCGGAGAAGCCGTGCTTCTCACGCAGCACGCTGGTGCGCCACGCGCCCACCGCGCCGGGCACGACAGGGATGCAGTTCAGCAAGTCGAATGCGCGCTTCTCAAGATTCTGGCTGGTGATGTATTCAAGCGCTTGCCAGCGTGTGAGCCAGCGGTTGCGATTCATCACCTTCACGTTGCCGGCGACGGCCGCAACTTTCGGATCGGCGAAGTGGCGCACCAGGCGTGGAATCGCTTCGGGATCGACGATGGTGTCGCCGTCGATCGAGACGATCACTTCGCCCGAGGCTTCGGCTAGGCCGTGATTTAACGCGGCGGGCTTGCCACGGTTCGGCTGCTGGATCAATCGCACGCGCGGATCGTGGCTGAAGTTTGCGAGCACCAGTTCGGCGGTGCGATCTTTCGATCCGTCGTCGATCACCAATACTTCCAGATTCGGATAGTCGCAGGCGAGCGCAGAGCTCACGGTCTGCACGATGGCCGCTTCTTCGTTATAGGCCGGCACCATCACAGTGACTTGAGGCTTGAACTCCGGATGATCGGCGGGAGCAGGCCTCAGCTTTTCCGCCAGCGCCAGCAGTCCGATGATCAGGGCGCGCGCGCTGACAAGCAAAATTCCCGCCATGAAAATGAAGGCAATGCCGGAGCGGAACCAGCGGAACGTTTCAAAAATAAAGGCGTCGGCGCGAACCAGTAGCCATTCCTCGTGCGTGAGCGGCGGCATCACTTGAGCGCGCGTTTGATTCAGCAAGTCGGACACGGAAACGAATTCGTAGCCCTTGGCGCGCAACTGATCGATGATTTGTGGCAATTCGAGCACGGTCTGCGTGCGATTGCCGCCGCCATCGTGATTCAAGATGATGTTGCCGCGGCCCTTGGCTACGTCCGCGAGCACGCGCTGCACCAGAATGTCCGCGGGAGCGGGCGGCTGGTTATCGCCCTCGCCCCAATCGTGCGGATCGATTTGCGCGCCGACGATGATGTAGCCCATCGCCTGCGGGATCGGAAGCATCTGAATTTCGCTCGCCGTTTCGGGCTGGTGATCGATGCCGTACGGCGGGCGAAACAGCGTGGTCTTCACGCCGAGATTGCTTTCGAGCAACAGCTCGGTGAGGTTCAGTTCAATCTGAAGCTGCGATTTCGAGATCGTTTCGAAATCCGGGTGAGTGAACGTGTGATTCCCTACTTCGTTGCCTTCGTTGTATTCGCGGCGGACGAGGCTCGAATACTGGTTCGCGGACTCGCCAATTACGAAGAACGCGGCCGGAACGTTTTTTTCTTTCAGGATTTTCAGGATCTGCGGCGTGTAAGTCGGGTCCGGGCCATCGTCAAAGGTAAGCGCCAGCTTGTGCGGCGACAAGCCCATTGCCTGAATTCGCCACGATAACGGATAGCTCTGGTAGGACTCGTCGTCGAAAACGTCGGACACAGCGTCATAATCGAAGGTGCGGCGGCCACTTTGCGGCGTAGCCGTGATGCGCCAGATATCACCCTGCCCTTCGATGATTAGATCGTAACCGGGGGGAACTTCCTCGATCTTCGCGCGGATGGCGGCGTCTGGATGTGTCGCATCCCAGATTGACCAGATCGACGGGTCTTCCATGCCCAAGCGCCACAGCGCTGTGCCACGCACGCCCTGCCGTTCCGCCGCGCGCAACTGGTTGTAAGCCGTCACTCCGTCGAGCATCCACACGGTGTGAACCTGATTTTGTTCGTCGGCGTAGGAGTAGTGCGGGTTCAGCGTCTCTGGATCGAAGGTGACGTCCGACTGCGACTCGACCGCCGTGATGATGGCCTGCTGGAAGGTGACGCCGGCGGCCACGGGATGTGGCACCGCCTTGGTTTTCGCAGGCCAGTCGTAACCGTAATTCGCGATACCCATCACGATTTTGTCCGCGGGCACGATTTTCAAAATATTTTCGATGTTGCGCTCGAACCAGTCCTGCGACGCGATAGGCCCGGGATCGGAAGTCGGATAGTGCAGATCGTAGTTCATCAGGATCACCGCATCGGCTTGGGACGCGATGTACTTGTAGTCGTAGCTCCAGTCCGCGGCAGGCAGAGCGACCATCAATTTCAGGTTTGCGCCGTGCATCGCGGCGGCGAGGTCGTGGATGAACTTCGCAAAATCGGGTTGCGTGGCCGGTTCGATCAATTCGAAATCGAGAACCACTCCGGATTGGTGTTTCTGAACCACAAAGTCCGCAATGGATTTCGCCAGTCGTTCGCGCGCGACCGGATGCCCGAGCATCTCGGCAACTTCCTTCACGTTCCAAGTCTTGCCGTCGTAATTGTTCACCATCGGCATCATGGGAAGCTCGACGCCGCTGGACTGCAGCCACTGGGTCAGCTTGGGATCGGGCTCGATATCGAGCGAGCCGTCGGCTTTGTAGGCGTGCAGCGCTTCGGGAATGAGCAAGTCGAGGTCTTTGTAGTGAAGCTGCAGCGAGGCGAGGCTGGTGGGATCGTCGCTCACATAAAATGCGGCGCGCAACGGATCATAATTCTGCGGCTCTTTGCCAAGGTTGGCGACTTTGCGCTTGCGGCCCTGGCGGACCGGCTTAGGCCTCGTTTTGGAGGGAACAGCGTGGAGGCCCCAATGCGTGGCGGCCTGCAAAATATCGGGAAGATCAGGCTTGTTGAAGACGTTGACGAGAAACACTACGAGGACCAAAGTAAAAAGTCCGCCCGTGACCTCCAGCACCCGGCGCGTGCGGCGCCAGCGACGCCGCTCTTCATCGTAAAATATGGGCTTGCGCTCAGGCATGTACGCAATCCAAGCTAGCCGCGGAACAGATAGCTGTCAATGACCCCTCAAAACAAACTGCGTGGAAATATCGCGCTCGCGTTGCTGGCTGGGTGTGCGATGCGGACCTACTTCGCGCTGAAATTCCCGGTGACCGATTCAGGCGATGCTCCATTTTACATCGAGCTGGCATGGAATTGGCTGAAGAAGGGCATCTACGGCTTTCCGGTGAACGGCGTTTTGACACCGGTAGACATGCGGGTTCCAGGCTATCCGGCATTCCTCGCGGCGGTGTTTTCGTTCGCCGGGCAATCGACGCGTGCCGCGATGCTGGGGCAGGTGGCGCTCGACTTGGTCACCTGCGTCGTGATCGCGCTGATCGCCTCGCGCCTGGCTCCGGAGGCTACGCGCCGTCGTGTGTTCATTGCGGCCGTATGGCTTGCCGCACTCTGCCCTTTTACGGGCAACTATACGGCTGTGGTCCTTACCGAAACGCTGGTGATCTTTCTGACCGCCGTTGCGATCCTTGTTTTGATGCAGACAGACCTTGGGCCGGGCCGCGCTGCGGCTGCTGCGGTGGGCGGCGGTTGGCGAGGCGTGATTGGCGATCCTTACTTTTTGGGAGGGATCGTCGTCGGGTTCGGCACGCTGGTGCGGCCGGAAACGCCATTACTGATCATCTCGGCCGGACTTGTGCTCGCGGTGCGGTGGTGGCGTCCTGCAAACTGGTTGAAGCTGATTCGCGCGGGCGTACTGATGGGAGTTGGCGTATTGCTGCCGCTAATTCCGTGGGCCGCCCGGAACTGGCACACGCTCCACGACATTCAGTTCCTCGCGCCGCGCTACAGCGAGCTGCCCGGCGAATACACGCCGCTTGGCTTTTCGGACTGGACCAATACGTGGCTGTGGCGGTATCGCGACGTATACCTGACGCAGTGGAAGGTGAACTCGGAAGAGATTTCGATGGACGACATCCCGGCGTACGCGTTTGATTCGGACAAGGAGCGGCAGCGCATGTCTGACATTCTGGACGAATACAACGATGTGCTGACGATCGATCCGGCGCTCGATGCGAAATTCCGCGCGGTGGCGCGCGAGCGAACGGCGCGACATCCTTTGCGGACGTATCTGACGGTGCCGCTGAAGCGGACGTTGGCGCTGTGGTTCACGCCACGGACGGAGTTGCTGCCTTCGTCGGGGAAATTGTGGCCATTGCGGAGCGAGTGGGAAGATGACCGGCCGGATTTTCTGGTGACGCTCGGATTTACGGTGGTGAACGGTATCTACGTTCTGCTGGCGTTGATCGGGGCGTGGTTGGCCCGGCGGCGGCCTGGACTCGCGTTCTTGATTGTGTTTTGCGTGGTGCGCACGCTGTTCTTCGCGAAATTTGTCGAGACGCCTGAGCCGCGTTATGTGCTGGAGTGCTTTCCTGCTGTGATCGCGATTGCCGCGCAAGCTCTGGCGGGCAAAGCTGCGTGTGCACTGAACGAACTGCCGTAACTGGGATTCCGGCGAGCACGAGCGGCGCACGGTAGAACCAGACCATGTCCAAGCAGATGATCCACGTTTCCGAGGCCGAGGCCGCCCGTGACTTTCCGTCGTTCCTCGAGCAGGTAGGCGCTGGCGCCGAGGTCGTAATCGAGCACCAGACCGGTCCGATCGCGGTTATGCATGCTGCGGAGCCGGTTCGGCGAACCATCGCGAAATCGATTGCGCTTGCGAAAAAACAGGAGCAAGAAGCCGGGCGCGCTCCGGTGCTCGATCCGGATTTTGCGGACGAGGTAACAGCAATTGTGGACGAAAGAAAGTGGTGGAACCCGCCGAACTGGGATGAAGTCTCGACTCCAGCGTGATTCTCGACGCTGAACGAAAAGGGCGCAGCGTCCGGCAAATCCTCGAGCGGTTCCAAGCGTCTCGCGGCGAGGCAGGCATCGCGATCTCCGTCGTCGTTGTAACTGAGCTCATGTATGGCCCGTACCGGGCGCGGACTCCCGAACGCTGAGATCGGCGATTGGAATTCATCGAGCGTCTCACGGGCGACGTGCCTGTCTACCCGGTCAATCCAGAAATCGCCCGGCTTGCCGGCAAAATCTTGGGTCGAGAAACGGCGAAGGGATTGCAGTTTGCGCTTGCCGACTTGCTCATCGGCGCCACAGCGCTAGACCTGGGTTACGCCGTCGCAACGCTCAACATGCGCGATTTTGAACGCCTGCCCGGACTCGCTGTTGTGAAACTCCAGCGAAAACAATATTGCAATCGCGTTGGCCTAGCTCTCGCCGACGGGCTCGGGATGAATCGTCAAGCGATAAATCTGCGGGAAGCGCTCCTTCACGCGGTCTTCCACAGCCGCAGTAATGTCATGCACTTCGGTGACGGGTAGCGCACCATCCATCAGGCAGTGGCACGATACGAGAATTTTGTGGTCCACGCTGCGGACATGTACTTCGTGGCAGTCGGCGAGCTCGTGATACTCGGCCTGCAACGAATTCAGATATTCCTGCACGGAGCGCGCCAAGACTTTCATGTCTTCCGCGCCGGCGATCTTCATACCGAGCGGCTCAATGTGGATGTTCACCAGCGCGCGCGGGTCGGTTTCTTGGCGGATGTCTTCCTCAAGTTCGGTGGCCTGCCGGTGCGCTACTTCGAGGCTGGATCCCTCGTCGACTTCCATGTGCAGCTCGATGAAGAGGCGGCCTTCGTAATGGTGTGCGGAAAGTTCGTGGACGGCGAGGCCGCGCTTCTGCGCGATGGCGCGAATCGTCTCAAATAAATTTTCGTCGCTTTTGGCGCGCGGCTCGATGTGCACCACCACGTCGGCGGGGACGATCTGCGCGATGTCTTTCTCAACGTTCTGGCTGGCAGCGTGAGCCTGCTCGAGAGTCGCTGTGCGCGGCACGCTTATCGTAACGTCGACAAAGTAGCGCTGTCCCGCGCGGCGAACCCGCACCCGTTCGGACTTGAGCACGCCATCGGCTTGATCCGCAGCGCGTTCGATGCGTTCGCGCAGGCCACGAGGCGCCACGTCGAGCAAGCCTTCGGCGGTGCGCTTCCCCATCTGCGAGCCGATCCAGATAATCACGCCGGCTACGACCAGCGCCGCCACGGAGTCGAGTTTGCCGAGCCAAGGCACACCGAGGCGCATGCCCAGCCACGCTCCTGCAATCCCGAGGACGACTACGAACGTACTCCACACGTCCGTGGAGAAGTGAAGCGCGTCGGCCTCCAGCGCCTCGCTGGGATACTGCGCCGAGACGCGGTTCAACTTTCGCGAGCGTAAATAATCGACGCCCATGCAGCCCAGCAAAATCAGGATCGCCAGGAGCGAGGGCCGCATTGCGGCGTGCCCCAAGATCAACCGTTCGATGGCTTCATAGATGATATAGATCGCGGTGACCAGCAGCAGCGCCGTCTCGACGAACGCGGAAAAGCTCTCGATCTTTCCGTGCCCGTAAAGATGCTGCGCATCAGCCGGCTTATCAGCGACGCGTACCGAGTAAAACGTGAGGATCGCGGCGAGCAAATCGAGGAAAGAGTGCAGCGCTTCGGACAGGACCCCCAAGCTACCCGTCAAAACCACGAGAAACATTTTCAGGGCCAGCAGAACCACGGCCGAGCCAATCGAAGCCAGTGCGGCCATGCGCTTTTCGCGCGAAGCGATTTCAATTGGCGTGGAAGACACGCCCGATTATACGCCGCTCCGGCGATTCCCCAAGCGGACGCGGCGGAGCGCGAAATAGCCCAAAAAACGTCATTTTCGGCACATTTCACTTCACAATTTTTCGGCGGCGCGAGCTTGCCTGTATCATGGAGCCAGGCCGATGCCAGAGCGATTTCACGCCCGATGACATCCACCACCGCCACGCCAGTCGCGCGCGACGCGGATTTCGTCCGTCACCGCCGGTTTCGACTGATTTCGATCGCGCTGCTTCTCGCCTTTGCAGCGCTCGCCATCGATGCGATTTATGTTGAGCCGTATCGCATCGAAGTAACGCACTATGTAATTACGGGCGCTGTGAAAGGTCCTCTGAAAATCGCCCATATCAGCGACATTCACACGCACGGTATCAACCGCCGCGAACGCGAAATTTTCGACATTCTGGACCGCGAAAAGCCGGACTTGATCGTCGTGACCGGCGACACGCCCGGACAGGAGCCCGGCAACTACGCCGACTGCAAGGAAGTGTACGAGCGACTGCACGCGCCGCTCGGCGTGTGGTTCGTACGCGGCAACTGGGAAAACGACCGCCTGCCGCACAACGAGCGCGCCTACTATCGCGATGCGGGCATCAAGTTCCTGCTGAATTCCAACGAGGCCGCTCGCCCGGACGTTTACATGGTCGGCCTTGACGATCCCTACACCGGCACGGCGAAGCCGGACCTGGCGCTGCTCGGAATTCCGAAGAGTGTGTACACCATCGCGCTGTTCCACTCACCGGGATATTTCGATCACATGGCGGGACGGGTGAATCTGTGCCTTACCGGACATACGCACGGCGGACAGGTGGTGATTCCGTTCGTGAGGCCGTTTTGGCTGCCGAAGGGATGCGGACGCTTTTTGGCAGGCTGGTACAGTGAAAACGGAACACAGATGTATGTGAGTCGCGGGGTCGGAACGTCGGTCCTGCCAATTCGGTTCATGTGCCGGCCGGAGATCGCATTCATCACGATTACGCCGGAAACGACGCAGCAGCAATAAACTCGGCGCCACAAACGAAAAAGTCGTGAGCGCTGGTGCACTCACGGCTCGAAACAGGTACAGCGTCTCGTCCTTGTTATTTCAGAGGCGGCGCCGGAACGAGCGGCAAACGGCGCGGCTCACCGTGGAATCCACGAATCTCGATTTCATCGAGCAACAACGACGGCGAGATGATCGTGCTCGGAATTCCGCCCTGCGCCGAACCAAACGCGCCAAGCGCCGTGCCCGCGAAGCCGCCGCCCGGATTCTGCATGTAGGTGAACACGGCGGCATCATCGCCGATCGCCGGGATATTCCGCAGCGCGCGCAACTGCAGTCCTTCGATGTGAGATCCACGGACCAACTCTTCGTGGCCGTCTGAAACGTAGACGCGATAAACCAGCAGCGGCATCCGTTCACCGCTCGAAATCCCTCCGGCGAGCGCGCCGATCAGCTCGTTGAAATCTTCCTGGCGAATCGACGACAGCGCAGGATTGTCCATCCGCTTCACTTCCAGGCACCACTCGTGGCCATCATCCTTGCAGGCATCGAGGAATTTCTTCTTCATGTCCGTAGGGTTGAGGCCGCCTGTGGCCGAGAAAATCAAGTTGCTTGGCAGTGGACGGGTATCGGAAAGTAGCGCTGACCGTGCGTGCCCGTTCGAAGCCTGGAAATCTGGACCGGGACGCCGCGACATCAGCTCGTCCTTCAGAATTCCATTCTGCACGATCGCGACGCGCTGGCCTTTCACGCCCTCGTCGTCGATTTCGTAGCCGCCTTGAAGGGGCTGACCGGAAAAGTCCTTCATCGTCGGATCGTCCACGAGCGAAACGTTCGCCGGCAACACGCGAGTTCCCACGCGACCGGACCACTCGCTGCGGCCGCCCATGCGTTCCATCATTTCGTCGAACGCGGGCAACATCGAAAGCGGCGGACGCGCGCCGGAAAGCGAAGGCGATAGCGCCTGCGCGAGCAAGGATCCTGCCGCGGGAGCATCGAAGAGCACCGGTCCGGTGTAGTCCGGCGCAATCGGAGCCTTGCGCAGAGCCACCAGATCCTCTGCAGCTTTGGCGATCGACTTTGCGAGTAGGTCCGGCGAAGGCATATCCTGAGGACTGGCGACGTACAACGAATAAAAATTGTGCAGCGGCATGCCGTCGTCCGCCTGCGAATCCATCGCGGCTTCCACGGCGCCGATCGACCGTGACGTGCGAATCGTGGTGCCTTCGCTGTTCATCAGGTAGTAGGTGACGTACGCCATGTAATAGTTCACGCGCGCGCCGTTCAATTCGGGATAATTCTTCAGGACCGCGGAGGCGACTCGCGCTTCGTCTTCCCACTTGCGCGTGGTCCAGTTCACTTCCGGGCGCGGATCGACCTGCACCAGCGGCGTGGCCTGCGAAAAATCGTCGATCTCGGGCGGCTTGGTGAGGCTCCGCAAGAACGCCTGCTTCAACGATAACTGCGTGGCGGCCTGCTTGTACGCCTGGTCGGTGGAAAGCCAAAGATCCTGCCTCAGCGAGTTGTAGTCGCGATCGATTCCGACTTCGCCTGTGGTTCCCAGGAATCCCTGAAAGCCGTCTTCGGTGATGAAATTCGAGCTGTCGAGGTGATAGTCGCCGATGCGGACGTCGATACTCATGAACCGGTTGCGATTGGTGTTCGACGCAATCAACGAGCCGAACGACGAGGTGATCGTTTTTACGTCGAGATCGAGCAGGCGGTACTCCACATAGTAAGGCTTGTCGACGCCTTCGATCTGCAGCCGCGTACGCGAGCGTTCCATTTCGTCGTGCATCGCGTGCAACGTTTGATCTTTCTCCGAGTCAGGTACGGCTGCCTGCGCAAACGGCTCGGCCGCGTGTCTGGCCGTTGGATCATCGGCATGTGCGCCGGAGCCGAAGCCCGCTGCCACCAACGTGATCCCTGCGATAACTGTGGCACTCAGGATTTTTTTCACTGGCCTGCTCCCTTGGCTTCCGGATCGTGCGCGGGAGGCGGCAAAATTGGCGGTTTGTCCGTGGCGGACTCCTTCTTGCTGAACTCCATTTCGGAAATCAGAATTTCCGGTGCGACGGCGGACACGGGCACCGAGCCGGATTCCGCGCCGCAGTAGCCGTTGAAAATTTCCGGCGTGTCGCCCGTTGCAACAATCTTTGTCAGGGAAACGAGCGGCGTCCCCACAATATCCACGCCGCGGACCAACTCATCCGGCCGGCCGTCGGGGAAAACCTTGTAGACCACGAGCGGGGTCACCTGAAACGCCTGCGGCTGTCCCCGACCCGTGAACGTAAATCCGCCGGCGATATCGTCGATGAACAGGCCAAACGGCTTTCCCTGTGCTTTCACCAACTCGATCAATTTTTGGCGGAGCTGCGCGTTGGTCATCGTGCTCGAACTGGTCACGATCAGGTTGCCCTGCCGCGCTACAGGCACATATCCCAACTGGCGCCGCCCGTGACCGTTTGATTGAGGAATCGTGGTGAGCGGCGAGCGCGACATCAGGAACGTCTTCAGCACGCCGTTGTCGACCAGATGCACGTCTTCGGCAGGCACGCCTTCATCGTCAAACGCGTAATTGCCGAGCAGCATCTCTCCATTGATCTTCGATTCCGTTGGATCGTCCTTGATCGAAATGAAGGACGGAAAAATTTGCTCGCCCACTTTGCTGGAGAACGTCTGGCCTTCGTTGATGTCCTTCTGGCGGAAGCCTTCGGCGCGGTGGCCGAAAACTTCGTGAAAGAAAACGGCGGCGGCGCGTCCGGTGAGTAGCGCGGGACCGGCATACGGATCGACGAGTGGGGCCTTATCGAGGTCCGCGCTTTCCTGGATCAGTTGCGCGATCGTGGCGTCCACAGTCTTGTCGTCCGGCGCGTCTTTCGGATCGAGCCAGTCGAAATTCGCGTAGCGGTTGATGTCCATGCCGTCCGGAGCTTTGCTTTGGACGTAAAGCTCAAGGCGGTAGTGAACCTGCCCGAAAGCGAGCTTTGTGCCTTCGGTATTGACCTGATACTGATTCATTCCCAGAGCGCTGAACGTCGCAATTGAATTGAGCACCACCGGCGATTTACTGAAAGCCGCGGTGTAATCGCGGACCTTCTGTTCCCAGGGCGTGCGGTCGACCGTCATTTGCACGCGGGGTCCGATGGAAACGTGCGGCGTCTCCTTCGAAAAATCCGGCGCGCTGCCTTCGGTACTTTGCACCTGGACTTGCTGGTTGGTCTTCACGCGAATCAAGGCTTCGGTGGCTGCGCGGTACTGGCGATCGGTCTCGCGCCAGATTTCGCGGCGCAGCACAGGTATGTCGTTGTCGAGCGAGGCGGACGTCCCTGGGCTGGTCCAGCTTGGGCGCTCGGCGACTTTGTGCGTGTCGTCGAGTTGATACGAGCCCACGCGGGTCTGCACTTCCAGCCAGCGCGCCATGGTGTCCGAACTCGATAGCAGCGCGCCATTCGAGCCGGAGACTTCCGCGTACTGGCGGTCCGCCACGGTATAGCTGATGAAGTACGTCGGTGGCTCGGCCTTGGACATCGCGCCCATCGAGCGGTCGAGCTCTTCCTGCATCGCCGTCAACACCGGCGGAACGGGCGCCTGCGCCGCTTTGGGTGCGCCGAGAGCGGCTGCGGATGCGAATAAAATCGCCAGGCTGGTGCTGCTCAGTATTCGTCGTCTCATCGAGTGGCTATCCATGGGTACGCAAAGACTCACAGTTTAAGATAGGATGCGTTTGGAACCTATGTGAAAACCTGCTGCCTGTTGCCGAATTGACGCGCTGCATCGCGCGATTCCCATCCGGCATCCGAACAAGCGAGGCATCCGGCGGAAGGAGATTTAGATGCGCACGATCGTGATTAAGAGGTTTGGCGCTCCCAATGTTCTGGAGTTGCGTGACGCGCCCGATCCGCAGCTGAAGCCCGGTGAAGTGCTGATCCGCGTGAAAACGATCGGGGTGAATTTCGCCGACCTGCTGCAGCGCACCGGCATATATCCCGGAATTCCCAAGCCACCGTTCGTGCCCGGCCTTGAAATCGCGGGCCTGGTGGAAAAAATTGCGGAGGGCGGAAAAGCAGGTGACGGCGAGCCGCTGCGCGTGGGCGACGCCGTGGTCGCGTTCTCGCACTTCAATGCTTACGCAGAATGGGTCGCGGTTGCCGCCGGGCACGTTTACAAGCTTCCTGCGTCGATGTCGTTCGACGACGGCGCGGCGTTCCTGGTGAACTACGTCACGGCGTACCACTCGATGTTTGCGATGGGCAATTTGCAATCCGGCGATCGGATTCTGATTCACAGCGCGGCCGGAGGAGTGGGCATCGCCGCCGTTCAACTCGGCGAAGCGAACGGTCTGGAGATTTTCGGCACCGCAGGACCCGCGAAGATCGAATTCCTCCGCAAGATCGGCGTGGATCACGCGATCGACTACGAGAAAAACGACTTTGTGAACGTGGTTCAGAAATTCGCTCCGGCCGGAATCGAAATGGTGATGGACGCGATCGGCGGAAAATCTTTTTCGCGAAGCGCCGAGTGCCTCGGTCCTACGGGACGACTGATCGTCTACGGCCTGTCTTCGGCGGCTACAGGCAGCCGCCGTAGCCTCTTCACGAGTGCCGCCGCCCTGGCTCAGACGCGGCGGTTTCATCCCCTCAAACTGATGAGCAAAAATCTCGCGGTGATCGGCGTCTCGCTCAGCGGGGTTCTGACCAGCTCGCACGGATCGGCTATGGTTCGCCGTGAAGTCGGCGAGCTTTTCAGGCTGTACACCGCCGGCTCGATCAAACCGGTGATCGCGAAGTCGTTTCCCCTGCTCGACGCTGCTGCCGCGCATCAATACATTCACGACCGCAAAAACATCGGCAAGGTGCTGCTCACCGTGAAGTAGCGGCACCGGGCTCGTTCGACGGCTTTACGAAAAGCGCAGGATCGACTTTCGGATTCAGTTCGACGCTCTGAATCGTCGAATCGAAAAACCTCACGCCGTTGCGATACGTCACCGTCGCGTAACCGAACTGCCCGCCGTTGAGCGCGCGATAATCGCTCCAACGCTGCTCGTTGTGGTTCACGCCCTGCTCTGCCATCGAGTCGTAGCGCGCGGCGACCAGCAGATGTGTGGTCGCGTCGAAATAAAGCTTCAGAGCGCCGAAATCCCCATCGAGCGCCACGGCCTGCGTTTTGTGGCCGTCAATCTCGTCGCCATCGATCGCCGGGCCGGAAAGTTTTCCGTCGAGGACTTGCCGGTACAATCCCCAGCCGCCGCCGAAGAGCAAAATACCGCGCTTGAATTCGGTGATCACGTCGGTGGTGTCCCGCACTGAATTCGGAAATTTCAGCCAGGATGAAGTTCCATCGCAAACCTGCAGAACCTTCGTCCCGCCCAGATCCACTTCGCCGTAGGATTGGTTCGGATACACGACCTGCCAGTTCACATCGAGTTTGCGCGCGCCATCAGGAGCATGAATCGTTCCCGATTCCGCGATTCTGATCGTTGCGACGGGCTTCAACGCATCGCCGCCCGCCGCCTGCGCCGCCGCGAGCAGAATCTGTTTTCCGGCCGCGAGGGCTTCCGGAGTGGCCTCGGCCTTGGCCTGCTTCGCCGCCCGCAAATCGTCGGAAAGCGGATCGAGTTGATCCGCAGGGATTTCTGTGTACTGCGCGTTGGGAAACTCCGACTTCAGAGCATTCCGAAAGCTGGCCACATTGCCCGCAAGCACGATATCGATGTTCTCGGTCCCGAAATACTTTTTCGCTTCGCGCTGCACTACGTCCAGCGACGTGCCGCGAATCTTGTCGGGGAAGGTGCGGTTGTAATCCGCTGGCAGCCCGTACATCGCGACCATCAAAACTCGTCCCGCGACTTGCTCCGCGGTTTCGGATTGGATCGGATACACGCCAGCCATGTAGTCCCGCGCGAAATCGAGATTCTTCTGCGTCAGTTCACCGCGCGACATTTTGCCGAGCATGTCCATCACGAGTTTTAGGGCAGGAATGGTCTGTTCGGTACGCGTGTAAGTTTCGACGGCAAGCGAGCCGGCCTGCACGTGCGCCGAAAACGTGGAATTCGCACCGTAGGTGAGGCCGCTCTTAATGCGAACTTCGGTGTTTAGCAGGCTGTTGTAGCTGCCGCCGAAAATGTGATTGGTCACGTCGAGCGGAATGTAATTGGGATCGGCTCTCGGAATCGCGAGTCGCCCCACGCGGATTTGAGTCTGCACGGCGTCCGGCTTATCGATTAGCCAGATGTGCTGGCCCTGGATCGGCGCCGGAGCTTTCATCGTGCTCGCGGGCACTTGCACTTGCTGCCACGAGCCAAAATATTGTTCAGCAGCGGCAAAGGCCTCATCCGGCGTGATGTCGCCCGCAAACGCGATCAGCGTCTGGTTCGGGGCGTAGTTCGCGTCATGAAATTTCACGAACAGCTCGCGCTGAAACTTCTGCACCGTAGCCGGAGTGCCTTCAGCGGGCATTCCGTAAGGCGAGCCGGCGTACAGCACGCGCGTGAGGGCTACCGATGCGAGATATTCCGGATCGGAATATTCAACTTGCAGGCTCGAAAGTAACTGCTGGCGTTGGCGATCGATTTCATCGGGACGAAACGATGGATGGAGCACTTCGTCGGACATCAGGTCGAGTCCTGTGGCGAGATCCTTTTTCACCACTTGCAGAGCGACTTCGGTCGCGTCCTTTGTCGCCGACGCATTCAGCGACCCGCCGACGAAATCAATCGCTTCGGCGAGTTCCTGCGCCGAACGCTTTTCCGTTCCCTGTGAAAGGAGCGCTGCCGTCATCTGCGCCACGCCCGGCATTCCCGCCGGATCCTTTGTCGAACCTGCCGAGGTGATCACCATTTGTACCGCGACGGCGGGCTCGGCATGATCCGTGACGACGAATACTTTCATTCCGTTCGAAAGCGTCTTTGTAGCGGCTACGGGAAACTCAAACTTTCCCGGTTTCCCGGCAGGCGGCATTTCGGGGCTGAGCTTCACTCCCGGCGGTACCACGCCCGACGCTTTCGCGGGCTCTGATGATTGCGCGCCCGGCTCTTCCGGCCGCTGTTGCCCTTGCTGCGCAAGCGTTACTGGAGCCGTTGCAAACCCTGCGATGAAAATCAAACACCACACGCTGCTGAAACGCTTGGCCGTCACACCCGCTCCTCGTTCGCGCATTCGCCGCAGCACATCTTTGTTCGTCGCGTTTCTCATTGACCAGCCGCCGCGGGCATCACGCTCAATACCGTCGCGCCTTTCAAATCGAAATACTGTTTCGAGACGCGCTGGATATCGTCGGGGCTCACCTTCAGGTAGCGCTCTAACTCGGTATTCACCAGCGCGGGGTCTTTGCCGATCACAGCGGCAGAAGCCAGCGCCACGGCCTTCTCTTCATTCGTGTCGCGGCCGAGAATGAAGCCGGCGATTTCCTGATTCTTGGCTTTCGCCATTTCCGTGGAATCGACCGGTTTCTGCTTCAACTCATCGAGCACAGCGATGATCGATTTTTTTCCTTCTTCCGCCGTGTGGCCCTGATTCATGATCGCGTACGCCCAGAACAGATTCGGATCCTCGGTGAAATTTCCGAATCCTGCCGCCTGCACCGCGATTTGCTCTTTGTAGACCAGTGTCTGATACAGACGGCTGCTTTCACCGCCCGCTAGAATGTTCGAAGCGAGATCGAGTGGATAGGAATCCGGCGTGTACTTCGCGGGGATTTTGTAGCCGATCACCACAGCGGGAAGCGGCGTGTTCGAGTAAGTCTTGGTGACGTCGCGCTCGGCCGTCTGCGGCGGCTCAGGATTATTCAAACGAGGAATCGGTTTGGCCGAGGCGGGAATACCGTCGAAATATTTCTTCGTCCACGCGAGAGCCTGCGCGGAATCGAAGTCGCCGACGATAACCAGCGTCGCATTGTTCGGCTTGTAGTAGGTGTTGAAGAAATCGCGCACGTCCTGAATCGTGGCTTTGTTCAGGTCTTCCATGCTGCCGATCGGCGTGTGGTGGTAGCCGTGCACGGTGAACGCTTCGGCGCGCAGATCTTCCTGAATGTATCCGTAGGGCTGATTTTCGATTCGCATCCGGCGCTCTTCCTTCACCACTTCGCGTTCGGAAAGGAAGTTCGCCTCGGTAACGTTCAGGCTGCCCATGCGGTCGGCTTCGAGCCAGAGGACGCGCTCAAGATAGTTGCTCGGGAAGGTCTCGAAGAAGTTTGTGGAGTCGTCCCCGGTCTCGGCGTTGTCAAAACCGCCGACGGCTTCGATGATCCGCGAGTGTTCTTCGGCCGGGACGTGAGCCGAGCCTTTGAACATTAAGTGTTCGAATAGGTGCGCGAAGCCGGTGCGGCCCGGACGTTCATCTTTCGAGCCGACGTGATACCAGACTTGAACGTTGATGACGGGCACGGAGTGATTTTCGAGCATCACGACTTCGAGGCCGTTTTCGAGCGTGTGCTTGGTGTAATTCAGCTTCGGCGGACGCGCATCGCTCGCTGTCTGCTGCGCCTGCACCGCGCCTGCGAATAGCGCAAGCACGGCCGCGAACACCGCGATCACCCAAAATCGGACTGACCTGATCGTCATCTTCACTCCCATGGCGGGATTTTTGCGCCTGTGGCGCCGGAGACCGAAGTGTCGCGGCGGGTTCAGTCGCGCAACTTCACCCGCGCGCGGCGACCTTTTTGCTTAAACTCTCAAGGATTTCGCGTGCTTCGGATGGGAATCCCGAACCTTTCGGATGAACGTGCGGTTCGCCACTTCCAAAAACGCCCAATCCGTATCCTTGCGCCCGTCTGCCCCTGTCAAACACGGCCCGCCGCCTTTGCTTGCGAGCAGGCTCCGCCATCGGTACAGGTTCCTAGTTAGACGCATCGCGCTACAAAACGATTACAAGCCGTTGCGAGGCTGTGGTCCCGGCGCTAAGCTGCGCTGAATAGGGCTTTTGCGGCATTTTTGGAGGGAGAGATGCGTGGAGGCGGAATACTGGGAATTTTGATCGTGGCGGTCATCACGGCCTTCGTTTACAAATACTATTTCGCGGGATCGGCGGATAAGGCGGTTGCGCCGGTGCGGCAGACGATCGATGTGGTCGGGGTGAAGAACGATCTCATCGGCATCGCCCACGCCGAGCGCGACTATCAAGTGCAAAGCGGAAAATACGCGTCAATGGACGAGCTCGTTTCGTCGGGCACGCTCACGATGCTCAAATCCGGCCGCGACGGTTACACCTACGAAGTGGTGAACGACGAGCAGACGTTCCGCGCCATCGCGCACTGCCCGAAAGCGACGCTGCCCGGCTGCAGCGACTACTTCATCGACTCGACGATGGAAGTTCAGCCAGTGCAGCAATAATGCGAGGCGCTCCGCAAACTGAACTCAATTCTTCTTTCGCTGATCCTCGACCGTTACGCCCGCTTCCGCGTAATCGGACGGCGGTAAATCGACGAACGTGACGTGCACGTTCTCTTTTTTTGCGCGGCCCTCTTCCACCACGGCGCTGGTGATCCGCTCGATGATTTTGCGCTTCTGCTCCGGTGTGCGTCCGGTCACCCAGGTCACCTGAACGTAAGGCATGCGGCCCTCCTCGGAATTCCTCCGTATTCTACCGGACTACGCTACGCCAATACGATCCGTGGCGCGACTGGCGGAGCCCGAGGCATCCAGCTGGAGTAGAATTGCGCGACTTACGATCCTGCGAGGTGTCTTGATGACTGGTTCGCTGAAATTTCTGGCTGCGCTCGTCGCGTTGCTTCTGCTCACCACTCTGCTGGGCGCTCCGCGGCTTTCTTCCCGAGCGCGTACGCCCGAAGCGCGCACACAGGAACAAAATGCGGCGACACTCGATCCTTGCGCCGCGCTCACGCCGTATCAGAAGTCGCAGCTCAACCAGACGCTGTACGACTGGGCGTTTCTGGCGAAATACAAAGCCGCCAACGCCGCACTTCCCGCGCCCGCGCCGAACGAAAACCGCGTCGTGTTTATGGGCGATTCGATCACCGAAGGCTGGGGACAAAAGGCCACGGCGTACGCGCCGGATCGCGGGGAATTTTTCCCCGGCCAGCCTTACATCAACCGCGGCATTTCCGGCCAGACCACACCGCAAATGCTGGTTCGCTTCCGCGAAGACGTGCTCGCGCTGAAACCGAAGGCCGTGGTGATTCTTGCGGGCATCAACGACATCGCCGGAAATACAGGTCCGGCCACGCAGGATGAAATCACTGGCAATCTCGCCTCGATGGCGGAGCTAGCCCGCATCGACGGGATCCGCGTCGTGCTCTGTTCCGTGCTTCCGGCGATCGATTTTCCATGGCACCGCGGTCTGGAGCCCGCACCGAAGGTCCGCGCGTTGAACGTGTGGATCAAGGAGTACGCGGCAAAAAATAATTTCGTCTACGTCGACTATTACACCAGCATGGTGAACGCCGACGGCGGCATGAAGACCGAACTCGGTATTGACGGCGTCCATCCCAACAAAGCCGGCTACGCCGTGATGGCTCCGCTGGCAGAAAAAGGAATCGCGCAGGCCCTGGCGAAGTAAGCGAAAGACCTGCGCGATTTCACGATCGAGTTGGAATGAAGCTCAAGCCGTGTGCGGCCCCGCGTACGGCGCTGGCGCGTGACCGGCGCTGCTCCCTCCACTCAGCGTGGTTCCGCACGATGGACAATTTCTCCACCCCGGCTCCACGGCGCGCTTGCAGCTCGGACACGCGGGAGCGAGGTTGTAACCGCAGTGCGGGCAGAATGCGAAACCCGGCCTCACCGTCTGCGAGCAGTTCGGGCACGCCTTCATCATCGGGTCGCGCAGAATGAAGTAGACGATGATCCCAATCGCGTTGGGGATGAAGATCGCCAGCAGCGTCCACATCACGTAGCGCATTCCGCGTCGCTTGGCGTCCGCGTTCACGTAGCCGATCAGTAGAATCCAGATCACCACGGGAATCGAGGCCAGAAACATCAGCGCGCCCACGCCGACGATCGGCAACTTCGACATTCCTGGATCGCCGCTGAACGTATACATTGCCCAAAAACCAATCGCCCACAACACATAGACCAGCCCCGCGATCACACGCGCGGGCGTGGGAATAATTTTCATCTCATCGCTAAAGCGGCTCATGCCAGTCTCCTTTCGCGTCGGCTTTGCAGGCTCAGCAGCGCTGCCGCCGCTCCACCTGCAATCCACACCGTCGCGGTAAATCCTGCGAACGCAAACCAAAGATGATGAAAGTTGGGATCGAACAGTCCCACCACGCCGACGGTCAACAATTTGAAGACCGGCCAGCTCATCACCGTGAGCACCCACGCGAACACGATCAAGCTCGTGATCACCGTGCGGTTCCATCGGTGCTCAAACTCTTCCGCCAGGCGAATCTGCGCCTGAGCCCGCGCGCGCTCGACCACCGTGGCACGCGGCTGAGGGGTCGGCATGCGGCGCAGCGCCGAGCCGATCATCGACCAGGTTTCCTGCTCGGCCGCGCACGACTCACATTCTCGAAGATGCTGCATCAGCATCTGCTCTTCTTGAGGCTCCAGTGCGCTCGCCGCGGCCAGCGAGAGCAGCTCTCGAATTTTTTCGTGGTCGCTCATTGCCACGTCTCTCCCGGGAATCGGACTTCCATCGTCACGCGCAGGCGGTCGAGCGCTCTTCGCAGCCGTGTCTTCACGGTGGAGAGCGGCACGTTCAGCACTTCCGCGATTTCTTCCAGCTTCATCTCTTCCTCAAACCGCAGCGTCAGAACTTCGCGATGCGCGACCGGCAGTGTGTCCAGCGATTCGCCGATTCGGCTGCTGCGCTCTTGCGAAGCGATCCGCTCGTAAGCCGCAGGCTCTTTCGAGCGCAAACGGGTTGCGCCGGTCTCGCCGTTATCGTCATCGCCGATCGGCTCGTCCAGGCTCTCGGGCCGAATTCGACGCAGATGATCAATCGCCAGATGCCGCGCGAGAGTGAACAACCAGGCCTCGAAACTCCGGTTCGGATCGTAGTGCCCGATTTTCTCGGCTACCCGAATCCACGTGGACTGAAAAAGGTCTTCGGCTTCGGCCGGCTGCCGGACCAGGCGCAGCAGGTAACGGTAGAGACGGTTCTGGTAGCGCGTCACCAGAGCAGACAGCGCATCCAAGTCGCCTCGCCGAAGCTGTGCTACGTCGCTATCGACTGCCAATCCGCTCTCCCAGGACATTGTTGCTCCGCCAATCATAAGAGTGATACGGGCGAGCCCGCCGAAAGGACTCACTCACCCGCGCGGTCGCAACCCCTGTGCTATAAATGAGTTCAAGGGAAAAAGCGAGAGATACTCTGCCTAAAGATTCCGTTCCTAACACCGGATTCGAGATCGACCCGCCGGCTCCGTTCCTGGATGAGGACGTGCGCGTCCGCCTGCTGAGCGCTGTTCCGGGCGCCCCAGCGGTCATTTGCGCGACCACGATCGACGATGCCGAACGTGTGTGGCGTTCCGAGGCGACCTTTCGCGCTGGTGCGGATGGCGGCGTCGATTTATGGACCGCCGCTTCCATCTGTGGAAGCTACACCGGCATCTCCCCCATGGGGATTTTCTGGTCGATGGTCGTGGATCCATCGCAGGCGAATGGGCGCACGATTTTCGCGAAACACGGAGTCGAGCCAAATCTGGTTACGCTCGAGGCCTACGTTGATTCGAAGCCGATCGTCGCTACGAAGCTTGTACGCCAGTGTATCGCGCCGGGCACGACCTCACGCGAGCTGAAAATTCCCAACCCCGCGCCGGATGCGACTGAACCAGAGGCGACCGTCGGGCGGCTCTTTATTCCTGCCGGTCCCGGCCCGCATCCCGTGGTGATTGTGCTCAGTGGTTCCGGCGGAGGATTCGATGTCGATAAGGCGGCGGTCCTCTCGCGCCACGGGTTCGCCACTTTCGCGCTCTCGTACTTTGGCATTCCGCCGTTGCCTTCGTGGCTCCATCGCATTCCGCTGGAATATTTCGAAGCCGCGCTTGTGTGGCTCGGAGACCAGCCGGAGATCGATTCGAATCGCGTCGGCATCTTTGGCATTTCGCGAGGCGCGGAGGCTGCGCTGTTGCTCGCATCGCGATTCCCGCAAATTCGTGCCGTGGTCGGGTGGGCGCCGAGCAGCACGGCGTGGGCCGCGGGCGGCGAGGACAAAGCGACGCGCGAGATGGTTCCCTGCTGGACGTGGCGCGGCGAGCCATTGCCTTTCGCCCCGCTTCCCCTGAAGCGCTTCCTGTGGCGCTCGGCATTTCCAGTGGTTGCGCGAAAACGCCCGGTGATGTTCGTGAATCTATTTCGCGCCGCGCTGCGAAATCGCGCAGCCGTCGAACGCGCCGCTATTCCCATCGAAAAAATCAGCGGGCCAATTCTTCTTATTTCCGGCGGCGACGACCATCTCTGGCCGGCCGCCGAGATGGCGGAAGCGCTCCTCGCGCGCTCCCGGCGCGAGAAATTCCCGCACGCGATCGAACATATGAATTTTCCGCTTGCGGGCCACATGCTGCGCTACCCGCATCTGCCCACGACTTCGCGTTTTTCGCGCAACCAGCATCTCCGCGGCGCCCGATTCTCGTTTGGCGGCGCGCCGGATGCAGACGCCGAGGCGCAGCTCGCAGCTTGGCGCCGTTCGATCGAATTTCTACGAACAAATCTTTAGAACCCCGCGCCCGTTCTTGAATACAATTTCCGTATGTTCGATGTTCACCGTTTCGCAATTTTTCTTGCCGCCGCGCTGATTCTCGCGCTGACGCCGGGACCGGGTATTTTCTATGTACTCGCACGGAGCCTCGCCGGAGGAAAGCGCGAAGGAGCTCTGTCAGCCTTCGGCACCTTTGTCGGCGGCTTGTTTCACGTCTTCGCCGCGGCCCTGGGCATTTCAGCGGTGCTGGCGGCCTCGGCCATCGCGCTCCACACGGTGAAATATGCAGGCGCCGCTTACCTGGTCTGGCTTGGCATTCGCATGATTCGAACGCGGAACGCGGAAATGGAAGCTGGCGCAACCACCGCGCCGCGCAACGCGTTTCGCCAAGGCATCCTTACCGAGGTGCTCAATCCAAAGACGGCATTGTTCTTCCTATCGTTCATCCCTCAGTTCATCGCGCCCGAGCATGGACGCGTGTTCGCACCGTTTCTCGTCCTGGGCGTATTGTCGGTGACGTTGAACACGATGGCCGATCTTCTGGTCGTATTGCTCGCGTCGCCCATTGAGCGCCGGCTCAAATCGAGCGCTCGATTTCGACGGAACCAACGCGTCGGTTCCGGCCTCGGCATGATCGGGCTGGGCGCCTACGTCGCCCTCGCGGATTCCCGCTGAGCGTTACGGGCGCGATTGTCCCGGTGTGCTAGAATGGCGGTTCATGCTCCAGCTACTTGAGAACCTGATGGAGCTTCAAAGCGTGGACACGCGGCTGAACGCCGTCCGCGCCCGCCTCGCCGAATTTCCGAAAAAATCCGCCGAAATCGAAGCGCGCGTGACTGCCGCCAAGAGCGAACTCGACGCCGCGAAAGCCGCGCAACTGGCCACGATCAAAGACCGCAAGAAGTACGAGCTGGACGTGGAGCAGCACAAAGACCGCGTCAAAAAATACAAAGACCAGACTTCGCAGGTGAAAACCAACGAGGCCTACAAGGCCCTGCAGCACGAAGTGGAAATGGCCGAAACCGAAATTGCGAATGCGGAAGATCGACTGCTCGAGCAGATGGTGAACGGCGAAGAGTACGACCGCCGCATCAAGGCCTCGGAAAAATTACTAAAGGAAGTGGAGGAAGTTGCGCGGGGACTGCGCTCCACTCTCGAAGTCGAGAAGGCCGCCGCCGAAAAAGAGCTCGCGCAGCTGACCGAAGAGCGCGTCCGCGTCTCCGCCGAAATTCCGGAAAACACGCTCGATCACTACGATCGAATCATGCATAAGCACAACAATCTCGCGATCGCCGAGGTGCGCGACGAGAATTGCAGCGCCTGTGGCGTCCGCATCCGGCCGCACATGATTCAGGAAATGCGACGCGACTCAGCCAACGAGCTTTTCCACTGCGAAACGTGCACGCGCATCCTGCATTACACACCACCCAACGCCGCCGACTCCATCGCAGCCGCAGCTCCCAGGTCCAGCGCCGCAACCCATGATTCGTAAAGTTCCCCCGCCGCCGTCGAGCGCGCGTCTTTTCCCGGACACTTCCGCTGCGCCGCCCGCCGGTGTTCACATCGCCAATGTCGATGGCGCATCGCGCGGAAATCCCGGCCCGGCGTCGTACGCCGTTGTGGTGCGCAACGCCGACGGCGAGATCGTGGAAAAGTTGGCCAAGAATATCGGCAGCCAGACCAACAACGTCGCCGAATACTTCGGCCTGATCGCCGCTCTCGATTACGCGACGAGCCACAACATTCGCGCGCTACGCATCCGCAGCGATTCCGAGCTTCTGGTGCGGCAGATGCAGGGCCGCTACAAAGTGAAAAGCCCCGATCTGAAGCCGCTTTTCGAGCGCGCCGCCAAACTCGCCAAGCAAATTCCCTACTTCACCATCGAGCACGTCCGTCGCGAATACAATGCCGACGCCGACGCGCTCGCAAACGTCGCGCTCGATTCTGCGGGCGTGCCGAAGTACGAAGGCAGCGTCGCAAAAGCGCACGCCGCTCCAAAACCTGCATTCGAGAAGCTCCGTGCTCTGCGCGCGCGCGTTTCCAATGGCGCGCTGCAACTCTGGGATCCGCTCGATCTCCCCGAAGGCACGGAAGTCCAGCTCGACATCCGGATCCTCAACAAAAAGTAGGACTTACCGCCGAAGCCAGGGTTTCTCGCGATCGGCGAATCTGGTACGAAGGCACTATTGTCGGCCTCTGCCGATAGCCCTAATCTGCCTAACCGTTATTCCAAAGGGTTCTTGTGACAGCGTTGCTCGACAAACTACCCACGATTCTGGTCCTCGCCGTCTTGGTGGGCATTTTTTTATCTTTGCGCGCGCACGCGCCGTCTGCGCGCACCCGCCTTTGGACCTACGCCTGGGGACTGATCTTCCTCCACTTCTTCATCCAGCCCTTCGAAACGCACACGGGCACTGTTGAAAATATTCTGGAATCGATCGACATCGTCGCTCTCGAGCTGTCCGCGCTGGTCTTCACGGTTTCAATGTCGCGCGCCGTTGAGGATCGCCGTCAGCGTCTCACCTATTTGTTCGTCGGGTGTATTCCGACGGCGTTTCAAGCCACCGCGGCCGTCTTCAACTGGAACCTGCGCATGCCGATGGCTACCGCTCTGGCCGTCGTATTCTTCGGCGCCGCCTATTTCGCGCTCACTGCGTACCCGAAACTGCGCGTCCACACCGTTGTGATCGGCGCTGCCTTCGTATTCGTCGGCGCTTGGGCCGTCCGTGATCAGTGGCATGGCAATTCCGATTTTGGCATCACCGCGATCCTGACGATTTTCTTTGGCATCTGCGGACCGCTCTTCTGGCTACGCTATCCGCGCCGGAGTGCCGGTGTCCTGAACGTCACCGGAGGCTTCATCGCGTGGGGCCTTGTGTTTCCGGCCGGCGCAATCGTCGACGCCGTCGCTCCCAAGCTGGTGATCAACCCCGAAATTTGGAATGTGCCGAAGTACTTCGTCGCGTTCGGAATGGTTCTGGCGATGCTCGAAGATAAATCGCGGATCATCGAACAAGCCGGCCAGCGCGAACGGGAGGAAAATCAGCTGCTCGAACAGCTCTCTCGGATCACGTCGCGGCTGCTATCGGGAAAGGATCCCGCTTCGTTGTGCGGCGAGATCGCTTCGGCCATTACCAGCGCCAGCAGCTTCAAGCGTGCCGCGCTGTTTCTGACAACCGACGAACGGACGCTGCGCCTTTCCGGATCAGACGGCTACACCCGCACCGAGAATCAGATGTTGGAAAGCCGATCGCGCGATTGGACGATGACGAGCGTAGGCGCGCTGTGCAACTCCGGCACGCGCGTCGGCCACAATGCTTTTCGCCTTGGCGCCGCGCACGAATATGACGATATCGAAATCGTGATCCCACTGACGTCGTGGCGCGGTTCGTCGCTCGGCTGTTTGCTGCTGAGCACCCGAGCCGACGACGGCGACGTGGACAAGCGCGAAGTGATCAAACTGGAGGTCCTGGCGTCCGACCTCGCAGTGACCATCGAAAACGCAAGGCTTCATCATCAACTCGTGCGCTCCGAAAAGCTTGCCGCGCTCGGCCAACTCGTAGCAGGCGTTGCGCACGAGCTGAACAATCCGCTTACCGGCATCATGGGATATAGCGAGCTGCTCGCGGAGGAAGTCGAAGGAGAAAAGTTAGGCAAGCGTGTGCAGAAACTCGGCAATGAAGCCCGCCGCATGAAGCGCATCGTGGACGGATTGCTGCGGTTCGCCCGCCAGAATAATCCAGCAGCACGCGCAGCCGATATACATTCCGCTTTGCAGGACGTGATCCAGCTGCGCGAATACCACTTGCGAAAGTTCCTTATCGATCTAAAGGTCGAAACCGAGCCCGACCTGCCGCGCATCGCCATCGGCGAGGACGAACTGAAGCAAGTTCTGCTGAACATCCTGAACAACGCGATCGATGCTGTCGAAGACAGCTCGGACCGCGCGATCCGTATCTCGGCCAAACGGAACGGCGAGCGGCTTTCGATCTTGTTCGAGGATTCCGGGCCGGGGTTTTCGGATCTCAGCCGCGCATTCGATCCGTTTTTTACCACGAAGCCGGTTGGCAAAGGCACCGGTCTCGGCCTCAGTATTTGCTACGGAATTGTGCAGGAGTGCGGTGGGGAGATTGTGATCAGCAACAGCGCTCGCTATGGTGCAAGCGTCACACTGGACTTTCCGGCGGCTACCGTAGCGGATCCATTGCTCGCGCTTCAGGCGCAGTAGGCCGCGAGACCTTACTTGAGCGTGTATGAACGGTAGAGCGTATCGCGCTGCGCCGGAATGTAACCGGCATCGGAAATAATTCTTCGCAGTTCGGATTCGTTGGTGCGGTTGCGCACGCCGGCGGCGTACACCACGTTCTCTTCGATCAGGATGCTGCCCACGTCGTCGGCGCCAAACTGCAAGCCAAGCTGGCACACTTTGATTCCCGGCGTCAGCCAGCTGGATTGGATGTGGTCGATGTTGTCGAGGTAAATTCGGCTGATCGCGAGAGTCTTCAGGTAATCCACGGCGGTCGCTTCCGGGATTTTTTTGCCGAGAGGGGTGTTGTCCGGCGCGAAAAACCACGGAATGAACGACGTGAAGCCGCCGGTATCTTCCTGAATTTGCCGCACCGTCTCGAGATGGTTCACGCGGTGCCGGTACTCCTCGCCGCAGCCGAACATCATCGTTGCGGTGGTGCGCATACCCAGGGAATGCGCGTCGCGGTGCATGTTCACCCATTCTTCGGATCGGCACTTCAAGCGCGAAATTTTCTGCCGGATTTCATCATCGAGGATTTCAGCGCCGCCGCCGGGGATCGAATCGAGGCCCGCTTCCATCAGCCGCGCGATCGTGTCGCGCACCGTCAAACCCGAGACTTCCGCGATACATCCAATCTCCGGCGCAGAAAAGCAGTGCAGGTGTACTTGCGGGAACTTGGCCTTGATCGAGCGCAGCATGTTCTCGTAAAACTCGATCCGCAGATCCGGATGCAGGCCGCCCTGCATCAGCACGCCGTTGCCGCCCAGCTCCAGCATTTCTTCGATGCGCGCGTAAATATCTTCGAGCGGCAGGATATAGCCGTCTTTGGCGCCGAGCGGCCGGTAAAACGCGCAGAACGAGCAATACTCCGTGCAGAAATTCGTGTAATTGATGTTGCGGTCGATCTGATACGTCGCTACGCGCGGATCGGTTTTCTTCCGCCGCATTTCGTTCGCGGCCATTCCGATTCCGATCAAGTCGTCGGATTCGAATAGCTCCAGCGCTTCCTGCTTCGAAATTCCCATTCGATTTTTCTCGTGTCCTTTGAGATTGCTAGCTCTGCGCGTTCAGCATCGAACGTACTTTTTCCGAACCGCCGTCTGCGAAGACCAGCGGTTTGTAGCCGGGAATCAATCCGAGCCGTGCGGCCTTCTCGTAATACAGCCGCAGCCCTTCCAGGTACTCGCCTGAAAGATCGTACTGGATATTTTCAGTCAAGTAGCGCTCGAGCGCCCGCGGCGGCAGATCCAGCTTGATCGACGCGGCTTCGGAAATTTCGCGCACGCGGTCGATTCCATAGCGCTTCGACGCTTCGAAGTCCGCAATCACTTCCGGCGTGATCGCCTCCGGTCGTCCCGCCCAGATCGCCAGGACGCACGGCTTGCCGGTCAATTCGCACCACTGGAACGCGACGTCGTAAACAAAAACCGTTTCGAACCCAGGCACCGGCATTTCTTCCGGGTCGCCCTGACAGCAAGGCTCCTCGCCGGGCGCGTAACCGCTCAGGTCGCGCTGCGCTTTCGAGGCAAGCGCTTCCATCTTCATCGCGATTCGTAGCGCCGGATCGCCGATCACGAGCCCCGCATCCGCCGTGCGTAACATTTCGGCCGGATCGGGCACGGCCTGCACAAATTCCGGCTCGATGTTCCAGAGCTCATGGGCCAGAATTCTCACCAGCGCCTGCGTCGCGCGTGAACTCGTGTCCAGCGCGATTTTTTTGGCGCGTTCGATCGGCCGCTGCGAAACCAGCAGCAAGCTTCGAACCTCGCCTTTTGCCGCGATCGACATCCCCGGAATCGCGACAACGCTATCGATTCGCTGGTATTCGATCGAAGGAATGATTGCGATGTCTGAATCGCCGCGCCGCAGCGACTCGGCGCACTGCGAAGGCACCGTGAACGAGAGGTCGTACTTGCCCGTCAGCGGCCCGTCGGTGAATCCCCACACCAGCGGCGCCGTATTCAGGTACTCCACAATCGAAATGCGCAGCTTCTTCACGCTCGATTCGAAGCCTCAACCCTCAATATAACATACAGCCGCGCGGCTCAACTCTAGCGCTGTCTTTGCACGATTCAGCAGTTTCATAACGATCGAATCGCAAATCGCGACGGAGTTCACTTTAATGGGAGGGTAACCATCTCATCCTCGGCAGGGATCTCCATCGTTCGCCTTACCGGTGGCGAAACGGCCTTCACTCCGCTTGCTTCCGCACTCGCGTCTCCGGTCACTTCAAATGACCGAAAAGCGTAGGGCAGACCCTCGCACGCCAGCATCGAACTGGCATCGCAGATGTCGAAATGCAAATGCGGCTCCGACGAATTCCCGGTGTTCCCCACCAGGCCCAGCACATCGCCCGTCTTTACATGGTCGCCCACTTTCACGCGCAGAGAACCGGGCTGCATGTGCGCGTAAAAAGCAAAGCGCCCTCCGCCGATATCGACGATCACGTGATTGCCGCCGATCGTCTCGAGCGTGATCGGCACGGCATGCTTTTCGGCGTTCGGAAGGTTTTGGGGGATGCCGTCCTTGGTCTCGGTGACCACGCCATCGGCCACCGAATGAATTTCTGAGCCATAAATTTTGTAGCTCTTGTTGTCGGCCGGATCGCCTTGAAATGTTTTGCCGTCGGGATAAGCTTGGACCCAATCGATCGCGTAGCGCTGCGAAATGTAAGCGTGTCCGTTCACCGGAATCAGCGCGCGCCGGTGTGCCGACGTGTTCGACGGCCCGTTCGCCGCGACAAGATTCGCCCCAGCGAGCGGCGACGCGATCACCACTACCGGCTTTTTATCGACGGTCACAGACGGGGTGATTGCGGTCATCGCTTCCGGATAGTCGCCTATTTTCATTTTAATTTTCGCTTGGACCGCCGGCGGAATCGCGTCGAGCGAATCGGCTGTCACCCACAAATACACGACGCCCTGTTCCCCCGGCCGCAATGTCGACGGTCCCGCTGCGTCTTTTTTCCCGACACCTGGAAATGTAAACGCTCGGTCGAGCGTCTCGCCCGAAAAACTCGCAATCGAGGTGTCTGGCGCACCCGCAGGCACAACCTCAATTTCCGTCAATGCGTAATTCCATTGATCCATGTTCGCGATGTGCAGTTCGTAGGCGAGATGCCACCTGCCGCCAGATTTGAACGCGACCGGTGTCGCGTCGACGACCGTGTCGATGCCAAGAGTTAGCGGCTTCGGCGTGTGTTCTTTCGCCGCCGTCGAGCTCGCCGCCGTCGGTTCATTTTCGCTGGGCGTCGTCGTTGGTGTCACAGGCGCTGCGCCCGTCCGTTTGAAGTCTAACGGCTGCGCGTGCACGCCGGTCTGCGTCCAGGTGCCCGAAATCCCGTCTCCTTTCTTGTTCATCGAGCCGTCGTAGACACCGCCTACGCGCGGCACCTCAAAATGTACCGCCGAGCCGCTCAACTTGACGTTCGCGAGCGCCAGCGTGGCGTGCTGGTCGACACTGTTTAGCGATCCGCTCAAATCTCCCGCGCTCGATTTTGAAATCGTCAGCACCAGATGCAATTGCCCACCCAGCACACCGGACCATTCACCGGCGAGATCATGCACGGCCGAGGCCTGTCCGTGAGCGATCCCCACAGTTAGCATCACGACGCAAATCACCATCCCGGTCGTCGCGACGACCCACCGGGCTATTCTCGTGCCGCTCATCGTCTGTATCTCCTCACGACGTTTCTCTATAGTTGATCGGTCGTTCGACGTATTCTGCATCGGGAACATTGTTCTTGGCGTTCAGGTTCAAGCTGCGGCCGGTTCGCCAGCATTCGGCAACTCTCCGCGGCTGCGGTAACACGCGACCGCCACGACGATCCCGGCGATGGCCAGTCCCGCTCCAAATTCTGTCGTCCACAGATCCGCGAAGCGCCCGTGTTTGGTCTGCGCATCATAAAAACTCTGAACGAAAAGATTGTGACTCGCGTGCAGCAACATAGCCGTCCACACGCTACCCGATTTCAGCCGCATCCACGCGAACAAGAAAGCGATGCCGATCACCATCACCGCAAAACAGGTCACCGAATACCACACTGGCCCAGCGCCGCGGTAATCCGCCCACACGATCAGCGGCACGTGCCAGGACGCCCAAATCAGGCCGCTCACAAATCCGACCACTGGAAAGGACGTGATCCTGGCTAGCTGCGGCACTAGAAATCCACGCCATCCCAACTCTTCGCCGAGCGCCGTGATGCAGCTGCCCATCATTCCGAGCGTCGCCAGCGCCAGAAAATAAACCAGCTCGCGCACGGCGAAGGGCACTTGCGTCATTTTCGAGGAAAAAAGCGTCATCACATCGCTATTCGAATTAAATCCGCCCGCGAGCCACAGCGGCAGGTAGACCGCGGATGCGTACAGCAAAGGAATCAGATAGCTCCACACTGGGTACTTCGTTTTGCCCCATCCAAATCCGTGCCCGCGCAAATTTCCCTGAAACGCGAGCCGTGTCACCAGCCCCGAAACTCCGGGCGACCACATCAGGCCGAGCACCAGCAGCCCATGGTCCGCTCTCAACGAACCCGCATGAATCACCTTCCAATAGAAAAACGAGCTCAACGCGAACGTAAGCAGCACATACACGACGATGGAAAGTTTTACGCGCGAAGGTTTCATGGCTACGAAATTTTCCACCTTCTCTCCTCTCAGGCTAGCGTACTCCGCCCGACCATTTCCCTTGAACCAGTCTCTCAACCGTGCCGTTCGGGCCCACGGCCCACGCGTCACTGCCTCCGCCGCGACGAATTGCTTCGAGAGCGTTCAGTCCGATCAAATCCGACCTCTTCCACGTGCGCCCGCCATCATCGGAAAAATCTGAGCCATTCGGCCCGACAGCGACCAACATTTTGCCGCCCAACGAAGTTACAGAGGAGCGGTACCCGCTTGGCGCTGTTTGTGCCAGCTCGTACTGCTGAGTGTGATCGCTCGAGTACGCGGCGGTTCGCTCGGTGGCGTCAGGTTTTTTGTAATCGCCACCGACGATGATGTTTTCGCCATTGAATCGAGCGATTGAAAAAACCCCGCTCGATGCATTTCCTCCCGCCAGCGGCGTATCGGTCGTACTCCACGACTTCCCGAAGTCTGGTGAGCGAAACACGCGTGCGCCGCTTGGCCCTCCCGTGGCGAAATACAGCAGCGTATGGTCCACATCTCGCCCCGCGTGAAGCATCATCAGGCTCGAATTGCTCGCCGCGAAGGCACCTTCGTCTTTCAGTGCTGGCGGCATGAACTGGTTCGGCGCGATTTGCCAGTTCTCGCCGTCCGTCGTGCGGACGATCACAAACTTTCCATCCACCGGATCGCTCAGCGCCACGCACTTCCGTTCGCCGTCACACGCGATCGCATCCAGAAAAAAGGTTGGCCGTGTGTCAGTGAATTGCAGCGTCCATGTCGCGCCGCCGTCGGTCGTCTTGTAGATCCGCGACTTATCGCCTTCGCCGCTGGACATCACGTAAGCTGAAGCCGTGGTGAACGCGCGAATTCCGCGGAAGTCCAGCGTTTCGCCGCCGGGCACTTTGTACTGCTGCCAGGTCCTTCCGCTGTCCACCGATTTCAAAATCATTCCATTTGATCCGGACGCCCACACCACCACTTCGCCCCTTTGGCCGGTCGGTGGCGCCACCAGACTCACGCCGCGCAGGTTCGTGTCGATTCCCGTCGTCATCACTTTCCACATCTTCATCGCTTGCCGCTCGAGAGCATCGGGCAATGGTCTCGCGGTGTCTTGTCCGTTTGCGTCACGCGATGAAAACGCAAAAGTACCGGCGGCTGCTATCACGGCCAGCGCCACTCCAGTTCCCACCAAAATTCTCAATCGCGCCAATCCCGGCCTCCCAGGCTCGATGAATGCCGCGCATTTTAGCAAGGCATCCGCTAACTCCAGCACCAAAACGCACTTCGCTCTTACGCTTGCCGCCTCCCCCGTTCGCGATGAAAACACTCTGTTTGCCCGTGCGCTGCGGAAAACCGAAGTGCGCCGGACGCGACATTGCGTCGTTGTACGGACTTGACATCGAATCGGGGCTAAACGCACGCTCCGCCCAACTTGAACGATTCGAATCGATACCGGCCTGGTTGGCACTGGCGCGCACGGCCGGCCTAGGCACTCGGACGGCGGGCAAGCGAGTTCAGGCGTTCGGCTCTCCGGAAGCTGTCTTTGCTGCTTCGCTCACCACGCTCGAGGCGCAGCACCTGCCAGCCGCCGTCGCTCAAGCGATTCACAGCCGTCAGCCGCTCCGCTCCGCAGCGAAACAGCTCGCTCCAGCGCAGGCCTGTTGACATCCCATGCATTACCTGGGACGAGACGAATTACCCCCAGCGCCTCTGGCAGACTTTCGACCCGCCGCCCTCCTCTATCTCATTGGCGATAAGTCACTTCTGAACCACCACCCAATATCGATCGTCGGTTCGCGTCGTCCGACACCCTACGGCAATCAAATGGCAGGGAAGCTGGGTCGCGAGCTCGCCGATCGAGGCGTCAGCGGAGTGGCCCGCGGAATCGATTCGTGTGCGCACTCGAGGGCCCTCAGCTCTTGCGTCGGCCGGACGATTGGCGTTCTCGGCTGCGGGATCGACATTGTCTATCCCAAAGAAAATAAGAAACTTTTCGCCGAGACAACGACGCGCGGCGCGATCATTAGCGAATTGGGAATGGGTACCTTCCCCGGCGCCTAGAATTTCCCGATTCGGAACCAGATCATCAAAGGTATGTCCTTGGGAGCGGTGGTCGTCGAAGTCGCCGGGCATTCCGGCTGTTTGATTACGCGCGCCTCGCAATGGAATGGGGTCGCGAAGTTTTCAGCGTGCCTGGTCACGCGACGCAGAGCTCGAGCTTTGGGTCCCGACCCGCTCATCAAGCAAGGGGCGAAGCTGGTGACCGGTTCGGAGGACGTAATCGAAGAGCTGCCAACGCCGGTACGGGCCGAACGGGTACCTGTGGAAGCGGCCACAACCAAGGAACGCACGCTCTTGGTGGAGCCGAATCGGACACCGATGGAGCACACGTTGGACGACCGGTTAGCGCCGGAGGAGGCACTCGCAATCGACGATTTGGTCGAGAAATCCGGCCTGACCTCGTCGGAAGTCCTGGCTACGCTATTTGACCTGGAGCCGAAAGGCGTGGTAGGTCAGTTACCGGGAAAGCAATTCTTAAAAGTCCTGTTGTAATCCTTTCGGGCATTGCAGCTAGGATTGTAGGACGCAACCCGGCCCAAGCGGGGGAAACCGGGCATTTCCGGCGAGGCGCCCGGAAGCACTGCGGTGGCGGTTCGCAACCAGCGGCATCGAGACGCGCAATTTCAGCATCACAAGATTTCGCACCATATAAAGGACTAGAGAAAACAGCATGGCAAGATCACTCGTAATCGTCGAATCGCCCGCCAAGGCGAAGACTATCAACAAATACCTCGGGCGCAATTACCTGGTGAAGGCGTCCTACGGCCACGTGATGGACCTGCCGAAGAAGAACATCGGCATCCTTCTGCCTCCCGATCCCGAATCCAAGACCAAGAAGAAGAAAAAGAAGAAGGCCAAGGCGGACGCAAAGCCCGCCCCGAGGCCCGTGGTGGTCACCGCAAAGAACATTTTCGAGCCGACCTATGAAGTCATCCCAAACAAGATCAAGGTCATTAACGACCTCCGCAAAGCCGCCAGCACAGCCGACGCCGTCTATCTGGCAGGCGACCCGGATCGCGAAGGCGAAGCGATCTGCGCGCACCTAGAAGAAATTCTCAGCAATCCGCGCCAGTACTCCAACCTGGTCGAGCCTAAGGAAGACGGCGACGAGGCGAAGGAACCCCCGAAGAAGGAAGCGAAGGTAACGGCGCCCGCGAAAGAGACGAAGAATTCAAAATCGGGCAACGGCGCCGCTCCGAAAATTTATCGCGTGATGTTCAACGAAATCACGCAGAAAGCCATCAAGGCCGCCTTCGAAAACCCGACGCAAGTGAATGCCAATCTGGTCGACGCGCAGCAGGCCCGCCGCGTGCTTGACCGCATCGTCGGCTACAAGGTTTCTCCGATCCTCTGGGACAAAGTGCGCCGCGGTCTTTCCGCCGGCCGTGTCCAGACCGTCGCGCTCCGCCTGATCGTCGAGCGCGAACTCGAAATCCGCGCGTTCAATCCTGTCGAGTACTGGACGATTCACGCCATGCTCGGCGCGTCCGAACCGCCGCCGTTTGAAGCGCGTCTCTACAAGTACAAAGGCGAAGACCTCGAAATTTCAAACGAAGCCGCTGCGCGAAAGGTGCTTTCGGACATCGAGAAGGCCCAGTGGAAAGTCGCGAGCGTCACCCAGAAGGAAAAGCGCCGCTTTGCGCCGGCTCCTTTCACCACGTCCAAACTCCAGCAGGCCGGCTACAACCGTTTGCGCTACACCGCCAAGCGCACCATGATGCTCGCGCAAAAATTGTATGAAGGCGTGGAGCTGGGCGACGAAGGCTCGGTCGCGCTGATCACCTACATGCGTACCGATTCGGTGAATGTATCCGCCGACGCCGTCATTCAGGTTCGCGACCACATCGGCGCGAGCTACGGTCAGAAATATCTGCCCGAGAAGCCCAACGTCTACAAATCGAAGAAGGACGCGCAGGAAGCGCACGAAGCGATTCGTCCGACAGACGTGACGCGCACGCCGGAAAGCGTGAAGCCCTATCTGGACGAATCGATGTGGAAGCTGTACCAGATGATCTGGCAACGCTTCGTTGCTTCGCAGATGGTTCCCGCGATCTTTGACCAGACCACCATTGACGTAGCCGCGGCCGATTACACTTTCCGCGCCACCGGTTCCGTGCAGAAATTCGACGGTTATCTTGCCGCCTACCAGTCCGTGCAGGAAGAAGAAGAAAAAGAAGACGCTGGAGATGCTGCCGGGAATCGTCTGCCGCAGGTTCGCGAAGGCGAAATCCTGAAACTCGAATCGATCCGCCCCGAGCAGCACTTCACCGAGCCGCCGCCGCGTTACACCGAAGCAACGCTGGTAAAAGAGCTGGAAGAAAAAGGCATCGGGCGTCCTTCCACCTACGCCGCGATTATTTCGACGATTGTCGAGCGCGAGTATGTGACGAAAGACGGCGGCCGCTTTGCGCCCACCATGCTCGGTGAGCGCGTCAGCGTGCTTTTGGTCAAGAGTTTTGAGGACATCTTCGACGTCGGCTTCACCGCCCGCCTTGAAGAGGAACTCGACGAAATCGAAGAAGGCAAGATGCCCTGGAGGCAGTCCGTCCAGGAATTCTGGGACCGCTTCACCGTCGACCTCGATAAAGCTGGCGAGGAAATGCTTTCATACAAAGCTGGCATCCCGACGGGCCTGAAGTGCGAGAAGTGCGGCCAGGGCGAACTGCTCGAACGCATTTCGCGGCTTGGATTTTTCCTCGGATGCAACCGCTACCCCGAGTGCGACTACATCAAGGATCTTTCGCCTGAGCTTCCGCCCGAAGGCGAAGAGAAAGTGGAGATTTGCGACACCTGCGGGAAGGAAATGGTGGTGAAGGCCGGACGGTTCGGCGCGTTCCTCGCCTGTTCCGGCTATCCGGAGTGCAAGCAGACGAAACGCCTGGTACAGGGCACGCGCACCGCGCGCCAGCCGGATGTAGTGCTTGACGAAAAGTGCCCGCTCGACCAAGCGCCGCTGCTTCGCCGCCAGGGCCGCTTCGGCGATTTCATCGGTTGCCAGAACTATCCGAAGTGCAAGTACACGCGCCCGATCACGCTCGGGATCAAATGCCCCAAGTGCAACGAAGGCGAGTTTGTTCGGCGCGGGACGTCGAAAGGCCGTGGCGCGGGCAGAATTTTCTACGGCTGCAGCCGCTACCCCGACTGCGATTACACTTCGCCGCACGAGCCGCTGAACGAGCCGTGCCCGAAGTGCGGCGCTCCTTTTATCGTCGAGAAGCGCACCAAGGCGGGCAATTTCCGTTCTTGCGTGAAGGAAGGCTGCGACTGGGAAATCGAAGCTCCCACCGAAGCTACCTCGACCCCGTCCGCACCAGCGGACGCGCTCAATGGTTCGGCACCGGTTGCCGTCGAAGTCCCTGTGGGCAAAGCCTAGTCACGGGCTTCAGCGGTTGCGCTTCGCCTTGACCCACGAGCACTCGCGAGATACCTTAATCAAGCAGATGGTTTCTCAACGCGCTAACTCTTCGTGTTGTTGTCCCTTCACCACCCAGGTTGAGTGGGACGCCCGCGCGCGCCTCTAGAACCCGAATCCGCCGCAGTCGCCAGACGCTAAGGTACTCGTCGCCCGCTCACCCTTACCGGTAGCGGGCTTTTTTATTCCTGCTGCCGTTTTTAGCGTAAGCCTCACACATGCGAACCAAAAAAGGAGAACCACATGTCCGCACTGCTGAACGAAGTGAAAGACTCGAACGCGAAGTACGCCTCCGGCTTCGGCGAAAAATCGAAGCTCGCGCTTCCTCCCGCGCGGCGATTTACGATCCTCACCTGCATGGACGCGCGCCTGGATCCCGCGAAGTTCGCGGGGCTCGCCGAGGGCGATGCGCACGTAATTCGTAACGCGGGTGGCCGCGCCAGCGATGACGCGCTGCGCTCGCTCGTGATCAGCTATAAGCTCCTCGGCACGCGCGAATTTTTCGTAATCCATCACACCGATTGCGGCATGGAATTTTTCACCAACGAGGTGATCGGCGGACTGCTGGCGAACAGCCTTGAGACCGCCGAGCTGACGTCCCAGGGCTTCCAAGATGTCGGGAAAGGCCCCGGTTCGACGGACGCACAATTCATCAACTGGCTCACGATCAAGGATCAGAAGCAGGCGGTGATCGACGACGTGGCGCGGATCCGCAATCACGCGCTGATTCCGAAGTCGATCCCCATCTACGGCTTCCTCTATGACGTGAAGAGCGGCAAGCTCATTGAAGTCGAAGGCGCCAAAGCCGCAGGCGCCGCCGCGTAACACAGCTTTCCACCCATGCATTCCGACGCTGGAGGTGCCGCGCCGTTTTTGAGACCAAGGACGCGGCACCCGGCCGGCGATCCGTCCTTGCACTTTCGGAAACTTGGACACTGGACCCGCTAGAAACCGTCCACGGTCGAAGTTATCCTTAGCGCCATGTATCAACCTTTAACCTTGCGGCCGCAGGGAATTGTGGTGCTATTCAGCATCTCTATTTTCACGTTTTGTGCTGCGGCGCAGTCTTCCGCACCCGCGTCCCCAAGCCTCCCTGCTTCGATGTCGCCACCGTCGCAAGATTTCTCCCAACAGCCCGCCATTTTCGATTACATCCACACCTCGATCCGCTGCGAAAACGACGGCACCGTGATGCGTGATACGCGCGCGCGAATCCACGTACAGTCGCAGGCAGGGCTGAACTTCGCCGGCCAGCTCATTTTCAATTACAACGCTTTCAACGAGGAAGCTCAGATCAAAAGCGTGAAGATTCTGAAGCCGGACGGCACAAGCATCACCGCGGGACCGGATGCGGTACAGGATCTGAGCGCACCGGTCACGCGCGGAGCTCCCGTCTACACCGACGCGCGAGAAAAGCACGTCACTGTTCCCGGCGTGTCGGTAGGCGATTCCATTGAGTACAACGTCGTAACCATCGGAAAGCCGCTCATTCCCGGCCAGTTCTGGGGAGCTTGGGATTTCGAGCGCCGTATGATCGCACTCGATGAGCAACTCGATCTGAACGTGCCGAAGGACCGCGAGCTGAAACTCAAGGGTCCGGAGGGGATCGAACCGTCGGTGAAACTCGAGGGTGACCGCAAGTTATATCACTGGGCCACGTCGAACTCGAGGACCCCGCCGCCGGTCGATTTTTTCAAGAATTTCCATTTTGACGTTGCAACTCTTCTCGAAGGCTACCGCCCAGCTCAGGCTCCGCGCGTGATGTTCTCCACCTTCCGGAGTTGGCGCGAAGTCTCCGATTGGTACGCGCAGCTCGAAAAAGATAGGCGCGCGCCGGCACCCGAGATTCGCGCGAAATCCGAAGAAGTCACAACGGGACTGAAAACTCCCGACGAAAAGGCGCGCGCGCTCTTTTACTGGGTCTCGCAAAATATTCGGTACGTTAGTCTTTCTTTCGGCGTAGGCCGGTATCAGCCCCATCCCGCCGCGGATGTTCTCGCGAACCGGTACGGCGACTGCAAGGACAAAGCCGTACTCCTCGAATCGATGCTCGAAGCGGAAGGGCTTCACGCGCACACCGTGCTGGCAAATGGGATCCAAGACGTGGATCCGAGCGTTCCGAACCCCCTGCAGTTCGACCACGCATTCACGTTCTTGCAGATCGGAAATTCTGATCTGTGGCTCGATCCGACGGTGGGCGTTTTTCCATTCGGCTATTTGTTGCCGCAAATGAGAGGCAAAGAAGTACTCGTCGTCTCCGCAAATTCCGCAAATGATCTTGCGAAGACGCCGCTGGATATGGCCGTCGCCGCCGAATATCACGTAGCCGTCACCGGCGTTGTCGATCTCGATGACACACTCGATGCGACAGTGGACTTGCAGACTCGCGGCGACCTCGAGGTTCTGATCCGAGTTCTTGGCAGCCTGCTTTCACCGGAGCAACTCGCTAAATCCGCGGACACCGTGATTGGCACAACGAACCACTTCCTCTATGGCTCACCGAGTGTCACGGGATTCAAAATTCTCAACGCCAGCGATGCGTCGAGTCCGGTGAAAGTACAGTTTCACGTCAAAGGGAAACTAACGCACCTAGATCCGAGGACGCAGAACCAAGCTCAACTCGCCGTCGAGCTCACCAGCATACCGATCCACGACGCGAACCTATCGACGCTCTTGCCCAAGGCGGATTCCTCGGGAAGCATCGATTTTCATGGCCCCCGATCGTACTCGTTCACCGTGGAGCTCACGTTTGCGTCGGTCATGATTTCTTCGGCTCCTTCCTCGTCGAAGCTGCGGATTGAAAAGGATTTCGCTGTCTACGACTCGAGCCAGGACTGGAAAGACAACACCTTTCGAGCAAGCCGCTCGCTCACTGTTCGCGTCCCCGCCATCCCGCAAAGCGATTCGCAGGAGTACGCAGCGTTCGTGGACAAAGTTCTGGAAGCGACGGCTATCCCCGCGTCCTTCACCAAGGAACCTGCGGGCCACAAATCCAGCCGCCTTTCGGCGAAGGACGAGCCGGCGCCGTCCGGGAGTTCTGCATCCACGGACAGCGTCGAGGCTGCGCCGCATGCAACCGAGGCAGTGGATCAGTTCAAGCGCGGGCAGGATCAGGCCAAACGGAAAAATTGGGCCAATGCGATCGCCGCGTTCGAGTCCGCAGTGAAAATCGATCCCCAATACCCTGAAGCGTGGCGCGAACTTGGCCGCGCCCACATGTACGCGCGCGAATATCCGGAAGCGGAGGCTGCGTTCACAAGGTATTTGGCGCTTTCACCGAACGATCACCTTGCTTACATGAATATGGCGTGGGCGCTCTTCAACCAAGGGAAGTATCAGCAGGACGTGGACATGCTGCTGAAGAGGCTCGATGCCGCGCCGCTGGACGGAGACGCGTTGTATCGCTTGGGAATTGCGTACTTGGCGCTGCATCAGCCTGACAAGGCGGTGCCGGCCCTGGAAAAATCCACTGCCCAGTTTCCCAAATACACGAGTGCCCACTTCGCGCTGGGCAGCGCTTACCTTGAAACTCATCAAGATGATTTGGCTGTGCAGAGATTTCAGCGCGTGCTGACTCTCGACGATAGCGAATCGATGTTGAACAGCGTGGCTTACGCGCTCGCCGAGCATAATTCGTCGCTGAATTACGCCGAGGACTGGTCGCGCCGATCGATCGAGGTGGTGGAAGTCGAAATCAACAATACGTCGATTGCCAACGCGAACTCGCAGACCTGGTCGCTTCTCGTGAAACTGTCTGCATACTGGGATACGCTGGGCTGGATCTACTTTCAAGAGCACAAAACCGACCCCGCTGAGAAATATCTTCTCGCCGCGTGGCAACTCTCCGAAGATCCGGTGATCGGCGGGCACCTCGGCCAAATTTACGAAGCCGCTGGCCGCCAGGACGACGCCATCGGAATTTATCTGGACACGCTGAACGCGTTTCCAACGACCGCGAATCCAAGTGATGCTGAGTCGCTCGTCCGCAAACGCCTCTCCGGCCTTCTTGGAGGCGATCCGCAAGTCGAGTCGCGGCTCAAAGACACTCGAAAGAGTACTTCGTCATCGCGAAAGGTCCGCATCGCAAACCCAGCTCAAGTTCAGGGGATCGCGCAATACACACTGATCATCGGCAACGACTCCAAAGTCACAGACCTCGCGAGCGCCGGGGACGACAGCTCATTGGCAGGATTGAGCGATTCGATTCGCGCCGCCACAATGCCCCAGAGCTTCCCGGACACATCGCTGAAAGCCATGCCCCGGCTCGCCATGCTGGCCTGCGCTTCGAAGGAGCAGCCATGCGAACTTACGCTGCTCTCCTCCCGCTCCTCATTCCGCTTGGCGCCGCCCGAGTAGGCCGCGTGTTGTTGGCGCCAACCGAACCCTTGCCAGATTTCCCCTATCTTGGTACGCTGGTACATACATACCAATGCCGCCAACGATGGCCACCGCTCACCTGTCAGACGCCAAATTCCTGTCGGCCGTATCGTCGTGCACGCTTCCACTGGACCAATTCCGCCACGGCGACCATCTTCGGCTCGCTTGGCTCGAGCTCCGCTCCCGCCCATATCCTGCGGCGCTGAACGGGGTTCGCACAAAAATTCGAGCGTTCGCCGCGCACTACGGCAAGGCGAACATCTTCCACGAAACCATCACGATCGCTTGGGTCGCACTTCTGGCTACGCACCAAGAGCCCACCTTCGCCGAATTTCTCCGCTCGAACGAGGATCGCCTAGGTGCCTGCCTTCTCCATCGCTTCTGGTCGCCCGAAGCGCTCGCGAGCGATGAGGCCCGATCTGCGTGGCTCGCTCCCGATCGCGATCCCCTGCCTCCGATAGCATCACGGAGAACTCGATGAAGAAACCGGTATCGCGCACCACAAAAAATCCGCCCACTGCGGAACGACTTCTCGTCGAACGCGTTCAAACCGGCGTCCGCATCGAGAAGCGCCTGCTGAAAGTTCTGAAAGGTTTCGCCGAATTTCACGATATGACTCTCGGCGACCTGCTCGAAGGCATTGTCCTTCACGCCTTCGACAATAAGACGCCGTTCTCGCCCGAATCGCTGAAACGGATCGCGCTGCTGAAACAGATCTACGGCCTCGACCTCGACGCTAGCGCGAGCCACCTGCTGAAAGAGAAACACGCCGCGCCTGGCAGACGGAGCGCCGAATGAGTCCCCCGAGGTCCGGCCGAGCAGCATCGCTGCCCATCCAATTTCTCCAGTGGGTGGTTGGCGTAGTCGTTCTCCTCGCCTCCCTGCGCACCTTCTTCCATTCCGCGCACAAGCTGACAGACTCAAATTCGGCGCACCGGTGGTTTCTGCCGGTACTATCCGGCGTCGAAATTTTAGGAGCGATCCTTTTCTTGATTCCGAGCAAGTCGCGGATCGGAAGTTACCTTCTGCTCATCGTCTTCGGCGTGGCGTTGCTGTTTCATCTCTTGCAGGGCGATTGGGAAGTCGGCGCTCTCGTCGTCTATATCGCTGCCGTCGTCGTGGTGCGTTCCAGTTCCGGCGGTTTCTGAACGATTAGCCGCATCCGTCGCACTTCACAGTCTGGAATTCTGGGGTGAACCGACATGCAGCCCTTCAAAGCACTGCTCATCGAAGGCACTTCCGGCGCCGGAAAGTCGACGCTGATCGACGCGCTGCTGCGCCGCCACATCGAATCCCGCGCTCCGCGAAAAATCCGGTCGCTCGTGCATCTGGCGCAGTCACACACCTTCGGCCCGCTCGCGGCGGCCGAAAATAGCGGCACGCTGACCGTCCGCCAAAATCTCACGCATCTCGACCAAATCGTCGCGCATCTCGAGTGGCTCCATTTGAGCGTGCAGGAACATGACCGCCTGTGGTCGTTCGCAGTCCTCGATACACTTCATCTCACGCACTGCGTCCGTCCCGGCGTCGTCAGCTGGCAGGACGTCACTTCGGTCGATTCTCGTCTCGCTGCGCTCGGCTGCAAACTGGTTTTTCTGGATGCCTCTGCCGATACGCTCTGGGCCCGCGGAATTCATCCCCGCCGGAACGAACCGTTCATTCTCGAATACGCACGCAAATTCGGCACGACGCTCGAGGCCATTCACGAATACTTCGTCCGCGAACAAGCGACGCTCCGGAAAATATTTGAACAATCCGCGATGCCCAAGCTGCTGCTCGACGCAAAGGCCTCGGTCGATTCGCTCATCGAGGAGCCGTACGCGTTTTGGCTCAGCGATTTGCCTGCCGAGAACAGATCGCACAATAGCGCCCTGTCTACTTGATCCGCGCCCCCGCGGGCCGGCCCGGGTTACCTCTCTCGCCGCTCCGAGGTTTTCGACAGCCCGCCCTGACAATCCACGTCCTATAATTCTCACCGGACACCGACCATGGAAATCCGCGACGCCCTTCAGCACTTCGTCAACTACATGCGCTACGAGCGCAACTTCTCGCCGCACAGCATCAGCAACTATTCGGACGACATCTCGATCCTGATCGACTTTCTTACTCCACCAGGCGTAAAGACGCCGCCACTTTCCGACGTGGATCATGCCGTTCTTCGTGAGTACGTCGCCTACCTCTACGGCCGCAAGCTCACCAAGCCGACCATCGCGCGAAAAATTGCAGCGCTTCGCACGTTTTTCAAGTTTTGCGTCCGCGAGGATTACGCCAGCCACAATCCCGCAAAACTGCTCCCTACTCCGAAGCGTCCGATCCGCGTGCCCCGCGTGCAGACTGCCGAAGAAATGTCGAATTTTCTCGACCGCCTTCCGGGCGGCAAGTCTCCGAATCCCGTTCAAGAAACCCACAAGACGCGCTCCACTCGCGGCCGCGACATCCGCGACCGACAAATCCCGGTTCGCAATCGCGCCATGCTCGAATTTCTTTACGCCTGCGGGATGCGTGTGAGCGAACTGGTCGGGCTGAATCTCGGCGACATCGACCGCAAGAGCCAGATGCTTCGCGTCCTCGGCAAGGGCCGCAAGCAGCGCGTGATTCCCTTCGGCGATCAGGCCGCGCTCGCGCTCGATGCCTATGTTCCGGTTCGCCAGGAGCTTCTCGAACTGCCGCGGCTCAAGAATCCGGACTACGACGCCGTGTTCCTGAACTCTTTCGGGCGGCGGCTCAGCGCGCGTAACGTTCACCGCGCTGTGCAAAAATATTGCCAGCTCATGCATCCGGACTGGCACCTGCACCCGCACTCGTTCCGGCATGCCTTCGCCACGCATCTGTTGGGCGACGGCGCTGATCTGCGCGCCATTCAGGAATTGCTCGGTCACGCGTCGCTTTCCACCACCCAGCGCTACACCCAGGCCACGATCGAGCAGCTTATGAAGGTGTACGACAAGGCGCACCCCCACTCCTGAGCGCGTACCCAAAACATTCTAGATTTTCAGGGAAGTTGGATGGGCCGTCCCGGAATGCAGCTGCGCCTTGCCGCTGGCGAGCTAAACGTTCAGCGTGAGCGCGGTTTCTGGGATAAATCCGCCGTTCGACGTGCGTCCCGGCTTCGGCGGCGGCATTGGGTTCTTCAGGCGGTCCACGCGGTTGTAAGCGGTGTCGCGTTCGACCGGCTCTCGTCCAGCGGCGCGGATCAGCCGTTCCAATTCATTGCGCGACATGAACTCCGGCGTCGTGGCGCCCGCGTCGTGATAAATGTTCTCTTCCACCACGGTCCCATCCAGATCGTTCGCGCCAAATCGCAGCGCGATCTGCGCCACGCGCGGCGTCAACATGATCCAGTACGCTTTGATGTGATCGAAATTGTCGAGCATCAGCCGCGAGACCGCGATCGTCTTCAAATCGTCGAACCCTGTGGCTGGAGGAATGTGCGAAAGGCCGGTATTCGCGGGATGGAATTGAAGCGGAATGAACGTGACGAACCCGTGCGTTTTGTCCTGCGTTTCGCGCAACTGGATCAAGTGATCCACGCGTTCTTCCGGCGTCTCGATGTGTCCGTAGAGCATGGTCGCGTTCGACTTCAGCCCGATCTCGTGCGCCGTCCGCGCAATCTCCAGCCAGCGTTGCCCGCTCACTTTGTGGTCGCAGATGATCTTGCGCACGCGCGGGTGAAAAATTTCAGCGCCGCCGCCGGGTAGCGAGTCCACGCCCGCGTCCTTCATCGCCAGAAGCGTGTCTTTGATCGACAGCTTCGCGATGCGCGCGTAGTAGCCGACCTCGACCATCGTGAACGCCTTCAGGTGAACTTGCGGGAACCGCTGCTTCAGCCCGCGGATCAACTCGAGGTAGTACTCAAACGGCAGGTCCGGATGCAATCCGCCGACAATGTGGAACTCGGTCGCGCCTTCGCTCACGCCTTCGGCGGCGCGCGCGTACATTTCATCCAGCGCGAACGTGTAAGCGCCCGGCGAATCGATCGACCGACCGAACGCGCAAAGCTTGCAATGCGCCACGCAGACGTTGGTGGGATTGATATGCCGGTTAACGTTGAAATACGTCAGGTTGCCGTGCTTGTTCTCGCGCACGTAGTTCGCCAGCCAGCCGACGGCGAGCAGGTCATTGGACTGGTAGAGCGCCAAGCCGTCTTCAGCGCGCAGGCGCTCACCGGCGAGCACCTTGTTCGCTACCGGCTCCAGCCGCATGTCTGTAATCTGAAGATCCATCGTGGTTTAGCGCTTCTCTCGATTCCTGCTCAGCGCCGCATCGTGATCGCCGCAGCGCCCCAAAAAAGCAGGAACAATAAACTAATATAGCCATTCACCGTGAAAAACGCAGCATTCATTTTGCTCAGATCGTTCGGCTTCACCAGGGAATGCTCGTAGGCGAGAAGTGCGGCGACGACGCCAATCCCCACCCACGCCGGCCATCCGAGGCCGAAACTCAGCGCGAGCCACACCAGCAATCCCACCATCACCAGGTGAAGCACACGCGCGATGATCAGCGCGTTCGCTACGCCAAATTTTTTCGGAATCGAATAGAGGCCGGCTTGTTTGTCGAACTCCACGTCCTGGCAGGCGTACAACACATCGAACCCGCCGACCCAGAGTGTCACCGCGGCGCACAGAATCAGCATCCGCCCGTCGAGCGAACCTCGAATCGCGATCCACGCCGCTGCGGGCGACATTCCCAGGCAGAAACCCAGCACGAAGTGCGCCCACGAGGTAAACCTCTTCGTGTAGGAATAGAAAAACAGCACCGCCAGAGCCACCGGCGAAAGTTTCAGAGCCAGCGGATTCAATTGCCACGCCGCCACTACCAGCAGCGCCGACGCCGCGATCGTAAACGCCCACGCGAAGCCCACCGACAGCTCGCCTTTCGGCAGCGCGCGATTCGCCGTTCGCGGATTGCGCGCATCGTAAGCTCGATCCGCGATGCGATTCACCGTCATTGCCGCCGAGCGCGCGCCGACCATCGCCACAACGATCCACAAAATCTGGCGCCACGTCGGCAGTTCGCCGCCCGCGCGGGCCGCGAGCAACGCCCCCACCAGCGCAAACGGTAGCGCGAACACAGAATGCTCGAACTTGATCATTTCGAGCACGGTCGCGAATCGGTTCCGGCTTATCGTTTCAGTCGCCATCGATCCGTTCAACTCCGTAACAGCTCTACTTCGCGTTCTTCTCCGGCGCGCCACCCTGCCACACATACTGCTTTTCCTGCGGCAGGCCCAGCTGCGCCAGCACGCGGCACGTATACTGGTCCACGAAATCCTGAATCGTCTTTGGCTCGTAATAGAAAGCAGGCATCGCCGGCATCACCACGGCGCCAGCGTCGTGCACCTTCAGCATATTCGCTAGATGAATTCGGTTCAGCGGCGTTTCCCGGAGGCAGAGCACCAAGGGCCGGCGTTCCTTCAAGCAAACGTCTGCGGCTCGCGTCAGTAGATCGCTCGCAGTCCCGGCCGCAATCGCTCCCATCGCCCCTGCCGAGCATGGGATCACAGCCATTCCATCCACCACCGAACTGCCGGACGCTATCCGCGCACCGATGTCCTTATTCGGAAGGTACTCGATCTTCGCCGCGGTAGTTCCGGTCAGCATTCCCGCAAGTTTTTTGGGCTCGTTTGCTACCAAACCCAGCTCACCAGCGACTAACCGCAGACCGGCATCACTCGCCACCAAAAACACATGTTCAACGCGGGAGTCTCGATCGAGCATTCGCAGCAGCGCCTGCGCATACACCGCGCCACTTGCACCTGTGATGCCTACCGTGATCGCGCTTCCGCTGGATTTTGCCATGGCGATGGGGTGTCTATCGAGTGTAGGTGCCGCGTTTCCGCGAAGTCAAGACGAGCCCCGCACCCGGGCCTCTCAAAGCGATTCGTCGAAACACAGCCGCTGGTTGCTCGGGCACGCCTTACGGTGCAAAATGTTGGCCGAACTTTGGTTCGGCATGCAGAAGCAGGGTGGCTTCAAGTGGAGGAACCCCATGAAGGTGAAGAAGAAAGCGGCGGTCGCGCTCTTAGCCGGCCTTGCCGTGACTCTCGGATTATTCGCAATACCCGGCAGCCTGACAGCCGCTCCCGCAGGAAACGACGACGCCAAGCCTACGATCACGATTCCCAAGCTCGAATTGACGGAAACAAAACTCGATAACGGCCTCCGCGTCATTCTGGTTCCCGATCCTTCCGCTCCGGTCTATTCCATTGATGTTTGCTACAACGTGGGCAGCCGCAACGAGCGCCCCGGGCGCACCGGTTTCGCTCACCTGTTCGAGCACATGATGTTTCAGGGCTCAGAGAACGTCGGCAAAGGCGAGCACTTCATTCAGGTGCTCAATAACGGCGGCGGCATGAACGGCACCACGAACGAAGACCGCACCACTTACTTCGAAGAGCTGCCGATTAACCAGCTCGATCTCGGCTTGTTCCTCGAAGCCGACCGCATGCGTGCGCTTAACATTACGCAAGCGAATCTCGATAACCAACGCAACGCCGTCCAGGAAGAACGCCGCCAAGGAATCGACAACCAGCCCTACGGACGCGCCAACCTCGACGTGGACAACCTGTCGTACGACAACTTCGCCTACAAGCACTCCACGATCGGATCGATGACCGACTTGAATGCGGCCAGCGTGCAGGACGTCTCGGATTTCTTCCGCATCTACTACGCACCGAACAACGCCGTGCTCACCCTGGTCGGCGATTTCAAACCGGAAGAAGCGCTTGAGAAAGTGAAGAAGTATTTCGGCGCAATCCCTTCGCAGCCCGCGCCTCCGAAAGTGGACCTGGACGAAGAGCCACATTACGGGGAGCGCCGCGAAGTGATTTACGATCCGCTCGCGCGCCTGCCGGAAATCGACATGGCGTATCACATCCCCCCAGGCAACACGCCGGAAAACTACGCCGCGCAGCAGCTCGCGCTCATTCTCGGCCAAGGCGAAAGCTCGCGCTTCTACCAGCATCTCGTAAAGGATAAACAGCTCGCTTCGGACGTCTCCGTGCAAACCGACGCGCGCATCGGCGTCAGCCAGCTCTACATCTCGGCCAATCCACGGCCCGGCGTGAAGGTGGAAGATCTCGAGGCCGCGATCGATCAGGAACTCGCAACGGTGGTGAAAGACGGCATCACTCCTGACGAACTCGCGAAGGCCAAAACGATTCTGCTTCGCCGGTTCATCGAGCAGCGCCGCTCGTCGCTGTTCACCGCGATTTTGATCGGCAACTACGCTACCTATTTCAACGATCCGAATCTGATCAATACGATTCAGGAGAAACAGAGCGCGGTCACGCTCGCGCAGGTGAACGAGGTCGCGAAGAAATTTCTGGTGAAAGATCAACGTACCGTGGTGATCACTCTACCGGCTGCGGCTGCTGCATCCGCCAAGGGGGCGCAATGAGCTCAGCAATTCGATTTACGAAACGAGTCGTAGTTGCCGGCGCATCGCTTGCCTTGCTCGGAGTCGCCGCGTCGCCCGCATTCGCGCAAGGTCAGGGCGGAGACAAAGGCACTTCGGTCAGCAAAGTGGAACGCTTGAATCGGGCGCCGGTGAGCAAAGAGATTCTCCGCGTCAAGCTGCCGCGTCCGACGATCGACAAGCTTCCGAACGGATTAACGCTCGTATTGCTCGAAGACCACAAGTTGCCGACCGTCGCCTTTAACATGTGGATCCGCCCGGGCCAGCTGGCGGACCCGAAGGATCTACCGGGCGTCGCCTCGTTCACTGCGGGCATGCTGCGCGAAGGCACCACCAAGCGCTCCAGTTCGCAAATCGCCAGCGAAGTCGATTCGCTTGGCGCCAGCCTCGACGCCAGTTCCAGATTTGGAGCGAGTTATACCAGCATCACCGCGTCAGGCCTGATCAACACCGCTCCGCAGATTCTCGATTTGATGAGCGACGTCGTGTTGAATCCGGCGTTCGCCGACGATGAACTCGCGAAGTATAAACAAACCGAAGGCGCGAATCTCGAGCAGCGCCTCTCAAATCCCGGATTCCTCGCTGCGCAGGCGTTCAAGAGGACGGTCTATGGCGATACGCCGATGGCCATCGCCTCGCCGACCAAGGAATCCATCGACAAAATCAGCGTCGCTGACTTAAAGAAGTTCCACGACGCGCATTACGTACCGGGCAACACGATTCTTGGCATTACCGGCGACTTTAAAACCGCAGAGATGCAGGAGCTTGTTGCCAAATACTTCGGTGCGTGGAAGGGCGCGGCCGAGCCTCTGCTGAAATTTGCGGACGCCTCTGCAGCACCGGCTTCGAAAATCCTTCTCGTCGACCGTCCGGACTCCGTGCAAACCTACATCGTCGTCGGCGACCGCACCATCCGCCGCACCGATCCCGAATATTACTCGCTAAACGTGATGAACCAGATTGTGGGAGGCGGTCCGCAGGCGCGGTTGTTCCTCGATCTTCGCGAAGAACACAGCCTCACCTACGGCGCTTACAGCCGGTTCACCGCGGATGTGTATCCCGGCGACTGGCAGGCCTCTTCGCCGGTCCGCACCAAAGTTACAAAGGACGCGATGGAGCGGTTCACCTACGAATTCAAAAAGATTAACAACGATCCCGTCCCAGTGTCCGAACTCGATGACGCGCATCGCGCCATCGTGGCCGGCTTCGCGCTTTCTCTCGAGCAGCCGCGCGAAATCATTTCGGACTGGCTCACCGTGCAGTATTACAACTTGCCCGCCGATTATTGGGACAAGTATCCCGACCAGATTTTCGCGGTCGGCGCTCCTGGCGTGCAGTCTGCGGCGAAGAAGTTCGTGGATCTCGATCACTTGCAGTGGATTTGCGTGGGTGATCGAAAGGCCATCGAAAGCGATTTGAAGCAATATGGCCCTGTCACCGTGGTCGACGTGAAGGGTAATCCCGAAAACTAACCCGATAGCAGACGCGCATCGAGGCTGCCGCATCCGCGGCACTTCGATGCGCGTTTTCATTGGGGTTGCCCGCAATCTGTGCATTTGGCGCTCGCAGGGCGCTGTAACATAGACGGTCAGTCTGTGCGGGGACCAACTTCAGTTCGGCGCGTGTTGAGGCCCAGCGCATCCGCGATATCATTCAGTGCTCTCTCAGGCGGCACAAACTCATGAACGAATCCGACGTTCGCAATTTTCTGAAAGCGGTCAAGGCCGGGAAGATTTCTCTCGACCGCGCCGTCGACGAACTTCGCGAGCTTCCGTTCGAAGACCTCGGCTTCGCGAAAGTCGATCATCACCGCTCTCTTCGCCAGGGTTTCCCCGAAGTGATTTTCGGCCGTGGAAAAACTACGGCACAGATTGTCGCCATTGTTCGCGGCATGCTCGGCAAAAAGTCGTCTCACAACATTCTTGTAACGCGGTCCGACGCAAAGACTTACGCAGCTGTGAAAAAAATGTCGCGCACAGCGAAATTTCACCCAGCCTGTGGCGCGATCACCATCGAACGCAGCGCTGAGAAACACGGCGCCGGCCTGATCCTGGTCGTCACCGCCGGCACCAGCGACATTCCCGTAGCCGAAGAGGCGCTCATCACCGCTCGGATCATGGGAAATCGCGCCGAGGCCGTCTACGACGTCGGTGTCGCGGGCTTGCATCGCCTGCTCGAGCATCGCGGCAAACTAAACCAAGCTCGCGTGATCATTTGCGTTGCGGGAATGGAAGGGGCGTTGCCAAGCGTGGTTGGCGGCCTTGTGGCTGCCCCAGTGATCGCCGTTCCGACCAGCACCGGCTACGGTTCGAGTTTCGGCGGGCTCGCCGCACTTCTGGGGATGCTCAATAGCTGCGCGTCAAACGTGAGCGTCGTGAATATCGACAACGGCTTCGGCGCCGGCTGCGTCGCCAGCACCATCAATCGCAAATAACGGTCCTAGGGCATGCAGTTCTGCCTGCGGAACGTAACCGATACGGGAAGTAGAACCTCCACGCGCGAGCCGCTAGCTTTGCGTAGCATTCACCAGCGCGTCGAGTAATTCGCTCTCTTCATCGGCGCGCACGGTGCGCAAATCGAAAATCAGCCGATCGTTTTCAATGCGCGCAATCACCGGCACGGCCGCCCGACGCAAACGCTCTTCCAGCCTCACCGGTGCGAGCGCTTCGCCTTCAATCGCAATCACGTACGATTCGAGTTGCTGGTCCGGCGTCGATCCCCCGCCGACTACGGAAAATCCCGGGACTACCGTCATCCGCGTGCCTCGCGGTATCGCCTCTACGGCTCGCGCACAAAATTTCTCGCTCCGCACGCGAACTTCCTCGGCAGTCGTGCGAATCATCCGCAGCGCGGGAATTTCATCGATCGCTCCTCGCAGGTAAGCACGCGCCGTCACTTCCAGCGCGGCGATTGTCAGTTTGTCCACGCGCAGCACGCGAAACATCGGATTGCGCCGGATCTTCTCGATCCGTTCGCGCTTGCCCGCAATAATTCCCGCCTGCGGCCCGCCCAGCAGCTTGTCGCTGCTGTAAGTGACTACGTCCGCACCCGCGATGCAGCTCGCGCGCACGGACGGCTCCGCCACTCCCGTCCCTGCAAGATCTGCCAGGCAGCCCGAACCCAAATCTTCGTACACTGGCACGTGAAACTTCTGGCCCACGCCCACCAATTCCTCAAGTGACGGTCGACCGGTGAATCCGGTGATGTGAAAATTGGACGGGTGCACACGCAAAATCAGCCGCGTGTGCTCGTTGATCGCACTCTCATAGTCGCGAGTGTGGGTTCGATTCGTGGTGCCCACTTCGCGCAAGACAGCGCCGCTCTCCGTCATGATGTCCGGAATCCGGAAGCCGTCGCCGATCTCGATCAACTCGCCGCGCGAGACGACCACTTCCTGGCCCTTAGCCAGCGCGTGCAGCACCAGAAAAATCGCGGCAGCGTTGTTGTTCACCACAATCGCCGCTTCCGCGCCCGCCAGTTCAGCAAGCGCCGCGCTGGTGTGAACGTCCCGCCGGCCGCGCTTCCCCGCCGCGATGTCGTACTCAAGATTCGAGTAACGTGTTGAGGTCGCCGCAATTGCCGATGCAGCTTCGGTAGAAAGCGGCGCACGCCCCAGATTCGTGTGCAGAATTACTCCCGTCGCGTTGATCACGCGCCGCAAGGAAGGCGCAAGCGCCGACGCCACCTGCGCCCTCACCAAAGTCTCCGCGTCGCTCACGCCGTCCGGCGTGCCGCCCCGTCCAATCGCTCGCCTCATCTCGGCTATCGCACTTCGTGCCGCACGTACCACAATCGGCCGCCCGTGCTCCGACACGAGTGCGCTCACCGCGCGGCGTGCCAGCAGCTGATCGACCGATGGCAATTCGCGCAACCTGGCCTTCGACTCAGGCGACGCCTTTCCACCGGTCTTGGGTGCGTTTTTCATTTGTCCCCGATGAGAGTCATCTCATCACATCGCGATACTCGATTGCAATCAAAGGGTTTGCGCCGCCCTGTCCGGCCGGACCATTTCCCTTTGCGACATCGCGGTCCACGGTCCGATTGACGGCTCACCCGCGCTCTCCTACGCTGAACTATCGTCAAGAACTGCGCTGCAACATTCCTGTTTTCTGGAACTTCGGGTGCCCCGCGATGCCGAGCGTCGACGAAGAACTGAACCAGATCGAGCGCGATATCCGCACGCTTAAAATCGAGTTCGAGCAATATTTCGGCGGTGGTCGCTCGCGTCCACCAAACGACACGCAGTGGCGCGTCGAAACTTCGATCCGGCGCTATTCGGATCGCTCCGCCGAAATGTCGTCCGGCCAGCGGTTCCGCTACAGCAACCTCACGCAAACCTACGTGAAGTATCAGGACATGTGGCGCAAGAAGCTTGCGCAAAAAGAGGGCGGCGTCACGCAACATCATTACGGCTCGGCCGCAAAAGCGATCGAAGCCGAACGCGCGCGTAAAGCCGCTGAATCGAAACAATCCGAGCCCGCGGAACCTGTCGCCGTTCCCGCCAGTCACCATCACGCCGAACTCGAAGCCGCCCACGTCGCCGAGTCCAGAAAGGCCGCGCGATTCGCGATGGCGTTTTCCGATCCCGAGCACGAGCGCGACAAGGTAGCGCTGCTCTACGAAAAATTGGTGGAAGCGCGCTCTGAAACCGGTGAACGCGCCGGCGTACCGAGCCTGAAGGACTTCGAAAAATTCGTTCAGCAAAAAACTTCGGACCTGAAGGCCAAAGGCGGACGCGAGATCGAGTACACCGTCAGCGTCGAAGCCGGAAAAGTAAAACTCAAAGCCCGGGTCTCGACATAATCACGCGCCGCAGCTGATTCTGAGGCCCGATTCATGGGGCCGCAGAATCCCGGCTCGGTTTTCGTAGCCACGCCACGCAAGCAAACCCTCGCCACGCACTTCCGCTTTCCCCGTCAAACCCTTAAACTATCGCCTCACTCTTTCGGAGGAATTCACTGTGGCCAGCAAGTCCCATATCGCGCGCGCGCTCATCAGCGTTTATGACAAAACGGGCGTCGTCGATTTTGCCCGCGAGTTGAGTTCGCTCGGCGTGGAAATTATTTCCACGGGCGGCACCGCAAAATTGCTGCGCGATTCCGGAGTGGCCGTGCGCGACATCGCCGATCTGACCGGTTGGCCCGAAATGCTCGGCGGCCGCGTGAAGACGTTGCATCCAAAAGTACACGGCGGCATTTTGTATCAGCGCGCGAAAGCCGAAGATCAGAAGCAAACCCAGGAACACGGAATCGTGCCGATCGATCTGGTCGTAGTGAATCTGTATCCGTTTTCGGCCACAGCAGCAACGCCCGGCGTTACGGCCGCGGAGCTCATCGAAAATATCGACATCGGCGGTCCAGCAATGGTTCGCTCCGCAGCGAAGAATTTTCAAAGCGTTGGCGTGGTGACAGATCACTCCGACTACGCCGCGATCGCCGCAGAGTTGCACGAAAAAGGCGAGCTAAGCCTCGCAACTCGCCTCGCTCTCGCGCGCAAAGCGTATGCCCGTACGGCGCGGTACGACGGCGAAATCACGACCGAGCTTGAGCGCCTGGCTGCGGACGGCGATCACGTCACCATCGGATCGCTCGAAAAACTTCCGCAACGTCTGAATTTTTCCATCGAACGCACTCAGACCATGCGTTACGGCGAAAACCCTCACCAGGCCGCGGCGCTGTACATTCCTGCCGGTCACGCGGCCTCCGGGCTGGCAGGCGCAAAGCAGCTTCAAGGCAAGGAACTTTCTTACAACAATCTCGTGGACCTTGATTCCGCGTGGGCGCTCGCGAAAGAATTTCATCGTCCCGCCGTCGCGATCATCAAACACAACAATCCCTGCGGCGCAGCTGAAGAAGACTCGCTCGTCGACGCCTATACGAAGGCTCTGGCGTGCGATCCAATTTCCGCATTCGGCGGAGTGCTGGCTTTCAACCGGCCCGTTGACGGCACGACGGCCGAAGAAGTGGCTAAGTTGTTTGTCGAATGCATCGCGGCGCCGGGTTACGAGTCCGCGGCGCTCGAAAAGTTCGCTACGAAGAAGAATCTGCGCCTGCTCGAACTCACGCGCGGTGAAGAACCCGCCGAAGCTGGTAATCTGGTGCTCAAACCGATCTCCGGCGGCGTGCTCGTGCAACAAGCCGATCTCCACGAAATCACCGAAGGCGAGCTGAAAGTCGTCAGCGAACGCGCGCCCACCGCGGCCGAAATTCACGCGATGCTGTTTGCGTGGAAAGTCTGCAAGCACGTAAAGTCCAACGCGATCGTATTCGCGAAGGACACTCGCACTGTGGGCATCGGAGCAGGGCAAATGAGCCGGGTGGACTCGGTGAAAATTGCGGTGATCAAAGCAGCCACGGCGGGGCTTTCACTCGCGGGTAGCGTATTCGCGTCCGATGCGTTTTTTCCCTTCCCGGACAGCGTGGAAGAAGCGGCCAAAGCCGGCGCGACGGCCGTGATTCAACCCGGCGGCTCGGTGCGCGACGGCGAAGTGATCGCAGTCGCAAACAAGCTCGGTTTAGCGATGGTCACCACCGGCATCCGCCACTTCCGCCACTGATCTTCCAATCTTCCGGTAATTGGCGTGCGCCACCGGCACTCCACACACAAAGAATTCGTCATCCGGAAACCCGATTCATCGGGTTCGAGGATCCCTGTTCGCTTGTCGCGGAATCGGAGCTCGAAACAACTCAGGACTTCTTGCGGTGTGCAGCATTCTTCTCGGCGGGCTGGCTCGGCGGCGGAATGCGGTGGTAGGTAATCTCGATCACCTGCTGATTGCCCGTATCGGGAGCAATTTCCGAGCGCGAAATGTAAGTGTCGGCGTCGATCCTTGAAAGAATGGACCGCTTCGGCTTCCCGTCCACCGCGTTATCAAATTCGTATCGCTTGTCGTCAAAGCTTGAAAGCGTCAGCCGCGTCGGATCGCCTTTCTCCCACGCCATCAGATCCGGGGTAAAGTGGCGAATGTTCAGTTCCACGCCCGTCGGCGTCTGCGCGATCGTAAACAGTTCGATGACCAGCACCTTGTCGGTCTCCATCAAGCTGAATGCTCCGGTCATCACGCCCGCCTGCGGTGCCATCCACACCAGCTGCGCCACGCGCGGTCCCCACTCACCGCGCCATGTTCCTTCCAGCCATGCCAAATCCGCAACGGTTGCCACAATGGAAACTGCCGCTAGCGATCCGTCCTTCGCCGTTGCCGCCAGGGGCCCCGCAACAGCTTCCGCAGGCGCCTTCGCGTTAGCGTTCGATCCAGACTGAGCGAAGCCCGGGATGGGCGCAGCGCCGCTCGCGAGCAACGCCCCAAGAATCAGTGATGTATAACACGGCGCAATGCGGCGATTCATTTTCCCTCGTTCAGAAGGTGAAAAATCGCAATCGGGCAACGCTTGGTCGCATATCTTATACTAAAGTTGTTGGTGCCCCAATCGCGCTCCTTGAGCCCCCCACTGGCGGGAACCTTAATACAGTCTTCCGGGAATACTTTGACGATGCCAAGCCGCTGTACGATAATCAAAGTTTATGGCCTGCGAATGAAGACACTCCTATGCATCCTTGCGATTTCTGCGATCGGCGCATTGCCCGCCGCCGGCGGCGTCGCCGCGCAGACTCCCGCGCCACCGCCGCAGGAGACACAGAAACCCCAAACCCCTCCGCCGGATCTTTCGGACGCTTACTACTATTTTTCCGTTGGCCACCTCAACGAGCAGCAATTTGAAATCACGGGCGACACCGAGCGCGCCAACCAGGCCATCGACGACTACAAGAAAGCTCTCGAGATCACTCCGAATTCCACCGTGGTCATGGAGCGGCTCGCCGAGATTTATGCGAAGTCGCAGCGCATCCGGGAAGCCGTGGTCGAAGCGCAAGCCGTTCTGAAGCTCGATCCAGATAACGTCGACGCGCATAAATTGCTCGCACGCATTTACGTTCGAACGCTGGGCGATGTGAGCGCCGGCGATGTGCAGAAGGAAAATCTAGCCAAAGCCGTCGAACAATTTCAGGCGATTTTGAAGATTGAGCCGGACGATCTGTATTCCGCGCTTTGGCTCGCGCGCCTCTACCGGTTCGAAAATCAGCACGCCGACGCCGAAAAAGTTCTCCGTGGAGTTCTGCAGCGCGATGCCGACAACGGCCCCGCGCTCGAGCAGCTCAGCCAGATTCTGATCGACGAGGGCCGCTCGCAGGAAGCCATCCAGTTACTCTCGGACGCTGCAAACGATTCCGCGTCCCCTGATGTGTACGACCTGCTGGGCGACGCCTACTCGCAAGCCCACGAATCCGCGAAGGCCGAAGACGCCTATCGCAAAGCCATTGCGGAAGACCCCGACGATCCGGGCCATTTGCACGGCCTCGCGCAAGCGTTGATGGCTCAGGATAAATACGCGGAAGCGCTCGAAGTCTTCAAGAAGCTGACCGAGATCGAGCCGACCACCGGCGAGAATTTCTTGCGCATGGCCGAGTTGTACCGCCGCCTCGGGAAATTCGACCAGGCCGAAGCGGCTCTGCTCCGCGCGAAACAACTCACGCAGGGCAGCCTGGAAGTTCTCTGGAACGAAGCGCTGCTCTACGAAGACGAAGGCCGCTACGACGACGCGATTAAAGTTCTGAGCGACGCGATCGGCGGCGTCCGCGGGCAATCCAGCAGCGACGCCAATCCGAACGCTCTTTCGGTCCTGTACGAACAGCTCGGCCACGCGTATCGCCTTGCGGGCAACGATCCTCTGGCGATTCGCGCCTACGAGGACATGGCCAAGCTCAGCCCGGAATCTGAAAAGCGCGCCCAGATGCTGCTGATCGACACCTATCGCGAGAATCGCGACATCGACAAAGCCATCGCCGAAACGAAAAAGGCGCTCGACGCGTCACCGAAGGATGCCGGCCTCACTGTCCAGCTCGCCATGCTCTACGGCGAAAAACTCGATGCCGCCGCTGCAACTACGCTTCTCCAGGGTTTGCTCCGCGGCGACGAATCGGACGAAGAGGTTTATTTGGATCTTGCGCAAGTCCTCGAGCGCTGCAAGAACTACCCCGAGGCTGAACAGGCCGCGCAAAAAGCGCTCGGCATGGCGAAAGATCCTGCCGTGAAAGAATCGGCCTGGTTCATGCTCGGCGCGATTTACGAACGCCAGAAGAAGTGGGATCTCGCCGAAGCTGAATTCAAGAAGGCGCTGGCCGCGAATCCAACCAACGCTGCCGTGCTGAATTATTACGGCTATATGCTTGCCGATCGCGGCGTGCGGCTCGACGAAGCCACTTCGATGATTCAGCGCGCCGTGCAACAGGATCCCAATAACGGCGCCTACCTCGATAGTCTCGGTTGGGTCTACTACAAGCAGAACAAGCTCACCGAAGCCGAGGAAAACCTGCGCAAAGCGGTCGAGCATCAGATGCACGATCCCACGATCCTCGCTCACCTTGGCGACGTGTACGCGAAAATGGGCCAGAAAGACCGCGCCGTCGATCTATGGGAACGCTCGCTCGTCGAATGGCAGAAGTCGGTGCCGGCCGATTACGAAGCCGACAAAGTGAACGAGCTCGATGCGCAGGTGAAGGCCGTGAAGCGCCACACTGCGCAGAAAACCTCGCCCGACGCTCCCAAACCGCAGTAATCTCCGCGTATGTCCACTGGCAAGAAATTCACACAGCGATCGGTACGGCTGCCTGCGTTCGCGAAAGTAAATCTCGACCTTCGCGTGATCGGCAAGCGCCCCGACGGCTACCACGAACTCCGCACCATTTTTCAGACCATCTCCCTGCACGATACCCTCGAGATGAAGCTTGAGCCGGATACATCCGGCTGCTTCCACGCCCAGATGACTTGCGACGACCCGGCGCTCCCGCTCGGGCCAGACAACCTCGTCATTCGCGCGATCGAGTCTTTCCATCGCGCCTTCAACCTGGAAGGCCATCTCACAGTTCATCTTCACAAGAAAATTCCTGTCGCGCGTGGTCTCGGCGGTGGTTCCAGCGACGCAGCAGCCACGCTGATTGGACTCATCCGGCTGACGCGTGCTCGACCTCGGCTCGCAAAGCTGATCGAGATCGCCGCTGGTCTCGGCGCCGATGTGCCGTTTTTCCTTTTTGGCGGCCGTGCTCTCGCCGTCAACCGCGGCGACGAAATCTACCCACTTCCGGACCTTGCGCATCGCTCCATCGTCGTCGTTTCCCCCAAAAACGTCGGCGTCAGCACCAAAGAAGCCTATCAGTGGGTCTCGGAGCAATTGACAAATCGCCCCGGACCCCCTAATATCGTTGAGTTCTGCGCTCTGTGCTGGAGCCGGCAGGAGCAGGCCCTGTTGAACGACTTTGAGGCGCCTGTTTTTAGCCGTTACCCGCGCCTTGGAGAAATCCGGGCCGAATTGCTCAAGCGAGGAGCCGCGGATGCCGCGCTGGCAGGTAGCGGGTCGGCGGTGTTCGGAGTATTCCGAAACCCAGCGCGTGCGCGTCGATCCGCTCGTTCGTTCCCGGAAGATTCGGTTTTCGCTGTCAAAACCATATCCAGGGATGACTATGGCCGCAGTATGGGCTGGCATGTAGCCAGCTGAGGGAAATTTTTTTGGCCGACGACAAATTTAAGATTTTCTGCGGGACTGCCAACCCGAGCCTTGCCCACGAGATATGCCAGTACGTGGGCGTGCCGGTCGGCCAGGCCGAACACGGCCAGTTCAGCGACGGCGAAATCCGTTACCAGATTCTCGAAAACGTTCGCGGCGCCGACGTATTCGTGGTCCAGCCGTGCTGCAGTCCGGTGGATTTTAACCTGATGCAGCTGTTGATCATGATCGACGCATTCAAGCGCGCCTCGGCATGGCGCATCACGGCGGTGATTCCGTATTACCCGTATGCGCGGCAGGACCGCAAGGACCGCCCGCGCGTTGCGATCTCGGCCAAGCTCGTTGCTGACTTGCTCGAAACAGCAGGCGCCAGCCGCGTGCTCACTCTGGATCTACACGCGCCGCAGATTCAGGGCTACTTCAATATTCCGGTGGACCACTTGTTCGCATCGCCGGTGCTGGTGGAGCATTTTCAGAAAATGAACCTCGGCCCGATCACCGTGGTTTCGCCCGATGCGGGCGGCGTCGAACGTTCGCGTCATTTCGCGAAGAAAATCGGCGCGCCGCTGGCGATCGTCGATAAGCGTCGCATCGACGTGAACGTCAGCGAAGTGATGCACCTGATTGGAGACGTTTCCGGCCGTCCAGCGCTGGTGATCGATGACATCATCGACACCGCCGGCACGCTGGTGAAGACAGCCGAAGCGCTGCTCGATCACGGCGCCACTAAAGTTTTCGCGGCCTGTACGCATCCGGTGCTTTCGGGTCCGGCCGTCGAACGAATTTCGCAGTCGCAGATCGAGCAAGTCGTCGTTTCAAATTCAGTGCCGCTGAACGATGCGGCCGCCAGGCTCGGCAAAATCCGGGCTCTGAGCGTCGCCCCATTGCTCGCGCGCGGCATTCAGTCGATTCACGAAGAAACGTCGATCAGCGAACTTTTTATCTGACGCGCAATTTTTGTTTGCAGTATCTGGAAATAACGAAATCGGCTGCCGCAGAGCGGTAGCGTAGAGGGAACAGACACATGGAAGCGTTCAAAGTAGAAGGAACAGTCCGCGAAGGCCGCGGCAAAGGCCCCGCGCGCCGTACCCGCATGACCGGCATGGTTCCCGCCGTTCTTTATGGCGGCAAAAAAGAACCGATCTCGCTCACCGTCAATGCCAAGCAAGTCGCGCGCATTCTGCGTTCCGAGACCGGCCACAACACCATTTTCTCGGTGGAAGTCGCACACTCCGGCGAAGAAAAAGCCATGGTGAAGGATTGGCAGGTCGATCCCGTCAGCGGCAAGCTGCTGCACGTCGACTTGTTCCGCATCGCGATGGACGTTCGCATGCGCGTCAAAGTGCCCGTGCACACCTTCGGCGAGCCCCAGGGCGTGAAAGTCCAGGGCGGCGTGTTCGAAATCGTCTCCCGCGAAGTGGAAATTGAGTGCTTGCCGGGCGACATCCCCGAAGAGTTCCGCGTGGACGTCACCGAATTGCTGATCGGTAAGCAGCTCCGCGCCGGCGATTTGCCGATCGATGCCAACAAGATCAAGTTGCTCACCGATCCCGTTCGCGTTCTCGCGCACGTCGTCGTGTTGAAGAAGGAAGAAGAGCCCGCTCCCGATGCTGCCGTGGCTGCCGATGCCGCTCCTGCCGAGCCCGAAGTGATGAAGAAGGGCAAGAAGGAAGAGGAAGGCGAAGCTGCAGAAGCCGCTCCCAAGGCGGAGAAGACCGAGAAGAAGAAGTAAGCGCGCATCTCGCGGACGGCTACACCAGCCGCGAGTCGCCGCAACGGATCGTCGTAAGGATCGTCGAGGACACCGTGAGCGCTCAGAAACGACTCATCGTCGGCCTCGGCAATCCAGGCGCCCGGTACGATTGGACGCCGCACAATCTCGGCTTCATGGTGATTGACCTGCTCGCCGACCGCGCAGGAGTCAGAGTCACCCGGCCGGAGTCGAAAGCTCTTGTGGGTTTGGGCGTGATTGCAGGCCAACAGGTCGTACTCGCGCAGCCGCAGACGTACATGAATCTCGGCGGCCCGTCGGTGCGAGGCCTGATCGAGAAGTACGAAGCAGACGCGCCGGCAACGATCGTGATTTCAGACGACGTCGCCCTGCCTTTCGGCAAGCTCCGGATTCGGGAGCGCGGCAGCGCCGGCGGGCACAACGGGCTGAAGTCGATTATCGGCTCGCTGGGGTCGAACGAGTTTATTCGGGTGCGCATGGGATGCCAGCCCGAGCATCCGTTGGGCGACATGGCGGATTTCGTTTTGGCGCCGATTCGCAAGCCCGATCGCGAAGCGGCGCTGCACATGGTTTCGGATGCGGCGGACGCAGTCGAGCTGATTCTGGCCGAAGGCATCCAGAAGGCGATGGGCCAGTACAACCGCCGCGCTGATTTGGACGACGAGAGTTCGGAGTAGCTGTACCGAAGAGTTTTGAATAGACGAGGAGTCGAGAACACATGGAAGAGCGTTTGTACGACGTAATTTTTATCTGCCGCCCAGACACGCTGGAAGCGGACATCGACAAAGTAATCACCACCCTGGAATCGACCGTCGCCGACAAGGGCGCCAAGGTCGAATCCGTCGCCAAGTGGGGCCGCAAGCGCATGGCGTACCGCGTGCAGAAACTGCGCGAAGGCTACTTCGTGTACATGGTGGTCCGCTCTTCGAACGGCGATGTGGTGAAGGAAATCGAGCGCCGCTTGAAGGTCGCCGATCCGGTCATGAAATATCTCACCGTCCGCCTCGATGAAGAATTGAAGCGTGAAGCCAAGTTGAAGCGCCATCGCGAACGCCGCGCCGCTCGCCGTCCTCGTAAGACGGTCGCACCGGCCGGCGCGGTCGGCGTCCCACCGGTTCCCTCGGCGGCGCCCGCAGCAGGCGAACACGGCGCACCCACGGCATAACACGCTGCACCAGATCTGGTTCAACCGAGTTCGCTCACGCGAACTTCGGCAATTCCGGCGCATCACCAGCCGGCGAAAACTTTAGGAGAACTGAGCATGGCAGACGAAACGACATCCGCACCACAAGCACCAGCAGCACCGGCCTCATCCGCACCTCAACCGTCCTACGGTCATGCGCCGTCCGGCGGCCCGCGTCACTCCGGCCCCGGCGGCCCGGGCGGCCCCGGAGGTCGTCCGGGCGGCCCGGCCAAGCGCGGCAAGCGCAGCTTTGTTCGCAAAAAGAAGGTCTGCCGCTTCTGCGTCGATAAGGCCGACTTCATCGACTACAAGAAGGCCGAGATTCTCGCGCCCTTCATTCAGGAGCGCGGCAAGATCCTGCCCCGTCGTATGACCGGTACCTGCGCGCGCCACCAGCGTTGGCTGGCTGTTGCGATCAAGCGGGCGCAGAACATTGCCCTGCTTCCATTCGCAGCGGAACTCTAAAGATTCACGAGCGCGCCGCGCCTGATCGCCCGTCGCGCCAGTAAACGGAATTCGACTCACACAAAAGGACTCGAGGTTCGAACATGCAGATCATTTTGCAGGAAGACGTCGAAAAGCTCGGAAATCGCGGACAGCTTGTGGAAGTCGCCGAAGGCTATGCGCGCAACTACCTGCTGCCCCGCAAGTACGCCATCGAAGCGACGCCCGGAAACATGAAGCGGCTCGATAAGATGCGCGCCGCGTTCGCAAAGAAGGAAGCCACGGAGAAGGACGCCGCGCAGAAGCTCGCCGAGCTTCTCGCCACGGTGAATCTCGAGTTCACGCGCCGCACCGGTGAGAACGAACAGCTGTTCGGTTCGGTCACTTCCGGCGACATTGCCGAGGCGCTCGAAGCCAAGGGCTACCACATCGACAAGAAGAAAATCGTGCTTGCCGAGCCCATCAAGGCGTTGGGCGAGTTCGAAGTCCCCGTGAAGCTTCACCGCGAGCTCACTGCGCCGGTGAAAGTCTCGGTCAAGAAAGAAGAATAGCTCCCCGCTTCCGGCGGCGCGGTCCTTCGGGATTGCGCCGCCTTTTTTATTTGCACAGCGTCGCGGATATCCACAGTCCGATGCCGTTGACGCCGCATCTGCAAACAGGCAGACTGCCTCACCCTTCGCGCCTTTAAATCTTCATTGGCAGAGTGCCGCGCGCGGGGGCAGAATCAAATCGGAAACCGAATCATGGCCAGCGACACATCGCTCGAACGCCCGTTGCCGCACAATCTGGAAGCCGAGCGCAGCATTCTGGGCGCCGTGCTTCTCGATAACTTCGCGCTCAACGCCGCCATCGAGAAAATCCGCTCCGACGATTTCTTCCTTCCGCAGCACCGCCAGATTTTCGAGCGTATGGTGCAGCTCGGTGAAAAGCAGCAGGCCATCGATCCCGTCACATTGATGGAAGATCTCAGCCGTCGAGGCGAACTCGAAGCTGCCGGTGGCGCTGCTTACATTTCGCAGCTCGCTGACGGATTGCCGCGCGTCACCAACGTCGAGCACTACGCCCGCATCGTGAAGGAAAAGGCCGTTCTGCGCGGGCTGATTCACTCCGCCGCCGCGATTCAGGAACAAGCGCTGGCCGCCGGCGAAGATGCCGATGTGATCCTCGATCGCGCCGAATCCGTGATTCTGGGCCTCGCGGAAGACCGCATCAAAGCCGGCCTTGTCGGCGTCAAGGAACTGGTCCGCGACAATTTCGAGCGTCTCAACAAAATCCTCACCGATGGCCGCCGCGTCACCGGACTTTCCACCGGCTACGTGAATCTCGATAACGAAACCTCCGGGCTGCAGCCCTCAGAAATGATTATCCTCGCCGCCCGCCCTTCGATGGGAAAGACGGCTCTCGCCATCAACATCGCGAACAACGTCGCTGTGCGCAACCGCGAACCTGTCGCGATCTTCAGCCTGGAAATGTCGAAGGAATCGCTGCTCGTGCGCATGCTCGCTTCCGAAGCGCGCATCGACGCGCACAAGTTCCGCACCGGTCACATGGGCAAAGACGATTGGAGCAAGATCGTCAACACGCTCAACGGACTTTCCGAAGCGCCACTATGGGTAGACGATTCGGCATCTTCTACGGTGATGGAAATGGGAGCGAAAGCTCGCCGCCTGAAACGCGATCGTGGCCTTTCGCTGATCATTGTCGATTATTTGCAGCTCGTCGTCCCAACCAGTACCGGACGCCAGAGCAACCGCCAGGAAGAAGTCTCCGGAATGTCGCGCGCGCTAAAAGCGCTCGCGAAGGAATTGAAAGTTCCCATCATTGTTCTCAGCCAGCTCACCCGCGCTCCCGAACGGGAAGAACGCAAGCCGCAGCTTTCGGACCTTCGCGAATCCGGGGCCATCGAGCAGGACGCCGACGTCGTAATGTTCATTAACCGTCCGAATTTCTACAAAACAGACTTGCCGGAAGAAGACCGCGCGAAAGCTGAATTGATCATCGCCAAGCAGCGCAACGGCCCAACCGGCACTTTGAACTTCGTCTTCCTCGCCCGCCACACGCGATTCGAAGAAGCCGCGCCCGATGCGTGGAGCGGCGGCGCCAGCGATGAGGAAGGCTTCTAAACGGCCCCTGCGTCGGTAGCTCCACACCCCTGTGTCGTTCCGGCATCAATCGAAAGGCGAAGGGATCGTGTCAGCGAAGCTCGCCGACCCGTCAGCGCCACCGTAACACGATATAATCATTGCACTTACCTAGGCACAGCGTAGTGTCGGGGCAAGCGCTGCCTTGTGGCGCTCAGAGTGCAAATATGGCTCTGGATGTTGTCAAAAACGCCGCCCATCGTTTCAGTGCGGCCAATTTTCGAAGGGACTCTGGCATTCTAAAAGCCGATGAAAAAACCGATCCAATTTGAAGGGCGCCCGGTGTGGGCGGAAATTTCTCTGGAAGCGATCGAGCATAATCTGCGCGTTATCCGCAAACATCTGGCGCCGAAAAATCCAAAAATTCTCGCTGTCGTAAAATCGAATGCCTATGGTCTCGGCGCGGTCCCGATCGCCAAGACCCTAGAGAAGGCCGGCACCGAATGGTTCGGCGTCACCTGCGCGAACGAAGGCATCGAACTGCGCGAAGCAGGCATCCGCAAACGCATCCTGGTCCTCACCGGATTTTGGCCCGGCGAAGAAAAGCGGCTGATCAAGCACAACCTCACCATGACCGTCTCGCGCGCCGACGATCTGAAATATCTTGAGCGCGCCGCGAAGGCTTCGCGCCTGAAAGCCAAGGTACCCTTTCATCTGAAAATTAATTCCGGAATGAACCGGCTCGGCATCTCGCCCGATGAAGTCGATTCGTTCGCACGTTTGCTTTCCGACTGTCGACACATTGAGCTCGAAGGAACCTACACACACTTTGCGTCCGCTGAAGATTTCACCTCCGGCCAGACCTGCGAGCAGGAGAAGCTGTTTCTCGGGTGCCTTGATCGTCTCCGAAAGCTGGGCGTCTCACCCGGAATCGTTCACATGGCCAACAGCGGCGCGATCAGCGCTCGCACGGAAACCTGGGCAGACATGGTCCGGCCCGGCGCGATTCTGTACGGGTACTACCAGTCCTTTGATCCGCCGGAAAAGAAGCGCGAGGTGATGGGCCGAATGCCGCTCGAGCCGTGCCTGGCTCTCCGGGCTCGGATCATCGCCTTGCGGGACCTTCCTCCGGGTCAATCCGTGGGCTACGCCGCGCGTTTCATCACGCAGCGGCCCTCTCGCATCGCCGTCATTAACGCCGGATACGCGGACGGGGTGGTTCGCGCTCTCACCAACAAAGGGCAAGCGCTTGTCCGCGGTCAGCGCGTTCCTCTGGTCGGCACGATTTCCATGGATTTGACCACTCTGGACGTTACCGACGTTCCCGGCGTAAAACTGGGCGACGTCGTCTCGATCTTCGGTAAGGATGGCAGCGAGGAAATCCAGGTCTCTGACGTCGCTGCTAAAATCGGTACGGTTACCTCCGATCTTCTTTGCGCCCTGGGACGCCGAGTGCCCCGTTTCTACGTCTAATATCCGGCTACTCGAAATCCGACTGTGGGTCACTTTCACTTGGCTTTAGCGTTAACGTTGTCTTAATTACGGTGCTATAATCTCGCTCGCACGCAGTGCATGTTCCGCGCACTTCAGCCATTGTGCGCATCCTTCCGGCAGGTTGCGAGAATGGTTTACACAACCGCTGGTAGTTTGCATCTTGTTCGCGTGTCTCTTTAAGGCGGCCCCATGCAGAGAACGCCCAGCTCTCCCGCAAAGCAGCCTGTAAATGCATCCAGCGAGGTTTTTTCGGCACGTCCGTTTTCCGCTCCCAAAAAAAATGAAGACCAGGCAGGTTCCTTCTGGGACATGCTCGGAATGCGTGTCGTGTTCGGCGCGATTTGCATCGCGGCCGGTTTTCATTTTCATCCGTTCGGTCTTTCGCAACTTCCCGGAGCGGTGATCGGGTTTCTATTCGCTCTCGGCGTGATTCTTTTTGAATTGCGATTGCGCCGCGCCAGCTTGCGTCGCCTGATCGGCGCGGCCACCGGTTCGATTCTCGGAATCTTCGGCGCTTACTTGACCTCTCTGATCCTCACGCACACCACGATGCCGGAGAGCACCCGCTCGTTCTGCAGCCTCGCGGCTTTTCTGGTGATGGCTTACATTGGCCTCGTGCTCGGCGCCAATAAAGGCGACATGCTGAACCTGCAGGCCTTCGGCGGCGTCTTCGGAAGCGAACGCAGCATGAAGCACTCCTTCAAGCTGCTGGACACCAGCGTGATCATCGACGGGCGCGTGGCGGACATCGCCGAAGCGCAATTCCTCGACGGCACGATCATCATTCCGCAATTTGTTCTGCACGAGTTGCAGCTCGTCGCCGATTCCGCCGATCCGCTGAAACGCCAGCGCGGGCGCCGCGGACTCGAAGTCCTGCAACGCATCCAGAAGATGCCGCACCTCGAAGTACAGATCGCCGAAGACGATTTCGCGCAGGTTCCCGAAGTGGATTTGAAGCTCATCGAGCTGGCCAAGCGGTACGACGCGAAAATCGTCACCAACGACTTCAATCTCAATAAGGTAGCGCAGCTCCAGGGCATCGAAATTCTCAACGTCAATCAGCTCGCGAACGCGCTCAAGCCCGTCGTCCTACCGGGCGAAACCATGCGCGTCTTCATTCTTCGCGAAGGCAAGGAATACAACCAGGGCGTCGCCTATCTGGACGACGGCACCATGGTGGTGGTCGACGGCGCGCGCAAGCTCATCAACAAGACCATCGACATCACCGTCACCTCCGTCCACCAGACCACCGCGGGCAAAATGATTTTCGGTCGCACCGACGAACGCACCGAGCCACAGGTCCCGCGCAGCTCGGCGCCTCCGCCGCCCGTCCAACAGCCTGCCCCGGCGCAAGCGCCCCAGGCTGCCGCCGCGGCTCATGCCGACGCGCCAGCAACGGTGCGCACATTCGAAAGCGCGTCCGCCGGTGGCGGCGAACGTCCCCCGCGGCCCTTGTACCCGGAATCCGGCCGGAGCCAGGGCTAGCATCGCAGCGGCCCCGACAAGTTCCAGTCCGCTCGGGTTCGTCGATGAGCGCGTTATCAATCGCAGCGTGTCTGCGTTAAACTAACTTCCCTTTCATGACGCGCATCGCTGCCATCATCCCCGCCGCAGGCCTTGGAACTCGCATGGGAGCCGAGGTTCCCAAGCAGTTCCTCGAACTCGACGGCGTGCCGCTGCTAATTTTCTCGCTCCGCCGCATCGCCTCGTGCGCCGCCGTTACCGACTTCTTCATCTCCACCCGCGCCGACGACATCGTTTCGGTTCAGAACATCGTTGCCAAGGCCGGCATCGGCCGCCCCGCTCGCGTAGTCCACGGCGGCGATACGCGCCAGCAATCGGTCGCCAACGCCCTCGCGCAAATCGACCCGAACACCGAAATCGTTCTGGTCCATGACGCCGTCCGGCCCTTTGTCACCACCGAACAAATCCATCGGGTGATCGCCGAAGCTCGCGCGCGTGGCGCCGCCATTCTCGGCATTCCTGCGATTGACACCGTAAAAGAAGTGAAACGCACCAGCCTGCCTGAAGACATGGCGCTCATCACCGCCACGATTCCTCGCGAACGTGTGGTTCTGGCGCAAACGCCGCAAGCCTTCCACTACCCGCTCCTCCGCGACGCCTTCAAAAAAGCGCAGCAGGATGGCATCGTTGGCTCCGACGAATCTTCGATCGTTGAGCGCTACGGCCACGACGTCTTCGTCGTCCTCGGGTCGCAGCGCAATCTGAAGATCACGCGCCCCGGCGACATGGATCTCGCGCGCTTCTACCTTGACCAAGAACGTAAGGACCAGGAGCGCGAGCACTCATGATCCGCTGCGGCATCGGCTACGATCTCCACCGCCTCACCGAAGGTCGCCCGCTCATGATCGGCGGCGTTCAGGTTCCATTCGACAAAGGTCCCGTTGGCCACTCCGATGGCGATGTCCTCGCGCACGCTCTCTGCGATGCGCTTCTTGGCGCGGGCGGCCTCGGCGACATCGGCACGCACTTCCCCGATTCGGATCCGAAGTGGAAGGGCGCGAACAGCCTTCTCTTTCTCGAGCACACGCGCAAGCTTCTCGATCAGCGCGGCCTGCGCATCAATCATCTCGACGCCGTCGTCATTCTCGAGCGGCCCAAGCTGGGGCCGCACTTTCCCGCGATGCGCGAAGCGCTAGCTAAATCGCTCGGCACCCACTTCGATCAAATTCATCTCAAAGCGAAAACGAACGAAGGCACGGGAGCGATCGGCCGCGGCGAAGCCATCGCTTGCCACACCATCGCGACCCTCGAAGGCTGATCGCGCGCCCCGCATCACTCTCCGCTACAATCGTTCCGCATGCATCGCGATCCCAACGAACTCCTGCCTGACAAGAATTCCGCCGCTTCCACCGGCAGGTTCTCACCCGACTCCGTCGCCGGATCCAACTCCGAGCCGCTTGCCACTCCCACTCCTGCATGTCCGTACAGGGTGATGGACGTCGCAGCCATTGTCGACCGCCGTCGCTGGCTCGTTGATCACACCACGGTCGACAACGAAACCGCCGGCACCCATTCCTGGTTCGCGCGGGCACTGACGCTGCTCGGCCCACAATCCCCATCGCTCGAGCATCTCGAATCCCTTCTCGAATTAGTCTTTCACTACGACGCCGCCGCCAACCTCGCCCTGCCTGAAAATCGCAGCGTGCTCGTTCGCACCGGCGCCCGCGAGGTGATCCGCGAACTCGCGAACCGCATCCTCGACGGCGGCGGCATCTCCGATTCCAATCGTTTTAAAGAAATTGTCGACGGCATCAAAGCTGCCGTACCGTTTCGCAGCCGCGTGATTTTCCATCCACTGCGCCTCGCGCTCGCGGGCCGCACCGGCGACGGCGATCTCGACCGCGTGATCCTGGTTCTCGATCCCGCCGCCAAGCTTCCCTTCGCCGTGAAAGTGAAAGATACTCGCGAGCGCATGCTCGAATTTTGCGCCGCTCTCGATTAGCCGGAAGGGCGGAGTTTGAACTCCGCCGTACCAGCGAAAGAACAAAGGGTTTTAGCCCCTGAAGCGCACCCAAGGATCCGCAATGCCAATGAACTGGATTACCGGATTTCATGCGGTGGAAGAGGCTCTCGCCGCCAATCGGGGTCTGGATCGCATCGTAATTGCCCGCGGGCGGCACGGCGAACGCGTAGAAGCCATCGTTCAGCTCGCGAAGCGCCACGGCGTTCCCATCCGCTTTGAAGACCGCCAAAATCTCGATCGCCTCACCGGTACGCGCGAACATCAAGGCATCGCTGCGATGGGCGCGGCAAAACCCGCCGTCGGCCTGGAAGACATTCTCCGCTCAAAAACGGCGAATGGTCTGCTCGTCCTTCTGGACGGCATCGAAGACCCGCACAACGTTGGCGCCATCGTCCGCACCGCGCTGGCCGCCGGCGCCAGTGGCGTAATCATTCCGGAGCGACGCGCTGCTGGCCTCACCGATACGGTCGAACGCGCTTCCGCCGGCGCACTCGCGCACCTGCCCGTAGCGCGCGTAAAGAATCTCGTCCGTGCGATGGAAGAAATGAAGGAAGTGGGCTACTGGCTGGTCGGCCTCGACGAGCGCGCCGAAAAAAACTACACCGAGGTCGATTACAAAAGTTCGGTGGGAATTGTGATGGGCAGCGAAGGAGACGGCTTGCACGAACTCACGCGCAAGCGCTGCGACTTCCTCGTCTCGCTTCCCACCACCGGGCCGGTGAAATCGCTCAACGTTTCCGTCGCCACCGGCGTCGTGCTCTTCGAAGCGGTCCGCCAACGCCGCACCGCTTTGTCACAGTCGAACAAGCCCTGAACCAGGTCACGTCCTCACTTGTCGTACGTGAGCAACGAAAACACATCCACGCCCGGCAGCTTCGCGCGCCCGTTCAGAAAACTCAGTTCCACCGCAAAAGCCGCGCCTGCCACCTTCCCGCCCAGCTGCTCTACCAGCCTGATGGCTGCCGCGGCCGTTCCGCCCGTCGCAAGCAAATCATCGCAGATCAACACGCGCTGCCCGGGCTTAATCGCATCTTCGTGAATCTCCATCGAATCAGTTCCGTATTCCAGCTGGTAGGTCACCGCCGCCACCTTCGCCGGCAGTTTCTTCGGCTTGCGAATCGGCACAAATCCCGCGTTCAACCGGTACGCCAGCGCAGGCGCAAAAATGAATCCGCGCGCCTCCATGCCTGCCACCACGTCCACTTTCGTTCCGCTGTAGTGCTCGCACAGATTGTCCACGAGCGAATGAAAACCCGCGGGATCCTTCAGCAGCGTTGTCAGGTCGTAAAACAGAATACCCGGCTTTGGATAATCCGGAATCTCGCGGATCAGCCTTTTCAAATCGTCCATGGTTCTCCCTTAGCGTTCGTACTCCACCTTAAATTCGTCCCCAAAATCGTGATCCGGCACAAGCGGCTTTTCGTCGACCCCGCTCACCGCCGACCCTTCCGGCCCGCTCTGGAGTTCCACACGGAACGCTGCCATTGCCTTCGCCGGTCCGGCCGCTCTCACTTCCACCCGTCCATCGCGCAGATTCTTCACTGTCCCGCGAATACCCAGTCGCTGTGCTGCGCGCATCGCGAAATATCGGTACCCGACGCCCTGCACTTGCCCGCGCACCAGGTACATCCGGGTCTGCTCGTCGGTCCCATCTCCCACAGCCGCAGCCCTCCGGCAAAAGACCCAAAATTTTACTCTGCCTGCCGCCGATTTGCACCACAGCGCCACCCGAAACGATCGCCGCGATTTCCATCGCTGACAACGCCCAGCCATGGAAGTAACATCTAAAATTGAAGTAGCCCTTATGACTCCAAAACTGTTTGGCGCCGGCGCTGTTCTTGCTCTTTTCGCCTTCAGCGCCACGGCCTTACACGCTCAGGACGCGGGCCCCCAAGCCCCTCCCCCCAAATACGAAGTGAAACGCATCCCCTCCGTGCCTCATCCCGGTCCGCCACCCATACCCGAGCAGGAAATCATTCAGAAGTTCGCGGCCAACGAAGATGAGGTGAAAAAAGCTTTCGATACTTACACTTTCACGCAGACCATCCGTATGGAGGAAATCAGCGATCCAGGCGGCACGTTCCTCGTCTCAGGCCAGATCTATTCGCGCCCAGACGGCCAACGCTCCATGCGTATCGTCGGCCAGCCGGACTCCACTCTCAAAGTCACGCACTTTTCACTCGAAGACGTGCGCCAGATCGCCAGCGTCCCCCTGTTCCCGCTCACCAGCGACGAGCTGGCAAATTACAATTTCAAATACGCGGGCGAGCAGAACCTGGACCAGCTCAACACCTACGTCTTCCAGGTAAAGCCAAAGCTGCTGAACCGCAAGAAGCGTTTCTTCGAAGGCGTGATTTGGGTGGACGACCACGATTTGGCAATCGTGAAAACCTACGGCAAGTTCGTCAGTGAATATGGCGGCAACGGTCTTTCTCTTCCCTTTACGATGTTTGAGACCTACCGCGAAAATTTCGATGGCAAATATTGGTTCCCCACCTACACCCGTTCCGACGACTACTACAAGCTCACCGACAACCAGAACCAGCCGGTCGTTCCTGCGCGCGGCAAACAGCGCAACGGAAAACCTGTTCAGGAGCAGGACAACACCACGCTCGAGGATCAGCCCAAGCAGCAGCCGGCTACTCAGCCTGACGAGGAAGTCCAGCTTCGCCTCATCGTTCGCTGCACAGGTTTCAAAGTTCAGACTTCCGCCGACGTCCCGGCCGGCGCCATCCCCGATGCCGCCGCACCCAATCCGCCCGCACAGTCTGTTAAGCCCTAGCTTCCGGCTCGGGTTTGTCGCATCGCCCAAGAATCTACGGCGCGATGGCTACTGTTCGCCGATGAGGTACTGTGGCAATTCAACGATCGAATCCAACAGCAGCTTCGGCTTCGTGGCGCGAATCCGCTCAGCCGTCGGAAATGGGCCGAGCACTCCGATGGCGCGGACTCCGGCTCGAGCAGCCATCTCCATATCCTCTGCCGTATCCCCGATGTAGACGCAGCTCTCCGCTCGCGCTCGCAACCGTTTCAACGCCAATTCGAGCGGCCCCGGATGCGGCTTCTTGTGTGGCGCATCCTCGCTACAAACGCACGCCGAAAAGTACTCCGCCAGCTCGAATTCGCGCAGTTGCCCTCGCACCCGCTTTCGGTTGCCGCTCGTCACGATCCCAAGCTTAAATTTCTTCGCCACGTCTCGGATCACCCGCCGCGCGCCCGGCAGCAGCGGCGGATTTTCCGCTGCGTACGCTTTCGTCCAAAGCCCGTCGGCTTTCTCCCAGTGCCGTCGCGGTAACCGAGCCGCCTTATAAACGCGATACCAGTTCGGTGAGTAGTGCCGCGCGATATTCGCCTCGGTCCAATCGATCCCCATGGTCTTGAACATCGAAAGGTAGGCGCGAACGTCCGCCGCGTACGAATTCAGCAGCGTGCCGTCCCAGTCGAAAAGCACGTGCGTGGCTTGGAATTGAATTTTCTTCAAGGGACCAACATCGTACCAAATTGCGGAAATGCGATGAATGACGCAGAAAGTCGAGGTAAGTTTGCAGGCGTGTTTGCTCTAACGGGTCGAGTAGCGTATGAGAAGTCTAGTGCGATCGGTAGCGCAGTGGCACTACGTCGTCGCGCTTGATTGCGAAATCATCGAACGTAGCAGCGTATCCCCGCCAGCCTGGCATATCGGCATCCTCGCACCGGACAATATGAGCCGCTGTGCACATCTGCACGCTGCCCTGTCCGTACGGGCGCTCGATCAACGCGACTTCCAGTTCCACCGACTGCCCTTTCACGAAATCACGCGGCGCCAGGAAAAAGATGCCGCTCGAGCTGATATTCCGCGTAACCAGCGTCACCGGGTAGGCTTCAGCCACGTTATCGACGCGCGTGAGCCGCAGTGGCAACTGTAGAGCCGCTCGCGGATTGCAGCGGCGCTCGTGTGCCACGCCGACTGTGTAGGTGGGAACGCGTGCGAAACGGTGTGGCCCAGGCTTTCCCGTGGAAGAAACAATACCGATTGTCTTCGGTTCCGATTCGTGCCGTAGAGAAACTTCGGCGAATTGGCCTTTCGACCCGGCTACTGCCCCCATTTTCACGCCCCCAAGGACCGCCCTAGACTGCACCCAAAAGCGAAGAAGTAGACCGAATATGAGCGGACTCTAAGATTCGGTCAACGGGGTGAAGGGCGAAGGTGTCCTAACATGCAACACGGGCCCCCACCCGTAAGCACTGGGATTGACAGCATATATAAGGTCGGCGGCCAAGAAAAGCCCTTTCGCTTATCGAAACTGTGACGAAGCTGGCGACACCGTTCCGCCTCAAATCGCATCCTATTTCGGCCCGAGACTCGCCGCCTTCATCCGTTTCGCACAAGTCCAGTTTCCTACGCGCATTTCGCATTTGTAAGCTCCACCACCAATTTTCACATTCCATGTTCATGCCTTTGCGGGCAAAGCAGGCCCGACAGCGTGTGCTGACGATCTCTCAGACAAATCCTGGCAACAATCGCCGCTGCAGTTAAAATAAATCGAGGCGAGCACACCGAATTCGCCTCCAATCCAAAAAAACTTTGCCCGCGAAAATCGGATAGCCGCCCCCGTAAGACTCCGCTACCTTTGTGAAGGAACGAACATGCCGTCAGGCCACCACAAACCCGAAGTCGCCACGTTCAAGCCCACTGCTGCGATGTGGCGCTCGATCGACCGACGCGACGCTAGGGCCGCCGGTCAGTTCGTCTTCGGCGTTCGCTCTACCGGCATTTACTGCAAGCCGGACTGCCCCGCCCGCCGGCCGTTCCGCAGGAACGTCGTGTTCTTCCCGCTCGCCGCAGCCGCCGAAGAACACGGCTTTCGAGCCTGCAAACGCTGCAAGCCGAACACCGTGGTCCCCACCGATCCACGCGTAGCCGTCGTCGCCCGCGTCTGCCGCGAAATCGAAAAGCGTGTCGCCAGCGAGAGCGAAGCTTTAGCAGCCGACTCCGCCTGGTCCCGCATCACTCTGGAAGCTCTGGCGAAAACCGAGCGCCTCAGCACCGACCAACTCGAACGCCGTTTTAAATCCGTGATGGGCATTTCGCCGCGCCAATACGCCGACGCGCACCGCATGCGCGATCTCAAGCACCGGCTTCAAAAAGGGGACGACGTGACTACCGCACTCTACGACGCAGGTTTCGGCTCGAGCAGCCGACTCTACGAACGCGCGCCATCGCACTTGGGCATGACGCCCGCCACATATCGCCAGGGAGGAGCAGGAATGGACATTCAGTACACGATCTCGGATTCGCCACTCGGCCGCTTGCTCGTCGCGGCCACCGGCAAAGGCGTCAGCGCCGTTTACCTCGGCGACCGCGATGCCGCTCTGAAGTCATCGCTCGAAAAAGAATACCCGCACGCCTCGCTCACCGAAGATAAAAATGGAATGAAGAAGTGGGTCGGCGCGATCGTCGAGCACCTGCGTGGCCGCGAACCGCATCTCGATTTGCCCACCGACGTGCAAGCCACGGCCTTCCAACGCCGCGTGTGGGAGGAACTCCGCCGCATCCCATACGGCTCAACGAGCACTTACAGCGACGTCGCCAAAGCCATCGGCAAGCCGCGAGCGATTCGCGCCGTAGCCCGCGCCTGCGCCACCAATCCGGTCTCCATCGTAGTGCCCTGCCACCGCGTCGTCCGCTCCGACGGCAACCTCGCCGGCTACCGCTGGGGCACCGATCGCAAAGCCGCGCTGCTGAAGCGCGAAGCAGCTGCAGCCGGCTCCAAGCCGAAAGCCCGCTCCGCGACCGTGTAATGCTCGATAGCCTGCTCTTTCGCGCACACCGGTCATCTTAAGGCCCGATTCATCGGGCCTGAGGATGTCTCTTGAGTTTTTTGGTCTTCTACGACGAGGCATGCAAACCGCGCACCACCAAGCCAACTACCCCTGCGGCTTAATCTTCTCCGTCCCCTTAGGCCAGTGCGGCTTGAACTGCCCGTCCGAAATATTCGGATTCCGCACAATCTTGCTGTACCGGATCACAAAATAGTCGCCCGATCCGGTCTCAAAAAACTGCTGCTGCACCGGTAGCCAGGAAGACTGATCCAGCCAAATCTGAATCTTCGAAATCTGGTTCCGCGCTTCCTGCGACTTCGGCGTAAGCTCCAATTCCGCCGTCTTCCTGTCGTCGAGCATGGGCTCACCCATCAACGTCACCAGGTAGGATTTCTGCAGCTCGTGCCCGGACATTCCAAATCCAAGAAGCAAATACTGATCCACCAACGCGCGATGTTGTCCGAGGTTGTATTCTTCCACGCGCTTCAGCCCTGGCGTGTACACATACAAATTGTCGCCTGTGCGCAAAATCGTTCGCGCATCCGGAGCCTTCATGTCCAGCAACATCTTATCGTCGTGCACCAGAATCGTGCCCGTCTCGGTGGATTTGTCGTTCACCACCACGGTTACCTTCGTGCGTTCGACGTCGGCCGAAAGACCGTGAAATCCCTTGGACGCAGCGTCAAGCTGTCTCAAGACGGCATCCAGTGAAATCGAACTGTGTGCTTGGCCCAATCCTGATGCTGTGAGCGGATGGAAGAAGAGCGCGAGGGCGAGTGCGGCGAGGCCTAGCGTTGAAAACGCCTGTTTCCAATTCAAAACGAATCTCCCCAGGGACCAGGACCGCAAAGGCGCTGGAATGCCCCGCAAGCCCCAATATAAAAGTATAACGATTCGGCAGGATTAGAGCGCGAAGATTATTTGCGCAGCGAACGGCAGGGTGGGACAAATTACGCGCAAACAGGGCACCCCGTAAGTCCCCCGAATTCAGCGCCGAACAGATACGTCGTACGCCATCACCGATCCATCCGCAGCAGTTTGCGGGTCGATGCGCACGACTTCAAAAGTTTGGTCCTTCAAGTCCTGCACCGTGTTACCAAGAATTCTGTGCATTTCGCGCTCAAGCTCCGGTGTCGAATGGTTCGACCGCTTATCCAGCGCCAACACCGCCGCCTGCACTCGATAAGTCGCGGTTTTCGCCGCGCCATCTTCCACCACAAGCTGAACTCGATTGGTGTCGGCGGATTTAAGCTGGGGTTGGTCGTGGAACCATCGCGCGGGCGTCAGCAGCACAAAAATAACAATCAGTATGACCGCGACGTCGTACGGCCAGCTTCCGCGTTCGTACGACCAGAAAATCGTCCGTACGAAACCTCGCCAGATCGCGCTCATATCAGTGGACGGTGCTTCCATCCACCACTTCCCCATCGCGCATATGCAACACGCGATTGCCGTACTCGGCGGCTTCCGGGTTGTGGGTAATCATCACGATCGTCTGTCCCAGATCTTTATTCAGTGACCGCAGCAGGCTCAGCACGGTCTCCGACGTTTTCGTGTCCAGGTTCCCCGTCGGCTCGTCGGCGAGCACGATCTTCGGCTCGCTGATGATCGCGCGCGCCAGCGCAACGCGTTGCTGCTCTCCGCCGCTCAGCTCCGACGGCTTGTGCTTCAGTCGCCCGCTCAGTCCCAAAAGGTTCGCCACCACTTCGAACCGGTGCGGATCAAATCCGTTCCCATGAATGTGTTGTGCGAGCGTGATGTTGTGATACGCATCGAGTGTCGGCAGCAAATTGAACTTCTGAAACACGAATCCCACTTTATGCCGCCGCAGCAGCGTCCGCGCGCTGTCGCTCATCGTGGTCAGATCGTTGCCGTCCAGCAGCACTCGTCCGCGCGTCGCCTGAGCCAGGCCTCCGATCACGTGAAGCATCGTCGACTTCCCGCAACCCGAAGGCCCCATGATCGAAACGAACTCGCCCGGCATCACCTCAATGCTTACGCCGCGCAGCGCCGGCACGTCGACCTTGCCTTGCCGATAAATCTTCCACAAATTTTCGGTCTTAAGTATCGGCTCCAACCACTGCTCCTGTTCGTACTCGGGCCCAATAAACTTTAGAATTCTATGCGCCTTTCGCGCTGCTGCCTAGCTTCGCGAATCGCCCGGGGTCGGATGGGCGAAATTTTAGCTCCGCCACCGCCTCGGATCGCCGAAGGGCCTTCGGCCCCTGAAGCCATAAATCCCTTACTCGTACGCCAGGGCGTCCACCGGATCCTTGCGGCTCGCCAGCCACGCCGGATAAGCCGCACCCAGCAGCCCGCCCGCCAGCGCAATCAACGAAGCAATCGCGATCCACTTCGGCGTCATTAAGATCGATAGTGCCGGAAACAGCTTCAGAAAAATCGCGCGCGCCGTATAGCTCAACCCAATTCCCAGCGCCGCGCCTGCAACGCACAGCAGCGCCGTCTCACTCATCACAATTTCCACGATGTACGCCTTCGACGCGCCCAACGACTTCAGCACCCCAATCTCGCGCGTTCTCTCAATGACTGTGGTGTACATCGAAAGGAAAATCACCAGAAATCCGATGGCCACTGCAATTCCGATCATCACGTTGATAAACGCGCCCAGGCCCGGCAGATTCGACGAAGTCATCAGCTGAATGAAATCTTTCAGCGGCCGAATCTCGTACTTCGGCAGCAGGCTCCGAATTTCGTCCATCACCGCCGGCGTGTGGTCGGTTCGGTCGTTCTTCACGAAAAATACCGACGCCTTATCGTGCGCGCCCGCCATTTCCTGTAGCGTCGAAATAAATACAAACAGCCGTGCGCCCTTTCCGTGCTCCACAATCCCCGCCACGTGAAAATCGTGCTCCAGGATGTGCAGCGTCTGGCCCACCTCGATGTGCTTGGCCTTCGCGTAGATATCGTCCACCAAAATGTCGTTCGGCTCGCGCAGCTCGTGCCCAGCGTGGAAAACGAATCCGCCCGATACCGCCGTAAAGCTCGGCGGATCGATTCCAAAAACGACGTCGAGCCCGTTCACTGAATTGAATTGTGTCAGTACCGGTGCCACAGCCTGTACGTAATCCAGTTGCGCGAGCTTCCCTGCAATCGCGATCGGCATCGGCGCGCCGCTGAATGCAAAAAACACGCTCGCCGATGGCGGCTGCACCATGATGTCCGCTCCCACGCCTTCGGTCCGCTTCGCCGATTCGAGCAACAAACCGCTTGTCAGCCCAACTACGATGATCACCAGCGTCACTTCCACCGCCACCGCAATCACCGTGATCAACGTCCGCAACGGCCGGTGCAACACGTTCTGTAAAATCATGTACTGAATCATGAGTTAGGGCTGCTGCTCCTTCGAATCCTTCTGATCATTCGAGTCTTTAGCTTCGTCGGTGACGCGCACCAAATCCGTCCCTTCCGGCTGTTTCAGCACAAACCGGTCCGCCGGAATCGTCTCATTCACCGTCAATTTCTTCACGTCAATCTGCAGTTTGTAATCCTGGCTCGGCCGCGAAAGCAAAATGCTCGCAGGATACGTGGTCGCCCCCGCTGGAATAGCGCCGCTGTACTGGGCATCCGAATCGAGCCGCCCCACCGGACCAAACGTCTCGATCCGCGCCACGTGCAAATCCGCGCGATCGAAATAGATCTTGCTCCCAATCTCCCAGCCCATCACGGCGAGGCCATGGCCGCCGGGACGAACCACCGTCAGCACGTAAAACCGCTTCGCGCCTTCCTCGTCTTCTTCGATCAACACGGGCGCGTGCTCTGGAATCGGCGTCCATAAGAGCGCATCCACCAGATGCTGCGGCCTTAGATTTTCGATGGGTTTATCGGTCCGGCGTTCGAAATACGATGGGCCGGTGATGAATTTGTTCTTCGACGGAATAAACACACTGAACGTGGTTCCGTCGCTCACCATATCGAAAATATTCTTGGCCACCACCGGTGCCTGGCCGATCATGCGGATGTCCGCCGGCCGCTGCGCCAGAATGAATGCGTTCACCTCGTGGTACTGCTCGATCACACCCGAATACGCCGAGCCCGCTGTCAACTTCAGCGAAACAGTCGCGTTCAGCGAAGTGATCGCGCCTGCCTGCTTGTTGTAGCGCTCGACGAGCTGTTCCTTCGTCGCATTCAGCGCCGGGATAGGCTTTTCGGTGGGAACCACAGCGGTCTTCTTGCTGACGGAGCACCCCGCCGCCAGCATCGCCACCCACACCAAACCCAATATCCGCACGCGCTTACACGATCTCAGTGTCGGGCCGCCTTTGCAGCACAAAGTATGCAATCTAACAGCCGCCCGTAGGGGTGTCAACGCGCGGTGTGCATGGTAGGTCGGACCTGGGGGGCCCGCTTCAACCGGCGCGTTCGATGCGGAATGTGAAACAGCCCGCCGTGGTGCTGCGGACGTGGATGTAGTCGAGCTCCGGCCGCGTGAGAAGCCGCTCGACGGTTTCTTCCGCTGACCAGCCGTCGACGTATTCCTGCGCAAGAAGACGCCGCCCCTTAGCATACGCATGGAGCGTGCGCGGACTCGTCATCAGATGCGCGGGAAACGGGCCAGCCTCGAGATACCGCGTGCAGCCATCGGCATGAACATAGACCGGCCCCGGGAGCGGCAAAGTCTCAATCCCCGCGAACGGATCAAGCGTAAAGAGCGTAGCCCGCTCCTCTCGCTCCGCGATCCACTGAAGACAATGCCGGCACGGCAACCCTTCTCCCGCAGGTCCCGTAAACGATGGAAATCCGAACCGTGCATCCTTCCCATTTAGCCGCGCCGAGTCAGCCACCTCAGTAGGTATCGCAACAATTCGCATGGCGATCATCGTTCTCTCCTCCCATCCATGATCGCGCCCCGCTGCTCAGCCAAGCTATCCGAATCTCGCGCCCGAATTTCCGCGTCGATGCACGACTGCCCGCCGTCTGCCTTCCGGACGACTCACCGCCGGCCACCCGCTACAGTCGCCTCGCCGCACACTCACCGTCCTTCGATGTGGCGCGCTCCGTCGCGCACGCATCCGCTCGCAATCCCGCGAGTTGGCCGATACACTGATCCCGTCAAAACTCAACCTTAGGAGTCAGCATTGAGAAAGACATCTCGAACGTTCGGGGCCACTCTCGCCTGCGCAGCACTTCTAGCCGCGATAACGATTCCCCACCACTCTTCCGCCGTGCGCGCCGCCCAAACCCCCGCCACCTCCGCTGCATGGAACGCTCTGGTGGACGACTACTTCGACAACGTCTATTTCAAGTTCGCTCCATCGAGCGGCACGACAGCCGGCTTCCATCAATACGACGCGCAACTGGAAGACTACTCGCACGCAGCTGTGCTCCAGGAAATCGCGGCGCTCGACGCCATGGAGAAAAAAGTCGAAGCCTTCGACTCCTCCGCCCTGAACGCGACGGAAGTCGCGGACCGCGAACTCGTGCTCTCAACAATTCGTGGCACTCTGCTCGAGCTGGAAACAATCCGCCCGTGGCAAAACAACCCCGACGTTTATTCGAGCGGAGTTTCGGGCAGCGTCTTCGGCATCATGAGCCGGAAATTCGCGCCACCGAATGAGCGACTGGCATCCGTGGTCGCGAGAGAAAAACAGATGCCCGCCGTTTTTGTGGCCGCCCGCGCAAATCTCCAGAATCCGCCGCACATCTACACGGAGATCGCGCTACAGCAGCTGCCGGACATTATTTCCTTTTTTCAGAATGACGTTCCCGCGGCCTTTACCGGTGCCACCGACCCCGCCGTGAAAACCGAATTCGCGAAATCGAATGCGGCGGTGATCGCGGCTCTTGAGAGTTACCAGACGTGGCTAAAGACAGACGTCCTACCCAATTCGAAGGGCGACTTCCGGATCGGCGCGGATACATTTTCGAAGAAGCTGCTCTACGACGAAATGGTCGACACCCCGCTCGATCGCCTCCTCGAAATCGGAATGGCAAACCTGCGCCAGAACCAGGACGAGTTCAAACGCGTCGCGAAGGAAGTGGATCGGTCGAAGCAACCGATGGAGTTACTGGCCGAGCTCGAAAAGGACCATCCGGCGCCGGACCAATTGCTCCAGGCTTTCCGCGACCGCTTCAACGGGCTCGTGGCATTTATTCAGCAGAAGAAAATCATCACCATTCCCTCGGACGTGCGCCCGATTCTGGAAGAGACGCCGCCGTTTGCGCGCGCGATCACCGAAGCGTCGATGGATACGCCGGGACCATACGAGAAAGTCGCCACCGAAGCGTATTTCAATGTGACCCTGCCCGGACCACACGACTCGCCCGAAGACGTTGAAGGGCGCATGGAAGCCTTCAACCGCGGAACGATTGTGAGCACCGCGATTCATGAAGCGTATCCCGGCCACTACGTTCAATTTCTCTGGATGGCGCAGGCACCGACGAAAGTGCGGAAGCTTCTCGGCTCGGCTACGAACGCCGAAGGCTGGGCGCACTACTGCGAGCAGATGATGCTCGATCAGGGCTATAACCAGCCCGGCGTCGGAGCACGGGATGAACGCGATTCAAAAATGCTGCGGCTCGGCCAACTGCAGGACGCGCTGCTGCGGAACGCGCGGTTCATCGTCGGCATCAAAATGCATACCGGGAAAATGACGTTCGATGAGGGCGTCCAATTTTTCGAGACCGACGGCTACCAGTCGCACAAGAGCGCGCTGGTGGAAACGATGCGCGGCACGTCCGATCCCACGTATCTCTACTACACGCTCGGCAAACTGCAGATTTTGAAGCTCCGCGAAGACGTCCGCAAAAAACAAGGCGCGGCGTTTTCACTGGAGCAATTTCACAACGATTTCATGAAGCAAGGATTTCCTCCGATTAAAATTGTGCGGAGGGCGATGTTGGGCGATAACTCTCCCACCTTGTGAGCGGGGCGAGAAGTTTCAGTTCGCGCGGAAGCTCAACGGCGTTCCGTCGCTACCGAGTGACACCAGCAGCCGCCGCAGCTTCACGCGATCATCGAGCGCCATGCCGACCATTTCGAACCCGGCTTTTTGCGCGCGAACGAATCGCACCACGGCTTGCATGCTGATCGACCTCAAGCCGGCGGGAATCTTCAGCGTCGCTTCAGCGCCGACGGGCAGCTTCACGTCGCCGTGAAGCAGCCCTCCGTCCAGGCTCAGCACGCTGATGGCGGTGCTGCAGTTTATTTTTGCGGTGGAGATCGTCGCCGGCACGGTTCGCGAAAGCTTGATCCGCTTGTAGCGCCGCTGGCGGACATAATCGCGGTTCGGCTTCGGATCGAGCGGCGCGAGGGCCAGTATGTTCAGATCGAGGCCGGACTTCGGCAAAAATTGCCGTGCCCACGCCAGGTCGAATTTGCTCAGCGCTTGCGCAGCCGCGGTGCGGATCTCTTCCGGATACTCCCAACCGAGCGTCTTGCGCGATTCGACAAAGTCACGCAACGCAGGCGCAGCGCTGGTCGCGCGCAGCCGGCCAAGCGCCTCGATCGCCTTGACGCGCAGAAAATCCGTGCAGTTCTTCACCACTCCGCCGTGCGCTAGCTTCAGCAGCTTCGGCGCGGTCTCCAGGTCCCCGCTCATTCCAATTTCATCCAGCGCGAGCGGCAAGATCATCCTGTCCAAAAGTTCCAGCGAGTTTGCGAGGATGTGCCCGCGTTCCCTGGCGCCCGCTATGGACAGCTGCCGCACGATCACATCGTGGAAGTCGCGTCCGTTGTCGCGAAGTCGGCGCGGAAGCGATTCATTCACGGCGTAGGGATCCAGCCGGCTCAGAAGGCCAATTGCCATCGCCGCCTTTTCTGCGCCTGAGTTGCGAAGCAGTTCCTTTAAGTGCTCCGCGCACGACGGCCCCAGCGATCGTGCCAGATCCACCACGCGTTCACGCTCCGTGCATCGCGCCGAACGCGCGAGGCGCACCGCAAGTATCACGCTGGCTTCTTCCGGCACGCGCGCAAGAACGCCGAGCAGTCCGTCAGGAACGTCCTCCGATCCGAGCGCGGTCTCGATGAACTCCGGCACGCAATTCCGCACGCCGATTCGCGGACGCAAGCTCTGCGCCCAACCGGGCCGCGAGTCTTCGAGCTTCGAGAGCACGTCGAGCGATTGTTCGAGCGATTCGTAATCTTTGGTCGCGATAGCTTCCTGGCTGAAGCGCGTGAACGCGGCACTGAGACGCGTCTGCTCGGTCGCGTCAGCCTCGGCCGCCATTTCATCGCCGATCTTGCGCAGCGCCGATTGAAGTTGCTTGCTGGCCTGCTTGAAATCGTATCCGCTGGAACGATCGGTCACCGTGGACTCCCGGGGTCTTTGATCAATGGCGATGCTTTGTGACTCGAAGTGCAAGATCGATTCGAAGGCTTGCACGTCGGCAAGTTCAGCCTGGTCGGCCATCTCCGAGGCCATCGCGAAGGAGGCGGACTTCGGGATGCGTCCATTGCGGGTGCGCTGCGATCGGCGGGAAGCTTGCGGCGATGTTTGCGCGGCGGGCTTCGTGTCCGCGCGCGAGGATTTTTCTGAGATATTGCGTACCCGAGCGCGTTTCGATGTTGCCTCGCCGCTGCCGGCGATCTGTGACTCAAGTGCGGTCGTCGAACCACCTTCGTAGAATCCGACGCCTTCGTGAATGAAGAGGCTCTCGCTGGTGTGAATCCGAGACTTGGTGTGATACCCGAACTGGCTTTCGACGCGCGCGGCCAGCGTTCCCTCCGGCGCCGAACTGTCGATGAAAACCTTTATGAGCTGGCGAAATTCAGATCGGCCGACGGTCGACATAAAACGGATGCTGCCCACTCGCGCGGCGGCCAGCAACTCTGCAAAATCAAGTTCTGCGGGGCTAAGGTCCAGCGGTACGCCGTCGAGCAAAAGGTGGGCTCCCGAAACCCCAACCAGCAGACCAAGCTCGCCGGTTGAGCGGACCGCTGCGCGAAGCTCCGCCCAGGTCGCGTCGAATTGGACGGACGAGCGGGAGTGATCTAACCCATATAGATTGCAATACTTTAGCAATACGTTCAGGCTGCGGACAAAGGCCCGCGCATTGCCGGTTGTGGCCGAACTCTGCACCGTTAAACCACCAGGGAGGGCGACAGCTCCTGAGTCTCGAATCGAGTGTACTAGGCCGCCCGTTTGGCGAAATAGGCCATCCGTACCATTTCTGGGGCTTTGGAGCGAATCGGGAGACTTGGACGGGAGCGTTGACGGTGGAACTAGAGCGCGCCCGGCCCTTCCGAGGTCGGATCGCACGGGCGACCATCCAGAACCAATATGGGGCTTGGCGCGGCGCGACGGGCTTTCTAGCATGCTTCGCTATGGCTACGCCAGCTGAGGATCGGGCAGCGCAGAAGGAGGCGATGCTCTCGCGGCTAAAGCAGCGCGAAAACGAAATGGCGGCGCTGCTCGCGGAATTGGTAGCGGTCCCCACCGAGAATCCGCCGGGAAAAAACTATCGAGCTTGCGTGGATCTGCTCGAACGGCGACTCGGCGAGGCTGGACTTTCGTGCGAACGAGTCGGCCCGCGGGATCCTGCCGACGGGGCTGCGGACTCTGCCGAAAGTCTGATCGCGACGTATGGCACCGGGAAGCGCGCGCTTTATTTTCACGGGCACTATGACGTGGTGCCGGCGCAATCGTCCACACAATTTCAGGCTCAGCGGAAGGAACATTTCGTTTTCGGGCGCGGTACCTCGGACATGAAGGGCGGCATCGTGGCGATGCTCCACGCGATTCGCGCTCTCCAAGAAATCGGCACTGAACTCAACGGCTCAATTCGGCTGGTTCTGGTCCCGAATGAAGAGACCGGCGGCAAAGAAGGCACGGGGTGGCTGGCGCATACCGGACTGATCGAGGGCAGCGCCGTTGGAGTGTTGCTGGCAGAACCGACCAGCGGTGTGGTGTGGAACGCGAACCGTGGAGCAGTCACGTTGCGCGTTCGAGTGTTCGGAAAGCCGGCCCACGTTGGCTTGCAGCATCGCGGCGAAAACGCATTTGAACGAATGCACAGCGTCGTGGGAAAACTCCAGGAACTGAAGCGCGAAGTGGAGCAGCGGACGACCAGACGGAATGTCGGCGCGGAGCAGGCGCGCAACTCGATCTTGATGCTGGGTGGAGAGAGCGGCGGCGGGACGAACTTCAACGTCGTTCCGGCAGAGTGCTGGTTCACGATCGATCGCCGCATCAATCCCGAAGAAGATCTCGCGACGGAAAGGGTGGCGCTGATCGAGGTGCTGGAGCGCTGCAAGCAGGAGGGCGTCCCGCTCGAATGGGAAATTGTTCAGGAGGGCTCGTCTTCCGCGTGCGACGCGAACGTCACGCTGGGCGCGGCGTTGTCCGAGAGTGTGCGCGAGATAACAGGAGAAGTGGTGCGATTTGAAATGTGTCCCGGACTTCTTGAAACAAGATTTTACGCGGCGCACGGCATCCCGGCATTGGCGTACGGGCCCGGACTGCTTTCGGTGTCGCACGGGCCGAGTGAGTACGTCGACCTGAGGCGCATCGTGGAGACCGCGGCGATCTACGCGCTGACGGCGATGGAAATGTTGGGCGCTGCGGGCGCCTGAGCATAGCGGCCTGTTGCGCTGAAGAGCAAAAGGGCGGAGCCGTCTTGGCGCCGCCCGATTTTTTCGGCTATGCGCTGCACGGATTTACGCGGTGGCTTTGCGGGTTTCTCCGGCCGCTGGAACGTACGGAAAGCTCTTCGATGGCTTCGAGGTGACGGACTCTTTACCGATACCGAGACCCACGGGCGTATTCGCGGCGAGCGAGAACATCACATCGGGCGCATTGTCCGCGAGCGAGCGCCCGTTCCACTCTTCGAATCCGAACACGGCGGCAGTGCCGACCGAGTACGGGAGCAGGTTCGGGCAAAAACGGCGCGCGACTTTCTCTCCATAAGCAAGGGGATCTTGCGCGGTTCCATAGGCGGCGACCACGCCCGCGATCGCCTGCGCCACCGTCTTGCCGTGGGTGGCCAGATCCTCGCTGGGATGCCCTGCGTTCAAACGATTGCCAAGGTCTTCGTTGAACTGCGTGAACAGCGGATGAATCATCGGAAGGCCGACGCGATTGATCGAGCGCCAGCCGCCAGCGTCCGTCGCAAGAGTGGAGAGCGCCCACACGCCGATTCGACGGCGGTCTCCTGCTTCGGCGAGCAGCTCTTTATCCGGAACTTCCATCACGATGGTGTGAACCGTTTGCCCGGCAAACAAATTCTTAGCCTGCTTCGGATCCCAGCCCGAAAGATTGATGGTCTTGCCTTCCTGGAACGCGTGACCGACAGCGTGCAGCACGTCGGGCTCGATCCAAAAAGGATCGCCGGCTTTACCGGTCCAGAGGCGCAGGCCGGTGGGCGTGGTGACGGTCTCGCCGGTCGTTCCCTGAGCCACAACAATTCCGGGCGCGTGCGGATTCCCTGCGTCCTCGCCGGTGACGCGTCTCACCGTATAGGACTGATTTCCGTTCGCGTCGCGTTCGGTGAACGTGAATCGGTAAGTCAGCTCTTCGACGGCGTCGCCGTTCAGATCGATTTTAAATTCGTACATTCCTTCCGGGTGGTAACCGGGCGCGGGGATGGGACCGAAGATCGAATGGCAGACGTTGATGACGAACACGGTGCCTGTTTCACCGCGAAAAACGTAAAGGTCGGTGATGTCGAGCCGGATGTCTTGCCGAGCGATGGGTGAATCCAGATGGTGGGACATGACACCCTCCTTTGCGGGCTTAGAATGCCGGTCTTGCGAATCGAGCTGGAAAGAATGCGAGGCACGGCGGCATGGTCCGCGGAACGGTGCGCTAACAGGGCGCATCTTACACCCGATTTGCGGTGGCGGAGATGAACCGAGTGTTTCTGATCGGCCGCTGAGCCGGCGACTAATTCGCGGCACGATCGCATTCAATCACCATGTATTGTTGCCAGGACTTTCCGTCGGAGGAATGTTCGCCGCGCCAGGTGAAATGATTTTCAGAAATGTCGGCGTAAACCGCGCGAGTTTGAACGGGTGACGCGGCGTTTTCTTGGAAGCGGTAGGTGATTCCCTTCTCCTCGATGAGCACGCCACCAAGTTCTTCGGTGCCCAGATCGACCCAAGTGCCGGTGAGCCCGTTGAGCCACTTAATATTCCAGGATTTTTTCTGCGGATCGTACGCGCGAAAATTAAGGCCGAGAACGATGAGTTCACCGGATGGAGCGAACATGCGGTACTCGTCGCCGATCGCGTAGCCGTCGAGAATGTAGCGGCCTTCCCACGCGCCTTTGAAATTCTGCACGCTCCCATCGTCAACCTTCAGCGATGCGTCGCAACGGAATTTACCGATCAGGAATGCGAAGTGCGAAAGCTCCGGCGGCGCTTTGGGATTGGCCGAAATCATTTGGCTCTCGCCGGTGCGGCGGTGTCGAGGCGCAGGAATCGCGCAGCGTTGTTGTAAAGGATGTCGCGCTTCTGTTGCGGGGTGAGGTAGTCCGCGTTCTGAATGATGCTGATCGAATACGCCATCAGGCCGGGCCAGATCAGCTGGTCGGTGCCGAACATCACGCGGTCTTCAAATCCGGCGTCGACCAGCCGCTCGATATAACGATTTACTTCCTTCAGTGGGTAACTCCAGATCAATCCCGCGACATCGACGTAAACGTGCGAGTTCGCCTGCAAGAGCGTGAGCATGTTGTCGATCATTGGATAGCCGGCGTGCATCACCTGAACGCGAAGCTTCGGATGCCGCGCCAGGAGATCTTCGAGCAGCAGCGGGTTGCCCATCGAGCCGCGGAATTTCGGAGAAGTGATGTTGGCGCGGCCCGAGCCGCCGGTGCCCATGTGGATGGCGACGGGAATATCGAGCTGCTCGGCGAGCGCAAAATATTGATCGACGGACGGATCGCTGGGCGAGATGCCTTCGTACTGCAGTCCGATTTCGCCCATCACTTTGAATCCGCCGGTGGTGAAATCCTTGCGCAGCTCATCGAGCGGAACGCGCTGTCCGGGCGTGATTCCGCCGGTAAAAGATGTGCCGGGGATGACGCGCGCGGGCGCGGCGTCTTTCCATTTCTGCACGCTCTTGGGATCGCCGAAGACGACGGCGGTGACGTTGAGGCGCTCCATTTCGGCGATCACGTCTTTCAAATATTCGCCGGGAGCGGCCGGAGCGAGCGAAGGAGTGCAGCCGACGGTGACCCATCCCCACGGGGATTCTTTGTCTTTCGGATCGGAGGCGAGGAAGCCGGGCGTGTTCGGGCACATCGGCTGGACGCCGGGAAAATTGACGTCCATGGCGTGGACGTGAACATCGAGCACCGGCTCGGGTTTGGCGGCGGCGTTCTGTGCGTGAGAGACGATGGCGAAGGATGAAAGCAGTACGGCGCAACACAAGAACCGCCAGACCGAACCCGTAAACATTTTGAATCTCCCTTGGATGAGCGAACGCGTAGCTGTGATTCGGGAGAGATATATCACGGACCCAGGCTGTGGCATACGCAGTCGTGCGTGTGGGCTCGCCATTTGAATGGAGTGCGGGATTGGCGGTGGAAGCGGCGGTTGCGGGCGCGATTTCTGCGCTTGGTCCACTTGGCGCGGAGCCGAGTCTTTACCGCGTCGCGCATCGCGTCGACGCGCGCTTGTTCTTCCGGTGTTCGCATCGGCTCGCGCTGGCTGCGCGCCGATGTCGCTTTTCACTTTATGACCGGATCCGCTGTTTGCGAGAAACGAAACGGATACTTATCCGATCATGTAACGGATCAGGGCTTTGGCCGAATCATGGCTGCAATGTTAATCTTTGTCGAAGGCGCTAATCGGGAGCCACTCGTCAGCCCTACGCCTGTCACTTCTAACGATAGACTAAAACGAAATCAGTGAATACCATTCGATCTCTAGCCAAGAAAGCTCGGTTTGCTCCTTGCAATCGGCGGTTGCATGGCGAATGGTCTAGTACATACTGGTCAGGCTCACTCGCGCGACTCCGCGAGCTCGAAATTCCTGCCCCGTCCGAGAAGGAGACGCGCAAGCTTTGAGGATTACGAACACGCCTCGACAGGTTCGCAGGTTCCGTCAACTGGTCGTCGTTTCGCTCATGTTTCTGGTGGCGGCTGTTATACCGGCTGCTGCGCGGCAACTGTCGAGCCAGCAGCCGCCCGACCCGCAGGCTACGGGAAGCATTAGCGGAACAGTTGTTGATGTAACCGGGGCCGTCGTTGCCGGTGCCCAGGTGCGACTCACGCGCGAGGATCAATCCCCAAGCGCGGAAAAACTAACCGACGAATTCGGACAATTTGCCTTCACCAATCTGGCTCCCGGGACCTTCCAGCTCACAATTTCGTTTACCGGTCTCAACACGCAGGTAATCGCAGGAACCGTGCATCCCGGGGAAGCCTACGTTGTCCCGCAAGTGGTATTGCTTGTCGCTACGCAGTTAACGCAGGTGACCGTCTCACTCACGCAGGTCGAACTGGCGGAAGTGCAAATCAAGGAACAAGAGAAGCAACGCATCCTCGGCATCATTCCGAATTTTTATGTCAGCTACCTGCCCGATGCGGTCGCCCTCTCGCCGAAACAAAAGTTCGAGCTTGCAGCGAGGTCGTCCGTTGATCCGTTCACTTTCGTGGGAGTTGGAGTTCTGGCTGGGCTTCAGCAGGCAGGAAACGGACTCAGTGGATATGGGCAAGGAGCGCAGGGCTACGCAAAGCGCTACGGCGCAGCGTACGGTGACGTTGTGATCGGTACGTTTCTGGGCAGCGCCGTGATGCCGTCTCTCCTGAAACAAGATCCCCGCTATTTCTATAAGGGAACCGGCAGTAAGAAATCCAGGGTTTTGTACGCGCTCGCCAGTCCGTTTATGTGCAAGGGCGACAACGGGCGTTGGCAACCGAATTATTCGTATATGATCGGAAACTTCGCCGCAGCGGGTGTCGCAAATTTCTACTACCCGGCGAGCAATCGCGGAGCGTGGCTGGTGGCCGAAACCGCGCTGGTAAGGTTCGGTGAAAATTCGCTTGCATCGGTCCTTCAAGAGTTTGTCATTCGGAAGTTGACGCCGAAATTATCGAACGGCTCGCAAGCGCAGCAATGAACAGGTTCACGATCGACGACAATAGAGATGCGGCTAACTCCCGATTGATGTCATAACGACGTCGGGCTGCGAGAGGATCTGCGCGAGGGCGGCGAGCAGGCGCGGACGGCCGCGCTTGGCAAGCCCAGCCCACCGCAATACGCACATGGCGCGCGCCGCTTTCGACTTCGGCGCCGGAAAGCTTCCCCCGGCAAAGCGCCCTCCCTTGCCGCCACCGGTTATCCGTATAACTACCGAGGCGATCACTCCGTAGTCACCGCAGCGGTCTGACCGGCGCTTGCGCGATTCGAATGTTACGTAACCGCCAGAAAACAAACATCACTGCGACTCGCTCATCGGCTCCCCGTCGGCCTTTTTTTCCAGTACGCACCGCTCCGCACACTCGGTACGTACGCACCGCACTTCGAATCGCGGCGCTGCGATTCGAATTCCCCGTAACCCAAATAAACCACCGCTCAAGTCTCATCGACGCTAACTCGACATTTTTTACGAATGCAAAACCACTTATTCGTGCCGAGGAAACGCGGTGGCGGAGACGGCTGGGAGCCCTACTTGCTTGAGCAATTCTTGGAAGCGGGGCTCGTGGCGGAGGGCGTCCATGCTGGGATCGATGTGGAGATAGAGGAGCCAGTGGGAGTGATCCTGGTAGGACTTTTCGAGGTAGTCGAGGGCCTTGTCATTCTGGCCGAGGCCGATGTGAATTCCGGCGAGGAAGTGAGGCGCGACGTATTGATGCTCAGCGAGTTTCAAAAGATCGTCGAGGATCTGAAGAGCATCGCCCGAGCGGCCGGCTTTTGCACACGAATGCGCGAGAGCTGCGCGCATCAGCGGGCTGCCCCCTGAGAGCTTCGCGGACTTTTCACCTTCAGCGACGGCCGATTCGTAATCTCCGGTGGCCCGGTAGAGCCGGCCGAGCACCCAGTACGGAACCGGGTAATTGGGATCAAGCTCCACGGATTGCAACAATTGCTCGCGGGCTTGGTCGTAACGGCGCGCCATGTAGTAAGCCCACCCGATCGCGGAATTAATAATCAGCGACAAGGGATCGAGCGCGTGGCTTTTTTTCATTCCGGCGATGGCGGCTTCGCTGTGGCCCATGGTCATGATGGCTTCCGAGCGCCAGTGATTTGCGGTGGGATACGAGGGATTGAGCGCGAGGCTGCGATCGAATTCGGCCTGCGCTTCGGACCAATTCCAATCGTAAAGCCAGAGCACGGCAGCGAGCGAGGTGTGCGCTTCGGCGAGATCCGGATCAAGGCGCAACGCTTTGAGCGCGGCTTCTTTTCCCTTCGGAAAAGCCTGCTTGGGCGCCAGGTAACTATTCCAGCCGAGCAGCACGTAGCAATCGGCGAGGCCGGCGTAGGCGAGAGCGTAGCCGGGATCTTTACCGGCGGCTTGTTCGAAATATTCGATCGCTTTGTAGAAACCTTCCTCGGTCCAGCGGTTCCAGTGGTGGCGGCCCTTCAGGTACAGCGCGAAGGCTTCGGGGTCTTCGGTGTGATGGCGGGTGAGTCGTTTTTTTTGTGCGCGGGTGAGTTGCAGGCGGAGCTTCTCGGAAATTTCGTGGGAAATCTCGTCCTGGATCGCGAAGATGTCGCCGGGCTTGCGGTCGTAGTGAGCGCCCCAGAGTTGGGAGCCGGTGGCGACGTCGACCAGCTCGGCGCCGATGCGCAACGAGCCGCCGCTCTGCATGATTCGTCCGGTGAGCACGGCGCGGACGTTCAGTTCGCGGCCGGCGGTGAGAGGATCGATGTCGCGGCCTTTGTAGCGGAACACGGTGCTCTGCGCCATAACGCGCAGCTTGGGCACGGTGGCGAGGATGTTGATCAGGCTCGCGGCGATGCCGTCGCTGAGGTATTCGTGCTCGGGATCGCGGGCAATATTTTCAAAGGGCAGGACGGCCAGCGAGTCGATGATTTTGGAGGCGCGCGGGGTGCGGGAAGCGCGCGAGAGGCCGGCGGAGGAGAACTCGCTGCCTGAGGGCGAGGCGGTTGACGGCGAGACGGCTGACGATGCGGCGGCAAAGTTCGTGGCGAGTGTGCCGGAGGCGTGGTCGTCGGCGAACGCTGTGCCGGAGAGGACTTCGCGCTGCAGGAGGCGCAGGTCCGCTGCGATATCGGAGGCGTGCAGGTAACGCTCGTCGCGATTCTTGTGCAGGGCCTTTTCGATGATGGCTCGAAGGTGCGGCGGGATGGCGGGATTGATGGCGCGGACCGGAGCGGGCGCGCGCGTCAGGACCGCTTCGATGATGATTCCGCCCGTGCCGCCGCTGAAAGCCTGACGGCCGGTGGCCATTTCGTAAAGTAGCAGGCCGAGGGAGAAAATGTCGGTGCGCTGGTCGAGACCGTCGCCGCGGACTTGCTCGGGCGACATGTAGGACGGAGTGCCGCTGACCAGACCGACGACGGAAGTGGAACCCCAGGAACTGGAGTGCGAGGAATCGCTGCCGGGATCGGAGTCGGAGCCGGCGATGCCTTTGGGAACGAGCTTGGCGAGACCGAAATCGAGAACTTTGGCGCGGCCGTTGCGAGTGACGAAAATATTCGCGGGCTTGATGTCGCGATGGATGATTCCGCCGGCGTGCGCGGCTTCGAGCGCATCGGCGATCTGGATGCCGAGGTCGAGAATTTCGTCGAGCGGGAGCGGGCGGCCGTGGATGTGGGCGCGTAAGGTTTCGCCGTCGATGAACTCCATGGCGATGAAGGCGCGGCCGTCCTGTTCGCCGATGTCGTAGATGGTGCAAATGCCGGGATGATTCAAAGCAGACGCGGCGCGGGCTTCGCGGCGGAAACGTTCGAGGGCCAGAGTTTCCTGTGCGAGTTTTTCGGGGAGAAATTTCAGCGCGACGGGACGATCCAGGCGGCTATCCAGAGCCTTGAACACGACGCCCATGCCGCCGGCGCCGAGTTTATCAACGATGCGATAGTGCGAAATCGTCTGGCCGATCATTGGGAGGCGCGTTGCGAGCGAACGAGCTGCGTGAAATTCGAGCTAGAGCGTTGGATCGTCCTTGCCGCCCTCGGAGAGCGATTTCGCTCGCTGCCGTTGAGGCGGCTTGGGCGATGCCATGAAATTCAGAATGTTCGAGCCTTCGCCGAATTGATTCGCGGCCGCGAGCGGTTCCTGCTCAAGAGTGATGGTTTTATTGCAAACCGAGCACAGGAGGGCGGCGTAGGTACCTCCATCGGCCTGCCTGAACATATTGCAGCGCATGACACGCTCGCAACACACCGGAACCCACATCTTTGAAGATTGCTCCGCAGCCATGAGCGCCTCGCGTGGGGCTAATCGGGCGGATTATACAATGGAATGCGCTGGGGAAACGCGTTGCGTACGGGGAGCGGGACGTTTGGATGCGGGCTAAGTATTTCTGCTTATGCGAGCAGAAGAGCTCAGGCAGGGAGGCGGATTTCGATTTCTTTGGCGTCGAGGACGGGGCGGACGCGGCGGATCACTTCGCTGGCGGTGAGTTTTTCGGTGAACAGGACGACGGAGCCATTTTCGAAATCGCAGGCGCCGCAGTAAACGTAATTTTTGAAGGCGGAGTGATAAGCGTCAACGCCGCGGCGGGCAAGTTCGGCTTCGACGGTGGCGTCTTCGGATTGGGCGAGCGCGCCGGCACGGAGGCCGAACGTTTCGTTTTGAAACCGTTGCAGAAGTGACTCGAGATGCGCGGCGCCAGGCCACTGAATGACGATGACACGTTGGCCCGAGGTGCGGTACGCGATTTGATGCGAGTCGCAGAAGTCTCGAACCCGATCGATGTGGCTGAAGAAATCGAGCGACCAGGATTCGGTCCCGGCGATCGCGGGAAGGGCGCGCACCCAGACTTTGGTGGCTTCGGCGCCGCGGATGGGCTCGCGATATTCATCGGCCTCGGTGAGCTCGAGGCCGATGGCGCGAACGTCTTCGCCGAGGTCGAGCGGTTCGATTTCGAGGAGCATCATGGGATGGCCTGCCTCATCTAGTCGTCCGTGCCCGCTTCGCCGAACTTTTTCACGTAGTCGGTGGATTGCTTGCGGACTTCGAGCCAGTCGAAGAAGGCATCCGGAGTTTCCAGCCAAATCGCGAACCACTGCGCGATCTCTTCTTTTTCGGCGCGTTTTTTGGCGTCCACTTTGTGATTGCGAGCGATCATTTCAGCGCGGCGGCGCCCCAGGCGCGCGACTTCGCGAGTGCGTTCGATGGCGGCCGGTTCGTGGTCGCGAGTGAATTTGCGGTGAAGCTCGTCGAGCCGGACGATGCACATCTCGGCTTCTTCGAGCGTGGAGAAATGAAGCAGGTCGCTGAACTCTTCTTCGTAGAGACCTTCGGTATCGGATTTCGTGGACCAGACCACGCGCATGCCGGCTTCTTCGAGAACGCTGACGACATAATCGGAGGAGGTCTTCCCTTTTTCACCGAGCTGCGCGATGAGCTTGCGGCGAATCTGTTCGATTTCCGCGGGAGTGAAACGCGGCTTGCCCAGAGCTTCAGCGGCTTCGAGGATCATCGCCTTTTTGGTGGGCGATCCGCCTTCGTGGTGTTCGTGATCGTCTGTGTGATCGGGCTTCACGATGGACCTCGATGCGGCGCGGGCTGCGATTGCGGATGAGGCGAAGGCATGGAGGTAGGCGACGCGTTGGCAGCGGCGTCACTTGCGAGAGCGCGGCGGTAGCGATTGATGTTGCGATTGTGTTCCGCGAGAGTCTTGGCGAAGTAATGGCCGCCTTCATCGTTCGCGACGAAATAGAGATCGTCGGTGGGTGCAGGTGCGAGGGCGGCGCGGAGCGAAGCTTCACCGGGATTGGCGATGGGTCCAGGCGGCAGTCCTTTATGAAGATAGGTGTTATACGGCGAATCGAAGCGCAGATCGGGCGCGCGGACGTATTTTACGGGGTGGCCGTCAAGCTCGAGCGCGTACTGAACGGTGGGATCGCACTGCATGGGAATGTCGCGTTTCAGGCGATTGAAGAATACTCCGGCGACGAGCGGCCGCTCGCCGGGGCGCGGCGTTTCGCGTTCGACAAGCGAAGCGAGAGTGACAGTGTCGAGCGGGCTGAGATTCGAGGGCGGATTGGGAAGCGGCGAAGTCTTGAGCGATTCCCATACCGTGCGGAAATTCTGGACCATGCGGTGAACGATCTGTTCGCAGGAGGTAGTGTGCGTGTATTCGTAGGTGGAAGGAAACAGAAATCCCTCGAGGCTTTCGACGTTCGGGGCGATGTCCTTCACCATGCCGGTTTTTTTCGCGGCGGCGAGGAAATCTTCGCGGCTGCAGGCGCCCTGGCGCTCGACTTCGGCGGCGATGTCGAACATCGTCCAGCCTTCCGGGATGGTAAAGCTGCGAACGTAGATGCGACCCTGCGCGAGTTGCCAGAAGACCTCGCGAGTGTCCACGGGATGATCGATGTAGTATTCGCCGGCTTGCATCGGCCTGCGGAAATGCCAGTAGCTGAACAGCGCGAAGGCGAGGCGGCTGCGAATCACGTCGTCTTTGCGAAGAATTCCGGCAATGTGCCAGCGCGAAGTGCCGTGAGGAATTTCGACGAAAACTTTTTCGGGGCGATGACCGCGATAGGGGCGGCTGATTTGGGAGTCGAGCCAACCGGCGCCGGCGCCGAGCGCGGCGATAAGAAGAAGAGCGAGTAGACCGAGGCGGCGCATCGCTGCTTATCGCCCCTCTGCGGGCGCGGCGGACAGAGCGCCGCGATTGCGATCGAGATATTCGCGAAGAAGAATGGCGGCGGCGACGTCGTCCAGGCGGCCGGAATTTTTTTTGCGGCGCGACGAGTTTCGCGATTCCGACACAGTTTGTTGGGCCTCCCAGCTGGTCAAGCGCTCGTCCGCGAGTTCCACTTCGATTTTGAGTTCTTTTCCGATGCGAGCGGCGAACGCCGCCGCTTCATCCGCCATCTCCCCGGCTTCGCCGGTGATGTGCAGCGGATGGCCCACGAGAATACGCGCAACGCCGTGTTCGGCGCAAATGGAGCGAAGGCGAGCGAGGTCATCGCGGCGGTTCTTGCGCCTGAGAATCATGAGCGGTCGAGCGGTGATAGCGAGTTCGTCGGAAAGGGCGAGGCCGATGCGTTTGCGGCCGTAATCGAGCGCCAGAATGCGAGGCGGCTTGTGTTCGGCAGCTGCTAGGGGCATAAGATTCGGAACTGGGCCGAGGATGGATGCCATCGATCCTTTTAATTATACGCGAGCTACGGCTCGCGCCCGCGTTCGGAGCTTTCCCAGAGCGGCCAAAAGCCCATCTCTTTCATATCCTTCTCGAGCCCGGTCTGCTCGAGGAGCTGCTGAACTTCGGAGCGCGACTGGCGCGGACCGACGCGGTCGGTGCTGTCTGCAAGCGCAAAAGCGCTGACCGCGGCGATCGCGGTTTCCTGTTTCAGGGCTGAGAAGTCGACTTTGTCGAAAGTGTCCGACGCGGCGTGGTAGTTGAGCATGTAATTCGCCGGCTCCTGATTGGCAACGAGGGTGGGGACGCCTTCGAGCAGGAAGTCGAAATTGTCGGTGTCCATGCCGGCGTCGAAGGTGAACTCTTTCACGCCGAGTGACGCGACAGGCTCGAGCATTTCCTTCACCGAGGCTTCGATGTCCTTTCGGCCGCCGAGCGCGTAGCCGGTGACTTTGCCGATGCCTGAATCGAAGACGATCGCAGCGACCATGTTGTCGAGCTCTGAGCGATGCGCGTGCGCGTAGGCGGCGGAACCGAGAAGACCCTGTTCTTCGCCGGTGAAAAGGACGAAGCGAATCGAGCGGCGCGGAATCGTGCCCGAAGCGTAGATGACCCGCGCGGCGTCAATGACCATGGCGGAATTGCAGCCGTTGTCGAGCGCGCCGGTGCCAAGATCCCAGGAATCCAGATGCGCGCCGAGCACGACGAATTCGTTGGGCTTTTCGCGGCCGCGAATTTCGGCGACGACGTTTTCCGCGGTGACCGGGCCGCCAATGTGATTGGGAAGATCGAAGTGCACTTTGACTTTGATTCCGGATGCCAGGAAACGAGCGATGCGTTCGGCGTCTTCGCGGGCGAGGACAGCTTGCGGCATTTTTTCGAGCTGACCGTCGACCGTAACGGTGTGGCGATAGAGAAGGAGATTCGGACGAGAGGACATCCAGAATATGGCCACGGCGCCAGCCTTCATGGCGCGCGCGACGATGGGCGGAACGATGTCGTACTCAGCCATGAGCTGATCCCAGGTGACAAGGAATTCCGAGTGAACCAAAACAATCGCGCCATTCGCAGCGGCGCCGGCTTTGGCGAACGCGGCATCGTCCCCCATTCCGACGTCTACGACTTGGGCGTCGACGCCGCCGTCTGGAAGGGCCGGAGACCAAGCGATCGAGACGGCGCGCACGGGAAACGGTTCGGGAGACAAAACTTCGACGTGGGTGCGCCCTTCGGACCAGGAAACCGGGATGGTGTATTTCTCGGTGTGGACTTCGTCGACTTTCGCGCGGCGGAAAGCTTCGACGGCCCAGCCGACCGCGCGATCAGCGGCAGGAGTGCCGGTGACGCGGCCGCCGATCGTGTCCGTGAGGTAGCGCAGATTTTCTTCGAGAGGAGAAGAACCGAGCGCTTTTTTGATCATTCCGGGTGCGACTTCGGCGCACGTAGATTGAACCGAGCAGGCGCCCTCGCCCTGCTGCTGGTTCTGAAGCGGCGCGGGAGTGACCTTCGGTATTTGCGCGAGAAGCGGGATTGCCAAAGCAAGCATCGCAAAACAGATCAAGCCGGAGCGAAGCAGCGAGAGCACCCGAGGATCTCCTTCGGCCTAGAAAGGATTCGGAACGGCGGCCAGTGTACCCTGAAACAGTTCGCTTGAGGATGATTCGTGAGGCAGCAAGCAGGCGATGGTGAGGGTGACTTGAGGAAATTCCCATCCCGTAACTGATAGAAAACACGGGATTCGTGCAGATTTTTCCAGGTCTGGGCAGTTTCTACCTAGATCTTTCGCCCTAGAACGAAACGCGAAGTCTCTATGTGTCTCATTTTGAGCCGCTTAAAAAATATGTGATTTGGTATCGGTCATGCCATGGCGTGCGTGCAGAAATTAAGGTCTTTGCTGTAGGAAGGCATTTCGACTGAAAGGATGATCGACCCTTACGATCGACCTTAGGTCACCGCTTTCCTGAAAAACGACAATCGCGACAAGACATACCGCAGTTCAAACGAAATTGGTCGAGAAAGAAATTGAATCCAACGCTGGCCGATTGCAATCCTGGGCGAGCAGACGGAAGGCCATAGTGAAAAAGGTACGCGCGTTTCCGAAATTTATTGAGCAAGAGCAGAAGTTCGAGATGCAGCACCCGAGCGTGTTTGTATTTTGCGACGCAACGACCGGCATGCCGCAATTCAAGAGCGAATCCGCGCGCGATGTAGAGTGCACGGTGGAACGGATCGCGGGACAGTTGGCGATGCAGTGTCTGGTGCGTGGCCAGGATCCGAAGAATTTCCAAGTCCTGGTACCGGCGGAAGGTTCGCTGATCGAACGGCTCGTAGCTCGCGCGGAAGAATTGCTGGAAGAAGGGCGCTCGGTGGCCTGCCCGACGTCGCTGAGCGCGCGCCAGCGTGAAGTGTTGCACGCGGTGCTGTGCAATCGCGCGAACAAGGAAATCGCTTCGAAGCTGAACATCACGGTGCGGACGGTGAAATTCCACATCTCGACGCTACTGAGCAAATTCGGAGTCGAATCGCGCGCGGATTTGGCGCAGCGCGCCTCTGGGTTCATGCGGAACACGCCAGAGGGCGAAGAGTCGCCGATGGACTTCGGAATGTCGAGCAGCCGGCCGCGGCTGGAGACGATGCGGTCCAAGGCACCGGTGGCGATCACCACCAAGACGCGGAATGTGCGGTTTGATCGCGCGTTAATGGCTTAACTAGTCGGCAGAATTTGTTCGAGCGCTGGTGGTTTGGCGTGCGCTAGCGACCCTCGCTACTCGCGAGGTCCGCGGTGGCGGAAAATTTCTTCTAGTTGTGCTTCCCAGCCTGGCAGTTCAATTCCCAACGATTGCTTCAGGCGCGAATTCGACAAGACTGAGTAGGCCGGGCGGCGTGCCGGCGTTGGATAGTCCGCTGTGGTAATCGGCAGGACTGACCGGGTTTTCAGTGGTTGTCCCTGCGTTGCGGCTTCAAACCACGTAGTACCAGGCTGAACATCCTTGGCCCGGTTCAGGATTGCGTTGGCGAAGTGAAACCATGTGGTTTCACCCCGGGCGGTAACGTGATACGTGCCGAGGAGTTCGGGCGCGCAATTCGCGGTCGCTGGCGCGCTGTTCGACTCACCGATGATCCGACGCAGAATTTCTGCAGTGATTGATGCGATCGCTTCGCTCGACGTGGGCGCCCCAAATTGATCGTTGACGATCCGAAGCTCTTCCCGCTGTGTGGCCATGCGTAAAATCGTCAGAAGGAAATTTTTCCCACGGGCACCGTATACCCACGCAGTACGTAAGATCAGGTGGTCCACGCCGGAGTTGCGAATCCCGTTTTCGCCCGCCAGCTTGGTGCGGCCATACGCGCTGAGAGGATTCGTTGGGTCGTTTTCGGTGTATGGGGTGTGCTTCTCGCCGTCAAAGACGTAGTCGGTGGAATAGTGAATGAGCAGACCGCGCGTCTTGTTCAGTTCTTCAGCAAGCAGCGTCGGAGCGTCAGCGTTCACAGCTCGGGCGATCGCGGATTCTTTTTCTGCATTGTCGACGGCGGTATAGGCAGCGGCGTTGACGATTACGTCCGGACGGACGGTGCGAACGATTTCACGAATCGCGACGGCATTCGCGAGGTCGAGTTGTTCGCGGTCAACGGCAACGACCTGACCGAGCGACGACAAGTGCTCGATCAGATGGTAGCCGACTTGGCCGTTTTTCCCTGTCAGCAGGATTTTGAGCGTCATTTTCCGGCGTAGCTTGGGAGCAGGTCCGCAGGGATCGCGGCGAGCGCCGGATTTCTGGAATCTTTCTCAGAGATCAATGGATTCCGAGCGCCCCATGCAATGCACAGCTGGGGATCGTTCCATGCGATGCCGTGTTCGTCCGATGGATCGTAATACTCACCGCATTTGTAGAGGAATTGAACCGAATCGGTAAGCGCGAGGAAACCATGAGCAAAGCCGGCGGGAACGTAAATTTGATTTTGATCCTGGGCGGTGAGAAGCACGCTGGCCCACTTTCCGAATGTGGGGGAATTCTTGCGAATGTCGACTGCGACGTCCAGCGCTTCGCCCTCGACGACGCGGCAGAGTTTGGCTTGTGCGTGGCGCAATTGATAGTGGAGCCCGCGCAGAGTCCCTCCGGAGGAGCGCGAGTGATTGTCCTGGACGAAGGAATCCGTGATGCCGAGGGCGGCGTAGCGGTCTTGGCGGTAGGTTTCGAGGAAGAAGCCGCGGCCATCGCGGAAAACTTTGGGGCGTATCTCGATGACGCCGGGTAGGGTGGTTTCAACGCGTTGCAAGGTTATGCGGCTCCTGCAATAAGGCTAGGCGTTTCGGGATGCCTTGTAGCTTGGATCGTCGCAAATTCCCAAGTTGCGATGTGCGCGTCATGTTACGCATTTTTCGGCGAATCGCTGAACTCGTGCAGAGTGCGGTCGCGGTTCTCGTAATATTTATCGTAGTAAGCGCGATAGTCGCCGCCTCGTACGCCCGCGAGCCAGTCCGTATTCGTACGATACCAATCGATGGTCTGGCGCAGACCCTCCTCCAGTGAAACAGCGGGCTTCCAGCCTAGTTCGCGCTCCATTTTGTCGCAGGTGAGCGCGTAACGACGATCGTGGCCTGGGCGGTCTTTCACGTACGTGAGGAGCGTTTCAGGTTTGCCGGTGGCTTGAAGCAGCCTGCGCGCCATCGTCAGGTTCTCAACCACATCGAGGCCTCCAATATTGTAGACCTCGCCGATCTTACCTTTCTCAAGAACCGCCCCAATTCCCGTGCAGTGATCCTGGACGTGCAACCAGTCGCGCTCCTGCTTCCCATCGCCGTAAATCGGCAGGGGCTTGCTATCCAGAGCGTTCGTAATCATGAGCGGGAGAAATTTCTCTGGAAACTGATACGGGCCGTAATTGTTCGACGCCCGAGTGATCAGCGCAGGAAATTGAAATGTGCGGACGTAAGACTTCACGAGCAAATCCGAGCTGGCTTTTGACGCAGAATACGGGCTGCTCGGCTGGATCGGAGAATCTTCGTTCGCGAACGCGCCGGGCTTCATGTCGCCATACACTTCGTCGGTTGAAACGTGAACGAAGCGCTGGATGTTGAGTTTGCGGGCGACCTGCATGAGGATGAAGGTCCCGGTGACGTTCGTTTCGATGACCGGGGCAGGCTCGTAGATGCTGCGGTCGACATGTGATTCCGCGGCGAAGTGAACCACGACGTCACAGCCCGACATGGCGGCCTCCGCCGCGACTGGATCGCAAATATCGCCCTTCACAAATCGATAACGCGGATCGCCGGCGACCGAGTGCAAATTAGCCAGATTCCCGGCGTAGGTCAATTTGTCGTAATTCACGACAGTGTGGTTCTTGCCGAGACCAAGGACGTATCGAACAAAATTGGAACCGATAAATCCGGCTCCGCCGGTTACGAAAATCTTCATCGCGCCGCGTCCTTCTTCTGCTGGGTGCCGGGACGCGTCATTTTATTCGCACCGGTCCTTGCGACCAGAGAATTTGCGTGGTGCAGGGATTCGAACGTGCCGGCATCGGTCCACCAACCGTCCAACACTTCGTAGGTAAGTGTGCCTTCGTCGATATAGAAATTGTTCACGTCGGTGATTTCGAGCTCGCCGCGGCCAGATGGCTTCAAGCGGCGAATCTTTTGAAAGACCGACTTGTCATACAAGTAGATTCCGATCACCGCGAAATTCGATTTGGGGGCTTTCGGCTTCTCTTCAATGCCGACCACATTTTTGCCTTCGATCGTGGCTACGCCAAAACGATGCGCGTCGTCGACTTCTTTCAGAAGAATCTTGGCGCCGCTGCCCTGCTTGGCAAAATCCTGTACGGCTTGGCGGACGTTGTTTTCGATGATGTTGTCGCCCAGGATTACGCAGATCGGATCGTTGCCAGCGAAGTATTCGGCCAGGCCCAAAGCTTCAGCGATACCGCCTTCGCCTTCCTGATACGTGTAATTCAGGTGCTTCAGACCGAAGTCACGGCCGTTGCCGAGCAGGCGCAGGAAATCGCCGGCGTTCTTGCCGCCGGTTACGAGCAGGATTTCTTCGATACCGGCGTTCACCAAAGTTTGAATCGGGTAGTACACCATCGGCTTATCGTAGATCGGCAAAAGATGCTTGTTGGTCACACGGGTCAGCGGATTGAGCCTGCTCCCAGTTCCACCGGCAAGGACGACGCCCTTCATTGTTCCTCCAACTGAATCCGTGCGAGATTAGGGAACGGCGAGTGGGACAAAAGTTCGCAAAACATCGTAACGCGGGGCAATAAAATCGAACAGAGCTAAAGTACCGTGATTTTCTAGAATCTTCTGAATGCGTCGTCCCTTGCTGGAGAGTTCGTGCGTGTCCCATGTCACTGGCGCGTCGCTTCTTAACGTCTTATTTATCCTATTTTTACGAGCAGAGGAACGTCCGGATTTGCACGTCTCTCTGGCTTGACCCGCCCCGGGGAATGGAAAGGTTCCGTTCCCTTAGCATCCCGCTGTTTTGCCGAATCTTCGCCCCCTACAGGAGCGAGTCAACCTAGGACGGATCGCGCTTCGTAGCTTGCCGTAAGCGAAATTTTAGTCGCGCGGAGCACGCTGCAGCGAAAACCGCTCCGAGCTTCGCCCAAGCTGACCGCGTGGCAAAACTCCTTGGACAGGTGCGCGTAGATGAAACAGCCTAGATCGTGATGAAAAAGAAGAGGTTAACTGTCCTGTACGGATGGTTCGAGCAGGTTGTCTATAGCCTACACGAACAGGCGAAAGTATTTGAACCATCTTGGTTCGCCTGACCAGTAGTAGCGGTACAGACGCGGTCCCTACACTTGCCGCGTCATGAAAAACAACCCGCACATCCAGACCCGGCAGTCCGAATCCCAGATCTCGCGGCACGAGATTTCAAGAAACGCTACCTCCAAGAATTACGCGCTCCTCGTGACGGTTGTGACCGTTCTGGCAATCCTCGGGCTATCCAGCTGCGCCGGCTATACCAGCTCGGCCAAGACTGCGCCATCGAACTCGGGCTCAGGTGTGCTTTCGGCCAGTTCGACGAGCGTGACGTTTGGCAGCGTGGCTGTGGGCGGCAGCGCCACCCAGAATGTGACGATCACGAACACGGGTACGGCGACGGTGAACATCTCGCAGGCCACTCTGACGGGCTCGGGCTTTACGGTGACGGGCGGCAATCCGGCGGGGTCGTTGGCCGTGGGCCAAAGCAGCACCGTGACAATCCAGTTTGCGCCATCGGCAGCGGGCGCGGCAAACGGCGCGCTGACAGTGATCAGCGACGCTTCGAACTCCCCCTTGATGGTTTCGCTTTCCGGCACCGCGACGCAGGCCGGACTTTCGATTTCTCCTTCGACTCTGAATTTTTCGAATGTGCAGGTGAATCAGACCAGCTCGCAAAGCGTGACGCTGACCAACACAGGCAATTCGAACGTGACCATCAATCTTGCGACGCTTTCGGGCAACGAATTCGGCATGAGCGGACTTTCGCTGCCAAAGTCGATCAGCGCGGGGCAATCGATTTCGTTCAGCGTGACATTTGCGCCAACCTCGGCGGGCGCGGCGACGGGCAGCATCACGTTCACGGATAACGCGCCGGGATCACCGCAAGTGGTGACCTTGGTGGGCAGCGCGGTTTCGGCGACGTCAACGCTGACGGCCAATCCTGGCAGCGTGAGCTTCGGAAGCGTTTCGATGGGCAGCAAGGGAGCACAGACGATTACGTTGACGAACTCAGGCAACGCGAGCGCGACTGTGAATCAGGTGAACGCCGTTGGCACAGGCTTCAGCGTGACGGGTGCATCGACGCCAATGACGATCGCGGCGGGCCAGTCGACTAGCTTCACGGCGCAGTTCGCGCCGACGGCGGCGGGCACCGCCTCCGGCAGCATCACAGTCGCCAGCACGGCGAATGACGGCACGATCACCATTCCGATGACGGCGACCGGTACCGAAGGCAGCCTGGTCGCGAATCCTTCCTCGTTGAATTTCGGCAGCCAATTGACGGGCAGCAGCAGCACGGTGAACGTGACGCTAACGAACAGTGGCACGGCGAGCGTGACGTTGAACTCGGCGACGACGACGGGAGCGGCCTTCAGCACGACGGGCCTTTCCACGCCGCAGACGTTGACGGCGGGACAGAGTGTGACGTTCGGCGTGAAGTTTGCGCCGACCTCGGCTGGAGCAGCGAATGGCAGCATTACGGTCGCGAGCAACGCCGTAGGTTCTCCGCTGACCATCGCGTTGAGCGGAACCGGCACGGCGGGCCAACCGCAACTGACGCTCGGCACGCCGAGCGTGAATTTCGGCAACGTTAATGTAGGCAGCACGGGCACGCAGACGGTGTCGCTGACGAACGCCGGCAATGCGACGTTGACAATCACTTCGGCGACGCCATCCGGCAACGGATTCAGCGTGAGCGGTACGAGCTTCCCGTTTCAGGTGGCTGCGGGCGCGAGCGCTTCGTTCAATGCGGTGTTCACGCCGACGGCGGCGGGCGGCGCCACGGGTTCAATTTCGATCCTGAGCAACGCTCCGGGTTCGCCGGCGTCGGTCGCACTTGCCGGTAGCGGTGTGCAAGGCCAACTGACGGCCAATCCTGGCAGCGTGAATTTCGGGTCGGTGGCGACGGGCAGCACCGGCACACAGACGATTACGTTGACCAACTCCGGCTCGGCGAGCATGACGGTGACGTCAGCGTCAGCGACCGGCACCGGCTTCAGCATAACGGGCATTTCGACTCCGGTGACGTTGGCGGCTGGACAGAGCACGTCGTTCACGGCTCAGTTCGCGCCGACGACGGCGGGGGTCGCGAGCGGCAGCATCTCGATCGCGAACAACGGACCGAACTCGCCTTTGACGCTTGCGTTGAGCGGCACGGGCACGCAGGCGCAGCTTGGAGCTTCGCCGGCGAGCGAAAGCTTCGGCAGCGTAAACGTAGGCAGCAACAACGCGCAGGCGATCACCTTGAAGAATAGCGGAACGGCGAGCGTGACGGTTTCGGCGGTGAATGTGACGGGCACCGGCTTCACAATCTCGGGAGTTACGACGCCGTTCACTTTGACGGCGGGCCAGTCGGCGACGATCAACGCGACGTTCGCGCCCAGCAGCTCGGGCAACGCTTCGGGCAGCATCTCGGTGGCGAGCAATGCACCGAATTCGCCGCTCACGATCGCGTTGAGCGGCACGGGCACGCAGGGCAGCTTGACGGCTTCGCCGGCGAGCGAAAGCTTCGGCAGTGTGAACGTGGGCAGTAACAACTCGCAGACGATCACGCTGACCAACGCAGGGTCGGGGAGCGTGTCAATATCCGCGGTGAACGTGTCGGGCACTGGCTTCACAATCTCCGGGGTAACCACTCCGCTGACGATTGCGGCGGGACAGAACGCGACCTTCACGGCAAAGTTTGCGCCGACGGCAGCAGGAACGGCAAGCGGCAGCATCTCGGTGGCGAGCAATGCACCGAATTCGCCGCTCACGATCGCGTTGAGCGGCACGGGCACGCAGGGCAGCTTGACCGCTTCGCCGGCGAGCGAAAGCTTCGGCAACGTGAACATGGGCAGCAATAGCTCCCAGACGATTACGTTGACGAACGGTGGTTCGGGAAGCGTGACGGTTTCCGCGGTCACCGTCGCGGGTACTGGGTTCAGCATGTCCGGCGTGACCACGCCGATGACGATTGCAGCGGGACAGAATGCGTCGTTCACGGCAAAGTTCGCGCCGACGGGTGCGGGAGCAGCGAGTGGCAACATTTCGGTGGTGAGCAACGCACCGAATTCGCCGCTGACGATCGCACTAACCGGCACCGGTATGCAGTCAACGCTGTCTGCATCGCCTTCGACGGTGGCGTTTGGCAACGTGACGACCGGCACAACGAACTCGCAGACGATAACCCTCACGAACACCGGCAACGCATCGGTGACGATCTCGCAAGAGACATTCGCGGGGGCTGGCTTCAACGTAACCGGCTTGACGCTGCCGATGACGTTGGCGGCGAACTCGAACACGACGTTCAACATCAGCTTCGCGCCGACGGCGGCCGGATCGATTACGGGCTCGGCAACGATTACCAGCAACGCGCAAAACTCGCCACTTTCGATCGCGCTAAGCGGCACCGGCGTCGCGGCAACGCACACTCTGAGCTTGAGCGGATCGAGCTTGAGCTTCGGCAACGTGAACGACGGCAGCAATGCCTCACAGAGCGTGTCGCTAACAAATACGGGCAACGCGAGCGTGACGGTGTCGGCTGTGAATGTGAGCGGCGCAGGTTTCACGGCGAGTGGAGTCAGCTCAGGGGAAACGCTGAGCCCGAACCAATCGGTAACGGTGACCGTGCAGTTCGCACCGACCGCGGCAGGCGCGGTCGCGGGCTCGGTGCAGATCGCCAGCAATGCGACGAACTCACCGGCGACGATCAGCGTATCCGGCACGGGCGTGGCAACACAGCACACGGTGGGACTGAACTGGAATGCCAGCACGTCTTCGGTGGTGGGCTACAACGTCTATCGCGGAACGACATCGAGCGGGCCGTATTCGACCAAACTGACGCCGTCGACGGTAGCGTCCACAAGCTTCACGGACTCGACGGTGGCTTCGGGAACGACCTACTACTACGTGGTGACGGCCGTGGACTCGAACAACAACGAGAGCGCCTACTCAAACCAGGCGACGGCGGTGATTCCGTAGTCGAGATGTAACGCCCGGCCCGACGGTGCCCGAAAGGGTACGCCAGAGGAGCCAAAAACGAACTTCAACGGCACGTCCTGACCGCCAAAGAAGCGGTTCGTACGGGCCTGTCCCATTGGCCAGTGGCACACACCTGTCCCAACTGTGTACCGCGGGCCAGTAGTGCGTCCACAGTGGCGCACGCCACAATCGCCTCAGTGATGAGGCTCGCTCTAACAACCCGAGACGTTGGCACAGGCAAGACGCTTATCCCTGGCGATCGTTCCACGTCGACCGTTATTCGCAATGCGTTCGGAACGCTGACGCTTGCGGCGATATTGATTACCTCAGGTTGCGTGGGGACGACGGGAAAGGGCGCGGCCGGTGGCGGTGGAACGAACCCTGCGACTGGAACGATAGCCGTTTCGGTTTCGCCGACGTCACTCAATTTTGGACAAGTAGTCGTCGGTGCGGGAACCTCCGAGAGCGTGGTGATTACGAACTCCGGCTCGGAAACGCTGGACATTTCGAAGATCAGTGTTTCGGGCACGGGTTTTAAGACCAGCGGACTGACCGCACCAATGACACTTGCAACAGGAAAGACCGCGACTTTGGGCGTGTCGTTCACGGCCGCAGCAAGCGGCGCGGCGACAGGCGCGGTGACAATTGCGAGCAACGCGACCGAAGCGACGACGACCATCCCTCTGAACGGACAAGGGATTGAGGGAGCTGTGGCGATTTCGCCGACGACAATTAACTTCGGAAGCGTAGCGCTGGGAACGACTGCATCCCAGACCGTGACGCTGAAAAATACCGGCCAAGCGTCCGCGACGATTTCGAAAATTACCGCTTCCGGAAGCGGAATCACGATTTCCGGAATGAGCGCGCCCGCCACACTCAAGGCGGGAGAGAGCGCAAGCCTGACGGCAACGTTCAAGCCGGCTTCGACCTCGACGGAATCGGGCGCGATCTCGGTGACGAGCAGCGTGTCGAGCGCAGCGATCACGGCGGATTGGACCGGATCGGGTAATTCGTCGGCGCTCGCCATCACGCCTTCCTCCGTCAGTTTCGGCAGCGTGACAGTAGGAAGCGACGCCACGCAGACGATCAAGCTTTCGAATTCGGGAACCGCATCGATCACAATTTCGAAGTTGGCGGCTTCCGGAACCGGGATGAGCGCGTCCGGACTGACGATTCCCTATACGCTGGCCGCAGGCAAGAGCGCGACGTTCACTGCGGAGTTTAAGCCGACGGGCGCGGCGACAGATTCCGGAGCTATTACGATCGATAGCAACGCTTCTACGGCGACGTCTTCCATCCCTCTGAGCGGAAAAGGCGTGGCTTCGACGATCGCGTTGACGCCAAGCGCGACGAGCTTGAGCTTCGGCAGTGTGAAGGTGGGTAGCGCGTTGACCGAGTCGGTGACCGTGACGAGCAGCGGAAACGCCGATGCGAATATTTCGACGGTTACGGTTTCCGGCACCGGATTTAGTTTGAGCGGTTCGGCGGCGGCCGAAACTCTGGCGCCAAGCCAGAAGGCGCAATACACCGTGAACTTCGATCCCAAAGCTTCCGGCAACGCGACCGGAACGCTTTCGATCAAGAGCAACGCGCCGAATTCGCCGCTGAGCATCGCGCTGTCGGGCTCTGCACCAGCTTCCTCGCCCGCGAGCACCTCGCACAGCGTGGCGCTGAAGTGGGACGCGAGCTCGTCCTCCGTGGTGGGCTACTACGTATACCGCGGCTCGAAGCCGAGCGGCCCGTATTCAAAGCTGAACACTTCGCCGAACAGCTCGACGGCTTATTCGGATTCATCCGTGACGGACGGGCAGGTCTACTATTACGTGGTGACCGCGGTGAACTCGAGCAACGTGGAAAGTTCGGACTCCAACCAAGTTTCGGTTACAATCCCCTCGAATTAGGACTGGCTGCTTCCCTGCGCACGAATCATTCCGTCGGCCATTCGAGTTACCTCGCATAATACATGGCTCGCCATGAAAGTGGAGAAATCACGACATTCGATCGTATCCTTGCAGCAGCCGTTCGGTTACCGGGCGGACTTAGCCGCGCCGATCCACGTTCACAATGCCTGCCAAGACTTTGAAACGCTATTCGATGAACGAATCCGCCCAGAGACAGTTCGCGAAGCTCTCTGGAGACTGGAATCCCGTACACATGGACCGCGTGCAGGCCCGGCGGACGCGCGCGGGACGTCCCATCGTTCACGGCATGCGTTCTGTGCTGTCAATTTTGGAGACGGTCGCACAGTCCAGTAAGTCCTTGTGTGATGTCTCGAAAATCGCGGCGGTATTCTCTGCCCCGATTTACGTTGGCGACACGGTGGAAGTCCGAAGCGAAGAGACGGATCATCACGTTCATGCACAGGCGCACGCTGGGGGTGTCGCGGCCGCGGATCTGCGAATCGAATGCGGCGTGACGCGGATTCGCAAGAAAAGTATCAGCGGGATGACCACCGACGATGCAATGATTTGCCGGGCGTTGTCGATCGCAGATATCGCTGGAAGCGCTGGCACTGTTTACCCGGCGCGACGGCTTGTCGATGTCACGAGGCGATACCCAAACGCATCGCGGTGGTTGGGTTCGGCGGCAGCCATGGGGCTTGTGTGCATTTCGCGGCTCGTGGGCATGGAGTGTCCTGGCCGAGATTCGATCTTGTCGGGCTTTACCGTGAGCGTGTCGGACGACCTATTCGAGCCAGCGCTGAGTTATCGCGTGGTGAATCTGAACCGGCAGTTTCGAGCGGTGAAACTGGAGGTGGCCGGTTTTGGACTGCGCGGATATGTGGAGGCCCTAGCGACGAACCCACCGACCCCGCAGGCGTCGATGTCCGAACTGAGCGCGGTGGTGCGGCATGACGAGTTTGCGGGACAACGAGCGCTGATCGTCGGAGGATCAAGAGGACTGGGCGAGTTGACGGCAAAAATAATTGCTTCAGGCGGCGGACTGCCGGTCTTCACTTACGCGTTGGGAAAAGGCGATGCAGAGCGAGTTGCAATGGAGATTCGTGAAGGAGGCGGACAGTGCGAAGTCTTACGTTACGACGTTCTTTCGTCCGCCGCATCGCAGCTACGCGGGCTCGCACGGCCCGTCGCCACCGTCTACTATTACGCGACGCCTTCAATTTTCGAACGGCGTGGGACAGAATACGATCGGCTGAGTTTTGAGCGCTTCGCGCGATTCTACGTCCGCGGATTCGAAGATTTGTGCCTCGGGCTTCACAAACGTCAGAAATCATTTACGGCATTCTACCCATCGTCGATCGCGGTTAAAGACAATCCACCGGGTCTAGCGGAATACAGAGAAGCGAAGGCAGCAGGCGAAGCTCTGTGCGCAACGCTGGCCCATTCGCTGGATTCGGTTCGGATCGTTTTCGAGCGCCTGCCGCGTTTGTTGACGGACCAAACAGCAGCCACAATTCCAACGACGTTCGCGAACACGATCGAAACCATTCTGCCGATCGTGAGAAAAGTCCAGACCTTTGCGCGATGATTCGTGCGTGATTCGTTCGAAATACTTACCGTGAAAAGCCGGAATGAGTACCTATTGTCCCGACTCGATTTTGAATCCTATGCGGCGCACAGAGATTGGCGCGGCGGGAATGGCCGCAGTCGCTACGTCGAGCGCCCACATCGATGCGCCATTTTCGTTCGCTGTCATCCGACTGAAACCGAGTTTCCGATAGTGATCTTCGGCGAGGTTATTCCGAGCCGTCGGCGTATAGACGCCGATGAGCCTTTCGATTCCACGCGAACGGGCGTGATCCAAAATTTCGCGAAGGACCATCCATTCCACTCGACGGCCTAACACGCGACAGCTCATCAGCCACGTATCGACAAGCCAGGTGGACTTGTCCTTCGCCTCGCAGATAACCGCACTGATCATTCCGCTGTCGCCCACTGCATCAGCGAGTCTTGCCTGGAGCGTAAAGCGCAGGGGATCCTGTTCAATGGCCAGTATCTCGGCTTCCGTGTAGCGTTTCGTGGTGAGGTTGTATTGGTTCGATTTATTGATCAACTGCGTTATGCGCTTGCGCCCCGTTGCATCAAAAGGTTGAAACGTAAGCTCCATCCTCAAGGATTGAAGGTAGGAGTCGAGGTCCAACGCGCCCTTCCGGAGCTCGATTCGGCGCGCATTTTCGCGATAGTGACGAGAACGCTGCGCGTCCTCGCCGGAAAACGCGATCGACTCGAAATATCCCGCGGCGCTGAGCGTCCGGGCATAACGTGCCGGGTCGGACGGAAGCTCCGGAACAGCGACTTCGGGCAGAAAGCGACGCACGAGATGACGCTCATTCACGTCGTCGTCGAGCAGGACGACCGAATCAAGCCCGAGCGAAAGCTCCTGCGCGATGGCCTTGATGTTTGTTGCTTTGTCGTTCCAATTCGCCTGGAACACACTGATGTGCTCTTCCTTCAGGAGCATCTCGGGATGTTCGCGAAAGGGACGGCGGGCAACCTCGTCCGTGTTTTTTGACGAGACGGCGAGCAAGACGCCGCGGCCGCGAAGTTCAAGCGCGTACTGCTGCACAGAGCGAAAGGCCTCGCCCTGCGGATTCCCTTCGGAGCACTGGATGCCGTCGATTCCATCGTCCCCGATGACGCCGCCCCAGATTGTATTGTCCAGGTCGAGAACCAGAAGGCGGCGGCTTTTGCCGAGCGAAGCCGCGAGGATTCGCGCGACATGATCCCCGTAGAGGGGAAGGTAAACGTTCGAAAGCGGAAGCTTTGCGACATTCCATGCTGCGAGGGAGTGCCACTCCGCAAGACCGACAGATTCCGCAAGGCCGGCGACATCAAAAACAATGTCACCAGTGCTCGAGACGGTCTCCGCGATGCCACTGTTGATCCTGTCGAGGAGGTTTGTGACTGTTCCGGCTACGGCGCGGTCGAGATTTCCGAAGAGACGCTCAGGAGGTGGCGGGATCGTTTGAACAATGCAGAGCGATACACCATTTCTTCGAAGAGCCGCGCGAATGGTACCGAAGTATTCCAACGCGGCGCGCACGACGTTATCGGCTTCGGTCTGGTTACCAATTTCGCTTCGAAGCGGAAGTGAGCGGTAATCGATCGCTACCAGAACAGCGTCGGGCTTGGATCGAAGGAACTCTGATTCCGGTGAGAGCGCTCCCTGCATGACCATGCCGTAACCGGGAGTCACGCATTCCAGATTGATTCCGTGACGCAGCGCCGACGCAGCGATCGCTGGAATAGCAAGGTCCGAGGTGGAAGAACTTAGAATCCCCAGACGACGCGGAACCAGAGGCCTGAGGTCCGCATTTTTCTTCCTGCACGCTTCAAGTGTCGCAGCGAGCTGTGACAACTGGAGTTCATTCATCGCGTATCGAGCGATGGACGGAAGGTTCAATCCGGCGGCTTCGTGCGCTCCGGGAATTCCGCGACATTGGGCCAAGAAGTCGGCGGGTGGGCGCGGCAGCCAGGAAAGATCCCGATAGAGGTTCATCGCAATCCCTGTTCGGTCAAGTGCGCGAGGCACGGGCGGTGGAAAAGAGTGCGGAGAAACGCTCGCGGGCGTTCCAGCTGCTCATTTTGTTGCGCTTCTCGATGGTATCGATCAGCAGAGCGGGCTGGCTCCAGGGAACGTCGTGAAAGCCCTGAGTCAAATAAGGACTATTTGGATCTCGGACCCATTCGGACGGAAAGATGACGATGATGTCTTTCTCGGTGACACTGGGAGCGGGTTGGATCGGCTTTCCGGTGACAGCCGCAAATAGAGCGGCGGGAAGATCCCGCCCGGCTCCGAGTGCCAGATGCCCCACCTGCGTGGCTCGCGGATTGATCTCGATCAAATAGGCATTTTCGGTATTGGATTCGATCATAAAGTCGAAACCATGGAGACCTGAGAGCTGAAGCCGCGCAACCATCCTCTCGGCAGCAAATTTCATGTCGTCGTTTTCGATCCAACGAAGAACGGTAGCCGGCCCCGACGCGCTGCGCTTTTGCAGAACCTCAAAATGCAAGGCTCCGAGAATTTTGCCGTCCCAACAGGCGACCAGAGTGGTTGCTTCGCGGCCGGCAACGAAAGCTTGAGCGCTAACGTCGGGACGCAGGCGGTGAATCCACGGACGGAGCAGCGTTCTGTCCCCTGAAAACAGAGCGCGCTTGAGAGCACGGGCGAACAGTGGCGTGGCGTGCAAAGAGCGATAGGCAGCCTCGGCTTCTTCGACCGACCTAACGACACGCACGCCGTCCCCCCCGGTGGTGCCGTTCGCCTTCAGAACGGTAGGAAATCCCGCCGAAGCACCCCACGACGCCAATTCCGATTTTTGCGATATGACTTGAGTACGCGGAACGCGCACACCCTCGTTTTTCGCAAGTTCCATGAACTTGGCGCGCTGACGAAGCACGGGAAAGGCCGTGGCCGACCCCATTGAGCGCTCAATCATCGCCGCGAGAGGCGTCGTTTTTTCTTCACGAGCATGTTCCTGGTCGTAGAGCTCCTGTAACTGTTCGCCGGCGAGATCGTCGCATGGTAAAAGAAGATCGGGTCTGGAGGTTTCAAACGCCTCTGCAAAGGACGCGAGAGGCGCAAGTGCCCGGTAGGGATGAATCTGATTCAGAACTGTGGTTTTCGTGGCTGGGTGTCCACTTACGCTAACAGCGTCGACGACAAAGCCGGCTTCGGCGAGCGACATGGCGAGGCGCGCGCTGGAGTACCACTGACACGTTGTCGCAAGTAGGACTTTGGGCTTCACGTTTGCAGCGATCTCTTTACCGTCAAATGCCGAGTCTTAAGACGGTCTTTCAGCCGCGTACGTTGCGGAACGACCGATTTCGATTGAAGGGGCCGCGACTTCCGAGGGCCAGGAGTCCGTCTGCACGAACAACGGAGAGGGACTCTATCGCATTCACACGGAAGCAATAAGCGTCCTCGAGGCCTTATCTCGATGGTACAAGAGATGCCGCTTCGCGACGGGTACCGAAATTCAAAATGGCGGGAATGAATGCCAAGCTCGCCGATAACTATTTGGAATCACTGCCTAAAGCGTTTCGCGCTCATAGATCGGTTGTGTCGCCTGCTCGAGACGGCTAAAGTGTTCCTGTAGAGCGACTTATCCGAGGCACAGAAAAGCCCGGTTGACTCTCCGGAATCCGCGTGAGAAGACGTGGCGTCGGATCGCAGCGGATAGACTAGAATCGTGAGCAAGACCAAACACCGGTTGTTCGATTGCGCCGGTCCCGAGGATCAAACCTAGAATGGCCGCCGACAAACAGTGGTCCAAGACGTGGACCTTTTTTCAGGACGCGTGGCACGAGGGAAATGTGCCCCTGCTTGGGCCTCGGACGCACGCGACCTGGCTCTGCTCGATGGTTTTCGACGGAGCGCGAGCGTTTGAAGGGGTGACGCCGGATCTTACGCTGCACTGTACGCGAGTGAACGAATCAGCGCCGAAACTGTATTTAAAGCCGGTGGTCAGTGTGGATACATGGCTCCGGCTGACGCACGAGGGCGTGAAAAAATTCGACAAGGATGCCGCGCTATACATCCGGCCAATGTACTGGGCCGAGCACGAGGGGCCGTGGGTGCAGGCGCACGAACCCGATTCGACGCGGTGGTGCCTTTCGATCTACGAAGCGCCGATGCGGCGTTCAAACGGATTTTCGATCACGCTTTCGCCGTTCCGGCGGCCGACGCTGGAGACTGCTCCCGTTGATGCAAAGGCGGGATGCCTCTATCCAAACAACGCGCGGATGCTGTTTGAAGCACAGGCGCGCGGTTTTGACAACGCCGTGTCGCTGGATTTGCTGGGCAACGTGGCGGAACTCGCGACGTCCAATATATTTATGGCGAAGGATGGCGTCGTTTACACGCCGGCCGCGAACGGAACGTTTCTGGCGGGAATTACACGCAGCCGAGTTATCGGGCTGCTGCGGGAATCGGGCGTAACCGTTGTGGAGAAAAGTTTGAAGTATGGCGACTTTCAAACGGCTGACGAGATTTTCTCTACGGGAAATTATTCTAAGGTCGTGCCGGTAGCGAAGATCGACGATCGCGTTTTGACTCCCGGGCCAATCTTTACGCGAGCGAGGGAACTTTACTGGGAGTTCGCGCATTCCACTCGCGCTTAGGTGCTTCCGTTGAATCCGCAGATCCATTCGAAGCTGGTTGAGCGCTTGCTGCCGATTTGGCAGCAGGCGTTGGGAAAGCCCTCGATCGGAATTCATGACAATTTTTTTGAGCTTGGCGGCGACCGTGAGATCGCGAAACGATTGTTCCTGGAAGTCTCACGATTCGCGCCGAGGCTTCTTCCGCCGGTGATGATTTATCTCGCGCCGACGGTTTCATCGATGGCCGAACTCCTGGAACATCCAGAGGCTGCCGAACTCGCACCGGCCATTCTGCTGCGAGAAGGGACACACAAGCCGCCCGTTTTCATCTCGCACGGGCTCGGGGCAAGCGTTCTCGATCTGGTCGTACTGGCGAAACACATCGAAACCGATCACGCGATTTACGGGCTTCAGGCGAAAGGCACCGAAGGAAACGATGAGCCTCTGGACAATGTGGAGGACATGGCTGCGTTTCACATGGAAGCGATCCGGCGCATCCAAGCGCACGGGCCCTATATTTTAATGGGATATTCGTTCGGCGGGCTGGTGATGATGGAAATCGCTCAGCGGCTGACGACTGCGGGCGAGACCGTGGAGCTACTGGGGATGGTGGACACATATCCGACCAGGCGGGTAATGAAACTGGTTCCTTATCTCCAGCTGACCGCACGGCTCGTAAAACGGAAAGTTCAACGAAGGCTCGGTGTTTTGAAACCGGTCGATCGAGTTGCGCCGACGCCGGAAGTGGAACGCCAGAAGGTGAAATGCCACACGGCGCTCGAGCGCTACGAGCCTCGATACTACGATGGTGAGCTCCACTTTCTGCGAGCGGCTGAAATCTCGGATTTCCCTGCCGACCCCATTCCGGTGTGGTCACATCTTGTGAAGAATCTTCACGTGGAGACAGTCTCCGGGAATCATCTGGAGATGCTGGATGTTCATCCGGAAGCTCTCGCTGCGGCGCTTTCACGTTATTTGAGGAGTCTGGGCTGAGCGCGCCATCGCGAGACGGAACCCGCTCTGGCGTTGGGCACGACTCCGTTGCTCGAACCCGTGTAAGGTCGCCGATGCATCGCGTTGAGGACGCACATTCGAATGAATGGAGCTGAAAGCCTGGTCCGAACATTGATCGCTGGGGGCGTGGAAGTGTGCTTCACAAACCCTGGGACATCAGAAATGCACATTGTTGCAGCGCTGGATCGCGCACCCCAGATGCGCTGCGTCCTGGCGCTATTCGAGGGCGTGGTGAGCGGTGCGGCGGACGGATATGCGCGCATGACCGAGAAGCCCGCGTGCACGTTGGTTCACTTAGGGCCGGGATTTGCGAACAGCGTCGCGAACTTGCACAACGCGACGCGCGCGCGTGTGCCGATCGTAAATCTCGTGGGAGAACATCCGGCGGAACATCGCAAGCTTGACGCGCCGCTGACTTCCGACATCGAGGCAATTGCGCGGCCGTATTCGAAGTGGCTGCGGACGTCGAGGACTTCGACACAGGCGGGACGCGATGCGGCGGACGCGATCGTAGCGGCAAGAACTCCGCCGGGGCAGATCGCGACGCTGATCGTGCCGGCGGATGTAGCTTGGGGCGACGGAGGAACGGGCGCGCCTGCCCCGAAAATGCCGAGTGCGGCAATGCCAGCGCAAACCTCGATTGACCGCGTGGCAGCGATGCTGAAGTCCGGGAACAAGACAGCGCTACTGCTGGGAGGAAATTCGGCATACGGACGGGGGCTTATGACGGCCGGGCGCATCGCGGCGGCTACAGGAGCGACGCTGATCGTGCCATATCCATGCACGCGTCTCGAACGCGGTGCAGGAATCGTTGCGGTGGAACGCGTGCCGTACGTGCTCGAGCAAGCGCAAGAATTCCTGAAAGATTTTCGGCACTTGATATTAGTTGGAACGGATGCGCCAGTGGCGTATTTCGCATATCCGGGCAAATCGCCGGAAATGGCGCCACCGTCGTGCGAGATTCATCGGCTCACCACGGCGAACGAAGATCACGTGGGAGCGCTGGAAGCGGTCGTGACGGAATTGAATGCAGGTGCGATGCAAGTGGAGGGCGCAAAGGCTGATCGGCCCGCGCTACCAACGGGGCCAATCACGCATCAGGGGATTGCTGCGGCCGTGGCGGCACTTCTTCCTGAAAATGCCATCGTGTCGGACGAATCCATGACATCCGGCCGAGGCCTTATGGCGGCGACGCGTGGCGCGCCACGGCATGATTGGCTGTGCAACACCGGCGGCTCAATCGGAACGGCGATACCGCACGCGGTGGGAGCGGCGGTGGCGTGCCCTGACCGGCAAGTGCTATGCCTTTCGGCGGACGGCAGCGGAATGTACACGTTGCAGGGACTGTGGACGATCGCGCGCGAAAACTTGAAAGTGACAACGGTGATCTTTGCGAATCATGCGTATGCCGTGCTGAAACGTGAATTCGCGGGATTGGGCGTAGGTGAACCCGGCGCTCGAGCGCAGAAACTTTTCAGCATCGGGCAGCCCGAGCTTGAGTGGGTAGCGCTGGCGAAAGGGATGGGCGTGCCGGGACAGCGAGTAACGTCGTTGGAAGAATTTACGACGGCGCTGCGGGCGGGAATTGAAAGCGGAGGGCCGAGCTTGATTGAGGTGCCGCTCTAGAGTATTTCAGCGGCGGCGCAGCCGAAGGAAGGCGTGCGCCTCTAGAGCGTGACGGGCAAACTCTTGAGACCGCGAAAGCCGAATGTGGGGGCCCACTCCGGCTGCGGTCCTGTGAGCTTTAGGTTCGGGAAGCGTTTCAACAATCGTGAAATCGACGCCTGGCCTTCCAGGCGCGCGAGCTGGCTGCCGATGCAGAAATGGGGTCCGGCGCTGAAGGCGAGGTGCTGATTGTTCAAGCGCTTCAAGTTCATCGTATCGGGATCTTTGAACTGTTTGGGATCGCGATTCGCGGCGCCCAGCATGCAAAGAATCGTCCACTTTTTCGGGATGCGCTGGCCCGCGATTTCGATTTCTTCCTTCAATACGCGCGCCGTGAACTGCACCGGGCTCTCCATGCGGAGAAGCTCTTCGACGGCGGGACGGATCATCTCCGGCGTGTCGCGCAGCTCGGCGGTTTGTTCAGGGTGCTTGAGCAGCGTGAACATACCGTTGCCGATCAGATTGCGCGTGGTTTCATGGCCTGCAAAGAGCAGCGCGATGCATTGCGCGTAGAGCTCTTCTTCGGTGAGTACTTCCCCTTCTTCTTCGATATCAATCAGCAGGCTGATTAGATCTGTGCCTTTATGGCGGCGACGATCAGCAACCGTCTGAACGAAATATTCGCGAAGTTCCAGCATCGCTTTCTGAGCCACGCGCGCTTGATCTACGGTACGCTCGGCGTTGCCGCGAAAGCCGGCGATGGCACGCGACCAGCTCACAAACTGGTCGTGCATCGAGTGCGGAATGCCGAGCATGTCGGTGATGATGCGGACCGGCATCGGATTTGCAAACTCGCGGAGAAGATCGATTTCTGCGCCCGGCTCGTGCTTTGCGAGCATTTCATCGACGACAAATTCAACTTGCGGACGCAACGCTTCGAGAGCCGCCGGCGAGAAACCCTTGTTCAATAGCTTGCGCAGGCGAGTGTGCTCCGGCGGATCCATGAAGATCATCCAGAGCCCGAGAATGCGTTCGAGCTCTTTGAATTCTCCATGCGTGCTGGGAGGAAGTGTGAGGAGCTGTTGCTTCGCGCGCTTTGCGGAAAGCCGCGGATCTTTGGCCATGGCGGAGCATTCCGCATGGCTGAAGACGGCCCAGACGGCCCACTTTCCGACGTCAACGTAATGCAGCGGACCTTCTTCGTGCATACGCGCGTACGTGGGGTACGGGTTCTGCAAGATTTCGTCGCTGAAGAGAACTTTTTTTTCAGGAGCCATGATATTGGGCAACCGTGATCTCCCCGATCGATTCGGTGATTGTGCGATATGTAATTAGCGTGCGACGGCCTAAAGCGAGTTTAGCATCGACGAATCCAAACGCCGCTGCTGGTGGCAGCACATGTAGCGATTCTTCTACTGCGCGACGGCGACGTACTCGGGTAATTCTGTGAGCTTGGCTTTGATCACTTTTCCAGTGATTGTGACCGGGAGTTCAGGAACGAATACAATTTTTGACGGGCGCTTATACGCGGCAAGATTCTTAGCCGCAAATTCGGCCAGCTCCCCGGCGGTGACATGCATGTCGGGCGCGGTCTGAATGAATGCGAGGACTTGCTCGTCGCCTTTCATGGAGCGGCCAATGACAGCGGAACGCGCGACGGCCGGATGAGAGTTCAGGACGGATTCGACTTCGGCGGGATAAACGTTGAAGCCGAAACGAACGATCAGATCCTTGGTGCGGCCGACGATGAACAGGTGGCTGTCTTTGAGCTGTGCAAGATCGCGGGTATTGAACCAGCCTTCGGAATCGATTGCGGCTGCAGTTTCTTCGGGATTGCGGTAGTACCCCTTCATCACGTTCGGGCCGCGAACCCAAAGCTCACCGACTTCGCCGTCAGGTACGGGCTGGCGGTCGGGGCTCATGAATTTCACTTCGGTGCCGGGGAACACGCGGCCGACGGAAGAGTCTGTGCGAGGTTCGTCGAGCCGCGCCTGCGCGATATTCGGAGAGCACTCGGTGACGCCGTAGCCATTATAGAGCGGAAGCCCGAAGAGTCTTTGCACGGCGCTTTTGATGGCGGGATCGAGCGGAGCGCCGGACGACGAAATAATCCGCAGGGAAGGAAACTTGATCGTCTCCAGTCCGCGAAGTTTTGCGTAATCGAGGAACTGGGAAAACATTGCCGGCACGCCCAGCGCGATGGTGAGCTTGTCGCGCTCGAGCGTGGTGCGAAACAACACGGGATCGAAGCGCGGAGTGACGTAGAGCGTGGCGCCGCTAAGTAGCGATCCGAGCAGCACAACGCTCAGACCGACTGCGTGGGACATGGGCAAAATTCCGAATAGGCGGTCGGCGGGAGATATCTCGCGGATGTGAGCGGAGACGGCGGCTACGTGAAGCAGGTTGCGGTGGCTGAGCATCACGCCTTTCGGCATGCCAGTGGTCCCGGAAGTATAGATCAGCGCGGCAACACGGTCGGCGACATTTGGATCGAGTGGCTCCGGGTACGCGGTTTCATTGAGCGGTCCTATGCCAAGTGATCCGAGATTTTTTACGTCGACGATTTCCGCGCCGTGGCGGAGGGCGTGTTCCTTCGCGTGGGGGGAAACGTGGGCGGTATAAATCACGCGGCGAGCGCCGCAGTGGTCGCGAATCTGATCAATTTCGCGCGCGGAGAGATGCGCGTTGACGAGCACCGGCCAAGCATCCATTCGGGCCAGCGCAAACCAGACGGCGATGAACGCTCGGCAATTCTCGAGGACGAGCATCACTCGGTCGCCGGGTCGCACGCGGAGCGACCGAAGCCAGACTTCGGCGTCCGCTACAGCCGTATCGAATTCGCGATAGGTCCAAGAGTCCGAGGCTTCGACGAGAGCCGGATGATCGGGCGAAGCCTCGACCCAGGGCCTGATCGCATCGCTAAAGCGGGGCGGAAGCGCCGCCAGTATTTCCGAGACCGGAATTTCAGCCATTCGCGGTTTTGGCTTTCAGCTTTCCGTCGACGTAGTCGACGACCTGTTTCACGGTGCCGAGATTTTCGGGAACGATGTCCTCGTCTTCGACGGTGATGCCGAAATGCTCCTGGATAAAGGTGACCAGTTCGAGTAGGCCCGTGGAATCGATCACACTGCCAAGGAGCGAGCCTTCGGAAGTGAGTTCGTCAGCGCGGCCGTAGAAAAATTGGTCGGCGATAAATTTGCGAACGTCTTTTTCGATGTCCTGCGTCTGCATGAGTCGAATTGCCTCCGTTGGGTGGATGAGCGGCGCGAAGCGAGCTCGTCGCGCGCGGCGAGGCTATATTACCGGCATGAGCGTGGTATCGCCGTCGTAAGGACTGGCGTACCAGATGTCTTGCTCCAAAAGCGCTCGATGCAAAGCCGGTGTTGCCGCTTTGAAATGAAAAGGGCAGGTCGGAAATTTGCGTTCGTACGGATTCCACTGCTGGAGAACGTCACGAAGATTCGGCGGGAAACCAACGACTTCGAAGACATCGCTTCCGGCCTGCTTGGCCTGTTCGTACGCCGCGACAAATAAAGCTTCGAGCACTTCACGGCGATCCTGTTTGATCAGAATATCGCACAGCATGGAGCGGCGGGGACCTTCCTCGGAAGGCGGTTCGTGGCGTACCACCAGATAGCCCTGGAGGTCGCCGTTTCCATGGCAGGAAAGTACTTCGACCGTCGACCGATCGCCGGGGATGTCGAAGTGCCAGCGCAGAATGGCGCTCGACCGGTCCGCAAGCAACCGGCGGCTCTCGTTCCTCTTCGACTTCCAGAGCCGGTCAAATTCGGCATCGATATCACCGACTTTTAATTTGGTGACGCCGAGATTCGACTTGGAGCGGCGAGGCCAGCGGCGGCGGAGAAGCTTATCCGTTGCGAGCGCGACCGTCCCGAGCGCGCCGGCGCAATAGGAAGCGGGCTGACGCAGATTCAATTTTTTGGCGATGACAGCAGCGAACGGCGACGGTCGCAAAATCCAAAAAAGGACGGTATCGTAACCTGACTGCGGCAGGCGATCGCATTTGAAAACACGTGAAATTTTGTCGACGGCCTCGATCGCCGTAGTGCCGAGGTACAAATCGGCAAATTTCTGGCGAAAAAACGCGGCGTTCAAGCTGACGCTCGTAACGCGATATGCTGGTTCCACGACCAGAGCGTGAGCGGTGACGGCGCTGACTTTCTCTTCGCCGAAAAAATACGTGGATGAAATGTTGCCGATATAGCCGACCAGCATACCCGAGGCGTCAAGCACCCAGCCGGGAGGCCTCCTAGGATCGGCGTCTTTCAGCGCAGGATTGCTGACCCAGAGTTTGTCCCAGTTTTCACAAGGATCCGGTATCAGTCCCCAGCGACGCTTCAACTCGATGACGGCATCGCAATCGGCGAGGGTGGTTTCGCGGAGCTTTGCGGCCACCACCGTTGATTCGGAAGAGCTGCCGCGATCCTGAATCGCAAGCGTCGGCGGTATGCGGCTCTCGCGAATGCGATTCAATACGGTTGCGACGATGCGCTTCTCAAGAGACGGCTTGGATGCGGCGGGCTCGGGATGGGCCGGAGTGTGAACGCTCGTCATCGGTCGATTTACCTGAATCCTATTCGCGGCAAGCCGGGTCGTTCAACCGAGAGTTAATCGCGCGTGGCGTGCATTTCGGAGCGGCGCGCGGCAGACGGCTTGTGGCGCAAAAGATAGTTCAGCCAATTACGGTAGATACCGGCTGCCGACGATTTCCATGAATGCTCAAGCGAATCAACGATGGCGGCATCGGGAAAATCGGCCATGCGCTCGACTTTTCGATCCTTCAATGAGTCAACGCGAAACTCATTAAGGATCTGGCGCGCGTGCGAACCGAAGTACCCTTCGGGCATCGTCGGATACGTTTCGCGTTCCTGGCGAAGATAGCGCCGGACATCGCGGCGGTATTCCTTCAATAGCGTAAGTGTGCTGTATTCCGGGTGCCCTTGGAAGTGAACGAAGAGGCTGTTCTTGCGTTTCTTCACAAACAGGTCGACGCCCGCATTCGGCGCCTTGGTGAGAATGGTGTAGCCGCCGGCGAGAAGATCGGCTTCACGGACCTCGTTCCAGCGCGAGTGCGGGATTCGCACTGTCTCCGGAGTGCCGCGGGTTAGTTCGTGATCGCTGACACGCTGGTGGGAGAAGACCCCGAATTGCTTATCAGGTAGGCGGTTTCTGCCGATCGCGTCGCTGTAAAGAACGCCGGCGTGCGCCGCGAGACACGAAAGAACGGTAGACGTGGTGCTCTCCGCGGCCCAATCCAGGACTCCGGCGAGCGTGGCCCAGTACGGCTCGTCTCGCAGATCGGGCTGGAGAGGCTCGGTGCCGGTGATGATCGCCGCATCGAAACGGCGATTGGCCAGTTCGGCCGCGGATGAATAGCAAGCGGCAATGTGTTGCTTACCACGATCGCCGCGAGATAGATCGGGCAACGAGAAAAGGTGGAGATGGACGGCAATATCGCCGGCTGCATTTTCGAGGAGCTCGCAGAATTGCAACTCGGTGTCTTCGAGCGCCGAATCCGGCATGTTGTTGACCAGTGCGATGCGCACCGGCTCGACCACCACGCCGGAGTGGCCGTTTTTCGCGGCGCCGCGCGCGGGCGCGTTTCGGCTCGCCCACGAGGGCGGAACGCGGCTCTCATCGATCGTCACCGGCATTTTCTAGCTCCGATGCTCATTGTTTCACGATTCGCGAAATCTCACGCACGTGCGGCATTGAGTGCTTGGGCGAGGTCCGCGAGAATATCGTCGATGTGCTCAATACCAACGCTCAGGCGCAGCATCTCCGGAGTGACCCCCGCTTTGGCCTGCTCTTCTGGCGTGAGCTGGCGATGCGTGGTGGACGCGGGATGGCAGGCGAGCGATTTCGCGTCGCCCATGTTCACCATGCGCTTGAACAGCTTCAGCGCGTCGAAACATTTCGTGCCGGCTTCGAATCCGCCTTTTACTCCAAATGTGAGAAGCGAGACGGTGTTCGTGCCTAGATATTTATTGGCCATTGGGTAGAGCGGGCTGTCCGGAAAGCCGGCGTAATTCACCCACGCGACCATGGGATGCTCGCGCAAGTAGTTCGCGACCTTTCGCGCATTTTCCACATGACGCTCGACCCGCAGCGCCATGGTTTCGACGCCCTGGAGCAGCAGAAAACCGTTGAACGGGGACATCGTGGAGCCGGTATTGCGCTGCGCAACGGTGCGACAGCGCGCGACATAAGCGGCATCGCCGAACTGATCGACGTAAACGACGCCGTGATAGGCGATCTCGGGCTTATTGAACATGTAAAACTTTTCGGGATACTGGCGCCACGGAAACTTACCGCTATCGACGATCATTCCGCCAAGCGTGGTACCGTGGCCGCCCATGAATTTTGTCATGGAGTGGACGATTACATCCGCTCCGTATTCGATGGGGCGGAACAGGATCGGCGTGGCGACCGTATTGTCGACGATCAGCGGAACGCCGTGTTTGTGCGCAACGCGCGCGAGGCCTTCGATGTCCGCGACGTTGCCGGCGGGATTGCCCACGCTTTCACAGAATACGGCGCGTGTATTTTCGTCGATCAGTTTCTCCACGTCTTCCGGGCGATCGGTGACGGAGAAGCGTCCCGCAATTCCCTGTTTCGGAAGCAAATGCGCGATCAGCGTGTAAGAGGCGCCGTAAAGCTGCGGCACGGAGACAATGTTGTTTCCGTTTTCGGCGATGTTGACCAACGCGTAGTGAATCGCGGCCATTCCCGAGCTGACGCTTAGAGCTTCGACGCCGCCTTCGAGAGCCGCGACGCGCTTTTCAAGGACGGTGTTCGTCGGATTGCCAATGCGCGTGTAGATGTTACCCTGCACGTCGAGATTGAAAAGTGCGGCGCCGTGCTCGGCGCTGTCAAACTCGAACGCGACAGTCTGATAGATCGGAACCGCGACGGCTTTCGTGACGGAATCGCCGTCCCAGCCGGTGTGAAGTGCGATGGTTTCTCGTTTCATGTGGTCGTTATTTCAGACTGAGGTGGTTCTTGTATCGATACAAGCATGCAGTGTCGGCAATTCGAGAGGCTGGCACGGTCTATTTTGTCGTGGTGGCCAGGCTCGCGGATTGAACCGTGCTGCGCCCGCGCGACGCGGACTTCCCGATCGTTTCGGTCAAGTTGCGCGCGGCGAATCCGGCGCCGAATGCGAACCGCATCACCGGGCCGAAGCTATAAGCCGCAGCCAGGCCGACGAAATAGAGGCCGGGCACCGAGGATTCAAGCTTTGATGAAAGAATGGGCGAACCTTCGACCGTGCGGATACCGGCGAGAATTTCAGGGCTGAGGAACTTGAGGCGACGCATATCCACACGGTAACCGGTGCCGGCGATAATGTGGTCAACCAGAATGTCGCGCGAACTACCGTCCTTCGCGCGCATGGTAAGGCGAACCTTGCTGCCTTCGACGGTCGCACCCTCAGGTGAAAATCCGAGGTGCGTTGGCAACTTGTCTTCGACTTTATCGCGCGAGAACCAGTGGCCGGACGGGCCGAGGGCCGTGCGAACTTCCTGGATGCGGCGCTGCTCGGGTAAATAGTAAAAAAGATTTGGATAGTCGGAGAAAAATCGAGAGCGCAGGCCCGGACCCAGGCCGGATTTTGGATTGCGGATGCGCTGCCACAGCGGCCGCTTGCTCCCCGTCGGCATGGAATGGAATGCGAGCTTCGAGGGACGTGCGACAAGCTCGGGCTTAGCGCCGATTTCGTAGAGTAATCCAGCAAGTCCGATCGAAGACGCGCCAGCACCGATAACCGCAACGCTGCGATTGGTGAAGGGAGTGAGGTCATGATGGCGGTAGCTGTGCGTCACAAACTCCTCGGAGAGCTGCGAGAGCGGCGGCGGAATGTAGTCAAAATGGGTGATTCCGACGGAGAGAACGACGCGACGCGTTTTCACGACTTCGCCGTTATCCAGCGTGAGCGAGTAACCTTCGGGCGTGCGTTCAAGGTGGGAGAGAACTTTTTCTTCGAGTTCAGGAACGAATTTGTCGCGGAAGGCAACGCCGTACGCACTGAAAACTTCCAGGCCGATGGGGGTCTGATCGTCGGTATAGGGCACGTTATTTTCGGCGCAGTAACGCTTCAGCGTGAACTGCCCCGAAGGATCGTAGAGATTCGACGCGAAGCCGTCTGACTTGAGCTTCATGCCCTTGGGCATGTGCTCGCGCCAACTGAGCATGGGCTGCCCAAAAACTCTAAACGGAATGCCGCGAGCGCGAAAATGCGCCGCGATGGATAGCCCGTAGGGTCCTGCGAAGAAGCGCGAACGCAGTCCCGGTCCGAGACCCGACTGAGGATTGCGGATGCGTTGCCAGAGCGACCGCTTCTTGCCGGGAATCGGCATCGAATGGAACGCCAGTTTCGAAGGACGGGCTACAAGTTCGGGCCGAGCTCCGATTTCCGCGAGCAACCCAGCTAAACCTATGGAAGAAGCTCCGGCCCCGATTACGGCGACGCTACGATTCTTGAAAGGCTCGAGGTCGTGGTGCTTGTAACTATGCGTGACGAATTCTTCAGATAGGTTGGCGAGGTTCTCGGGTATGTAACCGAAATGGGTAATTCCGACTGCAAGGATCACGCGCTTCGCTTTGACGACCTCGCCGTTATCGAGCGTCAGCGAAAAGCCTTCGGGAGTGCGTTCGAGCTTAGCGAGAAATTTTTCTTCAAGCTCGGGTACGTAACGGTCGCGAAAGCAAACACCGTAGCTGCTAAACGTTTCGAGATGTACGGGAGTCTGATCATCAGTATAGGGTATGGTTTTTTCAGCGCAAAAACGCTTCAGCGTGAACTCGCCGTCCGGATCATAGAGACTGGAAGCGAAACCGTCAGACTTGAGCATCATCCCTTTTGGCATGTGCTCTCGCCAGCTAAGCATCGGCGGGCCAAAGATACGGAAGGCGATGCCGCGATGTCTGAGATGAGCTGCGATCGATAGACCGTAGGGGCCCGCACCGACGATGGCGACTTCAATCATAAAATTTGCGTAGACTCCTTCCTTAGAGAAACTCGCGATGGTGCGGACGGCGAATACGCCTGAAAAATCCGTCTCGGTGGTCGTGCTACGAATCGTTGCTTCAATCGTTCAGCCCTAAAATGGCGTTCGTTTCTACAGATCGCCGTACGACACGAGATTCTTGACCGTTCTGTCCCCGAGCGCTTTTTTGACCCTCGGACTCGAGCGTTGCAGCCACGACCTCGGGTCGAAATGATAGTGAACCGACAGCACTTACAGGTTAAATCGGTCGGCATTTCGGAGCAATGGTACGGCAGCGTAGTGTTACCTAGTACTCTTCATATGCGATCGGCATCACTTCAGGACATAGAATCCGAGATAATCCAACCATCGCGAACCATTGTTAAGCGCCTCGAATGTCCCGACTGGGTCGAAATCAGGCGGTCGGGAAAGCTCTAGATGTCTCGTGCGGGACTTCCTACAATTTTTCGTTTCAATGAATAGATTGGCGGCAGCCACCGGTACGCTCCTGCCAGTTTCAGTCGGAACTCGATTGGCCAATCCGTCGGATCCACAGCCACCCGGCCAGTCTCGAATTCGTCAGGCTCGCGTAAACCAAGTGACGGTGCAATCGTAAACACGCGTTCGTAGCCGGCTTCGCGACACTCCCGGACCAATCGCGGATTCATGGCTCCATAAGGAAAACTAAAGAGCGTCACATCCCGTCCGATCAATGATTTCAACTTCTCTCGTGAAGACGATATCTCTTCCGAAGCTTTCGTCTCGGGAAGTGAAGGCAGCCAAGGATGAGACAACGTGTGAGAACCAATTGTAATCAGGTCAGCGGGGAGCGCCTCAATTTGATCGAGCGTCACCGTGCGATCCTCTGGATCGTATTTGGGGCCGAATGTCTCCCAATCCGGATTTCTACCTACGTAATCGGCGACGACAAATATCGTCGCAGGAATTCTGCGCTGCACTAATTCGGGGATAGCGTTTTCGACCGCGCTACGGATGCCGTCATCGAATGTCACCGCCGCGTAGTTCGCGCCGGGCGCGAGCGAATCCCGGCTGCCCGCCGCGATGGGTTTGTTAGAGCGCAACAACTCATCCATCTGCCTGGCAAACAGCGATCGCTGTTCGACTGGAACGGCATGATAGTAGAGGATTACGCATTCGGCTTTTCTCGGCTTTCCAAGGAGTTTTGAAATCGCGCTCCTAAATGTCAGCCAACCGAAGCATCCAATGCTCACGATTAGTTTTAGAATTCGTTTCGGGTTGGAGTTCAACGAGACACTCTCAGGATACGAACGCAGGCTCGCACTCGATCTATTTGAGCTCTATCGTCTAAACACTCTAACGAATATATTGCAATGGTAAGATCAGAACAGGAGATCGCAGCAGCATACCCACAATCTATTTAACGTTGCTAATAAACGATCGGATCGCGTCAATTAAACTGGCAGAAGCATGAGTACTTAATTTCTCCGCATCCGCGACCGCAACGTCGGCCAGATCGAGTTTTTCAGCGAGTTGCGTTTCGTCTAGCGCGACGATTATCCCAGGCCGGCTAGAAAATTGATTGGCACTCGCAAGTTGATGATCGTTTCGAGTCTCGTTGAGATGTTCGCGCCTTGGCAGAATTACGATGGGCTTGCCAACCTCAAGAGCAGTGATTATCGATCCCATTCCTGCGTGTGCGACAACGAATTTGGCAGTTTCGACTCGAGTTCGAAACTCACTGGGCTCCAACGAACTTACTACCTGAATATACTTCGGTTTGTATTGGGAGTTTCCGATCTGCGCCACCACATCTGTACGACTGCGAAGTCCGGCCCAATCATCAACCGCGGCGATCAGGCGGTCGAATGGTGTCGACGATCCTACAGTTACAAATATCACAGTACTGAGCCCCGAAAACGTGGGCCATTCGGCCGTTCCAGATTCTGCCACTGAGTCAGCCAAAGGTCCGTATGTGGCCCCACAAGCTCGCCTGAAAGTGACAGACAGTCAACATTAGCGATGCTATCGAGCCAAATTGTCTTCGCTCGTAGAAGCTTGCCGATCCGAATCGCCAGGTAGCCCGGTGCTGCGCCCGTAGACACTACGACGTCAGGGCGTTCTCGGAGAATGATCCAAAGAAGTTGAACGGCCGTCTGCACGAGAGCAGTCTTTTCCCAACGCGTCGCATCTTTAACTGAATAAAACTTGTACCGACTGACTTGGGAACGATAAGAGGGGCTGACGCCGACGAATACGACATCAGCTTCGGAAAATGCCGGTCGTAGTCGAAGAAGCTGGATCCAGTGACCGCCGCCCGACGCAACCGCGAGAACCTTTTTCTTGGTATTTCGCTTGCTCATTGGTCCAGTCGACTCAGCGTAACTACAGATAGCTGTTCAACTTTAGCCAAGTTCAGTAGTGAGATTGTGGTTTCCAAGACAAAATCATCTCGATCGGCGGTTCGATCTAGATCATGCATGAGCACAATCCCGCCTCCGTCTTTCTGGACGCGTTCGACCACCGTCCGTGGTTTTGGCAACTCGATATGCGTGTCCCCTGAATCAATCGTCCACCACCAGGTAGTTGCTCGTCGCTGACGAAGGGATAAAAATGTCGCAAGAGTCATCTTGCCGAACGGCGGTCGAAAAATGCCGTCCGGTCGCATCCATCGCTCCAAACGCGAATAGCCCTGGTCAATGTCGCGGTTAGCGCTTGTAGGCAGTACCTTCCAGGCATTCAGGTGTTGGTCGGAGTGGCAGCCCACCTCGTGACCTTCGTGGACAATTCGGTCGACCAAATCTGGATGCTGAGTAGCATTTCGGCCCAGCAAAAAGAACGTCGCGGTGACGCCTTCACGTTTCAGGACATCCAGGATCCGCGGCGTCATTCGTTCGCTCGGCCCATCGTCGTACGTGAGGGCTAGCAAGCGATTCTCGCGGACACTACGGCGGATTGCCCGCGTTTTGCGTTGCCGCCAAAACCATGGCGAAAAATAGGTAATTAGCGCGGCAAGGCAAAAGATTATTAAAACTGTTAAGGCAACAGTCATAGAGCTTTTAGCGAGCACCGAAGTGACTTGCGGCGACACGAGAGGTCTCATCACGTTGCCAAGTAAAAGACCGCTTGCGAAGTCGCTCGTTGGCCCGCTTTTTCGCAATGATCGTCACAGCGCAGTACACAATAAGCTTGACCCAAAGGCTGGGAAATTTGAATAACTTCAACAGACTCTGATCGTTAGCCACGCCGCGATTCTTCCAAAGTGCCGGGAACTCTTGAGCCAATTCAAGGCTTCCGTAATGCGCACGCGTCTTGGTCACTACCAAGTCTGAAAGGCGCCTTGGTGGGAAAACAATCGATTGAACCGAACTGAGAGTCTCTCGCTCAGCGGGCGTGAACTGAATCCGGACAAAACCATCGTCTGCCGTAACGTTGGGAAAGTCCCGGAAACGCTCACGTCCGGCTTTCGACAAAGCATAAACCCCCGATCCACCAATGCCTTCGCGCGAGGATGGTAATAATGCGCGAATTTCATACACCGCGCGTACAGCCCACGAACAACCCGATAGATCAACTTTCGCTGTTGGAGATACTGCGAGTACGTCGCCCGGCGAGAGCCTATCCGCCATGGCTCGAATGACATCGATCGTGATTAAAACATCCGCGTCTACATAAACGCGGGGAAATCCGACTGCAGCTTCGTCACCAAGATTTAGCGCACCTGTTTTTTTCCCGACGGGAGTTTGAATTACTCGTATCGGCCCGTTGACCGCCTTCGCGACTTCAGCCGTGTCATCTGTACAGCCATTGCAAACAACGATCACTTCGATCTCACCGGGCTTGGCGCCGGTCAAGATCGACTTTAACGTGCGCGCGATTACGGCACTTTCGTTAAACGCTGGAATAATTATCGATGTCATCGGGACTTCTTCGAATTGATTGGCCTGCGATTGAGCGAGCTCTTTCTAGGTGAAAATGTTTTGAAGCGAGGCTGCATTTTGCTTGACTTCGCGTCGCGCTTTTTCACGCTTGGAGGACTGCGCCAAGTAAACGAGCCCCCAGCCCATGATTCGGATAACGTGATTCAACGAGTTTGCGGTGGCATTCAGCAGTCGGGCCGCCGGACCATGATATTTTTGCCAGTATTGAAGATTTGCTCGATGCAATTCAACAAAGAACCTGACCGGCGCATTCGCGGAACTGCCTCCTCCATAATGAACGGCTTCAGCGTCGGCGAAAAATACCACTCGCCAACCCGCTAGCTGAAAGCGCTTGCACCAATCAATGTCTTCGCCGTACATGAAAAAACGTTCGTCGAGCGGCCCAACTTCGTCGAGGGCTTCCTTGCGCGTCATCCAGAACCAGCCGTTTAACACCTCAATGTCGCGCGTGCGGTCGAATTTGAAATCCGACATCAGCAATCCACCGAACAATTTTGAACCCTTAAACATGGAGTCCAACGCAAACGCGCGCAAGAAGCTGTTCCAGACCGAGGGAAATCTCATCCCTGATCTTCGAGCCGTCCCGTCTGGACCAAGCATCTTCGGGCCAACGAGTCCGACTCGTGGGTTCTGTTCCATGTACTGACGCAATTTTGATAGACAATCCGGAGGAACATTGACATCTGAATTGATCAAACAGATGTAGTTTCCGGAAGCGTGGCGAATTCCAATGTTGTTTCCCTTCGCAAAACCTAAATTGGCCCCGGTCTCGATCAGGTTCACCTTCGGGAAGGCGGAGCGAATCATTTCCGGCGTGCCATCGGTCGATGCATTGTCGACTACAATGACTTCGACACGTTGCTCCAAATTGCCCGAAAACAAGCTCCGCAAACACTCTTCGGTATATGCTCGCGCGTTCCACGTTACGATCACGACAGAAATCTCGGTCACGTCCCTACCCGGAATAATGGATTCATCGCCAAAAACGTAGAATCATTGGAGTGCGATTAAACTCGGTGATACCAAGCGCGTTGCTAGGATCGGCGATTCAAAGGAAGACCCGCTGGACCTCGGTATGCGCTTCTCGCAGTGAGACTCTCAGGACTTCGAGAAACCTGGTTCGCTAGTTCAAATCTAGGTGCGCGAAGCGGGTGCGTTACCGTTATGGGATTCGTCGCGAGTCCAGATATTGTTGTCGCCGAGATAATTGCGAGTAGCGCATACCACGCAACGATCGTCTGGTCCCAATATGAGATACCGAAGAAAGCAACCGCGTTTGCAAATAGAGACGCCCACACCGCCCAAATGAAACGTTCGGATGTTTCATCTATACCTTGAGCGAGTCTAGCTCGCTTGAGATACTTGAACCCCACGACGATTACTGTCAAAAATAGAATGAATGGCACAATGCCTGAATTTTCGGCGGTAGCCACGTATTGGTTCGCGGTGTCCCACATATCCCATCCCCAAGTTGACGTGTCCTTTACCCCAACAAACCACCAGTCACTAAAATGTAGGATACATTGATTTACAAGTTGGTAACGATGATAACCGGAGGACGCGCCAAAAACACCGATCCTGGCGATAAGATTCCAGACAGGCGCTTTCATTATCATATGTAAAAATACTAGTGTAAGGACGATTCCCCAGCGAATCACTCTCATACCGTTGCGTAACGGCCAAAGACAAAGCCCCAGGATGCCCGCTACGTAAGCCAAAATCGGCGTGCTGGAGTTACAGGTAATCGTAATAACAGTGGCGCCGACCAACCCAACAATCGCCGTCCTACGAAATTGTGTTCCGCTTCGCCAAAGTCCGACGAAAAGCGGAACGAGAACCGCTCCGAAAGTCCCAGCCAGGATTGGATGCCCAAACGACCCGGTTGCTCTTAGATGTCCGTCTCGCTGGATGACCGATCCGTAGAGAGACGATCGAAGTCCACCCAAAAATGCATAAAGGGGATTATGCCCCGTAATTAATTCGATGCTCATCAGTGTGGCAAGCAGTATCGCCAGATAGGCGAAGACGCGAATTACAAGCAACACGTCGTCCCGATCGCGAATAAAGCAGCGCAACAGAAAATACGAACCTAATCCGCTGTAGAGAACTCCGACTTGGTAGACCACTGCCGGCGTTGTTCCCCAAAGAATAGCGCCGGACACCGCCGTGAACACAGCCAGCAGGGCAACTGTAGCGTCCAAAGAATTGAATCCACCGCTGAGTACTTCGGATCGCCCCGAGATTATCTCCTTCAGGAGTCGAGCCATCCCGAAGAGCAGGAGAACCCGTAGCATCGGAAAATGAAACGAGCCGACGAGCAGCACTTGATCGATCGGAATCAGAATTGCAGCAAATAAGAACGGCGCGACAGCTTTGTTTCGCGGCAGAAAACAGATCAGAAGTCCCGCAACGATGACAAACGCGAGAACATACGGGCTGAACATGCTTTCAGCCGCACCGCCGCCAAACTTGAGGTGCTCAGGCCCCACGTGAGCTACTCAGTTCGGCGTTTTGATGGCCTGGCAGCCGAACTTCCGCCAGACCTCCCTTCTCAAAAATGCCCTCGATGCATCCACCGGTGCCAGCCCACGACGCAACCTTGCCGAATGGAGCGATCAAAGAAAGCCTAACGGCCTTACGAACAATTCTGTACGGGATGCTGATCGGCCGGGGCTTCGACATGGGCACCGGAGAGATCCCGACAGCCTCCAGTGCGCTAGACCCGATGTAACTCACGCTCCGTTCGACGTAGGTAGTCGAGGGCGTTTGTACAGAAACCTCGGAGAAACCGAGCGACTTCATTACGAACCGGAGGGACTTGGGTGAAAAATGGAAGAGGTGTCGCGGGAGTTCCAGCCCGTACCAGTACGTTCCCATGGTCCTAGCTTCCCAGGAATCAATGTTCGGCAAAGCAACGTAGATTATTCCATCGGGTTTCAACCACTCCCGAACTTTGGAGAGGAATTGGCGGGGATTGTAAACGTGCTCCAGTAGATCGAAACAGGTTATAACGTCAAAACTTTCAGGTGCAAAAGGAGCTGCGACGGCATCGCCAACGAAAACCTCGGCGCCTGTTGTAGCCCTCGCTTTCTGGGCGGTCGCAGCTTCCATTTCGATGCCGAAAAGTTTCCATGCCGGACCCTTCATCGTTCCTAAAAACGCGCCCGAGCTGCATCCGATGTCCAAAATACTTCCGGATTGCTTATATTGTGAAATCTTCTGACGTTGCCTTTGCCAGCGACTGGCTACAGACGTTTCGCCGGCGGCCATGATCGCCGCGTGATACTCCTCATCATAGTGAATTCCCATGGCATCCGGTTGCGGAGGATCAGTAAGCCATACGCACGAGCACTCTCCACATCGCAACAAATCGAATTCCTGGCTTCGCCAGTGAAACCGATCTGGTGCCGTCAAAAAATGAGACACACCGGCACTTCCACATAGAGGACATGCGACTGTGTGGTTTTGAATTTCTTCGCTCATACCTTGATCCTTGTTCTTGCAAGAGCTAGCGAACTGGCTTGATCCAGCTTTCGGTCGAGGGATCGTAAGTTCTCAAGAGTCGAGCTGGGTTCCCGGCGATTACGCTGAACGGGGGGAAGCTTCTCGTGACAACCGAATTGGCCCCGATGACGCTATTTCGTCCAATCGTCAAATGGCCCGAACTGCAGAGAACTACTGCTCCGTAGCCGAGCCAGCAATTCCGTTCAATGGTGACTTTGCCCCCTTTGGTAACCCCCTGAAGATGGATTGGGCGCTCCACGTCAGAAAACTCATGATTATGGTCCATAACTAATACCGACGGAGCGAATAGCACGTCATCTTCTAAGACGATTCGATTCTTGGCTGAAATAGTGCATCTTCGACCGATTCTGCAGCTGCGACCGAACACAATCTGTGGCGCAGGACTCGCAGTTTCGGGCGGAACGTTTAACCAAAGGTCAGGTCCCAGCCACACATTATCTCCAATCTCAATTCCGGCGGCTCCAGGCCGTGCAATATCAGAAGAATAATGAATTGAAACTCCGTGGCCAAAGGCCGCAAACCTGTAGGTGTACCGCAGCCAGCGGGTATTCATCCAAGTCAAGGCCCGGGAGAAAACGGAGAGCGGATCGTTCGATGATTTTGGACGCGGTTCGCTCACAGAATTTCCGGTATTTACTCGACTCCATTCTGGGCGACGGCTGGCACGGCTCGGAATCGGCCGAGGCGAAACGCTGCGACAAATGCGTTTCGTTCTTTAGGTGTGACGGCTTTAGTAAGCATTAGCGCCGGCCATGCTGCGAGAAGACAACCTAAGGAGATAACGCCCAGCCTCACCAAAGCTTCGACGCGAGCGTGCGGGATTATCGGAAATGGAACGTACGCAGCGATCCCCCCCGCTGCAAATATCCAGATCGCAGCCAGCGTCACTCTCCAAGTATCGTTCAGCACAACCTTTATGCGAAACCCTTGGAATGTCTGAGAAATCGCATAAAGCATGAAGAGCATCCCACAGAACTCCGTCAGAGCGACGCCACCCAGAACGCCATAGAAGCCAAGACGCTTAGCAAAACAAGCAATCAAGAACAACAACGTTATTCGCAAGACCTGACGGATGTTGTCCAAGAGCGCTCGTCCGGAAATCCGATAGAGGACCAATCCCAGAATCGAAAATGCCGAAAAAAAGCCGGAGAGGCACAGGAGCCAGAGGGTAATTCTGAGTGCCGGATTTATCTCGCCCGTCCAAGCAAAAACGACGAGAGTGCCGAAGGCAGCCAAAAAACCAAGTGGCATTAGCGCGAGCGCGAGTGTCGCCTTGAAGGCCTTTGCGATTACCAGGTTCATTTCCCTGATCGACCCAGACCCAAAAATCTTGGCGCCGCCCGATAAAATTGGAAGCAGAACCGCGTCGGACAGCATCTGTGCTGAGTTTTGAAGACGGAAACCGAGGGCAAACAGCCCTGCCGCATCAGCTCCGAAGACCCGCAGAAGTGCGATTGGAATAATCGCGTTGAATATAACCTCGAGTACATTAACGAGCTGGTAACTACCAGCATATCTAATAAGCTCTGGAAGAGCGCTCGCCCTTATGTATTTACGACGCAATTTAACTTGTGGAAGAACTCGCCGCGAAGCGAAGTAACAGCAGCCAACAAAACCGACTTCCGAAACCGCCATAGTACAAGCCATGGCAAATAAGCCGCAGCCGAGGTGCAAAAGAATTACGATCGCCACGGCCTCCGCAACCGTGAAGAAAGTCGTGAATCGTCTGGCCAAATCTATCCGGTGTCCACCCATCACGATCGCTTCGTAGGCGGCGCCGACATTACTCAGGAGCATGATTATGGCCAATACGGAAATCGAATAAGCAGCGCCCTTCAAGAACTCTGGAGGAACTCCGCCGAGTTCAGCCAATTTTTGCGAAAACAGTGAAATGGGTATCAATCCAACGACAGACAAGCAAAACATCGCCGCCGTGCCCGTGCTCAGAAGTTCATTTGTACGTTCGAAATTGCCGTTGCCTGTTGCTTCGGCTACGTATTTTTGAAAGGCCGACTTGATACCAACACTTCCGAATCTCATGTACGCAGCGGCGGTCATCAGAATCGCCCATATGCCATAACCTCCAAGGCCGAGGTGGGCGATGACGATTGGGACGGTGACAAGCCGGGTGGCGACTTGCGCGATTCGCGCGACCACTCCATAAAGAGTGCTCCTCCCGATCGAAGCAGCGACTTCCTGATCACCTGAATCAGTCGAAGCGATCTTGTTTGTCAACATAGGGAGGACGCCAAACAATCAAACTTCGGCGCGTAGTCGGAGAATTACGTTCGATGCGAAACGGGAAAATGCTCGCGTAGACAGTCCAAATTTCGAGATCGCGCGTCCAGCGGGGTGTTTATTACTTCGATCCAGGGTATGTTTCGAAATCCGCTATTGCACCGTCGCGGAAAGTGCCGTTGGCGAAGCGGGAGCAGAGCTTGAAGCACTGCCATAAAAATATGCCCCGGCGTCCCAGGCACCGGAGCTGGGACGAGCCACGACCGGCACGGCGGGATACGAGGCGATCTTGCCGCCGCTTCCACTCTCTTCTGCTACTGCGCCGCTAGTTCCGCTGCACAATGCCGAGTCCGAGGAAAAGGTAGCACATGAGCTCGAAAGGTTCGCTCCCGCACCAATTGTCGCTCCGCCAGAAGCTGGTGCGTAATTGTTTCCGGGGGTGTATCCTTGGCCGTTGGCCGTAGCCTCAGACTGATAAGTTTCATGGCCGTTATCGACGATGCTGCAGGTTTCCGAGGTGATACATGTGTAGATGCTGGTGAGTGCCTGAGTTCCGAATCCTATAAGATGGTTGTTTTCAAAGTATGCCGTGCCGTTCCAGGCCGTCAAAGGCGCATTTGCGCCGTCAAAGTTGAACTCGGAATTTACGTCGATCGTGTTGTTGTAAATGTAGGCAGACGTTGATGAGATGCTATTGCTTACTCGATTGAATCTGAAAAAGCCGGTGGAAATAATTCCGAAATTCGGAACATTCATGTTGTCATAAAACACGTTGTTGAATACGTATGCTGTGTTTGTAACCGCGAGGTACACATCCTCAGTTACGTACGTGTGGCGAATGATATTGTTGTAGAAATAGATGTTTTGACCGGAAGTGTTAGCAATATTATTTAGCACGTTCGGATGTTGCTGTAGACCAGAACCGTAGGTCCCGTAAAGATATTCAAAGACGTTGTCATGAACAGTGTGAGTGTTGGTCGTAACCATCATGTTCGACAAATATCGAAAGATGCAATTATGAACATCGTAAGCCGAAAAATATATACCTTGTCCACTCTGGCAGAGATCACTGGCAGGGAATGCTCCCCAGTGGCAATTAGGGTCGTTGGGGCCGCTCGCGCGTGAAGAGTCTGAGCCGTCAAATATGTCGCCCACAAATTGGTTGTGGTCCGCGACTCCCGCTCCCCCACCGCCCAAAATCGAGTAGTTATTGTCGTACGATGAAGTTGTGGCCGTCCAGCCGTGGAAATAACAGTTGGACACGATTACATTCGAGGCGCTGGACATTGCGATAGACGCCGAACTCGAGCCGTTGATCTGACCCGACCAGCACTTGCCGGGAAATTCAAAATTGTCGAAAGTCACGTAGCTTGTGGAGCTCAGATCTACGAAGAAAAGCGTCGACTCATCGTGCGCGCAGCTCGATGGAAAAGATGTGCTGATTGGGTTATCGCCGCTCAGTACCGGACGTGCGAAGCTACCGCCAGAAAACCATGTCTGATCTACACCTATGTAGATCGGATTGCCACTCGAGCCGCTCCAGGTCCATCTCCAGCTTCCGCCAACTGACGGCGAACCAGCACCATAGTGCCAGGTATCACCTCCTCTGAAGATAATTTGATCCCCTGGGGCCGGCTTGTAAGCAGCACAGGTCGATGTGCAGTCGGGCATACCAGGGGCATGCGACCATGGGCTCGATTTCGAAGCACCATCGTTAGAATCGGATCCGCTCGCAGCCACGTAGTGAGTGCTCGCGGAACTACTGCCTAATGCCCCGAAGCTGACGATCAAAATGAACAATGAGATGCGATTAAATCGACCCATTTTAGAAGCCCCCGAATCCAAGTCGTTGTGCGTAAGTTAGGTTAGCCGACGGTCCTAGGGGCTACCACTGGTCTAAAGGCCAGTTTCGGGACAGGACTCAGGCCGAAAAAAAGATAGTATCGGTTTTAAGGGACTTCGGCACAGCCTGAATAAGGGCGACAGCGAAGTGCTGGCGAACTGAGCGAAGCACCGCTTAGTACGCGCCGTCGCCCATGACTACGGCGCGTGGGGTCTTGAGAAGGATCTGGACATCCAGCCATAGCGACCAACCGCGGGCGTATTGGAGGTCGAGGCGGACCATGTCGTCGAAGCGGACGCGGCTGCGGCCTTCCACTTGCCAGAGGCCGGTGATTCCCGGTTTCACTTCCAGAACGCGGCGGCGGTGCCACGGATCGTACTCTTCGTATTCGTAAGCAAGCGGCGGGCGCGGGCCGACGAGCGACATTTCGCCGCGGAGCACATTGATGAATTGCGGCAGCTCATCCAGGCTCGTACGACGAATGAACTTGCCGATTCGCGTGATTCGCGGATCGTTGGTCATTTTATAGACCGGTTTCTGGCCATCGCTGGCGAGGCCGTCGTGCTTCCCGTTGATGACCTGCTTCATGAACTCCTGGTGGATCTTCAGGTCGTTGTTCGCATACATCGAGCGGAATTTCAGGCAGGTGAATGGTTTGCCGAGCTGGCCGAGGCGCTGCTGGGTGAAAAATACGGGTCCTTTGGAGCTCAGCTTCACTGCCGCCGCGATGATCAGAAATACTGGCGCAAGAATGATCAACGCAGATGCGCTGCCCACCGCGTCCATCAACCGCTTCAGAGCGAACGGGACTTTCTTCGTGTGATTCAGATTGAAGAGATCGGGATAAAGGACCGGAGTTCCAGAGATGTCCGAATCCTTGCTGTTTGAGTCTTCCGAAAAGGTGTGTACAGAAACGCGAACGTGCTTCACGTCTTCGACGCTTAAGTGCGTCGTGAGTGATTGCCGAAGCTTCTGAATGATTCGATCGGTAAACGCCGAATCTTCCAGATCGCCTACTTCCGTAAAGATAATGCCGAGAATCGTATCCTGTTTGTACCAGCCGGCGGGATCGGTTTCACGGCGGGCGTCATTTGCAGCGCGGACCAGGCCCTTCACATCGCGCGAGCGGCCTTTTTTCGGCTTGATTCCCTCGGCGTCGACCAGCACAAGCACAAACTTTCTGGTGTGCCGCTCAGCGCGCTTGCGCTCGAGGCACAGGACGCCCAGGAACAGGTCTTCGGGAAGGATGAGCTGCATTAAATCCGAAACGTTTACTGCGGCACGAGGCAAAGCCGGCGCTGACGCCTCGTTGATGACTGCTACGGATTTCTTTTCCGATGTCTTAGGGGTCGTGGGGTCAGTCATGACTCGTTCGCTCGCTCCGTACATGGATCTTTCCTTTGAGGACAGCTGCGTTCGACAGCTTTTGTGCGCCGCCAGAACTTTCCTCTCGTGAAGCGTGTCGGCCTCGTTTCATCCCCAGCTCGGTGACCCCCGTTTTCACGGCCGAGTTGAGCATCTACCGACACAATCGCCCCTTACGAAATCGCCGCAGGGCGGTGTGAACCTACTACTCTGCGACGAAGTAGCAATTCTTCCACCAATTCGTCGAATCGAGGTGATTTCGTCGTTCTCGATCCGAAGATTCAATACGATTAGAATCAATGAGTTACGAGCTTTACGAAAATCCCGACCGGTTCGCGTCGAAAGCGACGATCCTCGAACTTCCACTTAGAGAAAACATCTGCGCTAATCGAGAAAAGATATTCCGGACGTATAAGTGTTGTATGAAAGACACAGAGGTCGTGATTTCCTGGCGGCTGCGCCAGCTTTCTCTGCCCGATCGGTACCTCGAGTGACCCGGACACCGCCCTGCCAGTCCCGGTTGATTACTGGTTCGCGAACTTCGGGTCCCACGCACGAAGAGACCGCTCGGAGCCGTCAGCGAGCCGCCGCTCCAACTTGCGAATGGCTACCAGCGCGGCACCCAGTATCAACAGCCCGATAAAGAAGAAAACGAACCCGCCGTCGCGGTGCAGACTGCCCTTCAGGAAGCCGGGATCCACATAAAGACTCAGCAGCGTCAGGGTGGCGATCCGAACGCCGTTCTTAATCATGGCGACCGGAACAACCAAAATCAGGAAGACCACGCTTCCCCACCAGGTTCGCAGGTAGTAGTGGGCGGCGAGGAGACATGTAATCAGCATCGCCACGCTCGATCGGATGCCGCTGCATTCCGGCGCCACTTCGATCGTGATTCCAGGGACGGTTAGAAAAAAACCGTCACGGAGCGTAGGAACGCGAAAGGTCTTGAATATCGCATAGGTAATGTCGGTCGAACCCTTTTCCAGCGAATAAACGACTCGTGACAAAATAACGTCGGGAAGAGGGATCGCAAGCAGTAACAGAAGCAAAGGGAACAGCGCGGCCTTGCCGGCGTTCGCGCCGAAGGCTGCTACGAAGACTCCGATCCAAATTACGACCAGGCTTAGTGCTTGCAACGAAAACCCGATCGAGCCCGGCACTCGGTCCGTCATCCAAAGTGTCGCACCGTAAGCGAGAACTCCCACCGCCGCGAGCAGGATTCCAATCGCCTTCGATGAGTCTCGATCCGAACCGAAGATCGACTTTCGTTCCGACCAGAGGACGTATGCACTCAGGAACGGAATTACGATCACGTGCGAGGAATCCTCGTGCGTCAGCGAATACTGAACCAGAGCCGCCAGGGTTTTCCAACCGAGCAGCACGCTGGCCGCGAGGAACAATGAAAACTGGATCAAGCTTCTTTGCGATTGAGACGTGGCACTCATTCGAGCGATTTACTGGAAGATTCGCTGCTTCGAATTATCCTACGTGCTTGTACAAGACCGAGCCAAGCATCGATAGCAGCGGCGACGGAGCGTGCGAGAAGACTTGCTTTGCGAGCCGCGCATTCCAACTTTTGCTCGCCGGCTCGAATACTTCCCCGGCGTTTCCGGGATCCGTAAAGCGAATATAGTGGAGTGGGGTTTCGATCGCGCCCCAGCGCTTTTTGAAAACCAGGAGGCCGTCCTGGCCAACCTCGCAGCGCCCCAGATCGAAGGTGCGCAGTCCGGATTGCTTGGCTTCCAGCATCGAGCGCCAATACAACAAGTGCATTCCGCCCATTGGACTGAACTTGGCGTCCGATCCGCCGTACTTGTAAACCAGCGTGTCTTTGTGACGGACCGTCAGCATTCCGGCGATCGGCCGCGAATCTTTCAACGCGAGCCGGATCTTTACGTCGTTTCCAAAAGAACGGAGCAGGTTTCTGAACCAGATTTTCGGCTGAGGCGGCACGCTGTGGCGCCTCCGAGTCTGAACCATCAATCGATGAAAAGCATCGAGATGGGCGTCGGTCGTACCTTCCTGATACTCCAACTTCTCGCGTGCGGCTCTCCGGATTTTTCGTTGAATCGAATTTTTGTGAAAACTCTTGAACAAAGCGCCCGCACTTGGGCTCAAATCAATTTCATGCCTGAAGTACGTCGACGAGACGTGGTAAAGCGGCTTGGCAGTTTCAATTTCGTCGAAAGGTCTAAGCTCAACGTAACGCCATGCACCTTTGTGGCGCTCGGTTTCAAGAGCCGTCATCAGTGCATTCAAATCGTGCTTGTCGGAGACCAGAGGCTGGCAGTAATCGGAAAATGGAAGTGATACAAGGCGCCGGCCCGTCAACCAGCTTTCCACCTTGCAAAATGCGATTCCATTTTTCAGCTCCTCGCCGTCGCTGGAGGTCGTGAAAACAACGGTCTTGTAACCGTACGTCCGATGCAACGCTTCGAGCCAAGCCCGCGTATGGAATAGAGACGCTCCTTCACTTCGCTTAACAAAACGATCCCATCGTGAATCGATGAGCGGGTCAAGCTGGTATACCGCGCCCGTTGTGTCCTCGCTCGAATTCGAAACGGATGTGTGCGCGATTTCAGTCTGCATACGGGCCCTGGTGCAGCGTCGGAGCACCGGCTTGAGCGACCGGTGAATCCGGGGATAGCTCGGTTACACGCGAGGATGAACCGCTTTCGCCGCAACATCGCTGGATGCCAACCGGGACTCCGGTAGGACGCGCACGTATGCCGAGTCAATTTCGACGGCGACGGAGCGCTGGAGCAACGTAACGGAAAGCACAAGCCGATGAGTTCCCTTCGACTCGATGTAGATGCCTTCGAGACCCGTCAAGGACCCGGCTTCGATCATTACCCTAGCTCCGGCCTTGAGGTAAGGCCACGGTTCATGTCTGAGCTTCGAACTGACCAGTTGCTGAAGGGCCGCAATTTCCGATTCCGTGACCGGAACCGGCGCACGATTGAAACCTACGATTTGAATGAGTCCGGGCGTCGTGACGATGGGAAATCGATCGAGAACGTCGAATCGACAGAACAAGTAGCCCGGGAACAGTGGCGCTTCAATTTCCTTCACGCGGTCCGACCAGCGTCGCCGGCTCTTAAAGGTCGGCAGAAAGCACTCATAGCCCTTTCCGCCGAGGTGGCTCGCCACAGTCAGTTCAAAACGGGATCGAACATGCAAGGCAAACCACGGCAGGTGCGAGTCTTGAGGCGTTGCGGGTATGGGCTCCGGAGTAGCGATTTGGTTTGTGAGCTTTTTCGGCATTCGCGAGTGAATTCGGGCAAGCTACCGCCCTTTAAGTCACAGAATCTCGTGCTTTCCGGTTCTCGATCGAAGCCCCACTTCGGTTCCGACCGTCGTTCACGCTTTGCGATTGCTTCGCGACGAACGAATACGTCATGCGAGCTTATTTTTGCTCCGCTAGAGCTCAGGACCGGAGATTCGCCCTCCGAGCCCACCTAGTCTAGCAAATCCCGGCTGATGCCTAAACTCAAGAAAATAATAACGATAATCGATTCGACACATGTCAACGGCGCATGAAAACAGCCTCAATTTTGGCTCAACGTCGGCCTCCGCCTCATGAGTTCTGGCGCGCCGGGCCCGCATTCGCTTCTTGATTCCGAACGTAGCCGTACCCGTAACCGTACGACGAATAGTAAGCTCCGTAAGCCTGCTCCGGATCGACGGCGTTCAAGACCACTCCCACGACAGTTCGTCCCTGCAATTCCTGGCAAGCGCGTTGTGCGGTGGCGGACGGTGTAACGCCAGCGCGCACAACCATCAGAACGCCATCGACCAGGTCGGCGAGGAAGCTGGAGTCGGCGACCGGAATCAGGGGTGCAGAGTCCAAGATGATCCAGTCGAACATGGGCGACAGACGATCCAGCAGCGGCTTGAGCCGGCCATTGGATAGCAGCTCGCTCGGATTGGTGACCTCGTTTCCGCCCGGGATGAAGCACAGATTGTTTTCCGTGCTGTGTTGGATGATTTGCATTTCGTCGGCCTCGCCACGAAGATAATCGGTCAGGCCCGGAAAAGCAGGAGCGCCGAGCGGCACATGCAACCGGGAGCAGCGAAGGTCCGCATCGATTACGAGTACACGGCGGTCAGGCTGGCGGACGATCGACTGAGCCAGATTGTTCGTAACGAACGTCTTGCCCTCAGACGGAATCGAGCTGGTGACGAGTAACGTCTTCATCGTTTGCGCGCCACGAATCTGATACAGCCGTGAGCGAAGTGTGCGAAATTGCTCGGCGCCATGCGCGGTCATGTCGGGGTTCAGGAAAACATTGACGTTCGGGTCGGGATTCCACTTTGGATGTGAGCACCGCTTTACGAGGTCGTCAAATCGCAGGAAGCCGCCTGTTGCCGCAGCAATCGCTTCGGCCGACACGGGCGGAATTTCGACTTCGCGATCCTGAAGGGACGCCGGCGCAAAGGTTCTAGGCTCCGATGTAAGCATCGGAAGATCGGGAATCTGGCCTGAGGCTCTTTCTTGCTCGGCTTTCTTCAGTGCTTCGTGAATTCTGCTCATGGCTTCCTTTCCCGGCTCGGAGTTGGCGTGATGTTCGCATCGCGCAGGCGGCCTAACAATTCATCCAAATTCTGCAGCAGGGCCTGGGTATCGGTGGAGTGGTTCGCGCCATTCGGAATGTTCGATGGCGCAATCGGCTCAATTTCGTCGAGCTGAAATTCGCGCGCCACTTCTTCCACCAAATGCGCGGGCACGGGACGGAGATGATCCACATACGCGTTAATCAGTGCGTGTTCGCACAGCAGGTTAACGACCCTGGGAATTCCGCGCGAGTACACGTGAACCGTCTGAATGGCTTCCTTCGAGAAAATCGGCTCACCGTTTGCTCCGGCGATGCGTAAACGTTCGGCAATGTAACCGAAGGTTTCTTCCAGCGTTAAAGCAGAGGTTCGGCAACGCAGCGTAATGCGTTGGCGCAACTGTCGCAGTTGAGGGAGCTTCAGTTTTTCTTCCAGCTCAGGCTGCCCGGTCAGCACGATCTGGAGGAGCTTTTCGGTCGACGTTTCCAGGTTCGTCAGCAATCGAATTTCTTCGAGCACCTGCAGAGAAAGGTTCTGCGCCTCGTCGATGATCAGCACGGCCGTCTCGCCGGAGCGATAACGCTCGAGCAACCACTGGTTCAATTTCAGCAGGACCTGGCTTTTCTGGCGCGTGTCGGTCGGAATTCCGAAATCGGCCATGATGAAGTCAAATAGCTGGCTGGTGTTGAGCTGCGAATTGAATACAAAGGCGGTCTTCACGCGCTGGCCGTGCAGCCAATCGAGCAAACGGTTCAGAAGCGTGGTCTTCCCCGTCCCGACTTCGCCCGTGAGTAGAATGAAGCCCTTACGGTTCTGGATACCATAGGTGAGTCCAGCCAGCGCCTCTTGAATCTGTTTCGTGAGAAACAGATACCGGGGGTCCGGATTGACGTTGAAAGGGCTTTCACGAAGCCCGAAAAATTTCTGGTACATGATCGTCTAGGCCCTCGCGCCCGCTGGAACGCCCTTTTTCTTTGACCGTTGCCTGCCGCTCTTCGCATCCGGCGGCTCAATCGACGGCACCATTGCGAGCACTGGCAACTGCAATGCAAACTCGACGTCTCGCTCCGTTTTGAACGAGGTGTCCTTCATTTCCAGCAGGAACGCTAAGCCGAGGCCCAGACCGAGGCCGCCCCCCAAACCACCTAAAGCGAAGAGCGGCCGGTTTGGAAACGACGGCTTATCTGGCAAGTTCGCAGGGTCCAAAACACGGAGTTGCTCGCCCTGCTGCTTGCTCTGAAGCTCGGTAAACATCGCCGAAGATTCCTTCTTCTTCAAAAGATCGTTATAGGAATCCAGTGCGGTTTGGTAGCCGCGCGTCAGCTGTTTGTACTGCTCTTCCACTGCGGGGCTTGACTGGATACGGGATTGGTAAAGCCGGATCTCTTGCTGGATTCTTTCCTGTTCCTTGGTTTTTTCCGCGATCGCCATGTCGAGCGTGTGAATTGAAGCGCGGAGTTGTTGAATCTGCGGCGGCTCCATGCTCGAATGCGGCGCTTTCGGGGCGTCCTTCGCGGCGGAATTTGTCTCATTCATTTTCTGTTGAAGCGCTGCGATATCGGCTTTCGTTTTTATGACGTCCGGATAGTCATCGGTATACCGAGCCTGCAAGCTCGCAAGTTGGGTCTGCAAAGCGGTGAGTTGCCGATCGAGCGTGTCGGGGTTCGGGCCGGTCTGCGCCGATTGCCAGGAGGCGACTTGTTGAGAAAGCATCGATTCGTTGAAGCTCTTGTCCTGCTGCGCGCGTCCGATCGCCTGGGTTGCGGCGTCCAGCTGGGTGTTCAAGGAGGTCAAAAAGTTTAAGTTCGTCTGCTCGTCTTCGGGCAACTCTTGAAAGTGTTTGCTCTTAAAGTCAGCAAGCGCCTTGTCCTGCGCGTCAAGATTGGCCTTCGATTCTTCGAGTTGCTGAACCAGAAACTTCGTGGTGTTGTCCGAGTTCGCGAAGCTAAATTGCAGGCTTTGCTCGATGAACAAATTGGTGATATCGGCGCAAACGTCTTGAGCCGTGTGAGGATTGTCGAGAGTCACCGTTACGTTGAAGCCAGGCAAGTCTTTCGCGCGGGTCTCGGCCATGGGCAAGATCGGCGATACGTCGATGTCTTTCTGAAGCTTCAAAACCAATTCATCCATCGAACGTTGGTTCACTTCCTTCGGAAACAAGTTGTATTTATGAATGATTGGCTCGAGCCGCGAGCGGCTCAGAATCTGTTGCTGCATGCTCGCGAGTCTCTGGCTCAGGTCCGAGGACTCGTCGTTTTCGACGATGGATTTTGAGACCGAAGGTTCCTCCACGAGAACCAGCGTCTGAGATTTATAGCGCGCAGGTAGAACGACTGAAGCGGCGTACGCGAGTACCGGACCTGCGACGGCGAGGACTGCGATCATCATCCAGCGGCGTTTCGCCATTGCTATGTAATCTGCGCTCGTAAATTCACGCTGTGCCATGCCATCCTCTTTCGCCGGTTTACGGCCTCAAAGCAGATACCTAGAACGGTATCGGTTGTTTATGAATATTTACGCCGACGGTGATCTCGCTACGGAGAATGCCCTGCCCGCACGCCGTCCCCGTGCATCCGGTCGTACTGTTATTCTGGTGTTGAAACTGATAGTTCGCAAAAACGTCGAGCGATCTACCCATGGTTCGGGTCCAATTTGCGCCGGCGAACCAATAATCGTACGTCAGATAATCCGCCGTGGTTCCGACGCCCAGGCCGTTGTTTCGTGCGTACCCGAAACTTACTCCCGCGTTCGTCGCTCGCGAGATTCGACCACTTAAAGTGCCCGTTACGATGTCGGTTTCCGCACCCACCAGGAGTCCTGAGCCGCCTGTGAGTCCGTGGCTGTAGCTGGCAACAAGCGTGGCACGCCGAAATGCGTAGGTCGCATTCGCATTCAACGTCCAGTAAAGTGAAGAGTAGGAAGTCGCGGTTGGCGTCGTCGAACCGGTTGAAGTAATCGGCGTGTTCGACGTGACGAATTGCGGACCCGCGGAGATTTGAAGGCCCAGTTTTCCCGTAATGCGCCTTGAGTAAACGCCTTGTACCGTATTTGTATTGATCGACTGCCCCAAATTGCTATAGCGAATTGCGCTGAATTGATACGAAATCGCGACGGTGTCGAGACGCGAAATCCGGTAATTGAAACCGGCCTGAAAACCGGCATTGCCATAATTGGCGAGATCATTGTCAAAATAGTGCAGCAGCGAGTAGCTCCCGACTAAAGTGATCGAAGTCCGTGGGGAGACTTGGTAGTCCCATTCGCCGGCGGTGGAACTCGACAGATTCTGACCACGAGGTACCAATAGCGACTGACCGGGAGTGTACCCCGTGCCGACACCAATGCCTCCGCCAACACCGGGGATGCCGGCTCCTGCTGCGCCTGCAAATCCAAGCGAGGATTCGGGGAGATACTGGAGTTGCTCGAACACGGTGAAGGTTGACCTGTGAAACAGAAAACGATCTTTCAACGAAAGCTCTTGAATGATTCCACTATCAACGTCATTGGCATTCGTGAACGTTCCACCGCCGGTGTAGTACAGCAAAAGATCTGAACCTCCCGAGCTGCGATGTAGATCGACTCCGCCGAGAATGGAAAACCAGCCCGCCCAGTCGCTGCTCCCAACCTCGTAATTCGGGTTCGAATCTGCGGTACCGGCAATGGCGAGGCGCGGAGCCCAATAATTGTGCGTCATCGCTGGCGCTCCAATTCCGACCCGCTCAACGCCGGTAATCGAGTTCGTGTCGGGCTGAATCGCGTCTTGGTCGATGTTTGTCTGGCCATTATCCGCAGCGCCCGCAAGCGGCGAGCGGATCGCCGGAATCGGTTCGGTCGGATTTTCCTGATTCTGGTTCTGGTTCTGGTCTTGACCTTGTTGCGTGTCAGGTTCCGGTTGTTGCCCGGGCTGTTGTTGCTGCTGTTGGGCGCGAACCGGCGCGGTTGCAAGAATCAACGCAACCACAAATCCACCAATTGTAGGCCGTATCGATCGCATGATTTCCTTACGGCACCACGATCGTATCGCCGGGCTTCAGCACAATGTTCTGGTCGGTATCCTTGCCGCTGACGACGGACTTGTAATTGAACGGATGCTTCACTTGTTTGCCGTCTTGATTACGGAGCACATATATATTCTTTTCGCGGGCGAACTGGGTGAATCCACCGGCGCTTGAAAGCGCTTGCAGCACGGTCATGTTGGGCAGCAACGGAAATGCACCGGGCCGGGTGACTTCGCCAAGAATGTAGACACGTTGGCTGTTGATCGTCGTCACAATCACAGTGACCTGCGGGTTGGTCACGTACTTCTTCAGACTTTCGGTAATCTGCGCGGCGAGTTGCGCGGGCGTCAGGCCGGCCGCTTGCACGTCGTTTAAAAGTGGCAGCGAGATCTTCCCGTCAGGCCGCACTGGAACGACACGTGAGATTTCCGGCTCTTTCCACACGCTTACATCCAGAACATCCTGTCCGCCGATGATGTAGTTCGCGTCCGTGGTTGCCGATTTCGGAGTTGTATCGCCCGCCATTGCGGGAACGGGCGGTTGTGGCGGCGTTTTTTCCGCAACCGAACTCTGCGCCATTGCAGGCATCACGCACGCCGCGGTTAAAATTAGAACTACGTGTAATCGCGTCAACATCGTCTCTCCTGTCGCGGCTACTCGGCCGCCGAATCCTCGACTCCGATCTGTTTCAACTTGTACAGCAATGATTTGTAGCTGATCTGCAACTCTTGGGCCGCACGCTTTCGATTCCAGCGTGTATGGGCGAGGGCCTTTAAGATCATTTCACGTTCGGCTTCGCGCGAAGCTGCCCGCGCGGCTGCCTTCAGCGAAAATGTCGCCGGCGAAACCGGTTCGACTCGCTCCACGCGAGGTGCCGCTTCTAATTCTCCGAGGGCTTTCTGTTCGTCGCCGAGCGCCGCGATGTTCTTCACCACGTTTTCCAGTTCGCGAATATTGCCCGGCCAGGAATGGTCCATCAGTATCCGCAATGTTCGCGGCGTCAGCATGGGACGCGGGCGGCCGAACTGGGTAGCGTACTTCGTTAGAAAAAACTCGACGAGCAGCGGAATATCCTCGCGCCGCTCGCGCATCGGCGGTAACCGCAGGCAAACGCCGTTGATCCGGTAGTACAAATCCCCTCGAAAACGCCCGGCCCGCATTTCTTCCTCCAGATTCCGGTGCGTCGTCGAAATGACTCGTGAGCTTAAAGCGCCTCGGCGGGGATTCGCTTCACCGTCCGGCAGCGCATAAAGCAAGTTCCGCTGGCACGCCGGATCCAGCTCGCTCACTTCATCGAAAATCACCGTAGCCGCGAATCGCGAATTCGGGCTCGGTCCGGTGCGGTCGGAGTCGATGCCCAGCTCGGCAGAAAACGTGGATGGATTCATCGCCGCGCAAGTGATGGTCAGCGCAACCTGTTCGGAGCGGCCCGATAAGCGATGCAAGTGTTGGGCGTAGATCGCCTTACCCGTGCCGCTTTCTCCGACAAACAAAACGGGAATGTTGGTGGGCGCAATTTCAGCCAGAACGGACTCCAGGCTCTGCATCGCCGGGCACAGCCCGCTCACGTGGCCCCCGTCTTCCCGCACCATCACGCTCACTGATGCCCCAGTTGTCATATCGGCAGTAACCTTGGACCCGTCGATTGTTTCCGTGCGCACACGCCGAGGCGATAGTACGAACGGTTGCGAATTGAAGGTTTGCACGGTCGTTGCCACGCCTGGCTGGCCAACGGCGCGCCTCCGGAAACAGCTAAGCGGTGTAGTTTGCTGTCGATAGGGACCGCTATAGAGCGGAAGACGGTTCCAGTACGAGCGGAGTAATTCCCACGAACCTTCCACGAAAGAGAAAAATACTTTCCATATGTCCCCTTCTGCCGACCGTTTTCCGCGAACAATGTTTATACGGCTGGCCACGGGTCTCCGATAACTGCATGCAGGTCAATCGTTTACCAAGAACTTGGCCCAAAAACGTCACCGATGGATGTTCTTAAAACGCCCTCGGATGTCGCCAAGCGACTGCAAATAATAGTCTTGCCTGGTGAGTGAAGCCGGCCTGGAGTCCGAGGTGTCTTACAAGAATCAGCGCCGGACTAGCATCGCTCTCGTCCAATCATTCGTGCGATACTCTGCCGTCGTCCCGTACCGATGAGGTCACGATGAATCCGCTTCGAAATCCCGCTCTGAAAATCTCTTTGGTGATGGTCTGCGTGCTGATCGTCGGCTGTTCGCGCGACCCGCAGGTTCTGAAGAAAAATCACTTCGAAAAAGGCGAAGCCTACGCGCAGCAAGGCAAGCTGAAAGAAGCGGCGATCGAATATCAGAATGCGATCCAGATTGACTCGCGATATGCGGACGCGCACTACGGCTTGGCGAAAATCTACATCAAGGGATCCGACTGGCCACGGGCTTACCAGGAACTGATGCAGACGCTCACCATCGACCCCTCGAACGCGCAGGCACAGCTCGATCTCGCCAACCTATTTCTCGCCGCAGGGAAATTCGCGGACGCGCGCGACCGCGCCGAAACGGTTTTGAAGCTCTCACCCGAAAATCCGCAGGCGCACGTCATCTTGTCCAGCGCGATTGCCGGGGCTGGCGACACGACCGCAGCGCTCACCGAAGCGAACAAGGCGGTACAGCTCGCACCTACCGATTCGCAAGCGTTTTTGAATCTCGCTCTGATTCAGGAGAAATCGAAGGACGCCAAAGCCGCCGAGCAGAGCTACCAGAAGGCCGTGAGTCTCGATCCCAAATCCGTGCGAGCTCTTATTTCATTCGGCAATTTTTATCAGCGCCAGAAACAATGGGGCGACGCTGAAAAAATGTATAAGGCCGCCGTCGCCGCGGATCCAAAAAATCCGCTGCCTCATGCAACTTTGGCGGGCATGTACGTGAATGAAGGGCAAAAGGATCTGGCGGAGTCGAGCTTGCGTGATGCTTCCGGGCAGCTGAAAGACAACCCGGACGGCTACCGGATGCTCGCCGAGTTCTATCTGAGCCAGCAGCAGTGGGACAAGGCCCTCGCGGAACTGAAATCTCTTCACGAGACTCATCCGAAAGACTTAATCGTGGGAAAGATGTACGCGCAACTTCTCTATCAGATGAACCAGACCGATGAGTCTGCGAAAGTCGTCGACGCTCTTCTGAAGGACAATCCTTCCGATCCCGGCGCGCTCGTTATCCAGGGTCAGATCCTGCTTCGCGAAGGAAAGACGACCGATGCCGTACACGTTTTGGAGCAGGCGACCAAGAAGGCGCCCGATAGTGCGATGGCGCACTTCCAACTCGGTGCTGCGTATTTCGAAAGCCAGAATTTGGGACAAGCCGAGACCGAATGGAAACGCGCCAATGAGTTGCAGCCGACCATGATCGAACCCATCCGCGCGCTAGCCACACTGGCGATCCGAAGAGGCGACGTCAGTACTCTCGAAGCGAACGGCGGAAAATTGATGATGCTGGAGCCTCGCTCGCCAGAGGGTTATATCCTTCACGCGCAGGCACTGCTCGACAAGAAGGACATGGCGGGCGCCACGGCCGACGTAAAGCGCGCCATTAGCGTTGCACCCGATAGCCCGATCGGCTACGCGCGTATGGGCGACTTGCTGTTCGCGCAAAAGGATTACGACGGCGCGAACAAGTTTTACGTCCAGGCCGCGCAAAAAGACCCGAACGCCTTCGATGCTTTGAACGGCCAGGTGAACGTCGCAATTGCGAAAAAACAGCCCGCCGTCGCGCTCAAACTAGTTCAGGACACCATCGCGCGAGTGCCGAACAGCCCTTCGCTGTTTGTGTTGCTCGGCCAGACGGAGCTTCGCAACCAGGATTCCGCCAAAGCCCAAGAGGCATTTCAGAGGGCCGCGGACCTGGATCCGAAAAACACGAACGCCGCGTTGATGCTCGCGAACGTCCAGGTTTCACGTGGCTCGGACGATCAAGCCATCGCAACGTATCAAAAGGCCATCGCGGCGAGTCCAAACGATGCACGCCTTTACGTCGCGCTGGGAAGCTCGCTCGAAAAAAAGGGCCAGTGGCAACAGGCCGAAGACCAATATAAAAAGGCACTCGGCCTTCAGCCGGACTACGGTCTGGCTGCGAACAATCTTTCATACCTCATGCTCGAACATGGCGGCGACCTAAGCCTAGCCTCCTCGCTCGCACAAACCGCACGGAAAAACATGCCCGATTCGCCGAACTCAGCCGACACGCTCGGCTGGGCTTACTACAAGCAAGGCGTTTACAACGGCGCGATCGATATGTTCCAACAGGCAATTACGGAATCGAAATCCTTAAGCCACGACAATCCGACGTATCACTATCACCTCGGCCTTGCGTATCAGAAGGCCAACAAGCCAGACTTGGCGAAAAAAGAGCTCGAATACACGCTGAAGCTCGACCCTACGTACAGCGAAGCCGACCAGATCAAGCAGGCACTCGCGCAGTTGGGCCAGGGCGGCTGAAGCGAGTCCATTCGCCCGTAGAGGGCGTGAGCGTAACCGGCGCTCGGTGTTAGAGTGGTGGACGCGCCGGCCGGCGCGGCGATGGAACCAAAGACAAAACAGAAAGCGCTGCGACTGCTGACGAACGGTATGTACGTTCTCACCGCGCGCAGCGGCGAAAAATTCGGCGCGGCCACGATCACGTGGGTCTCGCAGGCGTCCTTCAAACCGCCGCTCGTGATGGCGGCTCTGCGCAAAGACGGCAGCGTGTTTCAGTGTCTGATCGAAAGCCGCGCCGCCGTTTTGCACGTTCTGGCGCACGATCAGAAAGACATCGCCCAGAAGTTCTTTGCCCCCACCCGGAATTCAGCGGGTCATCTGAACGGTGAACCTTTCACTCTGGCCAAAAATTCAGCGCCGCTGCTGGCGAATCTTCCCGCTTACATCGAATGCGCTGTGGTAGACGTCAACGACCGGTTGGGCGACCATGCCCTGGTCATTTTGGAAGTCACAAACGCCGCACTTTTGCGCGACATCGAGCCTCTCACGGTCACCGACTCGCCCTGGGAATACGGCGGCTAGCCACCCCTCGGGCCGCGAATCTGATTGAGCCAAACGGCTGGACTCTTCTATAATCGAGGTTTGCCAGGACGAGGGGAGCTGCACTAGCTATGTTAAAAAGCATTCAGAATCGGGACCGGCAGGGGAACCGCTGGATCAAGATCACCATGGGCGCGCTGTTGGTGCTCATCAGCCTCAGCATGCTCACGTATCTGATCCCCGGCCTCGGCACCTCGGCCATGAGCAACAGCCCCGACGCGGCGGCCACCGTCGGCGGCGACCAGATCACCGTTGCGGACGTTCAGAAACAGCTCAACACCGCTCTACGTGGGCAAGACGTACCTCCGATGTTGCGCGGGCTTTACGCCAAACAAGTTCTGGATCAGATGGTTTTCCAGCACGCGCTGGAAATCGAAGGCCAGCGCCTGGGCCTTTCGGTCACCCCGGAGGAAATGACTCAGCGCATTAAGCAGATCCTTCCCACCGCCTGGAACGGCGATATGTGGCTGAAGGATCGCTACACGACGGAAGTTCAGACTCGCCTCGGGATGAGCGTCGAAGATTTTGAGCGGTTCCTGCGCGACCAAATGCTGCAGGAAAAATTCCATCAACTCGTCACCGACTCGATCACCGTGAGCCCGGAAGAAGTGCAGCAGGAATTCCGCCGCCGCAATGAGAAGGTGCAGATCGACTATGCTCTGGTGAAGCCGGCGGATTGGGCGGCTTCGATCCAGCCCAGCGACGCCGATTTGAACGCATACTACACCAAGAACATGTCGAAGTATCAGGTCCCTGAAAAGCGGTCGGCGCACTACGCGCTGCTCGATCCTCAGAAGCTCGCTCCGACCGTCCAGGTGAGCGACGCTGATCTTCAGGCCTACTACAATGACCACATCGACGAATACAAGATTGAGAACCGCGTCCACGCGGAACACATCCTGTTCAAGACGGTTGGCAAGACGGACGCGGAAATCGCTGAAATCAAGCAGAAGGCCGAAGATGTCCTGAAGAAAGCCAAAGCCGGCGCCAATTTCGAGGACCTTGCCAAGAAATATTCCGAGGACGACGCGTCGAAGGTGAAGGGCGGTGATCTGGGCTGGATCGTCGAAGGCCAGACGGTTCCGGCTTTCCAGCAGGCCGCTTTTACTCTTCCCAGCGGTTCGATCTCGCCCGAACTGGTGAAGACCGAGTATGGCTTCCACATCATCAAGGTGCTCGATCATGAGCAGGCGCGCACCAAGCCTCTCGATGAAGTCCGCAGCACGATTGCCCCCGCCGTGCTCTTTGCGAAGGTCAACGCCAAGGCTTCGGATATCGCCAATCAAATGGCCGCCGCGGTTCGCCAGTCGAACCATCAGTCGCTCGACGATCTAGCCAAGAAATTCAATTTGGAAACCGGTGACACGCCGCTGGTCGGCGCTGCCGATCCGATGGGAGTCCTCGGCAATTCGCCTGAGCTTCATGCCTCACTTTTTGAGTTGGGCCGTGGTGAATTGAGCCAGCCCATCCAAACCGAGCACGGATTCGTGATCATCACCCCGAAAGACATCCAGCCCGCCCACCAGGGGACTCTCGCAGAAGTCCGCGACAAAGTTCTGGCCGACGACAGGCAAGATAAGGCCGGCGAACTCGCCAAGAGCAAGGTCGAGCAGCTCGCAAAGCAGGCCCAGGGCGGCGAGGACTTCACCAAAGCCGCAAAATCGCTCGATCTCGACGTTCAGACGCCCGCTGCGTTCACCCGAACCGGTGATATTCCGGGTCTCGGCTCGGCACAGTCGATCGACGGTGCCTTCAACCTTCCTGTGGGTCAGATCAGTACACCGAAGCAGGTGAGCGGCGGGTGGCTGGTGTACAAAGTGGTTGAGCACGACTCAGCCGATCCGGCAGAGCTCATCCTCCAGTCCGATCAAATCAAACAGCAGTTGCTGCAATCCAAGCAGGCGGCGGCCTATGACGCCTTCCGGACTGCCCTCGAGGACCGCCTGAAGAAAGAAGGCAAGCTGAGCATCAACCCAGACGCTTTGAAGCGTCTGACCTCCGCAACGTAGGTCTATAGTATTGACAGTAATGCACTTAGATAAAGGCAAGTCTCCCCTTGCCCTGTATTTCCCTGTTCGCTAGACTTATCTCATCCGCAGAACCTGTCCCTAGCCAGCGAGGCACCCCGTCGAAGGCAGGGGTCTTCCCCGGCTTCACGTGGTCAGTACCGAAGGATTTGGAGCTTCCGAGGAGCATTCCCATGCGGACACGAAGTTCAAAAAGTGGGCGTCCCGTCGAACGCCCGATCGATTTTGGCGATGAACTGAAACTGAGGAGCAAGATGCCCGCAAAAGGCAACTCGCAGGGAAACATTTACACCTGCGCGATGGAACGGAACCAGAACGGCAAATACAACATACGCATCCGCGCGACGTTCGCAAAGGGAAACTGGTCGCTGAGCACCTACTTCCTAGCGTCCTCTTTCAACGCCGCCATGAAAAAGCTCGAGGAGTCCCTCCAGCTCTTGCAAAAAAACGAGGAGCGGCTGCGGTTCTGGGGAGTCGAACGGACGGACGATCCCAACCTGGCGGGCGATATGCTGCAAGAATTCGGCTTGTGGCTGGACCGCCGGCGCGAATTCCCCAGGAAGATCGCGGATTTCTCGATCTCTGCGGAACGCGCGGTTCCGGCATCCATGCTGGCGCCGGTGCGCCGCATCCTGGCGGAATCAGTCTCCCAGGAGCGCGTAGCACATGCGCTCGCAGGCGACTGAGCTTCAACGACTCCTCGAATTCGGAGGATTGGAACGGCCTCTGCTGCGGGGTTATTTCTCGCGGATGATCACTTCACATTGCGCCACAATGACGTCATTCAACGACAGCTTGTACTTGTAAGATCCCGGATGGATTCCCGGCCGCGTGGGTCCGCTGATGATCCGCACGTTCGGCGGCGCCTGAAACACGTTGGACCCAAACGGCGAGCGCTGCGAATCGAACTCGACCTTCAAATTGCCGGCGTTGGAGACCCACTCAACCTGATCGCCTGCGTCAATCATCATCGTTTCGGGCAGCACGCCCACTAAAATGCGTCTTTCAGCCACTCGGAATCCCTCTCTCGACGATTTCCTTTGAATTTTGAATCCGGAGACAAAAACGCCTGCGGCTGAAACCTGGCTCAAGCCGCAGGCACTTGAAACTAGACCATGGCCTTCACGGCGTCCACAATGTGCCGCGCAGAGATGCCGAACTTGTCCACCAGCTCCTCCGGCTTGCCCGAGTGCGGCATTCCGGTTACAGCCAGCAGGGTGAATTTCGCCGGCGGCTTGCCCACGAGGTTGAGCGCCGTAATCGACGCTTCGCCCAATCCGCCTTCCGGCCAGTGGTCTTCCACGGTTATGAGTTTGCCGCCCGTTGCGGCCACTTCCGCCGCGATGGCTTTGCCGTCAATCGGCTTCACGCAGTAGAGGTCGATCACGCGAATCGCGATGCCCGCAGCCTTCAGCTCGTTCGCCGCCTTCAACGCTTCGTGCAGCGTAACGCCCGCGCCGATCACGGTCACTTTGTCCTGATCGCTCTTCACCAGCACTTTGAAGCCCGGGTATGGGAACTTCTCGTCGGTCTTATACAGAATGGGGAATTTCGGGCGTGACGTCCGTATGTAATTGATTCCCGGACGCCGCGCCATCGATTCGACCAGCCGCTCGGTCGAAACGGCATCGCCCGGGTAGAAGACCACCGAGTCGTTGATCGCACGGAACATCGCGATGTCTTCCAGCGCCATCTGCGACGGGCCGTCTTCACCGATCGAAACTCCGCAGTGTGAGCCGCACAGGTTGATGTTGGCCCGGCTAATGGCTGCCATGCGTACGTTGTCGTATGCGCGAGACAGGAAGCAGGCGAACGTATCGGCAAACGGCACCTTGCCGCGCGCTTGCAAACCCACCGCGACGCTCACCATGTTCTGCTCCGCGATATAGCCCTGAATGAAGTGGTCGGGATACGCATTCTGAAAAACTTCAGAGAACGTCGAGTTCTTTACGTCGCCCGAAATGCCGACGACCGCCTTGTTCACCGTGCCGAGACGCTTCAATGCGTCGCCGTATGCTTCACGCGTCGCGACCTTTGCATCGGCTTTGTAGTCTGGCGCCGGAGCCGGCGGAAAGTCTGGCGGCTTCGGCAGGTTCGTGCGCTGGTACGATTTCCCGGGATCGGGCGGCACGCTCGGCCCGCCGCCGAGCTCTTTGATCGCGGCGGCCAGCTGGTCCTTCGAAAACGGCTTGCCGTGCCAGCCCATCTTGTCTGCCACTTCGCTGAAGCCGTGGCCCTTAATCGTCTCCGCAAGAATCGCCTGCGGTTTGCCCTTCGTAGCTTTGGCTTTGTCCAAGGCAGCGAGTATGGCCGGCACGTCGTGGCCGTTGATCACCTGCGTTGCAAAACCTTCGGATTCGAATTTCAGCCGGTAGCGCTGCATGTCGTGCTGGTACATGGTTGGATCGCTCTGCCCGAGGCGGTTGATGTCGCAAATCACGGTGAGGTTATCGAGCTTGTAGAACGCCGCGAACGCTGCCGCTTCCCAGATCTGTCCTTCGGCCAGCTCGCCATCGCCCGTCAGCACGTAGACGCGGGTGTCGCTGTTATCCATACGCGCGCCAATCGCCAGGCCCGATCCTACGGAAAGCCCTTGACCCAGTGAGCCCGTCGCCGCGTCCACGCCGTGAATCAAAGGCGTCGGATGGCCTTCCAGTTCGCTGTTCAGTTCGCGCAGCGTCATCACCCGCGACACGGGGAACACACCGGCTTCCGCCAGGGCGGAATAGAGCAGCGGCGCCGCGTGGCCCTTCGAAAGGACAAACCGGTCGTCGTCATTCGAATTCGCGTTCTTGGGATCGAACTTCATGGCGTAGAAAAATACGCCGGCGACCAGCTGTGCCGCGGACATACACGAGGTCGGATGTCCCGAGCCGGCAGCGGTGGTCGACATCATCGAGTAGATGCTCAGCAGTTTGGCTTTCTCGGCGATGGTCGCAACAGTGGCCGCGCTGGGCCCGGACGAAGACGGTGCGCTCATAAATGCTCCTTTACGATCTCTGTTTCGCGACGATTTTACCCTTTTCGGAAGGAGTGCGCGAACTTCTAATTTTTTCAATCCATGAACCGCGTGTTACAGCTCGCCTTCGTGGATTCCGAACCGCTTCAACCTCGAATCGGCGGATTCGCGCTGGCGCGTGAGCATCTGGCCGCGTACCGTCGGTTCGGCGGCGTCTGCTCAACGCGTCGCCGAAAGATCCGAGCCGGAGGCTTCTCGTCCTGCCAACGTCGTGATCGCCACCAGAATCGCCACGATCACAACCGTCCATGCCAGCACCGGCGCATACTGCCCACCGCAGTGTTTCTCTGCAATCGACGCTTGGAGCACTGCGTTCTTGGATGCCAGAAGATTGCCCAATTGATAGGCGCATCCCGGAAACGTTGCCCGCACCGACGGAGGGGAAAGCTCGTTCAAATGCGCCGGCACCACGCCCCACGCACCCTGCACCATGAACTGCATCAAAAATCCGCCGATCGCCAGCATGTGCGCCGAGTGCGAAAACGCCCACAGTGGAATCATTGGAATCGTACACAGCGCCGCAAACACGATGGCGCGTTTCCGTCCGGCCCGTTCCGACAACGTGCCGAAAACAATGCCGCCCAGCAGCGCGCCGACGTTGTAGACGATCGCTACCAGTCCAATCGTGCCGGGCGAAAATCCGCGATTCTTTTCGAGAAATGTAGGATACAAATCCTGCGTCCCGTGACTGAGCGAATTGAATCCGAACATGAGTACCACCAAAAACAAAAACGTTCCGATGTGTACAAAGATTCCCTTCAGCACCGCCTCGGTGCGTTCCTTGGCATCCTGCCCGCGCAACCACGCCGGCGATTCTTCCACGTTGCTTCGGATATGAATCACCAGCAGCGCCGGAAGCGCGCCAATCATGAACATTCCGCGCCACCCTACGTGCGTGAAAAGCGTCCCGTACAAAATCGCCGCGAGCAGGTAGCCGACCACGTAGCCTTCCTGTAGCAAGCCCGAGAAAAATCCGCGCCCTTCTTTCGGCAGCGTCTCAAACGTGAGCGCCGCGCCAACGCCCCACTCCCCACCCATCGCGATTCCAAACAGCGCTCGCAGCACCAGAAACGCAGTCAACGACGGCGCAAACGCCGACGCGAATTCCAGCACGGAAAACGCGATGATATTGACCATCAGGGTCGGCCGCCGCCCAAATCGGTCGGCCATCATCCCAAACAAAAATGCGCCAACCGGGCGCAACGCGAGCGTGTAGAAAATCGCCTTTGCCACGACCACGACTTGGGTGTGAAATTCCGACGCGATCGCGCTCACGCAGAAAATCAAAATGAAGAAATCGAACGCGTCAAGCGACCAGCCTAGAAAGCAAGCCGTGAACGTGTGCCGCTGAACTGGCGTCAGGCGCCGGAATCTTTCGATCACGTTCATCCACGGCCCCGTCCGGGCTCAATGACTGTGTCGAACAAATCCGGCGTGCGAATGGCATCCGCCACCCGCACGACCTGCACCATTTCCTCCACATCATGCACGCGCACGATGTGCGCGCCACCCAGTACGCTCGCCGTCACCGTCGCCGCCGTGCCCCACTTCCTCTGGTGCGCCGGAGCTCCGCCCAGCAATTTCCCCACAAACGATTTTCGCGACGTTCCGACGAGCAGCGGAAATCCGAGCCGCGTCAGTTCGGAGAGCCGCCCGATCAGCTCGAGATTCTGTTTCGCGTTTTTTCCAAATCCAATTCCCGGATCGATCGCAATCTGCGACTTCGGCACGCCCGCCTTTCGCGCCAGCTCTGTGGAGCGCATCAATCCTTTCTTCACGTCGCTCATCGCGTCGCGTGCAAATCCCATTTTCTGCATCGTCGCCGGAGTTCCGCGCATGTGCATCAGGATTAGCGGCACACGAAGACGCTTCGCCACGCCCGCGATTCGCGGATCGTTCCGCAGGCCGGTCACATCGTTGATCATTTCCGCGCCCGCCAGAATCGCCGCTTCCGCTACCACGGCCTTGCTGGTGTCGATGGAGATCGGAATCTCAATCTTTTTCACGAGCGCGGTGATTACTGGCAAAATCCGCCGCAGTTCTACTTCCGCGGAAACTCCCTTCGAACCAGGCCGCGTGGATTCGCCCCCAATATCGATGATGTCCGCGCCTGCCGCCGCCAGAACGATGCCGCGCTCGACCGCCGCGCGAACATTCCGAAATTTTCCGCCATCGGAAAAGCTGTCCGGCGTGACGTTGAGCACGCCCATCACGAGCGTGCGTGCCCCTAAAACGAGCGTGCGCGAGGGAGTTCGCAACCGGAATGTCTGGCTTCGAGGCAAGGCCGCTATTGAAGCACGATTTGCGCGAAATCTTAAGCGCGGGAAAGAAGGGCCGGAACGGGAAACCTGGCAGTCGCCGTTATAGCGTCGGATCAATCAGTGCGCCTTCGGCACGTAATACGCGCTTCGATGCACGACGGTCGGTTCGCCGTGGCCGATCACCTTCACTCCCAGTTGATGCCAGCCTGGCGCGGGCGCGCCGTTCGGTCCTTCTGGCGAAATGCCCAGCGTGTACTCGGCGCGAATCTTCAGCGCGATCTGTTGGAACGTATCGGCAAGCGTATCAGCCTCGCGAATGAAATAAAGCTGCCCTCCGGTCCGGCGCACGATCTCGGCAAGGTAGAGCGTGTAGGCGGGAATTTCCTCGCGCCGAGCTTCCGGCGTCACCAGCGTCGATTGCGAATGTTCGGCCAGCCACGTCGCCGTCATGATCTTCGGCCGGCTCTCTGTGGAAACCGCGAACACCTGGATATCCGCTCCAGCCAGAGCCCGCGCCACATCCTCAAACGTCAGCCGGTTCGCGGGCCAGGCCGGACGCGGCATGCTCGTCGCCGGATCGAGCGTCAGGCCGAGACTGGTGTCCTGACCGTCGGTCAGCAGCACGACCGCTTTCCGGCCTTTGCGTGCCGCGAACACTTCGCGCGCTACCAAAAACAGTGATTGATAAATGTTCGAGCCGCCGGTGTCGCCCAGAAGTTGCCGCGCGTCCACGCGTGCTACGGCCCTCCGTATCAAGCCCCAATCGCCCGAAAACGGAAGCTGCAAATAAGTGTGCGCCGAGAAGTCAACGACGGCGATTTGGTCGGACAGGGAAAGCGAATCGACCAGTGCGCGCGCCGCTGCTCGCATCTGGTCGGACTCGCGTAACACACTCGGGCTTGCGTCCATCACCAGCGCGACGCTCGCCGGTTCGGTGGATGCGTCAAAATACGTGATCGTGCTTGGCACGCCGTCGTCGGTCAGTTCGAAATCCGCGCGCCCCAGGCCGCGGACCGCCGCGCCCATCGCGTCCGTTACGCTGCAGGTCACCGGAACGATTTCCGTCGCCACCGCAATCGTGTGCGGCGACGCGGCGACGATGCCGGCCACCGCGCTGGCGGGCGCAAGGCCGTTCATTTCGCCGCTGCCCGGATCTCGATGCCAGGTCGCCTCAGTATCAAGTTGTCTGGGTTTGGGGAGTTTCGCCTTATGCGGTCCTTGCGCGCTCGTTGCGGAAACACGCAGCAAAAACAAAATGAAGAAAACAATCAGCGCGAGGTCGCGAGGCGTCCATCGGAACCTGCGCCACCGAATTCTGCTCCCGAGCCCATGTGGCACCCGCATTCACCGGCTCAGTCGAGATCGAAATCGCGCAGCGGCTTTTCGATCGGCCCGTCTTTTGCCTTCTTCAAACCCTCGGCGAATTTTCGCGCCAGCACGTCTTCTTTGGATTTTTCTGCTTCCACCGACGCGCGGAACTTCGCCTCCACTGCATCATCGTGCTGACGCAACAGTCGCGCTGTATCGTCGAGGTCAACCGAAGAAGGCGGCCGAGGCGGCGCTGTATGTGAAAGAACCACTTCGAGCTCCGCGTCGATCACCAGCTTCGCCTGGCAGCACGGGCATTCCACCTGAAATGTGTCGATCGGCTTTCTGACCATGGCCCTATGTTACGCCAAATCAATTCCGGTAAGACAGTCTCCGCTCCCGCACTCCGCTGTTCTCATCAACGAAAGGCCACCGCCGTGCATCCTGGTTGTCGAATCACAACGGCGCCCCAGAAATTCTCCGAGCACGCCAGTAAATCACGCTGTGTCGAGCGCAGCCGATGGTTCACATGAAGAAATTCTTAGGTTGGCCACCTTTGAGGAGTCCGCTACCGTGAGGGTACGGGTTCATCGACCGATCAGCACGCTTCCACTTGCTGAAGATCCCGGGCCCTCGCGATCGTCGCAACCGAGTTCGCGTCCCAATCGAAATCGCGGTGCGGGTTTTTGGCGGGCACGGCACCAAACCGATGTTCGAAGACAGCGTTCAGACAGTGAACGTCACACGCGACGACTTACTGATCTCAACCCACCGCAAGCATCACTTTATAGGCGACATCGTCGACGTCGTTGGCGCGTACGGGGAAAATCCTACTGCCATGAATACGCCAGGCCAGGCAAAAGTCGTCCGCCCCGCCATACTGCCGGGCCAATGCTACGGAGTCGCCTTGCAATCGACTTCCGCGTTGGCTACGCGCATCGACGCGCTACTCATTGAAGCCGAGGGCCACGACATTTGCGGCAAGAATCTCTGCGGCATCGTAAAAACCAAAGAACGCCTGCGGCACGTTCCGATCATCTTCCTCACGTCATCCGCCCTGCCTTCGGACTGCGCTACGGGCCACCACCTCGGCGCCGTGGTCTAGAGGACCAAACCCTGCAAGCCGATGCAGTTTCGCCGCGCCGTGCATCTTGTGGCTCCGCCGCCCGGCGAACGCTCCGTCGACAGCGCGCGCTTCAACATGGGCGCCTTCGTTCGTGCTTCGTAGCCGCGCGAAACGCCAACGCAAAAAAAAGACCCCGCTCCTTTCGAAGCGAGGTCTCGTCAGTTTCCCGTTTTCCGATTCGATTTTATGCCGTTGCGGGCTTTTCACCTTTGGCCATGCCCGGAATCGCGCGCGGCTCCGGCCGCAGCGAAATCTGCGGTTGCTCCGCCTGCACGCGCGGTGGGTTCGCCGGCGGTGGAGGCAGCTTGTCCGGAAGCGGCTTCCCTTCCATCAAAAGCTTCAGCTCGGTGGCATCGAGCACTTCGCGGTCCAGCAAAGCCTGCGCGATGTGCTCGAGCGTATCGCGCTTGGTCTCCAGAATATTGCGCGCTTTGCTGTAGCCGCTGGTTACGATGTTCCGGACCTCGCCGTCGATCTTGATGGCCGTGTCTTCCGAATAGTCGCGGTGTTGGTTGATTTCGCGTCCGAGGAAAATCGCCTCTTCCTTCTTGCCAAATGTCAGCGGCCCCAGAACGCTCATGCCCCATTCGCAGACCATCTGCCGCGCGATTTCCGTGGCGCGTTCGATGTCGTTTCCCGCGCCCGTGGTGATGTGGTTTAGGAAAATCTCTTCGGCTGCGCGTCCGCCCATCAGCACGGCAAGCTGCGCTTCCAGAAATTCCTTGGTGTAGGTGTGCTTGTCGTCGATTGGCAGTTGCATCGTTACGCCCAGCGCCATGCCGCGCGGGATGATCGTGACTTTGTGCAAGGGATCGGCGCCCGGCGTCATAGCCGCCACCAGCGCGTGCCCTGCCTCGTGATACGCCGTGTTGCGCTTCTCTTCGTCCGACAAAATCATCGACCGGCGTTCAACGCCCATCAAAACTTTGTCCTTCGACATTTCAAAGTCAACCATCGCCACCAACTTGCGGTTCTGGCGCGCCGCCCACAGTGCGGACTCGTTCACCAGATTCGCCAGGTCGGCGCCCGAAAATCCGGGAGTGCCGCGCGCGATCACGGACAGATCCACATCGTCCGAAAGAGGAACCTTCCGCGTGTGTACACGGAGAATGTCTTCGCGGCCCTTCACGTCTGGACGAGGCACCACAACGCGGCGGTCAAAGCGGCCCGGCCGCAGCAACGCCGGATCAAGTACATCCGGCCGGTTCGTCGCGGCGATCAGGATCACGCCTTCGTTCGATTCGAATCCGTCCATTTCCACGAGCAACGCGTTCAAGGTCTGCTCGCGCTCGTCGTGTCCGCCGCCTAGGCCAGCGCCACGGTGGCGCCCAACCGCATCGATTTCATCGATGAAGATGATGCAAGGCGCATTCTTCTTGCCCTGCTCGAAAAGGTCGCGAACGCGGCTTGCGCCGACGCCGACAAACATTTCGACAAAGTCCGAACCTGAAATCGAGAAGAACGGTACATTGGCTTCGCCCGCGATGGCGCGCGCCAGCAAAGTCTTGCCGGTTCCCGGAGGCCCGACCAGCAACACGCCCTTCGGAATGCGACCGCCGAGCTTCTGAAACTTCTGCGGATCCTTCAGGAAGTCGATGATTTCGTAGAGTTCTTCCTTCGGCTCATCGATTCCGGCTACGTCTTTGAACGTGGCCTTCTTCTGCTGCGCCGTCAGCAGCCGGGCGCGCGATTTGCCGAAGCTCAGCGCCTTATTTCCGCCGGCCTGCATCTGCCGCATCATGAACACCCAGAACAGTACCAGCAGGATGAGCGGCGCCATCGTGCCCAGCCAGCTCAGCCAGTCCGGATTCTTCGCTTCCTTGTAGTTGTAGGTGACATTGTGGTCTTGCAGCGTCTTGGTGATGTCCGGGATCGCGGTGTTGGCTACCGTCACGTTGCGGAAACGACCGCCTTCGCGATACTCGCCCTGCAGCTCGGCGCTGTTTGGCGCAAGGATGATGGTCACATCCTTCACGCTGCCCTTCTGAACATTCGCCAGGAAATTCGTGTAGTTCGGCTCGTCGTCTTTCGCCGATTGTCCGCCGGTGGAGGCCATCTTCCACAGGAACACGGCCAGGACGATCATCAGTAGCCAGAAAAGAATTGTGCGGACCGTTGAGTTCACCGAAATAACCTCACCCTCAGTTTACCAATACAGTTTAGATGCGGCCTGCGTCACCGAGTATTCATTTCCTCGGTTCGACGGCAAAGCCTGCATCTTCAATCACTAACCCAATTCGTGTCGCCGGTGAAACCAGGAAATCTGCCGAGGGCGGCATCCCCATTGCCCAAATAATCCGGCCGTCGCTTTCAAGCACCGGCCATGTGGAGCGCGCTGCCGACGGGACGCGATTCGCAAGGAGCAACTGTTTCAGCTTCCGCTCGTCGCGGCGCCCCTTCGGGCGGTAGGCGTCGCCGGGCCGCCAGTTTCGCAGAACCAGCGGAAAATGCACCAAATCCGCGTCCAGCGCCACTACCTCTCTTTTAGTTTCGCTCTCCATCCGTGACCAGTCAATCACTTTCAGCCGGAAGGAGGTTCCCAGTTCGGGAACCAAAACAGTCCTGGGTTGGTTCGCTGGACGTTCGACCTGATAATGATACGAAATCCCAGCCTTCTCTGTTCCCTTCGCGGTTTCCGGTGCGGGCTGCGCGGCGCTCGCCGAAAACACGATCGAACCGAACACTCGCTCTGCCGTCACGCGTCCGGGCAACTCCACCGATCCTCCGCTCGCACCGTGTTCAGCAAGGCGAATCACCTGTTCCACGTGCGCTGAAGTCAGTTCTCGGAGATTCCCTCGGATGCCCTTGTAGAGACGCCTGATCAATCGTTCTGTGAGCGCACGGAACGGGCTGAAACGATTGCCATTACGCCGAACCGCGGCAATGGTCGAGGTTTCCGCGGCGTCAAACGGCGACAGGAGCGCGCTTGCGCGAATCTTCAGCGCGTCATGGTTCGCCTTGATGAGCGCGCTGAACCGCTGCTCGACCAGAGCGTCCCAGAACGTAGACTCCTCGCGCGACAACCTCGCCAGCGTCGCCAAATGCTCGGTGATCGCCGGTGAAAATTCGTTGCTCAGCAGCGGCATCAACTTTTCCCGAATGCGCGCTCTGAGTCTTTGTGTATCGAGGTTCGACGAATCTTCACGCCAGGACTGTCCGATCTCCTGCAGGTATTCGCGCAGGGGCTCCCGCCGAATCTCGAGCAGCGGGCGTACGATGGATCCCGCAACGGGGAAAATGCCGGCCAGGCCCGTCGTGCCCGTACCGCGGATCATTTGTGCGAGCACCGTCTCTGCCTGATCGTCCGCGGTGTGTGCGAGTGCCACACAGGTCGCTCTGTGTTCCTCAACGATCCGATTGAAAAATTGCAGACGAAGCCTTCGTCCTGCATCTTCAAGGTTCCAACCGTTTCGCTGGCTTTCGGCGCGAACGTCTTGTTTCACAGGTACAAATTCAAGGTCATGGTTTCCAGCCAGTTTTTCCACAAATGCTTCGTCTTGGTCGGACTCCGATCCACGCAGCGTGTGGTTGAAGTGCGCCACAACCAACGCGATTCCGAGCTCGCTCTTCAATGTATCGAGCAGACGCAGCAGCGCGACCGAATCCGCTCCGCCCGAAACGCCAACAGCGACGCGGCTTCCGGCGGGCAGCGTTCCGGATTTCCGGATCGTTTCGAGTACGAATTGTTCAAAGGGCGTTCGCATCGGAGATCGGCCGGACCATGGGTCTGGGTTTGGTGGCTATGTCGAATGGTAACAGCCGGAAGGAAAGGGGTCGAGCGGCCGCTGCGCACGAAATTAGAGGCGGTCGGCTATCTGCTGCGAGAACAAATCGCGGCTGTGCGAAATCCGGCGATCAAGCGCCACGGCGGCGAAGTAAGAGCAGCTCTCGCGCTCACGCTCAAACCAGGACGCCAAGTTCGGGGCGACCGTGTGAGCCAAACGGCCCAAAACCGCGAGCATCGAGTAGTAGGCGCCCACAGCCCGAATGTCGGTCTGGTCGTCCTTCTGCTCCGGGCAAAGCTGCACAAGCTGCAAGAGCCGCGCGAAGTCGTCGGCCTTCACCTTTTCGCCGGTGATGCCGGTCACTTCCTGCAGCCGCGGCGAAAGCTCGACATTGCGGCTGGACGCCACGATCGAACGGAAGTACGACACCACAAACGGTAGCAGTGCCGCGATCGAGAACACGCAGATAATGATTGGCATCATCACGCTTTCACCGACAACTGCGCCGGCATCAGACGAGCATCGTCAGAGACGCGCAAGAACGTGTAACTCCACGCGGCCGGCAGCCACACTCCGAGGATCGGAAAAATCACATGCAAGACGCTGGCTTCGAGGTTCGGGAATAGATTGCGCAGTGCGTAGGTGCCTGCAGTGGCACTGAAATAGATTCCCAACGCGAGGACCAGCTGAATCAATCGCGTGCGAGTCTCGCGCAATTTCAATATCGCGCCCCACAGAAGATACGTAAGGACCACGCCAACGAAGTAAAGGTTCTGCCCGAGCTCCACAACGAAACGGCTCGTCAGATGATCTTGATTTTGACGAATTACCGCGTATGAAAAGAAGGCTGTCGCGGCCACCAGAACGCCTGCCGCGGTTCGGATCTGCTTGCTGACCTTCATCTCTTCAAACACATGCTGATACAACTGGATGACCACAGAGAATAAGGAAATTGTGAGAAGACTTTCGGTGTAGTAATAAACGTAGGTGTATTGCTTGGATGAGAGCCCGTATTTACGAAGGAAGTAGAAGTGGGCGCACTGCACAAGCCCACAGCACATCATGTACAAGGTAAGCGTAAGATAGCGGCGAACTTGACTTCTTGCAACCGCAGACACCACTACGACGACTTCCAATAGGAAGCCCGCAGTCCAAACGGTGTAGTCCATCGGGCCGAGCATTCGGAACGTATCCTAGCGCCTGACCCGCCCCTGTCGGGGCTTAAATCGCCGCTGCTACTTCAGCGGTGACTGGATCGGCGAAGCCGTCTTCCACGGCGTTGCAGGTACGGGCGACGACGTGTTCGACCACGGCGTGGCAGGAACAGGTGAAGATGTGTTCATCCACGGTGTAGCCGGAACGGGCGACGACGTGTTTGCAAGCGCAGACTTCACGCCCATCGCACCGCAAACAACCAGCATCGCCACCAAAACAACTGACTTCTTTGACATTAGACTCCTCCGAGGGGAAACTTCGGGCGGAGTCTATTTCAAATTGAGAAATGCCGTCAAGGAAAGTTTTACGGGCGCACCTACACCCCCGCCGAACTGGCCTGGCCAGCACTTTTTTCAGTTGTCGCCCATGAGACTACGGTCCCGGTTTGGGACGGTCAATGTTACTAAGGTACTATGGTTTGTCGCGCTTCGATTTCGCGAAATGGCCCATTTTTAGGCCCTTTTTTGCGATTCCGCCCACGGCCATGCGTCCGGGCGGGCCTTTTTCTTGACACAAGGGCTGTCGGTCCGTAGCATCAAAAGCTGCCTCGTGCCGGTTTAGCTCAGTGGTAGAGCGAGGGTCTCATAATCCCTAGGCCGTGGGTTCGATTCCCCCAACCGGCACCATTGATTCGCCTTCCATCCTACTCGTTCGCATCTGCCGGGCTGTCCGCATTCAGTCACCGAACTACAGTCGTTTCCCGCTCGCGAACAATGCGTATCGATCGATTGGCACGGAAAGCTTCGCGGTGAGGTTTCATCCAAAGCCTAAATTTCGCGTGAAATGCCCGTTTTGATTGAACATTTTGGGTCTTCGCGTCGTCTATACCGATGACGGCGCGGCGCGCACGCGCCGATGGCACTCGTTTTGCAACTCTTTGCTTCCTCTGGGGGACTCCATGGGACATCTACTCGGCGATCTCCGCTTCGGCTTCCGCACGCTGCTGAAGAATCCCGGCTTCGCCGCCGTCGCTGTTCTCGCACTCGCTCTTGGCATCGGCGCCAACACCGCGATCTTCAGCATCGTCTACGCCACGCTGCTTGCTCCGTTGCCTTACCCGCATCCCGAAGAACTCGTCATGGTCTGGTCGCGCATTCAGGGCAACAACAACAGCACGGCCGCCGGCGATTACATCGAGTGGAAGCGTAACAGCAGCGTGTTCCAGGATCTGGGCGCATGGAGCGGCGGTAGCGTCAACCTTTCCACCTCCGGCCGTCCTGAGCGCGTCGAGTCGCAGCGCAGCACTCCTGGAATGCAAACCATGATGGGCCACCGGTTCTTGCTCGGCCGCGATTTTCTACCCGAAGAAGGCGAAGTGGGAAAAGATCACGTCGCCATACTGACCAACCGTCTTTGGAGAACGCGATTCGCTGCCGATCCCAACATCATCGGCAAGCAAGTGCAAATGAACGGCGAGCCGTCAACGATCGTTGGCGTGATGGCTCCGGGTCCCGCCGACCGCCTCACCAACGAACTCTACACACCACTGAGCTTCAAGCCCGAGCAGCTCAATCACGACTTCCACTGGCTCCTGGTCCTCGGCCGGTTGAAACCCGGAGTCACGATCGCACAGGCGAACGCCGACATGGAAAGCGTCACGAATCACATGGCGCAGGAATTTCCGAAATCCAATCAGGGTTGGGGAGCGAAAGTAGAGCCGTTGAAAAATGACTTTCTCGATCGCGACGTGATTCGCGCGATGTGGCTCCTGATGGGAGCGGTCGGTTTCGTGCTGCTGATCGCCTGCGCCAATATCGCGAATTTGCTGCTTGCACGAGCCACCACGCGCCAAAAGGAAGTCGCAGTGCGAGCATCGCTCGGAGCCTCGCGTGGGCGGCTATTTGCTCAATTTCTCGCGGAAAGCCTCGCACTCTCGATCGTAGGATGCATCGTCGGCACCGGGCTCGCATGGGGGCTTCTCAAACTCATCATGACGATGATGCCGCCAAACACCTTGCCGTCGGAAGCAGAAGTAAGCCTAAGCCTTCCCGTACTGGCCTTCACGGTAGCAGCAAGTCTGCTCTCCGGCGTGCTCTTCGGTTGCGCGCCGGCGTGGCAAGCGGCGCGCATGAACTTGAACGACGTGTTGAAAGAAGGCGGCCGCTCTTCCTCCGGCTCCGGACGCCACGGACTTCGCCGCGCGCTCGTTGTTCTCGAGTTTGGGCTGGCACTGAGCTTGCTCACGGGCGGCGCTCTTGCAATACACAGCCTTTGGAACGTCGCGCACGTCGACCTCGGGTTCAAGTCCGACCATTTGCTCACGTTTTATCTACCCGTGCCCGATGGCCACCTGACCGATTCGACGCAGATCGTCAACTTCTATCAACAGCTCCACGACCGCGTCATGGCACTGCCTGGGGTTACCGCCATGTCGATTTCCGAAGGTATGCCGATGCAGGGCGTGAATTTCGGAATGCCGTTCACCATCGAAGGCCACGACGTCGCCGATGCGTCGAAACGCCCCGGCGCCGGATTCAACATGGTCACGCCCGGATTTTTCGACACGTTTGGCATTCACATGGATAAAGGCCGTGCCATTAACGAGCAGGATCGCGCGGGCTCGATTCAGGTCGCCGTAGTAAACGAAGCCTTCGCAAAGAAATTCTTCTCCGGCGTCGATCCGCTCTCGCAGCGAATCATTGTCGAGCAGCTCATTCCGGGCGTTACGAAGCTGGGTCCTGCATCGCCGTGGCAAATCGTCGGGGTCTATCGTAACGCCAAAAACGGCGGCGCTCGCGGCGACGGCTTCCCTGAAATCGACGTTCCGTTCGCGCAGAGTCCTTGGCCGCAGACATCGATCGCGGTTCGCACCGCCGGAGATCCAGGTGCGGCTAGCAAGAGCATCGCGGACGTCGTCCAATCGTTCGATTCCAACCTCCCCCTCGCGCAGGTCAAGACCATGGATCAAATCATCGACGAAGAAAAGGGCGGCGACCGGTTCGAAGCGCTTCTTTTCGGCGGGTTCGCAGGGGTCGCGCTGATCCTCGCGGCGCTGGGTATTTATGGCGTCATGTCGTTTGCCGTGGCCCAGCGCACTCACGAAATCGGTCTGCGCATGGCGCTTGGAGCTGACGCCAGCAACGTGTTGAAGCTGGTGTTGAAGGAAGGAGTTCTGCTCGCCCTCGCAGGTCTGGCGCTTGGCCTCGCGGGAGCCTATTTCGTCGGCCGCGGCATGCAGTCGATCGTCTTCGGCGTGGGCGCGATCGACTACCAGGCGTTCTCGATCGTCGCTCTTCTTTTGATGATTTCCGCGGTGCTTGCCTGCTACCTACCCGCGTATCGGGCGACGCGCGTTGACCCCATGCAGGCGCTGCGTCAGGAATAGCGCATCAGCGGCCTTGGCTATTTCAGGTATGTGTTTAGCCAGTCAAGGAACGTGGCGTACCAGAATTTCGCGTTCTGCGGCTTGTTGACCCAGTGCCCCTCATCGGGGAAAATCACCAGCTTCGAAGGCACGCCCTGACGTTCTAACGCGCTGAAAAATTCCAGCGACTGCGTGTACGGCACGCGGTAGTCCATCTCGCCGGCGATCACCAGCGTCGGCGTTTTATATTTGCCCAGGTTGGCGGCGTAGGTTGACGGCGACCATTTCTGGTAGCTTTCCGGATTCGTCCACGGCGTGCCCTGCATGTCGTGCTCTTCGAACCAGAGTTCTTCTGTGGCATACATCGACGTCTTATCGTAAATCCCCGCATGACTGATGATGGCCTTGAACCGGCCCGTATGCGTCGCAAGCCAGTCCGCCAGGTATCCTCCGTAGGATCCGCCCGCCGCGGCAACTCTGGTTCCGTCAATGTACGGGTATTGGGCCACCGCCGCGTCGATGCCGGTCATGATGTCCTGGTACGGTTTGCCGCCCCAGTCGTTCGTGATTTCGTCCGTGAACTTCTGCCCGTAGCCCGTCGACCCACGCCGGTTGATCATCAACGAAACGTAGCCCGGGGCGGAAAACACCTGCTGGTTCCAGCGATAGCCCCACGCGTTCGTCCACATCGTCTGCGGGCCACCGTGCAGAAGCACGAGTAGCGGATACTTTTTCGATTTGTCGAAGTTCGGCGGCGGAAGCAGCATCGCCTGCACCTTGGTGCCGTCCGTGCTCGTAAACCAGAACGTCTCCGCCGGATTCATCACTAGGCCCGAAAGCAGAGCCGCGTTGTGGTGCGTGACCTCTCGCGCTCCGCTTCCATCGGAACGGGCCACAAAAATTTCCGCCGGCATCACCAGGCTCGACCGCTCAAACGCCAGCATCGTCCCATCGCCGCTGAGGCTCAGCGACATGTTGAATCCGTCCGGCACCACTTTCTGCGGCTGCGCACCCACTCGCGCTTCCATCGCGTAAATCGGCTGCAAGGTCTCATCTTCGGCCACGAAAAAAATCTTTTGGCTGTCTGCCGACCACGCCAACTCGCCGGCGCTGCGGTCGAACTCCTCGCTGAGATTTTCGATTTTGCCGCTCGCGCGGTCGTAAAGCATCACGCGCCAACGGTCGGACTCGTATTCCGGCGTAAGCTGTGCGTGGTAGGCGATAGATTTTCCGTCCGGGGAATAAACCGGATTGCCGTCGAATCCGGGATTTGAACCGGTAATGCGTTTCGGTTCCTCGCCGCCCGTGACCGGAACAAGAAACAGGTCTCCGTTCGTCGAGATCGCTTCCACCTTGTCGGTCACAGCCGTGAAGCACAGCTGTTTTCCGTCCGGCGAAAAATTAATGTCCTCCGGCCCGCCTCGTTGATCGGGCGGCACGTCGTAGTTCGCTCCAGCCGTCAAATCCCGCGGTTCGGCCGGCGCTCGCAACGCGTCCGCATCGGTCGGCGCCGGTATGACAAACAGATGGCCGCGCTTTCCGTCATTCCAGTGCGTCCAGTGCCTGTAAAGCAGCTCGGTAGCGACGTGCGCTTTCACTTTGTTTTTCTCTTTCGCATCGTCACGGGCCTTGTTGCAGGCATCGTCCCGACAGTCCGGATACACCGACGACGTGAACGCGATCCTCGCTCCGTCCGGCGACCACTTCACGATGTCCGCGCCGGTGGAAAGATGGGTCCACTCGCGCGCTTCGCCCGCACCCATCGTCAGCACATACACCTGCGAATTTCCGTCGCGCGATGAGAGGAACGCGATCCTCTTCCCGTCCGGCGACCAAACCGGCGAGCTGTCGCGCCCGCTTTGCGTCAACATCACCGGCTCGCCCCCGCTCGTCGGGGCCATCCAGATATTGCTCGCATTGCGATTCGCATCGAGGTCGGGCGTCGCCACGGTATACGCAACCCATTTGCCATCCGGCGAAATCTGTGCCTCGCTCACCCGATGCATTTTTAGTAAATCGTCGACCGTGATCGCGTGCCCGGTCTGCGCCTGCGTAACGGACACAAAACACAGGCCGGCGCAAACGACCCACAGCGCAGTTCGAATTCCAGTGGCAAATTTCATTTCGTGGCTTCCTTTCGTGGAGCTATTTTGTAGACGAGCCGGCATCCGCGTTCGGCGGGTTGTGCTCTTCCAAATACCGAAGCAGCAAACTGTACAAGTGCAGCGTGGTCCCTGCGCCTTCGTTGATCGCGTGCGTGCGGTTTGGATATTCCATGAAATCGACGGGCTTATCCAGCTCGATCAGGCGGTTCAGTAGGAGCTCCGTGCCGCCGTAGTGCACGTTGTCGTCGCCCGAACCGTGCACAATTAAGAGAGGGCCCTTCAGCCCGTCGGCGAAATTCACCGCCGAACTGGATTTGTAGCCATCCACGTTTTGAAGCGGCAGCCCCATGTACCGCTCCTGATAAATGGAATCGTAGAGCCGCAAGTCCGCTACGGGCGCCACCGCCATTCCCACCTTATAAAGCTGCGGCGCGCGGAACATCAGATTCAGCGTGCTTGATCCGCCTCCGCTCCAGCCCCACACCGCAACCCGCGCGGGGTCAGCGTAGGGATGCGAGGCGAGAAATTTTTCGAGCGCCACCGACTGGTCCTTCACAATCACCGGATGAATCGCACCGTAGACCTGCTTGCGCCACACGCGGCCTTTCGGCGCGGGAGTGCCGCGATTGTCGAAGCTCACCACGATGTATCCGGCTTGTGCCGCGATCCTGTGAAAATCGTAATTCCACGCGGCCCACGTATCCACCACCGTCTGCGCCGCCGGCTCGCCATACACGAAAACCAGCACCGGATACTTTTTCGAAGGATCGAACTTTGGCGGCTTCAGCATCCACGCATCAAGCGTCGTGGCTGGATCGAGCTCCACTTTGAAAAATTCCGTCGGTGACGCAATCACCAGCGGCGCGACGGTCTTGGCGAGCGCAGCATTGTCTTCCAGGGCACGCACCGATTTCTGGTTCGTCAGGTCCACCAGGTCGGTTACCGGCGTCACGTCCGCCCGCGAGTACATATGAAATGCCCAGTGCCCATCGGGCGAAACGTCATAGTCGTGCGTTCCGAGCTGGCCGAGCGCGCTCACTCGCTCCGCTTTTCCGTTTCCGTCCAGCTTGGTGCGGAACAGATACTTCTGGGTCGCGTTCTCGGGCGACGCATAGAAATAAAGGTAGCCATTCTTTTCGTCCTCGCCTGCAAAACCCATTACGTCGTACGGGCCGGGCGTCAGCAGCTGCACTTTCGCGCCGTCACGCGAGACCAGGTAGGCGTGCCGCCATCCGTCCCGCTCGCTGAGCCACAGAAAGTCCTCGCCGTTGTGGACCCATTTGACCTCGTCGTTCACATCGACCCAGGCGGGGTCACTGTCGCGGAATATCGGCTTCACATTGCCGTCGGTGGCGTTCGCGAGCAGCACGTCGTTCTGATTCTGCAGGCGGTTCAAATGCTCGAGTGTCAGCTCGTTTGAATTCGACGCCCATTCCATCCGCGCGATGTAGTTGTCGCGGGGATCGCCCGGCACCCGCATCCACGTCGTCGGCCCGCCGTTCACGCCAACCACACCGACTCGCACGGCCGAGTTGGTCGACCCCGGAATCGGAATCGGCACATTCAGCACCGTCGGATACACGCCCAGCCCCGGATACGGAAATCCGGTGACGATTTGTTTCGGCTTTCCGAGGTTGTAGATCAACTTGAAAATTCCGACGCCACTGGTATCGAACTGCCAGTAAGCAATCTTCGTGCCGTCCGGGCTCCACCGGAATCCATCGCGTACATCGAGCTCTTCCTCATAGACCCAATCGGACGTGCCGTTGATGATCGATTCCGATCCATCGGTCGTAAGCGCAAGAATTTTCCCCGAGGCGAGATCCTCAACGTAAATGTTGTTGCTGCGAACGTAAGCGGCGCGCTTCCCGTCCGGAGAAAGTTTCGCGAACATCAGCGTCGATGCCGGCGCATCGCCGCCCAGTTTCTTCAGCGCGCCCGAAGCCAGATCAAGCACCCAAAAATCGCCGCGCGTCGGCCGACGCCACACCTGCACGCCGTTGGTGAAAAGAATCAGCTTCGTTTTGTCCTTTGACCACGAATAGCTCTCGATCTGGAGCGGCGTTTTCGCGCCCGCCGGAATTAGCGTGGCCGCTGACACCAACACGTCCCGCGTCGCCGCGGCCGTGTCGTAACGCACGATATCCTGCGCGCCGGAAACTGCGGTCGACGGCTCAACGGTGGTGTACGCGGCGCCTTGGTCGAGCCACTGCGCCGGCCCGAAATACTTCACCTCGAAGTCCGGTGAGTCGTAGATCCGGTGCAGGAGCGCGTCCGATTCCGCCGAAACCTGCGCGCGCGCCGGAGCGGCAGCGACGCTCATGATCATCACCACGATCACCAGCATCAAAAATGTGCAGGCGCGATTGCGCGCCGCTTTCCCTGGTCGTGTCATCAGGATTCCTCGATTTTATTGCGCGGGAGTCTTCTCAAAACTGCTTTCCTGAATCTGTCTGCCGTTCGTTGCTTGCAGCGGGCGCGCATTATCCGGAAAGAGTTTTGCGAACGCCGCGATCTGCAAAGGAGAAACTTCGACGGGCTGTTTCATTACATACCATTCGACGCCTTCGGTGCATGGCGGAATGGTGATCGATCCGGAAAATTTGTAGTAGTTCCGCTCGTTCGGCAGGAAGTCCGCGGCGTTCAGTTGAACCTTTTTGTGCTCCGCTTCCTTGCCGATCTCTTTCGGAAGGTAGCCCCACAAATCGCGGATGGGCGCGCTCTCCGATCCACTTTTCAACAGAACTGCCACGACCGCGATCCGCCCTTCAGCGTTTCGGTGAACCAGATGCAGCTCCATGTCGGCTTTCTGGCCGTCGATCTTGTTCTCACTTGGATGGTGAAAGTGAAATTGCACCAGGTTGTACACCGCGCCGTTCACGGTAATACTGCTTCCGGGCTCGTAGTTGATCTGCACCGTGTAACCGTTATTGACGATTTTCAGCGGAGAAAGTTTGTAATCGAATCGGATCGGCGCAAGTTCGGCCTTCACTGCATCCTTGATATCGATCGGTGACTGACGCGTTCCCGTCTTGCACGTCGAATACGCAGCATCCAGGTCGCCCCACTGCGCTGGCCCGTTCGGAGCTTGGTAGCTCCACGGCGCAGACGGTATGGCGGAAGCGGCCTGCGCACCAGCGGATTCAGCAGCGGCGAACACCACAAAGAAACCTACGAATACAACCAGAACGAGCTTCGGGGATCGCGCCAAACGACGCGGCATAATCATTTCTCCTGACCAAAAGAGCCTGCGTAGCATCTCACTTTGAAATCCAATCGGCAATCATTCGCCGTTTGGCGCGTGGCTTGTATCGGCGGCGCGGTACTGCTGCGGCTGAGTTCCATGATAAGAAGTACAGGACGTTCGATGCGTTGCGTAATTTTTGCCGGGAGGAATCATGGCGACGGAATGCAAACACTTCGCGCAAATCAAAAATGTGAAGCCGAACACCAACGGATGCGAGGAATGCCTGAAGATGCACGACACCTGGGTGCATTTGCGCCTGTGCCTGGAATGCGGCCACGTGGGCTGTTGCGATTCCTCGAAGAACAAGCACGCCACCAAGCATTTCCACGCCACGAAACACCCGATCATGCGATCGATCGAACCCGGCGAATCCTGGAAGTGGTGCTTCGTCGATGAAATGCTGTTCGACAGCTAAAGCTCCTCAGACCACGGAGCCACGGAGCCACGGGAGACTCGGATGAGATTGGCGGCGGGAACGATGGCGGCAGTGATGATGGTGTGTGCGGCGAGCGCCGCTCTGCGAGCGCAGGAAGAGAAGCCGGCAGCCCCGCCGTTGCAGTTCGCCGATCTCGGCGATCTAAAACTGCAATCCGGCAAAGTGATTCATGATTTCCGCCTGGGCTACCGCACCGCCGGCGCGCTCAACGCCGACAAATCGAACACCGTCCTGTTTCCCACCTGGCTTGGCGGCCGCAGCGAAGATCTCGCCAACCTGATTGGCCCGAATAACGTCCTCGACACCGGCAAGTACTTCGTCGTGACCATCGATGCCATCGGCAACGGCGTTTCCAGTTCCCCATCCAACAGCAAAACGCAGCCGCGCCTCGATTTTCCCGAATTCACCATTCGCGATATGGTCGAGTCCGAGCACCGCCTTGCCACCGAAGTTCTGCACCTCAGGCACGTACACGCGGTGACGGGCATCTCCATGGGCGGCATGCAAACTTTTGAATGGATCGTCGCCTATCCCGACTTTATGGACCTCGCCGTGCCCATCGTCGGCTCGCCGCAATCCACCGCCTATGACAAGCTGCTCTGGACCACCCAGATCGACGCCCTCAAGCTCGACCCTGAATGGAAAGACGGCAAGGGCACGAAATCGATGGCGGGCGGCTACGGCGTCTACGCCGAGATCGAATCGATGAACATCACTTCGCCCGCGTACCGCGTCGCGCTCACCCCTCCGGGCGACTTCTCGACCTTCCTCACGAAAGCAAAGGTCGATTACAAAGGCACCGCGCTCAGCGCCTGCGACGATATCCGCCAGCGCCAGGCCATCATGTCGCTCGATCTGCCCGGCGAATTTTCAACCACGCTCGCCGATTTGCCCAAACTCGTTCGCGCCAAAGTGTTCGTGGTCGTCTCGCCCGAGGACCACATGGTGAATCCCGAACCAGCCATCGCCTACGCCAAGGCCTCCGGCTCGCCGCTGCTGCTGATGAATACGCCCTGCGGCCACCTGAGCCCCGACTGCGTTTCCACGGGCCCCTTGGTTGCCCAATTTCTCGCGAACCCATCCTCCGTCTCATCCCAAACGCTCTCGGGCCCCGCAAAATAGTCCAAGCCAGCGAAGGTTGCGCGGGATTCCTCGGTTCGATCATGTTTGAGTTTTTGGACGCGAAGTCGGAACTACGGTAGGAACCGAGCGGCAAATCGAAGCGCGTTTCGCCGCGAGCTCCCGGCGGGGCCCGGGAGCTCGGGCTGTGGTTGGTCCAGGTACCAACACAGTCCGGCTAGCTGCGAAGCGCTAGGGCGAGTCGCAGGGGCGACTTCACCCGTCCTTGCGCAAATACGCAGCCCGCGAGACGGAACAACGCACGCCGGTGAGATTCGCGCCGCGTGTTTTCGGTTTCAGGGATTTTCTTGGGCGACAGTTGGCGCTCGTAAATACGATCGGCCTGCGCCGACGCCGACGCCGAGGGCTCTACTCATACCGCAGCGCCACCATCGGATCGACCGACATTGCCCGCCGCGCCGGAATGTAGATGGCCAGCAGCGCCACGATGCACAGAATCAACGCCGTCACCACGAACGCCACTGGATCCGCAGGGCTGACGCCGTAAAGTTGCGCAGCCATGGCGCGCGTGAAAATGAGCGTCGCGATCACGCCGGCGGCCACACCTGCGAGCACGAGCCGTCCGCTCTGCACGACGAGCATCCTGAGCACATCGCCTGGCTGAGCGCCGAGTGCCATGCGCACGCCGATTTCCTGCACCCGCTGGGTAACGTTGAAGCGCACCAGGCCAAACAGTCCGATCGCCGCCAGCACCAAAGCCATCGCCGCAAACACAGTCAGAAGCGCAACGGCGGACCGCCGCGGACCGAGCGAAAGCGCGATGCGCTGGTCCATTGTCTTCACGTCCGAAATCGGCTGATTGGGATCGACCGACGCAAATGCAGCGCGCAGCGCCTTCGTTGCGTTTCCTGCGCTGCCGGCGGTGCGCACCACGAAGAAAGTAGCCGCCGCGTCCTGCTGGTACATCGGGTAGTAGTAGACGCCTTTCGATTCGCCCTCGGAATTGAGTCCTGCGGCCTCCTCGCCAACCACGCTGGAATGACGGACCGGCGCGACCAATCCGACAATCGTGGCCCAATCGCGGCCATTGCGGATGTGCTGGCCGATCGGATCCTGATTCGGCCAATACAGCTTGGCGAGATTTTCATCGATCACCGCGACACGCTGGGCTCCATCGCGATCGGCGGACGTGAACGTGCGGCCGCGAACCAGAGGAATGCCCATCGTCTCGAAATAGCCGGGGCTGGCGACGCGGATATCGCCGTGCGGACCTGGATCGCCCGGCAGCGCCGCGCGGCCTTCGATCTCAAACGATGCCGACCCGCTTGCACCGCTAAACGGCAGCGGAGTAACGGCCGCGGCGGAAATCACTCCGGGAGAGTTTTGAAGCCGCTCAAGCGTGCTCCGGACGAACGCGATTTGTTTCGCAGGTGTGTCGTAAGCGCGCTGGGGCAACGCCGTGGCGGCCGTCAGCAAACCGTGTGGACCGAACCCAACGTTCACATCCTGCATTTTCGCGAGGCTGTGCAGAAAAATTCCTGCGCCCGCAAGAAGCACCAGCGAGAGCGCAAGCTGGCCCACCACCAGCGCATCGCGGAAGTAGTGGTGCGCCCGGCTCACAGAGCCCGTTCCTCGCCCGGCATTGAGATTTTCCTGCGGATCGACCCGCGCGACTTGCACCGCCGGCACAGCGCCGAATACAAGCGCCGAAAGCAACGACGCAAGGCAAGTGAAAGCGAGGACGTTCGCGTCCATGTGAACGGAAATAGCGGCACCCAGTGTTCCTTCAGCAAGGAGCAGCAGTGCGCGGATCGCGACGTACGCGACTCCGACACCTACGATCATTCCGACTCCTGCGAGAACGAGGCTTTCGGTGAGAATCTGCCGAGCCATGCGAATCGGAGAGGCACCGAGCGCGGTGCGAACCGCAAACTCACGTTTGCGTGCCGAAGCGCGTGCAAGCAACAAGCCTGCCACGTTGGCGCAGGCGATCAGAAGCACCATCCCCACAGCGCCGAGGAGCACGAGTAGCGGCGTGCGAACGTCGCCATACACAAGCCTGGTGAATGGCACAGAGAACATTCCCCAACCAGAATTTTTTGGATAGTCGGTTCCCGCCGTATCAACGAAACGTTTGGTGAGGATACCCATCATCGCCTGTGCTCGCGCAGGCGTAACGCCGGGCTGAAGGCGCGCGATGGCGAAATAGGCCTCGTTGAAGGAATTGCCGCGATCGAACGCCTTCGGTGCAAGGCCGAGCGGCGACCACAGGTCCGCATTCGCGGGCCAGTCAAATTCAGGGCGCATGACTCCGATCACCTTGTAGCTTTGCTGATTCAGCGGGATGGAGCGGCCGACGAGCGACGCATCCGACCCGAAGACCGTTTTCCACGCTCGGTAAGAAAGGACTACCACATTGTTTGCCCCGGGTTGGTCTTCTTCAGGCGAAAACGTCCGGCCGAGGTAAGGCGTTGCGCCGAAGACTTCAAACCAGTTTTGCGTGACCTGCGAACCCAGGAGCCGCTCGGGAAAACCGCCGGCGGAGTAATTGAAATCCATGCCTTGCTGTAGCGCGACCGACGCGAAAGTGCCGGTTTCGTGGCGCACAAGATCGTAATCCGGCACAGAAAGCTCAATGCTGTCCAGGCGAAGCGCCGTGTAATGCACGCGCGGAGCGACGACCCGTTCGGGACGATCGACGCCCGCCGGATGCAGCAGCAGGCTGTTCACCACGCTGAAGATGGCCGTATTCGCCCCGATGCCCAGCGCGAGCGTAAGCACCGCGATCGCCGCAAAGCCCGGAGATTTCGCCAGCAACCGCAGCGTGTACTTTAGGTCTTGGGTGAAAGTGTTCATAGGCGCCTCCGGACCGAGCGCGGCACCGCTCCGACACATCAAGTTACGCACGTCGCAACTCGGAAGTTCAGGCTTTTTTCGGCCGGGATGGCCTCAGGCGGGCCTACTTGTTCGACTTCGTCTTGGTCAGTTTGAGCGTCAATTCGAGGTCGCGCCGGGTGTCGAAATTCGAAATCGTCCGCGTGGGCGACGTCAAATCGTTGTGCTCCGCAAAGATCTCGTAGTCCACGTTGGGATCGAGGCCGCTGAAACGGTACGAAGCCGTGTCATCGGCGATGTACGTCTTCACCGCGAGCGTCTTCAGGTTCTTGAGGTACACCACGCTGGAAGGAACGGGGTTTTCCTGCTTGTCGATCACCGTCCCGTGAACGACGCGTAGCTGCGCTTCCGCTTTCTTCTGCGCCTTGGTTTCCGGCTGTTGCTGGTCTTGCGCGGCTGCGCCGGGAGCGCACGCCGCCGCAAGCACGAAGCCAATAACAGCGAAAAACGCAGCGTAGCGGAAGGCTTTCACGGTGTCCTCATCGAACGGTGGTGCTCTAAAACCGGTTCCGGCGAGAAAAAGGCGCGCGCCGCGTCCTACTCGTCGTCGGAATTACCAAGGTCGCGCTCTTCCTCTTCTTCTTCCTCGCCCTCTTCTTCTTCGTCTTTGTCGGCGCTGGATTCTTCTTCGTCGTCTTCCTCGTCCTCATCGTCGTCGTCGGAAATCTTGATGAGATGGACGGGATGCGTCTGCGTCACCTCGAGTTCGGCATCGCACTCGGGACAGCCCACAATTTCGCCTTCTTCCACTTCGTCTTCGTCCAGGTCAATCTCGGTGTCGCATTCCGGACATCGGGTCACGGGCCAAGTCTCCTTTCTCGAGGGAACGTCAGCTCGCGGAGTATTATATACCGCGAACGAAAATGTAAAACCGGAATGGATGGGAAAGAGTGACGTTAAAACGGGAATATCCCGATCGGCCGCTCGTGGGCGTCGGTGGCGTGGTGATCGACGCCGGTAAGGCCCTGCTGATTAAACGCGCCGGTCCGCCGCTCGAAGGCCAATGGTCGATTCCCGGCGGCATGCTCGAACTCGGCGAAACCCTTAAAGCCGGCGTCCACCGCGAATTGCTCGAAGAAACGGGTCTAACGGTCCGCGTCGGCGAGATCGTCGAGGTATTCGAGCGAATTTTCCCGGATGAATCCGGTCGCGTTCGCTACCACTTCGTGATTCACGATTTTCTGTGTGAATGGGTGAGTGGCGAGGCCCGCGCCGCGAGCGACGTCACTGCCGTAGCCTGGGCCGCCAAGGATGAGCTCGCTGGTTACGGCATGACCGAAACCGCCATGCGCGTCCTGCTTCGCGCGTTTGCCATGGTCGGCGCCTAAATAACGGCGCCGATTTCTCCGGTTCCCTCCTCGCAGCGCCGTTCCGAAACACGTGCCTCCGGTGGCGAGCGATTGTACAAAATCTAATATATCGTGATACGATATATCGATGACCGGCTCTCCAATTCATCATATGCGCGGCGGCGACCGCCTCCTCCAGTCCCTCGCCGATTTCCGCTATCAGCTCCGCCAATTCCTGCAATACAGCGAGCACGCAGCCGCGCGCGCCGGCGTGCAGCCCCAGCAGCACCAGTTGCTCCTGCAGGTCGCCGGCAAGCCTCGGGAAACCGTGGCCACCATTGCCTGGGCCGCCGAGCGCCTCGGTCTTCAGCATCACAGCGTGGTTGAGCTCGTCGACCGCTCTGTGCGTGAGCACCTCATCGAACGCAGCAAGGACCCTCGGGATGCGCGCTGCGTCATCCTGTCCCTTTCGAAGAAAGGCCGCGGCGTGCTTCGCCAGCTTTCCGAAGATCACGCATGTGAATTACGCGAGCTTGGCCCGCGCTTAGTGCGTTCTCTCAAACACATCGGGTCGCTGAAGCTGCGCGGCGCAAACACCAGCAAAACAAAGCGGGGCTCATGATGAACTCACACGCCTCCGTCTTGCGCGACTTCACCGTCGATGGCCGGGTCTGGCTGCTCTCTGGAGTCGCTGTCGTGATCGGCAGCGGTGCGGCCATCCTCGCCGTGCTCCTGCTCAAGTGCATCGCGCTCGTAACCAACATTTTTTACTACCACCGCTTTAGCATGGTGAACGTCTCGCCCGCGGGCAGCACGCTCGGAATCTGGATGCCCTTCGTGCCAATCGTTGGCGGTCTGATCGTCGGGGTGATGGCGCGGTACGGCTCTGAAAAAATTCGCGGCCACGGAATACCGGAAGCCATCGAAGCGATCCTGCTCCGCGGTGCGCGTGTCGAGCCTATCGTCGCGCTGTTGAAGCCGATCTCCGCCGCGATTTCCATCGGCTCGGGCGGACCGTTTGGCGCGGAAGGTCCCATCATCATGACCGGCGGCGCATTCGGCTCGCTCATCGCCCAGTGGATCCGGTTAACCGATGCCGAACGAACCACACTGCTTGTCGCCGGTGCGGCGGCCGGGATGTCCGCCACGTTCGCCTCGCCGCTCGCTGCGATTTTGCTCGCCACTGAACTTCTTCTGTTTGAGTTTCGTCCCCGCAGCCTGGTACCCGTCGCTTTCGCCAGCATCGCCGCCGCCATTCTCCGCGTCCGCTGGCTCGGCGCAGGGCCGCTGTTCCCGGTGCCCGACATGCGCGCCATGCTTTCTGGAAAAATTGCGCTTGCCGCTGTGCTCACGGGCCTTCTCATCGGCGTAGCCGCCGCCGGTCTGAGCCGGATGATGTACGGCTTCGAAGACCTCTTCGCTCGGCTTCCGGTCCACTGGATGTGGTGGCCGGCGATCGGCGGGATTGGAATCGGCGTGGGTGGAATCTTTTTCCCGCGCGGCCTGGGCGTCGGCTACGACAACATCGCCGAACTGCTCCGCGGCAACGCGCCCGTCGCTTTGCTGGTGGGCCTGATGATCGGAAAAAGTTTGATGTGGGCGTTTTCGCTGGGCTCAGGGACGTCAGGCGGCGTGCTTGCTCCGCTTCTGATGATCGGCGGCGCGGCCGGCGAATTTCTGGCGCGTCTCGTCGGAGCCCCATTCGAAATTCAGGCTCTGTGGGCGATGGTCGGGATGTCCGCGATGCTGTCCGGCTCGTTAGGTGTACCGCTCACTTCGATCGCCTTCACACTCGAAATTACGCACTCGATCGGAGCGATGGCGCCTGTCATGTTATCGTGCACCGCGGCGTATCTGGTTACCTCGCTGATTCTGCCGCGTTCGATCCTCACCGAAAAAATCAGTCGCCGGGGATTCCACCTGACTCGCGAGTACGGCGTCGATCCGCTGGAGATGGTAAGCGTGAGCCAGGTGATGACTGCCACTGTCCACGACCTTTTAGAATTGCCAAAATATTACGCATTCGACGACGAAACGTCGCGAAGCGTAGCCGAGCGTATGGCCACAACGGGCCTGGATGAACTGCTCGTAGTCGATCGGGATTCGAAAAAGGTTTGCGGAAAAGTGGGCTTGCGAGAATTGCTCTCTGGCCGCCGTCGATCGATTGAACGCGAACGCGACCGCGTGCGAGTCTTTCTCCCGCGCACGTAGTGGCCGTCCGCGGAAGCTCACGGCGACGTAGCGATCGAATCCCTCTCAACGCCGGAAAGCGAGCTTTCGATAACTTGCGCGCGGGCGAGCGCGTCCGAAACCGACGCACAGAAATTCTCCTTACCGATGTGGTTGTCGAATCCCGCGCTGCGCATCCGCAAAGCGGGCTGCTCCCGCGCTCCGCATACCAGCAGCGTGCGCTGGGACTCGCGAATCCGCGTCGCGAGCGTTTCGAGTGCTTGGATGCCGGTCGCGTCAATCGCTGTCATGTTCCGAAGACGAAGCACCACAACGTTCGGCAGGTCGGGCAATCGCGAATAAATCGCATCGATCTTGTCCGTCGCTCCAAATAAAAACGGACCGTGAATGCGAAAAATGCTCACGTAGGGGGGGATATCTTTTTCGTGCAGAACATGCGCCTTGCCCGCTTTCAAGTATTCCGGCGTCACCTCGGACACGGTCGTGGTCTGGGTCACCTTCCGGATGTACACCAGCGAAGCCAGTATCATCCCCGCCTCCACTGCCACCGTCAGGTCCGCGAATACCGTCAGCGCGAACGTCACGATCCACACACCAATCTCGAGCGACGAGAGCCTTAAAATTCCCGGAATCTCTCGCCACTCCCCCATTCCATAGGAAACCACCAGAAGAATCGAAGCCAGCACCGCAAGCGGCACGAATCGGGCCAGCGGTGCCGCGAAAAGAATGATCGCCAGCAACGTAAGCGAGTGGATCATTCCGGCCATCGGAGTCTTTGCGCCCGAACGAATATTGGTCGCCGTCCGCGCGATCGCTCCCGTCGCCGGCAATCCACCGAAAAGCGGCGAAAGCACGTTCGCGACTCCTTGCGCCACCAGTTCAGCGTTCGGATTGTGCCGGTCTCCGCTCAGCCGGTCGGCCACCACAGCGGACATGAGCGATTCGATTGCGCCGAGCATCGCCACGGCAATCGCGGGCGAGATGAGTGGACGCAGCAGCTCGACGCGGAATTGCGGCACATGAATTGCCGGAAATCCCGACGGGATCCCGCCGAATCGCGTTCCAATCGTCTCGACGGGCAGCCCCCATGCAGCCACTGCCGCGGTCGCCGCGAACAGCGCCACGATATATCCCGGAATCTTGGGAACGAACCGTCGGACGAAAATGATCACCACGAGCGATGCTGCGCCGAGCGCCGTTTCCAACAGGGAAAGCGTCGAGAAATGCCGCACGAGCGTGGCTACTCGCGCTGCAAATTCCCCGGGCACTTTATCGATCTTCAGTCCGAAGAAATCCTTGATCTGCGTGCTCGCAATCAGCACTGCAATCCCATTCGTGAATCCCACCACCACCGGCCGCGGAATGAACTTCACCGCCGTCCCAAGTCCCGTCGCGCCCAGAAGCATCAGCATCACGCCCGCCATCAGCGTGCACATGAAAAGTCCGTCGAGACCGTAGCGCGATACAATGCCGAATACCACAACGACAAACGCGCCGGTCGGCCCGCCGATCTGCGTCGACGATCCGCCCAGCGCTGAGATCGTGAATCCCGCGACGATCGCGCAATAGAGCCCTGCTTGTGGCGGAACGCCCGACGCAATCGCGAACGCCATCGCCAGCGGCAGCGCGACCAATCCCACCGTGATCCCCGCGAGCAAGTCGCCCAGAAATAACTTTGTCGAATAATGGCGCAGGCAAACTACGGACTTTGGCAGCCAATCGTACATACCTGTCTATGCGTCTCCCGGAACGAAATACGTGAGGTGGTGCAGCGAGCGTGTGCGGAATGGAGTATCGCTTACGCGAGGGTCAAATCGAGGTGACGGTCATCACAATCACGGTTCGGAGCTAACTGGCGGCGGCTTCTGAGAGCCGCCCAAACCGCCTCTCCCGGCCCAGGAAATCCTCGACGGCGGACTCGAGATCGGACGCTTTGAAATCCGGCCACATCACTGGCGTAAAAAAAAGCTCGGCATAGGCGCACTCCCACAGCATGAAGTCACTCAGCCGCCGGTCGCCGCCGGTCCGAATCAGCAGATCCACATCCAGCGCGGATCCAGTCGAGTGCGTCACCTCGCCCAGACGTTTCGCGAATTCGCGCTGCGACACTTCCAGGCTGGACATCATCCAGCACGCGGCGCGCAGGATCGCATCGCGCGACGAGTAATCGACTGCAATTCGCAATTCGAGCGCGCGGCCCGTGGCCGTGGCGCGCTCGGCGGCATCGATCGCCTGCTTGAGCGATGGCGGCAACCGGTCGCGGCGTCCGATCACCCTTAGCCGCACTGCTTCGGCAGCGCACTTCGCCGCTTCGGTGCGGAAATATTCCTCCAGCAAGCCAAGCAGCGACGAGACTTCGCTCATCGGCCGGCCCCAGTTGTCCGACGAAAACGCGTACAGCGTCAGCGTGCCGATACCGAGCGTCGGAGCCGCGCGCACTACCCGCCGCACAGACTCCACTCCGGCGCGATGGCCCTCCGAGCGCGCCAAGCCGCGCGATCCGGCCCAACGGCCGTTGCCATCCAGAAGAATTGCTACATGAAGACCGGGCGATGCGTTGGTTTGAGGGGCGAGTTGATTGATCGATAGGCTCATTCTGTTTCTCCGCGTTATGAATTTGATTGTAGAAATTACCCTTCCCGCGTGACACGAATCAGAGCTTCCATATGATCCAGATATTTCTCCAGCGCGCGCCGGCCCGACGCGGATAGGCGGTACTCGGTCTTCGGCACGCGCCCGTCGAACGATTTTGCGCAGTCGACGTAGCCCGCGTCTTCTAGCTTGCGTGCATGAACGCTCAAGTTTCCGTCCGTCACCCGCAAAAGGCTTTTCAGGTCGTTGAACGTGAGCGAGTTGTTTACCGCCAGCGCGCTCACGATCGCAAGGCGCGTCCGCTCGTGAATCAGACGGTCCAGACCCGTAGCCTGCGCTTCGCTGGACAGGGCGCGTTTCGCGCGTTCAGCGCCATCGTTGCGTTCCGGACGCTGAGTTCGTGCTGCGTTCGATTTAGCCGCCATATTTCCTCGCAATCATCGCCCCGAAGATTATGTGAAGACCGCCGAAACCTGCCGCCAATAGCGCGTTGCTCCAGCTCGCCGGGGAAAAAAGCGCCACCGCGCCCAACACCATAAAGCAAAGGCCCATCAACGGCACGATGCGGATCGAAAATGCGCCGCCCGTTACGACGCCAGTCCCATAGAGCAGAAGCCACTCGCCGGGAATCGGCCCGACGTTACCGTTGCGTAGATTCAAAATGATGAGGAGCGCGCCCACGAAAAGTGGCGGCGCGAAACTATATGCGAACCGGCGTCCAGGCCCTGAAAATACCGGAGTTCCTGCGTGTCGCGCTTTCGAATATGTGGTCCAGACGGCAATGCCGATGGCCACAACCGCTTCGACGATCCATGTGGTGATCCAGGCGAGTTCGGAAGTCTGTCGCGACGCAATCGCAGCAGCGCCCAGCGCGGTGATCCCCATCGCCACTCCGCCCCAGCCGGGTACAGCGGTAAAGGAGCTGGCCCGCTCCATGGTCTCGCGGATGAAGCGAAGGTTGTCGCGGGCGTGGTCGTCAATGGCCACGGTCGAAGGAGCCGGACCGGGTCGGTTCACCGAAAGCCTGGGTGAGGACATGGACCCAGGATACCAAGCCCCGCTCCTCTGTCAAGTACTTTGCAGAATAAAGTTAGAAACAAGCTCCGTCAACGCGCCCCTCCTTTATTGAGCCCGATACTCGTTGTGCGAACCGCCGCCGAAAGCTATCCTGCGAGCGCTTGTAAACGAACGGGAGAGAATCAATGAAGAGGATCTTCGCAGCATGTTCCGTATGGGTATTGATGGCTATCTCCGCAGTCGCGCAAACTCCTGCCCCCGCGGCGCCTTCGGTAAATCCGGTTACCGACATGGTTCGCCAGGTGTTGGACCGCTCAGCCAAGAACACCATCGCCGCCGCCGAAGAGATGCCCGCGGACAAATACGAGTACAAACCCACCCCACAGCAGATTACTTTCGGCCACCTCATCGTTCACATCATCAACGCCAACAACACGCTCTGCTCGAAATATGCCGGTGCCACGCCTTCCGCTGACAAGCCCGCGGACACCGATGCAAAAGACAAACTGATGCCCATGTTGAAGGCATCGTTCGAGGTCTGCACCCAGACCTTCGCAAAGGCCACCGACGCAAACCTCAGCGAACAGATCAAAGTATTTGGGGATCGGCCGATGACCCGCGGCGCAGTTTTGATCATCTTGGCCAGCGAGTTGTCGGACCACTACAGCATGCAGGCGATGTACCTGCGCTTGAATGGTCTGCTCCCGCCCACCGCGAAGAAGGACCCGATGTAAGCGGGGCGCCGGCTATCGCTTTGGGTAGCGCCCAAGCAGCCAGTTCCAGCGGATGTAGATCAGATCGCCGAACATTGTCACGCTGGCGCGCACCACGTGGACTTTCGTCGCCTCATCGTGCGCCCAGCGTACCGGCACTTCCGCCGTCCGCAGGCCGTGGCGCTTCGCCAGAAACAGAATCTCAGGATCGAATCCCCATCCTTGAATCCGTTGCTGTTCCCAGATGATTCGCGACGGCTCGCGCACAAAAATCTTGAACCCACACTGCGTATCGTGAATCGGCAGCCAGGTAAACAACCGCACCAATAAATTGAAGATGATTCCGGCGCTTTCTCGAAGCACGGACTGGCGCGCGGAGATCAGCGACCTGTCGATCGCCCGTGAGCCGATTGCGACTTCATTCCCCGCTTTCACCGCATCGAACAACTTCTCGGATTCCTCGATTGGCGCCGAGAGGTCGGCGTCGGTAAAAAGCGCGAGCCGTCCACGCGCCTCCAGCATCCCGTGCCGCACGCTGTAGCCCTTGCCCCGGTTTCCACCATTCGAAACCAGCCGCACCGACGGCCACCTTGCCGCCCATTCCCGCGTGACCTCCGCGGTCCGGTCTGTCGATCCGTCGTCCACCACGATCACTTCGATTTGGTCCAATGGCAGCGGCCGCCCCGCGAAGTATTCGCGGATTCGCGCCAGCGTTCGCGGGAGCCGTTTTTCTTCGTTATAGGAAGGAATTACGACCGAAAGCTCGGGGCCCAAACTCATTTCTCGAGGGCGCCATCGGGCCGCAGCCGCCAGCCGTGGAGGCCGAGCAGCGGCACGAATCGGCACGGAAATAGCGTTTGCTGGGTGACGCGATTTTCCTTTTTCACCAGAAGCATCAAGTCCTGCTGTTCGGCGTTACCCACGGGAATCACCAGGCGACCGCCTTCATCAAGTTGATCGACCAGCGCAGACGGCACCGCCGGTGCGGCCGCGCTCACCAGAATCGCTTGATACGGCGAAGCCATCGGCCAGCCCAGCGAACCGTCGCCCGAAACCACCGAAATGTTCTTGAAACCGAGCCGCGAGAGCCGTTCGCGGGCCGAAGCTGCCAAGTGGGTGCGGAATTCGATCGCGAACACCTCGCGCGCTAGAGGCGAAAGCACCGCCGCCTGATACCCCGATCCGCATCCGATTTCGAGCACGCGGTCGTTCGCATCGATGGCCAGCGCCTCGGCCACCGCAGCCACCATGTATGGCTGCGAAATCGTCTGCGCCTCTCCGATGACGAGCGGTTTGTCTTCGTATGCTTCGCCGACGCACGAAGCGGGCACGAATTCGTGGCGCGGAACCATCAGCATCGCGTCCAACACGGCCTCTGACCGAATTCCGCGATCCCGAATCTGCCGCGCAACCATTTCGCGCCGTAACGATTCGAACTGATGCGTTGCGGTGGCCGTGCCGTTTGTGCTCATAGAGGCGATCCCGTTTTGAACGCCGGCTGGGAATGGACGCCGAAGATGGTGACTCGAGTAAGTCCTGCGATTCGATTTGATCGACCGCTAGGGCCAGGAGGACTCACTTCGCTGAAAGTAACACAACAAAGTGCGCCGCTGCCACTGGAACTGGCTCCTGCGCGGCGATGTTCCCGGAACCAAATCCGACCTGCCTTCGCCGGCCGCCGCAATTGCATCCCGCGACCTCGTTCGATAGAGTTCTAAGGTTCGTTTGTCAGGGTGGACACAAACCCAGACCGATCACAGGAGACCCGATGAAGTTGAGAACTGCCCTGATTATGGCTGCCTTCCTGGCTGCTGGACCGGTGCTGGCGCAATCGTCCACGCCACCCGCCACCGACGCAAAGCCCGCGCAGCACCAGCCTGGGACGCCAGGCGCTTCCGGTCAGTCCGCCGCGCCTGCTCCATCCACGGCGCCAGTCGAAAAGCTCGACCCCGCCAAAGAAACCGCCATCCGCCACTTGCTCGATCTCACTGAAATCTCGAAGATGGGCGACAACATTTCCGCCGGCATCGCGCACGAAGTTCAGAGCGCCGTTGGCCGCGGTTTGCAGCAGGATCAGCTTTCCAAGTTCATGGAAACCTTCACTCAGCGCTTCACCGAGGCAGCTCCGCCTTCCAAAGTGACCGACGCAATCGTCCCCATCTACGCCAAACACTTCACGATGGAAGATATCCAGGGTCTGACCAAGTTCTATGAATCGCCGCTCGGCCAAAAACTCGTGAAGCAAATGCCGGACGTTGTGCAGGAATCTCAGAACGTCGGCGTGCAGATGGACCAAACTGTGGCGATCAAAGTCCTGCGTGGCATGCAGGACGATTACCCCGTCCTGAAGCAGATGTTGCCGCCGGATCCGAACGCGCCTGCTCCAGCCGCTCCCGCTCCAGCGCCGGGCGATTCGGGTGCTGCGCCCGCGCCGCCTCCACAAAAAGTACAGCCGGGCACGCCCGCAACGCCGCACCAGTAATTCTTGCGGCGCTGAACGTTCGGGAGACGTAAACAATGTTCTCTGATACACGCACATCGCATGCGAGGAGGCCGAAAGTCGCCGGCCTCCTTGTTGTTTGCGTGATCCTGTTTGGAATTTGGCCCGCGCTCGCTCAATCCCCAACCACCGGCTCGATCACGGTATCGGCAGCGGTTAGCCTGAAAGACGCGCTCGCACAGCTCGGCCCGATGTACGAAAAGCGCGTCCCCGGCGCGAAGATCGTCTTCAATTACGGCGCATCGGGCACTCTCGAACATCAGATCGAACAGGGCGCGCCGGCAGACGTATTCTTCTCCGCGGCCGAGCAGCCCATGGACGAATTGCGGTCCCAGGGATTGCTCGCGGGAGTCGCCCGGGATATCGTCGCGAACTCGCTGGTGCTCATCACGCCAAAGGACGAATCGTCGGTGAACACACTGGAGAATCTCACCGCGTCCGCGGTCAGAAAAATCGCACTCGGCGAGACGAAGACCGTCCCCGCCGGAATGTACGCCCAGCAATCCCTGCAGCACCTGGGCCTGTGGGGCGGCGTTGAGGCGAAAATCGTTTACGCAAAAGACGTGCGCGCCGTACTTGTCTACGTCGAAACCGGCAATGCTGACGCCGGTTTCGTTTACTCCACCGACGCGCTCAGGTCTCAAAAGATTCGCATCGTCACAAAAGTCCCAGACGAATCGCACGCGCCGATTCTCTACCCGGCTGCCGTTTTGAAAAACTCGAAGAATCCCGAGCTCGCAAAAGCATTCCTTGATTTCCTGGCCGGCGCTGATGCGCGCCTGGTTTTCCAGGGCTTTGGCTTCGTTCCGACACCCGAAAAGCCCGCCGCGAAAAATTAGTCCGGCTACAATCCTCCTCTCATGGATTGGTCACCACTCTGGATATCGCTGGCGACCAGCGTCGTCGCGACGGCCATCACGCTCGTTCTGGGAGTCGGCGCCGCTGCATGGCGCGAGCGCCGCCGTGGACTTCTCGCCGTCATCGTCGATTCCGTTTTTCTTCTTCCTCTCGTGCTTCCTCCCAGCGTGGTCGGGTTTCTACTGCTTGTGATTTTCGGGCGGCGCAGCCCCGTCGGTGAATTGCTGGCAAAACTTGACGTGGCCGTGATCTTTTCGTGGCCCGCCACAGTGATTGCCGCAGCCACCGTCTCGTTTCCGCTGATGTACCTCAGCGCCCGCGCGGCGCTCGAGCAGGTTGATCCGACGGTTGCCGAAGCGGCGCGAACGCTCGGCGCTACCGAGTGGCGCGTGTTCCGTGAAGTCCTGTTGCCGATGGCGTGGCCTGGTGTGCTGGCAGGAACGATTCTGGCCTTCACCCGCGCTCTCGGAGAATTTGGCGCAACATTGATGATCGCCGGCGATATCCCTGGCCGCACGGAAACGATTCCTCTCGCGATTTACTTCGCCGTCGAGTCCGGCGACATGCAGCGCGCGTGGCTGTGGTGCTCAATCGACGTCGCCCTTTCCCTCGCTCTGCTGGCCGGTCTTTACTATTGGACCCACGCGCAGCGCGCAGCCAGGGGGCACGCCTGAAATGCCTCTCGAGGTAAATATCGAAAAAAAGCTGGCGAATTTCACGCTCGCACTGAAATTCCATGCGGCCGATGCACCGCTCAGCATTCTCGGCGCGTCCGGCGCAGGTAAGACGATGCTGCTCCGGTGCATCGCTGGCCTCGAAAAACCCGACCACGGCCGGATCGCGTTGAACGGCCGCGCGCTATTCGATTCAGAGCGCGGTATTTCTCTCCCTGCTCGTGAACGCGGTGTCGGCCTGCTTTTCCAGAATTACGCGCTTTTCCCGCACAAAACAGTCCAGCAGAATATCGCCTTCGGCCTCGCCGCGGTCTCGCCCGAAGCCCGAAACGCTCGCCTCGCCCAGTTGAGCGCGCGCACTCACGTTGCAGAACTCAACGATCGCTACACCGGCGAGCTCTCCGGCGGCGAGCAACAGCGCGTCGCGCTTGCCCGCGCGCTCGCGGTCGAACCGAAGGCGCTCCTGCTCGACGAGCCGCTGTCCGCGATGGACACCCACCTCCGCAGCCAAATTGAAACCTTGCTCGAGGAAACGTTCGCTTCTTACCCACATCCGTCCCTGGTCGTCACCCACAACATCGAGGAGGCCTACCGCATCAGCGCGGACTTGCTCGTCCTGGCGCGGGGCCGCATTGTCGCGTACGGACCCAAACAGGAAATTCTGCGCCAGCCGCCCAACACCGAAGTCGCGCGTTTGACCGGCTGCAAAAACATTTCCCGCGTTCAAGCGGAGCCCGACGGATCCATCACCGCGATCGATTGGGGAGTACGTCTCCAATTGAACGATATGGCTGCCGCTTCAGCGCGCTTCGTCGGAATCCGAGCGCACCACATCTGCTTTGCGAAAAGTCCGGAAACTTCACCCAACCTTGGCGGCAACGTAATTCCCTGCTGGCTTGCGCATACGTCCGAGACGCCGTTCCGGATGACCGTCTTCCTCAGAACGCACGAGCTCGAGCATTTTTCCGGCGAGATCGAGCTGCAAGCCGAGCTGACCAAGGAAGAGTGGGACCGCGTTCGGGGCCTTGAACAACCGTGGCAGGTCGGCCTCTCCGTGGATCACTTGTTTTTGATGGACGAGTAAATAGCGCGGCGTTAGTGGAAGTGCCGGACGAATTTCACGTCCAGCGAATACGTGCCGTTAATGTCGCGCAGGAAGACCACCGAAAGATCCCTCTTCACGTGATATTCGACCTGAATCAACTGCTCCTGGTCGGACGCCGCGTTCGACGAGTAGGTAATCGTCAGATCGCGCGTCACCTGCTGCTCAATCGTCACGCGCGCGGAAGCCGACGATTCTGTCGTCGTGCCGGCAAGAAACGGATCGACGCGAAAATGGCTAATCCCAAAAAGATGTTCGATTCGCCCCCCCAGGCCGCTTGAAATCGCCTCCGACAGCAGCGCGGTGGCGCCGTAGTTCTGGCCCCCGCTTCCGCCGCCCGACCGCAGCGCGCTTTCCTCGCCGGTGCTGCCTAACGCCAGCAGTGCGATGATGTCGGTATCCGGCAGGGGCGGATCGGAACGGTAGCTCAGCGAAAGTTTGCTGGCCCGCCCGGAGAAGTTGATCGTCACCTGATACTGGCTGATCGTCGACGTCGCTTCTATATTCAGTTCAGGATCGAGCTGGAAAGGGTTCGCGAAATTGATGTCGCCGCGCGTGAGCGCGAAGTTGTTTCCCCGGAACGACATTTCCCCGCCCAACAGGTGGATGTGTCCCAGCAATATCGGATGGTCGGGCGTGCCGCGCAAATGCAGATCGCTGTCGATCTCCACTTGCGCGCCGGCCCATTCGATCCGCGCCCCCGGGGCGGTATGGCTGGCCACGTCGAACGTCAAGTTCCGCATGAACGCTGAAGACGTAGCAGCCGCCGTCTCGGGACTGGGTGAAAAGAAAGAGGTGATGTCCACGCCAGGCGCAAATAGCAACCGTTTCAATTCTACGTTGCCACTCAGAATCGCCGCATCCGGCGTCCCGCTGAGCTGCAAACTGCCGCCCACCAGCCAACTCATCCCCGCTGGATAACGCACGCGGACCTGTGATGTCGTCGCGGTGATTTCATACCGCACCGGGCCATCCTCGCCGTAGGTCAGGCTGCCTCCCAGCGTCAACTGCCCTCCGCCGGAATCTGCCGTGATATTTTCGAAAATCAGGCGGCTGCTGTCGAAAACGAGTTCGCCTTTCACGTTGCTCAATCCGATCGGCGCGTCGGCATAGATCGCGGACGCGTTCTTCACGCTGGCTCGTCCCGTAATGCGTGGTTTCGAAATCGTGCCCTGGATCGCTACGTTTGCGTCGGCCTCGCCCGTCGCCGTCAAATCCGGCACAAGGCCCTTCAGCAGGCCCAGGTTCACCGCGCCCGTCACGTTCACGTGAATGGGTCTCTCGCGATCGAACCGCGCCGAGCCCGTGATCTCAAAGTTGCTGTTTTGACCCGTGATCCGCGCCTGCGTGATGCGCACTTCGTTTTTCCGGTAGGCGAACTGCACCGGCCCGTCGTTGCGCAGTGAAATGAACAGGTAATCGAACGAAATGAATGCAATGTTTGCATCCACCACGATCGTGTCCGGCTTTCGTAACTCGCCCGAAAGGGTAAATTCTCCGTCCACGACGCTGTGTTTCGTCAGATTCTTCAGGTGCAATCCGCTCTTCAAGAGCGGATCGAGATCGAACTGCTTCACGGTCAGCTTCCCGTTGATGTCTTGATCGCCGGAAAGCCCCAGCGAAATCTGTCCCGACAAATTGCCGTTCGATTTCTCTGACGTAATGTCCATGTGGACCTGGCGGCCATCAGAAGTCATGTGGCCGATGAAGTCGCCCTGGTCGTCGGTACCCACCTGGAGCGAGACGATGTGGAAGTCGCCTTGGCCCATCGGTGCGCGAACCGGGCCGCTGCCGCGCAAATTGAAATCGATCGTTCCTCCCAACGGAACGCTCGCCGTTTGTACGCCGTGGATCTCGCTGATCGGAATCGCAAGCCCCGCCAAGGTGAAGTCCGTCGTCTGTTCGTTCGGCCGGTAGGTGAAATTTCCGGTGATGCGTCCCTCGCGGCGTCGAACGTCTGCACGCGAGATCCGAATCTCATCAGGCGAGTAGTGAAATTGGCCAGCGAAAGAGTCGATCTGATAACCCTTTGCATTGATGTCGTGTAGTTCCATATCGGCGTCGAATACCGGCGCGGCGCGCGTGCCTCCCGCGCGAAACGTTCCGCTCACGAGAGCCGTGACCGGGTAGTTCACGCCAAGCAACGCTTGAACGTCCGCGAGCGGCGCCTTCTGAACCGAACCTTCCACGCTCCACTGGCTATCCGGAGTGAAACTCCAGTCGTGGTCAAAGCCGAGATTCACATCGAGTTTCGCTACGGCCTCTCCGCGCTTTACCGTCGCATTCGCAAAACGGAACGCATCCACCGAGTAATCGATGTCGCCATCCAGTTCGTCGAAATAATACGTGTCATACCGCGCGTCCAAGGCGTGCGCATGCCCGGCAAAGCTCGGCCCGGCGATCGGCCCTAGAATACGTCCCGTAAAATCCAGCTCACCGGTGATTGGAACCGGCGGCGCTTCCGGATCGATCAAGTAGTTCACAAAGCTGTCCCAGTCCTTTACCGCGGAGCACTTCAGCTTTAGCGCCAGCGTGGAGTCCTTGGCGCCGAGAAAGCCATCAAACTGCAGATGCGTGTGTGGCGTGGTGATGTCGCTGTTCGTCAGCGTGATCGCCCGCTCGTCGTCGATGTAATCGAAGTGCACCAACGCGGTTACCGGCACTGCTCCAGGATCGAGCACCGTCGGCGGCGTCCATCGCGAATCTCCTCGCGTTCGGAAATGCTGGAAGTCCGAAACCCATGTGTTCTCGGACACCACATCGATCGCGCCTTCCCAGCGCAGCGTATCCAGAGGAAAGTTGACGTTGTTCACTGCGTTGAACGCATCGGCCAGACTCGCGCCCTGAAAATGCGTGTTCGTGCGGAACGCGAGCGTCTTCATATCCATCTCGATACGGCCATCGAGCGCGCCTTCCAGCGCCCGGACGTTGAGATTGGGCACCACCAGAAGTTTCTTCGAAATTTGAAAGTCGCCCCATGCAGCTAATCCCGTTGCGTGAAACCACTCGTAGGGCAGCTTGATGTCGTGGCCCGAAAAATGGCCTGAGCCCGTCCAATCGCCCGCGCTGTAATGCGCCGTGCCCGAAAAATCCGTAGTCGCGTCGGGGACCAGCCGCTGCCGCACGATCACCCGAACGTCGTCAAGCGAAAGCTTGCCGCGATAATGCAAATCCCATGCCGGCTGCCGAAAGCTCGTCAACTCAGCGCGCAAGCTGATATCCGAGTGCGGGAGCTTCAGATCGAAATCCGTCAGCTCGAACGAATCTCGGTGCAGCAGAAATTTTCCGGAAGTGTCGAAACGGAAAGGGGCATCCCTTTTTTCAGCCACTTCGACCTGGTACCACTCAAAATCGCCGATATAGGAATCCGCGGCTCCGAGGCGATGGTCGTAGGCCAAATGAAAATGAAAATTCTGTCCCTTCATTCCAAACGAGGTTTTCTGGTCGTTGAAAACGAACGAGCCGTTTTGCAGGTCCAATAGCCCGATACGCAGACCGAACAGCGTGTCCTGCCATGGCTTGTTGCTCGGTGGAACGCGAGGCGACGGAATGTTGCTCAGGCCCGATTTGTCGATCCGCACATTCACCTGGGGATTCTTCACTACCAGCTGGTCCAGTTTGATTTCGCGGTCGAAGAACGAAAGCACCTTGAGTCCAACATCGATGTGGTCGGCGTGGAAAAGCGGGGGGGCGGTCGCGGGCTCGCGTCCGTGCAACGTAAGATTGTCCACCTCTGCGCGCAAGCGGATCGCCTCGAGATGAAATCCGCCCATCTCCACGCGCCCGCCGGTGCGCTGTTCCAGCTCGCTCACCAGCTGCCTGCGCACGATGCGTTCGGCGACGCTGTTGCCCAGCCTGTAAATCAGAACCGCGGCAATGGTCAGCAGAACCGCCATCGCGATCAGCGAGTGCCGGATCCACTTCCAGATCCGCGCGCCCTTCACTGCGGACTCCGGTTCGCTTCAGGCGCGGCTGGCAAAGCATCCTGTTTCGAAACGATGTCCAGCTTCACGCGATCGCGCGTGTCGGCCAGCCACTTGTCCGCGCGAGCTTGAATCGCGCGCAGGATCAGGATTTCACGAATCGTGTCGTCCACATCATCGAGGGGCGGGACTGTCTGATTCCGCGTCTTCAGTTGCGGCACAAATTCGTTGTTGTAGTAATTCTCCACCTGCTGGTCGGTGATCTGCGCGGCGGGGCGGAAGCGGTAATCGATGAACCGCGAAAGATACAGCTGCTGTGCGATCAGGCGCCGCAACGCAGCCTGGCTGAGTCCTGCTTCGGCGCACCGTTTCTGAAACTCCTCCTGCGAAGAGAACTGCTTTTCGAATTCGGCTACTGCACGATTCACGTCCGCCGTGCTCGGCTGCGCGTACCGCGCGGTCACCGCCTCGGTGTGGACCAGCCACTGATCCGCGAGCAGACGGATCAGTTCAGCCCGCGACTTCGGCTTGCCATCCACCAGTTGCTCGAACGCGCCGAGCTCGCGAATCTCGCTTTCCGTAATCACATCGTCTTCGATTCGCGCCGCCACGCCGTCGATATTGCGCGATTCCTGGGTTGGCGCGGCGAGCGCGCGTGCGCCAACGGTCGCCAGGCTGGCTGGAACCGGCGGCGAGCACAGTGCAGCAATCGCGACTGCAATCACGATTCCACCCCGCATGAACGCGCGACGCATTAAAACACCGCCCCGATGTTGAACGAGAATCCGACGTGCGGCAGCGTGTATGTCCGCGTCGATTGGTACGGCGGCGGACACGGATTCGGCAGCGGAGCTGTCGGCGCTTCGCATACGGTCGCCGGATACTGCGCCGGATTCAGCAGGTAGCCGATGTCGACACGCACCGGTCCGATCGGTGTCGGGTACCGCACGCCGAATCCGATTGTGTGCGAAAAATAGTTCAGCTCCGTGTCCGACTTCGATTTCCAGTCGAGGTTGATGTGGCTCACATCGCTGAAAACGTTTCCGCCGTCATAAAAAAGCGTCCCGCCCAGCTTGTTTCCGATGATGGGTAACTTCATGGGAAACCGCAGCTCCTGATTAAACATCAGCAGCCCGAGTCCGCCGATCGGAAATCCGGTCACGGGATCGCGCGGTCCCGCCTGGTTCAGGCTGAATCCGCGCAACGACTGGCCGCCCCCAGCGAAGAACCGCTCCGGAAGCGGCACGTCCACTTCCTGGCTGCCGCCGAAAACATGTTCGATCCCAAATCGAGTCGATCGCGCAAAAACGAAATCCCGTCCGAACGAATAAAACGACGAATTCTGGAAAAATCCGCGAACAAAGCTCGCACTCGATCCGAGCGCTTTCGAAGAAACGCTAAGGTCGACCGAATTGAACGTGCCGTGTTTCGCCTCCGTCGGATTGTCGCGCCGGTCCCTCGCATACGTGATCCCGAATCCCGATACCAGCGTCGGCTGGCTGTATAACGGAATTTCTTCCGGCGAGACTTTCCCATTCAGATTGCTCGCGAGCACGCGACGGAAAAAATACCGGTACTGGATGGAACTCGATGGTGACAGCTTCTCTGTTATCTGAAACGCGCCTTCATACCGAATCGAAGTGAACGTGTCCACGTCGAGCGTCTTGTCCGCGAATCCAGTCAGCGAAGCACTTAGCGATTTGTACCCGAGAAACTGGTCCGCCGTGTACGCCAGCAGGGCGCGGTACTGCAAGGTGCTCGCTCGCGCCCTGAATGAAAGCGTTTGCGCCCGGCCGAACATGTTCGAGCGCGCCACTTCGAGAATTCCGCGCGGACTCGCCACGATCGAAGTTCCATTCGGATTGTTTCCCGAACCCGCGATGCTGAGTACTTCGAATCCGCCCCCGTATCCGAACGTGTAACGGCTTCCCTCCTGAACGTCCACCACCATCGTCTTGTCGGGATCGGTGCCCGTCGGATTCTGCGGAGCGATCTGCACGCGCGTAAAAACGCCCAGGTTGTAAAGGCGTCGCTGCGTTTCCACCACGTCGCCTTCGCGTAACGGCCCTCCCGGCTTGATCACGACCTGTCGCGCGATGATACCCGGCCGCGTGTACTGGTATCCGGTCAGCAACACCTTCGCTACATCAATGCGCTCGCCCTCGGCGATCTTATAGACCAGCTTCACTTCGTCGGGCTTCTCACCCGGCGTCACTTGCTCTTCGAAGTGCGCCTCCGGATATCCCTCGTTGTAGTACATCGCTAGGATATTGTTCCGGTCGCTGGCCACGCCGGCGGCTGAATACGGCTGCCCGGCTGAAGATCCGATCACGTTCAGCAGAGTCTCGGTCGAAAGATCGTGATTGCCATCGAGCGTAAGCGCTTCAACGCGCGTCTGCGCGCCTTCCACGATATTGAAAGTCACGTAGAGATCGTTTTTCTTGTCGCGGTAGTGATCGTTGGTCTCCGCCGTTACTTGCACCTGCAAAAATCCGTTCGAAAGATAAAGGTTCTTGATCGAGTCCGTGTCGCTGCGCACCAGGCTCTGGCTAAATTTCCCGTTCGAGGCGAATGAAGCAGGTTGCAGCGCCAGGCGGCTCGCAAGCAAATGGTGGTTGAAATACTTGTTGCCTTCGAATCCCACGCCCGCAAGCCGGTAGTGATCGCCGCGCGTCACGTCGAAACTGATGACACGCTCGCGCGCCTCAGGGTCGTCCTTCGACGAGACCTCCACGTCCGCGTTGAAGTATCCGAGTCCTTGAAAATAATCACGAATGTTGCGTCGGCCTTCTTGCAGCAGATCGTCGTCTACCGCTCCTTCCATATACACCGGCACGAGTTGTCGCAGCTTGTCCTTGCTCACTTTCGCGCCGTTGATCACCACGCGTACTCGCGGCCCGGTCGAAACCGTATAGTTGAGCGGCACCTGGTTGGTCGCGGCTTCGTATGCGCCCGGCGTAATCAAAATCCCAGCGCCCAGGTAACCCTGGTTCAGGAAATATTTTTTCAGCCGTTGCGTTGCGCGCGTGAGCCGCGCCGTGGTGAGCGTGTTATTGAGTTTGATTTTCGACCGGCTGATGAGCTCCGCATCCGAAACCGGTGTCTGGTTTTTCACCTGAAAATTGCTGATCGTCGCGCGCATCCCCGGAACTACGGTCACGATCACGTCCATCTGCCGCGTGTCCTCATGCGGCGTCAATGCCCAAGTGATCTCCGGCTTGTACAATCCCTCGCTCTGCAGCACATCTTTCAGCCGCTCGATTGCATCGCGCAGCGAACTTTCCCGAAACGCCTCTCCGAGCGTCAGCCGCATCGCCGCCAGTGCCGCCGCTTCGCTGGGTGGCTCCTTCAGCCCCATCACGCGCACGACATTGTTGTAAAAATTCCGCTGCACCATCAAATCGATCCGGACTCCACCCGAAACCGCGCTGGCGCTTACTTGAATGTCCGCGTAGTCGCCGGTGCGATAGAGCGCGCGCAGGCTTTCTCGCTCGTCCTCGAAATCGAACGCCTTCCCCACCGCCATCGGCATCGCCGGAAGCTTCGACGGCACGACCGCGCCTTTCAAATCCAACACACGAATTTCAACGACCGTCTGGCCTTCGGGAAATTCCGCTGTCTGCATCACGCTCGTTTGAGCGGAAACCGGCCGCGCGGCGCAAAATTTCACGGTCAGGAAGGTCAGGAGAAGAAAGGCGGGAACAAAAAGGCGCGCCGGCGCGGGGGGCGGAATGTTTGCGTATCTCATGCAGGCAAAGGATTAAGAAGGAAGGTTAGCATGGCGCGTTGCCTCGCCGGAACGAAAAGGCGCTATCATCAGTGTTCTGCGCGAAACTTCGAATCGCCGCGAATTTCCGCGCGAATCTGATGCCCATCACTCCTGAACAGCGCGAACGTTACTCACGCCAGATTCTCTTTCACGGGCTCGGCGAACTCGCCCAGGAGCGCCTGCTCGCCTCAAGCGCCGTTCTCGTTGGATGCGGCGCGCTCGGCACTGTAGTCGCCAACCTTCTCGTCCGCGCGGGAGTCGGCCGACTCCGCGTCATTGACCGCGACTTCGTCGAATCCTCCAATCTCCAGCGCCAGACTCTTTTCGAAGAAACCGACGCTCGCGAAGCTCTACCCAAAGCCGTCGCCGCCGAACGCCGCCTTCGCGCCATAAATTCCGACGTGCGGGTCGAAGCCGCGGTAGAAGACCTCACTCCCGAGAACGCCGAAGAGCTTCTCGACGGTTTTGGGCTGATTCTCGACGGCACCGATAATTTCGAAACGCGTCTGCTCGTCAATGACGCTTCAATTTCTCTGGGGATTCCATGGATCTACGCGGCAGCCGTCGGAAGCTACGGCGTCACGATGACCGTCCTGCCCGGCGACTCGGCATGTCTCGCGTGCCTGCTAGAAACCGCCGGCGGCGAAGGCGTTTACGCCGAAGAAACTTGCGATACGGTCGGAGTCTTGAACTCCGCCGCCGGCGCCATCGCTTCGATCGAAGCCGCGGAAGCAATCAAGTTGCTCGCCGGCCGCGCCGAGGCCGTCAACCGGCGCCTGGTTTCATGCGATGTGTGGACTGGAAAGTTTCAATCGATCCTGGTCGGGCGGAATCCGGAATGCCGTGCCTGTGTCCAGCGCAACCTGAAGTATTTGAACGGCAAGGCTCACGCGCACATTTCCATGTGTGGCCGCGACTCCGTCCAGATTCATGAGCGCGGACGCAAAATCGACCTCAGCGAACTGCGGCGTCGTATCACGGGCTCAACGGGCGCTTCGGTGCGCTCGAACGATTTTCTTCTTCGCTTTGCAGTGGAGCCCTACGAGATGACCGTATTTGCCGACGGTCGCGCGATCATTAAAGGCACGCAGAATCCTTCGGTGGCGCGATCGCTTTATGCGAAGTACGTAGGAACCTAGCCGACAAACCGGCGTAGCGCAGACTGCCGCATCGCAGCCCGGTCGATGTTTTCGCGCGTATTCATCAGCGTCAACAGCGTACTGAGAACACGAGCCTTAAGCTCGTCGGACATCGAAAATCCGCTGGTCGCCACCGTTACCAGGGATTCTCCGCGGCCCGAAATCTTGTTCATGAACTCTTTTTGCCGGTCGTGGCTGGTATTGGAAAGCGCCGTCTCCCGCCGCATTTCCGCACACTCATTCTCGATCAACAATGTGAAATGCATCACGCACAGGTGCTCCTCCGCTAAACCTGCGGGAACGGTGAGCTTGCAACCCTTCGCGGTGCAGCATTCGGCCACTGGGCGGACCTCGACGACTCTTTTCGATTTTTACACCTTCGCACGGGGAATTCCAGACAGCGCAAGGGCTGTGCGCTCAATCCGATAGCACCTGATTGGCGACGCGCCCGGCTTGCCCTGATCTTGGAGAAGTGAACTTTCTGGACTACGGTCCTGTTGCCGTCGTGGGTTTGTGCTCGCCGGAGTGGTATTGCGACCACGGCCCCGCATCCATGTCGCGCAGCACTGGCGCTTCCCAACTGTACTCAGGATGCGCGTCCAAAAACGGCTGCGCCTTGAAATCGTGGCCGCACGGATGTCCGATGCGCGCGATGAAACTCATCGTTTCCGCAAGATGCGTGTCGATCACTTTGCCTTCGACCGAGCCGGTTGGATTGAATGGAGCTTTGATGCGCGAAGGATCGCCCGCCGTCGGTTGCTCGCCGTGTCCGCAAAGCGTTCGATGGTTGGGATCTTCTTTTTTCTCGTAGGCGTCGTAATGATCCGAAATAAACGCTTCGGCAAGCGTCACGTCGATCTTTCCGCGGTTCGCTTCCATCAGCTGATCCCAACGCACGTGCCGCGCATTCGGCGACGCCGCCGGATTACTTGGATCGAACGTCGTCTCGTCGCGAATCACCGCCGGATCGCTGGCGAAATTCGATCCCACGAAATAGCCATCCTTTGTTTTCCAGACGTCGTGATGCTGTAAACCTAGTTCGAAGCGCGCGATCTCTCCCGTCTTGCGGTCTGCCAGAAGCCAGTCGTTCGCGTATCCGCCGTTGTTCCCGTCCAGCATGATTTTTACGTACTCGTCGATCGAACCCGCGTACTGCATCGCCTTCCGCGCGCGAACAAATTCCGGCTTGCCGTTTACGTCCCAGCCCTTGAAATCAGAAATCGTCGTCTCGGTGATCATCATTCCATCGGAATTCACGCCGAAATCGTCGTCGCTCGCAATCACGCCCGGAAATCCGTCCATCAACATCGCGTAGCCGTTCTCCGGGACAATGTCGAAAATAATGTTCCAGTGCACTCCGTAGATATAATCGGTCCAATTGTTGTGCGCCATCACGATCTGGCCGTTCTTCGTGTAGCTTCCAGCCGCAACGAACGCACTGCAGTGGTCGTGCTTCTCTGCCACCGATGGCCGCGCGCCTCCGGTCTGCTCATTCAGCCACGGCACGTAGTAATCCGCGAGCTCCATGAACGCATTCATCGCGATCACGTCGTCCAGATCGAGCTTCACCCTTTTCGCGGCCAGTCCGTCGGCGATTCCCTGCAGCTCTGCCTGATACTCAGGATCGATTTTCGGCCACAGCATCTGTCGCGACGCGCGCCTGAAGAAATCCCAGTCCCGGCCCGAGCTGTGCGTCATGTTCAGTTGAATCGCCGCGAACGCGTCGGCGATTTCGTTGGCCAGCAGCATGCCGTGCTGGTAGCCAATGTCATGCGGAGAGCCTTCCAGGTGCACGTAGATCCATCCATCGCGCTCAAAGCGGTAAGCCTTCGCGAGTATCGCATCTTTGTCCGGTATCGCTGGCGAACCGGTCAACGTACGGGGTTCGACGGTGCCGTTCGACGTGCCGGGACTCGGCGGCGCCGCCTGCAGGATCGGAAGTGCAAACACCCAAGGAAGGGCAACGACAAAAGCAGCGGTCCATCGGCGGACGTTGGTTAGCTTCACCGGGAAAATTTACACGAATCTGCTTCGGAACGCTACGTTCGCGCCCCGCCCGCGGCTTCCCTCTTGCCTTTGAGTTACTATTATGCTATGATGAAATAAGAGTGATCGGTCGCGCAACCGGGAGACGAACGATGCTCTTACGCCTCGTGCTTCATTCCCAAAATGGGATTGCGCCTTTTTGCTCGCTAGGTGACAAAAGTTCCCTTAGCTACACTCAGCGGAAGGGAATCCCTCTCACTCCTTGAAAACACGTAGTGGTCTCCCCTCTCCTTAGGTCCACTTTGCCCTTGGTAAGGTGCCCAAAATCGCTCCGAACGCTCGCGGTCAGCCAACCGGACGGGCCAATCGGCTTTCGGCCACCGGAGCTGGAGCGACGTCCATCCTCGGGCTTAGAAGCACTGCCAGCGCGGGCCAGTCGCCACCGGCCAAACATCAAAATGCTGCATGCGTGGCATCGGCACAAGGCCATGAAACACAGAGCTTTAGCCTGATTCGCGTCGGAGCCGAATCGCCTCAGGAATCGTTGACAGCTTTTCGGAAGCCCGTATAGTTATGGATTGCTTTTCCGTGGGATGAGTTAGGCCTGGGCTGATCGGAGGGTGCTGCATTTGAGTCGGGCGTACACAGCGTCGGTCGCGTTCGCTAGCTGGATCTTCCACCCCAGCAGTAACCCGATCACCGAATTCTGGCGGCGCAACCTGGACCCATCCCTGAATCCGTTCAAGGGCCTCTACACCGCGAACGGTTTCGATCTCGCGATCATGCTGCCGTATTTCGTGGTGATGACCATCCTGGCCTGCTACGGCATCCACCGCTACGCCCTTGTTTACAACTATTACAAAAACCGCAAGCATGTCGCCGGTCCGCCGCCCGAGGTCAGGGTCTGGCCGCGCGTCACCGTTCAGCTTCCTATTTACAACGAACGCTATGTGATCGAGCGTCTGGTCGAAGCCGTCGCCGCCTTCGACTATCCGCGCGAACTGCTCGACATCCAGGTTCTCGACGATTCCACCGACGAAACCCAGCAAGTCGCCCGCGATTGCGTCGAACGCTACCAGGCGCTCGGCGTACCCATCTCCTACATTCATCGCGACAATCGCGAAGGCTTCAAAGCCGGCGCGTTGCAGGAAGGCCTCACCGTTTCGAACGGCGAGTTCGTCGCCATATTCGACGCTGACTTCATCCCGCCCGCCGACTTCCTTCGCCGCACCGTGCCCTACTTCGTCGATCCGAAACTCGCGATGGTCCAAACCCGCTGGAGCTACATCAACCGCAACTACTCCGCGCTCACCGAAGTCGAAGCCATCCTTCTTGACGGCCACTTCGTTATCGAGCACTCCTCTCGCTTCCGCAGCGGTCTGTTCTTCAATTTCAACGGCACCGCGGGAATCTGGCGCCGCGCCGCCATTGAAGACGCCGGCGGCTGGCAGCACGACACGCTCACCGAAGACACCGATCTTTCCTATCGCGCGCAACTCCGCGGCTGGCATTTCGTTTACCTGCCGGAAATCGAATGTCCCTCCGAGCTGCCGGTGGAAATGAACGCCTTCAAATCGCAGCAAGCGCGCTGGGCCAAGGGCCTGATGCAGACCGCGAAAAAGATTCTGCCTCGCGTGCTGCGCTCCAATGCTCCCGCCGCCGTAAAGGCCGAAGCCATCTTCCACCTCACCGCCAACATCAGCTACCCGCTAATGGTCTGCATGTCGATCATTCTTCTGCCTGCGATGATCGTTCGCTTTTATCAAGGCTGGTTCCAGGTGATGGTGATCGACCTGCCGCTGTTCCTCGCCTCCACCTGCTCGATTTCTTCGTTCTATCTCGCGGCCGAACGCGCCCTCTATCCGAAAACGTGGAAGCGCACGATTCTGTACCTCCCGTTCGTAATGGCCGTCGGCATCGGGCTTTCCGTACGCAACGCCAAAGCGGTGATGGAAGCGATCTTCGGCGTGAAATCGGAATTTGTACGCACTCCGAAATACCGCGTCGAAGCCGGCGCGCACAGCGGCTCGGGTGATTGGGCGAAAAAGAAATACAGAAAAGGAGCGGGTTGGATGCCGTTCGCGGAAGTGGCTCTGGGATTGTATTTCGCGGCCGCGGTGGTTTACTCGGTCTTCCGGCTCAACTACGCGACCGTGCCGTTCCTGCTGCTCTTTGTCTGGGGGTATCTCTATACCGGTCTGATGTCGCTCGCGCAAACCTACTTCGAGCGCTTGCGCTTCGGAGTCGAGGCCGGCGAAGTCCGCCCCGCATCCACCGGCGCGCCGGGATTTTAGGTTGGCCATTTGTCCCGCCCGGGTTGAAACGCAATCAGTTTCCCTTCGTCAAATTCTCCGGAGCCCAAAGATGAAAATGCGAGCTGTCGCAAAGCGGTCGGTGGTGGTTCTGTGCGCGCTGGTCGCGATCTCCATCCTCACCGCGGCCCGGTTCCCCCAGCCCGCCGCCGAATATCAGGCGCGCAGAGAAAAACTCCGCGCCAAACTCGACGGGCCTCTCCTACTGTTCGGCTACACCTCGCGCCAGGATCCCTCCGAAGTCGCGATCTTCTTCCAGGAACCGAATTTCTACTACCTCACCGGCCACGACGAAGCCGATGCCGCGTTGCTCTTGCTGCCGGATCCTCCCGCGGGTCAGCCCTCCACTGGCCCCCGCGAAATTCTCTATCTCCCTTCGCGCAATCCCCAGACCGAAAAGTGGGAAGGTCCAAAGCTTGGCCCTGACGATCCCGGCATCGCCGCCAAAACCGGTTTCGCCGCCGTTCGCAATTACTCGCAACTCGCCGCCGATCTGCAGTCCGCGGCGAAAATCTGGCCCTCCGTTTACACGATACCCGCGCCCAAACAGGAAGACGGCTACCCCCATTTCACGGTCGCCAACGAATGGATCAAGGCCACCGTCCCCGCCGCAACCATCAAGGACGCAGGCCCGGCGATCTACGCGCTTCGCCAGGTGAAGTCGCCCGGAGAACTCGGGCTTCTCCAGAAGGCCATCGATCTTTCCGTCGACGCGCACCTCGACGCCATGAAGACCATGAAGCCGGGTCTGTACGAATATCAGATTGCGGCGCGCATGAAGCAAGTCCACGAATGGGGTGGATGTGCGCGCGAAGCCTACGCACCAATCGTCGGCACCGGCCTGAATTCCACGGTGCTCCACTACGACGTTCTCGACGCGCAGATTCAGGATGGAGATATCGTGGTGATCGACGTGGGCGGTGAGTACGGCGGTTACGCGGCAGACATCACGCGCACGCTTCCAGCCAACGGGAAATTCACTCCACGGCAGAAGGAAATCTACGACATCGTCCTCGGCGCTCAGAACGCCGCAATTGCCGCCGTTAAGCCGGGCGCCAAGCTCTACGCCGGTCCGGACAGCCTGATGGCGATCAGCATGGCCTACATCAACACGCACGGAAAAGACCGAGCAGGCCAGCCCCTCGGCAAATACTACATTCACGGCGTCAGCCACCATCTCGGCCTGGACGTGCATGATCCGGGCGACCGCAATCGCCCGCTCGAACCCGGTATGGTCGTCACTGTAGAGCCGGGGATTTACATTCCCGAAGAAAAACTCGGCGTGCGCATCGAGGACGACGTTCTGGTCACCGAGACCGGCTACAAAATCTTGTCAGGCCGCCTGCCTCGGACCACCGAAGACATCGAAGCGGTAATGGCACCGAAAAGCGTCGCGCCATAACGAAAAATTTAGGTAGCGCAAAAAAAACGGCGGCCGTTGCGGGCCGCCGTTTCAGTTTTGAACCATGCCGGCGTTTAAGCCAGCCAGAGCTCGTGGTTAGGACTGGGCCTGGAGAAATTCTCCGGGCAGGTGTCCGATTCGGCTTTTGCGATCGATGTGAAAGTGAGAGCCGCGGCGCGTGGCCTGCGGTCGAGCCGCGGGTTCCATGGCGTCCAGTTCGACCTTCATGCGTTCGATGCGAATCCCGAGCTTGCGCTCGAGCTGCATCAAATCCGTTCGCTGGTCGCGGCTGAAAAGCGTGGAAGCCACGCCGTGTCCACCCGCGCGTCCGGTGCGGCCGACGCGATGAATGAAGTCCTCCGCAATTTCCGGAAGATCGTAGTTGATCACGTGAGCCACATCCTGCACGTGGATGCCGCGCGAAGCGACGTCCGTCGCCACCAGAATACGGAAGCGCCCTTGCTGGAAACCAGCCAGCGCGGCATTGCGTTGCGACTGCGTGCGTCCGCCGTGAATCAGGGCGACGCCGAAGCCGTCACGCGAAAGGCTCCAGGACAAGCGGTCTGCTCCGCGCTTGGTGCGCGCGAAGATCAGGCAGCGTCCGGATTCCTTACGCAGCAGGCTTTGAAGAACTTGCTGCTTGCGGTCCGCGGGAACTTCGAAGGCCTGGATGCGAACGTTTTCCGACGGCTTCGTGACCGAGCCGAAGGATACGCGCACTGGCGCCTTCATGTAATCGTGAACCAAATGCGCCACCGAAGCTTCCAGAGTCGCCGAGAAGCAAAGCGTCTGGCGTTCTTTCGGAAGCGATCCGACGATGCGGCGAATCGCGGGGAGAAATCCCATGTCAAGCATGCGGTCGGCTTCGTCCAGAATCAGGACGCGCAGATCGCGGAAGTGCACGAGCTTGCGGGAGAAAAAGTCCTCCAGCCGGCCCGGCGTTGCCACCACCAGACGCGCGCCGCGGCGAAGTGCCGTGAGCTGCGCGCCCTCGGACATACCGCCGACGACCAGCGCCGCGGGACCGAGTTGCTTGCCACGAAGGGCGTTATATTGTTCGACGACCTGCATCGCGAGTTCGCGCGTCGGTACCAGCACGAGCGCCGAGATGCCTTGCGACTTCTCTTTCAGCATGCGTTCGATCACGGGGATCAGGTACGCAAGAGTCTTGCCGGTGCCCGTTTGGGCCGTCGCCAGTACGTCCTTGCCTGCCAATGCATGCGGAATCGCCGAAGCTTGCACGGGCGTGGGCGTCGAAAAGCTGCGGAACGCCAAACGCTCCTGGGTGTAAGCCGAAATCGGCATATCTGAAAACAACTGCTGTGAAACGGTATTGCTATCCATCTAGAGTTTTACCTTTGAGTGGAGAAAGGCCAAATCGCGTACACCCGTAGGTGCGAAACAAGGGCCTCATGCCACATGTTTAATTTACGCGTAATGACGGACGGAGCTTACTGAAGGCGGGTATTCTCAGGTGAACTTCTTGTCCAGAGGGACCGCACAACACAACCGAACTATTAAGCGCAAACAGAGACTAACACGGGGTGAACGGTAAAGATAGCGAAATCGAACGGGGTGAAATTTAGCTGGCGTGAATGTCGCGTGTCGGTTACTACGTCGGCGGAGGCAATCGAAATGCGAATCAGGCTGCGAATTGCGATCCTGACGGTTCTGACGATAACCGTTCTGGCGAGTGCGGCTCGCTCACAGACGGATTTCCGCAAGGCAGCCACCGGAGGCGATTTCATCGCGCGTAATTTTCAGTTTCACAGCGGTGAAGTCATGCCGGAGCTGAAAATTCATTACGTCACCTGGGGCACACCGAGGAAAAATGCCTCCGGCGAGATCACCCATGCCGTGCTGCTGCTCCACGGAACCGGCGGCTCGGGCATGAACTTTGCAGGACTCGGGGGGTCGCACGCGAATCCACTGCTGGGCCCCGGCGGCGCCGTCGACACAACGATATTTTATGTAATCGCTCCCGATGCAATCGGATCGGGCGCTTCCTCAAAACCGAGCGACGGCCTCGGCCAGAAATTCCCGCACTACAATCTGGAAGACGTGGCGGCTGCGGAAAAACTTCTGGTCGAGAGTCTCGGAATTCATCATCTCGCGCTCGTAACCGGAATTTCGCTGGGTGGCCGACGCACCTGGCAGTGGGGAGTTCAGTATCCGGATTTTATGGACGCGCTCGTTCCGATGATTTCTTCGCCGAAACCGAACGCAGGCCGGCGCGGCATGGTCGATTTCCTCGGCGAAGCGATTGTCCGGAACGATCCGGCATTTCAGGATGGAAATTACACCGCCAACCCGAAGAGCGTAGCTCTGGCATCGGAGATGTACGACATGTGGTTGTCCGGAGCGGGCGGATTGCAGGATCGCTACCCGACGCGCGAGGCCGTGGCCAAAGCGTTCGCCGATATGGAAACGCCTTCGACCGACGCAAACGACTTCATCTATCAAATGCGGATGAACGATGGATTCAACGCATGGGCGCAGATCGACAAGATCCGCGTACCCGTTCTAATGATCAACATGGCTGGCGATCTGATGGTGCCGGTCGCTCTGGGCGACGCGAAAGCCGCCGCGGCACGATTGAAAGATGCGACGTACTTGGAAGTGCCGGAAGCCGAAAAGTACGGCCATAGCGGACTGATTCCCACGATTGCAGTTTGGGGTCCGAAAATGCGCGCGTGGCTCGAAACACGCGAGCCGCAAAGTTTTAGCCATTAAAACTCAACGAAAAACAGGATCGGTGCAGAGTTCGCGTGCGTCGAAGTAAGATATCGACGACCCCTACTGCACGGAGGCAGCCTTGAGGCTTCAACGGGAAAAGATCAGGCGAACGGTGGCGCGCACGGCCATGAGAACAACCGCACTCGTGGCGTTTAGCGCGGCAGCAGCAATCGTTGCCGCACCCATGGCTGGGGCGCAAAACGCAGCGTTTCACAACGCGCCCGCTAGCGCGAAGGCGATGAAAAATCCGAGCGGGCGCTCGCCTGCGGCGGCTACCGCGGGCGCTGCGGTGTACCAGCAAAAATGCGCGCTCTGCCACGGCCCCAAGGCGCAGGGCATGGCGAATATTCCCTCGCTCGCAAAAGGCCCGTCGCAATCGGTGACCGACGGCGAGCTATATTGGTTTATCACCAACGGCGATGTGCCCGATGGAATGCCTGCATGGAACTCCCTGCCGGAGAAGCAGCGCTGGGATATCGTCACCTATCTAAAAACGATCGACACCGCGAAAACTCCGGCCGCTGCGCCCGCGCCAAAGTCCAGTGCCGAAGACGCTCACACGAATAGTGCCATCGCGAATGCGCCCATGCCGAAAGCGCCCTTCCTTGATTTCCGCACCGAAAGCCCGGGCACGATCCACAAGATCACCGTCGCGGATCTGCCCGCTCCGTTTGCCACGAAGTCAGCGAATAACGGCCCGAAAGTAGTCGCACGCCCTGATAGCGCGTGGCCCAAAGTTCCGGAGGGATTCAAGGTCGAGCAGTACATCGGAACGGGACTCAACGAGCCGCGCAACATTGTGACCGCTCCAAACGGCGACTATTTCTTCGCCGAAAGCGGCCCGGGAAATATCAAGATTGCGCGCGGAATCACGCCTGACGGGAAGCCGGATCTCGTCGCGACCTATGCGAGCGGTCTCAATCGCCCCTACGGCATCGCCTTTTACCCGCCGGGGCCCGATCCGAAGTGGGTCTATGTGGGGAACACAAACGCAGTGGTTCGATTCGCTTATAAGAATGGCGATCTGAAGGCCAGCGGCGCCCCGGAGCACATCGTCGATGTACCCGGAGGTGGTGGCCACTGGACGCGTCCCATCGTTTTCTCTCCGGATGGCAAGAGAATGTATGTGCCGGTCGGTTCGGCTTCCAACGTGGATGATCCTGACACGACACCCGCTGAATTAAATCGCGCCGACGTTCTGGAGTTCAATCCCGACGGCTCCGGAATGAACATCTACGCCTACGGCATTCGCAATGGAGGCGGAGGCGCTGCGATCGATCCTAAAACCGGCGAGCTTTGGGTATCCGTGAACGAGCGCGACGGCCTCGGCGACAATCTGGTGCCGGACTACATCACGCACGTCGAGCCGGGCGGTTTCTACGGCTGGCCGTGGTGGTACATGGGCGGCCACCAGGATCCGCGCCACTTGGGCGCTCATCCCGAGTTACGCGAAAAGGTGATAACGCCGGACGTGGTACTCCAGCCGCACTTCGCATCGCTCGGAATCACGTTCTACAACGGCAAGCAGTTTCCCGCCGAGTACACCGGTGACATTTTCGCGGCCGAGCACGGTTCATGGAACAAAGCGATTCGCGGCGGCTACGAGCTGATTCGGGTTCCCCTGCACGGCACAGGAAAAGCCACCGGCGAATTTGAAGACTTCATGACCGGCTTCGTAACCCCGGATGGCAATGTCTGGGGCCGCCCCGTCGGAGTGACCGTCGCTACCGACGGCTCGCTGCTCGTCACCGACGACGGCTCGAACGCCATTTGGCGCATCACCTACACCGGCGGGAAATAATTCCCGCCCGATGATCGAGGACTCCGGGCTGGCTGGAGTTGTTGAGTTCATCTCTGTTTCGGCGGGCTCGGAATCTGCGTCGGAAGTTTCCCGGAACTTTCGGGGATTCGCGGTGTCAAACTTCGTGGGACCCTTGCGCGAATTGCGACCGACTCGCGCCACGAATCGAGCAAACGCATGCTCTCTCTCGAAGCGAAGGGACTGACGAAGTGTTACACCGCCGTTCCCGCTGTCAACGAAGTCTCGTTCACCCTCGGTTCCGGCGAAGTGCTGGGCTGCCTCGGACCGAACGGCGCTGGTAAGAGCAGTATCGTCCGGATGTTGATCGGACTTTCCGAGCCGACCCGTGGCCGCGTCATCTTTGACGGGCAGGACATCAACAATGACCTTGTCGGATATCGGAACCAACTTGGGTACGTCCCCGAGGAAGCCGATCTCTATCCGTTTCTTTCGGGATGGGAATATTTGGAGCTTGTCGGGACCCTTCGCGGAATCGATGCGAAGCGTTTGGCGAAACGAATCGACGCCATGCTGGAAGTGTTCTCGCTGTATCCACACCGGCACGCGGCAACTGGATCGTATTCCAAAGGAATGCGTCAAAGGATTTTGCTGATCGCTGCGCTTTTGCACGATCCTCAACTTCTGATATTCGACGAACCGCTCTCGGGCCTGGACGTGACTTCCGCCCTCATCGTCAAGAACTTGATCAGGGGACTGGGCGAGCGGGGTAAAGCGGTTTTTTATTGTTCGCACGTATTGGAGGTGGTCGAAAAAGTCTGCTCGCACGTCATGATTCTGCGCAAGGGTCGCGTTCTCGCCTATGCGCCGACGCAGGACCTTCAGAAATCGGTCGGCTTGTCGAGTCTGGAGGACGCATTCGTTCACCTGGTGGAGGATCGCGACGCGGAAAAGGCGGCGCTCGACCTGATCGAACTGATGGATGCCGCATGACCGAATCCTCCGACCCGCCGGCCCACCGCGAGTGGCGGAGGCCCTTCCATCGCCTGGTACGGCATGCCACCGGTAGAATCATTCATGGAGGTGAAGGTTCCGATTCAGACGGATTGGACTTGAGCCTCGGGGTCGTTCTCGGGCTATTGGCCTTACCCGGAATATTCGCATCTCTGTTTTTGATCGATAAGTATGGTTCGCTTTTCCAGGTGCTTCGTGGCGATCTGAATTTCGATCCCTACGCCGCGTCCCTGCCCGACGAATACTTCTTTGTCGTTCTCTCGATGGCCGTCAGCGCTTCGGTCGCGGTGTGGAAATGGGATGCTGTTCTGCCCGACCGGCGCGACTACAACAATCTCGCGCCGCTTCCCATTGGTCGTCGCGCCTTTTTCTTCGCGAACCTTGTCGCGCTATTGGTCGTCGCAGTCGTCCTCTCTGTCGACGTCAATGGGGCCTCAACTGTGCTGTTTCCAGTCGTTGTGTCCGGATCGCGATCTTCATTCTTGTACTTCTTGAGATTTCTCGGCGCTCATTTTTTCAGCGTGGCGCTTGCGAGCATTTTTGGTTTCGTATCGGTGATCTCGGTGCTCGGGACGCTGATGGCGATGCTTCCAATTCGTACGTTCAGAAGGATTTCACTGTTGGTGCGGATCGCGATCATCGTCGCGATGATGGCGGCACTGTCGACGAGTTTTGCGATTCCGCGGCTGATCGACGGCACCTCAGTAAAATTCGCCGGGGCAATCAGAGCCATTCCCCCGGTCTGGTTTGTTGGACTCTCTCAGTCCCTTCTGGGCCGAGGCAATGCCTTTTTTAAAACTGCGCGGAATGCGGGACTGATCGTTACCGGGGGTCTGCTGATCTGCGCGAACGCGACGTACGCCCTAAGCTATCGCCGGTACTATCTGCGGAGCGTTGAGGGTGCAAGTGGCCCGAGCCACAGCGGTGGCACGATAAGTCGCATGATGTTCGGAGTTGCGGACCGTGCCCTTGTGCGCAGCCCGTTCCAGCGTGCCGCCTTCCGATTTACATTCCGGGCGTTAGCTCGCGGCCCAAACCAGTCACTCGCGTTTGGGTGGTTCGCTGGTTTAGGCGTCGTGGTCGCAGCGCAGACTTTGTTTGGTGGAACTCGCGCGGCCGCTCACAACATCGAAAGCATTCCGTCCGCCGAACTCTTAAGCGTCCCCTTAATTTTGGCCTACTTCGTCATTTTGGGGATTCGTAGCGCACTGGATATTCCCGCCAACCTTCGCGCCAACTGGCTGTTTCGGATTAGCGTCAATCCGGATTCGAACGAGTGCGTTCCGCTGGCACGCAAGGTCGTGTTTACGATTCTGGGGCCGCTACTGACGTTGTTTTGCTTTCCGCTCTATGCACATTTCTGGGGCTGGAAGATCGCGCTCGTTCATACTGCGATCGTTTTCCTGATGTGCGTTTCTCTCACCGAGATCTTGTTGGCCGGTTTTCATAAAGTGCCGTTTACGTGCGCGTTACCGCCGTTCAAAAGCGGTGCGATCGTCCAGGTGCTGCTGTACACCGCCGGGTTTTTCGTCTTCACCGAGTTGCCCAGTGCCGCCGAACACTGGGCTTTCGGTGAGACATTTGGGTTCGTCGTTTTTGCCGTTCTCTTTGCGGGAGAATGGTTCGCCTTGCGCGCCTGGCGGAAGGAATTGACCTTCCTGGACAGGCGCGTCGTGTTCGAAGACAAGACCTCGCCAGCGGTTGAAAGCATGAATCTGAGCTACGGCCCGTGAAGCGTGCAGCGGTGTTCCTCAGGTATCTTTCGCAGGGAGATATTGCGCCACGTGTCCCTCCGATTGACCATACGCGCGGCGGGCCGCTATAATAAGGGCTTCAGCGCAGTGCGTTCGCCGCTTTGTGGGCTTTGGGCCCGCGCGTTGTGGCAACCCACCCCTTTCCAGGGAATTACCGCGCACAATTTCAGGAGCACCGAATGATCAAGGCAACACTGTTGCGTCCCGGCATGATTATCAAGTACGAGAACGACCTGTGCGTGGTGTACAGCGTGGATCACCGCACGCCAGGCAACAAGCGCGGGTCGATGCAGACCAAGATGCGCAATCTCCGCACCGGAAACATGCTGGATTACCGGTTCCGCGCCGAAGAGACCGTCGAGAAAGTGGTGGTGGACGAATTGCCCTTCGAATACCTTTACAGCGACGGCGACACGCATCACTTCATGAACACCGAGAATTACGAGCAGCTGGAACTGCGCAACGACATCGTAGGCGACAGCAAGGACTACCTGATCCCGAACCTCGCAGTGAAAATCGAGTATTACGACGATAAACCGATCGGCGTTCTGGTGCCGGACACAGTCGACCTGACGGTCGTCGAGACCGAGCAGACGATCCAGAAGGCCACCGCGAGCGCCGTAATGAAGCCGGCCAAGCTCGAAACCGGCTTGATCGTGAACGTGCCTCCCTTCGTAGGGAATGGCGACAAAATCAAAGTCGACACGTCCGAAGCGCGTTACATCCAGCGCGTCCAGTAATTCTTTGCTTGCAGGAGCCGCCTCCCAAGAAGGCGGCTCTTGCGATCAACTTCCCTCCCGTAACAATTCGATTCCGAAGATATAATTCAGACTCCATGGTGCTTCCGGCCCGAGGTCCTGGTGTCCCGCCGCGTCGCTGGGGAAGACTCTCCGCGCACATCCTGGCGCTCGGACGCTCCATTGCACTTTTTGCCGCCGTCTTTTCCGCTGCAACTCCTGCATTCGGCCAATCCGCTCAGAAAATTGTGGACGAATACGTACGCGCCATCGGCGGAGCCAAGGTACTGGAGGCTGTTCACTCCAGCTCAATATCGGGAAGCATTTTCGAAAAACCTGCGGAGGGCGGTGCGAGCGACGATTCGTTGGACACATCCGGCACCTACGCCCTCATCGTGAAGGCTCCGAATAAATATTATTCCGAGTTCGGGCTGGCCAGCACGCGCACCGTGGTCGCCTACAACGGCAAATCAGGATGGCAAAAAATCGGCGCTGACGCTGCCGTCACTCTAACGGGGGCAAACGCGGCGGCCTGCGAGGCCGAGACTCGCTACCTGAACGGAAAACTGCTCCACATGAAGCGTGACAGGATTCTTGCTCGCGTACTGGAAACCACGAACGTTCACCAGCAGCCCGCATATCACGTCGAGCTGGCGCTTTCTCCTGGGGTAAAACGCGAATTATTTTTCGATACGGATACGCATCTGCTGGTCCGGGAAATCATCCCGGCCCTCGCGGCGGCAAACGCGAGCGGAGAGGGCCCCTCGACGACCGAGCAATTCGACTATTTCTTCTACAAGCCTGTCAGCGGGATTCAGGAGCCGCAGCAGATTGAGCTTACGCGCAATGGCCGAACCTACCGGATTTCCATCACGCGCGTCGAGATCAATTCCGCGGTGAACGACGCGGTCTTCAATTTTCCCTCGCGGGATTCGAGGCCCCTTCCAGACATTCCGCAGCTTTTGCGCGACATGAACAAGAATCAGCGGGCCATCGAAGAAATTCAGAAACTCTACACCTGTCACTTGAACGTCGAAGAACAAAGGTTTGATTCGAAAGGCGATGTCAGCTCGCGCACCGTAAAGGATTACGACCTGTTCTTCATCGGCGACAACGAGGTCCGTCGGCTTTTGGCGAAAGACGGCAAACCGCTCGAAGACGACGAGAAGAAAAAAGAGGACCAGCGCTTTAGCAAGGAGTTCGATGAACTGAAAAAGAAACAAGCGGATTTCGAAAGCGATCCCAAGAAACAAGCGAAGCAGGAAGAACGCGACGACGAACAAATTTCCGACTTCCTTCGCGCCGAAAGCTTTACCAACCCGCGCCGCGAGATTTTCCGCGGCCACGAAGTAATCGTGTTCGACTTCGCCGCGAATCCCGACTACAAGCCGCGCAATTTGAACGAACAGATCGCGCAGAAGCTGGGCGGCGTGGTCTGGGTCGACGAAGAAGCGCGCGATGTGGCGCGGCTGGAAGCACGATTTGTCGACTCGGCCAAAATCGGCGGCGGTCTGGTCGGGTCGCTGTCGAAAGGCTCGAATCTGGTAATCGAGCAGGCAAAAGTAAACGACGAAATTTGGCTCCCGACCTATGCCGAAGTTCACGCATCGGCGCGGCTGGCGTTCTTGAAATTCAAAGCGAACGAGATCGACCGCTACAGCGAGTACAAGAAGTTTTCTTCCCAAGTGAAATTGGGCGTATCGGTCCCTCTCGGCCAGGCTGCCGCGGGAGATACGTCCGGTGGCACCCTGCCGGGACCACCGCCAAGCGGTGCGCAGCCTCCTTCTCCGAATCCCGCGCCGCCGGAAACGCCAAAGTGATCGAACGTCTGTTCCGCTTGGCTGAGCACGAAACCACGGTGCGCCGCGAACTGTTGGGCGGACTTACCACGTTCATGACCATGGCGTATATCATCGTGGTGAATCCGCAAATCCTTGCGCACACCGGCATGCCCGAGCGCGGCGTGTTGTTTGCGACGTGCGTTTCGACGGCGGTCGCCACTGCTGTGATGGGACTTTACGCGAACTATCCGATCGCGCTCGCGCCGGGAATGTCTCTGAATGCGTACTTCACCTACTCGGTTTGCCTGGACATGCATATCCCCTGGCAGACCGCTTTGGGCGTTGTTTTCATTTCCGGCGCGCTGTTTTTTATTTTGACGGTCACGCGAGTGCGCGAGCAAGTCGTTAACGGCATTCCTGAAGGCCTGAAGCACTCTACGGCAGCTGGAATCGGCCTGTTTATCGCTTTTGTTGGACTGCACAACGCGAAGCTCGTGACGGCCAGTCCTGAAACTTTAGTCACGATTGGAAATTTCGGAGATCGTCAACTTCAACTCGCCTGCTTTGGCCTCGTCGTTACGGCGATTTTGATGGCGCGCCGTGTGAATGGCGCCATCCTGATCGGCATCGCGGCAACGACGTTGCTCGGCGTCGCTTGTGGTGCAACACACCTCCCGTCGGCAATCGTTGCGATGCCCGATCCTTCCGGTACGTGGATGAAGCTCGACCTGCGTAGAGCGGCACATCTGGGATTGATCGAGATTATTTTTGCTTTTCTGTTTGTGGACCTGTTCGACAACGTCGGTACGCTGGTAGGGGTCTGCGAACAAGCCGGCATCGTCCGCGATGGCAAGATTCCACGCGTAGGACGGGCGCTGCTGGCCGACGCGGCAGGAACGATGCTAGGCGCAGTGACAGGCACTTCGACGGTAACAAGCTATATCGAAAGCGCGGCGGGCGTTGCGGCCGGCGCGCGAACCGGACTGAGCAGCGTCTTCGTGTCCGTTTTGTTTCTCGGTGCGATGTTTTTTTCGCCGCTCGCGGCTGCGATTCCCGAGTACGCAACGGCACCGGCGCTGATCTTGATTGGCGCTCTGATCGCTCAGTCGATCGGCAAAGTTGGGTGGGACGATTTCACCGAAGCGTTTCCCGGGTTCATCACCATGATCGCGATGCCGCTGACCTTCAGCATCGCGACAGGTCTGAGTTTTGGGCTTATTTCCTACACGCTACTCAAGCTTGCAACAGGACGAGCGCGCGAAATCAATGCGTTTGTGTGGATCGTGACCGCGGTCTTCCTCGCGCGATACGTTTATCTGGCGCGGGGGTGAATGGCTATTCTTCCAGAGGCTTGGAGGAACCAAATACGCGAGTGAAAATGGCGTCGACGGCGCGGAGCTGGCGTTTGAGATCAAACGTATGTTCGAGAGACTTCGCGTCGAGGTATTTCGCGATATTCGGATCGCCCGCAACACGGTCTCTAAAGCTCGTCTCGGATTCCCACGCTGCCATGGCGTGGCCTTGAACCCATTTGTAGGAATCCTCGCGCGGCGCACCGTGTTCGACGAGGTCCTGAAGCACCTGCCCTGAAAATACGAGCCCTTGCGTTGCATCCAGGTTCCGCTTCATCCGCTCCGGGAACACCTTCATGTTGGCGACGATTTCTGTAGTCCGGTGCAGCATGTAATCGACCAGGATCGTCGAGTCGGGGAGAATCACGCGCTCAACCGAACTGTGCGAGATATCGCGCTCGTGCCACAGCGCGATGTCTTCCATCGCCGCCTGCGCGTTCGAACGCACCACTCGCGCGAGGCCGCAAATCTGTTCGCTCGAAACCGGATTGCGCTTATGCGGCATCGCGGAACTGCCGCGCTGTTCACCGCCGAACGGCTCTTCCACTTCGCGGACTTCGGTGCGCTGCAAATGCCGAACTTCAAGCGCGATGCGTTCAAGCGACGCCGCGATGATTCCGAGCGTCGCCAGATATTCCGCGTGGCGGTCGCGTTCGATCACCTGCGAGGTGATGGGCGCAGTGGCCAGGCCAAGCCGGGCACAGATCTTTTCTTCGATTTCAGGACCAAGGTGCGTGCAAGTGCCCACAGCGCCGGAAATCTTTCCAACCGCGATCTGCCGCGCCGCCAGAGCAAACCGCGCCACGTCGCGGCGGTTCTCCGCAAACCAGTTCGCCACCTTCAATCCGAAAGTGATCGGCTCGGCGTGAACGCCGTGCGTCCGGCCAATTTCTGGAGTGTCCTTGAATTCCCATGCGCGCTTCTCGAGCGCGTCACCGAGAACGTCGAGCTTCTTCTGGATGAGATGCGAAGCCTCACGGATCAGCAACGCTTGTGACGTGTCGACCACGTCATTCGAGGTCATTCCATAGTGCAGCCAGCGGGCTGCTTCCGGATCGCCCACCGATTCCTGCACCGCAATCGTAAATGCGATGACGTCGTGACGTACTTTCGCTTCCAGCTCGTTGATCCGGGCGACGTCGACTTTCGCGCGTTCGCGCAACTTCGCGGCAGCAGCGCGAGGGACAATTCCAGCTTCCGCCAGCGTTTCGGTCGCGGCCAGCTCGACCTCCAGCCATTTTTGAAAGCGATTCTGCTCGCTCCAGACGTGGCCCATCTCCGGGCGGGTATACCGTGGAATCAACTCAGGCTCCCTTCAGGAAAAATCGTTACACACAATGATAACTGAACTGGCGGCTGAATCCGAACCGGCGGGTTACAACTCGAAGGGGCCGAGGGGAACATGTTGCGAAGCCACGTGAAGAGTACCGCGGAAGGCGTACTCGCTCGAGCGGCGGTTCAGCGCTTCTTCGGCGGAGATGCGCGCAAGATCGGGCGTGTTGTTCTGCTCGGAAATGTGCGCGAGAACCAGGTGGCGCGCCCGCGCGTCAAACAGTTCCGCGTCGGCAAGAAATTCACTCACAATCGCGTTTGAAAGATGACCCGTGCGGCTCATCACGCGCTGCTTGATGTACCAGGGGTACGGACCGACTTTCAACATCTCGAGATCGTGATTCGATTCCAGGATCAGGAAATCGGCGTCGCGCAAGTGAAACTTCACGACTTCCGGCATGTAGCCGAGGTCCGTAACGATCGCTACTTTTTTTCCATTGGCGCGGAACGCGTAGCCGACAGGGTCTGCCGCGTCGTGAGGAATCGAAAACGCCGTGATTTCAATGTCGCCAATCAAGAATTTTATTCCTGGGCGAATATATTCGGCACGAGGCAGCTTGGCCTTCGGGCCGTCTTCGTACATTTTTTTGATTTCGCGGTGTGCAGGCTCGGTGAGGTAGGCGGGGCAGCCCCAATCGCGGGAAAGCTGTGCCAGGCCGCTTGAATGGTCGCTGTGCTCGTGGGTCAGCAGAATGCCGTCCACATGCTCGGGCCGCGCGCGTCCCAGGGCTTCGAAGCGGCGCAACATTTCTTTTTTGCCCAGGCCGGCGTCAACGAGGAGAGTGGTGCATCCGGATTCGAGCAATGTGCAATTGCCCGTGCTGCCTGAAGCCAGAATGGAAATGCGAAGCGAGATGCCAGTCTCCGATTCGAGCGCGCGAATTGCAAAGCGCTGAAAGGATAATCGCAAAGCAGGAGTCGCGCGTCAACACCGTAGCGGCGTAAACACAACGTGGGCCTACGCGCTTGCGCAGCCCGGAGAGTTAAATCGCGAGGTGATCTTGCGTGAGTTTGAAGCCGTTCAAGTTGCCGACGACGGAAGCAGCAAGGCGTCCCGGCTGGAAAAATTCGCGAGCAAGCTGCCGAACGTCTTCGATGGTGACGCTTTCGAGCAAGGCGATCAGGTCATGCGCGGTGAAATGCCGGTTGAAGTACATGTGATAGCGCGCCAGACTATTCATCCGCTGGCCGCTGCCTTCCAGCGCAAGCAGCGTCGCGCCTTTCAGGTGGTCTTTCGCGCGGCGAAGCTCTTCGGTAGTGAGCGGCTCATCGCGCAGGCGCCTGAATTCATCGAGGACCGAACTCACAAGCTGCGAAGCAGTTTCAAGAGAAGTCCCTGCATAAACGGAAAGCGTGCCGGTGTCACGATATGAACTTAGCTCGCTGAAGATCGAGTAGGCAAGCCCCTGCCGCTCGCGAATATTCTGAAAGAGCCGCGACGACATTCCTCCGCCCAAAACGTTGTTGAGCACCGCGACGGCGAATCGGCGCTGATCCGTCATCGGCAGTGCCGGAACTCCAAGGCAGAGATGCACCTGCTCCAGCTCGCTTTTCGTGCGCAAGGTGACGTGCGTGGCGGGCTTGGGTTTCGGATCGTTGATCGAAGCACCCGACGCAGCGCGACTCGAAAAGCGATCTTCCACGAGCTTAATGAGCTGTTCGTGCGTTAGGTGGCCGGCCGCGGTGATCACCATGTTGTTCGGCGCGTACCACTCGTCGAACCAATCGCAGAGCGAGTCGCGCGAGAAGGACGAAACCGTTTCCGGCGTGCCGAGAATGGGCTTGCCCAGCGCGTGCGGCGCCCAGAAATTCTGGGTGAAGAGTTCGTGGACCAGATCCTCGGGATTATCCTGGGTCATGCGAATCTCTTCGAGGATCACTGATTTTTCGCGCTCGATTTCGTCTTCGGCGAATTTTGGATCGAGGACCATGTCCGCCAGGACGTCAAACGCCTTCGGCAAATGTTCGTCGAGCACGCGCGTGTTAAAGCAAACCATTTCTTTCGATGTGAACGCGTCGAGCATGCCTCCCACGCTGTCCACTTCGCGTGCGATGTCCTCTGCCGACCGCCGCGCGGTGCCTTTGAAAACCATGTGCTCGATAAAATGGGAAATTCCGTTCAGATCCGCAGGTTCGCGTCGCGACCCCGATCGCAGCCAGATCCCGACCGACACGGAGTGGACGTGCTCCATCGGCTCGGTGATGACGACAAGGCCGTTCGGCAGGACGGCCTGCTGGATCGTTCCCGTTGCGACTGTCATGTGTCCTTCCATTGTGTCACGGTGCGAAGCGAAAAGTCATCGGAAGGAGCAAAAGTTTCAGGGCGAGATTTCTAGATGCGGCCAGGCCGGAGGCAGCGAAGCGGTTATGTAAGCCTCTCGTCAGGATCGAGCTTGCCATACTCGCTTGAATAGTGAAGCGGCACATCCGAGTACGCACCCTTATCGATCGAATACACTTCACAGGACTGATAGGGATACGAGTAAATGTGAACGCTCGTGGCTTGCTGATTGAATTCGGGGAGATTCAAAACCTGATGCACCGGCTCTTCGGGCTGCACGAACGCAGGATGCGTCGGGTCCATGTCGTATGCGTCGGTCGGAGTAATCTTACAGGCGCCTGCCTTGGGATCTTGTGAATCTACACGGAAATTCTGAACGCGCAGCCGCCCGATCGGCGTCACCATCCAGCAGTTCTGATCGCGGTGATTGTGGATGCGGCTTACTTGTCCCACGTTCCAGCAGATCGCCAGAATCTCAAACAGATCGCACTTGTAGACGAGATTCCGCGTGTAGTGGCTCTGCGCGTAAAAAAGATACGGCTTCAGGGTCTCGGCCTCGATGCCGTGGCGGGCCGTGAAATCGCAGATGCGCTCAATGGTGAAGTCTTTCTCGGAAATCGCCGCGAGTTTCTTCACCCAGTTGTCGATCGAGAGCTGCTGCATCGATGATGTGTTTCCCACGTGTATCGACGAACTCATGGCGCGCCTCCGCAACTGTTTCCTAAATTGTGCTTATGGCAATTATAACTCCGCCCGGTTCCGCGTGCCCGAAAATTGGCACGGAAAGGGCGTGATACGATGACCCTAATGCAGGAGAGCGAAGCAAAATCGGGTTCGAATCTGATCGGCATGTCGCAGGAGGAATTGCGCTCGCTCGTTGTGTCGTTCGGCGAGCCGGCCTATCGCGGCGGGCAGATTTATCACGCCCTGTATGCCGAGCGGCAGCCCGATGTGAATCTGATGAGCAATCTGCCGCTCGCGCTTCGGGAGCGGATCGCTCGCCAAGCGCCGCCTCGACTGCCGAAGATCGCTCGCGCCTATCGTTCCGCTGACCGAACAGTTCGCTACGTGCTCGGGCTGGAATCGGCGGCAGGCCCCAGCGAAGCTCGGCCCACCAAGCCGGCGACGGTCGAAACCGTGTTCATGCCCGAAGAAAATCGGCAGACCATCTGCATCTCGACGCAGGCCGGCTGCGCGGTTGACTGCCACTTCTGCTTGACCGCGACTCTGGGTTTGATCCGCAACTTGACCGCCGGCGAAATCGTCGGCCAAGTGCTGATCGCGCTCGAAGAAAATCGCGACACGCTCAAACCGCAGACGAACGTCGTCTTGATGGGACAAGGCGAGCCGCTACTGAATTACGACGCGGTCACGGCGGCACTGCGCATTTTGCTCGACCCCAAGGGCCTCGCAATCACTCCCAAGCACGCGACACTCTCAACCAGCGGCATCCTTCCCGGCATCGAACGGCTCGCGCAAGAATCGGTACGTCCGAAGCTCGCGATCTCGTTAAACGCCTCCTCGAACCAGCAGCGCGACAAGATCATGCCGATTAACAAGAAGTATCCGATTGAGGCGCTGTTGGAAGCTTGTGCGCGGTACCCGCTAAGGCCATGGGAACACCTCACCTTCGAATACGTGCTGCTCGGCGGATTCAACGACTCACCGGATGACGCCCGCCGCGTGGCGAAGCTGCTCGCCAACTTGCGCGTGAAAGTGAATTTAATTCCCTGGAACCCCGGCGATTTACCCTACGACGAGCCGGACCAGCGGCGCATCGACGAGTTTCAGCGAATCTTGACCTTGAAAGACATTCCCGCGTTCGTGCGCTACTCGCGCGGGCAAGATGTAATGGCCGCCTGCGGCCAGCTTGCACTGCTGGAATCTTCCGGCGCGGCGGGAGCAAGCACGTTCACCCAGATCTCGCCTACTTAATTCCGATCGCCGCCATCATGCGTCCCGTGGTTTTCTCTTTGCGGTAGCTAAAAAACAGATCGGGGCGGCAACCCGTGCAAAGGTTCGTCGAGGAAATCTTCGGCAGGGGCACGCCTGCCTCGGAAAGTATCGCGCGATTCGCGGCTACGAGGTCCAGCAGGACCGTCGGCGCAGGCGGGGCGTGGCCTGGCGGCCTCATGGTAAGCCACGGCAGCCAGTTGGAATCGTTGTCGCCGTCGGCGAGTGCGTCAAACGGCCCGTGGAACCATTGCTTCGCGTTCGGAAATTTTGCGGCGAACTCCTTGACCACTTCGTGTCCGACTTCGTAGCAGCACGGGCCGATGCCGGGGCCGATCGCTGCTATCACGTCCTCGGCGCGCGTGCCGAACTGCATTCGCATACGACCGATGGTCTTCTCCGCGATGCGTTGGGCGGTGCCGCGCCAGCCCGAATGAATCGCTGCAATTGCCCGGTTCTTGGTGTCGGCGAGAAGGATCGGGATGCAATCGGCAGTCTGCACCGTGAGAAGCATTCCGCGCTCTCGAGTCATCAGCGCGTCGCCCGGTAAAGCGTTTTCGCCTTCAGCAAGCGCTTTCGTGCCCACCACTTGAATCATGTCGGAATGGATTTGCTTCAGCCCGGCGGTACGCATTTTTGCTGCGCCGAGCGCCGTAGCGAATTTCTTGCGGTTGGCAAGCACGTGCTCGCGCGAATCCCATTCGGTGAAACCCAGATTCAGTACGCGCTCAACGGCTTTGTTGCCGTCACGCTGGCGTTCGAGCTCGCTCATTCCACCGGCTACTGTGCTGAATCCGTGGACCAGCCATTTCAGCCGTGAAAAGCTCGGAACCTGCAGAATGCTCGTGCCGGCGGTGCGGTGTTCCTTCCATGCGGCCGCGCCTGACTTGGCCGTCGATTTCGCAAGGCTGTGCTTCCACGTTCGGTGCTTTCGCTTCGTTTTCGTTTTTGTGGTTGGCATGGCCGAAAATGTATTGCACCGCTTCAAAAAACAGCGTCCGGCAATTATAGGTATAATCGCGGCTTCGCACAGGACGAGTTGTGGTTCCGATTTCGCGCGCGCGTCGAGGCATACCAATGATTATTGGGCTCGGGCTGGACATCTCCGAAATCGACCGTATCGAGAAGGCAATCCGTCGACATGGAGACGCTTTCAAGCGGCGCGTCTATACGCCTGCCGAACGCGAATACTGCGAGAGCCATAAGAACAATTTTGAGCGGTTTGCCGGCCGGTTTGCCGCCAAGGAAGCGGGTATGAAGGCCCTTGGGACTGGGTGGCGACGCGGCGTTACCTGGCATGATTTCGAAGTCGCGCGCGAACCGAGTGGCAAGCCAACGCTTCGACTTTCCGGAATTGCGCGCGACCTAGCCGCGAAGCTTGGCGTTAGAAATATCGCGTTAACCATCACACACAGCGGAAATTTAGCGCTGGCCGAAGTAATCTTCGAGGGTTGAGCCTCAGCAGTCTGGAATCGCAATTCGTCCGATGGTCTTGAGGGCCACTTCTTCGCGGTTTGCCACGATGCTTTCTTCGCTCTGGATTTCGGCATCGCGCCACTGATTCGGCCGAAGTTCGCCCGCAATTCTAACTTTCAAATAGTTCCCGGTGAGGCCTTCGGTATAGCCGGGTCCACGTCGAGCGAGCGTGATCGCGCGAAAGGACTCACCGTTGAGCGATGTGCGAAATTCTTGTGCTTTCCGCCGGCCGATCGCACGAAGCACTCGAGCGCGTTCGTGAATCGTGCCCTCATTCACTTTGTCGCCAAGCGATTCAGCTCCGGTGCCGGGCCGCGCCGAAAACGAGAATACGTGCAGGTATGTAAACGGCAGAGCCTCGATGAAATCGACCGTGGATCGGAAATCCGCTTCGGTTTCGCCGGGGAACCCGGCGATCACATCTGCGCCGATTCCAGCATGCGGCAGAAGCCGGCGAATCAACCGTACCCGCTCGGTGTACAGACTTGTGCGGTACCAGCGATGCATTGCTTTCAAAATCTTGTCCGAACCAGACTGCAGCGGAATGTGAAAATGCGGCGCGATCCGCGGCGAACTCGCGGCCAGCATTACAAAATCCTCGGTGACGTCTTGCGGCTCGATCGAACTGAATCGCAGTTGCTCCAAACCCGTCTCCTCAAGAATCCGGCGTACAACGCTGCCCAGCTCTACTCGAGGCGACAAGTCACGCCCGTACGCACCGAGATTGATACCGCTGAGCACCGCTTCCTTCGAGCCCGCATCGACCAGCTTGTGAATTTCGGCCACGATCTCGGCCGGCGGAAGGCTGCGGCTCTTTCCCCGAACGAACGGAATCACGCAATACGCGCATCGATTGTTGCAGCCGTCCTGAACTTTCAAGATGGGGCGAGTCCGATCTGAATCGCGCTCCGCCATCGGTGCGACAGACACCGCGGATTGCTCGAAGATATCGCCGGTAAGAATTTTTGCCGGCCCGCGCGCAAGCGACATCGGCTCGGCATCCAAGCGCTCGAGCGCTACGAAATCGCCTTGAACGGCCGCGCTGCTCCCCTGCAAGACCGCCTTTCTGGTCGCACCGCTGCCTGCCAGGTCCTCTACCAGCGAAGCGATCAGAGACTGGTGCGAGTTTCCAACCACGTAGGCAACGCCGTCCAACGCGGCCAATTCTTCCGGCGCGCGTTGCGCGAAGCAACCCGTGAGAACGATCCGCGCGGCCGGATTTGCCCGATGAATTTTGCGCACGGCGTCGCGTGCTTGCGTATCCGCCGCGGCAGTTACGGTGCAGGTGTTCAGCACCACAAAGTCGGAGGTGCAGTGGTCCTTCACCGCGACGAGTCCAGCGCTCACCAGGTCCGAACGGATCGCGGTGGCGTCCGCATCGGTCGCGCGGCAGCCGAAATTTTCAATGGAGAAAGTCGCCATACAATATTGATCGCTTCTGCGGAGAAAGGGCTGGGGAAAATTATAGCAAGGATTACGAGGATGAGCGTGCGCCCTGCATCGACTGAAATCTAAGTTGTTGGCGATTTTTTGGGAATTATTCCTGCTTGTGGCCTTAGTTCCCTGCCCCGCGGCGCTGGTAGCAAAGTAGTATCAGGTCGGCTCGGCGCCGAACTCCAAATTTCGCGAGCAGGTTCGAAACGTGAAACTTCACCGTACGTTCGGAAATGTGCAGCCGGTCCGCGACTTCCTTGTTCGCGAGATTCTCGAGCAAGCCGGAGAGAACCTCCTGTTCGCGACGGCTCAGTTCAGCCGGCGAATCGGTGCGCAAACGGCGTCCCTGCGTGGATGTGAGGATCGAATCGACGAAGCGCGAAAGCACGTTGCGAGCGACCCAGAACCCGCCCGATGCAACCAGCGGCAACGCGCGGGGCAGCTGTTCGCGCGCTTCCTTGTAATTCAAGATGCCTTTCACGCCCTGGCGAAGCAGCGTATAACTGTCGGTTTCCTTCAGGTTGTCTCCTACCACAAGCAGACGGGCGGCGGCGTTGTGATCCAGGATATTTCCCAGCAGCGCTCCCGTCGCCTGGCGGGCCGCATGCGCATCAATCACGTAAACCGAAGCGCGCGGAACCTCCAGATTCCGAAGGTCCGGCGCGAGCATGGAATCGAGCTGGCGCGAAACAATTTGAAAACCAGACTCGTCCAGCAGACGGCGGAACTCGTCGAGCACCATCGGATGCGGAGAAAGAAGACAGACTTTTAGTTTGGGCTGCGGATTCGCTTTAGCCATCGTAGTTAAGGCTAGCGAAATCTACAGGGACGGGCAAGTTGGATGGAGCTTTCGTTTCATAACTAGCACTGGTACTCGATGTCTTCGAAGAGTAACGGCGCCGTGGCCACCGCGTGAAATGACGCGCAAACGTTGCTTATTCGGTCTCAGCCGAGAGGGGATCGAGATTCCGAGGGGAATTGTTGCCGCGGCGCTGCGGACGTTTCGCGGGAAGTCCCGCTTGGCGAACCTTATAGAGCAAGGCCCGATAGCTGATCTTCAGGACTTCCGCTGCCTTGCGGCGATTCCAGTGGTTCGCCTGCAGAACTTTCAGGATTACGTCGTGCTCCATCCGGCGTGTCACCTGCTGCGCGATCCGCTTCAGCGGAATGTTGCCCTCGGCGTCGAGCTCGTAGGAAATATGCAACGGACCTTTTGAAGCTGTACTGGCAGGCTCGGCGTGAAACACTTCTTCGGTGCCGAGAATCACGTACCGCGCGATGCAGTTTTCGAGTTCGCGGATATTACCGGGCCAATCGCGCTGTTGCAGGGCTTGCACCGCGTCGCGTGAAAGTTGCGGCGCTTCATGGCGAAAGCGTTGATTGAATTGCTGGCGCAGATATTCGGCAAGGTAGGGGATGTCGTCGCGGCGATCCCGCAGCGACGGCAAGGTAATCGTAATCACGTTAATGCGGTAAAAAAGGTCCGCACGAAATGCGCCGGTCGAGATTTCTTTGTGTAGTGCGCGATTCGTCGCGCAAATCACGCGTGCGTCCAGGCGCTTCTCTTCGTGGTCGCCGATGCGCGTAAAATGGCCATCTTGCAGAACGTGAAGAAGCTTCGCTTGCAGACTCGAATCGATTTCCGCGATCTCATCCAGGAAGAGCGTTCCGCCTTGGGCCATCTCAATCCGGCCCGGCTTCGCCGCGTGAGCCCCCGTAAACGCACCCTTCTGGAATCCGAATAGCTCGCTCTCGATCAGCGTGCCCGGAATCGCGGGGCAATTCACTTTCACGAACGGCGCAGCCCGCCAGGGAGAGCGCTGGTGAATAAAGCGAGCCAAAATCTCTTTGCCGGTCCCGCTCTCGCCCAAAACCAGAATCGGAACGTTTAGACCGGAGGCGCGTTCGACCTTGAGCCGAACTGCCTGCATGGTCTCCGACGGGCCAAAATAGACGTGGTCGGGTGGCAAATCGACCGAATGCGCCTGGGCCGGAATCCGGGCTTCAGCAGCTGAGGCCACAGGCATCCGTTGGTAGCGGGAAGGTGAGCATCACGATGTGCCGAACAATGCACACGGGCCGCCAAACCCGAGCCGAAGTTACGGCGAACCCGTAGGAAGAAAGTACTACCGAGAATGCACTAAAGCCATTATTTCCAAGTGGTTAGTAAAACGGCGAAACGGGAGTAGGGTAGTACTACGAACGCACCAAATCGACCATTGCACTTCCCTGACTAGAAAAAGCTAGCCACTTTGGGGAATGCCGATTCCCCAAACTGGTTCACACCGGGAACTTGATTATCGAGGCCGTTTTCAAGAACCCACCGCCAGATGCCTTGAAAAGTAGCCCGGCACCTGAGACGTGCACCGGGTCGCTTCAGGCTTAGATCGGCATACCTTCACCGCGGATGATGTCGTAACGCTCGATGATGGCAGCAACGCCCACCGCGCTGGGATTTTCCTCATGCTGCTTATCGACGCGAACAACGCGGCCATGCGCGCGAACGAATACTTCGGCGCCACGGGTGATTTCGGCCGGGAGTGTGAGTGTGAAATCCACTTCGGTGCCGGGTGCCAGATCCTGTTGCATCGTGAAGTACACGCCTCGCGTCGAGATATCGCGAGTCTGTCCCCCATGCATGCCGGGATCTTGATTGATCGGCAAGCGTACATTCACCGGAAGCGACAAATCGTACCGGCGTGCCATGCGGCGTTCCGTCATCCCCACCACTCCTCCAGGACTGGATTCAAAGGCCACTGCCCCAAGCAGGGATCAGCAATCCCTCTTCCAAAGATTGTGCGGCGATTTAGCCTACGCCAATCGCGACGAGTACTACGACTCGGGAATCTGTAAAAAGCGCCACTCTCGCCGCAGGCGAGCGACAAAGCCTTTGCTCACTTCAATGGCGAGATTCGCTGCGAACTTCCCGGAGAGGCCCGTCCCCCGAAAACGATGTGCGGGTCCCGTCGAACCCGCGTTCGCCCGAGATACTATTCCAAACGATGGGAGGAAGCCTAGACCTATTTCAAGGGATGTACTCGATGTGTGCAACAAAGTGCAACAGTAATAGGACTTGTGGGTTTTGGTACTCCTCCCCGCTCGTGGACGAACGATCCGCACGGCGTGATTTCCGGATGCGGCAGGATGGCTGACGCCCCAAGAATCTTGAAGCGTTATACTCGCTTCGGATGTCGGTCGCCTGTCGAGACGAAAAGCGCTCCTATCCGAAGCCAGTTCCATTGTGTGATCCTCTCGCGAGTCCTCGGAGTGAAACGATCATGAAATTCTGTGTAAATGTGGCATTCACGATTTTGGCGCTGGCGCTCTTATCGACCACGTCGGTGCGTGCTCAACAAAGACCGAAGATCACGGGCGTCTCGCATCTCGCGATTTACACAACCGACGCGGCGAAAACGGAATTCTTCTTCGTGCACGATCTCGGAGCCGTGAAGAGTCCTGATCCGGAAGACCCGGCCGGAACGCGCTATCACTTCAATTCGGTTCAATTCGTCGAAGTCCTTGCTCTGCCATCCGGCGCGGCCCCGAAGAACCGGTTCGATCACGCAGCTTTCAGCACTCCGGACGCCGAGGCGCTCCGCCGCTATCTAAAGGCTCACGGCGTCGCTACACCTGTCGCCGTCACCATCGCCAGCGACGGCAGCCAGTATTTCGAGGTCAAAGACCCGGAAGAAAATCGAGTTCAATTCGTTCAGCCACCGAAGCCACTGCCTGCGGTGAAGAAAAATCCGGAAGCCGTAAGCGATCACATGATCCACGTCGGGTACATCGTTCACGATCCCGCTCTCGAAGATAAGTTCTACGTTGACCTGCTGGGCTTCCGCCCTTACTGGCATGGCGGAATGAAAGACAACGAGACGCAGTGGATTTCGCAGCAGGTTCCGAACGGAACGGATTGGCTGGAATACATGGTGATCTCCGGGCCGGAGAAGACCGGAATTCCCTCGGACATGTCGCAAGAGACGGCCGGCGTCCTCGATCACTTCGCGCTCGGCGTACAGAACATGGAAAGGTCCGTCGATCTTCTCTACCAAGGCGACCGTCTTACGATGCGCCACTCACCGCCCCAAATCGGGCGCGATGGAAAATGGCAGATCAATCTCTACGCGCCGGATGGAACTCGGGCGGAACTGATGGAATTCCAACCCGCAGTGAAGCCGTGCTGCTCGCCTTTCCTGCTTCCGAGCCCCACGCAGTAACCAGCAAGGCCGGCGCACTATTGCTTGGGTGCTTCGCTGCCGGCGCCGAGTTTAGCGATGATGGCATCGGCGTCGTACACACACCCGCCCCACACGCCGCCACTTGCATGAATCAACGCGGCCCACAGCCGGGTATCCTCGGGCAGCGCAGGGTGCGGCGCCAGATCTTCGCGCGGCGCACGCGTCGCCAAGCGATGCGTTCCTTCTTCGGCGTTAAATTGCTCCCCGCTTTCGCCCACTAGATTCACGGCTCCGTGCATTTGGTTGCGATCGATCACAATTTCAATCGTGTCGCCTTCGCGCACGCGCCCAATCGGTCCGTTCGCCAGTGCTTCCGGTGAGATGTGCCCGATACAGGCTCCCGTCGAAACGCCGCTGAACCGCGCGTCGGTCAGTACGGCGACGTTCTTGCAGATCGGTAGCGCCTTCAGCGCCGACGTCACCTGATAAATCTCCTGCATTCCCGCGCCCGCCGGACCGCCACAATTCAAAACGAGGACATCCGCTCCCGACACGGCACCGCGCTTGATCGCATCGATCGCCGCAGTCTCGGTCGTAAAGACGCGCGCGGGGCCGACGTGGCGATAGACATTATCCGTCCCCACCAGCGAGGGATCGATTGACGTGCTTTTGATTACGCTTCCCTCGGGCGCAAGGTTACCGACAGGAAAGCAGATTGTCGAAGTCAGGCCGCGCTCGCGTGCGCGATCCGGCGACATAATCACTTGGTTCGCCTCGACGCCGTCTAATTCGCGCAGCCGCTTCTTCATGGATACGCGCCGCTCACTCGATTCCCACCAGTTCAAATTTTCGTCGAGCGTTTCGCCGGTCACAGTGCGGAGGCGCGTGTCGAGCAATCCGGCGCGGCGGAGATGCAGCATCACTTCGGGAACGGCGCCGGCGAGAAACACTTGCACGGTAGCGAAATCCCGCGGGCCGTTGGGAAGCGCGTCCACCAGGCGCGGCGTCGCGCGATTAATTGCAGTCCAATCCGCCACCGTCGGGCGCCTCAGATTCGCCGCGTGCGCGATAGCAGGAATGTGCAGCAAGAGGTTCGTGGATCCACCGAATGCGGCGTGAACGACCATCGCGTTTCGGATCGCCGCATCGGTGAGGACGGCTGCGGTACCAACGCCAAGCTGCGTCATGCGGAGTATGGCGCGCGCCGAACGCACTGCCGCGTCGAGCCAGACGGGTTGCCCCGAGGGTGCCAGGGCCGAGTGTGGAAGCGCGAGCCCCAGTGCTTCGGCGACGACCTGCGATGTCGCTGCTGTCCCAAGGAACTGGCAGCCTCCTCCAGGCGACGCGCAAGTGCGGCAGCCGACTTCGGCGGCGTAGTCCAGCGTGACCTGATGCTGTGCGTAGCGCGCGCCGAGCGTCTGTACCTTCGCCGCGTCCTCACCATCCTCAGGGAGCAGTGTGACGCCGCCCGGCACCAGAATCGATGGCAGCGCCCCGCACGACGCCAACGCCATCATCATCGCGGGCAATCCCTTGTCGCAGGTCGCCACGCCAATTACGCCCTTGCGCGTCGGCAAGGAACGCATCAAGCGCCGAAGCACAATCGCAGCATCGTTTCGGAACGGGAGCGAATCGAGCATGCCTGCCGTCCCCTGCGTGCGGCCATCACAAGGGTCCGTGCAGGCTCCGGCAAACGGAATTGCGTTGCGGCTGCTCAGTTCACGCGCGGCGGCTTCGACCAGAAGCCCAACTTCCCAGTGCCCTGTGTGAAATCCGAGCGCGATCGGCTTTCCATCCGGCGCGCGGAGGCCGCCGTGTGTGCTCAAGATCAAATATTCAGGATCGAGGAGCCTTGCGGGTTCCCAGCCCATGCCCGCATTCTGTGAGAGTCCGAAAAGGCTGCCCGACGGTTGGGTCAGGAGCATTTCCGGGGTGACCGGCAGCATGCCCGAGGGCCCGACGGCGTGAGTCTTGGTCTCGCTAAAACTACCCGGCGCACTTTCGAGGACGTCCGCAGCGGAAATGGGACTGGGAGATGGCATAGTCATCCAGCGGCGCGGCACACGCGCGACGCATGATACCGCGTCTCACGGTTCAAAACTTGCCACGCGTTACTTCTTGGCTGGCTGCGGCGCCCAGATCCGGAAATTTCCGCTGCAGTGCATCAGGCTCATGATGTACAGCATTCCGTCATAGTAGCGCTGCTCGCCGGATGGAATGGGAGTGTCCCATAGCTCATCCAAGAACGCCTCGGAGATCGGCCCTTTCGTCGCGGCGTGGCTTCCGACGGCCGTCGTGGCGACCATTCCGGTCGAATGCCGGGCGGACAGCGGTTTGCCGTCGAGCGTAAAGCGATCCACGAAAGAGTGAATGCCCTGTCCGTACAGAAATTTCTGAATGCGGTCGCTCAGCACCGGTTCCTCCGGATCTTTGCGCCACCACGAATAGTCGACCGACCAGTTGCTCACGCTGCGCCAGGAATCGTAACTGAACGGCGTTGCGACTCGGTTCATCCCGATGATTTGGGAATTATCGAAGTGGCTGCGGTCCGGCGTAAGCCCGGTGACCGGCCCGGTGACTTTCGCGAAGGTGTTTCGGCTCACATCGGCGGCTTCGGTCCAGAACGCGCGATCCTGCTCCGGTCCCCAGCGCGCCCAAAGTTCGTAAAACGCAGGCAGGTGATACGAAGGATCGGTGATTTTTTCGCCGCCGCCGTAGTCCGGCACGAAGCGGATCATCCGGTACGGCTCTTCCGTCATGGGCCCGACGGTCGCTTCCGGCGGCCGCGGTGGCGGCGTCGGAGCTCCGGGCGGAACAGGCCGAGGCTTGCGCACAAACGGTTGGTCGTTCGGATGGATGCGGAACGGCCGCGTTCCCGTCAACACTTCGTGATGCCTGATCAGACTGAGGATGCGGTCAGCTTGTTCTTTGTAATTGTAGAGGCCGGTCCCGTTGCCCCAACGATTCGCGGCGAAGTACAGCGCCATCGTGAAATATTCTTCGCCGTCCGGCGCGGCGGAATCCGAGCGCGGCGTGCCATCCACATTCATCGACCAGGCGAAATATCCCACCGACGGGTTCTTGGGATCGGTCACCAGCATGTACGTGTTCGCCCAATTCCAGATCGCGTCGAACTCGTGCTTCTTGTCGAGTTGGACGGCGATCATCATCCCGTAGGACATGCCTTCTGTCCGCGCATCGTGATTCGCCACGTCCGTGATGTAGGCTAGCGGACCGTTCGCGTTGCTGCCTACCTCGTAGTAGATCGCCTGGGTGTCTTTGTCGCCGTGGAACAGTTGCTGGAAGGCTGCATCGATCTTCGCGCGACTCTCGGCGGCCGTGTGCCCGCGTTCAGCAAACAGGTCTCGATATTTTCCGGTGTGATAGGCGCCGTTGCCGTCACCGGGATATCGCTTCACTGCTTCTGGTGGAGCGTCGGTGTGGGGCTGCGGCGGTCCGAACAAGGACGGGACCGACGGCTTGGTCGGCTGAGTTTGAGGCGGCTGTTGGGCTTGTGCTTGCGGCGGGGCTGAAGGCTGTTGGGCGCTGGCGGCCGTGCCTGCGAGTGCGATCGTTGCGACGCTCGACATCGCAGCGAACCGAAGAAACTGGAGCCTCGGACATTTCATGCGAGTCCCTTCCTGAGCCGGCGAAAAGACGGGCGGCGGACGAAGGCATCTTACTGCAGGACGCGGGACGCGCTTCGGTGGAAGGTGTGGTGTTTTTAAGGATGAATTCTCTGCGAACGAATCGCAGCCTTGATCGGAATTACAGACAAAGGCTGCATCGTCCTAAACCGCGGGGGCAACTTCAAGAAGTACGGATCGAAGGAACCGGATCCCGCGGTTCCGCTTCCTTGGCAGCCGCTTCTTTCGCGGCCTGCTCACGCGCCGCGCGTGCCGCGGCGGACCGGGCGCCCCGGCCCGAATCCAGATTGAATTGCCGCATTTTGTAAAGGAGCGCCTTGTAACTGATGCCCAACATTTTCGCGGCGTCTTTACGGCACCAGTTCGTTTTCTCAAGCGCGTCGGCGATCGCTTCCATCTCGGCCTCGTCTTTCAAGCCGCGAACCAACGCTTTGAGGCCCTGTTCCTTCGGCGCGGGCGCTTCTTCGCGCGGAGCGGTACGCTGTTGTTGGCCCGTCATCTCCAGAAGTTCGCGGAAGCTGCCTTCGTCGTCTTCCAAAATTACGTACCGCTTCACGAAGTTTTCCAACTCACGCAGGTTGCCCGGCCACGGGTAGCGTGCCGCTGCTTCGAGCAAATGTTTCGAAGGATCGGGCGCCGGCTTCGAATATTTCTCGCTGTACTTCGCCAGGAAGTGGCGAAAGAGCAGCGGAATTTCGGCGGTACGTTCGCGCAGCGGCGGAATGTGAATCGAAAGCACGTTTAGGCGGTAATAGAGGTCCTCCCGAAAGCGGCCGGTCCGCATCGCGTCCTTCACGTCAACGTTCGTTGCAGCGACGACACGAACATCGACATTCACCGTTCCACGCGCCCCGAGGCGTGAGAACTGTCCGTCCTGGAGCACGTGCAGCAGCTTGGCTTGCAGATGCGCCCCCATTTCCGCAATTTCGTCCAGGAAGATCGTGCCCTTATTGGCGATTTCAAATTTGCCGGGCTTCGCGCGAACAGCGCCCGTGAACGCACCTTGCTCGTACCCAAACAGCTCGGACTCGAGCAACTCGCCCGGAAGCGCGGCGCAGTTCACCTTCACGAATGGCTGCACGCGCCGAAGCGAACGCAGGTGAATCATCCGCGCGATCACTTCTTTGCCCACTCCGCTTTCGCCGCTGATAAACACTGGCACGTCGACCGGCGCGATCTGCAGCACCTGTTGGCGGATCTTGAGCATCTGCGGGCTCGCCGCCAGGAACGAAAGGTCCTCGGTCAGCGCCTCGCAGTATTCGCGCAGAGACTTGTTCTCCGTGCGGAGCTGCTGCTTTTGGCGGCACTTCAGGAACGCAGCGTCGAGCTCTGGCTTCTCAAACGGCTTGGTCAGATAATCCAACGCGCCGATGCGAATCGCTTCCACCACCGTCGTGACTTCGTTCGAGCACGACAACATGATCACGTTCAGCGTGCGGTCGATCTGCATCAGCTGCCGCAACGTCTCGAGTCCGTCGATCTCCGGCATCAGCACGTCGAGAATGATGAAGTCCGGCCGCTCGCCGTTGCCAATCTTCGCGAGCGCGTCCTTGCCGCTCGAAACCGCCTCCACCTCGAAGCCGTCGACCTCCAAAAGTGTTTGGAGATATTTACGGATGCTCGGTTCGTCGTCTACAACCAGAATGCGTTCTTTTTCGGACATCTTCTGTTCCTATGGCGCGGAGGTTATCCGCTCGCCGGATACGATTGCTCGGTGTTTGGTTATTCCACGTGAATCGGCAGCAGAAACGTGAACGAACTGCCTGTGCCGATGACGCTGTCGACCCAGACTTTGCCGCGGTGCGCTTGAATCAGGCGCTTCGTGATCGCGAGGCCCAAGCCCATGCCGGATGACGATGGGTCCACGCGCACAAACTCTTCGAAAATCTCTTGATGATACTCGGCGGCGATCCCACCGCCCGTGTCGGACACCGAAACTAAAATGCTGTTCACCCGGTCGCCCGTGCGGCGACGACGGTCATTCGGAGGCGCCGCAACCGACGTACGCCGCTCCCAGAAGTGTGGCTCGGCGATCAGCGTCACGCTTCCTTGGGGCGGCGTGTGCTTTAGCGCGTTATCCAGGAAGTTCGCGATACATTGTTGCACTTTCTGGTAATCGAATTTGAAGACCGGAAGGTCGGGATGCAACTTGATCTCCAGTTTCACCTTGGCGCGTTGGAAAGCATCCTGCCACCGGCCTGCGATGTCGTTCACGCAGTCGCGCAAATCGTTTTCACGAAGTTGGAGCACCAGTTTTCCGCTCTCGAGCGCCGAGTAATTCAAGAACATCGAAACCAGACGCACCAGCCGGTCGCAGCTTTCCTTTGACTCCATCAACGTGTCACGCTGGCGCTCATTGATCTTCCCGAGCGACCCGGTAAGCAGCAGATCGTAGTAGCCCTTCATCACGGCCAGAGGCGTCTTCAATTCGTGAGCTGCCGAGGCAAGAAACACAGTCTTCTGCCGGTTCACTTCCTGCAGGCGAAGATACGCCGCCAGAAGATTCCGGTAGGTGATCTCGCGTTCTTGCATCAACTCCTGCACGGTCTGGCGCATCGCCGCTTCATCACTGGCCAAATCGAGCGCAATGGGCTCCACAAAAACAACTAGCCAGTCCGGTTCTGGCAGCCAGCGAAGGCGAACGCGCTGCCGTCCTTCGGCTCCGTCGAGTGCGACCGTGACTTCTTGCTGGCCGTTCTCCAGTTGGGCCACCAACCCTTTACGATCGACATGCAAAACATCCGAAAAAAGATTCGCCTCGCTGAGGCTCGGTCTGCCGTTGGCCTTGAGCGAGTCGTGCGCGTGCAGATTTGCGAACAAAAACTGGCCGCCTCGGTCGGTCACGACCAATGGGCGGTCAAGCGAATCGAGCAGGCTCGCCATCAGACTGAAGACCTGTTGGTTGACGCCTTGTTGCTCTGCCGTGCTTAGCTTCGCCACACAACCTCGCAGAGAGCCGCCAACTCTTTAAAAAGAAACCCGTTTAGGGAGTTCGCCGCAAGGCGAAGAGAGACCCTAGGAAGGCCCATGCTCGCAAAGGGTCACCGGGGTGTCAATGGTAAATGCGTCCTACTTTGCACAATGGTGGAAATGTTCGGGCATAAAACTGCACTTGTGACCCTCGGTCACCGCACGGTCCCGCAACGGGCACTCTGTATGTAACTGATAATAAGTCCCTTGTAAAACCGATAGATCCAGACAAGACTTGCATTCAAATTGCGAACAGGGAGCAGTACTACAACCGGGGTACCAATGGGACTGAAGGAAACGGTTTACTCGCAGCGGGTCAGCACCTCCGTTGTATACGACGAACGTCGGCGATTTCAACGAATCCATCTCCAGATTCCGCTGTTTGTCCGAGGACGAGACGCGCACGGAGAGCAGTTCTTGGAACTTGCTAAGACTCTTGATATCAGCGGTTTGGGTGCTTTTGTCACTTGCCCACGAGCACTTCGAATCAACGAAGTCGTTACGCTCACCATCCCTGCACCGTCCATCACTTCTTCGGCCTTGGTCCCGGCAGGCATGCCACCGATCCAAGCGCGCGTAAAACGCCAACAGGAAGCCGGCGACGTCCACCTGGTCGGGGTTGAGTTTCTTAAACCGATCGGCTGATTCCTCCGGCTCGGAATTCGCCCCAGACAGCCTTCCGATTTGTCAAAAGTGGAACGCGATTCATCGTTCTAGTACGCCCTTAGCTTTCACTTCGCCGTGATAGCCTGGCGAAAGCTGTGGTAAGTTAAGCCCGCAAAGCAAGTTAGCAGGCGGCCCGGCCGGGAAGATCCCTCTCGAATTGGACTATCCCTTGCAAGTATTTTGCAGCCCCCGCTCGCTCCCATTCACGTGGCAGCGTTAATAGCTTTTGGAACCCATTGATGCCCCAGCCCGGCGATGCGCAGCAGCCGCAGGCGTCTTCGGAAGACTCTTTCCTGGACCTGCTGGTCGAGACTTTGGAAGGTGTGGACGAGCCGGTCCGCGGGAATTTTCTGCGGCAATTCTTTCGCACGATTGCGCAAATTGACGTTTCCGATTCCCAAGCCAACGATTATTGGGAACGTATTCTCATGCGCCGGCGCGAACTTTCCGAAACGCTCGGCAAGAAAGTCTCGCTGAAAACCGCCCTGGTGGACGTGCTCGCGTCCGCTAATTTTCTTCGTGTTCCAATCCTCATGGAATACGAAGAATTCAAGAAGCTCCAGATTAACGCCGCGACTGACGCACTCACCGGTCTTTACAACCGCCGTCTGTTCGACGAATATTGCGACAAGGAACTCAATCGCGCGAAACGCTACGGGCAGCAGCTCGCCGTCGTGATTCTCGATCTTCACTCTCTCAAGCAAGTGAACGACAAGTTCGGCCACCTGCAAGGTGATCAGGTGCTGCAACTTGCCGCGACGACTCTTCGCCGAACGCTCCGCGCTTCGGATTTCGCGTTTCGAATCGGCGGAGATGAATTCGCGCTCCTTCTCCCGCAGACGGACCCCGATCAGGCCATCACACTCTGCCGCCGCGTTCGCGCCCAATACGAGGTCGACGTTCAGCCGATGCATCTGGACGTCGCAGTGACGCTCGATTTTGGAGTCGCGGTGCATCCGCAGGATGGCGATCAGAAAAGCGCGCTTTTGAGCCTCGCTGACCAGCGGCTCTATCAACTGAAGAACTCGACCCGCACCGGTTCACGCGTGATTTCAATTGAACCAGCGAGCACACGCGAAAAGCCGGAAGCACCGGAGGTCGCGCCGGAATCCCCTTCACAGCAGACTAGGAACGCCGCACAGCGGCCAGCGCAGGGAACCTTCACGCAACCTCTCACCGGCGGTCCCGCGCGCGGCGCCAAGCCTCCTTGGCCTACACCGATTTCGACGACGCCATCGGAGCGCAGGGTCGGCCCGGAGCACCGTCGTTGGGAACGGGTCTCGCTAGCTGGTACAAAGGCCTACGCGATCCTTTCCGACCTGAACCAGAAGACTGCCACGGTGCTCGATCTGAGCTACGGCGGCGTAGCGCTCGTGACGGACCGAGAAGAGGACATCCCCAATCAATTCAACGCCGTATTACACGTGCCGATCCTGCCGCCGGTGCGCGTGATCCTTCGCAAAGCCTACGCCATGCGCACCGAATCCGGCCGCGCGCGCATCGGCTGCGCCTTCGTTTCGTAACCAAGCTGCGTTCGGCCGTCCGCAGCCGTGTTTGGCGATTCGCGTGTTTCACGCTACAATCGAGGTTTCGCCGCTAGCCTAGCGACGCGACGAGACCATGCAGAGTCAAGGTCGCGCAGACCGGCCAGCAATAGGAGCCAACCATGAAAGCAGGAATTCACCCCGATTACCACAAAGTGCAGGTGCACTGCGCGTGCGGGAACCAGTTTGATACGCGCTCGACCTTCAAGGGACAGACGATTCGCGTTGAAATCTGCTCGAATTGCCACCCGTTCTTCACCGGAAAGCAGAAGCTGATCGACACCGCAGGTCGCGTTGAGCGTTTCCAGAAAAAGTACGCCGACAAAGCCGCTTCGATGAAGAAGTAACAGCTCACACCTGATTGCTTGTTTGGAAGTTTGTCGAGCCTCCGGTTGTAAGAGCCGGAGGCTCTTTTTTTCTTGGCGCGCCGTGTTCCCGTGAATTGGGTCTGCCGCCGGTGTACAATGCGGCAGAGATGGCCGCTCACTTGTCTCCATCGCCCGACTCGTTCCCCTCACCGAACGTGCAAACCGCAGCGCCCCGCGTCACTTTGCGCAATCATTTCGCGCACGCATTCGATTCCGCTATCGCTGCGGCGCGGACCTGCTATGCGCCTCGGCTGATCGGCGCCGAAGAAATCACCGAAAAGCAGCGCGTGACAATCGGCTCGGCAACCTTTTATTCCGGCCACCACACGGTTTTCCAGCACGCGCATTTCGAGTTTGGCTTGGAGAACATCAGCCGGCAATTTGTCTGGTCTTTCCTGCACGCCCATCCTTTTTACAATTCCGAGCAGCAGAGCCAGCGCTACGTGCGCCTCGACCGCGCACAGGCCTATGTACCTGCGGAGAGTTCTTTCTTTGGGCCGGCCGAACGCGCGATCTACGAAAAAGCTGTAATGCGAGCGTGGGACCACTATCGTGAGCTGACTGGTGTACTCGAACCTTCGGCGCGCGAAATTTTGTCGGACATCTGGCACGTCAGTGAGATGTCCCACCCGAAGCGGGTGCAAAAGGTGGCGCGCCAGTCCGAAAAGCGCGCCATCGAGGTCGCGCGGTACGTCTTGCCGGTCGCGGCCTTTACCACGATGGTGCACACGCTTTCCGGCATCGTGCTCCACCGCCTGTGGCGAATGGCGGCGGCTAGCGATACACCCACCGAAGCGCGGCTCGTGATTGGCGAAATGGTGGCTCGCGTTCGTGAAGTCGATCCAGACTTCTTCGAACGCTTCGACAACGATCCGATGGAAACGCCGCCGGAATGGAATCAGCCGGCACACGATGGCGAGGCATTCGCCCACGAATTTGACGCGAAACTCGGCGGCCTCACTTCAAAACTCGTCGACTATTCGCCCAACGCTCTCGCCGTGATGGCTGAATCCTACCGCGCCGTGATGGGCCTCACCGAGGTGCAGTGCCCCGATGGCGAAGCGATCGACCGGATGTTGAATCCCGCGCGCAATCCATACCGCCGCGAAGCGCTCAACATCGGCGTGCATGCTCCGATTTTGCGTCCCCTTCAGCACGCCAATTTCACGTTCGCAAAGAAGATCAGCCACACCGCGGACAGCCAGGATCAGCGCCATCGCATGATTCCAGGCTCTCGTCCGTTGCTCACTCTGGCCGACACCCGAAGTCCCGACTATCTGACTCCGGCACTGATCCGCGAAAATCCGCGCGCGAACGAAATCTATCAGCAGGCGATGGAAGAAGCCTGGAACGCTAAAAACGAACTACTCGATCGCGGCGTACCCCACGAGTTCGCGCTGTATCTGTTGCCGAATGCAAAATCGATACGCCTGGTCGAAACCGGTTCGCTGCTCCATCTCTTACACAAGTGGACGATGCGCACCTGCTTTAATGCGCAAGAAGAGATCTACCAGGCGTCGATCGAGGAAGTCGATCAGGTCCGGCAGGTCTTCGCTGATCTCGGTCGATATATTGGACCGCCATGCCATTTGCGCGCAGGGATCTCGACGCCGATCTGCACCGAGGGCTCGCACTTTTGCGGCGTGAAGGTGTGGCTGGATTTTCCGAACATTCAGCGCCGGATCTGAGGCCCGCGCATTCACTCCACATCACGGAGTATTCCTAATGCTTTCCGCGTTCAGTCGAATCGTAATCTTCTGCAGCATCACCGCTGCAATTTTGACTGGCAGTCTGGCGGCGCAAACACAACAGCCAGCTGCGGTCGCCACGGTTGCCGTCCAGGCTCCCACCCAGGACTATCTGGTCTACGTCGTCAGCGAATCCGCTGACAAAATCACACTCGTCCGTTTCGGTCCTCATGGCATGACGAAAGACCACGAAACGCACATCGGCCTGATGCCGCTGGACATCAACGGTCCGCACGGCATCGCGGTGTCGCCCGACAAGGAATATTTCTACGTCGCTGTCGGCCACGGCCAGCCAGACGGTTCTCTATGGAAATTCAAAGCGGGCACGGACCAGGTGTTGAAGTACATCCCGCTCGGCATGTTCCCTGCTACCACCGACATCTCAAAAGACGGCGAATTTGTTTACGTCGCAAACGCGAACTTCCACGGCGAGATGGTTCCTTCTTCCATTTCCATCGTAGCGACCGACGCGATGGCCGAAGTCGCGCGCGTCACCACTTGCACCATGCCACACGGCTCGCGCTTGAATCCACAGGGCACAAAACACTATTCCGCGTGCATGATGGACGACATGGTTGCCGAAATCGACACGCACGATTTCAAGGTTTCCCGACATTTCGTCGTAAGTAGCGGAAAGGAGATGGGCATGGAGGGCGCGCCGCATGCCCAGATGAATATGAGCGGGCTCACCTGCGTGCCTACCTGGGCGCAACCTTCGAACGACGGCTCTGAAGTTTACGTCGCGTGCAACAAATCAAACGATATCGTCGCGATCGACGTGGCCACTTGGAAACTCGCGCGCCGCTTCCCTGCCGGCAATGGCGTCTACAACCTGGCGATGACCCACGACGGCCGGTTAGTCGCTACGAATAAACGCGGACAATCCGTGTCGATCTTCGATCCGAAGACGGGCAAAGAGCTCGCCCGCATTCCGACCAAGCGCAAAGTCGTTCACGGCGCCGTCGTGACGCCCGATAACAAGTATGCGTTCATTTCAGTCGAAGGCGTCGGAGCCGAGCCCGGCACGGTGGAAGTAATCGACCTCGCCGCGATGAAAACTGTCGCGACACTCGACGTCGGGTCGCAAGCCGCGGGAATCGATTTCTGGAAAAACGAGTCGTCGAAGCCTTGACGCCCATTTTTCGCGCGTCGTCGCCGTGCCAGAGCTGAATGGAATCTGAACGCCCCGAATCGCGTTGGCTTAAGGTTCTCCGGAGAGCCGGATTGGGCTTCCTGTTCGCTGTAGTTGTACTTCTCACAGTCTGGGCCACTCTGGCGCTCTACTTCGATTTTCCAGTCCCCCCGTTGCGAGTTCCCGCCGCAGTTATCTACGCCGTCGCACTCACTGCAGTTTTCATCTTCGTGCACGATTTTCGCTGGAAGATCGCCGCGGGAACGTTGTGCTTCGCCGTCGTCGCGATTTGGTGGCTGTCGATCAAGCCTTCCAACGACAGGCCGTGGCAAGCGGACGTTTCGCAAATGCCATGGGCGGAATTTCACCAAGACACCGTAATCATCCACAATTTCCGACACTGCGAATATAGAGCGGAATTCGATTACACCTGCGCATGGCTCACGAAAGAAGTAAAACTCTCCGATATTCGCGGAATCGATCTGTCGCTCACCTACTGGGGTTCGCCCTGGATCGCTCACACCATCCTGAGTTTCCAGGTCGGCGACGACGATCACATTGCGATGTCCATCGAGACACGCAAAGTGATCGGCCAGCAATATTCTGCGATTCAGGGGTTTTTCCGCCGCTACACGCTGGTCTACGTGATCGCCGATGAGCGCGACTTGATTCGACTTCGCACAAACTTTCGCAAGAACGAAGATGTCTACCTCTATCACACCAACGCCAAACCCGAATACGCGCGAGCGCTCTTCGTAGAGTATTTGAAACGCGCAAACGATTTGCACGATCATCCCAAGTGGTACAACGCGCTCACAGAGAATTGCACCACCGTGATTTTTCGACAGATGTCCGATCTCCGTCTCGAACCACCGCCGGTACTCGACTGGCGCGTGATCCTGAACGGTCACATGGACGAGATGGAGTACGAACGCGGAAATCTTGCGGGGAATTTGCCGTTCGATCAGCTGAAGCGAGCTGCTTTGATCAACCCTGCCGCTCACGCCGCAGAGGACTCCCCGGACTTCTCGCGCCTGATTCGCCAAGGCCGTCCGGGGTTCGAATCTCTCGATACAAAACCTGCGCCCTCCGCAAACCGCTAAGGATCATTTCGCGGCGCTGACGCGTTCAGATCGTATATCTTTTCCATCAGAAGCCATTTTTCGCCCGGCTTGGCGTGCGGCAGCGCCTGCTGGAATTTCCACATGAACGCTTCCCACTCGCGCACCTTCGGATTCGCGGTATCCGCCTGCAACTTCTTATCGAACGAAAAATCGTCGCTGACGTCCATGATCATGAACATTCGCGTTCCCAGCAGATAGATGGAAAGGTCCTGAATTCCAGCGTCGCGGATGCTTTGCGAAATTTCCGGCCAGACGCTTTCGTGTTGTCGCTTGTACTCCGCAATCAGTGCCGGGTCGTCCTTCAGGTCGAGCGTCAGGCAGTAGCGTCGCCGCACAGCAGCCTCCGTTGCGATGAAACACTCAGGCGAGCGCGCGGTCCAGATGCACGTAACCGCCGTCGACGTACAGATGCTGGCCCGTGGTGTGCCCCGAAAGCGGGGACAGCAGAAAAGCCGCCATTGCGGCGATCTCGTCCGTGGTAGTCATTCGTTTGCTCAAGGGTATTTTTGCCAGGATCGTGTCGAGCTTTTCTTCTGGGTTGGGAAATGTCTTCAGCCACTGCTCGTAAAGGGGCGTCATCACTTCCGCAGGGAGAATCGCATTCACACGAATGCCAAAAGGCAGCAGCTCCACGGCCCACTCGCGCGTGAGCGCGAGTATCGCGCCTTTGGACGAAGCGTAGCCTGACGTACCGCCCTGACCGGTCACCGCCGTCTTCGAAGCGATGTTCACAATAGCCCCGTGAGCGCGCTTCAGATAGGGGAGCGCGTAATGCGCCATGTTGTAGTAATGCAGAAGATTCCGTTGAAGCGACTCAACGTATTTCTCCGGGCTGCCCGATCCCAGGCCCACGCCGTCGTTGATCCCCGCATTGTTCACGAGAGCGTCGAGCCGTCCGAACGACTGAATCGCCTGCGCCACCGCCAGCTCGCAGTTCTTCGGATCCGTGAGGTCCACAGCGACGATGTGACTGTTTACTCCCGCGTGGTGCAACTCGGCGTGCAGCGCACGGCAAGCTTTCTCATCGCGATCGACGATCACGGGCAGCGCAAGCTCCCGACCGCAAGCGCGCGTAATCGCGGCGCCAATGCCCTTCGCCCCTCCGGTGATCACGACGACTTTATCCTTGAGCTGCAGATCCATGTGCGGGTGTCTCCAAACCGTAAAACCGCGCTGCATTCGCGAAAAATATCTTGTCTCGATCTGCCGGAGAAAACTTCTGGAGGTAATCGTCAACAAGTCCAAGTACGCGTCCATACGACGCAGCGACGAGGCAGACTGGCCAGTCCGAGCCAAACATCAGCCGGTCCACGCCAAACGCCTCGAACACCAGGTCCAAATAGGGCCGGAAGTCGCTCACGTGCCAACCGGACCAACTCGCTTCTGTAACCATGCCGCTCAGCTTGCAAAATACATTTGGATGCGCCGCGAGCGCACCGATGCCGTGCTGCCAACCGTCCAGCTTGCCGCTGCGAATGTCGGGCTTAGCGAGGTGATCGAGCACGAAGCGCTGCGCGGGAAATTTCTCCACAAACTGAACCGCGGCAGGAAGCTGACGCGGATTGATCAAAATATCATACGTGAAGCCGTACCGCTCCAAATGCGAGATCCCGCGAAGAAAATCCGCACCGAGCAGGAAGCGATCGTCGGGCTCGGACTGCACGATGTGTCGAAATCCTACTAAGGAATCAAACCGCGCGAAGTATTCGAGACGTTCCAAAAGAGTTGCGGCGCGCAGGTCGATCCAGCCCACGACACCGAGAATTCGATCGTCCGCCCCGGCAAGATCCAGCAAGAAGCGGGTTTCGTTTTCGGACTGGTCCGCTTGCACCGCCACCGTGCCGCAAACGTCGTTCGCAAGCAATGTGCTGCGTAAATCGATCGGCAGAAAATCTCGCCGTATGGCCGCCATGTCGTCGGTGATCCACGGGTGTGTTGCTGGTTTGTATCGCCAAAAGTGTTGATGAGCGTCGATGCGCATCGAGAAAATCCGGAAAGCCTATCCGCGCAAATTGAAATAACCGCCATCGATCGGGTAGTCCACGCCTGTGATAAATGAAGCATCGTCGCTGCACAGAAAAAGCGCAAGCGAAGCCACTTCCTGCGGCCTGGCCATCCGCCCGATCGGGGCAGACGCGGCGAGCTTAGCGAACATTTCCTTTTCCCTGCCCGGATACGCCCGGCGAAGAAAATCGTCGACAAATGGCGTATGCACGCGCGCGGGCGAGATGCAGTTGCAACGGATATTATGCGCGATGTAGTCCTTCGCCACCGAGTAGGTCATCGCAACCACCGCGCCTTTGCTCATCGAGTACGCGAATCGGTCCGTTAAGCCCGAAGTTGCGGCGATCGACGCCATGTTCACGATCGCGCCGCTTGCATTCGCTTTCATGTGCGCGATCACCGCATGCATGCAGTTGTAAAAACCCTTCACATTCACGTTGAAAACTCGGTCGAAGTCGGCTTCTGAGGTCTTTTCAAGGTTCGCCACCTGCGAAATGCCTGCATTATTGACCAGAATATCGATCCGCTCCGATCCCGCAATGGCTTCAAAGACTTGCGCTACGGCGGAGTGATTGGTCACGTCGCAGGCGTACGCTTTGGCGTTTCCGCCCGTCGAGGTGATCCTCTGCGCCGATTTCTCCCCGGCCTCGCCGTTGATATCGAGAATCCGCACCCTCGCGCCGCTCCGCGCGAAAAGCTCGGCTATGGCTTCGCCGATTCCACTGCCGCCGCCCGTGATTATCGCCGTCTTTCCATCCAATCGAAATCCTGAGACCTGCTTGTCGTTGGGCGTCAGAGCGATACTCCTCTTTTCCAGGGAATAAAGTCATCCTGACCGAGCAATTCGGCGCGCGTGTGCGAGGTGCCGCTGGCAATCTGAATTACCTGATCGAGGATCTGTTCGCCCATCTGCTCAACGCTGATTTCGCCAGTAATGATCGGGCCGGTGTCGATGTCAATGATGTCTGGCATTCGCCGGACTAGATCGGAGTGGGTGGACAGTTTCACCACCGGCGCGATGGGATTTCCTGTCGGAGTGCCGAGGCCCGTCGTGAATAACACAACGTTCGCACCGCCCGCCACCTGCGCGGTGACGCACTCCACATCGTTCCCCGGCGTGCACTGTAGATTCAGCCCGGGCACGCTTCCGTATTCTGTGTAGTCCAGAACAGCCGTAACCGGTGAAGTGCCGCCCTTCTTTGCTGCGCCGGCGGACTTCATCGCGTCGGTCAGCAAGCCGTCGCGCATATTCCCGGGTGACGGATTCATGTCGAAGCCGGAGCCAACGGCTTTGGCGCGCGCCGCGTAATCTGTGAGCAGCTTGATGAAACGGTCGGCCACCTCGCTGTTCACGCTGCGATTGATCAATTCCTGCTCCACGCCGCAGAGCTCAGGAAACTCCGAGAGAATCGAGCGTCCGCCAAGCGCTGCCAGCAAATCCGAAGCGTGGCCTATCGCTGGATTCGCTGAGAGCCCCGAAAAACCATCCGAGCCGCCGCACTTCAGCCCCAGTGTCAGGCGCGAAAGCGTCGCTGGCTTGCGCGTCATCTTGTTCGCTTCCACCAGGCCCAGGAATGTTTTCCGGATCGCTTCCGATAGCATCGCGAATTCCGATCCGCTCTGCTGTTGCTCGAATACGTAAACCGGCTTCGTAAATTTCGAATCGAGCTTCTTGATCTGCTCGAGCAGAATCGCCACTTGGGCGTGTTGGCAGCCGAGGCTCAACACCGTCGCCCCAACCACGTTGGGATGATGAATGTAGTCGGCGATGAGAGCGCACAGATTATTCGAATCTTCGCGTGTTCCGCCGCAACCGCCTTCGTGTATCAGGAATTTGATGCCGTCGACGTTCTCAAAAATTGCCGACCGTCTTCGAGGAGCACTTGCGGTCTCGGGCTTGAAGTTCGGGATTTCCTCCGCGCGGCCCGACTTGTAAAGCTCAACGAGTTCGGAAACCTGCTCGCGATACACCTGCGGCGCAGCGAATCCAAGCCCTTCCTCGAACGCCTGCTTTAGCACGCCGATGTTCCGGTTTTCACAAAAGACCAACGGAACGACCAGCCAGTGATTCCGCGTTCCCACTTGCCCATCGGGACGGTGAAAGCCGAGAAACGTCTTGTCGCGCCAGCGCGAAATATCGGGCGGCGTCCAACGAAAATCTCCGGTTTTCGCATGAAACGGCGCGGCTTGATGATGAAGGTTGCGCAAAGTAAGAGCTTCGCCCCGACGAACGGCAGAACTCGTCGTCCCGACAAGGACTCCGTACATCGTCACCTCCGCACCCGCCTGCAGATCGCGGGTCGCGAACTTGTGCTTGGCCCCCACATCAGTCGCCAAGCGATAGGTCTGTCCGGCGTAGGTGACCTGGTCGCCCTGACGCAAGTCCGAAAGCGCGATCAGCACGTTATCCCGCGGGTCGAGTTGGAGCAGTTTTTCCAAGAAGCCTAGGGCGAGCAGCGGCCAAAACTCACGGAGTCCCCCACCAATCACTTTAGCAATTCGCTTCACGGCTGCGCTGCGAAATCCGCCCGAAGCCGCTCAAATTCGGGCACTTCGCGCCGTTCGGAGGGCACTCCCGTATAACAGGCGTATTTTTTCACTTCAAACTGAAAAATATTGGTTTCATAGAGTAAAATACCCGACGGCTCCATGGCGACGTTTCCGGACGCGGAGCGTCTGATATTGGCAGCGGCAGGAGGCCCCATGATTTACGGAAGACAGTCGAAGTCAGCGCCCGTCGGCGTCGTCGCAAAGGTTCTGCGGATTCTGGAAGCGATCAACGCTTCCCCTTCCGGTTTGCAGCTTCGCGAAATCGCGCAACACACCGGAATCAATAAAAGTACGGCATACCGCTTCATGGCTCATCTGGAAGTGGAAGGCTATCTTTTCCGCGACGAGACTGGCGCATATATCGTAGGACCCAAGCTGGTGCGCCTCGGCTCGGGCGCAAATTATCAGGCGACCATTCGGACGATCAGCCGTCCAGTCGTGCAGAATTTGTGGAAGGCCACCAGTGAAACAGTCAATCTCGGCGTGCTCGACGGGCACGACGTGTTTTATCTCGACGTAGTGCAAAGTCCTCACCCGTTCCGCATGGCTGCTCACAAAGGCGCCTGGCGGCCGCTGAACTCAACCGCGATGGGCAAAGCTCTGCTCGCCTATTTGCCCGATGACGAACGCGATCACATTATCGATTCGCTGAAATTTGAAAAATTTAGCCCGTTCACGATCACATCATTGCCGAAGCTTCGGAAGGAACTTGCCAAGATTCGCGAGCAGGGCTACTCACTCGATAACGAAGAAGCCGTGTTGGGCACGCGCTGTGTTAGCGCTCCGATCCTGATGGAAGACGGCCGCGCGGCAGCGGCAATCAGCGTTGCAGGCCCCGTCACACGCGTGGCGAAAGAGCGCGTACCGTTCTTCGCAAAAGCCGTGATGACAGCGGCGCGTTCGATCTCAAACCGCCTCAGCGCGAGCGGAACGATGGTGCGAAGCGACGCCCGGGCAGCGGTCGACGCGGCGAAGACAAACGGCATTCACAACTAAAGCTGTCCGGGAGACTCGGCGCCGACCGGGAAATGGCGTCGCGGGCGCACAGCGTTATTTCGTGAGATAGTGAGTCTCGCTGAGTTCGCGGAGCCGCCGCGCCGCTGATTCTGGCGTGATGTCGCGCTGCGGCGACGCGAGCATTTCGTATCCCACCTGAAATTTCCTGACTGTAGCCGACCGCAGCAGCGGCGGAAAGAAATGCGCGTGCATATGCCACTCTGGATGCGCTTCGCCGTCCGTCGGCCGCTGATGAAATCCCATCGAATATGGAAATGAAACCTGAAACAGGTTGTCGTAGCGCGTAGTGAGGCGCCGCAAAATGTCCGCGAGCCCATCCCGTTCATCCACCGAGAGCTCATCGATCGAACCGGCATGGCGCTTCGGCACTACCATCGTCTCAAACGGCCACCCAGCCCAAAACGGCACCAGCGTGACGAATGCCTCGTTCTCGCAAATGATTCGCTCTTTGTTCGCGTTCTCCAGTCTCAGGTAACTGCACAGCAAGCACTCAGAATGCTCGCGACGAAAGTTCCGAAACGAAGCCAGCTCTTTTGCAGGCTCGTTCGGAATCGTCGCGTTGGCCCAGATTTGTCCGTGCGGATGCGGATTGCTCGCGCCCATCATCGAGCCGCGGTTCTCAAAGATCGTTACGTAGTTCACCCGAGGCGAACCCCCGAGTTCGCGATATTCATCCGCCCACACATCCACAACGGAACGAATCCCCGGCGTCGTCATTCGCGCCAGCGTCAAATCATGTCGCGGAGAGAAACAAACTACGCGGCACGTCCCCGACTCCGATTGTGCGATCATCAAATCGCCATCGTTGTGTATTTGCTTCGGCTGGTCAGGCTGAAGCGCCGCGAAATCATTTTGGAATATGTATGTTTTCGCGTATTGGGGATTTACCTCACCGCCAGCGCGCTTGTTTCCCGGACACATGTAGCACTCCGGGTCGTATTCCGGCACCGCTGGAGAGGCCGACGATTCCACCTGCCCCTGCCACGGCCGGTTCGTGCGGCCCGGCGAAACCAGCACCCATTCGCCCGTGAGCGGGTTCAAGCGGCGATGCGACTGCTTCTCAAAATCGAAAGTCGTCACTACGAATCACTCCGCTCCATTCGGTCGAACTGTCGCGTCATGCGATCACTTCTTGCGCCCCATCCGACGCACGGAAACTGTAAACGTCCGGCGTCAGTTTCGTCGCGCGATGGTACTGCTCGGCCATCTTCCGCTTGAAAGAGTCAACCCGACCGCTCGCGACCAGACTGATCGAGCAGCCGCCGAATCCACCCCCGGTCATCCGGGAACCGTATACGCCCTCCGCTTGCGACGCCAATTCCACGAGCGTGTCGAGCTCCGCGCAGCTCACGTTGTAATCGTCCCGCAAACTGGCGTGCGATTGTTTCATTAGAGCGCCAAAAAGTTCCGGGTCGTCTTTCTCCAGCGCAACGCGCGCCGCGAGTACTCGCGCGTTCTCCGACACGACGTGCCGTGCGCGCCGGTAGACCTTGGTCGGAAGCTCGCTTCGAAGACGCTCCAGCTGATCAGGCGACAGGTCGCGAAGCGTGCGGATCCCCGCAAGCTTGGCACTGAGAAGTTGCGCCGCAGTCTCGCAGTCGGCGCGCCGCTGATTGTATTCGTTTGCCGCGTGATCGTGCTTGACCATGCTGTTGCACACCACGAATTGCGCGCCGCGGAATAGTGGCAACAATTGATAACCGAGCGTGCGGCAGTCCAGCATCAGCGCATAGTTTTCACGCCCACAGCACGCCATCATCTGGTCCATGATGCCAACCATCGCCCCGGCACACTCGTTTTCAGCGCGCTGGCAGATTTTCGCGAGCTCCTCGGGCGGCATCGCAAGCCCGGAAATCGACAACATTGCGAATCCCGAAGCCACTTCTACCGAAGCAGAGGAGGAAAGTCCTGCTCCCATCGGTACGTTCCCGTGTACCAGTAGGTCTGCTCCGCGCAGTTTCATTCCGGTCGAATGAAGCACGGCTGCTACGCCGAGAATATAAGCGCTCCAATGCCCCTGCAGATTCGGCGCAGGCTCTGCGAGTTCAATCTCTGCCGTTTCGCCAACGTTCACCGAGTAGACACGGATTCGATCATCGTCCCGCGGCGCCGCCGCAACCCAAGCGTGCAAATCGATTGCGAGGGGCATGACGTAGCCTTCGCTGTAGTCGGTATGCTCGCCAATCAGGTTTACCCGGCCCGGGGCGCGAAAAAGACGCGGATCCCGGCCGTAGCGCTTGCGAAATTCAATACGCAAACGTGCGGCCATCGTTGCGGTGGAGACTTCAGCTGTGGAGATGTTGTTCGAAGAAATGGGGTCCATGAACGGCGCTAGTATGCTGCGTGCGGCAAGAAAACCGACGCGAAACACGAAGCAGATTACCCCGGTTCACGGCTTCGCGCCACGCCCGTCTCCACTTCTTGCAAGCCGTGGGTACATGCGCACAGCGTTGCTCGCTGGCGTGCAATTTCAAAACGTGAAAGCTCGGAAATGCCCTTGACACTTTTTCGAGCTCACGTTTAGCTCGAGGCGCGGCGCGATTTGCGGCCAGCACGAATTCATTTCACCGACAGGACGTTCGAGAACCGATGAAACTGATCCGATTTGGCGCGGCCGGCGCCGAAAAGCCTGGTGTAATCCTCGACGATGGCCTGCGCATTGACGTCTCCGAGTTCGGCCGCGACTACAACGAACTCTTTTTCGGCGGCAACGGCGTCGCCGAACTCCGAGTTTGGCTCGCAGCCAATGCTAGGAAAGCGCCGCGGGTCGATCCCAGCGTGCGCCTCGGCTGCCCCATCGTGCGCCCAAATAAAATCGTCTGCATTGGCCTGAACTATCGCGACCACGCGGCTGAGACCGGCGGAAAAATTCCCACCGAGCCGATTCTTTTCTTCAAGTCCACGTACGCACTGGTCGGCCCAAACGACGATCTGGTGATTCCGCGCAATTCGCAAAAGACCGACTGGGAAGTTGAACTCGCCGTGATTATCGGCAAAAAAGCGGCCCATGTCCCGATCGAAAAGGCGACCCAACACATCGCCGGATACGCGCTGCACAACGATTACTCCGAGCGCGCGTTCCAACTCGAACGCGGCGGCCAGTGGGTGAAAGGCAAAAGCTGTGACACTTTCGCTCCGCTCGGCCCGTTCGTCGCCACCTCGGACCAGATTCCCGATCCCAGCACCCTGGACATGTGGCTGCGCGTAAACGGAGAAATCCGCCAGAAAAGCACCACATCCAACATGATTTTCGACGTTCCGGCGCTGGTGAGCTATGTGAGCGAATTCATGACTCTGCTGCCGGGCGACATCATCAGCACCGGCACGCCCGCTGGTGTGGGCTTGGGCATGAAACCGCCGCAATACCTGAAACCGGGCGACGTGATCGAACTCGGCATCGATGCACTCGGCGAATCCCGCCAAAAAGCCGTCGCGTGGTCTCCGCAGTAGCGGCGCGCGAGCCCACACGGAAGCGCGGCTACCAGTTGTGCATCGTGCCGTCGAGCTTTCGGTTCACGGGCAGATACGCCCGCTCGTACGGAAAATCCGCCGCTCGCTCTTCATCGAGGTCCACACCGAGACCCGGCCGGTTCCCCGGATGCATGAATCCATCCTCAAAGTGGTACGCGTGAGGAAATACGCGATCGGTCTCCTCGGTGTGCCGCATGTATTCCTGAATTCCAAAGTTGTGCACGCTCAAATCGAAATGCAGGGCCGCAGCCATGCAAACAGGGCTCAGATCTGTGGCCCCGTGGCAGCCCGTCCGAACTTGATATAGCTCTGCCAGGGCCGCGATCTTCCGCAGATGAGTGATCCCGCCCGCATGGACCACCGTTGCGCGGATGTAATCGATCAATTGTTCTTCGATCAGCTGCTGGCAATCGTAAATCGCGTTGAACACCTCGCCTACCGCGAGCGGCGTTGTCGTATGTTGTCGAATCAGCCGAAAACTTTCCTGCAACTCGGCTGGTGTCGGATCCTCCAGCCAGAACAGATGATATGGCTCGAGTTCCATCCCCAGCCGACCGGCCTCGATCGGTGTCAGTCGATGATGCGCGTCGTGCAGTAAGTGAACTTCTGAGCCGAATTCCTTGCGCAGCCGCTCGAACAGCCGCGGCACAAACTGCAAATAATGTTCGGTCGACCACGCCTCTTCCTTCAGCGCGCCCTTTTCCGCCGGCTCGTAATACATGTCGCCGCGCCCCACGCCGTACGTGCTCTTCAGTCCCGGCACGCCTGATTGCGCGCGAATCGCTTTGTACCCGAGCTTTTGATACTCCGCGACTGCCGCAACGGTCGCCTCCATATCCTTTCCGCTCGCGTGGCCGTACACCATCACGGCTTCGCGCGAGGCTCCGCCCAGCAACTGGTACAGCGGCGCGTCCATGCTCTTTGCTTTGATGTCCCACAGCGCCACGTCAATCGCTGAAATCGCGGTCATCGTCACCGGACCACGCCTCCAGTACGCGCCCTTATAGAGGAATTGCCAGATGTCTTCGATTCGCCGCGCGTCGCGGCCGATCAAGAGCGGCAGCACATGGTCCGTCAAGTAGCTCAGAACGGCGAGTTCGCGGCCATTCAGCGTTGCATCGCCCAAGCCGTAGATGCCGTCTTCGGTAACGATTTTCACGGTGACGAAATTGCGCCCCGGGCTACAGATGATCACTTTCGCGTCGGTGATTTTCATGTGAGTTGTGTGGACTAAGCTCCAAACGATACACGATGGCGCGCATCAGAGGCTACCGCGTTCGCTCCGAACTCGCCAAGATCGCGCCGATTCATTTTATTGGCTAAACTCACAAACCGCACAACGCGCGTTCCGCGTCGCCTGTGGTTAAATGTCGGTTCGCGTCTCGCGTGCTCGAAAGGACTGCATACGATGGGCCATCCGGAACTGGATCTGAACAACAAAACGGCCGTCGTCGTTGGCGGCACATCGGGTATCGGTCTCGCCATCGCTCGCGGGCTGGCACTCGGCGGCGCGAATGTGGTCGCCACCGGCCGGCGCAAAGATCTTGTCGGAGCGGCGGCCGAACAAATCCGGACGATGGGCCGTCGATCGCTCGATGTCGCCACCGACGTCACCCGTCGCGCCAGCCTGGAATCGCTGCTCACCGCCTGCGTCGCCGAGTTCGGCAGCGTCGAGATTCTGATAAATGCCGCCGGCCGCACCAAGCGCACGCCGACTCTCGAAGTCACCGACGCCGAGTGGGACGAAATCTTCGAGACGAATCTCACCGGCATGCTTCACTCCTGCCAGGTCTTCGGCAAACACATGATCGAGCGGAAGTACGGGCGCATCGTCAACATCGCGTCGCTCAGCTCGTTTGTGGCCCTCTACGAAGTCGCGGCATATTCCGCCAGCAAGTCCGCAGTTCGCTCTCTCACTCAATCGCTCGCCGTTGAATGGGCGAAGTTTGGCGTCTGCGTAAACGCCATCGCACCGGGCGTTTTTCGAACGGACATGAACACCAAGCTTCTCGATGGTTCGCCGCGCGGGAAGGAATTCCTGATGCGCACGCCGATGGGTCGCTTCGGTAAAGTGGAAGAGCTTGCAGGCGCAGCCGTGTTTCTTTCATCCGAATCTGCGCGTTTCGTCACCGGCCACACGCTTGTGGTAGATGGCGGTCTGCTCGCCAGCGGCGTAAATCAGTAGCCGCGTACCGCCGTGGCAGCGGAAGGCCGCGTCGCACCGTGCGCATCCAGCCACAACAACGTTTCCAGCAAATAGTATTGCCCGTAAATCAACGGGCCTGAATTCGGGCGGATGCTGCAGCCGTACAGAAGCATCCCGGGCACACGCTTGTCGTCACCATTGAGCGGCGTCAAGTAAGAATCGATCAGCGACTGCGTAATGCGTTCACCTTCCGCGCGGTAGCGTTTCGCTCGGTCCACATCCCCGGTCGCTTCCGACAACCGCAGTAGCCCGTCAGCCGTAATCGCGGCGGCCGAGCTATCGCGATTTCGGTAGTGCACGCCTTCATCGTCGAAGTCGTACCAAGGCACAGCGTCCGAAGGCAGGTTGGCGAGAATGTAGTCCGCGACTTTCTGTGCCGTCGTCAGCATGTGCGGGTCGTGCGTTTCGTTGTACGCCACTGTAAATCCATACAGAGCCCATGAAGCGCCACGCGACCAAGTGGTATCCGCTGCGAATCCTTGATGGGTGTGCGTGAATATCAGATCTCCCGGTCCTGCACTATTCGGAATGTGAATCCAGTTCGAATTTTTCTGCCCGGGGCCACCGGTGATTTCGAACTCCTGCGGATTGTTTCCCGGATTGTAGTGCGCCGATTGCGTCGTCGATCCGTCGGCCCGGACGAACCATTCGCTTGCACGGGCCGCATGGTTCATTGCCATGTCGCGCCATTTTGAATCGCCGGTTTCGCGGCTCGCCCACCACAAAAGTTGCAGGTTCATCATCGTGTCGATGATCGTGTCGTTGCCGTTCACGCCCCACGACGCAATCAGGTGCGTCTGCGGGTTGTAGAGCTGCCCCAGCCGCGCCGCTCCACGCAAACCGCTTTCCCGCAGCACAGGATCGTGCGTTTGCAGATATCCGAGCACTGACGAGTAGTAGTAAAAAAATCCTGCATCGTGATTCTGGGTCATTTCCTGCCCGATGAATTTCGATTCCCACAGTTCGGCCCACTTTTTATATTTTTCGTCTTTCGTCCGCGCATACATTAGCCAGTTTTCGCCCGGCCAGAATGAGCCGGTCCAGAAATATCCAGTCTGCGAATTCCACTGCCCCGTCGCATTGCTGGCGTCGCTGAAAAATCCTTGCCCCACATAAGGGCCAAACTCGCTGGTTTGCTTGGACAGGATTGGTTCCCAACTCGCTGCCGTCTGGTCGATCTGTTGCCGGATTAACTCGATCGCATCGCGATACGATCGTGCCGGATGCGATACACCTGCGTTCGTCGCATCGGATGGCGAAATCGCGGCTGTGGACAGAATCGCGTACGTCGCGGGATGCGTGAGTCGCGCGGCTTGATCCTTGATCTTCGCGATGAAACCGTCGCCTGACACGATTCCGTTCGGCGGCAGCACGAAATCAGTCTCCCAGCCGACGCTCGTCCGCGCGCCCGCGCCAACCAGCCGATTTTTCCCGTACTGGTCCCACGCCGCCATTCCAAACCACTCCGCCGTGCCGTCGCTAAGCTTTACGTCCATCAGATCGTTGAGTTCATCTTTCCCGATCTTCGCGTCGGGATCGGCGCTGATCACCGCCACGCCTAAATTCTGGCCGGTCACGGTTCCCGACTCAGCCGAGCCTGGACTCACGACCTGCTCACCCCATAGCGCTACCCACGATCCATCTCCGCCATGATCTGCCGCCCTGGAAGAAATCGGAGTGAGGTTCGGCTTGATCGGAATGCCCGTCACGACCGGACCGGGCAGGTCACCATCGATCCGGATCGAATGGTGAAAGCCGTACTCGCCGGCCCAGATCGTGAATCGCGAGCGCAAATTCACAAGCTTGCCGTTCACGTTCCATCCGGAATACGTCATTTCCAGAATCGACCGCACCGGGCCAGACGCGATCACTCGCCACTGCCGATCCTTTACATCTGCCGGCTTCACGGTCTGTCCATTCACAAGAATTCCTACGCCGCCGATGCCCATCGAGGCGCCCACCTTGAAAATGTCGCGCCCTTCCGGCGATTCGTCGTAATAGAGATAGTCGGGCGAGCCGATTTTTCGAAGCTGCAACGTCGGCCGGATTTTTCCGTACAGATCGATCCCGTTCCGCTTGTCGAAGTAAATCCGAAACGCATCGACATCGTTCTCCCAGCCTGGGCCTTCGAATTTGCGGCTGAAGAGCGCATCGGTGCGCTTCGCATAGTCGCCGCGTAGTTTCCAGATGCGATCGCCTTCGCCGTAGGAAATCGTGACGATCCGTCTTTGGTGCGGCTTGAGGTCGATCTGAAACGCCAGCTCGTCGGCGTGCGATTCGTTCTCAAGCGCATCCACTTGCGAAGCCAGCTCCTGTGTCGCCATCACTGCAGCGTCTTCTTCCACTGTCGTCGCGTCCGTCGCAGTCACGATCACGGCTCCCGGCGTGAAATCCGGCGCGATCTTTTTTAGATCCGCGATCGGAATCACGATGTCCGACGCTGGCCGCATTTCCGCCGTCGGATTCTCAACCGAGATTTTTAGGCACTTGATCCAGCCCTGGGCTGACGCGGCAGTCGCTGAGAAGATCAAAAGCATTGCGGTAACAAAAGAACGCATTCTTAGTTCGCCTCCAGCGCGGCGCGCGTTTCTTTTACGATTGCGACAAGCGCCTTCGCGGCCTCTGTGATCGGCGCTTTATCGCCTGACTTCAGCGCAGCCGCGGACACCAGTTCGCTACCGACGCCGAGCGCCGCCACGCCGGCCCGGATGAAATCCGCGGCAGTATTCAAATTCACGCCGCCGGTTGGAATCATCGGGATCTGCGGCAGCGGTCCCTTGAGCGCCTGGATGTACTTCGCGCCGCCCGTGGCGCTGCACGGAAAAATCTTCACGAAGTCTGATCCTGCTTTCCACGCCGTGATCACTTCGGTCGGAGTAAGCGCCCCGGCCATCATCACTTTTTCTTCGCGGCGTACATATTCCACCGTCGCCACGTCCAATCCCGGGCTGACGATGAATTCCGCGCCCGCGTCGATGCACAGACGCGCCGTCGCGGCGTCCAGCACCGTGCCAGCTCCAATCAACACGTCGTTGCCCATCGAGAGCGCAAGCTTGGCGATCACTTCCACCGCGCCGGGCACCGTCATGGTGATCTCGACGATCGGTATTCCGCCCTCGCGCACCGCTTCGGTAGCCATCTCAGCGTGCCTGGCCGACGCCGCTCGCACCACGGGCACAATCCCAACTTCGCTGATGCGTTTCAGTACCTGCTCTCGGTTCATCCGACTCTCACCTTATTCATAATCGCCACGCGCCAATCGCAGTTTTGCTCGAGGACCAGACGCGTTAACGCGAAATCCTTGCGCCCGCGCCCTTCATCACCTGCAGAACTTCTTTCAGTGTCGCCATCGAAGTGTCGCCCGGCGTCGTCATCGCCAAGGCTCCGTGCGCCGCGCCGCAATCGACGGCCCAGCGCGGTCCCTTGTCTTCCAGGAAGCCATAAATCAATCCCGACGCGAACGAGTCACCGCCGCCCACGCGATCCAGAATCTCGAGGTCCGGTCGATTCGTTGCTTCGTAAAACGCACCGTCCACGTAGCAAATCGCGCCCCAGTCGTTCCTGGTCGCCGTCTTCGCTTTTCGCAGCGTCGTCGCCACCACTTGAAACGGAAACTCCTTCACTACGCGCTCGATCATCCGCCGGAAGGCATCCACTTCGAGCTGCGTGAGATTCTCGTCCACACCCTGAACCGTGAATCCCAGCGCCGCCGAGAAATCTTCCTCATTCCCTAGCATCACGTCCACCAAGGGAGCGAGTTTCCGGTTCACTTCTTGCGCTTTCTTCTGCCCGCCGATACTTTTCCACAGCGAATCGCGATAATTCAAATCGTAGGAGACAATTACGCCATGTTGCTTCGCCGATTCCATGGCCTCGCGCGCCACCTCGGGCGTCGATTCCGATAGCGCACAGAAAATTCCACCCGTATGGAACCAGCGCACGCCCTTGCTCCCGAAAATCTCGTCCCAGGGGATCTGCCCGGGCTTCAATTGCGACACGGCCGTGTGCCCGCGGTCCGAGCACCCCCGTGCCGCGCGAACTCCGTACCCGCGCTCGGTAAAATTCAGTCCGTTCCGCGCCGCGCGACCCACGCCGTCGTCCGCCACCCATCGAATCAATGACGAATCGACGCCGCCCTGAAAAATCAAATCCTCTACCAACCGCCCGACCGGGTTGTCTACGAACGCCGTCGCGACCGCGGTGTCCTTTCCGAAGCAGCGTTTCAGCCCGCGCGCCACGTTGTACTCGCCGCCGCCTTCGTACACGTCGAACGACCGGGTCGTCCAAATCCTTTTGTCGCCGGGATCGAAGCGCAGCATGACCTCGCCCAGGCTCAGCAAATCCCACCGGCAACCGTTCTTCGGTCTTATCTTCAGCGCCATCCGTCCGTCCTTTATCTCTAACGATTCCGCTAAAATTCAACAACACTCGAGACTTCACGCATCCATCGTGAGCGGATCCAGCCGCGGCAGCAAAATCTGAATCAGCAGCAGCGCAAAAAGGTACGCGGTGCCGGCCAAGATGAAAATAGGCACGTAGCTATGGGTCCACTCCAGCAAATACCCCGTGAACGTCGCGATGCACATCCCTCCCACCGCACCGCCGAATCCGCCGATCCCTGCCACAGACGCCACCGCGGGTCGCGGGAACATGTCTGATGGAAACGTCATCAGGTTCGCTGAAAATCCCTGATGCGCCGCGGCAGCCAGCGAAATCAATCCCACCGCCAGCCACAAGCTGGTTACCGTCGCCGCGAACATGATCGGCATCACCACGAACGCGCAAACCAGCATCGCTGCCTTTCGCGCGCGATACACCGCCCATCCACGACTGATGAGCGCGGATGATAGCCAGCCACCCGCAATGCTGCCCAGATCCGCCATCACGTAAATAGCAACGAGCGGCGGCCCGAGTTTTCCGAGAGTGAGTCCGTGCGACGTGTTCAAAAATTTCGGAAGCCAGAACAACAGAAACCACCACACTGGATCGGTGAGGAACTTACACAGCGTGTACACCCACGTCTGCCGGTAAGGAAGCAGGCTCGCCCATGCCACTTTGCCCGCCGGCTCGATCGGATCCGACTCGATATGCGCCAACTCCGCCGCCGATACCGCCGGGTGATTCCGCGGCGTTCGGTAAAACGTCAGCCACAACACCAGCCACGTTGCACTGAAAAGCGCGGTAAACACAAACGCCCATCGCCAGCCAAGATGCAGCGCGATCCACGGCACCGAGAGCGGCGCCAGAATCGCGCCAATATTCGACCCGGAATTGAAAATTCCCGTCGCGAGCGAGCGTTCTTTCTTCGGAAACCACTCCGCCACGGCCTTTAGCGCAGCCGGAAAATTTCCGGATTCGCCAAGGCCCAGAAAAAACCGCACGATCCCGAATCCAAGCACTGTGCTCACCAGCGCGTGGCAAAGCGCTGCAACGCTCCATATTCCAATCGACAGCGCATATCCCAGCCGCGTTCCCACGCGGTCGATGATCTTGCCCGCCAGCAGCAAACCGATCGCGTATGCGAACTGAAACGCCGTGATGATGTGCCCGTATTGGATTTCGTTCCAGCCGATAATTCGTTGGAGGTCCGGCGCAAGAATGCCAATCACTTGCCGGTCCATGTAGTTGATGGTCGTCGCGAAAAATAGAAACGCGCAGATCGCCCACCGCCGCCGGCCGATCGATGCCGTCAGCCTCTGCATAGACGCAGGCGAATCCATTTCGTTGGAAATCTCGCGTTCTATTGGTACGGGCGTGCGGACTGGCGGCAAATTCTTCGAGTCGGCCATTCGGCTCAGCGGAAAGTCCATAAAAAGCGCCTGCGCTGGTTCGGGGCGCTCCGGTGCGGCTGTTTCGAGGCTCCGACACTTTGTAGCATGAAATCGCGGACCGAGCCGCCTCGCCACGGCTTTACTTTAGATATTGAAACGATTTGCGTGAAATCGCTTTCTCGAAACGCGACGTTTCAGCTCAATCGGTGCTGGGCCAGAAATTCGACGACAAGTCTCTCCGACACTCCCGGAAAATCGGTCTGATAAATGTGCGCAGCTCCCGGCAAGGTCACGAATTTCGCCCCAGCAATGCGCTCCGCGACCTGCTTGCCGTTCGCGTACGGCACCAGTCGGTCCGCGTCGCCATGTAGCACCTGCGTCGGCGCCTGAATCTTGTCGAGCCGATCGTATGAATGCCAAGCCATCACTCCCTGCAGCTGGGCCATATAGGCTGCGCGCGTCGGCAGCCACGGTAACCGTACCGCCAGATCCTCCTCAATCCGTTCTTGCGGCGTGCTTGCCGCGTAAATGAATGGAGAAACCGCGCGCGCCGCTTCCTCGCCGCGCAGATCGTCTCGCATCAGAGCCTGCATCGTCGCCGAATCGGGCAGCACCGCATTCGGGCCGCCCGCCTGCGTGCAGCCAAGCGTGAGCGATGCAACCCGCTCCGGATATTGCAGCGCAAACTCCTGCGCGATCATTCCGCCCATCGAGACGCCATGGACATGCGCGCGCTCAACCCCTGCCGCACGCAACACAGCAGCTGCGTCCGAAGCCATCACGGTTAGCGGGTACGGGCCGGCCGGCATCGAACTCTGCCCCACACCGCGATTGTCGAACGCGATCGTGCGATAACCCGCTGCCACAAGCGCCGCTCGGGTGCGATACCACATGTGCGACGTCCAGCCGAGCCCCATGATCAACAGCATCGGCTCGCCGCTGCCCTGTTCGTCCCAATAAATCGTCGCACTTTGATTCTCAAGGAATGGCACAGCGTCCTCGCAAACTCGAAGCTCTCAGCAATAGCCGAGTCACTTTTCTTCGCAAACCTTCAGCACCAGCTTGCCCGTGTTCTCGCCTTTGAAAAGCTTCTGAAAAATGTCCGGAAAATTGTCGATTCCCTCGTGGATATCGCAACGCCCGTGCAGCTTGCCCGCTGCGACCCAGCCCGCCATTTCCTTCGCGGCCTCTCCATAACGATCCGCATAGTCGAACACAATCATGCCCGTCATGCTCGCTCGGTTGACCAGCAGCGACAGATAGTTCGACGGTCCCTTAATCGGCGTGGTGTTGTTGTACTGCGAGATCGCCCCACAAATTACGATCCGCGCGCCGCGCGTGATTTGCGTCAACGCGGCGTCCAGAATTTCACCACCTACGTTGTCGAAATAGACGTCGATTCCTTTCGGGCACGCTGCCTGCAGCGCCTTGCGCACGTCCTCCGACTTGTAGTCGATCGCCACATCGAATCCGAGTTCCTTCACGATGTACTCGCACTTCGCCGCTCCGCCTGCGATGCCAACCGCTCGGCAACCTTTGATCTTCGCAATTTGCCCTACCACGCCGCCCACCGCGCCTGCGGCGCCGGACACGACCACCGTTTCTCCCGCCTTCGGCTTGCCGATATCAAGCAAGCCGAAATACGCCGTCATTCCGGGCATTCCAAGCGCGCCCAAAAACACCGGCAGCGGAATCCCGATGTTCGGAACCTTGTTCACAGACATACCGTTTGAGATCGCATATTCCTGCACACCAAACGGTCCGACCACGTAATCGCCCACCGCGAATTTCGAATTCTTCGATTCGACTACGTGTCCGAGCGCCAACGCCCTCATCACGTCGCCGATCGCTACCGGCGGAACGTACGACTTACCATCGTTCATCCAACCGCGCATCGCAGGATCGAGCGAGATGTAAACGATCTTCGCTAGAAACTCGCCGTCACCCGGCGTCGGCACCGGCCCTTCCGTATAGTTCCAGTTCTCGCGCTTTGCCATTCCCACCGGCCTTGAAGCCAGCTCACACCGCCGATTCATCGTCGCCATGTCTGCGCCTTCCTTCCGCACCTCGCGGTCCTGATTCCTGATAGTTGCATACAGTTGAAAGTGACTCTCGCCGCCGGCATTGTATATAATCCCGCTCATCATGCCAAACCTTGAAACCCTATACGGGGTCAGCGACCGCGTCGCCAGCATTACACTGAACCGCCCCGACAAGCTGAATGCCTGGACCGCGGTCATGGAGAGCGAAGTCCGCGGCCATTTCACTCATGCTGAAAAAGACGAAAACGTCCGCGTGATCGTTCTCACCGGAGCGGGCCGCGGGTTCTGCGCCGGCGCCGACATTTCCCTGCTCAGCACCGTCGCCGAAAAAGGGCTCGACGATCGCGGCCGCGAGCAAGCCACGAAAGTTCCCGCGGGCAGCGCGAAAGCCGGCGTACGCCCCGACTTCAGCCGCAAATATTCCTACTTCCCCGCGATCCATAAGCCCGTAATCGCCGCGATCAACGGGGTCGACGTCGGCCTTGGCCTTGTCATCAGCCTGTACTGCGACATTCGCTTTGCATCCGACACCGCGCGCTTCAGCACCGCGTTTTCCCGCCGCGGCTTGATTGCCGAGTACGGCCTTGCGTGGATTCTTCCGCGCCTGGTCGGGCATGCAAACGCGCTCGACCTGCTTTTTTCGGCGCGCATGGTCGACGCCGCTGAAGCGCAAGCCATGGGCCTCGTGAACAAAGTCTTCCCGCAAGACGTCTTCGCCGCGAAAGTGAACGAGTATGCGAAAGATCTCGCGGACAACGTGAGCCCGCGCTCCACGCGCATCATGAAACGCCAGGTGTACGACGCGATGTTCCAAACGCTCGAAGGCGCCTTCGAGGAATCCGAGCGCGAAATGCTCCTTAGCCTTCAGTCCGATGATTTCAAGGAAGGCGTCGCGCATTTCCTCCAGAAGCGCGCCCCCGCGTTCACCGGAAAGTAGAGCGCCCAACATTTCAATGACCTTCGAGCCCAGCGCGAAAACGAAAATCCTCCAGCAAAAGCTCGCCGCTTTCATGGACGAGCACATCGATCCCAACGAATCGCGCTGGCACGACGAAATCGAACGCGACCGTTGGAAGCCCACGCGCGTCATCGAAGAACTCAAACCGAAAGCGCGTGCCGCAGGCCTCTGGAATCTGTTCCTCCCCAACGACGAACACGGCGCCGGCCTCACCAACCTCGAATACGCCCCACTCTGCGAAATCATGGGCCGCAGCCATATGGCCCCAGAAGTTTTCAATTGCTCCGCGCCTGATACTGGAAATATGGAAGTACTCGCGCGCTACGGCACGCTCGATCAAAAGGAAAAATGGCTGAAGCCGCTTCTCGCCGGAGAAATTCGCTCCTGCTTCGCGATGACCGAACCGGACGTCGCTTCCTCAGACGCTACCAACATTTCCTCCAGCATCCAGCATGTCGGCGACAGCTACGTCATCAACGGCCGCAAATGGTGGTCTTCCGGCGCCGGCGATCCGCGCTGCAAGGTCGCCATCTTCATGGGCAAGACGGATCCCTCCGCACCAACGCACAAGCAGCAATCGATGATCCTCGTGCCCATGGACACGCCCGGCGTTAAAATTCTCCGTCTGCTCACCGTGTACGGCTACGACCACGCCCCTCACGGCCACGCCGAAATTCTTTTTGAAAACGTGCGCGTGCCGGCGGCGAATATGCTGCTCGGCGAAGGGCGTGGCTTCGAAATCGCGCAAGGCCGCCTTGGCCCGGGCCGCATCCACCACTGCATGCGATGTATCGGCGCAGCCGAGCGCGCGCTTGAGCTGATGTGCAAACGCGTGCGCTCCCGCACTGCATTCGGAAAGCTCATCGCCGAACACGGGACGATCCGCGAAGACATCGCCAAATCCCGTATCGAAATCGATCAGGCCCGACTGCTCACGCTTGCCGCCGCGCACAAAATGGACACCGTCGGCAACAAAGTGGCCCGGGCTGAAATTGCCATGATTAAGGTCGCCGCTCCCAACGTCGCTCTTGCGGTGATTGACCGTGCCATCCAGGCGCACGGCGGTGCGGGCGTCTCGCAGGACACCTTCCTGGCGAGCGCGTGGGCGATGATTCGGACGCTGCGCATTGCGGACGGCCCCGACCAAGTTCACATGGAATCGGTTGCAAAGCTGGAACTCGCGAAATATGGCGACGCTAAGACAAACAGAAGCGCTGGCTAGCAGAAGCTACTTCGGGCGGATGGCAGTCTGCAGGCTTTGCATTGAGCCAATCCAGCGGTCGTAATCGTTAGCCTTGTGTCGGAAGTAGGTTGCCACTTCGGGATGCGGCAATATGAGGAATCGCTCTTCGGCCATGCCTTTCACCGCAGCGTCGGCGACGTCTTCAGGATTCACCGCCGTTTCCGCGAGGAATGCGCCGATGCCGGACGCATCGTTCGTAAGCATGCTGGTGCGCACCCCTTGAGGACATAACGTGGAAACCCGAATCCCACGCTCGCCATACGTGATCGCCAGCCACTCCGCAAATCCGAGCGATGCGTGTTTCGTAACTGCGTACGGCGCCGAGCCGATGATCGAAAGAAGTCCCGCCGCTGAAATCGTCTGCAGAAAATATCCCTCGCCTCGCTCGATCATGGATGGCAAGGCCGCCCGCGCAGCGTATACGTGCGCCAGCACATTGATTTCCCACATGCGCTGCCACTCAGCGTCAGGTGTTTGCTCACCGCCCGAACAAATGATCCCCGCGTTGCAACAGAAAAGATCGATTCGGCCATGTCGCGATAGGGCGAGGTCGACCAGGGCCTTCACGTCGGCTTCGCGTGCGACATCCACTTTCACCGCTGTGCCGCCAATCTGTTTTGCCACCTTGGTCGCGCCGGCGTTATCGACGTCGGCGACGATCACCGCCGACGCACCTTCGCTTGCGAAGCGCCGGCACAATGCGCGGCCGATGCCGTTCGCGCCGCCCGTCACCACTACTACTTTTTCTTTGATTTGCATGAATGCCGCCTTACCTATTCTCGCGAGAAGGAATTCGGAATGCCGCCCTGCGTGATTGAATCTCTCGAATCCCTAATGAAGCTTGCCGGCACGGAGTTCGGCGTTTCGGAGTGGCTCGTCGTCACGCAAGACCGCATCGACGCCTTCGCCGCAACCACTGAAGACCGTCAGTGGATTCATATCGATCCTGAACGCAGCCAGCGCGAATCGCCCTACCGCACTACCATCGCGCACGGCTTCCTCACTCTCTCGCTCATCAGCCACTTCATGAAACAAGCTGTCGAAGTTCGCGGCATCCGCATGGCCATCAATTACGGCCTCAATCGCGTCCGCTTTCCGAGGCCCGTTTTGTGCGGCGCACGCATTCGCGGGCGCTTCACCCTGCAGGCTGCGACGGAAATTTCCGGGACGGTTGAGGCCACCTATGTGGTCACTGTCGAATCCGAACCCTCTGCCGATTCACCAACCGTTGCAAAACCCTGCTGCGTCGCCGAGTGGATCGTGCGTTACTACACCTAGCCCTCGCCGCTGACCCGCACAGTCTTAGATCTCGGCGGTCTCCGCGGTTCGCATCGCCGACTGCAGCAGAATCCGAACGAACTCGTGCATCGAAGCGAATCGCGGGTCCCTGGTCAGTCCCTGGTGGTACCGGTAATAAATTTGCTGCACGATCACGGCGAGCTTAAATCGCGCGAACACCAAATAGAAGACCATCGCCGAGGTGTCCCGTCCCGTCAGTCGCGCGTACAGCTCCACGATTTCCTTCCGCTTCAGGCTTCCCGGAAAATTCGTCGGTCCCCACCGCACCGCCTTCAATTCCGCCGGATCGGAATCCTCGATCCAATACGCGAGAAAAGTTCCCAGATCCGTCAACGGATCGCCCACCGTACACATTTCCCAGTCCAGCAGACCGATGATCTTCGTCGGCTCGCGCGGATCGAGGACCGCGTTGTCGAACTTGTAGTCGTTGTGAATCAGCGCTGGCGCTCCGCTCGCGGGCCGATGCACCTTCATCCATGCCGTAATCTTCTCCAGGTCCGCATGTTCGTGCGTTTTCGAGCCGTGATAGCGCTCGGTCCAACCCTTCACCTGCCGCTCAAGATAGCCGTCCGGATTCCCAATACCGCCCAGCCCGATCGCCCCGTAGTCGAGCCGATGCAGCTCTGCCAAATTCGCGACGAACGCCTCACTCAAGCGACGCGCTGTGTCCGCCGCAAAATTCATAGCCGCCGGCGGATCGCGCCGGATGATGATCCCGTGAACCGGTTCCATCAAATAAAACGGTGCTCCAAGGATCGATTCGTCGTCGCAGTAGAGCAGCACTTCCGGAGCGGGCGGATACGCGGCGTGCAATTTTGATAACACGCGGTACTCGCGGCTCATGTCGTGCGCGGATTTCACTTTGCTGCCGAATGGAGGCCGGCGCAGCACCATTTCGCACTCGCCGAAACGAACCGAATATGTGAGATTCGAATGGCCTGCAGGATATTGCTTGAATTCAACGAAGCCGCGTTCGTCAGGGAAGTGCGCTCGAAGGAAGGGCTCGAGCGTCGAGCGATTCAGTTCCTCGCCCGCCCGCATCTCGCCAGGCCGGTCACAGGCACCCTCAAGCCCGCGCTCGCCTTCCACCATCACCGGTACGTCCTCATGGATTCAATCTCAATGTGAGGAATCGAGTTGAACGCGCTCAGTGAAAATCGTTCCTTCGAATACACGAACTCGCTGTAGGAGCAATTGCGCACCATCCACGAAAGCTCAACGGTCTTGAGCGGCTCCAAATCGAGCGCACGCTGTACCATCAGTGAAGTAGGGCCGCCCGAACTGAAAATCGCCGTCCGCTCTTTCGAGCCGCCTTCGGAAAGAAACCGAGATACGCCGCTGTTCACTCGCCTGGTGAATCCCGTCCATGGTTCCACGCCCTCGAGGGGTAACTCGCCGTTCACCCACACCGTGATCACCGCCTCATACAGCCGCTGAAACCGCAGGTGCTTTTCCGCGGATTCGCACGTCTCCTCGTACGCTTGATAGAGATTGCGAATCTGGTGCCGATGCGCAACCAGCTCCGGCACGCCGCGCCGCAGCACGGCCTCACCGTCATATTCGTCAAGCTCGGGAATCATCGACGGCGCGGGAAACGGCAATCCGGCCTTTGCGTAAACGTCGGCCACAATCCTGTACGTATCGATCTGGCGAACGCGGGGTCCTGTGCACGCTCGATCGAAAATCAGTTGGTGCCGCGCCCAATAGGCTCCGAGCAACATTGCCTGCTGCTCGCCGAGCGGTGATAACCGGTCGTAATTCGATTCCAAAAACGACGCTTGCGCGTGGCGCACGAAAAATAAACGGCTCATGGTGGCCTAAGTATGCATCCACTCGCCGGGAAACGGCGCCGCACCTTCACGCACCCGCGACTTGCGTTTGGAACTCCGCGAACGTCTTCCCCTGTTTTGCCAATCGCTTTAGCAACGGCGCCGGGGTCCAGGTCTCACCGTGCTGCTTGTGAAATTCTTCCACTCGCGCGAGAACGTTTTTCAATCCGACCGTGTCCGCGTACCACATCGGTCCGCCACGATGCGCCGGAAAGCCGTAGCCGTTCAGATAAATGATGTCGATGTCCACCGCGCGCAACGCGTATCCTTCATCCAAAATCCTCGCGCCCTCGTTCACCAGCGCGTAGATGCAGCGGTCCACAATCTGTTCGGCTGAAATCTTGCGCTGCATCACGCCCGCTTCCATCGTCCACTTTGCGATCAACTGCGTCACCGTAGGATCGGGCGATGCGTTCCGGCTCTCATCGTATTGGTACCAACCTCCGCCGGTTTTCTGCCCGAATCGCCCCATCTCGCACAGCTTATCTTCTGCAAACGGCTGCCGCATGCCCGGCTTCTCGAGATGTTTGTATTCCTTGCGAATGCGCCAGCCGACGTCGAGTCCCGCCAGATCTCCCGTCGCCAGCGGCCCCATCGCCATGCCCCAGTCGTAAAGAGCCTTATCCACCGCCGAAATTTCCGCGCCCTCCTCCACCAGGAACTGTGCCTCGCGCCGGTACGGCCCGAACATGCGATTGCCTACAAACCCGCGGCAATTGCCCACCCGTACGCCGACCTTCCCGATTTTTTTCGAAAGCTGCATGCACGTCGCGATCACTTCCTTGCTCGTCGCTTTGCCGCGCACAATTTCCAGCAGCTTCATCACATTCGCGGGACTGAAGAAATGCGTCCCGACTACAAATTCAGGCCGCTTGGTCACCGCCGCAATCTCATCGATGCTCAGCGTCGAGGTGTTGCTCGCCAGCACCGTCCCGGGTTTGCAGATCGAGTCGAGCTTCTGGAAAATTTCCTTCTTCAGCGCCATCCCCTCAAACACAGCCTCGATGACCAGATCCGCTTTTTCGAACCCGTCCCACGTAAGAGTCGGCGTGATTAATTTCAATTTTTCGTCCACGAGCTGCTGCGTCATGCGCCCGCGCTTCACCGAGTTCGCGTAGTTCTTGCGAATCGTTGCAAGCCCTCGATCGAGCGCCGCTTGTTCGGTATCCTTCAGCACGACCGGAATTCCCGCGTTGGCCAGCACCATCGAGATTCCGCCGCCCATGGTTCCGGCCCCGATGACCGCCGCGCTGCGAATCGGAATCACAGGCGTGTCCTTCGGCACGTCCGGAATCTTCGCCACTTCGCGCTCACCGAAAAATACGTGAATCAATGCTTTCGATTGGTCCGAGTGCAGGCAATCCATAAATATCTTTTGTTCGGTCGCGCAGCCTTCCTCGAACGATTCTCGCGTCGCCGCTTCAATCGCGTCGATCGCCGCAAGCGGAGCTTTCAGTCCGCGCTGCTTGTTTCGAACGTGATCCCGCGCCGCACTAAAAATCGCCGCGTTCTCTGCCGCGGAACCGAGCCTCTGGTTTCGTTCTCGCGTCTTTGGCGCAGGCCGGCCCGCCATTTCCCGCGCGAACGCCACCGCTCCGGCCAGCAGATCGCCCTCGATCAACTGGTCGATGATTCCAAGCTTCAGAGCCTGTTCGGCAGGCACGGGCTTGCCATCCGTACACATCTCGACAGCCGCTGCCACGCCTGCAAGCCGCGGCAATCGCTGCGTTCCCGCCGCGCCGGGAATGATTCCGAGCTTTACTTCCGGCTGGCCGACCTGCGCCGAACCTGACGCCACGCGGTAGTGCCCCGCCATCGCCAGCTCGAGCCCACCACCGAACGCCTGCCCGTGAATTGCCACCACCACGGGCTTCTTCGCATCCTCAATCTTCAGCAGCAACGGAAGCAGTCCCGGCCCACGTTGCGTTTTTCCCGACGTCAGCTTCCCGAATTCCTTGATGTCGGCGCCGGCGACAAACGTCTTTCCCGCACCGATCATCACCGCCGCCCGAATCTCCGGATCGGCGTTGAGCGCGTCCATCACGCTTGAAATTCCCTCCGGGACGCCTGGGCTGAGCGCGTTCACCGGAGGATTGTCGATCGTGATCACCGCCACGTCGCCTTGTTTTGTCAGAGAAACGAGTTCGCTCATTTTGTTGCGGCCCTTTCGTTCCTGTCGATGTGAATTTCCAGCAAAAAACTACGCACACTTCGCCGTCTGCGTTGAAACCTTGTCGATCACTTCTCGTGCGATCCGCGCACGATGGAATGACGCATCTCCCAGCATCGTCTCCGAGGCCTTGGCACGCCGGTAATACAGGTGCACGTCGTTCTCCCAGGTGAACCCCATTCCGCCGTGCACCTGAATCCCGCGATTTCCCACCGTCCGGGCCGCATCGCTTGCATACATTTTCGCGATTGCCGCCGCGACCGTCGCATGCGGCGCACCTTCCTGCAATGTCCACGCCGCGTAATACGCCGCCGAGCGCGAGCTCTCCGTCTCCAAGTACATATCCGCGCACTGATGCTGCACCGCCTGGTACGACCCGATCGGTTTGCCGAACTGCTTTCGCAGCTTCGCGTATTCCACTGTGATGTCCAGCGTGCGCTGCATGCCGCCCACCAGCTCCGCCGCCAGCGCCGACGCCGCAACATCCATCGCCCTCGCGAGCGCCGCTGTCTCTCCGATCTTTTCGGCCGCCGTATCGGCGAACGTCACCGCGTAAATCTTTCGGGTCAGGTCCAGACCATGCATCGGCGCAATCTTCAGACCCGTCGCCTTCGCGTCCACCACGTACACGCCGTTCTTAGCCACCACCACCAGGAAATCCGCCACTCCCGCGTCGGGCACGAACAGTTTTTCGCCGGTAAGATTCCCGCTCGGAGAAGCTGTCATGGTCAGCTCCGCCGGTTCCCAACTCGCCGAAGCCTCCAACAATGCCAGGGTTGCCCGTGCTTCACCGGCAGCAATCTTTTCGAGATATTTTTTCTTCTGCTCCGAGGTCGCCACCGCAAGAATTGCCGCTCCCGCAAGCGCCACAGTCGAGAACAACGGCCCCGGCAAAAGCGCGCGTCCCGCCTCCTCCATCAACAAAATCAAATCGAGCGTACCCAATCCCACGCCGCCAAATTCTTCCGGAAAAATAATCCCCGTATATCCCTGCTCCACCATCTTGGCCCATAGCGACGCGTCATACGCCGTCGGCGTCTCCATCAGCCGCCGCACCTGTTCCATCGGGCATTCCGCCGCGAAAAATTTCCGCGCGTTCGATTTCAGCATCTCCTGGCTTTCGTTCAGTCCGAATTGCATTGCATCACCTTCCCAATCGTGCGCAAAAACCGGCTAGTAACTTCTCGGCAGCCCCAGCACAAAGTGCCCAATGATATTCCGTTGTATTTCCGAAGTGCCCGCCTCGATCGTGTTCCCTCGCGTGCGTAGGTAGCCGTATGACCAGATCCCCTTGTCGACCGCATACGAATCGCCGGCTTCGAGTTGCCCATAGGGGCCCAGAATTTCCTGCGCCAGTTGCTGCAAGCGCTGGTTCAACTCGCTCCAGAAAATCTTCTGGATCGATCCCTCCGGCCCCGGCGCGCCCGTCGCCGTAATCCGGCTGAATGCTCGCATCTGATTCAGGCGCATGATCTCGATCTCCGCGTAGCATTGCGCCAGCTTTTGCCGGATCACGGGATCTTCCGCCGCCGGCTTGCCGTTCGATTTGAATTTCTTCGCAAGCTCGATCAACCGCGTGATGTTGCGCGTAAAGATCAAATGCAGCCGGGCGCCGTACGATCCGCGCTCGTACATTAGCGTGCTCACCGCTACGTTCCATCCGTCGTTCACTTTCCCCAGCACGTTCGCCATGGGTACGCGGACGTCTCGGAAGAAAATCTCGTTGAATTCGGATTCGCCCGTTATCTGCCGCAGGGGCCGCACCTCCACGCCCGGCGAGTTCATATCCACCAACAACACCGTCAGACCTTTGTGCTTGGGCGCCGCCGGATCCGTGCGTACAACCAACTCGCACCAGTTCCCCACCCAGCCGTAGCTGGTCCACACCTTCTGCCCGTTCACGAGGTAGTGGTCGCCCTCGAGTTTCGCCTCGGTTTGCAGGCTCGCGAGATCCGATCCCGCGTTCGGCTCCGAAAATCCCTGGCACCAGATCTCCTCGGCGCTCAAAATTTTTGGGATGAACCGCTTCTTCTGCTCTTCGGTCCCGTAAGCAATGATCGTCGGCCCAATCAGGCCTAGCCCGAGCGAGTTCGCCATCGGCGGCGCGTCCACCCGCGCCATCTCTTCCCAAAAAATCGCGGACTCCATCAGCGTCGCGCTCCGTCCGCCATACTGTTTGGGCCACGAAACCGCCGCCCACCCGTCGTCGCTCAATTTCTTTTGCCAGGCTCGTAAATACGCAAACGATTCCTCGAGCGGCTTCTCGCGCCACAGGTTCCAGTCTTTCGGCATGTTGGTTGCCAGCCACGAACGCAGCTCGTCGCGGAATTTCACTTCCTGCGGATTGAGATTCAGGTCCATCGAAAACTCTCCTCAAAAATGCGAGTCGCGCGGCGGAACTAGGCCGAAGGCGTCTGCTTGCGCTTCGCATCGAACGCATCGGGACGGATCGAGTCCTGCCCATCCCAGTACTTTTTGCGAAGGTCTTTCTTCAGCACTTTGCCCGTTCCCGTTTTCGGCAGGCTTTCCACAAATTCCACGGTTCGTGGACACTTGTAGTGTGCGATTTGCGACCGGCAATGATCGAGCAGCTCCGCCTCCGTTGCTTGCGCGTTCGGCTTCAGCACGACCAACGCCTTGGGCACCTCTCCCCACTTCGCATCTGGAACGGGCAGCACCGCGCACTCCAGCACCGCCCGATGCGCAAGCATGGCCTTCTCCAGCTCCAGTGACGAGATGTTCTCGCCGCCGCTCACGATGATGTCCTTCTTACGGTCGACGATCAGCAAGTAGCCGTCCTCATTCACCGTGGCCATGTCGCCGGTGTGGAACCATCCGCCGCGCAACGCTTCCGCCGACGCCTCCGGCTGATTCCAGTAGCCTTCCATCACGCCGTCGCCGCGCGCCACAATCTCTCCGATCGCCACTCCATCCGCCGGCACATCTTTTCCGTTCGGATCCACAACCCGCAATTCAACTCCCAGCACCGCGTGCCCGGTCATCGCTTGTCGGTTGAATTTCTCCGCGCCCTTCCAGTTGAGTCCTGGTTTCATCGGCGAAATCGAAAGCGTCGGCGAGGTTTCCGTCAGCCCGTAACCCGACCAGCAAAGGCAACCGAGCTTTTCCTCCACTTCTCGAATCAGTGTCGGCGAAGACGCTGCTCCGCCGATGATGATTCGTTTCAGGCTGCTCAAGTTGTAGTTCGGCCGGTTCGGACAATTCACGAGAGCCGTTGCCATGATTGGCACCGCTGCCAGCGTCTGCGCGCCCTCGTCCTGAATCAGCCGGAAAACCTCGTCGGTCGTGAACCGGTGAATCATCACGTGCTTTCCGCCGCGAAACGTCAACGAGTGCGCCACGCCCCACCCATTCGCGTGAAACAACGGAATCGTATGCAGTTCCACCGGATCCTTCTCTGTATGAACTGAAATCGCTGAGTTCAGCGCGTGCAAATAGACATTGCGGTGCGTCAGCATCACGCCTTTCGGATCGGCGCTTGTTCCACTGGTGTAAAAAAGTTCGGCGATGCCGTTTTCATCCACCGTCATGATGTCCGCGCGAATCGGCTCGGCTGCCTCGAGCATCGATTCATAGTTCCCGCGCGCCAGCCAAGGCTCGGTCGGCTCCGCATCCAGCACGTGAATCGATTTCAGGTCGGGAATCTGCGTACGAAACGACTCGACCATCTTCAAAAACGCGCTCTCGACGAACAGAATCTTCGCGCCCGAATCCCTCAGGATGTAAGCAAGTTCCGAGGGTGCCAGCCGGATATTCAGCGGCAGCAGAATCGCGCCCGCCTCGATCACGCCGTAGTAGGCCTCAAGGAGGCGGTGGCAATTTGTGCTGAGAAACGCCACGCGATCGCCGTCGCCAATCCCCGCCTTCCGCAACGCGCCCGCCAAGTGCGCCACGCGGTCTGCGAATTGCGCGTACGTGAACCGCTCCGGCCCGCACACCACGGCTGTCTTTCGCGGATATTGCGCTTCCGCGTAACGCAAAAACCGAATTGGAGTCAGCGGGATAATCATGGAATGATCCGGACCCTCTTAGGCGGTCTGTCCCCCGTCCACGACCAGCACGTGGCCGGTTACAAAATCCGAGGCCGCGGACGCGAGAAACACTGCCGCTCCCTTCAAATCGTTCTCATTCCCAAACCGGCCCAGCGGCAGCCGTTTCAGAAAAAGATCCCGATTGCGCTCGATCACCACAGCCGACATGTTCGTCGGAAACCATCCCGGCGCGATCGCGTTCACTTGAATGTTGTGCTGGCCCCATTTACACGCCAGATCTTTGGTAAACGCAATCACGCCGCCCTTGCTCGCGTGATACCCGATCGCTTGAAATGCGGGCGGAGCGCCTTGAATTCCCGCCACCGAAGTGATGTTGATGATCTTTCCGTGCTTCTGTACGGTCATCTGTTTCCCTGCCGCCTGCGAGAACAAAAACGTACCGGTCAGGTTGGTCTCGATGACCTTGTTCCACTGTTCGAGAGTCATCTCTTCCACGGGCGCGCCCCAGGAAGTCCCTGCGTTGTTGATCAGGATGTCCAACCGTCCAAACCCTGAAACCGCCGCATCCACCACGCTCCGCACATCCGCGGCGCTTTTCACATCGCAACCGAGTGCGAGAGTCTGAACCCCCAGAGCTTCAAGTTCCTTCGCGGCCTGCGCGCATCGCTCTTTCTTCCGTGCGCAAAGCACCACGCTTGCGCCAGCCTCCGCAAGGCCTTCCGCCATTTGCCGTCCGAGCCCGGTCCCGCCGCCGGTAACAATGGCGACTTTGCCAGTCAGATCGAAGAGCTGCTGAACGTTCATCGGTCGGTCCCGCTCGCACAACGGCTACTTTCAGCGTCACATGATACACGCAGACAAATGATATGGACTAACATTTTTGCGCGAAATCCGGCGGATTCAAAACCGGGCTGGAGAATGGTGCGGATGCCCGAAGCGCCGGCAGCGTGAATCTTCGCCGTCGGCGCTTCGGGCCGTTCCTTAGAACGAGAACCGGGCTCCGAGCTGGATCTGCCGTTTCGGCAGCGCAGCGGTGAATCCAAGTGGTTGGCTCGGCCCCAGCGCCGCCGTGCCGTGCACGTCAAACGGCGGCGCGAAGTCCGCTCCCACGATGTTGTTCACGCTTGCATAGTTGGTGTGATTGGCAATGTTGAAGCCTTCTGCCATCAACTCCACGCCGTACTTGTCGTGAAACCGGAACGTTTTGCTCAGCCGCATATCAAACGAAATGAAGTTCGGCCCCAGACCGCTGTTGCGCCCCGCGCCGGGCGGACGGTCGTTCGTGAAATGGTTGTCGCCGTTAATGTCCGAGCCGGCCAGCAGGTTAAACGGGTGGCCGCTGTTGTAATTGAATATCGGCGAGAGCTGGAAGCCCTTCAGGATTTTTGAGTTCTCCCACGGGCTGTCGAACACTCCGGCCACAACCACCTTGTTCCTTTGATCGAAGTCCGAAAGCGCCCGTTCGGCATAGAGCTGCGTCTCGTTAAACGGCGCATAGTCCGAGTTGAAGTCCGTCGAATCGTCAAATGCTTTGCTGAAGGTGTAGTTCGCCAGCATCGTGAAGTGGTCGCCGAAGCGCTTCCGCATCTCGAACAGTCCGCCCTGATACAACGCCGACGCGATCGACGAATATTGGTTGTTCTGCAGGATGTACGGATTCACCCAGCACTGCGTGCCGCTGGGCTGGTTGTAGGCGTTCACGCAGCCCGGCCCGCCCCAGTTCTGGAACGGATAGTTAGGATTGGTCGGCAATCCGTTGGCGCCCACGCCCGCGGTGACCGGCGCCCCGGGCAATATGTTCGTATCGATCGACACCGGCAGCCGCAAGGTGTGCACATAGATGTAGCTCGCCGACACCGTTAACGTGGATCCGAACTGATGCTCGATCCCAAACGATGCCTGCTCCGAATACGGGTTCTTGAAATTTTTCTGCCCGTAGAACAGCACCACGCCCGGCGGCAACGGTCCCGTGTTGCTCACCTGTACGCCCAAGTTCGCCAGATCGGTCTCTGAAATGCAGGCGTTCTGTCCCGCTGGCGGCGTGCCGCACTGCACTTTGCCTTGGGCGAATAACGCTTGATAGAGCAGCGCCGAGTTGACCGCCGGATTTGGCGGTGTTGTCGAGCTTCCGTTCAATCCATTCAACGTGACCAGGGTGTTCGCGATTTGCCGCGTGCCGTTCACGTCACCCAGTGTCTTCACCACGTTGTCGATCTGCGCGTAGATCGGCGAATAGAAAATTCCGAATCCGCCGCGCACTACCGTTTTGTTGTCGTTGAATGGAGACCACGCAAACGAAATTCGAGGCCCGAAATTATCCTTGGTCGTATGCAGCAGGCTGGTCTGCGAATCCAAATCGTACCGGATCCCCAGGTTCAAGGTGAGGCCCGGTCGCACCTGCCAGGTGTCCTGCACGTAAGCCGCGGTGAACGGCCGGTTGAACGCATAGGTGGGATTGCCGAATCCCTGCTCGTAGAATGACGGCAAACCCAGGCTCGCAGACTGCAACGTCGAGATCTGCGCCGCTCCAGTCGTCGGCAGTCCGCAGTCGGTCGGAACGTACAAGCACGGGCTCAAAATAAATCCCGGCAGATCCAGGAACTCAAACCGGCCCGCGAAGAACGTCTCCGATGTCGTGCTGTTTCCGCGGATCAGTTCGTAGAATCCGGTCTTGATCGTGTGATGCCCGCGCACGAACGTCACGTTGTCCGCAAACTCGTACCGCCGCGTCGTCGTAAAGCTCGGCAGGAAAATCTGCCGCCCAAAGAAACCGTAGCCTTCGATGTCCAGGCCCGGTCCGCCGGGATCCGTCGTGTCGACGCCCAGATAACTCCATCCCCACTGGAAATGCGCTTCGTTCTGCGTCGTCGGGTTGAACTGGTGATACCAGGAACCCATCGCCGTGCTGTCCCATGCATTGACCCGCGTGCCGCGCGAATAAGCGGTCAACGCCTGCAGATTCGGGTTTTGCTCGTTGTCATGAACGTAGCTATATCGAAAGGCGAGTTGGTTGGAATCGTCGATGCGGTGATCCAGGCGGAACGATGTCGCATAAGACCGCTGCGGAAACGGAAACAACCCGCCCTGCGTTTCGAACTGGTTGATGATGAATGGATTTACGGCATTCGTAAACGTCACGGGGCACGACGATGCCGTCGGCGTGATCGTCAGGCATTGTCCCAGAAGGAATCCGCAGGTCTGTGCGGGCAAGAATGTCGGCGGCCCGCTCTCCGGATTCGCGGGATCGGAGAAACACGGCACCATCGGATTTCCCGGAAGGGTCTCCAGCCCGCCGATAATCGACTGCTGTCCCGTTGTCGGCGCGAAGATATTCGAATTCGTCAGCAGCGGAACCGAATCCTGCGCATCCGACCGCAATCCCTCAAACCCGATGAACGCAAACGTTCGGTCCTTGTGAATCGGAAATCCCAAGGTCCCGCCGAATTGCTGCCGGTTCAAGGTGTCTTTCACCGGAGCGCCTACCGCATCGAGTGAGAATGGATCTCCCGGGCTCAGCGCGGGCGCGAAAGAAAACGGATCGCGTGCGTCCAACCCATCATTCCGAAAGAATCCAAAAAGTCCGCCGTGAATCTCGTTCGTGCCCGATTTGCTCACGATGTTGATCGTCGCGCCGCTCGCCGCACCCAGATCTGCGTTGTAGTTACTGCGGTTCACCTGGAATTCCTGCACCGCGTCCTGACTCAGCGTCAACCGTACGCCGCCGGCGTCGTCATTCGCCTCGCCGCCGTCCACCGTCACGTTGTTACCGCGGCCATTGCTTCCATAGAACGAAAGGCCGCTCTGCGGAGTCTGCTGCACGCGAAAATCTGCGTTGCTCGCGATCACGTTCGAGTTGCTGACACCGGGCATCAACAGCGTAAACGTCAGATAATCGCGCCGCGATATCGGCAGATCCTCGATATAGCGCTGCGTTACCGTGTCGGCTTGGCTTCCCCGCTCGGTTTCAATGACGGGCGGTTCCGCCGTGACTTCCACCTGGGTCGACGAGGTCGCCACGGCCAGCTTGAAATCGATCACCGCGAGTTGTCCGACGGTCAGCGCCAGTCCAGTCTGGGTCTGCGTTTGAAACCCGTTCGCCTTCGCCGTCACGTTATAGGTGGAAGGCGGCAGCCCCGCGAACTGATATTGGCCCGCCGCGTTTGTCGCGGCCGTATAGGTCAGTCCCCTCAGCATGTCCGTCGCTGTCACCGACACCGAGCTCACCACTCCGCCTGTCGGATCGGTCACCGTTCCCTGAATCTGGCCCGAACTCCCCACGCCCTGCGCCAGACTCGCCCTCCCGCTCAACATCAAGATCGCTGCCAGTAGGAAGATGGCCCTGAAGAGTGACTTCATAACGCCTCCCACAGCGATACCGGGACGCACATCCCCTCCGCCCCTGTGCGCTGATCGTCGATTCCAAGTCTCGGTCCGGCTTTTGGAGGTTCCCACCCGTGCCAGCCGATTCAAAATTCTGATAGTCCGTATCACATTAAAGGAACTAACGTCAAGGCCAACTGAATGCTGGCCCGCCAAAGTGGGGATCGGTTTCGTAACTCGCACCGGGCGGCGCGAGCTTCACGCACAGCTACGGCTGCAGCACTGCCCTTCCCGACACCTGGCCTCGCCGCAACTCGCCCAACACCTCCGAAGCGTCCGATAGCGGACGTATCGACACGCGGCACTTCACCTTTCCCGCCGCGGCCAGAGCCAATACATTCCGCAAATCCTCACGCGTTCCGACTGCCGAGGCTTGGATCCGAACTTCGCCGCCAGCCATCGAAATCGCAGGAAAACAGATCGCTTCTGCAGGTAGGCCCACCACCAGGAGCATTCCCATCGCGCGAACGCAGGAAAACGCCGCATCATAGGCAGCTTTCGCCGCGGAAGTGACAAGCACCACATGCGCACCGCCACGCCGCCGCAATTCCTTGGCTGCATCGCCCGTGGAAGCATTCACGGTGAACGCCGCGCCGTCCGCCTTCGCTTGCGCAAGCTTCTGATCGGCGAGATCCACCGCCGTCACTTCTGCGCCCATTTCCCGTCCGATCTGCACCGCCAGATGTCCCAGCCCGCCCACTCCAAAAACCGCCAGTCGCTGCCCCGCCACAATATTGGCCTTCTTCAGGGCTCGGTACACTGTCACGCCCGCGCAGAAAAGGGGCGCTGCCTCGATCGACGAAAGTTCGGCCGGAATTTTCACCACGTGTGTCGCCGGAGCCTTCACGAACTCCGCGTAACCGCCATCCACGCTCACGCCCGTGATCTTCTGCTTCGCGCACAAAATTTCGTTTCCGCTCATGCAGAACTCGCACTCTCCGCACGACCAGTGAATCCAGGGCACACCTACGTGATCCCCCAGGGCGACGCCCGTAACACCTTCGCCAAGCTCAGCCACGCGCCCTGCAATCTCATGTCCCAGAATCAGCGGCTTTTTCACCACTCGCGCCAGTTGCGGCCAGTCGCCATCGGCCACGTGCACGTCCGAATGGCACGCTCCACAAGCCTCCACGCGGATCAATATCTCTCCCGCTCCCGGTTTCGGGCGCTCCACTTCCTCGATCACAAGCGGAGTTTTGAAATCGTGAAGCACAGCGGCTTTCATTCGTGAGGCTCCGATCCGTCGTGAAGGTCGAACAAGAAGAAAATCGAGTTAGGGCTTTGCGCCGCGCAGGAAAAAATCCACCGCATTGTGCGCGCGCTCAGCCAGCTTGTGCGGCCCCGTTAGGTCCACCGCCCATTGCCGCACGACCGTGTTGAACAGGCCTTCCATGAACTCCGCCAAATGCACCACCGGAAATTCCTTGGTGATCTCGCCGCGTTCCTGGCCCTGCTCCAGCATTTCGCGCAACAGCCGCATCGTCGCCTGCTCCGCGCCGCGCAGTTCCGGCGATCGAACCGGATCCATCGCGCCGGCCAGAATTACGGCCTGCCACAGTGGCCGGCCGGTTTCCGTCACCTTCGCGAGCTGATCGTAAAACCGTTCCAGGCGCTCCGCCGTCGAAGCCTTCGTTGTCAATTCCGACTTCAAGCTCTCCGCCTGCCGCGCAAAGGCGCGCCGCCCGATTTCGCGTAACACAGCATCCTTGCTCGGGAAGTACCGGAAAAATGTGGGCTGGCTGATCTCCAATACTTGCACGATGTCGTCCACGCGCGTGTTCTGGTAGCCCTTCTCGCGAAACAGGCGCAGCGAGGTTTCGATGATTTGCCCGCGAAGTTTTTCCTTCTTCCGCTCCCGCAACCCGGACGGTAGACCAGTGCGATTCACTCCGTGTTCGCGCGGTTCGGACGATCTATGTTTTGTCGTGTGGCGTTTTGCGGCCGCCGGACGGGGCCGATGAACGTTGCGTCGTGCCATGTTTCCAACCTCTTCCCCGCGGCATCCAGGCCCACGGAGTCCTGCCATCCACTAAATTTTGATAGTGACTCTAACATTGAAGTTACCCACGTCAAGCGGGATTCCGAGGAATAAAACGGAGGCAGCAAAAAATGAAAAGCCAATCAGAGGAGCGAGAAAGGACGCCGCAGACCGACTCGATCCGATCGGCATGCGGCGTCCCCAAAAATCGAGCTAGCGAACGCCGTAAATCACTTCCATCGTCAACTGATCCAGCCGCTCGTACGGCAAGTTCTTCGCCGCAAGCACGGCCCGGTCAAACCGATGTCCGAGCAACGCCTGCGCGCCGCTGTTCGAAAATTTGCCGACGCCCGGCCCTATGGCCGAAGCGGTCGCAAGTTCCTTCACGATCGACTGGATTTCCTTGTCGGCCGCGAACCGCGCCGCCTTTTCTTTCAAGATCAAATACGTCCGCATGCAACCGCGAGCGAAATCTTTTACGCCTTCGTAGTTTTCCGTCCGATACGCGTGCGCATCGAAATGCCGCGGCCCTTCGTAACCGTTTTCTTCGAGGAACTTCACCAGGAAGAACGCACCTTTTGGATTGGCCGCTCCAAACCGGAAATCCTGGTCATAGCGCCCGATCACCTGATCGTTTAGATCAATGTGGAAGAGCTTGCCTGCTTCCCAGGCTTGCGCGACGGCGTGCAAGAAATTCAATCCTGCCATCGTCTCGTGCGCGAACTCCGGATTCACACCCACCAGCTCAGGATGCGCGAGTGTCGGGATCAATCCCAGGTAATTCCCGGTCGTAGCCATGTAAATGTCGCCGCGCGGCTCGTTCGGTTTCGCTTCCATCGCGAACCGGAATCCGTATTTCCGGTCGATCGAATATTCGCACAGGTAATCGATCGCTTCGCGCAGCCGCTTCACAGCTTCTTCTGGTTTCCTGCACGCGTCGGTTTCCGTGCCTTCGCGTCCGCCCCACAAAACGAAAATCTTTGCGCCAAGCTCCGCGCCCAGATCCATCGCCCGCATCGTCTTCTGCACGGCGTATGCACGCACCGCGGGATCGTTTGCGGTGAACGCTCCGTCGCGAAACAGCGGTGCAGTGAACAAATTCACGGTCGCCATCGGAACCACAATTCCGCCCGCAGCGCACGCCGCCTTGAAATCTTTCACGATCTTGTCGCGCTCGCTTGGCGTCGCGTCGATCGGCACCAGGTCGTTGTCATGGAGGTTTACGCCCCACGCACCGACTTCCGACAGCAGGTGCACCAGTTCCACCGGTGGCCGGATCGCTCGCACCGGCTCGCCAAACGGATCGCGACCGGGATTCCCGACGGTCCACAATCCGAACGAAAATTTGTGTTCGGGTTTCGGCTGATACGCATCGCTGGCCATCATTTGCCTCGCACGCTCATGAATTTCGTAGAAAGAATCGCGCCGATCCGGATCCCTGCCCTTCAAACGTCTACCGCACCGCGGGCGTTACGCCAGTCCGGCGTAAATCTCGCGCAGCGCGGGGTACAGCTTCTGATACGCGGCATACTGCTTGTTCATTACAGTCGCGCTCTCCGGATTCGGCCGCACCGTCGAGGCCACGCGCACCGCGGTGTCGCAAGCCTGATCGACCGAACTCCAAACTCCCACGCCGACGCCTGCCAACAGCGCCGCTCCGTATGCCGGCCCTTCTTCCGCCTCGACGATGTCCACAGGCATGCCGTACACATCCGCCTGAATCTGCCGCCACAGCTGCCCGCGCGCTCCGCCACCACCCAGTCGGACCGACTGTATCGGGAGCTTCAGGGCCGCAAAAATTGAGAGTGTGTCCCGCAAGCTGTACGCCACGCCTTCCAGAATTGCGCGGACCACATGCGCGCGTGTGTGCGTCGCCGTCAGTCCCACCAGCGCGGCTCGCGCACTCGGATCGAGATGCGGCGTCCTCTCTCCCATCAAGTACGGAGCCCACAACACTCCGTCGCTTCCCGCCGGTGCTCGGCTCGCCTCTTCCATCAAGCGGTCGTACGGATCGTTCGACGGTCCGCCACCTGTGCCGAACTGATCGCGAAACCACCGCAGCGAAAATCCCGCCGCTTGCGTCACACCCATCACGTGCCATCGCTTCGGCACGGCATGGCAAAACGTATGAATGCGCCCTTTCGGATCGAACTCCGGAGTCGCCGTCGCTGCAAACACCACACCCGAAGTTCCAATCGTCGCACTCACCGCGCCCGGCCGTACGATTCCCATTCCCACGGCGCCCGCCGCTTGATCGCCTGCGCCCGCGACAACCGGAGTTCCCGCCGTCAACCCCGACGCTCTCGCCCCCGCGTCCGAAATCTTTCCGGATACTTCCGGCGACTCCAGAACTTTTGGCAGCCTCTCTTCCGGCAAATTCGAGACGGCCATCATTTGCTTCGACCAGCGCCGGTTCACCACATCCAGAATCAAAGTGCCCGAAGCGTCCGCCACGTCGATCGCATGCGCTCCCGTCAACCGGAACCGGATGTAATCCTTCGGCAGCATGATTTTCTTCACGCGCTTCCAGATTTCCGGCTCGTGCTTCTGCACCCACCAGATCTTCGGCAGCGTGAATCCCGTCAACGCCGGATTCGCCGTCAATTCGATCAGTCGCTTCGCGCCCACTTTCTCGGTAATCTCGCGGCACTCTTGTTCGGTTCGCTGGTCGCACCAGATTAGCGACGGCCGCAGCACCTTTCCATCCGCATCCAGCATCACCAGGCCATGCATCTGACCCGTTAGTCCAACGCATTCGATTTCATCCGCCGTTGCCTTTGCTTGCGCCAGGCATGCCGGGACGGCCTTGCACGCCGCGCTCCACCAATCCTCGGGATCCTGTTCGGCCCATCCGCGATGCGGCGCGGAAATCGGCTTGTGTTCCGCGGTTGCCGAACCCAGCACCCGGCCGGACTGGTCGATCAACACCGCGCGCGTTCCGCCGGTCCCGGTGTCGATGCCTAGTAGTTTTCGTGCCATGAAGCAGTCTTCCTTGAAGAAACTAATTCGTTTCGAATGGATCCTGGTTCCGCAGCCGCCAATCCCACTGCGATTTCAAAATCGTCGAGATATCCGACTGCACCGGCTTCCAGCCCAGCACCGCTTTCGCTTTGCTGGCGTCTGCCACCAGCGCGATCGCATCGCCGGCGCGCCGCGGTTCCTTGCGGAACGGAATCGGCCGCCCGGTCAGTTTGCGCGCGGCCTCGATCACTTCCAGCACCGAATATCCCGTGCCGGTTCCCAGGTTGATGAAATCGGACTTTCCGCCGTTCTTCAGATAATCCAGCGCAAGAATGTGCGCATCCGCCAGATCCGCCACGTGAACGTAATCGCGCACCGCCGTTCCATCCGGAGTGGGGTAGTCGTCGCCAAACACGGCCAGCTCGGTCCGTTCGCCCGATGCCGCCATCAGCACGCTTGGCACCAGATGTGATTCCGGCTCGTGCCGTTCGCCGAGTCGCTCGGTCGCGCCCGCCGCATTGAAATACCGCAGCGCCACAAACTTCAAACCATGCCCCGTGTCGTAGGCCGCAAGAACTTGCTCCAGTACTAACTTCGACCAGCCATACGGGTTCTTCGGCCACTGCCGCTGCGTTTCGCGAATCGGAACTTCGTCGGGATCGCCATAGGTGGCGCACGTCGACGAAAACACCACTCGCTTCACGCCGGCCTCGAGCAACGCTCCAAATAGCGCGATCCCCTGCTCGACATTGTTCTCGAAATATCGCTCCGGCTCATTCACCGACTCGCCCACGTAGGTGAGCGCCGCGAAATGGACACACGCTTCGATTCGGTGCTCGCGCGCGATCCGCGCAAGCAGTGCCCGATCGCCCACTTTGCCTTCGTAGAACGGCACCTTTTCATTCAGTGCCGCGCGGTGCCCGCGGTACAAGTCGTCGAGTACCACCACGGTCGCGCCTTTCCCAAGCAGCCGCTCAACCGTCACGCTTCCGATGTATCCCGCTCCACCTGTCACCAGAATTGACATTCGCTACTGTTCCCTCTGATCCGGCCGTCGGCCCACAAGCGCAGCGTTCCACTGGCACTTGCTCCAGGGTCTAAATCCATCTCTCAGGGGCAAACGGCGATTCCGAACTTACGCGTGGACGGCGCTACTCGCTACGGCGTTGCAAATCCCTGCTCTGATTCCAGCAGCTCGCCTACTTGCCGGCGATCATCGCCCGTGTGGGCTTGTAGCGAACCGACCAAAAAAGTCCCAGCGCCAGCAAAATCGCGCCCCACCAGATTCCCGCGTGCAGTTGGAACAGCACCACCTGCTCGGACACTGGCGGCGGACTCACGTACTGATAGATTCCCGCGCCCAGGATCAGCACGCCGTTGACGACCAGCGAAATCCCGATGAAAAACCAGATCGAAATCGAATCGTCGCCGTGCATAAGACCTCACCAGAAAATTACGTTTAGGATGACGAACACGATCGTAACCACCACAGCCCAAAACGCCGGCCGGTGATAGATCGGCACATCGCCTTCCGATGGAATTTCCGTCGCGCCGTAAACTAGTCCCGTCAGCTCGCCCACCGGTTTCGGTTTGGTCATGTAGCTCACCACGACCGTCACCGCCACGCAAACCATCCATGACCACAACGCGCGGTACATGTTTTCGGCCATATCTTTTGCGTTCGGCGAGAGCGCCACGTATCGCAGCGCCGCCGGATCGGCTTTCACCCATGCCCACATGCCAATCGAAGACGCCGTTCCCGTGAACAAGCCCCAGAATCCGCCCGCTGCCGTGGCTCGCTTCCAAAGCATTCCGAGCACGACCGTGCCAAAGAGCGGCGCGATAAAAAAACTAAACAGGGCCTGCACGTAATCCATAATGCTCGCGAAGCTCATCACCAGATACGCCGTTCCAATGCTCACCAGCACGCCGATCACAGTCGACCAGCGGCCCATCGAAACGTAATGCTCATCCGTTCCGTTCTTCTTGAACACGGCCTTGTAAATGTCGTAGGTCCACACCGTCGAGAACGCGCTCACGTTTCCCGCCATGCCGGACATGAATCCGGCGATCAGCGCCGTGATTCCCAGTCCAAGCAAGCCCGGCCCGCAGTACCGCGCCAGCATTAAGGGCAGCACCTCGTTATAGCTGTGCCCGCCCGTCGCAATCGCGGCGCTTTCCGGCAATAGCTTCATCGGCAGCAGCGCCAGACCCAACAAGCCCGGCAGAATCACGATCAGCGGAACGAACATCTTGAACGCCGCGCCGATAATCGGGGCCATCTTTGCCGACCGCAAATCCTTCGCCGCGAGTACGCGCTGCACCACCAGAAAGTCCGTCGTCCAGTACCCAAACGAAATGACGAATCCGAGGCCGAACACGATGCCGGTCCAGTGAATCCCCATCGGATTGTCGCTGAACGATCCCAGCGTCGACCACATGTGTGTGTATTCCACCGACGCGTTTTGCGCCACGCGATCGCGCAATTGCCGGAAGCCACCCACCTCGATCAATCCGAGGATCGGAATCAGCAGCGCGCCGGCCCAAATCAAAATGAATTGCAGCACCTCGTTAAAAATCGCCGAGCGCAATCCACCCAGCGTCACGTACACCGCCACCGTCAACGCCGACACCCAGATGCTCACGTTGATGTTCCAGCCCAGAATCAGCCGCATCACGAGCGCCATCGAGTACATGTTGATGCCGCTCATCAATACCGTCATGAACCCAAACGAAATCGCGGATAGTGCCCGACTCGATTCTCCGAAGCGGAGCTTCAAATAGCCGGGCACCGAGTGCGTCTTTGAAATGTAATAGAACGGCATCATCACCAGCGCGAGGAACAGCATCGCGGGTATCGCGCCGATCCAATACCAGTGCGCTGCCAAAATTCCGTATTGATAGGAAGACGCCGCCCAGCCCAGAAGCTCTAGCGCGCCCAAGTTCGCCGAAAGAAAACTCAGGCCTGCGATCCACGCGGTCATCTCGCGACCGGCCATGAAAAAATCTTCGCCGGTGTTGGAGCGGCCTTTTAGGTAGAAACCAATGGCGAGGACCAGGCCGAAGTAGAAGACGATGATTACGAAGTCGGTCGTGGTGAGGTGGACCAGCCGGTCCGCAAACAAGGCTGTGGCCAGAAAACTCATCGAGTGGCTCCTTCCGCCCTCGCCCCTGCTTCGAGATTCCCATCACGGGAATTCTTCACAGCATCACGCGTGCGGAATCGCTTTCGGTTGAAGAACTTGCTGAACCTCTTTTAACGCCGAGGTCCGCTGCTCTCAGGGTGCCGCTCTCGGCCATCGTTACCGTATCCGTTTACGGTCCGTAACTGCCCTGTTAACTTCGGACTGCGGGCGCGATTTGACCTATTTTTGACATCGGGAAGCGCGAACGTGAGGTTACCATAGGCGGTCGGGAATGCTACCACATTCGCCCCGAGTCATATCGTATTGGGCATCGGTTGGTTTCGAGTAACCGGCGCGATTCCCCGGCATCTAAGAACCTCGAATCAAGCAGCACGCGGGAGGAAAAAAGTGGCATCGGCGGACCGGCCCATCGGAATTTATTACGAGCAGCAGCGTTGGTTCGTGCCGGTGTTCGAAGCCCTCGAGCGCCGCGGCGTCCCCTTCGTAAAACTCAACGCGGCCCGCCATCGTTTCGACCTCCAGCCCAACGGCAACCAGCCGTTCAGCCTCCTGTTCAATCGCATGAGCCCGTCCGCGTGGACGCGTGGCAACGCCAACGCCATCTTCTACACGCTCAGCTACCTGGCGCATCTGGAAAATCTTGGCACTCGTGTCGTCAACGGGAGCCGCGCCTTCCGCGTCGAAACGTCGAAAGCCCTCCAGCTTTCGCTACTCCAGTCTCTCGGCTTGCCCTATCCGCGCTCGGTCGTCATCAATCACGCCTCCGAAGCTCCGGCTGCCGCGAAAGATCTGCGCTTTCCGGTCCTCTTGAAGCCCAACATCGGCGGGAGCGGAGCCGGCATCGTCCGCTTTGACACGCCCGAGCAGCTCGCAGATGCTGCAACCCACGAGGCGATCGGCCTCGGTCTTGACGGCACCGCGCTCGTTCAGGAATACATTCCTGCGCGCGGCGGCCACATCACTCGCGTTGAAACCATCGGCTACAAATATCTCTACGGCATCAACGTCTACACACCCGGCGACACTTTCGATCTCTGCCCGATGGACATCTGCAAAACCAACGACGGCAAGGAACTCAGCACCACCTGCGTAATCGAAGGGGCAAAGTCGGGCCTGCGCGTCCAAGCGTATCGTCCACCCGACAGCGTCATCGCCTCGGTCGAAAAAATATTCACCGATGCACAAATCGAAGTCGGCGGCGCCGAGTACACCATCGACGATCGCGACGGCCAGCTCTACTTCTACGACGTGAACGCTCTGTCCAATTTTGTCGCCGACGCCCCGCGTGTCGTCGGCTTCGATCCTTTCGATCGCCTCGTCGACTATCTGGTGAAGGAGCGTCGCTGATGCGCTACGGATACTGGATGCCCGTCTTCGGCGGGTGGCTGCGCAACGTCGAAGACGAGCAGATGTCCATCGGTTGGGATTACATTTCAAAACTGGCGCGCCGCAGTGAAGAAAACGGCTTCAGCCTCACCTTGATCGCTGAGTTGAATCTCAATGATATCAAAGGCGTCGACGCCCCTTCCCTGGATGCCTGGTCCACCGCCGCCGCTCTTGCCGCCGTCACCAAATCTCTCGAGCTGATGGTCGCCGTTCGCCCTACATTCCACCTGCCCGCGCTTCTCGCTAAGCAGGCCGCCAATATCGACAACATCAGCAACGGACGCGTGTCTCTCAATGTCGTTTCGTCTTGGTGGGCTGAAGAGGCGAAAAAATACGGCGTCCAATTTGACGAGCACGACGATCGCTACGCCCGCACCTCCGAATGGCTCGATATCGTCGATGCTGCGTGGAAAAAAGATCATTTCTCCTACACTGGGAAATATCACTCGGTCCAGGATCTGGTATTACAACCCAAACCCGTCTCCAAGCCGCGTCCCGTCATCTATGCCGGTGGAGAATCCGAGACCGCGAAAAATCTGATCGCCGAAAAGTGCGACGCCTACGTGATGCACGGCGATCCGCCCGACCGCATCGCCGAGAAAATCCGCGACATGCAGGAACGCCGCGAGAACAGAAATTTGCCTCCGATGAAGTACGGCGTGGCTGGATATGTAATCGTTCGCGAAAACGAAGCGGAAACAAAAAAGGAATTAGCGCGGATTACAGACGTACATCAGAATGCGGCAGGGTACCGAAACTACGAACAGTGGTTGGCCAATACGCGGCTCGAACGGCGCGTTTCGCTCGAGGAATATTCTGTTTCCAATCGCGGACTTCGCTCTGGCCTGGTAGGAACTCCGCAACAAATCGCCGATCGTATCGGCGAATTCGAAAAAGCCGGCGCCGATCTGCTGTTGCTCCAATTCAGCCCACAAGCCGAAGAAATGGAGCGTTTCTCAGACCAAGTGATCAAGCCAGCGGCAGCGACGAAATCGGCTGGCGTTTGCTAGTCAACCTGCGGGAACCCTCCCGGGCTTTGGCAAGGCGGCCCTTTGTCGTTCATGTACGGTCAACAATTCTAAACCTGCCCTGCCAGCGACTCTCTCAACAACTGCCGAGCCCTCGAAAACCTATTCTTCACTGCCGACCGCGACACATTCAAAATCCTTGCCGCTTCCTTCGTCTTCCGTTCCTGCAATCCGACCAGGTGGACCACATCTCTGGACGTATCACCCAATGACCCAATCGCCTCGCGCAGGGCGCGATGCTTCTCATTTCTCTCAAACAGGAAATCCGGGTGGTATCGATCCCCCGCCGGAATCGCGTCAATCAAACTCACCCCGTCTTCAGAATTTGAATCCGACTGTTTCCGCTTCTCTTCCAGTTTCCGCTTCCGCACGACCATCAGCGCCTCGTTGATCGCAATCCGCGTGAGCCAGGTCGAAAAACGCGCGTCACCCTGAAACTGGTCCATGTGCGAGTACGCCTTCAGCAGTGCCTGCTGGCAGGCGTCTTCGGCGTCTTCGCGGTTTCGCGTGATCCGGAACGCACCGTGGTAAACCTTGCCCATGTGCGGTTGAACAAGCTCGGTGAAAGCTCCATGCTCGCCCGCCTGCGCGCGCGGAATCAGATCGGACGGGTCGTGCAACTCGCCGCCCAGCGTGCCGGGTCTGGTTGTCGTGGCTTTAAACGGTTTGAATCCCGGCTGCGTCTCTCTCAAGTTTGCGGTTTGCACGGCGGCCTCGCCTCTATACAGGAATATGAATGCACCGTTAAAGCCGGTTGTCCCACGGCTCGTGCAGCGTAGTCGAACGCGGCAGCCAGTCCTATCCGCCTAAACCCGTAAATCGATAGGGGTATCGCTGTAGGTTCGTCCGGTGTGGAAAATCGGTGGACGTCCCGGAATGTTACTTTTGGGAAGTCTTCTTTTTGGGTAAGGCGATTTTGGAAGATTTCGAGCCGCGCGCCGCTCTTACGCGTTTAGCCTTCGCCCCTTTCGGTGGTTGTGGATCGCCCGTCGCGGCCCTCTCCACGTCGCCGTTTCCATCGCGCGCGATGTCCGCCAGCAGCCTGTTGCTGACGATGGACTTCGGCTTCGCTAGGGTTATGTCGTCGGCCGAGGCAAATTTGTCGCGGTGCTTGATCAATAGCCATGTCGGCTTGGAGCTGCCGCCGAATCCGCGTGTCCGTACGAGCACCCAAGATCCCTTCAGCTTTTTCCCATCCAACCTGAACTTAAAATCGCCCTTCGCGAGCGCCGCTTCCGGATCGTCCTGTTCCGGCGTCCAGGTTCCGTTGTCCCACACCATCACGGTCCCGCCGCCGTACTCGCCTTCCGGAATCACGCCTTCAAAATTTGCGTAGTCGATGGGATGGTCTTCCACCTGCATCGCCAGGCGCTTCACCGAAGGATCGGTCGACGGTCCTTTCGGAACCGCCCACGAAAGCAGCGTCCCGTTCCACTCCAGTCGGAAATCGTAGTGCAGCGCCGTAGCCCGGTGTTTCTGCACCACGAAAATTCGCTCGTCCGATGACCCGTGCTTCGCACCCGTCTTTCCCGACGGTTCCGGCGTCACCTTGAAATTCCGCTTCTCGTTGTAGGTTTTCAGCGTCATCGCACTCTCGCTTTTGTCGCCCCGCCGCAGTCTATCCCATCCTCTATTAAGGATGCGAGTCGATGTCCGCAGGTCCGCGACGGGCGGCGTCAAACTAGCGTGGGCAATCTCGCCGGCGGCCCTTGCATCCCTTGCCCTGCTCATCGCATCTTTTTGGAACTGACCGCCCTCGCCGTCCGAATTATTCCCGTGAATCAACAGGCAATCCACGATGGTCCGGTCCTTTTCGCAATCAATGCGATAATTCGCATCTGGGGTTGCGAAACGGACCGCGGCCGCCAATCCGACGCCTCGCGTTCCGGCGCGGTTTTCCGCTCGGTCGCCGAAGCGCGCGGTCTGTGAGGCAAGGAAATCCCGGACTCGGTACCCGCTTCGAACTTCAAAGAGAACGCCGAATGAATTCGCAGTTCCGCAAAAAATTCCTGAGGCCTACGTGCCGAGTGTTTTCGCTCCTCGCCGTGCTCATGCTTTCCACCGTTCTCGCCGGGCAGTCCGCGCTCGCGCAAAACGGCACAGACAACTCCGCTCCGCCTGCACCCTCCGCCGCTGCTCCAGCTCCGCAGGCGCAAACCTCCTCCGTCATGGGCCTGGTGAAAACTTCGGAAGGCACGCCAGTCCCCGGTGCGACGGTACGACTTTCTGACACGGCCTCCCACAAATCCTGGCAGAGCTGGACCGACCAAGCCGGCCATTTTCTTTTCCCTCAGATTCCTGACGGCACGTACAAAATCGAAACGAGCCAGATCGGGTTCGTCACTTCATCGATCACCATCAAAGTTCCCGTGGTTCCCGCTGCGCCGATTCCGGTCGGACTTCGCGTTGCCACCCTCGCTGAACTTTCTCCCAAACCTGAATCGGCCCCACCGCCAAGCGCGAGTCGCCCCAATCGCAACGGCGCAAACGCGCAAGCGAACGACGCGAATGGCGCTGGAAATTCAAACGCGGGCGGTGCGGCAGTTGGAAACGGCGCAGGCGGACGTCGCAGCGAGGGCGGTCAAGTCCCCGCCGGCGTCTCCAACGCCATTCGCGCCGGAATCGCAAGCACCGGCTTTCAGCAGACCGATCTCACCGGTGACGGCGTCGCTGGCGCACAAAACGAGACCGGAGCAGGCGCCGGCGAATCGCCGCAAGCGAATCTCGCCGTCGGCTCGGGCGGCGGAGTGAATGCAAGCTCCGACTCTTTCCTCATGCAAGGAACGGTCGGCCAGGGATTGCTTGCGAGCAATGGGCCCGGCGGCTTCGGTCCCGGTGAACTTGTTCCGAACGCGCCCGGAGGCAACGGCCGTGGAGGACGCGGAGGCCCAGGCGGCGGAATGTTTGGTGGAGGTCCCGGTGGCGGCCCTGGCGGCGGCTTCGGCGGGCCGGGTGGTGCCGGAGGGGGCGGGCCGGGTGGCGGTGGAATGTTCGGTGGGCGCGGACGCATGAATCGCCAAGCCGTGAATCGCGTGCGCTTCAGCTTTTACGATCGCTTCGACACGTCCGCATGGGACGCGCGCCCCTACTCGATCACCGGCACCCAAGTCCCCAAGCCGAATTTCTGGGACGAGCGCTTCGGCGGCAACCTCGGCGGCCCGCTGATCATTCCTCATGTCTACAACGGCGCTGACAAAACCTATTTCTTCGTCAACTACCAGCACGAAACGCAGTCGAGCGCGATCGACAATTACTCCACGGTGCCTACCGGCGCCGAACGCACCGGTGATTTCTGCGGCCTTGGCGTCACGCTCTACAATCCATTTTCCAATTTCAGCGGACCTCGCACTCCGCTCGGCAACGGCTGCCAGATTCCCGCCATCGATTCCGCCGCAGCAGGCCTACTCGCTTATTACCCGCAGCCGAACGAGCCCGGCACGGTGCAAAACTACTTGTTCCAAACCACCGTGCCGGTGAACAACGACATTCTGAACCTGCACATCATTCACACCATCAACTCAAAGTTCAGCGTCACCGGCGGCTACAACCTGAATTCGCAGCGCCAGAACACTTACGGCAATTTCCTCGACACTGCCGGCACGCAATCCTCGCTCAGCCAGTCCGTCACGGCTGGGCTCACGCACAATTGGTCGCCGTATCTGGTCGAAACCACGCAACTCAATTGGAGCCGCGCGCGCACCCAAATCCTCAGCGACAATTCATACGTCAACAACGTCGCCGGCGATCTTGGCATTCATGGCGTCTCCGCCGACCCGCTCACCTACGGAATTCCGGCCGTCGATTTCACCAGCTTCTCGCCTCTCAACGATCCCGTGCCGTCGCTCGTGCGCAATCAAACCCTGCGGCTTTCCGACAGCCTAAAGTGGGTCCACGGCAAACACACCATGACGTTCGGCGGCGAGCTGCGCCGCATCCAACTGAACTCCGAAAACAGTCCTGTGCCGCGCGGCCAGTTCACTTTCACCGGCGTCCTTACCTCGCAGCTCGACGCGAACGGCCAACCCATCGCCAATTCGCCCACCACCGAGCCTTATTACGAGCTTGCTGATTTCTTGCTCGGTCTGCCGTATACCACTTCGGTGCAGTTCGGTCCCAACATCTATCTCCGCAGTTGGGACACCATCGCCTACGCGCAAGACGATTGGCGCGTGAACAAGCATTTCACTTTTCTTTTCGGCGTCCGCTACGAAGCCGCCACTCCGCCCGTCGATAAGTACGATCAGATCGCCAATCTCGATATGAACGCCGCGGCGACCGCCGTCGCCGTCGTGACGCCCAACGGCACCGGTCCATTCAGCGGCAAATATCCGCGCGCGCTGATTCACGGCGATTACGGCAACTGGGCGCCGCGCATCGGCTTCGCCTGGCAGCCGCAATTCCTAAAACCGAAAACCGTGGTCCGCGGCGGATACTCCATCTTTTATAACGAAGCGATCTACAACACGCTGGCCCAACAATATCTCGGCTACGAACCGCCATTCGCCACCTACCAGAGCCTCTACACCTCCAGCGCGCAGGTGCTCACCATCGAAAACGGCTTCCCCGCGTCGAGCACGATCACCAATCGCGGCGGCGTCGATCCGAACTACCGCGATGGCTACGCGCAAATCTGGACCCTCGGCACCGAAACATCGTTCAGCCAGAATTGGATTCTCGATCTCACCTACACCGGCACCAAAGGCACCAACCTCGACCTTCTTCGCGCGCCCAATCGCGCCCCGCTCGGCACCAGTCCGCTCAACACGCAGGCCGAACTTCAAATTCCCTACGCCAACAGTTTTTATTTCGATCAGTCCGGCGCGAACTCCATCTACAACGGACTTCAGGTCCGGCTGGTTCATCGCTTCACCAAGGGCGTTCAGCTCCAGGCGTTCTATACGTTCTCTAAATCTCTGGACAACGCCAGCACCATCGGCGGCACATCACCCGTCGTCGTGCAGCAAGACGGCAACTACGCCGCCGAGCGCGGGCTCAGCTCCTTCGATGTGCGCCATCAACTCCGCTTCTCGTCTCTCTACGAATTGCCGTTTGGCGAGCATCACCGCTACGGCAACCACGGTTGGACCGCGCGCGTCTTCAGCAACTGGCGCCTCCAAAACACCATCACCTGGCAGACCGGCAATCCTCTCACCGCTTATCTGGGCGGCACTTCCGCGAACAACGGCACGGGCGCCGCCTTCAGCCTCCGCGCCGATCAAATCGGAAATCCCAATCGGGGCATCTGCGGCGGCTCGGTGCAGAATTTCTTCAACACCGGTGCCTTCGCCACGCCTGCGCCTACCGCTTATGGTGATGAACGCCGCGGCGCCATCGAAGGCCCCTGCAAATTTAATTGGAACGCGTCCCTTGGCAAGACCTATCGCTTCGGCCCGCAGGAGCGCCACCATCTCGACGTCCGCTGGGAAGTGCAGAATCTTTCGAATACGCCAAGCTTTTCCGGCATCTCCACACTTCTCGGCTCGTCGTCTTTCGGCCGCGTCACAAGCGCCGGCTCGATGCGCACGATGGACATCACAATGAGGTACAACTGGTGATGAGCATGCCCTCCCAAAAGACACTCGCGCTCGCTTTGGCCGTTGCCCTTGCGTCGAGCCCCGCCCTTGCGCAGCAACAGCAGCAATCGCAGCAAGCCGCGCCGCAACAAAACAGCGCGCCCGCACAAAATCCGAGTCAGCCGATTGCCGTTGCTGCGCCCGCAGCGCAACCTTCGCAGCAACCGAAAAAATCGGCCTCGCCGGTTCTTCGCTCCACCTCCGATTTCGTCCGCATCGACGTCGAGGTTACGGACAAATCCGGAAAAGCCATCAAGGGCCTCACCGCAGACAAATTCGTCGTCACCGACGACGGCAAGGCCCAAAATATCTCGAGCTTTTCTTACTTCGATATCGAAAGCATCGAGACCGCTCCGTCATCCGACGCGAAACCCATTGTCGTCTCGGTCGACAACGAAGGCCCGAACACGCCGTCCGCTGAGAAAAATTCCGAGCCGCTGCAGAACCGCCGCCTCATCGTCTTGTTCTTCGATCTCACCTCGATGCAGACCGACGACTTGATCCGCGCGCACGACGCGGCCGAAAAATTCGTCACCACCCAAATGACGCCTGCAGACGTCGTTGCCATCGTCGCTTTCTCCACGCGCCTCACCGTTCTCGCCAATTTCACCAACGATCGCGACCTTCTCAAGAAAGCGGTCGCGCAACTCACACCCACCGGCGAGAACGCGTTGTCCAACCCGCTCTATGCCGCGGCGGCAAACGGCGAATATGACGTGCAGGAATATACCGGCGCCGCCTACACCGCCGACGAAACCGAATTCAACGTCTTCAATACGGATCAGAAACTCGCAGCCGTCGAGGGTCTGGTCAATGTTCTTGGCGGAATCACCGGCCGCAAAGCTCTCGTCGAATTCACCGGCGGCATCACACAGACCGGCGAAGAAAATCGCGCTCAGCTTCGTTCCGCGACGGACGCCGCGAACCGCGCCGACGTTTCGATTTACTCCATCGACTCTCGTGGTCTGATGGCCGCGCCTCCGGGCGGTGACACCACGACGAATGCTGCTACCGGAACGTCCATGTTCACCGGCGCGTCCGTGTTCCACCAGACCGATCAGCGCGAAGATTCTCGCGACACCCTCGCCACGCTTTCAACGGACACCGGCGGTAAAGCCTTTTTCGATCTTGGCGATCTGAGCGACGCGTTCCCCAAAATCGAGCAAGATAACACCGGCTACTATCTGCTCGGATACAGCCTCGGCCCCAACGTGAAGCGCGACGGGAGCTGGCGGCAGGTGCACGTAAAGGTCAACGCGCCCGGCGCGCACGTCCGATTCCGCGACGGCTACTACGCGCCCCGCGATTTCCAGCACCTGGAAAAAGAAGGTCGCGATCAGCAGCTCGCCGACGCGATCAACTCCGAAAATCCCGTCGTCGATCTTCCCATCGCCGTCGAAACCGCTCTGTTCCGCATCAGCGATCGCGAGACCTACGTCCCCATCGCGGCCAAAATTTCTTCCACCGCTCTGGATTGGGCCGCGAAGCACGGAAGGCGCCAGGCGGAGTTCGATTTCGCGGTCGAGGTGCGCGCCGTTTCATCCGGCCAGATCATCGCGCAGCTTCGCGACACCACCGACGTGAATCTCGATCCGCAGAAATTTGAAGAAGTAAGCAAGAAAAACTTGCTGTATCAGGGCGGCGTCGTGCTCGCGCCAGGAAATTACAAATTGAAATTCGTGGCACGTGAAAACGAATCGGGAAAAATCGGAACCTTCGAGGAAAATCTGATCGTGCCCGCCGCGCAGACTGGAAGGATGATGCTCTCAACCGTGCTGCTTTCGAGCCAGCTGGTCAACGTCCAGAAAAGCGCCGAAGTCCAGATCAAAGGCCAGGGGGTGCGCGCCAAACTGACCGCGTCGCCGCTCGAAATGAACGGGCAGGCGATCGTTCCCAGCGTGACCCGCTTTTTTACGCCGGGGCAGACGCTCTACGTTTTCTTTCAAGCCTACGCGCCTTCAAAAGGCGAAAAGGACGAACCCGTCGATCTGAATTCGCTTCGAGCCGGCCTGATCTTTTTCCGCAACGGGTTGCAGGTGAATTCCACGCCGTTGCTCGCGCCGACCGGCGTTGAGGAAGCCACAGGCACCGCGTCCTTCCGCATCAGCCTTCCGCTCGGCAAGCTGCCCACCGGCCGGTACGCGGTCCAGGCCGTGGCAATCGCTCCCGGCACGCAACACTCCGCGTTCGGCCGCGCGTATCTGGCGCTACAGACGCCGCCTCCGGTGCCGACTCCGGACGCGAGCGCCGGTCCGAACGTGGGCGCTCGGCCTGCACCGAGCACCAAACCTTGAGGTGCGTAGACGGTGCATACTCGAATCACGATGGCTGTGAGTGCATGTGCTGGAAAAACCGGATCTTGCTGCGTGTGAGTGGCATGGCTGGGCGAGACGACTTCGTGGCTGGGAGCATCGAGTGGCGCAGTGCTGGCAAGCTTCCGCACTCCGGGAAATGCGCGGCAAGCGGACACCGCGGTTGCGCTGGTAGCGATCTCGCGAAGGGCGCCGCCCAAAACTGGTGCGCGAAAAAATATCGAGTCAGCGTCGATCGGAAATGGATTTGTGGTGCAGGCGCCGGAGTTAGGAGCGATTCTAATCGCAAAACGCCGATTCGAAATGCCGGAAACGACGGAGAGGTCTCGGTAGAAATACGGAAGTAGGGTGCGATCAGGATTCGGCGTGGGTTTGAAGTGCATTTCCCGTGGGCGGCCGCCGAGCATGTGGCTCTCTCCGTGGGCTTATCGATAAGCCCGAGTTGTGATAGCGCACGAGGAATCTATCGTCCAATAAAATGGGCCCCGCGCCTTGAAACTCGAATTTCGACCGTCGCAGCGATTGGTACGACCGGCTATCGCAAGGACCAGGGTTTGAATGTTGCTCGTGGCCGGGATCGAATTTTCAAGGGCCACGCCGGCCGGGCGTGGCAGTCAACCCCGCACGCCCACAATGCAGGTACAAAACGCCGGAGGAACCGTGTCGAATCCCGCGGTCGCCCGCTCAACCAGTTCAAATTCCGCGCGCAACGGGACGCCTTCTTCTCCCTGTCATTTTTGACAGTTCCCCATCGCCGCCGCGCCCGCTAGGATCCCCGGGAATCATCCGTTCTGACGCGCAGCGCGGTTTCGACGCGCCAACCGCAAGCACGGACTCCTTGAACGGTCGCTCGCAATTACAAAATGACTGGAGACCCAACGTGAAACTGGCCAACCTCGTAATGTCCGGAGTTTTGCTTTTCGGAGTTTCTTGCGCCAGGTCCGCAAGTGCGCAATCCACGGCGACGGACCAGGGTGTCGAAGCCGTCGAAGTTATCCACTCCAACGCGACTGTAGAGCAGATCGACCTGCCCAAACGCAAGGTCACTCTGCTTCTTGACACCGGGAAGAGCAAAACCTTCAAGGTCGATAAGAGCGTCGAGAACCTCGATCAAGTCAAGGTGGGCGACAAGCTCAAGATGGCTTACACCGAAGAACTCGTGATCCTCGTAGGGCACTCAAATCAGTCACCTGCCGCCGCGGAAGGCAGCGAAGTCGGCGTTGCTCCCAAGGGTGCGAAGCCCGGTATTGTTATGGTCGACACGACGGCTGTCAGCGCGAAAATTCTTTCCGTCGACGCCGCCAAGCACCGCGTCACCATCGAGAACGCCGACGGCAAGAAGAAAACCGTCAAACTCGGCTCGAAGATCACCAACCTGGAAACGCTAAAGCCCGGCGAAACCGTCGACATGGTGTTGACCGATTCGCTGGTCGTCGAAATCGTCAAGTAAATGGGGCACGTTCACCACCGAGGGGTTCGGGCTCCGTTCTGGACGCCTCGGTGGACGCTTTCCCAAAACCGCATCGTGCCCCCGTGGTTCCTGCTCTAGCCGTGGGCCTGCTCACCGGGCCCGCCTCGCCTTTCATAAAAACTTCACGGTCCCGTAATTTGCAACCGCTTCTCGTGCCCTACGATGGCGCCCGGCTTTGAATCGCTGCGCTAACGGAGAGGGCCCATGTTTAGAGTTTTTCTGAGGCAACTTACGTCTGTCGTTCTGGCCACGTCGCTGGCAGGTCTCACCTGCGCGTCGAGTTTCGCGGGTGATCGCGACGGGCATGGGGGCACGGCGGCGGCAAACGTGAAGCACGTTTTCCTGATCGTGCTGGAAAACAAAACCTTCAGCAACACCTTCGGAAACAGCACGCAGGACCCCTACCTGCAGAAGACGCTCGTGCCCAGCGGCGCCCTGCTGACGCAGTATTACGGCACCGGCCACGTCAGCCTGGATAATTACATCTCGCTGGTCAGCGGCCAGGCGCCCACGCCCGATACCACAGACGACTGCCTCCCGGGCTTCACCGGAACCACCGGAAACTTCAATAATGTGGAGCAGAGCGGCACCGCCGCGCAAGAGCAGGTGATCGCCAAGGGCGGCTGCATTTATTCCAAAAAAGTTCCAAACATCACCGATCAGCTCGTCGAGGCGGGCTACTCCTGGAAAGGCTACATGGAAGATATGGGGAACGATCCCACCCGTGAAAGCGCCACCTGCGGGCATCCGGTCATCGGCGTCGGCACCGATCACACCAACGAAGCCGAAGCGCCGAGCGCCGCCGTTCCTCTGGGCGATGCTTACGCCACGCGGCACGATCCCTTCGTTTATTTCCACTCCATCCTCGACAACCAGCACTACTGCGACAGCCACGTCGTCAATCTGAACGTTTTGACGAAGGACCTCGCCAGCGAGCACACTACGCCCAATTTCGTGTTCATCACTCCGAACCTGTGCAACGACGGGCACGACGGCAGCGGCACGGGAGCACCTGGTACCCTGTGCGCGAATGGGCAGCCCGGCGGCCTCACCAGTGCCGACGCGTTCCTTCAGGCGTGGATCCCGAAAATCATGGCGTCGCCGGCCTACAAAAAAGATGGCCTGATCGTGATTACTTTTGACGAAAGCAATCTCGGCAACGAAACCGTGACCGTCGATCCGATCACAGGACAGCAAACCGTCGACATCATTTTCACCGGCGACACCTGTTGCAATCAGCAGCCCGGCCCAAACCTGAGCGGCGTCCGACCTGGCACATTCAATCTGGTGAGCAGCCCGACGTTGGTTGAAAACCTGGTCTTCAACGGATTCGGCGGCGATCAAATCGGAGCTGTTCTGCTGTCGCCGTTCGTGCGTCCCGGGAGCACCTCGAGCATTCCATACAACCACTACTCGCTGTTGAGGAGCCTCGAGGATATCTTCCGGCTCCGTGAGCATATCGGCTACGCCGCGGACGATCCGAAAATCGATTATCACCTCGATTCCATCGGCGACGACCCGAGCGTATTCAAATCGCCGGAAGAGTGCGGTTTCCCCTCCTACGGCCGCTAATCGCTCAACACGCCGTGAAGCACGCGCGTGGCGACAACTGGCTGGCACGCGGTTTCGGCTTTCTCAGGGTACCTCGCGAGGGATGTTGAGTTTAATTCGACCTTCGCCGTTCCGTCGTTGGGGATTCGTCCTTGCCGCAATTTCGGTGCTAACTGCGGCCGTCCCGACCAGCCGCGGAACTCGTGCGCCGGCATATGGATCTCAACGGCAAGCACGGGTCTTCTCGTCCGCGACATCCGCTGCGATTTCTCCGTTGGCCGCACTCGGCAAGAAAATCTTCTTCGATGCTTCGCTCTCAGCATCCGGCCGCATGTCTTGCGCCACCTGTCACAGCCCCGCTCACGCGTACGGCCCGCCGAACGGACTCGCCGTGCAGCTAGGTGGCCCCGCGATGGACCAGCAAGGTGCTCGTTCGGTTCCGTCCCTGCGCTACGTCCTGAATCGCACACCGGCGTGGCACATGCACTACGTGGAAGACCCGCTCGATCGAATCGAGGAGCGCAACGATCCCCCCACAGGCGGCTTCGGCTGGGATGGCCGCTTCCCGTCGCTACAGGAGCAGGCCACCTTTCCGTTGCTCGCGCCGAACGAAATGGCGAACACCGATCCTGCAGAAGTCGCAGCGAAGTTGCAGCGCGCGGCTTACGCCGATGAATTTCGAACGCTTTTTGGCGCGCAGATCTTCGGCAACACTTCGCAGGTCTACGCGAAGGCGCTCGCGGCCCTCGAGCGCTTCGAACTGGAAGACCCCAGCTTCCATCCCTACAGCAGCCAGTACGATGAGTATCTGGACGGCAAAGCGGAGCTCACCGAGAAGGAGCGACGCGGTCTGGCGTTGTTCGACGATCCGAAGCGCGGCAACTGCGCAGCGTGCCATCTGGACCAAAAAGGCGCCGACGGTTCGCACCCGCTTTTCACCGACTACGAGTTCGAAGCGCTAGGAGTGCCGCGCAACCCGGAAATTCTCGCCAACCAATCGCCGACCTACTTCGACATGGGCCTCTGCGGTCCGCTTCGGACGGACCAGAAGAACATCGGAACCTACTGCGGCCTGTTCAAGACGCCCACTGTTCGCAATGTCGCCACGCGAACTGTCTTTTTCCACAACGGCCGGTTCCACACCCTGAAAGATTCGCTTCGTTTCTATGTTCAGCGGGACACCGACCCGAGGCTCTGGTATCCCCACTCACCTGCGGGCTCCCTCGATCAATTCGACGATCTGCCGCTCAGGTTCCGCCGCAACGTCGACATCATCGACGAACCTCTCACGCGGAAACAGGGCCAGCGGCCGGCGTGGACGGACATCGAGATTGACGACGTCATCGCCTTCCTTCAAACGCTCACCGACCGCGACGCCGGCGGCACCCGCACGCGCTACCCCTAGCATCCGGGCTAAGACTCGACCGAGTAACGACGACCGGCGGCCGGAACACAAAACCCGCGCGCGGAGGACACAGGGCTCCGTGCGCGGGTCGTGGGTTGGTCCCGTCCGCCGACCGCCAGTGGGACCAACGTCTTCGGGCGCAGTCCACAAGTGGACCGCGGACTCACAGGCTGAAGCCGAGGCCACGGGCTCAAGCCCATTTTGCGGGCGTCGCGTCTGGCGCGGCGCTAGAACCGGAGCTTGGCGGCGATTTGGATCTGGCGCGCGCCGGTGGTTCCATCGTTCTGGCCGGCTTCCGAAGTGGAGTACATGAAGTTCGGATCGCCGAGTTGAGCGTCGGGCTTATTGAACTGCACCCGGTTGAACAGGTTGTAGAACTCGAAGCGCAGCTGGAAATTGACGCGTTCGGTGATGGCGGTGTTCTTGGCGAGCACGGTGTTCCAGTTGTTGATTCCGGGCCCGTACCACGCATTGCGGCCGAGCGGCGAGGGCACGCCCCAGTTGATGGGGATGCTGCCGTCCTGCGGGTTGAAGGCGGCGGGATTGAAACCGGTGAAGACGGGCGCGCTGGGTACGCCTGGGTTCGGGTTTGCGGGCGCGGTGTGCAGAATGGAGGGATCGACGACGGTGACGCGATCCGAGAAGCCCGTGTGCAGCGTATCGAGGAAGCCGAAAATATCGTACGGCAAGCCGGTCTGCCAGGTGGCGATGCCGCTGATTTCCCAGCCTTCAAGAGCGCGCCCCAGGTAGCCTTCGCTGAAGTGGGCTTTGCCACGGCCGATGCTGGGCGTGTAAACGAAGTTGATCACGCCGCGATGCCGTGTATCGAAGCCCGAGTTTCCTTTTTCACGGCGGAGGTTGAACGAGTCCACCGGGAAGTTGGTGTTGTTGACCGTGGGAAACAGCGGATCGGAGGAATCGTCGAGCGCGTGCGCGTAGGTGTAAGAACCGCCGATCTGCAGTCCATGCCACAGCCGTTCGTTCACCTGGATTTGCAGAGCATCGTACCAGGAGTGGCCGCTACTCTGGTCAACGAAGGCGTGAAAGAATGCGTTGTTATTCACCGGGTCGAATGGCAACACGCCTTCTTCGGCGCCGAAGTAAAGATTGGTGAACTGCAACACCGAAGGATCCACGCCTTGGGCGAGCAGCTGGTTCACCAGATTCGGCTGCGGTGGAGCTCCATCGACGACGCGCAAAATCCGCGTTCCGTGGTTTCCAACGTAATTCGCTTCGACGCTCAGGTTCTGGTTGATCTGCCGCTGAACGCCGAGATTCCAGGTAACCACGCGCGGCGGTCGGAGTCCGTAATCGAAAAGGTCGGGGAAAATCCCAGAGCCGTTCGGCACGACGGGAGAAGGCGTCAGCGCTGGAGGAAGCGGTTGGTTGGCGAGTTGCGCTGCGGCCACCGTGCCCAGTGTGGCGGTGGGGAAATTCGCGAAGCTAGGCTGGAATGGCGGGTTGCCGCGCGCGTCTTCAAACAGATTGCCGAACACGCGGTCGCTGAATACGCCGATGCCGCCGCGTACCGAAGTTTTTCCGTCTTGGAAGGGATCCCATGCGAATCCGAAGCGCGGCTCGAAATTCGTGTAGTCGTCGCTGTAGAGCTGATGTCCGGTGCCGGGACCGGTGGGAGTGAATGTGAACGGCGCCGGTCCACTGGGATCCTGGTACAACGTGCCGAGGGTTCCGCTGCGCTCGAACGGCACACCGTAGTACTCGTATCGCACGCCGTAGGTGAGTGTAAGGTTCGGCCGAATCTTCCAGCTATCCTGCACGAAGCCTCCGGTTTCATGCTGCACGAAGTTCAATTCGTCATTGGGAACTCGATTGCCTGCGCTGGTGAAAAATTGCGTTTGCGTCGCTTCACTCACCAGACCGAGCAGACTCGCAACCATGTCTTCCAACTGCTGCGAATCAACGCCAGGGTTCAGCGTGGCCTGATTCAGAGAGGGAATCCCATTGCCGCTGAATGTGTTAAACGTGAAATTCTGCCGGGCAATGAAGTCCGTGTAGTTGTTGGAATAGACGTCGCGATATTCTGCGCCGAATTTGATGGCGTGGTTCCTCCACAGTTTCGTGGCGGCTTCAAACACTTGAAAAGTTCCCTGGCGGCTCGCGCTGGCCGGCGAGCTATTGGGCTGCGCGCAACCGAACGCCGCAAACACAGGCAGCACGTAATCGCCTCCGCGGCCTTCCTGGTCAACGTTGCCGACGCTGTCAAACTGCGGAATTCCCGTGCAGCCAAAGAACAGATTCAAGCGGTTGAAGCCGAACCGCACTTCGTTGGTGAGCGTGGGATTGATGGTGGAAGTGAGGCCGACCGAAAGACCCTGCGTCTTTTGAGTGGAAGGCGTGGCTCCGAGGCCATCAGGCAGCGTATCGGTGTGGAACGGATTCGGATCGCTGAACCAGTTGTAAATGTAGCGGGCGAACAGGCTGTTGTTCGCGTTGAGCCTATGGTCGATCTTGATCGTGCCGTCTTCGTCTTTCTCCCGCGATTCGCTGGGGAAAAACAGCGTGCCCGTGGCGCCATCGCCGCTGGGAATCGTCGGGTTCGGGTAGAACGCGAAAATCTTCTGAATCGCGGGATCCAGGCCGACGCTGGTGCCGTTCTGCCCTTCGCCAGGGACGTTTGCGAGCAGGTTAATCGGCTGACTGGCGCCACTGGTGGGGTTCGTATAAGTAAACATTCCGCTCTTGAACGCAGCCGTAGGCACGATCGAGGAATTGGTAAGTACGGTCACGAATCGATCGCCTTGATAGTTCACGAAGAAAAATGTTTTATCTTTTTTGATCGGCCCGCCCATCGAGCCGCCGTACAGGTTGCGCACGTAGGGATTCTTGGCTTCGACGACTCCCGTCGTAGGATCGATGTTGTTATTGAAATAGTCGCGCGCGCCGAGTGCGTCCCAGCGGCCAAAATAAAACACGTCTCCGTGAAAATCGTTCGTTCCACTTCGGGTGATCACGTCGATGATCGCGCCATTGTTGCGTCCGAATTCCGGCGCGAAATTGTTTGTGAGAACGCGAAACTCTTCCGTGGAGTCGGGATTCTGCGTGGTCACGCCTCCGAGATTTCCTGGAACGTCGGCGTCGTTGTTGTCGGTGCCATCGAGCAGAAAGTTGTTGTTACGTTCGCGGCCTCCGTTCACGGACACGCCGCCCATTCCGTCGGATTGCGTGACGCCGGGACCGAGCAACACGAGTTGATATGGATCGCGAAGAATCAGCGGCAGTTCAGTCATCTGGGTATGCTCAATCACGTTGCTGAGCGTGCCGTCTTCGGTGTCAATCGGGGCCACGGCGCTTGCGGTGACCTCGACTGTGGAGGTGATGGCTCCGGTCTCGAATTTGGCATCGAGTGTAAGCACCTGATCGATGGTTAGCTGCGCGGACGGAAACGTGACGGTCTTGAATCCGGACTTGCTGATCGTGACGGCATAGGTGCCCGCGGGTAGGCTCGCGAGGCGATAAGCGCCCGTACCGTTGCTCACAGTGGCGCGCTGTTCGTTCGTCCCCGTGTTCGTGGCCGTCACCGTGGCGTCAGTGACCACCGCCCCGCTTGGATCGGTGACCGTACCGATAATCGTGCCGGATTGCGCGAAAACCGCGGGCGCAACGAAAAAGAGCAGAGCGAGAGTGGGCCCGACGAGCTTGTTGCGAAGACTCTCGAAAATCTTCATGTACGTTCTCCTGGGAATCGGTTCGCGTATGCCGCGTGCGTCCGAAATTTCCGCCGTGGAGTGAAATTGCAGTTCGAGAGCCAGAAGCGCGGGCGAGAGCCGTTGTGTGCGAATCAATGGGCTGAAATTTTTCTAAATTGGGCGTGAACGTTGGACACAAAGGAGTTGGCTTGGACGATATGTGTTCTACGCTTTTGAAGAATGTTCGGAACCGTACATGCAATTGAGGAATTCATTCGAAAGTGAGGTGGACAATACGACCGAGCATGCGTGCCCGTCTGAATTTGTGGAAACGAGCACCATTGCAAATATGAAATGTCGGAGGACATTACGAAACGCACGACGAGCACCGAGGCGCGAATTGACATGCGGATTGAGGCAAGTTTCGGTGAGCCACACGCTACGAACGAATTCGTTGGTCACATCAAGACGCAGACGGCCCCACCGCGAAAACAGTTTTTATTTCATGCGGATCAACAGAAAGTCTGCGACATTTTCGATGGTGGAGCGGCAATGGCGACGGACGCCGAATCGTGCCCACGAGCCGGCAAGCTCGCAACGGCGACCGCACCCAAATTCGAGGAGAGCGGCAGATCGCTTTTGGAGGAGTTGCCACCAGGGCTTGCTCCGGAATTTTCGCTCAAGCGGCCTTCGCGTCCCACGGGCTCAAACGGGCGTTTGCGTGGCGGATTCTGTCGCGACCAGATCGCGTAGTTTTCCCGCATCTGTTGGACGTGATCCGGGATGTGCCGCTCCTGTCGTCCTAGCCACTGTTCGAATGTGAGCTCGCCATAAATCGGATGGTTCGCGACGATCAGCCAGCAGGCTTCGGGGACGGTGTGCAAAAGCTTCGAAGTCGCTATGCGCAGGCTATGAATGATTTTCAAGGCTTCGCGAGTGCCCTGATGAAAGTAGCCGAGCGTGTCCATCCAAGGCTCAACATTGGGGGTTCCGCTGGCGCAGCCCGTGGCGATGATCTGGCGGCAGAACACGTAATCGACCGCTTCGCTATCGGCCAAATGCAGGATCATCTCGTGAATGCTGCGGCGGCCGGGAGCAGGCTTGAAAAACCACATGCGGCGCGGGAATTCGCGCATGGCGATACAGAGCGCCGTGGGGGCGTAGCTGAAGGAATCGAGAATTCTTCGCCGGCTGTTGAGCATGGACACCCTCCTTCGGAACCTCATTGCCCTTGCAAGTTGGATAGAATTCGGGCGGATTTGTTAGCGGCGCTCCATATCAATATGGGTAAATTGTTTCTAAATCGGGCACGCCAAACTCGCTTCTGGGCGTCGAACAGCGCGTGTGACAAGGCAGTCATAAGAATCATGTCGTGTACGGCCACAGGCTTGTTCAGTATCGCGAATCAAGTGTCCGCGAACGGTCATATTGGAAAGGCGCTGAGCGCGGAAGTTCGGCCTAGGTCGAGGGTTGGGAGGGTAAAACGTGGGAACTGTTTGGCAGGACGTCCGGTACGGCCTCCGCCTGATCGCGAAGAACCCGGGATTTGCTGCGATCGCGATTTTGACCCTGGCGCTGGGGATCGGCGCTTCGGCGGCGATTTTCAGCGTGATCGATGGCGTGCTGCTGAATCCGTTTCCGTACGCGCACTCCGATCGGCTGGTGGTGCTGGAGATTGACGACGCGGACCAGAGCGGCGACAACGGAGCACGCAGCGGAGTGACTGCGGAAGAATTTCACGAGTACGCGGCGAAGAACCAAGTGTTCGACCGAGTGGCCGGATTCACGGGCGCAGACCTTCTGTACACAACTGCCGAGGGGACGGAACGATTCAACGGCCAATTGATGGCACCGGGAACTTTTGAGGCGATGGGCGTCGCGCCGCTGCTGGGGCGTACGATCACGGCCGAGGATTACAAGCCGGGAGCGCCACCGGTATTTGCGATGCGCTACAAATTGTGGGCGACGCGTTTCAACTCCGATCCGAACATTGTGAATCAGACGTTTGTGCTGAACGGCGTGCCGCGAACGCTGGTGGCGGTGATGCCGCCGCGATTCGCGCTGGGCGACGGCGAAATGTGGGTGCCGGACGCGCTCGATCCCGCACATGCGTCGGCAGATTTGTTTTTCCGGGATTTCATTTTCATTGGCGGGTTGAAGCCGGGCGTGACGGTAGAACAAGCAGAAGCGGATCTAACTTCCGAGGCGAATCACCTGGCAACGGTGTATCCGAATCAGTATCCGAAACATTTCCGCGTGCACCTCGAAAAGTACGTCGATGCAACGGTCGGGCAATTCCGCCAGACGCTTTTGATGGTGTCGGCGGCAGTCGGCTTGTTACTGCTGATCGGATGCGCGAACGTGGCGAGCCTGCTGATGGCGCGGGCGACGACGCGCGAAAAAGAACTCGCGGTGCGCGCGGCGTTGGGAGCGAGCCGTGGACGGCTGGTGCGGCAGATGCTGATCGAGAGCCTGCTACTAGCCGCGGGCGGAGCGATTTTAGGCTGCCTACTTGCGTGGCTCGGATTGACGACGCTGGTGGCGATGATTCCGCCGCAGATTCTGCCGCAAGAAGCGGTGGTGACGATGAACGCCCCGGTGCTGCTGTTTGCCTTGGGCGTGGCTGTGGCGACGGCGATCCTTTTTGGGCTCGCGCCCGCACTCGAAATCTCGGGCAAAAACTTGAATTCGCCTTTGCGTGACGGCGGAAAAGGTTCTGCGGGAGGATTCCGCCAGGGCCGTGTGCGGAGCCTGGTGGTGGCAACGGAAGTGGCGCTATCGCTCACCTTGCTCGTCGGAGCGGGACTCTTGATGCGGAGCTTCATCGCGCTGCGCGATGTGAATCTCGGACTGAACCCCGACCACGTGCTGGTGACGCGACTACCGCTGCCCGAATCGCAATACAAAACTGCTGATCAAGTGAGCGCGTTTTTTCGCGTGCTGCTTCCGAGACTCAAGGCGTTGCCGGGAGTGGTGGACGTGACAGAGACGAGCACGCTGCCCCCGTATGGCGGGCTGCCGAGCGGCGTGGAAATTCCCGGCAAGACGCCGGAGAGCGATTGGCGGACCTTCTATCAACTCGTGAGTACGGACTACTTCGCTACCTTAAGGATCGCAATTCTCCAGGGGCGCGCGTTCAACCAAGCGGAGGAGAACGGTGCGCGGAAAGTAGCGGTGGTTAATCAGGCGTTCGCGAAAACATATTGGGGTGGACAGGATCCGATCGGACAGCGATTTCGGATTCCGGAAGCAGAGAAATTGCCGGACCCGGTCCACGATGCGTGGTTCGAAATCGTGGGCGTAGCAGCTGACGCGAAAAATCAGGGTCTCGAAAAACCGGTACTTCCGGAAGTTTGGGTGCCGTACACGATCACGGGATCGGGGCGGCGCGGCGTGATGGTTCGGACGGCCGGCGATCCGATGGTGATGATGCACGCGGTGCAGACCGAAGTGTGGGCGACGGATCGAAACGTGGCACTCGCGATGAGCGATAAACTGGAAAACTACATTCAGTCGTATTCGTACGCGCAGCCGGAGTTTGGATTTTTGCTGATGGCGATTTTTGCGGGGGTCGGACTGGTTCTGGTGACGATCGGCGTGTACAGCGTGATCGCTTACAGCACAGCGCGGCGCACGCAGGAAATCGGAATCCGCATGGCGCTTGGCGCGGAGCCTGGTTCCATCTGCAAACTGATTATTCTGCAGGGAGGCCGGCTGGCCGTGATGGGCGTCGCCGTCGGACTTGTTTCGTCGTTTGCATTGACGCGAGTCCTGGCGTCGATGCTGTTTGAAGTGAAGCCGAACGATCCGCTGATTTTTGCGGGAGTGGCGGCGCTACTTCTGGGGGTAACGCTCCTTGCGTGCTTTATTCCGGCGCGACGCGCAATGAAAGTAGATCCGATCGAGGCGCTTCGACACGAATGACCATGACACGCTCGGGACGCGTTGGCCCGTCGGTCTACTTATCCGCGGTATTGTTGGCGTTTGGTATTTGCGCGACGTTGATTTCGGGCGCTTGCGCGGTGGGCAAGCCGATTTGCGCAACGATCTGCTTATAAGCGTCGGCGTCCCGAAGATTGTCGAAATCGGGGTCCTGCGACATGAAAAGCAAATCGGACGAATGTTCATCAAAAGCACGGCGAAGCATTTTCAGAGCGTCGTCTTTGTTGCCCAACTCACTATAAATTTCAGCCAATTCATAATTGGAAGCGCTTTCGTCATGCCTGGACTGAAGCTCCGCCAGGATTTTTTCGGCCGCCGCTTTGTCGCCCTTGCGCGCATAAACGATGGCGAGTTCGCTGCGGAATAGCGGTGTATGGCCGCCTTTTTTCGCCGTTGCCAGCGCCTCGGAATAGCAACCCCGGTAGACGTAAGAGGCGGCCAGGTAATATTCCGCCAACATACTGTCGGGAGTGGTATCAAGCACCTTGCGGCACTGAACGATAGCACCTTCGAAAGTCCGCGTGAGCGTGAGAAGCATGCAAGCATTCAGAGCCGTGGTTGGAGGATCCGGATCGATTTCGTCCGCACGCTGGAACTGTGCCATGGCTTCGCTGAAGCGGAGGGTCGCCATGAGATAGGACGCGTAATTGCGAATCGCGTGCGCGGAGTTCGGGCGAACGGCGAGAGCGCGCTGAAATTCTTTTTCGGCGCCAGACCAATTCCATTCCGATTCGTAAAGTTCCATGCCCAATATCATGTGCGCATCGGGAAGCGTGTCGTCAAGAGCGACGGCTTTTAGCGCCGCTTCTTTCGCAAGCGAGTATGCCTGGCGCGAATCCATTTCCGACCACTCGGCGGCGGAAATGTACGCTTGAGCCATTCCCACGTAAGGCTGGGGAAATTCAGGATCGAGTTCCGTGGCGCGTTGGAACTCGTTCACGGACTGGGTGATACGGCTCTTGCCCTTTTGCGCGTTCATCGCGTACAGGCCGCGGAGATAGTGGTCGTAGGCATCAGCGTTCACGGCGTGTGCAGGCCGCGCGAAAGCGTGGGCGGAAGGCTTTTCGAAAACATTCACGTCAAGAACGCGCGTGACGTTGTGGGCGACGTCCTGTTCAATGTTGGGAAGTTCGCCGGCATCGCGATCGTAAGACTGAGCCCACAGAATCTTTGCGTCGCCGGCTTCGACGAGTTGCGCGGTGAGATGGACGCGGCCTTGTTGACGCAGAAGACTTCCCTCCACGACATAACCGGCTTTCTGCTCCTCCGCTATTTGTTCGACAGGTGCGTGGCGCTCGCGATACGGCATCGCTGCGCTGCGCGCGACCACGGCAATGTGGGACGGAGAATTCGCGCCGAGCTGGGTGATCAGTTCTTCGGTGACGCCATCGCTGAGATAGTCCTGTGTAGCGTCGCCGCTGAGATTTTCAAAAGGCGCGACGAGCAGTTTGGATTCAGCATTCCACTCCGCCGCGTCGGCTCGGCCGCGACGCAAATAAAAAAACGCGAAGACCACCACAAATGCCGCAAGCGTGGCTGCGAGCGCGGTGACCAGGGCAGCCGACGGAACAGATGAGAATGCCGGCGAAGCCCCCGCGGACTCGAGCTGGTCCGGAACATTTGGGGCAGCCGCCTTTGTGGGAATGGCGGGTTCGCTCAGGGTAAAAGGCGTCGACACTGCGCCGGAAGATGGGACAAAGCGAGCGGAGGGGACAACCGGCGCGATGAAGCGATAACCCTGCCGCGGAACGGTCTGGATGAAGACGGGATTTTCCGCGGAGTCGCCGAGCGCGTGGCGAAGCGTGCTGAGAGCGGTGTTGAGATTCGCGTCGAAATCGACGTAGGTATCGGCCGGCCAGAGGCGCGAGCGAATCTCATCACGGCGGACGACGCGGCCGGCGCGTTCAAGCAGCACAGCGAGAACCTGGAACGGTTTCTCGTTGAGCTTGATCTTGGCGCCGTCACGGCGCAAATCACGCTCATCAAGGTTAACTTCGAATGCGCCGAAGCGCATGCGGGGATCAGGATGTGGATCGTCAGCCATGAAGGACCACTGCGCTCGATGTGGTACGCGGGCCGGAATCGCGATGTTCCCCGGCGTTTGTAAACTTGCGCGGACGCGTGCGCCGGGGCGACTGCGAAACCAAAACGCACCACGAAATACCCAGTTAGACGACAGAAAGCGAGAGACGACTGCGGCAGAAATGTAAATTCATTGAAAAAAGCAATTCGTCGTCGTGCTCGACTCCGCGCTTCATGATGTCCGCATGCATTTGAGACGCCGTTGTTGCGACCTCGTAGAACTCCAGCCGTTGCAGCAACCTAAATTGTTCGTAAATCGAGACGGGGTGAATGTCGGATATGGAAAGACGGTTTCTAGGCGTACGAGATTTGGTAATTCATAGCGAGGGCGTCCGAAATTGGAAAGCGTGGGACAGTATGGTGTAGCGGCCGGACGGCTCCGTTTGGGAAAGCACGGAGCCACTGCGGCCGGACGATTCTCGCGGATTATTGGGCGCGCTTGAGCTCGACACTGTCGCGGCCGCCGTAGAGAAGATACGTTCGGGCGGATGGGCCGGCGACGACCTGAAGAGGCATGGGGCGCTTCATTTCGGCGTCGTGCTTGGAATCGACGGTGAAGACGTCATGGCCGCCGAGATCCTGGACGATGAATTTCTGGCCGGCGATCCAGCCGATGCCGTATGCACCCGCAGCGAGGCGTTGGCCGCCGATTTCCAGAGGCACGTCCGTGATCAAGTAAGCCTGATATTTTTCGCGGACTCCGCTGGTGTAACCCGAGGTGTCAACCATGGCAGCGAGGAAATAATTTCCTTCGGCAAATTTCACGCCGCCGGAGTTGCGAATCTGCGAGGGAGCGGTCTGGCCTTTGAAGTAGACATGATCGGGGAAAAGATTGGCGGTGATATCGCTCGCCTTCAAAACTTTGTCCTGCGCGAAGGCCGGCTGCGCGGCGGCGAAGCTCATCATCACAATCGCGAACAGGCCCAGCACAAATGCGTGAAGTTTCATTTTTCTCTCTCTCCGTGGTGCTGCTTGGTGACGGGACATGCTACTCGATTGCGCGCGATGCGAACAAGCAAGAGATGCGAATCCGGGATAGTGGATTTGTACTAGACGGATTTTTTGCGGAGCGGCGCGAGCGTTCTGTTACGATGCGCGGCCATGCATGAAACGGAAAGTTTGAAGCGCGAAGTGCTGACGGCGGAACAGGAAGCGCGGCGGGAATCGGGATTGCGGCGGACACTTAGTTCGCTGCAAGTGGCGATGATCGGGATCGGCTGCACACTGGGAACGGGATTGTTTCTGGGAAGCGCCATCGCGGTGCAGCTTGCGGGTCCGGCGGTGATTTTGAGCTTTGCAGGTGGAGCGCTGATTGCGTTGACGGTGATGTGGGCCCTGGCGGAAATGTCCGTGGAGTTGCCGACGGCGGGCGCGTTCGGCGTACACGCGGAAGTCTACTTGAGCCGGTGGGCTGGATTCGCGATTCGATTCACGTACTGGGTGTGCCTGGTGGTGATCATCGGCAGCGAGATGGTGGCGGCCGCAATTTTTTGCCAGTTATGGTTTCCGAGCGTGCCGCCGTGGATGTGGATCGCTGGATTTTCGCTAGCGATGATTTACATGAATACGCTGGCGGTAGAGAACTTCGGAACAATCGAATACTGGTTCGCGATGATCAAGGTGGTGACGGTCGCGGCGTTTTTGATCATCGGCACGGCAATTCTTTTCCGGACGCAACTGGGACATGCGGCGGCGAGCAATTACGCCGGCCTCGGCGGATTCTTGCCGCATGGGTGGTCGGGCGCGGGCCTGGGGGTGACGATTGCGATTTTCAGTTATTTAGGACTGGAGGTGGTCGGAACGACCGCGGGCGAGGCAGCCGATCCGCGCGCCGCGGTGCCGCGAGCGCTGCGGCGGACGCTTTTCACTCTGGCGCTTTTTTACGTGGGCGGACTCGCGATTGTGGTGGGGATCGTTCCGTGGACCGAGATCGGATTGGGCGAAAGTCCGTTCGTGCGCGTGTTTGAGACGGCAGGCTTGCCGGCGGCAAAGCACATTATGAATTTCGTGGTGCTGAGCGCGGCGCTTTCGTCGGCGACGTGCAATCTGTATTTTTGCTCGCGGCTCCTGTTTTCGCTTTCGCGCGGGACTTATGCTCCGGCAATTTTTGGACGGCTCAGCAAGCGCGGAATGCCGGTGCCGGCGGTGCTTGCGTCGAGCGTTGGAATGGCGGCGGCGCTGCTGCTGTCGCATTTTTTCCAGAACTCGGCGTTCGTGTTCATGATCGGAGTGGCGTTTTTCGGCGGGCCGTTTGTGTGGATGATGACGCTGGTGACGCACGTGGCGTTCCGCAGAAAGATGGAGCGCGACGGGCGGGAGATCTTAAAGTTCGCGCCGTGGGGCGTGTGGACGTCGGTGTTCGGAGCTGTGGCGCTGTTGTTTGTGCTGATTTCGACTTGGTGGGTGCCGACGTTTCATGTGGCTTTGCTGGCGGGGCCGCCGTGGTTGGTGTTTGTGACGGTGTGCTACTGGGTGTGGAAGAGGCGAGCGAGGACGACGTGACCGGAGTGCCGCGCACCTTTTGGAAACCAAAAGGGTACGGCAGCCGGAAAGGCAAAAGCTGCCGCGTCGATACCGCTCGCATCGACGCGCCGTCACACCGGAGGCCGACTCGTTCGCTTACGGAACGTCGGGCACGAGGGTTTGCAGAGTATCGGCGACGCCCTGGGGCTTGAAGCCGAACGGACCGGGGGCGGCTTTGAAGGCGATGCGCCCGTCGCGATCGATCACGTAGAGGCGGTCGGGCCAACCGGTGTAATCACGCTCCGTGGTGTTCTGAAAATTGTCGAGCACGGCTGGAAATTTAATGCCGAGCTTCACGACGCACATTTTTCCCATTTCGGTGCGCTGGTCCATGTTCTTCGGAGCGGCGAAGATCACGTGGTCGTCGACGTTGTCCGGGTCCTGCCAGACATCGCTGGTGTGCGCTTCGCGAATGTAGACGGCGTAAAAGGCGACCTGATCCTTATATTTTTCGTACAAGGAATTGAGGGCGGGAACCTCCCGCCGGAAGGGCGGTCAAGTGTAGCTGCCGAAGACGAGAACGACCGGCTTGTGTCCGCGGAAGGAAGAAAGCTGGACGGTGGACTGGTGATCGACGGTTTCGAGCGAGAAATCGGGCGCGGAATCGCCGACGTTGTGGGTGCCGGCGCGAGCGACTTTCCAGAGCGGTTTGAAGGGAAGGACCATGAAGGCGGGCCAAGGAACGTAGCGCATCACGCCTGCAAAACGGTCCGGCCCTTGAAGCATCAGAATGAAAAGCGCCGCGGTCAGCACACCGTAGATCGCGACGATTGCAATGAGGGCCTTAAAGATTTTTTTCACCATGCGCTATTTGCGATACCCGTGATGCGCGACGAGCTTGGCGCGCGAGCGATGTCCTTGCTCTGAGACTGCCGGAACGCCTGAAGCCGTAATCCAACGGTTATAAAAATTGAACAAGGCGCAGACCGTGATTGTGTAAAAGATCGCGTCGTCCGTCCATCCCAAATCGCGAAGGTGTTGCGAGTCCGCGGCGTTTACGCTGCGTAGAGCCAGGGTGACTTTCGCAACGAAGCGCAATAGAGCTTTCTCTTTCGCGGTCAGCGTAGAAGATTCCGGGTCAGCTAAAACGGCGCGCACGAAATCTTCGTCGCCATAAAGTTCGCCGGCGATGGCGGTGTGCGACTTCATGCAGAACTCGCAGTCGTTGAGCCGCGAGGTGTAGGCGGCAATCAGCTCGCGAAGCTTTGGCTCGATGGGCGCGGGATCATGCATCGCAGAGTGAGTGAAGTTGGCGAGATGCGCGGTCATCTCCGGCTGGAAAGCGAAGAGGTGCCAAATTTTCCAGTATTCGCCGCCGGACTTCTGCGCGTTGTGAATCAGATCAGCGTAGGGGCTGGGCTGAGGATTCGCTTCCACGCCCGGAAGATGCATCGGCTTCATGGCCTGACTCGTAGTTTCCATTGGTTTGACCTTGCGACAGAGATTTTCAGTGATGCAGACGGTACAACGGTCACGAACTGGTGTCTCTAGTATTTTCCCATTATTGCGGCGCAGCGCGACTCGGTGGAGATTACACGGAATCTCCAGAACCGATTTTTTGTCAAACAGAATCCGAGGAGCGTGTGGATGACCGGAAGTTCGATTCGGCGGTGCGTGACCGCTGCGATTTTTTTTGTGTTTGCGACATTTGCCGCGCAGGCCCAAGTTCCAACGGGCACGATCAACGGGGCGGTGACCGATCCGGGTGGGGCAGTCGTGACCGGCGCGAACGTAACTGCGATGAACCAGACCACGACGGTAGCGCGCACGACGGTGACGAACTCAAGCGGCCTATACAATTTTCCGGAGCTGCCAGCGGGACCGTACACGGTTACGATCAAGGCGAGCGGCTTCGCGGATACCGAATACAAGGACATCCAGCTTCCGGTGGGGCGCGTGGTGACGCAGGACGCGCAACTGAAGGTGGCTTCGGCGAGCACCAGCGTGATCGTCGGCACGGCGACGGATACGGTGGACCTAACGACGAACACGATTCAAGGCCAGGTGAGTTCGACGACGATCCAGAACATACCTTTGAACGGCAGGAACTTCCTCGAGCTGGCGTACCTGGTGCCCGGCAACCGGCCGGCGCCGAATTTCGATCCGACAAAAACAAACACTCTCGAAGTGAGCTCAGACGGCAGCGTAGGCCGCGGCGGAAATATCACGGTGGACGGCGGCGACAACAACGACGATGTGGTAGGCGGGACGCTTTCGAATTTCCCGCAGGACTCGATCGCGGAATTTCAAATCGCGACCGGACAATTTTCCGCGGAGGCCGGGCGCTCGGGAACGAGCATCATCAACATTCTGACCAAGTCCGGCACGAACCAGTATCACGGGTCGGTATTCGACTACGAGCGCAACCGGAACCTGGACGCGGAACCGGGCACGCTTTCGAGCGGATTGCCGAAGGCGCCGTTCGATCGCCAACAGTTTGGCGGCTCGCTGGGGGGGCCGTTCCAGGCGAATAAGGCGTGGTGGTTCGGTTCGGCAGAATATCGGGACCAGAATGGAGCGGTGGAAACGGGCGAACGCGATTTCACGACGGACACGATTCTGAACACCTACGCACCAGCGCCGCTTCGCAATGCGCTGGTTTCGTCGCGGGTGGATTTTCAGATCACACCCCGGGATACGCTGATGGGGCGGTATTCGTTCAACCGCTCAACGGATACGGCGGCTGCTTCGGCGGCGGCTCCGACGCCTTCCCTTTCGGCGACCGAACGGCAGAATTCGCTGAACCGCTTCAACACGATGGTGGCGGGATGGACGAGAACGGTGTCGTCGACCCAGGTGAACAGTCTGATTTTCAGTTTCAACACGTTTTTGAACAGCATTCCGGAATTCCCGAACAGCTCGCCGACGACGGACCCGACGGGCTTGACGCCGACGAACGAACTGATTTTTCCGGACATCGCGGACGGTGTGAACTTCAACGTGCCGCAGAGCACGCATCTGAATCAGTACGAACTGCAGGACACGTTCACATGGTCGATCGGGAAGCACACGCTGCATTTGGGCGGCGAGTACGAGTATTCGCAAGCGACCGGCGAGATCAACGTATTCGGTAGTGGCAGTGTGATGTTGACCTCGGATTTCGGCTTCGCGAACTTGAACGGACAACCGGGGGCGCCGAACGATCTGGACATTCCGATTGCGGTGTCGATTCAGAGCGCAGCGCCGATCCAGCCGGTGCCGATTCCGAAGATTTCGAACAACTACATTTCGTTTTTCGGACAAGACGACTGGCGCGTGAACCGCAAGCTGACGTTGAACCTGGGACTGCGGTGGGATTTCGACACCGATGCCACGGGAACCAGTGCGCCCTATGGGCCATGTCCGAACTTGACGGAGGTACCGACCAGTCCATGCGTGTGGATGGCGAACGTGATCGACCTGCATCACCATCCGGATCGAAAGAACTTCGGACCGCGCATCGGGTTTGCGTACGACCCATTCGGGCAGGGCAAGACGGTAATCCGCGGCGGCTACGGAATTTTCTACGACCGCATTGTGTTTGAAGTACCCGGCTATGAGCGAGTGCAAGACGATCGCGCGCTAACGATCAACGAGTATCAGGGTTCGTATTGCACTTTTCCCGGCGATCCGAATCCGCCGGATTTGAACACGTGCTTCGCGCCGATTCCGGGAGTGCAGTTCGCACCGGGCAGCCCGACGCTGGCGAATCCGTTTAGCGGGCAACGGCAGGCGGGCGGCGTGGGGATCATTGTGGTGGATAAGGACACCCATCATCCGATGTTTCAGCAGTCGTCGATTGGATTCCAGCAGCAGATTGGATCAGGCTGGACGATGAGCGCCGACGGACTGTATCTGTTCGGGCAGCGCATGCTGATCGCGCAATACCTGCGAAGCACGACTTCCACTTCCCCCGACATCACCTGCCCGGGGAACAACCAGCCCTGCATAGCGACCGACCCTTTGACGGGGATTTCGGACCAGGTGACGGTGGCGACTTCGAACGCGCACTCGTGGTACAGCGGCTTGCTGGTGAACGTGAGCCACAAACCGGTGAAGCTCGGTAAGTTCACGTACCTGTTTAACGCGAGCTACACGCTTTCAAAGACGCTCGACTATTCGGACGACGATCAGGTGCCGTCCTACACGACGGTAGAAAATGTGAACCTCGTTGAAGGCACAGTAGGCCCGCAGACAGAGAAAGGCTACGGAGCGAGCGACGAGCGGCATCGGTTGACAGCATACGGATTGATCCAGATGCCGTGGGGCTTTTCGATTTCGCCGTTGTATACCTTTGGGTCAGGCGTTCCGGCGGATACCTATGTGCCGGACTTGAACGCAAACGGGCAGTCGTTGCCAGCGCGCTTGCCGATCCTGGCACGCAATTCGCTGGGCCGGAGCGTGAAGAACAGCAATCAGCTCAACCAGATCATCAACCAGTGGAACGCTCTGCCGGCGTGCCCGGCGCCTGCGCCGTGCAACGCGGGTGGGCCGCTGGAAAACGTGCCGTCGAACATCAACTTCAGCAGTCCGTTCAATTCATTGGACGTGCGGCTGATGAAGGTATTCACGTTCAAAGAGCGGTACCAACTGCAACTGATCGCGGAGTCGTTCAACCTTTTCAATAGCCTGAATGTGCTCGGGACGACGAACACCAACTACTACGGCCGCAACGTTTCGCTGCTGCCGCAGGGCACAAATCCCGGGAACATCAACTCGGCGTTCTTTCAGCCCGTGAGCACGGCGGGAGGATTCTACGGGTCGGGCGGACCGCGAGCGTTTCAGTTTGCGGTACGATTTAGCTTCTAACGGACGGCGTGGACGATTTTGCGAAGATCAGGGGGCAGCACATATGGCGCACATCAAACTGGAAGAGGGCGTGCCGGGGATTCGCGGACCGATGGTGTTCAGCCCGGAGACGACGAAACCGATGCGCGAGTTCGTAGATGTGCTGCTTCGAGGGCCGCAGTCGACGCTGACGCCGGCGGAACGCGAAATGATCGCAACGTACGTTTCGTCGGAGAACGATTGTTACTACTGCCAGCACTCGCACGGAGCCGCGGCGGCCGAACACATGGGCGGCGATTACGGGCTGATCGATCAGATCAAGAAGGATTACGCTGCGGCTCCGGTAAGCGATAAGTTGAAGGCGCTTTTTGGAGTCGCGAAAAAGGTTCAGGTCGGCGGCAAACACGTGACGGCCGAGGATGTCGCAAAGGCGCGAGCCAACGGCGCGACGGACCGGGACATTCATGACACGGTTTTGATTGCGGCGGCGTTCTGCATGTTCAACCGGTATGTGGACGGATTGGCGACCTGGCAGCCGGACGATGCGGAAATGTATAAGCAAATGGGCAAGCGGCTGGCGACGACGGGTTATTTGACAACGGGGTGGGAGCGCCCGGTGGCGAAGGCGGAAACGAAGTAAGCGCGGAGGACAAAGGCGAAGCGGGGTCCTTGGCTTCGCTCAGAATGACGCGGCCTTGAAAAGCCAGGCCACGTTCAAACACAGGCGAGCGGGCCTGTGCCAGTAGGACTGGGGAGGCGTGGCGATGGCGCACATTGATTTGCCCGACGGAATTCCCGGAATTCTTGGGCCGATGGCATTCAGCCCGGAGACGGCCGTGCCGCTGAACGCGCTGGCGGAAGTGCTGCTTCGCGCGCCCAATTCCCTTTCGCGGGGCGACCGGGAGATGATCGCGGCTTACGTCTCGTCGCAGAACGACTGCTTTTTCTGCCAGTCGGTACACGGAGCAGCGGCTGCGCACTACTGGGGAGACAAAGAGCAGCTGGTGACGGATTTGAAGAGGGATTTCGAAGCGGGACCGGTTTCAGAAAAGTTGAAAGCACTGCTGGCGATTGCGGGAAAAGTGCAAAAGGGCGGAAAAAACGTGACCACGGCGGACGTGGAGCGCGCGCGGCGGGAAGGCGCGACGGATAAGGAAATTCACGACACGGTGCTGATCGCTGCGGCGTTCTGCATGTTCAACCGCTACGTGGACGGCCTGGCCACCTGGGCGCCTACCGATCCCGAGCGCTACCGCGAGAGCGGCAAGCAAATCTCGGCGGAAGGATACATCCACTCCACCGACCATCTGCCCAAGCTTACGCGTAGGTAAGACGGCCTTCTATAGATGAACCCACAGGTAGTGCGCGATGGCGATCGGAGCGTAAAGCGCCGCCGCGCAACTGGCAACAACTCCTACGAGAATGAAAAGAGGCGGAGCCCAGTGCGTTCTTTCTTCCACGTGTCACCCCCAGGATCGGTCCCAACGATGGATACAAGGATGGACCACGGGTGGAGGGAGGTGTTGATGAAAGTTCCGATGGAACTCATTTCGAGTTCTTATCGGACGGCGGCAATTCGGGGATCCGGAGGTTCGATTCGAGTGCGCCTTGGACCGCTATGTGATCGAGCCGGTCGTTGGTTCGCTACGACAGCGCGTATTCGGCGTGGTACTGGTGCAGAAGCGCGCGGTCCATGCCGCGTTGCGCCTCAGGATTTTTCATGAAGGTGTCCCAGACGAAGCGGCTGCGCGCGTTTTCAGCCATCAGCAGTGTGATGCCTGTGTCGATGCCAATGACATCGGTGTCGTACCAATTCCTGAGCGGATTGAAGGCGTCAACGAATCCATAGCGCGACCAGGCTTCGGCTCCGTAACGCCTTTTGATGTTGTGCAGCACCGGTAAAGTGATGTGCGGCAGAAACGCGACTGAGCCGCCAGCAGCACAGGGTGCGATCGTGCCGTCAAGATGGCCCACTTCAGGCGGCCCGCCCCAGATTTCGTAACCCTTCGGCGAGTCCGAGGCGGTAACTCCCCAGAGGTCTTCTGCATAGTCCGGAAATTCCTTGCGCAGGCTCAGGCAGAACAGGCGATGCACGTCCGTGGCGATGGCCGAATTGGTGAAGTAGTCGCAATATTTGTCGCGCCGATCGCGAAAATCAAACCAGGCGTGCGAGAACTGATGAGCGAAAAGCGGAGCAAAGGTGCCGACATATTTGATGCCGTCGTATTGAAACGTTGGGCGGTCCCAGGCGTCCCAGGTTTCCGCGGGAAATGGATGCGTCGAAGAACCGAGGCCGAGAAGATAGATCACCATCATTTCGCTATAGCTTGACCAACTGTAGGGAATGAATCCGGTTTCGGGCACCCAGCCGTGCGTAGCGAGCTTGCCGTTTTGCAAGAGCCACCGCCAATCGACGCGATCGTAAATTTTGCCGGCGAGGTCGGTGATTTCATCATCTTTAAAATATTCGCGGCAGGTGAGGATGCCGCACAGCAGGAGCGCAGTATCGATGGAAGAAATTTCGGATTTGAACTGCACGTAGCGATCGCCGGTACGGTAATTCACGAAGTGATAGAAGAAACCGTGCTGGTGCTGAAGCTTCGTCCAATAGAAACGCAGCGCGGTGCGGACCCGGTCGCGAGCGGCGTCTTCGTCGATATAGCCGCGCATCGCGCCGATGCACATTGCCGTGAGGCCGAAAGCGCTCGCGCCGATGCTGCCGACGACGCGGGGATCGTCGGCGCCGGACGCCAGGCAGCGGTCGCGCACAATTCCCGTCTTGGGATCCATTTGCTCCCAAAAGAATACGAAGCTGGCGTGCTCAATTTCATCGAGCAGACGGACGTCCTCGTGGGTATCAACGAGCAAGCCCATCAGCCTTGGGGAAGGAGGCGGATGAACGGGAGGACGAGCTGATGCGAGGCGGGCGAACGGACCAGCGCCCCATGCGTACACAGCGCCGAGGGCACCGATACCAAAGATCGCTTCTCGCCGGGTAAGAAGCCGCTGGGCCATTCAAACTCTTTCGTGATCTCGGAAAAATTAGACGCGACGGCGCCAAAAGCGTTATCCCGCCTCGTTGCAACTAAACGATTAAGTATGGGCGATCCTGTCGTTCCCGATATTCCTATCCTAAGACATTTTCCGTTGGAAGATCACAAGAATTTGCTGGACGGGCCGCCCAGGGGTAAATCGCACCATTTCTTATTTCTGCGGCTTAGCCATCGACGGCGACACGGTAGCGACGGCTTCGTCCGGTTGGAAGCCGATCTTCGCGAGCATGGGTTGAATTTCGGGGTTGGACATGAACAATTTCCAGATCAGGCCGGTGCGGTAATTTTCGGTCATCACCACGATGGGCGCTTGATTGAGGCCCATAAAAATCGGCGCGAACCAGTTCTGATCCAGGTTGAAGGCATCGCGCGGGCCGTAAGCGCCCCAAAGCCGGTCGCCGAGATCGCGATAAAAATGTTTTAAGGCGAGCATGGACGCTTCGGGCGTGTATGGAAAAGAGGAGAGCGCGCCGGTGGGCGTCATGGTGCCGGTATCGTCGTTTTGATCGGGGGCATTGGGGGCGTAGCCGTCCGGGCCGTCGCTGGCGGTGAGACCCCAGGAATTCGGGCCGTAGCCTTTGTGTTTGCCCGGGTTGTCGATGCACCAAGCGCGATTGATGAGAGCGAGATTGCGATTGTTCGAAAAATAATCGACGTACCGATCGCGAATATGGCGCGGATCAAACGCCAGGTAGGAATAGTGCGCGAAGAAGAGCGGGTTACCTTCCTTGGTGCCCACGTCGAGCTTGATTCCAAAATAGGTGTGGCCGTCGAGGAAGTCGTTCTTTGGATTGTTCGCGGCGTTGTCGGTCCAGCCGGTGTAATAAAGTTCGGGCGCGACAGGATGCGTGGGCGAAGCGACGGCGAGCAGGTAAACGATCATCACTTCGTTGAAGCCGGTGAGCTTGTGATTGATCTCCCAGGTCCATTGCGGCGACCAGTGCCAGTAGAGCGCGTCGCTTTGGGGATTGCGCTGGTACCAATCCCACTCAACGGACTCCCAGAGTTTTGAGATTCGCGCGTGGAGCGCGGCGTCATCCGGCGCAGAGCCATTGAAATACTGGCGCGCGGCGAGCAGGCCTTGCATTAGAAACGCGGTTTCGACCAGATCGCCACCGTCGTCGAACATTCCGAACACGGGAAGCGAGGCTCCGGTTTCGTCGTCCATAAAGTGCGACCAGGCGCCGTGATAACGCGGAGCCTTTTCGAGGAAGGTGACGATCTTGATCATGCGCTCGAGGCCTTCGCGGCGGGTGACGAAGCCACGGTCAACACCGACAACCAGAGCCATGATGCCGAAGCCGCTTGCGCCCGTCGCGACGATGCGGTCGTTACCGGGAATATTTTCGCGCGCCATTCCAGAGTGCGGACCGGCTTCGTCCCAGTAATAGTGGAAGCACTCTTGCTGCAGCATGGTGAGAAGTTCGTCATCGGTCATCGCATGCGTGGTGGCGGAGGCAGCGGACGATGGGGCGGTGGTCTTTCCACCCCATCCCTGAGCGGCAACCTTATATAGGGCGGTTTGGCCGACCTTGCCAAGGAAGTCAGCGTAGCGGTGGATGCCGGGCTCCTGAATGGCGATGGGCTCGTAGTGGTTTCCGTCGAAAGAACGATAAATCACGAAGTGCTGGAGGCCCTTGGGTTCGTCGGCGTTCCAGGCAATGTCTACGTGGCGCTCGAAACCTTTTGCAGAGACATCACGCGGAACGGGGAGCGCGGAAGCGGCGCTGAGAGCGGCGGCCGAGTTGATCTGAATGTCGTCGACGAACAGGGTGTGCGGTTTTTCGTCTGCGGTGCCCTGCGAAAAAATCACTGCCTGGAGGCGATTCGCGGCGAGTTTGCGGATCGAAGCTTCGGTGAAATGGGCGAGGGCGATATCGACGCGCGTCCATTTTTGTGGCGGAACACGGCGGAGGAGTTTCGCGAGTGGAATGGGTTTGGAGAACCCGTCATCGGTGTCCGCGATTCTTACCAGCGGAAGAGCGGAGGCTGGGAGCGCGACGGGCGAGTACAGCCAGAACGTCAGCGTGTCGCCCTGGAACTCGTGTTCGCGGTTGCGAAATTTTTTCACATGCACTTCGGCCACCCAGTTGCCGCCGGGCTTTGAATTCCACTCGATGCGGAGGGCATTGGGCGGCGTGTGAACGGTGTCGTGCTCGATCGGCAGCCGGTCGTTGAGAAGAACGAGAGTGCTGGGCAAGGTCTGGCTGCCGGAACTGTAGAAGTAGTTGTCGGGCGTGAGGCTGTTATCGAAGAAAACGTGTTTGTAGTAGTGGGTGTCGGCCCACACCGACGTCGCAAGGCAGAGGAGCACGAGAACGGAAGCGGCTCGGGTCACGATCCGGAGAGCGTGCGGCCGGTGCCAAGCATCGAAGGGACGGCTGTAGGGGATCTCCAATTTGCAGAACTCCGCCAACAAGCGAGCTGGGCGCCCACCGCGCGAACAGTCTTACACAGTTTCGACATCCAAAACACAAATCGTTGACAGCAAAAAACCGGATGATTATACTGCCGAAACCTCGTACTTAAGCGATTTAGTTGAGGGTGGACGAGTTCTAGAAGCGAACCGCCCTCAGCTTACGGAGCAACACATGAAGGCAAGAATTCTGGGGTGGGTGGTTTTTGTAGTTTGCTTCGCACTTTTTGTTCCAGCCTCGCAAGCGCAGTATCGCGCGGGACTTCAAGGAACGATTCTTGATGCTCAGGGCGCTGTGGTTTCCGGCGCAAGCGTAACTCTTCTGAATCTGGAGACCAATCATTCGGACACGGTGACGACCAGTTCGAGCGGCGTCTACACATTTTCGAGCCTTCCTCCGGGTCATTATTCCGTCACTGTGGAGAAGCAAGGCTTCAACAAAAAGGTTCTTGCCGACGTACAAATCGCCGCAGAACAGACTCAAGCTCTGAATATATCGCTCGAGGTTGGCCAAGTGTCGCAGACCGTGACGGTAAGCGGATCGTCCACACCGGCGATCGACACCGAAACCGGTCAAATCAGCGGCACGCTAACGCAAAATGAAATACAGAAGCTGCCTTCGCTCGGACGCGATCCGTTCCAACTCCTGCGCCTTGCACCGGGCGTATTTGGAGATGGATCTTTCGACAACTCCGCAAGCGCAGCACAAATTCCCGGAAACGCCGGCCCCGGCGGCGGGGGCGCGACAACGAGTATTTTCGCAACGGAAAACCAGGTCCAGATTTTCGCGAACGGTCAACGGAACGAAGGCAACAATTTCCAAATTGATGGCGTTTCGACGAACAGCCTGGATTGGGGCGGCGCTTCGGTGATCACGCCGAACGAAGAGTCCGTAAAGGAAGTCCGCGTGACTTCGAACTCGTACGATGCGGAGTTCGGTCGCGGAAATGCGGCGCAAATCGAAGTTGTATCGCAGAGCGGATCGAACAAATTTGGAGGCAGCGCATTTTTCAAGCTTGATCGTCCCGGCTTGAATGCGTACCAGCCGTGGAACGGTCCGGGCACGCCTTCGCCGGTTCAGCGGGTAGACAACGACTTCAATCAGTTCGGAGGCAGTTTCGGCGGACCGATCATCCGCAATCGGCTGTTTTTCTTCTTTTCGTATGAAACCTTGCGCAACGATTCGGTGATTCCGAGTACCAGTTGGGTCGAAACCCCGCAATTCCTTACCGCGGTTGCCGGGCTGACGGGTAATATTTCCGGGGTTTATGGAGCATTCCCGGGAGAGGGAGCCTCGTACAGTTCTGTAATCCCTTCGACATGCGGCCAAGTAAATTTGTCGCCAACCCAATGCCAAGTTGCCGGTACAGGATTGGACATCGGCTCATTTGTGCCAGGCACAGTTCCGCGCGGGACGATCGATCCCACTTTCGGCGCGACTGCGACACCTTTCGGCATCGGCGGAGGACTTGACGGCATTCCCGACATTCAGTACGTAGAGAGCATCAATCCGACGAAAATTACGAACTCTCAGTACAACGGTCGGCTCGATTTCCAGGCAACGCACGCCGACATGCTCAATTTCAGTATTTACTGGGTGCCACAGGCCACGACGGACTACAACGGCCAAGGTCGCGCTGCGAACCTCTGGCACAACACCACACTGAATTATTCGGAAGGACTCTCGTGGATTCACACGTTCAGTCCAACGTTCTTGAACGAGCTGCGTTTCAACGTGTCTCGCTGGTATTTCAACGAGCTCGATACAAATCCGCAAGAACCTTGGGGCCTTCCAAACGACAACATCAACTGCATCGGCGGCGGTAACGGGACGAGCGGAGCATGCGGAATCAACTACGGGGCTCCCGGACCCGGCGTCTTCTACAAGACCGGATATAACATTCGCGACTCGGTAACAAAAATCGTCAATGAGCACTCGCTCAAATTCGGCGTGGACATCTACAAGGATCAAAACAACCAAGGCGAATTTGGCGGCGCGCGGCCCAGCTACAGCTTCAACAATCTATGGGATTTCGCCAACGACGCCCCTATCTTTGAATACGGACAGTTCAATCCTGTCAGCGGCGTTCCGACAGGGTTTCTCAGCTACGTTCGCGACAACGACTTTGCGTTGTACGCGAAAGACGATTGGAAGATCAGATCGAACCTGACGATCAACCTCGGACTACGCTGGGAATATTTTGGTCCGTTCCACGAGAAGTACAACAATCTCTCGGTGCCGATCCTCGGGCCTCCGGGTGCGGAGCTGACGGACCTCACGATTCGTTTGGGGGGAAACCTATACAAAACTACGAATCATGACTTTGGTCCGCAAATCGGATTCGCCTGGAGTCCGAGTGGGGTATTGGGACACCCGTTCAACAATCGGCTGGTGATCCGCGGCGGGTTCGGAATCGGATACACGCGGCCGGAAGACGCCGTAACTTTGGGCGCACTGACGAACGTGTCGCCGCTGTACGCGGCATTCCCATTCAACTATCCCGTGCCCGCCGGACAAACTCCTGTCGGAAACCAAATTGTTTACGCTATTCCGTCGGATCCGAAGCAGTTCGCGCCGTACCCGGCGAATCCCAACGCGGTGCTGACATTTGATCCGAACACGAATCTACCCACGAGTGGCGGTGCGATCGGCTTGGAGGTCTTCCCCAAGACGCTCTCGCCTGCTTACACGTATCGATACTCGATGCTTGCGCAGTACGATGCGGGCCACGACATAATCCTCACGGTCGGCTATCAAGGCAACAACACGCACCGACTGATGCGATGGGACTACGACGGACAAGTTCAATTCGCGGATCAGAATCCCCAAATCCAATCGGTGAACTACTTCCAGAACGACGTGGACGCGAACTACAACGCGCTTCTCACTGAAGTTCAGAAACGGTTCTCTCACGGGTTCCAGGCCGACTTCCAGTACACGTTCAGCCGAGCGCTGGATGAAGCATCGAATAACTATTACTTCGACCAGTACCCGTTCAATGCGAAGTCCGCATACGGACCATCGGACTACAACGTTCCCAACAACTTCAAACTCTGGGGTCTATGGAGTCCGAGCTTTTTTGCAGGTGGATGGAAGCACAAGGTCATCGACGGCTGGACGACGACCGCCATCTGGGACGCCCACACCGGCTTTCCGTGGACGGCATTCTATAACGTCCAAACGCTCGCGTACGGGAACACTTGCAGCCTCGTTTTCGAAAACAGCGGCTATTGCAACGTTCGTCCTGCTGCTTATCTCGGAGGTGCGGGCACGAACTACGGGAACAACACATTCAAGCAGCCGCTCAGCAACTTTCCGAATGGGCCCGACACTTACTTTACGGCGCCGGCGTTGTCTGCCACGGGCGTGCCGCCGCCGCCGGGCGTCGGCCGCAATTCGTTCCGCGGACCTGGCTATTCGTCGGTGGACTTCACGCTGTCGAAATCTTTCGGCCTTCCGAATAATCGTGTCTTGGGCGAAAATGGCGCGCTTGAAATCCGTGCTAATTTCTTCAACCTTTTCAACCAACTCAATCTTGCGCCGTTCGGCTCGCAGGCGATCGGTACGATTCAGATCCAAGCGGACGGAACCCAAATCAACCCGACGGCGGCCAACGGGCTGGCGAGCCAGACGTTCGGCCAGGCGCAGAACGGACTGGGCGGACGTGTGATCGAAGCGCAGGCGAGGTTCAGCTTTTAGTTTCGGGCACAAGCGGCGAGCATCGCGGAGGGCACGAGATGTTTTCGCGCCCTCCTTTTTTTGCGCGCACGAGGAATTTTTGGCGAGTACGCGCAAAGTGCTATAGGTGCCCTTGGCCCGGCTTGACCGGATGGAACCCTGGTTCGCTTGCCCGCTGTGGCGCGTTGTGCGAGGATACGCCTCGGAGTCCGATGCCCCGTTCCCGCCAAGTGAAAGCGACGATGCCGACCAAGGCGCCCGCGCACGTCACGCTGAAAGATCTGGCCGAATCGCTGAACCTTTCTTCCGCCACCGTTTCGATGGTAATCAACTCGGCGCCTGCGGCGCGGTCGATTCCCGCGAAGACACAGGAGCGGGTGTGGGCTGCGGCGCAAAAGCTGAATTACAAACCGAATTTTATGGCGAAGTCGCTGCGGCAGAAGCGCAGCTACACGATCGGCGTGATCGTTCCGGAAATCAGCGAAGGCTACGAAGCGCTGGTGCTTTCCGGCGTGGAAGATTTTCTGCTGCAGGCGGGATTTTTCTACTACGTGGTGAGCCACCGGCACCGCGAAGGCTTGATCGAAGAATATCTAAAGCTGCTGCAGCGACGCGCGGTGGAAGGGCTAATCGCCGTCGACACACCGTGTCTAGAGAACAAACTGCTACACGTGGTTTCGGTCTCGGGACATCAAGACGTGCCGGGCGTAACCAACATCACGCTCGATCATGAACTCGCGGCGAAGCTTGCGATCGAACATCTCGTCGGGCTCGGACATCGGGACATTGCGTTTATCAAGGGGCAGGCGTTCAGCTCGGATACGGCGGTACGGGCCAAAGCCGTGACGCAGGCGGCGAAAAAATTGGGCGTGCGCGTGAATGAAGCGCTCGTTGCGCAACTGGAAGGCGAAAATCCCTCGCCGGAACTGGGATATGTGGCGACGCGAAAGCTGCTTGCGACGGGCCAGCCGTTCACCGCGCTTTTTGCCTTCAACGACATTTCGGCGATCGGCGCGATCAAAGCGCTTTCGGAAGCCAATCTATGCGTGCCGAAGGACGTGTCCGTGGTGGGATTCGACGACGTGCAGAGCGCGGCGTACCAGAATCCCGGGCTTACGACGGTGAGGCAGCCCCTTCGAGACATGGGCGCGCTGGCCGCGAAGACGCTGCTGCATCGCATCAGCCTGGACTTTAACGCGCCGTATCCGAAATCGATTGTGGTGAAACCGGAGCTGGTGGTCCGGGCCAGCACCGCTCCCGCGCTAAAACCTGGCTAGTGTCTGGGCTCCCGGACTAACGAATTTCGACGAGCAGCAGCGCCTCGGGCTCGAGGTGAAACGCGATCTTGCCGTCTTTGATGGGTAAGGATTCAGGCGCGGGCAGCTTGGCGGCTTGTTGAAGTTTTTCGATTTGCTCGCGCGTGGGATTGACGGGACTGCCCATTGCGGCGTAGGCCTTCAATAGCGAACCATGATCGGCGTCCAGACGGTAGACCAGGGCGCGGCGTTTGGATTTCGCGGCGCGCAGATCGAGAGTCACGTCTTTGGGCTGCGTGGCAAGGCCGGTCTGCGACAAGTTCCAGAGCGCGACGGCGAGGGTGCCGTCTTTGCGGCGCGTGGCGAGAATTTCGTCGCCGCCGGTGGCTGGGATTCTTGTCTCGCCAAGCCGGTGCAGCATCTTGAAAGCGTTGAACGCCGGCTTCGGAAGTTCGTAGGCCGCAATGAGACCGTATCCGCCATAAAACGGCTTTTTCACCACGCCCTGTTCTTCGAACACATCGGAGAACGTCCAATAGCTCATCATGTCGACCAGGCCGTTACAGTCGCGGATCGTGTCCGCCATCCACGGCCCCATATACACCGAATCGGTGATCGCGGTTTCGTTCATGTAGCTGGCGTTGAATTCGCTCCAGATCAACGGCAGAGAGGGCTTTCGGGAAGCCTGGATCTGGTCGTGGACTTTTTTAACGGCGCGGCAGACCATCTGGGTGCGCGGAATATTCTCGTTTGTGCCGAAGACGTCCTTTGAATTGTCGTTGCCGTAGACGTGGGTGGAAACGAAATCGACGGGCACATTTTGAGCGGCGGTGTGCGCGATGAAGCGATCGACCCATGCCGCCTGAGCCGTGGCCGGGCCGCCAACGCGAATGCGCGGGCTGACACTTTTTAGCGCTTTGGCAGTTTCATCGTAGAGCTGGTAGTAGGTCGGCTCGTTGGGCTTGCCGCCCCAAAAATCGAGATTCGGTTCATTCCATACTTCGAAGTACCACTGTGCGACTTCGTCGATGCCGTAACGCGAGACGAGATGCTCCGCAAAGGCACGAATCAGGCCGTCCCACTTCGCGTAGTCCTTTGGAGGCGCGACGATCGGGTGATACCAAAACCCTTGGCGGATATCTTCGGCGGCAAGCTTTTTGGGCATGAAGCTCAGCTCAACGAAAGGGCGAACGCCGGCTTTGAGGAGGCTGTCGTAGATCTGGTCGACGTAGGCAAAGTTGTAAACCGGATTTCCGGACGCGTCTTCGTCATATACGCCAAGCTCATCGAGGAAAATTCCGTGAAAACGAACGTACTTGAAATCGGTCGCAGCTTTCACTTCACGCAGGTCGTCGCGATAGCTTTCACGCATGGAGAGAACCGCACGGCCGGAGCCAAACATTTGCTCCCAAAAATGGGGAAACGGCTCACCTTTGGCGGCGGCATCGACGGTGTATGTTTCCTGCGTGGTTTGCTGCGGCGAAGCACTCGCCTGCTGCGCAATCGCAGTCCTGGGCGAAACCATTGCGGTCACAAGGACAAGGAACAGGGCGGTCAGCAGGGTGGCAATCGGCTTGAGGAACAGGGCTTGGGACAGTCTTGGTTCGCGCACAGCGGCAGAACTCCCCTTGCGCCGGGAAGACCGGCAAGAATCAGCTTAATCGATTCACTACAAGGCCTTTACGTCTATAGCACCGAGCCGGATGTGAGTCAAGAAGCGGTACGTTTCCTTTATAACACCGGCAGGGCGGGCCCATTGCAGGATCTTGAGTTGCGCCTCGGCCGGAATGGAGATGCGGCGATCCGATGCGGAACCGGCATAAAACACTTGTTTCCCCTTTACTTAATCGATTATTCTGTTGAAGCCGGAAGACGTTCCGGCGCAGAGCAGCGCGCGAGCCCTGACCGCTCGCAGGAGCCCACCCCGTGATCACCGTGGAAGAGTCCGTAGATAATCAGAAAGCCCGGCTTGCCGAAATGGCTCGCAAAGTGAACCAATGCAGAACTCTTCAATTTTCGGCACACTCGCATCGGATCAAATTCCGCTACGCGGATGCGAGCGGCCGAGTGCTGACGGACTGGAGCCGCGATTACCGCGCAAGAGAGATCGCGGAGAAAAGCGACTTCGAAGTGCTGAACCTGCTCGAAGGTTTCTAACGCAGCACGAATGCGCGTTGCGCGCCGTGGATGTAGTAGATTGTGCCGTTCGCAAATTCCGCGGCCTTCGCCACGCGCCATGAGACGGATCTTTCGGTTTACGAATGCTTTGATCGCGCTGGTGCTCTGCGCGACGACCAGTCTTAGCCAACAGCAATCTTTTCCGGTCACTTCCATCGTCCATGAGCCCACGATCGCGGGGCGCCCCGTTGCGCTCGACGCGCAGGGGAAGCTGCTGCCGTGGCCGATTCCGGAAGACACGGGCTATTCGTACTCGTCCTACTTCCTTTCGCAGTGGACGATCGTGTGGGATCAATACAACCGCGAGCGCCTGCCGTATTTCTACTGCTGTTTTGATTTCGATCGCACGACGTTTGAGATGATCCCGGACAAGAACTGGGCGAACTCCACCGGATATCTGCGCGCGATGATGGAAGGTTTCATCGAGCGGCTGTATGCCTACACGGGCGATCCACACACGCTTGAATTTCTTCAGAACTTTGCGGACTACGAACTCGAGAACGGATTGACGCCCGAAGGGTACGTCTGGTCGCGAGTGCCGTATCCGTCGGCGAATCCGGGGAGCGCGCGCTACAGCGGATGGAGCAATCATGGCGAAGACTACGTCGAGCCGCACGTGGTGGGCGAAGACGGCTACGCGTACCTACGGCTCTACGAAATGACGGGCAACACCAAGTATCTGATCGAAGCGATCCGCTCGGCCGACGCGCTGGTGAAAAACTTCAAAGCGGGAGACGAAAAGAATTCGCCTTGGCCGGATCGCTGCCACGCACGCGACGGGAGTCTGAAGGGCGGCAGCGGGATGTTTCCATATTCGGCCAACGTGGTCGAGCCGATCATGTTGTTTGACGAGTTGATGCGCATCGGGCAGGGCGACGTGGGGGCATACAAGAAAGTCCGCGCCGGCGCGTGGGCGTGGCTGATGAAATATCCGATGCAAAACAACGTGTGGGTTGGCTATTTCGAGGATGTGCCCGGCAGCATGGACAACATGAACCAGGTGATTCCGCTGGAGTTCGCGCGCTACGTGCTACTCCATCCGGACAAGGATACGAACTGGCGAGAGGATTCACGCAAGCTGATCGAGTGGGTGAAGACGACGCCGAAGTGGCCGAAGTATATCGTTCACGGCGCGATGGTGACGACCGAGCAGGGTGACGGAAAGACATTTTGCTGCAATTTGCCGAATCAGTGTTGCGATAGCCACAGCTCGCGGCTCGCGGCGGCGGAGGCGCTCTACTACGCGAAGACGGGCGACGAATCGTATAAACAAGCGGCGTATCGCACGTACAACTGGGTGACTTACTTTCAGGGATTGCCTGCGAAAGCGCACGCGCCTTTCAGCAACCAGTGGTGGTTTACCGATGAATTTGCGGACGGGCCGCGGCGCATGATGGACGCGTTCTGGGCCGTTCCGGATTGGGCGCCCGCGGGAGAATCGCATCTGGTTGGATCGAACTCGCCGGTCACAAAGATCGCTTATGGAACAGGATCGGTAACGTATTCGACGTTCGACGCCGATTCGACCGATGTGCTGCGGCTTGATTTCGTTCCTAAGGCGGTGCGGGTTGGCGGTCGCGAGATTCGGCGAAGGGAGAGTCTCGCGGAGCAAGGTTTCACGTTCGACGAATCGACGCGTGTGCTGCGGATTCGGCATACTTCATCGCGCGACGTGGATATTCAAGGAACCGGCGGAACGATTCCTCCGAAATACGTTACGTTTGACGATCCGCACGAGCCAGGCGGCACGCCACTCATTGGCCAGTACCCTTCCGGCGTGGTCGATTGGGGCGACGGCAAGTGGCAGATCGGAACGCCATTTGGAAAATTTGGAACATTCACGCTGGTGATGGCCGATCGCAACGCGACGCATGCGGAATTTCAATTTTATGCGCCGCGCATACTCATCGGCATGGATGCTTATAACGACGGAGACGCTGATGCGACGATCACGATCCGATCGCCGGAAACGCGTGAGCTGACGGTGACACTGAAACCCAAGGAGCTTCGGCGGGTGAGAACGCAGTGGCTCAACGCAAGTTCGCGGGTGAGCTTCGAGCTTAGCAACGGCCAAGGGCTGCGCTTCGACAATCTCGCGTACGCCCATCCCTAAAGGTTGGGCAGATTTGCCAAGATGTCATGGCTCCTATTGAATTTCAAACGTGTAGGAGCCTGAGCCCACCTCCATCACGTCGGCATCTTTTTCAGGTGTTCCCTCCACCGGCTTCCCCCGTTCAAGAATTTTTCTGCCGGGCACATTTGGAAGGTAGACCTTCGCACGGGTATTCGCGGGTATCACCACGTTCAGAGTGAAAGGCCCACTTTTTTTCCCTTTCCAATCGCTCACTATTTTTCCGTAGGCGGATTCATATTCACCGTGCGCCTGGGTGATCCGGTCATCCAGGCGCGGGTGAATCACGATCAGGTGGAATGCGGGCGACGAAACCGAAGTGTCGATGCCCGCAACGTTACGGTAAGCCCACGCGACGACAGATCCGAACGCATAGTGATTGTAGGAATTCATTGCGGGGTCGCCGGTATCGCCGTTCCACCGCTCCCACCACGTGGTGGCGCCCTTCGAAAGCATGTAGCCCCACGACGGGTACGTTTCGTTCAGCAGAAGTTGATACGCGATATCGGTGTGACCGTTGTCCGCCAGCGCGAAAAGAATGAAAGGAGTGGCCAAGAAACCGGTCGAGAGATGTCCGTTGTTCGCCGCGATGGCCTTGGTAAGATTTTCCGCCAGAACCGGCTCGAGCGATTCCGGGGCCATTTTCGCGTAGAGCGCAAGAACATACGCGGCCTGCGTGCCACTGAGCACTTCGCCGTTGTCCTTGATATAGGCCTTCTCGAATGCACCCCGGATGTTTAAGTAGAGCTCGTCGTATTTTTTCGCGTCATCCGGCTTGCCGATCGCGGCGGCCATTCGCGACATCATCTGCGCGCTCAGCGCCCAATACGCGGTATCGATCAAGGGTTTCGAGGTGTGCTGGTCGGGAGCAAGCCAATCGGCGAAATCGAAACCGTCGCCTTTGGCACGCAAAAAGTCCGGATTATTTTTCAGGATGAAAGCCATATAGGCCTGCATCGCCGCCCAGTGATCGCCGATGATGCTCAAATCGCCGTATTGGAGCCAGGTGGTGTAAGGCACGATCACGCCGGCGTCCGCCCAACCGGGTGCTCCGATGGCGCCGCGGGCAAGTCCGGGAAGCGTATCGGGCGAGACGTTCGTGAACGCGCCCTGGGTGTTCTGCGCGTCGGCCACGTCGTTCATCCATTTATCGGAGAAAGCGGCGACGTCAAAATTGTAAGCGCCGGTGCGCCAGAACACGCCCGCATCGCCCATCCAGCCGAGGCGTTCGTCGCGCTGCGGGCAGTCGGTGGGAACGCTCAGAAAATTTCCGCGCTGGCCCCAGATTCCGATCGACCACATGTGATTCAGAAGCTCGCTCGATGTAGAAAGTTTTGCGGTGGGCTCGCCGGAAACACTGCTTACCACTTCGCCTGTGATGGCATCAAGCGGCGGCTTGCCGGGATATCCGGTCATCTCGACATATCGAAAACCGTGAAAGGTAAAGCTCGGCGAGAATGTCTCGGTCCCGCGTCCGTTCAAGACATAGACGTCCGTCGCGCTCGCATTGCGCAGATTTTCGGTGTAAATCGAGCCGTCAGGATTGAGGCGTTCCGCAAATCGCAGCTTGATGCGCGTGCCGCGCGCGCCCGCGACTTTCAAGCGAGTCCAACCGACCATGTTCTGTCCCATATCGAAGACGGAAGTGCCATCGGGCATCGGCGTCACGGTCTGCGCCGACACTTCCTCGGTTACCTGAGGCGGCACGTCGATCTGGCTGGTGATCTGGCCGCCATCATCGGTGGCCACCTTCGCCGGGGACCACTTCGAAGCGTTAAAGCCGCGACCGCTCCAGCCGGCCTGTTCAAGGCGAGCGTCGTAATCCTCGCCGTCGTAAATCTGGGAATGCAAAATTGGAGACTGCGATGCAGTCCAGGACTCGTCGCTCGAGATGGTGGAGCGAGTGCCATCCTTATATATGAGCTCTAACTGCGCGCGGAGACGGTCGGGACCCGTGAAGAAATGCTCGCCGACCCAAGTCAGCCCGCTTCCGAACCATCCGTCACCGAGCATTGTGCCGATCGTGTTGTCGCCCTCCGCGACGGACGAGGTGAGGTCATACACCTGATAAAGCACCCGTTTGTTGTAGTCGGTGAAGCCGGGTGTGAGCACGCTCTGGCCGACGGGGCTGCCATTGAGGTATGCGCGGTAGCTGCCGAGGGCGGTGACGTAAAGCCGCGCCGACGCTAGCGGTTTCATAACCGAGAAATCTTTCCGGAGGAGCGCTGCGGGCTGCGGCAACCGGCCCGGAGTCGCGTCCATACGCGAATCATCAAGATCCGCTACCGCGGCGGCAGACTTTGGCTGAGCGTCGTCCGCGAGTTGCACTTGCCACGAGGTGTCCGTACCGATCCTCTCGACGCTTCCATCCATTTTCGAAATTTTCAGAAGCGCCGCGAGGCCGGCGGCACGATTTTTCTTGCCGGGGCTGCGCTTCATCATCATCGGCACTGAAGTGACCGTAGCCTTTACCTCGATCGAGTTTTTGCCGGTGACGAGATCGCTCGCGACGTCGATGCGATCGAAACTGGACCAGTCGGTCTTCTTGCCGGCGAAGTGGCCGTTGACGGTGACAGTGAAGCTGCCGGGGAAATACACAAAGAAGGCCGCGTTTGCGGGGAGCGCGGCAAGTTCGAAGTCGCGGTGAAACGTGACGGACGTTTTTGCCGGAACGTCCAGTCGGTCATGATCTGCGGCCCAAATCCATTTGATCGCAGCGCGATCCGCTGCGTCTTCAGGATTCATCCAATAGATCCATTTGGCCGACCATCCGGTCTGCGTGAGAAAACCAGTTTCCCACCAGGCTGGGGCGGACCAGGCGGACGCTTTACCGTTCGCATCCCAAACGCGAACGACCCAGAAGTAGCGCGTCGTTGCCTTCAGCACCGGCCCTCCATACGAGATGCCGACAGACTCCGCGGATGCTTGCTTGCCGCTGTCCCAGACGTTTGCTTTTCCGGGAACGAGCAGTTTCAGATCTGTTGCAACGAGAATTTCGTAGGCGTTCTGCCGCCAATTTCGCTCCGTGTTGTCGCTTTGCCAGGAGAGTTGCGGCGCAGGAATATCAATGCCGAGCGGGTTCTGAAGGTAGCTGCAGCGCAGCTTCACGGGATTCGCGGATGCAGAGCCAGCGGTGGACAGAACGAGCATCGCAATGCCAACGGCGCAAGCAACTCGGGTCGATCGCAGCTTCCGTAAGTTGTTCATCGATCCTCGGGACTTCTGTTCCATTGGGCTGTGTAGCAGTTGCGGCAGCCGTTCCGCGATATTACGGCGTCGCAGGTTTCAACGAGCCTTAAGCCGGTTTCGCAACCGATCGATCCAGTTGTCGGCTGCTGGTTCGCCGCTGCGGGCGTTTTATCCTGAATTCCCTAATAATGCACGAGAAACCGTTTTGTCTTTTTGCGGAAAGCGATTTTACGCGACGGAGGACTCGATAATTTCAACCATTGTGGCGAGGTGGCGGGCTGTGTAATCTCGCAGGGTCTCCGGAAGGAAACTATGAACTCCGCCGCTAGAGAAAGAATTCACCGCGCGCTCGATTCGTTCGCGATTGAGATCCCTTCCTGGGGATTCGCGAACACCGGGACACGCTTTGGGAAGTTTATTCAAGAGGCGGCGGCGACCAATCTGGATGAGAAGTTCAGCGATGCCGCGCAGGTGAACGGTGTGACCGGAGCTTGCCCATCGATTGCGCTCCACGTGCTGTGGGATTGCCCGAACGGCGCGGATGACGCGGACCTGGTGTTGGCGCTGGCGAAGAAATACGGCATGCAGCCCGGTTCCGTGAATCCGAACCTCTTTCAGGATCAAGGTTACAAGCATGGTTCTTTCGGAAATCCCGAAGAAGCGATCCGGAAGAAAGCGCTGCAGCACATGAAAGACAGCATCGCGATTTCGCAGCGCGTTCATAGCCGCGACATCGCCGCGTGGTTCGCCGACGGTTCAAATTATCCGGGAACGGCCAACATCCGGAAACGAAAGCAGTGGTTCGAGGAGTGCTTGAAGAGCGCGCACGGAGCGCTTCAACCGGACCAACGAATCCTGGTGGAGTACAAACCTTTCGAGCCAGCGTTTTACCACACCGACGTCGCCGATTGGGGCATGGCGCTGTTGATGTCAAAGGCCGCCGGACCCCAAGCGAAAGTTCTGGTCGACACGGGCCATCATTATCTATCGCAGAATATCGAGCAGATCGTGGCGTGGCTCCTTGCGGAGGGCATGCTCGGCGGATTCCATTTCAACGATCGACGCTATGCGGACGACGATTTGACGATGGGGTCGATCGATCCCTACCAGGTGTTCCGGATTTTTCACGAAATTCTATTTTACCAGTGGGAGACGGGCACGCGCGCCGACGTCGCCTACATGATCGATCAGAGCCACAATCTCAAAGGCAAGATCGAAGCTATGATTCAAACGGTGACCATGGCACAACAGATTTTCTCGAAGGCGGCGCTCGTCGATCACGAAACACTTGCGATGGCGCAGTCCCGAGCCGACTTGGTCGCGGCTGAGAGCGTGCTTCAGGACGCGTTTGCCACCGACGTACGGTCCACCATTGCGGAATGGCGCGAAGCGAAACACTTACCGGCCGACCCGGCCGCCGCCTTCCGCGAAAGCGGGTATCTGGAACGCGCGACGCAGCAACGAAAGGCACGGAACGCGAAATCTCTATCGTCGTACGCGTAATCGTTTTGTGAACAACCACTACCTAGCGTTCGATTTCGGCGCTCTCACCGGAAGAGGCGTGCTCGCGCGATTGAGTGCGGGCCTGCTTACGATCGAGAATACCTGGCGATTTTCCAACGATCCTGTCGAATACGGCGGCGGGCTTCACTGGGACCTGCCACGGCTCTGGTGGGAAGTTCGAAACGTGCTGTATCAGACTGAAAAAACGCCGTTAATTAGCGTCGGCGCGGATGCCTGGGGGGTGGACTACGCGCTGCTCGATGAACAAGGGCAACTGCTTGAGAATCCGTTTCACTATCGGGATGCGCGCACGGAAGGTGTGATGGAAGAAGTCTTCGCCATTGTCCCGCGAGAAGACATCTATCGCGCCACGGGAATTCAATTCATGCCGATCAACACGCTCTACCAACTCGCGGCGGCGAAACGTGCGAAATCGGCGGCGCTGGAGGCGGCGCGGCACCTCGTAACGATTCCCGACCTTTTTCATTACTGGCTTACGGGGCGGATTGCCTGCGAATACACGATTGCCACAACGACACAGCTGGTGAACCCGCGAACCCGAAATTGGAATTACGAGCTGCTCGAGCGACTGGCATTGCCGGGTCCTCTGCTTCCGGAAATCGTGGAACCCGCAAGCGAGCTGGGCACGCTTGTTCCCGGACTCCGCTGTGGCTCGCGCGCCTCGCCGGTTCGTGTCGTTGCTCCTGCGTCGCATGATACAGGCTCGGCGGTTGCCGCGGTATCGGCGCGGGACGGCACTGCGTTCATCAGTTCGGGCACATGGTCGCTCGTCGGAACAGAGCTGGACGAGCCGATGATTACTTCCGATTGCCTGCGCTTGAATTTCACGAACGAAGGCGGAGTGGCCGGGACAACACGTTTTCTGAAAAACGTGATGGGCATGTGGCTGCTCGAAAAATGCCGCGAAGCGTGGGCCATCAGCGGAGCCGATTGGGGGGTGCCCAAGTTGCTGGCCTTTGCCGCCGAGGCTCCCAGGTTTCGCAGCCTCTTCGATCCCGATCACGAATCTTTTTTGCGGGCGAAAAATATGCCTGCAGCGATTGATACGTTCTGTGCCGCTACTGCGCAAGACTCTCCAAAAAGTCCGGGCGGCTACACGCGCGCAATTTTGGAGAGCCTCGCGCTGAAATACCGCCTCACAATCGAGAATCTTGAAACCCTCACACGCCGCAAGATCGATCAGATCCGTATCATCGGCGGCGGCTCGAAGAACCGTGTCTTGAACCAATTCACCGCGGACGCGACGGGGCGTTGCGTTTTGGCCGGTCCCGCGGAGGCGACAGCTCTCGGCAACGTCGGCGTTCAAATGATGGCTACCGGGGCCGCCAGTTCGCTACAAGAAATGCGTGCGATCATCGACCGATCGTTCCCCACTGAAAGTTTTCGTCCCGCTGATACCGAAGCCTGGAATCGTGAAGCCGAGCGTTTCCGACATTATCGCGAGGAGAAGCATGACTGAAACACGAACGTTGGAATTTCTGAAGGACCTATGGAACGACCGGGAAGCCGACGCGCTCGCCGGCAATCCGCTGGGGCTTTTGCGCTACCGCTCAAATCTACTGGGTGCGGATCTGCGTATCACGAACTTCGGCGGAGGCAACACGAGCTCGAAAATCGAGTTTCCCGATCCGTTTACCGGCCAACCGACGCGCGTCCTGGCGGTGAAAGGAAGCGGAGGCGACCTTGGATCGATAAAGGATTCGGGTTTTGCGCTCGTTTATCTCGACCGGCTGGAGCAACTCAAAAGGATTTACCGCGCGCAATTTGAAGACGAGATGGTCGGTTTTTACCCTTTGTCGGCATTCGGCCAGAATCGCGTGGCAGCCTCCATTGATACGCCTTTGCATGCGTTTCTGCCCTTCCCGCATGTCGATCATTTGCACCCCGATTGGGCCATTGCGCTTGCTGCCAGCGCGAACGGCAAACAGAAGCTTGCCGAGTTCAACAAACAGTTCGGGCGGCAGATCGTGTGGGTGCCGTGGCAACGGCCGGGATTCGAACTCGCGTTGATGATTGAAGACGCCGTAAAGGACACGCCGGACGCGGATGGAATCTTGCTCGGCAGCCACGGGCTCTTCACATGGGGCCGGACGCAGCGCGAATGCTATTTGAAGAGCCTCCATACGATCGATCAGATGGGGCAATACATCCTCGAGCATCAAAGGCGAAGCAAGAGTCTGTTCGGGGGCGTCGCATATCCCGGTCTACCCACCAGAAGGGATATCGCGACTGAAATCCTGCCGACGTTGCGCGGGTTGCTCTCGTCCGACCGCCGGGTGGTGGCTCATTTCGATGATCAGGAAGACGCGCTTACGTTTGCAGGCTCAAAATGGGCGAGCGAACTTAGCCACCTGGGCACGAGCTGCCCGGATCATTTTCTCCGTACGCGAGTCTGCCCGCTCTTTCTGCCATTCGACCCCGCCAAACAAGATGTTGCGGCCTTGAAATCCAGCATCGCGGCGCGCGCCGCTGAATACCGCGCCTCGTACAAAAAATACTACGACGACTGGGCTACATCCGAATCGCCGAAGCTGCGCGATTCGAACCCATCCGTCGTGATCGTTCCGGGGCTCGGCATTTTTGGCTTCGGCAAAAATAAGAAAGAAGCTCGCATCACGACCGAATTCTTTATCAACGCGATTCACGTGATGGCCGGCGCCACGTCGCTCGACGACGGCGCGCCGCCCAGTCCGTTGCCGCAGGCGCGCACCGCCGAGCAATCGAGAACCTTCGCCGGAGTACACAACTACGTGGCGCTCCCCAGGGCCGAGGCCTTCGGTATTGAGTACTGGGCGCTCGAAGAGGCAAAACTGCAGCGGATGCCTCCGGAGGCGGAGTTCAGCCGCAAGATCGGATTGATCGTCGGCGGAGCAAGTGGCATCGGCCGCCAGACGGCGTTGCTTCTGACCCGCAGCGGCGCACACCTGGTGATCGCCGACTTCAACCTGGACGGAGCGAAACGAGTGTCCGACGAGGCAGCCAAACTTTCGTCTCCCGAATTTACGGTCGCCGAACGCGTGGATCTCGCATCCGCGGAAAGCCTCGCTGGTGCTGTGCGCCGGACGATTCAGGAATTCGGCGGTATCGACTTCATCGTGAACACCGCGGCGGTCTATCCGGTTCCATCCTCCGGTGCGGAGCTATCCGAGGCCGAGTGGGCAAAGACTTTTCAGGTGAATGTGACGGGCAACTATTTGCTCGCTCGCGCCGCGGAGTGGGTGTTCGAGGACCAGAAGCTGCCCTGCTCGCTGGTGCTCACCAGCTCCGCAAACGCGGTGGTGACGAAGAAAGGCAGCGAAGCCTACGACACCAGCAAAACGGCGCTGAATCACTTGATTCACGAGCTCGCGATCAAACTTGGCCCGACGGTCCGCGTGAACGGGATTGCGCCGGCCACCGTTGTCGCAGGATCAACAATGTTTCCGCGCGATCGCGTGATGCAATCGCTCGACAAATACAAGATTGCCTACTCCGACTCGGACTCAACGGAGGCGCTGCGAGACAAGCTCGCTTCCTTTTATGCCGAACGCACGCTGACCAAACGTCCCGTGACGCCCGAAGCGTGCGCCGCGGCCATCGCTTGGCTGGTGAGCGATCAAAGTTCCAGGACCACGGGCCATATCATTCCCGTGGATGGCGGGTTGGCCGACGCTTTTTTGCGATAGGTTTGCGGGAGATGTGCGTATATGCAAAGAATCTGCTTCATTTTGCAGGTGAAGCCGGAAAAGATCGACGAGTATAAACGCCACGACCGTAACCTATGGCCAGAGTTGAAAAAGACCCTCACCGAAACCGGCTGGCACAACGATTCGCTGTTCCCACGGCCGAACGGAATGCTGATCGGCTCTCTCGAAACAGAGAATTTCGAACAGGCACGCAGCGGAACGGCAGCGCGGGACGTCAATGTCCGCTGGCCACGCGAAATGGCTGACTTCTTCGTTCCACCGGAAGATCTCTTGCCCGACCAGACCATGGCGCCGATCGAGGAAGTCTTTCATGTCTAGTTCGCTTCCGGGAAACGATTGATGCCGAATCCGCTGTTGGGAGTCCTGTTCCACTGGCTTGGCGGACTCGCCTCCGCAAGTTTTTATGTTCCGTACCGCTCCGTGAAGGGTTGGGCGTGGGAAACGTACTGGCTTGTGGGCGGGGTTTTTAGTTGGATCATTGCTCCATGGCTCCTCGCGTTGCTGATGACCAAGGACCTAATGCAAGTCCTTCATGAGGCCCCCGCGCAATGTCTATTCTGGGTTTACCTGTTTGGAATTCTCTGGGGAGTGGGCGGACTCACTTTTGGGCTCACGATGCGTTACCTCGGAATCGGACTGGGCATGGCCGTGGCGCTCGGATACACGGCCGCGTTTGGCACACTGGTTCCCCCCCTATTTCGCGGGGTGTTTCGCTCGGAAGTCCTTGGTACACGGTCCGGATTGCTGGTTCTGCTGGGCGTGTTTGTTTGTCTTGCGGGAATCGGGCTTGCGGGTGCAGCAGGCATCTCCAAAGAGCGTGAACTTTCCGCTGAACAAAAACGGGAGTCGATCAAAGAATTCAACCTGAAGAAGGGCGTCCTTCTCGCAACGTTCTCCGGCATCATGAGTTCTTGCTTCGCATTCGGGCTGGCAGCGGGCGATCCAATCAAGTCAATCACGCTGAGGCACGGCACATCCACGTTATGGCAAGGCCTACCGGTTCTTGTGATCGTTCTGGCGGGCGGCTTCACCACAAATTTCATCTGGTGCGTGATTCTGAACATCCGGAATCGTACGGGCTATCAATATTTCACCGCGAATCTCCGGCCGGCGGCGCTCCGCAGCGCTGCACCAATTCTTGAATCGCCTACAGATGCTCCCGCCGAACAGATGGCCGCAGAAGCGACATTCGCGTCCGGCGCAATGCCGTCACGGGCGCCCATGCTGGCGAACTACCTTTTCTCCGCCCTGGCGGGAACAACGTGGTATATGCAGTTTTTCTTCTACACAATGGGCGAAACGCAGATGGGACGGTTCAGGTTTTCAAGCTGGACTCTGCACATGGCGAGCATCATCATTTTCAGCACGCTTTGGGGTATCGCGCTTCACGAATGGCGCGGCGCGGGAAGCGGTACACGCTGGCTTGTCGGAGCCACGTTGATCGTCCTTGTCGGATCAACCGTGATCGTCGGGTACGGAAACTACGTGGGCATCCGGAATTGAATGTTGGCCGGGCCTATTCATGCCTTGCGTCCTACCATGAAGAACGCCAGCTTCACCTGATCCTTCATCTTGATCGCGCCGTTTGCGACCGTCGGCACCCGAATGCCGTACTCGGACTGATTCAGAGTAAATTCGCCGTATCCGCGCAAGGAATCTTCCCCGCTCACGATCTGCGCCGGAAAGTCAATCTGTCGCGTCAGCCCATGAAGCGTGAGACTGCCGCACAATTCCGCCCGATACATGTTCTCGCTTATCTTGCTGGCACTGACTTTGGAGGATTGATAGATCGCTTTCGGAAACTTACGCACTTCGAGCACTTCATCGAACATGATACGAGTGATCTCGCGGCGGTCATACTCGCTCACGTCGTCCAGTAGCGAAAGCGATTCAAGGTTCACCGTCATCCGCAGCGTGCTTCCCAACGGGTTCGAAGGTTCGAATTTCGCATCCGAAACAAAATCATGAATCGCAAATTTTGGATTGTGGGCTACAACGGATGCCAGGCCGCTGGCGAACGCATGAACCGTGAACTGACTGGCTTTGGTATCGAGGGTGAAATGAGAATTGTCCATGGCGAACCTCCATTCGAAGGATGCCTCGATGTGTGTCGGATACCATAGGAGTTAACAAATTCCGAGGAGACGGCGAGAGATGAAATAGGTCGTTGTGTAGCGAATCCATAACCATGAGGAGTCGCAAAAGGCGACGCCAACCTTATAGGGCCGCAGCAGGCCTGAATCACAGAATCCCGAGCCGGACACTAGCAAATACCTATGAAGGTTTTATGAATTGCGAAGTGGATGCTTCCGGTGGCCTTGACGCAACGCCAGATCACTTAGAAATTCGTCCATTCCTTGGCCGGTCTTAGCCGATACCTTGAAAACTTTCATCCCAGGCCGCACCGATTCGATGCTGCGGTTTGCAGCGTTTCCATCAAATTCCACCGCGGCCGAAAGATCGATCTTCGTAATTACCGCGACGTCAGCCGTATTGAAAATCGTTGGATATTTGAGCGGCTTATCCTCTCCTTCGGTGACGGACATAAGCACCAGCCGAAGCTCCTCACCTAGATCGTAAGAGGCAGGGCAAACCAGATTGCCGACGTTTTCAATAAACAGGAAGTCGAAATCGTTCAGCGACCAACCTTCCAGCGCGGACTCGACCATCGCAGCTTCCAGGTGGCACAGAGTGCCGGTGGTGATCTGCTTCACTGGCGCTCCGCTGCGCGCGAGCCGCACCGCATCGTTTTCCGTGGCCAGATCGCCAACGAGCGCTGCGACGCGATAGTTTCTTCCTAGAAGCCCTAGAGTTTTCTCGAGCAGCGTGGTCTTGCCGGTTCCCGGACTGGAAACCATGCTGCAGACGAATACACCCGCGTCCTGAAACCGCTTGCGAAGGTCCCGTGCCAACAAATCGTTCTTCTTAAGAACGTTTTGCCGGACTTCCACCAGGCGCGTTAAGGAGCTCATTCTTCAACCTCGAGAGAAACGACTTCCAGTTCCTTGCCGCTTACCAGTTCGGAGGCCAGCGATCCACACGCGGAACATCGAAACCACTCCGAGTCGCGCACCGGCCGCCTCGCGTTGCAAGCCGGGCAGAAAACGATACCTGGCACGTCTTCAATCACCAGCTTCGAACCGCTGAGCGAGCTTTGCTCACACGCTAGCTCATACGAAGACAGCAGGGCCGTTTTCACGACGCCCGCGAGCGCGCCGAGCCGAAGATGCACATTGGTCACGCGCACGCCGCCGTTGCGCTGCGATTCCTGTTCCGCCATTTCCACGATGCTCATTGCGATGGATAGCTCATGCATCGGCGGAGCCTGCTGTGTTCGCAGACCGAGTTTGAAATGCGGCTAGGGCTGCCTGGCCGAGGCTAATGCCGCCGTCGTTTGCGGGTACTGAGTGGTTGGTCCAGATCGCGATGCCACTGCCGTTCAGCAGGTCTTTGAGATCTTCCAGCAGAAGTTCGTTTTGAAAGACTCCGCCGGATAGCACAACCGTATCGAGCGAACTTACTGAGCACAGGGCAGCGATGGCGTCTGACACGCCACGCGCAACGCCGCGTTGAAACGCGCGTCCGATCTCCGACTCATTTCGCCCGCGCGCGCGATCCTGCGCCATCGCTTGGAGCAGCGGGCGAAAATCGAGTTCCCTGCCATCGAAAGGAAATGCGTACGCGTCTTGGTTTGAGGAGCGCCGCGCAACTTGCTCCAGCCAGATGGCGGCCTGTCCTTCGTATGAGACGCCGCGCGTGAACCCCAGGAGCGTTGATGCTGCATCGAAAAGCCGCCCCATGGAGGAAGAGGTGAACGAGCACACTCCCTGATGGAGCAAAGCCTGCGCATCGTCGAATCGCGGTGGAAAGGAAAAGGGTGCCGCGCTGAGATTAGGAAGTTCCGAAACCTGCGCTAGAAAGCCGGCCGCTGCCTGCACGGGAAATTGGGCTGCCGCATCGCCTCCTGGTAACGTCGCTCGCCGCAGGTGCGCGACGCGCTCGAAGCCGCCTCGGACGCTTCCGAGGAAAAACTCGCCCCCCAGATGGTGCCGTCATCGCCGTATCCGGTGCCGTCGAAGCTCACACCAAGCACACGCTTCTCCCACTCGCAGCGCTCCGCAAGGACGGATGCGATGTGCGCTCGGTGATGCTGCACGCTTACTTGTTCCGCCTCCTCAAAGGATTGTGCGTGCAACATAGACGCATACTGCGGGTGTCGATCGCACACGACGAGCAGCTCTTCCTGCTTGATTTCGTACATCGCCAGCAAATCGTGGATCGTTTCCTGAAAGGCGCGCAACGAAGCGTAGTCGGTCAAGTCGCCGATGTGCTGGCTGACGAACGCCTGAGCGTTGACGACGAGGGTCACCGTGTTCTTCAGATCCGCACCGAGCGCCAAAATCGGTCGACGAGTCGGAATCGTCGTTACCGCTCCGGGCGCGTACCCTCGCGAGCGGCGAAGAATCGCTGGACCAAAGGCCCCGACTCTGGCGACCGAGTCGTCAACTCGGCGCGCGATCGGCCGCTCGCCGATGAGAACCGCGTCGGCTATCGGCGCGAGTCGCGTCATGGCGTCGTCATCCTCGTAAGCAATCGGCTCGCTCGAGCGATTCGCGCTCGTCATGACCAGAATTTCCGGTGCGCCCGAGGCGAACAACAAATGGTGGAGCGGCGTGTAGGGAAGCATGACGCCAAGTTCATCGTAGTCCGGTGCAACGTGTGGCAGTTCGGCCTTCGACTTCGCTAAAACAATTGGCCTGGCCATCGAAACGAGAAGTCGCTCCGCATCCGGCGAGAGTTGGACGATTTCGCGGGCAACCGCCAAATCCCGGGCCATCACAGCGAAGGGCTTCTCTTTTCGGAACTTTCGTTCACGCAATGCTTCAAGCGCAGCGGCGTTTCGCGCATCGCATGCCAAGTGATAACCGCCGAGACCTTTTACTGCAACGATCTTCCCGTCGGCAAGTAGCCCGGCAGCAACGCGTATGCTGGTATCGCTTCCCAGCACCACATCATCGCCATTTCGCAGCAGATATTCCGGTCCGCAGGCATGGCATGCCACCGGCTGCGCATGGAAACGCCGATCGCGGGGATCGGAGTACTCCGCTGCGCAGAATGCATCGAGCGCCCATTCGCGCATGGTGGTGTTCGGGCGGTCGTAAGGCAACCGAAGCGCGACGCTGTAGCGCGGCCCGCAATTCGTGCAATTCACATAGGGATAGCGGTATCGGCGGTCGGCAGGATCGAAAAGTTCGCGCAGGCAATCGGCGCACACGGGCAAATCCGGCGAGATTCGGGTCGTTGGGCGCTGTTCGCGGCGACTCTCGCGAATTTGAAAATCGCTGACGCCGATCGGATCTGAGGCGTTTATTTCAATTTCAGAAATGTCGGCCGCGTCGGGCGGGGCCACTTGCAGTTCATGAACGAAATTCTCAAGTCCCGTTTCGGAACCCTCGAGAAATATTTCAACCCCTTCATCGCCGTTCGAGACCCAGCCTGCCAGCGTGTTGGCGTGCGCGAGCCGGTACACAAAGGGGCGGAAGCCGACTCCTTGCACCACGCCTCGGACTTTGATCGAACATGCGTTCATGTTTTCAGCCAGTTCGCCAGACCAAGCGAAGCTTTACTCGCCAACAATGCAGCCGCGGCCTTGCCACCCAATCTGAACCACTTTCCCATCATCGACGAGGAGGGGAACGGTTCGCTGTCCGCCCGAAAGGGCGCGCATCCTGTGTCGCGCCTCGACGTCCGATTCGACGTCGTATTCGACAAAATCGTCGCCGCGCCATTCCAGCCACTCGCGCATCTCTTGCGTCTGCTGGCAACCGGCTGTTCCGAAAAGTTCCAGCTTAGCCACGGCCGAGAAACTCCATCGTTTCGCGGATTACGTGGTAGACAGATGCCTGCACTTCCTGAATTCGCGGAATGTAATCGGAATGGACCACCACCGGATAATCCGCGAGGCCGCGGCGGAGAATTTCTCCGCCGTCGTAACCCAGCAGAGCAACCGTCGTGATGCCGCGCTTTCGCGCTTCTTCCAGCGCGGCAACCACATTGCGCGAGCCGCCGCTCGTAGAAATTGCAACGGCTACGTCATTCGGCCGCGCCTGTGCGATGAACTGGCGCAAGAAAATCAGCTCCGTGCCCACATCATTCGCGATCGCACTGATGTTTGCCGGCTCGAGCGCCAGCGATACAGCCGGAATGGGTCGATAGCCGTGCGGGGGCGCAACACAATCGATCGCCCAGTCATTCGCGTCCGTCGCTGAGCCGCCGTTGCCGAAAATGATCAGCTTCCCGCCTGCTCTCACGCGATCGTTCATCGCCGCGGCCGCGGCAGAAATCTGTTCGGACTGTGTCGCGGCCACCTGTTCGCGCAGCTTCGCATCGTCCGCTACCTTCATCTGGATCGAGCGCGCGACTTCGCCCATCGCGTCGGCGGTGCCTTGCTTTTCTTGTCCGAGAAAGGGATACAGAAAACCGGCTTGACCCACGTCGTGGCCCAGTTCGCGCCGCTCAAAGAAGACGTGCACGGTCTCCCAAAGCGTGTGGTAGAGAATCTCGACCATTTCCTGATGCACGAACGCGTCGGAGGTTTGAGCGCCAATCGCGTACGAGCCTTCGAGGCCCGGCAGCGCGAAGGTCATCGCATCTTTGGCGCGCGCCATTTCCAGCGCACCCCAGACTTCGGGATCGCCTTCCGGGGGACCGAAGCCCATCACGATGTCGTCTGGCGTGACGATTGTTTCGAGCCACGGACGGAAATGAATGGAAAGATCCAGCGCAGGCAAAGCGCGCTTGCCGACGATCACGGGATGCACGAACTCCACTGACACATGCTGCGCGTCGGTCGCGTAAGGCCCGCGACCAAACGCCAGCAAGCGCCCACCGCGCAAGAAACGCTCGGACATTTCGTGCGAGGCTTCCGCCAACCTGTTTGCTTCTCGCGCGAAAAACGTTTCGAATAGGTGATTCCGCGCCAGCAGACGCTGGGCGATCTGATTCCCGGCAAGAACTTGCGTAGCCATCCTCGATTCTCCGGTTCTCAGCAGATACGCGGCAAAGGATCGCCGACCAGCATGTCGATGATTCGCGTCCCGCCGTATGGCGTCGTCACCAGCACAGAACCGGCCGGCTGCTCTTGAATTTCGCCGATGATTCGCGCTTCAGCGCCGCCCGGCACGCGTTGAATCGCCTCAAGCGCAACGTCTGCTGCCTCGGGCGCAATCACCGCGATGAATTGCCCCTCGTTCGCAATGTGCAATGGATCGAGACCCAACAGCTCGCATGCGCCCCGCACCGCATCGCGAATCGGAATCGTATCTTCATGCAGCACCACGCCGAGCCTGCAATCGCGCGCCAACTCGTTTAGCGAGGTAGCCACGCCGCCCCGCGTCGGATCGCGCATCCAGCGAATCGAACGCGCGGCCGATTGCGCCAGCGCTTCAACGAACGGCAGTACGGACCGAGTGTCGGAACAAAGATCGCATTCGATGTCCAGTTCGCCGCGCGCCAGAAGAATCGTAATGCCGTGATCGCCGATGGGACCGGAGACGAGCACCTTGTCACCGGCGCGCACCGAAGCAGGATTCACTTCGATCTCCGGAATCAGCGAGCCGATTCCCGTGGATGAAATGTACATGCCGTCGGCTTTGCCGTGTTCGACGACTTTGGTGTCGCCGCCGACGATTCGGACGCCCGCTTTACGCGCGGCGCTCGCCATGGCTTCGATTTCGCGCTGGAGCGTTTCTGTGGCGAGGCCTGATTCGATCACGAACGTCGTTACGAGGGCTTCGGCGCGAGCCCCCGAGACGGCTAGGTCATTCACCGTGCCGTTCACTGCGAGTTCACCGATCGATCCGCCGGGAAAGCGCAGCGGTTTCACCACAAAACTATCCGCGGTGATGGCCACCCGCCCGCCGCCTACGTTTAGGTGTGCTGCATCGGCCAGCGGCTCTGTCGAATCTCCACAAAGGAGCGGCATAAATAGGCCTTCGATCAGCCGGCGACTGGCTTTGCCACCGGCTCCGTGCGCCATCTCGATTTGCGGATCGCGGAAACGGATTTTTGGCGTCGCGGCGGACTTCTTCTCGACGCCCAGCGCTGCCGAACCATTCGCCGTGCTGGAAATTGGAGTCATGCGGGCACGCTGATGCTGGTTAACTGCGAAGTTTTCCGGTGTTCGTAGTTGTAATATGCCGCGCACGAGCCTTCCGAAGACACCATCAAAGCGCCCACTGGATGCTCGGGCGTGCATTCGTTTCCAAACAACTTGCACTTTGCCGGCTTCAACACGCCTTTCAAGACCTCGCCGCACTGCGCTGCTTTCGGATCCGTTACGCGGATGCCGGGAACTTCAAACCTGCACTCGGAATCCCATTCCGCGAACTCATCGCGGAGCTTCAATGCCGACTGCGAAATGAATCCCATGCCGCGCCACTCGAAATACGGGCGGAGCTGGAAGACTTCCGCCATTGCACGAAGCGCGGCCGGATTTCCTTCCCAAGGCACGACGCGCTTGTATTGGTTCTCGACTTTCGCCTCGCCTGCGCGGAGCTGGCGCAGCAACATCACGATCGACTGCAGCATGTCGAGAGGCTCGAATCCCGAGACTACGATTGGCTTGCTCTGGTTCCGTGCGATCCATTCGTACGGGCGGCAGCCGATCACTGTGGAAACGTGGCCGGGACCAATGAAGCCGTCCAGGCGCATGTCCGGAGAGTCCAAAATGGCGCGAATGGCGGGGATGATCGTGACGTGGTTGCAGAAAACGGAAAAATTGTGGAGTTGCTCTTTTCGAGCGCGCTGCAACGTGAGCGCCGTAGACGGAGCCGTAGTCTCGAATCCGATCGCAAAAAACATTACATGCTTGTCCGGATTCTGTTTCGCAAGCTTGATCGCATCCGACGGCGAATAGACGATTCTCACGTCCATGCCGCGCGCCTTGTGCTCGAGCGGACTGCCGTTGGTTCCCGGGACGCGCATCATGTCCCCGAACGCGGCGAAAATCACATCGCCCTTCGCCGCGATCGAAAGGCCATCGTCGATCCGGCCCATCGGGAGGACGCAGACCGGACAGCCCGGCCCGTGAATCAGTTCGATATTCGCGGGAAGGATGTCTTTGAGGCCGAATCGATAGATTGCGTGGGTGTGCCCTCCACAAACTTCCATCAAGCGGTAGTGGCGGTTCGGATCAACCAGGCGCCGGATTTCATCCGCCGTTTTGTTGATCAGTTCGGGTCTTCGAAATTCATCGACATATTTCATTTCTTGCCCCGTTCAGCGCTTGCGGGCTTACGCAGCCGGCTTGGTTTCCTCGCCTTCGAGCCCGTAGCCTTTCACTTCTTCCATTGCGGCCTCGCACTCGCCGAGCATCTCGAGCGTGCGCATTTGGTCCGCAGCGTCCTGCTCGCTGATCTTGCTCATCGCATAGCCGACGTGGATGAGCACCCAATCACCGCACGCGGGCTTGTCGTCGACAAGCAGACCGAGATTCACGTGGCGTCGAACGCCCACGACTTCGACCAGGGCATTGAACGCATCCTCGCCCGAAATTTCGACAATTTTTCCCGGGATTGCCAGACACATGGGACATCCTCCGCCTGAATCGTCCGCACCGCCGTTCTCAGTGAAATTCATTCGCCTACGCCTGCTTATTCAAGGTGATGTCGAAGGAGCATTTCACTTCGTCTTTGACTTTCAACGCGCCGGCAGCCACAGACACGAGCCGGATACCGAAATCCGATTGTTTGATCACGCATTCGCCGTAACCACGAATCGAGTCGCCATTCAACGACACCTGGCACGCGACCAACTGGCTTCGCGTTGCGCCATGCAGCGTCAGGTTACCTGTTAGATTCACGGCGAAGAGCGAGTCGCTCAGCGTAGTCGCGGTGATTCCGGTGGTTTCAAAGACGGCATCGGGAAAGCGCGCACTTTCCAAAACTTCCTGCCTGGTCCGGTTCTGGATTTCGGCTTTATCCTTCTGGCTGATGTCGTCGGTCACTTCGAGTGAATCCGTCTTTGCGGTCAATCGGAGCTTCGCGCTCTGCGGGCCATCGGGGCCCATCCTGACTTCGGCTGAGAAAATATTCACCGCGATCGTGGGATTATGTCCCATCGCTGAAAGAAAGCCCGAGGCCGTAACCTTCACGGTCAAGCGACTCGCAGATGGATCAATCTGATAGCGAACCGCTGTTACGTCTGCCGACATTCGTGCTCCCAAAGCTCCAGACATATTCCTCACCCATTTCTTCGCGATTCATTCCACCGCAGGCGTTTACATTGAACGTAGTTTCAAATACCGATCGAGGTCGGGCATCAGGTCCTTCGCGATGTTCCCGACGCCGAGCTGCCCCATGTATTTCCGGACAGCCGGATTGGTCAAGATTAGGCCTGCGCCGAAAACCGCGAGCGCCACGCCGCCCAGCAAGAAGAGCGTGTCCCGGCTTTCGTTCGAGTAACCGTTCGATTCGTGCCGCACCACATGTGTTTCCATGTCGTCTCCTTTTATGTCCTATGATTCGGTTTGCAGAGGCCACTCGCCCGCCGAGAGCCGATTCACGATCGATTCAAGAAGCGGAATCGTACGTTCGACGGCATCCGCCACAGGTTCGCTCAGGCCCATCTGGCCTTCTTCAGGCCCCAGGGTCAGCGGTTCGCATCCTAAAAGCAGGATTTTTGTTTTGAGCATCCCGCTCATCCCCTGTGCGGCACGGATCACGTTCATTGGATTCATACCGTGCGCGTCCACAGTTGCCTGTGCTGCTTCGCTGGGGTTCGAAGTGATGTCCGGTTCGATCACGTAAAGGTCTCCCGGAGCGCCGCCACGCGGGCACGCGTCAACCAGGATCGTCACGTCGGCACCATCGACCAATGCGTAGGTGAGGTCCAATCCGCGAATCCCGAAATCGACTACGCGAACTCCCGGTGGCATTTCACGATTTGCGATCCTGCGCACCACTTCCACCCCGAAAGCGTCGTCGCCCAGGAAAATATTGCCGATGCCTGCGACCAGGATCGTCGTAGCCGCCACCACAGGCGCTGCCGCGCGCTCCGAACCGTTTAGCGGCTCGACTTCCGTGGAATCGAAGAAAAACCGGTGACCCGGCTGCCGCATCAACCCAATGTCGCGGCCGGGATCGTCGTCGATCACCACGCACACATGCGCTTTGCCTTCGTAATCCTGTTCGATCGACTCGACGGTTGCGATCTTACCTGCCAGCGCCAGATCAAAGACGTCGCCGCCCGGCCGGGGATGCAAACGGACGCGATCGCCCGTGTGCAATTCTACGCCGTCGATGATCACACTCATGATCGTTGGCTTGTCTTCCAGCAGATTGAATTCCCACTCGTTCAACGGTCTTCCTCGTTCTTGAATCCGCCTGCAAGGCTCGTGTCCGCCGGCCGCATTCCTCGGAGCACGCCATGCAGCTTCATGAAGTGTTCGACGGGCATCGACTCGGTGCGCTCAAGCACTTCGCGCGTTCGTGCGTCGCTCTGGCGAATTTCGCGTTTCTCGTCGTCACTGAGGGTCAGAATCCTCAGCGCCAGAATTTCGTCGATCTCCGTGCCATCGAAAAGGTCGCCCGTGCTCTCCGGCGCGATCTCGGGGTAGTCGTACAAAATGATCGGCGAGGAGAGCATGGCATCACGGGCGTTTTCGTCTCCGATCATCACCGGCCAGGTTCCCACGTTTCGGCACTTGCCGGCTGCCGCTTGCAGCTCGGCCGGCGGATCGATCTGTGAAACAAACTCGCCGCTCGTCACGCTCAGGACGGTGTGCGCCGACAGTAGCGACTTCAGAAGGACGCTCTGCCGTGTTTGAACGTGCGGCATTTCCAGATCCGTGAGATTCGCCAGCGCTACACTAAGCCGGTACACACCATCTGCGACTCGCTCTGCCGAAACATCCACGCATCCGCGGATCGGCTCTTGCTCGCGAACAATGAACGCCTCCGTACTGCCGGCGCTCGATTGAACCGGTTCCCGGTCCTGTCCTCCGGCAAATTCGAACTCGTGCCGGATCGACGCGCTCAACAAGTTGGCGATTCGCATCGGCGCAACCGTTACCGCGCGCTCTGAGGCTTCTTGCCACGACTGAAGCTCTTGGCCATCGATCGTGAACGAGTCCACGATCTCGATATCCGAATTCGGCGCGCCCGCCGCACGCTTGCCGGGGCCGCGGGGGACTCCGATCTTTCGCGCGATGCACTGCAGGAATCGCACCGTAATTTCGATCTCCGCATCGGCGTCGCCACGCATCAGGCACTGGGTCTGCATCACGCAAATGTCGTTTCCCTTTTGGATTTCGCTATAGGCTTTCGGATAGATGACTCCGAAATTCCAACGCTGCTGGTTCTTCACCGACGACGGCCGATAGGGATACAACATGTAGCCCTCGTACAAAACCGCATTCGCGATGCTCTCGATCAACTTCGCGTTCATGGCTTGGCAGTTTCCTCCACCGAATCGAGCACGCGCTCGAGTGTCTGTTCCCAGGTAGGTATCCCGCACCGCACTTTGTACTGATACAGCCGGTCAAACACGTCCTTGCGCACGTTCAACCAGGCGCTGTTCGGGTAGTAGCTGTCGATCAAATCGCGCCAGACGCGCACCGGAAGCCTGAATTTCGCTTCCTTGTCCCACGAGATCGGAGCCACTTGCATCGTTCCGCTTTCGTCTTGATAGAAAACCGTTCCGCTGAACAGAAACAGGAGCGGAAGATCGCCATCTTCCAGCGCGTGAAAATATTTTGTGGCTGCCACGTTGAAATCGAATGTGCATGGGACAGGCATCTCGAGGAGCGATTCGCCAGTGAATTCCGGCACTACCAGGTTCGCGTGGGTCCAGAGCATGGTCTTGAGAGTCAAGCTCCATCGATCCGGATCGCCAAACAGATCCACGAGCCTGGCTTGCTCGTCCGCGCTGTAATGCCGGCGGGTTGATTCGATCTGTATTTGCGCTCGAAGAACCACGGTGTGAATCGCTTGTTCGGCGGGCATGTTCGCGACCCGGAGCTTGAACGCGATCGTTGGGACGGCCGCATACGCGACCGCCTCGGCGCCTTCGATTTTGAAATTCAGCTCAGGCATTCGCAGCCTCGCGCGGCACAGACGCCTGTTGTTTCAGCTCCGCGAAGAACTTTCCGATCTCGCGCCACATTTCCGTTCCGCCCGAAAGTCCGTGCCAGTAAAGGCGGATCACGCCCACGAGCTTGTAGCACTCGTCGATCGGGACCATGTAGTATTCGGCGGCCACGCCGTGCGAAGCGCCCACTCGATTCACGAGCAGCGCCTCCACATCCGGCTGCAGCTGCGTCAAAATCGAGTTGCTCTCGACGACTTCGTCCCAGGTGTCGAGCGCCAGCAGCGATTCCGTGGCTCCCGCGGGACTTGGGTAAAACGCGACCATGCGCTGGAGCGGCGAGCTGTAGAAGAAAAACGCCATCTCAATCGGAATCATCAAGCTGTTCCACTGCGCATCCGAGAGTCGAAATCCCGAAAGATAACGGGAAAGTTTTGGCACCCTGCGGAACTTGGTATCCGCTTGCGCGGTGAAAAGCAGCGCGCAGCCTTCGCACGAACAGACCAGATTGCGCTTCACGGGCTCGAACAAGTGATCATGGATCGCGCCGATTTCTTTGCTGCACAATTCGCAACGCTCTACAGCCACGCGACGGCGCGCGAAATCCCGCAGGCTCACCGCAGCGCCGGGTTTTGCGAATGCGTTCGGCGCGCTCATCGCTACACCGCGCTCCGCTGCGCGCGTGAAAGCACGGCCACCCGCGCTCGTCCGTTTTCCTTCAGCAGCGGAATCGGCTGCAGGTGGAGCTGCGAAATGTCCACGGAGCGACCCGCGTGAATCAGATCGTATTTTTGCTGGCAGATCGGGCACGCCAGGATCGCATCGTCGAGTCTGCCGCCTTCGAGCGGCTGCCCACATCCCGGACACGTCATTCCGTACGCGTAGAGTTGCTCGTTGAGCTGGCAGAAAAGCACAGGCTCGCCGCCCACATCCTGCGCCCGCAAGATTCCCGGCGGCAGTGCTTCCAAACCAAATACATCCTCCCACTCCGTTTTCAACGGAGCGCTCGCACTACTTCGGTTCGCGTGACCGTTGCCCGTCGCGGCTGCGTGGCCGTGACCGTTCGTCTGCAAGCTCGCGACGGGAATAAATCCGGCAGCCTTCGGTTTCTGTTCCACCACGCCATCGACAAAAATGCTCGTGACATCCGGCGCCGCGTCGTAGATCGCCTGCTCCACGGTCGACTGCAGCGTCACCGCCGATGAAGGGCAACTGTGACAGCTGCCTTGGAGCTTCAACACGACCGCGCCGTCCTCGCTCACCTTCATCAACTCCACGTTTCCGCCGTGAGATTTCAGGTAGGGCCGGCTCTTCTCAAGCGCCTGCATCACACGCGCTTCCAAATCGAGCGGATGGAGACCGTAAAGCAGCAACAAGCTGCTTACCAGATCGTCACGCCCCATATCGTCGATGATTCTCTGTCCGCCCGGACCGCTCTGGTGGGTGATCTCAAGCATCCGCTCCAGTCCCATTCCGTGCAGATCCATTAGGGATTGGACGAGCTGTTTGGACAGACTTTGAACGGCGGGGTCGGACACCTTCTCCATTTCGCGGACCAAGCCCTCGATCGACTCGATCCTTCGCTGCACATCTTTGTGATCAGACATCGGGCCATCCCTGGTGCGATCGTTATTCGACAGCTCCGGGAGAGAGCCGTTTCCGGCCCTCTCCCGTTTTCTCGCCGGACGTCCGTCCCGGCATTCGCTGTGCTTCGCCCCTTAGGGTTGAAGGCCAAACATCGGCGAGTGATGCGTTTCGATGGTCTTTCCGTTTCCAAGATACATATGCACGCCGCAGGGGAGGCAAGGATCGAAGCTGCGAACCGCGCGCATGATATCGATGCCCTTGAACTTGTCCGGACCGTTCTCCTCGAAGATCGGAGTGTTCTGGACGGCATCCTCATATGGACCGGGCGTGCCGTAGATGTCGCGCGGATTCGCGTTCCACGGCGTTGGTGGGTACGGATGATAGTTCGCGATTTTGTGATCTTTGATCACCACGTGGTGCGACAGAACACCGCGCACGGCCTCGTGGAAGCCGCAACCGATCGCTTCTTCGGGAACCTTGAAATCGGTCCACGTCTTGGTGCGACCTGCGTGCAGTTCTTCGAGCGCCTTCTCCACGAAGTGAAGAGCAGCGGCAGCCGCGTAGGCCTGGAAGTACGTGCGAGCGCGGTCACGTTCGATGGCGTTGCTCCATTTCGGAATCTTCCACTCGAACTCGACTTCCGGCAGTGAAGTGGTCTTCGGCAGATAGATCTTCACGCTGTGGCCGGTCGCCTTGATGTAACCGATGTCGACGATTCCAGCGAGCGCCGTCGCCCAGAACCGCGCGATCGGTCCGCCACCGGTATCGAGAGCGAGATGATCGCCGGTGCGTTGATCCAGCCACCGAGGCGACATCACCCAGGTGTACTTGCCCGCGAAATCGCGCTTCTGCGGCCTGGGAATCGTGGTCTGGTTCCAAGGATGGTTTTGGTCGACAGGATTTCCCAGAGGATCGGTCTTTACGAAGGTCTCCTGGTTCTTCCAGTCGTCGTAATAGGAGCTGCCCAACAGGATGCGGATGTTCAGGTTGATGTCGACGAGGTCAGTGGTCACCAACTTTCCATCCACCACCACACCGGGGGTGACGAACATGCCGCGGCCCCAATCCTTCATGTTCTTGTAGGTGTAGTCGCAAACCGCCGGGTTATTGAACGAACCCCAGCACGCGAGCAAAACGCGGCGCCGGCCGACTTCTTCGTAGCCCGGCAGCGCTTCGTAGAAGAAATCGAACAGGTCGTCGTGCAGCGGAACCACTTTCTTCATGAACTCCACGTATTTCATCAAGCGCACGACATAGTCGGTGAACAGTTGAATCGTCGGCACGGTTCCCACGCCGCCGGGATACAGCGTCGATGGATGCACGTGGCGCCCTTCCATCAGGCAGAACATCTCGCGCGTCATCCTGCTCACTTGCAGTGCTTCGCGGTAGAACGAACCCGTAAACGGATTCAAGGCGCGCATGATGTCCGCGATGGTTCTGAATCCGTGCAGGTTCGAATGCGGAGCCAGCTTGGTCTCCGCCTTCGCGAGGACGGAGGGATTCGTCTCTTTCACCATCTGTTCGCAGAAATCGACGCCGACCAGATTGTCCTGAAAGATATTGTGGTCGAACATGTATTCAGCCGCTTCGCCCAGGTTCACGATCCACTCCGCCATCGCCGGAGGCTTAATACCGAACGCCATGTTCTGCGCATAGGTCGCGCAGGTGGCATGGTTATCGCCGCAGATGCCGCAAATCCGGCTGGTGATGAAGTGCGCGTCGCGCGGATCCTTGCCCTTCATGAAAATGCTATACCCGCGGAAAATCGACGAAGTGCTGTGACACTGCGCCACCGTCCGGTTTTCGAAATCGATTTTGGTGAAAATGCCCAGGCTTCCGACGATTCGAGTAATCGGATCCCAGTTCATGTCCACGAGCTTGCCGGACTTCTTCGGAGAATCCTTCACTGTTCCCGTGATCGTAGCCATGTTGGTTCGACTCTCCTCTTAGTAAGTCTGCGGGTGATAACCCGTCGTGAGTTGGCTGCCGGGATGGCGCCACTTCGGTTCTTTGTTGACTGTCGTATTCGTGATGGAACGCAACGCGCGGATGGTCTTGCCGTATACACCGATCGTTCCGGCCGACACGTGTGATCCCGGAGGCGCGTCCATGAACGGCATGAACTTGTCCGGGAAGCCGGGCATGGTGCACCCGATGCAAATGCCGCCCACGTTCGGACAGCCGCCGATTCCGGCCATCCAACCGCGCTTCGGCACGTTGCAATTCACCACCGGGCCCCAGCAACCCAGCTTCACGATGCATTTCGGCGAACCGTACACTTCTGCGAAGTCGCCCTGCTCGTAGTAACCGGCGCGGTCGCAGCCTTCGTGCACGGTTTTTCCGAACAGCCACGTCGGCCGAAGCTGGTCGTCCAAAGGAATCATCGGAGCGCGGCCCGCTACCTGGTACAGAAGGTAAAGGAGCGTTTCCATGAAGTTGTCCGGCTGCACCGGGCACCCGGGTACATTCACGACCGGTAAACCGGCGACCGACTTCCAATCCCAGCCCAGATAGTCGGCTAGACCCATCGCGCCGGTTGGATTGCCGGACATCGCGTGAATCCCGCCGTATGTGGCGCAGGTCCCGATCGCGACGACCGCCAGCGCTTTGGGTGCGAGGCGGTCGATCCACTCGTTCGTCGTAATGGGCTGACCGGTCTTGCTGTCGGTCCCGAGTGCCGCCCAATAGCCTTCCTTTTTGATTTTTTCATTGGGGATCGAACCTTCCACCACTAACACAAAAGGATTTAGCTTCCCTTCCGCGGCCTGATACCAATATTTTAGGAATTCGTCACCGACTTCGTAGGCCAGCACGGGGTTGTGGAGGTGAACTTTCGGAAGGCCCGGTATCGCGCCCAAAAGGACGTCCTCGATACTGGGTTGTGTGGCGGCCGTGATCGAGACCGAGTCTCCGTCGCAGCCCAGCCCGGAAGTCATCCAGACGATATGGATGTCGGACACGGGCGACGGTTTTTGGGTCTTGTGGCCGTACGGCACCTCAGCCATGGTCGGAATCTCCTTTATCTCCAAGCTTTACTGCCGGATTCTTGATTTCGCGAACGACCGCGGAACAAAACAGGGGCCCGTTCTTGATGATTGGCACGGCGGAATAGAGGCAGGTCCCAAAAAATGGTTCATCGAATCCGTACTCCGGTTGTCATACAAGACGAGGAATATAACGTCGGGAAATAAGTCTCAAGCGGGCGATTGCGGTATTCCTTTACGGGAGTTTTCCGAAATTTCCCATCGGGGATTCCCTGATACGACCATCGGGGGTCCTTCGCGGGGTTGGTTCGCTGCTGGAACGATTTTGGCGGATTCAAGCGCTCAGGTGCCTTTTTCCGTAACCGTCCATTGGATCGCGTGTTGGACGAGCTCGCGAGCGTTGCGCAGGTAGAGCTTCTCTTTGATGTGGGCCTGGTAGGATTCGACGGTTTTTACGCTGATGTGGAGCTGGTCCGCGATCTGACGCGTACCGTGGCCGTCGCCGATCAACCGGAAGACTTCGAGTTCGCGATCCGTCAAATTCGCGAGAGGCGAATCCTTTGAGGATACCGTCCCGCAGATGAAGTGCTGCAGCATTCTGTTGGTCAAGCCGTCACTCAAATACACGTCGCCATGCAAAATTCTGCGGATCGCAGTCAGTACTTTTTCGGTCGCTTCTTGCTTCATGATGTAGCCGTTCGCTCCCGCACGCAGCACGCGCTCGGCGTAGGTCGATTCATCATGCATCGAGAGAATCAGAACCGGGAGCCCGGGATCTTTAATGCGCAGTGTTTTCAGCAGCTCGATTCCATCCGGACCATTCAGCGAAATATCCAGCACTAGAATGTCCGGTTTCAACTCCGCCACCATTTGGAGCGCGACAAATCCGCCTTCCCCTTCGCCGCACACCATCAGGTCCGGCTCCCCGTTGATCAGCAATGCCAATCCCTGACGGACGATGGGATGATCGTCCACAAGAAATACTTTGCTCTTTTTCGAGAAAGCGCCGGATTGCGTCTTGGTGGACATCCGCTTGTTCTCCTCTCTCAGATCCCATTGGGAACCGGAAACGAACACATCACCGTCGTCCCACCCCTGGGATTTCGCCCGATGACACAAGAGCCGCCAATCATGTTCGCGCGGTAACTCATAATCCGGAGTCCCATTCCGGAGTGCGCCAGCAACGGCTCGGGAATCCCTGGGCCATCGTCCCGCACTTCGAGCGAAGCTTCGTCGTCACGCGAAACCAGCGCGATCGTGACGTGCTTTGCGTGCCCGTGCTTGATGGCGTTGTTCACCGCTTCTTGGGCGATGTGATAGAGATGGGTCGCCGTCGTCAGGTCCCGCACGAGCACGGGATCTTCGCATTCGAAGCGGCAGCTCGTGTGGAACAGGTCCTCCACTTCGGCGGACATCTGCTTGAGCGCGGACATCAGGCCCTGCTCGTCCGCCATCACCGGCAACAATCCTCGAGAAAGCTCGCGCGTCTTGTTGATCGCTTCGTTTACCAGCGTTACGATTTTCTTGGCGTCGGCCGATTCCGGCAGCGTCTTCTCCGAGAGCTTTTGTTCGAGCACTTTGCTCATGAACGCGATTCCGGTGAGGTGCTGACCCAAACCGTCGTGAAGGTCTTGGCCGATTCTGCGCTGCTCCCGGCCGCTGATTTCCAGAATGGCTTTCTCAAGATGCTTCCGTTCGGTGATGTCAATTCCTGTCGCGATGATGTGGTGCACCTCATGGTTCTTGCCTTCGAGCACGGTGGTGGACCACGCGATCCTCCGCGTCGTGCCGCTCCATGTGAGCCAGGTGCTCTCAAATTCCGCCGGCTTTTCTCCGGACTTCAACTCGTCCATCATTACGCGGAAGCCTTCGCTCTCTTCGGGGTTCACGAACAGGTCCGGCAGGAACTTCCCACGCACGTCTGTAAACGAAAATCCGGTGGTCTGCTCGCACGCGCGGTTGAATCGCACGATGCGTCCTTGCGGATCGAGAACCACAATCAGCGCGCCAACGGTGTCCAAAATCGCAGACAGCACGTTGCGCTCTTCCTGCAGCGCCTCTTCGGTTTGTTTGAGCTCGGTGATGTCGAATCCGACGCCGTGCATGAACCACGGTTCGCCGTCGTCCCGGCGGATCATCCGCGCTTCGCACTGGAACCACAGCACTCTTCGATCGCGCGCGATCACACGATACGCCGAACGCAGCGTTCGTCCCGTGACGAACATTTCCGCCGCTTCGTCGCTCCATCGCTGTTTGTCGTCGGGATGAATCTGGCGGTACCAGCGAACCGGATCTTCCAGCCACTCGCTTTGCGTGTACCCCAGCGCGGCTTCGATTTGCGGACTTACGTAGGCTTCGCCGATTCCTTTTTCGAGGTAGGCCATGAACACCACGGCCGGAATCTGCTCTACCAGCGCGCGGTATTTCGCTTCGACGTTTAGCGACTTGAATCCTGGAATTGCACCCGGGGTCGCCTCGGCCAGCTCGCTCAACACGCGCGAGGCGATCGTCTGGTTTCCGAGTCGCACGTTGGCCAGTTCGTGAAGTGCGGCTTCGGCTTCGTCCACTTCCGCCAAATGCTGCTCGACCAGCGCAGTTTGCGACTGCGCCAGCTCACGCATCCAGTCTCGTTGTTCGGCTGGTCTCATCGTGGACCATTTCGCACGGGAACGTCGTGGTTCCCGCTCGACAAACCCAAACCCCTAAGCCTTACGCGGCAAACGCCCGTCATTGGACGGCTCGTTTGGCGTTCTGCGTCGCCACTCCGGCTCCTTATTTAAAGATGCTTGGGTGAACCTTCTGAGCGCGTGGATCGCCCGTCCGTAGGTCGCCACAGCGCTGGAGGAAAGGAGCGAACCCGGCGGCTGGTTCATGAACGGCATAAACTTGTCCGGAAAGCCGGGCATCGTGCAACCGATGCAGATGCCACCGACGTTCGGGCACCCGCCCACTCCGGACATCCAGCCGCGCTTACCGACGTTGCATTGTACGACCGGCCCCCAGCAGCCGAGCTTCACGATGCATTGGATCGATCCGTACTCTTCGGCAAACTCCGCTTGCTCGTAATAGCCGCCGCGGTCACAACCCTCGTGGACGGTCTGTCCGAAAAGCCACGTCGGCCGGAGAGCATCATCCAATGGAATCAACGGTGCGCGTCCGACCGCCATATTCAATAGATACAGCAGGGTCTCGGTGGCGTTGTCCGGCTGCACCGGGCATCCCGGCAGGCACACAATTGGAATGCCGGCGTGCGACTTCCATTCCCATCCCAAATAATCTGGCAGACCCATCGCCCCGGTGGGATTCCCTTCCATCGCGTGAATTCCGCCGTAGGTCGCGCACGTTCCGGCGGCGACAACGGCCCAGGCTTTCGGGGCGAGACGGTCGATCCAGTCACAGGTGAGAATCGGTTGTCCGCTTGCGCTGTCGGTTCCAAACGATGCCCAGTAGCCCTCGCTCTTATTTTTCTCGTTCGGGATCGAACCTTCGATCACCAGAATGAAGGGAGCAAGATTGCCTTCGGCGGCACGATGAAACCGTTCCATGAATTCATCGCCGTTCTCGATCGAGAGAAAGGGATTGTGGAGGCGCACCTTGGGAACCCATGGATATGCTCCCATCACCAGTTCTTCGATGCTGGGCTGCGTTGCGGCCGTCATGGCGATGGTGTCGCCGTCGCAGCCAAGGCCTGCCGTGATCCACAGCACATCGATTTCTGTGAGGGACGAACCGTCCGCGCGGGTAGGAATCCGGTAAGTAGGAGAACTGGCCATGCGTAGGCACTCCGCCCAGCGCGATTGTACTCAAACGTACTGTACGCGGCAGTTTTATTCTTTCCGCGGTGGGTAGAAGAACCCGCTCGCTCTGGTCTTATCCGACTAAGCGCGAACTCACCGAGCGAACTAACGGCTTCGCTGTATTTCCGCTTCCAGGCAACTCCGATAGCCTCGATAGGCGTAGATTCGCCGTGGGTGTTCACGTCGTGGAAAGGAAAATCATGAGTGTCGAAACCGCACGGCGGCAGAGTCCGAAATCTCGTTCGACAGATATCGACGGCGTTGACTACCGCTACGCTCGCCGTCGCCATTGGGAAACCGAAGAAGGAGGCTCTATGCCGGTAAGCTACTTCTTGATTGGCGTTGTTGGTGTACTCGCCGTAATCGCTGCGATCAAGCTGACGCCCGATTTCATTCGCTATATGAAAATTCGCTCGATGTAGTTTCGTGGATGGCAGCACGACGCGTGATTTTACGCGCTGCGTACACACTCGGTACGTCTGTACGAGGAGTTCACTATTTCAGGTCCTTGCCTGTGCTGGTGACGACAAGCTGCCCGTGCTTTACTCCTCGCAGGCTGAGGATACTATTCGCGAGATCGTGTAAATCGCCGGACCTGCCTTTCATCATCACAACTTCCAGGCAGTTGTGGTGATCCAGATGCACATGCGTCGCTGCCAGGACTTTTCCGCCGGCGTGGTGCTGTGCTTCGACAAGTTTCTCTGTCAGGTTTGGTCGGTGATGATCGTAGACGATCGTCAAAGTCGCCGCGACGACCCGGTTCGCGTCCGCTTCCTGCGAGACCAGATAATCCCGGATCAAATCTCGCACCGCTTCGGACCGGTTGCTGTACCGCTTCTTGGCAATGGCCGCATCGAAACGCTCAAGTAATTCACGATCGAGCGAAAGTCCAGTTCGAACCAATTCAGACATCGCAATCCTTTCCGGCCTTTGGTGGATGCATCGCCTACGACTTAAGCACTGTATAGCACGCCGCGCGGGTCGCGGCCAGCTGCGCGAGGCCGAGTGGCAGAAAAATCGGGGCGCGCCGCGAGCGCTTCTCGGAGTGATCTGGCGGTGTCGTCGATCTCGGAGATTGCGAGCCACCCCGTCATGGAGCGGCGGCTACGGGCCTGCAAGGTCCAGCAGGCCGGTGCTCCGATTCGCACGGAAAAATCCCCGATAGCACGATTCGTAAAAACGTGATACACAATCATCCGCCCGGTAACACGTATTCAATAGTCGTATGCCGAGGATGAAATGCGATCTGCACGCATGGCGGGCACTTTGCGGACGTTCCTGCCTGCTTTGATCATTCTAGTTTCGTCGACGGCCACGCCCTGGGCAGCGACATGCGCTCAAGGAATTACTCAGCTCGCAGGAACCGTTGTTGACGCCTCTGGCGCAGTGATTGCCGGGGCTACCGTGCAGATTCTTGGCGCGAACCGAGCCGTGCAAGCAACCACGCAGTCGGACACCTACGGCCGCTTCGTAGTTTCCGGACTCTCGGCAGGTGACTATCGAATCCTGGTGTCCAGTCCCGGCTTTGAAGCCAAAGAAATCAAATTCATCATAGAGGGCACCGAAGCTCTGGCGCCGCTGCGCATTTCGCTGGCCGTACGTGCGGTGAACACCACGGTAAACGTAGAGGGCCGGCAGGACAGCCTCATCGGAATTGCCGATTCCGCCACCCAGGGAACGGTAGGCGCGACGGAAATCCAGGATCGTCCGATTCTTCGTTCAGGAGAAATTTTGGAGGCGGTTCCCGGAATGATCATCACTCAACACGCCGGCGGCGGGAAAGCCAACCAATACTTTCTTCGCGGATTCAATCTGGACCACGGCACGGATTTCGCGATTTTCATCGACGGTATGCCGCTGAACTTGCCGTCTAACGCGCACGGCGAGGGATATGCGGACATGAACACCGTTATCCCGGAGTTTGTGGAGCGCCTGGATTACGAAAAAGGTCCGTATTACGCCAATGTCGGCAATTACGGGTCAGTCGGGGCGGCCCATTTGGAGTTTTACAAAACTCTACCCGCGGATTTCTTTCTGGTGGAAGGCGGGATGTACGGCTTTGGGCGGTTCGTTTTCGGAATATCGCGAAAGCTAGGCTCGGGCATTTTGCTTTACGGGGGAGAAGCGTATCACGAGGACGGCCCCTGGGTGCATCCGGACAACTACTACAAATTCAACGGCATACTCACTTACAGCCAGGGCGGAGTGGCGAATGGTTTCAGCCTCTCGGCCCGCGCGTACCATGGAACATGGCACTCGAGCGATCAAATCCCCGTCGACGCCGTTCCGCTGGTTGGATACTTCGGCGCACTGAACCCGACCGACGGCGGCGAGTCCCAGCGTTACAGCTTGCAGGGTGAATGGCATCGCCAAAACGCAAATTCCGAAACGAAAATTATGGCCTACGGGTTTTATTACGACCTAAATTTGTTTTCCGATTTCACCTACTACCTGAATGACACCCATAAGGGCGATCAGTTCGAACAGCAGGACAGGCGCTGGGTCGCGGGTCTGGACGCAAACCACACAATATTCAGCCAATGGTTGGGCCGCCGAGTGGCGAATACACTCGGTTTGCAGATCCGCAACGATGGGGTCCACAACGGCCTGTACCGGACCGACGAGCGTGTGCGCACGGACAAAACCGATATCGTCGCCTGCTATACCAACCCCATCCCCGACTGCAACCCCGACGGGACCGTCAACGGAAACGATCCGACCCTGCCTGCGGACACCGATGTGAATCGATTCACCGACACGATGATCGGTTTTTATGCGGAAAATACAATCCAGTGGACGGACAAATTCCGTTGGGACTTGGCCGTGCGCGGCGATCAAGCAATCTACCAAGTCACCAGCTTGACTCCGTCTTATATCGCCACCGAATTGCCTGGCGCTCCGGTGGTCAACTTTGCAGAGCTCAATTCCGGCACGGCCACCAAGTTCCTGCCCAGCCCGAAAGCGAGCTTGATTTTCGGCCCGTGGGCCAAGACCGAGTTCTATGTGCAGGCTGGATTTGGTTTTCACAGCAACGACGCGCGCGGCGCAACGCAAAGAACTGAACCGATCTCGCCCGACGATCCTTTCCCAACGTCTTCGACTCCAATTAGCCCCCTGGTCCAGACCAAAGGCGGGGAAGTCGGTGTGCGCACCTCGGCGGTTCCCCATCTAGAGAGCACCGTTTCGCTCTGGTATCTGCACAGTAATTCCGAACTCCAGCAGGATGGCGACACGGGAGCGACGGTCGCTTCGGCATCGCCGAGCAACCGTTATGGCGTCGAGTGGGCGAACTACTACACGCCAACGGAACATTTGGTTTTTGATTTAGACATGGCGGACTCCCGCGCCCGATTTACCGAAATAGACCCGAATGACGCGGCGTACGCCAACCTGGCTGGAGCCCCGTATCCCGTGCAAGGTCCGGGCGGCAAGCTGGTTCCCGAAGCCGTTAGGGTGGTGATCGCTTCGGGCGTCACACTGCACGATTACAAGGGCTTCACCTCGACGATCCGCTTGCGCTACTTTGGCCCGCGCGATTTGACGTCCGACGGAATAAATCGCTCGGCATCCACGTTATTGCTCAATATGGGGTTCGCTTATCAATTGAATAAGCATTGGCGCATTTCGGCTGATCTTTTGAATTTGACGAATCGCCGCAACGACGACATTACCTACGCCTATGTCTCCCGAATAACGCCAACCGGAGTGCCGACATTCACGAACGTATTCCACCCGGCCGAACCGTTTCAGGTGCGAGCCGGCTTAGAGTACCGGTTCGATCTGGCTCACTGATCTTATGGGTATTCCCGAGCAAGGAATGGACAACACGTTCTCCGGTACATTTTTGGATCGTCCACAATCTGTTTGCGCCCAGGTGGCGTCACCTCCGGCCAACGCCACGCTTCGCTCAACAGGCGTGGCCGCGAGAAATATTCGGGGAGAGAACGAGCGTGAGCCACACCCCTTCGCTTGGACGGATTTCCATGTTGCCCGCTAGGAGCGCACTCAGAAATTCGGGGAGAACTAAGATGGTCGAGCCAACGTGAATTCAGGAGGACAACCAAAACTGACCCGTTTATTCGACGATGGCGCCGACAATCTCCGCAATCGCGTCATTACAATGTATGGGATCTTGCTGGTCTTCAATGTCGGCGCGTGGGCTTGGGCTGCCATTGCATTTCATCGCTACCCCGTTCTGATGGGCACGGCGCTGCTCGCCTACAGTTTTGGGCTTCGCCACGCGGTGGATGCCGACCACATCGCCGCGATCGACAACGTTACTCGCAAATTGATGCAGGACGGAAAACGCCCGGTCGCGGTTGGGTTCATGTTTTCGCTGGGGCACTCGACGATCGTGGTGGTGGGAGCCGCTGCGATTGCTGGAACCACGCTGGCATTGCAGCACCGCTTGGATGGACTACGAAGTATCGGCAGCGTGATTGGGACCGTGGCGTCGGCGTGCTTTCTGTTCGCCATCGCCATCGTCAACTTAGTCGTGCTGCGCTCGATTTACGCAGCTTTCGTCCGAGTCCGCCGCGGAGAGCCCTATGTGGATGAAGATTTCGACATGCTGCTCGGCGGCCGGGGCCTCCTTGCGCGGCTTTTTCGCCCTATGTTCAAGGTGATCACTCGGAGCTGGCATATGTATCCGCTGGGCCTGCTCTTCGGGCTCGGGTTCGATACGGCCACGGAAATTGGGCTGTTGGGTATTTCTGCCGCCGAAGCGTCGAAGGGACTTTCGTTCGCTGCAATTCTGGTCTTTCCGATTTTGTTTGCGGCGGGGATGTCGCTGATCGACACGACCGACAACATACTCATGTTGGGCGCGTACGGCTGGGCGTTCGTCAAGCCGGTCAGGAAGCTCTACTACAACATTACGATCACCAGCGTATCGGTGTTGGTCGCGTTTGTTGTGGGAGGCATCGAAGCACTCGGACTTCTCGCCTCGCGTTTTCAGTGGAAAGGCTGGTTCTGGGACGGGGTCAGCCGGCTCAACGACAATTTTGGAACGCTTGGCTACTTCATCGTTGGGCTGTTTGCCGCGAGCTGGGTCGTTTCGATCGTTGTTTACAAGTGGCGGCGCTTGGATGATCTCCCGCTACGCTAATCCGGGCGGAGAAGAGGCGGAGCTCCCCAGAGTTATTCGTGTGAGGATCGCGACAGGCGGATCAGCGTGGGTAGCACATCGCCAAAGCTACCGCTGCTGGGATTGCCAAAGGCGAAGTAGAGCTTTTTATACGGGTCGTAGAGTTGTGCGTAGATTTTTTGGGCTTCGGGCTGAGGCGAAAAAACGGTATGGCTGGGGCACATCTTGTCTTGCGCTTGTTCGACGGTCTTGAAGGTGCCAGCCGCGAGAAATGCGAAGATCGCCGAGCCGAGACTGGTGACGCTGGAACTCGGGACCAAAACCGGGCAGCCAAGCACGTTGGCGTAGACCTGATTGAGCACGTTGTTCTTTTGCGGGATGCCGCCAGCGTTGATGACGCGCGAGATCTTCACGCTGTGCTCCGACATACGATCGAGGATCACGCGCGTGTGAAACGCAGTGCCTTCAATGGCCGCGAAAAGCTCGTCCTGCGCGGTGCTCTGCAAATTCCAGCCAAAAGTGACGCCGCGCAAATTCGGATTCACCAGAACGGTGCGGTCGCCGTTGTCCCACGTCATTCGCAGAAGTCCGGTCTGACCCGCGTGATATTTTTCGAGGCCCTGGCTGAGAGTTGCCACATCGGTGCCGGCGCGCGCCGCGATTGCGTTGAAGATATCGCCGACGGCGGAAAGTCCGGCTTCGATTCCAGTGCGATTCGGGTGAACGCTGCCCTGCACGACGCCGCAAACTCCCGGCACGAGATTGAGCGCGGGCGTGATGCCGATGATGCAGGTGGATGTGCCCACGACGTTGACCATATCGTCTGTGCGGCAGCCGGCGCCGATGGCGTCCCAGTGCGCGTCGAACGCGCCGACAGGAATCGGGATGCCGGCTTTCAATCCGAGTTTCTCGGCCCACGGCGCGGAGAGGTGGCCGGCGATGTGGTCGGAGCTGAGGTATTCACCCTGCAATTTTTCGCGCACGCCAACGAAAAGCGGATCGACGCCGACGAGAAACTCTTCAGGCGGCAAGCCGCCCAGTTCGGCGTTCCAAAGCCATTTGTGGCCCATGGCACAGACGCTGCGTTTCGCTTTACGCGGATCCGTGACGCCGCTCAGGGTCGCGGCGGCCATGTCGCAATGCTCGAAGGCGGACGCGAACCTATCCCGCTTTTCGGGATTGTGCCGCAGCCAGTGCAAGAGCTTCGAGAATCCCCACTCCGATGAATAGACTCCGCCGCACCAATCGATTGCGGGCAGCTTCGCGCGATGCGCAGCTTCGGTGATCTCGGCGGCTTCGGCTTTGGCACGGTGATCGCACCACAAATAGTATTCGTCGAGCGGTCGAAGATTCTTGTCGACTGGAATTACGGAAGAGCCCGTGGTATCCATCGCAAGTGCTTCGATCTGGTGGCCGGAGACGCCGGCTTTTTTCACCGCTTCGCGCGTGGCCGCAGCGAGAGCGCGCATCTGATCGTCGTGCGATTGCGTGGCGTATTCGGGATCTTCACGCTTGCGATGCAGCGGGTATTCGGCCAGAGCGGTGGCGAGCAATCCCCGTTCGCTATCTACAATGGAAACGCGAACGCTGAGGGTTCCGAAATCGACTCCGGCGACGATGGACATAAAGTGAGCGGCGACTCCGGCAGTTCGTTTGGGCTACGCCGTGTGCGCGTACATATCCCAACCGAGATAACGCGTGGCGGCCTCGTGCACGACGGCGTCCGTGGATGAAAAATTCGCGGCCACGTGATGTTCGAATCCGTTTTCGCAAATGTAGCGCAGCAACTTCTGCAGGCCTTGAATTTCAACGACGCCCGCGCCGCCGAAAGTTTGCAGCGGATCATCGGTGAAACGACCGTGGCCCGTATATCCGCGAACTTTGCCGTGCGCATCGTCGGTGGAGAATCGCGCGAAGCTCATCGCGCCGGCTTTCACCTGGCCGACGCAAGTACCGAAGGTATTGTCCTTCCCCACTGTGCCGGCAATAATTTCCTGGAAATCCATCTTCACGTCATTGAAGAAATGCTTCGGCAGGTTGCTGCAGTGGAAGCAGACCGCTTTGTTCGGATCGTTGCCGTAGTTGTTGTTCCAATCAAGGAGCGCGCTTGGAGTTTCGGAGGCGAGCTGGAGGGCGTGCATGCCAAGGACGCCACAGACGTCGACTTCGCAGGCGCTGGAAAGAAGCGATTCGCTCATCATGCTCATCACGGTGCACGGAACTACGCCGAGATTTTCCTCGAGCGAGGTCCAGCACTGAACCGCGCTGATCTCGACGTGCGCCTTTTTCATCCAGTCGTCGACGACGGCGCCGAGCTTGGCCATCTTGGTAAGCGCGAGCTGGGGAATGTCGGTGGTGCTTACGTAGGTCTGAATGGATTTGAGCTTCGCGACGACCGCGTCGTCGGAGTCTTTGAGACGGCCGATGCGACCGAGAACTTCGCTGAGATCAAGCGTCTCGACGGTGATGCCACTTGCTTCCAGGAGCTTTTCGCTGTAGCGGACGGTGTTGAAGGCCGTGGGACGGGCGCCGATCGCGCCGATGCGCAGATCTCGGAGACCCTTTACGACGCGGCATACGCCGGCGAACCATTCTAAATCCTTGGCAAATTCGGGCGAGTCGGGCGTTTCGGTGTGCAGCGTGGTGAGCGAATAAGGAATTCGGTACTGGCGCAGATTATTACAGGCGGACATTTTTCCGCAAAAGCTGTCGCGACGGTGCGTGATGAGCATTTTCCCGGGAGTATCGGGGGTGGCCTGAACGAGCACGGGAACTTTCAATCGCGAAAGGCGCAACGTATCGGCGATGGCGCGCTCGTCGCCGAAATTCGGAAGCGTGACGATCACGCCATCGATCTGATCGGCTTTCGATTTGAAAAGCTCGGCGCAGTGCATCGCGTCTTCGTAGGTTTCCACCGCGCCGTGCTTGCTCTGTTCAGGACCGAGCACAACGGCTTGCATGCCAGCGCGGGCCAACGCTTGAATCATTTCGTCGCGGCCGGTCTTCGCCAGATGGTCCGGGAAGAAACCGCGGTTGCCTACGATCACGCCCATCGTCATTTTTCGTTTGTTAGCCATGATTGGATCCGTCGCGTCCTATGGAATGCGTTTCGGTTGCCAGGCGCTGCAAACTTCCCGGTGATTCGACTCGAATGCGGCGCCAGGAACACCTGCCTCGGATGCTGCGCTTAGTGCTTGGACTGATCCTGCCCGTAGTACGCTTTCTTGCCGTGTTTCCTCAAAAAGTGCCGGTCATGCAGCGCCTTCTCGACCCCAGAGGCGTGTGGATGAATATTCACGGTCAAGTAGGCGATGCGAGCAGCGGCTTCGAGCATCCAGGCGTTTTCCGCAGCTTTCTGCGCACTTTCGCCCCAGGCAAACGGCCCATGATTCGCAACGAGCATCGCCGGAATCGCCATCACGTCGTGGCCGCCCGCTTTCACTGCGCGGATAATCAGTTCGCCGGTGTTGGCCTCGTACTCGCCGTCGATTTCTTCTCGCGTCATCGGCTCGGTGAGCGGGATGGCGCCGTGAAAATAATCTGCGTGCGTAGTACCAAAACACGGAATCGGTTTGCGCGCCTGTGCCCAGGCCGTTGCGTACTCGGAATGGGTGTGCGCGATTCCCCCAATTTCCGAGAACGCGCGGTACAGCGCCGCATGCGTCGGCAAATCGGAAGAGGGGCGCATCGTTCCCTCCACCACTTTGCCGTCGAGGTCCGTGACCACCAGATCCGCCGGCTTCATCGCCTCGTATGGCACGCCGCTGGGCTTAATGACCAACAGACCCTTGGATCGATCGACGCCGCTGGCATTGCCAAATGTGGAAAGCACGAGTCCCCGGCGCACCAGGTCCAGGTTGGCGTCCAGAACTTCCTGCCTCAATTCGGCCAACAGCATTCGCGCTCAACTCCCGTGAATTTCCATCAACTACCCCAGCCCTACTTTCGTGTCGAAAATCGCAGAACGGTCGTCGACTTCAGAGTCACTCCCGGCTTCAATTCCGTCGATGGGAACTTCGGATGGTTCGGCGAATCCGGAAAATGCTGCGTCTCCAGGCAAAGCCCGGTGCGATATGCGTACGCAATACCACCCTTTCCGTGCGCCGAGCCATCCAGAAAATTTCCGCTGTAAAACTGGATTCCCGGCTCGGTGGTTGAAACTTCCAAGACTCTTCCACTTGTCGGCTCGTAAACTTCCGCGGCCCGCTGTAACGCTCGTTTCGGATTTGGTTCGAGCACCCAGTTGTGGTCGTAGCCCTTTCCGAATTTGAGCTGCTGGTCATCTTGATTGATTCGCGCACCAATGGCGGTCGATTTCCGAAAATCAAACGGCGTGCCTTCTACTGTGCGAAGCTCACCGGTCGGAATCAATGTGGCATCGACGGGAGTGAATTCGGGGGCCCGCAACTCCAATTCGTGCTTAAGAATGTCCTGAGCCGGAGATCCCGTAAGATTGAAATAACTATGATTGGTAAGGTTGACTACGGTGTCTTTGTCTGTGCTTGCCAAATAATCGATGCGCAATTCATTGGAGTTCGCCGGAAGCGTATAGGTAACTTTCACGTTCAGAGTTCCCGGATAGCCCTGCTCGCCCTCAGGGCTCACGTAGGAAAGTTCCAGGACTTCCGCGCCAGCTCGCGATCGATCCACCGCAGTCCAGACCCGCTTATTAAAGCCGATTGTGCCCCCGTGTAAACTGTTGGGGCCATCGTTTTTCGGTATGTGAAACGTCACGCCGTCGAGCGAAAATTCACCCCCGGCGATGCGATTTCCATAGCGGCCGATTGTGCCACCAAAATAGGATTTGCCGTCCTCGTAATCGGTGACCGAATCGTAGCCAAGAACGACGTCGTCGAGCTTGGCGTTGCGATCTGGCACTTTAAGGGAAACCAGCGTAGCGCCGTAGTTCATAATCGCCGCTTCCATGCCGGCCTGGTTCGCCAACGTGTAGAGGGTTATCTCGTTTCCCTCCTTTGTTTTGCCGAAATTGGACGTACGCACCTTGCCCCCTGTAGCCGTCGCAATACCAGATGGAGCCAAGCTCAGTAGAGCGATGGAGGCAGCGAAGATGGCGGCGGGCTTCAACGTGAAGTCGATCTCCTTTGGAGGACCAGAGCCGTGCCGGATTTAGACGTAAGTGAAGTAAACGTTTACCATGATGACGCCCAATTTGCAAGCTCTTACCCGTATCGCGCGAGCGCCGCTCGCATCCAAAAAGAGTTCGTCGTTCGCCTGCTTCGCTGTCGCCAGCCAGTGCCCAAGATAGCGTATACTCTGGAACTCATCCGGTAATCGTCGAAGAGGCTCTGTGGATATTCGTGACATCGCCAAACGCGCCAGAGTTTCCACTGCGACCGTCTCGCGCACTGTGAACCAAGCGGCCACCGTAGACGCTCAGCTTGCAAAACGCGTGTGGAAGGCGATCGAAGAGCTGGGCTATTTTCCCAACCGTCAGGCTCGTGCGTTGGTTTCCGGCCGAAGCCGTGTGTTCGGGCTGATCGTTTCTGAAATCACGAATCCGTTTTTCCCAGAAATCGTACACACGTTTGAAACGATGGCGGTGGAGCATAACTACGAAATTTTGCTCACTTCGACGGTGCATGATCCGAAGCGCATGGAACTGGCCGTGCGCCGGATGATCGAGAGCCGCGTGGACGGGGTGGCGATCCTGACGTTCGGCATGGAAGAAGCACTGCTGGAACATCTGCGCTTTCGAAATTTGCCGCTGGTTTTCGTGGACGTGGGTCCGAAAGCGCCGCGGGTGAGCAACATTCGTGTCTGCTACGCGGACGGTATCAGGCAAGCCGTGCAGCATCTAGCGGCCTTGCGGCACGAGCGCATCGGATTCGTAACGGGTCCACTTCGGCTGCGTTCTGCGATTGCGCGCCGCGATGCGTTCGAAGAATCGATGAGCGAACTGGGGCTGCCGGTGAAACCCGAATTCATCGTCGAAGGCGATCACAAGCTGGAAGGCGGCGAGCGAGCGCTTCAGAAGATTTTCAGCCTGCGGGAACGGCCGACGGCGTTGCTCTGCTCGAACGACATGACCGCGATCGGCGTGATGCGAGCAGCGTACGAGCTTGATATCGAAGTTCCGAAGGAACTCTCGGTGGTGGGGTTCGACGACATTCGCATGGCGGATTTCATGGTGCCGCCGCTGACGACGATTCAAATGTCGCAATCCGAACTGGCTACGCTGGCATTCCAAGCGCTATTGAAAGAGACAAAGCGCGACACTCCGGATCCCGAGGGCACCGAGTACGTTTTGAAAACGCGGCTGGTGCTCCGCAGCTCCACGACATTTCCACCAACCCACACGGAAATGAAGGCCCGTGCGAATACTCGCGCGAAACAGGCGCGCGCGCGCAAAAAGTAAGTACCCTCGAACCGGCGCTCCGGCCCCTCGCTTGTACGCTTCCGGCACCGACTCATCGGCCCACACGGACCGACGCGAATGTCGGCAAACGTTTGCTGAAGAATCACATCAAACCGGTTCTTCCTCGAGCGCGCCTACTCCTGCAGCGCCGCGTGCGGCCATCCGCCGGCCCAGTCCATCGTGGAAATCTGCAGGTACGGGCTGCCGGTCTTCGCGTCGTACGCATGGAACACGATAAGATCGCCTTCCGGCTGTCGAAGAATCGATGCGCCGCCCGGGCCAAGCCAACGAGAGTTCCCCGTGAGCAAGTCTGTTCCGCCACCCTGCAGCATGGAAGTTCCCTTCGCATCGACGTACGGACCGGTCACCGAATTCGAGCGTCCGACGACCGTTTTGTAGTTGCTCTTCAGGCCTCGGCAGCACAAATCGAACGAGGCGAACAAGTAGTAGAACTCACCGTGGCGGACGACGAAAGGCGCTTCGATCGCTTGCCAATCCGGAGGAAGGCCGGGCGGCGCGGGCGCGGCATTTGCCGGCTTTGCCCGGCTAGCCAGTGCATAGGTCTTCGTGTCTTTAGGGGAAAGTTTGCCGGTGGCGAAGTCGATCCGACGCATCTTGATGCCGCTCCAAAAGCTGCCGAAGCTTAGCCAGGGCTGCCCTGCCGCATCGAGCGCGATATTCGGATCAATGGCGTTGAAGTCGTCGCTGGCCGTCGATTTCAGAACCAAGCCCTGGTTTACCCAACCGAAATCAGGACTGGCGCGGTCCAGCGTCTTGTTGGTGGCGAGGGCGATTCCTGAGGTATTTTTGCCAAATGCGGAGAACGCGTAATAGAGCTGATATTGGCCGTTGAAAAAAGAAATGTCGGGTGCCCACAACTCTTGCGTCTCGGGACTTTGCTTTCGAATCCATTCTGGGATGGCATCGAATACAGCGCCGCACCGTTTCCAGACGTGAAGATCGGTGGAACAGCGCATCGGTAGCTGGCCACGAGGAACTTTCTCGGTAGCGGTGCCGAATAGATACCAAGTGCCGCCCTGCTGGATGAGGGAGGGATCGTGGACGCCTTCGATGTCGCCTTGCACATGGATTACCTGGGCCGACGACGGGGCCGTGGCGAGCGCGGCAACGCTGCCGCCGGCCGCGACGAGCAGCGCAATCGACATCCCAAGGGAGAGTTTCGTGCTTTTCATCGCGCCCTTGCGAACCGATGCCCTCCATCAAAACAAAAAGAGCCTGCGGCCATTCGATGGGCCGCAGGCTCTTTCCGGGGTGGTGAAATTAGAATGTAAAGCGACCGCCGATCTGCCACCAACGACCGAGTAACTGTCCGGTAGCTTTTCCGAAGTTCGGATCGTACGGGTTGGTGTCCATATTCTCCAGATTGGTGCGGTTGAACAGATTGTAGAACTCGAAGCGGATCTGGAAGTTGAACCGCTCTTTGAAGCGGTTGTCCTTGTAGATTGCCGCATCGGTCTCGGCGAAGTTCGGGCCACGGAAACCGTTACTCTTCTCGCTGCCTTCGGTACCCAGCGTCGGTTGGGTGAACTGCGTCAACGGACTGCTGAAGACGCCGTTCAGGAACGCCGACTTCGAAGTACCCTGCTGATAATTGGCGGCGTTCGGGAAGTCGTAGTTCGTGCCGTCGGCGTTATAATCGCCGCTATTCGGAGCGAGGCCCGTGATCGGATTGGCGAACGAGGGGCAATTCGTCGGTCCGAACTGACAGGTCGGGTTGAAGTTATTGGTGTTGATGACGGTAAACGGATAGCCGCTCTGATAAATGCTGGTTCCTGTGATGCCCCAGCCGCCGGTCAACTTACCGGTGAATCCTTGACCGCCATTCAGGCCGGGGATCTGGTAGTTGAACGTCAGCGAAAAGCGATTCGGAGCATCCCAGGGCGACGGACCGTAATATTGTCCGGGATTCAGCGCCGTCGGATAGGTTCCGGCATCGTCCTCGGATTTCGAGTGCGTGTAGGACGCGTCGACGAATCCGTTCTTGAACCTGCCACGCAGGTCCGCAACGACGGCGTTGTAGTTGCCGTAACGATTATTCGTCGCGTAGGTGATCGCCCCGAAGCTTGAGTTCAAGCGCGTGGGAACGAGGCTTTCGTTCTGAACCAGATCGCCTGCGAATGAGTTGATATTTACTCCGTAGCTGACCGCGCCCGCTTCGTTGCCGGCTCCGACCAGGTTGTAACTGTGCGAACCGGTATAGCCGACGCTCGCAACGAACGTCCGGCCGAGACTTCTTTCCACCGTGCCGGACCATACCGCCGCTTGCGGCGAGCTCAGGTTCGGATTGATGCCGCCGATTCCAAAGTTCAATCCCGAAATGCCGCCCTTGCTGTCCAGTCCAGCCGTGAAGGTCGGGTTCGGGAATCCAAACGGCGGTTTGTTCGAAGTACCCAGTTCGAAGATCGGCGGACCGGAGACACCGGGCACACCGCCGGGTACGAACGTCGGTTGCACGGGTCCTGGAGGATTGCCGCGGAATTCTTCCTGCACGTTGGCCGAGGTGAGCCAGTTGTTGAAGATGCCGACGCCGCCACGAACGACCCATCCTGCTGCAGGACTCCACGCGACGCCGAGCCGCGGACTGATCAGGTCGTTCACGGAGTGATTCAGCGCGTTATGCGTTTGCTTCGCAAAGCCGTTGGCCACCTGATCTTGGAAAGTGGCACCGGGTCCGAGGTAGAAGTTTCCGAATACAGTGCTCTCACTCTTGGACCAGGGGTTGCCGGAGTCGTCGTAACGAACGCCGAGCGTGAGCGTGAGGTTCGATTTTACTTTCCAAGTGTCTTCGGCAAACGCACCCCAGGTGCGGGAAGCCGCGTCCCAAGACCAAAGAACCGGCAAGCCCGTGGTCGGGTTGTACATCACGGCGCCTTCGGTGCGCGGCTGATCCTGGATGAGCGTGGTCAGGTCCTGGAAGTTAAAGGTCGGTGTGGAGTAGGGGCCTTGGAACGGCTCGATGTCTTCTCCGTACCAGCCTTCGTAGCCGAATTTCAACGTGTGCGCACCCTGAACGTGAGTAAGTACGTCGCGCCAGTGATAGTTCTTCTGGATGAAGTCGCCTTGTGCGAAACCGGCGCCGAATGCTTCGCCATTTTCAGTGTTGATTCCACCGACCTGAACGTTCGGAACGGTGTAAACCTGCGCGCCGCTTCCCAGGGTTCCTTCCACGCGGCTCACACCGAATAGCGCTTCGTTCAGAGTGGTGGGGCTGAAGGTGTGCGTCCAGTTGGCTTGAATCGCGTATTCCCAGTTCTGGTTGTTCGCCGCGGAAAATTCGGGAATGGCGCCCGGCGATCCGTAGGTGAGCACGGTGCGGTAGAAGCTGCCGTAGATGCGGTCTTTGCTGAAGTATTTATCGATACGGCCGAAATACTGAGTGCCGTTGCGCACTGCCTTGGCGCTGAAGTTGCTGGTGTCGATAAAATTCGTTCCGCAAGGCAGCGACGCGGCGCCGACCGGGATTGCGATGACGCCGGCCGGACAGCCCGCGGGACCGTAGAAGTACGTGCCAGCCGTTTGCGCGACCGATACGCCGGACAAACCCGCGGGAGCGTAGGTGGTGAGCAACCCGGTTCCCACGGTGTTCGGAAAATTCTGCTGAGCAAACGCGATGAAAGCCGGATCAGCAAAGGTGATGCCGCCCGTGTTGGTCGACTGCTCTTCTCTGAGCGGCTCGACGTCGAAGAAGAAGAAAAACTGATGATGCGGAATCACCGGGCCGCCCACGCCGAACGACATGTTGTTCCCATGGAAAGGCAGGTAGTTGCTCGGGCTGAACTTCGTGCGAGCGTACATGGTGCGGTTGGTGTAGTAATCCGCCGCGAATCCGTGGAAGTCATCGGTACCGGACTTGGTGGTCATAACGGTCTGCAAGCCGCTCGCGCGTGAGTATTCGGAGGAGAACGTATTCACCTGAATGTTCATTTCCTGCACGGAATCAGGGTTGGGCGTGAGGTTCAGGATGCCCTGGCGGATGCCGCTGGTGACGTCAAGGCCGTCGACGACCCACATGTTCGACATCTGGCCTTCGCCGTTTGCGCTTGCATCGACGGCGGTTTCCGTCGAGTAGTTGTCGACGTTTGATCCCGGAGCGTTCGCCGTTCCGGTGCCCAAGCCGGTCACGCCCGGCGCCAGAGTGGCCAGGCCCACGATGCTACGCCCAGCGACCGGCAGAGTGTCCACTTCCACGTGTTCGAGGGTGAGCTGGTTGCGCGTCTCTTCGGTGTTGAGCACGGGAGCTTGCTCGGTGACTTCAACGGAGGTTGTGACCGACTTCAGAGGAAGAGTGACCGTCACCTTCAGAATCTGGTTGGTGGCAAGGGTAATATCCTGCAAAGTTTTCGCGAAGTTATCGGCCTCTGTAGTGAGCTGGTAATCGGCTGGAGCGAGGCTGACGAAGCTGAAAGTGCCGCCGGCGTCGGACGTGGTGGTGTAGGTGACGCTGGTGCCTTTCTTGACCAGCTGCACGCTGGCCTTGGGGACCGCGGCGCCCGAAGCGTCCTGCACGACGCCGTCAATGCGGCTGTTGAACTGCGCCAACGAAGCGCCTGCGGACAGCAGCAGCGCCACGAGAACGAAAAGGCCACGCAGTACCGTTGTCAATCTCATCCTGGTTCCCCCCAAAAGCATTCTGGCGATTGGTTAAGGATCGAAAAGCGCTTCGAGGCGCTAGCGGACGCCGCATGGAGCGCCACTGCCTCGATCAACCGGAATGTCGATGATGTTCAAAGTGCGGAAACCCTCACCCCACCACATTCCGAGAAAACGTTTACTTGCCAGTGGCCGGAATTTACATCCGTTTCTCAAATACTGTCAAGCAAAAACTTGGATGTTTAGTTCTTTTTGGTTATGGACAAACGTTCGGAGATGGAACTCGGCGGACACTCGCAGCGTTCTTGGGCGGGAGTTTTAATTTGAACGGCGCACTGCTTTCAACTATTTGCCACCCTGCGTGACACGCGGACGTTTCGTCCAACCTTTCCCCGCGACGATTCCGCTTCCTTCTTGAACGACGATCAACTGATCGGCGGAGACTTCTTTCAGTTCTTCCAGGTGTCCGCTCGGCCAGCGGATTACAACGTTCGCGGACTTTTCGAGTCCCAGTCCAAAGTGCAAACGGCTGTCATTTGTTGAATAAAAGCTCGATTGGCTGAGCAATTCCTGCGCTTGTAGGTTTTTTCCGTAGCGGATTTCCACTCTCGCGCCGATCGCGCTGCGATTCGATTTCGTGCCGATGAGCTGAAGCTTCAGCCAGTGGTTCGTGCCTCGCACATCGTTGCGCAAAAGAGAGGGAGGCTCGTTCAAGTTCACGATGAGAACGTCCAGATCGCCATCGTTGTCAAAGTCACCGAATGCACAACCGCGGCTGCAGTGCGCCCCGGCTACTCCGGGACCTGCTCCGTCGAGGAGCTCTTCAAAAGTACCGTTGCCCAGATTCCGGAACACCACGCGGGGCGTTTTGTTCGGATATTGAGGAAGCGTTTTCTCAAGTTCAGGGTAAACGCTGCCGGTGACCATGAAAATGTCCGGATATCCGTCGTTATCAAGGTCTACGATCCCAGCTCCCCAGCCCACATAGCGGTTCTCCACACCGATTCGCGCCAGGGTGGTGACATCGACGAAATTTCCCTTGCCGTCATTGCGATAGAGGCCGTTTGTGTCGTCGCTGAAGTGCGTTTTAAAGATGTCCAGATGGCCGGTCAGGTTGTAGTCGCCCACACCCACACCCATTCCTGCTTGTTCGGCGCCGTCTTCGCTGAGGGCGACGCCGCGAATGACGCCTTCCTCACGAAACGTCCCGTCGTGGTTGTTCATGAAAAGCAGGCTGGGAGTGGAATCGCACGCCACAAAAATGTCAGGCCAGCCGTCCTGATCGAAATCCGCGGCGGCGACGGTCATGCCATAGCTGCCCCGTGAAGCCGAGATCCCCGCTTTGTCGCTGACGTCAGTAAAAGTGCCGTCGCCATTATTGCGATAGAGCGAGTGCACTCCGTGCGGCAAACCGCGTGGCCCACACTCGACATCAATTCCCTTCCAGGTGCAATCGGCGTTCTGGCCGGGCTTGGGCACCCGATGGATGTCGAACTGCACATAATTCGAAACGAAAAGATCCAGAAAACCATCGCGATTGTAATCGAGGAACGTGCACCCGGCTCCGTATCGAGGCAAATCGTTTAACAAGCCGGCTTCCTTCGTTACGTCGGTGAACCGGCCGTTGCCATTGTTCTTGTAGAGCTTGTTTTGCCCAAAGTAAGTGCAGAACAGGTCCTCGAATCCGTCGTTGTTGTAGTCGCCGACGCAGACTCCAGAGGCCCAGCCGACGTCGTGCAATCCGGCCTTGTCGGTCACGTCGGTAAATGTTCCGTCGCGATTGTTTTTATAGAGGCGATTCGTTGTGCCCGGGGGAGCGCCCGTCATGCGCGTGCCGCTCAGGAGGAAAATATCCATCCAGCCATCGTTGTCGTAATCGATGAACGCGCAGCCGCAACCGACGGCTTCCAGAATGTAGTCCTTGCGATCCGGGCGGCCGTAGATCGTCGGGGCGACCAAACCGGCCGCGGCAGCTACGTCTGTGAAATGGGCGTCGAAAGGTCTGCCGGATGGCGGCGTGCGCGGCTGCGCTTTCGTGGTATGCGTGGACATGCCCTGGGCGAAGAGTCGGGACGCAGAAGTCCCCCACGCGAGGCCAAAAGACAGTTGAAAAAACGATCGGCGAGTGAGGTTCATGTGGACGAATGGGATCTCGCCGTGCGCACAGAGAATACGGCGGGGCGCGTTGGCTTGACGCCACCACGCACCGGAAGTATAAAACAAGAGGAAACGTTTACCATAGCTTTCCAGGCAGAACTCGCTCGTAGGTTACCGGATCGCCGTGACGCGCACTGATTTCGGAAGCAGGAAGCATCGGTCCTTGGTGCAAATCCCAGGATCGTTTCGGACGCTTCTGCGATTCACTCTTTTTCTCCTCCTGACGGACGCCATCGCCGTTATTAGCTTAGCGCAGAGCGCCGCGGATTCAGTAAGCATCGCCGCAATTGAGTCTGCGATTCGAACGGGCGAAAACCAAGGCGCGGTCACCCTAGCCCGCGAACAGCTTCAAAAGTGGCCCCAAGACGTGCGGCTGTGGGCGCTTGAAGGCGTCGCGTACTCGCACATGTCGAAAAATCGCGAAGCGCTGGCTGCGTACGACAAGGCGCTGGCGATCCAGCCCGATTACCTGGCGGCTCTGGAAGGCGCGGCGCAGATCGAATACGCAGCCGGGAGCGATCGAGCGATTCCACTTCTAAACAGAATCCTTAAGGTTCGCCCGAACGAGCCGACGACCCATGCGATGCTCGCCGCGTTGGATTATAAAAGACACGACTGCGCAGCCGCGGTGAAACATTTTCAGCTCGCTGGACAGGTGCTGTCCTCACAGCCTTCGGCGCTGGAGGAATACGGATCGTGTCTGATGGATTTGCAAAAGCCGGACGAGGCGCTGCCGATTTTTCAGCAGCTGTTCGAGCTTCGGCCCGACGATCCGCATGCTCGTTACAACCTTGCCGTGGTTCAGCTTTCTGCCGGACACGCGCCGGAGGCGGTCGCGACGTTGGAACCGCTGATGAACGAACCACAACCCGATGCTGATGCACTCGACCTCGCATCAGCAGCTTATGAAGAAACCGGCGATACGCCGCGCGCCGTGGAACTTCTGCGCCAAGCGATCGTTGCCCATCCGCAGAACGCGAAATACTACGTGGATTTTGCAGCGCTCTCGTACAAACACCAATCGTTCCAGGTCGGCGTGGAAATGGTGAATGCGGGGCTCGAGCAGCTGCCGAAGGCGGCGTCGCTGTACGTAGCGCGCGGAATCTTATTCATCCAGATGGGACAGTTCGATAAGGGGCAAGCCGACTTCGAAACTGCAAACCATCTGGATCCGCGCCAGGCGTCGGCTGCCGTGGCCGAAGGCCTCGCTCAATTCCAGAACAGCGACCTGGATCAAGCGCTGAAGACAGTCGACGCGCAGTTGAAGCTGCATCCGAAGGATCCGTTCCTGCACTATTTGAAGGCGGAGATCATCGCGCAGGGCGGACCGGCCGTGGGAAGTGCGCAGTTCCATGCGGCGCTTCAATCGGCATCGCGCGCAGTTCAGTTGCAGCCTAATTTTCCGCTCGCGCGCAATGTGCTCGGCAACCTTTACTTGGAATCAGGCCAGAATGAAAAGGCGATCGAGCAGTGCCGCATCGTGCTTCGCGACAATCCGAACGACCAGATTGCGATGTATCACTTGTTGCTCGCGCTGCGAAAAACCAAGGATACGAACGGCGAAATTCCCGGGCTTGTGAAACGGCTCGCAGAGCTGCGGGCGCAAACCCAAACAAACGAAAACTCGGCCAACAAGTACAAGCTCTACATTCCCAAGCCGGAAGCTTCCGGTGAGACCGCTCCTCCCAGTCCGTAGGCCGCGTGACGTCGTACGAAGGATGAATGTGATCAGGCATCAAGAGCCCGGCTTGCGAAAGTCGACGCACGCAACGAGTGTGTTCCGCGTTTCGTACTCCGTTCGAATGCGCGCGAGCTTGCTGGCTGCGCTCGTGGTCGGTTTCTGTTCGATTCCGAAGGTCCATGGGCAGTCCGGACAGAAATCCGGAGGCGTTCAATCGGTGTTGCCAGCAGGGAGCGAGCCTGTCGGCGCGAAGCGATGCATCGTTTGCCATCCATCGGAAGTGGCGGGCTACGAAAAAACAACAATGGCGCATTCGCTGCGTGCGGCTGGCCTGGAGCCAGACGGCACGGTAACGGCGAACGGATCGACGATCACGATGACATCGTCGCCTGCCGGTTATTTCCAGCACTGGACCAACGGCGGCGACAAACTCGATTTTCGAATCGACTGGGTAATCGGGTCCGGAGCACATGCCAGCGGCTATTTGGTCGACATCGGCAACCATCTTTTCCAATCGCCGGTGGCTTATTACAAAAGCCGGGGCGCTTACGATCTTGCGCCAGGGTTCGAGCATCAGGCCGATCCCGATTTCACGCGCCCGATTCGCCAGGAGTGCTTGCTTTGCCATTCCGGGACGTCGCTATTCGTTCCAGGAACTCTGAACGAATATCGCCCCCCCATTTTTCCAGCCGCGGCAGAATCGATCACCTGCGAGCGGTGCCACGGGCCGTCCGATCTGCACATTGCCGATCCGCGTCCGGGAACGATTATTAATCCGGCGAATCTCGAGCCTGCGGCGCGGGACAGCGTGTGCGAGCAATGCCATTTATTTGGCGCGGCGCGCGTCCCGAATCCGGGGAGGCAAATCAGCGATTTCGTTCCAGGGGAGCGCACGGAAGATATCTTTACTACATTCCACGACGCGAATCCTGCGGGCTCGTTCAAAGTGATCAGCCACGCAGAACAGCTTGCATTGAGCGCGTGCGCGCGCAACAGCCAAGGCCGGCTGTGGTGCGGAACGTGCCACAATCCACACGAAAAGCCGGCAGATTCGGTTTCGTATTATCGAGCGCGCTGCCTGACGTGCCATGCGACGACGTTTCCTGCGACGCCACATCCGGCACAGGACACGAATTGTCTGACGTGCCACATGCCTCGGCGCGATGCGAAAGATGGCGGCCACACGGTGTTCACCGATCACCGGATTCAACGGCGGCCTCAGGAATACCCGGAGGTACCTTCAGATTCCGGTCTAGTGGCATGGCGCGAGCCGGCCCCTCCATTGGAAACTCGCAACATGGGCATTGCGTACATCGATGCGGGGATGCAGCGGCATTCGGGCGCGTATATTTTGCAGGGATACCGGATGTTGACGTCCGTCCAGCAGCAGTTCCCAGACGATAGCGAACTTTTTAAGTGGATTGGGCAGGCGCTGCTGATTGGCAAGCAGAGTTCGGAGGCACGATTCGCGTTTGAGCGAGCGCTCGAACTGGATCCGAATTCGGCATTGGCGGAAGGCGATGCCGCTTCGCCATACATTTTGGCAGGCGACGACGCTGGGGCGATCGCACACCTTGAAAAGGCGCTGGCGCTTGATTCTTTGGATTTGCCGGCAGCGAGCAAATTGATCGCGCTGTATCAGAAGACGGGACGCGATGCGGATGCCGACGCGCTGTCGGGCAAAATCAAGGATGCGATGAGCGCTTCCTCTGCAGCGAGTTCGGCCGGTGCGACGGGCCATCACGCAGCGTCTGGTGAGACTAGGCAGCCTACCCGGACTGCGGAGGCGGCATACAAAAATATCCAAGTGTTGAAGGGAATTCCGGCGGATCAGTTGATTCCGTCGATGCAATTCATGGTTTCATCGCTGGGCGTGGAGTGTTCGTACTGCCACGTGGAGGGACACTTCGAAAAAGACGACAAGAAAGCGAAGCAGACGGCACGCGCGATGATGAAGATGATGTTCGCGCTGAATGGGAAGAATTTCGCGGGCGAGCGGGAAATCACCTGCTACTCGTGCCATCGCGGGGCGCCGGATCCTGTTGCGACGCCGACGCTATCGACAGCTCCGGCCACAGCCGCCAATCTTGAAAGCGTTGCAAGCGCCGTTGCGGTCCAGCCGACGGCGGAAGAGATCGTTGATAGCTACATCGCGGCTCTTGGGGGTCGCGCGGGGATCGAGCAGGTTCGGGCGCGTGTATCGCGCGGCAATGAGACTTCGAACGGCACGAGCGTTCCGATTGAAATTCTTACCGCGGCGGGTACGAGAAGTGCGATGGTGCGACATCTAAAAGAGGGGGACGCGTCGACGGTGATCGACGGGAATTATGGTTGGACGACCGCACCCGGACGGCCTGCACGGGCGATGGATCCGGCTGACCTGACGGCGGCTTCCATCGATGCTGATTTGCAATTTCCAGTTCACTTGATCGAGAGATTTCCGGATTTGCGAGTAGAGCGAGGCGCCGAAATCGATGGTTACCCGGCGTTTGTCGTGACGGCAGATGGTCCCGCCGCGTTGCGAATGACATTGTTCTTCGATCGCGACACGCGGCTACTTGTGCGAGCGATTCGTTATGGTGCCTCGCCGCTCGGCCGGAACCCGACGCAAATTGATTATTCCGACTATCGAGACGTGGGCGGCGTGCGGGTTCCGTTCCGCGTGATTACGACCGTTCCAAATGGCACTTCCGTCGTTCAACTCGATGAGATCCACGAAAACGCAGCCATGGACGAGGCGATCTTCGCGCGTCCTTCTTCTCTGGCGACCACGGAAAAGCCGATTACGACGGGACGCAAACACTAAGACCGCCCGGACGCTAAATTGGGCTTTGAAAACGGGCCTCCCGCGACGGCTTGACAACGTTGATTCCAGGCGCGTATATACGGTGGGTAAACGATTTCTCACTTTTTAGCATCCAAACACTTCGGAGCCCGATCCGTTTCGTCCACGGCCGACGACCTACAGCCATCCTCCGGGAGACCAGCACATGAGAAAGACATCCAGACGGCAATTCCTGACGCACGCGGCGGTGGGGGCCGGAGCGCTTTGGGCATCTCGAGCGCGGGCGAGCTGGGGATTCGCACCTCAGGTTCAAGTGGCAGTGACGCCACAGCTTTCGACGTTTGGATATTCGCAGGTGCAGCTGCTGGATAGCCCGTTTCGCCGTCAATTCGAACAGAATCACGACCTCTACTTCCATCTCGACGAAGACGCGATGTTGAAGCCGTTTCGTATGCGCGAAGGGCTTCCGGCTGACGGCCCGGATATGGGCGGCTGGTACGACGACGCGGAAGACTTCACTCCGATGGAGAACTTCCACGCGTTCATCCCCGGACACAGCTTCGGCCAGTACCTTTCGGGGCTGGCGCGCGCCTATGCGGTGACCGGATCGAAGCCGACGCAAGAGAAGATTCAGCGCCTGGTACGGGGCTACGGAGCGACGGTGGATCCGGCCGGAAAGTTCTATGTGGACTACCGGCTTCCCGCTTACACATTCGATAAGACGTGCTGCGGATTGATCGACGCGCACGAGTTTGCGGGTAATTCGGATGCACTCGACGTTCTGAAGCGCAGCACCGACGCCGTGCTTCCACACCTGCCTGAGAAAGCGCTGAGCCGCGCCGAACAGCGCGCCCGGCCGCACAAGGACATCGCGTACACGTTCGACGAAACCTACACGCTGCCGGAGAATTTCTTCCTGGCGTACCAGCGCAGCGGCGATCCGCGTTACAAGGATCTGGCGGTCCGATTCATCGAGAAGGAGTATTTCGATCCGCTTTCCGAAAATCAAAATGTGTTGCCCGGCGAGCATGCGTACAGCCACGTGAACGCGTTGAGTTCTGCGATGCAGGCGTATCTGGTGCTGGGCGACGAAAAATATCTGCGCGCAGCGTCAAACGGGTTCCGGATGGTGCAGGAGCAGAGTTTCGCGACAGGCGGCTGGGGACCGGACGAGGCATTCGTGCCGCCGGGCAGCGACGGATTAGACCAGAGCCTCGGGCTAACGCATTCCAGTTTTGAAACTCCGTGCGGTGCGTACGGGCATTTCAAGATCACGCGGTATTTGCTGCGTGTAACGGGCGACTCGCGTTACGGCGACAGCATGGAACGCGTCCTTTACAACACGATCGCAGGGGCATGGCCGATTCTGCCGGATGGCACGTCCTTCTATTATTCGGACTACAACAACACCGGCACAAAGGTTCATTACAAAGATAAGTGGCCGTGCTGTTCGGGAACGTTCCCGCAGCTCGCCGCGGACTACGGTATTAGCTCGTACTACCGCGGGAGGGACGGCGTGTACGTGAATCTGTTTTTGCCGTCGACGCTTTCGTGGTCGCAGAACGGAACACCCGCAAAGATCACGCAGACCACGCAATTTCCGCGCGCCAACACGACGCAAATGGAGTTTGCGTTGGCGAAGCCGGCAGCGTTCACCGTATATGTGCGAATTCCTGGATGGGCGGGATCAAAGACCACGGTGGCCGTGAACGGAAGCCGCGTAGAGAGCGACGTCGTGCCCGGAAAATTCCTGGCGGTGCAGCGGACGTGGAAGGACGGCGACCGGATCGAGATGGAGATGGAAATGCCGCTCGCGCTCGAGCCGGTGGACACTAAGAATCCGAACACCGTGGCGTTGATGCGCGGGCCGATCGCACTTTTCGCCGTGGGAAATTTGCCCGACAAAATCACGAAGCAGCAACTGCTCGCGGCCACGGCACTCGCGCAATCGTCTGACGACTGGAACGTAAAAACGGGCACGGGCAATCTGACGATGCGGCCGTTCGCAGCGATCATGAACGAGGACTACCGGCTCTACCAGCAGGTCGAGGCGTAGCATCGCGTTTATTTCTCCAGACATACTCATCCGGAGGCTCCGATGGACTCGAAGAGAAAAATTTCGCGCAGAAATTTCGTTTCGTCGGCACTTTCGGCTGGTACCGCCGCAATTCTATTGCCCTCGGGCAAGTTGCTCGCTGAACTAGCAAAGCCATCTCGCTCCGGCACGTTGTTAGAGGAGGCCGCGCCGAAGCTTCTCGATCGTCCGTCCTGGCAAGACCAGGGCATCGAGAATCTGGTCCGCTCGCCGCACGCGAAACTGAAAAACGTTCCAGTGCGCGCGGTCACGATTGAAGACGGGTTCTGGGGCAAGCGGCGCGAAATCAACGTGGATAAGAGCATTCCGAGCATGCACGACCTGCTGGAAGCGAATGGCCGGATGGAGAATTTTCGTCGGTTGATTGGAAAGAGCACGGCGAAGCAGAGCGGTCCGGTGTATTCGGATTCGGATATTTATAAGTGGACCGAGGCGGTGGGCTTCACGCTGCAGTCCGGGCGGTATCCTCAACTGCGTGCCTCGGCGGAGAAATTCATCGACGACGTGGTGGCTGCGCAGAAGCCGAACGGCTACTTGAACACGTATTACGTCGACGATCGGGCTTCGTTGATCATGCTGCCGCAGACACAGACCACCGGCCACGAGCTCTACAACATGGGCCACTTTCTGCAGGGTGCGATCGCCTACTATCGCGGCACCGGCGATCCCAAAATGCTCGACGCCGGAATTCGGTTCGTAAACGATTTTCTGCTTCCGAATTACGGGCCGGCGCCGCTGAAGCCCATCGTTTCCGGACATCCGGAAATCGAAATGGCGTTGATCGAGCTGTACCGAACCACCGGCGATAAGCGCCAACTGGATCTTGCTGGATACATTCTCCACGGCGACGACCGAATCGATTTACCTGCACGCCGCACGATCTACATGTTCTGCGGCACGCCGTTCACGGCGCGGACGAAGCTGGAAGGCCACGCGGTGCGAGCGATGTACGCCTGCTGCGGCGCGACCGACTATTACATGGAGACCGGCGATGAAACGTACTGGAAGACGCTGAACGTTCTATGGAACGACCTGACAACCACAAAAATGTACGTGACTGGCGGAGTTGGCGCGCGCGCGGCGGGAGAAGCGTTTGGCGATGCTTATGAACTGCCGAACGCGCAAGCCTATGGCGAGAGCTGCGCGGCGATCGGCAACATGATGTGGAACTGGCGAATGCTCGCGGTGACGGGCGACGCGAAGTTCGCGGATGTAATCGAGCGAGCGCTCTACAACGGGATCAATTCCGGCATGTCGCTCAACGGTACGTTTTATTGTTACCGAAATCCGCTCGCATTCGATCCCTCCACCGGAGACACGATTCGGAACACCTGGTACGACACGACGTGCTGCCCGCCGAATCTGGAGCGCACGTTTGCGTCGCTGCCCGGATATTTCTACAGCACCAGCGCCGATGGAATTTACGTGCACCTCTACGACAACTCGCAACTGGACTGGACGCTGGAGAACGGCACGGGACTGAAAATCACGCAGAAGACGAATTATCCGTGGGACGGCTCGGTGGAACTGAATGTGGCTCCGGCACAGGCTTCGGAATTCACAATGTATTTGCGGATTCCGGGCTGGAGCGACCGAGCGCAGGTTAGCGTGAATGGTAAAGCGATCCCCGGCGCGAAGGCCGGAGAGTATCTGCCGATTCACCGGTCCTGGGCATCGGGCGACGTGGTGCAACTGAAACTGGACATGACGCCGCAGGTACTCGAGGCGAATCCTCACGTGGTGGAGGATGAAGGGCGCGTCGCGGTGCAGCGCGGCCCGCTGGTCTATTGCATGGAGCAACTGGATCAACCGAGCGGAACGGCGATCGAAGACGTGGCGCTGAACGTTGGCCACAAGCCGTCGGGCGAATTCAAAAGCGAATTCAAGAGCGACTTGCTGGGTGGAGTGGTGGTGCTCGAGCATGAAGGCGCAGTGATCGAGTATCCGGGATCACGCGATTCACTCTATGCGGAGTATCAAGCGGATCGGCCCAAGACCAAGCCAGTTCAATTGACGTTCATTCCGTATTACGCGTGGGCCAATCGAGAGCAGACGCCCATGCAGGTTTGGACGCAACGGATGAAAGTCTGAGATTGGGCGCGACGACTGCCGTAAGCGGAACACTAGCTTCGCACTGACTGACGGGTGGTTGATCTGAATCCGAACTCGGTTTCACTCCCAATTTTATTCGCTAGCAAGGATCGACTCCGGTAGCGGTAGAATCTGTTTCCCCGGCGAACTTCGGCACGCGTCTTCGGCAAGTACGAACGGGGAGTCAGGTCGCTGATGTCCGTTCCCTACGCGGAACCCCGCATTGATAAATATTTGCGCGACCGGCTAATGCCGGTGGAAGGCGCAATTCCTCATATTCCCGGCATTGAGATGTACGGGAGTTCTGTTCCGGCCGGCTCGGTCGGCGGCGACCTTTTCGAATACATCAATTTTCAGCAACGCTACGACATCACCGCGCGAATTCAGCGGGCTCTGGATTTATCGAAGGAATTTCTCGAGCCGCTTCCCGAGGATGGACGGCCGCGCAATTCGGTGGATGAACACGTCGTGTGGCTTAGATCGAAGGCGGGGTTTCAGCCCGCGGATGAGACCTCTTACCGGGAAGCGCGAAGTTCGGAGCAGATTCGAGTCGCCGAAGATTTGAACCAGCTCCACTCGATGGCAGGCGTGCTGCTGGTAGACGCGGAGGGACACGGGATCATTTCCGCGAAAATTGCATCGACGGTACACGATACCTTTCACGCTCTGATGCTTACTGAACTCGATCAACACGGGAGAACGACGCCGGAGTTATTCGAACGGCTTAATCTGCGATTGGCAAAGTCGGTGACGGCGCGAAACGCGCTTGGGGTGAACGATCCGGACGAAGCCCGCGAAGTAGCCACGATGATATACGGCGAGATTCACGCTTCCGGCCGCTTCCGATTCGTCAACTTCGGTCACCCGGCGCCTCTTGTTTTTTCGGCGCGATCTCAAACGTTCACGCCGTTGGGTGACGGTCCGATGGTGCAATTCCCTCCGCTCGGTCTCGAGATCCCCGAGGACCATCCGGATCGCAATCTCTACCTATCGACCGTATTCCGGCAGAAGGAGACCGACTCATCCGACTTTGCGGACATCCGCTTGATCAATCCCGGCGACATTCTGTTCCTTTATACAGACGGCGTTTATGACGGCACCGATCGCGATGAACGCCAAGTACTCGAAGCGTTGCTGCGCGAGTGCTCGAAGCTATCAGCGAAACAGATTTGTGACGCACTCATGAACTATGCCCGGGAAAGAGACGCCCGCTTGATCGCAGCCAGTGAACGGGACCGGATCGACGACAAGACGGTATTCATCATCAAGAGAAACTAAACGCCGGGAACAACGGAGCATTCGAGTGATCGGAGACTCGATCAGCTGCTTCAACTTTCGGAAAGAAAACGCAACGAGCATCCGAATTGATTCGATTCGACCGTCGGCTTCTGGGCCGACTCTGCGGTTTGATCTGGATCTTACTTCTGATGCTCGCAAGCTCCCACAAAGCAGCGGCACAACTGGCACCGGCCTCCAATATGTTGTCCGAGTCGTTGTTGGATGAGCTTCGAACGCGACGATACGCATTTGGCGATTGGGGAGGTGCGCGCACTCGACTGGCCAACCGCGGGGTGACGTTTGATTTCCACTACACCACTGACCTTCTTGCGAACGTAACGGGCGGCGATAAGAACGATTACACCGGCTGGGGGCGTCTGCGCGGGACGATGGACGTCGATTTCGGCAAGTTTTCGTCGTGGCACGGGCTCAGGTTTCACGTTACCGGCCTCTGGCAATTCGGCGCCAACCTCGGAGCGGACCTGGGGACTCTGGCGAATCCCAGCGGTGTGGTGAGCGCTCACGCGACCCGCCTGGATTCTTTCTGGTTTCAACAGGAGCTATTCGGCGGAACATTGTTTCGGAAAGCAGGACGGTTTGCCGGGCAGGATTTCTACGGCGTTCAGGACTACCGCGGGTCTTTGTTGGGTGAGCCAGTGGACTACGCGCATGGAAATCTTTTCGCGAACGTCTACGAATCGTTTGACCCGGCTTCTACGCCCGCTGCTGAAATTCGCCTGGTTCCCGATCCTCACTTTTACGTGAAAGCCGCCATTACCGCGGCAAATCGAAATCCCTATGCGCAGGACACGACTGGATTTCACTTTGCGATTCGAAACAACGGTTCGCCGCTTTTCGAAGCGGGGTTCTTGCCACACGCGCCGGATTCCGCCGTGGACGCGAGGAAAAAAACGTACCCGGGGCTCTACAGGCTCGGCGCGATCTACAACAATGGCTTGTTCACGAACCCGCTGACAAAAGTGACCAGCCACGGAAATTATCTTGGCTACGTGATGGCCAATCAGGCAGTGTATCGCCCGGAGGCGGGGTCGGCTCGAGGGCTCGAGGCGTTCTTTACCTACGATTACAGCCCGACCGACGTAAATCAACTGAACTCCGAAACCACCACAGGCGCTCGCTATATCGGTCTGCTTCCGAAGCGGGCCGACGATTCGCTGGCCGCTTCGCTGATCTACAGCAAGATCAGCGACACGTTCAACGCCGCGTACTTTGATCAGGGGCCTCCGGTCCTGGGCTCTGAGAAAGTGACCGAGGTCAATTACTTGATTCAGGTTACGCCGTGGTGGATCGTCCAGCCGACCTATCAACACGATTGGAGTTGGGGCGCGAATCCGAACAGTGGAAGCGCGAGCATTCTGGGATTTCCTACGCAAGTAGCTTATTAACGCCCAGACGGTCCGTGGCGCAGCGCAGAACAGCGCGCAGGTTAGCCCGCAATTATGTAGTTCGTTGGGTCACGAGCGGTTCCGCAATCGATAAGCAAGGAGGGCTCCATGAAGAGTCGTAGCGCATCGCTGGAGAGCATTCGGTCTGGTTCCTTCGACCTCTGTGTTATCGGTGCCGGCGCGACCGGCGCAGGCTCAGCTTTGGATTCACAGTTGCGCGGGATGAAAACAGTGCTGCTGGACGGCTCCGACTTCGCGAGCGGCGCATCCACAGCCGCAACGAAGATCATTCACGGAGGCGTCCGGTATCTGGAGGAAGCGGTAAAGCAGCTTGATCCCGCGCAGTACGAAGTGGTGAACCGCGCGCTCCACGAGCGCATTCACATGTTGCACAACGGTCCGTTCCTTTCTCGTGAGCTCGAGTTTCTGATTCCCTGCCCCAACTGGTTCGAGGTGGCGTACATGGGTTTCGGAATGAAGTTGTACGAGTGGATCGCGGGGAAAGACAGCCTGTTTCCCAGCCAGTTTCTTACCCGCGAAGAAACATTACAGCGCATGCCCGGGCTTGCGCGAGACCGCTTCATCGGCAGCATCGCTTACGCCGATGGCCAATTCGATGACGGCCGTTACAACATGGCGCTGATTCATTCCCTCGTGGAGGCTGGCGGAGAGGCGCTGAATTACGCGCGCGTGGTGAGTTTCACCAAGGATGCGAACGGAAAACTGGAAACCGCTGAAGTCGAAGATCAATTCTCCAAGGAAAGATTTGTCATTCGCGCAACTCGCTTTGTGAACGCTACAGGTCCTGGATCCGACTTGATTCGCAGGCTGGCGAGGCCAGGAACCCCGACGCGGATGCGGCTGAGCAAGGGGTCGCACATCGTGCTTCCGCTGGACGTTTTTCCGACGAATGACGCGTTGCTGATTCCCAAGACTGACGATGGCCGCGTGCTTTTTGCCGTACCGTGGTTCGACCGGCTGCTGATTGGAACGACGGAACAGGAAGTGCAACCTGGCGACGAACTCTACCTTTCCAAACAGGAAGTCGAGTATCTGTTGCACCACATCAACCGCTACTTCGGGACGGCCGTGCGCCCAGAGCAGATTGTGAGCGGTTTTGCGGGAGCGCGACCGCTGGTAAGCGCAGCCGGAGCAACGGCTACCAAAAAACTCGCGCGCGACCACGAAGTGGAAGTGGACACCGAGTCCGGCCTGATCAGCATCATGGGTGGCAAGTGGACGACACATCGCGCGATGGCCGAAGACACGATCAACGCGGTACAAAAATCGCTGGGCAAGCCCGAAGCGCCGGGCGTAACACGCGATCATCCACTCTACGGATCGAACGGCTACTCGCCCGATTACTGGCAGTCGCTCGTTCAAGATTACGGATTGCCGGAACAGACGGCCAAGCATCTCTCGCAAAAATTCGGGACGAACGCCACCAAAGTGATGGAACTTTCAAAAGCCGATCCCGACCTTGGCAATCCTATCGTTCCCGGCTTCGCGCCGCTCCGCGCAGAAATCGCATACTGCGCGCGTTACGAAATGGCGACGACCATCGAGGATTCGCTGAAGCGCCGAACCGGATTGCAATTCTTCAGCTGGCGCGGGGCTATTCTGGCGGCCGATGCTACGGCTGCAATTTTGGCCCGGGAGTTGGGCTGGAACGCCGAGGCTGAAAAATCTGCGGCGGAAAAGTATCGAGCACAAATCCAACGACTGATCGAGCTGGCCGGTCTCCCTTCCGAAACAGCAGCAACTGCGAACTAAACGGCGCAAGCCGCATTTTAGCGAGGAGGATTTGCCGTGACGGCATACCTTGGCGCGATTGATCAGGGCACGACGAGCACGCGCTTCATCGTTTTCGATCGCTCCGGACGCATCGTCTCGGTGGCGCAGAAAGAACACGAGCAGATATTCCCCAAGCCCGGCTGGGTGGAGCACGATCCCGACGAAATCTGGCGCCGCACGCAGGAAGTGATCGCTGAGGCGATGCAGGCCAAGGGTTTGCGTCCGAAAGATCTTGCGGCGATTGGAATCACCAACCAGCGCGAGACCACAATTGTGTGGAGTCGGAAGACCGGCCGGCCCGTGTACAACGCGCTGGTGTGGCAGGACACGCGCGTCGGTGACGCCGTTGCGGAATTTTCTAGGGATGGCGGGCAGGATCGTTTTCGAGAGAAAACCGGTCTACCTCTGGCAACCTACTTCAGCGGGTTGAAGATTCGTTGGGTTCTGAAAAATGTTCCGGGCGCTCAGGAGGCTGCGGAAGCGGGCGATTTGCTATTTGGGAATATCGACTGCTTTCTGGTGTGGAAGCTAACCGGTGGCGCGCAAGGCGGCGTTCACGTAACTGACGTGACGAACGCGAGCCGGACGCAACTGATGGACCTCAACACGCTCGCCTGGGATCACAAAATGCTCCAGATCTATGGAATCCCGAGCGCGATGCTTCCCAAAATCGTATCGAGCAGCGAAGTGTACGGACAATCGCAGCTGGACGCGGTGAAGGATGTGCCCGTCGCTGGAATTCTGGGCGATCAACAGGCCGCGCTGGTGGGACAGACTTGTTTTAATCCCGGCGAAGCGAAGAACACTTACGGCACTGGCTGCTTCATGCTTGAGAACACGGGCACGAAACTCATTCATTCCAAATTTGGTTTGCTTACCACCGTTGCGTACAAACTCGGCGCGAAGCCCGCGCACTACGCACTGGAAGGAAGCATCGCGATCACAGGCGCGCTCGTACAGTGGCTGCGTGACAACCTCGGGTTGATCGCAAACAGTTCCGACGTTGAGACGCTCGCACGCACCGTGACAGACAACGGTGGTGTGTATTTCGTTCCAGCGTTTTCCGGACTGTACGCTCCGTATTGGAAGACTAGCGCGCGGGGCGTGATCGCAGGTTTGACGCGGTATGCAAACAAGGGGCATCTCGCGCGAGCGGTGCTGGAGGCGACGGCGTTTCAGACACGCGAAGTGCTCGAGGCCATGGAGAAAGACTCGCAGATTCAGCTAAAGGTGCTACGTACCGACGGCGGGATGGTGGAGAACGGCCTGCTGATGCAATTTCAATCCGACATTCTGAATCTTCCGGTGGTTCGTCCGGTGATCAAGGAGACGACGGCACTGGGTGCAGCGTATGCCGCCGGACTGGCCGTTGGATTCTACGCGAGCACCGATGACCTGCGAGCGAACTGGGCAGTCGACTGCACGTGGAATCCGAACATGGACGAGGCTACGCGAGAGCATATGTACAAATTGTGGAAGAAAGCCGTCGCGCGATCGTTCGATTGGCTCGACGAATAGCAAATGCACGGCGGCTTGGTAGGCTGGCGTTGAACGCGGCAGCTCGGCAATCTAAGGAGAAGCGAAAATGGGCTCACCCTTCTTGGGAGAGTTTCTAGGAACCCTGGTGATGATTCTTTTGGGCGATGGCGTTGTTGCCGGGGTGCTGCTAAAACGTTCGAAAGCGGAAGGGGGCGGCTGGATGGTAATCACGACCGGATGGGCGTTCGCGGTGATGGCCGGAGTATTCACCGCGATCGCTTGCGGAAGCAAAGCGGCCTATCTGAATCCCGCCGTGACTTTGGGGTTTGCCATTTCGTCCGGAGATTACTCGAGGGTCGGGTCAAACATGCTGGCGCAGCTTCTGGGCGCGTTCTGCGGCGCTGTGCTGGTTTGGATTCACTTTGGTCCGCATTGGAAGCAGACACCCGACGCGCCGGCGAAGCTCGCGATTTTTTGCACCGCTCCGGCGATTCGAAGCGCGGGGTGGAACTTCGTTAGCGAAGTGATCGGAACGCTGACGCTTGTATTTGTCGTCGCGACAATTTTCTCGAAGGGAGTTGCAGCTGAAGGACCAGCCGCCGGCTTGGGTCCTTATTTAGTGGGCGCTTTGGTGTGGGGCATCGGACTTTCGCTGGGCGGCACGACCGGCTATGCGATCAATCCGGCTCGTGACTTGGGTCCGCGCATCGCGCACGCGGTGCTGCCAATTGCGGGAAAAGGCGGCTCGGACTGGGGTTATGCTCCCATTCCGATCTTTGGTCCGCTACTGGGCGCGGCCGTCGCGGGAGTTTTGATCCGCTGGATCCAGTTCTGATTGCTCGCACAACATCGCATACCAAGCCGAAATCCGCACTCGTGAATCAGACCGCCCAGCTTCGTTTGGCGGCAAATCACGGACGATGCAGCGGCACGTGAAATTTGAGTTTCCGTCGAAGAAAGTCGAAAAAGCCTGACAACGACCTGGTTCTGTAGACTTCTCAATTCGATCCGAACGAAGCTTTCACAGAGAAAATGCTGAGGTAAGGTCAGGTCTTGGCGTCAACGGAAACCAGTGCTTGACGCGGCGGTTTTGCGAAACCATTCGGGTACGTCGCGGTAGCTCGATTGAAGTCGTCACCTTAATCGAATCGTGCTTCGCGATCGGACATGAGCGATGCTCAAGCTTGGATTGTTTCAGTTACCGGGTTCAGAAAGCACTCGCCGCTTCGCGCGCAAGAGGTTGCCGTTGTGGTTTTACAGCTTCCTTGAGAAAGAAACACGAACTGCCTCGGGTCCGCGTTCGGGCTCTAAAACTCCAGCCGCGCCTGGAATGCGATCATGCGCGGGCTGCTATCGCCGCCGAGGCCTACGCCGAGCAGCCCGGTTGGTGGGGACGTAGTGTAAGTGAGGGCGCCGAACCCAGTTTGCGTTCCGAGTTCGCCCGGCACGCCGGCGAGCGTATTGCTGGGAAGGGCAAAGTTGGGATGATTGAAGACGTTAAAGAATTGCGCGTCGAACCGCAGCTTCACTCGTTCCGTTATCGGAAACGATTTCGTGATGTAGAAATCGCTCCAGAAAAAATCGGGTCCACGAAAGGCATTGCGCCCGGAATCGCCAAACTGGCAATTCGCTGGAGAGTCGCCGGCCACACATTTTCCAGTCGAGGGATCGACGGTGGAAACGAACGCGGCAGGATTGAGCCACTGAATCGTGCCGGGCTGTGTGACGCCGGCGATCTGGCAATTCCGGCAGTAGGGATCGACGCCCGGAACAACGCTCGCGAATTGCGGCCCGCTGCCTTGCAGGATGCCGTCACCGTTCGCCGAGTACGGAGTACTCAGCACTGAAAACGGCACGCCGCTGTGCCAAAACACGCTGCCGGAAACCTGCCAACCGTTCACGAAATATCCGAGAGCGTGATGGCTCGTTTTGAGCGGTAACTCGTACACATACTGCGCGGTCAGGTTGTGGCGCACGTCGTAGTCGCAGTTGCCGTAATCGCGCGCAAGTTCGCCGGGAAGCGGCGAGAGTATTCCGCCCGACGAAAATTGCAGGAAGCCGCCGTTGGAAACCGTGTCGAGGCAATGGCTGAACGTATAGTTCACTTGACCCTCGAGACCGTGGCCGAGACGCTTCATGGCCGTCAGCTGCAAGCCGTGGTAGCTGCTGTTTGCACCGGTTTCAAGTTGCGTCACGGCCGCGAAGCGCGGATCCGCCGGCGCTGCGAACGGGAACGGCGTGAAGCAACCGTCGCACACGGTCTGATAGCCGTTCACTTCGGTGACGTACGGCTGATTCACCGCTCGAGTTCCGACGTATTGCGCTTTCAAGCTGGCGTTCGATCCGATCGCCTGCTCGACGCTAGCGCTCCATTCCAGGAAGTAGGGAGCGTGCAATTTTCCGCTGGGCACGGCAGTTATGGCTACCGGCGGCAAGCAACTCGTGGGACTCGCAAGCGGCGAGGCGCAAGACAGCTCGCTCTGAGCAAAGCCGGAGGTGAAAGCCTGGTTCGCAGCGGAGGCTGCGTCGATTGCGCTGTTGGTGACAGCGGGCGCAATCGCGGTACAGCCCAGTGCCGTGTTGCATCCCGCCGTACCAGCTTTACCGATCGTGCCGAGCAAGCCGGACTGCAGGGATTTCACGTAGGGCGGGTTCATGCCGATGAGATCCGCGACGCTGCCAGGCAAAATATCGCTGAAAATGCCAAAGCCTGCGCGCACGACGGTTTTCGGCCGCGGCTGCCAGGCGATGGCGGTGCGCGGTTGCAGGATCGCGAAGGGCGTAGAGGAAAACAGACTGCCGAGGCCGGTACGAATCGTTTGATCGAGAGGCTGGTTCACCTCGTGCGAGATCGAGGAGAATGCGCCGTCAAGCCGCGCGACCTGGTCGTGCGGGTTCAGAGGATTTGAGTTGAAGGTGTCCCGCAAACCAAATGTCCAGGTGAGCGTGGAAGTAACCCGCCAAGCGTCCTGCGCGTAGAAATCCAGATTCAGAAAGTTGAAAGGCTCGTTCTGCGATGTGGGGAAGGTCTGCGTCACCGTGGATGCAACGCCGTAGATGAACTGCGGAAGCGTGGCGTAGTCGACCAGCGGCACATTGCCCTCGCCGAAATCATAATCGTTCAGCAGCAATACCCGAATGTTGGTCCCGAACCGGAGTTCGTGCGCGCCCCGGCTCCAGGCCAGATTATCGTTGATAAAAAAGCGCGTGGCACGGCGGCCCTGCACCCAGGTGTTGTTGAGGCCGCCGATGGTGGTGAACGGCGCGTTGGCCCCGCTCCCTTGAAGCACGATGGGAAGCGCGGCGAGCGTCTGCGAGAAATCGCGTGGACCGAAGAGGCTCGAATACCAGGAGAAGGCCGGGTTGAAATAGTTCACCAAGTCTTGCGAAAAGACGTGCGTCCAGCCGGCGGCGGCGGAGTACAGCGGCTGCGGAGAAATGGCATCGAAAACAGGATTGATCGGATCCGTGAAGGCCGCTTGCAGGCCGGTGTCGCTTTGAAATCGGAGCCATGCCGTGTCGTCGGGGCTCACGTTCCCATCGACGCGTGCCGTCTGTACCTGTTCACGATCATCGCTCGAGTGCGAGACGCCGCGGCGATTCGCGCAGCCGTCGCCATTGGCAGGGCCGCCGGTGGCGGCGCTGCCGTCTGCATTGAACGGGCAGCCAAGCACGGCGAGGGGAGTTCCCGAGGTCGCACCGTAGAGCGAAAACATTTTTTGGTAAAACGGCACGAGCTGCGGCGCGGCGGGATAGGCAGTGCCGGTGACAGAATCCGTGCCGCCAACAGGAAGCTGTTGCAACACGTATTGCTGAAAAGCGGGGCTCGGGACCGTGATGGTATTGAAAATCGGCAGCGCGATACGAACCCACTCCGAATCGAAGAAGAAAAACAGCTTGTTGTGCACGATCGGGCCGCCGACGCTGCCGCCGAAATGGTTCAGCGTCGATCGCGGCTTAGCGGTCGCAGAGCTTGAATTTGCGAAATAGTTGGAGGCGTTAAGCAGCGCTCCATTCCACAGCTCGTAGAGGTTTCCGTGAAACTGGTTCCCTCCCGACTTGGTGACGTAATTCACTTGGGATGCGCCGTAACGGCCCTGATCAACGGAGTAGGAAAGCGTGTTGACCGTAACTTCGGCGACGGAGTTAAGCCCGAGCACCAGGTTGGTTGAAAGCCCGCTGTTGAGATTCGTGAGGGGATCGTTGGTTTCCAGACCATCGACGATATAGCCATTCGAGAGTGCAGGCAGCCCGTTGAATTCCACATTTCCGTAGCCGTTCGTGCTGCCGACGAAGTCGTTGCCGCTACCGGCGGTGTTCATGAGCGCGCCGGGAGAAAATTGCAGCGGATAGGTGAGGTCGCCGCCGGGATTCGGCAGATTTTCAAGCGAGCGGGCGCTGAGAGTGGTGGACGTGTTCGCGTTGTCCGGATTGATGACGGAAGCTTCGGCACGGACTTCGATGGTTTGCTTGGATTGCGCGACGCGAAGAGCGATGTCCACAGTTTGTCTCTGGCCGAGACCCGCAAAAACGCTGGCCACAGTTTCAGGTTCGAAGCCCTCCGCCGTGGCGGTGACCGTGTAGGTGCCGGGCAGAAGCTGCGGCACGTTGAAGCGGCCGGTCTGGTCGGATTGCACTTTGCGGATGAGGCCGGTGTCGTGATTCGTCACGGTGACGGTGGCGCCGGCGATAGTGGCGCCTGTTGCATCGCTGACCTGGCCGAGAATCGCGGCGGTGGTTTCGCCTTGTGCATGGATGCAGGATGGGATCGCCAGCGCGCAGAAAACTGCGAGAAGGCACAGGAAAGCTGCGCGAAAGGCGCAAGACTGTTTCACGGTGGATCCTTTCGCCTTCGGAGCCGGTTGTGGTTTAGCTGCGTGCTCTCGAATGCAAAAGCATCCTACACTATTCTACGTTAACTATAGTAAACAAATAGGGTGTGGCTACACTGTCGCCAGCCAGACCTTTTCTGCAACAGGGCCGCCGAGCCGGATGTGGCGCCGATCGACGGAGAGCGACACGGTCCCATCGTAGTTGCGCGCCTCCACCACCACACGCGCGCCCGGTCGCAGGCCCTCCTGATCGAAGAATTCGAGCAACTTGCGATCTCGCTCGTAGACGCTGGCGACCGTGTACCTTATATGCGGGTCCGCTTCACTCAGCAGGCGCATGCCTTTTTTTCGGCGTTCGCCCGGAGTGCGCAGCGCAAGCCCATTCCCGTGCGGGCAGGCATCTTTGTGGCCGAGTCGTTCGGCAAGCTTCTTCTCGAACGCCGGCGAAATCGCGTGTTCGAGCCTTTCGGCTTCGTCGTGTACTTCATACCAAGGCAATCCGAAAATTTCGAAAAGCATGCGCTCCACAAGGTGGTGTCGCACGATGGTACGCTCTGCGATGGCCCGGCCCTGGTTCGTCAGGCGGATCCGGCCTGCCTTGTCCGCTGCCACCAGGCCGTCTTTCTTCAGCCGTTTGACGGCAAAGGTCACGGCCGGACGCGTCACGCCAAGCCACTGAGCCAAGCGCGCAGCGATGACGTCCGAACCATCGGATTCCAGTTCGGCGATGGCCTTCAGGTAGTCTTCTTTCGAGATCGTGAGCATGCCTAGAAGTATGGGCCCTTGGTCGAGTTTCGCAGTTTAGTATCGCGAAACACGATATCTTTAGACAGTTCTCGCTTGGAATCAAGGTATCCTCGGGATACGCGACGATCAATTTCTATGCGCTCTAGCCAAATACGGATAGGCCGGCGCCGTGGGTCACTGCTCACGAGGCAGGCTTTCTTAGCGGAACGCTCGATTTCCAGACAACTACACCTCCATTCCCTCGATTGCTTCCGTACCGTAAGCGCCTGCTCACGAAGCAAAAGTGCCGCTTTTATCAGCTCTTTCTCGTCTCTTGCTTTCTAATGTTTTCAACACTTTGGAGAATCTGCTTCTCGCTCGAAGCGAACTCAAATCCACAGCAGGTTTGTGCACAGTCGGTACACAGTTTGAGACCGCTATTCGATCGTGTCGTCATCCGCTCGACCGAAGGCGTGTTGAGCCAACCATTCGTAAGTACGCCGGTCAGCGTTGCGGGACAAACTGTATTCCGAAGACGAAGCGGACCTGCTAGGGTTGGACCTTGCTACTCAGAGGATATCTATGCCGTGTTTGATACTCATAATTTTTCTCGCGTTCCCCAGGATCGCGCTAGCGCTTCTATTCTTCTTTACGAACTATCTGGACCGCGCTTATCACGGATTTCTCGTGCCGCTGTTGGGATTTCTGTTCCTGCCGCTGACGACGCTCGTGTATGCGTGGATCGTGAATACAAGACAACCCTTGGCTGGGATCAATCTGGTTTTCATCGTCGTCGCCGTCGTCATCGATTTGGGCGGACTGGGCCACGGTGCGTCTCGTCGAAGACGTGGCGACTAGAAGCGATCGATTCGTAAAACGTCTTGTTGTCCGTACGATTAAAATCACGAAGCGGGCTTTGAGAAATTCGGGCTACCGCACAGCCTGCACAGGTTCTCGCAGACCTCATCCACCTGTTCGTCACGAATCTGGTTAAAGAACGGCAGCGCGAGCGTGCGTTCGGCCTCGAACTCCGTAACGGCAAGCATCGATTTGTACTTTGAAGCTGCGCTGTAGGCGGGTTGAAGATGAACCGGAGCGAAGTAGCGGCCCACACCAATGCCCATCGCTTTCATTTCGTCGTAGATCCAGTCACGGTGATCTCCGTCGAACGTATCCCTCAGTCGAACGACATAGACAAACCAACTGATTTTTCGATTCGGCACGACGATCGAAGGTCGGCGAAGCTCCGAAATGGACGCCAACGCTGAATCATATCGACGAGCGATCGCCTCACGTCTCTCTAAGATCGAATCGAGTCTCGACAACTGCGAGATTCCGAGAGCACAGTTGATTTCCGAAATCCGATAGTTATATCCGACCTCGGTATGCGCGAGCCAAGCGCCCGGAGCGCCTGTACCTTGATTGCGAAGAGATCGAACTTTACTCGCGATATTGGAGTTGTTGGTGACAACGGCTCCGCCCTCGCCCGTAGTGATTTGCTTATTTGGATAGAACGCCAAAGTTGCGACATCGCCGAACGTGCCAACTTTTTGGCCACGGTACTCCGCTCCGATCGCCTCACAGGCGTCTTCAATAAGCGAGACTCCATGTCGCTTCGATATTTCCAATATGCGATCAATCTCAGCAGGAACTCCGAACGTGTGAACGATGATGATCGCCTTCGTACGGTGGGTGATGGCTGCTTCTACGCGTTCAGGATCAAGGTTAAGAGTCGCAGCGTCAACATCGACGAAGACCGGGACCGCGCGTTCATAACGAACAGCGTTCGCTACGGCAATAAATGCGAAAGAGGGAACAATGACCTCGTCTCCATCGGAGATACCCAGAGCACGAATGCACAGATGGAGTGCGCTGGTGCCAGAGCTGACGCCTATGGCGTCCGAGGCACCGAGATATCGAGTGATCGAGCGTTCAAATTCCGCAAGCTTCGGACCCAAACTGAGTTGCGGAGTCCGAAGAACGGCCGTAACTGCTTCTATGTCTTGCTCGTTGATGTCAGGTGAGGAAAGCGGTATCCGCATGACTAGACCGAAGAACCCGCAGTCCTCAACGGTGCGTGCGATTGGAACTGCCGCTTCATCAACAGTTGCTCCGCAGGGGGAGCCTCGGCAAGGACTCGAACGATCCTTTCCGAAGCGGTCCCGTCGCCATAGGGATTCGTCATTCCAAGCAACGATTGCCGAAACGATGCCGTCCGTGCCCTTCGAAGACCTTCGTGGATTGCGCTCGCTTCGGCGGGAACGTCGATGACGTTGATGGCGCGTTCGCGTCCCTGCTGCCGAAGTCCGACATTTACAACCGGGAGCGAAAATGAGGCCGCCTCCATGATCCCGCTGCTGGAATTTCCCACGAGCACGCTCGCGTGGCCTAGCAGACTTAGATAGGTCGGCGTATCGAGGTTTACATAGATCTTTCCTCGCCTTTTTGATTCCACGAAAGACTTGGTTCGACGAATCAACGCTCTACTTCCGGCGTCCGCATTGGGAAAGCAAAACACAATTTGGTGTGTAAGCGAGTCGAGCGCTTCAAATAACGCATCGGTCTCGGACAACGTGTCGCGGTTGATTGTCACAGGATGATAGGCGACAAGGACCGTAGCTGAACCGAGATCCAGTTCGAGTTTCTTTTCCAGAGCGGTTCTATCCAGAAGCGTCCGCCTGCGAATGTGATCGAGTGATGGAGCACCGGCCCGGTGAACGCGCCACTCCTGTTCCCCCATCTGAATTACGCGATCGCGCGCAGCATGAGTCGAAGTGAAATGAATGTGACTCATCTTCGTGAGCGCATTCCGCACTGCGTCATCGATCGCGCCCTCACTGACTTCTCCGCCTTCGATGTGGGCAATGGGAATACGCAGCGCTAGCGCCACGGAGGCCGGAGCCAACATCTCGTACCGATCCGCGATCAACAAAAGAATATCGGGCCGCATTTCTGCGAAAAGATCGGCGAGACCTAAAGCGGCAAGGCCGATTGTTTTGGCCATTCCCAGGTCGGTATCGGAACTGAGCAGACATTCGAGTTTGGAAGCGATCACGAAACCATCACGCTCAATTTCATCAACGGTGTGCCCGAATTCAGGCGAAAGATGAGAGCCCAGAGCGATAATTTTTAAGTCGATGTCATTGTGAGCCGAAAGGTCCTTAAGCGGCCAGTACAAGTGGCTGTAGTCCGCACGCGAGGACGTGACGACAGCGATTTTGCGTTTCATCTTAGGCGAATAATCCTTGCGATATACGGGTTATGGTTTCGCTGGGCCGATATTGTGGAACGAGCCGCCGAAGCACTTCCAGGGCCGACGCGGTCTCGCGTAGTTGCACGCTTTCCGACAGTAGTTTCATGTTGATGTCGAAGTCCCCGAAGTCGCGAGCCTTGAACAATGCGCGTAGCAAACTCGGGTTATCGGTCGGAGTTGCTGACTCGTCCGAATACAGGAATTCCTCCGAGAGCTTATCGCCCGGGCGAAGCCCCGTAAACGACACTTCAATCTCGCGATGATTTTCGGATTTCGAATTTTTAATCATCTCCAGTGCCATCTTCAAGATATTGAGAGGCTCGCTGACTTTTGGAATGAATATTCCGCTACATGTCGCCGCTGAAGTCTCAAGGATCAGATCAACTGCTTCATCCAGAGACAGAAAATATCGTGTAGCCTTTGGATCGGTGACCGTTACAGGGCCGCCTTGCCAAATCTGACTCAAGAAGAGCGGCACGACACTTCCTTCGGTGCCCAAAACATTTCCGAGTCGTATGACGCGCATACGTGTCTGGGAATCGCCGACAGCAGCGAGAGCTAGCTCCGCGACGCGTTTTGAAGCACCCATAATACTGATCGGATTGACCGCCTTATCCGTCGAGATCAGCACGAGATTTGAGACGGCTTTTGCGCGAGCAAGCCTGGCGAGGGCGTAGGTCGCCAGTCCGTTATTGAGTATGGCCGCCAGAGGATTGGTTTCCATCAAGGGAACATGTTTGAACGCCGCCGCGTGGTACACGACTTCAGGGCGATACATGTCGAAAAGTTCACGCAAGAGCTGTTCATCACAAATGCTGCCGAGGACGGCAGAAATCTGGCAAGATTCGATCGACGCACTTAGCTGTGCGAGGATTTGACTTAAGTTGCGCTCGGAGTGGTCGAGAAGAACGAGATGTCGGGGACGGAACTGCTGGAGAGCCCTCACCAACGCACTGCCAATCGATCCGCCGGCCCCGGTCACCAGAATTACTCTTCCGCACACAACCTGCCTTACTGAGGTCTCAGTCAAAGAGGGCGCTCCAAGTCCTAATCCTATCGCGTCGCTAAACAGGCTTCCAGCCGATTGGTCCGCCTGAACCTCCGACCTGTGCGCTCCCCTAAGCAGCTAGAGAGTCATTCGTCCACTACCCCAACCTTGCCAGAGAAGATAGCTTCGCCCTTCGCGTCTCATTCCGAGGGCACGAATGCATCCTTACCTTGACTGCGGTGATCGAAGAACTCTGAAGGCGGCTTGAATCGGAAGGAATCTGTGTGGGTTCCTACGCTTCACGCACAGGAGAACATCGTAGGCGTAATCCAAAGGCCGGTCTGTTTATTAATGCACACAACCGACGAACTAAGAGCGAAGAAGCTCGCGTGATCATCGGAGCCGCGGGACGGGGATTAGCTCTCATCAAAGCGTACGGCGGCGAATGAGATGGCTGGATCGATTAATCGTGAAGTACGACGCTGAGCAGAGAACTATTCACTTCAATGGCGCCATTATAGGTAATCAGTCCGAGCCTTCGAAACTTGTTCATGAAGAAGTTTACGCGGGAACGCGTTGTGCCGACCATCTCGGCGAGCATCTCCTGGGAAATCTTAGGCAGCACTTTTTCCGGTTTTTCTAGCCTTCCGTACTGGGCGAGCAGGAGCAACGTACGAGCGAGGCGCTTCTCGCTCGAATTGAAAAGCTGATCAACCAGGTCCTCTTCGACGCGAATGTTGCGCGAGAGCATGTGCGCGATGAATCGGTCTGAAAACTCGTGTTCGGCGTGGAGTACTCGGCTCATTTCCTTCCTGTCGATGCTCATCACGGTCGTAGCCGTCACGGCGGTCGCGGTCCCAATGCGAAGGGGCTGACCCGCCAGACACCCTTCACCGAAGAAGTCTCCCGTCCCGAGAACGGCGACGACTGCTTCCTTTCCGCGCTCGTTCACTACGGACAAGCGGACGCCGCCCTTTTGGATATAGAGGACGGTCTTGCCCGAATCACCTTGCGAAAATATCGTTTGTTTTCGCTCGAATTCGGACACTTTCCGAGCTACGCCGGCAGACTGAAGGAACTGCTCCACACTGAAAGTTTTGGCTGAAGTACTCCTACCCCGACTTGGAGATTTAGGTCTCATCTCTGCCTTCGATCCTGCTCTGACTGCGACGGCTACTCGGTTCGGCCTGAATTCGCGGGAAGCTTCGTTTCGGTTGGCTCGCGGCGCTTTGGTTGATTTGCGCTAATCGTCGGCCAGCCTAGCTTCTCGGCTTTCAATTGGAGAAGCGCGTCTGCTGCGACTAGCATCGCTCGCAGTTCAGCGTCGGTTTCGAATCGGTACGGCAGTCGGGCGATCTCTCGCTGACGTTCGGATAACGCCTGATCCGCCGCGACAATCCGGGGAAGAATCTTACTGACCTCGTTTTCTTGAACGGCTCGTTGGTAGATAGGCTCCCAAGAATAAGGATCTGCCAAGAGGCCCCCAGAAAAGTGAATCGTCGATTGACACAAGAGACGCCGTAAGCGACGCGGCGAGAGATGTCAGAAGGGACGACCCGAGTGTACGACAGCGTACCAAAGACTGCAACAACGCACAGTTCTGGCTTGCGTAGCAGTTTCGACGCGATCCCGCGGGTTGGGCCGATTTCCGAAGCCCTTAGCGATGTGTGCTAAACAGAACAGTTTTCCAAATCACGCGCAGACATGATTTCCACTCTCGAAAATGGAGGTGCCCCATATACGGGTTCGGATCACCAGCTCAGCCGACGTTTGCACGACTCGAATCTCTTCGAACTCCTGATTGGAAACGACGAGTGGAAAAGGCCACGCGTGAACTTGACCCAACTCGTCTCACGGCGCGCGTCAACGATGCAGAATGGGCGATTTTTCAACGATGGCAGGAGCTAGGCGGTCGAGCCAGCGGTACCGAAGAATGGATCGCGATCGCCGCGGCGGCCGACCACCTTCTTTCAATCAAAGTCCACAAACTCAAGTGGCCGGATTTTCGCACAAACTTCATAACGCCTCATGAAACATAAAGGCGCACGAGAAGGGTCGCAGAACAAGAGGAGCTGTCGCCCCACGACGGCTCCTTTTGTTTTGGCCGCGTGAAATCGGGATTCGCAAACTACCAAGGTTTGCCGTCTATCCGATCGGAGTTGTTTGAACTCGGGGGTACCCCACCATGAAAGTGACCGGAGCGATCCACCCTGATTCTTCTCCGATTTCCCAGGTGTAATCGTTGGTCCCCAGATCCGACACGATGGCCGACAGTTCTTCGCGAGAATAAGCACGCAGGCATGACATGATCCCGTCGAACCAAAGGACGAATGGAATCACAGGCAGCGCGTAAGTCCATAGCAACAGCGAGAGTCGAAACGGGCGCACGAAAGGCACCGCAATCAGCGCCAGCAGTGGCACGAAAAAAGTGAGAAGAATGCTTAGCATTGTTCGGGCCGGAACCTCGAATATCCCGATACCTTGCCGATTCTCGATCGCACTCTGGATGATTGCGCTGGCTTGTGTCGGGGTGAAGTGGTGAAAGGAAGTGAACATGGTTCGAAATCCGTGAAGGCGAGGCGGAATTTTCGTGGCGTCAATCGATTCAGCACAATAGCTGATTCTGCCGTTTGTGATCTGTTCGGCACGCTGGAACGCAGCTAAATTGGGAAACTTGTCCGTGAGTTGAATGTTTAGCGGGCCGTCTTTCTGACGTGCAAGCGTACGGTGCAACCAGATCCACGGACCTCCGCCGCCCGAACACAAATCGATCAGTTTCGTCGCGCCGACTGAGTTTAGCGCTCTCGCCAGATGCCAAACTACCGGCTGGTAGACGCCCCCCAATCTTAAGACAGCCTGGAGTGCGTCGGTCACTCCGTCCCGAATGGAGTTCGGGAACCACGGTTGTTCGTGAATCTCGATCGCATTGATGCGCTTCATTTTTCAAGTCCGAACTTCCCGGGTTCGTCCGTCAATGAATTTTCGATCCGCAGGTCGCGATACTGTTTTTCCGTCGCGTTCAGAGCAACCTGTGCGGCTTCGGGTTTGCCCGTGGGACGTCAGCCAGTGATCTTGCGAGCGGTTCCGGGAACGCTCGTGCTCGGCAGTTCCGCAATTCGATCGGTATTCAGTTTCAACTCTGCGACTCTGGCGGATTTTGCCACGCGCGGTTTCGCCATCTCGTTCCGTACGCTGGCACGAGTCGTCTTGTCAGATTGTTTCTTGTTCTTCTTTTGCGGCATTCGCATTCACGCAGTCGTCCGGCTTAGCCGCGACGCACGAGCCAGACAACTAGGCAAATGATGATGAGTGTTCCGATGATTCCATAACCAAACATGAGGGCCTCCGGCGCACTGTTCCAAAAAGGAGCGGCTGACGATCGAGCTGCACTCCGCATCGCCAAAATGTACCCGGTCGCGCGAGCCGATTCTGTTCAGTTCTGCACAGCGTTGATCATCCAGACTTATAAGTGATGCTTTCGGTGCCGATGCCTCGTCCGCGAAGACTTTCCGGCATCGTTTCCGCGATCGCGCTAATCATCCGCTGATATTCCATTGTGTGCCGTTGTGAACAGTTATCCGTCCAGGGACGGTTCATGATTTCGTTTACCGTGCGTCCGATGCGAGTCCGTCCAATGACCGCTAGGAGCACGAGGATCCGGGCGAATCCGCAAATCAAGTGTTTCTGAGGGAGATAGCGACATGAAATCGAGCACCGAAAACAAAGTCAATGGCACCATTCACGAAGTGAAGGGCACCGTGAAGGAGAAAGTCGGGCAGGTGACGAACAACCCCACACTGCAAGGCGAAGGGATTGCCGAAAAAGTCGTCGGAAAGATCCAGGAGAAAATCGGCCAACTCCAAGAAGTGGCTGACAAACCGTCGTCTCATCAGAATTGAAGCAGCCTTGGAACCGAAAGTAAAGAACGACAGGCCGGAGATTGAGTCCGAACGAGGTACTTTATGAATTTCTTGATGACAAACACAGTGCAGTTCGCGATGGTCGTCGTTGGTGTCGTAATTGTAGTGGTCGTTGCCACTGCGATTTGGGTTTCGGTTCGCAAGCGAAAATCGGAACGCCTGCGAACGCAGTTTGGCGCCCCGGAATATGCCCGCACGGTCAAAGACACGGGCAACCAGCGAAACGCCGAGGCGGCGCTGGCCGAACGCAACGCTCGCGTCGAGCATTTGCAGATCCGGGCGCTCGGTCCAACGGATCGCGCGCGCTTTGTGGAATCGTGGGCGCGCGTGCAGGCGGAGTTCGTCGATACGCCCGGCACGGCGGTCGCGGACGCCGATCGTCTGTTGGTTGACGTGATGTCGGTCCGCGGCTATCCGGCCAGCGACTTTGAGCAGCGCGCTGCGGACATCTCCGTGAATCATCCCGGAGTGGTCGAAAATTATCGCTCGGCCCATCAGATGGCGCTACGTCAATCGAACGGAGAAGCCAGCACTGAGGATTTGCGCCGGGCCATGGTTCACTACCGCTCGCTTTTCGAGGAATTGGTCCTCGAGCCGGCCCGAGCCATCTCGGCGGTCGCTTCGTAGGACTTGCCGTGTACGACAGCAATTTCGATTTCAGGCTCGGCGATATCGTCCTCGGCCAATGGGGCGAGGGCGAGGTGATGGAGATCATTCCCGACAGCGCGGCGGGCGAAATTGCTCGCGTTCACTGGTCGGTCCCCATCGAGGTTGGCGACGCGGCCCGATCGAGCCCCGGCGCTAGGTGGGTTCGAACGGCGTCCCTTCAACTCAAGCAACGAGCCTAAATTCCAAAGGTCAAGGTGTTTCATCTGATGCTGGCTTCCGAACCGAAGGCGTGCAAGCGATTCAAACTCCTGCCTGCCACGGAGGCGTTCTTCAAGCATTTGCCGCACTGCGCGGCATGCAAAGCGGTAATCGAGTTTCGCAGGCGCGATGGCGGTCTACGCGCGTATGTGCACGCACATCGGAATTGAAAGCCGGACCGCCGATGCCTCCTGCTTCGATTCGGTCGTCAACCGCACTCCTCCCGGTTGAATGTAGAACAGAGCGTAGGCAGGCTTGCCTTCCGTGTAGATATTTTGTTTGCGCCGATCGTGCGAGACATTTCCGCCGAGACTGACTCGCGATCCAAAACCACGAAGCTGCGGGGCGCTGAGTTTTATGGGTTTTATGTGTGCCTTTTGACGGCGGGCTCCGCAGCGACGTCTTATCGATATCCCACTAGTTCGCCGCCGAACTTTCCAGAGCCGCCCGGTCCGCAAGAATCAGGTTGCCGTCCGTCCATTCGATCCATCCAGCCCTCCTGAACACGATCAACAAGCGTGTGACCGTCTCTCGCGAGATCCCGAGAAGCTGAGCAATTTCTTCGTGCGTCAAACTGAACCGCCCTTCGAAGGTCGCACCAAACGGTCGATACCCGTCGCACCAATCCAGAAGAAAGATCGCCAGCTTTTGACTCGCGGGCCGCGCAAGGCCCATCACGCGCATCTCCGCGATCGCGGAACAATAGGACTCACCCAACTGCATGGCGACTTCGACCGCGACTTCATGGTGGCTCTGCATCGCGTGGACCAGCCCCTTGCGTTCGACAAAGCCTGTTCGCGTCGGCTCAGTCGCTTGGGCCCACGCCTCATATGCGAGCCCGGAAACTGTCGGCGCCAGACCCAGGATGGTTCCCGGATCCGCAAACTTGATAATGAAGGTCTTACCGTCCGACGCCGCTGTAAACAACTTCACGCGCCCGGAGATCAGGATATATATTCCCCCGGCAGGTTGGCCCTCTCCGAACAACATAGCCCCCTTCGGGTGAGTGGCAGGGATTGCAACAGCGGACAGCTTGCTGACAACTTCTGACGAGATGTTCGCACTCGTGCTACGTGTTCGGTAGGTGCGAGTGCGACGACTCGCGGGGACTTCGGATTGGCACGGCCTCATCAGGAAAGAACCCTTCGCCAGAATTCAGTATTCGGACGCGAAACCGATCAGGTCATTGCTCACCGCTCACATCCATTCGGTTGCCATGGCGCCCTTCGATGTTCAGGGCGGCATTGTCGAACACTCCCACTTTCAAAACTGTGCGGTATTGCACACTCCTGAAATAGCCTTGGTTCTGTCCGGGATCGCTATGGTTGCCGGATTTTCAAGCAGGAAACCGGTGGATGGTCGAAAACGGCACACCCGAAGTTCGAAATACGGGAGGACTAACGGATCACAAGCAGAATCAGCGCGGCACCGGCGAGCGATAGATCCTTCATCAAGTGGGCCCACTCACTCAGGCGCAGGTAGGAATCTGTCTCATTCCAAAAGCGATGGAGGAAGAATGGGGCGGGAAAGATAATCCCCAATAACAAAGCGGCCCCAACTGCAGGGTGCCAATTGAAGAGCAGCACAAGTCCTCCGCCGACCATCATGACAATCGTGAGAATCGTCGCCGACCGGGGAAGCGGCACTCCTTTGCGCCGAAGAAGTGATGAATGTTCTTGGAAGTTGAGCAAATGGCTCATCCCCATCGAAATAAAATAGGTAACGAAAAGGATTCGGCCTAACAGCAAGAGCCAAGGTAGCGATTGCGCCTGCATTTTGTCCCCCCGTTGAGTGCAGTACTCCGCTCCACCGATTGGCCGCCTCAAAACACGATTTTGCTTTTTAGCTCGGGAGCCACGCTGTCGATACGGCGTGAGAGCTCTGGCAGGTGGCAGGTCGGCACGCGCGGAAACAGATGATGTTCGATGTGCAGGAACATGTTGAACGTGATTCCGTTTTTGATCTTATTCCGCACCGTTCTTGCGATGTGATCGGTGCGGTCGCAGTGGCGGTGGACCGTCCAGACCGCGAAAAACGCGGTCAGACATTGTCCTACCGCCATCGCGCCGACCTGATACCGGAGCGCATTGCTATCCAAGACCCTGAATACCAAGACGATCCACGTTGCATTCAAGAGCAGCTCGGCGACGACGGTCGCGCGCAGTTTCTGATTGCCATAGCGAAGTGCAGTCACATGCAGGAGGACGGGAAAGATCGGACCGAACAGCACGGCGCGCCAAGCAGGCATGTCCGCATGTCTGCCTTCCACGTCGTCTTCGCCGAATGTGGATTTGTGGTGTCGCAGGTGGTTGAATTGCACGGCGTGCATCGACCCCAGCATGACCACGCTCATGATCCATAACACGACATCGGTCGCCCGGCGCGACAACCCCAGAGCCGAGTGAAAAGCATTGTGGATGAGCCGGAGGCCGGTGAGGAAAAACATGAATGACAAGGCCAGCGCAATTACGTAATGACCACGCTCGGCCGCCAGAAGAGATACCACGAGCCACGCCGCTGGAAGCAGAGGCTCGGTCAGAGTCTCGAATCGAGTCACACCAACCAGGTCCCGCCACCCCACAGCATCCAGGCCAGCGTCATGAAAGACACCCGATGGAAGCTCGTGCGCCGCTTGATACGCAAGCCGGTTACCTGTATTCGAGTCTGATGTCGGGTCGTCGCATCTCATCCTCGATTCTCGGCGGGCGCGGAAACGGCGAGGACCAGCGATGCCAGATACACCACGATTCCCAGTCCTATCAGGATTGCTCCGACGAAGGCAAAGAGCACAAACGCGAGTGGATGAAACCATAGCAGGCTCACAATTTCGACGAGCAGCCCGAGAATAATCAAGCCGCTCGAAACTTGCAGAAACCGCTGAATTCCGATCGCACGGAGTTTCATTGGCCCGGCCTCCACATTTTGAGGTGATCTACTTCGGATGCGTTGTGGACCGTGTCGTGGCATCCGCTCGAAACGCACGACAGCTGATTCGAGGTGAGTGAACTCATGATGGCCGTATGAACGGGATTCTCCTCAAAACTGCGAGCGCCCGCATGGCAGTGCAAGCATTGGGCATTTTTGAATCCTCCCGGTATCGTTATGGGATTCGGCGGCGTGCTCACGTACTGCAAATAAATGCGCGTGATGCCCTTTAGCTTGTCCTTCATAGGACCGTAGATGGTGTAGTCGGTGTGGCAGGCATAGCAGGCCATCTCCGGCGGTACGCGATGGTTCTGAAAATGTTGTGCAGGGATAGCTTTCGGGTCGTCCACGTAGAGACTCTTTCCGTAGTTTTCCATGCTGTGGCATGAAATGCAGAATGTAGTCTGTTCGGAACGCTGCATGTGCATGGACATGCCCGCGTCGATGCACAGCGCCGGCAGAATGCAGAGGGCTACAAACGCGAGAATCTTGCCCGTGATTCCGACAGTGATCGAAGTGCGGAACAGAAACACTGCGGCCAGCACAATCGTAAGCACGATCAATGCGACGAGGATTCCCGTTGCTCCAGTCACAGCTCCTCCTGATTACACATCGGCTCGAATCACCTGGCAGCGCGAGAACCGGACAACCAAAACTTCCCTACTTCTTCGCCAGACTGCGAACGTATGTAACGAGATCTTTAATCTGCGGATCTTTCAAACTACTTCCGAAGGCTGGCATTTTGCCCTGACCCTTGGTAATGATCGCGATGAGCTCTTCGTCAGTTTCTTTTTGCACTTCCGGCGAAGCAAAATCACGCACCCCCAGTTGTTTGCCGACGGCTGTGTTCCCCTTACCATCGGCGCCGTGGCAGGTGCCGCACTTAGACTTGTAAAGCGTCGGCGCGTCCTGAGCGTGCAGCGGAGCGACAAGCAGAAAAAGGGCCCCCAGCGCCGGTACGGCATATCGAAACACCCGAACTGAAAGATGATTCATTGGCTGCCTCCTTGCGAACGTTGCTTCGAAACTCAATCGTCTGCCGCGCGCGAAACGTCGCTACTCAAATCGAATACCGGAACGAAAAAGTGGTATGGCTTCCGTTCAAGTCCTGCAGGGAAATCCAGGCAAGCCCGAACGGATTGTGTTCCCCGTTTCGCATCCTTGGTGCACAGGACCGTCTTTCGTGTCGAGCGTCGTCTTCCAGTGAGGCGTTGTTTCCCAGTGCTTGTCGATGTCGGCGTGGCCAGTCTGGCGGGTTTCTGAGCCGACGTACTGGGCGGGGCCCGAGTCGTCCGAAGGTTTCACGGCCTCGAGGGGCGGTTTCGACGAATTCTTCGGTGGCGTGGCCTCTCGTGCTTGAAGCGAGGAACAGCCGAGGCAGACTAGACCGAGGGCCACGATCCGCACCCAGCGGCACGCCTTCGAGCGCTTCATGAGACTCCCTGCAATTCACTTCGACACGACCGCCAGCTACGGGCACAGTTTTTAGTACCGACCTTGATACAGCCAACGTCAAATTCCGGCTGTGATTTGGGTCACAGAATCGCGAATTTAATCTGCGGTTCCATGTGGTGAACGCCAACTTGACAGGCTCGAGTAATCCGTGGGTTTGTGAGCCAAGTCACAGAACCGAGTCGTCAACCGTGCAATAGTCCCTCCGACATTCGCGAAGGGGGATTTTCAACCGTGAAGAACGGCGCCACCCATCGGTATTACTCGCCTCCCGCGGACAGTCCCCTACCTGGTGAGAAGAACTCTGCCGACTCCGGACCGTCAAAGAATTGTTTGGATGCCGCCACCTTTCGAGGAAATCCCGATCACTCTCGTTTGCGGAACGCATCCGCCATCGGAGCCATTCGCATCCGCGCCAGTGCGAAACCGAAGCTTGCGGTAGGCGGAGCCGCTTCATGAAACGAGCGAGAAGCTCGGTACCCGTGGCGCTCCAGCTCCGTGGTGTTTCGCGTCGTCAATTCGTCCAGTTCTGCAGCTCGATGGTGGCGACACTGGCCTTGCCACCGCGATACGTCGGCGCGGTCATGAACGCTCTGGCCCAGGCAAACCGTCCCATTCTGGTATGGCTTGAGTTTCAGGACTGTGCGGGCAACTCGGAATCCATGTTGCGCAGCAGCAATCCTCCGGTCACCGAATTTGTCCTCGATCTTCTGTCTTGGGAATATCACGAAATTCTCATGGCTGGCGCGGGAAGGCAGGCCGAGGACGCGCTCGAACGGGTTGTTCGCGAGCACGCGGGTGAGTACATCGCGGTGGTGGAAGGCGCAATCCCGACGGCCGACGGCGGGGTCTACTGCACGATCGGCGGAAAGACCGCCCTGGAAATTGCGAAACACGTTTGTAGCAATGCGGCGGCGAATATCGCCGTGGGCGCTTGCGCCTGGGATGGAGGACTGGTTCGATCGAACCCGAACCCGACCGGAGCAGTTGGGTTGCAGGAAGCGGTTCCGGGTCTGAAGAACCTCATCAACTTAGGCGGGTGCCCTCACAATCCGGCCAATACAGCCGCGGTCTTAGTTCACTACCTGACATTCCACGACCTGCCCGCCCTCGATGAATACAACCGCCCTCTGTTTGCGTATGGCGACATCATCCACGACCAATGCGAGCGCCGTGCCCACTACGATGCAGGACGTTTTGTCGAGGAGTGGGGCGATGAAGGTCACCGCAAAGGCTATTGCCTTTACAAGATGGGCTGCAAAGGTCCCGAGGCAACGTATAACTGTCCCACCGTTCGTTGGAACGATGGAACCAGCTGGCCGGTGAAAGCCGGCCACGGCTGCATTGCATGCGCCTCCCATCGGTTTTGGGACACGAAATCACCTTTCTACAAACGCTTGCCATCGGTACCCGGGTTCGGCGTGGATGTCACGGCGGACCAGATCGGATGGGTCGCTACCGGAGCGGTGGCGACGGCGATGGCTGTACAAGTCGTCGGCGATATCGTGCGTGACAGGGTGCGGCCGAAAAAAACAACCGACGAGATTGTCGAACCGCCGGAATCTGGTGGGGTGTAGGAGGATTCGATGGCGCGGATAGTCGTCGATCCGGTTACGCGAATTGAAGGGCATCTCCGTATCGAGGCCCAGGTCGAGGGCGGGATGATCACGGATGCCTGGAGTTCCGGGACGATGTTCCGCGGAATTGAGAGGATCTTGAGGGGCCGCGACCCGCGCGAAGCCTGGATCTGGGCGCAGCGCATTTGCGGAGTCTGCACAGCCGTCCACGCACTGGCTTCAGTCACCGCGGTCGAAGATGCCTTGGGAATCGAAGTCCCCGACAACGCCCGCCTGGTTCGCAACATCATCGCTGCAACGCAGACGATGCAGGATCACATCATCCATTTCTACCAGCTCCATGCACTGGATTGGGTGGATGTCGCCTCGGCTTTGAAGGCCGAGCCGGGAAAAACATCGCAGCTGGCGCAATCGATTTCCGATTGGCCAATGTCGAGCGAGAAGTATTTCAAGAGCGTGCAGGACCGCGTCAGCGCTTTATTCGCCAGCAAGCAACTCAGCGTATTTGGTTCCGGCTATTGGGGCCATCCGGCTTACCGCCTTTCTCCCGAAGCAAACCTAATGGCCGTTGCTCATTATCTCGAAGCACTGCAGTTCCAGAAGGAGTTCATCCGGATCCACGCGGTCCTGGGCGGCAAGAATCCGCATCTCCAATCCTTTCTGGTTGGCGGCATGTCAACCGCTATGGACCCCAACGAACCGGATGCAACGATAAATCCGGAACGAATCGATTTCTTGCTACAGGTGGCGCGTTCGGCAATCGCGTTTGTGAATCAGGTTTATGTTCCGGACGTACTGGCCGTGGCGGGGTTTTACCGTGAGTGGTTCGAGCTCGGCGCAGGTATTGGGAATTACATGTCGTACGGCGGCTATCCGCAGAGTTCGGTCAAAGACCCGGGGAGTTTTGTTCTTCCCCGCGGCATCATCCTGAACCGTGATCTATCGAGTGTTCATCCGGTGGATACCGCAAAAATCAAGGAATACGTGAGCCGTTCCTGGTACGAGTATTCGGGAGGCGATCAAACCGCCAAACATCCATTCGAAGGCGAGACGGATCCGAAGTACTCGGGTCCGAAACCTCCTTACGACTTCCTCAGTGTGGACCAGAAGTATTCCTGGATCAAAGCGCCGCGCTATGAAGACCAGCCGATGGAGGTTGGGCCGCTTGCGCGCATGCTCGTCGCATACGCCTCTGGTCAACCGGACGTCAAAAAAATGCTCGACTCTGCGCTTCGAACGCTGAAGATTCCTCTGACCTCGCTGTTTTCCACGCTTGGGCGCATTGCGGCCCGAGCACTGGAAACCGAGCTTCTCGGAAACCTGAACGTCGGTTGGATCGAACAGCTCGGAGCCCATCTGGCGAACGGCAACGTACGCATTCACAACGGTGAAAAATGGGATCCCGGATCATGGCCGAAATACGCAAAAGGCCTCGGTTTTTTCGAGGCGCCGCGCGGTTCGCTGGGGCACTGGGTCGAGATCGAAAACCGGACGATCAAAAACTATCAGGCGGTCGTGCCGTCCACCTGGAACGCCGGTCCGCGGGATGTCCACGGCCAGCGGGGCCCATACGAAGCCGGCTTACTGAAGACGCCCGTTGCTGATCCAGACCGCCCACTCGAACTTCTGCGCACCGTTCACTCGTTCGATCCGTGCCTGGCTTGTGCGGTCCATGTGGTGGATGCTCGCGGACATGTGTACGCGCACGCCCACGGCTGAATTTCAAGAGAGTTGCCATGAAGAAGTCGCCCACGCACGACCCATCGGAAGCCGAATGGAGGAGGCCCTCCCACGGGCAGGTGAGGATTTATGTTTGGCAATGGCCGGTGCGAGTTGTGCATTGGACGCTTTTCGCTACGATCGTGTCTCTGTCCATCACCGGCTACTACATGCACTCCCCATTTGTCGTTTCGCACGGAAATACTGCATACCTGATGGGAACGATGCGCTTCGTTCACCTGCTTTCCGGCTTTGTATTCCTCGGAGCGGTCCTGGTTCGCATGGTCTGGATGTTCATCGGCAATCGCTGGTCGCGTTGGGATCAGTTCATCCCGACCACCAAGAAGCGTTTTAAAGACTTCTTCGATACGGGCCGCTATTACGGATATATGAGCTGGGCGCCGCCTCGTCACATCGGACATAACGCGATTGCGGGTTTCTCCTACGCCGCCGTATATGGGATGGCACTCGTCGAAATCTTTACGGGACTCGCACTATTCTCAAATGTCCTCGGAAGCCGGGTGCTACGTTTCTTCTTTGGCTGGATTCCGCGTCTCATCGACATCCAATGGCTGCGCGAAATCCATTTCCTCGTGATGTTTGGGTTCTGGATGTTTTTTATCTATCACATCTATATGGCCCTGCTGGTTTCGATCGAGGAAAAGAACGGAGTCATGGAGAGCATTTTCACGGGATACAAGTTCCTCTCCGAGGGTGAACTCCGCGAAGCGATCGCAGAGGACGCCGGAAAACAAAGTGAGCAGCGGGTCCGGCCGACTCCGATTAGCGGACAGAGTTCCCAATCGGGAGTGTGACATGGAAGGTTTGCTGTCTTCGGATACGGTGATCTTAGGGGTCGGCAACGCCATCCTCTCGGACGACGGCGTGGGTGTCCATGCGGCGAGGCTGCTTCAGGTTGATCCGCGAGTGCCCGTCGGCATCACCGTCCTTGACGGCGGCACAATGGGACCCGAACTGGCTTCCTACGCTTCGAACGCATCCCATGTGCTGATTCTGGATGCCATGAATTCAGGAAGCCCGCCAGGCACCCTGGCCCGAATGACGGGGAGAGACTTGCTCGCTACGAAGTCGGGATGGAGCGTTCATCAATCCGGTGTTGCTGACCTGATCGCGGCTCTTCTCCTTGTATCGAGCGGTCCACAAGACATTGTTGTGTTGGGTGTGCAGCCTGCCAACTCCGACTGGGGCACGCTGTTGTCGCCCCAAGTCGAGGCTTCACTGCGAGCCTTCGTGGATGCGGCTGTGGCGCAGCTTCTGCTTTGGAGCGATTCGCCGCACGCAAGGTCGGAAGTCTGCGAATCGTCGTCTCACCTGCTGGAACCAGACGATCGGCAGCCAGGTGAGTCTTCCGAAAGGGCTGGCGCGTAACGTGTGCCTCGCCATCCCCGGAAAAATCGTCAGCAGCGAAATACACAACGGAATTCGCGTGGGACGAGTGCAGTTCGGAGGAATTGAGCGGGATACCTGTCTCGACTTTGTACCCGAAGCATCGATCGGAGATTACGTGATCGTGCACGTAGGATTCGCAATTAGTTGCGTGGACCGCGAAGAAGCGGAGCGAAGTTACCAAGCGCTGGAGGCCATGGGATTACTCCAGGGCGAGCTCGAGTCGGAGTTTGAAAATTCGTAGGCAGACGATCCGCGACGCTCACCAAGCGTTCGAGGCAACGTATGAAATATCTTGACGAATATCGGAACGAGACGATTGCTCGCCGAATTGTGGATGAGCTCGGCCGCCGCGCCACCCGGCCGTGGGTTTTGATGGAGATTTGTGGCGGCCAGACGCACACGCTGATGCGTTACGGCATCGACGAGATACTTCCGCGCGGGATGGAACTGGTCCACGGCCCCGGCTGCCCCGTGTGCGTGACCTCTCTTGAAACCATCGATAAGGCCATTCAGATTGCCTCGCGTCCCGACGTCACCTTGATTTCCTATGGCGATATGCTTCGCGTGCCGGGCTCACACTCGGATCTTCTTCACGTCAAGGCGCAAGGCGGCGATGTAAGGGTTGTCTATTCCCCGACCGAGGCATTGAAGTTCGCCCGGGCCAATCCCGATCGGAATGTAGTTTTTTTTGCCGTCGGATTTGAAACGACAGCTCCGGCAAATGCAATGGTGATTTGGCAAGCCAAACGGGAGGCGCTTACCAACTTCTCGATGCTCGCCTCGCATGTTCTGGTCCCGCCGGCCATCCGAACCCTCCTGAGTTCGCCACGCAATCGGGTGCAAGGCTTTATCGGTCCCGGCCACGTTTGTACGGTCATGGGCTATCGCGAATACGAGCGGCTCATCGGCGAGTTTCATGTGCCGATTGTGATCGGTGGGTTTGAGCCGCTCGACCTACTCGAAGCAATCCTCATGCTGGTCACCCAGCTCGAAGAAGGCCGAGCCGTCATCGAGAACCAATACGTCCGCTCCGTAACCTATAACGGTAACCTTCTCGCTCAGAAGGTAATGACCGAAGTCTTCGAAGTCTGCGACCGGAAGTGGCGCGGGATCGGCGGGATTCCCTCAAGTGGTCTCCGGCTGCGACCGGAATACTCCGAATTCGACGCAGACCGAATTTTTGGCACCGAAGGCGTCACTCGAGACGAGCCTGCCGAGTGCATCAGCGCCGATGTCCTACAGGGACTTAGAAAGCCAACCGATTGCTCCGCGTTCGGCAGACGATGTACGCCGGAAAACCCCTTGGGAGCTCCGATGGTTTCTTCCGAGGGCGCATGCGCCGCATATCATCAATACCGCCGACTGGCGGTCGCCGGGAGGGCCAACCATTGATGCCTCAAACAACGAACCTCGATGTGGCGCTGGCATGCCCAGTTCCGATGCAGGTCCGAGACTCGATCCTGCTGGGTCACGGAAGCGGTGGGCGAATGAGCGGGGATCTTTTGCAAAATATTCTTCTTCCGGCTCTCCGAAACCCGATACTGGAACGCTTGGATGATCAAGCCGTATTGGATGTCCATGGATCTCGCATCGCCTTTACCACGGACTCCTACGTCGTGAAGCCATTATTCTTCCCCGGGGGGGACATTGGAACGCTTGCGGTGAACGGAACTGTCAATGACTTGGCGATGGGGGGGCTGAACCGCTCTATCTCAGTCTGGCTCTCATTCTCGAAGAGGGATTTCCATTCGATACCCTTCGCCGCGTAATGGAATCCATTCGTGTCTCTGCAGCTTCCGCTGGCGTAGTTGTGGTCACCGGAGACACCAAGGTCGTCGAGCAAGGAAGCGGCGATGGACTCTTTGTGAACACGTCGGGAATCGGGAAGGTGCCGCCTGGGGTCGACCTCTCCGCGAATCGGGCACGCCCGGGCGATCGCGTCCTATTGAGCGGGACGATTGGAGATCACGGGATTGCCATTTTATCCCAACGGGAAGGCTTGGAATTCGCGAATACCGTCTCGAGCGACACTGCGGCGCTGCACACCCTTGTCGCCGCCATGCTGCAGGCGAGTTCTGAAATTCGTTGTCTCCGCGACCCAACCCGCGGCGGCGTTTCGAGTTCCTTAAACGAAATAGCGGCCCGTTCTCATGTAGGGATTGAACTCGTCGGGGACGCGATTCCAATCCGGGAAGACGTCCGGGGCGCATGTGAAATTTTGGGACTCGATCCGCTGTACGTCGCGAACGAGGGAAAGCTTCTCGCAATCGTTGCGCCACAGGCAGCCCCAGCCGTTCTTGCAGCGATGCGCCAGCATCCGCTGGGAGAAAACGCACAAATGATCGGCAGCGTTACCGATTCCCACCCAGGCATGGTTACCTTGCGCACCTGGTTAGGAACTTCGCGCGTCGTCGATCTGTTCTCTGGCGAACAGTTACCACGAATCTGCTGAGCTCAACCCAATGCACGAGATGGGAATTGCGAATTCGGTGCTCGACGCGGTACGCGCAGAAACACGGCGCTTCCCGGGCGGACATATATACGCAGTCGGTGTCCGAATCGGTGAGCTCGCAGGCGTCAGCGCGGATGCCCTGAGCGTTTGTTCGGAAGCTCTGGTGCCGCGAAAACTTTCCGATCGTGCTGGCTGGCGTCAATCCCTTTTTGTGCTAGCCCCGACACGCGGAAGCGTGATCCTGATCACATCGAAAGCATAACTGGGCGCACAGTATGAAAGCTGAGGTTGAAGATGCGCTACGTTATCGCGGTCCTTGGAATCGCTGGAGTTGCCGTGTCGTTTCTTTCGCTCGCTGCGCACTTTGCTGCGCCCGCACAGCAAATCGATGTCCTGCGGTCGGGCTCAAAATGGAATTCCGCATACCTAAATCAGAGCAAGTATGCTGACATCCATGGAATTCCTGTGGCCGCCCTCGGAATTCTGGGTTACACGCTACTGGTGGTGCTTGCACTGCTGCGCCGCAAAGTACTCACCGTCTACACAGCAGGTATCGGCCTCGCCTACGCGCACTATCTGACCAATATTGAAGCCCACACCCTTCATGTGTGGTGTGTATATTGCGTGTCATCGCTGGTTCTCATTGTCCTCCTCGTATGCTTCGCCTTCGGGGATCTGATTTTTGCGCCCGCCCCGTCGATGGCCGCTAGCGCCATATCCAAGCAATCGACGAATGTGAGGCGCTCCGGTGACGGTCGAACTCCCGAAGCTTTCAGATCGAGGCGACCTTAGCCATGCCAAGGAGCAACAAGGAAAAGCATCGCACGGGCCGTATCGGCTGGTTGCGAGCGGCTGTGCTGGGCGCAAATGACGGGATTCTCTCAACATCGAGTTTGGTGCTCGGGGTCGCAGCATCGCAGGCGACCCGTGGCAGTATTCTGGTCGCCGGTATCGCGGGCCTGGTGGCCGGCGCGATGTCGATGGCGGCGGGCGAGTACGTATCTGTTCATTCCCAGGGGGATACCGAACAGGCTGATCTCGCTTTGGAGCGCGTCGAACTGGCGACCGATGATCCCGGCGAACATGAGGAGCTGGCAACGATCTATGTGAATCGCGGGCTCGATCCTGCGCTCGCCAAAGAGGTAGCTCGGCAACTGATGGCTCATGACGCACTTGGTGCGCACGCGCGCGACGAACTCGGCATTTCCGAGGCAGTCATTGCCCGTCCGATTCAAGCTGCCCTTGCGTCGGCCGGCAGCTTTGCCGCCGGCGGCGCGATGCCGATCTTGGTTATATCCATTGCCCCGCAGGCGAGCCTGATCCCGCTTGTGGCCGGAGCTTCACTTGTATTCCTTGCGCTTCTGGGCGGGTTGGCGGCGCGTGTCGGTGGCGCAGAGGTAGTGATCGGCGCTGTTCGCGTCACTTTCTGGGGCGCGCTCGCGATGGCGGTGACGGCCGGGGTCGGTTGGATATTCGGAACGGTTGCGTAAAAGCAGAGAAGGCGCGGCTCGCGACCGACCTCTGTGCGGAGCGCGCACGCGAGCCCGGGATCACGTGAATCACTGAAGCCGGCGCGACGACCGTTGCGCTAGGGTGATCGACGATGAAGGGAGGGACCGATGCTTATTTGCGACCTCAGCGATGAAAACAGTATCGAACTACTGGCGCACTTGCGTCTGGGCCGAATTGCCTGTGCCCAAGGACCACAGCCCTACGTCGTCCCTTTTTACTTCGTATACCAAGGCAATTATCTTTACAGTTTTTCGACGGTCGGACAGCGAGTCGAGTGGATGCGCGCAAATCCACTCGTTTGTGTGGAAACGGATCAAATCGTTAGTGCCGAGGAATGGGCAACGCTCGTCATTTTCGGACGCTTCGAAGAACTGCCAGACACAACGGAGTGCAAAGAAGAGCGCGAACTCGCATTCAAGCTCCTTCAACGGAAAGGAGGATGGTGGGAGCCGGGATACGCAAAAACGGTCATCGGCGGTGTCGAACGCCTCCTCGTTCCGCTCTATTTCCGCGTCGAGATCCGTCAAATTACCGGGCATCACGCGATACCGGATCCAGCGGGTTCCGAAGAAGAGACGCAAAGTCAGCGAAAAACCACGGCAACCAACTCGTTCCGGAAACTCCTAGATCGGGTCCGTGCGAAATCCTGACTTCCGCGTGAGTCGGTACTCGGAGCGAGTAGTTTCATGACCGTCCATTTATCCTCACCTCAACCCGACGAAATGAGTTCGAGGCTAACTGCGGACGCCGTTCGGAGCGTTGAAAAGTGAGAGCAGCCATTTTCACCGCTGCCAAGCGGCCTAACGGAGCGTTTCTTGGCCTCGAAGACGTTCCCCAGCCCGTAATCGAACCGGGTTACCTTCTGCTGCGAGTGATCGCGTGCGGCGTCTGCCGGACCGATTTGCACATTGTCGAACGGGACCTGCCGCCGCTAAAAAGCAGCCTTATCCCCGGACACCAGATCGTGGCGGAGATCGCCGATGGCGGCACGATCGAGCTTCCCGTTGGGACTCGCGTCGGAGTCTCCTGGATGGGAGGCGTCGATGGCACCTGCCCGTACTGCCGTCGTGGAATGGAAAATCTGTGCGACAACCCAACTTTCACTGGATACTCGGTAAACGGCGGCTACGCCGAATACGTCCTCGCGCGATCCGACTTTGTATATCCATTGCCGGCAGAACTCGACAGCGTCCACGTTGCGCCCCTACTCTGTGCTGGAATCATTGGTTTCCGAAGCTTGCGCGTAGCGGGCGTCGAGCCGGGCGAACGCGTTGGACTTTTTGGCTTTGGAAGTTCCGCCCGCTTGGCCGTTCCCGTTTTGCATTCCTGGCACTGTGAGGTGTATGTCGTAACGCGCGGTGAATCTCACCGCAAGGCTGCTTCCTCGCTCGGCGTTACCTGGGTAGGCAAGGAAGATGAAAAACCTCCCGTGGAACTCGATCGTGCGATTACTTTTGCACCTAGCGGAACGGTAGTCGTCAGCGCGCTTGGCAGTCTGCGTAAAGGTGGAGTCGTCGCGATTAACGCGATCCACTTGGATCAGATGCCGCCATTCGACTACGACAAACTACTATGGGGAGAAAGGCAAATTCGCAGCGTTGCCAACATGACGCGGCAAGATGCGCGCGATTTTCTTAAGCTCGCCCATGAACTTAAGATCCGTCCCGCAACGATCGCGTTCGAATTGAAAGAGGCCAATCGGGCCCTCTTGGCCGTGAAGCAAGAGAGCGCGCGCGGAGCGGCGGTTATCGTAGTTTGAAAACAACGCGCTTCTAACCTTCATGAAGGCCTTTCCCCAAGAAATCGTATGCGGCTTCTTGAATTCTCCGGGTAAAGCACTGAAGGAATTCCGCAAATGTTGATCCGAGAACTGAAGCGCGAGGAATGCCAAAAACTGCTGGAGCACACGGGGTTTGGCCGCCCCGGATGCGTCCGAGACGACCATCCGAAACCGATGCTAGGAAGCGGCGGCGGATGGACGACGAATTTCAGTGTACGCATCCACTCGGTTTCAAGATCTTCTGCATCTCGCTCGAAGCTCACACCGGGTTGCGTGACTCCGCGCTTCTTCCGCTAGTGGCCGATCCCACGATTATAGCAACGCGAAACGGTTTCCCGACGACTTCGCCCGCCTCTTGCGCATGGGGAGATTCATTCCTGACCAATCTCGTCGGTTTGCTTCCTGATCGCGAGAGAGTCGAGAGAAGAAAGTCGCAGCGCGAGAACAAGCCCCATTCTGGCCTCGCGGTCAGCGGGAGTGTTCTTCGGCGTCTTCCGCGATGCGCATCGCGACGCCCGTTACACGACCCACGATCTCGGCTTCTCGTGGATATTCGAATTGTCGTGTCACCGCACCCGAGTTCGGATGGGCTAAGACGATCAGATGCCCGTCTTTCAGCTCACACCAACCGCACGCGTAGGCTCCGCGCAATTCGACAAAATAAATGGCGCGGTCGAACGCCGTAGCCGACGGCCGCGTTGTGATCTTCCTTTGTCGGACATCGATTTGGACGAACGAACCCGGTGGAATCAAGGGCGAAAGAGTGCGATCAGAAAGCCCGATGAAACCGTAGAGCGACTTCCGCAGATTCAACTGTTGGACCAGGGGAATCGGCACGTCGCCCCAAACCGCGACCAGCTTGCTGAGCAGACTGGTCTGTTCGAGTGACAGATCCCCGCGCGGCCTGATTGGCAGAGCGATCGTCTCCGAATCTGGCACCGCAGGTTCATCGAGAAGTACCGTATTGGGAAGATCGAAGCGGGCCTGATCGCGCCGGAGTTCCGAGACATGCATGTCAAAGAGAGCAACCAGATCGGCCCACCCCCGTTTATAAAACGTTGCCATCGAGTAGATTTTGAAGATACTCGGTACATGGGTTCCATTTTCGATGTCCGTCAACCAACCGCGGGACAGATAATACTCAGAATTCTTCTTCAGCAACGCGAGGCGCTCGCTGCGACGTTCCACTTCACGAACCGACAAGCCTAGACTTTCCCGCAGTTCCTTGAGCTTTTGACCCGCCGGCTTCGTAGTCTCTTGCGGTTCCATTAGCGAGAATAGTATGTAAAAAACCGGCAACTTTCCACGCATATAAAAACAACCCGCTCCTTCGCCCAATTTACAAGATTCCGTCGAAGTCCGCTGGCCGGAAATCCGGCCACCCGAGAATATTTCCCCCTCGCATCGTTGCCGCAGGTTATGGGTGGACGCGTTCGTCACGAAACAACTGTGTTCATCGGTTCAAAACTGGTTGTCTCCGGCCCATGAACGAAAGTCGCACGCCACGACACGATCGAGCCAGCGCCCGAGAGGATTCGTACGTCCCCGTCGACGAACGCGTTCGTCAGATCCTCGCCAGCCGGAAGCTATCGATCTCCCAAGTCTCTCGGGAGTCTGTACGGCGCTTTGGCGGTGATCCGCGCTATCACATTCCACACAATTTCTATTTCGACCTCCGTTTGCCGCACTACAGTCCAAAAATACATCACATTGTCGCGCTATCGACTGCGACGAATTACCGCCTCGTGGACTGGCTGACCGTCTTCGGGTTTCACCTCGACTATATCCCGCGGATGATGGCCGCACTAACAGTGCGCCGCACGACGCTTCTGGATTCCGGCGTATACGACGCGCGCGCGACGATCGAATGGTTCAGCGAAGCGACTCGGAGTCTGGTTCCTCCTCCGATCGCGCCGGCCAGTCGATTACTCATCCGCGGCCCGAACGTCCGCATCGAAACTCTGTGTCCCGAGCCGTCCTCGTCATTCGTCTATGCGAAGGTTGGAGCGGAGGACGCGTTCGCATTTCCTGACCTTGTGCCGGGAAGTGTGATCCGTGCAGATACGCGTCGAGCAGATGAAGCACTCACGCCCGTCGCTGACAACGCGTCGCGACCTCTGTTCCTCATCGAACATTCCAAGGGCTTCGCGTGTTGCTCCATCATCCGAACGGTCCGAAATCGAATCCTAATGCGGTCTCTGGACCTTCCATTCGCTCAAGTCGAACTGGAACTGGAGCGCGATGTACGCATCCTCGGAGCAATTGATCTCGAGCTTCGTCCACTGGTGTCCGCACAAGACTTAGGGATAGCGGCGGACCTGACTGAGTATTGGAAGCCCGAGCCTCTTGGCCCGCCGCCCCCAACACTGCGCCTAGGCCAGCTGCTCCTGAAGGCACGATCGCAAGCCCATCTTTCGCTCCGCGAGGCTTCCGCGAACAGTCGCCGAATAGCCGACATTATGGGCGACGACAGTTATTTCTGTGCGCCGGGATCCCTCTCCGATTTCGAATCGACAACCATAGCGCCAAGACATATCCAAAAGATCTTCACTCTTTGCGCCCTCTACGCGGTTCGATTCCAAGACTTTCTCGCAGCCTTGGGTGGCGATTTCTCCTGCCCTGGCATAGATCCCATGCCGGACAATTTCGTTTTGCGACGGCCACCGGAACAAGAGACTGTTGTTCCAACTCGCCTTAGCCAGAACGGTTTTATTGCTCAACTGATGAATCAGCTCGAGGAGATTCCAGTCTTTCTGCGAAGTTCCCTCGGATCAGTTGCGGCGCTCCCAAACCTCTCGCTGCGAGATGTTTACTGGGTTGGTGGAACTCGGCCTTCTCTGCATCCGTACATGCGCGGCGCGATTTTCGTGGCCGTAAATCGTCGGCGGAAGCGAATCGAACGCGTTCAAAACCAATCGGCCTGGCTACAACCTCTGTGGATGCTCCTTCGACGGGATGGATCATTTGTGGTGACTCGTTGCACCGCGCAGAATGGCGCTCTCGTGCTTCATCCTTTCTCGAATGGATCGGCTCGTCCGCTGCAACTCCAGAACCGTGTCGACGTGGAGGTCATTGGCAAGGTCACTGCCATTTTGCGTGCTCTATAGTGATCCTCGGGTTTAGTGATCGATTCCGGAAACTCGAGCGAATAACCTCGATTGGGCCTGTCGGCGGCTGTTTTCGGCCGCACGCTTTCAGAGGCTCTAGCACGCCGTCACTTTCCCTCGTTGCCGCTAGGGCCGAATCGCGAACAGCCGCCGCCAGCTGCCTCCACGCTCTAACCCCGTATCTAGTTGTCAGATCAGTCTTAATTACTAACGACTGTGGGATTGCGAACATTCTTTGATGTTTGTGTCGTGCGCCAGAGTTTCCTGTCACCTTCTTGACGAGCAGAACAGAAATCCGAGGAACCGAGGAGCGGACAATGTTGCAAGTGGCCCCGACGATTCGATCGAACCACACTTCCGACGGCGCTACCGTGCTGGATATTCACCGAGGGCAGATGTATCGCCTCAATCCAGTCGGATCGAAAATCCTGGAAGGGCTTCGGAACGGATTCGATCACTCCCAAATCGCAGTGGAAATTAGCACAGCGTTCCACGTCAACTTGGCGATCGCCGAGTCAGATCTTCGGGAATTCCTGGAAGATCTCGAAAGACACAACATCATCGAGCCCTGCGCCGCTCGCGGTTCGCTTTAGGCGGAGTATCCCGTTGAGCGGGTCGATAGCAGCAGATCGCGAAACCCACTACGTCATCGTCCTGGGTGAGAACCGAGATGGGGTGGTAGCCGTGCCGAATGGCTCTTACTTTCGATTACCCTCTTTCGATATCCCGCGCGGCGTGAGGACCGCAGAACATCTCACCGTCGCAGTTGAACGTGCGTGGGGCCGCAAAGTCGTCTGTCTATTTTCGTTCCAAATCGAAACCTCGCGCAGCCGACGTTATCAGGTCATGGAATTTTGCGAGGGGAGAAGTGATCCACTGCCTGGCGCGTCAGAGATACCCATCTCCTCGCTCGACGAGCAGTTCCCGCCCCATTCTGAGGATCTCGCGGCCCTACGGCAGTCACTCTCCGAATGTCAGGCTTGTGAGGAGAATGCCCAAGTCGGTCCTTTCGTTCGACCTGGATTCTTCAAACGGCTAATCGAGTGGATCGATCGTGCGATTCGTCCCACGAAACTGCACCTTACCGGCCATTTTCGCCAGTTGAACGCGAGCCCGACCTTCAGCCTGATTCGGTTCGAAACGAATCGCTCTGCGCTCTGGTTCAAAGCGGTAGGTGATCCCAATCGCCGTGAATTTCCGATCACGCTCAAGGTCGCCGAACTGTTTCCCGGTTACGTTCCCAGAATCGTTGCTACCAGATCTGACCTGAATGGCTGGCTCTCAACCGAAGCCGATGGGCACACGCTTGGCCCCGGATCTGGACTTCAAGATTGGAGCCATGCGGCCGAAAGTCTGGCTGTCCTCCAAACCAAATCGATCGAAAACGTGAATCAGCTTCTGGTGCTCGGCGCGCATGATCTCCGGGTTAGTTCGCTGTCTTTAGAGATCGGACCCATGTTTAGCGCTATCGGCGAGCTAATGGCCCGTCAGGAGAAAAAATATCCCGCTCCTCTCGGATCCCTAGAGCTTCAGTGGCTAAGCGACCAGATCAATCTCGCCATCGAGCAACTCGACCATTTTGCAATTCCCGACACGCTGGGCCACCTGGACTTGAATCCTGGAAATATTGTGGTGAACGACAGTCGAGCTACTTTCCTCGATTGGGCCGAAGCGTATGTCGGTCCTCCCACACTCAGCTTTTCATATCTCCTGGAACATTTCGGCCGGTTACAGCCGAGAAATTCCCTCAACGAAAAATATCTTGCAACCGTCTATGAGAACGCCTGGCGGGCCTGCCGCAGGACCCAAAGGATTTCCGAAATCTTAACGCTCTCTTCGCTGCTTGCTGTTTTCGCGTATGCAACCAACTGCCCCGGCTGGCGAGATACGGATTCTCTTTTGGGTGATGCACACGCAAGTGGTTTCTTTCGCGGCCTAGCCCGAAGAATGTATCGCAAAGCTACGCTCCTAGAAGGCGGGAGGGAAATATGTTCAAACTGAATGACGCTCCGCCATCTTCGGAAGTCCGTCCCGTCACCGACGTCATCCACGGCGAATCCATCACCGACTCATATCGCTGGCTGGAGGAGCAAGATTCGGGTCCGACTCGCGACTGGATCAAGCGGCAGACCCTATACGCTCGCCACTATCTGGACAACGTGGAGGGCCGAGAACGTATTCGGACCAGGGTTCGCGAGTTACTCGCCATTGAAACGTATGACTCACTGCGAATGGCGGCGGGCCGCTACTTCTTTCGTAAGCGTCTTCCCGAGCAGGAACAGCCATGCATTTATATGCGCGATGGCACCGACAGCGAAGATTGTCTTCTCGTCGACCCGAGCAGCCGGCAGACGGGACACTACACGGCGGTGAAACCGCTTCTTGTATCTCGTGATGGGCACTTTCTGCTCTACGAAGTGAAACAGGGCGGCGAACGAACCGGGACGTTTGAAATACTCAACGTCGAAACCAAAAAGACGCTTCCGGATGTTCTTTCGCGAGGATACCTCCGAGGGTTCGCGTTCACACCGGATGGCGAAGGGTTTTGCTACGTTCACGAGCCATCGAACGCGCGCAATCCGTTTCATCGCGCCGCCTACTTCCACAGGTTTGGCTCATCGTTTAGTGAAGATCAGGAAATGTTTTGTGCCGGAGAGCATGAGAAAGCGAGGCTTTGCCTTGTGTCCGATCGCAGCCGTTTAGGATTTCTCTTTTACAAGTTTCGCGAACGAACGCGCACCTCTTTCTATTTCCAAACGTTCGGATCGGAAGAACGACCACAGGCGGTCGTCGAAGACGTCGAATACAGTTTTTGCCCTCAGTTCATTCAGGGCAAGATTTTCGCACTCACAGATTGCGGGGCACCCAACCTCCGCGTTATCGAGGTACGTCCGGCCGGCCAAGGAAACGCGCAGTGGATCGACATCGTACCGGAAGCTGAAGATCGAATTGGCGACTGGTTGGTTGTGGGGCAGCGCCTGTTTGTGTCCTACACGCGCCGGATGATAAAGCGCGTTCTGATTTTTGACTTGGATGGACAAAAAACCGGAGAAATGCCTCTTCACCCGGAAGAAACAACTCGTTTCATCGACAGCTCGTGCGACAGTGATGAGTTATTTTTCGAAACGCAGTGCTTCACCGAACCCATTGGCATTTATAGACATTCTGAGTCCTCCGGAACGAGAAAGCTTTGGGCGAAACGAGCGATACCTTTCAATTCCGCTGACTACTCCCAAGAGCAAGTGCACTACACGTCCAGGGACGGAATCCAAATTCCGATGTTTCTCATGGGGCGCCGGGACGTTCTGGCCCAAGGAACACACCCGACGATAATGACTTCCTACGGCGCTCACGGCGTCTCAATGACGCCGCAGTTCAGCGTTTTCGTAGCGTTCCTCGTTGAGCGGGGATGCTTGTTCGCGCTGCCGAACATTCGAGGCGGCTCCGAGTTCGGCGTCGAATGGCACAACGCGGCGAAACGGCTCAGGCGCCAGACCACCTACGACGATTTCCTGTCGGCCGCGGAATGGCTCGTGGCGTCGGGAAGAACTCATCCGGCGAAACTTGCGATCTTCGGAGGCTCCAATGCCGGATTGCTGGTGGCTGCGGCGATGACTCAGCGGCCCGAGTTGTTTCGAGCGGTCCTTTGCATGGTTCCTCTCCTCGACATGCTGCGCTATCACCTGTTCGACGCGGCGCATACCTGGCGCGACGAATTCGGAACTGCGGACGATCCGGACGACTATGCGGCGCTCGCCCGGTACTCGCCCTATCATCGAGTCCGCGATGGCGTTGACTACCCCGCGACGATGATCGTTTCGGGCGACGCCGATGGCAACTGCAACCCGCTGCACGCCCGCAAAATGACGGCTCGCTTGCAGGCAGCGAGTCGCTCAAATCGTCCCGTGTTGCTCGACTACAGCATTCATCGAGGGCATTCGCCGGTTCTGCCTTTGAGCGAGCGTATCAACGCCCTGACCGATCGTATGGCATTTCTCTGCGACCAATTAGAACTACCGATATAGAGAAGGACTCTGCTATGTCATCACTTCTGTTCATCCGAGCGTACTGGCAATTAATCCATTTCGATCTCTATCTGGGGCGCGGGAATTTTCGAGCGTTGTACGAGGAAGTTCGAAACTATCCCGTTCGCAGCCGCGGCCCCCTCCCCGATGCCGTCAAGCGAGTCTGTGCGGACGTCGATCTCGCCTGTATTTGGTATTGGAAACAGGTGCTGTGCCTCCAACGGTCGGCGGCCACAGCATGCCTGCTCAAAAACTATGGCGTGCACGCCGAGATGGTGATCGGAACCCAGCAAATGCCGTTCAAAGCACATGCGTGGGTCGAAGTCGCGGGAAAGGTCGTGAACGATAAACCCTACACACCGGAGATTTACGTAGTGCTCGATCGATGCTAACGAGCGGCGAAGAAGCGAGAGGGAACCGTCATGAGCGTCCAGTTGGGAGTTTGGAATTTCGATGGGAAGCCACTCCTCCCCGATGATATCCAGAAAGTCAGCTCACTGCTCACTTCCTACGGACCCGACGCCAGTCGATCCTATCACCAAAACGGAATCAGTATTCTTTGGGGCGCGTTCCATACCACCAAAGAAGCGCAAAATGAAACTCAGCCTCATGTCGGGCCTTCGGGCACTGTCCTGACTTGGGACGGACGCCTCGACAACCGCCTTGAGCTGATTCGTCACTTCCGAAATTCGCTGTCTCGAGATGCTTCGGACGTTTTGATCGTCGCCGCATCGTTTCGACGCTGGGGTGTCGGCTGCTTTGCCAAGTTGATTGGAGACTGGGCCCTATCGCTTTGGATTCCGAGCGAGCGTTGCCTGCTGCTTGCGACAGATCCGATTGGCACGCATAACCTTTTCTACACTCGTGAGAAAAATAGCGTCAGCTGGAGCACGATCCTCGAACCGCTGGTTCTCGTTCGACACAAAACGGCCGAACTCGAGGAAGAATACATCGCAGGATGGCTCTCTACCTTTCCTGCTCCGCACCTCACTCCCTATGTGGGAATTCGTTCTGTTGCGCCGGCAACTTATGTTTGCATCGAACCCACGCGGGAAACGATTACGACCTACTGGGATTTCGATCCGGAGAAAGCAATCCGATATCAAACCGACGCCCAATATGAAGAACATTTCCGCGCCGTCTTCGCCGATTCCGTCGAGCGGCGTCTACGTTCCGACAGACCGATTCTCGCGGAATTAAGTGGGGGAATGGATTCCTCGGCCATCGTCTGCGTCGCTGACGATTTACAAGCGCGTGGGTACGGCGAAACTCCACGGCTCGATACCGTTTCTTACTTCGATGACAGCGAGCCGAACTGGAACGAGCGCCCTTACTTCACGAAAGTTGAAGAGAAACGAGGACGGAGCGGATCGCACATCGATATTGGCAAAGAAAAGTGCTTTGACTGCGGCGCTTTGGCGAACCTATTCCAAGCGATTCCTGGGTCCCGTCACACAAGCGTTTCCGAGACGGCCCGGGAATTCTCGGCTTGTCTGGAGGCGAACGGGAATCGAGTCGTGCTTTCGGGTATTGGCGGCGATGAGGTTCTCGGGGGCGTGCCAACGGCAACACCTGAGCTTATGGATTTGCTGGTCACCGTTCAGTTTGGTTCTCTAGCTCGTCAGTTGAAAGCTTGGGCCCTCAGCAAAAGAAAGCCATGGTTCCACTTACTCGGCGACTGCCTGCGAGGATTTTTCCCCCTATCGCTTGCCGTCGACCGCAATACGTTCCGTCCACCGAGCTGGCTCGATCCCACTTTTGTGCGAAGGCATCGAAAAGCTCTGATCGGTTATGCATCTCGAATTCGGCTCTCCACCCTTCCCAGTTTTCAGGAAAACATCTCTACGCTCGCCGGACTTCGGCGACAACTCGCCTGCTCTTCTCGATCCGGAGGACCGTTGTATGAAAAGCGCTATCCGTTTTTGGATCGCGATCTGCTGGAGTTTCTATTCGCTATTCCGCGCAGTCAGCTCGTGCGTCCGGGCGAACGAAGATCTCTAATCCGACGCGCGCTTGTTGGAATTGTCCCGAACGAAGTCTTGCGGAGAAGACGAAAGGCTTACGTCGTGCGTTCGGCCATGACGGCTGTTGCCGAGCAATGGACCTCGCTCACCGAACTCACCGAGAACATGGTCTTGGCGGAAATCGGAATCATCGACCCGCGAACCCTTCGCTGCGCCTTCGATACGGCCCGCCAAGGCCAAGAGGTGCCCTTGGTGGTGATCGAGAGAACACTCGAGATCGAGTTCTGGCTTCGCGGCCTGAACGGGTTGAGATCGTGAGCGGTCGAGCGCCGTACTTTACATCACGCGGAACGGTCCAAGACAAAACCGGCGCGATGGCATCTGAAATCAGAGCCGAGTTCAGCTAGCTGGCTGTTGAAACACAATTCACAACAGAAAAGGGGGTGATACCCATGAAATACGCGAAGCCGGAAGTCGTTGAACTGGCGCCTGCAATCGAGGCGATTCAGATGCACATCAAGGACCCGCAAGGTGTCCTGGAACTCGCACCACCGTTCGAGCGCACCATCGGCGCGTACGAAGCCGACGAATAACCACGTGCCGGGGCACGCGAGACGTCGAGTGCTCCGGCACTAAAACCCGTCCCGAGTGAGGGCCATCGAGCGCCGCTCAAAATCGACGCTCGTTCGCTTTCGACCAACACGCCACGGATCGGTTCTTTGGAATCAACTCAGCACAATTTGTAAACAGAAAGGAGCTCAGTCAGGATGGTGTACCGCAAACCTGAAGGGATCCTGCGTAAGTCAGCTATCCAGCGTGGTGAAAAGGCGGATCAGGGGCGCGAGACGACTGTACCGTACGAGCTCACCATCGGCGCCTGCGAAGCGGACGAGTAAGTAAGAGGTGGGGTCGGAAGACCGGCCGCTTCCGCCGCTACTGTCCGGGGGTTCGGAGCGCCGCATCTCGCATCGGCTTAAGGTGCGAATCGAACCAATCTATGATTCGGTTGGAGAAATCGAGCTGATCGGGGTAGCTCCAATACAAGGGCGAATGTTCCTCACCCTGGTACTTTGCGTATTCCACTTCCTTTCCGAGCCGCCGAAGATCGACGAATATCTCGTCGCCAAGAAACGGAGCGACGATGCTGTCCTTTGTTCCGTGAACAATTAAAAGCGGTGTCTCGACTCGGTCGAGGTAAAAAATCGGGGAGTTCTCAATATATCTGTCTCGAAACTGCCAAGGGGTTCCTCCGAGCGAGCTGACCCCCCGCCCCTCGGTGAGCGACGGGCCGAACGCCGTTCCGTTGTCATCCATCTCTCCATAGAGAGCCATGGTATCCGCCATACCATCGATCTCAACGGCCGCCTTAAATCGACTGGATTCGACGATCAAGCTGAGCGTGCTATACCCACCGTTACTGAGCCCCATGACTCCCAGCCGATTCGGGTCCGCAATTCCCATTTCAATCGCTTTGTTTACTCCGGGCAACACCGCAGCTGCCAGATCCGACATGGGGGAGCTCGCGCGTACCGGGGCGTCCGGCAGAAGAACGGCGTAACCGCGTGTCGCAAACAGCTGCATGTTCAGATCTCCAGAATAAGCGAGACCAAAGTGGTCAAAATGGTCGGAGAGGCGCAGTCCTGCGTACACCCATACGATGAGGGGATAGCGCTTGCCTGATTCGTAGCTGGCGGGTAACAACAATGCGCCTTGTAAGGGCACCCCGTTATCGCTCAACCAATGGATGAGCCGGGCTTCGCCGGTACGGTAGCGGTCAAACTGTTCGTTGAGATGCGTGAGCCGTGAGGGATTTTGGAAGGTTGAGTCGCTGATCCAGAGGTCGTCGCCATGCTGTGCGTCTTCGGAATAGTAGGCGATCTGCCTTCCGTCCGGTGTGACCGCGAAATGTTGTGACACATTGGCACAGCTATAGCACTGTCCTTTCTCAAGAAGTTTCGAACTTGCTCCCGTGGTCAGATCGATCTTATAAATCCCGTCTTGTTTTCCCTCATCATCGTAAGTCTGCACGATTCCAGCCCGGTCTCCGTCAGGCGTCCACAGTTGATTTGCGGGGAACGCAATCAGTTGGATGATGTCCCGGTTCTTAATTCCACCGACTTCTGTGGCGCTGCCACCGTTCGTAGCTGCTTTCCAAACACTCCCGTCACGAATGAAATAGATGGTGTCACCTTTCCGGTTCCAGAGAGGCGCGACCGAGTCCCTGTGGGAAGCCGCGGTCGCTGACGGAAACATCGAAACGTTGCGAGAACTTCCGTCAAGACCGCTTGCGACAAAGCAATCGTAACTTCGTTCCTCCGTCCCACCCGTCTGAAAGCTCAAACGTTGGCTATCCGGAGACCAACTCAGAGAAGCCGCATCGTATTCAAAGCGGATCTCGGAGCCGATGACGCGATCCCGTTTTTCGGCGAGCTCCATAACGTCAAGGTCGAACAGCACCTGCTGTGATCCAGCCTTTTCAAATCGTTTCGGAACGGTGTATGCGATCCGCGAACCATCGGGCGAAAGTCGATAAGAGGCGATTCTCTTTCCGCGAACGAGCCTCGATAGTTCTCCATCTTCAACGTTGACCAGTGCAATGTCCCGCAGATAAACGTTCAAATCCCACGGGTCGGCACGACCCTCCCCCTTACTTCCTAAGGTATCCCCAAGGCTTCGGTACACACGAACGGCGGCCTTTGGGATTCCGTTCGGCTGCTGAATGGAATTACCCGGATCGGGCGACGATATGTGCAAATCGCCCTGCGGGCTGGCTTGCTCGCCGGCGAGTGTGATCAAGAGTTTCCGGCCATCCGGCGTCCATTCCAGGCCGCGACCGATCACCGCAACGTCCGTGAGCTTTCGCAGCTCAACTTTATCGGTATCCCAAACCCAGAGGCGTGCTTTGCCGCCTTCACGATCCGAAAAGAAAGCTAGGTAACGACCGTCTGGAGACCACGTCGGATTCCAATTGTTGCCATCACCGTCGGTCAGGTTCCTTGCGGAGTTTGTTCCGATCCGTTGAATGAAGACGTCTGTTCCCGCCATCATCGGCGGCACTCCCGATTGAGTGAACGATTCATAGTTCATGCTTTTGACTTTCTTTCCCGTCTGGATCGTATAGGCGACCCAGCCCCCAACGGGAGAAAGCGCGATCGGATTTCCCTCAGCAAACTTTTCGACCGCGATGACGGCTTCCACCGGCAACGGAATGCTGTCGTTCTGTCCAAGCGCTCGGCCTGCCGCCAACACCGACATAGAAACGGTCGCCAGAAAAATAATGCCCTTCCCAAGATTGCTTCCGCGCATGGCTCACCTCAAAGAAAAGAGAAAGTGGGGAATCCGCACGGCCCCTCGCACTGCTGTTCCAAAGAAGACAACTGCCGTGTTGAAGTTGGCTGGGACCGGCGATGCCCTTAGAAGATCAACTTCAGCGCCAGTTGAATCGACCGCGGACCTCCGACCTGATAGAGCGCACTGAACCCTCCGCTGCCGATCGTGTTGCTTAACGATTGGCCCAGAGTCTGTGTAGACATGCCAAACTGCGGATTTAATGCCTGCGGACTGCCCAGGTCCCCTATAGGAGGGGCAAAATTGGGATGATTCAGGACGTTGAACATTTCGGCGCGGAATTGCAGCGTGAGTGAGTCATGAATCGGAAAGTTTCGATGGATCGCACAATCCCACTGGGCCGCTCCGAATCCTCGCAACGCATTGCGTCCCAGGTCCCCTTGTCGTACAGCTTGATCCATCGAATTGGTTGGCGGCGGCATGAACGCCGAAGGATTGAGCACTCTGCCGCCGGGGTACTGTGAGTCGTAGAAATAGAGTGGGACGCCCGGAACCAAATCGGGACGAACTTGAGTTATTGCGCCTCCTAAAAACTCAAAACTCGAGTAATAGACATTGACCGGCGGAGCCGACCAGGCCTGTACGACATCCTCTAAGGACCAACCGCCCAGGAGTGCTCTAGTAAGCGTGTTGGTCTTCAGCGTAGGGATATCGTAGGTAAAGGCGGCGGAAAAAGCGTTGCGATGGTCAAAATCCGAAGGACCGCGATTTTGGTTTGCACTGACTCCCGGCACATAGGAATTCGAGCCGACGCCAATCGTGCCGTTTGATCCGTCGTCAATCGAATGCGACCACGTGTAGGAAGAGAGAACTTGCAAGTCGCGCGATAGACGCCGCTGAAACTGCAGTTGCAGTGCGTCATAGCTGGATGTCGCGGTATTTCCGATCAAGTCGGTGCTGTAGATATTCGCGTTAGGTTCAAAGATATAGGCTGACTGTATCAGCCGCCTTCCGGCGGAACCGATGTACGATGCCGATAAGCTCTGGTCCTTGCCAAGCTGCTGCTGTAGGGCGACGTTCCATTCGAGCGTGTACGGCAATTTTAATTTCGGATCAAAAGCTGCCAGCAGCGCCCCCGACGTGCTGAGTTGTGCGGGGGTGATCGGTGGGGGCGCAGCGTCCGTGGAACTTAGCGGGAAAGTTGTAGTCCCTCCGAAGACAGGACCGAATAGCAAAGAACTCGCTCCGAAAGGATAGCTTTGAACCAGAAGATCACCCGTTTGGGAGGTCGCGAGATCGTAAAAGATACCGAATCCGCCGCGTGCGACCAGCCCCCACACGGGCTTCTGTGAAATCTGGTACGCCAAACCGATACGCGGGGCTAGATTCCCGTACGTTGTCGCGAAGGGCTGGGTTCCGTCCGGTGCGAGAGCCAAATTCGAAAGATTGGTGAGGTCGTAGCCCGTCACCGCCGGCAAGGCCGGACCCTCGGTCGACGATGGTACAAAATCGAAATCCCATCGCAGCCCATAGGTCAACGTAAGTCGCGGAGTTACTCGCCAGGTGTCTTGCGCGAACAAACCCAGGTTCTGCAATAGCAACGTCGAGTTTCGCGCAGACCCAACTGCGGCAAACAATAGATCGTTGTCTACCGCCGACGGCACATCGGCGAAGGCTGGCTCTTGGGTGTAAAGTGGGGGATCGAATGACGGCGTAAGTCGGCGATAGTCAACGCCGAACTTCAGATCGTGCGCGCCCTTTTGGATGGATAAACTATCGACCAGGTTGATCTGGCGCTGAATGTTCGTCGCGTTCGTTCCCGCGGTAAGATAACTGTTCGATAGACCTCCTACCGTAAATTCGAAAAGTGCGTTAGCGGTGGAGTAGGAATCCGGGAACGGAAAACTGGTCGGTGGAGTTGCGCCGCCAAAATTGTCGAGATAGTAGTAACTGGATGCCGTTGTGTTGCTGTAATTGAAGCGAAAATCATTCACTACGAACGAATTGGCGGCCCAGGTCAGGCCTGCCGTTCCCGTTTGAATCTTGATCTTGGGAACCAGGACATCACTGGTCGGATAGAGTGTCGAAGCTCCGCGATCTTCGGCCCGCGACGGCGAGTAGTTGTACCGCCCAAAAAGTCGGAGCTTGCTGTTCAGCTCGTGGTCCACTCGAAGGCTATATGCATCCAGAGTCGCGGGGTTCGAATAGCTCGCATTGAATTGGGCCGTTCCGGCCGCCACGTCGTCAGGACCATTTGGAATGGGAAAAGCATTCAGAAACGGCAGGACCGCTGCGACTGCACTCTGACGGCTGGCCAGGTCCGGAACTGTCGTGAGGCTCGTCTGCGGCAGCCGCAGACGAAGTCCTTCGTAAGAGAAAAAGAAAAACGTCCGATTCTTAATAATGGGTCCGCTGAAGGTTCCGCCGAAATCATTTTGTCGCTCGGCCGGTTTCGGCAATCCCACCTGATCCGCAAACCAATTGTTGGCGTCCAAGTCCGAATTGCGCAGGTAGTCAAAAGCCGTAGCGTGAAATTGATCGGCACCGGAGCGCGTCACGATGGAGATTTGCGCTCCTGGGCTTCGGCCGAATTCAGGTGCATAGGTGGAGGTCTGAATGCGAAATTCCTGCATCGCATCCACCGATACAATGCTGTTTGTTCCGCCCAGGACACTAAAAGATCCGATCGCACCGGCCACTCCATTTCCGCCGCCGAAATTCGCGCCAATACCGATGTTCGCGCTCACGCCGTCGACCATCCAATTGTTCGCAGCGCTGCGCTGTCCATTCACACTGAATTGGCCTTCGTTGCTTTCTGCGCTCGGCGTGACTACGACTCCTGGCGTCAGCTGAATCAGCGTCTGGAAACTTCGGCCGTTGAGCGGTAGATTTTCGGCGAATTGACGGTCGATCACGGTGCTGACACTGCCGGATTCGGTGTTGAGAAGCGGCGCCCCGCCTTCCACTGTGACGACTTCCGAAAGTGCGCCGACCGGAAGCGTGAAGTTGATGGCGATCGCGTCCTGGACGTTGAGAACAATATCGGGCTTGATCAGCGTCTTGAAGCCGGGCTTTGATACCTGTAAGCGGTAGGTTCCTGGAGGCAGCCCTTGCAGAATATAAATTCCGTCGCGATTGGTTTTGCCCGAGTACTGGACGCGCGTCAGATCATTGGCAATGAGCACGTCCGCGTCCCGGATGACACCTCCTGCGAGATCCAGGACGATTCCGCTGATGGTTCCGGCAGTTGACTGCGCGAAAGAAGCGAACCCAAAGACAAGAATTACTAGTACCAACCCGGCGATAAACCTGGCGCGCACAGAACCTCCACACCGCTACGAAATCCAGTGTTCTTCCTCAGTCTGTCGGAAAGTTCGCAGGTTTGTACCAAATCGTAAATCAGAATACTTTGAATCGACTGACGGGCACGCGAAGGACTTTAGAACCAGGGCCGCGCACGTGAGGTTCGTTCGCAAGCGGACGGCGTGCCTTACGGATGGTTTGGATCAATACGCAGGTAGGCGAATAAAATGCGCTTGCCGCTGGGGCGTTGGCTTCCGCCGCCAGGCTCAGCCGTCACGAATACCTCGTCGATTTGGGTCAGGGTCTTCGGATCGTCGAATTTGAGGATCCAGCGTTTTTTAGAAGCACTGTCTTCATAGAACACCCCTAAGTTGACCGCCTGATTCTTGTCCGAGCCTCGACGTCCCCAGGCTTGAAAGCTTCCCGCGTTTTGGAGTCCCGGTTGTTGATCCAGGTCATAGGCATAGAAGATCAGCGACTTTCCTTTCGTATAAAAGACGCGGCCATACGGCTTTTTCGTTTCGCCGCTTTTCCCGACGTCATACACCTCTGCCACATAGAGGTCACGCGCTCCCATCAGCTCTCGAATATCGTGGTCATGCGCGAGGAGTTCCTGCTGTTGACCGATCTTGGTCTGGTCGTCGGAAAGCTTAACCTCGAGCGCCGTGCGACGCGCGGCTTCGGTTGTAAGTTCCTCCCGTTCCGCGTTCAATTGCTTCTCTAAGTCCTGGACTTGTGTCTCAAGAGCTGCGGACTGCTGGATGAGATGCGTCTTTTTCGCCGCTTCGGTCTGCTCGTCGAGTTCACCGCTTTTCGCCGATGCAGAAAGCGTTTCGGCTTTCGCCTTCCACTCAACGAGATTTGCCGATTGCTGATCGATTTGCTGTTGAAGCTTTGCGATTCGTTTGTCGCGCTCCGCGATTTGCGCAACCAGCCTCTCGCGCTCCTGTAAGGCATCGCCCGATTGACTGGCTTTATCCGCAACGCCCGGCTCTGGCCGTGCCAGAGCCACTGCCGAATTTTCAGGTCCCGCCTTCACTTGCTGGTCGCTGCCAGTTAAGGACGTCTGTGCCACGCTTTCCGCGGCACGCTTGGTTTCGACTCGGTACACGGTGATGCCCAGCGCTAGTACAAGAAGGATCCCGGCCGCGTAGGACATCCACAGCGAGCTCCAATCCACTTGAGACGGAACATAGGCCCGACGACCGGAATTGGCCGGGTGATGCGCCTCGTGGCTTGCGATCTCGGTGGATTGACGGGACTTTTCTTCTTGTTCGAGGCGTTGAAATAACGCTGCCTCGGCGCGGTCTATCGACCAATCTAGTTCGGTTGCGCCTTCCTGTTGGGGAAGCTCGGAGGCAATCCGGGGAATCGCGGTGCGGACGGTCGAGCGATATTGTTCGAGCGCAGTCCGACACGAAGAACAGACCGCCAGATGTTCGTCTAGCTTCTTTCGCTCGTCCTGGGACAGTTCGCCAGAAGTCGATACGGCACAAAGCTCCAAGAATTCGTCATGCGGACCCATGGGTACCGCCGCCTTGGTTCGCTGCTCTTTCTTCAGCTTCTACCATAGTATGAATTCGCCCCGCAACGAACCTAGGGGTTCTACCGATGGATGCCCCGCTATCCTTGCTTCTCCTTTACAGTCTGACTCTTGCACAAGGCTAAGCTGTCTGTAATTCCGGACACGCGCTCCGTGTCCGCTAGATGCCGCCGCAGTTTGTCCAAGCCTCGGTAGTAGTGATGGCGGACTGCGCCAACCGGCAGGCCTCGCTTCTCACCAATTTCTCGAAAAGTATGACCCTCGAAGAAGTGCATCTGAAGAGTCTCCGACTGGTCCGTTGTAAGCGTCGCTACGGCTTCCCGCCATCCTTCCCTGCCGAACACGCCCTCGACCGACCGATCGTACTCGGGGAGAAAGAAGCTTCCGAGCTCGTTTGCTCGACCGCTTTCCGGTTCCAAGGAACGGCCTGGATGACGGGCTGCGAGATACATCCTTTGATGTAATGCCAAATAGTAACTGGTCTGGACGAGCCAGGAACGAGCTGAACTTCGGGAGCTGTCGTACAAGGAACACTTCTTATAGACGTAGAGAAAGACTTCTTGCACAAGGTCGTCGGCTTCCGCGTCATCACGCAGAATTCTTCGTCCGATGCTCCGAATCAAGCGGGCGTAACGGCGAAAAAGAAGCGCCAGAGCTTCTCGATCTGCGTCTGCGACAAGTGACAGAAGTTGTTCGTCCGAGACCCTAGTTGCCCCGGCTAAGCCGTCTTCGAGTGCAACGACGCTCGTTCGTTCCTCTTTCACGAATGGTAATGGACGGAGGGGAATCGCTGTGGTCGAACTCACGAAACCTCCGCGATCAGGCGCCGGCTTCGCCGAGGAGAAAACACTGCTGCACTGGCATGACCTAACTTCGCGATGACTAGGATCGCCGCACCTTGGGACGAACCTTGCACTTCAGGAGGCGTTCGGTGGATTTCGCAATTTTCAGCTGCTTCAGTCCCCACTCCAGAAGGACTGCTCCCAGATTTCCCAGGGATCTCTGCTCGTGCGCAGCCAGTGCGACCAACTCGTTGCGAAGCTCCGGCCGAATTCGCATCGTCACGCATGCTTTCCATTCGCCCAAAACGCAAGTCCTCGCACAATGCATACAGATGAATCAATGATTTCTCTGATTTGTTTGTTTCGTTTGCTTCACGTCGGGGCCTCCGAACGAGCCGTTGCGTTCGGCAGCCAATCGCACGCCCTCGTAGCGCTGCTGGTCCAATCGTTCTCGGGACGATATCCGGTGGCCAAAATCGGCATTCAGATTCGCGCGAAGCTCCTCCAGCCGAGTTTCGTATTGATTCATCTCCCGTCGAGTCCATATGCCGAGGGCCTCCATCCGTTGCAAGACCCGGATAAGAGAATCGACGTTCTTATTCCAGAGAAAGATCTCGGTAAAGATATCTGCTTTCATTTTGAGGGGCTCCTGATGCATTCCTCGAGTGCGCAACGCCTACACCTGCACTGCTCTCGCGTTCAAATATGCACAGAATGTCGCTCTAAGTAGGCAAGTACATCATGGAGGGGACTCAGCGGCTGGCTCAGGTGAAATGCAAGCCGCAAACAACAGGCGCGCGTAGAGTTGCGCCTCAAATGGGAAATGGATAACTTCCTTGATAGCCATCGTTGCACCTTATCCGTGCGACCTGGTTAGGGGTGTGCGGGTGTTACTAGCATCCGCACGCCCCGCTCACTCAGACGTTATTTCTAGCCTTCCTCTTTCTTCGTCCCTGACCTTCGCGAAAATGTTCTTTCTTGTACCGCTTAATCTTGACGATGTCTCTCGCCGTCCAACGCCAATGTTTGCCGCCATTCATTCCGATTTCTTCCGACGCGGAAACTTTCCCTTTGGCGTGCCACCGGAGCAAGGTCACCCAATGAATCTCCGCTTGCCGTGCCGCCTCCTTCGTCGAATACGTTTTCATTTAGGCTATGCTCCTATAACTTATGTTGTCAAGTAAAAAACGACCCCGGATGGACGCGGCCATCCATGGGCCAATCCCGGCCGCCAACAATACTCGAGTCGCCGTTGAAACCTGGGCGATTCGGGTCGCCGATCGTCCAATAAATCTGACACATTCAGAACTGCTCCCGCCCGCTTGACAACTTCACACATTGTGAAGTAGGTTTAAGAGGTGCACATCGTCACGCTCAAACATTGGAGCGACGCCATGCAAGATTATCCAGATGCAGCGGATGAGATCAAGGCGTGGGTTGCTATCGTCAAACAAATTCGATGGCACAATTTTCCGGAGGTCCGTGGGACTTTCAACGACGCTGACAGCGCAAACGGATATGTAATCTTCAACATCCGACACAACCGCTACAGACTCATCACAGTCATTCATTACGCCAAAACGAGGAAGGAGAGACGGACTCAAGGACACGTCTATATACGATCTTTTTTCACGCACAAGGAATATAGCGATCCCGCGAACTGGGACAGGAGATTTGGCACAAAATGAGTACAGCTTTGGCAAACCCTGCAAAGATGATCGCAAAGGGCGCTCCTCACGTAATCCACAATGACAGGGAACTTGATGCGTATACCAGTGCCCTTTTTGAACTAACTGCTTTGGACAATCCGTCTCGCTCCCAAACAGAGGCGATCGAGCTTCTGACTTTGCTCGTTGAACGGTATGAGGAGACCCATTATCCCATTCCCGCTGCCGATGCGGTTTCGGTCGTACGATTTCTCCTTAAACAACAAGGCCTCTCCCAGCGGGATCTGATTCCGGAATTTGGATCAGAAAGCGCCGTCTCCATGTTTCTGACGAAGCAGCGAAATCTTACGCTCGCTCAAGTGCGAAAACTGAGCGCGCGTTTCAAACTTTCTGCGGACATTTTTGTGCGTGGCTGATTATTTACTATCGTCGGCGCGGCACTTACGGACTTCCCGTTCATATCCCCCAACTGGACTCGGTATTCGGGAAACGTTGAAGTGTCACCTTCAGAGGCTTGGGACAGTTTCCCTGAGAAATGCGGCATGTGGAACGATTCGAACCACGATGTACAGCGACGATGAAAATGTTTCTCCTAACGTGGTTAACGCGTGGAGCTCAGGGGTGGACAAACAGTGGAATGAATACTCCAAGCCCGTGTTTTTTTGGGGCGTCGATTCAAGTGCAGCGAGAGCTGATCGAGCTGGGCTTGCAATAGCCGGACAAGTCGTCCCTCGAGGAAAGTATTGTCGTAGCAGCGGTCCATCGTTTTCGTTCGTGCCGCGCTGCCAGGGACTTCGCGGATCCCAGAATAGACCTGCATATCGGTATCCGTTCTCGTGCTACTGGTCGCATACGACCTACGGTCGCTGAGACGCGTTCATCCCGTTGGGAACCACAATTGTGGGCGCTTGATTCATGGTGGCTTGCAGCAGCTGGAACAATGCCGTGTTGGCAACTGCTGCCTGGCAACATTTCGCGATCATACTCCTTGGCAACGCCGAGGCGTCTCCATGGGGGGCTGATGCAGTCGCGATCGTGATACCGTAAGGTTGCTCGTGATGGTGTAGGAGGCGAGGAAAACGGTTTGGACCTTCTGCGATCGAGAAGCGCGACATCCGGACTCGATCGAAGGCCGGAGTGCCGCTGCCCGCGAATGCTCATGTGCTTGACTTCGAGGAATTGCCGCACGTACGATGCTCACTGAACGGTAATAGTATTACCTGTCACTCCGACCCGTTCTGCGGTATCGATCGTGCCGGCCCGCACATCCATTACCGAGCGCATACCGCCAGAGAACGCTTCTCCGCTTTGGTACCGCGTTCTTTCCCTTCTGCTCTTGAGCCTTGCCCTGATTCTCTTTCCATTCTCGCTCGGGGCGCGGGTCTTCGAGCCCAGGGCGTTCGGCATATGGATCCTCGTCCTCCTTATCGGTCTCAGCCTCATCGCTCTTCTTCACGCGTCCTATTGGCGGCACGCGCGCCGCAAGCAGAAGACGGCCGATTCCGCCTTTCAGGTCTCGGACTGCGAATTCGCCTCCGTTTTTCAGCACGCGCTCGATGGAATCCTGATTCTCGATGACCGGGCGACCTGTCTGGATGCTAATCCAGCGGCGTGTCGGATCGTAGGTGTGTCGCTGAAGAAGTTGCTGGGCAGATCGACGAGTGAATTTTTTGCCGATCAGGCTGCTTTCGCTCGCAACTGGAGTTCTTTTCTGCGCGAACACTATCAGCGCGGGCGCGCCCAGCTCGTTCGCGGTGACCATGACGACGTCTACGTCGAATATACGGTTGCACGCTACCTCGACGGACGGAACGTCGCGATTCTTTGCGACGCGACCGAACGCCGGCGCGCCGAAATCTCACTCCGGAACAGCGAGCAACGCTTTCAGCAGATGGCTAGCCACATCCAAGAAGTCTTTTGGATGATGGACGCGGAATCGAAAGCCGTCCTCTACGTGAACAACGCCTACGAAAGCATCACCGGCCTTCCGGTTTCGACGCTGTACGATGGCCCGGCTTCCTACCCGGACCTCATCGTTCCCGAGGATCGTCGGTGTGTGCGAGCCAAGTTCGAACAAAGCGTTACCAATGGCCAATTCGATGAAGAGTTCAGGATCCGGCGTCGGGATGGTGCCCTCCGCTGGATTTGGGTGAAGGCCTTTCCGGTCCCCGATGAATTGCAGGTTACGCGATGGCTGGTAGGCACAGCTCAGGACGTCACGGCGCGCAAACTCGCGGAATTGGAGGTCGCCAAGCAGCTGGGATTGGTTGAGTCTGCTCGAGCCGAAGCCGAGGCTCTGCGCAGGTCCACGCTTGCGATCACGCAAAACCTCTCCATCAACTCAGTTCTGGACACACTGCTTGCCTGCCTTGCCGACTTGGTTCCGTATGACTCGGCAACCGTCCTGCTGGCCGAAAGCGGACTGCATCTGTTTGCGGCGAGACAAGCCCCGCGATCACTCCAGGCGAGTGTTTTGACTTTCGATGCGCGAATGAACGTACTTTTCCAACGAGTGCTCGTCGAGCTCAAGAATGTTCTCGTGGCCAATCTCGCCGACGAACCAGACTCCAACAAGTGTGAAGCCTTCCGAGGAATGGGTTGCTGGATGGGTGTGCCGCTGCTCGGGTCGGGCCAAACCCTGGGCCTGCTTTCCATCGGCTCATCTCAGCCTCACCGGTTCACTCCGGAGCATCTGCGTCTGGCAAAGTCCCTCGCCATTCCTGCCGCCGTCGCGATTCAGAACGCTCGGCTTTATGAGCGCGCCGCCATCTATGGGGAAGAGCTCGGGCAGCGACTGAAGGAATTGAAGCAAATGCAGGATGCACTCGATCAGAGCCGTTCGGGCCGAAGCGGACCAAACTAACATCGTAACCACGACAGCATTCAGTGGCGCGGGAATAGGCCACGCTCTTTCTTCGTCCGGAAAAACGACCGCGGCGAGCTCGCTGACGCAAGCCACATTCTCCGCATTTGCTCGATCGCGATCCGGTGTCTTCCCTCGTCGCGTGCGGACTCAACACCGGGATCATCGAACCTCCTCTCCATCTCGGCGATCCGACATCAGAAATTCTGTTCATTTAGACCGGCGCACTCTGCACCCGCCAACCATTAGAAATCCCGCAGCTTACGATGGAGCGAGACGGTTCGGAACAACGGAAGCAGGATCGAAGGAACGAAGCTTACTCTCGTTTTAGAAACTTAAGTTCTTGTTATAAAGTGCGACCGTGGGCACTTCGATCCTGCGGCGCTCCTTTCTTCGATCCGCTCCGCGTCCGCAATTCCAGTCAGAACGACAAAACATTCCTCGCTTAGTATCGGTTTGAGTAGGTTCCCCCTCCGGTAATACTGGTCCGGACGTTGGACTGTGTAAGCCAGTGGCGGATCCCACCGCGGGCTTTTTACGTGGCAGCGTCCTGCCAAAGTTTCGCGGCACGATGGGGTGCCAAGAGAGCTCGTCCCCGCTCTCAGCACCACGGAGAACTGTGGGCTGAGAGAACGGAGAACGGCCATGATCGCAGGATCGAACTGCGCTTGCCCGCTTTGCCGCCTGGAGAGAGACCTGATGGCTCGTCTCTCAACGCGCCTGTGCGCCTCGAGCGACCGTGAGATTCTCAGTTGTTCTCCCCATCTCGCTTCTTTTCCGTCCGTATTGACGCTGCTTACTCACTTGAAGGCGTGCGGTCAGGAACCGGACGGCCATCGCGCCGCCGACCAGATTTTCATGGAGCTGCTTCGATCGCCGCAAGGTCTGTCGAAGAGCGCAGTCGACGACATTTTCATTCTGGCATTCGTTCCCACGATTCACTTGACCATGCGCCGTGTGCTGGAAAGATATCCGGCGCTCTCCCCACATGACGTCGCGCACCAGCTGCTGCTGTTTTTGTTGCTGTTTCTCCGCTCGGACGAACTGAAGTGGAGAAAATCCTATTTCGCGTTCGCCGTCTCGCGCAAACTGCGGCGCTCGGCCTTCGAATGGGCAAAACGCGAGTGTCGCATGCAGGCCACCAGCTCTGCTGATGAACTTCCCGACACGCGAGTCGAATCCTCACTCGAAGCATTCGAGCGCTTGGCCATTCTTCGCCACTTCCTGAACTCCTGCGTGTCAAAAGGATGGATCGATTCAGACGAACTGGATCTGCTGATCCAATTCAAGCTAGACGGTCTGTCGGGCGAAGAGTTCGGCGTTTCCTCCAACGCGTTGCGCCAGCGCATCAAGCGCTTGGTCGCCAAACTGCGCCGTCTGGCTCGAGAGCAAACTGGACCATCGATCGACATCGATACTGAACCACCTCTTTAAACAGCCGTCGATCGAGCTTTTTGTGCTCGGGTTATTTTCTAGTTTCTGCGACACGTTTTTGATTTTCTCCGCTGAATAGCTAGATAGGGGACTGCGCCCGGTGCCGCCGGGATGGCCGTCGCCGGGACCAGATCGCTGCTCCGAGCGAGTGCTCTAGGTGCTTCGCGCCGCGGGAAACGCGGGCCGAAGACATCAACTTCCGGCAAGTGCCGTTTCGGCCGCACCGCGTGTCTAGGCGTTTGATGAACATCTGATGCGGACCGTGCGGACAGCAAGATGAAGTACAAGTCGAGAGAAGCTGGGCGCATTCCATCCTGGGTACGGATTGCGATGAACCGTTGAGACGCGGCGCCCGTGTCTGTGTCTAGTGTGTACTGTCTCGCTTGGCTACGGCTTGACCCGAGTGACCTGACGCCACACTTTTTCTGTTTTCGGCGCCCATGTCTTCCGGCGCTGCTTCGGGAGAATTCCCACGCCCGCCGTCCCGTCGCCGGAACGCAACGATCGCACTTCGCTGCTTCTGCTTTCCCGATTCCTCCCAAAAAGCTGCCGCTCGCTTTAGGAGTGGTCTCCCCTCGCTTCCGGACGCCTCAAGGAAATGGGGCAAAAAAGGAAAAACAGAGCATGTACCGCAATCACGTCCAACTCATCGGTTGCCTCGCAAAGGATCCGGAGAGGCGGCAAGTCCGCGGCAGCGGTTCGAACTTTACCGTGCTGCCGGTCGCGACACAGCAGTCATGGAAAGCCGCGAAGGACGAGTGGCAGGCGAAAACGGAATGGCATCGCTGGGAAGTGCGCGCGAAGCTCGCCCGTGAGATAGTCAGTCTACTCCGTTGTTCGATTGAGTTTGGTTTGCAGCGTACGCGTGACTTCCTCCATGATTTCCGCACTCCATCTCGCTAGAAACAATCGTCGTTCGAAGAGCCTGCGCAGCGTGTCACGGACGCTGGCCTGTACGAGAACACAAGCGTCGAGGATGACCGGAAAATCGGAAATCATCTAGTCCTCTGGCGGGATGAACCGGTCATAATCGCCCAAATCTTCGGATTGGCGCGCGATTCGGACGATCGACTCACGTCGAGCGAGATCGCGCCGCCTCTTGTTCGCGAGCAAATCCTTTAACAGTACGCGACGATGGGTTCCAATGTAGTGAAAGGGGAGCTTATGAGCTTCGCATTCGCGCACAAAAAACTGCCGCGAGACGCCCAGCAGATTTGCCGCGGCCTGAGTGCTCAGCTCCTCGGTCAGCGGCAGAATGGCGACCGCGTTGCCCTCCTGCATCTTTTCTAGGATTCGTAAAAGGACTTCAAATACAGAAGTAGGCAAATCAATCGTGCCCCCCTCCGTGCCAATCAGCACAGCCGTGCTTTCACGACACAGGGTCCGATACAGCTCAGAGGCTTGTTCGATTTCTTTCTGGTCGCGCGGCGCGATTTCGATGGCTTCAACGGCTGCTATCATTGGCCTCTCCTCCACACAACCTAATCGCTATGAACGCAACCACAGTTTGGGCTGATCGATCCGACTTGTCAGGTGTAATCGCTATAAACGCAACGAACATACCGTGTCGCTCCTCGATCGGTTAAACGGACTCGGTATTGCCTGGGGCACTCTATGACCGCGCGAATGCCAGCAGCGGGCCGATGTCGTGGCTGTCGGCCGCCTGCAGTGCGGTGATATAGCGCTTCCGCATCGCGCGGGGATCCTGCAAGTTGGCGCGGCCCCACGAAAACCGCTCAGCTCCGAGCCTCATCACCAGAAGGTCGGCCATCAGGCGGGCATGGCGGCCGTTGCCATTCGGAAAGGCATGAATCTGCACCAGCCGATGATGAAAGCGCACGGCGATTTCGTCGGGCTGGTATGTTTTGTACTCGATCCACGCCTTGGTGTCGTCAAGCAATTGGCGTAGCGCGACGGGAATCTGATAGAAGGGAATGCCAAGATTCTGTTCGCTCGTCCTGAACCCGCCGGCCCAGCGCCACACGTCGCCGAGCATGTGCCCGTGCAGATCCTTGATGAACTTCTCGCTCACCGGATCACGAGGGCGGTTAAGCGCCCAATCCTGCGCGCGCGCTATATTCTCCTGCTCTGCTTCGTTCAGTTCGCGGCGATAGGCGATATGCGCGGGGATCAGGCCGCGCCTTTCCTCTTCCTTCAGAGGTGTAGCATCGTCCGGCTCCTCGAAAAGGTCGGTCATATGGCTAGTCCCAGAACAGCCGCGGATTTGTCTCGCGCACGATTTCATCGAGCCGCGCTTCGACGTTTTTCGCCGGCACCTTCTGGTCCTCCAGCATCATCGAGTGCTCGACAGGCCCCCAACGCTTCTGCGCGAAGGCGCGCGCGCGCCCGCGGATGGTGCTTTCTAACGGTTTGTTCGGCACGAGCACATACACAAGAGTGCAGCCGAGCGCCTCGGCGACGCGCCGTAACGTCGCCAGTTCGATGGTGCCCCTCGCCTCGGATTTTTCCAGTTCCACCAGGGAAGGCTGCTTGATCCCCAGCCGCTTCGCGAGCTGTGCGGTTGACATGCCGAGTGCCTCCCGGACAGCCTTGATCCATCCGCGGATGGGTGCGGCATAGCGGCTGGCCGGGCCCATTTCCCTGAAGCGGTCGTCGAGTTGCAATCGGGAATGAGTAGCGAGTCTGGCTTTTTTCATAGGTCACATCCTATCGCTAGCATGTATTCCAATAGACCATAACCTATCATAACAATGTGATTCAATAGGTTATAGAGTATCAATATCTTCGCTGGGTGAAAATTGGTAAGACCAATGCGTTGCGTCGAAAATCAATAACGCCTTTTCGGTACAGCGTTTTGCCGGACCTTAATAATAAGGACAATTCGTTGCGGGACCGGCGTACCGCCGGTCGGGCTTTACGCGCCCTATAGGCTTCCCGAGCCTTTCGTCTCGGCCATCCGGTCCATCCCTCACGCCGGAAAGCGGGGCGGGCCGAGGGGTGTCCCCCAGGTTCCTCCGCGACGCTCCGTCCAGGCCGGGTGACCTCCCTCCCCTCCTCGCGGTGCTGGACCGAAGTCCCCGCTCATCAGCGCTGGCCTGGCACGGTTGCATGCGCAACCTCGTCAGCAAGCAGAGAAGCCCGTGAGTGGTGAGAAAGCAAAACAGATTGCCGGAATGAACGACCGTTTCCGGCTGAATTTTTATGTGCCGCGTTTCGGTCCCCGGGAGGTTCCCGGACACATTGTCTGCACCGCCGGGATCGCGGCGCTGCCGCCGGAGACGCAGATATCTATCTGGGCGGAAGTCGCAGACTTAGACGATTTCACGGAAGACTACGATCCGCATGGCGAAGATGATTTCTTGGCTTTCGACATGGCGGGAGCCGGAAAGGTTTTCTGGAAGATCGACGATTACGCCGACAAATCCTGCGCGACCGGCTCGGACGATCCTGCCGATCCGGCGCAGACGTTCTGCGTACTCACCATCATGCCGGCGTCGCGGCGCATTTGTGACGCTCTCGCATGAATGGGCGCATGAACTGATGCACCGGAACGAGCGTCGCGGCGAGATTTCCAAGTGCGTTCGCGAAACCGAAGCAGAGGCTGTAGCCTTTGTCGTCAGTCAAACGATCGGCCTTGAGACTATCTCAGCGACGAAGGATTACATCCAGCTCTATAACGGAGATGCCAGTCTCCTTAGGGAAAGTCTCGAATACGTTCACCGGACGGCGAACCTGCTGCTCGAGGCCATTCACGTGGATCAAGACCCGATTTCGTTCATCGGTGTCTGTGAGGGCCAAGTTTAGCGTGGGGCCAGATTGTCCGATCCACTTACGCTTCGGTCACGTCGCCCTGCTCGTTGATCAAGACATGCCCGACTGGCCGGAGAGCGATATTGAGCCGGTACCGGGCGTGGCGCAGCTCTCCCTTGCGCATGAACGCACCTTTTGAGACCAAGTCCGACAGGTCGCGTGTCGTAGTTGCAGGTGAAGCGCCCGTAATCGTGGAGTATTTCCCCGCGCTGAGTCCTGCCTGAAAACCCTCGGGCCCTTCCCGAAACATCCGCATCAGCGCCTTTGTCTGTCGTTCGTTCAGTTCACCCTTCAGGCGATCCAGCAGCTTTGTCTTATCGATCAGGAATTCAGCGAGCGCAGTGGTGCGCCGTTGTGCCTCGATCACGATTGCGGCAAACCAGGTAATCCAATTTGTAATCTCATTTCGCTTGTTCGCTTCTTCCAGAGCTTCGTAATAGTTTTTTCGACGCAGAAGAATCGTACCCGCGAGTGCAATCAAAGTCGGCTCTCCCAGACTTTCCGCGAGAGATTTCTCCGAAATGGCCCGACCGATTCTGCCGTTTCCATCTTCGAAGGGATGAATACTCTCGAAATAGAGGTGCGCGACAGCGGCACGGGTGAGCGCTGGAAGCGGACGCTCGGCGCCTGCATTGGTTTGCGTGAACCAATGAAAAAAACCACCCATCTCCGAAGGCACCTGTGACGATGGCGGAGCTTCGAAGTGCACGCGCGGCTCGGGGACTCGGCCCGAGACAATCTGCATCGGTTCGGTGCCCGTCCGGAACCCTCCGACTTGTTTCAAATCGCGCCGGCCGGAAACGATCATCTTGTGCCATCGAAACAGCATTTCTTCGGACAGCGGTTCGGAGAATGAGCGGTACAGATCAACCGTCATTTCCGCGATCCCCTGCTCGGCTGGGCGCACCTTCCGTTCTTCCACGCTCAATCCAAGCTGTTTCCGGATGGACGACTGAACACTGGCGCGGTCCAGAATTTCCCCTTCGATTTCGGAGGTCGCTATTGCCTCGGTGCTCATCGCTTCGACAGTCAGTTGCTGACCGTCGTCCTCCGGCAAATGCTTTACGGTCCCAACCAGCACACCCCCGCAGAGTAGAAATTGCTGCTCTGCCTTCTCAAGGCGAGCGCGATTCCAGGTGAAATTCGGCCAGTCGGGTTGTTGCCAGTTCCAGGTCATGAGCTATAGAACGTGCCTCTATCGCTCATATTATTCCACATTATGAGTTATTGGATGTATTTGTATGGCTCATTTCCGGTGTGTTCCAGGTACCTTCCTGAACGACGACCTAAGGCACGACCGAGCGAGGGGTCCCGACATGGGGCATCTCGTGATTGTCCAACAGAAGCCAAGGTACTGCGCCTCCGATGACTGCGAATTTCCCCTGAAAACTTCCCAGAATTGGGCCGATTTCAAAAAGTACCGATTTCACCGCAGCGGTTGTACGGTCATCCTATTCATTCGCAGACCGGGGATCGGGAGCACCTAGTTTTGCCACGTCAGCCTCACGCGCCGCAGTTGTTCCGCCGCTTCCTCGCCCCTCTCTCCAGTCTGGGATAAGTCCAGATAGGTTTGTAGAGCGCTCGTGCAACGAATACCGCGCTCGGGCTCGTACGCGTCAAAAAACACTCCGTTGTCTTTTGGAATGGACACGACTACGTTCTCCCCCTTCGCCGAAGAAGAGAGTCGAAGTTTTTCCCGGATGTATTCGAGTCCCTTCGTTTCAGACCACAGAAACAGTGTGCTGCTGCGGGCGTAGGGGGCTATCCAATGTGCCGCTGACAATGATGCGGGGGTGACTCGAACGCTGTTGGGCACAGATTCGAACGACTCTCGAACGTGACTCTCCAGAACAGAGCCATGGAAAGTCGCATAGAAGCGAAACTCTTCTGCGACAGGCGGTACATAAACGGATTTCCAAGCATCGAGTAATGCGTCCGGATTCTTGAGGCGAAGTCCTTCTGTGCCGACTTCAGCCCATTCCCGATCGAGCAGCGATTTGCGTACGTTGCTGGCATGACCAAGGCTCACGCCGGCCGCTTCGGCCAAATCGATAACCTTCCAACTCTGTTCTGGACGCCGAAATAAAACCCGCAGCACCTGCGCCGATTTTGGCTTGAACAGTGACCGGAATTCCCGACGTCCGGCGGACCTTGACGGCACGATTTGAGGACGGCAGATTTGTACTGCTCTGCTTCTTCGAAATATTTTCATTTCCCTCCGACACAATTTTCCTCCGCCACGCTGAATAGGTAGATAGAGGGAAGTTCACGCGACGAACTCCTTGGTCCCGCGCGGTAGCAAGACGCAACAGGCGAGGCGTTTCGGGGGGAAGCCTAGCGTGTCTTCGGACCAGTGCGTATCGACTGCAACGCGCGGGTCGTGTCGCACGCGTGGACCTCCCTCGCTCACATATTGGTACTCGAAAATTCTTGCCGAGGTGTCGAGATGAATCGTCTTAACAATCGCTTTCGCAGCCAGCTTCGACCCGCTCGCACGGCGATCGTTTCCGTTATTGCGCTTCTTGTTGCCGCGCCCGCCTTCGCACAGGGAGCGGGCAACTCGCCGTGGGAGAACGCCGTTAGCGTTCTTCAAACCGCCTTCACCAGCACCATCGCCCGCGGACTTTCGCTGGTCGCGATCGTCGTGGCGGGTCTTACATTCGCCTTCGGCGAAGGCGGTTCAAAGCGAGTACTCGCAGGCGTGCTGTTCGGCGTTGGAATGGCCATTGCCGCCGTGAATTTCCTCACCTGGCTCTTTCCGGGTAATTGAGTTCTTGGCGCCACGAACGGAGAAATGCATGGCAGACATCCGCAGAATGAACCGAGTGCACCGATCGCTTTCCCGGCCCCTCACAATCCTTGGGGCCGAACGGAAGCTGTTCTTCTTTGCCATGTGTCTGGGCGCGGCCACCTTCAATCTCCTCAATAGCTTGCTGGGTGGTGTCTTGATCTTCTTTCTCTTGTATTTTCTGGCTCGCTGGGCCACCGAAACCGACCCGCAGATCCTTCGATTCCTTCTCACTGCCGCAAAAGTGCGCGCGCAGTATGACCCGATGAAGCTCACACCGATTTTCATTCGGCGGGACAGCCATGCTCAGGCTTAGCCGTATCTTCAAAAACTACGACGAGACCGGCTCGCTCAGCGGGCAAGTCAATCTGTTTGGCTTTGTGGGACCGTCCGTATTTCTGACCAAGAGCGGCGAGGTCGGCGTCATCCTCGAAATCCGCGGAGTCGATTACGAATGCCTCGACGGCGCCGTGATCGATGGTCTCACCATGCGTCTGGAATCCGCCTTGAAGCTGTTCGACGAGAACTATCGCGTCTACCAGTATCTGTTCAAAAGAAACAATGAACGGATCCCCTACAAGCTCTACGGCAATCCAATCGTCGACGCCGCCATCAAGAATCGAATCGCCTATCTCGGAAGTAAAGCGGAAACACTGTTTTCTCTGTCGGTTTATTACGTCGTGCTCTACAAGGGATTTGAGACTACTGCGAAACTGACCGGCGCACTCGCCGAGTTCCCGAAGAACCCGCGAAAGGCGCTTGGGGATCTCCGAACCCATTTCTCCAGTCAGAAACGAATCGTCGCACTCGGACGGCACCTATCCAGCGCCGAAACTGTTCTGCTGCAGAAGGCCCGCAGTTTCATTTTGCAGGTCAGCGATTTCGTCGCGGTGCGGATACTCGATAAGAACGAAGCGTTTCGCGTGCTCAAGCGCACGCTGAACTTTCACCCCGACAAGCTGGAACTGGCGAAACTCAAATACGACACCTTCCTCGATTACTACCTTCCGGAATCGGCCGTCGAGTGCCATCGCGGGTATCTGCGCGTGGATGATCGTTACGTAAAAGTCCTGACCCTCAAGGAGCCTTCCTCGCAAAGCTTTCCACTGATCTTCAAGCGTCTGCTCGAAGTCGAAGCGAACTACTACGTTGTCACCGAATGGAAAAAGGAAGATTCCGGCAAGATGCGCCGGATTATCCAGACCAAACGGCGGCATTTCCATAACACCAAGCGTTCCTTCGCAAGCCAGGTCAGCCTGAACGATGCCCCCACCCAGGACGTCCTGCTCGACGATTCCAAGGAATCGCAGGTCCGTGAACTCGGCGAAGGAGTCAAGGAGATCGAGCTGCACGGAAACTATTTTGGAGAATTTTCACTGACGGTGGTCATTTACGACCTGGACTTGGCGAAAGTCGATCGCGCGTGTGCCGATTTCTACAAAGTCTTCAGTGTTCACGATGCCCAGCTCTATGAAGAGAACTACAACCTTCTGAATTCATTTCTCGCCGCCGTTCCCGGAAACCACGCCTTCAATCTTCGTTCGCTCTACTTGCTCAACACGAACTATGCCGACTTCTCATTTCTGTTCACGCTGCATTCGGGCGAACCGCGGAATCCACATCTTCGCGAGGAGTATCTCGCGGTCCTCGAAACCAACCACAACACTCCCTACTTCCTGAATCTCCACTACCGGGACGTCGCGCACACGATGATTCTTGGGAGAACCGGCGCCGGAAAAAGTTTCCTCGTCAACTTCCTCGCAACGAACCTGCAAAAGTACGCGCCGCACACCTTCATCTTTGATTTGGGCGGCAGTTTCGAAAGCCTCACACAACTCTTTGGCGGATCCTACATACGCGTGGGTCTTGACTCCGGAGACTTCACGATTAATCCGTTTTCCCTTGCGCCGACCAAGGAAAACCTCGATTTCCTCGCGCTCTTTCTCAAGGTTCTGATTCAAGGCCAGAAAGGAGCGGAACTCGATCCTGCCACCGAGCGCGAGCTCTTTCATCAGGTCGAAAATCTCTACTCGGTCGACCGGTCACTGCGCACGTTAAGCGTTCTTTCAAACACCCTGGGGAGGGACGTTGCCCTGCGCCTGTCCAAATGGACCCGTGGCGGGCAGTTTGGATCTCTTTTCGACAATGCCCAAGACACGATTTCGTTTTCGCGCTTTCAATGTTTCGATTTCCAGCGCATGAGCCAGTACCCGGAACTGCTCGAGCCGCTGCTTTTCTATATTCTCCATCGCGCCAACGCGGTCATCGCCGACCGCCAGACCAGCTCGGTATTCAAGGCGTTCTTCATCGACGAAGCCTGGGTGTTCCTGAAGAACCCCAGCATTCAGCGGTATGTCGTCGAAGCCCTCAAGACCTGGCGGAAACACAACGCGGCCATGATTCTCTCGACCCAGTCGCTCGACGAGCTGAAGCGCTCTGACATCCTCGACGTCATCATCGAAAGCTGTGCGACCAAAATCTTCCTCGCCAATCCCGACATGGATCGGGAACTCTACCGCCGCCAGTTCCATCTCAACGAAAACGAAGTCGCTCTGATCTCGAATCTCATTCCCAAGCAACAGTTCCTGATCAAGACCCCCGAACTCGCCAAGATCGCGAACTTGAATGTCGATCCCAAGAGCTACTGGCTCTATACGAACGATCCCTACGACAACAAGAAGCGGAAGGAGGCCTTTGAAACCCTCGGTTTCGAGAAAGGCCTTGAGGTACTTGCCGGAGGTCACCCGTGATCCTCGTCCGCTGGATCTTTTTGTGGCATTTGCCACTCGCACCCTTCGACCCTGTGTGGCTGGGAGTTGCGGCGGTAATCGCCGCCGTTGTGCTTCTGGGTGTGTGGATCGCCCTACTGGTCGTCGATCGGCGAAAACCGTCTTCGAAGCTTCAAACGTTCAAAAGGAGCAGACCATGAAGGCTTACGCTTTTCGTCGCTACAGCAGGTTTCTTGGATGTCTCACCGCATTGGTTCTCGGAATTTCCCTGCTTTCCGCGCCGTCCCTTCGGGCTGCTTCGGACGGAGCGCGTGTGGTGAAGTACTCCAAACAGGATATCGTTCCGGTTCGCGCCAAGCTTCGTTTCTCGACGCTTATCGTTCTTCCCGACGACGAGGAGATTCTCGATTTTACGACCGGCGATAAAGAATTCTGGATCATTAATGGGGCGCACAACCTCTGTTACGTGCACCCGGCCCAAGCCGGCATTCGCAGTAACCTCAATCTCATCACCGCCAGCGGTCACGTCTACTCCTTCCTGCTGACCGAAATCAGCAACGAACCGAACACCGACCCTGATCTTAAGATTTTCATCGAGCCTGCTGACAAATCCTCGATCTCCGCGTCAACCGGCCTCCGCGGTTACGTCAGTGCCGGCGAAGCCGAAGCCTACAAGAAAGAGCTCGAATCGCTGCGTTTGCAGACAGCCGATCAGATTCACGCAGCCGAAGCCCACGTTGCGGACGAGGAAAACCATTTTCGCGCGGGATATGCGACGAAACTCCAGTTCGATTACGTCCTCGATCCAAAGGCCGCGCGTGAGCCGTTCGAGGTCACAGCGATTTACCACGACGATTCGTTTACCTACATCCGGTGTGCGGCGCATGAGAAACCGGCTCTTTACGAGTTGAAGGACGGGAAGCCCAATTTGATCAGCTTCCAGGTCGAGAACGGCGTCTACATCGCTCCGAAGATCATCGACGCGGGCTATCTCGCCGTTGGCAAGAAAAAAGTGCCGTTCGTCCGCAGAGCCGCTGCGAACTGAGGAAAATCCATGGACCAGACCGCACAGATACAGGAAAAAGCACCGAAGCCGCAGGGTCTTCTGCCCAAGCACGTTCAGTCCTGGCTTCTGGTTGGACTCGCGTTTCTGATGGTCGCAATCATGTGGCTGACGGGAGGAAAGAAACCCTCTGTCCCCGCAAAGGCCACTGCACTTACCCCTCCGGCCCAGGTGCCGCTGGAAGTTAACGAAACCAAGATCAACGAATTGCAAAATCGGATCGAAGAGTTGCAACGGGAACAACTGGTCGCGCAGAGTGCGCTCGCGCAACAGACGCGGTTGATTGGGAGTTCGCCCGAAGACCCTCAACCACAACAGGCCGGTGTCCCCGGTGCCGCGAGCGACCAGAAGCCGGAAGATCCGGTGCAGGCAGAACGAAAACGGCGGGCCTACGTCTCGTTGTTTGCCTCAAATGTAGCACTGACCTATCGAAAAACTTCGCCTTCGGCACCGACACCAGAACCGGAATCCGCTTCTGCGCCGACTCCGAGTCTGGCGCCCGTTGGAACCGAGGCCCCAGAAGTCGCGCGGCTAATGAAAGAGATGCAGCAGGCTGCCAGACAGAATTCACCGGCTGTTCTTTCATCCGGTCTCGATTCCGAAAGATCCTCCGGAAACAAACCATGACAGAAAGGAGGAACCGAAAAATCCTGCCGCCGTGGCAGCTGGCTCTCTCAACGCGGCGGCAGGCAAGCCCTATCTGCTTTTTGAAGGAACCATCCTCGAAACCGTCCTGATCAACCGTCTCGATGGCAGCTTTGCCGGACCCGTCGAGTGCTTGCTCTCCAGCGATGTTTACTCGAATGACCGGCAGCATCTGCTCATACCAGCCGGCTCGAAATTGCTCGGCGAAACCAAGAAAGTCGATGCCTTCGGCCAATCGCGTCTGGCCGTCGTGTTTCACCGTCTGCTCATGCCGGACGGCTATTCAGTCAGTCTCGACCAGTTCAAAGGTCTCAACCAGATCGGCGACACCGGCCTGCGCGACCAGGTCAACAACCATTACGCTCGCATCTTCGGCGTCTCGCTCGCCATTGGCGCTATGGGAGCAATCGGAGAGGCAGGAACAGCGGGTGGGCTCAACGCTTCGAACGCCGATCTGATGCGCCAGGGATTTGCGCAAAGCACCGCGCAATCGTCGGCTCAAATCCTCGACAAATTCCTAAACATCCTGCCCACCGTCACGATCCGCGAAGGCCACCGGGTCAAAGTCTATCTCTCGGGCGACCTCGCGCTGCCGGACTACAACAACCACAAAATGCCTTCCGATTTGTGAAGGCAAAAGGAGAGTGCTGCGATGAAAAGAAAAATCCTGGTTTGCCTTCTCGTTCTGGGACTCGGCGTCGGAACCGCAACCGCGCAGCTCGGGAACGGAATCGTCTACGATCCCACCAACTACCACAACGCGCTGCTGCGTTATTACCAGCTGCAGCAGCACCTACTCGAACTCCAGAAGAGCTACGCCAAAATCACAGGGCAACTCAATCTCGCCCTTCAGATGGCGCAGTTTGTGAAAAACATGCCGGCCCGATACAAAGCCTTGTTTTCACAATGGCGAAAAGTGACTTCGCTCAACTCGTTTGGAAATACCGTTTCGTGGATCAACGGGATCAATACGGGCGTTCTTCCGAACATCAATACCGGTTATCTGAAGTCCACAACGCAGCTCTCACCCTACAGCTCCTACGAACTGTCAGGGATGGATTCCACTGAACTCGATCGGGTGCAATCACAGTATGCCTCGGTCGAGCTGGCCGATGGCGCCAATATCAACGCCATGGCCACCATTGGCGGAATTCGAGGCACGTCCGACGGAGTCCAAACGCAAATCGGGAACCTCGAAGACGACTCTTTCTCCGGTGATTCCAGCTTAAACAGCGAAGTTTCCGTACTCAACAAAATCAACGCTTCCAGCGTTCTGACTTTGCGCACGTTGCAGGATTCGAACAAACTCCTGGCCTCGCTCCTGGAACTGGAAACCATTCTCGCCAAACAGCAACGCGACCAGACCACCAACGCGATCAACATCGATATCGGACGGGATGCCAGCCTCGGCGGGAACATTGCCGAGGTGACCGGCAGTCTCACCAGTTCCATTCAAAACTTCCGCATGCCGTAGTGTGTGGAAACAGACGCCCTCAGCGTCGAAGGAGCCGACGGCCGTGCAAACCGACTTTCTTCAGTTCATCTTCCAGGCCATCAACAACCTGCTCACCCAGAACCTCGGTTTCTTCGACACGATGGGCCAAAACCTGTACCGCTCGTTTGCGACGATCTTGATCGCCTGGTTCGGAATCAAGTCCGCCCTGGCTTCTGCGAGCGGACGACCCGCCTTTCAGTTCGATCACTTCGCAAGCCTACTTCTCACCATCAGCTTCGGCTTTGCGATGGTGAATTATTACAGCTCGCCGATCCCCGGCGTCGGGACGAGCTTCCACAATCTGGTCACCGACGAAGCGCAGTTTCTGTCGACTCAGATCGACCAGGCGCAGCTGCAGACCGTCGTAACTCAGGTCGGAAATTTCGAAGCCCGCATGGATTCGCCCAGCTGGGGTGATTTTCTCGGGACATCTATATATGTCATCGTGAGCATCCTGCTGGCCGCCGCGCAGGCCATCGCGATTGTGGTGGTCGCCTACGGTTTCATCGCCACCGCGGTGTGCGTACTTGTCGGACCGGTCTTCGTCCCATTCTTTATCGTTCCCAAGATGGACTGGCTGTTCTGGGGCTGGTTTCGCTGCTTCCTGCAATATGCGTTCTACCAGGTCGTAGCCGCCGCCGTCGTGTACGTCATCGGAAATCTCATGCTCGGTGCCCTCCAGCTTCCTCCCGCCGGGACACTTTCGACCGTGCAGCTCATTGGCTGGTTCCCCGTTTTGTTCATCACATTCCTTGCGTCGATCTATGTCCTGCTGAAGATTCCGTCGCTCACCAACCACATCTTCAGCGGCACTGCCGGCGGCTCCTCCGCAGGACTGCTTGAGGCACCCGCCGCCGTTCTCAATCGGGTGATGTGATGGACCGCGACGCTACGTTCCACGACGCGAAGCGCCTCTACCTCGAACAGTACGGGGATCCCATGGTGACGAACACTTATTTGAAGATCGCGCTCGCTCTCCTTGCTCTCGTGGCCGTTGGGCTCGTGCTGGTCGACTTGCGCACCATTCGCACCTTCCAGAATTTTCGCCCTCTTGTTATACGCATCGACGACCTCGGCCGCGCCGAAGCGATCAACTACCACAATCTCGAATACAAACCACAGGACGCCGAAGCCAAGTATTTTCTCTCCGAGTTCTGTGCGCTGTATTACCGACGCAATCGCTACACGATTCAGGATGACTTCTCGAAGTCTCTTTACTTTCTCGACGGCAAGCTGGCCAACGGCATTTTGGACGCCTATCGCAAGGACGACATCATCAAGAAATTCATCACCAATTCCGCTGCCCCCGAAATCGACGTCGATGTGAAGAAGGTTGCACTCGAAGAAATGCAGACCCCGCCCTTTCGGGCGCGCGTCGATTTCTATCTCGTGTACTACGCGCCTGGCGATCACACCGAACTCAAGCGCGATCTCTACACCGCGAACTTTGTGTTCCTGTTCAACTCACAGGTGCCGAACGAACTCATTCCCATCAACCCACTCGGAATGACAATTACCTACTTCCGCGAAGATCAGGCTTTCAAATGAACGCGCGTTTACGCACGGCACCAAAGCGGCTCGCGGACGCACGTTCCGCAACGTCGGCTCAACCTCGGCACGCCAGTTCGGGGCTGAGGGTTCGATCAAGCTTCTCTCCGTCGCCACGTCCAGACTCAGAGGCCTTCGCCTTTGCGACAAGCGGCGCGTCTCAGAAGAGCCTCCTTTTTGCTGCCCTCAGCGTCCAGCCCCCGGCCGCCGAACAATCGGGGCCGAGCAACGCATCTTTGGGAGGAAACGCACCATGATTGCGAACGCTATGCTCGTCACTGTGGTGGTTCTGCTGGCCTACGGTTTCTGGTTGATGGACCAGCTGAAATTCATGGCCCGCTACCAGCGTGTTCTCTACCACGCCTACGGCGCAACCATCGCCATCTACCTAGCGCTGCTTTTCGCGAACGTCTTCGGCGCTGCTCTGCTGATCAGCCGGCATTTTCTCCTGAAGAATACGGGACGGAAACTCTCACATCTCGACAACCAGCTCAGTCTCGGCCATCCCGAAGTCGCAACTTCGCAGCGCGAGGAGGCACCCCACTGATGTCTCGCGACGCCTTTTCCGGTGATGCACGAGAACGACCCGCCGTTCGGGACGCGGACGATCGGAGCGCAACCCGTCGGCGGCGCGCCGAGCCATTCGAGCTCCCGGACGGTGCCAATGGCCGGGATCAAATCGATCGCGCGGGCCAGGGAGCGGCTCGCCAAGAACGTGAGTCGAGCCGGGATGAACGCGAAGATTCTCCCCGCGCCTATTACGTTCGCGACCGTGCCTACCTACTCCGTGATTCTCAAATGGATTCGCTCCGGGAAATCGGCAGATTCCGGGTGATATCGGTTTCGGACCTTGCGACGTATTGCTACCGAGAAGATCGCGCACGGACCGCGAAAGACCTTCGCGGTCTCGCGCAGCAGGGTCTTCTCAAAGATAGCACCCTCGAAATTTCACGGAAGCAGTCGCTCCGCATCGTGACTCTCACCAAGGCCGGACATCGCCTTCTCTCTGAGTCAAACCGGATTCCCGCAGATCAGCCGATTTACCACGGTCTGAAGAAGCCGCGCGAAGTCGCGCACGACGCCGATCTGTACAAGCTCTATCAGAAGGAGGCTGCCCGGATTGAACGCGCCGGCGGAAAGCCCGTGCGAGTGCTTCTTGACTACGAAATAAAGCGGCGCCTGAACCGGGATCTCGCGCGGCTGGGCACCGAGAAGGACGATCCGGACCGAAGAGCGGAAATCGCGGGCAAACACGCTCTCCCGATCGTACACGGAAAAATTTCGATCCCCGATCTCCGTGTCGAATATGAAACGCCGGAGAGCGAATTGAGGCACGTGGACCTCGAACTCGCCACTCGCAACTACGGGCCGCGCGCCGTCGCTGCGAAGGCTTCCGCTGGCTTTTCTCTTTACGGCCACTCGAGCGATGTATCCCGCCTGCGCCGCGTTCTCGACGAACGCGAAATCACCCGGGAGATCTTCACGCTATGAACATCTCCGAGGCCCATCTCGACGCTCTAAAGGCGTTTGGCTACACGGAAACCGAGGCGCGCTTTCTTTACATCGTCGCGACGCATTCGGGCTACTTCGTGGCTCGTCAGTTTCTTGGCTTCGCCCGATGCCATTGGGGCCAGCGGACGGTGTCGTTCTGGAACAAGCTTCAGACCAAAAAACATGTGCGTACCGAACGTTTCCCGAAGAGTGGAACCACCTATCATCTGTTTTCGCGGCGGATTTACCGACAGCTCGGTCGGGAGAATATCCGGAATCGCCGGCAGCACGAAATCGAGTACATACAGCGTCGTATCGGAATGCTCGACTTCGTCCTGGCTCATCCCGATCGCAAGTACCTCGAAACCGAACCGGAAAAGGTCCGAGTCTTCCGCGAGCGTTTGAACGTTCCGCTCGAGTTTCTACCCGCAAAGATCTATCACGGTCAACCGACTTCCCAGCCGACCGTTCGCTATTTTGTAGATCGCTTTCCGATGTACGTGGATGCGGATTCGCCTTCGCCGGTCGTGACCTTTACCTATCTTCAGGCTCCGTCGGTAAGCCACACCGAATTCGTCCATCACCTCGAAGACTATCTGCCTCTGTTTCGGAAGCTTTCCGAGTTCCGTTTTCTGTATCTCTCCCGCGTCGATTTCCAGTTCGAAAAGGCCAAGGAAATCTTTGACTTTCTGGTGGCGGTTCCGCTCGGACCCGATGTCTCGGCCGACCTCGTCCGTTATTTCCAAGTTCGTAAAGCTTGGGACTTAGGTCACTACACATCACTCACGGAAGCCGACCTTGTTTTCCGCAATCAGGCCCGGTCGCGTTTCTTCGGCCAGCGCTTCGAATATCTCTATCGCGAATGGAAAGCAGGACGCGTTGCCGAGTCCGAGATCCGACACAAATTCGGAAGTGCCGGCAGCCGGACGATTGCGCACTTCGAGGTGGAGGTGCTTGATCGGTTCGGGAATTCCACAAGAGGGAAAGTGAAAAATGACGGAAGAAGGTAAGGACTACACACTTCAGCCTCGGTTTCTCTCGGTCCTTGAGCCTGTGGCGACAGCAATTTCTTTGGATCACAGGAGAAAGCAAAAACGGACGTCACGAAAGTCACCTCGGAAGAAATACAAAATCGGCACGCCAGTCGTGGCGCATGTTTTTTCCGACAGTCAACCCGTCCAGAACAAGAAGTCACAAACCAAGGAGGCAAGAAATGCCTATCGTGAAGAAAGTTCCCGACATTACCACCCGTGAAATCAAACTCGAAGTTCCCGTGAATGAGCTGCTCGAAGACTATGCCCGGTTTATCGAGAGCAGCGCCGATCACGTCGTGAACGCGGTTCTGAAGAAAGTTCTCTGGCGGGACCAGGACTACCGCAAGTGGCGCAACGCGCGGCGCGGCGCGGGGGCCAGCGCCGCCAAGACCCAGACCGCGGATCCGCGCGGAAGCGACTGATGCGAAGGGCGCTCGAATCGCGCGTATTTCTCTCCGCGCTCCTCGCGATGGGTACGGGCGTCTGTCTCTACTACCTGCGGCCGTTCCCCGCAGATCAGGTCTTCCTCCGGGTCATCGCCCTTCGCGCTCCGGACGCTTTTCGGAGTTTCAAGGGCCTGTACGACACGATGCTGTTCACAACTCCGTTCCTGGCCTATTCCGCGGTGCTTTCCGGCCTCTACATCTTCACCTTAAGGCCGCGCGCTCCGTTGCCCGCCGGACACCTCCCGGCGTATCCCGATCCCAAGACCCGAACGGACCTTTTCCTCATCGTTGGTGAAGTTCACAACCCGCGAAAGCCCGTACCAGCCGAGGCTCCGTCCTGGCTCACGATCCCCGAGCGTGGTCTGTTCACCGGCGTCGCGATTCTGGGTGCGATCGGCAGCGGGAAAACATCCTGCTGCATGCTTCCGTTTGCGGAGCAGATTCTGGCATTTCAAGCGTCCGACCAAGACAAGCGGATCGGAGGCTTGATTCTTGAGGTTAAGGGGGACTTCTGCAGACGGGTCAAACAGATTCTCGAACGGCACGGGCGCTCCGAGGATTATGTCGAAATCAGTCTTGATTCGGAATACTGCTATAACCCGCTTCACAACGATCTCGATGCCTACGCGCTCGCCTACAACATCGCCTCGCTCCTCAACAACCTGTTCGGACGGGGCAAAGAACCCTTCTGGCAGCAGGCTTACACGAACCTGGTTAAATTCATTATCCTTCTTCACAAAGTCGCATACGACTACGTGACGTTCTTCGATGTCTACCAGTGCGCCATTTCCCCTCCGCTTCTTGAGGAACGTGTTGCCGAGGCCGAAGACATCATCCTGGGCCGACACTACGTCGCCCTGACTCCGCATGTCTATGGTGAGCGCGTCGCCGATCTTGCGGGACTTGGGTTTCAGCACGATCAAAAGGAAGACCGCTTCCTTGCTCCACGAACAGCAGAACTCCGCGAGCATTTGAAAGCCCGGGCGATTCCCTTTGAGTCCCGGACCATCCTTGATCCATCGCAAGCCGATCCTGAAAAACTCGCGCAGCTGGAGGCCGTCAAGAGATGGCTGTATGACGACTGGAAAAGAATAGAACCGAAACTTCGCACGTCGATCGTGGAAGGAGTGTCCGTTTTTCTTTCCCTGTTCGACGACAACCTGAAAGTGAAGCGCGTGTTCTGTCCTCGGAAGGAGTGCTACGACGCTGGGCAGAACGTGGCGAACCGGTTCGGCAAGCCGCTACCCTCGTTCAGCTGGCTCATCGAACACGGCGCCGTCTGTGCGTTGAACTTTCCGATTGGAATGAACGCGGGTCTTGCGAAAGCTCTGGGCGTCATGATGAAACTCGATTTCGAGCGCGCCGTACTCAATCGCGTCCCGAAAATGGAGGCGCATCCCGAGCAGTATTTTCGCCAGGTCCTGTTTCTCTGCGATGAGTACCAGCATTTCGCGACGGTTGGTGAAAGCGATCCGACTGGAGATGAGAAATTCTTCAGTCTTTCGCGCCAGCCAAAATGCATTCCCATCGTCGCGACCCAAAGCATCAGCTCGCTCCGGTCGGCTCTTCCGGGCGAGAGCTGGCGCACCTTGTTTCAGACGTTTCGTACCAAGATTTTCCTGTCGCTGTCCGACGATTTCTCCGCCCGCACCGCGAGTGACCTGTGCGGCCGCGAGGATCAGCTGAAAGTCAGCTACAGCCTGTCTGAAAGTGGACAAGACTCGAAGGTCAGCTGGCTCAGCGGCAAGGCCCTGTCTCACAAAGCAAACCTGGTCGCTTCGAAGAGCTACAACACACATTCCGATTACCGCTTCGATATGAAAACGTTCATGGAGCTGCGAAACGCCCAGTCCGTCGTGATTGCCTACGACGGGATCAACCCCACCCCCCCGATGTTTTGCTACCTCAAGCCGCACTACAACGACCCGAACGATTCGTATTTCGTCCAGCTCGAGAAAGGAAAACTCTGATGAATGGATTTGAAATGATCTTGCCCTTCCTGAAGCCGATCGAGCACCTCATCCTCGATGAATCGATCAGTGAAGTTATGGTCAACGGTCCGGACCACGTCTTCGTCGAAAAACAGGGCTTCCTTCAAGCTGTTCCAGACCTAGCCCTCGGCGAGCGGTCGCTTATGGTCGCCGTGAAGAATATCGCGCGCCGGTTGGGCGACGACATTTCGGAGGCCAAGCCCATTCTCGATTCGCGCCTGCCCGATGGAAGCCGCGTCGCCGTGGTCATTCCACCCTGCAGCCTGGCCGGCGTCACGCTCACGATCCGTAAATTCAACAGCCGTCATTTCGAAATGGCAGATCTGATTCGCGAGGGTACTCTCGACAGGTCGCTCGCCAACTACCTTGAAGACTACGTTCTCGCGCGCAAGAACATCCTCATCAGCGGTGGCACTGGGACTGGCAAGACCACACTGTTGTCGATCCTCGGGAAATTCATCCCGCCGGAAGAACGGGTACTGGTGATCGAAGACACGGCCGAGATTCGGCTCGCGCAGGAGAATCTGGTTCGGTTCGAGGCACGCCGAGAACAGAACGGACTTCCGGCGGTTGCGATCCGCGATCTGCTTAAAGCCGCACTCCGCCACCGCCCGGATCGGATCATCCTCGGAGAAATCCGGGGAAGCGAGGCGTTTGACTTGTTGCAGCTGCTGAACACCGGGCACTCGGGTACGCTCTCTACGATTCACGCGAACTCCGCGCCGCTCGGTCTGTCTCGGTTTACCAGCTGCGTCCTGCAGAGCGGTGTTGATTTGCCCTATAGGGCGATCAAGACAAACATCGCCGATTCCCTCAACGTCGTGGTGCATCTCGAACGCCGGCCGGGACGCCGATACATTTCCGAGGTCCTCCTGATCAATGGATACGATCCCGATGCGGACTTTTTTGATTACGGAACCGTGTTTCTGGCGAAACAGGAGAGGCCATGAGGCCCGACGACGGCTACGAACCGCGAAATCTGACTGCGCCGGAATATGTCCGCGCACTCTTTCCGCCTGAGGACAAAGTAGCGATTCTTGTGCGCAATCGCTCGACCGGACGTACGGTCCAGAGAATCGCGAAAGCCGAGTCTGTCGCAGGTTCTCCGTTTCAATCCTGGCTTGCCCATCAAAGCGCCAGTGGATCGGATGTCTATCTCGGCATGAACCCTCTAAAGGACGGCGCTTTCAGCCGGACCAAAAGCGACATCAAAGCGATTCGCCATGTGTACCTGGATCTTGACCGAAACGCGGACCGCGCGCTCGAAGCAATCCGGAGTTCGCCCGACGTTCCGGCGCCGAACTTCATCCTCGATACCTCACCGGGCAAACACCAGGTCGTGTGGAAAGTGAGCGGACTCACTGTTGATGAGGCTGAGTCGCTGCTGCACTTTCTCGCGAACCAATTCGGCGGAGACCTCGCCGCAACAGACGCAACCCGGGTACTTCGGCTGCCAGGGTTCGCGAATCAGAAACTCCCCGAAGAATTCATCGTACAAGCCCACCAGGAAAGCGAGTCGATTCACCAGATTCGTGAGTTCGCCATTCACGATGGTTCGCCGGAAATGGCTCGAGACACTCGACCTGCGCGAACTGGAACGCGCATCCCACCCGATCACAAAAGTCAATCCGAACGCGATTGGGCCTATGCCAAACGCGCACTCGCGAGGGGCGATGATCCCGAACTCGTAATCACCCGCATTGCGGCCTATCGCGGAATCGAGAAATCCGATCCGAACTACTACGCCCGCCGGACGGTCGCAAAAGCCGGGGCCGATCTGGGCCGCGGAACTGAAAAGTTTGACGAGCCCGAATCTCCCGCAACCGGAGACCACCCAAATTCGGAAGACCAACGAGGCGTGCCATGAACCATGCTGAATTTACAGCGACCGCGCCGACTCCGCGGATCCCCAAACAGGAATGCCCACTGTACGATGGCCTTTACTTATTTCGTGGCTACGGGCTGCATCGGCGGTTTCTTCCATGTGTTGTTCTGCACCGACTCATCCGGCATGTAGAGACGAAGAATAACGTAGAAGGGACCATCAGGCGTTGGCAGCCAGTTGGATTGCTGTGCAGCGCCCGGCGCTTCTTTCTGGATGTCTAGAGTTAGGCCCCCATCTTTGTCCCATTTAAACGCCTTGAGCATGGTGGAATTGAGCAGGTAACGCTTCAATGGGTTTGCGACCAACAACTGTGTCTTGCCGTCGTACATGGTCAAAGACCAGAACGCCTTCACCGGAGGAAGCTGTCCTTTCGGGAAAGTCAGTTTGTAGCCGGTCTTTGAAGCGTCGAGCGGTTTCCCATCGGCATCCACGAAGTATCCAAAATAAATCGCCTCTGCTCCTGAATTGCCGTAAAGCCCCAGCTTCGCTCCTACGAATCGGTAGAGGTAGTTGTTTTTCAACGCTTCGCGGGTTCCGAATAGTTGGCCGCTGGAAATCGCGTCCACGTTGATTTGATGCACAACGCCTTCGAGTTCTTTCCACGCATCCGCAATCCCATCGCCCATGGCTTTCTGATTCTCGGGAGACAGCTTTGAGAAATCAAAAGTCCTCCCCGCCCCGATGTTGAGCTTGGCGAAGCGTGCCATGAGTGCCGCTTCAGATGGGTTTTGAGGACAGAACTGCAAGAGAAAATTGACATAGGGAAAAAGAGCAGGCGTTTTTTCTATTTCCGGCGTAGGCTTCGGCCAGTCCACTGCTCCGGCGGGAGGGGGAGCCGATTGGCCCAGGAATTTGCTGAGTGGCTGTACGGTATAACCCTTCTGGATTGCAGCGACGTTCACCATGTCGGCCGGACCAAATAACTGCGTGCGGAATAGGATGTACGCGAACTCCGTCTCGCAGTGGATCACACCTTGGATGCCTTTGGGCGTTTCGCCGTTCCATCCGGGACCGGCGACGAGGTATGTGCCTCCATCGTTGCCATCCGTGCGCGTGCCCAGATAGGCGAAGTTGAAGGTATAAAGGTCCACCATCTGACCAGTGTAATAGCGCCCCTTTTCAATTTTCGGCATAGTGACCACGAGCGGTTCCGTACGCAAGTCCATCCACAGAAACGAGTACGGTGTATCGGAGTTTGGCGTGACCACGAATGTGTCTTCCGGCGTGGCGACGCCTTTTGAGCGAGCAACCGTATTAAATGGAGCTTCGTAGGCACGACCGTTCGTGTCGATAGCCTGCTTGTACATCGTCAGATAGTTGTCCACCAGCGGGAAACCGTAAATAAAGGCCTCCTTTGAGATTTGCCGAGTTTCGTCGGGCGTAAGTCCATTCTGTCCGCCCGCTGTCTGCTCTTGTGCAGGACCCCAAGCGGTCAACGTCACAGCCGCAAACACAAACAATAAAAGCGAGTTCACTTTGTGCTGTTTCATGATCTCCCCATAAAAAGCTATTGCGCCAGCGTGACCGCTGGTGGTTGCCACGTGCCTTCGCCGGGCGGAAGTATTGATGGTGGCGTTTCCTTCGGCCAGTACAAGCGCATCACTAGATAGATCGGACCGTCGGGCGCGGGCAACCAGTTGGATTCTTTCGCTTTCCCCGGCGAGTCCTTTTGGATGTACAGCGTCAGCGAGCCATCTGGGTTCTTCGTCATATTCGGCAGCATTGGGGAGTTGATGAGATAGCGGTTGATGGGATTCTCAATCAGAAGTTGCGTCTTTCCCGTCGTACATGGTTACCGACCAGAAGGCGTTGACAGGGGGGAACTGTCCACTCGGGAAAGTCAGAGTGTAATTGTGCTTGCTGCCATCGAGAGTTTCTCCATTCGCGGTTGTTCTGGTCATCGGATACATGGCTTCAACGGCGTCGTTACCGTAAATGCCTCCCTTAGCGGCAGCGGCACGCTTCAACCAGTCGCCGTTATAGAACGCTCGGTCGCCAAAGAGGGAACTAATTTTCCAGCCATTGATGTTCTTTTGGCCTGTGACCAAGTACTGTTCAACTTTCGAATCCCCACTCTTCATACCAAGAAGAATTGCGGCCTGATGCTCAGGTGAAAGGTCTTTCATCTCAAACTTTTTGCCGGGACCGACGCCGATAGTTGCCAATTTGGCGCGGATCTCCGATTCGTCCGGTGTTGCAGGATTGAACTGCAACGCGAAATCGAGGAACTCGAAGAAGTTTTTCTTTACCAACTCCGCGTCAGCTTTCGGAAAATCGATGACGGGCGCGGCTGGCAACGGAGGTTGGTGCAAATAGGCGGAGAGTGTCTGTGCTTTGTAGCCTGCCTGCACTTTCTCGACGTTCGGCATGTCCCTCGCGTTGAAGAGTTGAGTGCGAAAAGGAGTAAGACCAAAGAATGTCGTCGAGTGGAAGACCTGCTTGATTCCCGCTGGCGTTTCTCCTTTCCAGTCTGGACCCACGATGAGGTAGTTGCCCGGAGCGGTTCCGGTAGCGCGACTGCCGACATACCCATAATTGTATGTATTGCCGTCGATAAGCTGCGCCGAATAGTAGCGGTCCTTTGATACCGCTGGCACTGACAGCACGATTGGCTCGGCGCGAAGGTCAACCCATAGCATCGAGTAAGGTGTATCGCTATTGGGGGTAACTATTGCTGTGTCCTTGTATGTAAATACTCGATGCTCGTTGAATATCTGGTTGAACGGTCCCTTATATTGGCCCGAGTTCTTGTCCACGCAAAACTCGTACATGACCGCGTAATTCATAACGATGGGTAGGCCGTAGATGAAACCCTGTTCGGCTATATCTTTGGTCTCGGCGAGGCTGGGCACGGGAATACCATTAATTGCGTCCTTTTTCTCTGCTTGATTGATGGCGTCGTTCTTTCCGCATCCAGCAATAAGGAACATGACGACGGCGACACCAGCTCCGCCTAGAAAAATTCTCTTTAGTTTTGTCATTTGGCTCTCGCGAGTGAATGAAAAGCGGCTCGATGGTACCCGAAATGGGTCGCCAAGTCCCGATAAGGCGCGTAATCGGAAACTAGGAATTCCACATGATTGCATAACAACGTCGGCTCCTTAGACCCGAGTAGACTGTGGTTTGTCGAGAACCATGGGCTCGGGAGAAAGGAGCCGACGTTGTTATGAGATCACTTGCACAGGTGCCAGAGTTCAGAGATCCGGAGAACTTCCCTATTTCTTGGGCCTTGATTCCGGCGGCACCAGGCCGTTGATCCGGTAGTAGACCACCAGCTGGCCATAGTGTTCGTTCGAATGCCCGATCAAGCCGTAAGCTAGGTCGTACAGCCGGTCCAGATGCGGCCCGCCATCATCGACCGTTTCCATCAAGCCTTTGTCGCCCTTGGCCTTGATCTCCGCGGCACCGTCTTCCACGCACTTCGTCACAAAGGCCACAAGATCCGCCCGGGTCTTCACGCCGACGTCCTTAGGGTCGTCGGCGTAACTTGACGGCCGCGGTTTCTTCCCCGCGGCGGTATCCGTGAAGAAGTACATGGACGCCGAAGCATGCACCAGGTTCGCGACAAACGTCCGAGATTCCGCCTGCGGCTTGTACGAAAACTTGTCCTCCGGAAAATCCTGCGCCATGGCAATCAATTTCCGTCCGATGTCATTCCACGCCTCCAGCACGCCTTCCGACTGGCTGGGAGCCGGCCCCGGGGCTTGCTTCGGGGCTTTCTGCGCCCGTAGGGGAGCCAATGCAAAACCCACAGCCAACCATACCAACGCAAATCTGGAAAAACGTTTCATCTCTTTTCTCCTTTGAGCGTTGAGGCGAAAGGCTTCCTATCCCCCAGAGGTATCGCCTCTCCGGATGTTTCACTGAAGTGGGAAAAAGGCAGGCCAAGCGGCCCTTGGCCGAATGCGCCCAGCGACCAGTGTTCACCGGTCTCAATTTTAGTCGAGCGAAACGCGCTAGTGTTACCTATTCAATTCCACTTGATTGCATAACAACGTCGACTCCTTAGGCCCGAGTAGACTGTGGTTTGTCGATGACGGTGAACAGGAACTGAGTCACGGTGATGGACAGGCAGAGAGATTCTATCGAGACCTGAAGCAGCGAGGAATCCGCGTGCGGGTAGGGATGGAAGCTACTGGCTATTCACGCTGGTTCGAGCGGCTGCTGACAGAGTTAGGATTCGAGCTGTGGATCGGGGATCCGGCGGAGATCAAAGCGAAGCGGGTAAAGAAGCAGAAGTTCGACCGCGAGGCTGCTCCGCAGGCTCATGCTGGAGAATAACTTCCCGCGAATCTGGATACCGAGCCCGGAGAATCGAGATCGACGGCAACGGCTATGGCACCGGCATCGGTTGGTGCAGATGCGCACGCGGATTATGAATCAGCTGCAGGCGCTGGCCATGAACGAGGGCCATCGCTGGAAGAAAAAACTGTTCAGCGAACAGGGGCGAGCGCTGTTAGAGAAGCTCGCGTTAGCTCCCTGCGCGAGTCGACGCCGGCAAGAGTTGCTGGAACTGCTGGACCGTCTGATCCGACGATTGAGGAGCTAACCGCAGCGGTCGAGCGGGAAGCCCGGAAGCGACCGGAGGCGCTGCGACGGATGAGCCATCCCGGTGTGGGACCGCTTACGACACTGGCTTACGTGTGGATCATCGGAACTCCGGCGCGGTTTCAACGGGGCCGGCAGATCGGCACCTACGTGGGATGATTTCGAGTGCGGATTCCAGTGGCGGCAAGCAGCGGCTGGGACACATCAGCAAGCAAGGCAATTCTTTGTTGCGATTCTTGCTGGTGGAGGCAGCCCACGCGGCGGCACGAGTCAATCTGGAGTGGCGACGTCGCTACATTCACCTGGCGATGCGTCGGCACAAGAGCGTTGCCAAGGTAGCGATGAGGCGGAAGCTGGGAGTTCATTTGTACTGGATGTGGCGGAATGGTTGTGAGTATTCGCCGTCTCTAGAGTTCGGTTCGTACGCGGGACAGCTCGGTACCGGACATGGCGCGAAGTAGAATGTCGTCCCCTTGAATGGGCATCCCGCTCCCTGCGAAGGGAGTTTGAATTACCAATCATGGTCTAAAGTCTAGGATCGAAGGGATGTTTGGGTCGGACCGAAGCCGACCGAAAGATTACAGACGAGCCGTGGTCTTCGACACTGGGCCAAAGAAATACTACGAAGGAAAACGCTCTTCGGAGTGGAGGGAGGAGTTCGTTTCAAAAACGATTTGACAGCGCCGGCGTTGTTAGAGATGTCCGATTACCGCTGCCAGCTCAACCGGTCGACGCAACACACTGTAATCAGTTGTTCCGCCCGTATTTCCACTGAAGAACTTCTGTTTGAGTGACGCGGTCCAAACCGCGCCAGGGCAAGGTTTCGTCTGACCCAACCTAGCCGGAATCTTTAGCTTCTGTTTTCAACAAATGTGGGTGTGAGCTCGGTGTTGCATCAACCTATTGAGACCACCGCGTTTATCGAGATCTAGCGGCCAATTGGACGCGAGCCGTGTGATCGAGACGGTCATCCGGAGACGCTATGGTGTTTGGAACGCCGAAGTTGCTTGAGCGAGGGCGGTACCGCCTGTGGGCCCGGGCAGCATTTCCTACCGCGACCAATGAAACACGATACCGGCGCCGACCAACAAATTGTTCTGGTGATCGTTTGTGGAGTTCGGGAAAGTCGTCAAATAATAATCGAGCTGAACGACTCGCAGAGCGAAACGAGGACTCAGCGGGACATCGATACCCCCGCCAACCCGGCTCGCAAAGCGGTAGGATCCATCTCCTACTCCAGCCACTCCGCCGGCGGCGTGCGTTGCGCCGAGCAGCAGTTGCGCAAAAGGCTGCGGCTTATGTTTTCCTTCGAACCACGGTTGCGGAAGTCTGTAACGCGCTCCGGCCAAATACGAGACCAACGTCAATGAGCTTCCCGCTGTGGGAGCGCCGTTTGCGTTCTGTGCGCTGATGTCCGCAACTAGAGACCAGCGGTCGTGAAAATTCCAGGAACCCGATATCCCTCCGCCATTCATTCCGAAACACCCGCACTGTCCGGGGCCGGCATTGGCGCGCACCCATTCGTAGGTCGCAGCCGCATCTCCTTTGTAGGAATCCTGCGCCACGGCAACCGTACTTCCTGCGAATAAGAAAATTGTGGCCAACAAGAACGATCGCATTCGCAATTCTCCTAAGCGCCTCTCATCAATTCGACGGCACCGAAACAGTGGCCGAGACATTGCTGATCACGGCTTGCTCGTATGAACCACCTGTGGAAGCTGTGACGTAGAAATAAGCTACCGGTGGAAGCGTTACGGCTCCAGACATGACCTGTACGCCATCGAGCGTCACGACCATTTGCCCCTGGTCGATGTTTATCGTGTAGGTGTGCGAAATGGTCATGCCATCCGCCACGAGCGCGGGGATGCTCTCGTTGACGTTGAACCACGGTTTCTCAAACAGCGCGGTCTCCCCTCTGCCAACGCCCACGTAGGGAACCGGCGGGTCGCCGGCATTGTGATAAGTATCGAAGCCGAACACAGTTCCCGGAATTCCGTCCGCTCCCAGGCCCATGCCCGGAGCGCCTTCGCTGGCGAGGGTCGCACCCAAAGAGGGATCGCCGAAAACCACGGTGAAGCCGTCGGCAGGAACAGTACTCGGATTGCTGAGCGTCATCGTGAAGGTGAGCTGAACGTTGCCGGTCGCGATCAGATTCGGCCAAACCAGCACGCCGATCTGGTCGTTCGTTGCGGCGGTTAATTGGAAACTGCATCCCGATTCCGGCGTCGCGTCGCCGAGTGGGGACCAGTTCGAGTTGCAAAGATTCGGAATGCCCTGCATTGGGCCAACGAAAAGACCCGCGGAAACGCTCGTGACGGACGCAGTGACGCCGTTGCTTGCGATCACGTAGAAAACGGAGCCGGAATCGGGGGCCGACGTTGGACCCGACGTGTAGGTTGAACTGGTCGCTCCTGGTATGGCTGTGAAAGTCGAACTGCCCGGTGCGGCTTCGTACCACTGATACGTCAGCGGGAGATTGGAAGTCGCTACGACTGTAAAAGTCGCGGTCGATCCCACATCCACATACTGAGTCACCGGTTGTTGGGTGATCAGTATCCCACTGCCCACGGCAAGCGTTGCCGGTTGGGAGACGGCTTGCCCGTAGGCGTTCGTCACCACGACGTAGTATTGGTCTTGATCGTTGCCGACGGCAGTCGACGAGCCGGGCACCGTGTAGCTGTCGGACGTCGCTCCACTGACCGCAACTCCTGTCGTTTGCCCCGCAGGAATTACGTACCACTGATAGCTAAGCGCTGGCGTGCCGGATGCTGCGACGGTAAACGTGGTCGTACCGCCCGGAGCAACGGTTGCGCCAACCGGCTGCGTGATGATGGTCGGCGCGGCATTTCCGGTCGTTACCGTTAGCGTGGCGGAGGTGCTGGTGAGTGGCGTGGTGCCGCAGGAATCGGTGACCGTCGTGTAGTATTGAGCGCTGTTGTACGTGGAGTCGACGGGCGGCGTGGTGTACGTGCTTGATGTGGCGCCAGGGATGGCCGAGCCGGTCGTGCTGCCAGAAGGAATTTGATACCACTGATACGTAAACGGACTCAGTCCTTGAGCCGCGACTGAAAAAACAGCAGTCTGTGTTGGAAGAATCGTCACGCTCGCGGGGTTTGAGGTGATTTGTGATCCCACGGCAATCGTGGCGACGGCTGAGGTTACGCTGGCCGTTCCATTCGTTACCGTTACGGTGTAATTTCCCGCGTTCGCAGCAGCCGCTGTCGAAATCGTGTAGGTCGAGCTGGTAGCACCCGGGATCGGTGCGCCGTTAAAATTCCATTGGTAACCGGTCGCGTATTCGGCGGTCACGCTCAGCACGATGCTTGATCCGGTGCAAACGTGTTGGCTTACCGGCTGGGTCGAAATCGTGGGACCGCTGATTGTTGCCGTCGTTGAAACTGACACAGACGGTTCGTCCACGCTGGTCGCTGTGATCGTGTAGGTGCCGGGCGCCGTTGGCGAAGTCCACACGTTTCCGCTGAAAGTTCCGGTCGAAGCCGTCCACGTCAGACCATTCGTCAAGCCGCCGGTCGCCGTCGCAGTAAACGTAATTGGGCCCGGCGCGAAGGTCTGGTTCGCCGGCACAATCGGCGTGATCTTGACTGGAGTTGGCGTTACTACGCAGGTCGTCGAAACCACTGTGCCTTGCGGGCTGGTAACCGTGAGCGTGTAGGTTTTCGCGGACGTCAAAGCTGGAGTCGGATACGAGCCGCCATTTGTAGCGGACGAAGTGATATCGGAACTTCCGACACCCGTGGAACCGATTACGGCCGTCCCGCCAGAGAAAGTGGGAACCAGCATCACCGTCGAGTTGTAAGGTGGAGTCGCGCTGCTCGGAACGAGGCTGCCGGCGACCGGAGGTATCACAGTCACCGTGAGCGTGGCGCCCATGCTGGTTACACTGCCCACGGAATTCGACACAACCACCGTAAAAACGGAACCGGTTTGGCTCGGAGTAGTCGCCGGCGTGATGTAGCTGCTGGAAGTCGCGCCGGAAATCGCAACCCCGTTCACGTACCACTGGTAAGTCAGCGGACCTGTACCGGTGGCCGTTACGGAAAACGTTGCGGTCTGGCCGGCTGTAACGGTCTGGTTGACGGGCTGCGAGATGATCAACGGAGCTAGCGGTTTGGCGCCTTCAAAACCGGCGTTGCAGCCGGCCACATTAAGCAGGCCGAGGATTACAAGCACCATCGCGAGCACACCAAGGATACGTCCGTGAAATCGAAACGGCGGACCGTTCCGGGCAGGTCCACATACGCATCGCATGGTGAGAATCTCCCAATCTGACTATATAGAGGAGGCGACGCTGTACTAGCTTCGTGAACCCTAGAGCTAGCGAACTCGCTATTAGTAGTTTCTGGGAGTACTTTCGCCGAACGATTGCGGATAGATTCTGGAAGCGATTCCTTCAGGCAGTCGGTGAATTAAGCTTCATGCACCGCCACGCTCGCCTTATTGTGCCTGGTTCGTTGCATTACCAGACATGTCTCTTAATCAGAATTCACTTATTCGGTAACCGCGTTAATCAGGACCCAGCCCAAGAAATTGCATGTCTCGAATACCTTTTTTGTAAACAAGAAGGATTTCGGCGAGGGCGACAATGCCCGCCAGAAGCTTGGTAGTGTCCTAATTTGAATGGGTGCGGAACTGAGTCCTATTTTGCGTGGGGTACGAATAGCGACAGCCCCAAGAGAACTGCACCGACCACAATCAGAAGAGCCCCGGCCTGAACGCTCTTTTCGCTGCCCTCGCTACGGAACCGTGTGTAAATGCCTACCAAAGCGAGCCCGGCAACAATCAGAACTGTTCCCATGATCGCGGGTAAATCGTTGATCGTCATTGCTTCCTCCTCGCTTCCACCACTATTGCCGTTATGAGGGGGGAATTTCCCCGAGGCTTGGATACTGTGCTATACGGGGAGACCAACGAAAAAGACTCACGGGGACCGCGTTCCCTCTGGCCGACCCGTCGATTTCGGGTCAACTCCCGGGAAGCCGCGTAATCGGAAAATTGAAATCTACATGGACGGTAACCGCGTTTCGCAGGCACGTGACGGAAAATCAGCCCTGAGCCAAGGTTCGGATCAAATCCATCCGGCTTTTGAAAGCATTTCGTTCGCCACATCCGTCGGGGAGCGATTCTCCGTCGAGACCGCGAAATCCGCCAATTGAGTCGTATCAAGGATAGCGTTCAGAGCAACGGAACGATCGATGTACTCGCTATGCTTGACGCCGAGTTCGCGTCGCTGGAGGCGCTGCCGAATCGTTTCGGGGCTAGCGGTCAGCCGACAGACGACCGTACTTGCGGCTGACGAAATGCCGGTACACACTTCCAATTCGTTGCGATCTTCTATCGCGCGGGCAAGCAGGAGCCGCGTTACACCTTCAAAAGCGTAGTTCTCACATAGCGACCGAAAATTGCGGTACATCACGCCGTCGTTTTTCATCGCGGAGGGAAGATGGGCAAGCCCGAGTGCGTCCAAGTCGATCGCAGCGTGGGGAACGTTGCGCAGCGCAAGGATATCGGACGCCTCACCGAGCACGGTCGTCTTCCCAGAACCCATCGTACCCGTAATGATGAGCAGGAATTCCGTAGGGGCGCTCCAGTCAAGAGCAATCATGCCACGGATTGAGAACTGCTCAGTCACCGCTTGTCCGGTTACCGCGTTTAGCAGGACTTGAGAATTACTTTCGGGTTGCCCGTTATTCGCCTTAAATACGGTTCCCAAGGCTTTTGGGCCGCAGCGCCACATCCACATCTTTGCCTATTTGGACAACGAGGGGCAGCAATGCTTCAACGTCCGCTAGAGACGTACGGAAGTTCACGATGCAAGCACGCAGCGCGAATTTTCCGTCGATCACAGCATTCGAAAGGTAAACCTCTCCGCCATTCTGCAAACGAGTTAGCAGTTCGCGATTCAATTCGTCCAGATAGCGCCCCACTTCTTCGCCGGCCAAATCAAGATCTGTGGGCACGTATCGGAATGTGGTGATGCTCAGTGATTGGGTGAGGGCCTCGAGCGTGGGGTGTTTCAGTATTCGCTTGAACAGTTCCCGGGATAGACGGATATCATCGGAGAGCATTTGAACGTAGCCGTCGCGCCCAACCTGCTGGAGCGCAAGCCAAACTTTGAGCGCTCGAAATCCTCTCGAATTCTGAGGACCAAAGTCGAAGTAATTAATCGCTTCCGTCCCGAAATGATAGTACGGAGGATGATAGGCGAATGCATCTCTCAAATGTTCCGGGTTACGCACCAGCGCACAGCCTGCTTCGAGTGGTGCATACAACCACTTGTGAGGATCTACGGCCACCGAGTCAGCCTCGCGTAGTCCAGCGAAAGCATCGGGAGCGTCTGGCAAGACGGCGGCCAGACCGCCGTATGCACCGTCTACGTGGAACCAGAGATTGAATTCACGACATATCGCGGCTAATTCCGGCAGTGGGTCAATCGCACCGGTGCTGACGGAGCCAGCGGTTCCTACTACCAGGAACGGTTTCTCGCCCTCTTCAAGATCGCTGGAAATCTGTTTCTTGAGAGCCACAATGTTCATTTGCAATTCACGATCGGTGGGAACCCAACGAATCGCATCTGTCCCCAGCCCTGAAATGTCAGCCGCCTTTTGAATCCACGTATGTGTTTCCTTTGAGCAATAAACTCGCAGGCGGCTGTGATTCATCCCCACTGTGCGCACATTCCAACCTGCTTTTGCCTGTCGGGCCGCGAGAAAGCAGACCAGGTTGGCCATGTTGCCGCCGCTGACAAAAAGGCCCGCGCAGTCCGATGGGTAGCCCATCATTTCGGCAATCCAGCGTATCGTCTGGGCTTCGATTTCACTCGCCATTGGGGAGAGTAACCAAGCGCCGACGTTCGGATTTACAGCGGCGGCAAGTAGGTCTCCTAGTGCGCCAATTGGAGCCGCAGATGAGGTGATGTACCCCCAAAAGCGGGGATGCCCATTGAATAAGGAATGTTCGAACAGCAAATCAGCGGCGTGGTTGAGCACCAGCGCTGGGTCCGCGCCCCGCTGCGGTAGAGGGCGTTCGGCCTGGAGAGCTCGTCGGACATCCAGGGGCGATTCACCAAGAGTAACCGGTCGTTCGGGAAGCGAGTCCAGGAAGCCAGCGATCCGGTCAACAAGCTGATAGCCCAATGCTCGAAACTCCTCTGGCCGCATGGCCAGTGGCGCCCCACGTTTTTCGATGCTTGCTTCCTTATCCATTGCCCCTCCAAAGATCGAAAAGGTGCGCTACTTCCAAGAGTCAGTTTTCATACGGTCGCACCTGCCGCACGCCAAGGCTGAGAATGACGTTTCATCGCTGCGCCTGGAGAGGAGTATAAGCTACGGCGCAAAAGCTAAGTTGGCCACTGCCTGATAAGTCGTGTAATCCGAAACTTGAAATCCACATGGACGGTTAATGCGTTAATCAGGCATCTCTAACAACGTCGGGCCTGTCAAATATTTTTTGAGCAGACTTCTTTCTTTTCACTTAAAAGAGTTTTTCTCTTTCGTTTTCTTTGGTTGTCTTCCTTCTCAGCGTTGACGACCACGGCTCGCCTGTAATCTTTCGGTCGGCTTCAGTCCGACCTAAACATCTCTTCGATCAAAACTTCGACCATGATTACTACTGCAAACTCCCTCTTGCGAAGGAGCGGGATGCCCATTCACTGGGGCGGCGTTTTAGTTCACGCCATGCCTGATTCCGAGCTGTCCCGCGTGCGAACCGAACTTGACCCACTCTGTATATTCCCAACTGTTCCGCCACATCCAGTACATCCGAACCGCGAGTCTTCGGGCCATGGCCACCTTGGCGATGTTCCTTTGCCGGCGCAGCGCCAGATGCATGTACCGACGTCGCCAGTCCGCATCCCAACGCGCTGCGGCTTGCGCTGCTTCTCCCAGCAAGAAACGCAGCAGAGAGCTGCCTTGCTTGGTGATGTGTCCTAGCCGTTGCTTGCCAGCACTAGAGTTCTCGCACGGGATCAGTCCCACATAGCTGCCGATCTGCTTGCCGCGCTTGAACCGCTCCGGAGTCCCGATGATCAGCACGAAGGCGAGTGCGGTGATCGGTCCTACGCCAGGATGCGTCATCAGCCGAAGCACTTCGGGCCATCTCCTGGCTTCCTGCTCGATCGCTGCGGTTAGATCTTCGATGGTCGGGTTCATCCGGTCTAGCAGCTTGAGCAGATCCTGCCGGCGCCTCGATGCCCACGGTGCGAGCGGAAGCTTTTCCAGCTGTGCCCGCCCCGCTTCGCTCCACAGCTTTTTCTTCCGTCGCTGGCCTTCGTTCATCGCCAGGGCCTGCAGCTGATTCATGATCCGCGTCCGCATCTGCACCATCCGATGCCGATGCCACAGCAGTTGTCGCAGGTCCCGATTCTCCGGACTGGGTACCCAGATGCGAGGAAAATTATTTTCCCGCAGCAGTCGCAGCAGCAGTCGAGCGTCCTCCCGGTCCGTCTTCTGCTTGCGGACTCGCTTGGTCTTGATCTCCGCCGCATCCCCGATCCATACCTCGATTCCCAGCTCTGCCAGTAACCGCTCGAACCAGCGGGAGTAGCCCGTGGCCTCCATCCCCACGCGCACGCTCACTCTCTCGGGCCGCCAGTTCCCGATAAAACTTCTCCGCTTCTCCCTCCCTGTGGTTCAATTGCCGTTCCTCATACTCTCCCGTTTCTGTGTCCACCAACGCGATGTACTGGTCGCTCGGGTGATAATCCACGCCTATAATGATCATGTTCGGCTCCTTTCTCCCGAGCCTTTGGTCGTCAACAACCACAGTCTACTCGGGTCTAAGGAGCCGACGTTGTTATGAGATCACTGAGACTCAAGCCAGCACACCGGCAGTTGGTCTTCGTTGACTCGGTTCGGGGGGCACTCTAAGATGTGCGCGGCGTGCCCAGCTCTGATTCGCTCATCGGCCAAACCGTCTCGCATTACCGCATCACCGAAAAGCTCGGCGGCGGTGGTATGGGTGTGGTCTATAAAGCGGAGGATACTCGGCTCGACCGCTTTGTTGCTCTCAAATTTCTCCCTGAAGACCTAACCCATGACCGTCAAGCCTTGGAACGATTCCGCCGTGAAGCCAAAGCCGCGTCCGCTCTGAATCATCCCAACATCTGCACGATTTACGACATCGGCGAACAGGACGGGCAGGCATTCATCGCCATGGAGTATCTGGAAGGCACGACGCTGAAGCACCGCATCGGTGGCAAGCCTCTGGAAGTCGAGGAGGCACTGTCGCTTAGCATCGAGGTCGCCGACGCCCTCGATGCCGCTCACTCTGCAGGCATCGTGCATCGGGACATCAAGCCCGCGAATATCTTGGTGACCAAGCGCGGTCATGCCAAGGTTCTGGATTTCGGGTTGGCTAAGGTCAGTACAACCAAAAGCGCGGCTGGAAACGAGCCAACGCTTGCCAGTGCGGAGGTTGACCCTGACCATCTAACGAGTCCCGGCACGGTTGTAGGAACCGTCGCTTATATGTCGCCGGAGCAGGTGCGGGCGAAGGAACTGGACGCACGAACGGATTTGTTTTCGTTTGGGACAGTTCTTTACGAGATGTGTACGGGGACGCTGCCGTTTCGAGGCGAAACGCCGGGCGCGATCTTTGACGCGATCTTGAATCGTGCCCCTGTAGCTCCTGTGCGACTGAATCCCGACGTGCCGCTGCAATTGGAACAAGTCATAAACAAGGCGCTGGAGAAAGACCGTGATGTTCGCTGCCAGTCTGCCGCCGAGTTGAGGGCTGATCTGACGCGGGTCAAGCGGGACACGGAGCGGGGGAAGAACACCCCTAGCGTTGCGGAAGCGGGAACCAGCACGCGTTCAGGCCGACTGCGTTGGCTATTGGTCACAAGTGGGGCGGCAGTGTTAATTGTCGGCGCTGTGCTTCTGGTGTGGCACTCGCTACACTCTCGCACTTCCGATGCGACAACGATCCATTCGATAGCCGTACTACCGTTTGCGAATGCTGGCAAAGACCCCGAATTGGACTACCTCGGAGAAGGTATCTCCGAGGAGATCACCAACTCTCTTTCCCGGCTCCCGAATCTGCGAGTGATGGCTCGGAGCACCGTGTCTCACTACAAATTGCGGCAAGACGATCCGCAAGGTGTCGGGCACGATCTGCATGTCGATGCGGTGCTGACTGGGCGCGTGGTGGAACACGGCAACAAACTTGACGTCGAAACCGAGTTGGTCAACGTAGCGACCGGAGCCCAACTCTGGGGCGAACGATACACACGCAGTGCCGATGATGTTTCGCTTGTACAGTCTGAGATCACTCGTGACATTGCCAGCCAACTGCGGCCGCAGTTGAGCGGAACCGAACGGGAAAGCATTGCGAAAGTCGGCACCAAGGATGCCGAAGCCTATCAGTTTTACTTGAAGGGGCGGTACCGCTTGGAAAAATTAACCAATGAAGATTACAAGGCGGCAGCCGAGTTTTTCGACAAGGCGGTCGCCAAAGACCCGAACTATGCAGCAGCTTATGCGGGGCTGGCAGACGTCTACACCTATCAGGCGTACTATGGCTATTCTGGCCGCGAGGCCATCGACAAGGCGCGCACTCTGGCACGCCGGGCGCTGGAGCTTGATCCCCAGAATCCCGAGGCTCACATCTCGCTGGCGTCGGTTGATATGTTTTTCTTCCGCAACTTCGCGGAGGCAGAAATGGAGATTCGAGAGGGTCTGGCACTTGACCCAAGTTCTGCCTATGCCCATGAAGTCTCCTGCTGGTTCGACGCTGAAATGGGAAGACCTCAGGAGGCGATCATAGAGTGTCGCAAAGCCGTGGAGCTTGACCCACTCTCGTCGTTGTATAACGACGGACTCGCGCAGGCGTACTACAACGGCCGTGATTACACTCAGGCCATCGAGCAGGCGAACAAAGCGCTGGAAATGAACCCCAAACAAGTTGACGCGGTGGAAATTCTTGGACGCGCATATGAGCAAATGGGAAATTATAAACAGGCGATGGAGCAATGGATCAAAGCCGACCAGTTAAAAGGTCACGAGGCGCGTGCCCACGAACTTGGAAAGGTTTTCGAGAAGTCGGGTTATACAGGTTACCTCAGGAAGAATGCCAAGGACTCCGAAGCCGAAGGCGACCACTACGGCGCTGCTGTAGGCTACGCAATGCTCGGCGAGAAGAACGCTGCATTCGCGGCTCTGGAGAAAGCCATTGCGGCTGGCAATCACGTCGATACAATCAAAGTTGACCCGGAGCTCGACAACATTCGCTCCGACCCCCGCTACACCGACCTGCTGCGTCGGATGGGGCTGCCGAAGTAAAAACGACATCCCCATCCTGAAGGAAGTCTAAGCGGAATACGCCAAATTGCAGTAGTTGATAGCCCCAGTACCCGATTAGTTACGTTACGGTCCATTTGAAGTGGTGCTTCACTTCTCCGGTAACGGCGTTAATCGGGACTTGGGCCGTCGTGTTCGCATGCTGCACGCGAATGCCTGCTTTCCCAGTAAACTGTCCTGAGGACATCCGTGGAATGGGCTGGCGCGAGTACCATGAATTGACGAAGCATAGTGTCGAATCGCTGCGGCGAACTCAGCGCCATCTTGATTGGGCTAATATGCCCAATCCATTTCGGCATTATGAGGGCGTCCCAGTCCTGGATTTGCCGTCCGACCCGCCCGCTCCACAGATTTCAGCTCTCGAAGTACTCGAGGGCAAAACCGGAAATACGCTAGCCCGAGATGGTGCGCAATTCCTTTCGCAGTTGATGTTCTATTCCGCCTCAATTAGCGCGTCGAAACGAGTCCCCTCCACCGGAGCTGTCTACGCTCTGCGCGTCAATCCCTCTTCCGGTAATCTCCATCCGACCGAATTTCACTTCTGCTCGCAAGGATTGGCCGGTTGGTCCGATGGCCTCTATCATTACCGTCCCTCATCCCATATGGCAGAACAACGCGCCATCGGAGAGTGTGGAAGGAAGCTTGTCGACATCTCCGCCCCGCTCATTTTCGTTCTGACCAGCATTGCCTGGCGTGAAGCCTGGAAGTACGGGGACCGGGCCTATCGGTATTGCATGCACGACATCGGACATGCCTGGCAGGCGCTCACGCTTGCTGCTCGAGCTATGGGGTGCGAAAGCTTTGCGTTGGGCCATTTCTCAGATGACCGAGTTGCGGAACGCTGCCTCTCCTCTGAGGATGAGTGGCCCATGTTAATCGTCAGGCTTCACGGCCCATCCATTCCCGTGAGGATGCTGGATCCCGTCGAGACCATTGTGTTTGGAGGTCAGCCCAACCGATTGTCAGAGAAGCAAGAACCTTATCCGCTGATTGAACGAATCCACGGCGCCACGAAGCTCAGCACGGAGGCCGCCGTCGCCTCTCCTTGCCAGCCGAAGTCGCCCGGGCGAGGGGAAATCAGTCTGCCGCCGCTTGTCTCCACAAGCTGTGGCTTCGGCGACGTCGTTCGTGGTCGGCGTTCCGCTCTCGACTTCAGAGGTGGGGGCGAGTCGATCTCCTTCTCGCAACTTGCGACTGTTCTTTCCTCCGCACAAAAGCGCCTCTTCGCCGATTTCGCCACAGCTCGTTTCGTCCACCTCTATCTTTACGTCCACCGCGTCGAAGGCTTGACACAGGGTGTTTACCGCTACTGGCCGGAGCAGGCAGAGTTGGAGAAGATCAAGGAAGGGGACCAACGCCTAGTAGCGGCAGCTCTCAGTTTGGGACAAGACCTAGCGGGCAACGCTTCTGTGGCATTCTCCATGATTGGCGATTTTGAGAGTGCTGCCCGCAGTTACGGTGATCGCGGATACCGATACGTGCATTTTGAGGCAGGTGCAATTGGTCAACGAATGTATCTCGCTTGCGAGGCGCTTGGCCTGCGTGCGACAGGCATCGGAGCGTTTTTTGATGACAAAGTGAACCGTTATCTGGATCTGTCTCCTGAGCGAGGACAAGTCGTCTATCATTTCGCAATTGGTTACCCCGTTCCCGATCCACGACTGGAGGCTTGAAAACGAATGGTCGGCATCCTGGTCCACGGAAACAACCACTTCATTCTGTCCGGGCCGGCACCTGACGAAGCAACCGCATTGGCATTGGCGTGGCACTGGTCCATCATCCAAATCGGTCAGGCAAAATCCTCGACTTTCGGCCAGTGGCAGATTCGGTCAAAAGAGTTTCGAGAGAACCTAGAATGGGCGGTGATCGTCCCGGGCGATCGTGAACCTTCTCCGGGAGCGACGCAATTGCTTGGAGAGCTTTCTGCTCGCGGCGTGACCATCCGGAGACTGCATACTGGCTGCTGGTGACGCGCGGAGGGAAGAGCAGCGTTGCTCGGTCGAGAACGACGAGAGACCTATTCCACTGGCGGCCACACCCACTAACCTTACATTACAAGTTGACATGCTCGAAACACCTGATTGATGTGGCAGCGTACGCCGCCCAGAGGTAAAACAGATTGGGCCGGTCTCGTCCACCCCAACCAGAATCCAGTCATCACCGAAGACTCTTCTCAGCACCGGTAGTCAACCCCTGATTAGTTTGAATGTATAGGTCAAAGGAGGAGCGCTTGGTGTAGAAGAGCTGAACTCAGCGACAAGCTGATTCAGAAAACACCAAGGAGGCTCCCCCATGCAACCTATGTATTACATCGGACTGGATGTACACAAGAGGACTATCAGCTACTGCGTGAAGGATGGCAGTGGCGTGATTCAAGGCGAAGGGACACTGCCGGCCTGATGGGACCGGCTTTTTTGTACCAACTCTAAGGCGAGTTTTCGGCTGTTTGATGCCCAATGGAATCGCGGCTAGCCGTGATTCCATTGGCGAATTCGTTGGGTGTCCGCTCTCCGAGAGCCCTGTGAGGACGGCTCTCATTATATTCCTGGCGCCAAGCCTCGATACTCTCCTGCGCTTCCGCCAGGGTTCCGAACCAATGCGTGTCCAGGCACTCCGCTCGGAGCGTCCCGTTGAAGGTTTCGATGTAAGCGTTGTCGGTTGGTTTCCCCGGTCGGCTGAAATCGATCTTTACTCCGTTCTGGTAGGCCCAGAGGTCCATGATCTGACTGGTGAACTCGGACCCGTTATCACAGAGAAGCATCTTCGGCACACTCCGTTTGAATCGAAGTCGATTTAATACTTCCACCACATCCGTTCCTTTCAACGCCTGCCCCACCTCGATCGCTAAGCTTTCTCTGGTAAACACATCAACGATCGTCAACGCCCGGAATCGCCGGCCATCGGTCAACTGGTCCGCCACGAAATCCAAACTCCACGCCTGGTTCACTTCCGTTGTTCGCACCCGTTCTCCCCGATGCTCGGCTGCCCGACGACGCCGTTTCGGCCTTTGTTTTAGCACTAATCCTTCTTCGTGGTACAGACGTGTACTGCACCAGTGTCTTTCCCACTTCCCACCCCTCTCGGTTCAGCAGCACTAGGATCTTTCGGTATCCATAGCGCACTCGGGCCTGTGCGATCTCTCGAATCCTCATCCGCAACACCGTCCACGGATTCTTGAGGCTGCGGTAGCGATATGTCCCACGATGCAGTCGTGTCACCCGGCAGGCCCTGCGCTCGCTGATCCGGTAGCTCATGCCCAAATATTCCACCACCGGACGATACCGCGAGGACCTTAGAATTTTTTTCTCAGCACGTCCTGTAGCATGGCCTTGTCCAAGGTCAGATCGGCCACGATGCGCTTCAGCCGCGCATTTTCCTCCCCCATCTGCTTCAGCTGCCGGACTTGATCGATCTCCAGACCACTGTATTTCTTCTTCCACCGGTAGAACGTCTGTTCCGATACCCCGACTTGCCGGATCAGTTCGACGATCGGTATCCCCAGCTCCGCCTGCTTCAGAATGGCCACTATTTGCTCCACCGCGAATCTCTTCTTCTTCATGGCAAAACCCTCCCTCTCCAGGTCTAGATTTTGCCGAAAACTAACTCTGATTTTGGATCAAAAAATCGAGGTCCCATCA
>CAVREY010000001.1:0-435331 GCA_963720225.1 uncultured Acidobacteriota bacterium | reverse complement strand
TAACCGAAGGGTTGCTCGTTCGAATCGAGCCCGGGGAACCACTTTTTCCGATTTTGCGAACCCGGTCGGAAGCCTTCAATTTCGAAGATCTCCCGTTCAAGTTTCTATGGATGAACGGTCACCGTCTTGAGCACAGATTCTAGAGCCTCGTTCCGCTCAGGCCCCGTAAATACCGAGATTGGTGTCTTAAAGTCCCGAACGTACGCTGGAAAACGTCTGCCTTGTAGTCGCGAGCTGCGGACTCGCATCTCTTTCGTTAGAGGTCATCCAGCTCATTCTCTAAGGACCAGCTTACTTGCCTCCAAGCCCCTGCCGGCTTAGGGGGTGGACGCGACACTGGGGTGAAGTTTACTCGCAGGAGTTTAGAAGCCCAGTGTTTTTCTGGGGCGTTGATTCAAGCGCAGCGAGACCTGATCGAGCTGGGCTTGCGAATCGCCGGACAGGTCGGTGCCTTCAAGAAAATATGGGCGCAGCAGCAGGTTAGTGTTTTTGTTCGTGCCGCGCTGCCAGGGACTTTGCGGATCGCAGAAGTAGACCTGCACATCGGTAGCTAGCCTGAAGTCCTTGTGTTTGGCCATCTCCAGTCTGCGGTCCCAGGTCAACCAACGTTTTAGCGTCGCGGGGAGCTTGCGAACCTGACGACTCAAGGCCGCCATTACAGCTTCGGTTTCTTTACTCGGCCGTTTGATCAGCATGGCGAAGCGTGAATGGCGTTCGACCAGCGTCGCTGAGTTCCTTTTAACTTTCATTACAACATGTGCCTCGTTATTTTATGACTAATAAGAAGCGCTGTCCAAGAGACCGGCCGCGCGAGCGGTTGTTTCATCCCCTTCCACGATCGCATCACTGGCGACAGTAGTGTTTGGCTCAAACTTAAGCGATTGAAACGAATATCAGGCCCCGTTTGATCGAACAGCGGTTTTAGCGGCGCCTGCTATCAGCGGAATGATCGGCGGAAGAGTAGGTGGCGGCCGGAATGCACTGAGAGACGGTCGCCGGGGTCATTCCGAGATTCAACAGCATGCCGACGACGGATTCTACTTTTGGCGCCGATTTAGCTAAAAATCTCGTCGAACTGTGACGCGGGTCACAGCAAAGGACTCGGGTGCTGTTGTATTTGAGTTCTAGCGGAAGTGGTATCGGCCAGAAATGATCGCAAGGAACCTGGGGGCGTCCGTGGGGTGCAGAAGACATCTGCGTTTCGGACTCATCGCCGCAATCGGTCTTGCCAGCGTCGGTCCGACTTACGCTAAGCCTCAAGCCGCGCAGTCCGCGAAAACCGATTCCAAGGCAACTTCCCCCGCAGCGCCGGAGCAATCCACCGCGGCGCCGCAGTACTTGGGTGCGCAGGTCTGCAAGACTTGCCACGAAGATATCTACAACAGCTGGGAAAAGACCCCTCACTGGAAAACGACCCTGGACACGAAGGACGGCCCGTCGCATCAGGGTTGCGAATCCTGCCACGGGCCCGGCTCGGCGCATGTGGAGGGCGGCGGAGACGTCACAAAAATCTTCACCTTCAAAGACGCTTCAACGAAGGAAATCAACGAACACTGCATGACGTGCCACGCCGGGGGCACGCAACACAGGAACGCGCTCAACTCGGTCCATACCCGGAACGACGTCAGCTGCATTTCTTGCCATTCTCCCCACCACGCGCAAACGCAGGAGTTTTTGCTCGTTAAATCGCAGCCGCAGCTTTGTTACTCGTGCCACCTGGCAAAAAAGGCCGAGTTCGATATGCCCTTCCATCATCGGGTGAACGAGGGCCTGATCCAGTGTACGGACTGCCACAACCCGCACGGCACCGTGCGCCCCAAGCAGGTGCGAACTTCGGCGGCTCAGGATCAGGTGTGCTTTACATGCCACAGCGATAAGCAGGGACCATTTGTATACGAGCACGCGCCGGTGAAAGTGGATGGGTGCGAATCGTGCCATCAGGTCCACGGCGGTCCGAATCCGCACATGCTGAAACTAAGTAACGTCAACTTGCTATGCCTGCAATGCCATACCACATCGAGTTTCAGCAGCGCGCCCGGTGCGCCTTCGTTCCACAACCAGGCAAGCTTCTTCCAGTCGTGCACGTCGTGTCACGTCGCGATCCACGGCTCGAACTTCGACGCGACATTTTTCAAGTAGAGGTAAACCGGAACACGGTTTTGTTAAATCGGGCGATTCGACTCGGCACGTCGGCCAGCGAGAATGTACATGGAAAACAAGACGCGAAAAGTCGCGAAAGTTCCACGCCGGATTCGCGGATCGATATCTGCGGCTGCGTGTTTCGCGGTTTTAGTCTGGGCTCCCGTTGTTCGAGCGCAGGATGACACAAGCCCATCGCCGGGAATCCGATGGGGCGATTACAACGTGCATCAGACGATCGAATTCGGCTACCGAGCGAGCGAAATCAACGGCAACAAGGATACCTACGACACGTTCGAGAATCTGGGCTCAGGCGTGCGGCTGTTCGATTTCACCGTGGAGATGCGCGCAATCGATCACAACGGCCCGCTGTTCGACAATTTGAGCTTCAGCAACTTCGGATATGGCGGCGATCCCAACGATGTGACCCGACTGCGGATCGGCAAAGATAAATGGTACGACTTCCGGCTGCTATTCCGTCGCGACAAGAACTTCTGGGACTACAACCTGTGGGCGAACCCGCTGAACCCCGCGGCTCTGAATCCACCCGGGTCGCTGACGACCGGATGCTACGTCGGGCCTCCCACGGCGGCCTATCCCCAGGGCGCTCCGGCCTACTGTTCAAGCCCAGCGGTAGCACAGACCAATTCGCTGCACGCGATGGATTTGGTACGGCGGATGCAGGACTACGACCTGACGCTGCTTCCGCTATCGAAGATTCAGGTCCGGCTCGGATACTCACGGAACAGGAACGAAGGGCCGGGATTTTTCACGACGGACAGCGGGACGATTTCCGATTTCAACCAGGTCTACAGCTATACGACGAACGCCTACCGCGCCGGTATCGACTTCAAAGTCCTTCCGCGCACGACCATTTCGTACGATCAGTTTCTGAATTACTTCAAGCAGGACAACGTCGTGACCGACAACCCGGCCGTCAATCCCGGCAACTTCGGGTTTGTTATCGGAAACTCCTCGGGAGTGGGAACGCCGAACGGAACACCTGTCGATTTAGGGAATATCTGGAGCACGCAGACACCATCGGAGGCGCTCCCGTGCGCCACGCCAATCGTAACCGGAACAACGAACACGGCGACACCGGCCTGCAACGCGTTTTTGTCATACAGCCAGGTGGGTCGTCCGCGAAATTTCATGCCTACCGAGCGGCTACGCTTCCAATCGAATTATTTCAGAAACTTTGAGCTGTCCGGAGCGGTGGGCTACAGCACCAGCGACAACACCGTTCCTGATTTCCTGGAGAGCGTGAACGGGTACACCTCGCGCACGGCTCTGCGCGGCAGCACGACCAGCGGTCCCGCCGAGGCCAAACGAGTTTCGGTGAACGCGGACTGGACCGGTGTGTATACCATAAGCGACAAACTTCGCATTCAGGACATGTTCCGGTACGACAACTGGCGCATCCCGGGAATGTGGGCGCTGGACGAAACGAACATCTTTGGAACCGGGTATCCGGGGTTGACGGGGTTGCAGCAGAGCCAGGCGGTCTTTAACCCAACGAACTGCCCGGTGGCGTCGAACGCGATGACCTGCCCCCAGCACGCCTCGAGTTCAGCGGCAGATGTCGTTACGGGGCTCGCTTCGACGTTCCTCGGACAAAACCTGAAATCAAATACGCTTGAAATGCAATACGACTTCAGCCGCCGTTATAGCGCACATGTTGGCTACCTTTACACGGACCGAACGATCGCGGAGTTCAGCGACACGAACGATACGGGGTTGATCTATTTTCCTGGAGGAGCTACCGCGACAGGAGCGAACGATTATTTGGCGGCGCGAGGCAGCTGCCAGGTTGCGGGCGGAGCACTTCCCGCCGGCTGCACATTAAATGCCGACGGTTCGATCACATATGTGGCTCCCGCCGCAGCCAGTCCTGTTCGGAGCATCACGACGATTCACGAAAATGCGCTATTGCTGGGCGGCGTCGCCCGCCCGATCGACAGCCTGCGCATCACTGCAGATTTGGAATTTGGCTATAACGACCAGTCCTACACGCGAATCGATCCGCGCCAAGTGCAGTCCTACAAGATTCATGCGACGTATAGACCGAAGACTTGGGCGGACGTTGAAGGATCCGTTGAAATCCACGAGAATCGCGATAACGTCTACACCGTAAACAACCTCGAGCACGACCGGTCGTACAGCTTTGCTACCATTCTTACGGCCAGTCCGAAACTGTCGGTGGATTTCGGCTACAACTATTGGAATGTCTACAGCCAGTCGTTGATCTGTTTCGCGTATTCAACATCGTCGGCCAATCCGACTCCTCCGCCAACGACGATACCCGTCTCCACATTTCCGCCGGGTGTTCCCGAACTTGCGTCCGGGCCGGCCTGCCCGATTACTGGCGCCTCCTCGCCGCTCGGGGCTCTGTCAACCTACAGCAGCACCGATCATTTTGCACATGCAGGGCTTCTGTGGCGGCCAGCAAAGAGAATCACGACGATGGTAGGATACGGCGGCAGTTTCGTTCGAGGAAACACGATTTTCCTGAACCCGCTCACGCCTTCGGGAACGTTGGATTTTAACTACCAGCGACCCTATGCGTCGATCTTGATCGAGATTTATAGAGGTTTCAGTTACAAGATGGCCTGGAATTATTACGGCTTCAATGAAACGGGGAACACCAGCCCATTCGGCTTGGCTTCGATTCCGTTGCAGGACTTCAACGGAAGCAATGCAACGTTTTCAATTCGATATTCCTTCTGAACATCCAGGGACTCGCTGGAATTTCTGAAATCACTTCGAGCGGGAGGGCTTGCGGATGAAAGCACAAATCGTTCGGGCCGTTTTAACGGCGCTTCTCTTTCTAACCAGCATGCTGATGTCGGTTCGCTTGGCGTATGGTCAAACCGCGGCGGACACGTTCAAGACAAAATGCGCCGTATGCCACGGCGCGGATGGCAGCGGAGACACCCCCGTGGGGAAGGGCATGAAGCTACACGATCTTCGGTCTGCCGACGTCCAGAAGCAAACCGATGCGGAATTGACTGCGATAATCACCAACGGGAAAGGAGGTATGCCCGCGTACAAGGACAAACTCTCGAGCGACCAGATTAAGCAGCTCGTTGCCTTCATCCGACAGATGGCGAAGAAAAGTTAGCGCGGCGCCACCGGCGCAATCAGGTGACTTGATGCTTGGACTTTCGGGAATTCTTATCGCTTTGATCGTGCTTAGCATGGTCGTCGCGATCGTGTTCCTGATTCGCCCCGGAATGACCATCGGACCGCGCGAGAAAATTCTGGCTTTCATGGGCCTGTTTATTCTGCCGGTGCTCTGCGTAGGCGGCGGAATGTCCGAGCACATGCAGCGCTCCGAACAAACACGTTTTTGCATCTCCTGCCACGCCATGGAACCGTACGGAAAAAGCTTGTATGTGGACGATCCCAAATACATCCCGGCGCAACACTTCCAGAACCACCGCGTGCCGCCGGACATGGCCTGCTATTCCTGCCACACCGACTACACCATCTACGGACCGGTGAAGGACAAACTCAAGGGATTGACGCGGATTTATATGCAGTACGTGAGTACGCCACCCAACCCCATTACGATCCCAGGTGGCTTCAAGAATGCACAGTGTCTCCACTGTCACGCGGGCGCGCGGGGTTTCGAGCAGAATCCGGTCCACTCAGCAATGATGAGTTCATTGGTTTCCAATCAGTTGTCTTGCATTTCGAGCGGTTGCCACGACGCGGTGCACGACGCCTCCGATGTAGAGCACTTGAAAATGTGGAGGCCCGGGCAATGAAACTCGGCAAACTCGGTATGCAGCGACTGATGCGAATCGCGAGTGCTCTGATCAGTGTGGGGCTGAGTGTGGAGATGATTAGCCTGCTTTGGTTCCATCCCCTCTCGTTTGTGCTCTTCGCATTCGTCGCAGCGTCGCTCATCGGTTTGGGAATTGTGATCTTTCTGCTCTCCGTTGTTTTCGCGGCCAATCCGTCGTCCGCGAACACGCAATGAATGGCTCCGCAGTCTGATTTGGGTCGGGCAGGACAACGGCAAGGACCCGCGCTTCAAAGCGGCGGAATCCCTGGTGGACTCAGCTGCAAGGCGGTTACGGGCAAAGGGTCTTCACCTCACGACTGACGTTGAGTGGGGCGATCCCGAGAGCCACATTGTCGACGTGGCTCGGCAATGGCATGCCGACCTTATCGTGGTCGGTTCTCACGGACGCAAAGGCCTGGAGCACTTTCTGCTTGGGAGTGTCTCGGAGACGGTGGCACGCTACGCGCCCTGTTCCGCGCGATTATTCGCAGGCAGTCGCTCGACGGAACGGGGGATTACTTTGCTGCCATGCTTAGGACGTTGCCAAAACGACGGTTGTTCGACGAAGGACTCGTTGTTCGAAAAAACTCCTCCCGAGCAAACGCGACTGCGGATGGGAGTAAAGAGTGAAAATTCTGCTGGCGATTGACGATTCAAAGTATTCCGCGGCGGCAACCCGCGCGGTTGTTGATCGAATTAAACCCGACCACGCCGAAGTTCGCGTTTTGACGGTTGCGGACCTGATCAATTACTTCACGACTGAAAAGTCGGCGCAGGCGTACGTGCCGCACATTGAGGAAATCCGCGTCGAGCGCCTGCGCCATGCCTCTCAACTTGTCAAGAATCGAGCGAAGGAACTGCAAGCCGCTGGTTTCAAGACATCCGTGGCTGTGTCCGAAGGAGACCCTAAGGGTCGGATTCTCGAGATGGCGGAAGAGTGGGGAGCGGATTTAATTGTTATGGGCTCTCACGGTCGTCGAGGCTTCGATCGTGCTCTGCTCGGGAGCGTCGCCGAGTCGGTCGCTCACTATTCGAAATGCTCGGTTGAGATCATCCGGATTTCGCCTGGGACTTAGCGCGTTCAGACCCTCGGCCGGCGAGAGAGAGTTCATCGGACAAGATCGGCAAAACTTGATTGCAGGCTCCCACTGTTTCCGCCACACAGATCTTGAACACTTCCACAATTTCATCCACGGTTGCGCCCGATCGAAATGCATCCCCGATGTGGCGCTGAACGCCGACCGCATTAATCGGTGTGTGTGATGCACCGAGCGCGACATTCAGAAGTTCGATTTCTTTACGAGACAGAACTTTGCTCTCGTAGACCGAAATTACTGCAAGCATGAACTCTTCAATCCATACCAGCGCGAGAAAATACACGTGATCCCACTCCTCATTCCATAGGCCGGCAGCTTTCACCTTCTCAATCACGGAAGAGGCGTCGCCCGCCTTTTTCATTCGGGTTTTGCGCACCGCCGTGCCGAGATCGAGTTCTTCCATCGAGGCCTCTTTAACGAGAATCGCAGCGCCCGCGCTGATCGAACGAATCGACGCAATGGTTGCCATCTTTACAACCATCAATATTTCATCGCGCGACGCTTCCGCTTCGATCGCACCGTGGATGAGTTGCCGCATTTGTTTCGAGTCGAGGCGCGCGGCGCTCGTACGGATTGCAATCGCGATTCGTTTGACCAGTTTTTTAGCCAGAACGCCGTCTGCGAGTGGGCCATTTGTAATGGCCAGACAAATTTCGGCCCATTTAGGATCCCAGTCACGCAAGGCAACCGGCGTTGAGTCTCCCAAGGCGGCCGGTCCCGAGGCAGCAACTCCTGAATTTTGTGCTTTACCTGGCTTTGTCGTCATTTGCGGAGCTCCGGGCAAAACCGCGAAACCTTTCACGTCGTGGGGAGAACCGGCGATCGAATCTTTTTTATACCATGCCGCGAAGCAGAGTGATTCGGGAACGGGTGCGAGTCGCGGGCAGAAACCTGGCCGGACTTCCTTACTTGTCTTGTAAATCGGGACAGCTTAGGCGCGGGTCAGCAAACTCCGAACTAAAGATGGCGCCTAGGGGGAACTTGCCGGCTGCGCGTACGAGATCGGGGAGAAATGAGTGGCGAACAGTCCCTCAAAGTGCCGGGGTATGATCAGCAGAAGGCGATCGCCGGGCTGCAGCACGGTGTCGGGACGGGGAAGAATCACCGATTTCCCGCGAAGCACAACGATAATCCTGGCAGCAATCATCGGGTCGGCGAGTGGCCGGGATCGAATTGACCTTCCCACCCAAGGACTCTCCGGGCGAAGAGAGCCGGCAACCAATTCTTCGCCGTCCGGAAGATCCAGCGCGAGCCCCGACTGTAGTAGCGCGACAAGACGCAGATGGTCCAGTTCCGGTGGTAATGCCACCTTGCCCTCATTCAAAAGGCGAATCGCCATCCGAACATTCTCGGCACGATGAGCGGGGGAATCGGCCCAACCCGCAACCTGCGCCTCGTAGAGGCTGCCGTACTTCAGGAAGCGGGATAGATTGATTTGAATCAGAAAGCTGATCATGACTGCGAGACCCGCCGGAACAAGCAGTTGGTATCCGCCGGTCATTTCCGCGACCATCAGCAGCGTCGCAATCGGAACGCGAGCTGCGCCCCCGAATACGGCGGCCATTCCCACAACGACGAGGCTCGCCGGAGCATGATCGAGGATGCCGGAAAAAGTCGCTCCCAACATGGCGCCCACAAACAGGGAGGGTGCGAAAACGCCGCCCGAGCCGCCGGAGGAAACCGTGAGTGACATCGCGACCATTTTCGCGAGGATTAAAACCGCAGCGATGTGTAAGGCTAAGCCTCCGTCGATTGCTTCTTGAATCCAGCTGTAGCCGCCACCTAGAACCTGTGGCAGCCATAGAGCGAGCATGCCGAGGGCGAGACCTCCGATCGCCGGCTTGATCCAGACTGGAATCGGAATTGCCGCAAAGAGATCCCGCGTGCGATAGAAAATCTCAGGTAGCGCAGTCGCAACCACGCCACTTGCTAGGCCCAGTGCGATATACCAGCCATAGTCGGCTAGACCCGTTCCGCCCAGATGAGTGGGAACTTGAAACAGCGATTGCCATCCGACGAACCATCCGTTCACAACGTACGCGACGATTGCCGAGAGCATGCAATACAAAAGCGCGTCCGACTCGAACTGCATGCCGCCATAAAGTACTTCGACGGCAAAGATCGCCGTGCCGATCGGCGAACGAAAAATAGCCGACAGCCCCGCGGCCATTCCCATCAAAACCAGCAGCCGTCTTTCGCGTTCGGGTCTTTTCAGAATCGATGCGTACATCGATCCGAATCCGGCGGCGATTAAAGCGGTTGGTCCCTCGCGACCTGCGGAGCCGCCCGAGCCAATGGTGATTGCCGAGGCGATCATTTTTACGGGAGCCACGCGTGCCCGCAGCACCGAGCTGGTCCAGTGAACGGCCTTCACCACCGTATCTGTGCCGTGGCCCTCGGTCTCCGGTGCAAGACCGTAGACCAGGATTCCAGAAATCAGGCCTCCCAAGGTGGTTGCGACCGGCAAGAGCCACATTCCGTGACTTGCAACAGCCGCTCGAACAACGTCGCCGTTGTGCGACATTCCTGGAGATGCGTAGCCGGCAAGCCTGACGAGAAACAGTGACCGCGAGACCCCTAACATCCACATGAAAACTTGCGCGCTCAGTCCCCCGACGATGCCGAGGAAAACTGAATCGACGATAAGCCGCGGCCTGTCTCCGTTCTTCACATCTCCGTTTTATCATCTTCGCGCCGATATTTCGTCGTCCGAGGGCTATCGAAACTTCGATCGAACGGTTCGCAAATCGTAGAGCCCTGAGAGCCACCTTCTTTTTTGACTTCGCGCACCTGGCGGTGCACTGCGCTCGAACGTGCTGGCACAGCGGCGCGAAGCGAGACTGGGCCATGCGCCAATCGCACAGAGTTGCATCGACCGAGGTGTTTCTGTGCTCACTCGAGATCGCGATTTTAGAGCGTTTTGCGGAAGCCGTAGATTTGCACCTGATCCTGGGAGTCGGACGGAAGGAACACGATCTGTCGAGCCGGGAACTGCGGCGCGTGGGGTTGCCTCGCGATCTCCTCAATCCATCTCGACAATAATGTCTCGGGCCGCAAAATTGTGTAAGCTTTACCGCTCACGGGCGCCATGGCCGGAAATCCAAACAATACCGAAGAAACCGTAAGCGGCATCCAGGGCACCGCGCAGCTCGTAGCGGCGCAGCTCACGCGCGCAGCAATTTTCCTTGTCGCGAAAATCAAGCCGGGCCCGGATAGTCGCGCCACGATTCGCGCGTTCTGCGCCGATCTTTCCGGCCTCGTCCGCTCTGTGGAATTTCGCGATATCGACGGCCAGCTCTCCTGCGTGATGGGCGTCGGCTCGGACGTCTGGAACGAAATCTTCGGAAATCCGCGCCCTGCCGAGCTGCATCCCTTCCGCGAATTTCATGCCGGCAGCCGCCATGCCGTCGCAACGCCCGGCGATCTGCTTTTTCACATCCGGGCCATCCGCATGGATCTCTGCTTCGAGCTCGCATCGCAAATCATGGAACGCCTCGGCGACTCCGTCACTCCTGTCGATGAAGTCCAGGCCTTCCGCTATTTCGACGATCGCGATCTAATCGGCTTCGTTGATGGGACGGAAAATCCCCGCGGCCAAGCCGTCGAAGACGCGGTCCTGATCGGCGACGAAGATCCCCTGTTCGCCAACGGCAGCTACGTCCTCGTCCAAAAATATCTGCACAATATGGATGGCTGGAACCGCCTAACCACCGAACAGCAGGAACTCATCATCGGTCGCAGGAAGCTCTCGAACATTGAGCTGGACGACGCGACCAAGCCTTCGTCCGCCCACAACGCGCTCACTGTGATCGAAGAAAACGGCAAAGAAGTGAAAATCCTGCGCGACAATATGCCCTTTGGTCGTCCCTCGGACGGTGAGTTTGGCACCTACTTCATCGGCTACAGCCGGTCTCCGCGGACGATCGAAAAAATGCTCGAAAATATGTTCATCGGACGCCCGCCCGGAAATTACGATCGCCTGCTCGATTTCAGCCGCGCCGTCACGGGTGGTTTGTTCTTCGTTCCATCCGCCACGTTCCTCGACGAAGTGAGCGACGCGCCCGCCCCCGATCCTGAGGCAGCGACGGAGACATCCGCGGACCCGGCGCCAAAATCCGAACCATCAGCTTGGTCACAACAGAACCGTTCGAGCGACGGCTCGCTCGACATCGGCTCCCTGAAAGGAGATTCCCACCATGAATAACCTGCATCGCGAGCTCGCACCCATTTCCGACGGCGCCTGGGAACAAATCGAAGAAGAAGTCGCGCGCACTTTCAAACGTTATCTCGCCGGCCGGCGCGTGGTGGACGTCAACGCCGCGCAGGGCGTGATTCTTTCCGCTGTCGGCACGGGTCACTTGAAGCAGATCACCGCGTCGCGCAAGGGAATGCTTGCGCGGCAGCGTGAAGTGAACGCGCTCGTCGAGCTGCGTATGCCGTTCGAACTCACCCGCCAGGCCATTGACGACGTCGACCGTGGCGCGAACGATTCCGACTGGCAACCGGCGAAAGACGCCGCGCGCGAAATCGCATTCGCGGAAGACGGCGCGATTTTCGAAGGATACAACGCCGCCGGTATCGTCGGCGTGCGGCAGGGAACCAGCAATCCGAAGCTCACTCTTCCCGCGGACGTACGGCAATATCCGGACGCAATCGCGCAAGGTCTCAGCCAGCTGCGTCTGGTTGGCGTGAACGGACCGTACTCCGTGCTGCTCGGCGCTGCGGCATACACGGCTCTTGCAGAAACCAGCGACCACGGATATCCCGTGCTCGAACATGTGAAGCGCCTGGTCGAAGATAAAATTATTTGGGCGCCGGCGATCGAAGGCGCCTTCATCGTTACCACGCGCGGGGGCGACTTCGATTTTCACATTGGCCAGGACCTTTCGATCGGCTACCTCAACCACACCGATACCACCGTGAAGCTCTACCTGCAGGAGACCTTCACGTTCCTATATCTCACTTCGGAAGCGGCCGTCGCCTTCGCTCCTCCGAAGAAATAGGGAGCCGTGCCAGTCGCGCTGCTTCGCGCGCGCAGCTCGGAAGATTTACAATGAGTTTGTGCGCCAATGAATCAATTCACCCGACGAATCGGCGTGGCCGTCCTATTGTGCGGCGCAATTCTGCTCGCCGGCTGGATGTACGCCGAAATGCGCACCCGCGCTAGGTGGGATCGCAAAGCTGCTGCCCGCTATCTGGACCGTCGCGAAAAATATTGGGCCGAGTGGCCCGAAGCTGCGCGCGACCAAGGGACGTTTTGCGTTTCCTGCCACACAGCCCTGCCGTACGCCTTCGCACGCCCGGCGCTCCGATCCGTTCTTGCCGATCATCAGCCGGCAGATCAAGAGCGTCTTCTCCTCGACAACGTTCAGAAGCGCGTCCGGCTCTGGACCGAGATCCAGCCCTACTACCCCAGCATGGCGGCGCAATCGCGCGGAACCGAATCTGTTCTGAACGCGCTGATCCTTGCCGGACACGACGCGCTCGCCGGAAAGTTTTCGCCGGACGGGCGGGCCGCTTTCGCACATATGTGGGACCAACAGCTCACCACCGGCAATCGCAAGGGCTCGTGGGCTTGGATACTTTTTGACAACGAGCCTTGGGAAGCGGCCGACTCGCCTTACTACGGCGCCTGTCTCGCCGCCATCGCCGTCGGAATCGCTCCGGAAAATTATTCCTCCGATCCGGCGATCAAGCCTAATATCGCCGCACTGAACGACTATCTGCGCCGAGAATCATCCGCACAAAGTCCCATTCAACGCGTAAACCTGTTGTGGGCGTCGATTCAGCTACCGGGCCTGCTCACCAGCGCACAGCAGCAAGCGATCGTCGACGAGATTCTCGCGAGGCAGCATACCGATGGCGGCTGGAGCCTTTCCGAGTTGTCAGCAGGTTGGCAGCGCGAAGACGGAACCCCGCAGATAAAGGACAGCGACGGCTACGCGACCGGATTCATCGCGCTTGTGCTGCAGCAGCTCGGATATTCGCGGGACGACGCACACGTGAAAACCGCGCTGAACTGGCTCGTGCAAAATCAGAGCCTCTTGACGGGAGGTTGGCCCGCATACTCGCTCAACAAGCGTCGCCACAATCCTTTCTCCGAAGTCTCACAATTCATGAACGACTCAGCCACCGCCTACGCCGTTCTCGCGCTCACCGATCCCGGGAACCCCTTCAAGAGCGAGATGGCTCCGCCAAGCTCCAACGTTGTCGCGCCCGAGACCCGCATCGCGAAGTAAACAGCGTTGTTCTTAAGCTCACTTTTTGCGCAGCGCTTCCAGTTCGTCCAGCGTCCGCGGCCAGTCGGAGCCGAGCAGCCGCGAAAGCCCGCGATCCGCGAGCACTTTGCCTCCGGTCTGGCACGTCGGGCAGTAGTCGGTCTCATTATCGGCGTAGCGAATTCGCTGCACCGGAGAGCTGCATCGCGGGCACGGCTGCTTGTACTTCCCGTGAACCGCCATGTCTTTCCGGAACGCAGTCACCTTCTCAGGAAATTTCTCGCGAGCCTCCGCGCTCAGCCGGTCTATCCACATTTGCAGCGTCGATCGCGTCGCATCGTAAAGTTGTTTCCATTGTTCCGGCGACATCTTGTGGGTATGTTGAATCGGGGAAAGTTTCGCTGCGTGTAATATTTCATCCGAGTATGCGTTTCCGATCCCGCTCAGGATGCGCGGATCGGTCAGCGCACGCTTGAGCGTCCGGTTCTCGGCAGTCAGCGCAGCGCGAAACGCGTCAAAGTCAGCCTCAAAAACTTCAATCCCGCCCGGATCGATCGTCTTCATCTCGTCTTCCCTCCGAAAAAGGTGGACAGAAGCGCGGCGTTTCGATCCTGCTTCGGTCAACACCAGCGATCCGGTCGGAAAATCGAACGCCGCCAGATCGTTGCGCCGACCAAGCTTCGCTTCAGCGGCCTTCCAGTGGAGGCGCCCTGCGATCATTAAATGGAGAACGAGCCAGTACCCGTTATCGAATTCGAAGGCGATGCGCTTGCCGACGCGCCGCAGGCCGCGAACTGTGTGCCCCTCGATCGATTCGAGCGGCGGTTCTACCGTTCGAAGTAGAAATGGGCTGGAGAGGCGAACTTTTTCGAGTCGCTGGCCGATAACACGCGTTTCCAGCGCTGCGATGTAAGCGGTGATGTCCGGCAGCTCCGGCATGGCTAAGAGCTTGCACGGACACGCGCAAGAAATGCAACGCCGGGTCGTTGTCCGCTGTGTAAGCCAAATCCATCGGCGCCCAAGTCCACTTTTAAGCAATTCGATGGGGTTTCCCTCGCCTCTTCACGGCTCGTCCCGTCGGGCAATCTTGATTCCCGTGCGATTCGAGCTTGGTGTTGTCGATCGAGGGATGGCGGGCCAGCCGGTCGGGCCGCGTCGGGACATACCGGAAATTTTCGAGAGGCTTACACGGACCGCCTTATCGACCGCGGCTCAGAGGCACGTGTAATCTCGCACGCGAACTCGGAGGTGAGTCATGGCGAGATACGGAAAAGCAGCCGGCAAGAGCGTGAAGAGCGCGATGCACCGGGAAAAACGCGGCACGTTGAAGTCGGGCAAAGGCGGAAAAGGCGGCACGGTGAAGAGCCGGAAGCAAGCCATCGCCATCGGTCTGTCCGAAGCGCGGAAGAAGGGCGCGAAGGTTCCGCGCAAAAAGGCTGCTTAGTTTCTGAGTTCGCAGCAGCCAAGCACGTTCGCACCACAGGGCTTGGCGCGAGCCGCATCCCCCGGCCGCTCGCGCCGCCCACCCCTTACCCGCCTTACGAGATGTTCACCAGTCCGTTTCGAATCGCGTACACGACCAGCTCTGCAGTTTTGTGGATTCCGAGCGCGTCCATGATGTTGGCGCGATGCACCGCGACCGTATTCGCGCTCAGCGAAAGCTGATCGGCGATTTCCTTGTTCGATCTGCCGTCTACGATTAATTGAAGAATTTGCAACTCGCGGGCTGTCAGCCGCGATTTCGCTTCGCCTTTGAGCGTAGCCGCGCGAGAAAGTTCCGGCGCGAGCACTTGTTCCCCCGCTGCAACGCTGCGGATGGCCGCCGCCAGTTCCAGATCCACGGCACTCTTCAAGACGTATCCTCGCGCACCGGCATCGAGCGCCTGCCGCACTAGGGTATCTTCCGAATGCATGCTCAACACCAGAACCGCCGTATCGGGAAGCTCTTCCAGAATCTTGCGCGTCGCCGCAAGGCCACTTGTTCCTGGTAAAGCGCAGTCCATCACCACCACTTGCGGCTTCAAGCTTCGTGCGAGCTTGATCGCTTCGTCCCCGGTACCGGCCTCGCCTACGACGTTCACGTCAGGTTCATCCTCGAGCATGCGCCGGAATCCGCGCCGGACCAGGCTGTGATCATCCACAAGCAACACAGAAATTTTAGCTGGCATTCGATTCCACTCGTTCGCGCGGCACACTCAACTTCACGCGAGTACCGGCGTGCGCTCCTTGTCCGATTTCCAGCTCGCCGCCAAGAAGTTCCGCCCGTTCGCGCATCGCAATCATTCCCATCCCAAATCCATTGGAGCTGCTTTTCACACCCACTCCATTGTCTTCCACTTCCAGCTCCAGCCGCGAAGGAAGATACCGCAATCGTACCCATGCAGAGCTGGCATTCGAGTGCCGGGTCATATTGTTCAACGATTCCTGCAGTATCCGATAGACGTGAATCGCAGCCGAGCCTTCTACCGGATACGATGCGCCCGTCTTTTCGTAATGAATATCGATCCCGGACTGCTTCTGAATCGTGGGTATATACCAATCAACGGTGGCGTCGAGTCCGGATTCTTCTAGCATCACAGGATGTAGCGCTTGTGACAAACTGCGCACTTTGTTCAGGGTCGTCTGTGTGATGTCGCGCACCTCGTGCAGATCGTTGCGCAACACCGAGCCTTCCGGCGCGAGCTTCTCTGATCGACTGAGCAGCGAGCCGATCGCCGTCAGGATCTGCCCGAACTCGTCGTGCAGTTCACGCGAGATATGGCGAAGCGTCGATTCTTGCGTCGTGATCAGGCGCTGGGCAAGCTCACTGCGCTGTTGCGAGAGCGCCGCAAGTCGTGCGAAGAGCCGCCGATTCGAGGAAATTAAATAGATGCTCGTCAGCAAGATTGCTGCGAGCGTTGCGAAAAGGAAAAAATAGACCTGGCGCTGAACGCGGTCATAAATTTCGCGGATCTGAGCCGCCGCAATTTCTTCGCTCTCGTTGTTCGAAACCAGCAAGCGGGAAACCGCGCTGCTCAGCGCTTCCTGTCGAGGCTGCATCGCGAGGCGAATCTGGTCGCGTGCCGCGATCTCGTCACCGTTGCGCGCCATGTCAAAAGCGTCGGCGGCCACGTCCCAGAATTGCGCGAAGGTATTCTGCAAGAATTGCTGCTGGTCGGCGGTACGGAGATCGGGCGAAAGCGACGCTTCGATCTCCAACGCATTGGCCATGTCGCCATGAATGCGAGCGAATTGGTTGGCCCATGCGTCGACCGAGTAGCGGTCCGATCCAAGCATGTCCCGCATCGCCAGCCCGAGCGAGTTGAGATCGTTTTGGATTCGCAGCAGTTGAATGGAATCTTTGCGATTTCGATCGACGAGGTTTCGCTGCAGTTCCCGAAGGCCGGAGATCTGGCGAGTAATGTATGCCGAATAAGTGACCACCGCGGCGAGCGTGATAATCAGGCCCAGTATCAGCCCAAGCGTAGGCGAGCGATCAGTGCGCGGGGCCACGCTGAGAGCATATAACGCCCGACAATCGCGCGTAAATCACACTGCTACTCCCGCGCCGAACTCGCAGAACGCGCCAAGAACTGCAGGTCTCGCGTAGGGGCGGCTCTGCAAAACTCCAATCGTCTGTGCGATACTAGCGCACCTTTCGCCCTGAGTTTGGGAGTTACGGTAACCGGCGAATTTGCTCAGATTTATTCCCGGAATCGCCGCTTGAGTTACTGAGTTTAATCGCATCCGAGCCCCGGTTTCCTGAATCGTCGCCGGGCGCTTCGCATCTCAATACCTTTGTGGGAAAGCCGCATCAGGCGACCCGTCCCCGGCGCCATTCCACGAGCGACTTTGACGATTTTCAAAGAGGAAACGAATTTGGAAAAGCTGCGGCTATTCCTGCATCGAAACGAAAATCCGAAAATAAAGTTCCACTTTGAGACGCGAATATCGCGCGCCGCGATGAGCGCGTGTGTCGGCGCCGTGATGTTCTTCGCCGTCGGTTGCAAGAAAGAAGCGCCGCCGCCGCAAGGGCCGCCCGACGTGGAAGTGGTCGCAGCAATTCAGAAAAACGTACCCGTTTACGGCGAGTGGGTGGGATCGCTGGACGGATACACCAACGCGAACATCACCCCGCAAGTGACCGGCTACCTGATCAAGCAGAACTACCGCGAAGGTTCTTACGTTCACAAAGGCGACGTGCTATTCGAGATCGATCCGCGGCCGTTTCAAGCAGTGTTGGACCAAACCAAGGGCGCCTTGGCACAAGCGCACGCGCAACTCGACCTTGCAAGAATCAATTTCAATCGTGATGAGCCGATGGCGAAGCTGCACGCGATTCCGCAGAGCCAGTTCGATACGGACACACAGACGAAGGCGCAGGCAGAAGCCGCCGTGATGACGGCGGAGGCGAATGTCGAATCGGCGGCCCTAAACCTGGGGTTCACGAAAGTTCTGTCGTTGATCGATGGCATCGCGGGAATCGCGCAAACGCAAATTGGAAACCTGGTCGGGCAGACGACGATACTTACGTCCGTGTCGCAGGTGAATCCGATCAAGGCGTACTTCTCGATCAGCGAGCAGGAATATCTGGCGATGTCGGACCGCATCAAGGGCAGCATCGACATGCTATCTGCCGCCAACCCGGAACCGTTGCAACTGACACTGGCGAACGGCGCTGTGTTTCCTCAGGTCGGGCGAATCGTTTTCACGGATCGACAAGTGGATGGGCAGACCGGAACGATTCGCATCGTCGGGGCGTTTCCGAACCCTGGAAACATTTTGCGGCCAGGACAATTCGCAAAGATACGCGCGCTGACCGGAAACAACGCGAATGCGGTTCTGGCGCCTCAACGCGCGGTCTCCGAGCTCCAGGGCGCATACCAAGTGGCGGTCGTCGGTTCAGACAACAAAGTGACGATTCGAAAGGTGACCGTGGGTGATCGCTTCGGATCGCTCTGGATCATTCGCGACGGATTGAAATTGGGTGAGCACGTCATCTCCGAAGGCACGCAGAAGGTGCGCGACGGATCGATGGTCGCGCCTAAGCTCGTCCCCATTCCGGTAGACACGGATCCCAAGGCCCAATAACTCATGTCCAAGTTTTTCATCGATCGTCCGATCGTCGCCATGGTTATCGCCATCCTGATGGTGCTGGTGGGAGGCGTGTGTTTCTTCCAGTTGCCGACGGCGCAATTTCCAAACATCGTTCCGCCGGAAATTCAAGTGCAGGCGACGTATCCGGGCGCGGATGCCATAACGCTGGAGCAGGCCGTAGCGACACCGCTCGAGCAATCGATCACCGGCGTGGACAACATGAATTACATGTACTCCACGAACGCGAACAACGGTCAGACCGCGATCACGGTGGATTTCAGCGTGGCGTCAAATCCGGACATCGACCAGGTGCTGACACAGTTGCGTGTCTCTCAGGCGCAGTCGCAGCTGCCGGCCGAAGTGAATACGGCGGGCGTGATCGTGCAGAAGTCGTTCACCGCGCCGCTGATGATCATCACTGTTTATTCGCCGAACAGTACCTACGACAACATTTTCCTGGCGAACTACTCCTACATCAACCTCGCCGATGAATTGACGCGTGTGCCTGGAATCGCCCGCGTGCTGGTGTTTGGCGCAGGTCAGTACGCGATGCGCGTGTGGGTCGAGCCGGACAAGCTGGCGAAGCTGAATGTCACGGTGCCGCAAATCATCAACGCGGTGCAGGTGCAGAATAACGTGAACCCCTCGGGACAAATCGGCGGCGAACCCGTGCCGGCGGGGCAGGAGTTCACGTACACGGTGCGAGCGCCAGGGCGCCTTGAGACGGCGGAACAGTTCGGAAATATTATTTTGCGCGCGAATCCGGATGGAACTGTCCTCAAGATGAAGGACGTGGCGCGGCTGGAACTCGGCGCGCAGACATACAACCTTACCGGACGTTTCAACGGGAAACCGGCCGCGATCCTGGCGATTTACCAGTTGCCGGGGTCGAACGCGGTGCAGGCCGCGAAAGACGTGCGCAAACGCATCGCGGAATTGAGTCAGAAATTTCCGTCGGACCTCGATTACAACGTGGCGCTGGATACGACGCTCGCAGTCACGTCGGGCATGAAGGAAATCGAACATACGCTGTTTGAAGCGCTGGTCCTCGTGATCATCGTGGTGTTCATCTTCCTGCAGGGCTGGCGCGCGACGCTGATTCCGTTGCTGGCGGTGCCGGTGTCGCTGATCGGAACGTTTGCAGTGTTTCCGATTCTGGGATTCTCGGTGAACACGCTGTCGTTGTTTGGGCTGGTGCTGGCCATCGGCCTGGTGGTGGACGACGCAATCGTGGTGGTCGAAGCGGTCGAACACCACATCGAAGAAGGAATGTCGCCGCGGAAGGCATCGCTGAAAGCAATGGAGGAAGTGTCGGGGCCCGTCGTCGCGATCGCGCTGATTCTTGTGGCCGTGTTTTTGCCAACGATTTTCATTCCGGGGATTACGGGTCGCTTGTATCAGCAATTCGCGGTGACCATCGCGATTTCGGTGGTGTTTTCGGCCTTCAACGCGTTGTCGCTCAGTCCGGCGATGTGCGCGCTACTGCTAAAACCGAAGACCGAGTCGCGCGGACCGCTGGGCGCATTCTTCCGGTGGTTCAACCGCATGTTCGGGAAAACAACCGAGGGATACATTCATTTTTCGTCGTTGCTGATCCGAAAGGCGTTTTTGAGTTTGTGCTTTCTCGCAATCATTGCAGGGCTGGCAGTTTTTATCGGAAAGAAGTTGCCGAGTTCGTTCCTGCCCGACGAGGACCAGGGATATTTGTTCGTCGGCATGCAGCTGCCGGACGCGGCTTCACTGCAACGAACCGGCGACGCCGCAAAGAAGGTTGAAAAAGCCATTCTCGGAACGCCCGGCATTCAGAGTTGTGTTTCGGTCGTTGGGTTCAGTTTGCTAAGCGGAACGCAAAGCACGTACACGGCGTTCTTTTTCGTCACGCTGAAAGACTGGGACTTGCGTAAGGCGCCAAACGAACAGTACAAGGCAATTCAGCAGAATGTGCAGGTGGCCCTGTCGAAAGTGCAGGACGGCATCGCGTTCTCATTCCCGCCGCCGGCGATTCCGGGCGTTGGTTCATCGGGCGGTGTTTCCTGGGTGCTGGAGGACCGGTCGGGGCAGGGCAATGACTTTCTTGCCGCGCAGACGGAGAAATTTCTGGCAGCGGCGCAGAAGCGGCCGGAATTCGCGGGCATGATTTCCACGTTTCTGCCGCACGTGCCGCAGGTCTACGTGAACGTGGATCAGGCCAAAGTGTTGAAGCAGAACGTGAATCTTAGCGATGTCTATTCCACATTGCAGGCCTTCATGGGCGGCTACCTGGTGAACTACTTCAACCGGTTTGGACGCCAGTGGCAGGTGTACGTGGAGGCAGAAGGCGACACTCGGACACGCGCCGAAAACGTAGGGCAATTCTACGTTACGAATGGAAACGGCAACCGCGTGCCGCTGAGCGCCGTGACGGATATTCAGCAGAAATTCGGGCCGGAGTTCACGACGCGCTACAACGAGCATGAAGCAGCCCAGATCAACGTGATCACGGCGCCGGGCGTCAGTTCGGGCCAGGCGCGCGCGGCGCTGGTGGATGTCTTCAACAAGACGATGCCGCCGGAGATGGGCTACGACTACCAGGGCATTTCGTACCAGGAACAAAGGGCGGCCGAAGGAATTTCGCCAAACGTCATTTTCGGATTGTCGATCCTGTTCGTCTTCCTGATTCTCGCGGCGCAGTACGAAAGCTGGTCGCTGCCGTTCAGTGTGCTGCTGGGGACGCCGATCGCGGTGTTCGGCGCCTACCTAGCGCTGCATTTGCGGAAATTCGACAACGACGTCTACGCGCAGATCGGTTTAATCATGCTGATCGGCCTAGCGGCGAAGAACGCGATTCTGATCGTCGAATTCGCGAAGGATGAATACGAGAAAGGCGGTAAGACGGTGGCGGAAGCCGCGATTGCCGGAGCTCGTGTGCGCTTGCGCCCGATTTTGATGACGGCGTTCGCGTTCATTCTGGGCTGCGTGCCGCTGTGGCGCGCGAGCGGATCGGGCGCCGTTTCGCGGCAGGTGATGGGCACGGCGGTGATCGGCGGAATGCTTGCGGCGACGCTGATTGCGATTTTCCTGATTCCCGTTACATTCGACGTGGTTGAAAGTTTTGCCACGCGCCGAAAGCGCCGCGAAGAAGAAGAAGCCGGTCCTCCGCCTCCGCCAGCTCCGGCAGGAGAGACAGCGTGACGCGGCGCGGGCTCATATTCACGGCCGCGGTCACATCCGCCACGCTGATCGCTGGCTGCACCGTTGGGCCGAACTACCACAAGCCCACCACGGACGTGCCGGGGACTTATCGCAACGCGACGCCGGAAGAGACTTCGGCGACCCCAGGCGCTTCGTTCGGCGACATGAAGTGGTGGGACGTTTTCAAAGACCCTCAGCTCCAGCAGTTGATTCGCACGGCGCTAAAGAATAATTACGACGTGCGAATCGCGGCGACGCGCGTTCTCCAAGCGCAAGCTCAGCTCGGCATCACGCGCGCCGATCAATATCCGACGGTCAGCGGCACGGCGGGAATCAGCAGCGAACGCTTCCCACTGACGGCGATATCCCAGCCCTACCAGATCAACGGCGGCCAACTCGCCTTGACGGCGGCGTGGGAACTCGATTTTTGGGGAAAGTATCGCCGTGCCACGGAAGCCGCGCGTGCGAATCTGCTAGCCAGCGAATGGAACCAGCGCGGCGTAATCAACACGCTGGTTTCGAACGTGGCAACCGCCTACTTCAATCTGCGCGATCTGGACTATCAGTTGGAAATCTCTAGGCAGACGCTTGCCTCAAGGCAGGATTCACTGAAGCTGACGGAAGCGCTCGAGCAAGGCGGTTCAGTCTCTCTCGTCGATGTCCGACAGTCCGAGCAGCTGGTATACACGGCCGCCGAAACGATTCCATCGTTGCAAAAGCAAATCAGCCAGACTGAAGACTTGCTTAGCACATTGCTCGGGGAAAATCCCACGGACATCGCGCGCGGCTTGAAGCTTACGGAACAACCGCACCCGCCGACCGTTCCGGCTGGGCTTCCTTCGACGCTACTCGAGCGGCGTCCTGACATTCAGGCCGCCGAGCAGCAACTGATCGCGGCGAATGCGCAGATTGGCGTCGCGCGTGCAGCTTATTTCCCGGACATCTCTCTTTCAGCAACCGGAGGGTTTCAAAGCGATGCTTTGACGCGCCTGTTCACGGGGCCTGCTGGTTTGTGGGATGTTGGAGCGGCGCTGACCCAGCCAATTTTCACTGCCGGCAAGATTCGCTCCAACGTGAAATTGACGGAGGCGCAGCAGCAACAGGCTCTGCTCACCTATCAGCAAACGATTCAGAATTCGTTCCGGGACGTTTCTGACGCGCTGATCGCGTATCGTAAGAATCGCGAGTACCGCGAACAACAGGAGCTACTTACGGAAGCGACACACGGCGCGGACGAGCTTTCCAAGACGCGCTACCAGGGCGGAGTCGCGAGCTATCTGGAAGTCCTCACGAGTGAGACCAATTACTTCACCGCGGAGCTCGCGTTGGCGCAGGCGAGGGCCGACGAGTTGACCTCTTACGTGGCGCTCTACAATGCACTGGGCGGCGGCTGGCAGCAGTAACGTTCTCGGTCCAGCCACTCTGGCCTGCGGTTTCGGTTTGTGGTGTTCGCGTATGAAATCCAACGTCAAAATAACCTGAGCGGCACGCCGAGGTCCGCTTGGCGTATCCTTTTTCCGTGACGCAGGAATCCAAACCCCCGGCAGACGCACTGGGCGCGGGCCTCTGCTCGCATTGCGCCTACGCTCGGACGATAGAGTCTGCTCGCGGCTCGACGTTCGTTTTGTGCGGACGCGCGGCTTTCGATCCGAACTTTCCAAAGTATCCGAGGTTGCCGGTGCTGCGATGTGTAGGCTATTCGCCGAAAGAAAAGTAGAATTAGTTGCAAACACGCACGGCCTTTACCTGTGAACACTTCGAAGCTCCAGAAGACCGAACCACGCGAAGAAATAATCATCACGCATGAGGACGTCGACCGCGCGCGCGACCGGGTGCGTGTTTTCGATGCACGAACTAGCGGCAGCGGATTTTCGAAACTGAAGCTTCTTTGGCTGCTCGTTGGTCCGGGAATACTGGTCATGCTCGGAGAGAACGACGGGCCGAGCATGCTTTCTTATGCCGCAACGGGGGCGCGCTTCGGCATCGGTTTTTTTCTTCCGTTCGTCGCGCTTACCTTCGCGATGGCCGTAGTCGTGCAGGAAATGACGGTGCGGCTCGGCGCCGCCACGCATCGCGGCCACGCTGAACTGATCTTCGATCGCTTCGGCCCGTTCTGGGGATGGTTTTCGATGCTGGATCTCGGGATCGGAAATTTCCTCACCCTGATCACCGAATTCATCGCCGTGCGAGCGGGGCTCGGTTTTTTTGGCGTGCCGCCGTGGGCCGCTGTGCTGTCCGCGCTTGCGATCCTTTATATGGCGCTGCTTACACACCGCTATTGGACCTGGGAGCGCATCACGCTGGGCGCCGCCTTGTTGAACATGATTTTCGTACCCGTGGCGCTGATGAGCCATCCGGACTGGCATGCAGTCGCGCACGCATTCGCCTCCTGGAAGCCCTCGCCGGTGGGGCGCACTGCGGATGTGTTGGAGCTGCTACTCGCAGTGATCGGCGCCACCGTAACGCCGTGGATGCTGTTCTTCCAACAGAGCGCGACGGTGGACAAGGGCCTAACGCGCCAGGATATCCGCTTCGGCCGGATCGATACGATCATCGGCGCAGTCCTTGCGGCGGGATCGGCAATCGCGACGATTTTGGTGACCAACCTGCTGTTCAAACACCAGATGAACGCGGACGATTTTCAAGCCGCGGAGTTCGCGCAGGCCTTGCAGCCGTGGATCGGCCGGGTCGGTGCGTCGCTGTTTGCGATTGGCATCGTCGAGGCCGGAATCGTCGCATCGATTACAATTTCAACTTCCTCGGCATATGCGTTTGCGGAAGTCGCGCACACCCCGCACAGCTTGAATCTGCCGATCAAGGAAGGACGCGCTTTTTATTCGATGCTATTTCTTTGCGCGGCGGCCGCGGCCGGAATCGTGTTGATTCCGAGCCTGCCGCTGGTGCCGGTAGTGCTGCTGGTCAACGTGATCGCCGTGCTGGCCATGCCGCCCGCTCTGGTGTTTTTGTTCATGCTGGTGAACGACCGCGAAATCATGGGTGACCTGATCAGCCCGTTATGGGCCAACGTGCTCGCGACGATCGTTGTGATCATTCTCACCGGCGCCGGCGTGTTGTTTGGCATCAGCATTCTTGCGCCAAACGTTCTCGACATTTTTGGGAGCAAGTAGGATCCCGACCTATGACACCGACAGAGCCGCATGCGATCCAAGTGAGTCCTGCAGCAAAAGATATGGTGATGTCCGCCCTCGAACGCGAGCAGCTCACCGGAATGAAAAAACAGATCCTGCCGAAGCGGAAGCTGACGGGAGTGGAAGTTTCGGTGTTGTGGTCCCTGCGGATCTATCTGGTCTTTATGGTGATTGTCGTGATGTACAAGATATGGTTCGCGCCACATTAAAAACTCCTCGTTGTGTCGAAGCATAGAGCATCTTTTTCGGAAATTCCTATGCTGGAGCTGCTTTGGAAGCGCGTAGGGATTTTGTATCCTTTTTGTATGGATGCTCCGCTGACTTCGGTTGAAGTGCGCATTCTCGGCGCGCTGATCGAGAAAGAGATCACCACTCCCGAGTACTATCCGCTTTCCCTGAACGCGTTGATCAATGCGTGCAATCAGAAATCGAATCGCGAGCCCGTTATGAGTGTGGACCAGGATATGGCTCGTGCCGCGCTGCGCAGCTTGGGCGAACGCGGTTATGCGGGACCGGCCGACAATTTCGACAGCCGTGTGACGAAGTACGAACACCGCCTGCAAGAGGCCTTCAACTTTGACCGGCGCGAAACCGCGATCCTGTGTGAACTCTTGCTGCGCGGCCCGCAAACGCCAGGCGAGTTGCGCAGCCGCTGCGAGCGAATGCACAAATTCGACGATCTGGACGAAATTCAGGTCACGCTGCAGCGTTTGATGAAACGTGAGCCGCCACTCGTAAAGTTGCTGCCCAAACTACCGGGCACCAAAGAATCGCGCTACGCGCACCTGTTGGCGGGCGACGTTGCGGCGGCACCTGGCGCAAACCAGGAATCGCGCAGAGAAACACACTCACTTGTGGCGGCGCAATCGACAGATGTGCAGAGAATCGCGCAACTGGAATTGGAGATTGCAACTTTGCGTGAGGAGCTCAGTACGCTGAAGACGCAGTTCGCTGAATTCAAGAGGCAGTTTCAGTAGTCGTACATCCTGCGATTACAAAGCCCGCCCCGCTGCCGCTCCCGAAGCCCAGGCCCATTGAAAATTGAATCCGCCGAGATGACCTGTCACATCGACAACTTCGCCGATAAAAAACAGACCGGCAACCTTGTGGCTCTCCATCGTTTTGCTCGATAGTTCGGCAGTGTCCACGCCGCCCGTCGTGATTTCAGCTTTCTCATAACCCTCCGTGCCGGCGGGCACGATTTTCCAATCATGGATTCCAGCCTCGAAGGTCGCAAGCGATTCGTGACTCCAGCTCGGCGGCGCGTGCGTTTCAAGCCAGCGTATCGCGAGACGCCGTGGTAGCACTTCCTGTACGGATGAACTGACTTGCACTGCAGCGCGTTCGGAACCCGGCTGGGCATTCGAGGTCACGTTTCGGCCCGGCGCGAGATCGAGGTGAATTGCTTCCCCCGGCGTCCAGTAAGAGGAAATCTGTAGGATTGCTGGTCCGCTAAGGCCGCGATGCGTGATCAACATGCTTTCGTGAAACGTCTGCTCGCCGCCTCGAGCTGTGACCTCCGCCGCGACGCCGGCGAGGTCGCAAAAGCTCGCACGATCTGTCGGGTTCAGCACGAACGGCACGAGTCCGGGACTCGTCTTGCGAACCTTCAACCCAAAGAGGCGCGCCATCTGGTAGCCGAAGGCGGTCGCGCCCATTTTCGGAATGGAAAGGCCGCCGGTCGCCACCACCAGCGCTGGCGCGCGAAATTCGGAGTCGCTCGTGCCCACGACGAATTCAGTGACCCGGGTCACATTCTTGATGTGGCAGTTCCGGAAAATCTTCACGCCTGCTGCGCGACACTCGGCTTCGAGCATGGTCAGGATGTCTTGGGCTGCCCGGTCGCAAAAAAGTTGTCCGAGCTTTTTTTCGTGGTAGCGGATGCCGTGCTTTTCCACTAGCGCGATGAAGTCTGCAGGTGTGTATCGCGCAAGCGCCGACTTTGCGAAGTGATCGTTCGCGGAAAGGAAATTCTCCGGCTCAGTGTAAATATTCGTGAAGTTACAACGCCCGCCGCCGGAGATAAGGATTTTCTTTCCGCAACGTTCGGCTCGCTCAAGTACGGCCACGCGCCTGCCGCGCTTTCCAGCTTCGATAGCGCACATCAGGCCGGCCGCACCACCACCCATCACGATTGCGTCGAAAGATTGGGCCGCGTGCGGTTCTGTCATCGAGTCGAGTAGGTGCAGGGCAGCGCACGTACAACGAAAACCGCCGCTGATTTGGCTGCCTGCCGCATCAAGGTTAAACTCAGAGTGGGAGAAAAACGAATCATTTGGCGCCGATCATCAATGCACAGGGTCTTTCGAAGCGCTACGGCGTCGCGCCTCTGTTTCAAAATATTTCCTTCACCATCTCGCAGGGTGACCGCATCGGCCTGATCGGTCCGAACGGTTCCGGAAAATCAACTCTGCTTGAAATCCTGGCCGGGCGGACGAAGCCTGACACCGGCGACGTCGCGATTCGCAAAGGTGTTTCGCTCGGATACGTTCAGCAAATCTCCGAATTTCCCACCGAATCCACCTGCCGCAGCGTGATCGAATCGGCGCTCGCGCGCACGGGCGTCGACGAAACCGAGCGCGGTTACCGTGCCGAGGAAGCTTTGCACCGCGCCGGATTTACAAACTACGAAGTTCACGCGACGGCGCTGTCTGGCGGCTGGCGCAAACGCCTGGCGATTGTCGAAGGGATTGTGCAAGCACCGGATATCCTTCTGCTCGATGAGCCCACGAACCACTTGGATCTCGCGGGTATCGAATGGCTCGAAGGCGTGCTCCGATTCGCGGCATTTGCGTGCGTGGTGGTGAGCCACGACCGCTATTTCCTCGAGAGCGTCACGAACGACATGGTGGAGCTCAGCCGCTTCTATGCTGACGGGTTCTTGCGCGTGCGCGGAAACTACAGCAAGTTCCTTGAAGCAAAGGAGCTTCATTTGCACGCCCAGGGCAAGCGGCAAGAAGCGCTCGAGAACCGGGTGCATACGGAAATCGAGTGGTTGCGCCGCGGCCCGAAAGCACGGACCACCAAGTCAAAGTCGCGCATCGACAAAGCTCATGAAATGATCGGTGAGCTGGCGGATTTGAACACGCGGACTCGAAGCGCGACAGCGAAGATCGACTTCTCTGCGTCGAACCGGCAGACCAAGCAACTCATCACCTTCGATGACGTCTCGTGCTCGGTTGTAGGTAAGAAGCTCTTCGAACATCTCTCGTTCGCCATTACGAACGGCATGCGCGTCGGACTGGTCGGGCCAAACGGCAGCGGCAAGACCACGCTCCTGCGACTCGCTCGCGGCGATATGGACCCTACGTATGGAAAGCTTGTGCGCGCGGATTCTCTCCGCATCGTGTATTTCGACCAGCGGCGCGAGCTCGATCCTGAAATCTCGCTGCGCCGCGCCTTGGCGCCGGACAGCGACTCGGTGATCTATCAGGATCGCGTGATTCATGTGGCGTCGTGGGCCGCACGATTCCTGTTCGCGGCGGAGGATCTGAACCGCCCGGTCGGTCGGCTGTCCGGCGGCGAGAGGGCGCGCGTGCTGATCGCGCAACTTATGTTGCAGCCCGCGGACGTTCTGCTACTCGACGAGCCGACCAACGACCTGGACATCCCGACGCTGGAGATCCTGGAGGAGAGCCTGCTGGAATATTCCGGCGCATTGCTGCTCGTTACGCACGACCGCTACATGTTGGATCGCGTTTCGACAGTCGTTGTTGGACTTGACGGCCGGGGTGGAGTTGGGAGATTTGCGGATTATTCGCAGTGGGAAGAATGGCTGTCCGAAAGGGAAGATGCGGCCGTGGAGAATCTGCAACCCGCGGAAAAGAAACCGGCGCCCTCCGCCGTGACGCAAGCGCCCAGGAAAGCGAGCGACGTGACCGCGCGCGAAGCGGCCAAGATTGAAAAAAAGATCGCAGACGCGGAAGCGATTCTTCTGGCGAAGAAGGCAGCGTTAGAGGATCCGGCGATCGTGACCGACGCTCCTAAGCTGCACACGGCTTACGAAGAAATGCAGGCTGCCCAGGCGGCTGTCGATACGCTTTACGAACGCTGGTCGGAGCTGGAGAAGCAGTAAACAGCGAAGGTTTGCGGCGCGATCGGAATTCGTAATCGCTCAGGCGCGGCTGGTCGCAGCGAGGGCCATCGGCTGACACGTCGGACACCAAAACGTCGAGCGCGCGTCCAGGCCCTGTTTGCGCGATTCGATCCGGCCGCCGCATTTCCGGCACGGCTCACCGGTTCGGCGGTACACCCACAACCGATCCTTAGGATTTGCGCGCCCCGTGGTTCGCCGCATGGCGCCGTAGGTGACTACAATATCGCCGGAAGTATTCGTCACGTTTGCGCGGAGGAATTTCCGCGCCATGGAAACCAAGCTTGCGAGTTCGGCTTCGCCCAGCGACTGAACGCGGCGGAACGGATTCACCCGGCACGCGAAGCAAGTTTCTGACTTGTAGACGTTTCCAATGCCGGACAGGAGCGACTGCGTCATCAGCGCGACTCCGACTTCGAGATCGGGGCGCAAACGCAGGCGGCGAATGATTTCGGCTTCATCCACCTCCTTGTCCAAGAGACGAGGTCCGAGATCCTTAAGGCCCTCCCGGCGCGCCAGGCTGTCCGCGGTATGAAATTCCGCAACGGGAACCAGAAATCCAACCGCAAGGAGCTTCGCGGTCTCGATCACGATCCGCATCTGTCCGGCTGGGCGTTGCCACTGCTCACCCCGGCGATAGATGTGCCAGCTTCCGCTCATCAGCATGTGCGTGAGCAAAATCAGATCATCCGAGAAGTAGATGAGCAGCCATTTTCCGCGTGACTCAACTTTTGTGACGATCCTTCCCGTGAGCGGCGCATCTACATCAACGCGCGAAAGCTTCGGGTAAGCGGATTCGAATCGGGTCACGATTTGACCGCCCAAGCCGAGCTGAAGCGTGCGCGCTGTGCGATAGATTGTGTCGCCTTCAGGCATATTCAGGCGGTCTCGGAGACGTCGGAACTGCCTTGGTCCTCTGTTTCTTCTATGGAGGGAGCCAGGGCGATGGGAGTGACGCGCCGCATTTGAAAGCCCAGCGTGGTATCGACGAATCCCGCTTCTTCCAGAAAACGCGCGATGAAATGTTCGCGCGCGGGCGCGCCGTTGATTGTGCCGATTAGAAGGCCGCCTTTTCGGGTCTGCCTGCGCACGGCAAGTTCAGCCAGCTTTGCCGCCAGCGCGCTGGCGGAATGCGTGCGTTCCGGTTCCTGTTCGGGCAGAAATATTCGAACGGCAGGATTGCGGCGCCGGAGAAACGCGCCGAGCGTGCCGTCGACCAGAACCACTCCGGCGCCGCTCGCACGCGCCAACATCGGCTGCTGGTCCATCGCATGGTCGGGTTCGCCGCTATCACCGGGAGAGCGCGGCCACGGCAACAAGCTGCCGTACGGGTTGGCGGGATCGGTGGCGCTCACATAGACGGCTTCGGGTGCGGGAGGATCCGTACGCAGGCTGCGCAGGATATCTACGGCCGCAGGCAGTGCGAATTGCGCCGCACCCATTCCGGACACAAACATGCCGCGGCGAATCCAGCCGCTTTCTTCCATGGTGCGGAGTGAGGGATACAGGGTGTTGTAACCGCCCGCGATGTTCTCAGCGGCGGCGGATTCACGCATCACGATTCCGTAGCGGACCAGAAGCTGCTGCGAAATCGCGGCACTCCACTCCGTCACATTCTGCGGCTCGGCGACTGGCTGGCGGATCAGCGACCAACGCCCTTGCGCCGGACCTCCGCGCGCAGTACGCGAACGCATGCGGCTCAAGAATTCCGGAGAGCCGGGACGGCCGTTGCTGAATTCGGATCGATTGCGCCTGGTATCGGCCGGGCGCGTGAGATTGCGCAATGGATGAAACGTGTCGTTCGTAGCAAGGCCGCTCCAGACCAGCTGCCATAGCGCCTCGGTGGTGTCGCCGGGGAATCCGCCGCAAGCTGCATGAATTTCTGAAAAGAACGAAGCGCCGTGTTGACCCAGGAAGTCGATGATTTTCTGACCGCGTTCGCTCGGCGCGGCGGCCGCTGCGTCGGAGGAATCTCGAGGTGGCAGGAGCAGCGGCAGCGACTCGGTCAAATACAGCGCCACGCGTCCATCGCGGTCGCCAACCTGTTCAACTCCGACCCAGACGACTTCGCCCGCGGCCATGACCGCATCGATGTCACCCGGCCGATAGTCCGCAATGCGTGCGGGCAGCACATCGCGTTCGAGTTCCGACGCGAGAAGTGCGGCACCTTGCAGCGACTCGATCGCATCGAGAAGCGCGTTCACTCCCCGGCGTGGCGCACTCACGCCCTGCCAACGAGCGCAGAATCGCGCGAAGGTACGCTGCTCCACCGGCTCGATCTCGCGGCGCAAGCGCGCCAGGCTCTTCTGGCGGATTTTCTTCAGAATTTCCGGGTCGCACCATTCGCGGTGGCGGCCGTTCGGACGGAATTCACCTTCGAGCAGTTTTCCCTGGCCGTGCAGTGCATGAAGCAGAGGTTCCAGGTCCGATGGCGCAAGCCCGTAGCGGCTTGCCAGCCCGAGCGTCGTGAACGGCAAATGGGTTCGCGCGTAGCGGCGCACGATCTCGGAAAGCGCTCGATCGACGCTTGCAAGAAATACTTCAGCCAGGCCAGGAGGCAGTGGCGTACCGAGCGCATCGCGATAGCGGGCCGAATATTCCACTGGAATGTAGCGGAACTCGTTCGCGATCCTGACGCGCACGGCCCGGCGTGAATCCACCAGTGCGCTGATCGTGGCGGCCGTCGCTTCATCGACGCAACGCGCGCGCAGCTCCGCGTCCGTAAGATCACCGAGCCTGAGCAGCAAGTCGTGCACGCCGTCCGCGTGGGCCGCGCGATATTCTGGGTCGAGGGATTGAAGCGTTGCTTCGACTTCATCCAGCGCGGCAGGGTCGAGAAGCTCGCGCAAATCGGTGTCGCCCAGAAGTTCATCGAGTTGGGATTGATCGATCGAAAGAGCCTGCGCGCGGCGTTCGGCCAGAGGGGCGTCGCCGTCGTAAATGTAGTTGGCGATGTAGCCGAACAGAAGCGAGCCCGCGAAGGGCGATGGCTTGTCGGATTCCAGCATCGACACGCGAATCTCCCCCCTCTGAATCTTGGAGAGAATCGCGGAGACAGCGGGCAAGTCGAACACGTCGCGAATGCACTCGCGATAGGTTTCGAGCAGAATCGGGAACGAAGCGAAGCGCGCTGCAACCGCCAGCAAGTCGGCCGCGCGCTTGCGCTGTTGCCAGAGCGGAGTGCGTTGTCCCGCGCGGCGACGAGGCAGAAGCAAGGCTCGCGACGCGGATTCCCTGAACTTCGCAGCGAAGAGCGACGTTGAGCCGAGCTGGCGCAGCACGAGCGCTTTGGTCTCGACGGCAGTCGGCAGCAGCATCGCAGAATCGATCGCCGCTTCATTCTCCGGTAGACGGATCACGAAGCCATCGTCGGTCCACATCGATTCGACTTCCCAGCCTTGTTCGTCGCGCAGTTTGGCGGTGACGGCCATGCACCACGGCGCATGGACCCGCGTCCCAAACGGCGTGAGCACGCACACACGGCGGTCGCCCATTTCATCGCGGCAAATCTCGATCACGATCTGCTCGTCGCTTGGAATTTGCTGCGTGACAACTTGCTGGTCCTCGAGATAACGCAGCACGTTTTCCGCGGCGTTTTCATCCAGGCTATGCTCGGTTTGCAGCTTCGCGAAAGCCGCGAGGCGAGGCATCCTCAGCAGTTCGCGCGACATCGCGCCAATCCGCGCCCCCAATTCCGCAGGCCGGCCTGCGGCGTCACCATGCCAGAAAGGCATTTTCCCCGGTTCGCCCGGAGCGGGAGTCACGATTACGCGATCGTGCCGGATGTTTTCGATGCGCCAGGTCGTCGCGCCGAGCGCAATCGTGTCGCCGACGCGGCTCTCATGCACCATTTCTTCGTCGAGCTCGCCGACGCGCGCGCCCTTGATGGCGTCCGCGAGAAACACGCCATAGAGTCCGCGATCGGGGATCGTACCGCCGTTGAGTACCGCTACGCGGCGCGCGCCCTCCCGCGTGGTGATCCTGTGGGCGATGCGATCCCAAGTAATGCGCGGACGAAGCTCAGCGAATTCCTCGGACGGGTAGCGCCCCGAGAGCATGTCCAAAACGCCTTCGAAAATCGGGCGAGTGAGCGTGGCGAAGGGAGCGGCCCGGCGCACGACGTTGTAGAGTTCGGTGGCGTCCCACGAATCCATCGCCACCATCGCGACGATTTGCTGCGCCAGTACATCGAGTGGATTGCGCGGGTAGTGGACCGATTCGACGGCGCCTTCATACATCGCGCGCGTAATCGCCGCGCACGCCACCAGATCCGAGCGATACTTCGGGAAAATCACCGCTGGACTCACGGCGCCAACCCGGTGGTTGGCGCGGCCCACGCGCTGCATCCCGCTCGCAACCGAGGACGGTGACTCGATCTGGATGACCAGGTCAATCGCTCCCATATCGATGCCGAGTTCGAGAGACGACGTGGCGACCAAACCGCGCAGTTTCCCTAGCTTTAGCCGGTCCTCGATATCTTTCCGCTGCGCCAGCGCGACGCTTCCGTGGTGCGCTCGCACAACAGTCTCGCCCGCCAGATCGTTGATCGCGCCTGAAATCCGCTCCGCCAGCCTCCGACTATTTACGAAGATGAGCGTCGAACGATGCGATCTGATCAGCTCGAGTAGCTTGGGGTGAATCGCGCTCCAGATCGATGTGCGCACAGGCCCTTGGGACGCTGGGCCGCTGGGAAGCGGATCGATTACGTCGAGGCGAGCCATATCTTCAACGGCGACTTCGACCCTAAGATCGAGGCGCTTTGGTTCGCCGGCGTCGATGATCGTCACCGGCCTATAGGCCGGTGCCACGATAGGCGATTCTGTTTCGAGGAACGCTTCTTCCTCGGACGACACCGCGGGCGAAGGTTCGGGGGCCAGCCCTTGCGATCTCTGCGCACCGCCGAGAAAGTGCGCGACTTCGTCGAGCGGCCGCTGCGTGGCAGAAAGCGCGATGCGCTGGAGTTTTCGGCCGCACAGATGTTCGAGCCGCTCGATCGACAGCGCCAGGTGCGAGCCTCGCTTGGTAGGAACGAGCGCGTGAATCTCGTCGACCACGGCCGTTTCGATCGAGCGCAACGATTCGCGCGCGTTCGATGTGAGTAGCAAATAGAGCGACTCCGGCGTGGTAATCAATATGTCCGAAGGGTGGCGAAGAAATCGCGCACGCTCGGCAGCAGGCGTGTCACCGGTGCGCACGGCGACCACCGGCTCGTGAAAAGAAATGCCGGCGCGTTTCGCGGCTTGCGAAATTCCAACCAGCGGTGCGCGGAGGTTGCGTTCAACGTCGACGGCCAGCGCCTTGATCGGCGATATATAAAGGACGCGGCACCGCGCGCTCTTTTCGGGTACGGGAGCGAACATGAGCCGGTGGATGCACCACAAGAAGGCCGCGAGGGTTTTTCCCGTTCCTGTGGGTGCCAGAATGAGCGTGGAGTCGCCGCGGGCGATGGCGGGCCAGCCCATTTCTTGCGGTTTAGTGGCGCCCGGGAATACCGATTCAAACCAATCGCGGACTGCCGGGTGAAACAGCGCAGTGCTGCTCAAGCGAGCTTCACTTGATTCGGGCGAGCAATCCGAGTTTCGGGACTTCGTCATGAGCGGAAAATGGGGCGGAGATAGATTGGATGCGTCGCGCCAACAAAACGCCACACCAGGCGACGCACGCGAAGCACCCGACTCTCTAGCGAATACCAGATAATCAGCATCGGCGTCAAAGTGGCTCAGAAAAGCCCGGCCATCCGCGCCGCAAAATCAAGCGTACCCTAAGTATAGGCCGCGCACAGACAGCCTGCGGCGGCCCGGGCTGTAACTATTCGTGGGGGCGCGTATCTAATAGGAGCAAGAGGGAGCGACGATGCTGCTGTACCTGCTCGCGTTCATGGGCGGTGTTCTGACGATCCTAAGCCCGTGCATACTGCCGGTCCTTCCGTTCGTCTTTGCGCGCGCCGATCAGCCTTTTCGCCGCAGCGGACTGCCGATGCTGATCGGCATGGCTTTGACGTTCGCAGGCGTCGCAACACTCGCAACGGCTGCAGGCTCGTGGATCGGACGCGCCAATGAGTACGGCCGGTACATCGCGATCGTAATTTTTGCAGTCCTGGGCCTGTCGCTCTTGTTTCCTCGGATTTCGGAATTTCTGGCTCGCCCGTTTGTGCGCCTCGGCGGAAAGGTGGCGCAGGAAGGAGGCGCGCCTCCGAGCATCGGGAAATCCCTCCTGCTGGGCGTTTCTACCGGATTTTTGTGGGTGCCGTGCGCAGGACCGATTTTAGGATTGATTCTGACCGGCGCAGCTGTGGAAGGAACGAGCAGCCGTTCGGCATTTCTGCTGCTGGCTTTTGCACTGGGCGCCGCCACTTCGCTCGCCCTCGCGCTGTTGGCCGGAAAGAAAGTGTTTGCGCTGATGAAGCGGTCGCTGGGAGCAGAGGAATGGATTCGCCGCGCTCTGGGCGTGGCCGTGTTGCTTGGCGTTGTCGCAATCGCGTTTGGACTCGATAAAGGCTTACTAACTCGCGTGTCGCTCGCCAGCACCTCCGGCGTCGAGCAGAAACTGCTCGACCGATTTCACCCAGCTTCGATGAAACTCGCGAGCAGCGGTGTCTCAGCGGACGGCGGCAACCAGTCCGCAATCGCACTTTCGAACGAAGGCCCGATGCCGAGCCTTAGCGGTGCGGTGTCTTGGCTGAATTCGCCGCCGCTCACGACGGCGCAACTCCGTGGGAAAGTCGTTCTGATCGATTTCTGGACCTATTCGTGCATCAACTGCCTGCGATCGATTCCGTATATCGAAGCGTGGGCGGAAAAATACAAAAGTGACGGATTGGTTGTGATCGGCGTCCACACGCCGGAATTCGCGTTTGAAAAGGATCCCGGGAACGTTGCAAAAGCTGTGCAGGACTTGAAAATCACATACCCCGTGGCGCTCGATGGCAACTACGCGATCTGGAAAGCCTTCAATAATCAGTATTGGCCGGCGCATTACTTCATCGATGCCAACGGCGTGATTCGTTACCACCACTTTGGCGAGGGCGAGTACGACGAGTCCGAGCGCGTGATTCAAGAGCTTTTGAAACAGAAGAATTCCAGCCTGAATCTTGCGGGGCTCGTTGACGTGAAGGCTTCGGGCTCGGAAGCGGCTGCGGACCTGAAAGACGTGCAGTCACCAGAAACGTACGTGGGATATGCGCGGCAACAGAATTACACCTCGCCCCAGGAAATTGCCGCCGACTCTCCGCAAAAATACACACTCCCGCTGCGGCTCAATGTGAATCAGTGGGGTCTGGAAGGAAATTGGGACGTCAGTGACGAGCACGCCACGCTGCTCTCGGCGCCGGGCTCCATCGTGTTCCGTTTCCATGCGCGGGATTTGCACCTGGTTCTCGGGCCGAGCAAGGACGGCAAGCCGGTCCGCTTCCGTGTGCTGTTCGATGGCGGCGCTCCGCTCGGCGATCACGGCATGGATATCGATGAAAACGGAAATGGCAGTGTGAAAGGCTACCGGCTGTATCAACTGATTCGGCAAACCGGAAAAGTGGAAGATCGCACGTTTGAAATTCAGTTTCTGGACCCAGGCGTCCAAGCCTTTGCGTTTACATTTGGATAGAATTTGTTTCGGGAGAGCAAGATGAACAAGCCAATTCTTACAGATTCGGAATCTTCGAAGAAATTCGATCGTCGCACTTTTTTCCGCGTGTCGGCCTCGCTCTTGGGCGGGATCGTGGTGTGGCGCTACTGGACCAGAGAGCCGGTCCAGGCCAATCCTTACTATGCGGGCACGCCCAAGCTTGTGAAGATCGTGCAGTTCTCTGACGCGGGGAAGAAACTCGGCGTAGTTTCCGAACCACAGGTGGTGAAGTCGGATGCAGACTGGAAAAAGCAGCTCACGCCCGATCAGTACGAAATCACGCGCAACGCCGGCACGGAGCGTCCCTACACGGGCGACCTGCTTAACGTTCATGATAAGGGCGTGTTCCGGTGCGTCTGCTGCGACAACGCCTTGTTCAACGCCAACACGAAATTCGATTCCGGGACGGGATGGCCGAGCTTTTGGGCGCCGATCGCGAGTGAAAACGTAATCGAAACTTCGGACAGTTCGCTCGGCATGGTCCGGACAGCGGTTTCGTGCCGGCTTTGCGTCGCGCATCTCGGGCACGTCTTCAACGACGGGCCGCAGCCGACGGGCCTTCGCTACTGCATGAACTCGCTGGCGATGAAGTTCTCGAAGGCATAATCCTGCGGGGCAGCGGCGATGTAGGCCGTGGTAGGATTTTTGGGATGCCTGAACTTGAAACGGACCGCGCTTCCGCTTTGTGGGAAGCGCAACAGAAAGCGGATGCCCTGTTCAAGCGGGTGGAAAAGACCGGCGTAATTCGTCCGGGAGTCGCTGAGACGCAAATCAACGCCGACGTTTACGCGCTCGCGCAGGAAATGTTCGGTGTCGACACGTACTGGCACAAGCGCATCGTTCGCGCGGGGCGCAACACCCTCGCGCCGTACGAAGAAAATCCGCCGGACCTGACGCTGCAAGCCGACGACATCGTGTTCCTCGATCTCGGCCCAGTTTTCGAAAAATGGGAAGCCGATTTTGGCCGCACCTTCGTGATCGGTTCCGATCCCGTGAAGGTCCGGCTAAAGAACGACATCGCGGAAGCCTTTCACGAAGGGAAGCGGCACTTCAAAGCGCATCCCGAAATTCGGGCGAACGAGCTTTACGCCTACGCACAGGAGCTCGCCGAAAAGCGTGGATGGAAGTACGGCGGGCCCATTGCCGGGCACCTGATCGGCCAATTCCCCCATGAGCGCATTCCTCAAGACAAAATCTCACTGTACGTCCACCCAGAGAATCATTTGCGAATGCAAGACGCCGACGCGAACGGCCAGAAGCGCCACTGGATCCTCGAAATCCATTTCGTCGACTGCGCCCGCCAGATTGGCGGCTTTTACGAGGAACTGCTCACGGTCGGCTGAGCAGCTCCGCCTGCACCTGCAGCGGCGAATCCGTTGTAACCTTTCCACCCTGACGCACTCTCACAAATGAGCCTTATCGCGGCGCGACTCCGCCGTGCGTCGAACCATCGCACATGACTGAACCCGAAATGATCGCGCGAGTTCTCGCCGGCGAGCGGAACGTATTCCACGACCTGATTCGTCCGTACGAGAAGATGGTCTATCTCACCGCGCTTTCGATTTTAAAGGATCAAACCGAGGCCGAAGAAACTGCGCAGGATGCCATGATCAGCGCGTTTCGCCACCTTGCTACGTTCCGCGCTGAATCGAAATTCAGTACCTGGCTTGTGACGATCGCCGTGAATGGCGCAAGGCAAAAGCTTCGCAGCGCCAAACGCGCCGTGCTGGAATCGATCGACGAACGGCTGGAAACGAGCGAAGGCGATTACACGCCTGCATTCCTCACGGATTGGCGCGAAGTTCCGCTGGCGGCGCTCGAACGGCAGGAGTTACGCGACACGCTCCGCACGGCCGTTGCCGAGCTACCGGAAATTTACCGAGAAGTATTCACGCTGCGCGACGTGGAAGAGATGAACGTGCAGGAGACGGCGCAGGCGTTGGGGCTATCGGAGAACGTCGTGAAGGTCCGTCTGCACCGAGCGCGTATGCTGCTGCAGAAACGGCTTGTACCGCTTTTGAAAACGTCCGCGCCGCCCCGGCGAGGGCTGTTCGGGAGGAGACCATGAAGCTCGATTGCAAACATGTCTGGGGCTTCATCTCGGACTACCTCGACGGATCCGTTGCGCCCGAACTGCGCGCAGAAATCGAAAACCACCTCGAGCACTGTGAAATCTGCTCGGCGATCCTCGATTCCACGCGGAACATTTTGATTTTGACGGGAGACGACCGGACGTTCGAACTTCCAGTCGGTTTCAGCGAGCGCCTGCACGAACGCCTTGCCAGGGAAATGGAGACGGAAGCGCACTAACGCCAGCGAGTCAAATGTCAGGGGGGAATTGAGTCTAGTGAACGCGGTGAATCATCGGATGCGCGACCCACTCCGCCAGCAGAAGCAGCAGCGTGATCACCGACAAAGCGATCTGCAGCCGCTCGGAATTCAATTTCTTTTTCGGTACGGGAGTCTGCCGCCATTGCGACGATGGGCGTGCCCGCAACCGTCGAATGCGTCCGACGATGTAAAGATTCACGCAGGCGCCTAAAAGCGCGAAGAGCATCATCGGAATCCGAATCACGTCGGAGTGAAAGCCTCTTGCCGGCGTGTTGACACCAGCAGCGGCAGCCAAAGCCGTGAGACCGATCGCCACCCGAATGCCGCTGATCGCGATCACAGCCGTACAGGCACTCTGCAGCAGCGCGAAGACTAGGCTCGTCCAGCTAATCAGCCCTCCCGACCGAGCACCGGAGCTCGCACCGCCATTCTTTGCTTTTGCGTCGTCCTGCGGTACTTCCGTCATCAAGGTGCGCTCCCGAACCATCGAAGCGCTAAAATAACAGATTCCAGGGGGTTTTGCCGGACCGGAGCCAGCCGGCTGACCCTGTAACTTTTTCACCAGAATTGAATCGAATAGGTGTAACCGGCATTTGTTCCACGGTAGGGCCTCGGAACAAGGAGTTCTTTATGATCCGCACGTTTCTCGTCGGTCTCGGTGTGATGGTCCTCGTGATGGCGGTGCTCACGATGATGGCGCCGAGCACGACTACGGCCGCCGTCGCCATCCCGAATCCCGCGGTCGATGAACCTATCGCTACGGCGAAGGGCCAGGAGACCGTAGTGCTATCCGGCGGGTGCTTCTGGGGGATCCAGGCTGTCTTCGAGCATGTAAAAGGTGTGAAGTCGGCAACCGCCGGTTATTCGGGTGGCACTGTGAAGAATCCGAGTTACGAACAAGTGAGCTCGGGCGCCACCGGGCACGCGGAATCCGTGAAGATCGTTTACGACCCTTCGAAAGTCACGTTCGGCCAGCTCCTGAAAGTATTCTTCGCGGTGGCGCATGATCCCACCGAACTCGACAGGCAGGGACCGGACAGCGGCACGCAATACCGCTCCGCCATTTTCTACATGAACGACAGCGAACAGCGCATTGCCAAGGCTTACATCGATCAGCTCAATCAAGCGAAGGTATACCCGCAGCCGATCGTGACGGAAGTGACCGCGTACACGGCATTTTATCCTGCCGAGGACTATCACCAGGACTTCGCGGAGAAAAATCCGTACAACACGTACATCATGATGAATGACGCGCCAAAAGTCGCGAACCTGAAGAAGGAATTGCCCGATCTATACAAGGCGCATTGAGTTTCCTCCTCGCGTGATGCGGAATGACCGGCAGGCATCCGAGCAGGCCATTCCGCATCCTTCGCTCCTCGCATTGATTCCCACACTGAATTCACGCATCATGGCCGTCTTTTGCACGCGAATCTGCGGTTCCGATCGAGCGCCGCGTTCGACGCCATAGGGGGAAACCGTGAAGTCTTGGATGGGATATACGATTTTGACCGTTGTGACGTGGGGCTTGTGGGGAGTTTTCAGTAAGCTCGCGGCGAATTACACCAAGCCGCGCCAGTCGATCCTGTTTCAAACCGTTGGCGTGCTCGCATTTGCATTCGTGGTCCTGGTCCTGGAGCGGTTCCACGTAGAGTGGAACGCGCCCGGATTCACGTGGGCCGCGCTTGGTGGATTCTGCGCGTTCGTCGGATTTTTAACGTTCTTCGCCGCGCTGATCGACGGGAAAACTTCCACGGTGGTCGTACTCTCGGCGCTCTACCCGCTCGTCACCATCGTCATCAGCATCGCGTTTCTGCACGAGCGGCTGACGGGAAAGCAAACGGTAGGTATCGTTCTCGCTCTGGTCGCGAGTGCTCTGCTGGCGACCTAGATTGATCGAAGGCTACGCGCTTGCTCGTCGCGCCGCGCGTTTCCCGAAAATGAAGATGCCCGCGCCTAACGCGAGTAGCAGTCCTACGAGCACCACTTCCTTCAGAAGCGCGAGGCCCTTGTGCGCCTCTTCCGCCGGCGGGAAAGAGGAAAAGATAATCGTCAGGATGCTGGTAATGGTTCCAATGATCCCCACGAGGATCGCCACCGGTTTTCCCCCTGGCACCCGAATCACTTCGGGTCCAGCCGGCTCGCGCTGCAATTTGATCAGCGCACAGAACACCATTACGTAGGGCACGAAGTACACGATGATGGTCATGCTGAGCAGCACGTCGTAAGCGCCACGCACGGACGTGCCCGCTTGCCCCAGGAATACGAAAACGGCCGCGAGCACCGCTTGAATCAAAAGCGGCACGTATGGGGTCCCCCAGCGGGGGTGCAGCCGCGCAAACGCTGGCGGAAGGAAACGGTCGATCCCGACGACAAACGGAATCCTCGACATGGCCGCCAGCCACGCCGCCACGCTGCCCAAGCTGCTCAATACCAGCAGGAACGCCGCGAGCGGAATGAGGCCGCTCCATCCGATTCTGCTGGTGCTTTGCACGATCGCTTGCATGATGCCTTCGAGGCCGGTCACCTGTTCCTTAGGCAGCGCAACCAGAACGGCGAACGTGCCGAGCATGTAGCAGATCGTGATTACAACGCCTGCCGTCAGAAGCCCACGGGGAATCGTCCTGCGCGGGTCGCGAATTTCATCACCCATGAAGGACGCCGACTCGGCGCCGCTCAGCGCGTAGACAATCGTCGCCCAAAAAATCAGATCCTTCAGCCCTGTGGCGGGGCGAATCGTTTGCAGGGTGAAGGGCGTCGCGCTTCCGAATTTGCGCCAGGCCATAGCGCCTACCACCATCAGAATCACCGCCGGTACCCAGGTGCCGAGCGAACCGACGTTGTAGAGCCACTTCGCAATGTCGACGCCGATCAGATTCAGGATGAGCCCGAGTGCGAGCCCGCACATTGAGAAGACGATGAAGTACGTACTGTTGTTCGAGAGAAAATGAGTTCGCTCTCCGCCGAGGAACAGCGCGTTTGCCGCGGCGAAGTAAAGAATGCTCGGCAGGTAAGGGAGGTCACTCGACCAGTAAATCCAGCCGGCCATGAATCCGCCGAACTCGCCGAACGCCTGCTTGGTCCAGACGTAAAGCCCGCCTTCCTGCGGGTAGCGCGATGAAAGTTCGATCACTGCGAGAACCAGCGGCACGAAGAAAATCAGCCACGCGACGATCCACATTACCATCGCGCTTGCGCCCGCCGTCGCCGCCGTAGCTACCCACTGCAGGCTGAGGCCGGTGACGACGTAGAAAAACACCACGTCGCGCAAGCCCATCACGCGCTTCGGACGATTTACGTTCTGGTTTTGGGGATCGTCAGTCAAACCAGGCAAGCGCGCGCCGCCGCTGCGGGAACTGCCGCCCGTTTCTGAATGGCCTTCGGGTGAGCGATCGCCGTCCACCGGTCTCCCTATTCGTTAGAACAGTTGCTGCGGAGCTTCTTATCGTTTCGGTGTCAGATCGTTGATGTGCAGCGCGACAGTTTTCAGGTGCGTCATGTCTTCGAATGTAAAGCGTCCGCCGAGCCGGCCGTAGCCGCTGCGTGTTCCGCCGCCACCGCCGAAGGGCTCGTGCGCTTCCCAGTAGTCCGTCGTGTCGTTGATCACCACGTTGCCGCTTCGGAGGCGATTCGCGAAATAGAAAGCCTTGTCGATGTCCCGCGTGAATATGGCCATCTGCAGTCCGTAGCCGGTGCCATTCGCCAGATCGATCGCCTGCTCATAGTCGTTCACAGTGATCACCGGCACGACCGGCCCGAACGTTTCTTCGTTGTGCAGCAGCATCTCGGTGCTGACCGCGTCGATCACCGTCGGTTCGAAAAAGTGATCGCTCGATTGGTTCGCGCGCCGCTTTCCTCCGAACACGATCTTCGCCCCGCGGCGCTGGGCATCGGCGAGGTGCCGCTCCGTTTTTTCGAGCACCGGTGCGTTGTTCATCGGACCCATGGTGGTGTCTGCAGCAAACGGGTCGCCGAGTCTCACCTTGCCCGCTTCCTGCACCACCAGATCGAGAAAGTCCTTGTGCACACGCTTGTCCACCAGCACTCGCTCGGTCGCGCAGCAAACTTGGCCGGCGTTGAAATAAGCGCCGAACGCCGCTGCACGAGCCGCACGCTCAAGATCCGCGTCTTCCAGAACAATCTGCGGGCCGTTACCGCCCAATTCCATCAACAACTTTTTTGCGCCTGCGCGGCGTTGGATTGTGTCGCCAGTGGTCGTCTCACCGGTGACTCCGATCGCGTCGATGCCGGTGTGGGAGACGAGCGCGTCGCCCGTCGTTGGTCCCAATCCCGTCACCACGTTAAACACGCCCGGCGGTAGATCCGCCTCCAGAATGCATTGCGCCATCAACAGGCCGGCCAGCGGGGTTTGTTCGGCCGGCTTGAATACGATCGTGTTTCCCGCCGCGATTCCCGGGCCGAAGTATTCCGATGGGATTACGGTCGGGAAGTTCCACGGCGTGATCACCGCCCAAGTCCCGATCGGCTCTTTAAAGGTGAATAGCTTCTTGTTCGGGTCGCGCGCCGGAATAATCGGCGTCTCCAGGCGCTTTACGTCCTCCGCCGCGATCCGGAAATTCTCGGCGGACTCCTCGACTTCAGGCAGGGCTTCCGCAGCGTACGGCTTGCCTTGCTCCAGCGAGATCACCGCCGCGATTTGTTCCTTCCGCGCGAGCAGGCGGTCGGCGATCCGGTGGCAGGCGGCCGCTCGTTCAAATGGAGGTGCGAGCCGCCACTGCTGCCAGGCCTTTCGCGCCGAGACGACCGCGCGATTCACGTCCTCAGCGGAGGCGCTCCTGAGCTCCGCGATCAGCTCGCCTGTCGCCGGGTTGCGCACTTCCACCACTTCTTGGCCGCGCGGTTCCACCCATGCGTTGTCGATGAAGAGCTTCAACGGAGGAAGCGACGCCAAAGCATCGTGCGCTCGACTTAGAGACGCGCTCATGCCACACCCCTGAATTGGATCGTATGGAGAAGGCGATTTCCTGTAGCCGACGCACTCTCCCACATCTCGCCAAAACTGTAAAGAAGCCTGGACCGCCAGGTCTACCTTTTCGAGCTTTGGCCCGAAACTCTCCTGAAACCAAACCCGTCTGCCTTTCGTCGGAATATAATGAGAACGAAGACGTTCCCTCATTTAGGGATTCCCCCTGGCGGGAAGTCGACCGGTCTTCTTCACAGGCAAGCGCATCGAATCAGCAAATGCAGGGGCACCCTGACGTGCTCCCTGGGCAAACTGTCACAGTTCGCAGGAAGTCGCGGAAATCACCTAAAAGGGAATACCAGTGGCTGAGCCTCTACCCGATACGAACCGTACTTCCAGCGCTTCGGCGCGTACCACGCCGCCACCCCAGACGCCTCATAGCGGGTCCGGCCATGCGTGGATTTGGCTCATCATCGTGCTCGTGTTGTGTGGCGCGATTTTCTATTTCTACCGCCAGCATCAGGCTGCCGAAGCGGCCGCAAAGGCCAAGGCGAACGCACGCGTGTTTATCGTCCCGATTTCCACGGCCACGGCGCGCTCCGGGCCCATCGGCGTTTACATCAACGCGCTCGGGACCGTCACGCCCGTTTACACGGTTACCATCACCAGCCGCGTCGACGGCCAGATCATGAACGTGAACTACAGAGAAGGGCAGATGGTGCAGAAAGGCGACCTTCTCGTAGAGATCGATTCACGCCCGTACGAAGCCGCGTTGAAGCAAGCCGAAGGGACCCTCGCGCACGACGAAGCACTGCTCAACGAGGCTCGCATCGACTTGAACCGCTATCAGGAAGCTTTCAACCGCAACGCCATCGCGAAGCAGCAGCTCGACGACCAGAACCAGACCGTATTGCAGTACGAAGGCTCGGTGAAAAACGACCAAGGCACTGTCGACACCGCAAAAGTGAACCTGATCTACACGAAGATCACCGCTCCGATCACCGGCCGTGTCGGCCTTCGTCTGGTCGATCCGGGGAATATCGTTAACGCGAGTGCGTCCACACCGCTTGTCGTCATCACGCAACTTCAACCGATCACGGTGGTTTTTAGTATCGCTGAAGACTATTTGCCGCAAGTGCAAAAGCAGCTTCGCGGCGGGCACACCATGTCTGTCGAAGCGCTCGACCGCGACCAGACCGAGAACTTGGCTAAGGGTTCTTTGCTCACGCTGGACAACCAGATCGACACGACCACAGGAACGCTGAAGCTCAAGGCCATTTTTCCGAATACGGATCTCGCGCTGTTCCCGAACCAGTTTGTGAACGCTCGCCTCCTGGTCGATACGCAGCAGAACGCTACGTTGATTCCGGCCGCCGCGATTCAACGGAACTCCAAAGGCGCGTTCGTATACGTGATCAAGCCGGACTCGACCGCATCGCTTCAGAACGTGACGGTCGGAACAACGGATGGGAATGTCTCAGCAGTGCAGGGAATTCGGTCCGGAGCGGAAGTGGCCACAACTGGTTTCGATAAATTGCAGGAGGGTGCCAAGGTCGCCGTTCACAACACTCCGCCGAACGGCCAAGGTAGCAACGGCGGCCCGAGCTCCAGCTCCTCGGGAACGAATAGCACGCGCGGATCGGCTCCAGGATCGTCGCCCACAGACTCCGCTACTCCCAATTCCGCTACGTCCTCCTCGGGGAGCCGTCCGTGAACCCTTCTCGCCCATTTATTACCCGGCCGGTTGCGACCTCGCTGTTGATGGCCGCAATTCTGTTGGCCGGGTTTGTGGGCTTCACGCAGCTTCCTGTTTCGGCGCTGCCGGAGGTCGACTACCCGACGATTCAGGTGGTCACGTTTTATCCCGGAGCGAATCCGGACGTGATGGCGTCAGCCGTCACCGCGCCGCTCGAGCGCCAATTCGGCCAGGTACCGGGCCTGAACCAGATGACATCCACCAGCTCCGATGGAAGCTCGGTGATCGTTCTCCAGTTTGCGCTGAGTCTGAATATTGATGTCGCCGAGCAGGAAGTTCAGGCTGCGATCAACGCCGCGCAATCGTATTTGCCCGCCGATCTCCCGACGCCGCCGATTTACAGCAAGACCAATCCGGCCGACACGCCGATTCTCACTTTGGCGCTCACTTCGGACACCATTCCGCTGCCGCAGATCGAAGATCTTGCGGATACGCGTCTGGCGCAGAAAATTTCTCAGCTTCCCGGCGTCGGCCTAGTCAGCATCAGCGGCGGACAAAAACCCGCCGTGCGCGTACAAGTGAATCCGACCGCTCTTTCGTCGTACGGCATCAATCTCGAAGATGTCCGCACCGCGCTACAGCAGACCAGCCTCAACGCCGCAAAGGGCAACTTCGATGGCCCTCACCAGGATTACCAGATCGATGCGAACGACCAGCTGCTGACCAGCAAGGATTTCCAGAAAGTTGTGGTCGCGTATCACAACGGCTCGCCCGTCGTGCTTTCAGATGTCGCGCTGGTTATCGACGACGTCGAGAACGTGAAACAGGCCGCTTGGATGAACTTGACGCCGGCCGTCATCGTCAACATCCAACGCCAGCCCGGCGCGAACATTATTCAGGTGGTCGACCGCATCAAGGCATTGCTGCCTCAGCTCCAAGGCAACTTGCCCGCGGCTGTGAACGTAATCGTCCTGACCGACCGCACCACCACCATTCGCGCCTCGGTTCAGGACGTCGAATTTGAGTTAATGCTGACCGTCGGACTCGTCGTGATGGTGATCTTTTTGTTCCTGCGCAACGTGCGCGCCACCATCATCCCGAGCGTCGCCGTGCCCCTGTCATTGGTCGGCACTTTCGGCGTGATGTATCTCGCGGGATACAGCCTGAACAACCTCACGCTGATGGCACTCACAATTTCTACCGGATTCGTGGTGGACGACGCCATCGTGATGATTGAAAACATCGTCCGCTACATTGAAGAGGGTGAGGATCCGCTCAAGGCCTCGCTGGAAGGTTCCGAGCAGATCGGATTCACGATCGTTTCGCTGACGATCTCGTTGATCGCGGTGCTGATCCCTCTGCTCTTCATGGGCGACATCGTCGGCCGCCTCTTCCGCGAGTTCGCAATCACGCTTAGCGTCACCATCCTGGTTTCGGCGTTCGTTTCGCTCACCCTCACCCCGATGATGTGCGCGCGGCTTCTGAAGCACGATCCCGAAGCGCAAAACAAAAAGTTCTATCGATGGTCGGAAAACGCGTTTGAGCGCATTATCGCTTTCTATGGGCGCACGCTGAAGTGGGTGCTGCAGCATCAGACGGCCACGCTACTGGTGGCCGTCGCGACGCTCGCAGCCACGATTGTTCTCTACATCATCATCCCGAAGGGTTTTTTTCCGGTTCAGGATACCGGAATCATTCAGGGAATATCGGAAGCCACCCAGACCGTGTCGTTTCCGGCCATGGCGGAACGCCAGCAGGCGCTCAGCAAAATCATTCTTCAGGATCCCGCGGTGGAGAGCCTTTCGTCCTTCATCGGAGTGGACGGCACGAACACCACGCTAAATAGCGGGCGCATTCTGATCAACCTAAAGCCGCTGGGCGATCGCGGCATCAGCGCGTCCCAGGTAATTCGCCGCCTCCAGCCCGAACTTGCGAAAGTGGACGGCATCACGCTTTACATGCAGCCGGTGCAGGACCTCACCGTGGAAGACCGCGTGAGCCGCACGCAATATCAGTACACGCTCGAAGATCCCGATTTGAATGAGTTGAATGAATGGACCGCCAAGCTCGTCGCGAAGCTGCAGCAGATCCCTGAGCTGCGCGACGTCGCTACCGACCAGCAGACCAACGGGTTAGCGGCGGCGCTCGTCATTGATCGCGTCACCGCATCTCGACTCGGGATCACTCCGTCGGTGATCGACCAGACCCTGTACGACGGGTTTGGACAGCGTCAGGTCTCAACGCTCTATACGCAGCTCAATCAGTACCACCTGATTCTTGAAACCTTGCCGGACTTCCAGCAGAACCCAGCGAAGCTCCACGACATTTACGTTCGATCGGCGGTAGCCAACGCGAACCTCACGACATCGTCGACTTCCGCGAATTCGATCATCACCGCTTCCGGCTCCGGTAGCGGCTCGTCGCCGAGCCCGAGTGTGAATAACAGCGCTGCGACGAGTTCCGGCTCAGCGAACCCGACTGCCGTGACAGCTGTGAATGGTGCTGCTGTTCCGCTCAGCGCGATCACGCACTTCGAAACCCGCACCGTACCCCTGTCGGTAAATCATCAGGGTCAATTTCCCGTGGTGACGATTTCGTTCAACCTCGCGCAGAACGCTTCACTGGGTGACGCAACGAAAGCGATCGATCAGGCGCAGCAAGAGATTGGAATGCCGTTGAGCGTGCAGGCGGCCTTTCAAGGGACGGCGGCTTCATTTCAGGCGTCCCTCAGCAACGAACCGATTTTGATTCTCGCGGCGCTCGTCACCGTCTACATCGTGCTCGGCGTTTTGTACGAAAGCTTCATTCACCCGATCACGATTCTTTCCACGCTGCCGTCGGCCGGTGTCGGCGCGATCCTTGCGCTGTTGATTTGCGGGCAGGAACTTAGCGTTGTCGCTCTGATCGGCATCATCCTGCTGATCGGCATTGTGAAAAAGAACGGCATCATGATGATCGACTTCGCGCTTGAGGCGGAGCGCAAACACGGCAAGAATTCCGTGGACGCGATCTATGAGGCCTGTTTGCTTCGCTTCCGTCCCATCATGATGACCACGATGGCCGCGCTGCTTGGCGGCTTGCCGCTCGCTCTTGGCCGCGGGATCGGCTCGGAGTTGCGTCGCCCGTTGGGTATCGCGATGGTCGGAGGCTTGATTCTCAGCCAGATTTTGACGCTCTACACCACGCCCGTCATTTACATTTTCTTCGACAATTTGTCGAAACGACTTGCCGGCGGGCGCGAACCGGCGAACGCGGGTCACGGAAGCCCGGAGTCGGTCCCGGCGGACTAAGCCATGAGCATATCCTCACCGTTTATTCACCGGCCCGTCGCGACGACGCTTCTTACGGTCGCAATCGCTTTGGCCGGCGCGGCTGCGTTCCGCGTGTTACCGGTTTCCTCTCTGCCGCAGATCGACTTCCCGACAATCTCCGTTGGGGCGTCGCTGCCCGGAGCTGCGCCCGAGATCATGGCTTCCTCGGTTGCAACGCCGCTCGAGCGCCAATTCGGCCGCATCGCCGGCGTCACGGAAATGACTTCGTCGAGCTTCCTTGGCACGACGAGCATCACCATGCAATTCGAACTGAATCGTAATATCGATGGTGCTGCACGAGACGTTGAAGCCGCAATTAACGCCGCCCGCAGTTACCTGCCGACGAACCTACCCGCGAATCCCACCTACCGTAAGGTGAACCCGGCGGATGCGCCGATTCTGATTCTTGCTCTGACTTCCGACATTTATGACCGCGGTCCGATGTACGACGCGGCATCGACCATCATTCAGCAGCGCTTGTCACAGATTCAGGGTGTCGGCCAGGTCAGCGTCGGCGGCAGCTCGCTGCCGGCCGTACGGGTTGAACTCAACCCCATGCAGCTCAATAGCTTTGGGCTTGGATTGCAAGACGTGCAGTCCATGTTGAGCAAGCAAAATGCGAACGAGCCGAAAGGCCAGATTTCGAACGGCGACACCACGGTTGATATCGTTGCCAACGACCAGATTCTGAAAGCCAACGATTATAAGAATTTGATTGTGGGGTACCACAAAGGCGCGGCGATCAAGCTTTCGGACGTCGCCGAAGTCGATGACTCGGTGGAAAACATTCGCGCTGCGGGCTACATGGACGGAAAGCCGTGCGTGATGTTGATCATCTTCCGCCAACCCGGCGCCAACATCATCGATACTGTGGACCGAATTCGCGAAGCCATGCCATCGCTTGAAGCCTCCGTGCCCGCCGGCATCAATTTCGTTTACGTACTGGATCGCACCACCACGATTCGCGCTTCCGTAAGCGACGTCGAACGCACACTGGTGATTTCAATTGTGCTTGTCATCCTGGTGGTCTTCGTGTTCCTGCGCAATGTCCGCGCCACACTGATCCCCAGCGTCGCTGTGCCGGTATCGCTGATCGGAACGTTTGGCGTGATGTATCTGTGCGGGTACAGCATCGACAATCTCTCGTTGATGGCGCTCACCATCTCCACCGGATTCGTCGTTGACGACGCCATTGTGGTCATCGAGAACGTTTCGCGATATCTCGAAAAGGGCATGAGCCCGATGGACGCGGCGCTCAAAGGCGCGTCCGAGATCGGTTTCACCGTTCTGTCGATCAGCATTTCGCTCGTTGCCGTCTTTATCCCGATCCTGTTGATGGGAGGCATCGTAGGCAGACTGTTCCGTGAGTTCGCGGTCACCCTGTCCGTGGCGATTCTGGTATCGCTGGTGATCTCGCTCACGACCACTCCGATGATGTGCTCGAAGCTCTTGAAGGAACACAACACGGAGAAGCACGGCAAGGTTTTCAACGCCAGCGAGCGCGCATTCAATGCGCTTCTTGGATTTTACGAACGAACCCTTGGCTGGGTGCTTGAACATTCAGCCATCACACTGACCGTGCTGCTCGTCACGATCGGGGTCAACATCTACCTCTACAAAGAGGTCCCGAAGGGATTCTTCCCGCAGCAGGACAACGGGACCGTGTTCGGCGGCATTCAAGGCTCTCAAGACATCTCGTTCCAGGCGATGAACAATCTCACGCTTAAGTTTGTGAAAATCATCAAGACCGATCCGGCCGTAATGCACGTCGGAGCCTTCACCGGCGGCGGCGGAGCGGTGAACACGGGTTTCATCTACCTTGCCTTGAAACCGCTCGCGGACCGCAAGATCACGTCAAGTCAGGTCGTTGACCGGCTACGCCCGAAGCTCACGTCGCTGCCCGGCGCTACCGTGTTCTTGCAAGCTGGTCAGGACTTGCGCATCGGCGGCCACCAGAGCAACGCGCAATATCAATACACCATCCAGAGCGACAACCTCGATGATCTGGTGAAATGGGGTCCCGTCCTTCTTCAGAACATGAAGAAGATACACATCATCACCGACGTGAACTCTGACCAGCAGAACAGCGGACTTCAGGCGGCGCTCGTTTATGACCGCAAAACGGCGTCGCGGCTCGGTCTAACTCCACAGACGATTGACAACACGCTTTACGAAGCCTTCGGTCAGGCGCAGGTCTCCACGATGTTCACCTCGCTGAATCAGTATCACGTGGTGATGGAAGTCGCGCCGCAGTACTGGCAGACGCCCGAAGGTCTGAAGAATGTTTACCTGAAACCCTCGAACGGGAATGAAGTTCCGCTCAATGCCATCACCTCTTACGATCCCAGCACCGCGCCACTTGCCGTGAATCACCAGGGACAATTTCCGTCCGTCACCGTTTCATTTAATCTCGCACCGAACGTGGCACTCAGTGAAGCATCCGACGCAATCGTCAAAATGCAGCAGCAGATCGGAATGCCCAACACGATTCACGGAATGTTTTCCGGCACGCTTCAGGCGTTTCAGTCGTCGCTTTCCACCGAACCGTACCTGATCGTCACCGCGCTCATGGCGGTCTATATCGTTCTCGGCATTCTTTACGAGAGCTACATTCACCCGATCACGATTCTATCCACGCTGCCTTCGGCGGGTGTTGGCGCGTTGCTGGCCCTGTTGATCACGGGGATGGACCTCAGCGTCATCGCGCTCATAGGAATCATCCTGCTGATCGGAATCGTGAAGAAAAACGCGATCATGATGATCGACTTCGCACTCGCCGCCGAACGCCAGGAAGGGAAGAATTCGCGCGACGCGATTTACCAGGCGTGTCTGCTGCGTTTCCGGCCGATTCTGATGACCACCATGGCAGCGATGTTCGGCGCCGTGCCTCTGGCGCTCGGAACGGGCACCGGCTCTGAGTTCCGCAAGCCGCTCGGCGTCACGATCATCGGCGGACTGATCGTCAGCCAGCTTTTGACTCTGTATACCACGCCGGTCGTTTATCTCTATCTCGACCGCATGCGTTTGCGTTGGGACGCGGCACACCACAAGAGCCCCTACGGCACGCTCGGGGAGAACGTGGGCTGAAGTTCGCCCTGAAACTCACTATGAATATGAACCTCATGCACGAATCGCAATCTTTCAACGGTAGATGTAAACCAGGCTGCCCGATCATCGCGGCCATCGCCATCGCATCTTTGCTTACTGGTTGCACGGTCGGTCCGAAGTATCAGCGGCCGAGCGTCGACGCGCCCGCCGCGTTCAAGGAACTCACGCCTGCGGACTACAAAACGACAGACGGATGGAAGGTCGCTCAGCCATCGGACGGCGCGCTCAAAGGCAAATGGTGGGAGACATTCAACGATCCCGAGTTGAATGCACTCGAACAGAAGGTCAGCATCTCGAACCAGAACGTTGCCTCGTCCGCAGCCGCGTACATGGCCGCTCGCGCGCTTGTGAAGCAGGCTCGGGCGCAGTATTTCCCCACGGTCAGCGTCGGCGGTTCGATCACTAACGAGCGCCAGCCGATTCTCAGCACCGGCAACACGTCCACCCCTAACGTACAGAGTTCGTTTACCGAATATTCGCTGCCGTTTGACGCTTCCTGGGTTCCGGATCTGTGGGGCAAAGTCCGCAACGAGGTGCGTGCCAACGCTTCGGCGGCGCAGGCCAGCGAAGCAGACCTTGAAAACGTGCGCCTCACAGCGCAGGCGGAAGTTGCTGTGGATTATTATTCCCTTCGCGGACAAGACGCTTTGAAGCAGTTACTGGATTCCACCGTGGTGGCGTACCAGGAGTCGCTCAATCTGACGAAGGTTCTTTATGAGACGGGCATCGATTCCGACGAATCGGTGGCGCAGGCAGAAACCCAGCTTGAAACCACTCAGGCCGAGGCGACCAATCTGGGGATTCTACGCGCGCAATACGAGCACGCGATCGCCATGCTCGTCGGGCAACCACCGTCCACATTTTCGATTCCGATTGTCGCGCTGAAGTCGGCCCCGGTCGCGATTCCCTATGGCGTGCCGTCGCAGCTCCTTGAGCGCCGGCCGGATATCGCGGCGGACGAGCGATTGATGGAGCAGGCCAACGCGCAGATTGGCGTTGCCACCGCGGCGTACTATCCGACTGTCACGCTCAGTGCTGCGGCCGGCTTCAGCACCACTTCGTTCACGAACTGGTTCACGTGGCCGTCGCGCTTCTGGTCGCTCGGCCCTTCTGCCTCGGAAACGATCTATGACGGCGGACTCCGCCGTGCCACGGTGATGCAATATCGTGCGCAATACGATGAGTCCGTTGCCAATTATCGTCAGACGGTGCTCACCGCTTTCCAGCAGGTGGAAGACAATCTCGCTGCGCTGCGAATTCTTTCCGTGGAAATTCAGCAGCAGGACACCGCCGTCACGTCCGCCGATCGCAACTTGAAGATCGCAACGGACCGCTACAAGCTCGGCATCGACCCGTATCTGAATGTCATCACCGCGCAAACCACGCTGCTCAGCAACAAGCAGACCGCCGTGAATTTGCGGATTCAGCAGATGACCTCGAGCGTTCAACTGATCGAGGCGCTCGGTGGAGGTTGGGATGCATCGCAGCTTCCGAGCAAGCACGAGGTAGCGTCGAACAATCCACCACCCGCGCCTGTTCCGCAGAAGCAAGAGCCGCCACCGACTGCTCCTCGAAGCCAATAGCGTCACATTACGAAGCCCTTGCGACGTGCGTTAAGACGCGAGGCGTGTCACTTCGATCTGCGGCGAAAGCTTCTTCACGTCGTCTTCTGTGATTTGTCCTGCGAGTTGCGCCAGGCAGTTCGCCGCGCCGCACGCGGCAGCGAGGCGAATCGACTCTTCGCTGGTCAGCCCGGTTTGCGCCGCATAGGCGAATCCACCGAGCGCGGCATCCCCGCATCCCACCGTCGAGATCGGTTTCAGCTTTGGTGGTTTGGCCAGCCAGCACTCGCCATTTCTCGCCGTCTTCCAGATTAGACCTTCGGCTCCGAGCGTGATGGCAGCGCTTCTTGCGCCTCGGTCGATCAGCGCACTCAAAGCAGCGACCGTCGACTCCACGCTGTCGAATCTTCCGCCGAGCAGCTGTTCGGCTTCACGCCGGTTGGGTTTAACGAAATCCGGCTCTGCGCCAAGCGACTCACGCAAGGCATCGCCGCTTGCGTCGAGAAAAGCCCTGGGGCCCGCCGTGCGAGCAAGCCGGATTAGCGACCTATACAATTCGGGGGCGACGCCGGGAGGTAGACTGCCTGAAATCGCGAGTACCGCGCCCTTCCAGGTGTTCGATAGGTTCTTCTCGCACAGGCGTAGAAGTTCTTGCTGGTCCGCCGCTCCGATTCGCTCACCCGGCTCCAGAATTTCCGTGATTCTTCCCGATTCTTCGATCACTTCGAGGTTCGTTCGAGTCGCGGAGGAGGTTCGGATTGGATGCACAGCCAATCCCAAACGCGTCAGCCCTGCTTCATTTTCATCGCCTGTTGCGCCGCCGCTGAAGCCAATCCAAATAGCGCGTGCTCCCAGCGCGCGCGCCGTCATGGCGACATGCGCGGACTTTCCTCCCGGCATCGTCGCGGCCGAGCGTGCGCGGTTCACCTCGCCGAGCGCGATCGCCGGAAGATGCAACCGCCTGTCCAGAGCGGGATTTGCGCTTACGCACACTACGATGGGCGATTCGGCTTGCACTTGTCCCGTCCTCGCAAATATGTCAAGCTGTGCCCAGCTTAAAATAGATAAGGAAAAGAAACAAAACGAAAGTCGCGGTTTTCTCACCCGATTCCATGCTCAGCGAAGAACGCCGTCGGAAAATCCTCGAACTGTTGGAACGCGACGGGCGCGTCGTCGTAAAAGACCTGGCTCGCCGTTTTTCCACTTCGCTGATCACGATTCGCAAAGACCTCGAACATCTGCACGGGCAGGGCCGCATTCAACGCGCGCACGGCGGAGCGCTGCCCGTCGAAGCCACGGCCCAACGCGACCCGGCGCTCCGTGAAAAAGAGCGGCTTCATCGCAAGGAAAAGCACCGCATCGCCGAAGCCGCGGTGAAGTTCGTTCAGCCTGGCCAGGTGATTATCCTCGATTCCGGCACTACCAGTGCCGCTATCGCTCGGGTTGCGAAAAACATTCCAAATCTCACGGTCATCACGAATGGCGTGAATATTGCCTCGGAGCTCGCGGGCACAAATGTGGAAGTGATTCTCACCGGTGGGACGCTTCGCAAGAATTCATTCTCACTGGTGGGACCGCTGGCTGAGGATTCGCTCCGCCACGTATCGGCGGATGTGCTGTTTTTGGCTGTCGATGGGTTTGACGTCGATTACGGTCTCACCACACCGAACCTGCTCGAAGCAAAAGTGAATCGCGCCATGATGGCGAGTGCGAAAACGACAATCGTCGTTTGCGATTCGAGCAAATTCGGCCGCCGTAGCCTGTCGCTAATCGCGCCGACCAGCGAAGTGCAGCATACGATCACCGATGACAAGATTCCGCCAAGGGTGTTGCGTGCACTACGCGACACAGGCGTCAAGGTGATCGTCGCGTAGCGCGAGTTGTCGCGCGTCTTTCGAACCTCGGAGGTTGTTGGATGGTGTTCACTTCAAATCCCGGCACGAATACGATCAGCGAAATTCTTTCCGAGCCGCAGACCTGGCGCAGGTGCCTCGCTGGCCTCGAGGCGTCCAGCCAGTTGCAGCAGCTCTCTGACGATCTACAGCGCGATATCGAGTGGATTTTCGTGGGCTGCGGTTCGAGTTTCTATCTTGCGCAGGCGGCCGCGGCCAGCTGGTCGATGCTCACCGGCGGCCCGGCGCGCGCAATTCCTGCGTCCGAGATTTTGCTTTTTCCGGGCACTTTGCCAGAAGCGGGGCAGTTCGTGTTGATTTCACGGTCGGGCCACACCTCTGAGGTGATCCAGGCCGCAAATCATCTGAAAAGCCATTCCAAACTGCCAGTTCTGGCTGTTACCTGTGGAACCGGCACTCCTCTTGAAACGCTCGCCACCTTCACGATCGGCCTCCAGGCTGCCGACGAGAAAAGCACGGTGATGACACGCTCCTTCACGTCGATGCTTTTAGCTCTGCAGTCGCTTGCAGCGCATCGCGCTGACAATCCTGGCTTTGTAGCGGCGCTTCGTACGCTGCCGGTCGAGACCGAAGCCGTGCTCTCTCCGGCGCAGCAAACGATTCGCACATTGGTGAACGCCCGCAATTTTGCCGACTATGTTTTTCTTGGCCAGGGCCCATTCTTTGGCATCGCGCAGGAGTCGATGCTGAAAGTGAAGGAGATGTCCTGCTCCTACGCGCAATGCTTTCACACGCTTGAATTCCGGCATGGCCCGAAGGCCATCGTTAGCTCGGAAACGTTGCTCACATTTTTCCTGAGCGAGAGCGGATACGAAGCCGAGGCTGCGGTGTTGCACGAAATGAAGGAATTGGGAGCGATCACGCTTGTTGTCGCGAACGCCGTTTCCCCCACTGTGCGCAAGTCCGCCGACTACCTGATCGAACTCGGACTGTCCGTTCCCGAACTCGCGCGCGCTGCCGCGGCCGTTATTCCCGGCCAGCTTTTGGGTTTCTACACGGGCATCCGCAAGGGATTCGATCCCGATAGCCCACGGAATCTGTCGCGTGTGGTGATGCTGGAGGGGAAGTGAGGCCGCAGGCCCCGGACGATGCATCTTCGCGTCGGGATGTTTGCGTCGTGGGTGAGCTCAATCCCGATCTGATTCTTTATGGACTGCCCAAAGATCCGAAACCCGACCACGAATATCTGGTCGACGGTTGTCGCCTCACGCTCGGAAGCTCCTCTGCGATTTTCGCCCACAATTTGGCGGCTTTGGGAACCCGCGTCGGCATGATCTCGAAAATCGGAGCCGATGCATTGGGAGAAATGTGTCTTGGCTGGCTGCGCTCGGCGAAAGTCGATCTCTCTTGCGTGGTTAAGTCGAAGCGAAATATGACGACGGGCTTGAGCGTGATTCTCGCGCATCCCGGGCATCGATACATCCTCACGTATCCCGGTACGATTTTCGACCTCGCCCACGAAGATCTCGACCTCGAATACGTTTTTGCCGCTCGGCATTTGCATGTCGCTTCCTATTACCTCAATCGCGCGTTGCGCCCGCGTATGGCGAGTCTTTTTCGGGAAGCAAAAGCCCACGGCCTGACCACCTCGCTCGATACAAACGACGATCCGGCAGGAACGTGGGGCAACGATCTGCTCGAAGTTCTGCCGAACGTCGATATCTTCTTGCCAAACGAACGCGAGGCGAAATTGATTGCGCATGCCGACGATCTGACCACAGCGATCGACATGCTTTCAAAAAAGGTCAGAACAGTCGTGGTGAAACTCGGTTCCGCCGGCGCGCTCTCACGCGAAGGAAAGAATGCGTGGCGATGCAAGCCCTTGGATGTCTCACCGGTGGACACGGTCGGTGCGGGCGACAGTTTCGACGCCGGCTATATCCATCAATTTCTGCAAGGTGCCGAGCCGCAGCAGTGCCTCGATTACGCCAACCTCGCCGGCGCATTTTCCACCACGCAGGAAGGCGGCACCGAAGCTTTTCGCAATCATGAAGCGCTCAAAAGGTTTCTCGCTGACCACGGAGCCAACAGGTCGTAGCAAATCAACCGCGCGACAGGATTCGGTTAGCTAGTTTGGCGAACCCTTGTACTGCGCGAACACACGCTCTGCGTTCGTGTGATATACCTTCTTCAAAATATCGTCGGGCAAACCGAGTCCGTAAATTGCCCAGCGCCCTTGTCCGGGTGAACCCCAGTATTCGAAGTAGTCGTCTTTGGTCTCGAGCCACCGGAAATAATTCCGGTACATCGCTTCCTCGGGATCGGAGTCCGTGCCGAACATAATCCGGTCCTGATAATCCTGAAAGAACTGGAATGCTCGCCGCGGTTGTCGCCCGAGTTCAGCCTCTCGCGCGCCGAACTCCACCATCATGTTGGGATATTGATCGAGCCAGCCGGAGACCGCGTCCAGATTCTCGGGCCAGTTCGCCACGTGCAGCGCGACGAAGGTCGTATGGGGATGCCGCTCGATCACACGATTTCGTTCGTTCAGGATCTCTTGCTTGGACGGAAATCGGTGCCCGTAAAAGCTCCAGGAAGGGTTCATCTTCAGTTCTTCGTAGCGCTCGTTGTTCCCGTCGATTGGCGTAAAGAATGCCTCGGGATCGGTTACGTGAATGAAAACCGGAATCCCCAGTCGCCCGCACTCTTCCCAAACCGGATCAAGCCGCGGATCGTCCACCCTCAGAAATTTTCCATTTGCGTCGCGCACACCGAGGCCCAGGTCTTTCAAAACTTTCAGTCCGCGTGCGCCGCGCTTCACCGCGTCATCCAGCTGCGCCACCATCTCCTGGCTGAAATTCGGATCGTTCACCTTGCTCCAGTCCATCTGCGCGAACACGATGAACCGATCCGGATATTTCTTTACGGTATTGTCGAGCACAGCCTGCAGCGAGGCTCCCCATCCGCCGGTAAGGATCACCACCTTCCGCACGTTCACGGCATCCATGCTTTGCACCAGTTGGTCGACGGGAATGCGGCCGCCGATGCCGGCTGCGTCGTCCACGTGATTGTGAACGTCCCATACGCTGAACTTGGCGCGAGCGACCTCGTGGACCGGCACGTGCAGCATGGCGTGCGGGTGGAAATCGCGCAGCAGCAGCGTCATCCGCGATTTCGCCTTGGGATCGCCGCTGTAGGTGATTTGTTGCGTGGCGAGCGCCGTCATTACGGTCCATGCCACACCCGCCACGGCAAGCGCTCCCCATCGGATCCAGTTCCGCATTCCAAGCCTCCGTCACAACACCAGCGTTCGTGCGCGACCCCACTCCATATCACAACCCCGGGGAGCCCGCAGGTTTTCCTTGACTTGAAAACAATTCGTAAGTAAAAGTAGCAAATCGAAACTAGCGGTTCAACCCGGATTCACAATCGCTTTTTCGCCGGTTTTAAGGCCCGCTGCTTCAGCGCAGCGTGGGCTGTAGACACCCGCAACACAGGGAGACGTCGAATGCTCCGCAGCCCATCTCTTCGATTCGTTTCGGTCTTGATTTTCCTGCTCGTCTTCGTGCTTCCCGCATTCGCGCAGAAGGACGCCGGCAGCATTGTGGGCACGGTGAGAGACGCCAGCGGCGCCGTAATCGTGGGTGCGCGCGTCACTGTGGACGACATCGACCGCGGCACGCAGCTGGTCGTCACCACCAACGCGACGGGAGACTACGTGGCCGGCCCGCTGAAGATCGGCCAATATCGAGTCACGGTGGAAAAGAGCGGTTTCAAGAAGGCTGTTGCCGAACCGGTGGTGGTGAATGTTCAGGCCCGTGTTTCCACCGACTTCTCGCTCGAAGTCGGCCATCCCGACGAAGTCGTGACTGTGAAATCCACGGCACCTCTGCTCGAAACGGAAACCTCCGACCTCGGCCAGGTGATCGACAAGCAGCGAATTCTCACGCTTCCGCTCAACGGACGCAACTACGCCCAACTCGCGCTGCTTGGCGCCGGCGTTGCGCCCAGCGAACCCGGTTCGCGTGTTTCCACCAGCTACGGCTTCAGCTCGAATGGCGCGCGCGCTCTGCAGAACAATTTCCTGCTCGACGGCGTGGATAACAACTCGAACCTGGGTGACGTGCTCACCGGGCAGGCTTACGTGATCCAGCCGTCGGTGGACGCGATCGAAGAATTCAAAGTCCAGACCAACTCATACAGCGCTGAATTCGGACGCGGCAACGGCGCAATTCTCAACGCCGTAATCAAGTCCGGTTCGAATCAATTTCACGGCGACGTTTACGAGTTCTTTCGCAATGACGCGCTTGACGCCGCAAACGCTTTCGACCTCCTGGGCCGCCAGCCGTATCACCAAAACCAGTTCGGGGCCACGCTCGGCGGACCGATCGTCCGCGACAAGACGTTCTTCTTCGTCGACTACGAAGGTCTTCGCATCATTCAGGGCAGCCCTCAGTTGTCGCTCGTGCCCACGCCGGACGAGATCGCCGGAAACTTCTCTTCGTTCCTTACCAACACTCCCGCGCCCCAAGTCGATGCCAACGGCAACGTGATTCCAAACACCATCGCACTCGACTGTAGCGGCCACCCAACCTACATGGGCGAAATCTTCAATTCTCGCCTGACGCAGTCATCCAATCTGAATCCCAGCGGCTATTGCGGCGTGCCCATTGGCGTCGATGGCGCGGGCAACCCCACCAACATTTTTCCGAACGGCTCGATCGATCCTCTGGCGGCTCGGCTTTCCGCGCTGTTCCCCGCGCCAAATACCGACACCAACGGTTCGAATTTCATCTCCGAACCAAAGCGTACCAGCAGCCGAAACAACGCCGACATCCGCATCGACCAGCACATTTCCGATAAGGACAGTCTCTTCGGTCGCTTCAGCTACGAAGACCAACCGAGTTTTACGCCGTCGCCATTCCAAAACGCGCTGGACGGTGGCGCTTTCCAGGACGGCACCGAGGACGATTCGTTCCGCAGCTTCGCCCTTAGCGAAACGCATCTATTCTCCGCCAATTTCATCAACGAATTTCGCGTAGGCTATAACCGCATCAACAGCCACCGCTACCAGCTGAACGCAAACGAGAATGTCTCTCAGGAACTGGGATTTCCCGGCGTGCCTTATGGTCCGAATCTCGGTGGATTACCGCAGATCTCATTTTCGGACGGCACCACGGGAATCGGAGCTTCCGGTTTTCTTCCCGCGATCGAAAAGCAGAACAGCTATGTCATCACTGACAATCTCACCTGGGTGCATGGCCGCCATTCTTGGAAGTTCGGCACAGAAATTCGCTTCGAGCAATTCACTCTGTATGAGCCAGCGGCGCCGCGCGGAACGATGACTTTTGGCAGCGACTTTACGGACAATCCAGCGTCCCCCACCACGGGCGGCGACGCGTTCGCTACGTTTCTGCTCGGCATTCCAGATAGCGGCGAAATCACCAGTGTCAACGAGGTGGACTATCACCGCCAGATCTACGCTTTCTACGCGCAGGATGATTTCCGCATGACGCCTAAGCTTACCTTTAACCTTGGTTTGCGCTACGAACTGTTCACCACGCTTAAGGCTGCCGGCAACGATCAAGGTACTTTCGATTTCGCCGACAATTCCATCCTCGTGCCGCGTGGACAGACCGCTCAGCTGACGCCCTTTCTGGCCGCCAATATTCCGATCGACCGTACCGGCAGCCCCGGACTAATCAGTCCGGATCTCAATAACTTCGCGCCTCGTCTGGGCGTTGCATATCAAATCACCGACAAGCTGGTGTTTCGTGCCGGCACCGGGCTGTTCTATGGCGGCCAGGAGAATGGCCCGTACTCGAATCCGAGCCCCGGCTTCAACCCGCCATTTTTCGTCACGCAGTCTTACAACGTTCCTTGCTTCGCGCCTTCAGCAAATCCCAATCAGACCGACTGTTCGATCCCGGGCCTGAACGTGCTGAACCAGGGCTTCCCGTCGGACGCGCTTACGGATCCCAACACGCCGATCCTTTTCTCGATCAGTCCGAAGCTGCGCACGCCATATACTGCGCAGTGGCACCTCGGATTCCAATACCAAGCGCCGGGTGACAGCGTCGTCGAGATCTCGTACGCGGGCTCGCACGGCTCGGACCTCTACAACTTCTATAATGGCAACCAGGCTGTGCCGGAAGAGACGTTCTGCACCACGCCGCCGAATACGCCCGGCAACTGTCCCACCGACGCTCGCCGTCCGGCGCAGGAGTGCGACAACTCGGTTTTTCCGCCCGCTTGCAACGACGTGTTTGACACCGGCATCGACCAGCTACGATCCGACGGTTTCTCGAATTACAACTCGCTCCAGGTCCGCTGGCAGAAGAATTTCTCGCACGGCCTGCAGTTCGAAGCGTCTTACACCTACGCGCACGCGCTCGATGACGCGTCGAGCGCAGCCTTAGGCTCGCTCGCAAACGGCGACTTCCGCGACCAGCGCTATCCGTTTCTCGAATACGGAAATTCCGACTTCGACGTTCGCCACCGCTTCGTGCTGAGCTATATCTACCAACTGCCATTCGGCAATGGGCAGCACTTCGGAAACACAGCAACAGGCTGGAAGAATCAGTTGATCGGAAACTGGCAGGTCGCTGGAATCACCACCGCTTCGACGGGGAACTACTTCACCATCACGGATGCTGAGACGAACGTTTCCACCAGCGACGGCGGCGGCGGCGTGGGTTATTACCAGGTTCGGCCCAATCTCGTCGGCAACCCGAATGGTAAGCCGTGCGTTGCGGGCCAGTTCTTCAACACCTGCGCGTTCGAGGACAATACGATTCCGTTTACGTTCGGAAACGCCGGGCGCAACATCGTTCGCGGCCCGGGCTACCAGAATTGGGACTTTTCGATCTTCAAGATGTTCCCGATCAACGAGACGAAACGCTTCGAATTCCGCGCCGAGTTTTTCAACATCTGGAACCATTACAATCCGCTGATCGAGCCGGACAACGCGATCAGCGAAGAGCCACAGCCGCTCGAACTCGGCACTCCGCAGTACGGCTACTATCAGGGCGCGCGCGATCCGCGGTTCATTCAGTTTGCGGTGAAGTTCTATTTCTAAGCGCCGGGCGCTCAGCAGAGCGCGCGCAGCGTAGGCGAATTCGGTGCTATCGCTGCGCTTCCTGCCACGTCGTAAACGGCAGCAAGCACGCGCCCAGAAATCCGGCGTCCGTGCCGAGCTCGGCCTTCTCCACGTACGTCTTGCCTTCGCGGTGCGAGAGCATGTCTTCTGCGGACGGTTCTGTCAGCCGATAGATGTAACTGCGTGAACGCAGCTCTTGAAACATCGACGGTGCGAACAGATTCCACGCATTCAGCAGTCCGCCTCCCAGAAGGTACAACGGCAAATTCAGCGTGTTCACCACCGCGGACAGCGCGATTCCCAGGGCCTGTCCGAGATTTTCGAAGATGTGGACCGCCTCGGCATCGCCCGCTTCTGCCAGCAGCCCGACCTCGCGCGGCGTGAATTCGGCATTCTTCGCAGCGAGCGCAGCCAAGCCCGGCGCTTTTCCGGCTGCGATCAAATTTTTCGCTGCTCGACGAACGGACGTCGCCGAGGCATACGGTTCCGTACAGCCGTGGCCGCCGCAGCCACAGGGCAAACCATCGGTCCAGATGTTGAGGTGTCCCACCTCGCCGGCGAAACCGTTCATTCCGTCCAGAATATTTCCGTGCAGGATGATTCCGCCGCCCACGCCGGTTCCGAGCGTCATCATGCAGAGCGAATCGATACCCAGTGTTTTTCCGCGACCGAGAAAACATTCCGCCAGTGCCGCGGCGTTTGCATCGTTTTCGATAATTACGGACGTCCCGAGATTCTTCTCAAGCGTGCTGCGCAGCTCAAGTCCACCCCAGCCCGGTAGATTCGGCAAGTCGTGCAGCAGGCCGCCCGGCAGCTCGATCGGTCCCGGCGATCCCATACCGACGCCTTTCAGCTTTCGCGTCTTCGCATGGCGGTCGATCAGCCCGCGAATCCGGTTGCACATGTCCGATACCACCGCATCGCGCCCGTCTTTGAGCCGCGTTGTCTGGTGGATCAGTTCGAGTACGCCGTTTTTCGGCGAGTACGCCGCCGCCCGTAGATTCGTGCCGCCGAAATCGACTCCCACGCTGAATTCATTCGAGACCGTGCGATCAAAATCCGGCGCGGCAGTTCGCATCACGGGACGGCTCACGGATCTCTCCCTTCGTCTTACGAAACGGAAACCATACTACACGACCCGAGGATTGCTTTATAATCCGCCGTCGCTCTGCAATCGTAAGGAAACGAAATCGCACTCGTTCATCCGCCCAGGAGAATCTTCATGCCAGTTGATTCGGATAGACCAACGCCCCCGGGCCGAGCGCTGCTGGGCGCGGTCCTCGCGGTCGCGCTGATCGCGTTCGGATTCGCGTCGCCTGCTCGCGCCCAAAAGCGCTCTGACGCCGATCCGCCCGTTGCCGCGCTATCCGCACAAACGCGGGACGCGATTCAGAAGCTCGATACGCTCTCAGCGCTTCCCGCCGATGAGTGGCGCGTCCACGTTGGCGATATGGCTCACCCCGAAGCGCCTGATCTCGATGACTCGAGCTGGCCGGTCGTGAAGAAAGACAGCGGCGACTACAACGACGCGGTCTGGTACCGGCGCTCGATCGAGGTTCCCAGGACGCTGAACGGCTACGACCTTACTGGTTCGCGAATCTGGTTCCAGTTCAATGCCAACGCGAATGGCCCGATTCCTGAAATTATTTACTTCAATGGCCGGCGCGTCGCTCTCGGCGAAGACCTCGAACCGATCGTCCTTTTCGATCATGCACAACCGGGCGACCGCGTGTTGGTTGCCGTGAAGCTCCTTCACACCGTCGACAAGAAACGCTTCGTGGGGGCGGCGCTCCACATCGACTTCAATCCCGCTCGTCCCAATCCCGGCGTGATTCTTGACGAAATCCTCGCGACTGCAGAGTTGATTCCGTCTCTCGGCGATGACGCGGCTCCAACGCGGGCGATGCTCAATCGGGCTGCGGAATCGATCGATCTCTCCGCCCTTGAACAGACCAATCAAGCCGCATTCGACCAGTCGCTGACGAAAGCACAAGCAGGACTAGAAGACCTGAAGCCGAAGTTAGAAGGCACCTCCGTACGACTCACAGGCAATGCGCACATTGACGCCGCGTGGCTTTGGCCGTGGACCGAGACAGTTGATGTGACGCGACGCACCTTCGGAACCGCGCTCCAGCTCATGAATGAGTATCCGCAATACACCTACACGCAATCGGCTGCAGCCTACAGCGAATGGATTTGCCAGAAATATCCGTCGATGTGCCAGGAGATCCAGCAGCGCGTAAAAGAAGGGCGCTGGGAAATGGTCGGCGGGATGTGGGTCGAGCCCGACCTCAACATGCCGGACGGAGAATCGCTCGTGCGCCAGCTCCTGATCGGCAAGCGCTACTTTCAAGATGAGTTCGGCGTGGATGTGCGCATCGGATGGAACCCCGATTCATTTGGCTATAACTGGCAGCTTCCGCAGATCTACAAAAAGTCCGGCATCGATTACTTCGTCACGCAGAAAATGGCGTGGAACGATACGAACCAGTTGCCATTCAAGCTTTTCTGGTGGCAATCGCCTGACGGCAGCCGTGTCCTCACCTATTTCCCGCACGATTACGTAAATGAAATCGAGCCGGTGCGCATCGCCAAGGACATCACGATCGCCCGCGAACACAACCCGGGCTTACCCGAAATGATGCATCTTTACGGCGTGGGCGATCACGGCGGAGGCCCCACACGCGCCATGCTCGATAGCGGGATGCTGTGGACCGACCCCAAAGTCGTTTTCCCGAAGATGTTCTTCGGAGCCGCGCAGGGCTTTTTCTCGGATGTGGAAGGCAAGCTCGATACCGAGCACTCGCCCATTTGGAACTACAAATCCATCGCGACGGCCAATACGAATTTGCCTGCGCCGCCTGATGGCAAAATCAGCCTCCCAGTCTGGAACGACGAGCTGTACTTTGAATATCACCGCGGCGTCTTCACCACTCAGGCCGAACACAAACGCAACATGCGCGAAGCCGAAGTGGCGATGCTCGATGCGGAGAAATTCTCGTCGCTCGCCTGGCTCAACGGGGCGGAATATCCGTCCGACAAGCTCAACGAAGCGTGGAAGAAGGTGCTTTTCAACCAGTTCCACGACCTCGCTGCGGGTTCCGGCATCGGAGTGATCTATAAGGATGCGCAGCGGGACTACGACCTGGTGCAATGGACCGCCGGCGATGCAACCTCGAATGCGCTGGAATCACTCACCGGATTCGTGAACACGAAGACCTCAGCACCGGGAAGCGTGCCGGTCATCGTCTATAACCCGCTCGCGTGGCAACGCGCTGACCTTGCCAGCTTCGACGTCGTGTTTCCCGGCACGACGACCGGAAAAGTCTCCGTCACCGATGCGCAGCACAGCCCCGTTCCCACGCAAGTGTTGTCTTACGACGCGGCGAAGAATTCCTACAAACTGCTCGTCGAGTTGAAAGATATTCCGTCGCTCGGTTATGAAGTCCTGCAGGTCGCGCCGTCGGCGAAGGTAGAGTCCGCGACGGATCTGAAAGTGAGAGGCCTCACGCTCGAAAACTCGGCTTTGAAAGTCGTCGTGGATCCAAAGTCCGGCTGCATCACAAGCCTCTATGACAAGAAAGCCAAGTTCGAATCGATCGCTGAAGGCGGCTGCGGCAATGAACTGATCGCTTTCAAAGACACGCCGAAGGATTACGACGCGTGGAACATCGACTCGGACTTTGACAAGGTCTTCACCAAGCTCGACACGGCCGAATCCGTGAAGCTCGTCGAACAGGGCCCGGTGCGCGCCACGATCCGGATCACTCGTTCGTGGCAGAACTCCAAGTTCGTACAGGATATCTCGCTCTACGCGAACCTGGACCGCGTCGACGTCGCGAATGACGTCGACTGGCACGAAACGCACATCCTGCTGAAGGCTGCGTTCCCGCTCGCTGCATCCAGCGCGCAGGCGACATACGAGATTCCGTACGGCTGGATCGAACGTCCCACGACGCGCAACAACAGCTGGGAAGCTGCGAAGTTTGAAGTGCCAGCGCTTCGCTGGGCCGATCTGGGCGACGCGCAGCATGGGTTCAGCCTGATCAATAATTCGAAGTACGGCTACGACGCGAAAGACAACGTGCTGCGCATCTCGTTGTTGCGCTCGCCGACCTGGCCCGATCCCGAGGCCGACCGCGGTCCGCACCACTTCACGTATTCGCTCTACGCGCACGGTGGCGATTGGAAACAGGCGCTCACGGTTCGCCGCGGCTACGAATTCAACTACCCGGTCGTGGCTGTTCAGGCCTGGACGCACGAAGGCGCGTGGCCGCCGAGCAAGTCGTTCGTTTCGGTGAATGGCGAAAACGTTGTGCTTACGGCGATGAAGAAAACCGAAGACGGCGACGAATTGCTTCTCCGTTTCTACGAATGGGCGGGCCAGGATGGGAACCTGAGCGTCACTGTCCCGTCCGGCGCGACCTCAGCCACGGCGACGAACCTGATGGAAAAGCCCGAAGGCTCCGCGCTCGCTGTGACGGACGGCAAAGTAACGTTCGCGGTTCATCCGTTCTCGATCGAGACCATTCGCGTCGAGTATCCAGCGAAGAAGTAGCGATGAGCCGGAACGTTCCCGCGCCGTGCGACTTAGAGGGCGCTTTCGGACGCCGAGCGTGATCTGACGGCCGCGCTTGGTCTTCCCGGGCAAATGGGTTTCCACACAGCGGAACGATCACGAGTGTGTGGAGTCGTGAGGCTTCGGTTCACATGATCGCGCCGCCGCACATTCGCTCGCGAAACGCTGTGCGCCTTCGGTCCGAGCTGAACCGGTCGAGGTCCGTCCCATAGCCGATGCGCAGAATTCCGGCACCGTGGAACTTCGGATCGTCAAAAAGATTATGGCCGACGAGCGCGAGCTGAACTTCGGCTCGTGAGCGGCGGATCCCAGGCCGGATTTCCTGTAGGAACCACGTGGCGGCGTCGCTGTTGGCGAGGTAGGCCCCTCCGGCGCAATCTCCGCGATCATGGGCATACGCGCGGTGCGAATCTCAGCAGACTTGGCGCGAAAAGCGTTGGCGTCGTCGTCGGAGATGGTGAGGACGCAGTCGGCGCGACGGTACACCTCCATCTGGCGCGCGCCGTAGTCTTCGGAGAGCTCGAAATCGTTCCAGCGATTCGTGAGCCTCAATCGCCCAGCAAACGCAGGCTATTCGGATTCCGATGTTATGAACCTAGCATCGAGCCGATGTTGCGATTTGGTGCGGCGGGGATTTTAGGCCAAAGAAAAACGCTCTGACGCGCGGCATTCGGGAGCTGGTTGCTGCTGGGTAAGACAATGCAGCGTTCCAAAGCCCCAGACCAAATCCACGGCGTGGATTCCGCAGACGGTGCGATCGGGGAAGAGTTCAGAGAGAATCCCGAGCGCGACGCGGTCGTTCGGATCGTTGAATGTGGGCATCAGAACCGCACCGTTCGTGATGTAGAAATTCGCGTAGCTTGCAGGCAAGCGCACGCCGTCGAAGAAAAGCGGAGCGGGCATCGGTAGTTCGATTGCTTCGATTTTCGAGCCGTCTTCCAGGCGCAGGTCCTTGATGCGTTCCCAGTTTTCTTCCAGCGGACGATAATTCGCCTCGTTCGAATGTTTCTCCCGAATCAGAACCACGCGGCGCGGGTCGACGAAGCGGCAGAGATCGTCGACGTGGCCGTGGGTGTCGTCACCGGCGATGCCTTTGCCGAGCCAAACGACATTCGAGACGCCGAGATTCTCTTTCAGCGCGGTTTCGATTTCGGCGCGGCTCGCGCCGGGGTTGCGCACTTGAACTTTTGGATCGAGAAGGCATTCTTCGGTGGTGAGCACGGTGCCTTGGCCGTTCACGTCGATGCTGCCGCCTTCGAGAACAAAATCGCGCGAGCCGATGCGTGCCGGAATGATTTCGTAATTCAATTTGCGGGCAAGCTGCGGCGGAATCGCGTCGTCCTTTTTCCAGTCGGGATATTTCGCCCAGGCGGTGAAACGGAAACGCGCGATTGCTACACGCGGTTCGGCGCGCGCGCTCTTTACGAAAATCGGGCCAAAGTCGCGGGTCCATCCGCGGTTGGTCGAGAAGCGGAAAAACTGGACGTTTTTGAGATTGGCGCCAGCACGTTTCAAAATGTCGCGGGCTTTTTTCTGATCGCCGATGGAGTTCACCAATATCCGCACGATCTCACTTTCGGCGGTCTTGCGGACGATTTCGCCGTACACCCACTGGATGGTCGCGATCTTGTCGGGCCAGTCGGTTGTATTGTGGGGCCAGGCGATCCAGGTGGCTTCATGGAGGTCCCACTCGGCGGGCATCCTGTAGCCGAGCGATGCCGGCGTGGGCGCCACGGTGACTTCGATTTTGGGTCTCAAAGTTTGCCGTCGAGGAAGCGCTGCTCGATGCCCTTATAGGCGTCGATGCGGCGGTCGCGGAGAAAAGGCCAGTTCCGGCGAACGTCTTCGAGGTGCGCCAGATCCACATCGCCGTAGAGAATTTCTTCTTGGTTGGTGGAAGCTTCGGTGACCACCACGCCCTGGGGGTCGCACAGGAACGAGGTGCCCCAGAATTCCAGGCCGTCTCCACCAGACGGAGTTTCATGGCCCACGCGATTGACAGCGGCGACATAGATGCCGTTGGCGATGGCGTGGCCGCGCTGGATGGTACGCCACGAATCGCGCTGGGCTTCGCCGTTGGCGGCTTTTTCGGCAGGGTGCCAGCCGATCGCGGTGGGATAGAAAAGGATGCAGGCGCCGTGAAGAGCGGCCAGGCGCGCGCCCTCGGGGTACCACTGGTCCCAGCAGATCAGCGTCGCAATTTTCCCAGCTTTCGTGTCGAAGGCCTTAAAGCCGAGATCGCCGGGCGTGAAATAAAACTTCTCGTAGTAGGCGGGGTCGTCCGGGATGTGCATTTTGCGGTACAGGCCCGCGACCGAGCCGTCGGCATCGAGGATGGCGGCGGAATTGTGATAGACGCCTGCGGCGCGGCGTTCAAATAATGGGGCAACGATTACGACGCCGGCCTTCTTCGCCACTTTACCGAGGGCTTCCGTGGATGGGCCAGGGACGGCCTCGGCGAGATCGAAGTAGGCGACGTCCTCACGCTGACAAAAGTATTGAGATTGAAACAGTTCCGGCAGGCAAACGACCTGCGCGCCTTTCGCGCCGGCCTCTTCGATGAATTCGCTCGCACGCTTCAGATTTTCGGCGGGTTTGGTGCCGACGCTCATCTGAACGAGCGCGACTTTGAATTTATTGGGGGAGGTCACGCTAAAAATTTACACGAAATTTGGAAGTCCCGCCACGACGAAGGACGGCGGGAACCGAGCGGTTTGCGGATTTTCAAAGTGTCAAAAGTGCGGCGATCCATACAAGCAGGTGAGGATTGCTTTGTAGGAGTTGGGAAGAATTTTGTTCCCGTCGTGTGGCGAACAAAACTGGAGCAATTTCCGGTGCACTGGGAGGCACAAACCAGCGCGATTCCCGTTTTGGGAATTGATTCGACCGCCGCTATCGCATTCATTCGCACCTACAGTTTCCGCCGCAAGTTCATAGCGCTAACGTAATGTGAGAAAGGTAGTAGTAAAAAAGGAAGAGCCAATCGCCGCGATCGTCAGTTCGCACGGCGTGAACCGTTGCCATCGCCAAACGGACGGGACTACAATTCGCCCGAGTGAGGTTTTTGCAGGTGTTGGGCTCATGTTCACGATGGGACAACTCAGGTTCCGATGGAGGTGCTGCGATGGCGGTCGACATGGAGAAGCTGCATTCGCTTTTGGGTCGAGCGGTGGTGGACTTCGGCGCGACATTCAGCGCGCCGCTGGTGCGGATCGGAGACAAGCTCGGGCTTTACAAAGCATTGGCGGCAGCCGGGCCGCAGACCGCTGCTGAGTTGGCCAAGCGGACCGGGACGGCCGAACGCTACGTACGCGAGTGGCTCAGCTGCCAGGCGGCCGGTGGGTACGTTTCATACGACGGTGCCGGGGGCAAGTTTTATCTGACTGAAGAGCAGGCGTTCACGATGGCGGATGAGAGTAGCCCGGCGTTTTTGCCGGGGGCGTTCCAGCTGGCGCTGGCTGCGTCGCGAGCCGAAGAGGCGCTCACGGAGCGTTTCAAAACGGGAAAAGGAATGGGGTGGCACGAGCACGATGCAGAGTTGTTTGTGGGGACCGAGCGGTTCTTCCGGCCGGGTTACGCGGCAAATCTAGTCCGAGCATGGATTCCAGCCTTGGAAGGGGTGAAAGAAAAGCTGGAACGGGGCGCGAAGACGGCTGACGTCGGCTGTGGGTTGGGCGCGTCGACGATTCTGATGGCGAAGTCGTTTCCGAAGTCCGAATTTGTGGGATTCGATTATCACGATAAATCCATCGAAACGGCGCGGCACCGGGCAAAGGACGCGGGCGTCGGGGACCGGGTCCGGTTCGAAGTCGCCAAGGCAAAAGACTTCCCCGGAGAGGACTACGACTTTGTGACGTTCTTCGATTGCCTGCACGACATGGGAGATCCGAAAGGAGCGGCTTCGCACGTTCACAGCAAGCTGAAGAAAGATGGGACCTGGATGATCGTCGAGCCGTTCGCCGGGGATAAGCTTGAGGACAACCTGAATCCGGTGGGCCGTGTGTATTACGGCGCTTCTACGTTGCTGTGTACGCCCGCCTCGCTCTCGCAGGAAGTTGGACTGGCGCTCGGGGCGCAGGCTGGCGAGAAGCGGTTGCGGGAAGTGGTGACCGGAGGAGGCTTCCGTCGATTCCGGCGCGCCACCGAAACTCCCTTCAACCTGATTTTTGAAGCCAGACCGTAAGCCCGGACGACCGGCACCGCTCGCGTCTCAAAGGTGTCTAACAGACTGGATTGGCTTCCCAATGAGGAGGGGTGTGCCATGAAGTCACTTTTCGCAATCAGCGTCGTCTGCGCTTTTGCGCTAATCCCGATTGGTGTCAAGGCTCAGAACGCCGCACCAGTTGCGACATCGCAATACAACAACGCTAGGACGGGCGCGACGCTGAATGAGACGACGCTGACGCCGCAGAACGTAAATGCGCGCCAGTTCGGAAAGCTCGGCGCGTACAAAGTGGACGGCGCAGTGTACGCGCAGCCCCTCTATGTACCGGACGTCCCGATCCCCGGCAAGGGCACGCACAACGTTCTGTTCGTTGCCACCGAGCATGACAGCGTCTACGCATTCGACGCGGACAAGCCGGGCGACACGCCGCTTTGGCAGGTGAGCTTTCTCGAAAGCAAACGCGGGGTCACCACGGTTCCCGCGCCGCAGACGAACTGCCCGTTCATCGCGCCGGAAGTGGGAATCACCTCGACGCCGGTGATCGATATGAAGACCGGCACGCTCTATGTGCTGGCGCGGACGATGATCGGGCGCACGCTCTCGAAGAATGAGTTCTTTCAGAATTTGCACGCTCTGGCGATCACAACGGGCGTCGAGAAGTTCGGCGGGCCCAAAATTGTTTCCGCGACGGCGAAGGGCACGGGAGACGGCGCTGAAAACGGTCTGGTGAGTTTCAACGATCTGCGCGAGAACCCGCGCGCTGCGCTGCTGCTTTCGAACGACGTGCTGTATCTCACCTGGGCATCGTCGTGCGATGTGGATCCGTATCACGGATGGGTGATGGCGTACGACCCGGCGACGCTCGAACAAAAGGCGACGTTGAACGTGACGCCGGATGGATCGGAAGGCGGGATCTGGATGAGCGACGCGGGCCCGGCGGCGGATGCGGCAGGGAACGTGTACGTGCCGATCGGGAATGGGACGTTCGATGCGAACAAGGATGGCGGACGCGACTGGGGCGATTCGATTTTGAAGCTTGGCCTTGAAGGATCAACGCTGAAGATTCGGGACTCGTTCACGCCATTCAATCAAGAAGCGCTGAGCAAGACGGACGCGGATCTCGGATCGAGCGGTCCGACTCTATTACCCGACCAGTCCGGCAATCCCGCGCACATCCTGGTGCAGCCGGGAAAGAGCGGGGCGATCTACGTGATCAATCGCGACAAAATGGGCGGCTATGGAAAGGATAGCGACGCGGTGGTACAGAAGTTCACGCTGTCCGGCGGCTGCTACACAGCCGCGGCGTATTGGAATGGGCGCGTGTTCATCGCATGCGAGGACGACCGGGTACGGAGCTACGACGTCATGAAAGGGCAATTGAGGGAGACTCCGGCGGTGTCGAGCATACGGTTCGACAATCCGGGCGCGACGCCGACGATTTCGGCGAACGGAAATCAGGATGCGATTCTGTGGGCGGTCGCGACGAAGACTTGGAACGGGCCGGCGCAAGCGGCGGTGCTTTATGCGTTTGATGCGGTGAAGATGGGGATGCCGCTTTATTCTTCCGAACAGAATGCCACGCGGGATCATGCCGCGGACGCGACGCGGTTTGTGGTGCCGGTGGTGATGAAGGGGCGCGTTTATATAGGTACGCTGGGAGAGGTGGAAGTGTACGGGCTGCTTCAAAAGTAGGCTCGCGATTGTGGGGAGAAAGACACAAAACGGTGAGTCTGCAGTTTCGTGCAGGCATCAAATCCGGTAAAATGAGAGTCTAAGGACTGTGCGCGGTTGCGCACGTGTGTGAGGTTGCGAGATGGCGGTACCTGTTTCACAGATGTGGACGACGGCGTCTTATGTGATCGGCCAGCGGCTGAAGGGCCGGAAGCAGTACCCGTTCGTCCTGATGCTCGAGCCGCTGCTGCGCTGCAATCTGGCGTGCGCAGGCTGCGGGAAGATTCAGTACCCGGCGCACGTGCTGAAGAAGCACCTGACGCCGGAACAGTGTTTCGGTGCGGTGGATGAGTGTGGCGCGCCGATGGTGAGCATTCCGGGCGGCGAGCCGTTGATGCACCCACAGATCGCCGAGATTGTGGAGGGACTGGTAGCGCGGAAGAAGTACATCTATCTGTGCACGAACGCGCTGCTGCTGAAGGAGAAGCTCGACGAGTTTACGCCCAGCAAATATCTTTCGTTTTCCGTGCACATGGACGGGCAGCGCGAAGAGCACGATTTTGCGGTCTGCCGCGAAGGAACGTACGACAAAGCCGAGGAGGCGATCAGACTGGCGCTCGAGCGCGGTTTCCGCGTGACGACGAACACGACGCTGTTTGACGGCGCCGATCCGCAGAAGGTTCGGAACTTTTTCGACGACATGATGGACTTGGGCGTGGAGGCGATGATGTTTTCGCCGGGCTACACCTACGACAAGGCGCCGGACCAGGAACACTTTCTGAGCAAGACAAAGACGAGGAACTTGTTTCGAGAAATTCTGAGCAACCGGAAGAAGCGTTGGCGCTTTAATCTAAGCCCGCTATTCATGGAAATGTTGATGGGCAAGCGCGAGTACGCGTGCACTCCATGGGGAATGCCGACCTACAACATTTTCGGGTGGCAGAAGCCTTGCTATCTGATGCAGGACGGCTACGCGGAAACGTTTGAGGAATTGCTGCGCGAGACGGATTGGGAGCGCTACGGCACCGAGAGTGGGAATCCAAAGTGCGCGAACTGCATGGTGCACAGTGGATACGAGGCGAGCGCGGTGAATCATATGTTCGGCTCGCTGGGCGGATTCGTGAGCGCGGTGAAAGCTACGTTCAGCAGCTACAACGATCCGGACGCGATGGGCGGCGCTTCGAACGGCGCAAGCGGCGATCCCGGACAGCTGGTGCAGATTATGGCGGCGCCGAAGGCGTAGGTTTTGGCGGACGCGCATTTTATTTCGAAGAGCCGATGAATCCTCTGAACAATCACTTCACGGAAGATCAAGAACAAAAGCTCGGCGTGGTGCACGAGAATCTCGAGGGCTGGGCGCCGACGCTGGCGACGGATTCAGAAGTACACGAAGCGATTGAGAAGGCGTTCGATTACCGCGGCGACTTGACGATCTCGCTGAAGGACGGGCGGACCATCGTTGGATATTTGTTCGATCGCAAGATCGGCGGCCCGAGGCTGACGGATTGTTTCGTGCGCGTGATGCCGAAGGATTCGCCGGAGAAGTTGAAGATCCGTTTCAGCGAAATTGCGGGACTTCGGTTCACCGGGCGGGACACGGCCGCCGGAAAAAGCTTTGCGGCGTGGGTGAAGAAGTACAACGAGAAGAAAGCGGCGGGCGAGAAGAACATCGGCATCGACGCTGAATCGCTCGACGACTAGCTGGCTGCCGTTTCCTTCCGTTGGTCTTCCTTCCATTTGCGGTTTTTCTGCTGCTGAAATTCCATCCAGGTCAGATAGATGATCAGGCCGTCGAAGATCGTCAGCAGAACCAGCGCGATGGAGTGCGTGTGCGTGAAGCGGGCCATCTGATAGAGCATGAACAATCCGAAGACGGCGATGGTCAGCGGGTAGGCCCAGAGCTTGTTCATCCAGAGGCAGACGACGAGGATGACTTTTACCAGGCCGTGGGTGAGGAGGTAAAAGGCGGCGAACTGGCGGCTGTCGTTGTTGAGTTTCTGGGATGCAGCGATCAGGTGGGCGGAGATGTACCCGTTGGGGATGCGAACCAGCATCTGTTCGCACAGGCGCCGGATGAGGTCGCTCATTTTCGCGGGCGTGAGCAACCAGAGCGCGGCGCCGGCGACGATTTCGAGAATGCCGTCGAAGCCTTTGAGGGTGATGCCGACGCGGAACGAGTCGTGGAGGATGGTTTTGGAGACGGTAGACGGCATGCTGGTCCTTGAGAAGCTCAAGAATTCTACTGCATGTGGCGCCCGGCGCAGCCCGTCGGGGCGCACAAGTTCCGGCGCAGCCCACGCGATCCCCTCGGCTAGCGAATCGATTCAATAGGCATCGCGGCGTTGACAGGCAAGCGGTCGTTACCTAGAATCTCCGCACACGGAGCAGACCCTTTTCGCCCCATCCGTGAATGAAACACGAAGTCCCATCGCGGGAGCTTGAACATCACACCTGGGGCCCCCAAATCGAGAGTCGCCATCGTAGATGACGACGCAGCGCTGCGCGGAAAAATCGCGTCCGCGCTGCGCTCGGAGTTCGAGGTATTTGAAGGACAGGACTACGCCCAAGCCTACAAACTGCTGGAAGGCTCGGAACTGGACGTGCTGCTGCTTGGAATGCCGATCGAATCCGGTGGCCTGAAGCAGTGCATCGAGCTTTTCTCGCGGCTCGACGGCAGCGACATTGACACCCTCGTGATCGTGCTCAGTTCCGACGAATCAAAGGCCGCGGCGCTGAAGGTGATCGACGCGGGCTCCTACGACTACTTCATCAAGCCCATCGATACGGACGTACTGCGCCACCTGATTGGCCGCGGCGTCGAGAAGCTGCGAATCCAGCGCGAAAACCGCTTGTTGCGCGAAGAGATCAGCCGCAAGAAGACGCTTGGGGACTTCATCGGCGCCACCGATGCGATGCGGCATGTGTTCGAGTCGATCACGCGGGTGGCCAAGGCCAGCACGAACGTGATTATCCGCGGCGAGAGCGGCGTCGGCAAGGAGCTGGTGGCGCGGGCACTGCACGAGCAGAGCCCGCGGCGCAGCCGGGCATTTGTGAGCGTGAACTGCGCGGCACTGCCCGAGGGATTGATGGAGGCCGAGCTTTTTGGGTACGAGAAAGGCGCGTTCACGGGCGCTGTGACGGCCAAAGAAGGGCGCGTGGAACTGGCCCACCAGGGAACATTATTTCTCGATGAGATCGCGACGCTGACACTGCCACTGCAAAGCAAGCTGCTGCGTGTGTTAGAGGATCGGTCGCTGACGCGGCTGGGCGGCAAGAAGTCGATCAAGGTGGACTTCCGGCTGATCAGCGCGACGAACGAGGACCTGGAAGAGATGGTCCGCAAAGACCAGTTCCGCGAGGACCTTTATTACCGGATCCACGTGGTGCCGATTTTCGTGCCAGCGCTACGCGAGCGTGTGGATGATATTCCCGTGCTGGCCGAGTATTTCACGAGCATCTATTCGGCCGCCAACGGGATACCGCCAAAAAGGATCGCAGATGACGCGATGCTGGCGCTGAAACGGTATCCGTGGCCGGGGAACGTGCGCGAGTTGGAGAACACGATCCAGCGGCTGGTGATCATGTCCGACGGGGACACCGTGTTGTTGAAGGACCTGCCAGGCGAGATCGTGCAGGCGGCGGGCCACGATGGGCGGGGCCGGTTCAAGCTGCCGGCCACGGGCATCAAGCTGGACCGTGAGATGGAGTCGTTCGAGAGCCGCTGGGTGAAGGAAGCGCTGGAGCAGGCCAAGAACGTAAAATCGGAAGCGGCGCGGCTTTTGGGTGTCGACCGGAACCGGCTGAACTACCTGTGCCGAAAGTATAATTTGTAGTTGATTCGCGCCGTGCCTGAAAAGCGATGGGGCGGTGCGGGGTGTTGAAAATGTCAACGCGCACTGGATAATTCAACGGCAAACTGGCCGTTGGGACAGGCGCGCGCGCGGTTCGAGTACAGGTCGAAAGAAAATGCGGGACTTAGCGCGGAGTGGAATCGGCGTTGAGTTTGGGCCCTCCGTTGCATATGCACTGAGCAGATGCCCGGTAGGGCAAATCAAGCGAGGGAGAACAAAATGGCCAAGAAGACTTTGAAGAAGGCGAAGAAGATGGAAGCGACGAAGTCGTTGACGATCGGCAAGCTGCCGATCATTCCGGGCAAGCACTAGTCGTTGGAGTCGGAGCTCGGCCGTGGGCCGTACCCAGCCCTGCGAGCTTGAGAAGGCTTGAAAGTCGAGAGCTGCTGCCAGCAAGGCAGCAGCTCTTTGTGTTTTTGGGACAGTTTGTCGTAGCCACGGCCCGGATCGCGCAGAAATTGAAAAATTCAACGGTCATCGGAAAATTTCAACACTTCGCCGACCAGGGCGGTCTTGACGGCGAATCAGGGAGGCGCAAATCGTCTGTTTTCTGAGTGTTGGGGACATAACGATTTTCAAAGATTTGGCGCACAGATTGCACGTAGGCAGCACAGGCGGTTGAGACTCGAGTGAATCGCAAGGGAGTTTAGCCATGGCGGAGAAACCGAAACCGATCAAGCAGGGCGAGAAGAAAGCGGGCATTCAGAAGCCAGCGAAGAAGTCGCACGTGCTGCCGCTGATGCGGACATTGACGAGAAAGGTCTGAGCTTCAAACAAGATTCCCTGCCGGGTTTGGGCTCGGCCGGGTGCGAAGTAGTAGCACTCCCAAAGGAAGGCCGCCGTCCCAGGAACGGCGGTCTTCTTTTTTTTGCCCGGACGTTTTGGCTAGGACGCTACCTGGATCTGGATGTACGTCATCCCAAAAGTGATCCCTGCAATTCTTTCTACCAGATTTGGCCGCGAAGCCAGCGCCAGGTGCCGCGTGCGACCTGCCAGCCGAGCGGCGACGACTTGCCTGAAATTTTGGCCGTGCCGGTCATGCCTTCCTTCAGTGTGCCATCCGGATTGGGAAACTCCATATCGACGGCGATGTAGCTGGTGAGCTGCTGGCCGAGGCGTTCCAGATTTTCGGTTTCCGCGACAGGCCGGTCCGCTGAAGTAGCGGGCATGATCCGCTCGACCTCTCCGCCGAAGGTCCGGAAGGGATAGGTCAGCACTTTCACGCGAGCCGGCGCCCCAACCTGAACGTCCTGTAGGTCGAGATCGCGGACCAGAATTCGCGCGCGCATGCGGCTTCGATCGACGATCTTGGCGAATTCCTCGCCGGGCGCAAGGAATTGTCCGGCCATTTCGGAAACACCGGTCGTCTCGATGACCCCGTCGATGGGAGAACGAAGCTCCAGCTCGGCGACCTGCCGGTTGGCGACGTCGAGTTCCTGCTGAAGGCGCACGGACTTGACGGTTGCATTGGCCGTGGTGGAAGGGTCGGAGCGATCCTCCCCGTATCGCACGCCGGCGGCAGCGAGTGCGAGTTCCTGGCTGAGCACGCGGTCGTCGGAGGTAATCTCGGGATTTTCGAGCGTCGCGAGAACCTGTCCGGCTTTAACCGTGTCCCCCTGATGAACGTAAACGGCCTGGATCTTTCCCGGCACCTCTGCACGGACATGAGCGGATTTTCCGGCTTCCAGAACCATGGGTGTAGAAACACGCGAGGGAACGGGCGGCAGGAAGACCAGCAGTGCGAGGGCGGCCGCACCGAAGCCGCGCGCAGGCGTCATTTTCCACCTCATCCAGACCTCCTTCTTATCGCGGAGCCACGCGCGAACTTTCGGAATGGCGCTGCGAATCCCAGCGCGTGAGAAGAAATAGATCACGCACACGGTGCCGATGTAACCCCATTCGGTGCCAAGACGATTCACCAAAACATTTTTCACGAACACAACCACAAGCACGAGGAGCGAGGTGCTGTAGAGAATCGCGCAGAGCCCGAAGATGAAGAAGATGCGGCGCTGGCGGCGGCTGGCCGGCGGCAGGTCGATGTCGTGGCGGAGGAAGTAGCGATCGAACCATGCCTGCAGATAAGCGAAGGAGTCCTCGCGAAGATTGTCCATGTCGAGGAACTGCGATAACGCGTAGTAGCCGTCGGCTTTGATGAGTGGATTCAGGTTCAGAAGGGCGCCTTGAATGCCGCTGAGCAGCATCAATTTGTACGCGATATCGTTGATCACGGTGCCGGGCAAAGTGAAATGCCAGAGCAGCGCCGCGAGGCCGCAAAAAACGAGCTCGACCCAGATACCGGCAAAGATCACCCACTGGCGTTCCGAGGTTTTGGTAAACAGGAGAATGTCCGTGGTGTCGGTGTAGAAGGCAGGCGTGAAATAAATGAGAAGGAAGCCCATCTGGTGAACGTCGCCGCCGAAATGCTTGCAGGTGAGGCCGTGGCCGAATTCGTGGACGCCGCCAAGACCGAGCAGAAGAATCCAGAATATCCAAAGATCGTAGGCGCTTTTGTCCGCGAAATTGTAAAGCGAGGCGGTGTCCTGTTGGACGCGGGCCCAATCGCCGGCGAGAAGATATGCCGACGCGATGAAAAGCAGAATCGAGAACGCGACGAAGCCGGGAGTGAACAACCAGCTCAAATAAGGATCGAGCTTGGCCAGGGTGTTGTTTGGGTCCCAGGCTTTGAAGCTCATATAAAGGACGCTGGACTGGTCGACGCGGCCTTTGCGTTCATCGCGAATGCGCTCGAGGACGGCCAGATTTTTTTCACCGAGCGAGCGCTCCCACAAGGCAGGCTCGATGCTGTCGAGAAATTCGAGGACTTCCGCTTCATCCAGAGGCGAATCGGGATGACGCTTTGTGAGCTCTTCGGAAATTTCTAGCGGCGTGCGCGTGCCGTCACAGAGCCGGAGAAGTTCGTATTCGGTGGCGCCGTAGCGATTGTAGGAATTCGTTTCGTGGTTCTTGATGACGTAGCTGGTCTCGCCGTTGACGGTTTGCTCGCTGATGCGCACATCGGAGCGCAGTTTCGGCCGGCGCAGTCCTTTGGCGAGGACGCTGGAGACTTGAAGGCTGGTGGGTCCGAAGCGCATCGGCGAAGGGAGTTACGGTTTTTTTGCGGCGGCGTTCGTTGGCCATCTTACGCGGACAGCCATGCCGGGACGAAGATCACCAATTCCAGCACCGCCGAGCTGCGCGAGGACGTCATAGCTGTCGCTAGCGGCGTCGATGGTGGGGCTGATCTTGACGACGTGCGCGGTGAGCGAACGTTTTGCGTCGCCCATGAGCGCGAGCTGCACCGGAGCGCCGATCGACGGCTTCCAGTCCGCCGTTTCGGGAACCTGAAACTGGACTTGAAGTGGGGCGAGCTGTGTGACGCGAAATGCTTTGTCCCCCTTCGTGATCGCTTGGCCTTCGCGGATGTAGCGGCGAACGACGACGCCGGCGAACGGTGCTTTGATCTGGGTCTGTTCCAGCTCCAGATTCAGGCGATTGATTTCAGCGTGTCCGCTTTCGACCAGAGCTTCGTAGCCTTTCATATCGTATTCGGCGGCTTTGGCTTCGAACTCGGCGGTTTCAAGATCGGCGTCCGTGGACAGGCCGAGCGCGCGAAGCTGTTGCTGGCGATGAAGAGCGGAGGACTTGGCTTTCAGCTCGGCTTCTTTGTACTTGTGGTTGTTTTCGTCCACCTGCAGATCGTCTCGGGCTTTCACCAGCTCGGTCTGAATCGTTCGGTCGTCCAGCTTGCCGAGCGTTTCTCCGGCATTGACCGCGCTGCCTTCGTCTTTGGCAATGGCGGTAACGACGCCGTCGCGCTGAGCCGTGACGTCAACCTGGTGCTCGACCGTGAGGACGCTCAGGACTTCGTTCGCCGACGCGGTGGGCGTGATCAGGGGAGCTGGAGCGACGGGCGCGTGCGCAGCCGGGGCTGGAGTTGCCGGCGAGGCGGCTTCGGAATGCGACGACGAGTCGCCGCACCCGGCAAGCGCGAAGGCTAGGCACGCTCCGAAACATAGGAGCGATTTCTTTGTGTACCTCATTCCGAGAGACCTCAAGGTAGAAATCCCCAAACTTTTTCCCATATCCAGCGGACCAGCGGTCGAAGCAAGACATATCCGACCGGATACCAGCCGCTGCCAAACCATCCGCCCCCGGCGGAGACGCGCGCGCGGCCAACCATGCCGCTTCGAGCCCGGTTATCCGTGTTGTCGAAAGTGGAGCGCACCAGGAAATATTGTTCGCCCGCGTCGCCGTGCGTCTGGGCTCCCAGGCGGTCAACCGTCCCTTGAAATGTGGTCGTTGGAAACGCGTTGAGCTTTAGCGCGGTTTTCGCGCCTGGTTTCACGAGCGTGAGATCGGTTTCGGGGACGCTCATTTCCACCGCCATGCGATCCTGCGCGACGATTTCGCCGAAGGCTTCGCCGGGGTGAAGATAGGAGCCGGTTTTGTCTTCGATTTTGTTCGTCACCACGAGCCCGGCGATGGGCGCGCGCAGCACGGATTCGGAAACGCGCTGTTGCTCGAGATCGACTTCGGCCTGATGCAGATCGGCTTCAATTTTGGCTTGGCCGGCGGCTGAGGGATCGTTGCGGAACTCAGACTCGGCGAGTTCGTGGCGAGCCTGCGCGAGAGCTTCCTGGGCTTGCGCAAGCTTCACGCGGTCATCGCTGTTGTCGAGTTGCGCCAGTACTTGGCCGGGCTGCACCGCGTCGCCCTCGTGGACGAACACGTGCTGCACCACACCGCCGCCGATCGCGCTGACGACACGCCGGTCGGCGGACACCACGGTGGCGTCGGTGCCGACGCGCATCGGCCACGGAATCAGAATCAACGCTCCCACAATCAAGCCAGCACGTTGCGCGTATTCGCCCCAGCGCGAACGCGGCATCGCCGTGAGCAGCCTCTTCTTTCGCTGAGAAAACGGCTGCAACAGATTCGCGAGCGGCACCTGCTGGTACAGCTGTGCGTTGCGAATCGCGACGGTGGTCTGGTTCGCAAGAATGCCGACGGTTTCCTTGTTGCTGTCCGTGAGAAAGTCGGCGTCGCCGCTGAGCAGCACCATTGCGCCGAGGGTGCCCTGATCGTCCTTCAGAGGTAAGCCGTAGAAGCCGTTTTGCGTGTGAGCTTCGAGGAAGGGAACGATCTGCGCTTTCGCGTCTTCAGGCGTGGTGTGCCAGCCGTCTTCGTAGAGGTCCGCCGAGACGGGGCCGCCTTGGCTCGCGACCCATTCGAGGCGCGTACGCAGGTCCGACATTTCGCGGGTCTTCGGGACTTCGGCTTCGCCGGAGACGGCGCCAAGAAGGAACTTGCTGCGATCGAAAAATCCGATCACGCAGCGCTCGAACGGGACGACGGAAGAGGCTTGATGCACGACGGTGGTGAGAACGTGATCGAGATCGAGCGTGGACGTGATTTCTTGTGAGATTTTCAGGAGCGCGTCGAGTGCGCTGACTTTGCGTTCGGCTTCGAGGAGATTCGCGTTGTGAAGCGCAACGGCGGCTTGTTCGCTAATGCTAGCGAGGAAGAAGAGATCTTCTTCGTTGAATTGCGTGCCATCGGCCTTATTCACGATCTCGACGACGCCCAGAACCTGATCGTCTTTGCGGAGAGGTACGCCCATCCAGGAAGTGATTTCGAATCCATTGCCGGCTTCAAGGCGTTCGGCGAGCCAGGGTTCACTGGATGCGTCGTCGACGAGCTTGGGCGCAGCCTTCTGGGCGATGTCCGCGAGCAGACCTTCGGTGAGCGAAACGCGCGCGTCATCTTCGACCGTGGGATCTTCGCCGACTTTTCTCGCAAGGTAGAGTTCTTCGGAGCCGGAGTCGGCCAGCCATAGATTGCAAGCTCCGGCCGGGAGAATGTCGCGGATTTTGCCGGCGACGACGGGAAGTAGTTCTCCGAGCTCGAGTGTAGAAGTAAAAGTGCGCCCGAGGTCGTACAGAGCGGTGAGGCGCTCGAGCGTGAAGAGCTGCGTTTGACGTTCGGCTTCGATGGCGCCCAGGTTCGCGAAGGCGTGGCCGGCAAAGCGGCTGGCTTCTTCGAGGAAGCTGGCTTGATCGGCGGTGAAATCTCCGCGGCGGTTCAGGACTTCCACAACCCCTTCGTTCGACTGCGCGCCGTGAAGTACGGCGAAAAGCGCGGATTTGATGCGCGGTCGGCTAGCTTCATCGAGATGCTCGAAACCGTCCTCTGCGATAGCGTCGGCATCGGCGACGCGGCTGCCGCCGGATTCGTAGACTTCGGTGAGGATGCCATTGGTGACGGGTTCGGAGACGGGGTTTAGGCGCTCGCCGGGTTCGGTCCAGCGCGTACGGCAGACAAGAGATTCAGAGGCAGCGTCGTAGGTCCAGACGAAAACAGCGCGAGCAGACAGATTAGCGCCCACGCGGGCGGCAAAGGTCTTCAGCAGAGTGTCTTGGTCGCGACAGGCTAGGGACACGCTCGCTAGTTCATAGAGCGCGGACGACGTTTCCATGACTCTCCCAGGAGGAAGGGGGCACTTCCGGCTTCCCGCCGCGGACCGACGACGAGCGCCGAGCGCGCGACGAGATGCGCGAGACTAGCAAAAGGGATAAGGGCACGTCAAGGAATCGAGGTGCGTACTAAGAGTTTTGGAACGGCTAGTTGGGCGTGGTGTCGCGGAGAAGGATTACGTCGGACGTTTGATCCTCGCGGACGACGGCCAGGGATTTGCCGTCCGGCGACCAGGAGAAGCCTAGGATTTTTGAGGATTTGAAATTGGTGATGGCATGAGGCGGCGAGCCGTTCAATGGGTTCAGCCAAATGTTGCCGATGCCCTGTTCCTCGGTGATGTAGCCCAGCTGTTGGCCGTCCGTGGTGAATTGAATGTAGCCCTTGGCGCGGACGTCGAGGTCGAAGGCCTGCAGTGACGATTGGGTGGCATCATCGAGCTTCAGCATGGCCAAACTCCGTCGCACGGTCCGCGTCGAAGGGTCCTCCGTTGAAGTAACGAACGCGATACGGGAACCGTCCGGAGAAAGCGCGAAGTAGTTGACGATGGAGTTCGGACGCGCACTGTTGGGAACCTGCTCGGCCGAACCGCTTTCGACCGCAGCGCGCATCAATTCAAAGCTGTCGGAATCGATATAGTAAAGCCACCTGCCGGTCGAAGTGCAGGCTGGTTGAGTGTCAAACTTGCCGTGGCTGAAGATTGCGGCGTTCGAGCCGTCTGCGTTCGCGCGCCTGCGGGTCTTCGGCGACTTTTTCAGGCAGGAATTTCAGGGCGACGAATCGCTCAAGGCGTGTGTCTTCGGCTTTATAGACGATCCCCATCCCGCCGCCGCCGAGCATTTCGACGATGCGGTAATGGGAGATGGTCCGGCCAATCAGAGACGGAGCATCCGGCATGTGTGGGAGATGTTAGAAGCTGAGTTGACGGGCGTCAATCGCGGCGGAAGCGGCTTTGGCGGATCGTTCTAAAGTCTCGCCGGACGCTTGATTGAGGGCAGGAATTCGGTTAGCGTTGCATGTCCTAGCGAGGCGATTGTGAACATCGGGATACGAAAAGCGGGCCGGGCGACGATTTTGGATCTGGAAGGACCGTTGAAACTGGGGGAGGCCGAGGAAGCATTCCGCAACCAGATTCAACAGCTAGTGGATTCGGGCTCGCTGCATGTGGCGGTGAATCTGGCGGGAGTGACGGAGCTGGACAGCTCGGGAATCGGCGCGCTAGTGAGGGCGTTCACTACGCTGAAGCGCGCGGGCGGAAAGGCTACTTATTTTGCCCCGACCAAGCGCGTGCTGATGCTTTTGAAGATGGTGAGACTGGATACGATTTTGGATTTGGCGGACGATGAAGCGGTGGCGTTGACGAGGATTTAGAGGAAGTTGAGATTCTGCGGTTGCGGTTCCTACGCGTTGAGATTGCTCCTGCGAATCATGTGAATTTGGCCCATGGTCGTGGTGTGCCTTCTCGCGGCGGAAACTGGAGATCGTCGGACGCCGGCAGGATTGCCCCGCTGCTTAGGCCCCTCGAAGGTCGAGCAGTGTGTGCGCCCAGCCTGTGGGTTAGCGGCGGTCTAGGGCTGGGTGGCGGACGTCGCGGCCGGCGATGTAATAGATGACGTCCTCGGCGATGTTGGTGGCGTGGTCGCCGATGCGTTCGAGATTCTTGGCGACCAGGATGAGTTCGAACGCGGCGAAAACCTGGGCGGAATCTTCCATCATGTAGGTAAGAAGCTCGCGGAAAAGTTGATCGCGTAGGCGGTCGACTTGATCGTCGCGTCGCATCACCGATTGCGCGAGATCCTGGTCGCCGCGAACCAGCGCGTTCAAGCTGTCGCGGACCATGGCTTCAGCCAGCTCGCTCATGCGCGGCAAGTCGACGTAAGGCTTCACCTGTGGATGGCGGAGAATGCGCATCGCGGACTGCGCAATGTTGACGGCCTGGTCGCCGATGCGTTCGAGATCCTGGTTGATGCGCGACACGGCGAGAAGAAACCGCAAGTCCGCCGCCATCGGCTGCTGAAGCGCGAGCAGGCGCTGGACGCGATCGTCGATCTCAATCTGCATCTCATTGATCGCGCTCTCTTCGGTGAGAACGGAGTCGGCCAGATTTTCCTCAGCGTCGAGTACCGCGTGAACGGCCTGATGGACGGCGCGTTCGGCCAGGCTGCCCATCCAGAGCAGCCGCTGCTTCAACTCTTCCAGGTCATGTTCGAAATGTCGTTCCATGTTCCCTCAACAAATTGCCGGCACGTGGGACCCGACGAAATTAATTGCAACCAGTATCACCCGAAACGGCCGGTGATGTACGCCTCAGTTCTGGGATCGGTTGGAGTTGTAAACAGTTTGGAAGTTTCGCTGTGCTCGATGAGCTTGCCATCGAGCATGAACGCGGTGTAGTCGCTGGCGCGCGCGGCCTGCTGCATGTTGTGGGTGACGATGACCATGGTGCAGCTGTCTTTCAGTTGGAACATCAACTCTTCGATTTTCGCGGTGGTGACCGGATCGAGAGCGGAGCAGGGCTCGTCGAGCAGCAGCACTTCAGGGTCGACGGCGAGCGCGCGCGCGATGCAGAGGCGTTGTTGTTGGCCGCCGGAAAGCGCGAAGGCCGATTTCTTGAGCACGTCTTTCACTTCGTCCCACAAGGCGGCCCGGCGCAGGCTCTGCTCGACCAGATCGTCGAGGCGCCCCTTGAAGCCGTTGATACGCAGGCCGTAAGCGACGTTGTCATAGATCGATTTCGGGAACGGGTTCGGGCGTTGGAAGACCATGCCGACGCGGCGGCGGAGGCCGACGACGTCCATGCCGAGAATGTCCTGGCCGTCGAGGAGGATGTCGCCCTCGATGCGCGTGTTGCGAATGGTCTCGTTCATGCGGTTGAGCGTGCGCAGGAAGGTAGACTTGCCGCAACCCGACGGGCCGATCAGCGCCGTAACATGGTTGACGGGTATGTTCATGTTGAGGCCGAAGACGGCTTGTTTAGCGCCGTAGAAGAAATTGAGATTCTCAATCTTCAGCCGTAGTGTCTGCTCGGCTTTTTGGTGCGACGTCGCTGTATTTTCCATGGTCACCGGTACTCGCAGCGGGTTCGCGTACATCGCGGGTTGTGGAGAGCTGCTCACAGTTTCACCTTCACTCATTTAGACCGACTTCGTGCGCGCCAGGATAAACCGGGCGCCAAGATTCGAAAGCAAAACGAGCGCGAGAAGCACGAGACCGGCGGCCCAGGCCTGTCGATGCCAGTCGTCGTAAGGCGCGATCGCATACGTATAGATCATCACCGGCAACGAAGCGATCGGCTGCATCCAGCCGTGGCTCCAATAGCGATTGCCAAATGCGGTAAAAAGCAGCGGCGCCGTCTCGCCAGCCACACGCGCAAGCGCCAGAAGCATGCCGGTTAGGATGCCGCCGCTCGCCGCGGGCAGCACAACCGTGGCAATCGTTTTCCATTTACTCGCCCCCAAGGCCATGGCCGCTTCGCGCATATTACCCGGCACGGCTTTCAGAAATTCCTCCGTGCTGCGCACGGTGACCGGAACGACCATCATCGCCAAGGCAAATCCGCCGGCAAGCGCGGAGAAGCTTTTCACGGGGCGAACGACGAGCGCGAAAGCGAAGATGCCGATCACGATCGAAGGCACGCCGTTCAGAAGGTCGTTCGTGTAGCGAACGATAAAGGAGAACGTCTTTCCCCCAAACTCCGCGAGATAAACGCCGGTGAGAAGGCCTACAGGCAATCCGATGACGGCGGCCAGGAGTAGAAGCTTGAGGCTGCCGACGATGGCGTTGGCCATGCCGCCGCCAGTTTCGCCGACGGGCTTGGGCAGCTGCGTGAAGAACGCCCAATTCAGCGCGTGGCCGCCGTTGTAAACGAGGTAGCCAAGAATCAGGAACAGCACGCTGACGACGCCGAGTGCGGCGACGCCCGTAAGGCTAAGCATGATCACATTGACTGTTTTGCGCCAAAGCAGGTGCGCGCGTTCCGTCTTCGAGAGCGTGTGCGTAGTCGTGTTCGCGCTCATGCGGGGCGGCCCCCTCCGCGTTCGGTGGCGACGATGAGGAGTCGCGCCAAGCCGTTGAGGATGAAGGTCATCAGGAAAAGCACAAGGCCCAGCTCGATCAATGCGCTGAGGTAGACATCTCCGGTGGCTTCGGTGAACTGGCTGGCGATGGTTGAGGCGATCGTGTTTCCCGGCGAAAAGAGCGACGCGCTGATGATAGCGGCGTTGCCGATGACCATGGTGACGGCCATCGTTTCGCCGAGAGCGCGCGCGAGCGCCAAGAAGATCGAGCCGAAAATGCCCGTGCGCGCCCAGGGGACCACGGCTTTCCAGGTGGCTTCCCAGCGCGTTGCGCCGAGCGCGAGTGCGGCTTCACGCTGCTCGCGCGGCACGGTGAGAAGAACCTCGCGCGAAACGGAAATGATGTAAGGCACGACCATGATCGCCAGGACGATGCCGGCGGTGAGAAAGCCGACGCCATAGTTCGGGCCTTTGAAGAGCGGCAAGAATCCAAGCGTGGATTTCAGCGCGGGGCCGAGATGTTCGCGCATCAGCGGGACAACCACGAAAATGCCGAGCAAGCCGTAGATCACGCTCGGCACAGCGGCGAGAAGATCGATGAGAAAGGAAATGATGTCGCTGACTTTGCGAGGCGCAAGCTCGGAAAGGAAAATGGCGCTGGCGAGGCCGAGTGGAACGGCGATGATCAGTGCGATAGCGGAAGTGACCAGCGTGCCATAGATGAACGGAGCGGCGCCGTAATTATCGAAAACCGGATCCCAGACGCTGGTGATAAAAAACTTCCAGCCGAACGCGACGCGCGAAGCGTGCGATTCACGCCAGAGCTCAATCACGAGTAGCGAAGTGATCAGCAGGATGCTGGCCGCGAAAATCAGGGTGATGACGTGCGCTATCTCGTCGCCGCCGCGAAGGCGGTTCAGAAAAGAACGAGGCCCCGCGGGTCGCGGAGCCTCGTTACCGAGCGTAGCGGCTGTGGCTGACATTGCGTTTGACCGGGGCGATTACTGAATCAGCGAAATCGCCTTCAGTTCCTTATCGATGACTGGTTTCGGAAGCTTCGCGTAGGTGAGCCCCTCGTTGTAGCCCTGGCCCTGCGTGAGCATCCACTTCAAAAAGTCCTTGATTGCATCGCGCTTGGCAGCGTCCTGAATCTGCGCGGGGATCAAGAGCCAGGTGAAGCTGGAAATCGGGTACGACTCCTTGCCGGGTGGGTTCGTGATGGAAACGCGGAAATCAGCCGGCATGTCCTTGGCAGCGCCCGCCGCAGCGGCGGTGACGCTCGCGAGGCTCGCCTTCACGTACTGCCCGCTGGAGTTCTGGACCTTGCCGAACGAGATGCCGTTTTGCGCGGCGTACACCAGTTCGATGTAGCCGATGGAGTTCGGCGTCTGCTTCAAAAGACCCGCCACGCCCTCGTTGCCCTTCCCGCCCAGGCCGACGGGCCAGTTTACGGCCGTGTTCTTGCCGACTTTCTTCGCCCAGTCCTCGCTGGCCTTGGAAAGAAAATCCGTCCAGATGAAACTCGTACCACTGCCGTCGGAGCGGTGCACGACGACGATGTCGTTGGCGGGCAGGCTCACGCCCGGGTTGGCTTTGGCGATCACTGGGTCGTTCCACTTGGTGATCGTGCCGAGGTAAATTCCCGCGAGCGCGTACTGGGTAAAGTTCAATTCACCGGTGACGCCGGGAATGTTGTAGCTGGGCACCACGGCGCCGAGGACGGTCGGAAAATGCAGAATCTTGAATTTTGCCTGCGCGAGTTGCTCGTCGCTCATCGGACCGTCAGAGGCGCCGAAGTCGACCGTGCCCGCGAGAAGCTGGCGAATGCCGCCGCCCGAGCCGATGGACTGGTAATTGATCTGAACGTTCGGGTGGGCCTGGTGATACACATCAAACCATTTCGTGTAGATCGGATTCGGGAACGTGGCGCCAGCGCCGTTCAATAGAACGGTGCTTTGGGCCAACACGACAGCCCCCAGCGCGAGCAGGAACGACACACCTAGCAGGGTCTTCTTTATCATTATCGGGACTCTCCTTGTACTCCCATTTTTTGCGGGGAATGTTACGGGATTGTTACATCGCTAAGAATTCGAGGTGAAATCGGACGCAGCAGGAGGTGGGAGGCGCAGTTTATCGGGGTGTGGTGCAACTGCGCCTCGCGATGCGGGGAATGAAGCCGTCTCTGCTGCCGCGCATCCCCAAGGAAACGCAGCAGGTTATTCGTCCCACGAGATAGCTTGAACGACCGGCAGCCGACGGGCGAATCAGAGACCGTGTCGCACTTTGAGACTAGCGGAAAAAGAGCCGTTTGAAATTACGGGCGCGTGAAAAACCGGTTAAATCGTTCCCGCGGCCTCGGATTTGTCTCCTGTTTTATCCGGGCTCAATTCGATCTGCTTCCCGCGGCCGTGGCGCACTTCCAGGCCGCGAACCCAGAACATGATGTCTTCGGCAATGTTGGTGGCGTGATCGGCGATGCGCTCGAGATGTCGCGACGCCAGGACGTAGTGAAGATTTGGCGCGGCCGTTGCGGGATTGTCGGTGATGCCTTCGAGCAATTTTTCAAAGACTTGATCGCGATACTGGTCGACCACGTCGTCGCTTTCCAGCACTTGCGCGGCGAGATCGATGTTCTTGTAGATCAACGCACCAAGACATTTCGAAACCATCGCGCGGACGGCGGAAGTCATCGGCTCGATTTCCGCGGGGATCGCGATTTCGCCCATGCCGGCAAGGGAAACAGCGCGTTCGCTCAAATTGACGGCGAGATCGCCCATGCGTTCGAGGTCGTTATTAATTTTCAGAGTGGCGACGATTAGCCGGACGTCCGTATCAGAAAGATTGCCTTGGCGGAGCATGCGGATGGCGTGCTCGTCGATGAGGATTTCCATTTCGTTGATGCGCGGCTCGGTGAGAAAAACTTCGCTGGCGAGGCGCTCATTGCGTTCAAGCAAAGCGCGGAGGCCTCGGTTCACCGAAGCTTCCACAGTGCGAGCTTGCGAGACCAGATAATTTTCGAGTACCGACTGAAACACACCTTCACTGACTGGCTTTGTGGTCGCCACCGTCCGAATCTCCTTGCAGGCGTCGGCCTGCACCTAGCCCCACGCGTAAAGCATGGAAGGCGCTAGTTGCAATGGGATAAATCGCGCGTGAACGCTCGGTTAAGGTGACGGAAGCCTTTCGGAATCTGAGGGATAGCCGAGGCGTCGGCGCACGATGGGATGCTCGTTCGCCTGCTAAACGGCCAGCGGAATCGAAAACGAGAATCGAGAGCCTTTACCGACTTCGCTTTCGACCCAGAGCCGGCCGCCGTGGGCTTCCATGATGTGCTTGGCGATGGAGAGGCCCAGGCCGGTTCCGCCCGCTTCGCGCGAGCGTGCCGCGTCGACGCGGTAGAAGCGCTCGAAGATGCGTTCCTGATCGGCGAGCGGAATACCGATGCCGGTGTCGGCAACGGTGACGGTCGCATCTTTCGGGCCGGCGGCGGCGGTGACATAGATGCGGCCGCCCGTGGGAGTGTACTGGATCGCATTGTCGAGCAGGTTCTGCAGCACGTCTTTGAGGAGTTCGGCGTCGCCGCGCACCGGCGGCAGGCCTGAAGGAATTTCGATATCGAGCGTGATCTGTTTTTTGCTGGCCTTCATCAGTGCGGTTTCGGCGCAGCCTTCGATCAGCTCCATGAGGCCCACAGAGAAAAATTCGACCTCCATTTTTCCGGCTTCGATACGCGCGAGTTTCAACAGATCGTCGGTAAGGCGCGCGAGACGCATGGCGTGGTTGCGGATGATGTGCAGGAAGCGGACGTTGTTCTTGGGATCGTCGAGCGCGCCGCCGAGAAGCGTTTCGGTGAATCCCTGGATGGCGGTGAGCGGCGTCTTGAATTCGTGCGAAACGTTGGCGACGAAATCCTGGCGAACTCGTTCGAGCCGGCGAAGTTCAGTAACGTCATGCAGCACGACGACGGCGCCGGAAATTTTCCCGACGACGATGGCGGTAGCACCCGGTTCGATCGCGCGGACAGGCGTGGCGGTGACGGAGAAATACTGAATCTGGGCGATGCCCATGGCGATTTCGCTTTGCAGGCCTTCTTCGCCGCGCAGGGCTTTGCGGATCAGCGAGAGCAATTCTGAATTTCGCACCACTTCAATTAACGCGTGCCCTTCGCCGCTGGAAGGGTCGACGTTGAAAATTTCGGAGAACGCGCGGTTGCAGAAAACCATGCGTTCCTGCGGATCGACCACCGCGACGCCTTCCACCATGCTTCGCAGAATGGCGCTCGAACGGTTGCGCTCGCCGCTGAGCAGGCGAATTTCGCGATCGAAGCTCGCCGCGGTTTGGTTCAGCGAATCGCCGAGGTCGGTGAGCTCGTCTTGTGGCCCATCCAGATCCAGAGGGCGGAAATCGCCTTCGGCGATGCGGCGGGAGAAATTCCTCAGGCGGCCAACACGCGCGGAAAACGAACCGGAGAAAAGAATCGAGAGCGCGATTCCAACGATAAATAGTATCGCCGTGATTCCGAGCAATCCCCAGCGGCGCTCGGGCGGTTGATAGAGGCTATAGACAAGAAGTATAACGGCGAGCACGGCCACGTACGTGAGGCCGAGCTTCCAGAACAACCTAGCTCGCACGGGTCTCGAACAGATATCCAGCACCGCGAATCGTCTTCATAAACGCCGGATGCTGCGGATCGGTCTCGATTTTCTCGCGGAGGCGGCGCACGTACACATCCACGCTCCGCGGCGTGACAAATCGTTCGGTGCCCCACACGGCATCGAGAAGCTGGTCGCGGGTGAAGACGCGGTTCGGCCGCGCAGCCAGAAAATAGAGCAGGCGGAATTCGAGCGTGCTCATGGGCACGGGCTTGGTGGCGCGCGTGACGCGATACGCCGCCGGATCGATGCGCAGCAAGCCGACTTCGATGGGCTTCTCAGACGGCGTGCCGGGATCGGCGCGGCGCAAAAGCGCTTTCACGCGGGCGGCAAGTTCGCGCGGACTGAAGGGTTTGGTGACGTAGTCGTCTGCGCCAAGCTCGAGGCCAACGACGCGATCGGCTTCCTCACCTTTCGCGGTGAGAATCAGGATCGGAAGGCGGTTCAGCGTGACGTCCTTCCGGATCTCTTTGCAGATGTCCAGGCCCGTCAGCTTCGGGAGCATCAGGTCCAGGATCAAAAGATCGGGCGGCGACTTGCGGATTTGCGCAAGGCCAGTGGCGCCATCGCCGCTGGAACCGACCTGGTAACCGTCTTTTTCGAGGTTGTAACGGACCAGTTCGACGATGTCTTTGTCGTCTTCGACAACGAGTACACGTTTCATTGGGTTTCTTTCATGGAGTCCGACACACCATACGAGAAAGCACGTGCCAGAAGCAAGACTTAGGGGAATTTGTTACGGTATTTTAACGGAACTGTAACGTCGTGTCGGAGCGGCACAGTGCGTCCCGCGTGAAACAAGGAGTTGCGGGGCGGTGGGAAGCGGCGTGGTGATGTGGTTCATTTCACGACGGTTGCTGCCGATGGGGAAGAAGACATTTGGCCACGGTTCTGCATGGTGGATGGAAGCGCGCCGGGTAAAGGCGCGACCACCCGCGAGCTGGGCGCGGCCGCGCGGATAGGGGAGGTTGGTGCCATGGACGCATCGGTGGAACGCAAACTCGACCCGACCCAGCGCAGCGTGGAATCTCGGGATTTCGAGGCTGGACTAAGGCGGAAGATTGTTGGGCAGGATGAAGCGGTGCAGGCGGTGGTGGACCTGTATCAGGTGTTCCGGGCGGGATTGAACTCGCCGGGGCGTCCTGTGGGGAACTTGCTGTTTTTGGGTCCGACCGGCGCGGGGAAAACGCGGGTCGTCGAGGCGACGGCTGAAGTGCTGTTTGGAGATCCGCGCGCGGTGATCAAGGTGGACTGCGCGGAATTTCAGCACTCGCACGAGATTGCGAAATTGATTGGTTCTCCTCCGGGCTATTTGGGCCACCGCGAAACGCATCCGCTGATCACGCAGGAAGCGCTCGCGCAGTATCACACCGAGAAGCTGAAGATTTCGTTTTTGCTGTTCGACGAAATCGAAAAGGCCAGCGACGCGCTGTGGCAGCTCTTGCTCGGAATTCTCGACAAAGCGACGTTGACGCTGGGCGACAACCGGCGCGTTGACCTGTCGCAGACAATGATTTTCCTTACCTCGAATCTGGGAGGGCAGGAGATCACGGAGTTGATGGTCGGCGGAATGGGTTTTGCGCCGGTAAAGCAGGCGGACACCACGGTTCGTCTCGACGAAAAAGTCGAGAAGACGGCGGCGGAAGCGGCCAAGCGCAAGTTCGCACCGGAGTTCATGAACCGGATCGATAAGACGGTGGTGTTTCATCCGCTGCGCTCGCAGCAGCTCGAGCAGATTCTGGATATCGAACTGGGAATGGTGCAGCAGCGCGTTCTAGAAACGGCGAAGGGACGGTTCTTGTTTCGTGCCACACCGACGGCGCGGGAATTTCTGCTGCGCGAAGGGACGGACTTGAAGTACGGCGCGCGTCACTTGAAGCGAGCGATTGAGCGGCATCTGGTCTATCCGCTCGCCAGCTTGCTGGCTACCGAACAAGTTTCGCTTGGAGATGTGATCTCCATCGACTGGAACGGTAGCGAAACCGGCTTGATGTTCTTGAAGGAAGCCGAAGGCGCGCTGATCCCGATCGTCGCGCGCTTGACTGAGCGCGCCAAACAGGCCGCTGCGGCGGCAATTTCCGGTGCGCGATCAATGCCCACGAATTCGGCGCGCGCAATTGCCGAGCGTTTGCCGCTGCGCCCGGGACGCTGATGGACGGGGTGAAAGCGGCACACCGGCGAAACAAGATCCGGCGGAAATTTCGACAAGGTGGCCCGGTGAATTGCGCGGAACGGCGCGAAACCGCCTTCTCAGCGCGATCGGCTGCTTTGGGCCATGCTTTCGCGGAATCGAAGGTGTTCCGGCATGGGTGGACAGGGCGGCAAGTGACCGTCGCCGCCGCATTGTGCGCCGCCTATTTTCTGCTCGACCGCGTCACCGTGGAGTTTCAGCTTTGGAACGGAATCCGCGCGTGGTATCCGCCGGCCGGATTGTCGCTGGCGACGCTTTTCGGGCTCGAGTTGCGGTATGCGTTTTTTCCGTTTTGGACCGCGGTGGTGTGCGACGTCGTCAACTATCGCCAGCCGACCGCGGCGTCATTCTCGACAGGGTCAGCCGCGAGCGCATGCGCCAGGCGCGCGATGGCAGGTCCTTCGGTATGGTCATGGTTGAGGTCGACCATTAGAATTACGTCAACGACACTTACCCCCACTCGATCGTCGACGCCGTCCTTCAGGAGATTTCCGGGCGTCTATCTGCCTCGGTGCGTCCGAACGATTTCGTCGGCCGCTATGGCGGCGAGGAATTGCTGATCGTTAGACCCACTTCGGATGTGGACGGCCTGATGTGTCTTGCCGAACCCGTTCGCAAGACCATCGAATCGAACCCGGTGCATACCGACTCGGGCGAGATTTCCGTTCCCGCCAGCTGGGGCGTCGCCGCAAGCGCTGATGTAAAGCCACTCGATCCGCGAGATCTCTTGCGCCTCGCTGATGATGCGCTCTACCGCGCCAAACAACGCGGCCGCAACCGCTGCGAACTCGGCGGTGAAGATGAGATCACCGCCCGTCCCTTCACTCCGACAGCCGTCGCACTTTCGCCGGCCGAAGAAAATTCAGTCACGCGTTGAGGTTCAAGGCTCGAGACGGCGGCGAACCGCCTCCGTTTAGACGGGGGGTAAACGCCTTTCGCAAATTTCAGAACTTTCAGTCCTTCCGTCGTGTCGCGCGTCCTTGCGCCCGCCGTGCGCACGTCGGAAGATACCAGTCAGCCCAGCCCGCGAAGCCGATCGACGGAGCGCTCGTTGTCCATTCCCGAAGTCCGCATTCGAACTCTTAGCGAGCACCAGGTTCGCAGGGACGGAGACTATGTCCTTTACTGGATGATTGCGTTCAGGCGCGTGCACTGGAATTTCACGCTGGATCGCGCTGTGGAACTTGCGCGCAAGTGGGATAGGCCGCTGGTGATTTTCGAAGCGTTAGGTTGCGGCTACGCATGGGCGTGCGATCGATTCCACCGCTTCGTGATGGATGGGATGGTGGAGAAGATCGAAGCGCTCGCGGATGCGCCGGTCCATTATTACCCGTACGTCGAGCCCGAGCTGGATGCAGATAAAGGATTGCTTGTCGCGCTCGCGGAACGCGCCTGCGCGGTGGTGACGGACGAGTTTCCGTGCTTCTTTCTGCCTCGGATGGTCGCAAGCGCCGCGAAGAAAATTCCGGCGCGGTTGGAAGCTGTCGATTCGAACGGATTGCTGCCGCTCCGTGCGGCAGACCAGGTATTTTCAACGGCGCACGCCTTCCGGCGATTCCTACAGAAAAACTTGCCGCATCACCTGGAACATTTTCCGAAGCGCGATCCGCTGGCGCGGCTGAAGCTACCGACGTTGAAGGCGCTGCCGGAGGCAGTTACGAAACGGTGGCCTGCTGCGACCAAAGAATGGCTCACGGATCCGACGTCGCTCGCCGCGTTGCCGATCAATCACGGCATCGGCCCGGCCGCCGCCGATGCCGCAGTGAATGGCGGCGAAGCGCCCGCGCGAAAACTGTGGAGCGAGTTTCTGAAGTCGAAGCTCGACGGTTACGGCGACGAACGCAACGAGCCGGCGCAGGAAGTGACCAGCGGTCTGTCGCCGTATCTCCATTTCGGATTCATCTCCAGCCACCAGATGTTCCCCGAGCTGATGGAGCGCGAGAACTGGTCGCAAAAGAAACTTGCTCTGCGTGCAGACGGATCGCGCACAGGCTGGTGGGGCGTGAGTGCGAATGCCGAGCAGTTCCTCGATCAGTTCATTACGTGGCGCGAGGTGGGGTACAACTTTTCCAGCCACCGCGCCGATTACGATTCCTACGAATCGCTGCCGGATTGGGCTCGCGAGACTCTTGCGAAACACGCGGACGATGAACGCGCGGTGATGTACACGCTGAAAGATTTTGCCGCGGCGCGCACGCACGATCCGCTGTGGAACGCAGCGCAACGCCAGTTGATGGCCGAAGGCCGCATCCACAACTACATGCGCATGGTGTGGGGCAAAAAAATCCTGGAATGGTCGCGCACGCCGGAGGAGGCGCTGGAAATCATGATCGAGCTGAACAATCGCTTCGGCCTCGACGGGCGAAATCCAAATTCCTACAGCGGAATTTTCTGGTGCCTCGGCCGGTACGACCGCCCTTGGGGGCCGGAGCGCCCGATTTTCGGGAAGGTACGCTACATGAGTTCCGGAAACACTGCGCGGAAGCTTCAGGTGAAGGATTACCTCCAGAAATATGGCCCGGCTGAACGTGTTCGTAGCCTCTTCGAGAATTGAAGCGCCGGCGGAGCGCGTGTTTGCGTTCCACGAATCGCCCGGAGCGCTCGAACGGCTTACGCCGCCCTGGGAGCTGGTGGAATTCGTCGAGCGGCCGGCGAATATAAAGGATGGCGCGCGAGCGGTGTTGCGGGTAGGGTCGTGGCCGCTGCGCATGCGCTGGGAACTCGAGCATTGCGGCTATGTGGCCGGTCGCGAATTTTCGGATGTGCAGATTTCCGGGCCGTTCAAGAGCTGGACGCACGGTCACCGAATGACGCCCGATGGCGCGAACGCGTGCACGCTCGAGGACCGCATCGAATACGAGTTGCCGCTGGGCGCGCTGGGGAATTGTTTGGGCGGCGGGCTCGTGCGGCACAAGCTGAAGCGCCTGTTTGAATTTCGCCATCGCGTGACGGCTGACGCGATGCGCGAACCGTGACGTGCCCGCAGAAATGCGGGAGAATGAACGGCACGCGACACGCAGCGTGCACACGTGCAGTACGCACGGCTTAAAAAGGAAAATCACGCAGGGATGACGACGAAAGCGGATGTGGTGATCGTAGGTGCGGGACTCGCAGGACTTTGCTGCGCACGAACCTTGCATGGCGCGGGCATTGATTTTCAAGTGATCGAAGCCTCGGACGGCGTCGGTGGGCGCGTCCGAACCGATCACGTCGACGGATTTCTGCTCGACCGCGGCTTTCAGGTGTTGCTCGAAGATTATCCCGAAGCGCGGCGCGTGCTGGATTATGCGGCGCTGGACCTGAAGCCGTTTGAAGCGGGCGCGCTGATCTGGTTCGGCGGGCGGATGAACCGCTTCGCCGACCCGTGGCGCGCGAAGGGCCAGTGGCGCGCGGCGTACGATTCGCCGGTCGGCTCGCTCGCCGACAAGGTGAGGCTGTGGCGGCTGCGTTCGCGGTTGACGGGTAGGCCGCTCGAGAAAATTTTCGCGCGGCCCGAGCAGCCAACGCGCGCCGAATTAGTGCACGCCGGATTTTCGCCGGTGATCATCGAACATTTTTTCGAGCCGTTTTTCGGCGGAATCATGCTCGATCGGGACCTGAAGGCATCGAGCCGGATGTTTGAGTTCGTTTTCTCGATGATGTCGAGCGGACATGTGTCCGTTCCGTCAAAAGGAATGGGCGCAATTCCGGCGCAAATCGCCGCGCAGCTTCCGCCGAATGCGCTGCGCGTGAACTCCGCGGTGGAAAAGGTTGAGGCGGACAAAGTGACGCTCGCGGGCGGTGAAGAAATCGAAGCGCGCGCGGTCGTGCTAGCCACCGACGGGCCAACGGCTTCGAAGCTCGTCAGCGGCCTAAAGCCGGTCGCGTCGCGTAGCGTGAGCTGTTTTTATTACGCGGCCGATGAGCCGCCAGTGAATGAGCCGGTTCTGGTCCTCGCCGGAGCGCGCGGCGGCACGGTGAATAACTTGTGCGTAATCAACCGTGTGGCACCTGGATACGCGCCGGAAGGAAAGTCGCTCGTATCGGTGACGGTGCTGGGAAATCCCGCGCTCACCGAAGAACAGCTCAGCGGATTCGCGATCGCGGATCTGAAGGGATGGTTCGGGCCCGTGGTGCGGAGCTGGAAATTGCTGCGCAGCTACCGAATCCCGCACGCGCAGCCGGAGCAGTTACCCGGAGCGCTCGATCCGATCGAACGTCCAGTGAAGCTTGCGCCGGGATTGTATGTCTGCGGCGATCACCGCGATACGGCGTCGATTCACGGAGCGATGCTTTCGGGGCGCCGCGCTGCTGAAGTTTTAATCACTGACTTGGCTAAGTAGTGCAACGAGTGGCCGTCTGTCGCGCGATTGAAATGGGATCCATGCGCGTATGGCCTGCACAAATTGTTTGGACTGTAACGTTATTGTGCGCTATAAGTGCAGTCGAACGGGCCGCAAGGAACGTATCGGATCGCCTACGGCAACGTTGAGTGCAATACGGCCGTTTGTTGAGCCGCGCAGGACCGCGGAAAGCGTTCGCGGAAACTCCCCCAGCAAGCTTCTCGATCGCTCATGTCTCTATCGCTGGCGCTCCCGCCATGAGCGAAGACAAACGAATTCCCGGCCTGGATGGACTTAGGGCGTTCTCAATCCTGCTGGTCATCGTTCACCACCTGCTTTTCGTGACGACGCCATCCGGCGACCATCGAAGTCTTTTTCCGGCGGGCGGCCAAGGCGTCACGATTTTTTTCGTGATTTCCGGGTTCTTGATTACACATTTGTTGTGCGAAGAGGAAAAGCGCAACGGTGGGATCAGCTTGCGGGGTTTCTATTTCCGAAGGGCTTTTCGTATTTTGCCGCCAGCGATGCTGTACCTTCTGTTGACGGCGGGTTTCTCCAGCCGGACGGATCTCCTCAACTCTCTCTTCTTCATCAGGAATTTCTTTCCTTATGGCGCGGCGAACGGGCATTTCTGGAGTCTGTCCGTTGAAGAGCAGTTCTATTTGTTTTGGCCCGCGATTTTCATTTTGTTGCGCAGCAACCGCGTGCGCTTGTTCTGTCTGGCGGCAGTCGTCGCCGTGCTGCCTTTTGTGAGGCAGTTCGCGGGCCACATCCTCGGAGACCAGCCGCGCACGCTTCGTGGCTATCCCGTTCCCCATGCGGCGGCAGTTGTGATTTTCATTCTGGCAATGGGGCAACTCCCTGTTCTGTGTGGATGTCTGCTGGCCGTCGCCCGGCAGCACGTCAGGTCCCGGTTGCGCTTCGCTACGCATCCGTTGGCGATTTACGCCTACATCGCTCTAGCTGCCGTGCTCTTGTCGCGCGACATGAGCTGGTGCGCCACCATTCTGATGTTTGTGCTGATTGTGAATTGGGCGGTTTCGCAGAAAAGATCGTTTTTGGATTGGAAACCGCTGGTGTGGATCGGCGTACTTTCCTACAGCTTGTATCTGTGGCAGCAGATCTTCTGCCTCCAGTCGCCACTGCCAATCGTGGGACGCTTTCCGCTGAATGTCGTGGCGAGTTTCGCGGCGGCCGCACTGAGTTACTATTTCGTGGAGAGGCCAGCCCTTCGATTGCGCGATCGGCTGAAAAGGCAAATTCGTACCCTAGCTATGGACCGACCCGCTGTTGTGCCTAGGTAGAAGTTAGCTGATAACCGCGGCAGCTTGGCTTAGTCCACCACGGGCGGATCGAGGAAGGACAGAGTCTGAACGCCAACCGGTAAACTCGATCTCATCGGTACCGAACCGGAGTTCGATTACGGATCCTAGTAACCTTCGAATAACTGACTTCACGGCGTTCAACCAGCTTGAATCCCATTCCGTGCGCCCACAGCTTTGGTGTAGAGTTTAGGGGGACACGAAACGCGCCCGGAAATGGCCCCGCTTCGAAAGGTTTGATTCCATGAATCCCACCAAGCCAGAAACGCTCGACGCCGCCGACCCGAAGACGACCAAGCCCGCCGGGCAGAACACGCTCAGCGTCACCGACAACCGCACCGGCAAGAAATACGAAATCCCCATCAAGAACGACACGATCAAAGCGCTGGATCTGCGGCAGATCAAAGTGGATAGCGCCGATTTTGGGATGATGGGTTACGACCCGGCGTTCACGAACACCGCCTCCTGCACCAGCAAGATCAGCTTTATCGATGGCGACGCAGGAATCCTTCGCTACCGCGGCTACGCGATCGAAGATCTGGCGGAGCACAGCACGTACATCGAAACGGCGTACCTGTTACTGCACGGCGAGCTGCCGAACCGCAAACAGCTTCAAGAGTGGACCTACCACATCACGCACCATACGTTCATTCATGAGAGCATCAAGAAATTTCTCGACGGTTTTCATTACGACGCGCACCCCATGGGCATGTTGATTTCGACGGTGGCCGCGCTTTCCACATTCTATCCCGACGCAAAAGACATCTTTAACGCCGAATCGCGCCGGAAACAGACGTACCGGCTGATCGGAAAGATGCCGACGCTCGCGGCCTTCGCGTATCGGCACAGCTTGGGGATGCCGTTCGTTTATCCGGACAATGAGCTTAGCTACTGCGGAAATTTTCTGAACATGCTGTACCGGACGGCAGAGCCGAAGTACAAACCGAATCCGACGCTCGAGCGCGCGCTGGATGTGTTGTTCATCCTGCACGCGGATCACGAGCAGAACTGTTCTTCGACGGCGATGCGAGTGGTGGGCAGCTCGCATGTGGATCCGTACTGCGCGACGGCGGCCGCGACGGCGGCGCTCTACGGCCCGTTGCATGGCGGCGCGAACGAAGCCGTGCTGCGCATGCTGGTGGAAATCGGATCGATCAACAACATTCCCGCATACATCAAGAGCGTGAAGGCGGGCGAGAAGTTGCTGATGGGCTTTGGCCACCGCGTTTACAAGAACTACGATCCTCGCGCGCGCATCGTAAAGCAGATCGCCTACGAAGTATTCGACGTGATGGGCAAGAACCCGCTGATCGAAATCGCGCTGGAGTGCGAGCGGATCGCCCTCGAAGACGAATACTTCGTGAAGCGCCGCCTGTACCCCAACGTGGACTTCTATACAGGGCTGATTTACCAGTCGATGGGATTCCCGGTAACGATGTTCCCGGTACTGTTCGCGATACCGCGCACTTCCGGTTGGATCGCGCAGTGGGAAGAGATGCTGCTCGATCCGGAGCAGAAGATTTCGCGGCCACGCCAGGTCTATCTCGGCTCCGATCTGCGGAGCTATGTGGGCATGGACGAGCGGAAGTAGCCCAAGTGGTTTTTTCGCGAGCGATTTGGGACCCGGGTGCTTGTAAGCAACAGCCGCGCAAGGTTCGCCGCAGGTTTACCTTTAGTGCAGTCAATCGAGACGTTCCCAGGACCGAAAGTGTTTGCATCTGGCGGCAATCTCTGGCAAAACACTGTGACGCCCTGCGGGGGGCATACCTGATGGATATCAGCACACGCAAAGTAGGGGCGGCCACGATTGTCGACGTGGTTGGCGATATCACCCTCTACAACTCGCCCCAAGTCCGCAAAGTTCTCCTCGACCTGATCAAGGACAAGCATACGCCGCGCGTGATCGTGAACCTGGAGCGCGTCAAGTACATAGACAGCGCTGGGGTGGCGTCGCTTGTCGAGGGATTGAAGGTCTCGCGCGACCAGAAGAGCACGTTTGCGCTGTATGGATTGAGCCGCACCGCGCGCGAAGTGCTGGAGCTGACGCGATTGATCAAGGTTTTCGAAGTCTATAACACCGAAGAAGAGGCGCTGGCGGGAGGCGCCAAAACGGACGCAAGTCCGGCGCGTTAGCGCAATCGGGCGCCCCACGCTCTCCGATGGCATTCACTGACACGATTGGCGCGGCCACCATGGATGGCTTGGCGTATGTTGGGGGACTCGCTCGCCTCACGGGCGGCGCTGCAAAAGCTGTTTTCGTTTCCCCGTTCCAAGGGAAACGCTTCCACATGAGCCGCGCTGTTCACCAGGCCATGGCTGTGGGTGTGGAAGCCCTTCCGATTACGTCCCTGATTTCATTTTTCATTGGCGCGATTCTGGCGGTGAACGCCGCCTACGAATTGCGGAAATTCGGCGCGTTGCACTTAGTGGCGAGCGCCGTAGCCGTTTCGATGACGCGCGAGCTTGGCCCATTGATGACCGCAGTCGTTGTGATTGGTCGGTCAGGATCGTCGTTCGCCGCCGAAATCGGCACGATGAAGGTGAACGAAGAAATCGACGCCATGGAGACCATGGCGCTCGAGCCGATTTCGTTCCTCGTGGCGCCGAAATTTCTCGCGATGATTCTGATGGTTCCCTGTCTCACCTGTTGGGCCGATTTTATGGGCGTACTCGGCGGCGGCGCGTTTGGACTGGCGGCGGCGAGCTTTACCTGGGGCAGTTACATTCAGGCGACGCTGGAAGCGCTGCAGTCGCGCGATATCCTCACGGGGCTCGTGAAAGCGATGATGTTCGGCTTGGTGATCACGGCGGTCGGTTGCCAGGAAGGTTTCTCGACCGGACTCGGTTCGGAGCAAGTGGGCCGGTCGACGACGTCCGCCGTGGTGAAGTCGATCTTCATGGTGGTGATGGTCGACCTGGTGTTCACCACGATTTTCTATCTGACGGCGCCGCGCTAAATGAGCATGCTTACCCCCAAGAAGCCAAGCGTTCCGGATGTGACGCCCGCTCCTCCGCAAGGTTCGGCGATTTCCGTGCGCAACCTCCGCGTGAAATATGGCGAGCGCGAAATTCTTCACGGCGTGAGCTTCGAGGTTCCGGCGGGCGAGACGATGGTGATCCTGGGCGGATCGGGCTCGGGCAAAAGCACGCTGCTACGGACGTTGGTGGGCCTGGAGCGCGCGAGCGCGGGCGAAATTTGGATTCAGGGAAAAGAGTTCGCGAACATTTCCGAAGATGAGCGCGACGAGTTGCGCAAGCAGATGGGCATGTCGTTTCAGGGCGGCGCGCTGTTTGGCTCGATGACCGTGGGTGAAAATGTTGCGCTGCCGCTGCAGGAACACACCGACCTCGATCCATCGACGATCGAAATCATGGTTCGCCTGAAGCTCGACCAGGTGGGACTCTCAGGATTTGAGAACTACATGCCCGCGCAACTGAGCGGCGGAATGAAGAAGCGCGCCGCCATCGCCCGCGCTCTCTCCATGGATCCGCAGGTCCTGTTTTTCGACGAACCTTCGGCGGGTCTTGATCCGATCATCGCCGCGGGGATCGACGAGCTAATCCTGAAGCTGAAGAAAGCCTTCAAGATGACCATCGTGGTCGTCACGCACGAACTCGCCAGCGCGTTCCTGATCGCCGATCGCATGATCGTTCTAGATAAGGGCGTGATCGTCGCCGACGCTACGGTCGATGAAATGAAAAACAGCACCCAGGCCCGCGTGCGGCAGTTTCTGGACCGCGTGCCAGAACCCGAAGTGACTGGTGAAATCGACTACTTGCAGATGCTGACGGGCGACGTCCCGCCGATCCGCCAGTAACGGCCGTAGCACTAGCGCAGTGGAAGTTGCGTTGCTATACTCCCGGCACTTATTGGGAAGCGCGGCGCCCCCCGCGTCAATCATCGAGGATACGAATGGATTCGAAGCGTGAGCAGGCGTTTGTAGGGCTATTTGTTATCGTAGTCGCTGCCTTGCTCATCGGCACGCTGTTCGCGCTTTCGGGCACGTTTAGCAGCAACCAGATTCCCTACCGCACCTATTTCAAGAATGCCGGCGGACTTGGACCCGGTTCCGAAGTGCGTTATGCGGGCGGCCCGCCCATTGGACGCGTCCGCAAAGTCGTCGTCGATCCGAACGATCCCACGCGTATGCAGGTTGATTTCGACGTGAATCCCGATCTTCCCGTGAAGACCGATTCGAGCGTGTTGATCACCAGCACCAGTCCCCTGGGCGAGAATTTTCTAGGCATCAAGCCCGGCACCGCAAACGCTCCGCGCGCCCCGAAAGGTTACGTGCTCAAGTCCAGCGAGCCGATCGGTTTTGCGGACATCGCCAGCGCCATCAACGACCTCACGCCGCAGGCGAATCAGCTGCTGACGAACTTGAATGCGCGCGTCGTCGAATTGAAAGACACGCTCTACCGCGTGAACGACCTGCTGAACGACGAGAACCGCGAGAACGTTAAATCGTCGCTCGCAAACGTACGCGGCATGTTGCAGGAAGACCGGCCGCTGGTCCACTCGACGCTGACGAACGTGAACGAAGCGGCCGAAAAGTTGAAGCCGCTGATCGATAAGTTCTCGCTGGCAACGGACAACGCGAATAAGACGCTCGATCACATCGACTCGATGATCGGCGAGAACCGCGACGATATCCGCCACGCCGTGGCCGATTTGCGCGTCACTTTGGCCAAAGCCAAAAGCGCCGTGGGGCAACTAAACGATACGATCAGTGACAACTCGGAGAACATCGACGAGATTATCGAGAATCTGAGGATCACCACCGAGAACCTGAATTCGTTCACGGCGACGATCAAGACGCGGCCCTATACGTTGCTGCGCGACTCCTCGCCGAAGCCTCACAAGCCGGGATCGCCGCTGCCGAAGTAGCGGGAAAGGTTTTCGTTCGCGAATCGCATGCGCGGGGTTTACGAAGCGCAAGCCGTAAGAGTCTTAGATTTGCAGGCGGAGGGAGCCAAGCGTGTTTAGCCGTCACAGCCGTATCACAGGACTTGCGATCCTTCTGGCTTTATTTGTGGCCGGCTGCGGCGCGCCGCGCCCGGTGAAGTATTACGTGCTCGACGTGAATCCCGCCCCCGCCACGTCGCTGAATCCTCAATTCCCGGTCAGCTTGCTGGTTTCGCGCGTGGTTGCTTCGCAGCTTTACCGCGATGATCGCCTCGTGTACGGTTCCGGCCCGGTCCAACTGGGAACCTATGATTACGACCGTTGGGCTCAACCGCCTGCGGACATGGTTCAGGACACGCTGGTGGCCGCGCTTCGTTCCACCGGTCAATACAGATCGGTATCGCGCGTGACCAGCAGCGTGCGCGGCGATTACATTTTGCGCAGCCGGCTGCTGGCCATGTACGGCGTCGATCAACCGGCGCTCATGGCGCGCTTCACGATACAGTTCGAGCTGTACGATCCTGCCAATCGATCGATTGTCTGGTCCCACTCCTACACGCACGACGAACCCGTGCAGGGTAAGAACGTTCCGGACATCGTTCTGGCGATGGACGGCAATGTGAAATCCTGCATGCAGGAAGTGACCGCAAGCCTGGCGCAGTATTTCACGGCGAATCCGCCGAAGCCCGGCGTAGAGTAAGAAAAGACGATTTGCTCGGACATTCGAATCTTCTCGAAGAATAGACGGCTTCGGCGCGAAAGTTCCGGAGCCGTTTTGTATTTCGGCAGCCGACCTGTTCCGAAGCGCGGCGGCCCAGAGGCCTACAGCGAAATTTCAAAAGGCAAACTGGACCTACCCGTCATTTTCGCCACTGGCCATAGCGCCGAGATCGCACGAGTTCACAAAGCCGAATTGCAGAGCGCCCCGTTGCCCCAGAAGCCATACATTCCAAGAGACTTGGCACGGCGTGTACGCGACGCACTGGACCGCCATGTTCCAAAGTTGAATCCGGTGTAGATTTCGCGCGGCGCAGCGCGTCCTGGCCCTCATAGCCGTTGACACACTTTCAATCCGCATGGTATTGATCTCTCAACCGTGGTCTCCGGCGGAAACGCTGGATTGCAGGGGTGTCCGGCGCGGATGACGCAGCCATCAACGATATCACTGCAACAACCCACCCACCCCGGGAGGTGGATTCCTTTTGGTTTCCGCCTCCCGTTTTTATTTTCATAGCGATTTCCTGTCGAATTCCATTCCCGGCTTTACCTCCGATTCGCATCCGGACGTTGCGCGCTTTCGAACGCCGTTCGCAGAATGTGTGTACCCGGCGATGGGACGCGATATAATGCCGCCGATTCGGGAGTGCTGGCGGCCTGACGGCCGCGAGCTGCGCCGGCGACCGGGAATCGCCGCGGGAGAAGCACAGATGGGGCTGCAAATCGCAGAGCGTAAATCCGGGAACGTTACGGTGCTCGATCTGGTCGGCAGGATCATCATTGGCGTCAGCAATGACGCGCTCGGCGCCGAGCTGCGCCGGATCGGGGAAAAGCCGCCGGCGGAAGTGGTGGTGAATCTGGCCGGCGTGGTTCAAGTGGACAGCTCCGGTATCAGCACGCTGGTGCGGAGTTTTGTGAGCCTCGAACGGCAGGGCGGCGGCCTGAAGCTTTTGAATCCCACCGGGCACGTGCGCGAAGTGCTGGAGCTGACGCGCCTGATCAACGCAATTCCCACGTTCACCGACGAAGCCAAAGCCGTCGCCTCGTTTCGTGGCGGCGTCGCACGCGTCTAGTGCGCGACATCGGCGAATCCAATTTCAATTTGTGACGGGAGTTTAGCTGCAATGCGAGTCTAGAGCGCACTGGAGTACAGCGCGATTCGTTCGCGCAAAAACAACACGCCGTTGCTACGCGTTCTTCTTCAGTTCCGCGAGTACGAGCTTCGCCACTTCTTTCAGCGTCTCAAATACGCCGGCGCCGGTCACGGCCACGCCCTCCACGATCGGTTCGCCCTTTACGTTCAATTGTTTTTGCAATTCTTCGATCGGCAGCACGTTTGGCAAGTCGCGCTTATTTAACTGCAACACGTAGGGAATCGTATTGAAATCCAGGTTATGGTCTTTCAAGTGTTCGCGCAGGTTGTCGAGCGTTTCCAGATTCGCGTCGAGTCGCTCTTCCTGCGAATCCGCGACGAACACGACGCCATCCGCGCCCTTCAAAATCAGGCGGCGGCTCGCTTCGTAGAAAACCTGCCCGGGAACGGTATACAAATGGAAGCGCGTTTTGAAACCGCGCACCGTGCCGAGATCGAGCGGAAGAAAATCGAAGAACAGGGTGCGGTCGGTTTCCGTGGCCAGCGAAACCATCTTTCCCTTTTGATTCGCCCCGGTGTGCTCGTAGATCCACTGCAAGTTCGCCGTCTTCCCGCCGAGGCCGGGACCGTAATAGACGAGCTTGCAGTTTATTTCGCGAGCGGGAAAGTTTATAAACGGCACAATTTCCTCAGATTAGGCGACTTCCTCTTTATAGCATAGCCAGTACCATGGTCCAACGCGCCCCGTTCGAATCGCTTTCCCAACTGATAACCGTGCCAAAACGGGGGATTGGGCTCGGCTCGCAACGCCGCACCGGGGATGGCTTACATTGACGCGCACCCCCAGTTTTGCTATGTTCCCGTAGCATTTTGAGCGGAGTGTACACGTGAAGCGTCGCGCCAGCCTGACGTCAAAGTCTTCGGCCCCCCACAAATTAGTGAAAAAGAAGGCCTTGAAGGCGAAGGCTCCAGCCGCGATGCCTGACCCTGACGGACCGGCCAAGCAGGCTCAATTAAAGGCCTACGAAGAGGGGCTGAAGTACTTCCAGCAGCAGAAGTTCCCGAGAGCCAAGCAGGCGCTCGAGAAGGCGCTCGAAGGCCCCAGCAAGGAGCTACAGGACCGGGCCCAGATGCACATCCGCATCTGTGACCAACGTGGCTCTCGCTCGCCTGTCCCGACGGTGAAGACCGCCGAAGACCACTACACGCAAGGCGTGGCTCTGATGAATCTTGGTCGCTGGGACGAAGCCCGCGAGCATCTGGACCGCGCGCACAAAGCCGCGCCGAAAGCCGACCACATCGTTTACGCGATGGCCGCGCTCGATTGCCTGACTGGCGAAGCGGATTCCGCCATGCAGAATCTGCGCATCGCGATTCAACTCCGTCCCGAAAATCGTTACCACGCGCGCAACGACGAGGATTTCGCATTTTTGCAGGAAGATCCGCGGTTCACCGAATTGCTCTATCCGGAGCGCGACGGTTCGTTGGGCTGAACTTCGGTTGCGCAGCCTAGCAATGGAGTTTCTGCAGTTCGCGGCGTCGTGCGCCCTCTCTTCATGAAACGCTCTCCGAAACATTCACCCCAGCACACATCGAATCTTCGCAAGCGGCCCGTACGTATTGTTGCGCTCGGCGGCGGCACGGGCCTCTCGACCGTTCTGCGCGGACTCAAAGATTTCGTCGAATTTCGCGCGAAACCGCGGACGGGCGGCGCCAAGCCCAAAATTCCACCCCAGGTCCGGCCCATCTCAGATTTGGTTGCGGTCGTCACAGTCACGGACGACGGCGGAAGCTCGGGCCGCTTGCGCCGGGAATATCGCGTGTTGCCTCCGGGCGATATTCGCAATTGCATGGTGGCACTTTCGAAGGATGAGCATCTGCTCGGTAAACTGTTTCAGTATCGATTTCCAGCCGGACGCGGCCTCGCGGGACACAGTTTCGGAAACCTGTTTGTCACCGCGCTCACCAACGTGACAGGCGATTTCGCCGAGGCAGTTCGCGTTTCGTCGCGCGTACTGGCGATTCGCGGACGCATTTTTCCCGCCACCGCGCAGAATGTGACGCTCGAAGCGGAGCTGGAAGACGGCACAATCGTAAAAGGCGAGACCAACGTTTCCCGCTCGCGCCAGCGCATCGTGCGCGTCGGACTCGCACCGCGGAGAGTGCGGCCGCTTGCCGAAGTGCTGCAAGCGATCCGCGAGGCGGACTTGATTTTGGTTGGCCCGGGCTCACTCTATACCAGCATTATTCCCAACCTGCTGGTTGAAGGTATTACCGAGGCGATCCACAAATCACACGCCAAGTGCATCTACATTGCGAACCTGATGACGCAACCCGGCGAAACGCAACACTACTCTGTCGCCGATCACGTCAACGCGATATACGAGCATTCGCGCAAGGGTTTATTCGATTTTGTGGTAATCAATCGCAAACCTATCCCCGCAAAGGCTCTACGCCGGTACAAGGCCGAAGGCGCCGAGCCGGTGCAGTCCTCCGCGGCAGAGCTGAAACGCATGGGCATCCGCTACATCACCGGCGATCTGGTTCGCCTGAATCGCGTCGTGCGGCACGACCAGAACAAACTCACTCGTCTGCTGATGGAAGAGTTCGTAAAGCGCCACGCCCAATAGCAGGGGGCGCGTGAGAGTCCGGCGAGCCACATTGGTCTGTTCGCCGGGTAGGCATCCTGGAAACCCCATTCTTGCGCCCCTAACTCCAGGTTCGTATACTGGCCCGCGCTGCCCAAAGAGCGTTCCGCTTTGTGTTTCGAAGCGTTGGGGCTGCCGGGCGGCGCCCCGCTAAGACAAACTCGCAATCTTACGTTTTGTCCTGAAAATTCCAGGAGGATCAGTATGGGTGCGGTCTCGCAGGAAGAACTGAACGTCTATAAGTCCGCCGAGGCGCGATTTGAATACGCAGCCCAAAAAATGAGCCTGGAAGATGGCGTCTACCGCTATCTGAAATATCCCAGCAAAGAGATTACGGTTTACCTCCCGGTCGCGATGGACGATGGGCGGCTGGAAGTGTTCATGGGCTATCGCGTGCTGCACTCCGCGGTGCGCGGGCCGGGCAAGGGTGGCATTCGATTCGCACCCGATGTCTCGTTGGACGAAGTGCGCGCACTCGCTGCATGGATGACTTGGAAGTGCGCTGTGGTGAATATTCCCTTCGGCGGCGCCAAGGGCGGCGTGATCTGCGATCCTTCCAAACTTTCGAAGACCGAGCTCGAACGCATCACCCGCCGCTACACGGGCGAACTGAGCGACTGGTTCGGTCCCGAACGCGACGTGCCCGCTCCGGACATAGGCACCAACGACCAAACTATGGCGTGGGTGATGGACACCTATTCCATGCACGTCCGCCAGGCGACCACAGCGGTCGTCACGGGAAAGCCTCTGGAACTGGGAGGCTCGCTGGGCCGCAAGGAAGCCACCGGCCGCGGCGTGATGATGTGCTGCGACAACGCGCTTGCGAAGTTGAAGAGGAAGAAGGAAGGCTGCCGTGTCATTATTCAGGGATTCGGCAACGTCGGCTCGCAGGCCGCCATCTTGATGCACGAAGCCGGCTACAAAATCATCGGCTTGGCCGATATTCACGGCGGCCTTTACAACGAGAAAGGCTTCGATATCCCCAAGGTTGTCGACTGGGTTTACAAGCAAGGCAAGAAGCTGCATGATTTTCCGGGAGGGGGAGATAAACAGTCGTCACGTGACGTACTGTTTCACCCAACCGACATTCTGATCCCCGCCGCCACCGAGAACCAGATCACCACGGAAAATGCCCACCGCGTGGAATGCAAAATTCTTTGCGAAGGAGCCAACGGTCCTGTAACCTCACATGCCGACCCGATTCTGGCGTCCAAAGATATCTTCATTATTCCGGATATCCTGGGGAATGCGGGCGGCGTGACGGTGAGTTACTTCGAGTGGGTTCAGGACCGCCAGGGATTTTTCTGGCGCGAAAGCGAAGTGAACGAGCGCTTGCAAGATGTGATGGATCAAAGCTTCGACCAGGTTGTGCGCTATGCGGAATCGCACGGCGTGAACAACCGCATCGCAGCTTACATCATGGCCATCGATCGGGTGGCGCGCGCTCTGAAACTTCGCGGCATCTACGCCTGACGCGAAGCAGACCCCGGCGCTTTTCGAGGAGGGAACGTGAGTCCTGATTCGATCTATCCGGGAGCGCTCAAATCTGAGCAAGATCATCGCCGCGATATTTGCGCGGTGGGCCGCATGCTGCACGAGCGCGGCTACGTGGCTGCGTGCGACGGAAACGTTTCCGTTCGTCTCGACCCGCGCCACATCCTCACCACTCCCACCGGAATGTGCAAAGGCATGATGACCACCGAAGATCTGGTCATCACCGACCTCGATGGGAAGAAAGTTGCAGGGCGGCGCAACCCCTCTTCCGAACTCGCGATGCACCTGCTCATTTATTCGCGGCGTCCGGAAATCAACGCGGTCTGCCACGCGCACCCGCCGACCGCGACTGGCTATGCCGCAGCCGGCATGCCTCTGAACAAGGCGCTGCTTTGCGAACTGGTGATCGCACTGGGTTCGGTGCCGGTGGCTCCCTACGGGATGCCCGGAACTTCGGAACTGGCGGGCACAATCGAGCCGTTGGTTGAAAGTTACGACGCGATTTTGCTCGCGAATCACGGCGTGGTGACCTACGGCGCTGATTTGATGACGTCTTACTTCCGCATGGAGACTACCGAGCACTTCGCGCGCGTCGCGCTCGTCACCGAAATGCTAGGAAAGCAGGTTCTGCTTTCCGGCGGCGACGTGGAGCGGCTGTTTGCTGCTCGCGCGCGCTACGGATTGCAATCGCCGTCTGTGCCTCAGCCGGGGGCACCGGTCACTTCGGAGACCACCGATACCGAGCGCATCACATTGACGCGCCGCGAACTCGAGGCTCTTGTCGACGAAGCCGTCCGCAAAGACCGCGCAGTCCACTAATCCGCAGCGAAAATTCGCCATCTTGAGCGCAGCGAAGGATCTCTGTTGCCTTCGTCTTGCATTTCCGCCTACTGAACATGCTCGTGGGCGAAGTTAGGCCTGCTGATTACTCGAACAGGTTCGCCTCTTGTGGATTTTTCGGATAAGAAACGTTTCCGTTATCGACGCGCGCGAATGCCGTCATCTGATGCAATTTCCGCGAACTCGTTCCGTTCGCAGCGACAAAAATATCCTCCACCGTTCCACCACGCGCGATGACGGCGTCCGCAATCATCGACCGGTGACACCGCCACGGGACCGCTTCCGCGCACAGGATCACGGTGGAATCCAGACTTGGGAGTGCCATCAGCCAGTCGATTTCGCGGGCGAACTCTTCGGTCTGCATGTAGTCCGCGTATCCGCGAAAACTTGCATTCTTCCAGCCCAAATTTGTGCTGTTTTTTTTGGCAGGCCGGCGACCCCCAAGCCTTTCGCGCCACACACCACGAACTCCGGCTTCGGCCAGCGAAGCGAACAGCCTCACTTGGCCGAATTGCGGATGCCGTCGTGAACCGGGAAAGCGCCGCACATCGACCAACGTCTTGCAGCCGTTCTCTCTCAGTGCTCGAAGGAAATTGTCGAGTTCCAGCGTCGAGTGACCGATCGTCAGCATCTCTGTTCTCTCGGGAAAGCGTGCCCAGCGATCCGCGTTGCGTTTCGTTCTGAGCGGCGGGGCTGGTGTGAAAACGGGGGATCGAGTTCATCACTGCACGCGCTCGTGAACGTAGCCGTGCCCGTCGAGCGCCTTCTCCAACTCCGCAATGTGCTCGAACCCGCGAGTCTCCATGGTGATGTCGATCGCCGTATCGCCCAGCACCACACCGTAATAGGAGCGGTTGAACGCCGTCTCCACGATATTCACCTTTTGCTCCGCGATTACAGTCGAGAGCCGCACCAGCGCGCCGGGATAGTCCGGCAGATGAATACGCAGCCGCACCAGCCGGCCGTCTTTCACCAAGCCGCGTTCGATAATCCGCGAAAGCAGCGTCACGTCGATATTGCCCGCGGAGATCAGAACGCCGAGTTTCTTGCCACGGTCGCTCGTCTTTCCGTTCAACACCGCGGCCACAGCGACGGCGCCTGCGCCCTCGGTGAGCGTCTTTTCTTTTTCGAGCAGAGTCAGAATCGCGTTCGCGATTTCTTCTTCATCAACGGTCACAATGTCGTCGACGTATTTCCGAACGAGCGGCAGCGTATGCACGCCGGGCGAGCGAACCGCGATGCCGTCGGCGATCGTTTTTCCCGCAGGCAGCGTGACCTGTTTGTTTTGTTCGAGGGCAGCTTTCATCGACGGTAGCTTGGTGGTCTGTACGCCAATCACGCGCACTCTCGGATTCGTTTCCTTCACCGCGCACGCCACTCCGCCGATCAACCCGCCTCCACCCACCGGAATCACCACGGCGTCGAGGTCGCTTACGGCTTCCAGCATTTCCAGGCCAATGGTTCCTTGCCCGGCGATCACGTCATGGTCGTCAAACGGATGAATGAACGTGCGATTTTCCGCTTCGCGGATCCGCAGCGCTTCCTCACAGGCTTCGTCATAGTTCGCGCCGACCAGAATCACGTCCGCGCCGAATTCACGCGTGGCCGACACTTTTACCAGCGGCGTTGCCAACGGCATGCAGATCTTCGCCGCGATGCCGCGTTTGGTCGCGTGATACGAGACAGCCTGCGCGTGATTTCCCGCAGACGCCGCAATCACACCGCGGCGTTTCTCGTCGTCGGTGAGCAAAAGGATCTTGTTCAGAGCGCCACGTTCCTTGAACGAGCCGGTCATCTGCAAGTTTTCGAGCTTCAGGAAGATCGAATTGCCTGTGCGCTGTGAAAAAGTCTCCGAGCGCATGAACGGGGAGCGGTAGATCGAACTTCGTATGCGCTCGGATGCGTCTTTGATCTGTTGCAGCGTAACCATCGGGTTCCTTCGCTACGAGAAAATGAAAAACTCTGCGCTCCATAACAAAAAAGGCCGTCATCCCTTCTGGGGATAACGGCCTTGGGTTCGATTCGCTGATTTCGTTTCGCCGGCCGTCATCCGCTCCCTGGGTGCTTGCTAATTCGTGTAATTCGAATATCGATCGCAGGGATCGGGCAGGCAGGCGCGGGCGCGCAGGCGTTCAGCGCGCGTCGGTCGAGCGTCCGAACCTGAGAAACGCAGTTCATCGGCACATTCAGAAATATCACGCGAAGCTCAGGCGGGCAAACGATTTGTCCACCGCCTGTGTTCATGCGGCGAGAGAAGCCGGAGCGCCGCGTTCGGATGAGTCCACGGCTCCAGGCAAACAAAAGCGGGCGCGGCTTGCGATCGCAAACCGGCCCGCCCGTCGAATTGTGATTGTCGCATTAGCTTTTTAGTGCCGCGAATTGCGTCTTGCCGCTGAAGTGCAGCTCGGTAATCTTGTTTCCGTCGGTTACAAACGTTGTGAATTGCGACTTGCCGGTTTCGTTTTTCCACTCGATCGGCGCTTCCACCAGCACCTTGTGGTTCTGCGAAATCGTGACCATCGAATCCGTGGCCGAAACTTCGTAATCGCCGGCCTTCAATTCGTGTCCTTCGACCGTTGCGGGATTGTAGAGGCTCATGGTGGTGTTCACCACGGGCTTGGTGCCCTTCGCCGTGGCAATCCCCGCTGCCATCGAAATCAAAATCGCCAGCACTGCCACTACCGACATTGCCTGCCTCATCGCACCACGTGACATGATTGTTCTCCTTTTGATTGAAACGCCCTCTTTGAAACTCTTAGACGCGGCTCTAACTGCATCGGCAGCACAACGGTTTACTTTTCATGGAAATATTTTTCGCGCCGCGCACCCTTTACAAACCGCATCGAAAGCGGACACTGTTCGCGTACTGTCCGCTCGAAATCGAACACCAATTCGCTCCGAAAAGTCATAGTGTTTTCTGCAAACTCCTTCTTTCTCACTCTCGATTCAGATACGCATCGGAGCGCGAAATTGTTTCGCATTTTCCGCGCCATTTCCGCCGTTTCGTTGACACTCCGGTAACACTCATCAATAATCGCTAACCATGATTGGTTCGCTTCGCGGCAAACTCATCGAAAAGCGCCCGAATCAACTGCTCCTCGAAACCGGCGGCGTGGGCTATCTGGTACAAATTCCGCTTTCAACGTTTACCAGCTTGGGACCGCTGCACGCCGAATCGTATTTGCTGATCCACACGCACGTGCGCGAAGATGCATTCACGCTCTATGGATTTCTCACCGCGCGCGAAAAGCAGTGTTTCGAATTACTGATTTCCGCTTCAGGCGTGGGGCCGTCGCTGGCGCTGAAGATACTTTCCGGGATGAGCCTCGACGAATTGGTCCCCGCGATCCGCAAAGGCGACCTGGCGCAGCTCGTTCGCATTCCCGGCGTAGGACGAAAAACTGCCGAGCGCATGGTCGTCGAGTTGCGCGACAAGCTCGCCGCCGTCGACGTGCCCGGCGCTGGCAAGCCCGCCACAAAATCGCAGCTCGAATCGGACGTCTCGTCCGCGCTGGTGAATCTGGGTTACGATGAGAAAGAAGTGGAAAGCGCGATCGTGAAATCGCGCCGGCCGGAGAACGCGGAATTCGAAACGCTGCTTCGCGCGTCGCTGCAGATTCTTGGCGGCGTGGGCTCGCACAGCGGAGCACGGACTCGATAAATTGCGCGGCAAAAATTCTTTTGGAGTTCGATCGTGCTGAGCACCCTCTGGGAGTTTCGCGTCCGCCCCGAACGCGCCGCTGAATTCGAAAGCGCATACAGTTCGCGCGGAGCCTGGGCCGCGCTTTTCGCAAAGAACGACGGTTTCCTCGGCACCACGTTGTTGCGCGACGCAAGCGCGCCCGGCCGGTACCTGACCATCGACCGCTGGCTGTCCGGTGCCGCGCACGCCGCGATGCGCGAGCGCCACGCCGCGGAATATGAGACGCTCGACCGCGCCTTCGAAGCGCTCACCCGATCCGAAATCGCGCTGGGCACGTTCGAGGAAGTCGAGTAGCGCCCGCTGCACCAACGCCGGCGCACCACCAAGAACAAATGACCGAACCCCACGAACGCATTCTTTCCGGCCGCGCCCTCCCCGACGACGATTCGCGCATCGAGGCCAGCATCCGCCCGCAGCGCCTCGCCGACTACATCGGCCAGAATCGCGTGAAGGAAAATTTGCAGATCGCCGTGGAAGCGGCGCGCAGCCGCGGCGAAGCGCTCGATCACGTGCTGCTCTACGGCCCGCCGGGCCTGGGCAAGACCACGCTGGCGCAAATCCTGGCCAACGAAATGGGCTCGGCCATCAAAGTGAGCGCCGGCCCTTTGCTCGAGAAGAAGGGCGACCTCACCGCCGTGCTCACTTCTCTTGACGCGCGCGATTTTTTCTTCCTCGACGAAATTCACCGCCTGCAGCCCTCCATGGAGGAAATTCTCTATCCCGCCATGGAGGATTTTCGCGTGGACCTGATCATCGGCCAGGGTCCCGGAGCGCGCGTGCATCCCTACCAGCTGAATAAATTCACGCTCATCGGCGCCACCACGCGCGCCGGGCTGATCATGGCGCCGCTGCGTTCGCGCTTCGGCATCGTGCACCGCCTGGAGTTCTACGCGCCGGAAGATCTGCTGCGCATCGTCCACCGCACCGCGAGAATCCTGGGCATCAAGATGGACCAAGCCGGCGCCGTGGAAATCGCGCGCCGCAGCCGCGGCACCCCCCGCGTGGCCAATCGGCTGCTCCGCCGCGTCCGCGATTTCGCCGAGGTCCGCGCCAGGGGCGTGATCGATCTCGCCGTCGCGCGCGACGCGCTCGCGATGCTCGGCATCGACGAGCACGGCCTGGACGAAACCGACCGCAACCTGCTGCTGGCCATCATTCAGAAATACGGCGGCGGCCCGGTGGGGCTGAATACCCTGGCCGCGTCGCTCAGCGAAGAAGAGGACGCCATCGAGGAAATCTACGAGCCGTACCTGATGCAGCTGGGCCTGCTGGACCGCACCCCACGCGGCCGCGTCGCCACCGCCCTCGCCTACAAGCATTTCCAGCTCGACCCGCCCCGCTCCCAGCCCGGCCTGTTCTAGCTTCTGTGTCGCTCAGCCGGTCGTGGTTTCAGCCAGGCCATTCAGCTCTGTCCGACGAAAAGTACGACAAAGCCGCGCGAGTTCTCTTTCGTGTAGTGGGCTCGCGCACCGCTTTGTATGGGGATCGTTATTTATGCCGACTTGGAGCGGATTCGCGAGCACTACGGCCGATTGTTTTCTTGAACTTAGGTCGCATTGTCATCGCAGGAGCGCCGAATAGACTTCGTTTGGCGATCGGCGGGAAGGAAGCCAGCTTTTCTGCCGGCGGGTGTCGATTGTCAGTCGACATACACTTTGACGGAATGGATCGTTTTCCCATTCCTCCGATGGTCGCCCCTTCGAATGTGTCGCTACGATGGCCGCTCTCTGAAGCACTTGCGTAAGACGAACGTTGCGCTCGAAGATTACGTAATTGTCGGCAATTTCGATGGGCCGATCTCGCACAGTAGTACTTTCGCTGAAACGGTCGACGGACTGGATTGACTTAAAATCGCTCTTCTTTAGTCCGCGATGGTCTGACATCCGCCACAACCAATCGCCGTGAACTACCCCCTCCAGCTGGCTCAAAGTGTCCCCATGATTCTTGCCGGCCCGGTAGTGGCGTGATCCGTCGATTCAAATATTTCCGGAACAGCTTCAGGCCCGGATCGGACCAGATACTTTGGTGGCTCGCTTTTTTTTCAACGGTGGTCACCGCACAGAACTTGTACTCAGATTCATTGGTCTCTTCGCCCCGATGGAACGAAAAGAACACAACGATATCGGCTTGGTTTAGATTGTTCCCAAGGTCCTGGCGGAAAACTCCCCAAGACAGGGCGCCGTTGAACCTGTGGGCCGCAAAGAACGACGGGTCGTCACCGACCTCGTGCGGCCAGTCGCGCGGCATCGATGATTTGGCGCTGCGGTCTTTCTTCCCACAAGGCGGTTCCAACTCCGTCGCGCCCCGATGGTGGAAAGCGGCGATCTAGATTTTTGTCATTCCGCGCTCTTCGACTCCGATCTGGACTGCTGCTCCGACGTGCTCACGAGTGCCCGTGCCGCGGCTCGACGATCGCGTGGTTTTGGTTCTGGGTGAACCTGGTACTTGCGAAAAGCAAGCGCAGCGACCGAACGCGCGCGAACGGTGTCAAGAGGATCGACGCGATTCGCCCAGCGAGGGAGTTTGTGTTGTCGCTGAAGCTAGGACCGGCAAGGACTGCGTGGGCGGTCCGGCGAGCTCGCGTTTGCCGGCGAACGCCGTTTACTTCGTCACACGAAGAACTCTGCAATTCATTACCACGCTAGAATGCTTGGCCGATGGAGAAAGTCTACTTATCGATGGGGTCGAACATGGGGGATCGCGCCGGGAACATGGCACGGGCGGTTGCGGCGTTGCGCGAGCGCGGGGTGCGGGTGACGCAGGAGTCGTCGCTGTATGAGACCGAGCCGGTGGAGATGCAGTCGCAGGAGCGGTTTTTGAATTCCGTGGTGTCGGTGGAGACCGAGGACGAGCCGCGCGCGTTGCTGGCCAAGCTGCTGGTGATCGAGCGCGGGATGGGGCGCGAGCGAGTGGTGCCGAAGGGGCCGCGCGTCATCGACATGGACATCGTGCTGTATGGAGAGCGCGTGGTGAACCAGCCCGGGCTTGTGATCCCACATCCGCGGATGGCCGAGCGGCGGTTTGTATTGGTACCGCTGGCGGCGATTGCGCCGGAGGCGATGCATCCGGTGTTGGGGAAGACGGTCGCGGAGTTGCTCGCCGCGACGCGCGACCGCAGCGCGGTAAAAAAAATCGAGTAGCGTAGGCGCCCCGCTTGCGAACGACTCGCGCGAGCCAGGCGCGGCTTTTGTTGGTTGTGCAGATGCAGGTGCGGCCGAAGGCCGCGGGCGTGGTCGCCCATGCAACGGGCGGGCTTGGCGGCGCGATACGACAGACAAGAATGCCTGTGCCACGCGCTCGCGCCGAAGCGCTTCGACGACAGGCAGGAGGAGGACCTGTTCCACGGACGTAGATTGAATTGTGAGACTAGAAAGTTAGAAACGCTGGCGTTCTTTTAGTTCTTCCTCTTGTTTCTTCTTGGCTTCGGCTTCGCTGCGTTCCCACTCGAGCATTTCCTCTTCGGTCATCTGGTAGTCATCCCGCGAGGCGAACATGGGGTTCGCGGGAGACTTGCGCGACTCGGTGCGTTCTTTCTGCACGCGGCTGCCGAAGCTGAAGTCGCTCATGCTGCGGATGGGATCTTCGATGGAGCCGGTGGCGACGAGCAGGTCGCTGACTTTTTCGAGGAAGTCGTGAAGGTGGTAGGGCTTGGTGAAGAAGGGAAGGCGCTCGCGCTCAAGGACAGGTTGGGCTGTCTTCGCGAGTGGGCCCGGGATCAGGAACAGGACGCGGATGCCGCGGGGGCGGGAATCGTCGATCGCGGCGCCAATAGGTGCGTCGGCGTCGCCCTGGGCGAGGTCTTTCAGGATCATGAACAGGGGGCCGGAGACGTCGGTGAGCCCGACGTTGACGATCACGAGGCTCCACTCCCCGCTGGCCAGCTCGGCCATGGCTTTGGGAATTTCCGAGGCGATGCGGACGCGCCAACCCTCGGCGTCCAGGATGCTTGTGAGCGCACCTTGACTGGATGCGTCGTCGTCGATGACGAGGATTCCGACTTTCTTTACCACAGGGGCTCCCGCCAGAGAGTCTATGGGGAGTATATCGGCGGGAATGGCGGCGCGTTCGATGGTGGGGCCCCGGTTTCCTGGGGCGAACTTGTACGGGAGGCCAAGCGAAAGAGACAGGCGAATGAAAGGCGAAACATTTCTCTTGACATAGCGAAGAAAAGGCGAATATAGTGCGCCAGTGCGGCGAGGCAAACAATGGCCACGTACCCCATACTTCGAGACGCTCCCCGGACGCTACGGCGCCCTCGGACGGCTCCGAAGCAGACCAGTCTCACCTTCTTCCCCACAGCCGCTCGCCACGGCACCTGTGAGTTCCCGAACGACGCTTCCGCGCCCACCCCGGCACCTAACCGGGGAACGAAGCCTGGTTCGGAGCTGGTCGGCATTGCGCGCCTCGCCGCTTCCTCCCCTTGCGCAGAAGCCAAGCGTGGGACCGAGTATTTCCTCTTACCCGTCAAGTCGATCCTGAATCATTGTGATTCGCCGCGGGTTCCGTTTCGGTTCACGGTGAATCCATATCGCGGATGCGAGTTCGGGTGCCACTACTGCTACGCGCGATATACGCATGAGTTCATGGAAGTTCCGGGCGACGAGTTCGAATCGAAAGTGTATGTGAAGCAGGATGCCGGTGCTCTGATGGAGCGCGATCTGGGGCGCGAGCCTGTTTGGGGCGAGCACATCGCGATCGGGACGGCGACGGATCCGTATCAGCCGGCGGAGAAGGATTTCGGCGCGACGCGTTCCATTTTGGAAAAGATTGCGAAGCGCGAAGGACTGAGCGTTTCGATCACCACGAAATCGAACCGCGTCGTGCGCGATCTGGATTTGTTGAAGGCGATCAGCGAGCGGTCGTCGATTTCGGTGAACATGAGCGTGACGACGATCCGGACGAGCCTGGCGCGGGCGCTGGAGCCGCGAGCGCCGCGTCCGGACCTGCGATTGGGAGCGGTGCGCGAGTTACGCGACTCGGGGATTTCGGTGGGCGTGCTGGCGATGCCGATTGTGCCGGGAATCACGGATGGCGAAAGGGATCTGGAAGCGTTGGCGAAAGCGGCGAGTGAGGCGGGAGCGCAGTGGTTTGCGGGGAATGTGCTGTTTCTGCGGTCGGCGTCGAAGGACCATTTCTTGCAATTTATCGGCGGCGAATTTCCGCGGCTCGCGAAGCAGTATCAGGAATGGTATGTGCGGTACGGAAATGCGCCGCGTTCGTATCGCGAGGAAGTGACGGAGCGGGTTCGTGCGCTGCGGGAAAAATACGGCATGGGATCGAGGCCGGACCGCGGTCCGGACAGATCGTGGAAATCGCCGCAGATGGCGCTGAGCTTGAGTGAGGGAGGGAGCGATGGCACGAAACAGACCCACAACGCGCCGTATTGGTAGAACCGGAAAAGCGCAGATGCCGCTGCCACGGCCGGCGGCGCTGATGCCGATCCTTGTGCCGGATTTGGCGCCGAGGCGCGGAGTTGCGTTGAAGCACGTGTCGTCGTTTACGGCATGCGTGGCGCTGCTATGCTTGCTGGCGTTTTTAGCGGGGCGCGTGGATGTGTCCGAAGCGGATGCGGCGGCAGCGGAACGAAGCGCCACGGCCCGGCCCGTGACGGTGAATTCCGCATCTATGTTTACGACGGGGTTTGGGTCGGAGATTGCTCCAGAAACTAGGGCGAGCGGTTATAGCCAGGACGTGAAGGAGCCTCACATGTTCCTTGGATTGAGAACCGTGAAGTACGACGTGCCGGACATTGCAAAAGCGAAGGCGTGGTACACGAAAGTGTTTGGAATCGAGCCGTACTACGATCGGCCAGAATATTACGTGGGCTATAACATCGGCGGTTACGAACTGGGACTGACGCCAGCACCCAAAGCGGGAGCGAAACGCGAGGCGGCGGGCGTTGCGTACTGGGGCGTCGACGATGCGCATGCCGCCTACAAACGACTGCTCGAACTGGGCGCGACACCGGTGAGCGACGTGCAGGACGTGGGCGGCGGGATTCTGGTGGCGGAAGTGCGCGATCCCTTTGGGAACCTGATCGGCGTGATTTATAACCCGCTCTTCAAGCCGGGCGAAGCGAAGTAACACGTGGCGTCAGTCGACGCGCAAAGGCGGCTAGGGCCGGGACGCTGTTTCGAGCGAGGGCTGGTATTTTTCGAGCAGCGCGACCTGTTGGACTATGGAATCGACAACGTAATCGTCGCCCATCTTTGAATTGATCATGATGTTATAGAGCGGCCGAAGCGGCCAGTGCTTGTTGAAATAGTGCTGAATGAATGCGGCTCGGTCGCGGTCGACCTCTTCCACCAGCTGGTGGGCCTCCCGATCGGACTTTCCAATGGCTTTAAGACGGAGAATCTTTTCTTCCTCGGAAGCATAGATGAACGCGTGAAAGACATCTGGTCGGTTGCGCAGAATATAAGTGGAGCCTCGGCCGACGATGACGGAATTTCCCTGCGACGCAATTTCGTCGATGACTTTGTGCAGAACCTGGACCATCTGGTCGGTGTCGAAATGCGCGTCGCTCCCCGTGGCGAGGGCGCGTTCGTAACTGCCGCGGGCATAAATTCGAAAGAGGCGGTACAGGAAGGGATCAACCCGTTCGTCGCAACTCTGCGCGGCCTTCACATCAACTTTCGCGACGCGCGCAATTTCCCCGCTGAGTTCTTCATCCCACAATTTCCAACCGAGGCGAGCGGCAAGAGCTTTAGCAATGAGAGCGCCGCCACTTCCGTATTCGCGTTCTACAGTGATGATGCGAATGGGCAACGGTGCATGCCGAGCCCTAGTGAACCGCCATCGGTCCGCCGGGCTTGACCCTCTTCATCAAAAAGACGAGGGGAATCATAGCGCCGATGGCGATGGCAAGCATCCAGAAATTGTCGATGTAGGCCAGCATGGTGGCTTGACGTCCTAGTTGGGCAGCGATCATGCCTTGAGCTTGGTGTGCAGCTTCCGATGGGCTCGAACCGCGGGAAATGAAGATGCGGGTCATCGCGGCGAGGGCGGCCTGTAGCTGCGGATTGCCGTTGTTCAGGCTATGAGTGAGATCGGCTTGGTGCACTTGACTCCGGCGGGCAAGCATCGTGGTTACGAGTGAGATACCGACGCTGCCGCCGACGTTGCGGGCGAGATTGATGAGCCCGGATGCGGCGTTGTTCTTACCGGGCGGAAGGAATGCATACGCAGCGGTGTTGATCGGAACGAACAGAAACGCGAGACCGATGGCCTGAAACACACGCGCGGTAGCTGCGGTGCGAAAGTCGATATTCAAATCGAAGTTCGTCATATGAAACATGGCGAAGCAGACCATCGATAAGCCAAACAGCAGCAGACGCCGCGCGTCCGTCCTGCCCAGCAGATATCCCACCAGAGGCATGCACAGGATGATGGCGAAACCGCCGGGCATCAGTGCCAATCCGGCGCGCTCCGCCGTGTAGCCCATCAGCTCCTGCAAAAATTGAGGGAGCAAAACGGTGCTGGATAAGAGCACGAAGCCGACCATGAACATCAGTAGGTTACCGACGCCGAAAGATCTCTCTTTGAACAGATGGAGATCGATGATCGGGTCTTTGTGGAACCACTCCCAGATCATCACGGCTATCAGAGAGGCTGTGCTGATGACCGTCATCGTAACGATGAAGTGCGAGCCAAACCAATCATCGCGCTGACCCTTATCGAGCACGACCTGCAGAGTACCGAGCCCCAGCGCGAGCAATCCGAGGCCGATGTAGTCGACGCGGAAACCTTTGCGCTGTTCCTGCTTCTTCATATACGGAGGGTCGGTGATCAGCATGTTGGTGAGAAGCAGCGAAATGATGCCGACCGGAATGTTGATGAAGAAAATCCAGCGCCAGGTGAAATTGTCGGTGATCCATCCGCCGAGGGTCGGGCCGATGGCTGGGGCAAGAACGACGGCCATCCCGTACACAGCGAAAGCCATGCCGCGTTTGCGGGGTTCAAACGTGTCCGCAAGGATGGCCTGTTCGCTGGGCTGCAAACCGCCGCCGCCGGCTCCCTGCAGCACGCGGAAGAAAATCAACATGCTGAGATTCGGAGCGATGCCGCAAAGAAACGAACTGATGGTGAACAGGGCCACGCACGTCATGTAAAAGCGCTTGCGCCCGATGAGCTGCGAGAACCAGCCGCTCATGGGAAGGACGATGGCGTTGGAGACGAGATAAGAGGTAAGAATCCAGGTGCTTTCGTCCTGGCCTGCCGAGAGGCTGCCGGCGATGTGAGGCAGGGCGACGTTGGCGACGCTCGTGTCCAGCACTTCCATGAACGTCGCGAGCGTGACCACGATCGCGATGATCCATGGATTGACAGCGGGACGCCACGTCGCGTCCGACGGAAGTGCAGCGGCAGCGCTCATTTACTTCTTTTTGTCGTCGTTGTCTTTTACGAAGACTTTGGGCTCGACCGACTCGCCCAGGCGCAGGGCCTGATCGTCGTTCTGGCCGGGATCGAGAACGATTTTCACCGGCACGCGCTGAACGACTTTGACGTAGTTGCCGGTGGCGTTTTCCGGCGGAAGCAAGCTGGTGCGAGCGCCGCTGGAGTTCGCGAAGCTGTCGACATGGCCTTTGTAGGTTCGGCCATTCGCATCGACTTTCACTTCGGCGCGCTGGCCGACTCTCATGTTCTTGAGCTGGGTTTCCTTGAAGTTCGCGGTGACCCACACGTCGGTGAGCGGCACGATGGAAAAAAGTTGCTGGCCGGGCTGAACGTTCATACCGACTTCGGCGTTTTTGGTGACGGTGCCGGAGACGGGTGCGACAATTTTCGTGTAGCCGAGATTCAAGCGGGCCTGCTCGAGAGCGGCTGCTTTTTCTTTTACGACGGCGTCGGCAGATTCGGCGCGGGCTCTGGTGGAAGCGACCTGGCTCGGACCGGTCTCCGCGTACCGCAGATTGGCGTTGGCCTGCGCCAGCTTGCTCTTGGCCTGGGTGATTTGTTGCGCCGCAGACGCGGCGGACGAACGCGCGGCGGCAACGTTGGCGGTGCTGGCCTTGGCGGCCGCGACGGCTTGGTCATACTGTTGCTGCGAAACTTCCTGTTTATCGACGAGCTGTTTGTAGCGGACCAGGTCGTTTTGCGCTTTCACGTCGTTCGCTTGGGCCTGCTCAAGCTGGGCTTTTGTGGCGTCGTACTGTTCCTGCGCGGAAACGATCCCCGCCTGTGCGTTTTCCACGTCCGCATGGCTGACACTCACCTGACTTGTGGTGTTCACCGAAGTGATCGGAACGTTGATTCCCGAAGCCTGCGCGGCGGCCTGGGCGTCGGTGAGTTCGGCCTGCGCCTTGTCAAAGGCGGCCTGGTAATCGCGCGGATCGATTTCAGCCAGGACGTCGCCCGCTTTCACGGCCTGGTTGTCGTCCACGTTCACTTTCGTGATGTAGCCGGAAATCCGCGCGCTGAGCGGCATCAAGTGGCCGTCGACTTCGGCGTCGTCGGTGGATTCGTAGCTCGAGAAATAGTTGTAGGCAAAATATCCGCCGACGAGCAGCACGAGCGCGATAACGACCATGTAGATCGGCGCCTTCGGATTCTGCTCAAAAAAGCTTGGTTTGCGCGAGGGCGGCTCTGAGGCGGAGCGGTTATCGGCCGGCAATTTCTGCGGCGCGGGCTGTTGCGCAGCAGGCACCTGCGGCAAGCTCGTCTTTTCGGGTGCGGCGGTCGTTTCGGTGGTCTGTGGCATCGCTATTTTCCTTTGAAATATTCCTTCACGCCTTCTTCGGCCAATCCCAACGCGCGGGCCAGAGAAATCTTGGCGTAGTTGTAGCTATAAAGACTGGCGATGTAATTGTCGTTGGCGCTCGCAACCTGCTCTTGCGCTTGCACGACTTCGACAGTGTCCGCGACGCCGGCTGAGAAACGGTCGCGCGACTGATCGAGAGTTTCCTGGGCGAGTGCGATGTTGTCTCTGGCGACGGCGACCTGCTCGCTGGAAGACTGGAGATTCAGAAGCGCGGTGCGAACGTCGGCATCGACTTGCGCCTTGAGATTTTCGTAGTGCTGGCGAGCCTGCTCGAGCTGCGCGCTGGCCTGCAGTTCGTCGCCGTGAACTTTGTTCCCTTGAAAGATGGGAATGGTGAGCGTGCCACGGACGTCGAAAACACCGTGGGTGCTGTATGTCGAGTAGACGCTGGCGATTCCGTAGTCGGCAGAGAAATTGATCGAGGGGTAGTAACCGGCGTGAGCGGCCTTCTTTGAATACTCCGCGGATTTCATGGTGGCTTCGGCGGCCTTCAAATCGGAGCGCGACTTTTCCGCTTGCGCGACGGCGTCGTCGACGGACATGGCGGTGAACGGCGCGTAAGGCGATTTGTCGGTGAGTTCGAATTGTTGGCCAGGAGCGAGACCGATCACGCGCGCAAGGGTGAGCTTCTGGATGGCGTAATCGTTTTTCGCCTGGATCAACTGTTGCTGGCGCGTTTTCAGTTCTACTTCAGCGCGCAGGCCATCGATTTTCGGCGAAGTGCCGGCATTCACCTGATCGGAGGCTTGATTGAAGAGCGCCTGCGCGGTGTCGACCTGCGCGGAGACGCTTTCGATACGCGACGCATCCGCGATGGCCTGCAAGTAAGAATAGCCAACGGCGAGTACGACGAGATCGCGCGCGTCTTTGAAGGTGTACTCGGCGGCCTTCACGCTTTGCGTGGAGGCGTGAGTGTTGTTGATGGCCTTCAGATCCAGCATTGATTGGGTGAGGTATGCGCGCGAATCGATATACGCGAAGGGGCCCACAATCGTCGGGATGGAAACGCCCGGGAACGAAGCGAAGCCGAATTCCGCCAGGTCAACCTGCGAGGCGTTGACGTAGCTATTGGTGGTTATATTCGGCAGAAGATTGCTGAGTTCTTTCCAGCGCGCGCCGCGCGACGACCGCACATCTTGATTCGAAAGAAGCAGACCGAGATTGGTTTTCAGGCCTCGGTCGATTGCGTCTTGCAGCGAGACCGGCAGGACTCCGGGAACGAGTTGCGTCGGAACGCTGCCCTGAAAATTGCTTTGGGTGATGGATGGCGCGGCTGGGCCGGACTGCACGTTGTTCGATGTGCTCGGAGATGCAGGCACGGCTCCGGCCACGGCTTGCGCGTGCGCGGGGAGCGCGGCCGCGACGGCTATTACCAGAGGCATGGCGACACGAATCCAACGGCGTATCAAGAAAGCTCCTTCCGATTTCTTTATGGATGAATTCGGCCGGTCCGGCGACTCATCAATTTCGCGGGAACGTTTCCCGCGTACCGTGTGAGAACCAGTCACCTCGATCTCCTCCGGCGGCTGCCTCCCGTATGGGACGCGGCACCGCGCAAGCCTGGCTCCATCAACGCCCAGGTCTCCTCCAGTACTTTACGCAGGGCAGCAGAGGGATATATCGACCAGCCCATGGTGACGCCCATCATAATTCCCTGCATCAGACGCGAGAGATCGGCAGCGGGAATGTCGCGCCGGACTTCGCCGCGCTGCTGCCCTAGTTGGATGATTTCGGCGAGGAGTTTGCGGCAGCTTTGGACACGTTGCTGCAGCTGGCCGCGCACCGATTCGCACGAGGCGTGCGCGGCGTAGATCGCGCGAATCAGCGCTTCGTTCTCGTTGATCTGACGAATCGAATTGGTGGCGAGATCGTGGAGCACCTCGATAATCGGACCTTTGGTTTCGCGCGCGGCGTCGAGTCCTTTTTGAACGGCCGCGAGATACGCTCCGCCGAATTCAGCGAGGATGTGTTCCTTGGTGGGAAAGTAATTAAAAAACGTCCCTTTCCCTACATCGGCGGCTTCTGTGATGTCTTCGACGGTGGTGCGCAGAAAGCCGCGTTCGGCGAACAGGTCGAGAGCCGCGCGATAGAGACGCTCACGGATCTCGGTGCGATGGCGCTCGCGGCGGCCGGCCTTGCGGCGGGAGAGTTGGGGAAGCTTGTTGGGAAGTGTGGCCATTTGAATATCTCCAACTGTGACCATAGACCAAAGTCGACCGATAGTCAAGTTCGAGTGAAGGTCGAATCTGCCACCAGGAACGGCGTATGAGATGCGCTTCCGTGCAGAGGTGCGGCCGCGAGCTGAAAACACAAATGCGCCGGAAGCGTTGGCCTCCGGCGCATTCGGAACGACGTAATCGGTTGCGGCGAGCCGAGATTACTTGGCGCGCTTCGGGCTGTGCTTGCGGAGCACGCCGAGAAGTTCATCGGCGGCGGCCGTCGGCTTCACTGCGTTTTCCAGCACGATGGAGCGGGCGGAAATCTTCTTGCCGTAGACCCGTTCGTTGGCATCGTTGTCCGGACGAACCGTGGAACCGGAGAGCGAAATGCCCGCGAAAACGCCACGCGCGCGCGAGTAGCTCAGGATCTGAGCGCGCATGCTGGCATCGGTTTCCGCGGAAGCGGTGCGTCCCACGGGACCGGCTGCGACCGAAGCGTCACCGCCGAGTTTCACTTTGCTGGCCAGAATTCCGTTCGCGCCGCTCTGATTCATCACGAGCAGAACGAAATCGGTGGCCTGACCGCCGGCCTGAAGACCAAAGCTCGCGCCTTCCAGCGCCATCATCGAGGGAGCGCTCCACGGGCCGCGGAAATATTTTCCGGAGCGGCAGGTCATCACGCCACGGCCGTAGCTGACGCCCACGATGAAGGCGGCCTTCAGAACGGAGGGATACACGATGACGCAGTACGCTTTGTCGATCACGCCCTGCGGAATGTTGTCCGGAATATTCATAATTTCGTGGAGAACTGTGCCGGCGTTCTTGATCCGGTCCTGGTCTGTGCTCTTATCGTCGTCCGCGCGAACGGTGGCGGGAGCGAACAGGCCAAGCGCTCCGGTCATGGCAAGTACAAGTAGGGCTGATACCAGTTTTTTCATCGTTCCCTCCATGGGATTGGCGTTCATCATATGGATTTAGAGACTGATTCGCAACCAATCTCGGCGAAGCGCTCTCGACGATCGGTGGGTTCCCGTATGATGGGGTTCGATGATTTCGAGGAACCTCTGGTCCGCGTACATTTCGAGCTTGATGGGTGTTGTTTTATGCATGGCGCTGCCAGTTGCTGGGCAACAAACTGCCTCGCGTCCGGCCAAGAAAGTTCCCGCGAGCGCGGCGCATCCGGCGAAGCGCGCTGATGAAGTGCGATTCGAATCGCGGGTGAGCGCGGCGCTGGATGCTGCGGGGGCGGAGAAGAGCTTTTGGGGAGTTTTGGTCGCGGACCGCGACACCGGCGAGACTGTGTACGAGTTGAACGCCGACAAGTTTTTCACTCCGGCATCGAACGCGAAGATTTTCACGTCGTCGTTGGCGTTCGCGACACTCGGACCGGACTTTCGTTTTCGGACGACTTTGGAGACGACGGCAAGAATTGACGCGGCGGGAAAGCTGGACGGCGACCTGGTGCTGGTGGGACGCGGAGATCCGGACCTTTCGAATCGCGTGTTTCCGTATGCCGGAAAAGTGGAGCACGACGGGCCGGTGGAAAAAATCCTGTACGAATTAGCGGATGCGGCGATCGAGCACGGCGTCAAACAGATTGACGGAAACATCGTCGCGGACGACAGCTACTACCCGTACGACCCGTATCCTGCGGGCTGGAATGTTGGTGATCTGTTCTTCACGTATGGCGCGCCGGTGAGCGCGATTTCGTTCAACGACAATTCGTTTACGGTTGAGGTAAGCCCCGGAACGAATGTGGGCGATCCGGCCGTGATCGCGGTGCAGCCGGCGGCGGCGTTGGGGACGTTTACGGTGGCGATCGTGACGAGCGCGGCAAGCGACAAGCCGAATTTTTCGGTGACGCGGCAGCCGGGAACGAACTTCATTTATTTGCGCGGAATGATTCCCCAGGGACACGCGAGCGTGAAGCTGGACCTTGCGATGTCCGATTCGACGGAAATTGCGGCGGTGGCGCTGAAGCAGGTATTCGAAGCGCGCGGGGTGCATGTGGCGGGATCGGCGGTGGTGCATCACGCGTTGCCGCCGGAAATCTACAACGACGAGGACGTGGTGCTTGGGCCGGCGCCCACGCCGCCCGCACCCGATACACAAGTGCTGGCCGAACATTTGTCGCCGACGCTGCTGGAGACCGTGCGCCTGACAAACAAAGTGAGCCAGAATTTGCACGCCGAGCTTTTGCTGCGCGCTGTGGCGTACGCGAAACAGGGATTTGGAGTGACCGACGCGGGGATTTGGGCGGAGAAAGATTTTCTGAACTCGATTGGCGTGGCCGTTGGCGACGTGGCACTGGAAGATGGCTCGGGACTTTCGGGGAACGATCTGGTGACGCCGCGTTCGCTGGTGCAGGTGCTGCGGTACGACGCGCAGCAACCGTGGGGCGAGGGATACATCTCCACGTTTCCGGTGGCGGGCATCGATGGGACGCTCGAAGGCCGGATGAAGCGGACGACGGCGGAGGGATTGATTTCGGCGAAGACCGGATCGCTCTCGCACGTGCGTTCGATGTCCGGTTTTGCAACGACGGTGCGCGGCGAGCGGCTGGTATTTTCAATTTTCGGAAATAACAACACGCAACCGGGCCACGACGCGTCGAACGTGATCGACGCGATTGGCGTGGCGATGGTGGAAACGCTCGGCGCGCCACCGCCGCCTGCGAAAGCTCCGGCAACGCACAAGAAAAAGCAGTAAGCAATTCGGCTCTCGGGCGGCGCGATTTTTCGCCGCGCTTTTCCACAGACGCAATTTGAAGCAGAAGCTCGATTGCTTCATCCTATACATGAGGCATCCGTGTCGCGCTCCGCACAGCAGGTCCTGGAATTCGACAAACTGAAACAGATCGTCGGCGGGTATTCCACCTGTGTGCCCGGACGCCGAGCGATCGAAGCGCTCGAACAGAGCCACCACGCAGCGTCATTGAACGCCGAATTTGCGCTGGTGAGCGAGGCTGCCACGTACTTACGCACCGGATCGGAGTTGGGATTCGGTTCGCTGACCGATCCGGACGAATGGCTCGCGCGGCTTGGAATTCCCGCGTCGGTGCTGGAGCCGAAAGATTTTCTGAACGCCTGTACGCTGATCGATTCGGTGGAGATGGCGCGGGCGTCGCTGAAGGAATCCAAGGACAAATATCCGCAGCTTGCGGCTCGCGCGGCGTCGCTGATGGACCAGCGATGGCTGGTGAAAGCGATCCGCCATGCCATTCTTCCGAACGGGGAGATCAGCGACGACGCGTCTCCACAACTGCGACGTATCCGAACCGGCATCGCGCAGGGCCGTGAAAAAGTGCAGCGCACGCTCGATACGATTTTGCGCGGTCGCGGCGAAGCGATAGGCAGGGACTACATCACGCTGCGTAACGAGCGGTTCGTGATTCCGGTGCGCGCTTCCGATCGCCGCGCGGTTCCGGGCGTGGTGCATGGCGCGAGCGGAACCGGGCAGACGGTTTTCGTTGAGCCGCTTGAAGCGATCGACCTGAACAATCGCCTGGTGCAACTTACGGAAGAAGAACTCGAAGAAACATCACGAATACTGCAAGAACTGACCGAGCGGCTGCGCGCGAATTGCGGGCCGCTCGAAGCTGCAGCTGCGGAAATCGCACACTTCGACTCGATCTTCGCGCGAGGACGCTATGCGCGCGATTTGGATTGCGTGGTGCCGGAATTTTCAGAAGGCAACGCGCTTCGTCTCGAAAACGCGCGAAATCCGGTGCTCGAAGCGACGTTGCGTCCACAGGGACGGAAGGCTGTGCCGCTTTCGATTGCGATGGGCGGCGATGAGACAGTTGTCGTGATCAGCGGACCGAACACGGGCGGAAAGACGGTGGCGCTGAAATCGGTCGGTCTGGCGGCGCTTTCGGCGCAAGCTGCAATTCCGGTGGCTGCGGAAACGGCAGTTCTGCCGATATTCGATCACGTGCTGGCGGACATTGGTGATGAGCAGTCGATCGCGGCGGATCTTTCGACGTTTTCCGCGCACGTGACGAATCTGAAATCCATGCTCGATATAGCGACGGACCGGTCGTTGATTCTGGTCGACGAGATGGGCACAGGCACGGCGCCGGAAGAAGGCGCGGCGCTCGCGGTGGCGTTGCTGGAAGAATTCCGGATGCGGCGCTCGCTGACGATTGCGACGACGCATCACGACCGGCTGAAATCGTACGCGTCGACAACGCCGGGAATCGTGAACGCGGCGATGGAATTCGACGAGGAACATTTGCGGCCGACGTATCGGCTGCTGGAGGGTGTGCCGGGGACATCGAGCGGAATCGAAATCGCGAGGCGGCTCGGACTGCCGGAGCGCGTGGTTCGGACAGCGCGGGAAAGCCTTTCCACGGAATCGCGTGAGGCCCGCGCGCTGATCGCGTACCTGCACAAGAGCCGCGACGAGATGGAGGAGATTAAGCGGCAGTCACGTGATGAATTGGCGCAGCTTGAATCGGAACGGAAGTCCCTGCGGACGGAATGGATCGAGCGCCAACGAAAACGAATTGCGGAGCTCGAGCGGAATTTTGCGGAGACGCAGAAGCGATGGGAGTCGGAAGTCGCGAGGCTGGCTCGCGAGATTCAGGACCGTTCGCTGCGGGCGCAGATCGAAAAGCAGTCCGGCAAGCGAATCGCGAAGATTGAATCGGGAGCGCGCGCAGAGAACGATGCGGCGATCGTCGATACACTTTCGAGTTCGCAGGCCGATCTCGGCGTGAATGAAGCGGCCGTGCCAAAGGCGGTCGATCCGGACACGCTCACTTCGGGTCAACGCATCACGGTGAAAGGGTTCAAGCAGCCGGTGATTTTCCGGCGACACGATGGACGCACGGCAGATGTGGAAGCGGGGCCGCTGCGAATGCGCGTGCCGGTGGCGGACATTGTGAGCGCGGAAGCGGTAGCAACAGGTGCGGCGCCGTCCAAACCAACTTCGGTTCAGCGAGCCGAGCAACCCGCGCCTGCGCGTATGAAGCAATCGTCTAAGGGTAACGAGCCGGTGGCGTCGGGCGCCGAGATCAATGTGATTGGTTGCCGCGTCGAGGAAGCGACAGAGTTGGTCGATAAGTTCATCGATGATGCGGCGCTGGCTGGAAAACCTTCGGTACGGATCATTCACGGCTACGGAACGGGAGCGCTTCGCCGCGGACTGGCGGAATTTTTGTCCGCGCATCCACTTGTGGAGAAAATTCGGCACGAAGCGGAAGATCGCGGCGGACAAGCCGTAACGATCGCAGACCTGGCAGTCTAGCGGCTGAAGAACGCGATTTGCAGGCGCTCCTGGTCTGCGCTATAAGGACAGAAACGAAATCGTCGGAACAGGGAAATGGCGGAAGCGGGATCCTTCGCGGACCGGGTGAAGCAGCAGACGGACATCGTCCGGATCATCGGCGAATACGTGCGACTAAAAAAAATGGGGCAGAATTTTTCGGGACTGTGCCCGTTTCACAACGAAAAGTCGCCGTCGTTCAGCGTCCATCCCACGAAACAGTTTTATCACTGCTTCGGTTGCGGGAAGGGAGGGGATGTCTTTCAGTTCGTGATGGAAATGGAGAAGTGCACGTTTCCGGAGGCGGTTCGGGTGGTCGCGGAGAAATCCGGGATCGCGATTCCCAAGCCGCGCGAACGTTCTCCGGAGGAGCGCACCGAAAATCAGCAGCGCACGGTGCTGGTGAACGTGCATCGCGAAGTCGCGGCATTCTATGTGCGCAACCTGACGCAGACGCCGGAAGGGAAAATCCCGCTGGCGTACCTCGAGGACCGCGGACTAAATGCGGAAGCGATCGCGTGGTTCGGCATCGGGTACGCGCCTTCGGCCGGCGATGGGGCACTGCGATTTCTGAAGCAAAAGTATCCGGAAAAGGTCTTGGAGATTTCCGGGCTCTTCAATCGCGACCAGAGCGGACGGCTGTATGACAAGTTCCGGCGGCGGATCATGTTCCCGATTTCGAATGAGTCGGGGAAAGTGATCGCGTTCGGCGGGCGCGCGATGGGCGACGACCAGCCGAAGTACATGAACTCGCCCGAGACGCCGATCTATTCAAAGAGCAACGTGCTATATCACCTGGACCGCGCGAGAGAGGCGCTGCGGCATAGCGATTTCGCGGTGCTGGTTGAGGGGTACATGGATGCGATCGCGGTGGCGCGGGCGGGCGTGGGCAACGTGGTGGCGAGTTGCGGCACGAGCCTGGCCGAGCCACAGATCAAGCTGCTGAGCCGATTCACGCAACGCGTGGTGGTGAATTTCGATCCCGACGCAGCGGGACAGGCTGCCACGGAACGTTCCGTGACGCTCTTACTTGAAAAAGAATTCGACGTGCGAGTGCTGGCGCTTCCGGGCGGCGCCGATCCGGATAAATTTATCCAGCAGCAGGGAATCGAAACTTATAAGAAGCTGCTGCTTCAATCGCCGCCGTATCTCGATTATTTGATTCAACGCGCGCGGAAAATGGACCGCACGACCGCCGAAGGAAAAGTAGGCGCGCTGAATTTTCTGATGCCGTACGTTCAGCGGCTTCCGAATCGATTGCTGCGGTCGGAGTGGGCGACGCGCATCGCATCCGAATTGCAGGTGGATGAGCCGGTGTGGCGTGAGGCGCTGCGGCGAGCAGCAAACGAGAGGCGCGGCGAAGTGAAGTTGAAAGCGGAATATCTTACGCCGCCGGTGAAGCGAGCCGAGCGGCAATTGATTCGCATGTTGTTTGAGGCGGACCCGTTCCGGCACGAACTGGCGCAGAGGATCGCGAGCGAAGGGCTGCACCACTCGCTCGAGACGCGTAACGTTTTCGAGGCGCTGATCGTGAACACGTTGAAACAAGCGCCGGGCGCGCGGCCGGACCCGGCCGAGATCGGCAAGCAACTCGAGGATAAGGACCGGCGCGTGATGTTCGAAGTGCTGTTCGAAGCTTTTCCAGAACCCACCTGGATCGAGGCGGAGAGCTGCCTGAATTTTCTGCGGCAGCGGCCGGTGTCGGCGGAGCTGGCCGAGCTGCAGCAACAGATCGCGGCGAATCCTCCGGCCGAGGATTTAAAGCGGATGATGCAGCGGCGGATCAAGCTGCTGCGGATTCTTTCCAGCGCGCGCGAAGCGGAGAAGCGGGTCGAGACTCCATAACAGCGGAACTCCTTGCAACGAGCGAGGGAGGCGTAAAGCCTTTTAGGTGTGTGAGTTAGCCAGTTCCCAAATGGGAAATGAGGAAATCTGCAGGGATCGAGCAGGACCTGAGAGAAACCGGGCCGAAACTTTCGGAGTGGGTTAGGCGTAACCGAAGCTGCTGCGGGGCCGTTTCAAGGAAGGCAAGGATTTGACGATTCGCCGTCCGTTATTATATATTCGCAAGGTTTTGGAGGAAACGGCTCGCACCCCTCCAGCATCATATAGATGTAGCGGAGCGAGCGCCGGCTGGGCGGCCCGGCGCGCAACTTGGGAACGGGCTCGAAGATCTCGTCCTGAAATTTCCTTATTGAACGATCAAATTGGGTGATGCGTCGTGGTGTCTCATGCGGCGCTCTTTTGGCATTTCAGGCCGTCTAAAAGGCAGGGGTTTTCGGTAGTAAGGGAGGAAGTGTGAGTCTGGCTCTCGAAGAGAAATACGATCAGGTACGACAACTCATCGCGATGGGCAAGGAACGCGGTTACCTGCTCTACGATGAGGTGAACGACATTTTGCCTCCGGAGGTTCATTCATCGGAGGAAATCGACGATTTGCTTTCCACGTTTGAGCGGTATGGCATCGACGTGTACGAGGATCTTTCCAGCGCGAAAGCAGCGCTTGCCGCGGCGGATTCCTCGGATGGAATCGAAACCCCTGTAAAAGAGGAAGCGACAGCTTCGGAAGACGGCGAGCTGGACCTGACGCCGGGTTCACTGGAAAAGACGAATGATCCCGTTCGCATGTACTTGCGCGAAATGGGAACCGTGCCGCTGCTGACGCGCGAGGGTGAAGTAGCCATCGCGAAGCGCATCGAGCGCGGGCAGTTGCTTGTGCTCAAGACGATTTCGCGGGCGCCGCTCATACTGAAGGAACTGCTACAGGTGGGCGAGGATTTGCGCAACGGCTCGCGGTCGATCAAGGAAATCGTTCAGTTCGACGACGAAGAACTGACCGAAGAAAAGATCGAAGCCAAGACCAAAGAAACGCTGAAGGAAATCGACAAGATTGCGAAGCTCTACTTGATGGCGCTCAAGCAGGCCGACAAGCTGGAGAAGATCGCGCGGTCGAAGAAGCGGCCGTATCTGCGAGCGCGTTACGAGTTGGCGCGGACGCGAGTGGAAATGTCGAACCGCGTGCGCGGACTCGATTTCAATCCCCTCGAGAAGAAGCGGCTGATCGAGAAAATCCGTCAGACCGTGGAGCGCGTCCATTTCCTCGAGCGCGATGCAATCAAGCTCGAGCGGCGCGTGGAAGCTTCGAAGGCTGACGTGCAGGCCGAGGCACGCAAGGAATTGAAGGCTCGGCGCACCGAACTGGCGGAAATTGAAGTCGCCAGCGAAGTGAGCACTACGGAACTAAAGCGCGGCTTGCAGGTTATTCTTCGCGGCGAAGCGGAAGCCGAGCAGGCGAAGAAAGAGCTGATCGAAGCGAACCTACGCCTGGTGGTTTCCATCGCGAAAAAGTACACGAACCGCGGCTTGCAGTTCCTGGACCTGATTCAGGAAGGCAACATCGGTTTGATGAAGGCCGTCGACAAATTCGAATGGCGGCGCGGCTACAAGTTTTCGACGTACGCGACGTGGTGGATCCGGCAGGCCATCACCCGCGCGATCGCCGACCAGGCGCGCACCATCCGCATTCCGGTGCACATGATCGAAACGATCAACAAGCTGGTGCGCACACAGCGCCAGCTCGTGCAAGAACTCGGGCGCGAGCCAACTTCGGAAGAAATCGCCAAGCGGATGGACATTCCGGTGGCGAAGGTCCGCAAGATTCTGAAAATCGCGCAGGAACCGATCTCGCTGGAAACTCCGATCGGCGAGGAAGAGGATTCGCATCTCGGCGACTTTATCGAGGACAAGGCGGTGGTTTCGCCTTCGGACGCGGTGATCAACCTGAGCCTGAAGGAGCAGACGTCTTCGGTGTTGAAGACGCTGACGCCGCGCGAAGAGAAAGTGATCAAGATGCGGTTCGGGCTGGATGACGGCAGCGAGCACACCCTCGAAGAAGTGGGGCAGTCGTTCGCCGTAACGCGCGAGCGCATCCGGCAGATCGAAGCGAAGGCGCTGCGCAAGCTGCGTCACCCGTCGCGCTCGCGCAAGCTGCGCGCGTTCCTAGAAGGTTCAGCGAACGATTATTAAGTCGTAGTGCGTGTCGCCGGCAACTCAAGAACGAAATATTGAGTGCCGGCGATCTGCTTCCATCCCTCAGGCAAGGCGGACGATGGGAGGTTCGGCGCAACGACCGCTTTCGCTCCGGAACCGGATAATTCCTGGAGTGCCTGCTGTCTTTCTTCCTCTGTAACCGCCCAGAACGTCGAAACGTCATCCTTCGGAATTTCCATCACGATTTCCGCGCGCGCCAGATGAGCCCAGAGGTGGTTCGTAAGCGCATCCCCTAAGAAACGCGCTGTGTCGCCCGCCGCGACTCCGAATTCCGGAAGTGCAGCGGCCAGGCGCGGCGCACACGATCATCGATTCTTTTCAGAATACGCAGTGGGACGGCGTGGGCACGAAGAATCTGGAGGACGCCGGAATGGATTTGTTGGAGTTGGTGGAGACGAAGTCGGAGTTTGCTCGGCCTCGGCTGCTGGAAAGACGGGAAGGACAGTACGATTTTATTTTCGTGGACCTGTGGCACACGTTCGACCACACGCTTCTGGATTCGTTCTATGCAACGCAGCTGCTGCGCGTGGGCGGTTATCTGACACTGGACGATGCGAACTGGCCGTCGGTGAGCTGCGTGGCGTCGTACCTGAAGAATTATCTGTGCTACGAACTGCACGATTCGCTGGGCGATGATTGGCCCAACTCTCAGAAGAAAATTGCAACGCGGGCGCGGATGTTGTCAGTTTCGACGGGCACCCGGAAAAAAGTGCTGCATCCGAGTTTGCACCGTGGACTTTTCGAGAAGCAGTCCACTCGAATGATTGTGCTGAAAAAGCAGGCTGAGGACACCGGCAACTGGGATTGGCACGTGGATACGTTCTGAAGCGTGCCGATCAGCAGAGCGCCATCAGGCCTGAACGAGTTTCTCGAGGCGGTTGAGCGCTTCGAACCAGTAGGATTTCTTGGCGGCGCTGTCTTTGGAGCTGGCGAGTTTCATATGATCGACGGCGACCGAGGCTTTCGACGCTCCCTTCGGATAGAAGTTGACGCTCACGCGGCTCTTCCCACGGTCCCACTTCGCGCGGATCGATTTGTTTTCGGTTTCGGTGGTGATTTCGAAATCGGCGTCCGGAAGCCAGCAGCGGCGCAATTTGGCGTCTGAGAAAGCCTTGTAGATTTTCGAGACGGGCACGTTGAGCGTGCGGCTGCCGGAAGCGGCGAATTCGCCGTCGCATTTCTGGAATTTCTCGCGCAGGCCGCGGGACTGCTCGTAACTCACCGCCAGCATCTGTCCCCACCACGGCCCGAGTTCCGGATACGCGTCGAGAAACGCGGTTACCTGTTGGTGCTTCCATTTCTCGCGCTTGGCCCCGGCTTTATCGAGAATCTTTCCCCAGTCGTCGAGGGTTTTGCCGGTTCGCTTGAGCAGGGATTTGTCGCTGAGGCCGGACCGTTTGGCTTCTTTCATAGCGACCTCCACCATGGGGCAGAGAGAAAAATTCACTGGATGGCCCAGGAACGCCGAGTATCCCACACCAGTAATCGCTTCTCAACGATGAGCGTTCGACGCCGAGCAAGCCGCTTGAAGAAGTAAGCCTTGACCTCATCGCGCGTTTGCGTCAAAGGATGAGCGCAGTTCCTATGCGTCTGGCAATGAGGAGCGGGCGATGGTAGGCAAAAAGACAGCGGTAGGTTCGAAGAAAAAAGGTGGGACGCCCCCGCCGAAAAAGCGCGAGGCGGAGCGGGATTACTCGCATCGCAAGCTGGCGGATAAGCTCGGGATTCGCGGCGAGCAAATCATCGCAGTAATTGGTGTGGGCGACGCGGCGTTTCTGGATGAACTGGCGGAACGGGTGCCGAATTTTTCAACGGGCACGCCGCAAAATGCGTGCGACCTGATTTTCTATGCGGTCGAAGACCGTTCAGATCTGCCCGAAATAAAAACGCTGGCGCGGTTGATCGTTAGAACGGGCGCGATCTGGGCAGTGTATCCGAAGGGTCAGCCGCAAATTCGAGATACCGACATTATCGCCGCGGCGAAAGCGACGGGCCTGGTGGACAACAAAGTCTGTAAGTTTTCCGAGACGCATACAGCGCTGCGTCTTTGCATTCCGGTCGCGAAACGATAGTGCCGCCGAGCACGCCCGCACTTCTTCGCGTTCGCTATCTCGCCCAGTTCCAATCTTATTCATTCGAACAAGGCACAGCTGCAGAACTTCGTATTCCGCCCACCGTTGCGCGTGACTATGATGAGGGTGTGAGTCTCGCTCTGGATGTTCGAGGGCTAACGGTAGAACTGCCCGCGCGCGCGGGCTGGGTGCGGCCTGTGAACGATGTTTCATTCACGCTCGCCCCGGGCGAGACACTGGGAATCGTTGGCGAATCTGGATCGGGAAAAACGATTCTTTCCCTCGCGTTAATGGGCCTCGAACCGCATGGGGCTCGCCGAAAGGGCGAGGCGTGGCTTGCAAGCACGCCGGTTGCCGGCGCAAAAGAGGAGCGGCGAAATCTGCTCGCACTCGCGCCCAACGAAATTCGCGCGATGCGCGGGCGCGAGATCGCGATCATTTTTCAGGAGCCGATGACGGCGCTGAACCCGGTGATGCGCGTCGGCGCGCAGATTGAAGAAGCGATTCGCGTGCATGAGCCGAGGGCGACGGCTACGGAAATTCACCGGCGCGCGATTGAGTCGCTCGAGAAAGCATCGGTGTCGGATGTGGAGCGGCGAGCGCGGCAATATCCACACCAACTTTCGGGCGGCTTGCGGCAGCGCGCGATGATTGCAATGGCTCTGGCGGCGCGGCCCCGCGTGCTGATCGCGGACGAGCCGACGACGGCGCTCGATGTGACCGTACAGAAACAAATTCTCGAGCTGCTCGCCGGCTTGCAGCGAGAGTTACAGCTCTCGATGCTTTTCATCACGCACGATCTGGGCGTGGTGGCGCAGGTGGCTGACCGCATCGCAGTGATGTACTGCGGCCGAATCGTTGAGACCGGTCCAGCGATGGAAGTTCTGCGCGCGCCGAAGCATCCTTATACAGAGGGTTTATTGCGAGCGGCGCCGAAGCTGGTGCGCGAAAAACTGGTGCCCATTCCGGGAACGGTTCCGGCGCTGGACGCGTTGCCGCCGGGATGCGCTTTCGCGCCACGCTGCGCGTACCGCGTGGCGGAATGCGACACTTCGGTTCCGAATTTGCGAAACGTGAACGCAGAACATTCAGCGCGCTGCATCCTCGTGCCGGAGGATCGATCGATCGAGCGAATTCCGAGGGCTGGAAACGGGGCCGTGCGGCCACCACACGGAAACGCAAGGAACACCCCATGACGACGAGCCAAAAACAAAATCGGGACGCGATCGAAGAGCGTTTTACGGCCACGGCGAAAGTGTTCGGAGACTACGCGGTGGTGGAGCGCAAGCGGCTGGCGGAGACGCTGGCGAGGATGGTGGGAGCAGCCAAAACACAAACAGCCGCCGATCTGGCCACGGGACCGGGAACACTGGCGCTGCGGTTCGCGCATCACGTGAAGTGGATCGCCGCCGTGGATCTGACGCCTGCGATGCTGCTGCGCGCGCGAGAAACAGCGAAGACCGAAGGTCACGGCAACGTGGGATTTTTGCGCGCCGATGCGCAGCAACTTCCAATAGCGGACGGCGCGCTCGACCTGTGCGTTACCAGCTACAGCCTGCATCACGTTCCGGATCAGGCGCGAATGGTGCGCGAGATGGCCCGTGTGGTGAAACGCGGCGGGCGCGTAGGGATCATCGATATTTTAGTGCCGGACACGCCGGGCGCCTCAGAAGCGGCGAACCGAATTGAAATCGCGCGCGACCGTTCGCACACGAGGTCGCTAACACGGCGCGAGTTTATGTCGCTACTCGATCAAGCGGGGCTGCGGCTGCTCGATTCGAAATTCGAAGAGTTGACGCGTTCGTTCGACCACTGGCTGCATGTGGCGGGCTGGCATCGCGGGGACGCGGCGTATGAAGAGACGCGGCGGCTGATGGAAAAGTCGATCGAGAACGATCTCGCGGGATTCCGTCCAACGCTAACGCACCCCGATCCGGCGAACCCTTCGACTTCGACGGACGCACGACCGGACCTTCAGATGTGCAACAACGCGCTATTTCTCGCGGCGGAAAAAATATAAGCGTGGCGAGAGAAACGATTCTCGAGGCACGTGATCTGCGGAAGACGTATTCCGCGTCGCACGGCGCACTGACACCATCGGGGCGGGGGTTTGTGGCTGTGGACGGGGTGAGCTTTTCGGTGGCACGCGGCGAGACGCTGGCGATCGTGGGTGAATCCGGCTCGGGAAAGACCACGGTTGCGCGGATGGTGCTGCGACTGATCGAACCGGATTCGGGGACGCTGCTGTTCCGCGGCGAGGATCTTCTCGCGGCGACCGGCGAAAAGTTGCGGCGACTGCGGCGTGGAATGCAGATGGTGTTTCAGGATCCGGTGGCGTCCTTGAATCCGCGGATGTGCGTGCGTGCGATTGTGGGCGAACCGCTGGCGATTCATGAGCCGCGGATGACGCGAGCGGAACGTTCGTTGCGTGTGACGGAGATTCTTGAGGCTGTTGGGGTCGGCGCCGAAGCGCAGGCGCGTTATCCGCACGAATTTTCAGGCGGGCAACGTCAGCGCATCGGAATCGCGCGCGCGCTGATCCTGCGCCCGGAGCTGCTGATCGCCGATGAGCCGGTGTCCGCGCTGGATGTTTCGGTGGGCGCGCAGATTCTGGAGTTGCTGGCGCGGCTACAGCAGGAATTCTCGCTGACGCTGATATTGATTTCGCACAGCTTGCCGGTGGTGGCGCAGCTGGCTTCGCGCGTGGCAGTGATGAAGGCGGGGCGGATCGTGGAATCGGGCGCTACGGAGCAGGTGCTGGCCGCGCCCGAAAATCCGTACACGCAGGCGTTGGTTGCCGCGGTGCCGGAAATTCCCGCCTAGCAATCCGCTTCCTTTGCAACCCTAACGTAAAAATGCGGTACACTCCCGCCACTTGGTCCCTGGGTCGGGGCGTGTCAGTCCAGCGACGATGCCAAAAGCGCGACACAATCGCATGAAATTTTCCGTCGCCTCGCGCGTAGTCAATTCCAGCGACCGAGCAAAGCTACGCCGCCCAGGAGGAATGCCATGTCCGACGCCGTAACGCCAGCGGCCCTGCCCACGCCTGAGCCGACCGGAAGCAACAATTCGTTCGGCCGCATCATTGGCGCGATCGTCAGCCCGAAGCCGACTTTCGCATCGATCGTGGCGCGGCCGACGTGGATCGTGCCACTGATCGTGATGGTGATTATCTCGGTGACCACGATCTTCATCTTCAGCCAAAGAGTGGGCTGGAGAACGTTCATGATTCACCAGAACGAGCAGAGCGACCGCGTGCAGAAACAGATGGAAAACATGACGCAGGAACAGCGCGACCAGATGCTCGACACGCAAGTAAAGTGGGCCTCGAAGATCGGTTACATCTCCGGTGTAGTGGGGATCTTCATTGCCGCACTTGTTGTTGCCGGGGTGCTGCTACTCGGGTTTATGGTAATTGCGGGCGTCCGGCCGACCTACAAGCAGGCTTTGGGAATCGTGGCGTACGCATGGGTCGGGCCAGGGATCATCGGCGGGCTGTTAGGAATTCTGATTTTATTCCTAAAAGACCCATCAACCGTCGATCTGAACAGCCTTGTCGCTTCGAATGTGGGCGCATTCATGCCGGACGATACGGCAAAGTGGCTCAAGACGCTGCTGGGCTCGATCGACATCTTTGCTTTCTGGTCGATGCTGCTGATGGCGTTCGGGTTCAACGCCGTAGAACCAAAAAAACTCTCGGTGGGGAAGGCGTTTGGAATTTTGTTCGCGCTTTTCATCGTGTGGACGCTGATCAAGACGGGAATGACCGCCGCGTTCTCCTGATCGATGGAGTGATAGACTGGGCTGAATGGGCTCCGCTTCGCAATCCATTCAGCACGGGCCATTCTCGTTTGAAGTCCTCGCCACCGATCCGACCGGCGCGCGCCTGGGCCGGATCACCACTCCGCATGGCGTAATCGAGACACCGGCGTTCATGCCGGTGGGCACCGCCGCGACGGTGAAAGGTCTGACGCAGCAGGCGCTGGAAGACCTCGATGTGCAAATCCTGCTTTCGAATACGTATCACCTGTTTCTCCGGCCGGGCCACGAACTGATCCGCCATATCGGCGGCCTCCACGAATTTATGGCGTGGCCGCGCGCGATTCTCACAGATTCCGGCGGCTACCAGGTGTTTAGCCTCAGTGAGCTGCGCAAAGTATCGGACGAAGGCGTCACGTTTCGGTCGCATCTGGATGGATCGGAACAATTCCTTTCGCCGGAGAAAGCACTCGAAATTGAAATGGCGCTTGGCGCGGACATTATCATGGTGCTCGATGAGTGCATCGAAGCGCCGGCGCCGGAAGCGCGTACACGCGACGCGGCCAAGCGCACGTTCGAGTGGGCGAAGCGTTCGAAGGAATATTTCGAGCAGCACGGCGATCCTGCGAAGCAGGCGCTTTTCGGAATCGTGCAGGGAGGAACGCATGCGGCATTGCGCCGCGAGAGTGCGGACTCGCTGGTGGCGCTGAATTTTCCGGGGTATGCGATCGGTGGGTTGGCGGTGGGCGAGTCGCATGCGATCACCTGCGAAATAGCAGGAGTAGTTACGCCGCGACTGCCGCACGAGAAACCGCGTTACTTGATGGGAGTGGGGAAGCCGCAGCAAATTCCGGACTACGTGGCGCTCGGCGTGGACATGATGGACTGCGTGTTGCCGACGCGAAGCGCGCGCCATGGCTGCCTTTACACCTCGCAAGGACGCTTGCTGATCCGGAACGCGCCGTACGCGACCGATCAGAGGCCGATCGATGAGCAATGCGGCTGCGCGGTGTGCCGGCGCTACACGCGCGCGTACTTGCGGCACCTGTATGCGTCAGGCGAATTCCTTGCGACGATCCTGAACACCCACCACAACGTCTACTTTTACCTTGACACCATGCGCAAAATTCGGGAGGCTATTCGTTTTGGGACGCTCGATAAGTTCCGTTCTGACCTTCAGGCTCGTCTGAAATAGACAAACCCAGCCAGGTGTTGGGCGCAACACCCGGCGGAGCGGCGCCCCAAACTGGTTGTTTCGGCTCGTCGTCCCCGGCGAGCGGCGCATCATAGAAAGACTCGGAGCTTCAAACCGCGACTGCCCCTGGCCGGCAGCGGCGGCTACTTCATCCGGCAACGGAAAAGGCGAACGAACGTGATATTTGCATCCTGCAATTTCAGTCCGCTTGCCCTTTTGTGGCAGTCCCCGGGACAACCCGGCGGAATCATGCTGTTTTTGCCGCTGATCTTGATCATGGTGATCTTCTATTTCCTGATGATTCTGCCGGCGCAGCGCCGCCAGAAGAAAGTCAGTGAAATGCTGAAGGCCCTGAAAAACGGGGACAAAGTGATTACAAACGGCGGTATCTATGGCACGATAGTCGGCCTTGAAGACGACGCCGTTCAGCTACGGATAGCCGAACAAGTGAAAATGAAAGTCGCACGAAGCGCCATTGCCGGACTACAGGCAGAACCTCCGAAGGAGAATTCGTAAGCCCGCATGAGTTCCCAGATTAGGTGGAAGTTTGTCTTGATTGGGCTGGTGATTCTGGCCTGTATTTTCGGCCTGATTGGATTCCCCCCGCCGACCTCGCTTTCCGGATTGAAGCAATCGATTACAGACCGCATCAAGCTCGGCCTCGATTTGAAGGGTGGAAGCCACCTGGTCTTGCAGGTGCAGGTGGACGAAGCGATCGGCCAGCGCTGCGACCAGACGGTGGATTTGCTGGTGAAGACGCTGCACGAAAAGAACGTGGTGGTAGGCAACGTGGGTCGCGTGGATGACACGCACATCCAGGTAGCCGGCGTCGATCCTTCGACGTCCGGCACGTTTCACGACATCGTTACGAACCAATTTCCGGATTGGACGCTGAGCCCCGCGGCGGGTGTGCCGAACGGATACCTGCTCACGCTGAAGCCCTCGATCATCGCAGATCTTCGCCGTGACACGATGGAGCAGGCGCTTGAGACCATCACACGCCGCATCAACGCGCTGGGTCTGACCGAGCCGACGATCGCGTTTACGGGTCGCGCAGACAACGAAATTTTGGTGCAGTTGCCGGGTGAAGGCGACCCGACCCGCGCGAAGGCCGTGATTCAGGCGGGCGGCCAGTTGGAGCTTACGCTGGTCACCGACGATCAGGTCTATCCGTCGGAAGCGGCGGCGCTCGCGGCGCATGGCGGTATTCTGCCCCCGGGCTCGATCGTGCTGCCGGGCAAGAATGACTCGCCGGGTGCAACAGCTGGCTCTCAGGTTTTCTACATCGTCGCGCGCGCGCCCATTGTTACGGGCACGGATTTGCAGAGCGCGACGACAAGTCCAAGCTCGAATTACCCGGGCCAATTCCAAGTCGACTTCGTGCTTTCAACGGCGGCCGCGTCACGCTTCGGTCCGTTCACGAAAGCGAATATCGGCAAGCGCATGGCGATCGTGCTCGACCGCAAAGTGCAGACCGCGCCGACGATTAATGGTCCGATCGAAGACCGCGGCATGATTGAAGGCAATTTCAGCGAGGACACCGCGAAGGACCTGGCGCTGGTTCTGCGGGCCGGAGCGCTGCCTGCTTCCATCAAATACCTAGAAGAGCGGACCGTGGGTCCGTCGTTGGGTGCCGACTCGATTCGCTCGGGTGTGCGCGCCTCGATCGGCAGCTTGCTCGTCGTGATGTTTTTCCTGGTGATCTACTATCGGCTCAGCGGAGTGAATGCGGTCGTCGCGTTGATTTTGAACCTGCTCATTTTGATCGCATTCATGGCGATCGTGGGCGCGGTGCTTACTTTGCCGGGCATCGCCGGCGTGGTGTTGACGATCGGCATGGGCGTTGACTCCAACGTGCTGGTGTTCGAGCGAATTCGCGAAGAGTTAAGGAACGGGAAGACTCCCGCATCAGCGGTGGAACTAGGATTTAACAACGCGTTCCGGACGATTATCGACACGCACGTGACGACACTGGTTTCCGCGGCTTTCCTGTTGCTGTTTGGAACCGGGCCGGTGCAGGGCTTCGCCATCACGCTGATCATAGGTTTGCTGGCTAACGTGTTCACTTCAATTTTTGTTTCGCGCACGATTTTCGATTGGCACCTCTCGCGGATGGGCCGCCAGGAGCCGCTAAGCATCTAGTTTTCAGTGGCATAGCTGGGTTTGGAAACTTTAATAAATACGCGCCGATGGGGAACAAACCCCGTTAGGCCGGTGTCCAATAAAGGCGGATAACTCGGTCCATGGAACTGTTCAAGAACGTCAACGTCGATTGGATGGGCAAAGCGAAGTACTTTGTCGCGCTCTCGCTTATCCTGCTGGCCCTCGGATGGGCCTCCATTTTGAAGAATGGCGGGATGAAGTACGGCATCGATTTCCGCGGCGGTACTTTGATTTATGTTCGCTTTGCGGGACCGCCGCCACTGGATCAGATTCGCAAGGGCCTTTCGCAGGCCGGTCTGGCCGACAGCACGATTCAAACCATCAGCGACAACGTCCTTGGCGGTTCGCAGAATGACGTCGTGATCGGCTTGGAGCGCAAGGACCAGACCGACGAGTCGCTCGACGCGGGACGGCAAGCGATCCTAAATGTGCTGCACAAGACATTTGGCACCTCCGAACAAGCCGGCAAGACGGACTTTAACGCGACCACCAAAGATGCGCTGAGCGCGGTTCTGACGCAGAGGGATCCGCTGGCTGCGGGCGTGAACGCGGGCGACCGATACAGCAAATTGGCGACGGATCTTCTGGCGGCACGCGACAAGGATCACGGCGGCATCGTTACGAATTTTGACGAATTGAAGAATGTGGACGGCGTGACGCCTGCGGTGGTTGCCGTGCTGAACGGCAGCTACGCGCTGGACAACTTCACGATCCGCAACGTCGAAGTGGTCGGACCGAAAGTCGGATCGCAGCTGAGGCGCCAGGCGATTCTGGCAACGCTGTATGCGCTGGGCGGAATGCTGCTGTACATCGCTTTCCGGTTCGAGTGGGTGTACGGAGCGGCCGCGGTGATCGCTGTATTTCACGATGTACTGATCACTCTCGGCTTCTTCTCTCTGTTCGGTTATGAAATTTCGTTGACGGTCATCGCCGCATTGCTTACATTGGTCGGTTATTCCATGAACGATACGATCGTGATCTTCGACAGGGTGCGCGAAGACCAGCGATTGATGAGGCGCGACGCGTTCAAGGACGTAGTGAACAAGGCTATCAACCAGACTTTGTCGCGAACGATTTTGACGAGCGGCCTAACGTTTCTAACGGTCCTGGTACTGTTCCTTACAGGAGGGCAGGTACTGCGGGCGTTCTCTTTTGCTATGGTGGTCGGAGTTGTGGTAGGAACGTACTCCAGTTTTGGCATTGCGGCACCGATTGTGGTGCTGTGGAACAAATATAGAGGCGATGGAAACGCTGTGCGCGCCGGATCCGCAGCCGATAAGCGCGTACTTGCAGCGGCCAGGAGGTAGAAATGTTCGATCAACTCGTCGTATCCGGTGCGACTCAGACCAAGACGAACAAGTCATGGACGGTGTTGCTCTCCACATTGATTCAGGTCGGCATCGTCGTCGTAATGATCTTGATTCCTCTGATCTACACCGAAGCGCTGCCGAAGGGTATGTTGACCACCTTCCTTGCTGCGCCCCCGCCGCCGCCTCCTCCACCGCCGCCTCCGGCCGCGGTGGTTCACGTGAAGCCGCAAGTCCACCTGATCCACGACGGTGAGCTGCACACTCCGACGGTGATCCCGAAGAAGGTCAATATCATTAAGGAAGACGAGCAGCCGCCCGACGTCGGCGTATCCGGCGGCGTGATTGGCGGCGTTCCTGGCGGCTCGGCCGGCGGCGTTCTGGGCGGAATTATCGGCGGCACATCGGGTTCGAACCTGCCGCCTCCGCCTCCGAAAATCAATAAGCCGATTCGCGTCGGCGGTAACGTGCAAGCGGCGAACCTGATTCGCCAGGTGCAGCCGACCTATCCCCAGATCGCGAAGACGGCTCATGTGTCGGGAACGATCGTGCTGCACGCGATCATCTCGAAGGACGGCTCGATCTCAGAGCTTACCTACGTTTCCGGTCCTCCGCTGCTCATGCGGAACGCGATGGATGCGGTCCGTCAGTGGCGCTACAAGCCCACTATGCTGAATGGCGATCCTGTGGAAGTGGACACCACGATTTCAGTCGTATTTACGCTCGGCGGTTAGGCAGGACGGTTCGGGTCCTCGTGCAGGGCTGGAGCTGGATGAAAAGGAATACCGACCGGCAGAATCTGACTGCCGTGATCGTCAGAAAGGAATGGAGGAGCTAACTCATGTTTGCGAATTTAATGGTGGCTGCGGTGATGCTGTTTCAGCAGGGCGGAGAACCGAGCTGGGACCTGGTTTCCATGTGGCAGCACATGGACTGGCCGGCGAAGGCCGTCGTATTCATCCTGTTCATTATGTCGGCATGGTCGGTGGGCATCATGATCGACCGCGCTCTGATGTACAGCGCGGCTCGCAAGCAGTCTCGCGTGTTCGTGCAGCAGGTTGCCGGCGCGCTGAAGGACAACAAGCTTGACGAGGCGATCTCGATCGCCGAGCGCAATAAGAAGAGCCACATCGCGAAGGTCGTCGCCACGGGTCTTTCGGAATTTCAGGCGGCGTCGGCGCAGGTCGGCGACGAAGAAGTGATCGAAGCGGCGAAGCGCGGTTTGGAGCGCTCGGTAGCGATCGTGCACGCGGAAATGAAGCGCGGCCTTTCGGGTCTCGCTACGATTGGTTCCACCGCACCGTTCGTCGGACTGTTCGGCACCGTGATGGGCATCATCGGCGCGTTCAAGGGCATCGCAGCTTCGAAGGCAACCGGTCTGTCGGCGGTCGCCGGCGGTATTTCGGAAGCGTTGCTGACCACCGCGCTTGGCTTGCTGGTTGCCGTGCCCGCCGTGTGGACCTTTAACTACTTCACGAACAAGGTCGAGGCGTTCGACGTGGAAATGGACAACTCCTCGATGGAGTTGATCAACTATTTCATCACCCGCCGCGGCGGCAAGAAGTAACCAAGGGAAACTGCCATGGCATACAAGCCAAAAGCACCAGCGGTGATGGCTGCGCCAAACGTGATTCCGATGGCGGACATCATGCTGGTGTTGCTGATCATCTTCATGGTCGTCACGCCCATGTTGCAGAAAGGCGTCTCCGTGGATATGGCCAAGGCGGAGAACGCCCGCGATTTGCAGGACGCCGACAAAGACGACGCCATCATTATTGCGGTGGCTCGCGACGGGAAGCTGTACCTCGGTACTTCGCAGATCGAACTGGGCGATATCACCACCCGCGTGAAGGACTTGATCTCGAACCGCCTCGACAAGACCGTGTTCGTGCGCTCGGATGCGCGAGCCAAATACGGCGATGTGGTTAAGGCGGTTGACGAAGTCCGGTCCGCGGGCGTGGACCACTTGGGTCTGCTCACGGAAAAGAGCCACACGAAGTCGGCAACGGCTCCTCCCGCGCCACCAGCAGGCTCCGGTAACTAGGAGCGGCTGAGCGTTAGGAACCGGTCGCACAGCGACGGAGGTTCTTATGGGGATGTCGGTTGGAAATAAATCCGGATCGATGTCCGAGCCGAACATCGTTCCCTTAATCGACGTGCTGTTGGTACTGATCATCATCTTCATGGTGATCACACCGACGATACCGCAAGGTTTGGAAGCGCAGGTTCCGCAACCGGCGAACAAAGATTCGAAGCCGCCGGAGATCGACTCGACCATCGTCGTTCAGGTTACGGCCGGTGGAGAAGTCTTGATCAACCAGGAACAAACGGACTGGGAAGTGTTGGGTCCGAGGCTGGAAAAGATTTATAAGCAGCGGGCCGACAAAGTCGCTTTCGTCAAAGGTGACGACGGCGTGGAATTTTCCCAAGTCGCGCGGGCCATCGATATCATGCGCGGCGCGGGAATCGACAGCGTCGGTTTGATTACGCACTCGCTCTAAAGGAGTCTTTTTATGGGAATGTCAGTAGGCAATACCGGCGGTTCGATGTCCGAACCGAACATCGTTCCTCTGATCGACGTGCTACTCGTGCTGATCATCATCTTCATGGTGATCACGCCCACCACTCCGCAGGGCCTGGACGCGCTCGTCCCCCAGCCGACGCCGCCGAACCAGCATGAAGATCAGAACCTGCTCGATAAGACGATCGTTGTGCAGGTCACCGCGAACGGCAAAGTGCTGATCAATCAGGATCCCACGGATTGGGATGCGCTCGGCCCTCGCCTGGAAGACATCTTCAAGCAGCGCGCCGAGAAGGTCGCTTTCGTCAAGGGTGACGACTCCGTGGAATTCGCGCAAGTTGCCCGCGCAATTGATATCATGCGGGGCGCCGGAATCGACAGCGTCGGCCTGATTACCGCGAAGATCGAAGCCGGCCAGTAGCGAGCCGCCGCAGGGCGAAGCGTTTAGCGCGCGATGTCCAACCGAAAAAAAGTGCTGTGTCCGCCGGGTGTCCAGCGTTCCCCTCATGCGGCCCGGCAACTGAACAAGGAGAGCAGGATGAAGCGTAAGCCCCACACAACAGTTCTTCTGGCCGTCGTCATGGCTTCCATCGCTTCGGGAGCCGCGTGCGACAAGCTGCGCGCCCGAGATGCGCTGAACAAGGGCGTTCAGGCATACAAGGCCGGCCAGACGGATGCGGCGCTGGAGGACTTCAAGCGCGCGAAAGATCTCGATCCGAATCTCCTGAATGCACGGTTGTATCTCGCGACCGCATATTCCGCGCAGTACATTCCGGGCGCCCCTTCGCCGGAAAACCTGCGCAACGGTCAGCAGGCGCAGGCTGAGTTCGAACAGATTCTGCAGACCGAGCAGGGCAAAGACAATTTGAGCGCGATCGACGGCCTCGGCTCCATTCTTTACAACATGGGCGGCACGCCATTCGATCCGAAGATGTTCGAGCAGTCCAAGCAATACCACGAGAAACACATCGCGCTGAAGCCGGACGATCCCGAACCGTACTACTGGATCGGCGTGATCGATTGGTCGCTCGCCTACCGTGGCAATAAGGACATGCGCGAGGAGTACAACAAGACCGCGAAGAAGACGATTCGAGATACCGATCCGATGCCGGCGGCCCTTTCCACGCAATTCCAGCAGAAGTACGGCTCGGTGGTCGACGAAGGTATTCAGAATTTGCAGAAGGCGATCAGCCTGCGGCCGGACTACGACGATGCGATGGCGTACTTGAACCTCCTGTACCGCCAGAAGGCGGATATGGAATCGACGCCGGAAGCGCGCGATGCGGATAACAAGATGGCTGACGATCTGGTCGAAAAGGTGAAAGCCATCAAGCAGCAGAAGATGAACGCGGCGGACAAGACTACTCCGTAGGCCGCGGCTCCTCGGGAGAATTTAACGAAACGGCGGGCCTTCGGGTCCGCCGTTTTTTTTGCGCGGGTGATTTTCGGGATTCGGCACCGGCGCTGGTCGTACAATGGTCTCGACAGTCTGGGGCTTTAGATTCGGACTTGGGCGGTCGAGGTTACAGCCGGTGAAGATTCCGCGTTCGTTATTATTGGTCGTCCAAACTACGGTCGTGGCGCTCATTTTTGTGGCGGGCACCGCGCGCTCAGCACGCACGACCTACGCCTCGTCCGGCGAAAGGCCCGAGTCATGGTCCTCGTCCCAGACCGTCCAGCCCGCTGACCTCGCGCAGGAAATCTCGACCGCTGCCAAATCAACGAAACCGACGATCGTGTACGTCGGATTTCGTGCGCTCTACGACGGAGCGCACATTCCCGGCGCCAGTTACCACGGTGCGACTGGGAAACCCGAAGGTCTCGCCAAGTTGAAAGCCTTCGCGCAGCCGCTTCCGCGCGATACGAATCTGGTGATCTACTGCGGCTGCTGCCCGATGGAGAAATGCCCGAATATCCGCGCCGCGTTTGCCGCTCTGAACGACATGGGCTTCACGCATTTGCGCGTTTTGATACTCCCATCCGACTTCAATACCGACTGGATCACCAAAGGCTACCCGGTGGAGAAGGGCCAGTAACCCGCATCGCTTCATCCACTTCCGGCTACCTCGCCGTGAATCAAGTTTTTCCATTAACGAATCAAATACCTTGTATTCATAAAACCGATACAATCCGGCCCACCTAAACCAGTCTTGCGAACTACGCCGGGATTAAAATAGGCAAACATGAGCACGGCCGGTAAACCCGTGATTTCCCAGGCCGCGCGGCGCAGCATCGACCTTCGCTTTGTTGAATTGATGGACAAGGTTCGCCGCAGCCGGCCCGGGGACGACCTTGAGCTGTTGCGGCGGGCGTACGATTTCGCCGCCGAGCAACACAAAACGCAGGTGCGGCAATCCGGCGAGCCCTTCCTTTCGCATCCCGTTGAAGTCGCGCATATCCTGGCGGACATGAAGCTGGATGTGACCTCGTTGTGCGCGGCGCTGCTTCACGATGTGGTGGAAGACACCAAGATCCCTCTCACTACAATCTCGGAACAATTTGGACCGGACGTGTCGCGGCTCGTGGAAGGCGCGACGAAAATCAGCCGGCTGGATTTGATGGCGCCTGAGGCGCGACAGGCAGAGAACGTCCGCAAAATGCTGCTTGCGATGGTGAACGATGTTCGCGTGGTGGTGGTGAAGCTCGCCGACCGCTTGCACAACATGCGCACGCTGGAATTTCTGGAGCCGGAGCGGCAGCAGCGCATCGCGCGCGAAACGCTGGACATCTACGCGCCCGTGGCGAACCGGCTTGGAATGGGCTTGATCCGCGGCGAACTCGAAGATCTCTCATTCCGGTATCTCGAGCCGGATGCGTATTTTGAACTGGATCGCAAGCTCGCCATAAAACGAAAAGTCTTCGACAAGTTTTTGCAGGAAGTGCAGGAAACCATCCGCAACAAGATGGTCGAGACCGGCATTCCCGTGGAAGTACAGGCGCGCGTAAAGCGCTTTTACTCGCTACATACGAAGATTCAGAAGCAGCAGCGCACGCTCGATCAGGTGTTCGACCTGCTCGCCGTGCGCGTGATCACGGACACGGTAAAGAACTGCTACGCCGCGCTGGGCGTGATTCACCAGATGTGGCCGCCGGTCCCGGGACGCTTTAAGGATTACATCGCGATGCCGCGGCCGAACCTCTATCAGTCGCTGCACACGGCGTTGATTCACGGCGGCCAGACCTTCGAAGTTCAGATTCGCACGCAGGAGATGCATCGCATTGCCGAGCAGGGCGTCGCGGCGCACTGGAAATATAAGGACGGCGCGCGCGACATTTCAAACGCCGACGATCAGCGTATCGTCTGGATGCGGCAACTGATCGAGTGGGTGCAGGAGATGCAGGAGCCCAGCGAATTTCTTTCCACACTGCGCGTGGACCTGTATCCCGAAGAGCTGTATACGTTCACTCCGCTTGGGCGCGTGGTGGTGCTGCCGCGTTCGGCTACGCCGATTGATTTTGCGTACGCGGTGCACACCGAAGTGGGTCACCAATGTATTGGGGCGCGCGTGAACGGCGCCATCGTTCCGCTGCGTCACCCGCTATCGAATGGCGACGTGGTTGAAATCATGACGCAGAAGGGCCACGAACCGTCGCGCGACTGGCTTTCCTTCGTTCAGACGTCACGCGCGCGCAGCAAAATCCGGCAATGGATCAACCTTCACGAGCGCGAACAGGCCAAGGACGTGGGCCGCAAGCTTCTCGAAAAGGAAGCCCGCGCCGCGAGCATCACGCTCAAGAAAATCACGGACGAAGACTGGCAGCGCGTGGCATCCGAATATGGCTGCGGCAAGATTGAGGACCTGCACGCCGATCTGGGTTACGGAAAATGGTCCGCGCGGCAGGTGCTAGCAAAGGCTTCGGGGCAGACGCTCGCCGAAAATCAGGAAGAGCCGCCAAAGCTGGGCGCGACCGTCAAGAAGATGTTGGGCATCAACGACGGCGCGATCGTCGTGCGTGGGCATGACGATTTGATGGTCTATCGTTCGAAGTGCTGCAACGCGATCCCGGGCGACGAAATTGTCGGTTACGTCACGCGCGGACGCGGCATCGCGGTGCACAGCAAGAATTGCCCGAATGTGCAGAATCTTCTATACGAAACCGAGCGGCGCATCCCCGTGCAGTGGGCTGGCGAAACGCAGGCGACGTTCCCGGTGCGTCTGCGCATCTTCACCGAAGACCGCCCCGGCATGCTCGCGGACATCACCGGCGTGATCAGCGAAACTGGCGCAAACATCCGCACCTTTGAAAGCGGCGGCGGGCACGACATGCGCGCGCGCATCGAAGTCGCGCTGGACGTGCAGAACCGCAAGCAGCTCGAGCGCATTCTGACCGGCATCAAGCGCATCGCAGGCGTATTCGACATCGAGCGCGTTTACAACGTTTGAACCGCTTTGTGCCAATCGCGGTCTACTGAATAATCCGCCTTTGCCGCCCCGCGCTGGCCCGGTAAAATCCATGCACCTTGAACCGTAACGTCTTCGTCCCGCTCGCGCTGGCCGCCGCTTTCGCGCTCATCTTATTCAATTCCGCGTGCGCCGTTCCGCTCGCGCCGGAATACGACGTGAACAAGCAGACCGTGGACGTTCATTTCGTTTCGTCCGCCACGCCTGAGCTGGAAATCCGCAGCGCCTATACGATTCAAAATACCGGGACCACGCCGCTTGAGTTCGTCGACGTCGATTTTCCCAACGGAAAGGTCTTCGGCCTTACCGGCGTACGCGTGACGATCGACGGTCAACCCGCGTCAGCGAATCCTCTCCCCGCTGAATATCAGAGTTCGCTGCCTGACGCGCTGCGAATCGCATTCGGCTCGCCGTGGCCCCAAAAGCAGCGTCACGAACTAGTGATCGAATATGCGTTTCGCGCGCCGGTGCTCGCGGGTCCGCGCATCACGCTCGGCGCTGACAATTTTCATCTCGGCACGCACGGATGGCAGCCGGTGCTGATCCCGCCGAACCACGTGCTCTCGCCGGAGCCGGTCCGGCCCGTAAAGTCGCAATACACCGTTCGCGTGCCTTCCGATTTTCTGGTGGTCGCGCGCGGCAGCCTGAATGGCCGCAAGCCATCGGGCGCGGAAGCCGAATACCGCTACAAGCTCGGCGCGAACGATTTCAATATTTATGTGGTCGCGGGCCGGTACGTTGATTCCGCGGCAGGCCGCAAAGACGCGGTGGGGTTCTGGGCCGCGAAGCCGCTTTCTGAAAACCCCGCGCATGCGCAATCCGAGATCGCAGCTGCGTGGGCGGCGATGGAGAAACAGTTCGGCCCGCTCGATAAGAATCTTCGTGCAGCTCACATCGTCGAATCCGAAGGTTTCGGTGCCGAAGGTCCGGGCACGACCGGCGCCACGGCCCTTTGGTTCCCTGGCGGCGCGCTGGTGAATTCAGGAGCCCTCGCGCTCGGCGTGAATAGCAGCGAGTTTCTGACTTATGCGACGCAGGCCATTGCGCAGGGCTGGTTTTCGAACAAGGTGTACCCCGCGTCGAACGCAGAGATCGGAATCGGCGGTGGGCTCGGGGGCTACGCCACGATCGTGATTGACGAATCGCGCGGAGGAGTGACCGCGCGCCGCGCGCGGATTGCCGACTATATTCGCTACTATGATGGCGCCGTGAAAGCGCTCGATGGCCAACAAAAAGACGGGAAGCAACTCACCGAAAAGCCTATCGTCGCGACCCTGCCCGACGACCCCTATGTGCAGCGCAAAGTCGGGCTTATGAAGGCGCCGCTCTTCTACGCCGCCCTCGAAGATCAGTGCGGCGGCGAACAGGTTCGCAAGGGAATCGTGAACATGATGAACATCATGGCCGGGCAGGAAGTGGATTTCGAAGTGCTGCGCTCGTCCGTCGAATACGCGTGCGGGAAGAATCTCGCGGCCACGTTTCGGGTGTGGCTCAACAATCCCGGTATTCCGCAGGATTTCCGCGCGCAATATTCCGCCGCCGGCGCAGCGAATCAATAATTCAGCTGCAACGAAAACGCATAAGGAGGCAGTCGTGAAGGAAGTGATTTCGACGGACAAGGGGCCAAAGGCGATCGGCCCGTACTCACAGGCGATCAAAGCCAATGGCTTCATTTTTCTCTCCGGGCAAATCCCATTCGACCCGGCTACGAGCCAGATCATTGAAGGCGACGTGGCCAAGCAGACCGCGCGTGTGCTGGAGAACGTGAAAGCCATCGCCGAAGCGGCAGGCTCGTCGCTCGACCGCGCCGTGAAAGCCACCGTGTTCCTGAAGGACATGAATGACTTCGCCGCGATGAACGAGGTCTACGGAAAGTACTTCTCCGCGAATCCGCCGGCGCGGTCCACCGTGGAAGTCGCGCGCTTGCCGCGCGACGTGCGTGTGGAAATCGAGTTGATCGTTTGCGCCTAGCCGGCGCGAAAATTGTATTCTTCGGCGGCGACCAGGAGGCCGACATGAACAAGATCGTCTTCGGTGTGCTGCTCGGCGCTTTTCTGGGGATTTTCGACGGGCTCTCGGCATGGTTCACACCCCAAGTCCGCCCGATGTTGATGCAGATCGTGATCGGTTCCGTGATTAAGGGGGCGTTGGCGGGGCTGATCGTCGGATTGTTTGCCCGAAAAGTTCACTCGCTCGTAGGCGGAGTGATTTTTGGGCTTGTTGTAGGACTTCTGCTCGCCTCCGGCATCGCTATCATGCAGCACGCTCACTATTTCGAAATTCTGACGCCCGGAGGCATCGTCGGGCTGATTCTCGGCTATGCCACGCAGGTGTACCGGCGCTCGCCAACGCCTGCTTGAGAATACAGCTTGGTTCGAGCTTTAGGTGGCGGCAGCGACTGAAATCCTCAAGCAGGGGTGCATTCCCCACCGCTGTACCGGTTGGATGCCTTGTCCGCCGAATCGTGGCGAGCCGCTTTAAATTTCGTTATCCTAGACGTGTTCACATTACAGCAAAGATGCCCATAGACAATCGCTCCGTCGCTCAGTTCACCCCCTCCGCGCGACCAGCCGGGAGCGCGGCTCGATTCGCGAAGCGCGGGTGCGGCCCGCGGATGCGAACGCAGTAGCTGATTCCAAAAATCATTTTTCGGATGGTTCAATGGCTGAGTCTCAGTATGACCTGATCGTAATCGGTAGCGGCCCCGCAGGGCAGAAGGGCGCCATCGCCGCAGCGAAGGTCCGGAAGAAAGTCGCCGTCGTCGATCGCACTACGATGATCGGCGGAGTATGCGTTCACACCGGCACGATCCCGAGCAAATCTGTCCGCGAGGCCATTTTCCAACTGACCGGGAACGCGGTGAAGGCGTTCTACGGCGACCATTACCGCGGCAAAAACGACATCACCGTGCAGGACCTCGCATTCCGCGTCCGCGCCACCATCGCGCGGGAGACGGAAGTGATCCGCGCGCAGCTAAAGCGCAACGGGGTCCAGATTTATCAGGGAACTGCAAAGTTCGTCGATCCGCATACGATTGAAGTGCAGGGCGAAAATGAGCGCGCAATTCTGCGCGGCGAGCACATCTTGGTCGCGTGCGGCACCCGGCCTGCGCGCAATCCCGACATTCCATTTGACGACAAGCGCATCGTCGACGCGGACCGGCTAACCAGCATGGATGGCCTGCCGCGCGAGATCATTGTGGTCGGAGCAGGCGTGGTTGGCCTGGAATACACGTCGTTTCTTGCGACGCTCGGCACCGAAGTGACGCTGATCGATCAACGGCCGACACTTCTGGATTTTGTGGATCGCGAAATCATGGAGTCGCTCGCCTACCACCTGCGCCAAAACAACACCGTATTCCGGCTCGGCGAAAAAGTGACGCGCGTCGGGATTGATCCGAATCGCGACCGCGTCTTCGCGGAACTCGAGAGCGGCAAGAAAATTCAGGCGGACGCGCTGCTCTACGCCGTCGGGCGCCAAGCCAATGGCGACCAGCTCGGCATCGAAGCGGCCGGCATCACGCCGGACTCACGCGGCAAACTCAAAGTGAACGAGCACTATCAAACGGAAGTTCCGCACATTTACGCGGCGGGAGACATTATCGGCTTTCCAGCACTTGCCAGCACGTCCATGGAACAAGGGCGGCTCGCGAGTTGTCACATGTTCGGCCTGCCGGCCGAGCACATGCCGGAACTTTTCCCATTCGGCATTTACACGATTCCCGAAATCTCGATGGTTGGCGAAACCGAAGAGACGCTAACGGCGCGCAAGGCGCCCTACGAGATCGGAGTGGCGAAATATAATGAGCTCGCGAAGAGCATGATGCTCGGCGATGAAAGCGGAATGCTGAAGCTGCTCTTCGACCGCAACACGAAAAAGCTACTCGGAGTGCACGCCATCGGCCAGCGAGCCACGGAAATCATTCACATTGGGCAGGCTGTGCTGTATTACGGCGGCACTATTCAATATTTCCGCGATACAGTATTCAATTATCCAACGCTCGCCGAAGCCTACAAAGTGGCCGCGCTCGACGGAATGAACAAGCTCTAGGCCGCGTGCTGCGGAGAAAGTCGGCTCTGGGCCCTTCCGCGACCTACATTTCCTGCAACCGTGTCCGCTTTGCTTTCATCTCACCTCGTGTAAACATACTGGGCGCACCCAGGACACTTGTATGGCGAAACCCATCCTTCTTACCGTTGACGACGATCCGGAAGTCCTCCGAGCAGTTGAACGCGACCTGCGCCGCCGCTACGCCGAACACTACCGCGTGATGCGCGCCGAATCGGGCGCCGCTGCGCTCGAAATTCTTCGCACGCTGCAGAAACGCAACGACGCCGTGGCGCTGTTCCTCGTGGATCAGCGGATGCCGCAGATGACCGGCGTCGCGTTTCTTACGGAAGCAAAAAACCTGTATCCCAACGCGAAGCGCGTGCTGCTTACGGCGTATGCCGATACCGATGCTGCGATTCGAGCGATTAACGAAGTTCAGATTCAAAATTATCTGCTCAAGCCGTGGGATCCGCCCGAGCAGAAGCTTTACCCTTCAATCGACGACCTGCTGGCCGATTGGCAGGCGAACGTGCGCACACCGTTCGAAGGCGTTCGCGTGCTGGGCAGCCGCTGGTCGCCGCAATCGTTTCGCATTCGCGATTTTCTGGCACGGAGCCACGTTCCCTACGTTTTTCTGGATGTGACCACCGAGCCGCAGGACGCCGAAGTAAAGCGGCTCACCGAAGCGCTTGGCGAGGAAGCGCATAGACTGCCGCGCGTCTTTTTCCCGGATGGCACGAATCTCGCAGAGCCGACTCCAGCTGAAGTGGCCGCGAAACTCGGCCTACGCACCCAAGCGGAGCAGGAGTTCTACGATCTCGTTATTGTTGGGGGCGGTCCGGCTGGCCTCGCGGCGGCTGTTTACGGTGCGTCGGAAGGTCTGCGCACGGTGATGATCGAACGCGAAGCTCCCGGCGGGCAGGCGGGCTTGAGTTCGCGGATCGAGAATTATTTGGGATTTCCATCGGGTCTCAGTGGCGGTGATTTGGCGCGTCGCGCAGTGATGCAGGCTCGCCGATTCGGCGTGGAAATTCTCGCGCCGCAAGAAGTCACCGGCCTCCGGATCGAAGGCCCATACCGCATCGTAAAGGTCGCGGCTGGGCACGAAATTTCGTGCCACGCGCTGCTGATCGCGACAGGCGTGCAGTGGCGAAAGCTGGACGCGCCGGGCGTCGATCAGTTTCAGGATGCGGGCGTGTATTACAGCTCCTCCCTCACCGAAGCGGCGGCGTGCAAGAACGAAGACGTCTACATGGTGGGCGGCGCCAACTCTGCCGGGCAGGCCGCGCTGTATTTTTCCGAGTTTGCGAACCGCGTGGTGATGCTGATCCGGGGAAATTCGTTGGACGCGACGATGTCGCAATATTTGATCGACGAAATAAAGCGGAAGCCGAACATCCACGTCGAGGTGAATTCCACGGTCGCGGCGGTTCACGGCGGCGACCATCTGGAAGAAATCTCGATCCACTGCTCGCAGACGAACGAAACGGCGCGTGTGAAAGCCGGCTCGCTTTTCATTTTTATCGGCGCTGAGCCGCGCACGGACTGGCTTGGCGACGTGATCGTTCGCGACGAACGCGGATTCATTCCCACCGGTTCTGCGCTGATGAAAGACGGCAAGCGCCCCGCGGGATGGACACCCGACCGCGATCCGTGGCTTTTCGAAACCAGTGTGCCCGGAATCTTCGCCGTGGGCGACGTGCGGCAGGGCTCGGTGAAGCGTGTCGCGTCCGGCGTCGGTGAAGGCTCGGTTGCGATTCAATTCGTGCATCAGTACTTGAAGAAGGTTTGAGATGAGCGAAACCACTTCAACTCCAGCGCACGCCGACGCGAAGCCGCTCCAGCAAGCGCTCCGGGAAATCGCCGTCCTTGCAGACCTCCCGGAGGATCACATCGCGTGGCTCGCGAACCACTCCCAGGAAATCTGGTCCGAGCCGGGAGAAATAATCTTCAAGCAAGGCCGTGTGGCGGACACGCTGGTTTTCGTGCTTGAAGGCGAAGTGAATATTCAGCGCGAAGATATTCCGGACGCGCCACTGTTTATCGCGCGCGCCGGGCAGGTCACCGGAAAATTGCCGTTTTCGCGCATGGTAACGTTTGGCGGCACGGCTCGCGCCGTCACTTGCGCGCGCGGAGCGATGATTCACGAAAGCCTGTTTCCAGAAATGCTAACGGTCGCTCCGGAGCTGGCACAGCGGCTTGTGGCGGTGATGGCGGACCGCATCCGCGAATCCACCAAGCTCGACGTGCAGCGCGAGAAATTGATGGCACTCGGCAAGCTTTCGGCCGGACTCGCGCATGAACTGAACAATCCGGCAGCGGCGATTGGACGTTCGGCGGCAGCGCTGCGCGAAACCCTCGACGCACTGCGCTTCGCGGGGCTGCGCGTGAGCCACCACACACTCTCGAACGAGCAGACCAAATTCATCGATGATTTCGAACAGGATTTTCTGAATCGCCTTGCGGCGACGCGAATTCCCGATCCGGTGGAAGACAGCGACCGCGAAGAACGTATCTCCGCGTGGCTGGAAAGCCACGGCGTGAAAGACGGTTGGGAGCTCGCGCCGCTACTATCCGAAGCGCAAACCGAAATTCCGCAGCTCGAAACCGGGTATCAGCAACTTGGCGGCGCCGCGTTTCCGGATGTGATCTCACGCGTCGTCCGCCGCCTCACTGCCTACCGTCTCCTCAACGAAATTGAAAACGGCTCGAAGCGCGTGTCCGAACTGGTCCGCTCGATTAAGGAATATTCGTACATGGATCAGGCGCCGGAGCAGGAGGTGGACGTCCACCAGGGCCTGGAAAGCACGCTGACGATGATGAATCACGTACTCAAGCACGGCATCGAAGTGGTGCGCGATTACGACACTTCGCTTCCGCCAATTTGCGCGCGAGGCAGCGAACTCAATCAGGTGTGGACGAATCTGATCGACAACGCAGCCGCCGCGATGAAAGGCAAGGGCCAGCTCGGCATCCGCACGTCGCGCGAAAACGATCGGGTGCTCGTCGAAATTCGCGACTCCGGCCCCGGCATTCCCCAGGCGATCCAATCGCGCATCTTCGAGCCGTTCTTTACCACAAAGCCGATGGGCGAAGGCACCGGGCTGGGACTCGATTCCGTGCGCCGTATCATCAGCTCGCATCACGGCGATATTCACGTTGAGTCGAAGCCTGGCGACACGCGTTTCCAGATCCGACTTCCCATTTCTCGTCCGAGACTGCAAGCCCCAGTCGAATAGTCAGCTCGCGGTCCTTCGTTGACATCTTCTCTGCGCCGCCGGAGTATCGTTGAGTCTGCTCGCGTTCGAAAGGAAGAATGGCCGACGTCCCACAATTTCGCCGTCCTGAGCCCCGCAGCCAGCCCGATTACTTTTGGCCATCCTACGTCTCTTCGCGGAAGCGCGCGCCGAAAAAGCCGCTCATCTTGCTGCCGCATTCGCTATCGGAAGTCACCGGTCCGGTTTTCGGCGAAGTCGAAATTGGCGCGACGGACAGCGACCTGACCACGCAGCACGAAGGCGAACCGATCGGCGAGCGAATTATTGTCTCGGGGCGCATCCTCAACGATTCGGGCCGTCCCGTTCCCAACGCGTTGATCGAGATTTGGCAGGCCAACGCCGCAGGCCGCTACCGCCACAAGAATGATCAACACGGCGCGCCGCTCGATCCGAATTTCACCGGCTGCGGACGGATGCTCACCGATGCGGAAGGGAACTACCGCATGGTGACGATCAAGCCGGGCGCGTATCCGTGGCAGAACCAGCCGAACGCGTGGCGCCCCGCTCACATCCACTTTTCACTTTTCGGCGCGGGCCTGCTGTCGCGTCTGGTGACGCAGATGTATTTTCCCGGCGACCCGTTGATGGCGCACGACCCGATCTTCAATAGCATTCGCGATGATCGCGCGCGGCAGCGGTTGATCGCCGCGTTCGACTTTGCGACCACGGTCCCGTCCCATGCGCTCGGCTATAAATTTGACATCGTGCTGCGCGGCCCGGACGAGACTCCGATGGAGAACAAGTCATGAGCCGCATTCACACGCCGTCGCAGACCGTGGGTCCTTTCTTCCACCTCGGCTTGCGCCGGTTCGACGGGAGCTCGCTGGCGCCTGAAGGGACGCCATCTAATCAAATCATCTCGATTCACGGACGCGTATTCGATGCGGACCTGAATCCCGTCCCTGACGCCATGTTGGAAGTCTGGCAGGCCAACGCGAACGGCGAATACTATGACCGCAGCCTCGCAGCTCACGCGAGCGCGAAGCAGTTCACAGGTTTTGGCCGCATCCCCACCGACGACAACGGCGCGTTTCAATTCACAACAATTAAGCCGGGCGCGGTTCGCGGGTGTGACGGCGGTGCGATCCAGTCTCCCCACATCGTGGTGACGATTTTCATGCGCGGACTGCTACGGCATCTCTCCACCCGAATCTATTTTCCGCATGAGGCGCTGAACGCCTCCGATCCAGTTCTGCGCCTCATTCCGGAAGATCGCCGCTCGACGCTAATCGCTCAATCCAGCGCGACAGAGCCGGCGAAATTCGATTGGAATGTCGTGCTCCAGGGCGAAAACGAAACCGTTTTCTTCGATCTCTAGTCCCCCAACGCCTGTAAAACAGGGGCGAAACCGCTCCTGACACCGAACCTGCGCCGTGCTCGCCGCGTCATGAAATTCCTAAAAACTCAGAGTATGATGGTGCGCGGCTCCCCGCACGCCCCGGCCGTAAAGGACCTCTCATGGAGCACCGGTTCACGCTTGGCGTTGAAGAGGAATTCCAGATCGTCGATCCCACCACGGGCGAGCTGCGTTCACACGTCAGCGAGCTGATGGAAGCATCGACTCCAAGCCTTGGCGAACACGTGAAGCGCGAGATGCACCAGTCAATCGTGGAGATCGGCACGCATATTTGCGGGGACGTGAACGAACTCGATGTGGATATACGCAGGATGCGGGGCGAGCTGGTCCGTGCTGCGGAGAGCCGTGGCTTGGCGGTCGCGGCGGCGGGAACACATCCGTTCTCAAGTTGGATCGATCAGGTCATCTCGCCCGGCGAGCGTTACCAGAACATCGTCGAAGAAATGGGGCAGCTGGCGCGGTCGCTGCTGATTTTCGGAATGCACGTTCACGTGGCGATGCCGAACCGCACCACGATGATCGAGCTGATGAACATGGCGCGATATTTCCTGCCGCACCTTCTGGCGTTTTCCACCAGCTCGCCTTTCTGGATGGGCCGCGATACGGGCTTGAAATCTTTCCGCACCACGGTGTTTCGCCGTTTCCCGCGCACCGGAATTCCAGATCATTTGCATTCTTGGAATCAATACGAAGACTATGTGGAGTTGCTGGTGCGCACGCACTGCATCGACAACGCCAAGAAAATCTGGTGGGACGTGCGGCCGCACCCGACGTTTGGCACGCTGGAATTCCGAATCTTTGACGTCGTCACTCGAGTGGACGAAGCGGTGGCCATCGCGGCACTCACGCAAGCGATCGTGGTGAAGCTGCATCGGCTGTACTTAGCGAACATGGGTTTCCGCATGTATCACCGCGCGCTGATCGAAGAAAATAAATGGCGTGCGGCGCGCTGGGGCGTTGAAGGGAAGCTGATCGACTTCGGCAAACAAGCCGAAGTACCGATGCACATTCTCACCGAAGAACTCCTTGAGTTTGTCGACGATGTGCTCGATGAACTCGGCAGCCGCCGCGCTATCGAACTCATCGCGCGGATTTCCCGCGAAGGCACGGGTGCCGAGCGCCAGATCCGCGTCTTCAAAGAAACCGGCGGAGATCTGAAAGCGGTGGTCCGCCATATCGTGGAAGAGACGCGTGCGGGCGTTACGATACCGTCGAGCACCGTGGCGCACGGGCCCGGCGACTGACCACGCCTCTGTCCGGGCGGCACCACGAATCGCAAGAAATCGAAGGAGCGCGCGACATGAAGATCGGAATTCTCTGCGGCCGTGAATACAGCTTCCCGCCGGCGTTCATCGCGAAGGTGAACGAGCTGGGCGCGAAAGACGGCATCACCGCCGAATTCGTGAAACTCGGCGGCACAAAAATGGGCGAGCCTGCGCGTTACAAGGTAATCGTCGACCGCATCTCGCACGAGGTGGAGTATTACCGTGGCTTCCTGAAACACGCGGTGCTGCAGGGCACCTATGTGATCAACAATCCGTTCTGGTGGACGGCCGACGACAAATTCTTCAACTATTCCGTTGCGAGCAAACTTGGCGTTGCGATTCCACGCACCGTGCTCCTGCCGCAGAAGGGCTATCCTTCTGATGTCGACATCAACTCAGAATCACTTCGCAACCTTGAATATCCGATCCATTGGGACGACGCTCTCGATTACGTGGGACGCCCTGCGTTCCTGAAGCCGTACTCGGGCGGCGGCTGGAAACATGTCTACAAGGTTCACAACAAGGAAGAACTGATCAAAGCTTACGACGGCACGTCGCCGTACTGCATGACGCTTCAGGAGAACGTCGCCTTCGACAAATACGTACGCTGCTTCACGTTCGGCAAGATGGACATCATCCCTGTGGTTTACGATCCTCATGCACGCCGCTACATCGTCGATCATAAATATCTTTCGGACGAGCTGGGCGCGCGTGTAGTGAAGGACGCGCAGACCATCAATCAGGCACTCGGCTACGAGATGAATACGATCGAGTTCGCGATCAAAGACAACATTCCGTACGCCATCGACTTCCTGAATCCCGCGCCGGATTTTGAGCGCGATCGCATCACAGATTTTTATTTCGAGATCGTCGTGGATCGTATGGCGCGCCTGGTCATCGACCGTGCGCTGCACGGCGAACCCTCCTATCCATGGCCGCGTTGGGAACCGATGCTCGGCGTCGGCGCTGCTGCCGGTTTCACAGGTGCTCCCGGAAAACCGGCGCACGCCACAACGCCATCTGCTCCGACTTCCGCGACCCCATCCGCTCCGGCTGCGCCTGCGGCACCTGGCAAAGTCCGTCCCGGAGTGAAACCCGCATGACGGGTTCGTCGCAGCCGACGCCCGCCCCTGCAGCGCCGGTCGAATTCTGGAACAGCTTGCTGCGTTCGGACGTGGAGCTTGCGCCCGCGTTTGCACAAGAGCTGAACGCGATGATGCGCGCGAAGCGCCTCACCTTCGGCGAACGCATTCATTGCCCGTTCCTTCGCCCGTTTTTTCTTTCCACTGATGAACAGAAGCGCGTTCGGCCCGTGGCGGAAGCCATCGCTGCGATGGGCGAGCGCGTGGTGAAGCAATCGCTTGCCGTTCCGGATTTGCTGGCTCAGGCCGCGCTCTCTCCGGAAGAAGAGCGGCTCGCGCGGCTGAATCCGCGCTACGCCACGTCCAGCACCGCTTCGCGCCTGGATGCGTTTTTGCTCCCGACTTCATTGCAATTTGCCGAGTACAACGCCGAATCTCCCGCCGGCGCGGGCTATGCTGAGACGCTCGCTGACCTATTCCTCACGCTGCCCGTGATGCACCGCTTCGAGCAGCGATACGCCGTCCGCAAATACCCGCTGATGAAGCTGATCCTGGAAGCGCTTCTCGCGAGCTATGCGGAATGGGGCGGAAACGCGTCGCCGCCGGTGATCGCCATCGTGGACTGGCGCGAAGTACCGACCTACAGCGAATTCGAAATCATTCGCGACCATTTCGAGGCAGCGGGCGTTCCAACGATCATCGCCGACCCGCGCGATCTGATTTTTGAAGGCGGCCGGCTTACCGCGCGCGGGCACAAAATCGATCTCGTCTATCGCCGCGTTCTGATCAACGACATCATCGCCCGCCCCGCCGAGTGCGCTGCGCTCCTAGCGGCCTACACCGCGAACGCCGTCTGCGTCGCGAATGCTCTTACCTGCAAGATCCCACACAAGAAATCTTTCTTCGCCGTGCTCACCGACGAGCGCAACGAATCGCTCTTCAGTCCCGTGGAACGCGACTTGATCCGCCAGCACATTCCCTGGACGCGCCTGCTCGCCGATACGAAAACCACGCGCGAAGGCGAAGCGTTCGGATTACTCGAATATGTGCGCCAGCGTCGCAACGATTTCGTGCTCAAGCCCAACGACGAATACGGCGGCACGGGCGTGATGCTTGGGTGGGAGACCACTGAATCGCAATGGGACGACGCGCTTGACCGCGCGCTAGCCGAAACCGAAAGCGCATGGGTGGTGCAGGAGCGCATCAACGTTCGCCGCGAACTGTTCCCGATGCAGATGCCGGGAGGCATCGAGATGCGTGACATGCTGGTCGACTTCGCGCCGTACATCTTCCGCGGAAAAATGGCGGGCTGCCTGACGCGCCTGAGCGCCACTGGTCTAGCGAATGTCACCTCCGGCGGCGGCCAAGTGCCGTCGTTCCTGATCCAGCTGAAGCAGTAGCCGAACCTACCCGAAGCGCAGCAAAATCGCACGATTTCATGGAAAATTGCGCTGCGACTCTTTACAATATTTTGATGAATTTTGGACCTGCGGCTCCTGCGCTGCTTCCGGGCGCAAAAAACGCAATCGATACCTGTCTCGCGATCCAACCCGGCGAAAAAGTCGCCCTCATCGCCGATCGCCCCAGTGAAGCTGTGGCCGCCAGCCTCGCCGAAGCGCTGAAACAGCGCGGCGCAGTGTGTGAAGGATTCCTGCTCGAGGATCTCGCCCCTCGACCCATCTCGCGTGCGCCGCAAGCAGTGCTCGATGCATTGGGGCGCGTTGACGCCGGAATTTTGTGCATGCAGCCGCAGGAAGGTGAACTGGGCGCCCGGAAGGACATCGTTGGCGTTGTGGAGCGCCGCCACATTCGTTACGCGCACATGATCGGCGTCACTCCGGAAATCATGCAGCAGGGCATGCGTGCGGACTACACGATGGTGGACCGCCTCAGCGAAAAACTTCTGCAGCGCATGCACGAAGCGAAATCGCTCACAGTGAAGACGGACGCCGGCACTTCGCTCGTCTCTACATTCGATTCAAAACTCGACTGGGTCAAGACCAGCGGCTTGATCAGCAAGCGTTACTGGTCGAATCTTCCCGCCGGCGAAGTCTTCACTACGCCTGCGAAGGTGGACGGCACGTTTGTTTGCGACGGCACGGCGGGCGATCACTTCTGCGGGAAATACGGAGACCTCGAAAGCACGCCGCTCACGCTGGAGATCACGGCAGGCCGGCTCACCAAGGCTAGGTGCTCGCGGAAAGATCTCGAAGCGGAATTCTGGAACTACTGCCACACGGACGAAAACAGCGACCGCGTAGGCGAACTGGCCTTCGGCACCAACATCAGCCTTTCAAAGTTCATCGGCATTCTGCTGCAGGACGAGAAATTTCCCGGCGTGCACCTCGCCTTCGGCGATCCCTACGGCAGCCAGACGCACGCGCAGTGGACTTCACGGACACACGTGGACGTGTTGGCGCGCCGGTGCAACGTGTGGATCGACCAGGATCAGGTGATTTCCAACGGCCGGTACATGATGGACCGTTTGGGACTCGCCTAACGCACGTCTACCTGCGAAACGAAAGCCCACACGAGGCGAAAAACTAGAAGAGCCGGCTGACGTACTCCCACATCTGGTGCTTCCAGAATGGCCAGTCGTGCCCGCCCTGGGGTCCCCAATCATCCAGATGATGTTGAATGCCGCGGCTCGCCAGCACTTGCGAGAGCCGGTACGACGGCCCGCTGTTTTCCCATGGACCGTTTCCCGTGGCGATGTGAATGTCGCACTGCGAGAGCAGCCACAGCGTGTGGCCGTCGTGTAGATTCGAAAGATAGTCCACCGGATTATTGAAGTAGGTGTTGTCGTCATACATGCCGCTCATGAATCCGCGAATATCGTAGACGCCGGAGAGCGCGAAGCAGCGTTTGATCACGTCGGGATGTTTGAAGAGCGCGTTTGCGGCGTGATAGGCGCCGAACGAAGCGCCCATCGTGGAAATTGCAAGTCCATGCGTCTGGCAGCTATTCCAGATGAAAGGCACAACCTCCTCGCGCAGGTACGAATCGAATTGCGATTGCATATAGCTGCGATGAAAGGGATGCGCGCGCTTGTTGTAGAACGAAGCGTGATTGATGGAATTCACGCTGAAGAACTTCACGCGGCCCGCATCGATCAGCGGAGCCAGAGCGCCGATCATGCCCTGGTTTTCGAGTTCCCACTCGTCGCCGGCGCTGGTAGGGAATCCGATCAGCGGCATCCCGTAGTGGCCGTACACCACCACTCCCATTTCCATTCCAACGCGGTGCGACCACCAGTGATGGTATTCGCGATTCATTGTGCTCCTGCGCGGACGCCTGCGCCCACGGCGCGGCTGCTGCGCTCGAACGCGCCGTATTATACGGCGTTTCGCGCGCGCTCGCGCCGGAAACAGGTCGTCTGCCATGGGAAGAAATGCGGATGAGTCGGTCGAAATTTCCACTCGTTCAATTCTAAATGAAAACGCTCCTGCCGCTAAAGTTGCGACGATAACCCGAGCCGCGTGTCTCGGCGCATTTCACGCGGACCTCGATTTTCGCAGTCACTTCGTATCTGCTATTCTAACGGGCAGTTTGCATTCGCCGTCGTACGCGCAAAATTCATCCCGCACGCAAAAGAAAGGGAACGGCTTTTGTCCGCCATTGACGATCTGTCGTTGCAGGTTGCCGCCGCAGGGCCGGGACACCTCGAGAAATACGAACAATTCGCATCGAAATTCCTCAACAAGAAGCGCGACCTAATCGTTTACGTTCCCGGAATCTACGCGAAGCGCTCGGACATGCGGTTCCCCGTGCTCTATCTCGAGGACGGACAGAACCTCTTCGACCCGAATACTTCGTTCATTCACGGAATGTACTGGCACGTGGGCGAAACGGCCGACCGGTCGATCGCGACCTCGCAAGTGCAGCCTCTTATCATCGTCGGGATCTATAACACCGATAAACGCCTGAACGAATACACTCCCACGCGGGACAAAAAGCTCGGCGGCGGCCGCGCCGATAAATACGGGCGCATGCTCGTGGAAGAATTAAGGCCCTTCATCGATTCGAAGTACCGCACGCTCGGCGGGCCCGACGACACCGGCCTCGGCGGCTCTTCGCTCGGCGGATTGCTCACGGTCTACCTTGGCATGAAATATCCGCAAGTATTCGGCAAGCTCGCCGTGCTCTCGCCGTCGGTGTGGTGGAACAAACGCGCGATCCTCGACTACGTTGACCGCACCGACACCCCCCGCCGGGCGCGGATCTGGCTCGATGTGGGCACGAAGGAAGACACGAGCACCGTCGCCAACGTAACCGCGCTGCACGATCTGCTTTTGAAGAAGGGTTGGCAAGACGACGCGAACCTGCACTTCCAGGTGTTTCAGGGGGCGCAGCACAACGAAGATGCATGGGCGCAGCGCGTGGCTCCGTTCCTGCGATTCCTGTTTCCGGCGGCGGAGTCGGCGGTATAATCCGCGTTCCTGGGCTCTTCGGCGGCGCGGCTGATTGGTTTTATTGGGCCTTGCGTCCCGCGGATTTTGGAGGTACGCATTGCCCGACCCGCGTCCGGTCACTGTTCTCTGCATCGCGTCTTACGAAAAAGGCCAGGATTTCCTCCGCACCTGCAAAGAACTCGGTTGCCGCGTCCTGCTGCTTACGCTCGAGAAATTCCGCGATGGTTCCTGGCCGCGCGAGGCCGTGGACGAATTTTTCTACATGCCCGAAGAACTTCCGGTGCAAGCAATCATCAATACGGTGAGCTATCTCGCGCGCTGGCAGCCCATCGACCGCATCGTTGCTCTCGATGAATTCGATCTCGAAAACGCGGCCGCTCTCCGCGAGCACCTGCGCCTGCCGGGCATGGGCCTCACCACGATTCGCTACTTTCGCGACAAGCTCGCCATGCGCGGCCGCGCGAAGGAAGCCGGCGTGCCTGTGCCGGAATTCATTCACGTGCTGAATCACGCCGCGCTCAACGAATTCATGGAGCGTGTGCCGCCGCCGTGGCTGCTCAAGCCGCGCTCGCAGGCATCCGGGATCGGCATGAAGAAGCTGCGGTCGCCGCATGAATTGTGGCCGATTCTCGAGCGGCTTGGCGACGATCAATCGAGCTACTTGCTCGAACAATTCGTTCCGGGTGACGTGTTTCATATCGACGGTGTTGTTTCCGAGCGCGAGGCTGTTTTTGCGGAAGCGCACGCGTACGGTGCGCCGCCGCTGGATACATCGCACGAGGGTGGAATCTTCACTACGCGCACGCTGCCGCGCGACTCTGAGGAAACGACGAAGTTGCGCGCTCTGAACGCGGAACTGGTGCAGGCGATGGGCCTTGTACGAGGCGTGACTCACGCCGAGTTCCTGCGCTCGCATGCTGACGGCAAGTTTTATTTTATCGAGATTGCCGCGCGCGTCGGCGGCGCTTACATCGCGGACGTCGTGCAGGCCGCGAGCGGGATCAACCTGTGGCGCGAATGGGCGCGACTGGAAATCGGCGCTGGCCGTACGCCGTACGCGCTGCCGGCGGCCCGAAAAGATTATGCGGGCGTAGTGCTTTCGCTGGCGCGCCAGGAAAAGCCCGACACCTCCGCTTACGACGATCTCGAAATCGTGTTGCGGATTCAGAAAAAGTATCACGCCGGCTTCGTGTTCCGGTCACCGGATCCGGAGCGCATCGCCGCGCTCCTGGATGCCTACGCGCAGCGTTTTCGACACGATTTTTTTGCGACGGCGCCTGTGCCGGACAAGCCTACCTCGTAGCCTCGCGGAATCGCGTGAGACCGTTCGCAATCGGCGGATGCATCGGCGGCTTCGGAGGCCGGCGCAGGTAGAAACATGCGATCGAAGTTTACTCGACGTCCCCGGCGGGTTACACTCCGCCATCCTTCAGGAGATCCGCAATGATCCAGGCGCGCGGGCCCCGTTTTTTCCTCTTCCTATTCCTTGCGGTGTTGCTGTTCGGTGGTTTCGGTTCGACCGTCCAGGCGCAAAGCAAATCTGCACAGACCACGCCTACAACTCCGGTAACAGGAATTAGTCTTCAGGGTAAGCCCTGGACCGGCGATCTGGGTGGAATGGTGAAGAGGCATTTCATTCGCGCGCTTGTCGCTTACTCCAAAACGCAGTACTACGTAGTGAAGGGCATTCAGCACGGTACGTCGTACGAAGCGCTAATCGCATTTCAGGACTACATCAACAAGAAATATCCGTCGAAGGTGAAGAACATTCGATTCCACGTCGTGTTCATACCGGTCGCGCGCGATGAGATGTTGACGCGGTTGAATGAAGGGAGGGGCGATATCGCCGTCGGAAATCTTACGGTTACGCCTGAACGGCAGAAGCTTGTCGATTTTTCCGATCCGTTCGCAACCGGAGTGAAAGAAGTCGTCGTCACTGGCCCGGATTCGCCGGCCATTAATTCCATTGAAGACTTGTCGGGCCAAGAAGTCTTCGTCCGCCCTAGCTCCAGCTATTGGGAACACCTCCAACGACTCAACGATAAATTTAAAACCGAGGGGAAGGCGCCGGTGAAGCTGCGTGCCGCGCCGGAAGATCTGGAAGATGAAGATCTGCTTGAAATGTTGAACGCCGGACTGGTCCACATCGTGGTGACGAACGCCTACATGCCGCGTTTGTGGAGCAAGATCTATACAAAGATCCAGGATCATCCCGACGTCATGCTTGCCGACGGAGGCTCGATCGCCTGGGCCATACGGAAAAACAGCCCGCAGTTACTCGAGGCTTTGAACGATTTCATAAAAGCACACAAACTGGGCACCGCATTCGGCAACACATTGATGCAACGCTACGTGGCGAGCTCGATGATGCTGAAAAACGCGGTCTCACCAGCGTCAATCCAGAACTTCAATCAGACGGTCGCGTTCTTCCAGAAATACTCCGACGAATACCACATGGACTATCTGCTGATGATGGCCGAGGGCTTTCAGGAATCCGGCTTGAATCAGGAAGCCAAGAGCCAAGTGGGCGCGATAGGCATCATGCAGTTGATGCCTGCAACGGGCGAACAGATGAAGGTCGGCGACGTTCACCAGGCGGAAGCGAACATCCATGCCGGGGTGAAATATATCCGCTACATGGTGGACCAGTATTATGCCAACGGACCGATGGACGATCTCAACAAGATCCTTTTCGCATTCGCCTCGTACAACGCCGGCCCTGGGCGCATTCACCAGCTGCGCCAGCTAGCCGCACAGCGCGGCCTGAATCCGAATGTATGGATCGACAACGTCGATATGATCGCCGCGGAAAAAATCGGAATGGAGACGGTCACGTACGTCGCGAATATCTACAAATACTACATCGCCTATAAACTGGTGGCGCAGCAGCAGGCGGAGCGCGATAAAGCCATGAAGGCAGCCGGCGCCAAACCCTAAGTATCGTAAGCGAGCAGAGTTGCGCGTTCGAACTCTTTTCGTGCCTCTAATTTCAGCGTTGATTTCCGTCGACGTGGTTGACTATACTCCCCGTCGAATCGAGCGAACCTCACTCCTTTCCGGCCGCTTCGGAATCGGCCATACCAAACCCATACCGAACCAAGCCTCGGTGTTAGGTCAAGTAGGACGGTCGTTGCAACGGGTGCGTGAACAAGCGCGCTGTCGAAACCATCGTCGGCGATTTTTATTTAGCGTAGCTGCATTCCTCCGTCGGCGGCAAACCCGTTGCGTACCAGGGTCTTTGTCCGAGTTTCCGACGAGTCGAAAACCGAAATTGCAAACCTGCGGACTCGTGATGTGAGTTCGCTGAAGCGAAATTTGAAGTCCAGCGACTGTCGCGTCGCATTGAGGTGTTCCAATGAAAAATGGCGAATCTTTTCTTTCGATTCTGCTGAGCGTGGGCTTGGTGTTCGCGCCGCTGACGCTGGAAGGGTGTAGCAAACCGACGGCCGGGATGTCGCATTCATCCGAACCGGGTGGGCAAGCGGCTGCTTCTTCGACGCAGACGCAACAATCGCAGCAAGTCCCGCCTACAACGCAGGCTGACCCGACCCCCGACGAGCTGTATCAGTTGGTCGCTCCGATCGCACTGTTTCCCGACAATCTCGTCGCCCTGGTTCTTGCGGCCTCCACATATCCGGATCAGGTGACAGCGGCGAACACGTGGCTCGGCCAGAACGCGAGCTTAAAAGGCGATGCGCTGAATACGGCGGTCGACGGCCAGCCGTGGGACAATAGCGTCAAAGGCCTCACTCAATTTCCGGATGTGATGACGCAAATGGCGACGAACCTGTCGTGGACCGCCGCGCTGGGCGACGCGTACGTCAACACGCCGCAGGATGTAATGAATGCCGTTCAGGTGATGCGGCAGCGCGCACAGCAGTCCGGCAATCTGAAGAGCAACGACAAACAGACGGTTACCACTCAACCGCCGCCGGCAACTCCTGCTCCAGCCCCAGCGGCACCCGTGATCGTGCAAGCCCCGCCACAGACGATCATCATTCAGCCCGCGCAGCCGACAGTAGTTTACGTTCCCACGTACAACCCGACCGTCGTTTACGGAGCGCCCGTTCCCGTCTATCCGGGATATTCCACCGGCGCGATGGTCGCCACGGGAGTGATTGCCTTTGGTCTCGGAATCGCCGTGGGAGCGGCGATCGCGAACAACAATCATTGTTGCGGTTGGGGCTACAACTCGTGGGGATGCGGCTGGCACAGCTCGACCGTCGTCTATAACCGCAACGTTTATGTGTCCCACTCGACCACAGTGGTGAACCGCAACAACTACTATGGGCATAACAACGTGAACATCAACAACGTCAACCGGAATAACGTCAATGTGAACAACGTGAATCGCAACAACGTGAACGTGAATAACGTCAACCACAACAATGTAAACGCGAACAATCGAACCAATAATTTCTCGACACCGAATTTCAGCCAAAGCCGCAACCAGCCGCAATTCGCCAACAGTCACGCGACGCCGCCGAACAATCGCGCCGGGCAGAACAACGTTGGCGCGCAAAATCGGGCGACTCCGAACCAGGGTCGGCCGAACAACGCGGCTCCGGCTCAGCGCGATGCGGCTCGCGGCTACGGCTCTCAGCAGGGCGCCCACGGAACCAGCAACAGCGCTTTTAGCAACTACAGCGGCGGCGGAAAGACGCAAACCAACAGCGCCCGTGGAGAGCAAAGCCTGCAAGGCCAGCACGCCAAGCCGCAATCCCGCCCAGCTCCTCAGCGCGCGAGTGGCGGCGCACGGCACCGATAACGCAAGTTCGATTGTTGCGATGTGGATTGCGAATTCAGGAGATCGTCTTATGGCATTCACAAAAGAAATTTCCAAGTTGATCGTTCGCCGCGCTCGCCAAATTGTGCTGTTGGCCGTTCCGTCCGTTCTCGCTGTCGGGGGAATCGGAAACTTGGCGACTCCGCGCGTTGTGCTCGCCCAACAGGCCAACGAGAAGACTTTTGCCTCGCCCGGCGAAGGCGTGCTCGAGCTGTATAACGCGGTCAAAGCGAACGACCAAGCCACGCTCTTAGCCTTGTTTGGTTCGAATGGCAACTCGATCCTTCACACCGGCGACGACGTGGCGGACCAAAAAATGGGAGAAGCTTTCGTCGCTCGTTACGACCAGATGCATCGCGTGGTGCAGGAACCCGACGGGACCGTGACGCTCTATGTGGGCGCGGAAAACTGGCCTTTGCCGATACCCATGGTCAAGAACAGCAGCGGCGCGTGGTACTTCGATACGACGGCGGGGAAGACCGAAATCTTGCAACGCCGGGTGGGCACGAACGAAAACGATGCCATCGAGATTTTGTATGGCTTGGTTGATGCGCAGAAGGACTACGCCTCCGAGCCTCGCGACGGCGAGGCCACAAAACATTACGCACAGAAATTTCTGAGTGACGACGGCAAGCAAAACGGGCTCTACTGGAAGACGAATGACAACGATCCTCCCAGTCCGATTGGTCCGCTGCTCGTAGAAGCGGCTAGCCAGGGCTATAAATCGACGCAGGAAGGCAAAGCCTCGCCCTTCCACGGTTACTACTTCCGGATTCTCACGAAGCAGGGTGCGGCAGCCAAGGGCGGAGCGCTCGATTATCTCGTCGCAGGGAAAATGACGCGCGGGTTTGCGTTTGTGGCCTATCCCGCTGAGTACCGGAACTCCGGTGTGATGACGTTCATTGTGGACAAGGACGGCGTCGTTTACGAAAAAGATCTCGGCGCCCAAACTGGAGAGTTGGCAGCGGCAATGGATTCCTACAATCCAGACAAGACCTGGAATCGCGTGGACTGATTGAGAGGATGGGCCGCCGCTAAATTACGCGCACCGAGCTCTCCTCGCTGCTTTCTGCGCGCGGCTACAATTCAGTTCGTAAGCTTCCGAACTATTTCGATCCCGGTGGCGGGAATGGTTGCAGCAACTTAGCCGTCGCCGCGTCGATCTGTTTGTCCACGGTGCGCATCACATGCTGTGGGTCTTTCACTTTGGTTGAAAGCTGCCCGATCCAGATCGATTTCCTTGTCCCTGCATCTTGAATCGTCACGCGGATACCGGCGAGCACCGAGACCCACGCGTCCGTTGCGTTCATTGGCGTCGAAAAAGCCGGTTGATCCATGGCGTTGGGATCGGCGATATTGCGCGACAAATCGGGCACCGCTGAAAGGTCTGATTTGGTCATGCCGCCGGCTTCGTAGCTGATCAGGAAATCCGGATGCTGGGCGTCCAAGATGAAACCTTTCGCGTTCAGCTGCTTGTCGATGGAGCTTCTTATGGATTCCGCGATCGACTTTTGATCGTCCGGCAACTGGCGCGTGATTAGATAATTTTTTGCCCAGGCATAGTGCTTGTAATTCTGAAAATCGACTGACTTGTCGTAGTTGTACTTCACCTTTTGCGCGTTCACCGGCGCCGCTACGCACAACAGCATTCCCAGCATGGCCAATACGAGAACCTTAAAATTGGGTCGCATCGAGTGTTTGTCCCCTTTTGAACGAAACGTCGTTCTCATCCGCCGCATATTTCTCTAGAACGAATAACCGATCGCTGAGCTTAGTCCAAGCTCGTTATTTTTTGCCGTGCTCGGCGGCCGGCTGTCGTAGTTGTCCCAGAACGACAACGTAAAATGAAAATTGTTGGTCAGTTTGATCACCAGAGCATTGGTGGTCGTGACTCGGATACGGCCGTAATCGGTGATGCCAGGAAAGACCAGGAGCTGTGAATGTATTTCTCCTACCTTGAAGCGATACGAATCGTAGCCCATGCCCAGTAAGCCTTCCGCGTTACTGTCCGACGGTTGCCCGACGGTCGAGAAATTTTCCTGGGTATAGACGGTGCCGGCGATCCAGCGGAAATCCGTTGTTCCAGTGCGCTTCAGAAATCGGCCGTAACCTCCGCCAATCGTGGTGCGAAGATCCAAGTCCTGTTGGCTGCTGTGAAGCAGGTCAACCAGTCCGCCGATGTAGGCGTTGCGACCGAGAAACTTTTCCGCGGAGAACGAAAAGTCGTTGCGGTTGGTTTTCGTGCCGCCGTTCTGGTCGCTGAATGACGTGCCCAGATCGGCGGAAGCGGACCATTTTTCGGTCGTATAAGTGGCGTTGATGTCGGTGTTTGCAGAAATTTGGCCATTGCCGCTGGTGAAGCTTGTACCGGCGTCGAGCCCTCCTTTCAATTGCCGCCACCAGGAGGACTTTCGACTTTCAATTTGGACGACTTCGGGTGGCGCAATGTTGATGCTCTTATCGCCGTTCAGAATCGTAACGTTGTCCGGTATCTCGGCCGTTCCCGGCAGCCGCTCCAGCTGTCCGGTTACGTGTTTTCCGTTGGAAAGCGTAATCAGATAGGTCGCCGTGCTCTTCACGTTTTGGACCTGGTCCCACTCGACCGCTAGATTGTCGGACGCGTAGTCGGTTTCGATGTAAAGGACGCCGCTCTGCAGCCGTTTCACTTCGCCTGTGAACCGGTCGCCGTTTTTCATTGTGACTACGTCTCCACGCAGGACCTTCGCGCTAGTGGCCTGGCTTCCAAGAACTGCCAGCAAGGCAATGAGACTAAACCGCAACAGACGTCGACAGCGGATGTAGGGAAATTTCATGGCGAATCTCCGGTTCAAGATCGTGGCGGGCAGATCTCTTGAACGTCTTGCGATTTATGAATAGCTAAGCTATTTGGCCATGCAAAGCGCGACTCACTCGCGCATTTGGTGCCCTCGTTGCCCGGCATCTTACTGCGTTTTATCCGAGACTTCATCAAGCGCGCAGGGTAATCTGGAACTGATGTGCTCTGTTGCCGCTGAACCCGAAAGATTGTTACGGTTCGCGTATTCGTGCTAGCGTATGGGCTTCGGAAACTGATTCTGCCTACAGCCATGTCCCGATCCCGAGTCTCGAATCCCCAGGTATCCGTCGCTGCGGCGCAACGCCGGTTCGGTGCACTCGCGCTGGTGCTCGCGGCGCTGGCGCTAGCCGTCATCGCGTCCGCCGTGTGGAAATCCAGAGCTGGCGCTTCAGCGCGAGCCGAATCGAGTGCAAGCTCCGCGCCGCCTGCGAGTCCGGCCGCCGATTTTCAACCGACCGTCGAAAATAAGTCACCCGCGCCCAAGGCCGCCCCGGCGGGAATGGCCTGGATTCCGGGTGGACAATTTTCGATGGGCGCTCAGGAATCCGCCACTCTGAATCAAGTCGGCATGCAGGCTACTACCGATTCGAGGCCCGTTCATCGCGTTTACGTCGACGGTTTTTGGATGGACAAGACCGACGTGACCAACGCGGAATTTGCGCGGTTCGTGAAAGCCACGGGCTACATTACGGTTGCTGAACGCAAGCCGCGCGCCGAAGACTTTCCGGGCGCACCTCCTGAAAATCTCGTTGCCGGCGCGGTGATCTTTTCACCTCCCGATCACATGGTGCCGCTCAACAATCATTATCAGTGGTGGTCGTACGTGAAGGGAGCGAACTGGCGCCACCCCGAAGGTCCACAGACAAACTTGACGGGCCGCGAGAATTTTCCGGTCGTCGACGTCGCCTACGAAGATGCGCTCGCGTACGCGAAATGGGCGGGCAAGCGATTGCCCACCGAGGCCGAGTGGGAGTTTGCGGCGCGCGGCGGACTCTCCGGCAAACTTTATCCGTGGGGCGACGATTTTCGTCCCGGCGGAAAGTGGATGGCGAACACGCATCAAGGCCAGTTTCCCGTAAAGGACACGGGAGAGGATGGCCACATCGGAATCAGCGAGGTCGCTTTGTTTCCTCCGAACGGTTACGGCCTGTATGACATGGCTGGAAACGTCTGGCAGTGGACGTCCGATTGGTACCGTCCCGATTATTACGCGCGCCTCGTGGCGATCGGCGGTATCGCCAATAATCCTACGGGACCCACCGCGTCCTATGATCCCGGCGAGCCTGCGGAAAAGAAAAAAGTGCAGCGCGGCGGATCGTTTCTTTGCACGGACCAGTATTGTTCACGCTATTTGGTCGGCAGTCGTGGCAAAGGCGAACTTAGCACGGGCACCAACCATCTTGGTTTTCGCTGCGTTCGTTCTCCGCAAACGAAAAGCCAGCCCGCAGGAAGTTAGCGAACCCGACTGCTTCTTAATATCCCGACATGTTGAATTGCGTTCCGAGAATGGCTAGTTCGGATTTGCATTTGTCCCATGTTGATTTCGCGCTGCCCCCGAGTTGAACATTCTTGAAAATTTCATCGATCTGCTGAGACGTGCTCAATACGCTCGGTAGAGTCTGGTCGGCTTTGTGCTTGTCTTGAAAGACGTCGAGCATCCGGTCGGTCTGGTTCCGGAAAAGCTGGACCGTCGCTTTCGCGTCTTTTTCCTGGCTGGTCTTGCGGATCGTGCTTTTGCCGATCGAGGAATTGAACGCGGACTGGAATGTTTTGCTGTCCTGTTTGAGATTCTTCATTACGTTTTCGATATCGTGATCGCTCATGCGATTCTGAGCAAAGCTGGGCTGCACGACTAGAAACGCGAGGATGATGGCGGCCATCGCGGCTGCCCGGAACTTCCATTGCGTCTTCATGATTGCCTCCCTATAGCCTTCCATTCCAACCGTAAACGAGGTGCCGAACGCTGTACGGCGGCGATTCGTGGATTCGGCGACTCTATCACTAGGTCTGCGACTCGTACATCAAAACGGCACTTCTTTGTTGCGCGAGGCGCGCCGCGCGGTTGACTCCGAACGCCGCGCAAGTTCGATTCATGTGCGAGGCAAGCCAGCGTTCAGACTTTTCTTGACTTTGAAGTTCACCGGTATAACATCCACCGCGAGTTCCTCCGCAGAGGAACTCCCACGCGCAAGAGCGGTCTCGATCCCAGCCTCCTACATTTCTTGCGTTGCGCCGGTACTCCACCCAATCAGGAGCCACCATGTCGCGCCGTCTGCCTTGCTCGCTGTCTCGCGAGCCGCAAAACAATCTACTCTTACGCGCAGGCTCGCTCGCGATTCTTGTCGTAATCGCACTTGTTCTCCCGCCATCTTCGTTCGCGCAAACGGCCAAGAAGCCAAACATCCTGGTCATTTTCGGCGACGATATCGGACAGGCAAACATCAGTCGTTACACTCACGGTGTGGTCGGCTACATGACGCCGAATATTGACCGAATCGGCGCGGAAGGCGTGACTTTCACCGATTACTATGCGGAAAACAGTTGCACCGCTGGCCGCGCAACCTTTATCACCGGACAAGCCGCGATGCGCACCGGTCTTACCAAAGTTGGCGCGCCGGGCGCACCGGTCGGCTTGCAAAAGCGCGACATCACCATCGCACAGGCGCTCAAGCCCCTGGGATATGCCACGGGCCAATTCGGCAAGAACCATCTTGGCGACCGCGATGAATATCTCCCCACCAATCACGGCTTCGACGAGTTCTACGGCAACTTGTATCACCTGAACGCCGAGCAGGAACCGGAAATGCCCTATTGGCCGAAGGACGATCCCACTTTTCTGAAGGTCTATCACGTACGCGGCGTGATTCATTCTTACGCCGACGGCAGGATCGAAGACACCGGCCCGCTGACCATTAAGCGGATGGAGACCATTGACGACGAAACGTCGGACGCAGCGATGGGATTTATGGACAGGCAGGTGAAAGCGGGAAAGCCATTCTTTGTCTGGATGAATTTCACCCGCATGCATGTGTTCACGCACATCCGCCCGGAGTATCACGAGAAGAGCGGCATGCCCGGAAATGACTACGCGGACGGCATGTGGGAACACGACCAAGACGTCGGAAAACTCCTGAAGAAACTGGACGATCTCGGCGTCAATGACAACACGATCGTCATTTACACGACCGACAACGGGCCGAACATGTTCAGTTGGCCCGATGCGGCGATGACTCCCTTCCGAAGTGAAAAAGATTCGAACTGGGAAGGGGCTTTTCGCGTGCCCGCGATGATTCGTTGGCCAGGGCATATCAAGGCAGATCAATGGTCGAACGAAATCGTGTCGGGATTGGACTGGTTTCCGACGCTTCTTGCTGCTGCCGGCGATACGACGGTCAAAGAGCAGCTGTTGAAAGGTTGGGCGCCGACGCCGGGCGGGCAAGTGTTCAAAGTCCACTTAGACGGCTACAACATCCTTCCGTACCTGGAGGGGCAGGAGCCCAAATCCCCGCGTAGGGACTTTTTCTATTTTGACGATGATGGCCAGCTCGTCGCCATGCGCCACGAAAATTGGAAATTCGTGTTCTGCGAACAACGCGCTCCCGGAAACCTACTGATCTGGGCAAATCCTTTCACCTGTTTGCGTTTGCCGAAAATCTATAACCTTCGCATGGATCCGTACGAGCGCGCGGACATCACTTCCGACCAGTACTACGACTGGCTGGTCCACAACGTGTACTTGAACGTGGAGGGAACGATCATCGCCGAGCAGTTTATGGAAACGTTCAAGGAATATCCGCCGAGCCAGGCGCCCGCAAGCTTTACCGTCAATCCGGAGCAGATTTTAGACATGCTCAAACATCAGCAGGCCGAAGCGCAGGCGCCGCAATGAGGGTCCAGTTCGTTCGGGCATGAAAGCGGTTTCGGCTCGAACCGCAGAAACGAATGAAAGACCGGGTTCATTGCAATGGATGAACCCGGTTTTGTTTCGTTGAGGACCCTCATGTTGATTGCGGTTCAGGCTTCCCGAAAAAAAAACGGCAAACGACTCCGCGTTGGCGGCGGCACAAGAGCAAAGGGCATTCCTGCGGTCCGAACCGCTTCCCCTAAAAAGCCATCCGTCATACTCGCCGTCCTGCTCTTCGTTTCCGGCGCCGCCGCTCTCATTTATCAGCTTCTTTGGATCAAGCAACTTTCACTGATCGTCGGCGTGGAGGTTTATGCGATCACCACCGCAGTGAGCGCATTTTTCGCAGGACTTGCGTTGGGTGGTGCTGCCTTGGGTCGGATCGCTGACCGCGATCAGCGTCCACTCCGCCTATACGCGCGCCTTGAGCTGGGTATTGGACTCTCCGCCATTGCGGTGACGCTGGCGCTCGCTGGTGCGGCTCGTCCGTTCGCGGTGCTTGAAAACCAGTTCGGTGTCGCTGCATGGCTGCCGCTGTTTCTACTCGTCGCCGCTCCCGCGTTTCTGATGGGCGGAACGCTTCCTGTTTTGCTGAGCACTCTCGCGCCGGACTCCAGCCACGTCGCCCGAGCCGGTGGGATTTTGTACGCTTCGAATACAGCCGGTGCCGTCGCGGGCGCGCTGGCCACCCCGTTTTTCCTGCTCCCGCAATTCGGCGTGCGAAACTCCTCTCTTGTTGCCGCTGGGCTGAACATTATCGTCGGTGTGTCCGCGCTGTTGCTCGATCAGAGCAGCGAGCCTCGCGCGATTCGTCCACAGGCTTCCGATTCGCCACGCATTCCGTTCGAAGCAAAGTTCGCGCTAGCGCTCTACGCCGTTGCCGGCGGCATTGCCCTTGGCTACGAGGTGGTGTGGTCGCAAGCCGTCATACCATTCATGAGTACGCGTAGCTTCGCCTTCGCTATTGTCCTGGCCGTGTTTCTGGCTGGGCTGATGCTGGGGAGCGCCATCTATGCGCGATTCGCGGACCGCGTTCAGCGCCCGTGGAGAGTGTTCGGCGTCTTGATTGCTACGGCGGGGCTGCTTGCGCTCTGCGGTCTCTGCGGAATCGGGAACTGGTTTATCTTCTTTCAGTATTATGCCGGTCACGCCGCGTACACTGCTACGTCCAACGTGATGGTCGAAATGTGCGTCCGCTTTTTAGCCGCTGCGATCGTTGTGATATTTCCGTGTGCGTTGTTGCTCGGCGCAGCATTCCCTGCGGCGTTGCGGCTCGCGGTTAACGCGGGCTACCTCGGCCGGGATGCTGGAGCCGTCGTCGGGTTGAACACCGCCGGAGGAATTTTCGGAACACTCGTGACGGGCTTTCTACTTATCCCGCATCTCGGCGTGGTTCGTTCTCTTGCGGTTCTTGCTATCGCGGCAACCGTCGTCGGCATCGCCGCTTCGGTATACGACCCAGCGACGCGGCGGATGGGCAGCGCTGAAAACGCCACAACGCCAAGCAAATTTGCGGCATGGCCAGTTGCGGCCGTCGGCGTGCTAACGGTCGCCGTCGGTCTTCTGACCCCTCCGCAAAAACTCGTCGACCTCATTCCGCACATTCACGGCTCCGCCGGCTCGGTGCTCTTCCACGAAGACGATCCTGGCGGAACCGTCGCCGTGGTTGATGAGCATGCCGCAACGGCCAGTTTCCGGCGCCTTTTTATCCAGGGCGTTTCCAACTCCGGCGACAGCCTCCCGTCGCTTCGCTACATGCGCCTTCAAACTTTCATCCCGCTGCTGATTCACTCTGGCGAACCGCGATCCGTGCTTGTGATCGGCCTCGGCACGGGCATCACAGCTGGCGCTACGCTTCGTTACCCCGGCCTCAAGGTTCGCGTGTGCGATGAGCTTCTTCTCGGCGTGATTCGAGCGACGCATCTTTTCCAGGGCAATTTCGGCGTCGGCTCCGATCCGAATATCGAAATTCGGCATCGAGATGGGCGACGTGACCTGCTGCAAAGCAGCCAGCGCTATGACGTTATTACGCTCGAGCCCCCGCCGCCCTCCGCGGCCGGTGTTGTGAATCTATACTCGCGCGATTTCTATAAGCTCGCCGCGACGCGTCTTGAAACCGGCGGTATCTTCGCGCAATGGCTGCCGATTGCCACGCAGAACGACGACGACTCGCGTTCGCTGGTTCGTAGTTTTCTGGACGTATTTCCGTACGCGACGCTATGGACCACCGAACTTCACGAAATGCTACTCGTCGGCTCCTTTCGACCGATCGAACTGGACGTCAGCCGGATCACACAGAGGTTCAATCAACCCGAGGTCGCTCAAGCGTTGCGGGAAGTTGGAGTCGATTCGCCTGAGGCGCTTCTTGCCACATGGATGATGGACCGGGAAGGTCTCAAGCTGTATGCCGCGGGAACCGAACCGGTCACCGATGATCGTCCTCGGATCGAGTACGCGACGTGGGTGCGTCCCGGCGAGATCACGAAAAGTCTCCCTGCGTTGCTCGCCCTGCGCACATCTCCGCCGCTTCGCAACGCGGATGATTCCGAATGGAATGACGTGGATCGGAATCGCGATCGTCTCCTCGCCCTCTACGAGGCTGGTCTAGCGGCGTATGATGGCGACCGGGAACGCTGGGCGCATATCGTTTCACACTTCGGAGACGCCGACCTGGACAACGCGTATTATCGCTGGCTGCTGGGCGGCGCTGCCGCATCGGGACCGCCGAGGGTCGCTCCATGACGTGCGTACACGCGCTTGTTCGCCGGCGCAGACTCGAACAATTATTTTTGCTGCTCGCCTGTATCGGGATTGTTGCCACACGCGCCGAAAGCCAAGACCTCACTCCACGCGCGTATGTCATTTCGCCGATTCACTCGAACGCGATCGTGCTCGGCTACTCGTTCGAAACCGGCGGCATTCTGATCAATCCGACTCTGCCGATCTCCAACGCTAAAGGCACTCTGCACGTTTCCACCATAAGCTATTCACATTCATTGAATTTCTTTGGCCGCACCGCGAACTTGAGCGTCGCGTTGCCCTATGTGGTCGGACATTTCAAAGCCAATGTGAATGGAACGCCCGAAGCGGTTTATCGCTCCGGACTATACGACTCCTGGTTCCGTTTTTCCGTTAACTTGAAGGGCGGCCCGGCTATGGACTTGCGGCAGTACGCCGGTTGGAAACAGACGCTGCTGGTCGGCGCGAGCGTTACAGTCACCGCCCCTACCGGGCAGTACGATCCGACGTTGCTCGTGAATCTGGGGACAAATCGATGGTCGATCAAGCCGGAACTGGGGCTGTCACGCCGATGGAATCACTGGGTCGGCGATTTTTACGCGGGCGTGTGGCTTTTCACGGAAAATTCTGAGTTTTATTCGCACAATGCCATGTATCCGGGGATAAATACGCAGTCGCAGAACCCGCTTGGCGCGATTGAAGGCCACCTCAGCTACGACGTCAAGCCGCGGCTTTGGATTTCTCTCGACGCCAATTATTGGTATGGCGGCAAAGTCTATCGAAATGGAAACGAAGCGCTGGGAACTCTGGAGTCGAACTCACGAGTCGGCGTGACTGCGTCTATACCTCTACACAAGCATCAATCGTTCAAATTCAGTTACAGCTACGGAGCGATCGTGCGCATAGGCGGAAACTACAACGATCTATCGGTGGGCTGGCAGTATTCCTGGCTCCGAAGGCCCAATTGAACGCGCCCATGCCCTGCTCGAGTCGCGGTTCTCGGGTTGTGCATGCCTAAATAAAAAAGGCGATGCCCGTCGCCGGAATGTCGGCGGAGCATCGCCTGCTGACGCCACACTCGATAAGCGCGGCTACTGTTGTTGGTCCTGAACCAACGGGAATTGCCCGGTTAGTTGCAGATCGATCATTTGCTGGAGCCGCCGTTCGATTTGATAAAACGTAGCTACCTTCTTCCCAGGCAGCACGACCGCGAACTTCGGGATGTAACTTTCGCGCAACTGTGCGACGTGCTGGTCGGCGGCTAACGCGCGTTTGGTCAAGTCGAGCGCTTGCGCGTCGGTGATTGATCCGAACGAGTTGGCGTACTCCTTGATCACGGCGTATTTCTCATTGTTGATCTTAATCAGGTCAGCTGTGTATTGATCGTAGACCGGCCAGAATTTAGTGGCTTCCGCATCGCTCAACTTCAGGTTCGCAGCCACAAGTTGTTTTTTCTTCGATCCAATGTCCTTGCGCAGCAGCGCGATGTCCTGGTCCTCAAGAGCCTGAGAACTCTGACCGGACGAGGTGCCCGCTTGGGTGCCGCCGCTGGCCTGCGCCCGTACAACACCGGCTGGGATGAACAGAGCGCCCAGCACCAGAATTCCAGCCCATCTTGTCACTTTCATGAAATATCTCCTTTTTGTGTTTCGCAGCAGGGTGGGTCGCACGCCTACGTCTTATTTTCGGTGGGCAGAAGTTAGCACGGCTTCGGGAGTTTTGCGACACAAGAAATGGAAACTCGATATTCGGACTGGCACCCGGGACTTCACTGCCAATCGCCGGCAATCGCTTCCCGATGAAGGCCTGTTCCAGCAAAAGTGAACGTTCGTCACCTGCAACAGTTAGTGATACCGTGTTCGCACCGGACGCGCCGGAATCTCGGCGTAGCCGAACAACTGCGTAACGCTCGAGCGCTTACGAGAGAACGTGCGTGGTGTTCCGGCGCACCATGAGAGGACCTGAGGCGTGCACGATCTGGCCCGATATCCCTTGCTCGTTTTCATCGTTTCGCTCCTTGTCTTGTGGTTCTCTGCGCGAGTCGGCGCGTTTGTCCGCAAACGGAAACGCGCCGATGAGGACGTTCAGAAAGATTTGGAAATCGTCGTCCCCGCCACCCTCACCTTGCTGGGATTGATTATCGGCTTCACATTTTCCATGGCTATCAGCCGTTACGATCAACGCAAAATCTACGAAGAAGAGGAGGCCAACGCGATCGGCACCGAGTATTTGCGCGCCAGCCTGCTACCGGCCGATGATGGCACGCGCGTGCGTACGATGTTAATCACCTATCTCCATCAACGAATCGCCTTTTATGAAGCGAGCAATCTTGCCTCGGTACGCGAAATCAACGAGGAAACCTCTCGCCAGCAAACCGAACTTTGGTCCGCCGTCCAGAAAGTCGCGCTCGAAAATCCCACGCCGGTGAACGCGCTCACGTTGTCGGGGATGAACGACGTGTTGAACTCCCAGGGCTACACGCAGGCCGCCTGGTGGAATCGCATCCCGCCTGCTGCATGGCTGCTGATGCTCGCGATTGCCATCTGCGCGAACGTGCTCGTCGGGTACGACACGCAGCGGAGCAGAATGCGGCTCGGACCCTCGCTCGTTCTCCCATTCATTCTCTCGATTGCGTTTTTTCTGATTGCCGATATTGATAGTCCGCGTAAGGGCGTCATTCGCGTCGCTCCGCAAAATCTTTTGGGCCTTTCCAACTCTCTTGTGCCACCCAGCCAACGGAGCCCCCAATAAGCGCCCGCGAACGAAACCGCCTGATCCGAACCGACTTCGACGCCAAGGCACACCACGAGGCACTCCCAAAATGGAGAAGAATCTCCTGGAGAGGGGATTCGCCCGGACGGGCACTGCAAAGGTAAGAATGGTGGGCCTGGGTAGACTTGAACTACCGACCTCACCCTTATCAGGGGTGCGCTCTAGCCACCTGAGCTACAGGCCCAACGTACTGGCAGGTATTACTTTAACCCGTCCGCTGATTCGCTGACAAATCAGCTTAGAGTCCGTTTCGCGTCCAGAACCCGTCAAAAATCGACGAAAACCAGGTTAGTCCAGCCGCTGAACTGCGTTAATTTTAGCATCGACCGACGAATGAGCATAGCGCGTAGTCATGGCAATCGTGCTGTGCCCCAGTAATTGTTGAACGGTAATGAGATCCACGCCCGCCTGCACGAGTCGGGTAGCGAAAATGCGGCGGAGATCGTGAAAGCGAATATGGGGAATTTTAGCTCGCCGGACTGCTTTGATAAACCCCACTTTTGGGTCGCGAAGACCAGCGTCGCCTTTTCTGTTGCTCGGGAACACGAACTCACTTGCTCTGTGGAGATGCATTTCAGACAGCAGTCGCAGTGCAGCGTCATTCAGTGGAATGACTCGATCGCTCTCATCTGTTTTACCGTTCCGGATCCGTATCTGACGATTCGCAAAGTCAACCTGCCCCCACAGCAGGCCGTAAATCTCGCCTTTGCGCATGCCCGTATTTAGTGCGAGCCTTACTCCTACCGACAAATGAGGATTCTTCACTTTACTGCAGGCCGCGAGAAGCTTGTAGGTCCTTGGTCAAGATTCTCTCTGCGCGCTTCGGAACCCTCAATGGCTTCACGCCCGAAAACGGATTCTCGGCGAGGATCTTCCACGCAACGGCCATCGATAGAATATGTTTTAGAGTAACGAGCGACCTGTTCACCGTTGCTGGGGCAACGGTCTTGCTCATTTCAATCTTGAAATACTCCGCGTCCCAACGCGTAAGCTGCGAAAGCTTTCGCGTTCCAAAGAATTTGGCAAGCTGTGTCAGCCGGTAGCGCTCATTATAGAAGCCGTGCTTGTTCTGGCGTCCTGGGTGTATCGGTCTTCAACAAACCGATTGAACGGTGGTGCGTCCAGTGGTGGGGAATCAGACTGCCGATCTCGCAGGCGCTCCGCTTTTCGATTAGCCAGAGCCTTTTTGGCTTCGCCCTTCGACGCACCAATTAACTCTCTTTTCCCCGTGTAGCCGTCATACCAGTCAATACCCCGGTTTTGACCGCGTTGATAGAGCCCCATGGTCCCCGTCCGCCCGTTTGGCTACTTCGTATTCCCACTTGCGCTCGATCTGACTATCGCTTGCTTGCCTGACATTGAGCCCTTACGCGATTCGTCTGCTCGGAGCGTTAATAGCCAGCACTGCGGCGAATTTCGTCGCGGTCGCGAGCTGCCTTTTGAGCTGCTTTCCCGAAGGCGAACCATACAACCGCCAGAGCGAGTGCGGTTGTGAGAAATAGCCATGCCGGGGCGGAGCCCGGGGTAAATGACCCTTGAACAATCGCGGGTGCACGGCCGAACCAACACGCGACGATTCCCGGTACGAACAAAAACAAACGATTTCGGATGCGAAGATAATTACGCCTTCTCTCGTCGTGCTCACTTTCCAGAAAACGAGCACACGGCTCGCCCATTTCAGTGTGCCGCGGATTCTTGTCGAATGCGGCTCCGAACAGGTAAACAATTGCACCCAGCGTCCACGCCACTCCCACCCTGATCCATGGCTGGTCAACTATGTACACGTCGTAAAGAAGGCCTGCGGTGATGGCTATAATAAAAACCAAACTGGCTGCTCGTACACGCGCGCTTAGCCTTTCTCGTGAACGCGCTTCGGCGCACAATTGGCCGGGCGTTAGTACAGCTTCCATGTTCTCTCGCTCCTCTCCCTGAGCGCTCCAGGCAGATTGAGGTGTTTCGACGTTCGGCCCATCAGGGTCGCTCATGTGCTGCTCCTTCCATGTACTGCTGCTTAAGGACTTTTTTGATGCGATGAATTTTGGTACCTACGTTGGCCGGTGAGAGCCCGGTAACTTCTGCTATTGGCCCCGCTGCCTCTCCTTCGAGATAAAGCATGATAATTTGACGGTCCAGAGGGTTGAGGCAGTGAATAAGATCGAATATTCTCGCGGCCATAAGTTGGCGATCGACAGGTGCTTCGGGAATTCGGGGCGTCTCGCCTTCCAGAGTTTCCAGGTCGGTCAGCCGAGAACTCAAACGGCGATTGCGTACGACGTGCGAAGCTCCGACATTGTGCGCGACGCGATAAACCCAAGTTCGCATGCTGCAGCGGTTGTCAAACAATCTGAAGCTCTTCCATAACTCCAAGTGCATTTCTTGAAGCAGATCATTTCGCTTATCGGGATCGGCCTCGTAGCCATGGGCGAGTCTCTGGATGGCCGCGCCATGCAGGGAACTTGCCGCTGCATACATCTCGTCCTGGCTGAGTCGAGAATCCGGAATCGTGTTTCGCCTCTGTCTGGGTAGTCTCTGTTGAGGGCGGATTCTTTACATTACGCTGGGAATGGATGCAAGTTGTAAGGCGCTCCGCCGGGAAACGATCTGCGAAGCGACCGTCGCTTTCTTCATGACAGAAGGACCGGGTAACTCCTGCTAAGTCGCGTAACCGCGTTAACCAGGAGCTACCGAGAATATTTTCGGTTCTCCGAGTCGATTCTGCACCTTCTCGTTCGACGTATGGGTAGGGCAGCAATTAAGCTATGAACTTGAACGTCAGCCCAACTCGACCCGAAAGGACAAACAAAATGCGATTCATGGTCATCGTCAAATGCTCGGAAGAACCCGAAAATCAAGCCCCCGATCCCCAGCTCATGGCCGACCTGAACAAATTCAACGACGAGCTGTTAGGAGCCGGAGTTTTGATAGGCTACGACGGTCTTCACCCCTCCTCCAAAGGCGCCCGCGTCCACTTCTCCGGCAAGAACCGCCCCACCGTCATTGACGGACCCTTCACGGAAAGCAAGGAACTCATCGCCAGCTTCTGGTTCTGGCAAGTCAAGTCTCTCGAAGAGGCCATCGAGTGGGTCCAGCGCTGCCCCAACGAAGGCGAGACCGACATCGAGATCCGCCAGGTCTTTGAGCCCGAAGACTTCGCATCCGCCTTCAGCGACGAGGAAATTCAGCAGGAAAAAAACTTCCGCGCTCGAATGGCAGCGAACGCAGCCAAGAAATAGTCCCAATTGCACTGTCCAGACTGCTGTGATCGGTACCTTAGGCTTCGATGTTGGTGACACCCTCGCGGTCGAGTGACCTCAACGCTCAGGGCCGCCCGCCCTTGCAAGGGGAGAAGGATCGAACGTCGTATAATCTCGTGCGCGCAACTGGGGAGCGGAACATATGAACGTACAAGAACAAATCAAGAAGTACATTACCAGTCAACCGGAGCCAAAGCGCAGTGACATGCGAGAGTTGCATCGGCTCACACTTCAAGTGTCACCAGAATGCAAATTATGGTTCTTCGATGGTAAAGACAGCAAAAACCATACTGTTTCCAACCCTACGCTAGGATATGGATTTCACACAATAAAATATGCCAATGGGAAAATTAGAGAGTTTTTTCAAATTGGTGTGAGCGGAAACAAAACCGGAATCTCTGTCTACATTCTTGGTCTAAAAGATAAGAAGTACTTAGCTAAAACGTATGGAAAAAAAATAGGCAACGCGAGCGTGACCGGATATTGCATTCGGTTTAAAGCTCTAAAGGATATAAACATCGATACGCTTGAAGCGGCAATACGATATGGGCTTGCAGCTCAAAAGTGAAAACGGCAGCAACTCGGAAGTTGTGCCTGGTAAGTCGCGTAATCGTAAACCTGAAATCCACATGGACGGTAACGGCGTTATCTCTAACGACGCCGACCGTTTCAAGAGATTTTGTTCGTATTTCTTCTCTCCACGAACACACCTTTCCCGCGGCACGCGAATCGCGTCTCGGTGGCTGTGTTGTTTCACCTGCATCACCCCTAACAGTTCGGGCCGGTTCCGCTTCATCGATTCGGTGTTGCCCACCAAACATCTCTTCGGTCACCATCGACCATGATGAGTTATGCGAACTCCCCGTAGGGAGGCGGGCAGCCTAATCAATCAGACGGTGACTCTTCGCACCATAACGCGGTCCAGGCATTCCCGCACAGGCAGCACCGCTTTTCTGCTGCATCTGTCCACGACGACAGAACTCTTGGTAATCAATCTGATCTCGCAACATGATCCACAACCGGATCCCCAGTTTCCGCGCGGCGGCAACTCGGGCCTTCCCCAGACCCTTCTGCACTAATTTGCGCCGATAGAACTGCCGCAGTTCCGGATCCCGGCGTACCGCATGTGCCGCCGCCTCGCACCACAGAAAGCGCAACAGCGGATTGCCTTGCTTGGTCAGTCCTCCCAAACGCTGTCGCCCTCCACTGGAGTTTTCCCGCGGAATGATCCCGATGTAGCTGGCCAGAGCCTTGCCGTCGCGAAAGCGTTTCGGATCGCCCAGGAAAACATCGGTCGCCAGCGCCGTGATCGGTCCCACGCCGGGATGCGTCATCAGCAGTCCTGCTGTGGGTCGCTCGCCTACGCGTTCCCGCACTCGCTCGTTCAGTTGTTCGATCTCCGCGTCGAATCTCGCGTACATCGATTGCAACTCACTCGGGCGCTGAGCGGTGTGCATTCCCAGAGGCAACGAGGCGATCGCTTCCTGCCCGCTTTCGCTCCAAAGCGAACTGCCTCGCCGTAAACCATTGGCCAGCGCAATCGCCTGCAGCGCGTTCTGTATCCTGGTCCGCAGTCCTACCCACTGATGACGGTCGAAGAGCAACGCCCGGAGATCCAGCAGTTCCTTGGAAGGCTGCCAGATCGACGGAAAACGGTTGTCTACCAGCAGCTTTAGAAGTAACTCGGCATCGCGCTGGTCATGTTTCTGTCTGCGCGGCTCGGCCGCTGGAATCGTTGCTGGATGACCGACCTGACAGTCGATCCCCAGCTCCTCCATCAAGTGCAAAAACCACTTCATCGATCCGGTCGCTTCGATGCCTACACGCACCGGACCTGGCAGCGTGGAATAAAACTCCCGCACATTGTTGCCTTCGTGCGTCAGAGTCACATTCACGGCCTCTCCCGTTGCGGTGTCCAACATCGCCAACGTTTGCTGGCGAGCGTGCAAATCGCATCCTATAATTCGCATCTCGGCCTCCTTCGGTCCGAGCACTGTTGGGGCAAACACCGAACAGTTTACTCGGGCCGTCGCGAGGCCGGCGTCGTTATGACATCAATCAGTCGTTGAGGGAATTTCGGAGTGATACTCACAACGCGGTGGCTTCGTTTCGTTGACTCTTCTTCCTCCTGCAACCTAAGATGAGGGCCAAATGCCCGATTCTCCTCCGCTGATCGGCCGCGCTGTCTCCCACTACCAGGTGATCGAAATGCTGGGCGGCGGTGGCATGGGCGTGGTGTACAAGGCGGAGGACACCAAGCTGCGCCGCCTAGTGGCGCTGAAGTTCCTTCCCGATGGCGTCGCGTCCGACGCGCAGGCACTGAGCCGCTTCGAGCACGAGGCGCAGGCGGCGTCCGCGCTGAACCATCCCAACATTTGCACGATCTACGAAATCGGCGAACACGACGGCCGGCCGTTCATTGCGATGGAGTTGCTGGAAGGGCAAACGCTCAAACGTTGCATTTCCGCGAAGCCGCTGCCGCTCGGGCGAGTGGCCGAGCTGGGAATCGATATCGCCGACGCGCTGGATGCCGCGCACGCGAAAGGAATCGTCCACCGCGACATCAAGCCGGCCAACATTTTTGTCACCGAGCGCGGGCACGCCAAGATTTTGGATTTTGGTTTAGCGAAGCTCGCACCGGTGGGCGGCGCATTGAATCTCTCCGCGATGCCGACGGCGAGCGAGCTGGACCGGCTGACCCAGGCGGGCACGGCCGTGGGCACGGTCGCGTACATGTCACCCGAGCAGGTGCGCGGAGAAGAGCTGGACGCACGCACGGATTTATTTTCGTTTGGCGTGGTGCTCTACGAGATGGTGACGGCGGTGATGCCGTTCCGCGGCGACACCGCGGGTGTGATTGCCGAAGCGATTCTAAACCGCCAACCTGTTGCGCCGGTCCGGCTGAATCCCGACGTTCCCGCGAAGCTCGATGAGTTGCTCGACAAGGCGCTGGAGAAGGACCGCAAGCTGCGCTACCAGAGCGCGTCTGAAATGCGCACGGATTTGCAGCGGCTTAAGCGCGAATCCGAGACCGGCCGCGTAGGGTTCGCGCCGCCGGTGCAAGCGAATTCGAAACGCATACAACGTTCCGCGCGGCGCTGGTGGGTCGCGGCGGTCGTCGCGGCGCTGGTCGCGATCGCCGCAGGCGGACGGTGGCTTTTTTCGCACAAGGCGCACGTGCTGACCGACAAAGACACGATCGTGCTCGCGGATTTTACGAACACCACGGGCGACGCGGTGTTTGACGGCACATTACGTCAGGGACTCTCCGTGCAGCTGGAGCAGTCGCCGTTCCTCAGCATCATTTCCGACCAGCAAATTCAGCAGGGCCTGCAGCTGATGGGCCAGAGGCCCGACGCGAAGCTCACGCCGGAGATTGCGCGCGAACTGTGCCAGCGAACCGGAAGCACGGCCGTACTGGACGGCGCGATTGCGCAGATCGGCACACAATACCTTTTGACGGTGAAGGCCGTGAACTGCGCGAGCGGCGAAAATCTGGCCAGCACGGAGGCGCAGGCCAGTGACAAAAATCATGTGCTGGATGCGCTGGGTACGGCAGCGTCGTCAATCCGCAACAAACTTGGCGAGTCGCTGGGCACGGTGCGCAAGTTCGATACGCCTTTGGAGCAAGCCACCACGCCTTCGCTCGAAGCGCTGAAAGCCTTCAGCCTGGGGCGCGAGCTGATGTATTCGAAAGGAGCGACGGCGGCGATCCCCTATCTGAAACAGGCCACCGCAGCCGATCCCAATTTTGCGATTGCCTACGCGTGGCTGGGCCGGGCGTTCCGAGACCTGGATGAGAATGCCACCGCGGCGGAATACGCAAGGAAGGCATACGAGCTTCGCAGCGCAACCAGCGAAGCAGAACGGTATTTCATCGCCGCTAATTTCGATATCGTGGCGACCGGGAACTTGCCGAACGCTCAACAGACCTGCGAGCTCTGGGCGCAGGCCTATCCACGTAATCCGATGCCGCCAACATTCCTGGCGGGACCGATCTATCCGTCGTTGGGTCAGTACGAGAACGCGCTCGAGGAAGCGAAGCAGGCCGTCCGGGTGGATCCCGACAGCCCCGTTCCTTACTTTATTCTGGGTTTCGCCTACATCAACCTGAACGAGTTCGATACCGCTAAAGCTACATATTACCAGGCTCTCGACCGGAAGCTGGATCACGCCTACATCCACGGTGATTTGTATCTGCTGGCATTCTTGCAGAACGACGCAGCGGCGATGGCACAGCAGGAGGCGTGGACGGTGGGAAAGCGGGGCGCCGAGAACAACATGCTGGCTGCGCGAGCCGACACGGCCGCCTATTCGGGCCGCCTTCGAGAGGCTCGCGATCTTTCCCGCCAGGCCATGGATTCTGCCGAACGTGCCGACTTAACCGAAGCTGCCACGACATACGCCGCGGGAGCGGGCTTAAGGGAAGCGCTATTCGGTAATCGGGACGAGGCTCGCCGCAACGCCGCCATTACCATCAAACGCTCGACAAACAAGTGGGTGCAATTCAGCGTGGCGCTCGCCCTGGCATATGCGGGCGACGATAAGCAAGCTCTCGCGCTGACCGACGATCTAGCTAAGCGGTTTCCGGAAGACACAATCGTGCGATACAACTTCGTGCCAACGCTCCGGTCAAAATTGGCATTCGACACGGGGGATACCTCCAGCGCGATAGGCAGTCTGGTTCCCACCAAGCCGTATGAGCTAGGAAGGGCCGGGCTCTACAGCTGGACGGCGTTTTATCCGATTTATCTGCGCGGCGAAGCGTACCTGGCGATGCATCAGGGCCAGGACGCAGCCGCTGAGTTCCAAAAAATTCTGGACCATCGCGGGATTGTGTTAAACGCACCTCTCGGCGCACTCGCGCGTTTGCAGATTGGCAGAGCCTACGCGATGCAGGGCGACACCGCGAAAGCCAAAGCGGTGTATCAGGAATTTCTTGGCTTGTGGAAGGACGCCGATCCTGACGTTCCGATTTTCATCGCGGCCAAGGCTGAGTTTGCGAAGCTGAAATAACCTCTCGAAGTGCTCAAAGCGGAAGCAGACCGCAAGCGGAAACTGCCGAGGGTGAAGAAGTGAAGTTGATGCGATTGCCGTGGCCACCGTGGAACCTCTGGAGCCGGGTTCCAGCGCCAGCCCGACGGATCCACTTCGGTATCGACTACGGCAACCACGTTTCGAAGATCGGCTTCCGCGATAACGGAGCGCCGCCGAACGAAAGAGCCGTGCTGGTGCTGCGGAATGGAGCGTTTCGAATCCCCTCGCGCGTGTGCGCGACGGCAACCACGCTCTTTTTCGGCGACGACACCCGGACTCGCGCCGAGTGCCACATCTACGAAAACACTAAAGCGCGTGTCGCCACGGAAGCTGTTGCGGCCCCGGAACGCGCCGGCGATGCCCCGGCGCCGCTTGGATTCAGTGCAACACCATCTGGTATAAAGCTGTTTTTAAAGGTGGTGTTTATGAAGCCAGGGAAACGGTTTGGGCTTTCCGCGGAGCAGAAACTTGAGGTGTGGCGTCGTTGGAAGGCAGGACAGACGCTGCATGAGATCGGGCGCGCTTTTGGCAAAGAACCTTCCTCCATTCGTTGTCTGGTGTCGCGTCACGGTGGGATTGCTCCCGCCGTCCGGCGGCGTGCGCTCCTCGCGCTCACGCTGCGTGAGCGCGAGGAGATCTCTCGCGGGCTGGCTTCCGGTTCGTCGCTGCGTGAGATGGCCAGGTGTTTGGAGCGAGCGGTATCGACCGTGAGCCGGGAGGTCGCACGTCATGGTGGCCGTCCTGCGTATCGAGCCCGTCAAGCGGACGGCGAAGCTTGGCAGTCGGCCTTGCGGCCCAAGCGCTGCCTTCTTTCCGTCAACCTGAAGTTGCGGAACATCGTTGCGAGTAAACTGATTCTGGACGGGTCGCCGAAGCAGATTTCCGGCTGGCTGAAAACCCAGTATCCCGATGATGAGAGCCTGCGTGTGTCCCACGAAACCATTTACCGAAGCCTGTTCATTCAAGCCCGCGGAGCGCTGAAGAAGCAGCTGCTGGAGCACTTGCGATCCAAACGCCGCATACGCCGGTCGCAGCACTCTCGTATCTTTAAAGACCGGCGCGGTCAAATCCCGGAGGCCCTCTCGATCCGCGAAAGGCCCGCGGAAGTGGAGGACCGTGCCATTCCGGGTCACTGGGAGGGCGATCTGTTGCGCGGCTCAGGGAACAGTCACATCGCGACCTTGGTGGAACGCCATTCGCGCTTTGTCCTGCTGGTCAAGCTACGCAGCCGAGATACGGCGGAGGTTGTGGGGGCCTTGAGTAAACAGGTTCGCAAACTTCCCGCTACGCTGCGACGCTCGCTGACCTGGGACCGGGGACTGGAGATGGCCAAACACAAGGACTTTACGGTGGCCACCGATGTGAAAGTCTACTTCTGTGATCCGCAGAGTCCCTGGCAACGCGGCTCGAACGAAAACACCAACGGGCTCTTACGACAATACTTCCCCAAGAACACAGACCTCACCGACGATTCCCAGTCGGATCTGAACAAAGTAGCGCAACGCTTAAATCAACGCCCTCGACAAACTTTAGGTTTTCATACTCCTGCGAGTAAACTTCAACAAAGTGTTGCGTCGACCCATTGAGACCACCGCGTTAATCGGGATCTAGCGCCAGTCCTGCGTCTGAAAAATTCTGGGGATGACCATCAAGCTCTTCTCTTGCAACAAGAAGCTTCGTCGATCGATCACCTCAGCAACTTGCCGGCGAGCCAGAAATCTACGCTGAACTTTCCCGGGCCAGAGCAGATCAGCCAGACGAAGAAGAGCACATACAGGACTTCCGGAAGATAGAGGACATCGTCGAGCCAGTTAAGACGCGAAAGTCCTTTGGGCACGGTGGCAAGCGTGTTGGTCAGGATGGCGACAATCATATCGATCAATAAAGCCGCGCAAGCCGGGCTCGAAAAAAACCCCACGGTCAGCAAGGATCCGGACACGAACTCGACACCCGACACGAAATATGCCGTCTGGCGGGGAAACGGCACTTTGGCCGCAACGAGCGTGTCGTAAACAGGTTTCGTGCCGCCGGCGACAAACAATTTGTTTGCCCCGGAGATTGCAAAGAACAGCCCGATCGAAACGCGTACCAGCAGGATGGCATATTGTTCCAAATCACTGCCACCCAGCAGCGCAAACTGGACCAACCGTTTCCAATCCAACTGTTGTCCCTCCATCGGAGGATGTGCGGCAAAGATACCCAATATCGTGCAGTGCGACTTCTGCGGTAACCGCGTTAATCAGGACTGATCAACTTTGATTCGCAGTCCAGCCTCACTTCCTTGTTTAGACCCAGGTTTGCCGATCCACATCACGCGGCACGGCACCGTATCAGAGGTATGCTCGTCCAAAATCAGCTCGACAAATTGTCCTCGTTTGAGGCGGCAGGCCCCCACTATCCTAAAACCATGCTGCGAGTCATCGAGGACGAGGCATGGAATTCTCTGCGCTTGCCGTCCGCGCTTAACGATCAGACTGGCGCGCTTTTTCAGTGCGGTTCGCTTCAATCGTCGGCGCTCTGAAATGGGGCGGCTGCGCACTACTGTTCCTCCATGTTCCTAGATAATAACGCTGAATCCGCGCCTCCGCATATCGAGCGGCCACGCACGTTCGTTTCAGTACTCACTTTCCGGTAAGCGCGTTTATCAGATGGGATGAGAAGGCCGGTCTCCAGCGGGATGCGATACGCTCCCGAAGAAACGACGCGCTCGAGGCGCAAAAAGGAGACCGGCAATGAAGAACAGTAGCACTGTGGCGATCGAGGGGATCGAGATTTTCAAACCGAACCAACTCACGATTGGTTTGGATCTGGGAGATCGAACCAGCCGTTATTGTGTCTTGAATGAAGCGGGCGAAATCATCTTGGAACAAGAGCTGGCTAGGACACCAAAAGGATTCCAGCCGGTGTTCCGCAAGATTCCGCGGAGCCGGATCGCGCTGGAAACCGGAACGCATTCGCCCTGGGTCAGCCGGCAGTTGACCGAGCTAGGGCACGAAGGGATCGTGGCGCATGCGCGCAACGTGCGACTGATCAGCCGAGAGCAGCCGGAAAGACGATCGGCTGGATGCCCGGACGCTAGCACGTTTGGCGCGAATCGATCCCAGCTTGCTTGGTCCGGTGCGACATCGCAGTGCGAAGGCCCAGATCTATCTGACGGTGATCCGGGCGCGGGCGGTGCTGGTCAGCGCGCGTACGGCGCTGGTGAATGCGGCCCGAGGGCTCACGAAATCCTACGGTGCACGGCTTCCGAAATGCGGCGCCGAACAGATGAATCGAGAGATTACCAAAAATCTCAAGCCGGAGTTGCGGAAGCTTTAGAACCGCTGCTGGCTGAAATCGAATCGCTGAACGCACGCATCGCGGAATACGACACGCGGATCGAGCAGATCGCGAAACAGGTCTATCCCGAGGTCGCTCGACTGAAACAGATCAAAGGAGTCGGGCCTTTAATTGCACTGACCTACGTTCTGACCGTGGATAACCCGCATCGATTTCGGCGCAGCCGGGACGTGGGCTGCTTTGTTGGATTGCGCCCAGGTCGCAGGAACTCAGGGATGAGCGAACCGCAGCTGCACATCAGCAAGGAAGGAGACCGTTATCTTCGAACGCTGCTGGTACAAGGAGCGCACTACATCCTGGGGCCCTTTGGACAAGATAGCGATCTGAGGCGCTGGGGGCTGAAGCTGTCGGAACGCGGTGGAAGGAACGCCAAGAAACGAGCGGTGGTTGCGGTAGCACGGAAACTCGCCGTACTGCTTCACAAGTTGTGGGTCAGCAAAGAAGTTTACGAACCGCTGCGGAACGATCGGCAAGCCATGGCCCAAGTCGCATAGAGAGTAGAAGTGTGTGGATCTGAACAACCGAGCTCAACCGCCGAGATCAGGTGACTGCGCCCAAGTCCTGGCCCAACTCTGGTCGAAAGACCAGAGCCAAGGTCGATTATCAGGTCGCAGCACCTACTGTATCGAGGACGCCCACCTGGCAGCGAGCGACAAACGCTCAGCAAAGACTGCGGATGGAAGGATGGCGACTGAGGCGGCTCGGTGAATCAAGTTAGGATCCACAGAAAGAAAACTCAAAACCGTCTTGACTCAGACAGGCCTTCTCATGGAAGGAATTAGCTAACTTCAGGAATCTCGGTCACAGCGTCGTTTATGTGGCTTTCGGCCGCTGAGGCCAAGCTAGCTTCCAAGGTCCCTTCTCCAGACATTTCAAACTTGCCAGCGGTCATCCAGCGCTGCGTGGGAAGTTTGAGTGTCGAAATACCTGGAAAACGTTTACTCGGTGGGCTACGATTTCGCGGTTTGAGTTCGGAGGAGCCACGGCTCCGTGCGCGACATTATTGAACGACATCCGCCGAGTTCTCCGCTTTCGCGCGAACGCGCATCGGACTGCAATGGAGAATGCTTGTGAAACTACTCGCGATTTTCACGCTGTTCTTCTTGTCCTCAGTTTTGAGCCGGGCCCAGGGAACTGAGACGTTCCGGCCGTCCGAAACAAATGTTTGGGGCGCAGAGTACCCACGCGTCGATACCGCCGGCAAGGTGCAGGTGCGCGTGAATGCGCCGAACGCCACCGCCGTGAAGCTCAACTTCTGGAGCGGTCCGAAACTCGACATGGCCAAGCAGCCGGACGGCTATTGGATGGTCACGACGCCACCACTCGTGCCCGGATTCCACTATTACACGCTGCAAATCGATGGGGCGGACGTGAGCGATCCAAACACGCACGCGTATTTTGGCGGTGGCCGCCCGGCAAGCGGCGTCGAGGTGCCCGAGCTCGGTTCCACGTATTACTCCGCGCAGGATGTGCCTCATGGGCAAGTGCGCGAGGTTTGGTATTTCTCGAAGGTTACGGGTAGCTGGCGGCGGGCGTTCGTGTACACGCCGCCGAAATACGACGACCAGCCATCCGCACGTTTCCCGGTACTTTATTTACAGCACGGAGCCGGCGAGGACGAGACGGGTTGGACCCGCCAGGGACGCGCGAACTTTATCCTCGACAACTTGCTCGCTGCGGGAAACTGCAAGCCGATGATTGTCGTGATGGCTTACGGCTACGCCGCGCGAGCCGGCCAGCCCTTTCCGGATTTTATGAGCAAGCCGTGGGGATCGCCTGAAATGCTGAGAGGCATGCAGGATATGGCGTCCACCTTCGAAGACGATGTGACGCAGGTGCTGATTCCGTTCATCGACGCGAATTTCAGGACGCTGACCGATCGCGACCACCGCGCCATGGCCGGCCTATCGATGGGTGGCATGCAGACGTATCAGATTACGCTGGACCATCTGGACCTTTTCTCGTACATCGGCGGGTTCAGCGGCGCCGGAGGCATGCTCGTCCTCGGCAATCGCAAACTCGATCCCAAAACGGATTACAACGGCGTCTTCGCCGATCCCGCCACGTTTGCCAAGCGCGTGCATCTGCTGTGGCTCGGCGTTGGCACTGCGGAGCCCGAGCGCCTGCGCACCGGCCTCCAGCAACTGAACACTTCGCTCAACGAAGCGGGCATCCAGCACGTTTTCTACGAATCCCCGGCACCGACCACGAGTGGCAAACCTGGCGCCGCGACTTGAGGGATTTTGCCCCGCGCCTATTCCAGTGAGATTGCCGCGGGAAGATGGCTCTTCCGTGCGTTATGGTTCGGTTCGCTGCGACTGAAGTCGATTGGCCCGAACTAGTCGCTGAAGAGCTTAAGTGCGGACCATTCCGGACATTTAATCCAAAAAACCACTGCCAAGTCCTGATTCGTTCTGATATGGAATGACCCGTCAACTACGAGCAACTGTTTTCTTCTTTTTTCTCGCTCTTAGGAGGCAGCGCGAGTCGTGGTCGAGGTAGTTTTTGCGACGGTTGATCACTCTGATATTCGCGGGTCGAAGCCGCATAATCGTGATCCGTCGGGAGCTGCCTCGGACTATAAGCGCGGGTTCGGTCCGCAGACCTACCGCATAGAACTTTCGAGGATTCTCCTTTCCGTGTACCCCTCGACCACAACCGACGCTGCCTCCTTTGAGCTTCTGACTTCAGAACAAATTCACCCTAAGCCGCACGCGGCAGAGGTTCCTTGTACGCTGTTTCTGCTTGGATCCCGATGGCCCAGATAAAACCCAGCAACTCGCGTCCCACCGCCGTCATCACAACTCCCTTGTTCTTGCCCTTGCCCAGCAACTTTCGATAGCGCTCATGCAACCGATGTTGTGCTTTCCAAGAGATCTCTTTGACCTCTTCGCTGACATGCGCTTGCCGCTTCCGCAACTTTGCCCCCACGGACGGTCGGTGCCGGTAGGCCCACGCAGCTTCCACAACCACCCGCCGTAAATGCGCATTTCCTGTCTTGGTGATATTCCCGCGTCGGCTGCGCTCTCCACTGGAGTCTTCGCTGGGTACGATTCCTCCGTAAGCCATTAATTGCCTGGCCCTGGTGAACCGCGAAAGCTCTCCCAGTTCGGCGACCACCGTCACTGCCGAAACATGCGCGATCCCTCGTAGCGCCTGCAAGGCCTCGATCACGGCACGCATCTGGGGTGGCGCACTCTTCACCGCTTCTGTAATCGCACTCTCCAGCCGCGCGATGCGTGCTGCGCCATGCTCCACCTCATGAAGGTAATCCAGCAATGTGGCTTCCTGGGCCATCTGTTCGAAATGTAGTTCCCGCTTCACCCATTCCAGATACTTCATTGACCAAGCCTTTACTCCCATCGGCGGTCGGCGGCCATGCCGCAATAGAAACTTACTCAACCGATGCCGTGCTCGAAGTTCATCCTGGTCCCCACCTTTGTTAAACCTGAGAAAGAAGCAGCGCTCTCGCCCGAACTCGGATAGAGTTCGGGTTGCGAATCCCTTTTAAAGGAGAGAGCCGCCGTGAGAAACAAATACCAGAGGAAACAGCGCAAGTCCAATCGGAAGTTCGAGATCGTGCGCGGGCAAGAGTTGCTGGTGCAGGTGCCGTTGCCAATCGCCGAGGTGTGGAGCGAACTGCAAACGCAGGTGGAAGAGCTGACTGGGCAAGCCGGGCTGCAGATCCTGCGCGCCATCCTGGAAAACGAAGTAACTGGCCGCGTAGGACCTCCGCATCGGCCGCATCCCGCCGCCGGCTGTGTGCGCTGGGGGAAGCAGCCGGGTTATGTGGTTTTTGGTGGACAGAAAATTCCGCTGGAACGGCCGCGCGTACGAACACGCGAAGGCCAGGAAGTGGAACTGGAGAGCTACGGTCAGTTGCAGCAAGACGGAAAACTGCAAAGAGCGGTGCGGGAGCGCATGGTGGCCGGGTTGTCCACGCGGAACTACCGGCGAGCGGTGCAGAGTGTTGTGGCAGGCTACGGGATCGAGAAGAGCAGCGTGAGCCGGCAGTTTGTCGAGGCCAGTAGTAATCAGTTGCGGGCGCTGTGCGAACGACGCTTGGAAGATCTGAATCTGGTAGTGCTGATGATCGATGGTATTCACTTTGGCGGCCAGGTGCTGGTGGTGGCTTTGGGGATCGCGGAAAGTGGAGCAAAGCACGTTTTGGGAGTATGGCAAGGAGCCACGGAGAACACGGCGGTGGTCAAAGGGCTTTTAGAAGATCTGGTGGAGCGCGGACTGGATGTGCAGCGGCGGTATCTGGTGGTGATCGATGGATCGAAAGCGCTGCGCGCCGGTGTGGAACGTGTTTTCGGTGAACAAGTGGAAGTGCAGCGCTGCCAGATGCACAAGCGGCGGAATATAAAGGAGTACCTGCCGGAGAACTGCCAGAAAGACTACGATCGGCGCATGCGCAATGCGTACGCCATGAGCAACTACGCGGAAGCGAAAGAGGCGTTGCAGAAAATCTTCCGGCAACTGGAACGGATCAATCCCAGCGCGGCCCGGAGCCTGGAGGAAGGGATGGAAGAAACACTGACGGTGCATCGCTTGGGTGTGGGCGCGGTGTTACGTCGCAAACTGGCCACGACCAATCCGATCGAATCGTGCTTGTCGACGGTGCAACGGGTAGCGCGCAATGTAAAGCGATGGCGCGAAGGAAATCAGCCGCTGCGCTGGACCGCCACAGGACTGTTGGAAGCAGAGAGGAAGTTCCGACGCATCAAAGGCTATCAAGAAATCCTGTTGCTGAAGGAACGCCTGAATCCGTCGTGCATTCAGCACAAGGAGGTGCAGACAGTAGAAGTGGCTTGAACTTGGTTCGAGGTAGGCTTACAGTGCCGAACAACAAGAGTCGCTGCGATCAACTAAAATTCGGACATCCTCTCATCCTGCTTGGCCGCTTCCCGGGCCCGCACCAAATCCCGCAATGCCTCGTGAGCCGCATCCGGCACCCATACCGCCGTCAACTCTCCTGCCCGATAATTTCTCGCCAGTTTCAACGCATCCCGCCGATCCGTTTTTACACGATCCCCGGCTTTCACCGGCACCAAGGTGGGCGCGACCACCTCGCATTTGCCTCCCATCCGAGTCAGTTGCCAGTACAGCGCGTAACCTGTCGGACCCGCCTCATAACAAAACCGCAGCTCCTCCACCGGCCCCAGTTTCTTCACCAGTTTCCGAATCGATTCTTCGCGATTCGATATGACCCCCAGCGACCGTATCTCCCCGCCCTGCTCCGCTACAGCTATCGAAATTGTCTCGGCATGGACATCCAATCCGACAAACTTTATTCTCTTCATCGACCGGCTCCTTTCGCTTGTGGCTCTGTACTGCAGATCTTCCGATTCGCAGCATAACCCACGCCTGCGAATCGGAGCCGGTCATTCCATTGTGACTATAAAGGTAGAAGTCAAGAAAAAACACATCTCCTTCGGCTGGAATTTTTCTTGCTTCGCAGCCCACTTGATCGAGCGAGATGTGTTTTGACCTACCGCGCCAGGTGTTCGGTTGCGAGGCCCTGCGACCCCGTGGTTGGGGTTTTCTCTATCAGCGGTTTTCATTGCTTCTTCGCAACGAAGCCTGTCTGTTCCGAAACCAGCAAAGCAGAACGTGGTCAAATTGGGCGACCATAGTTCTATCTGGGACTCGTGGCCCATCGCTTTTTCTGGTTATCCGAGAGAGCCTAGAGTCGCGTGAGAGACTCCGGTGCCCGAGGCATCGAGCGCCTGACGAATCAGCTGAGACTCGCTCTCGAACCAGAGTGTCTCGAGAACCTGCAGGCCACCGCCACAGAAATCCCCAGAGATGGAGCGGAAGCGTTCCGAGACACTCAAGCTGTTTGTGGTTTCAGATGTTGGGCGTCGAAGCTCACTCCTTTCTTCCACACGATCAACACGATGGTGGCAATCTTTCTGGCCAAGGTCAGACGCGCCATCTCCGGGCGCATGCCCTTGCTCAGCAAAGCGCTGTAGAACTCCTCGAACGGACCCGGTTTCGTCCAGGCCACGATCGCCGCACCTTTAAACAGGTTCTTCAGATCGTGATTGCAGTTGCGGTTCAGTCCGCGAATCGAGCTTGTTTCTTCGCTCGCTGCAGCTGTCCCTGGACCTTACGGTGATCGGCGCTGCTTTGGGTCTCGATCCCAAATCCGCTGTAGCTCCACAGCGGCCGCTTGCTGCGAAAACGGTGCGGAGTCTCCAGAATGCCCAGCAGTACGGCGGATCGGATCGGACCAATCGATGGAATCTGACAGAGCCGTTTCCAGGCCGCGTGTTTCTTGCTCTCTGCGAGCAACTCCCGCCGCACTTGCTTACGCACGGTCCGCAACGCGTCCAGTTGTTGGTAGTAAAACTCGGCCCGCCGGCGTACTCCCGGCTCTTTGATCTTCCCCAGCCACTCGGCTCGATGACGCGGTGCATAGACCTGCTTGCCGCCACAAGCAATGGCCCAACTGCGATAGATGGCCTTTACCCGGGACATCACTCGTACCAGGTCTTTGGTGATGGTCAGATAACTGCGCACCAGTTCCTTCAGACTGCGCAGACCGTGTTCCCCGTGATAGACGGCGTGGAGATGGTTCATTCGCAGCAGCTCGGCCAACCGGCGCGCGTCGATCTTGTCATTCTGGTTGCCTTCTCTCATGGACGCGTTCTTGCGCGGATCGCACACCACCAATTTGGTGACGTGCGGTTTCAACAAGTCGTACAACCAGGCTGCCGAGGTGCCTTCTTCAAACGTAACGTGCAACTCTCCGCGCAGCCCGTCGATAAACTGCAGAATCATGTTTGCTTTCGTTTCGATGACCGATTCCATCACGATCTTCCCGGCAGCATTTCGGACCGCCATCGAAATGCTTTCCTTGTGCACGTCCATGCCGATATATTTGGCGCTAGCCATAAAAGGGTGCTCCTTTCTGTGGGGGTTGAGGCGAACACCCAAACCCTACTCCAAAAGGGGCGCCCTTTTATATTGCGTCGCGTAATCGTAAACCTGAAATCCACATGGACGGTAACCGCGTTTATCAGGACTTAGCCCGTAGGCAGTCTCTCTTCGTTGACTTGCCCCGTGCTCCAACCTAAGATGACCGCCAAATGGCGGACGCGCCCTCTCTGATCGGCAGCACAATTTCCCACTACCGCGTTCTGGAGAAGCTCGGCGGTGGCGGAATGGGTGTGGTTTACAAGGCCGAAGACACGCGGCTGCACCGCTTCGTGGCCCTCAAGTTTCTCCCTCCCGAGGTTGCGCGCGATCCTCACGCGCTGGCACGCTTTCAACGCGAGGCGCAAGCCGCCTCCGCGCTGAATCATCCCAATATCTGCACCATCCACGACATCGGCGAACAGGACAGGCATTCGTTCATCGCCATGGAATTTCTGGAAGGCGTCACGCTGAAACATCGCATCGACGGTCGCGCCATGCCGCAGGACACACTGTTGTCACTGGCCATCGAAATCGCTGACGCGCTTGATGCCGCTCACGCCAAAGGCATCGTCCATCGTGACATCAAGCCAGCCAACATTTTCATCACCAACCGCGGTATCGCCAAAATTTTAGATTTCGGTTGGCGAAAGTCTCCGGCAATCCCGAGCGAGGGGGCGAGGTAACCGCTGCGACCCAGGATTTGCCGGAGCATCTCACCAGCCCCGGTTCGGCTCTGGGGACTGTTGCATACATGTCCCCAGAGCAAGTGAGCGGCAAGGAACTCGATGCGCGCACGGATTTATTTTCTTTTGGCTCGGTACTTTATGAGATGGCGACGGGCGCGCTACCGTTTCGCGGCGACACCTCCGGTCTGATATTCGAGGCAATTCTAAATCGCGAGCCCGCCGCGCCAGTGCATCTGAATCCGTCTCTTTCGGCCGACTTGGAGCGCATTATCAATAAGGCGCTGGAGAAGGATCGGGACGTACGTTATCAGCACGCCGCGGATCTGCGCGCAGACCTGAAGCGGCTGAAGCGCGATACGGATTCGGCGCATATTTCCGCTTCTTCGCGGGCCGTCGTTGCTCAGCCGGCGGAAGCTTCGGCGTCGAGCCGCACGTCGCGAATTTACGCGGGCGCAGCAGTTGCGGTGTTACTTCTGATCGCGCTCGGATGGGCCGGCTACCACTGGCGCAACATTTTCGAGCACACGGAGAAAAGGCCGCAAACCGAGCGCCAACTCACCTTCAATGGTTCCGAAAATCGAGTGATCTCAAGCGCTCTCTCGCCCGATGGAAAAAATCTTGCTTTCATAGATAGTAAGAGCCTTCACATCAGTTCCGTCGATACCGGAGATTCTCACGACTTTCCTGTGCCCTCCGACCTGCAATCCCACATCTACGCGGTTCAGTGGTTTCCGGATGGGAACAATTTGCTATTCGATGTCGGTAACTACGGTGCCATCGAAAGTTCCATCTGGACGGCTTCTGTTTTTGGTGGCGCTCCGCGCATGTTGAAATCGCAAACCGGCGCCAACCAAATTTCCCAGCAGGGATCCTCCATTGCCTATTTGGACCAAGACCGACACCAGATTTGGGTGATGGATGCTAACGGCGACAACGCCAGAATGGTCCTCGAAAATAAAAAGGATCAGGCTGTGACAGTAGGCTGGTCTCCCGACGGACATCGCCTTGCCTACCTCCTAAACGAGGACACGCCCGCCATTCGCACCATTTCTCTTTCGGGCGGAGCACCTTCGCTTGTCATTTCAGATGCCAACCTTCCTGCCAATCCTCAATTTCTCCCCGCGCTGTTGTGGTCTGCGGATGGCCGCCTTCTGTTTTCCCTCGTCGAGCCTTCGAGCGGCCGAGCCACCAACCTTTGGGCCATCGCCGTCAATTTGGACACTGGAAACCCTACAGGCAAACCCACGCGCGTTACCAACTGGCCGGGGCTTCGCTCTTTTGCCTGGTTCCCCACGCTGAGTTCCGATGGCCGTCGTTTGGCCGTCCTTAAGTCCCACATCACCACGGATGTGTTTGTCGCCCAATGGAGGGAAAACGGCGCACGCCTCGACACTTCTAGGAATCTGACTCAGGGTGATACGGACCAATCCCCATTCGGCTGGTTTAAAGACGGCCGATCCATCCTTTTCACCTCGTCGCGTTCCGGAAGGGGACAGGTTTCACGGCTGCAACTCGACTCTCAAGCCGTCACGTCTGTTGTTCCCGGACCCGACGAGCAGTTCGATCCGGTGTTGACTTCCGATGGCGCCTGGATCCTTTATTGGTCGGTTCCGAACGCGTCAGGAGACGAAAGCGTTAGTCAACGCGTTATGAAAGTGCCGTCCTCGGGCGGCACGCCGGAGCAACTGGCGCAATTCTTTGCGGATGAAACCACGTATATAGATTGTCCTTTGCATCCTGGGAGCTCTTGTGTTTTGAGCCGCTGGGCTCACGACCAGCTTGTGTTTTACGTGTTTGATGTCTCGAGCGGTCAAGAGAAAGCGCTCTTCACGACCCACTTGGAAGCGCCCAAATCTTTAGGCTGGGCTATTTCGCCGGACGCCTCTCGAATCGCGATAGAAAGCTCCGACCAACTGAAAGGCCAGATCCGCATTATTGACCTCCAGAAGGGGACTGAAAGTAATCTTTCCCTCCCAAAGGGCTGGCTCCGCGTGTGGTCTTTGGGCTGGACTCCAGATAACAAGGCGTTGGTCGCTTCGGGGTGTGCGGACGAATGTAGTCTTGCCCGCATTGGATTAGACGGAAAAAGCAGCGTTCTGCTCCACGGGGGCCGGAATCAAAACTTCTACAACCCCGTCTCCTCGCCTGACGGACACAATTTGGCTTTTGCTCAGCAAGTCTGGAACTCAAACGTGTGGCTGCTCGAGAATTTCTGACCATCATCTAAATTTCCCGCGAATTCGGCCTGACTTCTTGTGTTTGAGTTACTGCCACCCCGCCAAGTCCTGATTAGTTTGAATGTATAGGTCAAAGGAGGAGCGCTTGGTGTAGAAGAGCTGAACTCAGCGACGAGCTGATTCAGAAAACACCAAGGAGGCTCCCCCATGCAACCTATGTATTACATCGGACTGGATGTGCACAAGAGGACGATCAGCTACTGCGTGAAGGATGGCAGTGGCGTGATACACTCGGAAGGCACGCTCCCCGCCACACGTTTGGACCTGGACCGTTGGATGAAAACTCTGCCGCAGCCGTGGACGGCGGCGATGGAAGCCACGGTTTTTACCGGATGGATCTACGATCACCTGCAGCCGCACGCCGCCGCGCTGAAAGTGGCGCATCCGTTGATGCTGCGAGCCATCGCGGCCGCCAAGAAAAAGAACGATCGCATCGACGCCAGCAAGATTTGCGACTGTCTGCGCTGCGATTTTCTGCCGGAGTGCTACATGGCTTCGACCGCGATTCGCGAGCGGCGGCGAACGCTGCGCTACCGCAATCTGTTGGTGCGGCAGATGGTACAGATGAAGAACAAGATCAGCATGCTGCTGATGGAAGCCGGGGTGAGCTATAACAAGCAGCGGCTGCACAAGGTTGGCTACTTCCGTGAGCTGCTGGCAACCAACCCAGAGATCAATGAGGGGCTTGGTTCGCTGCTGCGAGTATGCCGCGAAATGGTGGTGCGGCTGAGCAAGACCGAGAGAGCCCTGGTGCGCTCGCTGGAGCGCGATCCGCAGCTTTTAGAGCGGGTCGAGCGGCTGATGACGATTCCGGCCGTTGGGCCGATCACGGCCCTGACCTGGGCGCTGGAAGTGGGGGAGGTAAAGCGATTTTCTTCGATTAAGAAAGCCATCAGCTACTGCGGGCTGTGCGGGGCCGAGAAGAGCTCAGGGAACACGACGAGCGGACGCCGCTGTCCAAACAGCGCAACAAACATTTGCAGACGACATTGATCGAGGCGGCCAAGATGGCGCCACGCTACAGCCCGGCACTGGCCCTGCTCTATGACACGGAAAAGCAGAAAGGCAACGCCAATCGCGCCACCCTGGCGGTGGCACGAAAGCTGGTGGCCTACCTCATGGCCGTGGACCGCGGGGAGAGGAATTTCCGTGAAGTAAAGAGCAAAACGACGCCGCATAGAGAGCGGCGGTGAACAAGGAGGATCTCTTCGGCGCGTTGCCTGCCAGGTCTTGCCGTTTACGCGACTGGGCGAAGGAGCGCAAGCTCCGGATGCTCCCGTCGATTAGTTTCGAGACTGGCAGGAGATCACAAACTCAATCTTCTGGGCAGCCCGAAAGGTTGCGCCAGCAAATGGAAGTCTGGTTCTTCTGACAAGAAGGAACCCGGGCTGAGAGGCCAACAAACGCGGCGAAGGAATCGAAAGAAATTACACCCGCGCTCCTCCCAAGCGCGTCAGGAGAGCTTTTGCCCTCTTGACAAAGACCTATCATGGAAGTCGCGTTACCGGACATCGGGTTTTGAACGAATTTCACCAGTACGTCTGCCGCGTTAGTCAGGCATTTGTGACGGACGAGGGCGCCGCACGAAATCTGCACCACGCGATTGCATGTGGCTACTCCGAAGAGCAGATTCCTTTACCGAAGAGCGTTAATTGGGTCCACGCGCGTCGCGCGAAGGCCGGGAATCAGGCACGCCAGCACGGCGACGGCAACGAGGATGGCGGCGACCGCGAAAAAAGTGACGGGATCGTGTGCGCTGACGCCATAGAGAGAGCTGCTCATCAACTTCGCTAGGATCGCCGAACATACAAAACCAATCGCCACTCCGATGGCAGCAAGATTCAAACCTTCCGTCAGAACCAACCGGAGCACAGACTTTGATCGGCGCCGAGTGCCATGCGAATTCCGATTTCGCTGGTGCGTTGAACCACCATGTAGGACATCACGCCGTAAACGCCCAGAATCGCGAGCACAAGCGCGGCGAATCCGAATCCGAAATAGAGCGCGGCAATCCATCGTTCACCCGCGAGCGTGAGGGCCAAAAACTGGTCCATCGTCCTGACGTAAGCGAGAGGCAAATCGGGATCGAACGAGCGAATTGCGGCAGTCACGTCCTTACTTGCGCCGGTCGGATCGCCGGCGGTCCTCACGGCCACATTCACCCCACGCTGCGGACTTTGCCAGAAAGGTATATCCACCTCGGGGATGTTCGCCTCGCGCGGCCCGCGGTTTCGAACGTCATGGAACACACCGACGATTTTCCATTCCACTTCGGGCGCGGGTGGAACCAGCGTTGAATCTGCCAAGGAAAGCTGCAGGCGCTGCCCAAGCGGATCGACATTCGGAAGATATTGGCGGACGAACGCTTTGTTGACGAGCGCCACTGGCGTTTTGCCGGCGACGTCCTGATCGTTGAAGGTTCGCCCACTGATCAACCGCACGCCGAAGGTGCGGAAGAAGTCCGGAGTGAACTTATTGAACGCCACTGTAGGACGTGCTCCAGCATCCGGCGCCGGCTGGCCGACGATGTTGAACGGTATAGCGGCGCCCTCCGCGCACGGCAGACTCGTCGAGATCGACGCGCCGGTAATGCCCGGCGCCGCGTCGATGTTCGCCAGCACTTGCCGGTAGTACGACGCCGTCTGTACTGACCTGGTGCGCTCATCGGTGCCTGTAAAGTGATCGACAGTCGGTTGGAGCCAGAACGTAAGAATCTTGTCGGCCCGTATGCCAGGATCGGCGTTCGTCAATTTCTGAAAGCTTCGCAACGCGAGGCCGGCGCCGGTCAATAAGCAAAGCGCCAGCGCGAACTCTGCAATCACGAGCGCGCGGCGAAGCTTGTGGCTGCCGGAGGCGTTGCCGGACCGGCCTCCCTCTTCAACGCTTCGCTGAGATTCAGCCGCGAAGCCTGCCACGCGGGCGCGCTGCCGGAGACGACGCCTGCTATCATCGTCGTCGACAACATGAAGAGGAGCACCGGCACATTCAGGCGCGTGTCCGCTTCGTACGGCAGCGTGTTGACCGGGATCAAGGCGAATCCCCTTCAGGATCAGATCCGCGGTGAAGACGCCCGCCACCCCGCCGAGGATCGCGAGCACCAAGCTTTCGGTGAGCAGCTGGCGGAATAACCTCGACTGCTTGGCGCCGATGGCAGCGCGCACTACGATTTCGCGTCGCGACTGGCGGGTCGCGAAAGCACGAGGTTGGCAACATTGGCGCAGGCGATCAAAGCACAAATCCAACCGCGCCGAGGAAAAGCCACAGTTCCGTGCGTGTGGTCTGCGGCACAAAATCGTCGTGCAGCGGCTCGACGCTAATGTGCCAGTTCTTCCTCAAATCAGGGTGGGCTTCAGCGATCTGTTGCGCGAGCACGTCCATGTTGGATTGCGCTTGCGCGATCGTCACGCCGGGGCGCAAGCGTGCCTGCACCAAAAGCCAACGATCCGTCCTATTGATCTGCTCCGGGCGGAAGGAGAGCGGGACTTCCAGTTCGGCATCGCCGCGATCGTTGAGCCCCGCCCTCAAAACGCCCACGACCGTATAGGGCTGGCGGTCCAAGCGAATCGTCTGGCCGACGATTTTCGGATCGGCGCCGAACCGCCGCACCCACAGTTTGTGCGTGAGAATCACAACGTGATCGCTTCCCGGCTGGCCCTCTTCCGGCAAAAAGTCACGGCCGAGTAGCAACGGCTCACCGAGCATTACGAGTCGTCCCGGACTCAGCACGGCGGCATTGACCTGTTCCGCGACCGGACCGGCGGAAAGGTCGAAGCTCGCCCAACTCCACGCGTTCATGCCCTGAAACGTGCTGCTGTCTCGCTTCCAGTCCAGATAATCGGCGGGCGCTATCAAATTTCGAGCGCCGTTCAGCTGCGACCAGATCATCACGAGTTCGTCGGGGTGGGGATAGGGCATCGGCGCAAGCAAGGTTCCGTACACGATGCTGAAGATCGCAGCGCTGGCTCCGATGCCTAGCGCCAACGTGAGAACGGCCACGCTCGTCACTCCCGGCGCTCGGCGCAGCATGCGCAGCCCAAATCGGATGTCCTGGAGGAACGAACGAAACCAAACCAGGGGCTGCACTGTGCGCACCTCCTCCTTCACTTGCTCGAGGCCGCCGAGCTCGAGCATGGCTGAGCGTTGCGCTTCCCCGGGAGGCACTCCGCTGCGCATTTTCTCGTCAGCCAGCATTTCGGCGTAGCCGCGCACCTCGGCATCGATTTCGTTGTCGGGACGTGAACCGGTAATCCGTCGAAGAAGCTTTCTGAAATTCATCGCGAAGCCTCGCTTCGTTAGCTGCCGCTTACGCCTTCGCCGTTAGCGCCCTCGTGATCGCGAGAGAAATCTTGCCCCATCGATCCGTCTCTACCCCCAGTTGCTTGCGGCCGGTCCGGGTGAGGCGGTAGAACTTTGCTTTTCGCTTCTGATCGGACTCGCCCCAGGCCGATTCGACCCACCCTTGATTTTCCATCCGGTGGAGCGCAGGAAACAGTGACCCGGGCTTGACCTGGAAAGTGCCGCGCGTGATCTGCTCGATCCGGCGCGCGATTCCGAGGCCATGCATTTCGCCCGACGATAGCGATCTCAGAATCATCATGTACAAAGTGCCCTGCAAAAGGTTGACGTTCTCGTTGCCCACAGATGCCTCCTGAACCTTCTTTATATAGAGAGGCTATATAGAGCTGCTATGGGACGCTATATGCGCACACGCTTTTCTGTCAAGTTGATTTGGGTGAGAGCTGTGGGGCGGACCTTGTAGCAGATAGTCCGGTGGCCGGTGAAATTGTTTGGACAGGCAGCTGGATTTTACCGGATTGGACTTGTCCGGTTACGGCGTTTACCAGGACTTGACAGCTTGATTTGTAACTTTGCAGGATAACTGCCGGTTGGCCGACCGGGGGCGAGCCGACTCCAGGGTTGTGAGTGCGAATCGGAATTTATAAACAGTCGAGACGGTCGAAGGTAACGGCGCTAAGCGCCAGCAGCGGAGGCTCGCGCCTGCTTTGCCGGAGTCAACGCGATGAGAGCGAGGCCGATGACAGCGATAATGGCGAAGCCGAGCAGATCGTTGCGTAGATCATGGTATTGGATGCCTTGCACAATCATGACGCCGTCATGAGCAAGCGTGGACCAGCCAGCGAAAAGGATGAGGCTGCGATGCTGACGCGGGTTGCGGGCGGCGATCAGCAGGAAGACGCCGAGCGAGATGTAAATAGCGAGAATCATCTGGTCCTGCCTGTTGATTGTCGACGCCGCGCCGTCCCGGAGCGCGCCAGTGAGCGGGTAAAGGCCGGCCAAGCAAGCTAATCCCGATAAAATCAAGAGAACCTTAAGGGCGCGCTCACCCATCATAACGAATCCTCCGTTTCCGCAAGGGTCTCCGAAAACTTTTCATGTTTCGAAGAGCTAGCCGATTGGATGTTGTCTGTCACTGATCGGACATTCTATAGCAAGTGGGAACGTAGTTGATGAAATCAGGCGATAGCGCTCACGACCTTGGACGGTTTCGGATTCTGGGCAGATGACGGGCTAACCGTGAGGTTATCCCATGTCAGAAGGCTGGTTGTGGGAAGTGGCGTTCTCCCAATCCACTTGCCTGTGTAGTCGCGTTACCGGAGATGTGAAGTAAGACTTCATTTGGACGGTAACCGCGTTAATCAGGCGTGTGGATTAGTTCCGAATACCCGATCACTCGGCCGCGCGGCGCTGGCTTGCTCCCTCCATCTTTGAGCGTTCACGCCGATGACAATCAGCCAGAGGGTCAGCGATCCTTCCCGACGACGCCGGGAATCGCAATGTAGGGGAAAAATAGATGGCTTCCGAGAGATGGCCACAGGAAGGTCAGATACCCCAAGCCGGCCAGCGCCATCAGGACGCCCAGAGTCCGAGGAAGGAAGATTGACTTGAAAATGAGATAGCCGATCAGGAGGCAATGGACTCCGAAGGGCACCATAGCGATGCCGTAGCCGACATCGAAGGCGGCCGGGGAGTGAGCGCTCTGAAAGAGGGCCGCGGCACCGAAATAGTTCAGTGAATTAACGGCCATAACCGTGACAAAGATGAGCCTGAAGAGCGCCGCAAGCAGAGAGAGGCGCCTGCTTACCGGCTTGAGCAACTCATAAAGGAGGAGCGCCACTCCGGTATCGCAGGTGAGGTTGATAATCATCTTCGCCGGCGTGGCCGTCGCAGCGCCGCTGGGGGCCGAGAGGAAGATGAGCAAGTACAAGAGGCCGGCGATTCTGGCTACGAGGCGCGGTGAAGCGCCCGCAACCTGCTTCGTCATTTCTGCCGTGCTCATAATTTTTTCGCGCGCCAGCCACCAGTCAAGGATTTCTATTAACGCTATGATGGGTCTTCTGTCTCTCCGCTGGCCTGCTGCTTCCATCGTTGAACGTTCACGCCCGTCACCAGGAGCCAGAGCATGAACAATCCTTCTCCTGCAAAGCCGCAGATCACGTTGTAAGGTGACAGGTGGTTTGTGAGTGGTGTTGATAGGTCGGTCAGCCAAGCCAAGCCGCCAATGGCCATCAGGACGCCGAGCATTCGAGGCAGGAAGGCCGACCGGAAAACGAGATAACCGATCAGGAGACAATAGAGTCCGTGAAATATCAGGGCGACGTTCACGCCCCAGGGGTGCAATTCAAGGGCTTCCAGAGTGAGGCCCACGAGGTTGCAGAGCGCCGTGAGCAAAGCGACGCTCTTATTCACCGGCTTGAAGAGTTGATAGAGCAGCAGCGTTACAACGACAAAGCATGCGACCGGAATAAGCCCTACTGCATAGAGCAACTTGCCGCGGACGATGCCCTCGGCGAATACGGCCGTCAGCACCGCGAGCAAATAAAAGATCCCGGCAACCCTGGCCTTGAGACGCGGCGACTCTTCTGCAGTCCTTTCCATCGTTCATAACCTCCAGAAGGGACCACGTAAGGCTATGTTGTATCACCGATACGTCGGAAACGCTCATAACGCCTTCCATGAGAAGGCCGGTCGGAGTCAAGACGGTTGATGTTTTTCCTAGCTGTGGATCCGAACCGGATTCACCGAGCCACCTGGGTCGCCATCCTTCCATCCGCAGTCTTTGCTGAGCGTTTGTCGCTCGCTGCCAGGTGGGCGTCCTCGATTCAGTAGGTGCTGCGACCTGATAATCGACCTTGGCTCTGGTCTTTCGACCGGAGTTGGGCCAGGAGTTAGGCGCAGTCACCTGATCTCGGCGGTTGAGCTCGGTGGTTCAAATCCACGTTCTCGGACTTTCTAAGCGACTTGGGCCATCTGCTTTCGGCTATTCCGCAGCGGTTCGTAAACTTCTTTGCTGACCCACAACTTGTGAAGCAGTACGGCGAGTTTCCGTGCTACGGCAACCACCGCTCGTTTCTTGGCATTCCTTCCTCCCCGCTCCGATAGCTTCAGCCCCCAGCGCCTCAGATCACTATCTTGTCCAAAGGGCCCCAGAATGTAGTGCGCCCCTTGTACCAGCAGCGTTCTGAGATAACGGTCTCCTTCCTTACTGATGTGCAGTTGCGGTTCACTCATCCCTGAGTTCCTGCGACCCGGGCGCAACCCAACAAAGCAGCCTACGTCCCGGCTGCGGCGGAATCGGTGCGGGTTATCCAAGGTCAGAACGTAGGTCAACGCAATTAAAGGCCCGACTCCTTTGACCTGTTTCAGTCGAGCGACCTCGGGATAGACCTGTTTCGCGATCTGCTCGATCCGCATGTCGTACTCCACGATGCGTGCGTTCAGCGATTCGATTTCCGCCAGCAGCGGTTCTAAAGCTTCCCGCAACTCGGGCTTGAGATTTTTGGTAATCTCTCGATTCATCTGTTCGGTGCCGCATTTCGGAAGTCGTGCGCCGTAAGACTTGGTCAACCCTCGGGCTGCATTGACCAGCGCCGTACGCGCGCCGACCAGGACCGCTCGCGCCCGGATCACCGTCAGATGGATTTGGGCTTGGGCACTGCGATGGCGCACCGGACCAAGCAAGCCGGGATCGATTCGGGCCAGACGCGCGAGCGTCCGGGCATCCAGCCGATCGTCTTTCCGGGTGCTCTGGCTGATCAGTTGCACGTTGCGCGCATGGGCCACAATCACTTCGTGCCCTAGCTCGGTCAACTGCCGGCTGACCCAGGGGGAATGCGTTCCGGTTTCCAGCGCGATCCGGCTCCGCGGAATCTTACGGAACACCTGCTCAAATCCTTTCGGTGTCGTAGCCAGTTCTTGTTCCAAGATGATTTCGCCCGCTTCGTTCAAGATGCAGTAACGGCTGGTTCGATCTCCCAGATCCAAACCAATCGTGAGTTGGTTCGGCTTGAAAATCTCGATCCCCTCGATTGCCAGAGTGCTAATCTTCTTCATTGCCGGTCTCCTTTTTGCGCCTCGAGCGCGTCGTTCAATGGGAGCGTATCGCATCCCGCTGGAGACCGGCCTTCTCATCCCATCTGATAAGTCATGTGGATTTGGTGGGTTTTCGGTTGCCTAGCAACCTGACAATAGGCGGCAGCATGCTGGTTGGGCGCGTCTAGTTTACGACGGAGCAAGTTACGGGACTGTGATGCTCACACAGCAGTCTCATTCGCGTCGAACAAACAGCGTGAATTCAAGTGTAAGTCCTGAGACTTGCCAATGAGCCGAAGCACGAGAGCGTTTCTATGGAGCGTGGTCTTCTTCGTTGTGCAGTCGTTATCCGCTGTCGCCGCCAACGCCCAGTTGAAAGAGTACAAGACCATTGATTCGCCAAAGCCCGGCGAGAACATTGCAGAGCCCTGTGATTATGAGGCGACGTTTCCAGCCGGAACTAGACCCGTCAAAGCGGCATGGGTGACCTACGATCGAGGCCCGGACATCACGCGATTTTATTCCGATCCCGATGTTGTCGCTTTCGCAGAGAGAAATGATGTCGCAATGGTTCTCGCGCACCAATGTGCCGCCTCAACGCCTTCGACTGGCGAAGCGGGCGAGATGGATATGAATCCCGAACACCGCTTGGGACGATCACTGTTCTCAGCGTTGGCCGCCATCGGAGCCGAGAGCGCTCACCCTGAACTGGCACAAAGCAAACTTATCTTGCTCGGATTTTCGGGAACAGCTGCGTACTTCGGTCACTTCTTGGCGTACGCGCCAGCGCGAGTCTTAGCGGCGATTCTTGCAAATCCCGGTCAGACGGAACCTGAGAACGTCGATAACGTCGTCCTCGATGCGAAAGGGATTGCCGTTCCCGTGCTCATTATTGTCGGCGGCAGAGATGCCATTGCGGGCACGTCGAAGCCATACGCATTTTTCAAGCGCTATTATTCCGAAGGAGCGCCTTGGATTTATCTCGTGCAGAACAATATTCCGCACTGCTGCGTCATCGACACGAAAGCGTTCATGCTTGATTGGCTTCGAGAGGTGATCGAAGTCCGCCAACCCGATCCCGCAAAGCCACTGTTGCCGCTCGACCAGAAGAGCGGCTGGCACGGATCGATTCGCCCCTGTAATCAGTCGGCGAATGATCACTGGGGCTTGCCGCTGTTGAGCGTTTGCGGCGCGCGCGTTACTAGCACTGAGCTACGCCGATCGTCGGACATGCCCGCTGGATATTTCCCGCGCGAATCACTCGCAAAGGAATGGTTGGCGTATGTAAAACTGACTGACCACCCGAAGAACTCATTCCCGCGCCCGGACGATCCGAATTTCGGAGAGCCGAAGTGATTAGCGCAGTGGCGCGGTGCTGCGAACAGGAAAGCCACACACCGACAGATCGGCGAGACTTTACTTGCCCGCACACGGGACTACCGAGAGTACAGCGGGAGCGGGCATGGATCATCTGGAAGACTGGCTGATCACGATCATCTGCACTGACCTGACTGGGGGTTTTTGTACCAGCGTGAGTGAGAGAGAATTCACTCTGGAGGGAAGCTGGTATGCCGATGAAGAAATACAAGCCGGAGCAGATCGTGACATTGCTGCGGCAGGTTGAAGTGGAACTGGGCAACGGGAAAACCACACCGCAAGCCTACAGAGAAGCCGAGATCACCGCACAGACTTACGACCGCTGGCGGAAGGAATTCGGCGGATTAAAACTCGATCAAGCCAAACGTCTCAAGGAGCTGGAGAGGGAGAACGCCAAGCTGAAGCGGCTGGTAGCGGAGCTGTCTTTGGAGAAGCAAATTCTGAAGGATGTGGCCGAGGGAAACTTCTAAGCCCTGAGCGGCGGCGTGGCGCGGCTCGATGGTGCCTTTTCGCACCCCCTTTTCCTTTCCGTGGTTTGCTACGTTCCCGTGCTGGCCGAAGTGGCATGCTGAGTTCCGATTGTGTCGCGTTGTAGGACATTGAGAATCAGTTTCGTATTCCGGGACCAATCATGCGTTGGCCCACGGAAAAATATCGCGCCCGTTTTTAGTTTCATGAAAGCGTCCCAACCCCTCGAACAAATGCGCAAATGGGCAAGTATCCGGTAGTTTGACGCTGGCAGTTTTTTTGCCACCATGAGACCGGCCGTGCAAGATTTCCAGACTCCGATATTTCGCTGTGCTGGGGGGACGATTCGGTCCGTTTCGTTGATACGTATTTTGATTCTGGCAGTACCGCCCGTCGCTCTACTCTATTTAGATGTGGCACCGAGGACGGCTCAAATCGCGGTGTCCGTTTCTCGTCCGGCGAGGATCGAGAATGAGAGTAAATGCTCTTGAACGAACAAAGATCAATTGCGCGGCAATTCGAGGGATTCGGTCTAATTAGGCAGGGAATTCAGAGGCAAGTCATGTGTTCTAAGAGCCTTATCAGGGGTGCGCTCTAGCCACCTGAGCTACAGGAGCAACGTCGAAGCAGACAACAGTTTTAGCAAAGGTCGCCGGATGCGCCTAGCCCGCACACGATGAATTTCCGCCAATTTTCCACTCGGCGACCCCGAGTGCAAAAACTGTTCTGCGGCACGCCAGATCGGGCGGTGCGAACGTTAGGGCGGCATCGTCGCTGGTTTCGCCATTGAACGCGCCAAACGTACAGCGCAAAAGCTGAGCCTACCTCGGTGGACGGCCGCCGCCTCCGCTTCGCCGCGCGCCACCACCGCCGCGATTCGCACCGCCCGCACCTGCACTGCGGTTCTGCTGCTCGAGCTGGTCGCCGCGCGCGCGTCCGTTCGCATCGTTGTTCAGCTGCGATCCAAGATCTGAGCCCGATCCGCCCGGCGGCACCGGAGTCGTTCGCTGCGGATTCGCCGGCCGAGTCTGCCCGGAAGGCGTCGTGCTGCCCCCCGTGCCCGTGCCCGTGCCAGATCCCGTCCCGTTTTGCGCGCGCTTTCCGGTTCCATTTTGAGCGCCAGTTGCCGAGCCGTTGTTCGTGCCGCCCAAATTTCCCGACGACGAACCATTTGGATTCGTGGCTCCGCTCAAATTCTGCGACTTCTTCGTCTGCGCCGCGCCCGTGGATGGATCAACAGGCTGCCATCCGCCGTCGTCCCACTTGCTCCAGTCGCCGTTCGAATCTTTCTTGTAGACGTTGCCGTCCGCGCCCGCGTACACATTATTATTGTTCGCGTCTTTCGCCACGAACCCGCTGTTTCCGTTCTTCGTCGTGACGCCTACTCCCGCGCTGCCCTTCGAGGTATCGAAGCCTGCCACCGTACCATTTGCGTTCGAGTAGTGTCCGGCCTGCGCCCAGTTGCTCCCGTTCGTCACCACGCTGCTGCCCCATTGCGCGTACGCGTTGTGTCCTTGCGAAGTCGCCGCGTACGTTCCGGTCCACGGGTTGTACGCTGACGCATACGTGTGCCCGCCGTAAGCGTTCTGATACGTCACGGCGTGGCCGTACATTCCCGTCGTCGGGTTGTACCACGCCGCCGATCCCGCCGAAGCGTACGGCCCATACACCGCGCGACCCACTCCATAAAATCCGGTGTACGGGTTGTAGACCGCCGCGACGCCGTATGTATAAGGATACGGGTAGTAGATCGGGTAGCGCGGTCCGTAATAAATGTACGGCGGGTAATACCAGCCCGTGCCGTAAACCACTGTCGCGCCCACGGCCATGCCCAGCACGAACACGCCAAGATAGCCGCTCGAATAGCTCGTCTCTACTGTCGTCGGCGTCGGATTCGACACAATCACGTAGGTGACGTTGTACACCGGGCTGCTCGGCGGAATCGTATAAATCACCGCTGGAAGCGAATCCGCCGTTTTCCATGGGCCCGACGCCGTCGCGCCGAAGAACCAGATTCCGTTGAAACAGAGGTAGTAGACGTTGTTCACGCGAATCACGCGCGCCGATGTGTTCACCGCGTAATACATCGTGGTGCCGTTGATCTCCACGAATTGCGGATCGCCCGCGTACACGATCTTCACCGACGCTTCTGCCGCGGCGCGGTTTACCACCGCCGTGGTCGGCACTTGTGAGATCAGCACTGCGTCACTCGCCATCTGCGTGCCCGGCACGGAAACCAGCGCCGCCGAGTAGGTCTTGCCTCCGGGAATCTTTGCGAAGTCGGCCGGCAAATCGTTGCCCGCGTACACCCACGGTGCTTCGAGCGATCCTGCGCGGAACCAGCGACCCGAGAGCAGCACGTAGAGCTGCTTGGTCTGGCTGCTCATGAATATTTGATTCTCCGTGTTCGAGCCGTACGAAAGGGTTGTGCCGGGAATCGGAATCCAGATCGGCGCGCCGCGAAAAATAATCAACTCAGCCGGCTTTTCCGTCACAAAAACTCTCGGTGCCACTCCTCCCGCAGCCGGCGGCACCGCTTTCAACACGTCGTCCCAGTTTTGCCCCTTCGGCAGCTTCGACATATCTACCGGCAGGCTCGTCGTCACCTTCCAAGGCCCTGGAATGTCTGTCGCCTTCAGCCAAGTGTTCCCGTCGAGCAAGTAATAGCTGGTCTTGTCGTAAAAAAGATTCCAGTTCGTATTCACCACGTACTGCAGCGACGTCCCCTCGATCGGCGCGAGCACCGGTTTCCCATTCACCATCAGCGCGATCGCCGGCACGGTGCTTACGAAAATTGTGGGTACGTCCGGATTCACCGGGATCGTCTGTACCGGCGTGTTCGCGTGAGAAAGACTGGCGATCATACGGTCCAGGCTGATGTTGAAGGTCATCGTCGGGTAGACCTGCGCGAACCGCGCTCCCAATGCAGCGGCTTGCGTGGGATCGGCGCCAGGGAAACGCGAGCTGATCACCTCGATACGGTCGATGAACACCATTCGCGTCGCGACGTTTGCGATTGTGTTCGCGCGCCACGAGATTACGCCGAGCACCGGCTTTCGGTCGGGGCCGGCGACAGACACAGCCGTGTCCGCCACCAGCGTCCGATACTGCGTCCATGACTTCAGTTGCGGCTGGTAGACGAGCACGTGGTAGCCGTCGCGATCGACTACGCGCGGCCATCCCGACACGTTCGCCGGTGCCGGCGCCGGCGAGGGCAACGTGAAAGCTGCGGCACCGCCAATGGGCGCTCCACTCACTGCCGCGTTCGCCACCGGCGCAACAGGAACTCCGGCCATCGTGAGACACACCACCACCAGCGCAAGCACGGCCGTCTTTGCTATCTGCATCAGGCACACCCCAGCTGTTTTGTTGGTTGCCGCCAGGACGGAAACGGCGCACATGTTACCTTAATCGCGCCTCGGAGTTGTCTTTAAATCGCTGCGCGCGAGTGGTCACGGAGATGAATAAGGCGGCATACCGACGCCGAAATAAACGCGGGTTCCGCTACTCCATGTCGAAGGTAAGGTAAGTCAGGCGCCCGGTGCGCTCCACTTGCATCGTGGCGGAATCGCCCGGCTTGAGCGCGTTAAATGCGTCGCGCAACTCCGACACGCTTGTGATTGCCGCGCCCTTCAACGAGTGAATCACGTCGCCCACCTGCAAGCCGGAATCGACTGCCAGTTGATCGTTGACCAGTGACGCCACCACCACGCCGCCCGGAATTCGCAGCGGACCGAGCAGCGGCTCGGTATCTCCGTTCACGGTGATGCCGACGATTCCCAGCCGGGGAATCATGTCCTTCGCAGGATTGGCCAGCTCCGAAAGATGTTCGGCGTCGTTTGGCGGTTCGAATATTGGCACGCTCAGATCGAGTTTCTTGTCACCGCGCATCACCGAAAGCTTGGTGAAATTTGCGTTCTCGTGCAGATAGAGGCTCAGCGCGAAAAGCGGAACATTGTTCACGGGCATCCCATCCATTGCTGTGATTACATCGCCGATTTTTAGTCCCGCCCGCTCGGCCGTGCTATCCGGTGGCAGGTCCGACACGATCACGCCCTCCAGGAATTTCAAGTTCAGACCCTCCGCCATCTCCGGCGTTAGCGTCTGGAGGTCCGCGCCAATCGTGCGCCGCTTCACGCGTCCGTACTTCCGGATTTGCAGGTACGCAAAACGCGCAATCCCGCTGGGGATCGCAAACCCGATGCCTTCGTTCCCGCCGGATTTCGTGTAGATAAAAGTGTCGATGCCCACCATGTTTCCATCGAGATCCATTAGCGGTCCGCCGCTATTTCCAGGATTGATAGCAGCGTCGGTCTGGATATAGACCATCGGATTATTGGGATCGGGCTGGCGCAGCACCGAGCTGACCAAGCCAAAGGAAACCGAATTCTCCAATCCTTCCGGGCTTCCGAACGCGAGAACAATCTGTCCCTTCTGCAACTTTTCGTAGCTGCCGATAGGAATTGTCGGCAGTCCTGTTGCGTCCACTTTCAACACCGCCAAATCAATCTGCTTGCTGAAACCGACCACTTTCGCCGGCAGCACACGACCGCGCCGTCTCAGCTGAGCGAAGGGCTGCGCTTCGTCCGTGTTCTCCGGCGTGAATTGAACGCGCACGCGATCCGCTCCCTTCACTACGTGATAGTTCGTGATGATGTAGCCTTCTGGATCGACGATGATTCCCGCTCCGAGGCTGCGCTCGCGCCCCACCGGACTTGAATCTTTCTCGTCATCTTCATCCGTCGTGCCGTAGCCGGTGACGAGCACCTCGACCACCGCCGGCGAGACTTTCTTTACCAGGCCTTCGAAGTTGCGGCTCAGCTCGTGCACTCGGTCTGAGCCGGGCATCTCTGTTGTGACTGGCGCTTGCGGCGTTGGTGTCGCGGCGGGAGGAGCTTGAGCTTCTGCGCGCGGAACCATTCCCGCGAATAGAAACGCAGCTGCACAAGCAAGAGCGAAATTTGTCCGTACGTCGAACCACCGAACGAGCTTCACGAGACTTCACCTCTGGGTTGCGGATTGAGCGGCGGCGCCACGTGTGCCGGTTCCGCCGCGCCCCAGGTTACGATTTTGAAATCCAGCACGAAGATTGAATAGAGAATCGGCACGAGCAGCAGCGTGATGAACGTCGCCACGCATAGCCCACCAATTTGCGCATAGCAGAGCGGCTGCCACAATGGACCGCCGTGCATCGCCAGAGGAACCAGCGCGAGCACCGTCGCGCCCACCGTAATCATTACCGGCCGCAGGCGTACGATGCCCGCATCCAGCAAGGCTTGCTCGAGCGGTTCGCCCTTCTCATGCATCTCTTCGATGAAATCGAAAAGCACGATCACGTGGCTTACGATCACGCCGATCAAGCTTGCGATTCCGAGGAACGCCATGAAACCAAACGACGCGCCCATCACTCGAAGAGCCAGCAGCGCTCCGCCCACTCCGTACGGTGCGCACGCTAGTACGAGAAAGGGCTTGATCGAATGTTTGAACTGGAAGGCCAGCGCGAGAAAGATCATCGCGACCGAAATCGCCATCACTACGGCAAGATTCCGGAAGCCCTGCTCGGTCTTGGCCTGCTCGCCGCTTACGATGATTTGATAACCGGGCGGCAGAGTTTCAGAAAGTTCGTTCAGCTTCGCCTGGGCGGGACCGAATACTTCCGACGCGAGCACGCCGGGTTTCGTAAACGACTGCACCGAAATTGTGCGGAAGTGCTCCAGACGGCGAATGCGCAGCGTCTGCAGGGAATTTTCAATGTTTGAAACTTCCAGCAGCGGAACCTTGTTCTGTGACGACGAAGAATACACGTACAGGTTCTGCACGTCCGAAAGCGATGCGCGCTCTTCCATCCGCAATCGGGAAACGACTGGAATTTGTTGGTTGCCGCGTCGCAGGGTGGTGAGGCTCGTGCCGTTCAGCGCGGTGGCCGACGAATTCGCCACATCCTGATTCGTCACTCCAGCCAGATTCGCGCGATCCGGATCGACTTTCAGCGATATCTGGAAGCCGTCCTGTCCCCAATCGTCTCGCACGCGCGAGGAGCCTGTCTGCGCTTCCAGAATCGTTTTTACTTTTCCCGCGATCTGACGCAGCGTAGCGATGTCACGAGCTTCGTCGAGCGCATTCACGTCGGCGAGCCCGGTAACGCGCAGCTCGACCGGATAATCCACGGGGTTGGTTTGCAACTGCCGCACATCGACGCGCGCGCCGGCGACCGTCCTCGAAACCGCCTCCTGAAACCGAGCAACCAGCTTCGGCGTGTCTTCCTTATCGTATAGCTCGACGACTACCTGCGCGTAGTTCAACTGCTGCAGTTGCGGCGTCGCCGAAAACCAGAAGCGCGGCCCCCCGCCGCCCTCGAACGTGGTTAGCGATCTCAAAATCGGGCGCGGCTTGCCGTCTTTATCCGGATGCTCGCGCCCGTACTCTTCCGCCGTTTTTCGCAGCGCGTCTTCCACCTGCGTCGCGGTCTGGTCGGTAACGAAAAGCGGCGCGTCGTTCGGCAGCCATACGTCGACGAAAGAAAGATACTGCACGTCCTCCGGGAAAAACTGAGTCTTGAGCTGGTGGCCGAAGTAAAACCCGATCGCCAGGAAGATCAGCGACACCGCAAATGATTTCCAGCGGTGCTCGATCACCACCTGCCCGACACGATAATAGAAGCCGCTGAAGCCGCGCTTTCGCCGCTCTTCCATCGGCGTCTCCGCTTTTTTGGGCGCGCGCAGCAGGTAGTAGCCGAGGAAGGGAATAAACGTCATCGAAACCAGCCGCGACGCGACCAGCGCGCAGGTCATCACGATGGGCAGGCTGAACAGGAATTCTCCCGTTGTGCCCGTGAGCGCCAGAAATGGAATGTAGGCCACGATGTTGGTGATCGTCGCGAAAAGAATCGCGTGCGCCAGCTTTGTCGGTCCGAGCCATCCTGCGATCACCGGCGGGTGGCCCTCCGAAAGCATTCGCTTGATCGAATCGCCTGCTACGACCGGATCGTCGACCAACAGGCCCAGCGCGATGATCAACGTCGCCACCGACACCTGCTGGATGTCGATGCCGAGCAGATGCGTGAACGCAAACGTCATCGCCAGCGTGATCGGAATGGCAATCGCCATCAACAACGCTGAGCGCCATTCCCAGAAGCCGATCAGCGAAACGATCACGACGAGCACGATCGCTTCGTACAACGCGTCCATGAAGAGATCGACGTTCTCTTTCACCTGCCGCGGCTGGTCGGACGTAGCCGCAATGATCAAGTCCTGCGGCAGGAGCGCTTTCGTTTCGGAAAGCTTGGCGTTCACATTCGTCGCGAACTTTGCGATTTGATTGCCCTGGCGCATCTGAACCGCGAGTGTCACTGCGCGCGTCCGCTGCCATTTCCCGTTCGCGTCTTTCCACGTGTAGTAGTTCAAGTAGCGCGCGGGGCTCTGGTAGCCGCTGCGGATGTCCACCAGATCGCGCAGGTAAATCGCGCTGCCGAAGCTGGACGTTCCGACGATTACGTTGCCGATGTCTGCCGTCGACGCGAACTCGCCGGACGGATCCACCAGGATGTTTTTCGAGCCGGCTTCGAGTGTGCCTCCCGGCAGCGTGATGTTCCGTGAGTTCAGAATGCTCTTCAGATTTGACGGCTGCAGCCCGTACGACGCCAGACGCTCCTGCGAGTAGTCCAGGTAAATCTGCTCGGAGAGCACGCCCGAGCGATCGACGCGCGAAACTTCCGGCGCCCCCGCGAGCGTCCGTTGCAGCAGATCCGTATATTGATCGAGTTGGCGGTAAGTGTATTTGTTCCCCGGCGTGGCGGACAGCGTCGGAGCGATCTTCGCGAGGTCGTGCACCACGATCGGAGGCCACGCATCGGGATGGAATTCTGATTCGCGTAGGTTATTGGCGATGAAATTGTTTCCCGCGGCGTAAATTTCCGCGTCGGTTGCAGTCGTCAGGCCGTCGGTTGCGATGAATTCAGGCCCGGTGAGAACTTCAGTCTGGCTTAGGATTCCCGAAGCTTCCGCGAACTTGACAAACATCCGCGTTGTTCGCGCCAGTTGATCCACAGGCGTCGCAGGGGGATAGCAGACCACGATCGAAACCGGCGTGCCGGGCCCCTTCAGCTTTTTCGCCGCGCGCGCCCTCCGCAGCACAAGCTCCACCGCGTGCGCCCGCACCGCAATCGTTGTCTGATCTTCCAGCGGGCTGGCCACCGTGAGCATCAGCGCGGCCGTGTCGCCGAAGTCGCTGTTGAACTTGATCGGACCGGCTCCCTGCGGCAGGCTCAGCGCGTTCAGCTTCAAGTTCATGTCGCTGAACTCTTTTTTCGAGTCCTTGACGCTGTCCGCCAGCTGAACCTGAATGATTGAAAGCCCCGGCATCGAAAGCGACTTGATGCCGAAGTCCCCGCCGATCGGTGCACGGATATTGGGGTTCTGCGCGATCGACGTTTCGATCGGCGCGCTCACAAGCTGTTCCACTTGCTCGGCCGTCGCCCCGGGCCACTGGGTGATCACCGACGCCACGCGCACTGGAATATCCGGATCCTTGCGCTTCGGCATCGCCTTGTAGCCGTAAATCCCAAATGCGATCGTGGCGATCAGCAGAATCCAGGAGATTTGCCGATTCTCGACGAAGAAGCGAGCGGTGTTGTGCTCGTTCGCGATCAGATCGGCTTCGGTTCGGTGCGGCATCTGGCTATGTACGAACTCCGTGTGGAAAACTCGCCGGTGCGCTTACGGGATTACGCGCACAACCTGCCCGTCGTTCACCAGCGTCGCGCCGTTCAACATCACGCGCTCACCCACGTTCAACCCAGTCACGATCGCCACCATGTTTCCGTACGCCGCGCCCGGGGTCACGGTGCGGCGCCGCGCGACGTCTTTCTCGCCGTCGCGCTGCACCACGAACACATTGAACGTCTTCGTCCCATCCGGCGACGAGACAATCGCGCTGATCGGCACCACGACCGCCGGTGTAGCGAGCTTCGACTGTCCGAGCACCAGCGTCGCCACCATGCCGGATTTCAAAAGCTGCTGCGGATTTGGAACCGACACTTCCACCTGAAACGTCCGGCTCTTCGAATCTGCCTGCGGCGCCACCGCGGTTACCAATCCTGGGAACTGCTGCGTGTACGTTTCGGTTTGGATCGCCTGCTTCTGGCCGAGCTTCACCGACGCGAGCACCGTATCCGGCACGCCAAACACAGCCTTCACCGTATCCGTTTCGCCCATCGTGAATGCTGAAGTTCCAGCTCCAACCAAAACGCCCAGCTCAATGTTTCGCGCCAGAATCTGTCCGTCGAGCGGCGCGCGCACTTCACAATCGTCGAGCGACTGTTGTGCTTGCGCCACTGCGGCCTGGGCTGTTGTCACCTGCCCCTGGCTTGAATCGTATTGCGCTTTTGCCGCGTCGAAATCCGGCTGAGTCATTGCGTTGGCTTTGTAAAGCGCCTGCGCGCGCGCCCAATCCTGTTCCGATTTCAACGCGCCGGCCTTGGCTTGCTCGAGCTGTCCTTTATATTGGTCGACGGCCTGCTGGTAGTCGGACTGCCGCACCGTGGCCAGCACCGTACCTTTTTTAACGAAATCGCCCATCTGCAAGTTGCGGACGCGCCCGTCCACACCCCTGCGCTGCAGAATGCGGGTCACGTACCCGGCCGACTTGAACGACACCGAAAGCTGCTGGTACGGCACGATGCTAGCGGAATAGTTCACACCCTCGATGCCGGTATATTGCGACACGAGTGCGACCGTCACCGGAGTCGGCGGCGCCTCCGCTGGCTTCTTTTCTTCGCCACATCCCGCCTGCAACAACGCCGCCCCTGCAAGTGCCGCGATCCACACTCCGCGTTCCATCGTTTGTAGGTTCATCGGTCTTCGCCGAGCGCCTTTTCGAACTCGGAGCGCGCCGTCCAGAAATTTGAGAGTGCCTGTTGGTATTGCGCCGCGGCCTGCGACATGTTCGATTGCTCGGTCTGCAGCGTGCTCAGCAGCGCCGCACTCTGCTTGAACTGCGCGTTCACCACATCGAGCTTCTGCTTCTCCGCTTCTTCAGCCAGTTGCGCCACTTTCAATCCCGCCCGCGCCTCGCGCAATTTCCTGTAGCGGTTGCTAATGTCAATCGCCACCTGCGTCTGCGTCTCGGTGAGATTCAGCCGGCTCTGCTCGATGCCGCGCTGTTTCTCGTCCATCACATGCCGCTTATAGCCCCAGTCCCACACGTCCCACTTAAACGAAAATCCGATCGTGTTTACGTGATTCGGCAGACCTTCGATCGTGAATGGCGAGAAAAATAAATACTGCAAGCCTACCTGCGGAATGTAATTGGCTTTCTCGAGCCGTCGCGCAAACGTGGCCTGCTCGATCTTGAATTGCGCTTGCCGGATCTCGGTCCGGTTCGCCAGCGCCGTCTGCCGCGCGAGGTCGAGACTCTGCTCTTCCGGAAGCGCCTCCGGCGCGCCGCTCAGCTTGTAATCGGACGTAATATCGCGCCCCATCAGATCGTTCAGATTTTCCTTCTGCGTCTGCATGGTGTCCTGCAGCGTCACCACCTGCAGTTCGGCCTGCGCCAGTTGCGACTTCACCCCGGTTGATTGGTAGGGAAGCGCGGCTTTTTCCTTTACGTACTCGTCTGTGGTGCGGTCCATCTCTTGCAGTGCTTTTACGTTTTCGTTTGCCGCATCGAGCGCGCTCTGCGTCTGCAACAGGCTGTAGTACGTCTCTTTCACCGAATTGGTGAGCTGTTGGCGCTGCTGCCGAAGCTCTTCCTGGCTCAATTGCTTTCCGGTCTGCATCAACTGCACATTCAGGTGGACGTTATAGAGCTGCGAAAGCGGTTGGGTAATCTGTACCAGGCTCATCGCCGAAAATTTCGGATCGGTCGTGATGGACGAATTGTCGTTCGGAATCGGTGTCCCGCCCACGTTGCCAAACACGCCTTCCGGCACGTGCACGGTGATGGGCGTGAGCAGACCCGAAGCCGTCACCTGCACGTTGATTTGCGGGTAGCGCTGGGTTTTCGCAGCAAGAATCTCGTCGTTCGAGTACAGGACGTTTTGGTTGGCGATTTTGATTTGGCGGTTGTTCTGCTGCGCTTCGTCGATCGCGGCTTCGAGCGTGAGAGCCGGCAAGCCGTTCGTCTGCTCGCCAGTCGTGGCGCTCGCTGGAACGCCGGGCTGCACGTGCGCCGGCAGGCTCTCCGGAAGCGACTGAGCGAGCGCGCTGACTCCGCTGAATGTCACCATGAAAGCCGCGGCGAAAAGACGGACCATCGAAACTTGGAACTCCTGCCGGCAATGCGTTTAAAATGCGCGTCCGCCACCGGACGAACTCGTGCCCGCGCGGCTCGAGCGAATCTTGCATATGAAACGGTGCGCGGAATTTATATCGCCGTGCTCGTAGTGTCAACCGAACTGTCGCCGCCGCGAGATGTTAGAATTTCGTTGCCCGTTGTTGCGGGTCGGGGTTATGCTTCGCGCCGCTGCTAGTCGTTGGCGCTTCGTCACACATTCGGTCCCCATTGGATCGGTTTGCGCGATTGCTGCGCATTTTCCTGTATAGCCGTTTCGGAGGTTGTCATGCGGAAAGGAATGCACACAGGAAAGTTTCTCTCCATCCTCGCCGCGATGCTGTTACTCGCCTCCATCACATCCTTGGCGGCCGAACTCACCCCGGCCAACGTCGCCGGCACTTGGAATTTCAAGGTGGAAGGCGATACCGGCACCGCCGAGCAGGTGATCGTATTCACTCAGGATGGCGACAAACTCACCGGCACATTCAAAGGCCCGAAGCAAAGCGGGAGCATTGCCGGCACGATGGATGGTCCGCGCATCAAGTTTCGCGTCGCCGCGCGCTTCCCGATCAACTACATCGGAACAGTGACCGGCGAAACCATGAGCGGCACGCTCACCGCACAAGGGAAGACCGGCACTTTTACAGCTCACCGCGTGAAGCCGGCTTAATTCGTCCGCCAAGAACCACAGGCATCTTAGGAGGTCGTCGATGATCAGAATCAATTTAAAGATTCGAACCGCAGTCGCCGTTGCCGCTCTGGCAGTTCTTTTCGGAATTGCCGCGGCTCCCGCTTCCGTTTTCGCTCAGGATATCCGCACCAACGCAATGCCCGGCACCGACTTCAGCAAGTTCAAGACCTACACCTGGGTCAGCGTCGAGGGCGCGAAGTATCCCAATCAGATCCTCGATGCGCAGATCAAACAATCCATCGACCAGCAGATGGCTTCGAAGGGTTTTACCAAGACCGATGGGCCCAATGCCGATCTGGACCTGGCCTACCAAGTCAGCTTAAGCCAGCAGACGCAGTGGAACGCTTACGGAACCGGGGGCATCCGGTGGGGTGGCGGCATGGCCACCGCGACACAGTCCACGATCAATACCGGCACGCTGGTGCTCGATATGTACGATCCCTCCAAAAAGACGCTGGTCTGGCAGGGCAGCGCCACAAAGACTGTCAATCCGGGCAACAGTTCGGACAAAATCCAGAAGAATCTCGACAACGCTATGAAGAAGCTCTTGAAGAATTTCCCGCCGCAAGCCAAGTAGCCGCGGCGCTTACACCATCGATCCCCGAGGAGCCTCATGAAACACGTCAGTCCGCACGGCGCGAGAAATCGAGCGATTTTATTTACCTTCGTTCTCGCGGCGGCATACGCCGTCGGCTTCTTCGTTGCGCCCGTTCACGGGCAAGGCGGCGATGCCGGCGGCATGCAAGCCAAGATGATGGAGCTGAAGGAGTCGATGGCCAAGAACAAGGCCGCGCTCGCCACGTACACCTGGAACGAAACCGTCACCATCAGCCTGAAGGGCGAAGTGAAAAAGGTTCAGCACTACCAGGTGCGCGAAGGTTCCGACGGCAAGCCGCAGAAAACGTCTCTCGATCCCGCCGCAGCTCCGGCGCAACCGCAGGGTGGACGCTTGAAGCAGCACGTCGTCGCGAAGAAAAAAGAAGAGTACGAGGATTACGCCGAAAAAATGAAGGCGCTTGCGCAGCAGTACGTGCCCCCGGACAAGGACCTGATCCAGGCCGCTTACGCGAAAGGCAACGTCTCATTCGCACCCGGGCCTGTCGATACCAAGATCACGATCACCAACTACGTGAAGCCCGGCGATTCTGTGGTGATGATGTTCAGCAAGGCGAACAAGCAGATCACCAGCATTGCCATCAAGAGCTACATGGACGATCCGTCGGACGGGATGAATCTCAACGTCACGTTCAGCTCGCTGCCCGACGGCACCAGCCACGTCGCCACCACGAGCATCGACGGCGTATCAAAGCAGCTCATGGTCGCCACTCAAAACGGCGCTTACCAAAAACTCTAGCCGTCGCGCGAGCCTTTCCGGGTGCGCGCCACCCAAGCCACATACGCCTTGCCGCGCTCTCGCATCAGAAAAATAAAAAGCCGGCGACGTCCTCCTCTCCATCGAGAAGAAAACCATCACCGGCTTCCGTATCCTTACTCTTCGTGGATTAGTGGACGAAGCTGAACGTCACGCCCGTCGTCAGGATTGCGTCGTTCGGTTTCGTTCCCGCAATCGGGGGATTGCTTACGTAGCGGTCGCTGAACGTCACGTTCCACCCAAACCATTTCTTGATCTGCGTCACCGCTCCCGCATCAAACGAGAACCGGTACTGGCCGGTGTTGGTCAAGTCTGGATAGAAGTAGAAAATTTCCGTCGCCGTGGTCATCTTGCCGAACTTGTGCATTCCGGCCTCGCCGACGGTGACGCCGAGCAGGTTTCGTGAAACATAATCGGCGCCGCCGCCGTACGTCTCATGGGTGTAGTTTAAGCCGCCGAGAAGGTCGAGTGTGGTGTTGTCGGTGTTGATCAGGTGATAGCCCAGGCCGCCAGTGAAGATGCCGCGGATATTCAAATCCTGCAGAGCGTCGTGCGTGAAGTCCGCTGCGCCGAACGCGAAGATCCGCTTCGTGATGTTCCGGTCGTACTTGATTCCCCCGATGATCGAGTTCGCGATCGTGCCGCCACCGGTTTTGTCGTCCGTGCTATAGAGCGAACCGAAATACATTGTGGTCTGGTCGTGCAGCGTCTTGCGATCGGCGTTAAAGCCCGTCGAAAGGTTGGTAGTCTCCGTATTGCCGCGCGCGATCGCAAACCCGAGATTCGCGCCGCCTTTCCAGCCTTCGGTCCAGCTCGGATGCAGGCTCTTCTCATATGCCGTTTCTGCATCGGCTCCGCGGATCACCGTGACTTGCGCCAGAGGTACAGTCACCTCGCCGTTGGACGCCGTGTGAATGATCACGTTGGTGCCATCGCTGGTCATGTTGCCGCTCACCGTGGTTTTCGTCGGCGTCACCAGGTATAGCGGTTTGTCGGTCGCGACCGAAGCGATCGAGGACCAATGCACTTTGATCTCGTCCGCGAAGTCGGTCTTGAGCGTGATGTCCTTGCCGTCGGATTCCATGATTGCGCCCGTGAGGCGGTCCCCGTTCTTGAGTGTGAGCGTGTCGGCCGCCGCGACGGTAGCGAGCGCCAGAAACACGAAGAAAATAGCCAAATGCCTTACATTCTTCACAGCGTTATCTCCTGTAGGAAATGAAGTGCAGGTCAGCACGGAAGTGCGGACGACTGGGCCTGACAATGATACGACAGCATCTCCCGGAAACCACTAAGCTTTCCCTTTATTTTCGGCTCATTCGATTCCCGCGCAGGCGGCTCGGTGGCACCGGAATGATTTTTAGGAAACTGCTCGGATGAATGAGCGTCGCTACCCGCCAGCCTCCTGCGAAAATGACGGTCAAGGCCGCGCATGCCTAACTCGGAAAAAAAATCCGCTGCTTCTGAATCCGGCGGCGCTTCCGCGCCCTCTGAGACTGGCAGCCTGCTCGGTTCGCGCCGCGTCCAAAGCTCACTCGTCGCGCTGGTTCTCGTGATCGCAACATTTTTTCTCTACCTACCCTGCACGCATCATGATTTTGTGAACTACGACGATCCCGACTACGTCACCGCGAATGTGCACGTCCACCAGGGCCTGACGTGGAGCAACGTGAGCTGGGCCTTCACCACCACGGACGCTGCGAACTGGCATCCGCTCACCTGGATCTCGCACATGGCCGACGTGCAGTTCTTCGGTGCAGATCCATCCGGCCATCATCTCGATAGCATCCTGTGGCACACGTTGAACGTGGTCCTTCTCTTCGTGCTGCTCGTGAATGCCACCGGATATCTCGGCCGGAGCACTATCGTCGTGGCGCTGTTTGCGTTCTCGCCGCTCAACGTGGAACCTGTCGCGTGGATTGCCGAGCGCAAGACGCTGCTTTGCGCCGCATTTTTCTTTCTCGCGCTGTTTGCTTACGCCTGGTACACGCGCAAGCCGGGCGTCGTTCGTTATCTCGTCGTGGCGCTGCTGTTCGCGATGAGCTTGATGTCGAAGCCGATGAGCGTCACTCTGCCGTTCGTTCTCTTGCTGCTCGATTACTGGCCGCTCGAGCGCCTGCCGCTGTCCAGCGATCCGCATTTCGGCGCGCGATTCCGCAAGCTTCTTGTGGAGAAAATTCCTCTGCTTGCACTGTCGGTCGGCAGCGTTCTGATGGCGATGCGCGCCGGGCGGCTTGGCGGCGCCGTCGGTTCCACTTTGCTGTTGCCGATGAGCCTGCGCATCGAAAACGCGATCTATTCCTACGCGCTCTACATTTGGAAAGGAATCTGGCCGTCGAAACTTGCCGTCTTCTATCCGCACCCGGAAAACACACTCGCGCTGTGGAAAGTTGCTGCAGCAGCTGTGATTCTGATTGCGATCTCCGCGCTCGTCTGGCGTTATCGCGAGAAGCGATTTCTCGTCGTCGGCTGGCTGTGGTATCTCGGCACGTTGCTTCCGATGATCGGCCTCACGCAGGCCGGCCGGCAGGGAATGGCCGACCGTTATACGTACATCTCATTCCTCGGACTGTTCGTGATTGTCGTGTGGCTCGGCAGTGAACTCGCCGCTCGCGTACCCTCCGCGAAATCCGCACTCGCTGCGCTGGCGTTGCTCGCCGCCGCTGGATACGCAGGCGTCGCCTCGGTTCAAATGCAATATTGGGTGAACAGCTACGCGCTGTTCCATCACGCCGTCGACGTCACCTCGCACAACGACATGGCCGAAAATAATCTCGGCGAAGCGCTCGTCGAAATGGGCCATCCAGAAATGGCGAACGAGCACTTTGAGACGGCGATCTCTTACAGACCGTCGTTCTCGCTCGCGCATTACAATTTCGCCACGCTGTTGCAGTCACAAAATCGCACTGACGACGCGATTCGCGAATATCGCGCAGCTCTCCAGTCTGTTTCCGATCCCGAGGAAGCCGCCCGCGCGCATAACAATCTCGGAACCGTGCTGTTGCAATCGAATCGCGACGCCGAAGCGCTCGCCGAATATAACGCGGCGCTTTCGATCGATCCCAACCAAGCCAACAGCCTCACCGGCCGCGGCTTGATCGAATATCGCAAAGGCGACCTCCCGCACGCGCAAGAAGACTTCACGCAAGCGGCGAAGGTAGCCCATTCATCGATCGCCTTGTTTTGGCTCGGCCGTACGCTCGAGGATCGTGGCGACAAGCAATCGGCAATCGCCGCATATAACGAAGCGCTCGGGATCAACCCCGGTCTGGAGCAAGCTCGAACGCGCGTCAACGCTCTTCGTAACAGCGGCCCGCCATAGTTTCTGACCTCCACCGCCGATACCATGCGCGCCCCGCCCTCCGAATTCCGGGTCTCCGCGGCTTTCCTGCTGTAACACCAGCGTCTTGAAAGCTTTACGGCCTCTCCCTAGAGTTGTGCCGGATGAACGCAATCTGCTCTCCTGGCGTCTAATCAAATAGAGTGCAGGAGCAGTTTGTCTGCAACGGAGGATTGTATGCGCAACGCTTTTACCAGGGTTTCCTCGCTCGCGGTGTTGGGCGCGTTTCTTCTCAGCCCGCTCGCCGCGCGCGCGCAAGACCAGACCACCCAGGCGACAACCGTTATCACGGTCATGGGGCCGAAATTTACTCCGCCTCCGCAGTTCACCAAAGACGATATCGCGGTCACCGAAGGCAAAACAAAAGATCCCGTAACCAACCTTGTCCCGGCGCAGGGCGATAAGGCCAGACTCGAACTCGCGATCGTCGTGGATGAGGCCAACGACACCAGCTTCGCCAATCAGATGGGCGATCTGAGGAACTTCATCAACGGTCTGCCGCAGACCACGGCCGTCGGCGTCTTCTACGCCAACAACGGCAGCGTGCAGGCCCTCTCGCAATTTACGACCGACCACTCTGCCGCGGCGAAAACGATTCGCCTCACGCTCGGCCGCATGGGCGCGTATTCCAGTATTTATCTTTCGACGATGGATCTGATCAAGCGTTGGCCCGATCACGGCGGACGGCGCGAGATTTTGTTGATCGCCGACGGTATCGACCGCTTCCGCGGCGACCCGTTCAGCCCGGACGTGCAGTCCACGGTGGATACGGCGCAGAAGGCCGGCATCATGATCCACACGCTGTACTGCAACGGCACCGGCCGCTACGCGCGCAATATGTTCCGCGTGAACTACGGCCAGAGCAATCTGGCGCAGCTCACGGACGGAACCGGCGGTGAGTCCTTCTTCCAGGGTTTACAGACGCCGCTTGCTTTCGCGCCGTACCTGACGCAGCTCGATACGATTCTGAAGAACCAGTACTTCCTGACGTTTTCGGCTGCCCCGTCGAAAAACAGCAAGGGCCAGCTCCGCAACATTCGGGTCCGCAGCGTCGAAAAGGACCTCGATATTTCCGTCGCGGATCGAGTCTGGGTACCGTAACGAGAGCCTGATTCAGGCTTTCAAGGTGCATACTTAACCTGGCGGGGCTTTCGCTGTTTCGCAATCGCGAGAAACGAAGGCTCCGCCAAAACTTCAGCTGCCTTCCCGCTGCGAATTCGTGATAAGAAAATTGATATGAAACTTCTTACTCGTGCTGCTCTATTCATGTCGGCTGCTGTGTTCCTTCTGTGTGCGGCTGTCCGCGCGCAACAGGACAGCAAATCCATCTCCGATGTTTCCGTCTGGCATCCCGCGCCGGGAGCGGTGGACGCCGTGCGCAAGCAGTGCGGGGCGGGGAACGTGACCGACATGGAGTCCTGCTTTCTGGCCGCGATGAAGCAACAGGGCGCTCCGAACACCGCCATCGCCTTCGCGCGCTCGATGGCTGATCGTGGCCAGATTTATTTGAAGGCCTTCCGTAGGACCGGCAAAGTGTCCATCGGCTATTTCGAATACGTATTTCGCGCCAACGAAACCGAAGGCGTCGCGCTCGTCAACGGTTCGCCTTCGCCGATCGACGTCGACGATCCGAAATTCCTCACCCACGAAATGCTCGCCGCAAACTCGGTCTATCAGCAAATCGCGGGAAAATATCCCAACGTCAGCTCGTGGCCCGGCGACCGCACCAGTCCGAGTACGCCGGAGGTTCGCGACCGCGACTCGGGCGGGCAGCAGGTGCTGGTGCGCTATCTATTGAAGGATGGTTGCCATGCCTGCGCCAACCTGGGCTCGGCGCGCGTCGCGTTCAACTTCGATACGAGCGGGAAATTTGTAGGCGTGCGTTTGATGAACGTGATCCCCGGCGCTCCGCCGTCCACTGAGAATCCCACCGAACAGGATCCCGCCGGTCCTACAGGAGTGAAGCGCCACTCACCCGATTCGCGTCAGCCCGAGCCCGCGAGCCTCGTGAATGCGTCCTTCGCGCAAGATACTGCGAGGACCACTGCGGCGCCGCAGACGATTCACGTCAACGTCGGTCAGGACTTCACCATAACGCTGGAAGGAAATCGTTCGACAGGCTACTCGTGGCAGCTCGCCACAAAGCCCGATTCGAAGCTCATCCAGAAAGTTGCCGAAACCTACCGCTCCCAAAGTCCCGGCACGCCCGGCGCGGGCGAAGACAACCGGTTCGTGTTCCACGCGAAATCGAAAGGCACAGCCGACCTGACCTTCAACTCTGTGCGCCCGTGGGAAAAGGGCGTCGCCCCTGCGAAGACCGCTAAGTATCATGTTTTGATCGACTAGGACAGCCGGGCGGGCGCAAAAAGGCGTGCGGAAAATAAAAAAGCCCCGATCCGACTTGCGTCGAACCGGGGCTTGCGTTTGTCTGAAGCGACTCTTTTGACTATTCCGATAGTACAGGCCAGAACCCGTTCTGCCCGGCGTGTCACTTACGTGAAACGCCTAGCCGGCTTTGAGAGCCGAGCCCAGATGACAGAGCATCTGGTGGAGAGCCGTATCCGCTAAGAAGCGGATCGTGCTCCCTTTTCTTTTAGAAAGGAGGTGATCCAGCCGCAGGTTCTCCTACGGCTACCTTGTTACGACTTCACCCCAATCATGAGTCATACCTTGAGCGCCTGCCTCCTTGCGGTTGGCACGGCGATTTCTAGTACAGCCCACTTTCGTGATGTGACGGGCGGTGTGTACAAGGCCCGGGAACGTATTCACGGCGCCGTTCTGATGCGCCATTACTAGCGATTCCGGCTTCATGCAGTCGAGTTGCAGACTGCAATCCGAACTGAGCGCGCTTTTATGCGATTAGCTCCCCCTCGCGGGTTTGCAACGCTTTGTGGCGCGCATTGTAACACGTGTGTAGCCCTGGACATAAAGGCCATGCTGACTTGACCTCATCCCCACCTTCCTCTCCGTTATCCGGAGCAGTCCTCATAGAGTTCTCCCTTGCGGGTAGCAACTATGAGTAAGGGTTGCGCTCGTTGCGGGACTTAACCCAACACCTCACGGCACGAGCTGACGACAGCCATGCAGCACCTCTACACAGGTCTCTTGCGAGAAGGCCCTATTTCTAGAGCTGGTCCTGTGCGGTTCAAGCCCAGGTAAGGTTCTTCGCGTTGCGTCGAATTGAACCACATGTTCCACCGCTTGTGCGGGCCCCCGTCAATTCCTTTGAGTTTCAGCCTTGCGACCGTACTCCCCAGGCGCAGGACTTAACGCGTTAGCTACGGGACGTGCCCCGTACAGGGCACACCCCAAGTCCTGATGGTTTAGGGCTAGGACTACCAGGGTATCTAATCCTGTTTGCTCCCCTAGCTTTCGTCCCTCAGCGTCAGTTGTGATCCAGCGAGCCGCCTTCGCCTCGGATGTTCCTACGGATATCTACGCATTTCACCGCTACACCCGTAATTCCACTCGCCTCTCTCACACTCTAGCATAGCAGTTTCGTTAGCAGCCCCTGGGTTAAGCCCAGGGATTTCACTCTCGACTTGCTACACCGCCTACGGACCCTTTACGCCCAGTAATTCCGAGCAACGCTGGCCCCCTACGTATTACCGCGGCTGCTGGCACGTAGTTAGCCGGGGCTTCTTATACCCGTACCGTCAAACCCTTGCGGGCATTCTTCCGGGTCGAAAGGGGTTTACACTCCGAAAAGCTTCATCCCCCACGCGGCGTTGCTGCATCAGACTTTCGTCCATTGTGCAAGATTCCCCACTGCTGCCTCCCGTAGGAGTCTGGACCGTGTCTCAGTTCCAGTGTGGCCGGCCAACCTCTCAGTCCGGCTACCGATCTTTGCCTTGGTGAGCCATTACCTCGCCAACAAGCTAATCGGCCGCGGATCCCTCTTCTGGCGACTTGCGCCTTTGAATTCAGAAGCATGTGCCCCCGAAATGTTATGCGGTATTAGCCCAATTTTCACTGGGTTATTCCCCACCTGAAGGAAGGTTATCCACGTGTTACGCACCCGTTCGCCACGCGCCCACACCCTGTATTGCTACAGAATGCTGCGCGTTCGACTTGCATGTGTTAAGCACGCCGCCAGCGTTCGCTCTGAGCCAGGATCAAACTCTCGTTTGAAACTTGGCGTCACCGATCACCGCAAGATGATTCACATCAGATTGCGGCTCGGAAACGAACTTTTTGAATCGCTCGGTTATCTCTCAAATATCGGCATGCTACCGGTACACCCGGCAGACACACCGTAACCAAACGGGTTCTGGCTTGTATTATCGGATTGTCAAAGAGCAGGTACTTTCAGGCCAGCTGAAAGGCTTACAGACGAACCCCAATCCTACGTTAGGACCCCTTAACTGTCAAGCGTATTTTCAATTTATTTTTCGGATTTTTCATGCGCGATTTATCCAGCTTGTGGAAAAGCACGCTAACCTCGCGTGTTTTCACCACTTGCACCGCGGCGATCTGGCCGCTTTTTCCTGCCAATTCCCGCCGATTTTGCATTCCGAGTCGGGAAATAGGGAAAAACCGCTTGTTTAAAATGCTCCGTTCGTGACGATGAGAAATGTCATCGCCTTTTGCTTTGTGTGGGTTCGAGGCATTTTTAATTGCACCGTGACGATGAGAAATCTCGGGGTTCGCATCGAGACCCTCGGAGGAAGTTTCCGAAGCAGGCGCCGCAGCAAGGAGGGGATGATGCGATTCGGGACCTGGGCGAGAGTCGTCGTAAATTAGCTCGACCGGGAGCAGCGCGTCTTCGGGCGGATTGCTCTCGCCGGTGGGCGCTGGCGGCAAGAGCGAGACATCGAACGCGGCTTGGGATACCAGTGACGAACAGGGATGCTTCGGGCCGGCGAACTGGCCGTCCGCATGATGAAGCGCTTGTTGTGATGCGGTGTGTTCCGAGAGCGAATGAGGCGCGACTTTTTCGTGCGAACCCAGCAGGACCGTCACCGCGGCCGGGTGCGGCGGAGCGTGCCGGTTCCAGAGTGAGCACGGCGCGAGTCGAGCGTGGGGATCGAAGCGAGCTGATTTGCGAACAAGCCTTTGACGGCTGACTTTTAGGGCTGCCACAATTCGATCGGATTTCCCTCGGGGTCGTGGATGACGGCGAACTTGCCGTAGTCCGTGTTGGGGTCAACCTTGATCTCGATTCCCGCCGCTTGGAGCTGAGCCGCCATTTTGTCCATATCCCGCACGCGGAAGTTCAGCATCCAGACTTTGCTGGGATCTCCGAACTTGTCGCTCGACTCTTTGAAGGGAGCGAACGCGGTGGTTCCTGCCTCTTGCTCCCAGGGTTCCTGGCCCGCGCCTGTCGGGATCGGCGCGACTCCCAGATGCTTTTCATACCAGAGCGCCAGCGCTTTCGGATCTTTCGAGCGAAAAAAGAATCCACCGATACCGGTCACTTTTTCCATTTCCGTTCCTCCATGAATTGCAAATCGAATCGTGCCGTCTAAGAAAACCTAACCCATCTTCCGTTACGTTGCCATCACTGCGGGAGCAGGGCCGCGTTCGACCGGCCCTTTGCGCCGCAGCACGGCTGCGGACACCAATGTAATGATAATGCCGACGGGAAACGGTTCGATGAACGTGTAGGCCATGTTGACCAGCGGGTTCTGGTAGAGCTGCTGCGAGTGCTCGATTGCGGCGACCTTTAGGGCGGTGGTGGCCGGGTCAAGTCCGGCGGACTGGACTCTGTGAATCTGCGCGGCGAAATAGCTGTCCATGAAGTGCGGCATGAAGTTGAAGTAGATGATCTCCCACGCGACCACGTAGAAGAGGGTGGTGATCAGCGTGATCAGGATGCCGCACAGGAAAGCGCGGCCGAAGGAAATTTGGCCGCCGAGCTCGTTGTCGCGGTAGCTGCGCACGCCGAAGTAGATCAGCAGGAACGACGCCACCATCATGGTGTAGCCCAGCAGCATGCTGTGGCCGGAGCTGATCTTGTTGGCGAGGACCAGCGAGAGGCCCATCAGGACCGAGATCATGACGCCGGCGATGAGTCCGAAGGTGAGGACGGTTTTCTTCATGGGAGGCTCCTGGCGCCACTCAAGCTGGGGCCATGATGCGGTATCACGGGGCCGGATGTCGTCATACTTTCGGATGATTTTGCAGGAATCGAGAGGAAATCGTGCTTTCGGGTGACGCGGGTTATATAGAGGTTCCGGTCTCGGCTACGGCAGGAGGCCGAGTTCTTTGCCGCGCTGGACGGCCTGGGTGCGGCGGGCGGCTCCGAGCTTGTCAAAGGCGCGGGCACAGTGGGTCTTGACGGTATTTTCAGAAACGAAGAGCTGCGTGGCGATCTCGCGATTGCTGAAGCCGCGGGCGACCAGGGTGAGAATTTCCATCTCGCGAGCGGTGATGCCGAGGGACTGCTGACGGGCTGCATTGGGAGCGAAGGGTCCGAGCGAGGGGGCGGGGGACTCGATGGGGACGGGCACTTCCTTCACGACCACCGTTTCGCGGATGATTTCACGGCTGCGCGTGATGCGGAGGCCGAGCCAGATGCCGAAGGTTGCGAACAGGATCGCGACGAGGGCGCCGTAGAGCTCGAGCGAGTGCTCAATGACCACGAAGCGGTATTCGGTGTATTGGAGGGCGGCGATCAACAGGCCGCCGACGACACCGAAGATGAGGGCGTGGCGCTTCATGACAGAGTTTCGAGGAATTCTAACAGAGACGGTGAGGCGGTTTCACCGGCCGGAGAACAGAAGCGGAAAAGTGTTCGGTCCGTGTCACTGTCGCTCGTTGAGGGAGGTTGGGTGTGCGCGGCGGTTCGCGTTGGCTGTGCGCCGATGCGTGGCGCAATTACTTGACGGCAGGAGTGGTGGAAATTAGCAGGTGCTTTGCGGTGGCCTGAAGGTTAGGCACAAGCCAGCGGAACAGCAGCGTGGCGGCCGCGGCTCCGGCTAGCTGCGCGGCAATGAAGGGAAGGACGTCGACGGGGCGGATCCCCGAAAAGGTGTTGGTGAGCGATCGAGCGAGGGTGACGGCGGGATTGGCGAACGAAGTGGAGGCCGTGAACCAGTAGGCAGCGGTGATGTACGCGCCGACCGCGAAGGGAACCATTTCTGAACGTTGCCGCGCTACGCCCCAGATGACAGACAGCAGGCCGAAGGTAGCGACAAACTCGCTGAAAATTTGGGCCGGGCCGCTGCGCGCGTGCGTGGAGAGAGCCACTGCGGGCAGGCCGAACATGGCGTGCGCGGCGATCGTGCCTCCGATCCCGCCGAAGCACTGAGCCAGAATGTAGCAGGCGGCGACGGGCCACGAGATGCCGCGTTCAAGAGCGTCTGCGAGCGACACGGCGGGATTGAAGTGCGCGCCCGAAATCGGACCGAAGGTGAGAATGAGCGCGACGAGCGCGGCACCGGTGGCGATGGTGTTGGCGAGCAGTGCGATCGCGACGCTACCGGCGGCGAGACGCTCACCCATGATTCCCGAGCCGACCACGGCGGCGAGGAGAAATCCGGTGCCAAACAGTTCGGCAGCGAGGCGGCGCCCGAGCGAGGGAGTCATTCGTGGCCGATGCGATCGACCGCTTTCTTGACGGCCAGCGAATCGAGGCTTGCGAGCGGCAGGCTCAGAAACAATCCGATCCTGCGGCTCAGGGTGATAAACGCGTCGCGAAAAGCACGCTCGATTTCGGCGGGCGTTCCGGTAGCGGCGGCGGGATCGGGAACGCCCCAGTGGGCGGTGATGGGTTGGCCGGGCCAGAAGGGGCAGGGCTCTTTGGCGGCTTGGTCGCAGACGGTGAAAACGAAATCCATTTTCGGCGCGTCGGGCGACGCAAACTCGTTCCAGCTTTTGCTGCGCGCGTGCTCAGTGGGAAGCTTCGCAAGCTGGAGTTGGTGGAGCGCTTCGGGGCGAACTTTGCCCGAGGGCATGCTGCCGGCGCTGAACGCGGTGAAATTCGGACTGCGTTTTCCGTTCAGAATCCCTTCGGCCATGATGGAACGCGCGGAGTTGCCGGTGCAGAGAAACAGCACGTTGTAGTGGGATGGCATGGCGCGCTCAGTTGCAGCAGGTTGGGCCGCAGCAGGATTTGGATTCGACAGGTTTGACGCCGCGAACGAAAGCGCTGAAGAATTTGCCGTCGATTTGAGGTGCGATCGCATCGACGTCGAGACCCTGACCGCAGAGGAACTCACGGGCGTCTTCGACTTTGTAAATGCGGGTGGGCTCGATATCGATATCGGTGAAGCCAGCGGCCGCGAGCTGGGCGCGGTAGTCGGATTCTTCGAGAGCGCCGGCGATGCAGCCGACCCACAGGAGGACATTTTTGCGGATCTCCGGAAGCATTTCGCCGCGCGTGACGACGTCGGAGACGGCGAAGCGGCCGCCGGGTTTAAGGACGCGGAACGCTTCTCGGAGGACAGCAGCTTTGTCCGACGACAGGTTGATCACGCAGTTGGAAATGACGACGTCGACGGAATTGTCGGGCAGAGGAATATTTTCGATTTCGCCTTTCAGGAATTCGACGTTCCGGAGGCCGGACTTGCGCTTGTTTTCGTTGGCGAGCGCGAGCATCTCGTCGGTCATGTCCAGGCCGTAGGCTTTTCCGGCGGGGCCGACGCGGCGCGCGGAAAGCAGAACGTCAATGCCGCCGCCGGAGCCGAGGTCGAGAACGGTTTCGCCGGCGTTCAGCTGGGCGAGTGCGGTGGGATTTCCGCAGCCGAGCGAGGCGAGCATGGCTTCTTCGGGGATCTGGCCGGCCTGAGCGGCGTCATACAGATTCGAGGTGATGGGATCGGTGCTGCCGCACGCGGCCGATGCTCCGCAACAGGAGCTGCCGCCGGTGGTGGCCCGCTGCGCGGCGCTGGCGTACTTTTCCTTCACAACCTCTTTCAGATTCGGCTCACTCATGATTGCTCCTTACTTGCAGATCTGGACGACGTCGCGCGGAGCGACGGCTTTATTGCGCGTGCAGCATTCGGCGTAGAGAAACTGCAGCACCTGCTGCAGCGCTTCGGTGTTTGCGGTGTAGCGCAGAAAAGTGCTCTCGCGGTTCACGAGGACAAGGTTCTGGTTGCGCAGCTTGTCGAGGTGGTGGGAGAGCGTGGAATTCGGTATGTCGAGCTCAGACTGAATTTCGCCGACCACCAGGCCTTCGGGATGCGCCGAGAGCAGCAGCTGCATGATGCGCAGGCGCGCTTCGGTGCCCATGGCGGAAAACATGTCGGCGAATTTAGCGACCTGCTCGGCGTTCTTCTTGGATGCGGTGGACGTGCTCATATTTCGATACTTGCAGAAATACAGAGTTGTGTCAAGCCGTATGAGCCGCGGGCGGGCACGAAGGGCGAAGGGAAGGCACGCAGACCGGAGGGTTTGCCCCACGAATATCGCTCGATGGATGGGTACACGATTTGTGGAGGATTGGACGGCTCGATAAATCGTTGCAAAGGTGCGTTGGATCGGCAATTCTCTGCAAAAACAGGGAGGGCAACTTGATCGCGAGAATTCTGATGGTGTTTTGCGCGGGGATCATGTTCGTGCTTGGAGTCGCGCACCTGGTTTACACGTTTCGGGGGCCACTGCTCACACCGCGCGACCCCGCGCTACGGATCAGCATGAGCCAGATCGCTCCGGTGATATCCCACGAAACAACAATGTGGCGGTGCTGGGTGGGTTTCAATGCGAGCCACAGCATGGGACTGATCTTGTTCGGGCTGGTTTTCGGTTTTCTGGGTTGGGCGCACAGTGAACTTCTTTTTAGTTCAGCGTTCCTGCTGGTTGTAGGGCTGGCGGTGCTGGTTGGTTTTGTTGCGTTGTCGAAGGCATATTTTTTCAGTGGCCCCCTTGCGTACCTCAGCGTCGCGTTGGGCTGCTACGTGGCGAGCGTTGTGTTGTCACGAAGCGTGCTTCGCTAGTGACAGAAATGGCAGCCGAGTTCGGATCGCGGCAGTGCCGCTTATTGCTGGGGAGACTTCTGAATGACTTGCTGGGTTTGGATGGAAAAGAGCCGGAAGTCGGAGAAAGTGTGCTGAATGATGGTGCGGCGCTTGAAATATTCCGTGTAGACGATGGCGGATTGGGGCAGCCAAACTTCCACGTTTTGGGAGTGAAATTTTACGGGGGCGTAATCGACGGAAACGGCGTTGGCGCGCAGTTCGAGGGCTGCAAGGCCGTTCAGGAGATTCGTATCCATGTGCATGATCTGGCCGGAGTCTGCCGCGACCCAGGCGCGGCCCTTTACGCCGACTGGATAAACGTTCTCCGCTGTGCCCATCGAAACCGTTCGAGGGCGCTTCTTCTTGCTCTGCTCAAAGTAGACGACCCAAGCCGGGCGGTTGTTCCACTGCGCAAGACCTTCGCATCGCATTTCATAATCGATTTGCAGCGCCGGGTGAAAAATCAAGGCGAAAGCCGGCAGACCGACGTCGACCAAGGCGGCGAGGTCGGCGTCGCCGCTGCCGGGCACGAAGGTTCGGGTTTCATGCAGCTTGTGCCCGGATTGTTCGCCGAGATCGACCAGGTAATCGAATTTCGCGGCCATCGATTGTTCGATCATGCCCTGGGGGTCGGTTTGTTCGAAGCGAACCTGTTCGTGCGCGTCAAAGTTCTGAAGGTGATCGACAAGCTGTTCGGCTCGCGCTCCCGCTTGTTTCAGGACAGCCGGAAGCGAACACGGCTGTGCCGCAGAAATTGATGGAACGGGCGCGTCGACCTCAGGCGGAGTCCAGTTCAGCGCAGGTTCGCTTTCTTTCCCTTTTCTCGGGACGGACATGTCCGGCAAATTGGTCGCGATTGCGGGAGCCGCGGCGACATTCTCGAAATCGTCCGGACGGACGGGAATATCCAGAGCCCCGGATAACCCGGTGTCGAGATCCAGGACGGCGACGCGCACACGGCGCGCGCCGGCTTTGGGGACTTCCACGTATCCGTTCAGCCCGTTTGCCTGCACGCTTTGGTACGCCGCGCCGGAAAGGCTTTCCGTGAGATCCCTCGAGAAAAACTGAAACGAATTATTTTTTGTTTTGTATACGCAAGTGAACATCGCCGCGTGTAGCGTGTGCGTTTGCCCATCTGTCGCGAAGCTCAGCGCGCTGGGAGCGACGGACATCAGGTACCGAATGTTGTCCGATTTCCTTGGCGCGACGGCCTGCGCGGTAATGGGAATTGCCGTCGACGGCAGAATATCCATGCAGATTTGCTGCAAACGTGGTTCGTTCGATGGACGGCTCGAGAGATTTTCTGTCTCGACGGCGAAGTAGCCGCGGCGATAGGCGAGCTTTACGCCGGGCCGGGTGGTCTTCACGGAGATCGGGTGAAAGCTGCCGTCCCATTTGACGTTCCGCGGACTGTAGGCGAGTTCGTAGTAAGTCGAGCTGTCGGTCAGCGCGGCATCGATGCAACGCGAAAGGTCGTTGGTGTTCTTGCAGGTTTTTCCGCCCGAGCCGTCCGCGAGAAGGTCCATCGTGGTTTGCGCCGTCAATCGAGCGGTACCTTCGCGCTCGAGCTGCCCGGCGACGATGTTGCTGATTTTGTCCGGACTTCTGGGCGCGCCTGCTTCGGTGGCGGAAAAGGCCGCTTCGCTTCGAAGGCCGCGCGCGTCGACGGGGTACACGGCGACCTGCGCGTCAGTCAGTGCGTTGGCGGCGGCCTGCACTTTGTCTGCGTAGACGCTGGTTGCGCCGAACGCGTTCGTGTCCGCGATGGAATCGGGATCAGGAACGAGGACAACGGGGAAGGACGCGGAAACCCAAATCAGATTTTTCCGGCCTTTGTAGCCGCCGAGATAGCGGGCAAGCGCGGTCAAGGCGTCGAGAGTTGTGCTCGCGCGAACGTCCACGGTGCGGAAAAAGTTTGCCTTCTCGAAATCTTCCAGAGATTGCGCGGCTTTGGCGACGGCGGATGAATCGAGGCCGCCATTCGCATCGAATTCGCGAAGCGACTGACTTTTGGAACCGTTTTTTGACGCCTTCTCGAGTTTGGCGCCGGATTTTGTGCCGGAGCTCGCGTTGGAGTTCAGCGTTCGGTGCAAAGCTGCGCGCAGAAGCGCAGGATCGCTGGTGAAATCCTGCGCTACGACCACGGATTGTCCCAACAGAAGCACGGCGACCGGGGTGCTCGCGGGCAACGAATTCAGCGTGCGAAGCATTTCCTGCCGGGCTTGCAGCAAGTCGGGTCCTTCGGTATTCAGCGCATCGAGGAGGATTACGGTCGGAGGAGTGGTGAGGTCCTCTAAGTCCGCCTGATTCGAGTAAAAGCCTTTGGGGCGGGCCAGCGCGGTGCTCGAAACTTTTGCGGCGCCGGAGTTCGCCGGTTTGTCCATGAACGAAAAGCGCGCGATGCGCTGCGGTCCGGCGTCAGAAATCTCGAATTCTTCGGGTTTCAGATCGCGCACCAGGTTTCCGTGCGAGTCGGTAGCGACGACGTCGACGGTGACCAAACGCGTTTTGACCTGAAGCGCAGGGCCTGGGTTTTGGTTTTGTTGTGGCGCAGTCGGCTGTGGGGATCGTGAATTCGGCGAAGTGGACTGAGCTGCGGCGATTGCTACCGCCGCCGTTGCGGCCAGGATTGCGGAGCCGAGAAATAAACCTTTCGATCGCATCGAGCCGCCATCGAGTTTCCTTGCTGAGTGTGCTTGGGAGGGAGGGTTGGACGCAACGATTATGATGCGCGTCGCGGGAACGATTGCGATTGAGGGAGGACCGCCTGGGAGGCCATCCCGTGTGATGGTTTTGGGCAGAGTTTCGCGCAATGCGTAGTGAAGGGCTCAGCCTTCGCGCGGCGTGCGCCGGAGAATGAAAGGGGCCTCCGGCGTACACGCTTGCGCTTGTCAGTGCCCGACGAATTTTTCCAGTTTTTTGACTTCGGATTCGGCGAGGTCGATAAATTTTTGGGCGTTGAAGATGTCGCCGGAGTTGACGGCGGAGTCGGCTTTTTCGAGGAGAGATTCCATTTTATCGCGCGACTCGTCGATGTCGGAGGGGAGAGGCTGGCCTTGCGACTCGCGCTGGGTGCGAACGGCCTGAAGGTTGGCGGCGACTTTGGACGCGCGGGAGTTCAGATCGTCGAGCTCCTCGCGTTCGAGAGCGGCGAGAGCCGCGGGATCGGGCGTGGCGTGCGACGCGGATGGTGCGGATGTTGAACCGCCTGGGTTGGGCGCGGGAACTTTCGGCGAAGTGTGCGGAGCGTTTGGAGTCGCGGGCGCGCCGGGAATCGCGTTGGCGGATTTTTTCAGCGCGTCCTTCACGGCAGATTTCGTTTTTGCGTTTTCGGCGTCGGCGAGCTTGGCCCAGCATTGCCAGTCTTCCACTTTGCAAGGGAGCGCCTTCAGAACCGCTGCGGCGGCGGGATCTTTGGAGATTTCGTCGATGTCTTTGTCGGGCGCTTCTTTCGCGTCGGGCTTTTCTGGAATTTCGGGCGTTTCTTTCGCGACCGATGGTGTAACCGGTGCAGTCTCGCGGCTGCGCATGAACGTAGCGGCGAGTCCAACGAAAACCAGAAGAGCGACAACGACGATTGCGCCGATGATGAGGCCGGTATTTTTCTTTTGCTGCGGCGGTAGGCCGGCGGCGGGCGTGGGAGCGGCGAGGGTGGAGGCGGGCGTGTACGCCGCAGGCGGCGCGGGAGAGGCAGGAGCTGCAACGGCTGGACGCGCGGTGACCGAGCGCGGAGATTGCGCGCCGGACCGAGTTTGCGCGGCGGGGACGGCGGTGATGGGACGGGCCGTTGCGGGGCGAGCGGTAATCGAGCGCGGAGTGGCGGGCGCGTGCGGCACGGGAGTGAATTCGGCGGTGATCGTCGGCGAAGCAAGCGCGACGGGAATCGCAGGCGTAGGCGGACCGACGAGCGGCGCAACCGATTGCAGCGCGGCGCGAAACGCTTCAGCGGTCTGAAAGCGCTGCGCGGGATCTTTCGCCATGGCCATCATGATCAGCTGCGAAAGCGGAGCGGGAATGTCCAGCTTCACGTCTTTCGGTTCGGTCGGCGGAATCTGAAGATGCGCCTGCATCACTTCGAAATTGTTGTCGGAAACGTAGGGGCGCTGGCCGGTGACCATTTCGTAGAGGGAGACCCCGACCGAGTAAAGATCGGAGCGCGCGTCGATGGTTTCGCAGCGGACCTGCTCGGGCGACATGTAAGCGACCGAGCCGAGCGTAGTGCCGGTCATGGTGAGGCCCATGTCGTTGGAGGTGGAGCGGGCGATGCCGAAGTCCATGAGCTTGGTGATTTGCTCGGAGGTGACGATCATGTTGGCCGGCTTGATGTCGCGATGGACGACGCCTTTGGAGTGGGCGTAGGCGAGAGCGGAGAGGACTTGATCGATGTAGGCGATCGAGTCGGCGTAGGTCAGCGGCGGTTGCTGCAGGCGCTGGGAAAGCGTGAGGCCTTCGACGTACTCCATGATCATCACGAGTTGATTGTCGATGGTGAGCGCGGTGCGCAGCTCGGCGATGTTGGGATGGTGGAGCGAGGCCAGGACTTTGATTTCGCGCAGGAAGCGGTCGGCGAGATCTTTCTGGTCGGAAAGATCGGGCAGCAGGACTTTCATGGCTTCGACGCGGTCGGAAAGCGAGTTGCGGACTTTGTAGACTTTGCCCATGCCTCCGGCGCCGAGAACGCCGAGGATGATGTAGTCGCCTTTGCGCGCGCCGGTTGCGTCGCTGGTGGACATGAGGCCTCTGAAGGGGCGGGTGAAACGCAGCGATTGTACGACATTTTTGCGCGGGGGAAGGAGGCGGCGTGCTCGAGGTGAAATGCGCGGCCGGCGACGGGGAAGTAAACCTGACGCGGCTGAAGACCGCGTGGATTGCCCGGTCCCGTTCTGCGAACGGGACCGACCGTTACAAAAGCGACGCGTTCACGGGGCTTGGGTCCGTCGGTGAATCGCGATGACTGGGGGAGGAATTTCCGCCCGAGGAGCCATCGACGCGGCAAGCGGTCCGACTAGCCCTTCACGGCGTGGATGCCGGACTTGATGCGGCGCCAGGCTTCGGCGGGACCGCGGACGTCGAGGATCTTGTATTTCAGGCCGATTTGCTTGTGGTAGTTGACGAAGAAGACTTCGAGTTCCTTCACGAATTTCTTGCCCAGTTCGTCCACATGTTTCACCTTCGCGTAGCTGTGATTTTCGCTTTCGATGGCGACGATGCGATCGTTGCGGGTGCGTTTGTTTTTGTCGAGTTGCTCGCCTTCGATGACGCCGATCACGCGGCACTTCAGCAGGCAGCCGGGGAAGGCAGGCTCGTCCATGAGCACGAGGACGTCGGTGCCGTCGCCGTCTTCGGCGCGAGTGGACGGGACAAAGCCGAAGTCGTAGGGAAAGGCCATGCCGGCGGGAAGTACTTTGGTGAGCGCGAAAATTTTCTGATCGGCGTCGAAACCGTATTTGTTGCGGCTACCTTTCGGAGTTTCGATGATCACCTGGAGGAGATCTTTTTCTTCGGCGTCGCGAGCGGGGAGCTTGGAGGGATCGGCGAGGGCGTGCTTTGCGGGTCTCTTGCTGCCTGCTTTGGGCATGTGTATTAGAGGCGCTGCGGCGGGTGTTGGTCTGGCGGAGTGGGCGCCGGCGAGAGGAACCTGCGCGCGGCTGAAGGCCGCGCAGACTGCCCGGTCCCGTTCTGCGAACGAGACCGGCGGTTACAGGAGCGGCGGCGTTCGGTGCGTGGGCGCGAGTAAGTTTTTGTCAGGCTTGCGCGCGCGACTGATGGACGGTGGAGCTGGAAGTGGCGGCGGTGCGGATCGCGGGGAGCAGAGTGCGGGGCATCTCGGATTTGTCCAGACGGGCGACGGCGCCGAGAGATTGCGCGATTTCATGGGCGAGTTCGTCGACCCAGACGGAGATGGCGACGATGCGGCAGGAGGATTGCGCGATGGCGCAGCCGATGTCGGTGGCGGTCATGCGAGGCGGCACGGGCATGTGGAGATCCATGACGACGACCTCGGGGTGGAGTTGTTCGACCAGGCGGAGAGTTTCGGCGTAATCGGCGGCTTCGCCGACGAGTTCGATATCGTCGGCGGCCTTCAAGAGGCCGCGGAGAGTGCGGCGGACGGCGTCAAAGTCATCGGCGATGATTACGCGGATGGGCATGGGATCTTGTTGTTTAGCAGGTGGCGGGTGCGGGCAACAATCGGGTGATTTGTGTAAGCGGAAGAGCTGGGGCCGAGCTGAGGGTCGCGGCGGAGAACGCACCTTTCCTAATTTCGCAGGGTGCGGTATCTGAAAAGCCAAAGGGATACAGGCGAACTCCAGCCTGTCGCACCAGCGTTCGCGCTTCATGTGATGAGGCAAGCACTTAGATGTTGCCAGAATTGAAAGGGAAGCGCGGTCGACTGAAGCGGGCGCATTGATTACGGTGCAACGGAATCGGTAGCGCATACGTCCGATGAAGGCGGGATCGTCGAGATCGGAGAGGATGTGCGCAGGTGAACCAGAGAAAAGTTCCGGCGTGGGAGAAGTGGCTGGTGACGGTATTGGTGGCGGCGTGCGGGGTTGGGTGGGGAGCGCTGGCGTGGATTCAGCACAAGGCGAAGGATCCGATCGAAGTCGTGCGCAAGCACTTTGTGTTTTATCCGGAGTATCGCGATGGAACGTGGAAGCAGAGCGCGTGCGCGGCGAATGAACGCAGCGGTTGCGCGCTGGTGACCTACACAGTGCCGGTGGGCGGCTGTGGCGCGGTGCAGTTTGATTGGAACGTGTTTGCAGATGGCGATGCGGATTTAGCCTACGCGTATCGCGGCGCGACACCGAAGATCGATGAGAGCGCTTACGCGTTGTACGCGGTGGTGGGAGAGGATTCGCGGTTCATGGATTCGCCTGCGCTGGGAAAGAAGCCGCCTGCGTCGTGTGTGATGAAGTGACGTCAGGCGAGTTTTTGTGGCGCGGAATTGGGTGCTCGCTAGGCGCGTGATCGTGCGGTAGTGGCGCTGCGGTGGGTAAGGCGGTAGCCAGCTTCCGCAGTCTAAGGCGCTTCGCGCAGCCTGGCGCAAGATGCGAGTTATACCAAGACGTAAATGCTCCTTGTGGGCGATTTTGGGTAAGGTGAAGGCTGTAGGCGTGCTGTAGAGAAAAGTGATGAAACTCGCGAGAAATCCGCAACCGTTCCGGAAACTCGAGCGTCCATAGAGTGTGGGCCGAAGCGTCGCTCTAAGGCGCGACAAAACGGCGGCCCATCGCAAGAAACCCACAGAGGCTCCGCAGGCCTGCACTGTTCTCCGTTGGGAAACTCATCGAAAGTGAAGGGGGAGAACCATGCGTATTGGAGCGAAATATTTAGCGGCGATCGCCGCAACGGCGTTGATGAGCTTACCGGTGTTTGCACGGGCGGACTCGACGACGCTGGTGGTGGATACACCGACGCAAGTTGGACAGACGACGCTGCAGCCGGGGCAGTACGAAATCCGCGCGGAGCCGAACGCCGATCATCTGACCGTTTTACATAACGGAAAGGAAGTGGCGACAGCGCCGGTGCGATGGGTTCAATTGAACCGCAAACCGTCGGAGACGGAAGTGATGATGTCGTCCGGACGAGTGACGGAAGTGGAATTCAGCGGAAAGACCGAAGCGGCGCAGTTGCGCTGAACGGAGTTGTAGAACAGTTGTAGTTGCAAGGGAAGAAAGAAAAGAGCAACGAGGCGGAAAAGGCGGGCTACGGCTCGCCTTTTTCTTTTTTGCCCGCGACCGAAATTCTAAGCTTGCCTCGATCTCGTGAAGCCGCCGCTGTTGCGGGAAGCAGGGGAATCGAGGAAGTCGATGATGACCAGCGAGGCGGTGGCAATTACAGAGACGGTGAAGAAGGGGGAGCCGTAGACCTCGAGTCCGCCGGCGGCGGCGCTGAGCGCGAGATTGAGGACCCACCAGCCCAAGAGAATTGTTGGCAGCAGTTGGATCGGTGGAAAATCTGGGAGATGGGTGCGCGCGTAGAGCCACAGAGCGCTGGCGGCGACGAAGCCCAGGCTCGCTAGGATGCCGCCGTCTTGGACCAAGCCGGAGTCGAGGGCGGCGGTTCCGATGAACCAGGAGACCAGGAGGGCAAGGATACCGACAGTGGTTTTGCGGGTGAAGTTCGCGGCCGTGATGTGGAGCGGCAGCATGGCTTAATGTGGCGGCTAGGCCGGTTGGAGGAAATGGCGCTTAGGGTTCAATTTGGAGGTACGAAAGGACTGGGTGGGTTGGTACGCAATTGAGGGGAGGGACGTTACGGAGCGGGGCAAGCGCTAGATCGACGGAATGCCAGGGCGAGACTTTCGGCAAAGCGGCGGTTCATAAGCCTGTGCGGGCGAGCTGCCGCGCTCGATCGACGAGGCCGGGCGATGAGATGTGGGCGAGGCTACGCTGTGGTGCGACTGGACTGTGTGCCTGGCGGTGGTTCGTCCCGCGGACGAAGCAACCGCAGTCCGCGAGAACGCTGAGACTGGTGGCCTTGCGGAGGGTGGAGTTGATCGATCGACGGTAGGTCCCGTGATGGTTTGGAGATCCGCGGGCGAGCCGCCGTTGTTCACAGCGGAGACCGGGCCGGGGGAAGTGGGAATGGCGAGGTTGCGGTGGGTTGTGCTCGAACCGACAGGCGACTGATTAAGGTACGGGGTTATGCCGGTAGCGTTGACAGAGCGGGGGAATCGCATTATCGTTTCGGGGATTCGAAGCAGTGCGACCGGCAGCCCCGTCCGGCATTTCCTCTTCCGCTCGACCGGTTCTGGTGACCCACATGGCGCTCGCAATACGAACGACCACGGCCCGGAGAAGGGCTGACAGGCATGGGTTTATCAGCGCGGTCGGCGAAAGCGCGTCCGTTTTACTTCCAACACGAAATGCGAAGTGGGTCGTGGTGTGTTTGGAGCTGGACGGGGAGGAAAATATTTTGCGCGGCTTGTGGAATTGGTGACCTGCATACGTTATGTACCGAGGAGCGCAAACCAGTGAGATGGCGAACGGACCGACCGACGACGAGCTCATCGGGCGGTACCGAGCCACGCAGGATACGGGCTGTTTTGCGGAACTTTTTGCGAGGCATAGGAAGAAGGTGTACCTCGCGTGCAGGCGATTTTACGCCGAGGGCGGAGCGGCGGAGGATGCGACGCAGGAGACTTTCCTGCGGGCGTTTCAGAGCCTGGGGCAATACGGCGGCGGAGACTTTTGCGGCTGGTTGATGCGGATCGCAAGGAATGTTTGCATCGACCAATGGCGGAAACGCAAGGCCGAGACCGAGCGCGACGGCGGAGTGGAAGTGGAGACCGTGCCGGCGCGAGAGGTGGACGATCCGACGTCGGATGAAAGGCTGGCAGCGGAGCGGGTGATCGCCGAGATGAAGCATTTGAGCGAGCCGCAGCGGCGATGCCTGGCGATGAAGATTGAGGGTTACTCGTACGAAGAGACCGCGATGCGGACGGGAATGTCCGTACCTGCGGTGAAATCGCATTTGCAGAATGGAAGGCGAGCACTGTGGCTCAGGATCGAGGGGACCGTAACGCGGCTTAAGAGTTGATGATGACGATCTGGACCGAAGCCAACTTCCTGGAGAGGCTGAAGGTGCCGCTCAAAAACGCCCATGAGGCGAGCGCGAGTTCGTGCCCGGACGCGGAGATGATGACCGCGTACGTGGAGAATTCGGCGAGCGAGTTTGTGCGCAACGCGGTGGACGAGCATTTGAGGACCTGCGCGGATTGCAGGGAATTGGCGGAGCGGCTGGCGGGCTTCGATGTGGCGAGTACCGAGAGCGTGACCGCGATGAGCGCGGCGCAGCAAGCGGAATGGTTGAACGCGGAAAAGCGCCTGGATATCGAAGCGGATAATTTTGTGCGCACCGCGGAAGTGGATTTTAAGAAGGCGGCGCGAGTCGCGACCGTCGCGAAGGAAGAGCGCGCGGCTGGGCAGTTTCCCTGGAGAAAAACGGCCTGGTCGGTGGCGGCAGTGGCGGCGCTGGTGGTGGCGGGATTTTTTCTGATGAGGAAGGATGGCGGAACTGTGACGGAGAGCAATTCCGCACAGAATGTACCTTCGACGGCAATAACGCCGCCGGCAGAACAGAGCACTGCTAGGAATCCGGTTCCGACGACGGAGCCGCCGATCGCTGTGGCGAACGCGAGCGGAACAAATACCATCGTGATTCCGCCGAACGCTACAAGTGGCACGGCAGCGGAAACGCCTAAGATCGTCGCGCATGCGGGACGAAGTACGACGACCAAGCGTGTGACGGCGAAGCATTCTGAATCGGCCGCAAGCGTTCCCGCGGTTGCGGCGAATTCGGCGACGGATGTGGACACTGAACAGCCGAGCGTGTCTGCGGCAAACGGCTCGACAAGCGATGCGAGTTCGACGGCTGCTTCAAACGCACCATCTGCGGAGCCGAACGCGGGGACTGCGGTTGTGTCCAGTGGACTGAACGCCACGAAAGGGGCGATCTCGGCGGCCGTAAGATCGCACACTGCCACCGCATCGCGTGTGGCACGACCGGCGAGTGGAGCTTTGCCGGCGGTGATTCAGCTGACCGAAGGAACGCGGGTATGGATCGTATTCAAGACGGTGAACCACACGAGCGAGACGAATTTTGCATTCACGGGAAGCCTGCTGGAGCCGATTCAGGGAACGGGTACGACACCGGTGCCGAAGGATGCGGAAATCGATGGGACCGGCGCCGTGGCGAATGGTAAGACGTCCTTGCATGTGCTGGAGATCGTGGTGGGAGGCGTTCCATACCGATTGACGGGAACGAGCGGAGCAGTCAGGGCGGCGGGAAGCGGTTCGGCGTTGGGGTTTAATGCGGGGCAGGTGCAGGAGATGTGGCTGTCGGCGCCGGCGACGTATGAAAAGGCGGGAGATACGGGTGCTGGCCGGGCGAATCGGCAACCCTAGAACCCGAGCCGTGGCAGTTCGCGTATGGAATTTCTGGGAGCCATACGTTCATAGCAGCAGAAACGGGGAATTGACGAAATTTACGCACCTTTGATGACGATAAATCTGATGGTTTCGCGCAATGCGTATAGGAGCCGTTCCGGTGGATTTGGGACCCGAAACACCCACGAGCATTGGGTAAGAATCAGGAGGACGTGATGAATCCCAGCAAGAGTGTGGACATTCTGAAGCGGTCGATTTTGCTGCTGACCTTGATGGCGCTGCCGGGCGTGGCGATGGCGCAGAAGAACAAGGCGCCGAGCGCACCGAAGGCTCCTCCCGCAGCACACCCGGCACCCGCGGCGCACCCGGCGACCCCCGCTACGCATCCCGGTGGCACGAATACGGCGGGACATCCGAATACTGCGAGCACTGCTGCCCACCCTGGCACTGCGGGTCATCCGGGAACGACCGGCAGTACAGCGGGTAAGCCCGGAGCGGCGGGTACTGCAGGACATCCTGGAGCGACGAATACCGCAGCACATCCCGGCGGAGCGGGCGCGGCCGGAAAGCCGGGTGGGACGACTGGTGCCGCAAAGCCAGGCGTGACGAACAACGCGCGCGGCGGCGGAAAAACCGTAACGACGAAGAGCGGCACCGTGGCGCGCACGGACGCGCACGGGCGTGTGACTTCAATTCATACGGCGAATGGCGCGACGATCAATCGTGCGCCGAACGGAGCGCGTCGCGTGGAAACGCGGCTGCCGAATAACGGGCGGCTGGTGAGCATGGGACACCGCGGCGGTTACGCGGAGCACCCCTACAACCGTGGCGGGCACGCGTACATGCGGCGGACCTACTACTATCATGGACATGCGTATGCGTATGGCTACCGTGGCTACTACTACCACGGCGGGTACTATTATGGTTACGTATCTCCTTATTACTATAACCCCGGCTTCTATGGTTGGGCGTACAACCCGTGGGCGGCGCCAGTGGCCTGGAGCTGGGGTTGGGGCGCATCGCCGTGGTACGGATACTACGGGTATTACTTCAATCCGTATCCCGCCTATGCGAGCGCGGCGTTGTGGATGACAGACTATTTGATCGCGCAGAACCTGCAGGCGGCGTATGAAGCGCAAACCGCTAACGCGAACGCGGCAGCGGCGAACGCCAATGCGGCGGCGGCGAATGCGAACGCAGCGGCAGCCAATGCCGACGCGGCAGCGGCCGGTCCGGCGCAAGCGTCGATTGGATCGGCTCCAGCACCGGCAGCAGGATCTTCGCCGGCTTTGACGCCGGAGGTAAAGGAAGCGATCGCGGAAGAAGTGAAGGCGCAGCTTGCCGCGGAGAAGGATGCGGCGGCGGCGAATGCGTCGGCACCAGCGGGCGGCTCTGCGGCAACAGCATCGACCGCTTCCACGACGGCGGGCGGAACGCCTCCGGAAGAGACGCCGGCGGCGCTCGACCCGAATCACCGGACGTTTATTGTGAACACGGTCCTGACCGAGACGACGGGGGATGGAACGGAGTGCGCGCTCTCGCCGGGCGACGTGTTGACGCGAATCGAAGACACGGCGGACGCGAACAAGGCTGTGAAGGTGTTAGTGAGCAGCAGCCAGAAGAGCGATTGCCATTCGGGAACACAAGTGGCGGTGCAGGTAGAAGATCTGCAGGACATGCACAATCACTTTCGTGAGCAGTTGGATAACGGCCTGAAGGAGCTCGCTTCGAATCAGGGCAAGAATGGAATGCCCGCGGCGCCGGACACCACCACGAAGGCAAATCCGGACGGCCAAGTGCAGCCCGACCTGACGGTGCAGCAACAGCTTCAGAGCCAGGAATCGGATGCGGACAAGGCGGAGTCCGAAGTGCAGCAGACCGCAGCGCAGCCAGCGGGACAGGGCAACGACTAACTCGCGGCTCGGCTTGAAGTTCGAGCGGCGTGTGGTGCGCTGTTGCGGTTCAGAACAAACGCGGTGGGCCACGTGGGTGGAAACGGCGGGGGCGCTGGGGCGATAGGGAACCGGCGCTCCTCGTCGAATTCGGCGCAGTGTTGATGAACAAACTCCGGCATAAAATTCCAGCGATCGCAGCGGGCGAGGATTTGAGGAGGAAGTTTCGATGATTTCCAGATTCAAGTGGCCGGTACGAGTGGGCGCGCTGCTGGCGGCGATGTTGGCGTGCGGATGGGCGGCGAGCGCGCAGGGCACGCTGCAAGCGGACCTGGAAAAGCAGTACACGCTGACAAAGATGGGATCGGATTCGACGGGCGATGTGGTGGTGTCCGCCGGAAAAGTGCTGGTGCTGCAGAAGAGCGGAGTGCTAGGCGTGCCGTACAACAACATGGTTTTTTGTCCGTCACACTATCAAGATGGCAACCTGAAGCCGCCCAACACGATGTGCAAGCTCTCGGTGGCGAAAGTTTCGAAGTACATCAACTCTGGCGAGAAGGTGTACGTGACGCACATCGAAATTATCCCGAAAGATGAGAAGGTGATTTTTTCGATCGTGGAGTGCGATTCGTGCAACGGCGTGCAGACGGCTTCGCAGATGAAATCGCAGATCGTGTTTCATTACCCAAAGGGATATTTGGAAGGCGGAGCTGACGCAGGGCAAGTGGCGGACGTGATCGGGCAAGTGTTGACCGAAGACACGAGCGGCGGCGATCAGCAACAGCAAGCTGCTGCGCCGCAGCAAGAAGCGGCTCCTGCAGCACCGGCAGCGCCTGCGGCTCCTCCGGCTTCGGTGCAGATGGGGATGACGCCGGATCAGGTGGTCGGAATTCTGGGACAGCCGGACAAGATCGTCAATCTGGGTGCGAAGCAGCTCTATATATATAAGGACCTGAAGGTGACGTTTATGAACGGCAAGGTGACGGACGCACAGTAAACCAGTGTAGGAAATGCGCAGCTGAATTGGGACGAAAGGCCACCTTCGGGTGGCCTTTTTTTGGATCCGGACGTCCGGATTCGAGCAAAAGCGGTTCAACTTGGGATGGGCTCGGTGAAGAGCGTGGCGAGGCGTAGAAGAAGTGTTCCAAAATACGGAATAGCGTGTACGAATATGGGAATTCATATGCAATTGGTCGTGAATTTGGGACGATGTCTGTAATGTACAGAAAAAGCTGTATTTATTTTTGGGCGGCTGTGGGCACGAACGTGCGATAGGAAGGCCGACTGGAAGTGTTTCTGATGGGCTCATGGGGTGAGTTCACAGGTTTCTGAGTTTTCTCCCGGTTCAAATTTTAGGAGGGTGTATGAATTTGAAGCGCTTTATGGCGGTGATGTTTGCGCTCCTGGTGGGCCTCTCGTTTAGCAGCACACGAGTAGCGGCGCAGACGCAGAGCACCGGCGATGTGACAGGCGTTGTGACCGACCCGACGGGCGGAGTAGTTCCCAATGCCAAAGTCTCGCTGAAAGACGCGACCAAGGGCGGCGTGCAGGATAGCGTCACGAACAAGGACGGCGCCTACCGCTTCTACCTTCTGCCGCCGGGTCCGTACGTGGTCACGGTAACCGCGACCGGCTTCTCGACGCAGACCGGACCGGTAAAGGTAGCGGTCGGTCAGATCGCGACCGCGAACTTCGCGCTGGCGGTCGGTTCGGCGCAGTCCACGATCACGGTGACGGAATCCGCGCCGCTGCTCTCGGTGGATAGCGGCAACGTGGCAACGACGATTAGCCGAACAGCAGATCGCGGAAGTTCCCAATCCGGGCAACGACATGAGCTACATCGCTCAGCTGTCGCCGGGCGCGGTGATGAATACTCAGGCGCCGGCTACGGAAACTTTTCGAGCTTTCGGATCGCCTGGAACGTCCAACCTGTTTACGCTGGATGGTATGGACGACAACGACCCGTTCCTGAACCTGAACAACTCCGGTGCAACGAACCTGTTGCTCGGTGCGAACGAAGTGCAGGAAGCGTCGTGGTGAAACGGCGCGTACACCGGTGAGTACGGCACGCTGGCGGGCACGCAAGTGAACTATGTAACCAAGTCCGGCGGAAACGCGTTCCACGGCAACGCGAATTATTACTGGAATGGAAGCGCGTTGAATGCGAGCGACTGGTTCCTGCACGTCGTATGGCGCAGGCGAAGTCATTTGATAACGCAAACCAGTGGGCGGCTTCGATTGGCGGCCCGATCAAGCAGGACAAGCTGTTCTTCTTCGTGAACACGGAAGGTCTGCGCGTACTGATCCCGGTGCCGCAAACTGTCACGATTCCGACGACGCAATTCGAGGCGGCGACCGTTGCCAACTTGACGTCGTTGGGTTTGCAGAATTCGATTCCGTATTACTGCCAAAACCTGGCTGGAATCTGCCCAGGCGTGGGTCCTGTGGCGGGAGCCGGTGCGGGTGCGTTCAACATTTATAACGGTGTAGCGAACCAGGGCAGCGCGGTTCCGGTACAAGGCGGAGGCTGCGGTGGCGGCCAAGCTGGGAGCGGAAATGCGATTCCTGGTACGTTCGGCGATCCGACGCTCGGCTTGACCCCGTGCGCTTTGAACGTGCAAGAGATTCCCATCAACTTCGCTCCGGAGTGGCAGATTGCCGGTCGTTTCGACTGGAACGTCGGTGTGAATGATCGCGCGTTCGTGCGCATCCAGTACGACCATGGTGTACAACCGACGATTACGGACCCGATCAACCCCGTGTTCAACATCGCGAGCGATCAGCCGGAGTGGCAGATCGCAGATTAACTGGACGCACACGTTTGGCCCGACCTTGGTGAACCAGTTCTTGGTGGCCGGCACGTGGTACTCGGCGATCTTCAAGTCGCCGGATCAGGCCGCCGCGCTGGCGGAGTTTCCGACGACCTTGGACTTCGCCTACGACGGAGGCCCGTTGACGCAACCTCGGTGGCGCAGCCGGCTTTGCGTTCGCCGCAAGGCCGGAACGTAACGCAATTCCAGGTCGGGGACGATGTGTCGAAGACGCTGGGCAACCACACGCTGAAATTTGGATTCAAGTTCCACCGCGACTGGGTAAGCGACCACGACAACGGGTTCTTTACGACCCAGCTCCAGATTCCGTACTCGCTGACTGACTTTTTCAATGGCGGCCAGGAGGGGTCAATTGGAGAGCAGGCTTTCCCGGTGTCGACGAATCTGCCGATTCGAATCTACAATCTTGGGTTCTACGTCCAGGACGAGTGGCGCGTGAAGCCGACGTTCTCGGTTACCGCATCGTTGCGCCTTGAGCACAATTCAAACCCGAACTGCGCGACGAACTGCTTCGCAACGTTTGCGGGCGGCTACGACCAGGGGCTCGCCAACGAAGGCGAAGCCTACAACACAGTGATCCAGACTGGGCGTTCCCAGGCGTTGTATAAGTACCAAAACCTGCAGTGGGAACCGCGTATCAGTTTCGCATGGCAACCGTTTGGTTCGTCCACGAGCAGTTACCTGAAGTCGAATCTGGTGGTCCGCGGCGGAATCGGCATCTTCTACGATATCTTCCCAGGGCAGATCGCCGATAACATGGCGCAGAACGCGCCGCTGTACAACCAATTCGCGATCCTCGGCGAGGGTTTTACGGCGCCGACACGGTCCATGCTTGACGAGCTACTTGTCCACCGAATCAGGCAGGAAATCGCTCAGTGACTGTCTTGACGAACTGCGAATAGCCAGTTCAACACCGCATTCGCAAACGGTGGCAACACTGTGAACTTCACGCCGAATCTTGTGACTGCCGAAAACAAGACCGAAGCTCCGCAGTATCAAAAGTGGAGCCTCGAAATTCAAAAGGGATTCGGGGCTAACGATTCGCTGTCGGTTGGATATTACGGCAACCACGGTATTCACACGCCGGTGGTTAATCCCTCGCTCAACGCGTTTTGCGATCCGACCGCCGGACCGTGTGCCGGTTTCACGTCTGACTTGCCAACGGTAGTCCCGCAGGAACAGTTCTCGAGCATCACGTTGGTCGAGACTCGCGGTATCAGCAACTACAACGGTTTGGTCGCTTCGTACCGGCATCGGTTTAGCGGAATGGGCGGCGGCGTTGTACAAGTGAACTACACCTGGAGCCACGCGTTTGACGAAGTGTCGAACGGCGGTTTCAACTCGTTCAGCGGCAGCACGTTGGCGCCGGAGGATCCGTATAATCTCCGGACGAACTACGGTCCTTCGGACTACGACGTACGGCACAACCTGAACGCCAACTATGTGTGGCAGGTTCCCATTCGCAAAGCGTTGGGAGGACACGGCTGGGCGCCGTTGGTTGACGGTTGGCAGCTTTCCGGAGCGGTGTTCTTCCGGACCGGTTTGCCTTACACCATCTCGGACTCGGGGTTTGGTGCTCTCGCGAATAACTACTACGGCGGCCAGATGTTTGCGGACGTCGTGAATCCGGGAACTCCGATCACGTGCCCGAACATCAAGGCCAGCGTCTTCACGGCGAGCAATCTGACGCCTTGCCGACCATATTCGGACTTCATTGCAAGCGGATCGGAGACGACGTTTGGGGCGCAAGGTCTACGGAACAACTTCCGCGGCCCGAATTACTTCAATACGGACTTCACGGTCTTCAAGACGACTGCGATTCCTCACTGGGAGCGTGGAAAGCTTGGAATCGGGTTCCAGTTCTTTAACCTATTCAACCATCCGAACTTCAGCTTCCCTGACTCGGACATCGCGAGCAGCGGATTCGGACAGACGTTCTCGTTGGTAAGCCCGCCGACGAGCATCCTTGGTTCGTTTCTTGGTGGGGACGCTTCACCGCGGTTGATTCAGGTGAAGGCTAACATTACCTTCTAATCGCTTGCCGCGAAGGTGGCTAACGGTAAGTGACGCCAACGGAAAGGGCGCTTCGAGATATCGAAGCGCCCTTTTTGTTTGAACGGCCGAATTGCCGAGAATCGTTGCCGCGTCCCGCTTTGTGGTGTGAGGGTACAATATCGAGAGTCGGACATCGCAATGAGTAGGAAACCGCTTAGCCTTCAGCATCGTCAAAAGAAATAGAGTAAGGTGAATCCAACGCCTGCGGCAAGCGAGAGTTTCGAGAAAGGAGAGTTTCGATGAAGAAGATCTTCGCGGGAACAGCGCTACTTGCGATCGCCGCTGCTGCATGGGCTGGCGGCGATGTTTGGAAGACGAAACCGTATTCACAGTGGGACCATAAGGACATTGCAACGATTCTGCAGAGCTCGCCGTGGGCCAAACCCGCACAACAGGTACAGGGAGCGTGGCACCCGGACGGCACTGCGGCGGCGGACACCTCGAATATCGGTGTCGCCGGGACCGGGACGGACACATCGAACCGCTCTGCGGGTTCGACCGCGAACCAACCGGGTGGCACGGAGAAAGAGACCGAGGCACAGGAGGCGCAGCTGTTGTACAACGTGTTCTGGTGGTCGTCGCGGACGATTCGAGAAGCCACCTGCGCAGCGTAGTGCTGAAGGGCACCACCACGGAAGCCGCAATGGATAATATGTTGCAGCAGCCCCCGCCGGATACGTATCAGATCCTGGTGGCGGGAAGAAATATGGCGATCTTTCAACAAAGGGGCGCGGGAACGCCTTTAAGCAGGAGGCATTTTTGCAGACGCACAGGAACAAGCAGAAAGTCACCCCCACGAAAGTGGAATTTCAGAAGGGCGCGCCGGAAAAGTAGTGGGGGCAATTTTCAGTTTTCCGAAAACGGGAGCTGGCGGCGAACCGTTGATTGCACCGGACGAAAAGGAAGTCGACTTCCAGTTGAACATTGGGGGTTCATGGCTGCGGACGAATTTCATTCCGAAGCAGATGGTGGATCGCCAGGGCGAAGACTTGTAGGGCTTAGATGGCTAACAATTCGGAAGGCTTTGTACGGCGCCGGCTTTTCAGCTGGCGCCGTTTTTTTGTGGGCAGACGCGTGTCGAGACTCGTGGCGTGCGCGGAGCTAAGAGTGGGTGGGGGCGAGGGCGCGGAGGCTGGAGGTAAAGGGGGGCTTGGCCACGCCGCGCTCTGTGATGATGGCGGTGATGTAGCGGTTGGGCGTGACGTCGAAGGCCGGGTGCGCGGCCTGGACATCGGGCGCGATATGGACACCGGCGATGTGGGTGACTTCGTGCGAGGAGCGCTCTTCGATGGGAATACCGTCGCCGGAAGCGAGCGAAAGATCGAGAGTGGAAATGGGAGCCGCTACATAGAACGGCACGTTGTTCTCGCGGGCGAGGACGGAGATGCCGTAAGTGCCGATTTTGTTGGCGGTGTCGCCGTTGGCGGCGATGCGGTCGGCTCCGACTACGACGGCGCCGACGCCGCCGGTGCGCAGGAAATGGCCGACCATATTATCGGTAATGAGGGTGAGCGGGATGCCGTCCTGATGAAGCTCCCAGGCGGTGAGGCGCGCGCCCTGGAGATAGGGGCGAGTTTCGGGGACGAGGACTTCGATGGTGCGGCCGGAATCGACGGCCACGCGAATCACGCCGAGAGCGGTGCCGATACCGGCGGTGGCAAGGGCGCCTGCGTTGCATTGCGTCATCACGCGACCGGAGTGCGGCATCAGCTCCGCCCCGAATTTTCCGATGGCGCGGTCGGCGGCCCGGCGCTCTTCGTGAACGAGCAGAGCTTCGGCGATGAGGGCGGCTTTGATGCTGGCGATTTCGGCGGCGACATCGCGGGAGTGCGCGGCGTCGTGCATGAGTTCATCGAAGCGTTTGCGGAAGCGGGCGATGGCCCAGAACAGATCGACGGCGGTGGGGCGCGTTTTTGCGAGTGTGTCCGTGATGACGGCGAACTCCGAGCGGAGTTCGTCGAGAGTCGTGGCGCGGGAATGCTGGACGCCGACGGCGACGCCCATTGCGGCAGCGACGCCGATGGCCGGGGCGCCGCGGATGATCATGTCTTTAATGGCGCGCGCGACGTGGCGATAGTCGGTGTAGGTGTGATACACGACTTCGCCGGGAAGGCGGAGCTGGTCGAGAATGACGACGCCTTCGGGCTTCCATTCGATGGGTTCTACGTGGTGCAAGGGCTCTGGGCTCCGTGCGCACTCGGGCGCTTCTGTAATGGAGTGAGTGTCAATTCATTTTACACCTGACGGGTAAGAGTGCGCTTGCGCGAGCGATGGAAGTGGGACTACATGTGGGGAATGGATTTGGTGAGGCCGTGGGTCGCGATGAGGAGGCCTAAAACTTGGACGGAGTTGTAGGTGGTGTGCACGATGAAGCTGGCCAGCACGGTGCCGGTTTTGGCGCGGATCCAGGTGAGGACCGAGCCGACCACGATCATCAGGACGATGAGCCAGGTGCCGCCGGAGAGCTGGCTGGCGTGGAGCAGTCCGAAAAGAGCGCCCGTGACGACGATGCCGGCTGGAACGCCGAAGCTGCGCGCGGCAACGGGATAGAGGTAGCCGCGGAACAGAGTTTCTTCGACTACCGGTGCGACGAATACAGCCATCAGCATGAAGAGGATGGCGGTGCGATGGTCCTGCATGATCTGCTCGACGGGCAATTCTTTTTTTGGCGGGAAGAGTTGAGACGCGGCCGCGACGGTGAAAGAGAGCAAGATACCGCCGAAAATCAGGCTCATCACGATCGAGCCGCGAGACATCTGACCCTGCGGGAGCGGATTCCACCCAAGCGTCATCCACGCGGGACGATGATAGCGCCAGCGCATCTGGCCGAGCATGTAGGCGAGGATCGCTCCGTCCAGGAGCGCCTGCAAGATCACGGCGATGTAGATCATCGCAGGCGAGCTGGGATTCAGTGCGCGCGGATCGTGGCCGAGAATACGATAGGTGACCGCGAACGCCACACTCATCAGGAAAATTGTCGCGACACTGAAAACGATCAGAAGGAAAATGTCGAGCCACGTCCAGGGAACGCGAAGTGACGGGGGCAAGTGCGCGTAGCGCTGCTCGGGCGTGAGCTGCGGCGGAGGAATGGGCAAAGGCGAAGGCGGGACTATAGCCGGTGCAGCGGAAGGCGATGCAAATTCGCGTACGATTTGCTCGTCGAGCGGAAGATGCAGCTGTGACGGAGGCGGATTGTTTTCGGAGTCGGTCACAAGGTCAGGCGCGTTGTGGTTCTAATTTACCATTGCCGTTGAGAGCGCGGGCCAGGATTTGACCGGTATAGGATTTCTTGGCTTTGGCGACTTGCTCGGGCGTACCCTGCGCGACGATGCGGCCGCCGTCCTCTCCACCTTCGGGACCGAGGTCGATGATCCAGTCGGCTTGCTTGATGACGTCAAGATTGTGCTCGATGATCAGGACGCTGTTGCCGAGCGAGACCAGGCGATGCAGGACGTCGAGAAGTTTCTTGACGTCGTCAAAGTGCAGGCCCGTCGTCGGCTCGTCGAGAATGTAAAGCGTGCGGCCGGTCTGGCGTTTGGAAAGCTCGCGGGCGAGCTTGGTGCGCTGCGCTTCTCCGCCGGAAATGGTGGTGGAGGATTGGCCGAGCTGGACGTAGCCGAGGCCGACGTCGACCAGGGTCTGCAGCTTGGACTGGATCGCGGGAATATTCTCGAGAACCTTCAGCGCGTCTTCGATGGGAAGATCGAGCAAGTCGGAAATCGAAAGGCCTTTGTAGCGGACGGCGAGGGTTTCGGCGTTGTAGCGCTTGCCGCGGCAGACTTCGCAGGTGACGTAGACATCCGGCAGAAAATTCATTTCGATGCGGCGCTGGCCGTCGCCCTGGCAAGCTTCGCAGCGACCGCCCTTTACGTTGAAGCTGAAGCGGCCGGGCTTGTAGCCACGTTCGCGCGATTCGGGAAGCATCGCGTAGAGCTCGCGAATTGGAGCGAAGACGCCGGTGTAGGTGGCGGGATTCGAGCGCGGCGTGCGGCCGATGGGCGCCTGGTCGATCTGGACGACTTTGTCGATGTGTTCGATGCCGGTGATGGCGCGATGCTCGCCGGGTTTCTCCATCGAGCGATAGAGCTTGGCCGCGAGAGCGCGGTAGAGAATGTCGTTCACGAGAGTGGATTTGCCGGAGCCCGAGACTCCGGTGACGACGTTGAGAACGCCGAGCGGAAACGTCACGTCGATATTTTTGAGGTTGTGGCCGTGCGCCCCGAGGATGGCGATGGATTTTCCGTTGGGGCTGCGGCGTTCTTGCGGGACGACGACGCTGGCGCGGCCGGAAAGATATTGTCCGGTGAGTGAGGCAGGATTTTCGGCGATTTCCTCGGGCGAGCCTGCGGCGACGAGGTGACCGCCGGCTTTTCCAGCACCGGGCCCGAGGTCAACGACGTAATTTGCGCGGCGGATGGTTTCTTCGTCGTGTTCGACGACCAGAACCGTGTTGCCAAGGTCACGCAGGGTTTCGAGCGTGTTGAGCAGGCGGCCGTTGTCGCGGGCGTGAAGGCCGATCGAAGGCTCGTCGAGAACGTAGAGAACGCCGCGAAGGCGCGAACCGATTTGCGTGGCGAGGCGGATACGCTGGGCTTCGCCGCCGGAGAGCGTGGCAGCGGAACGCGCGAGAGTAAGGTAGCCGAGGCCGACGTCGAGGAGGAAGTCGAGGCGTTCAGCGACTTCGTTGAGCGGGCGACCGGCGATTTTTTCGTTGCGCGCGGTGATCTGGGAGCGGATTTTGTCTACGGCGGCGCGGGCTTCGAGCAGCGGAAGGCCGGTGAAGTCGGCGATGGAGAGGCCGGCAATTTTTACAGCGAGAGACTCGGGGCGGAGGCGGCGCTCGTTGCACACGACGCAGGGCGCGGGTGACATGTACTGCGTGAGCCAGTCGCGATAGGTGTCGGATTTGGATTCGTCGAGATTGGATTCGAGGTGCTTTAGCAGGCCCTGGAAGGCGAGATGCTTGTCGGCTTTGCTGGTGGCTTCGTAGCCGTTGAGGATCAGGTTCTGCGTCTTGCGTGAGTGATTTTCGAACGGGACTTCGAGATCGAAGCCGTGCGCTTCGGCAGCCAGCTTCATGCTGCGCTGTAAATATGCGGAACCTGAGCCGGGGCCGAGGCCGCCTTCGAACAGCGCCTTGGTCCAATCGACGATGACCTTCGCAGGATCGAAATCGTATTTCGAGCCGAGGCCGTGGCAGGCGGGGCAGGCGCCGTAGGGCGAATTGAAACTGAAGGAGCGCGGCTCGAGCTGCGGGACAGAAATACCGCAATCGGGGCAAGCGAGTTTTTCCGAGTAGACGCGCTCGTCGCCCCCGACAACGACGATGGTGACCAGGCCGCCTGTGAGTTTCAGCGCGGTCTCAATGGATTTTTCGAGGCGCTGCGCGATGCCGTTTTTCAGCAGCAGCCGGTCGACGACGATTTCGATGGTGTGATTCTTGCGGCGGTCGAGAGGGATGGGTTCGTCGAGATTCATCAAGTCGCCATCGACGCGCGCGCGGACGTAACCCTGCTTGGCGTAATTCTCGAATTCCTTTTTGTATTCGCCCTTGCGGCCGCGGACGACGGGAGCGAGGACCATAATCCGGTCGTCCGGCTTCAGAGCCATCACGGACTGAACGATCTGCTCGGTCGACTGGCGGGTGATGGGCTTGCCGCAATTCGGGCAGTGCGGGACGCCGATGGCGCTGTAAATGACGCGCAGGTAGTCGTATATTTCGGTGATGGTGCCGACGGTCGAACGCGGCGAGCGCGTGGTGGTTTTCTGTTCGATGGCGATGGAGGGAGAAAGGCCCTCGACGGAATCGACGTCTGGGCGCTCCATCTGATCAAGAAACTGGCGGGCGTAGGCGGAGAGCGATTCGACGTAACGACGGTGGCCTTCGGCGTAGAGGGTATCGAAGGCGAGCGAGGATTTGCCGGATCCGGACAGGCCGGTGATCACGGTAAGCGTGTTGCGGGGGATCTCAAGGTGGATGTTCTTGAGATTATGCTGGCGTGCTCCCCGGATGACGATATTCTTCAGGCCCATCGTGGGTGAGGCGCTCCCATACAGCCGGCCCGGCGTACAGTGGGTAAAATAGGGCCAATGTAAACTACGAGAATAACAGCGGGGCGACGGGCGGGTCAAATCGAGGAAATTCTCGGTGAATAACGGGCTGAGGCGAAAGGCTCAGGTGGTGCGTATGGAATATGTCCGAGATGAAGTGGACCGTGCGCTCGATGCCGTAGACGCGAAGGACTACGCGGCGGCGGTAGCGATTTTGGAGCCGCTCGTCGAACGAGGCAACGCCAAGGCATGCTTAAACATGGCGTTTTTATACAGCCTGGGCTGGGGCGTACAGCTCGACGCGTTGAAGGCGGCGGAAATGTACGAACCAGTGGGCCGGCTGGGGATTAGAGATCAACTCATTTCCGCGCTCGCGTACCAGAATTTGTCAGTACTCTACATTACGGGACGTCCGGAATTCCCGCGGGACCGGGAAAAAGCGGCCGAGTATTCGCGTATGGCAGAGGAGTTGGGACTGCCGGGGAATCGATTTGGTGGAAGCTCTGACGCAAACAACGAACGTGAAGCAGACCAACTGATGATGGATGCCAACAGCACGATACGGGCGATTGTGCCGCCGGAGCCGGATCGACCGGATTATGGCTCGAGACGTGATTCGAAGATCGACGAATTATGGGAGCACACGAAGTATCCAGAGCGGATTTGGATTGCGTTTATCGCCGCCGCGCTGCTCGCAGTGTGTTGCTCTTTTATTTTTTGAGAACTCAACTCGCGTCGGTCACTTTCAAGGAGAGGCGAAATGAAGGCAGCGGTGGTCGAGAGTTTTGGGGCGGCGCCGAAGTATCGGGAGTTTGCGGGACCGGAGGCGGCGAAGGGCGAGAAGCTGGTTAGGGTGACGGCGGCGGGGCTTCATCCGATCGTGAAGGGGCTTGCGGCGGGGACGCACTATGGAAGCACGGGCGAGCTGCCGTTTATCGCGGGTGTGGACGGAGTGGGAACGCTCGATGATGGAACGCGCGTGTATTTCGGGACGATGCGCAAACCATATGGAACATTTGCGGAGATCGCGCCGGCGCCGGACTGGGTCACGCTGAAATTGCCGGAAGGATTGGCGGACGCCACCGCGGCGGCGCTGGGGAACCCCGGAATGTCATCGTGGGCCGCGCTGAAATGGCGGGCCGGATTTCAGGCGGGCGAGAGCGTGTTGATTCTGGGGGCGACAGGAGTGGCGGGTGGACTCGCGGTGCAGATTGCGAAGCGGCTGGGCGCGAAGCGCGTGGTGGCGTCGGGTAGGAACGCGAAGGCGCTGGAAGAGGCGAAATCGCTCGGAGCGGACGCCGTGATCCCGCTCGAGCAGAGCGTTGAGGAACTCAAGGCCGCGTTCCAGAAGGAATTGTCGGAGAACGAGGTGAACGTAGTGCTGGATTATTTATGGGGCGCGCCGGCGCAGAGCCTTTTTGACGCAATGCTGATGAAAGGCCTGGACCACAAGGCCAAGCGCACGCGATACATCCAAATCGGCGAGAGCGCCGGGAAGACTGTGCAGCTTGCGGCGTCCGTGCTGCGGAGCTCAGGCGTGGAGATTCTGGGAAGCGGATTCGGAAGCGTCTCGCTCGACGAGATCGTGAAGGCTGTGGGTGACTTTTTCGCGGAGGCGGCGAAGAAGCCGTTCATTCTGAAGTCGGAAATCGTGCCGCTGCGCGACGTGGAAGCGGCCTGGAACAAGAAAGATGAAGGCGTACGGGTCGTGTTTCAGCCCTAGTGGCGCGGAACGGAGCGAGGCCGATTGATGCAGGGGTGGGCGTACGTGATCGTGCTGGCTGGAATCAGCCTGTGGGTGGCGCCGTTTATTCTGGCGAAGCGACATCCGGAACTGACGAGCCAGATCGATAAGCGCGCGCGCTGGGGAATTTTGCTGGAGATGTTTTCGTTTGCGGTGCTCTGGCAGGGAAGATTCTGGGAACATGCGGCTCCGGAATGGCGGGCCGTATGTTCAGTTTTGTTTTTCGTCGCGGCGGCGGGGCTGTCGTGGACGTCGGCACGCGCCTTGGGAATGCAGTGGCGCATCGATGCCGGCCTGAACGCGGAACATGAGCTGGTGATGCACGGACCGTATTCGTTGGTGCGGCATCCGATTTATACGTCGCTGCTCTGCATGCTGTGCGGCGTGGGATTCATGATCGCGACGTGGCCGATGTTTGCGTTGTCCGTGGCGCTATTCGTGGCAGGCACGGAAATTCGCGTGCATGTGGAAGAAGGGTTGCTGAGCGGGAGATTCGGAGAGACGTTTCAGAAATATCGGCAATCAGTGTCCGCTTACATTCCTCTGGTGCGATAGCGGCGCACTTTCTGTTCTATTTCACGGCTGAATTCATTTGGGCGACTTGCGCGTCGACTAGGCGTTTGGTGACGCGACCCATCGCGGCGCTGAAGCCAACCAGTACCAGGATTGCAGCGAAGTGCGGAACGTTCGAGAGCCACATCGCGCGGTCCAGGGGAGTCTCATAAATGATGACGACGCGAAGAATTGCGTCCGCTAGAAAGGCGAGCCCCCAACCGACGGCGGAGGTGCGAAGCGCAGCGCGAAATTGCGGGGATTCAGCCCATGCGGCATCGAAGGCCTGCGCACGCACCGGATCGCTATCGGAGCCGATACTCCTTACGGGTTCGTAGGTAAGAGGGCGGCCGCGGAACGAGGTTGCGATCAAATAGAGGCCGGCGAGCGCCGAGTAGAACGAAGGTTTGGCGAGAATGAGGCGGCGATCTTTGAGAAGGAAAAGTAACGCGATCGAAAGCGCGATTTCGAGAAGAACGATGATTCCAACGCGGTCAATTTTGCCGCGACGAACGGTATTGGCGATCGTGGCGATCAGCGCGACGGCGATTCCGGCGGCTAGAGCGGCGAGGTCTGAAAACCCGAGGCGATGGAGGACGAAGTAGAGAACTATCGGAAGGACGATGTCGGCGAGATAGCCGAGGAAGACGCGCGAAACATTCACGGGCTTGGCGTCGTTTTGTGTGGCGGTGTCAGCTTGTGGGGGCAACGGCATGTCAGGCACCTTTTTGCTGGGGAGCGGCGAGTTGATAGAGATACGCGGCGCCCGTGAGGGAGCGCTCCACGGCGGCGAAAGCGTATTCGCGCATTTCGGCTTCGTAGGATTCGACAGCGTGCGCGAGGGGGATCGTTCCGGTGCCGACGTGTTCGAGAAGATAGGAGAGCAGCGCGGCATCGCGGAGAGCCGTGTTCGCGCCGATTCCGCCGGCGGGCGTCATGGCGTGAATCGCGTCGCCGAGAAACGTGATGCGGGTCGGTTGCCAAGCAGCGATGCGTTTGGAACTTCGGATGGGGATTGGGAAGGTGGCAGAGACGTCGGCTCGCGCGAGGATGTTTTGCAGAGCAGGGTGCCAGGTGCGCGTGAGCGCTCGTGCCGTTTCGTGGAGCGCCGCGGGTGATTGGGAAGCGTGCGCGATCTCGGCGTGAGGCGCGACGAGAATCCACATCATGTAGTCATCGATGAAATCGAGAGAAAAATTCGAACGGAAGCGTGCTGCGGATTCAGCGAAAGGCGCGCGTTTGCGAAATGGGCCGACGCCCATCGTGCGGCGATCCGGCCCGAGAATGGGCGTGAAACCGGAACCGAGAGATTCGGGAAGGCTTGTTGCGAGATCGGGTGTGAGCGGGGCCCGGCCGTAGATGCAGGTCATGCCGAGGTCGAGAATCTCCGCGTGCGGGAGAATCAAGCGGCGGAGCGGGGAGTTGATTCCTTCGGCGGCGACTAAGAGATCGCCGGTAACCGATGGGGCATTCGAAAATTCCAGACGAACAAAATCATCATTTTGTTCCGCCGCGATGGCGGCGTGGCCAAAGCGGACGTGTGGTTCGATGCCGGCAAGGAGAATTTGCCGAAGGGTGTGACGATTCACTGTGACATGTGCGTTTGGGCGCACGTGCCAGGCCGACGCAGGATCGGGTACGGGAAAACGGTAGATGAGTTCCAGGTTCTGGTTGAGAGCGCCGATGGGCGGAGCGGTGGGCATACTGGATGTGGCGTTGTAGAGATCGAAGAGATTTGGCGGCAAACAGGTGCGAAGCGCCGCATCGCCGGCCGCGTCCATGCGAATGCGATAGCCTTGCGCGCGCGAATCGATGGCGGTGTCGCGTTCAAAAACTTCGAAGGCAATGCCGGAGCGCCGCAAACTCTGCGCGAGGGCGAGACCGCCGATTCCGGCGCCGGAGATGAGTACTTTCAAGCTCATGAGCGTTTCGATTTGTGCGTACGCCAGCTGAGAGTAAGTGTGGGCTTTCCGGTAGCGGCGGATTTGGAACGCTCGAAATTCGAGAGCAGGCGCGTGAGGGTGCGGACGTCGCGAGCGTCCCAGTCGCGGACGAACTGGGCGAAGCGATCAAGACCGACGTTTGTGAGTCGGCGGAGTTCGTGATGGCCGGAGGCGGTGAGAAGAATGCGGCAGGAGCGGCGGTCGTCGGGATCGGCGACGAGCGTGACGAGGCCAAGCCGTTCGAATTTCTGCAAGTGGCGGGTCACGCTGGACTGGTTGACGACAAGTTCGGCGGCGATTTCCGAAGGCCGAACATGCGGGCGAGCCACCACGGCGCCCAGGACGGACAGAATCGCGGCATCGCCTTTCTGGCTGGCACGTCGGACACCGGCGACGACAGCCATGAGGGCGATGACCATTGACCGGATGTCTTCGCGTCTCGGTTTCATGAGTACAAACGTAGAATAATTGCTTGCAGAAAGCAAATACGTGACAGCGTTTCGGGCGCAAGGGCTCGAGGATCAGCGGCGTGCCGGAGGGCATACATTCGCGGAGTATCGCGAACGCGAAACGCTGCGACGGAGCGTGCAATGCGAGACGGAACGGATTCGCAGTAACGCCGAGATGCCGCGAGACGGATTCGAAGTCGACGTGAGTGCAGGGTTGACGCCGAGCGGACAGGAAGCGGAAGGATGACTGCGAAGATCGGGCGAAATTCACCCCGATAACCTCAGATAGCGCGACGCTGTAGAAAAGGCGTGAAACCGACGTCAAAAGGCTGGGGCCGGAAAATTTACAAGGAAGCGGGAGTTTTTACCCTGGTACGAAAGGTATAAGGCGTTTGTTTGGAGCGGGTTGAGTTTGGCCTATGGGGTGCACTTACGTATCTCGTCAGAGGGAAGGATAGCCGAGGATCCCTATAGGGGATTGAGGGCTGGGCCGGCTTTCCTTCCCTCGACCTCCCTTCCGCTTCTCGTCCAAGATAAATCGATTCAGCGGTGCTTCGTGTGCGGAGTGGTGTTCTAACTCTCGATAAATGAAACTGATGCAAGCGATTTGAATTTTCTGCAGTTGTGCGACGGATTGGGCCTGTTTACGCGTATGTTATGATTTTTGTGGATTGGGGCGTGGTCCAATTGGTAGGACACCTCACTGTTAATGAGGACGGTGTTGGTTCGAGTCCAACCGCCCCAGCCAACCTTTCCCATTGAACGGATGAGGTATCGATCAAGTGTTCCGTATACCCGCCGTGTACCTCTCTCTTGCGCGATTCGTCTGCAGGTAACGCCGATCCGAACGAAAGAAGTCTCGTGTTGTGCTTGGCATTTCCGTTACGCATCCCTCGCGCCTTGGCTTCGCTGGTTGGACGGATGCAATCTAGCTCGTTCTGATCTGTAGCGCGCTAGCGCGAGACGAGAGCGTCGCAAGTCGCCGGCCGTACGTTACATACTTGATCGCATAACAATGTCGGCCTCCTCGACTCTAGTGGGTTTATGTTGATAGGCTCGGGAAGACGGAGCCGGAATTCGGTTCGCTCGCGGGACAGCTCGGTACCCGACATGCGGTGGACTAGCACGCCGTGCACTTGAATGGGCACCCCGCTCCCTCGCGAGAGGGAATTCTAATAACGAATCATGGTCGGAAGTTTACGATCGAAGAGATGTATGGGTCGGACTGAAGCCGACCGGTAGATTAAGCGCGAGCTGACGTCGTCAAGGCCGACAAGAAAGAACACCCGCGTTACCGGACATCTGCCCGTCGCTGCCACAAACCGGGTTCAAGTAAGTCTCAGCCGATGTATGTCGCTACTCTTCCATCGAGCTTAGACCTGACGAAACGTAATCCGGTTCTGTTCGCACCATTCGATCGCAATCTGCCGGAGTTCGACCTGCTTAAACCGATTCCACGCGTCCCACAAGTTGTATTCGGCAAGTAGATGTTTGAATAGCCGAAAGGCGCCTACACCGCGGATACCGCCATGGAAGTCATTTCGCATCTGCGCGTCTTTCAGTGTCTCAGAGAAGCGGTCCATGATGGCCCACTCGTGGACATCGAACTGGTCAGGTAAAGCCAGGTATCGTTTCCCCTCCTGGTCCTGAACATTCCGCGCGAGTTGGACCGCCTGGCGCAGCCAGTCCGGCAAATCCTCGATGACCGTGTGCGGATCTTCTGCAAGATCGAACTCCTCGTCGGTGATGGAGCGCACTTCACCTGTTTCCACATCCAAATAGGACGAGAGCGAGTCGTTGGCCATTTCGAGAGCTTCGATGATTGCGTCGAGATTCACTTCAGTAGCCATGTCAAGCCGATTGTACTGCGGTTCCGGCCGAGAGTTAGGGCGGAGCCTTGCTTTGCAACTATCCAGTTTTTTCTCGGCGCATCGGACGCACACGCTCAAGCTGACCGGGCAATTTGTCTTGTTCAACGAGATTTCACTTTTCCGATAACGGCTGCCGGTTCAAACGGTCGATGCAACACCATCTGGTATAAAGCTGTTTTTAAAGGTGGTGTTTATGAAGCCAGGGAAACGGTTTGGGCTTTCCGCGGAGCAGAAACTTGAGGTGTGGCGTCGTTGGAAGGCAGGACAGACGCTGCATGAGATCGGGCGGGCTTTTGGCAAAGAACCTTCCTCGATTCGTTGTCTGGTGTCGCGTCACGGTGGGATTGCTCCGGCCGTCCGGCGGCGTGCGCTCCTCGCGCTCACGTTGCGTGAGCGCGAGGAAATCTCTCGCGGGCTGGCTTCCGGTTCGTCGATGCGTGAGATGGCCAGGTGTTTGGAGCGAGCGGTATCGACCGTGAGCCGGGAGGTCGCACGTCATGGTGGCCGTCCTGCGTATCGAGCCCGTCAAGCGGACGGCGAAGCTTGGCACTCGGCCTTGCGGCCCAAGCGCTGCCTTCTTTCCGTCAACCTGAAGTTGCGGAACATCGTTGCGAGTAAACTGAATCTGGACGGGTCGCCGAAGCAGATTTCCGGCTGGCTGAAAACCCAGTATCCCGATGATGAGAGCCTGCGTGTGTCTCACGAAACCATTTACCGAAGCCTGTTCATTCAAGCCCGCGGAGCGCTGAAGAAGCAGCTGCTGGAGCACTTGCGATCCAAGCGCCGCATACGCCGGTCGCAGCACTCTCGTATCTTTAAAGACGGGCGCGGTCGAATCCCGGAGGCCCTCTCGATCCGCGAAAGGCCCGCGGAAGCCGAGGACCGCGCCATTCCGGGTCACTGGGAGGGCGATCTGTTGCGCGGCTCAGGGAACAGTCACATCGCGACCTTGGTCGAACGCCATTCGCGCTTTGTCCTGCTGGTCAAGCTACGCAGCCGAGATACGGCGGAGGTTGTGGGGGCCTTGAGTAAACAGGTTCGCAAACTTCCCGCTACGCTGCGACGCTCGCTGACCTGGGACCGGGGACTGGAGATGGCCAAACACAAGGACTTTACGGTGGCCACCGATGTGAAAGTCTACTTCTGTGATCCGCAGAGTCCCTGGCAACGCGGTTCGAACGAAAACACCAACGGGCTCTTACGACAATACTTCCCGAAGAACACTGACCTCACCGACGATTCCCAGTCGGACCTGAACAAAGTAGCGCAACGCTTAAATCAACGCCCGCGACAAACTTTAGGTTTTCAGACTCCTGCGAGTAAACTTCAACAAAGTGTTGCGTCGACCTATTGAGACCACCCGCGTAATGGGAAACTACGAATTTCACTTCTACGGTAATTGTGAGCTCAATAGCGTCACCAATCCGCAAACCAGAGTAACGAACAGCAGTACAAATGCCCGAAGCCTCTGAGCATTTCTCACTCCTGCGGATTCGCCGTAGGGAGTGAGCGCCGCGACTATTCGGATCATTTCTTCCCGTGTAAAGCGCAGGGTGGGTTTGATGGGAACTTTGGGCGCTTTCAAATCCATCGCGAGATTACGCTCGATCCAGTCTCTCTTCTCTGGAAAACGCATTCAAGCGCTCAATCGCTCAAGTTTCTTCAGGCTCGTGCAAGGGCCCTCCGTCCAGGAAGCGCGAAACATGGCCAATGAATCCAAATTCAACTGATCCATGAACTGGAGTTTGTAGGCTTCGGCAAATGTGGTTAGGTGACGGAATACCGGTCGGTATTTGTACACAGTGGCTTGATTCAATTTTCTGGTTCCAGCATCAGTAAGATATGTCTTAAGTACATACAAGATCGTGACACGAGGCTCGGCGCGTTGTGAACGGTGGTTTTCACTCTCTCACTCGTGAATTATCTCCTGCGCTCTTTGTCAATCACCCACTTTCAATGACTCGCGTATTTCCTCGCTAGATAGATAACTGCCGACCCAGATCGGGCACTGGCAGTGCCTAATCCAAAGGCTGTCGAACACCACAAAACGAGCGACCCTGTGTTCCAGTGCGATGGCGCTCGCCCGTTTATCTCTCACCGATGGTAGTGAATCGAGCGGAATTGCCGAGGACGAACTCACCGAACCTCCGCGATCAGGCGCGTGTTTCGCCAAGGAGGATAAATGGCTGCACTAACATGATTTGTTTTCGCGATCCCCTAGAATCGCCGAACCTTCGGATGAACCTTACACTTCAGGAGGCGTTCGGTGGATTTCGCAATTTTCAGCTGCTTCAGACCCCATTCCAGGAGGAGTGCTCCCAGATTTCCCAGAGACCGCTGCTCGCGCGCAGCCAGTGCGACTAACTCGTTACGAAGCTCCGGCCGAATTCGCATCGTCACGCATGCTTTCCATTCGCCCAAGATGCAAGTCCCCACGCGAGGCATACCGATGAACCGATTTCTTCGCTAATTCGTTTTGTTTCCCTCGTTTCGTGAGCTGCGTACGAGCGGTCTAGCCAATTGCACGGCCTCGTAGCGCCGCTGGTCCAGTCGTTCTCGGGAGGATATTCGCTGGCCAAAATCCGCATTCAGATGCGCTCGAAGCTCCTCCAGTCGAGTTTCGAACTGAGTCATCTCCTGCCGACTCCATAAGCCGAGGGCCTCCATCCGTTGCAATACGCGGATGAGAGAATCCACGTTCTTATTCCAGAGAAAGATCTCGGTAAAGATATCTGACTTCATTTCGCGAGACTCCGGCGCGATACGCTTCGCACAGATGCCGGTGGCGCCAGGCCCTTTCGGGTCCGTCGTTTATCGGCGTCGCGAACTTCAAGATAGATGTCGTCCCGGTCCTTGAGTTTCTCGTCGAACCGGCGCCGAAATCGATAGGCCCATTTCGCATCAGTCTCGGCGATGGCGTCGAAGTTGTCGAAGAATTCGCGATCGGCATACATACGAGCCATTTCAACATCGGAACGAGCGTGCCGAATGAGGTCAGGCTGAAAGAACGGGACCGACGCTAGGTTTTCGAGCCCGGCCATGAGTCGGTCGAGCGAAGGATTGATCTCGACGATTTGTTCAAATAGATCGAGTTTCATAGGTTGCCCCTTCCGTCGCGAGCGACCTTACGCGAGCGTTCGACGCAAGAAGGCGAGCGATTGGATTTTGAGGGGGGTGCGAGAAGAACGAAACAGTGAGGCCCTTCTGCGGGTCTGAACTTTACCGAATAGGCGCAGCCGAGTTGCGCCCAAATCGAGAAATAGATAACTTCTTTCGCAGCCATCGTTGCACCTCAGACGTGCACTTTGGTCAGGGGCGCGTTCGTGTCAGAAGCACGAGCGCGTCCCGTTCATTAGTTCTGTGTAACGTTGTTTCGCCTGCCGCGTCCTTTTCTGTAGCGCGCCGCCTTATACGCACTTACGTTCTCGATATCAGCCTTCGACCACATTCGAATTCGCATCTTGCCCAGCATCTGTACGGGTGGTGCAGCGACTCGTTTTTCCCGTATCCAGCGGTGCAGGGTCCCAGATGTGATCCCCACGATACGAGCAACTTCGAGAGTCGAGTAAGTCTTCATCTAATATAGTGCACCCTACATCGTATTGTCAACAGAAAAGATGTCTAAAAATCTGTTGAGCGCTCATCACGCTTCGGGAAGAGTATCGCATTTCATGGCCAGTTAAAGGCGAGACGAACGCAGACGCCCGTCACGCTCTCTTTCCGGAGAAACACCTTGATTATCTCGGTTTGCGCTGTCGGCATATGGCCTCTCGTGTTCGAGTGCCCCACACGGCGGTGGGAGTAAAAGGCACGGGAACCGGCACAACCGAGCGAGGCTGTCATCGGATTTTGGGGTGACAGCGCGCGCCAGGACGGAGTCCGTTTCGTGCTGGTGGGCGCCAAAGCCGTCATTGACAGCGAACGGCGGCGGCCATCTGCCTTCACCCCGCGATTCGAGGCATGCTTTGCATAGATTAAGCGTCGGTAGGAGGAAAAAGCCCTTGCGACCATTAAGAAAAAAGAGTAGTTTTTTCTTAATCGAGGGGCACCGAAACCAATGCAAACGATGCAACATCAGATAGTTAGAAGGATCGAGCGCTTAGAGGACGGCAAAGCGTTCTCTGCGAAGGATTTCCTGGATATTGCCAGTCGAACGATGATCGACGTGACCCTCGCCAAGCTGGCGACTGAGGGGAAGATTCGCCGTATCCGGCGCGGTCTTTACGACACACCGAAATTTAACGCGGCACTGGGCGGAAAGCTAAGTCCCGATATCGACGAGGCGGCTCGCGCAATTGCGAGGCGGCAACATTGGACAATCGTGCCGGAAGGCGCTTGGGCCGCCAATCTTCTCGGCCTCTCGACGCAAGTGCCGTCCAAGATCAGTTATCTGACGGACGGTCCCACGAAGGAAATGCAGATCGGCAGCCGAAGCATCTACTTCAGGCATGCAAGACCAAAAGTGATGGCCGGACTCGATGGAAAACTGGCGCTCGTGATTCAGGCGCTGCGCCATCTCGGTGAGGACAATGTGGGAAAGGAGGAGATCGAGAAATTGCGGTCCGCGCTTTCTCCGCGCGAAAGGCGTCACTTTCTCAAGAACACGCAGTTCACTTTAGACTGGGTTCACACCGTGGCGAAACGAATCGCGGAGGTGCACGTGTGAACAAAGTCGCGACGATAGACGCGCGCGGCCGCGCTGAACTCTTCGCGGAGACGGCCGCACGCAAGAATCTGGCCGAAGCAATTATCGAGAAGGATTTCTGGGTCTGCTGGGTGCTCAAGCAGCTCTTTTCGACCAACGCATTTGAAGGGCGGCTTCTCTTCAAGGGCGGAACATCGCTTTCGAAAATCTTCCCTGCCATAAACCGCTTCTCGGAAGACATCGATCTTGCGGTGGACTACGTTGCCCTTGGCTTTACGGGTGATAACGATCCGAGGCAGGAGAACACCTCAAGGACGAAGCGGAACGCGATTCTCGAAGAGATGATGGGGACGTGCCGAGTCTATATCGCTGGCGAATTCCTCGGTGCCTTTCGTCGGCGATGCGCGGACATCCTGGGAGCCGGGGACGGATGGAGCCTCGATGTAAGCAAGACCGATCCAAATGCGGTGGAGTTCAGGTATCCGGTTGCGGGCACGAAGGGCCTGGACTATGTCAACCGGCGAGTTGTGCTTGAGCTCGGAACCCACGCGGAGTTTGTGCCGCACGGCCAGTTCACCCTACGTTCGTTCGCCGGCCAGGAATTCCCGGACGTCGTCACCGACCGCGACGTTTCGGTGAAGGCACTGCTTGCAAAACGCACATTCTGGGAAAAGGCCGTGATCTTGCATGCCGAATACCATCGACCGCCCGAAAAGCCGATGCCTGATAGGTACTCACGCCATTACTACGACGTGGCGATGATGGCCGAGGGAAAAATCAAGGACGAAGCATTGGCAGACAAAGATCTGCTGCCACAAGTCGTAAAACACAAGGAAACCTTCTATCCGTCGGGCTGGGCGCGTTACGACCTGGCACAGCGCGGAAGCCTTCGGCTTGTCCCGCCTGACAGCCGCATCAAAGCCCTCGAGCAGGACTACAAGAAAATGGGCGTGATGATTTTCGGCCAGCAGCCTTCGTTCAAGTGGGTTCTAGATCGGCTTGCCGTGCTCGAGAAGGAGGCGAACAAACAACCCGAGCCGAGGAGTGCCTGACGCTTTCCTATACCACAACCCCCAGTCGAAAAGACGAAACCCACCTTCGCTTACTGAACGCGGACAGACCCTCCCCTAGTGTAGTTTTGGAGAATCGCTGCTGACGAGTCGCACCGGCTCATTTACGCCGATACTTCTGTTTGGAACCGGCTCTGCGATCAGAACATTCCTGCCACCGAGATGCTCTCGGGACTCGCTGAAGTGAACGCGGCTCTCGTCTTGGAAGATCACGCTGTCCACGAGTTGGCGAAGACATTCGGTTCGAGTCGTACCAGCGGAAGACAGCGGGCGTTCACTCTTCGCATATCTCCGCGATTACCTCGACGCGGGCGTTCTGCTGATCAAGCCGAATTGGGCACCGATGATCGAGGACGCCCTTCATATGGCGGGCGAAGCAGGGCACCCGGGGGTTCTCCTACCTCGTTCAAACCAACTCAAGCTTGCTCTTTTTGAGGCGACCCCTTGCGCTTCGACATATCATGGTGTATATATGCCGAAGGGATAGGCATGCTGACTCCATCTAAATTTGAACTTCCGCAAGGCACCCTGGACCTGCTGATTCTGCGAGTCGTCGCGCTAGGGCCGATTCATGGGTACGCAATCGCACAGCACATACAGACGATGTCGAAAGAGGCACTTCAGATCCACCAAGGCTCCCTGTATCCCGCGCTCCACAGGTTGGAGAACAAGAATTTCCTTGCAGCTGAGTGGGGGCCGACGGAGACCGGCCGGGAAGCAAAGTTTTACAAGCTAACGGCAAAGGGCCGGGCTCAATTGAAGACCGAGACCGAGAGCTGGGAACGCCTGACGGAAGTGGTGGCGATGATTCTGCAGCATCGACTGGGAGACGCGCGATGAACTGGTTTCAGCGGCTGGTGAGAACGCGCCAGATGGAAAAGGAACTCGATGTCGAACTGCGATTTCATTTCGAAACGCAGGTGGCGGATAAGATCCGCGCGGGGATGAGCGAAGGGGAAGCGCGGCGCGAGACGCGGCTGGAATTCGGCGGCCTCGATCAGGTCAAGGAAGAATGCCGCGAAAGCCGCGGAACGCTCTGGCTGCTCTCGGTTTTGCAGGACGTTCGCTTTGGCGCGCGCATCCTGGCGAAATCGCCGGGATTCTCGCTGACTGCCATCGCGGTGCTTGCACTGGGCATCGGAGTCAGCACGCTTGCGTTCAGCTTGTTCAACACGATCACGCTTCAGTCGATCCCGGTGCGGGACCCCGCCACGCTGGTGCGCATACAGCGGCGATCACCAGAGAATATTGTGCCGGACGTTCCATATTCGTCGATCGCCTACTACAGGGACAACGCGAAGTCGCTCTCCGCCGTAGTCGCAACGATGCCGGCCGCTCCCGCGGTTATAAACCAAGATGAGGAACGCGCGATCCGCAGCTTCGTCAGCTCAAATTATTTCAGCGAGCTTGGAGGACTTGCGGCAATGGGGCGCCTGTTCGATCCTGCGATCGACGACGATGGCTCTGCTCCAGTCGCCGTTTTGAGCTTCCGTTTTTGGCAAAGACAGTTCAACAGCGACCCGTCCATCGTCGGCAAAACGATACGCTTGGGTGGAAAGCCGGCTACGGTGATCGGTGTTGCGTCAGAGTTCTTCGCAAACTTGGGCACGGACAATCCCGATGTCTGGGTGCCGCTCCTGCAGCACTCGTATTTTGTGGAAGGCAGCAAACCGATCACCGATCCGAATTTCGAAGGGCTGATTCTTATGTGGGGCCGCTTAGCACCAAATGCGAGCATGCCGGTGGCGAGCGAAGAGCTGCTCTCGCTGACCAACCGATTGCGGAAAATCTATCCAGCCGAGATTTGGGATAACGAGTACATCGTGGTCTCGCCTGGTGCGCGATTTCTTTCGCTTACGGATGGCGGACCGGTGCTCGCATTGGTGGGGGCCCTGGTGTTCTTGATCCTTGCGATTGCTTGCGCCAACCTCGGCGGACTGTTGATGGCGCGTGGAGCCAGCCGACAGCGAGAGATCCAGTTGAGATTGGACCTCGGAGCCAGCGTGCCGAGGGTCTTTCGCCAATTGCTCACCGAGAACCTGGTGCTGGGAGTTTTGGGCTCGGTCGCAGCTGTGCCGCTGAGCTACGCCGTTTTGCGGTTTGCGTTGGTCTACTCCAACGCGCCGACCTGGATGAGCGCAGTACCCGACTGGCGAGTGATCGTATTTGCAACTGCGATGGGATTTTTGGCGGCGCTCGTGTTTGGGCTATTGCCCACGCTGCAGATGGTGCGGCGAAACAAGGACCGGTTTAGGTGGCATCAGATCGTTGTTTGCACGCAGGTTGGAGCTACCTGCGTCCTGCTGGTTCTGGCGGGATTGCTGGTTCGCGCCACGCTGCATGCGCTATATACGGACCCTGGATTCGACTACGAGCCAGTGGTATCCGTCGACCCGGGAATGGTGGAGCACGGGTTTAGTTCTTCGGGCGCGCAAGCTTATCTCGATCAGCTGCAAGACAGGTTGCGGGCCGTGCCCGACGTGGAGTCGGTTTCCATGGCGAGGATTGCTCCGCTGGTGAACACAGAAGTCAGGATCACCAGCATTAACGTTGACGGCCGCCGAGTCCTGATCTATCCGAACTGGGTCAGTCCGGAATTTTTCAAGACGATGCGCATCCCGTTATTGCGAGGCCGCTGTTTCGGTGCGGATGAGAAGAACGCTGTGATGCTGAGCCAATCGCTGGCCCGCAAGAGATGGCCCAACGAAGATCCCATCGGAAAGCAGTGGAAGGACGGCAAAGATATCGTCGTCGGCGTGGTCGGCAACACCCGCGCGATGGAACTTAATAACACGGATGCGACCGAGATTTATTACCCTCCGACGACGGAAATTCTTGCCGAGATGTCCGTGCTGGTGAGAACCGCAGGCGATCCAAACCATGTGTCGCCGACGATCAAGTCGATTGCTGGCGGAATCGACCGCGAGTTATTTCCAGCACTTACGCCACTCACCGCCGGCTTTCACAAGAGCGTCTCCCAGGTGGAGCAGATCGCTACAATCATCAGCCTATTGGGAGGCGTTGCAATCTTCCTTGCCGTCGTTGGCCTTCTCGGTCTCGTAAGCTATGCCGTATCGCAACGGACAAAAGAGATTGCGATCCGGCTGGCGCTTGGGGCCCACCGCAGTGAGATATTTTCCGCGGTGCTGCGCCGGTTCGCCTGGCCAGTGCTTCTTGGCTTGCTCGCGGGAGTGGCGCTAACGGCGGGCCTCTCGCCGATATTGCGCCGCGGTCTTTACGGCATCAGCGGCCTCGATCCGTTCAGCTACGTGGCAGCCACAGCCATCCTGATCGGCATCCTTGCTGTGGCGGCGTTATTCCCCATTCGCCGCGCGTTTCGACTTGATATCGTAAGGATCTTACATTTCGAGTAACTTAAACGGGAGCTTAAACACCACAGAAAATCGAGTCGAACCAATTCGACCGTTAGCTCAAGTCCAACCTCCGCAGCGAATCCTTCCTTCGTTTGATCCTGCCCGAATTGAATTGAGCTCCTCAATGGACGACTGAATATTCGGATTTGACCAGGCCGCTGGCGTAGGACTGCGTTGCGATGTGGCGGAGCTGTATGTCGCCCGGAAGCGCGCCGAAAAGAGGAATCCCCTCCCCTACCAATACAGGCACGCGAGTGATGGTGATGCGATCGACCAGGCCGGCGCGGAGGAAGCGTTGGACGGTGATTCCGCCGTCGACGTAGAGGTGGTGCGCGCCTTTCGCGGCGAGTTTGGCGACAATTTCGGCGGGCTCGCCGGACATTGGTTCGACAACGGCATTTCGGACGCCGGAGAAATCGATGGGGTGGCTGCTGAGAACGACGACGCGCGTTTTTCCGTAGGGCCACTCGGGAAATGGAAGGACAACTTCGAACGTGTTGCGGCCCATGACGACCGCGTCCACGGTGGCGAAGAATTCTTCGTAGCCGTGTGGTTCGCCGCCGTCGGCGGGCAGAAAATCGAATGAGCCGTTTCGGCGCGCGATGAAGCCGTCGAGGCTGGTTCCAACAAAGACCGATACGGTCATATCTGATTCTCCGAAGCGTCCGATGCTCACACCTGTGACGCTGGCCGGAAGGCGAGTCGAGAACTGATTTTACCCGCCCGGCGGGATTCGGCTGTGCAGAATTTTGCTCGCGCGCTGGTCTGACCGAAACGACCTAGAGGTGGGCGATAATGAAGTTCGGCGAAGCAGCGCGCAACACCTTTTTGTTATGGAGGAACACGTGGATCTGAAATTGAGTGGGAAGACCGTGTTGGTGACCGGATCGACGGCGGGAATCGGGTTTGCAATAGCGAAGTCGCTGGCGGGCGAGGGCGCGCACGTTTACGTGAACGGAAGGACGCAGGCGCGTGTCGATGGCGCGGTGAAGGCGATCCTCGCGCACGCACCAAGAGTGAAGGTGAGCGGCATCGTAGCGGATTTCTCCGGCGCGGCGGGCGCGGATGAGGTGATCGCGAAGCTGCCAACGGTGGAGGTGCTGGTGAACAATGTAGGCATCTTCGAACCGAAGCCATTTGCGGAGATTCCTGACGCTGACTGGTACAGATTGTTTGAGATCAACGTGATGAGCGGAGTGCGTCTTTCACGGCATTATCTGGCGGGGATGCTGAAGAAAAACTGGGGCCGGATCATTTTTATTTCGAGCGAGTCAGGAGTGCAGATTCCAGTGGAGATGGTGCATTACGGAATGACGAAGACGGCGCAGGTGGCGATTGCGCGAGGGATCGCAGAGTCGGTGGCGGGAACCGGCGTTACGGTCAACAGCGTGCTCGCGGGGCCGACGGAATCGGAGGGCGTGGCTGTGTTTGTGGAAACGCTGGCAAAACAGCAGAACAAGACGAAAGCGGAGTTCGAGAAAGAATTTTTCGAGCACGCCAGGCCGTCGTCACTGCTGAAAAGATTTGCGACGGTGGACGAGGTGGCGGCGCTGGTGACGTATCTGGCGGGCGAGCAGTCTTCCGCGACGAATGGCGCGGCAGTGAGAGCGGATGGCGGCGTGGTGCGGGCGATTTTGTGACGCCGAGAAGATATAGAAAATCAGGGTCAAATCGACGCTGAGGTGCGGAGAGGTCGCCGCCTCGCCGGTGACGCGCACGGCTATGGATTATTCGCCGGAGTGGTTGCGGATTTGGGCGCCAGGATGGCCGAATTAGACTGGACAGAGAAGAGCTTAAAGTCAGAGTACACGTGGTTCATGATGGTGCGGCGATCGGTGTACTCGGTAAAGGTCGTGGCGTGTTGCGGAAGCCAGAGTTCGACGCGCTGCGATTGGAATCGCACCGGCGCGTAGTCGATGGAAATCGAGTTTGACACAAGATTCATCATCGGAATTCCTTCCTCTAAATTCGTTTCCAAGTGCACGATCTGGCCGGAGTCTTGTGCAATCCACGCGCGGCCTTTGAGTTTTGCAACGTAGGTCGCTTCGCGCGTAGAGAATTGAAGAATGCGCGAAGGGTGGCCGGGGATCTGGTGAAAACGGACGACCCACGCGGGTTGACCGTTCCAGTCCGAAGCGCCGTCGCAGTGCATTTCGAAATCGACGCGATAGAACGGATGAAAGATCAGCGCGACGGCGGGGACACCGGAATCCTGAACGGCGGATAGACCGGCTTTTGACTCGCGAGTGGGCGTGCGCGACTCCTGAATTCGAAACACTCCCGGCTGGCGATCGAATTCGACCGTGTAATCAAAGGACGCCGCAATGTAGAGACGCGACACCCCGTAGCGGTCGTAGGATTCAAAGGCCGTAGTTTCGATGGCGTCGAAGCGTTCAAGATTGGCGGAGAGTTCGGAAGCGCGGTTGCCGGCGGCAATGATGATGTCGGAGACCGGACATGGGGGAGCGGCGGCGACGTCAGGATTTTTAGCGTCGGTGTCCGGAGGATTCCAGACGAGGGCCGGCTCTTTCGGTTTAGCGGAAGACTTTTTGGCGGACTTCTTCGCCCGTCCTGGCGTCGACGCTTCGAAATTGACGGGCGCATTTGTGGCGGCGACAGCGGGAGGCAGCTGAGGAGTGACGTTGACCGAGGCCGTCTTTGCCGCAAGCGTGCCGCCCAGGGCGTCGCGGACGACGAGGCGGACGAAGTACGGACCTTGCTTCACATCAAACGCCGATCGGACGGAGGCACCTTGCGCGAGTTTCTCTGGTGACGGATCCTTCACGCGCAGCCCGACGGCTTTCTGATTCCCCTCCAGATAGTTTCCATTTCCGTCGAACAGCGCGGTGACTACGGTGAAGTTGTAGGTGCGCTGGCCATCGCGAGTGTCGAACTGTGCACCAGTGGCGTTCACGTGCGTGGTGGCGAGAAGCTTGGCGTTGCCGGATGCGTCGAATGCGTAGCGGAGGTCGAGATCGATGGGAAGTCCACCAAGTTCCTGCTGGGAGTAGGCGGCGTCTTCGATTTCTTCCCTGGCGACGTCGTCAGGGGTTTGGTCGGACTTCGGCGCAAAAAAGCCGCGGCGGGCTTCGACGGTGTAGTCGTTCTTTGACGTGAGGCGAACTTTGAGCGTGTGGAATTTTCCGTCGTGTTTCAGGCCAACGGGTGCAAAGGCGATCAGATAAGAGACTTCGGGATGGCCGACGGTGCGGGCAAATCCGGCCTCGAGGTCGTTGTCATTCAGGAAGGCGAAGCCGCCGGTGCCATCCGCGAGGCTGCGCATGACCTCATCCTGAGCGACGGCTCCTTCGCGGCGATAGGCGGAAGCCATGCCCGCGGAACGCGCATTGGTATAGCCCGGAGCGCCGGGATTGTTGGAATCGGGGAGCGGGGATGTGGCAAACAGGCCGCGCGCATCGAGCGTGTGAATGAAGATACCGGCGCGAGTGGCGCGGTCGGTGAGTTCGTCGATTTGGGTTTGCGCCATGGGCGCGAGGAAACCCGGCGAGACGAGAAGAATGTTGCGCTGACCGGGAAGCTTGGAGATGCGGTCGATGATTGCGTCGATACGGTGGATGGATGCTTGCGTGTTCGATTCGCCGACCGCAAGAAGCTGATGCGCGGTGGTCATCATTTGCGCGTAGGCGGCTTGCGCGGACTGATCGGCGGTGCAGATGAGAGCGTCAGCCTGAGCCAGGTCTTTCGCGCTGCGGTCATTGCGATTGATGATCAGGTCAGCTTCGTAATAGTCCATCGGCGGGCACTGGCCCAGAGCGTTGTCGCTCGAGACGTCTTGCGGGTGAGGAATGAGCGCGCCGATTGCTTTACGGAGCGCGGCGGCGTCCTGCGTGAAGTCGACATGATCCAGGCCCGAGGTGGTGAAGAGCGCGATGCGAGTGGAAGGCGGAATTGGAGCGTCGAGAAATTTATCGGCGGCGACGCGGGCACGGACAAGATCGGTGTTCTCAAGATGAGCATCGTCAAAGACGATTGCGATGTAGCGGGAGGGCAGTTCGAACGATGGGGACATCGCGGCGGTGACGGGGATGACGGTGGGAGCCGGGACGCTTGCGGGAGCCGGAGGCGGCGTCCAGTTGTCCGCAGCCGTGCTGACGGAAAAGTGGACGATGGACTGGGGCTTGCCGTCTTCGAGGATTTGAAAATCGTCGCGGGTGAGATGACCGATGGCGGCGCCGGTGTTGTCGCGGACGACGACGCGAACGGGGACGAGTGTCACGTTTGAGCGAAGCGGCGCGGAGCTTTGCGGTGTCGGAGGTAGCGGGGTTGACGCGGCTGGAGCGTTTGACTGTTGCTGCGGGTTGTCGGGGGCGAGCTTGCCGTTTTGCGCAGGAGTGGAGGCGAGGAGGAGTGAGACGGCCGTGAAAGCTGCGGCGAGAAGGATCGATCGATAGGCGGAGCGCCGAATCATTGCGTGTGGCCGGACCTCGAATTGGACGGGATGCGCAAGAGGGCGCGAACGAAGCGTAGGGCGTCAGTCGATAATGATTGGCAGACCCGCTTCGGTCCAGCCGCGCCAGCCGCCGTCCATCGAAATCACATTGCGATAGCCCATTTTCTGAAGGTTGTCAGCGGCGAGCGCGGAACGAAAACCGCCGCCACAATAAAGAACGATGAGCGTGGATTTGTCAGGAATCGTGCGCTCAATGTCGCGTTCAATGACGCCTTTACCGAGGTGAATCGCGCCGGGAACGTGGCCGCGGGCCCATTCGGAGTCTTCTCGGACGTCGACCATGAGCGGCTTTTCGGGGGAGTCGAGGCGCTTTTTCACGGCAGGGATGTCTTCTTCTTTAATGCGCTTTTTGGCGTCGCGAACGATTTGGAGGAAGCCTTCGGTGTGGTCCATATGAAATGCCTCAATTTGAGTTACGAAGCAAAAACATAGCACGGTTCGGGGCGGTGATTGTCACTCGTGGTGAGACGGGTCTCATTATTGCGATGGGCGGCTCGGAGGCCAGGCGTGCCATATCGATAGGGCGTGGCTGGAGGACGACCGCGTGGGGACGCTGTCGGAATCATTTCATGTCGCGCCAATTGGGGCCGACTTTGGTTTCAGCAACGATGGGGACGCGGAATTTGTGGACGTTTTCCATTACGTCTTTGACGAGCGCACGGAGCCGTGGGATTTCGGACTCGGGAGCTTCGAAGAGCAGTTCGTCGTGGACCTGCAGGGTCATCTTGGCCTGAAACTTCTCGGCGGGAAGGCGACGGTCGAGTTCGATCATGGCGAGCTTGATGAGATCGGCGGCAGCGCCCTGCATGGGCGTGTTCATCGCGGTGCGTTCGGCGAAGTTGCGCATGTTGGCTTGCGGCGAGCTGATCTCTGGAATGGGACGAGTGCGGCCGAACAGAGTGCGGGTGAAGCCGGTCTTGCGGGTTTCTGCGATTTGCGCGTCCAGGAATTTTTTCACGCCGCTATAACGTTCGAAGTAGACGGAGATGAAGTGCGCGGCTTCCTTCTGTTCGATGCCGAGTTGCTGGGCCAGACCGAAAGCAGATAGGCCGTAGATGACACCAAAGTTGATGACTTTTGCGACGCGGCGGTGTTCGCGGGTTTGGGCCATTGGGCCGACGCCGAAGACTTCCTGAGCGGTGCGGGAGTGAATATCTTCGCCGCGCTGGAAAGCTTCCGTGAGAACGGGATCGTGCGAGAGATGCGCGAGGATGCGCAGTTCGATCTGCGAGTAGTCGGCCGAGAGCAGGAGCGAGCCGGCAGGCGCAACGAATGCGGCGCGGATTTCACGGCCCAACTCGGTACGGATCGGAATATTTTGCAGGTTCGGATTGGACGAACTGAGGCGGCCGGTAGCCGTGCCGGTCTGGCAGAAGCTCGTGTGCAGACGCTCGGTGAGTGGGTAGATCAGGCGCGGCAGAACGTCCGCGTAATTCGATTTGAGCTTGGTGAGCTCGCGGTACTCGATGATTTTCTTCGGTAGGTCATGGACTTCCGAGAGCTCTTCAAGGACGTCGGCGGCCGTGGAACGCGATTTCGGTTTGAAACGGCCCATGCGCGGCGGTGAAAGATTAAGCTTGTCGAAAAGGACCTCGGCAAGCTGCTGCGGCGAATTGATGTTGAACTCGGAGCCGGCCATTTCGAAGATGGTTTTTTCGAGCTTGGCCATTTCGTCGGCGAGATGGGTGGAGATGCGGTCGAGTTCTTTGCAATCGACGCGAACGCCGGCAGCTTCCATGCGCGCGAGAACCGGCGCCAGCGGAAGATCGATCTTTTCATAGACGTCGAGAAGGCCCTGCTTTTCAACTTCCGCGCGAAGGACGGGCGCGACGCGTTGGAGAAAGTCCGCGCGTTCGCCGGACGCACCGGAAAGCGTTCGATTCAAATGGCGGAGAACGACTTCTGCGAAACTATGCTTGGCCGTGGTCGGACGAAGCAAGTAGGAATAGAGAATCGTGGCGTGTTTGATTCCGGCGATGGCTTTCCGATCGCGGATGGAGTCAGGCGCGGCCAGCAGGTGAAACAGTTTCGGATCGTGAACAATCTTCGAGCGCTTGGGATCGGCGAGGAACTGCGCCATCTCCGAAAGCGATTTGTTTTCGAGATCGTTGGCAGCGATGCGCGCCAGGTTTTCCTTGGAGCTGACTTCAACGGAAAGGACGGCGGAACCGAAGCCTTCTTCGTCGGCTTCCTGGGCATCGAGGCCGAGCCATACGGCGGTGTCGCGGCCAGCCGGAACAGCCGTCAGAAAAGATTCGAGGCCGGCGGGTAGGTCGAGTGGAGCGTAATCGGTTTCCGCGTCATCTGTGTGCATCGAGGCGAGCGGAGTGAGCTCGCGAAGAAGCGACGAGAACCCAAGTTCGACGTAGAGGTCGCGGAGAGCGGCGAGGTCCGGCTCCTCAAGCACGAGTGACTTCAAATTCAGTTCGACCGGCGCGTCGGTGGGTATGGTTGCTAGCTGTTTGCTGAGTAGCACGAACTTCGCGCACTTCTCGAGCGCTTCGCGGTAGCTCGCGCGTTTCACTTCGGCGGCGCGTTTCAGAGTTTCCTCGGCGCTGCCGAATTGCTGGATCAATTGTTTGGCGCCGACGTCGCCGATACCGGGTTTGCGGCGTTCGCCGGGAGCGGGCTTGTCATTCGGGTCGCGCGCGCCAGGAATGTTGTCGATCGAGTCGCCCATCAGAGCCATGACGTCGGCGACTTTCGAAGGCGGAACGCCCATCAGATCTTCCACTTTTTTCTCGTCGATGAGCAGATCGCCCTTGGTGGGATTGAGGACCAGAACGTCCTTGTTGACGAGCTGAAGCATGTCCTTGTCACTGGTCACGATGAGGGTTTGCAATTTCTTCGCGGTGGCGAGGCGGGACATGGTGCCGATTACGTCGTCGGCTTCGTAGCCGGAATATTCGAGGATGGGGAGACGCATGGCCTCGCAGAACTGACGGACGAAGGGAATCTGGACCGAAAGGTCTTCGGGCATCGGCGGGCGCTGCGCTTTGTAATCGGCGAAGAGCTTGTCGCGGAAAGTCGGCGCGGAGACGTCAAAGACCACGCCGAGATAGTCGGGCTTCCAGTCTTTGATGATCTTGCGGACCATGTTCGAGAAAAGAAAGGGAACGTTGGTGGGCAGACCACCGGGGCTGCGCATGCGCATCGGCATGGGAGCGAAGAAGGCGCGGAAGATGAAGCCCATGGCATCAATGAGGAAGAGACGTTCGGGGCCGTTGGGATCGCGAAGGACAGGAGCGTTTACCACGCTTGCGTACTTCAGGGTTGGTTTCGCAGCCGGTGGTTCTGGCGCGCGCGGCTCGGGCGGCTTGGTCGTCTGGGCGCCTGTAGCCGGGCGCGATTTGGACTTCAGTTCCTTGGGTTTGCGGGAAGGCATATCAGTGAGCGCCGTAAGGTTGGCGCGGAAAGACGAGTATATCAGGTTGGGCGGTGACGGCTGAATGGGGGCGGAAGGTGATCGAGGTATCTCACACGCGATCCGCGCCTATTCCGCTTGCGTGCACGCCTGGTGTGGGAGGGGCAAGCACTTGGAGATGCCAAAATCGAACGTTGAGTCCATGGCAGGCCGGCTTGGCGACATGCTGAACGAAAGCCACAGACAATAGGTCCATGCCGCGAACACCTCCGTCACACGAAAGTGGCGGAAATGGGACGGCGGGATGTGAAAGCGGGGTGTGGATGCTGCTTGACTCGTTTAGATAGGGAGCATATACCTTGGGCACGTGAAGTGCGATTGGGGCGTGGGTGTGGTGCGGTGGAGTTTCCGGTGGGATTATCGTCTGCATTAAACATATTGATTGGACAAGTTTGCCCGCCCGCCGTTCCAATCTTCACTAACAATTTTCGTGTCAGAAAACGGCAGTCTTTTCGGGGGAAAACGAGATGAGAACGCGCGCGCGTTGTAGCTGGTTCGTTGCGGCGGCGATACTTTTGATGCTGGCACTGGCGGGTGCAACGGCGAGCCATGCGCAGACGTTTCGCGGATCGATCGGTGGAATTGTGACGGACACATCCGGCGCGGCAGTCACAGGCGCGACGGTGACGATTCACAACGTGGATACGGGGGTGGACCGCATCACGCAGACCGGAATCGACGGCGGATACCTGGTGCCGGAACTGCAGGTCGGCACATACACCGTGACGATCGAACTGGGAGGATTTCAAAAGTCCGTGACCACCGGTGTGTCGGTGGACGTGGCTACGGAGAAGAGAATCGATGCCGTGTTGAAGGCCGGCGCGGTGACCAGCACGGTGACCGTGGCGGGCGAAGACATACCGGAAGTGGATACCACAGGCGACACGTTGGGCGGGACCTTGACGCAAGACACGGTAAAGAATTTGCCCGTGAACGGGCGCGACTACACTAAGCTGATTTATCTGACGCCGGGTGTGGCGGGATCGCCAGACCAGATTTCGGACTCGCCGGGTTCATACGGTACTTTTTCGATGAACGGCGCGCGCGGGCGGGCCAACAACTTCCTTCTGGACGGCACGGATATGAATGACGGCTACCGGAACGATCCGGCGATCAACGAAGCAGGCGTGTTTGGAACGCCAGCGACAATCCTGCCGATCGACGCGGTAAGCGAACTGAAGGTGCTTTCGAATTTCGAGGCGGAGTACGGGCGCAGCGCGGGCGCAGTGATCAATATCGTGACGAAGAGCGGGCAGAACAGGATTCATGGCGACGCGTTCGATTATTTCCGGAATAACGCACTGGATGCGCGGAACTACTTTGACCCGTCGGGAACTCCGCAAGCGCCGTTTCACAACAACCAGTATGGCGCGGCGCTGGGCGGACCGATCATAAAGGGCAAGACATTCTTTTACGTGGATTACGAAGGGCAACAGGAGCGCGTGGGCGTGGTCAGCGTGGCCGATGTGCCGGATCCTTCGTCGCTGGTGGCAACGAATCCGGTGATTCAGAATTTGTTGGAGGCCTATCCGAATAATGATCCGTGGCCGCTGCCGAACCTGGGCGGAGGCGAAGCGTCGGCGGTGACGCCCTCGTACAACAAACTGACGAGCTTGATTGCGAAAGTGGACCACAACATCAACCAGAACAATATTCTGACCGGCCGGTACTTCTTTGGGGATAGCGTGCAGAGCTTTCCACTGGCGTTGACGGGCGGCGGAGTGCTGCCGGGATTCAATACCTACACTCCGACGCGCGTGCAGCTGGTCTCGATTTCCTACGTCAGCGTGCTTTCGCCGACGAAGGTGAACGAAGCGCGGTTTGGATGGAACCGGTTCGCGGAAGGATTTTTCCCCGATGACCAGAGCTTCGAGCCAAGCAGCGTGGGCTTGTGCGCGGCGACCACGGTGCCGGATTGCACTGGGGCGACGCCATCCAATTCAGGCTTGCCGGTGATCGACGTGGCGAACTTCGCCCAGCTCGGGGCGAGTCATTCAACACCGCGGCATCGCTACGATACGAACTGGCAGGCACTGGACAACTTCTCATGGAAGATCGGAAAGCACGATGTGAAGTTCGGGTACGAGTACAGGCGGACGAGCATCCAGCAGTTCTTCGGCGCAAGTTACCGCGGCGAGCTGGATTTCAACACGTTGGACGATTTTCTGAGCGGCACGGTGGATGGAGGCGGGCAGTCGCTGGGCCAGTCCGTGCGGCACACGTACCAGAACAACCAGGGACTTTACGTGCAGGATACGTACCAGCTGAATTCGCGGCTGACTTTCAATCTCGGGCTACGCTGGGATTATTTCGGCGTGGTGGGCGAGAAAGATAATCTGTTCACGAACATTACCGCGCTCGATCCCGTGGCACAGACGGCGACGCTCACCCAGCTCGGCCAGCCCGGACTGGGGTCACTGTACAAACCGGACTACAAAAATTTCTCGCCGCGCCTGAGTGTGGCCTGGGATCCCTTCGGAAAAGGAAAGACGATCCTGCGTGCGGGCTGGGGGATGTTTTACGACGGTGTCTCGCAGGACGTGTTCCTTGGCGAGCTACCGTACAACTGCTTGTTTTGCCCGGGTGTGGGCTACAACCCGGCGGGACCCGATCCGATTTATTCGGTGAGCCCGACGGGAGCCACGATTGCGAACGGCGTTCCGATTTTTGCGGCACCGACCGGAGCGCCGCAGGGAAACATTTTCGCGGTGAACCGGAACCTGCCGACGCCTTACATGGAGAATTACAACCTGAACATCCAAGAACAGATCACGAACAAGGTGATGCTGGAGGTGGGATACGTAGGAGCGCAAGGGCACCGCTTGCTGCATTACTTGGACGTAAACCAGCCGGGACAATCGGCGATTGATGCGTACGATATTGCGTTCGCACAGGCCAATACATCCACAACGGGAGCGCCGTGTTATCCGTCGGGAGGCCCGGGATGTATCCCGAGTTATGGCGTACCGACGAATTACGTAAACAATATTTATGGCGCGGAGTACATCAACCAGTTGCAGGCAAACGCGAAATCGAACTACAACTCACTTCAGACCAGCTTACGCGTGAACAACTGGCGCGGAATTACTTCGATCGTTAACTATGTGTGGTCGCATTCGCTGGATACGGCGAGCGACAGCTTCGACTTTGTGCCGAACGCGGCGCAGCCGAACGACAGCACGCATCCAAATCTGGAATACGGAAATTCGAACTTCGATATCCGCAACCGGTTCACATGGATTTTCGCCTACGAGCTGCCACACATGGGCGGAGACTGGCAGAAGCTTAAGAACGGGTGGGGAATCAACAGTACCGTAACGTTGCAGGATGGCCAGCCGTTCAATCTGAACTACGACTTCGAAGGCGACTTCAGCGGGAGCGGCGAGGGATTTGACCGGCCCGATGTGGTGGGACCGATCCAGTACCAATCCAACAATCCGTATAACTTCCTGAATATGGCCGCGTTCGAAACACCGTGCACGTCGCTTAGCGGGACGGCGCTGACCGACTGGGAAGCTTCCGGTACGGGGCCTGACCAGAATTGCGTGCCTGGAACGCGGCATTTTGGGAACGAAGGTCGCAACTCGCTGCGTGGACCGAGTTTCAAGCAGTGGGACTTCGCCGTTTTCAAGAATACTCAGCTGACCGAATGGCTGGGGATGGAATTGCGCGCGGAGTTTTTTAACTTTCTGAACCATCCGAACTTTTCCAACCCGTTGCTGCCTGCATTCATTGCAGATGCGGGGCAACAGGGAATCGGAAACAACGGAGTAAGCCAGGGTGCCTATCAGCTGTCTGCGACAGGAGACGTGGGCATTGGCAACCCGTTCCTAGGGGGGGGCGGACCGCGGGGGATTCAGCTGGCGGCGAAGTTCACGTTTTAGAGCCGATTCGAGGCGTTTAACGGCGATTGGGGAGGGGCCCGGCGGCCTGATTCAGGCGGCCGGGCCTTTTTTATTGGCTGGCGGCGCGTTGAGGGTGCGGAATAAAGCCTTGATTTGCTAGGCTGTGAGGCTCAACCGCAGGGGTGGACGCCGGGGTTGGCGCCCGAGGGTGTCCGTATGCCGATAGGCGAAGCGGGGGCGAAAGTCCGGGGCGGCGCGGTCGCTATGTCTCACGTTTGAAATATTTTAGCCGGGCGCGCGTATCAATTTATGGAGAGACGGAAGGCCACCGGAGAAATGAGCGCCGCGGAACTAGCGGATGTTGTCGAGCGCGTCCGGGCGGGCGAAGCCGAAGCATGGGGCGAGCTTTACCGGCTCTACGCGCCGGCGATGTTCCGGTTTTGCCGGAGGGCTTTGCCGACGCGCGAGGACGCAGAAGACGCGACGACCGATATTTTCATGAAGGTGCGGCAAAAGCTCGGGACGTACGATTCGACGAGACCCTTTCAGGCGTGGCTGTACAAAGTGGCGAGCAATCACTGCTGGGATATTTTGAGGCGGCGGCGAATCCGACAGGATCTGGAGACGGGAGACGTGGAGACGATGCCGCTGGAACATCCAGACCCAGGACAACTGGAAAAAATGCAATTCGACCATGACAGCAAACAAGTACGAACGGCGCTGGCGAAGATGCCGGATCGCGCGCGCATGGTGCTGGTGCTGCGGTATTACTCGGACATGAGTTATGACGAAATCGCGGACACGCTGGGAGTGCGGCGCGCGTTTGTGGGCGTGCTGCTGCTGCGCGCACGGCATCAGTTGCGGGATATTCTAGCAGAGGAAGGCGGGGCGGGCATGTTTGGCGCCACGGCGGGTGGGAGATCATGACGCATTTTGACGAGATGACGGCGCTGCTGTATCTGGAGAATCAGCTGCGACCGGAGAACGCGGATGTGGTGCGAGCGCATGCGAGCGAATGCACGGAATGCCGCGACCTGCTGGAAGCGCTAAATCGCGAATCGCTGTGGCTGCGCGAGTCGCTCGAGACCGACGACGAATCGGTGCCCGCGCATCTGGTGCAGGCTCCGGAAAAAGGATCGGCGCCGTGGGGCTGGATCGCGGCGATGGCGCTGGGAATCGGCGGAGCGTACACCGTGTGGAACGGATTCATCGAGCCGTGGCGCGCGACAGCGGCCGAAGCCGGCTTTACGCAGGGAAATTTGCTCACGATGCTGTTCTTCAGCGGCGCATTCTGGAAAGGATGGGAAGCCATGCGAAGCATGATCGAATTCACGGCGGTGGCGACGGTGGGGATTTTGATTTTGTGGCTGGTAAGGAAGCACCTGACACGCGTGGCGCCGGCGGTGGTGGCGATGGCTGGCCTGACGATGGCGCTCACGCTTTCTCCTTCGGCGCAGGCCGGACAAGTAGAGCACGGGCAGCCGAACTACACGCTCGCTTCAGGCCAGACCATTCACACCGATTTGATCGTGTTCGCCGATTCGACGCGGATCGATGGCGACGTGGACGGCGATTTGATTGCGTGGTCGCGAAGCGTGACGGTGAACGGGCACGTGAAGGGCGACGTGATCGCGTTCGCGCAGGAGCTGCGAGTGAACGGCCCGGTGGGCGGGAACGTGCGGGCGTTTGCTTCAACGGTGGAACTGAATTCGGATGTGGCGCGAAACGTTTCGTCGTGGGTCGGCAATTTCAATTTGAATTCGGGCGCGAGGGTGGCCGGTTCGGTTCTATTGGGCACGGGCGACGGCACGCTGGAAGGGCCGATCGCGGGGGACCTGCAGGCGTACGGTGGAGAGTTTGAGGTCGACAATTTGATCGGGCGGAATTTGTATATTCGCGCGGGACATTTGAAATTCGGACCGAAGGCGGATGTGGCGGGCACGGCAACGTATCACGGGCGAAATCAAGCGACGGTGGAGGCTGGCGCGAAATTTAGTGCACCGTTGCAGACTTCGATTATTTCGGAGGACGAGGGGAATCGGTACGCTTCGCTGGGCTACTACTGGCACCAGGTGCTCAAGTGGGGCGCGAGCTTTGTGTTCGGACTGGTTCTGCTGCTCCTCGCGCCTGTGTTTTACTTCGACGCGTCCAGTGCGCTGAGCCGTTATGCGCCGTCACTCGGATTTGGCGTGCTATTTCTGTTTGCGACGCCCATTGCGGCTGTGCTGATTTGTTTTACGGTCGTCGGATTGGGAGTGGGAATTTCCACGATCTTCATCTGGTTGATCGCGATGTATGGAGCCCAGGTGATTGTCGCTCGGTGGCTAGGCGAAAAAATTCTGGGACCCGTGGCTGGAGTTGGTCCGACGCTCGGACGGGTGGCGTTGGGACTTTTGATTTTGCGTCTCGTTTCGATGCTGCCGTTCGTCGGCGGCTGGATCATGCTGCTGGTTGTGTTCTGGGGCCTAGGCGGGATGGTGCTGGCGGTGAATCGACGGCTGCATGCACATTCGCCAGCGGCGCTATCGATGGCGGCCTAAGTACGGAGGCCTAAGCTTGGCCCTGGTACGGCGCGCGTGTTAGATGACGCCGAGATTTTTGCCGACTTTGGCAATGATTTCGGCGGCGCGTTCCAGATCGGCGCGCTTATGCGTGGCGGTCACGATCGTGCGCAGGCGGGCTTTATCCTGGGGAACCGTGGGAAAGCCGAGCGCACCGGCAAAAACTCCTTCCGCGAATAAATCCTTCGAAAACTGAAAAGCTTTAGCGGCGTCGCCGACCATGATGGGCGTAATCGGCGTTTGGCTCCTGCCTGTGTCGAATCCGAGCTTCTTGAGCTTGCGCTTGAAGAATTTCGTATTGGCCCAGAGTTTCTTGATGAGCTTTTCGCCGGCTTCGGAATCGAGCAGCTCGAAGGCGGCCTGGCAAGTGGCCGTGACCGAAGGCGGATGCGAGGTGGAGAAAAGAAACGGACGTGCGCGCATATAAAGAAATTCGATCAGGTCGCGCGAACCGCAAACGTAACCGCCGATGGAACCGATGGCTTTGCTGAGGGTGCCGACCTGGATGTCGACACGGCCGTGGCAGCCGGCGTGGTCAATGGTGCCGCGGCCACGCGAGCCGAGCACGCCGGAGGAGTGCGCGTCGTCAACCATCATGATGCAGCCGTATCGCTCGGCGAGATCGCAGAGAGCGGGAAGATCGGCGATGTCGCCGTCCATGGAGAAAACGCCGTCGGTGATGAGGAGTTTCTTGCCATTCCAGTCTTTGGTTTCTTCCAGGACGCGACGGCAGTCGACGGCGTCTTTGTGTTTGAAAACTTTGATGGTGGCGCGAGAGAGGCGGCAACCGTCGATGATCGAGGCGTGATTCAGCTCGTCGGAAATGACGAGGTCTTCCTTGCCGAGGATCGCGGCGACGGTGCCCGCGTTGGCGGCGAAGCCGGATTGAAAAACCACGCAGGCTTCGACCTTCTTGAATTCGGCGATCTGCTTTTCAAGGTCGAGGTGCGCCTGCATGGTGCCGGCGATGGTGCGAACGGCGCCGGAGCCGACGCCGAATTTGCGAGTGGCGTCGATGGCGGCGCGGCGGAGTTTGGGATGGGTCGTGAGGCCGAGGTAATTGTTGGAGCTGAGGTTGATGACTTGTTTGCCGTCGAAATTGGCGAGTGGCTTTTGTTCGCCTTCGAGAACTTTGAGGCGGTAGTAAAGGTTTGCGGCTTTCAGATCTTCGAGCGCGTTGTGCAGGTATTGGAGCTGCGGGCGCTGCGAGGTTGCGGTCATGATGCCTCCGGCGGAGAGATGGCGACGGTATGGAATCGGAACTTCGGCGATGCGCGAGTGAGCAAGCTAGCTCGGCTTGCCGTTCGGATACAAAAGAACTTTTCCGGCCTGGCCGGATTCGAGAAGCTTGAACGCAGACTCGAAATCATCGAGAGGAACGCGCTCGCGGAACAGCGGCTCGAGATTCAACCGATTTTGCTTCAAGAGGTCGGTCATTTGAACCCAGGTCTCAAACATTTTACGGCCGTAAATGCCTTGGACCGTGGCGCCTTTGAAGATCACGTCATTCACCAGATCAAAAGTGACAGGATCTTTCGGGATGCCGAGCAGCGAGGCGCGGCCTCCGGCGCGGAGCATCTGAAAGCCCTGATGAATGGCGTCCGGGTGGCCGCTCATTTCGAGGAGCACGTCGACGCCTGCACCATCGGTGGCGTCGAGGACTTGCTTGATGGCGTCGCCCTTCGAAGGGTCGATGGCGACGTCCGCGCCCATTTTTATCGCGAGGTCGCGGCGATGCGGGTTCACTTCGGTGGCGAAAATCATGGCGGCGCCGCAAGCGCGGGCAACATTGATGGACATCAAGCCGATCGGGCCTGCACCGGTGATGACGACGTTCTGAGCGGAGATTTCGCCGGCGAGGACGGTGTGAACGGCGTTGCCCAGTGGGTCGAGGATGGCGGCGTAGTGTTCCGGAATCGCGGGATCGACCTTCCAGACATTGCGGATCGGAATTTTGACGAATTCGGCGAAGCAGCCATCGGCGTCGATGCCGATAATTTTGACGTTCTGGCAGACATGCGGTTGGCCCATGCGACACGGACGACAGTGGGCACAGTTGACGTGCATCTCCGCGCTGACGAAGTCGCCGGGTTTAACGGAAGTAACTTCAGAGCCGACCGATTCGATGACGCCGCAGAATTCGTGTCCGAAGGTCATCGGCGGCTTAATACGGCTGGCGGACCAGCGATCCCAGCCGTAGATGTGGAGGTCGGTGCCGCAGATCGAGGCGGCTTTGACGCGAACCAGAACTTCGATCGGGCCGGGCACGGGAACGGGGACAGACTCGACTTGCGCGCCGCGTGCGGGGCGCGTCTTGCGGAGAGCTTTCATTTTGGCGGTAGGCATGGTGTCCACTAAACGCGAAGTCATCGACGGGCCGAAACTGCGATGTTAGCACAACGGGAAAGAGGGCCGAAGCCTCGGCGGGGCGTTGGGTGCGGTGCGCGAGAGCAATAAACAGGCCAATGCGGCCGGGGTTCCGATACAATCGCGCGGTTGCGAGCGGGAGGGCGAGTGGAAGTTTCGACGCGGCTGAGCGAGATCCGGACGGGATTCGAGCGATCGTTTTGGGTGGCGAACCTAAGCGAGCTGTTCGAGCGGCTTTCCTATTACGCCGCGTTTGCGTCGCTGGCACGATACCTGAACGAGACGCTGCATTTTCCAGTGCAGCAGGTGGGGACGCTGACGGGACTCTTCGGCGGCCTGGTGTGGTTTCTGGCAGCGTTTGGCGGAGCGGTGGCAGACCGCCTGGGATTTCGGCGCGCGCTTTCGCTGGCTTACCTTATTTTGAGCTGCTCGTACTTTCTGTTGGGCTCGCTGGGAGCGTCGTGGCTCGAGCCGATCCGAGCGGCGGTGCCGCTGACAGCCCTGGTGACCGTGGTGCTGATGCTTCCGGCGCTGGGCGTGGCGCTGGTGAAGCCGAGTGTGGTGGGAACGACGGCGCGCGCGTCGAAACAGAACGTGCGGTCGATAGGATATTCGATCTACTACACGCTGGTGAATATCGGCGGCGCGGCGGGGCCGTATCTTGCGTCGTATGTGCATCAACACATGCGCGTGGAGAATGTGTTTCGTGTAGCGGCGCTGAGCGTGTTCCTGATGTTCTTCGTGGTGCTGGCATTCTTCCAGGAGCCGAAGAAGCCGGGCGAGACGGCACCGTCCCTTGGACAATCGGCGCGGAATTTTCTGACCGTGGTGAGCAATCCGAAGTTCATGCTGTTCCTGGTGATTTTTTCGGGGTACTGGGTGGTGTACTGGCAGGAATTCATCATTTTGCCGCTCTACGTGCATAAGTACGTGAGCGCGACGATGGATACGGAGTTGATGTTGATTACCGGGCCGCTGACGGTGATCTGCCTGCAGATGTTGGCGAGCTTCTTGACCCAGAAGATTCCGGCGTTTCGCGCGATTACGATTGGGACGTTAATGAGCGGGCTGGCGTGGATTCTGCTGATTGTGCATCCGACGCCTGCGATGGTGATTGTGACGCTGATTGCCGTGTCGCTGGGGGAGATTACGCAGTCGCCGCGCTATTACGAATACATTTCGCGGCTGGCACCGGAGGGGCAGCAGGGAACGTATATGGGATTTGCGTTTTTGCCAATTGGAATTGGATCGTTGATCGGAGGATGGCTTGGCGGGAGGTTGATTCATCACTTTGGGGAGGAGTTGAATCAGCCGCAGCTTATTTGGTGGTGCGTGGTGGCGGTGGGAGTGGCGACGGCGGTGCTGCTATGGATTTACGATGCCACGTTGCGGCCGAAAGATGTGGCTCGCGATCAGGTGTGAGTGCAGATTCCAATGCCGCTCGTGGTCCTATAGATCGAGGCGGGCTTGTCTTGGAGTCTTGCGGGGGTATTGATCTTCAACCCCATCGTCCAGGACGTCAATCCGAGCAGGTCGGAGTCCGAGCGCGTTGGGAGCGTTCGGGTCATTCATCGGCCTTGAGAATTCCTCAGACGGCACAAACGATTTTATGCACACAGTCTCAAACGGATCGCCTACCGCACAGCGATTGCGCTCTTCATTTTCTGCTGCTTTTCGCCTTTCGTGGACACGTGGTAGTTCGCCATCCGGCATTCTTGACTGCAATAGCGCATGGACTCGCGGCGAACAGAGGTGCTTTTTGGCAAGCGGTTCGAACTGAAATGGTTTAATTGACCAGGCGACGGAGATTTTCGATGGCTTGGCGGGCCAGGGCGTAATTGGGCTCGATGCGAAGGGCTTCGTTGAAATGTTCGCGGGCGCGGGTGAAATTGGCTTTCGCGATGTAGGCGCGACCGAGATTGAAATGCGGGAAGTGGCGCGGCTCGTAGCGCGGCGCAGTGAGAGCTCGCTCCAGCCACGGAATAGCTTCGTCATACTTGCCCTGCTGGATCAGATACGAGCCAATGTCGTTGTAAGGATTTCCGAAGTCGGGATCGACTTCGATCGCCAGCTTACATTCGGAAATGGCCTGATCGGTTTTCCCCTGGAAATGGTACGTCCAACCTAAGAACGTGTGCGCTTCGGCTGTGGGAAACAGGTCGAGCGAATTTTTGTAGAGTTCGACGGCACGAGCGTAATCCCCGCCCATTTGAACGCGGTAGGCTTCCTCTAGGAGCGACCAGGCTTGTTTTTGTCGTTCGGACATTGTCGTGCGCGCTCAGCCTGAAACGTAGTCTAACTCCGATTCACGATCGCGATGGCTTCATCGGTGGTGATGGTCTTGGCGCCAAGGCCGCGAAGCTCCTCGACGGCGCGCTTCGCATGCTCGGCGTTGAGAGTTTCGATGGCATCGGAGACGAGGCGGACCTTGCGGCCGCGTTTTGCCAGACCTTTCGCAGCGGCGTGGACACAGTATTCGGTGACGACGCCGAAGAGCAGGAACTCGGCATGGGGATTGAGCTTGTCGAGAATTTCTCCGGTGTGGACATTGTCGAACACGTCGAAGCTCTGTTTCTCGAGCAGGACCTGGTCGTAGTCAGACAGACTGGCCGGCACGGCAAACGAGGTGTCATTCGGAATCGTAAGAACTTTTTTCGCGCGGGCTTCGGCGACGAGATCCGCACCTCGCGTACCTTTCAAGCAGTGCGGAGCAAAGCGCTGAAATTCGGGATCACCCGGAGGGTGCGCGTCGGCGCTGGAGATCAAGGGTGAGTGCGAATCCTGCGCGGCTTCGACCAGGCGCTTTACGTTTGGAATGATTTTTTCGGCGCCAGGTACATAGAGGGCGCCACCGGGCAGCATGAAGTCGACCTGCGCATCCACTTCCCAAAGCACGTGCTTGTGCGAAGTCACGGCTAGAACTCCTTCACGCCCCAGGGACTACTTCGGCGCCGCTTTGCGGATGCGCCGGCGCAATTTCTCCAGATGCTGTTTTAGACGCTTGGTATAGTGAACGGGATACTCGGCCGAGCGATTGATTTGGCGGTACCGAACCGGGAGACGAGCAAGGCCGGCGAGACAGCGTCCGCGAAGATCGATGACCTGTTCGGCCGGAGTCGTGCGGCGGCCGCCGCGCATGACCTCGACGAGCATCGGCTCGCCGCCGTCAGCGGGTTCGCCCTCCAGAGCGATCTTGTCGTGCGTGTACTCGCCCGTCGCTTTGGAGTAGCGGAAGACCTGTTTTCGCCCGGGATAGGTGACTTTGGCGGCGCTAAGCTTGGCGGCTTCGCGGACTTTGCCGTCGCGCTCGACTTCAACGAGCTTGTAGACGAGATTCAAATGCGGCGCATCACCAGGGGTGGCGAGAGCCGTGCCGACGCCGAACGCGTCGATGGCGGCGTGCTTGGCGACAAGAGCGGCAATGCGCGTTTCGTCGAGGTCACCCGAGGCGAATATCTTTACCTCCTGCCAACCGGCCTGATCGAGCTGAGCACGGACCCACTGGCTGTCTTTCGCAAGGTCACCGCTATCGAGACGTACACCGGCGGGCTTGCGGCCCATAGCGATGATCTTCCTTACGGCGTCGCGGACGTCGTAGGTGTCAAGGAGCAGGACGGCGTGTTCGGGAAAGGCGTCAAGGAAGTGGGCGAAGGCTTCGCTTTCGTCTTCGTGGGCCATCACCCAGGAATGCGCCTGGGTGCCGTAGGTCTCCATGCCGAATTGCTGGCCGGCGAGGACGTTCGACGTGCCACCGACGCCGCCGATGGCGGCTGCGCGGGCTGCGAGGAGGCTGGCCTGGCTGCCATGGGCTCGGCGAGCACCGAAATCGACCACCTGACGGCCTTCGGCGGCGGTGTAAATGCGGGCGGCCTTGCTCGCGATCATGGTCTGGTAGCTCATGGTGGCAAGGACGTAGGTTTCCATGATCTGGCCTTCGATGATCGGGGCTACGACGCGGAGCATCGGCTCGCCCGGAAACACCAGAGAGCCCTCGGGCATCGCCCAAACGTTGCCAGTGAAGCGGAAAGTGGCGAGGTAATCGAAGAATTCGTCACGGATGTTGCGGAAGACAGGGTGGCGACGGAGGTAATCGATCTCTTTGGAAGTGAAATGGACGTTTTCGAGGAATTCGAGGGCCTGTTCCAGGCCGGCGGCGACGAGGAAGTTGCGATGAGGCGGAAGGTGGCGGACGAAGAGCTCAAAGGCGGCGCAGGCGTCAAAGCGGGTCTGTAGGTAACCCGCAGCCATGGTGAGTTCGTAAAGGTCGGTCAGTAGGCCGGAGTGCTCGGCAACCAGGCGGGGCTGCATCGGCTAGCTCCGGGCGCCCAAGAAGGTACAGTTCATGATCCCTCGAAGAATGCTAGAAAATTGGATGCGAATGACGGCGAACGGATGATTCCAAATCGGGACGGCAGGAAAGACAAAACCCCCAAGCCGCGCGCCCAACAATTGGGCCGAGCGTGCCTGGGGGTCTTCGAGCGAATCTCTGCGCCGAATGGGCCTACTTCAGAACGGCGTCTTTGAACGCTTTCGCTGCGCGCAAACGCACAACGGTCTTGGCCTTGATCTTGATCGTTTCGCCCGTCGCCGGATTGCGGCCGAGGCGAGCCTTGCGGTGAGCCTTTACGGCGCGGCCAATGCCCGGGATGACGAACTTGCCGGCGCTCTTGGTTTCCTTCACGGCGAGCTTGAAGAGTTCTTCGAAGAACGCCGCGGTCTGTTTCTTGGAGACCGGCTTATCTTCGGTGCTCACCTTGTCAGTGACATAGGCGATGATCTTGGACTTGCTAAGCGGATTTGCCATCGAGTTACGTTTTCCTCCATCAAAAGTAAAAGCGTTTGTGGCAACCCGTGTCCGGATGCCTTTGGGACTATAGCGACAGTGGTGAGCGAACGCAAGCAATAATGTTGCAAAAACCCCGATAAAACGGGGTTTTTGTGAAGTCCGGAAAATTGAGAGGCGAAATTATTTTGCGGCGAGTTGCTCGTAGAACAGAGCAACGGCTTTGATACCGCCGAAATAATTTTCGAGAGCGATGTGTTCGTCGGGAGCGTGGGCGTTCTCGTCGGGCAAACCGAAACCGAGAAGCACGCAGGGAACTTTGAAGGTGTCGTGCATTTGCGTGACGAAGGGGATGGAACCACCTTCGCGAATGAAGACGGCTTTCTTGCCGAAGCCGGTTTGAAGCGCGTGAATCGCTTTCTGGAAAATCGGATGCGAGTACGACGCGATCCACGGCTTGCCGGTGCTGAGAACTTCGAAATTGCAGGTTACAGTCTTCGGCAGCAACGCGCGGACATGGCGTTCGACGAGCTTGGCGATTTTTTTCGGATCCTGGTTCGGAACAAGGCGCGTCGAGAATTTCGCGTAAGCTTTCGCGGGGATCACGGTCTTTGCGCCTTCGCCGGTGTAGCCGCCCCAGATGCCGTTCATGTCCAGAGTGGGACGAATCCAGACTCGCTCGCTGGTAGAGAATCCTTTTTCGCCGCAGTATCCGGGGGCGCCCACTGTTTTGCGAAAGTCCTTTTCTTTCCACGGCAGCGAATTCAGCGCTTTGCGTTCGGTTTTTGAAAGCTTCGCGACGTCCTCGTAAAAACCCGGCACCGTAACGCGAAAATTCTTGTCGTGCAGCTTGGCGATCATTTCCGCGAGGACCGTGATGGGATTGGCGACGGCGCCGCCGAAGACGCCGGAATGAAGATCCTGCGCAGGGCCGGAGATTTCCACCTGATAGTAGTTGAGGCCGCGCAAGGCGTAGGTGATTGACGGAACCCCTTTCGCGAGCATAGACGTGTCGGAAACGACGAGCGCGTCAGCTTTTAAGCGTTCGCGATTTTCCTGTACGAAATCCCAAAGACTGACGCTGCCGACTTCTTCCTCGCCTTCGATCATGACTTTTACGTTGATGGGAAGGGTGCCATGGGTCTTGTTCAACGCTTCCAGGGCTTTGATGTGGATGTGGACCTGGCCCTTATCGTCGGCTGTGCCGCGGCCAAACAGATTGCCGTCGCGGACGCTCGGTTCGAAGGCGGGAGTCGTCCAGAGATCGAAAGGCTCGGCGGGCTGAACATCGTAGTGACCATAAATCAGGATTGTGGGTTTGCCCGGAGCGTGAAGCGATTCACCGTAAACGAGCGGGTGCATTTTCGTCGGCTTGATCTCGACGTTTTCCAGCCCCGCAGCCCGAAGTTTGTCCGCGACCCAGCGAGCCGCTTTTTCGATATCTGACTTATGTTCACTTTTTGTGCTGACGCTCGGGATGCGGAGAAATTCCTTCAGTTCTTCGAGATGCGATTCACGATTGGCTTCAATCTGGTCGATCAGGGTCATTCAGGGGTCCTGTCTTGGCCGAGTTTTGAAAGTTGCGGTTACGGGACTGCTACCATGCCCGATAATTTCAGCGGGCACAATCTTATATTTTAATGAAAAAGCGAAGGGTTCCGCAAACGGTAATGCGAACTGAGCTTTTGGACACATCGTGAGGAGGCTTCGTTGACTCAAGAAGCGACGGGAGCGACGATGGAGATGATGACGACCGAAACCACGTCCAGCAAAGAACGGCGCAGTTCGCGCATCTTCACCCGAATACCGGTGCGCGCGTCGGGCAAAAACGCGGACGGCCGGAAATTCCGCGAAAACAGCCAGACGATCGTGATCAACGCGCATGGTGCGCTGCTCTATTTGAACGAAAACATCGGGATGGGTAATCAACTGGTGCTGATCAATCCGGTGACGGAAGAAGAGCAGGAGTGCCGGGTGGTTTATCTGGGCGAGATGTCCGAAAAGGGCACGCGGGTGGGCATTGAGTTTTTGTCGCCGAGTCCGCATTTTTGGGGTGTCGATTTCGCGCCGCAGGATTGGCCCGCGCAACCGAGCTCCAGCTCCACGCACTAAATCCGCCGAAGCGGGAAAGCGCTCGAAGAACGATCGGCCTGATTCGAAGCGCTATGCTGCAGGGATAGTTGTAACACCGACCGGAGTATCCAAGGAAAAGACAAAAAAGCAAGAGAAGAGGGACGGGCGGCGGAAATGACCTAGGGTCATTTTTGGTCGACGGCCGCTATTTCGAGTGCTGCTTGTCAGGCGAATTCGGCGTGACGATGACTTCGTCGTCGTACTTGGAAAGATCGATGGTCTTCCATTTGCCCTCGACGATGTCCTGGCGGATTTGAGCTGCGGTTTTGCCTTGCTTCCACTCCTGGTACGTCAGCACGGCTTCTTTTTTGCAGAGCAGGCAGTTCGCGGCGTGGGTATCGACGAAGCAATCGAGCAGACTTTCGTGCCCGACCTCGCGATTGCAATGACAGAAGCAAGGCTCTTGATAGAGCATCGCTTTTTCTTTCGCAGCGAGAGCGTAAAGATTCTGATTTTCCACTTCGGGAAATTCGTGGGGATCGCGCGTTGCGGGAAGCGGCGATTTTGGTGCGGAATCATGATAGGGCGGAAGCTCAGGTTTCGCGGCAGTAGCCGTGGGTGGTGCTTCCGGAGCGGACGTTGGTGATTGCGCGTTCGCGACGGCCGCGCCGAGACCGAATGCCGCTAGAGCGAAAATTGCGCCAGCGAATGCGCTGCGGTTTATCATTGCCAAAACTCCATTCATGAGAGCTTCGATTGCGATCGCGAAGTTTAATGCTAGCACTGTGGCTCAAGGCGAGACGAATAAATTCTGGCCTTGCGTGGCGCCGACGGGACGAAAGTTCGCCTGGGGCCACGCGTATGCGAGGCGAAATTTCCGCCAAAACGGCGGACAACTGGGTGCCAGAGGTCCGCGATCCGAGGAGGCGATCAGGATCGGCTTTTGGAGCCATTTCGATCGAGATTTAAGCGCGAAAGCCGGCCCAAACCGGAGTATACTCGTTGTAGCCAAGCGCTTGTAATACAAGGGTTTAGATGTCAAAACGGACCACGGTCTACGACATCGCAAACGCTCTCGATATTTCCACCGGCACCGTGCACCGGGCGCTACACGATGGGGCAGGAATCAGCCCCGCCACCAAGAAAAAAGTGCTGCGGATGGCGAAGCGGCTGGGGTATCGGCCGAACCTCGCGGCGCGCACTCTGTCTCAGAAACGCAAACCGAAAATTTCAGTGAATACGCTGCAGGGCACGACTTCGTTTTGGGACGAGGTCCGCTCGGGCGTGATGGAAGAAGCGAAGGCGCAGGGCATCGAGAACATTGAGCTCGAGTTTCGCACTTTTCCGAATTTGGGCGAAGGCGACGACGAAGCGTTCTTCGAAGCGACCGAAGACGGCGTCGACGGAGTGATCACGTTTCCGAGCCGACCGAAGAGTTTGCGGAAATGGATCCGGCGCGGTCCACGCACAAAAGTGCCGACGGTGTGCGTGGTGACGGATGCACCAGACTCCGGGCGAGTGGCGGTGGTATCGATCGATACGCAGGTGAGCGGATCGCTCGCCGCCGACCTGATGGGACGATTTCTTGGCGGGAAGGGGCGCGTAGCGGTGACGATGAGCGATGCGGAAATCACTGAGCACGCAGAAAAGTACGCAGCGTTCAAGGCGACCCTTGAGAATTTATATCCCGAGATGCAGCTGGAAAGCCCGATCGAGGACCACGACCTGGAGGCGGAAGCGTATGGGAAGAGCGTGGCGCTGCTCACTGCACATTCGGATCTGGCGGGAATTTACGTGACGACCGAAGCGTCGATGCCGGTAATTCGCGCGGCTCGCGAATTGAACATGCTTGGGCAGCTAACGATCATCGCGACGGACCTGTTTCCAGAGCTGATCGAGGAAATTCGGAAGGGCACTGTAGCGGCAACGATCTTTCAACGTCCTCGTGCACAGGGGCGTATGGCGTTCCGGCTACTGCACGAATATCTGGTGGAAGGCGAATGCTCGTCGCAACAGCTGACGCTTTCACCGCACTTGATCACGCGCGGAAGCCTGGAGCATTTTCTGAAAGGGCTCGCGCCCGATCGCGATTCAAAAGGCACAAGCGGCCGCGTGCAGACAGCAGAGACGGACGACGCCGACGATGCAACGGCCGATTTTGCGCATTCGGGCGGCGCGTTTGTCGAAAAGGACAAGAACTGACCCAAATTTAGCGCGTGTTATCATCGTAAAACCCCGATGCGCAAAGTTGCTTTTTCCCTCGTGCTGGCCGCGTACTGCGTGGCGCAAGGCACGCCTCAGGCCCATTCCTCGAAGCCGGCTCTCCGATTTGAAGACGTTGCCAAACAAGCCGGTCTGACAGTTCCGCACATCTCGTCGCCCGAGAAAAAATACATCGTCGAGTCGATGAGCGGCGGCGTGGGATTCATCGACTGCGACGGTGACGGAAAGCTCGACATCGTGACGGTGAATGGTTCGAACGTCGAGCGGTTTCTGGGAGGCGGCGATCCGCTGGTGACGCTATATCACCAGGACGCGAATCTGAAATTTTCGGACATTACGAAGGCCGCAGGACTGACCAAGCGCGGCTGGGGAATGGGCGTTGCTGTAGCGGACTTCGACAACGACGGACTGCCTGATTTATTTGTGACGGGCTTCGACGGGAACGTCCTGTACCGAAATAAGGGCAACTGCCGATTCGAGGATGTGACGCAGAAGGCTGGACTCATTGCGAAGGGATTCAACGCGGGTGCGGCGTGGGGCGATTTCGATCGCGACGGGAATGTGGATTTGTTTGTGGCCCGGTACGTAAAGCTGGACATTCATCACCTACCGGAATTCGGAAGCAAAGCAGATTCGTGCACGATTCTGGGCATGAAGGTGCAATGTGGGCCGTTGGGACTACCGGGCGAGTCGAATCTTTTCTACCGGAGCAAGGGTGATGGAACGTTCGAGGAGATCTCGAAGAAGGCCGGCGTAGACAACCCAGGCGGATCGTACGGGATGCAGCCGATCTGGTTCGACTACGACAACGACGGTTGGCCGGATCTGTTCGTGGCGAACGACGCTGGGCCGAACTATCTGTACCGCAACAGGCGCGACGGAACGTTTGAAGACGTGAGCCTACTTTCGGGGACCGCGGTGGATGCGAACGGCAAAGCGAAGGGCTCGATGGGAGTCGACGTCGCGGATTTTTTGCATACGGGCTGGCTGAGCTTGTTTGTGACGGAATATAACTTTCAGTCCGACACGCTTTTTCTCAATGAAGGTCCGAAGGAGTTTACAGATATCACCGGCGGCTCGGGAATCGCGCAGCCGACTTATCCTTACGTGGGATGGGGCACGGCGTTCGTCGATGTGGACAACGATGGATGGTCGGACATTTTTGTGGCGAACGGGCACGTTTTTCCGCAGGCAGACAACGTGAAGGGGCTCGCGCCCTATCGGGAGCCGGTATTTTTGTTTCGAAACAACCGGGATAAGACGTTTGAGGATGTGACGGCGATATCCGGACTGAACGAATTGCCGATTCTTTCGCGACGCGGTGCGGCGTTTGGAGATGTGAACAACGACGGGAAAATCGACATTCTCATTCTGAATATGGACGGACCGCCGACGCTGCTGATCAACCGGTCGGAGAGTGTGAACCATTCGGCGACGTTCCGGCTGATTGGTACAAAAAGCAACGCCTCGGCGATCGGAGCGCGCGTGCGGGTGACGGCTGGAAACTTGGTGCAGTTCGACGAAGTGCGCGGAGGCGGGAGTTATCTTTCGCAGAACGATCCGCGGCTCCATTTTGGGCTTGAGAGTCACGCGATGATGGATCGCGTGGAGGTGTCGTGGCCAAGCGGGAGCAAGGAAGAGTTTCCGGCGCTGCCGGTGGATTTTATTTATACGATTACGGAAGGGAAAGGAATCACGGAGAAGACGGCGTTTAACACTGCGAAAGCCCCGCCCTTGATTGCCCAGTGACGTGCTGCCACCAAGTAGGCCAACGAACTGTGATTTGCAGTTGAGTCGAAATGTTCCGATTGCGCGCGATTTCTGAAAAGGCCGCCGCTAGGATTGCCCACGCGACTCAGGAACCGTATCGCAAGGATTATTGGGAAGTGGGAGCGGCGCCGGGAGGTGGGAGCTTGACGGTGTTTTGAATGCCCTGGCCTTGGACGATGGTGTAGATGGCGTCCGCGGGGATATTCTTCAGTTCTTCCTTCAGGCCGCCCGGCCACTGGATCTCAATCTTTTTCATGACAGCGTCGGAGCCGAGGCCGAAGTGCAGGCGGACGTCATTCGTGGAAAGATAGCTGCCGCCTGCGCGGACTTCGTCGATCAGAGAGGCTTTTGAAGTGACGACGGTTACGCGCGCACCGATTGCTTCCTTGTTGCTCTTGGTGCCGACGAGACGGAAGAGTACGCGGTGGTTTGCGTTTTTCGTTTCGTTGAGAAAGACCGATGGCGGCGCGCCGACGTTGTAGACGACGACGTCGATGTTGCCGTCGTTATTGATGTCTCCAAACGCAGTGCCGCGGCGCGACTGTAGCGGGCCATCGTTGAGACCAACGGCGTCGGCCATTTCCGAGAAGGTCTTGTCGCCCTGGTTGCGATAGAACTGGATCGGCTCGCGGTATTTCAAGTCGTTGGGAAGTGTGTCGACGATCGGCGTGACGTTGCCATTGGCGACAAAAATGTCAGGCCAACCGTCGTTGTCAAAGTCGGCGAAGCCGGCGCCCCAGCGAACAGGCGAGTAACTGACTTTGCCGATCTGCGAAGCCCAGGTGACGTCCGCGAAATCTTTCCCCGATTGATTGGCGTAGAGCGTCATGGGCTGATAGCCGTAGCGCGTGACGACCAAGCCAAGCCAGCCGCTGTGATCATAATCTGAAAAATCTCCCGCCATATTTCCCATCGAGCGGCCTTCGGCGCTAAGCGCGGTGCCGGTGACCAGGCCGAGATCTTCGAATGTGCCGTCGTGCTTATTGTGGTAGAGAAAATTCGGGCCCATATCGTTGGTGACAAAGAGATCGGGCCAGCCATCGTTATCATAGTCGGCCCAAATGACGCCCATTCCGAGGCGTTTATCGGGATTGCTGACGCCCGCTTTTGCAGAGACGTCTTCAAAGCCTCCGCCCGGTTTTGCGTGAAAGAGAAAATCCGTTTCGCCGGCAGAGACGGGGACTTCCATGGGGAGGCCTTGATAGTTGAAAGCGGCACTGCCGGGTTGCGGAAGATTGCGGATGTCTGAATTGACGTAGCGCGAGACGAAAAGATCGAGGCGGCCGTCCCGATCGTAATCGCCCCACGCGGCGCCAACGCTGAATCCTCCGGCGGCGAGATGATATTTTTCGGTGACGTCCTCGAATTTGCAGCCGCCGAGATTGTGGTAGAGCACGTTGTGGCCGTAGCCGGTGACGTAAATATCGGGCCGACCGTCGTTGTCAAAATCGCCGACGGCGACGCCCATACCCCATCCGAGCGTCGTCAGTCCCGCGGATTTTGTGACATCCGTGAAATGAAGATTTTCATCCTGATGGTAGAGCGTGACCATCGGGTCGCCGCCGTTGAGGTAGCTGCCGATGGTGGAATCAGTGACGGTGACAATGTCGAGTTTGCCGTCATTGTCGCAATCAAAAAGCGCGATGCCGCCGCCCATCATTTCGATCAGATAGCGCTTGTCGGCATCGAAATGCGGGATGGTGGTGAGGCCGGCTTGGGCGGCGATGTCGCGGAAATGGAGCTGCGGAGCGACAGGCACGCTGGGCGATTGCGCAAGGCCGAGGAGCGCCGCGGCGAGAATTAGCGCGAGGGCGCGCGTGACAGGCCTGCGAAGGGTTCGCGGGTTCAATTGAGAATGCTGCACGTTTGCCTTCTTCGACGGCGGTGAAAGGGCGAAGCACAAATCATCTGTGAAACTTTCTTAGCGAGCCGCCATTCAATTTGGTTTCCGAGTCGAGGCGGCGGGAGCCTGAGCAGCGGACTTCGATTCGTAATCCTGCAATCGTGCAGCGGCTTCGGTGTCCGACGGATTCAGCCGAAGAGCTTCGCGCAGTTCAGCCGCGGCGCCGGCGAAATCGTTGTGGCTGGCGTAGGCGTCAGCCAGGGCGCGGTGATTGTCCGGGATTTCAGGGTGCTCAGCGGTGAGTTGCTTCAAAGTTGCGAGGCCAGCGTCGTAGTCACCGGCTTTGGACTGGCAGACGGCATAGGCAAACACGAGTGCCGGTGACGCGCTGAGTTTCGATTCGACGGGCTGCAATGCCGCAAGCGCGTTTTTGTAGTCCTTCAAGAGGAAGTAGCTCAGCCCAAGGGTGAAATGAGCGCCGACATCATTCGGATGAATCGCAAGGTAGCGCGCGAGCGGCGGAATGGCATCTTCAAAACGCTTCGCTGAGAACGCGGCGCGGCCCCAATTGTAATCAAGCGTATCAAGCGACGGGTTCCAGATGTGCGCTTGCTCGAAATAGGAGAGCGCGGTGGTGTAGTCCTTATCTCCTGCGGCGATCGCACCGAGATTGTTGTAGCTATCGGCGATCGCAGGCGCGATTTGCTTTTCGTATTCGGCGGCGTGTTCGACGGCTTCGGGCGGAGCAGCGGTGTCGCCGGCGGATTTGAAAGAAGCGGTGGCGGCCGCCTGGCTGCTGGTGGCTTCGCGAGTCTTCCCTTGATTTTCCTGGACGGCCTGGCGGGAAAGTTCCCCTGAAATGGCTAACTCTTTTTTTCCTTCATCGGCGCGGCCGGATTGTATCAGGATGCGGCCAAGGAGATAGTGCGCGCGCTGAACTTGATAGTGATTGCGCGACGGATCGGTGGTGAGTTCGATTGATTGACGCAAGGCGGCTTCGGCTTCTGTGGGCTTACTGAGTTCGGAATACGCCTGGCCGAGAGAGAGGTACGCGTCAGGCGAAGTGGGATCGAGCTGGGTAGCGCGAGAAAGTTCGACGACGGCTTCGGCAAGCTTGTGCTGGCTGAGATCGATGTAGCCGAGCTGGGAGTGGCTGAAGTAGTCGTCGGGATTATTCTCGAGTTCCTTATGAAATTCGGCCATGGCGAGAGGGAAATTAATCTCGCCCATGCTGAGAACATAGGAGGCGCCGAGCGAGTAGTGAGCGCCGGGCGTTTTCGGATCCTTTGCGATCGTCTTCTTGAATTCCAGGATGGCCTGCTCGGGATAGCCGTACTGCGCGTAGGCGCGGCCGAAGCTCATGCGTATGGCAGCGGAGTCACCGAATGCGGCGAGCATCTCGCCAAAGACTTTCATCGCGTCTTTTTCGTCTTTCGATGCGAGGTAGGCGCAGGCGAGGGCGTAGCCATTGTCGAAATCGGGCTCGAGCGCAACCGCGTTTTCGAGCTGGATGCGCGCGGCGGGAAGATCTTTCAACTCGATGAGGGTCCGGCCCAGGACGCGATGAGCCTTGGCGTTTTTCGGATCCGCATCGACCGCGACCTGCGAGAGGGATCGAGCTTTCGCGAGGTCGTGCGCGGCGAGAGCGGCTTGGGCGTATTCGAGCTGTAACGCGAGATCGTTTGGCACCAGTGCGACGGCGGCATCGAAAAATTGGGAGGCCTTGGCGAAATCGCCGGCTTTGGTGCGGTTGTACGCGAGTTGAAGGAGTGCGCTGGACAGGAAGAGTTTGTATTGATTCGCGGCTTCGGGAAGATCGCCGGAAGTTTGGAAATTTTGGGCGGATTCATAGTGCTGCTGAAGAATCGTGGAAGCATCGTTGCTTGAGAGTTGGCCTTGAGCGGCGGAACTGAACATCAGAAGCGACACGGCGAGCGATGCCGACAGGAGCGCGGGAACCGAAGCTGCGCCGAGGACATGCCCGTTGCTCAAAAGTTGAAGAAGACGGACCGCCATGGATATCCAGTATAGCGAAGTCGAATTACAACCACCGGCGATTCAGACGCGCACGATGCGGGAGCTGGGGCAAAAAAAAAGGGCGTCCCGACGAATCGGGACGCCCTTTCCTTGGGAATTTAGAACATGTACTTCAGCGAAAGTTCCCAGATTCGCTGGTTCGGCGCGCCGGCTTTGGTATCGAGATAACCGAAGGTCGGCGACTGGCTCGGGCTAACTTGGAAGCCCGCAGCCTGGTTCTGGTAATCCAACGTTTCCTTCAGGGTGAACTGGTTGCCGCTTGAAAATTCGGGCAGCGGGTGATTCAGCCAGTTGAATGCGGAAACGCGGAACTGAATGCTGTTGCGATCGTTGATGTGGAAGGTCTTGTACAGAGCCAGATCGCTATCAAAGAACGCCGCACCGCGCGGTACTGGTACGTGCGCGAGTCCGTTCGTGCCGAAAGCCGGAGCGCATGAAGCAGAGCCATTGACGCGCTGACCGAGTACTGAACACCGCCGATTCGTGGCCAAGCCCCCGATTCGAACCCGGATTGCAGGTCGTGGTCGGCATAATAAGCATCGTGGCATCGGTACCGAAATACGATGTTGCTGAACCGTGTTCGAACCTGCCGGGACCGGATGCCCGCGACGGAAGGCCGGGTTGTAGCTCAACGCCAAACCGAAGTTCGGGCTGTTGATCGCCTGCAAGTTTCCGCCGGACTGCCACGAGGTGATGTTGGAAATGGTCCAGCCATTGGCCGCAGCACCCAGCAGCTTGCTGTCGCCGTGATAGACCTTGAGGAAGTTGTAGTCGAACGAAGTGTTCAAGACGTACGGACGGTCAATCGCGAGAAGCCGTAGTTTGCGTGAACGCTGAACGGATTGATCTGCTGGCCGGTACCAAGGGTCTTGGACCAAGTAAAGTTGGCGTTGAATGTAAACGGTCCGAACGCTTCACCCAGCTAACCTGCGCGCGTTGTAATTCGAATAGCCAACGTGCGAGTTCACCAGGATCTGGTTCGTGCCGTAATACTTGCCGTACGGGTGGTAGTCGGCAATCTGGTTCACGCCGCCGGAGGAGGACTGAGATGTTCTCGGGATCGGTGGACGTAATGCCGGTTACCGGGTCGGGCGCGAAGAAGGCTCCCAAAGGAGTCTTATTCTGGTCGGTGAAGCTGGAGAAGCCGCTGCCGGAAATCGTTTCACCACCCATGAACAGCTGGTCAGAGTTGTTGCCGACGTAGGCGACTTCCAACAGGGAGTGCCACGGCAGCTGTTGAGAAACGGTCATGTTCCAAGCGTAAGTCACCGGAACGTCATAGTCGTTGTAAGGAACGGCGTTTACGGTACCGCTGATCGCGCCGGCTGCAGGAGGCTTCAGCGAGCTGATTTCCGACAACAGAACGTTCTTTCCGCCGGGCAGGCCGTATTGCTGTACGCCCAGGGAAGTGGTCAGAGCCGCGTCGTAGTCATTGGTTTGATCGTTGAAGCGATAGGCACCGATGCCCCCACGAACGACGGTCTTGCCGGTTCCGAACACGTCATACGCCACGCCAAAACGAGGCGAGACGAATGCGAGACGGTTCGGGGAACCGCTGGTCGGAATTCCGGGATCAATTGCGTGGTAACGGATCCCAGGATTGGTCATACCCGAGGCGAAGTCGGAAGCGACAAGTCCGGGGATCCAGACCGCGTTGCCGACGCCGTTGCGATCGTACCAGTGGCTGATGTGCTCGAAGCGCGCTCCAACTTCGATCGTCATCCGGCGAGTCGCCTTCCACGAATCGTTCACGTAGAAGGAGATCGTCTGAAACGCCAAGCTCTCCACCGGCGCACCGTTCTGTTCGGAATAGCCGGTGGCTATACCCGTGTAGAAGTTTGCGGTCGGGTTTTTGTCCGCCGATGGGAATACCGGTCAGCACGTCGGGGTTGCCGGCGCCGTTAAAGCTGAGGTTGCCGTTGATGTTGGAGAACGATCCTTGAAGGTTGCTTACATTTTCCGTAAACGCACCAATCTTGATCGTGTGCGTCCCCCAGACCTTCGTGAAGTCATCTTCGAATTGCGGCACTTCCTTACGGACGGTGTACTTGCCGGTAGGTTCGAAAATGTCCTGCTGTGAGAAGTCAGGGAACGTCTGGTTGCCGGCACTGTTATACGACGGAATCAAGAGCGAGCCGCCGTAAATTGAGCCGTACGGATAGCCCAAAGTGGTTTTGTAGATCGTCGAGATGTCCGACGGACCGACGGGGAAATTGCCGTAGCCCCACGTGGCGATGAGTTCGTTGGTCGTCGTCGAATTGAAAATGTGGACGAAATGGCCAGCGACGCTCTTGGTGGTGGAGTCGGTGGAAAGTCCGCCGCCCGGGAAGGGGATGGAGTTGCCCGGCGTCCAATAAATGTGAGCGCCGTTGCCCTGCACGAGCGAACTGTCGTTGCCGTACTGGAACGAGAAGTAGAACTTCGTCTTATCGCTGTAGTTGTAATCCACACGGGCGCGATACGTGTAGCCATTGTGAATGTTGTCGATCGGTTCGTAGTAGTTGTAGTTGCCCGGGGTGGTAGCCGGATCTGCGTTGGCTGCAGGCCAGAAGGACGCCAGTGCGGCAGCTCCCGGGTCCAGGAAGGTCGATCGGAATGATACCTACTGGATAGCCCGCGGTTACGCCGATCGTGCGCGCCATTGGGCAGGTACATGCCCTGCAGGTTGTTGCAATAGTTGGTTGCGTTTGCGGTAAAGCCGCCCGGGCAGAGAGCTGCGTTGCCCGCGCCAGCCGCGGTGAAGTTACCGGCAGCCATCGCCGGAGTGGGAATGTATGACGTGAGAACGTTCGCGTTACCCTGGTTCTGAAGGTAGTGCTCGTAACCGAACCAGCCCAAGAGTTTTTTGTGCGTGAAAGGAATCGGGCCGCCGAAGTTGCCGCCGGGGTAGTAGTAAGACGCATCACCCTTCGGGAGGCCCTGGTGGTCACTCTGCCAGTCGTTGGCGTTCAAGGCATCGTTGCGGGCGAAGATGTAGCCTTCGCCGTGATAGTCCGCCCCGCCCGACTTGCTGATGGTGTTGACGATGACCGGGCCGTGCGAAACGTCGGCGCCGAAGTTTGAGGTCTGAACGGTGACTTCCTGCGTCATGTCCGGGTTGATCGTGGCGATCGCGTTGCAGTTGCAACCGGGGTCGTTGACGTCGACACCGTCCGCGAGCTGGCTAGTGCCGCCGCGGTTGGGAACGCCGTTGAAGGAAAGGTTGTTGCCGACCGCGCTCTGGCCGGTAGAAACGGCGAGGAGCGCCGCGCCGACGCCGGAGTTGCTCGTGGCGCTTGGCATAACGGTGACGCCCGGAAGAACCTTCAAAAGTTCCGAGACGTTGCGGGTTTCGAGGGCCAGGTTATCAATGTCTTGCGCGTCGAGTACCGCAGCGCGTTCGCCGTTGTCCACCGGAATGATCTGGGTGTTCTCAACGACGGTGACGCTGGTGGAAGAATCACCAACTTCGAGGGCGAAATTGGGGACTTTGATGTTGTCGCCTGCGTGAACCGCGATGCCGGTTTGTTTGCTGGTCTTGAAGCCCTTCAGTTCGACGGTGACCGTGTAGTTTCCGGGAATCAAGGAAGGAAACACGAAGTTGCCGTCGCCGTTGGAGGCGACCACGCGAACGTCGGCCGAAGCTTCGTTCGTGAGAGTGACCTGGGCGTTCGGAATCACGGCGCCGGAAGTATCGAGCACCGTGCCGGTGATCGTGGCCGTGGTTTGCGCGTGAGCGACGGGCAAAAAGACCAGCAGTGCGAGCAGAACAAATGCAGCGCACCGAGCGAGCCGCGTCGTCACGGAATTGCTGGGATTGAAAACATTGTGTGACGAACTATTCATTGTTGTGTTGCCTCCCAGGCCGTAGCAGGGCCTGCATAGCAGAGTCGAATCGTACGATTGGGACAAGGAAGGTGGCTCGTGCGCGAAAGGGCGCGGCGAGCTGCGTTCGACTTTGACCCACCCCTTACAACACTTCACGGTTTCGGTAGAACTGTAGCGTTACCGTAACCGCGTACATGACTGTTGACGTTTTACGCCGCACCCCTGGGGGTGTCAAGGTTTTTCTATGGAATGTATCTGGAAAACTAATGGTACGGCAGGCTTAGCCGTCGTAGGCGGATCCAGCGTATTTCGACTCCCGGAACGATTCAAGATCATTCCGGCGAACCGGAGCGGTTGCGTGAACCCGGAATCCTGTGAGCCTACGGCAGCGCCGTATCCGTTTACGAACAGGATGACTCGTTTCGCGGCACGGGTGTAACATGCCGCGCCCAGACGCGATTTAGGTGGAGGAAGCCGAGATGAGACGGACCCTGGCTTTGGCGGTGACCGGAATTTTGATGCTGACGGTGGCGGGAGCTGCGGTTCCCGTACCGCCCTACAAAAGTTCCAAGCTGACGATCGAGGAGCGCGTCAACGACCTGCTGAAGCGGATGACGCTCGAAGAGAAAGTCGACCAGCTTTGCGGCGGACACCACTACGGCATCCTGGACTCGACGGGCCAATACCAGCCGGAGGAAGCCGCAACGGTGTTCCGGTCGCTCTACAACGTGAATTCGAAGATCTCGTTGCATGACGTGGCGGTCTTGCGAAATGCGGCGCAGCGCTATGAGATGGAGAAGTCGAGGTTGGGAATTCCGGTGATGTTTCTGGGCGAAGGACTGCACGGCTTCATGGAGAACGGCAGCACGAGCTTCCCTCAGGCACTGGGCCTGGCGAGCAGTTGGGATCCCGAATTGGTGCACCAGGTTTTCACGGCGGTCGGGGATGAGATGTCCGCGGCGGGTGTCAACGAAGCCCTCTCCCCTGTGCTGGATCTGGCGCGCGATCCACGCTGGGGACGCACGGAAGAGACGTACGGCGAAGATCCCTATCTTGTGGCGCGAATGGGTGTAGCCGCGATTGAAGGCTTCCAAGGAACCAATGATCTGATCGATCGCCACCACGTGGCTGCGACGGCGAAACATTTCGTCCACGGGCAAATGGAGGGAGGGCGCAACACCGGGCCATCCAACATTTCCGAGCGAGAGTTGCGCGAATCGTTTCTCGTGCCGTTCCAGGCCGCGGTACAGGAAGCGAAGAGCGGCAGCGTGATGGTTTCGTATAACGAGATCGATGGGATTCCCAACCACATCAATCATTGGCTGCTCGACACGGTGTTGCGCAAGGAATGGGGCTTCAACGGCTATGTGATGTCGGATGGCAACGGGCTGCAGATGCTCTACGAGACCCATCATGTCGCGGCGGATAAAGATGAGGCGGCGCGGCTGGCGCTGGCAGCAGGCGTCGATTACGACCTTTCAGATGGTTCGGTGTATCGAACGCTGGTCGCGCAGGTGAAAGCCGGGAAGGTCCCTTTGGCTGAAGTAGACCTCGCGACGAAGCGCATTCTGACGCTGAAGTTCCGGCTGGGACTGTTTGAGAACCCGTACGTCGACGTTGACTATGCGTTGAAAACCACGGAAAGCGCCGAGCACCAGAAGTTGGCCGAAAGGGCGGCCGAAGAAGCGATCGTGCTGCTGAAAAACGACGGAAACCTTCTGCCGCTGAACACCGCAAAGTACAAGACGATCGCGGTAATCGGTCCTAACGCGGCAGATGTTCACCTGGGCGGTTACAGCCGGGAACCGGGGCACAAAATCAGCGTACTGGACGGGATTCGCGCTCGCGTTGGTTCCGACGCGAAAGTGATCTATGCGGAGGGCGGAAAAATTACGGATGGAAAGCCGGGTTGGGAGGGATGGTATCAAAACGATGTGAAGCTGGCCGATCCGCAACAGCAACGGGAGGACGTTCACGCCGCCGTGGAAGTGGCGAAAAAGGCCGACCTCGTGATCCTGGTTGTCGGAGAAAACGAGACAACGAACCGAGAAGCGTGGGCGGAAAACCATCTGGGCGACCGCGATTCGCTGGATTTGCTCGGTGCGCAGGATGAGCTCATCAAAGAAGTGCTGGCGACGGGCAAGCCGACGGTGGTGTTTTTATTGAACGGGCGGCCGCTGTCGATCAACTACGCGGCGAAGAACGTTCCGGCGATTTTGGAAGGTTGGTATCTGGGTCAGGAGGGCGGGACGGCCGCGGCTCGCGTGTTATTGGGCGACGTGAACCCGGGCGGGAAGATCCCCGTCACATTCCCGCGTTCTGTCGGTCAGCTGCCGGCGTATTACGACCACAAACCGTCACGCAACAGAAGCTACGCATTCGTCGATAATTCTCCCTTGTTTCCGTTCGGCTACGGGCTGAGCTACACGACCTTCAAGTTCGACAATTTGCGGTTGGAGCCAGCTTCCATCGGACCCAATGGGAAGACGGTGATGCATGTAGATGTGGCCAACATCGGCGACCGGGAAGGAACGGAAGTGGTCGAGATGTACATCCACCAAAAACAGGCGACCGTGACGCAACCGGTAATGGCGTTGCGCGGATTCAAACGCGTGAACTTGAAGCCTGGCGAAAAAGTGACAGTGGATCTGGCGCTGACGCACGACTCGCTTGCGATGTTGGGAACCGATAGGAAGCCCGTGGTTGAGCCTGGGGCGTTCGAAGTAATGGTGGGACCCAGTTCGATCGAGACGCAAACGGCCATGCTGACGGTGGAGAAGCCAAGCCTTGGCGCGACCGGGAAGAAAGCAACGACAAGTGCGCAACCAACGATGCCGGCGGGCAAGCCCTAAAAGACGGGCGCTACGCTACGGGCGCACCTTGCGATACGTAGACTCGCGTATGACGAGCTTCGGCTGGAGAAGAATGCTTCGCGGTTTGAGTTTTGGGCCGCCGCGGGATTCCGCGTCAATCATCGCGATGGCGAGAGTGGCCGCGCGCTCGCCGATCGCGAAGCTCTGTTGGTCGACGCTGGTCAGCGGTACGCGCAAGAAGACATCGTAGTGAAGGTTACCGCAGCCGACAAGCGCGACGTCCTCCGGAATGCGAAGCCCGGCGTCGAGAATGGCGCGCGTGGTTCCGATGGCGAGCGGATCGCTGAAGCAGAAAATTCCATCCGGGCGCGGTTTAAGCTTCAACAACGTCATCGCCGATTCGTAGCCCACTTCGTGCGCCATTTCGTCGAGCGTGTCATGGGTGATGATGTACTCGGGGCCGAGTGTGAGGCGGTGCTTGGAGAGAGTCTTTTTGTAGCCTTCGAGGCGGCCGCGCGCCGGGCTGACTTTTGAGCCGCCGATGTGCGCGATGGTGCGGCAGCCGACTTCGATCAGATGTTCGGTGGCGATCACGCCGATCAGCTCGTCGTCGCCGCCCACGAAATTCGCGTCGATGCCGGGCACGCGACGGTCGATCAGCACGAAGGGGATGTTGGCTTCGACCACGCGCTTGAGCGAGTGCTGCGTCCAGTTGGCCGAAGCGATCACCAGGCAATCGACGCGGCGAGCGATGAGTTGGTCGATCACCTGATTTTCGATTTCCTGGTCTTCTTCTGAAGATGAGATCACCAGGCTGTAGCCGTTTTTGCGGAGCACTCCACCGAGACCGTTGCCGATTTCAGAATAGAACGAGTGGACGAGGTCCGGAACGACGAGGCCGATCATGTTTGAGCGGCCGGTTACCAGAGCTCGCGCGGCGTAGTTCGGTTTGTAATTAAGTTCTTTGACGCGCTTCAGGACACGCGCGCGCGTGGCGGCGCTGATGTCCGAGTGATCGCGCAAAGCTTTCGAGACGGTGATGACGGAAACGCCGAGGTCGCGTGCGATATCCTTCATCCGAACAGGTTTCATGCGAAGTCCCTTGAAGCGCGCGGCGCGAGAAACCGCAAAGGCCCTAACAATACGCTCGTCACCCAAATTCGTAAACAGCGGCGAAGCGAGGAAGCTTCTAGTACGCGCGCAATGAAGGAAGAAGTGAAGCAAACGCGTACACGCATCTTCTGTGCGGAGGCTGAGTATTCAACGTTTGTGATGCGCCAGTCGCGACGAATCGCGAGTTTGTTTATTGCTCGGGAGCGGTAGCCACTTCCTTGTAATAGTTCTGCAGGATAAAGAAGGCCTGTTTGCGTTGTCCGCGATCGGAGACCAGGCCTTTGCGATTGAAATAATCCTGCACCTGGGGCAATTGACGGACGGGCGAGTGGAAGTCCATTAGAACCCACGGCGTCATTCCTGCGAGAAAAGGGACCTGTTTCCACATGGCGAGCTGGTGCTTATAAAGGTCAGCTTGATACTCCTCGGTCCAGCGTTCGGTTGCGTCGCCGTGCCGGCCATAGGGGGCACCGCCGCCAAATTCGCTGACGATCAGCGGCTTGTCGTACGGCGTTTTCCAATGGGTGTGGTCGATCGTGTCGAACGAGCCTTCGTACCATCCGATGTACTCGTTCATACCGAGGACGTCGACGATTTGGCCAAGCGGATCGTCGATGACGCGGGTGCCTTCGCCCTGGCGGGACGTCACGTTCATCGCAGCGGTGAGCAGGCGCGTGGGATCGAGTTCCCGAGCTTCGGTGGCCGTTTGTTTGAAGAAGGCGGTGCGATCGGCGTTGATTGGCGTTTCGTTGCCGAGCGACCAAAGAATGATCGCGGCGCGATTGTGGTCGCGCGAGATTTCTTCGCGCAGCTGATTCTTCGCGTTATCGAGCGTGCCTGGATTTTTCCAGTCGATGCTCCAGTACACGGGAATTTCGGACCAGACCAGCAAGCCCATACGGTCGGCGGCGCGGACCATCGACTCGTGATGCGGATAGTGGGCGAGGCGGACGAAATTGCAGCCGAGATCCTTCGCCCAGCCGAGAAGCGTGGCGTCATCCTCAGGCGAGAAGGCTCGTCCGCCGCGGAAGGGGGCTTCTTCGTGAATGGAAATTCCGCGGAGGAAGATGGGCTTGCCGTTCAGCAGAATCTTGCTGCCGCGCGTTTCAATCGACCGGAAACCAATCTGATCGGTGACGTTGTCTCCCGCTCCGGACACGACGACGCGATAGAGTTTTGGATTGTCGGGAGACCAGAGGTCGAGCTTCGCGGGGAATTGGAACGTGCCTTTGCCGTCGGCCGAAGTGGTTACAGTGTGCGTGATATTCGCTTCGGGAATTTCGATGGTTACGGTCTGCGGACCCGTCGCGCCGGCGACTTTTACCCATCCGGCGATTTGATCGAGCGAACCTTTCGCAAGTTGAATGAAGTAGTCCTGGATATAGGCATGTGGAACCTCGACGATTTTGACGTCGCGGGTGATGCCGCCAAAGTTCCACCAGTCCGTGTTGAGCGTCGGAACGCCGTCCGCGTGGCGGGCGTTGTTGACTTCGACGACAACGAAGTTGTCTCCGTCGACAATCGTGTCGCTCACGTCGAAATTAAACGGTGTGAAGCCGCCGGTGTGTTCGCCGAGGAAGTGGCCATTCAAATAGACGCGCGTGAAATAGTTCGCAGCGCCGAAATAGAGGAAGGGGCGGACGCCTTCAGGCTTCTTGTATGCAAAGGAAGTTTTGTACCAGAGCGGCCCTTCATAGAAGAAGAGGCTCTCGCGCTGCATATTCCAGTCCCCAGGAACCTTCAATCCGGGTGAGAGATCGAAATCGTATTCGAGGAGTTCCTGCTTGTTCTTTGCTTTGTGATTCTCCCAGAAACGAGAATGGAGACCGCCTTCGTAGGGATCGACGATCGAGCGCCACGTGCCGTTCAAACTGATGCTGGTGCGGTTCGGGGTGTTGCCGACCAGGTCTTGCGGCGGCTTGGTCTCAGGCTGCTGCGGAGGCCAAGGCGAAGCGGATACGAAACCCGACGTTACAACAAGCCAGCACAACAGCAGGACGATGCGCTTCATGGTGTTCACCTTTTTGGGCCGATAAACTTTGATGGCTGCGAAGATTGAAAACTCCGCCGGCAGAAAGCCGTTGACAACCTGAAACCGCGGTGCCAAAGTTTCGCGCGTAGTTAACGATAACTCCGCCGCATATGCCAGCTTTTTTGACGTCCGCAGATCCCTGTGGTTGCACTCAGAACGCCCATTATTTTTACCACTTGCCGTTGATGCTTAGAGCGAAAAATCCCGGTCCCCGCGCTGCCATCGGTCTTGCTACGCGCCGCGCGCTGCCCTACTGAGGCTCGTATGCATATTTCCGCAAAAACGCTAAAGATCTTCGCCGCGTCCGGTTGCCTGTTCGGCGCGCTGCTCGCTTTCGTCACGCTCGCGGGAACCCAAAAGGCTCGCGCCCAATCTGTCGAGCACAAGAAGTTCACGCTGGCGGCCGATGCCGACGCGCGTGCCGAGAAAATCCTGAGCCAGATGACGCTCGAGGAAAAGATCGACTATCTCGGCGGCGTAAACAACATGTACGTGCGAGCCATACCGCGGCTGGGTCTCCCGGAGTTCAAGATGTCCGATGGACCGCTGGGAGTTCGTGGGACGGGCGAATCGACGGCATATCCAGCTGGAATCATGGAAGCGGCAAACTGGAATCCGGAGCTGGAATACAAAGTTGGCGTGGAAGTAGGGCGCGATGCGAAGGCCCGCGGCGTAACCACGATGCTGGGACCTGGAATGAACATCTATCGCGCACCGATGTGCGGGCGCAACTTCGAATACTTTGGCGAAGATCCGTTCCTCGCCTCGCGAATGGCCGTGGCGGTGATTGAAGGCATTCAGAGCGAGGGCGTGATCGCTACCGCGAAGCACTACATGGGCAACAACCAGGAATACGACCGCTACAACGTCAGTTCGGACATCGATGAACGCACGATGCGCGAAATTTATCTGCCGGCGTTTGAAGCCTCGGTGAAGGAAGCGAACGTAGGCGCGATCATGGACTCCTACAACCTGATCAATGGCGAGCACGCAACGCAGAACAAATTCATCAACATCGACGTAGCGAAGAAGGATTGGGGGTTCCAGGGCGTGATTATGTCCGACTGGGACGCGACACATGACGGCGTGGCGGCGGCGAACGGAGGGATGGATCTGGAAATGCCGTCCGGGAAGTATATGAATCGCGAGACGCTGCTTCCAGCGATCAAGGATGGTCGAGTGTCGGTCGCGACGATCGACGACAAAGTTCGGCGTGTGCTGCGATTGATGATTGCGTACGGATTCATGGACCGCCCAGCCCTAGACCCGAGCGCTTCCGTTTACAACCAGGAAGGACGCGCGGTGGCGCTGGAAGCTGCCGAAGGCGGCATGGTGTTGCTGAAGAACAACAATGTACTGCCGCTGGACAAAGCGAAGTTAAAGACGATTGCGGTGATCGGGCCGGAGGCGTTTCCGGTGGTGCCGGAAGGCGGCGGCAGCGCGCATGTGGAACCGATCGTGAAAGGCAGCTTCCTGGAAGGCATCGGGCAGTATCTGATCGGCTCCAATGTCAACGTGGTGTATGAGCGCGGCGCGGCGACGCCGTATGAGACATTTCGTAGCGCGGCGGGCTTCACGACAACTGCCGACGGAAAGACTCCGGGTTTGAGCGCCGAATATTTCAAGAACGAAAAGCTCGACGGGAAACCGGAAACGACGCGCGTCGAAAAACGCGTCGATTTCGGTTGGGAAGACAGTGAAGGAGAGACCCCGGCGGGCGCGATGTCTGCGCGCTGGACCGGCTATTTCACTCCGACGAAAACCGGGGAGTACACAATTTATATTGGCGGGCACGACGGATACCGCCTTCTGCTCGACGATAAAGAAGTGGTGCGGCAGTGGGAATGGGAAAGCACGCCGATTCAGGGCGACACTTATACGTTCGAAGCGGGCGAACCGCACAAGCTGGTGATGGAATATTTCCGTCACGACAGCAAGTTTCAAGCCGGGCTCGGAATCCTGTACGCGCAGAATGCGGCCGTAGACAAGGCGGCGGCAGCGGCCGCGAAAGCGGACGCGGTAATTTTGTGCGTTGGTTTCGACGCCGAGACAGAAGGCGAAGGCCGCGACCGGACGTTCGAGTTACCGGGAGGGCAGAACGCGCTGGTGAAGGCAGTTCTCGCCGCGAACCAGAATACGACCGTGGTGCTTTCGGCCGGCGGAAACGTGGACATGACGGAATGGATCGACAATACTCCGGCGCTTTTGCACACCTGGTATCCAGGACAAGAAGGCGGAACGGCGCTGGCGGCGATTCTTTTTGGCGACGTGAGCCCATCGGGTAAGCTGCCCGTATCGTTTGAGCGCGAGTGGAAAGACAATGCGACGTACAACAGTTACTACGACAACGGGACGAAACACGTGAAATACACGGAAGGCGTGTTTCTGGGCTACCGGCACTTTGACAAGTCGACCGTGAAGCCTCTGTTCCCGTTCGGGTTCGGGCTTTCGTATACGACGTTCAAGTACGGCAACCTGAACGTGACGCCGTCATTCAAGAAAGGCGAGCCGGTAACGGTGAGCTTCGACGTGACGAATACAGGCTCCAGAGAAGGCGCGGAGGTCGGCGAAGTGTACGTAAGCGACACGCACGCGAGCGTTCCGCGACCGGTGAAGGAATTGAAGGGATTCGGCAAAGTCGATTTGAAACCCGGTGAAACGAAAGCGATCAGCGTGAAGCTGGACGACCGGTCGTTCTCGTATTATGACGTTGCGAACAAGGCGTGGGTGGCCGAGCCGGGAGACTTTGGGATTTTAGTGGGAAGCTCGTCGGCAAAGATCGAGCTGACAGGGAAAACAACGCTGGCGCAGTAGTTTTCTTAAGTGCACGATCCGGCAGGGCAAAAATCCAGAAGGGCGGCGCACGTCCAACCGGGCGCGTCACCGTAAACGGATACAATCGTGAAAAACCGAACGGTATCGATTCTATGGAAAACGCTTTCCTGCATTTTGCTGCTGGCGGCAACTGCGTCCGCCCAGTGGAATCCTCTGAATCCCGTCACGGACGTGAAGCAGCAGTCTGACGGCGTGGTGCTGAAGATGCAGAAGGGCACGCTGCGCCTTGTGGTGTGCGCGGACTCGATCGTGCGCGTAACCTACGCGCCCGGCGCGACGTTTCCGGATACGCCGCAATATGTGGTGATCAAGAATTCGTGGGCGCCATCGCCCTTCACGTTTGACGATGGCGCCGATGCGGTGACGCTGGCGACTTCGAAAATCAAGATCAAGGTGACGAAGAAGGACGGAACGATTCTGTTCACCGATGCAGGCGGCGCAAAACTGTTTGAAGATTACGATCGCACGTTGACGCCCGCGACGGTGAATGGCGAGCAGACCTATCACTCTGAAATATTCTCGAACTTGTGGGATTCGAACGAAGCGTTTTACGGCCTCGGCCAGCATCAGGCGGGAGTGTGGAACTATCACGGCGAGGATGTGGAGATCTCGCAGGACAACACGAACATTTCGGTGCCGGTAGTGCTGTCAAGCCGCGGCTATGGAATTTTCTGGAACAATCCGTCGCGAAGCCGGTTCAACAACCGCTTTCCGCACGCGCTCTATTTCAGCTCGGAAGTGGCGGACACGGTGGACTATTACTTTTTGTACGGACCGGAATTCGACAAGGTGATCGCGTCGTATCGCGAGATGACCGGCGCGGCGCCGCTGTTCGGAAAATGGGCTTACGGCTACTGGCAATGCAAGAACAAGTATAACTCCGAAGATGAAGTGCTCGCCGTCGCCAAGAAATACCGCGACCTGAAAATCCCCGTCGACAACATCGTGCAGGACTGGTTCTGGTGGAATCACATGGGCGAGCCGGTCTTCAACAAGAACTACCCCGATCCCAAGGGAATGATCGACGAACTCCACAAGCTGGATTTCCACATCATGTTTTCGTTCTGGCCGTATTTCGATCCACCGTCGCCCGTGTATGACGACATGGATCAGAAGGGTTACTTCATCGACCGGACCGTCATTGGTGGTTTCCATCCGAAAGGCATGGCGTTGTATGACGCTTTCAATCCCGCGGCGCGGAAGTATTACTGGAATTTGATCAACACGGGTTTGTTCCAGCTGGGCGCGGATGCGTGGTGGCTCGATACGGACGAACCCGAAACTGAAGGGCGGCAGACGCCGATCCTGGTGAACAACAAAGTTTCGATCGGCAGCGGCGCGCGTTACGCGGATCTGTTTCCGCTGATGACGACGACCGCGGTTTACGAGGGCCAGCGTAGTGCGACGAACCAGAAGCGCGTCTTCATCCTGTCGCGTTCGGCGTACGCGGGCGTGCAACGCAACTCGGTGACGGCGTGGTCGGGCGACGTGGAATCGAACTGGCTCAGTTTCGCGCGGCAGGTCCCGGCCGGACTGAACTTCGAGCTTTCCGGGTTGCCGTACTGGACGACGGACATCGGCGGATTCATCAACGGCGGAAACCCTGACAATCCAGCGTACCGCGAGCTGTATATCCGGTGGTTCGAATACGGCGCGTTTTGCCCGATTTTCCGCGCGCACGGAACACGGACGACGAACCAGAACGAAATTTGGTCGTACGGGACCGATGCGCAGACGATTCTGACGAGCTACGATCGGCTGCGATACCGCTTGATGCCATACATCTATTCAATGGGATGGATGACGACGGAACAGGGCTACACGCCGATGCGCGCGCTGGCAATGGATTTCCGCATCGACGTCCGCGCACAGAACATCGGCGATGAATTCATGTTCGGCCCGGCGATTCTGGTGTCGCCAGTGACCGAGCCGGGTGCGACGAAGCGCCACGTGTACCTGCCGAAGGCGAACTGGTACGACTTCTGGACTGGCAAGGCTGTGGATGGCGGAGGTGCGATCGATGCCGCGGCGCCAATCGATCGTATGCCGCTGTTCGTGCGAGCCGGCTCGCTTGTTCCGATGGGGCCGGACGTACAGTACGCTGCGGAAAAGCCGGCCGATCCGATCGAGCTGCGCGTGTATCCGGGCGCGGACGGGCACTTCACACTGTACGAAGACGAGAACGACACCTACGACTACGAGAAGGGGCAATTCGCGACGATTGCGTTTGGCTGGGACGACGCGAACGGGACGCTGACGATCGGCGAGCGGAAAGGAAATTTCCCCGGAATGCTCGCGGAGCGAACGTTTCATGTGGTGTTCGTCGGCGCAGGCCACGGCGCAGGCATTGAGCCAACGGCCACCGCCGACAAGACGGTGAAATACTCCGGGCAACAAATCAGCGTGACGCGGTAGGGCGGGAGGAACCGTGAAGCGGAATTCCTTGTGGCGTGGCGCGATGGCCTCGCTTGTGTGCGCGGCTTTGGTAGCCGTACCGGCAGTTCCGTCATTCGGCGGCGCAGGTGCGGCGACGGCTGCAGATGCCGATCCGGCGGCGCTGCCGAATCGTCCTTCGCTTCTGCTCGGCACGGCCTGGTATCCGGAGCAATGGCCGGAGTCGCGTTGGGAGACGGATCTGCAGTTGATGGAAGCGGCGCAGATTCATTTCGTGCGGATCACGGAATTTGCCTGGGCGAAGATGGAGCCCGTCGAAGGCCACTACGACTTCGAATGGCTGGACCGCGCGATCGCCGCCGCAGGGAAACATCACATCGCTGTCGTGCTTGGAACTCCGACCGCAACGCCTCCTGCGTGGCTGACGCAGAAATATCCGGACACATTGCGCGTTGAGCCGGACGGGCAGCGAGTGACACACGGGAACCGCGCCCACGCTTCCGCGACCTCGCCGCGCTACCTGGAATTTTGCCGTCAGATCGCCGAGAAAATGGCTGAACGCTACGGCCACAACCCGAGCGTGGTGGGCTGGCAAATCGACAACGAATACGGTTACGCACAGGTTTCGTACGACGACGTGACGCGCAGGGATTTTCAGGACTGGCTCGCCGCGAAGTACAAAACGATCGAGAACCTGAACGAACGCTGGACGACGGAATACTGGAGCGAGGTATACGACAACTGGAGCGAGATTCCGATCCCTATGGGCGTGCACAATCCGGGATTGCGGCTCGATTGGAAGCGCTTCGTTACTCACGTCTGGGTCGCCTACCAGCAGAACCAGATCGACGTGCTGCGAAAATACGTCGATCCAAAGCAGTTCATCACGGGAAACCTAATGGGATTCTGGGATGGCATCGACAACTACGACATCACGAAGCCTCTGACGTTCGCGGCGTGGGACGATTACGTCGGCTCGGGGCATGTGGATCCCGCGATGAATGGGATGACGCACGACCTGACCCGCGGATTCCTCAACCAAAACTTCTGGGTGATGGAAACGCAGCCCGGGATGGTGAACTGGCACAGCGTAAATAATTTTCTGAATAAAGGGGAAGTTCGCGCGATGGCCTGGCAAGCAGTCGGCCACGGCGCCGACGCGATTGGGTACTGGCAGTGGCGCAGTGCATTGAACGGTCAGGAGCAGTATCACGGGACGTTGCTGGGCGCGGACGGAACGCCGGTACCGCTGTACGAAGAAATTCAGCAGATCGGCGCGGACTTTATGAAGACGGAAGCGATGCTGCGCGATACGAAGCCGGTGTCCGAGGTCGCACTACTGCAATCGTACGACAGCCGCTGGGCGATCGAGTTTCAGCAACACACCGAAAAATACAACCAGATCGCGATTTTGAAGAGTTACTACGCGGCGTTCTACAAGCTGGCGCAGTCGGTGGACGTGGTGAATCCGTACGACAAGCTCGATCAATACAAGTTGGTCGTGGCGCCGAGCTTGAACGTGATCCCGGAAGACCTTGCAAATCATCTGCGCGAGTACGTGCAGAACGGCGGCCACCTGGTGCTGGGCCCGCGCTCCGGGATGAAGGATCAGTACGACGCGCTGTTGCCGCAGCGCCAACCGGGGTATTTGGTGGATGTGCTCGGCGGGCGAGTGGAGCAGTATTACGCACTCGAAGGTGACGTGCCGGTCAGCGGATCGTGGGGCGAGGGCACCGCCTCGGTATGGGCGGAGCAGCTGAAGGCCACGTCGACGGATACGAAACGGCTCGCAGAATATGGCGAGTTCAACGGATGGCTCGATCACCAGCCCGCTGTGTTGACCCGTAATTTCGGGAACGGATCGATCACGTACGTCGGCGCGGTGCTGGATGATAAGACCATGGCTGCGGCCGCAGTGTGGATGGTGAAACAGAGCGGGGTGGATGCGGTACTGGGTCCGGTGCCAGACGGAATCGAAGTTTGCCGGCGCGAAGGCAGCGGAAAGCGCATTTTCGTGCTGATCAATTTTCTTAGGAAGCCTCAGCAGGTGGCGCTGCCGCACGCGATGAAGGCGATGCTGCTTGGTTCGGGCGACGTGACTTCCGTTTCGCTGCCGGGCTACGGCGTTGAAGTTTTGTCCGACTCGAATTAGCTGCAGGGAATTTACAATCCGGCGCTTGCGAAAAATCTGTTGGGGCGCGATAGTGCGCGAAAGATGGCTACTCCGATGAACACGCAGAGACTCCCCCGGATTCGTCGTCCGTTTTTCCTCCTCGCGGCCATACTTACATTGCAAAGTCTTGCCAGCGCGCAGGTTTCGCACATGAGTTCGGCCGACGCGCGAATTACAGGCCACGTTCGCGATGCCGAGTCCGGACAGCCTTTAACGTCGGTTCGCGTCGAGGTAAGCCCGCTAGGGGGCGTGGCTTCGGTCTATGTACAGACCGGAACGGAGGGCGAATTCCGGATCGCGGGCGTGCAGGATGGAAACTACGATCTGATCATCGACGAAAAGGGCTACAAACCGTACCGCGAGCACGTGACGCTTGCGAACGGGAACATGCTGGTTTTGATGATCACGCTGGAGAAGGCGCCAGCCGATGCGGAAGCTCCGGCCGCCGCGCTCTCGGCGCATGAACTGACCGTGCCGGCAAAGGCGCGCGACGCATATTTGAAAGGAATGGCGCTGAAAGCCAAGCCCGATTACGCCGGCGCGCTGGAGCAGTTTCAAAAGGCGGTCAAGCAATTTCCGACTTACTACGAAGCGTACGCGGAAGCGGGCGTAGCGGAAGTGAATCTGAACAAGCCCGACGACGCGCGGAAAGACCTGCAGAAATCAATCGATCTCAGTGAAGGAAAATATCCGCCCGCAATGTTCTATCTCGCGGGCCTGATGAATAACAAACGCGATTTCGACGACGCATTGTCGATGGCGCGAAAGGGGCTGGCGCTCGACGACAATTCCTGGCGCGGAAATTTCGAAATGGCGCGCGCTTTGAATGGCCTGAAGCGGAACGATGAAGCCGTGCCGTACGCGAAGAAGGCCGTGCAGCTCGCGCCCGAAAATTCCCAGATGTACGTAGTGCTGATGAACGCGAACTTGGGCGCGCACGACTTTCTCAATGCGATTACAGCGATCGACTCCTACCTCAAGCTTTCCGGCACCGGTCCGCAGGCCGACCAGGTACGCCGCTTGCGGGAGCAAGTGGAAGCGACAATTCAGAAAGAGCAGGCCAAGGCCGGCGCAGCGCAACCAGTGCGGCCAGCGCCCGCTTCACCGGCGGCCACAACCCCCCCGCCGCACTAGTTAGCCAATCGTTAGCGAATTGAGCGCCGCACAGTGAGTGCGTGTTGGTTCGTCTATCCAACCTCGCCTGGACGACAAGCCGTTCACCGAACAGTGCGAGGTTCGGGGTGCGCCGGAACGTCGTGCTGTTGCTTGGCGCGCTAGCAGGATAAAATATCGAGACCGCTCAAACCCGGAGGGGTGGCAGAGTGGTCGATTGCGACGGTCTTGAAAACCGTTAGGCCCGTGAGGGTCTCGTGGGTTCGAATCCCACCTCCTCCGCCACTTCGTTCCCCGGACGTCACGAGAATCGGTGCCGTATTTGTGTCCGACTTCGCTAACAGGCCGGTCTTGTGATTTCGAACGCGCTCCGATGGAATCGATGCCGAGTTGATGGATTGAGCCGGCGGCACGCGTCGCCGAATTGGTGTGGCGGCGCGTGCGCGCTCGATCTCCGCGACTGAGTGCCGGGCGGGTTGCTAGATTAGGCAGCTACGGCGCTGCGTGCGGGAGCCAGGTCGAAGCGATCGAGGTTGATCACTTTGTTCCAGGCCGCCACGAAGTCATGGACGAACTTTCCGTGCGCGTCCGAACTGCCGTAGACCTCGGACAGCGCCCGAAGCTGAGCGTTCGAGCCGAAAATGAGATCGGCGCGAGTCGCTGTCCAACGGACTTTGCCCGTCTTACGGTCGCGTCCTTCAAACGTGTCGTTCGCCTCTGTCGTCGCCTTCCACACCGTCCTCATATCAAGCAGGTTGATGAAGAAGTCGTTCGTCAAGGCTTCCGGTTTGTCGGTGAAGACCCCGAACTTGCTGTGCCCGAAGTTGGTATTGAGCACTCTCATGCCGCCCACGAGAGCAGTGAGTTCCGGCGCGGTGAGCGTGAGCAACTGCGCTTTGTCCAGAAGCTCGACCTCGGCGGTTCCATCGGCACGTCCGTGGGCGCGTTCATTGGAGTAGGAGCGGAAGCCGTCGGCGGCCGGTTCGAGCACCTCGAACGATGCGACGTCGGTCTGCTCCTGCGAAGCGTCCATGCGGCCAGGAGTGAACGGAACGGTCGTGGAGAGGCCGGCGTTCTTCGCAGCCTTCTCGACTCCCGCGCAACCTGCGAGGACGATCAAGTCGGCCAGAGAGATTTTTTTGCCGCCGGATTGCGCGGCGTTGAACTCGCTCTGGATCTTTTCGAGTGCCTTCAACACCTTTTGAAGCTGCGCCGGCTGGTTGACCTTCCAATCTTTCTGTGGAGCAAGGCGGATGCGTGCACCGTTTGCGCCACCGCGCTTGTCGGAGCCACGGTAGCTCGATGCCGAAGCCCAAGCAGTCGTCACAAGCTCGGAGACCGTCAGGCCTGAAGCGAGGATATTCGCCTTCAGGGCGGCGACATCCTTGCCATCGACCAAGGGATGATTCACGGCGGGGATCGGATCCTGCCAAATCAGCTCTTCCTTCGGCACTTCCGGCCCGAGGTAGCGAGCACGGGGACCCATGTCGCGATGCGTCAGCTTGAACCAGGCACGTGCGAAGGCATCGGCAAGCTGCGCGGGATTCTCGTAGAAGCGTCGCGAGATTTTTTCGTAGATCGGGTCGAACCGCAGGGAGAGATCGGTGGTCAGCATCGCGGGAGCGTGACGCTTTGAGGGATCATGAGCGTCCGGTACCGACCCTGCGCCGACATTGCCTTTCGGCTTCCACTGGTGTGCGCCGCCAGGGCTCTTGGTCAACTCCCAGTCGTACTTGAAGAGATGCTCGAAAAAGTCATTGCTCCATTTTGTCGGAGTGCTAGTCCATGTGACTTCAAGGCCGCTGGTGATCGCATCGCCTGCGATGCCAGTGGCGTAAGCGCTTGACCAGCCGAGGCCCTGATTTTCAATCGCCGTGCCTTCCGGCTCTTTACCCAAGTGGGTGCCGGGACCGGCTCCGTGAGTTTTGCCGAAAGTGTGGCCGCCGGCGATCAGGGCGACGGTCTCTTCGTCGTTCATCGCCATGCGCGCGAAGGTCTCACGAATATCCTTCGCAGCCTTCAGCGGATCGGGAACGCCTTCGGGGCCTTCCGGATTGACATAAATAAGTCCCATCGTGGTGGCGCCGAAGGGACGCGCGAGATCGCGCTCACCCGAATAGCGTTTGTCCGTTCCCATCCAGGTACTCTCGTGTCCCCAGTTGACATCGAGATCCGGTTCCCAGACGTCCGGACGGCCGCCGGCGAATCCGAACGTTTTGAAGCCCATCGTTTCGAGAGCAACGTTACCTGCGAGGATCATCAGGTCCGCCCAGGAAATTTTCTTGCCGTATTTCTGCTTGACGGGCCAGAGCAGGCGACGCGCTCGGTCGAGATTCACGTTGTCGGGCCAGCTGTTCAGTGGAGCGAACCGTTGCTGACCTCTCCCGCCGCCTCCTCGGCCGTCAAAAGTGCGGTAAGTTCCCGCGCTGTGCCATGCCATGCGAATGAACAGCGGGCCGTAGTGGCCGAAGTCGGCGGGCCACCAGTCCTGCGAGTCGGTCATCAACGCGGCAAGATCTTTCTTCAGCGCGTTGTAATCGAGGCTTTTGAACGCCTCGGCATAATTGAAATTTTTGTCCATGGGATCGGACAACGACGAGTGCTGGTGCAGCAGGCTCAGATTCAGGTGATTTGGCCACCAGTCCCGGTTCGTTCTGCTTGGGCTGTCACCATGAGGGAACGGGCACTTCGCTTCGGCTGACATTCGTATTCTCCTTCCGGTTTTTCAATGCGATGAACGAGGTCGTTTAAATCCGCGCATCGATCTCGACGAAACTAACGTAACACCGTAAGATGGAATAGTTCCAATACCTAAATCACATTCTAGGTATAGGCGCAGACTATGGAGATTCACCAGCTTCGATATGTTTGCGCCATCGCCGACACGGGAAATTTCAGCCGTGCCGCCGAACGATGTCAGGTTGCCCAGCCCTCGCTCTCGCAACAAGTCCTGAAGCTCGAGGAAGATTTAGGCGCCAAGCTGTTTGACCGCCTGGGGCGAAGCGTTCGCGTTACGGAAGCCGGCCGGGCCTTTATTTCTCACGCGCGCACGATTCTGGAGCAGATGGATGAGGCGCGGTCGAGCGTAGCCGCTAAAAATTCAGATCTTCGCGGCAGCGTATGCGTGGGTGCGATTCCCACCGTTGCACCTTACTTGATGCCGGCGTACACCGCCGCATTCGCAAAGAAGTATCCCGATGCGAAACTACGAATTGTAGAAGATACGACCTCGGTCCTGGTGGAAGGTCTGCGTGACCTATCCATCGACGTTGCGATCCTTGCCCTTCCGCTCCGCCACAAGGACCTCGAGTTATTCCCGATCCGTACCGAGCCGGTCTTCGCGGTGCTAAAAAGAGACCATCCACGGGCGTCGGCAAAATCGCTCGCTCTCCGGGATCTCCGCGGAGAAGCGTTCGTGATGTTGCGCGACGGACACTGCTTCCGCGACCTGAGTATGGGGGCCTGCACACACGCTCGTATTACCCCAAACATTGCGTTCGAAAGCGGCCAGTTCAGCAGCCTGTTGGGAATGGTTGCGGCTGGGGTGGGCGTGTCGCTGATCCCTGAAATGGCGATCGACCGCAACGTGGGCTGCGATTACGTGCGGCTCACCGACGCTCAGGCCACGCGCACAATCGTTGCGGCCGTGGTGCGGGGACGCAGCTTCAATCGCGTCCAACGTGCTTTTGTGGCTGAACTTAGAAGCCGGGCGGGGGAACCGGCGCGTGCGGGAAAAGTGCTTGCGACGAATCGTTCCACCCGAAAGTAAAGATGCCCCTTCGGGAACGCGATTGGCGTCGCTTCGGAAATTTTGCTATACACTCCTGTACCAGTCGAAGAATCCGAGTTCTTTCGCCTAATTCTTCGACTCCCCACCCAAATGCTTTCTCCGGGCACACGACTGGGATCTTACGAGATTGTCGGACCGCTCGGCGCGGGCGGAATGGGAGAGGTTTACCGCGCGCACGATACGCGGCTCCGGCGCAGCGTTGCAATCAAGATTCTGCCGGTCGAGTTTTCCGCTGATGAGGAAAGGCTCCGGCGGTTTCAGCGGGAAGCGCACTCGGCGTCGTCGCTGAATCACCCGAATATCATTACGATTTACGAGATGGGGCAGGAAGGTTCCACGCACTTCATCGCGATGGAACTGATCCAGGGGCGAACGCTACGCGAAATCTTGAACGCGGGCCGAGTTCCGATCAGGCGAGCCATCGAAATCGCGACGCAGATCGCCGAAGGGCTCGCCAAGGCGCACGAGGCGGGAGTCGCGCACAGGGATCTGAAGCCCGACAATTTGATGATCACCGAAGACGGGTTCGTAAAGATCCTCGACTTCGGCCTGGCGAAACAGGCTCTCGGAGCGAACGATTCGCCGGAGACGCAGGAAATCTCAGGCTCCGACACCCGCCCGGGAGAGGTTTTCGGAACGCTGCAATACATGTCGCCGGAGCAAGCGCGCGGCGATGTGCTCGACTTCCGGTCGGACCAATTTTCGTTCGGAGTCGTTGCCTACGAAATGGTTACCGGAAGACAAGCCTTCCGGAAGAACACCGTCGCGGCCACGTTGCTCGCGGTGCTACAGGAGCAGTTGCCACCGCTCGGAACCGTAAACCCGGATGCGCCCGCTCCGCTCTGCTGGGCGATCGAGCGATGTTTAGCGAAGGAATCCGAGGCGCGTTACGTTTCGACTCGAGATCTGGCGCGCGAGCTCGCGACGATTCGCGACCGGCTCTCTGAAAAGCCGTCGACGGTTGTCGACCGCCAGCCCTCGAACATTCCTACGCAGCGGACGCAGTTCGTCGGTCACGAAAAGGAAGTAGCAGCGGCGGCCGAAGTGTTGACGCGGCCGGATGTCCGCCTCGTGACTGTCACCGGTCCGGGTGGAATTGGGAAGACTCGCCTGGCTGTAGAAGTGGCGCGCGGCCTCGCCGAGCAGTTTCCGGGCGGCATACACTTCGTTCCGCTCTCCCCGATCACAAATCCGGAACTGATCTCTTCGGCGATCGTGCAGGCTTTGAAGATCCGCGAAGGCGGCGGACAGGCGCCGCTCGATTTGTTGAAGAAAACGTTTCAGGATTCACTCACGGATTCGATGCTTCTGGTTCTGGATAACTTTGAACATTTGATGCAGGCGGCGCCAACTGTGGCAGAACTTCTGGCGATGGGGCCGAATCTGAAAATTCTGGTGACGAGCCGGGCGGCGTTGGAGGTGTACGGAGAACACGAATTTCCCGTCCCTCCGCTGGGAGTTCCCGATCTTCGCTCAACGCCGTCGCTCGATGCACTTTCGAAATTCCCGGCGGTGACGCTCTTCGTGCAGCGCGCTCGGGCGGCGAAGCCGGATTTTGTGCTCGACCAGCAAAACGCCTCGGCGGTGGCCGAAATCTGCGCTCGGCTGGATGGGCTTCCACTGGCGATCGAGCTGGCGGCGGCGCGAGTCAAAGTTCTGTCGCCAGCTGCGATGCGAACGCGTCTCGCGAGCCGGTTGCAGTTGCTCACCGGAGGCGCAAGAGATCTGCCGCAGCGTCAACAGACTCTCCGCGACGCCATCGATTGGAGCTACGACCTGTTGACCCCGGCCGAGCAACGATTGTTTCGAAGACTTTCGGTGTTCGCGGGCGGATGCACGCTGGAATCGGTGGAGGCGGTTTGCGATGCCAAGCAAGATCTCGATCTGGATCTTCTTGACGGCATGGCATCGCTCGTAAACAAGAGCCTGGTGCAACAGCAGGAACAGGGAAGCGACGACACGCGATTCGTGATGCTGGAAACGATACGCGAGTACGCGCGTGAAAAATTGCAAGCAAGCGCGGAAGCAGATGTGACACGACGCGCGCACGCAGCGTACTGCCTGGTGCTGGCGGAGGAAGACGTCGCCGAACAAAATGCCGGAGACGGACCGGGTTGGCTGGAACGATTCGCAGCAGAACACGATAATTTTCGCGCTGCGCTGGAATGGCTCATCGAAACCGGGAATGCCGAATGGGGTCTGCGACTCGGCGCGGGATTGTTTCGCTTCTGGGAGAGCCGTGATTATCTGGCCGAAGGACGGGACTGGCTCGGGAAATTGCTGGCTCTGCCCGGTGCGGCCGCGCCAACGAAGCCACGACTGAGAGCGCTTTTCGCGGCAGGCGTGTTGGCGACCGAGCAGGGCGACTATCGTGCGGCGGATACTCAACTGGGAGAAAGCCTTGGCGTTGCTCACCAGTTGCACGACAAACAGGGAGTTGCAGTTGCGCTGAACGCGCTTGCGGTAGTCGCCCGCGACCAGGGCAGCCTCCCCGTGGCGGATTCTTTGTTTGAAGAAAGCCTCGTGCTTTGGCGAGAGCTGGGCGATCAGCGCGCGGTCGCTCGCGGTTTGAGCAATCTGGCGAGCATCGCAAAATTGACAGGTGACTATCCGCGAGTGCGTTCATTGCATGCCGAATGCCTGGCGATTTTCCGAGAACTCGGAGACCGAACGGGCGTCGCGTGGTCGCTGAACTACCAAGGCGACGCAGCGCGGTTTCAAGGCGATTTCGAACTCGCGGAAGATTTGTGCCAACAGGCTCTCGAGATTTTTCAGGATGCGGGCGACCGTTGGGGCGTGGCAGCGACGCTCGCCGATTTGGGAACGCTGGCGCGCGAGCAAAATGAGCTTGCAGCGGCGCGTTCAAGGTACGTGGAAAGTCTGAACGCGTTCGGGGAATTGGCGCACAAGCGTGGCGTTGCGCGGCTACTCGAGTGTTTCGCGTGCACGTCGGTCGCACAATCGCAACCCGAACGCGCGCTCCGACAAGCAGGTGCTGCTGCAGCACTTCGAAAGGCGATGGGCGCGCCGCTCACGCCGCAAGAGCAAGCGAAGTTGGAAGCGAATCTCCGGCCCGCACGCACAACGCTGGGCGACGCCGCCGGAACAAAAGCATGGTTACAAGGTTGGGCGGCACCGATTGAGAAAATTGTCGAGGAAGCATTGAGGCCCGACGGCGAACTGCCGGCGGCAGAAACGACGACGGGCTGATTTTCGAAAATCGCTTTCAGACCGATAATCCGGCTTTGGAACTGAAGTTACTCGGCGGTCGAAGGATCGATCAAACGTCGAACCGCAGAGATGCGGTTTGCGGGAATGCCGACGCGGCGGGCGTGCTCTTGAATCGTGGACTCATCCGGTGAAAGGTAAACGCAATAGACTTTGTCGCCGGTGACGTAGCTGTGCAGCCACTGGATCTTCGGACCCATTTCTCGAAGAACACTCACCGATTTCTGTGAGAGTTCCTTCAACTGCGCGTCGGTCAGATTTCCAGCACCCGGAACTTCGCGTTCGATTACGTACTTGGGCATTCCTCTCCCCGATTGGCAGTTATGCTAGCACGCGCCCAGGAGAGCTTCAAACAATCGAGGTCGAGGCTCGAGGCGGCGCTGTTTTACGCAAGGTAGGACTATCGCTTGGGCAATCACTTCAGCGCCAACCGGGTGTAGCCCCACCAAGTAGCGGCGACAGCCAGCACGGCGAAAACAAAGGCGAGCGCGAGAGTGTGCTGCACCAACGCAAACACCATACCCACCGTGAGTAGCGCTGCGAGTATGCAGGCTCCTGCGCCCCATCTTCGTGCCTCGCGCTTGCGGCGAAGCAATTCAGCAACGTGAATCTTGAGTGACGGAAAGGAATCGATCGGTGTGATGTCTGTGACTTGTTCCGGACGGATGTGACCGCACGGGTGGAGCTTGCAATAAAAGCTCTGCCCACACGCGAGGCAGTAAAACTTTGCCGGACGGCCGCAGACTTTGCAGGGCGTTTTCATTCCGTAAGCTGCTTCCAATGCGCGCAAGCAGAGATCGCGATGCAGCGTGACGAATCGATTTTAATTACGGGCCAACCTAACGTTCAGCGAAGAAAGAGATTCGAGCGAAGAATCGAATGGCTTCTGCCGCGGTTTGGCCAGCTATTTCCAACTTGGGGCTTACTCGAGCAACTTCCAGTCGCCGTCGAGGTTCAACGTGTCGATCGCTTTCACAACCGTGCCGGTGTCCGGCCCGAAATCTTTTTGGTAGATCGCGCCGTCGGAAGTGATCACGAAGGTCATCACGCCGGAGTTCGCGTATTGTGCCGGCCACGCAAGGATGGCATAGCCGTCCGTCATTGCACCGTTCACGACGTAGTCCAGCGTGCCGCCATTGGCGTCGGCACCCTGCTTGGTTAGGATCTTGTAGAAGTAGCCGTGGTACGGTTCGTTGGGTTTGTTGTAACCGTCGGCTGCGGCGCTCGCAACCAGTGGGCCCAGAGGGCTTTCCGGCGCTCCTTCGGCCGGCTTCCAATACAGTCCGTTCTCTTTGCCCGGATCGCTTACGAATTTCTGCGCGTACTGCTGAACCGTACTGCCATCATGGAGTTGGGAGTAGTACTCATCCTCGGCGTCAGCGATGGCGGAGAGAACGTCCATCGCACGAATCTCGTTGTCGCCCACGCGGCGGGCAAGAATTTCGTGCTTCGCTGTCTCGCCGTCGAAATACCACTGCCCGGCTGAATTCTTTTTCAGTGGAAAAGGCAGCGGGTAATTCGAAGCGCCGATGGTTAGCACATAATCGCCATCGACGAGTTTGTCCCAGCGGTGCATCTGGTCGTAGGACGCGACGAACTTCTGTTGGCCGTTTTTGTCTTCCGTAGAATCGCCCGAGAGCACGAGGTCTTTGGAATTCGAACCGAATACGGTAATCAGGGCGTTGGTGTCATTCGCTTTCGCAGCGTTGTAGAGCGCCTGGCCCGCGGCATCGGGTGATGCGAATGTCTCCGCGGTGGCGGGGATGGATGGTTGGGAGCTGCCTTTGCACCCCGTCCCCAGCGTGATCAAGCCACAAACTACCGCGAGCGCAATCCGCCGCGAATGATTTCCGATTCTCGTATTATTCACCGCCGCCATACCGCTCCTCCCGCTTCTCAACTCAATTTCGTATCGCCAGCCTTACGACGGAAGCCTCAGGGCGCGTCAGAGATTTTTTCTACGCGCCGCTGGTCTTTTTACTTAGGTTTGCCGCCGCGATTTGCGCCGCCATTGCTCGAATTCAGACTCTGGTTCCCGCGGACGCTCGCTGGACGGCTGCCGGAAGAAAACGCTCCAGGCTGTGCCGACGGCGTTGGCGCAGGTCCGCTTGGCTTTGTCTGCGGGTAGCCGCGATTCGGCTGCGTGCTAGGTCGCGTCGAGGGCATCGGCTGCGCAGTCGGTGTTCCTGGGCTTGGCCTGGTTGAAGGCGCGCCCGGGCTCGGCCGCGTGCCGGGTTTGCCGGGTTGAGGCGTTGGCACAGGCTGAATCGTCGGCGGCGAAGGCCGATTACCCGGCGGACGCGTTCCTGGATTTCCCGGATTTGGCTTGCCCGGGTTTCCGGGGTTCGGCTTCCCGGGATTACCTGGATTGGGTTGGCCGGGCACGTACGGCGGCCGGCCGTTTCCTGGAGGATTTGGCGGACGTCCCCCGGTTGGCGGTCTTCCACCACCTGGAGGAGGATTAGGAGGTCGACCATTCCCTGGCGGGCGTCCGTGTCCCGGAGGATGGCTGGGCGGCCGATAATAGGGTGGGCGACCGTAGGACGGATATCCTGGCCGGTATGGGCGATAGTAGCCACCGCGCCAGTACGGATTGCCGTAGTAAACATTGCGATTGAATACGATCGTGTTGCCGCCCCAGTTCGTACCCCAACAGCCCCAACCCCATCCCCATCCGCCGCAGCCGCTGCTCAGAGCCGCGCCAATCGCGATGCCAGCCCCGAATGAAATAATCGCGGTGGTGGCCACACTCGAAGGCGGGTAATAGGTGTAGCTCGGGACCACCACGGGCGCGCCGTAGATGACGGTTGGGTTGTACTGCGGAACGTAAATTACCTGCGGGTTCGCCGGTTGGATCACGATCGTCTGCGGCGCTTGCTGCACAACTTTGATTTCCGAGCTGGATTTCAGATTGCCGGATTCGTAGGCCTTGGCGCGCATCCGCTGAATCGCAGCCATTACGTCGGATTGCTGCATGGCGGAAGCTTCGCCCAACGTCGAGGTCCACGCGAGATTTCTCGCCAGTTGATCCAGAACGGTGGGGAATTGGGTGAGAGCCTTTACGGCGGGATCCCAGTCCTGACCGTCGACCGATTGGGCAAGAGCGTCACCCTTCAGGTCGGGATGGTCGCGAAGATAGAACGAAGCGTCGGTAATCTGATCGGGGAAGGACGCGGCTCCCAGAACCTGTGCGACCAGCGCATCGGGATAGAGCGCGATTGGGGCGACGACCCCATCCAATTCCTCGGCCGTCAGCGGAGCGTAATTGTCTTCGGGAGCGACGTTTGAGTTCTGGTCGTTCCCGGGCGCTTGCTGAGCCGCAGCTTGCTGCTGTAGCAGCTCGGCGGCGCTGACGGGCGAGAGGCCAACGATCAGCGCAAAACTCGTGAGAGAGGCAAAGGCTTGTTTGAATAGAGTCATGATCATTCCTGAATGCGAATGAAGCTGAAATTCGGAGCCACGAAAAGAATCGAGAAACGAACAGCACGATCCGAGGGTCCAAAAATCAAAGGCGCGTCGTTGCAGGAGCTCGCAACCTGCGAATCGTACCGCGCTCGCGGCGGAACGTCACTCACTTTTCGATAGGTCGACAGCTGCGGAGTTGGGCTCGGAATGCGTGGAATTGTCTTCGAGGCTCGCATCGACGACGAAACGCTTCGGTGCTGGACCGATGTAATGGAACGGGTAGCAGGTGATCAGTGTCAGCCGGGAATCGGTCGAAGGGGCGAGCACGGAGACATCGGACGGATCGACGATCCGGATGTCGTTGACGCGATATTTGAAAATGGCGGTGGCCGTCGTGAAATAAACTTCGTCGCCCTTCTGAATATCTGCAAGATCGCGAAAGTAGGTATCCCGGTGAGCGGCTAGTGCGACATTACCAGGCTCGCCGGGTAGCGCAGTGCCCGTCAGGTGCCCAACGGACTGAGAAAGTGTTGCATCGCTTTCACCTTCCTCGACGATCGCGGAAACACCGACACTGGGGATCTCGATGCGGCCGAGCGGTGGGGGGCCGATGTTCGCAGTCGCGAGCGAGGGCGAAGCTCCAGGCTCGCCGCTTCGAGCGGCCGCCTGTGCGCGGATGGAATCGAAGCGCGCGTTCTGTCGCGACTGGTGATTGGCTGCTGCGGAGTACTGTGCTGTGCAGTAGCTGATTGTCGCGAGCGCGAGGAGCCATAGGAAGGATTCCACGGGCTTGCGCAGTCGCCGAAGGTCGCGGGACCGGACGGCCGCGCGCACTTCGGCGAGCTCCGCGCCCGGCGCGATGGGACCGCGCAGCCAGCGCTGCAGCCGTGCGCGCCTCGTCTTCCAGTCGATCGGATTGAGTTTCATTTTTCTGACTTGCGTTGCTCGTGGAACCGGCGCCTAAGTGCCGACGCCGGCTCCGCAAGCGATGCGCAAAACGCTTTTTACGATTTCGCTGTGCCCAGTTTCCGCAGCGCGAAGATCGCCGCGAGAGCAAACACGCCGATCAAGCCGACCAGCGGCAATGAGCTTGCAGTTTGTGGTAACGAGGTATCGGTCGACGCAGCCGCAGTCTGAATTGGCGTTGACCTAACGCTGTTGCTCAGCGGAGCGGACCACGAAGCGGCCGCTTCGGGCAGCGAGCTGGGGTACGCGTCATTCGTACCTGTCGTGGGAATTCTCAACCGGTTTGCTGCGCCAATCCGGTCGGCTTCGGCGGCGGGATAGGCGAACTGGTCGGGCATCGCATCGCCGGGAAACGTGACGGCTTCGAGAACCTGGCCGCTTGAGCCGGGAGCCGAATAGGTCATCACGGTTTCACTATTCGAAGTGAGCTTCGGATTCGGATACGCAAGCACGGTAGTGACGAGAGTGGATTCGCGCTGATCGTAGATCTGAACGATGACCCAGCCGGCGTGCGCGCCCGATTGCTTGAACACATAACTGCCGGGCTGAAGAACTGTTCCTGGTATTTCCATCGGCGACTGCACAGCAACAACGGCTTTCTTTTCCGGATCGTCTGCGTTGTTCTCTGCCCGAACTGCGGACGACCAGAGACCCACTAGGCATAAAATTCCGATGGCGATGGTGCCCATTCCTTTTTTCGCTCTCATTTCCGCTCCTATGAATGCTCGAATTGAACCACTCGTATTTACGCGTTACAAGGCTGGGCGAAACTCGATCGCGAAATCTCCCTGCCATTCAATCGGCTGGCCATCCAGAATCGACGGTTGGTAGCGCCACTTCCGGATTGCTTCGACACACCGAGGAATCAGATTGACCGGCCCGCTGATCGAATTGGCAGATTGAACGGCGCCGTCTTTTCCGAACGTGGCACGAATATGCACGATCGTCGCATCTGAATCGCTCGCCGGCGGAGGGGGAACTTTCACAGCGGATTCGCCGACCTGGATGCGGTCGAGAGGATGCGACCACTCCGGACCGGGCTGCGGCGGTATGAAAAAGAATTGGTGCAAACGAATCAGAACTTTTGGCGAGTCGAATACGACTTTTTCGGGCAACTCAACCATGCGCGCAGCGCTGCCTTCGGCCGGCGCGGTGACCGGGAAAAAAGAGGCCGGCGCGGACGCGGGCGCCGAAGGCAGCGGAGGCGCGGTGAACTTAGAGTCGGGTGCTGGACTTGAGGCATCCGCCGGCGCAACGGCGGGCGCGGTATTCGCAGGAGTATTTGCGATGGAAGCGGCTGACGGGGCGTTCGACGGAGCCGCAGTGCTGGAAGCCGTCGGGGTGGTCTCGGTCGCAGGAGCGGCAGCTTTCGTGCTCGTTTCCGTGCGTGGCGCGGCCGATGCCCACCAAAGCTGGACGTGCCGCGAGTAGCCGACGCCGAAGCACAGCGACAGAAAAATGAAACAGGCCGCGATGACCAGCCCGCGATATCGGTTATCGCCGGCCGTCAGCGCTTGAGGTATACCACCGTGTTGCGAAGGCGAGCGAAGCGCAACGTGAGGCAGCTGCGTGTTCGTAGACGCTGCTACCGGCGCGCGCGAGGCGTTGATCGCTGATTTTACGGTCACCGGCTTATTGTCCGGAACAAACTGGAGATTCTTTCGAATATGCGCGGCTACGGATTCATCTGCTTCCGCAATTGCGAGTAGGCTTTCGATGGACGCATCGCTCACCGCGCCGCCGGAAAACTTCCCCGGTTCACGGACAGCTTTCGAAATGTCAACGAGCTCCAAATGTGACGCGGCAAACTCTGGTCCCTCCAAGGCAGGGTGCAATTCGTGGACCGGGATCTCGCTGGAGATATCTGCCTGTATCTTTTGAGCCGGGACGACGAGTTCGGGAACGGGCAAATCCTCGAGGAAGGCTTGAGTCGACTCTCGGGTTACCAGCGTTGCTGCCGTCCGATCCGGAAGCCTAGCGATGACTGGGTCAACGCTAGCAGAAGCATCGAGGTCTTCCATCGTCACGTCCGCCACTTCTTTGGAAACCGGTGGGAGCGGCTCGGAAACCGAACCGGCAATCGAACTGGCCTCGTGAGGCCGAGAAGCTGGTCCGTCGATGATCTCAGGTTTCACAGTCGAAGAGTCCGAGACGGTAAGCGTCTCGCTGATCGTACTTTGTTCCGCCCGTGGTTCAGACTGGGCGTTGAAAGACGAGGTTTCTAGGACCGCATCGTCCACTAACGGTGCGAACTTCCGCGGAGGTAAATCAGCTTCGGAGGGAAAGTTCAGCCAATAGGCCGCGGTCTCCAGCTTTGTTTCGGAGGCCGGGACTTCGACTGTGCCGGCGGACTCGACCGGCTGCGTGTCGGCCTTTCGTTCCGACGGGAACAGACGTTCCAACTCCTGGGGCAAAACGACGGGCGCCGATATAAGGATGTCGCGAAGAACTTTGGCAGGAACTCTCGGTTTGACTTCGCGCGGTAATGGATTGCGGTTCGCGACAGAATCGGCAGAATTTGACGACTTCTGTGAGAATCCCAGCTGTTTCTTCACCACCGTGTCTGGAATTCGCGATGGGAAAGCTTTAGCGAAAAGTTCGTCATTGATCCAGTTGCGAATCTGGACTCGTTCATCGACGGACAAAGAGGAGAAACGTAGCCCGGCTTTGGTTTTTGAGTTTGCTTCCCAGACAAGTTCGGCGGAAATCTCAAAGGTGCGATCGATGCGAGGAAGTTCGAATCGGAGGCGCGGAGCCGTGTTTTCCTGAAGCGGCTCGACCGGAGCGACGCCCATTCCGCTTTCGCTGAGATCGACGATTACGCCGCCGTTTACATCGCCGATTTTGACGTACGCAACCGACGCGGGAGCATGACGCACGCGCGAACGGCGTTCGTTGCCACCATACGCCGACGAAAATTGTTCAGGCGTTGCGTGCATCCCCCAGCTCCTAACTCACTGATGCGCGGCCTCGAGTACCGGTCTCCGGAGACAATTGCGCGGTCACACGCGCTGCTACGAGTTAGAACCGATCCGGAGCTTTTCGGTCCATCACGCAAAGAAATGTAATTCTGACGATCGCGCGATTCGCCGCTTTGCACAGACGCTCGCGGAGCTGCACAGAGAGTGTACGCAACTTGAATCCACGCGGACTGTGAAAGTCGCAAATTACAGGAAAGACCCTACGGAACCGTACTAGAACCTTCAGGGCTGAAATTTCAACGCCGAAACTCTCTTGCGACCTAGCCGAATTCAGTTTCGTTGAGTAAAACGGTCGCGCGAGCCGAACGATTTGAGTTCTAATTGTGTTCCACGTCGGGAGGGCATGAAACATGTCGACCGTAGCTCCGGCTGTTGCCGAGAAAATGATTTTCCGAAAGACGAATGCTCAAGCGGGACGCAACGTCGCTGTAACGCCCGAGAACAGCACCATGCGGCATCTCGGCTACGCCAGGATCCTTTTGAATGCAACCGTGCCGGCAATTTCATTTTCAACCGGGAACCGCGAGACTGGTTTTGTTTGCTTGAAGGGAAGCGCGACCGTATTTGTCGGAGACAAAAACTTTCAGCTCGATCAGTACGACGCTCTCTACATTTCGCGCGATAGTGATGTGAAGGTGAGCACGGCCGCACAGGCAGACCTTGCCGAGTTTTCATCCGACGTGGCTCAGAAATATCCCATTCAGTTCGTTCCGCGCGCGGATGCCGTAATAGACCCGGCGCTTCATTTCGTGACCGGCGGGGCGGGCAACACACGCGACCTGAATATCGCGATCGGAAAGAACGTCACGGCCGGACGATTGCTTGTGGGCTTCACATTTTCCGAGCCCGGAAACTGGACCAGTTGGCCGCCGCACGAGCACGCACAGATGCTCGAGGAGATGTACGTCTATTTCGACATGCCTGCGCCATCATTTGGAATTCAACTCGTATACAAAGACACCGAGTATCCGGAGCTGGTCACGGTGGTGCGCGACGGCGATGCTGTGCTGATGCCTGCCGGTTATCATCCGAACGTTTCGGTCCCAGGTCATCGCATCGCATTTTTGTGGGCGATGGCTGCGCATCGTGAAGTGGAGGACCGGCAATTCGGCGTGGTGAATGTGCAGCCGGGTTTCCAGCAGGGCGGATCGGGCCTCGATCAAGCGCGAAAGTAATCCGGACACGATGGCCTTCGACGCATTTCGACTCGACGGAAAGAATGCCCTGGTCACGGGCTCGCGCCGGGGGCTGGGCGCTGCGATTGCCGTCGCTCTGGCTGAGGCGGGTGCGAACCTGGGTTGTCACGGGCGCGAGGCTGAAGCCGGAAGCGCGTCGGACGAGGTCCGCGCGCTCGACCGCAAGACCTTCTACTTTTCGGGCGACATAACAGATGCTGACGCCTGCTCTCGGTTGATCGAAAGGACCGTAGCGGAACTTGGTTCGATCGACATTCTGATCAACAACGCCGGAATCATCCGCCGCGCCCCTGCCGCCGAACACTCCATGAAAGACTGGGACGAGGTTATCGCCGCGGACCTCACCGCTGTTTTTCGACTCGCGCAACTCGCAGGCCAGCAAATGATCCGCCAGGGCAAAGGCGGAAAAATCGTGAACGTGGCCTCGCTGCTGTCGTTCCAAGGTGGCGTGTTCGTTCCCGGTTACGCCGCGGCGAAAGGCGGCGTCGCTCAGCTCACCAAGGCGCTCGCAAATGAGTGGGCTTCGAAGAATATCAACGTAAATGCGATCGCGCCGGGTTACATGGTCACCGACAACACCGAAGCCCTTCGCAACGATCCTGCCCGCAGCAAACAGATTCTGGATCGCATTCCGGCCGGGCGATGGGGCAACCCGCAAGACGTCGCAGGCGCGGCTGTTTTTCTTTGTTCCGCCGCCGCTGCTTACGTGCACGGCCATGTACTCGCGGTGGACGGTGGTTGGCTCGCCCGCTGACGCCGCTCGCGTTTCCTCACATTACGAAAAAGTTGCTACCGCGTTACGCGGGTGTATAGTGGCCGTGCCGGAGATCGCCGGACACCCAAGACGCCGTCCGCTTTCGGTAATTTCGCTTTTTATTCACCGGTTCTTCTGGCGAGCGATCCTGTGCCACCGCAGGCACAAGCGCTCCGAAATGGCGGCTCGATGCCGTGAAACAAAAGCAGCGCCAATTCGTAGCCGGTTGGCGAGTCCTGCTCTGGTGGTGTAGCAAGTCCTCCCGAATTGTTCCCCTGACTCTTCGCGTTACGGTATTTTTGCGCGCATGCCGCCTGAATCGCCCTGCATTCCTCAAGATTCCAAGTTTGTTCGTTGAAATCAGCGGAGGTGAAATATGAATTCCTACGTCACAGATCGGATACGCAACGTGGGCATTGTCGGCCACGGCGATACGGGTAAGACCCAGCTCGTATCGTCGTTGCTGTTTACGGCGGGGATGACGCCGAGGCTGGGAAAGGTGGCCGAAGGGACCGCCGTCACCGATTGGGATGAAGAAGAAATCGCGCGGAAGATATCGATTCACACCGGAGTGGCTCACGCTGAATGGCGCCCCGCCCGACAATCCGAAAAGATCAAAATCAATTTCTTAGACACGCCCGGATATTCCACCTTCATCAATGAGACGAAAGCTTCGCTGGTTGCAGCCGATGCAGCGCTGGTGGTGGTGGATGCCGCGGCAGGCGTGCAGGTGGTGACGGAAAAAGTGTGGAGCTACGCGGACGAATATGAGCTGCCGCGCGCGATCATTCTCAATTGGATGGATCGGGATCTCGCGGATTTCGATCGCGCGATGGAGTCGCTCGATCACGCGTTTGGGCGCGGTGTTGTGGCACTGCAAATGCCGATCGGGCGCGAGCGCGGATTCCGCGGCGTGGTCGATCTGATCGCGATGAAGGCCTACTTCTACGAGCTGGATGGAAGCGGCGTCGGCAAGGTAGAAGAGATTCCACAAGCACTCGCTGATGACGCGAAGCTTGCGCACGAAGCGTTGGTCGAACTGGTTGCCGAAGGCAACGACGAACTCATGCAGGAGTTTTTCGACGAAGGCACTCTGCCGGTCGCGGACCTCGTAAAGGGATTGCGCGAAGCCGTCGCGTCTCGGAGGATTTACCCCGTGCTGCTCAGTTCGGCGCTGCACAACGTCGGCAGCGACGCGCTGCTGAATTTTCTGGCTGAGATTTTTCCCTGCCCATGCGGGCGCGGTAAAGCGCGATGCCACAAGACCGCCGACCACTCCGGAGACGCAGTCGAGCGAGGCATCGCGAGCACTGAGCCGCTCGCCGTTTTCGTTTTCAAAACGCTTGCCGATCCATTTGCCGGACGCATCACCTATTTCAAAGTTATGTCCGGCGTGTTGAAGAACGACGCTACGCTCACCAATTTTTACCGGACGTTGCAGGAACGCTTTCAACATTTGCACGTTTCGCAAGGCAAGAACACGACGGAGATTGACGAGCTTCACGCCGGAGACATCGGCTCAATCGCCAAACTGAAAGAAACCACGACGGGCGAAACGCTCGGGGACAAAAATGCAGTCGTCTTCTATCCACCGGCAAGAATTCCGGAGCCCTCCATCACATTTGCCGTGGAACCGAAGACGCGGGCCGACGAAGACCGCATCGGCATCGCGATCCACAAGATTTTGGAAGAAGATCCCTCGCTGCGCTTCGGCCGCGACCCCCAAACAAAAGAATTTCTGCTGAGCGGATCGGGGCAGCAGCACGTGGAAGTCGTGGTCGCAAAGCTTCGGAAGCGCTATCACGTCGATCTGGTGATCCATCCACCCAAAATTCCATATCGGGAAACGATCCGGGCCAAGGCCGACGCGGAAGGGAAGCACAAGAAGCAGACCGGTGGACACGGCCAGTTCGGTCTGTGCCGCATCAAGCTCGAGCCGTTGCCACGCGGCAAGGGAATCGAGTTCGTGGACGACGTTTTCGGCGGTGCGATTCCGCGGAACTGGATTCCGTCGGTCGAGAAGGGTGTTCGCGAGTCGGCCGAGCGCGGTTATTTGGCGGGTTTTCCGGTGGTCGATTTCCGCATAATTCTCTACGACGGCAAATATCACGACGTGGATTCGAGCGACATGGCGTTCAAGATCGCGGGATCGCTCGCCTTCAAGGAAGCGATGAAGCAGGCGCGGCCGTGCCTGCTCGAACCGATCATGAACGTGGAAGTCCACGCCCCCGATCAGTATTCAGGCGACCTGCTCGGTCACCTCAGTGGCCGTCGTGGCAAAATCAACGGCAGCGACGCACGCTCGGGAAAAGTGGTCATCAAAGCGCAGGTGCCTTTCGCGGAGATGTTGAGTTATGCCAACGAGCTGACGTCTCTCACACAAGGGCGCGGAAGCTACAGCATGGAACATTCGCACTACGACTACGTGCCCAGCGAGATTGCCGACAAAGTAATTGCCGCGCACAAGCCGCACGCTACGGAAGAGGAGAAGACGCACTCCGCAACGGCTTAGGCTGGACGCGCAACCGGCTTCGCCATACGAACAATGGGAAGCGTCACGCCGCGATCGAGCGGAACTTCCTGGCGCTCGAGCTTGACGTATCCGCGCGCTTGGTAGAAGGCGACGCCACTCAAAGTCGCGCCCATCTCCAGACGCGTGAATCCGCCGTCGATGGCGGCGCTCTCGCATGCATCCAGGATCAGCGTACCCACACCGCGCCGGGCCCAACGCGGGTGCACGAAGAACGCGCGAATTTTCGCAGCGTCTTTCAGCGGATCGAGAAGCGAGTCCTCGCGTCCCGCGAACTGGTCGCCGCCGTACAATGTTTTGCGTTTGCTCCATCCGCCGCAGCCTGCCACGTCTTCCACTGCGCCGTTGCTCGCCAGCACCTCAGCGATGAAGTACGTCCCGTCGGCGATGAGCTGTGTATCCACGCCGTAGACCGAGGCGAGCGCAGCCTCGATCTGTTCTGGCGAATAGAAACCAGACTGGAGCCCGCGTACGGACGCATCGATGACTTCACGCAACTTGGGAATGTCGGCCGGTATGGCCACTCGTACGACGACACTCATTGCGTAACCAGCGTAGCACGCAGCGACTTCAGTGCGACGTGGTGGGCTTGGTTTCCGGGACGTTTGCAGCGATGAGCGCCTGGAACTTTGCCGCCTCGTCCGGCTTTTTCAACGCCTGATACTCCTCCACGAGATCCGCGCGCGCGTTCACCAACCAGCTCACCTTCGGATCCATTTGTTTCACCAGAATGTCGTAGCCGGCGCGCGATTCGGCTTCGGCCTCCGTGTAGCGGCGCTGGCGGAGCAGTACGCGGCCCAGCTTGATCCGTGCAATGCCCACGTTCGTACTGGTGGCGGACTGCGCCTCGGTGTAAATCGGAATGGCCATGCGGTACTGCTGCTCGGCGCGCGGCAAGTCCTTCTCGGCCATGTAGACGCTCCCGATGTTTGCGAGCGCGGTGGCGTACCAATAGTGTTTTTCGCCGTAAACGACGCGGCAGATATCCGCCATTCGCGTGAAGTAGGCGATTGCGGCGTCGTAGTGTTTGCCTTGTTTAAGCTCCACGCTGCCCAGTTCGTTCAGCGTGGACGCTACGCTGGGATGAACTTTGCCGTACGCGGCTTCTTTGATTGCCAGCGATTGCTCTAGCAGAGACGATGCTTCCTCGTAGCGGCCCTGGTAAACCAGAGCGCGGGCCAGCAACGTCAAGTCCGTTGCGGTGGCAACGTTGTCCTTGCCATACCAGTTCTGCACGATGGCCAGCGCGTCGCGATCGTACATTTCCGCTTCGGGGTAGTGGCCTGAGTCGAGTTTGATCGCGCCGAGGTTGATCAAAACATCCGCCACGCGCGGGTGGCGATCGCCGTAAATCTGCTTGTACATCACCAGGGCGCGAAGGTTGATGCCTTCAGCTACTTCGTGATTGCCCGCGTAGTAGTTTGCGTTTGCCAGTTCATACAAACTATCGGCCAGATCGGTCTGCGACGAGCCGGGCGCGGAGAAAAAGTCAACCGTCCTTTCCAGTGTGGCGATTGATTGCGGATACTGGCCGCGGTCTTCGAAGATGCCGCCGAGTTGGAGCATCGACTTGCCGATCGCCGGATCGTTCGGTTTGAGTTTGCGCCGATTAATGTCCAGAGCCTGGCGCGTCAGTTTTTCGGCTTCGTCGTATTGCGCTTGGGCATCGCGCAGAGCGCCTAGGGCGAGCAGGCTTTGCGCCGTTTCCGGACTGTCGGGGCCGAAGGTCGCGCGCCGTTCAATCAGCGCGGATTGCAACAATTTGTCGGCCTGATCGAAGCGGCCGAGTTTTTGATCGATGTCGCCTAGCGTGTCATAGAGGTCGGCCTGCGCCGCTGGTTCGGCGTCGAGGCCACGCGCATCGAGCACGCCGCGATCGAGCAGAGAAACCACGCGCAAGTCTCCTGCTGGGCCCGCGGAAGCGTCGCCGCCCTGAAACAGGTTCAGCATGAAGTTCTGAATTCGTTGCGTGCGCGCTGCCTCCGCGACGGCCGCGTTTCGGGCGCGCGTCAGCTTCACCGTGTAGATCACGACGAGCGTCAGCAGAATAGCGAGTACAGCGGCCGCCGCGGAAAGCGACCGCCAATTCCTTCGAACAAATTTTCCGGTCACGTAACGCAACGAATCCGGGCGCGCTTCGAGCGGCGCGCCCTTCAGATAATTGTCGACGTCGCGGATCATCGCCTCAACCGATTGGTAACGCTGCGATGGGTCCTTGTGCATGGCCGTCAGGCACAGAACGTCGAGGTCCGCCCATGCGGATTCGCCGAGGGACGCCGCACCATTGCCCTCCAAATGCGCCGCCGCGTTTTGCACCCAAGCTTCTGACGGCTTATCAGGCTGCTCTTCGGTGACGATCTTTTCCACTTGAGCGGGGGTGCGATGAGATACGTCGAACGGAAGCCGCCCGGCGAGCAGTTCGTACAGCACCACTCCGAGCGAATAGACATCGGCGAGGATGCCGACCTGCTCGCCGCGAAATTGTTCAGGCGCCGCGTAGGCGGGCGTCATCAGCCTTAAAGCCGTGATGGTCTGATCGGCGGACTGGCCTAACGTTTCGATTTGCTTTGCGATGCCAAAGTCGAGCAGGCGGACGCTGCCGTCGTCCTTCACCAGAATGTTGGATGGCTTCAGATCGCGATGAATCACGGCGTTCTGGTGGGCGTAAAGAACCGCCTGACACACCTCGCGAAACAAGCGCAGGCGTTCCGCAACCGAACAATTGTGGCGACGGCAATACTCAGTGAGTGGAATTCCTTCCACGTACTCCATCACGAAGAAGGGTGTGCCATCGGGCGAAGTGTCTGCGTCGTAGAGCCGCGCTATGGCGGGGTGGTTCAGCTGCGCGAGAGTGCGCTGCTCGGCGGCGAATCGCGCCCGGCGCGCAGGCGAGAGCCAAGCGTCGCGAAGCACTTTGATAGCGACCTGGCTGCCGAGATCTTCACGTTCGGCGAGAAATACCACGCCCATCCCGCCTTCGCCGAGCGGCCGGATCGTGCGGTACGGGCCGAACTCTTTGGGCGACGCCGGCTCGCCGCTGGGTGGGTTGAGGATTTGGTCCGCGACGTGGCCGATATCGCGATCGAGCAGTGAATCGCCTCGCGCATCTTCCTCGAGCAACGTGAGAACTTCCGCGGCAAGCTCCGCGTCCCCATCGCAGCGGGTCCTAACGAATGCATGCTGTTTCGATGGAGGCAGGCCAGCGGCTTCATGAAACAGCGTTTGGACCTTTTGCCAGCGAGAGCTGTCCATCCTCACTCCCCCGCTATCCGCCAGAACGCATCCTACGAGATCTTTCGCAGCTCGTTTGCGAGCCACGCTTTCGCTGCTCGCCAATCGCGCAAAACGGTGGCTTCGGAAACTTCAAGCAGAGCCGCCGTCTCTGGTATGTCGAAGCCGCCAAAAAAACGACTCTCCACCATCACGGCTTGCCGCGGATTCATTTCGGCCAACGAATTGAGCGCGTTATTCAAGGCGAGTAATTCGTCTTCGCTCGACGGCGACTTTTTCACGGCATCGTCGAACGAGACGGTTATCTCCACTCCGCCGCCGCGCTTATCGGCGTTGCGGCGACGTGCAGCTTCGACAAGAAGCTGACGCATGGCGCGCGCTGCGATGCGTTTGAAATGTAACCGGGACGTGGCGCCGATATCAGGCGACTTCGCCAGTTTCAGCCAGGCTTCATTCACAAGTGCGGTTGGGCTCAAAGTAGCGCTGGGGTCGCCGCGCCGGACAGCCGAGGCAAGCCGGCGAAGTTCTTCGTAGGTGACGCTGAAGAGCTGGTCGAGCGCCTCGCGGTTCGCCACCGGTGCTTCGAGCACGCCAGGGTCCGACGGCGCAGGCGCGGCCCAAAGCTTTGGGGCGGTGACAGTTTTCGGTCCATTTTTACGCATTGCTGGATATAGAACGGCGCGGGGGCACACATTTCACGCGGTGCGCAACTTTAGCATCGGCGACGGCCTGGCCGCAACGAAACGAAAGGGACGGCAGTGAGTCCGAGCGGCGCGAATCCACCGACTCTTGAGGAGAAACCGATGAAAACACACACGTTCACCCGAGGCCTGCTGGTGGCGACTCTGGCCGCAGCCGGCTTTGTGGTCGCCTGCGGACATGGCGGAGTCGAAGGGAAGTATCGCGATCCCAGCGGAACGATCAACTGCTCGTTCGAAGACGGCAAGGCCTACATCGGCCTGGGAATGTATGCCGTCGATGGGACCTACAAGATCGAAGGCGACAAGATTATCGCGACAGGCGATTTTGGATTAATGCTGCCCCACACGGTCGTATTCACGATTAATAAGGACGGTTCCATCGATGCGCAACGCGATACCCCGATCCCGCGCCTCGAAAAGGTGAAGTAGTCATGACGCATCCACGCCAGTTCGTCTGGGTCATCGCGGCTCTTTTGGCGTGCGGTGTTGCGTCTGCTCAAGATCTGCATACGGGCGTCACCTACCTGTGCAATGGCGAGCGCTTGCTGATCGAAAGCTGCAACATGCGGGACACGTCCGACACTTCGTCGTGCATGGTGCAGCATCCAGACCGCCCGCCACACAATGGCTTTCCCGCCTATACCAATGAAACGCGTGGCACGCTGAAAAAACTGCTTCCCACGTGCAAGCAGCCCGACGCGAACCAGGTCGCGCGTGCTGATGGCGCACGGAAAAATGCGCAGGATCAACAAGACGCGATCCTCCAGCAGAACTTGAAATTGATGGACACTGCTCGGGCCGTCGCCGCAGGCCCAACCAGCGTGTCTCGCGATAAAGCGCGGCTGCAACGCTGCCTCAGCGCCGGACGCAACGAAATGCGGTGCACGGGCAACGCGTTCGGGAATTTTTTCGCGGACGCCATCAGTCTCGCTGGCGCACTGGTGGGCGCGGAGAAGCCGGAGACCGGACTCTACTTCGCCGGCCGCTACGAAGGAAAAGGCTGGCGCATCGATTTTACGCCGGGGATTGCGGAGATGTATTGCTCGGATCTGGTGACGAGCGGGCACGCCTACAAAATCGAATTCCAGGGCACGAAGGTCGCGCTCCATCTCCAAAACGATCCGCAATCGCTCACCTTGAGTTGGCGCGACGGCAAACTCTACGGACCGCCTCAGGCCGTGCAGGTGGCGGGGCGAATTGTCGTCGGCACCACGGCCGGCGGCGGTGGGTCGTATGCGGCGAGTTCGCCGGGCAGCAGCATGCCCACCACTACCACTCAAACGACCACCCGCGAAATGAGTGGCCTTGAAGCGGAAGCGTATCAGCGCGGCGGTGGATCGGGTGCGATCCAGCAGAGCGGGCCGGGCTACACCGTGACGGAAACCACAACGAGCACGGAATACCATTCCACGCCGGCGCCCACCCCCACTTACAACTCCGGTCCGCAGCTGATCACCGCACCGCGCACACGCTCCTGCGCCGCGCCCGTGCTCGCGAACACTCCCGTACACGAATCTGAAGATATGGGAAGCGCGCTTACGTCGATCGCCGGCATCTTCGGCGGCCCGGACCAAGCGCCTGCCAAAAAATCTGCGCCCGCGCTTGCGCCCGCCGGTTTGCGCATGACCGGCGAGTTCGAAGTTCCCGGCGGCGCAGATATCGATTTCCGCGACAACAGCGCGATCGTCGCGTGCGGCTTGCTCGCGGCGGAGTATCCGTACTCGGTGGATTTAAGCGGCGAACACCCGGTGCTGCGTCTGGCGGCGCAAGGCAAGCAGCCGATCGACCTCACATTCGGTGAGAAGAATACGTTCGCCGGCTTGGGCGAGATTCAAGTCACCGGGCGTGTGCCGATGGGGCAGAACCAGGACGGCGACGTGATGTACGCGCAGCGCACGGCAAAGTGCTCGCTCGGCACGTTTGCCGCGGTGGCGGATGGCGCGCCGGTAAATGTGTCTCCGGCGATGAGTTCCCCGGGCGCGCCGGCCCCGAGCCCGGGTGCCGCCTTGCCTGCGTGGCCATCGAACTCTCATCCGAATTTCTCGACCGCTGCAAAGCCGCTCGGCAATGCGGTGCTCACGATCAGGTCCGGCTTTCCAGCACAGGCGAATACGCCAAATCCTCTCGGAACTTCGGCCTTTCTGCTGATGCGCAATCCCGTCGCCGCCGTACTCTCGAACAGCGGCACGCCCGCGCCGGCGCACATGTCCGCGCAGGAAGCGATTCACAGCGCGTGCGAAGCGAAGAAGCCGGAGTGCGGAAAGTATCTTCTCGCAGTAACGAACGACGCGGCCACTGGTTCAAGGGCGGACGCGAAGGGCGATGCGGTGCTCCCGGGAGTCCCACCGGGAACCTACTATTTAACGACGTCGGCGAAAATGGGCCAACTGATGCTTTACTGGCACATCAATCTGGATCTCAAGGCAGGCGCCAACAATATTACGCTCGATACGCACAACGCCGAACCGGTGAAGTAAGTCTAAACCCGGCGCGCGGTGGGCTCCGCCGGGCCTACGACGACACGCGCCGTGCGATTTCAGGGTGAGTTACTGCTGCAACCCGCGGTACTTCATCATCGGCTGCACGCTTGGTTCCTTGCCGCGCCACGCCGCGTACATCGTCGCCAGATCTTCGGTATTCCCCCGTGAGAGCACCATCTTCCGGAAGCGATCGCCGTTCGCGCGCGTCAGCCCCCCATGATCGTCGAACCACTGATACGCATCGTCGTCGAGCATCTGGGTCCACAGGTAGGCGTAGTATCCGGCTGCGTAACCTCCGCCCCAGATGTGATTGAAGTAGCTCGAACGGTAGCGCGTCGGCACGTAAGGAATCAGCAGATGCGTCTTTTCGAGCGCCTGCTTCTCAAACGCATCCGGCTGTTGCAACGGTGCGTCCGCCGGAAGCGCATGCCATTGCATGTCGAGTTCAGCGGCGGCGAGAAGCTCGGTCAACTTGTAGCCTTCGTTGAATGTCGCGGCCTTCTGCACTTTCGCCACAAGTTCGGCCGGCATTCGCTCACCGGTCTTGTAATGCTTCGCGTAGTGATTGAACACGGCCGGATAAATCGCCCAGTGCTCGTTGAACTGCGAAGGGAATTCCACGAAGTCGCGTGCCGTGGATGTGCCGGACAAGCTTGGATATTCCGTGTTCGCGAACATGCCATGGAGCGCGTGGCCGAACTCATGGAACATCGTAGTTACGTCGGTGAAGCTGATCAACGGGGGCTCGCCCGGAGCCGGCTTCGGAAAATTGGCCACGTTGTATACGACAGGCAAGTTGCCGAGCAGCTTCGACTGGTCGACAAAGTTGCCCATCCACGCGCCGCCTTCTTTATTGTCGCGCTTGAAATAGTCACAGTAAAAAAGCGCAAGCGGTTTGCCGTCGGTGTCGAACACTTCAAAAACGCGAACGTCTGCCTGATAGACCGGAATGTCTTTGCGTTCTTTGAACGTGATTCCGTAAAGCTGCGTCGCTGCGTAGAAGACGCCGTTTTCGAGCACGTTGTTGATTTCGAAATACGGCTTCACTTGCGAGTCGTTCAGGTCGTATTTCGCTTTGCGCACCTGTTCGGCGTAGAAATCCCAGTCCCACGGTTGCAGCGTGAAGCCGAGGTTCTGCGCGTCGATCACGGCTTGAATATCTCTGGCTTCGCTCGCGGCTTTGCCGGTGGCAATGGGGACCAGAGCGTCCATGAACTTCAACGCATTCTCAGGAGTCTTGGCCATCTGGTTTTCGAGCGACCATGCCGCGTAGCTCGAATAGCCGAGAAGTGCTGCGCGCCGGGCGCGAAGTTGGGCCAGGCGCGAGATGGTGTCGCGAGTGTCGTTCGCGTCGCCGTGTTCGGCGCGATTCCAGGAGTTCTCGAAAATGGTCTTGCGGGTAGAACGGTTTGTGAGCGTCGCCGCTTCAGGTTGTTGCGTGGTGTTCTGCAGCGGCAGTACGTATCCGGCCTTATCGCGACCCTTGGCTGCAGCGGCCGCGGCTGCAAACTGGGATTCGGTAAACCCCGCGAGGACTTGCTTATCGTCTGTTGCGAACGCCCCAGCCTTCGTCGCCGCAAGAAGCTTCATCGAGAAATCGTTGGAGAGCGTCGAAATCTCTTCGTTGAGCTTCTTGAGTTTCACCTTGTCTGCGTCCGAGAGATTCGCGCCCGCACGTACAAAATTGTCGTACGTTACTTCGAGCAACCGTTCCGATTCGGGATCCAGCTTCAGGGCATCGCGTTCTTTGTAGATCGTCGAGATCCGAGCGAACAGCTTCGAATTCAGCATGATCGCGTCGCTGTGGGCGGCGAGTTTCGGTGCCAGATCAGCCCGGATTTGAAGAATCGCCGGGTCGGAGTTTGCCGAAGCGATCGCGCCAAACGTAGAACCTGCGCGGTTCAGCAGTTGGCCGGTTTTTTGCATCGCGACAATTGTGTTTTCAAATGTCGGCGGCTGGGGATTATCTGCGATCGCCTGCACTTCAGCGAGTTCCTGCGCCATACCGGCCTCGATAGCCGGTTGGTAATCCTCATCCTTGATCTTGTCGAACGGCGGCGCGTGAAACGGAAGCGTGCTTGCCGCGTAGAACGGGTTCGACGGGCCGAAGGTGGAATCTCCGGAAGCGCCTGGAGCAGAATGTGCTCCAGCGGCAATGGCTCCTGATGCGATGATCGCAGTCATAGTTTTCAGAAATACCTTCCCGTAGCGTGGTGGCATAGTCGGATTCGATTCGCAGTCCTCAACTCAATTGTAAAGCAAATCGCCACTCCGCATTGGAAATTGAGCCTGCACCGGCATGAGCCTTGTCCAGCGTTTGAAACATGCAATCGTGGCGGAAAGGCGAGCCGACCGCTGTGGTATAAGGGCAGCGTCAACACCGGGCGCGTGGCTGGGGCCTTCAGATATTTTTATCGGATGGTGCATGAAATGCGCATTCAAAAGGTACAAATGTCTCTCGCGCGTTTCGCTCCGCTGATTCTTGCGATAGCGGTTCTAGCGGTCTTCGCAACGAGCGTTCACGCACAAGCTCCGTCTCCCACCGCGCCCACCGCGAGCGTCGATCCCGCCGGATTGGACCAGATTTGGCAGCAAGCCAGCGCGAAGTATGACAAACAACGCGCCGCGCTCCTCGCCACAGTGGATCAAGTCGACCACGAGGGCCCTTTCCGCCCGGACTGGCAATCGCTTCAGCATTACGAAGCGCCAGAGTGGTACCGCGACGCCAAGTTTGGCATCTTTATCCACTGGGGTGTCTATTCGGTCCCCGCCTTTGGCAATGAGTGGTATCCGCGAAACATGTACGTCCCGGGAACGCCCGAGTACAAACATCACATGGCTACGTACGGCCCGCAGGACAAATTCGGCTACAAGGATTTCATTCCACTCTTCAAAGCTGAGCGTTTCGATCCGGCGGCCTGGGCCAAACTGTTCAAGGAAGCAGGCGCCAGGTACGTCGTTCCGGTCGCCGAGCATCACGATGGCTTTGCGATGTACGACAGCGGCTTGAGCGATTGGACTGCGGCGAAGATGGGCCCGCACCGCGACGTGATCGGAGATTTGGCAACGGCAGTCCGCGCGGAAGGTCTGCATTTCGGAGCTTCTTCCCATCGTGTGGAGCATGACTTTTTCCTGGGAGTCGGGCGGGAAATCAATTCCGACGTGAACGATCCCCAATATGCAGCTTTCTACGGCCCCGCGCATGTCCACCTCCTGGATGATTGGAGCTTGCCGCTGAGCGCCGATTTCACGTACGTCTCGCGGGCGTGGACCGAAGACTGGCTCGCGCGGGCATCCGAAATCGTGGAGAAGTACCATCCCGACGTTCTGTACTTCGATTGGTGGATCGGGCAAGCGAGCGTCCGGCCGGACCTTACGCGATTCGCGGCTTTCTATTACAACGAGTCGACGAAATATAGCGGGCACGCCGGCGTAATCAATTTCAAGGATTACGCCATGGAGCGCCATTCCGGCGTGCAGGATTTCGAGCGCGGTCAGCTCACCGAAATTCGCCCAGATGTTTGGCAGACCGATACGTCGGTAAGCAACAAATCCTGGGGCTACATCGAGAACGACACTTTCAAATCTCCGGAATTCATCGTGCACCAGCTCGTGGACATCGTCAGCAAGAACGGAAACTTTTTGCTGAACATTGGCCCGCGTGCGGACGGCACGATTCCCGACCAAGTCGAGCAAGTCTTGCGCGAAATGGGCGCTTGGCTCGGCGCGAACGGCGATGCCATCTACGCAACGCGGCCGTGGAGGACTTTCGGAGAAGGCCCTACGAAAGTGGCGGGTGGCGCGTTCCACGATACCGACACTGTCGCTTACACAGCTGAGGATTTTCGCTTCACTACCAAGGGTGACGTTCTATACGCAATCCAAATGGCGTGGCCCGCACATCAAGAAGCGGTGATTCGCTCGCTCGCCGCGAGCGCAGCGACGAGTCGTGTCGATAGCGTCACGCTCGTGGCATCCGGCGCGAAGCTCAAGTTCGATCAACGACCCGATGGCCTGCACATTCAGCTGCCCGCCGATCCTCCAGGCAAATACGCCTTCGCCTACCGCATCACATTCAAGTAATCGAAAGCCGGAGACCCGAAATCGCGGCGCAGTCATTATAATGCGTGCCATCCAGAGTGATGACCCGGTTCGGACATTTGCGGATGAAAGCGAAGTGCCTGCGAACTTGCGTCATAATTTTGTTCGGGTGCCACGCGATGTGCCCCGCATTTTCGGCGGCCCAACAAGCTCCCGCGCCGCCGGCCACGCCTTCCGCCACCTTGCCTCTAACTTTGAAACAGGCCGTCGAGCTTGCGCTGAAGCAAAATCCACAGCGCGTTATCGCGAAGATTCTTGTCTCTGAGAGCGACCGCAACAGCCAGATCGCGCGGTCGGCCCTCTTACCTCAGGCCGGCTTAGCGGGGCTTGCCTCTCTGAATCAGTACAACTTGCAAAGCGTCGAAACGCAGCCGCATCCGGTTGACGCGGGTCCGTATCAGTACGGGCAAGTAGGCCCTACGTTCTCGCTGAACATCCTGAGCCTCCCGCTGATTCGCGACTACCAAATCGGCAGGGAAGGCTCAAAGCTATCGCGCGCGGACGAGAAGACCACTCGCGAAATCGTCGTCCTAACGATCGTGAACCAATATCTTCTGATCCTCCGCGCGATTGCTGATCGTGATGCCACGCAGTCGCGCGTAGCGCTCGCGCAGCGGCTCTACGATCAGGCTGCCGAACTGCAGAAGACCGGAATCGGACTTAACATCGACACGGTCCGCGCCAACGTGGAATTGCAGAACGAAAAACAGAACCTGATCGACGCCGAAACCGCGACCCACACCACGAAGTACGCACTCGCTGCGTTGCTGGACTTGTCGAGGGACCAGAACGTCGAGGTTACAGACAAGCTTGAGTTCTATGACTTGCCTGAGATGCAGAAGGACGCCCTGGTCACCCAAGCCTTGGTCTCGCGGCCCGAAATGCGCTCGTTCGACTCGCAGCAGCGCATTGCGCATCTCGCCACAGACGCTTCCGGTGAGCAGCGGCTTCCAAAAATCGACTTCTCTGGTTTCTGGGCATATCAGGGCAAGCATTTCAACGACGGCGTTCCGGCATACAACTACACGCTGTCGCTTGAGATCCCGCTCTTCACCGGTGGCCGAATTCACGCCGAACAAGCCAAAGCCAAGCTGGAGGAGCAACGAATCGCGGAGAACCGGCGTCAGCTCGAAGCTCAGATTGTCAGTGAGGTGAAGACGGCCTTCGATCAGTTGCAAGCGGCACGGACCAGCGTGGACGTGGCGAATCTCGGATACACGCTGGCGCAGGAAGAAGTCGCACAGGCGCAGCGTCGGTTCGCCGCCGGCGTCACAACGAACGTGGAAGTGATCACCGCGCAGGACGCTCTGGCGCGTGCGAGCGACAACCAAATCGCTGCGCTGTATCAATTCAATCTGGCTCGTGCGTCGCTCGCGCGTGCGACTGGCGAAATCGAATCGATGTACACGAAATAAAAGGTGAACGGATCATGAGCTCATCGCCACCAACTCCACCGCAGCCACCGGCTTCCGGCGCTTGGTCGCCCTCCCCATCGACGACGGCCGCGCCGCCCGCTCAACCCGACGGTCAAAAGACTGAATCACTGGTTCAGAAGCTCCGCGAACTGAGTCCCGTGACGAAAGCCGCGATCGGAGTCGCGGTCGTTCTGGCCCTGATAGCGATCTACATTTTCTCCGGTCGCGTGACCACTGACGACGCGCAAGTGGATTGTCACATCTCCGCGATTGCTCCGCAGGTGCCGGGCTACGTGGTGAAGCTCTATATCAATGACAACACACCGGTGAAGGAAGGCGACGATCTGCTGGACATCGATCCGCGTCCCTACGAAGCGGAAGTCGCGCAAGCGCAGGCGAATCTCGATGTGGCGATCGCGCAGGCCAACTCCGCCGAGATCCAGATCGGGCTGACGCGCGCGACCACCACGCACGGCACCAGCGGCGCATCGGCGCAGCAGCAATCGGACACCGCGGACTATGCCAGCTCGCAGGCGCAGCTCGAACAGACCGCCACGGCCAACCTCCAAGTTGCCGAAGCCAACGTGGCTTCGAAACGAGCCACGAACGAACGCGCCCAGAGCGATCTTGCGCGCTATCAGCCTCTGCTCGGTACCGACGACGTCTCCAAATATCAATTCGACGCCGTTGAAGCCGCCGCTCGCGTGGCCAAAAGCGATCTGGCAGCGGCCGAGCAACAATTGGCGGCCGCGAAACAGGCGGTTGCGATCGCGCGCGCCAACGCGCAGTCTGCTCAAGCCCGCATGACTCGCTCAGAGGCGTTGTACCTGGAAACCAAAGCGCGTGAGAAGCAGGTGCCCATCGCCGAGGCGACCTACAAATCGACGCTCGCGACGGTCGAGCGCGCCAAGGCCGCTCTACAGCAGGCGGAATTGAATCTAGGCTACACGCACATCATCGCGCCGATTACCGGGCAGATCACGCAGAAGTCGGTCGATCTGGGGCAATACGTTTCTGCCGGGCAACTGGTCTTCACTATCGTTCCACTGAGCAAAATCTACGTGACCGCGAACTTCAAAGAAACCCAGCTCGCCAACGTTCATCCCGGCCAGCATGCCAAGGTTCACGTCGACACCTACGGAAGGGATTTTGACGGAACCGTCGATTCAATCGCAGGGGCGACAGGTTCGCGCCAGGCGCTGCTGCCGCCGCAGAACGCGACCGGCAACTTCATCAAGGTGGTGCAGAGAATCCCGGTGAAGATTCTCGTGCAGCAGTCCGACGATCCGCACTACACCCTGCGGCCCGGCATGAACGTGGAAGCTACGATCTACACCCGCTCGCGGAGCTCTGAGTGAGCTACTTAGCCGGAAATCTTCCCGGAACGCCGGAAGACTGGGAGATCGAAGAAAATAAGTACATCACCCGTCTGCTTGCCGAGCTTTCGCCGCAGCGAAGATTGGCTGGCCTGCTGAGCGTGGGCCTTGTCACGGCGATCGAAATCTCCAACCGTATATCCATCAACGTCCTTTTGCCCGATATACAAGGCAGCGTGGGCGCGAATTCGGACGAGATCAGTTGGGCCATCACTCTCTACAATCTGGGATTTTTGTGCTCGATGGCCGTCGCCGCTTGGACGACGCGTGTGATGGGCACGCGCAAGCTTCTGCTTTACAGCATCGGTTTCTATTCACTCGGCGCGTTCGGCTGTTTTCTCAGCACACACAGTCTCGCGTGGCTGCTGATTTCGCGCACGGTCATGGGTTTCGGCGGTGGCGCGTTCCTGGTCCGCGCCGTAATTTTCGCGAACATGATGTTCCCTGGGAAATTACGTATCGGAGCGGTGACGAAACTCTACGCGATCCTCGGCTTTTTTCAGGTGATTTACCCCACGTCGATGGGCTGGATCAGCGACCAATTTCATTGGAACTACGCGTTCCTGCTCGATTTTCCGTTTCTCATTGCCGGCGCGATGCTCATTAGTCGCTACATTCCGAAGGGCTATCTGTTCCGGCGCGATCCGGAAGGCACTGTGGACTATCGCGGCGCCTTCGTCCTAATCGTGTCGCTTTCCTGCTTTCAGCTCGCGACCAGCCGCGGCGAGCAAGATCTGTGGCTGGAATCGACATGGATTTGCATTGCGCTGTTCATCGCCGTCGCGTTTCTCGCCTACTTTGTGTGGTGGGACTATCGCAATGAGAATCGCGGTCCCGTTTTTCATCTGCGAGTCATCTGGCATACCAAGCAGATCCGGACATCGCTGACGGTGGTCATGATCGTCGGCGGGATTCTCGGTGCGGGCTTGTACGTGGTGCCGCAGTACTTGCGGTTCGTGCAGGACTACAGCGCGGCGCAAACCGGCGGCTTCATCTCCGCCTATTCCTTCGGACTCATGTGCGGCCTGGTGATTACCCTGCGCCATATCATGCCCAAAATCGGCGGAGCCTGGACGATTGCCTCCGGACTGATGTTGTTGGCCGTAACCTGCGGCTTCATCATCTACGCTTGGACTCCCACGACGCCGACGATCGTCCTCGCTCCTGCGCTCGTCCTGCAAGGTTTCGCGTTGGGCCCGATCCTTTTAGGCGCCGCCAATGTTGCCACCGGAAACGTCCCTCTGGTGGACATCAACGATGTTTCAACGATGTTCTTTTTCCTGCGGCAACTCGGCAATACCATGGGCGTCACGGCCGCGACTGTGCTTTTCGATCACCGCATGACGTTTCACTCATCGCGGCTGCTCGACACGGCGAACCGCCTCGACCCCACGCTACGAACCACTCTTTCCACTTACGCGGCGATCATTCACAGGAACGCGGGAGGCGATACCGATCCCTTTTATGGAGCGCTGCAGCTGTTTCAGAACAACGTCATCACTCAGAGCCGCTTGCTTTCCTATATCGATGTGTACTTCGGCCTCGCGTTCATTGCTGTCGTGGCTTTGATACTGCTTTGGCTCGGACGCGTGCGTGTGCGTGCGGGCAGCGGGAATCTGCATATTCACCATGTCTGGTGAAGTCGGGCCGGCGAATCGGTTACTTCGAAGCCGCGGGCATCATTTCGAGAGCCCACACCGCCGCAGGACGCATATACATTGACGCGCGAAAATTCCCGGTCACGTCCCAGGCCTCCGGCGTTCGGAACCAATAGCCTTTCGTTTCGTATGAGACGTGATAGATACCCCACGCAGTGTGGTACGCCTCATCTTGCATTCCTTCGCTGAGCAGCAGCGCCGCGAAGCCGAAGCTCGTGCCCGCCCAAACTTCCTCGCCCTGTTCGTTGTCGGTCAGTATTGAACCGTCGGCTGCCATACCGTTGGCCGCACCCATTTCTCCGCCGCCGAATTTCATCACGTTGAACGCATAGATTTTCTTCATCGCCGAGATTTTCATTTCCCGAGGGACCAGATCGCCCAGACCGGTGAGGTTTGCATACCATTGCCCCGCGAGTTGGTCGGCTTGAATGGCATTGCTGTCTTTCGGGCTGTCGACGTCGTAGCGAAAATATTCGCCGTTCCACAGCTTTGTCACGTAGGTGTTCTGCGCTTTCAAAAACATGGCGTGATATTTCGCAACAGCACTTGCGTCGCCGAGCGCGCGCGCCGTTTCTTCCGCCGCTCGCAGCGCCGCAAGCCACAACCCGCCGCAATATGCGCTCACTCCGTGGACCGGCCACGAATCGTAAGTTTGGTCGGGGAAGCCGCTATTTTCCGGCACGCCTCCGCCGCTGTGATCGAACTGCTGCAAGTACGCGATCGCGTCCTGCATCGCGGGCCACATCTGTTTCAGGAACGCCTCATCTTTGCGGCCGGTCAAAACGTAGTCGCGGTACGCCATCAGCACGAACTTCGAATTGAGGTCCTTCCACTGATTCGTGTCCTGCCATCCAGGCTCGTTCACCGCAAAAAAAGGATCGCCCTCGGGGACGCCCAGGTCATGGGGCACCAGACCCTTGTTCTTCCGCGTGTGAATCACCGGCGCGCCAGTTTCTTGCGTCTTCGCCACGGCCAGGCCCATTTCTGGGTACTCGCGTGGCACGGTCTCAGCGAATTCGCGCAAGACGTCCTTGTCGATCTGCGGCCAGAATTTCAGCAACGGGAGGGAAGCGTAGAAGCGAACGTCGAGAGTTGAATAGTACGCGTAATCGAAACACTCCAGCAGCGCGAAGGACGCCGGTAGTTTGGGATCCGATCCAACCGGGCGTCCCCAAAACGTTCCTCCGTCCGTGAGCGTGTAAAGCTCGTTGAAAAGCATTCCGCGATACCAAAGTGGCATCGATTCGTCGTTCGCGTACGGCGCTTGCCATTTGTCGATCGCGTCGCTCCACGCGGCCGATTGCAACAGCCCATCGCGGGCAATCTTCCATGCATTGTTGCCGTCTGTGCCGTAGAAGTCGGTGTACTTCCGGTTCCAGCGGCGCCCTTGGCCGAACTCCACCAGGGGAAAATCCCAGGCGATCGTCATCGGCACGATTTTCCTTTCGCCAGGCTTCAGCGTGAACCGAACCGCGATCGCGCCCGCCAGTTTTTCGCTCGCGCTCACCCACGAAGTGCCGCTGTTTGAGAGCCGCCCATCTTTCGCGAACGGAGTCCACACGGGTTTGCCATCGCCGTCCGCCAGAAAAGTAGTCTGGTACGTTACCTCCACGCCCGGCGAATCGAGCGCCGCGATTGCGAACTGTCCGTCCCACTCGTTCGGCTCGCCGTCCGCGGTCGATCGGTTGCGTTCGAACACGACGCCCTTCATCGTCGTGCCGCCATCGAGCGTTTCAGATTTGTAAGCGTCATGATTGCCCTGGCTCGGCGCACCTTTGAAATCGCGCGTGTACGTGCGGAACCAGCCGTCCATGTTCGTCCATGCAAGCAGCACGGAGACGACCACCGTCTGGTTCGTGCGATTTTCTGCGTGCCAGCGGTAAACCGCGACCGGATAGCTCGACTCGCGGTAGTTGCCCGGAAGAACAGGAGAGAACTGCTCCAGCGTCACGTGGGCCGGAAATTTCTCACTCCTGTAGTCATACCACGACTTCGGATACAGGGCTGCGTAATCACCCGCACCAACCGGATAGTCCCAATTCCAACTCGTCAGCTCGCCGCGGTTCGGATGAGAGTTCATCAAGACTTGTGCGTATCCCGCAGGCTCGCCTTCGATCTGCTGAAACATTGCGAACTGATTCGCGTTCACGGTCTCGTATTTATGAACGCCTGCTTTGATATGCCAGCGCGCGAAATCGCCGCGATACGTGCGCGAGAACGTGCCGGACCCGAATCCCCCCACTGGCGCGCCCTGCCAGTAGCCGTCATCGATATCGGTCGCATTGCGCTTCACGCCGGGATTGGCAAGCGCCTGGCCCAGCGGACGCCGCCAAGCCGCTTTCGGGATTTCGGTTTGCGCGTGCGCCGATTGAGCCCACAGGAAAGCAATGCCCAGCGCTCCTAATACGCGCACCGATTTTGCGAGGTTCACGATTCCTCCGAGACGATTCATGCGACGCGGAATGGGACTGACCTGCGGTGGGTCGGAATTCAACCTACTCGCCTGACCAGTATTTGTTGAAGCCGATATAGTCCGAAGGAAGATTCGCCAGAATCTTGCGCCGCAGTTCCAGGATATCTACAGCTCCTACCGACTTGTAGAGAATCTTCCCGTCTGGCGCGATCAGCACCGTGTAAGGAACCGCCGATTCCCACTCGGGATCGAACGCCTTCTGCATCGCGGCGGTATCGTCCGAAGCAAAAATTAAGTTGCGGGTCGTGGCGTGGAATTTCTGCAACATCTTCAGCGCGCCATCTTTTTCATCCGGCTGATTCGCTGAAACAGTCACCAAATCGAATTCGCGCACGTTGTACATGCGGAAGGTGTCCTGCAAGTCGGGCATCTCATGGATGCACGAACCGCACCATGTCGCCCAGAAATTTACGACGAGGTATTTACCGGTGGGATTCGCGCGAAGTTTCTTCAAGTCATCCGCCGTCGCCATTTCCAGCGTCACCGGCTGCGCCTCGATCTTTCGCATTGTGTCCAGGCTTTGCGTCTTTTTTTCAGCCCATTTCGTCGAGCAACCGAACACGCCGGTGTGAGTTACCGCCACGTTTTTGTGCGCGAGCAACGCGTCGATCGCATCGCGCGCTTCGTGCGATTTCACCGCTTCAATCCTGTAGCTGTTGTCGAAGCGTCCTTCGTAGCGCAGCTTGCGGTCCTGATCGAACACGAAAACGTGCGGCGTCGCCTGTGGGCCGTACGCGCGCGTCACGGCCTGCGTTTCACCATCGTAGAGATACGGGTATTTCAGATTCTTGTACTCGACTCGAATTTTCATCTCATCGAGCGTGTCGCTGATGTCCGAGGAGTCCAGCTCATCGATTCGCAAGGCTTTCGGGTCATTTCCTTGAATCGCGACGACGGCGACGCCTTTGTCTTTGTAATCCTGGTAGAGCTGCCCGATCCGCTGCTCGTACATCTGCGCGATGGGGCAGTGGTCGCAAGTGAAGATCACCACTAGGACCGGACTTGCGGCATAGTCGCTCAGCTTGTGCGTTTTTCCGTCGACGCCGGGAAGTTCAAAATTCGGTGCGGCCGAACCTATCGGAAGAATCGGGTGCGTGGTTTGGCCCCAAACCGCGGGCGCAAGCATCATCAGTAGGATGGCTGTCCAAAGTCTCATAATTCCTCTCATCTGGTTCGTACAAGCAGGCGCTGCCCGATCCGCAGCTATTTTACGCCTGCGGGTGCCGGCGGTAGCGGGCGCGAAGTAATGTCCGCGTCGATCTGCCGGGTGGCCCATCGAATCGCCTCGGTGTACATCTTCTGAATTCGCGGATCGTCCCAATTTTCGGCGGGATGACCCAGCGTCGAATAAAACACTCGTCCGTTACCGTACATCTTCGCGTAGGCGACCGCGAAATCGCCATCCTTGCGGTGCACGCGCGGGTTCGCGAGGTCCAGCTTTGCGGTGTCCAGCCGCATCAGCACGCGAACGTTCGCGCGCGAATAATTTCGCAGCTGGTAGATTTCGTCGCGCAGCACAAACTGGTGCGGGAATTGGGACATGCCGGGAAAGTCCGGATCTTCCACGATGATCGGGGCGTCAAATGTGCCCCACGGATGCTCGTCGAAGTAGCCGCCGATCATGTCACCGTATTGCGGCCAGTCGGTGAACGTGATTGCCGCGCTGTGTACGCCGATGAAGCCTTTACCTTCGTCGTGAATGAACGAAATAAAATCGGCTTTCTGCTGCGGATCCATTTCAAGCGCGCCACCAGTGAAAAACATAACGGCATCAAAATCGTTCAGATTTTTCGCGTTGTATTCAAGTTTTTTCTTGGTGAGCGCTTCAGTGTCGGTCCGAAGCGTAGTGTCCCAGTAGCTCGTTTCGCGGCCGAGGCGCTCGATCGTCGCCATCGCGTGCGAGACGGCTTCGTGCCGGTAGCCCTTCTCTTCGCCAATGAAAAGCAGATGCTTCTTTGTGGGAGGCGGCGCCTGGGCGGCAAACAGCGAGCAGAACGTGGCTCCAATCACCAACAGAGCGAAAACGCTTTTCTTCACTTGGAGAATTCCCCTCGCGATTCTGGCCCCGACGAGCCGTTTCTAATTATTCGCGACCGGCAACGGCTTTGCAGGCGGATACAAATCCTTGGCGGGCATGTTGGCGTCGAAAACCAGATTGAAGAAACCCACCATCATTTCGTCCCAACTCTGCTGACCCCATTTCACTGTTTTCGTGGGATCGGGATTTTCCGGATTGTCAGCCGAATTATCGAAATGCGCCGTGCATTCGATCTTCGTGCCCTTCGGAAGATCGATCATGTCCGCGTAGTTGTACCAGAGCTGCCAGTGCCAGTTGTAGTGCGGCACATCGAGAATGGTTTCCGTATGCCCGTCGGGGAATACGAGGCGGTATTCGAAGTCCTTTCCCCGCGTGTGCATATGCGGGTGGACGCCCGCAAGCTTCACGTTCTGCAGCACATCGAACGTCGCGTCTACGCGATAATTCGGATCGCCCGGCGGAATCGCAAACGTCCCGTTCACGGCGGACATCGTCAGCACGCGTTCTTTCGGCGGCTCTTTCGCGAAGACCAGCCCGAGCTTGGTCTGATCCTGAACGGCTTTGCCGTTTGGCGTGTAGTGAACTTCGAAGACGATGTCCGATCCGGCCTTGATGAGCTTGCCTTGGCCGGGCTGCAGGATTTCCGGCGTCTGACCCGGCGCGTACCCAACCAGAAAATCGCTGGGCAGCGCGCTGGTATCTTTTTTCTCATCTTCTTTCGAAGGCGGCGCTTCGAAGAAAACTCCCGGCTTTTGATCCTTGAAGTAGTTCGAACCGGGCTCTCGCAAATACGCGATGATGTGATGAACCACGGCGCGGTCCGTCGGCCGAACTTCTGCCATCTGCACCCATTTGTCTTCCGTAAATCCGGTCGGCACGATCACGTATTGATATTCCACCATTCCCGATTCCGGAACGTTGAATGGCTTGGGCAACTCAAAGACCATGTCCGGCTTTGGAATTCCCCAGCCTTGGGTCCAATTGATGGGCGTCGGCAAGTCCTTGGGATCGCCTTCCGGGGCGCCTGCGTTGACCCACGCGACGATGGTGCGAATGTCGGCAGCGGAAAGCGCGCGGTTATTGGCGAAGTGTCCGTATTTCGGATCGGCGAACCACGGCGGCATCCGTTTTTGCTGTACGTCTAGTTTCATCGCGCCCGCCCACGGTTTGGTGTCCGCATAAGTGAGCATGGAAAACGGCGCAGCTTCACCCGGACGATGGCAGCTCTGGCAATTTTTCTGAAGGATTGGCGCCACGTCTTTGCTGTACGTCGGTGCTGCAGGCGATGCCGATGGCGAGGTCTGCGCGAAAAGTCCCGCAGCGCAAAACGTGTTTAATAAAATTATTGCGGCTCGACGTAGCTTCGGCATCCGCACTCACCTCGGAGACATTTTTCGCGCTCGTGGCGCGAACATCGCCCGCGCGAACGCGCCCGTAAGTTGAAGGTACCGGAGAGGATATGTCAACGCGGAGCACGAGGACAATCGATTTTCTGGGCGCTTCAGCCATCGAAACCGGGCAATAGTACCTTCCGAACGGACGATGCTGTAGGGTGTCCAATCGCGTAACGTTATGGTTCGGCGCAGTTTGCGGAACTTCCGGGCCGATCTCCGCCTGCCTGCGCTAACATTTTTAGAGTCTCTTCATATGAAATTAGCCCGCCCTACTGGCTTTGTCCTTACCGCTTGGTGTGTGTTCGTCGGCGGTTTCATCGCGATCGCGCTGCTCGTGCCGGAGGGAGCTTTCCGCCGCACGGCTTCGGATCTGTTTGCCTGCATGGTTCCGCTGTTTGCGAATTCTTGCCTGCTTTACAACGCAGCCAGCCCATACCGCCGCCGCAATAGTTTCTGGATGCTTCTTGCCATGGGCTGCACGCTCTGGCTCTTCGGCCATCTGGTGTTCACATACAATCGCGTTGCTGGCAACCGCGACCTGCACTCACCGTTTTTGGGCGATAGCCTTTTCTTCCTGCACACCGTTCCGTTCATGGCTGCGGTGGCGCTCGCACCTCATGCACGCAAAATGCGCGAGACGCTTCGCTACGGCCTGCTTGACTTCCTGTTGCTGACGTTGCTGTGGTTTTACGTTTATGTATTCGCGGCGATGCCGTGGAAGCTGGCGTATCCCGATCCTGCGTTGTTTCGCATGCGCGACTTCGAAACCTACATGGTTGAAAACCTCGTCGTGGTGATCGGGTTCGGCTATTTGTTTTTTCACGCGCACGGCGGATGGAAAAAAATCTACGGGCACTTCCTCGGCGCCTCCAGTTTGTACGTCGTAGGATTTATCACCGCGCATATCGAGGTCGGTCGCGGTCATGAATATTCCGGCACGTTGCTGACTGTGCCTGTCATGGCCGCCTTCGTCTGGATGGCGACCGCCGGAATCATCGCCAAGCGCACCGAGCTGCTGCCCGAACCGCTCGAAACGAATCTGCGCCGCGACAAGCAGTGGCCCGTGCATCTGGCGATGCTGGGGGTTCTAGCCGCGCCGCTACTGGCGATCTGGAATGTGCTCTTCAGCACCGCACCCGCACCGGTGCGCCAGTTCCGCTTGCTTGCAACGCTTTTCGCAATCGTCGGCGCCACAGCCATCATTTTCTACCGGCAGCATCTTGTCTACGTCGAGCGAACCGGTTTGGTGCACGAACTCTGGGAATCGCTCGAAAACGTAAAGCGCCTTCAGACTCACTTCGTCCAATCGGAAAAGCTCGCGTCCCTCGGACAACTTGCCGCTGGAGCCGCGCACGAGATCAATAATCCGCTGACGGCGATTCTGGGCTACTCCGAAGTGCTGACGGTGGAAAACGCACCGGACACGCGTCCGCACACGCTCGGCGCGAAAATTCGCGAGCAGGCTCGACGCACGAAAGACCTCGTCACGAATCTCTTGAGCTTCGCCCGCCAGGTGCCCGCTGAAAAACAGCTGCTCGATCTGAATACCGTGCTCACCGGCGCCGTCCAGCTTCGCAATCTCGATCTTCGCGAAAAACAAATCCGTGTCGAACTCGAGAACCGCAGCATTCTTCCCGCAGTTCACGGCGATCCGAATCAGTTACTGCAGGTTTTCTATCACCTAATCAGTAATGCCGTGGACGCGATGGACTCCGCAGGGGGCGGTGTGCTCTTGATTCGCACGCTTCGCGAGCGCAACAACGTCGTGATCGAATTTTCCGACACCGGCCCGGGCATGAAAGAGCCGGAGAAAGTCTTCGACCCCTTCTACACCACCAAACCCGTCGGGAAGGGAACTGGACTCGGCCTCAGCATCTGCTACGGCGTAATGCAGGAGCATGGCGGCTCAATCGTCGGCTTCAATCGCCCGGAAGGCGGTTGCACTTTCCGGCTCGAACTTCCAGCCGTGCTGGCTGTGTTTCCGCAGACGCCTCCGCTGCCGCCGGTTAGCGTTCACTCGCGCTAGCCAATTCGCGCGCTTGACCCAAACTTTTCAGCCACTGGTTCGTATATGGTAAAGTCGCCAGACTCGATGAACGGACCAGCGATTGCCACCGAGAGCCTCACCCGCCGGTTCGGCGAACTCGTTGCCGTTGAGAACGTAAATCTTCAAGTCGCGCCCGGCCAATTTTTCGGCTTCCTCGGTCCCAACGGCGCCGGTAAATCCACGACCATAAAAATGCTAACGGGCCTTCTTGCCCCCACGTCCGGCCGTATTCAGATTCTTGGTACGGACATGGCTTCCAATCCCGTCGACGTCAAACGCCAGATCGGTGTGGTACCGGAAGGCATGGCGCTGTTTGGCCGCCTGACGGGCTCTGAATATTTGAATTTCGTCGGTCGCATGTACGGCCTCGATCCCGCTACAGCGGCGAAGCGCACCTCCGAGCTCCTCGAATTCATGCAGCTTGTCGACCAACCCAAGGCGCTTGTCACCGACTATTCTCACGGCATGCAGAAAAAACTGGCGCTCGCTGCCGCCGTGATTCACGGTCCGCGCATACTTTTTCTGGATGAGCCTTTTGAAGGCGTCGACGCCGTCGCATCGAACACGTTGAAATCCATGCTTCAAAGCATGATCGTGCGCGGCGCCACGATTTTCCTCACCTCCCACGTACTCGAAATTGTGGAACGCCTCTGTAGCCACGTCGGCATCATTCACAAAGGGCATCTGGTCGCACAGGGTTCGATCGAAGAGCTTCGTGCCGGTGTGGAATCTCAATCGCCTGCCCTGCAAGGCGAAAAGCTTACCCTCGAACAGATTTTTCTCCGCATTGTCGGCGGCACGCGTCCCGTCGAGCAGGAACTTTCATGGCTGGAGTGAACTCGCCGCCTCCGATGCGGCCCGCGATACGCGGACAGTTTGCCGCGATCGCGCTCGTGCGCTGGCAGCTTCTATTGAACGGTATGCGTACTGTTCGCGGCCGCATGGAAGTCGTTTCGCGCATCCTGATGGGATTTGGTTTCGCCGTGCTCGGCTTGGGGGGCGCAACGGCAATGGGCGCCGGCGCCTGGTATCTGACGTCTCGCGGTCAAATCGAGGCGCTCGCGCTTCTGTTCTGGGGAATTTTCCTGTTCTGGCAGCTTTTTCCGGTGATGGCGCACGCGCTGGCTGACAACATCGACTCGTCGCACCTGCTCCGCTACCCGCTCACGTATCGCGCCTATTTTCTGATCCGCATGGCGTACGGCTCGCTCGAGCCTGCCACGTTTGATGGTCTCTTTTGGATCTTCGCCATGGGCTGCGGTATCGCCGTTGCGTCGTTCCGCGTGTTTCTGTGGGCGGCGCCTGTGCTTTTACTGTTCGCGGCGTTTAACATTTTGTTCGCGCGGATGATCTTCAGCTGGATCGAACGCTGGCTAGCCCGCCGCAAGACGCGCGAAGTCCTCGGCTTGGTGTTTTTCGTATTCATCATCGCGCTCCAGTTTATCGGGCCGGCATTCAACTACTTCACGCGCCACCGCGACCCTCACGTCGAGCAGTACGCAACGCAGGCCCTTCCCATTGAACGACTGTCGCCTCCGGGATTGGCCGCGTCGTATCTGTCGTCCGCTGTGACGGGCAACATCCCTTTCGCCGCTGGAAAATTCGCAATGCTCGCGCTCTACGCGGCCATCTCGTTCTGGCTTCTGAATCTCCGGCTGCGCGCTTATTACTTGGGCGAAGACCTGAGCGAGTCGGTCGCACGCGCGAAAGCTCCGGCGACAAAATCCAGGGAATCGGTTCGCGCCGGCTGGAACGTCCCCTTCGCCTCGCCCGCATCGAGCGCGGTGCTTCAGAAGGAAATTCGCTATATTCTGCGCAGCGGTCCGATGCTTTTCACGTTGGTGATGCCTTTGGTGATCCTGGTGATCTTCCGCTTTAGCGTTGGTCAGGCAACGCGTGGAGGCGGATCTTTTCTCTCTCGTTCGGGCGAGTTGGCATTTCCCGTCGGCGCCGCATACTCGTTGCTGATTCTCACGAATCTTGTCTACAACTCTTTCGGCGCCGACAACGGCGGCATCCAGTTTTTCTTCCTCTCCCCCGCGCGTTTCCGCGAAATCCTACTGGGCAAAAATATGGCGCACGCCTCGATTCTCGCCCTCGAAATCGTCCTGGTCTTTGGGGGCAGCTGCTTTCTCTACCAGCCGCCTACTATCGTGATTTTTTTCGTCACGATTCTCGGCGTGATCTTTGGGCTGTTCGCGAACCTAGCAGCAGGCACGCTACTCTCGATCTTCACGCCCAAAAAAATCGATTACGGCGCTTTTGGCCGCCAGCGAGCGTCCACCGTAACGGCATTCGCCAGCCTCGGCGTTCAGGCGCTTACGATCGGGCTGGCGGCCGGAACCATCCTTATCGCTCGCGCCGTGGGCATGTTGTGGATCGCAATTCCTGCCTTTGCTGTGCTCGCCGCCATCGCGGCCACGGTCTATACATTCATCCTGTCTCGCGTAGACGGAATGGTGATCCGGCAACGTGAGGCGCTCATTTCCGAATTGTGCCGCTCGTAACCGAATTGCGATTCTTCCTTTCTTGAGGTTGAATGTCTCCTGCCGCGATGCGGCGCGCCTTCCTGATTTTGAGGAGCTTCGATGATTCGTAGCGCAATCCGTATCTATCTAACGTCCGTCTTCGTTGTCGCGCTGGTCTTCGGATTTGCGGCTCTCGCACCGATCCGCGCCCAACAGAACGTCGCGGCCTCATCGAACGGCGTTGTCACAAAACTTGCCGCGCTGGTTGCCACACCGTCCGTATCGGGATACGAGCAACCCATCGGCGAAAAGTTGGCCAAGGATCTCGCCTCGCTTCACCCGGTCATCGACAACATCGGCGACGTCGTCGTCACCTTGGGCTCTGGCTCGCCTCATCGCCTGATTGTCGCTTCGATCGACGAGCCCGGTTTCGTCGTAAGCGCCATTACGCCTGACGGATATTTGCGCGTCCAGCGCTTGCCACAGCGCGGCCTCGCTCCGATCTACAACGAACTGTGCGCGGCGCAGCCGGTGAAACTGATCACCGGGCGCGGCGTGGCAATCGACGGCGTTTTGGCAGGCCTGTCGATCCACCTTCAGCCGTATGGCGGCGATGTCCGCTCGAACGCGCCGAATCCCGCGGACCTCGATTCGATGTACGTTGACATCGGTGCAAGCTCCGCCGCCGAAGCGCGCAAATCAGGCGTCGACATTCTGAATCCGATCGTTCTTCAACGCCGTCTCTCGGCAATGGACGACAGGCTTATCGCCGGCATTTCGGTTGGCGACAAATACGGCGCAGCAGCGGTTCTCGAATCGCTCGCGCACATCGATCCCGCAAAAATCTCCGGCACGCTCACGGTCGCGTTCGTCGTCCAGCAGCGTACCGGCGCGCGCGGCCTGCAACGAATCCTCACCGATACGCGTGCCGACGAGCTGCTCTACGTCGGCCGTCTGACTCCCGGCGGGCCGATCCCCGGAATGGAAGGTGTTCATCACGCGCCGCGCCGCGAGACGGGCAGCGGCGTCCTGATCGCGAGCGAACATTCCGAGCCGCAGCCTTCAGCCTTCGAAACGCACCTCAAGCAACTAGCCGAGGCGAATCACGCGCCATTTGAAGCCGACTACTCCTCGGCGCTGATCCCTAGCAGCTATCTACCGCTCCCGGAACTTCCCGCGCGCACGGCGCACGTTGGAATCGCGACGGCGTGGCCCGACACGCCCGCAGAGACGATCGACGCGAACGACCTTCAACAGCTCACAAACCTGATCGAATCCTACGAATCCGGATCGCCCGAGGTCGCCGCGAACCTTTCGGATCTCGCGGCTGCTATGCCGAGCTCGAAATCGGATTCGTCCTCGGCCACAAAGTCGGCAGGCGCAACTGCGCCCTCAACTGTCACGATTCTGAGCGATTTGGTGCGCGCTTACGGAGCCAGCACGCACGAGGACAAGGTCCGCGAGCAGGTGAAAGCCCTGCTTCCGAACTGGGCGCGCCCGGAAACCGACGACGCCGGAAACCTCATCCTCCCGCTCGCCTCCGGCAACTCGAAATCGCCGAGCATTCTGGTCGTTGCCCACATGGATGAGATCGGCTTCAAGGTGAAATCCATTTCGAATGATGGGCGCCTCGAAGTCGAAGAACTCGGCTCCGGCATTCAGAATTTCTTTCAAGGGCATCCCGTGCTTGTTCACACCGCGGCAGGCGAGGTAAGCGCCATCGTGGAGCTTCCGCAGAATTGGGACACTTCGAATTTCAAATGGCCGGAGGAAAACTCCGAAACACCGATTCGCGTGGATGCTGGCGCGCGCACCGCGGAAGAAGCCGCAAAGCTCGGTATTAAAATCGGCGACACGATCACTGTCCCGAAAGCCTACCGCCCATTGATCGCCACTCGTGCGAACGGCCGCAGCTTCGACGATCGTGTCGGTTGTACCGCGCTGATCGCGGCCGCGTGGGCTTTGGGAGGCCCGGACGCCGCTGCACTCAAAGGCCGCAATGTCACTTTCGTGTGGTCCACGGGCGAAGAACTCGGCCTGGTCGGAGCCGCCAAGCTTGCGGCGCGCCTCGCGGGCAAAAACGAAATTCCGAGCTATGTTTTCGCGGTCGATACGTTCGTCAGTTCGGACTCGCCTCTCGAATCGAAACGCTACGCGAATGCAGAAATCGGGAAGGGCTTCGTGGTCCGCGCCGTAGATAGCTCAAACATCGTTCCGCCGGCCGCGCTCGACAAAGTCGAGAAGCTTGCGCATATAAATCAGATCCCAATTCAATACGGCGTAACGTCCGGCGGCAACGACGGCTCGGCCTTCGTGCGCTACGGTTCGCTGGATGTCGCTCTCGGCTGGCCGCTGCGTTACTCTCACTCGCCCGCGGAAGTGATCGACACGCGCGACGTAGATTCGTTAGCGCACATCATCGCCGCCATCGCGAAATCCTGGTAATTGCAACCACCAGGCGTTTCCGACAACTCCGCCGGAAACGGAAGCCAATCTCGCGTTGGGTTTTCTGTTGCAGCTTGCTCCACGCGATTGCTATCCGCGCTGCGCCGTGCCGCTTCCTACTGGGTTGCATGAGTGTCTTTGCTATAATCCCCAGCCGTGACCGGCCCAACCTTCAAGCCGCCCCGCCACATCGTTGTCGAAGGGCCCATTCGCGTCGGCAAATCCACGCTCGCTAAAGTTCTTGCCGAACAGCTCCACGCTCGCCGCATTTTCGACGCTGAGGACAATCCGTTCCTGGCCGATTTTTACGAAGAAAAGCCCGGCTCCGCGTTCCGCGCGCAGATGTACTTCCTCTACGAGCGCCACCGCCGTCTACTGGAAACGCGCCTCGAGGAAAATGCTGCGCCGGTCGTCAGCGATTTTCTATTCGAGAAGGACAAGATTTTCGCCTACATCAACCTCGACAATGAAGAGCTGAAACTTTACGAAAAGTACTTCGACATGCTCGCGCCATCGATTCCGCCCCCCGATCTTGTGATCTATCTGCAGGCAAAGCCCGACGTGTTGCGCAAACGAGTTTCCAAAAAGGGCGATCCCACAGAGAAGCAGATTTCGCTCGAATACGTCGAAGCCGTAGCCAACGCCTACGAGCACTTCTTCTTCCGCTATTCGACTTCGAACCTATTGGTGGTAGATACCTCGGAGATTGACTTCGTCGAACGCAACCAGGATTTGCAGGAACTGCTCCGTCGTTTACGTCAGCCGGTCAGCGGAACGCAGTACTTCCTACCTCTTGGTCACGGCTAGGGAAAAAGTCTCGAAGAAAGGGGGCCGGGACGCGTAACCCCGCCAGGTTACCCGCCCCGGTATGCGCACGAGGATTTCTGTCGTCGCGCTGGCAAACGACGCGAGAAAAAACTAAGCCGCCTTGTACGGCCCGGTCAGGCGATGCCGCCATTTCCCGAGAGCCCGATTCATCGGGTGGCTCCGGTGCAGGAACGTAAGCACGGGCGCGCGGCGCACTCCGATTTTTTCCAAGGCGCGGCGAATCCGGAAGTCGCGTCCCGCGGAAACAAGTCCCTTTTCCAGCGTCTGGATCGCTTCGCTCGTCCGTCCCGCCTGGTAATAAACTTCCGCGAGATTCAGGTAGAGCTGAGCATGGTTGTGTTTCATTCCGAGCGCTTCGCGGCACAGCGATTCCGCGTCTCCAAATCGCTTCTCAGAGAGCGCCGCCAGCAGGCCCGTATAAGAAAGATAGAAGGGGTTTTTGGGAGCGACACCCAAGGCACGGCGAGCATGGAGCAGCGCGTCATCGGAACGTCCGTCTCTGAGGAACTTCAGGCATTCTTTGAAATCGTTCATTCCGGCATCCGACGGGGAGGTAGTTCCAATCCAGTGGGACATAGGCTCCTTCCTTGATCGCGGTGGCGCGCGTGGGGCGTTTCAACAGTGCCAGCCTAAACCTGCTCGAAATGGAAGAAAATAGAACGGAGGGTCAGCTTTCGGGCTAGAACCTTTTCCTGTCCCGAAAGACAGGCAAAGAGAAAGTAACCCTTGCCGGGCCGGGCGTGCTCGATTCTGTACAAATCCAGTATCGCTGCCGGAAATGCGGCTGAAATTTCTGGCGTCCACGGCGTAACTCCAATGTGCTCATGCGATAAAACCCTTTGCGGTGCATGACGATTCAGTGAATGATAGCGGCCTGTTTTGAGACTCTGGAGAGGATTGATGAACTCATCGGTTGGCGGGGTGTCGTTCCGTTTTGCGTGTGTGCTGTTGTTGGCTGGGGCATTGGGATTCGCGCCGATGGCCTCGCCTCAGGAGCCAAACTCGGGCGCTGCACCAGCCGGTATCCCTCCGATCGAGCAGGGCAAGTTCACTCTCCACAAATTCGAGCAGCCCATCGGCGAGGAAACCTACACCGTCTGGGCCGACGGCGATGCGCTCGCCGTCAAGATTGACTTCAAATTCACCGACCGCGGTTCGACCGTTCCGCTGTCCGCAACGTTCCGGTCGAGCCAGGACTGGACGCCCCTCGCCTTCGAAATCAAGGGCAAGACCGCCCGGCCCGTGTCGATCGACGAAGCCGTCGAAGTCAGCGCCAGCGGCGTAAGACTACGCGACCGGGAAAAATGGACCGATGCTAGGAAGCCGCAGCAGTTCTTCACCATCGCCGGTTATGCGCCCACAACGATGCAAATGCTGATGGTGCGCTATTGGGCTTCGCACGGCTCACCGGCGCAACTCACCACATTGCCCACCGGCACCGTGAAGATCGAGCCGCGCGGGCAGGACGTCATTCAAATTGACGGAAAGGACCAAACGCTGGATCGCTATACCGTCGAGGGGCTTATTTGGGGGCGCGAGTCGCTCTGGTTTGACGCTCATCACAACTTGGTCGCGGCGGTCACCATCGACGCGGAGTTCGATCATTTCGAAGCCATCCGCGACGGATACGAAAGCGGCCTGGGGCAGTTCGTGAGCCGCGCCGGCACGGACGGCATGGCCGCGCTCGCTGAACTCTCCAAAGGAATTTCCGGTAGCCGCGCGGAGACCATAGCCCTTGTCGGAGGCACCTTGATCGACGGCACCAACGCTCCGCCCGTGGCCGATTCTGTCGTCGTCATCGAAAAGGGACGAATCGTCGGAGCTGGTCCAAAGTCCGCCGTGAAAATCCCGCACGGCGCGCAAAAGATCGACGTGCGCGGAAAGTTCGTCCTGCCCGGTCTGTGGGATATGCACGCGCACTTTGAGCAGGTGGAGTGGGGACCGATCTACCTCGCCGCCGGCGCTACGACGGTCCGCGACTGCGGCAACGAGTTCGAGTTCATTACCGCTGTTCGCGATGCGGTTGCCTCGGGCCACGGACTTGGTCCGCGGCTCGAGCTTGCGGGCATCGTGGACGGGACAGGACCGCTTGCCATTGGCGTTGCGCGCGTCGATACGCCCGAAGAAGCGAAAATGTGGGTCGACAAATATCACGATGCGGGCTTCCAGCAGATGAAGATTTACAGCTCGGTGAAACTGGAAGAACTGAAGGACGTGGCAACCGAGGCCCACCGGCTCGGCATGACCGTCACCGGCCATATCCCCGAAGGTCTCAATGCATATCAAGCTATCGAAGCAGGTCAGGACCAGATCAACCATGTGCCTTACGTGGCGGACATCATGCACGCATCGCTGCCTGACAATGCAACCCGCCGGCAGCGCGCCGAAGCTGACGCACATATTGACGTGAATTCTGCCGAAGCAGAGAAGGCCATCGCTTTCCTGGTTGACCACGGCACGGTCCTTGATCCCACTCTGGCGATTTTCGAATTTGAAACCGCAAACACCTCCAAGCCGCCCGCAAGCTTTGAGCCCGGAGTCTTGCGCGTCGCGCCGGAACTTGCTGAGCAGCTCGTTGACGTGGGACCTCCGCCACCGCCGGACGTCGCGGCCATCATCAACGGCGCTTTCGAACGCGACCTCGAAATCGTCGGAGCGCTTCACAAGGCCGGAGTGCCGATCGTCGCCGGTACCGATCAGACTGTCCCCGGCTTCAGCCTCTACCGCGAAATCGAGCTTTATGTGCAGGCTGGTTTTACTCCGCTCGAAGCGATTCAGGCTGCAACGATCGTCCCGGCGCGCGTGATGAAGCTCGATGGCGAACTCGGTACCGTCGAAACGGGCAAGCGCGCGGATCTGATTATCGTCGGCGCCAATCCACTGGAATCGATTCACAACATCCGCAAAGTCGAGTCCGTCATCACCAACGGAACGATGTATAACTGCGCGGAGCTCTGGAAGAGTGTCGGCTTCAAACCCGAATAGCGCCGTTTCTTCGCTTGTCGTCGGTCTTCTTAACGACGTAAGCTGCGCACGGTTCGCCCCAACGAAAGGACGCACATGGAAAAGTGGACTCGTAGGAAGTTTTTCCTCTCCACACTGGCTGGAGGAGTCATAGCCGGCTCCCGGCGATTGTTTGGAGCTTCGCTGCCGTCTATCTCTCGCGACGCTGTCGCAGCACAATCGAAATCAGGAGCCGCCTCGGCGCGGCCACTCATTATTTCGTCCGCCAACGGCTTTACGCACCTCGATAACGGAATGGCGATCCTGAAATCCGGCGGAGACACCCTGGACGCTGCGCTGGCGGTAGTGACAAAAGTCGAAGACGATCCCGACGATGACTCGGTCGGATACGGTGGCCTTCCCAACGAAGATGGCGTCGTCGAACTCGACGCTTCGGTAATGCATGGCCCGTCGCGCCGCTGCGGAGCCGTCGCCTCGATCCAGAAAATCAAAAATCCGTCGCTGGTCGCAAGAGTGGTGATGGAGAAGACCAACCACGTGATGATCGTCGGCCCCGGTGCGCAAAAGTTCGCTGAGGACGAAGGCTTCGTGCCGATGAACCTGCTGACCGAGCGCTCGCGCATCGCATGGCTGGCTTGGAAAGCGTCCACGTCACCGAACTGGCGCCCCGGTCTCGACAGCCCGGAATGGAAAGAAAAGCTAGCGCAGCTTTTAGATACCCCCGAAAAACTCGCTTGGAAGGATCACATCGAAGAAGTCGTCCGGCATCCCATCACCGGCACGATCAATTGCTTGGCCGTCGGCTCGAACGGTGACCTCTCCGGCACTACGACAACCTCGGGCCTGTCCTGGAAGATCGGAGGCCGCGTGGGCGATTCGCCGATTGTTGGAGCAGGTCTATTCGTCGATGGCGACGTCGGCGGCGCAGGTTCTACAGGACGCGGCGAGGAGAACATTAAAATTGCCGGCGGCCACACCATCGTGGAGGCGATGCGGAAAGGCGCTTCGCCCACCGATGCGTGCCTCGAAGCCTTGCACCGCGTGGCGCGCAACTACAAACCGTTTCCGGATCGCCTCAAGCAATTCCACATTCAGTTTTACGCAGTCAATAAAAATGGTGAGTACGGCGCGGCCAGCTTATGGGAAAAGCACATTAACGGCAAACCCGTTCAATACGCAGTTCATGACGGCACGGAGGCGCGGCTGGTCCCTACGACGGCGCTCTTCCCAGGCATCGGCGGGGACTACTAAGCCGCTACACAGCCGGTTATTGCACCAGCTCGGACGCAAATACGAAGTCGATTCCGCTCGCTTCGAGCCGCGGACCCTGCTCTTCGAGCGCCGCGACCGTTGCCGGCTTCGGATGCCCGATGGCGATAGCCGATCCGTCGCGCTGCGCGTCGTTCGCCGCGAGACGCAATTGCGCGATCACCGCTTCGCGCGTGGCCACGTCGTCGAGAAACACTTTGCGCGAAGCGGCGCGCACGCCCGCCTTCTTCGCAGCGTCGTAAGCGACCGTGGTTTTCTCTGTCCGGCTATCGATGAAGAATAGCCCGCGCTGCCGCAGCGCCGGCATCAGCTCTGCCATCAACGCTTGATTCGAAGTTGCGAGCGAGCCTTGATGGTTGTTCACGCCCGCTGCGTGCGGCACTGAATCAAGGGCGCTCCTGAGCAACTCATTCACTTCACTGGTGCCCATTCCCACCCGCAGCTCCGCATTTTCCGCCTTCGCGTCCTCACCCTCGGATTGCATCGGCATGTGCAGCATCACCTGATCGCCGCGGCGATGCGCTTCCTCCGCGATTTCCGCTGAGAGTGTCAGGTGGGGAAGCACGGAAACCGTCACCGGGAAGTTCAAAGCGATCACCGAATCCGCAGCCGCCTGGTCGTTCCCGATGTCGTCGATGATGATCGCGAGCCGGGGTCCGCCGTTCGCGTGTCGATGCAATGGTTTTAATGGTCCATGCCGCGCTGTCCTCGGTCCGAGCGGGGTGATCAGGTGAATCGAATGGGTCCGTGCTCCTTGAAACGAAAAATCGCACCGCGTCACGCCGCCCGAGGAACTTGCCTCGAAGCGGAGCGCATGGCGTTTCGCAATATCCTCCAGCGCAGCTTTCAGTGGAGCGGCTTGTTTCGGATCGCTCAGTGAAACAAAAATTTCGTCGAAGCCCGGCCCGGCTGGGATTCCAGTTTGCCCCGGTGTTGGCGTAGGGCGGATTTTGATTTCCGCACCATGGCCGGTGACGTTCTGCGCTGCATCGACGATTTCCGTCGTCACCGCGCGCAACTCGTCCTTCGAAATCGTCTTTTTGCCGCAGCCTATCAACGCCGCGGCAGCACAAATCAGCGCGCCTGCAAGATATGTAAGCGACCGCAAACGAAACCGGTGAGAACTTCGAGAATTATTCAAAGCAAGGGAAGACAGAGGTGTCGATCCGATAATTCGCAGCAAAACCGGCGCCGCCGAAACGGCGCCACTCCCAAACAGTTTACGCCGCCTTCTTAACGCCCGGCGCCGCTCCGGTCTGCAGAACTTCAATCGCCTTTTTCATGTCGATATCGTCAGGCGAAGCGCTCGGTGGCAGCGTCGGCGAAAGCACGTCATTGGTCGCCATGAGGGAGTCGATTGATGGATGAATTTCCACCGTCGGCGCAATCCCCTCGGCCGGAATATTCTTCCCGCTCGGCGAGTAATAAAGCGCCGTGGTGAGAATTAGCGCGCTGCCATTGTCCATCTCGATCAATTTCTGTTGCGATGCGATCCCGTACGTCCGCTCGCCCACCGTATCGCCGCGCTTATTATCTGAAATCGCGCTCGCCACGATTTCCGCAGGCCCCGCTGTCCCGTTGCCAATCAGCACCGCAACCGGCAGCGTCCACGCCACTTTCGAAGCATCCGCCGAGTAAACCACCGGCGTCACAGTCTGCCCCTTCAGCGTTGTGATCGTGCCCGAGGAAATAAAAAGTTGCGCCGTCGAAATTCCTTCGGCCTCGTCACCCAAAGCGCAATCGCGCAAGTCGAGAATCAGCTTCTTTGCACCCTTCTGCTGAAACTGTGCCAGCGCTTCCTTGATCTGTACTGTCGTGCCCAAAGTAAATTCCGGTACGTGCAGATAGGCGATGTCGCCCGCCACCCGATCTTCCACCAACTTGGACGGTGCGAGCCGGGCGAGCGTAATGTCGATGTCCTGTGGCTCAGCCTTGCCGCGACGAATCGCGGACAGCTTCACCACCGTTCCCGGTTGTCCCTTCAGCAGCAGTTGCGCTTGGTCGATCGCCATCTGGCTCGTGGTGAACCCGGCGATCTTTTCCAGTATGTCGCCGATGCGCAGGCCGGCTTTTGCCGCCGGGCTATCCGGCAGCACGCTGATCACGCCGATGTACCCAAAGCGACGCGTTAACGCCATTCCAGCTTCACCGCCGGGCGCGCTTGCCGATTTCTCTTTGTAATCCTTATATTCGAGCGGACTCAGGTAGGCCGACTGCGGATCCAGCGAGTCGAGCAAGCCGTGCAAGGAGCCGTTCGTCACGGCGGGAATGTTCGGCTCGTCGACGTAGTCGCGCTGAATGTGCTCGAGCACTTCGCTATAGACGGTGAGCGCTCGGAACGCCTTGTCTTCTGACGAGCGCCCCATGAGCATGCGCCCCGTGGCGGCGTACCCAACCACCAGCACCGATACCACCACCACTACCTTCTTCAGCCGTGGACTCATTCGAGCACCTTGTAGAGAGCCTGCCCAGTATAACAGCGGTGGCTGATTAGACGCGAGCCGGCAGAAACAGGGTAGTCGAGGCTTCGGTCCCCGCCGCCTCCCGCGGAATCGGCCTATTTGTGGGCAAAATGGGTATGGCGGCTCACAGGAACTTCAAAGGCATCCGGTTCCACCGTCGGCATCGCGCCCGTAATATAGGTTTGCGAGATTCGGTCCTGCCAAGTGAACCGGTCCTCATCCCAGATGGACCATATGTACCCGAGCAGGAACGTAGCACCGGATAGTAGATAACCGAAGCTCCGCCACAGCAGTTGACGCGTGTCCGGCAGCGTGCCGTCCAGCCTTACGATGGTCAGCTCGCGCAGTTGCATCCCGGGTGTTGCTCCTGCGAATACCGTGAACAGGAAAAAGTACTGCGCATAGAAGAGGTAAAACGCGGCTAGATACACCGCGGCGTCCACCTTTTCCAACGCCATGTGGCCGCCGAGCGAGCGGAACAAGAACAGAAACCCAACCCAGGTCAGCCCGAGAAACGCAGCGTCCAGCGCGCCCGCCACTCGCCGCTCGGCCAGACTCGCCACCGGCACGATCGCGTTCTGCGGGTGAGCCCGATCGTCAGGCCGGCTCGCGAAATCCAGTTCCGGCTGAATGCAGATCTCCACACACTCGTTCTTCGCCTTCCGGGAAACCGTTACGCGATGCGGCTTGGCAGTGACACGTGTCGAGATCCGCGGCTGTCCCCGATCTAGGTCGCGCTGGAAATATTGTGTCGTCGCTCGGTCGTCTTCGCCGAACTGTTCTTCGGGCGACGGTTCGTCCCACTCGGCAGCCGGGGAAGGTGACGGGATAAAAGGCAGTCCGGATTGAGAATCGTCCCGAGACGGGCGGCCGTGGCGCAGCCGGTAAGCGTCCAGGCGGCGAGTAACTTCTTCCCGCCACGCGGGTTCCAGGGCAACAGATCTGTAGCGTCCAGCGTCCGAAGAGTGGGGGGTATCGCTCGACGGCGATGGAGACCCGGCTAGAGCGGCAGCATTCTGTCGCTCACTTCGAGCGGGCGCACTTATCCTGGCGGTTTCCAGAATCGGGTCTTGCGCGAGCGGGGCGTCACAAAACGAGCAATTCTCGGTGCGCTCCATCAGGAGGGCACCACAATGCGAGCAGATTCGTATCACCGGTCCGTTTTGCGCTGCGGATGTCCAGTGGCGGAACGCAGTCATCCTACCACGCAGGCTTTGCTCGCGGCGCAGCCGAATGTGATTGGAATGTTTCGTAACGGACACCTCGCGTCGGTCAGCCGAGCATCCGCGTCCGTCGTTTGTGGTTCGTTGCGAGCCTCGAATGCGCGTGTTAGGCTCGAAGTGTTTTTTTCTGGCGTACCTCTTGGACCTTACTGAGGCAATGGCAATCGCGGATTTTCCTCGATTTCTGCGCAGACCCGCGTTTTGGTTCTCTCTCGTGGTTTTGTTTTTTGCGATCGCTGTCGTGTCGCAAGCCCAAGTCGCGCCGAAGCCCGCGTCTTCCATTGCTGCGAGACCCCAGGTTCCGGGTGCGGGCGGCGATCAAACCGCCAGCCTCGAAGCAGATCAACAGCGCCAGGTAGGCCGCATCTATTACGCTGACGGGCACGTCGATCTTCTCTACGACAACACCCGTTTGCGCGCCGATCACGTCGAGTACAACGAAGACACGCAGGTTGCGACCGCCACCGGGCACGTTCAGCTCGACTATATGACACAGCACGTTGAAGCCGACGACGCGGTCTACGAATTAAAGACCGGCCGCGGGAGATTTCATCACGTGCGCGCCACATTCGCAGTACAGCGCCGCGCTTCACCTACGCTTCTGATCAGTCCCAATCCCATCTACTTTGAAGCCGAAGAAGCCGAGCGCGTCGATCAGGACACTTACAAAATCCACAAGGCCTGGATGACGGTCTGCGATCCCGCAAAACCAACGTGGAAGTTCTACGCGCCTGAAGCGACCGTCTATATGCGAAGGTCCGTGCACCTCGAGAATGGAAACTTCCGTCTCTTTTCGATTCCTGTGCTCTACCTGCCATACGCCACGTTTCCGGCCGAGAAAGAGCGCACCTCTGGCTTCCTGATTCCGGATATCGGGGAGAGTTCGACCAAGGGGTACATCATGGGCGACGCAGTCTATTGGGCGCCGGTCGACTGGGCCGACCTCACGCTCGGTGCGAATTATTACAGCCGCCGCGGCTGGGCGCAGAAGGGCGACCTCCGGATGCGACCGTGGGAAAACGCCAAACTCGACGTGATTTATTCGGGCATGATCGATCGTGGCCTCGTGCAAGCCGTCCCGCCAGCGGAACCGGGAGGTCCGACCACCTACGAGACCATTAACCAAGGTGGCCATGAAGTCCACGCGCTGTTCACGGCGCTGCTTCCGGACGACTGGCGTGCTGTTGCCGATCTCGATCAGCTCAGTTCGCTGACCTACCGCATCGCATGGAGCGAAACGTTCGCGCAGGCCGTCAATTCCGAAGTTCCGCGCAACGCTTTCCTGACGAAAAACGTTCGCGGATTTAGCCTGAATTTTGCGTCGCTCAGCTACCAGAACTATTTCACCGCTACCACGGCAAATTCGGGAGACACCTCGGTCACGCTGCGTTCTGCTCCCGAGGTACAAGCTGGATCGGTCGATCAGGCGCCATGGGCGAAGCTTCCCATTTACTTTTCATTCGAGGGATTTTCAGACGCCGTTCATCGCGGCGACACCGTAACTGGATTTTCCACACCAAACTTCGTCGAGCGCAGCGAGATCGCTCCTACGGTCACCATTCCCTTGCACTTCGGGCCGTGGCTTGACGTGACGCCATCCTTCACCTTGCGTACAACCTACGAAGGCGGCCAAGTTCAGAACGGCGACTTCGTGAACAAAGGTTTTTTCCGCACCACGGAAGAATTTTCGCTCGATCTTCATCCGTTCACGCTCGATCGCGTCTGGGGCAACGAAAAGAAGAAGTGGAAGCACGTGATCGAGCCGGACATCGTCTACTCCTACGTGAACGGCGTGAATGACTACGGCAAATACATCCGCTTTGATGAAGATGAAACGCTTACCGATACCAATGAAGTGCAGTACGGAATCACACAGCGCCTGTATAGCCGCGAAGGCGACGAGGGCGCGACCGAAATCGCCAGCCTGAGCGTCACGCAAAAATATTTTTTCGATCCAACCTTTGGAGGCGCGCTTGTCTCCGGCCAGCGCAACGTATTCGCCACACTCGATTCGCTCACGCCGTTCGCATTCGCCGACGAACCTCGCCACTTTTCGCCGATTGTCACGAATTTGCGAGTCGAGCCCGGCAAACATTTCGATACGGAGCTGATCGTCAACTTCGACCCGTACCACAACCGCCTGGAGGCTATCGGCACGCTCCTGAAGTGGAAGCCCTACCGTGAGTCGTTCCTCACGCTTGCTCATTTTTCCACCACTAATTTGCCAAGTCCTGCGGATGAGGAGCCTCCCGGCTTTGTTTTTGAGAATCGGTCGAACCAAATTCGCGCGCTCGTTGGATACGGCGACCTGACGCGCCGCGGTTTTAACGTCACATTCGGCGCGAGCTACGACATCACGCAGGCGGCCTTCCAAAACCAGATCGCCGAGTTCAGCTATAACGGCGACTGTTGCGGCTTCGGCTTCGAATATCGCCGTTTTTCGTTCGGCACCATCCGCAATGAGAATCAGTACCTGATCGTCTTCCGCATCGCGAATCTCGGCTCGGCCGGCACGCTTCGCCGCGCTGAAAAGATTTTCTAGACCATGCCTCTTGCAAGAGCCTCTTCCGATTTTGCGCATCTGACGATTCGCGAAACTGCGCGACTGCTCCGCGCCCGCAAACTCTCTTCGCTTGAGCTCGCGAACGAAGCGCTCGCCCGGATCGAACGCCTCGATCCTTCGCTTAACGCGTTCATCACCATCACGGCTGACCTGGCTCGCTCCCAAGCGCGCGCTGCGGATCGCGAACTTCGCGCCGGGAAAGTTCGCGGGCTGCTTCACGGCATTCCGATCACAATCAAAGACAATTACTGGACCCGCGGCGTTCGCACTACCGCCGGCTCTCCGATTCTCGCGGATTTTGTTCCGGCCGCCGATAGTGCAGTCGCCGCGCGCCTGGCTGAAGCGGGGGTTGTGCTGCTTGGCAAGACAAACCTCAACGAGTTTGCCTATGGCATTCATGGACTCAACCCGCACTACGGTGAAGTCCACAATCCTTGGTTGCTCGACCGAACCACGGGCGGGTCTAGCAGTGGCTCGGCGGCTGCACTCGCGTCAGGAATCGGTTTCGGTTCAGTCGGCACGGATACGGGCGGATCGCTGCGCATTCCGGCATCGTTCTGCGGCATCGTCGGCTTTAAGCCGACGTACGGGCTCGTGAGTGTCGACCGAATTGTGCCCCTCGCTGCGAGTCTGGACCACGCCGGGCCACTGGCGCGAACCGTCGAGGATGTGTCGATTCTGTTCGAAGCGATTCGCGGAGCGTACCCGCGCTTGGTTCACCAAAAACGGCGCGCATCAGAGGCCGGCAAGCAGCCGAGACTCAAACTCGGCTGGCCAAAGAATTATTTTTTCGATCTCGTCGACGCTGAAGTGCAGACGGCGATTAAGCGCGCAGTGAAATTGCTTGAGTCCATCGGCGCGCGCACCGAAAATGTTTCGTTGCCGCATCTCGATGAGTCCGTCGATGCGAGCACAAACGTCGGCCTCGCGGAAGCATCGAGCTACCACACCAGCCAAGGTTACTTCCCGAAGCGTGCAGCCGAGTACGGCGAAGACGTTCGCAAGCGCCTGGAATTAGGACTCCATGTCAGCGCGGTGGACTACATCGCCGCGGCGCACGTTCGCGCGGAACTGACACACGATTACGATCGAGCCTTTGAATCCGTTGACGCGATCGTAGCACCCGCAACCACGTGCACCGCGCCGCGCCTTGGAGAATTGCAGCTCGAAATCGGCGGCCAAAAAATTCCGCTCCGCGACGCCGTCGTGAACATGAATCGACCCGCGAACTTCACGGGTCACCCGGCGATCTCGATTCCGTGCGGATTCTCTCTCGCGGGCCTTCCCATCGGACTCCAGCTGATCGGCCCGCGCTGGGGCGATGCGAAACTGCTCGCTATCGCTCGCGCCTACCAGCAGGCCACAGACTGGCACAAACGCCGTCCCGCGCTTTAGCTCCCGAGCGGCACCGCGCCCTGCTTCAGCATTAAGCGCTCGCCGACCAACCAAGCAATCGTTCCCAGTGCGATGCCGGCGAGCACGTCGGCCACGTAGTGATATCGGCCGTAGACCGTCGCGACGCACATGCCGATGAAGAACGGCAGGCAAATCCGAAACAGCCACGGCTTGTACCGTTGCGCCGCCCAGATCGCGACCATCGAGCCGGCCACATGCGCGGAAGGAAATGCAGCGCCATGCACGCGTCCGAAACGCTCGACGAACTCGATCGTTGCCGTGAACGGACCACCAACAAGGGGCCTCGTGTTCACCGAGGCGAGTGCGAAGTACGGACTTTCGATCGGGAACAGTAGCGCGATCAGGTAAACGGTGTAGTGCGCGAGCGCGGTCGAGGTCATCACCGTCCAGAACGCCGCTCGCTCTTTCCGGAAATAAAGCACGCCCGGCAGCAACACAAGAAACAAAAAGTAAGTCATGTAGCAGAGCTGCATGAAGTCATTTAGCGCGGGAGTCGCGAACTGCGCGAGCCACACGGACGGATGCACCTGCGCGAAGCCGTAGTCGAACGCGATCAGCCACCGGTCAAACCATCCCGGAAACACGGCGTGCACCAGCCCCTGCAGTTCCTCGAAAAAGAAAATATAAAGCGGCAACGGATACCACGAACGCGCAAAACGCAGAGCCTCGCTCGCCGGCCGGCTCGCCGCCCCAACCGCAAGTGCCGCGATGGCGGCTCCAATTGTGACGTGCACACCGAAGTAACGCGCTGCGTTCGCGATATTCGCGTGGCAGATTACCGAGACCGCGAGCAGCCATCCAATATAAGTAAACGTGATCCGCTCAAACGCCCCGCATGCTCGCGCGATCTCTGCAATAGCGCTGTGAACCGAAATGCTCGGCGCGCTTCCGACAGAAATCTCTGTAGTGCAGGAGACAATGTCCGCATCGAATGACGGTTTGGACTCCGGCTCCGACGGAGCGAGTGATCTTCCAGCGCTCATCGCGTAGCTTCCTAGGCGGTCTGACGTCGAGTTGTGCCTTGCACCGGCATCGACGCCCGCATTTTCCAGCTCAGCTTCTCCCAGCCGTTCTCCCGGGCGATCCGCGCCACTTGTTTCGTGGGATTTACAGCGACGGGATTCCCCACAGCATCCAGCATCGGAAGATCCGTGTGCTGGTCGCCGTACGCGTAGCTCCGTTTCAGATCGATTCCGTAATTTTCTGCGTAATGCCAAACCGCCCGCGCTTTCGCAAGCCCGGTCATGTGCGCACCAGAAATTTCGCCGGTCCATACCGATTCGCAATCGCCGTGCTCATACGCGTATCCAGTCGTGGTTTCGAGTTCCGTCGCGATCATGTCCACAGGGTCCGGTAGGTGCTTTGCCAACTCGCGGGCCAGCACTGCAAGGGTCCCGCTCACAATGCAGACGCGATCCCCGCGCGCCTGATGCCATGCAATCCGTGCGATCGCCTCCGGGAAAAATACCGGTTCGTCCGAAAGTTGTGCAGCCTGTGCGGACGCTAGTGCCCAATCTTGCGCGAGCGACTCGCGCAGTCCTGCCAGGTAGCGTTTGTTCGCGTCCGTCGCCTGATGGGAGTTCAGCAGAATGTTTTTGGCGAAGTGCGCAAGCCAGGCTCCAGCGTTGGCAGTCTTCAATTGATTGCGTTCGAGCAGATATCCGACGAATCGCCACTCCAGCGCCGGCGCCGGAAGCACGGTCGAATCCAGATCGAAAAACGCTCCGACACCGCTCGCGCGACCCTCCGTCAGCCCCGTTGTTGACGCACTCATCGCGTCACCTGCACCGCCGCAGGAAGCCGCAAGCTTTTCCGCCGATGCGGCTGCGCGGTAGCTTGCGCTTCGACCAATTGCCCGTCGCCCAACTCTGGCCCCAAGAATCGTCGCCCTTCCCACAAAACCGGAACCGCGCGCACGACGCAGAACAGCACCGTCGCCCAGACCAGCCACTGGCCCGCCGCACCCAGCGCGCCGCGAACTTTGCCATCGAGCCACGGCGCCGAAAAGTGCGCGAGCGGCAGCAGAAAGCCCAGATAACAGAAGCATCCGCACTTCAGCACGGCATATGCAGCTCGGCTTCCGCGCGAAGCGACGAGCGCGCGCCCCCACCCTGTCTGCAGCATTCCGTTTTGCCCGAACCCAGTGCGTCGGGCGCGCGAAGCAAGACCACGCACGAAATCGGTGAGCGTGCCGCGCACGAAAAACAGAACCGGCACCCACAACGACACCAGCCCTGCCACCGCAAAAAACGTGAAGAACAGATTTTCCACCACGCGATCGCCGAGAATGTCCAGCTGAGCGCCGAGTGCTGTCGCGAGGTTTTTCTTGCGCGCCAAGTAGCCGTCTACTCCATCGAGCGCGATCGCAGCGATCGTCAGCGCCACAGCCGCGGCATCGGCGACCAGCGCGTGACCACACATGGTGAACAGCGCCACTGCGGCAAAGGCGGCGAATACGCGGACGACGGTAATTTGATTGGGTGTCATACTCGGCCTCCCGGCGGCACGCGATCCCGAAAAATTAGCGGGCCCCACCGCAAGTGACATCGACTGTCCCTTATGGCTCCAGCATGCAGGCCCGCACCCATGCGGTTGCATCGGAGGTGCCACTCCTGCCGCAACACCTTCTCCCACAGAATCATCGCGTTACGGCGCGCTCCGTCGCCGAGCCGCACTCGCGACTGCCGTCGGACCCCGCCATCTGTATGGCGGAACCGACATCTATCTCGCTTCGCGGGCCTGCCTTCTGAGAATGTAAATGCGAGCCTTTCACCCTCTGCCCCGCGAAGAAAAGTCCCACCGCCCGTCCAACGAATGTGGGAAAATTGTCGATTGGGGCCCCAACGCGACGCCGACGCGTCGAATGGCCCTGAAGAGAGCGACCACCCACTAGCCCATGGACGTATCGATCTTCACAGCCTTCCTCGCGGGACTGGTTTCCTTCCTGTCGCCGTGTGTTCTTCCACTGGTACCGGGCTACATCTCCATGCTGTCCGGCATTGGCGTCGAACAATTGAAGGAAGGCAAGACTCCACGAGCGGGCCTGCTCCTCTCGGCACTGGCATTCGTGTTTGGATTTTCCGCTGTGTTCATCACCTTCGGCGCGTCTGCCAGCGCAGTCGGCGAGTTCCTGCTCCGCAATCGGGCATCGCTTGCGCCGATTGCCGGCGCGTTGATCATTCTGTTCGGATTGCACCTCACCGGCCTTCTCGCGAAGCTCACTGTGAAGGCGGGTCTGATCATCGGGGCACTGCTTGTCGTGCTCGGTGTGGCGCTCGCGCTCCGGCCGGGAACGCTTGGCCACGCGATCAAGCCGATCGATTTCTACGCCATTTCGCTGATTTTTCTGATCGGCCCATCGCTCACGCGCTGGCTCAATCGCGACGTCCGCTTCCGCAATATGGGCGGCCAGCCCGGGGCCGTCAGCGGCTTCCTGCTTGGCTTCGCGTTCGCATTCGGTTGGACGCCGTGCATCGGACCGATTCTCGCGAGCGTCCTCGCCATCGCCGCCACCAAAACCACGGTCTGGCAGGGCGTGTTTCTGCTGGCGTGCTACTCGGCCGGGCTGGCAATTCCGTTTTTGCTCACGGCCCTCGGCATCGGCGGGTTCCTGAAGTTCTATCAGAAGTTTCGCCGCCACCTGCACACGGTCGAAGTTTTCAGCGGAGCGCTGCTGCTGGTGATCGGTGTGCTGATCTACAGCAACCGATTGACGTGGCTTTCGGGCAAGTTGACGTTTTTGAATCGCTTCTCGCAGTAAGAGGGAAAGGGAGTTTCCTGGATGAGTATGGGTAAGCCGGCCAATTTTTTGTTGCTCGCCTCGATTTTTCTGATCGTCACCACGAATTTCTCGGCGTGCCACGCGGGCAACGCCAGTTCGGGCGCCGTGGGCACATCGACCGCGGACGCGAAGGGCAATAAGCCCGCCGAGCCGGACGTGACGTTCAAAGACCTGGATGGCAAGGACGTGACGCTCGCGAGCTTGAAGGGCAAAGTGGTGGTGGTGAATTTCTGGGCTACGTGGTGCGATCCGTGCCGCGAGGAAATTCCCTGGCTGATCGAGTTCCAGCAAAAGTACGCCGATAAGGGTTTTACGCTGCTTGGCGTCGCGATGGATGAGGAAGGCAAGCCCGTGGTGCAGCCGTTCGTGCAGACCACTCCGTTCAATGTGAACGGCCATCCCACGACCATGAACTATCCGATCGTGCTCGGTGATGACGACCTCGCCGCCAAGTTTGGCGGATTGCTTGGGCTTCCGACCAGCATCGTGATTTCACGCGACGGGAAAATCGAGAAGCGCTATATCGGCTCGGTGAGCAAGGAAGCGCTCGACAAGGACATTCAGTCATTGCTGTAGTCAGGCTTAAGGGAGCGATGAGCAACCGATGATGGACGAGCAGGAGTTCACAAAAAAGTGCGACCACGCGATGGAAGCGCTGCGCCAGCGCCTGATGATCATTGGCGACGACAACGAGTTCGAAGTGGAAGGTGGCAGCGGCAAGATCGAAGTCGAGTTCGAAGATGAAGTCGGCACTCGTTTTGTGATCAGCCCGAACACGCCAGTGCGACAGATCTGGATTTCGGCTCTGACGACGAGTTTCAAGCTGGGTTGGTCGAACTCCGCGCAGGATTTCGTGCTGGAGAAGACCGGCGAGAATTTGAATCAAGTGATGAGCCGGATCCTGTCGGAAAAGCTGGGAATCTCGGTGAAGGTGTAAGTGATGAAGCGAACGATCGTAATGCTGGGTTTGTTGGCGGCGACTGGAATGGCCTTGGGGAGCGCGAGCGTGGTCGCGCAGTCCGCAGGATCGCAGACCGCTGCCTCGCTGGTAAAGCCGAAGACGTTTGTGTCGCTCGATGTGGTGCCGCAGGGAAAAGCGTTTGAAGCGGCGGTTGTGGTGGATATCCAGCAGGGCTACCACATGAACTCGCACACGCCGAGCGAAGCGTATCTGATTCCCACCTCGGTGACGGCGACGCCGCCGGCGGGATTCAAAGTGGTGGACACGATCTATCCGCCGGGGAAGCAGATCAAGTTTCAGTTCAGCGACAAGCCGCTCGACGTCTATTCGGGAAGCGTGACGGTAAAGCTGAAGCTCGCAGCGGATGCGGGCGCTCCGGTGGGAGCGGCGAGGATTCCTGTGGTTCTGCGTTATCAGGCTTGCAGCGAGACCACGTGTTTGCCGCCGGTGAAGGTTCCAGTGGATGTGAAGGTGAATGTGGCTGCGTCAGGAACCGCAGCGCACGCGACGCATCCGGAGATTTTTTCGCTGAAGGGTTCGAAGTAAAGTCCGTCCTCCCGCAGAAAACCAAGAGGGAATCTTCGCCCCGATCAATCCGAGCTCAGCATGACGGGTGTATCTGGATGCGGCGGTTTTGTGCGGGATGGTGTGGGCGAGGGGTTTGCGGCCGTGGCGCGCACCCTTGTGACGGCAAAGGAATGCGGCACCTTCCAAACCAACGGCAACGACGGTGGCGTCTGCAACAGTGAGGCACCGTCGAGTTGGCATTTTCTATTTGGATGGAGGATTGGCGGCTAGATATTCGAAGGCGCGGTGCATGCGGCGGAGGACTGCGTCGCGGCCGATCGAAACCATTGTGTCGAACAGCGGTGGAGCGACGGCGCGGCCGACGATGGCTACGCGCGTGGCGTTAATCAGCAGGCCGGCTTTCACGCCTTCCGATGCGGCGACGCCGCGCAGGGCGCCATCGCAGGCGTCGTGGTTCCAATCCGGCAGCGCTTCGAGTGCGGCGGTGACCTTCGCCAGCAGCGACGCGATTTTTTCATCCTTCCAGAACTTTTCGCGAGCTTCCGTGTCGTACTCAAAATCGTCGGTGAAAAATCCGCGCGCCCAAGTGGTGAAGTCGGGCAGCAAGCGAGTGCGCGGACGAATCAGATCGACGGCGCGAGCCAGCCACGTTTTGCCTTCGTCCGTTGAGCCCCATTTTTCCTGCCACAGGCCGGCGCGCTTCAACTCGGCTTCCACGTAGGGAACCACTTCTTCAACGGCCGGTTTCTGCAGATACTGCGTGTTGTACCACTCGAGTTTGGCACGATCGAATACGCCATTGGATCGGCTGATGCCCGAGAGCGAAAACTTTTCGATCAGCTCCGGCGTGCGGATGTACTCCTCGTTGTTGCCGGGCGCCCAGCCGAGCAGCGCCAGGAAATTGCGGAACGCCTCCGGCAGAAATCCTTCTTCCTCGTACGAGCCAACGCTCGTCGCTCCGTGACGCTTGGAAAGTCTATGGCGATCGGGACCGAGAATCAGCGGAACGTGTGCGAAGACGGGCGGCTCGGCTCCGAGTGCGCGGTAGATCAGAATTTGCTTGGGCGTATTCGAAATGTGATCTGCGCCGCGAATGATATGCGTGATGCGCATGTCGATGTCGTCCACCACCACGCTCAACTGGTAGGTGGGCACGCCGTTCGAGCGCAGCAGGACGAAGTCTTCGATGTCCGCGTTCTGCACTTCGTTCACGCCGAAGACGGCGTCTTCGAATTTCGTCGAGCCGGTGCGCGGAGTTTTAAAGCGGATCGCGTAGGGGATTCCGGCTTTGTCTTTTTCGGCTCGCTGCGCGTCGGTGAAATCGCGGCAGGGGCAAGGCGCGGCTTTGAAGGATTTCACCTCGGCGTGAGCAGCGGCTTGGGAGGGCGCGACGTCCTCTTTCGCTTCTTCGTCTTCGGTGTCGTCCGGCGCGTGATCGCCGCCGGCGTAGATGGCGCCTTTGCAATAGCAGGCGAACCCGTTGCCCCCGGCGAGGATGCGTTTTGCGGCAGCGGCGTAGAGTTCGGTGCGCTGCGACTGGAAGAACGGGCCTTCATCCCACTGAAGACCGAGCCACTTCAAGGATTCCAGAATGCCCTCGACAAGCTCGGGCTTGTTGCGATCGACGTCGGTATCTTCGATGCGTAGAACCAGCTTGCCGCCTTCGCGTTTTGCGTAAAGCCAGTTAAACAGCGCGGTGCGGGCGCCTCCGACGTGGAGGTAGCCGGTGGGCGACGGCGCAAAACGCACACGAGGTTTCATGAGTGACGACATTCAGGCGCGATCCTTATGGGGAATGGAAACGTTCATTTTAGCGGATGGGTTGCGGAAAATCGAGGGCGACAGGGATGCCTGTTCCGGGTTCACGTTGGTGCATGAAAAAGGGGCGACTTGGAGCAAATTAGCGAGGTCTACGGCGGATTGCTTTGTGGAAGTTACATAACATCTTCATCGCGAGGGCACCGATTCGATTTCACCCTGCAGCAGTTCATCGAGAACGATAAACGGCTCGCCATTTCTGAATAAATTCGGCCGCAAGTGACGATTCGACCGATGCTCCGCCAGTTGTTTTGATGGAGTTGCACGTGCTTTGAATAAAACGGTCTCGCGACGATTCGAAATTCGCTTGGCGGCTCGAGAGATCGGGAAGGGATGGTTGTGATGGTCGCGCGCGCGAGCGGTTATAGTGCTCCCGGTGACGCCCGCTCGATTATGACTCGACTGCTGTAGCATAGTCATAATCAGACGTCGAGAGGTGATCGGAGCTTGTGGCTGGCCGGGCGACGAAGGCAAACAGGGATCCGTCAGCCGCTGAAGCGGCTTCAGGATGACTGGCTTTTGGCAGCGTGTGACGGACGCAGGGTGAGGCTGCGGCGCAGCGAACCATCCCATCCGTTGATCGGAGAAATGGATCGGCGTGTCCTTTGTTACTTTGCCGGAGCGAGGGTGTAGTCCTGATCGACGAAGGCGGTGAGCGGAGTGCCTGGTGGGATCACCACGTTCTTGCCGTGCTTGATGAGACCCAGAGGGCCAAAGATCACGGTGAGCGCGACGGTGGCGCCGGTTTCACTTTGGCCTTCCTTGCCTTTTGAGCCGCGGATGCGGATGCGCTGGTCGTCGGTCTTCAGATATTCCAGACGGATGGCGAGATCGCCCGGCTTGCCCATCATTCCGGCTTTGTGGGCATTGGTGACGGTGCCGAGCGCGATGGCGCCTTTGTGCGCGACGACCAAGTCCCCGACTTTCAGATCTTCGGCGAGAGTGAGGTTTACGGGATCGTCGTCGACGGCGGTTTTGGAAGAGAGTTCGGCCGCGAACAGGAGCGGCACCACGGTGCCTTCTTTCAGAACGAGCGTGCCGGGAGCTGCCGCTGGTGTGGGAGCAACTTCCGCTGTAGCTGTGGGAACCTTAGAGGGATCGACCACGGATTGCGATTGCGCTAAAACTGCGAAGTGTGCTGCTGCGATCGCGGCTACCAGAGTAATGAGCTGGGCTGCGGTTTTGGCTGGGGTGTTCATGATCTCCTCCAAATACGGTTGGTGCGCACGAGGGGCCGTCGAGGCTTACTGTCGAAGTCTATGACGTATGGCAGAGTCGGGTGGGTTCGTGAATTTGGTACGAAGCCAAAGAGGTAACAGCTCGGCCACAAACTAGCGACAGGTGATGCATCCGAGGTTGCGCAGGCCATCCCACGGCCCTTGGAAATGTGTGGAAAGTGGTACAGGGGTACTCTTGACCGGGACGGGTGCGGGTTCGATAGTGAAAGTGAACAGAAGGCCAGGCTTGTGTACCGCCACGGGAAGGTCGATCTGGCGGCGTTATGTGTTGGATTTTGAGTGGTTTTCGGGCTAAGCCGGGCCGCCACCCGGGCTTGGCTCGAGCAGGGTTTGGGGGCAGGCTGGGGGGCCGCGGAATGGGTTTCCTGGGGTTGACCCCCACGCAACAGGCTGGGACGCGGCGGACGGGCGCAGTGGGAAATTCTGCTACTCTCGTGAGAAGCCTGAAGGGACCCGACTTTGGAGTGCCAGTTTGTTTAGTCACGTCGATATAAGTGCGCTTGTACTGCTGCTCAGCGCGTTTTTGCTGGCGGTTTTCTTCGCGCACGTCTACTCCCAAAAACGGCAGAAATACCTGTTGGCCTGGGCGCTGGGCTGGCTGCTGATTTCCTTCCATTACATCGGGCCGGCATTCCTTCCCGACGATTCCTTTCCAAACTGGTTGATCCCGCTGAACGCGCTGACGATGGCGCTGGTCTCGATCGCGTTTCTGGCGGCGGCGCGAATGTACGCGCGGTTAGAAGTGAACGGGCCGCTCATCGTGGCGTTGGCGGGAGCGAGCGGGCTGTGGAGTTACGCCTACTGGAAAGAGTGGATCCAAGCGCCGACGGGAATTGGTGTGGGGCTGGTCCTGTTTGTGGTGGCGTACACGTTCTGGCAGGAAGGCCGAAAACAGGAATCGCGCGCAGACGAGCTGCTGTCACTGACATTTTTTGTGTGGGGAATGGTGCGGATCGCGGTGGCGCTGCAGCCGATGTTGCATTTCTGGCACGGAGTGGAGTTGATGTCGCTGCTGCTAGTGCCGGCGCTTTTTGCGGGCGTGTTGATGGTGATGGCGTTGTATGAGGAAGAGCGGCGGCGCGTCGAGCGCAACATGCTGGCGCTGTCGAATTTGAATCTGGCGACGTCGAGTTTTGCGGGCGGCGAGATTCAGAAAATGCTGGCGCAGGCGCTGGATCGGGTTTTGAACGTGGCGCGGATTCCGGCTGGCGCGCTATTTTTGCATTACGGCGATGAGGAAGGGCCGACGTCGGTGGTGGTGACGGGGATGAGCGACCCGTTCTGTTCCGAAGTGCAGTCGGCAAAGCGCGACGATTATCTGGTGAAGCTGGTGGCGTGGCTGGGCGGGTTGGTGGTGTTGCGCGACCTGGAAACAGATTCGAAGTGGGAAGCGCTGGAGAAGGAAGACGCGTTTGCGCAGTTGCGGAAATTATTTTTGGCACAAGGGCTGAAGACCGTGGTGGGAATCAGCCTGCAGGCGAAGGATCGGGTGTTTGGCGTGCTGGTGTTGGGGACGCCGGACAACCGGAGCTTCACGCCGGCGGAATTGCGTTTGCTGCTCGCGCTTGGACATCAGATCGGGATGGCGGTGGAGAACAGCTATCTGGTGCAGCAGACTTCGCGGCGCAGCGAAGAGTTGCACATCCTGAACGAAATCGGGCGGACGCTGAACTCGACGTTGGATCCGGACACGCTTTTCGAGCGGATTTACTCGGAGATGCGGCGCTTGCTGGATGTGTCGAGCCTGGAGATCACGTTCCATGACGGCGCGGAAGGCCCAGTCCGTTACGAAATGGAAGTGGTGGAAGGTAAACGGATGCCCAAGCGGACGCGCCAGGCCGGAAAGTTCTTGACGGAGTACATCGTGCGGACGGGCCAGCCGCTGTTGATCCGCGAGAGTTTTGCAAAGGAAATGAGCCGGCTGGGGATCGGATTTACGCGCGAGGTGGGATCGGTGTGCGCGGTGCCGTTGATTCTATACGACCGGGCGATCGGCATGATGGCGGTGAAGAGCCAGCAGGAGCGCGTGTTCGATGAGGGGCACGTAGAGCTGTTGCGCGTGCTGGCGAGCGAAGCGACAGTAGCGATCGACAATGCGCGACTGTTTACGCAGGAACAGAAGAAGTCGCGGCAGCTGACGCTGCTCAACAATGTGTCGAACCATGCGATCTCCACGATGAACCCGGAAGAGATGCTGGCGAAGATTGTGGCGGAGATCGAGATCGCTCTGGCGTACGACCACATCGGAATCGCGACGATCGATTATTCCGCGAAGGAACTGCTGATTCAGGCGGAGGCAGGGACGCGGCGCGACGCGATTGGCCGGCGAGTCCTGCTGGGCGAAGGATTGATCGGCCACGTCGCGCGGACGGGCCAGTTGACGGCGGTGGTGGAAGTGAACGCGTCGTCGCCGCGGCCGGTGCTGCCGGGAACGGTGTCGGCGATCGCGCTGCCAGTGACGTATGCGGACCAACTGCTTGGCGTGCTGTATGTGGAAACGCAGGAACAGTGCGAGTTCCCGGAACAGGATGTGTTGCTGCTGCGCACGCTGGCGGATCTTTTTGCGGGCGCGTTGCACAACGCGATGACGTTCCAGAAAGCGCAAGAGCAGGCGATCACAGACGGCCTGACGGGCGTGAAGACGCACCGGTACTTGATGGAAGCGCTGTCGTCGGAGTGGAAGCGGTCGACGCGATCGAGCCGCGTATTCGCGCTGGTCTTGATGGACCTGGACCGGTTCAAATTCGTGAACGACTTTTACGGGCATCTGGAAGGCGATGTCGTGCTGCAGCGCGTGGGCCATATTCTGGAGCAGAACTGCCGGCGCTCGGACGTAGTGGCGCGATATGGCGGCGACGAGTTCGTGATTCTGATGCCGGAAACATCGGTGGAGCAGGCGCACCAGCTCGCGAGCAAGCTGCGCGGATGGGTGGCGAGCGATCCGCTGCTGCGCGACAAGAACATCACCGCTAGCTTCGGCATCGCGGGATTCCCGGTACACGGTTCGACGCCGCAGGAATTGATCCAGGTGGCGGACTCTTCGATGTACCTTTCGAAGCATCAGGGTGGAAACGCGGTTTCGAGCGCCGAGCAGGGCGACCCGAACGAGACGCGGCGCTGGAAGAAAGATGTGCTGGAAGCGTATCTGGGCGTGACGCTCAAGCGGCAGTTCTCGACCGGGCCAGAAGCATTCGACGAAATTTACCGCAGGCTCGAGCAGTTCACGCGTTCGCTGGCGCAGGAAGGCGAGGAGCTGGGGCAGAAGATGCACCCGGCGATGATCGAGACAGTGACGTCGCTTGCGCTGGCGATCGATTCGAAGCACCACTACACGCAGGGACACTCGCAGAAAGTTTCCGCGTATTCCGTTGTGATCGCGCAAGCGCTCGGGATGAACGAAGAAAAGGTGGAAGAGATCCGGTTGGCGGGACTGCTACACGACATCGGGAAAGTTGGAATTCCGGAAGTGATCTTGAACAAGACCGGGCCCCTGAATGCGTCCGAGTGGGAAACGATGAAGACGCACGCGGAACTGGGCGAAAAGATCCTCGAGCCGCTGGAAGTGATGAAAGCGATCGGGAAGATGGTGCGACACCATCACGAGTTCTACGATAGCTCGGGATATCCGGACCGGCTGGGCGGCGAGAAGATACCGTACGGCGCCCGGATTATCGCGATTGCGGACGCGTACGACACGATTACGTCTGAGAGGACCTACAAGAAATCGCGCGTGCCGGAAGACGCGTTTTCGGAGCTGGCGCGTTGCGCAGGGAATCAGTTCGATCCCGAGATCGTGCGCGTGTTTATCGAGGCGATGCGGCGAGGGCCGGTGGCGGTGGAAGTTTCGGGCGGCGAGCAGGTTTCGAGCTAGATTTTCAGGCTGCGTGGTTCCTTCCTTACATCAAAATCCGAGATTGGCACGAGCGGAGAGCTGTGTGTTTGTTGCGGCGTGACGCCGTTTGCGCGGAGTGAGAGAATTTTCGGGAGAGGTGAGCGATGGCAACGGCGAAGGTGACCTGGAAAGGCGCGGAAGAATTTGAGGCGGTGATGCCGTCGGGGAATCAGGTGACGTTCGACGGCGAATCAAAGAAGGGAACCGGACCGATGGAGGTTTTGCTGGGCGCGCTGGGAGCATGCACGGCGGTGGACGTGGTGTCGATTCTTGCGAAAAAGCGGCAGAAGCTGATGGGCCTGGAGATTTTGGTGAGCGGCGAGCGGGCGCCGGAGCCACCGAAAGTGTGGACGAAGCTTGAGATGATTTACAGGATTACGGGAGAAGTGGAAGACAAGGCGGCGCGGGATGCGATTGAGCTGAGCAAGAATAAATATTGTTCGGTGTCCGCAATGTTGGAGAAGACGGCGAAGATTACGTACACGGTGGTGATTGTGAAGGAGTGAGCCGGAACGAGTGCTGCAAGCAAGGCGAGATCGTGATTTAGAAAAGGCGGATTATGGCCGAGCGGGTAGCGAGATTGGCGGCGGCGCTGGCGACGGTTGGAGTTCTGGTGTGTTCGATCGGCGCGGTGCGCACGGCGCGAGCGCAGAGCGTTGAGATTGGACGCGGATTGTGGAGCGCGGAGTGGATCACCTCGCGCGTGGGACCGCAACGCGATGCGGAAGTGCTGCGTTTCCGGAAAGTGATCGAGCTGGCGACGAAGCCGGAGCATTTTCTGGTAGACGTGAGCGCGGACAATCAATTCGCGTTTTACGTGAACCGGCAACGTGTGGGGACAGGTCCTTCGAAAAGCGATCTGGCGCACTGGCGCTACGAGGCGTATGACATCGCGCCGTTCCTACATCCGGGCAAGAACGTGCTCGGCGCGACGGTATGGAATTTTGGAGTGCTGACGCCACTGGCGCAAATCAGCGACCGGATCGGATTTCTGTTGCGCGGGGAAGGCGAAGCGGAGCGTGCGGCGGACACGAATTCAAGTTGGGAAGTGCAGGAGGAGAGAGGAATCACGGTGCTGCCTACGCCGGATGAAGTGCGGAGGCACTACTACGTTTCGGAGCCGGCGGAACGAATCGACGGAACGTCGCTGGATTGGGACTGGGATGCAAACGAGGTCGAGAATGCACGGCGATGGAGGACGGCGGAAACGATCGGTCGCGCTACCGTGCGCGGATCGGTGCTTCAGGAGAACAACTGGCAACTGGTGAAAGATCCGTTGCCGTCGATGGAGATGAATCGCGTAGAGGCGGGACACGTGGCGCGAGCAACGGGCGTCGCGGTTGCGACGGGAGCGGAGGACGTTGCGTTTCACGTGGATCCGAACTCGACGGCGACGGTGCTGCTCGATGCGGGACATCTGATGACGGCATATCCGGAGATCACGCTCGACGGGGGCCGCGACGCGACGGTGCGGTTGACGTATGCGGAAGCGCTGGTGAATGAAAAAGGCGAGAAGGGAAATCGCAATCAGATCGCAGGGAAACACATCGAAGGAATTTTTGATGAGTTTGTGGCGGATGGAGCGAGTGGGCGCGTGTATGCGCCACTGGCATGGAAGACCTGGCGATATCTGCAAATCGACGTGACGACCGAAGACCAACCGCTCGACGTGAAGAAGGTTGGAGCGTGGTTCACCGCGTATCCGTTTGAAGAGCGCGGGAAATTTGCGTCGAACGACGTGTCGCTGGCGCCGATTTGGGACATCGGTTGGCGGACGGCACGAATGGACGCGCACGACACCTACATGGACACGCCGTATTACGAGCGGATGCAATACATCGGCGACACGCGGATACAGGCGCTGATTTCGTACACCGTCGCGGGCGACGACCGGCTGGCGCGGCAGGCAATATCAGCGTTCAACGATTCGCGGATTCCGGATGGAATCACGAAAAGCCGCTGGCCGTCGTCGGTAACGCAGGTCATTCCGACGTTTTCGCTGCTGTGGGTGGGGATGGTACACGACTACTGGATGTACCAGAACGATCCGGAATTCGTGCGGGCGCAACTGACTGGAACGCGAGCGGTGCTGGACTGGTTCATGGCCCGCCAGCGCGCGGACGGAATGATGGGAAAGATTTCGTGGTGGCCGTTTGCGGATTGGGGCAACGATTTCGATTTCGGGTCGGCGCCGGAGGACGCGGACGGGGGATCATCGATCATCACGCTGCAATTCGTGGCCGCGCTGCGCGAGGCGGCGGAGATGGAACGCGCGCTGGGCGATCCGGGACAGGCAGCGCTCTACGATGGCGCGGCGGAGCGAGCTTCGCAGGGGGTGATGAAGTTGTGCTGGAACGAGAAGTATGGATTGCTGGCGGACACTCCTGCGCAACAACATTTCAGCCAGCACGCGAATATTCTGGGCGTATGGCAGGACGCGATTGCTCGTGCGCGGCAGAAAAACGTGCTCTCGGAAATTTTGTCCGTGAGCGATCCGGGATCGACTTCAGTCGCGGGCTCAGGACGAACGGGAAACGCGCTGCCGCCTATGACTCAGGCGACGTACTACTTCCGATTTTATCTGGCGCGAGCGATCGAGCACGCAGGAATGGGCGACGAGTATCTGAAGCTTTTGGGGCCGTGGCACACGATGGTGTCGATGGGGCTGACCACCTGGGCCGAGCAGCCGGAGCCGACGCGGTCTGACTCTCACGCCTGGAGCGCGCATCCGAACTACGATTTTCTGACGATTGTGGCGGGGATTCGTCCCGGCGCGCCGGGATTTGCGTCGGTGGAGATTGAGCCGCATCTCGGAACGCTGAAACACCTGAAGGCTGCGATGCCGAGCCCGAAGGGAATGATCGAAGCGGAGTACACCGTCACCAGCGCTGGCGTGACGGCTGCAATAACTTTGCCAGAAGGCTTGGCGGGAAAGTTCCTGTGGAAGGGTGCTGTAACGGAGTTGCGTCCAGGAGCTCAGGAAATTCAGTTGCCGCTAAAGTGAAAGCGTTCCGTGACGAGTCGCACAGGCCCAGATCACTTTGGCGCGCATCCTATAAGTGGATTCGGGCGCGTGCCCTTTGCAAAGGGCATACGTAAAGCGAGCAGATAGGGCTGTGTGGCTCGCGAAGTTTCGCCGACCGCCCGACCACTGGATTACGAAAATCAGCCGGAGAGATCGAGAGTGCTGACGGGAGCGCGAAGGAATATTCGCGCCAGGGCGGCCAAGTCGTTGGCTAACCTGCTCGCACTCGCTCTGTTGCTCGCGTTGCCATCAACCTGCGGGGCCTACGCAGTGCTGGCGCACGAGGCGATCATCGACAGCGCGTGGGACACGAGCATCAAGCCCCTGCTACTGCAACGATTTCCGAACGCGACGCCCGAACAGCTGAAGCAGGCGCATGGATTCGCGTATGGCGGCGCCATCATTCAGGACATGGGCTATTACCCTCACGGAAGCCATTTTTTCAGCGACCTGACGCACTACGTCCGAAGCGGCGACTTCGTGATCGCGTTGCTGCGCGATTCCAAGAGCCTGGACGATTACGCGTTTGCGCTGGGAGCACTGGCCCATTACGCCGCGGACAACGACGGACACCAGATCGGCGTGAACCGGGCGGTACCGATTCTGTACCCGAAGCTGAAGGCGAAGTATGGAGACGTGGTGACGTACGAACAGGATCCGCTAGCACATGTGAAAACAGAGTTCGGATTCGACGTGCTTGAAGTGGCGCAAGGACGTTACGCGCCGGAGAGCTATCACGACTTCATCGGATTCGGAGTGGCAACCCCGCTGCTGGAACAGGCGTTCGAACAGACCTATGGGCTGCCCCTGACGAGCGTACTGCCGAACGAAAAGCGGGCACTGGAATCGTACCGGCGGGACGTGAGCCAGTTGCTTCCGAAAGCGACCAGAGTGGCGTGGAGTCTGAAAAAAGACGAAATCCAGAAGGACCGGCCGGGAATCACGAAGCGGGAGTTTCTCTACAATCTTTCGCGATCGAGCTACGAGAAAAATTGGGGAAACGACTACCAGCAGCCCTCGTTTGAGGAGAAATTTCTGGCGTTCCTCACACGGCTGATCCCGAAGGTGGGGCCGTTGCGCGTTCTGGAGTTAAAGACGCCAACGCCCGAGACCGAAAAGATGTTTGAAGCGAGCTTCAATGCATCGATGGCGCGATACCGGAAGTTGACGGCGGAACAGGGCGCGGGAGAGCTGGCGCTTGCGAACGACAATTTCGATACCGGCGGCGCGACCGGTCCGGGAAAATACAAGCTCGATGATCAGACGCACGCGCAGCTGCTGGACGCGCTCGCGAAGCTGAAATTTCAAGGCGTGACACCTGAGTTGCGGGCTGAAATGCTGGGTTTCTATGGCGACCTCGAGGCTCCGTATGCGACCAAGAAGAATCCGCACGAGTGGGCGAAGGTGCAGGCGGAGTTGGCGGAGCTGAAAAGAGCGGCACCTGTGGTGGCGACTTCTGCGACAGGGCTCAGGGATGCGAAGGGCCACGGACGGACCAGCGATTCTCGCTGAGTGCATTTTCCGGAAATGAATCCAGGACAAGTGGGCAGAAGGGTCTTGTGGCGGGACGCGTCATAGCGGACGAGTCGTGTTGCACCAGGTCGAGACGACGTTCACACGAAGCTCAGTGCGCCTGCGAGGGTCAAAAGCTTGTCACGACGAGCGGCGATTGCATACAATCGCCTGCTGTGTGTTTTGGCGCGATTGTGCCTGGTGTGCGCGCCGAGTCGTTCGAGAAAAAGTGGGGAGAACTGAATGGGGAAGCGGATCGCCGCAAAGATTACGGCCGTGGCGGGCTATGTGCCGCCGCGCGTAGTGACGAATTTCGATTTGGCGAAGCGCGTGGATACGAACGACGAATGGATCCGGACGCGGACGGGAATTCGCGAACGGCATTACGCCGACCCGGGTGTGGCGGCGTCGCACTTGGGAACGGAGGCCGCCAAGAAAGTGCTGGCGGCGCGCGGGATCAGCGCCGACGAAGTGGAAATGATCGTGGTGGCGACGGTGACGCCGGATATGTTTTTCCCGTCGACGGCCTGCCTGATTCAGGACCGGATCGGAGCTTCGAAAGCGTGGGGATTCGATCTCTCGGCGGCGTGCTCGGGATTCGCATACGCGTTGACGGTGGGCGCGCAGTTCGTGGGCGCGGGTTCGCACAAGAAAGTGCTGGTGATCGGAAGCGACATCATGACCTCGATCCTGAATTACGAGGATCGCGCGACGTGCGTTTTATTTGGCGATGGCGCGGGAGCGGTGCTGCTGGAGCCGACGAGTTCGGACAGCGAAGGGATTCTGGATTTCGAGCACGACGTGGACGGCTCGGGCGGGTGCAATTTGTACATGCCGGGCGGCGGGTCGCTGAATCCATCGACGCATGAAACGGTGGACAAGAAAATGCATTTCGTCCACCAGGAAGGGCAACAGGTTTTCAAATACGCCGTGCGGCGGATGAGCGAGCTGGCGGTGGAGATCCTGGAGCGCAATGGGCTGACGAGCAAGGATCTGGCGCTGGTGGTGCCGCATCAGGCGAACCTGCGAATCATTCGCGCGATGCAGGAGCGGTTGGGTGTGGACGATTCGAAGGTGATGGTCAACATTGAACGGTATGGGAATACCACGGCCGGAACGTTGCCGCTGGGATTGATGCAGGCGCTCGATGAGAAGCGCATTCAGAAGGGCGACCTGGTGTTGCTAATCGCGGTGGGCGCGGGATATACGACGGGAGCGGTATTGATGCGCTGGGCGTACTGAGCTTCGTGCAGAAGTGAAGTGGTTGAATTTTTGGATGAGTCGAGCCGGGGCGATTTCGCTCCGGCTTTTTTTGTGTGCGAATCGAAACGCTAATGAACAGTGAGCTGCGGTCCGGAGATTCTGAACCAGGGCTGCGCGCCATATTGCGCGGCGCGTGTCTGGAAATCGCCAAGCAAGGAAGACGGCGAGGTCGTTGACGGCGGACGCGACAGAAGGAACCCGGAACAATTCGCAGAGTCCCTACCAACCAGGAAGGCAGCGATTGAATCGCCACCGTCATTTGACGTGAGATAGGCGATTGGCGAGTGGTCGCCGAAAATTGAAAAGGTAGCTCTTCCAGTTTCGGGATCGACCGAGACGCCGGAGTCGAATGTCAGCGAGCTGAGTTGCACGACATTGCGAGCAGTGTTGGCTGAAGCGGTGGCGAAATCGAGGCCAGTTAGCGCCATCGTGTAACTTCCGTAGAGCGAGGTCGACGGCGAGGCGGCGGCGAGCGCGCGTCCAGTGAGCAGGAAATCGCCGGGTTCGGCGGCATCCGTTGAGATGAGGAAGAGGTCGGAGCCGCTCAGGACGTAGTAAGCAAAATCGAAAGAAACATTGCCGTGCGGCGTTGCAATCGTGTAGGTGCCAATGCCACGCCCGGTCGCTGCAGATGGTGCCGTGATCGTGCCAGCGGCGTCGACTAACTGGCCGGAAGCATCTCCGCCCATGTCGTTGTCCGCGATTCCGTCAAAGTGAGTTTCATCCGGTGAGGCGAACGTAAAGTTTCCCGCCATTGCAACGCGTTCGAGCGTTTCCGTGCTCGATAGCAACCAGCCGTCGATACCGAAGGCGAAGCGCGGAGAAAGTTGGGCTAGCGCGAAATCGGCCGGCGTTTGCTGATGAATGCGGCCGGATGGAGAGGCAGGAGAATGAGCAGAATCGGACCGCGCGACGCGGCCGGTTTGATACGGCGTGCTCAACTCGAAACGGAAGACCTCCATACTCGCGTTTGCGAGCGCCGTCGCTGCCGCACCCGCACCCGAGACAACGCGCGGGGAACTGCTTGGCGGAACTTGGATGCCATGAAGAGCCAGGGCGAGACATCCATTTCCCTCGGAGCTGAACGAGTACGAGCTTCCCGCGAGATCGATCTGGTAGGAAGAGGGACCGTTTACTTCGGAAATTTCGTCGACGTCGGCTGTGGAGATTCCGCCGTTGCCGTCGGGCGTGAAGCTGCCCGCCCACGCGACCGGTTGGCCAGTAGAATCGGCGCCTTGCAACACGAAGGCGTACGGTTTCGTTAAGGCGGCCTCATTGCCACCAGGAGCGAACGGAACCGCGCAGGCTGCGCCCTGCGTAGCGCTGACAATGACGGCGACCGAATAGAGCGCGGTGTCGTTTTTCGAATCGGTGACGAGCGCTGAGACGTTGTACGTCGCGGCGGTGGTGGGTGAGCCGGAAATGGAAACGGTTGCGGTGTCGAGACCGGATGCCGTGATGCCCGCGGGAAGATTGGAAACCGACCAAGTGTAGGGAGTTGTGCCGCCGGTGGCGGTGAGCGAACCGGAATAGGCGGCGCCGATGGCGCCGGTGGCTGGAAGCGACCCGTTGATCGCCAGCGTGGCCGATGACGAGATTGAAACCGTGATGCTGGACTTTGCGGTGTTGTTCGCTGAATCGGTGAGCGTAATCGCCACTTGAAATGAGCCGGAAGCAGTGGGCGTTCCGGAGACGGTGACCGTGGCGGAATTGGTTCCGGTGGCGGTGACGCCGCCGGGCAGAGTGTCGATGACCCAAGAGTAGGGTGCGACGCCGCCCGTGGCCGAGAGCGTACCGGAGTAGGGAGTGCCGATCGTGCCAGTGAACGGGAGGGAGCCGTTAATCGCAAGCGCAGCGGTGGTGGAGACCGTGATTGTGCCGGTGTAGGTGACCGTGCGCGACTTCGTGTCCGTGACCGTGGCGGCGATGGTGAAAGCGCCGGCGGTGGTGGGAGTGCCGGATAGCACGAGAGTCGAGGAAGAAGTGCCGGATGCGGTGATGCCGGGAGGGAGATTCTGCACGGTCCACAGGTAGGTGCCCGTGCCGTTCGAGACGGTGAGACTGGAGTTGTACGCGACGCCGATGGTGGCGTTGGGCGTGACGCCTCCGGTGACGATCAGCACGCCCGTGCTGCTGCAGCCGAGCACGCAGGAAGTGACGAGCGCTAATAGGAAGGCGAGAGCGAACGTGCAGCGACGAGGCATGAATCTCCGCAGGCACTAGAATACAGGCGTTGAGACGGCAGCTCGTTCAAAAAAGCCAAACGAGATCAAACATCCAGCGTGAGCTTACCGGTCACTCGGCGAAACCGACCGACGGAAGTTTAGCTGCAACTGCTGTAAGCGAAAAATTAAATTTGCGAGGGTGTGCGCCTTGAAAAAAAGGCCAGCGCTGTCGCCAACGTCGCCAGATCGTATCCGTTCAGGCCCTGGCCCGTTAGCGGCCTTCTATGATCAGAATCGGATTCGTATCGCCAGTACTCGAAGTGATCATGACGAACTTGGTCGGCGACACGATGACGTACTGACCGGCGAAGGCGGCGGGTTGCGTAAGCGCGACGGAGCCGGTGCCGTTTGTCGGATCGAGAACGTTGTACGTGCCCGCGACGTTTTCAGCCTGCGTGTTGCCGCTGGTCGTGCTTTCGTCCTGCGTGCCGGTGATGTTGCCATTGCCATCGAGCGCGAGGAATCCGGAGACGTTGCGCGCGGCGGTGCTAGGCGGAGGACCGACCGAACCTTCGACGAACGTTCCGTTCAGATAGGCAGTGTTGAAGGAAGTGGCCGGCGTCGATTGTGCGGTGAGGTGCCCAAAGATGATAGGCAGTTGATTGTTGCCGCTGATGCTGAGGACGAAAGCCTCAGTGGAATTGACCAGATAGAAGACCGGGGAGATCGGACTGATCAAATTTGTGGCCTGGAGGCGACCGTACTGATCGGAAGAGTAGGTAATGCTTACAGGCGACGATGCGATGTTTTGAGTCGCCATGTTTGACGTGATCGTGCCCGCAAGATTGTCGGTCAACAGCAGATTGAAGGCGCCGCCGGCCGTTGGATTCAACTGCATGATTTCAACGTCCGGCAAAAAGCTGGACCCGGACAAGACTTGGCCGGACAAGCCACCCGCCATCGGACCTCCGATTACGTTTTGCGCGAGGAACGGATAGCCGACCTGCACCTCCATGTCGAGCGTTGAGATGAACGGTGTGTTTGAGGAGACCGGATCGACTTCGACGAGGAATGCCTCGCTCGCAGAGACCGGGTAGACGTCGTAGGTAAGATCACCCCACTGCGGCTGGAGATTGAACACGCAATGAGTAGAATCGGTGCCGGAATTATAGAGGCCCGTGAGCGAGCCGCCCGGATCGGAGTAGGAAACCGTGGCGATGTCGGCATCGTCTTCGCCGCTGCCAATGCTTCCTTGCGTTGCGGGCGAGATCGGAGCGGTGGCGTAAAAGGTTCCGGCCACCGAAATCGGGCCGGCACCCGTCGTGGTGTAAGCGCTGGCATAACCAGTGCCGCCGATGGTGAAGTTTCCTGCGTAGGTATTCGACGCGTCGCTGGTGACGACGCAGGTGGTGACGGATTGCTTTTCGATGCGGCCTGAACCGCGTGTACCGGTGGTATCGAATTCGATGAGGCGGCCGTGCGAGCCCGAGAGATCGATCGAGAAAGCGTAAGTTGGAGCCCCGGGAGCGTTGGAAAGCGTGATGGTGCCGCGTCCGTCGGTGCCGAGAGTGTAGGTGCCAGTGAGATTCGGCGTGTTGGTTAGCGGCGTGCCGGCAATGGAATTGGTGTCCTGCTCGCCGCTGGTGATGTGGCCCGCGCCATCCGCGGCGAAGGAGCCGGCGGTGGTGACGGCTGCACCGGTGGAATTATTTCCGCTGAACGTAAAAGCGTAATTGCCGGTAAGGAGCGCGAGATTCTGCGGGCCGGCGATGGAGAGCGCGAAAGTTTGCGTGACGTTGGCGGGCGTTGCTTCACTGTCTTCGACAGTGATGCCGAAAGTGAAATTTCCCTGGACGGTAGGGCTGCCCGAAAGAAGTCCGCTCGAGCTAAGTGACAAACCGGCTGGGAGCGTTGAACCGCTCGCAACCGACCAGGTGTAAGGAGACAGACCACCGGAGGCGGTGAACTGTTCGCTGTACGGCGTCGGCGGCGTCGTGAACGTGGCGCTAGGCAGGGGCGACGTGGTGGTGATCGCGAGCGTGCTGATCACGATCGTCAACTGTTGTGAAGTTCCGACTTCGCCTGCAGCATCGGTGACGCTGATGGTGAATGTGGAAGGACCATTCGTTGTGGGTTTGCCGGCGATGGTGAGGGTGTCGTTCGTGCTCGAGCCGAGCGAGAGACCCGCCGGAAGAGTGCCGGAAGCGAGCGCCCAACTGAGCGGAGGAACGCCGCCCGTGGCGACGACCTGCGCGCTGTAGGAAGCGCCGACGCTACCAGATGTGAGCGTCGTGGTGGTGATCACCGGCGGCGGTTCGATATTGATCGTAAGATTCGAGGATGATTTCGGGTAGTCGACCGCGGTGGCGGTGATCACGACAGTCGTGGATGCGGCCACGTTCGCAGGTGCGGTATAGGTTGCGGTCGAAGAGCTGGTCTGCGTCAGCGTACCAATACCGGCCGGGCTGATCGCATAGCTGACGCCGCCATTCGCGGTGTCGTTGAGCACCGAAGCAGTGATGGTATTGGTGGAACCCTGCGCGACGTACATCGGACCTTTGGGCGAGAGGACGACGAGATAGAAAGTGGATGGGGTGTCCGCGCAGCCACCAAGCTGCGAAATCGCAAGGGCCGCAACGGCGGCCAGAATGACGAAACGGGCGCGTAGCTTCACGGCGCCTCCTTGGGAGGTTTCGGGGTTCAAAGGGTTTCAAGCAGCCCAAACCGTATTGGGCCACAAACCAGCGACAGCGAGGCGAAAATGGACGGCCCGCATAGCGTATGAGGTAACTGGCTGTTAGGACAGCGGGTAAAACCAGAGGGTGGCAGGCGGTGTGGGCCGTCTGCCGGGATCATTTTGCAGCTGCGCGGGCGATGAGGACCTGGTTAGTAAGACCGCATTAAGTCGGCTGCGCGCTGGTTCTGCTCGAGCCGGCGCGAAAGCACGACGTTGGAGTAGCGGGTACAGAGAGCCATCTCGCGTTCGGTCCAGCCGAGCCATTCGCCCGGCGTCGGCAGAATTGCCGCGCCGATCGAATTTACGACGGAAAGCAAGCTGTGGTAGAGCCGAACAGGCGTCAAACTGGCTGCGGAAGTGGCTGACAGTGCAGGACATATCTCCTGAATGGTGGAGGCATCGGCGAAGTCGTTTTGATTGAGCAAGTTATCGGCCTTCTCGGGCACGCCGGCCTCTCCAGCAAGAGGCTCGGCGGCTAGGCGGAGCAATCCAGCGCGCCAGGTGAAGACAGCGAACTGCACCATGGCAGCGACCGATATGACGAGCATGAAGGCGGCGACTAGCATTTGCGTCCAGGAACAGTTTCGCGTCCGGAACCGCGGGGGACAATGGCCCGTCAGTACTAATCGTTTTGAAACTTTTGGGAACGAGTTTTGCGGAGGAGAGAAGTGGAGAGGGAAGGCACGGCGAAGGGCATTGCGGCGATTGGAGGAGTGAAGTAAAAGCATGACGTGCGCGCGAGAAGTGGTGGCGCGAGGGAGTGCGAATGAAACGAGCGTGGGGATGGCTGGCGATTCTGGCTGCGGTGGCAACAATGTGGATGGTGAGCTCCCGGCGGTCGGGAGCACTGGCGACGGCTTCAGACGAAGCTCGAGTCCGGAAGGTTCTGGACGATCAGGTGGCGGCATGGAACCGCGGGGACATCGAAACATTCATGACGGGCTACTGGAAATCGGACCAGGTGCAGTTCGTCGGAGGAAACGGAATCACGCGTGGATACAGTGCCGTGCTGGCGCGATACAAGAAAAACTATCCGACGCAGGCGCAGATGGGGACGCTAACGTTCTCCGATTTGGAAATTCATCAGGAATGCGCGGACAGCGCTTACGCGATCGGACAATTTCACCTGGAACTTCCACCGGACAATCCTTCGGGATTTTTTACGTTGAACTTCAAGAAGCTCGCGAACGGCTGGAAGATCGTGGTGGACCACACTTCACCTACCCCGAAAAAGCCCGCGAACTGAGAATCGCTTCGGCACGAAGAAGAAGCGAAGGACGAAAGCAGGGTATGCGAATCGGATGCATTCGCGCGAGGACGCTGTGCGGGTCTCGCGATTTCAGCCATAATTGCAGGGTTAATTTAGAAAGACCGGCGATAAGCCGGCAAGGAGCACCACGTGCGAGCAGCAATTACGGGAGGAGCGGGTTTTTTAGGTTCCCACCTGAGCGAGTTAATGCTTTCGCGAGGCTGGGAAGTGCTGGTGCTGGACAATCTGTGCACGGGCAGTGAAGAGAACGTCGCGCATCTGAAGTCGAATCCGAATTTCCGCATGGCGCGAGTGGATGTGTCGCGCTACATCGAAGTGCAAGGCCCGGTGGACGCGGTGCTGCACTTTGCTTCACCGGCCAGCCCGCCGGATTATTTGAAGCTACCCATCCAGACATTAAAAGTTGGAGCGTTGGGCACTCACAACACACTCGGCCTGGCGCTGGCGAAAAAGGCGAAGTATCTGCTGGCGTCGACTTCGGAGTGCTATGGCGATCCTGCCGTAAGCCCGCAGCCGGAGAGCTACTGGGGGCATGTGAACCCCGTAGGACCGCGCGGCGTGTACGACGAGGCGAAGCGTTATGCCGAAGCGATGACCATGGCCTACCACCGCTATCACGGGCTAAACACCCACATCGTGCGCATCTTTAATACCTACGGGCCGCGTATGCGGTTAAACGATGGGCGCGCGCTGCCGAATTTCTTGTACCAGGCGCTGATGGGCGAACCGATCAGCGTCTATGGCGACGGCAAACAGACGCGAAGCTTTTGCTACGTGTCCGATCTGCTGGAAGGAATCTACCGCCTGCTGGAATCGGACGAGCACGAGCCGACGAACATCGGCAATCCGCAGGAAATCACGATCTTGGAATTTGCGGAACGCGTGCGGAAACTGGTCGGCACGAATACTCCGATCAAGTTTCATCCCTTGCCGCAAGACGATCCCAAACAGCGCTGCCCGGACATTTCAAAGGCGAAGCGGATCCTGAACTGGGAGCCGAAGGTGAAACTGGAAGACGGACTGCAGACCACGTTTGAATATTTCAAGACCAAGGTCGCGCAGACGCAGACCGCGAAGTAAGGACTCTTCGTACGACTGGGCGGCTTGCCTGTTCTGATTCATTCGCCGTGCGAATGAGGGCGAACGGGCAAGCCGAGCCAGACATTTATCAAGCCGAGATATTCCCTCACAACCGAGAAGGTGTCGCGCGTGTTGCGCCACCAGTGATTGAGATCGATCGGGTCTTCGTCCGCGCCGCGGACGATGAGAGTGAGATCCTTGCCCGCGAGCCTGTTCCACAAAGCGCGGACGCGGCGGGTATGTTCGGGCGAAGTGACGATGATGACGGTGTGCTTTCCAGTGCGGCGCATGGCCTGTGAGATGACGTTGATTTCCTGCTCGGTGTCTTCGATTTCTTCCGGAAGGATTTGAACCGCGTTTTCCGGCACGCCGCGATGGACGACGGCCTCGCGATTGTATTCCTCTTCGCCGACAAACTGAACGCCCAGTTCCGCGAGTTCTTCCTGCGGTCCCTCGGCACGTGTGATCCATACGAGCGGCGCGAAGCCTCGCTGGTAGACATCGGCGGCGCCTTCGGCGCGATAGGGCAGACCGCCGCTAAGGACGACGATCACGTCGGCGTGAGAAAGTGGGTCCGGACGGAAGAGCCAGCGCCCTGCACCGCGCGCGAGAACGACGGCGGCGATCGTAAAGACCAGCAGAATTGCAGCAGCGGTCCAGACGCGCCGGCGCCACAGGTTGCGTTTTGGGATTTCGGCGATGTCCGGCATTGTCTCCTATTTTTTCTGAAGCAGAAAGCTTCCGGCAATGAGCGCGTCTACGCCGGAGCAAAAATAGCTTCGTACGGCGTCTCGCGGTGTGATGACGAGCGGTTCACCGAAAAGATTGAACGAAGCATTGACCAGCAATGGAGCAGGAGCGTTTTCGCCCGAGCGCTTAAGCAACTTCCAGAAGATGGGATTGTCGGATTCGCGGACAACGTGGAGGCGGACCAGATTGCCGGGCAACAAAAATCCTTGAGGGAGTTTCGCGAAAAGCTCGCGGCCGGTTTCGTTCGCTGTGGCCATGGTGGTGAGGAAACGCGCGTTGGGCGTGGCGCGGAAGAATCGCGAAGCGTCTTCAGCGGGAATCGAAAGCGCGAATGGGCGAAAGGCTTCACGGTGTTTTACGAAGTCGTTGAGATTCTCGGTGACGTATTCAGCCCAGGGCGAGGCCAGGAGGCTGCGATGCCCGAGTGCGCGCGGGCCGAACTCGGCGGCGCCTTGAAACCAGCCGACGATTTTCCCAGAGTGAAGAAGGCGCGCTGCGGTATCGATCTTGTGCGCGTCGGTATCGCAGAAATGGTAGGTGGCCTTGCAATTGTCGAGCACTTCCTTGATTTCCTGATTCGAGAACGATGGGCCCAAGAAAGGAGCGGGCATTTCGGGCGAGCGCGGAAGACTTGTGTGCCGGTGGAGAGAAAGCCATGCGGCGCCGAGCGCGGAACCTTCGTTTCCCGCAGCGGGTTGGACAAAGACGTGCTCGAAACCGGCGCGGGATTCGATCGCTTGGACGATCAGCGGATTCAGGAAAAGACCGCCGGCGAGACAGAGAGATTGTGCGTTGTGCTGTTTGCGAAGGGCTGCGAGCCAGTCACAAAGAATTTGTTCGATGGCGGATTCCAGGCTGGCGGCGATATTGGCGCGCTGTGCGGCGGTTAGATTCGGAGATGCGTTCTGGGCGGAGGCTGCGCCAGACTGCGACGCGGGAGAACCGACGCCGAGGCGGCGGTAGAACTCGGGCGTGAAGGCCAGTTCGGCGCCGAAGGCACGCGTGAAGAATTTTGGGTTGAGATGCGGTGGTCCTGCAGGCTCACGACGGAGGATTTCGAGAAGGAGATCTTTGTGTGAAGCCTCGCCGCCGAGGCTGAGCCACTGCGTCTTGTGTTCGTCGGAGTGGGGGTGAAATCCCAAAAGGCGCGTGACCTGTGAATAGACGTAGGCGAGCGAATGCGGGAACGGAATGGTGGAAAGTTCTTGGATTTTCGTGCCGTCGCCAAGGCCGACGAACCCCGAATGGCCGTCACCAAATTCATCGAGAGTCAGAATCAGCGCGCGTTGGAACGGCGACGCGTAGAAGGCGCTGGCGGCGTGGCACAGGTGATGATCGAAGGATTCGACGCGGGCGTTTCCGCCCGCGGACATTTGTCTAACGAGGCGCTGATTGTTGAGTTCACGGCCGAGTTCGCCGAGGGCTTTGTTGAGGAAGTAGCCGCTCTGGACGGGAGCGACGGCGGCACGGCGGGCGCGGAAAAGCGTTTGGCGCTTCCAGGCGCGCCGAGGATTCGAGGCGATGGCGATGCGATCGATTTGATTCCAGGAAATTCCGGCGCGTTCGAGGCAGAAGCGGATTGCCTGGCGCGGAATCCCGGAAGCTGCGCGGTTTCGGGTGATTTTGCTTTCTTCGATAGCGGCGATGATGCCGGCATCGCCGAGCAGCGCGGCTGCCGAGTGATGACCCATCGCGGATAGGCCGAGGATGTACATGGGCGAGCGATTCCGTTGTACCAGAGTTCTGCTGGCGCCCGGCGCGACTGGTTTTACGACGCGCGGTTGAACGAACTATTGCGAGCGAGCAAGCCGCGAAGCCCGAGCCAGATCAAGCGCGGCTGCTGGAGACACACGCGCCAGAGAATTTTCCAAGCCTCGTCGCGCGAATACTGGCTGAGCGACTGGCGCGCGGGATCGTTGAGCAGATCGACGAGGCGGCTGTAATCGGCTTGCTGAAAGTCGTGCATCGAACGGCGCAGCATCAGGTGAAGATCGAGCTCGCGGCGCAAGGTACGCAGCTCGCGGCTTACACCGCCATTGAGAATCGCTTCGGCCACGCCCAGCGCGCCTCGGAAACCGGTGACGGTGCCCCCGATGGTCGTTACTTTCACCTGCGCGGCAGCATCGCCGACGAGATACACCGAGCCGCTGCCGACGCGGCGATGCACCGGGATCCAGCGCTTGTAAACCGGAATGCGCGCGCCCTGAAATTCGAGCGGCTCGAGATTTTTCTTCACCAGAAAGTTTTCGAGATGCTTTCGCGTTTCCGGACCCGTGACGCCGATGATGCCGAGCGCGCCGATCTTGTCGTTTTCCGGAATGAGCCAATAAAAATAGGGCGTGTCTTGGGGGACGAACCAGACGCGAGCGGTGTCTCGAGGCATGTCCTTCGGGAGCGGCACGATGGCTTGCATCAGCGGCACGGTTTCGAGCGGCTGCCAGCCGGCGGCTTTCGCCACGCGGCTGGCGACTCCGTCGCCGCCGACGATTGTGCCGGCGCGAACTTCTTCACGCGAGCCGTCGCTGCAGCGTTCGACTTCGAGGATCAGGCCGCGGCCATTGGGATGAAGCGAATGAAAGCGGCGGCCGAGTTCCACGCTGGCTCCGGCTTTGCGGGCTTCATCGGCGAGCCCCTGAATCAGGGCGCGGCGCTCGATGATGAGATCGGGATCCTTCAATGGGAATGTGGCAAAGCGACCGTCGGTGAAAAGTTCGAAACGGCGGATTTCGTTGACAACGCTGTGCTCGGCGGCCGGGCCGAGAAGAGAACGCATGCGATGCGTGACGATGAGCGTTCGCTCGGCGTGCTCGAGATTCTCGATGCGCTCGAACACGCGGACCGCTACGCCGCGTCGCGCCAGTACCGAGGCGGTGAGCAGGCCGGCAGCTGAGCCACCGACGACCGCGACGCTGGATCCGTTTGCGGGAGGATGTGAGTTGTTGGTCAGGGTTGGGTTGAGCGTTTCCGACGCCATCGTTAGCTTCGCAGTGGTCCTGTGAATCGGTATATCACCGACACTAAGAGCCGATGAATTTTCCAAGGAATTCCGGATTAAAACGGCGATTGCGTCCGACTGTCGCGCGGGAACATGACACGGTTCATTCCCGAACAAAGTACGGGCCAGAAGTATATCCCAGGCAGGAGATGCGCCAAAGAGGAAGGGAAAAGTAGCGCAAGTTAATGGGATGAAAATCGGCCAACAGGCGGGCGAACGGGGGAATGGTCCTCTGGCGTGGGGAAATCAAACAGCGGGCTTGGCGACTTTCACCTGGCGCTCGTACGGAAGATTTTCCAGATACAGGATGGCGATAAAGGCCAGCAGGACGATGCCGCCGACGATCGCGTAGGTGGCAGTCGACGAGATGCGTTGTATGAAGATAGCCAACGCCCCGAAGACAACGGCACCGGCGTACATGATCAGTACGGCGTTGCGGTGGCCGATGCCGAGATTCGAGAGGCGGTGCGCAGTGTGGTCTTTGCCGGGAGACGTGAAAGGAAGCAGGCCGCGACGAGCGCGAGAGATTGAGACGAGGGTGGTGTCAAAGATGGGAACGCCAAGAATCAAAACCGGCACAAGCCAGGTGACCGGGAAGTCCACCGAATCGGGACGGACTTTCAGGCCGAGCGTGGCCATCAGGAAGCCCAGGAACATCGCGCCGCCGTCGCCCATGAAGATCTTGGCGGGATTGAAATTCCAGCGCAGGAAGCCAAGCGCGGCGCCGAATGTGGCTGCACCGAGCGCGCGAACCAGCGTCTGGCCGTTCATGCCGGCGGAGATCGTGAAGAACGCTGCGGCTACCGCCGCAATTCCGGCGCAGAGGCCGTCCATATGGTCGAGGATGCTGAAGGCTGCAGTGATGCCGACGACCCAGACGACGGTGAGGACGATATCGAGAATTCCGCTGAGAGTGCCAGGGAAAAAATGCGAGAAAAATTGGGCGCGAATTCCAGACGCCACCAGGAAAAGCGCGGCGGCGGGCATGCCGATGAAGAGCTTCACTTGATGGTGGAGCAGGCCACCGTCGTCCAGGAAGCCGACCGCGGCAAGAAGCGTGGCGCCGGCCAGAATGCCGAGAATTTGCGAGAGCGGGACGTCATGCAGCGTAAAAAGCACGGCAAGGACAAACCCGAGATAAATCGCGATGCCGCCAAGAAGAGGAATCGGATTGATATGAAGTTTTCGGGGCCCCGGCTTATCGACCATTCCGAAGCGGAGCGCGAGGTACCGAATCGGGACAGTGAGACCCAAGGACGCCAATAGGGCGACCGTAAACGTGACGAGGTCTCTTGGAATAGAAAATGCCACTCTCGCTCCACTGAAAACTTCGAACTTTCGGGGCCGGGACGACGGGCAAATACCATTCGACCGAAAGGCGACTGTTGGATGCTGGAGAACCGAACCGGGTCTTGGGCATTCGTGCGAGGATCCGGTTCGCCTGCACCGTTGTTACCGCTGGGTACCGACTGCCTCTTCGATGATCGTTGAAAAGCGCTGCAACTCGTTCACTCTAGCATACTTCTGAGCGACCGCTTTCGCTTGCGCGCCCATCTCGACAAGGCGCGCGGGGTCCGAGCGGAGTTCGCAAAGCGCGTTCGCTACCGCGCCTGGATCGTCGGGGTCGGCCGTGAGACCGCAGCCCGATTCTACCGCGATGCGAGCGGCGTCCGACTTTGAATCCGCAACGACTAGCACGGGACGGCCTGCCGCGAGAATCCCGTAGAGCTTGCTTGGTACCACCACGCCTTCCAACCCACGGCGTATGGTGACGATGTGCACGTCGCCCGCCATCATAACGTGCTGGACTTGCTCGAAGGGGCGAAAGGGTAGAAATTTTACATTGGAAGCATTCGCCTGGGCGGCAGCGGATTCGAGGCGCGCCCGGTTTGCCCCGTCGCCTATGAACACCAGTCCGGAGTTTTCGTTGCGCAGAATTTCCGCGGCTTTGAGGAGCGTGTCCCAGGCGCCGTAGAAACCGAGATTGCCTGCGTGAAGTGCGACGAAGGGGAAGCCGCAGCGAATTTCCTCGACGATCGGATCGGACTTCGATGGAAGCGTCGGCGGGAAAGTGGCGCCGTCGCGGACGATCGCGACGCGTTCGGGAGGGACTCCTTTAGCGATGATGCGGTCGCGCATGTCGTCGCCGAGCACGATTACCCGGGTGGACTTTCGCAGCGCCCAGCGGTGGAGGGCGTCCCAGAACCGGATGAATTGGCCGTGCTGAACGATGTCGCCGCCGACGGCCATATCGGGATACATGTCGCGGATGTTGTAGACAAGTGGTTTTCCGGAGAGCGACGCGACGAGAGCACCCGCGAGGCCGGCGATCGGAGGATCGGTCATCGCGAGGATTACGTCTGGATTGATGGCGAGCGCGCGCGGCACCGCGAGTGCGAGATACGAAAGATAATTCGAGACGCGGCCGTTCATCTGGTGTCGCAGATAAGCAGTAGAGCCGACGCACTCGACCGTAACGCCGTTGTGGGTTCTGCGCTGCAAGAGTTTGTAGGGATAGTATTCATCGGGATCGTAAGAGGGGCGGCCCGCGACCACGGTGACCTGATGATTTTTGGCGAGGGTTTCGGCGACTTGCACGGCCATCTTGGCGGTGGCTGAAGTGTCCGGTGGGTAATACTCGTTCAGCAGCAGGATGTGCATGCGTGTGGAAGGAGTTTACTACGTTGCGCGTTCGGACGATTTCGAGGCAGGGCCGGAATTTTCAGCGTGCGCGGCGAGAGCCGGCTTTCTTTCCAGGATGTAGTTGCCGATGACCAGCACGTCCATGCGCGTGCGCTCGAAACAGTCCAGCGCTTCGTCGGGGCGGCAGACGATCGGCTCATTGTCGTTGAACGAAGTGTTCAATACGACGGGCACGCCAGTGAGGTCGCCGAACGCGCGGATGAGCTTCCAATAAAGAGGACTTGCGGTGCGGCTCACGGATTGAAGGCGCGCGGTGCCGTCCACGTGCGTGGGCGCGGGAATCACCCCGCGTTTTTCCGGTTTCACAGCGTACGCGAAGGTCATGAACGGCGACGGGTGGCTCTGCTCGAAATATTCCGGCACGGCTTCTTCGAGAATCGACGGCGCGAAAGGCCGGAACGTTTCGCGGTGCTTGATCCGGCGATTCAGAATGTCTTTCATTTCGGGGCGGCGCGGATCGGCGACGATGCTGCGCTGGCCAAGGGCGCGGGGACCCCATTCGGCGCGGCCCTGATACCAGCCGAGAATTTTTCCGTCGGCGATGTGGCGGGCCGTGGATTCGACGAGCGGCTGCTCTTGGAGTTCTTCGATCATCACATCTTCGCTCGAGCCGAAGCGGCGATCGACGGCGTCGCGAATCTCGGAAGCGCCAAAGCCCGGGCCCCATGCAGCGTGATCCATGACGAACCCGCGCGGCTGGGTGAGGACTTGGTTGTGCACGGCGAATGCGGCGCCGACGGCGAGACCCGCGTCGCCTGCGGCGGGCTGCACGTAAACCTTTTCGAAGGGCGTTTTATCGAAGATGGTGCCGTTCGCGACGCAGTTGAATGCGACGCCGCCCGCGAGGCAGAGATTTTTCTGTTTTGTTTTTTCGGCAAGGGCGCGCCAGTGTGCGGCGAGGACTTCTTCAATCGCGGCCTGCATGCTGGCCGCGAGATTGTAGTGGCGCTGCTCGAGCGGCGCGTCGGTCTTGCGCGCGGGGCCGAGGCGCTGCTCCAGATAATCGGAAAACAGGCGGCCAATCACCGGCGTTTTGTTCGCGTCGCGCCAGGTCATGTCCGCGCCCTGGTCTTGATGAATGAAATATTCCAGGCCCAGCTTGAACGAAAGCGGCCTGTCGGCGCGAACAATGCGGCGGAATTCCTCAAGAAACTCGGGCTGGCCGTAGGCGGCCATACCCATCACTTTGTATTCGTCGCCAAATTTCCAAAAACCGATGTATTGCGTGAGCGCGGTATAAAACATGCCGAGCGAGTGAGGGAAGGTGACTTCGCCGAGCGCTTCCATGCGCGGGCCCTGGCCAAGCGCCCACATGGAGCTGGCGAAATCGCCGAGCCCGTCTGCGGAAAGCACGGCGGCCTGGTCGAACGGGGAGACGAAAAACGCGCTGGCAAGATGCGCGGTGTGGTGCTCGATGCGGTGGAACTTTGCCTTGATCGCATCAGGTGCGATGTCGAACGCAGATGCGAGATCGTCGTGGATCCCCGCGAAACGCTGCATCACGCGCGCGCGGTCCAGAGCGAAGCGCGGCATGCGGGCGGCGAAGCGAAGTTTTGTACCAAGGCGCGCCCAGGGATTGCGCGGGATGGCAATGTGGTCGACCTTAGAAAGCGGAATGCCGGCCTGTTCGAGGCAGTACTGGATGGCGAGTTTCGGAAGGCCCGCGGCGTATTTCACGCGGTTCAGGCGCTCTTCCTCCACGGCGGCTAGCAGGCGGCCGTCGGCCAGGATGGCGGCGGAGGCGTTGGCGTGGTACGCGTTGAGGCCGAGGATGACCATGAGAATAGGAACGTTCAGTTTCGCAAGGGACGGGGAATGTTTCAAGGGAAGGAAGCCACTGCGGCGATTTAGCGCTTTCCGATTCGCGCGTGAGTGTGGCCTAACGAACGGTTAGGGTCGAAGGACGACCACCCGGTTGATCCCCACCTATTCGTAGCGGAGCGCGACGATGGGGTCGACGCGGGTGGCGTGACGTGCCGGGATGTAGCAGGCGGCGAGAGCCACAAGCCATAGCAGGACGGCCACGGCAACGATGGTCACAGGGTCGTTGGCGTGGACTCCAAACAGCATTGCGGACAGATAGCGCGTGACCGCGAGCGCTACACCGACGCCGACCACTGCTCCTACGAAGGCCAGTACGAAACCCTGGCGGACGACCATGCGTAGAACGTCCGCGCCTTCAGCGCCGAGCGCCATGCGGATGCCGATTTCGCGCGTGCGGCGCGACACTTCGTAAGAAAGCAAACCATACAAACCGATCGATGCGAGGACCAGCGCGAGCAAACCAAAGAAAGTGGAGAGGCGCGCGACGAGGCGTTCTTGAAACAGCAAGCGATCGATCTGCTCGGATTGCGTAGTGACGCGGAAGAACGGCAAGTTCGCGTTCACCTGAGCGACTGTTTTGCGAATCGAAGGCAGCAGCGCCTGCGGATCGGCAGCGGTGCGAATTTCGAACGTAGCGCCCATGCCGCTTTGGGGCGTGTACATGGTGGGGCTGATGTCCTGCCGTAGGGTGCTGTACTTCGCGTCGCGTACCATGCCGACGATTTCCCATCCGGAGCTTTTCGGTTCGTCCGGCCCGCCCGCGGACTGGCCAAACACTTTGCCGATCGGATTTTCCTTGCCGAGATATTTCGAGACGAAAGCCTGATTGACGATCACGGGCGTGGGCGCGCCGGAAGATTCCATGCCGCTATTCGCGGCAGCGATTTCGTAATCGGATGGATTGAAGCCGCGCCCGCCGAGAAACGGAATCTGCATGGTGCTGAAGAAATCCGGGCCAACGGGAAGCATGTTGGAATTCGACTCGCGATCTTGCGGCGTATCGGGCCAGTGGAACGAGACCATCATCATCCCGCCACTGAGCAACGGCAGGGACGAGTAACTCGCGGATTTCACTCCAGGGGTGTCGGCGAGGCGCTCGCGCAGATCGCGATAAAGCGCGTCAACCTGTGGGCCTTTGTACCCGGCGAGCCCAGCGTCGATTTCGAAAATGATCAGGTTATGGGCGTCGAATCCGAGATCGACCGCGCGGAGATTCTGCAGCGTGCGAACCAGCAGACCAGCTCCGACGAGAACCACAATTGCGAGTGCGAATTGCGCGACGACCAGCGCATTGCTGACGCTGAACCAGCGCCCATCGCCGCGCGAGATGTTTTGCGAGATACCGGAGCCTTCTTTCAATGCAGGCGTGAGATCGATGCGCGCGCTGCGGAGAGCGGGCGCCATGCCGAACAGAATTCCGGTGAGCAGGGAGACTGCCGCAGTGAAGGCGAGAACGCGAAGATCGACGGCCGATTCAAAGCCGAGCGGCCGAATCTGGTTGCTCGAGACGAACGTGAGAATGAGACGCGAACCCCAGTAAGCGAACAGGATTCCGAGCGCTCCGCCAACCGTCGCGAGCAGGAGGCTTTCGGTGAGCAGCTGGCGGAACAGACGCGCGCGGGCGGCACCGAGCGCGGCACGGACAGCCATTTCCTTTCGTCGGGATGCGGAACGCGCAAGCATGAGTCCAGCAACGTTGGCGCAAGCGATCAGCAAAATGATTCCGACGGCGAGCATCAGCACATACAGCGGCTGCCTGTAGCGGCTGCTCGCGCCGTTTAGGCCGGAACGCGCTGGAACGATTGTGATGGATGGCTCGTCCGAGGGCGACAAAAGCGTGCGGGTTTCGCTTGGCGAAGGCGCGCCTAGATCCGAGCCTATCGCAACGTTCGGCGCCTGAGACGGTGAGGATTTCGGATTTGGAGCTGGGCCGGGGAGATTGCGCACGATCATCGGCGGTGGCGCGCCCATGGACGAGGGGGCCGACAACGGCGCCTTCATTGGCGCTCGAGAGGGGGCTGGTGCGGCGCCGGCTGGAACTGGTTCTTTGCGAATCATGAATGCGCCGTCGGGCGGAGCAGGCGCGCCGCCTCCGGCGGTAAACAGCGGCACCGATCCGTGGAGGACTTCGTTGGTGAAGATTCCGTTTATGGCGGCTTGCGCCTGCGGCTGCCTCACGTCGGGCTTCAATCGCGCGACGAGAGTGAGCCACCAGAAGGACACGTCGTCTTGGCGCTCATGCCAGCGATTCGCGTCGATGAGATGCGGCTCAACGGAGAGCGGCACCCAGAGATCGTAGTCGCTGCCCGGAGTGATTCCGTTGAACTGGCGGGCGGCGACGCCGACGATGGTGACCGGAGCGCCGTTGAGCGCGATCGACCGGCCGAGGACATCGGGCGAGCCGCCAAAGGCGCTCTGCCAGTAGCCGAAGTTGAGGACGGCGACCGAGGCAGCCGTTGGCGAGTCGTCGCTCGGTTCGAACATGCGCCCGAGCGCGGGCCTTACGCCGAGGGTTTGAAAGAAACCGCCGGAGACGGCCTGACCGTTCACGACGGAGGCGTTTCCGTTGCCGGTGAGATCGAGACGTCCGGCATTGGAGAATGCGGCGATACCGGAGAAGACACCGGCCTTTTCGAACTCACGAAACATCGGTTCGGAGAAAGAGCAGCCGGTCGGATTAGCGGCGCCGAAGCGCATGTCCGTGGTGCAATCGCCGGAGCTAGCGTAGCCGTGGACTTTGGGCATTTTATGCGCGGCCCATTTCAACAGGACGAGCTGGGACGGATTGTCTGCGGGAAGCGAGCGCAGCATTACGGTATCGATCAGGCTGAAGATGGCGGTGTTGGTGCCGATGCCGAGGGCGAGCGTGAGGATGGCAACGGCCGTGAAGCCGGGGGATTTCGCGAGCATGCGGAAGGCGTAGCGAAGGTCCTGCAACAGGGTTTGCACGGCGGCCACCTCCAAACGCGATTCGAATGTACTTCGGCGCTCGGTTCCGGACAACTTGATTCGTATGTAGACGCGCGTTCGCGGAAACGGATAGCAGTTTCATTTTGCGAGGGGGTGTGTAGGACCGAGGCGAGGCAGGATTTTTAATGCGAAACTACATGGCCGAGAGTCGCGACGCAGTCGGAACGTTAAGGATGTCCTGGTCGTGCATCGAACGGCTCATTTCAGCGGAGGACGCTGCTGGGTCGTTGGTATGGAAATATTTCTTGTACGCAGCGATCCAGTTGGTGGAGATATCGAATTGCGCGGTGCGGAGATCGATCTTTCCCGAGCAGACCGATTCGTGGAGATATTCTTCCAGCGAATCTTTCACACGCGCATTCCATGTGGCAGAGCCGTAGGGTTCGGGCCAGAGATTGCGGATGTCGTCGGTGCCACCGAGGCCGGGAGCGACCAGGTAATCGATTTCATAGTCGCTGGTACGGGGATTCGCGATTTTGTATTCCTGGAACACCTGCTGGCCGAGGGCCGAAGGAACATCCAGTTCGACCTCTTCGTGGGGCATTTTGCAGACTTCCGCCAGCGAGACATTGCGGAAGGCGCCGGGAGTTAACGAATGGTTTGGTATTACGCCGCTCTCGAGATACGTAGCAGTTCCCGCCATGGAAGCGGGCGCGGTGAAAACGAGTGTATGCGTAGCCGCAGCGAGCAAGAGCATTCCGCATAGAACGGCTGCGGCGTGCACCACGGGCGGAGCCTGCAGGAATGCCCACCACGCATCCGAGCGCCTTCGGGTCTTTGCAATTTCGGTGAGGCGCGCTCGAAGGGCCGCGCGCGAGACGGCGATGGGGGGCAATTCCGGGCCGAACGATTCGCGCTGACAGGCGCTGACATTCCTGAGTGCGGTTTGCAACGCCGCGAGCCGATGGCGGCAGAATTTGCATGCCGCTAGATGAGACTGAGTTTCCGCGGCGCGCGACACTGGGAGTTCTACGTCGGCCGCAAGCAGCAGTTCATTATCGTTCAAATGATGAAGACGGCTCACGGGCTTAACCTCCATCCGCGCGCACAAGGCGCGCGAGCGACTGGCTGAGCGACATCGAAACTGCACCCAGCGAAATACCCACGACGCGAGCGATCTCGCGATAACGAAGTCCTTCGGCTCGAAGACGCAGGCAGAACTGATCCGTTTCAGGAAGCGCTTTCACCGCGGCGAGGAGGCGGCGCTGGCGTTGAGCAAACGTAATCTGCGATTCGGGGTCAGGCGACGGATCGAGCTGATTTTCCGCGACGGTGCGATCCGAAGTGATTATTTCGCGGGAGATGTGGTTCGCGTGTCGGCGTTTCAGCGAGAGATTGTGTGCGACACGGAACATCCAGCCGCGAAGATTCTGGCGGGACTTCCCCGAGCGCAGATGCTGGAAGAGCGACAGAAATACTTCCTGCGTTACCTCTTCGGCGTCGTGGACGGGAAGCCCGAAGGAAAGCGCATAGCGGAGAATTGGATTACGAAACTGATCGAATAACACCATGACTTCCGATTCGACTTGTAGAAATGCCGGCGAACACGCGTCTACTGCCGTAGGGAAGTAGCGTTCAGCGAACGACCCTGAGAGAGAGAGGCCCATGGGCTGTACCTTTATATCTGCGCCCGAGAACGTGCAAGGAGGCGATTTGTTTGGGAGTAAAGAATTGTGACGAATCGGGCAACGGGCCTTGGAGTGAGAGAAGCAACAAAAGCAAAAAAAGGCTGAACAAGACCTCGGTGCACTGAATATCCATGTGGGGAGGCACTGCGTCTGAAACACCGGCTAGCAAACAAATGTCCAAGATCATCCTCAAGTTCCTGGTGAAGCTCGCGGCTTTTCTGGTTTGCGCCAGCGCCCCGCTCTATTGCCAGATCAACACTGGTGAATTGCGCTTGAAAGTGACCGATCCGCAAGGATTGGGCGTGAAGACCATGGTTTCGATCGTGAGCGAGGCGAACCAGTATCGAAATTTGCTGGCGACTACCGACCAGGGCCTGCTCGACGTGCAGCGGCTTCCTTACGGCGTCTATGAGTTGGAAATCATCCAGTCAGGATTTGCCGCCGTTTCTCAGACCGTCGAAATTCGTTCGTCGATTGCCACCGAGATATTGATCCGGCTCAAACTGCCGTCGGTGAATCAATCCGTGACGGTGACGGCACCCAGCACGCTGGTCGACCCGGACCAGGCAGGCGCGGTCAGCCAGATTGGATCGGACACGATCGAGCACCGGGTTAGCTCGGTGCCGGGACGTTCGCTGCAGGATCTGGTGAACACGCAGCCGGGATGGCTCTATGAAGGCAATGCGGTGCTGCACCCGCGCGGATCGGAGTATCAGACGCAGTTCGTTGTGGACGGCATTCCGTTGACTGACAACCGGTCGCCGAGCTTTGGGCCGGAGATCGAAGCCGACGACGTGCAGTCGATGAGCATCTACACCGCGGGAATTCCGGCTGAGTACGGACGGAAGATGGGCGGTGTGGTGGAAGTGAACACGCTCGAGGATGCTGCGGCGGGATTCCATGGGCAGGCCGTGCTCTCAGGCGGGAGCTACACATCGGCTACGGCGTTTGTGCAAGGTCAATACGCTTGGGGAAACAACACGCTCGGCGCGAGCGCCAGCGGCAGCATGACGGACCATTACCTCAATCCTGTGGTGCCTGAGAATTATTCGAACACCGGAACGCTGGGCGATTTTTCGATTCGTTACCAACGCAATCTGACGCCGAATGATCGGCTGAACCTGAGCGTGCGGCACGAGGTGTCACGATACGATATTCCAAACGAATTAATCCAGCAGGACGCCGGACAACGGCAGACGGCGGATAATCTGGAGACCATGGGTACGATCTCCTACCAGCACACGTTCAACGCGAACACGGTGGCGAACCTCAGCGGCATGGTGCGCGACAACGCGAATGACTTCAACTCAAATCCGGAATCGACGCCGATCGAAATCTTTCAGCACAACTGGTTCCGCGAAGGCTACGCGAAGGCGAGCGTGACTGCGATTCACGGGCGCCAGGAATGGAAATTTGGCGTGGAATCCGACAATACGTTCCTGAATGAGAATTTTAGCTACATCATTACCGATCCGTCGCAGTTCGATCCCAGCACTCCGCTGACGTTTGCGTTTCCTGTACCTGGCCAATCGACGAGCCCTGCGCACCGGCCGGACCTAGAGCAATCAGCGTTTGTGCAGGACTTGATTCATCTCGGGAACTGGACGGTGAGCGCGGGACTGCGGTGGGATCACTACCAGCTCCTTTTGAACCGGCAAGCTGTGGAGCCGCGGTTTTCTGTTGCGCGGTATTTCCCGAGTGCCGATCTGGTGGTGCATGCCTCGTACGATCGCGTTTTCCAGACGCCGTCGTTCGAAAACATCCTACTTTCGAGCTCGGCGGCTGCGGCGGGCCTGAATCCCATCTCGTTACAATTGCCGGTGGAACCGTCGGAAGGCAACTACTATGAGGCGGGCATAACCAAAGGATTTTTCGGAAAGGTGCGGCTAGACGCGAATTATTTTCGGCGTCTTGTAAATAACTACGCCGACGACGATCAAATCGAGAACACGACGATCAGTTTTCCGATCGCATTCCGCAAGTCGACGATCTACGGCGCGGAAGCAAAGTTGGATGTGGTGGACTGGCGCGGATTTTCTGGATTCTTGAGCTATTCGTACATTGTGGGTAACGCGTGGTACCCGGTGACGGGCGGGCTGTTTCTGGGAGACGACGCAGACCTTCCGCTGACCGGCCATTTTCCGGATTCACAGGACCAGCGTAATACAGTGCGAGGTCGCGTCCGTTACCAGATTTCGCCGCGGTTCTGGCTCGGCTTCGGCATTCAGTACGACAGTGGGTTACCGTTCGAGTTTGAGTGTCCCGATGGAGAGAGTACGGCGCAGTGCATTGCGGACGAAACGGCGCAGTACGGTGTGCAAGTGATCAGCCGGATCAACTTTGAGCGCGGCCGGATCTATCCGGCGTTTCAGGTGAACGCGTCGGCGGGCGTCAACGTTTACAAGTCGGACCGGATGAACGTGCAGCTCCAGGCGGATGGGACGAATTTGACGAACGTACTGAATGTGATCGACTTCGGGGGCCTTTTTTCGGGCAACGCGATCGGACCAGCGAGAAGCTTTGCGTTGCGATTGACGACGACGTTTTAGAATCAGCGGGCGGTGGATTGCGCGACGGACGGCTCGGAATTTGAGTTCGCGGCGTTGACGTGGCGTTTCACCCATTCATTCAGCACATAGAGGCTCCACGGGCGCGACCAGGTAGTGCGTCCAGCCTGAAATTCCTTCCAGACATCCATCGCGAAGTTTCGTGAAAGATGCGGCTCGAGGGCCGGCGACCAGTGGGCGAGGCCTTCGCCGACACGCTTGCCAAGGCTCCCGCGTAGCCAGGTTTCCCAGGGAAACGTGAACGTGCGTTTGGTTTGGGAGACGACTTCCTGGGGCAACAGATCGCCCAGAGCGGCGATGAGCAGGCTTTTTGGCTGAACCGCATTGCGTTTGGCGGACTCGGGCAGCGAGAGAACGTACTTCACAAGCGGCACGTCGAGAAACGGCACGCGGACTTCGAGCGAACTGGCCATGCTCATGGCGTCGGTATCGCGGAGCAAAGTACTGGTCATATACGAGCGAAGCTCGAGCCAGGAGATTTGGGTGAATGAATCGAGAGGCGCAGATTGCGCTGCGTTTGTGGCGAGCCATTCCGACCAGTTGGAGTTCGTCCAATCCGGTGGCGATTGATGCAGAGCTGATGCAACACGTTCCGGCGCGAAGAGGAGCCGCGTGAAAAAATACGGATCGGGAAACGCTTTGGGATCGAGCCACGCGGCAGTGGCTTTGCGAAAGGCGTCGGGCTGCATGCCGAACTGCGTGGCAGAGCTTGTGGCGCGCAACAGTGCTACGCGAGCGGCACGTGGAACAAATGGAGCGACTCCGGCGACGCGAGCCACTTTTGAGGTGGCACGGAATGCCGTGTAGCCGCCGAACAGTTCGTCGCTGCCGAGTCCGGAAAGAGCGACTTTCAATCCCGCCTGGCGCGCGGCCCATGAGACGAAGTAGGAATTGACGCCGTCCATGCTGGGCTGATCGAACGAGGCTACAGCTTCGTTGAGACGCGACACCATGTCTGCAAGCGAAAGCGTGAATTCGGTGTGCTCGGTGCCGAGACGAGCGGCGGTGCGTCGTGCGATTTCGGCTTCGCTGTATTCGGCGTCAGGAAACGCGACCGTGAAAGTGTGGATGCCGGCCTGCATGCTGCTGGCGATTGCTGCGAGCGCTGTGGAATCGATGCCGCTGCTTAGAAAGATGCCGATGGGAACGTCTGCGATCAGGTGGCCACGAACGGAATTTTCGAGTAGCGCACGGACGGCAACAGCGGGCGCGACGTTCTTTGCGTTTTGGATGCCGCCGTTTTGTTTCGTGGACGCGAGCATACGAAACTCCGCCCCTGGGTCCCAGTAAGCTTTGGGGAGGGGCGCGGCGCTGACGCGATCTGTGACGGGAATCGAAAGGGAATGTCCTGGTGGGAGCGAGCGTACGTTATCGATCAGCGTCGCAGGCTCACCTACGGAGCCGAACAGCAGATATGACGGAAGCGCTTGTGAAGAAATCCGCGGCGAGATCCGGCCGCTGGCAAGCAAGGCACGCACCTCCGACGCGAAGAAGAACGCGCCGTCTGCGACAGCGTAGTAGAGCGGCTTGATGCCCACTGGATCGCGCGCGAGAAATAGCTTCGTCGCGCGACCCGTAGCACCGTCCGGCATTTCGACGATGGCGAACGCAAACATGCCGTGAAGGCGTTTGGGGCACTCCTCGCCCCAGGCTTCGTAGGCGTGGACGATTACTTCGGTGTCGGATTTCGTGCGAAAGGAATGGCCGGCGGATTCGAGTTCGGCGCGCAGTTCCTGAAAGTTGTAGATCTCGCCGTTGTAGAGAACGGCGATGGTGCCCGCTTCATTCCAGACGGGCTGGCCGCCGCCGGGAAGGTCGATAATGCTGAGGCGGCGCATGCCGACGGTTGCGCGAGACGCGGAGAGAATCCCTTCGTCATCCGGGCCACGGTGGACGAGCGCGGCCAGCATCTGCCGAACGACGGTTTCACCCGC